>NZ_CP091881.1:0-4800000 GCF_022163125.1 Paenibacillus sp. HWE-109 | reverse complement strand
CGTAGATAATCAACGTAGAAAGTTTCCTGAAGGAAACGCTAAGGAGGAAGCGGTTTTGGAGTTTAGAGGTGTTATGGGAGGGCTATACAGAATATCAGAATGGATTATGCGTCTATCGGTAATCAATCTGTTGTGGCTGATATGTTCGATTCCGGTTTTCTTTTTTGCATTTATGGGTTTGGTGAGTCCGTCACCAGATGCTTTGAAGTCCATGTTGCCAATACTTGCTATTTTGGCACCGTTTACTTTGTTTCCCGCAACCTCTGCCATGTTCGCTGTAGCTAGGAAATGGGTTACTGGGGAAGAGGATGTTCCCTTATTAAAAACGTTCTTCCGCAGCTACAAAGAAAATTACCTGCAAAGCATGGTTGGCGGTATTTTCTTTGTCATCATTTTCGTGGTTATTGCTGTCAATTATTTCTTCTACTTAAAACAAGGGAGCTCACTTAGGGTACTAGCCATATTGTTTATTGCTTTTACGGTTATTATCATCATTTCCTTGTTTAATTTCTTTTCTATAATGGTGCATCTGCACATGAAAATTTTCCAAATTCTAAAGAATTCAATTTTGATTACCATAGGCAATCCCATCAACTCAATTGTTTTATTGATTTGCAATGGTGTTATTTTCTACATTTGTTTGACTAAGTTTAATTTCTTCCTGGTTGTTTTCTTTATGGGAAGCATCATGGCGACATTCTCTTTCTGGCAGTTCAACCGGAGCTTCACGAAGCTGCAAACGAAGCAGCAAGCGCTTGAAGAGAAAGAACAGCAGCGGCTCGCTGAGGCGGAAGCTGAAGCAGAAAAAGAAAAAGAACAAAGTGATTCAGATAATGGTGACGAGCCGATTGAAATTAGCTTGCATAAAAAAGATGAGAATGAAAAGAATAAAGAATAATCCTGCCAGTTGATTATCAGCCGGTAGGGCACTATAATAAGAACTACAAAAGAATCCTGCGATGTTCGTAACGGTTTTAAGTTGTTTTAAACCAATGACTGTTTCTAGGGAGACCTACATTGAAGTGTGGCTGACATGCCCTCGAAAGGGGACCTCAAATACACCTCTGCGGACACCCACCTGCGAGAGCGGGTTTGAAGCACCAAAACCGGACGGCATAGGCGGGTTTTTTTGTGCCTATTTTGCTCCATGCAAAAAATTAATTACGAAAGCCTCGAATCCATGAAGTGGATTCGAGGCTTTTTTGGGTACTGAGGTGTGAGAAGCCCAATCTCCATTGAATATTGTGGCTGTGAGCATGAAGGTTGGGGCTGTGCGATTAGCTAGGAGGAGCTTGAAAGTGACTATTTGTGATTCGCAGTAACTCGTGGTGACTCCAAGTGACTTCAAGTGACTTCAAGTGACTTCAAGTGACTCCAAGTGACTCCAAGTGACTCCAAGTGACTCCAAGTGACTTCAAGCAACTTCAAGTGACTTCAAGCAACTTCAAGTAACTCGAAGTGACTCGATGTGACTCGATGTGACTTCAAGCAACTCCAAGTGACTCCAAGCAACTCCAAACAACTTCGAGCAACTCCGGACAACTCCATGACTCGAACAACCTGTAGGTGGCTGGATTCAATATGAGTCGGAATAGTGCTCGGCAGGATTAACGCAATCCGACTGGCGGATACTTGAATACGGATGCAAAGGGAACTATGTTCCCTTATTAATCATCCAAACAGCCATTTGGCTGGATAGACGGAACTACGATACGTTAATTTGCCTATTTTACTGGTATTTCACCTTTAAATAGGGGAATAAGGGAACGTAGTTCCCTTTCAGCTTGGAATTCGTTCGAATTGAATCGAATAGAGGACCATAGTTCCTTTTCGCAATAACTTTTCGGAAGATTTCCTTAGTTGAAAGGCAAACTAATGTCCAGCTAAGTCGCTTAACTGGTGAAAAGTATGCTGGAGAGTGCCATAAAGGCTGCGATATATGTTGTAATAGGCTTCATATTGCTTATGATTCTCAGCATTAGGTTCAATGCGATCCGTAATGCGAATCCATCTCTCGCATAGCGCGGTGATGTCTTCCTGCAGCACGCCGGAAGCAGCCATAATAGCAGCGCCATAGGCAGGGCCGTCTGTTGAATTGACTGTGACGACAGAAATTCCGAAAATGTCAGCGATCATTTGACGCCAGAAGGGGCTCCTGGCGCCTCCGCCACTCACACGGAGTTCGGATACCTCGATACCCGATTCACGAATGAGCTGAAGGGAGTCGCGCAGGCCGAAGGTGATGCCTTCTAGGACGGCACGAGTCAGATGGGCTTTCTCGTGGCGAAGGTTTAGACCTATGAAGGCGCCGCGTGCCTTAGGATCAGGGTGTGGCGTGCGCTCCCCGGATAGATAAGGCAAGAACAAGAGGCCTTCGCTTCCCAGGGGAGCTGTGGCTGCTTCAGACGTCAGTATTTCGTAGACGTCTGTGTCTTCTTGCTGCGCGCGCTCCTGCTCTTCGTGCGCGAAGTGGTTGCGCCACCACTGGAAGGAGCCGCCTGCGGCCAGCATAACGCCCATGCGGTGCCATTTGCCGGGCACACCGTGACAGAACGAATGAAGCCGGAAAGCTTCATCGACTTGGTAGGTGTCGTCATGGACGAAGACGACACCGGACGTGCCGAGCGCCACCGAGGCAATGCCTTGGCGCACGACGCCGACACCAACGGCGCCGCAGGCTTGGTCGCCGCCGCCGGCAACGATAGGCGTGCCGGCGGCAAGGCCGGTCAGGCTGGCTGCTTCCGGCAGCAGGTGCCCGGCTACGTCGCCGGACTCGAAGAGCGGCGGCAGCCATTCGAGCGGGATCGCAAGCCGCTCAGCGACGGTTTGTGACCAGCTGCGATTGGCCACATCGAGCAGCAGTGTGCCGCTGGCGTCGGCCACATCCATGCCGAATGCCCCTGTCAGGCGCAGCCTGACGTAGTCTTTCGGCAGGAGCAGATGCCGCACGCGGCTGTAGTTCTCCGGCTCATGCTGCCGGAGCCAAATGACCTTGGGCGCCGTGAAGCCGGTCAGCGCCCGATTGCCTGTCAGTCGACCGAGCTCGGCAGCGCCGACGGTCGACTCGATGTAAGCGCACTGTTCCGCCGTGCGCTGGTCGCACCAGAGCAGCGCAGGCCGGATGACCTGCTGCGCTTCATCCAAGAAAACCGACCCATGCATCTGGCCGGAGAAGCCAATCCCCGCGACAGCGTCGCCCGCGGTGTTGGTTTTGGCTAGCAGAGCCCGAATACCTTCGATGGTGGCATTCCACCAATCCTCAGGCTCCTGCTCGGCCCAGCCGGGATGCGGCTGTTGAAGTGGATACTCAACATTATGACTGCCAATCACAAGTCCGTTGTTATCGACAAGTATACATTTGATAGCAGAAGTCCCTAAATCCAAACCCAAAAAATAGGACACGCGAATTCACCCTTTATAAGTTTTTGTATAAAACACTCATTCATCTTTGTTTGTTTAATAAATATACAAAGATATTTAACTAATTATATTCGCACAAATTGAATAAAATCCTTCTTGGAGCTTGAATTATTTGTCGGAATTAATTCCAGATGAGATGCATCTCATGCCACTGGATACCGCCATGTTCAGATTTGGAGGGAGCAATATAATGAAAGCCGTGCTTTTCATAGAAAGGAATTAAGTGCTCTTCACACATCAAGACAATGCCCTTCAGGTGATCACTCTGAGCAATTCGAATGATGTGTTGGAGCAGAGCGGTAGCAACGCCTTGTCTTTGGTGCAAGGGGTGGACGGCAATGGTTAGGATACACCAATAGGAACCATTCGCGGCAGATTGAATACTTTGCTTAATACTTTCATCTGCCAAATCAATGTGATTAAGCTTTATTCCGTTGGTTACGCCAATGATGGTAGGCACGGTTTCAATGTCAGCCATCTCGGCGACAAGGAAATAAGCTCCGAAAGCTTCTTTTCGTAGTAGAAAGGCTTCAAGGCTAGCGGCGGCCTCCTTCGTATAAACGCTTCGTTCTATTTCGTAAGCTTGGTTCAAATCGGAATCAGTCACAACAGGTCGAATTCGCATAATGGGTATCTCCTCATAAATTTTTCCCATGGTAAAAACTATTTCATATGCACATAACTGTTTACCTATAGCATAGAATAACATTATGTAGTATAATTCAACTAGATAAGTTTCCTTAGTACAACATTATTGGTCTCGCGAAAGAAGGAAAAGATATGGAAGCAGCCTATAAGAAACCAGAGCAGGAGCAAAGTGGATGGAAAAGTAAGTCTTCTATGCCGAGCCTGCCAGAAGTTCATCAAAGCATGAACGTGCCTAAGAAAGCAGGATTTTTTCGCAAATTGCTCGCCTTCATCGGTCCCGGCTACCTCGTAGCGGTTGGGTATATGGATCCAGGAAACTGGGCAACCGATTTGGCTGGTGGATCTCAATTTGGATATACCTTGTTGTCTGTTATTTTAATTTCTAATCTAATGGCTATTCTCCTGCAAGCTTTGTCTGGACGCCTTGGTATTGTTACTGGCAGGGATTTAGCGCAAGCGTGCAGGGATCATTATAGTAAGCCTGTCTCCTTTGCCCTTTGGTTGTTATGTGAAATCGCCATTGCGGCTTGCGATTTGGCGGAAGTAATTGGGGCGGCTATCGCATTGAATTTATTGTTTGGCATGCCGCTAATATACGGCGTTATTCTTACTTCGATAGATGTCTTATTGGTTCTTCTGCTGCAGAAAAAAGGTTTTCGCTATATTGAAGCTATGGTTATTAGCTTGATGGCATTGATTACAATCTGTTTCGTCATGGAACTCATCTTCTCAAGACCTGACTTTGCAGCGGTAGCAGCCGGTTTTATTCCTAAAACAGAGATTGTATCGAATCCGGCGATGTTATATATTGCCCTAGGTATTCTGGGGGCAACCGTTATGCCGCATAATTTATACCTCCATTCCTCCATTGTGCAAACTCGTAAAATTGAGCCAACAATTGAGGGCAAACGCGAAGCAATTAAATTTTCAACGATTGATACGACGATAGCCTTAATGCTTGCTTTGTTCGTGAATGCTGCGATACTGATCTTGTCCGCGGCAGCGTTCCATTCAGCGGGTAAAGAAGTGGCCGAAATTCAAGATGCGTATCACCTTCTCGGGCCGATGCTTGGAACAGGCGCAGCGAGTATTCTCTTTGCAGTGGCGCTTTTGGCATCTGGTCAAAACTCTACGCTAACAGGGACATTAGCCGGTCAGATCGTTATGGAAGGTTTTCTGAATATTCGCTTGTCGCCTTGGCTGCGTAGATTGATTACAAGGATGATTGCGATTGTCCCTGCGGTCATTGTTATTGGCATTTATGGGGAAAGCGGTGCGACTGATCTGCTTGTTCTAAGCCAAGTAATTCTTTCCTTGCAGTTATCTTTTGCCGTAATTCCGCTTGTTAAGTTTACTTCGGACCGCAAAAAAATGGGTGTTCTCGTGACCCCCAAATGGATGGTTATCTTAAGTTGGATAGTTGCAGTCGTGATAGCTGGCTTGAATGCTTACTTGTTGTACAGCACTTTTTTTGGTTAATAAAATAGCTGAATTCCCCCTGATTTCATTTTCCCTCTTTTTCTTACGCCTAAACAATGGTAAGATAGAGAGCAGTGTAGAAATGGCATGTGGTCTAGATGCACTTCATTGAAGGGGGAAAAGGCTTTTGCTTAAGAGAACTTTAATAGGATTACTTCGCAGTCATGAAACGACCGGAGATAAAGCCAAAGATCCTTTGCTGAAAACAAGGTACTATAAGCTTCCTAAAGAACAAGTATGGGAAGAAGTTACTGCTGTTTTAAAGAAGACACCAGGTTATAAGCTTCTTCACGAAGTTCAAAATGTTGGTGAAATTCTAGCAGAACGCAAAACAATGACGGGTCGAACGCAAGACGTTACTTTAACACTATTTGGCATTAATCCGGTAAAAACAGCGGTAGATATTTATTCGGCTTCCCGAGGCTCCATGGGGGATCTGGGTTCCAATTATCGCACCATTATAGATATTTATAAACAATTAGATCGCAAGCTAGCTTCATATAAGATTGAAGGATAATAAAAACAGCAGGGAAGCTAGGCCTCCTTGCTGTTTTATTTATGTCTATTATACTAATTTTTTAACAGCTTCAACAGCCGCTTCGTAGTTAGGGTGAGATGTCATTTCGCCAAGATACTCAACGTATTGAACGGTATCGTTAGCATCGATAACGAAGATGGAGCGCATATCCAGTTGAAGTTCTTTGATCAAAACACCGTAAGCTTCGCCGAAGGATTTTGATTTGTAGTCAGACAAAGTTACGACTTTGTCGATTCCAGCAGCACCGCACCAGCGGGATTGTGCGAAAGGAAGATCCACGCTGACTGTAAGAACAGCCACATTGTCGCCAAGGCCAGCTGCTTCTTCATTGAAACGACGAGTTTGTGCATCACAAACGCCTGTATCTAGGGAAGGAACAACGCTGATTAATTTTACTTTGCCGGCATAGTCAGCAAGAGTAACTTGCGTCATCAAATCTTTGTTTACTGTGAAGTTTGGCGCTTTGTCACCAACTTTGATTTCGGGTCCTACCAAAGTAATTGGATTGCTTTTAAAGGTAGCCACACCAGTGCGTTCTTGAGCCATTTGAACAGTTCCTCCTTTATTTTCCATGCAAATTAACAACTTACTTATTATAAGCTTTTTGATCTTAGGTTGTCCAATCGTTGCCGCGAAGCTATAATTTAAATGCGGATAGCAGTTTACAAGCATCATGAGATTGTAAGAAAAGTCGGAGGATTCATCAAGTGGAATTAAGACAATTGCAATACTTTGTGAAAGTGGCTAGAAAACAGCATGTTACCCAAGCGGCAGAAGAGATGCATGTGGCTCAATCTGCGGTAAGCAGGCAAATTCATTTGCTGGAAGAAGAGTTGGGTGTAAATTTATTTGTGCAAAAAGGTCGCAACCTTCATCTGACTTCTGTAGGCCATTTATTTCTGAGTCGAATTGAAGGGATATTAACCGATTTGGAACGTGCCGTTGGTGAAATGCATGAATTCCTCGATCCGGAAGCAGGAGAGATTCGTATTGGCTTTCCCCACAGCTTGGTCATCAACTTGCTTCCTGCTGTTGTGGCTTCCTTCAAGAAAGATCACCCCAACGTGAAATTTAGGCTGCGGCAGGGGACGTATGCCTCGTTAATACGCGACGTAACTCGCGGAGAGATTGATTTGGCGTTCATTTCGCCATTCCCGGAGTCACATGAGCATGTAACAGGAGAAATATTGCTTACTGAAGAACTCTATGCCATTATTCCTTCTAATCATATCCTTGCTGAGTATACGTCGATACGATTAGAACAGTTGAAGCACGAGTCCTTCGTTATGTTCAGTGAAGAATATACCCTTCGCGCAATTGTGATGGAAGCTTGCTTGAAAGCGGGCTTCGTTCCAAAGATTGAATTCGAAGGTGAAGAGACGGATACGATTCGAGGCCTTGTGGCCGCGGGGATGGGGGTGAGTTTGCTGCCGTCGATGGCTTTAATAGAAGGCGGGCAAATGCAGCCGACGAAAATCCGTGTCACGGATCCTCAGGTTACCAGAACGGTAGGGTTGATTTGCCGCAAAGGTGAAAAGCTGCCGTTGGTGGCAGAAGTGTTCAGACGGTTTCTTTACGAATATTTCCAATAGAAAAGCTCTCTTGGTGTGTGCATGGGCACGACACGAGGAGAGCTTTTTTTGTGTTAATCATTATTGTTGCGACCGCTAAATATCATTATATACTTCAGGAGCTCAAGGACGGAGATCAGAGCTGCAGCAACATACGTAAGCGCGGCTGCGTTCAACACCTTGGCTACGCCACGTTCTTCTTCATTAGAGATGAACCCTTCGGCAACCATTAAATCACGGGCTCTGGAGCTGGCGTTGAATTCTACGGGCAAGGTAACCAATTGGAATGCCACGGCAGCTGCGAAGAAAAGGATGCCCACGCCAAGCAGCCAAGGGATCTGTTGGAAGATAAAACCCGCTATGATCAGTATAGGGGCTACTCCCGATGCGAAATTGACGACCGGGAACATATAATGTCTAGCGACGAGCATAGGGTAATGGACTTTGTGCTGGATCGCGTGCCCGACTTCATGACAGGCAACAGAGACGGCCGATATGGAGCTTTCGTAATAAACAGGTTCAGATAACCGGACAACACGGGATAAAGGGTCGTAATGGTCGGTGAGCGTCCCTCGCACCGCTTCAACGGGTACATCATACAATCCATTGGCATCTAGCATGCGTCTGGCAGCTTGGGCGCCTGTCATGCCTGAGTAGACAGGAACGCTAGACCATTTGTTGAATGTGCCTCTGACCCGGAAAGAAGCCCACATCGAAAGCACGAATGCAATAATAATGAGAAAATCCATGGGATGAAAGAACATAATATACGCCTCCGTAATTCGTTATGAGAACGGATTTTTACCTAGAAGAACAATTAATGCTTCAATACAAGCAGCAGTGGGTTGTGTAAGGATACGGTAGAGCTTTTTCATTTGATTGGGCTTCAATTGATTGATAATAGGCCCGAGTTCTTTGGCTTCCTTCATTAACTGTTCAAGATGAAGTTGAATGGATGTCAGTTTATCTCTCACGGTATCATCGGGAGAGACCTTACTCCACTGTTGAAGATTCGTTCTGATTTCCTCTAAGGTATATTTCTCGTTCTTCATGGTTTCAATACGTTTGAGTCGATTCAAAGTTTCATCACTATAAAGACGGTAGTTGGTATCTGATCTTTTCTCGGGCTCAATTAATTTCAACTTGGTGTAGTAATCAATGGTTCGAGAACTGACATCGGCAAGTTTGGCGAGTTCTCCGATTTTATAAAGTTTCTCATTCCCCATACTAAGTTCACCTCTACTCCAATGATATGTACGACTTCCTTCTTATAGTAATGATACCTGATTACAAACCGTACAGTCAAACGTCATACTTGTGAAAGCTGACATGAACATTTAAGTGATTTCCTAACATAATAGGCTTGCTATGAGCGAAAACACGAATTATGCCTGTTCCATGTCAGGTTATTTTTCGCTTTTTTCATTTTTTTAGCGAAAATCCTATTGTCAAACCCAAATAACCTGTATATAATGACATTAAGAGTTTCATTATATGTTACTTAATCTAACATTAAAGGAAGTGGTCGTATGGTTAAGAAGTTGTTGTTAGCTTTCGGCGTTATGGCATTATTGTTCCCTACTCTCGCGTTTGCTGCAGAAGAAGCGACAATACCCCAACTTCAAAGTGCAATCGATGCTGTTTGGGTCATGTTAGCTGCAATTTTGGTTATCTTTATGCAAGCTGGATTTGCTTTATTAGAAGCGGGGTCAACTAGAATGAAAAATGCCGGTCACGTAGCCGGTAAAACAATTTTAACTTTTGGATTATGCGCCATTGCCTTCTGGGCTGTCGGCTTCGGTTTCGCCTTCGGTGACGGCAATGCTTTCTTCGGAACAACAGGCTTCTTCGTAACAGGGCTTGAAGATCAAGCTAGCGCGGCATTCGGTTCCTTGTCTGCCTCTGATGTGCCAATCGGCATCAAATTCTTGTTCCAATTAGCTTTCGCAGGTGTCTCCCTGGCGATTGCGTGGGGTGGATTTGCTGAAAGAGCGAAGCTTCCGGTTTACTTCATCTTCGGTATTCTATTCACAGTCGTGATTTATCCGATCGTAGCTCACTGGGTATGGGGCGGCGGCTGGTTGAGCAAATTGGGTATGCAAGATTTCGCAGGTTCCACGGTTGTTCACTTACAAGGTGCGACCGCAGCGTTAGTAGCAACAATCTTGTTAAAACCACGTATTGGCAAATATAATAAAGATAAAACGCCAAACTTGATTCCCGGTCACAACCAAGTATTGTCTGTTCTAGGTGTTATCATTCTTTGGATCGGTTGGTTCGGTTTCAACCCAGGCAGCACACTCAGTGCTATGGGCGACGGATTCTTCGGTTATATCGCTCTGACAACGAACATGGCTGCTGCGGCAGGCGGTGTTGCGGCCCTGGTTATTTCCTGGATGTACTTTGGTAAAGCGGATATTCCTAGCATGTTGAACGGTGTTCTTGCAGCACTCGTTGCGATTACAGCAGCTTGTGCGTTCGTAGATACATGGGCCGCTATCGTTATTGGTGCAGTTGCAGGTATTGTTACTTTCTTCACAGCACAATGGTTCGAAAGAGCTGGAATCGACGATCCGATCTACGCGTTCTCTGTGCATGGGATTGCTGGTATCTGGGGTACCCTTTCCACTGGTTTGTTCGCTACACCTGAACTTTCTGCCAAAGTTGGCGTCGGCGGTGCAGGCTTGTTCTATGGCGGTGGCGTACACCAATTGGGCATTCAAGCGTTAGGCGTATTCGGTGCGCTGGCTTTCGTTCTTGTTCTTTCCTTCATTATCTTAGGTATTCTTAAAGCAACTGTTGGCCTTCGTGTTACAGAAGAAGAAGAAATTATCGGTCTGGATCTGTCTGAACATGGTTCATATGGTTACCCAGAACAAATGAAAAAAGCAGCTCAAAACGGCGTGTCCGTTTAATAACGACCACATAACTTTCTACTAGAGCAAAGGGGATGCAACATGAATCATCTCTCAATGGAACAGATCCTGGAACGTATCTATCAATCTGAACAATTTGATGAGATGCGAATAACCAGAGATCAGGTGCATGAGATGTTTCGGGAGCATCTCCTTTTCTCTTATTCTCCCGAACTAGGACGCCAAATCAATAAGATCCATGACTGCTTAATTCAAAGAACGATCGAACTTGCGGAACACATATTGGAGGATGAAGGTTTTGGGAAACCTCCTGTTCCTTATGCGTTTATCTTATTTGGCAGCGGGGGCAGAAGGGAACAAACGCTTTGGAGCGACCAAGACAATGGGCTCATTTATGAAGCGAGCGAACATCAAACGGAAGAAGAATTGGATGCCTATTTTAGCAAGCTTGTGGATTGTATTCTTCGTGGTCTGGATATGCTAGGTTATCCGCCTTGTGAGGGGAATGTCATCTCGAGTAATAAACAGTGGCGAAAGCCTTATAGCGCCTATATGGAGATGCTGCTGGACTGGTTTAAGGAACCTGAATGGGAAAATGTTCGCTATTTGCTTATTTTGGCGGATATGCGCTGCATTTATGGATCACAAGATTTGGTTGATAAACTCAAGAATGGTTTTCTTGCGTATGTGGAAGAGCACCCTGCGATATTAAATGACCTCTTATCCAATACGCTTCATCACAAAATCTCGCTAGGTTTGTTCGGACATCTCATCACAGAACGTTATGGCGAAGATGCAGGCGGTTTCGATATCAAGTATGGCGCTTATATCCCCATTGTGAATGGGGTTCGCTTGTTGGCTATTCAGGCTGGGATCCAAAGTTCATCAACGGTGGACCGGATTAGGGAACTGAAGGAGCAGGGGCATATTCCTGAGACATTGGCTGATGAATGGCAGGAAGCGTTCGCTATCGCGCTTAAATTGAGAGATTTGACGCGCTATCAAGTTGAAAATGAGATGTATACGACCCGCGGCAAGTTGGGGGCCGAACAACTAACCAAAGAAATTAAGCAGCAGTTGAAAGATTGTTTGCGTACAGGTATTGAATTGCAAAAGTATGTCAAAAAGTCGATCGTTTCACACAAAGACAGAGAAAAAGGTTAGATCTATCGGGTTTTGGGGTTCAATGTGTTGGGAGGGAGAGTTCGGTATGAAAGATATGCGTCCAGCTGGCCGAATGTGGCATTTGTATAAAATGGGTGGGCTTACACCGGCCCTTACGTCGATGTTTGATGTGCAAAGTGCGCAGCAGATGGCTTTTATACGTTCGATGCTGAAGGAGCAGCGGAAGGATTCCTTATTCGAGATACCGCTGCATTCAATGGAAATCGTCGTTTTTGATTTGGAAACGACAGGATTTTCGCCTTACAACGGTGATGAGATTATTTCATTCGGTGGCGTGTCAGTCATTGGCGGCGAAGTGCAGCGAGACAGCGCGTTCTACAGTATGGTGAATCCTAAGCGCAAGATACCCGAAGAGATCGTCAAGTTAACTGGGATTACGAATGAAATGGCGGCTGAAGCTCCCGACTTAATCGTCGTTTTGAGCGACTTCTTGGAGTTTGTCCAACAAAGAATATTGGTTGCTCATGCAACTGGCCACGATAAAAATTTCTTGAATTCCGCGCTCTGGCGAACTTCCAAAGTGAGTTTATCGCACCGAGTTCTTGATACGATGATGATCGCCAAATGGCTCATGCCAAAAAGAAAGAACTTGAGTTTGGATTCTCTGCTTCATGCCTATGAAATCCCAGTGACTACGCGTCACCATGCACTTGAGGATTCTTTGATGACAGCTGAGTTGTGGTCCAGGTTCATGGAGGAAATCAAATCGAGAAATGTAGATACATTGGGTGATTTATATGCGTTGTTAAGCCATCACTAACCAATGACAAACGAAAGTTTGTGATAGGTAGAAGGAGTGGCTTTTTTTGTTTCGTAAATTTGCAATTCCGGAAAATGAGGCTTTTGCAGCGACAGGATCCAATGGGTTGGGATGTCGTGCCAGAGGGTTTGAAGATCCCTTTGAGAAGGAAGGGGCGGAGCGGTTGGGTGGGAATGGAAGATACCGACAATTGGCTGCTGTTTATCGGTTAGATAAGGAATCATTTCAGCAGGATGCATCTCAAAATGAGTTAGAGGGTGCGAAGAGATATTTCGCATTGGAACGAATGAGATGGCGTGAATGTTCGCCCCTCTGGAAGGCATTGGAGAGCCAAGAATGAAGCCGCATGCTTCTTCGGGCTGCTGCCTAAGGGAGTGCTTAATGATACCATGATAGAGTTTGTCAGGGATGTGAACAATCATGTTCTAACTGCACCTCGCCATCTTGAATCGTGATCGGATGAAAGTAAGTATATCACGATTTCTCAGGCATATCCCCACTTGGCTTAATGCAAAAAAAGACGAGTATAAGCATCAAGAGGGCCATGCAGGAGACGGTGGTAAAAATTGTTTTGTGGGAGATGGACATCAGCCATCCGAACAAAGGCGGGCCGAAAGCAACGCCAATGAAACGGAGGCTATTGTATAAGGAAGTGATCATCCCGCGTTGATTGCGTTCCACGGAGCCGGTAATGAGTGTATTCAAACACGGCAGCAGAAGGCCTGTACCAATGCCGCTGAGTGTTAGCAATCCAATGAAGACATAGAGATTTGAGTTTAAGAAAATGGCTAAAGCTAACGCCGCGGTCATGAGGATGAGTCCGATATTCATCAACCAACGCATGAGTGTTCCGTTTTGTTTGATTTTGGCCCCGGTGGTATAAGAGGTAATGACCATGCCGAGAAGCGGGATTGCGAGAATAAGTCCTTTGCGAACGCCTTCAATATGGTAAGGTGCTTCCTCTAAGATTTGCGAGAGATAAAAGAGCACACCAAACAGAATAAAAAGGGTGATGGAACCCGCGAAAAACGCAGGGATGAGCCAACGCCCTTTTTGCTGCAGGATATCCCGGATCTGCCCTAAATAAACACGAAGCGGATCGGCTTTCTGCTCTCTTGGGGGTTCTTTAATTAGGAAGATGACAGCGAGCAAGGCCAGCACGCAAAATATTGGGAATGCGAAAAAAGGTGCATACCAAGTGATCAAGGCGAGCAAGGAGCCGATAATGGGGCTTACGACTTTGCCTGTTCCGTTGGATGCTTCGATAAGCCCCAATGCTTTGCTGGCTTGTCCTCCCTTATATAGGTCGCCAACTAAAGCCATTGCGATAGGGGCTGTACCAGCCGCTCCTAAGCCTTGGATCGCTCTGGCAGTAATAAGGATAGGGTACGAATTCCAAACCGCAGCAAACCCTGCTAGAACGCCTGCGGCGCCATAAACAATGAGCGAAGGGATGATGACGGCTTTGCGTGTGAAGCGGTCGGATAAATACCCTGAGACGGGGATAATAAGTCCGGCAGCAATGGAAAATAAGGTGATGACGAGTGAACTCTGGAAGCGTGTGATCCCCATCTTCTCCTGCATGTCAGGTAAGATAGGGACGAGCATGGAATTGCCTAAGACAAGGACGAGTGGAATCGTGGCGATCGCGATGTAGGCCCAGATTGAACCCTTGATTGCTTCTTTATTCTTATCCATGAGGTATCCTTTCCGTGCTTGAGGTAGGTTTACTTTTCCCAGTTTTGGAGAAAGCATACTTTGTTCACAAGCTCGATGTTGGAATTTCTGTGGAATTGGGGATAATATAGATATCGTGGAGGTGAGCAAGCTTTTGAAAAAAAATGGTATCGTTATTGCGCTGGTTCTTCTATTGGCAGGCATTGCGATTTATCAAAATGTGCAGCGTGAAAATAAACAAACACTGATGCCGACTGAACAAGCGCCGCAGGTGAATTTCCTGGCGCCTTCGTTTACTTTGCAGGGACTCGACGGCAAGGAGTACACAATTGGCGGGGAAAGAGAGAAACCGTTATTGGTCAATTTCTGGGCCTCTTGGTGTGGACCTTGTGAAGAAGAGGCACCGGATTTGGTGGATGTATATAACAAATATCAAGGGCAATTCGATCTCTACGCCGTGAATGTGACGCCTGGGGATAAAATGGAGAATATCAAGAAATTCGTTGAAACTTATCAATTTCCGTTTCCCGTTTTATTGGATAAGAAAGGGACCAACGCTGAGAATTACCGTGTTGTAGCAATACCAACCAGCTTCCTGATTGATAAGAACGGGGTCGTTCGCGAGGTGATTCATGTCCTATCCGCCAAGGATTTGGATAAGAAAATAGCCGGCCTGATCAAAGGATGATAAAAAAGCTGCAAGTCGGCCCTAGTGGCTCGATCTTGCAGCTTTTTGGTTGGCAAACTTAGTGGTTCACTAAGCCGAGTTGCTCATTTTTTTCTTTGATCGTTGGCTCAATGCGCTGTCTGCTGATCAAGGCATAGCGCAAGCTGTCAACCAGTGCATACCAACTGGCTTCAATAATATTGCTGGACACACCTAGTGTGTTCCAGGATGTTTTGAAATCCGTCGATTCCATCAAGACGCGAACTTTACCGGCTGTTGCGTCTTTCTCGTCGAGGACGCGCACTTTGTAGTCGGACAGATGGACATTTTTGATGTCCGGATAGTACTGAATCAACGCTTTGCGCAAAGCGTTATCAAGCGCGTTGACCGGGCCATTGCCTTCGGCGGCCGTATAGATGGTCTCGCCATGCACTTTCACTTTCACGATGGCTTCGGAAACAACCGAGTGATGGGCAGATTTTTCGACGAGCATTTTGAAGGATTCAAGCGTGAATATCTCTTCAAGTCCTTCAAACGCTTCACGCAGCAGCAATTCTAAAGTGGCATCTGCGCCTTCGAATTGGTAGCCCTGGTGTTCGAGGTCTTTGATCCGCTCAATGACATCTTTGGTTTTCTGTGGATCCTTGTTGAAATCCAAATTGAGTTCTTGCGCTTTGACCAATACATTGCTCTGACCTGCAAGCTCCGACACCAATACACGCTGTTTGTTGCCGACCAATTCAGGCTTGGTGTGCTCATAAGTGCTGGCATCTTTCAGGATCGCTGATACATGGATACCGCCTTTGTGAGCAAATGCGGCATTGCCGACATAGGGTTGATTAACTGGCATATGCATATTAGCGATTTCGCTGATATATCTGGATACCGATGTCAACGACTTCAACTGATCTTCCGAGATGACGTGATAGCCAAGTTTCAATTGAAGGTTAGGGATGATGGAGCTAAGGTTGGCGTTGCCGCAGCGCTCGCCATAGCCATTAATCGTACCTTGAACTTGTCCTGCGCCGGCTTGCACAGCGGCAAGACTATTAGCAACTCCCAATTCGCAATCGTTATGGGCGTGTATGCCTACAGGTGTGGAGATGTGCTGTTTCACTGTTGTCACAATGGTTGTGACTTCCCCTGGCAAGGAACCGCCATTAGTATCACATAGGACAATCCAATCCGCCCCGGCGTCCTGGGCTTTTTTGATCGTTTGCAGAGCGTAATCGGCATTGTTCTTGTATCCGTCGAAGAAATGCTCGGCATCATAGATGACTTCAAGACCCTTGCTTTTCAGATACTGCACGGAATCAAAGATCATAGCCAGATTCTCTTCGAGAGTCGTTTGGATCGCAGTCGTGACATGGAAATCCCAGGACTTACCGAAGATTGTCGCCACTTGTGCGCCGGATTCAACAAGTCTGTTCAAATTGATGTCATCAGCAGCTATGGAATCCTTGCGCCGCGTGCTGCCAAAGGCTGTAATTTTGGCATTCGTAAACTTCATGTCTCGAGCTCGCTCAAAGAATTCGATATCTTTGCTGTTGCTGCCCGGCCATCCGCCTTCAATATAATGAACCCCAAGCTCGTCGAGCTTGCGGGCGATTTTGATTTTGTCCTCGACAGATAGGCTAATGCCTTCTCCTTGCGTTCCGTCTCGTAGTGTGGTGTCGAAGATTTTGACTGATGTTGGCATGGGTTCCTCCTTCAAAAGCTAGCAAAGTGACTTCGTTGTTAGATGTGCTGGTGTCTAAGCTTGCTTTAAAGCGCTAATGTATAATTTACGATTATACCATAAGATTATGGGTAAGGACATCATAACGCAAAAATACGTTTGCTTGAAACAATATTTTTTTGTATGCTGAAAATGGCTCTGGTCTAACGTCTTGGAGCATGGGAGGGAATGTGAAATGGTGACAGTGGGGCATCATTATCCCAAACAAGGTAGAGTCATTTTGCATATTGATATGAATGCGTTCTATTGTTCTGTCCATGAGGCCGTTGAGCCTGAATTGTATAAAGGCAAACCCATTGCTGTTGCTGGAAGTGTTGAACTTCGCAAAGGAATAATTGTTACTTCATCTTATACAGCGCGAGGAATGGGGATCAAAACGGGTATGCAGGTTAGGCAAGCTCTGAAAATATGCCCGGATTTGATATTGATTCGACCTGACTTTGAATTGTATCGCGATTTCTCCCGACGATTCATGCAGATAGCTTATAGTTATTCGCCTATGGTGGAATCCATGTCCATTGATGAATGTTTTGTGGATATAACGGGTTCCAAACAGTTTGGAACGCCTATGGATATCGCAAACAGCATTCAGAACCGAATTATGAAGGAATTGAAGCTGCCCTGCTCGATCGGAGTTGCGCCGAATAAGCTGCTTGCCAAGATGGGCTCTGATATGAAGAAGCCGAATGGGATTTCTGTGCTTCGCATTCGTGATGTGCCGTATGTATTATGGGATAAACCTTGCAATTATTTGTACGGCATAGGTAAAAAGACCGCTGATAAATTGGAGAAACTCGGTATTCTTACTTTAGGCCAATTAGCGTCTGCGGATGAGTTGTTATTGACGAAGCAATTCGGAGTTCTCGGTGCTCATCTGAAACGATCAGCGAATGGCATTGATCCATCTCTTGTAAATCCGGAGCAAGAACAAAGCAAATCGATTGGCCACACCACGACGCTGCCGCGAGACTACACAGACCGCATAGAAATTCATCGTGTTTTCCTCAATCTGGCTGATCAAGTAGCGAGAAGGCTGCGCAAACAGGAGTTGATGGCCTTGACGATCCAGATTACGATTCGCGATCCTGACATGAGGACGATCACGCGTTCTGTCACACTCCCGACGGCAACGGAGCATATGGATGATATTTATAAAACAGCGTGTGAGTTGTATGATCACCAGTGGGATGACGGCAAACCAGTACGATTGTTGGGCATTACCTTGCAGAATTTAACGATGAAGGAAGAAACCTTCATTCAATTGGATTTGTTTGATTATGAGAAGCAGCCGCGGCGAGAGCATTTGAACAAAATTATGGACGGGCTGCGTGATAAATTTGGGGAAAGCGCGATTCTGACCGCAGGGATGATGAGTGATGATCCGTCCGCTTTTATACGAAATCATAAGGCCAGGGGCACTTCCTTGCAGATGGATCATTTGAAAAAAAATCCGCTCCATAAGGAAGAGGAGAAGTGATAGGGAATGGCGCATTGCATCGGCTTCGCTGGTTATTCGAATAGCGGGAAAACAACGTTGATTGCTAAATTGGTGATTGAAATGAAGCAGCGCGGCTATCGAATTGCTGTAATGAAACATGATGCTCATGGACATTATAAAGAAGCCGCGGGAGCGGATTCGTCGATCTATGTTGGCTCGGGAGCTGATGCCGTGATTACGCTATCCCCGAACATGATTCACACGTATGAGAAAAGGGGTAATGTAAGTTTAGAGGAGCAGTTAACGGCTTACTCGCACATGGATTTTATTTTTGTAGAAGGTTTTAAAAAGGAAAAGCATCCAAAGATTGCTTTATTTCGTACAATAGAACAAAGAGAAATCGTTCATCATCTTGAGCCTAGTCCTATTGCTATTGTGACGGATTTGGAAGACGCTGAGAGCTATTATCCGCATATCCCTTCTATAAATTTAAATGAAGTGGGACGTATTGCGAATTTTATCGAACATTATTTTGGCGGGAATCTATTTTAAGGTTTGAACTTTGTCCGTATTTATATTATATTTTACAATGAGGATAATTTGAGGAGGAGTAGAAATCATGGCAAAGTATACATTTGTTGATAAAGATACTTGCATCGCTTGCGGCGCATGCGGAGCTACAGCTCCAGACATCTATGATTATGATGATGAAGGTTTGGCAGAAGTGATTTTTGACGGAGACGGAAACAAAGGGGTAACTGAAATCCCTGAAGATCTATTTGATGACCTACAAGATGCACAAGATGGCTGTCCGACGGATTCCATTAAAGTTGCGGATGCACCTTTTAGCTAATCATTAAACTCCTATCATGTGAAGTGAAGTCATTCACAGTATGTCGAAAGAGCTCAATTCCTGCAAAGGGATTGGGCTCTTTTTTTGCTACAATTTGTATTTATTTGTAACAATTCATTGCCATTTCTTACCCGTCATCTTACAATGAAGCTAGCAATCAAAAGGGAGGATCTTATGGGTAAGAAGAAATGGATTCAAACTTTGGCAGCGGGACTCTTATTGATGCTGTTGTCGACATATTTCTACACGGTGAATTCGAGCGGTTTGTTTTATTTTGTCGAAGGGCCGCTTCAAGATAGTTTGCGAAAATCGAAGTCAGTTGATGAGCGTCAGCCCGAGGATCGCATCAAAATTGTCAAGATTGATGAAAAGTCATTAAAAGCAATTGGGAAGTTTCCATGGGATCGATCGACCTATGCCCAATTAATTGAGAAGCTGGAACAATCCGGTGCCGCGGCGATCGGGATTGACGTTGTTTTGGCGGAACCTTCGAAAAACCCCGCAGACGATAAGGCGTTAGCCGATGTATTGGCTAAATATCACAATGTGATTATGCCTGTGCAAATTAATTATCCCTCAAAGCAGCAAGAAGCAGGTGATCTTATACCTGAGAAAGTCGACTATCCCACTCCCACTTTAACGACCAATAGACAGCAAATGGCGCATATTAATGTGTTTGTTGATAAGGATGGCAAAGCTCGGAAGCTGCCCGTTGGGTTGCCGGATGAGAATGGAACATACATACCTGCATTTAGTGTCGCGCTCGCCAACCTCGTGCTGGATGAACAGAACAAAGTTAAACGAGACGATGCAACAGGACAATGGAAGCAAGGCAGTATTATTTTGCCTACGAATGAACGAAATCAAGTAACCACGGAATTTTTCACCTTGCCAAGGCAGAAAGTGGATGCGACAACAGGCTATGAGCTGCTTTCTTTTGTTGATGTTATGAATAGCAAAAAGCCTCTGCCTTTGGAAGGAAGCATTGTACTGGTAGGTCCATTTGTTACAGCTATGCAAGATGAGTATCCGACACCAATTAGTTCTGTAAAAATGTTTGGGATTGAAATTCATGCGAATATGATTCAAACGTTGTTAGAGAGCAAATATTACAAAGATGCAAGCAAGCCGGTTGGCGTGGGGATTATTTTGCTTGTTTCTCTATTAGCCCTTTTCTTATTTGAGAGATTCAGAGGAAAGACCGCGCTCTTTATCTTCTTGGGAATGTTTATTGTTTACGGTGGCGTATGGCTTCTTTTCTATATTGCTGGCTCTACGTTCGCGCCGCTAGTTTATCCGCAATTTGCGCTGGTGACCATTTATATCTGGTCGTTGGTAAGCCATTATCTAGAGGAGCGCAAGGAACGCAACCGTGTGACAGGCATTTTCGGAAGATTCGTCTCCAAAACTGTCGTGGACGAACTTCTCCAGTCTGGTGAAGATGTGAAGCTGGGCGGAAGCCGTAAAGATATCTCGCTTATTTTCGTTGATATTCGAGGATTTACACCGATGTCTGAAAAGTTGGAGCCTGAGCAAGTGATCCAGGTGTTGAATGAGTATTTGGATGTCTGTACGAAAGCTATTTTCAAGTTCAATGGGACACTGGATAAGTTCATTGGTGATGGTGTTATGGCGATGTTTGGCGCGCCGATTGAATATGAGAATCATCCGGAGATGGCCGTTCGTGCGGCGATTGAAATGAAGTCGCAAGCTGATATTCTTGAGCAAAAATTGATCAAAAACTACGGCATTGGCGTGAAGTTTGGTCTTGGGATCAACAGCGGCCCTGCTGTAGTCGGGAATATCGGTTCGGAGGATTTGAGGCTTGATTACACGGCTATCGGGGATACCGTCAACTTGTCAGCGCGTTTGGAGTCGAATGCCAAACCAGGACAGATTCTAATTAGTGAACAAACGTATGAGCGAGTCAAGCACCTGTTCGAAATTGAATCCATAGGTGAGATCAAAGTCAAAGGAAAAGAAAAACCGGTTGCGGTCTATGAAGTTATCGGAAATCTGTAAGCCGGGAAACATAGGGAGGAATTTAGTATGGAACTATCCAAGAAATCATCTGTATCTTTATTTTTAAGTTTTTGTCTCGTTTTTAGTTTGATTTCGGTTTTGCTGGTGAAACCGGTTGATGCCAAAACTGTTCGCGTTGCTGTTGTAGCTTCGCTGTCCGGGGATGTTACGATCAAAAAAGGCGGAGGATCCAAGTCCTACGATGCTTACGAAAGTATGAGTCTTAATCAAGGGGATACGGTGTATACAGGCGAAGGTTCAAGCGTGACGCTTAACTTAAGCAACGGGGATTCGGAGATTACTCTTGGGGCTAACTCCGAGGTGAACGTATCTGATCTGAGTTCTTCGGATGGCAGCAAAAAGTCCAAGCTTAAAGTGTGGGCTGGCTCCATGTGGGTGAAGGTCAAATCATTGGCTGGATCAAATGACGAGTTTGAAGTTGAAACGCCAACGGCCGTCATGGGCGTACGGGGCACTCAGTTTTTCGTAGGTGTTGATCCAGTCACGGGCAAAATCAAAATGGCTGTAGGCGCAGGGAACGTTTCGGCTTCTACGGTAACAACCAATGCTGATTCAACACAATCGTTTTCAATTACATATCTGTATCCGACCCAACAAATCTCTATGGATTCCAGAGATGAAACCAAAGATCTATCCTTGAAAGTAGAATTTATAGATATTGATAAATTTATTGAAGAGGCTTCACCTGAAGTGATTCAAGAGCTAATTAAAAGTAAAGCAGAGATTGATAAAGAAAATGATGCTTTCATTGCCAAGAAATCCAAGGAAATCGCAGACGGCAAGTTTGTTGATGATCAGACATCTTTAGTTATCAAAGATCAGGCAGAGCTCGATAAAGTGAAGCAAAATTTAGATAACTTGATTGGCAATATCGCGAAAAAGGCGGTTGCCGATAAAAAGATTGATAAAGATGATATGAATAAAATCATTGATGAAGCGAATAAAAAAATCAGTGATGAAAATAGAAAGCTGGATTTGAACAAAGTCAAAGAGTTGGACAAAACGGCGGGTGTTGATGCAGAGAAAGAAAAGCAAAAATTAATTGAGCTTCAAAAGCTTGAATCCGAAAAGTTGAAGAAGAAACAAGAGGAAGCGAAGAAGCTAGATGAGATCAAGAAGAAACTGGCAGCTGCGCTTAAAGCGATGGAAGACGAGAAAGCGAGATTAGCAGCTGCGAATAAAGCGGCACAAGAGAAGCAGACCGCGGATGCTGAAGTGATCTTGAAGAATGGGAATAAAGCGCCTGAAACAACTACTGGGGGTCCAGGAACTGGTTCTGGTTCTGATCCTGGATCTGGTTCGGAACCAACTGTGATTCCGGCAGTCAGTTTAGGGGCTACGTTAGATCCAAACTCTTCCAATTTTAATTTGGATATTTATTTAAGTGATTTCGTTAATGCGAATGATATTTATGGCGTAGAAGTTCATTTGCTTTATGGCTTTGGTGGTGCGAACTATGGAAATGCGCCAACGATTAATGGTGAAATATTTAACAGCGCTACTAGCGCAGATAATGTTAGTGAGCACATAGATGCTAATAACGTTGAACTCATTTACACGGTAACCAATTTCGGAAGTCAGCCCAATAATATTTCGGTTGTCGGCAAGAAGAAACTAGCATCGATCCCGATGTATGGTGCAGGGACACACACCATTAAGGTTGGTAAAATTGTAGCTGTTCGCAAAAATGGCAGTTCTGTTCAGACTGTTGCTGTTCCGTACACCATCAACCCATTTGTTACTTTTACGGCAAATAATCCACGTCCCTAAACGTTACTTAGAATCGTTAGAATCAAAAGGAGAAACCAATGAAACCACTCAAACATATATTCGTTTCATCTCTCATAGCGGCAACCTTTCTTGGAGGTTCGTCGGCTTTGGCAGCAGGATTGTCTGCTGATGCTCTTCTTTCAAGCAATGGCCAAATTCTTTCGGATGTATCCACAATCGCGGGAATTGGCGATTTCGAAGATCACAATGGAGCTGCGTTAAGCGCTGCTTTTCGGGCTCCAGGCAGTGTCGTGCAATTGGCAGACGGCAGTATTCTAGTTGCAGACACTCGCAATCATCAGATTCGCAAAATAACTGGTGGAACTGTTACGACTTTTGCAGGTCCTGAACTTATTGTCTCGAAGAACAGCAATGGCTTCCCGACAGGAGGGTTGCTGGACGGTAAAGCAAACGAAGCATTTTTTAACGAACCGACGGGATTAGCTGTTGATGCCAAAGGGAATGTCTATGTAGCCGATTCAGGCAACAATGCCATTCGTAGAATCGATACGAACGGGCAAGTGACGACACTGGCTGGTAATGGTGTCTTAGGAAACAAAGACGGCAAGGGCACCTCAGCAAGCTTCAATCACCCAACGGATGTAGCGGTAACTGCGGACGGGATCGTGTACGTCGCTGATTCTTTGAATCATGTGATTCGTAAAATTGCCGCGGATGGCAGTGTGTCCACGTTGAACGCTACTACTGGACGTGCTATCGAGATTCGTCCAGGCGAAGCATCTTTTGCCGGGGAATATCAAGATGGCAGCTTGGCAACAGCGAAATTCAATGAGCCGAGCGGATTAGCTTTGGATAGTAAAGGGAATCTGTATGTAAGTGATACAGGGAACCAACGCATTCGTTACATTGACTTAAAAGCAGGGACAGTAAGTACACTTGCGGGTTCAACCTCAGGGGGTGCATTGTACGCCAAAAATGAATTATATGCGTCTGGTGATTATGCTGATGGCGATGCACTCAAAGCGAAGTTTGATTTTCCTAAAGGCCTAGCTGTAACCTCCGAAGGCGGGGTACTTATAGCAGACAGCCTTAACCATGCGGTGCGTTATTTGCTAAATGGAAAGGTAACTACCATCGCGGGCACTGTCAAGACAGGTGAGTCAGATGGTGTGGAACAGGCTGCGGAATTTTATCGTCCAAGTGATGTCCTTGTAACGGCTCAGGGGAATATCGTCGTTGCCGATTCTTTGAATAATAAAGTTCGCAAAATTGCTCCTTATCAATTGCCAACGAATATCGGAAACGATAAGCAAGTGAAGGTTGTCAGCGGATCGAGCTTGATTTCTTTCGATGCCCAGCCTGAGTTTCAGGATGGTCGTACCATGGTTCCGGTTCGCGCTATAAGCAAGACATTCGGCTATGAGGTTAAGTATGCGGAGCAAGCGGGGAAATCAATCGTGCAACTCACCAAAGGTGATGTGACGATCGAATTAACAATTGGAGAAAAGAGCATTAGCCGCAAGGACGCCGGTCACAACACGTCTGCGACCATAGAAACGGATGTTTCGCCTTACGTGAAACAAGGCCGTACGTATGTGCCAGTTAGATTCTTTGCGGAACAAATTGGTCTGGATGTACAGTGGGATGCACCGCATCAGACAGCCATTTTACGCACCAAATCTTATCAGAAGTAAGCAATAACCTTGCGATGGGCTAGACAAAGGGGCACCTTTGTTCTAGCTCATTTTTTTGCGACTTCATCTCTTGGCTATTTTTGCCGATAAAGCAGTTAGAGTCTTAATTGGCAATAGGAGGTTTCCAGCTTGAAAGAGAATAATCGCAATGATCAGTTGGATCGTTTTTTCCAGCATAATCCCATCGAAGATCCTCTTTATCTCAAAAAATATGTTAAGGAACATCCTGATCATAAAATGGCGTGGTATTTGCTTGGTCGAGAATATGCGGCACAAGGGAAAGAAGGCAAGGCAGCCTACTGTTTTGCCCAGTCTGGGGAGATTTACGAGGCTTTTGAGCGGCAAAAGATAACGATTGAAGGTCCGCTTCCTACCTATCCTCCAAACGGCGCAAAAAAAGATATTCAGGCTCCTGCTAAGGGGAAATCAAGCGGCAAAGGAAAATGGCTGCCCGCGATGATCCTCTTATTGCTGCTAGCCGTGCCCGCCGCGATGGATTTGGCCAAGGATAATGTTCCAGGTAGTCTGAATACGAAGAATACGAGCAAATCAGCCTCTTCAGAGGCGGCTTCAACGCCAATTCCCCAGCAGGAAACTGGAGGCGATAGTTCCAATGGTGTGAAGTTATATTTGTCAGAAGGAAATTGGGGCAAGAAGCTCCAGCAAGTTCTTGCCTCCAGAAGTTCGGGAGCAGGGGAGTCTGTCATTATGGAACCCACTCTAAGCACGGACGGCAGATGGCAAGAATGGAATAAGTCTGTCAAACCTTTGGTCAGCGTAGAATCCAAGAGTACAGGCGATGGCAAGGCTTCACTAGCCTATTACCAATCTCAAATTTGTTCCTGTCAAGTTGCAGACAGCACTTCACTAATTCCGACTATTACCAAATGGATGAGCGAACGGGAGCAAGCAATTGTTTTGCAGAGCGCTGTCCAAGCTTATCAAAAGAGGACCGGAGCTATGCCGGAGAAACCTGAGCAACTGACACAGCCATACCCGAACAATCTATTGCCGGGGCTTACGCCGGACATGCAGGAGGCATTCCCCCAAGTTGTCAGCAAGTTGAATGAGAGTGCGAAGGCAGGCAAACCGCAAGATATTAAACAAGTGCCTGAAGCGGGGGAGTCTGCGCAACAACCAGCCAAAGAACAAGTGACATCGGCTAATTCATCGCCTAAATCGTCGGCTGACCCATTGCGAGAACCGCTCCGTATCGTGATTGACACGGATAAGCATCAGTTGGCTCTTGTGAGCGGGAATTATATCATCCGCAGCTATCCAGTTGGCTTGGGGGGAGAGAAGACGCCGCAGGGTGAGTTTGTAATCAGCGAGAAAGTGCGTAATCCTAACGGGAAATCGAATGGAGAATTTGGCAGTCGGGGCATGACTTTGTCTGATACGTTATATGCTATTCATGGAACTAACAAACCGTCCAGTATCGGAAAGGATGAGTCGCATGGCTGTGTTCGCATGCAGCAGGCAGACGTCGAAGAACTCTTCAATATGGTTCCACACGAAACCAAAGTAACGATTGGCAAGGGGGTGCTGCCGCCAGATTCAGAGGGAGGCAGCAGTCCTGGAGCGGGTGGGCCAGGATCAGGTGCTGGAAGAGGAAAACCGGATCAATCCTTCAATCTTCCTCTGCAAACGAAGGAAGAAAACCCTGGGAAGAAGTACAAATGGCTTGACTAATGAAAGAAATTAACGTAAAGAACCGTCCTACGCTTGCCTAGGACGGTTTTGTTTTACATAGCGCGCCCAGCCAAGATAGGCACAACTAAAAGGGGGAGCGAAGCTTCCACCTAAAGTATCGCCGTTGCGGCGCGGCAGCCAAGACATCTAATGAACTGTACTATGCTTATAGACGAGAAAATGGCTACTTTGGCGATTTTTATGAACTGTATTGGCGCTATCGAGCAGATTTTAGTCGGTAAAGTGATCGTTTGCTTGAAATAGCGCCTCTGGAATTCATTAGATTTTCAGAATGACCGATTTTGCTCAAATAAAGGGTATTGAGTTCGTAAGGGGTTTGCCTCAATGTTCATTGGATTGGAGACATAGCCGAAGGCTAGGTTTTGTGTAATTAACCAGAATGTGTTAGAAGAAACGCTTGACAATAAAATCGAAAGCGATTACAATTCAAATTGTGAAGAAATCAATCATTTCTAACGGCATCATTTGTTCAAAATGAGCAGTAAGGTCATGGCGATTATCACAACAACAAATATGGATCCTGTCCAAATGATGGCTTTCTTGTTTACTTCATCTTTGGCCTTGCGGTTCACGGTTAATGGTTTGCGTTTGGACATAAGAATCACCCTTTTCTTCGGAATTAACGATATGATCTATCATAGCATAAGTGAGCTGGATCATAGAATATGAATATGAAAAAGAAAATAAAAAAGATGTATTGACGATGATGTCATTTTATTGTAAGATTTAATCACACGAAGCGAATAAAACAACTGAATATGTCAGTTTTAATAACATGTTACCGTAAGGGCATTAGTTATTGAAGAAAGCAAGTTTTTCTTCTATAACTATGCCCTTTTTATTTTTCCATTTATTGAATTGCGAAAGGGGTTGGTAGCACAAACTACTGAGGAATGTTAACCCAGGAATAAGCTACTTCATAAATTTCAAACAAACAATCAGATTAAAAAAGGGAGAAGATGAACACATGAATATGAAGAAATGGTCGACAATGGGCTTAGCTGCATCCATGGTACTTGTAGCTGCAGGCTGCGGTAAGGCAACACCAACAGAAACAACGAAACCGGCTGCTTCAACAGCTCCAACAGCGGCTGCTACAGCAGCGGCAACACCGGCTGGCGCAAAAAAATTAACCGGTGATTTTGAAATCCAGTACTTTGTCGGCGGCTACGGCGATAAATGGTGGAAAAAAGTTATTGCTGATTTCCAAACAGCAAACCCAGAGTTGAAAATTAAAGAAAGTGCGGGACCAAAAATCAACGAACAAATGAAACCCCGTTGGATCGCTGGTAACCCACCTGATTTCGTATATATCGATGGACCTGAATTGTTTGATCGCCAAATGGTGACGGACGGACAACTGGAAGACTTGACAGATTGGTTGAAAGACGCGAAAAACGTGGACGGCGAGAAAATTCTTGATTTGCTTGCCCAACAACCACCGCAATACGATGGCAAAATCTACAACATTCCTTTCGTTATGAGCTCATGGGGTATTTTCTATGACAAAGCGCTCTTCAAAGAAAAAGGTTGGGCTGAGCCAAAAGATTTCGAAGATTTCTTGAAAGTTAGTGAAACGATCAAAGGCGCAGGCATCAATCCATTCATTCACACAGGTAAATATCCTTACTACATCAATGGTTCCGTCTTGTACCCAGCTATCGTGTCAGCTAACAACAATGACTACAAATTGCTGCAAGATATGGCTGCAAACAACCTTGATGCTTGGAAAAGCCCAGCTATTCTAAAAGGTTTGGACAAAATCGTTCAACTTCGAGACAAAGGCTACATCGACAAAGCTTCCGTGCAAATCAATCACACGGATTCCCAATCCTTGTTCCTGCAGCACAAAGATGCTTTCATTCCGAACGGACTGTGGCTGCCAAACGAAATGGCCAAAGACGTTCCAGCTACTTTCGATTTCGGATTCATTCCATCCATCACGCAAGATAAAGGTGGAAAAGTGGTAGCTAACACTTCAACTTCAACGTTCGCAATTGCTAAAAAAGCAAAAAACAAAGATGCTGCCAAAGCATTCATGCAGTTCGTATTCTCCAAAAAACAAGCATCCCAGTGGGCAGAGCTTAGTGGTGCGCCTTCTAACATTAAAGGTGACATCAGTTCTTCCAAAGCGCCTAACTTCGTTAAAGATGCAGCCAAATTCTTGTCTTCTCCTGATACAATTGTTGTTCCAACCGTCTCGTTCGCGGCTGACGTGGATAAAGCGATGCAGGATGCAACAGTTGCGTTGACTATTGGAACCATTAAACCTGATGAGTGGGTTAAACGTGTTACGGATGTTGTAGCGAAACAAAAGAAATAATAACTGAATGAAGCAGTGCGGAGAACAAGTAAGGTGCAGGCCTTAGGAGTTCTCCGCCATTTTAATGATAGGACGGTGAGGATAGAATGAAGGCCAAGTCAAAAATGTGGAAACGGAATTTGTTCATCGCTTCATTCATCATTCCGACTTTTTTGTTCTTCTGTGTATTTACGATCTACCCTGTTATACAGGCTTTGCAGAAGTCATTCTATGATTGGTCAGGAATGTCAGAGAACAGCACATTTATTGGTTTCGATAACTTTGTTGAATTATTTAAAGATCCGATTGTACTTAGAGCCATTGGAAATGACTATTTCCTCGTGGTAGGCAAAGTCATTGGCATCATGATTTTGGCGACGTTCTTCGCTGTAGCATTAACTCGTTTTAGTATAAAGGGATCCGGCTTCTTCCGGGCAATCTTCTTTATCCCAAATGTCATTTCGGTCGTTGTTATCGGTGTACTTTGGAACTTTATCTACAATCCGCAAATTGGATTCTTGAATGCGTTCTTGTCACTCTTTACAGATCATAAGGTCGATATCACTTGGCTAGGTTTTCCACAGCACACGATCTGGATGCTATTACCTCCAACGATTTGGGCTGGTATCGGCTTCTATATGATCCTGATGATTGCTGCAATCGTGAATATTCCTGCTTCCTACTATGAGGCAGCTAATATAGATGGAGCCGGTCAATGGTCGCAATTCCGCAACATCACCATGCCGCTTATCTGGGAGCAAATTAAAGTTTCTATTGTTAACATCGTGATTACAACACTTAACGGATCTTTTGTCATCGTGCAATTGATGACGGGTGGCGGACAGCCGGATAATACGACCCAAGTTATGGGATCTTACCTGTATCGGATGGCATTTCAACAATATCATTTCGGTTATGGAGCAGCCATCGGAGTGTTGATTCTCATCATCTCCTTGATCACAACTCTTATCTTGCAGCGCGTTATGCGCCAAGAAACGATCGAAATGCATTAAGGTCATCTTAGAACCTGATTCTGAAGGAGGGGGAGCCATCGTATGGTCATCAAAAATCCGTTAGCCAAAATGCTTGTTTGGATCATTCTTCTGATCTGGAGTGTAGCCGTATTGTATCCATTAATTTGGACATTACTGGACGCACTCAAAAATAATCAACAATTTTTCTTAAATGCCCCATGGGCTTTACCGAAATTCCCGCTGCTTTGGGAAAACTTCTCCTATGTTTGGAGTAAATATAACTTTAATACTTATTTCGCGAATTCCATTATCGTAACTGTGGGCAGTACGCTGTTAGGCATGATATTGGCTGCTATGACGGCTTATATTTTAGCAAGATATGATTTCAAAGGAAACAAACTCATTTTTACCATTTATATTGCTTCGATGATGATCCCTTTCGCGCTTGCGCTGATTCCACTGTTCTTCTTGCTAAGTGATTTGCATTTGACGGATTCGTTAATCGGGTTAATTCTCGTTTATGCAGCGTTGAATCTTCCATTCGGTATTTTCTTGCTCGTAGGGTTCTATAAATCATTACCGAAAGAAATTGAAGAAGCAGCCATCATTGATGGAACTTCGCATTACGGGACATTTTTCCGTGTTATGCTGCCATTATCACAGCCTGGACTGGTTACCGTTATGATCACGAACATGCTGAACAACTGGAACGAGTATTTCCTAGGGGTTGTTATCAACAGTGACCCGACGAAATATACGCTGCCAATCGGTCTTGCTGTTATGCAAGCTGAGATGCAATATCGCACAGAGTGGGGCCCATTGTTCGCAGGACTTCTGATAACAACGGTACCTACACTGATTGTGTATATGATTTTCCAGCGTCAAATTGCAAGTGGGATTACGGCCGGAGCGGTGAAATAACGGTATATTGGCTTGCATAGAAAAAACACCTTATCCTAGAGGATTTTATCCTTCCAGGAGGGTGTTCTTTCTACTATAATTGGGATATAAGCAAGAGCAAACAAGAAACGGCCAAACTTGTGGGCTTAAAGGTGAACTCATATGAGAATGATGTATATATTGCAAAAAATAGGACGTTCTTTGATGATCCCGATTGCGGTGCTGCCGGCGGCATCCATTCTCTTACGTATTGGCAAAATGACTTTTGATGATCCCTTTCTGATGCAGATGGCTCATATTTTTGAGTCTGGGGGAAGCGCAATCTTTGATAATTTGCCATTAATTTTTGCGATTGGCATTGCCATTGGATTAACTTCCGGTGATGGCATTGCTGCACTCGCAGCCACAGTTGGTTATTTGGTGTTCAACAATGTCCTGCAGCTTTTTCAAACGGGGACCGATTCTGCCGAACGGATGGACATGGGCGTATTGGGCGGCATGCTTGTCGGCGGTTTGTCGGCGTTGTTTTTTAACAGATTCCAACACATTAAATTGCCTAAAGCACTTGGGTTTTTTGGGGGCAAGCGATTTGTGCCTTTACTTACGTCGCTTGTGATGGTATTCCTTGGTGTCTTGATGGGAAACATCTGGCCTCCCGTGCAGAAATTTATCAGTGTTATAGGCTTGTGGATTGTAGATAATGGGAATGTCGGTGTTCTCATTTATGGCATTATGAATAGGCTCTTAATTCCTACCGGGTTGCATCACATTATTAATAATATGGCATGGTTTCAAATCGGGGATTATACCACAGATACGGGCAAAATTGTCCATGGCGATATCTCACGATTTTTCGCAGGAGACCCTGAAGCGGGAATGTTCATGACCGGCTTTTACCCCGTCATCATGTTCGGTCTTCCTGCAGCAGCATTAGCCATTATCAGAAGCTCATCTTCTGCCAATCGAACGCTGATCGTGTCCGTCATGCTTAGTGCAGGGTTAACCAGCTTTTTGACGGGCATAACGGAACCGATCGAATTTGCCTTTATGTTCGTGGCACCTGGTCTCTATGTGATACATGCTGTTTTGACAGGCTGCTCCATGCTGATCATGAATATGCTTCAAGTCAAAATGGGATTTGGCTTTTCGGCTGGATTTATTGACTTTATTCTGAGTTGGCATGTATCTACGAAACCATATTGGGTTATTATCGTTGGAGCCGGGTATTTTATCTTATATTATGCAACTTTTCGTTTTTACTTGCACTTCTTTCCGTTAAAAGTGTCGAGCCGTGATGAATCGTCGGATGTCGAAGCCGAACCAGATTCTACTAAGGTTGCGCGCGTAGAAGACCGTCCCTCCCGTATTTTAAGGCATATTGGCGGAGCTGCGAATATTGTTTCCATTGATGCTTGCATAACCAGATTACGGCTGTTAGTGAATGAAGATCATTTGGTAATTGATCATGAACTCAAAGAACTTGGAGCCATCGGGGTTATCAGGCTTGGCAAGGGAAATATACATGTGGTGTTCGGTACAGAATCGGAACAAATTCGTGAAAGCATTAAACCTATGCTGAACTTACATAAAGACAAATCAGGACAAACCTAAGAACGCGGAGGTGTCTTATGATTGAAAGAACGATTATTCATGTTCTATCACATAATGTCGTGATGGCCCATTTGACTTCCGGCAAAAATTCAATTGCCTTCGGCAAGGGGATTGGATTCAAGAAGACGCCAGGTATGCTTATTAATGAAGCTGAAATTACCCAGGAGTTTCTGCTGCACACTTCGGAAGTGCTCAAAAACTATGAACAAATATTAAATGCAGTTGATGTGAAAATTATTGGAATCACAGAGGAAGTCATCGCGTATGCGCAAAGTATGCTCGAAGGCGACTTTTCCGAAACGATACATGCTTCTTTAGTTGATCATATTAACTTTGCTGTTGAGCGCCAAAAACGCGGGATCTTCATTACCAACCCTTTTGCGTATGAAATCGGGTATATGTATCCAGAGGAATACAAGGTAGCTAAGAAAGCGGTTGATTTCTTGAATGACCATCTGGATGTCAAATTACCGGAGGATGAAGTTGCTTTCCTGACGATGCATTTCAACAGTGCTCGCAAAAAAGAGCAGGCTGCGGATTCGTTAGCCGTCGTTCGAGTGGTTTCGCAGACGATTGAATCGGCCAAGGAATTAGGCTTTAATTTCGATGATTCATTCTCTACCTTACGTTTTATCAGCCATTTAAAAGGCGTCATTGAACGGGTAAAGCAAAAAAAGACGCTTCAAAATTCCTTGCTGGATAAAATAAAAGAAGAGTACGGGGATACTTATGTGAAAGCAAAAGTGCTCTCCTTGATGCTCAGTGATACGCTCCAGCTCGAAGTGCCGGATGACGAAACGGGCTACTTGACGATGCACCTGGAACGAATGCTTCAACGAACAGAAGTATAGTGTTGATATAGTGCTAACGGATTCCCCTTGCAACCTACATGGAGCGGGGATTTTTTGTTTGAAAAATGGGATTTTAGCCATACAGTGGATTGCATATTTGCACATTGTCAGCTAAACTGACTGTTAGAGTCATTAGAGAACGGAGTGCATAGGACATGCTGTATAAGAACGTAGGTAAACCAATTTTGTTCCGAATGGATCCGGAAAAAGCGCATCATTTAACCATTGACGGCCTAAGTGCCGTAAGTAAATTTCCCGGAGGAAAACAACTCCTCAAAGCGATGTATGGCGTTGCCCCATCACAAGCGATGGCCCAGCAACTATGGGGTTTGCACTTTGCAAATCCGGTAGGCCTGGCAGCAGGCTTAGATAAAAATGCGAAAGCTGTCAAAGGTTTCTCACAACTAGGTTTTGGTTTCATGGAAGTTGGGACAATTACACCAAAACCACAACCGGGCAATGAGCTGCCGCGGCTATTTCGTCTTCCGGAAGACAAAGCGCTAATCAATCGGATGGGCTTTAACAATGTCGGCACGGATGAAATGGCAAGAAATCTGCAGAAGACAGGAAAACGGGAGATCCCGGTGGCCATTAATATAGGTAAAAATAAAACAACACCGAATGAACAGGCCGAAGAGGATTATCGGGCTTGTATTCGCGAGTTATATACATATGGTGACTTCTTTGTAGTGAATATTAGCTCACCAAATACACCTGATTTGCGTAATTTACAGCATGGGAATGATTTGAAGCGATTGCTCGATGCCGTCACTGCCGAAATGCAGCTTCAACAGCAAAAGAGTGGTCACGCAAGCAAACCGGTGTTGGTTAAAATCGCGCCTGATCTCACGGACGATGAGTTGGAATTAACGGTGCAATCCATTAAGGAAAGCGGCGTCTCCGGCATCATCGCAACCAACACAACGCTTAGTAGAGAAGGGCTTGTGCATCAGAATCGTGAACAAGCAGGCGGGCTTAGCGGAAGCCCTCTTACGAATCGTTCCACGGAAATTATCAGACGCGTCTATCAATTAACGGAAGGCAAGCTTCCGATCATTGGGGCGGGCGGGATTTTCACGGCTCAGGATGCCTATGACAAAATACGTGCTGGCGCGAGTTTAGTTGAGGTATATACCGGCTTAATCTACGAAGGTCCAGGCCTATTGTCGAGGATAAATCTAGGGTTGGCAGAGTTATTAAAGAGAGATGGTTTTACTCATATTTCCCAGGCAATCGGTGCTGATCAGAACTGACTTCTTTCGAAACGGAGGATAAAAGGATGGATGGACGAGACTGGAAGAAATTTCTCCTGCCTTACGAACAAGCGGTAGAAGAGTTGAAAGTAAAATTTAAAACGTTGCGTGGCGAACTGAAAAGCAGAGAAGAGTATGCTCCTATTGAATTCGTTACAGGACGTGTCAAAAAAATATCGAGTGTACTGGAAAAAGCCAAACGGTTAAGTGTGCCAATGGATCAATTGGAATCAGGCATCGAAGATATTGCCGGCATTCGAATTATGTGCCAGTTTGTAGAAGACATCGAACGTCTGGCAGTTCTGATCCGAAGTCGACAAGACATGAACGTAGTCTATGAAAAAGATTATGTGACGAATAAGAAACCAAGCGGCTACCGCAGCTTTCATATCATTATTGAATACCCCGTACAAACGGCATTAGGCATGAAACGGATATTAGCAGAAGTGCAAATTCGGACGCTAGCTATGAATTTCTGGGCAACGATCGAGCATTCTTTAAATTATAAATATAAAGAGCAATTGCCAGCGGATGTTAGATCCCGCCTTAGCAAAGCGGCTGAAGCAGCTTATCTATTAGATCAAGAGATGTCCAGTATACGCGGTGAGATTGTGGAGTCTCAGAAGATGTTTGAGGATAACTCGAATCTCATTAATAAAGTGCTTAACAATATTCAGGAGCTTTACTTCTATCATCGTGTGCGGGAGGCCGCACAGTTTCAACTAAGATTTAATGAAATCTGGGAAACCGAAGATGGATTAAGTGATTTGTCTGCTGATATTGAGGCTGCGATCTTCCGAGCCAAAAAAGGAGAACATAACTAATCTATGGACTCCTACGATCGTTTATATGTAGCTTATTTGTACTATTTCAATGATCAACGGGACTATTTTGAATGTCATGAAGTCATGGAGGAGCTTTGGCTGGAAGAAGGCCGAAGCCCTTTATATCAAGGTCTACTGCAGGTTGCAGTGGGCCTTTATCATCATGCGAACGGAAACGTAAGCGGCTCGATTAAGCTCTTTAGTGCAGGGTTAGAAAAGCTTGCTCCATATCCTGCTGATTCACTTGGTATTAATTTGGGCCAATTGATTCAAGACAGTCAAGCCTACTTAACTAAGCTGCTTCAATTCGAAATAGAACCGTTCGCTCCGTATGATTTGGATATTCAAATTATGGACGAGGAGCTTGAGCAGCTGCTGCTGAAAATAAAGCTGGATCCGCCTCAACATGAAAATAGCGAATAAAGTTAGAACCTAGAACAGCATGCCTTTAAGTGTAAGCTTAAAGTGCAGTTCTAGGTTTTTTGTTTTTGTGAATTAAAACGATCGATGAAAAATACATAATTTTGCAAAATATAGGGGAGACTTTGCCATAAGACATTTGTAATTTCTTAGAGTTTGGTGGTGGCGAAAGCATGAGAACATGGAAAAAAACGCTACATCAAATATTTAATCGTGAACGAATCTTGACACCGCCTGCCCAGATGCCCGTTCAGCCAGAGCTTAGTCAAAGCCTTTTTCAAGATAACAGCTTAAATATCGCCCAAGTGAAAAAGATTTTTGGCAATAGCTCTGATATCATAACGGGTGATCTCATCTTGGATGTCGAGACCGATCATAGAATTGGCTATGTTTATTTGGAACAATTAGTCAATAAGGCTTTTTTTCAAGATATGATGTCTACGCTGAGCGCAAGATCGGCGCAGTTGATGGAAGAGATCAATACCGGCTTCTACTTGTACCCTGATTTGATTAAAAACATGCTTCGAACCAGTGGAGAAGTCAGAACAGTAGGAACGTTCGCCGAACTATGTGAAAACATGATGTGCGGTGAAACCGTCTTATTCATCAATGGCCACTCTGTTGCTTTTTCCGTAAATACGGGCGGAGGAGACCAACGATCTGTGGAAGAACCTTCCACGCAATCCGTTGTGAGAGGACCGCGAGACGGATTCACGGAATCCATTGGCACGAACATTTCACTCATTCGCAGGCGGATCAAGAGTCCAAATTTGTGGTTGGAAACGATGAAGATTGGCCGAGTTTCACAGACGACTGTATCCATGATGTACATTAACGGAATTGCGAGTGACAAAATTGTAGCGGAAGTACGAACAAGATTACAACGAATTGATATTGACGGAATTCTGGAAAGCGGCAATATTGAAGAGCTTATTCAAGATGAAACCTTTACGCCGTTCCCCACGATGTACAATACAGAACGACCGGATGTGGCGGCCGCTGGTCTCCTTGAGGGCCGCGTTGCCATTTTGGTGGATGGGACGCCATTTATCCTGAAAGCGCCTGCGCTGTTCGTGCAGTTTTTTCAATCGGCTGAAGACTACTATCAACGTTCCGAATTTGCTACATTGATACGCATTTTGCGATATATTTGCTTCTTTATTTCGTTGATGGCTCCCTCATTTTATATCGCCGTTACGACCTTTCATCAAGAACTTGTCCCTAGTTCTTTGCTTTTTAATTTGGCTGCACAGCGAGAAGGCATCCCTTTTCCAGCTTTTGTCGAGGCGCTGCTGATGGAGGTAACCTTTGAGATTTTGCGTGAAGCCGGAGTGCGTCTGCCTAAGACGGTCGGCCAAGCTGTATCGATCGTTGGTGCCTTGGTCATTGGACAAGGTGCCGTAGATGCGGGATTGGTTTCTCCCGCCATGGTTATCGTAGTTGCGATTACCGCGATATCCAACTTCGTGATCCCAGCATTCAGCATGGGCATTCCGATACGTATTTTACGGTTTATTCTGATGATGTTTGCCGCCACATTTGGTTTATTCGGAATTACGGTTGGATTGATCGGCATGGTGCAGCATTTGTGCACCTTGCGCTCGTTCGGTGTGCCTTACATGTCGCCAATGGCTCCTTTTGTCCTAGCAGATCAGAAAGATACCATTATCAGATTGCCGCAGTGGGGGCTTTTCTCAAGACCGCGCTTTATTAGTCCTAAGAATCAAATTCGGGAAAACAATTCTCCGCAATCGAAACCGGAACGCGAGTAAGGAGGGGGTTCAGCCAGTATGAAGAAGTTGGGTTGTATCTTTTGCATACTTACTTTGCTTGGTTGTGTACTCTCCGGCTGCTGGGATCGACATGAATTGAATGATTTGGCTATCACGGTAGGCGTGGGGTTTGATAAGAGCGATAAAGAATTTTTAGTTACATCACAAATCGTAAATCCGAATGAAGTTGCTGCCAAAAAAGGGAGCGGCTACAGCACCCCAATTACCACCCTATCAGCTTCTGGCGTCTCAACGCTGGAGGCTGTTCGGAAGATGACAACGATGGCTCCGCGGAAAATTTTTGCTTCTCATCTGCGCATTCTGGTGATTGGGGAAGAGCTTGCCCGGCATGGCATCTCCAAAGTAATGGACGGTGTCTCCAGAGATCATGAAGTGCGTTCTGACTTCTATATCATCGTTGCCAAAGGGACAACAGCGAACAAAGTTTTAAGGATTCTAACGCCAATTGAGAGAATACCGGCCAATAAAATGTTTAAGACATTGGAAACTTCGGAGAAATCTTGGTCACCAACGGTAAGTGTTCAGTTAGACCGGTTTCTAACCAATCTGGGAGATCCAACAAGAGAGGCTGTACTGACGGGATTGATCATCAAAGGAGATAGTAAAAAGGGAGAAAGCAAGGGGAATTTAAACCTAACTTCGCCTGAAGCCTTCTTAGAGTATTCGGGGTTAGCCCTATTCAAGAAAGACAAGCTAGTGGATTGGCTGAATGAAGAAGAAAGTAAGGGCTACAACTATGTTATGGGGAATGTCAAAAGTACCATGGGACATCTGACGTGCCCGCAAGAGAATGGAACGTTATCCTTAGAAATCATCCGGGAAAAAACGAAAATGAAAGGCAAGATCGTCAATGGTAAGCCTGAGATCAATCTTAGTGTTTATGTGGAGCAGAATATCAGCGAGGTTCAATGCGAAATTGATTTGTTAGATCCGCAAACCATAACGGAATTAGAGCAAATCGCTCAAAAAAATTTAACCAGTGTTATGCAGAATGTTATCCAGAAAGCGAAGAAAAATAAGGCCGACATTTTTGGATTTGGAGAGGCCATTGAAGATGCAGCGCCTAAGACTTGGACGCGAATAAAATCGAATTGGGAAAACGAGTTTGCAGATTTGAAAGTTCATATTAGTGTTGAAGTGCAAATTCGACGCCTGGGGACCATAAATAACTCTTTAATCGAGCGTTCAAAGGAGTGAAATCCTTGTGTTAACTTCTCTTACGACCATTATCATTAGTGCTATTATTGGTTTCATAGAAGGTCCTTCGTTGCTGAAGAAAAAGTTAAAGCTGGAAAGCTGGATCTTTTTTACAATCCTTCTCATAGGGACCTTGCTTAGCATTCTGCTGGAATTGCGTGTGAAGCTTCTCAACCCGCTAGATTTGCTTACTTATATTTATAAGCCTGTAAGCGATTATGTTTTTGGTATCCTAAAATAGAGGTGTCAGTCATGATTGAGAAAGGTAAAATCGGTGTTCATCAATTCACCATCCTCACGATTCTCTTTACAATTGGCAGCTCTATTCTCATAGCACCTTCAGGACTTGCTTATGATGCCAAACAAGATGCTTGGATTGCGGCACTGCTTGGCTTGCTTGTCGGTTTAATCTTGGTGGTTCTGTTGTACTCGCTAGGGGGGCGCTTTCCGGGCAAGACGCTCGTTACTTATTGTGAAGAACTTATGGGTACATGGATTGGCAAAGGGGTAGGTTTTCTCTATTTTTGCTTTTTCTTTATACTTGCAGCGCTAGTTCTAAGGAACCTTGGGGACTTCATTACAACCCAGGTATTAGTGGATACACCGTTGCAATTTACACACATTTTCTTTCTATCCATTGTCATTCTGGGGATCCGCAATGGCTTGGAAACATTCACACGAACATCAGAAATTTTTCTGCCCTGGGTCCTTCTCTTCTTCTTTTTGATGTTTATTTTCCTTCCTACCCAAGTAGATATTAAATTCATGCTGCCTATTTTGGGCTATGGTCTTAAGCCGATTGTAAGAGCATCAATTCCTTTGATTGGAACGCCTTATTTAGAGCTTGTTGTTTTCTTAATGATTATTCCATTTATTAATTCGACGAAGAAACTAGGGAAGTCATTCTTGGTTGGTGTTTCCATCGGCGGGGTGTTATTGATTCTGATATCGCTTTTTTCCATTCTTGTGTTGGGTGATCAATTAACGGCCGTTCAAATGTACCCCAGCTATAGCTTGGCTAAAAAAATTAGCATCGGATCCTTTCTTGAGCGTTTGGAAGTTATTATGGCTGGCATCTGGTTTATCACGATCTATTTTAAATTGACGATCTGTTTCTACGCTGCGACCCTGACGTTTGGTGAAGTGTTCAGAATGAAGGAAATCAGGCAGTTATATTTGCCGCTGGGGATGATTCTGATCGTGCTTTCCATTGTCGCCTACCCCGATGTTGCCTATTTCATGAAATTTGCTACGAAAATATGGCTTTTTTACTCGGCTACTTTCGGTTTTGTTATTCCCTTAATCCTGTTGGTAATAGCGATGCTTCGAAAGCGCAAAAATAAGTTAAGTAAATAAAAAAGCAGCGGATATCCGCTGCTTTTGTTGATGAATTAACCTTTATATTTTTGGAAAAAGGCTTTGAACATCTCAGGTGTGTTGCCGCCAGTTGAACCTTGCTCAGGCACACCGCCAACCATGCGATCCACTTCTACGCCATTTTTATAATAGACAAGGGTAGGTGTTGAATCGATTTTGTATTTTTGCCAGCCATCTTTGAATTCTTCTAGATTAAATTGCTTCACGTCAACATTGAGTTCTTTTTCCAAGGGAACAAGAACGGGTGTGGTGATTTTGCAATGCGGACAAGTGGAGGCGTAATAATATTGGAAAAATGTTTCTTTGTTCTTCAGTCTTTGATCCAAGTCCTTAGGAAGAATCAAGTTCTGATAGTTCGGATCGTTTAACTGCTTCACAGTTTCCGGGTTTAATTTGGACGCCGCAACGCCGTAAGGATTGCCTGCATTCGCTTGATCCGATGATTTGGTGGACTGTTGATTAACGAAATATAAGCCCCCGAATAAAACAACAACAATACCAAGATAAATAAGCAGCTTCTTCATTCATGCACCTCTTTATGATGTTTACTATCTACTATCTTCTATAAAAAGTATAGCATATCCTGTTTGTATTTTGAAAATAATTGGCTGTTTGGTGACAGTTCAGCTATAATACCGATAGGTTATAGGAAGAATCGGTTCATCAATAGACCAGATAGAGATTATAGATGAAAGAGAAGATGTTGGATGACGAAGCAGTTACCGACCCTTTTTAGGGATAAAATGATTGATTTACTGGGTGTAGAGGAGTTCGAGCAATTCCTGGCATCCTATGACGAAGCGAGATTGTTTGGCATACGCGTGAATACAGCTAAGATTACTAAAGAGGAGTTTTTGGCCAAAAGTCCATTTACACTGACCAAAGTGCCATGGGCTGCGGATGGCTACTACTATGAAGAAGGCGAGCGTCCCGGTAAACATCCTTATTATCATGCAGGTCTTTACTATATTCAGGAACCAAGCGCGATGGCTCCGGTAGAGTTGCTGGCAGCACAACCTGGCGAGCGAGTTCTCGATTTATGCGCAGCACCAGGAGGGAAATCGACGCAGATTGCGGCTAAAATGCAAGGCGAAGGCGTGCTTGTCGTTAACGATATTCATTCGGATCGCGTGAAGGCTTTAGTTAAAAATCTGGAGCTATCGGGCGTAAGAAATGCCGTAGTTCTAAATGAAAAACCGGAGCGGATGTTGACTGTCTTCCAGGGGTATTTTGATAAAATTCTGATCGATGCCCCTTGTTCCGGAGAAGGAATGTTTCGTAAAGAAGAAGAAATGATGCAGCAGTGGGAACGTCATTCCGTTCAAGAATTTGCAGACATGCAAAGGGAATTACTCGGACAAGCAGCTGAGATGCTGGCTCCCGGAGGACGGATTGTTTATTCGACTTGCACATTTTCTCCAGAGGAGAACGAAGCGCAGATTGCAGAATTTCTGGATCGTCATGCAGATTTCCATGTTGTTCCAGTCGATCAGTTTGGTGCTGGGCATCCAGACTGGTTGAGAGCTCCTTGGTGTGAGGAAGGGGCGTATTCACCTAGCGCTTTGGCGGAAGTGGCGGGGACAGCTAGGCTGTGGCCGCATCGACTGAAGGGCGAAGGGCACTATGTGGCTGTTTTGCAGCGAGTTGGGGCGAGCGCGGGAGCAGTCAGTGCTGTGGAACTGAAGGAGCGGGTCGCGAGCGTGGGCGACGCTGACGTAGGGGTGAAGAAGCGCGGCGGCCGTGAGGCGCTGCGGGGCAAGGGCCGCGTGGAGGCAGTGCCTCACGCGGTCAGTTTGGAGCCGCTGCTGGCGTTCGCGGGCGAGCTGCTGCGCAGCGAGCCCTTCGCCGCCGCGCGGCTGGTCTGTTACGGCGAGCACGCGTATGCGTCGCCGGCAGGGCTGCCCGAGCTGCACGGACTGAAAGTCGTGCGGCCAGGCTGGTACATCGGCTCGCTGCACCGCGGCCGATTCGAACCGTCCCATGCGCTAGCCATGGGACTGCGCATGCGCGAAGCCAAGCGAGCGCTGAGCTTGGCTTCGAGCGACGAGCGAGCCCTCAGGTACCTGAAGGGCGAGACGCTCGAAGTCGCGGAGAACGAGATTATCCGCGACCCGGAAGTGATCAAGGCAGCCAAAGGCTACTGCCTGGTCTGCATTGAAGAGCATCCCATCGGCTGGGGCAAATGGCACGATGGGATGCTCAAGAACGAATACCCGCCCGGCTGGAGGTGGAATTAATCGCCATGAAACAAACTCAACGGCTCGATAAAATACTCGCCCATGTGGGCATTGGCACGCGCTCTGAACTCAAGCGCCTTGCCAAAGAAGGCGCGATTTTCGTCAATGGCGCTAAAGTTAAAGATAGCGGTATGCAGGTGAATCCTGATACAGATGTCATCACAGTGAATGGAGAAACAGTCCTGTACCGTGAATTCGTTTACCTGATGATGAATAAGCCGCAGGGCGTTGTCTCTGCTACGGAAGACAATCGCGATCGCACCGTTGTTGATCTATTGGACGCAGCGTATGCTCCATTCGAAGTTTTTCCTGTGGGACGACTGGATAAGGATACAGAGGGCTTCCTTTTGCTAACCAACGATGGCAAGCTTGCGCATAATCTGCTTTCACCGCGTAAGCATGTACCCAAAACGTACTTTGCTAAAGTGGAGTGGGAGGTCACTGAAACGGATCGTGAATCGTTCTCGCAGGGGGTCATCTTAGACGACGGTTATGAGACGCTTCCAGGTATTTTGCGCATATTGCAGGGAGGAAGTGAGTCCGAAGGGGTACATGCTGAGATTGAACTCACAATAATGGAAGGTAAATTTCATCAAGTGAAGCGTATGTTTCAAGCAGTCGGCAAAAAAGTCGTCTATTTGAAACGAATCTCCATGGGACCGATCGCTCTCGATCCCACATTGGCTCTGGGACAAGTGAGAGAATTGAGCAAAGAGGAGCTTCTTGCTCTGCAGAATGCTCATGAATCTCATTTATAACAAAACAGGGAATGATAATTTAGTCGTTTGGGGTATTTTCAGTGGAAAAAGTCCAATAGATCGAACCATGCGTGAGCTTGGATGGAGAAACTACTGCACAAATTCCAATTGATTAGGTGATTTACAAATATTCACGCCAATTTCATAATGTATTCCAAAAATTCGATTTACAAAAATACAATTATATGGTATTTTTTGATTATGAGATTTTGGTAATTTCTTGCGGAAGAACCGCCTTTGTTATCGCTTAGTATGATGCGATTACAGGGCGGTTTTTTCTGTTTATGGCAGTTTGATAAACAAAATAATATGAACAACAGCAAATGAGAAATTGAATAAGGAAGAGGGTCATGAGTTGAAAAAGAAAGTTATTTTATTCGTATGTTCAGTTATTTGTGCAGGATCGTTGGGATATGATGCTTACAATTCACTAGCTCAAGGTGCGGACTCACTTAGGGATATATCCGGACATTGGTCCGAGCAAGCGATTCGGGATGCGGTTAAATCTGGCTATGTGGACGGTTATGCCGATGGAAATTTTAAACCTGATTCTTCCATCTCACGTGCAGAGTTTATGAAGATGATTGCTGCAGCTACTGGTGAGAAAGTTAACAAGCAAGAAGGAGAGGGATGGTACAAACCGTATACGGATCGTCTGAAGGAAAAAGGCGTCATACCTGATATATTTCCAGAGGGTTATTCGGAGCCATTACAACGTTATGAGATGGCGATGCTATCTGTAAGAAGCACAGATATTGCGCTTAAGGGCACAATGCAAGAAGCTACATCACTGGGGTTAATTCACGGCATAAGCACAACAGATTTAGCACCATATGGGACAAGCACCCGCGCGCAAGCAATCACAGTCATTGAGCGTATACTGGCAGTAAAACGCGGCGAGCAATTGCCCGTCGATAAGTATGCTGCTAGCAAGGCAGAGATTGATGCTACTGGCAGTAATGTTGGGACGATGCTGGGATTGAAACCCAAGGAAATTGGGACGGTTTGGAATTATGGGGAAGGTGTTACGGTGAAGCTGAACCAGTTGATTATTGCGGATCCGAGTGATGCTGATGATCCTTATATGAAATTGGTTGATATGAGCACTTGGGGGAAATCAACGAGTAAAACTGGAAATAAAGTAATCTTTGCAAACTTTACAGTTAATGCTACACAAGCTAGCGTGGGTACGCCTGATTTAATTCCCCAGCAAATGTTAGTTCAATTGGATGCATCCAGACACCTATTATTGTCAGAACAACAATTAACTCGTTGGATGCGTTTTAATACAGTCCAAATAAATGAAGGATTTATTGCCTACGCTATTCCTAATAGAATATCCAATGATTCTATTGTTTTTGACATTTTAGGAAAACATGTAATATTAGCAGGTAAATAGGAGGCTAGATGCTGCAAAAATTCATAAGACGCTCTATTATGTCCCTTATTTTTATAGAATTGATGTTACAATTTTTAGATTCAAGTGGAATACATGCAACCAGCACTATTAGACTTTATTACAATTTTGAACAAAGTAATTTTAGTACTTCATCAATTTCAGCACAATATTCATCATCCTCTACAAAAGACTTTGAAAATGATGTCAGTTCACTAATAAACGGTTCTATAACTGGAGTTACGTTAAGCAATCAAGGTGGAGCAGGTGGGACTGTCAGATTTGCATCAAATAAAGTAATGATAAATAACCTTGGTGGAGGAACTACCATTGTTTACGGTAAAACTGAGACGAGACCCATGCACCAAATTTATAGACAGCCCAAAGGTGAAGTATGGGAGCATAACGCTAGTAAAACACCATATCCAATTGAGTTTAATGGTGCTTATGATGGGTTAGAAAAGTCCCCGTTCCCCGGTAGGATACCATCTTATGGAAGGAAACGCTATACAACTGAGTCATTTAGTTATACAAATCCTACAATGTTTGGGCCAGACTTACGATACTCGTACCAATCCTCTTTATATACCATGAATGGAGCTAGCGGTGATAAGATAGCAGATTATTCTAAGGAAGGCTACGCAGTAACAACAGCATATACTGTGGATAGACCAAACAATTGGTTTCTTTCAGATGCAACTGCAAACTTAACTGGGGTAGGTGCAAATATTACTGATGGGGATAAACTTGTTCAGAATACAATTGAAATTATTAAAGCAGAAAAACCTGATATAGATTATGGAGCGGAACCGCTTGCCTATGGAAAAGGGGATATTTTAGGAAAAGGCATGATTCGCACGATGATGCTGTTAGATGATTCAGTACCGAGTGTTCAAGTGATGGATACTTTCGACTTAGATGGCTCTGGTGGGTTATTGAGAAATTATTTAATGTACGCCATAGGCCTATGGAAAGGAACAACCTACAAATACCAAATGTACATAGACGTAACCTACACCCCGCCAGTCAAACCCGATCTTGCTGCGCTTTCCATCGACGCAGGATCCTGTGTTGCCTTGAATGTCAGTACCAACATCACGATCAAGTTTAAAAATCTGGGTATCGATATACCAAGCAAATCCTCTTTTAATATAACGGTGGCTGCAGATGGTGCAGTCTTCAAAACTTTCACTTACACCTCAGGTGTCAGTTCTGGACAAACAATTACGGAGGTGGTCCCCTTCATATTCAGTGGTACGAAAAGTATCACACTTTCTGTCGACTCCAATGATTCAATCCCCGAGTCAAGTTCAACCAACAATGTGTTGAGTCAAATGATAGTTCCCCAGTCCAGCTGCTCACCGAGTGGTGGCAATTTCAGCGGGACTACGAAAGCAGATAAACCATCAATACTGTGGAAAGAAAGCAATATCATACAAGCGGATTGGACGATTCCTTCTGGTTGTACGCCTGTGAGGGGCAGGTTTGTTTTATCGCAAGAAACAGGGGGCTATGTACAATATGGTTGGAGTACGTTGAAGGCTTCGTCTACTAGCGACAGTTCTATTTTTGCCTATGGGATGATGGGATATCTCGGATATCCAGGAAACTTGGAGAGCGGAAATGTATTAATCGAGTATAAGCTTGAAGATAGCTGTGGAGGGACCTCTTATTTTGGTACTGGTACTTTTAGGATTGGACTTAAGCCACCCAACCGTCCTCCCCAATTTGAGATTGGCTGGTTTGCAGATATTGATTACTACAGCCGTACACCTATTATGGACGCTGTAGTGGGCGATAGACTGAATGTTCGTTTATTACCTGAAATTGCTCCAAATCATTATGATCCTGATGATGATACTGTGACTTTTGAATGGCGGTTCGCCGAAAGCGCAAGCACGTGGATAAAAAGTTTTCCATCACAAGGTTATTTAAAAGGCGAGGATAAGTTAACTGGGCTAACTGCACCCAACACAGTAGGCGATCATATGATTACAGCGCGAATGTGCGACCCGATAGGAGCTTGTACACAAAAAGAAGCGACGATCCAAATTATGCGCCCCGAACCAATGCCATGTATAAACGTTCCTAATCGTGTCGTTCAAAATAGACCACTGTCAGCCAATGCAATAAATGGCGCTTGCAGTAAACCAGCAAAAAATAGAACAATTGCACAGCAATTTTGGACCAATAAACATCTGGTTTATCCTACTGTGGGTTTTGAAACCATAACGCTTGAAGTTACGGATAATTACGGAGTGCGAAATTTACCAGAGAATAAAGCCATTAAACAAATTCATGTTGAGGAAGACAGACCACCTGTCGCTTTAATTAATTTACCGCTGATGGCTGTTCGGGGAAATGTCCCTTTTAAGGATATGTCCTTTAGTCCAGATAACGATATCATTGTTGCTACAACAGCAAGTTATCAATATGACAGCGATAATGATGGAAATTATGAAGAGCACTCCCCTATAGCAATACCATTGATAGTTGGGGGTTATTCATCGCTTCCAGCAAGTCAAGTGGGTAGATATCGAGTCACGGTTCAGACCACTGAAGACTGGGGATTGACGGATACGAAAAAGTTTTCAATTCATATTACAAATGATTCGCCAGAGGTTTCTTTTACTGTGACTAGTGCAAATCCGGAGCCGCCACTTTTTAATACCATGCAAGAGAATGAGATGCTGATGGCTTTTGGAGATCCATGGCAAGGTTCCAGTCTGATCAATTCAAATTTCGATAAAGTGAGAAATATTGGACTTACCTATAACACGGTGACGAAAGGTTTTACGTCTCATTACGGCAAGGCTCCTTACAACGCACCAGCTGCAAATCTTGTTTTTACACCTTCAACCGTTACACTAGGCATGAATGCAAGTCATAGCTACAACGTTCCGCAGCTTTTCAGCACTCAATTCCTTGGAAAAAGGTATGGCGTTGCCTCAATTGGTGGATTGTTGGTAACAACGCTGATGGCTGATTCAACGGGTGGTACGATCAATGTAAATACGGGAAAACCTTATTCTCAGCCCGTTGTCAAATACGAAACAGGTATTTATTCAGGATCGACAGCTAGTCATCCTGGGAACTATTTATCCTATGATGCGAAAGGAGGTTCTTACTCCTTAACTTGCAAATATTATTACGCGGATTACAGCGACGACGATGATGTCTATCATTATTGGTGTGATTACACAAGAACAGGTGCCAATGGGAATATTTCTTGGGTGAAAAGCTTTGAATATAGAGGTTATAGTGTATTAAACTACCTGCAGCTTCCTGCCGAATCTTATCAAGCGGGTACTTCTTCTTTTATGGAGATTAATGATGATGGGACGAAAATAAAACTTCCTGCTACTTTATTTAAACCCAATTATTGTTGGTACTGTGGCGGTGATTCTTCGGATTGGATTGATGTAGAAACAGGGGTGATCGTTCCGGCATCTTCGATTAGTAAACCTCCGCTGACAAGTGGTGCAACATACGAAGATACTGACGTTGTTGTTATTGGGCATAGCGATGATAACAATACATATTACAATTACAGTAGTAGTACGAATAGCAGTAATTACAGCATGGGCAATAGGGGCACAATCACAAATTATTTGACATCCTACAATAAGCACACAGGAGTGACTACAAGGCTTGACATTAGTAGTGTTCCTTACGATGATGCTGAGAGACATAGTGGTGGGGATGCCAATTATTTAAATGGCGGAGAGTATACAGAAAGAAAGTCATTTCGAGATATACGGTTTACGGTTTCGGCTGATGGTTTCGTTTATGTCGTTGACGGTTTGAATAAAATAGTTATCGCCAACAAGCATGCTGTTAAGCTTGCCGAATATACTACCGCTGGAATGAGACCTATTAGTACGAAAAGTTATTCTGTCTTGTATGAAGATTACCAGTTTACGATGGATGGTGCAGGTTTCGGGGCAGATGGTGAGTTTTATGTGATCGCACATGAGCGTCATTATAAGGATCGGCGTTACAATATTATCCGTACCTCCTGCGGCTCTTGTAGTGCGGGCAGTTATATATCGAGTTATGATGATGATTATACGGGTTCCTACGAAAAGTATTACTATTACACGATCAAAGGTGCAGTAGTGACGAAACCAGATTATGGTGCGAACGAGTTGGGGCAAATTTTGAAGAAGGATACGGATCTCTCGGACGCTGATTATTACTTTGATTTTATGCAGACGAATCCGAACTACAGTGTCAATTCTCCATCGGGCATTAGTTTCAGAGCACAAAATCATACTAATATGTATAGGCTAGAAGTGATTTCAAACCGATTATCGCTATCCAAAATAATAAATGGTGTAAGAACTGAATTACGTTCAAGTTCGATAGCATTACCTACAACAGATTTTACTAATTTTAAAATATCTGTCCGGGGCTCCAAAATAAAAGTAAGGATGGGAGCGACGCCGATTTTTGATGTTTCGGATAGTACGTTTAATTCGGGTAGTTATGGAGCATTTATTGGTGGTTTTGGCTCGCAGTTTCGTAATGTCTCGGTGAAGATTCCCATCCTCGACACCAATAAAATAAGCGATGTGGGTATAGCGGGTGAATCGTTGACTTATCAAACGGAGTTCAATGACCCAGAATTAGATCCACACCTTAAGGTCAAGGACAAATGGCAATACGAGCATACCCATTCAGGGAAGTTTCTAGATGCCGGGGATGGCAAAAGTGGACTCTCTGCCTTCCATGGAGAAGTTGTTACGGGCGATCCAATTAAACTTTTGGACAAGGTCGGTATCTATCGGATGACTTTGTGGGGGACGGATGATCCTGCGCCTAGTGATTATGCTTACCCAAATGCTACCTTCAGAGCTTACCAATCGGAATCAGATCCATATATCAGAAATGTATTGATTCACAGAAGGCCGATTAGCGTTCTTCAGGTGTCACAGGATCCTTATTATAATGTGACTTATGATGATCAAAGCTACGATCCGGATCGCTGGTTATCAGAAGGGATATGTTCGACGGAATCTACAGGCATCAATTACTGTGCGAATAGAGGTATTCTTGATCGTAAATACGAGTACATTTTACCTGATGGCACCTCTGAAGAAGGTAAAATAAGCAGAGTAAAAGAAATGGGCATGTACACGTTCAGGGTGGCTGTCAAAGATGAATTTGGCGCTTGGTCTGACTGGGCAGAAGCTTTTATTTGGCTTAATGCTCCGCCGATTAATCATGCCCCTTTTGTCCAACTTATCTCACCCTCTGGTGTGGATTATGACCATCCCTCGGGATCTGCCACTACGAATCCGCTTTTTTCGTGGAATGCTGTGGATTATGATGATGACAGTATGATTAAGGCTTACGAAATTGATGTGCAGTATTACTGGTACGATTATTATAGCAATCCTCAGTACCGTTGGATTAGCTATGCGAATCCCAATGTTGTCAGATCAGCGAATGCAGTAAGTGATGGAACAGTCGTCCCTATGTCGGCCTCCTACTATATGACCTTGAACAGTAATCAAGTGTATAAAGTTAGAGTAAGGGTTCAGGATGAATTGGGGTTATGGTCTGGATGGGATGAAAAATACATGAGCAGCGGCTTTCCCCCAAATGCATGGCTGACATACCCGAACGGAACTCGAACAAACCCAACAGCAATAACAGGGACTTCACTGATCCCATCATGGAACCAATCCGATGCTGATGCGAATACAGAATTCAAAAGCTGGCAGTACCGCGTTTTGGATGAAAACGGAATGCAGCTGAAGTACGCTTCTGTTGGGGGGGATTATGATGTTTCACGAAGTGGGTCCTATGAATCTGGATGCAGCGTGGATTCGGACTCAGGATCGAGGTACGGATGTTCCTACTACACGCGGTTAACTTCATGGATTGCTGAAAATCCGTTCTCCATAGGGCTGCTGCCGAATGACGGAAAACCTTTACAAACGCAAGTTCGTGTCTACGATGGGAAGTACTGGTCTAATTGGTCGAACTCGGGTTGGTTTATTACTAATCGTCCACCAACAGCCAGCATGGCTGTACCCAGCGGGTCGCAGACGACGCCTACTATTTTTTCAGAGTTAAGGCCTACTTTTAAGTGGAATCAATCTGATTCTGATCCGGCCACAACGTATATGTATTTCCAATTGCAGATTACGAATGAAGCGAACAACCTTATGGTTGTTGATTCCGGTCAGTTCTATCAAGGAACGATGTCTAATTCAGGAAGTTGGGTCGTAAATCAAGATTTGCCAGCAGGGGAGAAGCTTCGTGTACGTGTTAGAGTTTTTGATGGAATTGCTTGGTCTAACTACTCAGATCAAACGTGGTTTTACATAAATCGCGCACCGGCAGCAGATTTTGATTGGTCCCCTAAGCCAGTTTGGGAAGGTGATAGTGTTCGGATCGACAATTTATCAACGGATCCTGACGGTGATAAGTTAACCGCTCTCTGGATGGTTGAGCATCCCGATGGGACTGTCAAACAACTTTCCACGAAAGATGTGACAGATCTCTTCTTAAATCCTGGCACGTATAAGATTTCGTTAACTGTTACTGATAATTTTCTCTCCTCAACGGCTATCAAATGGATGACAGTACTTCCTTTAACGATTCAATCCAGCGTGAATTACACAGCTAATTGGCTGATATGGCATGAGAAAAGCGGTCATCAAACATCAGTACCTCCTAAAGATTTTTATTCTGGGGAAATTTTCGTAGTATCCAGTATCAGTTCACCGGCCCCAGTGGAGGAAGTGACAGCATGGATCGATTCGACGGGGATAGATGGGCAGCCGCTTTATGTGTCTGAGCGCTTGAGCACTTCAGCAGGAGATGCCGTTTTATTTCAGGGTGAATTATTTGATCCGAAGTTTCAGTCTTTTTCAGAGGGTTTGCCGGAAGGATTACAAACGATTCACTTTCGCATTCAATATAAGAATGGGATTGTGAAATGGGAAGATATCCCGATCCAAATCATAGGCAATGTGAATAAATCAGTTGGTGTGCATAGGGTTCAATAACCAATACTCCTATGGTACAATAAAACGATCTAAACGCGAATTACAAGGAGAGCGAAAACTTTGAAATATCGATTAATTGCTCTGGATGTAGACGGAACGCTTCTAAATGATGATCATGAATTAACAGAAAAGACGATTGCAACGATTCAAGAAGTTCATGATCAAGGATGTCATATCGTGCTTTGTACAGGAAGAGCACCAGACAGCACGTTACCACTTCTTCAGCAATTGGGTTTGGAAGGAACCATGATTACCCATAATGGAGCTGCGACGGTTTACGCCGATGAGCGGGGACTTACGTTAGTTAACGAGTTTGCTTTTACAGTGCCTGAAATTGAGCCTATGTTGAGTTATGTAAGAAGGGAATCCATTCATTTTGATGTTTGTACGTCATTCAACATGTATATTGAGCGCATTAGTGATTATGAGAAACAGATGTACAAGAAATTTTTGATCACCCCTAAGCTTGTTACGAGTGTATCAGAGCTAGGGCTGCCGATTGTCAAATACACGCTTTTTAGCCAACCGGATGTGCTCGATCGCGTACAGCAAGATTGGGAAGAACAGCAATTATACGGTCATTTGCGGATGATTCGCAGCGGAGATTTATTTATTGATGTGATGAATCCGATCGCGAATAAAGGGAATGCTTTGAAGGCTTTGGCTTCGTCATTAGAGATAGATCCTAGTGAAATTATGGCTATTGGCAACTACTTCAATGATTTGGAAATGATGGATTTCGCAGGTCTTGGCGTTGCAGTAGCTAATTCTCCAGCGGGTGTTTTGCAGGCTGCGGATGTGATAACATCATCTAATAATGATGAGGGTGTGCATGAAGCTTTAATAAAGTATTGTTTATCAAATTAAATTCCGATTAAATCCCCGTTTTTTGGGGGTTTTTGTCGTTTTGGGGGTTTTTCCATATTATTACGTATGGTAGAATGGGAGAAAGAATACTAGGTTAGGACGTGATGTGATTGGGAGAAGAGTTAAAATCTAAGAAAAAGGGAAAAGCAATGAAGGTTGCCTTAACGACTGCGTTAGTGACGTTGCCTTTTGTTGGGGGAACGCCGCTTGATGTTCACGTTTCAGCCAATGAACTGCCACCACCCGTACCTGTCAACGAAATAAGTAATATGGTGATTCCTTTAAACGGAGTTTCGAACACAATCGATTTGAATGCCATTTTTGGGAAATACAGCGACCATTTTGTAATCACTTCGAGCAATCTGGCAGTTGCTGACCGTGATGAGAGTTTAGCTTCAGCAGGCTTGTTGAAAATTAATCCAGCTTCAGTCGGGACAGCTAGTTTCACAATTATGTTTAGAAATGATGGTCTGAGATTCGTCGAATCGTTTGATGTGACCGTGGACGACACGTTAACTGCACCTAAAAACTTTGACATCGTAGAAACAGTCAAAAAAATTATCGCTAACCCATCGCAGTATTCGGATGCTAATTCGATAAAAAATCTGCTTACCACAATCGGCCCCGCCAAAGCCCCTGGAACTACGGAAGGCAATCATGCACCATATCAAATTACACCAAGTTCATTTGTGACTAGTTATACGATTGACAAAAACGAGACAGACCTAGATAAACTGAAATTGAAAAATCTTCAGAGCTTTTTCGCTGATATTGACGGGGATGAGATTCAGATTTCAATCGTTAAATTAAGTGGTGATTCTGCCGACATCGTAGAGTATTACCCTGTTGAAGAAGAAGGAGGATCAGAAGAGGAACCTCAAACTCTGTGGAAAATTAAGCCTAATTCAATTGGGACCAGTACCTTCAAGGTGTTCGCGCGTGATGGGAAAGGTGGGGTAGTTTCGGTTGGCCCGGTTACTGTGAATGTTACTGGTACTGGTACGATTAATCATCCTCCTGTCTTGAATGTAAATCATCCTTTTAATGATCGTGAAGTTACCGCTGGGCGGAACGTTTCTCTTGGAAGAGTGAAAGATTTCTTTACTGACGCGGATGGGGATAACATTTCAGTATCGTTTGCTTCTTCGAATTCTGACATTGCAACAATAATTAATGAAGAAGGAAATATTACGCTAGTGCCACACCGTGAAGGTGTAGTAACTTTTGAACTATCATATAGTGATGGTAACAGTCAACCTGAAGGTCCGAATTTCACGGTAACTGTGAAAAATGGCTCCCCTGTATTGAATTTAACGAACGAAATTGTTCATCATTTTTCAACACATTCCAATCCAGATTACAATCCGAGCAATGCTGTTCTTTATTTATCCAATAACTCAGAGATTGATTTAAGTGAAATGTTTACAGATCCTGAAAATGATCGTATGCATTATGAGATTAATCTTTTGCATTCGGGTGGCAGCATAGAAACAATAGGTATCGAGGGGAGTATTTTTAAAAGTTCAATACTCAATAGTCACGGTGGGAGCATAGACAAGATACTTGCCTATGATTCTCAACACGAAGTGCCTACTGAACTAGATGTTTCCATTTGCAACGACAGTTCAGGATTATTCCCTGATAGTATCAACGGAATGGATATGTACGAATCTAATGCTGCCGGAACTAGCAGCTTCATTGTGGATTATAGAAGCAGATGGGGAATTGGAGACGACAAAAGCATTGTCAGTTATAGATCAAAAAATCAATCATCGGTAACAGCCAGTGTCTACGAAGGTCACTATTTGAAATTTGATGCTGCTTTATCCGGGGCTGGCACGAGTTCAGATATTACAGTTTTATCTGTTTTGAATGAGACGGGATATGTGATGTATCAGAGCGATTTTAGAATCAATGTGATCTCACCAAACGATACTTTAGATCCTGATTATAGTAGACCAGCAATTAGTTTCACTAGTTTGTACCCATCATTTAGTTACGATGAGCTAGTTTCACATTTCTTTGATTATCTAGATGTAATTACTGATTCTGAAATTACGTATGAAACAGGTAGTTACACAATGCGAATCAAAGATAGCGAACCGGGTAATTCTAAAGCAATATTTATTATTGATCCTGAAAAAGGTCAGGGAAATAGTGGTAGTCGTAAATTTATCGTGCCTTTCATCAAACCAATCCAGCCGCCACATCCAGCGTAGTGAGTATGGATCAATTACAAGATAAGCTATCAAGCTTCCTAACGGATAAACAGTTTGCCCTTGCGGAAACCGAACTTAAACAGGCTCTTGCCAAAAACCCGCTAGACGCCCAACTATGGGTCATGCTAGGTGAAACTCTTTTGCTTCAAAATCAAGGCCAAGCAGCCAAACGCGTTTTCGACCGCGCTTGGCTGCTTGATCCTCAAGCGCAGTGGGCAGCCCATATTTATAAGCGGCTGGATGAGCTTGCGGCGGGTGAGCCCCGGGAGGATATTGAAGATCTGCTCGAGGTGCCCAAGGTCACCTTAACAGCCGCCATTTTATCTCAGAATGAAGCGTCTAATATTGCAAAATGCATCTTAGCTTTGCAAGGAGCTGTAGATGAGATTCTCCTCGTAGACTCCTCGACGGATGAAACGCGCCTTATTGCTGCTCAGTACCCTAAGGTAAAGATTATTCCGATTACCTGGAATGACGACTTTGCCGCGGCACGCAATACAGGTCTTGAGCATGTGAAAACCGACTGGGTGATTTGGGTTGATGCGGATGATGTGTTGCTTTCTGAAGACATCGCTTCCTTGAGAGAAGCAGCAGGTGTATTTCATCATTTGGATGTGGTTCCTGCCCTGCACGTGTGGCATTTGAATCAAGTGAGTGGCACGATTCACCATGATTTCTCACAAGTTCGCATGTTTCCTGTGCGCAGAGGGCTTAGATTCTATGGACGTGTGCATGAACAAGTGGGAACTGACAAGGGGATTTTCCACAATGATATGTACCGACGCGCGGTTAAAATCAGGTTGTATCATTTCGGCTACGAACCTTCTGTCATGCAAAGCAGAGCCAAATTCGAAAGAAATCTACGCTTGTTGAAGCATATGACACTCGAAGAGCCGGAGAACCCTGGTCATTGGTTGTATTACGGCAGGGAGTCGCTAGGAATTGGCGAAGAAAACCAGGCGTATGCCGCGTTGCTTGAGGCGGAGCGCCTGGGGCTGCAAACACCGATGTTTGGCAGGATGCCTGATGTGTATAAGTTTCTATATCAGATTATGATGGTACGTATGAATTTCACTGAAGCGGAAGCTTATTGTCACAAGCTGATTGCCAGTCATCCCGATTTCCCGGATGCTCACTATATGCTGGCTCAGGTTCGGGTGAAGCAAGCAGATGCCTTGCTGCGATTAGCGGAGATCGGCTATAAGAAATCGCTGTCTAGTCTACCTTACTATCGTGGCAGCGTGAGTGCGGATTACCAACTCGGTGAGTGGAAGGTAGAGGTAGCTTTAGGCGAACTTGCTATGCGCTCAGGTAAATTAAGCCGAGCCAAAAGTATTTTCGTCAAGCACAGCCAACAAAAAGATGTTAGTGAAAGGCTGAAAGCCAAAATCACTGCCATAGAAAACGAACGCCAACGATTGAATGAATCTATGAGTTCATAAAAAGAGACGGTTCCAACGTCATATGACGTGGGTCCCGTCTCTTTTTGTCTTTTTAAATAACAAAAGCGCTAGTGATAATAACCAATAAAATAAAGAGTACCAAGATGGCCCCGGATGAGTATGCACCGACTGCTGACATGTGGATTTTCCTCCTTTTTGACGCTAGTTATAAGATAGCATATGAAACAAGGGATAAATGTGTATAGACGTTTATCCTGGTTACTCATAAATTGGTCGATGTTGGGGGAATCTACAGAAGAATTATAAGATCTGTAGAGGAGGCGAGTAAAGTCGTGGCCGATATTATGCTTAGACCCGACCTGAAAACAGCAGGCGGCGAAGTCTGCGATATTATGTATAATGGGGAGTTTGTCGGTACGTTAACGCTAGTCTACAGGGAATCGGATCGACTTAAAGGCTCGATTCATCTGGAGCAGCAGTCCATTACGATCGCAAACAAGAAAAAGGTGTATGCGTTCGTACAATCGTATATTCAAGATGTGATTGACGCCTATGGAATCAAGGAATGCGAGGTTCTGGTCAGTTACAGTGAGTATGACTTTGTCATTGCGACAGATCATGCTATGCAGCCGGCTATATTCGAGGTGGACAATTTGGCGGATATCCGGCAATCCCATGATGAAACCGTCGATTATGAATGGGTGAGTGATGAGACGCGTTTCGATGACATTGATGCTGATTATGGGCTGGATCAAATGGATATGATTCAAGAGCGTAAGAAGCAGCATGGTTATGAGCTTGTTATTGTTGCGGAGAACAGAAATCGTGTAGAATATCATGTTTATGATAAGGATTCAGAGTTGGTGGCTGAAGCGTCTACGCATGTATATGGTTCGGATGTCATTGGCGATGTCATTTGGAAATTTGACCCGTTTGATGAAGAAATGGATTTGGTGACGGAGTTAGTTGTTGCCGATTTCAACGAGGATGAGACGGATACGTTCATTTTCAATATGATATATAACGGAGAAACGATTGATACGGTGGAGTTGACACACATTGATTTATTGGATTTGGTCGAAGATATGCATAGTGATGCCGCGCTTCCGCCTAATCCGGAGGATTATACGATTGTAATGGCTCGCGATGATGGGGATTCGTTAACGTATGAAATCTATCAGCAGTCTTATGGCGGCTTGCCGATAGGCACAGCTACGGTTGATGTCAGTTCTCGGCAGTTGACAGGGTTTATTGATTTCCGGGAACCTGGTGATTCGGATGACCGAGAGTTAATCGCTTCTTTACTGCTGGACGAGCTGGATAAAGAACAAGACTATGAAACCTTTAATGTGTCTATGCTATATCGCAATAAGCTTATCGATGAAATATGGTTTGAAACGGATCAATTTCATTAACACACATACAAAAGGCATGAACTCCCATACTCAGATGGAAGTCATGCCTTTTGTTCATTTTAATTAAAAAGTGTTGGAAACGACAACTTGATCCAAGGAGAAACGGCCAGCAGATCTTGCAGGCGTAGCAGCCAATCCAAGGCTGATCAACATAACAGGTACATAGCGGGAAGGTACGTTGAAAGCTTCAACGAATTTACCAGCATCATAACCACCCATTGGGCAAGTGTCATAGCCAAGGGATTTAGCAGCTAGCATAAGCTGCATGGCAGCCAAGGAACCATTACGGATAGCTTCATCGCGAGCGACTTGCGGGTATTGGTAAGCTCCTTCGATTTGACCAACCAAGGTGTCAAAGACAGCTTGCGGCATGAAGCCTGCTTCTACAGCTGGACCGAAAGCAGCAGCAGCGTTTTTGTTAGCTTCCAGATCTCCTAGAACAGCAATAACTACAGAGCTTTCAACGATTTGTTTTTGTCCATAAGCGATTGGCAGCAATTTTTCTTTCTGAGCTTGATCGTCAATGACGAGCAGTTTCCAGTGTTGCAGATTCCAGGAAGAAGGTGCCAAGGTAGCTCCAGTCAAGATGGCATCCAGATCCGCTTTAGGAATTTGGTGACCCGTTTGATATTGTTTGACAGAGTGACGCTCTTCCAATACTTTTAATACTTCGTTTTGTACTTGTGTGCTCATTAGGGTTTCCCTCCAGGAAATAAAAATGAATTCTTTATAGTGTGCTTTATTTGTTAACAATTTATACTGTAATCATAAATGTTATAGTTAAAGCTGTCAAGAGAGTCTTTCGTGATGTCGTAAAATGTTGGATAATGAAAGAATGAAAGGGGGGGTCCTCTTGAAATTGACACAAAAAGAACTGAGCCATCTTGTTTTTTTATCAGAGGTTGTGCTCACGGGGAAGAAGAAGAGTTTGATGGATGAGACTCTGCAATGTTTGTTATATATTGTTAAATCTCTGGAGGAAGTTGAACTCCCCGATACGGTGATTCATCAGATTGAAAGTTTGACAGCTCTTATTGAATCTGATTTAAGAAATGAGAATGAGCGGATTCAGGAAATTCGCAGTCATTTGGACTGGTCGCCCAAAGCGAGAAGGAATCCATCGGATGGATTGTGAGAATGGTGCTCCTCATGCTATCATGTAGAGTACTGTTTTTTATTATTATGAGGTGATAGATATGAGCTACGAAATCCCCAGAGATGTTCAATTGTTGGGGCGTGACATCCAAGAGAACCAATTAAAATATCACAATAAATTCGTTTTGATTTCCAAAGAGTTTACGTTTGACAGTGCACATCATTTGCATTGTTACGAGGGAAAATGTAAAAGTCTGCACGGCCATACCTACAAGCTGCAAGTTATTATGCGTGGACAAGTGGATAGCCGGGGGATCGCGATAGATTTTGGGGATATTAAACGTATAGCCAAGGAACGGGTCATTGATCGTTTGGATCATAAATATTTGAATGATGTTCTGCCGGCTATGAATACAACTGCTGAAAATATGATCGTTTGGATGTATGAAGAAATTCACCAAGCGCTCGTGGAAGAGCAGCTGTATCCGGCGATTAAGCTGGAGGAAATTCGTTTGTGGGAGACGCCAACCAGCTACGCGGCGATCACACGCGCCATGATGGAGGAGGATGTGTAATGCGAGATATCCGCATTCCGATGGTCGAAATCTTCGAGACGGTTGAAGGGGAAGGAACCCGTGCCGGGTTCCCGACGATCTTCGTCCGTCTTTTTGGTTGCAATCTCCGCTGTACCTGGTGCGACACCAAGTACAGCTACCCGCCGGCGGAAGCGGAGAACGTCATGACCATTGCTGAGATTGTCAGCAAGGTCAGTTCGTTCCGCTCCCGGCATATTTGCTTGACCGGCGGCGAGCCGCTCCTGTACGGCGAGAAGTCGCTCGCACTGATCGAAGCGCTCGCCGAGCTGGAGCAGGTCGATGACCTGCACATCGAGACGAATGGCGCGATCGATCTCGCGATGTTTGTGGAGCGGGTGGCATCGCCTAAGGTGCGCTACATTATGGACTTCAAGCTGCCTGACTCCGGAGAGACGGAGCAGATGATTATGAGCAACTTCGCGCTGCTGCGTGAACAGGACGAGCTTAAGTTCGTCATCGGTAGCGAGCTTGATTTCTCCACCGCGGTGAATGTGCTGGAGCAGCATCCCACGAAGGCGCTGCCTATGTTCAGCCCCGTGTGGGAGACGATGCCGCCGCATAAGCTTGTCGAGCATATGCTGAGCGCGGGCTTGTCCAAGGTAAAACTCAATATGCAGCTGCACAAAATCATTTGGGACCCGGCGATGCGAGGCGTTTAATTTACGAAAGAGGTGCAATCGATGAGTACAAGCGAAGCGACGAAGAAAAGTGCTGTCATTATTTTGAGTGGCGGATTAGATAGTACTACTTGCATGGGGCTTGCCAAAGAGGCAGGCTATGAGCTATTCCCGCTTTCTTTTGACTATGGGCAGCGTCACAAAATCGAGATTGAAAATGCCAAGCAAGTTGCTGAGCATTACGGTGTCAGCAAGCGTCATAAGATCATCAAGCTGGATTTCTTGCGTGATTTCGGTGGAAGTGCACTAACGGATGACAGTATTGCTGTGCCTGATGTGATGAATGGGGAACAGGCCGCAGAAGGGGAGTCAGAGATTCCAGTTACCTATGTGCCTGGACGTAACCTGCTCTTCCTGTCCATTGCCACCTCCTATGCGGAAGTGACAGGTTCGGAAGCCATTTATATCGGTGTCAATGCCTTGGATTATAGCGGGTATCCGGATTGTCGTCCGGAATTTATTCATAAAGTTGAAGAAGTTATCGCTTTAGCGACGAAGGTCGGTGTAGAAGGCAAGGGCATCACGATCGAGACGCCGTTAATTGATTGGACGAAAGCAAAGATTATCGAAGAAGGATTGAAAATCGGAGTGCCGTATGAACTTACGACCTCCTGCTACAACGGAAAGACGGAAGCATGCGGCGTTTGTGACAGCTGCAGACTGCGCTTGAAAGGTTTTGAGGAAGCGGGTTTCAAAGACCCTATTCCTTATCTCGTTTAAAGCTTATGACCAGGGTCATGGTGGTTGATGACGATGCCGACATCAGAGAATTGATTCGCGTCTATTTGGTTGGTGAAGGTTTGACGGTCGTGCAGGCTAGCAATGGTCAAGAAGCGCTCAAAAAGCTAGAGGCAACGCCAGCAGATCTGGTGGTGCTGGATGTCATGATGCCTTTGATGGATGGTTGGGAGTTATGCCGCGAATTAAGAGAGCGGTATAATGATCTTCCGCTGTTGATGGTAACCGCCAAAGGCGAATCTGTTCATAAGGTGAAAGGGTTCCAATTGGGTACGGATGACTACTTAGTGAAACCTTTTGATCCCGTGGAGCTGGTTCTGCGGGTCAAAGCACTGTTGAAAAGGTACCGGATCAATGCATCGCAAACCATCACATTAGGCGATGTCATCATTGATCGCTCGGCTTTCGAGGTTCGGCTCCAAGAGCAGCGTTTTGCATTGCCTCTGAAAGAATTCGAAGTTCTCTATAAACTGGCCAGCTACCCGGCCCAAATCTTCACCAGAACCCAACTGATTGAACAAATCTGGGGGATGGATTATGAGGGTGACGAGCGAACGGTCGATGTTCATATTAAAAGGTTGCGAGAGCGCTTCGAGCCGCTTACCGAGGAGTTTCATATTGCGACAATTCGCGGACTGGGCTATAGGCTTGAGGTGCGGTCATGATTAAATCCCTCTATACGAGAGTGGTTTTAACGTTTTTAGCGATTGTTGTCATAAGCGTATTGGTTGCTTTTCCGCTGGCGACTTTCATGTTCACTAATCGCCTCTCAGCGGAGGTTCAAGCCGAGATGCTGGCGATGGGCAAGCAGTTGACTGCCCTGACTGAAGACATACAGCCCAGTAATTTAGAAGCTTTTTTGTCTGGGACCAATCGGCTTAATGAGAATTATAGTTTTACCTTGTTTGACGATAAGGGACATCCCTCAACCCCAATCATGTTGGATAGAAGAGGGCTCCCGCGTATTCAGGCTTCAGAAGTGGCTGCCGTCCTGGCCGGTGACATTTATAAGAGTCTCGATTATGAGGGCTCCAGAGATCCATTTAATCGCATTAAAGTCGGGTTGCCTTTTCATATCGATGGCAAGGTGTATGCCTTATTCATCCATCCGAATATTTCGAAAGATGTGCAGCGTCAAATCCAGAAGCTTATTATTTATGTGCTTGTTATCGTTCTTGCTGTTGGCAGTTTGCTCATTCTGATTGCTTCGCGGTATTTGGTAAATCCACTCAAGAAGCTTACCCTGGCGACGGAACGTTTATCCCGCGGCAATTTCAACGTTCATGTCTCTGTCAAACAGAAAGATGAGCTGGGTATGCTGGCACATAGCTTTAATCATATGGCCGGCGAGCTGAAGCAGCTCGAACAGATGAGACAAGACTTCGTCTCGAACGTCTCGCATGAAATTCAGTCGCCGCTGACGTCCATTCGTGGTTTCTCCAAGGTGCTGCGCAATGCAGACCTCGATGTGTCGGAACGCAATCATTATTTGGTGATCATTGAACGAGAGAGTGAACGGTTGTCCCGTCTTAGCGAAAACCTGCTTAAGCTGGCTTCGCTGGAATCGGAGCATCATCCTTTTCACCCAACTACTTACGATCTAGATGAACAACTGCGCAGAGTCGTTGTCTTCTATGAGCCGCAGTGGTCGAGCAAGCAGTTAGACTTGGATTTAGAGCTTCCTCGTGTGAAAATTACCGCTGACAGCGACCAATTAAGTCAGGTGTGGATGAATCTGCTTGGCAATGCCATCAAATTTACACCTTCCGGCGGCGCGATTCGAATTCATTTGCAACCGCTGAATGATCGGATTCGGATCAGTATTCTAGATACAGGACGGGGAATCCCGGCAGTTGATCTTGAGCGCATTTTTGACAGATTCTATAAAGCGGATGCAGCCAGAGAGCGTGAAACAGATGGAAGTGGTCTGGGGCTGGCTATTGTGCGTAAAATTGTTGAATTGCATCATGGCGTGATTGAAGTCCATAGCGAAATAGATCATGGCACACGGTTTTCAGTGACGATTCCCATTATGAACTATCCGAATAAAAAGCAGGCAGAGAAACCCTGATATTATTTTCAGGGTTTTTTTGGTTTGTTCATATTGGGTTCATATTGGACGTGTATCTTAGGTTTATAATCATTTGATGAGGGGAGTACAGGAATGAATCGACTTACACACTTTTCCATGAAAAATGTTTCGGCATTATTCATAATCATGATCATGCTTTTCGTAGGCGGACTTTATTCAGCTACACAACTTAAAGTAGAGAACATGCCGAACGTTTCTTTCCCGGTAGTTGCTGTAACGACTACGTATACAGGAGCTCCAAAGGATGTCATGGATGAAATTACCGATCCGATCGAAGAAAAGCTAGCGAATCTCGAAGATTTGGATTCGATGCAATCAACGTCGAGTGATAATTTCTCCATGGTTATCATCATGTTCAAACAAAACGTCGACATTGATAAGAAAAAACAAGCAGTACAAGACATGCTGGCGGAAGTTAAGCTTCCTGCTACAGCGGGAGCTCCTAAAGCTTCCACATTCGGGGCAGCTTCATTCCCTTCCAACTATCTAGTTGCTTACGCCAATGACGGGGTAAGCCAGACTGAACTAGACAAGTCCTTTAAAGATAAGATCAAGCCAGGGCTTGAAGGGATTAAAGGGATTGACCACATGGACGTTATTGGTGCCAGAAGCACATCTCTGGATATTGAGCTAGATGCTTCAGCCCTTGATGTTTATGGTTTGTCACCAGGCATGGTGAGCAACGCGATTAATTCCGCCGCGGCTGCAAGTCCGATTGGCAGCGTCGAAATTAGCGGCAATAACAAAATGACGCGTGTTACCGGTAATTTATCCAGCTTGTTCGATCTGGAGCAAGTTGAGATTACAACGCCTAAAGGCGATGTTGTTTTACTTAATCAAGTATCCAAAGTTAAGGCTATTACGGAGTCAGACTTCAATGGTCGATTGGATGGCAAACCAGCGATTGGGTTGATTTTGTACAAAGCTGGCAGTGCCAATGCGGTAGAATTCTCAGGTTCGATTGAGAAAATGATTGAAGAATGGCACACAACGCTTCCTAATATTACGTTCAAAAATACGTACAACAGTGCCGATCAAATTAAAGAATCGATCGCTGGGCTTGTCCGTGAAGGTATTGTGGGAGCCATTCTAGCCTCCTTGATGATTCTCGTTTTCCTAAGAAACGTGCGGATGACGTTAATTGTTCTAGTCTCAATTCCATTGTCTATCTTGATTACCTTGTTGTTAATGTCCCAGTTGGGCTTAACCCTCAATACGATGACGCTGGGCGGTATCTTTATCGCCGTAGGACGTGTCGTCGATGACTCAATTGTCGTTATTGAGAATATTTATGCTTCCTTGGAGAAGGCGCAGGAACGCAAAGAATCTGTTATCGCGTTAGCAACGAAGCAAGTTTCCATGGCTATTACGTCTTCAACGCTTGCCACGGTCGGCGTTTTTGCTCCACTGGCATTGGTAACCGGCGTGGTTGGCGGATTTTTTAGACCTTTTGCATTAACAATCGCTTGTGCTCTATTATCTTCCTTAATTGTTGCTTTAACCGTGATTCCGATGTTGTCCAAACTGCTTGTGCTTCGCAGTAAGCCAGGCAAGGTGCAACATGATGAAAACAAACCGACACGTTTGACAACATTCTATGAAAAAGTGTTAACGTGGAGTTTGACAAATCGCATTAAAACACTGCTTATTTCATTGCTGCTGCTCGTTGTCACGATCGCAGGAACCGTACCTTTCCTGTCCGTTGCTTTCTTGCCAGCTTCCAAACCATCGACAACACTATACTTCCAGTTGAAATTGCCGTATGCCACTTCTTTTGAGGCGACGGATGCGAAAACCAGAGAAATCGAAACCTTTTTCCTAGGTGCCAAAGATTCTACGGGTGAGCCTGTGTTTAAATTTGTTGAAGGCTTGGTCGGTTACGCTGGGAAAGATGATGAACGGATACCGTACGCATCGCAAATTTTCGTTCAATTGAATGATAAAGTTGATCCTACCCTAGTAACTGCTGAAATGAAGGCTTATATCTTATCCGAATTGCCTAACGGTTCGGAAGTAGAGTCCAAGTCCATGGAAGGCGACTTTGGCGTTGCATCGACAGACTTCGCTTACACCTTGCAAGGTGAAGATCAATTGCAATTAGAAAAAGCGGCAGGCATAGTGAAGGAGAAGCTGCAAGCTTTCCCAGAACTTAGCGAGATTGCCGACAATTTAAGTGATGCGAAAACCGAAATTGAAATCGCTGTGGATCAGAAGAAAGCAAGAGCGTATGGCTTAAGCTCATCCTCAGTTCGAGATACAGCGCGTGCATGGATTCAGAAACAAAGTTTGGGCGACATGAAGTTTGACAATATCGTCTATACAACAACAGTATCGCTGGATAAAGTGGATAAAGATACCCTTGAGAAATTGGGCAATATCCCATTAACCGCTACAAACGGATCCAAAGTACTGCTCAAAGAAGTTGCCAAAATCAATGAAATTAAAGGCGCTGCATCATTGGCGCGTGAAGATCAGCAGCAGCTTGTCAAAGTTACAGCGAAAATTAACGATAAGAACAAAACAGCCGTCAGCACTAAGCTAAGCGCTGCATTGAAAGAAGTTCAATTGCCAGAAGGCGTAACGCCGAAAGTTACAGGCGTGTCGGACGATGTTAACGACAGCTTCAAACAATTGTTCGTTGCTATGGCAGCTGCCATCTTCGTTGTTTACTTGATCATGGTTCTTGCCTTCGGCAATGCCAGCGCACCTTTCGCGATTCTATTCTCACTACCGCTCGCTGTTATTGGGGGACTGCTCGGACTTGTTGTTGCCAGAGAACCGTTGACCGTAACCTCCATGATCGGATTCCTCATGCTGATTGGTATCGTCGTGACGAACGCGATTGTCTTAATTGACCGAGCGCAGCAATTGCGAGATGAAGGTTATACCGTACGTCATGCATTGATCGAAGCAGGGAAAGTCAGACTTCGTCCGATTATTATGACGGCGGGCGCTACGATTATGGCCCTCGTGCCTTTAGCTTTAGGAATTTCTGCTGAAGGCGGGTTAATCGGTAAAGGATTGGGCGTTGTAGTTATCGGTGGTTTGATTACTTCAACATTGCTGACACTCGTTGTCGTGCCAATCGTTTATGAATTGATTGAAAGCACGAAAAACCGATTCAGTAGTAAGTTCAAACGCAAAAAAGGTTCCGAACAAATAACACCAAGTACGTTAGAGGTATAGGAGGCACATAGATGATCAACGATCGTTCGCACAAAAGGAAATTCAAATATCGCGGGATGGGCGTGATCGCGCTGCTTACAGCAGCCGCGCTCCTCGCATCAGCTTGTTCTGCTCCCGGAGCAAATGGGGCTGCAACGGTTCAATTAGCACCACGCACCGTGAAAACGGAAGATATTAAGAAGCAAAAAATTAGCAATCCTATTGAACAGGTAGCCGATGTTGCGGCAGGCACGACACTGGATGTCGTAGCCAAAGCGAACGGCGAAGTCACGCAAGTGCTGAAAAGCCGCGGTGAATATGTCCAGAAGGGGGATGTCCTCTTCGTTCTGGACAATAAGGATGCCTTGTCAAACAAACGTAAGAGCGAGCTGTCCGTAAGAAGCGCACAAGAGTCCTTGCAGCAAGCCAAGGATAACAAAGTAAATAACCGCAAAGATTTGGCGGACAATGTCACTCGTTCCCAAACAGCCTTGAAGAATGCGCAGCAGGATTATAATAAAATCCGCAATGATTTCGATGCGGGAACAGCTGTTCAACACCAGGTAGATCAAGTGAAACAAGCATTGGATAACGCACAGATGAGTCTGGATGCGGCGCAAAGCAAGCTGAGCTCTTTCGATAACTCGGATTCGATTTCCTCCATTTTGACGCAGGCGGAGTCAGCCAGCTTATCTTTGGATGACGCCACACGCGCACTTGAAAACTATGAAATCAAAGCTCCAGGCAACGGCGTGTTAACAGATTTTAATATCGTTGTTGGACAAACGGTGAATGCCGCTGCAGGCAAAGTAGGCCAAGTACAGCAAATTGATCCGATCAAAATCAAAACGGAGCTTTCTGAGACCAACTATCAGCTCACCAAAGGCAAAAAAGAACTTATTTTCTATAATCCAGATCAACCAGATAAAAAGGGAACAGCCCAAATTAGTTATTTAGCGCCGATTATGAGCGCTGCAACCAAAACGTATACGTTGGAGTTGGATGTGCCGAACAGCGATCATCAACTGCAGCCAGGCAGCCGGTTCATGGTACAATTGACAACGGAAACGGAAGAGAAAGTAGTTGCGATTCCGACCTTGAGTATCATTCGTGAAGAATCGAATACCTTTGTATTCGTGAAACAAGGCGATCAATATCAGAAACGCAAAGTGAAACTGGGACGAATCAACGGCGAATATCAGGAAGTGCTGGAAGGTGTCAAAGACGGCGAGAGCTTAGTGGTAACCGGACAAAACACGTTGAAGGATGGACAAAAAGTAGAGGCGGCGGCAGCTTCAGCCGCACCTACCGCGACACCAGCAGCGAAATAAATGACTAGATCCCTTAATCAGACATCGATGAACATTTTACAAGAAGGAGAATTCTAAATGAAAAAGAATCCATGGAAAACAAGCCTCACGGCTATCGTACTGGGTACTATGCTAGTGCAAGGCGGTATGACCGCATGGGCGGCTGATACCTCAACACCTGTGAATGCAGCGCCAACAGTAAATTACGGATTGACGGCTGATATTCGCGCAGCAATCAAAAATGTCAGCGTGACGCCTACGGCGACGGGCTCTCAGCTTGCGGTGACGGTTCGATTATATAATGGTGGAGCTACACAGAACCGTGTGCCGGAGCACGAGCTTCGCGTACAAACCACAAGCGGTGTATCCTACACGTTGAAATCAAGCGCGAGCAACAAAGAATCTTTGCAGCCCAAAGAAATTGGCGAGCTCGTCTATCTGAGCGCGATTGACAGCAAAGAGATCGGGCAGCTTGCCCAGCTTTCCTTCGTGAATGTGGACGTCTACTCCTATCCCAAAGTGGAGACTACGTTGCTGACAATGCCGACGAATTCCGTCTGGTATGGCGGTACGGGATCAGCAGCTCTGCTTAATCTGGGCAGCTTGACCTGGGGTCAGACCTTCACACTTCCTGGTGTGAATTCGGGCTTGACGTATACGCCAGTTGAAGCTTCCATGCAGAACACAGCGACAGGCCGCGTAGCCGTTGTTACGGTCTTGGCGAGCAATCCCGGTGCAGGACGTGAAACGATTCCTGCATTCCGTGTGGATGCTCAATCCGAACAGAAAAACTATGAAGGCAAACGTGCTGAAGCAGAATCAATCTCCTTGGAAGCAGGAGAAAAGAAGTACATTCATTATGCGATTCCAGTTGAAAATGGCGTGACATTGTCCAACTTGCTCGTGCTGTCCACGGACGCCTTCGTGCCTAAAGGCGGCGGCCAAGCAGCAGAAATAGCAACGGGCAAGCTGGCGATCACATGGCCCAAAGCTGAACAAGTGAACGCTGGTACCGTGCCATACACGATCGGACAACCGATTTCGTTCGATAACTTAACCAACGTGGTTGACAAGAAAACGGAAGTCTCGCTCGTTGAACTTCATCTTCATGAGAATCCAGGCGAGGGCTACCAAACCGCGGTCGCGAAATTCAAGTTAACGAACACAAGTTCAACACCGACGGCGATGCCGACATTCCAATCCGACTTGGTCAGCTCACAAGGCGTTACGTACCAAGGTGCTCGCCAAGCGAATGTGACACCGATGTTGAACCCAGGACTTAGCTATGTAGTTAGCTATTCCTATATTGTTCCACAGTCCGAAAAAGGCACGAGCTTCACGTTGAAGCTGCTTGATGCTGCTGCCGCGGCACCTTACACGACAACGATTGCTGCTCTGCAAACGGATGTTCAGAAGGAAGGAACGGAGTCCACGATTTCCATGTATCCGTTCGATTTGGTTTTCAATGATGTTTCAGTCTCGACGCAAACTACTGCGCAAATAACATATACGTACTTGTTCAAACTTGATTTAGGGATTACACAGAAAGAAAATGTTGTTGTAGATAACAATTTCTCCAAATTAAGATTCGAAATCGTGGATAATGCGGGACGAGTTGTTGGTTCGAAGGATGCCACGTTCACTGGCGTTAACAAATTAATCAGCGGCAAGCAAATACTGGATGCATCAAACATCACGTCGGATCAATTCAGCTACCCGTTCACAGTGAACGTTTATGAAACGATTGAAACGCAAAATGGGACAGCGAAGCGTCTGGTGAAAGTAATTAAAGGATAATTACACACGGGCTTTCACTGATTTGGCATAATCCGATGGTGACATGCCAACCGTTTTCTTGAAATCTCGCGAGAAATAGTGAATGCTTGTATAGCCGAGCATCGTCGAAATCTCAGTGAAATTATAGGATTCTTCACGAATGAGTGATTTAGCCTGTTCGATTTTGAGCGACTTGAAAGTTTCCATGACCCCGGTTTGCAATTGGGATTGGAAGAGTTCTTTCAAGCGACTTTTACCCAAATGAAATGTTTGACATAGATGATCCAGGGTGAAGGATTGAGAGAGATTCGCCTGCATATAGGTAACAATTTGCTGAACAATTCGTTGTTCAGCTTTTTCTTTTTGCACGGAGGATTGCTTCACGGTTTCGGGAACACAAGATTGGCCTTGATTGCGAATTAAGGTAATGAGCAGCAGTTCCAGACTGGATTTAATGACTTGTTCGGAGCCAAAAGGCGCCGTCGGATTCCTTTGGAGCACATGAACGGCAGGCTGGTCAAACGGCGGGAGAAAGGCCTGAAATCCTTCCTGAATGATCAGGGACAGCATATTCCGCTCTTTGTCGCCCAGTGACATAATGCGATTCTCGAAATGGGACATGGCGGCGGATGAACAGTCGAAACAAATGACAATCAGATTCGGCGGTTTATGTTCATGTTTCACATTGACTGTATGGAATTCCTCGGGTTTATGAAAGATCATGTTTCCTTGACGAAGCGTGTGCAGATGATCATCCGCTCGCACCTCGACTTCACCTTTATCGACATAAAGAAACTCCCAGAAGTCATGCTGTTCTCCCTCGAAGACGTAACCCTTGGCATATTCGAAATAATGAAAAGAAATCAGGTTCTGTATGGTTACAAGCTCTTGAAGCTGCATCCTTGGAAATTCCATGCTGTTCGTCCTTTCTACCTCTCGTAAATGGATACAGCCTCATTTTATCATACTCATTTTTGGAAAGTACAAATAAAACGGCTTTTTGGATAAATCTTCTCCGTCCCGGCTCTCCTATAATGAAGAGAGAGACGGAGGAGATAACGATGAAAAAAGGAATCAATATGTGGTCATTTCCGAGTTCACTAACGGTGAAACAAGCGATCACGCTAGCGAAGGAAGCAGGATTTGATGGGATTGAGCTTGCTTTAAGCGAGACTGGAGAATTAAGTCTGGAAAGCAGCGCAGAAGAAATCCAAGGTTACCTTGCGTTTGCCCAAGAGACAGGCATCGAAATCAGCAGCTTGGCAAGTGGTTTATATTGGGATTATTCCTTAACAAGCGGACAACCTCAAACTCGTGAGAAAGCGAAAAGCATCGTCAAAAAGCAGCTCGAGTTTGCTTCTATCCTCGGTGTGAACACGATTCTGGTCGTGCCTGGAGCCGTTGGGGTTGATTTCATTCCAGGTGCCGAAGTTGTTCCTTATGATCAAGCTTATGATTATGCGCTGGAAGCGTTCCAAGAGCTTGCAGCTGAAGCTGAGGCGCGCAACGTCTCCATTGGCATAGAGAATGTGTGGAACAAATTCTTATTGTCGCCTCTGGAAATGAGAGACTTTATTGATAAAATCAATTCGCCTTTTGTAGGCGCATACTTCGACGTAGGAAATGTCTTGTATGCGGGTTACCCGGAGCATTGGATTGCCATTTTGAATAAACGGATCAAGAAAGTGCATTTCAAAGATTATCGCCGCGCTGCGGGCGGGCTGCATGGTTTCGTGGATTTGCTGGCAGGCGATGTTAATTATCCGGAAGTTGTCAAAGCACTTGAATCCATTGGCTATAACGATTATGTGATTGCCGAGATGATTCCGAGTTATACACATCACGGTGAGCAAATTATTTTCAATACATCTGGTGCAATGGATGCAATCCTTGGGAGGAAGAAATGATGCTGAAAGTAGGATTAATCGGAGTCGGTTTCATGGGACGTACCCATATTGAGAATTATATTCGATTGGAAGCGGAAGGCGTTGCGATCAAGTTAGTCGCTTTATGCGATATTGATGCCAATAAGCTTTCAGGTCAAGGATCTGGCGGCAATATTGAGACAACGGGATCAAGCATTGATTTCAATCAATTTCATAAATATACGAGTGTAGCTGACATGTTGGCAAATGAGCAGTTGGACTGTGTGAGTATTACACTGCCCACTTATTTGCACAAAGAAATATCCATTCAATGCTTGAATGCGGGGATTCATGTCCTGTGTGAAAAGCCGATGGCGCTGAACGCAGAAGAGTGTCAGGAAATGATTCGGGCTGCGGAAGCGAATGAGAAGCAATTGCTAATCGGGCAGTGTTTGCGATTCTGGCCTGCCTACGTGTATCTCAAGCAAGCTGTAGAAGAACAAACATATGGCAAAGTGCTATCCGGCTATTTCTACCGCGGTGGCGCTACTCCAACTTGGGGACCGTGGCTGATCGATAAGGACAAGAGTGGCGGCGCTCTGCTCGATATGCACGTTCATGACATTGATACGATCAATTGGTTGTTCGGGAAGCCGGAATCCGTCTCCTGTTTGGCTAGGAATGTTGTGCCTGGCAGCGGGTACGATGTTGTATCCACCAACTACCTGTACGAAGATGGCAAAGTCATTAATGCGCAAGCGGACTGGACACTGGAAGGCGACTATGGCTTCGACATGCAGTTCCGTGTGAATTTCGATAAAGGCAATATCATTTTCCAAGGAAATGGTTTGAAAGTGAATGTGAATGAAGGCGCAGGTTTTGAGCCTGAGATCTCAGCAGAAATGGGCTACTACGAGGAAATTAAATATTTTGTTGAAACATTGCTTCGCGGTGAGCGTATTCCAGCAGCGACGGCTGTCAGCACCAAGGATAGCATTGAAATTGCAGTAGCAGAAATTGCCTCAGCAGATAGCCGCGGCGCATGGGTTCAAGTTAAATAATTTAAAAGTAACGAGCCTCCAAAACCATATGCGATATGGGGTTGGAGGCTTTTGGCTTGAGCAGGATCGATGGATATTAGTAGCATTTGACTGAAATCGCTTACGTATCCTAAACTAAAGGCATTTGAATTGAGGGTAAGGAGCATACGAAGTGACACATACAGAATCAGTGGCATCTTGGAAAAAGCTTAGTCTGTTCGCGGTTACATGGCCGATCTTCGTTGATTCCGTACTGCGGATGATGCTCGGGACGGCCGATGTATTTATGCTAAGTCGAATATCGGATCAAGTAACCGGCGCGGTGGGCTTAGCGAATGAAATTATTGTATTTTGCATTTTGATGTTTGGTTTCGTTGGCATCGGAACAAGTGTCGCCGTGGCTCAGAATTTGGGGGCAGGCCGACCGAAGGAAGCAAGTCGAATTTCAGCGCTGGCGATTACGATCAATTTAATTTTTGGCGTTATCGTCAGTATTGCGTTAGTCCTTTTTGGAGAACCCTTAATGCGTCTAATGAACTTAGATCCGGGTCAAGTAGCCATTGCGAAGAAATATTTAAGTCTTATTGGTGCTTTTATTTGGGTGGAAGCTTTATCATACGCGATCTCCTCTGTCCTTCGCTCGAACGGTCAGACGCGAGACGTGATGTATGTGACGCTAGGCGTAAATATCATCCATATTGCAGGCAACAGCCTGCTGATCTTCGGTAATCTGGGATTCCCGGAATGGGGAGTAACCGGCGCCGCAGTGTCAACGATTGTCAGTAGATTGTTAGGACTTATCGTACTAATCATGATCTTGTATCGTCGTATTCCTGTACGAATTCGTCTCCAAGATTACATCACTTTCGATCGTAAAATCGTGAAACAGATATTAAGCATCGGGCTGCCTTCTGCTGGGGAGCATCTGTCCTGGCAGTCGCAGTATTTGATGATCGTCAGTTTTGTGAATATTATCGGTCAGGTGGCACTAAGCACACACGTCTATGTCATGAACGTCACGAACTATTTCATGGCGCTTGGGATGGCTATCGGAATGGGAACCGAGATCATTATTGGTCACATGGTAGGCGCCGGTGAGTATAAAGCGGCCTATCATAGACTGTTAAAAAGCTTGCGCATTACGTTTGTCGTGACTTTTGCGGTTGTCGGGATTGCCGCTATTTTCCGCAAAAGCATCTTGGGCTTATTCACGGATAATCCGGATATTATCGCAATGGGTTCAACCATTTTACTGCTCTCCGTATTGCTAGAGCCTGGTCGAACGTTCAATCTTGTCGTCATTAATTCCTTGCGGGCGGCAGGAGACGCCAAATTCCCGGTATTCATGGGCGTGCTATCCATGTGGGGCGTGGCCGTGCCGCTAGCGTACTGGCTGGGCATTCATATGGACATGGGCTTGCTAGGGATCTGGATCGCATTTGCAGTCGATGAATGGGTGAGAGGCTTAATCATGTACCTGCGATGGAAAAGCGGCGCGTGGAAGAGTAAATCGCTGGTTAAGCCAATGAGCAGTATCGCGCTAACCGAATAATCTCCAGAAAAGAGGCTGCCCTTAAGTCATTAAATTGACTTTTGAGACAGCCTCTTTTCATAGGATAGCATCAAGGAGATTTGATACCAGCATAGACATGGATCGCATCTCTCAGAAATTCAGCCGTGCCAGGCTGCTTTTCATCATAATATGCTTTGAACCGTTCATCGTCTACATACATTTGAGCAACGCCAGCATGAGCTTCTTTGGTATATTCGCTCCAATAATAGGACAACCACGTTCGATGCAAGTGAGCCGCTTTCTGGGCTAGTATACCTGCAGGATCACCGGTTTGGAACGCTTCTGCCAAAGTAGACGTCACTTCGCCCGTCAATCGGGTGAGTTCTTCATGTTGTTCCTGTGTCATGTTTTTTACTTTTTGGTTGGATGCATGGATGGTTTCATCCCCATATTTCTCACGGAGTTCTTGGCCATATTTCTGTTCATTCTCCTGGATCATGTTCTGTTTAAAGCCTTCGAATTTCTCTTTATCCGTCATCGTTATTCTCCCTTCGGAACGCGCAATGGTTTTCTCCACATTCGCAATCAAAGTATTCAATTGGTTTCTTTTATCGAGGAGTTGTTGATGATGTTCTTTAAGCGCTCTGGCTCCGCTGAAGGAGGGGGCTGAGATGATTTCCTTAATACTTTCCAGACCCACGCCTAGTTCCCTGTAAAAAAGAATCTGCTGCAGTCTGTCGACCTCGGCCTGACCATAGATTCGGTACCCTGATGAGTTGATTCTTGCCGGCATAAGAAGCTCAATTTCATCATAGTAGCGAAGCGTTCTAGTACTGACTCCAGCGAGCCGAGCTAGCTGCTGTATGGTGTATTCCATCTGTTCACCTCCTGACAACTTAACTGTACAGCTTTACGCAGCGTGAATGTCAAACACTTTTTTGAAACTTAATGGTAATACAATCCAGTTCCATTGAATAGGATGATACAAGCCTGGGCCTGTACGTATCAACTGATGAATGGGTGATTGGATTGCAAACGATGCTTAGTTTTTTGTTGTTGGGGATTTCACTTTCAGCGCCGATCGGCCCTATTAATGCTGCGATGCTGGATAGAGGCATCAAAAGAGGCTTTCTTCATGCCTGGATGGTGGGAATCGGGGGTATGCTGGCTGACGTAGTGCTTATCGTCCTCATTTATTTTGGGCTTGTCCATTTTTTGACGACACCCTTCATGAAAACATTTCTCTGGATATTCGGAGCTTTTATCTTACTCTACTCCGGCATTGAAAGCTTAATGAGCGCTGGCAAGCTGCAGGGGAATGGGAGTCAGTCGGAAGAAACGATGACCAAATCGTTCCTTTCCGGTTTTCTCATGTCGATCACTAGCCCTCTGTCGATTCTCTTCTGGGTAGGCATCTATGGGTCTATTTTAGCTGAAACGATAGCGGTTTTTGATAGAAATCACGTGTTGTTGTACACGGGTATGTTGTTCGTGGGCATTGTAGTGTGGGATATTTTTATGGCTTCATTAGCCAGTACGTTCAAAAGATTTCTCACGCCGCGTTCACTTACCGTCATATCCGTCGTCTCGGGATTATCCTTGATAGGTTTTGGCTTGCACTTTGGTTTCAAGGCTTTTCATGCGTTGGTCGGTTAGACGCGAACTCTCTTTTTCCATGTAAAGCTCATTCCGATAGCAATTAAACTAATGGCAGCCGTTAACAAGAGACTGATCCAGAAACCCGGACGGCTGGTCGGATGAAATAAAGTGCCGCTGATGGCTGCGAGAATAAGCGCAATACCCAAGTATCGCTTGATTTTCCCCCATGCGTTGAGCGGAAGTAAGCGGCCTGAAGAAAGCAGGATAAATAACCAATTCAAGAGCAGCATGATGCCGGCAGCCGTTGTAATGTAAGCGTATAGTTGTTCAGGCAACAAGAGCGCCATTACAACCGCTGATGCGAGACCTCCAGTTGTAAACCCGATGGCAGGAAGCGGCATCTTTCTCTTGCCATGCGTCTGTTTGGCGAATATCGCAGGAGCATCATGATCTTGAGCCATGGTGAAGAGAATCGTCGTAACGGCGAACAAAGAAGCTACCATCGTAGAGAATCCCGCTATGATTAGAATAGCATTAAAGGCATGGGGGACGAAGGGGAGCTGGTACGCGCTCAAAGCAATCTGGAAAGGGCTCTCTTTTCCTTGCAAAGCAGCGAGTGGCAGCAGCGTAAGCACGAGGACTAGTGAGACGATATAGAGGATGGTCAACAGCAGAAGCATGATATTTCCTGCTTTGGGTGCGTCTTCCGGCTTCCGAAGTCTGGCCGCCATAAGTCCAAGAATTTCAATCCCGCCAAAAGCATAAAAAGCATAAATAAGCGAAGACCAGGACCCGAGCAGCCCAGAAGGCAAAAAGGTCTCTTTCGTCATGGGGAAATGCGGCTGATGGCCGTTGCCTGAGATAAATCCGAGGAGTGCGGCGCCCGCTATCAGGAGAAACATCACGATCGCCGAAACTTTGATCCAGGCAAAAATGCGTTCAGTTCGTTCGAAGACTTGATTGCCAGCCAGAATAACGCCTAATCCAAGAACCGCATATAGACAGGAGAATACCCACATCGGAATCCCCGGAAACCAGAAGCGTGTGAATAAGGATAAAGCGGTTAATTGACTCCCCATCAATAAGAGTTCAGAACTCCAGTACACCCATCCGTTTGCAAAGCCTGCCCAGCGTCCATAAGCCTTTTTGGCGTAGGTTTCAAAGGAGCCTTGCTGGGGATCGGATTGTGTCATTTGAGCCAAAACATCATAGACGATATAAGTGCCTATTGCCGCGAGTATAAACATGAAAAGGATGGAACTGCCGGCCATTTGTATACCGATTCCTGATCCAAGAAAAAAACCGGTGCCAATCGTGCATGCGACGCCCAGCAAGGATAACTGCCACCATGTCAACGTGGCGGATTGCTCTTTTTTCAGCTGTTTAGTCATAGCGCTCCCCATTGCAAAAAAGGATAATAACGTCTGTTATTATCGCTTGACCATTGGTAGAATATACATGGGGAGTTCAAGCTAAGCCATCAGCGCGAATAAGTGATCATCCTTGCTAATCACATCAAAAGAAGCTAGCTTGGCGCTCGGAACATTATGACATCGCCCTGTATGCGATTCAAATGTCCACCCGTGCATGGGACATTCCAACTCGCCATTTTCGAGTTCGACCGTATAGCCGGAATGTGGGCAAACACTGGATAGAAGTTGATATCCGTTATCTATTTCTGTTAGAAAATACGCTCTGCCCAGGAGATGAACCTCAGCAGGCAATGTAGTAAATTGGTCTTTGGCGCCAAGTAAAATTTCTTTCATAAGGAAGTCCCCTTTTGGATGAGATATCTCATTTTATACCAAAAGGGAGCTGTAAGGCTATACACAAAGGAGATTAGGAAATATGACACCGCTAACTTTATTACAGCAAGCATTTCAGCGCACCATCTACCCCGTAGGCGGTCACGGCAAAAGAAATATCCAAGTATTAAAAGAGGTTCTGAATCACTGCGAGGATGAACTGGATAGTGATAATTATGGGAGCGGACCGCTAATTGAGGATTTCCAGAACGATATGGCCCGCTTTTTTGGCAAAGAATCAGCCGTCTTCTTTCCAAGCGGAACAATGGCCCAGCAAATTGCTTTGCGGATCTGGTGCGATGCCCAAGGGATCAAGAAGGTCGCTTACCATCCTTTGAGTCACCTGGAAATCCATGAAGAAGGCGGATTGAAGGAGCTGCATCAGATCGAAGCCATCCTTCTAACGGATCAGGACAAGCTTATTCGACTCGAAGATGTCGTGCAGTTGAAGGAAGACATTGCTTGTTTGCTGTTAGAGCTGCCGCAGCGCGAAATTGGCGGGCAACTGCCTGCGTATGAAGAGTTGGTCGCTATTTCCGCTTACTGCCGTGAGAAAGGGATCAAGCTGCATCTGGATGGTGCAAGACTCCTGGAGGCGCTGCCTTATTATCAGAAGACTGCGGCGGAAATTTGTGAGCTTTTTGACAGTGTGTATATGTCCTTCTATAAGGGGATAGGCGGGATTGCGGGAGCAATACTGGCCGGCGGCGAAGCCTTTACGCAAGAGTCGAAGGTTTGGAAAAGACGGCATGGGGGAGATTTAATCAGCCTTTATCCCTATATTCTGAGCGCAGCTTACTATTTCAAACAACGACAGTTTAAAATGAGACAATACTATGAGGAAGCGATAGAATTAGCTGCTCTGTACAACGACTGCCCGGCAGTTGAAACGCTGCCAGTGGTACCCGTAACCAACATGTTTCATGTTCATATTCGTCTCCCCAAAGAAAAGCTGGAAACCCTTCTGGTCGCCATGTATGAGGCAACGGGGGTGGGCTTGACCGCTTATCTCAAAGAAGTGAGTGAAACGAGCTGTGCTTTTGAGGTTTGGATTGGTGATCGGTATGGGCAAGTACCGAAAAAGAAGCTTGCGCATGCTTTTGAATGGTTGAAGACAGCCTTGCGAGCCGTTTAAAATTACGCGGATAACCCCACACTGGTGCTAAGGAGCGCAAAGGGGGAATTAGTATACTTTTTACAGCGATTAAACCAAATCTCGCGCAGAATGGCGAAGAACCTTTTGATGATGAGAATTATTTCTTCGAGCCTAAGTGGGATGGTGGGCGCATTCTCCTTCATAAACAGGGAAGCCGCATGGAAGCTTACACACGTGCTGGGTACAAGGTGACAGATAAATTCCCTGAATTAAAGGAGCTTGCGCTGAGTCTGAAAGCACATACGGCTATTTTGGATTGTGAGGGAATTGTGCTGCGGAGCGGCAGGCCGGTTTTCGATGATTTTACATATCGGGGGCGCATCCAGCTCGCGGCTGCTATCAAGCTAGCTAGGCAAAGTCATCCTGTTACGTTCGTTGCTTTCGATGTCTTGCTAACGAAGTCAGAACATATGAATGAACCCCTTGCAGAGCGGAAGAAACGACTGACTGACATCATTGAACCTTCGCCTTTACTCATGACAACCATATACACGGTTGGAGAAGGTAAAGCGCTATACACGTTAATGGAAGAGCGGAATATGGAAGGGATCTTAGCGAAGCGGAAAGATTCCAAGTACTTGCTCAATACAGTGAATAAGGATTGGCTGAAAATAAAGCATATCAAAAGCATGGATGTCCTCATTTTAGGATACCGAACAAAGCCATTTTCCTTAGTTATCGGATTGAATTTCAGGACGGTGAAGAACAAACCCGTTGGCCTTGTATCGGAAGGTATTATTGAAGCAGACAAGCAGCTATTCCTGGCATTAAGCCAAGACTTGTTATCCCATCAGGATGAGAAGACTCAGTGGCTGAGGCCAAGCATATGCTGCCGCATCGATTATCGCGATCGAACAGATGCTCACCAGTTAAGGGAAACGGTATTCCGGGGTTTCCTGTCGGAAAAGAGACCAGAGGACTGTGTATGGAAGAGTTGATACCTATTCATCCTCTAACCCAAAAAGAAAAAGAACCTAGCCGCAAGCCGCAAGCTAGGTTCTTTTTCTTTTTGTCTCAGATGGTGCTCAGGAAGTTGATTTACTGCGCATCTTGGAGCTGAGAAGATGAATCTGACCTTCGATGACATCGCTTGCTTTGTCAAGAAACTGAGTAATAAATTCAAGCTCTTCTGGCGTATAGGAGGCAGCTAGCTTGATCATTTCGGTATGCAGCGGATGGTATGTGCTGCTGACCTCTTCTTTATATTCATAGACGGGGACAATAATGACTTTACGACGGTCTTTAGGGTCATTTTCCCTGCGAACATACCCATTTTTTTCAAGCCGGTCAATTAAAGCGGTAACGCTGCCTGTTGCAAGTCCGGTTAGTTTGGACAGCTCTCCAGCGGTGATTGGACCTTTTTCGCGTAAAATATCCACAGAGATATAGTCATTATTATATAACCCGAGTGATGCGGCAACATTTTGCTGGTATAAAACGGTTCGGGTTCCCAGCCCGCGCATGCGCAAAGTGAAATTTTCTTGCAAATCGGTGGGTTGATCTTGTTCATGACGCGACATAAGATAATCTCCTTTATGAACAACGAATAATAGAGATATTTGAACATTGAGATACTAGGATTTATAAGGTTAATCAAGTTCATTCTATCTAAATCATGAAAGATTTGCAAAGCCCGTCATGGATGTGAGAGAAGCTGAGTCTGTTCCTCCAGGATCGTGCTTGCTTTGCTTAAAAATTGCGTAATCAGGTCAAGCTCTTCAGCCGTATAAGAGGAAGCTAGTTTAAGCATGGCTTGATGAAGCGGGGAGTACGTAGCACTGAATGCTTCTATCGATTCATACTCCGGAACAATAATGACTTTGCGGCGATCCTGAGGGTCATGTTGTCTTCGAACATAGCCGGTCTTTTCAAGTCGATCTATCAAGGCGGTAACGCTGCCTGTCGCAAGTCCAGTCAATTTGGAGAGTTCGCCAGCTGTAATTGGCCCCTTTTCGCCCAAGATATCTACGGAAATAAAATCATTATTGTATAAACCAAGAGAAGTTGCAACATGTTGTTGATATAATACTGTTCGGGTTCCTAGTCCTCGCATACGCAAAGTGAAGTTTTCCTGCGGATCCGTCGTTTGATCTTGTCGATGGCTTGACAAAAGGCAAACCTCCTTTTAAAATAAAATTATCTCGATTATCAAGATATTCGTTTAACGAGATACTTGATATGTGTGATAATATAATCTCATAGTATCGAAAACAGAATTAAATTGCAAAGGGAATGAGAAAATCAAATTGTTTACGAATCGTGAGGAGGATCATTGTGAGAGATACGATTCATATAATTGGAGCCCGAGAAAACAACTTGAAAAATATTTCACTATCCATTCCAAAGTACAAGCTGGTTGTCCTAACCGGTCCATCGGGATCAGGCAAATCCACATTGGCTATGGACACACTTCAACGTGAATGCCAGAGGCAGTATCTGGACTCTATGGGGATGACTTCCGATACCATCGGCAAGCCGAAGGTGGATGCCATTGAAGGATTATCGCCTTCCATCAGCGTCGGCCAGCATGTCACCAACCGCAACCCACGCTCTACCGTCGGTACTGTGACTGATATTTATACGTTCGTTCGGTTCATCTTCTCCAGACTTGGGGAGCGGATCTGTCCATTCTGCAGCGGCAGCATACCGCCGTCATTCGAGCCGTTAGGCGCAATGGCCGAAGAAGATGAGGCTATGGATCACCTGACAACGAACTGCCCGCATTGCGAGGCAGAGCTTGAGAAGCTGGGCATGTCACACTTTTCCTTCAATAAGCCGGAGGGAGCCTGTGAAGCATGCAGCGGATTAGGACATGTGGCTAGTATTAATGAAGCGGCTGTCTTCCAATCGGAACTCAGTTTGAGCGCGGGAGGGGTTGCCTCGTTGAACGGCGTGCACCGCGATATTCAGACACGCATTCTCGTCGCGGCTGGAAAGCATTACGGCTTCGTCTTCGACCCGGATCAGCCATTGAAAGAGTACGGCGAAGTGCAGCGAGATTTGCTTTACTACGGTGCCGAGAGTGAGGCATTCAAACGCCATTATCCGCATGTGAAGGCCGCTCAAGGAACGAAATTTGAAGGTGTCATACCTAGTTTGTGGCGACGCTACAAGGAGAAGGAAGGGGATGCCGGAGGCAAGGAGAAAGAAGGCGGCTTCTTCCATGAGCAGCTGTGCCCCGAATGCCTTGGCGCTCGCCTCAAAAAAGACGTACGGCTGGTTCGGGTTGCGGATTCCACTATCACAGAGGTATCCCAGTGGTCGCTTGGCGATGTCTACGAATGGACGAAAGGGTTGCAGGAGGCGATGCCCCCTGAAGGACTTCATCTCTTGGAGCCAATTCTTCATGACATGCCCTCGCGGCTGAAGCGGATTATGGATGTCGGACTCAGCTATCTGTCGATGAATCGGCAGACAGTGACACTGTCCGGAGGAGAGGCACAGCGTCTACGGCTGGCTTCGCTCCTTGGTTCTGGTTTAACCGGCGTGCTGTATATTCTGGATGAACCAACGACAGGCCTCCATGCGCGGGATACCATTGGCTTAATTCGCGTACTCCAACAGCTGCGTGATCTTGGCAATACCGTCCTTGTCATCGAACATGATGTGGAGATGATGCGTGCGGCAGATCACATTATTGATATTGGTCCAGGAGCTGGTTTACAAGGGGGGAACGTTGTAGGCGAAGGAAGCTTAGAGGATTTGATGTCGAGCGAGCTATCGGTCACGGGAGCCTATCTAAGAGCAGAAAGACTGCCAGCTCTAGCGCGCATCCGAAGGAAAGGGAGCGGGCAGCGAATTACGATCCGGGAGGCTAACGTACGCAATCTCGCTATTCCCGTCGTTTCATTTCCGCTTGGCTGTCTAGTATCGGTAACTGGCGTATCCGGTTCGGGTAAATCCACGCTGGTCTTTGATATTTTGGCCAATGGAAGTTCCGTAGGCGCCGAACAATCGGGATGTAAGGAAATTGCAGGCTTGGAGCAAGTGGGAAATATAGTTATCTTTGATCAATCGCCGATGGGGAGAATGCAGCGTTCTAATGTGGCGACCTATACCGATATGTTTACGCAGCTTCGCCAATTATTTGCTGGATTGCCTGAAGCCAAGAAACGAAAGCTGACGTCAAAGCATTTCTCATTTAATACGCCAGGAGGGCGTTGCGAGACTTGCCAAGGGCTAGGCGTACTCTCCGTAGATATGAATTTCCTTCCCGATCTGGAAGTAAAGTGTTACGATTGCAAAGGCAGAAGATTTACGGATGAAGTCCTGCAGGTTAAATATGAAGGATTGTCAATCTCGGATCTATTGAACTTGTCGGTGCAGGAAAGCTTGCCAATCCTGAGGACTGAGCCTAAGATTGTCGGATTAATTGAGATGTTGTGCGAGGTCGGACTTGGTTACCTGAAATGGGGGCAATCGGTCAAAACCTTGTCCGGCGGCGAGGGCCAGCGGATCAGACTAGCCAAAGAACTAAGCAAACCGTCCAAAAACCATACGCTCTATCTGCTCGACGAACCAACGACAGGCCTTCATCCATCGGATATTAAGCAGCTTCATACCTTGCTTAATAAACTTGTCGATACGGGAAATACTGTAGTCGTTGTTGAACATAGCCTGGAATTGATCCGGGAGTCGGATTGGGTCATTGATATCGGTCCGGAAGGAGGCTCTGCGGGCGGCAAACTTGTAGCCGAAGGCACGCCGGAGCAAGTCGCCGAAGCAGCGGGTTCGTATACAGGGAAGTTTTTAAAGCGGATTTTGACGGAAGGGTTCTGATTGCCCGAGTGGAAGTCTGTTCAAGATTGAAGTTGAAGAATTATGGAGGGAACGAGAGAAAATGGCAAAACAAAATAAAATGGGCATTATTCTTGCAGGTCTTCTGTTATCCATTCTTATGGCATCTATGGATAATACGATTGTAGCCACAGCAATTGGTACGATCGTTGGAGACCTAGGCGGATTTGACAAATTAATGTGGGTGACATCAGCTTATTTGGTGGCAGAGATGGCCGGCATGCCGATTTTCGGTAAATTATCTGATATGTATGGCCGTAAGCGTTTCTTTGTCTTCGGTATTCTCGTATTCATGATCGGTTCTGCCTTGTGCGGGACTGCAGAGTCTATCGTTCAACTGAGTATTTATCGCGCGATTCAGGGGATTGGCGGCGGTGCGCTTATGCCTATCGCCTTCACGATTATGTTCGATGTTGTTCCTGCGGATAAACGCGGCAAGATGGGCGGCTTATTCGGTGCGGTGTTTGGTTTATCGAGTATTTTTGGACCTCTCCTTGGGGCTTATATTACCGATTATATTCACTGGTCTTGGATTTTCTATATCAATTTACCGCTAGGCGTGATTGCATTCGTCATGATTGCTTTCTTTTACAAAGAATCTGTTCAGCATTCCAAACAAAAAATTGACTACCTTGGCGCATTTACCTTAGTAGCTTCCATCGTGTGTCTGATGTTTGCTCTTGAGCTTGGCGGCAAACAATATGCTTGGGATTCTAGCACCATCTTAGGTTTATTCGCAGCTTTTGCTGTGCTGGTCATTGCCTTTATTTTCATCGAACGTCGTGCGGAAGAACCTATCATTACTTTTGGAATGTTCAAAAATCGGCTCTATGCTACAAGTAATCTAATGGGGATGTTTGCCGGGGCAGCGTTTATTACGGCCTCTATCTATATTCCGATCTTCATCCAAGGTGTTCTCGGCGGCTCGGCAACGAATTCGGGGCTCGTTCTGCTTCCGATGATGCTCGGTTCCGTTGTTACCGCCGCGGGAGGCGGTTCTATGCTTACTAAGTTCAAATATCGCTCCATTATGATTCCGACTCTGGCGCTGCTTGTTATCGGGATTGCGCTGCTGACGACGCTAACGACCGGTTCCTCGCGTTTCATCGTCACCATCTTCATGATTATGGTCGGACTTGGCATCGGCGCCTCATTCTCCGTGTTAAGCAATGCGGCGATTCATGGTTTCACGGCAAGGCAGCGCGGCTCAGCAAGTTCGACGCTCAACTTCATGCGCTCGCTCGGCATGGCGCTGGGAATTACGGTATTCGGCATCATTCAAAGTCATGTATTCTCCAGTAAACTAGCTTCCATGTTTGGCAGTGGCGGGCAAATGCCGGTAGGGGTAGATTTGGGTGATCCCCGTAAAATTTTGACGCCGGAAACGAGGGGGTTAATTCCAACGGAGGTGCTGGACAAAATTACTGAGGCCCTTTCCTCATCGATCGTTCAGACCTTTGCTTGGGCGATTATCCCATCGGTTATTGCGCTTATAGCTGCGTTTGCTATGAGTAAAGAAAAGTTTGATCCTGCTTCTGAAATGGAAGAGTATGCGGCTTCGCATTAGGGTAGCTGAAAGTGCTTATTTGTCCAAATTGCTGCTGTTTGATGTATAAACAAGCTATTTGGCAGAATGAAATCCACTAGCTTTGCAATCGCGCGGATATAAGGGGACGTCAAGTCCCGATGATAGCAAAATGTGTCATGATAGCGAGTTTGAGGGAACTACAGGGCGCTATCATTCTGAAAACCGCTGTATTCCATTGCAGAGGGAACTACGATCCGCTATTTCACCATTTTCCGGTTGGGATCAGCAGGTTCCGCTTAAATAGCGGATCTCAGTTCCCTTTCATGCTACGTTTACCCCAATTCCCACCATTTAGCGGATCATAGTTCCTTTTCAAACGACGCTTCCTGTCATTGTAAGCACAACAAAGGGAACTAGGATCCGCTATATTGTTGAAAACCGTTATGAAGCCGCTCATCTCTTAGGGCGGCAAAGCCTCTTTTCTTATATAATAATAGAAAGTATAAGTCATTGGTGGATTTAAGAGGTTCTCCTTTTTTAGTTGACGTCAACCGCAGACCTTTTTGCTTTGGAGGTTTTCGGTTTTGTGTGGCATCTAATGAACTGTAGGATGCTTATCGACGAGAAAATGGCTACTTTGGAGATGTAATGAACTGGATTGGCGTTATCCGGCACTTTATTGGCGGAATGGTTATCAATTGCTAGCATTAGCGCATCTAGAATTCATTAGATTTTCAGAATGAGCGATTTTGGCCGAATAAAGGGTATTGAGTTCGTAAGGAGACTTGCGAAGGTACATTGACTTGAAGACCTAGCCGCAGGCTAGGTTTTTTATTTTATTTTTGCATAAGAGGGAATCATATCTTTCCGCCTATACACATTAAGAATTAAGCCAATCGCTGCAAATTGGAAAATGACGAGCGTGCCCCCATAGCTGACAAAGGGCAGCGTGAAAGACGTTAACGGAGCCCAACCAAGGGCCATCAGCATAGGCCAAATAAACTGAATAACAAACAAGGTAAGAATCCCCGATAGCATTGCTTTCCCGTAGGCATCTTGAATTTTGCTGCTGAGCTGCAAGGCATGGAAAACAAATAGAATGACCATCATGAGCATGAGCAGGCCAGCTATCCAGCCAAAGCAATAAATGAGAAAAGGAAACATCATGTTGGAATGAATTTCTGGCAGCGTTGCCAGCGGAGTACCGAAGCCTTGCCCCCACCAGCCGCCAGATGTGATAGTTTTTTTGGATTGGGTGAGCACATAATTTAAGCCTTGCGGATCTTCATAGGGATTTAAGAAAGCGGTCCAGCGGGAGAGATAGGTTTCTTTTAGAAGGATGAAAAGAATGGCCCCAAGCAACAAACTAAGGTGTGTAATGATAATTTTTCTAGTTTTCTTTAAGACGATCAGCATCATCATACTTCCGCTAAATAACAAAACAAAATCAGTGACCGAATGTGATTTCAAGATTAGGATGCTTGGCAGCAGAACAGTTCCTAAGTTGGACCAAGCCGACCAAGCGAGCGGGCTGATCCGAGAGTTAGTATTCACACGGGCAGGTGAGCTCGTCCATATCCCAGCCAGCGACAGCAGAAACAGGTAAGGAGTGAGTGAGATGAAGTTGATTCCAACCCTTCCGAATGATAAGTAACCACTTGAACCATTTATTTTTGTGCCGACAACGATAGCAAATATCAGCATGAACAAGGTAACGAAGTACAAAGTCCAGGAATATTTGGCCAGTTTCGTGTAATTGCCAAAGCTTATCGCGAGCATGAGAAGACCGCCAACACAGACATAAACGACTTGCTTGATGCCAATGGCAGAAAAACCATTGGAAGCTTGGGCAGCAAAAATGGCGACAAGCCCAAACATCATAAAAGCAGCTATTAAAGCAAGCAGCTTCCAATCCGTTCGAGGTCGGTGGACCTGATGAAATTGCGCGCCGATAATGTCGGGAGCACCCATTTGGCTAATTGCTTCTTGAATGGCAGCCGTAAGCTCAACGCCTCGCTCCATTTTCTCCGTGATGATATCTTCGAGATGACTCTCTAGCTCCATACGCACTTCATGATGAACTTCCTTGGATTGAATATGGGAGATGACCTGTTTCATAAATTCGCGGATATCTTCATGTTGCCGATATAGCTTCATACGCTGCCACCCTCCCCGAGAACACGATCTACTGTTCTGCGAAACAACTGCCATTCCTGCTTTTTGAGGCCGAGTTCGGCCTTGCCGTTGGAGGTAATTCGGTAATATTTGCGTTTGCGGCCATCCTTCTCCTCCCAGTAAGCTTCCACCCATTTGTCGGATTCAAGGGTGTGCAGAATTGGGTAAAGTGTCCCTTCCTTCAAGGTGAAAACGCCATCGGAATTCGCTTCCATCTCTTTGGTCATTTCGTAACCATACATATCTTTGCGGTTCAAAAGTGTAAGAATCAGAATGACCGTGCTGCCCTTCATAAGCTCCTTGCTGATTTTCATCACAGGCTCCTTTCTTTGTGTGTAGATTATCTATGCATCGTATATCTATGTATAAGTATAGCGATCGGCTTTTAATTTGGCAAATAAAGTATGCTAAAATAGAAGGGGACTCTGTAATAACCCCAACAATGAGTAAGAAGAGATCGCCGTCTGGATTTCTAAAACTAATCAAAGAGGAGCATGAGCATATGTATGATCATTTAGTTTCTTTTAAATTCAAGCAGAAATTGGATGCAGAGAAAGAGCAGGCACTCATCGAAACCTTGTTATCTTTTAAAAACCTGATCCCCGGTATCGTCGAAATTACTGCTGGCGTGAACGTGACAGAAGAAGTTGACAATATCCAGGGCTATACACTGGGCTTCGAGTGACGTTTGAGAATCAAGAAGCGCTCCAGCAGTATGGACCGCATCCTGAACATCAGCAGTTTGTCCAATCGCTGGCCGGGCTGCTTGATAATGTGATTGTGATTGACTATCCCATTAAGTAGGAAAGGGCTTCTGAGCGGCGGGGATAGTGGCGCGAAGTTTGACAAACAGCGTTACAGTGCGAAGGAAGCTCTGTGAGACTTCGTCACAACACGAAAAGATTGCCAGCACCTAGCCAAGATGGCTGGGAAGCAGGCAATCTTTTTGCGTTATCCGTCAAGGCTCTCTGCGTGGTTGAATAAGAGTCTTTGGAGACTGCTATCTGCGCGGCAATCGAGATTTTGAGCGGAATAAGAGCCTCCAGGGGCTGTTATTAGTCACTTCAACCGGGAATTTCCGGCTATTTGAACAAATAAGAGTCCTTGGAGACTGCTAACTACGCCGGAACAAGTGTTCTAAGCGGAATAAGAGTCCATAGGGATTCTTATTGTGGGGCTATCTCTTGAGCCCAAGCAATGTCCGCTTCATTGTGCATCATTTTTCTCGGCTTGGCGTTCCTTCCAGAAAAGGACGGTCAGCATCCGCTCGACCCATTCTTTGTCTTCAGGTGTAAGAAGAAACCCATCGAACATGAGCTCATTTTCACGGAGAAACCGACGTAAATTAACGGGGTTGCTTTGGAAGTTTGCTTCGGATGGCGATGATTCAAGATAACCTGCGATATCCATAAGCTCGGAATATGAGGTATTGAGCCCTTCGGAAAGCTTCATCAACACTTCCGGTGAGGGAATCCCCCGATTGCCATTCTCTAATTGAGAAATATAGGCCGCAGAAACGCCCGAGCGATCAGCCAATTCGCGAATGGTGAAGCCTTTCAATTTCCGCATATCTCTTAATTTATCGTAAAAATACATGAATTCTCACCCTCACAAACAAAAGTAAACATTAGTAAACAATCTAATAGTAACAGTTTACTTTAGTAATTACAATTGTTTATGAGAAATTAATTGGAAAGGATTAGTTGTATTTTTTGAAAATAAGTACGGCATTGTGCCCGCCGAATCCGAACGAACTGGACAAGCCGTAGCGCAGCTCCACTTTTCGCGCAATGAGAGGGACATAATCCAGATCACATTGGGGATCCGGGTTCTCGAGATTGATGGTTGGCGGGATCAAACTGTCTTGCAGCGTCTTGATAAGTGCAACGGCTTCAACACCGCCGGCGGCACCGAGCATGTGCCCGATCATCGATTTATTGGCGCTGATCGGCACATTGTAGGCCGCTTTGCCAAGCAGACGCTTAATCGCCAGCGTCTCCGAAAGATCACCTGCGATCGTGCTTGTCGCGTGCGCGTTGATCGTGTCGATCTCTTCGGCCGCAATCCCGGCGTCGGCAACAGCGTCGCGCATGGCTCGGTAGGCCCCCGAGCCCTCTGGATCGGTCGCCACAATGTGGTAGGCGTCCGAGGTTGATCCATAGCCGACGAGCTCGGCATGGATGCGGGCCCCGCGGCGCTCGGCATGCTCGAGCGACTCGATCACGAGCACGCCGGCGCCTTCGGCGGCGACGAATCCGTCGCGCTGCGCGTCGAACGGACGGCTCGCCTGCTCCGGCGCCTCACAGCGCGTCGACAGCGCCGTCGCATTGCCGAAGCCTGCCAGCGCGAGGTCGATGACCGTCGCTTCGGCGCCGCCGGCAATGACGACATCCGCGCCTCCGCGCTGGATCAGCTTCATAGCCTCGCCGATGGCATTGTTGCCCGTGGCGCAGGCTGTGACCGGGGCGAGGGACGGGCCTTTCGCCCCGAATAGAATGCTAACCTGGGCGGCTGCCATGTTGGCAATCATCATCGGCACCACGGTCGGGCTGACACGGCTAGGTCCGCGGTTCAGCAAAGTACGATAATTGTCAAGAATCGTATGGATTCCGCCAATGCCGGAGCCGATATAGACACCGACTCGCTCCTCATTGGTCGCATCAATCACCAGCTGCGCATCCTCGATAGCTTGCTTGGCTGCGGCAACGGCGAACTGACAGTAGCGATCCATGCGGCGCACCTCACGCCGCCCGACGGCAGCTTCTGCATCGAAATCTCGCACAACCCCAGCAAAGTCCGTTTTATATGCTGAAACATCCATATGATCAATTGTAGTAATTCCTGATTTCCCTTCGGACAGATGCGTCCAGAATGTATCTACGTCATTTCCGATTGGCGTGATGACCCCCATGCCTGTTACGACTACTCTTTTCATTTCATGTTCCTCCTTACGTGTAATGCTATTAGATTGTCACACTTGTTATCCTATTACAAGTAACGGTTTATACTGGTATAATAACTTCTAGGTTACAAGTTTCAAGGAGGCCAAAATTATGAACACCAAAGAACGTCTTCAAGCATTGTCTGAATTTCTGAAGGTTCATCGGGCGAGAATTCAACCAAGTGAAGCTGGCTTATTAAGCGGCAGCCGCAGGCGTACGCCAGGTCTCCGGCGTGAGGAAGTCGCCACGATAGCGGGCGTCAGCACAACTTGGTACACATGGCTGGAGCAAGGAAGAGAAATCAAAATGTCAGTTCAGGTCCTGGATCGCATCGCAATGGCTTTGCAGCTTAATGAAGATGAGCGGCAGTACTTGTTCATGTTGGCGCTTGAGCAGCCAGCGCCGACTACATTTATCGATAAAAGCCCGACGATTAGCCCAGCATTGACTCGCATTCTATCGGAGCTGCACGACTGCCCAACAATTATCTCAGATCGCAGATGCAATATTGTAGGTTGGAATCAAGCGGCTGCTGCTATATTTCTTGATTTTTCTAAGATTCCCCCTGATCAGCGAAATATGATTTGGCTGCTTTTTACACGAAAGGAGTTGAAAGCTTTGGCGGTAAATTGGAGTGATTTCGTCAAGGGGTTCCTGGCGATGTTCCGCTCCTATTACGGGCAATATGTGGCTGACAACTGGTACAGTGAATTTATTGAGAATATCAGTGAGCAGAACAAGGACTTTCGCACCTTCTGGGATCAAAGTGATGTCAGCACGGCACCGGATGTTTTCATTGAATTTCGGCATGCCAAAGTAGGCAAAATGCTGTTCGATTTGACGACGCTTCAGGTTCAGGGGCGGACAGATTTGAGATGTAGTGTCTATACCCCAGCGCAGGATTCAGATACGGATTCCAAGATCAGACTCTTGATGAGCAAACTGGAAGAACCCAATTAATTCCGAGCTCGAACTTATGATTACAAATGTAAACAAATCTTGTTGCATTTGTAAAAAATAATGGTATAATATTTCTAGGAGAACAAGATGGGAACGGGGAGGGTTTCATCATCATCATCAGTTCCGGGAAAATAGTGTTCGTTAGTGGGAGTTTACTTTTGTAAACATTCATTAACTTCCATAAGGGGGTAATGGGACATGAAAATAATGGCTAAAACCGATGCATTCATTAAAGCGCGAATTATAAAGGGGTATTCCCAGAGAGAGTTGGCGAAGCATTCGGGATTAAGCCATGCTTATATCAGCTTACTGGAAAGATCAATTAAATCAGTAGGACCTGCCACAGCCAAAAAATTAAGTGATTTATTGGAGAAAGATTTAGAAGAAGTTTTTCGAATAGAGTTGCTCTAATTAACTTAGGGAAGAGAACCTAGCTTGCGGCTAGGTTCTTTCTGTTGGAGCAGCATCATGGAGCATTGGATCCCGAAAAGAACTAAAAAACTTGATAATTGCCGACAAGTCATATAAAGTTTGAAGAAGGAATTGCCGTAGGGAGGTTGTCAAGTTTGAAAAAATTAGGAATAGCACTGCTGATTGCTTCTGCGTTAGCATTCTTATCCGCTTTTACGATTCCTTTTCTCGTACATTCGGGGACAAAGATGACGGGCTGGATTGCTGGACTACTTGTTTGCAGCGAAGTTATGTTCTGGACAGGTGGTCTTATCCTGGGGAAAGAAGTTGCACGGAAATACAGACGGTATTTGAACCCGAAAAACTGGGGCAGCAAACCTAAGGAAATGAAGAAAGATAACGAATAAATGCGCGATAGGTATTAAAAGCGCACAGGCAGAGCTGGAATTATACGGATCTGTGGACAGAAAGGATGAGCATCATGTTTACAATCACAAGTTATACTGTCGAATTGGTGAAGGATCCATTTAAGATTTTGACCGGACAGCGCTATGAGTTCCTCCTTGATATTGAGGTTGAGGAAGATGACGATATGTATTCGGAAAGCGGCCTCTATATTCGAGTTATTTACAATGTAGAGGAAGATAAATCAGGCTTGTTGAAGTACGAAGTGTATGAGAAAACGACGCAGCTTTATCTCGATTTTGAGCTTGAAGATGATGAGGTTGTTAGCGTAGCAGCTTTTTGCAAAGAGCATGTGCATGAAGGAAATGAGTAAAAATGCTTTATGCCAAGCAGTTTTTTTTGTAAGATACATATGAAAGGGGAGAGTTGCTAGTGCTGGCTTCCATTTTGGTAGGACTTGTTGCACTTGAACATCTGTATATTTTAGTATTGGAAATGTTTCTTTGGACTACACCGCGTGGATTGAAGGCTTTCGGCCAGACCAAAGAACAAGCTGAGCAATCGAAGTCGCTTGCTGCGAATCAAGGCCTCTACAACGGATTTCTGGCAGCAGGTCTGGTATGGGGGATCGTCCATCCTGATCCGGTGATCGGTCGTTCCATAGAAATCTTTTTCTTGATCTGCGTAATCATCGCCGCACTCTATGGCGGTGCAACGGCTAAGAAATCGATCTGGTTGGTGCAAGGGTTACCCGCTGTCATTGCACTTATTATTGTTCTGTTATAGAAATAGTGAAGTCTACCCCCGTATTGTGCAAATAAGAGTCTTTAGCAGCTCCTATTTGCACAAAACGGGGGTTTTTTTTATGGGTAGCGCTCTTTAAAGACTCTTATCTCCAGTGAAACACGCATAAACTCCCCTTTTACAAGAAGAAAGAGTCTCCAAGAGCTCTTATTTGCACGAGAAATGCCAGTTCTACAAGATTATTAGAAGTCTTTGGAGGCTCTAATCAAGAGGTAAAACCATAACCGAATAAAAAAATCATCAGTGGCTGACATTTGTTATTATTTTTGTAGGAGAGTGGTTCGTTGTTTCAAAGCAACCAAGGCAACAAGGATCCCCAACAAAGCTATTCCTGCATCGATGAAGAAAGCCACGCGAATTGCACCATTCAGATCATTAAGCGACATGGACTCCATAGTAGCTTCCGTATCTAAACTAGTGGAAATAATCGCCATAATGACAGCCAAACCAATAGAACCGCCAATTTGTTGTCCAGTGGTTACAATGGCTGAAGCAACCCCCTGTTCCTGCGGATTAATACCGGTGCTTGCAGCGATGTACATTGTGGTGAATACGAAAGCTTGACCGATGCCGAGGATAAGAATGCCTGGAAGGATGCTCCAAGCGGAACCGGAAGTTGATAGCTGGGTTAGCAGGATAAACCCGAGGACACCAAGCGCCATGCCGCATGCCATGGTTCCGGCAATACCTACCGCTGAAACCATTTTGTTGATGAGTCTCGCACCTAACAGCGCACTAAGTGTTAAAGGTAAGAAGCTGAGCCCTGACTGAATAGCAGAGTAATGCAAAACGTCCTGTGTGTAAAGCGTAAGGAAGTAATACAAAGTTCCAAAGGAAGCGGAAAATAAGGCAGCCAATATCGCGGCACCCATTAAGCTGTGATTTCGGAATAGCCGAAAAGGGAGCAAAGGCTCTTGTGTACGTTTTTCAATTCGAATAAATAACAATAACGCAGCAATTCCAATGAGTCCGGGGAAAAGGGTAGATGGGCTTAACCATCCCAAAACCGGGGATTGTATCAAATAATATACAATCAAGATCATGCCGAGTGTGACAGTGATGGTGCCAGCGACATCATAATGACGCGTTTTTGATGGGGATTTACTTTCCTGGAGCACGAAAGGCGAGAGCATGACAACAAGCAGAGCAATCGGAACATTGACGAAGAAAGTCGCCTCCCAGCCGATGTAATTGGTTAAAATTCCCCCAAACAACAGCCCAGCGGACATCCCGACGCCGCCCATCGCTGACCAGACACCAAGAGCACGGTTTCGTTCCTGTCCTTCTTCGAAATTAGACATGATCAGGGAAAGTGTTGCAGGAGAAAGTAAAGCACCTCCAAGTCCCTGAATGCCTCTTGCCAAAATGAGCAGGAGTTGGTCGTCTGCAAAACCACCGAGAAGTGAACCTAGCCCGAAGAGACTCATGGCTACAATAAACATTCGTCTTCTTCCAATTAAGTCCGATAGTCGTCCTCCAATGAGCAGAAAGCCACCAAAAACTAACGAATAGGCGCTAATGACCCATTGTAGATGGTTTGGTGAGAAGCCTAATTCGGTTGCAATAGAGGGCAAAGCGACGAAGATTATCGTGTAATCCAATGCTAATACAAATTGGGAAATAGCAAGCAGCAGCAATGCTAAGCCTTTAAATTTCGTTAAATACATAAAAACACTCCTTATATTAGACTGATCAGTCCGAAAATTGCAAAAAAATGATGGCTGATTCTAGACTAAATGGTCTGGTAATTTCAAAAATATAATGAAGCACGTTAGTATGCTCCATTATGACTCAAGTGTTGTGAGAATGACCGCGGCAATATCGTCCAAAACTTTTGGATCGGTAGATAACTTGGCTGCTTGGGTTAGTGAATATCTCGCATGGGTTAAGTATCTGGCCAGCATTTCCAAATTTATATGAGCACTAAGCTCATTTTGTTGCTTAGCTTTTAGTAGTGCTTCGTAGAACGCTTCTTCTATACGTGCGATGTCTGCATTGAAAAATTGTGCAAGCTGCGCATCATGCGGCACTTGATCGATTGCGCTCTGCATGATGAAGCACTCCTTGCGGCGCAGCTCATCCTGCAAAACGGCTACAGCTTCGAGAAAAATATCTGAAATATTTTTTTTCACTGATCCTGGTCGTTCCAGATAAGCGATGACTTTGGCAGACTTCTCGTTCGCATAGTGTTTAACGGCTGTGAGAAAGAGATCTCTTTTGGTACCATAAGTGTCATAGAGGCTTTGGCGTGCTATTCCTAATCCCGCGAGTAAATTCGGTAAAGAAGTTCCTTCATATCCATAATGTCCGAACACTTCCATGGCCTTGTGCAGCACTAGTGTTTTGTCAAACTCTTTACTTCTGCCCATGTAGCAAATACCTCCTTTCGATAAGTATCTTACACTTTCCAGACTGAACAGTCAAGAAAATGTGATTACGAATGAAAAGAGGCTATTCATTTTACGCATATTTAACGACTTTGTTTTTACCGCTCGTTTTGGCCTTGTACATGGCTTCATCTGCTTGTTTAATGAGCTCTTCGGCACTGACGCCATTTTTGTACTTACTGTATCCGATGCTTGCAGTAACAATCGTTTCTTTCTCAATGCGACTGCGTACCCGCTCTGCGAAAGCATCCATTTTGATACCGGGATCTGTCACCATGACGACCATTTCTTCCCCGCCATAACGACCCGCAATTCCGCAATCCTCTGCTTCTTCCTTCATAATCTGGGCAACTTGCTTGAGCACATCATCGCCCATTTGATGTCCCTGGGTATCGTTTAATTTCTTGAAATTGTCAATGTCGCTGAATAGTATGTAGATGGGCAAATGACGCTGGACGTGCTGAGTGACTCGGTTATAGAAAAATTTGCGATTATACAAGCGTGTGAGCCCGTCCGTAATGGATGAATTGTAAATCGCCTGCATAAGCTCAACAACACGATCAAATAGCAGCATAAACAGTAGTAAATAGAACACAACTGGCAGAGCATTCCCGGCAATCGTGAGGATGGGCTGCGTATTTCCATACATATAGACATTAACAAGATGCACGGATTGGATGCAGAAATAAACGGTTAATGCCAACTGATATTTACTTTGTTGACCCACATAAGGGGGAATCATGTAAAAGCAAAGAAAGACCAAGACAAAAACGTATAACTCAAGGCCGATGTCCTGCAAAAGTCTGACTTGCTGAGGCGTACCGCTATACATCTGAGGCACGCTGAAGTGAAGCACAGATACAACAAACCCCATGATGATCAAACCATAGAAGAAGATATACTGCTTCCGCGTGGTTCGATTATATAATTGGTAGATCCCAAAATTCAGCAGAACGAACGAGATAATTTTCAGCATTAACAAGGTGTAAGACGTCAAACTGGTATCGATGGCGCTGAAAGATACGTAAATTTTGAGCAAATATTGTAGTCCTACAATGACAAGCGAGATGGTCATCGACATATAGCCTTTTTTGCGGCGATCCAGAAACAAGCGAAGCGAAATCACGAACATAAGTACAACGATGACAAACACAATTACATTGGATAATAAAGAAGCTAATTCGCCATAGAGCAGATCAACAACGCTCATACTTTCCCCCAAGATGTCCTATTTTTCGACAAGTAGTGACTCTATTATAAAGGAAAATGTGAGAGAGGGATAGAATCGTTTGTGAAGGAGTGAGGTGTTCTCTTTTCTATTCCACCTGCACCAGTTACAATAGGAAGGTAAGCTCAAGGATTTGGGAGAGGGGCTCATGCAATGAACATCTTGCAAGCATTGTTTTTCCCCCCGGAACAGCCGGGTGGGGTGTCATCCATGGTCCCGTATATTTTGGACCGATTTAATAAAAAAGGCTGGGAAATGGAATTATTTTCGTTACCTAAACGAATTCGCAACAAGGGTACGGAGGAAGTGAACTTCAGCACTTTCGATTGGCGTAAATATGCCGGGAACCCGATTGTTGATAAATACATTCAGACCTACAAAGATTATGTATGGTGGACAAAATTAAGAATTTCCAAGAAATTCGATATTATCCATGCTCATCATCCGATTGCGGCACTGGCGATGAAACAGATCTATCCGGATACGCCAGTCATCCTGACCATTCACTCAAGCTTTGAGAGAGAGCTGATTCTTAATAACCGCATTGAGCCAAACGGGATTGAGCATCAATTCCTGACGCAAATTTATGGAGAGCTGGAAGCTAAAGCAGATCAAATTATAACGGTTTCCAATTCGTTTAAGCAGTATATGTCCGATTATGTTCAGGATAGTGAGCGGATCGGTGTTATTCCAAATGGTTTCGATGAGAAACGATTCCGGCCGATTTCCCATGAAAATCCAGTTACGCAGTTCATTACGGTATGCCGGCTAGTGCCTGCCAAAGGGCTGGATACGCTATTGATTGCCTGTGGTGAACTGAAAAAGCGCGGTCATCCTTTCGTGCTGCATATTATCGGAGATGGACCGAGCCGCGAAGAGTTGGAGAAGCTGGCCATCGAGCATAACATATATGAAGATACGATTTTTTACGGCTATATGCTGCATCCTGAGGAATTTATGCCGTTTTTCGATGTGTTTGTGCTGCCGTCCCGTGCTGAGGCATTCGGATCTGTATTCGCGGAGGCAGCTCTATGTTGGTTAGCGCTGATTGGTACGGATGTAGGCGGGATCGCGGAGCAAATCGAGCATGGACACAATGGATTGCTTGTTCCTGTTGGTGATGCTATGGCATTAAGCCATGCTTTGGAGAAAGTCGTGATCGATCCTACTTTCCGATATAACTTGGCACGAACGGCTTGGGAGAAGGCGAAGAAAACCTATTCGTTGAACCGGGTGCTGCGCCAACTGAAAAGCGTCTATGAAAGCTACCCCGTCAGAGAGACGGCAAATGAAACTGACAACGAATAAACGGGAATAGAAAGGCGTTAGATTATGAAACGACTGCGGTTTATGCATGCCGCCGATCTGCATCTGGACAGTCCGTTCAAAGGCATGTCGGCGCTGCCTGAACGAGTTCGTGAGCGAATTCGCGAATCTACGTTTGAAGCGCTCAAGGAACTCGTAGGATTAGCTATCCGCGAGCAGGTAGATTTTGTGCTCATTAGCGGAGATGTTTATGATATATCAGATCGTTCTCTGCGCGCACAAATTCGCTTTCAGAAGGCATTGGAGCAATTAGCAGAGCACGGTATATCGACCTATGTTATTCATGGTAATCATGACCCGGAGGATGGACGCGCCGCGAAGCTGGTTTGGCCGGCAGGCGTCCATTTTTTTGCATGCGACCGGGTGGAAACGATCACGGTGGAGAAGGGCAATCGCGGAAAGATCGCGCAAATCCATGGGATTTCTTATCGCAACGCGGCTGTCACGGATAATTTGGCGCTGCAATTTCGCCAAGGACAAGAAGCGGTATGTCAGATTGCACTGCTGCACACGAACGTGGATGGCGATCCAGGTCATGATAATTATGCGCCTTGCCGCAAACAGGACTTGTTAGATGCTGGCATGCATTACTGGGCGTTAGGTCATGTTCACACGAGAAATGTGCTGCATGAACACCCAGCCATTGTGTACCCAGGCAACCTGCAAGGCCGAAGTATTCGGGAAATCGGAGCACGCGGCTGCTATATCGTCGAGATGTCGGAAGATGGACGTGCTGAGTTGACGTTCCATGCTTTGGATCGTGTGCGTTGGTTTCATGAACGGTTATCCGTTTCAGGGTTACAATCGGAACAGGAATTGAAAGACTTGCTGGGTGAGCGGCTAGAGCGAGTTCGATCTGAAGCGGACGGCAGAGATGCTGTCGTGCGATTTGTTTTGGAAGGACGCAGCGCTGTTCATAGCCTTCTGCGCAAAGGACGTGCGCTGCAAGAGTTGACAGCTGAGCTGCGATTGTCGGAAGAGGAGAGTAGCCGCTTCGTTTGGGTGGAAACGATCGAGGATCGAACGGCAAGTGAGCTGGACCTCGGGGCTCTCTTGCAGGAGTCCAGTTTTCTGGGCGATCTCCTGCGATATTCCGCTGCGCTGCAAGCGGATGAGGCTGCGCTGAATGGCTTTGCGAGCGAGGCATTGGCAGCGCTGCAGAGTCTTCCCCAGGCTGCTGGGAATGGGGCTGTCATGGAGCCTGAACGACTGCGCGAGCTGCTTCGCGCTGCAGAAGAACTAGCCGCGGACTTGCTGTCCGCGGATGGGGGGGAAAGCGGATGAGAATAGTCGCTATCCAGGTGGATGGTTTCGGCAGCCTTCGTCAGCGGCAGTTGGACACGAACAACTCGGTCGTGGTGTTCTATGGGGCTAACGAAGCGGGCAAGAGTACGCTGATGGGTTTCGTCCGAGCGGTGCTGTTCGGCTTCCCCACGCGCCAGAACCGCTCGGAGCGTTATGAGCCGCTGGGCGGCGGCGCTCATGGAGGTTCCTTGACGCTGATGGACAGCCACGGGCAGCTTATTCGCGTCGAGCGATACGACGCGCCCGCCGCAGGCGGCAAACGTGCCTCTGCGGGGCACGTCAAGGTTACCCTCGGTGATGGCACCACCGGAGGGGAAGAACTGCTGAACACGCTGCTGGGCGGCCTGTCGGCCGACCTCTTTCGCAGCTTGTTCGCTTTCGGTTTAACCGAGCTGCAGGAGCTGCGCACCCTGCAGACCGACGAGCTCAGCGGCTATCTGTATAGCGCTGGGCTTGGCGTGAGCGGCTCGGCCATCATGGAGGCCGAGCGCAAGCTGACGGCGCAGGCCGACGGCCTGTACAGACCCCGCGGTCGCAATCAGGAGATGAACCGTCTCCTGAAAGAGCTGGAGGGGTTGGAGCAGTCGCTGCGCCGCAGCAAGGACCAAGCAGCCGACTATGATCGGCTGCAGGCAGAGCGCCGCTCCGCGGAGGCGCGCATCGCTGCGCTGGAGCAGCAGCAGGAAGCGCTGCGCGCGGAGCAGCAGAAGCTGAGCCTGGCCGGCAAAGCGCGAAGCGGATGGGTCCGCTTGCGTCAGATCGGCCAGGAACTGGCAGAGCTGCCCGCGCTGGCCAGCTTCCCCGAGCATGCTTCGGCGCGGCTCGAAGCGCTCGAGGCAGAGCTGGAGCGCGTTCATGCAGACCGAACGCGGCTCCAGCTGCGGAAGTCCGAACTAGAGAGTCAGCTTCATGCGCTGGAGATCCAGCCGAAGCTGCTGGAGCATCAAGTGGAGCTGAATCACTTGCTGGAGCAGGCTGCCGCGTATGAAGATCAGAAACGCAGCCGAGATCAATTGCGCGTGGAACAGGATCATCAACAATCGCAATTAGACAGACTGCTGAAACAAATAGATGCTCAAGGGGAAGAGAACGCGTTTGATTTGTCGACTTTTTCAGTCTCTATCTCTCTGCGTGAGCAAATTCGCGCCTACAAAGAACAGTTTCTTCAATGCCGGGCTGATGAACTGCGTGTACAAACGGAGCTTGATAGTTTGGAACACCAACTTGCACGGCTGCAGGAACTGATTAGAGGGATCGAGTCCGATTTACGCAAGATGCCTGCAATGACGGGGACTGTTGATCCTCTCACGGCTTTGCAGCGCATTTCTGGCGATTATACACAGTGGCAATGGTTAGTGCGTGACGCTGAACATCAGCAAGAACGTGAGGCGGTGCAGCAGCAATTTCAGCTGAGCCTTGAAGAAGCAGCCAGAGCCGGGAAATCCGCAGCGCGAAAGCTGCGACAGCGAATTTTGATATTGAGCGGAATATTGGCGATTATTGTCCCATTCGTAGCCATTTGGCAAGGTAATCCATTATTTGCGCTGCTTCTCTTTGTCTTGTTAGCCGGTGCAGCCTGTTTCATTTTTCTGACGGATCGTCAGTCAATCGAACAGCGATCAGCGAGAGTGATGCCATCTGTGTCAGATCGAAGGGAACAGCGGGCGGATCATGAGCGAGGGCTTCACGACATCGAAAGACGCTTGCGAGAGCAGATTCAAGCCTTTGAGCAACAGCAGGCCGGGTATCACGAGGCAGCGGCAACAGTCCATGGGTTGAAAATAACGGATCATTCTTTTAATGCCGATCTTTCTGGGTTCAAGCCGCAATTGGATGCCTGGATCAGGGAAGCGGAACAAAGCAAACAACATCTCAATGAACACCGCCGCAAGCTGGATAAGCTGCAGGAGGCGAAGGAAAACAGGCATGCCTTAGAGCAGCAGGCTGACCAGCGTCAAGGGCAGCTTGAGCGAGTGGAAGAGGAGAATCAACAGCTGCAATTGAGCTGGCGTCAGCTTCTTCAATCGCTTGGATTAGCTGCCAGCTTGTCTCCTGATGCGGCCTTGGAATCCTTGCAATTGATTGAGCTTGGGCAAGAAAGTTTACGTCAGCTTCATAAGCTTACTGCCAAAGCAGATGCTTTGGTCGTGAACATACAGCAGTACGAAGATCAAGTTGCGCAGCGGCTTGAGCTTGCGCGAACAGCCCGGGAAGAGTCGGTTTATGCGCTCAAAAGCTGGAAAGACAAAGAGCAGGAGCAGCTCAAGCAGCTTGCCAAGAAACAGCATTGTGAACAGCTATGCGTTGATAATGAGCAAGATCAGTTGCTGTTGGGTGCCACTGAAGAGCGTATTCAGGAGCGGCTTAGGTTGCTTTTGCAAGAGGCGAATGCCAGAGACAGAGAAGAACTTCGCATCCATCAGAGACAGCAGGAAGAGCGGCGCAAGTTGGCAGAAGAGCAAAAACTGCTGGAGGCTTCACTCGTATCCCTGCTTAGTACTTCGCAATTTGATGCCTACACGGAGCTCTTAGATCAGAGCGGTGAAGAAGAGATGGCTCAGCAATTGGCTGTATGGCATACACAACTATCTGAATCTTTGCGGGAGTCGAATGAATGGCGTGAAGTCATCGGCAAGCTGGACGGGCAGATCGAAAAGCTGGAACAAGGCACAGAGCATGCTGACAAACTGCTGAAACTTGAAGATTACAGGGCAACACTGCACGAGCAGGTGGATCAGTATGCCGTTGCTTCGTTTGCTTCTCTGTTATTGAAGAAAGCGCGTGAGGTGTATGAGAAGGAGCGTCAACCAGGCGTGCTTTTGCGTGCATCGGATTATTTTGCGCAAATGACGAACGGTGCCTTTTCACAAGTCAAAGCACCTTTTGGCGAGCAGCGCCTTGTTGCCTTCCGTGCGAACGGACAGGCTGTGGAAACGAATCAACTGAGCCGTGGAACTGCGGAACAACTCTACTTGGCGATGCGATTTGCCCTAGTGGAGGAGTATGCGGGGAAAGCGGTTTTACCGCTGGTTATGGACGATATTCTCGTCAATTTCGATGAGGAACGGATGGTGAGCTGCTTGCGGGTTTTGGCAGAAATCAGCCGCAGGCATCAGGTACTGCTGTTCACCTGTCATGGACATGTTCAAGAAGCAGCGGCGCGTGTTATTCCTGATCATGCTTATATTAATCTTTCAATGACATGAGGTAGTGGTCATTTGAAAGCTGGAGGAATCCGAATGGAATCAGGTAATGATAAGAAAAAAGAACATCGGGAAATTACCTATCAGGTGGGTTGGAAAAAAGGAAAGATCGCCTGGAATGAAGGGGCAGCGGATGGATTAGCCGTCAAATCAGGTAACGAAGGAGAGAATCTCAAGCTTGCTGAAGATGCTTATCTGCAACTAATTTGGCTTCCGGGGATGCGGCTTCCAAGTTGGTTCCTGTTTCCCCTCCTCTTCGCGCTTCCGGTTCTTTGTTTCAGTTTAACGCTGGTTCTGCTATATGGACTGCGTCATGGCTAAAACGACGTATGCACGGATCAAGAAAGGGGGGACTTCCAATTGAATTTACTTTTAGCAATTGTTGGAGGCATATTGGGGCTTTTCGTTACTGGCGCTGCTCTATACACAGCGTGGATGGTTTATAATCTTTGGCAGCAGCAGGCGGCATCACCGCGAGCGGTTAGCCGGGTGGACATTGCGGTTAAATACTTTTCAAGATGGACAATGATGGATTATGCCGCAGTAGCCTTGTTTATCGTTGGTCTGCTGCTTCTGCTGGCGGAGCTTTTCGCTGTGCTGCGTGATCAGGCAGGTGCTGACGTAGTCAATTTTCATTTTTCGTATTTGTTATCTGGCATCATTTTTAGCACACTGGGTACGGTCTTGTTGATCGTTCGTTTGATGATTGTCTTGGGTTTTGCGCAGACAGGCGCTTTACATCGCACGATAGCGATTGCGCCAAATCATGAGGACGAGCCAGATCACGCTAATGAAGCCGAAAACCGGGTATAAGACGGAGAGCAGTGTCTTGAATCCGATTTGGCTGACCAAGTAGCTCAGTGCAAGTATGCCGAACAGCAAAACCTTAGGTTTTAACTTCGTGCGCTGCTGGAGCTGCAAAGATAGGCCATAAGCATCGGCGATAAAAGTGGTGAAAATTTCGCCGTAAATGACGAGCAAATAGGCAAACTGCGGCGCTGAGCCCAGTCGGTTGATAATATTTCCCATGGGAATTTCATACTGGGCAATGCCTGGCATTTGTGCGGAAAGCGCATAATGTGCGGACCATAGAAGCAGCCCAATCCCAGCGCCGCCTAGGAGTCCGCCCCAGTAAAGCACGGACCGCTTCTCGATGGAAGCCCCCATAGGGACGAGTACGGCTTGGGCCATGGCTAGGTTAAAAGCGGTATAGAGGAATGGCGCAAACCCTATTTTCACCAAAGATGCATCACTAGTTATACGCAGCCAGTTGTCTGATGACGGCGAATGCCACGTATAGATGACAATCACAAGACTGAATATGAGCATGATGGGGACTACGAAGGAATTGACGGTCATAATAGCGCCGATGCCGCGGGATAATACGAAGTACGCGAGCACAAGGGTCACTAATAGCCCTGTTTGGTAAGAGAGATGCAGTTGTTCTTCAAAAACGGTTCCGCCTCCGGCTAACATAACGGTTGTGATTCCGAAGAGTACAAGCATGGTAAATAGGCTGATCCAATTTCCAATTTTATGGCCAAACAGAACTCGATTCAGGTCTTCATAGGAAGTTGCTTTCAACTCGTGGGCCATGAGCATAAGTTTAATGCCAATCCAGATGAAGAGAACGGTAGATATAGCGATGGTTAAGGTGGCTAGACCCCCATATTGTGTGAAAAACTGCAAAATCTCTTGTCCGGATGCAAAGCCGGCGCCAACGACGGTCCCGATATAAGTAAAGGCAACTCGGACGATCTGTGATCCTGTTCGCATTTATTGCCCCGCTTTCTTTGGTTTGGTATAGTACAAGGTATGTTAAGGAAGACAAGCGCATGACTGGAACTTGGGGCAAGCCTTCTTTTTTGGTAAAATAAGACTGAACAGGACGGCATCGAATTGGAGGTGTGTCTTTTGTGAAAGAAGCTCTATATGATTTTATAGGACATTACGGCTATATTGCGCTATACATATTGTTGTCTGCCGGCATTATCGGTGTACCTGTACCCGATGAAACGTTAATGGCTTTTGTAGGATCATTGACTGCACCAGGAGGACCCTTTGAGTATGGAACAACGCTGCTAGTGATTTATGCAGGAACGATGACGGGGATGATTGTCAGCTATTTCATCGGTCACCGAGTGGGAAAACCATTCCTCTATCGCTACGGGAAGTGGTTCAAATTAACGCCAAAACGCATTGAGCAAGCGGAAGGCTGGTTTCATAAGTACGGACTATGGACCGTGTTCTTTGGGTATTTTGTGCCGGGCGTGCGCCACTTCACCTGCTACTTGTCCGGTGTCAGTGGTGTCAAGTTCTATAAGTACATGCTGTATGCAGGTACGGGCGCTTTGTTATGGTGTACAACCTTCCTGACACTTGGCCACTTTATTGGAAGCAATTTGGACGGTTTGTTCCAGTTGATTCATAAGTATATGGGGATATCGTTATTCATTTTGGCGATTGTGGCTTTGGTTGGCTTGGCGATTTATTTCCGATTCCGCAAGCGGAGAGTTGTTTGAGATTGGAAAAAAACCATGAAACTCATCCTATTGGAAGAGCTTCATGGTTTTTTGTTGTGGTGCGGTGGTGGAGGCAGGTTAACGCTGTTTTACAGCGTTAAAGTAGCCGACCGAGGCGGAGGCGCAGAGATAACGCTGTAAAACGCGCTTGCAAGCCAAAAAGTCCCTCCGGAACAAGTCCTGAGGGGCTTTCTTGCTTCAGCTTAATGGTCTGCAAAAAGCTTAATCGATTGAATCGTGCCTTCACCTGGATCGATATCCAGTTTCAATAAGGTGCCTTGTGATTTGTACGATAGCACATATGTCGTGTTGGAATCCGGTTTGCCCAGAATCGCGATGGCATCCTGTGCTTTTTGACCTAGGTGCAGGCCACGCAGGCCAGGATCGATTTCGGTGGAATGAACATCCACGAATTCAAGCGTGTCCTTCTTGTTGAAGCCTACGGAAAAGTCGGTGAAGTCGTAGACTTGGATGGCATCTTCATCTTCATCCATGACGAATTGCTTTTTTGCTTTCCCGAACCGATCCAATACGGCGGTCTTGCTCGTTCCTAATTTCAAACCCATCAATGTCGGCTTTTCTTGTTGATACGCATCTTCCGCTTTCACTTTCGGCTTAGCTGACGGCTTCGAACTGGCAGGTGTTTGGGGCAGATCGGATAGATCTGTCTTGGACGAGCCTGCGACCTGTGCTTCATGCTTAGCGACGGAGTCTTCCGGAGTTGGTGCTGCTGTCGGAGATACAACGGCGATGGCTGGTGGTGTGATTTCCGGCGTTGTGTTTTGATATTGGGTCTGCACAATCGGATCTATTGTAGGCTGTACGGGAGGAGCAGATGACTCTTGACACCCTGTAACCAGCAACGACGCAACAGCTACTGGCACGCAGCCAAGAAGGATAGGTTTAATAAGGTTGTTCATCATCATCTTCCTTTCTGCCGAATCTTTGTCATAAAAATACAACATGTCTAATCATACTGCTTTCTGGTTGTTAATCTCAATGGATCTTGAAGCCTAAATGTGAGCAATTATAGAACGAATTTGATCAATGTTGCAAGCCTCATAAGTATAGACACCGTCAAGGACGTAAAAGTTTCACTTCAAATAGACGATATTCATAAATTGGGACTTGAAACCTACTTCATCAATATGGTAACTTACTCATAATAGACAGGATTAGGGGGCCAGTATCATGGAATTGTTAAAACAGCGAATCCTAGAAGTCGGTGTCGTTGTATCGGATCAAGTACTTAAACTGGATGCCATTCTTAATCATCAAGTGGATCCTGTACTCATCATGGAGATGGGTAAAGAGTTTGCCAGATTATTCCGAGAAACGAAGCCGGATAAAGTACTTACGGTCGAATCTTCCGGTATTCCGATTGCATACACAACTGCGTTGCAACTAGAAGTGCCTATGGTTTTTGCGCGTCGCAAGAAAACGTTGACGATGGATCAAGATACGTACAGTGAGCGTGTGCCTTCTTTTACCAAAGGAATTGTAACCGACATTATGGTATCCTCCCATCTGCTGCACAAAGGGGAGCGTGTCTTGTTGATCGATGATTTCATCGCTAATGGAGATGCGGCTCGCGGCTTGATTCGCATTATTGAAAAAGCGGAAGCTGAGCTGGTCGGTGTGGGAATAGCCGTGGAAAAATCATTCCAAGCTGGGGGAAATTCGATTCGCGAACGAGGGATTCGAGTGGAATCTTTGGCACGTATTTCTTCCTTGGCGAACGGGCAGATCACTTTTAACTGATTTTACATCTAGACTTTGACTTCCCTGAAAACGATTTATCCTTTATAATGGGAACTAGGTAAGAGAGGAGGCTGACATCTATGGGTATCGAAAATGGTTCCATTGAATATTTCATGACTAAGCTTGGGGAAGCCAAAACACATTTTGAACGTGCTCTTGATTGTAAGCATACAGAGTTCGATGACCTGTATCCCTATATGATTGAACACCCTCAATTTTTCTGGTATAAGCGCTATGTTGCATGGTCTGAGTTGTTAACAATCGTGAAACTCTGCACAGAGCTCACTATAGAGTGGGAACAACAATTTTCCGCGGCACAAGTGGAATATATTCAGAAGCGCGTAATGTCTAGCAAAGTCCTTGATTTCTGGTTTGAGACGAATGATTCGAAGGAACATGTTAGTTAATTCTTCCCCATATACAGAAGAGGCCAATGAATCCGGATGGATGTCGTTGGCCTCTTTTTTTATCGTTCTTTTTTGCTCAAATCCCATTTTCCAAAACGTTCATACTCTCAATGTGCTGCTTGGTTTGTGGAGATCCTAGTTGATGTAAGGCGCGGTACACTTCGGTTAAATAATAATCGTACTCTTGATTCGCTTCATTGTGGTAGTAAACTTTCCAGGGCAGCCATGAAGTGCTGTAGCTTCCTTGTGAAGAGTTGTCCGTTTCCTCGAAAAGCTCCCGTAATTTATCAAGTTCTTCATCCGTCGCGGAGATTTCAAATTCATAGTTCAAGGCTTCTTTATCTTCAAGTACTTCACCCGTGCCGACGTTGATATAATAGGTTTTTTTATCCACCAGATAACCTCCCATACGGTTGCGATCGCGTAGCTTCATTTCGTCTTGATTAAGGTAACCCGACTAAAACGGATTTATGTAAGTTTCAACGAAACGGGAATTGGTGTATGCTAGAAGAGTAAAATTGTCGTATTGGAGGTAGAATGATGATATCGGATGAACAATTAGATCAATATCGAATAGATAGTACCCTGCTGCGAGTGATTCGTGATGTCAGTCCAAGGAACGATGTCCGCGGCATTGTTGTGGCATGGGATGATGATAGCGTGTTGATCCGCAAAAAAAACCGCCGAGTCGTCAAATTGGCTCGCAGTTATGTGTACCAACCCCACGGCGACGAGAGACCGCCTGAATATATGCTGCCGCAGGAATTGATTGAGCCTGATGGTGAGTCGGAAGATGACGAGTAATCCAAATCCTTCGCTTCACAAACAGATACCGATTCAGGGTATTCAGATGGAACTTGTGAGCTCCCCTTATGGGGATTACTTGCTGATTGCAAGTAAACATCCTTTGCGAACGTTGAATTCGTCGCCTTGGGGCGGGGGTTTTGGCATGCATAAACAGCTTATGAACAGACAGGTAGACAAGCGCTACAATGAACCTGATCCCCTTGGGGAGATGGATTCATTTATTCAGCGTGAAGGATTCGACCCTAAAGAATCTGCGGGTATGCTCACGGCAGCTTTCGTGAAGGATGCAGGCTATCACTCGATGAGTTGGAATGCTGAGGGAGATCAATCAGAGGAACGCTTGCAAGTGTGCGCCTGGGTGACCATGGGGCTAGGAAATAAGGCGAGAGCGGGTGCAGAGCTGCCCGCGACCGCGCTTTATCATGGAACGATTAATACCATTGTGGTGATCAATGGATGCCTAACCGATGCGGCGATGGTGAATGCGGTTATCACGGCCACGGAAGCCAAAACGGCGGCGCTCCAAACGTTAGGCGTGCTGGTGGACGGACTGCCGGCTACAGGTACGAGCACCGATGCTGTATTGATTGCTGCGACAGGCCGTGGTCAGACTTACCACTATGCAGGCACGGCTACTTCGCTTGGCTACTTGATCGGGAGAACGGTCTACGAAGCGATTCTTGCCCAGCAGTATTTGTATGACAAAACGCTCGTCTGAAACCACATGGACTCAGACGAGCGTTCGCTTGTTATGGATTAGGTACGGCGAAAGATGCCATATGCGGCTCCCGCCTTAATTGCATCGAATCCGGAATCATCTTCATCTACACTTTGATAGTTGGGATCGTGAACGATTCCCTCGGCTTCACCTTCTGTGAGGTGTCGTTCGTTTCCTGTATATTTAGGCTCCAAGGCTTTGATTTCTTCTTCATCCATCTGTCATCCCTCCTTTGCCCATAGGGTTCGGAAGGCGGAGAGGATTTATACATGTTTTGTAAAAAAAGTATCGTTGACGAGCCTCTATTTGCCATGTTATATTAAGTTTTGTTAAAGCTAAACAAGCGATCATGGCGGAATTGGCAGACGCGCACGGTTCAGGTCCGTGTGGGCTTACCCCCGTGGAGGTTCGAGTCCTCTTGATCGCATTATACTTAAAGCGAAACCCTTCGATTAATCTCGAAGGGTTTATTTTTGTAATACTTGAGTAGTAGCTAATGAACTGTAGGATACTTATAAACGAAAAAAAGGCTGTTTTGGAGAAGTAATGAACTGGATTGACGTTACCCGGTACTTTATTGGCTGAATGGTTATCAAATGCTTGCATTAGCGCATATGGAGTTCATTAGATTTTCAGAATGAGCGATTTTGGCCGAATAAAGGGTATTGAGTTCGTAAAGAGGCTTGCGAAGGTGCATGGACTTGATAAAGTGGCGGATATTCTTGAGAAAACGGCTGAAGCAACCAAATGGGTCGAGCAATTTCAAGCAAAAGCGGCCAAAATCAAAGCGCAGCTTGTTTCTAGCGGTAAGCAGGGCGAGGCAGCTATCGTGGCACAGCCCATGAACAAGCAGCTGTATGTTTATTTTGAAAACATCGCTTTTACGGTCTGCTAATGCATTTTACAACTTTTTCCATGAGTGTGCGTATAAGAAACATAAACTTAATGGAGGTTTAACAATGAAAAAATTTATCATGGGAGTAATTGTAGGAGGAGCAGTATCTCTTTCAACTGTTGCAGCGGCATCTGATTCCATTCAGGCATTCTTGTTTCCAGCATTCTTTACAATAAATGATCAATCCGTAGATATGGATAAAGAATCTCCGATACTTAATTACAACGGCCAAGCATATGTTCCTGTGCGTTTCATGGCAGAACAGTTAGGCGCATATGTTGATTATAATGAAGAGTCCAAGCAGATCATAGTTAATTATTTTCCATCAAATAAGAGCGTGCTTACGGATAGTAAGTATACGAATGTGCATTTCAGCCTTATTGATGTTTATTTAGATGGTGGCTATACAGGAGTTCGCGGCCTGCTCTCTATCGATAAAATAAAGGAAGCAGCGGTAGAAACAGAACATGACATTGAATTTAGTTTGAATTTTTATGATTCAAATGACAAGTTGCTTGGAAAAGCATTAGGATCATCTTTACCTAGATCTTCAGCGGACAAACAAACGATCCGCACAGGTGAGATAAAGACTGTTGGCGCAGGTGAAGTTGGTGATTTTTCGAATTATTCCAAAGTGACTTTTGAAGTTACCCGCTATAAATGAAGATATAGGAAACAACTACCTAATAAGTTTACGCGTATAGCCGCTTTCATGAAAAATAGGTATAATACATAGTATAGTTTGTACATGTTTGAATGAAGGAGATGATAAGTCGATGGAAAGAACAATTACAGGAACACTTTCAGGCAGTTTCGCACATGTGCTTCAAACCTTTGCACTTTCATTGCTGGTCTCATTTCTGGGGACCTTGGTAGGAGCCATGGTTGTTCCTGCTTCGATGATCCCGCTGTTCATTATCGCCGAGGTGGTGATGTTGGTTGCAGCTATTGTGATCCGCATTCGCGGCAAGCATATTGGATACGGCTTCCTGTATGCTTTCACAGCGATTTCTGGCGTGACGCTTTATCCGGTTATAATGGCGTATGGCGGCATACTGGGAGCGCAAGTGGTATCCGGCGCATTCTTCGCGACAGCAGCAATTTTCGGCGGTCTTGCGTTCTATGCACATCGTTCGCAGCGTGACTTCAGCTTCCTGGGCGGATTCTTATTTGCTGGGACGATTGGTCTGGTTTTGATGAGCGTGATCGGAATGTTTGTAGGTTTTGGATCGGTGATCAACCTCGTGTGGTCCATGGTGGGGATTTTGATTTTCAGCGGCTGGGTGCTTTATGATGTAGCTCAATACCGCAACGGTGTAGGTACGGAGGAAGTTCCGTTAGCAGCGCTGAATATTTATCTTGATTTTATCAATCTGTTCCTCTATATCTTGCGCTTTATTGCTTCCATTGTAGGGTTTAACAGAAATTAATTCATTGGTAGCTTCCAAAAAAGCACGCTCGAAACTCACGCTAAGGTGGGTATCGAACGTGCTTTTTTTAGTCTCCGCGAAATTGACGGTTAACCTCTAATAAGGTATGAAGGAGCAGTGTGAGCTCGGAATGGTTTATACGTATCGTTGAAGCTGGTTTTTGGCTATGGTTTAGGGTTAACTCCAGCACTTGATGACGGGTATTCATCTGGATGTGCAACTGATCGGTAAGGAGCACTTGTTCCCACATGCGATGCACCTCTTTCTCTCTATTTACTCTAGTATATGCGGTGATCAAGAGATTAGAAGCTGCGGCAATGACGGGAGTGAATCGATTTTTGGGAATACAAGCACGATTTGCTTGCTTGCTTCATACAATTTAATGATCCTAGAGGAGAGAGGAGATGACCTATGGCGGCTTGCAGCACTTGGACGTATAGAGGGATTTCGTCTTCTGTATTTAAAGCGTTACAACAGGTTGGCAGAAAACAAGGATTTATGATTCCGAATTCAGCTTCGGGTAAATTTATGATTACAGTTGTAGGTATGAATGTCGGGTTCCAATATTCTTGGGATACGCAAGGTCAAACTTTGTTATTGCAGTGTGATAATAAACCGATGTTGCTTGGTTGTGGAACGATAAAAACGTTTGCTGATAAAATCATCGCAGAAAGCGGCGGGAAAATCGGTTGAATGTCTAGCTACCACCTGTCTATCCGTTTAAATACAGAACTCTCTGGTTAAAATAGGGAGAAAAGGCAGGTGGTCGTATGGCCAAAAGTGACGAGTTGGTTAAGTACATAACACAGCAAGTTGTTACCTATATCGATACGCCTAAGGATGTACGCCAACAGGCCAAAGCGATAAATAAGGAACAACGTGAAGATTGGCAGACCCGGTGGTTCGGTATGCTGCCGCTGGCTGCGCGGATGATGTTGGAGCAAGTAAAGCCCAAAAAGTAAGTTGATCCAACCCCATATAAAAACCTTCAAAACCACATGAAAAGTGGCGTTGAAGGTTTTTTATGCTGAGGAGACTACTTATAAATGCGGCCTTGTGCCAGTGCTTCTTCAAGCTGCACGTAACGTGCTCCCATGTGGTCCAGTATGAGGTAGTTGTTATTTTCACCCCATTGTTGATAGCCAAGAATTGCAAGCGGCAGTGTGACAAGACCGCCATATAACTCTGTCACATACGTCAGGTTATTGTGCTGTTTGAGGGCCGATTGAAACTCCTGCACCTTGGAAATAGGGAGTGGTTGGCCTAATATCCAGGGAAGCCGCTCATAAGGATCGAAGGATGGTGTTGCAACCGTGATGGCGGCTCCCTGTAAATCCGTTCCTTGCAGAGATGCCTCCGCTAGCTTAGGTTTTGGGTCTTCCTTGAGCGGCAGCAGTTCCCCGGACTTGGCATCAAGGTAATAGGTTTGCCCTTCTATCGCTACTTTCCATACTGCTGTTAAAGCATCCATATATAAACGGTTTTTAGTTATTTGTTCATTGCGTACAAAATCAGAATAGGACATGGTTGAAGGTATGAGTTCCTGCTGCACCAAAGAGCGGTACAGCGTAGTTAAGCTGAATAAGGGATGAGCACCTGTTCCATATTCATTGAGTCGGAAAGATCCGTTCTCCGCAGCATAAACGATCATATACCCGACTTCCTGGCCATGATCCGTGAGGATGACGCCCCAACCGTGTGTCCCTGGACCGAGTGGGAAACTGTTCCATGAAGCCGATTGCCACGATTCAAAGCCAGCTTCACGGGCGAGAATAGCACGCCAATTGTTGATGGAAGCTTGAAGTGTAGCCTCGCTTCGCAAATCAGCGACCGGCTTCGCGACATGATCATCTTGCGCCGCTTGTGCAAGGCTTGTCCTTTCGACTTGGGCCACGGGATTCGGACCTTCGCCTGCTGAACTTTGGAGCGGGATACAAAACAGACTGCTTACACTAATGAAGCACGCGGTCGTCCATGCTAGCCAACGTGTCATTTTCGTTTCACCTGCCTATCGCAAACTCTCATTTGTATGAATCTATTGTAATTCTTATGCTATAAAAAGATTGTTAGAACCTGTAGCCGTTATTATGCGATGTTTTAGCGACTGGCGTCAGTTCCTGGGTGTTCGTCCGGCGTTCAAATGAAACAAGCCGCAATTGATGACAGATACGACAACGCGCGGCTTATGCTGCCAGTCGATTTCTTGCAGCCGATTGCGGCATCGCGCTTCAATTTCATCGCGTTTATCCGGCTCAGCACTTAATAGAAGGCCATTATAATAAGCCTCTACACGGTCAATTTCACTGCGATGCTGCTCGTTGGCTTCATCTGCCCAGCTATGGTCGTAGGTGCTGATTCGGCGCTCCAACGTCATTTCCAAAGCGTTCACAGCTTTCGACAAAGAGATCGTATCCGGTAAAATATGGATGTTGGCCGGCAGTTTGGGCGAGAGACTCTTCGTCAGCAATTGTTTATGAAAATGTTCGCGGATTTCTCCACTATTCAATTGAATAGCGAGCGAATGAATCTCACTTCGCTTGCGATCGCAGGCAAGCTCTACCTTGTAATTGATGCAAAGCCAGGTATCGTAAACCAGAGCTGCATGGTAGGTAGCTCCAACCGGGAAGGGCTCCTCGAACAAATGAACATACTTGCCGCGTTCCCGCACGATGGTGAACATCTGCTCCAGGCGCCTGCTGCCGAACGTCACCTCGTCTTGCGGGACGCGCGCTGTAATGGTCGTCGGAACGAAACCGAAATAACGGCCGAGTATACTGTCCGAGTTGCCACCCGGCGCTTGTGAAGCGGGCTGACCGACAGGCTGACCGCCATGCTGAACAGAGATCCCTTCGGCAGGAGGGGATTTGACAGCAACCGCAGCTTTCGGTTTGGCTTCCAGCTTCATCTGCTCGGGATCGAAAACGAATTTGTACGTCATCGTCTCTGCAGGAGCGCCAGTCCGTTCCACGAAGCTCCAGTAGTAAGCACGTCCCGTCATTTCCCGGTCAGCTTCCGGGGACAACTTAGCGGTCACATAGGTCGGTGACTTCTCGATAATGGTGCAATTATAGGCTTCCAAAAAACGCATGACGAACGTATGAATGTTCCGTTTGTTCATGGCCGTACCTCACCAATCTCCGAACCGCTTGCAGCATCAAGGATGCTGGAGTAGGCAATTCCCTGCAAGGGATCATTCTGCTCCACTTCGGATTTCACCTCGATGATCGTATGGGCTAGCTGATCGATTTTTTGGCGAATATCTTCTTTGGAACCGGATTCCATCACCATGCGGAAGAGCGAGGACTCAAGGGAGCCTTTCTTCTCAATCTTCTCCAGAATGGTATCCAGCTGTCCGATGACCATCTCAAACATATTGATTTTCTCATGCAGCAAGGAAAGAATATGTTCTTCAATCGTATTGTTTGTGGATAAGTTATAAATGTTAACGTCGTGCTGCTGGCCCAAACGATGGACCCGGCCAATCCGCTGCTCCACGCGCATCGGGTTCCAAGGCAGATCGAAGTTAATCATGTTGTGGCAAAACTGCAGATTGATCCCTTCTCCGCCAGCCTCCGTTGCAACTAGAACTTGAACGCGATTGCGGAATAAATCCATCATCCAGTCTTTTTTGCCGCGATTCATACCGCCGCGATAAGGAACTGCCGTGATCTTATGCTCTTTTAGATAATTCAGCAAATATTCCTGCGAAGCACGGTACTCCGTAAAAATGATCACCTTATCGTTGATGTCCTGGACCAGCTTCATCGTCGTTTCCGCTTTGGTGTTAGCTTTAATGCTGCGAATAAGCTCGACTAGCTCCCAGATTTTGGCGCGTACCGGGGAATCCTCGGCCGTTTTTTTGAACAAGTTAACGAGCGTAATAAAGACAGCATCTCTGGAACTGCATACTTCACGTTGAAGCGTGATCAGCGAGAGCATACTGCTGAGGTCACCAGCACTCTCTTCATAGCGTTTGCGCACAAAATTGGTTACACCATCATAAAGAGCTTGCTCGTCACCCGAAAGTGTCAGCGGGATGTTCTTCACCACACGCTTCGTATAATGAACGCCGCCGTCGCCCCGGCGATTGCGGATCATCACTTTGGACAGCTCTTGCTGCAGCTGCACCTCATTTTTGGGTGTTCGTTTGCCCACGACATAATTGGATTTAAAGCTGCTTTGAATACCTAATTGACCAGGTTTGAGCAGCGTGATGAGATTATATAATTCTTTCAAATCGTTCTGAACCGGTGTGGCGGTGAGCAGCAGACAGTATTTTTTGCGCAGCTCGTTAACGAAGGTGTAATTGGTCGTTTTCTTGTTTTTAAGTTTGTGCGCTTCATCCACGATGAGCATGTCGTATTCCAGACCCATGACGATTTCACGATGCGGATCGCGCTTGGCCGTGTCCATGGAGGCAACAATAATATCGCTTTGCTGCCACATGTAGGCTTTCTTATGAGCGACAGCCGGAATGCCGAACTTGGAATTTAGTTCCCGGACCCATTGCAGAACAAGGGAAGCGGGCACCAGAATCAAGGTTTTGCGGACCAAACCGCGAATCATGTATTCTTTGAGAATCAGACCAGCTTCAATGGTTTTACCTAGACCTACTTCATCTGCTAAAATAGCGCGGCCCCGCATCTCATTGAGCACCCGTTTGGCAGTATCAATCTGATGAGCCATGGGTTCGAGCTGTCCGAGGTGGACCAGACACTGCATTTCGTCAAATGTAGAAATAAGCCCCGATTCTTCAGATTCGTAGGCTAGCTGATATAACGTCCAATCGTCCCATGGACCGCCTCCGCGTACACGATGATCCAGTTCAGTAAACGAGTCCCGCTCGAAGTGCATGTCAAGCTGATGATGAATAGGGCGAATGTTCTCTTGCTGTTCATGTTGTCGCATGGATGTGCCCTCCCTGAACATAGAATACGTGTTAGTATGTCCATAAGAGGCGCTTTCATAACTTTTCCATGTAAGAGTTTTACTACTTTCCTGTACAGACTTCGTAAATACACATTCTTTTATGATATGATATAGCTTGTCTTTGGATTGTAACGTAAGAAAGGGTGACCGATGCAGATGACCGCATGGCGATTCATACATACAGGAGACCGATCTCCTGCTGAAAATATGGCATTAGATGAAGCAATACTTACTGCGCACAGTGAGGGAAAAGTACCGCCTACGGTGAGGTTCTACGGATGGAATCCGGCCACACTATCCATTGGTTATTTTCAAAAGGCCGCAGAGGTTGATCAAGAAGCTGTAGCCAAGGAGGGAATTGGCTTCGTTCGTCGTCCAACCGGCGGGAGAGCCGTTCTCCACGATAAGGAATTGACGTACAGCATTATTGTGGCAGAGGACTATCCGGGGATACCGCGCAATGTGACGGAAGCCTACCGGGTGCTGAGCGAAGGGTTGCTGCAAGGTTTTCGAGCGCTGGGATTGGCCGCTGAGATGGTACAGCTTGCGAGCGATGAAGAGAAAGAGAAATACGCTTCGGCGGGATCGGCGGCGTGCTTCGATTCCCCTTCCTGGTATGAGCTTGTGGTAGAAGGCCGCAAAGTGGCGGGGAGCGCACAGGTTCGGCAAAAAAACGTCGTGCTGCAGCACGGTTCAATATTGCTTGATATGGATACGGATCAACTATTCCGGATGCTCCGTTTTTCCAATGAGAAGGTCGGAGAGCGGATGAAACAAAGCTTTCTGAAGAAAGCTGTGGCAATTAATGATCTGCTTCGTGTGCAGGGGAAAGAACCAGTGACACTCGGGCAAGTCGAGGAAGCCTTTCGTCGTGAGATTGCGGCCGGACTTGGTGTAGAACTTGTGGAGGCTGGCTTGACGGCTTATGAAATGGAGCTGAGTGATCAGCTTGTGCGCGAGAAGTATGGTACTGATGATTGGAATTTACGCCGTTAGAAATAGCAAGAACCTTGAAAGCCACGAGAGTTGTGGATGTTCAAGGTTCTTCTTTTTTTGACATGTAACAGTAAACGAGGAGGACTCGGACTGCCTCGCGCGGAGGGAACTATAGTGCGCTATTCTAGTAAAAAATAGCGTCCGTCAGTTCCCTTATAGGATTAATCGCTAACAAGAGGCACATTTCTCTGGGCAGCAAAGCCGTGAATCGGCGCTATCGAGCGCTTGTCAGGTAGGAACTCGAAGAGCAATTTTAGCTGAAAGTGTGTACAAATTCGTTTTGCAGCTTCTGCGTAAGGGGGCCAGGTGCGCCACTGCCGATCGGTTTGCCGTCTATTTGAAGAAGCGGTGTAATTTCGACTGTCGTACCCGTGATAAAGGCTTCATCTGCTTGATACAGCTGCTCCGTTGTAAAGGCTTCTTCTTGCACCGTTATTTCGAGGGAAAGAGCCAATTTTAGCACGACTGCACGTGTGATACCATGCAAAATCAAATGATTCGCCGGATGCGTGTACAGAACCTGATCCTTGATTATCATAATATTCGATGCGCTGCATTCGGTAACGATGCCGTCTCGATGCAGGACGACTTCTTGCACGCCATGATCAAGAGCAGCTTGTTTGGCCATTACATTGGGCAGCAAATTTAATGTCTTGAGATCACAGCGAAGCCAGCGGATATCAGCCAGCGTTATCGCGTGGATACCTTTATGTATGGAAGCAACCGGTCTTGGCACCACAGAACAGTAGGCAAGTACAATCGGTTCCGCCTGCTCAGGGAAAGGATGAGCGCGAGGAGCTTCACCGCGTGTAATTTGCAAATAGACGGTGCCTTCAACCAGTTTGTTTTTGTGGACAAGCTCAGTCAGCATATCGCCAATTTCGGAGGCTGTATATGGCAGGGCGATACGAACTTCGGAAGCTGTTCTCCCAAGTCTTTGCAGATGTGCCTGCAGCTCATAAATCTGACCATTATACACGCGGAATACCTCGTAAATGCCATCACCGAAATAGTAGCCGCGATCATCAGGCGATATCTGTATGTCGTTCTTGCTTAGAAATTGATTTTTGTAAAAATACAAGGGAAGTCATCTCCTTATTATTCATGTGAATTGAAATATAATTGCGAACGAATGTTCTAAGATTGAGGCTTATGTGTTATCCTAAGTATAGGTTAGCAGAGGAATACGCCAGCGTCAAAAGGTGTGAAATAAAGAGGATTTGTAAGGCAGAATAAGAAAACGAAGCAAACGCTTGTCAAATTGAGGGAATATGGTTAATTATCCATTAGAGTATCAATATATTGTGTTGTATAATGTTTTAAGACACTATATATTGAAATTCGCAGAGATTTTATCGCGTATTGGCTAGTTGATCACAGCTGAGTCTGTAGCTTATTGGGAGGAAATCGTATGGGTATCGTACCGTCAAGCAGTAAACTAAGTGGATTGAGTGAGAAAATATTTTTGGATCGCTATGCCCTGAAAAATGCCGATACGAGCGCTGCTAAGGTGGGGGATACCGTACTTGTGTTAACCAAGGATGATCCCAAATTTCCAGCCAAAGAAGTTGGCGAAATTATTAGCCGTGAGGGGAATCGTGTCCAAGTAAAAACACGAAGCGGTGAAACGGTAGAATCGTCTGTTGAAAAGCTGACGCTGAACATCGAAAAAACACCGGATGAATTGTGGGATCGCTTAGCGGGCGCGATGGCATCCGTTGAGGCCACGCCTGAGAAACGTGAGGAATGGACAGAAAAATTCAGATACATTTTGCAGGATTGGAAGCTTGTACCAGGTGGCCGGATTGCTGCTGGCGCTGATGCCAGTGACGAACTGACGCTGTTCAATTGTTATGTCATTCCATCACCGCACGACAGCCGTGGCGGGATTATGAGCACACTGACCGAAATGACCGAAATCATGTCGCGCGGCGGCGGTGTTGGCATCAATCTATCTTCGCTCAGGCCGCGTCGTTCTGTGGTGAAGGGAGTTAACGGATCTTCGAGCGGCGCGGTTTCTTGGGGCGGACTTTTCAGCTATACAACAGGGTTAATTGAACAAGGCGGCAGCCGCAGAGGCGCTTTGATGCTTATGATTAATGATTGGCATCCGGATCTAGAGGATTTCATTACCGTGAAATCAACAATGGGCCAGATAACGAATGCCAATTTATCCGTCTGTGTAAGCAATGGTTTTATGAAAGCTGTGAAGGAAGATCTGGATTGGGAACTGGTCTTCCCGGATACAACAGATCCTGATTATAACGACAAATGGGATGGCAATCTAGATGCGTGGAAGAAGCTGGGCAAAACTGTCAAGCCTTATCGGACAGTCAAAGCGCGCGAGGTCTGGCACTCGATTATGGAGTCTGCCTGGAAATCGGCGGAGCCGGGTGTAGTGTTCATGGAATACTACAACCAAATGTCGAACAGTTGGTACTTCAATCCTATTATTTGCACGAATCCATGCGGGGAACAAGGGCTTCCGGCTTGGGGTGTTTGCAATCTGTCGGCCATTAACTTATCCAAGTTCTATGATAATCAGAAGCATGACGTGGATTGGGACGATTTGGCCAAAGTTGTCCGTTATTCAACACGTTTCCTTGATAATGTGATCGATAAAACCCCCTACCATTTCGAGGAGAATCGGATGAACCAGCAAAGTGAACGTCGTGTAGGACTCGGTTCTATGGGGCTGGCAGAATTAATGATTAAATTGCAAATTCGTTATGGCAGTCCCGAATCGCTGCTATTCCTCGATAAAATATACCGTTTTATGGCTAGAGAAGCTTATCTGGCCTCTTCCGAAATTGCCGCAGAAAAAGGTTCTTTCCAAGCCTTTATTGCGGATAAGTATTTGGAAAGCGGCTTTATGAAAAATATGACCAAGGTATTCCCTGAGGTTGGCGAAGCCATCCAGAAGCAAGGCATGCGCAATGTGACGGTCATTACCCAAGCTCCAACGGGGAGTACGGGAACGATGGTGGGGACATCGACAGGCATTGAACCTTATTTTGCCTTTGAATATTATCGCCAAAGCCGCTTGGGCTTCGACAAGCAATACGTGCCGATTGCCCAGGAATGGAAAGATGCTCATCCGGATCAAGAACTGCCGGATTACTTCGTGACAGCGATGTCCTTGAGTGCGGAGGATCATATTCGGGCGCAGGCCGCCATCCAGACTTGGGTGGATAGCTCAATCTCCAAGACCGCGAATTGTCCGGCCGACTTCACCGTTGAAGAGACCAAACGTCTCTATGAACTAGCGTTTGATCTTGGATGCAAGGGCGTAACCATCTACCGCGATGGCAGTCGGGATGTGCAGGTATTGAGCACAAGTTCGGACAAGAAGGAAGACGAAGCTGCACCGGCGGCACCGGACCATGGCGAGAAGAAAGAAGTGGCTGTTGCTGCGGAGGGCATTAAGGAAGCTGGCAGCTTCGCTCAATTATCCGATCAACTTGCCGTGAATGTCGATGCGAAGACGGAGCAAGTTTTCGATAAGCAATATAAGCGTCGTCCGCAGATTCTACGCGGTGCTACGTACAAAGTGAATACCCCGTTCGGTATGGCGTATATCACGATCAATGACATGAACGGAACGCCGAGTGAAATCTTCCTCAACGTGGGCAAAGCCGGATCCGACGTGTTCGCCATGTCCGAAGCGCTGGGCCGCGTCTGCTCCTTGTTCCTGCGTTATGGCGATCACGGGGACAAAGTGAAGCTGCTCGTCAAGCACTTGAAAGGCATTGGCGGCTCCGGCGCCATTGGCTTTGGCACCAACCGCGTCGAGTCGATCGCCGACGCGGTTGCCAAAGCGCTCGAGCAGCACGACGAAGTGATGAACGAGCAAGACGACGCGCGGGACTACGTCACCGCGACGAGCGAGGTACTGGATGCGCCGGCACCCGCACCCGCGGCAGAGCAGACGGGCTCGAGTCCGAGTGCCCACGCGTCCAGCGTGGCGTCGAAGGACTTGTGCACGGCGTGCGGATCCGCTTCGCTGGTGAACAGCGAAGGGTGTAAGAATTGCATCAATTGTGGATACAGTCGATGCAATTAGGTTGAGTGGGGCCCTTGTTGTGGGGGCCCTTTTTTTTTTTTGAGTATGGAAAAAACACTATTTTATCGAATAGTAAGAAAGATGAATTTAATAATGGAGGTCATGGTCAGGAGGGGAAATCAAAAAGGAGTTAAACTCAACGAAGGGACGAAGCTTTCAATTTGAAGCCGTTCATACACGTATCCCAAGCTTGGTTAAATCCTCTCCAGTCTTCTCCTTTCGGTAGGAGCACCGAGCTAATTCCACCCAGCCCCCAATTTTCGTAAATCACGTCTTCGCGATCTTCCTGGTGGTTATTCACGATAAGAAGCTGGAACTTTCCATGCACTAGCCTTTTTAATGCTGCGTGTAGCTCCTGCGCTTCCTTTCTTTTCGAATTGGTTCTAATAAAAAGAATCGGTTGACCTTGAATAGTTCTCAAAAACCGATCTACGCGTCGGCTGAGCTTTTGTTTAAACGCGGGATAAGCTTCCCGCCATCGATCCGCAGTGAGATATAGAGGAAAGTCATGGAAAGATATAACGTCATTTGCGTTATCTCTTACAACAAAGCATTCATTGGTAGTGCCAATGAGTTCAAGCTGGTTAAGTTCCATAAATCCGTTGAAACGATGATCTATCAAACGTACCACTCCGTCGATCGAATCGGAAGCAAACCAATCTAAGGGGCCCGCGTATTTACGTAAGCCCAGTCTTTTAAGCTGAAATGCTGTTTGACATGTGGAACCCAGACTAATGTAGGCCTTATAACCACCTAGGGAATCGCGCCATTTCATAACTTTCACTCCCGTCTCAACAACCGATCTCCTCCACAATGACGAGTAGAATTAAAGTATGCAAATGTTAAAATTGTGCTTGGGCAAACATATGACGTAATGCGAAAGTCTTTGCTGACAGACAACTTGTATGCAAGTTTAGCCTCAGCATTAAGGTTGAGTAACCGTGGGGTCGCTCTGCTAACCGTCAGGCAATTTGAAATATTTACGATAAATGGAGGGTTTTGTACGTTATTAACAAATCCAAACGAAATAAAACAAGTTTTTAAGGGATATTCTTTTGGTTATTATCTTAATGACTTTTGCATTTTTAACCAACGTCACAAAAAAACAGAAACGGTCTTATCGCTAAATAGATGCGAATACAGACCGTTTTTTTCGTTGTTTAAATGAGGGTGACGAGTAAGTTGAGTGTGCTGGGTGGCAATATCAATATATGGTCAAGTGAATGGTTTCGCACTAGGTTGATACCCATTTCGTGATTACTTACTTTCTAGCCAGTTCCAGAGCGCTTTCTTCGAGACTTTGATAACTTTCCATTACCGATCGGAATCAATGTTATCGTTGTACTAAATAAAGAAAATGTCATGGCGTGGTCACCAGTAACATCGGCGCTGGCACCATTGAAAGATTTAGAGATTTCAGTTGGCGCTATAATTATTAACGATCCACCGTTGATTATGGTCCCTGAGTTAGTGACTACTTTAGAGGTACCGATTATAGATGGCATCTGCATCAACCCTTATCCTTATGATGTCCCCATTATATGTGAGTTTGGCCTTTTTGCTTGGTTTAGTGAACATGTCCAGACCCATTTTTCAGTGGATTTTGGTACAATACAAAAGCCATAGTAATGATAAGCAAAAGAAGAAATAGAACTAGAATTGCTGCACTACTATTGTGATGATGGTCGTATCCTGCTGCTACCTCTCCCGCGCTATTCCTTCCAACACTTACCGCCGTCAAAACCTGAAAAGGAGCTTATTAAAGTAGACCCAGAATAACACTTTTAAAAAAAGGCTGAGCACCTACGCATTATTTTTAAATTTGAATCTTATATATTAAGCTCCACAGCCACGCATCTCATGTTTCACCCTTCATTTACCATAAAAAAGTCACCCTGAGATTAAGATTAAGGGTGACTTTTTTATGGTAATATCAACGAGAAAAAACGGCCCGTAATATATTTCGCGGCCGCTTTTTCTCGTTGTTATTTGTGTTGGATTAAGGAATTACCATACAAAAGCTGATGTGATGATAACCAAAAGAATAAAAAGAACCAAAATAGCTGCTGAGCTTGAACCGTAACCTGCACAACTTGCACCATAACCTACTGCTCCCATGTTTTCTCATTCCCCTCTGGTGATTTGTCACTACGGTATAAAATATGTTCGTTAAATAGTGTTTGCTTGGACGTATGCACCAAATTGAGTGCTGCAACAGAAACTGAGAATTGGTTTTATCTTGATCCGCTCATTCAGTGCCAGGTTAAATACTTTCTCAGATTTCTCACCTACGAAAAACTAGTTAAGCCATATGGTTGTAAGGTTTAATGGAGAAACTGTCTGTGGATTACCCGCTAAGTTCGTGTTTGTTCATGTTTTGCTGACTAGTACCATATCACTTTTAATTGAATCAATACTTATTAATACCCACACAACCTAAGCATAGTTGCAATATTATACCTTAAAGATGCACTTGATGAAGTGCAGGAGTAATCAAAAAATCGATCATTAGCACTGATCTTTCATTTGGTTATTTGCGTTTTATGTATGATTAATTGAGGAGTTGGTAATATTGCTATGATCTATGCAGCTCTTGGAGATTCCATCACATTTGGGGAAAATGCCTCCTCTTTTGCAAATGCTTATCCCCAATTGACCGTATCTACATTAAATTCAAGCTCCCATAAGGCTACTTGTTATGTAATGGCTCGGCCTGGTTGGACCAGCGATGATCTGTTAGATTCAGTGATATGGCGGGGGGCCTCAGTTATTCGGCATGCCGCTGTTGTTTCTATATGGATCGGAGGTGTGGATTTAGCAAATGCAGCATTGATTTCACTTCGAAATCAGCAGCCATTAGCCGCAAAACAAATTGCAGCAAACTATAGACGCAACCTAGGTGCCATTGTATCCCAAATAAAAAAAGGATGCCATGCCCGCATCATCTGCTGCACGCAGTACAATCCATTCCCTAACAGTCCTCTTGCTGTTGAGTCAGTAGACAAACTTAATTGTATAACGAAAGAGCTCGCCCAAAGTTACAATGTAAGTATTGCTCCCGCTCATACATGGTTCGATGGAAAACAAGCGAATCTTATCTATGGATATCGAAATGGAAAAATTGAGGATGCCTTGAGCGGATCTCTGCCCATCCATCCAAATGATAAGGGGCATCAAGTTATTGCAATGGGAATGGCACCCTATCTTATACCTCGTAAGTAGCATTGAGGCGCAGGGAGTATTGAAAGATTGATTGAAATGCAGGGGAGTGTATCATCAATGTTGTACTCCCTCCGCCACGAATGCATGGGCGTAAGAGTAGTTATTAATTTGTATCAGGTTTGTGTAGCCCTGTGAATAGCTATAGTACCAAATGATATTTGAGAAGCTGGTAGGACTACAACCTTTTCTCCAACTAAAGTCCGGCACTGAAGAGATAGTTTTAGAGCTCTGTTCAAACACTTATATCTCTTTTTCTTTTCTGCATCAGGGGATATAAAAAAGATGATCCCGTGTTGAATACAGGGATCATCTTCTGACAACATAGTGTTTTTAATTCGTCCAAAATTAGAATCACAGTTCAGCGATATTTATTTGTTGTAAATTATTTTTCTGATTGCATAAACAGAAAGGTAGTAAGAATCTGCAAGTTCTTGAATCGTATTACCAGATGTATAGGCTTGTATTATTTCACTATTTCGCTTATCAATCTCTTCACGAGAACCGGATATTTCTCCCCATTCTTTATGTTGCTCTTTTATTGCGGGAATGTAAATGTATTCACCTTGCACAAAATCTTGCAATTTTTCAACCAATTCTTTTGGGAGAATTTCAGTAGCCTTGATATATCTCATGTAGATTCACTCCTTGAATAAATGTAATATTTCAAGTAGCAAAGCCAGTATGATTGGTGACGATGTTATTCCATGCAAATATCACCAAATATCTGTCTTTGCATGGAATTGAACATGGGTGATTGTAATATTCGTATGAGACAAAATTCATTCTCCTTTGTACTTTAATTTTCTAATTGTACTACTGGTCTAAATTTTTTATTTTACTTGTTGTGTGCGTATAGCTGACCACAAGCTGCATCAATGTCCGTTCCGAATTGAGTTCGCACAGTTACTTTAATTCCCTTTGATTTTAAGATTCTGACGAACTTTTGAACCCGATCCTTGTCTGATTGATGAAAGCTTTCAGGAGTCACCTCGGTTGAATTGTAGGGGATCAAATTGACGTGATATAAATGTTCCCAAGGACCTCTGTCCTTTAACAAAGCAGCAACGGCTTCCGCATGCTCAATTGAATCGTTTTCTCCTCGTAGTAATATATACGCAATATATACTTTTCTACCTGTATCACGAATATGCTGATCCAACTTGTTTAACACATCATTAAGCGGAAATCTATTGTTAATGGGCATTAGTTCGCTCCGCTGTTCGTCGAACGGAGAGTGCAGTGAAAAGGTCAGGTTAACCTGTGGAAATTCCTTTCTCAAACGATCGATCCCCGGCAAAATTCCGATGGTGGAAACTGTAATTCTTCGATATCCCAAGCCAAAGGTTCGTGGATCTGTTAGAATCATAAGCGTGTCGAAGATATTAGGATTGGCTAGCGCCTCTCCCATGCCCATAAACGAAACACTATCCAAGGCTTGACCATTTAAATGAAAGTATAACAATTGATCGGTAATTTCATCGGCGGTTAGATTTCGTTTCAGTCCGATTATACCTGTTGCACAGAAGCGACAACCATATCCGCATCCGCACTGGCTGGAAATGCAGTATGATTTCCAGCCGCGCTCATAGCTTAGTTGAACTGCTTCTATGAATTCACCGCCCTCGATGGAAAGAAGCACTTTATTCACTTGTCTGGATGTCTTTTGCATGACAGGGGTTAAGTTCAAAACGTGTTCGCCAAGGTTCTTAATTAATTCATTTCTTAAACCCTTGGGCAGTATGGTCATCCTGTCATATTCACCAATTCTTTGCTTGAAGATCGCGTCCGCAATTTGTTGAAACCGATATGCAGGTTGTTTTAATTCAGCCAATATGTGTTGAATCATTTCGTATTTCGAAGTTGATTTCATGTTTTTTCTCCTCATACCGGAGAAAATTTCATTAGCAACCAATGTTGGTGCTTAATATGTACATTAACCAACCATATTAAAACCCGCGATGCTTGCAGCTAGAATCGCTACGTGCATCTATCGATGGATGGATAATGCTCCGGCATCGTTATAGTTTGATCGTGAACCATACCAACGGACAATGAACGGTTCACATGAACATTTACAACTTCAAACATTTATTTCAACCTCCCTAATATAAAATAAGCATTAAATGTTCCAGCAATAGTTCTTCAATCTGCATACGGGAAATGACGTCAATAAAGTTTATCGGCTCGGCAGCAGGTTCAGGAATGTTGTTTTGCCTCGACCGTTCCTTCCAAACCCTCCATAAAAAATAAAGAGCTACAAGAAAGTTACCTTTCTTGTAGCTCAAATAAACAAATACTAAAAACTAACCCAATTAATGGATTAGATATTGTTATTTTATTTGAGTGAAGAGAATAAGTAACTTTCTTGCTTAACAAAGAATAAAACAATATTGTTTTATCATTCGTGTAAAAAGCAAGAAATATTACATTATTCTCATCATCTCCCCTAGATTAATTACATGGATTGTAGCACAAACAAATTCACATTTCAACTTTGTATCAATCAAGAAATCCACCGCCTAAGATGCTCACATAGAGTTACGCTTTCTGAACTAAATTTTCGGTCAGGAGCTTTTGAATAACTTCTTCCTTTGGCCTGACATACATTGTTTTGTGGGCTCCAAGTAACACCAATCCCATTGGGGCGCCTTTGGGCTTTCTAAGAGTTACAATAATTTACTTCTACCGAACTAGAGGCCTTGATTTGCGAAAAGTAAGCAGCCAATAAGGCCCCATAATATAACGTTTCTTCATCAGGTGTTGAGGTATTGATAACAACATGTGCTCCGTGATAACTTTTCACGTGCAGCCATAAATCCTCTTTCTTGGCATAATGGAATGTTAGGTAATCATTCTGAATACTGTTCTTGCCTACGAAGATTTTGATATCATGGTCGAATTGAAAAGTCATAATGTTAGACTTCCTGTTCTGTTTTTTCTTCGTTGATTGGTTTTGCTTTGCTTTAGAATAGCCGTGTTTTTCTAGCTCCCTGCGAATTTCTAATACATCTATGCCATCAGCCAGTTCAAGCCGGGACTCAAGCCGAGAAAAATAATCTAATTCCATTTTACAAAGCACAATTTGCTCCTTGAGTTTGGTATGAGCAATTTTTCCTTTGTTGTATTTTTCATAGTATTTTTGAGCATTTTGTTTTGCACTCAGTTTGATGTCTAATGGAATATAAAGCAGTTCTCCTGTCATAAAATCCTTGAGATCGGCAGAAGCATCGTTGCGGGGAAGCAGATGATAGTATGTGTAAAGTAGATCCGCATAGGTACGATATTGCTCAAAATGCCCGACTTCAAGAACTGCTTGCTCCAATTTTGAAAGTTTTCGGGAGCGTTTAATTAATTCATTGCGTACCAATTGGAATAAACGATCTGATTGCTGACGAGTTTGCATGTTATACAAGGCAATATCTACGCCTTCCATAATCGGGTAAAAACTCAAATTTCCCCTCAAGTGTGTAAGCGGAATGCAATGAAAATGGATACCCTGCTCTGTTTCCGACAAATAAAGCTTATCGCTTCTGTTTAGTTCATGCATAATTTCGTGAAATGACTGCCCCTGCTGCATTCGGTATTGAAATTCACGGCTTAACAGAGGCGAAAAACCATGAAATTGTGTTACAAGTGACTCTGATTCAATTATGGAAGACGGCTGGAAAGGATTCTGTTTTCCGCTATCATCAAATGGAAGGTGATAAATGGCTTCAGGCGAGAGTGTCCGCGCACTGGCTTTGCAGAGCGATGTTTGTTTCATTGCACCAATAATGTTATTCGCTTCATCGACAAGTATGATGTTTGCATCTTTGCCTAGCAGTTCAATGTAAAGTGTGAAGCGAACTGGCCCAACACTGATTTGAAAGCAGTATATTCGTTCAACACCGACTTGTTCCATACTTTGGATGACGCCAGCGCGTAGATGTTTTGCCAGTAATATCAAAAATTCATTTTCCTGTTTCGATTCCGAATAATTTTCTTCTGTGAAATTTATACGGTTATTTTGTGAATGAATGCTGATAATCAGCCTAAGTTTACGCTCGTTTGATTGTCCATCCAGGAGAATCTCCGTATCAGAAATTTGTATGATCTTATTGATTGTCATCGGTAAATTAGAATTGATTTCGTTGGCAAGTTGATGCATTAGTAAACCGTCAAATGCCATGAATATTCCTTCTTTCATCAGAGATATTTGCAATTAGAATATCAAATATTTTCGTAGCTCACTATACACAAAATGCCTCTGTATCGTTTTGTATAAACAAAATAATCCGAGGGAACGACTGTATGTTGTTCCTTCGGATTATTATTGGGGAAATATGAATACGGCTAATTCAGTTAACGGATGTGGAAAAAGTAGTATTTTAGAACTAATCCTAAGATTTGTTGGCGGATTCTGCATGGATTTCGTTCTGTAGCTTGCGGAACACAATGTAGGAGGCCATAAGAAGCACAATTACTATTACAGCTGCAATGCTTTCCGAAGGATAGCCGCTAGCAATGTTCGACCAGATAGCTGAAATCGCATCGAAAGTAAATCCGGCATACGCCCACTCTTTTAATCTATTGAATTTTGGAGCAAGAAGCGCGATAATTCCCAGAACTTTTGCGATTCCAAGTATATCCAAAAAGTACTCCGAATAACCTAACTTCTTCACCGTCTCTACGGCTTGGGGAGTATGGGCCAAATCTATATAAGCACTTAAAAAGAAATATAGAGCAACAATGGCCACAAGAATCCAATTGATAATTTTAATATTTTTCATTTTTACAGCTCCTTGCTTCCGTTTTTTCTTTCACCTTTATGTTATCAAAAAAAGGAAGGAGGCAAATATGCGAAAAGATAGATATTCGAATGAGGACAAGCATGACTTTTGGTGAATGTTTTCATGCTCTATGCAAGAAGTCATGTTTCCCGGAATCCAATTGTACATGCAACACACTCATTTAAATCAGCGTCCTGAAAATCCAAGAATAATGATCCCCGTTGCAATGAGAATAGAAGCAATAATTCGACTCTTACCTTGTTTCTCTTTAAGAATAACAATTCCAAACATTGTGCCAAAAACTGTCCCAATCTCTCGCATAGGTGCTAGCTGTCCTACAGGGGCAATTGTTACAGCATATAAAAATAACAGATAGCCACCCTGTGCAAAAATGCCCCCTAATAGAACCGTTTTCCAATTGATTTTCCATTCATTCCTTATTGCTCGGGAACGAAAAACTGAAAATGATAAAGCTAATCCATTCCCCAAGTTTGTTGCTTCATTCAGTACGAAAGGTGGCCAATATTTAATAGATATTGCATCCACCAGAATATAGCTCGCAATACAAATGCCTACTGAACTTGCGAGGAGTATGGCCACCTTCGGTCGAGGCGAAATTTTGTTAAACTTAGCTCCACTAATGAAAAAAATCCCCGAAACAATAAAAGATATACCTATCCAGCTTACGACACCTAGGTGAAGTCCTAAAAAAAATACAGATATCAGTGGAACCAATAATAGACTTGTTCCACGCATGATTGGATAGACTTGAGAAAGATCTCCCAATGAATACGTTTTAGCGAGCAGTATTACATAAATTCCGTGCAAAATCATAGAAGCAAATAGTAAAGAATAACTTTTTATGTCTGCGACCGATTGGGGAATATATAATATAACCCAAGGTAAATAAACAATTACCCCCGCCCATTGACATAGCCACAAAAATACGTCTTTTTTTACACTCCTCTTCGTAAAAAGATTCCACAACGCATGCAAAAATCCAGATAAAAGAACGAGAAAAAGAGCAGTCAAAAAATAGATTGAATTCGGTGCACTTTCCATATTCAACAACCTCCTTCGGTTTTTGAATAGGACACTTCTAAAGAAGTATGCCCCGTTATATAAATAACGGGGCATATCCAAATAAGCTTGGATCGGAGTCGTTTTCAAAAACGATTCATCTCCATGCTTAGTTGTGACCTTCTTCCATCCGGACTGTAACCGTCGGCCTTGGAACTTCACCAAGTCAGTCGTCCCTTCCTTAGAGGAATTCGACGAGTCGCGGGCTTGGAGCCTATCAGAATGGCTCTTCACCGCCGGTCGGGAATTTCACCCTGCCCCGAAGGTCCGTATTCAATTAGGTTGCATTGTACCACAAAGTTTTCAAAACCATCAAGACCGTGGAGAGCAGGAAAATGAGCGTTCGAGAGCAGCAGTCGTAATGTTTCTTATCTTTAAGAATTTCAGAATTTATAGTCATAACCCATTTACCAAATGAAGTGAGTCGTGTATCCTTGACCATGTGAATATTTCCTAATTACTGTTAAGCCTCAGGAGGAGCCATGTGCCTGATGCACAATAAAGATTGCATGGCTATGCGTACATCTACGCTGATAGACAAAGAAATCAAGGCCGGCAGGGTGATCATTGACGACTTCTCCAGCGTCCATAAGGACGCCGAAGGCGTTTTTGCTTATATGCTAGTTCCAGGCGATCGAAAGGGAGGAACGCAATTATGGATCCGGCAGGATATTTAACGAGAAATGGCCTTCTTTTCTGGCAGCTGTTCTTCGCGCTGAAGCTGATCGCGAGTCTCGCCGTGACGGGGGTCGTTTACTATGAAACATCGACCGCGTTCTTCTGGCGGCTGAGCTTTATCGTTCTTTCGATAGCTGTGTTTTTGTTCGTTCGGTTTCGGCTGCCCAAGTCGAAGGTGCGTAGGAACATGCTGATTCGGGTTCTGATTCTGGATTTTCTGGTTTCGGCGGCTTACGGCTACGTCTTTATTGGAGGACAAGTCCCCAATCAACTGCTGGTCGGGATTACGGCGTTGGCCATTCTGATGTTCCCGAAGAGCTTCCGATCCATCATCATCACCTGTGTAGTATTGCTTGCCGTCTATTTGGCGATCATGATCGCTATCGATTGGTATGTATTCAAACAGTTGGACGAAGTTAGCTATTTTATGACTTGCTCTTTTATCGTGTTTGCGGGCATCGTGTGCCTCTTGCTTCATTTCTATCAACGCGCGAGGCAGGACGCACTTCACTTGTACGCGCAGCTGAGGGAATCCCACGAGAGGCTGCAGGAATATGCTATCCAAGCGGAAGAATGGGGAGCGGCACGGGAGAGGGTCACGATCGCAAGGGAGCTGCATGACTCGGTAGGCCATAAATTAACAGGACTGATCGTTCAGATGCAAGCGGCTCGCAAGCTGAGCCGGGTTGACTCGGAGCGTAGTGGACGGATCTATTCGGAATGCGAGGAATTGCTGCGGGCCTCCTTGCAGGAAATACGGTTGGCGGTACGGACGATACGGGACGAGCCTGTGCAGTCGACATTCCTGCCCGAAAGCTTGGACAAGCTGTCCGAGGAGTTCACGAGGTATGCGGAGGTCGAGACCCGGTTTCACCTGAAAGGCGATCCGGTTCCGCTTCCAGGTGAACTCCAGCTCACGGCGTACCGTATCACCCAGGAATCGTTGACGAACGCGAAGAAGCACGGACGCGCGAACAAAGCCTCTATTCAACTGGCTTACGACACGGGCGGGCTTTCGATAGTGATAAGTAATGACGGAGTTTTACCAGGAGAGCTGAAACCGGGTTTCGGCTTGTTGAACATGCAAGAAAGAGTAAAGGAATGGCACGGAGAGGTTTCGTTCGGGGAGGAAGGCGATAGAACCTTCTCGGTGAGAGCGATTCTTCCGTATCCGGCTGCAGGCATGGAGGGGGAGAGACAATGAAGATTCTCGTAGTGGATGATCAGAGGCTCATGCGGGAAGGGTTAGCGACGATTCTGGAATTGGAGCCGGACATGGAGGTGGTCGGCACGGCGGCGGACGGGAGAGACGCCTATGCCAAAGTGATGGAGTGGCGTCCTCACGCGGTGTTGATGGATATCCGAATGCCGGTAATGGATGGTGTGGAGGCATCCGCGCTCATCCTCAAGCATTATCCCGAGACCAAAATCCTGATCCTGACCACGTTCGATGACGAGGAGCTAATTCTGAGGGCTTTGGAGCAAGGTGTGCACGGATATCTCATGAAGGATATGCCGTCCGAGGCGATCGTCAGCGCGATTCACGCTGTCTGCAACGGAGGAACAGTTCTTCAGCCCGAGATTACGTCGATGCTGCTGAAGGGGCTGAACAAGGGGACGGCTGGAAGCTCCATGCCGACTCCCGCTTTCTTGAAGGATGAGGAGGAAGGGCTTGCCAGCTTGACTGAACGTGAGAAGAATGTGCTGGCCTTCCTTGCTGAAGGCTTAAACAATAAAGAGATCGCGGATGCCCTGCATATTACGGAAGGCACCGCTAAAAACCACCTGTCCAGCGTGATGGCGAAGCTGGGACTACGCGACCGAACGCAGGCGGCTATTTTTGCAGTTCGCCGGCTCTTATAAGGAAATGACATTACTTTTGGCATAGCGATTGCCCTTGATTATTCATTACTTTTCGCACATTTGCTCAGGCGCCGTCCTTGTTACAATCATTCCATAGGAAGTCGGAGCAAAACCGACGGATGATGGACAAGGGGAGGAACAACCACGATGAGAGATGACTTTGTATTCCATATTCTAAACGACCAATACGCCAAGCTTCTGGAGCTTGCAGAAAGATGCCCGGTGGATGGGCGTAATAAGGTGCCAGAAGGCTTCAACAATTCGATTCACTGGCATGTAGGCCACGTACTCGTCTCCACAGAGCTTCATATCTTCTATTTATCCGGCAATATGCAAGCGATGAAGCTTCCGTCGGAGTATATGGCTTATTTCGGTTATGGCACGAAACCTTCGGTTTGGCTTAACGAACCTCCAGCCTGGGAAACGCTAATTGACCAACTGAAGGGGCAGCCCGCCTATCTGTGGGAATGGCTGAAGGATAGTTTGACGCAGCCCGTGAAAGATAATTTCTTCGGCGCCGAAACGTTCGGGGGGCTGGTCGTTTCCACGGCTCTGCATGCATCGTATCATGTGGGCAATGTCTCCGCTATGCTGAAAGCATTGAAGTAGAGGGCAATATCGTGAAGTTGAGATCAAATCGCAGGCGGCTCACTATTCAAAATAAATTATTGTTCATTACCTTAACTATCCTGATCGTGCCGATGCTGACGATGGCTGCTATGAGTCTATGGGTGTCGTCGAGCGAGAGCGACATGCAAATGAGGTCGAATCTGCGCAATACGGTCAAGATGGGTTCCGAGATCATGGCGTCGTTCGAGGATTCGGCTGCAAGGGGCACGCTCAGCAAAGAGGCCGCGCAGGAGCAAGTGAAGCAGTTGCTTCTCGGTCCCAGGCAGGCGGACGGATTGAGGACGGTCAATGCGAATATTGATCTGGGGGAGCACGGCTACTTCTTTATCCTCAACGATAAAGGTGAATTGCTGGCGCACCCTTCGCTGGAGGGGCAGAATCTCTTTGATCAAAAGACGAGCGATGGCTTCTATCATATTCGAGATATGCTGAAGAAGGGCGGACAACCGGCCGGCGGCTTTACTGTCTACAAGTGGCCTCTTCCCGATAATTCCAAAGAGGCCATGAAAATCGCCTACTCGCTGAAGAACCCAGAGTGGGGGTGGACCCTTGTCGCGGGATCGTACATCCAAGATTACATGGCGGGGCAAACGTATATTGTTCAAGGCACACTGTATACGCTCATCAGCTGCCTGGCGGTTGGTGTCGTTGTCATTATTCTATTCGCCATGAGGCTCTCCAAGCCGATCGCGTTGCTGACCCGCCAAGCCAGGAAGATCGCTGAGGGCGACTTGTCGCCCAGCGATGGAGAAATCATTCGGAGCCAGGACGAGATCGGCGACTTGTTCCGCTCGTTCTCCATGATGAGGGACAGCCTACGAACGATGACCGGGGAGCTGATCACCCACGCCGCCGCTTTGTCATCGGCCTCGCGGGACCTATCGTTGACTTTTTTGGAGACGACGGGAGCAATGAACCGCATCTCCGCTTCCGTGCAGGAAGTCGCTGCGAGCAATGAGGTGCAAAAGAAAAGCCTGCGGGAAAGCACACTCGCCATGGAGGAATTGGCGGAGGAGGCGCAACGCATAGCCGCCTCCTCTTCGCTGGCTCATGAGGCCTCTCTGACCACTTTAGACCATGCGGAACAAGGCAACGAACTCATCATCCGGTCATCGGAGCAGATGTGGGCAATAACTTCCACCGTGGAGGACCTCTCATCGATAGTCGGCCGGCTCGGAGAGAGATCACGGCATATCGGGGAAATTGCAGAAGAGATGGCTGAGTTGTCCGCGCAGACGAACCTGCTCTCGCTGAATGCGTCTATCGAGGCGGCGAGGGCCGGGGAGCAGGGTAAGGGCTTCGCAGTCGTCGCCGGCGAGGTGAAGAAGCTGGCCGAACGCTCGCAACGATCCGCCATGCAGGTCGCGGAGCTAATCGGTGATACGCGAGGAGATATTGGCGCCGCCGTTTCGTCTATGGATAAGGGGGATCGCGAAGTAAGGGCCGGAGCCGAGCTCATCCAGTATTCCGGCGAAGCATTCAACCGGATCCTGTTAGCTACGCGCAGCGCTGCGTACCATGTGCGGCAGACCTCTTCGGCGTCCGAACAGATCTCCTCGAGCTCGCAGGAATTTACCGCGTCCTTGTTGGAGATTGACCATATGGCAAAGTGTTCCGACGATCTGGCGCAGGGAATTTCGGCGGCCACCACACATCAGTTCGCCGCCTTGGAGGAAATCTCGGCATCGGCCGACTCTATGAGCCGGATCTCCGAGGAGATGCTCCGGCTAGTTCAACGGTTTAAGCTGTGAAGACGAAGGGAGACTAGATCGGCTAACGATTATCGATTTTAGGAAGCGTAGGCTGTTGGACTAGGGGATGTATTGCCTGAATGGATTGAAAGCATTGATCGACATTTGAAAAATAATATTCACGTTACTAAAAAACAGATGAGATAACTCCTCATCTGCTTTTTTTTATAATATTCTTTTCAGAATTGTTTTCGCCTTTCTAATTCATTTAGTATCCCATTTTTACACTCAAATGCTAGAGCAAGATTACTACTTATTCTCGATCAATGTTGATCGATGAGCTGGTACCGTCCCAATTCACTTTTCTCCCCAACGTTTCGCCTACGAAACGAAGTGGCACGAATGTGTTATTGTTTTCAATCAAAGGTGATTCGTTCAACTCTTGTGCTAGTCCGTTGACGAAGGCTGTTTTTCCCCCAATCGTTAATTGGATGGATAAGCCCTCTTTTGTACCAGTGATGGTTTTCAAGTCGGGATCCCACGAAACCTTGAGACCAGCGTTTTCGAATAGTGATCTGAATGGTACAAGTACGGTACCATCATGATTAATCGGAGCAGCAGTTAGAGGCAGGCTAAGGTTATCTATATATACTTGAATTTGCTTCTTTCCAAAAGATACAAGTCCAATATCATCTAACGTTGATACAATATTTCCATTATTATCAAGAATGAGTTTATCGATTTTTGACCAGAAAGCGTTTCGAAGGAACACAAAAATTTCTTGCCCTTTGTTGTTGAGCGCGATAATATTACCGACACCCGTGTTGAAATACACGTTCCCTTCTTTGTCTGTTATGGGTTCTTCCACAGAACCTATCCCATTTTTCTCTGTCTCTCGCCGTTTGTATTCCCAGATCAGCTCGCCTTCACGGTTGATTTTCAGAAATCTTCCCCGCGCGTTAATGTAGAATCCACCCTGACCATCCATTGGAACACCTGAAGATTGAATATCGTTAATATCCATATTAATTGTATCCACAGTGCTACCATCACGAGTATTTAAGATATGCAATCCATCCTCAGTTAATAAATAAAGGTGATCGTTATGAGAGAAATGAGGTTGAAAACCAGAAAACTTATTTACATATTGTAGTGGTTGAGTGTGCCATCTTTCTACGCCAGATCGGTCAAGAGAAATCATTACACCTAGCGCAGAATCTAAGTAAAGGTTTCCTTTAGAATCCATGAATAGAGAGACTTTATGTGAGTTTCGTGAATAATCTCTTGGTTCAGAGGATGTAATGGTTTTGTTGATCCAGTTGACTTCACCTTTCGCATTAAGTGAGGTTAGTCCTTCATCGGTGAAAAAAACTAAATTGCCATGAACATCACCTGCGAACTGGCTATTAAAATCACTATAAATAGATTTAGATTGTAATTTCCATTTTATCTTACCTTCTGGAGATAGAGCATAGATTGTCGATAACCCTTTTTCAGAAAAACTGTCAGAGCTATGGGCATATAGTGTGCCATCCTGTCCAATAACTAAGTAAATTACGGAGATTTCAAAACCCATGTCCAAGTGAATACTCCATTTTTCTTTTCCATTTGGATATACAGCACGTACCATATCTTTGGAATCGGAAGTGTAAACCACTCCTTGTTGATCAAGTATAATATCTTGTATTAGCGTGTTATCGATTTTCCATTTTACTTCATAATTTAATGGGTTTAAAATTTTCGGTTGAGGACGTTTCGGTGGGGTCTCTGTAAAGGCCCAGTCTAACTCTAAGCCTTCTTCATCAGGTAAGTAAGTAGTTGAATCTGCAAATGCACAATAAGGACCTACAAGACTTAAAATGAGTACTGTACAAATCAGAATAATATACTTTTTCATTGCTAAGAGTGCTCCTTTGTTTTAGATGGATTGGTGATATGAATCAGAACTCTCTTCTTCGATATCAAATTACTTCGAGCAAGATGTATTCGACAATTTTTGTCATATTCCTATCTTTGGCCATTCTTATAAGTGTATTATTTTTCATTTCCCAACTTTCCCTAAAAAGGAATAAAGTGAGACAATTTGAATTGCTATATTATACTATTAAATTTTCATATTGGAGGTTCATTTTGTGAAAAAGCAATCCCTATTCATTATAGTATCTATTTTTATATGGATTTTTGCATTAATCCTTCCACTTACTGATCAAATAATGCTTTGTATAAATATGCATACACAGAATTATTTCTAAATATTTTTTCTAACGAATTCTGCAACAAACCCTCATTTTCGCCGCTGGCGAGTTTAGTTTCTAATTAATTCTGGAATTGCAAACTGGATTTTTTCGTTTGTTCGTTCTCCCACTTTTCTCTTTTTTTAGTGCTTCCCGTAAAAAAGGAGGCATTTTTTCTTTTTACGCGGGTTTCAAATCACGATTAGTGTCATTTGTATCATTGTTAGAATGGCCAAGTTCATGTGCTTGTTTTTGTAAATAAAGCGACCAATAATGAACAAGTAAAAACGATAATACAATCCCATAGCCAATGTTTTATACATCTGGTGATTCGTATCCAATAATTTGGTGGATAGTGAACGAAGAGATTCAAGTTCCTGTTCTTTCAAATTGTACTTGAACATCCCAACACCTAAGAGGATAATTGTAACAACAGCGAAAAAAATGATCATCATTCTTTATTCCCCTCCTTTTCTTATCAGTTATTTCCATTTGCGAGTTTCATTAGTCATTTTGAGGGAGGTAAATCGTTTGAAGGGATTATCTCGGACAACCAAAGATTTGATGGATAACATTTACAAAACGCCTTCATTATGGGGGACGTTTGCTAATAAAAACGAAGAAAAATTAAGGCTGATTAGATTGGTGGGACAATCGGCAGAGATTGCTGCCGTTCCATATTTAATCCCTCTATTGTTAGACTGTAATGCTGATTTGAGAAGCACAGCTGTGAATGCTATGGAGTCTTTATTGAGGAATTGTAGGCTAGAGGATTTGGTTTGGTTGGATGAACATATAAGAGGCTTCTCACCTTATTTACCGAGTTCTAGACTAGAAGCATGGTATAAAATAAAGATTAGTGATTTCAAGAAAGTGGACCGAGTGCTCGTTTACTTATGTAGTTTGCATCCTAACGGGTATATTCGGGAAAAAGCGGTTGAGGAGCTTTCACAAATAAGAGATGGTCAAGAGCTCCCTTACCTATTGATCAGATTAAATGATTGGGTTGAGACTGTAAGAACACAAGCACGAATGGCAGTTAATGAGCGTATTATTTCGGAGTATGCTTCCGAGTTTATAAATAATCTCCCGCTTGTGATTCGGCTTAGAACTCGTAACCGAGTTAGTCATCATCACATCGTTGAATCGGTGTTTGGACTACTTAACCTAGAAGAATCATTCCCAGCTGTAATGAATGGACTAGAATCAAGTACTTTTATAACAAAACGAATGTGTTATCAAATAGCCTTGGGATATCAAAACTCGCAGCAACTGCTCGTTCTTAATAAAGCTCTGAAACAATCTGAACCGATCATTAGATTAATGGCTTGCAGAGTCATTTGTGACAGTAAGTTATTATTTCCAAGTTATTTCAACCGCTTAATCAATGATCGATATGCGCCAATCAGGAGAATCACATTAACCACTTTAGCAGAAAAAAATCATATAGACGCAATTCCTGAACTACAGAATTCCCTTGTTGATCCTCATATTTCTGTTAGGGAAGTGTCAAGATTCTATCTTAATTCAGCAACAGAAATTGATTTTGCGAACCATTACTTGGATTATTTATGGGGCGAGAATACGAAGAGTCTAGCTACAGCATTAATTGCTTTGGGTGAAGTTGGAGGTCCTGAGCATGTTGAAATTCTAGCAGAGTATGCGAGTCATGTAGATATAAAAATAAAACGAGCAGGTCTTAGAGGATTATCTTTATTAAATTGCGAGCAGTTTCTTGAACTTTTCTATATCGCTCTACAAAGTGATAACAATGGTTTAACAGTTGAAGGATATCGAGGATTACGTAAGAAAGCACACCTTATTGATTCCAACCGTTTGTTAAATATTCTTCTTAAATCGCCAGAAATTCATGTCGCCAAATATGTCGTACGATTGTTCGCGATTATAAATAAATGGGATCAGTTACGCTGTTTATTAAGCGCTCTTCAGATGATGAATGAGGATAATATTCGAGTCGAAATTATAGCTCAACTAAGAAAGTGGATCTCCTCCTTTAATCGTAGTGTTCAAGCCAAACCGAAAACTTTTAAAATTGAGGAAGTGGATAAGATGTTAGATCGACTTCAACAAGATTTGGGTGAAAAAGAAGTCAAAAAATTAAAATTCTTGATACGTTGAGTTTCCCTAGAATTAGCGTAGAAAGGTAGAGATTTCCTATGGGGCAACGAGCTAACTTAGTTATTGTAAAGCAAGATGGTTACGATCTTTATTACAATCATTGGTGTGCAAATACGCTACCTAGTGATCTATTTTGGGGTCCAGAACATGCAATTTCATTTATCCAAGCTCAAAAGAAAGTTGATCAGACAGATTGGTTAGATGATATATGGGCCGAAGGTGGAGCTGTCATTGATGAAGCTAAAAAATTACTCTTATTTTACGGCGGCGAAGATGTGCAATCTAATATCCCATATAGAAGGCTATTCCTAGAGTTAATGCAGAGGGTTTGGGGAGATTGGGAAATCCACTGGGCACATGAAGGTATTGTTGATCTTGCAGAATACGTTGGCGTCTCGAGAGATAAGGTTCTTTCTGGTAAAGATGATGATTTAGCTAATGTAAATTTAAGACCTCCAGGTGCAATGGATTGGATTGATACTATTGCTAGCATAAAATTTGAAGATGAAGAAACACTAATTTTCCCTCTAGATGGGGGTATCGAAGGATATTTGCTTCATGGACCGGAGCTCTTGCAAAACTGTAATAAATCTTTTGGTTATAAACAATTTCATATGGAAGAATGGGCATCAGACTTCCCATCTTCCGGATTTCATTTAGACATAAAAAATAAGCAGATCGAAATATGGTATGCAGAAGTTTTTTCAAATATCGTTCAACGACTTCAAGAGAAATGGCAGGATTGGAAGGTAATCGACCACTTAGATCGATATGAAGCACAAATTGAAATTTTAAGAGGTAGACTGCAGTTTCAAACTGAAGATAGTAGTAAAAGATTGTTGGAAATTAAAGCATCGCTTCTACGGTCACCTACAAATCCGCTGGGAACCATTTCTACCTTAGTTACAAGATTACAAAAAGATGGTAAAGAAGTAAAAGTCAGCCCCTATGCCTATATGCATGAAAATTACGGCATGCCAAAAACTATCCGTGAAGACATCATTCGATACGCTTTTTCTATGTTCGAGAACAATGAAAAATGAAGTGAAATATGTAATACTAAAAGTCGTTTGGCATGAATGCATAATTATGCATACGTGGTTAAAAAGTAAAAATATTTTTCTAACGAATTCTGCAACAAACAATCATCAGCGCCGCGGGTTTGCGGGCTCCGTTTTCTAATTAATTATGGAATATCACCCTTTTTAATAAAGCGTGTATACTTTCTAAATGTCCCTTGAAATGTTCCACCCCTATTATGATAACCATTGAAAATGTATTCTGCCCTTCTGAAAAACTATTTAGAAATGAAAAAAGCTCAACTCTGATGGGTGAGCAATACATATTACTTAATACCGTTTATGATGAGCAAAACTAAGGCGGGAATCAGTGCTATTAACCCTATTTTTTCTTTCATCTTCATTAGTTTAGAGAAAAAAATAAAACGAATGAAAACAATTAATAAAAGTATCATTGCAATAATAGATGAAATGAGCAAATTATCCCCTCCTGCAATTAAAACAGCAGTTATCGGATTCAGATAACTTAAGTGTTTACACCAGTTGACCAACCATTAAGAATGTTATATGCATTTGCCATAACAGCTTTACCATCATTAGATGCAATAGAAGCTGTATTGATATTGCTTCGAGCACTATAAACTGCACCTGCATACATTTTGAAATCAGATAATTTACTAAATGTATAAGGTTAAACTGGTTTCACAAATCTTTCAAGTTTTGCGCCTGAATCACTGTCTAGGAAAGAAAGCTGAACACCGTTAATGAACAAATCTCCATTTTTCTTTTTTTTAATAGTTGTGGTTCTAATAACTAGAATGACTTTAACCCAAGGGAACAATTCGCGTGAAATGAGAATTGGTTTTTTCTTAATGAATTTACCGTAAGCCGCTGCGCCATCACTGGGAAGTCGTGTTCGCCAAAGCCAAGGATCAGTTTCAGTCCCCGTTAGCCATTGATCGCCAAAAGTAATTTCGTAAAGTGAGGGATGATTTGGAATAAGTGGTGCCAGTGGCAAGATGCCCACCTCATTAATAAGCTGAGCAGCCTCTTTATATATGGAGATTTTTATTTGGATCATTGGTATTTCCTCCTAATCGTAGCTTCCTATAGCGTATTACGACGAAGATATAAGGTTTTTATAACACCAATTACATTACACGAAATTTATCATAATAAATAGTAGAGATATTGAACGAATCTAACACCTCTCTTTTTAAGTTTGATAAACAGGCGAATGCGAGCCATTTCAAGATGTGATGCATAAATGGAATGATCAACTCAGGTAAGCGTCAATTTAGAATGGGGAGGCATAATTCCCGATTATGATAACAATCTCATCTTATTAATTGGGTAACCACCGTGTTGGCTGATGAGGAAAAGACATACCATATCTAAGTTAGATATTAGAAATGGTGGTGGGCTTATGGGTCATACAGTAGGTGTTCTGTTGGATCGGAAGATTTTTATGGGGATTTCTAAGGGCAAAACAGGAAATGAGAAGCTTTCCTTATATAATCAGGTAGCTAAGCAGCATAACCTAACGCCTTTTTATACTTCGCTTCATCAGATTGGCATTACTACAGCTCAAGGTTATATTTATACGAAAAATAAGTATAAATTTGTACGACGACCGATTCCAAAGGTTACACACAACAGAGCCATGACCTTGTCACCATTTCTTAAACGTAAGCTCAAACAATTGTCGAAAAACAGCTTTATTTTCAATAGGCAAAATCGATATGACAAATACTACATCTATAAACTTTTACATCAGAACATACATTTGCGAGACTACTTACCCGTTTCACTGAAGTACTCAGAAAAGGTATTAAAGTCGGCTATGGCGGCTTATCAATCTTTATTCATAAAGCCTACAAACGATAGTATTGGAAATGGAATCATGAAGCTGACTAAGCAGTTGAGCGGAAAATGGTTGTTGTTTTGGAAAAAGGGAAAGCAAACGCTGTTATCGGCGAAGAGAGCTGTTTCCGTTATCCAGAAGGTTGTTGGAAAGAGAACTTACATGATTCAAGAAACAATTGCATTAGCAACATACAAAGGCAGACCCTATGATTTGCGTGTCTCTGTCCAACGCGGTACATCAGGAAGATGGCAAGTAACAGGCGTGGTGGGGAAAGTCGCTAGTGCTGGAAGACATGTAACTAACGTGGCTAAAGGTGGGAAGGTAAGACGAACAGAAGTACTGTTTAAAAACAATAGATTCAACTTTGAAACGATGATGAATGACATACGTCGTGCATCTATTAGTATCATGAATGATTTGAGTGGAAAATTGCCTCATTTGGCCGATGTGGGGTTAGATATCGGGATTGATCATCGCGGTCATATTAAATTAATTGAAGTAAATGGGCGAGACCAACGCTATTCCTTTAAGAAAGCAAAGATGAGCGCTACATTCTACCGAACATATGAAACGCCTCTACAGTATGCCAAATATTTATTACAGCAAGCTCAATCCTCCAAATCCTAAAACGGGTTGGAGGTTTTCAATTTTGGGATGGTAACGATGACTTCTGTTCCTTTATGGCGTTCGCTGACGATTTGAATTGTTCCATGATGTAAACTGACAATACTTTTAGCTATTGCTAAGCCTAGGCCTGACCCGCCGGTTTGTCTGCTTCGGGATCGATCTACGCGATAGAATCGTTCGAAGACGAAGGGCAATTCTTCTGTGGGAATGCCTAAGCCATCATCAACAATGCGTATACAATGATTTGAATCTGTTTTAGAAAGGTATATATGGGTTTGATGTTTCATGTATTTCATCGCATTATCCAAAATAATGAAGATGACTTGTTTTATTTGCAATTGATCTGCTTCTATCATCATGCTTCTCTCGGAGGGGACGAGTATGAATTCTTTGTTTGAGAGTGGCTGAAGAAGTTGAATGCTTTCTTCACAAAGTGTTACTAGATCAAAAACACACAAAGTAAGCCTTTCTGCATGTTCCATTTCAGCCAATTCAAGCAATTGATAAGTTATGTGTTTCATTCGTTTGCTCTCGTTATGAACAGCTTTTAGAGCTTCCATATGAAGGTCCATATTTTCAAAGCCCCATCTACGAATGAGTGATGTATAGCCTTCAATAATTGTGAGTGAAGTCTTGAACTCATGTGAGGCATCAGAGATAAACTGCCGCTGTTTCTTCATACTTATCTCAATGCGTTCCATCAAATGATTAAATGTTTCAGATAATTGATAGAGCTCATCCTTTGACTTTTGATTCAAAGGCAGTTTTTTTATCGCAATACTCGTTTCAATCTCTTTCATCGTCTGAATCATACGAGATAGCGGTAAAAATAATAGTTTGGACAATAAGAAACTTGCAGATAGAGAGATGAGCATAGCAGCAAGTGTTACGATCACTATAATGCCAATCAAACGATATAAGCTTTGATCAAGCTCTATGGGTTCCTTAATGATTTCTAACGTTCCGATAATTTGTATTCCTTGACGAATGGGTGTTCGAACGATCATAACGGTCTGATCATTAAATTTTTGTGCGTATGACTCTTGTACATCCATGTGTTTCGGCGGAATAACGGCTAATTCGGAATTGTTAGTTGCTTGGTTGATCACCTTTGAAGAAAGATCAAGTGAGCGAATTATGGAGTGATCGGGTAGATACCTTCTTAAAATTCGGTTGCTATCCTCTTGAAGTAATTCCAAAGGACTTATATGCGTGAGTATTTGGTTAGCTGTAAATTGAAGGGTTTCCATCTCTTCCTCTTTTTCAAACTGTGCATAAAGATAATAAATAATGAAGGTAAGCGGCAATAGAACACAAATTAACCAAAAGAAGGACAGCAAAGAAGCTTTTGTCTTAATTTTCATTTCATTTAGACCTCCAAGAGGTACCCAACACCACGGATTGTTCGAATATTCGGATAAGGCGCAAGCAGCTTTTTGCGGACATACCGGATATATACATCCACCAGATTTGAATTGCCTATAAAATCGTAACCCCACACATCGGTCATAATTTTTTCTCGACTAAGGATCTCATTCTGATGTTCGATCAAATAGACCAGAAGTTCAAATTCTTTTGGTGTAAAATCGATCTTTATACCATCCTGGAACACTTCTCTGGATCGAAGATTCACGTTTGTTCCTTTCAATGTATAGAGTAGGGAGTTATGCTTATTAAGCTCGTCATCGGCCTCTTGGAGTTGGCTTTGGCGGCGAATGCAAGCGCGAATCCGAGCAAGCAGTTCTTCCAAGTGAAATGGTTTCGTTACATAATCTTGGCCCCCGAAATCAAGTCCATTCACAATATCCGAGGGGGTGCCGCAGGCAGTTACTATAATAATAGGAGTTGCTGAATTCTGCTTGCGGAAGGATTTGATCAGTTCAAAGCCGTTATATACAGGAAGCAAAATATCGAGCAGAATGAGATCCCAGTTATCATTCAATGCTTTTCTTAACCCGTCTGAGCCATCTAGAGCCAACTCTACAATATACCCAGCATGTGTGAGTTCTAATTGCAGCAGCCTTGCTATTTTCTCTTCATCTTCGATGACAAGTATTCTATATGACATTAACACCACTCTTTTCAAGGTGTTTGAAATCAATCGCCCTACATCTTATGTACCAAGAAAGCAGGATGTTCTGCCATAGGCAGAAGACCTCCTTCAGTTGGAGAACGGAAGGAGGTCTTCTGAGCTTGGCTATTTAGTTAAAAACATAATGGAAGAAGACTTAGTGAATCACACGACGGGCTGTTTTGTAATTCTTGCTCCACCAGCCAGAGTTCATATCTGAAATCGTCACACCCGGGCTGCCATAAGTGTGCAAAATCTTTCATTCCCCATGTAGATACCAACGTGATGAATTGGTGAGTAGAAAAAGACAAGATCCCCCGGTTGAAGCTGATTTCTAGCAACAAAAGTTCCGACTTGTGACTGCTGCTTTGACGAACGGGGAAGATTGATACCATACTTACCATATACATATTGTGTAAAAGACGAACAATCAAAGGAGCTTGTGCTGCCTTTTTGAGCACCGAATTTATACCTCACACCTAGATATTGTTTACCAGTTGTAATGATACTATTTGCTTTCCCAGATATTGCATATCTAGAATGCCCTATAGATTACCAAACATGGGGGAATACTAGTTCCAATAAGGCTTTAAGGGTATTAATTAGAAGTTCATGAGAATCGGATGAGGGGAAATACCTTGACAATCCATACACAAAATAACTATTTGTTGCTAAAAATTCTCTCATGTTCTTCTCACTTTCCTGTGATACTATCAAATACGAGGCAGGTGAAGAAAAATGAATCATCATTCAATGATCATGTTAATCACCCATTACGGTTATGCAGGTATTTTTATAGCACTCTTCATTGGAATTATAGGGATCCCGTTACCGATCGAGATTATCCTGCTAGGTGCAGGCTATATAGCCGTTAAGACTAATTTACATTTTGGCGGCATCATCGGCTTCGCCTGGCTAGGAGCAAGTGCTGGCATGACAGTTAATTACTTCCTAGGACAAAGTATAGGTTTGAAGCGGATTAGCAAAGTAACCAAGTGGATTAAGCTTACTGAAAGCAGATTAGAAAGTTGGGCAGTGCATTTTAAAAAGCATGGAGCCATCTTACTATTAGTAGGCTTTTATGTAGCTGGTCTTAGGCATGCTGCTCCGTTCATTGCAGGGGCTACGAAAATGCGGTTCACTAAATTTATGATCATCTCGTATGGTGGTGCAATGGCATGGATTCTAGTTATTGTTCTTCTAGGTCAAAAGCTTGGTAAAGTATGGGACCACATAATTATGCATGTCCATCATCCAATATGGTTTATTTTCGCGGCTTGTGTATTCGGTCTGGGTTTGTTAGGAGTTAAAATGATGGTACGTCAGCGAAGATTTTCATCCTAAAGCAAAAACACCTCCAATCCTCTGGATCAGTGGATTGGAGGTGTTTTTTGCTGAAGATTTTCTGGGAAGATTCTATAGCCTGTTGGTCGAATTAGAAAATGAATTAAGTAAGGACATCAAAGCTTCCAGTGATGCTTTACTAGCAGTAGCATCTGGGTGTACAGCACGTACTTGGCGCAATACATTATCTATGGCATTGTCAACCGTACTCCACTTCGTTTTGTTTATTGACTTAAGCCGAGCAGCAGCTTTGTCCCAAGCTGTTTCCAAATCACTCACGCGTGTCTTTGCGGCTGAAGGATTCCCTGCTTGAACAAGACTTAATGTATCTTCAGTGATTTTCATGAAATTTGAAATATCATCTTGTGGAAAAGCTTGAGTGACGGAGTTAGACGAAGATCCCGTCGGTAAGGCATCTTGGAGACTACTATGTCGCATATTATAGCCTGTTCCTGCCGCGAGCACGAGTACAGCTACAACCACAATAACTTGCCATCTAACGCCGGAACGTTTGGGTTCAGTAGCTGACTTTGCAGATGTTGGTATCAAATCTCGTTTGGTGACAGAGAGGAAAATAACCAATAGCAGAATCGCTATAATGAATATTACGCTTGTTACCGTTGCACCTAAGCCTAACCCACCATTATCTTGCGTTTGTGAAAGGAAATCCCCTATGGAAGCCCCCAATGGACGCGTCATGATATAAGCAATCCAGAAGGCAAGTACAGCATCAAGCCCCAATCGCCACGCGGCAGTCATGATGGCTATAACCGCACATACGATGGCACCTGTTACGACATAACCAAGTCCTAAGCTTTCTGCCATTAAGTCTCCAGCTGCCGTTCCTAGTGCAAATGTGAACAGGATGGTTAACCAATAAAAGGCTTCTCTTCGCTTCGTAAATATAGAGTGGATAGAGAGTGTTTTCTCACTGACATACCATAAAATAAATGTTGCTACCAAGCCTGCACTGAAAACGATCGTGCTCACCTCAAGGGGAATTCCCAAGTTGTCAGTCAGATTATCCGTAACAAGCGTACCAAAGATGCTGATCAAGAATACTGTCAACCAATAGATGCTCGGTATATATTGCTTAGACTTAAACTGAACATAGATGGCTACAAGCAAAAAGATTCCCGTTACAATGGAGGTACCCGTCAATCCAAAATTGAGATTTACGTTGAGGAAATCAGCAGCAGTTTCCCCGACTGTGGTGCATAAGATTTTTATGATCCAGAAATAAATGGTGACCTCTGGGACTTTACTTAACATACGTTTCATTTCATTCGATTGAATCGATTTCATTTTGTATCCCCCTTGTTCATTGATTATTAAACTACTTGACTTGGTTATTGTACTTGCATCAAATGAGAAGAAGATGAGAAATGGGGTTCACTATCCATGGAAGCCTTAACAACGCAGACAAGCCAGGACAGAGAATTCTCAGTCCTGGCTTTACAGTCAATTTTATTTTTTAGATCGCAGTACTTTTTCAACCGCAATCTTCATTAATTTTCCCGCTCGATCCCAAGATAATTGAAACATATCTCTTCTGCCTTGGAGTCCTTTTGCTTTGCAAAGTCCGGGATTCTCATAAGCTTTCCTCATGATCTTCTTCAAGCTGTGCAGATCCGGTTCCGCCCATAGTTGTCCTTTTTGCGCAAAAAGATGGCTGAACTTTCTTGAGATGGCATGCAGACTGTTCATGCTGACAGATGGGCACTTCAACTTAAAAGGAATTAAGAACGAGTTATTAGGAGTAAGGAAATCCATTTGTCCACCCCAACCTGTTGCGATGACCGGCACACCACTCGCCAATGCTTCTAGAAAAGGTAGTCCGACGCCCTCGCCACGAGTGGGGAGGACGAAGGCATTACCGAGCGTATACAAACCCTTCAGCTGGCTTTCACTGAGCCGCCTGCCGATGATGACAACAGGGGCTGTGTCTTTGCGGATACCCAGCCTTTTTTTATATATCGATACCTGATGCTTAATCCATTGCTCATTCTCATAAGCTGCATATCCGTTCGTTTTGATTACAAGAATAACGTTATCTTTTGATGAAAATTCTTCCCAGTATGCCCTAAGCAAGCCTTCTGGATTTTTACGATGCTGGAAGCCAAAGATAGACACGAATGTAAATTTTCCCGCCGCACGACTCAAAGCCAGCTTCTTATTGTTCGGATGAAACTCCCTGGTGTTAACACCATGAGGTACATTGAAAATCGGTATCTTTACACCGCTATTCTTTAATGCCCTTTCATTATGTCGTGAAGGTACAAAAACCGCATCAAATTTGTTCATATGGGGGCGCCACTTCATGGGGATCCGGCTTGTTTCCCAAACGGTATTCAAAATAATTCGATCATACAAGACTCGCTCTTTCTTCCATTGAATTTGACTAGGAATATGATGATAAATAAGTGCTTTTCGTCTTTTTAACGTTATGCCATGTCTTAAAGCAGCACCAACTCTAACAGTAACATTCTGGCGCCTTAGTGAATGTACATACGTTCTACTTGCACGGCCAAGACCGCTTCTTTTGTGTACAGGTCCTTTCCAGACAACATAATAGGGCCTCATATAGACATCACGGTATACATAACATGGGCAAGTGTAACTAGGTCCTTTTCAATTACTGGCATTAACACATCAACTCGGGTTGTCATTCGCTCATCTCCATTTAATCAAATGTATTTATTATGATATGTCGAGAAAAAGAAATGGAATGGAGAAATTAGTATTAAATTGTACTCATAATTTAAGTGGTTTGGAAGAAGGGGAATTGACATGTTCAGGCGGAAAAACGGAAGAGTGGAACCGGGTCTTACAGAAAAAGGAGATATACGCCAAATATCCTCGGGCTATTGTTATAATTTAGCGTTACTTACGGATGGAACGGTTTGGGCTTGGGGTGATAATACATATGGTCAGTTTGAAAAAGTGCTCCTAGATCAAGTTCCAATTATTAAGAATGAATTAACACTTGTTCCATTGCGTTTTATCACTGAATCCTTCGGTGGACAAGTTATATGGGATGAGAATAACAAACTTATTGATTTGAAGATACATTGATTAGTGGCAAAGGTTATAATTGGCTACTTATTGAACCATCGGGTACGATAGTTAACTAAATCTAAAGGAGCCCTGTATGAAGACAATTATCTATATGGTTAGGCATGGAGAATCACCATACAATGAAGGAAATGAAAGAACAAGAGGGCTTACCCCAAAAGGAAAGATCGATATTGAAAAAGCAACGAAGCTACTTATAGGTGAAGGAATTGACATGATTATATCAAGTCCTTATACTCGAGCAATTCTTAGTGTTGAGGGATTGGCCGAGCACTTAAAGTTAGATATTAATGTATTTGAAGATCTTAGAGAACGTCATTTTGCAACTAATATTATTGGAAATGCAGAGTTAATGTCTAGTATCAGTGAGAGTTTTAATGACCTTAATCATACCTTGCCGGGTGGAGAGTCTAATGCTGATTGTCAGAAAAGAGCAATCACAGTTCTAAAACCCATATTAAAAGAGCACAGAGGGAAGAAAATAGCAATCGGGACTCATGGTCTTGTAATGACTTTGATGATGAATCATTTTGATCCAGCTTTTGGCTTGGATTTTTTGAACCAATTAAAGAAACCAGATATCTATAAAATGCAATTCGAGGAATTAGAATTAGAAGAAGTAACAAGAATGTGGAATGATTAGATTTTATAAGGTTTATTTAAGAGGACTGTGACATCATTAGGGATAGTAATACTATTTCTCTTTTTTCCTTCTCCTACAGCAAATATTGAAGTAAGAAAACACATTTTACTTACTGGGCATCCAATACTCGCTGTTACAACTGAATTGAAAAATCAAGGAAAAAGGGGATCCGAAGGAAACTTGTTCTATGCTAGTGATCTAAGTTCCAGTTATATTTATGTTAAAAAAACAAGATTAGGATGGATTGCCGATAAATCAGGGTCAGGTCCTTAATTAAACTGACGGATAACGAGAGTTAAGTGAATGTAACATAATTGAAATCTTACATTCATGTGATATTAATGAATTAAGCCTATAATAAAACTCGACCCCCTTTTAAATATAAACCTTAGACCCTCAGCCCGTTGCTGTGGGTCTCTTTTTTGCTATTCAACTAAAGGGCAGGATAACGCAACAAACCCTTTCCCATGAAAGATTGTTGGGTTATTCGAAATCTTCTTCCAGATAATCAGTGAAGTTGTAGGGAATATAATATCCCTTATCATCCATATCAGCAGTGGTTAAATGACACCGATGTTACAAAAATGTAACATCAATCTAAATAATGTTATTTGATTCGATGGTAGAGCATCTAATTTTCTTTTACTATGTTTAAAAAAAGAGATTGGATGGTGCTGAGTTTGGATATTTTAGAAATTAATTTATCATTGTTTAGGTTGGTTAATGACTTAGGAAAAGAATATCCCTTTTTGAATCCCACATTTATTTTTATTGCTGAATATATGGTTTTTTTACTTGCACTAAGTGTTCTTATTATTTGGTTTACAAGAGATGTGGACAATAGAATTATGATTCTTTGTGCATCAATCGCTTTCATTTGTGCCTTTACGGTAGGAAAGGTTTCAGGGGTATTTCACTCGAATTATCAACCTTTTGTTGAATTAAATGACGTTAATAAACTGATACATAAAGAAAAAGACAATTCTTTTCCAAGTGACCATACAATTTTATTCTTCTCATATTGTTTTTCATTCTGGCTCTTTAAGAGAGGTTGGTCAATTTTATGGGTATTGTTAGCAGTTCTAGTGGGAGTCTCCCGTATATGGGTTGGGGTTCATTATCCTTTAGATATTTTAACAGGAATATTAATTAGCCTAACTGCTGCAACTTCTATATATTTAATATTCCCTAAACTTAATGTTACTCAGGCCACCATAAAAATTTATGAAAAATATGAAAACAAGCTTCTTCTTCTGTTCAAAAGAACAATGAGAAACAAGTCAAAAAACTTTTAGATTTATTCAAAAATCAAGTGTTTCGTTTAGTAGTCGGGGTAGGAGGTTCGGGCTCGCGCCACATATACCTTTTTGGCGATGTCTGCCCCAACGACCAGTGATTTTTCGGTAATTCGTGGGACTATGCGAATAATGCTAACAATGAGATTGTGCAGCTGAGTAATGATTTAGTGAAATTTTTAAGTCAAAATGATATCAATCGTAAATACATATTCAATAATTTTTTATTAAAATATTGTGGCAATTATAATTTTTTCTCATTAAATTCTTCAAGGGCAGACTAAACTAACGGGAACGTTACTTCAATAAACTACAAATTGAGGCTGCCGCCGCGAAAGCGAGTGGCAGCCTCTTAAGCTATCGGGCAGGTTACCGAAGCACTGAAGCAGGTACGAGAAGAAGTTAGTACTGATACTCTAAACCCAAATATTATATATTTTATTAAAAGGAATTTGAGTGATTCGACTTGTTTTGGTAATTAGTATATTTATGAATTGCAGGTGTTATTATGATGTGGTTAAGGTATGTAACAACTAACTTTATAGTCTTGTTATGGTTTCCGAAATGCTTAGGTTTAAGTTTGGCTTTAATAATGATTTGTGCTTTTTTATGTGGTCCTCCCAAATTACACAATGTTATTCTAGTCATAGTTCTTTGGTTACTTTATGTAAGTACTGCAATTTATTTGAACTATTTATGTTTTAAAAATCTGAGGCATATACTTATTCCAATAAAGTCCATTCTACTACTGTTAGGAATGGCATTGTATTTATGGAGTGCATTAATCTAACGGGCATAGAAAACCACCCTATAGCAGACTTCGGTTGAACCAGAATGGTTATCCGATATCTCGACTAAAGGGTGCTTTTAGTAAATGGGGAAATCTGTTATTCTTGCGCTTTGGATTCGTCTTGTTTCTCTGCGATAAATCCATTGATGCTCTCTTTGCGGCGAGCATTTTTGGATTCGATGCTTTCTTTGTCTACAGCAGAAATTTCATCCGCATGTTCATCCAAGTAATCCTCAGCTTCGTTTAGATTTGCCATTGTATTATCGATGGCATTCTGAATACGTGCTGGGTTATCTTCGCGATTGTCTGGCTTAGCCATAGTAGTTCCCTCCCTTTGTTGCGATAGATTAACATCCTGTTATACGATTCCAAATGATCAATCATATTATTCATTCAGACAAAAAAACGGCTACGTCGAGGATGAAGGCGTTTATATATTCAGAAAATGACACTCACTTTGTGAAATTAAGCTTAAGCTAACGGGACACTATAGCTTAATAATACACCAGGAAGGCAGTTGATCATGATCGGCTGCCTTTTCAATGTTAACGGGAGTAATGAGGAACAATTTTATTGACATTCTATTTGATACGGGAGTATAATTTTACCAATTTATGGTTGTTTATAGATGGTGAGGGGGATTTCGGAATGATGGAACATACAGTAGCCAACAGATTAAAAGCTTTAGGAATTGTTTTGCCAAATGCGAGCGAACCTGCTGCAAAATATGCAAACTTCGTTAATGTGAAGGGGCTATTATTTGTTTCAGGTTAGTATGCTAATGAAGAAATGAGGACCTGCTTTATTGAAAAAGAAGACCTTATTTTTGTTTACAATTGGTGAATCAAAATCTGGTTATCATGATGGTATTGGAAATGGTAATTTGCAATGATAGTGCTCTGTGACTGTAAATGCCATTTTTGGTATGAAGGACAAGGAAGAGTAAGCGGAGTGAATTGGTACATCTTTTACCTAGATGAGAAATCATCAGGATGGTCTATAGTTAGTTCTGGTAGCGGTCCCTAATGCGAATCTTTGATATGGCTCAAATTTGAACTAAACGCAGAACTTTAGCTTAATAAACAACTACGACGCGATAGCTGGCTTGGATCGGCAGCCGCGTTATGCTAACGGTCTGGAAAATTAGAACATATAACCAATATCAGAAGGTGATAAATAGGTGAAGATAGATATAGAGTCTCTAACCCAAATAATTAATGACTGGGATCCTGTTGGTCTTTTAGCAGGAGGTGCTCCAGAAAACGAGTATAGCTTTGAAATAGGAGAAATCTTTCAAAAATCCGCGACGTGCAAGTCAGAAACAGACTTAGCGATACTAATTTACAGAGTGTTCAACTACAAAATGGGAGTAAAATTAAATCAGCTTACTTGCTTGAAGCAGGCATTTAAAATAGCTGAACACGGAATATAACAGACAGCCATAAATGATTCAACTCTATCGAGAAATAGTGGAGGAGCTTGCCGCGATTCAGCTTCTTTTTCATTGGATTAACGTGCGGATTAACGTGATAATCCTTTTGGAAATAAGGAGGAAATCAAACGTATTTCACGAATAATTGTTTGAGTTTGTAGTGAATAAGAGCATTTAGCCTCTACCACTTTTAAGTAATCGAACTGAGGTTTCTCTTAGGGGATTACTATGGAAAAAGACTGCTAATTAAATTAAGGACAGGTAATGGTCTTGATAAAAGTAGAGTTGATGAGATTTGTGCAGTATTAAGTCAATTAGCCATTGAGTGGAAAAACGATGATAAGATATCGAAAGAGGCAGTCTTTATTTATATAGATCCAGTTATGAATGCAACTTTGAATCAATATTCCAAGAAACAGCAAGAAGATATTTTAGTTGCACTTGATACAATAATGCAATGTGTTAGACAATGATGATTTACCATCGATCTATTTATATCAAATAGATCGATGGTAAATCATTTTTCAATATTGTCTTGGATTGTGGAACACGAACCCAATTTGGGCTATCGTGTTCCTTTTTTGTTTTAGGATGCACGGAGGCTACATTAACCCAAAACAGGATTCATTCCGAGTATGCATAATAAATATTTATACAAAGTTATATTTGCCGATAGTCCACTAATTTAGACGCCACACAATGGTCATGTTTCGTAACTTGCCATTACGAGACTAGCTTATCGAGTGCTCGCCACATAATTGAAAATAGGATCTCTTAACTGAAACTCGTATGTTAAACCATCTACAATTCCTACAACGCGGTCGCTGTCATACAAGTCAAGCAGGAATCCAGCCATTTCCTTCGCGGTATGAAACCTCGGCACAGTCCCGTGATATTCGAATTCGGAGATATCCAAAGAACGCTTCGCGAATTCTGTTTCTGTTGCAGCAGGTGCTAACACTTTAGCCTGCATAAGTGCACCTTGTCTGTTTAACTCATGAGAGAGTCCTTCCGTAAAGGCACTCACATAGAACTTAGTTGCGCAGTACGTAATGGCATTTCCCACAATCGTATAGCCGCCACCGGATGAAACGTTGATTAATTGTGTTCCTTCAACATTGGAATAGTCACGAACGAAAAGAGAGGAAAGTATCGTCAACGATTCAATGTTCAGATGCAGCATGGCAGAAATTTTATCTAAATCTTGCTGGGCCACTGAAGCAAAATTGCCAAAACCCGCATTGTTGATCCAAGTTTCAATTTGGAACTCTTGTAGACCTTCATATAGCTTATAAGCATTCTCGGAAACGGATAAGTCAGTCGCTCGAATGACGACATCTACTTCGGGGTAGATCCGTGCGATTTCAGACTTTAAATCCTCCAGCTGTTCCTTTCTGCGGGCTGAAACAATTAAGTTTTTGCCGCGAGCTGCAAAAGCTAGAGCGGTTTCATAACCTATGCCTGAACTGGCGCCTGTAACTACCGTATATTTCATATGATTTCCTCCCGTTTTCTACACGAATGTATGGTAAACCAACAATGGTTTGATTATACAGGTTAGAGTTTACTCTAAGTCAAATGTTTTTTATAATAATGGAGGACTCTTAAAATTAACATAGATTCGGGGGCTTGTATGTATACGATCAGCGATGTAGCCAAATTATTGGGGATAACCGCACATACACTGAGATATTATGAAAAGGAAGAGATTATTGCTCCGATACGTAATGCGAATGGAGAAAGAGTATACGATGACGCCAATCTTGCATGGCTGCGATTTGTGATGAGGTTGAAACAAACCCAAATGCCGATCTCACAAATCAGAAAATATGCGCAGTTATATTTAGAAGGAGAGCATACGGCCCAAGACCGATTGAACCTTCTCGAAGATCATAGAAACTCTGTTCAGAGTCAAATCAGAAACTTAACAGCCACAGAGAAGGTGCTGAAGGACAAAATTGCAACCTACAAAAATTTCATTACTAAAGGGGCAGGCATTCGCTAAGCAGACGACATAAAGAGTGATCCAAGTAGTCTTGATGCATTCGAGGTGATGCAGAACACCATGGGCGAAACTTACATCAAAGTCACCACCGAAAAAGAGCGGTATGGATTCAACACCCAATTATTCGAAATAAAATTTCATTATAAAATATTAATTTAAAATAAAGTAACAAAATTTGAAGGAATCTGTCGAATCGCGGCGAATCATTAAACCAACTAATTACGTATGTCTTATTTTTCCACAGAGTTGGGAGGCATGCCAATAGAAACTAATGGTGGGTGAGCGACTTGAAAGATGTCCTAAAGAAGTTTATTTCTACATTCAAACAGCTTGAAAATCCGGCGAAATCGGTAGGGATGAAGCTGTTCCTGATGTTTTTCGCCAGCATCTTGTTTTTCGTCATGGTTGTTGGTGCCATTTCTTACTTCGTTTCGAAAGACGTGATTAAGAACAATATGGCTGATTCCAGTCTACAGACGGTAACGCAAGCGGGGCAAAAGCTTGATTTCCTCTATCAAACTTTTGAAGATTTGACCCTGCAAGTGATGTACAATGATGATTTGCAGAAGCTATTGGAAAAATTGGCAAAACTCGATCCCCTATCGTACAACGCTGCGGAGACTAGTCGTCAACTAACGGAAAAATTGAATTTTGTCGCATTTTCCAACAAAGTCATCAAAACACTTCGCATTTACAGTTCGGATGGCAAACTCCTTGTCGGGACAGGTGGTGGAGGCTATGAATCCGATGCGAGTGTTAGTGATGCCGCTTGGTTCAAGCAGATTAACGAAGCAGGTGGTAAAGCGGCTTGGCTTGATAGTAAAGCAAAAGGATATTCGAGTGATTCCACCAGCACATTCGGGATTGGACGCATCATTAGTAACGCAACATCAGCCGTAATGATCGTAGAGTTTAGCACGGATATTTTGAAAACCGAATTAGGTACAATGACGCTGGGTGAGAACAGCTCCGTTGTCATTACGAATAGCAGCAACACAAACATCGCGACACCTGATATGACTGAAATAGAAAAAACAGCTGACATCCAGCTGACGAAAGAGCAGCTTGAAGAGGAACAAAATTCGTTTACGACGAAAGATGATCATCTAGTTGCTTATTATAGGTCGCAGGTTTCCGGCTGGAATCTGATCGGAGACGTTCCAGTAAGCTCTATGGTCAAAAAGGCTAAAAAGATTTTCAACTATACGCTGATCGTTGCGTTTTTTGCAGCTATTGCAGCTCTTATGATTGGTCTGTTCGTTGTGCGCATGATCGGAAAACCGTTGATTCATTTGCGTAACCTCATGCAGCAAGGGGCTATGGGCAAGCTTACTGTACGCTCGAATTACACAATGAAGGATGAAATCGGTCAATTAGGCACTAGCTTCGATATCATGATGGAGAAAATCACGTTATTAGTTCAACAAACGAGCACTTCTGCCCAGCAAGTACTCGAAACGGCGGCTGAACTGACGAATTCCTCCAAAACAACAGCAAATGCTGCCCGAGAAATTGCACTCGCTACCGAAGAAATATCAGGTGGCGCCGCCGGTTTGGCCACAGAGTCAGAACGCGGTAATGAGCTGACGCATCATATTGGCCTGCAAATGAAAACCGTGATTGAGGCGAACTTTGAAATGGGCACAGCAGCAACGGATGTTCAAAGTTCTAGTGAACTAGGCACGAAGTACATGGCTGAACTTATTGATAAAACGAGTCTGACGGAAGAAATGATCCGCTCCATGGTGAATAAGGTCGATAACTTAAAAGACAGCACAAGTTCGATCCGCCAAATTCTTGATGTACTGAACAATATGACGAAGCAGACGAATATCTTATCCCTAAATGCTACAATTGAAGCCGCACGTGCGGGTACAGCCGGTAAAGGATTCATGGTTGTTGCTGATGAAATTCGTAAACTTGCGGATCAATCGAAGCAGTCTATCTATGTCGTTGGCCAAATTACAGAAAAAATTCAAGTTGAAATCAACGAGACGGTGAAAGTGCTGTCCACAGCAACACCGATCTTCAAACAACAAATTCAAGCGGTGAAAGAAGCGGATACCATTTTCAAACAAGTCACGGCACACATGGGTGGCTTTATCGTACAACTCAGCACAGTCAGCGATTCCATTAGTACGCTGGAGCAGTCGCAAGAAGTATTATCCGATGCGATGATGAACGTCAGCGCAGTTGCCGAGGAGTCACTTGCTACCTCCCAAGAGGTAGCTTCCTTAAGCACAGAACAGCTCAGCATTAGCAATGGCTTGGTCAAACTGTCGGAACAGCTGGACCAACTATCCAATTCGCTTAACGAGACGTTATCTAAATTCGAAGTTTAAGTATTTCATTATGGTGAGCGGAATTATCATTTAAACTACTTTACGATTAATTATCGTAAGGTAGTTTTCTTTTTATCCTCAAGGTAGTAATCAAAAGAATCGTAGCTGTGTAATTAAGCATTCGGGAAGGAAGTTGATTTATTCTTGTTAAAGTGAGCAAATAAATTTACAATGTGACAGGGATTGATACATCATTCAAACTAAATGTGGGAACCTATGTATAATCGGTAAAGGAGTTAGTCATGGAGACGTATTGCAAGTTATTAATTGTTGATGATGAGATGTTGGTGCGTCAAGGAATCAGGCATCTTCTCGATTGGGAAAGCGAAGGCTTCCACATTGTTGGCGAGGCTTCTAACGGTAAGGATGCGCTTGAGATGGTTAAATTATTCCAACCTAACATGATTCTGACGGATATTGTTATGCCGGTTATGAGTGGGGAAGAATTGGTAAGAGTTGTGAAGGGACTATATCCGGAAATTGAAATTGTGGTACTCAGCAGCTACGGTGAATTTGAGTATGTGCGCTCTACATTTCAGCACGGTGTAGCCGATTATTTATTAAAGCCAAAATTGGATGCGAATTCGCTGCTAGCCGTTTTAAAAAAGACCGTTCAGGGAATGCCAGCCTTCCGACATATGGACTTTACGAATGAAAAAGGACAGTCCGTCGACTATGTGCTGGACAGGTTGATTTCGGGTTATGCCATGGAGCTTGAGGGTGCGGAGATCAACACTCATTTGCCATATCCTTATTTCGTTTTATTAGTTGTAGATATGCAAGATAGCACATCCTCGATGAAAAGAAATGAGGAATGGATCGAGGCATTTCTAAAAGGAATGGTTCAGGATGTTAAGCAGCCTGTTGTCGTTCACCGTCTTTCACTTCAAGATAGCCACATCCGTTTTTTGCTGAATACAGCGGATGCTGGCAGAGTGGATGCCATCCATTTGGCTGAGCAATTGGTGGAATCGGGTGTGAGAGCGGGCTTATCCTTCTATGCAGCACTCAGCAAAAATTTCACGCAAATCCAAGAACTTCATGAAATTTATACGCATGATATTCTCAAAGTGTTGGATCACCGGTTCTTTTTATCGGATCAACAACTGTTCTTTGCTGATGAATTGGTGGAAGTGGTCGGCAATGGCGAAACGTTTGATTCGGAGGCGTTTACCGCGGAGCTGAATCATCAAGAATTTCATTTAGCTTTTCAACGTCTCAGCCGATATGTCGACTCCATGCCTGATAGGCTTGATACGGACATGTTTGAGTTTAAATCTTTTTTAGGACACAGCCTATTCAATATTATTGTCACGCTGCTGCATTTTCACTTTGAGGCTCGCACGCTTGATGAAGCGAAGTATGAGTATTTTCGTGCCATTCATGAGGCCAAACATATTGGGGAAGTGCGCGCTCTTTTAGCCAAGTTTCTGAATGAGGCAACTGACTGTGTAACAGGAAATAAAACAAATGCTCCGGGTATACAAAAGATTTTGATGTATTTGGATGAACATTTTGCTGAACCGCTTACGTTGACTGAAGTAGCCAAACAGTTTCATTTCAACCCTTCGTATTTGTCCAATTATTTTACCATTCATAATAAAGAAGGTTTCAATGAGTATTTGAATCGTATTCGGATTGAACATGCTTGTGAATTATTAAGGGATAGCGCGCATTTTACAATTTCAGAAATTAGCTCTCTTGTTGGATATTCCGATCATAGTTACTTCACGAAAGTATTTCGTAAACTGATGGGAACTTCACCTAGCCATTATCGAAAAAAATAAAGACGAAAGGAATCAAGCATATGAGGGTATGGCTAAGAAGGATCTCTGATCAAAGTTTGTTTAGTAAATTGTTTCTAGTTATGGTTCTTAGCATAATTACGGTTACGGTGGCCACTTCCTGGGTTACCGTGCAAATGTCGGAGGAGCTTTTTGTTAAGACATTCAGTATCACGAATTCCAAAATCATTGAGCAAATCAAAAGCGGTCTTGAATCCATTCATTATTCTAATGTAAATATTATCATTAACACCGCGCAAAGTGGCGCGATTAAGCGTTTTTTGACCGAAAGAGATGTCGATTCGGAAACCAACTCCGTAGTGACATTTGACATGAGCGAGCAGATGAAGCGAATCCAGTCGGGTATTGGGGCTAAGAGCATTGGGATGATCATTTCGGGTATAAATGGAAAAAACTACACGAGATACAATACCTACTGGTCGGGTACTTCGGCGGATTTAGAACGAAATCCCATTACACAGGAGTCGCGGAACCAGCCGGGACGCTTGTTGTATAGCTATTTGGGTGAAGGGACGCCAGGTTCTGGGGATCAAGGAGTAGTAGCCGCCAAAACGATGACTGATCCTGTTAGCAAAGAGTGGTATGGGACGCTTTATATCATCATGAAAGAAAGTGTTTTAAGATCGTTTTACGCAAGTTTTACAAGTGATGGGAATGACGTGATGATCTTGGATCGTCAAGGTCTAATCGTTTCCAGCAATCGAGCCGAGTTGATCGGGACAACTTCGAAAGAGCTTTTAGATAGTGCTCAGAAGATTCGGCAAAATGGGCTGGCAAAGGATGAAATGAAGATGGCCGATAAGGATGTCATTGTATTGGCTGATGATTTGGCTTTGTACGATTTCTACATTATGAATGTCATTGATAAGAAGGTGACACTCGGTCAAATGCTTAACAGGAAATCGATTTTCTTCCTTGTTGCGGGAATCGTGGCTATTGCTGTGCTCGTTGTGTATGTGATCACGCGGAGGTTGATGCTCTCGTTAAGAAGGCTTGTTAAGCAAATGTCTACGGTCACGAAAACGAATTTTAACAATTATATGGCGGTTACGGGCACCTATGAGACAAGGGAGCTTAGTCGCTCCTTCAATTTTATGCTCGACGAGTTGAACGACTATATCTCCCAGCTTGTTGATACGCAGAAGGAGCAGCGCAAGGCAGAATTAGCTGCGCTGCAGCAGCAGATTAACCCGCATTTTCTATATAATACGCTGGCTTCCGTTAACATCCTCGTTCAGCGAGGGAGCCAAGAGTCCGCCACGCAAACGATTCATGCACTCATTTCTCTCCTGCAGAATACCATCAGCAATGTCAATGAAACGATTCCCGTTGTGCAAGAGTTAGTGAATTTAAAGCATTATGTGTTCATTAATCAGATTCGCTATGGCCAAGGCATTAAAGTCGATTATTTTGTTTCACCGGACTGTATGCCTGCGCAAGTACCTAAGTTGATGCTGCAACCTTTCATCGAGAATGCTTTTTTTCATGCTTTTAATAAGAAAGGCACTGGATATATTTACGTCATCATCACGAAAGAGAAAGATACGCTGCTTTGTGAAGTGGTTGACAATGGGGATGGCATGGAACTTACGAACGTAGCGGATGAGATACCGAATCCCACAAGTGCGAGGCAATTGTTCACAGGGATTGGGATTCGCAATGTGAATGATCGCTTGGTTCTTTTGTACGGAGAACAGTATGGGGTAACTATAACTAGCACCTTAGGACAAGGGACGAAAATATCTATATGCCTTCCATGGCGCACAGAACAGTAAACGTAGAAGAATAAAAATCTAAAAATAATGCAAAATATAAAAATATTACAAATGACAGGTAGAGGAAGGGATATCAGATACAATAAAAACGCTAATTTCAGTAAATTTCGTTCTAACAAGACGATTTGCCCAAATGATATTATCTATAAGTAAGCACTTACAAATTCAAATCATCAAGGGGGACCACATGAAGAAGACAATTTCAACGGTTTTACTTGCAAGTTTTTTGCTTTTGACGGCATGTTCAAGTAATTCGTCTGACACATCATCAACGACCACTCCTAGCGGCGGTGCGAAGAGCACGAGCAAGGAAATTACAGTTTGGGCTTGGGATAAGAACTTTAATATTGCAGCAATGAACCTAGCGAAAGATGCCTATGCCAAGGATCATCCTGATGTGAAAATCAATGTTGTTGAATATGCGCAAGATGACATTATTCAAAAGATGAATACGGGTTTGAACTCCGGTTCAAAGTCAGGTCTGCCGAATGTTGTATTGATTGAAGATTACCGTGCACAAGGCTTTTTAAAAACATACCCAGATGCATTTGCAGATATGTCCGCATCCATTAAGGCTTCGGATTTCGCTGAATACAAGTTGGGTCCAACAAGTTTGAACGGCAAACAATACGGTGTGCCATTTGATTCCGGCGTAACAGGACTATATGTGCGCAGAGATTATTTGGAACAAGCAGGATATAAGGTCGATGATCTGAAAAATATAGACTGGCAGAAATTCATTGAAGTCGGTAAAGCTGTTAAAGCAAAAACAGGTAAAGATTTGCTGACGCAGGATCCCAATGATCTTGGTTTAATTCGTATGATGATTCAATCTGCTGGCGCTTGGTATCTGAAAAGTGATGGCACCACGCCGGACCTCAAAGACAACGCAGTATTGAAAGAAGCTTTCGAGACATACAAAGAAATCATGAACGCAAATATTGTGAAAATTAACTCGGATTGGAACTCCTTCCTTGCTGGTTTCAACAGCGGTGCTGTCGTCTCTGTTCCAACAGGTAACTGGATTACGCCATCCATTAAATCACAAGCGGATCAATCCGGTAAATGGGCAGTTGTTCCTTTTCCTAAGTTGAAAAACACAGCCAGTTCTGTTAACGCATCAAACCTTGGGGGAAGCTCCTGGTATGTATTGAACAGTGATGGTAAAGATGCGGCTGCTGATTTCCTTGCAAAAACGCTTGGTTCTGATGTGAATTTGTATCAAAAATTAGTTACAGACGTAGGGGTTGTTGGTACTTATAAACCTGCTGCGCAAGGTGAAGCCTATACGAAAGCCGACGATTTCTTCGGAGGTCAAAAGGTGATTTCTGATTTCGCAACATGGACGGCTCAAATTCCAAAAGTCAACTATGGTCTGCATACGTATGCGATTGAAGATATTCTCAAAGTTGAGATGCAAAACTACCTGAAGGGCAAAGACATCGCCAAAGTATTCAGTGATGCACAATCCCAAGCAGAATCCCAACTTAAATAAGTTTCTCTTCCCATTAACCTTATGAACGCTGACCTCTGAATTGCGAAATATGCAAAGAAGAGGACAGCGTTTCAATTTTTAATCGCTATGAATAGGAAGGATTTGGAGCTAATGAACTACTCGATACGTAGCCGTGCAAAGCTTACGGGATGGCTGTTTATCGCTATTGCCGTATTAATGATATGTTTGTTTTACTTTTATCCTATGATTCAGGCATTGCTGCTTTCCTTTAAAACTGGTGCGGGGGCTAATCTGCATTTCAACGGGATCAGCAACTATAAGCGGCTCTTCAGCGATAAGACATTCATTACAGCTGTTAAGAATACGTTTATCTATTTGATTATTCAGGTGCCGGTCATGATTATTCTGTCCATGATGATTTCCGTCTTGTTGAATGACAGTAAGCTTCGTTTCAAAGGTTTTTTCCGTACAGCTATTTTCTTACCTTGCGTGACTTCACTTGTTGCCTACTCCGTTGTTTTCAAATACTTGTTTGGCAACGATGGTTTGATTAATATGGCTTTAATTAAGATTCACTTGATTGGACAGCCGATTGCATGGATTTCCGATCCTTTCTGGGCGAAAATTACGATTATCCTTGCCATTACATGGCGCTGGACAGGATATAATATGATTTTTTTCCTTTCCGCATTGCAAAATATTGATAGCTCTATTTATGAAGCAGCCCGTATTGATGGAGCTTCTCCGATCAAACAGTTTTTCTTTATTACGTTTCCAATGCTTAAGCCAATTGTTCTCTTCACGTCCATTACCTCGACGATTGGTACGTTGCAATTGTTCGATGAGATTATGAATATTACGAAGGGTGGCCCAGGGAATGCTACTCTCTCCATATCGCAGTACATCTACAATCTTTCCTTTAAATACACACCTGATTTTGGCTATGCGGCAACGGTTTCCTATTCGGTTGTAGTCATGATCATTGTGTTATCTGTCCTTCAAATCAAATTGGCAGGTGATAAAAAATGATAGCTTTAAGACGTACAATTATCTACCTCTTCCTTGCTGCTGTGGCTGTAATATCCATTTTTCCATTCCTGTGGATGGTCATTAGTTCCACGAATCTGTCTGTGGACGTTACGCAGGGCCGAATGTTACCAGGGTCGCATTTCATGGACAACTTTCATAAATTAACAGATTCCATTAATCTCGTTCCCGCACTTTGGAATTCATTGAAGATCTCGTTAACTACAACCATTTTGGCTTTATTGGTTGCTTCGCTGGCTGGCTATGCTTTTGAAATCTATCAGAGCAAAGCCAAAGATATCGTGTTTAATTTACTGCTTGTCTCCATGATGATTCCGTTCGCGGCGTTGATGGTTCCGCTTTACCAGATGTTTTCCAGCATTTCGCGTACGGTTCCATTAATCGGGATCAACACGATGAACGCGGTCGTCCTTCCGACATTCACGACAGCGTTTCTCATTTTCTTCTTCCGTCAAAGCACGAAAATGTTTGCGAAGGAGCTTCTGGAAGCTGGGCGTATTGATGGACTGACGGAATTAGGACTGTTTTTCCGTATATATATGCCGACTATGAAAACAACGTATTCAGCTGCTGCTATCATTACGTTTATGTCTAGTTGGAACAATTACTTGTGGCCGCTTATTGTCTTGCAAACACCGGAGAAACGAACGATTCCTTTGTTGATTTCCAATTTGGGTTCGAGTTATTCACCGGATTTTGGGGTGATCATGACCGCTATTGTCATCTCAACACTGCCGACAGCGATCGTATTTTTCTTGATGCAAAAACAATTCGTTGCGGGCATGGTAGGATCTGTAAAATAATGTATAATTTGAAAGCCCTTCTTGGGTCTTATTTTTCGGGAGGCATAGATCAATGAAACATTCGGTACCAAGCCTTGATTGGCTTCAAGATGTAAATGTATTCAAAGTGAACAGACTGGAAGCCCATTCTGATCATCGTTACTATCATTCGATGGCGTCCGCGGAGGCGAGTGCGCCGATGGACATGCGGCATAGCTTGAACGGACGCTGGCAGTTCAGCTATGCGGTTAACCCCGCAAGTCGTGTGCAGTCTTTTTATCAGATGGATTATAACTGCAGCGCTTGGGAGCATATCCAGGTGCCTGGTCATATCCAGCTTCAAGGCTGGGGAGTCCCGCAATATGTCAACACGATGTATCCGTGGGATGGCGTAGAGGCGCTTCGTCCTCCGCACATTTCGCAAGAGCATAATCCTGTTGGCAGCTATGTAAAAAACTTTGAATTACCAGATACGATGATTGGTAAGCCCGTCTACATATCGTTTCAAGGCGTGGAATCGGCCTTCTACGTATGGCTTAACGGCGAATTTATCGGTTACAGTGAAGATAGCTTTACGCCTGCCGAGTTTGACTTAACCCCTCATATTCGTGAAGGAGAGAACAAGCTGGCTGTTGAGGTTTATCAGCGCAGCACAGGAAGCTGGCTGGAAGATCAGGATTTCTGGCGGATGTCGGGGATTTTCCGCGATGTGTATTTGTACACAGTACCTAAGGTGCATGTATGGGATATGCGTGTGAAGGCAGATTTGGACGATGCGTATGAGCAAGGACTTCTTGAGATTGAGCTCAAGCTTCGCAATGAACATATGGAAACCGTCCGTGCTAAACTTGAACTGAAGGATGCTGAGGGGAATGTTTGCCTCTCCGAAGAAGATGAATTCCGCGAGGGCAACCTGGTCTTCAACCTTTCAGCAGGTCCTGTTCAACCTTGGAGTGCAGAAAGCCCCTATTTATATGCCGCGTGTATCTCGATTTACGATGAGAGCGGAAATTTAATTGAAGCCATCGTTCAGAAGACAGGGTTTCGTCGTTTTGAGATGAAAGACAAGCTGATGTGCATCAATGGGAAACGCATTGTGTTCAAAGGCGTCAATCGACATGAATTTAACAGCCGCAGCGGACGAGCGATCACGAAGCAGGATATGCTGTGGGATATTCAAACGCTTAAGCGCAGCAACATTAATGCGGTGCGCACGTCACACTATCCCAATCAGACACTCTGGTACGAGCTTTGTGACGAGTACGGGGTCTATGTTATTGATGAAATGAATTTAGAGACGCATGGCTCATGGCAAAAGATGGGCGCTGTTGAACCTTCTTGGAATATCCCAGGCAACGATATGGGGTGGCAAGATATTGTCATGGATCGTGCGATTTCGATGGTGGAGCGGGATAAGAATCATCCTTCGATTCTCATTTGGTCTTGCGGCAATGAATCGTATGCCGGCCAAGTTATTCTCAATGTGTCCAACTATTTCCGCGAAACAGATCCTACGAGACTGGTTCATTACGAAGGTGTTTTCTACGACCGCAATTATGGGGCGACCAGCGACATGGAAAGCCGCATGTATGCGAAACCAGCGGATATTGAGGCGTATCTCAATAGTCAGCCGGATAAACCGTACATTAGCTGTGAATATATGCACGCTATGGGGAATTCCGTGGGAGGCCTTCATAAATATACGGAGCTTGAGAACCAATATCCAATGTATCAAGGCGGCTTTATTTGGGATTATATCGATCAGGCGATTGTGAAAAAAGACCGAAATGGCCGCGAGTTTTTGGCGTACGGCGGGGATTTCAAAGATCGTCCAACCGATTACAGCTTCTGCGGCAATGGTCTCGTCTTCGCAGATCGTCAAATCACGCCTAAAATGCAGGAAGTGAAATTCCTTTATCAAAATATCAAGCTGGAACCAACTCGAACTCATATTAACATTGTGAATGAAAATTTATTTGCGAATACAGATGATTTGGTGCTTGTCTACCGACTGTTCCATGAGGGAAAAGAAATTACCGCGGGGCAAGCCAATATCGAGGTCGAAGCTCAGAGCGAATTCAGTCTGCCAATAGAGCTGCCAAATGTAGAAGGAACGCCAGGTGAGTACTGCATTCACGCTTCGTTAGTTCTAAGAGAAGCCACGTTATGGGCTGATGCTGGATTTGAGACGACGTTTGGCGAAACGACGTTTGTGGTTGGGGCAAGCCGTCAGGTTGAGCAGCCTTCAGGCGAAGTCGTCGTCGTTGAAGGTGATGTCAACATGAGCGTGTCAGGCAAAGGTTTCATCGCCATTTTTTCGAAACAAGTAGGATCACTCGTTTCGTTGAAATACGAAGGTCGCGAAATGATCGCGACGCCGCCTGCTCCTTTATTTTGGCGGGCTACGACGGATAATGACAAAGGAACCGCAATGAGCTTTACGGCCGGTGCTTGGTATGCTGCAAGTTTGGCTCGCAAATGTGTCAAATGGGAATTGCAGCAAGAAAAGGGTTCAGCAACTGTCATTTTTGATTACAACTTCAGCATCAGCGCTGAAATTAGCGTTCGCATTGCATACACGGTACTAGCGAACGGAACGATTCGCGTAAATACGCTTTACAAGGGTGCCGCAGGTCTGCCGAATTTACCGATACTCGCTGTATCGTTCAAGATGTCTGCGGATTATAATCAATCCGAATGGTATGCGATGGGACCTGAAGAAAATTATATCGACCGCAAATTCGGTGCTCGTTTGGGCATATTTAGCCGTCAGGTGGACCAATTGCCTACGCCTTATCTGGTTCCACAGGAATCTGGCAATCGTACTGGCGTACGCCGTGTGAATATAACGGATGCGTCTGGGATTGGTTTATCGATTCAGTCTGACCCATTAGCACCTGTAGAGTGCAACTTGTCTCCGTATACGGCATTTGAACTTGAGCATGCGGAACATGCTTTTGAACTGCCGGAGGTTCATTATACCGTTGTGACCGTTGCTGGCAAACAGATGGGTGTTGGCGGGGATGATAGTTGGGGTGCACCTGTCCATGAGGAATATCAGATTCCTTCCCATCAAAAGCTTCAGTTTGAGTTCTTCTTGACAAGTCATAACGTACCTTCATAAGCTGATGAATTTGATAGTTGTGGTGCAAGAATAAAAGTGGATTGAATTTACCCAACAAACGAAGCTTGCTTTAAATAAACAAACAAATTCTGTAACAACAAAAACGGAGCGCCGCGGATTTGCGGACTCCGTTTTTTAATTATTTGTGGATTATCACATTTTTTATTCTAATGAACTGTAGGATGCTTATAGACCGGAAAATGGCTACTTTGGCGAGTTAATGAACTGGATTAACGCTATCGAGCAAATTTTAGGCGGAAAGGTGATCATTTGCTTGAAATAGGGCATCAGGAATTCATTAGAATTTCAGAATGAGTGATTTTGGCAGAATAAAGGGTATTGAGTTCGTTAGGGGGCTGTAGAAATGTTACAAGACCGTATCAAACAGGTCCGGCGTACTATTCGAGAGCGAACAGAAATTGGAACCGGAGAGCCAAATTCATTCCGTATATATTTTTTTGGCGGGCATATTGAACCGAGTGAGGTTATGTTGTAAGATTGGGTTAAGCGCTTAACTTGGTTGTCATCGATAGGATCAATATCATCCAATCAGGGACAACAATTTCATCCAAAACCATAGAAGAAAATGAATCTTGGGAAAATTGGTCGTCGATTTGTTAATTGAAGAGTTTCACGGGCTACAAAGCCCAGAGTCCGCGGATCAGCAGGATGATTCGGCTTTTTTTCATTTTCTGCAACCACTGTGCGCAGTTTGAACCTTTACCGGGTGTAAACGGTTAGGACTAGAACTTCGATTCAGCAGCACCACTACAAAACGATTAGATGAGAGAAGCAACATTGGAGGAGTAGTTTATGAAGTCTTTAGATACGATATATGTAGTCTTTAAAACGCACGTTGACCTCGGTTTTACCGACTTGCCGAGCAACATTGTCAAGCAGTACACGCAGGACATGGCCAAGGACGTTTTGACCATCTGTGAAGGAACGAAGCATTTTGAACCTGGACACCGCTTTGTATGGACGGTTCCTTCATGGGTTCTGGACGAGACGCTGATCCATGCCGAGGAAGGTATTCGGGAGCGGATCGAGCAATTGGTCATGGACGGACAGCTAAGCTGGCACGGTCTTCCTTTCACGACGCATACGGAGTTTTGCGGACTGGAAGAATGGATTCGTGGTCTCTACATGTCGGCGCGCCTCGGCAAGAAGTTCGGCAAGAAGGTTATTTCCGCCAAAATGACGGACGTGCCCGGCCACACCTGGATGCTGCCGTCACTGCTCAAAGGCGCGGGCATCGAGTTCCTGCACATCGGAGTCAACGCATGCTCGCAACCTGTGGAGGTGCCGCGGCTGTTCAATTGGGAAGGACCGGACGGCAAACAAGTGCTGACGTTCTATTCCAAAGGCGAGTACGGCACAAGTCTGCTGCCGCCGGACGACTGGGAGTATCCGGTTTGGATGGCGCTGCTGCAAACGCATGACAACATCGGGCCGCAGGACAGCAAGGTCGTGACCGAACTGCTTGAAACAGTGAAGGCGTCGTATCCAAATACGCGGGTGGTCATCGGCACGATGGACGACTTTGCTGCGGATTTCCTGAGCAGAGGCTACACCGATATTCCGGTCGTGCGCAAGGATTTAGCGGACACGTGGATACACGGGATCGGCTCGTATCCGCAGGAAGTGTCCGAGGTTCGAAGCTTGCGCAGCGAGACGACGACGCTGGAGGCCATGGCAGCGCTGCAACAATGGGAGCAGGGCGAAGCGACAGGCGCATTCGGCGCGGATATCGACAAGGCATACCGCGAATCGCTGCTGTTCGGCGAGCATACGTGGGGTCATGACGTGAAGCTGCTGCTGATTCCGGGACGGAACAGCATGCGGGCGTTTACGAAGGAAGATATTGCACGGGACCGGGAAACGTTCCCCGAAACCTATGACAAGATAGAGCTTTCTTGGGATGAGAAGCGCGCTTATGTCAAAATGGCTCGAGCGGCTGCCGAGCGCATCACACCGTTCCAAAGCGGTGCCCAGCAGGGTGAATCCCCAGTGATCGGGATTTTCAACCCGTCGTCTTGGGCAAGAACGAACGAGCTCGTTCGCCTCGACAATGTGTCCGGTGGTTGGCTGGTTGATCTGAACACCGGCGACAGCTTGCCGGTGCAAGCGTCCGGCGAAGTGCGGATTCCGCTGCTGGAGCCTTGCGGCTACCGCACGTATACCTATGAACCGCAGGCCGTGTATGGCGCAGACGAAGCCGCAGTGGCGATCGCCCGTACCGAGGACGGCAAGGCGGTGCTGGAAAATGCGCATTTGCGGATCGAAGTCGATGCCGCAAATGGCGAGATTCGCCGCCTGTTCGATAAGGTGCGCGGTAAGGATTGGGTAGCGTCCGGCCAAGCGTTTGGCGCTTATGAATACGATGTTTACGCCAAAGACGAAATTCTGCAATTCGTGAAGGATTACGCCTATGATTTGATGGACTGGTATGTAAACGATTTTGGCAAGCCGGGCTATCCGCGCATCGGGCACCAGCAATTCGGACTGAAGCTGGACAGTCTGGAAACGGCCAATGACGCTGCCGCCGGCACAATCCGCTTGACATTCAGCACGCCTGCGGCAAGCCGTACCGAGTTCGGCAATGCGCAAAGCGTCGTGATCTTGCTTAAGCTGGAGCCGGATCAGCCGTTCTTCGACTACACGCTGGAGCTGAACGACAAAGCGGCTACGGCTTTCGCCGAAGCAGGCTTCGTCGGCTTCCATCTGCAAGCCGGGGAGCCGGGCTACCGATTCCAGAAGCTGGGTGCTGTCGTAGACCCGACACAGGACATCGTTCGCGGCGCCAACCATCGCCTGCATTGCGGGGACGGCTGGGTCGATGTGACGGATGGCGGGGCAGGTCTAGCCGTCCTGGCGAAAGATACGCCTCTATTCTCCATCGGGGAGAAAGGTGTGCTCGCCTACAGCAAGTCGTATCAGCCTGAGCGGCCTTCGCTGTACTTCAACCTATTCAACAACCAGTGGGGTACGAACTTCCCGCAGTGGATGGCAGGCAGCTACACGTATAACTTCCGGATTGTCTTGCACCAGGGCGACTGGCAGCAAGGCGAGATCTGGAAGCAGCTCGAGCAGTGGAGCCACCCTGTGAAAACGGTACGCGGCTTCCAAGGAAGCGCTGCGCGTTCCTCGCTGCTGACAGAGGGCACCGAAGGCATCGTGCTGCTGGCATTCAAAGTGGCGGAAGACGGCAACAGCTATGTGCTGCGCCTGCAAAACGCCTGGAACGAGCCGCATCACGCAGAACTGGCGTTCGCTAGCGAATTGGCTTCGGCGCATGCCTGCAATTTGCTGGAAGAGCCGGAGGTGCAATTGGACGTCCGTACCGAGGCGGCGAGCCGTCTTGCGGTAAAACTCGCCCCGAAGGAAATCATAACGATCAAGCTGCAATTTATTGAACATATTAATAGAGGCTAGGGTGAGTGACTTGAGGCAGATCGAGAAGTATTGGGAAGATTTAAATGTGTTGGAAGTGAACAGGCTGGCGCCTAGGGCTTACTATATCCCTTACCGCGAAGCCGAAGCCGCTCTGGCGAAAACGAGAGGGAAATCGCCTTTCTTTCAGACGCTGAACGGAAACTGGAAATTCCGATACCATACGAGCGTTAGAGAGGTAGAGGAAGGCTTTTATCTGGAGGGTGCGGATGTCAGCACATGGGATGACTTGCTCGTCCCTTCCTGCTGGCAGGTGAACGGCTACGACCAACCTCAGTATACGAATATCAATTATCCGTTTCCATGCGATCCGCCATTTGTGCCGAATGCCAATCCGGCAGGAGCTTATGTCCGGGAATTCAACTTGGCGCCGCAATGGGACGGCAAAGCGAAGCGGGTCGTGTTCGAAGGCGTGAACTCCTGCTTCTACGTCTGGGTCAACGGCCAATTTGTCGGCTACAGCCAAGGCAGCCGGATGTCTGCCGAGTTCGATATTACATCGTTTGTCCAGCCTGGTAAAAACCGCATGGCCGTGCTGGTGCTCAAGTGGTGCGACGGCAGCTACATCGAGGATCAGGACGCCTGGAGATACTCCGGCATTTTCCGCGACGTATACCTGCTGGCTCGGGATGAAGCGCATATCCGGGACGTATTCAACAAGCAGGAGCTGTCCGCCGATTTCAGCCGCGCCGTGCTGCGCAGCGAAATTGAGACGGTGGGCGCATGCCAGGTGCAGGCTGAGCTTCGGGATGCGGCCGGCAACCCGGTGGCGAGCGGAACCGCGACGGTAGACGGCCAAGGCACGATCGAGCTGGCAGTCAACGATCCAGTGCTGTGGAACGCGGAGGCTCCGTACTTGTACCGATTGTTCGTGACGAGTGGCGAAGAAGTAATGCACTTCTCCGTCGGCTTCCGCCAAATCGACATCACGGACGGCGTTTTCCGCATTAACGGCAAGGCGATTAAGCTCAAGGGCGTCAACCGCCACGATTCGCATCCGGAGCTGGGGCAGACGATTCCGTACACCCATATGATTCAGGATTTGATGCTGATGAAAAAGCATAACATCAACACGATTCGGGAGGCGCATTATCCGAACGATCCGCGCTTCCTGGACTTGTGTGATACTTTCGGATTTTATGTGGTGGACGAAGCCGATCTGGAGTGCCACGGGCTCAGCACGGGCGGGGACGGCGGCAACGGAGCGGACATTCACGAGCTCACCCGGAACCCGGCGTGGGAGCGGGCTTTTGTAGACCGTGCGCAACGGCTCGTCGAACGGGATAAAAACCATCCGTCCGTCGTGATCTGGTCCATGGGCAACGAAGCCGGATACGATGTGAACCATATCGCGATGGCCCGGTGGACGAAAGGCCGGGACGCTTCCCGCCCCGTTCATTACGAAAGCGCAGCGCCTGTGTACAAAGGCCATCCGGATACTTCCTGTCTGGATATGGAAAGCCGCATGTACGCGTCGCCGCAGGAGATCGAAGCTTATGCCAGCGACGAAAACGCTGCGAAGCCGATGTTCCTATGCGAATATAGCCATGCGATGGGCAACAGCCCCGGCGATTTGCAGGAATATTGGGATGTCATTTACAAATATCCGAAGCTCATGGGCGGCTGTGTATGGGAATGGTGCGATCATTCCGTAATTACGCAAACGCCGGACGGCGTGCCGTTCTACGCGTACGGTGGCGACTTCGGAGACAAGCCGAACGACGGCAACTTCTGTATGGATGGCCTGGTCTACCCGGACCGCACGCCGCATACGGGCTTGCTCGAATTGAAGAAGGTGATTGCGCCGGTGCGGATCGAAGCCGACGATTTGAAGCAGGGCCGTATTCGTTTGACTAACCTGTACGATTTTATCGGCCTCTCGCATCTTTCCCTGTTCTGGAAAGTTGAGAAGGATGGCGAGACGGTACAGCAGGGCGAAATCACCGAACTTGCGGCAGGTCCTCATCAGACGCAGACGCTTACGCTGGACTACAGCTTCCCGGAAGCGGCGTATGAACGCTACTTCCTGACGCTGCTGCTGGAGCAGAAGCAAGAAACGTTCTGGTCGGCCAAAGGGCATGAGGTGACGTTCGAGCAGTTCGAACTGCCGGTTGCGAAGCTGGAAGCGGAGAAGCTGCTCCCAATCTATCCGATCCGTGTCATTCAGGAAAATGACTGCGTTGCGGTGGAAGGTTTCGACTTCGAGTATGTGTTCGATCTCATTGGCGGGGCGTTCGTCCGCATCTCCAAGCACGGCGTGCAGATGATCAGCGAGCCGACCAAGTTCGCGATCTGGCGAGCGCCGATGGACAACGACCGCAACGTGAAATCCCAGTGGCGGGAATATGGGTACGAACGCGCTCAAATCCACGTCTACGAAGCAAAGGTCGTGGAGACGGCCGACACATTTGTGAAAATTGAAGTTCGTTATTCGTTGGGCGGCTACCATAAGTACCCGATTTTGCACGGAACGGCGGTTTGGACCGTCGATGGCACTGGGGAAATTGCCCTGCATAACCAAGTGAAGGTGCGGGTGGATTATCCATTCCTGCCGCGCTACGGCTTACAGCTTACGATGCCGCAAGGCTACGAAACGGTCGAGTATTTCGGCAACGGCCCGCACGAATCGTATATCGACAAACGCCGAAGTGTCCGCAAGGGCAAGTATGCGGCGTCGGTTGATCAATTGTTTGAAAATTATTTGATGCCGCAAGAGAATGGCTCCCGCTACGGTACGGAGTGGCTGTTGGTCACGAATGCGCTCGGCATGGGTCTGAAAATCGACGGCGACCACGAATTTTCCTTTAATGCGGCGCACTATACGCCGGAGCAATTGGAAGAAGCCGGCCACCCGCACGAATTGACGAAGCGCAAAGAGACGATTCTCCATTTGGATTACAAAATGAGCGGTTCCGGCTCCAATTCCTGCGGCCCGGATCTGCTGCCGGCTTATCGTTTGGAAGAAAAAGAATTTGCATTTGCCATCCGGCTGCGGCCCGTTCTGACGGACAAGTAGCTTTTAGAACAGAGCGTTTTCCTGAACAAGCGATTTGACCGGGATTTTCAAGCCTGGGCAGGCGCTGACGCCGGGGCGCTCTCTTTTTTGTAAAAAGGGGGACCTGCCAATGAAGATGAACACAATGAAGCGGTTGTTTATGGTTCCGTTTCAGATGAGCATGCGGTACAAACTGATGATATTAATGGTGATTATCGCTATTTTACCTTTGACGACGGTGACTTTTTTTGCGACGCAGACGACCAAGCAGTCTTTAAGCTCGGAAATTATCCGTTCCAACGAATCGAGAATGAACTGGGCCGCTCAGTATTTTGACGAGAAGTTCAGCCAACTTCATTCGGTTGCCTATTCGCTCCTGCTGGACAACACTATTTTTCCAACGTCCGGCCGCGAAGGCGAAGGCGACATAAAGGGTCCTAATATGGGGAACTTTGATATTGAGGAGAAATTAAGGTCGCTGTATGTGGCTAACAATAACAACATCGTGCGGATTTCTTTGTATTTGAATGAAAAACAGCGCCTGTATGTAGTGGACAAAGACGCGGTACGCTTTACGGACAATCTGGACACGTCCATCGGCAACTGGGGGGAGATCGCCAAGACTCATCAGAGCGTCAATAAGGTTGTGAATGTGCCGCCGAACACGTTTATTTTAGCCCGCAGCATGAACCGTTTTGAGAATTTGCAAGTGTTGGGCGGTGTTTTGCTGGAAGTCCGGTGGAAAATGATGGGCAACGTCATGGACATGATTCACTCGGAAGCGAACAGTGAGGTGCTGATCGTGGATGCCCAAGGCAACACGATGTACAATCCGTATGGCACCAAAGTCTCAATGGACCCGGAGACGTTGACAAAGGCGATAGGGGACTCTGCGGAACCCGGGCACGTTCAGCTCAAGCAAGGCATTTTATTTTTCCAGCCTGCCGTCTCGGGTCAGATCTGGATCGTCAAGTTCGTCCCGATGAGCTACGTGACCGAGAGCGCCGCGACTACACTGAGCTTCAGCTTTTACACGGCGGTTGCTACGATCCTGGCAGCCATACTGCTCTCTGTGCTGATCGCTTACTTCACAACGAAGCCGATTATCCGGTTGACCAAGTCGATGAAAGCGGTCGAGCATCAAAATTTCAACGTCGGGCTCGATAATATTCGAAGCGATGAGATCGGGACGTTGGAGCGGCGGTTCAACTCGATGCTGCAGCGGATCAAGGAACTGATCCAGATTGAGTACAAAAGCAAAATCGAGACGCGCACTGCGCAAATCAAGGCGATGCAAGCGCAGATCAATCCGCATTTTCTATACAATACGCTGCAAGCGATCGGAGGCGTAGCCATTGACCGGAAAGTGCCGGAGATTTATGACTACCTTCGAGCGATCAGCGACTTGTTCCGGTATACGATCAAAATGCAGTCCGAACTGGTGACAATATTCGATGAAATGGAGCATGTCAGCAACTATCTGCATATCCAGAAGCTCCGTTTTCAGGACATGCTCGAATTTGAGCTCGATGTGGAAGAGGGCTGCGAAGACTATTGCATTACCAAATTCACGCTCCAGCCGCTTGTGGAGAATTGCTTCGTTCATGGGCTGGAAGGGATGATGAAGAGCGGCCGTGTCCTGATCAAAGTAGAGCGCGTGGTGGATGAGATTGAGATCAGCATCGAGGACAACGGTGTTGGGATCGAACCCGAGCGTCTCGAAGATATTCAGCGGCAGCTTGAACAAACGAATGATGAGCAGCTGCTGGGCGAAAGCATGGGAATTAACAACGTGAATTCACGAATCCGGCTTATTTTTGGGGAAGAGTTCGGATTGTTCGTCTCAAGCGTAGAAGGGGACGGGACGACGGTCAAAGTGATTATCCCGGCTATACGCAGGGGAGAGGAGCAACTGTAATGAAGGCTATTATTATCGACGACGAGTTTTGGATTCGGAACAGCATCCGGCATTTGGCGGACTGGGAGCGGTTTGGCATCGATCAGGTGATGGAAGCCGAGGACGGACTGAGCGGGCTGGAGATGGTGGAGCGGCTGCACCCGGAAATCGTCATCACGGATATGAAAATGAGAGGCATGGACGGAACGCGTCTGCTGCAAAAATTGACAGAGGAGTACCCGTATATCCGCAAAATCGTGATCAGCGGGTTCGATGAATTCTCCTATATGAAGCAAGCGATTTTGTCCAAGGTCGACGAATACTTGCTCAAGCCGATCAAACCGGAAGAGCTGAATCGCGCTTTGGAGAAGGCAGTCCGCGAGCTGCGGGCGACACAGGGCATCCACGCGGCCCAACCGCTGGACAAGCAACTGCTCAAGGTCGTTACGGAGACGAGAAGTGTGATCGTCAGGCACATTCATGAAATGAACCCGGAGGCGATCAAGAGCAGCTTCAAGCACCTGGAGGCGGCGCTGAAGGAGCACGAGCCCTTGAAACCGGGTGTCAGCAACTCGCTTTACAAGCAATTCATGCAATTGCTGGAGGAACAGGCGGACCTGCTTGGCAGCGAGTTGACGCCGAACGCCCAGTCGTGGGCTGCAACCTTTTTCGTATCGGACAATACGCCGCTCTCCGCCTGGATTACCGTCTTGTCCGATGCGTTCTCCGGCAGTCTGGAGGCGCTAATCTATCAGCGGAAAAATAAAGTCGGAGTCAAAATTGACGAGATTCGGCAGTTTATCGATTATTCCTACGCGGAACCTATCGGTCTTGGCACGATCGCCAGCCAGTTCTTCATCAGCCGGGAGCATCTGTCCCGTACGTTCAAGCAGGAAGTGGGCCAGACGTTGATGGATTACCTCGTCGCCAAACGGATCGAGAAAGCGTGCGAACTGCTGCAGGACCCGTCGGTCTCGATCAAGAATGCTGCGAAAGCTGTCGGGTATTCGGATATTACGTATTTTTATCGGATTTTCAAAAAAATAACAGGTGTGACGCCCATCCAGTTTCGACAAGGCAGCTAATTATCACAATGGTGAAAGCGATATCACAAAAGTCCAATTCAAAACGCTACTTCTGTTGAATGAATGGGGCCGCTTTCTTCTATATAATCAAGGATAGTAAGCGCTATCAAAACAAGGGGAGGCTAAACACAATGAAAAAAACACTTACTATGATTTTGGCCATGTTAATGGTGGGATCTACCGTCGCTTGCTCTTCCGGCGGAGGCACAAAAGATAATAACTCTGGCAGCACTTCGAATCAAAACGGTTCGAATGCGCCCGCGAAAAAAGTTGAATTGAAAGTATTCCTGGGTGGTCTAGACCGTTTCCGCGATCAATTCGACAAATACTTCGCGCAGTTTGCCGAAAAGGAAAAGAAAGAGAAGAACATCGTAGTTACGATCAATACCGAGTACCCGGGTTCTGAAAATGCAACACAAATCTTGAAAACGCGCTTGGCTACAGGCGACGTGCCGGACATTTTCGCGCTTCACGCGGTGAACGACGTGCCGGATTACTACAAAGCCGGCTTCCTGGAAGATATGACGAACCAACCGTTCTCCGGCAAACTGATTGACGGCATCCGCAAGCTCGTGACGATCGACAACAAAGTCGTTGCGGTTCCGCTGGAAAGCTTGGCGTGGGGCTACCTCTACAACAAAAAAATGTTTAATGATTTGGGCCTGAAACCGCCTACGACATTAACGGAAATGAAGGCTGTCGTGCAGAAGCTGAACGACAACAAAATTACGCCATTCATGCTGGGCTACAAAGAGAGCTGGATTCCGCAATTGTTCCTGCCTCTGGCTGTCGGCGGTCTAGGCAACTCCACTCAAAAAGGGTTTGTTGACCGCATGAACAAAGATCAAGGCAGCTTCGCCGAGCTGAAAGATATGTTCGGCATCATCGACCTCGTGAACAGCAACGGAACTGGCCGCGTATTCGAGGTTGGCAACGACGACGGGGCCGCGGATTTCGCAGCCGGCAAAGCGGCCATGTGGGTACAAGGTCCTTGGGATGCTGACAGCTTGCTGAAAGCGAACAGCAGCTTCGATTTCGGGGTTGCTCCGCTTCCGCTGAACGACAATCCGGCTTCCACGCTGATCAACGTGTCCGTATCGACCTCCCTGGCGATGGCTTCGAGCGGTAAAAACAAAGAAGTTTCCGCTGACCTTCTGAACTTCATCCTGGACGACCAAGCTTCCAATGCGCTGTACCAAGGCTTGAAATTCAATCCGGTGTCCAAAGCGCACACGTTCAAACCGTATCCTTGGGTTGAAGATGCGTCCGCTTATGTCAATAAAGGACAATCTTATCAAGATCCGCAAATCCCAGCGGCTGTTAAAGATGAGTCGGGAAAAGCGCTTCAAGCCTACTTTAGCAAAAAAATGACGGCTGACGATGTGATTAAGGACCTGGATAAAACGTGGAAAAATGCTAACGCTGTAGCTAACAAAAAATAAAGAATGGATAACAGCTGCCGTGCCTTGCTTGGAATGTACAAGATCAGGGCGCGGCACGGATTTTCCTAAGGAGTGAGCCCCGTGCTAAGACGCCTTGTTAAGACTCATAGATCTTTGATCCTGTTCGTCCTTCCCGCTTTTGTCCTGTACGTCACGTTTCTCGTCATTCCTATGCTGCAGGGCTCGTACTACAGCTTCACAAATTGGGACGGACTGAATAAAAACTACAGCTTTGTTGGCCTTCAGAACTTTGTCGAAGCGATCCGCGACGATAAAAACTTCCAGTCTTCGATTTTGTTTACAGCGAAATACGTGGTCTTTGCAGTTATTTTCCAAAATGCCGTCGCGCTCTTGCTGGCGCTTATGATTGAATCGCGCAGCCGCGGCAAAGGCTTGCTCCGGACGATTTTTTTCATGCCTAGCATGCTCAGTATCATTATCAGTACTTTTATGTGGGCGTTTGTCTTTACGAAAGTCATGCCGGCGTTGTCCCGGTTTGCGGCTCTGAAGTTTCTGGATATTTCCTGGCTTGGCGATCCGAACATTTCCTTCTGGACGATCCTTATGGTTTCCGTCTGGGGTGGGATCGGAACGCTGATGATTATTTATATGTCCGCGATTCAAGGCATTCCGCAGCATTTGAAAGAAGCCGCCATCATCGACGGCGCCACACCTTTTCATATGCTTCGCTACATTACGCTGCCGCTGATCGCGCACGCGCTGACAATCTGTATTTTCCTGACCCTGAACAACTCGTTTAAAGTGTACGACTTGATCTACGCTTTGACCGGAGGCGGTCCTGCACGGGCCACACAGGTGATTTCTATGAACATTTTGGAAGAGGCTTATCAGCAAAACTTCCGCTACGGCTATGCCAGCGCGAAAGCCATTATCCTGTTCCTCATCATACTTGTCATTACATTGATTCAAGTTACCGTCATGAAGAAAAGGGAGGTGGAAGCGTGAACAGACGGCTGTATTCCGTATCAACCCTTGTGGTGCTGATCGTTGTGGCCATCTTCTTCCTATTCCCAATTTATATGGCGATCTTGAACTCCTTCAAGACACAGGGAGAAATGTACGCTTCCGTACTCGGCCTGCCGACGAAATTCCATTTTGAGAACTACGTGCAAGCGTTCAAGAAAGCGAACATGCTGGAAAGCGGCTGGAACACGGTTGTTGTAACCGTGACAGGGATTTGCGGCATCGTGCTGTGCAGCTCGCTGGCTGGTTACAAGCTTTCGCGTACACGGGGCGCATTAAGCAACGCCATCTTCATGCTGTTCGTTTCGTCGATGCTCATTCCGTTCCAAACGATTATGGTGACTTTAACGAAAATGGCCAAAAACCTCGGCTTGCAAGGTACGCCGTTCGGGCTTGGCGTCGTGTGCGCAGGTCTTGGCGTCAGCATGGCGGTGTTCCTGTATCACGGCTTCGTAAAGGGAATTCCGCGCGAGCTCGACGAGTCCGCAAAAATAGATGGCTGCGGTGAAGTCAAAACGTTTTTCAGCATCATATTGCCGCTACTGTTGCCGATTACTTTTACGATTGTTATCTTGAACCTGTTGTGGCTGTGGAACGACTTCCTGCTGCCTGTCCTGATGCTGACGGATTTCCACAAATATACACTGGTGCTGACAATCAACATGTTCTTCGGCAAATATAGCCGTGAATGGTCGCTTATTCTCGCATCGCTGATCTTGTCTTCGATTCCGATCGTGATAATTTTCGCGATCTTCCAGCGCTGGATCATCCAAGGAATTACGGAAGGCGCGGTTAAGGGCTAAGCGTTCATATGTCGAAAAAAAAGCTTGAGCAATCAAGCTTTTTTTTTGTTTAAATATAAGAGTTTATATGTTTTGGAGTGAGCGCGGAGTTGCTCCAGCCGCCTTGTGCAAACAGAGGGAACTACAGTCCGCTATTCTAGCCAAAAGTATCCAAATCGCGGGGGTGAGGGAACTACAGTCCGCTATTTTGCTGTTTCAAGGCAAATTCAGCGTTTTTCGTGGAAATAAGACCCTGTAGTTCCGCTAATACCCTAGTATCCCTGCTATATGCCTATATAGCGTCCTCTAGTTCCCTTAACAGGTTTTGTCGCTACGAAAGAGGCTGATCTCTCAGGGTGGCGAAGCCGTTTTTCTTTATAGAAGGGCGAGTGGCTATGCTGTGGCTAAAACGGTTCAGTTTCATCCATTGGTTCCGCAATTGCCTGGTTTTTTACAAAAGGAGGGGTCAGATGATCGGAAACTCAATAAGTATAAGACGGGATCTTGAAAGCAGGCAACCCGTCTATACATTTATTATGAAGGGTAAGATTGCCGGAAATGACTATAGGCGCTACATTGTTAAGACGATCAGAGGAACGAGCCGTAAAAGTCATGCCGTCCATGTGGTAAAATAATTATCATTAAAGGGACGAAGGGAACAAGGACAACATGAGAAAACCACCTGGTACAATATTCAATTCGCTCCGATTTAAGCTGATCACGGGACTCATGCTTATTATGCTGCCGATTGTTCTCTTCCTGTTTTATACAAACTTCTATTCGATCCAGGTTGTTCGCAACCAGGTCGCGCAATCTAACAGCAACATGATCAGCCTCTATATGGGGTTGATTGACAAGTCGTTAGGCGACATTGACAGCTATTTGCTGAAGTATGCCTCGGAGGTAACAGGATTGTACGTTCTGGACCGATCTCCTGAGATCGATATTGATTTGTATAAAATGGAACGTATTTGGCAATTCAAACAACTAGTGAATAATGTGACTTACTACGAGGGACTCGACTATTTTTTCATATATTCGCCCAATAACAATGATTTGGTATTTGCTCCCAAGCAGACAGGCTCGGCTGACGCCGACAACCAGCCTATAAAGGATGCCCTCGTCTCGCTTATTGATGACGGGCAATCGGCAGAGAGTTTTCAGACCGGGAGATGGTCTGTATTTCGCGCTAATAAAAAGGATTATTTGTTATATACCATAAAGGTTGGTGGTTTATATATCGGGGCTGGCGTAAATACGCAGGATGTGACGGGGCCGCTCAATCTTTTGGATCTCGGTGCCGATGGGAGAGCGCTGCTGGTCGATGGCAACCACAAGCCGCTAAAGGACGAATCATTTTTTAGAGAACAGGGAATCGATCTTACTTATACGTCTAAGTCGTACCGTTTAAGCGGTTTCGATAAAGGGTATCTGGTGATCGGAGAGCATTCCGGCAAAGGGGATTTCGGACTGGTCGCTGTGGTTCCCGATCAAAGCATTCTCCAGAAGCTGCCTTATTTGCAGAGGATTATATCACTACTTGCGGCAGGGACCGTCTTGATCTTACTGCTTGCCTTCTTTTTCATGAGGAGAGTTGTACTCCGTCCGATTAACCGAATCGTACTGGCCATGCGCAGGGTCAAAGAGGGTCACTTGGAGATGCGAATAGCGAAGGAGCCGACCTCTAACGAATTCGAACTGATGAACGAGATGTTCAACAGCATGGTGACCGACATTCAGAAGCTGAAAATCGACGTCTATGAGGAGCAGTTGATCAATCAGAAAGCGGAGCTGAAGCATTTGCAGCTGCAAGTCAACCCGCACTTCTTTTTGAACAGTCTGAATGTCGTTTATTATTTGGCCCAGGAGAGGAAATACGGGTTGATTCAAGAGCTTTCCCTCTCATTAATCAGATATTTCCGCTTCATGTTTCGCAGCCATACGGATCATGTTCTAGTTCGGGACGAGCTGGGTCATACGAAAAATTATTTGAACATCCAGAAGATCCGGTTTCCGGGAAGCTTGACGTACACCATCACCGTTCCGGATGACCTGCTCGATTGTTGTATTCCCCCGCTGATCATTCAAAGCTTTGCAGAAAACACGATTAAGCATGCGGTCAACACAGACGAGCCTACCCATATCGAGATTTCAATCGAACAGGATACCCGGAATGATGAGGAACGGCTTCATATCCGCATTCGCGATACGGGCATGGGTTATGAGGACGAGGTGCTCGAGAAGCTGAGACAAGAGATCAAGCTGACGACTGAAGAAGGTGAGCATATCGGGATTTGGAATGCCCGGCAAAGACTGCGGCTGTTGTACAGGGGGCGGGCGATCATCGGGTTTTCAAACGATAACGGCGCCGTTGTCGATATTTTTTTGCCGATCATGAAAGGATAGGGGCGAGGGTATGTACCGGTTATTGATTGTGGACGACGAAGAATTTATCGCGAACGGCATTAAGGCAAGCGTGAACTGGTCAAAATTCGGCATCATTCACGTATCTGTAGCGAACAATGCACGTCAAGCGAAGGAAAAGTTTAGTGAACATCCGTTCGACATGATGATATGCGATATCGAGATGCCGCAAGGAAGCGGACTCGAACTCTTTGAGTGGGTACGGGAAAAGCATCCTTGGACGGAGTGTGTCTTTCTGACTTGCCATGCCGACTTTCAATACGCGAAAAAAGCGATCCATCTAGGGAGTTTCGAGTATTTGCTCAAGCCTGCGCCACCCGAAGAGCTGGAGCAAGTCATGACGGAGATGATCAAGAAAATAAGCAAAGACCGGAAATCATCATCGATCGTCATCGAGCGGTTCTGGCAGGATGTGCTGCAGCAGGTCATTCCATCCACGCCTGATAAAATTATGGAGGCTATCGGAAAGCACAATATACCGTATACGAGCAGGATGAAGTTTTTACCCATTTTGATCGGTATCCAACACTGGAAAAAAGAACTGAGCGCTCGCGATGCCCAAATTATGGAGTACGCGCTAACGAACGCCTTGGAGGAATTGGTCATCCATCAAGTTGCCGCGGCTCACATCGTTCGCGTCAAGGCCAATCAGTTATTGGTGGTGTTTTCTACGGAACATGTGATAGAGGCGAGCGGAGAGAAGTTCCGCAAAGAGCTCATACAACGCTGCAGTTTGTTCATCGAGACGTGTAACCGATATTTTTATTGCCATTTGTCCTGCTATATCGGTCAACCGTCGGAGATACACGGCGTGCGCGATATGGTTGAAAATTTGGTGGCGCTTCGAAAGACTCAAGTGAACGCCGTCGACCGGGTCGTGCTTATCGACGAGAAAATGGCAAATGAAACGCCTTTTCCCATGCCTCCGATGAGATTATGGTCCGAGCTGATCAAGCAGGGGGACAAGCAGAAGCTGATGGCTGAGTCACAAGATTTTCTGGAGTCGCTTAAGGGGATCGAAGGGCTGAACTCGAAAAGCCTGCAGCAGTTTTATTTAAGCTTCCTGCAGATGGTTCTGCATACGCTTCAGCAGAAAGGGTTGTATACGGACGATACTTTAGCGGATCATTTCGCGCCGGAACGTATTTCGTCTGCCGCCGAGAGCGTCAAGAATCTGCAAGACTGGGTAACGGACGTCCTCGAATTTGCAATGACTTCCATCGAAGCGCTTGGTTCGAACGAGACAGTGGTGGAAAAGATCAAGCGGTATATATCGGCGAATATCGATCAGGAGATGTCCAGACAGTACATTGCCGACTACATTGGTCTCAGTCCCGACCACATTGTCAAGCTTTTCAAAAAGGAAACAGGTCTCTCGATATCGGAGTATATTCTGAAAGAAAGGATCGATCTTGCGAAAGAACTACTGGCCAAATCGGATACTTCGATAAGCAACGTCGCTTTGGCGGTAGGCTTCGCTAATTTCTCTTATTTCTCCACCCTCTTCAAGAAGGAAGTCTTGATGACGCCTCAAGAATATCGGAAAAGATTCTCTTCCAGTATGTAAACGAAATATGTACATCAAGGACGCCAACTGGCGTTTTTCTCTTTATGTGGACGGAATCTCGAAACCGAGAGAACGGATTCTTGAAAGCGGGTAAACGGGAACTTTAATAAAATAATAACAGCAAGCGGCAAGATCAATCAATATAGGGGGTTCTTACATGAAGAAAAGAATGAAGAGCGCTGCAATACTTCTGATTTCGGTAATGACAACGTCTGCTCTGGTCACGGCATGCAGCTCGGGCTCGGGCAACCAACCGAATGCGAGCGGAGCTCCCGGACTGTCGGGCAGCGCGAAGCCTGACCTGAAGCCCGTTGAACTGACGATGGTATTTCCGGTTGCCAGCGAGCAGAAAGACTTGAAAGCCGTACAAGAAAAAATTAACAAGATTACGCAGGAAAAAATCAATGCGACCGTGAAGCTCGTTCAGATCACGAAAGGCGCCTGGGCGCAGCAAACCACACTGATGCTGTCCGGCAACGAGAAAATGGACCTCATCGTAAGCGGCCGGGGCACGTATGAGCAGCAAGCGGCCAAGGGCAACTATCTTGAGCTTGACGACTACATTGCCAAATACGGTCAAGGCGCCCAAAAAGCGCTGAACGATCTGGATCCGGCTATCCTAAAAGCGGCCAGGATCAACGGGAAAACATACGGGATAACGAGTATCCGGGACCTGGCGAACGACTTCGGCATCTCTATGCGCAAGGATCTTGTGGACAAGTACAAAATCGATACGAAAGCGATCAGATCGCTGGACGATCTTGACGCCGTATTCAAGGTGATCAAGGAGAATGAGCCAGATGTGATTCCGGTGACCAAGTTTGCCAACTCGATTCTCGGCAGCCCTTTCTCCCTTGGCATGATGGATCCTTTGGGAGATGGCTTCGGTGTGCTGCCGGCGCACGATAACGGGATGAAGGTGGTTAATTGGCAGGAAACTTCGGAATATGCCAAGCTGCTGGATACGACAAGAAGATGGTATTTGGCCGGATATGTTGCTAAAGATGCGGCAACCAATAATGAAATTTGGCAAAATTTGATGAAGGCGGGAAAAGTCTTCTCGACGTTCCACCATATGAGTCCATTTAGCGAAGCGGCAAATTCCTTAAGTGTAGGAAAAGATTTGGTCGAGGTGCGCCTGCTGCCGGCTGTCGCGACCACTACCAACATCACCGGGTATATGTGGAGCATTCCCAGAAACACGCAGAACCCTGAAAGGTCTATGATGCTGCTTAATTTGATGTATACAGACAAAGATTTTATCAATTTGCTCGACTGGGGAATCGAAGGGCAGCATTACGTAAAAAAATCGGATAATGTCATCGATTTCCCGCAGGGCGTCAACGCTTCGAACAGCGGCTATTACCCTTACCAAAACTGGCTATTCGGAAATATGTTCCTCTCCTATTTGTTCAACGGGGAAGATCCGGACCGTAACAAGAAGCTGGCGGAATTCATTAAGAACTCGAAAAAATCGAAAGCGCTCGGCTTCACTTACAATCCGGAGTCTGTTAAGACGGAAATCGCGGCTCTTACGAATGTGGCGAACCAGTACGCTCTCGCTTTGGAGACCGGCACGGTGGATCCCGCTAAGATATTGCCTGAGTATATCAAGCAAATGAAAGCGGCGGGCGTCGACAAGGTCATTGCCGAGAAGCAAAAGCAGCTTGACGCTTGGGCAGCGGCCAATAAATAATCCGACGGATCCTCCTGTAAAAGACGGAAAGTCTCGAACGGGGGGATTTTTTACGCCATCGCGGATGCAGTCAAGCGGATGTCGGAAACTCAAAAATAGGATGTCGGGATCATGGAAGTAGGGGCGGACAAATTGCTATAAGATGAAAACATGCACAAAACAATGACAACAAAAGGTGGTTGTAACGTATGAAGGCAAGCAAAATGTCGGTGTTGCGGCTTGAGATGAGGAAGGCGAAAAAATACCGGATGCTCGTGCTCATGACGCTGCCGGGGCTACTCTACTTTCTCATCAATAATTATTTGCCGATGTTCGGCATCGTCATCGCGTTCAAAAACGTCAATTTCGCGAGGGGCATATGGGGTAGCGAGTGGATCGGTTTTAAGAACTTTGAGTATTTGTTTAAGACGAAGGATGCATACATCATCACCCGCAACACGCTATTGTACAATCTCTCTTTCATTTTCTTGAATACGGCAATCGCGATTTCCCTTGCGATCCTGCTGACTGAAATCCGTAAGCGCATTTTATCGAGAGCGTACCAAACGATGATCCTGCTTCCGTACTTGATCTCCATGGTGATCGTCGGTTACCTCGTGCTTGGTTTCCTGGACGTCGAAAAAGGCTTCATGAACAAGACTCTGCTCCCCTTGTTTGGCCTAGAGCCTATCTCTTGGTATAGCGAAACGAAATACTGGCCGTGGATCCTGACGATCGTACACGCCTGGAAAGGCGTAGGACAGCTTTGCATCATCTACTTGGCTGCGATTATCGGCATCGATCAAGAGTACTATGAGGCGGCCAAAATAGACGGCGCGAACCGATGGCAGCAAATCCGTACGATAACGATTCCGCTCATTGCGCCGGTTATTACGATTATGACGCTGCTTGCGATCGGGCGCATTTTCTATTCCGACTTCGGCTTGTTCTTCCAAGTGCCGCTTAACACGGGCGCCTTAATGCCGGTCACGAACACGATTGATACGTATGTGTACCGCGCGCTGATCAATATGGGTGACATCGGGATGTCGTCGGCCGCAGGCTTGTATCAAGCGCTCGTCGGATTTGTTCTGGTACTGGCTTCCAATGCGGTCGTGAGAAAATTCAACAAAGACAATGCACTGTTCTAGAAAGGGGCGCTCCCATGCTATCATCCGGTAAACTTTATCAATGGACGATCAACATCGTTATGCTGGCATTTACATGTTTCTGCATCATGCCATTCTGGTTGCTGCTCTCCGCTTCTCTTACGGACGACATGGAAATCATTCGCCATGGATATGCTTTCTTCCCGAGAGTCGTTAGTTTTTCGGCATACGAATATATATGGACGAACTCAGCTAATATACTGCGCGCTTATGGAATTACGATTCTCGTGACGGTAGTCGGAACGGCTGCAGGATTGACGCTAACGGCGTTGCTTGCCTATCCGCTGTCACGGACTGAGATGCCATTTCGCAAGATACTGTCCTTCTACGTATTTTTCACGATGCTGTTTAACGGAGGTCTTGTGCCGACCTACCTGTTATACACCAATTTCTTCAATTTGAAAAATACGATACTGGCGCTGATCATTCCGAGCCTGTTGATGAATGGTTTTTTCGTCATCCTGATGCGAACGTTCTTTGCAAGCTCGATTCCGAAGCCGATCATCGAATCGGCCTATATCGACGGGGCGAAGGAATGGAAAATTTTCGCGACAATCGTATTGCCGTTATCGACGCCGGTATTGGCTACGGTCGGGATGTTTTATACGATTATGTACTGGAACGATTGGTTTAACGGACTGATTTACATTACCGACAGCCGGTACTTCAGCCTTCAAAACATGCTCAATCGGATTTTACTTGATGCGCAATTTTTGCAGTCATCGACGGAGATTGTCGCGACAAGTCATCTTCCGCTGACCTCCATGCGCATGGCCATAGCCGCGATCGGGGTCGTTCCGCTGCTGGTCGCATACCCATTCTTTCAGAAGTATTTCGTAAAAGGCCTGACGGTTGGCGCTGTCAAAGGTTGAAGCTATTATTTTGGAGGTGGTTACAGATGACCGGCACGAGAACGATCTTATGCTTTGGAGATTCAAATACATGGGGGGCCGATCCGCAAAATCGAGGAGTTCGGTATCCGGCGGATGTTCGGTGGACGGGCGTACTGCGTAAGGAACTGGGAGACGGCTACGACATTGTCGAGGAAGGATTGCCCGGGAGGACGACAGTGTGGACGGATCCGATCGATGGAATCATGAGTGGAAAAGAGTACTTGCCGTCCTGCCTGCTGTCTCACAGGCCGCTTGATCTTGTCGTGATCATGCTCGGAACGAATGATTTGAAAGAGCGGTTTTCCGTCTCGGCGCTGGATATCGCGATGAGCACCCTGTCGCTTGCCGGACTCGTAAAAACGACTTTTTCAAGGCCGGGGATTACGTTAGTCCCTCATGTTCTGATTCTAGTTCCGCCGCCAATCAAGGAAACTGGATTATTCGCAGACATGTTCAAGGGCGGGGAAGAGAAGTCCAAACAATTGGGCGAGGCATTCGCAATGCTTAGTCCGTATACCGACGCTTCTATCATGGATGCTTCGACTGTGATCGTTTCCAGTGATGCAGACGGCATTCATTTCGAAGCGGAACAACACCGGAAGCTCGGAAGTGCCGTTGCGGAAACAATAAAAAGTATGTTGGTGGAGTCATAACAATGAACATTCCTTTGTGGCACGACCAACCCGAATTGCAGGGATTCAACGAAGGTTGTCCCAGCTTAACACCGTACTTGCTGGAAGGGGAAGGACCGTTTCCTGCCGTCATCGTTTGTCCTGGCGGAGGCTATAGGCGCAAAAAAATAACAACGAAGTGTATAGGCATGCCAAGCGTAATTCCTTTTTCTAGGGCTGGGCACTCTGCAAAATATGTGTTTGAAATAAGGGGGGACGCTATTGACTGACGCCGCTGCTAATGTTTGGCAACTTGGTCATTGGGATTTGTTCGTACGCATGGTCCTCGCCACAGTTTTGGGCGGATTGGTCGGCATCGAGCGGGAGTGGAACAACCATGCGGCAGGGTTCCGCACCCATATTCTCGTCTGTCTCGGCTCGACCACCATTATGCTGCTTTCGATTTACGGTTTCTCCGACTTTGTTGCCGAATCCAACGTCCGGGTCGACCCTGCCCGTCTAGCCGCTCAGGTGATCAGCGGGATCGGCTTTTTGGGTGCGGGCGCGATTCTGCGCAACGGGTCTGTCATCAAAGGGCTCACGACCGCGGCTTCGGTTTGGGTTGTGGCGGCAATCGGCCTTTGCGTCGGAGCGGGGTTTTTGTTTGTCGCATTTCTGTGTACGTTTTTCGTCATTATCAGTCTATACGTGCTGAACAAGTGGGAGAAACATTTGATGCGCCACCGCAAAAATGTTGAGGTCAAGTGTACGATTATCGATATACCAGGCGTTCTTGGGAAGGTTGCTTCCAAATTCGGCGAACAAGGGATCCAAATCGCCAACGTCAAAATGATGCCGGATGAACACGCGCCGCCTGAGGCTGGGGGTATGCCTACGATGCAACTCTGCTTCACGGTCAAAAATCATCAAGAAGAAAATATCGTCCAGGCGCTGGAAGAAATTAAGGCACTGGACATGGTGCTATGGACGGAATCCAGTTATTTGCCTGCTATGAAACCGGCTATTCAGGTAACCGGAAAAAATTCGACGAATCTATGAATCGGAAAGACGATACTCTTTCGAAAATAAGATTTAGACGCAAAAGGAGCCGTTGTTTATGAGAACCAGAGAAAATTTTGATCGAAACTGGATGTTTCACGTCGGTGAGGTAGGGAAAATTGTCAAGACGGTAAAAAAAGCCGGCATGATCGCCGGCCTGACGAATGCGTTGGGGGAGGAAAGGCATGAGCCTTTTGCCCTCGGCGAAGCTGGACGTGTTACTCAGAACGTTATTCGTGAAAAAACGGGAGATCCGAATTTCGAAATTTCCCAAATATACGGCGCAGATACGCCCAAGGATAAGATTACAGGCTGGGTGGGTGTTAATCTGCCACATGATTGGAGGTTAGAACAGCCGTACAACCCGGAAAGCGGGGGCGCATTTCAAGGTTATCTGCCCAATGGAGTGGGTTATTACCGCAAGGTATTTCAAATTCCACAAGAGGATGAAGGCAAGAAGATCATCATTGAATTTGACGGTGTAATGCGGAACAGCTCGGTTTGGGTGAACGGATGCTTCGTCGGCGACCATCTCAGCGGTTATACCAGCTTTCATTATGACATCACGGACTTGCTGAAATATGGGGATGAGGAAGGGGATAATGTCATCCTGGTTCGAACGGATACGACAGGCGGAGACGAAGGTTGGTGGTACGAAGGCGGAGGCATCTACCGCCATGTCTGGTTAACCAAACATGATTACCTGCATGTGGACCACTGGGGAACCTTCGTCAGAACCGAGCGAATGGATAATGAAAGGGCCACGATTACGGTAGAAACGACGGTAAGCAACGAATATCCGCAGCCGATGAAGTATAGCATTCGAACAAGCATTCTGAATCCGGATGGGGAACTCGTCGCCGTCACGGAATCCGACTGCGAAACGCCGGGAATCGACAAGCAAACGGTTATTCAATCGGTTCAAGTGGCGAATCCGCTGCTCTGGTCGCTGGACATGCCACATCTGTATGAAGCTATTACTGAACTGATTCACGATAGGCAAATTGTCGACACGTATCGGACCGTTTTCGGCATCCGTACGGTGGAATACCGACGGGACGGATTATACCTGAATGGCACGTATGTACAAGTGAAAGGTACTTGCAATCACCAGGATTTCGCTGGCGTGGGCATCGCGCTGCCGGACAGTGTGCATGAATATAAAATCAAACGCCTGCTGGAAATGGGCTGTAACGCTTTCCGCTGCGCCCATCATTCGCCGGCACCGGAGCTGCTCGATGCATGCGACAGACTAGGGATGCTGGTTATGAACGAGAACCGGATCTCGGAGAGTACAAAGATCAAGCTTGATGATCTGAAATCCATGCTGTACCGTGACCGCAACCATCCAAGCATCTTTATGTGGAGTCTCGGCAATGAAGAGAAGATTAGCGGCAGCTATCAAGCCAATCGGATGCTGAAGCGACTTCATGATTTGACGAAGCGAATCGATCCCACCCGTCCTGTTACGGCGGCCAATCTAAGTCAGGAAGGTATGGACGTTGAGGTCAACGGCGCGAATTATGCGGAGTCCATAAAAGGAAGACAGACGATCGGCGAATGGTTCCAATCCCGCCCTGAAGCCAAAGTGTTGAATACGGAAAATGTCTCCTTCTTCTCGGCTAGAGGCGTCTACGAGGATGATCGGGAAGGCGGGCGCTGCTCTAGCTACGGCTCGAAATATACGATGTTCGGCAAGGAGATGGATGTCGGCAATCTGGGCGGAGCGGGCGGTACGTCGACGCCTGAACGAAGCTGGCGTTATTTCTTGAATAATCGTTTTACAGGCGGCTTGATCGTGTGGACGGGTTTTGATTATCGTGGGGAGACGACGCCGTTCCAGTGGCCGTCTGTGTTATCTCATTTCGGCATCCTGGATTATTGCGGATTTGCCAAGGATTCTTACTATTTCTATCAATCGATCTGGAAAGACGAGCCTATCGTTCATCTCATGCCGCATTGGGACTGGCCGGACCGGCTGGGACAGCAGGTGGAGGTCCGCGTGTATACCAACTGCCGTGAAGTGGAGCTAATACTGAACGGCCAAAGCTTGGGCAAGAAGATAGCGGATGCTGAATTAGGCGAGCACACGTTATCGTGGCAGGTAGCCTATGAACCCGGTCTTCTCGAAGCCATCGCTTATCGGGATGGTGTGATGGTAGCAGAGCGGAAAGAGACCACAACGGAAGCATACTCTGTTCATTTGGAGGCTAACCGGTCGGAACTCCTTGCTGACGGTCAGGACGTGTCCATGGTCACGGTTTCGGTGAGAGATCAATCGGGACGGGTAGTACCGGTTGCGGGCAACCTGATCCGATTCCATGTAGCAGGTGAAGGCAAGCTGCTTGGTTTGGGGAACGGAGACCCAGGCTGTCACGAATCGGATAAAGGAGATACGAGATGCGTGTTCAATGGATACGCTCTAGCCTTGATTCAGTCTTTGGAAAAAGCAGGGGAGATACGCATTGTAGCGTATTCGGAAGGGCTGGTGCCGGCGGTATTGACTCTTCAGGCACGGAAAAAGTTTGCAAATTGAATACTATGAGGTGATACTTATGTCAACAACACGTGATGGGGCGTATCCGGGACAGCGAATAATCGTTCTCGAAGGAACACATAATTTCCGCGATATGGGAGGCTATCAAACTGCCGATGGAAGGAAAGTCAAATATGGTATTTTCTTTCGTTCCGATGAATTGACCGGATTGACGGAGCAAGATTTAGCGGCTGTTCAAGCCTTGAATATCAAAACGATTTTCGATTACCGCAATGACTATGAAGCGCAAAAGAAACCGGATCCGGTCTTTGCCAGCGTAAAAAATATTCGCATTGCTGCTATTCAAGCAGATCAAGCATCTCGAATCAACATGTCGGGTGATGTTGGGGACGGCGATCGAAACCAACGCGATATCGCCGATATGATCAAAAGCGGCTATTTCAAACAATATCGCGCAGATACGATGATGATGGAAGTGTATACGAAGCTCCCGCTCGGCAATCCGTCCTATAAACGGTTAATGGAATTGATCCAGCATTCGGATAACCTTGGACTTCTGCATCATTGCACAGCGGGCAAGGACCGTACGGGAGTCGGTGCCGCCTTGATCTTACTGGCGCTCGGCGTCCCGGAGGAAACGGTGATGGAAGACTACCTGCTCACCAACGAAACGATGAAAGGTTTCAACAGGAAATTGCTGAGTCAGCTTGCCGAACATGTGGATGAGGTGGAATTGCGCAATATCGAACACCTGTTTGGGGTGAGGGAGCAATTCATGGAAGCCGCCTTCGGGTCGATCAAGAAGACATATGGCAATGTTGATACTTATTTTTCTGAAGAATTCGGTTTAACCGATCAAAGACGGGAAGCCTTGCAAAGCATGTTTTTAGAGTAGGAGGGCAAGCATGGACTCATTCACTTATACGATTCATTGATGAGAAGGTTCGCCGTCAGAAATAAATAAGTCAGTTGAGAAAAACCGCGAAGGCTTGATGCTACGCGGTTTTTTTCTAGTTCTGGTCATTTCTTTCATTATTCTTTTATTTGGCTTTAGTAAACTTTTAAAAGTGATGATTTGAAAAAACAACGATAAAGTTGAATCCAAAAACGTATACAGTACCATATCGTTATTGATGGGAGCGAGTTGTAAATGAATGGAAAAGCAAAGCAGACTTATCGTAAATTAGTAAGTATCATACTGGGAATGTTGATTTTTTTGTCGGGCGTACCCAATATGGGCGCGCCAATGGTTGCCCAAGCTGCGTCTGAACAATGGGGCACAGTAGGCTCAGCCGGTTTTTCGGCAGGTGCTGCAACTTATACAAGAATAGCCATCGACAGCAGTGGCACGCCCTATGTTGTTTATAGGGATGGGGGTAGAGGCGGTAATGCAACCGTCATGAAATATAACGGAAGCGCGTGGGTGAATGTTGGCTCCGCCGGTTTTGCTGATGGAACTTATCTAAGTATAGCCATCGACAGCAGCGGCACGCCATATGTTGTGTATCAGGATTTTGGTAACAGCTATAAAGCAACCGTCAAGAAATATAACGGAAGCTCGTGGGTAAATGTAGGCACTGCCGGTTTTTCGGCAGGTGGAGCAGAATCTACAAGTATAGCCATCGACAGCAGCGGCACGCCATATGTTGTGTTTCAGGATGGGGGTAACAGTAATAAAGCAACCGTCATGAAATATAACGGAAACTCGTGGGAGAATGTAGGTTCCGCCGGTTTTTCGGCAGGTGGTGCAAGTTATATAAATATAGCCATTGACAGGAGTGGCACGCCCTATGTTGTGTATAGTGATGGTGGTAACATATATAAAGCAACCGTCAAGAAATATAACGGAAGCTCTTGGGAGAATGTAGGCTCCGCGACAGGTGGAGCAAATTTTACAAGTATAGCTATCGACAGCAGCGGCACGCCCTATATTGTGTACAAGGATTTGTTGAACGGCGAAAAAGCAACCGTCATGAAATATAACGGAAGCTCGTGGGAGAATGTAGGATCCGCCGGTTTTTCAGCGGGTGTTGCAAATTATTCAAGTATAGTCATCAACAGCAGCGGCACGCCCTATGTTATGTATAAGGATTATGGTAACGGTGGTAAAGCAACCGTCATGAAATATAACGGAAGCTTGTGGGAGAATGCAGGCTCCGCCGGTTTTTCGGCGGGTGTTGCAGATTTTACAAGTATAGCCATTAACAGTAGCGGCACGCCCTATGTTGTGTATATGGATGATGAGAAGAGGAGTAAAGCAACCGTCAAGAAGCTTGCAATGACATACATGGTGACGTATGACGGCGACGGAGCTGCGTCCGGAAGTGCGCCGACGGACAGCGCCACCTATCAATCGGGAGATACGGCCATGGTTCTGGGCAACACGGGAAGCCTAGTGAAGACGGGTTACACGTTTGCGGGTTGGAACACGAAAGCGGACGGAACTGGAACGGATTACGTGGCAGGTGCCCCGATCAGCATAAACTTAGCCGACGTGACACTGTACGTGAAGTGGACAACGACCAATGCGGCAACGCCGATCATCGGCACGCAGCCGACGGGGGCAACGGTGAACGAAGGCGTGAGCAGCCCGAGCTTGAGCGTAGCGGCGACGGTGAGTGACAGCGGAACGCTGAGCTATCAGTGGTACAGCAGCACGACCAGCAGCAATAGCGGCGGCACCGCGATCAGCGGGGCAACAAGCGCATCGTATGCAGCGCCGACGTTAGCGGCGGGAACGACATACTACTACGTCGAAGTGACGAATACGAATAGCAGCGCGACGGGCAGCCAAACGGCGTCGGCGACAAGCAGTGCGGTGTCGGTAACAGTGAACGCGCTGACCAATGCGGCAACGCCGATCATCGGCACGCAACCGACAGGAGCAACGGTGAACGAAGGCGTGAGCAGCCCGAGCTTGAGCGTAGCGGCGACGGTGAGTGACAGCGGAACGCTGAGCTATCAGTGGTACAGCAGCACGACCAGCAGCAATAGCGGCGGCACCGCGATCAGCGGGGCAACAAGCGCATCGTATGCAGCGCCGACGTTAGCGGCGGGAACGACATACTACTACGTCGAAGTGACGAACACGAATAGCAGCGCGACGGGCAGCCAAACGGCGTCGGCGACAAGCAGTGCGGTGTCGGTAACAGTGAACGCGCTGACCAATGCGGCAACGCCGATCATCGGCACGCAACCGACAGGAGCAACGGTGAACGAAGGCGCGAGCAGCCCGAGCTTGAGTGTAGCAGCGACGGTGAGTGACAGCGGAACGCTGAGCTACCAGTGGTACAGCAGCACGACCAGTAGCAATAGCGGCGGCACCGCGATCAGCGGGGCAACAAGCGCATCGTATGCAGCGCCGACGTTAGCTGCGGGAACGACGTATTACTATGTCGTAGTGACGAATACGAACAGCGGCGCGACGGGCAGCCAAACGGCTACGGCGACAAGCAGTGCGGTGTCGGTAACAGTGAACGCGCTGACCAATGCGGCAACGCCGATCATCGGCACGCAGCCGACAGGAGCAACGGTGAACGAAGGCGCGAGCAGCCCGAGCTTGAGTGTAGCAGCGACGGTGAGTGACAGCGGAACGCTGAGCTATCAGTGGTACAGCAGCACAACCAGCAGCAATAGCGGCGGCACCGTGATCAGCGGGGCAACAAGCGCATCGTATGCAGCGCCGACGTTAGCTGCGGGAACGACATATTACTACGTCGTAGTGACGAATACGAACAGCAGCGTGACGGGCAGTCAAACGGCCACGGCGACAAGTAGTGCGGTGTCGGTAACAGTGAACGCGTTGACCAACGCGGCAACGCCGAGCATCGGCACGCAACCGACAGGAGCAACGGTGAACGAAGGAGCGAGCAGCCCGAGCTTGAGTGTAGCAGCGACGGTGAGCGACAGCGGAACGCTGAGCTACCAGTGGTACAGCAGCACGACCAGCAGCAATAGTGGCGGTACCGCGATCAGCGGGGCAACAAGCGCATCGTATGCAGCGCCGACGTTAGCTGCGGGAACGACATATTACTATGTCGTAGTGACGAATACGAATAGCAGCGCGACGGGCAGTCAAACGGCCACGGCGACAAGCAGTGCGGTGTCGGTAACGGTGAACGCGCTGACCAACGCGGCAACGCCGAGCATCGGCACGCAGCCGACGGGAGCAACGGTGAACGAAGGCGTGAGCAGCCCGAGCTTGAGTGTAGCAGCGACGGTGAGCGATAGCGGAACGCTGAGCTATCAGTGGTACAGCAGCACGACCAGCAGCAATAGCGGCGGTACCGCGATCAGCGGGGCAACAAGCGCATCGTATGCAGCGCCGACGCTAGCTGCGGGAACGACATACTACTATGTCGTAGTGACGAATACGAACAGCAGCGCGACGGGCAGTCAAACGGCGTCGGCGACAAGCAGAGCGGTGTCGGTAACAGTGAACGCGCTGACCAACGCGGCAACGCCGATCATCGGCACGCAGCCGACAGGAGCAACGGTGAATGAAGGCGCGAGCAGCCCGAGCTTGAGTGTAGCAGCGACGGTGAGTGACAGCGGAACGCTGAGCTATCAGTGGTACAGCAGCACGATCAGCAGCAATAGTGGCGGTACCGCGATCAGCGGGGCAACAAGCGCATCGTATGCAGCGCCGACGTTAGCGGCGGGAACGACGTACTACTATGTCGTGGTGACGAACACGAACAGCAGCGCGACGGGCAGTCAAACGGCAATAGCCACAAGCAACGCAGCCAAGTTGACCGTCAATGCGGCAGTGTCTTCAGCACCTACGGGGCTTACAGCAATAGCTGGGAATGGGCAAGTTGCGTTAACTTGGAACGGTATATCTGAGACAGTCACCTACAGTGTCTATAAGGGAACGGCTTCCGGCTTCTATGGCTTAACCCCCATAGCGACAGTGAGTAGCACGACTTATAGCTACACAGTAACGGGTCTGACGAACGGCGCTACCTATTATTTCGCAGTAACAACGAGCAACGCAGGAGGAAGCAGCAACTACTCCAACGAAGTGAGTGCAACACCGAAAGCCCCTACAACTGGCGGATCCAGTACTACGAGCGAAACCGGATTCAGCGGCGGTGCGACCAACACCGCAACGATTGCGGCTGCCAGCGGGGGGACAACAAGACTGAACGGAGCGACAATCGAAGTTCCGGCCGGAGCGATGGCTAACAACATTCAAGTTACGGTTTATAAAGTGAGCGACGCCTCGATTCTGCCACTGGACAGCGCCTTGCAATTGGTCAGCGAGGTGTACGAGATCAAGAAAGACAAGGATGGTGAATTTAGTAAGCCGATCGTTATTACGCTGCCTTTCGATAAGACGAAGGTGGACTTTGGGAAGTCGACGATAGGCATATATTGGCTGAACGAGCAAACACATAAATGGGTGTCATTGGACAGACTGAAGGTCGACGAAGAGAACGGGACAGTATCCGGAACGGTTAACCATTTTACGAAATTTGCCGTTCTGGCATCCGATAAAGCGAAGCCCGTGCAGCCGCAAACGAACGAAACGGACTTTGCAGATATCAAAGGACATTGGTCCGAAGAGAATGTGCGGGAACTGGTGAAGCTTGGCGCGATTAAAGGCTATTCAGACAACACGTTTAAGCCGAATGCAAACATCACAAGAGCGGAATTTGTGACCGTCATCGTCAAAGCGTTCCATCTTGGGGAGCAAAATGGCAAAACCTTCGCCGATACGGAGACTCACTGGGCTAAGAGCGCTATTACGACTGCCGCAGCGAAAGGCATAATTGCCGGGTATAGCGACACAAGTTTCGGACCGGACGATCTCATAAATCGTGAGCAAATGGCGGCGATCATCGTTCGCGCCGCCAAACTGGCGGCGACGGACTTGAGTGTCAACTCCCCGGACAGTGTCGATATATCCGACTGGGCGCGTAAGGCACTTGCAACGGCGACAGCCAAAGGCTTGATCAACGGTTATGAAGACGGCACAGTGAAACCGAAAGTGAACACTACCCGCGCCGAAGCGGTGACGGTCATTCTCAGAGCTTTACATGCGCAACCGTAATGGTTCTGATGTGGGGGACTTCTTCTTTTGGAGTGGTAGTATAGCGGGAAAATATGGTAATAGGTAATATAAAACTTTCATAAGCAAACAAAAGAAGCTCCAGTCGAACACACTTGTTATGAGTGTTTTGACTGGGGCTTTTTTTAAAATCGAAGCTACTCTCTGAAATAATTCTCAAGCCATAATTTGCGGGGGCAGTAATCCCAACATTATAATTGTGATAAATATCCTATAGAGGCACTGACCTGGAGGCCGGCATGCAATTTGAACCAATTTATTATATTGGAGAATTACTTCTACCGAAGATCGAGTTAAATATGACTTCGAACCAATCGATTGGCATTATAACGGACTTGAAGCGAAAGCAGCTTTTAATGGATCAATTAGTCGATCATTCCCGATATTATTTATTTCGGGTTCAACAAAATGAGTATATGCGTTTAACGGTGGAAGAGCTAATCACTTTTCTAATCAGAATAACGGAGAGGAATGAGAGTGCCGCTTGGTTGATGGATTATTTTGCTTTAAAAGAAGAGCGGAAGGTAAAAATCAAAGATCTAAGCTCAACGAAAAGAATGTATGTGACTTTGCTGCGTGTCTTTTTTGCACATCAGCCCACACTTATACTGGAGGAACCGTATTTTTACTTGGAAGAGCCAGATCGTCGTCAATTCAAACGGATTCTGGATGATCTTTCGCAAGAAAAGCAGATTTTAATTTTAACTTCGAATTTAGAGGACGCCCTTATTTCCTGTGATGCCATTTATCGGTTGAACGAGTCCGGATTTCATCCATTGGATATTCGGGACTTCGAAGAGGATAAGCAGGAAGTACAGAAACAAGACGAAGCCAATATAACCTTGCAGAAGATCTCTACCAAAAGAAATGATAAGGTCATTTTATTTAATCCGCCTGAAATCGATTTTATAGAAAGTGTAGAGGGTTCAATCCTTGTTCATGTGGGCGGCGAAAATTATGACTGTGCGTTGACGCTGACCGAGCTCGAGATGAGATTGTTAAACTTCGGTTTTTTTAGGTGTCATCGGTCCTACATCGTTAATCTGCAAAAAGTAAGAGAGATTATTACATGGACGAAGAATAGCTACAGCTTGCGATTGAATACAGGTAAAGATGCCGTGGTTCCATTATCCCGTTCCAAATTGCATGAATTAAAAGCACTTCTTAATATTTAATTTCCGGGGAAATAAAGCAGCAATCAAGCATTGAGTGGTACCATTCAGGTGACAACAGCTACATTTCGGCGGGTTTTGATGGCAGGAAGCAGGCAATTTATATATGTTTAAGTCATCAACGCTAAGGAAGTGGTGTTAATGGATGTTATCCAAGTAGAACGTATCTGTAAGAGATTTGGAAATAAGGATGCGTTGGCAGAGGTATCTTTTTCAATTCCGAAAGGGGAAATTTTTGGGTTTCTGGGTCCGAGTGGTTCAGGAAAAACAACATTAATCAAGATTTTAACTGCGCAGTTAAATCCGACTAGTGGAAAGGCCAGTGTATTTAAACAGCCAGCGGAGATGATGCATCAATCTGCACAGAAGATGCGCTTTGGCATTTTGACGGATAATAGTGGTCTATATGAGAGATTGTCGATTGAGGAAAATCTAGAGCTGTATCGTAAGTTATATGATCTTCCTAGATCTTCGATTGATAAGGTGCTGCAGTTTGTAAATTTAAGCGGAGAGCGCAAAAAGAAAGTTAATTTCTTATCAAAAGGGATGCGTCAACGTGTCATGCTGGCATGCGCGATAATCCATGAGCCGGAATTATTATTTCTGGATGAACCTACTTCGGCTTTAGATCCGGTAAACTCAGCACATATTTATAAAGGCTTGCGCTACTTAAATGAGAAAGGGACAACGATTTTCTTAACTACGCATGATATGGCTGAGGCAGAGTTGATATGTAACCGTGTAGCGATTTTGTATCAGGGACAAATCCAAACCATCGGCTCACCGAAGGAACTTAAACGACATCATCGGGAAAATGTAATTAGTGTTGACTTAATCAATGGGGAATCCTACGAGCTCCCGATCGATGAGGGGACGGCTGATCAAATAGCGGATTGGATGAAACGGGGGCTCATTGACCGATTAGAAACGAAAGAGCCAAGTCTAGGCGATATCTTTATTAAAATGACAGGAAGTGAGTTACTATGAGTATCTCATTAAAACGTGCCCGGGCGATATTTGTAAAGGATTACAAAGAGTTTTCACGTAATTACGCGGTCTCCATTATGTTAATTTTCCCAATTATTCTAGCACTTCTTTTTCGGGGGGCAGGTCCATCTTTACAAGGTGCTAGCGGTTTACTTCTAAATACTTCGTTTGTACTACTAACATGTTTCGCACAAGCATGCTTGATTGCGGAAGAGAAGGAGCGTAACACTTTACGGTCATTAATGATGACTCCGGCCACGACCATGGATGTTCTAATCGGTAAAAGTACTTTAGTCTTTGTAATGTCTGCTATTGTTCTGGCTATTGCTACGTTTATAATTGGCTATGAGCCAGCTAATATGTGGGCGTTTGTGACAGCAATCTTTCTTTCGATTATTCTATACACAGCAGCCGGGACGATATGTGGTTTATTCTCCAAGACGTTGCTTGAAGCCTCATTATCAATACTCCCTGTGGCGTTCGTATTCACCGGGGCACCCTGGGGGGCGTTACTAGTAAAGGATTATCCGGTCTTCAAAGTGCTGGATTACATGCCAAGCAGTCAGCTTGTGCATTTGCTAGGTATAAGCAGTACAGGCTTTACGATGGGAGATTTATTAAAACCTCTCCTCATTATTTTGGCATGGACGGTTGTATTAACGATTGTGTCTGTTGTTTTGTATCAACGACGGTTAAAGGATGAGTAGAGTTCATATACGGTCTTAGAGTGGTATTCGCAGGAATCCTATGGTTAAACCGTTGCCATTCGATTTGCCTTGTAATTTGGACCCCCGTGTTACAATACGGGGGTGCTGGGAATTTAGTAAAAGGGAAAGATAAGATTATAGACACGTGAATTCTAAAATGTCAGCGTGAACCGGATAGATGTCTGCGGATCAATCGTTGTCGAATCCTTTCAGAAAAAGAGAAATAACAGACATCGTTTCCTCCAACGACTGGCTGTCATCCGGACTTTGTGCGATCCACAATGCAGATTCATTCAGGGCACCTGAGAGAAAATGAGTCATTGCGTCTAAAGGGACCGGCTTCAGGTAACCTTGCCGCTGCATCAACTGCAGCTGCTCGCGCAAGTGCCGCATCGAGTTCTCCTCATCCATCCTGCGCCAGGCTTCCCACCCCAACACGGCAGGACCGTCAATGAGCATAATCCGTTTAATTCGTGGCTCGACAGCAGCCGCAACGAAGGCTCGGCATCCGAGAATCAGCTGCTCCCGTGCATCATCGCTTTGGGCCGCCTCGGCTTCAACCCGCTCCCCGATCTCCGCCTGAACGGACTCCAGCACAGCTTGAAACAAGCCTTTCTTGCTGCCAAAATGATGGTAGAGGGCGCCTCGAGTCAGCTTAGCCTCAGCCACGATTTCCTCCATAGACGATTCCACATACCCATGGTCAGTAAAGTGCTTCCGGGCTACTTCTACCAGCTTGACAATCGTTTCATACGCTTCTGCCTTGCTTTTTTTCATATCGTTTTAAATCTCCTTCTTTCCTTCATTTCTCAATAAGCTTCAAAAGCTCAATGGCTTTCAAGTCAAGAGCGATCGTCGTCGTCATTCCTTGCCGCCTTTCTCCTCATTCAGCCATAACTTCTTATTGTACTGCTCAGTATACGCGTAGGAAGGAGGGATGATTTTGATCACATCGATCAATACACCGTTGGGATCGCTAGTAATGAAATGGCGCTGTCCGAACTCTTCGTCCCGGATATCGAGCAGCAGGGGAAGCTTTTCTTGCTTAATTAGCCTTTCGTATTGCGCGTCTACATCATCCACTTCGAAGTTGAGTATTAGTCCGTTCACTGAATGTCGGAAGGCTGCGGGTACAGTAGGATGTCCAGACTCCAGAATAGCCAGCTCGAATGCCGTTTCACTATCCCGTGGCAATCGCAGGCTTACATACCAATCGGCTTCGAATACGGTCTCAAATCCAAACTGATTTCGATAAAACTCGGCGCTGGACGCCACCTGCTCGGTCAAAATGACTGGATAAAAGCTGGAAATTTTCATAACTGCATTCTCCTCTATATGTTTATAAAGAAATAATAACATACATTCTGTATGTATGTAAACTTACGCTTCACACCGCCCTCAAGCGAACGAAAAAGCACCGTCAATCACCAGACCAAGGCGATCAAGCCATTATGAGCGTTCATTCAAAAACCGCAAAGCCTTCTGCTGCGCGGTTTTTGTCTGTTTATGACCGAATCTTTCATTATTCTTTTATTGGGGTGTGGTAGATTTAACTTAGTTTGCGGCAATGGATGTACAGGGATAAGAGGAGTGAAGGTAGATATGGTCACGAGGGTGTTATTGAAAAGGGTTGCGATTCGTTTATTACTGGGATTGATGCTAGTTTCATCGATGCCATTTTCGTCTTTATTCACATTACCTGCGATAGCCAACGGACCAGAGGGTAGCGATGGGTGGACGGAATGTGCTGCAGAGGGGGCAGCCTGTACATTCTCAGGGACCAAAGAAGTGCGATTATGGGGAATCGGCGCCCCTGCAATACCTGCTAATTATGGCTTTACTTCTCACTTATTGACGGGAGGGACACTATGCACAATCGCTGCTTTCGGCTATAGTGATCCTGCTCCTGGAACTAGGAAAAAGTGTTACTACCGTGATGTACAGCTGGATAGCAAAGTGACGTCTATGGCTAGTGAACACGATAAGAAAGTGACCTTTACATTCCATGTTTATGCCATACAGGCTGGCACGTTAGATGACTTGAAAAGTAAGATTACCGTGAAAAAAACAGGTGAAACAGCCTATTCAGCTCTAGGCACCCAAGATACCGTTGCGAACCCAACGTCTACGGCGACGTCGAGTACAGTTGAAATCAACTTTAAAGACGCATTAGTTGGCTCGGAGAATGCGATACAAATTGCTCCTGGGGCATTCAAGGATAGCAACGGCGATCCGATAGAGATACCGGTGACGTCTTCCGTAGTAGGCGAAGCGCCAGACGGAAGCCTTGGCTGGACGAATTGTTCTGCGCTTTACGGCTTTTGCAACTTTACAGGGACGAAAGAAGTGCGATTATGGGGAACTGGTGCTCCGGCTATACCCGCGGATTATGATTTTGTAGCTAGAATTGTTACGGACAGTGCGTATTGTTCAGTTTCTGCATTCGGAGGCATTGATCCTGCATTTGGAACAGTTGAACGGTGCTACTACCGTGATGTACAGCTGGATAGTGCAGTGACGACGACAATCAGCGGACCCAATAATAAAGTGACGTTGACCTTTCATACGTATGCCAAACAAACGGGCACGCTGGATGATTTAAAGCGTAAGATTACAGTGAAAAAAACAGGTGAAGCTGCCTACACGGCTCTTGGTGCTGAAGATACGGTTGCGAATCTAACCTCTACGGCTGCGTCGAGTACGCTTGTCATCAAATTTAAGGATACGTTAGTCGGTCCGGAGAACACGGTACAAATAGCGCCTGGAGCTTTCAAGGATAGCAATGGCCAACCGATTAATTTGCCGGTAACCGTTTCAATAACGTCATTACCAACGGGACCGGACGGCAGCCCGGGTTGGACGGATTGTAGTGATGAAGGCGGGAATTGTTCTTTTCGAGGGACGAAAGAAGTGAGGTTGTGGGGGATAGGTCCTAATTATGGTTTTATCACTCATATATTTAGAAATATTACGGATAGTCCGAGATGTCAAACATACTTTATTGGCAATTATGATCCTGCACCAGGTTCACCGAAAAGGTGTTACTACCGTGATGTCCAGCTGGATAGTGCAATGACAACGGTCGTTAGCGGACTCAATAACAAGGTGACATTCACATTTAATATGTACGCCGTACAGGCTGGCACTATTGAAGATTTGAAGCGCAAAATTTTGGTTAAACGAACAGGTGATTCTGCCTATTCAGCGCTAGGTGCCGAGGATACAGTTGCCAATCCAACCTCTACGGCAATTTCAAGTACCCTCGAAATTAACTTTAAGGATCCGCTAGTTGGGTCGGGAAACGCCATTCAGATCGCTCCTGAGGCATTCAAGGATACGAATGGTGAGCTAATAGATCTATTGGTCTCTACTGCACTCAAGGAGCCTGTTGCCATAGACGCTGCACCGGACGGCAGCCTGGGTTGGACGTTTTGTGCCGTAGAGAATGGGAATTGCAGCTTTGCAGGAAGGAAAGAAGTGCGCTTCTGGGCAATTGACCAACCTGATAAGTTTCAATCTATCGTAAGCACAAATGATACGGCATGTACCCTTGCGTCCTTCAGTAACCGTGATCCGGCATCTGCATCTGCCAAAAGGTGTTACTACCGTGATGTACAACTTGATAATAACGTGATGACAGTCATCAGCGGAAGCAATACGAAAGTGAAGGTCACATTTAACACGTACGCCATTCAAGTTGGCACCTTAGAAGATTTCAAAAGTAAGATATCGATTAAAAAAACGGGTGATTCTGCTTATACAGCGCTAGATACCGAAGATACTCTTGAAAATGTATCCTCTACGGCTACTTCGAGTACATTCGAAATTAAATTCAAGAATGCGTTAGTTGGTCCGGAGAACGCCATACGGATCGGGTCCAACGCGTTCAAAGATAGTAATGGCCAGCTCATCGACATAGCGGTGAATTCTAACGTCGTAGGTGTTATTCCAGACGGTAGCCCTGGTTGGACGTATTGTGCTGCGGATGGCGAGAATTGCAGTTTTGCAGGGCTGAAAGAAGTGAGATATTGGGGAATAGGTACGCCAGCACCTAATTATGGTTATCGGTCCAGAGTCATTTCGGGAGGTACGGCGTGTACAATGGCTGCCTTCGGTAATACTGATCCGGCCAATGGAACATTTAAAGCGTGTTACTACCGGGATGTCCAGTTGGATTATAACGTGTCGACCGTCGTTAGCGGTCATAACAATAAAGTGACATTCACATTTTCTACGTATGCCATACAGGCTGGCACTTTAGAAGATTTAAAGAATCACATCACTGTTAAAAAAACAGGTGACACGATCTTTGCTGCGCTAAGTCCAGAAGATGTCGTTGCCAATAAAGTATCTACGGCTGCGTTGAGTACGCTGGAAATTACCTTCAAGGACACGCTAGTTGGTTCAGGGAATACGATACAGATAGCACCTGGGGCATTCAAGGACAGTAATGGCCAGCTCATCGACATAGCGATTACGTCTTCATTAACATTGTTAGGTCTTGGTCCGGACGGCAGCGGGGGTTGGACGAATTGTGCTGCGGATGGCGGTAATTGCAGCTTTGTGGGGACGAAAGAAGTGAGATACTGGGGAATAGGCACTCCTGCTATACCAGCTAATTATGGCTTTAGCTCTCAAATCATTACGAGTTATACGCCGTGTTCCATTGCGGCTTTCGGCAGTATCGATCCAGCACCTGGAACGTCCAAAAAATGTTACTACCGTGACGTTCAGTTGGATAGTGCAGTAAAGAGCGTCGTTAGCGGGATCAATAATAAAGTGAAGATAACATTTAATACGTATGCCATACAGGCTGGCACTTTAGATGAATTGAAGAGCAAGATTACAGTTAAACGAACAGGTGAAGCCGCCTATAAAGCGTTAGGTGCAGAAGATACAGTTGCCAACCCAACAGCTACGGCTATGTTAAGTACGCTTGAATTTATTTTTAAAGATCCGTTAGTGGGTTCAGACAATGTGATACAAATCGCTTCGGGAACCTTTAAGGATAGCAATGGCCAACCCATCGACATACCAGTGACGTCCGCTCTCACTTTGTTACCCGCGGCGCCAGACGGCAGCTTGGGTTGGACATATTGTGCGGAAGAAGGCAAATCTTGTATCTTTACCGGTAAGAAAGAAGTGAGATATTGGGGAATAGGTACACCTGCAGTACCCGCTAATTACGGCTTTAGATCCCTAGTTATTACGGATGTTACAGCCTGTTCAAAGGCTGCTTTCGGTAATGTTGATCCTGCATTTGGCACGACGAAAAGGTGTTTTTACCGTGATATACAGCTTGATAATAACGTAAAGACAGTGGTAAGCGGACTCAATACCAAAGTTACTTTTACATTTAATACGTATGCCATTCAGGCTGGATCTTTAGCAGATTTGAAGAGTAAAATTACGGTTAAAAAAACAGGTGCCTCGACCTATACAGCGCTAGGTACTGAAGATACGGTTGCGAATCTAACATCGACAGCAGACTCGAGTACGCTTGAAATTAACTTCAAAGACACGTTAGTTGGTTCAGGAAATACGCTGCAGATAGCTCCTGGGGCGTTCAAGGATAGCAATGGCTTGTCGATTAACATCACGATTACATCCCCTTTAACATTGCTGCCCACTGCACCAGATAATACTTTTGTTTGGACAGATTGTGCAGCAGAGAACGGGAATTGTATATTTACTGGAACGAAAGAAGTGAGATACTGGGGAATCGGCGCACCTGCTGTACCAGCTAATTATGGCTATTTGTCTAAAGTCGTTACCAGTGGTATCGGATGTAGTGGGGATGCGTTCGGTGATATGGATCCTGCACCAAATACCTATAAGAGGTGTTACTACCGCGCAGTACAGCTGGATAGTGCAGTGAATTCAAGCATAACCGTACGCCATAATAAAGTGACGGTTACCTTTCATATGTATGCTATACAGGCGGGTACTTTAGATGAGTTGAAGAGTAAGATTACGGTTAAAAGAGCAGGCCAGGCAGCCTACACAGCGCTAGGTGCAGAGGATACAGTTGAGATCCTATCATCTACGGCTAACACGAGTACACTTGAAATTAACTTTAAGGATGCCTTGGTTGGATCGGGCAACACCTTACAGATTGCTGCTGGGGCATTCAAGGACAGCATTGGCCAGCCCATCAATACATCGGTCTCCTCCCCTTTAACAATGCCGTTGGAAGTAAATGCGGTAGCTGCTACTGATACTGCCATTACGGGGACAGCCGAAGCTGGCTCCAGGGTAACGGTAAGTGCAGGTACAGGCTTATTGGGAACAGCTGTCGTGACAGATGGTACATTCTCCATACCAATTGCCGTTCAAACCGTAGGTAAGACGCTTACGATAATCGCCAAACATACAGCAAACAATGTCAGCTTAACAGCGATTGTTACGGTAATAGCCGATGAAACAGCACCAACAGCACCTTTAGTGAACACAGTGAATATGGAAGATACTTTCGTAACAGGTTCAGCAGAGCCTGGTTCCACGGTAAAGGTGAAAGCGGGGGCAAGTTTACTTGGAACTGGCCTAGCACCAGCAGGTGGAGCTTACTCCGTACCGATTACAGCTCAAGCAGCAGGTACGCAGCTTACGATTACGGCAACGGATGTAAGGTTGAATGAAAGTTTACCAACTCGTGTAATCGTAGAGCAGACGGATACACAAGCGGTAACCGCTGCAATTCAGGCGCTGGCCATTACGTATGGCGGCAGCGATCGGGCAGCGAGTGTAACGCAAGCAGTAGGCTTGCCAGCAACAGGAATAAACGGAACGACAGTTGTGTGGGCATCCAACCATACCGCAATTAACGCAGCATCTGGTAGGGTATCACGTCCTTCATATGGAGCGGGCAATACGACGGTAACGTTAACGGCGACGATCAGCAAAGGCGCAGCAAGCGAGAGTAAAGCATTCACGCTGATTGTAGCTGCAGAAACAGCAAGCAATAGCGCCGATTTGAGCGGCTTGCGTGTAAGCAGCGGAGCATGGAACGAAACATTAGACGCGGCAGTAACGAGCTATACGCTGAGCGTACCGAACAGCATCGCGAATCTATCCGTTACACCAACGGCGGCAGATGGGAAGGCGAGCGTGGAAGTAAACGGAGCGATTGTTGCAAGTGGAGAGCTGAGCGCAGCGATTCCATTGCATGTAGGTACGAATACCATTATCGTAAAAGTAACCGCACTGGATGGCACGACCACGAAAACCTACAAGATCCATGTCACAAGGACCAGCAACGAAGCCTTGCTGTCGGGACTGACTGTTGATCAAGGCACTTTAACGTTCGAGCCGGCTGAACTTGCTTATCGTGTAGATGTGGCGAGCACGGTTACAAGTCTTCTTTGGACCGTTACCAAAGCGAATCCCAACCAAACACTGACGGTTACGGGGGTGACTTACCATTCTACTTCTGTAACGGGCAATGTATACGTCTATACCGTACCTAGCTTAAATGTGGGAGCTAATGTGATCAACATTCAGGTAACAGCGGAAGATGGTTTGGCGACGAATACGTATCAATTGACCGTGAACCGTGCACCGGTTGTGCCACCCGTCGTTGTCCCAGTTGACAGCCATACAACGCCGCCAACTGATACGACTGTTACCTCTACAGATGGGAATTTGACGTTGGCGGTTGGTCAAACGGGCAAAGTTAGTTTGAACCAAGAGGTTGTGATCTCGATCCCGGCGGATGCTTCTGCCAAAGAGCTCAAGATTACGATAAACAAAGTATTGAATGCACAACAGCTAGTCACGGATAAAGAAGTTCTAGCGAGCCCGATCTTCGAAATTTTGAAAAACTTTACGGAGAATTTCAGTAAGCCGATTACGCTGACCTTCACTTTCGACAAAGCTAGTTTGCAAGGCGGCCAAACAGCAGCGGTATTTTATTATGACGAAGTCCGCAAAGTGTGGGTGGAAGTTCCTGGAGGTACGATCAATGGGGATCAAATCACCGTAACTGTGAACCATTTTACGAAATATGCGGTATTTGCAGTGGGCCAAGCGGCTGTTGCAGCAACGAATTTTAATGATATAGCTGGACACTGGGGAGAGGCAGGGATTAAGCAAGCCGTAGAAGATGGCATCGTTTCGGGTTACCCGGATGGTACGTTCAAGCCGAATCGTATTGTGACGCGCGCGGAATTTGCCGTCATGCTGATGAACACGCTGAAACCGCAAGGGGAAGGCGCGAAGCTGAATTTCACTGATGGCGCGGATATAGGGGCTTGGGCACAGATAGCGATCTCGCTCGCAGTGCGAGAAGGTTGGATGAACGGTTATGACGATGGCAGCTTCCGTCCGAACGCTGAGATTACTCGTGCAGAGATGGCCGTGGTGATTGCAGGCGCTCTAGGTAAGCCAGTCGGTGCGAATGCAGCAACTCATTTTGCAGATGATACAGACATTCCATTATGGGCAAAAAGCAGTGTTGCTGCCGTTCAGCAAGCGGGGATCATGCAAGGCAAGGACGCTGGGCAATTCGCGCCGCAAGATCGGGCAACAAGAGCCGAGGCTGTGACGGTTTTGTTGAAAGCTAAGGCGCAGAAAAGCAACGGAAGTCAATAAATGTTGGATAAGAGGCTGTTCCCAAAGTAGCTAGATCTACTTAGGGGGCAGTCTTTTAACATCATTCTAGGAAACATCGCTCTTTACTCCTCGAAGCTTGGCCACTATATGAATCAACATAGGGAACAACATACTAACAACAATACCGAAATAACTGATGATGGGTCCCATCTTACTGAAATCAGACATGTTTTTTGGAAGCATACTCATTAAATATATGATAGGGCTAAGAACGAATACCCACGTTTTATGTTTAGGCTTAGTAAATAAAGATTGCAGTGCATAAATCGTGCAATCATAGGCCATTACAGTCGTTGTAAATGCAGCCATTATCCAAATGGTAAAGAAAATCGATTCAAGACGTTCGAAAAATTCACCCGGAATATAAACTTCTTTCGCAAGTTCGACGACAGGATATGTTATTTCCATAAGTGCCATTTGTGAGAATACCCCGACACAAGTCAGATAAATGACGGTATAGCCAACGACTGGTAAAAATACGCCAATGACGACAGCTTTCGGAGCCTTTTGGGGACAATTCATCATTGTGATATAAAATAGGATCACTTCAAAACCTAAGAGTGAAAAAGTGGTCGATTTCATGGCTGACGCTAACGATTTCCAATCAGTCGTAAAAAACGGTTTTAATTCTTTGGTATCAAATACGCTTAGACTTAGCAACAGGACGGCTAGGGTGACAACTATCACAATCGGGATAAATAAGATATTTAATCGGATTAGTCCAGCACGGCTTCCGGAGACGGCATATACAATCACCATAAGGTAGCTAAAGGAGATAATTTCCATTGGTGTCGTTTCAAATAAATATTGTTTGGCAATATCGGAGATTGCCCTGGCTTCATATGCGCAATAGGAAAGGAAGTGCAGGAACAGCGCAAACACAGCAATGAATGCAACTGGTTTCGTCACTGCTGCAGAGGCATAAGCGTAATACCCTTGCTGGCTGAAATTTGTGGCGATTTTGGTTATTGTCCAAGCGATTCCAATGGCCAGTAAACCCGCGGCAAGCATTGACATCCAGGCATCCGAAGCGTTTACTGTTTTGGCCAGCTCGCTTGGCAATGTCAAGATGCCGATTCCAATAATCATCGATGTCATTGTAATGGTTATATCCAGGCCGCTGATTTCTTTATCCCCGTATTCGAAAGACTTCATTCTCTTTTCTCCTAACTTCCATATGTCCAGTTTAAGATTTCCAAAGAGTTGTATTTTTATTCCATTTCTTATTAGAAGCATTCATGTAATGACGGATCTGAGAATGCGATATGCACGGGGAGTCTCACCAATCTCTCGTTTAAATAAAGTGCAGAATTGAGCGTCCGTAGAAAATCCACACTCTGAAGCAATTGAGGTTATGGATATATTTGTATGACGGAGAAGTTCAATCGCATGTTTAATCCGTTTACTCAATATATATTCTCCTGGAGAAACACCATAAGTTTCTTTAAATAAATGACGAAATCGATCGTAGCTATAATCCGCCATAGAAGCAAGAGTTTCTAAATGTAACTTTTGATTAAAATGTTCATTGATATAATTGCGAACATAGATTAGCTTATCATCTTTCCCGGTTGACTCTGATAAGTGTTGTAATCGTTTCAGTTCAATTATCAAAGTACTAAGAAGCAAATCTAGCTGCAAGTGGTAGTGAGCCTTCTTGTTTTGAAATTCAAAGAGTATGGTCTGTAACAGCCTATTAATCTTGTAATCTGGGGTATCTACAAGCATTCCGTCACTTAATTGAAATGATGGATTATGAATATGAAATCCGATAAAAAGCACTTCTGTTTCTACTGCATGACGCTCGTCATGCCAAGTGCCGGGGCGAATGAGTGTAAATGCGTGTGGATCGTACCGATAGTCGATATCCGCTAGGCGTGTCGTGCCTGTGCCAGATTGGTAATAAACTAATTCATAACAAGTATGTTGATGCATGGCAATATAAGTTTCAGCAAGCCGTTTAGTATGATAAAAAAAGTCAAGGTTACTTATCATTCTTTGCCCCCCTTATGTTGTGAAAATAGCCAAATCATATAAAAAGTTAGCCGAATTATAGAATTAATCATTGGTATTTTTAGCTATATTAATATATGGGTTGGAGATTAGATACTGTTAATATCCAAATCGTATAATAAATGAATGGGGATTTCAATGCTGTTGGGATTTACATTGTCGAAGGGAAGGAATAACTGTGAAACAACCTCATATAGTCGTTGTCGGTAGTTTAAATATGGACCTTGTTGTCTCAATGCATCGAATGCCAATAATGGGTGAAACAATACCGGGTTCAACATTTCATACAATTTCCGGAGGAAAGGGGGCAAACCAGGCAGTAGGATGCGCGCGACTTGGTGCAAAGGTTACCTTGATTGGAGCTGTTGGAAAAGATGGATTTGGTGCCCAAATTTTAGATGGCTTGAAGGCTGAGGGGATCTTAACAGACAAGATTAAGCAGGTACTTAATGTACCTACAGGGGTGGCTAATGTTCTCCACACCTCTGAGGATAACTGTATTGTGATCGTAGCAGGAGCCAATGAGCAATGTACACCTGAATGGGTGGATGACTATGAGCAACTAATAGGCAAAGCAGATCTTTTATTGGTTCAACTGGAAATTCCCCTTGCTTCCGTTAAACGAGCAATGCAAATTGCTCATGCTTCCGGTGTTCCTGTTGTTTTAAATCCAGCACCTGCCCAAAAGCTCTCGAGAGACATTTTGCAATATGCTGATTTTATTACTCCTAACGAAATAGAGTTTGACCTGTTAAGTGAAGGTCTCTGTGATCGTAACGTTGATCTCCAGCAAAGGATGATTCTCTGGAATAAGGAATATAATGCGGAGCTTATTATTACTCGAGGCAAGGAAGGTAGCTCCTTTATACGTAACAATTCCTTACATACTGTGAAAGCACCCATTGTGCAAGTCGTTGATACGACTGGGGCTGGGGACGCTTTTAATGCTGGATTTAGCGTAGCTTATGCAAGTGGTGAAACAATGATGGATTCAGTAGAATTTGCGGTTAAAGTCGCTTCAACGTCTGTGACTAGATTTGGGGCACAAGCTGGAATGCCCTCGTTTGAAGAAATAACTAACATTTAGGAGGAGTGATTCCTGTATGCTTAACGTCTTATCACAAGAAAAAATGCTGAAACGTTTGGAAAACCCTCAAGGTAAAATTCGGATGGTGTTAGATACGGATACCTTTAATGAAATTGATGATCAATTTGCTGTTGTTTATGCACTGAAATCGCAGGAAAGACTTCAAGTAGAAGCCTTTTATGCTGCACCATTCTTTAATGAATTATCTACTGGACCTGATGATGGAATGGAAAAAAGCTATCTGGAGCTGAAAAAAATTGCTGGAATTGTGCCGGAAATGGCGAATATTCCTATCTATCGTGGATCAGATAAGTATTTACCAGGACCTGAGACTCCAGTAGAAAGCGAAGCTGCACGAAATTTAATCGAACGAGCGATGGCTTCTGAAGAGGACGATCCTCTTTATGTGGTTGCGATCGGGGCTATCACGAACGTCGCTTCAGCTATACTTATGGAGCCAAGAATTATTGAGAAGATCGTCGTTGTGTGGTTGGGAGGTCATGCTTTGCATTGGCCGGATACGAAAGAATTCAATCTGTTTCAAGATCTGCATGCCTCTCGGACAGTATTAAATTGCGGAGTACCACTTGTGCTAATACCATGTATGGGTGTTGCCTCACATTTAAAGACCACATTATCGGAGATCAGAGACTATGTGAAAGACAAAGGCAAAGTAGGAGAATACTTGTATGAAACATACCAGAATTGCATGAAGGAGCATTATGGAAAATCAAGAGTAATCTGGGACATAGCAACGATTGCTTACCTTATTGAATCAGATTGGACACCAAACGAGCTGGTTCATAGTCCAATTTTATCGGAAGATTTTCGTTGGAGTTTCGATGCTTCGAGACATTTCATACGATACGTTCGTTATATAGATAGGGATCATGTATTTGAGGATTTATTCCATAAACTTGCCTAAGAATTGTCTTTGTCGGCATGTCCCTCTGAATGTCCCCCCTACGGGGCTGCTAAGGATAATTCTTTTCAAGCGCGGATCGATTATCAATAATCGATCCCTGTTCCATTACTATGAAACGGTCGGCGACTTTGCGAGCTAAGCTGAGGTTATGCGTGATTAAAACAAGCGCAAAGCCTTTTTCGTTCTGCAGCCGTTTCAATAAACGCATCACATTGGCCTGTGTGGAAGGATCTAGCATCGTGTGAATTTCATCAGCAATCAACAGCTTGGGCTGTAAAATCAGGCCTCGCGCAATGGCGATGCGCTGGAGCTGTCCGCCGCTCAATTCGCTGCATTTTTGGGCAAGAAAACGATCATGATCCGGCAACTGCACCTGTTGCAGCATAAGCTTCACTTGTTCTAAACGGTTGGCCTTGGTTCCCCATTTGAGCACATCCAGCGGTTCCTGATGGTTTTTCAAAAAGAATGTCTCCGCAATCTGGGGGCAATAACCCTGCCAACATCAGGCCGAGAGTTGATTTGCCCGAACCAGACTGTCCGATCAGCGCCACAGCTTCACCTGCGCGGATTGAAATCGAGCAGGTGCGGCAGGCTGTACGGTTCCCAAATGATTTGCTGATTTGGTTTGCCTCCAGCAACGTTAGAATGCCTCCTCGCAAGCAGGCGATACGATGATCGCCGTGTAAGGATGTTGAGGTTTTCGCAGCAGACTACTCGTAGGTCCCTCTTCCAGCACTTGCCCCTGATCGAGCACGATCAACTTGCTCGATCCATTTGCTTTGCCACCAGCTGATTAATTTCCGCATTCTCATAACCGATCATTTCCCAAAAACCCTGACTGCTAGGCTTAGTAGCAAAGATAGTGCGTAGTTGATCCGGAATCGGCTCCCCATCCGCCGAACACATTCACGGTAACTCGTAGTTGCCCTTGCGAACCAGCTCATCATTTGTTTTCGTATCATAGGTACGGACGTTTAACACAATCTCGGATTTTTTTAGACTGATTTTGATTAATTCGGCGGTCCGTACCGTTTGTTCCATAGTGGGGATGGTTAGTAGGGATGTTCTTGAGGCAAGTAACCGGCGCTTCCCGCTATGTCCGCACCACGGAGCACTTTCTCTACCAATTCCGCCTCATGAATCGCGTAAGCGAATGTCTGACAAACAGCTTTATCTTTTAATTCTGGTCGTTTCTCCATATTAAAGCTGATATCCTGCGTGACTTCGGTAAAATCGATCTCTCCTTTTTCAAAGAGCTTCTGAACAAAGCCACTTGCCAGTGACAATTCATCGAGAATGATTCTCAGTTGCCCTGACGTCATCTTACTTGATATCGTTTATTTAATCCAATGCATTTGATGTTATAATCATATTGACTTAAAGGAATAAGGGAATGAATTTACTGCATAGGAGCGTTTGAAGGAACATGATAAAGAAAGAACTCGCACATATTCGCAAACAGTTTAAACTGGATCACGAGAAGCTTGAAATTTTCAACATTCTTAACGTGTATATCATGAAGGAAAGCAACGAAATCTATCATTATGAGCGTCAATCTTTCTCCTTATTGGACAGGGAAAAGCAGGAACTATATATGGCCAATTTCAAAAAACTACTGACCGGCGAGTTGGATCAGAAGATGTTCGAGTTAAAGTTTCAGGAGGAGGCGGAGAAGCCTTCACAGGTGCTTCTCCATCAAGGTTTAGTGACCGGCAACCCGGAAGAATGGCAAGATCTGATGCTCCTGTTGGTGGAGAAAATGTTGGCGGATACCCAATATGAACGGGACACGGTCATTACTTTCGTCCACGGACAATACTTTAAGCCGACCAAAATCAGGAATGAAGAAGCTGAGGTGAGTGAAAAGGACGAGATGTTCGCGAATCCGTTCATTCTGTGCAGTGTGAATTCCACGGAACAACAGCGGAAAATCCTCATGTTTGATTACGTCGAGCGGGAATACAAGTATAATGTTTTCGTAGATCCGATCATTAAATTGAACTCGCCGGAGCAAGGTTTTTTCTACCCAAGTGTGACGGACAACTATTCCGACATGAATCGCATTGTGTATTGCTCGGGGAAAGCCAACGAACCGAATTGGCATTTCATCGAGCAAGTTTTGAATGCCGAGAAGACCGTGACGGCGCAAGAAGAGAGAACTATTTTTGAGGAAATCGTGAAAGAAGTGGCGGGAGATCAGCTGGACGCCTCAACAATCGCTCATGTGTACGAGGAAATTCATCGGGTTATTGAGACTAACGAGGAGGAGGAACCTCCGAAGTTGGACTATAAAGATGTGGAACGCATGCTAACGGTGAGCGGCGTGGAGAACGTAACGATGGAAAAGGTGGAACGAGCGTTTCAAACAGTCGTCGACAACAAAAACTATGAACTCAAAGCAAACAGTGTCATGCCAAAGTTCACATCGAAATCAATTAAGATTGATACGAAGATCGCCACGATTTCAGTCAGTCCGCAAGATTTAAAGTACGTGAGACAGGTGAATTATAAAGGGAAACGATGTATCTTGATCGAGGTCGACGAAGACGCCGTGATCGAAGGATTTACCCTTAGTACGGAGACGTTGTAGTGTAGGGAACACGTATAGCTGAATAAATGAATCAACGAGTAGCTATGCGCTTTGAAGGAGGCGAATTTTATGCTGTATATCTTTAGTGGGTTGCCAGGCACCGGTAAGTCCACGTTATCAGCAGCTTTGGCCAGAGATATCCGGGCCACGTATCTCCGGGTAGACGTTGTGGAGCAGGCTATGCGGGTTGCTGGAACTGAGGTTAACGGACCTGCTGGTTACATCGTGTGTTACGAGATCGCTTCGCATAATCTCCGGTTGGGCCTTGACGTGATAGCTGACACCGTCAATCCCATTCATGAAACTCGTCTAGCCTGGCGCGACGTTGCGGAAACTCTCGGAATTCCGTTTGTGGAAATTGAAGTGGTCTGCTCGGATGAACGTGAACACAGGCATCGTATCGTTACGCGTGTATCCGATATTTCCGGTTTTGCGTTACCTACGTGGGATGAGGTCAAGACCCGAAAGTACGATGTTTGGGATCGGGATCACATCATTATCGACACAGCTCATCAAACCGTATCTGAAAGCCTGATGACGTTAATGGAAAAGTTGGAACAGGAGCGATTCCGTAGTAGCTTTATGAACCGACCGCGAAAGAATGTGAAAATGTAAGCCGCGCAAATCGAAAAAAGCCAATAAAGTTTTGAAGTGCTGCTGGCGGCTGCTTTGCTGCATCATCTACGAGCATAAATGTTCGTTTAACACCCCTTCAAGTAGTCTGAAAACTACTTGAAGGTTTTTTTTCTATCAATCTGCAATGTTGTAGTCGTTGATAGTATCAAACCGGACTTGAACGCCGTCATCATCAGCACGCCCTGCATGAGCATTGGAAGCAGCGTCATCGACGAGAACAGCGTCAACGGGAAATAACCGTAATTGAAAACAGGTTATTGACATTTATCTTAAAATCGTATATCTTTAAATTAAGATAAATGATTTCAAGATATCATTTAGACGACTTTAAGGAGGTAATGAGAATGATTCCAATTTTGAACCGTATTAATGAACTGAGCAGAATTGAGCGTAGTTCAGGTCTATCTGAGATTGAGAAAGCGGAACAAGCAGCGCTTCGGACGCAGTATTTACAGATTTTACGCGGGCAACTATTAACAACGCTTCTGAACGTGTCTGTTATGGATGAAATGGGGAACGATGTTACGCCTAAAAGGCTCATTGATGAAAAAGCAGCTAATAATCAATAATTTTTGTCATATATCTTAAATTTAAGATTATTTAAATTAAGACAGTTTCGCAGGTTGGCAACATGTCAGTTTAATAGCTGTGGCACCTAAACCAATTTTTTCCATGCATAGTAAGGAAAGTATTGCATGATTATATGAGAATGAATTCTGGAGGTTGACTAATGTCAAAAAAAATTGGGATTATTGTAGGAAGTTTGAGGGAAAGCTCTTTTAATCAAATGATTGCGAATTCGATTCCAGAACTTGTAGATTCCGCGGAATATGAATATATATCGATTGCTAATCTTCCCCTCTATAACGCGGATTTGGATCATGAAGAAGGGCCAGAGCCAGTTAAGCATTATCGCGAGGCGATTCAAAAGACGGATGGCATTCTCATTGTTAGCCCCGAGTACAACTCAGGTATACCGGGAGTACTAAAAAATGCACTGGACTGGGCATCGACACCTACGAAAACAGCCGTCTTAATTCATAAGCCTGCAGGTGTGATAGGCGCAACACCTGGCGTAAAAGGGACGATTCTTTCGCAGCAGCAAATCAGGCAAACGTTGGATGCCACCCAGTCCTATGTGATGCCGGCTCAAAAGATGTATATTTCTCAAATCATGGACAAGATTGATTCAAATACTCGTAAGCTCACGGATGATACGACTCGCAAATATTTACAGCGTTATGTTCAATCATTTTTGCAATGGATTAACCAGGTAGAACGGCTTAATGAGTAGTAAGGATAATAACTTGGCATGAAAAAGTATCTGCTGTTTGTGGTTTATATAATCCTGACTATATTCTTTGAAATCGCAGGATGTTCTTCAAATATTTTCAAATCATGAAACGGTAAGGGGATTAATCCTTGTTTATGAGCATTTGACAAAAAATTCTCATTGTTTTCTGTATTAGAAAAAACCCCAATAGGTCTATTACTTTTTAAATTTTCACACCAATAACACTCATCACCAGTGATTACGTAGTCTTTATTATCATTTGTAAAATAGATAACAGAGGAACCATCGCTATGTCCACCAATGACTTTAAACCTAAAAAGATTTTCGTATGAATATTCATCTTCTACGGTTACTGGATTACATTGCAATAGTTTTTCTTTAATGGAATCCGAGCAATTGTTAATTGCAAAATCGTAGTCAATTTTAGAAATAATTATTGTAGGGTTATCCATTAGATCCAAGTTTTCAATATGGTCAAAATGGCTATGTGTTATAATGACAACATCAGCAGATACTTTATTGTTTATTATTTTTCCTAATTCATTTTGGACACCAGTAAATGTAATTCCCCATTTAGATGCAGTAGTCTCATCTCGAAACCCTGTATCAATAAATATAATTTTATCATTATGCTTTGCTATATAATAAGACCAAGAAATAGTTGTTTTCATTTCTGAATTACCCATATCACGATAAATATATTTATAGTAAAACGGCGATTCTCCAAATTTAACAGCATAAAGTTCCATTGACTTTTCATCCCCTTTAGCACTCTTATTTTTAGTATTCGATATTCTTTTTATAATAATAGGCTACCGACTTCTCGGTAGCCTATTGAAGTAACCGGCAGAATTGTGGGAGGGTGAAATGCGACTTAAATTAAGCTTACTTTTTGCTTTTTTAATTTCTTCTACTTTATTTGTCGGTATTGTTTCAGCTGATTGGGCGAATATGTTTGTAGTCAATGATGGGAAAATATACGTTATTTCAGAAGAACATATAGATCCCAAACAAATTGGATTAAAAATAGGCAAAGTTACGAAATATTCCGATAGGGAAGGTACTTACTCTGGTAACTTTTCCAATTACTATCCAAAGGGAACTGGATATTACGAAATTATGGGGCTTGGAATAAATGAAGCAATCGCCATTAAAGATGATAAGGGGTTGTATATTAAAGCAACTTATGGCGGTGAATATGCAGGAAACAGGTATAATGCGATAGACTTTTTGCCATACGTTTTCGCGGTCCTCTTAGTCTTTATTAGCGGTTATTTCATAAAAAAGAAAATTAATCGTTGATTTTATTTTCGGAATTCCACAACAGATATGCTGGACAGAATAGGATCCCGTGGCTCTTCTAAGATTAATTTTGCGATGCCTGAATGAATCGAATAAACTCCCTCATGGCGTAGGATTGATATTTATCTTTATGCCAAATAATAATCAGATTCCAAGGAATGGTAGGATTCGTTAAACGTACCGTTTTCACGGAAGAATTGGTGATTTTGCTGCAAATAGCTTGCGGAAGGATAGAAATGCCTGTGTTAGCTGCTACCATTTCAGCAAGCAGATCCCAGTGTGCGCTTTCATAGATGACGCGCGGCTCAAAACCGACTTTGCTGCAGGCCTGCATAATATGCTTCCGAACAGCAAAGCCGCCAGGAAACAAAATGAACGCTTCTTTTCTTAAGTCCAGTAGGTCCACTGAGGCCTTCTCAGCCAAAATGTGCGATTCGTGGAGAATAAGGGCTAACTCCTCATTTAAATAAGGCATGACTTCAAAATCGTCCGATTCTACAGGCGCAACAACCACAGCGAGATCGAGCTGTCCTTCCAGAATGCGGCTTTCCACTTTTTTGGCACCTTCTTCTACGATATGGAAATCGATGTGTGGATATTCCCTTTGGAAGTTGGCAACAACGCTGGGGAAGAAGAGGGTCCCAATCACGGGGGGCAAGCCAATCCGTATGGAACCTGTCCGCAAGTTGGATACGTCATTAAGAATAGTGTGCAGATCTTGAACGGATTGGACGATCAACTGAATCTGCTGAATAGCGGCGGTGCCAGCATCCGTCAGTTTAATGAACTTACCTGATCGGTCAAATAGCGTTACGCCTAGCTCTTCTTCAAGTCCCTTCACCATTTTGCTCAGTGTTGGTTGGGTTAAATGCAAGGACTCCGCGGCCTTCGTGAAATTAAGCTGCTTGGCAATCTCAAGCAAATAGGTTAATTGCTTTAAATCCATGGACCTTCACCAACCTATAGACAATTTGCATGGTAAACATTCTATTAATGAATTTTACCTATTGTTGATCCGGTTGTAAAATATAATTATATTTGTAAGCGTTTTAATCCAATTTGATTTTTGTAATCTTTAGCTGCGGAGGTATAAGCAATGACAAGATTTCTAGAAAATAAAGTCGCTTTGATTACTGGTGCTGCAAGTGGAATCGGTCTTGAAATTGCCCGCACTTATGCACGAGAAGGAGCCAAAGTTGTCATTGCTGATGTCAATGAAGAAAAGGCTGGTTTGGCGGTTGAGGATTTGAGATTAGCAGGTTTCGATGTGATCGGGTTTGGCTGCGATGTCACGAAGGAAGAGCAGTATCTGGACGTTATTCGCAAAACAGAACAGGCTTACGGAACATTGGATATTCTCGTCAATAATGCGGGATTACAGCATGTATCGCCGATTGAGGATTTTCCGGTCGATAAGTTCGAGTTTATGCTTAAAGTGATGGTGACAGGCGCTTTTATTGGCATTAAACATGCTTTTCCCATCATGAAACGCCAAAACTATGGACGCATTATTAATATGGCATCGATTAATGGTGTCATCGGGTTCGCTGGCAAAGCTGCATATAATAGTGCGAAGCATGGTTTAATCGGCTTAACGAAGGTTGCCGCTCTGGAGGGGGCGTCTCACGGTATTACCGTGAATGCCCTTTGTCCCGGCTATGTCGATACGCCGCTTGTGAGGGGGCAATTGGAAGATTTGTCCCGAACACGCAATGTTCATGTAGATAAAGTTTTAGAAGAAGTGATTTATCCACTTGTCCCGCAAAAGAGGCTCTTGTCTGTGGAAGAAATCGCTGATTATGCCATGCTGATTGCCAGCGACAAGATGAAGGGTGTTACGGGGGCTTCCCTGCTCATTGACGGAGGCTACACGGCACAGTAGGAGGAGGTTATTGAATGAGTAAACTATATGCTTCAATATCTGAAGCGATACAGGATATACATAGCGGTGACACTTTGATTGTCGGAGGATTCGGGCTGTGCGGTATTCCAGCGAATTTGATCGGTGCTCTGAAAGAACAGGGAACTACAGGACTGACCGTAGTTAGCAACAATTGCGGTGTTGATGATTGGGGACTTGGGTTGCTGCTGGCTAATAAGCAAATTGAGAAAATGATATCTTCCTATGTGGGCGAAAATAAAACGTTCGAGAAGCAATTTTTAAGCGGAGAGCTTGCAGTGGAACTGGTCCCACAAGGAACTCTTGCGGAGCGGATTCGAGCCGGTGGTGCAGGAATTCCCGCTTTTTACACGGCTACTGGTGTTGGCACGTTAGTTGCTGAGGGCAAAGAACATAAAGTGTTTGAAGGACGCACGTATCTATTGGAACGTGGAATTGTCGGGGATTTTGCCCTTGTAAAAGCATGGAAAGCCGATATGCTGGGCAACCTGGTCTTCCGCAAAACGTCGCGGAATTTCAACCCGATCGCTGCAACCGCAGGGAAAGTAACCATCGTAGAGGCCGAGGAAATCGTGGAGGCAGGGGAGCTTCATCCGGATGAAATCCATACGCCTGGCATTTATGTGCAGCGGATCGTGAAATGCACGAGCATTCAAAAACGGATTGAGCGCCTCACGGTACAAACTGGAGGGATGACTACATGAGTGACGACCGTACGAAAATTGTAAAACGAGCCGTACAAGAGATTCAGAATGGTATGTATGTCAATCTGGGCATCGGTTTGCCTACTAGGATTGCCAGCTATATACCGCAAGACATGAATGTCATGCTTCACTCGGAAAACGGGCTGCTCGGTATAGGTCCTTATCCACTGGAAGGAGAAGAAGATCCGGACTTAATTAATGCCGGCAAAGAAACGATCACCGCGATCCCTGGCGCCTCTTACTTTGACAGCGCCGAGTCCTTCGCAATGATTCGAGGCGGGCATATTCACTTGGCGATTCTTGGTGCAATGGAAGTAGCAGGCAACGGTGATTTAGCCAACTGGATGATCCCAGGCAAAATGGTCAAAGGCATGGGAGGCGCCATGGATCTGGTCAGCGGCGCACAGCGCGTTGTTGTTATTATGGAGCATGTTAATAAATACGGAGAGTCCAAAGTGAAAACAGCGTGCACCTTACCCCTCACAGGGCAGGGCGTAGTTGACCGACTGATTACAGATTTGGCGGTTTTTGATTTTACCTTTGGAAAGATGGTTCTAATTGAATTGCAGCCAGAAGTTACATTGGATGAAGTGTTAGCGAAAACTGATGCAGCCTTTCTCGTCTCCCCCCATTTGAACAGCGGACAAGTCACGGAGGGAAGACAAACATGAGCGCAGAAGTTGTTATTGTGAGTGCTGTACGCACAGCAATTGGAAATTTCATGGGAGCACTCTCGGGTGTCAGCGCACCTGAACTCGGCAGCATAGCCATACGGGAAGCGTTAAAGCGGGCCCATATCAGGGACGATCAAGTGAGCGAAGTGATCATGGGCAATGTGCTGCAAGCCGGAATAGGTCAAAATCCGGCGAGGCAAGCCTGGCTTCAAGCCGGCTTCAATGAATGCATACCCGCTATGACGATTAACAAAGTTTGCGGGTCAGGCTTGAAAGCCGTTATGTTGGCAGCTCAAGCTGTAAAGCTGGGCGATGCCGACATCGTCGTTGCTGGCGGTATGGAGAACATGAGCCAAGCGCCATACTTGCTTCATGGTACGCGTGCTGGCCTTCGCATGGGCGATGCTCCCCTAGTAGACTCGATGATCCGTGATGGGCTATGGTGCGCCATGTGCGACATCCACATGGGCATGACCGCCGAAAATGTGGCGGAGCGCTACAGGCTTTCACGTGCGGAGCAGGATGAATTCGCCGTAAGGAGCCAGGAAAAAGCGCAGCGAGCGCTGAGTTCAGACCGTTTCGTCGATGAAATCGTAACGGTTTCTATTCCACAGCGCAAGGGTGAACCGCTGAGCTTTGCCCAAGACGAGTTCCCCCGTGCTGGAACGACCGGGGAAACGCTAGCGAAGCTGAAGCCGGCTTTCAAGCGAGATGGAACGGTCACAGCAGGTAATGCTTCGGGCATTAACGATGGCTCCGCTGCGCTGGTCGTGATGTCTGCGGAGAAGGCGGGGGAGCTTGGCTTGATGCCGCTAGCCCGCATCCGCAGCTACGCCAGCTTCGCACTTGAACCATCGATGATGGGGCTTGGAGCCATTGGGGCAGCTCGCTTAGTGTTTAAGAAAACGGGCATTTCCGTGGATGATATCGACTTGTTTGAAATGAATGAAGCTTTCGCGGCACAATCTCTGGCTGTCATGCGAGACCTAGGCATTCCCTCAGATAAGCTGAATGTCAATGGTGGCGCACTAGCTTTAGGACATCCAATCGGAGCAAGCGGGGCTCGTGTTCTCGTATCCCTGCTTCATGAATTGGAGAAGCGGGATGGCAAATTAGGCTTAGCCGCTCTCTGCATTGGTGGCGGTCAAGGTGTAGCTATGCTGGTTGAACGAGGGTCATTCGAAGCGAAATAGGGGTAAATCATGCGATCTTTATATGACGAAAAGTCTTCCAAGGCAGTCCGCTTGGAAGACTTTTTGTTCTACAAGTGAAGGTGATTATTCGTAAGCAACTTCCGGACTCCAGTAGGTTTTGTCATTGGATAAAATAAATATCGATAATTATATATTGCAAAACGATAAATATTAATTTAAAATCAAACTGACAATAACTAAGTGAGGTGCATGTTATGAAACGAGAAACATTCTTTTTGAAGGCAGCCGTAATTCTTATTGGAATCCCAGTTCTTGCTTTGTGCATATTTTTGGTTCCAGAGATAGCGAATTATACAGTAGAATTGTATCCAGATCATACTTATATGAAATATCTTGTTTTTATCGATTTGTATGCTACTGCTATACCGTTTTACTTTGCTCTGTATCAAGCTTTTAAACTTTTAAGTTATATTGACAAGAACAAAGCTTTCTCAGAATTATCTGTACAAGTTTTAAAAAATATTAAATATTGTGCAATCGCAATCAGCAGCTTGTATGTGGTAGGCATGCCGCTCTTCTATCTCGTGGCGGAGAAAGACGATGCCCCTGGTGTCATTGTAATCGGAATGCTCATGATTTTTGCTTCCCTGGTGATTGCAGTTTTTGCTGCTGTACTTCAAAAGCTTTTGAAAAATGCCATAGAGATAAAATCAGAAAATGACTTAACGGTCTGAGGTGGATAAAACATGGCGATTATTATCAATATTGATGTGATGCTGGCGAAGAGAAAAATGAGTGTGACAGAACTTTCGGAGAGAGTTGGAATTACAATGGCGAATCTTTCTATTTTGAAAAATGAAAAGGCAAAAGCGATTCGATTTTCCACGTTAGAGGCGATTTGCAAGGCTTTAGATTGTCAACCTGGCGATATTCTAGAATACAAAAGTGATGGAGACGATTGTTGAAATTGAATCACAAGGATGATATAATGCTTTTAAATTAAGGACTGGAGTTGAAAGAATAATGTAGGATTTCTTGCTAACGATAAAACAGTAAAGCGATATTTTCGCATGTTTTATTTGCTATGCAAGAAAGTTACATATTCTTTCACTCAACCGATATCTTTATTTAACTCCGTGCAGGGGTTGATTAACTGTATTTATTTGAGCTACAAGAATGTAACTTTCTTGTAGCTTTTATTTTTTATACAGGAGGATAAGGATATGTCATTAATCAATGTTACAAACCTCACATATGCCTATGAAGGAAGTTACGATAACATTTTTGAACATGTCAATTTCCAAATCGATTCTGATTGGAAATTAGGATTTACAGGAAGAAACGGGAGAGGCAAGACAACATTTCTCAATTTGTTGCTTGGTAAATATGAGTACAGTGGAACTATTTCTGCCAATGTCAGTTTTGAGTATTTCCCCTTCCCAGTAGAAAATAAAGAAAATAATACGCTTGATGTCATCAACGACATTTTTCCGGACTATGTACACTGGCAGTTAATGCGTGAGCTTTCTTTATTAAAGGTTTCTGAGGATGTTTTGTATCGGCCATTTGATTCCTTGTCTAATGGGGAGCAGACGAAAGTTTTGTTAGCCACTTTATTTATTAAGGAAAATAGCTTTCTGCTAATCGATGAACCAACTAATCATCTTGACATGCATGCAAGAAAACTGGTTAGTGATTATCTCAAATCCAAAAGCGGATTTATTCTGGTGTCTCACGACAGATCTTTTCTTGATAACTGTGTAGATCACATACTTTCAATCAATAAGACCAACATCGAAATTCAAAAAGGCAATTTTTCAAGTTGGTGGGAAAATAAAATAAGGCAAGATAATTTTGAACTTGCCGAGAATGAAAAACTTAGAAAAGACATCAGACGTTTGACAGATTCCGCTAAACGGACGGGCAACTGGTCGCATGAAGTGGAAAAAACAAAAAACGGAACAAGAAATTCCGGTTCCAAGGTAGATAAAGGATATATTGGCCACAAAGCGGCTAAAATGATGAAGCGCTCTAAATCAATTGAGCAAAGGCAGCAAACTGCTGTTAGTGAAAAATCTAAACTTCTCAAAAATATCGAGAGCTCAGAAAGTTTAGAGATATCACAGCTTGCTTTTCATAAAAACCAACTTGCTGAACTTGATCGTGTTTCCATTTTTTATGGTGATAAGATGGTTTGTTCCGATCTAAGTTTTACGATTGAGCAGGGGGAGCGAATTGCGCTTTCCGGTAAAAACGGCTCAGGAAAATCAAGCATCATCAAACTTATTTGTGGTGAGGAAATGAGTTATACAGGCAGCTTCAGGAAAGACAGTCAATTGAGAATATCTTACGTTTCACAGGATACCTCCCATCTCAAAGGCAATTTATCGGATTACGCGGCCGACTGCGGAGTTGATGAAAGCCTGTTTAAATCCATTTTAAGGAAGCTTGATTTTTCCAGAAGTCAATTTGAGAAGGATATTTCCTCATTTAGCGGAGGGCAAAAGAAAAAAGTATTAATTGCAAAAAGTCTCAGTGAGCATGTACATTTGCACATCTGGGATGAGCCGCTTAATTTTATCGATATTATTTCTCGCATGCAAATTGAAGAGTTGCTGCTTGAATACACACCAACGATTCTTTTTGTCGAGCATGACAGGGAATTCTGTGAAAATGTGGCAACAAAGGTCATTGAACTCTAGTTGAACCAAGCAGGGAGCATTGCTGGTGCGGCATGGTTTTCTTGCAAAACTTTTCTGTAGGGAGCAACGGCGATTTTTGCGGTGAATCTAAAGCGAATTTCAGTGGCGTAACCGCAGGTTTGTGGAGTGATCGAAGAGTTCCCACAGCTGCCTCGGGCGGAGGAAAGGGAACTACAGTTCGCTATTCTGGCAAAAAGTGTCATTATCACGAGGTTGAGGGAACTACGGTTCGCTATTTTGCTGATTCGTGGGAAATTCAGCGCTTTTCGCGGAAATAAGACCCTGTAGTTCCGCTATTGCCATAGCATCCCAGCTTTTTGCCTAAATAGCGTCTTGTAGTTCCCTTTAACAGGATTGCTTACTTTGAAGAGGCTATTTTCTAAGCATAACAGTTTCCAAATAACAAACGGAGCCCCTCACGTTCGGGGGCTCCGTTTGTTATTTTGGCACATCACACGCGAGTTAAAAAGGGTTCAAAACATGGAAGAAGACGTTTGGCGAAGCCATCCGGTAATAGTAGCTGCACCAGCCAACGCCCTTATTCGTGAAGCGGTTCGTCGTGCTGTACAACAAACGCTCTTGTTCCAGCTCTTCGATTTGACCGATTCGGCCATCTGCGTAATCGAGAAGTCTGAGTGAAGCTGTGTCCAGACGGTTCACGACACCTCCGTAACGGATGTCGATGACTTCCCAGCCGAAAGGTTTGTACATGCTCAGCCACTGGGTACGATGGGCTGCGCGCAGCTCCCTCACAGCACCCGAAATGGCTGGGAGCACTTCAGTCGCAATCCGCCGCAACGACTCCTTATCGTCCTTATCGTACGCGCGCTTCAGCTCGATGCCGATCTCGCTTTTCTGCTTCAGGACGCTGCACAGCTTCTGCGGCACGTCGAACAAATAATCAAGCTCCGCGTCGCTTGCGCGGCGGCTGTGAATGTCCTGCTCCAGCTGAGCATAATGGGCAGACATGGGGAGACCTTCGATTTGCTTGTCGAACATCCCCAGCAGCACATCTTGGTACAAGAGAAACTTCGAAGGGTTGCTCTGCTTCCGGTTATCCGGTTCAGAGCCAGGCGTTTCGTCCAAATACTTCAGCTGCAAATACGCGTCAGCCTCAATGCCCGTGCAGAACTTGACCCGCTCTGCGACTCGATTCCAATCGGGACTACCCTCGGTGTAGGCATGCTCCGCATAAAGCTGCAAGCCCAGCAAAGCGATATACGGATTGCTTTCCATTCCGTCATCACCCCACATCGTGGCGTATACTTCGCGAATGCCTTCTTTTTTACATACTTGCAAAGCCGTGTCTGTCGCATTCAACGACAATCCGTAATTCACGCCGAATGTGTTAAATACCCATACAGCACCGGCAAATACGAGATTGCAGCCAAGCGGACGATGCTTGGCGATCAGGTTCTCATAATCCTCACGCTCGGTGTGGACGTAATCCCAATACACCATGTCCACATCTTTGGGGATGCGGCTCGCCATCTCTTCCGGAATTTGGGTATCCTCATCATAGTACTCATCGCCGCCATTCGAAGCCAGCTTCAGAAACATATCGCTCCACATCATCGGCTTCAAACCGCGACTGCGCACAACATTCAGCACCTTGTCCAAATGTGCTGTCATAATATCGAAACGGCTTGTATATCCGTTAAGGTCCAAATATTTGCCGCGTCCGAGCTCTTCCGCCTCATCCATGCCGATATGGATTTTGCGGCTGCGGAACGGAGCGCTGATGGCTTCGATCATGCGCTCGACGAGACGATCCGTCTTGTCTTCGCCGACGAGGAGAGCACCCTTCGTATCCTTGTAATGCTTAACGGGCTCCCATTTCAAGAACTCTTCCAGATGGGCAAGTGTCTGAATGCTTGGAAACGCCTCGATGCCGAATTGGTCTGCATAATCGTCAATTTCCTTGAGCTCCGCATGCGAATAGCGTCCGCGCATATAACCGAAGTAGGGCTCGCCGCTAATTTCGTACGTATCTTCCAAATACAGCATGACGGTGTTCATCCCCATCAATGCCATCTTGTTCAGCATGAATTTGAAGCTGTCCACCGTAAGTACCGCATTGCGCGATAGATCGAACATCGGTCCGATGGTATCGAACTGCTGCTTCTCCTGAATCTGGAACAACTCTCCGCTGCGGCCATGCTGTACGAGCAAACCGAGACCACGGTAGAATTGATGTTTCCGTTCATAGCGGATATACGCTTTTCCTTGCTCCAAGCCAACTTCCAGGCCGCCAGTCGATGGTTCGACATGGACGGTTAGTCCATCTTCGGCCTCGATAATGCCAAGCTCCTTCGACAATATCTGAATGCCGGATAGCAAGGAGGTTAAATCCCCTTCGAAATGCAATTTCATCTGTCATATCCTCCTAAGCGAGTTACAAGTTATCACTCTAAATCTTACATGATTTTGATTGTTTCATCCAGTATTACATAGGATAAGTTTGGATTTCAATCATAATTTCACATTTTCAGTTGAGAGGGACAGTGGATTTTGACTAAATGGTAAATAAAGGGTTACTGGGTGTTTTATCGAATACTATGATTTGCTACTTCTAAAAGAGAGAGGTGAGGTCAGGATTGTCCATAAAATTCAATTGGCTGCCCAATTTATTGCGAAAATCGAAAATTAAGCATCGATTGATTGTATCTTTCATCTTATTATCGATTATCCCCTTATTTTCAATGACACTTATTGCCTATACCCAATCCAGTGAAGCTATTCATACGAAGATAGGTACGTATTCCTTGCAAATCTTGGACCAAGTTCGCGATGAGATTAAAAGAGAGAACCGTAAACTAGACTACTTGAGCAACCAAGTAATGATGAATAGTCTCGTTCAAAAGAATTTGGAAAATGCAACAGAACTCGACGCTCAGTCGGTTATGGATACTTATTATGAGGTAAATCAGACGTTTAGCGGCCGCAAGCTGTTGAATCATATTAAATCGATGCAAATCTATAATAAGTCCAAAGAGCTCGTTTATGATTTGGGCTATGACAAGCTGCTCGCGCAGGACATAGAGCCTTTGACCCAGATGATTGCTGAACGCAAAGGAAATGATATTTGGACGCATGTTGTCACTCAGAATGGCGTAGATTGCATCGTGCTTGCGCGCGAAATCCATTCAGGATCGAATTGGCTCAATACGGTAGGTTATATCTTTATTGCCATTAAAGAAAGTTTTTATTCCCGAGATATTTATGAGGACGTCAATATGGGGGAGGGGGCGGATTTATTCATGATCGACCCGCAAGGCAGTGTTCTTTCCTCCAGGAATATGGATATGCCGGTTGGGCGCACGCTGGATCAAAGCAAGGATCTGTTGAACAAAATTACCGAAAATGAGAAGAAAGGCAAACGTGCTTTCATTTCATCATGGCATCATAATGGCTCATTGGTCGCTTATTCCTACGATTCTACGGCAAGATGGTACTTGGTAAGCACGATTCCTACCTCTTATTTGAATAAAGAAACCAGTACGATCGTTCCGTATATGTTGATTGCCACTGTGCTCTGTCTCTTATTTTCACTTTTATTGACTTTTGTAATTTCAGGCAGTATTTCCAATCCCCTGCAGCGATTAACGCATTCCATGAAACAGTTGGCGTTGGGGAATTTACAGGCAACCAATGAAGATCGCAGCCAAGATGAGATCGGCTTTTTGTCAACGAGATTCAATACGATGGTTTTGCAAATAAGCAATTTGATCGAACAGACAAGGAATGAGCAAGTGAAGAAAAGGGAAGTTGAACTGCAAATGCTGCAGGCACAAATTAATCCTCACTTTTTGTTCAATACGCTGAATTCTCTCAAGTGGACTGCAATGCTCAATCAAGCTGTAAGTGTAAGCGATGGACTTGGGGCGCTGGCCGAATTGCTGCGGAGCACCATTGTAGAGACGAGTGAAATGATTTCACTGCGTGCGGAATTGGATAACATTAACAACTATATCGTTATACAGAGGTTGCGCTATGGCGCTACGTTTGAGGTCGAGCATCAGATTGATAAGGGGTTGATGGAAAGTGGCATTCTTAAATTCATCCTGCAGCCTATTGTTGAAAACGCGATCATCCATGGCTTGGATGAACAGGCTGACCATAATAAGATCGTTATAACGGCCAAGCGGTTCGAAGGTCATATTCAAATCAACATTGTGGATAATGGCAAAGGGATGAGCCCGAATAAAGTTCAGCAGCTGCTGGATACCCCGAATATAGCTAAGCAGCGGCTTTCCAATATTGGGATTTCAAATGTTAATGAACGAATCAAGCTTCATTTCGGTGAAGCATACGGAATCACGATTCAGAGTGAGGTAGGCAGAGGCACTTCGGTAAGCTTAATAATGCCTTTGGCAGAGATAGGGAGTCGTGCGGATGAGTAAAGTATTAATTGTTGATGACGAAAAAATTATCCGAATCGGGCTCAAAATGATGATTCCGTGGGAGCAGCACGGATTCGAGTTGATTGGCGCAGCAGAGGATGGGGAAGCGGCGATGGCCCTAGTCGAACAGTACACGCCTGATATTGTCATAACGGATCTCAAGATGCCTCGGTTAAATGGCCTTGAACTCATACAGAGGCTAAAGGAAGCCCAATTCTTCAGTGGGAAAATTATCGCAATAAGCAATTATGGTGAATTCGATTTGGTTAGAGAAGCGATGAAGCTTGGGGCCATTGATTATTTGCTCAAGGTAACCTTAAAGCCGGAGAACCTGCTAGATAGTATAAACAATGCTGCCAATCAGCTCTTGTCAGAAAAAAAGAAACAAGAACTAGAGCGGCAAAAGGAAGTCGCACAGATTGAGAATCTCATGTTAGCTCGGACAAATTTCTTCAAAGATTTGGTCTATTTCAGCAACATGTCGGAGCCGGAAGTAGAGAGGCAGGCGCAGAAGCTGAACATTCAGATCGATCCCAAGCGCAATTTTTTGTTGTTAATCACAATAGACGAGTATGTGCAAACGATGAATAGCGGCAAATGGACGCAGAAGCATCTGTTGGCATTCGCGATTAGCAATATCATATCGGAGATGGTCGATGTCTCTTTCGTGATGGAGTTCTCTGAAATCAGTGAACGTGACTATGTGGTTGTTCTTCCAGATCGCAATAAGTATGAGAGCGCGACTGCCAAGCTGCAGTTTGCAAACCGGATTGCCAAGCTGCTGAAGCTCTATTTGAATCTTGGCGTAAACGTTGTTATCAGCGCCTCATTTGCCAGCTTGCAACAAGTAAGAGATGCCTATAGATCATGTAAGGAAGCAGTTGAACTGCGATTCTATAAGACTGATGCCATCGTGATTCATGTCGGAGATGCGGTGTTTGATGGAAAGAAAAACATGCTGCATGAACAGGATAACCTGCTTGAACATATCCGTTCAGGCAATAAGGAAGCATATCTTGGCTGCTTTGATGATATGTATGAGAAAGCAAAACAAGGAAGGGTTCCTCCTGTTCAATTCAAGAAAGCCATATCAGCCGTTCTTGATAGCTGTGAGGCATTCAATGCGGAGAGTGAGCACCCATTACTGCCCGAACAGGTGCGCGAGCAGCTCAGCAGGGGAGATAACCTAGCGGAAGTCAGAGAAGCATTCGTGCGAGCAGTGAGTTATTTTAGCCAAAATGTCATTCCTGTATCATCCAAATATCGCAAGGAAATACGTGCCATTATCGCCTATATGCTCAAACATATCGATCAGAAGATAACGCTTCAGATGATGGCAAGTGTTGTGAATATGAACGAGAGCTATCTGACGCGTCTCTTCAAGAAGGAAACGGGAAAAACGATCGTGAATTTCCTCAATGAGCTAAGGTTGGAGAAAGGCAGAGAGCTGTTGAAAAACCCCGATTTTAGCATCAAAGAGATTGCCGAGCTGGTCGGCATTCCAGATCCCTTTTATTTCAACCGCCTCTTTAATAAAACGTACGGGCTGAACCCAACGGATTTCAGGAAAAACAATCTTAAAAGTATAAATCGTCCATAAAGGGGTCGAGATAATAAATGTGCATGCGGTATCGATCATTATATGATGAGGTCAGCTAAGAAGCATTCTACAATTTTTACGAAATCTAGGGGGAAGTTATGATGAAGAAGCTGACAGTCATGATCGTGTCATCGGTACTAGTAAGCAGTTTTTTAGCAGGATGCACAAGCAATCAGGAAACTCCGACAAAGCCGAAAAGCATTACGCTTAATGCGCTTTTCATGAAGCAAGCGGGGTATAGCGAAGACGCTATCAAGGAAGCAACCGATGCTTTTATCAAAGCGAACCCTAATATTAAGGTGGAGACGACATTTGTTCCTTATGAAGCACTGGAGCAGAAAATTCTTGTTTCCAATGGCAGCTATGACGCCGTATTAATCGACGCGCCATGGACAGCGAAATTTGTAAAAGCCGGCGTGCTGAAGGAAGTTACGGATAAAGTGCCGGAAGCGGCGCGCAAAGACATTTTTGACGGGGCGCTAAGTGCCATGCAATATGAGAATAAACTGTATGGAATGCCCTGGCTGAATGACGTGAAATATTTATTTTATAATAAAGAGATGCTCACGCAAGCCGGCATCAGCAACCCGCCTACGACATGGGACGAATTGATCGCAGATGCGAAGATTTTGAAGGAGAAGAAAATCGTTGATTTTCCGCTTGTCTGGTCTTGGAAACAAGCAGAAGCACTATCTGTCGACTATACGATGATGGCTGCCTCTTTCGGCGGGCAAATGGTGAAGGATGGCAAACCGACCCTGAATGATAAGCCGAACATCGAAGCGCTGAACTTCATGTATCAGTCGATGAAAGAGGGACTTACGAATCCAAGTTCCCTTGAATATTTGGAGGAGGATGTCAGAGGCGTATTCTCAAGCGGTAAAGCTGCATTTGCTTTGAACTGGACCTATATGCTTGGTATGGCCAACGATCCCAAAGAATCCAAAGTTGTTGGCAAAGTAGGCATAACTACAGTACCTGGCACCTCGAAGGGGCCAGGAGCAACAGCGAATGGCGGAATGGGCCTGTCCATAGCCAAAGACAGTAAATACCCGGAAGAAACATGGAACTATATCCAATTCTTAGCGTCCAAAGACTTCCAGAAAAAACATGCGAAAGATGCGCTGCCGATCTGGAAATCGTTGTTCAGCGACTCCGAAGTTGTCGCAACGAGCCCGGAATTAATCAGCGTTTCCAAATCGCAATATGAACATATCGTGAATCGTCCCGTTGTTCCATGGTATGGGCAACTGTCGACCGAACTGCAGACCTCTGTTCAGAAAGCCTTGACGGGGAAGGAAACACCCGAAGATGCACTAAATAAACTACAGGAGAAAGCTAAAGAAATAGCGAGTAAATGACATCATGCTGAGAAAAAGATGGAGTGACCGACGTTTTGCAATAATTACGATACTGCCAGCTTTTATCCTGGTATTCGGCATTGTCTTATATCCGCTGATTCAAACCTTCATCTACAGTCTCAAGAACATGGAACTGACTTCAGCCAGCAAGGGGCAATTTGTAGGTATTCATAATTATGTTGAAGCTTTAACCGACTCTTCAGTATGGGAAGCACTGGGGAGAACAGCCTATTTTGCCTCATTCTCCATTGCACTGGAGCTTGTTCTAGGCTTGTTGGCAGCTCTCTTGCTCAATGAGAACATTCGGGGAATCGGGTTCCTGCGCTCGATCATTATTTTGCCCTGGGCGGTTCCAACTATTGTGAACGCAGCCATGTGGAAATGGATTTATCATCCAGAGTATGGTGCGCTTAACGGTTTGCTAGCTCAGTTGCATTTGATCGATGCGTATCGGCCTTGGCTTAGCAGCCCTTGGACAGCCATGAATATGGTCATACTTGCAGATGTTTGGAAAATGACCCCATTCGTATGTATCTTCTTTCTTGCATCCTTGCAGATGACGAATAAGAGTGTATACGAAGCGGCAAGTATCGATGGAGCGGGACTATTCCGCAGATTGATCGTGCTCACGCTCCCATATTTAAAACCAACCGTGCTGGTGCTGATCGTGATGCGAACGATGGAATCCTTCAAAGTCTTTGATTTGATTTACGCCTTAACGAAAGGCGGGCCGACGAATGGCACAATGGTTATTATTTATAAAGCCTACCTGGAGGCGTTTACCAATTTGCAATTTTCACAAGGCGCCACGCTTTCCTATTTGATTGCCCTATTTATAGCTGCTCTTACATTTGCCTATGTGAAAGTTCTGAAGGCAGAAGGGGGGATCTAAGTGAAAAGCAGCGTGTTGTCGACTTTCCAGTATGCGTTTGGCGTGCTGATTGCCATCTGCACATTGGCTCCTTTTGCTTGGTTATTCATTTCCAGTATTTCGTATCAAATTGATTTGCAAGAAGTGCCGATGAAGTGGATTCCCAAGCGGATTACCTTTGAACGCTATATGGATATTTTTACGAATGCTCATCAAGATATTGCCTATGCTTTTCGTATTTCAATGGCCAATAGTTTGTTGGTTGCGGTTTCTGTTACTATGATCGCGCTTCTTATCGGTGGTTTGGCTGCGCATGCTTTTGCCAAATATCAATTTAACTTCCGGCGACAACTGATTTATCTGTTCTTATTCACTTATATGATTCCATCCGTTGTCATTGTCATCCCTTTATATCTCCTGCTTCAAAAAATGGGGATGCTGGATTCCAAATTGACCTTAATTATTCTTGATTTGACCTTTGCAATTCCGTTTGTGATATGGATCATGCAGAGTTATTTCAAACAGGTATCGCATGAATTCTATGAAGCGGCTTCGATAGATGGCTGCAGCCGTATGCAAATCCTGTATTTGATCGTAGTGCCAATCGTGCGACCTGGCATTTTGGCAACGATGATTTTTGTGTTTTTGCTTTCTTGGGATGAGTTTTTCTTCTCGCTGTTGTTTACTTCAACGCTTCGTGCCAAAACCATTTCAGTCGCCATTTCAGAATTTAGCGGTAAGAACGCAGTAGATTTCGGAATGGTAGCCACAGGCGGCGTATTGGCTTCCCTGCCTCCTCTGCTTATTGCGATCTTGTTTCAGAAGTTCCTTGTTCAAGGAATGACTGCCGGTGGCGTGAAAGAGTAGGGTTGGCTAGTGTTAGCGAAGCTTGGCAGGTCGAGACGCTTCTTGATGACTAAGGATAACAGTGTTTCTGGGGCTGCGGGGGTGCTTCTCTGAAGCGGAGCTTTCGCAGCGCCTGATTCGCTTTTCCATATAGAATCACTTTTATCCTAAAAGTTTAAACGCTTATACTATCGGGCGATTGGCGAAAGGGGGATAGTGACAGAAGCAAGGGATCTGGAGCGTTCACAGGCTTGGAAAAAAAATGAACCAGGAGGCGTTAATATGAATATAGCCAAGGTAAACCCCGTTAAGAGTAAGTTGAAATGGTACTCTATTGCTGTGCTTTGCGTCACTTTCGTTTCGGCAACCTTGCTGACACCTGCTCTAGAACAGAGGGCTAGCGCGGCAGGCGAGCAGAAACCTTTTCCACAGCAAGTCAGTTATAGTGGGATTACCAAACCTAATCATGTCACACAGGCACAATTGAATACGGATGTCGCGGCTTACTATAATTCGTGGAAAGCAAGCTATCTTAAAAATAACTTATCCTCCTTGCCTGGCGGCTATTATGTGAAAGGTGATATTACTGGCAGCGCGGATGGGTATAAACCATTGGGTTCTTCCGAAGGTCAAGGATATGGCATGGTAATAACAGCTTTAATGGCAGGCTATGATGCTAATGCCAAAACGATTTACGACGGCCTTTTTAAGACAGCCAGAGCTTACAAAAGTTCGCAAAATAATAATTTGATGGGTTGGGTAGTCGCAGATGCCGCGGGTGCTCAAGGGCATTTTGACTCAGCGACAGATGGGGATATCGATATCGCATATTCCCTGATTCTTGCCCATTACCAATGGGGATCAGCAGGTACGATCAATTATTTGGCTGAAGCCAAAAAGATGATTACTAGTGGCATTAAAGTCAGTAATGTGACGACTAATAACCGATTGAACCTTGGCGATTGGGATGGTAATAGCGTGTTGAATACGAGACCGTCTGATTGGATGCTCAGTCATATGAGAGCCTTTTACGACGTAACGGGGGATCAAACTTGGCTGAATGTGATTAATAATCTTTACAGTGTTTACACTTCATTCAGTGCGTCCTATTCGCCAAACACAGGTCTGATTTCGGACTTTGTGGTAGGCAATCCGCCGCAACCTGCTCCTCAGAATTATTTGGATGAGTTTCCGGAGACGAATGAATATAACTACAATGCAGCTCGCGTGCCTACCCGAATTGTGATGGATTATGCGCTATATGGCGATGCGAGAGGCAAAACAATTGCCGACAAAATCGCTACTTGGATTAAAGGGAAAACAAGCAACAATCCGAACAATGTGAAAGACGGATATAAATTGGATGGAACTGTGACGGGTTCGGCTAGCGGTCCAGCCGGCGTATTCGTGGCTCCGTTCATTGCAGCCGGCGTATCCAGCAGCAGCAACCAAGCATGGATCAACAGCGGCTGGGACTTTATGAAAAGCCACAAAACGGGCTATTATGACGACAGCTTCACACTTTTAAATATGCTGTTCATCTCAGGCAATTGGTGGAAACCAGCGGCAGGAGGAAGCGTTCCGGATACGCAAGCGCCTACGTCACCTGCGAACTTGGCGGCAGCCGCTTCATCCAGCAGCCAAATTAATTTAACTTGGTCGGCTTCGACGGATAATGTTGGCGTTACCGAGTATCGGATTTATCGTGCGGGCACACAAGTTGGAACCTCAACAACTGCTTCTTACAGTGATACAGGACTTACGGCTTCTACCTCATACAGCTACACGGTCAAAGCTGTTGACGCTGCCGGCAACCTATCCGGTCCAAGCAATACAGCAACAGCTACAACAACCAGCGGAACGACACCACCGTCCAATCTAGCTCTGAACAAGACGGGTGTCTCCAGTTCTAACGAAGGATCGGGCTTTGTACCGGCCAAAGCCTTCGATGGCAATGCAGCTACAAGATGGGCAAGTGTCGAGGGAGTTGATCCTCAGTGGATCTATGTTGATCTTGGTTCTGTAAAGAACATAAATCAAGTGAAGCTAACTTGGGAAGCGGCTTATGCGAAGACTTACAAGATTCAAATATCTACAGATAGCGGAGCTCCTACGAACTGGACCGATGTCTATTCAACATCAACTGGCGATGGTGCCATAGACAATATTACGATTGCCTCTCAGAGTGCCAGATATGTAAGAGTATATGGCACGGGTAGAGGAACTTCTTACGGATATTCATTATTCGAATTTGAAGTATACGGCACAAATCCTTAATCATTTACTAAGAAATTTACAATCTGCTTTAACGTACCGTTCTCCAGTAGTACTAAAAACAAATTCGGCGTCGTGGGATTGAATGCGTACGTTCTCGCCAATAATTTCATCATTTATAAATACAGAAATTGGCTGTTGAAATACTCTCATTCGCTCGAAGTCAGAAGGTTCTATGAGTTGACGTTGTTTGGGCATGGTTATCTCCTTAATTAGTAATCAACCTTTGTTACATTATGGCATAAATTCAGAACCGGTAGTAGCAGGCATCTTCTTGGAATAAAAGGCCAACCATCATCTCATACTAACTGAGAGATAATGGAGGTGAACACTATGCCCAAAAATGATGCAGATCCCAAGTATGACCGCGAAGATAACAAAGCAGATAAAAAGAACAATCAGCAGAATAACGCTAGTTTCCTCGAAGAAGAACAAACGCTCACGAACAACGAGGCCCCTGATTACGTCCCAAGTTTAAATGGTATCCCCAAAAATCAAGTTTGAGTTCGATTATACAACAAACTGTAGTCTGTACAAGGCTGCCCCAGGGTTAAAACCTGGGGGCAGCCCTTTTGTTTATCCGAATCAAGAGTGGACTGGCAGCCCTTCATCAAGCCAGACGGGACCCGCGGCTGATGGCTTAGTTCCAAAAGGAAATCGTATCAATAATCAAGCCGATCAGTTTGGTTGATTTGAATTTTCGGTCCATCAAAATGCTTATCCAATCTGCAAAACCGAGCAGTGAGATGGCTGCAAATACAATGATTTCCTTTGTCTTTCTGCGGGTTTGAATCATGATGATTACGCTGATGATCAACGCGAGAGAGCCGAATAGGATGAACCAGATCATGTGGAACATGGCTCCTCTTTTTTTTCTTTTTTTCTTCTTCGCATCCATGTTATGAGAAGCAGCAGCACAGGGATGATGAAGCTGAAAAATAACGAATACTCGAAGTCGTGCTTCTTGCTGAATTCTATATTTTCGACCATATTGTCATAGCCTAAGGCAAGTCCGGAAATGAGTAGAATGAACGCCAACGCCAGCCAAGATCGACTGGTGATTTGGAATAATTGACATAACCCAGCTACTGCACAGTAATAGGCGATAGACAGCTTGATAAAGATAGCCGCCAACAAAATTAGGGCAACTGTCGATTCGAGATGCTCAAAAAACAATCCGACATGAATTTCTTGCACAATGACAAACATCGGGTAAGCGTCGTGAGAAGCGCGGGAAACACCCAGCACGCCGATTGTAAAAAATGTAGTGGCGCTCAATAAGATTGTGGCAACCGTGATGGCAAGAATAAAGGTAGTTTTTCTGCGTGCTTGAACATAGGGAAACAACATGAGGAAGATGAGCGCCTCCATAAATGGAAATCCAAAGATGGATCGGGTGTCTTTGACTGTTTTCCATACGTCCATTCTGAACATACCTTGGAAGCGATCCCAGTTCCACTCGGAAAGTGCAAAAATGAACACAAAGATAAATGTCATCGTGACGATGGGAAATAGCAATTCTGTCGACCTGGCGATAGTCTCGATTCCTTTGATGACCGCATAGGCAATAATCAAGAGAAACATCGCATGGAATACAGTCAATGGTGTAAGCGGCATGAGGGTTTGTTTCATGAAATCGCTTAGGTTCCTGGTGATGAAACTAGCAAGCTGGGTAAAGTAGGCTACGTACATTAGGGCCAGCAGACCGCCGAATCCTTTGCCGGCAGCTGCGGTACAAATCTGAACGATTGTAAGCCCAGGATATTGGCCAGCTAAATAGAACCAGAGGAAGGAGATGAGAATGCCTGCGGCGCCACCCCACAATGGAACCATCCAGGCATCTTGCTTGGCAGCGGCGATCAATCCTCCAGGAAGGAAGAAAAATGAAGTTCCTATTAAGAAAGAGAGTGTCAGTACAAAAAATTGCCAAACGGTCAATTTACTTTGTTCCATCTATTACTCTCCTTTATACGGATTAATGATCTCACCGATATCGTTAACCGTGCTATTAACCTTTATTTGCAGTTTGGTTTGGGTCCATGAATTCTTCTGGTTTCTCAAATAATCCCATTCTTTTCCTCGCTTGTATTTGATCTTGTTCTCCAGTCCGAACAAATCCCACTGTTTCTCACACGACTCCAGGTATAACTCCGTAGACTTCTCGATGATTTGGTTGTTAAACTGTTGTTTGATTTTGGCGATGTTGTCCGTGGTCAAATCCTTCATTTGCTCGTTATTTATGATGGAGAGGCGGATATCTAGCGTAACCATCCAGATCGGTTTTCCGGAAACCATGGACAAGGATTTATGAACTTTAACTTTGCTTGCCGCTAGATCAACAGTACTTCCATCCATCTCAACCGACTCAAAAAAGCTGCTGGCTTCACCTTTTAGTAGATTGTAATAGCCGGCTTGCTTCAACCCCATTTTGCCAACCATTCGGTCATGCTTGAAGACAGCGCCCCCGGTCAGTATGAGGTTCTTCTGATTAGCATTAATCTGTTCGTACCGGTCTGTAGTAAGGGATGGCTTCGATCCACTAAGGCTGACCAAGGGAAGGATGGTGATCATGGAGGTTTCCATGTTCTCGACCAAATCTTTGACCCTGGATTTTCTGCTAACCCGTCCGGTTGATTCGGATACGTTATTGACAAGCGAACGCAGGGTGCGACCTTGCAGCCGCTCAAGCGGAATATATGTCATCATGACATCAGCAAGCGGAGAATCCGTTACGAGCAGGAGAAGGCTCGAACGTCTGTTGTACTGCCTTTCATAGTAGTTGAGAAAAGGCCGTAAACCTTCCCTTGCGTACCTTTCGCTAATGATGTGGGATTGATAATGATCTGTAAACAACCTGCGCGGCAAAATTTCCGATGATTTCAAACCCAACTCCCCTTTGCTGGGACCCTGCACTTTGTACGTGTAAACGGGGGATTTGACGTTCGATCCCATTTGGGAAGCGAACGCACCGGGGTTGATGATTTGGTAGTAAACAATCTGTTCGTGGGTCTCCGGCACCGTGTCTGTTCCAACCAGCCCGGCAATCGCCAATTGATTGACCTCAATCTTATCCCAGCATCCTGTTAGACAGCCTATACAAAGGCAGATGACAGTCCACTTCCATATTATCGCGCTCATGTGCCGCCACTTCTTTTTCTTTTGGCGCGGTTCAAACGCGGGTATGTTTTCATCCAGGGTCGAGGGACTCTGACTAGACTATCTTTCCAATCGGATAATGAAATCGGCGCAAGGGGAGAGAGATAAGAGATGTTGAAAGATTTGATGGAAGCCAAGTGTACGATCGTAAACAGCGCTCCGCACAATACGCCGAACAAACCCATTGTGCCAGCCAGGATCATGAAAAAAAATTGCAGCAACCGCTGCGTGATAGCGAAGCTGTATGAAGGCATTACAAAATTGGAAATCGCGGTTATGGCGACGACGATAACCATGGCCGTGGAAACAAGTCCTGCACTTACAGCTGCTTGACCAAGTACTAATGCGCCAACAATGGAAATCGCCTGGCCAGCAATGCGGGGCATGCGAAGTCCTGCTTCGCGGAGAAGTTCGAACGTCACCATCATGATGAATGCTTCCATAAAGGCAGGAAAAGGGACGCCTTCCCGTTGAGCGGCAATGCTGATCAACAAGGAGTGAGGCAAAAGCTCCTGATGATAAGAAACGACTGCTATGTACAGAGACGGCACGAATACAGATAGCATAAAAGACAGTATTCGCAGCAATCGAAGCAGCGACGCGACATCAGCTCTTTGATAGTAGTCGTCAGGAGCAATAAAAAATTGGAAAAAGGTAATAGGCCCGATCAAGGCAATCGGACTCCCGTCGATGAGTACGGCTATACGTCCTTCCAGCAGGTGCGAAGCCACTATATCAGGGCGCTCTGTGTCCAGTAAAGTTTTGAAAGGAGAGTAGGTCCGGTCTTGGATCCATTCCTCGATATATGCACTGTCCAAAACGCTGTCGATTTCGATAGAAGCGAGGCGTTGCCGGAACTCATCCACGATCTCAACAGGCGCAAGGTTCCCCAGGAAAATCATATTAATCGTTGTTTTCGTTTCTGTTCCCTTAGTGATTTGCTCGATGTGCAAATGGACGTTTTTGACTCGTTTTCGCAGCAGTGACAAGTTGATGGCGATATCTTCTGTAAAACCTTCCTGAGGCCCGCGGACGGTGGATTCCGTCTGAGGTTCTGATACGGTTCGGTTACTCGTTTGGGAGGCATTAATGATCAATACCTGGTTTGCCTGGGAAAGCAGTAACAAGCAGCTGCCATTGAGCAAACTGTCGATGCAAACTTTCAGATCGGATGAACTTGAAATGAAGCTGAAAGGAATTCTCCCTTGCAATTCGTGAATGAGATTATCAGATGATTCCAAATCACTCAAAAGCGTTTTGTCAGTTAGGAAATGCAGTAATTCATGTTCAATCTTATCTCGATCGGCCACAGTATCAATAAAAACACATAAGCTTTGAATGTCTGACGAAATAACAAGCGAGTGTACGACCAAATCAGGAGGTTCATGCAAGATATGCATGATTTGACCGACAAAATCTTGCATGTTCTCACAGTCGTAGATCGAGGAAGCATTCTGGTAGGAATCATTTCGCTGCATACCCAAGCTCCTTAATTAATAATTAATTCCAGTATTTCCATATTGGGTTTGGATATGCATTGTGATACTTGGTGCTTGGCAGTCTGTTCAGTTATAAGGCAGCGCAAAGTAAAACGTAACGATGCCATCCCGGACAGTCAAGCCATAAGAGGCTTGATGCTGCTGAAGAATGGTACGGGTAATGGATAAACCGAGCCCAGTTCCGCTGAATTTTTTGCTGCGGGAGCTCTCCAGCACATAGAAAGGCTCCCAGACTCGATCCCATTCGGCTTCTTTTGCAGCATGCGTGGGATTCGAAATTTGGAAGTGCAAGACATCCTCCTTGGTTTCCACCTTTATCGTAACGAAGCTTCCACTCGTATATTTCATCGCATTGCTCATCCAATTGTTCAACACCGATTGCAGTTTCCTCCGATCCGCCATCACGCGAATATCCTCATTCAAAGCCACGTCCAGTTGCAGTTCGATGCCTTGCTGGCGAAAAGCGTTCCCATAGACCGCTATCGTTTCCATAAATAGCTTCTTGAAGTCGACAGGTTCAAAGAGAGAGGTGTCCTCCTGCAGTCCAGACAGTTCCAACAGCCGGTCGATCAATCCGGACATATCTTCGCTCTGCTTGCGAATGACGGCTGCATAAGTGCCATCATCCAGCCCGTCTTGAAGTCCTGATGCATAAACGTGAATTAACGCTAATGGTGTTTTCAGTTCATGTGAAATATCCGAAATAAAATGCCGGAGATTGGCATTTTTCGCTTCCAACGATTGATGAGCTTCTTTTAAATTGTCACTCATTTGGTTAATGCTATGCGCAAGAGATTCGATTTCATCGCCAGTGCGGATGTCTGTTTTTATGAAAGTTAAGCGGGAGATCGCCTCTGCAGCCTGATTTAGTTCAGCCAGCGGTTTCACAATGCGTTTCGTATACAGCACGGACAACAGGACAAGCAGCACAAACATACCTATCCATAGATACGCATTGAAGCGATTCACGATCTGTATCGTATCCTCGGAGTGAGAAATCGATTCGCCCACAGCAAATACGGTATCCCCCACGGTCACGAAATTGACGAGAAAGCTGGACTTGAGTTTGACTTGATCAAATATTTTATTGACCCTTCCGCCCTCGCGGAGGATCACCATGCTCTCCTCGGTCAACCAAAATTTGCTGAGGGTTATGCCTTTGCGGTTCAATTGCACCAACAAGTCACTATTCAAATCGTTGACGGACTCCGATAATGAACTGGCTACGATGGTGACCTGATTGTGTTCCGCAATGGTCTCAAGTTGTGCGACTAGTGTCTTGAGCTCCATATGCTCGAGCGCCGTGACTAACTCATCCAGCTTGTTTTTTTTCTCATACAAAAAGTATTTGGGCAGTAAATAAGTATTTACGCTGAAGGACAGCAGAAATACAACGCATAACGTAAGGCTAATCTGCGTAATCAGCTTCCGGGTCAGTCTACTCATGCGAATCCTCCAGACAATAGCCCATCCCTCGGTGCGTTTTGATCCAGTGTTCGCCGATCTTCTCTCTTAGCCTGCGAATATGGGTGTCAACCGTCCGCTCCTCTCCGAAATAATCGAATCCCCAAACTTGATCGAGCAGCATTTTGCGAGTTACGATGTGCCCTTTGTTGACGACAAGATATCTCATCAATTCGAATTCTTTATTCGTAGCCTGGATGTCCTTGCCACCGCGATAAATCTTCTGGGCTTCCATATCCACAGTCAAATCGCCAATGACGGACTTCGCAGTTAAATTCAGCAATTTTTGCGCTCTTAATCGTAAAATGCGTGGATCAAACGGTTTGCGCAGATAATCGTCGGCTCCCGACTGCAAAGCAAGAAACTCGTCATCTGGATCTCCTTTGGCTGTCAGCAGAAGCACCTTGGTTCGGCTTGATTTCTTCATTTCCTGGCAAACCTCAATGCCACTCCGTTTGGGCATCATCCAATCCAGAATGGCCAAGTCCACTTTATGCGTATAAAAGAGGTCGATTGCTTCTTCACCGTCTTGAGCGAGGAGCACGTTAAACCCATCTTTGACGAAATAAGCTTTTAAAATCTGCAGCATAAGCGTCTCATCGTCTGCGAGCAGCAAGTTCATACCGATCCCTCCTTCTTGTATGGCTGTAACGATATCATGGTTTTGTTACATCAGTATGACAGATTCTCAAAACTCGAATCAAGTTGGCTCTGTTTCTTGTCTTACGCTTTGGCACATTGTTGTAACATAGCTCCTTTACAATGACGTCGAACGATGATCAGGAAATTGGAGGATGTACCAAATGAAAAAACAATTAACAACGCTATGTGTAACAAGTATGCTAAGTCTATCCTTAACGGGATGTTGGGGCAGCGCGGCTACGCAACCATTGCCCACAATCAGCTTGCAGTCAACAGAACCTACTGCGGTGAAAGCCGCGGTGGAGCAGTTTCAATTTGACGTTGATCCGGAAACATTTGCGCTTGTTCTGATGAAAAATGGTGTGCGAATGCCGGCATCGCTGCCTCTCCCCAAAGCTGAAGTGACGAACTTGGTGAAGTCCAAGCATGCTGTCAAATGGACCTATCCGAATAAAGTCAACGTCAGTATCGAGCAGAAAAGCGACTATCTCGACATTCGGCTCGAATCTGCCGGGGCCGAGCAGTTCCAGTGGCCCTCTGTTCAGTCGGATAACTATATGCTGCCTCTAGGCGAAGGGAAAAACATTCCCGCAAGCGACGCAAACTGGCGCGAATTTCTGAAGGACCAGACGCTCAGTTGGAGCGAATCGTTCTCCATGGATTTTTTTGCGCTTGGCAAGAATCAGTTGTCTCTTGTCTATGTGGTCACGAACAAATTCAATAATGAAATTCACTTCGATGCTTCACCGAATGTAGCCTTTCAATTTACCCATGAATTTCCTTCGATTAACAGCGATAAAAGCTACGGATTCCGCCTCTATGTAACGGCAAATGATCCACAAAATGTTGTGCTGCCCTATAAAAACTATGTGGCAGAGCAAGGCAAGATTGTCACTCTGAAGGAAAAAGCCAAGCTTAATCCTTCGATTAGCAAGCTGTATGGAGCACCTCAGATTTACTTGTGGAGCGAATCGATTCTTACGGATTCCGATGTCAAATGGCCTCAGCTGCGCTCGCTGCTTCCCAAAGGGCTTGGGTCATGGCTTGTTAAGCTTCTGGCTCCTACAACGGATGGAAGTGCAGAACTGGAACAGGTGCTCAAGCAAATTTCCAATCAGGATTTTATGGACAAATATCAGAAGAAAGTTGTTCTCACCGCGCTGAATCAGGCTTTGAAAATGCGAGAATTTTATACGCAAGCCCAGTTTCCTAACCCTGGTGAGGAAGCTCGCAAACTCATTGGGATGGGAGTTGACAAGCTGAGCGAGGAAAAACTATATGATTTGAACAAGCTGCTTCTCAAAAGTATTCTGCTGGATGCCGTCAGTGAATTAGCGGATTGGGGACAATCCGATTCGACGCAGCTAATCAAAGATATGCGGGAAGCGGGCATCGAAAATGCCTGGCTGGGCCTTCCCAACTGGTCGAGTGGCTTGATGAATCCTCAAATGGTTAGCGAGGGAAGCAAGAACGGCTACCTCATTGCTCCATATGATTCCTATCATTCTATTCATGAAAAAGGAGATCCTTCGTGGAATACGGCTTCCTTCCCAGACCCAACGCTCTATGAGAATGCGACGGTAACGCGCAAGAATAACACCAAAGTCGCTGGATTTTTGCAGCGTGGGCGCAAACTGAACCCTACACTGGCGATGCCAAGTGTCAAACAGCGTGTGTCTGGCATTATGCAGGACGGAATCAGCTTTAACTCCTGGTTCGTGGACTGTGATGCCACGGGGGAAATCTATGATGATTTCTCTCCAGCCCATCCGACCACGCAGCAACAGGATTTGCAAGCGCGCTTGGAAAGGCTCGATTATTTTGCCACAGACAAGAAAATGGTTGTCGGCTCGGAAGGAGGCAACGACTTTGCCAGCAGTGTGATTGCCTTCGCGCAAGGTATTGAAAGTCCTGTCATTGCTTGGGGGGACCCTGATATGAGAGATCAAAAGAACAGTCCATACTATGTTGGAGGCTACTACGCCAAGGATGGAATTCCCGAGCGCTATGGCAAGCCTGTGCCCATTAAACCGCTCTATGAGAAAGTTTACATCGATCCTGCTTACTCTGTTCCGCTCTATAAATTGATCTACAACGATACAATCATTACAACGAATCATTGGGAGTGGGGCAGCTACAAGATTAAGGGCGAGGAAGCAGACCGGATGCTCTATGAGCTGTTGTACAATGTCCCGCCGCTCTATCACTTGGATCGCAAGGCATGGGACAAAGATAAAGCAAGCATGCTTGGCTTTCTGAAAGTATGGTCACCATTTCACCGAGAGGCTGTTAGCCGTCAGATGAGCGGGTTCTCGGTCCTTACGGAGGATCGGCTTGTGCAAAGCGCACAGTATGGGAATGATCTGAAAGTCATCGCTAATTTCTCGGATAAACAGGTAACGGTGGCAGGTGAAGTCATCTCAGCCAAATCGGCTGTTCTATACAATGGCAAAGAGCGTCAAGTGTTTGACGCGGCGGCGAATGCCAAACTGTTGTGACCGTTCTCAAAAATTACGAGTTGATCTACGCGAAGCAACTATAGTATATTTTAGGAATCATTCGAAGGTTTTTTGATGCCTTTCGGTGTTAAGGGAGGCTCATCATGAGGACGGATACATTCTTAAACATACTGCAAAACGAACTCGTCGTCGCGCTTGGCTGTACGGAGCCTGTTGCGATTGCCTTAGCTGCTGCCAAGGCTAGGACTTATGTGGATGGCAATATCGATAAAATTACAGTTTACGCAAGCGCAGGCATAATCAAGAATGCACTTGCAGTCGGTATACCCGGGACGGGTTTGACAGGGATCGATTTTGTCGCTGCTTTGGGGGCAATTGCCGGAAATGCAGAGAAACAGCTTGAAGTGCTTGCCGATATTAAGCCGGAAGATATTACTGTGGCGCAGGAAATGGTGGAACGAGGGATTTCTGTTGTTCATCTCGCCGATACACCCAAGAAATTATATATTGAAGTCATTATTGAAGCAGAGACAAGGTACGCGAAGGTTGTTATTACGGATAACCATACGAATATCACACTGATAGAAGTTGACGGGCAGATCATTGATAGGGGCGGCTGCGCCAATGCGAGTTTTAAGAGCTCCAAAGAAGATCGCAGCGAGCTGACGATTGATTCGATCGTCGAATTCGTGAACACGGTGGATCTTGCCGAGCTCGGTTTGGTAAAGCAAAGCATTGAGTTAAACCGCAAAGCGGGATTGGATGGTTTGGAACATGCATACGGTCTCGAAGTCGGTAAGACGATTAAAGAAAATGTGCAAAAAGGTATTCTGTCCGACGACTTAATCTCTCATGCCATGGCGCTTGCCGCGGCGGGATCAGATGCCCGGATGGCGGGTTCCTCCATGCCGGTCATGGCGAATTCGGGAAGCGGAAACCAAGGCATTGCCGCGACTAATCCTGTAATAGCAGCAGCCGAAAAGCTTGACGCCACCGAAGAGCAGCTCATTCGCGCCGCTGCTTTGAGCCATTTGGTCACGATTCATATTAAATCCAAATTTGGCCGATTATCCGCCTTATGCGGGGTTACCGTATCCGGCACCGGAGCAAGCTGCGGCATCACCTATTTGCTTGGCGGAGGTAAAGCGGAGATCAAAGCAGCAATCCAAAACATGCTCGGCAATGTGTCGGGGATGATGTGCGATGGAGCAAAGGGCGGCTGCGCGATGAAAGTAGCCACCTGCACAAGTGCGGCAGTGCAATCTGCGCTTCTCGCATCCAAAGGAATGACGATTTCCTCTACGAATGGGTTTATCGAAAATGAAGCTGAGAAGACGATCGACAACTTTTGCCGTATCGGTAATGAGGCGACATCGGAGATTGATAAACTTATTCTCGAGATGATGCTGAATAAAGACTTATAGCAGGAAACAAAAAGGCTGCCGGTATCGGCAGCCTTTTTGTTTTGTTCGGCGTGAAGGGTAGGTCCGCCCGTGCTATTGATTTTGTTGTTGATTATGATGCTGCGGATTGTGGTGTTGTTGGGAGTGCTGCGCATTCTGAGTATGTGTATGGTGGGTTTGATGATGATGCGGATGTTGCATGTGATGAGTATGATGTTGTTGCGGATACAGCATATGGTGATACTGTGGATGGTAGCCAAGGAGATGTACAGGGTGGTAAGTATGATGATGCATAGGATGATACGCATGATGGTGTACAGGATGATAGGCGTGATGATGCATCGGATGATAGGCATGATGATGTATAGGGTGAGGTGTTTGAGCATGGTGCGGATGGTAGACATGATGAGGTTGCGCATGGCCGGCGTGTTGGAGCTGTTGATGTGCAGGTGGGTACACGACAGGTGTTGTCATCGGTTGTTGATAGATGGGGAGATTATCCCCTGTCCATGCTGGCGTTTGTTGAACTGGAAGCTGGGCACCCGTCCATGTTGGGGCTTGCTGCGCAGGCATATGAACCTCCGTACGTGTTGCAGCTGGATAAGTAGGGAGTGTTCCCTCTAGCGATACATTTTCTTTAATCATGTTTTGTTCCCCTTTCGGTGTAGGCATATGTCATCCTATGCAGGTGATGGAAAATAGGGCACATGTCTATAAAAATTGGGCTTATCTGCCCGATTTGGGTTGCGTCCAACCTTTTTGGACATAGATCGCTTCCCCCACTTTGGCAATAATGGGTTGCTTCCGCTTGCTGTTTTGAAAGAGCGAAAAATAGGAGAAATCTGGATGCACGAAGCGATCCGTCCGAAAGGCGGACTGGGTGCTGCCAGGCATCCTGTGTTTATTCAGGATCATAATGACTTCTTGCTCGGAAGCGAGGTCCAGACCATAACCATGTCCATAGTAATGATCGTTTTCCATCATAATGACGTTTTCTCCTTTGCCCCAAGGAATTGTGGGTTCGTATTCGGGGTTCTCAAAATAAATGATGTCCCCACTTACGGCTTCTTCAATCACACCCCGGTCGATGAGATGCAAGTTGCTGTTGGATTGCCAATCGAATAGCAAAAGGTCCGAGAATAAGATATCGAATTGTCTGGCATCTATGGACTCCAGTATGGCTTTGTACAAGATGATGACAACAGCCATTGAGCATTCGAATGCGTAAGAAGTGCCATTTTTGAAAATATCTCTTATGGCATCCTGCGGGGCAGCGCCTGGTTTCAACTGAAATCTCCCGTGATTTGTAAGGTGCCAATAGGCCCGATTGCATTGCGTATTGTCGAAACCAGCAAAATAGACACCGCTTTTACTCAGCGCTCTTGAGGACTCCACAATTTGGGTTCGCATGTCCAGTTCAAATAACAGGGTGCCAAGCGAATCATATTGATACGTTAGAGGGCTGTTCAGCTTTTTTTGATAAATGGCAAATTCTAATTCAGACAGCGTATTTTCTCCAAATATGACTCTGTTGTTGCCTTCGATTACGATCATGGGCTCCTCCCCAATTCCTAGATCAGTAAGCGTGATTCACCTATTTTTATGTGGAAACAGGCATTTATGTGCGGATTATTTCCTTCAATTGGATTTACACAAAACACACATTCCTCTTAATCTTTGGATAATGCGCAGCGACTATACTGTGTCATATACAAGCAGAAGGCTCAAGGAGAATGGAACATGCTGCCAAAGGGAAAAATTAGAAGTCTGCTGAGCGGCTGGAAAATGCTGCTTTTTGCGCTTATTTCGTATACCGTACTGTTTCTAATTGCTTTTCAGGGAATGATTATTAGCAAACAATCGACGGCTACGATTCAGAAACAATACAATCAAATCGTATTTGATAAAATGGACTCGCTTTCTGTCAATCTCATTAACTATCTGAATTATATAGATGATTTTGCACGCACGTTATCCGTTAAGACGGATTTAACGCGCCGCATTCAAGACAATCACGATGTTCCTAAAGAGGTCATTGAAGGATATTTGAGTTATTTTCGGCTGCGGCTCCCTTTGTATATTCAAATTCTTACCGATCAAAACCGTGTATTCGCTTATCCGCCGATTGATCAAGAGGAGGAAGAGCGATTCAAAGCGACCTTGTCTGCAATGCCTTGGTATGGGACGCGTTTATTTCTCGACAACAGTTTTATTCACTCCGACGTAGCCCCTGATTTTCATTACCGTGCGTTCCCTCAAGCGCTGTACATCAGCAAAAATATGCTCCAAGACGACCATTCAATCGGAACGCTCACGATCAAAATGAACGGTTCCGCCATTGAGACGCTGCTCGATACGGTAAGAATAAATCCAATGAATGCCGTGTTTATCCTATCACCGGAAGATCAGGTGCTGTTCGCCAATACGCAGCCTTCTTCAGAGGTATCCAGCTATCTGCAAGCGCTGGATAGAAAAAGGTTGGACGAGCTTATCGGCAATAGCGGCGATGATGCAGGTTCAGGCAAACTGAAATTGGCAGGTCAGGATTGCTATTTTATCTATAAGCAGATTCCTTCGACGACGTGGAAGGTGCTGTCGATCATGCCCATGGCATCGCTGCATGCCGAGAGTATAAGCATATGGCAGACGACGGGCATTACGACGGCTTTTTCGCTGCTGCTCATTGTCACTTTTGGCTACCTTCTGTATACGAAGCTGCTGCTTCCTCTACAGAGAATGTCGCGAATTGTCCGCATAGCGGGAGAAGGCGAGTCTCCGGAGAGGTATGTCTACAAAGGGTTTAAGGAGCTAGAGACATTAAATGGAGGCATCTATCGGTTCTTCGAACAAATTCAAACACAGATTCAAACGATTAAGGAAGTGGAGAGTGAGAAGAGAAGGTTGGAGGTCCATGTGCTGCAAGAGCAAATGCGGCCGCATTTTTGGCATAATTCTCTCAATGCCTTGCGCTTCATGGCCGTTCTGCACGGAAACTCGATCATGGCTGACGCGATTCTAGCGCTAACCCGTATGCTCGATTATACGTTGAAAAATGCGCACACGCTGTTCAGCAAAGTGGAGGAGGAGAAGGAATATGCCCTCCAATACATCCGGTTCCAAGAAATACGCTCGATGCAGCGAATCGAACTGAATGTGGAGATTGAACCGCAGGCGCTGCAGGCTAGCATCCCCAAATTTACACTCCAACCTTTACTTGAAAATGCGATCACGCATGGCTTCTGCACGCCATTCGACCGTAAGCCTACACTTTGCCTACGCATTCATGCGAGGGAGGAAGGCTTGTGCATTTGGATTGAAGACAACGGCAATGGCATTGAGGCGGATAAGCTGCGAACGCTTCTGGTTCCCCAAGATCAAGAAAGGAAGGGCGAGTCTACGTCTGGCATCAGCCTGCTCAATTTGCAAGCGCGAATATCGCTGGAATATGGCAGCAACTACGGGGTCCGGGTGCACAGCAAGCTGGGTGAAGGGACGCGAATCGAAATTACATTGCCTTTGATCATAAACGAAGAGAAAGCAGGTGACCCGTTATGAAGGTCATGATTGTTGAGGATGAAGTACTGGTGCGGCTAGGTTTAAAAAAGGCAGTTCCCTGGTCAACGCTAGGCATGGAACTTGTTTGCGAAGCAAGCGACGGTTCGGAAGCCTACGAAATGTTCGTACGCCATCTGCCCGATATTGTGCTCGTGGATATTGAACTGCCCAAAATGGATGGTTTGCGGTTCATTCAGTTTGCCAAGAAACACAGGGAGGATGCCAAATTCATTATCCTCACCTGCCATCAGGATATGAAGTATGCGCGGAGCGCTATTCAACTGCAGGTTACTGATTTTCTGCTGAAATCGACGCTGGATATGAAGGAACTTTGTGATATTTTGCAAAATATTTCGGTTGAATTGCGTCTCAAACGCCATGCGGGCAACGGAACAGACGCGCGTGAAGCAGATCGGGCACAGCGGAAAAAAAGGTTTCTGCGCAGCTGGCTCGACGGTGTTCTGCCTAAATCCGAGCCTGAGCGTTCAGATGCACAGCTGGAGGAATTTGCGTCACTCATAGAAGCGAACCGCTTCCAAGCATGGGTGATCCAGCTGGGTAAACAAGCTGCTGCGATGATGGCATGGCCCCAGATGGACGCGGATCTCGAGCCGTTGACCCTGCATCACTTGGGGAGCCGCTGCTTAGGGCTGGTCGAGGATGCTTCCAAGCGCAGGCTGCACCTGATCTTCGCTGGAGCGCCTTCAACAGAGGAAACGCAGCGTTGGAAAGAAGCGGTACAGGATAAGCTGGATGTGACCATAACCATCGCAATGAGTGCCATCTTCCACGATCCTTATGAATGGCGTGCACATGATCTTCAAGCTGCCGAACTGCTGCAGCTTGAATTTTATAATTACAACGGTGATATTTACTCTTCAAACAAACAATGGATTCACGATACAGTTACAGAACCTGTTCAGAAATTGAAAAAAGAGATTTACGACCGAATTGGGGCTCTCCAATTTGCAGACATGGCTCCACTCATTGGGGCACTGTGCGAATCGCTTGTAGAGCCTCCTTTCCTGCATCCTCATATTGTCAAAAATATGATGACGGAGATGCTCTTCCGCCTGTGGTCAGCCTGCGAAGAGATGACCACTGCGGCTATTTCTACCAACCATCAGTTGGTTGACTTGATCTATGCGGCTGCAAGGCTCGGAGAACTGTCAGATCTGCTGTTGGAGGAAGTGCGCAGAGTCGGGAAGGCTGTAGCAGAGTGTTATGCGCAAGACGATAAATCAACGCTTATTCTATTGATCAAACAGTATATCAAATCCAACATGCACAGGGAGTTCTCCCTGCAGGAGATAGCGGATACGTTTCATATGAATAATTCTTACTTGAGCCGTATATTCAAAGAAGAGACGGATACAAGCTTCACCGAATATGTCCTCTATGAGAAGACGGAAGCCGCCATGGCCCTGATGAAGAACGGACTGCCTCTCACTCAAATTTCTGAGAAACTGGGCTATCAGAATTTAAGCTCTTTCACACGCATGTTTAAAAAAGTTAGAGGGGTTTCCCCCTCGCGTTATCAGGACTAGTTGATAAATGGTTAGCAAAAAATGATAAATCGAAAGGACAAATGGTGAAGCCATTTACGAGCTCTTTAACAAAGCGATACATTCGCCTCGCATTCGCTCAGAGCTTAACAAAGAGGTAAACAATCCGTCAAAGCCTGTCATGTCCCTGCGTCAAAATCGCTTCTATACTAAATGAGAAGGGTGCAATCAAGCCTATGTGAACAAGAAAAAGGAGAGAAACGACCCATGCAAACCTATTTGAAATGGTTGTTGCTGCCAACTGTCGGCATGACACTTCTGGCAGGCTGCGGACAAACGGCTAACAAAACCGCGACATCAAGCCCCGCTTCCCCCACACCATCTTCATCAGCTTCAACAGCACCTGCCGCAAGCGCAAAGACGGCGAATGAGCCCGTAGAGCTGACTTTCTACTATCCCGTTAACGTAGGCGGACCGGTTATGAAGGTGATCGACGGAATGACGAACAAATTCATGGAGACTCATCCGAATATCAAAGTGAAACCTGTCTACACAGGCAACTATGGAGACAACACGATCAAAATCCAATCCGGGATTCAAGCGAAGCAGCCGCCGGATGTGGCCGTCATGATGTCTACGGAACTATATACCATGCTGGACTCGAACGCCATTATCCCGCTGGATGATTTTATTGCCAAAGATCCCAGTATTAATATGAAAGATTTCTATCCGGCTTTTGTTGAAGATACGCAAACAGGCGGTAAAACGTACAGTATTCCCTTCCAACGCAGTACCATAGTTCTGTACTATAACAAGGAAATGTTTAAGGAAGCTGGGCTCGACCCGGAGAAACCACCGAAAACGTGGGATGACCTGATCGATTACGCCAAAAAGCTAAAGCGTGACGGACATGCAGGTTTGGAGATACCTGGGAATGACGATTCTTATTGGATGCTGCAGCTTTTCGCGCTTCAGAACCACACGGATCCGAAAGTTAATCTCATGTCTCCAGACGGCAAGAAAGTCATGTTCGACCAGCCTGAGAACGTAGAAGCCTTGCAGTTCTGGCTGGATCTTTCCCGCAAGCATAAGGCGATGGCGGAAGGAATTATCGATTGGGCAACGGTACCAACTGACTTCATTCAAGGCAAAACAGCGATGATGGTTCATACGAGCGGGAATTTGACCAATGTGAAAAATAACGCGAAATTCGATTTTGGTGTTGCGTTCCCTCCAATGAAGAAACAATTCGGCTCACCAACGGGTGGCGGCAACATGTATATTTTCAAAGATACGGAACCGAAAAAACAAGCTGCAGCCTGGGAGTTCGTCAAGTTCATGACAGAACCGGAGCAAGCTGCGCAGTTCAGTGTCGGGACAGGCTATGTAGGTGTGCGTAAATCCGCGTTCGAGACCGATACGATGAAGAAATACGCAGCAAGCTTCCCGCAGGCGCTCGTTGCCCGCGATCAGCTTCAATATGCGCATGCAGAGTTATCCACACATAACCATGGCAAGGTATCGACGGCGCTCACGAACCAGATTCAGGCCGTATTATCGGGGACGATCGATCCGGCAGCTGCGCTGAAGAAAGCGCAGGAAGAAGCGGAACGCGCACTCGCGCCATTTAACAAGTAAACACTGACTGTTTGTGAATGCCGCAGCCCATGGGCCCGCAATTCATCGCGCTTGGTCGATGGGCGCTGCATTTACTGAAGGAGACTTGCCTTATGAATACCGTCTGGAGCGAAAGACTCAAGCGGAACAGTTTGGGGTGGGGCTTGCTGCTCCCTTCACTGCTTATACTTGGTTTATTTACTTACTATCCGATCTTCAAGACAACCTGGCTTAGTCTATTTCGAATGGACTTATCCACACCCGTGCCGGTCTTCAATGGGCTGGGGAATTATGCAGCGCTGCTGGAAGATCCTGTGTTCTTGAAAGTATTCATCAATAATATCTGGTTTGGACTTGGCACTGTGCCAACTTCGATGGCGCTTGCTTTTGTAATGGCGTTGTTTGCCGATAAAGCGATTCGTGGAAAGGGCTTCATTAGGGTCGCCTATTTCTATCCGAATATGATTCCAATGATTGCTGTAGCTAATATTTGGCTATTTCTATACACACCTAAATTTGGTTTGCTTGCTCATGTAGCATCCTGGTTCAGTGAGCAGGAAGTCAGTCTACTGGGTCAGCCTGGAACGGTAATGGGCGCCTTGATCGTCATGATCATCTGGAAAGAAGCGGGCTATTTCATGCTGTTCTATTTAGCCGCCTTGCAGCAGATACCCAAGGATTTGTATGAGTCAGCTTCTGTGGATGGCGTTGGCATGTGGAAGGTGCTTTGGCGCATTACGATCCCGTTAACGATGCCGACTTCGCTGTTCGTCGCTATTGTGGCAATAACGAATGCTTTCAAGTTGGTTGATCACTTGTGGATTATGACCAAAGGCGGGCCGGATAACGCCAGCAGTCTGCTCCTTTACTACATTTACGAAACGGCATTCAGTTATAACGACCAAGGGATGGGAGCGGCGATGACGGTCGTGCTAGTCATTCTGCTGCTGATTGTATCTTCGCTGCAATTTTTCGGATGGGATCGCAAAATCCATTATGAGTAGCAGTGGTCGGGAAGAAAGCTTCATAGGAGGGATCGTATGAATCAAATTGAGCTGCAGCTTGGCCGTCAACGAACGAACAGCCGCAAAGAAATACAGATGAGGACTGGCTTTCCCTCAAGCGTTCGCCGCCTCATAGGACAGACGCTGTGGCATGTTTGCATGTATATCCTTGGTTTGTTATGGCTCATACCGATGGCGTGGGTCGTTTGGACAGCCTTCCGTCCGAAGGATGCTGCGCTGGGCTTCCACTGGTCCTTGGAATGGACACTGGATAATTTCATTACGGTATGGCAGGAGGCGCCATTCGGTCAGTATTATCTCACGACATTAATCCTTACAGGCGGTGTGCTGTGCGTGCAGCTGTTGAGTCTAACGCTTGCCGCCTATGCCTTTGCGAGAGTACGTTTTGCTGGTCGGGATTTGGTGTTTATTCTCTTCTTGGTGCAGATTATGGTGCCGCCAGATGTGCTCATTTTCTCCAATTATCATGTGCTCAAAGAATTGGGGCTACTCGATACGAAGCTTGGTGTCATGCTTCCTTATTTCGCCTCTTCGTTCGGTATCTTCTTGCTGCGGCAAGCTTTCAAACAGCTTCCTTATGAGCTTGAAGAAGCTGCGCGTGTCGAAGGCTGTTCGCGTCTGGGCCTGTTGTGGCGAATTTATGTGCCGCTTTCACGGCCTGTTTACTTATCATTCGCCGTCGTTTCCTTCAGCTATCATTGGAATAATTTCTTGTGGCCGCTCGTTGTGACTAACTCTGTAGAAAATCGACCGCTCACCGTCGGTTTGGCGCTCTTCGCCAAATCTACGGAGTCAGGCGGTCAGTGGACAGAGGTTTGCGCAGCAACACTTCTGGTGGTGGCGCCTATTTTTATTGGCTTTCTCATTTTTCAGCGGCAGTTTATTTCCAGCTTCATGCATTCGGGAATTAAAGGATAAAGCAGCGGAGGGATCAGTATGAAAATTGCTATGATTGGAGATTTGCATTATCCGTCTATCGTTCTGAACCGTCCTGAGGTGGTGAAAGCGCGTGACGCTTTCTTTGATTATGTGTTATCTGCCTTTTTGGAGACAGAGGCGGATTATCATATCGCGATTGGCGATATGGCCAATGCTGGAGAGCTTGTCGAATTCGACTATATTTTCAGCAAAGTAGAGAGCTGCGGAAATCGGGTTCGCTTCATCCATATTATGGGCAATCATGATACCTATACGCACGATAAGGCAGCAATTCTAGCGGCTACGGGGCTGAAGCCCTACGAGCGGATAGAAACAGAGCAAGCGACACTGATCATGCTGGATACGGCGCGAGAAACAGTAACGGATTGGAGCGGGTTCATGGAGGAGGAGCAGTTGACTTGGCTGGAAGCTAATCTGAGTGAGCCATCCGATAAACCTCTTCTCGTATTTGCCCATCATCCCATTTATGGAACAACTGCGCGATCAACAGAAGCGATGATGTCGCTGCACGAGGCTGTCCAGCTGCGCCGTATTCTGAATAAGCATACGGGTGTAGGTTTCTATTTCAACGGCCATAATCATATCAACTCGATTGTAAGGGAACAGGACTGGTATTTCGTACAGACAGCTGCAATGCTTGATATTCCAGCATTTCGGCTGATTACGGTGGAAGATGGACAAGTGAGTGTGGAACTAATCAAGTTTGACGATAGGAATGTCAAGGAATGGGCTCATATCGTCAGTCGGCATATGCCTTATTTTGAACCCTTTCCTGAGGCCGAGGGAGATGCGTTATCGTCAAACGTCAGCGCTCGGAAGGGCTCGTCGTTTGGAGGTCATCAGGGATGACAAAAGGGCCGCTGCGTCTTGCCATTGTTGGAGGTAATCGGGGAGGCCGATTGGAACGGGCGCTTGGGTTGCTGGCTGCCCAGATTCAACTGACAGCCATATGCGATGTCAACGAAGCTGTCCTGGGAGCTTGGCAGATTCAATACCCTGGCGTTACGACCTACACGGATTATCAGGATATGCTTCAAGACCAGACCATTGAAGCTATTTATATCGCTAGCCCGATGCCCTTTCACGCTCGGCAGTCCGTTGAGGCTTTGCTCGCGGGGAAGCACGTGCTTAGCGAGGTTCCAGCCTTTCAGACCTTGGATGAGGCATGGGAACTGGTGGAAACCGTGCAGCGTACAGGCTTATGTTATATGATGGCCGAAAATTATTGCTTTTCCCGCGCGGTTCTGACTGTAGGGCATTTGATTAATCAGGGGTGTCTGGGCGAAATAACGTATATGGAAGGCGGTTATCTTCATGATTGCCGTCATCTCATCGCACAGGCTGACGGCTCGCTCACGTGGCGTGGACAGCTGCATCGTGATTACAATGGTATGAATTACCCGACGCATTCGCTCGGCCCGCTGGCACATTGGCTCGGCACGAACCAAGCTGGCGGGGATCGACTGAAGAGTTTAACCGCCTTCACTTCGCCTTCCAGATCGCTGCAAAATTACTTCCATGAACAATATGGCGGCCAGCACCCAGCCGCGCAGCAAGGCTATTGGCAACAAGGAGATTCCTCCGTAGTGGTTGTTCAGTCAGAGCGAGGTGTACTGATTACTTTGCGCGTAGACTGGACATCTGCAAGGCCTCCCAATCCGACGCATTATGTTGTGCAAGGAACGGAGGGGGGGTATACGTCAGGTCGCCATGAACGGGAGCAGGATCTGATTTGGCTGAAACAGGTGTCGTCTCAAGAAGATGACGGGCGAACGGCTATGTGGGAGCCGCTAAGCCGCTACCAGCCTCAGTTCGACCATCCGCTCTGGCAGGCGTGGGGCCATGAAGCGGCTCATTTCCGGCATGGCGGCGGCGACTTCCTCGTCTTCGTGGAATTTGCCGCAGCGATTGAGGAACAGCGTGCTCCTATGGTAGATGTCTACGATGCGGCAACATGGAGTTCTGTGTTTGCGCTATCGACGGCATCTGTAGCAGCTGGAGGCAAAACAATGGTATTTCCGGACTATAAAGCCAAGAATGGAGGGAAAGACGCTTGAACGAACCCCTATCCAAGCTGTTTATGCATAAGGAAAGTTTAGCCGATTTGTCGGCACTTGAACTTCTTCCAGGATACTCACTTCGTCATTTCAAGCCAGGTGATGAAGCCGTCTGGGAGCATATCATTGAGCGCTCTTTTGAAAAAAGGATCACCTTCGAGGAGAAGATCGGCGGATCTCCCTATTTTCAAATAGAGCGTGTGCAGTTTATTTGCCGGGGGAGCGAGCCTGTAGCAACCGCAACGGCTTGGGAGCGGGAAGAAACAGGGGAGGATTCCGGTTACTTGCACATGGTTGGGGCTTTGCCTGAGTATGCAGGACAAGGGCTTGGTCGTGCCGTAACCTTGGCGGCACTGCACAAGATGAGAAGTGAATACCGCAGCAGCGCAACTCTCAAAACCGACGATTTCCGGTTAGCAGCGATTCAGGTTTACTGGAGATTGGGCTTTCGCCCTACGTATCTTGGCGAGGATCATGAGAAGAGATGGACTCACATCATGGGGCTCATTCAGAAGTAGTTGGTTGAATGAATGGAAAATAGGGTGATCAATTTGCAGGGTCCTGCCTTGTCAAGCGAAAAGTTGCGTTGGGAGAATGTGCGTTTCTTCTATTGGCCAAGTGTTCCTCCTTATTTCAAGGACAATGATGAGGCCGAAATAGATGGCGGCAGCCAGAAAGTCGTTACCATTTATGGCTGCTCGGATCGTTCAGCGGAAAGTGGTGAGCTGCATATCTGCCCTCACGGATATCCCTACAGCTTGATACAGCACGAGGGCTCGCTCTTCCTCATTGAAATTGCTCCCTCTTTCCTCGATACAATGGCTTACGAGTCGGGATTCGGTCAGCCGGGCTCCATCGAAATCAGGCATAAAGCACAGGTGCAGGATGCGAAGCTATGGCAGCTGGGCAGTTGGATGCTGGAGGAAATCAGAAGCGAGGGTGTTCATGGCGCTCTGTATCGAGACGCACTTGCGACGATGACAGTTCTCCATCTGCTCCAGTATTACGCTGTGAGTTCCCGTCCGCTGGCTGCTCCTAGCCGTTTTACTCATCAACAAATATCTGAAGTTATTCAGTACATGCGCGAGCATCTAGACCAAGACCTTGCACTGACCGAACTGGCCTCAGTAGCTAATGTGAGTTCGCCTCATTTGATCCGTCTTTTCAAAAAGCAAACCGGCTATACGCCTCACCAATATTTTATCCGCATGCGGGTAGAACGCTCCAAAGTGTTGCTCCAGTATGGCAAGGAAAGCCTGAAGACGATCGCCTTACAGGCCGGGTTTGCTGATCAAGGCCATTTCACCAGGCTGTTTAAGAGGCTGACGGGCATTACGCCTATGCAGTATGCGAATGAATGCATCTCTAAGTGATGAAGTGAATAAATCCCCTAGTCTGCTGTAAGAGGCAGCCCTTCCCTTTTTGTGCAAATAAGAGTCTTTATGCAGCTCTTATTCGCACGGAGAGTGGTTTTTTTTTCGTTAATAGCGGCTTTTATTGGAGGCTATTAGCTTCAAAATAACTATACAAACCAAGACGATTTTGTTCAATGAATTACGTGTTTTGTTCAATAACGAATGGGGGAAAAAGCTTACGATATAGAAGAGTTAAGGTTGCCAATCTAAGGAGGAATGAATGATGAAAATGGGTAAGAAAATTTCGATGTTGGCGGTAAGCACGATGCTGTTAGGCTCTCTTGCAGGTGTTGCTTCGGCAGCGGCGTGGCACCAGGTTTCTAGTCAAACTTACTGGCTGCTCGATGCATTGGAACGTGGACAAGGTGTTACCTCAGACGGAAGCGGCTGGATTTTCAATTCGAATGCCGGCTTACTTCGCACCAGTATTGACGGCAAGACGGTTCAAGCCCGCAACGCATTGGCGATTCCTTCGGCGATTTCCAGCTTGGGCGGTGATCATATTGGGGACATCAGCTATTATAATGGCAAAATTTATGCCCCAATCGAAGACGGTTCCAACTATCAACATCCCTTCCTTGCGCTCTATGATGCACAAACGCTGCAATACACAGGTACTTCGTACGCGTTGCCGTTGAACCTGCATCCAGGTGGAGTGCCTTGGGTTGCTGTTGACGCTCAGCGTGGTCAAGTGTACACGGCACAGTGGAGCAATGCGAGCAACCTGAATGTATTCAGTCTCGATGACATGCATTTCATCAAAACCGTTCCGCTCACGCAAAGCATCGATCGCATTCAAGGAGCCGAAGTATACAACGGTCAGCTGTATGCTTCTACGGACAACGGCACGCAATCGGTCTATACGATTGACCCGGAAACAGGCAGCGTAGCGCTTGCGTTTAACCGCAACTTGTCCAGCGGGACAGAAGCTCAGGGGATTGCTGTGCTGCCAACAGCTAATGGCGCAGCTCTGCACATCCTCGACGTCGGATCTAACCGTATCAGCGTCAACTTCCGCCACTATGCGGAGTAGCGTTTAGCTATTATCAAAGGCTGGCATCGAGAATCTCGATGCTGGCTTTTTTTGCAATAATAGACAGCGGAAGTTTTAGGGTGGATTTTCGTTGACGTTTATCGTAGACCTCTTTGCTTTGGCGGTTTTCGGTCTTGAGTGGCATCTAATGAACTGTAGGACGCTTAAAGACGAGAAAATAGCTTCTTTGGAGATGTAATGAACTGGATTGGTGTTATCGACTAATTTATTGACCGAATGGTTAGCAATTGCTTGAAATAGCGCGTCTGGCATTCATTAGATTTTAAGAATGAGCGATTTTGGCCGAATAAAGGTTATTGAGTTCGTAAGGAGACTTGCGATGGTGCATGGACTTGAAGACCTAGCCGCAGGCTAGGTCTTTGTTTATATGAACGCGGAGTTACTCCAGCTACCTCGCACGGAGGGACTGCGGTGCGCTGTTCTAGCCAAAAGTGTCATTATCGAGAGTTTGAGGGAACTATAGTACGCTATAATGCTGAAAACCGCCATATGCCAGGCCAGAGGGAACTACGATCCGCTATGTCACCGTTTTCCGGTTGGAATCAGCAGGTTCCGCTGAAATAGCGGATCTCAGTTCCCTTTCAGGCTACGTTTACCCCAGTTTCCGCCAGTTAGCGGATCATAGTTCCTTTTCACACGACGCTCTCTGTCATTGCATAGTCCGAAGGGAACTACGATCCGCTATGTCACCGTTTCCCGGTTGGAATCAGCAGGTTTCGCTGAAATAGCGGATCTCAGTTCCCTTTCAGGCTACGTTTACCCCAGTTTCCGCCAGTTAGCGGATCATAGAAAACCGCTATGAAGATGCTCATCTCTAAAGGCGGCAAAGCTGCTTTCTTGCGAAAAAGATAATATCGGATAACGAAGTATAAATAATCCCGTATCTTTGACACACGATTCATCCTATATTAATCCTTGTAATCCGTAATAACGGCAAATTGTCAAGCCTCGCGAATCTAAAAAAAAGGATGTGATCTGGCTGCGGATAACGTTAATAAGGTAGGAAGAATGCACAGCTGCTGAATGAATCATAGCCTTGTCTCATCAGCCCCGGTGAATGCTTAGAAGAAATATTAATTTGTAGGAGGGGATTCATGTATGAAGAAATTGGTCGCTTGGTTGTTGCTCTGCACAATGGTTATCGCGCTTTTACCATCCATGCAAACACGCGCTCAAGCATCTACGGTGAACATAGTTAATCCTGGATTTGAAGAAACGACGCTGAATCAATCGAAGCTAATTCCTACGAATTGGACGACTTCCTTATGGAGCAGGACGACTGCAGTCGATACGAGCGTAACTACAGCGGTTTACAACAGCGGGACCAAAGCGCTTTATATCAGCGCGACGGATGCAGGAGCTGCTGGCTGGACATCCAAAGCGATTCCGATTGAAAGCAGTATGCAAACCATCCAAACCACGGTGAAAGTGAAGAAGTCGGCGGATTATGCCGGTAATAATCCATGGGTGTTCATCAGTTATGGGAATAGTGGCACATTCCTTGGCACAACCTCAGCTCCAGCAGCAGCTTTGAGCAGCAGCGAGTGGACCACCATATCGCTAACGATTAACAGCAGCCAGTTTCCAGCTGGAACGAATATGATCTGGCTGAATCTGGCTACGAGCAAAGCAGGGGCTGCTACGAATGCGGGCTTCCTCTATTATGATGATGTAACGATGGAACTGCTTGATGCTCAAGCGCCTACAGCTCCGAGCAATCTTGCGATTGCAGGGCAAACGGCGACAAGCATTGAACTAACTTGGAACGCGTCGACTGATCAGGTAGGCGTCACGGGATATGACGTGTACAATGGGACAACACTGGTTGGGTCTACGACAGGCTTATCTTATATTGTAAACGATCTCAATGCGAATACCAGTTACACCTTTACTGTAAAAGCCAAAGATGCAGCGGGTAATCAATCAGCAGCAAGCAATGCTGTAAACGCTACCACTCCAATAGCTTACGAGATAGCCAACCCTGGATTTGAATTAACAACAGTAAGTCAAACGAAGCTTGTGCCCCTTAATTGGAGCTCCTCTCTGTGGTCTCGAACGATCCCTGTCGATACAGGCGTAACCACAGATGTAGCAAATAGCGGCGCGCATGCGCTGTATATAAGCGCAGTGGACGCCGGAGCCGCTGGTTGGGCGTCCAAAGCGATTTCTGTTGACAGCAGCATGCGGACCATTAAGACGACAGTCAAAGTGAAAAGTTCGGCTGATTATGCTGGCAATAGTCCGTGGGTGTTCATCAGTTATGGGAATAACAACACATTTCTTGGTACAGCAGTTGCTCCGGCCACCAGCCTTAGCAGCAGCGTATGGACAGAAATAACGTTAACGATCAACAGCAGTCAGTTTCCAGCTGGAACCAACAATATCCGGTTAAATTTGGCTACGCTTCGCGCAGGTGCCACAAGCAATCAGGGGACGTTGTATTACGATGATGTCACGATGGAATTGGTCCCGGATACGCAAGCACCTACGGCACCGACCAATCTTCATGCAACTAGCCAAACGGCTGAAAGCGTAGCTTTGGCATGGAATGCCTCTACAGACAATATCGGCGTGAGCGGGTACCATGTTTACCAAGGGGCGACGCTGATTGGAACAGCGACAGGGTTAACGTTTACGGTGAGTGGTCTTCTTTCAACGGCAAGTTATGCTTTTACGGTGAAAGCTATAGATGCTGCGGGGAATGAATCTGTTGCAAGCAATGCGTTTGTGACCAATGACACGCAAGCCCCGACAGCGCCAACCCATGTAGTGGCGTCAGCGATTAAGATGAAAAGTGTCACTCTGACCTGGGACGCTTCAACCGACAATGGGGGCGTAACGGGCTATGATATTTTCCAAGGGTCGACGCAAGTAGGGACGGTGACTGGAGTAACGTATACAGTGAGCGGTCTTGAAGCGTACAGTGGCTACACCTTTACCGTGAAAGCACGAGACGGGTCGGGGAATATATCAGCTGCCAGCAGCCCGGTAGACGTCATTACCTCGAAGTATTACGATTTAGCGAATCCTGGATTTGAAGAAACGCGGGTGAGTGAATCGAAGCTGGTCCCAATCAGTTGGTCATCATCCCTGTGGAGCGGAGCGCATGCGGTGGATACGGGGATTACTACAGCGATGAAATACAGTGGTACCAACGGTCTTTACATTAACTCGACGGATGTGGGAGCTGCAGGCTGGTCTTCCAAAATGATCCCAATCGACAGCAGCATGCAGACAATTAGAACTTCAGTAAAAGCGAGAAAGTCCGCTGATTATGCGGGTAATGGCTCGTGGGTGTTTATCAGCTATTTCAAGGATGGCACGTTTCTTGGAACAGCGGTTGCGAACTCCCCTGGGATTAGCAGCAGTACATGGACAGAGATCGCTTTTACCATTAATAATACGCAGTTTCCGGCAGGAACGAATCAAATTCAGTTGAACCTTGCTACACTCAAAATGCCTAACGTAAGCAATCAGGGAACGATTTATTACGACGACGCAAAGATAGAGTCTATTGAATATTTTCCGCTGAAAGCAGATACGTTCGCAAACTGGTGGAAAATCGGCCAGAATGTGGTGTTCAAGGCAATCGAAGGTCAACTGCCAAGCAGCGTGCAAACGGTGACTGGTACGGTCTACGATACGGATAATCAGGTGGTAGCGCAAGCTGCGGTAGATCGCCAAACGCTGCTTACGACTGGTTGGAGTTGGACACCTACTCACGAAGGGTACTATGAGGTCGCTTTCGACTATACAAAACAAGGGATTACGGGTTTACTTCCGCTTCAACAATCGTATCAAATTATGTCCAGCCCGAAACGAACGTCTGCAGAATTTGTCCGCAATCGCTACTCGGTGGCCGTGGTTGAAAGCCAGCCCAAAAGCATGGCCGACCGCAATTCCCTGTTCGGTTTCAGCTATGGTCTTGATGGTGACGTTTCCATCCAACTCGCGGATATGGTCGGTTTTGATTTTGCGAGAATTCATACCGTCCCATGGGGAGGTCAGTTCGGTGATATCAGCATGGCGCTTGAGCCAAGTCGCGGCACGTTTAATTGGGCTGCGTTCGATGCACATATCAATAAACTGACAAACCAAAATTTGGAGCTTATTGGCAACATTGTATTCACGCCACAGTGGGCATCTCCACATCCGGAAGATACAACGATTTATATTGCCGTTCCCGGATATGCCTCTTACGCTCCGGTAGATATGAATGATTTTGCCGTTTTCCTGCGTGCGCTTGTCACTCGTTATGGCGATCGAATTAAAAAGTGGGAAATATGGAATGAGCCTCATTTGAAAGGAGGAAGTATTTTCTGGAATGATACGCCAGAGAAGTTCGTGGAACTGCTTCGAACGGGTTATGAGACGATCAAAAGTGTTCAGCCAGATTCCGAAATTTGGATCGGCGGCATGGGAGGCTACAGATATCTGCCGTTCTACAACGAGCTGCTGCGTCTTGGAGGAGCAAGTTATTTCGATAAGCTATCGCTGCATGGCAAATTTCCAGATCCAAGAGATTATCAGAAATATGATCAATTATATGGGGTGCCATCCAAGCCGTGGGTAACGTCAGAAAGCCATGCGGGTCTCTATGGTCCAACTCTTTTGAAAGATATGCTGACAGAGCCTCAGGTTGCCCAAAAAATGCTGCTTGATTATATGTTCCAGATGAAGCATCAGGTTGAGCAGATCGCTTATTTCGAAATGATAGATTTAACGGAGCCTGAAGCACTGCCATTCGCCCAAGCGGAAGGTTGGTTTACGAATTCTGCGGGATTGTTCCGCAAGAAACCGCAATTAGAGCCGAGACTTAGTTCCGTCGTCATGCATAGATTTGTTGAGACACTTGGGAAAAATGTCGTCTATCGCGGTGAATATTCGCTTAGCGGCAATCAGAAAGCGGTTTATTTCGAGAGTGACGGAGAGCCGCTGCTCGTCGTATGGACCGAAAATGCAAATGCGGCGCCAATTGCTGCTAATCTTACTGGGGCTTTTACAAATGGGACCGTTGTTAGGGATTGGACGGGAAGCACAGAGACCGTATCTCCTTCTTTACTGCTGAAACCTAACAAGATGTACTTTATTAGCAACGTTAATGCAGCCTATTTGGCCAGTTTGACTTCAACAAAGGATGTCCTATTGTCCGATTACGAGAAATCCCGACAAAGCGCCAACGCGCCTACAGGATTAGGGAAGAAAGGCATGTTGTTTGATCGTACGACGGGCGCTTTGAGCACCGATATTCATTGGATTGACCAGGATTGGCTTTATCAGAACATTGACTCTGAGCGGCCAGCAGGTTTTGCCGCCAAGGCTGCTGTTGGCATTGCGAATGACGGACTCGATCTGGTCATTGATGTTTCGGATAACGTATTCGTACAAAATGAAACGAAAGGAAACTATTGGATTGGCGACAGCATTCAATTCGGGATTGATACATCGGGGATTGGCTTAGCAGGGGCGCAAGTGGAATTCCAAGCAGCTCTTACGGCTAACGGTCCTGTCCTCTACAAGTCCTCTGTGCCTTATATTGGCGGGGATCTGCCGTCAAACTGGACACAAGCTGGTCAGTTCGTACAATACGCCAGCATGCTGGTAGACAGTACACAGAGTGGGAAGAAGATTTATAAGATACATCTCGCTTGGTCGGAATTGTATCCTTATATTTCTGATGTAACGAAGCCATTATATATATCGCTGCTTGTCAATGATAATGATGGTGCCGGGCGGCTCGGTTGGCTGGAATGGGCCAGTGGGATCGGCAAAGCCAAGGATGTAAGTGTGTATGGCAAAATTGTATTTGATCAGCAGGCACCTGTTACGACGGCTTCGGTGTCGCCAGTTCAGCCAGATGGGCCAAATGGCTCGTATATGAATCCGGTCACCGTGGTATTGGCCGCGACCGATAATTTGACGGGTGTGGCTAAGACGGAATACAGCCTAGATAACGGGAATACGTGGCAGCCTTATACAGCAGCGGTGACTTTTAGCAGCAATGGCCAGTATACTTTGAGCTACAGGTCAACGGATCAAGCGGGAAATGTTGAATCTAGTCAACAGGTTAGTTTTAACATTGCCACGACAACGGTAAGCGTTCAATTGAAGGATAGCAGCGGAAACCCAATCAGTGGGGGAACCGTATCCTACTATGACGGAGAATGGAAGACTTTCGGTGTTACAGATGCCTCTGGAACCGTAAGCAAGTCTTTGCCGCATAAAAGCTATACGTTTGCTATGAACTATGAGGGAACGTATAAGGAAAAGGTGCAGCATACAGGAACGGACTCTGTTATTGTGTTTAATACTGTCAACGTGAAGGTGCAGTTGAAGGATAGTCTGGGTAATCCGCTTAATGGTGGTATTGCGAGTTACTACGCAGGAAGCTGGCGGCAGTTTGGCAGTATAAGCGGCGGCGAGACTAACAGGGAATTATTGCCCGGCTCCTATACGTTTGCTATGACATACGAAGGGACCTATAAGGAGAAGGTGCAAAATACTGGAGTGGATGCTACGATTGACTTTCAAACCGTCAACGTGAAGGTGCAGTTGAAGGACAGTTTGGGTAATCCGCTTAATGGTGGTAATGCGAGTTACTACGCAGGAAGCTGGCGGCAGTTTGGCAGTATAAGCGGCGGCGAGACTAACAGGGAATTATTGCCTGGCTCCTATACATTTGCTATGACATACGAGGGGACCTATAAGGAGAAGGTGCAGAATACTGGAGCGGATGCTACGGTCGACTTTCAAACCGTCAATGTGAAGGTGCAGTTGAAGGACAGTATGGGTAACCCGCTGGATGGCGGTATTGCGAGCTACTATGCAGGAGGCTGGCGGCAATTCGGCAGTACGAGCGGCGGCGAGATCAGCAAGGAATTATTGTCCGGCACCTACACTTTCGGCATGACATATGGAGGCGTGTATAAAGAAATAGCCAACAACACCACGGCAAACTCTGCGGTCATCTTCCACATGTAAAAGGTGAAAAAGCAAACGGAACTAAGCCATGGGCTTGGTTCCGTTTGTGGTTTGAAGCTGGAGTGATAGATGAGTTACACCAGCTGCTTCCCACGGCGGCAACTACAGGACGCTATTCCTTAAGGATGAAAAACAACCTTAAAGCAGCCGAATCCTGGGGAAAAGCGCCGACACCCACCGTAGCCCCCCCGAAATCCCCCCCACCGTAACGCTGAAATTCAGCGTTAACGAGCTCGAAACGTTCGTTTGCCACTCCATAAGGATGAAAAAGAACCTTAAAGCAGCCGAATCCTGGGGAAAGTGCCAAAGCACCCACCGTAGTACCCACCGAAATACCCCCCACCGTAACGCTGATTTTCAGCGTTAACGAGCGCGAAACATTCGTCTGCGACTCCAAAAGGATGAAAAACAACTTTAAAAGTAGCCGAATCCTGGGGAAAGTGCCAAAGCACCCACCGTAGTACCCACCGAAATACCCCCCATCGTAACGCTGAAATTCAGCGTTAACGAGCACGAACCGTTCATTTGCCACTCCATAAAGATGAAAAACAACCTTAAAAGCAGCTGAATCCTGGGAAAAGCGCCAAAGCACCTACCGTAACGCTGAAATTCAGCGTTAACGAGCGCGAAACGTTCGTTTGCCACTCCATAAGTATGAAAAACAACCTTAAAGCAGGAGAACCAATCCCGTTGAGCTATTTTCAGCACTTTTCGTGGAAATAAGACAATGCAGTTCCGCAACTGTCCTCGTACCCCATCTATTTGCCGAAATAGCGAGTCAGAGTTCCCACCCTTAATAGGCTTCACAATTTCTAAGAGGATCACCGCTCAGGGCGTCGAAGCGGACGCGCTCGATCAATCGCGTGCCCGCCAGATCGTCGAAGCGGACGCGCTCAATCAATCGCGTGCCCGCTCAGATCGTCGAAGCGGACGCGCTCGATCAATCGCGTGCCCGCCAGATCGTCGAAGCGGACGCGCTCAATCAATCGCGTGCCCGCCAGATCGCCGAGGGCGGATAGCCGACAATTTTGCGAAATACGCGGTTAAAATAGGATTGATCGCAAAATCCAAGCTCCTCGGCAACTTGACGAATGCTTTTGTTCGTATTCAGGAGCATATCGCGGGCTGCCGAGACACGCACTTGATGCACATAGTCAATGGGCGGATGGCCTATGGTTTCGCGAAAGAGGCTGGTCACATAGTTAGGCGTGCGATCAACCAAGGCGGCTAAGTGCTCAATGCGAATTGGTTCTGTGTAATGATCCAAGATGTATTGCTGGATCACATGAACGAGGGCTAATTTCTTGTAAGGAAATTGGCGTTCGTCAAATTCGCGGCAAGTGATCGCCAGCATTTCCTGTAGAATACTGCAACACAATGGAGCGTAGTAAGGCCGCTTGCTGATCCATTGCTGGGTCAAATGCTGAAACCTTTGTTTGAGATAGTCGAACTGCCGTGTTTCTATTTTGAAGTGTGAACGAATGGGCGGAAGCATTTCCAAAGGGGAAGGCACAGGAGCAGGTGTGAAATGAGCCGAATATTTCTGATGCGCATGTCCAAATTCGGGATAAGCTTCCCTCATGGTAGCGGCGGGAATGTAAAGCATATCACCTTTCTTCAGAGGAATGATGCTGTCATTAAGCTCATAAATCAATGTACCCTGAGTGACTAACAGTAAGATGTCATAGTCGACTGGAGATCGCTCCTTTCTCCAGTTAGGATCAGAGACATCATCATAGTAAATGGAATGCAAGTTGATCATCTGAACACTCTCCCTGAGCTATTCCTTCTAATATATCGTAGAATCATCCCAAATTAAATAGAATTATTAATCGCTTGCCTGGAAGAATTTCTGTATCCTTATAGTAAATTATGGGCATTACGATGGGAGACGAATTCGAATGACAACGTTGCAAGAAGCGATTCTGCAAACCCCTTCTCTTGTGTCCTTTTGGGACTTTCAAGAAGAGGATAATTTTCATACGGCCCAAGGTCCTTTTCCTTATGTTTTGGAAGCGATGTCAGGACCTATTAAGCGAGTAGAGGACGGCGTGCTAGGGGCAGGTGCCGTTGAATTAGCCTACGGACAGTGGTTTCGTTTACCCCGCAGCGAATGTCCAGCACTCGACTTCCATGGGTCAGACGCCAAGCTGACTCTGATTGCCTGGATCAAGCGGAATCCGTCAGACAATCCACAATGTGAGGCGATCGCTGGCATGTGGAATGAATCGGAGAAGAAAAGGCAGTATGCCATGTTCCTTAATTTGCGAATCTGGGACAGCCAGGACCAGGTGTGCGGTCATGTGTCTGCAGAAGGCGGTCCAACCCCGGGATATCCGTGGTGCATGTCAACTGCTATCGGAGCGACACCTGTTGCCAAAGATGAATGGCATACCATTGCTTTCACTTATGATGGGAGCCATGCCAAAGTTTATTTGGATGGCTTGTTGGATGAACGCGAACAGTACAATCCATATTTCTATGATCAAGGGCTGTACGATGGAGGCAGCTCAGGCGCTGATTTTACTGTAGGAGCCGTACATAGGTCTGGTGAAATGGGCAACTTCTACGCAGGCTTGCTGGGAGGGCTCGCCGTTTTTCAAACAGCACTGCCAGCAGAACAAATTCGTAAGTTTTCTCTGAATGTTCGTTAATTTTGTAAGCCCTTAAGTAAGATTGAGGGCTTATTTTTATTTTTTACTACTTAGATTTAGGATGAAATTTTGCGAAAGTTGCGGTAAGCTTAGGGAAATTGCAAATATGAGCATGTGGGGATGTGCAGACATGTACTCGCTATTAATCGTGGAAGACGAGGAACTGATTCGCAAAGGGATGAGGCATTGTTTGGACTGGTCTGGCTATCAAATCGACAAGGTCGAAGAAGCGGACAATGGTCAGCTCGGACTGGACATGGCGATCCAGATGCGGCCGGATATTGTTATCACGGATGTGGTCATGGCAGAGATGGATGGTATCGAATTCGTTAGGAGATTGCGGCAGGAGATCACGGATAAGCCGATCTGGGTGATCATTATCAGCGGTCATGAGGATGTGGATTACATCCGATCTGCTTTAAAGCTGCAGGTTGTCGATTTCTTGTTAAAGCCCTTTCATACGGAAGAGCTGGAGGAAGTGCTGCGCAAAGTAATAAGGGCCTGCGAGGATGAGCGTAAGCAGAATGCTCATGTGGCCTATCTGGAACAGCGCAATGGGCAATCACAATCGATTGTTCGGGAACGGTTTTTGCAAGATCTTTGTTACCGTCAAGTTTCTGATGAGGAAATTGCGTTGTATATGGAGTTTTTGGGAGAATCTTTTAGTGATTATGGCTCGTACAGAGCTGTTTTTATCGAAAGTGACAAGGCGCAATCGCATGTGGAAGAAGCTCTGCGCAGCATGGCGCCAATGGTCGCCGTGTTCCCCATTGATCGAGGGGCGTACGGTGGTATTGTCTTCGACACAGGCCCCGAATGGTTGCCGCAAGCAGGTTTAAGAATAGGCCTGGGCTGCGGAGTCATGCGGCTTGCGGATCTTCATCGTTCCTTTCAGCAAGCGAGAGTTTCTCTCCTTTTTCTGCCAGAAACGATGGGTGAAGGCACCGTCTTAGCTTATCAGGCAGAGGTTGCGGGCGATATGCAGGAGGTGCTGCTATCCGATATGGCCTTGCAAGAATCAATGATCCTGGCCGCCATGGAGAATGGTGATCGTGATGCCTTGCATGCAGCGCTAGAGGTTTACTTCGAGCTGGTGCTGCGCTTGGACCGAACTAAGCTGGATTACTTGCGAGCTTTCAGCAGCATGTTGTTGATTCAGATCCGCCGGCATTTTGCCGTGCTTGGAGAAAGATCAGCGCTTATCACTGCGGCGCTAGAGCAAATTAGCGTAGTGAGCGACATTCAGGGACTTCGCCAGCTCATGATGCAAACGCTTGCGGAACTCACCGTCATCATCAACGATAAACCGGATCAACGGAAAGTTGTTCGGCTCATTCACAGTTACATTCAGAGTGCGTTCAGAGAAGAGCTGACTTTGGCGCAAATAGCGGCGCAGGTGCATCTGTCACCTAATTACTTGGCAAGTGTGTTCAAAAAAGAGACAGGCATCACAGTCAATGCGTACATCACGGATGTCCGTTTGGCAGAGGCTAAGCGGCTGCTGCAATCCGACAGGCAGCTATTAATTCATGATCTTGCCGAGCAGGTTGGTTATAAGGATAGCAAATATTTTACAAAACTGTTCAAACGAGAATGCGGCATGAATCCCAGTGAATATCGGGAAAAATTCGGATGAAGACACTTTTACTTCGACTGCTGACAATGGATTCGCGGATGAAGCTTCGCAACAAAATCTTAATTTCTTTCGTGCTGATGGTTATTATTCCAACGGTTTGCATCGGCTTTTTTTCCTATCAGAAGTCGTCTTCCATCATCAGCGAACAAACAAGTCATGCTTATCTGGAAGCGCTTCGTCAGACAGAAATCAATATGTCGTATCGGCTGACGGAAGTCGAAAACATTTCTGAAATCGTTTACGCGAACGGAAGGCTGCAGCAAATTTTGCGTCGCGCGAGCCAGGGCGATCTGAGCATCGGGGATGTGATCGTGGATTACAAAAACATCATCGAAATTATCAAGAATCTGGAAAAAAGCCGTAACATCCTTCGTATTCGCTTAATGGTTCAGGGTGATCCGCTTTATGCTATGGAGAAAGAAAACATTTTGGGCATCAGCAAGGAATCTTTGGATCATTGGAACGATGAATTGAATTTGCAGCCGAGAAGCATGGAGTGGGTCTTCAGCAATAAGACGACTTATCCAGGCGTTGCGAATATGAGTACGGTTTCGCTCTATCGTACAATTAAGGATTTTGAAGATGTGAAAAGCGTGCTGGCCCTGGTAGCAATCGATATGGATCAGAAGACGTTGACGAATGTGCTGCAAAATATGAATCTGAGCCTGCCTTATCAAGCGATGCTGTTTAACGAAAGCGAATTGATAGCCTCTTACACCAGGGAGCCTGAGCAGATTAATATCGATGCGCAAGCGTTGCAAGAATTGTTGGAACAAGACGAAAAAGATCCTGTTGCTTACAAAAATATACGTGTTCAGGGGAAAGACTATTTATTCTTGGTTCAACAAGTGGCAAATGTAAACTGGAAGCTCGTTGTCCTCATTCCTACTCTGCGTATTACGGATCAAAGCTCCTTATTGGGCATATATATTTTATTATTATCGGTATCGCTGCTTGCGATGACGGTGGGATTGTCCTATTTGCTCTCTGATCGAATAACAAGACGGTTGTACAAGCTGATGGTCAAAATGAAAGGGATCGAGAAGGGTCATTTCGGCGAGCTGGTCGAGGTCAGCGGGCAAGATGAAATTTCCGTCCTGCAGCGCAGCTTCAATCACATGTCGGTACAGATTAAAACCTTGATTGATGAAGTTTATGCCATTACGCTGAAAAAGCAGCAGGAAGAAATGAAAGTGCTGGAGGGAAGAATTAACTCACACTTTCTATACAATACACTGGATACGGTCAAGTGGATGGCGCTCGATTCCAAGGCGCCTGAGATCGCTAAGATCGTGACGAACTTGTCTAAGTTTTACCGGATCAGTCTGAATCAAGGACATGAAAGACTTAGTGTGGAGAAGGAACTGGAGCATGTGAAAGCTTATGTTCATATCCAGGATACTCGCTTTAGCGGCAATATCAAGTTCGAAACCAAGATTGATCCAGCTCTGCTGCACAAAGAAATTATTAAACTTATTTTACAGCCAATCGTCGAGAATGCGATATTGCATGGCATTAACAAAAGTCAGACGAAGAAGGGCACGATTCGAATTCGGGGTCATTTGCGCAGAGACGGTATCGTGTTCACAATTTCCGATGATGGAGTGGGAATGAGCAAGTCAGTGAAAGATTCCCTATTGCACCCAGAGGGATCTGGTTACGGGATTAGGAATGTGCATGAGCGGCTGCAGCTGTATTTTGGTGAGGGAAGCGGTGTGAAGATTCGCAGTCAGGAAGGAATTGGTACTTTAGTAAGGCTCTTGTTAAAAAAATCAAGTGATTCAACGCAATAGCGTAGCTTTCACCACCAAATCGTAGTTAAGCCCCGTTACCGGGGCTTTTTTCTTTCCTTATAATCGGTTGTAAGCGGATTCAATTAGAATGCAATTCGCGAATTAAATCTCATTTGTGAAGGAGTGCATGCTTGCCATGGTCAGATTAAGAATTACGGCAGCGTCCAAAAGAAGGTTGAAGACAAGTGTTATAAGGGGAATTGTGTTGATGATGCTCCTGCTCAGCTGCTTGCCCGCGCCGTTTGCGGCGGCAGCGATAAGTGGCGATACACTTGTCCCAGGCGAAGTTGGCGTCATCCTGGATGATCGTGATTCGGGGGTCATAAGATCAGGTCTGTTTGTTGATGTTACGGGATGGGGAGGGGCGTACAACAACGGTTTCAGCTATGCGAATTTGAATCGAACAACGCCGCAGCGAATCAAGTTTGCCCCAATAATTCCGCAAGATGGCTTGTATGATTTCTATGTAAGAAAGCCGGGCGGCAAATCTTATGTCGGGAATGTTCCCTACACGATTCATCATGAAGATGGAACGAGTGTGGTCAATCTTGCTCTCAGCGCGGATAACAAGGAAGAGTGGGTTAAATTGAACGCGCAAGCCTATCCGTTCAAAGCTGGAGGGACTTACAGTATTGTCGCTGCCGGAGACGGATACCTAACGTTTCCTCCTCTTCCAACGGGGAACACCGGGTTCGCGATTGACGGCATCAAGCTGATTCGGACGGCCAATCTGCCGAATCCCAATCAGGATGCGGTAGAGGCGGAGAAGCTCAAATATGAAACGAACGCGTGGATTGGGGCAAGCACAACAGTTGCTTCAAGTGTCTACGCTTCTGTCATGAAGCTGAAATCCGGCCAAGTACCTGGCAGCGGTGTACTCGTAAGTGCTGTTGTTCCGCCGACAAGCACTTATCTATTGGGTACTGCCAGTGATGTTGTATTGAAAGCGCAGAATACGTCGCATACGAATGCGGTGGAGAACGTTACTCTTACCTTTGTCAAAGGGAATGCCTCAACAACACTGAACGTTGCTGTGACTATCGAAGGACAGCCATTCGTTGATAACGCCAATTTCACGAATACGGCAACGTGGTACCGGGATTATGCGCCGGGCATCTTTAACCCAAGTGAAGGTACCATTGAGTTGACGGCCCGTATCGATAAGCCGTATAAGGAATTCGGCAACGATTGGGATTTCTTGTTCCGACTTGTTCCGGCCCAAAGCGGACCGGGAAATACGTTGATCAATGCTCACATTCCACCGCCTGGAGCGAAGCCAACAGGTGCGAATCCAACCTATGAACAGCCGCTTATTTTCACGGTGCGCAATGGAGATGGAGCGAAGGGGGCCAGCGCTTTTGCGCAGCCAGGACAGTTGAATTATGTGCAGGGAGTTCCCTTTAATCTTGCTTTTACATGGAAGATGGGAGCAGGTGGATATGTGGCTATCTCCCAAGATGGCGTAGAGATATCGCGTACAGCAACTACGGTGCCAGCTGTTATGGAAAATTTCTTGCCATTTGAATTCATGGTGGAACGCGGAGCTCCTTATAACATTAGCAATGTCAAAATTTCCACCAAAGCGCTAGCTAGCAGTGAGTTGGAGACGAACAAAGCAGCCTTTACGCAATCAGTAAATACGGCATTAATTGCCAAGACAGCACTCGGACAACCGATTCAGGCGAACAAATTCGTAACACCTTGGCATACGAGCTCCCAGTATAGTGTGGTCAAACCAGCTTTCCGCAGCGAAAAAGAAGTATTCCTGGCAAATGAGGCTGCTGTTTACCCGATTATGAGCGTCAATTATGGAACCGCTGCCAAAACATATACGGTAAAGATCCAAGCGAAAGATCCCTATAATAACATAGCGTTCACAGAAGAGAAAAGTGTCGTTGTCCCTGCAGATGGTGTCTATCGTGCCGAGGATTTGACCTTGCCGCAGCTGAATAGTTTAGTTGGCTTCTGGTATTTGGAAACCACGATCTCCTCTTCGGAATTGGATGTTATGACTTATAAGAGTGCGATTTCCAAAGTGCCTGTCAACGATACGCAGCTTACCGACGGCAAATATGCAAATTATTACGGACAGCATACGAGCTACAGCTATTCCATGCTGCCTTGGAAGAAGATTAATACGAGCACAGAACGAGCATGGGAAGATGCTCGAGCATTCATGTGGTTCAAAATTGAGCCGGAGAAAGGTCAATTCTCTTGGGCACAAACGGATGGATATGTGCAGGATGTAACGGAAGCGAATATGGATGTGCTTGCCGTTCTCGGCTATCCGTCCGATTGGGCTTCGTCACGGGTTGCAGCGAGTGAAGTTCCAGCGGAAGGGTATAAGAGCGATTACCAATACCGGGCAGAACGCTGGATTCCCAAGGATATTCAAATGAAGAACGGGGTTCTTGGCACAGGCGAGGATTGGTCGAATTACGTGTATCAAACGATGAAGCGTTATGCGGGCAAAGTGAAGTATTATGAAGTTGTTAATGAGGCGAACTTCCATCCACCGTTCATTGCAGCGACACATTCGGGTACGAAGGAAGAATACTTCCAGATGCTGCGACTCGCTTACGAGCAAGCACAGAGGGTGAAGGCTGAGTATAAGGCAGAAACAGGAAATGACTTGGCCTTATATGTGACAACCAGCGGCTTCGCAACGCCACCAACGTCAGACCGTCAAATGGCGATTGACGCTTTGAAACCGCCTTATAATCAATATTACGATATTTATGTGATTCACGGTTATTTGGGTATTGCTGGAATCACGGATGTGCTTGCAGCGTATTCACTAGCCAAGCAGGCACGTCCGGAGCTAAAGCTTTGGCAAGGTGAGGTCTATCCATTGAACAACATAGTGACCTCCTGGCGTATTTATGACGTCGTGCAGAAGTATACAGACTTCATCTCAGCGGGCTTTGACAAGTACTTTGACATGGGTACGCCAGCGGAAGATGCTTTTCTGACAAGGCATTCCTTATCGCCTACGGAAGTATTCCAAACTACAGCGCTGATGAATCATCATATTCGTAAGGTAGATCATTATATAGGTTCATACGCCGGATTCACAGGAGCAGCATTGCTGCCTGCGAAGCATTATATGCAGCGCACGGATGGAAGCTATCTGAGCATTCTATCTTCAGATTCTACAACCTTGCATATCGCGATTCAAAATGCGAATAAAATTAGTCGTGTCGAAGACAACTACGGTAATTCAGTTGCCGTTGAGATGGTCGATGGCGTCGGGCAAATCGATAAGACGAATACGGTATTTATTATCAGCAGCGAGCCATTGGTTATCAAAAGCGTTGTTGGCGATGGAGCGCTAACCTTTATTAAAAATGGCAGCTTCGAGAAAGTATCCGGGGATCCAACAGGAGGACCTGCGGCAGTTGCGATGAATGACTGGCAGATGGGCTGGAATGTTGGTGTTTATGGGACGAACGCCTATGTGAACCAAACAAGTCCGTATCTGGGGCAGAAGGCAGCAGAATTCAATTCTACAGGTGCGCCAGGCAACAGGACGTATATGTATCAATCTTTTGCTATCACAGAGCCGGGTAATTATGTGTTGTCTGCCCGCATCAAGAAGTTGAGCGGTGGCGCTGACGTTAAGCCTGAGCTGAACATTTGGGATGGACAGAACGATCATCAACTAGCCCCGGTTACCCTGACCGATCAATATGCAGCGTATACGAACTCGATCGTAGTCACACATCCGATGAATATAACCGTCAACATCGGAATTCTGTCTGGTGTTGGAAATGTTTTGTTTGATGATATTGCTTTCAATTTGGTACCGGAAAATGTAACCATCCAAATGGATAATTCGGATGCAACTGGTGTAGCGTTCACAGGAACAACGTGGGACAATACGCGAATAAGTACTGAGGCAAGTAAAGGCAACTATGCATTAAACACATCCAAGGCTGGCAATGCCAGCGTTATCTATACGCCAACAATTCCACTGGGTGGCATGTACGATGTTTATGTTTATCAACATCCGGTCAACAATGCAGCCTTTGCCCCATATACGATCCAACATGCTGCAGGCACAGATGTCGTCATGGTTAATCAATCGCTCAATGGCGGCAAATGGTTCCAAATCGGCAGCTTTCCGTTTAATTTCGGCACGGATGGCAAGTTGAGCATCACGAATAGCTTTACTGTAGGCAATTTTATGTTGGCGGATGGTGTTAAGTTTGTAAGATCAGGACCGGTCACACGTGACATAGCGCCAGCCACTTTTCATGCGGATGTGACGAACCCAACCAACCAAAGTGTGACGGTTACCGTCGTTTATCCAGCGGACGTGACCCTTCGAGAATACAAGCTCGGCGCTAATGGCGCATGGTCGGCTTATGTATCCCCGATTGTTGTATCTGACAATACGGCTGTTTATGCAAGAAGCAGCGATGCCTTAGGTAATGTGTCTCCAGTAAGCAACTATACAGTAAGCAATATTGATCAAATCCAGCCAACAGGAACCGTGGCATATGCGGTATATGGCGGTGCAAATGAGGCGGTGCAGGCAACGCTCACTGCGAGCGAGCCCGTAACCATTACGAATAATGGCGGATCGAATCGTCATATATTTTACTGGAACGACAGCTTTGTCTTCGAATTTGTTGATGCTGCTGGCAATCCAGGTACGGCGACCGCAACTGTAAACACAATTGTATCGAAAAGCACAGCCCCTGCGGTCAAACCGGCCCTATCCAGTGACAATGGCTATGATAATGGTATATTGGATGGTCAATATGTGGTTACTACGAATATATGGTATGGAAACAATGCCAGAATATATCATCTGTATGAGAATGATGTGCTCATCGATTCCAGGATCCTAGCAGATAATAGTCCGAATGCCCAAACGGTTGCGACTCCAATTAGCGGCAGGAAAAATGGGACATATCGGTATTATACGCAGCTTATCAATGCCTTCGGAACCACCACAAGCGACACGCTTGTCGTTACGGTTATGCAGGCTGACCCTGGCAAACCAGTTCTGTCCAATGACAATTGGGATGGAGACGGCAATTTCAAGGTGAGCATGAACATGTGGTGGGGAACGAATGGAACCATTTATCGGTTGTATGAGAACGCAGTATTGATCGATACGCAAATACTGACCGCTCATACACCGTCGGCCCAATCGGCATTGACGAATTTATCGAACCGAGCAGCAGGTACTTACACGTACAGGGCCGAGTTTGTTAATGATGCGGGAGCGACATCCAGCGAAACGATGACCATACAGGTTAACCACTAATTAAGAGACGGAGATTGCGCTTTGATGCGCATCTCCGTTTTGCTTTTTCGAAAGCCGCCGCAGCCACAGATAAGAGCCTCCAGAGGCTCTTATTCCGCCAAAACAGTCACTTTTCGCGCGGGTAGAAGTCTCCAAAGGCTCTTATTCACTCAACAAGCCAATTTTCCGCCGCCTAGCTACAGAAGGAACTTCATTAATTTAACTCTCGTTGCTACCGGTCCAGAGAGAGGAGCGCCCATTTAGCGTAATAATAGACACCAAATCATAGCCTTATCCCGTTTTCGTACACATCATCCCATCTTATAATAAGAATATACCAATGATAACGATTACATAATGAGGTTGAATGAAAGGAAAGTTGAACGATGCCGAAAGTTGAGAAGATAAACAACGTCAGAGTAAGAACTCCCTCTGAGCGAAGGAATTGGCTGTTCGATATGAAGCGGGATTACGATCTGTATCTGTTATTGTTGCCGGGTGTCCTTGCGCTGATTATTTTTAAATTCTTGCCCATGTATGGAATTTTAATCGCTTTCAAGGAATTCAATCTGTTTGACGGAGTGTGGGGAAGCCCATGGGCTGGGTTCAAGTATTTTGAGGAACTATTTAACGATTCGAAGTTTTATACGGTGCTGGGAAATACGCTGCTCATTAATTTTTATAAGCTAGTCTTTCAATTCCCGCTGCCCATCATGCTGGCGCTAATGATTAATGAAGCCCGCAACCTGATGTTTAAACGAGTTACACAAACAATTACTTATTTGCCGCACTTCTTGTCGTGGGTAATTATTAGCGCGATTTTCATCAACGTGTTGTCTCCGCTGACTGGGATATTGAAAGATGTCTTCGCGATGCTCGGCATGAGCAACATCATGATGATTGCGGACGAACGTTTTTTCCGCAGTGTGCTCGTGGCATCGGCAGCCTGGAAAGAAACGGGATGGTCATCCATTATTTATTTGTCAGCTATTCTTGCTGTTGACCCCCAATTGTACGAAGCAGCCAAAATGGATGGCGCCGGCAAGTTCAGACAAATTTGGCATGTCACACTGCCGGGGATACGTAGCGTGATCGTATTTATTATCATGCTGAGAATTGGAGCGGCGCTCGGGAATGATTTGGAGCAAGTGCTGATGTTCTACAGTCCTTTCGTTTACAGTGTTGGAGATGTTATCGGAACTTATGTGTACCGGATTGGTTTGGGCCAATTTAAATACAGCTTTACAACTGCCCTGGGACTTTTTCAGTCATTGATTGGTATGGGACTTATTGTAGGGGCGAACTATGTAAGCAAAAAATTCGGCGAGAGAAGTCTCTGGTAAAGGAAGCAAGGTGAACGATGATGAGGTTACAGACAAAAGGTGAAATTGCTTTTACAATGATAAACTATATGTTGCTTTGCTTAGGGATGCTAGTATGTCTCATTCCCGTTATCAACATTATCGCCAAGTCATTTAGCGGTGAAGCGAGCATTATGGCGGGAGATGTGTTTCTATGGCCCATCAATTTTAACGTAGATGCTTACCATATTGTGTTAGGCAGCCAGAAATTTATTACTTCATTCCGAAATTCGGTCATTATTACCGTTGTTGGGACGCTGCTTAATGTGACACTTACGGTTTTTACGGGCTACGCGTTGTCCCGAACACGACTGCGTGGAGCCAAAATTGTGATGATGATGTATGTGTTTTCGATGCTGTTCAGCGCAGGCATTATACCGACTTATATGATTATCAAAAGCGTAGGACTTCTGGACACGCTCTGGGCGCTGATGCTGCCCTCACTTGTGAGTCCATTTAATATGATTATTGTCCGCCTCTACTTTTTTGGGATTCCAGATAGTCTGGAGGAGTCAGCGAAGATGGATGGCGCAGGCAATTTAAGGATTTTGTTTCAAATCATGATACCGCTTGCAATGCCTGTCATTGCCACCATCGCCCTCTTCTGTGCGGTTGAATATTGGAATAGTTATTTCGATGCGTTAATGTACATTAATGATTACAATTTGCTGCCTTTGCAAGTTTTTTTAAGGGAGATGATTATGAGCGCCTCGGATGCAACGAACAATGTTGATATGTTGGCCCAAGTTCATGTTTCCCAAGAATCGATCAGGGGAGCGACTGTCGTAGCGGCAACACTTCCAATCGTGATCATCTATCCGTTTTTGCAGCGTTATTTTGTCAAAGGTATGGTGCTTGGTGCCGTAAAAGGCTAAAATAAGCAAACAATATGGGAGGTCTTTAACATGAAAAAAAGAGTCTATAAAGCAAGCGGAATTATTCTCAGTACCGTATTAATGTCAAGCATGCTTGCAGCCTGCGGGGGGAGTACGGGTTCAGAGGGGGCAAGCACAAGCACGCCTGACAACGCTACGACCAAAGCAAGTACAGCGCCTAAGGAAAAGGTGACTTTGAAAATACTTGCGCCCAACAATGTGGAGGAATTTCCTGCCGGATCGGATGTAAATAATAACGAAATCATTAATACGCTTCGGGAGAAAACAGGTTTTAACATCCAGTGGGAGCTGCTGCCCAAAGATTCTGAGGCAGCCAGACAGAAGCTGAATGTGCTGATGGCCTCTGGTGATACGCCTGATCTGATCATTTCGGGTGATAAACAAGTGTTCGGCAACTTCGTGCAGCAGGGACTGCTGGCTCCGCTAGATACGCTTCTGAACGAAGAGGGGAAACAAGTGAAAGCAACGTTGACAGCGGATCAATGGAAATCCTCGACTTCGGATGGGAAAATCTACGCAGTACGCACTATGACAGCCAGTACAGCGGTACGGGCCTTGATGGTGAGACAAGATTGGATGGACGAAGCAGGCATCAAGGCACCTAAGACACAGACGGAATTTTATGAAGCGTTGAAAGCGCTTAAAGTAAGTAAACCGGATGCCGTGCCGTTCGTCGCTAACTTGTCGCAGACGCTGAGCTCGCTCGAAGCGATTCAAAGCATGTTTTATCCGCCAGTCGATTTCGTCCAGAAGGATGGGAAAGTCGTGTACACGCCTGTTGAGCCTGGAGCCAAGGAGTTTCTAACTTACACCAATAAGCTGTACAAAGAGGGATTGATCGATAAGGAAGCTGTCGTGATCAAAGCGGAAAACTTGAAGGAAAAGTTGGTCAGCAGCAAAGCAGCCATGAGTACCGTTGCTTGGTTTGATGCCCTCCCTATCGAAAAAAGCTTGAAAGAGAAAGCGCCAACAGCCAAGCTAACCTACCTCCCAATGCCGACAGGCGACAATGGTTCCAGCGGGTATTCGAAGGTTCCTTCACTAACCAAGTATTTCATGGTTCCCAAAGCGAGTAAGCATCCGAAGGAAATTATGCAATTTCTGAACAAAGCTGTTAATGAGGAAATCATCAATTACATTTCATTCGGGAATGAAGGCAAGCATTATGAGAAGAAAGACGGTAAATTCATCGCCACCAAAGAAGCAGACAATATCCGTTTCCGCGTTTATTACAATATGTTTGATACCGTAGCTCTTGGTCTGCAGCGGATTGATCAAAAAGGATTTATGCCTTATTTTGGTCCTGTAGAGAAAACGGCTAAATACGAGGATGTAGTTGATCTTGTGCCGCCGATTCCGGTCGTGGACAAAAAAAGCAAAGAACTCAAGGATTTGCGCGACGAGTACTTTATGAAAATAATTACTGGCGCCCTTCCATTGTCAGCTTACGATGAGTTTGTGTCCAAATGGAAGCAAGCAGGCGGAGAAGAAGTGGTCAAAGCGCTTAACGCCGCTTATAACGGCAAGTAAATAAAAGCGATCGGTTTCCCGAAAGATAAGGGGAATTGATCGCTTTTTTTTGATGCAGTACCTGGAGAAAACCGTACTCATCTACCAATTATGAGCCAAACGAGTGATATCCTCCTCCGTCAGCTCTCTTCCTAACAAGACTTCCATGAAGATAAGAGGCGTAATTGCCTTGATTCCATGCTTCATGCCTGCCGGAATTTGCAAAACATCGCCTGCGAGCAGCTTATAGCGAATATCCTCGAGTAGAATCTCTGCGCTGCCTGATAGAATCGTAATGATTTCTTGCCGCAGATGATGCTGGTGATAGCTGGTAGCTTTCCCTTGGGCCAGCTCAACTTGCTTGATCATCGTTTCAGTTCCAAGTTCGTCTTTGCAATAATGGAGTACTCGATAGATGCCCCAGCTTTTCTCGCCGTACTTTGGTATAAGCGATACCGTTGTGTACCTTTCTTTGATTAGATTGGCTTGTTCCTTGTTAGCGATCAGAATGCCGTCCGCACTTGCAGCAACAATGATATCCGGTACGCCAATTACTTCAATGGGATAGGGAAGTTCGTTGATGATATGGGTATTACTGGAGTTATCCGATATCCGGCCTGTTCCAATAACGCGATCATTAAAGTGCTCCGTTAGTGCCTTCCAACTCCCCAGATCATTCCATAATCCTTCATAAGCGAGGACAACCGCAGGCTGTGTATGTTCGACGACCTCTCGATCAAAGCTTTCGTTGGCCAGGTGTTCGTATGCGGCGCGCCACGCATCAACTTGGACAGGATGCCCCATCTCCTGCAAATAGGTCAGCATGAACTGCAAGGAGAAGGCGAATATCCCGCAATTCCAAAGAGCCATCTGTTCGATTAAACAACCGGCTGTTTGTTCGTCGGGCTTCTCCCTGAACTGGTGGATGAATGCATAGCCACCGGGATCCTTGGGGAGAACAGGCACGATATAGCCGAACTGATCCGAAGGTTGATTAGGCTTTGTCCCAAGTAAAGCAAGAGCTGCTTTGGATTGTGCCAGAACATCCGGAAAGCGATGAAGCAGTTGGAAAAAGGCGGTATCTGCGAAGGTGTCCACTGGAAGAATACAAATCGTTTCATTCGGTTCCACATCCATGTTCTCATGCAAATAACTAATCGCTAAACCGATGGCTGGGAAAGTTCCTCTTTTATAAGGTTCGCTAATGATAGGAATGTCTTCTCCCACATAGGTGCGTGTAATCTCAACTTGGCTGTGGTGAGTGATGATGCAGGTGGATTGCAGCAATCCTACCTCATCTAATTGTCGGCATATTCGTTGAATCATCGATTCTCTGGTCCCATCCGCGGATTTCAAAAGCTTGAGAAACACCTTGGAACGAATCTCGTTGGATAGTGGCCACAGTCTCTTTCCTGATCCCCCGCACAATAGTACAATACGCAAGACCAATTCTCCTTCCTCGGGGAACATGACCCTTTATCTTGATTGCTTGGCTAGAATGACTTCAGGTAGATATCACTTTGACTGCTTGGAATAGCCTTTACGTTTGTGAAGAGAGATTGATCTGTATTTCTTGGCTAAAGGAGACAATTTGGCGTGCGAAAATTGCGCAGTGCTCCAATGAAAGCTTTTATTCAAAGCAGGTTTCAAGATCATTTTGTCACGTGATGACGAATATAGAAAATTTCCATACGTTTCAAACTCGGAAAAAGCAAATTGCTTGGATTTATTCATACTGCGCATAATTGCTGAGTACCAACTTCGGTTATGTTTGGACGCAATCGCTTGTTTCAACTGCTTTACCTTTGATTTTTCGAACAGCATGTAATGGGTAACGAAAGATATACGAGAAGAGCGGTTTCTACCCATTAGCTTTTTATACGTATTGAAATATTCGTTCTGACTCCAGTTTCTACAGTAAAACACTGTCTTATTGCCGATCTTGAAGACGTGCGGACGAATGAGCACCGTATCAGCGTCGATGACCATATAATAGTCGGACGAGCACAATTTATCGCCGTTCAGCTTGAGCAGTTGTTGATAAAGCCAACCGGAACGATCCCAGCTTTTGGATTGGTAGTGGATGTCCTTCTTCGTTATAGGGAGAACGGTATCTTCATGAACGAATCGGCAGCCCTTTTTTGCACATAGATCAAGAATTCTTTGTTTCCTTGGAGCTACAATAATGATTTCTCGAATAGGGTGCTTCACATACTTGCGAACAGAATCAATAACAAAGGGGAGTGTCCCCAGATCCTTCTCAATGGCTGGGATTAGCACATCAATTGGCGTTGTATGGCTAAGCTCCGCTTTTTTTTCTATTGGCATATGCTCATCTCCATTAATCAAATGTATGAAATATCATATGTCAGGAGTGTGAAATGGAATGGGTTTCGTGAAGTTAATCTGACCTAATCTTGAATAAAAGAATTCACGTATGATAAAATCAGGCGCTTCTACGCAACATGCTGCGCAAGGTTTGGTGAATCATCTGATCTCGAGGTTTAGGGGGGGGGGGGGGGGGGGCGATCTCTTATTTTCAGGAGCCGGGATACTTCCGCTATATCCTCGTGCTCTATTTAATTGGTTTAAAATGGATTTTATACCAAATGTTATTATTCGGTGCTTGCGGGCATTAACCCTGCGCTATATGAAGCAGCAAGGATGAATGGGGTTAATTGTGAACGATTTGGGGATTCGGCAGTGCCGCCAATCTTACGGTTTGCCGTTACACTTTCTGGGAAAAGAGTGACAAGTTATGTAGAGGAATAATAGTTCGATATTGAAAATAAGGCAGTTGAAAGAATCGACGAGTTCCCCAGCTACCTTGCGCGGAGGGAACTACAGTACGCTATTACAGCAAAAAGTGCCAGTATCACGAGGTTGAGGGAACTACAGTGCGCTATTATGCTGTTTTGATTGGGAATTCAGCTTATTTCGTGGATATAGGGTCCTGTAGTTCCGCTATCTCCCTCGGATCCCTGCTATTTGCAAAAATAGCGTACTGTAGTTCCCTTTTAGTATAGTTTTAAAGGGACTCCCTCCAGGGGACTGCATTTAATAGAATTCCTTAGCTGGACTCCCTCAAGGGGACTCCATTAGTAGAATTCCTTAGTTGGAATCCCTCAAGGGGACTGCATTAGCAGAGTTCCTTAGCTGGACTCCTTCAAGGGGACTGCATTAGTAGAGTTCCTTAGCTGGAATCTCTCAAGGGGACTCCATTAGTAGAGTTCCTTCAACCGAACTCCATTAAGAGGATTCCCTCAATAGAACTCCCGCAACCGGATTCGTCGCTCTTAAGAAGCTCATCTCTCACGGTGCCTACACCTGGTTTGCATAATTTTGATATTTTTTTGCGGATGTGTCGATTTTGTTTAAAGTGGTTCGTCGTCTTTATAGAAGCTGATAACAAAGGAGACTTACGATGAACTCATTCCTTTCAAAAGACGGCACCAAGATCGTCTATGACAAAGTTGGTCAAGGACCAGCGCTCATTCTGGTAGCAGGCGCTTTCAGTTACCGAAAATTCCCGGGGATGGTGAAGTTGGCTAAACTGCTTTCAGAACACTTCACTGTCTATAACTACGATCGTCGAGGTCGAGGCAATAGCGGAGACACCGAATGCTATGATACTGCGCGTGAGATTGAAGATCTGCAGGCAATGATAGCCGAAGCCGGTGGCGCGGCATCTGTGTGGGGATTGTCATCGGGGGCTGTTCTTGCTCTGCAGGCCGCTGCGAAAGGGGTTATGATGACGAAACTAGCCCTCCACGAGCCGCCCTTCGTGGTCGATGCAGCGGATCGCAAGCCGCCGGAAGATTTTCTGCGGCATGTTACTGAGCTTATTGCGGCTGATCGCCGCGCTGAGGCCATTACATATTTTATGACCAAGGGGATGGGCGCTCCTTCATTTGTCGTCGGCATGATGCGCATGATGCCAGGAGTGTGGTCGAAGCTTATGGCCGTTGCGCACACACTTCCTTATGATGCAGCTTTGTTGGATGGATTCATGGATGGCAAGGCTTTACCATCCCGGCTATGGAGCAACGTCAAGGTGCCGACCCTTGTGTTGGAAGGTACGGAGAGCCCGGCTGGGCTTCGCCATGGCGCTCAAGCACTTGCCCGTGTGCTTCCTAACGCGCAGCTGGTGAGCAAAAAGGGACTCGGTCATACGAAGAAACTGAATGCCAAGTTCATTTGCTCGGAGCTGACCACCTTTTTTGCTGGATAAATCAGGGATGTCTTAACGTGGCGGCAGGAACTTCCCTGTGTGCAACGAAGCAATAGGAAGGGATATCGATTCGCAGAAATTATTACGATTAAACAGGAGGAATAACAAATGAGATTTATGATGATTGTCAAGGCAACAACGGATTCAGAGGCGGGAGTTTTGCCCAGCGATGAGCTGATTGCGGCTATGCAGAAATATAATGAGGAATTAATCAAAGCTGGCGTGCTTCTTGCTGCCGATGGCCTGCAACCCAGTTTCACGGGAATACGGATTTCCTATCCGGAACCTGGAGCCAAACCTAAGGTGGTGGACGGTCCATTTACAGAAGCCAAAGAAATGATTGCCGGCTATACGTTGATTGAAGTTAAGTCCAAGGAAGAAGCCATTGAATGGGCTTTACGCATGCCAGACCCCCATGGATTCGGCCAGGGTGAGATTGAACTTAGGCAAGTATTCGAGTTCGAGGAGCTAACGGACGATCCCGACACGCAGGAGAAAGAAGCGGCGCTTCGCCAAGAGATTGAAGGCCAGCGAAGAGGATGAGTTCGTCCCTGACACATAGGACGGTTGACGCGATATGGCGAATGGAGTCAGCCAAGCTGATCGCAGGGTTAACACGCATGGTGCGGGACGTGGGGCTAGCCGAAGATTTGGCTCAAGATGCTTTGGTCATCGCCCTCGATCGTTGGCAGGAGATCGGCATTCCGGACAATCCGGGGGCTTGGCTGATGACGACGGCGAAGCGGCGGGCCCTCGATCTGCTGCGCAGGAATAAGGTGCGTGACCAGAAGTACACAGAGATTGCTCACCAGATGGATTTATACACAGAAGATGATGTGGATCAAGCTTTGGATGGACAAATGGGTGACGATCTTCTTCGCTTGATATTCATGACCTGTCATCCGGTGTTGTCCCAGGATGCCAGAGTTGCCCTCACGCTTCGCTTGTTATGTGGGCTAACGACAGATGAGATCGCGCGTTCTTTCCTCGCGGTTGAATCAACGATTGCCCAGCGGGTTGTCAGGGCGAAGCGAACGCTTAGCGCTGAGAAAGTGGCTTTTGAGGTTCCGGTTGGCAAGGAACTCCAAGACCGACTGTCCGCCGTGCTTGAGGTGATCTATCTGATGTTCAATGAAGGATATTCGGCAACCTCCGGGGATCAATGGATCCGTCCAACGCTGTGCCTGGAGGCGCTGAGATTGGGACGTGTTCTTGCCGAAATAGCCCCGCAGGAGCCCGAAGTTCACGGGTTGGTTGCCCTCATGGAAATGCAATCCTCGCGGTTTAGAACCCGGGTTAACGTCAAGGGAGAACCTGTTCTGCTCACAGATCAAAACCGTGCCCAGTGGGATCAACTGTTGATCCGCCGCGGGCTGGCAGCGCTGGAACGCAGTCGCAAGCTTGGACGAACGCTCGGGCCTTACTCGCTGCAGGCAGCGATAACCGCTTGTCATGCACAAGCGCCCTCTACAGCTGAAACAGACTGGATTCGGATATCCGCTCTCTATGAAGCATTGTCGCGTGTAATGCCTTCACCGATCGTCGAATTAAACCGGGCGGTTGCCATATCGATGGCATTCGGTCCGGCTTTCGGTCTGCAGATTGTCGACGAGTTGAATGCCGAGCCTGCTCTGAAAGGATATCATCTGCTGCCAAGCGTTCGCGGTGATCTCCTTGTGAAGCTCAAGCGGTACGAGGAAGCGCGAGTGGAGTTCGCACGTGCAGCAGCTTTGACTCGCAACGAGCGTGAACAGACACTTTTGCTGAATCGAGCCGCCGAATGTGAGTCGATTAGGGAGGAAAACATATGCGATTTATGTTAATTGTGAAGGCGACTGGGTATTCAGAAGCAGGCCTCCAGCCAAACGGGGAACACCGAGAGGCAGCTATGGACTTCAAGAAATCATTGCTACAAGCTGGTGCGTTTCTTGATGCAGACGAACTTCTGCCTAGTTCGACCAGTGTTAGGATCGTGTATCCTGCGCATGATTGTGAGCCGAATTTAGAGGTTGGCCCATTTCCGGTTCAGCAAGACCTTATGGCGGCATATACGCTGATTGATGTTGCCTCAGAGGAAGAAGCGCTGAATTGGGCGCTCCGCATGCCAGTCCCACCGGGTCGCGGCCCGTATAAGATTGAAATGCGGAAGCTGCGGGAACAAACGGATTTCTTACGCAAACCTGATCTTCATGCTTTGGAGGCTGCGCTCAAGGAGCAACTAGACATGTTAAGAAAATGCTGAGAAATGCTCGCTCCCTATAAACCATTATGATCTTAAAGGAGAAATTGCACATGAATCCAGAAGTAACTGATTTTATCGAAGCGTTAAAAGAACCATGGCAGGTGGAACTCTCCGCACAGCTGAGGGAGCTTGTCAAACAATCGATTCCGGATGTAAGTGAACGTATGCAGTATAAGAAGCCCCACTTTATGAAAAACGGCAAGTATGCCGCTGTCATATCAACTTCCAAAGATGCGGTTAGTTTTACTATCTTCAACACGACTGGATTGGAACTTCCAGAAGGCATGTTTGAGGGGCCGCCGGAAAGAAAGACGTTGAAACTGAGAAAAGGGGATTCCTATAATTCAACAGAGTTGGCTTCTTGGGTCAGTCAGGCTTCAAGTTCACTTTAAGAATAGTGCAGTTGATTAATTAAAAATTGAAAACTGGCATATTGGCGACACTTCCTCCTTATATATGGTATGTAGGGCTTATTTGAAAGGAGAGTGCCAAATTGTCAGATGAGTTTGTTTTGCGTTCATTGGATGAGATTCGCTTCTGGTCACGTATTATGAAAGAGCATTCGTTGTTTCTAAAACTGGGTTTTCGATGCGAAGATACACAACTAATCCAAGAAGCGAATCATTATTATCAAATTTTTGAGCATATCGAAGGCCGGTCCCATGCCTATAATGAACAAACAGATCCGGAACAAATCCGAAGATTTAATGTCGAAGTGCATGCGGCCGTTTCGCACATCTGGGCTTTTAAGAGGAAAGTTCTCGGGCTCATTATTCAATGCAAACTTCCAGGCGGCAACAACTTTCCGTTATTGGTTGACCATACAAGCAGAGAAGCCAACTATTTCAGGAATCGATTAGAGGAATTAAACGCGGGCAGATTAGAACCATTGCCAGATGCGATTATCGATGAAAATATCTTCTTCTTGCGAATTATGGCTGACCATGCCAAATTTATTGGGCATCTGCTGGATCCATCTGAACGCCAATTAGTGGAACAAGCGCGGAACTTTAGTCATGATTTTGACCAGCTTCTCTTCCAAGCCGTTGATTTAAGCGGTATGCGGCCGCAATCACAAACAGAACCGCTCCTTGATCAATTCCTGGACCAAAACCGAGTTTCTGTCGTTTCGCTGCGCGACTTCAAACAGACAGCGCGAGATTTAATCGAGGCTTGTCGGATCAAAAGCATTATACATCCCTTGCTTGCTGATCACGTATTCCGTGAGGCTGAAAGATTTCTACATATCATTGATATGTTTGAACGATGTTTAACCGGAAATGTCAGCAGGAACTAACTAAAAGCCCAGAAACCAAGCAGGTGATCCTGCATGAGCTTCTGGGCTTTATAAGTTGTGTTATTCGTTATTATTCGCTGTTCTCCTGGTTCGCTGGTTAACGATGAACAGGAGCCCAAAGGAGATGAGTATAATGGCAGCGGCCCAACACCAGGCAAGCGACTGGTTGCCTGACTCCACGGCTATATAGATGGCGGTAGGGAGTGTTTGCGTTTTGTGAGGGATATTTCCTGCGATCATCAGGGTTGCGCCGAATTCCCCCAGACCACGGGCAAAGCCGAGAATGTACGCGGCCATCAACGAGCGCCATGCCAGAGGAAGGGTGACATAGCGCAGCACTTGCCACTCGCTCGCCCCGATAGATCTCCCGGCATCTTCCAAATCCTTGTTAACCAGTGAAAAACCGGTTGTCATCGTTTGATAAACGAGCGGAAATGCAACGACGACTGAAGCGATGACAGCAGCGCCCCATGTGAAGATGATCGACTGGTTGAATAGGCTTTCCATCCAGTATCCGATCCAACTCTTTTTCCCCAACAGGACTAATAAGATAAAGCCTACAACTGTCGGAGGAAGTACTAATGGCAGAAGGAAGGTCGCTTCTAAAACGGTTTTTCCGCGGAAATGACGCCGCGACATCCCCCAAGCTGCTATACCTCCTATCAGTAGAACGAAGATGCTGGATACGACGGCTACTTTCAGAGAAAGCAGGATGGGAGAAGCAAATTCAGTCCAGTTAATCGAGTTCATCATCATTTTGGAATTGAAAAGCCGAATTTAACAAAGACATCTTGTGCTTCTTTTGTTTGCAGGTAGGCATAAAAATCAGCTGTTTCTTTGCTGTGTTTCGTTGCCTTGACAATGCCTGCTGGATATTCGATAGGTGTATAGGATTTGGGATCAACACTGAAGGCTACTTTGACGCTTTTGGAAGTTAGCGCATCGGTTTTATACACAAAACCAGCTTCAGCATTCCCCGACTCTACATAGGTTAGCACTTGGCGCACATCCTTGCCCTGAACGATTTTGGGTTGAAGCGTATCCCAAAGTTTCGCGTTCGTCAACGCCTCTTTGGCGTAACTGCCGGCAGGAACGGTTTGCGGTTCTCCAACGGCCAAATGTTTGATGGCATCATTGGTTAGATCGTCTGCTTTCTGCACAGCTACTTTGCCATCCGCAGGAACTACAACGACTAATTCATTGATTAATAAATTCTTTTGCTGCGCCGTGTCAATCAATTGCTTGTCAACTAGAGCTTTCATATTTTTGGTCGCAGCCGAGAAGAACAAGTCAGCTGGCGCCCCTTGCTCGATTTGCTGCTGCAATGCCCCCGAGGCCCCGAAGTTGAAGTTGAGTTTGATTTGTTTGTTCTTGCCCTCGTAGTTTGTTTGAATCTCTTTGAATGCATCGGTTAAGCTTGCTGCTGCGGAAATCGTTAATTCAACTTTTTCCGTTGGTACAGGTGTTGAAGTGGCTGCTGCTGTGGCTTGAGCGGTTTGAACTGGCGTTGCACTAGCAGCGGGCTGTTCTTTTTTGCTTGCGCAACCTGTCAAGACCAATGCGGCTATAATGAAACATGATAAAACATAACTAAACTTGCTTAATTTCAACATAAGTTCCCCTCCAAGGTTGAATATCTATCTATTTGATTATAAGTAGAATTATATAATCATTGTTCATTATATTAAAGCGTCTATGATTAGTAAACATCTTTTGCGTAGCGCTTTGACTGTGACATCTCTTTCAAATAGGTTTCAACCTCAGCGGAAGTCATCCCGCTATGCTGTTGAATGATTTGTTTGAGCGCAGCTTCAACCTCTTTGGCCATCTGGCTTGCATCCCCGCAGATATAGAAATGAGCGCCTTCTTGGAGCCACTCCCACAACTCAGCCCCATGCTCGATCATCCGATGCTGAACATAGATTTTGTCGGGCTGGTCACGTGAAAAGGCGGTGTCCAGTCGGTGTAAAATTCCTTCCGTTTGCCAAGCTTGAAGTTCCTCTTTGAAGTAGAAGTCACTGGCGGCTCTCTGCTCTCCAAATATGAGCCAGTTCTTCCCTTTGGCGCCGACTGCCTTGCGCTCTTGCATGAAACCGCGGAAGGGGCCGACACCAGTGCCCGGCCCAATCATAATCATGGGTATGTCCGGATTGGCTGGGGGGCGGAAATGGGCTGTTTTTTGCACAAAAACAGGAATGTCGGAGCACGACTCCGCACGATCTGCAAGGAAGGCGGAGCAAACACCTTTTCTGGATTTTCCGTTATATGAATAGCGCACAGTAGAGACGGTGATATGAACCTCGTCGGGACCAGCTTGCGGACTCGAAGAAATGGAATAAAGTCTTGGCTGCATAGGCTTGAGAATATCAAGAAAATCTATGGCGCTAATCGAAATGGGAAACTCCTGAAGCACATCGACCAATTGTCGTCCCCAAAGCCATTTCTTCAGTTCCGATTTGTTTTCGTTTTTGAGCAGATGGCCAAGCACTTCGCTACTCGAGCGTTCTTGAATGAATCGAAGCATTCCTGGCGTGATACGGACAATTTCATAGTGATGGAGCAAAGCAGCGGCGATTGACATTTCGCCCAGTTCCTTAACAGTCACGGCTGCTGCAGAATCCACCTGGATAACTGCCAAGATTTCATCGACTAAATCTGGACAATTCGTAGGCCATACTCCCAAGGCATCCCCAGCCTCATAACGCATACCGCTATTCTTAAGATCAAAAATAAAATGTCGAGTTTCTTTCTCAGAATTTGCTGGATTCAAACGACGATTGGCAATAAGGGTTGTGCGCAGTGGATGATTTCGATCATAAACCTTGTTCTTTATTAACTCAGTTGCAGGAAGCTGCTCGGGTTCAGGGCTGCTTTGCGGTGGCTCATTTAAGGTTCTGGCAATTGTCATGATCCAAGTTGCCAACTGCTCTTGATAATCTGTATCGCAATCAGTACGATCCAAGAGACGATAAGCGCCAAGTTCCTCGAGACGCGCATCCAAATTACGACCGAATCCACAGAAAAGATCGTAGTTGGTGTCACCGAAAGCGAGAACTGCGAAGCGAAGATTGGATAAACGAGGCATGCTGCTTGCTTTCAACATTTGCCAGAAACTCTCGCCATTATCAGGCGGATCGCCAGCTCCGAAAGTGCTTGCGATGAACAGCATATGACGTTCGTTCGGTAGATCATCCAGCGCGTAGGCATTCATCTGGACTAAGCGGATGTCATAACCTTCTTGCTGCAGCTGTTTCGCGCATGCATGGGCTGCACCTTCCGCATTGCCGGTTTGTGAAGCCCAAACAATCGTGACTGGATGCTTAGATCCCTTCTGTGTCATCTGCGAAGCAGCCGGAGAGATCTCGGGTGATACAGGCACTGCAAACATCGGAATAGCAGCAGGTTCAGGAAGATAAGTGCGAGAAAAGATCCCAGCTAACAAGCCATCCAGCCAATATCGTTTTATTGGTTCGAGCGGCGCCGTAGGCGGTAGAACGGGAATGCCAGCAGCATTGCGTGACTCTTCTGTGCGCAAACTGGTGATGAATCCTGAAAGATACGTTTTCTCATGGCTTTCCAGCGTCATTACGGAGTTTGGCTGAATACCCAACATACTTGCAAGTGTATCAATTTGCGCCATATGGACGACCTCCTTCAGTAGATTGGATGGCATCGATTCTAAAGGTTCAACAACGCGAATCAGGGAGACTGCGCAATATTTAAACTCTGGTTGAAATGAAATCGGGTCAATTGCATCATTGGTGACGTCATTAATGGCAAGGTTTTCCCCGAAAATGTCGTTCCAATGAAAGGGCGCAAAGCAGTTCCCAGGACGGACCCGGTCAGTAATCGCTGCCGGTAGCACAGCAAGACCGCGCCGCGAGCGGATTTCCAGTCGATCTTGCTCTTTAATTCCGAGCGTCTGGGCATCTTCTGGATGAATTTCGATAAAGGGGCCAGGATTCAGTTTGTTTAACATAGGGATTTTGCCTGTTTTGGTCATCGTATGCCACTGGTGCTGCAAACGGCCTGTGTTTAGGACAAAGGGGAAATCGCTGTCCGGCATTTCAGCAGGAGGTAAATAGGGACGAGCAAGAAAAACTCCCCTTCCACTTTCTGTTGGGAACACGAGGGCAGGGCGACTGCCGTCTGGATGGACCTTCAGGTTCTGGCTGATCCCATCGTTCAAGTAGCGGATTGGATTCCGATCATTCTTGCTGTCTGGCGCACATGGCCATTGCATGGGGGTTTCAAGCAGACGTTCGTAGGTGGCGCCGCGGATATCGTAACCGGTCTTGGCATTCCATGCTTGTTGAATTTCTTGATAAACCTCACTCGAAGAGCTGTACGTGAAAGCAGCTGAGTAACCCATTTCGCAAGCGACTTTGGCAATGATCTGCCAGTCGGGAAGTGCTTCACCCGGCGGATCTATGGCTTTCTGCATCCTTGTTAAGTTCCGCTCCGAATTGATCATAACGCCTTCGGCCTCTGACCATAAGGCGCCAGGGAGCATGATGTCTGCATATCGGTTGGTCTCGGTCTCGAAGTACGCATCCTGAGTGATTACAAGCTCTGCCTTCTGCAGGCCGGCTATGACGTTCTTACGGTTGGGAACCGTGGCTACCGGGTTTGTGCAAATAATCCAGCAGGCTTTGATATCTCCGGCTTGCATACTTTGAAACATAGAAACCGTACCAGTGCCGATGTCAGTCCTCAGTGAACCACGCGGTATTTTCCACATCTCCTCGATAAAAGTGCGATCGGATTCGACCAACACGGAACGTTGTCCAGGCAGTCCTGGTCCCATATAGCCCATCTCTCTGCCGCCCATTGCGTTCGGTTGTCCTGTAAGCGAGAAGGGGCCGCTGCCAGGTCGACATATTTTGCCGGTTGCCAGATGTAGATTGCAAATCGCATTGGTATGCCAGGTGCCATGCGTGCTTTGATTAAGACCCATTGTCCAGCAGCTCATCCACTCGGGCGATTCCCCGATCCATTGAGCGGCTAAGCGGATATCAGCTTCAGCGATACCCGTTATGTCAGCTACTTTGCTTGGTGTGTATGCTTCCAGAAATTCAGGCATAGTCTCCCAACCAGCTGTAAAATCAGCGATAAATGCCGCATCGGTATGACCATTTTGGAGCAGCAGATGCAGAAGACCATTAAGAAGAGCCAGATCCGTTCCTGGTTTTATTTGCATGAAGAGACTAGCTTTATCTGCCGTTGCGTTGCGACGGGGGTCAACGACGATCAGTTTGGCGCCAGCTTTGACCCGATCCATCACACGCAGAAAGAGGATAGGATGACAATCGGCCATATTCGCGCCAATGACGAAAAATAAATCCGCCTGATCCATATCCTGATAGGAACCAGGAGGTCCATCCGATCCGAGAGATAGTTTGTAGCCGCTGCCTGCGCTTGCCATGCATAACCGTGAGTTGGATTCAATGTTGTTGGTACGTACAAACCCTTTGGCTAATTTATTGATAAGGTATTGAGCTTCCAGCGACATTTGGCCGGAGACATAGAAGGAAAGAGCGTCAGGGCCATGCCTATCGAGGATAGCTCGCAACTGACTTGCCGTTTCATGGATCGCCTCTTGGATTGAGATTTTGAGGGGGGCGGCATTCCGCTTTGGGCGCTTGTAAGCATATTCCATTCGTCCTGATTCAGCAATTGCTTGCGCGCATGTGTTGCCTTTGGTGCACAGTCTGCCGTAATTCGTCGGATGTTCTTTGTCGCCTGTAACTTTCAGTACGCGGTTTCCGAGCACTTCCAGTATGATTCCACAGCCTACACCACAATAGGGGCAAACACTTTTAACTTTTTTGGTGGACGTTGTTGACATATAAGGTCACCCGCATTTTTCGTGCATCGCACGGATGTATTTTGATTGAAAATGCTGAAAAACTAACACAGGATATAACTGGATATCGCTATTTTATACCAATATATATCGTACTACGACTTAAGTCAATAAATTATGTTAATATACATGACATTAAAATGAGTTTTTACTCTTGTTTTCAATCGTTTTATATTATATGTTAAGTAATGTGACTTATAAGGTGTATAAAAGCCGATCTTTTCAGAGTCCGAAGAGAGTGAATATTGTAAACTACATGTATTCCGTTATTCCAAGGAGCACACGATGAATGAAAAGCGATTGCCCAAGCATGTGTACGAGCAGCTAGCTATATTCCGCTATCAAATTCGCAAATTTATACGCTTCAGCGAGGAAGCAGCACGGGAAAAAGGACTCACACCACAATATCACCAATTGATGTTGTCCATTATGGGATTCCCTGATCGGGAGTTCGCTACTCCGAAAGAGTTGGCTGAACGATTGCAGATCACTCGCCATGCCTGTGTAGAGCTTATTAAACGGTGTGAGGAAATGGACTTGGTGCAGCGGTTTCCGAACGAAGAGGATAAACGGAGTATCTTCATCCGATTGACGTCTTACGGCATGGGGATTTTGGAGGAGTTGTCCGAAATTCATATCGATGAACTAACGAGAGCTGGATTGCTTGAGTTTCAAAAAGAGTAAACACACGCAAAAGGACCGCGCTAGTTCAGCGGGTCCGGTTTCTGTGTGGATGTTAGCTTTTACAATGATTAGATGTGGCTGTATGGTGCTTTAGGGATTAAGAGGCTTGCTACGAAGTACATCAGTGTCACCGTTCCAAAGCTGCTTAGAGCGGCTGCTACGAGTAGCAGCCGAATGAGGGTTGCGTTAACGCCAAGCCACTCGGCCATACCTCCGCAAAGTCCGGTTAATTTACTGTCAGTTGTCGATCTGAATAGTTTGTTCATGTGAATAAGTCTCCTCTCAAGTTTCAAGCCTATTTGGGTTTGCTTCAACGTCGTTCTTATATCTTTATTGTAGCTGCTTCAATCGTTGGCGAAAATGGACCTCTGGCGGTTTTGGAAGCCCTACTAAAGTCGGGGAGGTTCCACAACTTCAGTTGAGCTTGGTCACTTTTGCAATAATTAACATCGACGTTAGGTTAAATAACACGTATACTAATATTTTGAAAAAATAGATCATATGGAGTGGATGGCTGTGGAAATTAAACTGGATGATTTGACAGGTGCCCAAGTAATTGCCTTGGTAGGTGAACATTTTCAGAGTATGTCGGCTCAATCTCCGGCTGAAAGTATGCATGCGCTGAATCTGGATGGGTTAAAAAAGCCGGAAATTACGTTTTGGAGTGTATGGGATCACAATGAGATCATGGGCTGCGGGGCACTCAAAGAACTCGGCGGCCAGCATGGAGAGATCAAGTCTATGCGAACATCCGCGTTGCATTTGCGAAAAGGTGTTGCCAAACGTCTTCTTGAACATATTATTGAGGAAGCGAAGAGACGCGGCTATGTGCGTTTAAGCTTGGAAACAGGTTCTATGGAGTCTTTCCAACCGGCGATTAAACTGTATGAAACCTTAGGATTTCATTACTGTGAGCCGTTTGCAGATTATATCGAGGATCCGAACAGTGTGTTTATGACCAAGGAATTGTAAATCAGGCGGAATAGGAATAAGGCTTGCGCAGGCAACTTCATGCGCAGGCCTTTTTTAAGTTCCGTTATTTCGATATTCAGCAGGCGTAATTCCCGTATATTTTTTGAACACTTTATAGAAATAAGTACTATTGTTATAACCAGTCTTTTGTGAGATTTCTTCAATAGAGTCGTGGGTGGAAACGAGCTTTTCCTTCGCTCTCTCGATGCGAAACTCATTTAAATAGTCAGGAATCGACTTGTTGGTGAGCTTTTTGAAAATACGACCGAGATAGGCTGGTGTGAAATCAAGGATCTCCGCGATTCGGAATAGCGACAATTCTCGGTCAGCATAATTTTGATGAATGATGGTATCAATAGATACGATCAAGTTGTCATGTTTTGAACTTTTTTTATCTTTAAATCCAAGGCATAGCTGGTCAATTAATTCGTAGAAATGATCTTGCACATCGCGCAAAGTTTCCAATTTGTGCATGTGATGGATAAAAGATCCGAAATCGTGATCCAGGAGTAAGCCGGCGTTTCGATCCATGTTGATTGCAGCCGTACTTAGCGAGAAAGCCAACTGATTAAACAGCATGTTGTAAACCATATAGGAGGGCGGCTCCACCGTCTGAACGATTTCATCGAACCATTTCTTCGACTCTGCCGCTTTGCCCAGCTTCAGCGTCTCCAACATATTATTTTCAAGCAGGTTGGGATGAACGAAAGGGGCAAGCGCTTGCTGGCGAGGTTGTCGACTATGCAGAATGCAGCGATAGCCTTCAACAAATTTGTATTTCAACTGCTGCTGTGTTTCCGAATAGAGGTCAGATACTTCAATTAAGCTGTCGCCGGTTCTGCTGATGGAGGCGGACAACGATAAGTTCAGAAATTGGTCGGTGGAATCTTGAACTTGCTTTACCAGATCAATCCATGAAGGTTCCGCTTGGAAGCTGCCATTCAAAAGAACGGCAATGGTCTTCTCATCTATATCGATACATTCGCAGCTGCCAGTTTGAGCGAACGTTTCGGAAGCGATATTCATAATGCCGTATTTAAAGAGCACCCGGTCTTCGAAGTGATATTGCCTGGAAAACGAGTCGAAGCGGTCGATTACGAAAAGGATGAGCACATAATCGCTGGCGGGATCCATCGCGATTTCGAATTCCTTGAGCTCTCTTTCGATGTCAAGGGGCTTTTTATACCCGCTTGTATGAACCAGCTGGCGCAAAAAATGCTGTTTCAGTTTGTACTGATTATTGCGTTTTTCTTTCATCAGTACGTTTAATTTGGATGTGACTTTCTCGATGGGTTTATACAGTGATTTGGACAAGAAGAAAGAGATGCTGAGCCCGATTAGCAGGATGAAGAAACAGACTAGAAGAACGGTCTTCTTAATCGTTTCGATTTTCCCCATGATGGTGTTATAAGGCAACACGCGGATGAAAAGCCAATTGGTGACGTCATGCTTGGAGTAGACAACCAAGGATTTGACGCCTTCCACCTGATCCACAAAATAGCCGGATGCTTGACTGGAGGAAGTGTTCAGTATCTTTTGGACATAAGGCTTCTCATGAAGATCCGCGAGGAACGGCATGGTGTCGGTGCTGGTTACCAATGTGCCTTTGCTGTCGATGATGAAGGTTGAGCCATTCTTGTCCATATCCAGGCTGGTTATCGCATCTTTCATCCAACGCTCTGGCACGTTGAGCATAATCATATTGTCGAGATCGGAGGATTGACCTTGCAGATCATAAAAGACAAAAGTGTATACATTCGCTGTTTTGACCTCTTGAAACGGCGTTTGAACAGGTATTTCCCGGGGAATAGGTGCCAGACGCTTGTAATTGCTGAAATGTTCGATCAGCTTGCGCGCATCCACATCATAGAAATCATCGAAATTCTGAATCGCATTGCCAGAGGATAACGTGGAGGCATAAAACGTTTTGGAGTTCTTACCATAAATATAGATGGAATGAATGAAGTAGTTCATATTCAAATAAGCATTCAATCGAGTTAACGCGGTGGTTGTCTCGACATTGCCAGGGGAAGTGTAATGGAGCAGTTTATCCAAAAGCGGATCGGCGTATATTTGAAGCGCGTAGCTTGTTGAGTTTTCAATCATCGATTTTGCGCTATAGCTCGTTTGAGACAAGCTGCTTTTTTCAGATGCATAGATGTTGGACAAGGCGATTTTCTCGAAGCTTGCGTAGAGAGCAGAAGATAAAGTCACGATGGTAAGGATGATGCAAACGATGAGCGAAAGGAAGATGTTGGCGTAAAGCTTATTGGGTGTTCGAGCCATTGTGAGTTTCATCAGCAAGTCTAAGCTCCTTCGTTAGGCAGGATCGATGTATTCATTATTATAGTGAATAATTTGTAAACAGGTAAGTGTAGATACAAAAAGTATAAAGCTGAACCAATTCGTATAGGTGCTTTTCGCAAATAATTGGAGTCGTTTAACCAGTTTGTGAAGTATACGGGGAGCAGGATCGTGAACTAGTATGGAGTTAGGAAACCGGTTATCCTAATCACAGCTGATGGAGGGCTCCATGGAGAGAAGGCAATCTGTAGAGAAATATGTGTTCCAAGTCATCGGCTATGTCTTCATATCGCTGTTCGCGCTGATGTGTTTGATTCCCTTCTTAATGATTGTCATAGGCTCAGTGACAGAAGAATCGAGCATTATTAGAAACGGATATAGTCTCATTCCGAGTATGTTTTCATTAGATGCTTATGCCTTTATATTAAAAAATCCCAAACAGATCATATCCGCATATCAAATTACATTATTGGTTACGATCGCGGGTACAGGGATCGGGCTGTTCCTTACAGCGATGACGGCATATGTTTTGCAGCGCAAAGACTTCAAGTACCGCAACGTGTTCTCCTTTTATTTCTTCTTCACCACTTTGTTTTCTGGGGGACTTGTGCCCTGGTACATACTGATCGTCAAGTATTTGGGGTGGAAGGATTCGCTCCTGGCCTTGATTATCCCTCCGTTATTAAACGTATTTTATATCATTATCATGAGAAGCTTTATCAGCTCCACAATCCCAGATGCCATCAGCGAATCAGCCAAAATCGATGGTGCCGGTGATTTCCGAATCTTCTTCTCCATGATTCTTCCGCTAACGAAGCCTGCACTGGCTACGATCGGGTTGTTCATTTCGCTTAATTATTGGAATGATTGGTATCATGCGACCTTGTTCATTAACAAAGAGCACCTGTATCCACTGCAATATTTTCTCTATAAAATATTGAGCAGCATCGCTTTTGCCAACTCTTCCGTGGCCTCCCAAGGATCTGTCGTGATGGATACGCCGAAGGAATCGTTCAAACTGGCGATGACGGTGATCGCGACGGGGCCGATTATACTGCTCTATCCTTTTGTACAGAAGTATTTTATTCAAGGAATTACGATAGGCGCCGTCAAGGGATGACATCGGCTTAGGCTGTTGATCATAGATGAGTGTACGAGAGCAAAGGGGAGGATTTATCGATGAAACATGTAAAGACGCTGATAGCTGCCAGCTTGGCGGCTGTCCTGCTGCTGGCAGGCTGCTCGACAAACAGAGGCCAAGAAACGGCTTCACCTAAACCGTCGGCTGGCACAAGTACGGAAACGGGTTCCAACAAAGTGGATATTTCCAAAGAAGTGAAGCTCAAAATATATCTGATTGGCGATCAGCCCAAGGACATCGGACTTGTTTATGACGAAGTCAACAAGATGCTCAAACGGGATATTAATGCAACTGTTGAGCCTGTTTTCCTCTCTTGGGGAGATTACCTGCAGAAGTATCCGCTTCTATTCGCGACGGGAGAAGATTTCGACCTGGTGTTCTCGGCGAATTGGATCAAGTATGGGGAACAGGCGATCAAAGGGGCTTTCCTGGAACTTACGCCAGATATGATAACGAAATATGCGCCGCAAACGATGAAGGAGATGCCTAAGGAGGCCTGGGAACAGGCGAAGGTCCAGAATAAAATCTATATGGTGCCTGCTTCAACCAAAGACTTCTCCATGGCTGTTGTCGGCGTCAGAGGAGATTTGCGAGCGAAATACAACATTCCTGAGTTGAAAACGATCAATGATTTCGAGAAATATTTAGAAGTTATTTCCAAAAACGAGCCTAGTATGGTGCCTTTCGATGAAGGCTTTAATGCTTATACGATGTATGATTTCATGGTCGGTACGGAACTCACACCTAAGCTGATTATTGGCAATTCGCTCGTTTCCGTTGATCTGAAAGATAAGTCAGGGAAGCTGATTGATGTCGCGCAAACCCCGCAGTATTTGGAATTTGCCAAGAAAATGGCCGATTGGAACAAGAAAGGCTATTGGTCCCAGAATGCCCTGCTCAATAAGACGCCAGTGAAAGATTCTTTCCTGGCTGGCAAAAGCGCTTCGATGGCTGGAAATATTCAAGATATGAGTCTGGGTGTAACAACAGCGAATCAGAAGCATCCAGAATGGAAAGTTGAGCTGTTTGATCTATATAACGGCAAGGCAACTTATGTGAACCCTTACATAGGCAACGGTATGTCGATCAATGCTAATGCCAAAAATCCCGAGAGAGCCTTGATGATGCTCGATCTATTCCGAAATAATGAGGATTATTTCAATTTAACGACTTATGGAATCAAAGGCAAGCATTATGATTTGACAGCAGATAAGAAAATTCAGGCTCTGGGCGGAACGGATTCCGGTTACAAAATCGATTCGGGCTCCCCGTGGGGCTGGAGAACGCAAGGGCTGATCAAGCCGCTGGCAGATCAACCGAAAGAAGTTGCAGCGATCCAAGCGGCTTGGACCAAAACCGCGATAACGAATCCACTGCTCAATTTTGTGTTCGATACAACGAATGTGAAGAATGAGCTCGCAGCGATCAAGAATGTGAAGGATCAATATCGCAATCCCATTACATTAGGTGTAGTGAATGATCCGCTCGAAGCGGTCAAGACACTCAATACCAAAAATAAAGAAGCGGGTCTGGATAAAGTGGTTGCGGAAGCGCAGAAACAGCTTGACGAATTTGTAAAGAATAACAAATAACAAGTGAGAAAGGACGAGAGGGCTGCGACGATCATGCAAGCAGTCCCTCTCGTTTTTGGTTATCAGGAGGAGAATGCTATGCATACGAAAAGTTTTCTAGGCGATTTGCGGAAAAATCGCATGCTGTATGTGATGATCGCGCCCGCCGTTTTGTTTTTTCTTATTTTCTGCTATTTCCCTATGGCAGGAATGGTAGTTGCCTTCAAATCTTATTCCTATAAAGATGGTATTTTTGGAAGTCCATGGGTTGGTCTGGCGAATTTTGAGTTCTTTTTTCAATCGGGCAAAGCGTTCCTAGTTACGAAAAATACAATCGTGTATAACTTCTTGTTTATGATTGTGAACAACCTGCTGGAAATGAGCATCGCCATTGTGTTATTTGAGTTAGCAGGCAAGTATGTCAAAAAGTTTTTGCAGTCGGTGATTTTTCTGCCTTATTTCATTTCGTGGGTCGTAGCTGGAGCGATTGTCTATAATTTTCTGAATTATGAGTTCGGTGCAGTGAATACGTTCTTGAAGTCATTAGGCTTCATACCTGTAAACTTTTATAATAATCCGGCTTTGTGGCTTTATATTTTGATCTTTTTTAGCGCTTGGAAGTCCGTCGGGTATGGGACCGTTATCTACCTTGCGAGCATCGCAGGCATAGATACGGAAATGTACGAAGCTTCCAAAATCGACGGCGCGAATGTGCTGCAGCGGATATTCCATATTACGATTCCTTCGATTATTCCAACCATGATTGTCCTGCTCTTGCTGAAAATCAGCCAAATCGCACGAGGCGATTTCGGTTTGTTCTACCAACTGATCGGTGACAATGGACTCTTATATGATAAAACCGATATTATCGACACATTTTCCTTCCGCGCGCTCCTTGATTTGCAGGAATTCGGCATGGCAGCAGCAGTCGGCTTGTATCAGTCTGTCCTGTGCTTTCTAATTATTGTGATCACCAACGAATCTGTAAAAAGAATTAAAAAAGAAAGCGCCTTATTTTAACCGCAGGAAGTTGTGAGAGGGGGGATGCAGGGCAGAAGTCAAGGCTGGTTAGGAAGGAAGGGTTGGTTATAAGGATATTGGAAAGTTATAAAAGGAGCTGATTATTGACAATGATGGTCCGCAAAACAAAACGTCAACTCGCACTTATGATGGTATGGGTCATGATCTTTAGTTGTTTCAGTGCTTTGCCGTTTGCCCGTATGCCCATAGCGAAAGCCGCTGAGGGCTGGCCTGCAGCGGTTCTATCGGGGACCAATATGCCATTCGGACCTGTGGATTCCCTCGTCACGACGCAGAATCCGCCCGACTTCCGTTGGCCTGCCATTGCGGGGGCAGACAATTACACGCTGCAGCTTAGCCGCAGCCAAACGGTAGCGACTGTCGTATATGAACAAGAAACGCAGACGTCAAACTTCTATAATTTTAATCATATATTGGAGGCTGGAACTTGGTATTGGCGTGTTCGCTTCCACAAGCCTGGCATGGAGGTGTCGGAATGGAGCGATATTCGCAAGTTCCGCATTGAGGAGCAGAATGTGCCGTTTCCGGTTCCTTCCGTCAACCAACTGCTAAGTAATATAAGCCCCACACACCCGCGTATTTGGGCTAATTCATCCACACTTGCTGATTTCCGCAATCTGCGATTTACGGTCGGCCAAGAGATGTTTCAAAGGATTAGCGGGTCTGTAAATACTAATTTGTGTACGCCGACTGTACAGGAACCGAATAAATGCAAATTGGTAGAACCGACTTTCCCGTATCCGGCTACTTACAGTCATAGTGCCCCAGAGTACGTGAAGGCGCAGCAAGAACTGCGAAACAAAGCAGAAGCGGCCGTTAATAAAATGTTCAATGCAGCGTTCCTGTATTTCTTGACGCAATCTCCGGAAGTCGGCGAATATGCGAAGGACCGGTTAGTTGATCTGGCAGGCTGGAATCCGAATGGGTCAACAAGTTATTACATTCACGATCAGGTGCATCGGATCATTGCGCTTGATTCAGCCATGGCTTATGACTGGCTGTATGATCTGCTTTCACCAACGGAAAAGCAGGCGGTGCTGACGATGGTGAAAGCACGCACTTCAACGATGGTGGAGGAAATCGTCAACAAATACCCGATACAAAACAATCCGTATGATTCCCACGGATGGACTGCATTCGGCTTTATCGGCATCATCGCCACGGCGTTGTTGAATGATATACCCGAAGCGGAGTCATGGTTTCGACGAGTCGTTCCTGCCTATATCAATATCTTGCCGCCGTGGGGCGGAGAAGACGGAGGCTGGTCCCAGGGAACTGGCTACTGGCAGTGGTCGTCGACACTTTCCAAACAGTTCATGGATGTCCTGCTGAGCGCAAGCGGTTTTAACCTCTATGACAAAGCCTACTCCCGCAATGAAGGCTTGTATCCGCTGTATGCGTTTCCTAAGGGGAGTCCTTCGGGAATCTTTGGCGACGATAGTCAATATACGCCTGGAGCACCGAGCGTGACCGTCTATAACCGCCTCGCGCAAATGTATGGTGACCCTCGGTTGAAATGGGCAGCGGGCGCCATCGGAACGGGCATGAACGGGGAGCTCAGCAACTATTTTTATGGCGATAACAATCTTGCCGCAAGGCCGCCTGTGGATTTGCCGGATGCCAAATGGTTTCAGGACATCGGTCTGGTGACGATGCATTCGAAGTTATACGATCCAGACCGTGTATCGCTTTACTTCAAATCAAGTCCGTTCGGTACGTTCAATCACAGTCGCGCGGATCAGAATGGCATCATCGTGAATGCATTCGGCGAAGCGCTCGCCATTGAGAGCGGCTTCTATGACTACTACGGCAGTAAGCACGATGTTCATTATGCGAAACAAACGTATGCAACGAATGCGATCACAGTGGATCGCAAGCAAGGACAGCCGTATGACAATCTCGATGCGGACGGCAAGATCATGAGCTTCGTCACGCATCCGGACTTTGATGCAACAAGCGGTAATGCGGCAGACGCATATGCCGGCAAGTTAAATAAGGCTGATCGCAGCATTGTTTATGTCAGACCTGATATGTTCGTTGTCATCGACCAACTGCAAGCGGCTGATCCGCAGGGCTCTGAATTCGAATGGCGGCTGCATGCTGACCGGGAACTTGAGATTGACGACGATCATGCTGGTGCGACGATATGGCGAAGAGATGCGGGGCTGAAAGTGCGTTTTCAAGCACCAACAGGACTTCGAACAACGCTGGAAAATCAGTATCTGGATGCCGACGGGATGGAATGGAACCCGGATGCGGATTCCGTTTATGCCGACAAGAGGCAGCTTCATGCAGCTTTCATTACGCCCAAAACGAGTAATACAACTTTCGTCTCTACGATGGAAGCTTTTAAGAAAGGGACTGAACCACAACAAGTGGTTTCCGAGAATCACGGATCGTATATGAAACTTTCGTTCAGCGATGGATCGATCGTATATGTGCGATTGGCTGCGAGCGGGGAAGTGGATGCCGGCAGCATCCGTTTTGACGGCACGGCTGTTGCGGTGAAAGGGAGTACGGTGCTGCTCGTAGAGGGGACGAAGCTAGTGAAAGACGGGACCGCGCTGATTCAGAGCAATCAGCCTGCGACTGTCGTGTACGGCGGAGATCAACTATCGGTGTCGAGTGCTTCGGATGCACAAGTGCAGATAGCTGTGAATGGAACGGTGCTGGTGCGTGATGCGGAGAGCGGCCGGGAAATTCCAAGCGGCGGCTCTGTTGCGGAAGCCATGGGACTGCGGGGAGTGCAGTGGAGTATAGCAGAGGGGACACTTATGCTTCATGTCGAGCAAGGACAGCATGCATTCAAGCTGAGTAATGCGCCGATGCCGCACGTGATGGCTCCAGCGACGCTGCAGACAGAGATTAACGGGGTACAGGGATCTGTAACGCTGCAAGTGTACAGCGATTTGCAAGGCATTCCTGTAGCGTGGGGCAAACTTAACAATTCGGCTGGCTTATACCACATTGAAGCAGCGCCGGAGGGCTTTGTTTTTGAAAAACACGGACGTCCGAATGACGTCTACCTGGAAGCGAATGCCTCCCTGCTGATTCGCGGTCCATTGAGTACAGTCAAACTGGCGAAAACAGCCGGAGATCACGTTGCGCAGACAGAATCATGGACGGATCCGGAAACGACAAAAAACAAACTGTTTTTTGACTGGGTGGAAGCGGAGTCCTATGCGGATGCAGATCCGGGAGTTAGCGTGTATGCAACAAGAGCGTTTTTGTCTGGCAAGAAAGGGGTCGGCACCTGGGATCAGCAGGGACAGGAGGTAGAGTGGAACTTCCATGTGCCTAAGGCGGGAACCTATGATCTGGTGATGAAATATGTAGCTGGATGGGGCATGAATCCTGGTGAGCTCGCAAGTCGAAGCGTGATGATCGGGGATCAAGCGGCTACCTTCGAGGTGCCCATGACTTACGATTACGGGACGCAACCGCAATATTGGCAAGGGCTTCGCGTTAAGTTGGGGCAGTCGTTGGCAGCGGGGCCCGTTACCATTAAAATGTGGAATGACAAAGGTCCGATGAATCTGGATTGGATTGGACTCATCGAACGGAAAAGTGATGAAGAACGCCCGACAACGCCTGGAGGTATCCAAGTTGTTTCGCAAACAACGACGTCCGTTAATGTCCTTTGGCAGGCATCAACGGATAATGTTGCCGTTAAAGAATATGCCCTATATGCGAATGGCCAATTGAATAAAAGAGTCCCGGCCGGTACATTGGCAACAGCAATTACGGGACTGGAGGTAGGTCATGCGTACAACATAACGGTGGCTGCTGTAGATACGAGCGACAATTTCTCGCTCATAAGTGAAGGTGTTTACGCATTGACGGATGATCAAGATGCGCCTACATGGGATGCCTCGGCAGCGCTCCGTTTGGTGCAGTGGCTGCCGGGAGCAGCAAGATTGGCTTGGGAACCGGCGGAAGACAACTCTGGCAAAGTGTCCGCCTATACCATTTATCGGAAGGAGGCAGCTCAATCCTCTTATGTCAAAGTAGGGACAGTAAGCGGGGCGGTTTATGGCTATGATGTGACAGGTCTGCAGCCGGACATAACCTATACGTTCCTGGTACAGGCGAAGGATGGGGCGGGCAACGAATCGGCCGATGGCCCGAGCAAGACAGCGAAGATGCCAGCGGCTAGCGGTACAGGCGAATACTATGAGTCGTTTGACGACAGGGCAGTGGGCCCGATGACAACTGGCGGCGGCTGGACGGTGAGTGCAGAAACAGGGTCTGCCGTATCGATCATAGCGTCACCAGATTTGAACGGCAATGTGCTTGAACTGACCGATCAATATGCGCCTACGCAGACGGATTCAACGGAAAGGCCTGTAGTTCTAAGAAGCAATACAGCGGTAAGCGGAAAGGTCACTTTCGAAACTAGATTTATGTTTAAAAAGATGGACAGCGACATCGGCAACTTCGAGCTCAAGCTGCGCGGTTCCGGGACAGATGTCGTGCGAATCAACGGCTTCTCGGATGGCGCATTCGGCTACTGGAATGTGCTTGGCGGTACGAATACGTCTGTCAAAGTCCCTGGCTCCGGATTTAAGCTGCCGCTTGATCAATGGCTTTCACTTCGTGTGAATTTGGATACTGCGACGCATAAATATGACCTCACCATTCAGTCAGATGCGTTCAAAACCTACAGTGGCACCGTGGACGATGCCGGAAAACTGGATAGGAAAACAGGCACTTACCAAATCACAGGGGTTCCATTTTATAACAATAATACGACAGCTGCCTCCCTTGACAACTTCCGGTTCAGTTCATTCAGGTTCACTAGCAAGTTCCTGCTGGATTACGTGGCGTTGTATAAGACCATCGATCTGGATACAACGGCGCCAACATGGGGGGGATCCGCTGCAATCCAACCTGTTAACTTGTTCCCGAACGCTGCTAGATTGGCGTGGACTCCTGCAACAGATCTTTCAGGCGAGGTAGCTTCCTATGTGATCTACCGCAAGGAAGCAGCACAAACTTCCTTCGTGAAAGCAGCGACGGTAAGCGGAAGTACGTACGGCTATGACGTGACTGGCCTGCAGGCGGGAGGAACGTATACGTTCCAGGTGCAAGCGGTCGATGCACAGGGCAACGAATCGTCCGACGGCCCAAGCTTGGCGGTAACACTCCCCGCTGGAGGCAGCAGCGGCGCCTACTATGATTCCTTTGATGATTGGGCGACTGGTAACATAGTGAATGGCAATAATTGGACTGTGAGCACGAATAGCGGCACGACTGTTTCGGTCGTAACCTCACCGGATGGCGTGGGGAAAGCACTCCAACTACTGGACAATTATGCTTTATCAGACAGCGATTATACGGAAAGTCCTGTTGCTGTGAGAGCAAATGCCGCGCTTGACGGCAAACTCGCCTTCGAAACTAGATTCATGTTCAACAAGGTGAACAGCGATATCACCAATTTTGAACTCAAGCTGCGCAGTGCCGGAACCGATATCGTGCGGTTCAATGGCTTCTCGGACGGCACTTTTGGATATTGGAAGATCTTGGGAGGCGTCAACTCGAATGTCAAAATTCCCAAAGCCGCTGGCATAGCGCTCCCACGCGATCAGTGGATCACGCTTCACTTTGATTTGGATATGACTGCAAAAACGTTTGACATTCGTATGCAGGCGGATAGCTTCAAAAGTTATGCTGGTACCGTGGATTCTCCAGGCACACTGGATAAAGCAAGCGGCACTTATCGTATCAATGGCATACCGTTCTATAACAACAATGCAACAGCAACGTCCATCGATGCTTTCCGTTTCAGCACATCGCGTTTCACGAGCAAAATCTTGCTCGATTATGTCACGCTGTACAAAAATCCATAAACATTGGCTGATGCCGCCTACTAGCAAGGGCTATTCCGATTCCGTTTGACAGCGGAAGGGAATAGCCCTTCGTTGTTACTTGGCTAGGAGCTGCATGGTAAGATCATCCGCAGCAGCTGAAGGCGAGATGCCTTTATTATCAGCAATGGTGAAAACGTTCGTTAACGTGTCGAAGATTTTCTCCACTTCCTGCTCAGCTGTGCGGGCATCTCCGCATGCCAGTTCAACGGAAGTGACAATAATTCCGCCAGCGTTTATCACATAGTCCGGGGCATACAAAATACCAAGTTCATGAAGCTTGTCGCCATGCCGACGTTCCGCCAGCTGATTATTGGCGCCTCCTGCAATAATCCGGCAATTAAGCTGTGCAATTGAATCATCATGCAAGATGCCGCCGAGCGCGCAAGGAGAGAAAATATCGCAGGTTGTCTGAAGGATGGCATCTGGAGGCAGCGTCTTGGCCGCAAAGTCTTGGACAACTCGTTGCGTTCGCTCGGGGTCAACATCGGATACGACTAATTGAGCGCCAACCTGATGCAAATAACGACATAGCTGATAGCCTACTTTGCCTAAGCCTTGAACGGCAATCACTTTATGTTGGAGTGCTTCCGTACCATAAGCGCGTTTAAGCGCCGCTTTCATGCCCAAAAATACCCCGTATGCCGTCATTTTCGCTGTAAATTCTCCTTCTGCGCCGAGGGAACCGCTTGTGTCCGTGACATAAGAAGTTTCCTGACGTATCCAATCCATATCTGCAACGCCTGTACCCAGGTCCATACCTGTTATATAACGCCCTTGCAGGCTCTCTATATGTCGACCTAATGCTCTGAATAACTGTTCACGTGAGCCTTGACCTGGATGACTAAGGATTACCGCTTTGCCGCCTCCGAAAGGGAGTCCTGAAACAGCCGATTTGGAAGTCATTCCCCGGGCTAGCCGCAGTGCATCTTGAATGGCCTCTTCCTCACTATCGTACCGCCACATCCGACAGCCCCCAAGGGCAGGCCCTAACTTCGAGTTGTCAATCACGATAATCGCTTTGAGGCGAACGATGGGATCTTGGAGGAAAATAAGCTGTTCATAATTTTGCTCGAATACGTCCATGTTAAATCCTCCTTTTGCAGCCTTAGTCAGCACTTTAGGATATATCCTATTCAGGAAAGGCTGATTGGGCTACTGCGAGAAAGGACCGTGTGAAAAGGTCTTACGAACACCATAGACCCTATTTGATCAAAAAGGGGCATTTAAAAAATCTAGCGAATTCCAGAGTCGCTATACCAAACAAATAATCACAATTCCGCCATATCCGACTACATAACGCCAATACAATTCACTAGATCTCAAAAGTAGCCATTTTCTCGTCTATAAGCATCAATCAGTTCGTTAGAGTCACTTAATTGCGGATAATGTCGAAAAAACAGCCTTCTTGTAAGTGAATTGTAAGAATTCAATCCTACAATAGAACTATGTTCGCAGTTATTGTTTCCCACTTGAACACTATTTTTTGAGAAGGGAGGATCCTTAGTCAGAGGCTAGGCCTTTTCACTCAAGAGGAAGTAAGGAGTTTCTAGTATTTTGAAAAGGAAGTATATGGTTGTCGTGATTGAATTTGAGGAAAAGAGGAATAATCGTTGAACAAAGTGTATCATCGCATGCTGACTTCATTTGCAACTACTTCTACTCTGATGCGAAAACGTTGGAAGGCCGGGCTAGCCAGGCTATTAATCGCTGCGCTGCTGCTGCAGTGCTTGCCTCTTATTGGCGGGGGGCTGAGCACAGCGCAGGCAAACGGGACGGTAACGGAACAAACTTACGGCAGCGGAGCTGGCAAATTCACGGTTCAGTCGAATATCTACGCGCCCGCTACTAAACTAACGGACTATACCTGGAACCGAGTAACCCTTAATTTATCGCCTGATGCTAGGCAGGCTGCTTCGATGATCTATGACGAACAAGCCGGCAATGTGGTGATGTTCGGTGGTCAGGGCAATAGCGGCCTCTTGGATGACACCTGGATTTGGGATGGAAGCGAAAAAAAATGGCAGGAAATGTTGAATCGCTCTCCGAAACCACTGAAACGCAAAGGCGCGGTAATGGCGTTTGACGCTGTAAGCCAGAAGGTTCTTTTGTTTGGTGGAGAAGGTCAGTCAGGTGTACTAGGTGATACGTGGCTTTGGGATGGTATTGATGCCAAATGGGAACAAGTTACGCAGCTTGCGACATCTCCTTCCGCTCGTGGTGGAGCGCAGCTAGCCTTCGACGGCGAACATCTTATCCTGTTCGGTGGTTATACGGGCAGTGGAAATTCAAAGACGCCGCTCGGCGATACGTGGATATGGGACGGTGCGGCTTGGACTGAAGCTCAGCCAACGGATTCCCCGCCTGCTGCGTACAGCGGACAGATGGCTTATGATGGCCATACGGCAGTGCTGTATGGAGGCAATTCCGGTGCTATCACAGCCTCTTATGAAAGTACAAACACACATGAAATAAAATCCATCACTCACGATGACAGCTCTCCACTTCTGTGGAAATGGGATCGCGAAGCACAAAATTGGACTTCCACAGACGGCCCTGAACCGTATGGTCGTTGGGGTCAAAGTATGGCTTATGATGGACGTCGCGTAGTATTCTTTAGTGGTGAACGGGATTATATTCATATGTATTATCCTGTACTGGTAGACAATTTGAAATTGCCTTCCACCACTTATCCCTTGATGGCTGGCAGTATGGCATATGGATGGACGGGCAGTGCGTGGGAAAAATTGCCGCGAACGGTATCCATGGAAACAGCCTATAAAAGCGACACAGACGGAACAGGAAAGGTGTTTTCGGTCCAACGAGTTCCGAATCAGCTGCCTTTTCCGATCAGTTACGCGAATATGGCGTTTGATGGCAAAAACTTCGTCGTGTTTGGTGGAAACAGAAGCGAAATCAAAATCATGGATAAGGTTTTTGGTTCCGTTGTTGGTTCAATGCCAGCCGGCAATATGAACGAAACCTGGGTGTTGGGCTATACACCGCCTTCAGCGCCAGGTATCAAGATGACAGTTGATCCTATTCTCAACTTTGACCCCCAGCATACCCATGATACGGTCAGTGTGATCTCGAATGTGTATGATGACGGGACCCGTGCCATCAAATCGCGTGGTGTGGAATATCGGCTTGTCACCGAGACAAATGATGCTGCTTGGATCCAAGTTCCTTATACGCATACAGGTACAGGTACAGGTACAGAAGCAGAGGAAACAAGCTCATTTACTGTTCAACTGGAAGGCTTAACCTGGCACCAAAAGTATGAGGTTCGCGGTTATGCTGTCAATGAAATTGGCAGAGGCTATACGGACACGAAGTCCTTTGAGATGAAAAACGATCCGAATATGAAAGAGCCAGATGTCGACTATGATCGCGTCGGCGCATCGGTCCTTCATGTGAAGGATAAAAAGCGGTTGGTCGCAGTTGGAACGGGTGTCCCCAACTTGCTGCGGAAGCCTCTGGACAACATTCATTATTTCCTGCAAAGCCAGAGTGGTGTGCAATATAAGCTTAATTACAACGTTCTCAATGAACGCCAACTGGAACTGACATGGAAGGATGAATTGCCGTCAGGCAAATATGATGTACATCTGGAGCATGATTTCTACAACGATTATGTCTTCCCTGAAGGGCTGTTGATTACAGCGCTTGATTTCTACAAGCCGCGCAGTTTCGCGAGAGTAGAAGTGCCAAGCTCATCGCCCAGCAATGAAGTGAACAGCTTGGTGCTGCAAGGACCGTTTACTGAGGATCCGTCAGCGGCAAATGTCTACGTGCTTAATGATACGTCTGAGCCTGTAATGATTAATGATTCGGTCATGTTCAAAGGCAGTCGACTAGTCGTAGACAAAACAACTGCTAAGGCCACGATCAGCGGAGAAGGCCGCTTGTATGTGAACGGTGGCGGCGCGTTGGGATCTAATTTGTCTTATACGCTGCAGGATGGACCGTTCACGATCTCATCGGACAACTTCTCCCTTGCACTCAGCACTTCAGAAGCGACGGATTATTTAAATGTCGATATGCCTGTGAAGGCAAGCTCATTTATTTTTACCAAAGATGGCTTGCGTTTGACCGGTGATCTTCAAATCGGCATGCAGGTAGGGAATCAGAAAGTTTCCGATACCGTGTCTGTAGAAGCTTTGAATTACCGTAATAACCGTTTTGATTTGTCTGGAACTTTTGTGATGAACAAGAGCTTTAAGGTGGGGCCGTTTCAGGTCAAAGACTCCAAGTTTGTCGTGGACAGCCGCATTCCTTATATGAGCGTTCGTGGCACTGGCAGTTTGCCTGATACTGATCTTAGCTTCGATCTATCGATGAAGACCAAGCAAGGACGTCTTGACGGCGTTAATTTCGGTATGTATCAGAAAGTGAAACTTGCATCGACAGGTCTTCAAGTCAATTATTTATTCGGTAACGTGGAAAAGCTGGCGGAAAAAACACAAGTTCCTCAGAAATTCAACGTCACAGGCTCGGTAAATGACGTTATTGTGCCGGAACTTAAGCACCCGCAAGTCGATTACAAGTTCAATCTGCTTGGCACCGATTCGGTGGATATGGATGTGTCCTCCTATGGATTTAACGCCAGTGGAATCGAGTATTATTATTGGCTGCCTGTGAAGAACATGAACATACAAACGGTGGTTAACCCGACCGCAGCCGGGATCAAAGGCTTTACGGCTCCAGGTTTTGCTGCAAAGGGCGATATCAATGTCTTTGATGTTGTCAAGGGAGCAATCGGTACGTATTCGTTCAATAAAAAAGGTTTTGACGGAGTAATCAAAGGTACGGTCTATGTGCCTAAAGGTATTCCGCGTATTGGTGGCGCGACAGTAAACAACGTTGCCCTCACAGTAAATGAAAAGGGCATATCCGGCACTTTCAGACATAATGGGGTTGGTGCCAATCTGAAGTATACCTTCAACAACAACACCATCTTGTTTGAGGTGGAAGCGGAGCCGCCACCGAAGAAGTGGTGGGAAAAAGGTCTTGATTTCATAAACAATGTTTCCGACTTTATGGACGCGGCTGAGCCTTGGCTGGACATTGCGGAAGAACTGTTTCTGATGAAGCCTGCTTCCAAGCAAGAAGTCAGCATCGCTGCTGCGAATCCGCTCAAGCGAGTGTATGATTTGAAGCCGATAAGCTTGTCCTTCCAGCCGGATGAATCAGCGCAAAAGGATGGCAAGGCGCGAATTGTTGACGGACAATTAACGACGATTGATCGGACTCCAATGATCTCAACGGAGGCGACGAGCGGCACGTCAACGACAAGTTTTGCGGTAGATCGTTCGTACGAAGCACTAATTGCCTTATCAGGCGATCAGCGAGCTGCTGTATTGAAAGCTGCTCCTGCTGGTCAACAGTACGAGCAAACGGTGCGGTCGGAGAAGTTCTATGACGCTGCGAACGCTATGACTTTCATGCGTGCAACGTTGAATGCAGGAAACTTGAAGCTTGCTACAAACGGCAGCAGCCATATTAGCATCAATGAACTTGTGTTTGCGAACGAATCCTTGAAGCTTGAGGAGCTTGTTGGCCTCTGGACAAAAGCACCTGAGCGTTCGGTCACCTCGCTGGTGATGAAGGAACGCGGGTCATATGTGCTTAGGGTTGGCGAGGCGCAGGGCGAAGTGATTGTGTATAAGCCGGATGGTCGACCTTACAGTCTGCAAACGAACTCAAGTAAGCCGGACTGGAACGCCTTCCGCGATGGAAGCGGCCAATTATATGTTTTATTGGATGCGGTGGAAGCAGGCACTTGGATGATCAGTGCTGGCACGAGTCCAGCGGCGGCGCTGAACAGCGTATCTCCTGAGACTACGATCAGCGATGTTAGACAGTGGGGTCAATCCCAAGCGTATCCAAACGTCTTTGAGATGAGCCGAACGGACAATGGCCAGGCCATCGTAGAAATTTATGGGGCAGATGCACAAATGAAGCTGTATCAGCCAAGCGGTGAACTTTATACGCTGCAGCTCGATCCGAATCAGCCTGGCATGAATGCCATTTATGACGAAGGGCAGCACAAGCTGACGATCCTGCTCAATGAGGTTGAATTGAAAGGGCAGTGGAAAGCAGTGGCTCGTAGCTATACGAGTGTTGTCGCGTATAAGTCCACCAGAAAATTCAAGTCGATCAAGCCTCTTCTGATGGAAGGTAGATTCTCGAAGTTCTTCCAGCTGCCGCAGAAGGGCGATTATATGCTGGCTGTCAGCGGCGGGGATGCGAACACAGTCATCACGGCTCCTGATGGAACGCCATATAAGCTGAACTTTGAAACGCCAAACGGCAATGCTTATCTGCAACCGGCATCAGATCGGATGGCAACACTCAGTCCGCCAGGAGTTCCGCTTGATCAAACGAAGATTGACACGCCAACTCCTGCGCTGGATGGACGAGATATGCTTTATGTGTCTTTGCTGGGTGCGTCTGCTGGCAAATGGACGATTCAAAGCACGAAAAAGGTTGATGTGCAAATCCAGAAATTAATTGCGCAGTCAGCTATGAAGGCGTCCGTATCTCCTGTACCGGGTGTCGAAAACCGGATACAAGTGACGTGGTCACTGGAAAATACGGCGCCTGATACGACTGTTACGGTCAGTCTGACGGACAGTGCGGATCAAACGATTGGAGAAGTTATCGCCGAAGGGTTATCAACTGCAGGTCAAACAACGATTGATCTACCAGCTTCCATGCAGCCTGGGACTTATTATTTGTCCGTGGCAAGTGCCGGCGCGAACATAGTGCCAGTGTACGCAGTAGCTGAAACGACAGTTGAGGTAACCGCTCCGTATACCCTGAATACGCCTGCGCAGCCTGAAGTGATCTCCACAGGCAACGGAGAAGTATCACTTCGCTTTGCTTCTCTTGCTGGCGATGTGACGGCGTACCGGATCTGGGCTCGCCAAGCTGATAAAGGCCAAGCGGCTGTTCCTGTATGGGAAATGGTTCCGGTGCCAGGGAATTTGCAGCAAGCAATCGTTACTGGCTTGACGGCAGGAGCTTCCTATACCTTCGCGGTATCGGCAGTGGGGCAAGAGCAAGGACGTTTGGCCATAAGCCCTCAGTCCGCAAGCGTGACAGCTGAACTTCCTGTTCCACAACCGGCTAATTTAACGCTGAAGCTAGATGCAGGAGCCAAGGTAGTCACTGAAAGCGAATATACGGCTTATGACGGAAATAAGGAAAAACTGCTGTTAACAGCAGCAGAGCAAGCATCCTTGCAGGTAACTGCGGATCAAGCTGCAACCCTTACCCTATCTGTAAATGGTCAGCAAGTTGATACTCAGCAAGTATCCGTAGGCGGAACTTACGCGTTCGCGCTCCAGGATCTGCTGCATGTGAGCGTGCTGAAAGAGCGGGAATACAATCTGTTGATTGAAGCTGTTAATGAACGCGGAGATCGCACTCTTGTTTACCGCAAGTTGTTTGTTGATCGGACGGGTCCGATGCTGATAGCGTCCGGCGGCAATGATACGCAAGGCAAGCCGATTTCGTTGAACGGAACGGTGACAGACGACAGCAAAGTGTATATCACGGGTCAAACGGACGCTGGCGCTAAGCTGGTTATCAATGGTACGAACGTTCCGCTTAGTGTTGAAGGACGTTTTGTCTATTATGCTCCGCTTGTTTGGGGGGCGCAGACGGACCGCAATCAAGTGACATTGACGGCAACCGATCAAATTGGTAATAAAACGGAGTATGGCTTTGAGGTGCTGCGCGGGATTGTTGGAACACTGCCGACATATCCTAGCGATCTTGCGACTTTGACGACTGGGAACGCAAAGATGAGTGCGCCTTACGTTTTCGGACAGACGGCTTATCAAGCTTCTGCTTTCGCTGACAAGGTGCGTGTATACGCAGTACCGATGGATGCCTCTTCGGTCGTGAAAGTAGATGGACAAACACTTCCGGATGCAGGTTATGTGGACGTGGTTGTGCCTGCTGCTGGAAGAACGGTGGCTGTAAGTGTTCATCCAACCGCTGGCGCTGACAAGCAGTATAGTCTGCAAGTGGGCGGAACCGGATCCAATGTAGCTTTGTTAAGCACATTGAAACTGAATAACGCTACAGCAGCGCAAGCAGGTGAAGTGCTGCCTGCCCAAACGTTCACGGGAGCAGAGGATTCCTATGCTGTTTATGTGGATAACACAATCGACAGCGTTACTTTGACACCTGGCGCTCTTATGGCGGGATCCAGCATTCAAGTGAAAGGACAGTCCGTTCAGAGCGGTCTAGCTTCCCAGAAGATTCAGCTGCAAGTCGGCGAAAATCAAATTCCTGTGACGGTTAGTTCACCAGACAGAGCGGAAACGCGCAGCTATCAAGTTCGTGTAATGCGGGAACAAAGCGGCAATGCCCAGCTTCATAGCTTAGGGCTGGCTACTGACGGAGCGCAGCTGGTGTCGGCCTTTAAGCCCACTACTATGAGCTATCAGGTGCTTGTACCATACGCGACGGCAGCTTTCAAGCTGCTTCCTGTCGCTGAGCAGTCTGATGCCGTAATTAGTTTGGATGGCCAAGCGGTAACGAACGGGAATGTTGTATCGATTCCTTTGGCGAAAGATGCCCAAACGTATGCGATTAAGGTCCGCGCGCAGGACGGCACTACGCTCACTTACAGTGTGTCCGTGCTGCGTCAACAGACATTGCCTGTTCAACCGCCTTTGCTGGCGAGCTTGGAGGTAAGTACTGTTCTCGATAGTGAGTTCAATCCATACAAGCTTAACTACGGTTCCAAAGGAAAGACAACGAACAATAGTGTATTGGTAATAGCACAGGCCAATGATCCACTGGCTACAGTGACGGTAGATGGCATTTCCTTGAAAGGTGGCGGCAGCTTTGGGCCGAGCCTCAATCTTGGAGATAATACCATTCTCGTAAGTGTTGAATCGGCAGATTTGAAGTCATCACAAATGTACGCCATTGATGTAGTTCGTTTAGATGATTCCAGCGCGCCGCCTCCGAACGTTCGTGAAACGACGATAACTGGCAGCAATGGGGGTTGGACGTTCCAAACGTCAATCGTTCGGACCACTTCGACGGATGGGAAGATCCTTGATACGGTGAGACTCGATGCCTTGAATGCCCGCACGATCTTGGAAAAAGCTGAGCAGAATAAGGATAAAGTTGCACGCATCTATGTCTCTGACCTGCCGGATGCACCTGCAGATGAGCGGATTGTAAGTTTGAGCGCTGAATCTCTGAAACTGCTTGCGGATGGCGCTATGTCGCTTGAGCTTATGCTGCCAGACGCCAAATTGGTTTTATCTGCGGAGTCTCTGCAGCAGATGAGCCGTGATGGGAAAGACGCTTATTTCCGAGTGGTTCCGATTCGAGCTGCTGAGGAGCGCAGCGAGGTTGCATCACGCGTGAAAGCGGCTGAGCTGGTACTAAATGCTGCGGGAGGGCAACCTATCGCTATTCTCGGTCAACCAGTGAAGATTGAGACGAATTACACAGGCTACAAGACGGAGATTTTATTCCCGCTGGATAACTTGAAACTGCCAGCCAATAAGGCTGCTGCTAAACGAATTTTAGCAGAACTCGCGGTGTATATTGAACATAGCGATGGTGACAAGGAACTTGCGCAAGGAGAAATCCGGTATGACGCCGAAGGCAAAGCCGGTATTGCCATTCAAGTGAGCAAGTTCAGTACGTTCACGATCATTCAAAAGAATGCGCAACAGGTGCTGAAACCTTACTTGTCCGGTTACCCGGATGGCACATTCCGACCATCACAAGCGATTACACGTGCGGAATTAGCAACTATTCTGCACCGTGTTGGTGTGGATGGTGCTGAAGGTACCGGCCTTGCAGCAGGCTATCCAGATGTTGCCCAAGGACATTGGGCCATGGAAGCTATCGCTCATATGCAGCGATCAGGCGTGATGCTTGGCGATAACAATGGCTTATTCCGCCCCGAAGATTCCGTTACTCGCGGGGAAATAGCCAGTATTGCAGCGAGACTAGCTGGAACTGCTGCGGATGGATCTGCACAGACCGGTAATTATAGCGATACACAGGGGCATTGGGCTGCGGACGCCATCCGACAAGCGTCGAGAATGGGTATTCTGCAAGGTTACCCAGATGGCACGTTCCAACCTGATAACCAACTGAATCGCGCTGAAGCGGTGCAAGTGCTGAACCGATTGTTTGGACGACCGACGGCCGTAGTACAGGCTTCCAGTTGGCCAGATGTTCATCAAGATCATTGGGCACTCAAGGAAATTGAGTCGGCTTCCGGCAGTGTAGAATTGCTGCCAGATGGCCGTGTCAAAATAGTGCCAAACCATGAATAAGCGTTAATTGCAGAGGGGCTGCCTCTCAGGGTCACATGACCATGAGAGCAGCCCCTCTTTTCGCTGTTGCCATATCGCCTGCGAAGCGTAAAAAATGTCTATTTATTTCGAAAGAAAAGTCAACTTTAAGAAAAGCAATGTTGATATAGTAGTAGACAGGATTAGAAGAACCTTGGGAACAGGTCAATGAGGAGGGCTAAGGGTGGTATGGGAGCGTTTGGGCGTATTAACAGATGAAGTGTCTGCCCACTTCGAAGAGGCGTTGGACTGGGCTGCTGAACAGGGCTTGAAGCATGTTGAAATTCGCGTAATCAACGGACAGAATGCAGCTGATCTGGATAACGAGCAAGTAAGTGAAATTCGGCGTCAGGTGGAGGCGCGGGGATTGTTCATTTCAGCGATTGCTTCGCCATTGTTTAAGTGTGCGCTGGATCCTTCGAGGCAAGTTGCCGCAGGGGATACTTTTGGTCAAAGGGAAGAAAGCGTGCAGTCGCATTTTGCTAAATTAGACCGGGTTATCACGATTGCGAATATGCTTGGGACAACGAGAATTCGTATCTTTTCATTTTGGCGGGAAGCGGACCCTGCCTCGCATAGAGATGAGATCGTACGTTATTTGCAGCAGGCAGCAGTGGTGGCAGAGGCCCGGGGTGTTCAGCTTTTACTGGAGAATGAGCCAGCATGCAACGGGGGTTATGCGGAAGAAGTGGCGGTGATTGTCCGTGCGGTTGCATCGCCTGCCCTTCGGGGTTTATGGGATCCGGGCAATGAGGCCTATGGCGGGCTGGAGGCATTTCCAGCTGGATACACGGCTATGAAGGATGTGCTTGCACATGTTCATCTCAAGGATGCCTATATCCGTGAAGACGGACTGCCCCATTGTGTTCCGCTAGGTTCAGGCAATGTGCCCGTTATTGCTCAGTTGAAAGCGCTGCTCGCAGACGATTATAATGGACTTTTTACGATTGAGACACATTATGTGCCAGTCGGGGGCAATCAGATGATGGGTACCTTGATGTCCCTGCAAGCACTTCGTGTTCTAATGAGCGAGGTGTAGCCCGTGACGAAATGGAGATTCGGAATTATTGGCTGCGGCTCAGTCGCAGATTTTCATATCGAGGCGATCCGCCAGATGGAGGAAGCTGAGCTTACATGCGTGTCGAGCCGCAACGAAGCGAAAGCGCAAAAAAATGCCGAACAAGAGAGTTGTGCCTGGACGACGGACTATCATGAGCTGTTGAGCCGGGCGGATGTCGATATCGTCTGTGTGACGACCTCCAGCGGCAGTCATGCCCGCATTGGACTTGATGTGCTGAATGCCGGCAAGCATCTCATTATCGAAAAGCCCATTGCGATGAGTTCGCAAGAGGCAATGGAACTCGTACGTACAGCAAAAGAACGCGGCGTTATCCTCTCCGTCATCTCGCAGAGGCGATTTGAGGCGCAGAATCAGGCGATAAAACGCGTGCTTGATGAGGGAAGCTTAGGTAAACTGCTTTTGGCAGAATTGTCGATTCCGTTCTTTCGTTCCCAAGCTTATTATGAAAGCGCTGATTGGCGCGGTACCCGCAATGAAGATGGCGGTGTTTTGATGAATCAAGGCATTCATGGGCTGGATCTATTATTGTGGTTTGCAGGAGAGATTCAGAGCGTATTCGGCAAGATAGCAACACAAACGCATCAAATGGAAGCAGAAGATCTGGGACTTGCTTTGCTGCAATTCAAGAATGGCGCATTCGGAACCATCATGGCATCTACCAGCATTCAGCCGGGATTCGCAGCTACCATGAATCTGTACGGAGACAAGGGGACAATTAAGTTGGAAGGATCTTCCATTGTTCATTGGTCGGTACCAGGCTGGAGTGAGCCCCATTGGACACAAAGCCACATGTATGGCGGCATCTCAGATCCGCGAAGCATCGTTTCCGATTTTCATCAAAGTCAATTCATTGATGTAATCGCAGCGATTGAAACCGGGGGGGAACCGTTGGTAACCGGAGAAGATGGCTGGAAGGCGCTGCAGCTGGTTGAAATGATCTATGAGAGTGCGGCATTAGGCGCGCAAATACAAAACGGGGAGGGAACACAATGAGTAAGCAACAGCAGGCTGCGAAGCACGCCGTGGATGCATTGAAGGTGCAAGTTTATCAAGATCGTCATGTCATGGGGGCTGCTGCAGGAACTGACGTTGCCGCCAAAATCAAAGAGCTGCTGCTTGTCAAACCATCGATTCGGATGATTTTTGCTGCTGCACCGTCACAGAATGAACTGCTAGGCCATTTGGCGGCGGACAACACGATGGATTGGTCGCGCATCACAGCTTTTCATATGGATGAATATATCGGATTACCGAAAAATAGTCCGCAAACCTTTAGCTATTTTTTGAACAAAAGCCTCTTTGAACGAGTTAATCCGGGTAGGGTTCATTTAATTGACAGCTCAAATTCGAGCGCGGCAGAATGCCTTCGCTACAGCGAACTGATTCAGGAAGCTCCCATTGATATCGTCTGTCTGGGCATCGGGGAGAATGGACATATTGCTTTTAATGACCCGCCAGTAGCTGATTTCAATGATCCTTTGCTGATCAAAAAGGTTGAACTGGACGACGCATGCCGTCAGCAGCAGGTAAATGATGGTTGTTTCCCTTCATTTGCAGATGTCCCAACGCATGCCTTGACCCTTACGATTCCTGCTCTTCTCGCTGGCGCTCATCTATTTTGTATCGTTCCAGGCAGGACGAAGCATCAAGCGGTTAAGCGAACATTGAGTGGATCTATTTCCACGGAATGTCCTTCGACGATACTAAGGAACCACTCGGACTGCACCTTATATGTGGATCGTGACGCTTATGGGCCTGTCTAAGACGCAAGTGAAAGCCATCCATTATGCGACCGAGCAGCCCGTTGTGATGGGAATTGAGAACGGATTCATCAAGTCGATAGAACCGGTCCATCTGCAGGAGCATGAGAAATCCGAACTGGCGATAGTCGCACCAGGCTTGATCGACTTGCAAATTAATGGCTATGCAGGCTGTGATTTCAACCTAGGTTCGATGCCTGAAGATATGGTCGGCAAGGTGATCCGAATGCTCTGGCGAGAAGGTGTAACAGCCAGCTATCCAACGCTGATAACGAACAGCGATGAAGCTATTACGCAGGGGCTGAAAACGATAGCTCGCGCCTGTGAGGAAGACCCGGTTGCTGCTGCCGGCATCGCAGGCATTCATCTGGAGGGTCCCTTCATTTCTCCGCATGACGGCGCAAGAGGGGCGCATAACCTGGGGTATGTCAGGGCGCCGGAGTGGGAGCTGTTCTGCCGTTGGCAGGAAGCTGCCGGAGGAAGGATTCGCCTTCTCACCCTGTCCCCGGAATGGCCGGGGAGCGGTGATTTTATCCGTCGATGCTCGGAAAGCGGCGTTACGGTGTCGATCGGACATACGTCTGCAGCATCGGAACAAATTCAGGAAGCGGTCGCATGCGGAGCGCGCATGTCTACCCACTTGGGGAACGGTGCACAGCTATCCCTGCCGCGTCATCCCAATTATATCTGGGAGCAGCTAGCGCAGGAGTCCTTGTGGTGTTGCCTGATCGCTGACGGCTTTCACTTGCCTGATCAAGTCTTAAAGGTAGTGCTTAAAGTAAAGGGAAACAAGGCTATGCTTGTCAGTGACGCAGTTTCAATCAGCGGATTGGCGCCAGGCGCGTACACCTCTCATATTGGTGGTAACGTTGTACTCACCCCTGAGGGAAAGCTGCATATGGCAGAGAATGAGCAGTTGTTGGCTGGTTCCGCGCAAATGCAGCTTTGGGGAATTGAGCACCTGCTGAATCGGGGAATCGCAAGCTTGACAGACGCATGGAATATGGCCTCTCTCGGACCCGCGAGTTGTATGAACTTAATTTCAGCGGCAGGTTTGTCGCCCGGCGCGCCTGCTGACTTCGTCTTGCTCAGTAAAGAAGGAAACCGTCTTCGCGTGGAACAAACGTACAAATCAGGTGAACGTGTATTCAAGCGGAATTCACTTCATCACTAGGAGGAGCCATCATTGAAATTTGCAGCATTTAGCGGTGTTTTTATTTCACACAGTATTCAAGAAGCGATGAAGCTGACCCAACAGCTGGGCATGGATGGGATCGAGATAGCTGCTCGCGAGCCACATCTCTCACCCACAACGAGTGCTCCGCGGATCCAGGAAATCAAGACGCTAGCAGCGGATTTGGGGCTGGAAATTCCGGTGCTTGCCGGCTATATGGGCGGCTTCTCGACAGCTAGTGATCAAGAGTGTGAGGAAGCATTTGGCGATTTTAATCGTTTGTTGGACATGGGTGGAGAACTGGGATCATCGATGATTCGGGTAGCACCGGGAGGGCCGAATGCGTTCATGGCGCACGACTACCATTATGCCAAAGCGGCTCACTGGCTGAATAAATGCGCTGAGGCGGCACAAGCCTATCAGATAAAACTCGTGCTGGAAATCCACAATCAGTCGCTTGTAGAAACCGTAGACAGCAGCTTGAAGCTGCTGGATCTGATTGAGCATGACCATGTTGGGGTGATTCATGACGCGGGTAATATGTATATTACGGAGACGGATTATGGCAGGGATTCCATCGTCAATCTAGGCAAGCACTTGTTCCATGTCCATGTCAAAGATGAGATTCGTGTGGCGGAGGTTGGTGCGCCGGGCACTTTCCTTAACCTGACGCATCGCGGAGAAGAGGGGTTTCTGCAAAGTCGCTTGGGCGAAGGGGCAGCCGATCATCAGCCCATGTTCGATGCCCTGAAAGAAGTCGGTTATAACGGATGGATAACACTGGAATGTCATGCGCCGTTTCCTGCCTACGAACGGCTTGCGCATGATTTTCAAGTAGTCAAAAAAATGTTGTCTTGGGAACATGCATAACATATGCTTGGGTAGTCAATTAGCTCAGGGAAGGTGGTCGGAATATGGATAAAGGGAATGGCATGTCCTATTTGCAAAGCAAGTCCCAATTGAATCAGGACTTTCCTTTCAAAATATTTCGCTACTCGAGCCAGCTATTGAAGCAGCCTATGCATATTCACGATTACGTTCAAATCGCTTATGTGCTTAATGGCGTATGCAATCACCAGTTGCGCGGTAAATCGTTGACCGTAAGCCGGGGGGACGTCTTCCTTATTGCTCCGGGTCTTGAGCACAGTTTCCGTGCTATCGAAGACAAAGCGTTTGAATTGGTGCTAATTGATTTTCTGCCGTTTCTTATATCCGAGCAACTAAAACCTTTTTCAGGTACCTTGGGGCCGCTGCTGTACCCTTCTGAGGATAACGTCGAGAGCGCTGCAGTCCCACAACCGTGGCTGCATATTGGGAAAAACAAGCAAATATTGTTCGAGCATCTCCTGCAAGATATGCAAGATGAGTTTGAGCATAGGGAGCTCGGCTATCAGTATGCGATCCGGATAACGCTGGCCAAGCTGCTCATCTTATTCGACCGTGAGTGTCGCAAGGCTAAACGAAAGCCGGCCAAACAACCGACACTTGTCGAGCAGCAACCAATTGATGAAGTGAAACGCTATATCAATGACAACTATAGTCAAGACATCCCACTCGAGCATGGAGCTTTTCTTGCCAATATGGCACCGGCTTATTTCAGTCATGTATTCAAGAAGGAAACGGGGCAGACGTTTATCGATTTCGTCAATGAAGTCCGTATCGAGCGGGCTATGGAGCTTATACGCCGAGATGCGCATACGATCACGCAGATTGGTTTTCAGGTTGGTTTCCATCATTTGAGCCATTTTATTCGCACCTTTAAGAAGCGAACAGGGATCACGCCGACCGAGTATAAGAAAACATTTCGTAATTTCTTATAAATCTGATTAGAATAGAGGTCTTTACATATGAGCCATCCACAATTGAAAATTGGCATTATTGGACAAGGGCGCAGTGGTCGCGATATCCATGGAAATTTGCTGGCCCAAATTACGGAATACTACAAGATTGTCGCCGTTGCTGATGCCATTCCTGAGCGTCAAGCACTCGCTCGCCAAGAATATGGCTGTGCCGCCTACTCCACTTGGGAGGAAATGGTAGAACATGAGGAGCTTGATCTGGTTGTTAATGCCTCAGTGAGCCACCAGCATTTCTCGATTTCCCTTGCCTTGCTGAATCGGGGATTCCACGTGCTTTGCGAAAAGCCGCTTGCCAAAACTGCCGAAGAAGTAGACCAATTGATAGAGGCTTCTGAGCGAAATGGGAAAATATTGGCTGTCTTCCAGCAATCCCGTTACCAGCCAGCCTTTGTGCAAATTCGCAAAGTGATTGAGTCGGGCGTCTTAGGAAGGATTGTACAGATTAATTTCACGTTGAACAACTTCGCCCGCAGGTGGGATTGGCAAACACTGCAAAGCAACAATGGCGGAAGCTTAATGAATACGGGGCCTCATCCCCTTGATCAAGCGTTGCAATTGTTTGGGACAGACACCATGCCATTCATTACATGTATCATGGATCGGGCCAACACTTTCGGAGATGCGGAAGATTATGTGAAGCTGATCATGCGTGGAGCGGGGCGTCCGACGATTGATCTGGAAATTTCTTCGACGTGTGCGTACCCGCGTGAAACCTTTCACATCCAAGGCACGAACGGCGGGCTGAAAGGGACAGGCCAGGAACTGGAATGGAAATACTTTGTGCCGGAGGAAGCGCCGGAGCAGAAGCTTATTAAGGAGCCGCTGGTGAACGCGAATGGTTTGCCTGCTTATTGCAGCGAAACACTAACTTGGCATGCAGACAGCTGGAATCTTGTACTTGCCGAAGACCGCGATACGATGAGTCATATGACGGAGCAATTATACCTCATGCTCCATCGGGCGCTGACACAAGGGGCTGATCTTGAAATTACACCGCAGCAGGTACGCCAGCAGTTGTTGGTTATCGAAGAGTGTCAAAAACAAAATCCACACATTTATTTGACTTAAATGAAAGCCTCTTAACCGAAAACCTCGGTTAAGAGGCTTTTTTAAAAGAATATATTTGGAGTTGATCGCTGCCCGTTACCCAGTGGCCTCGCAGGAGATAAGGGAACCTCAATCCGTTATTCTAGCAAAAAAGTGCCCATATCGCGAGGTTAAGGGAACTACAGGGCGCTATTTTGCTGTTTCATGAGAAATTCAGCGATTTTCGCGGAAATAGGACCCTGTAGTTCCGCTACCATCCTAGCATCCCTGCTATTTGACCAAATAGCGTCCCACAGTTCCCTCAATAGAATTTGTCGCTTGTAAGAAGCTCAACATTCAGAGCGGCGAAGCCGTTTTTTTCATTGGCGTCACCTTAGACTACTTTGCTACGGAGGTTCGTGGACTCCAAGGGGATTTAATGAACGGCATGGTGCTTATAGACGAGAAAATAGTTGTACCGTGAGCCAAACTCTTACGAATTCCAAAGACCCTATTTGATCAAAATTGGTCATTTAAAAAATCTAGCGAATCCCAAATTCGCTATTTCGCAAAAATGATCACAAAACCGCCCAAAAGCGACTACTTAACGCCAATACAATTCGATAGATCGCAAAAGTAGCCAATTTCTCGTCTATAAGCATCATACAGTTCGTTAGAGTTACAGATTGTGAGAGAGGCTACAACCTGATGCGTAGTGTTGCAAAGGTCATCTTGCAGATTGAGTGCGAAGCTACAACCCGGCGTGCAGTGTTGCCAAGATCCGCGAACTGGCGATCAGCTATGCCAAGGTCTGCGAACTGGCGATCAGCTATACCAAGGTCCGCGAACTGGCGATCAGCTATGCCAAGGTCCGCGAACTGGTGATCAGCTATGCCAAGGGCCGCGCCCCAGTTAGCAGCTTCACCAAATAGCCAGATCAAGCGGAAAAATAGCCGTTATGTATATATTCCGAAATTTGGATAAAAATACGTAGACGGAAATGCTTGGAAAGCGGCAAAGTTGGGGAGGCGGTATCCTATGGCAGATTGGCAATGGTTGAAGCGATTGTCGAAAAAAGGGACTCAAAGCCAGCAGTTCCGCAGGAATCCGCCAAAGCAAGCTACCATTAATGAAACGATGGAACAAAAAGAAGCTGAGCTCATCAGTCCATATATTGAAGAGACAAAGTCGTTCATTGAACAAATGCTTGGTGAAAATGATGATTTTGTACTGCGCGAATTTTGCATATTTGATCTTTATCCCGCTTTCGTGATGTATTTCTCTGACTTAGTCGATAAGCAGTATTTGAACGAACATATTTTAAAACCGTTAATGTTAACGTCCACACACGAACAAGGGAAGGACAGCCGTCCCTTGAAGGAGGTTTTGCTCAACGATACGCTGTACGCCTCAGAAGGCAGAACAGAAGGGCGTCTAACGGAGATTGTCCAAGCCATCGTGCAGGGGGAAACGGTCCTCGTTGTGGAAGGGTTAGAGGAAGCGTTCCTTTTCAGCACACGCCATGTGGACAAGCGATCGATTACACAACCAGAGACGGAACAGGTCATCCGAGGCGCCCGGGAGGGCTTCATCGAATTGTTGGGAACGAATCTCTCGTTGCTGCGATATCGCTTGCCCACCCCGGAGTTTCGGGTGAAAACGATGCGCATTGGGCATGTCACCAAATCCAAAGTAGCGATTTGTTACTTGGATGGGATCGTGAATCCCGAGCTGGTTAAGGAAGTATTCCGAAGACTATCCCTGATCGATACGGATGGCATCATTGATATCGGTTACTTGGAACAGTTTATCGAAGACAACCATATCTCGCCGTTCCCGCAGATTCAGAATACCGAACGCCCGGATAAAGCCGTTGCTAATTTACTGGAAGGACGAGTTATCCTGCTGGTGGACGGCTCACCGTTTGCGCTCATTCTACCGACTGTATTCAGCCAGTTTTACCAGACGGTAGAAGACTATTCCGAACGATTTATTCTAGTCAGTTTCATTCGGTTGGCGCGACTGGTAGCGCTGGTATTCTCATTAATATTTCCCTCTTTATATGTGGCCTTGATTTCGTTCAATCCCGAGCTTATACCAACGGAGTTCGCGGTCGCTGTTTCAGGAGGGAGAGCAGGGGTGCCTTTCCCTTCGGTCATTGAAGTTCTCATCATGGAGATTTCCATGGAGGTTTTGAGGGAAGCGACCTTGCGCCTGCCCCAGCAGGTTGGCGGAGCGCTCTCGATTGTCGGGGTGCTTGTCATTGGACAGGCTGCCGTCGCGGCAGGCTTCATCAGTCCGATAACCGTCGTCATCATTGCATTAACGACGATTGGTTCTTTTGCGACACCAGCCTACAACGCAGCTCTTGCATTAAGGATGCTGCGCTTTCCGCTCGTTATTTTGGCAGGCATATTTGGCTTATATGGGGTTATGATCGGATTAATTCTCATCGCCAATCATATGCTTTCGCTCAAATCGTTCGGGGTCCCCTATTTAAGCCCCGTAGTCCCTGGAAACTTTCAGGGGATGAAAGATACAATTGCACGCTTTCCTCTATGGGCTATGCCGAAGAGACCTGCTCTTTTGCATACGCCAAATGAAACGCGTCTGGGTTCTGACATTAAGGAATTAAAAGATAAACAAAAGCCAAACAATACGTTGGATCCGATCAAAGTATTGAATTCAAAGGGGGAGATTTCCGATGGAGCAGCCTCGCCAAATCACAGTCATTCAAGCAGCGATCATATTGATTAGCTCGATTATTGGCGTAGGTGTGTTGGCGCTTTCGCTCTTTGGTGTGCGAGCAGCAGATTCAGCGGCGCCGCTCGTTACTATTTTAGGCATCTTCTTAGGAACTGTCGGACTTTGGCTGCTTACGAAGCTTGGCATGCGTTTCCCCCGTCAGTCGATTGTCCAGTACAGCGAAGAATTAATCGGCAAATGGACGGCTCGTGTGTTCAGCGTCTTAATTATTGCTTTTTTTTCTATCATAACCGCACTGGCTTCTCGTGAATTTGGGGAAGTTGTTGTTACATCAGTTATGACGAAAACACCATTGGAAGTGACCGTTATTGTGATGCTGATCCTTGCGGCCATTTCTTCGCGTGCGGATATGACGACTTTTACTTATTTCCATCACTTTTACTTCCCCATCATCGTGTTTCCACTTGTATTAATTGTAGTTCTTTCCTTGAAAAATGCGCAAATGGTCTATTTGATGCCAGTATGGGGCAATGAACCGAGTGGCATGTTTGCCGGGACGCTTACGATGGCTGCCTTGTTTCAGGGATCATTCATCATAACACTGGTGATTCCTGCTATGCGCAGGCCGGAGAGAGCGATGATAGCGAGTTTCGTCGGCATGGTTATTTCGGGTGGACTGTACCTGCTCATTGTTGTGGCCACCGTTGGGGTATTCGGAGCGGAAGAGGTCAAAAATTTAGTGTGGCCAACGCTCGAGCTGGCAAAGACGACATCATTGCCCGCTAATATTCTCGAGCGATTGGATGGCGCTTTTCTTGCCGTATGGGTGACAGCTGTGTTCACAACACTGCTATCGAGCTACTACTCGGCTATTCGTTTTTTAATGCAATTATTTCGCCTGCAAGATCATAAATTGTTCTCGTTTTTTCTGATTCCTTTTATCTATGTCATCGCGATGCTTCCTCAAAACTTGCTTGCTATGTATGACTTTATTGAGGTTGTCGGTCGTTGGGGATTAGTTTTTACGATCGGTTACCCCTCCGTTTTGCTTATCGTAGCCCTCATTCGGAAGAAAAATCAAGGGAGTCAGGGTGATCCAAGTGTGGCGAAACCGAATTAAGCGAATATTCGTCTTCCTATGTTTCGTTCCCCTGCTCACAGGATGTTGGGATCGGTTGGAAATTGAAGATCGAGCGGTTGTGCTGGCCATTGCGATCGATGAAGCAACGTCCGAAGACAAGAATGAGAGCAGCAATGCTACCCAAATGACGAAAAATGATTCGAACATCAAAAGACCATTGATCAAGATTACCGTACAAATTGCTGTCCCTGGACGCATCCCTTTGGGCGCTGGGGGCACGGGAACGCCATCGAATCAGAAACCTGTCTGGGTATTGAGCAGCTTCGGATATACGATCGAAGACTCCTTGATGAATCTTCAGCAGCAGTTGGCAGATCGTCTGTTCTATGGGCATTTGCGTGTTATCGTCGTTTCAGAAGCCATTGCTCGCAAGGGGATTCAGAACGAAAAGGACTTCTTCCGCCGTCAGCCACAAGTACGAAGAACGGTTTGGATGGTTGTTTCCAAAGGAAAAGCTTCTGAACTTATGAAAGCAACGCCTCAATTAGAACGTGTACCCTCTTTATATTTGCTGGCTACGCTTGAACACGCTACAGATATGGGGAGGCTCCCCAATTATTTCCTGGGGGTGTTTTACAGCGCGAGTTCTGCCAAAGGGCAGGAAGGAGCGCTGCCTTATCTTGAATTGAAGAAAGCATCGAATATCGAAATTGCGGGATTGGCTTATTTTAAAGGGGATAAAATGGTAGGGGCTACGACCGCACTGCAGATCGGTCATTTTATGGCAATGAAACAAATCAATCCTGGGGGATACAGCGTCTTAGAGCAAATTCCCGAGTCGGATACAACGGTTGTTTTTCAATCCACTCATCGGAGGGCCAAAATTATAACCAACATTGTGAACGGTAAGGTTCATGCTACCATCGTGAGTCAGATCGAAGGTGATTTGCGAGAAAAAACAGACGAAAATTGGCTCATTACCAGGGAAACAATCAAAAAACTGGAGCAGAAAATTGAAAAAGACGGTGAACAAGGGTTTCTGAAATTAGTTCAGCAAACGCAAAAAGATGCTTGTGATATTTTTGGCTTTGGTGAATATGTGCGTGCTTTTCAACCCTCCTTTTGGAATCGGGAAGTTAAAAACAAGGAGCAGTGGAGCAACTTGTACAAGACGATGACTGTCGATATTAAAGTGCAAATCAAGATTCGACGTATCGGAACGAAAACCCAATAGGTCCTCGTTCCTGCCAGCAATCGGAGGGGGTTAATCATGATAACCTTTAATTACTACACCATCATGCTGTTGCTCCTTTCAGGGATTCTTGTTTTGGTTTTTGATGTCAAAATTTATGCCAAAGCCAATCTGACAAGGGAGAAGAAGGGGGCTTTAATCCTAGGTTGGCTCAATATCGTTCTCGCTGGCCTGTCCTATATCTGTTATTTCATTTATGATAAATGGTTCTGGAAATAATTGGGCAGTTTTCTTGCGCAGAATACCCCGAAAATAGCCTATTTCGAAAATGAACACAACAGGAGTGTAAAAAAATACATACCGAATCCTGTCGGCAAAGGGTAAGATACGAATAACCAGACGTGGTTAATTCTAGGAAATTGAGGCGTATGAGATGAAAAAAGTGATGGGGTTGTTATTGACATGTGCAATGACGGTCAGCGTAGTGGCAGGTTGCAGCAGCGATGCGACACCGAGTCCGACATCCAGCCAAGCGGCTAAAAAAAATGAAAAATTAAAGTTTTCGATGTCCATAACAACAAGCGGCAATAAGTTTGCCGAGAAATCAGCGGACGTCAATCAGGAAAAATGGGTGAAGAAGCTGGAGGAGTTAACAAATACAGACATCGACTTCCGCATGCTTCCTTTGAAAGATTTTGACCAAAAAATGTCATTGATGTTCGCTTCAAATGATATTTCTGATGTTGTTCAGAATGTTGGAGGCGCTACCACAAAAGGGATGTCGGGATCGGTTGAATCCGGCGTGTTCATGCCCTTGGATGATTTGCTCAAACAGTACGCACCGACAATTATGAAATTAGTACCGAAAGAAGCTTGGCAGGAAACAAGTTTCAACGGTAAAATTTACGGAATTCCATCATGGTTGTCCACGCCTTCGCGCCGCGCCTTGTTTATGCGGACTGATTTGCTTGAAAAAACCGGCTTGGCTGCTCCCAAAACAGTGGATGAATTCTTGAATGTGATGCGGGCCTTTAAAAAGCTGGGTGTTGAAAACCCGTACCAAATGCGCGAAAACTTTAAGTATGCCGACACGATACTAGGCGCATTTGACGTACTGCCGTCTCAATTCGAAGTGCAAGGGGATCAGGTTGTTCCTAAGTTCTATGATGTTGAGAATATGACGAAAGCGCTTCAAACATTCAAAACGATGTTCGATGAAGGTTTAATCCCTAAGGATTTTGCGTCGATCAGCTCATCTGATTATGGCAAGAACATTGATGCAGGCAAAGTAGGCATGTGGTCTGCCAATGCACAAGGATTGAGCATTTACCGTGAAAAATTCAAAAATACAGTTCCCAATGCGAAAGTGGACATTGTTCCTGCCCCTCGTGGTCCCGAGAACAGAGGAGGCCATCTGCTGTATTCGAGCATCAACACGTCCTACTACATCAACAGCAAGGTTTCGAAGGAGAAAGCGATCGAGATTGTTAAGTTCTTCGAATGGATGACAACGCCAGAAGCAGAAAAATACTTTTCCTTCGGCATCGAGGGCGAAACGTACACAATGGAGAATGGCAAAGTGAAGTTTACAGCGCCAACCACGCCTGAGGAGATTGATCTTGACGGCTTCCGCGGCATGTTCTGGTTTGTTCATGACACCGCATACAACAAAGCCAAAGAAGAGCTGACGCCGACAGGGCGCGAGATGATGAATATCCTTGATAATGTTATTTCCAAGGAAGGTCTAGGCTCGGTACGTTTCGTACCTGCGCTGCAAACTTATTCGAAATATCCGGATGTTGCTGCACAAGCGGATGATGTCGGTCCTAAGCTGATTCTTGACCATATGATCAAGATGGTATACGGCAAAGAGCCGATCTCCGATTGGCCGAAGGTCATTGAGGAGTACAAGAACAAAGGCGGCAACGACATTATTAAAGAAGCGTCAGAGCGTTACAAACAAGGCAATGGTGTCATTGTGTCCAGCAACAGAAGTTAATCATTCACGATATTGGAAAGTTGTTGCTCCTTGCGGGCAATGCCTTTCCTTTCTTTACTTACTTATGAAAAGGAGTCGCTTAGAATGAAGAATTTCATAACGATGAGCTATCCTGCTTCATGGTGGCGTTCACTGTGGAGGGAGGCTACGCCTTCCGGCAACGGGAGAGTTGGGGCCGCCATCTATGGTGGCGTGCACGAAGAAACCGTGCTGCTCAATCACGAAGATCTATGGTGGGGCGGACAGGCACCCGAACTTCCAGATGTCAGTTCGGCACTCCCGGAAGTACGTCGATTGCTGCTTGAAGGCGAAGCGCCCAAGGCGGACCGCGTCTTGCCCGATGCCCTTCTGAAGCAAGGCTATCAACCGAAAATGGCTTCACCCTTGCCGTTAGGTGATTTGAAAGTGTTCATGCCGCTTCGCCATGCGTTCCGTCATTACAAACGAACGCTAGCGATGGAATCTGGAGAGGTGAACGTGAGTTGGACAGATGGGGATACCCGGTATGAGCGGATTTTATTCGTATCGCGGACGGATGATTGTGTGGTCTATGAAATTCGTAAACAAGGACCCAAGCGGATTGAAGCCAACTTGCTGCTGCAATTGCACGATAAGCGGGATGTGCGCCGGCAAGGTGTTGTTTTTCCTGAACTGGCTGAAACTAGAAGTGAAGGGGAGTTCCTCTATTATGCTGCCCAGAATAGCGACGGCTCCGATTTCGGCGCTGTAGCTCGGGTCATAAGTCGCAACGGCTCTATTGAAGCAATCCCGGGAGGTCTTGCTGTCAAGGAAGCAGATTCTGTGCTTGTCATCATGAAATTGTTCGCACGTGGGGAGCGCCATACGGAGTGGGCCCAGTTGAAGGCTGATGTATCTGGACTCGATCCAAGTTACAGTTCGCTGCTAGCTTCTCATGCTGCTGAACATGGCCGGTTATTTGGCTCCGTGACCTTCGATCTAATGGCCGAAGGCCGGGAATTATCGAACGAAGAGCTGCTGCGGCAAGCTTATCAGGGGGAAACGCCTGATGCATTAGTGGAGAAAATGTGGGCTTTTGGCCGTTATTTATTAATTTCAAGCTCAAGCAAGCACGGCCAGCCTTGCCATCTATACGGTTTATGGTGCGGCGATTACGATGCCATGTGGGCTTTCCATATGGTTAACGAGAATTTGCAGATGATATATTGGCAGGCGCTATCCGGCAATATGCCTGAACTGCTGCTAGCCGTATTTAATTACATGGATAAGCATATGGCGGATTTCCGCACGAATGCAAGCCGTTTGTACGGCTGCCGAGGGATCTACATTCCTGCCCCTAGCGCTCCGGATTCAGGACTGCTTAAACATACTTCTCCTCATATCATCCACTGGACGGGTGGAGCCGGTTGGGTTAGCCAGCATTATTACGATTATTATCTGCATACAGGAGATATTCAATTTCTGCGGGAGCGGGCCTTGCCGTTCATGCGTGAAGCCGCTCTGTTCTATGAGGATTTCTTTACGCTCTCGGAGTCAGGCTATTCCGTCAGTTCGCCATCCAACTCTCCGGAAAACACACCTGGAAACTACTGGACAAAGGGTGTTTCTATGGGGACGACGATGAATGCCACGATGGACTTCGCGATTGCCAAGGAGCTGCTGACTCACTTGATTGAAGGGGCAATAGCAGCCGGTCAATATACCGAAGATATTCCGAAGTGGCGTGAAATGCTGGAGCGAATTCCGCCTTATCAGATCAATGCGGATGGCGCGATAACGGAATGGATGCACCCTCTCTTCACAGACAATTATCATCACCGTCACGAGTCGCATGTGTATCCTGTTTTTCCTGGAACCGAAGTGAACAAGCATTCTGACCCTGAATTATTCGGTGCTTTTGTCAAAGCGATCGAAAAGCGGCTTGTTATCGGACTTAAAGAGCAGTCTGGTTGGTCTCTGGCTCATATGGCCAATAATTATGCCCGTATGGGCGCAGGGGATCAAGCGCTGGAATGTTTAGAGATAGTAAGCCGCTCTTGTGTCATGAATAATCTCATCACGCTGCATAATGACTGGCGGGGGATGGGCATCGGCGTTGATATGGACTGGGCACCTGTCCAACTGGATGCGAATATGGGATGGACTTCGGCGATGCAGGAAATGCTTCTCTTCTCCATTCCTGGCGAAGTTCATATCATGCCAGCTCTGCCCTCCCGCTGGACCCAAGGGAAGGCAGGACCCCTGCTTGCCAGAGGCGGTGTGGCATGCGAAATGGACTGGGATGTTACGGAAGGACGACTCGATATTACGCTTCGTTCAACCAGTGGAAATAAGCAAATCGACGTGCTTCTTCCTGCGACAGCAGTTGGAGTAAAAGGCTATGAAAAATTTCAGCAATCACTGAAAGCGGTATCTATCAGTGAAACGCCGCTGCTGCTGCAAGTTCTACTGAGACCGAGTGAAGGGATGGAGGCACTGAAATGATTACAGCTGCAGAAGGAAACTCGAATTTAAAACTATGGTATGAACAATGGGCCAGCAAGTGGGACGAAGCGCTGCCGATTGGAAATGGACGTTTAGGCGGCATGATTTATGGGACGCTGGCGCAAGAAAAAATCCAGTTGAATGAAGACACCATATGGTATGGCGGTCCCAAGCAAGGGGACAATCCCGATACCCCGAAGCATTTGGCAGAGATACGCCGGCTGCTTTCGGAAGGCAAACAGAAGGAGGCCGAGCATTTGAGCCGGATGGCCCTCATGTCCGGTCCCAAATATTATAGTCCATACCAGCCGCTTGGCGATTTGCTTTTATGGTTTTACGATCATCAACAGCCTGCGGAGTCTTACCAGCGCGAGCTGGATTTGCAGACAGCGGTATCCACGGTTCGCTACCGTCTGGGTGGTAGCGGCTATCGGCGTGAATACTTCAGCAGTGCCGCCGATCAAGTCATTGTCGTTCGTGTGGCATGCGATCAGCCAGGCGGGCTGACCTTTAGCGCGAATCTGATGCGCCGTCCTTACGATGCAGGCAGCAAGGCACTAGCGCAGGACACGATCAGAATGACAGGTGAATGCGGCAAGGATGGGGTTTCTTTCTGCTGTGTCGTGAAAGCTATTCCCGAAGGCGGACTTGTTCGAACAATCGGCGACTCCCTATCGGTGGAAGGAGCGAACGCGGTGACGCTGCTGATCTCGGCAGAGTCGACATTCCGCTCGGCGATGCCGGAGGAGACTTGCCTTGCGCGTATTGAAGCGGCAGCAGCACAAAGTTATGAGCAGCTGCAGCGTAATCATCTTGATGAATACAGTGAGAAATTCGAGAGGGTTTCGCTGCGTGTATCTGCGGGAACAACGGAGACCGCTGCGGCACTTCCGACGGACAAGAGGCTTGACCTCGTCAAGGCCGGACAGGACGATACAGGATTGGTCGAACTCTTTTATCAATATGGGCGGTACCTGCTTATTTCTTGTTCACGACCGAACAGTTTGGCCGCTAACTTGCAGGGCATCTGGAATGATAGTTTCACACCGCCATGGGAGTCCAAATACACAATTAACATCAACACGGAAATGAATTATTGGCCTGCAGAATCATGCGGACTTGCTGAATGTCATGAACCTTTGTTCGATCTGATCGCACGCATGCAGCCTCAGGGGCGGAGGACAGCGGAAACGCTCTATGGCTGCAGCGGCTTCGTTGCTCATCATAATACGAATATGTGGGGCGAAACGCAGGTCGAAGGGATGCTCGTGTCTTCCTCCATATGGCCGCTTGGAGCCGCTTGGCTATCGCTGCATTTGTGGGAGCATTATCGGTTTGGCATGGACCAAACGTTCCTTAAGGACAAAGCATACCCTGTTATGAAAGAAGCGGCGCAATTCCTGCTTGCTTACATGGTTGAAGACGCCGAAGGACGTCTCGTGACAGGTCCTTCGATTTCTCCGGAAAATAAATTTATCCTTGCAAGCGGAGTTCAGGGAAATTTATGTATGGGACCGTCCATGGATATACAAATTGTCCATACACTGTTCAGCGCATGCTTGGAAGCATCGCGCATCATGGGGATGGATGAAGCATTTCGCGGCAGTTTGGACAAAGCGATCAAGCAGCTGCCTGCTATTCAAATCGGCAAGCATGGACAGATTATGGAGTGGTTGGAGGATTATGAGGAAGCGGAGCCAGGACACCGTCATATCTCGCAGTTGTTCGCTCTGCACCCGGGAGAAATGATCGACAAGCATCGGACGCCGGAACTGGCGGCAGCGGCCAGGCGCACACTTGAGCGTCGATTGGCGAACGGTGGCGGTCATACCGGATGGAGCCGCGCATGGATAATGAACTTCTGGGCGAGACTCGGCGATGGAGATGCCGCTTACGATCATTTGCGGAAGCTGCTCGCAACCTCCACATACCCGAATCTGTTCGATTGTCATCCGCCGTTCCAAATTGATGGCAACTTTGGCGCAACCGCAGGCATAGCTGAAATGCTGCTGCAATCGCACAGCGGTGTGATTGAACTGCTGCCAGCCCTGCCCAAAGCCAAGTGGCGGAATGGAGCAGTGAAGGGCCTGCGTGCTCGCGGAGCATTCGGCATCGACATCAGTTGGCAGGATGGGCAACTGCAAGAAGCCACGGTGCGAGCTGCTCAAAATGGCGTGTGCTGCCTGCGTTACGAGAATAAACTTCAAGTTCAGCTCGAGGATGGGAATGAAACAGCATGCCAATATGACGGCTTGATCATGGCTTTTCCTGTGCAAGCAGGTCAAACTTATCGCTTGTGCCAGAAATCAGAAGAGAACAGATGAACAGGCTGGATCATAAAAAAACACATTATAGGCTAAAGTTTGGACATATCAGGGCTACTCGCGTTGCGGTATGATGGAAACAGATCCATTGTTCATTTCGTCTATACTATAGTAAGCTAACTCATAGGGATAGCTCTTTTACAACATGAAAGGTGGAGGCTTGGCGTATGAGATTGCTGATTGTAGATGACGAACCGATTATTCGCAACGGATTAACGAAGATGGCGCAGGAATATGCCCACTCATTTGATGCTATAGAAACCGCTGTAAACGGACTTGAGGCCATGGAGCGAATCGCTCAGGCGGAACCTGACATTTTGCTTACGGATATTCGTATGCCCAAAATGGACGGTCTGGAGCTTTGTCAAAATGTGCAAGCGAATTACCCGCATATTCTAATGGTCGTCATTTCCGGTTATGGCGATTTCGATTATGCCCAAAAGTGTTTATCCTACGGGGTCAAGCACTATGTATTAAAACCTGTTACGCCGCCAGATTTGCATGAACTGTTCGATCAGATTCTGAAAACGCGGACGCCTGGGTATATACCGGTTTCCAAGTATGTGGATTGGATAGAACGGATGGAGCAAAGCATCTGGTCTTTGCAAACGGATGAGCGCTCCAAGCTTCTGGTCGAATGGCGGGATCACTGTGCGCAAGTGTCTGTCCAGCAATTGAAGGAGCTCATGAATGATGCGGCTGCGCTCTTGCAGAAGTATTTTCAAGAGAAGAAATGCCCGTTTCAATTGCGGATTTCCGAACCCTTCCTGGCATCGTCCAAAGCGGATCTGTTTCGCGAATTTGAGATCAGGTTGCAAGCGTTTACAGATGATCTCCTAACTTCCCGCCGGGGGAACTTCAAAGATCCCATGGAGGAAGCAAAGGCGTATATCGACACGCATTTGTCCGTTGAAATCTCTTTGAAAGAAGTAGCCGATATCGTTGGCATCACGCCTACTTATTTCAGTGCTCTATTCAAAAAGCTGACCAACGAAACATTCGTCAGTTATCGCATTCATAAGCGGATGGAAAAAGCGCGCGAACTTCTTTCCATTCCTCACAAGCGCACCGTCGATGTGGCGGCCGAGGTCGGCTATGATGACTATCCGCATTTTACCAAAACGTTTAAGAAAATATTCGGAATTTCACCATCGGAATACCGTTTATCGCTCGGGATCAAATGAAAAACCTGAATTTATTTAAGAAGCTTTTCCTTTCCTACCTGATTGTCATCCTGATTTCCTTGGCAAGCGTTGGTATCTTCTCGTACCGGGCGTCTTCCGGAGAGCTTGACCATCTCGTGGAAAATCAAATGTCACAGGTCGTTGACAATGCGGTGCACCATACGGACCTTTACATTCGCGCATACGAGCGGTCGATGGTATCGCTCTTGAACAGCAATGACGTAAAACGTTTTATAGACCTCCCGCAAGGGGAGAATGGCTATCCCTATTATGAGCTGCGCAAGGTGATCAAGGAACTTGGCATCGTGCCAGCTTTTATTCGCAATCCTGAAATCGCTGACATTTTTATGATTAGCTTTAACGATAATGCGATGTATTTTTTCAACGACACGAATGGGGAATCTTTCAGCAAAGAGCAAATTCAGCAGCAATTGGCATTTTACAAAGCGGGGACTAATCCTGAAGGCGTACTTAGCGTCATGAATCACAGCATCTTGCCGGATCAGAATAATTTAATGTTGACGCTTGTCAGGCGCATACGTGGACTTTCCTCATCGGAGCCCAAAGGAATCTTGGCCATTGAACTGCGCGCTGCTGAGCTTACAGAGCTCTGGAAGGGCATCGAGCTTGGGGAGAACGGCTACTTCTTCATTGCCGACGAGAATGGGAAATATGTGTATCACCCCGACGTGACCAAGGTGGGCACGAACCTGCCTGATGTGATCCAGCAGCAGGTTCTGCAAGCGGGACCCCAGGCGTTCACGGCCCAGCTGGATGGCAAAGCGGAGATGTTCATGAGCCGCAGCTCCAAATATGGCAATTGGCGGTTGGTTGTGTCGATGTCGGTCAACGAGCTGCATAAGCCTGTGAATACAATTCGAACTACGACGATGGTTGTCGGATTTTTCACGCTATGTTTGGCGCTGTGGATCGCCTTCCGATTCGGCAAGACGATCACAGGTCCGATCCGTGTCCTGAAAAGCGCGATGCGTCAGACGGAGAAAGGCAACTGGGCGATGATCCCGATTCCGGAGCATCGCGACGAAATTGTTGAATTAATGAGCCGCTATAATTTGATGGTGAACCGGCTTTCGGAGTTGGTTGATAAGGTGTATCAGGCCGAACTCAGCGATCAGCAAAGCCAAATGGAGCGGCAGAAGGCGGAGCTGCAATCGCTGCAGCTGCAAATTAATCCGCATTTTCTCTATAACACACTGGAGACGATCGTTTGTTATGCGGTCATTCGCGATTCGCGGGAAATCTCTGAAATCGTCAAAGCCTTATCGTATATGCTCCGTTATTCGGTACGAACGAATTTGGAAGAGATTACGGTAGCGAGCGAACTCAAGCACGTCCTGTACTTCCTGGTGGTGCTTCAGCATAGAATCGGCAGGGAGTTCGAAGTCGACGTAGCCGTCCCTCCGGATTATCTGCTCCACAATATGGTTCGGTTAACACTGCAGCCGCTTGTAGAGAATGCTTTCCAGCATGCCTTCCCGGAGGGGGTTGAGGATTATCATTATATCCGCATCCATGCCGGAGAAGATGAGGGTATCTTCTGGGTGAGTATCGAGGATAATGGCGCAGGCATAAGTGAAGAGAAGCTTGCTGAACTGCGAGAGAAACTGGATGCTAACCAACTTGCTGACCGGGAGATGGGTCCTTCTCCAGGAGCCAGCGGACTTGGCGGCATCGGTATCGTCAATGTGCATCGACGGATTCAAATGGTATTTGGCGATCAATATGGGTTGAGAATTGAAAGTGAGATTGACAAGGGAACGAAACTGACGATGATCATGCCTGTATTAGGCAAGAACAGATAGGAGACAGCTCCATGATAGAACGAGAGGATTTACTGGATAATGAGGGGCAGGAAGCGCAAACAGGCGGTTTGGCCAGCAAGCAGGACCGCCACCATGACGCCAAAATGGCGTGGTGGCGGGAAGCGCGTGTAGGCATGTTCATTCACTGGGGCTTGTATTCGCTGCCAGGTGGGATTTGGAAAGGTGAGGAAGTCCGCGCCTCTTATGCCGAGCATTTGATGCTGCGCGCGCAAATTCCGATTGCTGAGTATGAGGAGATCACGGGGCAATTCCGCGCCGAACATTTTGATGCCAAGCAATGGGTCCAATTGGCGAAAATGGCTGGGCTGCAGTATTTGATTTTCACAGCCAAGCATCACGAAGGATTTTCCATGTATGACTCGGAGGTATCGACCTATAACATTGTCCAGCGGACGCCTTTCGGCCGTGATCCTCTAAGGGAATTAGCGGACGCCTGCCGAGAGGAAGGGATTAAGCTATGCATCTACTACTCGCACTCCATGGATTGGCATCATCCCGATTCTCAAGGAAATACATGGGATTACCCGGGCAATATTGGAGCTTATGACAATGTAGCTTTTTGGATTACAGATGAAGATAAACGTACCCGCTATGAGCATTATCTGCACACGTTTGCTTTGCCGCAAGTGAAAGAACTGCTGGAGAAATACGGACCTGTTGGTCTTATTTGGTTCGACTGCGGTCATAAGCTGACGGCCGAGCAGGGTGCAGCTTTCATTGAGCAAATCCAGCAGGTGCAGCCAGATTGTCTGGTAAATCGCCGCGTTTGGATGGAGCCCTACGGCGATTACGGGAACAGTTCGGATAATCAGCCACATGTGCGCGTTCCGAGGGAAGATTGGGAATCTATCGCCACTTTGAATGATTCGTGGGGATACAAAGCCAATGATCACAACTGGAAATCCGCCGAGACGACGCTGCGCCAGATGATTGATGTTCTGAGTTTGAACGGTAATTTCGTGATCAATGTTGGGCCGATGGGCGATGGCTCATTCGATCCCAAATCACTGGAACTGCTGAAGGAGATCGGCGCATGGATGCAAATCAATAACAGCGCTGTTCATGGTTCGCGCAGAAGCCCAATTGGCAAGCCGCCGTGGGGCAGATGCACAGCCAAGGGGAATACGTTGTATTTGCACATATTCGATTGGCCGGCGAATGGCGAGTTGATTGTGCCAGGGCTGCGAAGTGCTGTTGTGAAAGCCTATGTGCTTGCTGATCCCAATCAAGCAAATCTGGAAGTGCAGCGAATGAGTGAAGAAGATGTATGGATTGTAGTTCCTAGTGAGTTTGCTAATACACTGATTCCTGTCATAGCGGTTGAATTGGCAGGCGAATGCGATGCGAATCCACTTCAGTTGCTGCATCCTAATCGATATTCGAATATTTTCGGTGCTTTTGATGCTGATCTTGCAGGGACTACCCTGCGTTATGATACAGGGAAAGATGATCACGATAATCTCATTCATTGGAAAAGTTCAGATGATCAGGCTGCGTGGAACTTCCGTGCAGGAGAGCCGGGGACCTATCGCGTCTCCATGAAGTACGGCGCTATCGATGGCGGCGGAGCCCTAGAGGTCACAATCAGCTCGCAGCGGGATCAGAAGACGATCATGCGCCAAGTTGTGGATATTCAGCCAACTGGGGGTTTCTATGCCTTTGCGGTTAAAGAAATCGGCCAGGCCAGCATTTCCGAAGCGGGCGAGTATGTGCTGCGGGTCAAAGCAGCCGTTCTCTCAACTGATTCCTTCATTTGCTTGAAAGCAATTGTCCTGGATGGCGTGGAAATGACCTGAAGCTGTGCATCAATAAGAGGAGGGCATCGCAATGAAAGCAGTGTTAATCGGTTTGGGAGGGTTTGGATCGGCTTGGTACCGCCGGATGCGCGGTGTCTATAAAGACAGGATTGAACTTGCGGTCGTCGATACGAACCCCGATAAGAAAGCGGTGTTAAACGGGGAAGATGTGCCTTTTTACACCTCGGTAGAAGAAGCGATTGAATGCGAGCGTCCAGATATTATTATCAATGTTACACCGCGTCAATCGCATACGGCCATCAACCATTTGGCACTCGACCACAAACTACCGATTTTCTGTGAAAAGCCCATTGCCGCCAATTATGAAGATGCGGTCGCTGTCGTCGAGCGAGCAGAACGCGAAGGCATTCCGCTCATGATTGCCGAGAATTACCGCACATATCCCGCTTCGCGCAAGCTCAAGCAGTTGCTTAGCGAGGGGGCTATTGGCGATCTGCTGACTTTGGATTGCGACTTTTATCGGCAGCGGGACAAGGATAAGCGGGATTTCGAAGACCCAGCAAGCGTGCTGGAAGAGCTGAACGTGCATCATTTTGACCTGCTGCGTTATTGGACGGGGCGGGAAGTGGGCAAGCTGTATGCTGTGAAGCGCCATCAGATGCAGATTGTTATGGACATGCAAATGGGGATTCAAGCGACGCTGCGCTGCTCGACGAGCACATTCGGCCGTCAGACGGATTGGACGGGCGATTGGCGTATCGAGGGGACGAAGGGGACTATTTTATTTGTTGATAAACAAATAACACTGACGACGGAAGCCGGCACGATCCATATCGCTGACTTTGCAGATGCAGCAGCGCCAGGACCGTTCGACGAGTTCCTGCTGTCACTGGAGCAGGGGCGTCCTGCGGAGACAAGCGGCAGGGATTATCTCAAGAACCAGGCGCTTGCCCATTACGCCCGGCAGTCGCTGTCTGAAGGTCGTCCCGTGGACACATCGCCCAGTTGGGGCTATGGTCCGATGATAGTCCGCAACTATCTGAAGGCAGAAACCCACGACAGCGTCAGCCACCACGGACTGGGGAAGGTGCGAGGCGCCAGACTGTTCGACGGAACTGACTTTGAGACGCCGATCAAGTTTTTGGGTTACAGCGAGATCCCTCCGGGAGCGTCGATCGGCTATCACGGACATCGGGATGACGAGGAAATCTACATCGTACTCGCTGGTTCGGGGCAGATGACGGTCAATGGCGAGACTTACCGAGTGCGGGCAGGCGACGTTCTGCTCAACAAGCCGTGGTGGAAGCATGGCTTGGAGAATGACGGCGAAGCACCGCTTAAAGCGATCATATTTGAAGTAGGCAAATAAGGATGAAGAGGCTGTCTCCTAGCGAGCAGCTTCTTTTTTTTGGGCGCCATCTCATTTTTTCGTCATTAAGCATCGGACCATAAAAAAACACATGTAGCTTCGAAGTTTCCACATGTATGCGTATTCAAGCCTATAGTATGATAAATGCAAATGCTGACAGCATAGAAAGGAGTAATACACATGGCTTCAAAAACGGATACTTCCGGACAAGTGCTTTATCAATTTGCAAATACGAAAAGCAAAAGGGCCTTCTTTTTCAAACACTGGCCGTTGTACGTCATTTCGATTCCGGGTCTCATCTACTTTGTCATTTTCAAGTACATCCCCTTATTCGGATCGGCGATCGCTTTCCAGAATTTTAATATTTTCAAGGGGATTTCTGGCAGTCCTTGGGTGGGTTTCGTTCATTTCCAGCGAATGTTTGCGTATGACGAGTTTCTGATCATTTTAAAAAATACACTGTTGATTGCCGCCTATGATCTAATCTTCGCCTTTCCGGTACCGATTATTCTGGCGCTGCTGCTCAATGAAGTCCGAATTAGCATTTATAAAAGGATCGTGCAAACGGTCATCTACATGCCCCATTTTCTATCTTGGATTATTGTCGGAGGGATGATTGTCAGCTTGCTGTCCCCGACCAACGGCGCTATTAATCATGTACTAGCTTTCTTTCATATCGATTCGATTTACTTTCTTGGTGAAAATAGCTTTATCCGCACGATTCTGATTGGATCCGGTATTTGGAAAGACAGCGGCTGGGGCACCATTATTTACTTGGCAGCCATCGCTGGGATTAACCCCGATCTGTATGAAGCAGCAGACATCGACGGGGCTGGCCGATTACGTCAAACGATTTCGATTACCTTGCCATCGATTCTGCCGGTAATCACAATTTTGTTCTTGCTGCATATTGGACGATTTATGGACTTCGGCTTTGAGCGCGTATTCGTGTTCCTGAACCCGCTCAACAGTGAGAATGGAGAAATCCTTGATACGTATGTTTACCGGGCAGGACTTGTCGACAGGCAGTATAGCTACACGACAGCGATCGGTATTTTCAAATCATTTGTCGGCTTGATCCTGATTGTGTCTGGTAATATGTTGAGCAAAAAAATGACCGGCGACGGACTTTATTAATTACTGCCGAGGAGGTGAAAGCTTTGATTCTAACAAAAGGCCAGCGCGCTTTCCAACTGTTCAACATCATCCTGCTGTTCGTCATCGGGCTTACGATGGTGCTGCCAATTTTGAACGTGCTTGCACAATCGTTCAGCAACGCGTCTGCTATTAATAGCGGAGCGGTAGGCATTTGGCCTGTCGGATTTACTTTGGAGAATTATCATTTGATCCTAAAAGATGCTTCCATATGGGTGGCTTTCCGAAATAGTTTGATTATTACGGTTTTTGGTACCTTGATTAACCTGCTGGCAACAGCTAGTCTTGCCTATCCGTTGTCGAGACCCGAATATCTTTATCGGAAAATGGCTCTCGTTTTTGTCTTGATAACGATGATTTTCCACGCGCCACTCATTCCGAATTACTTGCTGCTGAAGAATTTGCACATGCTCAACACCTTATGGGTGTTGATGATTCCTTCCGCTATCAGTGCTTATAATCTTTTCGTGATGCGTTCTTTCTTTATGAATTTGCCGAATGAACTTTTGGATTCAGCAAGAATTGATGGCTGTGGCGAGTTTCGCATGATCTGGAACATCGTCTTGCCCATGTCCAAGCCGGTAATGGCGACGATGGGCATCATGTATGCCGTTGCGAACTGGAATATGTACTCGCAAGCCATCTTCTATATCGACAAGCGAACGCTAATTACGCTGCAAGTGAGATTGCGCGAAATTGTCATCACGGACAATATGGGCTCCTCCGACGTCACCTCGGAATTAATGGCGCTTGTTTCGCCGGAAGGCTTAAAAATGGCGGTTATCGTCATAGCGACGATTCCGATCATGCTCATTTATCCGTTCTTGCAAAAGCACTTCATCAAAGGCATGCTGGTCGGTTCTATCAAATCTTAATAAGTATGCTTGACGAGGCGTGAGCTTGCTGGATTCTTGGCCGAACGTGTGGCAAGCGTCCGGCTGGACAGCGAAGCAGCGTTAACAATTATTTAACCCATCATTCAGATTCTGTTTGCTATACTTTGGTTGATGTGATGAGGCTCATCATCGCACAAACAAAGAGAGAAACAAAAATGGATAGGTGGAGAAATGATGTCATTTAAGAAGTTGAAACGTTTCATTGTATGTTCGACGCTTGGGGCAGTGCTGATTGGTCAAAGTATTCCCTTAACAGGCGTTTATGCGACTGCTGGGGACAAGGTATTTGATATTCTGCAAATACCAGATCTACATGGCACACTGGTAGACAACGACAATAACTACCCCATTGTGTCTGTCATGGCTCGCAACATTGAAGAGATCAAAAGTCAGAACCCTGCGCGTTCTCTGGTTTTAGGCGGAGGCGACAACTACAGGGGGACGAACGTGTCTGAGTATTCGCAGGGCACATCTGTGATGAAGATGTTTAATGCGATGGGTGTGGAAGCGTCTGCTCTTGGCAATCATGAGTTTGACTGGGGACTGGATAAGGTTACACAAAATGTGCCAGCCACGTATCCATTATTAGCAGCAAACCTCTACTATAAAGATAACGATGCAGACGAAAACAATGATCAACGCGTCTTGGACGCATACAAGGTTTTCACCAAAGATGGCGTGAAAATTGCCGTCATCGGCGCTGTTACGACCGATACCCAATATGCGCTTCCAGGAACGGTTGACGCCTACAAATTTAAAGATATTGCTGCTGAGGTCAACAAAGCGGCTGTGGATGCGAGAGCTGAAGGCGCACAGATCGTCTTGGCTAATATTCATGAAGAACAAAACGATGATGTCTCAGGCCCTATTATTGATGTAATGAATCAATTGGTCGGTGTAGATGCCGTGCTGGGAGCACATGCTCACCGGAATCTAAAAACAATGATCAACGGCATTCCCTTAATCATCGGTAGAGATCGTGGTAAAGATTTGGTACAGATGAGGATTACACTCGCTGCTAATGGCGCGCTATCCTTCGATTACAATTCGCTTGCTCTGGATACTGAAAGCACGAGCTTCCCTTATGGTTATAAGGCGAAAAAACCTGTTGTCAGCACTAGCATGCAACAAATCGTCGAGGATACGTTCAATACGTATTTGGATCATTCGACGATATCCCATTTTACATTTAATGAGAATAGCGGTACGACTGCAGGGAATTCTGCCGCAGGCGGATTGAATGCCAGTCTGGTTGGCGGAGCTGCCTGGAAGAGCGGCTTGAACGCAGGGGCTGTCGATTTGGACGGAACTGACGATTATGTCAGCTTGCCTGTCGGTGTGCCGTTGAACACGAATGAACTGACGGTTGCCACTTGGGTGAAAATAGATCAAAGAAAACAATGGGCACGCATTTTTGACTTTGGAAATGGCGAAGCAGGCAACAAAAACTCTTTCGCCTTAACTCTGGATAATGAAGGCTATTATTTATTTTATAATGACAACGGCAGCCAGAATGGCGATCACATCAGCGATATACCAACAGGGATCTGGACGCATGTTGCCGTTGTTTTCTCGGGGACGACAGCTACCATCTATATCGATGGCAAATATAAGAAGAGTATCAACGTAAATAACCCGCTTTCGCATTTGGGTGCTACGGTTAATAATTATCTTGGTAAGCCGCAAGCCGGCAATGATCCTTATTTTGATGGGCAATTAGACGATTTCCGTATATATGCACGAACGTTGAACGCAGGAGAAGTTCAAGCACTCGTACAAGCGCAAGATGCGGGATTTGTCGAGATTGAGAAGAATGCGCTCAGTCTTGGAGACGTAAGCCAACTAACAAGGAATCTAACCTTGCCGTTGACGGGGGCGAGCGGAACGACGTTGACATGGGCAACGGATCGCTCTTCCGTTGTTGAGAAGGATGGAACTGTTCATCGCCCTGCTGCTGGAACAGGTTCCGCAACTGCGACTTTGACAGCGACGATAACCAAACGAAATATGACAGTGAGCAAGCCTTTTACCGTAACGGTGAAAGAAAAAGAGGCTAATGTAGGAAAATGGTTGACAGGTGAATTTCACGTTCACACCTTTGAGTCCGACGATGCGCAGTCGTCTCTAGAGAGTGTACTAGACACAGCTTTTACCAAGTACGGACTGGACTGGATGGCTACAGCCAACCATTTGCGCTCCTCCAAGCGGGATGACGAAGGGGTTGATGTGCCGGGTGGACCTATTCCGTTCTCGCAAGGCGCAATCAATTATGAAGTTCCTAAAGTAAATAGCTTGCAAAACGCTGGGAAATATCCGAACAAAACGATTTTCTCTGGATTTGAATGGGATATTCCGAAGCATGACCATGCGGCCATTGGGATTCTTACGGATAACCCAGGGTCGAATCAAGCGTTAAAAGCAGCGAATCAATTTGAATATCTGTTTACAGATCGAGCAGAAAATCTGTTTAATCCAGATGATATTGCAACTTGGAAGACGCAGAATAGTAAAATAACGAATTTTGATCACCAGGATTCTTTGAAAGCTCTCCAATGGCTGCAAACGAATTATGGGAAGAACAGCAATAATGATACGAAAAGCTATTTCATTGTGACGCATCCGTCCAGAGGGGCAGGCAAAACGACAGCAGCAGCGCTCCGTGATTTCAACAACGCCGCTCCAGACATTAATTTTGGATTTGAAGGCATGATTGGCAGCCAAATGGAGCCGGATAGAGGCGGTTATAACACGACCTACAATACTAGCGATCCTACAGCCGATGATAAATATAAAAATAGATCTTTTGGTGGTTCGGACTATATGATTGCGAAGGTTGGCGGCGTGTGGGACTCGCTTCTGGGCGAAGGCCGCAATTATTGGAACTTTGCCAACTCGGATTACCATTTCAAAATTATTAACCCTTACTCCAGTGGATACTGGCCAGGTGAATATTCGAAGAATTATACATGGACCAATGGTAACGATATGCAAGCCATCCTGAATGGTATGCGCTCTGGGAAATCCTTCTCCGTCTATGGCGATCTCATTCAAGCCTTGGATTTTAATATTGAAGGCAGTAATGGCAAGCTGGAGATGGGCGCCAAGAACCCGCTGGTTTCTGTGAAGGAAGGCGATCCTCTCAAACTGACTATTCGCTTTAAAAGTCCAACTAAAAATAATTATGAAATACCTGTTGATAAGGGGATTTCAGCGAATATGGCTCCTGTCGTAGACCATGTGGATCTTATTGCAGGCGATGTGACTGGGTTAGCTGCACCTGGAACACCAGCCTATGAGAAAGACACTAACGATTCTACCAAAGTAATCGCAACGTTCACTAGTAAGGATTGGACAACAGACAGCGACGGTTACAATGTCATTCACTATGATTTGGGAGCAGCGAAAAATAACCAGTATTTCCGGTTAAGAGGGACGAATCTGGGGATGAATGTTCCGGGAGAAACAGATGCGCAAGGAAATCCACTCCTTGATCCGAAAACGGATGATGGGGATAACACGACACGTTTTAACAATATTAATGACCGGAACTATAAAGATCTGTGGTTCTATTCGAATCCAATTTACGTTAATCCTATTGCTTATACGAATCAACAGGCAGTAACCGACACAATCAATAAATTAACATTAGGTGCATTAGATCATGTTACGGATGACATTGTGCTGCCGACGGCAGGTGAACACGGGGCAACGGTGGTGTGGAAAAGCTCGCAACCTTCTGTCATCGGAAATGATGGCAAGCTCGTCCGACCAAACAACAATACGATAGTCGTTTTGACTGCTACGATTCAAAGAGGGGATGTCAGCCAAACGAAGTTGTTTACTGCGACCGTCAAGGGCGCTAATCCAGCAACGATTGAGCTTCAAGGCAGCTTGATTGCGAATGGGCAGCCCTATGTTCAGGATTCATGGACGAATCAGCCTGTAACGGTGAGTGTCTATGCGAGTGTCTATGCGCCAAGCACCTCATCAACGATAGAGCTGTCTCTGGATGGAGACAATGAACTGAGTTACAAGCCTTATGAAAGCAATAAGCTGCTCACTATTGCAGAGCAAGGCGTGCACGAACTGATTTTCCGCGGTATAGATAATCTAAACAACAAAGTGAGTTTGTCGTTGACTGTGAAGATTGACAAGGTCATCCCGGTTATCACGCTGATCGGAGAATCGAGCATAAGGCTGAGAAGAGGTTCCACGTATACGGAACAAGGCGCCTCAGCAACGGATAATATCGGTCTTGCCGGGAAAGTAATCGTTACAGGCACAGTGGACACGAATAGTATTAATACGTACACCCTTCATTACAACGTGATGGACGTAGCTGGGAATTCAGCGAAAGAGCTTGTACGTACCGTCGAAGTTTATGAAGAAAGTGACTCTACGCCGAGCGATCCACCAGTTCCGAACCCGACACCGACACCGACAACACCAGTTGTTAAGGAATCTGTACAAAGCGTACAAATGGATGTCAAGGCTGGGAGCGGCACGGAAGGCAACATTAAGGATGTCGTGAAATTCAAGGTTCCGGCAGCAGCATTGTCTGCGGACGGTCAATTGAAGGTAACGGTTCTAGCGGCTGATCAAACGCCGGCTGCAGGCAATCTGCAAGTGTTAAGCCCGGTAACGGAGTTTACAAACACATCAGGCCATACGTTTAGCAAAGCGATCGAAATTACATTTAATTACAAAAGTAATGCAAACGGCAAGCCGGCAGCTGTCTATTACTATAATGAATTGCAAAAGAAATGGATTTTCATTGGGGGAACTCCGAATAAGGACGGCACGATTTCCGCAAATGTGAATCACTTTACGAAGTTTGCTGTTTTTGCTTATGAGCCTGTGTTGTTTACCGATTTAGTGGGACACTGGGCAACTACCTATACGAATCGGTTGATCGGAATGAAAGCTATTCAAGGCTATGAGAATCAAACATTCCATCCGGAAGAAACCGTCACGCGCGCACAATTTGCGAGTTTGCTGGTCAAAGCGCTTGGACTTCCGGCTTCAGCGGGTACGTTTAATTTTGCTGACCAAAGCGACATTCCTGCGTGGGCCAAAGCGGATATTGCTGCTGCGGTGCAAGCGGATCTCATCAGCGGTTACGATCAAGATGGTAAGACGCTGTTTAAAGCAAACCAAACCATTACGCGTGCAGAAATGTCCGTTATTATGGCGCAAGCGTTGAAATCGAGCGGCAGTGCAGCGGTTTCTGGCTTGAAGCCGTTCGCTGACGCGTCGGACATCCCTGGATGGGCTGCTTCAGCGGTGAAAGCCGCATCAGCAGCGGGCATTGTGAATGGTTACGAAGATAACACATTCAGGGCCTCCAAGTCAGCAACGCGAGCAGAGGCGGCAGCTATGATTTATAAGCTGTTGGAAGCTTTGCATATTTAGATCAGCTAAGTTAAAGAGATTGGACCACCTGCGTATGCGGGTGGTCTTTTCTAAAAATAATATGTTTTGGCGCGTTCGCGGAGCTATTCCAACAGCCTCTCGCGGAAGTAAGGGAACTACGATACGCTATTCTAGCTAAAAGTGTCATTTTCGGGAGGGGGAGGGAACTACAGTACGCTATTTTGCCGTTTCATGAGAATTTTCAACGTTTTCGTGGAAATAAGACCCTGTAGTTCCGCTATTACTCACGCATCCCTACTTTTTGCCTAATTAGCGTCCTCTAGTTCCCTTACAAGGCTTTGCCGCTAAGAAGAGACTGATCTATCAGGGCGGGGATGCCGTTTTTCTTATGTAAAGAACCTAACCGCAAGTTGCCCCGTCTAGCTTTGTTCTTGCTGCTCCTGAAGGGCGAGATACACCTTGGCCAGCAGCAGCGACTCAGAATTTAGAGAGCGGCGTGTTATGGGCGATGCTGGCTGCGCTTTTTCTTGGGATAGATGAGCCGCGACAGCACCAATTTGCGCGATTCCCGCCCAAATAGCCTCACTGAGGTCCCTCAGAGGAGACGTCCTCGCCCCTGCTAGTATTTTCGAGCGATATCCACAAGTCGTCTGACGCCTTCCCGCAATTGTTCCTCATTGACGAAGGAATAGCTTAAACGAATCCAAGAACGCATTTCTCTAAGCGGATCACAGATTAATCCGGGTACAAAGGAGATCGATTGCCGGATACTTTCGTTCAAAAATTCCTCCATCGGTATGCTCTCGGGCAGCTTCAACCACAAATTGAAACCGCCTTTTGGACTGATCCAAGTCCATTCAGTGTCAGCTAATTCCTGCTCCACAATTTCTTTTCTTATTTGAAGCGCGATGCGCAGTTTATCCAAATGTGTTCTTATCCGCTCGGAGTCGAAGTAATGCAAGAATATTTTCTGGTTAACCAAAGGGGTACCATTATCAGCCAAAGATTTTGCGGTACTGAGCGGTTTGATGACAGAAGGACGCCCCATGACAGCGCAAATACGGAGTCCAGGTGCTACATATTTACTGAAGCTGCGGAGATACACAACCCATCCATCGGTGTCATAAGAAAAAATAGGCTCAGGAGGCGGCTCATCAAAATACATTTCGTGAATCGCATCATCTTCAATCAGCAAACAGCGGTAACGTTCAGCCAGTTCGACTAATTGCTTGCGTTGAGCTGAGGGAACCGTGAACCCTGTTGGATTATGGAAAGTAGGATTCATATAGAAAATGCGAGGTCGGTACTGTTTCATCAGCATCTCAATGTTGGCCAAATCATAGCCGTCAGGGTGAATATCCACCGAGATAAACCGTGCTCCCTGTTGCCGGAATATGTCAAGCGCTGAGCTGTAAGTCGGTCTTTCTACCAAAATGTGATCCATCGGCCTGACATAGACTCTGCAGATTAAGTCAATCGCCTGCTGCCCGCCTGTTGTTATCAACAGATCGCTCTCAGACAATTCAATACGATGCTGCTGCTTCATATAACTGCAAAGAAACGCGCGAAGCTCCTCATCGCCTTGAGCACTGGAGTAGGTGCCCATTAATTTCGGATAAATGTCGAAAACTTTCTTCACATATTCAGACAGGAACAGATTAGGCAGTAAATTGGGATCGATCAGTGATTGCGAGAATTGGTAGATAACCGGTATCTGCTGAATTTCGGACAAAGCGTTTCTCAAAAAACCGGAAGAAGGGACAGGGCTTCTGTCTGTTTGCTCGGGCAGGTCAAATTCCAAAAAACCAGGGTGTACATAGTAACCCGACTTCTCTTTGACATACACTTTCTCATGCTCCTTCAGAAGCTGATAGGCCCGGAAAACCGTTAACCTATGGATTTGGAGCTCTTGGGCGAGCATTCGAATCGATGGCAGCTTGTCATGAGCTTTCAACTCGCCGCGCTCGATTTTGGCAACGATATGGGCGTAGGCTTGTTTAAAAAGCAATTTGTTTGTTTCTGTCCAAGATTGTGTACGTTTCATCACGCGTTCTCCCCTTCTGTTTTTATTATATAGCAAAAGTGAATGATCTGTTCTGTTATCTTGCATCTGTTCTATTTGCGGCCTTGTATAATACAGAGCAAGAGGGGGAGCATCCATGATCATTATTAATTACTTGCTTATATGTCTTATTTTTGGCACGACGTTTTTGGCGATAAAAGTTGGGGTCGATGCCTCGACGCCACCGTTCTTCTCAGCGGGAATTCGCTTCTTTCTGGCAGGTCTTCTATTATTCCTGTGGATGGTATGGAGGAAGAAAGCCAGCTTTAAGCTTCTCCTGCACAAAGAAATGCTGCTTACCGGCATCGGACTGACATTCGGTACATTTGCAACCTTGTATTGGGCGGAGCAATATGTTTCTTCCGGTATCGCTGCCGTTTTGTCGGCTACAGCACCAATGATGATTTTAGTGCTGCAAATGCTAGTATTGCGTCAAAGAGCGAATGCTAACGCTATATTCGGTTGTCTTCTTGGGTTCGTTGGCATCATTCTACTCGTGCTTCCGCAGCTTGCCGTTACGGCTGATATCACATGGGTACTAGGTTGTTGCGCTATTATAGTTGGGCAGATTTTCTATGGGGGTGGCGCTCTTTATGCCAAGAAAGTTATTCAACAATTCCCGCAAGCATCGCCTATCGCGCTTAATGCAGTCCAGATGATCTATGGCGGCTTAATGCTTCTCGCATTGGCTTTATGTACTGAGCATATAAATTTCAGAGGCATGTTAACGACTAGTGCGGTCGGATCACTTCTGTATTTAATCGTAATCGGTTCCATGGTGGGGCATAGTCTTTTCTATTGGCTTGTCGCCAAGACAAATCCGATCTTCCCGGCCACATGGCTTTATATTTCACCTATCATTGCCCTCGCATTCGGGGTATTGCTTTATGGTGAAAAGATTACGTGGGTATCGGCAGCCGGTGTAATCATCATTATGGCTGGAACAATTTATGCCAACTCGGGTAATTTAAAGCTGCTTCTTCCTGGGTGGCGTGTTCTTTTATCCAAAATTCGCAATCCATAAGAAATAATGCAAGCAGCACTATGGTAAGCTAAGGGTGTGAAGCCGTATCGTTCTATTGACAAATAATCATTATTTCGTTAGCATCAGTGTTGTAATACGGACAATTGTCCGTAAAAAAAGTTAGATAAGAGAGAGCACCATAAACAGAGGATGCTCGAATCGGATGGAGGGAATTAGATGTCATCAGAAAAAACGATTGCAGCAGACGCCCCATTTTCTATGCGCAGCATATTAGGGCCGCTGGTCGCAATTGTCGTTGGGATTTTCATGGTCATTTTGGACGGGACAGCGGTAAACGTTGCTCTTCCTAAGCTGCAGGAAGAATTTAATCTTTTGAATTTGTCCTTGGTGCAATGGACCGTGATAGGCTATGCGCTGGCACAAGCAGCGGTTATTCCTTTGGCGGGATGGCTCTCCGACAGATTTGGCGCCAAGAAAATTTTCTTGATCTCGGTAGGTCTTTTCACGATCGGTTCTGGTTTATGCGCGCTGGCTAATACAGTTGAAATGTTGATTACTTACCGTATCATCCAGGGTCTGGGTGGCGGTGTTGTTGTACCTATTGCTATGGCGTTCATCTATCGTCTGTCGCCCCCAGGAAAAGTTGGGGCCGTTATGGGGATGATGGGGATTCCAATTTTGCTGGGACCAGCTCTTGGACCCGTCGTTGCAGGCTGGCTAGTTGAATATCACAGCTGGCAGTGGATCTTCCTGATTAACCTGCCTATTGGTGTCATCGGTATTATCCTGGGCATTCGTACCTTGCCGAACATCCAGCGGCAGTCTGTTGCATCCTTGGATTTACTTGGCATGCTGCTGGGGCCAATCGCCTTTGCAGCGCTTGTATACGGCGTTTCTAATGGTGGTATTGACCCGATTACGGGGAAATCCACTTGGATGGATGCAGACACCCTGATCGGCTCAGGAATCGGAATTGTGGCGCTTATTTTATTCGTTATTGTGGAATTGAGACGTGAGAATCCGCTTCTCGAGCTGCGCGTTTTTCGCTCAGGGAATTTTACCAAAGGGATCATCGTGCAATGGATCTCTCAAATTGCGATGTTCGGAACCATGTTCCTTGTTCCGCTGTATTTACAACAAGCGCATGGCTATAGTCCTTTGAAAACAGGACTCATCATGCTTCCGCAAGCGCTGGCTTCCGGATTATTCATGCCAATTGGCGGTAAATTGTCCGATCGTTTCGGCGCTCGTCCGCTAGTTTTGGCTGGGATGGCTCTAACAACGATTTCGGCCTTGTTACTGTCGAATATTTCCGGCGATTCAGGCGTAGGTGCTGTGATCCTGCCGCTTACCTTGTTAGGAGCTGGAATGGGACTGTTTATGATGCCGCTCAATAACCACTTGATTCAATCGGCGCCGCAGAATTTGGTGGGGCGTGTAACGTCTCTCACGAATGCCGCGCAGCAAGTTATGATGTCCTTCGCAATCGCTATTCTGATGACGATCTTCACAACCAAGATGAAGAATCTTATGGTGGAATCGGGCAAACAAAAGCCTGATTTAGATTTGTATGCTTCTTCCTTCGGGTATACATTCTTAATTCTGCTTGGCATCGCAGTTGTCGGTGGTTTGCTTGGTCTTATGCTGCGCAAGCCTAAGAGAGCAGAGGGCGAGTCCACAGAAGGTACTGAAATCCCAATTATGGTGGGTCATTAATCAGATATTGTTCATTAAATGGGAAAAGCCCGGTTCATGGGGAACCGGGCTTTTTTTTGCCAGCATAGTTGATTATTGATCTTGAGATTTGCTGCTGGAGGATTGATTTTCTTGAAATGCCTCTGCCGCTTCTTCTGCGGAAAACTCCGTATCCTCTTGACCTGGAACAGGCAATTTGTTTAACTCCGTAGATTGCACTTCTGCCTTCGTTGCCTGATGATCTGAATTAGGCATGTGAACACCTCCTTTAGTAAACTAACAACAAGGAATAGTTTTCCACATCACCAATTTTTTATTCAGATAAATTTTAACCAATAGATCGTCGTAAATGCCCTTAGGCAGAACAGTTTGACAACTTCATTCATGACATTAAATTCTTTTGCAATAAGCAACAAATACCATATCCACAAGAATGGAAGATATGGTATAATTCTCGCGTATTTAAATTCTCTATTAGAGAATTTATCAGGTAACTGTTACGCGTTAGACATACATATATGACCAATTAACACGATCTGGGCTTACAACCATAAACCGTTGTAGGTCTATTTTATTGCAAATGAAGGGGCTAAGGACTGTGAAAAACAAGACAGTAATTACAGGTTTTGGACTTAAACTACCTAAAATCCAAAACGTTGAGCAATTCGAAAAAGTGCTTAGAAATGGTACTAATACACAATCGATTGTCACTGGAATAGGCCCCAAAAAAGAAAGTATGGTTTGTGGAATTATTGAAGATGAATTGGAAGAAGCCAAGGAAAAAAAACTGCGAGGATATCCAAGAGCAGCGCTTCTTGGCATCGCTGCGACCAAAGAGGCAGTTGAACAAGCAAGAATCGCAAGTCCTAAAGCTAGAGTAGCTGTTATTATGGGGACTTCGACCGCGAGTCTTCCTGAGGTTGAGCAAGGTTCTTATCTGTATCGAAATAATCAATACAATAAAATAAGTGCTTTCAATGCAGGAATGACCAACATACATAGTCTTTCTTCCGGGATAGCCAATTATTTTGGCATGGGGGATGGCAATCTTGTATTCACATTAACCAACGGCTGTGCATCGGGGTCAGATGCGATATTTTTAGGGAAAACTTTATTAGAAAATGGTATTGTGGATATATGCATTGTCGGCGCAGCTGAAACACCTATTTGTGATTCAGCCATTGCAAGTTTTGCCAAGCAGCGAGCAATAAAATTCAATGCCAATATCGGAGAAACAGGCAATCCATTTTCCAAAAATAGTAATTCATTTGTCATTTCAGAGGGGGCAGCAGTTATTGTTTTGGAAACGGAGCAGCATGCAGACCAAGAAAGCAAAACCAAATATGGCTATATTACAGGCGCAGCGGCGAATAATGACGGTGTAAATATTCATCAAATGGACGAAGATGGGGAGCGATTATACCAAACTTTGGATCAGGCAGTGGGAAGTAAAATCATTTCCTATACAAACAGTTTAGCACTGGGACTGAATTTGCAAGATGCCAATGAAGCCAGAAATCATCTCAAAAAGCTGGGAACTCCTACACCAATCACATCAATAAAAGGGATGATCGGTCATGCTTTCGCTGTCTCAGGGGTTGTGCAGCTAATTTCATCTTTGCTAAGTTTAAGAGATCAGTTTATTCCTGCAACTACAAATAGTGATTTCATCGGGTATGAGCACCTGAACATTGTCAAAGAGACTACATTTTGTGACGTTCAAAATATCGCAATTACTTCTCATGGATACGGCGGAAATAATAATACAATTGTGGTATCGAAAGTAGGTTAAGGTATGAATTTTATCCTTATGGCAGCAATGTCCTTGGTACCGCTGTTCTTGGGAATGTCCTGCAAATTGCTGTTTAAAACAAAATTAACTAACGCCATGTTAGTATTTATGATTTTTGTGAGTTTATGGCAGTTGGATGTCAGTGTTTTATATAGTATCGACATACTGAATAAAGATATCATATTTTTTCTTTTTAAGCTTTTTCGAATAGGTTCAATTATGCTTCCTCCGGCTTTTCTATATGTGGGATATGTCATACTGAAATATCTGAGCAAAGAAGAAGCCAAATGGATGAACTGGGTTATCAATAAATATACCCTATTCGCTTATGCAACTTGGTCTTTAATCATTTATTTGATTAATTGGACCGATCATGGTCTATTAGGCTTAAAGAATATTGAAGGTTTTGGCAGTACGGTTACCGTCCTCTACCCGGTTTACGGTGACTTGAGTTCCTTATTTGTCAACCACATCAAACTACTGATTGTAAGTATTCTATTAACCTTGATTTCGAGCAGAAAAGTGACGGATAAATATGTGAAAAATTTCCTGACTTTATTCAGTCTAACGTTCCTATTGACGTATATGATTGGCGTATTAAATCTACAAGCAGGAACATTTATTTATTCAAGTCAAATTGCTGTGATGATTTTCTCCATTTTTATCTTCTTTATTTTTGTGCATTTGAGCACCAAGATGATTAGAGAAACGACCCAAATATTAAAAAGGAAAGAAAAAGAAGAACAAGTTGAAATAACGACCTCGGGGTTAATTCATGAGATCAGTAATCCTTTGACGATAATGAAAGGGTATTCAGAGCTTTTGTCACGGAATGAGCAGTTGGACGTACAGGCCAAAGGAATGGTTAGTCAAATCAAAATAGCCGGTAACCATATGAATAGTATCATCAAAAATTATAATCAATTCATTAAAAGTGGTAAAATTAATACAGAAGATGCCGATGTTATGGAAATTATTAAAGAATCGCTTGTATTAACGTCTATTAGAATTAAAGAAAAGAACGTATTCATTGAAGTGAATGAACAAAAAAGTCGGATTGTGAAAATAGATAAAGATAAAATGAGACAAGTTTTCATTAATCTAATCAACAACAGCATAGAAGCAATGGATGAAAAAGAGCTGAAAACAATCAAAATTACTGTTTATGCCAGCAATAATGCCATGAATATTGTGTTCACGGACACGGGGTCAGGAATTCCCAAGAATGAATGGGATCGAATATTTGCGCCCTTCCATACAACCAAAGAAGCAGGTATGGGCTTGGGACTATCCATTTCTCAGCGTATTCTTAATTCTCACGGCGGATATATTGAAATCGTAAAGAGTGATGAGGAGGGAACTGAAATTAAAGTTACGATACCTTTGATCGATTACGAACAAATCATGGATGTAGCCAGATAGTTAACTCGAATTGAATAGGGTGTAAAGAGCTAGGAATCCGTTTTGACACCGGATTCCTTTTTGTTATGTTTATCTAACTCAGCAAGTTTAGGTTTGCTTCTTCTAGGGAAGGAAGAACAAATTTATGATCGATAGGCGACGACATGACGATTAGAATCGTATAGGTTCCGTATTTATCACATTGATTTCCGAATTCCTCAAGAGATCGCGTAGAGTCGGATATGACTTTCAATAAGTAGTTGTGTTCCCCGCTAATCCGGTAACATTCGACAACATCGGGAGACGAGCGGCAGAATTCAAGGAATGCAGTACAGTTTCTTGAATGAAAAAGTATATAGGCTGAAGCGTGTTTTCCTATTTTTTCAGGGGAGACAATAGTGCGGTATTCGCTGATGATCCCTTTTTCCTCCATGCGTCGAACTCGTTCTGTTACTGCGGGTTGTGATAAAGCAACACACTTTCCTAGTTCCGTCATAGAAATTCTCGCTTGATTTTGAAGGTGAAAAAGGATTTGTTTGTCAATCTGGTCCATCGCATTCGACTCCTTTAAATTTAAGGTTTTCCTTGCAAACTACCTTGTCTTTCATTGTTAAACCGTATATTTCAATTTATTTCTTTATGTAAGGAGTATAACTAATTTTATATAATAAACTTACAATAGTAAAGTGATTAACACTTTAACTATCCCGAAAGGATGAAGTATATGAGTAAGTTATATTCAAACCGAATGAATTCAGAATTTCCACCAGGTCGCATTGACGAGGTAATCGATCGAACGCTTGCTGACAAGCGGTTGGTCGGCGCTGTCATTCAAATAGCGTTAGACGGGGTACTGGTTTATAGCCGAGCTGCTGGTTATGCCGATCGAGAGATGAACCGGCTCATGCAAGAAGATGCGTTATTCCGACTTGCTTCGGTTACGAAGCCTATCGTTTCAACGGCGGCACTGGTTCTAGTTGCGCAAGGTCGCTTACAGTTGGACGACCGCGTTGATCGTTGGCTTCCAGCGTTTCAGCCACTTTTGCCGAACGGAGAATCTGCGATTATGACAATTCGCCACTTGATGACGCACACCGCGGGTCTGACTTACCGATTTTTTCAAGAAGAGAATGGTTCATATGAGCGAGCTGGCATATCGGATGGAATGGACAATTCCGAAGTTACCCTGGACGAGAACCTGCGTCGTATAGCCTCTGTACCGCTTCTCTATACACCAGGAACCGAGTGGAAATATTCCATTGCGACAGATGTGCTGGGAGCAGTAATAGCCAAAGTTACAGAGACATCGCTCAGCGAGGCAATACATTCGCTGGTGACAAAGCCGCTTGGCTTGAGCGACACTAGTTTTCTCGCAGTCGCCCCAGAACGGCTCACCCAAGCGTATACCAATGATATGCCAGAGCCGCGGATTATAGATGATCCTGATAGAGTGGCTTTCTTGGAGAACACGGCGGGCTTCACGCTTGCCCCAGGCCGGGCACTTGACAGATCGGCCTATCCTTCTGGTGGAGCGGGCATGGTCGGCAGCGCCGGAGACTTCTTGCAGCTGTTGGAAACATTGCGCAAGGGCGGAGCCCCTCTGCTGCCTGAGTATCTGGTTAGCGAACTAGCAACCAACCAGATCGGTGATCTGCCAATGGCCTTTTGGCCAGGTCGAGGTTTCGGTCTAGGCATTACGGTGCTCAAGGATCCAGTCACTGCTGACACTCCGGAATCCCCGGGTACATGGCGCATGGGGGGGACCTATGGCCATTCGTGGTTCGTCGATCCTAAGCATCGGCTCAGCGTAGTGGCGTTCACCAACACGGCACTGGAAGGAATGTCAGGTCAGTTTACTGTTGACCTTTGTGAAGCTGTTTATGACACGATAAAAAACTAAAGAGGTGTTTCTGAAATGAGCTCACATACAGCTTCTGCCACACAGAGATTCTCCAACAGCAGCTCATCTGGCCGACTCCCATGGGCTGGGTTGCTCGCCCTTGCAATGACAGGGTTTATCTGTATTCTAACCGAAACGATTCCATCCGGCTTATTGCTCCAGATAGGTGAAGGGCTTGGAGTGTCGGAGGCACTTGCAGGTCAACTAGTCACCCTGTATGCCCTTGGTTCACTAGTGGCAGCAATTCCATTGACCACTGCGACGCGCGGGTGGCGTCGTCGTCCGCTGCTTCTCATATGCATCCTTGGTTTTCTCGTATTCAACACGATCACCACACTTTCTACTAACTATACACTGACGCTCGCAGCCCGTTTCTTCGCTGGCGTCTCCGCTGGTGTTCTATGGGGGATGATAGCAGGCTATGCCCGGCGTATGGTACCAGAGTCGCTTAAAGGACGAGCGATGGCACTTGCAATGGTCGGCACGCCGCTAGCCTTGGCGCTAGGTGTTCCAGCTGGAACACTTCTTGGTTCCGTTATTGGCTGGCGCCCTGTCTTAGGGTTGATGTCGCTGCTGTCTCTTCTATTGATTGCCTGGGTGCTGTGGAAGCTGCCGGATTATCCCGGAGAGGCCGCAAACAAACGCCTCCCTCTCCGAAAGGTTTTCGTCATCCCAGGAGTTCGACCGGTATTATTTGTCGTTCTGACTTGGGTGCTGGCACACAACATCTTATACACCTATATTGCGCCGTATCTTGTCCAGGCTGGGCTTAACCAACGTGTGGATTTGATCTTGCTTATTTTTGGCGTTACAGCGTTTGCGGGTATTTGGGTTATCGGGGTTTGGATCGACCGCAGCCTGCGGTCATTGGTTTTGATCAGCCTCGCGGCTTTTTCCTTGGCGTCCTTCCTATTAGCTATTGGCAGCAGTCAGCCACTTGTCATCTATCTCGTGGTTACTGTCTGGGGGCTGACGTTCGGGGGCGCAGCGACTTTACTGCAGACAGCAGTAGCCGAAGCTGCTGGCGAGAGTGCAGATGTGGCCCAGTCTATGCTGGTAACAGCGTGGAATCTTGCCATTGGCGGTGGGGGAGTGATAGGCGGTATACTTATCGAAACACTTGGCGTCGGTTCTTTCCCATGGGTATTGTTTATTCTACTACTCCTTGCGCTGCTAGTAGCGTTGCGCGCTAGAGATCACGGATTTCCACGAAAAAACGATTAACGTCTAAATAACACTGGAAAACATCACTTGGGAGCGCTGCGTAGTTTGAGATCATGGATTATGTTAAAATGGTCTAAAAGGCTAAGGATGGATGCAATGCAAAGCAGTTCGCAAATCATGGGAATTCCAGTACCCAAAATAACAATGCAACATACCGTCGATTTAATTGATCAAGTCATTACGGAGAAGCAAAAGGAGCTTTTCCATGTGGTAACCCTTAATCCGGAAATCACAATGTCCTGTCAGCATGACACAGGTCTGCGAGCCGTCATTGACGAGGCAGGTCACTTAACCGCGGATGGTGCGGGGATTGTCATGGTCTCCCGATTGAAAGGTAATCCGCTTCCTGAACGGGTAACAGGGTGTGATCTTCTCATCCATTTATTGGAGCGGGGAAGCCAAAGGAATTGGTCGGTTTATCTGCTGGGCGCGGATGAGCGAACGAGTGAGAAGGCGAAGGAAGTCATCAGCAAGAAATACCCTAACGTATCCGTTGTGGGCAGGCAGCATGGCTTTTTTGAGGCAAAAGAGGAGTCGCGCATTCTTGCTGAAATTGCGGCGCTAAGCCCAGATATTTTAGTCGTGGCGCTTGGAGCTCCGAAAGCTGAATTATGGATTCACAAATATAAAAACACATTGAATGCTAAGGTTGCTATGGGCGTTGGGGGCAGTCTGGATGTCATTGCAGGGACTGTAAGAAGGGCACCCGCTATTTGGCAGAAGTTAAACATAGAATGGCTGTATCGATTAATCAATCAACCTTCCAGATGGCGAAGACAATTAATTCTGCCCCGCTTCGCAGTGCGAGCCTTATTGTTCAAAGAGCGGAAACTCGAATAGAAGATTCAGGAGTGAAGCATGATCATTCGAATATTGCAGGAATCCGATGCGAAGTTGTACCAAGAAGTACGCTTGAGCTCGCTGACCACGAATGGGCAATACGCAGATGAAGATTTAATGGCGCTAATGCTGTAAAACAAAAGAGGCTGTCTCCGAAGGTTGAAAACCTAGGGAGCAGCCTCTTTTGTTTTGGCGATAAAACATACCTCTAAACGCGGTCGCTCATCTTTGAATGGCCACGATAGAGGTTTTCTCAAAATATAAGAGTTTATATGTTTTGGAGTGAACGCGGAGTTACTCCAGCTGCCTCGCGCGGACGTAAGGGAACTACGGTCCGCTATTCTAGCCAAAAGTGTCAGTATCGGGAAGTTGAGGGAACTACAGTACGTTATTTTGCTGTTTCAAGGCAAATTCAGCGTTTTTCGTGGAAATAAGACCCTGTAGTTCCGCTATTACCCACGCATCTCTACTTTTTGCCTAATTAGCGTCCTTTAGTTCCCTTACAAGGTTTTGCCGCAAAGAAGAGACTGATCTATCAGGGCGGCGAACCCGTTTTTCTTTAACCTTTTTCTTTATACTTCGTTCTAGTAAGCTAAAGCGAACAGACCATGAATGTGGGACAAATAGCGAACGTTACTTGCTTCTTTCATAAGCGAAGCCGGTAAGCCTTTGAGCTTCGTGTTATTTCCGCCGATTGTACCGATGCCGTCTTTACGGCCTAAGCTGCCAAGTGTTCCGGAGAATACAGGAACGAACTTGTCCATGACGCCGCCTTTAATTTGAACTGCAAGGTTGTAGCCAATCGTTTCACCCATTTGCCAAGCCAATTGTGCGGTTGGCGGATAAGGTCTTTCACTGCCTTCAGGGAATACAACCGCGCAATCACCTGCCAGGAAGATATCGGAATGGGAAGTTGATTGCAGGGTGGATGTAACCGTCGCGCGGCCACGATCTTCTGCGATGCCACAGCTTCCTACAACGTGATTGCCTTTCACGCCGCCAGTCCAAATGATCGTGTTGGACTCGATGGTTTGACCGCTCTTCAGAGCAACCGTAGTTTTGGTAGCTTCTGTAATCGCTACGCCTGTCAAGAAAGTAACACCGCGCTTCTCAAGGCTAGTTACCGCGCGCTCAATCAAGACTGGAGGGAATACAGGAAGGATGGCAGGGCCAGCTTCTACACAGTAGATGGAAACATCGCTGAAATCGATGCCTTTGCTGCGGCAAACTTCAGGAAGCTTATCAGCGAATTCGCCTACAAGCTCAACGCCTGTTAGACCGCCGCCGCCAACAACGATCGTTGCATCTGCTTTGTTGCCGGAAGCTTTGTAAGCGTCCAGACGAGCTTCAACATGCTCGCGAATGCGGTTAGCATCTGCCGCGGATTTGAGGATCATGCTGTTCTCTTCGAGACCTGGGATACCGAAGTAGTTGGTTTCGCTGCCCAGTGCAACAACGAGCGTATCATACTTGTGAACAGCGCCGCTGCTTGTAAGTACTTGTTTGTCATTAGGTTTGATTTCTTTAATTGTGTCGACAACAACATTGACATCTTTGTCGCCCAGCAATTTTTGCAGAGGAAGAGCAACCGCTTGTTCTTTGATTGTGCCACCCGCCAAGCGGTGCAATTCAGTAATAATTTGGTGTGTTGAATAACGGTTGATGATCGTTATGTTGGCTTCTCCAGCCGTCAAATGTTTACGTGCAGTCAAAGCGGTAAGCAGACCGCCATAACCGCCGCCAAGAATAAGTATTTGTTTAGCCATCATTATCCATCCCTTACCCGTATTAGTTTTTGCGTTCGGAGAGCACGTTCAAGAATGCTTGAGCAAAACGAAGAGTCTTCTGCACTTCAGGATCTTTCAACATTTTTAGCATACCAAATAGACCGATTGTTGTTCCTGCTTCAGCTTGTGAACGTTCACCAGCTTCAATCGCTGCCGATGCGATGTCTTTCGCTTTGTCCTGAACAGGTTTGATGAATTCACCGAGACCTTGAGCAAAATCATTGATCAATACTTTGTCAGTAGCTACGCTTTGTGCGAAATCGTAGGCTTTTGTTAACACGGTCATCATTTCTACCATTTTGGGCAGGTTATCAACCAGCACTGTCAAAGATTGCTGCACCTCAGGCTTTAGCAATTGGTCGAGTACGTCTAATGATTTTGGTTCAGCAGCAAGTGTTGCTGCTACTTCTTGAACAGCAGATGTCTGTGACATATGAAAAATCCTCCTTTGCGGGTTAAAATAATCGGGTACTGTCACAATGTGTAAAAGCCGATACGATCTTTTACAATCGTTGTAACATTTTTCACATAGTAAAATGTTCATCAACATCGACACAATTGGATTTAAACCGTATCTAGATATTCTACACCTTTTGACAAAAAAATTAAAAAGAAAATATTGCAAATTCGTGAACATGAATCTAATATTTGTTTGTACGCTAATCTGAGATGTAAATAGGGTGTTAAAAGATAGCGAGTAGGAGATGTTATCAATAGGAGGGAAGTCCATTTGGAAGTATTTATTATTATTCTTATGCTGCTCGTTCTAATCGGAGTGTCGAATGTTGTACATCGCTTCGTGCCATTCATACCTATTCCACTGATCCAAATTGCGCTAGGCGCCTCTCTGGTGATGGTACCGCTCGGTATTCACTTGCATTTGGAGCCAGAATTGTTTTTCATCTTATTCATTGCCCCGCTTCTGTACAATGATGGCAAACATACGCCGCGGGATGAATTGTGGAGATTGCGAGCTCCTATATTGCTGTTGGCTGTGGGCTTGGTTTTCATTACTGTGCTCGTCGTTGGGTACAGTGTCCACTGGATGATACCTTCGATCCCGCTCGCGGCCGCTTTCGGATTAGCGGCTATCCTGTCTCCGACGGATGCAGTAGCTGTCAGTTCATTGGCTGGCCGTATCCATTTGCCGCGCAGCTTGAAACGGCTGCTCGAAGGGGAAGCTCTGATGAACGATGCTTCGGGTTTAGTTGCCTTTAAGTTCGCCATTGCGGCAGCGGTCACAGGTGTTTTTTCCTTTCCCAAGGCAAGCTTAAGCTTCTTCGTTATTTCCATCGGTGGTTTGATTATAGGAGCCTTGGTTGCATTCCTCATCATAGGTCTGCGACAGCTGCTGCGCCGGGCAGGTCTTGAGGATGAAACGATGCATATGCTGCTGCAAATTTTGACGCCATTCCTGCTTTATTTGATTGCTGAGGAGCTAGGGGTGTCGGGAATTCTCGCCGCGGTAGCAGGCGGACTGGTACATGCCATCGAGAATGAACGCATGGCATTTACGATGCCCAATCTCAAAAACGTCTCCAATCCGACATGGTCGGTCATTTTGTTTGTTCTGAATGGTCTTGTATTCGTCCTGCTCGGGCTGCAGATCCCAGGCGTATCCAACACAATCCTCATTGACCCGACTTTCAATAATTACAGAGTTATCGGTTATGCCATTCTTATTTATGCGATGTTATTGGTTCTTCGGTTTGGCTGGACGTTCCTATTCTCTAGAGGAGGGCGCTGGTTTGGGAACCAAAGCAAGGAAGTGCCTAGTCTGCGAATTCTGATGCTGACCGCCATATCGGGCGTACGCGGCGCAGTCACCTTAGCAGGTGCCTTTTCGATTCCGCTATTGCTGCAAAATGGCGAGCCCTTTCCGCAAAGAGATCTCATCCTATTCCTGGCATCATCCGTCATTCTGTTATCTTTGCTGACAGCCAGCATCGTGCTGCCGCTGCTGGCGAAGAAGAAAAGTACCGCTGATGATGCGGAGAAGGAACGTATCGAGCGAGAGTGGCAGATCGAGGTCATGGCTGCCGCTGTGAAGGCTCTTCAGGAGTCGAGCAATGAGAAGAATGAGTTCGCGGTTACAACGGTGATCAGCGATTACAAGATTATGATGCAGCAGCTCGGTCAAAAGGACAGCAAAGTAAATCGCCTGCCGCGTTACCAGCAGGAACAAGCAGGCATGCGTCTCATGGCGCTAGGGATTGAACGCAAATATGTGAACGATCAAGTGGAGAGCGGTCAGGTGAGTCGTGATCAGGCGAATTATTATTTGCAAATGCTGGAGCAAGTAGAACTTATTTTGGCCAACAAGCTGGATCTGGGTAAAGCCATTATGAAGACCCTCTGGCGGCGCCTGAAAATGCTGCTAATTATTCGCAAGCCAAGTGTAGCTACTGGTTTCAGTGAGCCGGACATGGCAGCGCTGCGCACGCTCAAAATGCAGTGCAGCCAAGCCGTCGTGGATGAGTTCTCAAGACGCTGCACCATTCAAAGCGATGAAGCCACCGAAGGCGTGTTGGACTATTATCAGCAGATGCTCGATAGACTGCGCAGATTCACGATGGGGTCGCGGCGCAAAGACAGGTCTTTCGAGGACTGCCGGCGCGAGCTTCACTGGATTGCGATTCAGGCGGAACGCGATGCTGTGCAGGTATTCTTCGAGCGCGGAGATATCACACGTGATTTGGCCGCCCTGCTTCGCCGAGTGATCCGCAACAGGGAAGCATCGCTCTATGAACTTGAGGAAATAGGTTGATCGGATTGAATCAAGGAGCCGTCTGAACCATTGCGAACATGGGGAGGAGGGCTCTTTAATTTGGAGATCCGCGGCGAGAGGCGGTATAACCTGGCTGCGAAGCAGCCGATCAAGCTGCCAAATACGTTAAGAATAAGATCATCGACGTCAAAACTTCCGATAGCGAAAACAACCTGCAAGCATTCCAAGCTCAAACTTAGAGCCAAGGCTCGCATAAACACGCCAAGCAATGAAATTCTTCGTTGTTTGGCCAGGTAAACTAGGAAAATACCATAAGGGATGAATAAGGCAATATTCCCATACAAATTAATTAAGTTATGGCTGGAGACCATCTGCACATTACTCGATATAGATTCAAATGGAGTGAAATTAGCTCTCTGCAAACGCTCTTTGATAAAAGAAAGATCATCCAAATTCCTTTGAAGCTGATGCCATAAAAAGTTGAAATCAATCGCATTGAATTTAAATAAAATAATTTTAAAAACCGCATAAAGATATAAGGCGAAAAGCGCCGGCGCGACAACATCATCTTTTAATTGGGGGCGTTTCATTTGGCTGCCTCGCCAAAAATCGTAACGATAACACCGTCGATATTATTGCCTGACAGTTCATAATGACGGTTCTTCGGCACTCCTATAGTCGTGTTTTTGGAAATAGGATAATAAGAGATTGTATAGGACTTACTGGAAAACTTCGTTGAATACGTCTTTTGTTCCTTAAGGAAGTCCAGATATTGTTCCAAAGTTAAATTCTTTTGCTGCATGATCATACTGTGCGGCAGACCCACATAACGAAAGTGCCATGGTTCATACTGAATGCCTGTGATATCTGTTTTATCTTTGGGATATCGCAAAATAAATCCATAGATGCCCGCATTTTTTTTCAACCATTTCCCTTCAGGGGCTTGATTCATCTCCATCTGGGTAGAACCAATATCAAGCGCTAGTCCAAGGTTGTGTTCGCTGTATCCCGCTGGAAGTGCATAATCAGCCCCCATTTCTTTATAAAGCTGACTCTGTTCTTTATTGTCACGGTAACCGCTATTGATGATAAAATGGCTTATCCCATCTTTGTCAGCCGCCGCGAGCATCGTGGAAAAGGCTTGTACAACATTCTGCGACAAGCGAATCGAACTATCCAGCAATCCGAACCCTTTGATCAATTCTTTATGCTGAAATAAATTGACCACATCGGATTTCATCCCCGCGGGATGTACGGGATACTCCTTATTAATCAACACCAGATCTCCTTGATAGATTTGGTCTTTGCCCACTTTTATCGGTAGATCATCCTTTTGGGGAGTCGCTTCATTCGTCGGAACATTTGCTTCTTCAATAGGGATATTGTTAACTGCATCTGGTCGTTGATGAAAGGTTTCAAAACCAAGCAATAGAACAATAATAAGCCAAAAAACCCACTTCTTCATTTCGTTGTTTCCTCCTTCACCTTGCTTGCATTCAGGATAAGGAAAACAGTTTAAGAAAGAAGTGGGGCAAAAATAAAATTTTTCTTAAATTTCGCGATTCACAGAGGCAGTCGCACTTCGAACAGCGTTCGAATGACATTGCTTTGGACCAAAATCGTCCCGTTATGCTGCTCGACAATATTCTTCGCGATGAATAAGCCCAGACCCGTACTTCCGCCTTGATGGCTTCGCGCTTGGTCCCCGGTATAAAACATATCAAAGAGATGTGGCAGTTCTTCCTCTGGAATGCTGTCGCCATAATTAATGACTTGTACAACCGCATCTCCTGCGTCTAGTCGGCAATGGATATCGACGAATTGGCCGTCTTTCCCATAACGATTGGCATTCGTCAGAAGGTTTTCGAAGACACGCGCCAACAACTCGCCATCCGCCAGGATTTTCAAATGCGGAAGGATATCCATGCGGGCTATCAGCTGATTTTTCTCAAAGACCGGGAATAATTCTTCCTGCAGTTGGATGAGGAGTTCACTTAAATCAATTTGTCTTTTTTCAAGTGTGAGCATGCCATAGTTCATTCGGGTGATTTCAAATAGTTCATCAATCAGCTTCTCCAGCCGCTGGGACTTGGTATAAGCAATGGTCGTATAATGTTTGATTTGTTCCTTCGTCAATTGAGCATCTTGAAGTATAATATCCAAATAGCCTAGAACAGACGTCAGCGGCGTGCGCAAATCATGAGCCAGATTCAAGACCAGCTGGTCTTTGCTGCTTTCCGCAAAATCACCACGCTCAACAGCCTTTTGCAGCTTCTCGCTGGCCATATTGATGTCTTCCGCAATCGCCTTAAACTCGTCATTCGAGGAAATGTGAACCCGACTTTGAAAATCTCCACTGGCCAGACGATGAATGCCTGTTGATATTTCTTGAAAATAGGTTGCATACGGCTTCGTGAGGAAAAAGAAAAACAAAATGGCCAGTGGAATAAACACAATCAGGAAGAAGTTGAAATCCCCGAATTTGTAAATCATATGGCGAAATTTAGCTAGGGGATCTTCGTATCGAACGCCCGTGTAATAAAGTTGAAGCACCTTATAAAGGATGTAGGTGATAGTTCCGGACAGCGCCATGCTGAGACCTAATAGGAGAATCATTTTGGAGCGGAAACTTCGAAGCATGTTAGCCATGGAATGAATATCCCACCCCCCAAACCGTTTTGATTAACTTGTTCTTGTTGGTGTCTTCACCAAGTTTTTTGCGCAGCGTACGGATATGTACCATAACTGTGTTGCCACTTTCATAGTAGGCTTCCCCCCAGACCTGCTGGAAAATATGCTCTGCACTAAAAACTTTCTTAGGATGACTGGCTAGCAGATAAAGAATATCAAACTCTTTGGGTGTTAATTCAACCTGTTTCCCATAGAGAATAACGGTTCGTTGGTCGGGATCCATCGTTAAACCGGCTGATTCCAAGATGGATTTAAGGCTGGAAGCTGGTTGATTCAAACGCGTAGATCGGCGTAATTGCGCATTCACCCTAGCGACCAATTCCATTGGGTTGAACGGTTTGGTCATGTAATCGTCCGCGCCCATGACCAATCCTGTAATTTTATCCAAATCAGAGGATTTGGCACTCAAGAAAATGATCGGCATATGATACTGCTCGCGAATTTGGCGAGTCACCTCATACCCATCCATTTTGGGCATCATAATATCTAAAATTGCCAAATCAATCGCTTGCGATTGAATCGCATGAAGGGCCTCTTTCCCATCATAGACCTGGATAAGCTGGTAGCCCTCTTTCTCTAAATGCAAAGCGATCAGATCGGCAATTTCCTTCTCATCATCCGCGATCAAAATCGTGGTTCGTTTCATCCATTCCAGCTCCTATAATAAAGTAACCTAAACGACTAGTGTAAGCCGTTCATTCTTATATTAACCGATTCATCCACTTGAGCTCTACTTTTAAGGATGAAAGATCTTAGAAACAAGAAACTCAAAAGAAACAAGAAACCAAAAAGAAACAGGAGATTAAGTAAAAGATATGGCTACATTTTTTTTGATCATCATTTATTTGGCATTTATCAGCTTGGGGTTGCCTGATTCCTTGTTAGGAGCAGCTTGGCCCGTTATGCAAGGGGATTTTGAGGCACCGCTGGAGACGGCAGGACTGCTGTTTATGACAATAGCAGCTGGCACCATTGTCTCCAGTTTGTTGAGCGGAACAGTTCTTCAGCGATTTGGAACGGGGAAAGTCACCCTGGTCAGTTGTGTAATGACTGCTGGGGCCTTGCTAGGGTTCTCATTTTCACCATCACTTGTTTGGTTAATGCTATGTGCCATCCCGCTTGGATTAGGCGCAGGTTCCGTAGATGCAGGCCTTAATAATTATGTTGCATCTCATTACAAAGCGCATCACATGAGTTGGCTGCATTGTTTCTGGGGAGTCGGGGCTACGCTTGGCCCCATGATTATGGCCCAGTTTATCTCGGGGCAAAACGCATGGAGACAAGGATACCTGACGGTTGCAGGAATCCAGATTCTATTGGTTATTATCTTGTTTTTCACATTGCCCTTATGGGATCGGGTCGCCCAAATAAGCAGAGCTGCTTCAAAGCAAGCGGATGGCGATATAGAAATAGGCGCTGAGGATGCAGCTTCCCAACCGATTAAACCTTTGCAGATAAAGGGAGTCAAGTTCGCTCTGTTATCCTTTTTGTTTTATAGCGGGGTGGAGGCAACGGTGGGGCTGTGGGGAAGCAGCTTTCTGGTTAACAGCAAGGAATTACCGGCCTCCACAGCGGCGCAATGGATATCCCTCTTCTATGCTGGCATTACAATCGGTAGATTTATTACCGGATTTATTACGTTCAAACTTAGCAATCGTACTCTCATTCGCAGTGGTCAAGTGACTGCATTAGCCGGCGCAGCACTGCTATTTCTTCCATTGCCGACAGAATTCTCGCTTGCAGGCTTGATGATAGTAGGCTTGGGCTTAGCACCGATATTTCCATGTATGCTGCATGAGACACCTGAACGTTTTGGAAAAAAACACGCGCAAACCATCATGGGCTACCAAATGGCTGTCGCCTACACGGGCAGCACGTTCATGCCTCCGCTTCTCGGTTTGCTGGCTTCTTTTGCGACAATCGGGATCTTCCCTTATTTTATCGGCCTATCAGCCGTGGCAATGCTCTTGTTTTCGGAGCGGTTGAATGTGTTTCTGGGGAGAGGGAAGCGCGGGGAACGATTAACTGTTTTTTGAAATAAAAAAGAGCCGCACGAACGAATTCGCACGACTCTTTAAAAATTAAACACTGATATCGAGATTTCCACCTAAATTTGGTTGCACACTACGTGTCATCATTTGAATCATTTGTTGTGCTTGTTCAGTTGATTGATCTTTAGCCATTTTCAGCACGCTTAATCCAACAGCTTGGCCTAAATTGTTCTGAGCTAAAGACATTGAGAGAGCAGGGATGTCCATGAGGTTCCTCCTTCGAATGGATTATCTTACTTGTTATCTATCGGCAAATGCATTTGCAATCGTTAGCTCAAAGCCGGAAATGGGATGTTGAAAAGGAACGTTTAATTCACTAATACTCCTGAGGTGCTCATGTAGTAAGGTGCACTGTTTGCTCCACCTGCTATCCAAATAACGTAACTTGAATTTTCATCAACTTGAAATTCAAGTTGACTGAAGTAGGGACTCTGAACATCTCTCTTAACTATTGGAGCTTCAGTGTAGGAGCCATTTTGAATCTTATATGCAAAAATATACATGTTTGGATTATCGCTATACAAATTTACAATGAATGTTCCATTATCAAAGGCACTGAAACCATACCAATCTCTATCATTTACTGAACTGATATAAGAAGTAAGGCTACTGCTTGTGGAGCCAGGAATTGACCACGCGTTATAAGGGGTATCATTTGGTTCATAGGTGTCGTTTATTGCAAATGCTGATTGTGAGGAAAAAACAAGTGATGATGCGATAATACCGACAGTTAGGATTTTTTTTAAAGGCTCTTCATCATAATGGATTCTCTCCTCCTGAAATGCGTTTTTTTGAAATGAATTATAATATATTCCCAGTTAAAAGACGCCGTTCTTATTAGAACGACGTCTGTAGTAATGATTAATTTATTGCGAGCTGATATTTATAAGGGCTGACCGAAGAACTAAGGGAATAAACGTGTAATTTATATTCGACATTCGGTAGGAAGTTAATTCGATATTGAGTGAGTTGCTCAGTATTTGTAATTATCGTTTTATCAACGACGCCACCGTTAGAATCTAGAATCGAAACACCATACTGAATCCCGCCGAAAGGTGATACTAAGGTGATTAGTGCAGTAGCCCCAGGGAAGTAAGTGTTCGAAGGGAACGTGACTGAATACCAATCAGTATCACTTGGGCTACTTAGTGTACCTAATTTATTATAATTGAATGGATTGATAGTTCCCGCAGGAGCACCAGCAAGATATGCTTCAGGAGTATAATAATTATTGTTCTGTACATCTGCTTGCTCATCGATATTGGTGTTTGCGAAAGCGCTTTGTGCACCAAATGCTAACATAGAGACTGCTGACAATACGATTGCGATTTTCTTGAATTTCATTTCTCTTTCCTCCTAATTTTTACTATATTTACCTGCAAGAGTTATAGTATACCAAATCCCAAAATAATACAATTAAATATTTATTATGTAATTAAATTGTAATAAATGGTAACTAACTTTATCTAATTTTGATAGAATGGTAATGAGGATTGGGATAGGATTATTGCACAGCTCCATAAATAAAGAGGCTAAAGCCCTTATGTACCTGGGTTTTAGCCTCTTTATTTTTAAAAGTTCGTATATTCAAAGCTTTACTTTTTACGTAAATTTGACTTGTAAAAGCTAAAAAAGAGTAACAATCATCAGTCTTTACGAGCGGATGCAACAAGCAAGAACAAGACAAAGATCAGCAACCATATCCCTTGCACCATATGTACCATCGCCTTTTACTGTAGTCAGTCCATCATAACAAGAATGCAAATTAATTTCTGTCTGATTATTAACAAAAAATGTCGAAAATGCTCGTTTTATTGAAGTTTTTTTCTGAAAGTTGTTGTGATTTTCAACTAAATAACTATGAAAGCGCCGCGCAAGAGGTGTTCTCCTTGGCTTTAGTGATGAGATGTGCGAATTTCGCATATTTTGAATGTAGCAGGGATGGTTTCATCCATTTACTAATCAGGGGGGCTTTCATGGAAACAGGGAAGAATGTAGGCAAAGTAATCACATACGGCGTAGTCGGAGCGGCCATAATTCTTATAGCTTTAACTGCGTTTAGCACGGTGGAAAACGGCCATGTTGGATTCAGAAAAACATTGGGAAGTGTTAGCCTAACCGTGCTTGAGCCAGGCCCTCATTGGAAATGGCCGTTTATTTCAAACATTGTAGAAGTTAATACGCAAGTGGCTAAGTCAGAATCTGACGCAGCCGCGTCATCCAAAGACTTGCAACCTGTTCATAGCCATGTAGCTGTTAACTTCACTATCCCAAAAGGACTTGCGTACAAGTTATTGCATGACGTAGGTTTAGACTTCGATGCCAAAGTAATCAGTCCTCACGTGCAGGAGATATTTAAGGAAGTTACGGCAAAGTACAGTGCAGAGGAGTTAATCTCAAAACGTGAACGAGTTGCCTTAGAGACTAACGAGTTACTGAAGAAATCGCTGGAGGCTTATAACATTCAAGTGGGGGATATTTCAATTGTTAACTTCACATTCTCCGATGCTTTCAACCAATCGATAGAGCAGAAACAAATCGCCGCTCAAAATGCAATGAAAGCTCAGAACGATTTGGATAAAGCAAAGATCGATGCGCAACAAAATGTAGTTAAAGCAGAAGCAGACGCTACTGCCGCGAAAGCTAAAGCGGATGCCGATCTATATGTAGCGCAACAAAAGGCAAAGGGGAACCTGGAGTTAGCGAAGTCAATTACTGCGGAGTTGGTAGATTATAAGTTCCTTGAAACGTGGAAAGGTGATGTTCCTGATGCTTGGGGCAACGGTTCGTTAATTAACATGCTGCCGAGTAAAACTCCCGTGCCTACTGAAGCCGCTAAGAAGTAATCTTATAAGCGGGCGGGGGATAGATGACCTATAGAAGAGGGAGGCAGTGAAGCCTCCCCGTTGATCTCGCCAAACTTACCGATGTTCAACCAAATCAATTGCGCCTAGAACAACATGGGCAAGACCAAAGCCGAGGACACCGATCCCAACAAGTTTATACTTGCTGTTCAGCAGTGTAGCACCTGAAGCAGAAACCACAGTTCCAAGAACAGTAGGAATCAATCCTTCACGCATATACAACACTCCTTTTGGTTTTGTTTGGTGAGACATTTTAGTGTGCTTCAAAAACGAATCAATAAACATGAAAATCCTTGCTTTTTTCATTTTATGGTGTTAATATAAATTTCAACGTTACTTATATTTAGTAAGTGAATTTTAAATGATTGAACCTTCAGGGCAGGGTGCAATTCCCTACCGGCGGTGAGGATACGAACACGTATCTCAAGCCCGCGACTCCCAGCTTAATCAGCTGGGACTGACTTGGTGGAATTCCAGGGCCGACGGTTAAAGTCCGGATGGGAGAAGGTGAAGGACAACTTGTTAAACGCAGCCGTTTAACAAGTCTGTTTGTCGATGCCCCCGCAGATTAAATCGCGGGGGCCTTATTTCTTTCTGAAAGGTTCAATTCAAAACATTCCTCAGGAGGTTTTTGAATTGGAAAATGCATGGAAGCTGGAAAGTAAGCGCGTGAATGGGTTGACTTCGCGCACGAGCGCCATCAACGGGATTTGGTACGTTGCACTTGGCGCTGCCTTGTGGGGGGCGGATCCTTTATTTCGCATCCTGTTGTTGAAAAGTTTTACCTCTGCACAAATTGTATTTATTGAACATTTGCTTCTGGCTTGTTATGCGCTGCCGGTATTGATCAAATACCGCAAGACCTTGACCGGCAAATTAACGCTCGGCGTAATTGGTGCGCTGCTCTTCATCTCTTGGGGCGGGTCGGCGATTGCCACCGTATTGTTTACCGCGGCCTTCTCTCACGGCAGTGCCAATGCTGTCCTGCTATTGCAGAAATTGCAGCCTTTGTTTGCGATCATTCTGGCTCGCGTGCTATTGAAAGAGACGCTGCCCGCCAAATTTTTCACCTATATCGGGATTGCGCTATTGGGCACGTATTTGTTGACATTCGGCCTTGCTTCACCGCAAATGGGCTTGAAGGATTTGGGAACAATAAGCTGCTTGTTTTCAATATTGGCAGCTGTTTTATGGGGCGGATCTACCGTTATGGGGAAATTCCTGCTGCAAAAAAACATAGATTTCCCTGTCGTGACTTCGCTCCGTTTCCTGTTAGCCATCCCCTTGCTGACCGTTATTCTTCTGGTGAGCGGTGATGTTTGGAAAGTTACTGGACCCGGCAGTGAACTGGCGATGATCGCGGTAAATTTGCTGTTCCAAGCCTTTTTCCCTGGCTTGCTCAGCATGCTGCTATATTATAAAGGGTTGTCATCGACCAAAGCGTTCTTTGCAACGTTGGCAGAGCTCGCATTTCCAGCCATGGGTGTATGCTTGAATTGGATAGTTTTTGGTCAAAAACTGACGATAGGGCAGCTAGCTGGCTTCATCCTTATCTGGTTAACCCTGTGGTTAATGAGTCGAAGTCAAAGGAATGTTTCCGAATAATTTATTTGCTAAATAATAGTTGCCCTCGTCTGGTCTTCAACGACTGCATGAGAGCAGTTTTTTTGTGCGCATGGAACGAAATTCATCTGCTTGCGATTGTTATGCTATAATGAACCCGATTAACAGCAGGAGATGATAACTGGATGGCACTGCGTAAGATGTATCGGAATTATTTGCAAAATAATTTGTTTATGAGGCTGCTGCTCCTCTTTTCCATGATTACGGTCGTAACGATTATTTCGTTTTCTTATTTTATGTACTATTCGATGTCGCAAGCGGCGATCAATCGCGAATTGGATATACAGAAGAAAGCGCTGACGAATGTTAACAATTATTTGGGTGGAAAATATGATTCAGCCCAGTCAATCCTATTTGGCCTCTACCGGGATAGCTCGCTGGCCTCGGGTGTATCTTTTATGCTGCAGCACCCTTTTCAAGAGTATGTGCAGCATAGTTTGGAGCAGTATAATTTGGGCGGCAACAGCATGTGGAATGATGGGCTGCAATATTTTAAAAATCAGGTGGAAGATAACGAAGATATCCGTAATTTGCTGTTATACAGCGAGGATCAGCAGACTTTATATGCGCTCGGGCAAAATGGGCAAATGAAATTCGTTCCCACCAATCGCGCCCGCTCTTATATCCCGGATGTGATGGCTCTCGAAAGCAAGAGTGTGGAACTGCCGAATATTTGGGTGCGTGAAGCGATCGGTCAATGGGATCAGAACCTATATGCGATTCGAACGCCGATCACGGACAAGCTGACGCTGAAGACGATCGGGCAGCAGGTCGTTTATTTTAGCACGGATGGGATTTGGAAAATTCTGCAGAACGATAAGGATGACCTGAAAGGGATCATTCTTGTCTTGGCTCCGGACGGCGGTGTGCTGTTCGATTCTTCGAATCAGTACGTTGGGCAGCCTTATCCGCACATGGATCAGATCAATGCGATGTATGAGAACCGTGGTTCCAGCCAAGGCGACTATGTGACGAAACTTACGCAAAGCAAAGGGAATTTCAGCACTGTCAGCATCATCCCCCGCAAAGAGCTGGATGCCTCTTCGAAGAAAATCGGAAGTACGATTCTCCTCATCAGCGCGATATGCATCTTCTTCGCCATCCTGATTCCGTTCCTGGTGGTGATGAGTGTCGCCAAGCGGACCAATCAAATCATCCGATTCACGCGAAAGGTGAAACAAGGTGATCTAAGCGTGCGGATACCTGATGTGCGCGAAGATGAGATCGGGCAAATTTCACGGAGTTTTAACGAGATGATTGAGGAATTGAACCTCTATATTGACCGGGTGTATAAGGCTAATATCAAACAAAAGCAGACAGAACTGACGGCGCTGCAAGCTAGGGTCAATCCACATTTCCTGTACAATACGCTGGAAGTGATTCGGATGCGGGCAATCTCGCAAGGCGCACATGATGTCGGGGAAATGATTTACAGCCTATCGGCACTGTTCCGAAGTTTTGTCCAACAGAAGAAAATCTACACGCTCAAAAATGAGTTGGAAGCCTGTCGCCTGTACCTGGAACTTTTCCAAATTCGGTATAAGGATAAATTTACGTATGCCATGGACTGGGACAGGCGGCTCGGGTCTGTGCGTGTGATGAAAATGTCGCTGCAGCCGGTAATTGAGAATTACATTGTGCATGGTTTGCGAAGCGAAAGCTCGGATAATCAGCTTCACATTCGGGTGAAGCAAGTTGAGGCGTTTCTACATGTGCAGGTAGAAGACAATGGCAACGGGATTTCGCCGCAGCGGCTCAAGGAATTGGCGTTATTTCTGCAAGATGAGGAATTGGAAGGGGAGTCTTTCGGGTTGCGAAGCATCAATCAACGGCTTAAACTGCTGTACGGCAGTGAGTACGGCGTCAAATTACACAGCCAACCGGGCCAAGGAACGGTCATCGATATCTGGTTGCCGATGGACGGTGGAGCGGAGGTGGACGATGTTTAGGGTTTTTCTTGCGGACGATGAACCTTTCATTATCGAAGGGTTGTATGACATTATTGATTGGGCGGAAGTTGGATTGGAAATTGTGGGGCATGCCAGCAATGGACAGAAGGCTTTGGACGCTTTGCAGGAAACATCCGTCGATATTTTGGTAACCGACATTTCTATGCCGATTATGAATGGGCTGGATTTGATTCGGCATGCAAGATCGATTCACCCCGAGTTGAAGGTGATCGTTCTTAGTGGTTTCGATGAGTTCTCTTATTTGAAAGAGGGCATGCAGCTAGGCATTGAAAATTACTTGCTCAAGCCCATTAATATTCAAGAACTTAAGGCGTCGCTGCAAAATACCGTTGAGAAGCTGAATACGATGAACGAGACTCAGCTGGTACAAGCATACAGCAAGCAAATTCTGAAGGACAACACGCTGCATCGTTGGTTGACGCATCAGATTGCGCCGCTGGAGTTCTACGAGCGTGCAGAACTTCTAGGCATCAACCTAGCGTGCGCCTATATGGTAGCAGCGGTTCTGCGAATGCCTATGGATGCAGATAAGGGCTTGGAATTTATAGCCTCCAGGCTGGATGCTCACGAATGGGTGACTGTCTTCCTCGATTTGGACGGAGATATCGTGCTGCTTGCGTCCATGGACCAGATGGAAGAGGGGAAAAAAGCCTTGATGGCACTGCTTCAGCAGCTGCATACCGCGCTTCAAGACCAAACGGTGCGCATCTCCATTGGGACCGTCGGGCACCTCCCGGATCAGGTCGCGCAAAGCTATGAAGCCGCCAAAAAAGCGCAGGAGTATTTCTGGATTTATCCGGAGCTGCCCTTGATTGATTATCAGGAGTTGGCCATGCACCAAGACAATCCGAAGGTGGATTTCTCGATCATTGATTGGCCGGCCTATGCGAAGCTTATTATTGCCAAAGATATAGAACATCTGCGTGCTTGCATACATAACGATTTCAAGCGAATTCAAGCTTTGCCGGGAATTACGCCGCACGACTTCCAGAATATCGCCTTCGAGATGGTCATTCATTTCAAATTGGAAATCAAAGCAATCCGCCATACAGAAGAACTCGAGGCTTATCATCTTGCCTTTGACCAGATTCGCGCGGCGGTTGCGTTGGAAGAACTGGAAGCTGCCATTCTGGAGATTGCTGAGACGACAATTGGCTTCCTGATTTCGGATGTTCGAAGTCCGATTGTGCAGCAGGTGTTGAAATATGTTCAACAGTCTTATGCTGAGGAGCTCTCGCTCAAAATGCTGGGCGCTCACTACCACATTCATCCTGTTTACTTAGGGCAATTGTTTCACAAAGAAATTAATGAGACATTCACGGAGTATATGAACCGTTTCCGGGTTGAGAAGGCCAAAGAACTGCTCAAGACAACGCATGCGAAGGTTCATCAGATTGCCAAAGAGGTAGGTTATTCCGAATTGGGTTACTTTTATAAACAATTTAAAAAGTATGTCGGTATCTCGCCGACGGATTATCGTGGATTGCTCTAGGGAAAACTTAGAAGCAGTCTTTTTTTTGAGCGAAAATGATTTGATAGCGTTTTTTTCTTTATTTTAGACATGGTTCATTTAGTTTATCGTCTATTTGTAATTGCTTTCATGCGGTACTGTAAATATAGCCCCTACGGGCGTAGACAAACGAGTATTCACTAGGGAGGATTCAAAAAATGAGCAAGATGAAAAAAAACTTGGTCACTACATTAGGATTGACGTTAGCTGTTTCCATGACACTCAGTGCTTGCGGCAGCAAAGATGCCGGCGATGCAAAAGGAAATGGGGCAGCGAATAAACCCGTTGAATTAATTTGGTATACGATCGGAACGCCACAGAAAGATGTGGATCGCGTTATGGCTGAAGTCAGCAAGTACACCGCGGAGAAAATCGGTGTTACGGTGAAAATGAATATGACGGACTGGGGCGATTACGCTCAAAAAATGCAAGTTATGACCGCTTCCGGCACACCTATGGACATTATGTTCACGTCTTCATGGGCATTTGATTATGTGCAAAATGCGCGTAAAGGCGCATTCAAGCCGATTGACGAGCTGCTGCAAAAAAATGGACAAGGCATTGTTAAAGCATTGGATCCTGCTTTCTTAAACGGTTCCAAAGTAGATGGACATAACTACGGTGTTCCAGCGAATAAAGAGCTGCCAGCACAAGACGTATGGCGTTTCAATAAAAACCTGGCTGACAAATACAACCTTAGCTTGGATAACGTGAAATCACTGGAAAGCTTAGAGCCGCTGCTTTCAGCGATTAAAGCCAAAGAGCCGAATATTTACGGACTGGCTGTTGATAAAAACTACATGCCGTATGTGCCATATGACTACATCATTGAGAAAATGCCAATGGCTGTTAGCGTAGACAACAAAGATTTGAAAGTAGTTAACATTCTGGATACACCAGAAATGAAACAAGCTTTGAAAACTATGAATAAATATTACAAAGCTGGCTACGTTCCAACGGAAGCTTCCACGCTGACATCATTGAATGACGTACAAGTGACTGGCAAGTGGTTCTCCGATAAAGCGACAAATCAACCTTTCGCGGACAACCTTTGGTCAGCAAGCTATGGGTACCCGGTCGTATCCAAACCAGCAAGCCCAGCTTTAATTTATAACTGGTCCGTTATGGGTTCTATGCAAGCAATCTCGGCCAACTCCAAATATCCGGAAAAAGCGATGGAATTCCTGAACCTGCTCAACACAGATCCTGTACTTCGCAACATGGTCGATTCCGGTATTGAAGGCGAACACTACAAAAAAGTCGACAACGATAAAATGGAAAACTTGCCGGCATCCAAAAACTATGATATGCCGACTTTCTCCCTTGGTAATGTGTTGTTAACATACAAAGATGTCAAAGATCCTGCGAACAAATGGGAAGAGTTCAAGAAATTTAACGATACAGGCGTACCTGCTCCACTGCTTGGCTTTAACTTCGATCCAACCAAAGTAATCAACGAAATCGCCGCAGTACAGAACGTGAAAGAAGAGTTCTGGGCAACACTGATGACGGGTACTGTTGATCCAGATAAATACATTCCGCTTGCAAACGAGAAATTCAAAGCAGCCGGATTGGATAAAATTATGACAGAAGCACAAAGCCAAATTGATGCTTGGAAAACAGCTAACAAAAAATAGAGGCAAGTTTAAGGATGAGGTGAATGTTCTGCATTCACCTGATCTTTGTCTTGTCATCAGCGAAGGGGTGATTGTATGAACAGAATAGGAACTTTTTTCAAAGATGTTAAACAAAGCAGAGTGCTGCTGCTCATGGCATTACCGGCAACGCTTTGGTTCCTGTTCTTCTCTTATTTACCGATGGCAGGCATGGTGATTGCTTTCAAGCAGTACCGTTACAGCCGTGATGGTTTTTGGGCAAGTATTGTGGAGAGCAAATGGGTTGGATTGCAGAACTTCAAATTCCTTTTTAGTACGAATGACGCTTATATCATTACGCGCAACACTTTGCTATACAATATTGTGTTCATTATTGCAGGTCTGGTGCTGTCTGTTGGACTCGCCATTGTGTTATCCGAAATTACGAATAAAAAGCTTGCTAAGCTTTATCAAACAGGTATGTTCATGCCCTATTTCTTATCATGGGTCATCGTTGGCTATTTCGTATTCAGTTTCCTAAGTGTGGATAAAGGAATGCTTAATCATATACTTCCCTGGTTTGGCGTGGATCCGATTCGTTGGTACAACGACAAGACGTATTGGCCGCTTATCATTATTCTCGTTTACCTCTGGAAATCAGTCGGTTACAGCAGTGTTGTGTATTTGGCAGCGATCATGGGGATAGATAAGTCGCTTTATGAAGCAGCCATGATTGACGGTGCGAGCAAATGGCAGCAAATCCGCAACATTACGTTCCCGATGTTAAAACCATTAATGACGATTCTGACGCTGCTGGCGATCGGACGAATTTTTTATGCAGACTTTGGTTTGTTCCTGCAAGTGCCTAGAGATTCGGGGACGTTGTACTCCGTAACGAATGTTATCGATACGTATGTATACCGCGGCCTTAAATCTACAGGAGAAATCGGCATGAGTACAGCGGCTGGATTGTATCAGTCTGTGATCGGCTTTATTCTTGTGATGACTTCGAACTATGTCGTTAGAAAATTTGATAGAGACAATGCACTCTTTTAACCTAGGATTGTGGAAAGGAGGAACTGGCTATGAATGCTGTCAAAGCGATGAAAAAACAAGATTTTCATAAATTACCGCCCTTGTTGAATGTGTTCGCTCATGTGGCCGCGGGTCTTTTTACCATTGCATGTGTGTTCCCGTTTCTGTTTGTGACGATTATTTCGTTCACCGATGAGAAATCACTGAATACGAACGGTTATCGCATCATCCCGGAGAAATGGAGCCTGGAAGCGTACCGTTATCTCTTCAAAGCTGGCGATCAACTGCTGATGTCCTATGGGGTCACGATCCTTGTGACGGTCGTAGGTACGCTTGTCAGCTTGATTCTAACCGCTACATTCGCCTATGCAATTTCCCGGAAAAGCTTTAAATTCCGTAATTTCTTTGGCTTCTTCGCCTTTTTTACGATGCTCTTCAATGGTGGACTTGTGCCGACTTATATTGTGATGACACAATTGCTCGGGCTCAAGGATTCCCTATGGGCTTTGGTTCTGCCATTAGCGGGCAACGCCTTCTATATCATGATTATGCGTACTTTTTTTGTTACATCCGTACCGGATGCTATTATTGAATCGGGTAAAATTGACGGAGCCGGCGAATTCGGCATTTTCGTCAAGCTTGTGCTGCCGCTATCCCTGCCAGGGCTCGCGACGATCGGGTTATTCAGTACCTTGGGGTACTGGAATGATTGGTTCAATGCGCTGCTGTACATCGACACGCCGAATTTGGTGCCGCTGCAATCGATGCTGATGCGGATTGAGAACAGTATGCAGTTCCTGCTCCAGAACACGAGCAACCCGTCGGTTGGCATTGGCTTGCTGCAATCGCTGCCGCAGGATACTTCGCGGATGGCTATGGTTGTGCTTGCGACCGGACCGATTATTTTCGCTTATCCGTTCTTCCAGCGTTACTTTATTCAAGGCTTGACGATCGGTGCTGTAAAAGAGTAAGTGCTGTAACCAACTTCGTGGACTATAGAGATGTGGAGGATTTACCATGGAACAATTCAGACTGCCGAAAATTCCGATGCCCAAGCTGGAACTGCCACAAGCCATTCAAGATGTCTTGTTGGAAGCCGAAGAAAAGCTGGCGCATCGCCCTAAACTTTTGCAATTATTTAAAAATTGTTTTCCCAATACATTAGAAACGACAACCAAGTTGATGCCAGATGGCACCACTTTCGTAATCACGGGAGATATTCCGGCGTCCTGGCTGCGTGATTCTGTCGAGCAGGTCATGCATTACGTACCTTTTGCCAAAGAAGACACGGATCTTCAGCGCATCATTAGCGGTTTAATTAAGCGTCATATTCAGTACATCCATATCGATCCGTATGCGAATGCGTTTAATGAGTCGGCCAATGACTGGCATTGGAACAAAGCAGACCAAACGGAGATGTCCCCATGGGTATGGGAACGTAAATTTGAGCTCGATTCCTTATGCTTCTCAATGCGTCTGGCTTATGCGTATTGGAAAGAAACCGAATTGACGGATATCTTTGATGCTGGCTTTAAAGCAGCGATGGTTAAGATTTATGAGTTGTTCCTAACCGAGCAGCATCACTTCGAAAAGTCGCCATATCGGTTTACCCGCAATAATGGGATACCGACCGATTCTCTGCGCAATAATGGCTTGGGAATGCCTGTGAATTATACGGGGATGGTGTGGTCCGGCTTTCGTTCCAGCGATGATGCTTGTGATTTTCACTACAACATTCCAGCGAATATGTTCGCTGTAGTCGCCCTGCGCCACATGCAAGAATTCGCGGAATGGGTGTTCCGGGACATGGATTTCCTCGCACAACTACAAGCGCTCGAAGCGGACATTGATCATGGGATTCAATTGTATGGGATTTATCGTCATCCGACATTTGGTCCTATTTATGCGTATGAAACTGACGGTTTCGGCAATTACTGCCTCATGGATGATGCCGGGACGCCGGGTCTGATGTCGATTCCTTACCTAGGCTATGTGGCTGCGGACGACCCGATTTATCAAAATACAAGACGTTTTGCGCTTAGCAAAGAGAACCCGTTTTACTTCGAAGGCAAGGTGGCTCGAGGAATCGGCAGTCCGCATACGCCGGACGACTACATTTGGCATATGGCTCTGTCCATGCAAGGCATTACGGCAGCGACGGCGGAAGAGAAGCTGGCGATGATCGCGATGCTTGAAGCGACAGATGCCGATACAGGATTCATGCATGAAGGTTTTCACGTCGATGATCCAACGATTTTCACGCGCAAATGGTTTGCATGGTCGAACAGCCTGTTCTCTCAGTTAGTTTATCAAGCGATGAAGGATGGTCTTCTATGAGTCGTCCGGTCCTAATATTCCATGACCCTGGATTCCCGAGCAGCTCGTTTAGCGATGTGCAAATCGAGCAATTGACGGCGCAAGGGGCGGTTGTGGTAGGTGCCCATGCACTTGGAGAGGCACTGAGATCAGCAGCCCACGGATGTTTCGTTAATTTGCATGCGCCGTATTTTCCGAAAGCGGCGTGGCCTGAGATTCTGGCGTTTTTGCAGCGCGGTGGCGGCCTGCTGAGTATTGGCGGCGCAGCCTTCAAGCATCCTGTCCGCTGGGAAGACGAGAAGTGGCAGGTGGAATCTGAGCAGACAGGCTATCACCAGCAGCTGCATATTCATGAAATTCTGCGAGTAGAAGGTACACCAATCCGTTCCTATAGCGCATTAGAAACTTTACCGCTTCTGCAGGGGCAAGAATCTTTATTCGCGCTTGCCGATACTTGGAATATGGTGCCGCATACGACGCGAGACAGTGATTTGCCTCATCAGATGGGCGCTGCGGGTACAATGAGTACGCAGATTTATCCCTTGCTGAAAAGCGTCGGCAAGACAGGCCGCGAAGTAGCGGCTCCTGTCGTCTTATGGGAGAACTCGCGCGGTGTGTTTATCGGTTCGCGGTGGATGTTCGTCAATGTGCCGCTGAGTCCCTCTTTTTGGAGCGAAGGCGGCGCGCAGAGCTTGGTTCAATGGGCGAGATCCTGTGCGAGCGGTATGACGGAGCTGTGGATTAAGCCGAATTATGCCAGCTATGAACCTGGCGAGCATGCGATGCTGACGATTCAGACACAACTTATCGGGGATCAAGATACCGCTAAGGCTTGGACACTGGATCTTCGTGTCGAGCATGATAAGGGTATACAAGATGCTTGGACTCATCGTCTAACCGTTCAAGTCAATAAAGAATTCAATGTGGTGCGCATTCCGGTACCGCTTGACATACAGCAAGGTTTATATCGGATAACGTGCAAGGCAGTCTCAGAAGATGGCGAGCTGCGTTATCTCCGTCAAGGATTCTGGGGGCACGATGCGGGGCTGCTCGCAGAGGGCCAGCCAATCACTTGCGGACGCGATTATTTCATCAAGGATGGTCGTCCGCTGCCCGTGGTTGGCATGACGTACATGACATCCGACGTGGCTCGCAAATTCCTGTTCCTGCCTAATAGCGATGTTTGGGACCGGGATATGGCCCAAATGGCCAAAGCAGGCATCAACTGGATTCGTACGGGCATTTGGACCGCCTACCGCAATATCATGCAAGTGGATGGCCATGCATCGGAAGAAGTATTGAGAGCCATCGATGCCTTCCTCCTGACGGCCAAAAAACATCAGTTGCAGGTGACGTTTACCTTCTTCTCCTTCACACCCGAAACTTGGGAAGGGGTTAATCCCTATCTTGATCCGCAAAGTGTGGAAGCTCAGAAGCGGTTTATTCGCTCTATTGTTTCCCGACATCAAGCGACAACCCATGTGGATTGGGACTTGATTAACGAGCCATCGATGTTCGATCCTGCTCAGATTTTCTCGGATGGCCCTCGTTCCAGTCGGGACAAGTATGAGAAAGAAGCTTTCATCACGTGGCTCAAGCAGCGTCATGAGAGCATCGAACTGCTGCAAGAACGCTGGAATATGACGCCTGTGCAGCTTCCAACTTATGAAGCGGCTGCAATTCCGGAAGCGGCTGATATCAATTTCGACGTGCAGGATATGCATCGGGCGAAAAAGGGGACACGCTGGCTGGATTACTGCTTATTCTCGATGGACATGCATAACCAGTGGGCCAAAAAACTGTATGACACAATCAAAGAAATCGTACCTGGGCATCTCGTTGTCGTAGGTCAGGATGAAGCGCTTGGCGCGCAGCGGCCTTCACCGCTTTTCTACGAAGAAGCAGTAGATTACACAACCGTCCATTCGTGGTGGTTGAACGATAACCTCGTTTGGGATGGCATCTTTGCCAAAACAGCCAGTAAACCGAATGTCATTCAAGAGACTGGCATTATGTATGTAGAGACCCCGGATGGACGGGCTAAACGTTCGGAGATCGAGCTGCGCAGCATACTGGAGCGCAAATATGCCTACGCCTTCGCAACCGGAGGCGCAGGAGCTATTCATTGGATTTGGAACACCAATTTCTATATGGATAACGCGAACGAGTCGCATATCGGAGCGCTTCGTGCCGATGGCACGGAGAAGCCGGAAGCGGATGTTTCGTATGAATTCGGCCGCTTTATGGCCGAGATCAGAGATTTATTCCAGGAGCGGGAGCTGGAAGATATCGTGGCTGTATTCCCGTATTCCAACGATTTCTCCAACCGGAAATTGGCGTTCGATGCCACGACATCCATGACTCGCGTGCTGTCGTATGAGTTGAAGCTGCCGTTCCGCGCGGCTTCTGAGTATCATTTGGAGGCGCTGGAGCAGCAACCGGCGAAGCTGATTATGCTCCCAAGCGCGCATAATTTGGATGAACAAGCATGGAATAAGCTAATAGATATTGTGAAGCGCACGGGTGCGACATTGTTGGCTACAGGACCAATCAGTCTAGATGCGTATTGGAAGCAAAAGCCGCGACTTCAGGCTGAGCTGGGTGAAGCAGAACTTCACAATGTACGCCGTGAAGAGATGCTTGAGCTGGAAGGCAATGCGCTTCATGTCTCCTATGGTCGGCGCCGAATCGCTGAAACTTTGAAAGAAGTGCGTCATGGAGGAGTAGAAGCGAAGTCAAGTGCTGGCGGAGATCGCGTTGTCGATCTACCTCTGGGCAATGGCCGATTGATTTGGAGTCCCTTGCCAGTGGAAGTAAACGATCGGATGGACACGGTAGCGGAACTCTACCGATATGCGGTGAATGCCGCGGGGTGCACCAGCGGATTGCAGTGGATTCAAGGCGATATCGCGGGGATTTACGGAAGGAAGCTGCGGTTCAAGGGTGGTTTCTTGTATGTATTTGTTTCCGAGTTTGCCTGGGATGTGACGGTTAAAGTTCGGGACACCGATAGTGAGACGACATATGCTTTTACCCTGGAGAAAGAGCGTTCTGTGCTCTTTGCCGCAGATAGACGAGGGCAAGTTATTTCCATTTACCGCCCAGATGAAGTCCATATTGAGAGGAGCTAACCCATGAGTACCAAGCGAACGGCTCATATCATTTCCCATACCCATTGGGATCGGGAGTGGTATTTACCTTATGAGAAGCACCATGTGCGTCTAGTTAAACTCATAGATACTTTATTAGATAAAATGGATCAAGATGCGAATTATCGCAGTTTCTTCCTGGACGGTCAGACGATTATTCTGGAGGATTACTTGCAGGTTAGACCCGAGCAGAAAGATCGCCTAAGCAAATTCATTCGGGATGGCCGCATTCTCATCGGACCTTGGTATATTTTGCAGGATGCCTTCTTGACGAGCGGGGAAGCCAATGTCCGCAATATGCAGATTGGACATCATGATGCGAAAGCCTATGGCGATGTGTCGAAAATCGGCTATTTTCCCGACACGTTCGGCTTAGTCGGACAGACGCCGCAGTTGATGCAGCAGTCCGGCATCACGAATGCCTTGTTCGGCCGAGGTGTGAAGCCGACGGGATTCAATAATACGGTCTCCGACGGTGATTTTGAATCCTCCTTCTCGGAGCTGATTTGGGAAGGGCCAGATGGCTCCCAGGTGCTGGGCATTCTATTCGCCAACTGGTATTCCAACGGCAATGAGATCCCGGTTGACAAGGAAGAGGCACAAGCCTATTGGGAACGCAAGCTGGCGGACGCTGAGAAATACGCTTCCACAGGCGAGCTGCTTTTCATGAATGGCTGCGATCATCAGCCTGTTCAGTTGGATCTGCCGGAAGCGATTCAAGCTGCGAGTAAGCTTTTCCCGGATACAACCTTTGTTCATTCGAATTTTAACGATTACTTGGCGGCGGTTCAGCGTTCAGGCAAGCAGGAGCTTTCGACGGTCAAAGGCGAGCTGCGCAGCCAGCGGACGGACGGTTGGTCTACGCTCGTCAATACAGCTTCGGCGCGCGTGTACTTGAAACAGATGAATCAGCTGGGACAAGCGATGTTGGAGAAAGTGGCAGAACCGCTGGCGGCTTTCGCCCATGTCCTCAAAGTCGGGGAGAAGTACCCTCATCATTTGTTCACGTATGCCTGGAAAACCTTGATGCAAAACCATCCGCATGACAGCATCTGCGGCTGCTCCGTGGATGAAGTGCACCGTGAAATGGTCACGCGCTTCGATAAGAGCCGTCATGTAGCTGAAGCCATTGTAGATGACAGCAAGCAAGCCATTGCGGATACGATCGATACGTCCGACTTTACGCTGGCAGGCGAAGGTGCTCTGCCCGTAGTCGTATTTAATACGTCGGGTTGGGAACGCTCGGGGGTTGTAAGTATCGAGATCGATGCTTTACGCCTCTATTTCCGAGATGGGTATACGTTGGAAGAGGCAAGTACTTTTGTCAAAGCGGCCGATATCACAGGACGAGTACTCGTGGATGCGTCTTCGCAGCCGCTGCCATGCACGGTCGAGGATCTCGGCCTGCAATTCGGTTACGATTTGCCGGACGACAAGTTCCGTCAGCCGTATATGTGCCGGAAAGTAAGATTGACTTTCGAAGCAGGCAACGTGCCGGCATTGGGATTGAAGACTTACGCATGGGTGAAGAGGGAAGCTGAATGGACAGATTCTTCGTTGTTCGCAGATGAGCGGGTCATGGAAAATGCTGCGATCAAGATTGAAATCGCGGATAACGGTTCATTCACGTTGACTGATAAGAAGAGCGGCCGCACCTACCGGGACTTGGGTGTATATGAGAATACCGGAGATATCGGCAACGAGTATATGTTCCGCCAACCGGATGGCGAAAAGCCGCTGACGACGAGTGGATTACAAGCACAAATCCGTGTGCTCCAAGATACGGCCTACCAAGCTTCCGTCGAAATCGTCCATGACTGGGAGGTTCCTGCCTCAGGCGATGAGATGTTGGAGGTGGAACAACGTGACTTGGTTTACTACCCGCATCGGCAAGCGCAGCGTTCAACGCGCATGATTCCGATGCGCATACGTACGGTGGTTAGCATGAGTCGAGCCGGACAAGGGGTAGAGATCGAGTCATCCTTCAACAATCAAGCGAAGGATCATCGTCTGCGGATGTTATTCCCAACCGATCTGACAGCGCAAACGCATCATGTCGATTCGATGTTCGAAGTCGTGCAGCGGGATAATACGCCAGCCACTGAGTGGGAGAACCCAAGCAATACCCAGCATCAACAGGCATTCGTTGATGTCAGTGAAGCGGGAACGGGCTTGGTCATTGCCAATCTCGGATTGAACGAATACGAAGTTCTGCGCGATGGTCGGAATACGATTGCCGTTACGCTTCTGCGTGCGGTTGGCGAACTCGGCGATTGGGGCTTGTTCCCGACTCCGGAGGCTCAGTGTCTGGGTGAACATACGGTTCGATTGGCGATCTTCCCTCACACGGGTGATGGCGCACAATATGAAGCTTATACGGCTGCGTACCAATTCCAAATTCCTTGGACATTGGCACAAACCGGCATCCATTATGGTCGAATCGCTGCGACATATGCTCCTTTCCAATGGCAGGGTGAAGGGCTAGCTTTCTCCTCAATGAAAATGAATGAAGCATCAGGCGATTTGCTGCTTCGTTGGTACAACATGCGTTCACAGCATGCGGAGGTTAAGGTCCGCACGCAACTTCCGCTGCGGAAATTCTATAAGAGTACGATCTTGGAAACACAAGGCGAGCGTTTGGCCGTAGAGGCAGACGACGGCTTGACGTTGCCAGTGGGTCCCTGTGAGATTGTGACGATTGGGATTCAGCGGTAGTCATTATCAGCTTGCAAAGACATGATTAGCTTAGGCTAGGGTCTTTGCAGGCTTTTTTTGTTTTTTGGAGGCTTCGGCATCCACGGTTCATACAAGTTAAGAGGATTTCCTCCTGCTAAATTCCGGGAAAATGCTCGAAATTGCCAACTTAGCGGGAAAAGCTCCATGTAGATCTGCATTTTATGGCAATTTCGTCGAGAATGGCTGCAAATAGCTGGAGCTTTTCCATGTAGGACGGCAGAAGAAGTGAGTTTGGATGAATTTAGCAGGATGTTTTCCAACTAACCCTTCATAGGGAAGCAGTTGGAGCTATCCCAGCGGCTAGGTTTATTAAGTTCCTTTCATCAGGTATGATTTACCTAATAGAATTAGGGGACGGAGGTATCCTGACATTGCTGACTTACTGGAAAAGTGCGTACGGGACTTGGATTGATTATCCGCAACGCGTGGGAAAAGTGCTGCAAAATCGCTATCGGATTGAGCGCTTCCTTGGGATGGGCAGCTACGGTTTGACGTACTTGTGCCGAGAGCTGGCGAGCTCGCGGGAGATCGTGCTGAAGCAAGCGAAGCCAAGCAAGGGGCTTCTGGGACAGCAGCTTTTGCAGCGCGAAATGGAGATCATGGGCCAGTTGGATCATCCGTCCATACCGAAATGTGTGTCATCGTTCCGAGCAGGCAAACGGCGGCTATTTATGATAACCGAATATGTCAGCGGGCAAACGATCGAAGATTTGATTTTTGAACAAGGCGTTGTCTTTGGAGAAAAAGAGGCGTTAGGCTTTATTCGCAGATTAATGGATATTGTGCAATATTTGCACGAGCAAGGGATCGTACACCTAGATATTCGAATCCCTAACGTGATTCTTCAAGGGGAACGTATTCATTTAATCGATTTTGGCTTAGCATCGCGTTTAGGGGAGCCTGGGTTCGCAGAAATCGGCGTAGATGAGGAGCAAAGAAAGCGAAAGACGGTAAATGTCATCTCGGATTTGTATGCGATCGGTCATTTTTTGCTTTTTATGCTTTATTCGGCTTATGTGCCCGAAACGGTTAGTGCGAATGACGCTGTGGGTTGGGAAGAGGAATTGCAGCTATCGGTGCAGACGAAACAACTCATTCGTAAATTGCTACAAATCGATCCGGCTTATGGGGATGCGCAAGCTCTGATTAGTGATTTGGACGCTGCTTTGAGGCAGTGAGGAACAAAAAAAGCCACTTTCGCGGCTTGGGTTAACTTGAGCTATGATGTCTATTTTTATAATAACGCTGCCCTTGCTGATGACCATATGAGGAGTAGTTGTCGGATGAGGAGTGGCGGCGATTCGGATAGACGTTGTGATAACTGCTGCTGTGGCGGCGATACGGTCTGCGTTTGGAATGCAGCAGAGATCCCAATAATTTGCGAAGCAAATATTTAAGCACTTGTCATTCCTCCTTTTGGTTTTCTGTTATTTAGTACGCCAGAAGGTTTCGCTGGTTTCAGGATATCAACCTTCAATCTGCTGCAATCGCGCAAGAATCCGCCGCTTTTTATACAACATTTTTGCGGCCTCGCCCACATCCTTGAGGGTACCGCGGTTGATCCATGCCCCGAATAGGATGCCGGCGATTGGAACCAGCTGGAAAAGCTTTTTCCAGCCCCAGTTATCGCGATAAGTCAGGAACACCTCGCGCCAGCCTTGAAGTTGAGAGATCATCTGGGTGTTCTTCTTATCGATTGCCGCATAATTGGCCAACTCGTCGAGGATGGCCTTTTTGCCAACGATATCGGAGGAAGAGAACTGCAGGCATTTGATTGTGAAAATGCGTTCCTGCTTGTCGTTGGGGTCATACCCGTAGCAGATCGCCAGCTCCTGGATGGTTTTCAAAGATAAGCCGAGGATGGCGGGAATATCGATCGCGAGCGTAATGATTCCGCCAATTCCCGTTGTTGCGCCTTGGAGCGTGGCGAATTTGGTACTGCTTTGGATGATTTCATCTGCGGTTTGATCCAGGATAGACAGGGGGAGCAATCGTACCTTGTCTACGGTCAGTTCATCCGTTTCAAAACCTTCATGACGCAGTCGTACGTTCTCGATATGTCTCAAGGTGCTCTTCTCCGAAATCAGATAGCGGCCTCCGGCTTGCAAATAATTTCCGATTTCGTCCAGTGCCTCGCCAATTTTCTTGTTCAGAAATTTCGGTGTCAAGCGGTCCAGCAGCTGAAAGGGAATTCGTCCGATTTTTTCCCAAAACCAAAGATCTTTTTGCTCAGCTTCCCAAGCTTCTATGTCATGGAGGGCTTGCCTAAGCTCATGATGTGTTTCCGGTTGATTCAACGGTATAGGGTCATTCATGATAGTTACAACTCCTTTGAGTTTGTATACGTTCCAATCCACATTTGGATGCAATTTCAGGGAATCCTAGTCAAAAGCAACTGGCCTCACACTATGACAAGTGATGTATAAAAGGTATCATCCATGTTAACATGATGAACACAGTACTTCGAAGTGAAGTGAGTTAATGTAGCTTTAGGGTTGGACGCTGCGAAAGCACGCCCAACCCTATTTAGTGCTGTCGCTTCACTGGCTCTCCATGCAATAAATATAACGTTGACGTTAACGTTAAAAAGGATTATGATAACAGCATAAGCACTAGAAGGGAGCAACTCATGGACAATTTCAAAATCGATGATGTAGCAAAAGAATGTGGTTTGACGAAACGGACAATTCGCTACTATGAGGAGATCGGTTTGCTTTCTGCACCGGATCGGAGTGATGGCGGCACTCGATTGTACACGAGAGATCATATTGATCAGTTAAAGCAAATTGTGAATGCGCGTGATGTACTAGGATTTACTTTGCAGGAAATTCAGGATTTTGTTTCAATCAGCAATCGACTTGCTCAGCGTCATCAAGAATATTTGCATACAGAGGATGTCGAGCAGAAGAGACAGGATCTTCAGGACATCGAGCGAATTGTGGCCAGGCAGCTTGAAATCATTGATCAAAAGCTCGCGAAGATTGCAGATATCCGTCAAGCCACAGAGGTTAGATATCAAAGTGTGCAAGATGCTTTGAACAAATTAAACGAGTAAGAAAGGAGTATACGAACATCATGGAACCTCAGTCACATAAATCGAATATGTTTAATCAACCTAAGGCAGTATGGGCAGTGGCCTTTGCCAGCATTATTGCTTTTATGGGTTTGGGGCTTGTCGATCCTATTTTGCCCGCGATTGCCCATAAGTTAAATGCATCACACAGCGATGTAACGATGTTATTTACCAGCTACAATTTAGTTATGGCTGTAGCGATGCTCATCACCGGGGTCATTTCCTCGCGCTTAGGGATGAAAGGGACACTGCTGGCAGGTATCGTGATCATTGCGATTTTCGCTGCGCTTGGCGGCAGCTCCAATGGCATCTGGCAGCTCGTTTGGCTGCGCGGCGGTTGGGGGCTCGGGAACGCACTTTTCGTTGCTACTGCGCTGTCCGCGATTGTTTCATTGTCTCGAACTGGAGTTGCTCAATCGATTATTTTGTTTGAAACAGCGATTGGTCTTGGCATTTCTGTCGGCCCCTTGCTTGGAGGGGAGCTTGGGTCGATTTCTTGGAGAGGACCATTCTTCGGCGTTGCGGTCCTCATGATAGTAGCATTTCTCTTCATCGCGTTCGTTATGCCAAAATCAAAGGCTCCGGCAACTGCGAAGAAAACGTCGATTCTGGACCCGTTCCGTGCGCTTAAACATCGGCCGCTGCGCATTTTTGGGATAACCGCATTTCTCTATAATTTCGGTTTCTTTACCCTACTGGCGTATTCGCCATTTTATATGGGATTAAAGGAGCGTGGTCTGGGTTACGTCTTCCTCGGCTGGGGTTTGTTGCTCGCAATTACCTCCGTGTTCATGGCCCCGAGACTGCAAAAGCGCTATGGAACTGTGAAGTCAATGTGTGTTCAATTACTGTTGTTCGCTGTGACGCTGATGGTCATGGGCATTTGGACTTCGACCAAAGAGGTAATTATTGTCGCGGTTGTTTTAGCGGGCGCATTTCTGGGTAATAACAATACATTAATCACTACAGCAGTGATGAATGCTGCGCAAGTAGAGCGTTCTACGGCTTCTGCGGCATACAGCTTCCTCCGATTTCTTGGAGCAGCAGCCGCGCCGTGGCTGGCAGGTAAATTAGCGGAATGGTACAATCCGCACGTTCCGTTCATCGTTGGCGGTAGTTTTGTTCTGGTATCTGTGATCTATGTTTGGCTCAATCGCCGGCACGTACAGCATGTGGATCAAGTCGAAGGTCATTAATTATCGTTTTCATTGCATTTCAAATGTAACGTTTACGTAAATGTTAAAATTATAAGGAGGAATTCACATGTACAAACACATTCTTGTTCCCATTGACGGCTCGCAGCAGGCAGATCGTGCCCTTGAGCATGCCATCGCTTTAGCACAAACATTATCCCCAGAAACAAAACTGACCATTCTATATGTAAGTCAACTGTTGACGCTGAATGAACCCACGATGGGGGTTGTCATGTACGATAATATGGAGGATCAAGACCGACAGGTGATTCAACCAGCTGCGGCCAAATTAGCGGCTTCCAATGTGAATTTCACAATCGATACCAAGACAGGTGATCCGGCGAGTGTTATTTGTTATATGGCTGATTATAACAAGTGCGACCTGATTGTGATGGGCAGCCGCGGCGTTGGGTTGATGTCCGAAATTTTACTTGGCAGTGTCAGTCACGGCGTGATTCAGCATGCACATTGTCCAGTTTTGATTATCAAATAGAACCGCCATCGCGAGGGATTTGCAAAAGCTCAACGCGATAATTACACACGGAAAGTCCTTCGGTAAGCCGAAGGGCTTATTTGCATGTGCTGCGAGAATACGCGGCTGAAATAGAAAGCATTTTGAAAGCCGCATTGTTCGGCGATGGCATCCAGTGTATCAGTGGTTTCAATGAGCAGCAAACGGGCTCGGGACAGGCGGACACGGGTTAAGTACCTAACAGGAGACATGCCGAAAGTGACTTGAAACCTGCGGGTGAGCTGGGAAGCGCCAATGCCTAAGGTACCAGCCAGTTCCTGCAAGGACAATCGGTGATCGAGAGCATGAGATTCCAAAAAAGCGGCAGCGCGGTTCATTAAAGGATCGAGGGAACTGGACGGTTTGCGTTCTGTTTTCACCCGTTCTTGGTGGACCATGAACAGCAAGTCCTCTAGTAGATGCTGGGCATCCGCAGTGTCCTGTTCACTGCTATCCTCATCCTGCCATTCCTGCAAATAACGAAAAGTTGAGCTGAGTCTGCCGACATCCATCATGCGTACTTTGCTCGGAAGCTGCCAGGGACCTTCAACCAGAAATTCGGCAAAATGAAAGGAGATTCGCTCCAACGCATGTCGCTTGAAGGTTTGACCCGGAGGACAAAAGACCAGTTCACCGAACTCGGCTGTCTGCTCACTCTGACTATCCTCTGCGAATGAAAAGTTGAACCGGCCCGAATCGGCGGCAAGCATACACCAGCCTGAATAGGTATCCTCCCCAAGCGAAAATTGTTCGCGTTCTTTCCCGAAATAGTAGCGTTTAAGGGTTATTTTCCAACTCATAAGATTGCCTCCGAATCATGCAAAAAAGTATATGAAATAGTATAACCTAGTGCATGGATAAAAGAAAGAAGTGGCTTTATTATTAGGTTATAAACAAGTCGATCACATGAGTGAAACGGCAAAAAAACAAATGGAGGATGATTTACTATGAAACAAAAATCCTTGAATATTTTGACGGAAGAGCAATTGCAAACATATAACGAGCAGGGGTATATCGTACTGCGAGGCGTGTTTTCAGAGCAAGAAGCAAAAGTGATTCAATCCGAATGCGACCAACTGCTAACGTTAGAAGCCTATACGAATAAGTTCAATATTCGAGCAGGGCACAAATCCTATGCGGATGGCCGATTGGCTATTGAGCGCTTGGACCCCGTTCATGATATTTCCGCCGTATTTGCAGATCTCGTGAAAGATGAACGCATTTTGGCTCCGCTTCGAGACATCTATTTGGATGAACCGACGCTATTCAAGGATAAATTGATCTTCAAGCTGCCGGGAGCAAATGGTTATTCCATGCATCAAGATGCTTCCTGGTGGCAAGGATTCCCGATCGAAGGTTTGATTTCCGTCATGGTAGCGATCGATGGAGCTACAACAGTTAATGGCGGGCTTGAATTGTTCCCTGGCTATCATGAAAGGTTGCGCTCTACGCCAGGCGAGCTGCGGAATATGAATGCGGAAGAAATTGCCGAGATAGATCTCAGTACCGGAGTTATTGTAGAAACAAATCCGGGGGATATCATTATCTTCCACTCCTTTACACCGCACCAAAGTGGAGCGAATGTGTCGGATGTCAGTCGCAAACAGCTTTACTTAACATATTCGCCAAGCAAGAATGGCGATTTGTACAAAGCCCACTACCAGCACTATCAACGTTATAGTCTGAAAGGCAAGGATACAACGCAGTTTCATTTGTTGTAGGCGTGCAGTCGCAAGGCTGTCCTAGGACTATTCAACTTGTCTATTCAACTGCAGAACATGCAATTGTGAGAACCTAGCCTCTGGCTAGGTTTTTCGTATATGTTTTTGGGTCGGTGGGGAGCTGGCCCAGCATTAAGGGAACGTCAAGCTGCGATACTAGCAAAAAGTGTCAGGATAGCGAGTTTGAGGGAACTACAGTACGCTATAATGCTGAAAACCGCCATATTCCACGCCAGAGGGAACTACGATCCGCTATGTCACCGTTTCCCGGTTGGAATCAGCAGGTTCCGCTGAAATAGCGGATCTCAGTTCCCTTTCAGGCTACGTTTCCCCCATTTCCCGCCATATAGAGGATCATAGTTCCTTTTCACACGACGCTCTCGGTCATGCCAAGCCCAAAGGGAACAAGGATCAGCTAGATTGCTGAAAACAGCTATGAAGACGCACATCTCTTAGGCGGTAAAGCCGCTTTTCTTATGTCTGTGGCAATTCTACATGAGCAGCAATCTTTAGCCTGCGAAAGGGAGCTGCCGTAAAAAAACGAAAAGCAAATGTAGCTTTTCGGCCGCAAATCCATTAGAATTAAGTTGAGTAATGAAACTTGTTTTCATCTAATGAAACTAAACAAATCTAATGAGGTGGTGACGCTATGTCCTATGCTATTTTGGGCATCGACCATGTGCAGCTCGCTGCGCCTGAGGGTTGTGAACAAGTGGCGAGAGAATTCTTCGCTGATTTGTTAGGCTGGAAGGAAATCGCCAAGCCAGAAGGCTTAAAAAGCCGCGGCGGTGTTTGGTTCGCGTGCGGGACGCATCAACTGCATGTAGGTGTGCAGAAGGATTTCACGCCCTCGGCCAAAGCCCACCCTGCTTTTGCCGTAAAGCATCTAGCAGCTCTTCGAGAACATTTGATTACGCATAACATGACAGTGGTCGATGATGCAGTTAGAGTTGATGAAGGCGTTCAACGTTTTTATCTGCATGATCCGTTTGGAAATCGTTTGGAGTTTCTGGAATATGGGCAGCATTCATAAAACAGGGAGCGTGTTAACGATGGAGAATACAGAACGTTTTTCGAATCGGGTAGATGTTTATGTGAAATATCGCCCGACCTATCCATTGGCAATGATGGATTATTTGTACACAGTTGTTGGTCTGCAAGCGGGGAGCAAGGTTGCGGATGTCGGAGCAGGAACAGGCATTTTCTCGAGTCTTCTGCTGGAACGCGGCAGTCTTGTTACTGCGGTTGAGCCGAATCAGGCTATGCGCTCTGCTGCCATACAATCGCTGGCTGATCAGCCGAATTTTCAGGCGGTGTCTGGATCGGCGGAAGCAACGGGGCTGGCTGATCAGTCTGTCGATTTTATCGTTTGCGCGCAGTCTTTTCATTGGTTTGACCGTGCAGCGACGAAGGCTGAGTTTCGCCGGATTTTAAAACCAGGCGGTCAAGTGATCCTTATCTGGAACGCACGCTTAACAAGCGGCACGCCGTTTCTCGAATCCTACGAGCACTTGCTTCAAACATTCGGAACCGACTATGAGCAAGTGAAGTACAAAAATGTGTCTCCGGAACAGTTAGCGTTGTTTTTCAAGCAGGATGCTATGAACCAAGCACAGTTCAAGATGAGTCAAGCGCTGGACGCCGTGGCACTCGAGGGCAGACTGCTATCATCGTCCTATAGTCCCATGCCAGGGCATGCAAATTATGAACCGATGATCGCCGAGTTAAAGCTGATATATGAGCGGACGAATCAAGAGGGTGTTGTGCATTTTGACTATGAGACGCTTGTTTATTGGGGCGAGGTTTAGTGTTAGATCCATACGATTCATTCTTCCCAAAACCCATATAACATGATATATTATTTATATTGTATGATATAACATTTGTTAGGGCATAGGGGGTGGGGCGCATGTCAACAGATTCAAGACCCATTTATGAGAGGATCTATGAAACGTTAAGAGAAGAAATATTACAACGGAAATACAATATTGGAGACCGTGTTCCTTCAGAGAAGGAATTGGCTGATGAATATAATGTGAGCCGTATCACGAGCAAGAAAGCGCTGGAGATGCTGGCGGAGGTTGGTCTGATCGTGCGGAAGCCGGGGAGAGGCTCGTTTGTTGCGGAAGAAGGCGCAGCCGTGCCAGAAACGGATCCAGCCGACGATAGGGCTAGACATACGCTGATTGGTTTGGTTATGACGGATTTTGGCAATACATTTGGGACAGCAATGATTTATGGCATGGAACGCGCATCTGCTGAGCATGAAAGTTTTCTCGTGCTGCGCCGCTCATTTGGCGTGCCAGAGAATGAAGAGAAGGCGATTCGCACATTTATGGATTTAGGTGTGGATGGGATTATTGTGCTTCCTGCGCAAGGGGAGTTCTATAATGCTGAAATTTTGAAATTAGTCATCCAACAATTCCCTTTAGTACTGGTGGACCGGCATCTCAAAGGGGTTGCGGCGGCTTCGATCAGCACGGATAACATCAGCGCTGCGCGTGCGGGTGTGGATTATTTACTGGATTTGGGTCATAAGCAGATTTGTTTGCTCACGCCTCCGCCAATGGATACGACGGCAGTTGAAGACCGCATTGAAGGCTTCGTTCGTGCGCATGCAGAGCGTGGCGTGATTGTGGATCGGTCATTATGGCTGGATGAAATCACCTCCACGCTTCCGAATTCCTTTCATCAGCCTAATATTGATCAGGATATTCGAATGATCGTGGATCACTTGCGCAATCATCCGCAGATTACGGCTTTATTTGCCATTGAGTACAATATAGCGCTGTTGGCCAAGGCTGCCGTGGAGCAGATGGGGCTGCAGATCCCAGCAGATATATCGATTATTTGTTTTGATAGCCCGCCTACTACCCTAGGGAGCGGTTACCGTTTTACGCACTTGATTCAAAGTGAAGAAGAAATCGGCAAGCTGGCCGTTGAGAATGTATTAAAGCTGAAACGCGGCGAAAAGGTCGCAAACAAAACTAGCTTGGACGCCAAGTTGATCATCGGGGATTCCACTGGGCCGGCCAAATGTGAGAGCCCATAACGCGTATCAAACAAAAGGGACTGCTAATCTAGCAGTCTCTTTCTTTTATGTTAATATATCATTTAAATTAAATGGTATGTAAATAATATAATAAATACATATTGACATAATGTTTATCCGTCCTCTATAATCATAAATGTAAGCGTTTTATTGTAAATTTTAAGGAGATGAATCACCCGATGACGCAAACAACACGGTTACCTGAATCGATGTGCAATCTCATTGATTTTGTAAATGATGAGTTGCTGAAAATGGAGAGACCTAAGCTGGCAGCGATGTTTCGCGAATGTTTCACGAACACGTATCAGACAACGATTCAACGCGAAGAGGATGGTTCGACATTCGTGATTACAGGTGATATTCCTGCGATGTGGCTGCGCGATTCATCTGCACAGGTTCGAACATACCTGCTGCTTGCAGATAAGGACGCTGAATTTGCAAATATGATTTCGGGCGTTATTGAGCGGCAAATCGCCTATATCGCTTTGGATCCTTATGCGAATGCTTTTAACAAAGGTCCGAACGGTGCTGGGCATCAGCAGGATCACACACAGATGAATCCATGGGTTTGGGAACGGAAGTATGAGATTGATTCGCTTTGTTATCCGATCCAGCTCAGCTACTTGCACTGGAAAGCGACGGGTAGAACCGCGCAATTCAGCGATGCGTATCGCTCAGTTGTTCTCACGATTCTGCAATTGTGGAAAGTGGAACAAGAGCATGAAGCAAAGTCGCCGTACCGCTTCCAAAGATCCAATTGTCCGCCTACAGATACATTGAGCAGAGCGGGCTTGGGCAGTCCTGTCCGTTATACCGGGATGACGTGGTCGGGCTTCCGTCCCAGTGATGATGCCTGTACATATGGCTATTTGATTCCATCCAACATGTTTGCCGTTGTGGTGCTTGGTTATATCGCAGAAATCGCGGAGCAAATTTGGCAAGACGCGGGAGTGCAGAGAGAAGCATTGCATCTGGCAGCGGAGATCAATAAGGGCATTGCCGTTTACGGGATAACGGAACATCCGAAATTTGGTTCCATATATGCTTATGAAGCTGATGGTTTTGGCAACGTTCATCTGATGGATGATGCCAATGTGCCGAGCTTGCTCTCAATTCCTTATCTGGGGTACGCAGCAGAATCCGACCCTATGTATCAGCGGACACGAAGCTTTATTCTAAGTGAAGATAATCCCTATTTCTATGCGGGAAAAGAGGCCCAAGGTGTCGGTAGTCCTCACACACCGGAAAGTTACATCTGGCCAATTGCCCTTGCTGTGCAGGGCTTGACGGCTTCCGCACAGGAAGAGAAGCTGCGCATTCTGGATGTTTTGGCGGCCACAGACGGTGGCACCGGACTGATGCACGAGGGCTTCCATGCTGACGATGCAGGGCAGTTCACACGACCTTGGTTCTCCTGGGCGAACTCCATGTTCAGTGAATTGGTGCTGGATGTATGCGGGCTCTCCTTGAAGAAATTCCTTTAATCCGCATGGTTATAGTGGGGGGAAGCCCCTTGTAACATAGCAATTCATGACTACTTTTTTACATATAAAAGGGAGGAAAGATCATGAAAAAATGGATGACCGTCATAACCGCTGTTTCACTTTCGCTAAGTCTGGCAGCATGTACGACCAAAACCGCAACAGATCAGACGAATACAACGAAGCAGCCTGAGAGCACGGCAGCACCTGCGACTACGGCTGCGGCTGCCAAAAAAGCCCCTGTTGAAATTACGTTCTGGGGCGATTGGGGAGGCGAAGGCGAGAAGCAATTCGTGATGATGGCGGATGCCTTCAACAAGTCTCAAGACAGAATTAAAGTGAAATATGTGCTGCAAGAAGATATGATCACGAAGTTTCTGACGGCAGCCACCTCCGGCGGTTCTCCGGATATTATGTTTTGGGACAGATGGCGAACCTCGTTGTATGCTTCCAAAAATGTGCTTCAGCCTATCGATGAGTATGTGAAAAAAGATGGCATCAACCGGGGAGATTATTACGAAGAAGCGTTGAAAGAACTTTCTTCCGGCGATAAATTGTATGGACTTCCGTTGACTGTTGATGCTCGCGCACTATTTTATAATAAGAAATTATTTGCCGAAAAAGGATTGCAGCCGCCAAAGACATGGGACGAATTGGAAAATGCAGCTAAACAGCTAACGATCTGGGAAGGTGATAAGCTGGTTCGCTCGGGCATGAGCATGAATGATAACGGCTTGTATAATATGTGGCTGCAGCAAGCTGGCGGCACAATGATGACCAGTGATTTGAAGAAAACCAACTTCAACACCGATCAAGGGAAGCAAGTGCTGGATTTCTGGGATAAGTTAATTAATAAGGATAAAGTCTACAAGGTTGGTTTTGAAAAAGGTCTCGGCGAAGGCACCGACGCATTCGTAACAGGGAAAGTCGCGATGACCTACACGGGTCCATGGATGTTGTCCACATACAAAAAATATGGGAAAGATCTTGATTTCGGGGTTGTCCCTCCTCCAACAGGTCCGAGTGGTGGCAAAGGAAGTGTAATGGGCGGCTTCGGACTCGTAATTCCGACCGGTTCCAAACACAAAGACGAGGCTTGGGAGTTCGAGAAGTGGTGGTTGGCTAATAAAGACAACGCGCTGCTGTGGGCCAAAACAAGCTTGAATTTGCCAGGCTTCAAACCGGCTCTGCAAGATCCGTTCTTCAAGGACGATCCGCTCTGGAAGCCATTCATGGATACGCTGGATTTCGCGAAGATTCGCCCGCAGCATCCTGGTTATTCCGTTATGGAAGTCGATGGCCTGATGCCTAACCTTGAGCTGTTCATTCAGGGCAAACAGGATGCGGCGACAGCACTGAAGAAGGGGCAGGAACAAGGAGACAAATTGCTCGAGCAGAACGCATCCGGCAAGTAATTGGACATCATTGGGGAAGGCGATCCTTCCCCTTTTTTGGCAAGGAGGGTACCTATGGCATCGATAACCAAACTCAGTCGTCATCAAGCAAGAATGGGCTACTTTTTCATTACCCCAACCCTGTTGTTATTCGTGATTTTTACGGTTATTCCGGTCATTATGGCATTTTATTTAAGTTTTACGAATTATGACATTGTGAGCAAGAACGATTTTGTTGGCTTGGATAACTACAAGCGCTTGGTAGATGACAACATCTTTTGGACGACTCTGAAAAATGTGCTGTATTACTCGGTGCTTTATATCCCTTTGAATATCGCGATTTCCTTATCGCTGGCGGTCTTGTTTATGCGCAAACGCATTGGCGTTAAGCTCTTTCGGACAGCCGGCTACTTGCCGACGCTGACATCCGGGGTTGCGGCTGCAACCGTGTGGATTTGGCTGCTGAATCCAGAGTTCGGCTTGGTTAACGATATCTTGAGCAAGTTCGGTATTGCCGGCCCTTCCTGGTTGGCCGAAATGCCCTATGCGATGATCTCTATCGTTTTCGTGACCCTCTGGCAATCCGTGGGTGCCAATATGGTGATTTACTTAGCTGGATTGAACGGCGTTCCCGAGCATCTGTATGAATCGGCGAAGCTTGACGGTGCCAACGGCTGGCAATCCTTCCGTTATATTACTTGGCCTGCGCTCAGGCCGACGACCTTCTTTGTCAGCACGATGGCGATTATTGGGGCGCTCCAGCTCTTCGATCAAGCTTTTGTTTTGACGAAGGGCGGACCGGCCAATTCGACGAAAACGACGGTTTATCATATCTACACGCAGGGCTTCGGGCAACTTCAGATGGGGTATGCGGATGCGATGGCTTTTGCCCTGTCGCTGATCATCTTAGTGTTTTCATTGGTCAATATGAAGTTAAACAAAGAAGAAGATGCCATGATTTAGGAGGGGTGGAGCGTGAAACAAAGCTATTGGCAGAAAACCATTTTGTATATCATTTCCATCGCTGTCTGTATGGTCATGGTTGTTCCTTTTGTTTGGAGTTTAATTACTTCGATACGCCCGGATGAAGAGATATTCCTATTGCCGATCCAGTGGCTTCCGTCCAGTGTGACGATGGACCATTACCGCAAAGCGTTTGAAACCGTGCCGTTTGGCTTGTATTTCTGGAATTCCTTTTACCTGGCGTTCATGGGTGTTTTGTTTAACCTCTTACTCGGCTCCTTGAGCGGGTATGCCTTTGCAAAGCTGCATTTTCCGGGGAGAGATACGCTGTTCAAAATCTTGCTCGCTGCCTTGATGATACCCGGTGTTGTAACGTTGATTCCGCAATTTTTTGTGCTGAAACATATGCCGTTCCTGGGCGGAAATGATTGGTCGGGCGCTGGCGGAAATGGTTTGCTGAATTCTTTCTGGGCCATCATTTTACCTGGTGCATCGGGTTCCTTTGCAGTATTTTTTATGCGGCAATTTTTCGTATCGCTGCCGAGTGATTTGCAGGAAGTTTCACGCATTGAAGGAAGCGGTGAGTTTCGGATCTACTGGAATATCTATATTCCTTTGGCGAAACCGGCACTCGCAACGCTGGGCATCTTTACTTTTCAGGCAGGCTGGAACAGCTTTCTGGGGCCCCTCATTATGCTTAATGATCCCGCCAAGAAAACCATTCAGTTGGGCTTAGCTGCTTTTGCCTATAACAAACAGGTTGATTTCGGCCCATTGATGGCAGGCGCTCTAATTGCAGTAGTACCGATCTTGATTCTGTTTCTTTTGTTGCAAAAATACTTTGTGCAAGGGATCGCTTTTACAGGGACCAAAGGGTAATTCGGATGTCAGACTTTCAGGTGAAGCATGTGAGAATTCGACTTGTCAGAGCAGCAGCCTTCGCGGCAGTTGGAATCGGAGTCCTACTAGGAGTAAGTTGGGGAGTGGAGAAAATGGCGAATGAACAGAAAGTAACGGAGGCAAAAGTGAGCCAAGAGCAGGGAAAAGGTTCATGGGAGCAGCGAGCAGAATTGGCGCAGGCTGGGCTTATCGAGCATTATTGGAACAGCAAATTGAACTTATTCAATAATTTATCGCCCTGCAATGATTTGTGCAATGAGAAGTTTCATTATTGGTGGCAGGCGCATGGCGTAGATACGTTGGTTGATGCGTATGTACGAACGGGCAGCAGTGAGACTAAAGGCTATTTATCAAGTATGTATCAAGGCATGCTGGATCGTAATGCAGGGGTTTGGCCTAATGAATTTTATGACGATATGGAATGGTTGGCACTAGCTTGGCTTAGGGCTTTCGAAGCAACAGGCGAGGAGAAATATAAAGAAGCAGCGCTTATTCTCTGGGCAGATATCCAAACCGGTTGGAATGAGCTGCAAGGCGGAGGCATTGCATGGCGCAAGCCGCAGCTTGATTACAAAAATACACCAGCCAATGCCCCTGCCGTCATTCTTGCCGCTAGGCTGTATCAGAAATTCGGCCATGAGGAAGATTTGGTATGGGCCCAAAAAATTTATGATTGGCAGAAGGCCAATCTCGTTGATCCAGACACAGGCTTCGTTTGGGATGGCCTAAATCGCGAAGGTGATGGCCGCATCGACAAAGTCTGGGAATTCTCGTACTGCCAAGGGGTTTATATTGGCGCAGGGGTTGAACTTTATCGTGTGACAGGTGATAAAAGGTATTTGGCCGATGCTGCCAGAACAGCGCAAGCGGCGCAGGAAAGGCTGGCAAGCCCGATCACAGGGATGCTGCCTAGCGAGAGCAATGGAGACGGCGGGTTGTTCAAAGGCATATTCATCCGATACTTGGCGGACTTGGTGTTGGTTGACCCAAGCCAGACGGCGGCTCGGGAGCTGCTGGAAACCAATGCTCAAAGTCTCTGGCTAACAGGCAGGGACGAACAGCGTCAGCTGTTTAGCAAATCGTGGACAACTGCGCCTGACCCAGCTGAGGATTTAAGCGTCAATCTGAGCGGCGTTATGCTAATAGAGCAGATGGCTCTTCTGGAAAAGCGAGGTTTATTGCATTCACGGAGCAAATAGGCTGTTAGCGGACCGTGAATAGATGGGATTGAGCTGATCCAGATCTGATTGGATAAATCCAATGGAATCATCCATATCAGGGCTTAGGGGACGATTCCATTGGATAAATCCAATGGAATCATCCATATCAGTGCTTTGGGGACGATTCCATTGGATAAATCCAGTGGAATCATCCATATCAGTGCTTTGGGGACGATTCCATTGGATAAATCCAATGGAAGCATCCATATCAGGGCTTAGGAGTCGATTCCAATGGATAAATCCAATGGAAGCATCCAAATCAGGTCTTAGGAGTCGATTCCAATGGATAAATCCAATGGAAGCATCCATATCAGGGCTTAGGAGTCGATTCCAATGGATAAATCCAGTGGAAGCATCCATATCAGGGCTTAGGAGTCGATTCCAATGGATAAATCCAATGGAAGCATCCATATCAGGGATATGGGGACGCTTCCATTGGATAAATCCAGTGGAATCATCCATATCAGGGCTTAGGAGTCGATTCCAATGGATAAATCCAATGGAAGCATCCATATCAGGGCTTAGGAGTCGATTCCAATGGATAAATCCAGTGGAATCATCCATATCAGGGCTTAGGAGTCGATTCCATTGGATAAATCCAGTGGAATCATCCATATCAGGGCTTAGGAGTCGATTCCATTGGATAAATCCAATGGAAGCATCCATATCAAGGCTTGGGAGACGATTACAATGGATAAATCCAGTGGAATCATCCATATCAGGGCTTAGGAGTCGATTCCATTGGATAAATCCAGTGGAAGTTCAGCCTCCTTGCCGAAATGAGAACGAGGCAGATCTTTAAGCCGCCAAATCGACCAGTTGCGTGCTTGGAGATCAACCCAATACGAAAGGAGTACGGCTAAGATGAACGCAGCTGCCTATGCAGATCAAATTCAATCCACATTAAGCAGGCTGTACTGGAATCCAGAAATACAGTTGATGAACCAATGGGATGACAGCTTGACCAATCCCAGAGTAGACGAGAACTACTATTATTGGTGGCAAGCTCATGCGGTGGATGTGTGCCTGGATGGTTTGTTGCGAACCGGTCGTGCTGAATATGCTGATCGCGTAGATCAGTTGTTCCGCGGCATACTGCGCTCCAACGGCGGGACTTTTCGCCATAATTATTATGATGATATGGCCTGGATGGCCTTGGCTTGGCTGCGAGCGTATGACATTCTGGGTGATCCCCAATACCGGGAAAGCGCGACTGATTTATGGGCAGACATCCGTGGCGGCTGGAATGACCACATGGGCGGAGGCATCGCTTGGCGAAAAGACCAGCTTGATTACAAGAATACGCCAGCCAATGCACCTGCGGCGATTCTGGCTGCGCGTTTATTTCAGCGCTTCGGGGATGCGGAAGATTTGGCTTGGGCGCAGAAAATTTACGCTTGGAATAAAGCGGTTTTGCGCGATCCTAGTGACGGCTTCATCTGGGACGGCATCAATCGTCTTGGCGATAAGCAGATCGACAAAGATTGGCAGTTCACCTATTGTCAGGGGGTATATCTCGGGGCTGCCCTGGAATTATTTTCCTGCACAGCTGACCAGTCTTACCTGATGGATGCTCGTCAAACGGCGGAAGCCGTCGTGATTCGATTATGTGAACCGGGAGCGGGAATATTGCCTGATGAAGGGATCGATGACACAGGGTTGTTTAAAGGGATATTGATTCGCTATCTGCTGCAAATGGCACAACTACAAGCGGAATTGCCGACCCGAATCATCACGGACAATGCGATCATGCTGATCACAAATGGCTTAGACGTTTACGGGCGTGTTGGAACGAATTGGCGAACGCCCCCTGCCGATGGACCTATTCAGCTAAGCGTCATGTTAAGCGGCGTTATGTTATTGGAGGCGTATGCACGATTTACGAACGACTAGGATGAACTTGTTTAGGAAAGGGGGTGAAATTGCAATATATGTAAGCGCATTCAAAACATTTCATTGCAACGTACCGCTTGCAACGTACCGCAGTTCAATGCAGCACATGTCAATGTCATTCATTTTATCAGTGAAGGAGATGTTTGGTGTGAAACTAGTTCGAACAGCGACAGCAAAATGGCTGGCTGCGAGCCTCGCAACCGTTCTCTTGGTGACAGCATGGGGAGGCGATCAACGTGCGGCTGCTTTTACCGCATCCAATGCTGATGCAGCCATGACTTCGTTCGTAAATGTTTTTTATGATGCATCTGCTAAGTATTTTTACACAAACAGTGATCATCAGATCCAAGCGGCGCATGCCTATGGTCCGAATGGCGGGCTCTACACGGATTTCTGGTGGGAAGCCCAGATGTGGGAGACGGTCATGGATGCGTATCAACGTACCGGAAGCACCACCTATCGCACGATGATCGACGATATCTATACAGGCTTCAATGCGAAATATGCGAATATGGTGGATAACCAGTTCAATGACGATCTCGGTTGGTGGGCGCTAGCCTGCTTGCGTGCCTATGAACTTACGGGTACGCAGGATTATTTGAACCGCGGTTCCTTTCTTTTCGATCATGTTTACGCCAGTTGGGATACGACTTACTACGGAGGCGGAATCTGGTGGCGAGCGGACGCTAAGAATCCTGCAACGAATACTAGCTCGCAGAAAAATATGGCTACCAATGCCCCGATGGTCATGGCGGCTATTAAATTGAAGAATGCTTATAATAACAGCAATTATCTTACCAAAGCGCAACAAATATATAGTTGGATTCAAAGCAAGTTGATTAACGGCAGCAAAGTGAATGACCATATGGAAGGCACGGGCGCAGGGATCGTGAAAGATTGGGATTTTACTTACAATTACGGTACTTATCTAGGTGCTGCCACAGCTCTTTATCAGGCGACTGGAACGAGCAGTTACCTAACGGATGCGAATAACGCAGCGAATTATGTCATCAACAAAATGACCTCTGCCACGACGCTTCTCTATGAAGGTGAAAATGACGCTCCAGGGTTCAAAATGATCTTTGCGCGAAATCTCAATCAACTCCGCGTACAAGCGAATCAAACGCAGTACCTTACTTTTTTACAGCAAAATGCGACGCAAGCCTGGAATCATCGACGAACCTCGGATGGCATTATTGGCAGTGATTGGACGGCGCCTACAGGTTCATCTTATGTTCAAAGCTTGGCGGCGGCAGCTGGAACGTCGATTCTGCAGTTCGTGCCAGCTGATAATTATACGGGGAATATTGCAGGAAATGGCTTATATGAAGCGGAAAATGCGAGACGCACCTTGGTCAGTGCCGCAGGTATGATCAACGAGAGTTCACAAACTGGCTTTAATGGCCGTGGCTATGTGGCCGGGTGGAATACGAATGGCACTTCACTTAATTTCTATGTGAACCAGAATGCCGCCGGCAGTAAAACCATCACTTTCCGCTATTCAGCCGCAGCTGGCAATGCGGGGCGTTATGTCAAAGTCAACGGTGCCGTTGTCACGAACAATTTGACATTCACGGGCACATCCAACTGGAGTACGTGGAACACAGTTTCTGTGACTGTAGCTCTGCAAGCAGGTTCGAATACGATTGAGCTTGGCTATGATACGTCCAAAGGCAACAATAACTATTTGAATCTGGATCAAATGTACGGTCTATAACTACCGAGTATCAATCACATTATGCCATGTGGTCAATCATGGCTTGTCCGCTTACCGAGCGAATGTTCAAGAAAAAGCGCTTATGAGCGCGGTAGCACAAAACATAAAAAAGATCGCCAGCCAGCTTGCAAAGCGTGCAAGTTAAGGGGCGCTCTTTTTTTTTTGTTAACAGAGTGCTGCACTTAATGAAACATCACGGTCCCTGGATCGATGACTACTCTGTTCCGATAGTTCATCTCATTACGTCATGTACGGATACGTCGAAACGCCAATTTTTAACCATCATCCAATTATCATCAATATGTTCACTACTCATCATTATTATGGTTTTCGTAAAAACGGTGAATTAATTAGAATACCGATGATGTTCAGCTCCTACTAATTCCGATAAGGTGAAGGTATAAAGGAGTGAGAGTTCACTGATATGAATGTAAACAAGCAGCCTAGACATCGATTCAACCCAAAAGATGTTGAGATGGAGCAAGAGGATGGGTGGTCTGAGAAAGTTATTATTATTGTAAGCGCACTCAGACATATTCTGCAGGAAAGGCGTGTAGGGACATCATGAAAACAACGAATGGAACGACTGTTCAAACAGCAGCGGCTCCTAAGCTGATAGTATCTAGAAAAGGCAGGAAACTGAAGGACCGCTTGTGGAGAGAGCGATACTTATTCCTACTCCTAATGCCAGGACTGCTTTATTTCATCATATACCGCTATGTCCCTATGCTAGGAAATATCATTGCTTTCCAGGATTATAGTCCGTTCCGCGGGTTCTTAAACAGTGATTGGGTAGGATTGAAACATTTCAAGACGATATTTAGCGATCAGGAAGTTATCCGTGTATTGTGGAACACACTTTTATTGTCTCTTTTACAAATTGCATTCGCGTTTCCAGTTCCAATTATTCTGGCGATTATGCTCAATGAGATCAAGAATGAGCTGTTTAAGCGCATCGTGCAATCCATTATTTATTTACCTCATTTCTTATCCTGGGTTGTCGTCATCGGAATTGTAACCATATTCCTCAAGACGGAGGGAATGGTTAATCGGGTTCTAGACCCATTGTTCGGCATGGAGCCGATCTCATTTCTCCAGCAGCCAGGATGGTTCATGCCTTTGATCATTTTGGAGGTTATTTGGAAAGAGGCCGGTTGGGGAACGATCATATTTCTGGCTACGTTATCGGGTATTAATCCAGCCTTATACGAAGCAGCGGTCGTGGATGGAGCAAACAGATGGCGCCAGATTTGGCATATTACGTTACCAGCCTTACGCAGCACCATCATTATCTTGTTCATCCTCCGTCTTGGCACTGTATTGGATTCAGGCTTTGAGCAGGTATTCCTGATGTTAAATCCATTTACGATGGATGTTGGGAATGTATTGGATACTTTCGTTTATTTTAAAGGTATTCAAAAGGCAGATTTTAGCTTTGGTACGGCGGTTGGCTTATTCAAGAGTGTAATTGGATTAATTCTAATCCTAGTTGCGAATCGTGTTGCCAAGAAGTTTGGAGACGAGGGAGTTTTTTAACATACATGAAAGTCTATGTTTTGCTCCAAGCGCTTTACTTATATAAAAAGGCAGGTGTCCATCTATGAATCAACAGAAATCGATGTCGGGACGGTCGGCGGATATCATCAATATCGTTGCGCTGAGCCTGTTAGCCCTGATTATGCTTTTTCCTTTTTACTACATCTTCGTAGTCTCCTTTGTTTCCTATCAAGAATACGTGCTTAGCGAGCTCATCATATGGCCAGAGAGATGGGTTATAGATGCGTACGCATACATCCTCGAATCCAAAGCGTTTATTCACTCGATCGGTGTAACCATCTACATCACCATAATTGGGAGCCTTGTCAATTTAATTTTGACAGCAACGATGGCCTATGCGATAACTCGAAATATATGGGGAGAAAAAGTATACTTGTTTTTAGTACTGTTCACCTTCATATTCAATGCAGGTATGATTCCAACTTATTTGATGGTTCAAGCTACGGGTCTCATTAATAGTTATTGGGCGCTCATTATTCCCGGTGCCATCAATTCGTTTAACCTTATTGTCATGCGCCAGTTCTTCCTTAACATTCCGAATGAACTGAATGAATCGGCATTAATTGATGGTGCCAACGACATGCAGATTTTCACGAAAATCGTAGTCCCCTTATCCAAGCCAGCGTTCGCCACGTTCGGATTGTTCTACGCGGTAGCCCATTGGAACACGTATTTCACGGCTATCTTATATCTGAATGATCCTGCCAAATGGACAGTACAAGTCATTCTGAGGCAAATAGTGGTTCTGGGCGACGCGACGAATTCCCTGGGCTCAGCGGCTCGTGACGCTGCTAGATCAGGCCAACTTCCTCCCGCAGAGACGATTGGAATGGCAGCCATTTTGTTAGCCACCTTGCCGATCTTAATCGTATATCCCTTTCTGCAAAAGCATTTTGCGAAAGGGGTGATGCTTGGTTCTGTGAAAGGTTGAAGGTGTCTAGCAATCAGAATGTAAGGGTGTCATAAAGAAGAGTTGACAATGAATATGAGGAGGATTTACTTAAATGAAAAAAATACTAGCGTTAGGACTTACCGTGAGTTTAGCTTCAAGCTTGGCTGCTTGCACATCGGGCACTAAGGAGCAGCCTGAATCAAGCGCTTCTACACCATCTTCAACCCCATCAGCAAATTCGACGACAGCCAAGAAAATTACGGTTACTTCCATCGAGGGCACATGGTCGCCTCAAATTCCGGGTGCAACAGGCGACGGTTTGAAGAAGATCAACGAGAAGTTCAATGTGGAATACAAGCCGCAGTATGTCCCATTCGATGAATATGGCAGCAAATTACCGGTCGTTATGGCTGCTGGGGATTTGGCTGATGTCATCGGAATGGAGAGCGCAGATGCGAATTTCTTCAAATGGGCGAAGCAAGGTGCGTTCCTTCCATTAAATGAATATATCGACAAGTATCCCTCGTTGAAATTGGTTCCCAAAAGTGTGTGGGATGCTGTTACTGTAGACGGAAAAATTTATGCGATTCCGCAATACTTCCCTGCGAAATATGGTAAGAAACCCATTATTCGTAAAGATTGGCTAGATAATCTCGGTCTTAAGATGCCAACTACCTATGATGAATTAAAGAAAGTGGCAATCGCATTCACGAAGGATGACCCAGATAAGAATGGCAAAAACGATACCTATGGCTTTGGATTGTCTAAGCAGATCGTTTATGGGGCCCAAATGGGTGCTGCGTGGGATTCGGGATGGTATAACAAAAACGAGCAAGGACAATTAATCCCAGGTATTATATCGGAAGGGTTCAAGCAGCAGACGCAATTTCTCGCGGACTTGTACAAAGAGGGAGCGATTCACAAGGATTGGGCAATCTCTAAGAATGTCGACATCCGTAAAGACTTCTATGCTGGTAAATACGGGATTTGGTATGAGCAGCCTGTTGGGACTCCTGAAGATCTCCTCAAGAGTATGAAGGAACTAATACCAACTGCTGAACTTGCCGTTATTCCAGCTTTCAAACAAGCAGATGGTGGACAAGGATATATGGCGCTTTCCGGATATTATACGCTGACCATGTTGAATGCTAAGATAAAGAGCGATCCCGATAAAATTAACCGGATTCTGCAAATGCAAGACTATTTCCGAACCTTCATACCTGTTGACAATCGTAACCCCCAGAATGCTGAGTTCGATTGGGCAAACGGAGGGGGAGGCGTAGGGTATAAGATGGTTGATGGACTTCCATTAATCGACATTTCAACCGTGGAAAAGCGGCCTACAGGGTATTTTAGTGGTATAAGTGGCTGGGCACCAAATGATGAGGCTAACGAACCTGGAAAAGTATTGACGAATCCATTTGCCAAGAGCTTCGTGAATTCTGCTGTTGAATTGTTAAAGAATACTAAATTTTATATTAATCCTGTAGATCGCATTTATTCAGAGGTTTTCGCATCCAAGGGAGCAGAGTTGAGCTTGATTACTCAGGAATGGCAAACGAAAATGATCGTTGGGCAGGAGCCGGTTTCCAACTGGAGCAAGATGGTCGACGAATATATGAAAAAGGGTGGTAAAGAAATGATCGACGATGTCAATAAGGTGTTACAGACGTCTGGGATCAAGGGCGAGTGGAAATAAGCTCATCTCATTAAAGCGCGCAATGAACCGTCCGATGATTAGATCGGACGGTTTTTGGACGATGCTGTGTTAAACTGAGAAAGCTTACTGTTGTTCATTTCTGCGAAATTCACTGGGCGTGAAGCCAGTGGATTTCTTGAACATGCGGTTAAAGGAGTTAATGTTCTGGTAGCCTGCAAACTGGGCAATATCTTGAATACGAATGTCTGGATTAAGCAGCAGCTTCTTCGCTTTATCGATTCGAACTGAATTGACATAATCAACAAAGTTAGTACCCGTCTTTTCTTTGAAATATGTAGACAAGTAACTGCGGGTGATATGCAGCTTATCTGCCATGATATCCAAGGTGATATCCTTGTCATAGTTATTCTCAAGATACTCATACACGTAGTGAATAATGTGGTCTCGCTTATCTTTGAGTTCCCTGACAAGCAGGGCTGATCTCTTAATATCACAGGACAAAAGTGTGTCAAGTTGCTCATAAGTATGACAGTTCTGCAATTCAGCGAAAGTCTGACGGAGAAACGTGTGGTCGATATTACGCTGCTGAAGATTTCTTTGTGTATGAAGCAAGATGGATTCAGCGAATTGATGGACACTTTTCGTGCTCTCATTACTTTTTCTTATTCTAGCGAGCACTCGTCTCACCAATAGGAGAACAACATCATCGTTCCCGTTGTATAGATTGGCATCTAGTTCCTCTTCTTGCGCTTGTGTTAATCGAATATTCTCAGCTTGCAGCTCAGTATCCACGATAATCTGAGTTTCATCATCGAACTTCCTCTTTTTAAGCTGTTCAAGCCCACTTTGATACGCTTCATTCCAATCCTCGGTACCACCTGAAGCCGTGATCGTAAGGAAGCAATACTCCCGTTCTGCTTCCATCATGTGATTAATTTGTTTGAGTGTATGGTTGATATTCGGATCAGTGATTTCTGTGAAAATAATAGACAGGATTTGATCATTTTCCATCTGGAAGGTCAAGGAATCCGAGAAGGTCTCCGCAATAATCCGATTGATATATTCTCTGATAAAAACCGTTGCACGTTCCTCATCTACCTCCAAACGATACAGATTAGCTTTGTAATTGACTTTAAACAATACCAGAACAAAGGGACGATCCGATGGAAGCCAAGGTGTGCTATCACCATGCTGATGACGTATCTTTTTTAATACATTGGAATAAGCGTAGTACCGCAGCAGAGACTCTTTCTCTGACATATCCTGATGCATATCCTGGTTTGATTTGAGGATGTCACTTATTTTGTGATGGATGATATTAAATTCCTTGATTCCACTCTCCCAAAGTGGATGGGTATTCCACTTCTGAATCCCTTCAATAATCCGCTTAACAGGTGTGTTGAGTCGAACGCTAAACAGGAAGGAAGCAATCAGGCTAATAGCAATGGTGAGGATGAGCAACAACACAAATGAGAAATTCCAACGCACCTGACTCGAGATTGTGTTATCTGGAACCACATGAATATAAGTTAGTCCGCTCGCGCCTTTTTTATAGAAGTAGTAGATATTATCCTTAATCATATAACCTGAATGATATTTGAATTTGGGTAATGAGACTTGATTGGCGCCTGGAGAATGATACATGGGTTGATCAGCTTCATTTATGATATAAAACTGGTCGTCGAGGGTCTGATGCAGTTGGGCGTAAATGGTGTCTGCCTCGACCATAGCGATTAAATAAAAGTTCGGAAGCTGTTCATTCTTGACGACAATGGGCAGTAACGTCCGTTCACCCATTCGTCCTGTAGAATCGGACTCAGCAAACGAAGAAGCAGGTAGTACTTGGAATTTGTACGGTAAAGCATATTGATCGTTCCAGAAAGAGGCGTTGTAATCCTTGCTATTGTAATAGCGATCGAACATGGTGTTGACATCAGTCCCACGGCCTTTTTCAAGCGTATAGCCAGAATTCTGAAACATCAACAATATATTTTCCAAGTATAATTGTCGATTGGACATCACTAGTCGGAGCTTCTGCATCGTAGAAAGCGCGTTCATATAATTAATGGACGGACTTTGCACTTCCTCTAGTTCTAGTGAAACGGCTAGAACGGAACTATGAATGACAGCTATTAGATTCTCATAGTTTTCGGATGTTTTTTGCAAGCTGAGTGTATTGTATTTAATGATCTCATCTTTAATCCCCCCCCTGTAGTAGACGACGGAAAATAAAATAAACGAAACCAATAGAGCAATTATGATTAGAAAACTGACGAATAATCGGATGAATAAAGAGGAGTTTTCTCTTTGAGCCTAAGTTTGAACAACGCTTTTAATGGGAATTTATGATCGGGCATATGCCTCACCTGCCTTAAGACTGAATAAGATCAGATATTTTCTTTCGATAATCACCTGATAGTTCCATACACGATTTGAATGTCGATTCGGGTTGGTTAGATCTTCACGGTGTATTTTCTCGCCATCATTGACGGCCCATATTTGAACATGGTGGGTAGGCATGAAAGTCTCCTTCATTCATCATATATTTATCATTTAAACATGAATAGCAACAGGTTGATATCATCATATCATTTACTTTTTCACATATTGTTAGCTTTTAAGCTTTGCGTAAGGCCTTCATGGATGTTCCATTAGTATACATGCTTACGAAATGCTTGTCGTAAATGGTTTCACGCAAATGCGGGATTGCAAGCATCTGTGAATTCTTGCACACGCTTACATCGATATGATCACTACTTCACCAATTTATGATTTTCGTAAAAACGATGAAGTAACTAGAATAACGACGATATTCAGTTCCCAATAAATTAGATATGGTGAGTGCATAAGGGGGGGATATTTTTCTGGCCGTATCCAGCGGTATGTTGTAATCCAGTTACTATTTAGCAGGTGTATATTACTTTATTGAAAAGGGGTTAGTTAACTGATGAATCTTAAGTGGCAGTCAAACTTGCAGCTTTTCTTGTCCTTTCTCATGGTTCTCTCCATTTCCAACGGTTTGTTGGGCAGTCAGGAAGTTCAAGCAGTTGAGGCTAGTAATGTCAGTGATATAAGCGTATCTAGTCAGACTTATTCGGTCGCTCCGACACCGGAAAACCTAGTGGTAAATCCAGGCTTTGAATCCGGAGATACAGGTTGGGAATTTTGGGATGGTGCCTCCTCCGTTGTCAGTAACAATGCCAACAGTGGTACAAACAGTGTAGTGGTAAGTGCCGGAAATACAGGATTTGCTCAGAATATTACCACGGGTGTTGCAGAGAATGAAACCTACTATTTTGAAGTCTATGGAAAGGTCGAAAGCGGTCAAGATGGTCGCATTTTTGTTACTTGCCGCGATTCAAATAATCAGGATCTCTATACAACTTCAATGAAAAATTTCGTAATTGCATCGACAGACTATAAGCTGCGATCTGCAATCTTCACTGCACCGCCGGGTACAGTGAAGATTCAAATCTGGACATGGACAAATCATCCAACTGGTAATTATTATTTGGATGATTTTGTGCTAAGAAAACATAGCGGTCCAACACCAACTGATAATCCATACCCGGCCCCTCCTGTGCTGCCGCCAGCCGAACATCCACGTCTGTTCGTTAGGGCAACTGATCTGGATGAGATCCGCAGCCGCCTAGCGCATGCAGAAGTAAAGGATGCTTGGGAACATATGCTGGATGCTGCTGGACAAAGCTTTACCGGAGAACTTCCAGCTCCAAATTCCAAAGAAAAAAATAATATGGACAATGTTATTATGAAGACGATCCAAGCTAAGGCTTTATTGTATTTACTGCAAGCAGACGAACCAAGTGGCCAGCAGGCCGTCAGCATGATGACTAATTATTTGAACACTGTCGTCTTCCCACATCACGATTATCGTCCGATTGGTGAAGCTCTTACATTGGGTTCCATTGTATATGACTGGTGTTACCCGCTGATGACCGCGTCACAGCGATCGCATTTCATTCAGCGCTTTGAGTCTATAGCCGAAGGTATGGAGATTGGCTATCCTGCGATTGAGCAAGGTGCTGTAGTTGGACATGGCAGCGAAGCGCAACTGATGCGTGATCAGTTAAGTGTTGGTATTGCGGTTTATGACGAGAATCCAGCTATATATAACCTAGTAGCTGGGCGGTTCTTCGCTGAGTATGTGGAGCCGCGTAACTATGTATACCCTTCTAATGCTCAGTCTCAGGGGGATTCCTACGGACCTTATCGTTATCAATGGGATGTGTTTGCCTCATGGATATTCAAGCGGATGGGTGCTGGTGATGTATTTAATTCCGATCAAGGGATGACCCCATATGAATGGATCTATGCGCGTCGTCCCGATGGGCAGCTCATGCGTAACGGTGACACGTTTCAATCGCAAAGGCCATTCGGCGAATATTGGTCTGAGCCTATGCCGAACATGCTGCCTGCCAGCTACTATCATGATCCTTTTTTGAAGAATGAATTTCTGAGGCAAAATAGTTACAACAAATCAGCCAAGGATGATCTGTGGGTTATATTATTGGATGACCCTCAGTTGGGGACAATGAATGAACAAACGCTTCCGCTCACCAAATATTTTCCCGAGCCTTCTGGCCAGATGACGGCTCGAACGAGTTGGAGAGGCGGTGTACAGTCTTCTACCGTCGTTGCAACAATGAAGGTTGGCACCACCATGTTCACGAACCACCAGCATATGGATGCTGGACAGTTCCAACTGTATTACAAGGGTGGTTTGGCCATAGATTCGGGTATTTATGAAGGTACGATGGGGGGATACTTTGATTCCCACGATCTTAATTACAATAAACGCACGATTGCGCATAATACGATGTTAGTCTATGACCCTAACGAAACTTTTCCAGCTGGTTCGAATGATGGCGGTCAGCGCTTCTTATATGAAGAACCTGCTACGATGCAAGAATTGCTTAATCCCACGAATAATTATGAAGTTGCTGACGTCGTCAAACATCAGCTCGGTCCGGATGCAGTTACACCAGATTATAGTTACATAAAGGGAAACCTTACTAAAGCGTATACGTCCAAGATGGAGGATTTCAAACGTTCTTTTGTATTTCTTAACCTGAAGAATGATGATCATCCAGCTGCGTTGGTTGTATTCGATAAGGTAACTTCTGCTGATGCCAACTTCAAGAAAACTTGGTTGCTGCACAGCGAGAACGAACCTCACATATCAGGCGATACAGTCACCCTTGAACGCACAGAGAAAGGTTATAATGGGAAATTGGTCAATCGCACCTTACTGCCGGCTAGCAATAATGCTGAAATCACCAAGATTGGCGGAACAGATAAAGAATTTTTCGTCAATGGTGTCAATTATCCGCAAAAACCCTGGTCTGAGGATAGCACAGAAGCGGGTGCCTGGCGTGTGGAAGTTTCTCCGAAGGCTAACGCCGAAACAGATGTATTCTTGAATGTCATGCAGGTGATGGATGCAGTGGATGGTCCTCAGCCGCTGGCTACGGAATCGATCGTTTCGAATGAGATGGTTGGTGTGAAAATCGAAGATCGGGCTGTGCTTTTTTCCAAAAGTGGTGTTGATATAACCAACACTGCCAGCTTTGAACTGCCAGTATCGAACAAGGATGTCCGTGTATTGGTGACTGACCTAAGCACTGGCTATTGGACGGTAACTAAAGCTGGGGAAACGGCTTCAGCCGAATATGAGGTAACGCCTGATGAGGGTACGTTATATTTTGCTACTACAGGAGGTACGTATACCTTACAGCATTCTCCAACAAGAACTCTATCCGTACCAATAGCGATTGTAACATTACCGGTACAAGCTGAGAAGGATGCCGTAGTTATGCAAGTTAATGGCGTTGATTTCGCTTTTAATTCAGAACTGGCCTTAAGTGATAGTCAGGTGATTATTCCTTATGAACGGCTGGCTGCTGAGCTTGGTCTGAGAACCAATCTGCAAGGATCGACTTTGACAATGAGTCGCCGAGGAACAACGGTTGAGATGACCATTTCTAGCAATGTGATCACCATCAATGGTCAATCCGCAACGCTGCAAACACCGGTAACCCTTAGAAATGGAGTCGTTTATATTCCACTTGAGGTCGCCTCTATAACCAATTGGGCGGTGGTCAAGTGGGATGAATTCTCCCTGAAAGCGAAAGTATTTTCGATTCTACCGGTGACCGAATATAAAGTAGTCGAGATCGATTCCAGTACGACCGCAGATGTTGCTTTACAAGCAACTGATGGAGATCTGAATACCGTATGGACCGATAATGTACCGGGCGCCTACTTGGTCTATGATCTCGGTGAAACTCGGAAGTTCGATCATATCGATCTCGCCTGGCTCAATGGGCAGGATCGTTACTATCAATACGAGCTGTTGACATCACCGGATGGCAGCAATTGGACTTCCAGATATGCAGGGGAGAGTTTAGGAAGCAATGATACCTATGAAGCAATGTATTTTGCCCCTGTATCTGCTAGATTCGTTAAGCTAATTGGGAACGGATATCGCTCAGATCTGGGAGGAAGCGGTGAAGTATCGCTCAAAGAGATGCGCATTGCTACGCCGTATTACAAGGTTGAAGCTGTACGGTCCTCTAGAGGCAAGGGAGAAGAGGCCATTGACGGCACTTTGGGAACGATGTGGACGGCTGAAGATAAAGGGTCATGGATCGAATTTGATCTCGGTGCATCCTACACGGTGGCCGGGCTGGGCAGTTCTTGGTACGTAGGAGAAGAGCATTTTTTCGATGTGTGGGTCTCAGATGATCAGAAGCAATGGACGACTGTATTCCAAGGCAGCAACAGCGGAACCACGAGAGGCATGGAGGATATCTTCTTTACACCGATCGGAGCAAGGTATGTTCGGGTAGTTGGGAAAGGTGATTGGAATTCAATATGGGAAGCAGTCTTGTATAAACCCGGGGTATCGAATAATGCGAACTTAAGTGGCTTAAATGTCGATAGTGGAGCCCTTAACGAGGATTTTGCCTCAGGAACGAAAAGCTACACACAAAATGTTGCTAACCGGGTAACAAGTATAAAGGTCACGCCAAAGTTGGAGGATACCTCGGCAAGGGTCAAAGTAAACGGTATAGCAGTTGCGAGCGGTCAGGCGAGCCAACCGATCTCACTTGGTGTAGGGTTGAATACCTTTGAGGTGGTAGTTACTGCGGAGGACAGTACGATGAATACCTATACCATTAAGGTAACCCGCATGGCAGGTCATACCACGGAGGGCGAAGTGTCATCAGGCGGGTTGGCAAGTAAAGATACGAATTTATCCACAATGAACCTTGTAGCCGATGGGAAGACACTAGGACTATCTCCAGCGTTTTCTCCGGACATTGTTCAATATACAGGGGAGACGGATGCGGAATGGATAGAGCTTCAACTAGCTGCTACAGATTCGAAAGCGGTTGTGAAGCTGAAAGATGAAACGATTGGCTCTGTAAAAAGAGTGCCATTACTAATCGGAGACAATAAGTTGATCGTTTCCGTCAAAGCTGAGGATGGGTCCACGAAGACCTATACGTTAAGCATTAAACGCAATGCGGCTAAAGACCCTTCAATTCCGACCTTGGCATGTTCGATTACGGATATCGAACATCACTGGGCTAAGCTTGATATATGTAAAGCAGCGGCGCTTGGAATTGTCGAAGGTGTTGTAAATAACTATGATCCTGACGGACAGGTAACACGAACAGAGTTTATTGTCATGCTGCTGAAGACCCTTCAACTATCTACAGCTAAAGAATCGGCTTTATCTTCATTCACTGACAGCAGCAGCATTCCAGAGTGGGGACGATCTGCTATCCAAACAGCAGCAGCTATGGGATTGATCGAAGGATATTCGGATGGGACATTCCGTCCACAAGAGCATATTAACCGATTAGAAATGGCGGTTATAATCTCAAGAGCAATGAAATTGGAGAAGGGTACTACCCAACAGGCTATTGCTGATTATAACCAGATTCCAGGCTGGGCAAAGTCCTATGTAGAGGCTGTCTATGAACATGGGCTTCTAGAGGGAGCGGCAGGTAACCGGTTTGTTCCTTATGGCGTAACAACTAGAGCTGAATCCGCTGTGATCATGCTAAGGATTTGGAATAAACTTCACTAATGAACTATGCATACATGACTAATGAAGTAATGTTGGCGTACGGTACAGGTGCACGAGGATCTGCTGTACTTCATCTAGAGGGAGATACGAATGAAAGTAAATGTACAAGATAACAACATATTGCCTCCGTTTTCTTCTGGAATTTGGCAATCGTGGACACCAAGACTGGAAATAGCTCCGATATTTGATAAAAAGTTAGAATGTAACGAGACGTTGCTTATCATATCTTCAGTGGACTCTTTTCAAGCTTATGGGGCTTGGTATTGTGAAATACATGGTGTTCTTGATGGTACTTCATATGAAATCATGACTGACTATGAAACGAGGCAGGTCGATTATGAATCAGTTTCTGTGAATGTAATTGTGACGTGGATGGATCAATCAGGCAAATGGTTAGGTAGAGGGTATATAGATACGTACGAAATTACGGAGGACGGCCTTACAAGACTAAAGAAAAGATTGGATCCGCCAGCAGGCTCGAGGTCAGTGAAGATTGAACTTGAATTTCGCTGGTCCCAAGGCGGTTCGGTTACTTTCAGGCAAGCATCACTTCGTCCAGTTGAGGCAGCTGGATCACGTAAGGTTAAGCTGGTGACCACCTATGTGAATCCAAATGGTGATCATAGATCAGATCTTTCCGCTAATTTACAGGAACTGCTTAATACACTTGAGCTTGCAGGACACGAACAACCAGATCTGGTTTGTTTATCTGAGACCTTGTATGATCGTTCCTCTGGCTATAGGGTCGAAGAGATCGCACAAACTTTGAATGGTGAAGTTGTGAAGGCTATTTGCCAAAAAGCGAAAGAGATCCAAGCTTATGTCGTATTTAATCTTTATGAAAAAGATGGTTTTTGTTTGTATAATACAAGCCTATTAATTGATCGCAGCGGAGAAATTGTTGGTCTTTATCGCAAGGTTCATCTTCCTCTGTTTGAAGCTCAAGACGGTATAACACCGGGAAGTGATTATCCCGTTTTTGCTACGGATTTCGGAATAGTAGGCCTATTGATTTGTTGGGATCAGAGTTTTGCAGAGTCTGCGCGGTGCCTTCGGATGAAAGGTGCGGAAATTCTCTGTATTTCTACGGCAGGTGAATCGAAGATCCAACAGATCGCTCGAGCCGTTGATAATGGCATGTATGTCGTAGTTGCTGGAATTAATGGTGATATGGTAGATGATGGATCCGGCAAATGGGTCTGTAACCCTAGGAGTAAGCCTAGTCGAATTATTAACCCAAATGGAGACATTTTAGGTGAAATCGGTCCAGATGATTCTAAAGTGTTAGGGGTAGAAATCAATTTAAATGCCAAATTTATGGAATATTGGATGTCGGTAGGGCCAACTTTTGGTGAAAAACGCAGCTTGTTCGCTCGTGAAAGAAGACCGGATACTTATAGTTAATGGGGTAAGGTGAAGGAAAGAGGCATTGCAGAAGATCCTGGAGATCTTTTGTAATGCTTTTTTCCCTTTGGTGACAGCCTCTTTGCATCATGGCTCACTCGATAGCACCGGTATGCCGCAGATTGAAATTTACGTGCACGTTGATTTTTGCTTCTTTGAACATGAGATGCCACTTGTCTTTGGTTAGCTTTGTGTTTCTGATGTGAGAGCGATAAACCTCACCAAAACCAACAGCATCCGATTCATTCGTCTGCAAACTAGTCAGGAAGGCTTCTATTTCTTTCTTGAGTTTCTTTTCGATTTCTTGCTGCAGCGCAGCAATGGCTTCGGCCTTGTCAAGTGGATAGTGGACTGAGATTTCTTGCAGATCGCCAAGGATGGACACTGACAATGCAAACTCTGGCTTTTTCGTGTCAAGAAGCTTAATGGAACTGCTGCTTCGCGCATTGGCAAAGACAAGCTTTACCTCTGTATCTGGATGTTCCAAATACTGCGCTAACTTTTCGGTGCCAACAATCAGCTCGTAGTATCCCGCCTTCTTGGTATTGCAAATTACTTTGAGCAGAAATCCTTGTCGTGGCGAAGCTTCATGAACCATGCGGTCATCATGAAATAAAGCGAGGCCTTTGATATAAACCTCGTTTCCCTTTCGTTTCAGCAGAGGTATAACGGGATCTTTGCCTACACTGTAATAATCACGCAGAAAATCTTGCAGAGTTGGGGAAGGGAGCTCCTCCCGCTCTGAATTTTGTTTTAAATTTTCATAAAGGTACATGCCAATATTAGAAATTTCCCGATAGCGATGCGTTAAAATATGTGAAGCTTCATCATCGCTTACGCAAAGGTAAATCATATCGCCAAGGGTGGGGTCACGGGACAACGTATCAACCATATCGATGATCCCTTTGGAGGCTAGTTTTTTGCCGTACATCACGACTCGCACCTGTCCGCCAACCAAATTCTTGCTCAGCTCTCGATTCGAAGAAATGCGCGAACCTTTACTGGTGAAAGCCGTACTGGCTACAACCTGCGTCTTTTCTCGGGCGCTGGGATCGATTTTTTGCAAAACCGAGGTTGTCAGTATGCGTTCATTCTCCAGAGCATCATACCCGATAATAATGCCGAGCGCCAAGTTTTCCAAAATGGATGGTTTGACACATCCCGAGAACACAACGGTTGTGCTCAACAACATCGTTAGACAAAAGCGTTTTCTCACGCATATCACTCCTCGTAAGTCATCCTAGCGATGAATGGCTCTTTTCTTAATGGCATGTACGGTTTTCACCAGTAGAAAAAGAAGGGGGGGATAGTACAAGATCACATAGGTCGACACGGAGTTCAAGAGGGAGTTCATCTTGTATACTTGTCCATGTCTATGGAACATAAAGGAGGAAGCGAAGAGTATGACACAGAATACGGCTAGCGATCGCTTTTGATTTATTTGAAAAACACGCTTCATCCCGCGTAAAATGACCCATGTGAATAACATCAAATTGCATACAAGAATCAGCATCCATATTGGAATGGCGATGTATTCGAAGCGTTCCAGGAACGGAAAACGGATAATTTTCAAAAAACTGAAAGTAGCCCAAATCGTTTTTGGCATCTGATTTTGACTGTAATACACGATGGAGATGGTCATAACGAACAAATAAAACAGATTGCTTAGAAGTACGCCGATTTGTGCGTAACGATTTGCATTTTGCGGGTCGCGAATAAACGGGTACAGAAAGAGGATGACCTCAAACCCAGCGACCGTAAGCGGCATCTTGCTTGCTCCTTCTAACACTTGAGAGGGGGTAGCCTCCATGATCGGCAGCAAAAAACTCCAATGAGCATGCTGCACCGCCGCATAAAAAAATAGGGTGGTTAAGATCCAACCTCCAAAACCAAACAGACACATGCCAATAATTACTCGAATTCCGCCAGTCACCCCATAGGCAATTAGCATGATGAGAAGCAGCATAAGGAGCCATGTCGGGAAATCGGAAAAGATCCACGACTGTACGGTTTCGATATACGTATGGGAGATCGTTAAGACGTAGAAAGCGAAATAGGTCATAAAGGCGAGGCTTAGAAGCTGCCCTATCCATTTTCCGAATAAGGCATAATGAATGCCAAACAAGTCCGCGGAATCATAATGCGCCAGCGTGCGAATCATCAGCCATATGGAAAGATGTGTAAGCAAACCGGCTAAGATGACCGAGATCCAGGCATCATGGCCCGATGATTTAAAAATAACGCGCTGGAATCCCAGTACACCTACGCCCAATTGGGCCTTACTTATGACAAAGACAAGTAAGAATGCTTGAAATAGTAGTCCTTTCCTCGGTTTATCCGAGATTTCCATTGGCTATCACCCGTCTACTCGTCGATGTCTTTTTTCTGCTTCGCTTGTTCCTTATTGAATCTTTGCTTATTCGGCATGCGGGTAAAGGTAGAACGTCCGGAGAGCATTGGAAAAGGAAGTCGGAAAACGGTATCCATCAGGTCCCGCCATCGTGGTGGAAAGATCGGGTGCAAATACGGATGTCCCAGACTTGTTTGACGTAAAAGATGGATGATCAGCAAACTAATCGTGAATACGATGCCGATACCACCCCAAATTCCCGCTGCAATAATCATCGGAAAACGAACGAATCGGATACTGATGCCCATTAAATAAATCGGTGTTGTAAACGATGACAGAGCGGCTAAAGCAACAATCATAATCAAAATATTGCTTGTGAAACCCGCTTGAACGGCCGCTTGTCCAATAACAATACCGCCCACAATGCCCATCGTTTGCCCAACCTTAGTAGGCAGTCTAGCCCCAGCTTCCCTCAGTAGTTCAATTGTAATCTCCAGAAATAACGATTCAAACAAAGGGGGAAAGGGTACTTTGGAACGCGACTGTGCTAATGGAACGAGCAGACTCGGCGGAATGATCTCATAATGGAAGGTTAAGGCTGCCACATAAGCGGGTGTCAAAAGGATCGAGATGAAGATAGCTAGAAACCTCAATCCTCGGATGAATACGGCAATATTCCAATGCAGGTAATGGTCTTCCGGTGATTTGAAAAAATCAAGGAAGGTGCTCGGTCCAACGATGGCAAAATTGCTGCCGTTGACAAGGAGAACTACTTTACCTTCCAATAAGCTAAAGCCCACTCGATCAGGTCGTTCGGTTAAGATCAATTGCGGGAAGATCGACATGGAATTATCTTCAATAAATTGAACCAGCAGGGAACTTCCGATGACTCCGTCTATTTCGAGGTCTGTGATACGTTGGCGCAGCGTATTGACAGTCTGCTCCTCTGCTACATCGCTCAAGTACAGCAATTGCACCTGTGTCTTCGTTTTTACGCCAATTTCCAATGATTCAGTACATAGGTTTTCATTGGCGATATAACTGCGAACAATCCCCAAATTCGTCTCGATGGATTCGGTGAAGCCAATTTGCGGTCCGATCACATTCGTTTCGATTTCGGCAATGGATGGTGTGCGTTCCGGTGGTTTAGCGGTATTAACCAGTATGGCATCGGAATATCCAGCTTTGTAAACCACGGTCCAACCGCGAAGCAGCGAGGTAATGGCTTGTTCCATTTCACATGTGAGGACCGTCAGACCCACAGGAATTAATGGGCAGAGGTCTTCCATCGCGAATGGTTCCAACTCGATATTCTGCAGCGCGCTGAGCAGTTGAATGTTAACGAGATTGGTGTCAGCTAAATTGCCGAAATAGATGAGAGTTAGATCATCTTTGGCGTGCTTAACAATCAGGTCTGTACAATGAAGCTGCAGCTTCGTCAGTGTTTCTTCGAAAATATCAACAGAATTCGGTAAATTCATTCCTACCACCTTTATCCTTAGTATCCATTTCTTATTCATACTTTATGCATGGATGTATAGAGTTAGGGCTGCGGCGGTCTCTTGGTCATATTGCTTAAATAAAGACTAGTCGTTATGATAAGAAAAATAGAAATTGAAGAAGAATGGAGGAGGAGGACGAGTGGCTCAGTGGAGTAGGCGATTGCATGCATTGGAGCTAAAAACGAAGCTGACGCTGCTGCTTCTTATCATCGCCGTCATACCGCTTGCGTTTTTGGGAACGTTCTCTTATCGGAAGGCATCCAGTGAAATTCAGATCAAGGCCTGCGAAATTATTTTGGAGAACTTATCGCAAGTAAACTACAGTCTGACCTATTTCGTGAAAGATATTGAGCAATTATCCATGTATATTTACAGCAATAGAGACATTCAGAAAATTTTGGCGAAGCCCGCAGACCGCAGCATTCAAGAGAAATACCAGGATGAACAGACGGTAAATCAAATATTAAAAAGCTTTCTAGGTTTCAAGGTATGGGATATCGAATTGTATGTGCTTGGAGAAAATGGCGATCGTTATTTTACTGGAGATTTACTGCCGAATGTGTATCGTGACTACAATCCGAATTGGGGGCTTATCCGCAAAGCAAGGATGGCTGGAGGCAGTGTTGTCTGGGATACGAATTACTCGCTGAAAAAAATGGAGGATTACGGTGCGGTGCTGAGCTCTGGGCGCCAGTTGAAGCAGGTTGGATCGGGCTTGCCGCTGGGGTATTTTGTTGTCAATATTATGGAGCCTGCGCTCGCCTATAAGTACGATAAGGCTCATCAATATCCAGGTGGAGAGGTCTATTTGCTTGATAGCAATGGGTATGTAATCTCCAGCTTGCCCTATAAACAACAGGTCGGGACTCGCCTGGACAAGCCTTATATGACGGAAGTGCTGCAAGGAAAGAAAGGCTTTTTCCGCAACCAAGTAAAGGACAGCCAATCCGATAACATGGTGATCTATGACACCTCAGATACTTCGGGCTTCAAGCTTGTAAGCGTGATTCCCGTCAATGCTCTGACCCAAGAGAGTTCAAGTATTCGCAATTTGACGATATTCATTGTTTTGGCCGGGATGCTGATTTCCTATTGTCTCGCTTATTTACTAGCAGAATATATTACTCGTCCGCTTCGCAAGCTTAGATTGTTGATGAAGGATGTGGAGAAAGGGAACCTGGATGTGGTGTTTACTTCGAAATATCAGGATGAGGTTGGACATTTAGGCTTGAGTTTTAATAAAATGCTGCAGCGGATCAAACATTTGATCGATCAAATTTATGCGAAGCAATTGAAGGTGCAGGAGGCGGAGCTCAAAGCGATCCAAGCACAATTTACTCCGCACTTTCTGTACAATGCACTAGATTCGATCAATTGGATGGCGCGCATCCACCGAATAGAAACGATCAGTAATACGGCTGTCGCTTTGGGCGAGCTGCTGCGTTTCAGTATTAACCGAAGTCATCCTATTATCCAAATTCGCGAAGATCTCAAGCAAATTCATAACTATTTGAAAATCCAGGAGGTCAGATACCGGGACAAAATTGAAGTGCAGCTGCACATTCATGAGGATATTCTTGATCTGTACGTTCCTAAATTATTGATACAACCGCTTGTGGAGAATGCAATCAGCCATGGGCTTGAGATGAAGAAAGGCTCCGGTTTTCTGAAAATTGAGGGGAAACGTGTGGATGATTGGGTGCAAATTATCGTGGAGGATGATGGGGTAGGCATTGCCGAGTGGAAGCTGGCGACGTTAGCTGAGGATGATAGCTATGTCTCTGATCGTGAAGGGAAAACGGGTATTGGACTAAGCAACTTGAGACGACGCCTTGCGCTGCACTTCGGTTCTTCCTATCAGCTTGACATTGAAAGTGAAGTTGGCGCGGGTACGAAGGTGCTTCTGCGTATTCCCGTCATTACTCATCCGTCGGAGGTAGATACGTATGTATAGAATCGTTATTGCGGATGACGAATGGTTGATTCGTGAGGGTTTGAAACAAACCGTAGATTGGGCAAACATCGGTTGCAGCATTGTGGCAGAAGCGGCTAACGGGGAAGAGGCTTTGCAGGTTGTGCTCGAACATAAGCCTGACATTCTGATCACCGATATTCGGATGCCAGGGATGGACGGGCTGAGCCTGGTCGCTCAGGCGCGCAGTTTGCTGCCGCACTTAATGGTTATTTTCTTGACGGGCTTCGATGACTTCTCTTATGCGCAGCAGGCAATTAAATTGCAGGCTTCTGATTTCGTGCTGAAGCCAACGAACCCCGATGAGCTGATCAAGGTCGTCGCTCGTGTGTGCGAACAAATAGGCAAAAGCAGAGATCATGCTGCAACGCTGCAGAATCTCCATGAACAATTGGAGCAAGGTCAGGTCTTAATTATGCAGAAATTGCTGCATGATCAGATGCTTGGGATTGCTGATGATGCTTCCTGCATCATGCTGGAGGAACTGCTGCGTGGCTGTCATTTGGAGAAGGAAGGTTTTCGCGTTGTGCTTACTGAAGTTGATGCGCGACTACTTGATAATCCGCCAGGCATGTCCCTTTGGCATAAAGTGGTTGGGTTAATGGAAAGCCGCAGCTTGAATAGAGCGATACAATTCGATGAGAGTCGGATAGCGTTTATCATGCTCAATGGCTCAGGCGACATTATTCCGCATCTGCGGCAGACCGCAGCTGCTTACGCAGGCAATCTTGAATTGACTTTTGGCGTAAGTCTGCCGTATCACAAGCAAGAACATATGCGCACGGCGTTTCGCGAAGCCTCGGTTGCGCTGCGGAATAAAAGGCCCGGAGCTGAGCAAACTATCAGTGAATTCGGTGACATTCTGCAGTGGACAGGGCAAGCAGCACTTCCTAACGCGGACAATTTCCGGCAGATTGAAGCCTACATTCAAAGTCGATATGCCGAGGATATCTCGTTAAGCAAGCTGGCTGCCCTGCTTCACATGAGTGAAGCTCACTTCAGTCGCTTATTTCGTAAACGCGTCGGAACGAGTTTTATTGACTATGTGACGCAAATTAGGATGGAGCAAGCCAAGCAGCTATTAGGCCTTCCTGATGCTCGGATCAACGAGGTTTCGGTATCTGTCGGCTATCAGGATGCAAGATATTTCAGTCAAATTTTTCGGAAATATACCGGAAAAACACCGACTGAATTTCGCAATGGCCGAGGATACAATTAGCTTGAATGACACATATATGTTAGTAAAACGAACATTGAAAAAGAAGCCCACCGCGTTTGAAGGTGGGTTTTTCTATGGTTGTTCAAATGAATTCGGTTACAAAGTGATCATTTTTTTAAACAATTAGGAAATTTCGTCGCATTGTGTAGTTAAAGCGTAATCCGTATAGTTAAATCATAAGGAATTGTTAATAAACCTTACATCAAACGGAGGTCGACAAAATGAGAAAAACGTGGATCACAGGCGTATCAGCAACCGTACTTTTAGCTTCAATCGCAAGTGGATGTGGGACAAGCACAACAGGCGGTGCAAGTTCAGCTTCAAGCTCCCCGTCTGCCAAAGACGCAGGAACGGCGAAGACAACCGCGGCACCTGCCGGTAAGGGCAAGTTGACACTTTATTCACCGAATGCCGCTGAAATTAATAATCCGATTATTAAAGAATTTCAGGACAGAACTGGGATTGAAGTTCAGCTAATTACAGGAGGAACCGGTGATCTGCTCAAACGCGTTCAGGCAGAAACGCAGAATCCGTTAGGCGATGTGTTCTGGGCAGGCGGCGCGGACTCGCTTGAAGCTTACAAACAATTCTTTGAGCCTTATACAACTAAGGAAATCGACAATATTCTACCGGCCTATGTGGATGTTACTAACGTATGGACACCATTCAATGCATTGCCAATGGTCATTACGTATAATAAAGAGCTTGTCAGCGAAAATGATCTTCCTAAATCATGGAAGGATTTGCTTGACCCTAAGTGGAAAGGCAAAATCGCTTACGCTGATCCTGCTAAATCAGGTTCCTCCTATACACAGTTGATCACGATGTTAACCGCTTTTGGCCGAGATGACGGCAAAGGCTGGGAGTATGTGAAAAAGCTGAATGCCAATTTGGATGGCAAGCTCCTCTCTAGCTCAAGCCTCGTACAGCGCGGTGTGCCTGATAAAGAATTCGCCCTCGGGATCACATTGGAAGATGCAGCCATTCGTTATATTGAAGGCGGATCGAAGATCGGGGTGCTGTATCCTTCGGAAGGAACATCGGCAGTGCCAGATGCAGCAGCCATTATCAAAGGGAGCAAAAATTTAAGTCAAGCCAAGCAATTCATAGATTTCCTTGTCAGCAAAGATGTGCAAGAGTTGATTCAAAAAGAATTCAAACGTCGTTCCGTACGCAAGGATGTTGCTCCTGTAGAAGGACTGCCGCAAACGAAAGATATTAAGCTTGTGAACTACGACTTTATCTGGTCTGCAGCGAACAAAAATGAAGTAATCAAAAGATTCTCCAAAATTACAACAGGACAAGAATAATCAGCAGAAGGGAGAATCCCTATATGAATCGAGTCGTATTTGACCATGTAACCAAATATTTTGGCGAGAGCAAAGCCGTTAATGACGCCCATTTTACGATTCAGGATGGTGAATTTTTCACCTTATTGGGTCCGAGTGGATGCGGGAAAACAACGCTGCTGCGAACGATAGCAGGATTTTACCGGCAAGAAGAAGGCGACATTTATTTCGGGGATAGGCTCATTAATGATATTCCTACCCATGAGCGTAATATTGGGATGGTTTTTCAAAATTATGCGATTTTCCCGCATATGAGCGTCTTTGATAACGTGGCTTATGGATTGAAGGCCCGCAATGTGGGGAAAGCAGAGATTGAGCAGCGCGTCATGGAAGCGCTGGAGATGGTGGAACTTACGCATCTGCGCGATCGCATTCCTTCTAATATGAGCGGCGGGCAGCAGCAGCGTATCGCTTTGGCAAGGGCAGTCGTTATTCGCCCTTCCCTGCTGCTCATGGATGAGCCGCTGTCGAACCTCGATGCCAAGCTTCGCGTGAAGATGCGTACGGATATTCGGAAGCTGCAGAAAGAGCTGAATATTACGACCATCTACGTGACCCATGATCAGGAGGAAGCGCTGGCTGTTTCCGACCGTATCGCGGTTCTCAGTGAAGGGCGCGTCCAGCAAATTGCTACGCCGCAAGATATCTATTTATTCCCGCAGAACCGTTTTGTCGCCAATTTCATCGGAACATCCAATTTTCTGGATGCCAGTTGCGAAGTGGCTAAGGGGGCAGCAGAGGAGATTGAGGTGACGCTGCTGAATCAAAAGACCAATTTGCATTTGGCTAAGCCCTACTCCGGTAAGGCACTCTTCTCTATTCGCCCTGAGCTTGTCAAACTCAGCGTCTTTCCTTCACCAGACTACACCTATGAGGGTACGGTTGAGACGGTTACGTTCTTAGGAGAGAAGGTCAGCTATACGATAAAGCTGATCAATGGACAGGTCATTGAGGCGCACCAACATTTGGCGGTTAGCCGTAAAATTTTGCGAGAGAACGAAATGGTTTACATTGATCTTCAGCTTGAGCAATCGGTCATGTACAACGGCTCTGGCGAGGAGGTGGTGTATCGTGCAGTCGAGTCTTGGTCATAAGTCACCGCCCACTACCTTGCAAAGATTATTGCTAATCAAATGGGATTTCTGGACAGTAGTCACGCTGCTCGTTTACGTGTTCATGTTCGCATTCATTATTTATCCGCTTTTTTCGCTGTTGATGAACAGCTTTCTGAGCGAGGATGGGCAAGTTACGATCCAGAATTATATTTTGTTTATGAAACTGAAATATTATCGCAGCGCACTCATCAATAGTTTCATGGTCTCTACTGTAGCGACAGTGTTCGCTATTCTAATTGGCGTACCGCTCGCTTATATCACAAGCAGATACGCCATCAAATTCAAGGGCTTGCTGCAAATTATGGTTATTACCTCGCTGTTGTCGCCACCATTTATTGGGGCATACTCTTGGATTTTGCTGACAGGCAATAATGGCTATATTACAAGGTTCATTCATAGCTTAGGGATTAATATTCCTTCGATTTATGGTTGGCATGGCATTGTGATTGTGTTCGCCCTGCAATTCTATCCGCACATCTTCCTGTATGTGTCAGGAGCGCTGAAAACGATTGACACGTCACTGGAAGAAGCTTCTGAAAGCTTGGGGATGAATAGCTGGCAGCGGCTTCGCACCATCACGCTGCCGCTTATTTTCCCCACCTTGTCCGCCGGAGCGCTGATGGTATTCATGGCTTCCTTCGCTGATTTCGGCACACCGATGCTGCTGGGACAAGGATTTAAGGTACTGCCGATCCTTGCTTACGAGCAATTCATCAGTGAAATGGGCGGGAATCCAGCGATGGCGAGCACACTCAGTATCATATTGATCTTGTGTTCGACGCTAATCCTGTTCTTTCAACGGTATTTTGTGTCCCGCAAAAACTTTTCTATGACAGGCATGAGAACGCCAAAAGTCAAAGAGTTGAGGCCAGTTCTAAAATGGGTATTTACCATTCTTGCTTTTATTCCAGCCTGTATTTCGATCCTCCCACAGATTACCGTGATTATTACTTCGTTTATTAAAACGAAAGGACCGGTTTTCCAGAGCGGTTTTAGCCTTGGGAGCTATAGAGAAGTGCTGTTTCGGGTTCCGCGGGCAATTATTAACACGTATTCGTATTCCATTTTATCCATCATCATTATGGTCGTTGCCGGTATGTTGATCGCCTACATCCTGGTTCGCCGCAAATCCAAAGTGACAGCATTCCTGGATGGAATTATCATGATCCCTTACGTAATGCCAGGGACTGTTCTGGGAATTAGTCTGATCATTGCTTTCAACAAGCCGCCAATCGTGCTTACAGGAACATGGTTCATATTGGTTATTGCATATGTAGTCCGCAAAATTCCGTACACCATTAGATCCAGCACGGCCATCTTGCATCAGTTGGATCACAGCGTTGAAGAAGCTTCCATCAGTTTAGGCGTTCCGCCGATGAAAACATTTTTCAAAACGACAGGCAGGCTTATGGCGCCTGGTGTCCTATCGGGAGCTATTCTCAGTTGGATTACGACGATCAATGAATTAAGTTCTACGTTAGTGCTTTATTATGGAGCGACGGCAACGATCTCTGTAACGATTTATAGCGAGGTTATTACTTCGAATTTTGGAACGGGCGCTGCGCTTGCCTCCATTCTTACGATGACGACTTTGATTTCCCTCATTATTGCAAGCAAACTCTCTGGTGGTAAGGGATTATCACTGTAAAAAGATCTTGATTTTGGCTTTTGCTAAACTCCTTATATACTAAAGGTAGCGAATAAAGTCAGGATCCGGATAGGGGAGTAGCAATGAACAGGAATGCCGTTGTATGGATCGTGTTAATCATGTTGGTGTTGGCAAGTCTTGCGGTTTATTCGACCTACTTCTCTCAAGTGCGCAGCTTTCCTGAACAGCGAAGTTCGGAAGTTGAGCAGTTGGAATGCTGGGTATACAACAAAACATGGGAGCCATTCCTTTCACAGTTCCAGAATGAACATCCACAGGTAGATGTGAAAGTTCGTGTATTCCGTTCTTATGAAGATTTATATGAAGAACTTCTAACTTCATTGTCAGCCAATACTACACCTGATCTTGTTGAACTGAACAGTTCCTATGGCGTGGCGGAATTAGCGCAGATGGGCGCTCTACAGCCCAAATCCGGCTATATGGCAGCAGCCGTTGAAGCTGCTTCAGGTGAGATTGATCCTTCTTTTTCGGCTTCCTTCAGTTATAAAGGGAAGGAATGGGCTGTTCCTATCGGAGTGTCAATTCCTGTCCTTTTTTATAATCGGGATTTGGTTAATCGAATGGGGTCCGTGCAGCAGCTTGCCTTTAACAGCCTGGCTGACTTGGGATCAACTATCGAAAAATGGACGGCTGCGGGTTCAAAAGATTGGCAGCAAGAGCTGGCCATGGATAAAGATTTACCCTCGCTTTTCTTGAATTTGTGGTTGGGTGCAATCGGTGAGACACGCACAGAACGCTTATCCGAACTGCTTCAGATGTGGAGAGGATTAGTGTATGATGCGAGAGTCATGAAGCCGCTTCAACATAATTTGGCTGCCAGCGACTTTATTGCGGGCAAGACACTATTTTATGCTGCAGGTAGTGAGAATGTGGAATGGTTTGATCGCTATATCGCAGGGAAATTTGCATATGGGCTGCTTCCGCTGCCAGGCACGACGAATCACAAATTTGTTCCAAAGTTAACAGCTTTTGCTGTCCTGGCGGGTGAAAATAAAAGCAAGCACGCGGCTCAGATGATCCAGTTCTTAATCGCCAAAGACAATCAAAAAAAGATGCTGGGACTGACTGGCTATTTGCCAGTACTTCAGAGCGTGCTGGAGGAACTTCGCAAAGATCCTGCGCTGCCTGATAAATACAATCAGCTTCTGGCTAAGCCTTTATCATTCGCCAATTGGCAACCAAGTTCGCAAGATCGTCCTCGCGCTCGTATGATCTCAGACATACTCGGACGGATAGAAGGTGATCCGGCTGCCGATGAGAGTGAGGCAATTGAACAGTTGCTTCCTTATATGCCGTGAAAATGGAATTGAAAAACGGAGGTTTCGTTATGCAAATGGAATGGATATCCATACAAGGCACCGCCGCATGGAATGAAGATGCAATCGTAATTAACGAATCACAAGGCTTGTACGCCGTCATCGATGGTGCGACCTCACTAGTTCCATTCCGTGGTCCGAATCTGGAAACTGGAGGCAGGCTGGCTGCGCAATTAATGAAGCATTTTCTTGAATCTCAGGCGGTTTCAAATGATGCAAGCTTGGAACAGCTGCTTAAGCAAGCTAATGTGATACTTCGCCAAGAGATGGCGGCCAGCGGCATTAATCTTGCTGCCAAGGAACAGTTATGGACGGCTGGCATAGCGCTCATTCGGGTAACGGAAACCCATATTGAATATGTTCAAACGGGCGATTGCATGATTTATGCGAAGTACGCGGATGGTTCCATACGAAGCGTAACGAGAGATCATGTGGCGCACATTGATCATGAGTCGAAGCTGCTGTGGGAACAAGGCATTGCTGCCGGCATCCAGACGAAAGACGAACTGCTGGCTAGGGTGAAACCTCGCATTGCGGCGAATAAAGAGAAGATGAATACGCAGATGGGCTATTCGGTCATGAATGGCGACCCCGCGGCCGAGCTGTACTTCGAAAGCGGGAAGTTGAACCGGATTATGCTGGAGAGTCTGTTCCTCGTCACAGACGGGCTGTTTCTGCCAGAAGGTTTGGCAGAAAGCGGCAGTAGCCAAATAGAGGAAGAGATGGTTGAGCGTATCGCGGCAGGCGGCCTGCAAAGTTATGCAGATTGGCTTATTGAAGTGGAAAAGAGTGATCCGGAATGCATCCGGTTCCCAAGATTCAAAATGTCCGATGATAAGAGCGGGATTTGGCTGCGCTTGCATGCCTAGTCTTCTCTTGTCTATCCTGATCTGTTGCAAAAAAACGCCCTTCAACTTGCATGATTTGCAAGCTGGAGGGCGTTTTTCTTTATGCATATGGGCTTGCCTCAAGGTTCAATGACTTGGGAGGGAACTACAGTCCGCTATTCTAGCCAAAAGTATCCATATCGCGAGGGTGAGGGAACTCCAGTCCGCTATTTTGCTGTTTCAAGGCAAATTCAGCGTTTTTCGTGGAAATAAGACCCTGTAGTTCCGCTAATACCCTAGCATCCCTGCTATTTATCTATATAGCGTCCTCTAGTTCCCTTAACAGGTTTTGTCGCTACGAAGAGGCTGATCTCTCAGGGCGGCGAAGTCGTTTTTCTTTATCTGTGGCATCAAGAGTGAGGCTAGGTTTCGCCTAAACCCAAATTAGCTTTGTACTAGCAGAGGAATACATAGTACAATCGAAAAGCGCAAAAAACGTGATTTCGTTGAAAGAATAACGCTATATGTGCGGGCTTTCCGGTATTTGATAACTTTGTTCCAGCGTAAAGGGGTTGCAAGGAATTATGATTCAACGTTTAAAAAACGTCTGGTTGTTCAACGTGCGTGCGGATGTTCTCGCTGGTTTAACGGCGACACTCGCGCTTATTCCGGACTCTATTGCTTTTTCCTTCATAGCTGGCGTGAATCCGATGGTAGGCGTCTATGCATCTGTTTGCATGCTCATTGTGCTTTCCATTTTTGGGGCTAGACCTGCGATGCTGTCAGCAGCAGCTGGCTCCATGGCTGTATTGATGACATCCCTCGTGGCGAATCATGGTGTGGAATATTTGTTTGCCGCCACGGTATTAACGGGAATACTACAATGGTTGATGGGGATTCTCAAAATGGGTCGATGGATGAATTACGTGCCGCATGCTGTAGTCACCGGCTTTATCAATGCATTGGCGATTCTCATTTTGATCGCGCAATTCAAATATTTGAAAGGTGAATCGTGGTGGATGGGGCTTATTATTGTTGTAACGCTAGCCATTATTTATTTATGGCCCAAAGTGATCAAAGCGATTCCATCTCCCCTTATTGCTGTAACCGCTGTAACGCTGCTAACTTTAACGATTGGCGGCGGTACAACGACGGTAGGTGATATTGCGCCATTAACTGCTGCATGGCCAACCTTTCATGTTCCCATGGTCGCGTTTAGCTTAGAAACGCTGCTGATCATTTTGCCATATTCGTTGTCACTGGCGATCGTGGGTTATTTTGAAACGCTGTTGACCCAAAATCTCATTGACGAACGCACCGAAACAGTAACGGATAAGGAAAAAGAAATGAAAGGCCAAGGCTTCGCCAATTTCATCTCCGGCTGGTTCGGAGGCATGGCGGGTTGTGCGTTGGTCGCAGAATCGGTTATTAATACGAAGCTTGGCGGCCGTGGCCGATTGTCGAATTTGGCTGCGGGGATTGGCTTGCTGCTGCTTATTGTGACATTTGGCAACGTAGTCGCGCTCATTCCTATGGCTGCTTTAATTGCTGTGATGCTGATGGTTTGTTATGAAATTTTCGACTGGAAATATGTAGGGGCCATGCGTAGAATGCCCAAAAGTGATAGTCTTATTATGATTGCGACAGCAGCCATATCTGTCATAACGCGTGATTTGGCCAAAGGGGTAGCGGTTGGCGTTGCCATTCATGTCGTTGTACGGCTTTATCGCAGCCGCAAACGGTTGAATATGGGCAATTAGATCTCCAAGGAGGAATCCAGATGAAATTACAACTTGATACGCCGCTATGCCAGCAATTCGGCATTCGTTATCCAATTTTTCTGGCGGGCATGGCTGGCGGTCCGTCGACTGTCCGTTTGACGAGCGCAGTGTCCAATGCGGGTGGATTAGGGACGCTTGGAGCAGCTTATATGAAGCCGGATGCGATTCGGGCAGCCATTCGTGAGGTTCGCGAGCAAACAGCTGCGCCGTTTGGGGTTAATCTGTTCAGCCTCCAGATGCGCGATGACAAGACGAGAATTGAAGCGGCCAGACATGCTCTGATTCCGATAAGGAATGAGCTGGGGCTCGCGGAACTTACAACTGGGGATATTCAGTCAGCGAATGATTTTGATGAGCAAATCCAGGTTCTATTGGAAGAAAAAGTGCCAGTGATCAGCACCGCATTTGGGCTGCTTCCTGAATCGTATATGAAGCAGGCCAAATCCGCTGGCCTAATAGTGGTATCGATGGTGACGACGGTTGGAGAAGCGCTTATGGCACAAGAAGCTGGTTGTGACGCGGTTGTGGCTCAAGGCAGTGAAGCGGGCGGACATCGGGGAACATTTGACATGACCACTCATCCCATGGGGGCGAATATCGGTACATTGGCTTTGGTGCCTCAAATCGCAGACAAGCTAACTATTCCAGTTATTGCGGCTGGCGGGATTATGGACGGAAGAGGGCTTGTTGCAGCACTAGCACTTGGCGCGCAAGGCGTGCAGATGGGGACGCGTTTCCTGACGGCAAGCGAATGCGGCGCTAATCCAGCCTATAAGCGGGCATTGCTGGCAAGTACGGAAGAAAGCACAGTACTTACGAAGGCTTTCTCTGGACGCCCGGCTCGCGGAATTCAGAATGCCTTTATCCGCCAATGGGCGGAAGGCGGAACAGAACCGCTCCCTTTTCCAACACAGAATACACTCACACGCGAGATTCGCAATGCGGCCGCGCAGCAAGAAAACGCGGAATATATGTCGTTGTGGGCTGGGCAAGGGACGCGGTTGTTAACGCCTGACCAATCGGCAGAAGAGATTGTAGTTGAAGTGATGCAACAAGCGAAGGCTATTGTTGGATCAGCTAGTGATTCGTAGCAACGGCTTAAAAGGTATCGAAACTTACAAACTCGCCAACCGGTTTGCGATACCCGCGAGGTCTGCGTTTGACGGTGTCTTCTTTACCTAGCGCAACCAGCAGGACCGGCACATAGTTGGCAGGAATGTTCAAAGTTTGGCTCAACAACGCGGGATCGAAGCCGATCATCGGGCAGGTATCCCAACCCTTCTCTTTGGCCGCAAGCATGAACAATTGTGCGGAAAGACTGGCGTTGCGGATCGCTTCATCCCGCATAAATGCTTCGCCGCGATCTTCATAAAACTGTGTCACAGATTCCACGGTCATATCATATTCCTGTTTGCTGAATACACCGAGCTGCAGGAATCCTTCATTGATTTTGGCAACGTCTTGATAGGCATTCAGATTACCTAAGACAACAATGACCGCAGATGCGGATTGTACCTTGTACTGTTTATAGGCGGCGTTATAGACAGCATCTTTGGTTGTAGGATCTTTCACTACAATATAATGACTATGCTGCAGATTAAAGGCGGATGGAGCGAATTTAACGGTATTAAAAATATCGTTGAGTTCTTCATTCGAGATTTCGACGTCAGGCAGAAATTTGTTGGCGGAACGACGTTCTTTCACTACGGATGCAAAATCAGTCATAAGATCACACTCCTATTTATCTTTAAATTAAGATTATTTTATAATGGGAAAATCATAAGCTTTATTTCACGCAAAGTCAATGATTCATTTGTAGAATTGTGATGATTCTTGGCGAATGATAGGAGCAAGATTGTTTGGTTTTACGCGAAATTCTGTATTGACAAAATGAACTGTTCAACATATATTAGTTGTACATACAAAATAGAGGCATGTAAATAATAATCATGTCCCTTGCACATATTAATTTTAGATAGGAGTAGTCGCCATGGATGAAGATTTCTTGCACACTTGTCTTTTTTTTACAACGAATCGATTAAGCAGATTGATTACCAAGATGGCCGAAGAGGAGTTCGCGCCAACGGGCTTAACGCCGATGTACGGCTATTTGATTCGACTTGTGAACAACACGCCCGGAATCTCCCAAAAGGAATTAGCGGAGAAATTATCTATTGCAGCATCTACGTTAACGCGTTTTATTGATAAGTTGGAAGGCAAACAGTTAGTAGAACGTAAAGTACAAGGTAAAACAGTACTCGTATACCCAACTCCCAAAGGGACGGAGCTTGAAAGCGAAATTCGCAAAGCTTCGAAACGCCTGCATCAACGGTATTGCGAGATCCTCGGTGAGGAAACAGCGGTGTTATTGTCGCAAAACTTGGAAATAACCAGTGACCAGTTGGAGAACTAATTTTTTTGATTTATATTTTGTATGTACAACTAAAATAAAGGGGATTTTTCAAATGAATCAAATGCAGACGGGGACCAGGTCGACCAAATTATTTTATGGCTGGGTGGTCGTATTGATCACTTTTGTAACTTTGTTAGTTGCCGCGGGCATCAGGGCGATGCCAAGTATTTTAATGCTTCCTTTCGAAAAAGAGTTTGGCTGGTCGCGTGGCGGTATCTCGGGTGTTATTTCTGTCGGGATCTTCCTGTATGGCCTAGTTGGTCCTTTTTCTGCGGCTTTATTAGCGAAATTCGGAATTCGAAGAATCATGTTGGTTTCCCTGATCGTTCTCGCAATCAGTCTTTCCATTACGCCGCTCATGACGCACTTATGGCAATTTCAAATTCTGTGGGGTGTGGTTGCAGGGCTTGGAACGGGGATGATGGCCAATGTGCTAGGCGTTACTGTATCGAATCTGTGGTTTGTAAAACGCAAAGGCTTGGTAGTTGGGATGCTGACAGCCAGCGCTGCTACAGGACAGCTTTTATTCTTGCCGCTGCTGGCCAAAATTATCGTGGATATCGGATGGCGTTATGCGATTTATACCTCAGTAGCTGCTATTCTTGTTCTTGTTGTTGTGGTCGCCATATGGATGCGGAATCACCCTTATGATCTGGGAATCGCCGCTTACGGCTCAGATGAGGTTGCCAAGCCAGATGTGTTCAAAGGCAATATTTTCATAACACCGATTCAGACCTTATTTTCCGCATTGAAAAATAAAACATTTTTGCTGCTCGCGGGGACGTTTTTCTTTTGCGGATTTTCGACCAACGGCTTAATCGGAACACATTTGATTCCGGCTTGCGGCGATTATGGTATTCCTGAAATTATGGCAGCCGGATTACTGGCTATGATGGGTTTGTTTGATTTGATCGGCACTACGCTTTCCGGATGGTTGTCAGATCGGTTCGACAATCGCTGGCTGCTATTCTGGTATTACAGCTTGCGCGGACTTTCGCTGTTGTTTTTGCCTTTTGCCTTAGAGTCAGGCCCGACATCTTTGATTATTTTCTCCGTCTTCTATGGGTTGGATTGGATCGCAACGGTTCCTCCTACGGTCAAGCTAGCCTCGAAAGAGTTCGGCAGAGAAAAGGCTGGGATGATTTTTGGATGGGTCGTCGTGGCTCATCAGGTGGGTGCTTCTGTCGCAGCCTATAGCGGCGGTGTTGTTCGTGAATGGCTGGGCAGTTATACACTGCCATTCCTTAGCGCAGGGCTCATATGCCTGATTGCCGCATTGATGGCGATCCGGATTGCCAGAAAATCGGCAACGGCTGCTGCCTGAGTTAAGAGTACGCATAACTAGTCGATTGACCTGGTGAGTTCTGTCGGTGAACCTTGAGCGAAGTTGGTTGAGCGAAGTTGGCTAACGAATTCAATAACCCTTATTGGAGCTAAAATCATTGAATTTGGAGAATAATGAATTCCAGAAGCGTTATTTCACGTAAAAGATCCCGATTCCACCAATATTCTGCTTCATAAAGACAATTCAGTTCGTTAGATTTTCAAAGAGGCCGTTTTCGCGTCTATAAGCATCATAGAGTTCGTTAGAATGTCAGATTGATTTTGAGGCGACTAGGTAGTGAATGATGGCTAAGCAACCTGAGTAACACTGCTTGTGCGTTAAGCACAGGTGGTGTTTTTTCGGGTTTCGAATGTGGCACTATGGCAGCAGATCAGCACGTTCCTGTGGTCTTCCTCCTTCCCATTGAATGATAACACGTGTTAATATGTTTCTAAGAGGAGTGAATACAACATGCAAAAACGAGTTACAAGCTTTGATGTCGCTCGGAAAGCCGGCGTCTCGCGAGGCGTGGTTTCCGCCGTTTTGAACCAAACGGCAGGCATTCGCGTGAGTGAAGAAACGCGAGCTGCTGTCTTGCAGGCGATTGAGGAGTTGGGCTACCGCGTCGATGTCCAAGCGAGGGGGATGCGGCTCGGACGGAGTCAATGTTTTGCAGCTTTCGGCAACATGGATAATCCACTATTCCTGCAGATGCTCCAAGGCTTTCAAAAGCGTTGCACACAAGCTGGCTATCATGTCTTGCTGTATGGAACGGATCAAGATGAGGCGGCTCGCTATGAACTGCTCGAAATGTTTCGAGAACGCCGTATCGACGGGATCGTGTCTAAGGATGCGACGCAGTACGCGGATGAAGCTTGGGCTCAGGCGATCCAAGAGAACAAAGTTCCGTATATCAGCGTTGACGGTTATGCCGAGAATGAAGCTGTTTGTTCGGTACTCATGGATTACAAAGCAAGCATGAAAATTGCTTTAGACCATATTTGGCAAAAAACATCCTCATCTCCAATCTACATGGAAGTATATAGCGGCCCCGCATATTCGCTGAATTGGGGGGATCGTCAGCGCCGATTAGGCTACGAAGAATGGATGATAGAACATGGACTGAATCCGACTACGATCAATAGGATGAGAAATGATAGGGAACCTAATCGGAGTGAATGGGTGTCCATTTTACGTGAAATGGAACTGCCAGCCGCTGTGGTGTGCAATTGGTCTTACGGTGCCAGACGTATCTATGAAGCCTGTCATGAGTTGCATTTGCGGATTGGCAAAGACGTTTATGTAATGGCTGCGGATAATACGGAACAAGTCAACGCATACATGATACCACCGCTCAGCGCAGTAGAAGTTCCGTACCAACATATGGGAGAGCTTGCTGCACAACGGTTGCTGCAATACGTGACTGCTGATGTTTCTCTTGCAGATACCTCGACAATTCGTGTGCCTTGCCGCCTGGAAATTCGCGAATACTAGGAGATAGTAACAATGAGGTTAAGGCCTCCCCTTGCATGATAACACGTTATATCAAAAAATGATTTGGAGGAAAAGAGATGCTATGGACTTATGAGAAGATTGCCAAACGCGTGGAGGAGCTTCAACCTTACCGCTATCGTGATGCGGTTCAACTGAATGAATTCCGATTCGCTTTGGATGCAAATGGACATATTGGAGAGTACCCTTCTGAGCATGGGGAGTGGGGGACGATTCGGCTTGGCGATACTTGGCGAGGCTATGACCAATACGCCTGGTTAGCGGCATCTGTGCAGATTCCAGCCCAATGGTCTGGTAAAAAAGTGCTCGGTCTTTTTGATTTTGGCACAACGGGGGGCGGACATAACAGCGGTTTTGAATCGCTGCTTTTTGTGAATGGTCAGCCCTTTCAAGGGGTGGACAGCAATCATCAGGAGGTTTTTCTGCCCGAGGCGTTGGCTGGAGAAGAGCTGAATCTATCGTTTCGGCTATGGTCTGGCCTAGGAGGTTATCATCCAAAGCCGGATCCTTTGGAGCATAGGTTGCACACAGCGCAGCTATGCTGGCTGGATGAGGAAACCGATGATTTGTATTTTACTGCGAAGGCGGTCATTGACACGGTTCGTTTGCTGCCTGAACATCAGCCTGAAAAGCATAGTTTACTATCTATTGTGGATAGAGCTTTTCTTCAATTAGACTGGTCACGGCCTGGATCATCAACGTTTTATTCGTCTATCAGCGCAGCCAGAGCGATTATGCGAGAAGGGTTAGAAAGGCAGCAGAAAACAAGTCCTGTTGTTATTCAATGTATCGGTCATACGCACATTGACGTAGCTTGGTTGTGGAGGCTTGCGCATACGAGAGAAAAAGCAGCCCGCTCTTTCTCCACGGTATTGAGACTGATGGAGCAGTTTCCCGACTATGTTTTCCTGCAAACCCAGCCTCAGCTATATGCCTATATCAAAGAGGATTATCCGGATATTTATGCACAAATCAAGGAAAGAATCGCGGAAGGACGCTGGGAAGCCGGCGGTGCGATGTGGCTGGAGGCGGATTGCAATTTATCCTCGGGGGAGTCTCTGGTACGTCAAATTTTGTATGGAACACGCTTTTTAAAAGAGGAATTCGGCGTCGAGTGCACGTATTTGTGGCTGCCGGATGTATTTGGCTACAGCTGGGCGCTACCGCAAATCTTAAAGAAAAGCGGCATCACGATGTTTATGACGACGAAAATTAGTTGGAATCAGTACAACCGAATGCCGCACGACACATTTCGTTGGCGGGGCATCGACGGTTCTGAGGTGCTGACGCACTTCATCACGACGCCTGATCCAGGAGGCGGTGAAGGTGCCTTTTACTATACGTATAATGGGGCAATTACCCCTTACTCAGTGAATGGAATCTGGGAAGGCTATCGCGATAAGAACTTGAATCGCAACTTGCTGCTGGCTTATGGCTACGGTGACGGTGGCGGTGGTGTGAATCGTGAGATGCTTGAGATGAGGCGGCGGTTAGATGAGCTGCCAGGTCTGCCGCAGGTGACAACAGGGCGTGCAGATGCCTTTTTCGCTGAGTTAGAGAAAACCGTAGAAGCGTCCGATGCTTATGTGCATACGTGGGATGGCGAATTGTATCTAGAGCTGCACCGCGGCACCTATACAAGTCAAGCTTACAACAAACGGATGAATCGCAAACTGGAGCTGTTGTATCGGGAAACGGAGTGGCTTCAGGCGATGACAGCCTTGCAAGCCGGTTCTCCAATCGCAGAGCAGCAGCCCATTGAGAGGCTGCAAGCTGGTTGGAAAATCATTTTACGCAATCAGTTCCACGATATAATCCCAGGCTCATCCATTCGCCAAGTCTACGAAGACAGCTGGGCGGAATATCACGAGGCTGAACAAATTGCGCGAGATGTTCGTGCGTTATCATGGGCAAACAATGGCGATGATACATGTATCACTGTGCTGAACAGTTCGTCTTGGACACGAACTGATCTTGTGGAAATAAGTGCGGCGAGTGATAAAGCCGCCTGGGCCACGTCGACTGGTCGGTGCGATGCGCAGCGAACTGAGAATGGCTGGCTTGTGTTGACACCGGAACTGCCGGCGCTGGGAAGTTTGACGCTGACTGCCGCTGAAGCTTGGAGTGGTACATCCCAAGATGAGGTTTTTCAACCGATAATGAACGGTTTGGAGACTCCTTTTTATGTGCTGAATTGGGATGACAACGGTAGTTTGACTCGCTTGTATGACAAGCAGGCTCAGCGGGAAGTACTGGCGAGCGGCGAGCGGGGCAACGAATTGCAAGTGTTCGAAGATAAGCCAAAAGGGCGGCATGAGGCGTGGGACATTGACATTTTCTATACAGAAAAGAAAAGGGTTGTAGAAGACTGCCGCAGTATCAAGGTCATTGAATCAGGCCCGTTGCGAGCTACCATTGCGTTCATCTGGGGATACGGCGATTCGACGATTGAGCAGCAGATGAGGCTCTATTCGCATTCGCGGCGCATTGATTTTGAGACGCGCATTGACTGGCATGAACAGCGGCAATTATTGAAAGTGGCTTTTCCCGTTGCTGTCCGCTCGACGGAAGCGACTTATGATATTCAATTCGGCAATGTGAAGCGGCCAACGCACTGGAATACGAGCTGGGACTATGCGCGTTTCGAAACAGTCGGACATCAGTGGGCCGATTTGTCAGAGCGGGATTATGGCGTCAGCCTGCTGAATGATTGCAAATACGGCTATGATATCAAGGACCATGTCATGCGGCTCACACTCATTAAATCGGCGATGGTTCCAGACCCTATAGCAGACCAAGGGGAGCATGTATTTACGTATTCGTTGCTTCCACATCAGGGTGACTGGTATGCCGGTGGAACTGTTCAGGAGGCTTGGGCATTGAATAATCCGCTTACGAGCATGGCCGGCAGATCTTCCCAAGAAAGCTATTCTCTGCTGCGCTTGTCGCTGCCGAATGTTATGGTTGACGCGGTAAAATGGGCAGAGGATGGGCACGGTTTGATTGTTCGTGTTCACGAATTTGCCGGAGCGCGAGGCACTCTTTCGGTGGAAACCGGATTCCTTGTATCATCTTGGCAGGAAACCGATTTAAGAGAACAGCCGATCGGCGACGTCATGACAGGGACGATTAGTTGTGAGATTATGCCGTATGAGATTAAGACCTGGCTTATTCGACACATCGATAATTGTTAATTTCGCAAATAAAACGGTTGCAAAATGTGGTAGATGCTTTTATTATGAAAGTAATGATTAATGAATTAATTTATTGATTCATATTTTTATTAATTAAAGGAGTGGCTAGCCTATGACAAACCGCCTTACAATTAATGCTGACAGGGTAAAAGGTACTATTAATCGCAACATTTACGGGCATTTTTCCGAACATCTCGGACGCTGTATATATGAAGGTTTATGGGTTGGGGAAGATTCCTCCATTCCTAACACGAAAGGCATTCGCAATGATGTCGTCGCGGCATTAAAACAGATGAAAATACCTGTTCTCCGCTGGCCGGGTGGCTGCTTTGCCGATGAATATCACTGGAAAGACGGCATTGGTCCTCGCGAGCAGCGAAAGCGGATGATTAACACACATTGGGGTGGTGTGGTAGAGAATAATCATTTTGGAACTCATGAATTCTTGATGCTGTGTGAGATGCTGGAGTGTGAACCTTACATCAATGGAAATGTGGGGAGCGGGACGGTTCAGGAAATGTCCGAGTGGGTGGAGTATATGACATTCGAAGGCGTTTCCCCGATGGCCGAACTTCGTGAATTGAACGGGAGAGCGGAGCCGTGGAAAGTTAAATATTTTGGTGTAGGGAATGAGAACTGGGGCTGCGGTGGCAATATGCGTCCTGAATACTATGCGGACCTATATCGCCAATTTCAGACGTATGTGCGTAATTATGGCGATAACCGCATACACAAAATTGCTTGCGGACCTAACAGTGATGATTATCATTGGATGGAAACTTTAATGAAGCAAGCCCATCGCTTTATGGATTCAACGACGCTGCATTATTACACAATTACAGGGGACTCTTGGCAAGAAAAAGGGGCGGCAACCGGCTTCCCGGAACAATTATGGGCCCGTACGATGAAGAAAGCGCTCTATATGGAAGAGCTGCTCGTGAAGCATTCCGCCATTATGGATCAATATGATCCCGAGAAACGGATCGGTCTGCTCGTCGATGAATGGGGGACTTGGTTTGATGTAGAGCCAGGAACAAATCCAGGCTTTCTCTATCAACAAAATACGATTCGTGATGCGCTCGTAGCGGGTATTACCCTTCATTTGTTCAACCAGCATTGCGATCGGGTGCAGATGGCGAACCTTGCTCAGTTAGTCAATGTGCTGCAGGCTGTGATTTTGACGGAAGGAGAGAAGATGCTGCTGACGCCGACTTATCATGTTTTCAACATGTACAAAGTTCATCAGGATGCACAACTGCTCGATATCCATTTGACAACTAAAGAATTAAAGAGCGATATCGATGATGCGATTCCGCAAATTTCAAGTTCAGCTTCCATCGATGCTTCTGGTAAAATTCATATCAGCTTGTGTAATTTGGATCACCTGGCCAGCGCCAAAGTCGATCTCGATCTTCGTGGCTTGACGATTGGGAATGTTCGTGTGAGCGGGACCACGTTAACCGCTGATTCAGTAGATGGTCACAATACTTTTGAAAATCCGGACCGGGTAGCGCCTGCGCCTTTTACCTCGTTTGCATGGGATGGTCAGTTGCTAAAAGTAGACCTGTCTCCAATGTCGGTAACCGTTCTTGAACTAATCACGGATTAATTGCAATGAATCAAAGCGATCGGTCTTGCAAAGGTTGCCGCGAAGAATACAAGATAACGGAAGTACAAATCGATAGGATGCTAAGCGCACCTATGTTTCAAGGCGAAAGCTGTGTGCCAGAAAGCGTCTACCAGGAGCGATTGCGAATGTGTGGCGCGTGTCCTAAGCTGCTCGGCGGCACAACTTGCTCGTTCTGTGGGTGCATCGTGCGAGTTGCAGCGAAGCTCAAGGAGAAAAATTGCCCTTTTCCGGGGGCTAGTAGATGGAAATAGGGCAGCTGAAAGTGCTTATTCGTTCGAATTGCTCATGGTTTGGGTGAAGGAGGCGCTATGTCCACATGATCGAGCTAACGAACTGCAATGTGCTTATACGAGCCAAAATAGCCTTGTTATTGGTCTAATGAACTCCATTGGCGTTATACAGCAAATTCAAGGCGAAATGAAGGCGAATTGCTCGCAATAACGCATCTGGAGTTCGTAACAATTTCAAAATGCTTCATTTTGAGCAAATAAGGCTTGTTGAGTTCGTAAGGTTGAGGAGCATCGAACCGATCCGACTGATCTTACCGATTGAAATTATCGGAATGTTCCAACCGGCCCGATCGCCGACCCCACGCTGGACTTTTCCCCATGTTTTCAAGACGGAATCCCAAGCTTCTGCTGATTCATCGGTGATACAGTGAAGGTATCACTTGGGAATCATGTGGAATTGTAGAGGAGCTGATTTTGTTGACACTGGAGAAGATTGCTGACAACGTATGGAAAGAAATGATCAAGGATCACCAAGGTGAATGGGGAATGGATATTCATCACTGGGACTGGGTGCCAGGCGTAGGTGTAATCAGTATGCTGGCTTATTATGAGGCTGCGCAGAAGCCGGAAGTTATGGACTATCTGCTGACATGGGTGGAGCAGAACAAGGAGAAGGCCAAAGGGAATAAGGTTATAAATTCCATCGCGCCTTTCGCGATATTCCCTGCACTGTATCGGCATACGAAGGATGCCTGGTTTCGCGACGAGGCCATCCGTGTGGCGGAATGGATGATTCATGAGGCGCCGCGTACGAGGGAGTTGGCTTTTGAGCATACCGTTACCGAAAAAGCAGAGTTTCACGAGCAAGTTTGGGCCGATACAATTTTTATGGCGGTATTATTTCTAGCACGGACCGCTTCGCTGATTGGCAGTACGAAGTATGCAGAAGAAGCGCTGCAGCAAGTGTTGATCCATCTCAGATTGCTTCAAGATGACGAAACGAATGTGCTGTTTCATGGTTGGAACTGCGCGACTGGCGATCATATGTCCGCAGCTCGTTGGACTAGGGCAAATGCTTGGATTGCAAGCGGAGTTCCCTTGATCGTGGAACAAATTAAACCGCTCATCACGATTCCGACTGAGTTGCAGGAACGCTATCAACGGTTGATGAACGGTCTTCTTGCTTACCAACAGACTGACGGCTTGTGGAGTACGGTGATGGATTATCCTGATTATTACCGCGAAATATCGGGAAGCGCAGGTATTGCCTATGGGGTATGGAAAGCGATGGATATCGGCCTGTTAGAACAGGAAGACCATTATAACGAAGCGGTGGAGCGTACGCTTATTGCTAGTACTGCATTTATTTCGGCAGCAGGTGTTGTGGGGGGAGTATCGGGGGGAACTCCAGTAATGGAGAGCATTCCCGCCTACCAAGAAATATCGATTTATCCAACGTTGTATGGACAAGGGTTAACGCTCATGCTGCTTGCGGAATCGCTGCGGCGGAAGTCAGATATCTAAAGATCGAATTTGCAAGGCAACCAGGCATCCGCTGTGTTGCCTTTCTTGTGTTTCATTGCTTCTATGCGATACTGCTTAGGGGGGAGTGATGTTTTTTTTTGAAAATAGTGTAAAAATGCGAGATATCCCCAAAGCCTTCATCGTGACCTCTAAATAGGGAAAAAAGCAAGCAAACTCTCAATTTGCAGCTCTTCCTGATAGTGTGCGATTAAATAGGAGAGGACAATGAACAGGATAAGAAGCCGTATTATTTCCCAAGAAATAGTTATTAGTAAGAATAGGAACCTTATCTTTACATCGAATAGGAGCGATGTTACTATTTAATCATACATGATAAATAGTATATGATAATCAAGGGGGACATCTGACATGAATGAGATGAAATTATGGTATGCAACGGAAGCCCAGGATTGGTCGCAGGGTTTGCCTATCGGGAACGGGAGACTGGGAGCCGTCATTTATGGGGGAAGCAGGCAAGAAACATGGCGATTGTCTGAAGTTACTTTTTGGTCTGGGCAAACGGAAGAAATCGCAAGCGAGGACAACGAATTAGGCGATTTGTCAGCGATGCGCGAGCTATTCTTTGCCGGAGATTTCAAGCAGGGAGAAGATCAGGCCAAGCGGCTGCTGCAGCCTAAAAAGCAAAATTTCGGCACGAATTTGCCGATGTGTCATCTCATTTTGCAAACGGAGCATGAGGGAACTCATTATCAACGTGAATTACAGTTGGATAATGCTATTTTACATACGTCATATGAAAGCAAGGGCAGCCGTTACCACAGAGAGACGTTTGCTTCGCATGCGGACCACGTTATTGTTTCACGGTTATGGAGTGAGCTGGCAGGGGGAATTTCCTTTACACTCAGCGTCGAGGGATTGACGGATCGATTTGGGATTCAAACCGTTCATGGTGATACGATCGCCATAGACGGACAAGCAGCGGAGACGATGCATAGTAACGGGGAGTGCGGCGTGTGCTGTCAGGGCCTGTTCAAAGTGGTCGCTCAAGGCGGCACTGTTGCGATAGATGGATCGCAAATTGTCGTGACATGTGCAGATGAAGCTTGCATTTATGTGGCTGTCAATACCGATTATCGCAAAACCGATGAGCAGTGGCTGCAGGATTCCAAACAACAAGTGGAGAGCGCCATTGCGCTCGGTTATCCGCAGCTGAAAGCCAATCATCTAGCCGATTACCAGCAGTTATATGGCCGGGTTAACCTGGATCTCGGTCATTCCGAAGCGTCAACTCTGCCTACGGATGAAAGGGTTCGGTTGTTCCGTGCAAATAAAGTGGATGACCCGCAGCTTTATGCGCTATTTTATCAATATGGGCGCTACTTGATGATCGCCGGTTCACGCGCAGACTCTCCGCTGCCTTTGAATTTACAAGGAATCTGGAACGATGGGGAAGCGAATCGGATGCAGTGGAGCTGTGATTATCATCTGGATATTAACACGCAAATGAACTATTTTCCCACCGAGGTCAGTCATTTAGCAGAGTGTCACCTCCCTTTAGTCTCCTACATTGAGCAATTAGCCATAGCGGGTAAAAGAACTGCGAAGCAGTTTTATGCCTGCGAAGGTTGGGCAGCGCATGTATTTTCCAATGCTTGGGGATTTACGGCTCCCGGTTGGGAAACGTCTTGGGGATTGAATGTGACAGGCGGTCTATGGATTGCGGCGCAATTGCGCGAGCATTACGAATACAACCTGAATAGAACGTTTTTGGCTGAGCGCGCTTATCCGGTGCTCAAGGATGCGGCTGCATTTTTCCTCGATTACATGACGGTGCACCCGACCTATGGCTGGCTTGTGACGGGGCCGTCCAATTCACCGGAGAACAGCTTTTATATTGGAGACCATGAGCATCAATTGTCAATGGGGGCAACGCTTGATCAAGTGTTAGTGCGTGATCTGTTCGTCTTCTGTTTGGAAGCGGCCGAGTTGCTTGAGGTAGATGGAGACCTGCAAAAGCGGTTGGAGCAAGCAATCGCGATGCTGCCGCCCCTGCAAATTGGCAAGCGAGGACAGTTGCAGGAATGGCTTGAGGATTATGCAGAGGCTCAGCCGGATCATCGTCATTTGTCCCATTTGGTCAGTTTGTATCCAGGGGATCAAATAACGATTCAGGGGACGCCGGAATTAAGCGAAGCGGCAAGAACAACCTTGGAGAACCGCATGACTCGAGCAGAGCTGGAGGATGTGGAGTTCACGGTTGCCGCTTTCGCTGCCAGCTTCTCGAGGTTGCACGATGGCGAGAATGCCGTGAAGCATTTGACCCATTTGATCGGCGAACTATGCTTCGACAACCTGTTGACCTATTCGAAGCCGGGTATTGCCGGAGCAGAAAAACAAATCTTCGTCGTAGACGGCAACTTCGGGGGAACGGCGGCTATTGCTGATATGCTGCTGCAAAGCCGAATTGGCGACATTCAGCTGCTTCCCGCGCTTCCCCAAGCCTGGTCAACAGGCAAGGTGTCTGGCCTTCGCGCTAAGGGAAACATAGAAGTTGATCTCGTCTGGCAGGATGGAGAACTTGTCGAAGCAACCATTCAAGCTTTCTCACCAGGCAATGTGCAACTGCAGTATCGGAATCACGTGAAATCCCTTGTACTGCAAGCTGGAGCAGTCTTCAAGCTAAATGGCGTATTGCAGTGACAGCGTAGAAATAGGAAAATTGTATGCTAGCCACCCAAGTGTACCTAGGCGGCAACAAGTAAAGTCGATATAATCAGGCGAGTAGGAAGTAAGCGCTATCATATCAACTTCGGCTTTTTGCTTCTGGGCACTTCATTAGGGAGGTTATCGATTTGAACACATTACATCAGGCAAGCCGGCATCCTATTCAAGCAGATCGTCCGGCTGCAGATTTTTTTGAAGGCGCTTTATTAGGAAATGGGGGATTGGGAGCCGTTGTCACGACTCGGCCCGATTCGGTGCTTATCCATTTTGGACATAACAATGTATGGGATATCCGAATTGCTGAACATAATCAAGAGAAGATTGGTACGTTTGACAAATTATTTGCTAGATTGAAAGACATACCCGAGCATTACGCCTCACTAACTGAAGATTCTTGGTATCAAGATTATGTAGCGATGGCTGCTGAAAATTACAGCTTTCCGTACCCGCGTCCGATGCCATGCGGTTCTCTGCTGCTAGGCTTCGATCAACGTACAACAGAAGTGCTCGGCCACACCGTGCATATCGAGAACGGGATTTGCGATATTCATTTTCTGGTAGAAGGAACTCCGGCCACGCTCCAAGTGTTTGTTGATCAGCAGACAGATCGCCTGTGGGCAACGATCAAGGAAGCAGGATCGCTCTTAACTGCGGGTTCTTTCATCAATCGCATGAAGCTAATTCCGGATCCTTCCACGCCTAAAGAGATTCCTCCACATCAGCCAACGGTTAACCTTGCGAGCAAGATGGCGGGGTTCTACCAGACTTTGCCTTATGCCAGCAGCGATCAAACGGAAGCTGGAGCTGAACCAATCAGCGCTCCTTCAGACCGCGCATTCCGACTATCCGCCATACTATCCGATTCAATTCCAGTATCGCCAAGCGGACATGAACTGGAGCTGCGGTTAGCGCCCAGCGATGAATTCTTCGTCTGTGTCCAGTTAGAAGAAGGACTTGCGTCCGTCATTACCGAAATAGTAAAGCCGATCGAACCGCCTACACAGATGATCTACGATAAAGCTTACTCGAGCGCTAATCGGAGTTGGGAAGCATATTGGTCACGGTCTGGTGTAGCCCTTGGGGATGCCTTGTTGGAACAAATCTGGTACCGAAATTTGTATTTCTTCCATTGTTCTGTGAAAGCAGAAGTCACTTGCCCGGGCATTTTTGCCAATTGGAGCTATGGCATGATTGGTGCCGAGTGGCATGGCGATTATCATATGAATTACAATACGCAGCAGCCTTTCTGGCTAGCGTTTTCAAGCAACCATGTCGATAAGCATTTGGCTTATGTGAACATGGTGGATCATGTGCTGCCAATTAGTCGAAAATGGGCGCGGGACTATTATGGTTTGCGTGGAGCCTATTATCCACATTCCGCCTATCCCGTTGACATGAATGTGATGCCTTATCCTGTGCCGCATTGGGGCTGGGAGATTTGTGAAACACCATGGACGGTGCAAAGTCTTTGGTGGCATTATTTATATACCATGGACAAATCCTTTCTGGCAGAGCGGGCATTCACCCCTATGAAGGAAGCTGTTTTGTTTATGGTTGACTATATGAAACGACCGGATGCCCATGGCGAAGCTTGGGGGGATGATCGTTATCATATTTTTCCTACTGTTGTACCAGAGCTCTATGAATTAACACCAGGCTTTAAGAAGAATAGAGATTGCATCGTGGATTTAACCTTAACAAAGTTCCTGTTTCAAGCGTTTATTAGAGCCTGCGATGAGCTGTCGCTTAATGAAGCGGAAGCCGAACTTCTTGCAGAAGTGGAAGAGGTTCTGCTGAAATTTCCAGACTATCCGACGGCAGATTCCCAGCGGGGCAAGGTGTTCGTTTCTGTGCCAGGCGAAGATCCGGAAGTGGTCTACAATGTGCCTAACGGAGTTTCGACCATTTTCCCCGGAGAAGATCACGGGCTGCATTCGCTGCCGGAAACGTATGACATCGCCGTAAATTCCTATCGCAATCACCGTAATGAGGGGGGAAATGATCTCGTTTTCTATCATATGGCGGGGGCTCGCTTAGGACAACTCGATCTGGAACGCTTTAAACGCCACGTCGCTTACTGTTTACTGCCGAACGGCACCTGTACAGATAAACTGCTGCAAGCTGGAGGCAGATATTCGGACACGACCGGATATGCCTATATGGGTAAAATGGGGATATGGTTCGAGAATTTTGCTTTGCCAGCTGTTATCAATGAATGTTTGCTGCAAAGCTACAACGGTATTTTGCGCTTTTTTCCGAATTGGAACCTGGAAATCGATGCTGAGTTTACCACATTGCGCGCAGTTGGCGGATTTCTCGTCAGTGCACAGGTTGATCAAGGTGACATTCAATGGATCGAGATCTATAGTGAAGCGGGTACGCTGCTTCGGCTCTATAATCCGTGGGATCAAGGAGCGAAAATGATAAGTTCTAGCGGTCAAACCGTATGGACAGACAGCCTCATAACGATCGAAACCACACAAGGCGAGCATATTCGGTTCATACGGGCTTAAGCACAAGGAGGGGGAGCTGTCGTGCCTAAGTATTCGCGTATCTTTCGTAGGTTTTTGATCTCTTATATTATTATTCTAATCATCCCAAGTATTGCCGGCTACATGTCCTATCGTACGGCGATCTCGGTAACGCAAACAATTTCTATTGAGAACAAGGTGACCCAGCTGCAAAAGAGTCAAGAAATCTTGGAGCGGCGGATTGCCGAAGTGGAAAGTTTTACGCGACAGTTAGCGTTAAATCAAGATTTGAGCTTGCTTTTAAGTGAAAATTTGGTAGATGAGAAAGCGAATGTTTATGGGATCTGGAAAATATCCAGAGATATTAAGGCTTACAGCCAAACCAACGATTTTTTAAAACACTTTTACATTTATCTGAAAAATTTCAACGTCATTATTACCCCGGGCAATGCTTATTTTCGGCCTGAGCATTATTATTTGACTTCTCATTATACCAATCTAACGTTGGAGCAATGGAAGAGCTCGATCTTGGATAAGACGCACCGAAGTGAAATGATGCCGCTCAGCCCATTTATGAACAATGGCACACAAACCTCGGTAATGACCTTTATGCAATCGCTCCCATTAGACAGCTTTAACGATTCTGCGCCTGCAACCGTCGTAACGATCCTCGATGAACAAACCATTAACGGTTTATTATCGGGTCTGCGTGATCCAGACGGAGGTTGGACTTATATAAGTGATGCGCAGGGGCATACGCTTAGTTTGCAAGGGATTAATCAGCAGGAGATCGAACAATTATCGTCAGATAAACGATTGGATAAAGAGGGAATGAGTCAATTTTATCAGGATGACCTCGTCATCACGATTCGTTCGGATCAATCCGGCTGGGTGTATCGCGCGGGAATTCCCAGACATAATTTGATGGAAAATGCGAATAAAATTAAGTATATCACCTGGTCGGTAACCGGTGCGGCGCTGTTCATTGGGCTTATTGTTGGATTTATGCTGTCTTATCGCAATTCAGCTCCAATCAATCGGCTGCTTGGTGTAATGAAGGAACAGTTTGGCAAGGATGAGACATTAGGGCGTAACGAATACGATTTTTTGCAAGGGAATATCTCGCATATTTTGACCAATAATAAACGCTTGGAAACCGAATTGAATCGGCAGCTTCCACTTATCCGCGATGCATTCTTGAAGCGGTTAATCGCCGGGGAGTTTCAATCCAAAGAAGAGATTGCTTCGGCCGCCGCACAAGCGGACACAGGTTTGAACATGTCGGTCGGCTTTACTGGGATTCTGCAAATTAACGGCTATTCGGGGATGGATAGCGTTGAAATTTTGAATGAGCTTAACGCTGCAAGACTAATTTTGAAGCAAATTTTGCTGGAGTCAGGCCGCCGCTTGGACGTCCATATGACAGATTTGGGTTCAGACCGAATCGTAACCATTTTCACACCTGCTAGTCAGGAGGAATTGGAGGAAGTTCGCAAAGAGGATATCGAACAGCTCCTGACTTCGCTTGCGGATACGGCTTTCGGCGAGTATCGGATCACAATTACGGCTGCTATGTCAGATCCATTTGCTTCAATTCTTGAAGTTAGCCACGCTTACGAACAAGCAAGGCAAGCGTTGGAATACGCTGTGTATATGAATCGCAAAGGAATGGTTTGGTTCAGCGAGACACGAATCGAAAGCACTACCTATTACTATCCGATTGATGTGGAACTGCGTCTCATTAGTACGATCAGAGCAGGAGACGTAGAAGAAGCTGAGCGTATCGTGCAGTCCATTATGGAGCAAAACACGCAAAACAGGGAACTGTCGATGGAGATGAAGCATCAGTTTATCGGTGAATTGAAAGGTACGCTGCTCAAGCTGCTCGATCAAAAAGCGCTGATGGAATCGCCCATGTTCGAGAAAATGAAAGACCGAATCATCAGCATTCAGACACAAGAGGGCACGGAGGTTATTTCCCGAGAAATAACAGAGATCATCGTTGCGATGTGCGGACTTATTTCGAGCAAGAAAAGTGATATTCATATCAAAACGGTGAAACAGATCAACGATTACATTGGAGAGATGTATGCGGACCCGGATTTGAACCTGTATCGCATTGCCGAAAAAGTGGAGCGTCCAGAAAAGTATATTTCGCAGTTGTTCAAAGAGGTCACCGGCACTAATTTATCCGACCATTTGGAAAAGATAAGGATGGATCACGCTGCTGAATTATTGAAACACAACGAATATAACGTCGATGAAATTGCTATACATGTCGGATACAACAGTTCCCATTCGTTCCGCCGAGCATTCAAACGGGTGATGGGCGTGTCGCCGACGACGTTTAGACAGTCGATTAAAGAGTAGAAACTTGAGAACCCGACCGCGTTAGCGGTTGGGTTTTTTGGTTGGCAGATGAGGGAACTACAGTACGCTAATATAGCCGAAAGTGTCATTATCGTAAGGCTGAGGGAACTACAGTACGCTATTTTGCTGTTTGGTGGGAAATTCAGCTCTTTTGGAGGAAATAAGACCCTGTAGTTCCGCTAATACCCCAGCATCCTTGCTATTTGCCGAAATAGCGTCCTACAGTTCCCTTATCAGCATTGGCCGTTTTAAAAAAGCTGATCTCTCAGGGTAGCGAGGTCGGTTTTCTTATGAGCGCCCATCGCAGACTTCGCTTTAGGGGTTTTCGGTCTCAGAGGGCATCTAATGAACTGTATGATGCTTATAGTGGAGAAACTGGCTACTTTGGAGATTTAATGAACGGAGTTGGCGTTATCCGGCACTATATTATCCGAATGGTGATCATTTGCTTGAAATAGAGCGTTTGGAGTTCATAAGATTTTCAGAATGAGCGATTTTGAGCGAATAAAGGGTATTGAGTTCGTTAGGAGGCTTGGGTTTGCCTTAAGGTCCATTGACTGGGTGGCCTAGTTGAGGCCAGGTTTTCCTTTAGGTCAACGGGGGGGGAGAGGAACTTTCACGGGAACGTGTGACATGCACGATGCCCAGTCAAGTCAAGTCAAGCCAAGCCATGCTCAAACACTCCCGGCTATATCAAGGGAAAATTGGCTGTTCCAGCTCAAAATGTCCGCTGAAATCGGGCTATTTGTTCGCTAAATGACGCAGATGTACCTATACGGAAAGCGGAAAAACGCCCTATAATCAGCCATATAGAAAGCGCTATCATATTGGGCAGAATGCATTGGGGGGAATCATTTGGAAAAGAGTGTCGTCATGAAACCAAGTCGAGCAGCAGGTAAAGCACGTGGGGGCTTAGCGTTAGCCGCCTCAAAAAGCTTCAAGAAGCATTGGCAATTATATCTGATCATTATACCGCCGGTTTTATTCTTTCTTATTTTTAAATACTACCCGATGGTGAATGCCGTCTTGGCTTTTAAAGATTACAACGTCATCAAAGGGATCTGGGGCAGCCCGTGGGTGGGCTTCAAACATTTTAAGCTGTTTTTCGAAAATCCGATTTTCTGGACATTAATTAAAAACACGGTCCTCATTAGCGGCTACTTGCTGATTGTCGGTTTTCCGATACCGATTATACTCGCTTTAGCGCTCAACGAGATACGAAATGGCAAATTTAAACGCCTTGTTCAATTAGTTTCTTTTGCCCCTTACTTCATTTCTACAGTTGTGATGGTGTCGATCATTATGTTATTTCTAGCGCCAAGACTGGGCTTCGTTAACGTCATCATGAATCACATGGGACTGGATTCGATCAACTTCTTGGGTGAACCTGGCATGTTCCGATCCATCTATGTATGGTCGGACATCTGGCAAACAGCCGGTTATTCGGCCGTAATTTTCTTGGCAGCTTTGGCTGGGGTAGATCCAGCGCTATACGAAGCGGCCAAAGTCGATGGCGCCTCCCGGTTTCAGAAGATTCGCCATATCGATCTGCCGGGCATCATGCCGACGATTACGATTGTGTTTATTTTAAATGTAGGCAGTGTCATGTCGATTGGATTTGAGAAAATCTATTTGCTGCAAAACCCGCTAAACAAAATTAATTCTGAAATTATTGCTACCTATGTTTATCAAATCGGTCTGTTGAATGCGAACTACAGTTTCGCAACGGCAGTTGGCTTGTTTAATTCACTGATTAATTTGGTGCTGCTGGTAGTGGTCAATATGATGGCGAAGCGATTATCTAACACAAGTATTTGGTAAAAGGGGCTGAAACACATGAGTACGACGAAATCAGCGATTAAAGATTCAGTCGGAGACAGACTATTTCTAATTGGCATTTATGTGATGTTGGGCCTCTTATTGATCGTCGTTTTGTATCCGCTGATTTATATTTTAAGCAGTTCCTTCAGCAGTCCATCCGCCGTAACTTCCGGTCGTGTGTGGCTTTATCCCGTGGATTTTTCGTTAAAAGGGTATGCAAGCCTGATGGATAATCCGAAGGTTGTCACCGGCTATGCGAATTCGCTTTTCTATACAGCAATCGGGACGATTGTTAGTGTAAGCCTTACCATTATGATTGCGTATCCGTTGTCGCGACACACCTTTTTTGGCCGGAACATTCTCATGATGCTGATCACGTTCACGATGCTGTTTAGCGGTGGTTTGATTCCAACGTATTTGGTCGTGAAACAAATGGGACTTATCGATACGCGCTGGGCGCTGTTGATTCCGAATGCGATCTGGGTATGGCAGGTCATCATTACAAGAACGTTCTTCCAAGCTTCGATTCCAGCTGAATTGATTGATGCCAGTGAGATTGACGGCTGCAGCGACATCCGGTTCATGAGAAGTGTGGTCGTTCCTTTGTCCAAACCGATCATTGCTGTGCTTGTCTTGATGTATGCAGTTGGTCAATGGAATGCTTATTTTGATGCGCTGATCTATTTGAAAACAGCTAATTTATTCCCGCTGCAGTTGATTTTGCGAAGCATCATTATATTGAATAACAGCTCGAACGCCACAGATGCAATCAAGTTGGTGGAAAGACAGCAGTTAGCCGAGCTTTTGAAATATTCGCTGATTGTCGTTGCTACCTTGCCTGTCCTGATTATTTATCCATTTGTGCAGCGGTTTTTCGTGCAAGGGATGCTGGTAGGATCTGTGAAAGGGTAACCGGCTCGGTAAAGAAGGAACGGCTGCATCTTTGAAGAATTGAAAGGGGTGATCACTATACGATAATGCCTGCCCTCGTGTTTACCTATAGATCGATTAGCCATAATAAAAAGGGAGCGGATCCACATGAAAAAAAGATCAGTCATAGCTTTGTCCAGCATACTAATGGCCAGCTTGCTTGTAGCTGCATGTTCCAATACCGATACAAATTCGGCCACTACGAAGCCTACATCAGAGACAGCATCACCAGGTGCGGCGCAATCAGGCAAACCCGTGGAAATCAGTGTTTTTGCTCAACAGGATAACACGATCGATTTGAATACGAATCTGTTCACAAAACATTTGCAAGATAAATTCAACGCGAAATTCAAATTCGATGTCATCCCCTACGATGGCGCCAAAGAAAAACGTCAAATCTCACTGGCAAGCGGGGATTATCCGGATTCCTACATCCTGACTTCGTATATCGATCAGTTCTCGCAAGCCGATTTGCTGAAATTTGGCAAGCAAGGTGTTATCCTGCCGCTCAATGATTTGATCGATCAGTATGCACCTAATATCAAAGCAGCGATGGCCAAAGAGCCAACATTCAAAAGCTTCATTACAGCGCCGGACGGCAAAATTTATGGGTTAGGTTCCTATACGGAATGTTTCCACTGTTCCTATCCGAACAAGATGTGGATCAATACAAGTTGGCTGAAGAAATTGAATCTCGAAATGCCAAAAACAACGGAAGATTTCAAAAAAGTGCTGCAAGCTTTCAAGAAAAACGATCCTAACGGAAACGGCAAAGCGGATGAAGTACCGCTGAGCGGGTCGATTGAAGATTTCGGAGTACGTGTCATACCGTTCCTGATGAATGGGTTTATTTATAATGATGACCGTAATTATTTGAACTTAAAGAACGGCAAAGTGGATACAGCTGCCAATAAGCCTGAATGGAAAGAAGGACTCACCTACATCAAATCTCTCTATGAAGAGGGGCTGATTGATCCAGGTGCGTTCACACAAAATGCGGAAGCTTACAAAAAAATTGGCGAGAACGCCAGCGGCCAGATTCTAGGAGCTGGAGCGGGCATGCACCCTGCCATTTTCGTCAATATCGATAAAGGCAACAAAAACTCCGCAGATTATAATGCCGTACCGCCACTAACTGGACCACACGGTTCATTTGCAACGCACGATGGAGGCGGCTTGACGCCAGGCGCCAAGTTCGTCATTACGAATAAAGCAAGCAAAGAAGCACAAATCACATTGATCAAAATGGTTGACTATATGTTCACGATGGAAGGTCAAACGAATGCAGCTTCCGGCATGGAAGGCATCGATTGGAGAAAACCAAAGGAAGGCGAGGTTGCGCTAGGCAAAGGAGTAACACCCCAAATCGCAACGATTCCTGCCGTGGATGGTCAGCCTCCGCGCAACGCCGGCTGGAGCGGCATGGGTCACTTCTACCAACCAGCAGCTTACCGGGATAGCTTTGTACAAGGAACGGACATTTATGACTCTGCAAACTATGAGCGCAGATTGTATGATGCAACCCTTCTGTACCAAGGACACGAGCCTAAAGAATTGTTCCCGTTGTGGGCAGTTTGGATCGATCCTGCTTTAACGGATGAAGCCACTATTCTGCAAACGAACATTAAAAACTACATCGAGCAAAGTGCGCTTCAATTTATTACAGGCAATAAAGATTTGACGAAGGACTGGGATGCCTATGTCAAAGGTCTGGATAACTTGAAGATCGGCCGATACCTCGAAATCTTACAAAAGGCGTATGATGCAGCAGCCATTAAAAAATAAGCGCTAAACAGTAGTCAGGTCAGGTGTTTGATCGCGTTATTAAGCACCTGGCTTTTTTATGCCAATCCAACCGCAAAGGGGATGTATGATGTGGGTAAAAAAATGAAAAAAGCGCAATTTCTTCTTACTTTAGCGATTTTCCTGAGTTTATTGTTGGTTGCGTTTTCACCGGTGAATACGCAAGTTGCGCAAGCAGCGAATAACGGTTTGGCGCAAAAACCGTTGATGGGCTGGAGCAGTTACAGCATGCAAAGCTATACCAATAGTGCGAATTGGATTACTGCTGCTCAGATCAAAGCGCAATCTGATGCGATGCATACAACGCTGCAGTCTCACGGCTACAACTATATTAATGTAGATGCAGGATGGAGCGGAGGCTCAGATGCTTACGGACGACCAGTTCCAAGCACGACGCTATATCCGAATGGTCTGAGTGATGTCATTACCCATGTACACAATAATGGGCAAAAGTTTGGCTTATATTTTATCCCGGGGATGTCACCTGCGGTGTACAATGCCAATCTGCCGATCTATGGCACATCCTGCCATGCGCAGGATATCGTCGTGCAGCCCTTAACGACAGCGGATTACTGGAACATTGGTTACAAAATCAATTTTGCTAATCCGTGCGCTCAAAGCTACATCACTTCCATCGCGGATCTAATCGCCTCCTGGGGCGTTGATTTCGTCAAATTCGATAGTGTAACGCCCGGTTCCGGTCATAATGATACAACCATTGACGCGCGTGACGATGTGAAAGCATGGGCCCAAGCCTTGGCTCCGCATCAAATTTGGTTCGAACTCTCCTGGGCGCTGGATCATAATTATGCAAGTACGTGGAAGCAATATGCCAACGGTTGGCGTGTTGATTGGGATGTCGAATGCTATTGTGGAACCACCGCGCTAACGGCGTGGCCGAATATCGCGAGGCTGTTCCCGGATGCCAATCAGTGGTGGCGGGAAGCGGGCCCGGGGGGCTGGAACGATTTTGACTCCCTCGACATCGGGAACGGCGCGATGGACGGCATCACACCGGATGAGCGGCAAACGGCGATGTCGCTTTGGGCCATGTCAGCCGCCCAGTTGTATACCGGGAATGATCTGACGAACTTGGACAGCTATGGCATTCAACTCCTAACGAATGATGAAGTGATTGCCGTCAATCAGGCCGGGCACCCGGCGCACCCCGTCTCCATGGCTTCCAACCAACAGGTTTGGTACGCGAATAACGGGGATGGGACCTATACGGTTGGGTTATATAATCTGGGAAGCGCGAATGCTACCGTAACTGTGAATTGGAGTGATCTCGGTCTGAATGGCCCAGCAAGTGTGCGGGATCTTTGGAGCCACAGTGATCTGGGTACTTTTAACAGCAGCTACAGTTCTGTGAATTTGGCTTCTCATGCCTCTCGACTGCTGAAAGTAACTGTGCTAGGTGGATCCGTTACTGCCAATGATGATGATACAGGCATTCAATACAATGGTTCTTGGACGCGAAGCTACAACAGGGGGCTCGGCGATTATCAGGATGATGTTCATTATACCCAGACGAACAATGACTATTTTGAGTATACGTTTACAGGAACGGGGATCGATTTCATCACAGAAAAAGATGCCTCACAAGGAAATATCGATATCTACGTGGATAATGTGTTCAAGCAGACAGTGAATACGTACAATGCAACCCGCTTAGTTGGGCAAAAAGTGTATAGTATTACCGGTCTCCCGAATGGTGTTCATACGATTAAAGGCGTTAAGAAAACGGGGACTTATATGCTTGTTGATAAGCTGGTTTTTGCTGTGCCAGCTCCAGCACAAGTGAATGATACGAATTCGTCGATAACTTACTCCGGCGCTTGGTCCCTCAGCAGTGCAAGGGGATTAGGCGATTATCAGGATGATGTGCATTTCACGCAAACGAATAACGATTATGTTCAGTATACGTTTGCGGGCACGGGAATTGAGCTAATCGCTGAAAAGGATTCGACCTCAGGCAATATGGATATATATGTAGACAATGTGTTCAAACAAACCGTTAATGCGTACAATCCGAGCCGTCTTGTGCAGCAAACGCTGTACAGCATATCCGGGCTAGCTAGTGGTTCGCATACGATTAAGGCTGTGAAAAAGTCAGGAACTTACATGCTGCTTGATAAATTCAATGTGAAAGAAAGCAAAATTACGTACAATAATACAGACCCTGCCTTTACTTACTCAGGCAGTTGGTCGCTGAACGGCAATCGTGGCTTTGGCGATTACAACAATGATGTTCATTTCACCCAAACGAACAATGATTACTTGCAGTTTTCCTTTACGGGAACAGGGATCGAATGGATTACGGAAAAGGATGCCGGGCAAGGGAATGTCGACATTTATATCGATAATGTGTTCAAACAAACCGTAAACACCTACAATGCGACCCGACTTGCGCAGCAATCGCTGTACAGTATTGCAGGACTGGCAAGTGGCACTCATACGTTCAAAGCCGTGAAGAAAACAGGCACGTACATGCTTTCCGATGCACTGATGATTACACCATAAGGATGAATCGGAGCCCTTCTTGCCAAATAAGAAGGGCTTTGCTTGTTTAAAAAGCTTGATCCCTCACAATCATACATGATATATTAAAAGAAAACATAGGGTGTGGGTCATATGAGCAGTAAAATTAGTCGTGTCAATTTAACCGAAGAGATTTATCGCATCGTGAAAGAGGATATTCTCTCACATAAATTAAAATCAGGCGAAAAAATTAATATTGATCAGTTAGCGCGCCAATTGGAAGTCAGCAATATTCCGATCCGGGAAGCGCTTTCGAGACTGCAATCGGAAGGTTTTATCCATGTCATACCGTTCAAAGGTATGTTCGTGACGATGATGAGCCTCAAAGATTTAAACGAGTTATATGAAATTAGACTACAGCTGGAGCCCTTAGCTGTGGAGAAAGCAGCTTTGAGATTGCCTGTGGACATTCTGGAAAGATTGCAGGATACGATGGAATCGCTTCATGACAATCCGCCTTCTGCAGAGAACGGTTTAGAGGTTGTCGATCAAATGAATACATCGATTCATGGGACCATTCTTGCCTATTGTGACAATGCCAATCTTGCAAATTTGGTTAGAGGTTATATGGAACAGGTTCAGCGTTATCTTAGCTTTATTCAATTAACACTTGATGTTGACACGACGAAGGTGGAGTGGGAGGAGCATCAGGCTATTTTACAGAAATTAAGGGAACGAGATTCCCAAGGCGCCGCTGAAGCGATGTCCATTCATTTAAGAAATTCTCAGAAGAGGACAAACGAGTTGTTCATGAGAACCGGTGTTGAATAGAGAATTGCCAGATAAGACAAGTGGTACATACCTATCACAGGTTGTAGGAGGAGGTGCTTGGGTATCATGCTTTTAAAAGGAAAAGTTGCGATCATCACAGGTGCTGGATCAGGGATTGGGGAAGCCGCAGCCAAACGATTCGTGAGTGAAGGAGCTCAAGTCGTTATTGCAGATTGGAACGGTGAGGAAGCTGAACGGGTTGCGGCTGAAATGAATGCTGCAGTTTCTGGCGCTCGGCGTGCCCTTGCAGTGAAAACCGACGTTTCATCCGAGGAGCAAGTGAAGAGACTAGTCGAGCAGACGCTTTTTGCTTGGGGAGGTATCGATATATTGTTCAATAATGCGGCTGTTGTGCTGCCCAAACCACTAGAAGAAGTCACTGAGGATGAATGGACGCGTACGATAGATATTAATCTAAAAAGCGTGTTCTTGATGATTAAGCATTGCATTCCAGAGATACGCAAGAAGCAAGGACATATCGTGAACATGGCCTCATTGAACGGCTTAGTCGGCCAGCTGCAGAACCCCGTTTACGCTGCGAGCAAAGGCGCGATCATCGCGATGACCAAATCCTTGGCGCTCGATTATGCCAAGGACGGCGTTCGCGTGAATTGCATTTGCCCAGCCGGTGTCATGACGCCGCTATTGGAGCAGTGGATCGACCAACAGCCTGATCCGGCAGCGACCGTTCAAGCGTTGGCGGAGATGCATCCGTTAGGCCGATGCGCGACAACGGAAGAGATCGCACAGGCGGTGCTGTATTTAGCGAGCAATCAGTCTACATTTGTGACGGGTATTGCTTTGACCGTGGATGGCGGGGCATCTTTGGGTTACTGAAAGTGGGTTCAATTGCAGGTAAATAGAGATTCGAGGCTGAAGTCACCTTCATCCTTATTTATTGCAATTAATCATACATGATATACGAAATATCATAATACGAATGAGAAAGGGAATGTTCGATGAGTGAACCAATTAGAATCATTTTTCTAGGCGACAGTATTACCCAGGACGGCACATTTATTGCGTATATGGATGCCTATTGTCAGCAATTTAGACGAGAAAATACGTACACCTTCTTCAATCAGGGTCTTAGCAGTGAAACGGCATCCGGCTTATCGGAGGATGATCATCCGTTTCCACGCCCATGTGTCCATGATCGACTAGCAAGCGTACTTCAAGAAACCTTACCGGATTGGGTCATTATCGGCTATGGGATGAATGATGCCATATATGCTCCCTTTTCAGCAGAGAGATTTGAAGCCTATCAGGAGGGTATGCTGAAGGCGATTCGGCTCATTCATCAATGTGGCGCCAAAGCCATCGTCATGACGCCGCCGCCTTTTGATCCGATGTGTATAGAGGCAGGCACTCTTTTGCCAGAAGGTGAGCTGGCCTACAGCTATAAAACTCCCTATCAACACTATAACGACGTGCTGCGAATCTACGCGGACTGGATCCTTAGTCTGGGATCGGTGGTTGAGCAGGTTGTGAATATTTATGATCCATTGCTTCATCATCGTCAAGCAGAACGTGAGAAATGTGCTGACTATCGTTCAGGTGATGGGATACATCCGAACTCCGATGGCCATTGGGTCATCGCCACAACGTTATTAGCTCACCTATTTTATCTGTCAAATGAAGAGGTCCCTGAGTTCGTGAAGCAGCCGGGTTCGGCGCCTTTAACCTAATTGGAGATAGTTCACGAGCCTAAATTCAAAATTGAAGGAGAAATTAGAATGAAAATTGTTAAAGTAGAAAGCTTTATTCTGCATGTTCCCTTGAATCCACCGATTACTGATGCCATTAATTCGCCGACACACTGGGGATTGCCTGGTGTCCGTATTTATACGGATGAAGGCATTGTGGGCTACGGTTACACGGGGACTTGCGCGAATGGGGATCAGATGATTGCCGACACCATTGACCATTATTATGCTCCAGTTTTGCTGGGGAAAGATCCTTTCATGGTGAAAGGCATCTGGGATGAGCTTCGTTTTGGCAAAATGCACTGGATTGGCCGGGCTGGTATTACGCACATGGCGCTTGCTGCGGTAGATATTGCCCTGTGGGATATTATGTCGAAAGCATCGGGCAAGCCGCTTTGGCAATATCTTGGCGGACATAAAGACAAACAAATCAAAGCCTATAATACGAATGGCGGTTGGTTGAATTGGTCGCAGGAACGATTGCTGCAAGACATCAGTTCTTATGTTGAAGAGGGCTTTACTGGGGTCAAAATGAAGGTCGGGAAGCCAAATCACCGGGAAGATTATGAACGCGTTAAAGCGGTTAGAGACGTCATCGGGAAAGATATTATTCTGATGATCGATGTCAACCAGCAATGGAATATCAATACGGCCATGACATGGGGCAAAAAACTGGAGGAGTTCGACCTATTCTGGCTGGAAGAGCCACTGAATCCGGATGATATCATGGGTCATAAAAAGCTCGCCGATGCCTTAAATGTGCCAATTGCGCTCGGCGAACATGTGTATAACAAGTATGCTTTTCGTGATTACATCCACGCTGGTGCTGTAGAATACGTGCAAGTAGACTGCACGCGCGTCGGCGGTATCAGCGAATGGCTGCAAGTAGCGGGACTTGCTGCTTCCTACGATTTGCCTATTGTTCCGCATGTAGGCGATATGGGACAAATCCATCAGCATCTGGTTGCTTCAACGTCGAATGCGATCATGCTGGAATACATTCCATGGATTCGTGAAATATTCGTGGAACCAGCGACGGTTCGTGACGGGCACTACATCCTGCCGCAAATGCCGGGTGCTTCCACAGAGGTCATTCCGCAATATTTTGAGAAGTATCGTGTGAAATAGCATGATTTTTAATGGAGACTGCCGAGTCATCGGCAGTCTTTTTCACGTGGGGTTACTCCAGCTGCCTCGCGCGGACGTAAGGGAACTACGATACGCTAATCTAGCCCAAAGTGTCAGTATCGGGAGGTTGAGGGAACTACAGTACGTTATTTTGCTGTTTTATGGGAATTTTTACGCTTTTTGCGCAAATAAGACCCTGTAGTTCCGCTATTACCCTCAAATCCCTATTTTCTACTTAATTAGCGTCCCCTAGTTCCCTTACTAGGTTTTCCGCTAAGAAGAGGCTGATCTATCAGGGCGGCGAAGCCGTTTTTCAAATTTGTCACAGCCGGACAAATGCGACTGTAGAGGGAGTTCAGGCTCTTATCTAATTTTGTCTGTTACGGAGCAGGGGGGACAAAGGAATAGTTGACCCATTCGCTGCGCACAGCGCCTTTCTGGTCAAAAAACTGCTGTGCACGTTGATTATCCGTACCAGTAATCCACGACATGTAGGCATAGCCTTTATGCTGTGTATAGTGTTGACAGTGCATAAACAATTGATCTTCAACTTCCGTATTCCGATAGGGTTCATACAGAAATAGATCATTCATAATCGTGATTTCTTCGGCTCTCATCGTGCTGAAGGCGAAGTAAAGAGTCGCAAATCCAACTAAGTCTCCATCTTGTTCTGCCACGAATTGGATCCCTCTTTGATGCTCCAATAAGGTTTGAATTAATTGATGGATTTTGGAAGTATCGGGTTTAGGTTTCTTATAGAAACCAACGATGTAAGCGAACATTAATACCGTCAAACTGTCTTGATCTCTGGTTTCAGCATTTCTAATGATTAATGGCATGTGAATCCTCCTTACTTGGTTCGTACATTCATTATAACGATTCTCTCAGGGAAATCCACTCGATGCTTGGCTTTCACCTAGTAAGGCTGCCCGCTTTTCAGCAAATGTTCAGCTTGTATTCAACTTACTTTCAGCCGATGCTCAGACGGGTTTCAGCCACCGCCCTTACACTGATTCTTGTGAAGAAGTACTTAGGATCATGACATTTGGAGCTACGGGACATGGGAGAGGGGATTTATCGATGAAATTCGGTCGGAAGAAAAAATGGATCATTGTGGTCTTGGCTGCGATCTTATGTGGAGCAGGAACGTACGTGTACATAAATCAAAAGGCGCAGCCAGCGACTGCGGCGACGCAACAGCAGGTGATGAAAGTAAGCAAAGGAGCCATTACCTCCACCGTATCTGGGACGTCTCAATTGGATGCCAAAGATAAGCAAAATATCGTCATTCCAGTAGAAGGCATTATTAAAACGATGAATTTGACGCAAAATCAAGCTGTAAAAAAAGGGGATGTGCTGGTCGAACTTTCGGTGCCATCTACGGAAACGAATTTAAAAGAAGCACAAGTCAGCTTGGAGCAGTTGGAGAAAGAACTGGCTGAGCTGCAGGATGAGCAAAACCATATGACAATTTCGGCTGCGATCAGCGGCAAGCTGACCTTGGCATCCAATTTGGATGTGGGCAGTCAAGTGAATAAAACGACGAAAATCGGAACGGTTTCAGATACGACACAATTTAAGGTGAAGCTGCCTTTCCCACTGCAATCCGCTGTTCAACTGAGCAAAGGCGATAATGTCGAGTTGACAGTAGACGGGTATTTGTTATCCAAAGTTGGCAGTGTCAATACGATTGGTCACGATATGAAGGCAGATGCCAATGGGAATAAAATGGTGGATGTGGAAGTGCTGGTTGCTAACGATGGCACCTTGTCTGCTGGCTTGAAGGTCAAAGGCAGCGTGGGCAACGGAGACAGCAAAGTGGAATCCACCGAACAGGTCGCTTTGGATTATGTGAAAACGTCGCCGATATTCTCTGATGCGAGCGGAACGGTGAAAAGCATGAAGTTCAAAGACGGAGAGACTGTGAAGCAGGGCGAACTGATCGCAACCTTGTTCAACGACGATTTGCAGAAGAATATCATCAGTAAACAAGCGGCTATCGAAAGTCAGAAGATCAAAGTGGATGACGCGCAGCAGAAGATTGATCAGTTAACGATTAAAGCGCCGTTCGATGGCGTCTTCTCAGCCGATTTTGCCAATAGTAAAAACAATGTTCTTCGCAATTATCCAGTGGGCGCGCAGATTAACGCCAATACCACTTTGGGCGCGGTAGCTAGCTTGAGCACGATGCAGCTGGCGATTGCGGTAGATGAGCTGGACTTGACAAGTGTCAAGGTCGGACAAAAGGTCACGGTGAAAATCGATGCGATTTCGGGCAAATCATTCGATGGCGAAGTGACATCGGTGTCTAACGTAGGAACGACCACCAATGGCGTAACGGCTTATGATGCGGTTGTTGCCATTCCGAATACAGCTCAGAATGATTTGAAATATGCGATGACGGCAACAGCGGAGATCTATATTCAGAATAAAAAGGACATTCTGGTTTTACCGATTCAAGTAATTACCACGACCAAAGGCAAATCGACTGTTTCTGTGAAGAAGGCGGACGGTACGACGGAGGAGCGCGAGATTAAAATTGGGATTCGCAGCAAGACGCAAGCTGAAATTTTGAGCGGCTTGCAAGAAGGCGATGAAGTGGTCATGCCAACGCGGAGAGCAGCGACAACGACGACTCAGCAGCAAATGCCAGGCGGCTTCCCAGGCGGAGAAGGAGGTCCACCTGCCGGATTCCAGGGTGGTGGCAACGCAGGTGGTGGCGGTGGCGGCCAAAACGGTGGCGGAGCACGGTAGACAGGAATCAGCTTCCGGAAAGGAGCCATACGAATGAATATCATTGAATTGAACGAAGTCACCAAGAGCTATGCGCGAGGTGAGGAGCAGCTGCAAATTCTAAAGGGGATTACCCTTCATATTGAAAAAGGTGATTTTGTAGCGATTATCGGTCCTAGTGGATCTGGAAAATCTACCTTAATGAACACCATTGGGCTTCTGGACATCCCAAGTTCAGGCACGTACGCCCTGGATGGAGTCGCTACTCAAAATATGTCCGATAATGGACTTGCCGAACTTAGAAATCGCAAGATCGGCTTTATTTTCCAACAATTCAACCTGCTCCCAAGGTTGTCGGCCATTGAAAATGTTGAACTGCCCATGATTTATGCCGGCATTCCGACCAAGCAGCGCAGGGAACAAGCCAACTTCATGTTAGAGAAGCTGGGAATGGGCCAACGTGGTCATCACAAACCAAGTGAGCTTTCCGGCGGGCAGCAGCAGCGGGTTGCGATAGCCAGAGCCTTAGCGATATCGCCTTCGCTGATTCTGGCCGATGAGCCGACAGGTGCCCTGGATTCCAAGACAGGGATTGAAGTGTTGGAATTGATTAAAGAATTGAATCAACAAGGCAATACGATTGTGCTGATTACCCATGATAATCACATCGCGGATAACGCCAAACGCGTCGTTACCTTGCGTGATGGTGAGATAATCAAAGATGTTCGCAATGAGCCTTTAGTTACATTGGTGGCACAGGAGGCGGTTTCCTCATGAGAATTTGGGAGCTTTTCCAAATGGCGATGGCTACCGTACGATCCAATCCGCTGCGGACCGTTCTAACGATGCTGGGCGTTATTATTGGGGTCAGCTCGGTGATTACGCTCGTTTCCATCGGGCAAGGCACGTCGAAGTCGATCGAGAAACAATATGAAGGACTGGGAACGAATCTTCTAACGGTTAATTTGTTGGGGAATGGACGCGCTACACAGTTGAAATATGAAGAACTGATGGAGATGGAGGGGACTTCGGGCATTAGCGCCATTGCGCCAACGATGACCAGAAACAGCACAAGCATTAAATATGACCGGACAACACAAACCTATAACGTAATTGGCACGAATGATCGTTACTTGGATATGCAAAAAGGGGAAGTCGACAATGGTCGATTCCTCGCGGCAGCAGACCTGGATTTTCGAAATCATGTGGCGGTTATCGGAACCGAAGTCGCCACAAAGTTTTTTGGTAAGGATGATCCGATCAATGAAGAGATCAATGTCAATGGTTACATGTACACGATCATCGGTGTATTGAAAAGCAAAGGTTCGAATACGAGCGGCACTTCCTTAGACAGTTCAGTGATTGTACCTTTGCCAACGATGAGCAGAGATTTTAAATTAGGTTCGATTCGATCTACGTATGTAGAAGCGGTGAACGGGGATGCGGTAAGCAAAGTACAACAAGTGCTCGAACGCTATTTGTATAACAAGTTTAAAAGCACGTCTGGTTACAATATTTTCAATTCATCCGAATTAATTACTGCCAGACAAGCTGCTTCCAGTACATTGACGAATCAATTAGTCGCTGTAGCCGCGATCTCTCTCCTTGTTGGCGGAATCGGGATTATGAATATTATGCTCGTGACCGTCAGTGAACGAACGCGCGAAATTGGTATTCGCAAGTCGATTGGTGCCAAACGCCGCAATATTTTACTTCAATTCCTCGTGGAAGCTACCTTAATCAGCGGCATGGGCGGATTGATCGGACTGATTGTCGGTGTTGGTTTATCCCTGGCTTGGCCTTATATGAATCCGAGTCAGGAAACAAGTCTCTCAATTAACGTAGGTCTTTATGCTTTCTTATTCTCTGCGTTAGTCGGTGTCATCTTTGGTCTCTATCCAGCCAACAAAGCTTCTAAGTTAAAACCTATCGATGCGCTAAGATATGACTAATTTCTAGGAGGTAATTCCTGTGATTCGTAAATTAACATCCATTTCTATCAAACATACAAGCTTAGCACTCCTGCTTACGAGCACGCTAGCGGCTGCTTCTTGGGCAGCTCCTGCTGCTCAGGCCGCATCTGAGGCTGTCTATATTTCGAATGCTTCCTATTTCACCTTAAATCAAGCGGCGTTATCGTCCTCTTCCCTTCAGTTCTCTGTCGCTTTACATAATGGAGATAAGAAGTCGATTGACTTTAATCAGTACGGTGTCCGAGTAACAGATACATCAGGACACAGCTATACGGCCAAACTGAGTGAGAAGAAAAGCGCAAGCGTGCTTCCGGGACAAGACGCGAGTTTTCGGTTTTACGCCAGTCTGGGCGAGGGCGAAACCGCTGATCAATTGAAGGTTGATGTATTCCGGTGGGATGCCAGTCAAGCTGATTTTATGAATCATCTCGGTGATCTTCCAGTAGCATCTGCGCTGCAAGAAAATCAGGTCAAAGTGCCGGAAGAAATCATCAATCTGCGGACACTAGACAGCACATTGCCGAATGATGCTTCTATCTCTTTTCAATTGGGGCAAAGCGTACGTGTATCAGAGAATGGCAAATGGGTGATGTATACGCAAGTGTCTGCCAAAAATTTGGGCTCCAGCAGCGTGAAACTGCCAGCCGGGCTGCAAGTTAGACTAGTGGATGCCAATGGTTTGAAATATACATCTACAGTGGCCGAGGGAGCAGGCACTTCTTTCCTGCCAAGCGAGTCCGATACCATCACTCTGAAAACGCCGATATCAAAACAGTTGTCTGCGTCAGGGCTTTCGCTGGAGTTTTACTTTTTGAATCAAACGGAAGACGTCTCGCTGGGGACGATGAACCTCAATGCTTCGCTGCAAACGACGGCTTTGAACACCAAGCAAACTTACAGCGGTCAGCAAGATGGCGAACAAGTAACGGTGAAAGCAAATTCATCTACCTACAGCAAGCAATCCGATGGGGTGCATGTCCAAACGGTTGTAACGCTTAGCAATGATGGTGAAGCATCGGCCGCGGTGCCGTCATTCTTCGCTTCGTATCAATTCGGTGATTCAGGAACATCGATATCGGCAACGGACAATTCAGCACGGAATGCCTATTTGGCTCCGAAAGAAACGACGACGTATTACTTTAATGCTATTTTGCCCGCGGGCGTTGATCCGAATGCGGCGCAGCTGGTGCTGTGGGAGAAAACAGCCACTTCGGCAAGTTCAAGCAGCGCAGCATCAAGCGGAGCAGCGAATGGCTCAGAAACGTCCAGTTCTGCGGCAAGTGGTCAGATGCCCGTGGCAGTCTTCCAGCTCCAAGGAGCAGCAGAAGCGCAAAGCGGCTTCACTACGGCAGCAAGCTATACGTTGGGCAGCAAGTTAACCCTTAGCAACAGCTCCGTTATCAACAAAAATCTGGACGTCTCTCTTGTGGAACTGCATGCTCACCAGAATGATGATCTAGGCTACAAAACTGCGATAGCCAAGTACAAAATTACGAATAACGGAACAAGTACCATCGCACTCCCTGAATTGCAAAATGAACTGATCGACAGCAGCGGAAACGCGTATACGGGTACTCGCCAAACCTCGGTGACGACACAGGTTACACCGGGAAGCTCTTATGTTGTCAGCTACTCTTACCTGCTTCCGAATAAAAAGGAGACGGAGAACGAATCGTTTGCTTTGAACATTTTCGACGATAAATCAGTCTCTCAAGGCAAAGTATCCGTAGGTACGTATCAGGTTGCTCTGCAAGAGGAAGAAGACAGCGATATCTTGGCTCTGTATCCATTCACGATCAAAGTGAACAGTGATTCCATCAGCTGGCTTTACAATAATGGCACGTATTCGTACCAATTGAATCTTGATCTTGATGTTACCCATGAAGATCAGGTCATCGTGGATGCCAACTTCTCCAAAGTGGAATTCGACATGGTCGATTCCCTCGGCCGTGTGGTTGGGACGCAATCAGCCTCACTGCTAGGCTCAGGTAAATTGGTTAGCGGCAAGCAAAAGGTCGTTGTTTCCGGTCTCAAGGATGAGCAAGTAGATTCGGGCGTGAAAGTTTACATGTATGAAGTCATCGAAACCCCGAATGGGACGGCTAAACGTTTGATTAAACAGTTTCACTAAGAAGTAATGACAATGAAAAGCGTCTGTATGCTTATGCATATAGGCGCTTTTCTGAATTTTTTTTGCAAGTAGGGATATGCTATATTATTGGCGAATTAAGTGTTAGTTCTCTTACTTATTTCATGAGTTGGATGGGAGTATTCGCTATGGATTTCGAAACGATTTATCGTACTTATAAGCAGTTGCTGTTCTCAGTGGCTTACCGCATGCTGGGGTCTGTGTCTGATGCTGAAGATATGATGCAAGATTTATTCGCTTCTTTGCCGTCTGTAGAAATGGAATCAGTCAATAATCCGAAAGCCTATTTAGTTAAAATGATGACGAACCGCTGCCTGAATTACTTAAAATCGGCTCGCAAGCAAAGGGAAGTGTACGTGGGAGAGTGGCTGCCGGAACCATGGATACAGAACGAGACTGAGGATCCTATCGGACAAGTCGTACAGGATGAAACGGTCTCATATGCCTTTCTTGTCCTTCTGCAAACTTTATCCCCGATGGAGCGAGCCGTTTTCGTATTGAGAGAAGTACTTGGCTATGAGTATGGGGAACTCGCCGAAATGCTGGGCAAATCAGAACCCAACTGCCGTAAGATTTATAGTCGTGCCAAAGATAAAATCAACAAGGATCAGTCGCAAAATATTGAAATCGGACATACCGAGCCGCTAGTGCAGAAATTTCTGCGCGCCGTCCATACGGGGAACTTTCAAGATTTCGTCGCCATGCTGACGGAGGATGCGGTGCTCATTTCGGATGGCGGTGGCAAAAAGCGTGCCGCGATCAATCCTATTTTGGGCAAACTGCGTATCAAATCTTTCTTTGAAGGTATTGCAGCCAAAGGCTCTATAGCCGGAGAGTGGCAGCCGGTTAGGATGAACGGTCAAATGGGGCTGGTGCTGATCCAGCATGAAGCGATTGAGTTGGTGATTTGTTTTGATGTGAATGAGCAGTTGCAGATGGCCAATCATGTGTATTTTATTAAGAATCCGGATAAGCTTCAACATCTTTCTGTGCAGGATTGTCACAAAACGCCGATCTCCTTTGTCTTATAGAGGCAAACCAAAACTAAACACTAATCGGAGGAGATTCACATGGAAGCTAGAATGAATTATCACGAAGTAAGTCCGGAAGCGACGCAAGTTATGTATAAGCTAGAAGGTTTTATTAAAACAAGCGGTTTGGATGCAAAGCTGTATGAGCTGATCAAAATAAGAGCATCGCAGTTGAACGGCTGTGCTTTTTGTATCGATATGCATACGCGAGATCTGCGCAAAATGGGAGAAACTGATCAACGCATTAACTTGATCACAGCTTGGCGCGAAGCGCCATTTTACTCTGACAAAGAAAGAGCTTTGCTAGAACTGACTGAAGCCGTAACACGCATCTCGGAAAATGGCGTGCCGCAAGCACTCTATGAGAAAGTCCGGAAACACTTTGATGAGAAGGAATATGTCGTTCTTATTATGGCGATCAATACGATCAATGCCTGGAATCGCATTGCTATTTCGACGGGAATGTTCCCGGCTGAGGAGTAATCGCGGGGCTATGGGTGGCCCCGGGTGGGAGTGCTTATTGTGCGTTTATACGCCAAGAAGGAAGGAAATGGAGCAATTAGCACATTAATATGATTACAGAACCTAGCCGCGGGCTAGGTTTTTTGTATTGGCGTCCACCGCAGGCTAATTTGCTGCGGGGGTTATGGTCTCATGGGTGGCACATCTAATGAACTGTATGATGCTTATATAGCGGAAAAAGGCTACTTTGGAGATTTAATGAACTGGATTGGCGTTATCGTGCACTTTATTGGTGAAATGGTGATCATTTAGTTGAAATAGAGCATCTGGGGTTCATTAGATTTTCAGAATGGGCGATTTTGGCCGAATAAAGGGTATTGAGTTCGTTAATGGGGGCTTGGGTTTGCCTCATGGTGCAGATATAGCCAAAAGAATCATTATTGGGAAGTCGAGGGAACCACAGTCGCTATGACCGGAAAAAGTCATTATAGCGAAGTTGAGGGAACTACAGTGCGTTATTTTACCTGAAAGTGTCATTATAGCGAAGTCGAGGGAACTACGGTACGTTATTTTAATTAAAAGTGTCATTATAGCGAAGTTGAGGGAACTACGGTACGTTATTTTGCCGTTTTGATGGGGAATTCAGCGTTTTTTGTGGAAATAAGACACTGTAGTTCCGCTAACTCCCTCGCATCCCTGTTATTTGCCTAAATAGCGGACTAGAGTTCCCTCACCAGATTTCACTAATGGGGTTTCATTAATGGGGTTTCATTAATGGGATTTCATTAACAGGATTCCCTTAACTGGGATTTGTCGCTTTTTAGGTGGACCATCCCTTAGGGCGGTAAAGCCAGCGTGCTTAGGGGGAGAGGGATTCGAATAAACCCCTCCTTACCATTTAATTCGCCGAATTAACCCAGTGAGTGCTTGCTGTTCCTCCAAGCTGATCGGCCAAGTCCGAATATCGACTATGACTCTTTCTAGATTAGTGAAGCCTTTGGCTAGTCCGTTTAAACGAGCTGCCAAGGTTGAGTTTAGCAACGATTCCTCAGTGGGGAAAAGGGTACTGACCTTGCTGATCGCATCGGGAAACCGTTTCAGATAATACTTCTGATGACGCTCCTCTGCCAAATCAAATGTGCGGAACGGAGCGACCTCGGTTTCTGGTCTTCCCAGTCCTTGTTCTTCGCGTCTTTTCATTGCATCAAGAATGATGTTCCGCTGGCTCTCGTCCCGAAACAACGCTAAAGAAAGGTATTGACGGCCCTTGTACTCGTTGATATTCAGGGGATTGTGATGCTGCCAAAATACATCTACAATCCCATCTAATTTGATTTTCTGCGGATCAAAATCGATTTCGACAGTCTCCGTGTGATCGCCAAGATTTCGATAAGTTGGACTCGCGGAAGTGCCTCCCGCATATCCGACGCGGGTTCGAAGAACACCGGGCAGCTGCCCAAATAAAGCATCTGGGCTCCAGAAACAGCCCATCCCAAGTGTGATGGTTTCAATGTTAGCCATAGCATTCACCTCAATTCCATTTTATCATTTCAAGGAAGATTAACGAAATTGCAGGAAGAAGTCGATGCCCACAACCTACTTGAAATGTTATAATATGGAGACCTAACTGAAGGAGGTTCACTATGACAAAGCCTTCCTACAATCCGTTTGACGATACATCCATTCACGCTTCAACCCAGCAGTCTCAAGATGATGCTCAGTCACAAAGGGTTCCTTTCAATGATGTCATCCATCATAATGATGTGGTTCAAGGTATACAAGCGCCTAAACGGGTGGAACAAATGCCAAAGTGGTATCAACAACATCGCAGGAATTCGGCTGCGCTATCGGTTCTTATTTTCGGAGGATTTCTGGTTTATAATGTCATACAGATCATTCTAGACATAGTTGCCGGGAGGTGAGAGTAATTTTAGGAAGTCAATGAAAGCATTCTTTCATTGGAAACAGGGGGATGAAAACATGAGTATTCAGGTGATTGAGGGAGATCTATTAAGTGCAGCTGAGAACATTATTGCTCATCAAGTAAATTGCAGAGCGAAAATGGCTTCAGGTGTTGCAAAGGTGATTAGAGCTAAATACCCAAATGCATATTTACAGTATATGGAGCTATTTAAGAATCATAGAAGTGAATCCTTACTTGGTAGGTGTCAACCAGTAGTTATTGGTGAAAACAAATATGTAGCTAATCTATTTGGTCAATTGAATTATGGATATGGTGGAGAAAAATACACTAATGAAACAGCTTTAAAAATGGCCTTAATCAGCCTTAAGGCGTTCGCAGTTGATAATAGTTTAAGTGTTGCTCTTCCATATAAGATTGGTAGTGATCGCGGCGGAGCAGATTGGAATGAAGTTTATAAAATCATTGATGAAGTGTTTGCTGATTATGAAGTTACACTATACCGACTATAATTGACTCACGATACAACAAAGTGAGAATTTGGTAACAAAATTATTACTTCTTGTCTTTGATTGAATTAAATTTACTTATCATTTTGAGATATTAATTCCTTGGCTTGACGATTCAGCTAATTTAAGAGGAGACGAAAATAAGTGGATTTCAAGAAAATTAATTCTTTGACGAAATATCCAAGCATCCTTACATATCATGAATTAGGTGAGAGGGGGCGCTTGACGAATGGATTATCCGATTCAAAAGGATTTTCTGATTCAGATGATGTATTTGTTTATGAAAAAGTAGATGGTGAGAATTCAAGAATTATCCTATTTAAGAATAATCATAATGAAATTGACTATCTTATTGGCTCCAGAGAAGAATTATTGTATGCAAAAGGCGATAGAATTGGAAATCCATACGGTAACATTGCAGAGTTCCTTAAACCATTAGTTGAAAGAATAATCGACGATATTTCTCTAGAAAACGATTGGGCATTGTCCGTCATTTATCAGGAATCTTATGGAGGGAAGACGAAAGCAGCCAAAAACTATACTGAAAGTAAAACTCAAGGATATCGAGTATTTGATGTGTTTTCTTTAAAGCAGGATGAGTTCGATACGCTTTTGGAGCTACCTCTCGAAAAGATTGCAGAGTGGCGAGATCATGGTAATCAACCATTTTATGATGAAGTTGAGAAGAAGAGATTTGTCGAGAATATGGAATTAGAATTTGCTCCACTGTTAGATACCGTCAAAGGATCTGAATTTCCAATATCATTAGAAAATACATTCTCGCTCTTAAAGAAATTTGAGAGTACAATAGTCGGGATTGATGCATCTGGAAAGTCCGAAGGAATCATTGTTCGTACTTCAGACCGTGGACGGATCAGAAAAATTCGTTTTGAAGACTATGAAAGAACCTTTAGAAAATAAGATAATACTATTTAAGTATAACTATCGCAAATCATCATAATTCCGCACTTTTGGGAAATGGATGGTCACGGTCGTTCCATGTCCTTCCCTTGAAGTTATTGTGAGATGGTGACCAAGTTTTAGCGCCATTTGTTTGGCTAAATACAGGCCCATTCCTGTCGATTTGTGATGCGTTCTGCCGATTGAACCCGTAAATCCCTTGTCGAAAACGCGACCGAGATCTGCTGAGCTTATCCCCACTCCTGTGTCTTGAATCAGCAGTCTCTTCTCGTATTCAAGTTCCTCGGATTGGAAGGATATGGTGCCTCCTGTGTTCGTATAGGTCAAGGCATTTGCAACAATTTGGTTCGTAATATAAGAGAGCCACTTGCTGTCGGTGTTCACGGCATGGGTGAGAGCCTCTATATTCGGGCGTATTTTTTTAGTGATAAAGAGTTTGGCGAACTTCTTAACACTGTCCTTCACGATGGATTGAAGCGGGACATCTGTAATGAAGTAGTCTCTGGAGAACGAATCAATTCTTGAATAATAGAGGGCTTGTTCCACATAATTATCGATTTTACTCAGTTCATCCTCGAGTTTGTCAACGAGCTGGTCGGCCGTTTTGCTGGCGCGATTTTCCATCATAAGGCGGCTTGCTGCAATGGGTACTTTCACTTCATGTATCCAAGACAGAATAAAATCTTGATGGTCTCTGATTTCACTGTGCAGTTGTTGAGTTCCTCTGGATTGTTCTTCATAGAGATGCTCGAGCAGCTTTAGGTAAAGCGTTTGCTCCGTATTTTGAGGTTCGGGCATTGCTGCTACCAGCCATTCCTCCTGCCGGATTCCAACTAAATCATGCAGTTCATTATAGAAAGATTTTCGGTAATAGTAACCTACAAGAAGATAGATGGTTGCGAAAATGAACGAACCCACATTGGCATAGACAATATTGTTGATCGCATCCTGCCATTTCACACTGGCGAGCATAATGAGGGAGATGAAGAGCATCATGATTATATAAAATAAGAAGAAAAAGCGCTTATCCTTTATATAATGGACAAGATTCATAAGATGAGATACCCTTGCCCTTTCTTAGTTGTGATGTAATCTTCTTTGCCCAGCTCGGTCAGTTTTTTGCGTAATCGATTGATGTTCACGGTTAATGTATTATCATCGACGAAACTTTCGTCTTCCCAGAGACCCCGCATCATATGATCGCGGCTGATGATCGTTCCGGGATTTTTCATTAAAATGGTTAAAATTTTGAATTCATTTCGGGTAAGCTCCGTTTTTCGATCTCCGCAAGCAATGTCGCCATCTTTAAGATTGAGGACAATGCCATTATGCTCCATGACACTGGAGCTTGTTTCTATATAAGAATAAGTTCTGCGCAACAGCGCGTTGATTTTGGCTACCAGCACATCCGTATAGAAAGGCTTTTGAATGAAGTCATCGCCCCCCATATTCATCGACATCACCATATCCATCGGCGTATTCCGAGAAGATAAGAACAGGATCGGCACGTTGGATACGGCCCTTATTTGCTGGCACCAATAAAATCCGTCGAATGCGGGCAAGTTGATGTCCATGAGCAGGAGATGAGGACTTTCCTTGATAAAATGGGAGAGCACCGCATCGAACTGCTCGATGATAATCATTTCGAATCCCCATCGGCCCAGTGCTTCCGCGACCATATCGCGTATCGTCTTATCATCTTCAACGATCATAATTTTCATAGCGTTCTCCCAGCTAAGACGAAATGAAAACGTTCATCACAAAATGTTAGCACAATCATGACAAAAATGTAAGATTGCTGCTAGAGATGTAAGCTGCATCGATGTTTGAAAAGAACTAAACCGAGTAGGATTAGGGAGAAGAAGAATCCAACCCGTTTGCTATAGAGGAGGAAATCCCTAATGAAAATCATCGTTGAAGCCAAGCAAGTCAAGAAAGTATACGGGTCAAAAGGCAACGTATACACCGCATTGCAGGAAATCAATCTCACGGTTGAAGAGGGTGAGTTCGTAGGTATTATGGGGCCATCAGGCTCTGGGAAAACGACATTGCTCAATTTATTAGCGACGATTGATCAGCCGACTTCCGGAGAGATTATCATTGATGGGACGCAGTTGGTGAAAATGAATGAAAGTCAGCTATCGGCCTTTCGCCGTGAGAAGCTTGGCTTTATTTTTCAGGATTACAACTTGCTGGATACACTAACGGTCAAAGAAAACATCTTGCTGCCACTTGCGCTGGCGAGGATGAATAGCAAGGAACTGGAACGCAGAGTAGAAGTCATCAGCCGGAAATTCGGCATACACGGGATTATTGACAAATATCCATATCAAATCTCTGGAGGACAGAAACAGCGTACAGCCGCCTGCCGAGCAATTGTTTCATCCCCGAGCTTGGTTTTGGCAGATGAACCTACGGGTTCACTTGATTCCAAATCAGCGACAGAGCTGCTGGAAAGTTTACAGCAATTGAACTCACAGGATAAATCAACAATTCTAATGGTCACACATGACGCGTTTGCGGCCAGTTATTGTTCCCGTGTGCTTTTTATTAAAGATGGGCAAATGTTTACGGAGCTGGTTAAGGGGGCTGCAACACGCAAGGATTATTTCAATAAGGTGATGGACGTGCTATCTGTGCTTGGAGGTGGCGCAAGTGACCTTATTTAGTCTCGCCAAACGAAATGTGCTTGGAAATCTCAAAAACTATTTGATTTACTTCATCTCGATGATTTTCAGTGTTGTGATATACTACACGTTTGTAACTCTGCGTTACAGTGAAGAAATTGCCGTGAATGTGCAGAAATGGGAGGGCATGAGGGAGGTATTCACACAGGCTTCTCTCTTTTTAATCCTTTTTGCTGCGGTCTTTATTTGGTACTCGAATTCCTTTTTTACGAAAAAACGCAAGAAAGAAATTGGCCTATACGCATTGCTCGGTGTGCGAAAACGAACGATCGGCAAAATGCTTTTCTATGAAAATATGTTAATGGGAGTCGGAGCAGTTAGTATAGGAATCATAGTTGGCACAGTGTTATCCAAGTTGTTTGCCATGGTGTTCCTGAAGCTGCTGGATTCTGCAGTTGAAATAAACTTTCGCCTATCAACGAATGCGATACTCCAAACGATCATCGTATTTGCCGTTATTATTCTGCTTACATCAGTCCATAGCTACAGATTGATCTATCGTTTTCGATTAGTTCAGTTGTTTCAAGCCGAGCAAGAAGGAGAACATGTGCCAAAACCATCATCTGTAACAGCTGTCATGGCTATTATCTTACTTGTTTTTGGCTATTGGCTAGTGTTTCAACCTATGACCACAGGCGCCCAGATGGGAAGAAATTTATTGCTCATTTTTGGCAGTATCATTGGAGGGACATATCTGCTGTTCCGTTTTGGCATTATTTATTTATTAAAGCTCGGGCAACGTGTGAAGTCTCGCTACTATCAAGGTATGAATATGATCAGCATCTCTCAGTTGATTTTCCGGATCCAAGGGAATACTCGCATGTTTACGATGATTGCTTTGTTAAGTGCGTTCACATTGTGCGCTGTAACGGTAGGTTCAAGTGCCTATTATACGCTCTCCGAAGTCGCCGACCAAGAAGCTCCATTTAGTTATACGCATACTTCCCAAGGGGAAACCTTGGATAATCAAGTGAAGGAGCTCATAGCATCTGATCAAGCTCACCCTGTGACTGCCCAATTAGATATTTCTACGCTTAGAATAAAGGCAGATTTGACGAAGTTCTACTATCATCCTTCTGGATTCACAGCGAATTCGGTGCCTATCAAACTGCTTTCTATCCGCACATATAATGAGATTGCGAAGACTTTGCATAGAGAAGAACAGAATCCCCTATCGGATCAAGAGATTTTGTTGATCAGGCCGATGTATGCTACTTTCTCGGAAAATGATATTGCCAATGATCGCATTTCCTTTATGTTGCATGAGGTTCAGCTGGAACTTCCAATTAAGCAGATCGTGGAGGGAAGAGTACTGCCTTGGGGGTTTCCTGATTTGTGTTTTATTGTAAGCGACAGCTTATTTGCTCGTCTGCAGCAAGGAGCGGGTTTTGAATTGTTGACCTACAAGGCCTATCAAGTAAAGGATCAACAAACAACAGAGAGAACCTCGGATGCGCTGATGAAGCTGAAAACAAATCAAAATCATATGTCGAGTTATTATTACCAATATCGGCAAGGCATTGAATCAGCGGGAATGAATATTTTCATATTAGGTTTTCTTGGATTGGTGTTTCTTGCCGCCACAGGCAGCATGATTTATTTCAAACAATTGACAGATGCGCACGCAGATAAAGGACGTTACGAGATTCTACGCAAAATTGGTGTCAGCCGGAAAGAAATCCATCGAGCTATTGCCAAACAAACCCTTTTCGTGTTCTTATTACCTTTGATTTTGGGTGTCGTGCATAGTTTGATGATCTTAAAAGCACTAATAACTATTCAAATGATTAGCAGCTTTTTATTGACTCCTATCGTGATAGCCATACTTGCCTATGTGTTCATTTATCTTGGTTATTATGTATTATGTGTCAATTCATTTAACAGGATTGTAAATAAGTGATACAATAGTCGCAAAACATATGTGTACGGAGTTATTGAGATGCCCACTTATACGAAGAAAAAATTTCGCCTGAGTCCGCCGCAAGTGTTGACACTCGGATTCTTATTTATGATTTTCGTTGGAGCTGAGCTGCTGTGGCTGCCAATTTCTTATGCCGGAGAAGGCAGACTCTCCTTCTTGGACGCTTTATTTATGGCTACTTCGGCTACCTGTGTGACAGGATTGTCGATGATAAACACAGGAGCTCATCTATCAACCTTTGGAGAAATCGTATTAATTCTGCTAGTCCAAATAGGTGGTCTGGGTTTTATGACCATGTCCACACTTATTGCGCTCGTGCTGCGTCGGCGAATATCGTTTCAGGAACGATTGATTCTGCAAGAGGCAATGAATCATGATTCCACGGAAGGCGTCGTTCGGCTTGTCCGCAAGGTGTTGATTTATGCGCTCTATATCGAACTTGCCGGAGCTTTGCTGCTTGCCTTGCGATGGTCATTTGAGATGCCGATTGGCCAAGCGCTTTACTTCGGTGTGTTTCACAGCATCTCTATTTTTAATAATGCTGGCTTTGATCTATTCGGGGCTTTGCCACAAAGACCGGGCAGCCTCATGCACTATGTCGAGGACCCTTTTGTTAATATTGTCTCGATGCTGCTGATCATTCTAGGTGGCATTGGCTTTATCGTTATATCGGATTTGTTAACATATCCCAAGAATAAAAAGTTGACGCTGCACAGTAAAGTTGTTCTCACTGCGTCAGCAGCTTTGATTCTGATAGGCACCGTGGTCATTCTGGTATTCGAGTTTACGAATGTGAATACGTTACAGCCCCTATCGCCGATGGGAAAAGTGCTGAGCGCGATGCTTCAATCAGTATCCTCTCGTTCAGCAGGTGTGAATACGGTAGACATTGCTTCGATGCGGCAGGCAACACAGTTTTTCATTGTGATAATGATGTTCATCGGGGCAGCGCCAGGCTCTTCCGGCGGAGGGATCAAAGTGACGACTTTCGTCATTCTCCTAGGAGCTTTGCTTGCGATGGTACGCGGCAAAGAGGAAATCGTATTCTTCCGACGCCGCATATCCAAGGACCGGATTTACAAAGCGATTACGTTCGCGCTGCTTTCCTTTATCCTGATTGTCCTTTCAACTATGATACTATCAACTACTGAAGAGTTTTCCTTCTTGGGGATCTTATTTGAAGTGACTTCCGCTTATGCAACAGCGGGCATGTCACTGGGTCTGACTTCACAGTTAACAGGATTCGGGAAAGTCTTCCTCATAATCCTGATGTTCGTTGGACGTCTGGGACCCGTCTCATTGGCATACACCTTAACGCCTGTGCCTGAAAAAGAGCATTTCCGTTATCCCGAGGGGAAAATTACAATCGGATAACGGATGATTCTGGGCGCGCGTTGTGTGGCTGCCGAATCGTGGCTGTCAACCCCCGGACGATCTAGTCTATAAGGAGAATACTATGGAAATACGTCAATTGCTGCACGACGAATCACCTCCAATGGAGCTGCTGCTATTAGCTGATCCATCGTTGCATATCGTCAAAGGTTATCTACAGCGTGGGCAAATATTCGTTGCCGAGAAGGACAGTATGGTGATAGCTGTTTATGTTATCCTACCTACGAGACCTGAGACCGTTGAATTGGTGAATATTGCTGTGGACGAGCGTCATCATGGCAAAGGTATCGGTAAGTTGATGGTTCTGCACGCATTGGAACAAGCCAAATTGCAAGGATTTGCGACGGTAGATGTTGGCACTGGCAATTCCAGTGTTGGACAGCTAGCCTTGTATCAGAAATGCGGCTTCCGGATCGTGGGCGTGGATCGGGATTTTTTCGTCAGACATTACGCCGAGGATATCGTCGAGAACGGCATACCCTGCCGGGATATGATCCGCTTATCGCAAGACATCAAGTAGATGTAGGGGCTATGTGTAGCAGAACCCTTGAAATAGCAGCTGCCCAAAGGAATAAGAGCCTTTGGGGGCTGCTATTTGTGCGAAAAGGGGGGTTCGGCGCGAAATAAGAGTCCCTAGGGGTTACTACTTACCTTCTTCCAAACGCGGAAAACGAAACTCCCCACGAAAAGTAACAATAAGCGTCGAGAGTACAGGTAAATTTTGTTTACGAAGGGTTGAAATGAAGCCGCGCGCGCGGGCGAACTGATGAGCCCCGTCCCAGGTACGGAATAAGCCGGAGACTTTGGCTTTGACCTTGGCCATCCGCAAGTCTCGTTCGGCGACATTGTTGTCAAAAGGAACACGGACATCTTGAATAAACCGGAGAATCGGTTCCTTGTGACGACGGAAACGTTCACCCAGATTGGCCGATTTACTTTTGCTTTGCCTGCCTTGCGGTCCGGTTTTGGCTTTGGTACGCCCTTGATTCCATTCCAGCTCGCCCTGCTGCAGGATGTCATCGTACCAATTCTCTAGCCATTTAACCGTACTCGGAGCTAAGCAGCACAAGACTTTACGGGCGGCTAGCGTGAGACGCCAGGCTACTTGTAGCAAGCGTTTCATCTGCACGGCCCACTGGTGATGATCATAATCGGCGATTCCTTGGCATTCCCGCAGTAAGTGCGCATTGCATAAGGCATGCTGGAACGTGTATTTTTCTTTAAAATACGGCCCGTTGCAGTCATGCACTAGAATGCCCGAGTAAGCCGGCAGCAGACCGATGGCATCAAAAGCGAGGGTGCCCCGGTTTTCGTGAACCGCCTGGAACGTCCAGTCCACATTAGAGAGGGTGTGCAGCCATCGCTGTTTGCCATCGACGTGAATGCCGGTTTCATCAGCGTGCAAAACATCGGCATTCAGCAGGTTTTGGCGAATTTGTTCCTCATAGGGACCTAGCTGCTTGTGCGATTTCTTCAAATGGGCGATGACCGTAGCCTCGCTCAGCGAATGCCCGGTCAGGTCCGCAAACATCTCGCTCACCCTTTTCAGTGGAATCATATGGTACGCACTCACATACACGATCCAGCCCGTAACACCAGCTCCATATTGGACAGAGGCGCTGACATGCGACGGAAAAGCAGCCTGATGAACCCCGCTACACTGCGGGCAGCAGCTCGTATGAGCGCGAAACTCGGTTGTCTGGATGCGTGGTTCAGGCAGATCGATCTGCTGACGCCGGTCGTAGCCTATACAGTTCTCCTGGTCCATTGGAGCATGACACGCAGGGCAGGTAGTTAGGCAAAAGTCGAGGATGGCATCCGGATCATCCACCATACTAAGTGTGTGTCCTTCATGACCTAGGGGTGCTCCCTTTTTGCCACCAGCGATGCGGGAGTTTGCGGGCTTACGAAACCCGTCACTTGAAGGCGGCTTGCTACTATTCTTGCTGTTAAGCCCTAGCTGGCGCTCCAACTCGGCTACTCTGTTTTCCAGTTCAGTGATCCGTTCTAGCAGTTTCGTAATGACCTTCTCGATTTGATCTGGACTACTGTGGCTAATTTGTTTGATTTCTTCGAGGCTCATTTTCATCCTGATCCCTCTTCTCCATTAAATTCGTTAAGTATTCTTAACCAATTTTTAGGGGTTTGAATAAGGGGACCTAAGTAGTAACCCTTCGGGACTCTTATCGTCCGAAAAACCCCCGAAATAGTGGCATCTCAAAGGAATAAGAGCCTATAGGGGCTGCTATCTGTGCGAAAAGGGGGTTTCGGCGCGAAATAAGAGCTCCTAGGAGTCTGTCCGACGAAACAGGAATTAGTCAAACAATTCCGAATAAGTAGTAGTAAGACTGTAAAAGGATGTGTCGTAGGCATGGCTAAATTCAAAGCATATACCACAGAGCAAGGTGAACTTCTACCTATCTATTTAAGCGAGTGGGTAACAGATGATCATGAAGTTAGACTTGTCAGCGACATCGTCGAGCAGTTAGACCTATCTGCCATTACTAACAAATACTCCAAGCGTGGAGAAGAAGCCTATCATCCTGCCATGCTGCTCAAACTGTGGTTCTATGGGTATGCGACAGGCGTCTTCACGTCTAGGAAACTTCAAATAGCTACGAAAGAAAGCATTCCTTTTCGCTGGTTATGTGGCGGATACCTGCCAGATTTTCGTACGCTGAGTGACTTTCGGAAGAACCACCTGGATACCCTTCCAGGTTTATTCAAACAAGTCATACAAATCGCTATGGAACTGGGCTATATCTCGCTCGGGCATGTGAGCATTGACGGTTCTAAAATAAAGGCAAGCGCCTCTAAACATAAATCGATGTCACGTGAGCGTATGCAAAAACGCCTCGTTCAATTGGAAGACGAAGTCCGGCAAGCATTGGAGTATTCTGCTACCGAGGAAATGTTGGAGGAACCCCATCCGACGAGTCCTTCCCTATCGTTGGAGGAACGCTATGCCCGCATCGCGCAAATAAAATCTGCGCTGGAGAATTTGGAAGAACAGCGGCCAGCGGAACAGGCCGAATCTCCTCAGAGCGATCAATTTAATTTTACCGATGCCGACTCTCGCATCATGAGCACGCGGAACCAAGGTGTCATTCAAGGCTACAATCCACAAATTGCCGTAGACAGCGATCATGGCTTCATCGTTGGACTTCAAATGAGTAACCAAACAACCGATCAACAGCAGTTTGAAAACGTGCTTCATTCCATGAAAACAATGACAGGAGATAGGCCTCAGAAGCTGAGTGCTGATGCAGGGTATTTTAGTGCGTCCAACATTGCAGCGGCGCTGGAGGCTGAAGTGGATGCCTACATTGCTGCCGATCGCGAAAACAAAAAAAAGAATAATGCCTACGACAAGACCAACTTCACTTATGTACCTGAGCTAGATTATTATCTCTGCCCTGCTGGCAAAGAGCTTACACGGAAACGAACCGTGCATGCGAATGATGCAGATAAGCCAACGACTTGGGTTTATGAATGCAGCGTCTGTAGCGAATGTCCTTTTCGAGACGAGTGTGTAAAAAGTAAAACAGGGAAGCGTTCCATCACACGTAGCGAGCATGATCCCCTGCGAGAGGAAATGCGAACGAAAGTGCAAAGTGATGAGGGAACAGCCGTTTACCGAATGCGTAAGGCGATCGTTGAACCGATATGGGGGCAGTTGAAGGAGGTTCAAGGATTTCGTCAATTCCATTTGCGGGGCGAGGATAAAGTATCTGGGGAGTTCATACTGCTCTCTCTAAGCCACAACATCCGCAAATTGCATGCGGCGAAGTATCCCAAACCAGCCACTTTGTACAAACGGGAGAGGTCTGCCCGTAAACAAAGAGTGGCTGGATGAGAGGGAGTAGGCTACGGAAAAACCAGATTGAATAGGGAAAAGCTACAAAGCTACACATAAAGAGCACTCATCGTTCAGTTTCACGATGGAGTGCTCTTTTAATTCTTTTCGTCGGACAGACTCCTAGGGGCTCTTATCGTCCGCCCAAAACCAGTTCTCACCCCAAAATTCGCCTCCCGCCCCAAGACAGCACTAGCCAAACTTATCGCTGTGCTCCATTTCGTGCGGGTGGCAGGAAGGCTGGGAGATCATCGCCATGATACGCTCTGGCTAAGCGTATCCTCGCCCAAATCAAAGAAAAAGAAGTCAAAATCGATGTTTTATTTAACAATGCAGGAGGCAGTCTCGCAGACTTGACCTTCTCCAAACAGGGACGCGAGAAACATTTTGAGCTGCTTCAAACAGTTTGATCCTGATAAACTTGAACACCGAACGGAGTTCACGGCGCTATTCGGACCGTACGAAACTTCCAAACTAGCGCTCTCACTATGGACGCGGGAAGTTGCTTTTAAACCTGCTCAGGAGGAACTCATGATTCGATCTATAGATCCAGATGGCAATAATACGCTGAGAAAAGGGAAAAAGTCCGGTTTGCCCATCTATTTGAGGCCGATGATGAAATTATTTTTCCCGCCTCCGACGAAAGGAGCCTCGCTGTTGTATAATGGCGCTTTTGGTAAAAATAAAGAAGTATCTGGCGATTTTTTTGTCAAAAATCAGGCTACACCATTGAGGTTTTTGGATAAAGGGCAAAAAGTGTTGGAACTTGTCAACTCCATTTATGGAAGAGATTTTCCAGAAAACCTTGAATAGACAATAATTTTATAAATATATGAAAATTGAAGCCCACGAGGCTTCTTTTTTATCGTATAATGGCTAAGGGAATATTACTTTGTCAGGAACAAACTAAATAGTTTGCTAATATTTAATTAATATTATTGGTTTAGAATAAGAGATATCAACAATAGATTCACACAAATAAAGTTAACATATTGGAGGGATGTACAATGGGTCAATTTATTGAATTGGAGAAGAAGATCGAAGCTAAGCGATTTGAGCTTAATCTTGCCAGTCATAGTCATGACCTGCTCTCCGAATATGTGCTAAAACTTTCGATCGAATTAGACGAGCTATTAAATAAGTATAATAAATCAGCGTAAAAGGCTGCGCTAATTACGAATCTTCCCATCTTATAGATGCGGAAGATTTTTTGGGTTGACTGCTCAGTGAGAGCAGCTTCTCATATTCAAAGAAGTATTCTGTCAAAATCAATCAACTCAAGCAATTTCTTGCCAGATTTAGAACCTAGTATCTTCCAAAAGTCTTTGTTGATAGACCCAACCAGCTATGCTATACTCTAGGCAACTTATGGTAAAGGAGGTTGACTAGAATATTTCCGCCAACTGGTTTTGGCATAATTGTCCTTAATAAGGATACCTTGAGAGTTCAGCCGGCCAAGTAAGATGAAAGCAACATTTATGTGTAATCTACCATGAAACCGCTGGCGCTATGGGCTATACATATGGTACGGGCGACAAACAGATGAGAATAAAGAAGTATGCCAAATTGAAATCGCTTTTATCCAGCAACCGTTTCGTCGTACTAGCCTTTTTGTGCAGGGTTTGAAATATCTCACTGCGCTACTTGTGGCGGAGAATCCCATGGTTGAAACGATTCAATTTTGGGCGCCGTCAGGCCAACCAGAACTTACCAAATTGCTCGCCAAGCTCGGTTCCAAGCCGCAGACAAGCAGTACAAAGCTAGGTCCGCTCGACTTTTATCTGATCGATTTCAGGCAATGGCGTATGTTTTGCGAACGATTGACTTGGAACCAATTATCTGGCTAAGACAGATGATTGGTTTTATTTTTAAACATTTTCAGAGAAATGAAGGAGGCAATTATCAGATGTCATCATGGATTCAGCAAGGGGATGTCGTTCTTTTTCAAGGCGACAGTATTACAGATGCAGGACGTGTTCGGGATAATGGTCAAGATTTAGGCAAAGGCTACGCGCTTATGGCGGCAGCTCAGTTCTCGGCGAAGTACCCGGAGAAACAAGTTCAGTTCCTGAACAGAGGAATTTCTGGCAATCGTGTGGTGGATTTGGAACAGCGCTGGAACGAGGATTGTTTGGCGTTGAAACCGAATGTAGTTTCTATTTACATAGGGATTAATGATACTTGGAGAAGATACGATCGCAATGATCCGACTTCGACAGAAGCTTACGAGAAGGGCTACCGTAACCTGCTAGAGCAAACGGCGGAAACTGGCGCGAAACTCGTTCTGATTGAGCCGTTTGTCCTGCCAGTGCCTGAAGATCGCAAATTATGGAGAGAAGATCTGGATCCCAAAATTACCGTTGTTCGGGAGCTGGCAAGAGAGTTTGGAGCACGTCTGGTTTGTCTGGATGGACTATTCGCGCAGGCTTCCACTCGGGCACACGGTTCATTCTGGGCACCTGATGGCGTACATCCATCACCAGCAGGTCATGCGCTTGTGGCAAAAGCATGGCTGCAAACAGTCGGAGCAGAAGAGTAGTTGATCGTAAAGCGTCCCCTGCATTGTTACTTGCAGAGGGACGTTTTTTTGTCGGTGTTTTGGGGTATGTGAGACTTACCCCCAGCTGCTCCAAGCGAAGATAAGGGAACTACAGTACGCTATTCCAGCCAAAAGTGTCAATATTGCGAGGTTGAGGGAACTACAGTGCGCTATTTTGGCTGTTTGATGCGATATTTAGTGCTTTTCGTGGAAATAAGACCCTGTAGTTCCGCTATTGACCTCGCATCCAGGCAAACTGCCAAAATAGAGTACCAGAGTTCCCTCCGACAGAATTGGTTGCTTGTAAGATGCTCACACAGGGCGGCGAAGCCGTTTTTCCCATCTGGCACAAAATTGAAGGGAGCCTCGGACTAGGCTAATTTCAAATTGGCAAGAGGGGTATGGTACAATCGCTGCAAGATTAGTTAGTGGAGGTAGCCAGATGAAAGCATTGATTTTTGAACATTTCGGAGGACCTGAGGTCTTGCAATATAAAGAAATTCCGGATCCGAGCCTCGTATCGGGGCACATCCTTGTAAGAACCAAAGCAGTAGGGATGAATTTTGCCGATATATATCGGAGGCGCGGGAACTACCATTTGGCAGGCAATCCGCCTTTTATTTTGGGGTATGAAGGGGCGGGTGTTGTTGAGCAAGCAGCTCCTGACGTGACGCAGGTGAAGGTTGGAGATCGAATTGCGTTCGTCGATGTTCCCTACGCCAACGCGAAGTTGGTGGCAGTCCCTGTCGATCGGGCTATTCCGCTGCCAGCCGATATTTCGTTTGAGCAAGCAGCAGCCATCCTGCTTCAGGGAATGACAGCGCATTACTTGGTGAACGACAGTTATCGACTGCAAGCAGGGGAGCAAATCCTCGTTCATGCGGCAGCCGGTGGCGTAGGACAGATACTCATCCAACTAGCCAAGAGTAAAGGGGCCAAAGTGATTGGACTAACTTCTTCCGAGCTGAAAAAGGCAGTAGCCATGAACGCAGGGGCGGACGAAGTGTATTTGTATGACTCAAATTGGGTAAAGCAAGTTACGGCTTATACGGAGGGCCAGCAAGGTGTGGACGTCGTTTATGATTCCGTAGGATCTACGCTTATGGACAGTTTCGCTGCCGCCAAAACCAAAGGAACCATTGTTTTCTATGGCATGGCAGGCGGTGATCCACCCCGTATTGATCCAAGAATGCTCATGGATACATCCAAAACGCTGACCGGCGGCGATTTATGGAACCACATTACGTCCTTGTCGGACAGAATTGAGCGTTCGCAGCAATTATTTGAGGCGTTGAGGCAAGCTGTCATTCGAATCGATGATCTGACTACCTTTCCTCTCAGCGAGGGAGCAGACGCGCACAGGCTTCTGGAGAGTAGAAAAAGCACAGGGAAAATTCTGCTGATCCCTTAACATATGTAAGCCAGAAGGTTGCGTTTATTTTCGTTTTTAGGCACTCAGCTCCTGTCCGAGCAGGCCGCCAGTGTATGGCTGCAAATGAGAATGATGCTGCACAATCGCCCCTTTAGCCACCACCGCGGAGTGAACGCCGAGTGGTGGTTATTTTTGATTATATAGTCCATGGATATGCCCATTTTATACATTCTACACCGTTGAAAATCATGATATCCTGAATGCATAAGACAACTAAGGAGATGGGATTTGTAATGAGCATGAACAAGTTGAAAATTGGTGTCATCGGAGCAGGTTCAATCTCAGATATGCATTTTGAGTCATATAGCAAACAAGCAGATGCCCAATTGTTCGCCGTATGTGATTTGAATCGTACACGAGCAGAAGAAAAAGCAGCGAAGTATGGGATTGCACAGATTTATACGGATTATAACGAACTGCTTGCCAATCCGGAGATCGATGCCGTAAGTATTTGCACATGGAATAATACACATGCAGAAATTAGTATAGCAGCTTTGCGGGCAGGCAAAAATGTACTCGTAGAGAAGCCTCTATGCAAAACAGTGGAAGAAGCTAATCGTATTCAGGAAGCTGTGCGTGAGTCCGGCAAAACCTTGCAAGTAGGTTTCGTGCGCCGATATGATGCGAATGCTCAGTTAGTTAAACAGTTTATTGACAATGGCACGTTAGGCGAGTTGTACTATGCCAAAGCGTCATGTCTTCGGAGACTAGGCAACCCGGGAGGCTGGTTTGCGGATGTTGAACGTTCCGGAGGCGGTCCTTTAATCGACATTGGTGTACATGTCATTGACTTGTGCTGGTATTTGATGGGCAGACCTAAACCGATTTCAGTTAGCGGCAACACCTATAACAAACTTGGAAACCGTCCGAATATCCGCAATCTTTCCTTCTATCAAGCGGCTGATTACGACGCTGCACATAACACAGTTGAAGACATGGCTAATGCGTTAATACGTTTTGAGAATGGCGCATCGTTATTGGTTGATGTAAGTTTCACGCTGCATGCCAAAAAAGACGAGATTGCTGTCAAGCTTTATGGTGACAAAGGCGGCGTCGAAGTCGAACCGGAGCTTCTTTTCGTGACGGAAATGCAAGATACGATTGTGAACGTCGCACCTCAAGTCGATGCGAAGTCGCTTAATGTTGTAGATGCTTTTAACAATGAAATTAAGCATTTCCTGGAATGCTGCCGTACGGGGAATACCCCAATTAGTCCTGTTGAAGATGGCGTTACAATGATGAAAATCCTGTGCGGTATCTACGAATCAGCGGCTTCAGGCCGTGAAATCAGTTTATAATCCATAAGGATAGGGGCTTAACAACATGAAAATTGGAGTAAGCACGTATAGTTTATATAGAGCCTTGCAGTCAGGCGAAATGGATATATTTGGAGTCATCGATTGGGTGGCAGATCAAGGCGCAGAACACGTGGAGATTGTTCCTTTGGGATTTGAACTAGCTGGAGATTTTGAGTTAGCAGAGAAAATTCATCAGAAAGCACGATCTCGCGGGCTCGAAGTTTCCAATTATGCTATTGGCGCAAATTTTCTCACAGATTCAGTAGAAGCTTACCAACAGGAAATCGCGCGAGTCAAAGGTGAGGTTGAAATTGCTGCAAAGCTTGGCGTGAAAAAAATGCGTCATGACGTGGCAAAATCAGATGACACTTCAATTGGGAATTTTAACCGTGAGCTTGGAAGAATGACAGAGGCATGTCAGGAAATTGCCGATTACGCCCAAACTTTTGGGATTACAACAAGTGTTGAAAATCATGGTTATTTCGTACAGCATAGTGACCGTGTACAAACATTAATCCAAGCGGTAAATCGTCCGAATTTCCGGACAACGTTGGATGTAGGTAATTTCATGTGTGTCGATGAAAATCCGGTTGCAGCAGTGAACAAAAACCTGCCATACGCTTCCATGGTACATGTGAAAGATTTCTACTTGAGACCGTCCTATCAGAATCCAGGTTCTGGATGGTTTCAGACAACGCAAGGTAATTACTTGCGGGGCGCTATCATAGGTCATGGTGATATCGATATGCGAGAAGTTTTACGAACTGTCAAACATTCCGGTTTTGATGGCTATATTTCGATTGAATTCGAGGGTATGGAAGAGTGCAAAGCAGGAACGCTGATTGGGTTGCAAAATGTAAAGCGTTTATGGGATGATATCCAATAACAGACATAGATTCAATAAATCATGATTCAACCCTGCGAAAGGTGTGCTGACGAAGTATGAAGAATCCAATTGGGATTATGGTGGATAGCCTGCGTCTAGGTATTCGTGAAGGTTTAAAGAAAGCTAAGGAGCTTGGGGCGGATGGGGTGCAAATCTATGCCGTTTCTGGTGAAATGGATCCGGACAACCTTTCGCCTGAAGCGCGTCAAGAATTAAAAGCCTATATCGCGTCTCTAGGTCTACATATCTCTGCCTTATGTGGTGATCTGGGCGGCCATGGCTTTCAGGATCATACCGCTAATGCAGAGAAAATTGAGAAATCCAAACGAATTCTAGACCTGGCCATCGATTTGGGCACAACTGTAGTTACGACTCACATTGGAGTCGTACCTGAGAACAGCGATGATCCTGTTTACCAAACGATGCTTGAGGCTTGCGAGGAACTTGGTGTATATGCAGACAGCTTGGGGGCATATTTTGCTGTGGAAACAGGTCCCGAACCCGCAGCACATTTGAAAAGTTTCCTTGATAAACTGTCCACTAAAGGTGTTTCGGTCAATTTTGACCCAGCCAACATGGTTATGGTGACGGGGGATGATCCTGTTCAAGGCGTATATACCTTGAAGGATTACATCGTTCATACCCATGTGAAGGATGGCGTGCGACTTCGAGAAGTAGATCCGCGTGAGGTGTACGGCGCTCTTGGTTTTGAACCGATGAGCCACGAGAACATTGCTGCAGCCGCGGCAACAGGTGCGACCTATCGGGAGCTTGCTTTGGGCGAAGGGAACGTTGATTTCAAAAGCTATTTTGAAGCGTTACAAGCTATTAACTATACAGGCTATCTAACAATCGAGCGTGAAGTTGGCGATAAACCGGAGATCGACATCGCCAATGCAATTGCCTTTATTCGTACGTACAAAGAATAGTCCATAGCGAGAGGCTCCGAATCCACACGAAGTGGGATTTGGAGCTTTTTTTGCCTGGAGTGAGACGGGCGGGAACGGATGGTCTCCGGCCATATCGGCTTATCAGGTTTTTGCTGTGCCGAACCAAGTTCGACATTCCTGCTATTTTACCAGACGACTCATAAATGTTTGCAATAAGGAGAACCTAAACAAAAATATGGTTAGGATGGTGTTATTTTGACTAAGACGCCTGATGTCTATTTGTCAGCTTCTGAACACTCCGTTTTGTGGGCTACTTATATGAATGATACGATGTCTATTTGCGGCATACAATATTTTTTGAAACATGCCGAAGATGAGGAACTTCGAACTTTACTTGAATTCGCAGAGGAAGTCTCACACAAGCATATTGATAAAATAAAAAAGTTGTATATTGAAGTAAACTATCCGGTTCCTCAGGGTTTTACGGAGTCCGATGTGAATTTATCAGCACCTAGACTATTCTCCGACACGATTATGTTGGACTACATGCTTAACATGGCGAAACTTGGGCTTAATGCCTTCGGTATAGCACTTTCTCACTCGGAACGCGAAGATACGATGGCCTTCTTTTCGGACTGTTTGATGGAGACGAAAGAACTACATAATCGTACGAAAGTGCTTGCGCAAAAGAAAGGCTTATATGTTCGCGGTCCGCAGCTTCCAACACCAACAGGCATTGAATTCGTACATAAGCAAAGCTTTCTTGGCGGACTTTTTTCCGAAAAGAGACCGCTCATTGCCAATGAAATTTCAAATTTGACCTATAATATCAGCCGGAATGTGCTAGGCAAAGCGCTGATTATGGGCTTTAGCCAAGTCGCCAAATCGGAAGACGTTCAGAAATATTTTATTCGAGGCAGAGATATTGCTCAAAAGCAAATCGATATCTTTAGCAAATTTCTTAACGACAATTATTTGCCAACACCTATGATCATGGATTCCGAAGTGACCGATTCTCAAATTCCTCCATTTTCCGAGAAATTGATGATGTTTCACATCGCGGGACTCACGGCAACTGGAATCGGCCAATATGGCATCTCAGTTTCGCAAAGTCCTAGAAGGGATATAGCGGCCACCTATACCCGCTTGGCAGCGGAGATTGGTCACTATGCAGAAGATGGCGCGAATATCATGATTGCTAATGGGTGGATGGAGAAACCGCCACAAGCTGCGGATCGGGAGGCATTGGCGCAGACTTGATAGCCCAATAATTCACAAGATGCTTGCGTCTGCGTAGGGTTACTTTGTAGGGTAATTACCACGTTGATTTGTTGATGATGGGTTAGGGTGGGTTAATACAAGAGGTTTTGGAGTGAACGCGGAGTTACTCAGCTGCATGGTCCGGGCGTAAGGGAACTATGATCCTCTATTCTAGCCAAAAGTGTCTTTTTTGGGGTGGTGAAGGAACTACAGTCCGCTATTTTTCCGTTCTATTGGAAATTCAGCATACTTCGAGGAAATAAGACCCTGTAGTTCCGCTATTACCCTCGCAACCCTACTTTTTGCCTAATTAGCGTCCCCTAGTTCCCTTACTAGATTTTGCTGCTAAGAAGAGACTCATCTATCAGGGCGATGAGGCCGTTTTTCTTGCTATGAATCTTGTAGTACTTGCATTCCGCACCTATATCCGATATATTGCATGTAACTATATGTCAATCAAGGAGTAAAGTGCATATGCCCGTGCCTGTCAATTTTTCTACACCCATTCGCCTGTCGGCGAAGGAACGTGCTTTTTCGCAGATCCAACGATGGATTATCGAGGGGACTTTGCATCCTGGCGAGAAGTTGATCGATGCCGATTTGGCGGAGTCATTGGCTGTGAGTCGGACGCCGATCAGAGAGGCATTTCAGTTGTTAGAGGTGCAAGGCTTGGTTGTGATGCAGCCAGGTAAAGAAACGCGTGTGACGAACATTGAGAAAAAGGATATCCTGAAAATGTATCCAACACTTGCGGCATTGCATGCACTGGCTGCTGAATATGCAGCAGCGCATATCGTCCCGCAGCAGATTGAGAAGCTGAAATCGCTGAATCTGCAATTTAGGGAAGCTATCCAGAATGGGGAACCCTATCAAGCTATGGAATTGGACGAGCAATTTCATCAAGCCATTATCGAGGCAGCAGACAATAATTACGTAGCTGCATTCAGCTCTTCGCTGCAAATTCATATTCGACGCTTTAAATATGTCTTTCTCAAACAGCCGATTACGGGAACTTTAACTTCTGTAGAAGAGCATTCGGCTATCATTCAGGCCTTGGAAAACGGCGATGCAAATGCCGCGGCTGCAGAAATGAAACAGAATTTTATAAGACCTATGAATGAACTGTATGCCCTTATTTAACATAAAAGTTTAATCTCCTACTAATCATATTTTAATGTTTGTGATCTATCATTGAACTAAGGGAGTGATAGAGATGCCAACTACTTTCTTCAATGAATTTTTAGACACTTATAATGACTACATGAGACTCTATGAAATGTTTGGGGATCATGTGTATATGGAACAAGCGAATGAAGTGCTCTGTCATCTGCAAATCATGGCTATCAGAAACGAGCAGCACCAAGCGATCATATGGAAAATTAATAGTCCGACCATCCATGCGTATTAACGTATTGGCATAAATAAAAGCGCTCAGCCGATTCATCGGGCATGAGCGCTTTTTGCTATGGATCATGACGGATACCATTGCAGTTTCTATGCGTAGAGTTGGTTTGTGATACATATAAATGTATTAGACATCGGATGCCACGGCTTCGTCTTCTTGTTCAGCTTTGGATTCGACAGCCTCGTCCAGTTTCTGAATTCCAAGGATCGTTACCAAAATGATTTCTGGATCGGAAAGCACCTCTACATCCTTTGGAATGTCTAGATCAGCAACGGTCAAATGTTCACCAATTCCTAAATGGCTGACATCCAGCGTAAGATGCTCCGGCAGTTTATCCGGCATACAGCGGATCATGACCTCATTCGTTTCGATCTGCAGGATACCGCCTTCTTTGGTTCCTCGCGCTTCTCCAGTCAAGTGAACCGCTAGAGATGTATCGAGATTTTGTTGCATATCGATTTGCAGAAAATCAATATGCAGCAGTTGGCCAGTCAAGCTGTCCTTCTGGACGTGGTGAACGATAACGGGCTGATTCGTATTGGAAGGCAGAGTGACTTGTAAAATCGCATGCGGATTACGCTTCAGTGATGCACGGATTTCTTTTTCCGGGACAGTAACATGTTCGGAGTCCATGCGGGAGCTGTAAACTACAGCAGGGATCTGCCCCTGTGCCCGCAGCTTCTTGACAGGTTCAGTTCTTTCGGATAACAAAATCGTTGTACTCATTGTCTAGCACCTCCGTAGCATTTTGTAAGAGGGAATTAAGCCCTATCTCTATGTACCCTGGATAGAACCTAGTGAAACAGGCAACAATTAGGGATTTTTTTTTATTTTGGGCTTCTTTATCTTTCAAAATAAGAGTAAAATAGAGGACAAGAGGAGGATTGATAAAGAATGAGTACACTGAAAAGTTTCACTGATTCTGATCAACATATTTCTTTGGAGCTAAGAGATGATCATCTAACTGTACTTCGTTTGTACGGTGAAACATCCATTTACCCTTTCAAAAATATTACTCTTGCCTCTGAACCGATTCCTGAGTATCCGTTGAACCGTGTAGCTTTAACGATTATTGACTTTCATACTGGTGTAACCGATTTCAAATTTTCTTCTAGCAAAACGGATTTTGAGATTTTCGTCCAAAAGCTGTTGGAAGTGCATGGTGAATTCATTCCGAATCACTAGATAAGCTGGCTGCAAAGAACTAACGGGGTTCCTCCTGTTGGTTCTTTTTGCTGTATTGATTGCGAAATACTTCGGGCGTTAAGCCGATGGATTTGCGGAAGGTTGAAATGAAATGAGAAGCATCGAGAAATCCGGTTGCATCGGCAATTTGTTTCACCGTTTGATCGGGTTGGGCGATCAGGAACTCCTTGGACTTCTGCAAGCGAAGCTGCAGCAAGTATTGGTAGGGCGACAGTCCGAATGCTTTGCGGAATAAGGTATTGATATGCTGAGGGCTGACGCCGAGAATTTGTGACATCCATGGCAGCCCAATATCGGAAGAAGCGTAGCTGATCTCCAATTGAAACAGCAAGGGAAGAAGGCGCTCATGGCTTTGAGAGAAGGAGGCGCTTTTGTTGACGTTCCCATGCTTTTTGAGCAGCGTAAGGAATTGATACACCTCGAGCGATCCATTCATCCCAGTGAAGTCGTAGCTGTAACGGTATTTTTCGTAATAATATTCGTGAATAGTAGCGAGAGGGGAATCGGGTCCCCAACTAATAGCTGTGGATAACGGGATTTCGAGTGCGTAGACGATTGAGGCGGCCAAAGCGCCGTCGAACGTTACATACCAGGTTGACCACTTGGCGGATGGCACCTTGTATTCGTGCGTCACACCCGCGGGCAGCAGCATCCCCTGATTTTCTGCCAGTTTAACCGCTCCGTTCTCTAGAATGATCTCTCCGCTGCCCTCGATCGTTTGAAGCCAATGGAAACATGGATAGCCTTCCTCACGCTTATAAAATTGCTGATCGTTTTCGTAGCCGACCGTTTCCAAGATGAGGGGAAGCTTGCGATCTGTTTCGGTGATGACGAAAAATTTGCGATAATCAATAGCCATAGTTGAATCATCATCTCTTTCATATTTTAATATCACAAGCGTAGTTTCTTATATTTTAAAAGAAATTATTGTCTTGTACAATAAGAAAGTACTTGAAGATATTTATACTACCTACAGAAGTGAGGAATTCAGCGAATGGCTAATAAGTTCGTCTATACAGCACCTGTAAACGGGTATCCGGAATGGAACAACAACCCGCAGATTTTTCAATTAAATCGCATGGCGGCGCATGCCACATTAATGCCTTATAAATCCGAAAGCGAAGCGCTCACGGGGAATCGCGAAGCTTCTGATGCTTATCAATCGTTAAATGGGACTTGGAAATTTCATTTTGCCGAGAACGCTGAGGGACGTCCGGAATTGTTTTATCAAAATGATTTTGACAGCTCATCTTGGGCTGATATGGAAGTGCCTTCCCACTGGCAGCTGCAAGGGTTTGATTTCCCGCAATATACGAACATTATCTACCCTTGGGTGGGACATGAGGATATTAAGCCGCCTTTTGCACCGGTTAAATATAATCCAGTTGGCTCTTATACGCGCAGTTTCACAGTGCCCGCAGCATGGGCGGATCGGCCTGTTTATCTAAGTTTTCAAGGGGTAGAATCAGCTTTCTACGTTTGGGTGAATGGTGATTTGGTCGGTTTCAGCCAAGATTCCTTTACACCCGCAGATTTTGATATTACGCCTTACTTGGTTGAAGGTGAAAATAAGCTTGCTGTTGAGGTATATCGCTGGAGTGATGCTAGTTGGCTCGAGGATCAAGATTTCTGGCGGCTAAGCGGGATCTTCCGTGATGTCTATCTATACGCGACACCAGTTACTCATATTGCTGATTTCTTTGTCAATACAGATTTGGATGAAGCCTTTGAAGATGCGCAATTGCGAGTTCGAGCGAAGATCAGCAACTATGATACGCTTGGCAAGGGAACACGAAGTGTTGAAGCGCAATTATATGACAGTGAGCTGAAGCCTTTGTGGAGCAAGCCGCTCTCTGTTCAAGTGTCTGTGGATGGGGCAGACCTGCAAGAGATTGAACTTGCAACCAAAGTTGAACGTCCAGCTAAATGGAGTGCAGAGAATCCGTATCTCTACACGCTGGTTTTGAGTTTAAAGGATGAGCAGGGTATTCTGTTGGAGACGGAAAGCTGCAAGATTGGATTCCGTAAATTTGAAATCCAAGACGGGCTAATGAAGATCAACGGTGAGCGGGTTGTGTTTAAAGGCGTGAACCGTCATGAGTTTGACACGGACCGCGGTCGCTCGGTAGATAAAGAAAGTATGTTGGCCGATATTTTGTTGATGAAACAATATAATATTAATGCCGTTCGTACCTCACACTATCCGAATAATCCATATTGGTACGAGTTATGTGATCAATATGGCTTGTATGTCATCGATGAAACCAATCTCGAGACACACGGTTCCTGGACCTATATGCAGGAAACAGAAGGAGAGGCTGTGCCAGGCAGCAAGCCGGAATGGACAGAAGCTGTGCTGGATCGGGCGAATTCGATGCTTCAGAGGGACAAAAATCATCCGTCTATCGTGATCTGGTCACTTGGTAATGAGTCCTTTGGTGGCGATAACTTTATTAAAATGCATGACTTCCTGCGTGAAGCGGATCCTTCCCGAGTCGTTCACTATGAAGGCGTATTTCACTTCCGCGCATCAGAAGCTTCTTCTGATATTGAGAGCCAGATGTATTCCAAGATTGAGAAAATTGAGGAATATGCCAAAATGAATCACAAGAAACCATTTATTCTATGTGAATACAGCCATGCAATGGGGAACTCTTGTGGTAATTTATCTAAGTATTGGGAGTTATTCGACCAGTACCCAGTTCTTCAAGGTGGATTTATTTGGGATTGGATTGATCAATCGATCCGTACCACAACGCCCGATGGCATCACTTATCAAGCTTATGGCGGTGATTTCGGAGATACGCCGAATGACGGCAACTTCTGCGGCAATGGTCTAATCTTCGCAGACCGAACGGTCTCACCGAAATTATATGAGGTTAAAAAGTGCTATCAGAATGCCAAATTTGAAGCGGTCGATCTGGCCAAAGGCCAAGTAAAAGTAACGAATCAATTCCTATTCACAGATTTGGATGAGTTTGCATGGACGTGGAGTATCGCTCGTAATGGCGTCTTAGCAGGCGAAGAGAAACGTGGTCAATTCTCTGTTAAGCCAGGAGAAACGGCTGTTATCGAGCTTGCTCTGGATAAGTTAGAACTGCTGTCACCTAAGGACGAATTCGTGCTGACGATTAGTTTGCAGTTGAATGAAGATACACTGTGGGCGAAGCAAGGCCATGAAGTCGCCTGGGAACAGTATGTTCTGCCTGTGAGCAAATTTGCAAGAACCTACACAGATCAGTTGGCACAGGCCCAAACGGCTGCTGCCGTATCGGTTGAGGATGCGGTTCATATTGAAGCTACGGAATCAGGCATTCTTTTGAAAGGCAGCAATTTCACACTGCAATTCGATAAAGCTACCGGAGATATCACATCGTATGTATACGAGGGTACATCGTTGTTTCTGTCGGGTCCTGTGCCTAATTTCTGGCGTGCTTACACGGATAATGATCGTGGCAACCAGCATCACATTCGCTGTGCGCCATGGAAAGAAGCAGCTAGCAGCCGAACGCTGACGAGTCTTCAAGTGCGGAATAACTGGGAAGGTCAGGCAGAAGTGCGTGTGCGCTATGAGTTAGCCACTCAGCCGGCTTCGGATGTTCAATTGGTTTATACGGTCTCTGCGAATGGAGAGGTAGAAGTTCGCATGGAGCTTACGCCTGGAACGCAATTGCCGGAGATTCCAGAGATCGGCGTCCTCTTCCAATTAGACCGCTCCTTCGAGAATTTGAGCTGGTATGGCCGTGGCCCTCACGAGAACTACTGGGATCGGGCAGTCGGGGCGAAATTGGCTCAACACAGTGGAACTGTAGAAGAGCAAATGGTTCCTTACCTGCGACCGCAGGAATGTGGAAATAAAACGGATGTGCGTTCAGCTACGTTAACTAATGCCGCGGGCCGCGGGCTCCTGATTACAGGTTTGCCAACCGTGGAGCTGAATGCACTGCCTTATACACCTACGGAATTGGAAGCCTATGACCATACGTATAAGCTGCCAACAAGCGACAAAGTCGTGGTGCGCGTGAACTACAAGCAAATGGGAGTTGGCGGCGACGATAGCTGGGGCGCGAGAACGCATCCGGAATTCACGTTGTTTGCGAATCGAACGTATGCCTATGCTTTCACATTCAAGGGGATTTAGAAACTAAAAAAAGCTGCCTCAGGGTTATGAACCCTTAGAGGCGGCTTTTTTTGTTGGCTTCTAAGGTAGACTTCTTTGCTGCTGCGGTTTTCGGTCTCGCTGGTTTTGAGGGGGCAACTAAGGTCATCGTAGGGCATCAAAGTGGATCAAATTTCATCAAATTTCATCAAATTTCATCTAATGAACTGTATGATGCTTATAGACGAGAAAATGGCTGCTTTGGAAATTTAATGAACTGGAAAGGCGTTATAGAGCGCTTTTTGATGAAAAAGTGATCGTTTACTTGAGATAGCGCATCTGGAAATCGTTAGATTTTCAGAATGAGCGATTTTGATCGAATAAAGGGTATTGAGTTCGTTATCGGAGCTTGCCTCATGCTTCAGGAGTATTGACTTCGCATGCTTCATCAACGTTAACCTTCAGCTCCTAATTTACATTTTGAGGGCGAAGTGCTATGTCTGTCGGTAGTTTGTTTTGCGCGGTCATCAATATTGACCGAAGCCACTGTGGGTGATAAGTTTAAGTTAAAATCGTTTGATGTTTTGGAAAGGTGGAAGAAGAACGTGGTTTTCAATCCGTCGCAAACAGCTATTGGCTTAATCGGTACAGGTGTTATGGGTAAAAGTATGGCAAGCCATTTTATGCAAGCGGGGTATCAAGTACATATTTACAATCGCACGAAATCTAAGGCGCAGGATTTGATCGAACAAGGTGCTCAGTGGCAGGTATCGCCTGGCGAGTTGGCTGAGCGGTGTCAGGTTATTGTAACCATGGTAGGGTTTCCTTCGGACGTGGATGAGATATATTTTGGTCAGAACGGGATTCTCTCCCATGTTAAACAAGGAAGTTATTTAGTCGATATGACGACATCAAGTCCAATTCTGGCTAAACGCATCTACGATGAGGCCTTGTCGAAGCAAGTGTTTTCCTTGGATGCGCCTGTTTCCGGAGGGGATATCGGTGCCAGAGAAGCCCGCTTATCGATCATGGTTGGCGGAGCTCGTGAAGTTTTCGATGAAGTGCTGCCTTTATTTGAAAAGTTGGGCACGAACATTGTGTACCAAGGAGCGGCAGGAGCCGGCCAGCATACCAAAATGTGCAACCAGATCGCCATTGCCAGCAATATGATGGGTGTCGTGGAAGCTCTTGTCTATGCCCAAAAAGCGGGGCTCGACCCAACGACTGTGCTCAAAAATATAGAATCCGGCGCTGCGGGCAGCTGGTCTTTAAGCAACTTGGCTCCGCGTATTATTGCAGGCAATTTTGCGCCAGGTTTTTATGTGAAACATTTTATCAAGGATATGAAAATTGCTTTGCAGGTTGCAGATGAAATGAATCTTACATTGCCGGGACTTTCTTTGGCGAAATCACTTTACGAGCAGCTAGCCGCAAGCGGCGAAGAGGATAGCGGTACGCATGCGTTGTTTAAATTAATTTCTAACTAGTCGCAGTGGAAGGAAGAGGCCATTTGAAAATTGTGATTGCACCTGATTCTTTCAAGGGCAGCCTAAGCGCGCGAGAAGCGGCTGCCGCTATCGAACAAGGAATCCTTCTGGCAGCGCCGCAAGCGGAAACCGTACTTATCCCGATGGCCGATGGGGGAGAAGGAACACGCGATAGTTTGATTAATACTACGCGCGGGACTACTTATGCGGTCGAAGTGCTGGGTCCGCTCGGCCAAGAGATAACCGCCGAATATGGTGTTCTTGGGGACGGAACCACTTGCGTGATTGAAATGGCGGACGCGTCAGGCTTATGTTTGATACCGTCCGATCAACGCAATCCGCTGCTGACTACCACCTATGGTACAGGTCAATTGATTAAGCATGCCCTGGATAGCGGCTATCGTGAATTTATTCTTGCTATCGGCGGCAGCGCGACCAATGATGGCGGCGCGGGCATGCTGCAAGCGCTGGGATTGGAACTGCTCGATGAAGCCGGACAGCCTGTGGGAGCTGGCGGACAAGCACTAGCGCGTATTCGGCAAATCAATGGCACGCGTCTGGATTCGCGAATCCAGGCATCGCGGTTTACGATTGCTTCGGATGTGACGAATCCTTTTATCGGGCCACGTGGCGCTTCAGCTGTGTTTGGCCCCCAAAAAGGCGCGACCCCAGCCATGGTGGCAGAGTTGGATGAAGCTCTCCATCACTGGGCGGACCAGATGGAGCAGAGTACCGGCATCGCGGTTCATCATCTGCCGAGTGCAGGGGCAGCAGGCGGGCTAAGCGGCGCTTGCCTGGCTTTCTTTCCATCAACGGTGCGCCCGGGGATTGAGATTGTTATGGAGAAGACCCAGCTTCACGCTCAGCTGGCTGGTGCTGACCTCGTCATCACGGGAGAAGGGCGAACGGATGCGCAGACAGCTTCAGGCAAAGCGCCGATGGGTATTGCACAAGCAGCGCAAAGACTGGGGATTCCAGTCTTTGTTCTGGCCGGCTCTGTCGGTGACGGCATAGAGGCGCTATATGCGCATGGCATCACGAGCATCCACAGTATTATGGATGGTCCCATGCAGCTCGAGGACGCGATGCAGCGCACGGCCGAATTGCTATCGCACACAGCGGAGCAGGTGCTTAGGACTTATCTGGCTGGGCGGCATGCCTAGCACTAATGCCCGCGATTCCCGCTGTTTGGGAATCGGGGGTGTTTGTGCTGCGCTTTACGGGCAGCCGTGGGGACTGTTGCTGCGATGAATGTGCAGCAGCGGAGCGTTGTTTAAAGGAACAGCGTTCCTTGTCAGGGGAGTTCGTGGGGGAGCGCGTCAGGGGGCGGGGCGTCAGAGATTTCGTCAGAGCTTCTCTGAGATTTTCTCTGTGAGTTTCTCTGAGAGCTTCTCTGAGAGCTTCTCAGAGAATTCCTCCGAGATTTCGTCAGAGTTCCTTAGAGAGTTCCTCAGAGAGTTCCTCAGGAATTTCGTCAGGATGGTTCAATCTGATTGTTGAAAGTCAGATACTTGACCTAACGAACTCAGTAGACTTTATTTGATCAAAAACCATCGAATTGAAGAGTAATACGAACTCCAGATGCGCTAATCCATGCAAAAGTTCATCAATCCATCCATATACTGCTCCGTAACGCTGATTCAGTTCGTTATAACAAAAAAGATGCCATATTTCCGCGTATAAAGACGATACGGTTCGTTAGAGCATCTGTTGGAATTGATAATGCCTCCTATTTGTTCTAAACACAATTGCAGCTTGAAGATCGTTAGTTGAAGAGGATCGACCTTCCACCTCAAGCATGTATTGGCTGTTTTTGTCACAGATAGAGGAACGTCGTTCCTCTATTTCTGCAAATCCCCACGATTCTACGCCACAAAGGGAACTCAGATACGTTATTTCATCGTTTTGGGGTCCCTAATCGCGTTTTCCTAACGGATAGAGGATCGTAGTTCCGCTTCATGTACGTTTTCCCTGTTTTTGTCACAGATAGAGGAACATAGTTCCGCGACATCTAGCACTTGTTACTCCGCGCGCCGTGCGCCCCCGCGCCATGCGCGCCGTGCGCCTTCGCCCCCCGCGCCCCAAGCCAATCTTGTTCCGAGTATCATAACAAGACAGGTTCTCGAATACTTATGGAATAGGGACATACAGGGTTGTCACATTTGTGCGCTGAGGAGCGAATGAGAGCGCTTCACAGCGGAGCAGCAGCTTTACTATTCCAATGATGAGGTGAGTCGATTATGAGCGAGGACAAGAAAAAACTTACTACGAGTTGGGGAGCTCCTGTCGGAGATAATCAAAACTCGATAACCGCAGGTTCGCGAGGTCCGACGTTAATTCAGGACGTCCATCTGTTAGAGAAGTTGGCCCATTTCAACCGGGAACGTGTGCCGGAGCGGGTCGTACATGCGAAGGGGGCTGGCGCTCACGGGTATTTTGAAGTGACGCAGGATTTGACGTCATATACGAAAGCTAGTTTGTTCGCGGAGGTTGGCAAACGGACACCGCTGTTTGTTCGATTTTCCACGGTTGCAGGCGAAAATGGCTCGTCAGACACCGTGCGAGACCCCCGCGGCTTTGCGGTGAAATTTTATACGGATGAAGGGAATTATGACTTGGTTGGCAATAATACGCCTGTCTTTTTCATCCGCGATGCCATCAAGTTTCCTGACTTTATCCATACGCAGAAGCGTCACCCGCAAACGCATTTGAAGAATCCGAATGCCGTTTGGGATTTCTGGTCGCTATCACCGGAATCGCTGCATCAAGTGACAATTCTGATGTCGGACAGAGGAATTCCTGCTACGCTTAGGCATATGCACGGGTTCGGCAGTCACACGTTCAAATGGGTCAATGCCGAGGGGCAAGGCGTCTGGGTGAAGTATCATTTTAAAACGGAACAAGGAGTGCAGAATTTAGCCCCGGAGGTGGCAGCGAAGCTTGCTGCGGATAATCCGGATTATCATACGGAAGATTTGTTTAATGCGATTGCTCAAGGGGATTTCCCTTCATGGAAATTGTCCGTGCAGATCATGCCGATTGAGGATGCAGATGTGTATCGTTTTGACCCATTTGATGTAACGAAGGTTTGGTCGCAGAAAGATTATCCGCTCATTGAAGTGGGTCGTATGGTGTTGGATCGGAACCCGGAGAACTATTTTGCAGAAGTTGAGCAAGCTACTTTCTCGCCGGGCACTTTCGTGCCAGGGATTGAAGCTTCGCCGGATAAAATGCTGCAAGGCCGCTTATTCGCTTATGGTGATGCCCACCGCTACAGGGTAGGGGCCAATCATCAGTCCTTGCCGATTAACCGGCCGCATAGTGAAGTGAATACGTACCAGCGGGATGGTCAAATGCGAGCGGACAACAATGGCGGAGGTTCTGTTTATTATGAACCGAACAGTGCCGGTGGACCTGCTGAATCGGCAGCTCATAAAACGAGTCCTTACGAAGTCGGCGGCGCTGCGGATAGTGTGGCCTATGATCACAATGATCATTACACTCAGCCAGGGGATTTATACCGTTTGCTCAGTGAAGAGGAGCGAACGCGACTGGTTCAAACTATCGTGGGCGCTATGCAGCCAGTCGAGAGTGATGAAATCAAACGAAGACAGATTGGTCATTTCTATAAAGCTGATCCTGAATACGGTATCCGTATTGCAGAGGGGCTTGGTTTATCCATACCGGAATAATGAACAAAGTGAGAGTCAGTTTCCTTTTTGGAAGAAAGGAGAACTGACTCTTTTTTTGGCATATGCTGTAAGAGAAGGGCCATTGGTGAGGAGAGGTGATTTGAGTGGGAACTCGTCTATTATCCGAACAGCAAGTGAAGAATCGTTTTCCACAACTGAGCTATATCCGAATTCATACGCCTTCCAAGCATAAAGCAACGATTTACGCTTGGAATGGACAATTGCATCTGCCGGAGAAAGAAGCTAATTTGTTGAAGAAGTATGCAAACGGTTACTTATATCCATATGTTTGTTACCAAATCAAACCGTATCATTTGGTGGCCGATGATGGGGTACCGCTGTTGAACGAGATGCCGCCTGCTGTCATTCAAACTGCCAAACGCAGGGATTTGAACCAGTACGGAATTATCGAAACAATCAATCAATTATTTCCTTATGGTCGATTATCTTTCGCGAAATACGATGCGGCAGAAAGCATGATTCATTTTGACTTTCATGCTATTCGACTAGTACCGGACCGTGATAAGGAACGTATGTATCAGTATTTGAATGAGCTGATTCCACTGGGTTCTTATTGTGAAATCAACTACTATTGAGGATGGAATTCAATCCGCAGCTCAGTCTCATCCCGTAGAAAGCTGGTTTCTCCGATGCTGACATGATAGGGGGTATATTTGGTGATGATCCCTGAAGTGACGAAAACGGGTATATCATCCGCTGTACGCTGGATGACAACGACGATGGCTTGCGAAAGCGCCGCCGCGAATAACTCCATATCTGTTGAAAGTGTTCTAATCATCTATGCATTCACCTCCGGTGCACCAAAGTCGTTAGCTGTTCCTAGGCTGAGAAACCAGGAACCGTTACGAGTACGGTGTCCGGAATTTGAATGACCTGCGTACAACTACTTAGACATAGTATGGGGTAGGAAATCTAGCTGTCAATGCTTTTGCAAGAATAAGTCTTCAACGAATCATTCCGTAGTTGCAAAACTATCCACTTTAGGCTGGCGTGATATGGTATTATGGACAAATCAGATCTTGCGAATAAAGGAGTTTGGATAGTTATGTTAAAACGTTCCCCCTACCTGCTGCTAGTGCTTGCAACTTGTATTTGGGGAGGGAATTTTGTTGCAGGTAAAGCGCTTGTTCTGCATATTCCGCCTATTACCTTGGCTACGCTGCGTTGGACGCTTGCTTTTTGCTTTCTGCTGCCTTTCTTTGGCAAGCAAGTGTGGGAGTTGCGCAAGGCTTTTCTGCATACCTGGAAAATGGTGCTGTTCCTGTCTCTGACGGGAATTGCCGGGTTTAATACGTTAACTTATGTCGCTGTGCAATATACAGGTTCCATTAATGCATCCTTGATGAATTCTGCGACACCAATCATTGTGGTGCTGCTGACTTGGTTCATGATGAAAGAGCGCTTGGCGTGGTCGGCTTTGCCAGGTATTCTAATCTCGATGGCTGGCGTTAGTTGGATTATTAGCCGAGGCAGCCTGTCTGCCTTGCTCCATCTTTCGTTCAACAAAGGTGATTTATTTATGATCGGGGCTGTCATCTGTTGGGGATTGTATTCGGTTGGCATGAAGAAAATAGCTGGCCGCATTCCCTCCAGTCCTTTCCTGCTCATGCAAGTCGCTACAGCGTTAGTGCTGATGATTCCATTGTCCCTTATCGAGTGGTCGATTAAGCTGCCGGAAGTTGAATGGAATTTGTCCCTTGCCTCAGGTCTCCTTTACATCGGATTGTTCGCTTCGATCGTTTCTTTTCTGAGCTGGAATCGGGCGATAGAACTGGTAGGGCCTCAGCGCTGCGCAGGATTCTTGAACTTAATTCCTCTATTTAGTGCGGTATTTGCCACTGTTTTTACAGGGGAATCGCTGCAATTGTATCATCTCTTGGGGGCAATTTGGATTGTCATTGGCGTTTACTTGACGAACTATGCAATGAAGAAACGGCAGCCTGCCGTCTAACTTGGACCATGCGGCAGCACGAGCATTGGTTAAAGGATCTACGATCCTTCTGAGCGGAATTTGTTCGGTTGTTGGAGCTAGAAAAGAAAACCTTGATCCCATTAAAAGCGGGATCAAGGTTTTTTCGCGTCTATTCGTCAAACTTCTCCAAATGAGCGTGATTGCGTCGGAGGAGATCAACGGCTCCCAAGTAATCCGCATCGTTGACTTTGGCGGAGAGCACGTATTGGAGGGAATCCTCATCTTCTTCCAGATATCTTTCTGAATCCAGCGCCCCGACCACTGGCATTACGCCAACAACTCCGACACCATTAGTCGGGTTAACAGCCGTACCGGTTCCGACGCCATCAACCAAAGGAAGCAGCACCCGGCCGTTGCCAGTGTAGCCTTCCGGCAAGCGGCCGACTTCCAACTTGTCTGGATTGTACTTGAGCAGCAATACCTTCGCGTCTTCAGCTTGATTCTCCGTATGGAAGTAAGCTTGTATCATTTTGCTCATGAAATATCACTCCTTCAGTGGGATGTAAGGTGTTCATAGGCAGTCATTACCCCCTGACAGATAAAATCTTACCTTTCGTCCAAAATAAATTAAACTCACATTATTAATCGGGATGATAGGAATTAATATAGTCATTCATCCGGCATTATAAGGATAATTCTGCAAACAGATTAAATAAATTGATTGGACAGTTCCTCGTCTTTAGTTCAAAATAGAATTAAGTGCAGAGGAGGTCAACCAACATGCCATTAAAACAGTTAGATCAACTATTACGTATTTTCTGGACATTCCTTCGTATTAGCCCACTGACCTTTGGAGGTGGCTACGCTATGCTGCCAGCCATTCAAAGAGAAGTGGTCGTTACGAATCAGTGGATGTCCGACGATGAGATGGCGGAGCTGATGACCGTTTCTGGGGCTGCCCCAGGCGGCGTAGGTGTGAATGTATCAGCGTTAGTCGGGTATCATTTAGCAGGAGTTAGAGGAGCAGTAGCAGCCGTCATCGGCATTACACTTCCTACCTTTTTCATTGTTCTCCTGCTAAGCATTGTGTATGCATTTCTGCAAAGCTATCCCAAAATGCAAGCGATTATGGAAGGCATTCACGCTGCTGTTGTCGGGCTTATTGCTGCAGCCGCGTACAAGATGGCGAAATCCTCCATTATCGATAAAATTACGCTATTTGCCGCAGCCAGCACAGTTGCTATCTTATTATTTATTCCCGTTTCTCCGATTGTAATGATTCTATTCGGGTTAATTCTTGGCTTGCTTGCTGTCTATTTAAAAGAAAGATGGGGGATGAAGGACCCGCTTGCTCCCAAGGAAAGGAAAACTGTAAGCAAATCAATTACGACAGAATATTATTACTTCGCAGATGGGATTTAAGGAATGAGGTGAGCATATGCTTCTGAGTTTATTTGTAACTTTTTTTAAGATTGGATTAGTCTCCTTTGGCGGCGGCTATGCCATGATGCCAGTGATTCAACGCGAGGTGGTCGAACAGAATTGGCTGTCAGCGGAGGCGTTTAACCAAGTTATCACATTAGCAGGAACTGGGCCGGGGCCAATCGCAACGAATAGCGCAACTTTGGTCGGGCTGCAAATAGCCGGAGTGCCCGGAGCAATCGCGGCTACGTTCGGCATGGTGCTGCCATCTTTGTTGCTGATCATTTTGCTAGCGGCATTCCTGTACAAATGGCATACGAATAAATGGTTTAAATCGTCTTTTTATGGATTGAAACCAGTTGTTACTGGATTTATTATTTTTGCCGCCATTCATTTCGGCTTGGCAGGTTGGGGAACGGCAGATCTGCAAATTTCGTGGGATCGCATTGCGACGGTTCTCATAACGGTGGGCGCTTTTTTCGGAATTATTAAATTCAAATTGCATCCCTTTCTCGTGATTGTTTCCTCAGGTTTAATGGGTATTGTTTTTTTTCAATAATGATAAAAATAGGACTCTCTAATCATTCCTTTTCAGGCGTGATAGAGGGTCTTTTTTTTGCCGTTGTGATAGTGTAGTATACCGCTAAGTCTGCGCAAAGGGGGCTAAAACGAGGATTTAGATACAAAATTAGGTAGCTGAAAGTGCTTATTTGCTCGAATCGCGCCTGAAATAGAAAAAATAGGCAAGCTAGGCGTGCTCATTCTCCCTCCATACATCTGGAAAGTCCGGAAATGCAGCGAATAAGCACATCTTGTGGTCTTGTCTCACGTGATGCAACCCAATTAGCAGAAATAAGCACATGCAGGTTGCCTATTATTCCGCCCCCGCCCCCGCACTCGCACCCACACCCACACCCGCACCCGCCCCCGCCCCCGCCCCCGCCCCCGCCCCCGCCCCCGCCCCCGCACCCGCACCCGCACTCGTACCCGCACCCGCACCCGCACCCCCATCCGCACCCACACCCCCTCGCTGCTAACGAACTGCAAGGTGCTTATTGAGCAAAAAACAGCTACTTTTTTGAGCTAACGAACTCAGGCGGTGTTATGTAGTTACATTTAGGGGGATTAGTGACCATTTACTTGTAATAAGGCTGCTGGAATTCGTTGCCCCCCTCAGATACGCGTATTTTAATCAAATAAGGCTTATTGAGTTCATTAAGGCGATCCACACGCACAGAGGCATAATATCTGAAATAGTGTTATAAAAGTGATAAAAATTTCTTTTATGTGCTATAAACATCTTTATTTTCTTTTGAATTGCGATATAATATACAATATATATTAAATAGAACATACTATATAGGTGGTTCTGATTCATTTAGGAGGAGAACATCATCGAGCTGACAACCCGACAATTGGAAATTATTGAACTTGTGGGTAAACACGCCCCGATAACCGGGGAACGTATCGCGGAGCTTTTGGGCATAAGCCGGCCGACGATTCGATCAGACCTCGCTGTTCTGGTCATGCTTCAGCATATTGATGCGAAACCTAAAGTCGGTTATTTTCTAGGCAAAGCGGCACTGGAGGTCGATTCTCCATTTAAACATATCGAAGCTATGAAGGTGAAAGAGATCATGGGGATTCCCGTCGTTTTGCGCGAAACGGTAACGGTGAGTGATGCGGTTGTAACCCTGTTTCTCGAAAATGTGGGGAGTCTGATGATCGTCAATCTGCAAGGCGCATTAGTTGGCATTGTCTCCAGGAAAGATTTGCTCAAAGTAACGCTTGGGCAAGGCACGGCGAATACGATGCCGGTTTCCATGGTTATGACGAGACATCCGAATATTGTGACTGTAAGTCCCGAAGACAGTGTTCTAGAAGCAGCTAGAAAAATGATTCATCATGACGTAGACAGCCTGCCTGTTGTCAAAGCAGCATCCGAACATGGCCACGATGAAGTGGTCGGCCGCATTACCAAAACAACAATGACCAAATTGCTGCTCGATAGCGCACTAGGGACTTAATCAGGGGGAATTAACGTGGGAGAGAAGATGCATACGATTTTTGTATGTTCGGATGCGGTTGGGGAAACGGCGAACACGGTTGTGCAAGCGACCATCCGCCAATTCAATGCAAGCCAAGTACAAGTCAAACGTTACGGCACCATTCGAACTGAAGATGAGGTGCGTTCTGTTGTGGAAGAAGCAGCACGCGTTGGCGGGTTTATCGCTTATACGCTGGTGCTGCCTGAACTTCGCGAGATGATGCGGCAGGAAGCGATTCGCGTGAATGTCAATGCGATCGATATTATGGGACCCATGATGCAAGCTTTTATTGATACTTTCAAAGGTTCACCGAAACGCAAAGTGGGTCTCTTATACCAGTTGGATGAGCAGTATTATCAACGTGTTGAAGCGATTGAATTCACCGTGAACAGTGACGATGGGAAGGATCCCAATGCGATGAAGCAAGCTAACATTGTGCTTCTCGGCCCTTCGCGCACGTCCAAGACACCGCTGAGCATCTATTTGGCGCACAAAGGCAATAAGGTGGCGAATTACCCGTTAGTTCCCGAGGTGAGGCCGCCAGCAACGATATATGAACTAGAACCAAGCAAGGTAATTGGATTAACGATGAAGCCGGATTATCTGGTGCGTATCCGTTCCGAACGCTTGAAAGCGGTTGGCCTTCCTTTTGGCGCCAAATATGCGACTCGGGAGCGGGTTGATGAAGAACTGGCTTTTGCTATGAAGCTGTACAAGGAACTAGGCTGCAGGATCATTGATGTCAGTGGAAAAGCGATTGAAGAAACCGCAGGACTTATTCTGGAAGATTAGTAACAGGGATTCAAACAACAACGTAAATTCGAAAGGGTGAATGGATGTATGCAAAGAGATTTGTCACTGGAAATTGTACGAGTTACAGAGTCCGCAGCTTTAGCGTCCGCACGATGGACAGGAAAAGGGAATAAACACAGCGCTGATGAGGCGGCAACTTCTGCCATGCGTGCTATTTTTAGCTCCATTCCGTTTCGAGGAACGGTTGTGATTGGAGAAGGCGAGATGGATGAAGCGCCGATGCTTTACATTGGAGAACCTGTAGGCAATGGACTGGGGCCAGAATATGATGTAGCGGTAGATCCGTTGGAAGGAACGGATATTGTAGCCAGTGGCAGGAACAATGCGCTTTCTGTGGTCGCAATTGCGGAGAAAGGGAATCTGCTGAATGCCCCGGACATGTATATGGAAAAGCTGGCGGTCGGGCCGCGCCTGGCAGGCAAACTCAGTTTGGATGATTCGCTCGAGGAGACGGTCCATAAAGCTGCCGCGCTTTTGAATAAAGAGGTGACTGAGCTGACGGTATCCATCTTGGATCGTAAACGACATGCGGATAAAATACTTGTTTTACGCACGCTGGGCGTAAAAATTCACTTGCTTAGCGATGGCGATGTCGCTGGGGCAATGGCGACGGCCTTCCCTGAAACGGGCATCGATCTACACGTGGGTTCCGGCGGTGCGCCGGAAGGCGTGCTGGCTGCCGCTGCGCTGCGCTGCATGGGCGGCGAATTCCAAGGCAGGCTGCTTCCAGACAGCGAGGCTGAGACGCAGCGCTGCATCGAGATGGGCATACGGGACCCATCCAAAGTACTTGGGATGAGCGACTTAGTAGGCGAATCTGATATTTATTTCGCAGCTACAGGCGTGACTTCCGGCGATTTCCTTAGCGGTGTGAAATTCACTTTAGGTGGACGCGCCGAGACCCACTCCGTTGTAATGCGCGCTGAAACGCAAACGGTTCGTTTCATCCAATGTGTTCATCAAACACATGATTACCGGCAGCTGGGCAGTGCCTAAGCACAACCATCCATACTAAATTGGGTTTCTGCGTATTTACCACTCATGGGCCAAGTCCGCTCTCGCATATACTTTACTTGATTATAATGCGAAAAGAGGGATAACAATGAGTGTGACCCAATTTGATTTCCTTTCCGTCGTCCGAAGCTGTATACCTAAGGAAGCTGAGGTCGTTCAATTGGAGCAGCAAGGTAATCCCGCAGCTATTCTTTATGCGGATGTGGACGGGGACGGACAGCCGGAAATTACAGCTTTGTACCGCTATCTAGGCAATCAATATTTATTTTCGATCAAGGATTATTCGGGCAATTGGTTTCCAATCGGTTCGTCGTCTACAGGGAGATTGCAGGCTGTGACGGATTTCGCGGCAGCTCCCGTTTCTCGCCGAGAAGGGTGGGATTTGCTCATCGGTTGGCAGAATGATGATAATTTCTCCGAGCTCGATATCGTGCAATGGACACCTACGGGCTTCCAACGCTTGATTCCGCCAGGAACCACTTATTCGCATTTGGAAATTGAAGATATGCCGAGCCGGGACGGCAGAGACGGACTCTGTGAGATTGCCTTGTGGGTGAAGGATGCGGATCGGGCGTATCAAGTACAAACCTATCGCTGGGACCCCTACCGGCTCATTCCTAACCACGATGTGCATCCGTACTATTTTCAAAAAGTTGCCCGTTATTATGAAGATCTGGTCAGAGAGCAACCGGATCAACCTGCATACAGAAGCTATTTGGAGGATGCGCAAAAAAAAGCTGGTGGCAAATAGCCGGCTGTCACGCCTATTTGAATAGAACATCTAAATGCCAGTGGGGGTTTGGTCCTGCTGGTATTTTTGCCCTTTTCATCATGTCGTAATTTCTGAACTGAATTGTCCGAATGTTACACTAAAAATAACCTATTGCCTGTGCTACATTAATGGAGGATGTCTTAATTTCAGATAGCGAAGAGGGAATTCCATGACCAGAAGATTGAAGATTGGCATAATTGGAAGCGGAGGCATTGCAGGCGCGCATGTGCAGGCCTACCAAGAGCTTGCAGACGTAGATGTGGTAGCAGTAGCGGATATGATCCCCGGAAAAGCAGCTCAGTTTATTGATTTCTGGAAATTACCGTCTGCGGTACCCTTTGATGACTATCGGAAGCTGCTAGAGCTTGAGCTGGATGGGGTGAGTATCTGTACGCCGAATGTGGCTCACTATCAAACTACCGTAGATGCTTTGCGAGCCGGCAAACATGTAATGCTGGAGAAGCCGATGTCTGTAACGCTGGAAGAAGCGGTCGAGATGGCTGAGACGGCGAAGCAAACTGGTTATATGTTGAATGTAGGCTTTCAACCGAGATATGATCCCAATATGAAAATCATTCAGGATGTCGTCCAGTCAGGTCAACTCGGCAAGGTCTATTACGTAGAAACCGGCGGTGGACGGCGCAGAGGCATGCCTGGCGGAACATTTATTAGTAAGGAAATAGCAGGTGCAGGCGCGATGGCCGATATTGGCTGTTACTCACTAGATATGGCGTTGAATGCGATGGGTTATCCGAAACCGCTTACCGTATCCGCTTACAGCAGTAATTATTTTGGGACTAACCCGCTCTATCACAATGAAGCTAGCCGCTTTGATGTGGAAGACTTCGGGGTTGCGATGATCCGATTCGAAGATGATCTCGTGCTTAATTTTAAAATATCATGGGCCATGCATATGGACACGCTGGGTCCAACATTATTTCTGGGCACAGATGGCGGTCTCAAGGTGACGCCTGCGGGCAAGGGCCCATGGAGCGGGGTTTTTGATGGAAGTGTGGGGGCGATTACGTATTTCCATGATGTGCGTGGTCATCATACAGAGAGTCAAATTCCATTAGTCGATCACAAGATTAATTTATTTCATGAAAAAGTTCGCGATTTTGTGGAAGCTGTGCGTGACGGTAAGCCCGCGCCGATTCCAGGTGAGCAAATTGTACGCAATCAAGCCATTATTGATGGCATCATTCGGTCATCCGCTTCCAAGCGGGAAGTAACGATCGATTTACGTTAGTTGAACATCATTTCATATAAAACTATATTCAACCTGGAGGTATTATCTATGTCACGTAAATTTCGAATTGGTATTATTGGTTGCGGTGGTATTGCCAATGGCAAGCACTTGCCGAGTTTGACGAAACTAGCCAATGTTGAATTGGTTGCTTTTTGTGATATTGAAGAAGATCGCGCAGTAACAGCTGCCGAAAAATATGGCGCAGAGGGTGCTGAAGTGTATGTGGATTACACAGAACTTCTGCAGGATTCCACGATTGACATCGTTCATGTGTTGACGCCAAATGATTCGCATGCTGAAATTGCCATTGCGGCGCTGGAAGCAGGGAAACATGTTATGTGTGAGAAGCCGATGGCCAAAACGGCGGCTGATGCCAAGCGTATGGCAGAAACAGCGAAACGCACAGGCAAGAAATTAACGATTGGGTATAACAACCGCTTCCGTCCGGATAGCCAGCATTTGAAACGTGTCTGTGCAGAAGGTGAGCTCGGTGAGATTTATTATGCGAAAGCGCATGCTATTCGTCGCCGTGCCGTTCCGACTTGGGGCGTTTTTCTGGATGAAGAGAAGCAAGGCGGCGGACCGCTGATTGATATCGGCACGCACGCATTGGATTTGACACTATGGATGATGGACAACTACAAGCCGAAAGTCGTGCTGGGAACTTCGTACCATAAGCTGTCGCAAAAAGAAAATGCCGCGAATGCATGGGGCCCGTGGGATCCAAGCAAATTCACAGTGGAGGATTCCGCATTCGGTATGATCGTGATGGAGAACGGCGCAACGATTGTGCTGGAATCCAGTTGGGCACTCAACACACTGGAAGTGGATGAAGCCAAATGTTCCCTTAGCGGCACAGAAGGCGGCGCTGACATGAAGGGTGGACTTCGCATTAACGGAGAGAAGCACAGCCGTCTATTCACGACAGAAGTGGACTTGAAAGCGGGCGGAGTTGCCTTCTACGACGGTGCCACAGAAAGCGCTGCTGATCTCGAAATGCGCACGTGGATCAAATCGATTGAAGAGGACACGGACCCTGTTGTGACGCCGGAGCAAGCTTATGTTGTTTCGCAAATTCTGGAAGCAATTTATGAATCAGCTCGCACAGGTGAAGCTGTATATTTGAACGCTTAATCTCGATTTCTATTGGTGATTTAAGAGGGGCTTACAGCCTCTCTTTTTTGCATTTGTAACTTGCCGTCAAAGTGGAGTATGCTTGAATTATTCTGGCATGATGGAAAGGATGGAAGAAGATGCAATTAGGATTGCAAGGGAAAGTAGCACTCATAACAGGTGGAAGCAAAGGGATTGGTTTGGCAACAGCGATTGCTCTCTCTCGCGAGGGAGCCAAGGTTGCCATATGTGCACGAAATCAAGAGCAGTTGCAAGAAGCTGCCATCCATATTGCTAATATAACCGAAGGACAAGTTATTGCGGTTCAAGCGGATGTTACCTCAGAAGCGGATTGTCAGCGTGCTGTTGAGGAAACGGTGAAGCGATTCGGCAGTTTGGATATTCTGGTCAACAATGCGGGTACGTCGGCAGCGCAGCCATTTGAACAAGTAGGAACAGAAATTTGGCGGCAAGATTTGGAATTAAAGCTGTTCGGAGCGATACATTGCTCCCGGTATGCAATCCCCTATATGCGTCAAGCGGGTGGTGGCTCGATTGTGAACTTGACAACTTCCGCGGCCAAAACACCTCCAGCTTCATCCTTGCCAACGTCTGTCAGCCGTGCAGCAGGACTGGCTTTGACGAATGCGATGAGCAAGGATCTTGCTGCTGATCAGATTCGTGTCAATACGGTATGCATAGGCATGATTCGCAGCGATCAGCTGGAGAAGGGTTGGAAACGCGCAGCGCCGGAGTTGACATGGGACGAATATGCACATGACGCAAGGCATGACATCCCGCTGGGGCGCATCGGTAACGCTGAGGAAGCCGCCAATGTGATTACTTTCCTATCCTCGGCGGCAGCATCGTATGTGACAGGGACTTCTGTCAATATCGATGGCGGCAAAGGGGCGGCGTTATAACCAAGGTGACTACGCGAATGAAACTTGGCGTGTTGGATCTCGTCCCCGTGATTTCCCCCGCCGATCCGGGGTTCGCCTTGGAACAGGCTGTTCAACTGGCCCAGCAAGCAGAAAAATGGGGTTATTCGCGCTACTGGGTCGCCGAACATCATGATATGCCGGGTTTAGCCTGCACATCCCCTGAGGTGCTGCTGGCGCATATCGGGGCCAGAACGCAGCATATCAGACTTGGCTCTGGAGCGCTGCTGCTGCCTCATTACAAACCGTTGAAAGTGGCAGAGAACTTTCATATGCTTGCGACCTTATATCCAGGAAGAGTGGATTTGGGCATCGGCAGAGCTCCCGGGGGGTCGGCTCAGGTTACGATCGCATTAAGCGGCAACTTCCTGGAAAACGTGAGGCAGCTGCCAACTTCATTAGAATCGTTGATGGCCTTGCTGGACAATCAGTATGAGTGTGAAGGACAAGTCGTTCATGCCAGGCCGCTGCCTGCGACTCCGCCCGATGTCTGGTTGCTAGGCACGAATCGGAAAAGTGCCGAATTCGCCGCTGCCTATGGAACGGGCTACGTGTTTGGGCAATTTATGAGTGACAGTGATATGTTGGAGATGTTATCGGTTTATCGGCAAAACTTCCAACCTTCTAAGGCCTCGGCCGTGCCGCGGACCCTTGTGGCCATAGGTGTGATTTGCGCACCTACGGATGAAGAAGCGCAGGCGTTGGCTTCTTCAGGCGTGCCTTGGCTGCAGTCAGCATCCAAAGAGGAAACCGTGCATCACCTTAAAGAGAAGACGTCCTACTCGGAACGCAAAGTGCTCATAGGGAGTGCAGCAAGTATCAAGCACCAACTGGAGCAAATGGCGCAGCAATGTGGTATTGATGAGTTCCTCATCGTCACGCCCATTCCGGATTATGAGAAGCGGCTGCGATCTTATGAACTGCTGCGGACGATAGTGGAATAGTCAGAAGTAAAAGGCGGCATCCTCGTAGAGAATTTACGAGGATGCCGCCTTCTTGGCATATAAGTTTTCGCACATTAGTCTTATTGTAGGGTTTGCGTTGTGTTACGCTCTTCGTTTCTTACGTAAATACCAGACCAACATGGAGATGGCGTCACGGATTGAAGCGGTTTGGTGAAAAGCAAGTGTCATTGTCATAAGCAAGAAACCTCCCTAACCCTGGAAAATGAAATGCATAATTAGTAGTACGCAAAAAAGGTGGCGTTGGTTTTATTTTTTTTTATCCCTTTTTTTATCACTGTTTTTTAAACAAACACCTCTACTTTCTGCATTAAGTTTTGCGGAGAAAAGTTGGATAATAAACATGTAAGCGTTATCCAAATTCGATCGGCTCACTTAGGGGAGGAATAGAGATGAAAAAAGTATTCACTTTAGCGTTGTCACTATCCATGATGTTTACCGCAGTCGCTTGTTCATCCGGCAGCACAACAACACCATCCGCAAGCACGGAACCTACCAAGTCGGCAGCAGCAACTGCAGCAGCGAGCACAGCACCAAGTAAAGATCCAGTTAAGCTTCGTGTAGCATGGTGGGGGGGACAAGCGCGTCATGATTACACATTGAAAGTTATCGAGATGTACGAGAAGGCGCATCCAAATGTCAAAATTGAAGCGGAGTATGCCCCTTTTGATGACTATTGGAAAAAACTTGCGCCACAAGCATCCGCTAACCAGTTGCCAGACGTGATTCAAATGGATATCTCTTACCTCACGCAATACGGCGGGAAAAATCAGCTGGCTGATCTCTCGGCTTACACCAAAAATGGTTTGATTGATGTTTCCTCTATCAGCCCTAACGCAGTATCCGGCGGTGAAGTCGGCGGCAAACTGGTTGCTATGAACTTAGGTGTGAATGCACTTGCTACGACATTGGATGTGAATACGTTCAAGAGTCTTGGCATCGATGTTCCGAGCAAAGATTGGACATGGGAAGATTATGATGCGATTGCAGCCAAAGCGAAAGCGAAAGGCAAACAAATCGGCGGTTTCGCGCTTCATCATGAAGTATTCTTCCCTTACTACCTGCGCACCCTCGATCAAAAAATGTATAAGGCAGACGGAACCGCGCTTGGTTTCAATGATGATAAACCGTTAGTTGATTACTTCAAACGCTACCAGAAATGGTATGATTCAGGCAGCATCCTTTCCCTCGACAAAGAGTCGCAAAAGAAAGGTGTAGCAGAGGAAGATGAGATTATGTTAGGCAATGCCATCACTGGCAACGGATGGTCTAACCAATTCTTGGCTGTGGCTAACTTGGTCAAAGATCGTCCGCTTGAATTGGCGCCGCTTCCAGGTCGCAATGGGAACAAAGGTCTGTTCCTGAAGCCGAGCATGTATTTCTCCATCGCGAACAGTTCGAAACAGAAGGAAGAAGCAGCGAAATTCATCAGCTTCTTCGTGAATGATATTGAAGCGAACAAATTGATTAAAGGCGACCGCGGTGTGCCGGTTTCCTCCAAAGTAAAAGATGCTTTGAAACCGCTGCTGTCACCGAACGAAGTTAAAATCTTCGATTACGTGGCATGGGCTGAGCAAAACAGCAGTCAAATGGATCCTCCTAACCCCGTTGGTTCCATCGAGGTGGAGAAATTATTGAAAGCAACAAGCGAGCAAATTCTGTATAAAAAAGCAACGGTTGAAGAAGCGGCAGCGAAATTCCGCAAGGATGCCAATGCCATTTTGGAGAAAAATAAAAAGTAAGCCATCCAGTAGCAAAAAAAGATCGAGAAGCCTTCGTACGTGGAGGTCATCGGTCTTTTTTTTGTTATTTTCAGCTTGACAGGTTAAACGTTTCAAATTAAGCTAATATAGTATGTTAAACGTTTAACAAGACGGAGCTGAACCAAGGATGAGTAAACCCAAACAAGTCACAATTGTAGAAGTGGCAAAAGCAGCAGGCGTCTCCATTGCCACCGTCTCCAATGTGCTGAATCGAGGTGGTATTCGTTCGTCCAAAGAGACGATTCGCAAGGTCGAATTGGCAGCCGAAGCGCTGGGATATCGACGCAACACGATGGCAGCAGGGCTTAGCCGCAACAAAACGTATGAGATTGGTTTGATCGTGCCTGGTTTGACTTCCTACTACGGCCAGTTAGCGGAGCATTTGCAGATTGAGGCCCATCAAGCCGGGTATCACTTATCTGTCTTTTCATCAGGGGGATTCGATCCCGATATTGAACGAAGGAATTTGGAGGTATTGCTGCAGCGCAGAGTCGATGGATTGATTTGTCACGGTCTGGCCATGGGAATAGAATCCACGCGATCTATCGTGAACAGCGGCACGCCATTAGTCCTCATCAATGGTTGGAATTGGCCCGAAGATATTTCGATTGGCTCGGTGAATCTAGGGTTCGCTGAGGCCAGCAAGCAATCATGCCGAGTGTTGGCGGACCGCGGCTGTGAAGCGATCTACTACATAGGCAGCAAACGTTCGAAAGCCATTGATGAACAACGGAGAATTGGGATTGAGGACGGCATTCAGCAATACGCCAGTCATTTGTTTCATGAAATTATCGACTTCCATGGGATGGATGTGGAAGCGACGCTGCAGGCGCTGCTTGCGCGGCACACGAAGCCGATAGGCTTGATTGCTTTTGATGATCACATCGCATTTCGGCTGCTTTCTGGAGCTAACAAACTAGACATTCGTATCCCAGATCAGCTGCGGATTATCGGTATTAATAATGATTTTATTGCTCAGCAAAGCTATCCTGGTATTTCCAGTTGGGATATTCCTTATACGTATCAAGCCAGAATGGCGATACAGAAATTACTTGCGAAGTTTGACAATCAACCGATTGAGGCCATGGAAGTTCGAGAGATTGAAGTGCCTCTTACTTTCATCGAGCGTGAATCAACCCATTCATAAGAGAAGCGGAGTGAACAGATGATGTGGAAACAAGCCATTGAGGATGCCTTGCAAAAAACAAAAGTGAATATTGAACGTTTTGGTGATTTATTCCCCCATGTCAGTGAGAATGACGTGTACCATCTGAATCCGAATACGGATTGGACAGACGGCTTTTGGTCCGGTATTTTGTGGCTCGGTTATCAATACAGCGGTGACGAAGCTTATCGCCAAGCAGCTGTGAAAACGGTTGCGAGTTTCAAACAAAGACTTGAAAATAATGTAGCGCTGGATCACCACGATATCGGTTTCCTCTATTCGCTTTCTTCCAAAGCGCAGTGGATTATTGAGAAAGATGAGTCTGCTAAAGCACTTACGCTGCAAGCAGCCGATGTTCTTATGAACCGTTGGAGACCGAAAGGTCAGTATATTCAAGCTTGGGGTCCTGAAGGGAATGAAGAGAACGGAGGCCGTATTATCATCGATTGCCTGATGAACTTGCCGCTGCTGTACTGGGCATACGAGCAAACGGGCGATGCCAAATACAAAGAAGTAGCTACGATCCACGCCGATTTAAGCCGCCGTTATTTGGTGCGCGGCGATGATTCGTCGTATCACACATTCTACTTCGACCAAGAAACGGGCGATCCGCTGCGCGGCGGCACACACCAAGGTTATCAAGACGGTTCCACTTGGACACGCGGCCAAGCTTGGGGTATCTATGGCTTCGCGCTTTCGTACCACTATACGAAAAACCCGCTCTATCTGGAAACGGCTAAACGTCAGGCTCGTTATTTCTTCGATCGTTTGCCAGCCGATGACGTTGTCTATTGGGACTTCAATGCGCCGGTGAATGCTGAAACGAAACGGGACAGTTCAGCATCCGCCATTGCTTCAGCCGGAGCTTTGGAAATTCTTGAGCATCTGGCTGCTGATGATCCGGACCGCGCTTATTTGGAAAGTGCCATCCAACGCTCCATGGCCGGCTTAGTGAAGTCCTACGCGACAATCGGCAAGCCGGATGCGCAAGGCTTTATCGAACGCGGATCGTACAGTGTGCGCGGCGGCAATGCACCGGATGACTTCATGATCTGGGGCGATTATTACTACTTGGAAGCCTTGGTGCGCTTAGAGAAGGGAATCAAAGGGTACTGGTATGAGTAACAGCTGCGCAGACAGCACAGAACGCTCTTATTGGGTCGCGACGATGCTTCGCATTGCCGACCCCGTATTAAGCGCATTAGCATCAAGAAAACTGCGAGCTACAATGCCTGTTGAAAATAAAAAAGAAGAACAACTGCAGTATTCCCATCTGGAAGCCTTCGGCCGCACCTTGGTCGGCATCTCCGCATGGTTGGAGACGCCTGCGCTGGATGCGGAAGAAGAGCAGCAGCGGCTTCATTACGGCGAGCTGGCAAGAGCAGCGCTGGATGCCGGGACGGACCCGGAGTCGCCGGATTTCTTGAACTTCGGCCAAGGGATGCAGCCGATTGTCGATACGGCTTTCCTGGCGAATGCCATCCTAAGAGCCCCGAATACGCTATGGCATCAGTTGGATAGCCGGGTCCAAGCGAATTTGGCCAAAGCGATGAAAGCGACAAGAACACGCAAGCCGGTGTTCAGCAACTGGCTGCTGTTTGCCGCGATGACAGAAACAGCGCTTAGGTTCATGGGCGAAGACTGGGATCCCATGCGGATCGATTTCGCCTTGAAGCAGCATGAACAGTGGTATCTCGGTGACGGGATGTACGGCGATGGCCCGAATTACCATGCGGATTATTACAATAGCTTTGTCATCCAGCCAATGTTGGTGGATATCATTGAGCATGTAAGCGATCACTATGAGGATTGGGCTGCAATGCGCATGTCCTTCATCGCGCGCGCACAGCGCTACGCGGTGGTTCAGGAGCGCTCGATCTCTCCTGAGGGCACATTCCCTGTCATCGGACGTTCATTAGCTTATCGTTTTGGCGCCTTCCAGTCGTTGGCGCAAACGGCCTTGCGCGGTGAACTGCCAGCCGAAATCGTGCCAGCTCAGGTTCGTGGCGCGCTTGGCGCTGTCATTCGCAGGCTCATTGAAGCACCTGGTACTTTCGATGAGGGAGGCTGGCTTCGCATTGGGCTATGCGGTCATCAGCCAGAGCTGGGTGAAGCGTATATTTCGACAGGCAGCTTATATTTATGTACGGCGGTATTCCTTCCTTTGGGCTTAAGCGCAGATGATGCCTTCTGGCAGGGGGCTGACACACCGTGGACATCTCAAAAGGTGTGGTCAGGAGTTCCTGTTACTATTGATAAAGCCCTGTAAGCCATATGGTTGCTTGAAGCGTTCTGTTTCCTAGTGAAACAGGCGCTTTTTTCATGTAAACTAAGGGGAATGTTAGAAGCAAATGACATATTCTCGTTGGGGTCATTATCCACAAATAGCTTTATCATGAATCTGTGGATAACTTTATGCGGATGATTAGAAAGTTGAGGGACTCTTTTGAATCAAGATTATCAGTTAACGGTGCAGGAAGTGCTTGAGCGCCCGACTTTTCAGCAGGCTTATCTGGCAGCAGGCCAAGAGGGCTTGCTGCGACTTGTCCGCTGGGTACATATTATCGAAGTCATCCATTTTGAACAATTGCTGCAAGGCGGCGAAATGATTCTGACGACCGGCGCAGCTTTTAAAAGCGATACGTCGGCATTCATGACTTATTTGGATCAATTGATCCATAATCAGGTAGCCTGTCTATGCATCGAAATGGGACACAACTTGACGGCCATTCCGCAGGAATGGATCGCAGCCGCTGACGCGTGTCAGCTTCCCTTGATCATTTTTCCGCAAAGCGTTCGGTTTATTGACATTACGCAGGATATTCATGCCTATATGATTAACCAGCACCATAAAGTTTTGCAGGATTTGGAAAAAATATCACGGGAATTTCATCGGATGACCCTGACTTCGCAAGGTGTCTCGCATGTCCTGGGCTTACTGCAAAGCAGTACCAAAGCGCAAGTGATCTACGTGCCGCTGGAAGGACAGCCTAAGTTCATCCCTCCGTTAGCCAGTCGCGAAACGGAGCCGTGGCTGGTCTTTCTGGCGGGCAAGTTGGAACAGAGTCTAGAGAACAGCCATGCAGCTTCGCCCTCAGTATGGGACGTGAACGGACAGACGATTATTATTCAGCCTGTAGGCGCAATGGGCAAAACCTGGGCACATCTGCTGCTCGTCCTCAGCCGTAAGCCACAGGAATATGAGTATTTGATACTGGATTCGGCGTCCTTGTCGATTGCCCAGGATTTGTTGCGCAAACGCTATATGGATGAGCGCAAGTTATACACCCAGACTCTTTGGGTGGATGATCTGCTGCATCTGCGGATTCGCGATGAAGAGCAAATCAAAGTGCTGATAGGCAACGAGTTCAAGAAGCTGAATGAGCTTGCGTTCTATGTCATTCTCATTGAATTTGAGCACGACCAAGATGAACAGCAAAATTTGCCGGATGAAGGCATGGAATCGCTCGGCATTCACCTGTCCCTTGTGGTTCGCTCCCTATTCGAACAGCATACGTTTCATCCGTTGATCACGCTAAAAAATAACAGACTTGTTATCGTTGCCTTTGATAAGGCGCCAAAGCGGCCTTCCAAAGATAGGCTGCAGATGATTTTCCAGTCCCTTCTCCAGATGAAAGCGGAGGAGCGCATGAAGCTGATTATTGGCGTCGGTCAGCGCAATCACAGTTTTATGCAGGCCCATGTGAGCTATCAGGAAGCTATCCAAGCGATTTCTATGGCGCCTACGCTGCATGGTACTGTCATGTTTTTTGATCAATTAGGTGTCTTTCAATTGCTGTTTCATATTGCGGACAAAGGGGTTTTGCAAGGTTTTGTACGTACTTATTTGGGACCGATTATCGATCATGATCAGCAGAAAGGCAGTGAACTTTTACGCACCCTCAAAGTATATCTGGATAATGACGGCTCGAAGCAAGTCGCTGCCCAGCAGCTTTACATCGTCCGGCAATCGCTTTATTATCGTTTGGAGAAAATAGAGGAGCTGTTAGGTTCCGATTACATGCTGCCTGAGAAGCGACTTGCGCTGCAGGTCGGAATTCGCGCTTATCAACTCGTCAACCCGCAGGTGCAATTGTGAAAAGAATGCTATGAGATTTTTGACAATTTGTCTAATGGAACGAAGGGGGATCCGTTTTATACTTGAAAACGACAAGATGAGACAGATCCTGATCGGATGGGATTCTAAGAGAGGTAGATGCCTAATGATTATCGGAGTTCCTAAAGAAATCAAAAATAATGAGTTTCGTGTGGGCATGACACCTAGTTCGGTACATTCTTTCAAAAAAGCAGGCCATGAAGTGCTCGTAGAAACCTTGGCGGGATACAGCATCGGATTCACAGATGAGGAATATCTAGAAGCAGGCGCGACTATCGTATCAACAGCAGCGGAAGCATGGGCTGCTGAAATGGTGGTCAAAGTCAAAGAACCGCTTCCGCAAGAGTATGGGTACTTTCATGAGGGCTTGATTCTGTATACCTATTTGCATTTAGCGCCAGAGGCGGAATTGACACACGCCTTAGCCCGCACTAAAGTAACCGCCATTGCCTACGAAACGATTCAGCTCGATAATGGCAGTCTTCCGCTGCTGACGCCGATGAGCGAGGTTGCTGGGCGGATGTCGGTGCAGATTGGCGCTCATTTCCTGGAGAAAGCGCATGGGGGCAAAGGCATTCTGCTGAGCGGCGTTCCCGGCGTTGAGCCAGGGAAAGTCGCGATAATCGGCGGCGGCATTGTTGGTGCCAATGCGGCGAAGATGGCGATCGGACTCGGTGCGGATGTCAGCATCGTGGACTTGAATCCTGATCGGCTGCGCCAGCTGGATGATCAGTTCCAAGGCCGGGTGAAAACGATTATGTCGAATCCGTATAACATCGCGGAAGTTGTGCGTCATGCGGATCTGGTCGTTGGAGCTGTACTGATTCCCGGAGCTCGCGCTCCGCGCCTTGTGACGGAAGAGATGGTACAGCGGATGAGCCCTGGCAGCGTCATCGTGGACGTCGCCATTGATCAAGGTGGATCCATCGAGACAATTGACCGCATTACGACGCATGATGAGCCCACTTATGTGAAGCATGGCGTGATTCATTATGCGGTGGCGAACATGCCAGGAGCCGTAGCACGGACTTCGACGCTGGCGCTCACGAATGTGACAACGCCTTATGGTCTGCAAATTGCCAGTAAAGGCTATGTCAAGGCCGCTTTGGAAAACAAAGCTATCGCCAAAGGCATTAACGCAGCAGCGGGGCATATCACTTATCAAGCTGTTGCCGAAGCGCATGGGTACACGTACACGGATATTTATTCGATTTTACAATAGTAATCGCTGGACTGCATCAAGGTCGAATTTCCTTGATGCAGCCCTTTTGCTGCCGTGCAAAGGTAAAGTCCTTAGCAGCGATGACAGAGAGCTCTGCGTATGTGAAAGAACCTAGCCGCAGGTCGCAGGCTAGGTTCTTTCACATATGTTCTAGAGTGATTGGGGAGTTTCCCGGCTGCTCGCGGACAGAAGGGAACTACAGTACGCTATTCTAGCCAAAAGTGTCAATATAGCGAGTTTGAGGGAACTACAGTGCGCTATTCTGCTGTTTGCAGGGAAATTCAGCATTTTTCGTGGAAATAAGACCCTATAGTTCCGCTAATGTCTCAGCATCCCCGCTTTTTGCCTAAATAGAGCCCTTTAGTTCCCCCCTAATAGGATTTGTCGCTTGTAAGAAGCTCATCTTTTAGGGCGACGATGCCCGATAGCAACTTTAGAAAGCAGGGACAATCGCGCCTTTGTACTTCTCTTCAATGAATTTTTTCGTGTCGGCGGAGTTCAATTCCTTTGCCAGTTTTTGCATCGCTTCGGTGTCCTTGTTGTCCGGACGGGAGACGAGAATGTTGACGTAAGGCGAGTTTTTATCTTCAATAAACAACGCATCCTTCGTCGGCAATAAATTGGCTTGCAGCGCATAATTCGTATTGATTAAGGCGAGATCGAATTCGCCAATGGTGCGCGGCAGCATGGCAGGATCAAGTTCCTTGATTTGCAGTTTCTTCGCATTTTCCACGACATCTTGAACGGTTCCTTTGATGCCGACGCCGTCTTTCAACTTGATGAGACCATTCTTTTCCATCAAAGCAAGCGCACGACCTGCATTGGAAGGGTCATTGGGGATGGCGACTGTTGCCCCTTCTTTTAAATCAGCGGCTGCTTTCACTTTTTGAGAATACGCACCGAATGGCTCGATGTGGACGCCGACGACTTTCACGAGGTTTTGCTTTTTATCCGTGTTGAATTGGTCTAGATAAGGCTGATGCTGAAAGAAGTTCGCATCCAGCTGTTTCTCGAACACTTGTACATTCGGCTGCACATAGTCGTTGAATTCGATCACTTCCAAATTAACGCCTTGTGTCTTTAATTTAGCTTTCACGCTGTTCAGGATCTCAGCATGGGGGACGGAGGACGCTCCAACCTTGAGCGTTACTTCTTTGCCAGCCGCAGGTGCTGTTGAGGCGGCAGGGGCAGAACTTGCTGGCGTTTCAGTTGCCTTTTGCCCGCAAGCAGCTAAGGCAAGCACCAGAAATAAGGAAACGATGGATATAGAAATTTTCTTCACGATGTATAACCTCCATGGTGGGATTGATAGGATGGACAATGTCCAGTTATTTCCGGGAAAACTTGGTGACCAGGCGATCCCCCAGCATTTGCAGCAGCTGGACGAAGAGCACAAGGATCACGACAGTCACGATCATGATATCTGTTCGAAACCGCATGTAGCCGTAGCGGAGCGCGAGATCGCCAAGTCCGCCGCCTCCGACGACGCCTGACATGGCTGAGTAGGAGAGCAGGGCAACGGCCGTGACAGTAACGGCGGAGATCAGGCCCGGGCGCGCTTCTGGGAGCAGGACGCGCCAAACGATTTGCCAAGGCGTTGCGCCCATCGATTGAGCGGCTTCAATGACGCCGCTCTCGATTTCGCGCAGCGCAGATTCGACCAGCCGCGCGAGAAACGGCGCGGCCGCAATGACGAGCGGCGGGATAGCGCCTTTCACGCCAATGGTTGTATGCACGAGCACCTTGGTGATCGGGAAGACCGAGATCATGAGGATCACGAAGGGAACGGATCGCAGGATGTTGACGACAAGCGAAAGCACGCTGTACAGCGGCAAGTTTTGCAGCAGCTGACCTCTGGAGCTAAGAAACAAAATGATGCCAAGCGCCATGCCAATAAGGAAAGTAAATATCAAGGACCATCCCAGCATGATAAGTGTGTCGCCAGTGGCTTTGATGATCTCCGACCAGTTGATCTCCCAAGTCATGCTCATTGTGCAATCACCTCCACATCAATGTCTTCCTGCCGCAGTTTGGCGATGACCAACTCGGTGTCGCCGGGCTGTCCACCTGTTAGGCGAACGACCAATTGACCATAAGGAACGCCTTTCATCGAGGAAATGGTACCTTGTAAAATGGCAAAGGAAACCGTCGTCGACTTGACGATTTCGAACAGGATCGGTTCGTACGTTTGTTGCCCGATATACGTAATGCGAATCAATATTCCGGCAGCAGAATCACTTGGAACAGCCAGGTGGGCACTGCTTGTCTGCGCTGTGAAGTCAGAAACCTGCCCCACAAAGTCCTTCGTCACAGGGTGTTGGGGCTTGAGGAAGACATCCAGCACATTGCCGGTCTCGACGATCAAGCCTTTCTCCATCACGGCAACACGATCGCAGATGGCCCGAATGACCTGCATCTCATGTGTAATCAGCAGGATAGTAATTCCCAACTTGCGATTAATATCGAGCAGTAAGGCGAGAATGGCGTTCGTAGTTTGCGGGTCCAGAGCGGAAGTAGCTTCATCACATAGCAAAATGTCGGGATGATTGGCCAAAGCTCTGGCTATGCCAACACGCTGCTTCTGACCGCCAGACAACTGATTCGGATATTTGCTCGCATGTTCCAGCAAGCCGACCAGTTCAAGCAGCTCCTGAATGCGAGCTTGAATCTTGACTTGTCCCATACCGGATAGCTTTAGCGGGAAAGCCACGTTTTCAGCCACTGTAGCGGAAGAGAGCAGATTAAAATGCTGGAATATCATTCCGATTTTCCGTCGCTTCGCTTGCAGCTGCTTGGCATCCAGGCGCATCATTTCTTCACCATCGATACGGATGGTTCCCGATGTAGGCCGTTCCAACAAGTTAACACAGCGCAGCAAGGTGCTCTTGCCAGCACCGGAATGTCCGATGATGCCGAATATTTCGCCCCGCTTAATATGTAAATGGATGCGATCGATCGCCGGCAATCGTCCTGGCGTATCCGCATACACTTTTTGCAAATTGTCGATATGAATCAGGGTGAATACCTCCTAGGACATGCCAATGGGTTGATTGTATATTTTAACCAACGGTAAATTATTTTATAAAAATTATCCAGTGAAAGCAACCATCAGAATATGGGAATGGCGTTTTCATTGTGCATTGACGCCTTATTTAATTGGATATAAACTGAGGTTAAACGTTTCAATTTCAAGATACACCTATTTTTCAAGGGGGAAGACACCTATGACGAATGTCAAGCAGCGACAAGATGAGATTATCATGTTAATTGCCAATAAGGCCTACAACCAGCCACTTCTAGATAGCGGATTACTATTTCAACAAGACGTACGGGACAATTTCTATTATGCCTCCTATTTATTTGCTGCGGCTGAGGATCAAGCCTTGCCGTTTGCCGGTGATCGGGAAGCAGCGAAAAGCAAAGCCGAGAACGTCTTATTTCACTTGCTTGAGCTTCAGGATCAAAGTGCAGAGAGCGAGACTTACGGGCATTGGCCATTAAGTTTGTGGCCTACCCCGCAAGAGGCAGCGAAGAATACGCTGCCGGTAGAACTAATGGGCAGTTTGATGGTTTATTTTTATAAGCGTTATGCACATGCGATGAATTCCGAGCTGCGCAGTTCTTTTGACACTGTGTTGAAGCATATTTATCAAAGTAATTTCTATCGGAAGCCAGTATCCTCTTATAATCATCACGAGGCGAAGTACACGGCAGCTAAGCTTGTTTTCGGACAGCTTTATGAGGATAAGGCTTTGGTAGAGGATGGCTATCAGTCCTTGTGTTTGACACTTGACCGAATTAAGACGACAGGGATGGTGGAGTATGGCGCGCTGCCTTGGTTTTGGCACTGGGTGCAAGCTTTTACATGTGCTTGGGAGCTAACGGAAGATAAAGCCATCCAAACATCCTTGGCGCAGATGCTGGATTATTTATGGGACGTTCGTGCTACCTATTATTTGGGCGGTGCTTGGGTAGGTTCGCACTCGCGGATATGGCCGCATGATATGCCAAGAGACACGAATGTGCTGCACGATTATGTGCAGTTCGGCGACTTCCGCTTATCAGATGTAATGCCGCGCACGGAATATGCAGGTTTTCTCGTTTATGAAGCATCAGCGGTCGTGAGGGACAAAGCGCTAAACCGCTCAGCTGCGACGGAAATCAAGCGCCAAGTGCCGAAGCAAGTAGGACAAGCGAGCAATGAAGCGGATGTTCTGCATACGTATGCATATTTAACAGAGAACTTCGCTGTAGGCGGGATTTGGGAACGTATTGCTGAATTTGACAATGAACAGCACCGCTGGGATATCAGCTTGCCGCTGGATGCTGCTGCGGGTGTAAATCATTTGTACTTTTTTCACCCTGGCGACAAATTCAAGGAAGGAGATTTGCGTCACCAAAGCGAATATACAGAGGTGCTTTTTCATCGCAACACGGTTATAGCTTCCTATCTTATTCCAGATGACCAACCTCAGCAAATTTGGGGATGTTTGCCTATTGGCGAGTGGGTAGAGATGTCTAACGGCCTGTTCGGTTTATGCGGCAATGTGTTGATCGCGATCTTTATTCAGCAGGCTTATCAAAGAGAGCTGCAATCCGATCGTTCTGTCGTTACCAGTACTAACAATCAGAATGCCGTTGTCGTCGAAGTGATTGATTTACTTGCGGCGCAAGCTCAAGGAATTGAAAGTCTTCAGCAATTTGCAAGCAGCATGAACTCTAGACAACCCGCTTTTCTAACATCTAATGATGAGTTTAGCCTTACATATAAGACTTTGAGCGCGGAAGCTTTGGTTTTAACCTGTGGCACGGATAGGAAAATCACTAGACTTGTGAATGGTCAACCCGTTGATTTTGCAGCCTACACGGTCACATGAAAAAAATAGAAAAGAGGAAGTACAATGCCATTAGTTGATTTACCGTTAGAAAAGCTAGTCACGTATGAAGGGCGCAATCCACGTCCGGAAGATTTCGATGCGTATTGGGAGCGCGCAATTGCTGAAATGAAAGCGCTAGATCCTCAGATCGAGCTTCGCCCAAGCGAGTTTCAAGTGCCGTATGCAGAATGTTTTGATCTCTATTTCACTGGTGTAAAAGGTGCCCGCATTTATGCGAAATATGTGCGTCCTAAGCAGTCAACATCCCCACATCCGGCAGTTGTTCAATTCCACGGCTACTCCGGCAGCTCTGGTGATTGGTCTGATAAAATTCAATATGCGGCGCTGGGTTATTCCTTCTTTTCCATGGATTGCCGTGGTCAAGGCGGGTTATCCGAAGATGCAGGCGGCGTCAAAGGGACGACACTGCGCGGACATATTGTCCGTGGTTTAGACGATCATCCGGATCAACTGTTGTTCCGTGATATCTTCCTGGATACCGCTCAACTAGCTGGTATTGCCATGAATATGCCGGAAGTGGATGCTGAGCGTGTCGGTGTCATTGGCGGATCGCAAGGCGGAGCTCTGACGATTGCCTGTGCCGCACTTGAGCCGCGCGTTAAGCGTTTGGCGCCGATGTACCCATTCCTAAGTGATTACAAACGCGTCTGGGAGATGGATTTGGCGAAGGATGCCTATCAAGAGCTGAAGGATTTCTTCCGTCGTCATGATCCGCAGCATAAGCGGGAAGATGAAATTTTCACAAAGCTCGGCTATATTGATATCCAATATTTGGCTGACCGCATTCAAGGGGAAGTTATGATGGCTGTTGGTTTAGTCGATACGGTTTGTCCGCCTTCTACCCAATTTGCGGCTTACAACAAAATTAAAGCCAAAAAAAGCTATGAATTGTATCCAGATTACGGCCATGAAGGTCTGCCTGGATTCAGCGATAAAACAATCCAGTTCATGTTGGGCCTATAAGTACCTGAAAAAGCCTCTCTCATCTAAAGATGTGAGGGGCTTTTTTCAGGTGCGATGCTGCTGCCGGTAAGCGCGAGGTGTCACGCCGGTCATTTTTTTGAAAAGCTGATTGAAAAACTTCATATCCTGATACCCAACCGTTGCTGCAATATCACTGATTTTGTGGTCTGTTAATCGCAGTTGGCGGCAGCAAGCCTCGATTCTTGCCTGCTGCACATAGGCTGTGAAGGACATTCCCGTATGTTTCTTCAGCTGCCTATGCAGTTGACGTTCACTGATGGACAGACGGGCAGCGGCTGCTGTAAGCGAAATAGGGTGACTGCAATTGCTGCGAATATGCGCAAGTAAGCGGTCCAGTTCTTGCAGCTTCGCCTCCGTCATATCCAGTGGATGATCGACCTGCGAACGGTGCATGAACACGAGCAGCTGAGCGACACAGGCTTGGAAAATGGTCATAAAGCCGCTGAGATGAGCATTATACTCGAAATGCAGCCGTTCGAATAAAGGTTGGAATTCACTGTTGCTCTCTTTAAAAGACAACCAGGAAGATTGCTCGATGGCTTGTGTGAAAAGGACATTGAAATCATCTTTGGTCCCCTTCGATTGTTTGCTTAGAAGCTGTTCCATCCAATCCTGCGTGAACAGACAATTGTATACGACCAGAGGGTTTTTGTTAGCCGTTGAGGATGGCCGGAACACGTGAGAGACCCCAACAGGAATGAAAAAGAGATCCCCTTTGGATACAGACAGCGAGGTATTCTCGATGTAATGGGCTCCGCTCCCCTCTGCTACATAGCTGATTTCAATGAAATCGTGCGTGTGCTGGAGCATTGCGAAGGACTCGTGAACACGGTTGACGTAGAACGGTAAATCCGGGAGAAAAAACTGCTCGCCAGCCGTTTCCATAATGCTGCGTTTAATGGTCATCATTTTCCTCCCTGATGGCAGATTAGACCCTAATGAATGTCGGAATAAGCCCTAAAAATGAGTACGCTCTCATCATAAAATAAGGTCATAGAAGACACAATCATTTTTTTATGGAGGCTGTAAAATGGGAGATTCAGTGATCAACTGGCAGGCGCAATGGATTTGGGGAGAGGGAGAAGAAAGCCCGCGCAATGAATGGCGCTGCTTTCGCAAAACATTTCAAGTGCCCGCAGAAGGCTGGCGCGGAGGCAGGCTGTCATTAACAGCAGATTCCAGGTATGTTCTGTACGTGAATGGGACCCGTGTTGGACGCGGTCCGGTTCGCTCGTGGCCATTTGAGCTGGCATACGACACGTATGAGATTGAGCATTTGCTTCGCAAAGGTCAGCAAAATACGATTAGCGTACTGGTCATGCATTTTGGTCTGTCCAACTTTTATTATTTGCGGGGAAGAGGCGGCTTGTTAGTCCAAGTGGAAAGCGAGCTGGCAGGTCAAACGAAGATTGAACTGGTTTCCGATGCCAGCTGGCAAACCTCTCTGTATGAGGGATACGATACCCGCTCAGGACGGATGTCCTGCCAGCAAGGCTTTGCTGAGCGAATGGATGCTAGAGTATGGCGGGAGGAGTGGGTTCAGAACACGTTCGATGATCATAGCTGGAAAGCTGCATCTGCACTTGGCGTTGTCGGTATGGAGCCGTGGAGTAAGCTAGTTCCCCGGGATATCCCATACTTGACAGAGGAACGAATATGGCCAATTCGCATCGAAGCTTTGCATAAAGTGAAGCCAGTTGCTTGGACAGCATCGATCGATGTTCGGAATCAGATGGTTCCAGACAGTGTCAATCATGCTAATCCTGTAGGTTACGTGGGCTATATGGCGACAGTTGTGCGGACGGCTAAGGCTGCGAAAGGAACACTCGGTTTGGTTCAGCCTAGCTGTGTCCAAGCTTGCAGTGTGAATGGCATTTGGCTGGAAGAAAGTGCGTATATAGGTACTTTGCCTGAACGATATGCAGAGATTCAATTGAAAGCGGGAGACAACTTCCTCTTGTTTGAAACAACGGGTGTAGATCATGGTAGAACCTTGCAGTTTGGCTTAGATTGCGAGACACCGTTTGAGTTGATTTCTCCATCGTCAGACGCTGGTAGCGCAGATTCCGTTTTCATTTCTATTGGCCCATTTGCTTCCTGTGTGTCGATAGATCATCAAGATAACTTGGAGCCTTTGCAAAACTATAAAGGTTTCAATCCCTTTTCATCCGTTGGTGAGGTGAAGGAGAAGTTAGACGCCGATGCTTTTGCGGATTTTGCGGTCTATGAGGAAGTTAGATCTTTGGCGAGCTCTTCTGCGCTAAGTCTTTATCAGGACTGGATTCGGCCGTTTCCGCTTGAATTGGTAAGCCGGGATTCTGTTTTTGCTTTAAGTGTTTGGAAAAAAGAAGCTGAAACCCAGCCGATTCCTTACAGCCTGCAGCAAGCTGTCATCCCGAATGGAAGCCCAGCGCCGATCCCTTGGTACGAAGGGGCAGACACGGAATTTATCATTGATTTTGGCAAGGAATGGTCTGGTTTCCTTGAGTTTGAAGTTGATGCTTCAGAGGGGACGGTACTTGATTTCTACGGTTTTGAATACATGCGGGACGGCTGGCGGCAGGACACCTTCGATTTGGACAATACACTGCGCTATACATGCGCTGAGGGACGTCAATCGTATACGTCTCAAGTGCGAAGAGGATTCCGTTACTTAATGGTGACTGTCAGGAATGCGGCAACTGCTGTGAAGCTTCATGGTGTGCAGATGTGGCAAAGCAACTACCCCGTTGCGGAAATTGGGCGGTTTCAAAGTTCAGATGCGCTGCTAAATGATATTTGGCAAATTAGCAGGCACACGACCCGACTCTGTATGGAAGACACGTTCGTAGATTGTCCGGCCTATGAGCAGGTTTTCTGGGTAGGGGATAGCCGGAATGAAGCGCTTGTCAATTATTACGTCTTTGGCGCGACCGATATTGTGGAGCGTTGTTTGCGGCTGGTTCCCGGGTCACGCACACAAACGCCGTTGTATGTGGACCAGGTTCCGAGTGGTTGGAGCAGCGTTATCCCCAATTGGACGTTTTTCTGGGCGCTTGCCAGCTGCGAGTTCTATGAGCATACCGGAGATGAAGCGTTTGCTCGTGACATGTGGCCGCATATTCGAAATACATTGGAGCATTATGAACAAAAGTTGGATGAACGCGGCTTATTATTTATCAAGGGCTGGAATCTACTCGATTGGGCGCCCATTGATCAACCGAACGATGGTGTTGTCACCCATCAGAATATGATCCTGGTCAAAACGCTGCACAGTGCCGCTGGCTTGGCAAGGGCCGTCGGAGATAACGAAGAAGCGGCAGCCTACGATGCTAAAGCCACGCGGCTCTGTGCAGCCATTAACGAGCATCTCTGGCATCAGGAGCGCGGTGCGTATCTGGACTGCATCCATGCGGATGGCCGACCTTCGACTGTGTTCAGCATGCAGACGCAGGTGATTGCTTACTTATGCGGGATCCCAGAGGGGGAACGTGCTGAGCAGCTTAGGAGTTATTTGTTTGCGCCGCCGGCAGATTTTGTGCAAATCGGGAGTCCATTTATGTCGTTCTTCTACTATGAGGCCTTGGCCAAATTGGGCGGTGCCGGTACTGACCGGATGATCATGGATATGCGTCAACATTTTGGGCAAATGATCGACTACGATGCGACGACCTGTTGGGAAATGTATCCGAATTTCAAGGAGAATCGCGCGAATCCCGATATGCTCACGCGCAGCCATTGCCATGCGTGGTCCTCGGCGCCGGGCTATTTCCTCGGTGCGAATGTTCTTGGCGTTACGTCCGCCGACAAGGGCTGGCGGAAGGTGGTTGTAGCTCCACAGCCCGCTGATTTGCAGTGGGCGAGGGGGACGGTGCCGCTGCCGCGGGAAGGACGCATCGATGTCGCCTGGCGGCTCGAGGAGGACGGACGCGTGATGCGGCTGCAGGTCTGGGCACCGCGCAGCGTAGAGCTGGAGATTCGCATCCCGGACGGTTTGGACGGGATTGTGGAGCGGCACGAAGTTTAGCAAGGCGAGACGAAACGGCGCTGTGTCGATCGTAGGGAGAACGACGACGCGGCAGCACGTCCATCGCAAGAGGAACGACGATCCTCTATTTGTGACAAATCGGCTGATTTGGCGTTCCTGCATCATTTGTTCTTCCGGTAAACGCGTTCAGGCCTGCCGACAACACCGTAGGATAAGTCGGCGTACAAATCACCTGAGCTGACTAAATGCTCCAGATAGCGGCGGCCGGTCGATCGGCTGACACCAATTTCTTTGGCGATTTGCTCGGCTGTTAGGCCGCTTTCTGCAACCGATATTGCCTGAACAATTTTCACAAGTGTTAGCTTGTCGATCCCTTTGGGCAGAAAGAAGGTGTCGGAGCTCGCCTCCTTTTTGGATGAGCCTAACAAAAGGCGATCCACATCACTTTGATTAATCATCCCGCTTTCGTTCATCCTGCGCAATTCGCGGTGGAAATTCAGGTAGCGAAGCAGTGTTTCTTGCAGCCGGTTAAAGACAAGGGGCTTCATGATGTAGTCGAAAGCTCCGCCGCGGATAGCCTCGCGAATGGCATCCATTTCTTTGGCAGCTGTGATCATAATGACGTCAGTTTCACGGTAATGCTGGCGGATAAAGGAAAGCATATCCAAGCCGTTCGCGCCAGGTAAATACACATCAAGCAGGACGAGATGAGGGGTTAGCACCTCCAACTGCTCTTCGGCTTGTCCGGAATCGGTGGCGATACCGACGACATGGAATCCAGCTACTTTTTCAACAAAACGCCGATTGATTTCGGCAATTTTCACGTCATCTTCCACAATCAATACATCAACAGTCGGATTGAGAGGTTCTCTCCGATCCATCTGTTCCATCTTTTCCATAAGTCCGACTCCTTTCTGCAAGATCTGTTAGCTTGGGAATAGCGACGGTGAAAATGGTGCCGCCTTCAGGATTTTTATGAAAAGTAATGTACCCGTTCAATTTGCCGACAGCGTGTTGGACCAGTGCGAGTCCGATCCCCCGATGTTCGCCTGCTTTGGTGGAAAATCCTTTCACAAAAACATTCCCACCCGTTTCCTCCGAAATTCCGATGCCCCGATCTTCACATTCAATGATGAGATCATCTCCCAGATCGGTAAGAAATAATTTGACATAACGATCGTCGTGATTGCCTTTGGCAAGTACAGCTTCCATGGCGTTATCGATCAAGTTGCCAATGATAGTAATAAGTAAATTGCGCTCCATGGAAGCCGGAATGTCGCGGAACGAGCTTTCATGATCAATTTCGAACGTCAGCTTCAATTCCTGTGCATGATTAAATTTCCCGATAAGCAGCCCGCCTATCATAGGATCAGGGATTTCCCGCATAATGAATTGCACCCAATTCTGGTGGACGTCAGCTTCACGTGTGATCAGCTCGACCGCTTCCTGATAAGATTCCAGTTGGATAAGCCCCGAGATAACATAAAGTTTATTCGAGAATTCATGCGTTTGTGCGCGAAGAGCCTCAGCGAATCGTTTGACTTGAGACAATTCCTCGGCAAGCCGGTACAGTTCTGATTTGCTGCGGAAGCTGGAGACAGCTCCGGTCACACTGGATTTTCGTTCAATAATGGGCACTCGATTAACAATGACTTCATGGTCGCCAATCAGCATTTCATGGTCAAACTCAGCTTGGCCAGTACGAACGACTTCGACTAGACGTGTATTCGGAATGACATCCTCGATATGTCTACCTGTAATTTTGGCTGTGACTGGCAGTTCCAGCAGTTGCAGCGCGTAGCGGTTTGCCATCGTAATCACACCCTCTTGATTGACAGCAATAATGCCTTCACGAATGGACTCCAGAATGGCCTTTTTCTCCGTATACAATGCGCCAATTTCCTTCGGCTCCAAACCATGAATGGAACGCCGGACATTGCGGGCAATGAGCACAGAACCTAATAGACCCACGACCAAAACAAGCAAGGAGATCAGCTCGATGCGTGTTTGATATTTATCTGTAACAAGCTCAATGTCCTCTGTCAGAAAGCCAACAGACACGATGCCTATGACTTGACTCTGGTCGCCAAATACTGGCGCTTTACCACGGAGAGAGGGGCCAAGAGAGCCGATAGCTTTGGAAATAATGGATTTTCCCGCGAGTACAGGTGCATTGTCACCACCGACCATTTCTTTGCCAATCCGATCCAAAACAGGGTGAGAATAACGAATGCCTTCGCGGTTTCCGACAACGATATACTCGGCATCAATTTTCTCCCTTACGGCTTCAGCGATTGGTTGAATAATGGACGACGGATCTTGGAGCGAGAAGGCATGTTGGATTTCGGGCATGCTGGCTACCGTTTCAGCAACCTTGAGAGCGCGTGTCCCAATCTGCTCCTCAAGCGCAGTCTTCATCAAGTAATAGAAAATACCGCCGAGACTGAAGACGAGGAAGACAAGCAGTGAACAAATAATGAGTATCAGCTTGGTTTGCAGCCTCATGACCGGAAGTAGCCTCCTGTTTTTTGCTAGTATTGTATCATAAAGCGCTATCATTTAGAGCGAAAAGGGGTCGGTGCTGTCGTGAACAATATGAACAAAATGCGCAAAACGAAGTTATTACAACTAATTTTGTTAAACTTCTCTAATTTCTATGCAGGTGATATTCTGAAAGCGCTTCATAGAAAGCGCATACAAATATCGCCACATTAATTGGAGGGGTTTCATTTGATAAAAAACGTCATCACAGCATCTTTAAAAGTAACATCGATCAGCATATTGGCCGTCTCATTAGCAGCATGCGGTAATGGTGCAACGAAAACAGCATCCTCCTATCCAGAGAAGGCGCTTAGTATCATCGCACCATCCGGCGCTGGCGGCGGTTGGGATATGACAGCTCGAACGATCGCCAAAGTTTTGACGGAAACCAAAGCGATGGATAAGCCTATATCCGTTGAAAATAAACCGGGCGGAGGCGGTGCTGTCTTCATGGCAGAATATGCCACCAAAGATGTGAAAGACAATTATAAATTGTTTGTCAGCTCTCCGCCGATTCTCATTAATCATTTGAAAAAGGAAGGCAACACGCCTTATGGCTATGCTGATACCACACCGCTTGCCCAGTTGACCAAAGATTATGGCGCAATTGCTGTAGCGGCGAATTCGAAATACAAAGATTTGAAATCACTGCTCGATGATTTGAAAGCGGATCCTACGAAGTTGACAGTTGCGGGTGGTTCTGCGCCAGGGTCGATGGATCATTTGGTCTCTATTCTTCCAGCTTTTAAATACGGCATCGATCCCAAAAAAGTGAAATATGTGTCCTATGATGGCGGCGGGGAAGCTGTCACTGCGCTGCTGGGTGGAAATGCCGATGTGCTTGGTACGGATGCCTCTTCCTTGGATCAATACGTCAAAGCGGGGAAAATTCGTGTGCTGGCTGTTGCCGCTCCACAGCGTCTTGGCAGCATGAAGGATGTGCCAACGATGAAAGAGCAGGGCGTTGATGCAGAGTTTCTCATCTGGCGGGGTTTCTTCGGGCCTAAAAATATGGATGCCGGAGCGAAAAAATTCTGGGATGACGCGATCAAGAAAATGGTGGATTCCGACGCTTGGAAAAAGGAAATGACAGCGAATAATTGGGAAACGGATTATAAAAAATCCGATGATTTCAAAGCCTTCCTCGCTCAGCAGGAAACACAATTGAAAGATATGCTGACAGCGTTAGGGATGCAGAAATAAGAGAGATTCTAGGTAAAGGGAGAAGCCGATGAAGGCTTTTCTCCCTCCTTAGAGCGGGAGGTTGTTGAAGAGATGACGACAAGATTTGACCGGTATGCAGGCATCGTATTTTTGGCTATCGGCACCGCATTTATGATCGGAAGCCGATGCATTTCTACAAGCGCATACGGCAGCAATGTTGGCGCTAACATTTTTCCTATGATACTGGGAGCATTCCTGGCTTTAATGAGTATCCGACTCATTTACGAAACATTTCGCAAGCAGAAAGCTGACAGTTACAAAGAGAATTTGGATTATAAAAGATTCGGCATTATTTTCATTGCCGCTGTCCTCTATGCGTTATTTCTCGAAAATATCGGCTTCGTTATTTCCACATTTCTGTTCTTAATGATCGGCTTTCAAACGATGCAAAGAGGTCGGGTTTGGGTTTCACTCGTGATTTCGGCAGCTTTTTCCTGCGGTGTTTACTATTTGTACGTGCATGTACTGGATGGATCGCTTCCAGGATTTCCAGCTTGGTTAAACTTCTAAGATGATGTTGATGCAGTGAGTTTGCGAAGGCAAACGATAGGGGGGATAGAAATGAGCACGATGGATTATGTGCTTCATGGCTTGGGTACTGCGATGCAGTGGCACAATGTCGTGTTTGTTTTTTTAGGCGTACTAATTGGTACAGTGGTAGGTGTACTGCCCGGGATTGGGCCTATGAGCGGTGTTGCTCTCCTCATCCCGATTACAGCGACAATGACTGCAGGATTGGGTCCGGAAGAAGCCGCGACAAGCTCTATTATTTTGCTGGCTGGCGTCTATTATGGAGCGATGTATGGGGGTTCGACGACCTCTATTCTGCTGAATACACCAGGTGAATCCTCATCCGTTGTTACAACGTTAGATGGGTATCAGATGGCTAAGCAAGGTAGAGCAGGAGCAGCGCTTGCGATTTCGGCGATCGGTTCCTTTGCCGCTGGGATTATTTCTTTAATTGGTCTGATCTTCCTGGCGCGTCCGCTCTCCGCCGTTGCCATTAAATTCGGCCCGGCTGAATATTTCTCCCTTATGGTTCTTGGATTGCTGGCTATTAGCGGACTAGCGGGAAAATCGATGGTCAAGGCTTTGATGATGACAGCTTTTGGACTGCTGCTCGCTACGATCGGAATTGATAACGTTTCCGGTGTGGAACGCTTCACTTTTAACATTCCAGAGCTGTATCAAGGCTTGGAATTTCTGACAGTTGCCGTGGGTACCTTCGCGGTTGGGGAAGTGTTCAAGACCATTTTGCAGCGTGAAGGCAACGATGGCGAGTTGGCCAAAATCAATCGAATCCTGCCCTCCAAGCAGGACCTGAAAGACAGCGCCGCGCCCATCGCGCGCGGCTCCGTATTAGGCTTTTTCATTGGGCTTCTGCCTGGCGCCGGTGCTATTCTTGCTTCGTTTTTCGCCTATATTGTGGAGAAGAAGATCAGTAAAAACCCTGAGAAATTCGGGAAAGGCGCCATTGAAGGAGTAGCTTCTCCCGAGGCTGCGAACAATGCGGCATCCGGCGGAGCGATGATCCCACTGTTAACACTGGGCATCCCGTCCTCCGGCACAACCGCCATACTCATGGGCGCGTTCATTATGTACAATGTTCAGCCGGGTCCCTTGCTTTTCCAAGATCACCCGCAGCTGGCTTGGGGTGTTATTGCCAGCATGTTCGTGGGCAACTTGATGCTGCTTATTCTGAACATGCCGCTCGTTAAAGTATTTGCGAAGGTGATCGAAACGCCAACCAAATACCTGATTCCTTTGATTATCGTCTTTTCCGTATTCGGTGTGTATGCCGTTCAGTATTCAACGTTTGATCTGCTATTAATTATGGGCTGCGGACTTGTGGGATACTTTTTATCCAAAAATGATTATCCATTAGCGCCGCTGGTGCTTGGTCTTATTCTTGGACCGATGCTCGAAAATAATATGCGCAGAGCATTAACCATTTCCAATGGCGATTTCATGATTTTCTTGCAAAAACCAGTCTCCCTCGTCTTTTTGATCATTGGGTTCCTGTGGTTGACAATTCCCTTGATCCTTAAGCGGAGAGGTAAAAACGTGCTTGTCAACGAGGAAGCGTAAGCATTACGACGATTGCTCATATATCCAAACTATATTTTTAAGTGGAGAAATCTGCAGGAATGGGGAAGTTGTCATGAAGGATACACTTGGCGGTAAAAGTATTATTCTGCGTTTGGAACTGCAAACGGAGATGATTCATTTTGGTCATTTGATTACGGTGATTACCGAAAATGGCGGAGATGTGATCGCGATTGACGTGATACAAACCGGGCCGAATTGGACTGTGCGGGACATTACCGTATCTGCTTTGGAGCAAGCGCAATTAGAGGCCGTCACCCGCGCGATGAAGGAGCTGCCTGGCATTCGACTTATTCATGTATCCGATCGCACCTTTTTGCTTCATTTGGGCGGCAAGATTGAGATGAAACCCAAAGTGCCGATTCAGAACCGAGACGATCTATCCCGTGTTTATACACCGGATGTAGCAAGAGTTTGTATGGCTATTCATGAAAAGCAGGACAATGCCTATAAGCTTACGATCAAACGCAACACAGTAGCTGTTGTGTCAGATGGCAGCGCTGTTCTAGGTCTTGGAAATATTGGTCCCTACGCGGCCATGCCGGTAATGGAGGGAAAGGCTATGCTGTTCAAACAGCTGGCGGATGTCGATGCCTTTCCCATCTGCTTGGATACGCAGAGCACAGAGGAGATTATTACCACGATCAAGCATCTGGCTCCAACTTTCGGCGGAATTAATCTAGAGGATATCTCATCGCCGCGCTGCTTTGAAATTGAAGAGAGACTTCGCGATGAACTCGATATTCCCGTATTCCATGATGATCAGCATGGCACCGCTGTCGTCCTCTACGCAGGCTTGATCAACGCGTTGAAAGTGGTAGGGAAAACAATTGGCGAAGCGAAGGTCGTCGTCTGCGGTATCGGGGCGGCTGGAATCGCCTGCTCCAAAATTCTTCTCGCCGCAGGCGTGAAGGAATTGATTGGCGTCGACCGCGAGGGAGCTTTGGTCAGCAGTCAAACATACGCCAACTCCATGTGGAACTGGTATGCGCAGCATACGAACCCGAAACAAGTGACGGGGGCGCTGTCTGACATTATCGCGGATGCGGATGTATTTATCGGTCTATCCGCCGGAGGCGTGCTGAAGCGAAGCGATGTTGAGAAAATGGCGCAGCATCCTGTAGTCTTCGTGATGGCCAATCCGACCCCTGAGATCCTCCCGGATGAAATAGAAGATATTGCCGGCGTAATCGCCACAGGGAGATCGGATTTTCCCAATCAGATCAACAATGTCCTATGCTTCCCGGGTATATTTCGGGCCGCGCTGGACTGTGAAGCGATGACGATCAACGAAGAAATGAAGCTCGCTGCCTCAGCGGCAATTGCTTCCGTTGTCGCTCCGCAAGAATTGAATAAGCTGTATATTATTCCAAGCGTGTTTAATCAAGAAGTGGTGAGGCTCATTCGAAAAGCAGTCATTGAAGCAGCCATCCGAACCGGAGTCGCTCGCAGAACGCCGCGCGAATACAGGGGAGGAGGAACGCTATGAGCGGATTAGGAACTAGAGCGATTGTGGAAATCAATCAGGCAGCCAATCAATTTCAATCCAGCATCGTGATTAAAGTCGGCAAACGCTACATTGATGTCAAAAGCATCCTCGGGCTAAGCATAACGCTGTTCAGCAACGAAACTTATCAGCTAGACATTCATGGGCCAGACGAGGCCGAAGCTAAACAGACGATGAATCAACTGTTCCACAAATATGGACTGCCGCTTGCGGACCTGCACCCCTAAATCTGCGCTGTGGACCTCCATTGCGGGTTCGATGCGCTCGGAAAAAGGTAGCTGAACGGACTTATTCGTGTGAATGGCTGCTGCTTTGGATGTTTAAGCAAATTAGGAGTGCCTATTGTTCATTTTTGGCGGAAATAAGCCCATCTAGCTTGCTTATTTACCCCCAAGTGCACAAGTGTAAAAAACCTAGCCGCAGGCTAGGTTTTTTACATTGGCTTCCACCACAGACTTCTTTGCTGTGGCTTTCACCCCAGACTTCTTTGCTATGGCTTCCACCACAGACTACTTTGCTTTGGAGGTTTTCGGTCTGAAGGGTATCTTAATGAACTGTATGATGCTTATAGACGAGAAATTGGCTACTTTGGAGATTTAATGAACTGAATTGGCGCTATCGAGCAGATTTTAGGTGGAAAGGTGGTCGTTTTCTTGTAATAGAGCTATTGGAGTTCATAAGATTTTCAGAATGAGCGATTTTGATCAAATAAAGGGTATTGAGTTCGTTGGGGGATGGTGGTTTCCCTCAAGGTACATTGACTGGGGTACCTAGCAGCAATTCTATCAAAAAGTACCATGATAGCGAGGTTGAGGGAACTACAGTGCGCTATATTGGCGAAAAGTGGAATTATTGCGAGGCTCGGGGAACTACAGGCCGTTATTTTGCTATTTCCTGGGAAGTTCAGCGCTTTTCGTGGAAATAAGACCCTGTAGTTCCGCTATCTCCCTCGCATCCCTGCTATTTGCCTAATTAGCGTCCTACAGTTCCCTTAATCGGATTTGCCGCTTGCAGGAGGCTCATCTCTCAAGCCGGCGAAGCCGGTTTTCTTAGTTGTCTGGACGGTGCGGCAGTATGTCCATCACAAGAGGAACCACAATCCGCAAAAGTCCCATTTTGCATGTTTTCCGTCCAAACAGCGATTCTGCGATCGCTGGGAAGCCCTATTTTGCATGCCGCTGGCTACGATTTCACCTTGAAATGCACAACGGCACTGTACAGCATTTTGCCGGCATTCGGATCAAAAACAATATGGTGTTGGATGGCGAACACATCTAGCAGTAAGGCCTTGTTATTATCGACTTGATCGTTGATTTTCCGTTCAAGTGTTTGCATGTCATAGGCTTGAAAAAACTCGATTTTATTTTCGATCCGATCCAATATAAAATCCATGTGGGGAAATCCTCCTTGAGCGATCATGTTAAGATTAGATGACTTCTCTATTATAACGTCAATATCTGATATAGGAAGTGAATCTGAATAGGCGTATACTGTAAGGGGATACAAGGCAAACTTTTCCTTGAAAGGTTGAGTGCCGACTACAAGTAATAGGAAGTGATGTCGTTGTGAAATCTACACGGTTATTAGTTGATTTTTTCAGAGTGAAATGGCCGTTGTACGTCATTGCCGCATTGTCCATTTCGGTAGGTAACATCGTTTACTCGTATTACCCTAAGCTGCTCGGTCAATTTACAGATCAACTCAAGCAAGGCGGGCTTAACAAAGCTACTATTATTGACTACAGTTTACAGTTATTATTTATTGGTTTGACATTTGGTATTTTGGCTGGGATTGGTCAGTACATGATCATGCGGAACGGAAGAACGTTTGAGTTTGTTTCGCGGAATCGCTTGTTCGATCACTTTACGAAGCTTGGAGCGACCTTTTATTCGAAGAATGGGGTAGGCAAGCTGCTGAGTTACATCATGAACGATGTGACGGTGATTCGAGAATCGATCTCGATGGGGATCAACCAAGTGGTGAACTCCGCGATATTAATCATCGCCGTCATCATAACGATGTTGTTCAGCTCGATTCCGTTATATTTGATTGCTGTTTGCATCATCCCCCTGCTGTTAATTCCCATCTTGACGGTCAAATTTCAACCAGTGATCAAAAAAAGATCCTCACAAGTTCAAGAGGCTCTGGGCAAAATGACCGAGTCAGCGGAAGAACAATTCGGAGGCATCCGGGTTGCCAAAAAGTTTGCCGTAGAACCGATCATGGTACGCAGATTCAGTGAAACGGTTGACAAGATTCGTGACAGTCAACTGAGTTTGATCCGCCTCTCCTCGTTATTTGAAGCGCTGATCCCATTTCTGGGCGCTATTTCGCTCATCATTGCGATTGCATTTGGTGGCTTTTTGACGATTCATGAGCGGATCACGATTGGTAATTTCGTAGAATTAACGCTATACATACGCATGATGGTTAATCCCTTGCAGCAAATTGGTCGCGTTATCAATGCGATGCAGCGCTCCAAGGCTTCTCTGGAGAGAATGAATGAACTGCTCGATTTGAAATCAGAGGTGGTTGAGAAGGAACTTGCCCAGATATCTGATCTGGATCATGAAGGAATTCGCATTGAACACTTATCCTTCGCGTATCCCGATGATGAGGATGAGGTGCTGCATGATATCTCTCTGACGATTGAACCGGGTAAGTCGATTGGCATAATCGGGAAAACAGGCAGCGGCAAATCGACGCTGGTGAAGCTGATGCTGCGCATCTATGACCCGCCTGAGGGCACGGTCTGGATTGGCGAGACGGATATTCGCGATGTGACGCTAGAAAGTCTGCGCAATCAAATTGCCTATGTGCCGCAGGAAGGGTTCCTGTTCAGCACGACGATTCGGGATAATATTGCTTTTTATAAAAGGGAATCCCCTCTGGAGCAAGTGGAGTATGCGGCTAAGAAAGCCCAGATTCTTGCGAGTATCACATCGTTCCCCGAAAAGTTCGAAACCAAACTTGGCGAACGAGGCGTTACGCTCTCTGGCGGGCAGCGCCAACGAACCAGCCTAGCCAGAGGCATTATCAAGGATTCTCCGCTGATGATTCTCGACGATAGTGTAAGCGCAGTCGATTCGGTAACCGAGAAGCATATTATCGATACGATCCGCAAAGAAAGATGGAATAAAACGACGATCTGGATCGCCCATCGCATCTCTGCCTTAAAGCATACAGATGAAATTATCGTGCTGCATGAAGGCAGAATCGTACAACGTGGAACACATGAACAATTGATTGAGCAAGAGGGCTTGTACGCGGAGCTGCACGCTATACAAGAAGGAGGTAACCACGATGAGAGTTCCTAAAAACCAGCTGGATCTGCCTGAGACACTTTCGCCTTTCCGCTTTTTATCAGGCTACGCCAAGCCGCATCGCTGGACCTTCATCGCTGTCGTATTCTGCGCCTTGCTAGGGATTGCCGCGGATTTGTTTCAGCCCTATCTAGTTAAAATTGCGATAGATGATAATTTGATGATTGGCAAAAATGATTACAATTCGTTGATTTTGATCTGTTTGTTCTATGTGGGCCTTTCAGTGAGCAGTTTATTTTTCAGCTATTTGCAAAACAATTTGCTCCAGTTTGCCGGACAAAGCGTCGTGGCGAAAATCCGCAAGGATTTGTTCGCACATATTTTCAAACAATCCATGTCCTACTATGACAAGACGCCAAGCGGCAGCCTGATTACCCATGTGTCGAGTGATACGGAGACGTTAAACCAATTTTTTACACAAGTGCTGCTCAGCTTGGTGCGAGATGGCATGACGCTGATTTTCATCGTTGTTCTCATGTATCACTTAGACCCGACACTGACCTTGTACAGCATGATTGTTATTCCCATTATCGCAATAATTGCAGCCAGCTTCCGCCGGTATATGCGTAAAACGTATCAGCTTTCGAGGACGCAGCTCTCTCAAATGGTCGCATTTGCCGCTGAAAATTTATCAGGCATGCATCTGATTCAAGCGTTTCATCAAGAAAAAGAGCAGATGAACCGGTTTACTGAACGAAATCATAGTTATCTTCGCGCGAACTTGCGGGAGATAAGGACGAACGTCTTGTTCAATCGTTCCTTTGATATATTGGGCAATGTATCGGTGGCCTTTATTACTTGGATAGGCGGTATGGCTGTATTTGATAAAACGATCGAATTCGGTGTCTTATATGCCTTTATTACGTATATCCGGCAGTTTTTCCAACCGATTAACAACATCACGCAGCAGTGGAATACGCTTCAATCGACAACCGTTTCCTTGAATCGAATTTGGAAAATTTTCTCTACACAACCGGATGTGAAGGACAAGGAAAATGCCAAACCTATTGCTGACAGCGATCTGAAAGGCGAGATCCATTTCAATCATGTTCAGTTCGGATATGTGCAGGAGAGAACGATCATTGAGGACCTGGACCTCCATATTCAGCCTGGAGAGATGATTGGCATCGTCGGAACGACAGGTGCGGGGAAGAGCTCGCTTATTAGTCTTCTATGCCGCTTCTACGATGTGCAGAAGGGCAGTATCCAGATTGATGAGACGGATATTCGCGATCTCCCGCAGGCTGCTTTGCACCGGATGGTTGGACTCGTGCAGCAGGAACCTTATTTATATGCAGGAAGCATTCTCGATAATGTGCGGATGTTCGATGAGACGATTTCGCGTGAAGATGTGATTCGGGCATGTCAACTCGTTGGTGCCGACAGCCTGATTACGCGATTAAAGGATGGTTATGATTCACGAATTTCTGAACGCGGAAGCGGGCTTTCAGCGGGGGAAAGACAACTGATCTCCTTTGCGCGGATTATCGTCTTTGAACCGAAAGTGTTAATTCTGGATGAGGCGACAGCGAATTTGGATTCCAAGACGGAGCAATTGATCCAAACGGCGTTGGCGGTTGTGGCGGAAGGGCGAACAACGCTGGTTATTGCCCATCGGATCTCGACGATCCTTCATGCCAATCGCATCCTTGTGATGAGTCAGGGCCAAATTGTTGAAGAAGGCAACCATGCTGAACTGCTTGCCCTTCATGGATACTACGAGCAATTGTACCTGCATTCGCAAGGAAATATGGATGCGGCCCAAACTTTTTCATAGCCGCAAGTTCATACAGAGCTTTGCCTTAAGTCCTCTTGGAGAGGTTAGGGCAAAGCTATTTTTTTGTCATAAGCTAATGTTTTACCAATGGTTAAATATATACAAAAATAGCAAGTTAGTGTCATATTAATATCTTAACAAACAATATTGGTAAATTGTGTTGTTTTATTTCTTTTACTATACTATACTGATGTATAAAATTGTAAAGTTTTTTGTCGATTAATGTCGAAGATGGAAACGATCGCCACAACTTTATAATGGCAAACCTATTGAAAAATAGGGACGCAAAGCTAGAGGGACTACATCCAACAAGGATATGTCAGCCAGTTGCACGGGGAGCAATTGGTGGAATAGGACTTAAAGCCTGTTTACGCCTTTTTGGTGCGAGCATTTTCTTCAAACGATTCTATCGATAGGAGTGAAATTATGAGAGAAAAGAAAGCTAATGTTCAGCAGTTATTTCCAAGTGAAGATGGTAACCCTCAAACGCGTCAAATATTTATGAAGCTTATTGAACAGATTGTCACAGGTGCAGATGAGCTGAAAAACCCGGATGGCGTTAATCTCAAGGGAGAGAAGAATCGATCAGGGCATTTCTACAACAATCTTATCCGTGAAAGCGCCATTCCCCATGGCAGCATTCCAATGGAAGAAGTGAATGTTGAGCTGCTAAAGCTGCTTCATGACCATCCTTACCATACCAAATATTTTTTGACGAACATTTTGCCCATGGCCAGTCTTCCCGGCATTTTGGGGATGATTACAGCTTTCATGGTGAATGGCAACAATTTGTGGGATGTCTATGGCCCGGCTGGAGCAGAAGCGGAAGTGCGAGTCACCAGCATGATGTCCAAATTAATCGGTTACGATGCGCTGCAAAGCGGGGGGTATACAACTTGGGGAGGACAAGGCGCGGTATTTTCTGGACTCCGACTAGCGATTGCCAAATATGCTCCTGATGCCTTGCAAAAAGGAGTTCCCAACAATTTGTATGCGTTTTGTTCCGAAGCTGCGCATTACAGCTTGTTTAAATCGATGGAAGCATCAGGTATCGGAAGCGATCGCTTGATCAGGATTCGTACGCATGCGGACAGCTCTATGGATGTGGATGATTTGGCAATCAAGCAGTCAGAAGTCATTGCTCAAGGCGGAATTCCGATTTACATCGTCGCTACAACAGGAACGACAGATGCCATGGGCATTGATGATGTGGCGCACATTTATGAAGTTTCTTCCCAATTAGCCAATCAGCATGGATTGTCCAGACCTCATATTCACGCAGATTCTGCCTTGGGTGGATTCTTTGCTTTCTTTAATGATTATGATTTCGATGTTAATCCACTTGCGTTCAGTCAAGAAGTTGTGCAAGCATTAATCGCGATTCAAAGTAAAATGAAACATCTACATATGGCGGATTCATTGTGCTTCGATTTCCAGAAGCTAGGCCAAACTCCCTATTTGACAAGCTTATTTCTAGTGAAAGACGCGGCTGATTTACGGCTCATGGATCTGCATCCGGATGAAACACCGTATGTCGGCCATCGTGGTTATGGGCAGTATCACACAGGCTATACGCTGGAATGCTCGCGAATGGCTAGCTCGATTAGCATTTACAGCGCACTGCTCGCATTCGGTATTCAAGGGTATCAACAATTGCTAGCCCAATTCGTTGAAGTGAATCTTACTTTCCGCGCAGCGCTTAAGCGGGAGATCCCTCAAGTAGAGATTGTCAATGATGATAACCCAGGTATCATTACACTGTTCCGTATTTACCCGGATAGCAAACCTGGATTCCAGGCTGAAATTTCAGGTACGTGCACACTCAAGGAAATAGAACGAAATAACAAATTCAACGAGCGGCTGTTTGAAATGCTTGGGGATCATCGCGATCGTATCTTTTTTGGAGATACCAAGAAGCATTTGTTAGTTCAAACGAAGGATGACAGCTCCATCGCTTTATACGCGACAAAAATCTTCGTGATCTCCCCGTATACGGAGACTAGGCACGTAGAAGAAATTATTCAATATTTAAAAACGACGATTACACAAGTCTACGAAAAATACTCGGAGTCATCCATGTTAAGCAGGAGGTAATTGAATGTGGCTAAGCAAGTTGGGACAACAATCATAAACTGGTTCCGTGGACATATCGCGGTGAAGATGACCCTCAGCATCTTACTGCTGCTGTTCTTTGTATGTGCGGCTTTTTCCGTTTCTGGCTATATGACCAGTCGAAGCTTATCGACCAAGCTCGAAGATCAATTCGTTCTAAGATTAACAACCAATATTGAAAATGTCTCGAAATATCTTTCTTCCATTCCTGAGCATGCGGATGAAATTACAGGCAAAGAGCATCCGGCCTATATCAAAATCAAACAACAATTCGAGCAATTCAAAAAGCAGGATACGCTTGAAAATGTTTATGTTTTGAAAAAGGTGCAAGACAAGGATCAAATCGTTATTTTAACAGGTGTAGACGATGATTTGGGCACAGAGTACCCATTCACAGCCGAAATGAATAGCGCCATCAAAGAAAATAAAGCAACGATCAGCGATATTTACAAAGATGAATTTGGCATTCATAAATCCATATTTGTTCCTCTCAAGAACAGCAAGGGTGACAATATCGGCATTGTCGGCATTGATTTGGACGCTGCTGTGATAACGAAAACGAAACAGGATTTGGTATGGGCGACATCCTTAATCACTTTGATCGTTGTGGTTATTGGAAGTTTGATTGCTTATTTCATCAGCCAAAGTGTCACGAGACCTGTTGTTCAACTGATGCGCTTGACGGAGAAAGTTGCAGCCGGAGATTTATCCGAACAAGTCATCATTGGGCGCGTTGATGAAATCGGGAAACTGGCTAATTCTTTTAATGAAATGCGGCGAAGTTTGGATGTGATTATCCGTCAAATCTTCTCATCCTCAGATCTCCTTACGAATACCAGCGCACAATTGTATCAATCGGCGGATGAGTCCAGCGCAAGTGCGGGGCAGGTTGCCGTTTCGATGAACAGCATGAATGAAGGTGTAGCAGAGGTTGTTTCTTCCATCTCAGATAGTACCATTTCGATTGTGGAGATCAACTCTGAATTGTCGGAGGTCACGCATGAAGTTAAAGAGATGCAGGAAATGGCGCATCAAGTCAGCGTACATTCAGCAGACGGCCAACAACTTGTAGAGAAGACTTTGCACCAAATGAATGCCATTCAAAAAGAAATGAAACATTCCCAAGAAGCTGCTCAACAGTTGGGGAATCGTTCCAAAGAAATCGGCGAAATCATCCATATCATTACGGAAATTGCGCAACAGACAAATCTGCTGGCTCTGAATGCTTCGATTGAAGCAGCGCGGGTAGGCGAACAAGGAAAAGGCTTTGCCGTAGTTGCAGGTGAAGTGAAGAAACTGTCCGAGCAATCGACCAATGCCGCAAGCTCCATTACAGAGCTCGTTTCCAGCACCCAGAAGGATAGCCTGCTCGTTATGGAAAGCATCCTGCAGGGGAATCAAGCTGTCGAACAAGGTCAAACTTGGATCAATGACACCTATGAGAATTTTAAAGTTATTTTTAATGGCATTTCGGGCTTTTCGGATCGTACCGATCACTTGCTGGTTACCCTAGAAAAAGCTGTGAAATCTTTTGAAGTCATTTCCAATGCCATGCAGAAAATTTCTGGCATTACGGAGGAACAATCTGCAGGCTATGAAGAAGTAGCAGCCGCTGCGCAGGAACAAAGTGCTTCTATTCAGGAAATAACATCCGCCATTCGCCAATTATCGGAAATGACGGTAGGGCTGCAAAATTCGGTGCAAAACTTTAGAATTACGAAAACCAAATGATAGTACGTACTGGCCAGCCCCGAGCTGGCTTTTTTTATGCAAATATACCTTCCGTTTTGAATCTGTCGTACTGGGGTAATGATCTGGTACTAGGAATAGATAGTACTTCACAGGGGAAGGATCTCCTGTACAATTAGAAGTAAGACGGAAGGGGGAAGACGATCATGAAATCCAAATTTGTAACGATTCAATTAGGGTATGTGTTGGGTGCAAGCGCGCTATTAACCGCCATCGTATATTTCTTTGCAACAAACTGGGAAAAGTTGAACCGCTGGGAGAAATTCGTTCCTGTTTTTGTGCTGATACTCGGCTTTTATGGGTTATCCCTTTGGCTTTCACACAAGCCTGGCAGGCATTTTCTAAGCCGATTGAGCTTATTTGCAAGCTGCGTCTCTTTTGGCGTAGGTGTTGGGCTGATCGGTCAGACATACAATTCACATGCGGATAGCTATAGTTTGTTCGCAGTTTGGTTTATTCCGGCAATCCTATTCTCGTTTCTAACCAGATGGCAGCCGTTTTATATACTTTCTTATGTGCTGGGTCACATCGCATATGGGCTTTATTTTTTCCCAAAATGGGGCTCAGGTGCTGAGGATGAAATGATTCAAATCGCAATCCTGCTAGGCCTGGTTGTAATCAATGGTATGCTGTATGTGCTTACCGAACGTGAAGCCGTGCACTCTCCTTTTTTGAAATGGGTGTCTTTCCAAGCGGCAATGGCTCTTCTCTTATTCCTTTCAATCTCCCACATCTTCGAAGAAAACGGGATTGTCATGAACGTTCCGCTTATCGCAGCCTTGGTGCTGGCTGTCGGTTATGCCCACCGAACAAGGAACAAAACGTATCTGCTTTTTGCAGGTCTATGGGTTTCAGCCACGGTTACGGTGAAGTATATTGAGGTGGTTATTGACCATTATAATGAGCTGTTTTTTGTCGTTAGTTTGTTGTTCCTGATCGCTTTCATTGCGGCGAATGTTAAATTTATGAGCTATATTCGGGCTTGGAATCCTGCTCCCAAACAGGATGAGACAGAGACTTTAACAGACGAAGCAGGGAAAGCGCATAACGACTTTACCAAATGGATTGTTCGTGTTCTCACGGTTACGGTTATTATCATCGGGTCGTTATTAGGAAGCTTGACCATTATTGGGATTGTCACAGTGGTTCTGGGATTCGAGCACCCAGAAAAGGTGCTTATGGGGTATGGTCTGCTCTCCGTAATCGCCATGATTGCTGCTTCAAAGCTGAATTCGCTAGCAAGATATACAATTCTAATTAGTGGCCTATTGCTAGGAGCCGGGACTTCGGTGGTTATGGAAAATGAAACGATGATGCTCGTTTTCCTCGCTGTAACGATCCTTGCTTTCGTCCTCATGAGGGGCTTGCTGCATCGCGTGTTTTTCTTCTTGGCAGCAATCAGTATAACGGCCTGCTTGCTCGTAAGATGGATAGATAGCGAAATAATTGTTCTGACCGTACTTGCAGGAGTGCTTGCTGTTCTCTTTGCAGGCAGTAGTGTGCTTAAGAACGATACTTTGAAACTGCCGATCTTATACAGCAGCTATCCATCTTTTTTGATGATCTTATTCTCGCTCACTTTTATTACCGAAAAGGCTTGGTATTTTATTTCCAACATCCTATTCTTTCTCATCGTCGTAACAGCCTTAGTTATCAGTAAACAAAAATTGATCAAATGGATGTACGCTTGGTCTATGGGATTTTGGATCGCATACTTGGTGTACAAATATTATGATTTGGCTTGGAAGCTGCTTCATAAATCAGTTACATTCGCCATCATCGGGATTGTGCTCCTTACGTTCACCGTTTGGTATGAACATAGGCATCGTCAGGAAGCTATTGAGTCCAAGGAAACGAATGCTATTTTTAAAATGAATCGTTGGATCATCGCACTATTGGTGCTGCTCCAAGTACTGGCTATGTCTTTGCAAATAGGCAAAAGCGAATGGCTTCTTGCACACGGGCAGCTAATTAAGCTCAAGCTCGAACCGCTGGATCCACGATCGCTGATCCAAGGGGATTATGTTCGTTTGAGATATACAATATCTAATCTTGAAATTTTTCAAACGATGGAGCCTGATACTTTTTCGAATAAAAAATTAGCAGTTGTGCTTGCACCGAACAAGGCAACCGGCGTGTATGACTTTAAACGTGTTTATCGGGAAGATGAGATACTTGCACCAGATGAAGTGAAGCTCAACGGAACGCTGACGGGTTATGACAATGTTGCCTATGGCATAGAAACGTATTTCATCCCGGAAGGCACAGGAAGCATCTATGAACGGGATGCCAAGTTTGCCGAAGTGAAGGTATCGGCTGGCGGTGATGCTATTCTTGTACGTTTGCTGCTAGCGCCAAGTATTGTCCAGTGAGAAGGAATGTGGTAAAATAACCCGATCTTTGTGAGCGAAAGAAAGGGGTAACTGCATTTCATGTGGCTTTTATTTTCTGTACTTGCAGCGTGCTGCTTCGGGCTGCGAGGCATCTTGTATCATTGGACCAGTCAACAATCTTTGAATCGTAATGTGCTGCTGTGCGGTACGTTTTTTATGGGGGCGCTCATCAGTATCGTGTGTGCCCTCGTTCTACATCAAGCTTGGACCATGTCAGCTTTGATTGGTGTCCAGATGGGGCTTTTTTCGTTCGGAGCCAATGCCAGTATGTTCAAAGGCTTTGCTGTTGGCAAAGCTTCGCTCGTCGCGATCCTTACAGGATTGCCTTCGGTAATCGTGGTAGTATTCGCCTACTTTCTATGGAATGAAAGGCTCAATCTGCTGCAATTTTTTGCATTCGTGGTCATTGTAGTTGGGATTCTAGTCGTTCGCTACTCGAATGATATAACGCTGCGTAATTTGCAGGGAGCAGGCTGGGGACTTCTGGCGATGCTTCTTTTTGCGGGAAATGACTTGTCCAGCAAATGGACAACACTGGTGAAAGCCCCGCTGTTTCCAACGTTATTCTTCATGTTTATAACGGGAACCTGCTGCTTTGCGCTGTGGTGGATCAAAGACCGACTCCAAGAAAAGCCTGACAATAGGGTCAGCACAAAATGGAGCGAGAAACAAACCTTTGTGATCGGCATGGGCGTAGGCATCACCAATGTTGCTGGGATGATTCTAATTATTCACGGCTTTGCACATGGCAAGGCGGGATTGGTTTCCGCTGTCGTTGCGCTCAATGTACTGATTGTTCTGCTGTACACCCGCTTTATTTTGAAGGACAGATTTTCCCGGTTGGAGCAGTCAGGACTTGCTTTAGCACTCATAGGAATCTTGATGATGAAACTGGTAGCATCTTGACAACAGAAGTGGGTTGCTGTAATATTCAGTAAATTCATAATTTCATATGTAACATTGGTGAACAGGACAGTAGTTCTTGTCAGACAGTCGCAGCGAGCCGGAAATGGTGGGAACCGGTACGAATGTCAGGAGCGAAGCGGGCCTGGGAAATGGTCTTCCGAAGCAAGTCGTAGGGAGATCCGGCATGAGCCGTTATCGAACGAGTGGTTAAATCCAAGTGATTTAACACATAGAGTGGTACCGCGGGAATGAACAGCTCTCGTCTCTTGATATAGAGACGGGGGCTTTTTTGCGTTCAAATCAGATAATAAGGAGGAACAGGACAATGCTTCAACAACTGTTATTCAACGAAATTTCTTTGCATGTAGACAAATTACTTCAAGAGGGCGGAGTGGAACGTCCGGGGACACTGAAAATTTTGACGGAACACCCGGCGCATATCGACCATGGGGATTACAGTTCGAATATAGCTATGCTTATGGCGAAAATACTTCATAAGGCTCCGATGTTAGTCGCTCAGGATTTGCAATCTCGGATCGTGGAAAATGGATGTATCGAAGGTCTGTTTTACAGGGTTGAGGCAGTTGCACCTGGATTCCTTAACTTTTATATTCAATGGGATGCTTGGGCAAAGTGGAAATCACAAACAATCTCCCAGGGGGAATCTGGTCCTAGAAAGAAAGTCGTCGTCGAACATACCTCCATCAATCCGAACAAAGCTGCACACGTAGGACATTTGCGAAATTCCTGTATCGGCGATTCGTTGTCGCGTATGTTGGCACATGCCGGGTATGAGGTTGAGGTGCATAACTATATTGATGATTTGGGCAATCAGCTTGCGGATACCGTTGTAGGTATGCTTCATACTTCATCAGACGAGACGTTCGAGCGATTCGGGGATTTCTGTTGGGAAACCTATGCCAAAGTAAACCAGGCTTATCGGAATCAGCCAGACCTGGTCCAGCAGCGTTCCGTTGTTCTGCATGCCTTAGAGAATGGTAACTCCAACCTGGCTTGGATGGGTGCTCTGGTGGCTGAACGCATTGTTCGTGAACAATTGGACGAAATGAAGCAATTCGGCATTCAGTACGATGTACTGGTGTGGGAAAGCAGCATTGTCCAAGCTGGATTCTGGGACACTACTTTCGAGCTGCTCAGCCAAACGGATATGTTTTATAAGGTGGCAGATGGTAAGTTAGCAGGCTGCTGGGTGCTCAGGAATGTTGAGCAGAAGTCAGATGCGGAGGATGAGAATGAAGATTACCAAGGCGATAAAGTGCTCGTTCGGTCCAATGGCATTCTAACCTATACAGCCAAAGACATCGCTTATCATCTCTGGAAATTCGGATTGCTCAAGAATGATTTTGCCTACAAAAAATGGGGAGATGGCCTGTGGTCAACTGTTTCCCGGGGCAGTAAGAAATCGATTGGACGTGCGGACAAAGTCATTAATGTCATTGATTATCGTCAACAATATCCACAGGAGATGGTGAAGCTGGCCTTGCAGGCGCTTGGCTTTGAGAGCGAAGCAAATGAGCTTAAACATGTGAGCTACGGTGTTGTTTCGTTAAGTCCGAGTACAGCGGCAGGTTTAGGAATCGATACGGCGGATGGCAAAAGTTCCTACGCGATGTCTGGCCGCCAAGGTATCGGGATCAAAGTGGCCGATCTGCTGGACCGCATGGAAAGTGTCATCCATGAGAAGCGTCCGAGGAAAGCTGGCATCTCCAGCCGCACGCTTGCAGCCGCATCGATTCGCTACTATTTGCTCAAATATCAACTGTTAACCGAAGTGGTCTTCGACTTGGAACAAGCGACAGAAGTAACAGGGAATACAGGCGTTTACTTGCTCTATGCCTACAGCAGAGCCAATAGTATTATGGACAAAGCCACTAACGATGCTCGCCTCCACATGATTGAGCCGAACTTTGATGCAGCTTTGCTGGAAGATCAGGAGTACCAACTGCTGAGGCATATGGCGTATTGGCCTGAAACATTGAAAGCTTCCATCCAGCAATTAGCGCCTAGCTTAATATGTCATTATGCGTTTGAGTTGGCATCCCTGTTTAACCATTTCTATAGTGCTTGTCCTGTCTTGAAAGGCACTGATTCCCTCGTCGCACATCGACTCTGGATCACGCAGACTTACCAGCAAACACTTCACCAAGCGCTCGCGTTACTGGGGATGCCGACCCCCAAACGACTGTAGAACTGCTGAAGAGCTGAATTTTGCCCCAAAATGCAACTATAGCTTTCTGATCGGAAGCAAATGCGGTACAATAAGAATATTCGTGCCAATTAGAATGATTCAGGAGGCTTTTACCACAATGACAGAAAAAGATATCGAAACCCAAGCTGAAGAAGTGAATGAACAAGATCAAGAACGCGAGCAAGCCCAGATCATTATGACTTGGTTTCAACACATTCAAGAAGTGATGAAAGAACAATTTCCTGAATATGAAGTGGATGGTCAAATCGGTAATAATCCGACTTATGGTCCAATGTTTGCTTTTACGCTTACGAGAGAAGAGAAGTCCACTTCCTGCGGGTTTTTCTTGAATGAAATTATGCGAAACTTCCAAACGAATCCGAATGCCGGTCTCTGGCTCTCTTCTTTCTTCGTAGATTTATTGCGCAGCCCGGACAGTCATCCGCTGCCCAATCCGCCGCAATCCGAAGATGAAGCCAAAGATTTGTTGGATAAACATATCGTTCCTTACTGTGCCAAAACGGTACGCGAAGAGTTCCCGGATCAGAAGATCTACGTTGATCTAGAGCTTAATGAAGAGCACGGCCCTGTGCTCGAAGCCGGCTTCGTAGCTGTCGAAGATGGCAACAACACCTGCGCGCTGCCGCTGCAATATTTAATGACGTTATACTTATTAAATCGTGATCCGGCTGAGCCGCTTATCCAAGCGATGTATCGTTTGTATGAGGAAAATAATTTAGGTCAATAACTTAGAAGTGCTTTCAATGGATTGATCCATTGGAAGCACTTTTTTTGACGCCAGAAATTGTGTTTCTGGTTTGGGGGCGTTTCAAGGGGCACAGGAAATGGAGCAGATAAGCACGCGCTGTGGTCTTATTTCATGAGTTTCCGCGATGTTGGCGGGGATAAGCCCATTTAGCATGCCTATTGGTGCTGAGCTCATCCCTTGTAGATGACCTAATCGAAGGTTAGGTATCTCACGGCAATCGCCGCGGAAGCAGGAGGGATGTATAAATCCGATGTAAATCGGGTTTTATGCCGAAATGGAGGATTTCATTGGAGATATCCAATGGAAATCGGGTTTTCATGCCTAAAAAGAGGGTTACATTGGATAAATCCAATGTAAATCAGGGTTTTATGCCAAAAAGGAGGGTTTCATTGGAGAAATCCAATGTAATCCCTTTTCAGGCAGCAAAAAGAATGATTTCAATGGATTTATCCATTGTAAGTTATGTTAAAATGATAGAACATTCGATTTCAATGGATTTATCCAATGATATCAACAGAGCCCCCGCCTCAGATCCACGATAGGAGCTGAAGCGGGGGCTTCCCTATGGAAGCAAATGATGCTTCCGGTAGTCTTCATAACTGCGGATAATCGGCAGTTGTGAACTGTGAGCTAGCTGCGTATATTTCATCGCATGCGACGTGTTGAACAAGACGACGGAGTCGCTAGGTCGCAGCCATCCGTTGTCGCAGAGGGCAAGGAGCCCTGCCCAAGTGGCGGAGCCCTCCGGCGAGGAAGAGATTCCTTGTGAGCCTAATGTGCGCGTTGCGTCAGCGATCTGGCTCTTGGACAGAGCGATGGCGGTGCCGCCGCTTTCCACTATGATGGAAAGGATGAGCTCCACATCAGGTGGCTTCGGTACGCGCATGCCTGTCGGACTCGCCCCATCAGCTCGCACTTCAGCCGCTCGAGCTCCTGCGAGCTCACGCCCCATCTGCTCATTCACCGCTCCCTCGCTCGCCGTAGTCATTGGCTCGCATATCTGCCCGCTCACGCCACCCGCGCGCACATTAGTCGTTATCTCGCTCGCCTGCTCACTAGTCATTGGCTCGCTTCTCTGCCCGCTCACGCCGCCCGCGCTCGCCGTAGTCATTGGCTCGCATATCTGCCCGCTCACGCCACCCGCGCGCACATTAGTCGTTATCTCGCTCGCCGTAGTCATTGGCTCGCTTCTCTGCCCGCTATCGCCGTTCACCTGCCCGCTATCGCCGCTCACCTGCTCACTAGTCGTTGTCTCCTTTGCCCCGCCCGAGCCTACAGCTTGGCCGAAAACAATCAAACCATCGACGATGGGCTGGCAGCCCTCCTCCTGCACGCAGACGAATCTTGGCAGGGGGCCGTCGATCCAACCCATAGCTTTGAGCTCGTGGTAAGCTTTCCACATGCCAATAATGCCGGAGCCACCGCCAGTCGGGTAAATAATGACGTCAGGGAACGTCCAATTTAGCTGTTCAGCGAGCTCGAGTCCCATTGTCTTTTTGCCTTCGACGCGTCCAGGCTCCTTCAACGTGCCAACGTTCACCCAGCCTTGCTCTTGTTTGCCATCTTCGATAATCGCTGCTGCATCGTGAATAAAACCATCAACTAGATAAGTGGCAGCGCCGTATAAAGGACACTCGTCCACGATAAGCGGTGGACAGTCAAGCGGGATAAACACAGAAGCAGCTATGCCAGCGCAAGCTGCATAAGCCGCTAGAGCCCCCGCTGCATTGCCATTGGAGGGGACGGCAGCTTTGGTTGCTCCTAATTCTTTGAGCAGTGAAACGGCAACAGAGAATCCTCTGGATTTGAAGCTTCCCGTTGGGTTTTGTTCTTCTCTTTTGAGCCAAAGCTGTCTAATCGGCAGTTTCTGCTCCCACGCCTTCAACCGTAGAAGCGGTGTCCACCCTTCGCCCAGGGTAGTGATACAATCGGGGTTGCTGACAGGAAGCAAATCTTTGTATCTCCACATGGATGGGTAGCGTGTTTGAATGACTTCCTTCGTTAATGTTCTGCGAATTCGCTCCCAATCATAATCGACTAGCAGGGTTCCGCCGCAGTCGCATTTCATGTCCAGATATCGGAAAGGGAGCTTAGCAGAACATCGTGAGCAATATAGCCCCAATCGGTTCATCTCCGGGCCCCCTCACTGTTCTCAGCAGGAAAACGTTGAAAAGACTTGATTTGACGAAACATCGACTTATCTTTCAATTTCAAAAACAATTCCAGCATCGGTGCAAAATTGACTTCAATAATCCAAATGTTACCTTTCTTATCAAAAGCCATATCGATCCCCATCGTATCCACCCAACGATACGACGGACTTAATTGTTCGGCAGCTAATAAGGCAACTTTGTCGAGCTGTGCGAGAAGTTTCTTGGCGTTCATGAAGCTAAGTTCCGATTGTTTAAGCGCGTTTTCAACAGTGACAACTTTGCCGCCGCTGAGTCGAATGTTGGTGACGATAAACCCAGAACCAGCTACTTTGGCTAGTTTCCCTGTGACTTGCCAAGGCGTATTGCGGCGGCGCTGGACCATTACCCTGAGATCGAAAGGGCGACCATTCGCTGTAGCTAGCGGAACGCGCTGCTGAACGATGAAGTTTTTGCTGATCTTTTTACGAAAGGAAGCCGATAGTGCGGACCGTTCGGTATACAGCTTCTTTTTGGCTCCATTTTGTACCTCGTAAGCGTTGTCGTCCGTCTGTTTAATCCGAATAACACCATTCCCGCCATAACTGCCTGTCGGCTTGACGATGATTTGGCCGTATTTTGTAAGCATGCGCCAGAAGGACTTCTCTTTCAGCCAAGCTGTTTCCGGGAGGTATACGCTAAGTTTAGACGACTTTCGAAGAATTTTATATTTAGTCCATTTGCTTGTGCTTAATTTACTCATAGGGCTTCACTTCCTGCTCTGCAATAACGATATCATGTTCCTCCACACGGACCAGTTGATTATGATCATCCACAAAAACGACCTGTGGTTTCAGTAAACTGATTTCAGAATCGTCCAAGAGCCCCATGCTAAGGATGATGACAAGATCACCAGGAGCAAACAGATGAGCAGGAGGGCCATTCAAGCCGATTTTCCCGCTTCCTTCAGGTGCAGGAATTGCGTATGTTTTCCAACGGGTGGCATTGCGAAGACTAGTAATTTGAACCATTTCATAGGGTAAAATATGGGCTTTACGCATCAGCAAAAGATCGATGGTAATACTTCCCACATAATTCAGGTCGGCTTCCGTCACTGTCGCACGATGGATCTTCCCTTTACACATAAGACGCTGCATATGAAGTAGCTCCTTTATGGTCACTTTAGGTGTTATCACAACGTATGACAAGATAAGGTCTTATGGTTTAGGTATAAACCCGATTTAGCTGAAAATGGGCAAGCATCTCTATTGAATTAGGCTGTGCTATACTTAGAAAACATAGACTATGACAAAATGAAGGAGTGAGCAGTTCTGTCTTCCCCCATTCTAGTTATTGAACACTTACATAAAAAACACCCAAACGGCAGCTCTGCACCAATATTTCAGCAAATTTGTGCACAAGTATCGCCACAGGATCGCATTATTATCCTCGGGCCATCCGGTCAAGGAAAGAGTACGTTGCTTCGCGTATTAGCCACATTAGAAAGTAAAGATGGGGGCCATATAACACTGCATGGTAAACATTCTGGAAACTGGAACCCTGCGGAATGGCGAAAGAAAGTTTGCTACGTTCCGCAGCAGCCGTCCATGCTGCCAATTACGGTTGCAGATAATCTGGCGATTGTAAGCAAACTCCATCAACGCGCTTTTGATCAGCGTTTGGCCGCAGATTTAATGGGTCAAGTAGGTTTGGGAGATCTGGACTGGTCACAGAAAGCAGCAGATTTATCAGGTGGACAGAAGCAGCGTGTGCAGTTGGTAAGATCTATGCTGCTGGGTTCCGATCTTCTGTTGCTGGACGAGGCGACATCAGCGCTTGATGCGCAAAGCAAACAAGCAGTTGAAACGACACTGATGAAATGGCACGAAGAAAGAGGGACGGCATTGATTTGGGTGACCCATGAGGCGCAGCAAGCTCGGCGGGTAGGCAATCACTATTGGCATTTGCAAGGCGGGGCTTTGACAGAAGTCAATGAAGAAGAAGCTCTCGTTAAAAGTGATTCGATGCTTAACGAAGGAGGTGCCTAATTTCGGATGTCAACATTAGCTCTTGGTTTCACACTAACCTTTGTAATGATTACAATCGCTTTATCCAAATGGCAGAAGTTAGGGCTCGAAAAGGACATCGCGATGGGAACAATTCGCGGTTCCTTGCAGATGTTGTTTATCGGGTATGTGCTTCATTTTGTTTTTCAAACGGAGAATATGGCACTTATCTTCCTTATGATCGCGATCATGATTGCTATAGCTACTCATAATGCAGGCAAACGAGCGGAGGGCTTGCAAGGTATTCATTGGCGGATAGCAGCATCTATTGCCATAACTGAAATTTTGACGATGTCGTTGATGCTCGGGCTGCATATTATTCAACCTACAACACAATTCATAATTCCTATTAGCGGGATGACAATCGGCAGTTCCATGATTGTTTGCGGCTTATTTTTAAACCAAATGAATCGTGAGATCGCTTCTTCCAAAGAAGAAATTGAGGCGCTGCTAGCTCTGGGATCTTCGCTTCGTCAGGCCATTCAGCAAGCTTTGCAGCGCTCCGTGAAGGCCAGTATGATACCGACTATTGACGGGATGAAGACGGTTGGTTTGGTTCAGTTGCCGGGGATGATGACCGGGATGATTATCGCAGGAGCCAATCCGATTGAAGCGGTGCGTTATCAGATTTTAATTTTGTTTGCTTTCACGGCAGCAGCAGCCATCACAAGTATTTTATTAAGCATGTTAAGTTATAAGCTGTGGTTCACTCGTGAAATGACGCTGAAATAGAGCGTATTTCCCGGGGAATCGTAAAGTTCGACACGCCAAAAACCTGAGGCCAGACTGGTTGAGACCAGCAGCACCTCAGGTTTTTTGGTAATTTAAATTAATTTAAGGCCGCTAATTAAAACTAAGCTAGCAATAATCATCCGCAGGATATTGGTTGGCGCTTTGATTGACAACATGCTGCCGATGAGGACGCCGGGAATGGAACCAATGAGTAGGTTCAGCACAAGCATATAATTGACATTTCCCATACTGGCATGCAGGATTCCGGCTGTTGTCGCCAAGAAGAAAGCATGAGCAATATCGGTTCCAACCAGCTGTGCGGGATTCATGCGAAAAAAGTACAACATTGCAATCGCATACAAAGAACCCGATCCTATAGAGGTAAGCCCAACGATGAATCCAAGAACAGCCCCGATTGTGATCGTTAAGCCGCGTTTTTCCTGCAAACTCTTAAGCTGCCAGCGATTCTCTTTAAGCTTGTGCCCAAAGAAAACTTTAAACAAGGTGGCAAACGCGACCAAAATCAGAACATAGCCGAGAGCATGTTTGATGATGACCTCTTGATTATCAAAGAACGAATTGAATAATTTCAAAAAAACAACGGCAAGAATGACGCCAGGAATACTGCCCATGGCCAACATTTTAACCAATTTGAAATCAATCGTTTTTTGCCGCCAATGCTGTATCGTCCCAAAAAGCTTCGTGATCGAGTTATACAACAGATCGGTGCCAACCGCGATAGAGGGATGAATGCCGATTAGAATCAGAATCGGGGTCAACAGTGAAGCGCCGCCAACACCGGTTAAACCAACCAAAAAACCAACGAATACCCCCATAAGTAATACACTTAAAGTCATGTTGTCATGTCCCCATTTCGATTACCCACTAATCAAATTGGATTAATTTTATTACATGGAAATGCAGTATGTAAAGAGAAATTTTTAAATACAGCTTAGAATAAGCTTTTTATATCCCGAACTTTCTGTTCTTCATTCACGGAATCAGGTACAATGTGATGATGTGACGAAATCGACAGTAGGGAGAGGAGTGCTTATGAGTAATAGAACGACAGTTATGGTCAGCATTGTTCTAGCCATGTTGGTGGCTTCAATGGATACAACAATTGCCAACACGACAATGCCGATTATTGTAAAAGAAATTGGTGGAAATGACTTGTATGCCTGGGCATTCACCTCATATATGGTCTTATCTACTGTACTAGCGCCTTTAGCGGGAAGATTATCTGATTTATTCGGACGCAAACGCATTTATGGTGCTGGCATTATTTTGTTTTTAGGCGGATCCATCCTATGCGGTTTGTCGCAAAGCATGCTGCAGCTTATTATTTTCAGAGCGATTCAAGGGATTGGAGCAGGCGTCATGATGCCGTTTCCCTCTATTATTGCGGGGGATATTTATCCCGTAGAACAGCGCGGCAAAGTGCAGGCCTTTTTCACGGCTATGTGGGGATTGTCAGCGGTATTAGCGCCACTTCTGGGCACATTTTTTGTAACTTATCTAAGCTGGCGGTGGATTTTTTTCGTGAATATCCCGATTTGCATCGTCTCGCTAATTGCTCTTCAACCTTATAAAGAAGTGTATCAGCCTAAGAAATCCGTCGTTGATTATGGCGGTGCGATTTTATTTGCTGGAGGTATTTCGCTGCTCTTATTAACGACAACCGTAGATCATTATAATTTTATATTTGGCGTGGTTGGAGCGCTGCTGATGATTGCTTTTATTTTTTATGAGAAAAGGCACAGTGCCCCGATCGTCCCATTAAACATTTTGCGCAATCGTCCGGTTGCGATTATGATCGCAGGTTCTTTCATAAGCTGTGCGGCTTTGTTCGGCACCTCCAGCTTTTTGCCGTTATTTCTGCAAAATCAAGGGCACTCGCTTTTTATTAGCGGAATTGCACTCTTGGGAACTTCGATAGGTTGGATGGCCGTCGCTGTCCCATCGGGGAAATGGGTGCTGCGCTATGGCTATAAGCCACTTCTGATTGCCGGCAATTGTCTGCTCGTAGCAACAGCTATCATGTTGTTTTTTATACGGGAAAGCACCTCATTCTGGTACTCCTTTGGTGCCTTAACGCTGCTGGGGCTCGCTTTTGGTTTGATTTTCACAGTTTCTACAATCGGTGCTCAACAGCTAGTTGAGGCGAATCAAAAAGGGATTTCCACGTCTTTACAGTTGTTCGCGAGAAATATCGGAACTGCGATTAGCGTAACCATCATGGGGGCGATTCTAACGCATTCGAATGCTTTTTATAGCGGGTTTCATGGGATGTTCGTTTTTGGACTCATCGTAAGTATCGCAGCCTTTGCAACTCCTTTTGCCATTCGCACAACGGATAAACAAACCGCATAGAACATCTGCGGCATAAAAAAGAGCCAGTATAGCGGCAATCCGCTTTTCTGGCTCTTCCCTCATTACCCAACTTTTTCTTGCAGCATGGTGCGCGGCTCGCTTTTGCTCAAATCTCTCAAACAAGCGGTATAGACAGTTTTACCTTCGTATTGAAAGCCCGTAATCGTCATTTCAGCGGGAAATTCACTGCGATCAGCTCGGTAGGCTGTGACTTCGAATCTTTTGCCGATCAAACTGTCATCCTGTCGTGCAAGATGACCATATAACGAAGCCGCTGCTTTCCCGTCCTGATTGAAAGGGAACAAGAAATCAAGCATAGTTAGGCTAAGCGCATGTTTGCGGGAATAACCAAAGGTAGCCTCAGCGGCTGGATTAAATTCAATAATCCAGCCACGACTGTTAAACATTAGGATGCAGTCCATGCTGTAAGTCAGAATAGACGCCTGAAGAGCAATTTGTTCAAAAAGTTTTTGATCGGTTTTGAGAGAGCTTAGTAAACTGATACACAAGAGGATGATTGTTCCAAAAGCAACGATTACAGCTAAAACGAATTTATCGACATAGACGGAATGCATATGTGAGGGGAGTTTCTCCGAGTATGTAATATTTGCCGCCAACATGCCCACATAATGAACACACATTAGCAAGGAACTCATGATCAAACCACTGAAAATGAATGTCTGATTTTGAATAGCAGATAAGTAAAGAACGATAATTGCAACGCCTACCGAGAGGACAATGGATAAAATAAAGGGAAAAGGAAAGTAGTGGATTACGACGTCATTTAAAGCCCCCAATTCAATGAAATGCATGCCGGATAGGCTAAGTCCCATGAAAGTTCCGCCAACTATTAATTTGGGTATAACCAGTTTGGAGCGGTACATGACAAAAAAACCGATGAGAGCACCTATGACAGCAATGGACACAGAGATCAAGACGGTCTGGATATCATAAGTCAATCCGGCCGGGAAGGGATAAGCAAGTAGTGATATAAAATGCATAGCCCAGATCCCGATACCCAGTGATAAAGCACTGCTAGCAATCCACAGTTTTTGTTGCCACGCAGTGGATGAGGCGACTTTTCGCGTTAAATTCAGGCTGGTTAGCGAAGCGATTAGAACTAGGATAAAGGCTAGAATGGCAATAGCTAAGTTGTATGTATGAGTATTCAAATGCTGCATAGGTTATCCTCTCATTGATGGATCATGAAATCTTTGGTTTCAGTACCCGCAGTAGTGAAAATAGAATCTTTTTTGTTATATTATAGTAGGCGGCTAAGTCAACTGTATATAGCAGTAAATGTTGGTTTTTGTCTTTCCCTGTCGAATTGTACTAAGACTTCACATAGTACAGAGAGGAGTGCGAATGAACAAACTTATCGGGATACAAGGACTTATTTTTGATATGGATAATACGCTGCTTGAGTCTCGCATTCATTTTAAAGCAATGAAAGAAGAGATCGCTTTTTTTCTTGCAAACAGGGGGTACTTACCCGATTCATTTCCTCTGGAGACGCATACGACATCTACCCTTCTTGCCTATGTCCAAGAGCGCGGAGCCAGCAAGGAAACGCTTGATGATGCACTTCGCATAGCCGAAAAACATGAGCTTCAAGGGATGGAGGGAGCTGATCTGGAAGCCGGTGCGGCACAATTGATCGCCTCTTTGCATGGTCGATACAAATTGGTTATTGTAACGAACAATGCACATGCGGCAGCAGTACGAGCACTGGATCTAACTGGAATTAAAAATCGTTTTGATTATATCGTCGGCAGGGAGCAGATGACAGCTATGAAGCCCTCTCCATCAGGTTACCTAACGGCAAAGCAGCATTTCCCTCATATTCCGGACCAAGGCTGGCTATCGATCGGCGACTCGTGGATAGATGGCCGAGCGTCCATGGAGGCACAGATCCCATTTATCAGCTATGGCAAGATGGGAAATTCGATGGTCGATAAAGGAGTGAAACCGATCGCTCACATTGACAAGTTGTTGAGTCTGTTAGATTATGTATAGATTGAAAAGCTAAAGAGAAAGAGTGATGATGGATGCTAATCGATGTTAAATCCAAAATTCAAGAACCCGAAATTCAAGAAATGTTGAGTTATAGTGTGTTTCCTGACCCGGATCATTTGGTGCAAACGATTGAACAATATGAGAGTAAGTCAGATATGTGGCTGTATGGGTACGAATCCGAAGGTGTGATGGTCGGAATTATCGGTTTTCGAATCAATGATGCGCAAGAGATGACGATTGCCCATTTGGCTGTAGAACCAGAAAGCAGAGGCGTGGGATTCGGGAGAGGCATCATCCTCGAAATTATTGAAGAGATGCATCCACTGCGAATTGAGGCTGAAACCGATGAAGATACGGTGCAATTCTATCGGAACATTGGATTCGTTATACGCAGCTTAGGAGAAAAGTATCCGGGTGTTGAGCGGTTTCTATGCACGTATGATGTTGATGGCGATATGGACGAGGAATGATGTTGAAGCTAGCTGGAGCACCAACGAACTGTTGGGTGTTCCTTTTTTTTGTGGTGCTTGTATAGAGGAGCTCCTCTTGTTGTGGCGCTAACGAACTGTATAGAGGAGCTCCTCTTGTTGTGGCGCCAACGAACTGTATACTCTCTATATGAGTGAAATTGGATGATTTGAAAATATAATGAACTCCAGATGCTTTATTCCATGCAAAAGCACCCAATAACACTTGATAACTATGACATAACGCCGATTGAGTTCATTAGTTTAAAAAAATAGCTGTTTTTGGGCAAATAAGAGTTATTGAGTTCGTAATGCGTACGAACGATATCGTTGTCTGCCACTGGCGACAAATAAAAGTTGCTGCTCCACTAAATGGTGAAGAATCCGCCTTGCATGCTGATCTGTAATTCGTAGATGGGTGGCTAACTCTGATGGACTGAACGGGCGAAGCGATCTTCTCGCATAACGAATCGTTTCAGCTTCAAGCCAGGCAAAATTCTTGGGCACATCGCTCGCGATGAACTTGCCGATGAAGGAAAGGACAAGCTGTTGGCAGCGCTTGGCTTCATCCGTAATGGATAGATAGGCAATTGGAATGAAAATCCATTCATCAAGCGACAGTAAACAATATCGCCAACATAGGTCCTTAAAACGCCGAACATCAAGGTCCCTTGCGTGGGGGCCATGTCCTTGTATCTCGATACCTCCCTTTACATCTCCGCCAGGCATATAAGCTAAATCCAGATATCGATAACCGTTGTTGAAATCACGCACTTCCCATTCGGGATACAAATCATTAAAGTTCCGCACAACAGGATACCAGACCAAACGTAAAAATTCCTGTGTATCGTGGCCGAGTCCTTTCTCCAGTAATTCCCTCCTTCGGTGATTTTCTTCTTGAGCAATATTCAAATTCATCCATTCTTCGTAAGCTTGTTCAAATCTTGAAATGGCAAGCCACATCCTTTCATTCCATTGGCCGCAGAACAACAAAAGCCGCTTCGACACAATCTCATCCATGAAATGGAAGTTGTATCAAGGCGGCGTGTGCTTCACGACCATTATTTATATGGTTAAGTATAACGGAAATGAGAAAAATTACAATTGTTTTCTTGCAATTTTCATTGAAGTGGTTGTGTAAGCGGAGTGAGTCTAGTTAGGGGCGCATTGGTGAAATAGAGGATCTACGATCCCTCTGGAGCTGGGTTTGTGTTGGTGATGGAGTTAGATAGAAGGTTGGGAGAACGGCTTTGGTGAATGCAAGGGAAAGTAGCCGAATAGATGGAGATAGGCGCAGCGCGTCTACAGATGACTTGGACAAAAGTAAGTGTCATGTTAACAAGTTTAGTGCATATATTGTTGTAGGTTAATATCCAAGAATTCAACTTGAAAGCGGTTTCCATTTCGTGATTTAAGTGACAAAATTCACAATGATGACAAGTTCTTCGTGAGTTCGGCCAGAGGTGAGCAGAAGATATCGATAAACGGGAGGGTGCAGAAATGCTGCATATCGTTGTGTGTATTAAGCAGGTACCTGACTCCAGAGAAATTCGGATTGATCCTAAGAACAATACATTGATCAGGCAGGGTGTTCCGAGTATTGTCAATTTTTATGATATGCATGGTCTCGAAGAAGCACTTCGCATTAAGGATGAACACGGCGCACGGATCACGGTGGTAACGATGGGGCCGCCGCCTGCGGAGAAGGGCTTGAAAGAATGTATTTCGCTCGGCGCAGACGAAGCTGTCTTAGTCACGGATCGGGGCTTTGCCGGAGCGGATACGCTGGCTACTTCCTATGTGGTTGCCCGAACGATTCAGAAGATTGCCGAGACTTGGGGGCAAGTGGATATTGTGTTTTGCGGAAAACAGACGTTGGATGGCGATACGGGTCAAGTTGGACCTGGTGTAGCCTGTCGATTGGACTTGGAACAGCTGACTTATGTTAACAAAGTTGTCAATGTGGATGAAGAGAATCGGAAAGTTCGCGTTCATCGTCTTCTGGAAGATGGGGTAGAAGTCGTTGAGACAAGCATGCCTGTTCTGATCACAGCGCTCAAGGAGTTGAATAAAGTGAGGCGCGCTTCGCTGCCGGGAATGGTGCGAGCGGCGCGGTATAAGCCAACGGTTTGGACGACGGCTGATTTCCCTGACTTGGAAAAGGCCAAAATTGGACTCAAAGGCTCTCCGACGATCGTTTCGAAAACATGGGTACCCGAAATCAAATCTGTAAAAACGCAAATGATTGCCTATGATTCGCCTGAAGCGGCTGCCGCACAATTAGCTGATCAGCTCTGGTCGAAGGAGATACAGACTTTGTTGGATTGGACTTAACAAGGAGGTTAACACGATGGCTAATGAACAATCACAGGAGCAAGCCGATACAGGGATGCCCGATTGGTCCGCATATCGGGGCGTTCTGATCGTTGTGGAGCAGCGAGATGGAGCTGCTAAGAAAGTATCCTGGCAGCTCTTAGGCGAAGGCAAGAAGCTGGCAGCGAAGCTGGAGGCGCCGCTCATGGCGCTCGTCCTCGGCGATGATGTCGCACATCTCGCCGAGGAAGCCGTGCATTACGGCGCTGACCGGGTGTTCCTCTGCGAAGCGCCGGAGCTTCGCACCTACAGAACCCGGCCGTATAGCCGGGTCTGCCTGAAGCTGATCGAGGAAGCGAAGCCCGAGATCGTGCTGTTCGGCGCGACAGCAACGGGGCGCGACCTGGCAGGCGCCATTGCGACGCACCTGCCGACGGGATTGACGGCCGACACGACGCAGCTCGACGTGGAGCCGCCGCCGTCAAGGCTGCTGCTGGCCAGCCGGCCGGCTTTCTCCGAGAAGATGATGGCCACCATCCTCTGCAAACAATACCGACCGCAGATGGCGACAGCCCGCGCCGGCGTCTTTCAAGCGCTGCCGAAGGATGCCGCGCGGGAGGGCGAAATCGTGCGCATCGAGGCGACGATGCGCGAGGAAGAGATCGCCGCGCAGGTCCTCGACTTCCTGCGCGAAACCGGCAAGCTCAATCTCGAGGAGTCCGAGATTATCGTCGCAGGCGGCCGCGGACTTGGCGGTCCCGATGCATTCGGGCTGCTCGCTGACCTGGCGGACGCGCTCGGCGGCGTCGTAGGCGCCTCGCGTGCCGCTGTTGACGCAGGTTGGATCGGGCATGAACACCAGGTCGGTCAGACTGGTGCAACGGTGAGGCCAAAGCTATATTTTGCCATCGGGATTTCAGGAGCCGTGCAGCATACCGTTGGCATGAGCCATGCGGATGTGGTCGTCGCCATAAATAAAGATGAAAAAGCGCCTATTTTTCAATTTGCGCACTATGGCATTGTCGGCGACCTCTTCAAAATCGTACCGGCGATTGCCGAAGAGATTCGGCAGCGACGCACCTTATTTGGCATCAAGGTTGGTAGCGCCGAGAACTCATTGTCAGCCGATGCGTTGGAGAGGAGTGAAGCCAAATGAATGAGAAATTCAATGCCATCGTTGTTGGCGGAGGACCGGCAGGGGCAGCAGCAGCATTAACGATGGCGCGAGCGGGCTTATCTGTTGTGCTTTTGGAAAGAGGGGAGTTCCCAGGAGCCAAAAATATTTTTGGCGGCGTCCTCTATCGCAAGCAAATTGAAGAGCTCGTTCCCGAGTTTTGGAAAGAAAAGAATTTTCCGATGGAACGATATATTGTGGAGCAGCGAATCTGGATGATGGGCAAAGAATCCATGGTCACGTTTGGACACCGCAATGAGGCTTATAAGGAACCCTATAACTGCTTTACTGGTTTGCGGGTGAAGTTTGATCAATGGTTTGCCGAGAAAGCTGTTGCAGCTGGAGCCATTCCTATTTATGAAACTGTTGCGCTTGATGTGATTCGGGAAGGAAACAGGGTTGTAGGTGTTCGAACGGACCGGGAAGACGGTGATCTCTACGCCGATGTTGTTGTTATAGCGGATGGCGTCAACTCCTTGCTGGGCAAGGCGATGGGCATTCATAAGGAGTGGATGCCGGATGAGGTATCCTTGGCCGTGAAAGAAGTGATAGCCTTGCCGCGCGAGAAAATCGAGGATCGTTTTGGTCTTGAAGGCGATGAAGGCGTTACGATTGAATTCATGGGCGAAACTTCGCTCGGGATGGCGGGCATGGGGTTTTTGTATACGAATAAGGACACGATTTCCTTAGGCGTCGGTGTAATGGTGAATCATCTACGCGATAAAAAAGTAAAGCCGTACGCTGTGTTGGATGCGGTGAAACAGCACCCGATGATTCGTAAATTAATTCAAGGAGGTGAAACGAAGGAATACTCTGGGCATTTGATTCCCGAAGGAGGCTTTCACTCGATCCCGCCGTTATCCGGCGAAGGTTGGTGCGTCTGTGGCGATGCCGCCCAATTGATTAATTTTGTCCATCGGGAAGGGACGAATTTAGCGATGACCTCAGGTCGTTTAGCCGGCGAGGCGATTGTGGAAGCCAAGGAGCGGGGAGATTTCTCAGCAGTCTCTCTGCATGCTTATGATGAGAAAATTAAGGCTTCCTTTGTGCATAAAGATTTGCAGAAATATAAAGGCATGCACCAATTCCTCAAGCAGCAGGACCCTGAACTGTTATTTGATAAATTGCCAAGAGCATTGAATGAGGCGGCCTACAACATGTTCCTTGTGGATGGAATTACCAAAGCGGATAAGCAGAAAATGGCCATGAAGCTGATTAAAAATGCGGCAGGCGGCACGGTTAATTTAATGAAACTCGGCTACAAAGGATGGAGGGCGATGAACGGATGAGCCCATGCGACATTTCAGATAAATTGTTTACCATTCGTTACAAATGCGACGATAAGTCGCACCTCGTCATTAAAGATACACAGACTTGCTTGAATTGTACCACCAAGGACTGTAATTATTTTTGTCCGTCGGATGTGTATGAATGGGAAAAGATACTCAAAATCACGACAGTGGCCTACGAAAACTGCATCGAATGCGGAACGTGCCGAATAGCCTGTCCATCCTACAACATTGATTGGGTTTATCCCAAGGGCGGATATGGCATGACGTACAAATTCGGTTGATGGCAAAGCCCTCTTCGAAGTCTATTAGACTCGGAGGGGGCTTATTTACATGGAAATGCAGCATAGCGATTAAAACTACATTTCTCCATATGTAGGTGCATATCCTCCATAGTTTTGTTCCAGCAAGGGTAAGATAATAGAAGATAGGAGGGATTTAACTATGCAAATTTCATTTGAACCTACACAAGGGATCTTTCATTTACAGAACAAACAGATGAGTTATGTGATTCAACTCATTCATCAGGCTTATCCAGCACATGTTTACTGGGGACGCCCTATAAGACCTGGCCAACTAGGCACAATCATTCAATATAAAGAAAGATGTTCCTTTCATCCGAATCCGATTGTGGAAGATCGCAAAATTACATTTGACACGCTTCCCCAGGAATATCCTGCTTATGGAACAAGCGACTATCGTGAACCAGCTTACCAGGTCGCACTGCCGAATGGATCTACGATTACTGAACTCGTCTATGAGAATCATCGAATTATTCCGGGCAAACCTGCTCTCGAAGGTCTTCCAGCTACTTATGTTGAGAGTGACGACGAAGCTCAAACACTTGAACTTGAATTAGTGGACAAGCTGATTGGACTTAGAGTGTTTCTTTCTTATACGATTTTCAAAGATCATGCAGCTATTACGCGATCCGTTCGTTTTGTCAACGAAGGTTCAGCTTCGCTCAAGTTGCTTCGCGCATACAGTGCAAGCGTTGACTTTGAGCATGGCGACTTCGATCTGCTGCAGCTTTCGGGCGCATGGGTCAGAGAGCGCGATATCGTTAGACGACCGCTGGCTCCGGGTACATTAACGGTGGAAAGCCGCCGCGGCTCCAGCAGTCATCAGCATAATCCTTTTGTGGCGCTGCTATCCAAAGATGCCGGTGAGGATCATGGTGATGTGTATGGGTTCAGCCTTGTATACAGCGGCAATTTCGCTGCGCATGCGGAAGTTGGACCCTATGGAACGGCCCGCGTCTCCATGGGGATCAATTCCTTCGATTTCAGTTGGCTGCTGGAGTCGGGCCAACAGTTTCAAACACCAGAAGCTGTCATGGTTTACTCCAGCGAGGGGCTCGGCAACATGTCGAGATCCTATCACAAGCTTTATCGGACTCGACTCAGCCGTGGAGAATTCCGCGACCGTGTAAGACCCGTACTTGTGAACAACTGGGAAGCTACTTATTTCCAATTTAATGCGGACAAAATTGAAAGTATCGCCAAAGCAGGCAAAGAGCTGGGCATCGAGTTATTCGTACTAGATGACGGTTGGTTTGGCAAGCGCGACAGCGACAACAGTTCATTGGGGGATTGGGTTGTCGATAAAACCAAGCTGCCGAACGGGTTGGAAGATCTCGTAGCAAGAGTTAATGATCTTGGGCTCGAGTTTGGACTTTGGTTTGAGCCTGAAATGGTTTCACCAGACAGCGACTTGTACCGGAAACACCCGGATTGGTGTCTGCATGTGCCAGACCGCCGCCGCACGGAGGGGCGTCAGCAGTTGATTTTGGATTTCTCCCGCGCAGACGTGTGTGAAGAAATTACAGCGATGATTCGCAGAATTCTCCAAAGTGCTCCGATCACTTATATCAAATGGGATATGAACCGGAACATGACTGAGATTGGTTCCGCAGCGCTTCCTCCGGAAAGACAACGCGAAACGGCTCATCGGTACATGTTGGGGTTGTATGGCGTATTAGAGAAATTAACAACGGAATTTCCACATATTTTATTCGAAAGTTGTTCTGGCGGTGGCGGACGCTTTGATCCAGGAATGCTGCATTACATGCCGCAAACGTGGACAAGCGATAATTCCGATGCGATTTCTCGCTTGAAAATTCAGTATGGAACAAGCATCGTTTACCCAATTAGTTCCATGGGAGCACACGTTTCCGCAGTGCCGAACCATCAAGTACACCGGAATACATCCTTGGAAATGCGCGGCGATGTGGCTATGTCAGGAAACTTCGGCTATGAACTTGATCTCACGGTGTTCACCGACGAGGAGAAAGAAATCGTCAAAAAGCAAATTGCCGATTATAAGCAGCTTCGTCCGTTGGTTCAGTTTGGCGATATGTACCGTCTGCTTAGCCCCTTCGAAGGCAATGAAACGGCTTGGATGATTGTGTCCGAAGATAAATCCCAAGCGATGGTGGCTTATTTCCGTGTTCTGGCGGAAGCGAACGCTGCGACCAAAACGCTGCGCCTCAAAGGGCTGAACCCAGAGTTCGACTACCAGATCGCAGGCATTCCAGGCGAATATCCTGGTGATCATTTGCTGTATGCTGGTCTTCCGGTTGCTGGTCTTCACGGAGACTTCCAAAGTAAAATTTGGCTGCTTGAGCGTAAGCAGTAATCAAATATAAACGGACAAAACCCAATCTTCCTAAGCGGAGGCTGGGTTTTGTTCGTTTTCATTTACCTGTCCATGGTATATGATATTGTTAATAGGAATATCATCTACATAAATTTTTATTTAGGAGAGGATGTTTAACTTATGCTGAAGAGACCTAATCATGAAGAATACTCGCCTTATTTCGAAGGCTACATTAGTCAAGTTCCTGAAGGTGATTATCAAGCCTTTTTACAAAGTCAACTTGATGAGATCGTAGCGATATATGCCCAAATGACAGACGAACAAGCGCTGCTGCGGTATGCGCCGGGCAAGTGGAGTTTGAAGGAACTCTTAGGTCACATCACGGATACAGAGCGCGTAATGAGCTACAGGATGCTGCGTATTGCTCGTGGTGATACGACGAATCTCCCTGGATTTGATCAAGATGTATTTATCGCGAATGCCGCCTTCGATGACATTGCTGTCGCAGATCTTTTGCGTGATTTCCAAGCTGTGCGGCAAGCGACGTTCACATTGTTAACAACGATTCAAGAAGCCGCTTGGCCGCGTCTTGGCGTTTCGAACAGCTCGGCGATGTCAGCGCGTGCCCTAGCATATATTGTAGCCGGTCATGCGCAGCATCATCTTAACGTCATCCAAGCGCGTTATATCTAAATGAACATCGGTAACGAACAACTTAAAAAACCTCCAACCCACAAGATCAAGTGGTGTTGGAGGTTTTTAAGTTACGCTGTTAGTAAAGTGAAAGTGCCAATGAGTCTCGTTCGTTAAATGAATGCAGGATCGCCTCGCAACCTACGATTTCGATGCTGATGATAGAGTCCAAACATTTCTTAATGGTGGCTCTACCTTTAATCACTTTGGCTTCTAACGCTGATTTCAATAAGTTGAATTTCTTTTTATTTTTCTCATCGGAGTAGACAGGCACAGGTTTGTTGTGAATCGTAATGAACATTTTCATAGTTTTCACCATCCTAGGAATTGGATATAGTCATAAGCATATAGGAGGATTATTAATTTAACCTTAAAATAGTTTTACAATTTTGAAACAAAATGTTGTTTTTCTGAGTATTCGCCATAACTATTCGTCAAAACCGTTCATTTTGAGTCTATGTATTTGTAAGTTTTTCCTGCTATAAGATATATACGATTGAGAGAGCAAAAATGTTTCATACTTCATGGCTAACTCCATGAAGAATTTGTGAATTATTAATTTCCGGTTTTTAACTGTCCATTTTGACGGAAAAGTTTGGGTGATTGCCCGAATCGCTGCTTGAACGCCCGATGAAAGTAAGCGTAGCTGCCAAAACCGCAGCTCAAGGCAATTTGCTCCAATGACATGGAACTGTCATGCATGCGTTCTACGGCACTGGACAACCGGACTTCAAGCGCATATTGAATCATCGTTTTGTCGAAGCATTCTTTGAACAAGTGAACGGCGCGGGATACGCTGAGACCAACGTGGCTGGCAACATCATCTACCTTAAATGTTACTGTGGCATGTGCCTCGATAAACCGCTTCATACGTGTGCCCGTGAAAGGACGTCCTTGCAAAGTGACGGTCTCCGTCATGGCTCGTTCCAGATAAAGACACAAAGCTTGCAGCAAATAACCGCTCAATTCTGTATTTTCTTCTTCCATTCGGCGCTTCTCGAGAATTAACTGCCGCCAAAGCGAAATTAAACGGGCGTCTAGGTCAATCCGTGTACAAGTTTGTTTGGGTGTGCGCTTCCACCAAGCATCAATCCAAGGACCATTACAAAATATGTAGTAATCGCCACTGGCAATTTTGCTTTCTGGCTGATTGCTGTCATATTCAATTCGCAGTTCATAAGGGTCGCCAGGCTGAAACAGGAGCATATGACCAGCTTCAATGCGCTGGTAGTGTCCATCGATCAATGCTTCGGAAGTGCCTTCCGACTGTAATCGAAAAAGATAGTATTTGAGCCCTGATTTGGTGCTCACATTAAATGGCTCCATATGAAAGGAGTAGCCGCAGGTTAAAAGTTCTGTATCCATGTCATTCACCTTTCATAGCCAAATAGGAGATGTTTCGATTATATCGTGAATGGTCATCCTAGGCTAGGATCTATTATACTATGCACATAGGTGTTAAACATTAAAATTAGATGAAGTGAAAAGAGGAGATATCATGGGACGTTTAGGGATTGGTTTGCAGTTATACACACTTCGTGATGATATGAAGAATGACTTTGAGGGGACGCTGCGTCATGTTGCTAAATTAGGATATGAAGGCGTTGAATTCGCAGGCTATTATGACAGACCTGCTAATGAAGTAAAAGCATTGCTGGATGAGCTTGGTTTGAAAGCATTTGGAAGCCACATTAGCTTGGAGAGATTCCGCAATAATTTGCAAGGGGAAATCGACTATTTGCATACAATTGGTGCTAAATATGCGATCTGTCCTTATGTAGGCGCTGAAGAACGCGATTCTGCGGAACAATGGAAAGCACTTATCGCGGAATGCGAAGCGCTTGCTGCTGAGACGAAAAAACAAGGCTTGCAATTCTTGTATCATAATCATGACTTCGAATTCCATTATAAAGTGAACGATGAGTTCGTCTTTGATGCGATGTATGCCAAAACAGGTGAAGACGCAATCAACGTTGAGATGGACGTTTGTTGGGTTCAATACGCAGGTCAAGATCCACTTGCCTACATTGCCAAATATGCGGGGCGTTTGCCGCTTGTCCACTTTAAGGATTTCACCAAAGATGCAGAAGGCAAGTTAGTTACATTGGAACTTGGCTTAGGCGACGTTCCTTTGCAAGACGTTATTAAAGCTGCTGAGAAAGCAGGCGTGGAATGGCTTGTAGTGGAACAAGACAATTGCCAGAAGGCGCCGCTTGTCAGCGTTGAGAATAGCTTGAACTGGGTTAAAGAACATTACACGAACGTTCATAATTAATCATAATTATTATTTCTAAGGAGCATTAGTATACCATGAGCAAAATTAAAGTAGCCGTAGTAGGATGCGGCGCCATTTCCAAACATAGACATATCCCGGAATACGCTTGGAATTCCAATGTTGAGCTTGTTGCTTTCGTAGATCCGATTATCGAAAGAGCAGAGCACTATGCCGCACAGCACGGCGGGAAAGCTTACAGCAGCTACGTAGAAATGCTGAAACAAGAGAAAGTTGACGCAGTTAGTGTATGTACACCTAACTTTCTTCATGCAGAAGTAGCTATTGCCGCGGCGAATGCTGGCGCGCATGTTCTTGTTGAGAAGCCGATGGCATCCACAGCAGAAGAAGCGGAAGCGATGATTGCTGCTGCCAAGAACAATGGCGTTTTCCTCATGGTAGGCCACAACCAACGTCTGATGCCTCCACATGTGAAAGCAAAAGAAATCTTGGAATCCGGCAAACTTGGCAAAGTGTTGACATTCCGTACGTCTTTCGGCCATCCTGGACCGGAAGGTTGGAGCGTTGACGGACGTGAGAGCTGGTTCTTCCGCAAAGAAGAAGCGATCATGGGTGCTATGGGCGATCTTGGCGTTCATAAGTCAGACTTGATCCGTTGGTTATTGGCTGATGAAGTTGCGCAAGTAGCGGCATTCGTTGGTACGCTTCACAAAGAGGGTACCGACGTCGATGACAACGCAACTTGCTTGCTTCGCATGAAGAGCGGCGCTACAGGCTCTTTGGTAGCAAGCTGGACTTACTACAAAGGGCAAGACAACTCTACCGTCCTTTGGTGTGAAAATGGCGTGATCAAAATCGATACGGATCCGAATGATCAAGTGATCGTTGAACTTCGTGATGGAACAGTAGAACGCTACAAAGTGGGACAAATCGCAACGAACGATAAACAAACGCACAGCGGCGTGATTGATGAATTCGTAACTTCAATTGTCCAAGGTAAAGCGCCACGTATTTCTGGAGAAGAAGGACTTCGTGCATTAAAAGTCATTCTGGCTGCATTTGAATCAGAAGCAACTGGTAAAGTGATTTCTTTGTAAGCTCATAGGAAAACTAAGTAAGAGGCTCTGTCAAAAGGTTGTTAACCTTGCGACCAGCCTCTTTTTTTTCTGTCTTGCGCGAAGTGTTCTCTTGTGGGATGAGAAGGAATGTGATAAAGTTTTATTGTTCGATAGTTGTCGAACAATAAAACGGAGGTGATTTTTATGACAGCTGATAATGCTTCGCCTATAGCTGCAACACAAGAGCAGGAAGTCATTCGGGAGCGACTTATTCTTGGACTTTGGAGTTTGGCCGTAATGCTTATTACGATGAATACAACGATGTTCAATGTTGCCTTGCCGCAAATTATGAAGCAGTTCGCCTTAACTTCAACAACGGCTTCATGGATCGTAACAGGATATTCCATCGTTTTCGCGATATCTTCGATTACTTTTAGCCGGCTGTCTGATTACTTGCCGATTCGCCGATTATTGACGATAGGGATTATTTTTCTGGGCGCTGGCTCCTTATTAGGCATGTTCAGTCATCATTTTATTATGTTATTTGCTTCAAGAGTGCTGCAAGCCGTCGGTGCGGGTTCCGGTATATCTCTGGGTGTCATGCTCGTTACACGCTATATACCTATGAGTAGACGAGGCCGTTCCATGTCTATGATTATCTCGACAGCAACGTTTGGGATGGGTTTAGGCCCAGTTCTGGGCGGTGTCATAACCGAATTTTGGGGATGGAATGGATTATTCCTGATAACAGGGCTTATTGTATTCGTTTTGCCCTTCTTATTCCGCTTACTGCCTACGGAACAGGCTCAAAACGTGCGATTTGATTTCGCTGGAGCGTTCTCCATTGGCGTAGGTGTAACGGGATTGCTGTTGTTTATGACGACGAATTCCTTGTACGCTCTTGCCGCCGGTGTCATCTTCCTCTACGCATTCTGGATGCGCATCAAACGTGCAAGCGGACCCTTCGTTCAGCCAGCTCTACTTAAAAATATGCCATACATGCTGCTTAGTTTTATTGTTTTCGCGGCATTTGCGGCGCACTTCGCAACGCTGTTCCTCATGCCCTTAATGCTTAGCCGATTATTTGGCTTGAGCTCTGTTTATACGGGACTGATCATTTTCCCGGGAGCTATGCTGTCCGCCTTATTATCCAATGTTGTTGGCCGCATGATCGACCGATATGGCAACCATCTTATTTTACGTATAGGAAGTATCTTGATGTTGCTGGGTGCTGTACTGTTTGGTTTTTTCAGCTCGATTTCACCGATTGCCATCTTAATCGTGTATATTCCACTCAGCTTAGGCGTTACGATGCTGACAACAAGTGTATCTAATGAGATGTCGCGGATTCTCCCGAAAGAGCAGATAGGTGCTGGTATGGGGCTCTCTCAGCTCATTCAGTTCGTTGGAGGTGCATTTGGTGTTGCCCTCAGCGGTAAAAGTATAGCTTGGCAAAAGGCGATTCCACTAAGTTCAGCTTTCACTCATATTTATTGGGGGGTTGCGGCAATGGTTTTTCTCGCTGGGATCAGCTACTTGCTGTATCGCGCCAAACAGTTGTCTTCTCTAACTTTAGCCGCGAAATAACAGTAGAAAACCCCTTCTCGTGAAGAGAGAAGGGGTTTTGGTGTCCGTGCCTAGCGCTTAGCGACCGCCAATTTCGATAGCCAAAGTGTTGGATTTACCGACGGTGGTTTCTTTGGAGTCCTTGACATGGACTTGAATGTCCCAGATACCGGATTTTAATAAGTTGCCTTCGACTTTTGCTGTAACGCGATGTTCATTTTCCCAGGTGGTTGGAACGTTTTTGCCATTCAAGGTCACGATGCCAAGCGGCGGCAAATTACTCCCGCTCACGGTTAAAGTAACACTGGATTTACCGGATAAATCTAAGCTATCCGCTTCTACTTTATCGAGTGTAATCGGGCCAAATCCGAGCATATACTTGGAATTAATAATGGGTACTTTATAGTCTTTGTACGCATGTCGTTCACCGAACATAATGTCATATTGCAAAGTATCATAATCCTTGAGATCCTGCTCATTGATATGCATCGCCTCATAATGATCTTTGGGGGGAATGACAGGGATTTTTTTGGAAAGCTGGCTTAAGAAATCGGTATAATAGCTGCCTTGCTGTTTGGACAATTCAATCAAATAAGGACCTAAGAAGGAAGGACTGATATTCAATGTATCCTTGCGTTCGTCAAAATTGTTCCAAATGACAAGCGGAACACTGTACATTTTTTTGAGGAAGTCAGGATCGTCTTTGCCGCTAATATATTTCGTATCCATGTAAGTGGCATAATCATCGCCTAAGGCTGGAAGATGATCTCCCCAGAAAGCGATAATCGTAGGCTCATTCTTCTTCTCGTAGTACTCGACTAGTTCTTTCAACATGTTGTCTGAAGCATTAATGCCTTGCGCCAGCGTCTCCAGCATACCTCTCGAAGAAGCTGACATATCACCGGAAACGTCAAAATTGTTCTTGGGAAATTTGCCCGGGTAGAAATGAAAGTGATTTTCCATCGTGTTGGCAAAGATGAAATCCGGACCTTCGCTAAGTTCCGTCGCATGAATAATGTTGGCAGCGACTTCGTGATCCGCGATATAAGGACCTGAATAGTTGGGTTTAAAATATTCAATTGGAATATACTTCGAGAAGCCAAAATCCTTGTAAATCCGATTGCTGTTAAAGTACCAATTATAGAATGGGCTGATCGCTGTTGATGTGTATCCTTGCCTTGCGTAAATACTGGCTAAGGAATCGACTTCATTCGTAATGAACTGATTGTACGCAATAGATCCTTGCGGCAAAAATCGCATGGAATTCCCGGTTAAAACCTCAAACTCCACATTCGCAGTGCCGCCGCCATATTGGGGGGAGAGCATAGTGCCGCTCGTTCCTTGCTGCTGCAGCTTATGGAAGAAGGGAATCGGATCCTTACTAAAAGTAGCCCCTTTAATTACGGTAGGATCCCAGAAGGCCTCGCTTAGCACGACAATCACGTTTGGTTTGATCGGCGTATCGGAATCTCCGGCTTTAATCGGCTTGGGGGTTTGACTGACGATAGCTTCTACGGCTTTGTCGTCATAACCCTCACGTTTATCATTCAACATCGATTTCGTATTAAGAACTGTAGCAAATGCATAGCCATTCGTTGCTGTATTCTCAACTTGGTTCCAGACGGACGCTTGGATGCCACGCCATTTCTGAATGGGAAGAGGTGCATCCGTGTAGACCGCGGCCAGCATGGCTAGAGCAATGACAGCCAAAATTCCTCGTTCTTTTAGCGCTACTTTTTTCATAAATAAGGTTGTGCGGTATAAGAGGTAATAGCTGATGGCTACAAAAAGTAGCAAAATAAATAAAATATTGAAACTAAAAATATTGGAAATATATTTCACCATATCCGATGCTTCACCGGCTAGAACAAGGTCCCATGGTGTCAAAGGGACGCCGAGAATCTTAAGTTTAATCCCGCTTATCAATGCTAAGATAAGCAGAAAAGCAGCAATAATCCAATAGGCAATGCGTGTGCGTCCAATTATCGCGATGAATAGGAGCAGCAAACTGAGTACGATCCATTCATTAAAAAGGAGCTCAAGCACGTGCTTATAACTCCAAGTGAGCGTTTCTATATAATGCCCGCGGCTCAGTATTTCCATAATGACTACTGGGATAAAAGCAAGCAAAACTAGCGGCCACCGTTGCTTAGTCAATAGCAATAAGCGATCAAGTTGATTTTTCATAGATTCTCCTGTTATTGAGGATTAAGAAATTGTAAATGACAACTGACATTATACCATGCGTGGCAGCAATATTCGATGGCAGAATATCTAACAATTTTTATAAGATTCGGAGATTGAAAATCATTGTAATAGGGAGGAAATTGCAAGGTTTGTCGAGAAATAGGGAGATAGAGAAATGAAACGGAGGGGATTCGCCTTGGCCACTGAACAAGTCCAATATCAGAAGAAAGCCGCGATGCCGACGCAGCATCGAAGAATGACCAAAAGCACCCTATTGCGCAGAAGTGTTTTCTTGTTTATAGGAGCCGCTTTAATGTCCGTGGGACTGGAGATTTTCCTGGTTCCCAACAAAATTATTGACGGAGGCATTACCGGGATATCGATTATATTGTCGTATCTGACCCATTGGCAAGTCGGGATATTTTTGACAATCTTGAACATCCCTTTCTTGTTTATCGGTTACAAAATGATTGGCAAAACGTTTGCTCTTTCGACATTTTTCGCGATTTTGGTCATGTCGATTGGAACGGCGCTGCTGCATCCGGTCAAAGAGCTGACGAATGATCCTTTGCTCGCGGCTGTATTCGGAGGGATTATACTGGGGATCGGCGTAGGAATGGTCATCAGGTTCGGGGGCTCGCTGGACGGGACTGAAATTATTGCTATTCTGGTTTCCAAGAAGCTGCCCTTTTCTGTAGGCGAAATTGTGATGTTTTTCAACTTATTCATTCTTGGCAGTGCTGGCTTTGTTTACAGTTGGGACCGTGCGATGTATTCATTAATTGCCTATTTCATTGCTTATAAAATGATTGACGTGACGATAGAAGGGTTTGATGAGTCCAAATCCGTTTGGATTATCAGCGATCGTTTCAGACAAATAGGGGAAGCTATCCTAGACAGGCTGGGACGCGGAGTGACTTATCTCGAAGGGGAAGGCGGGTTCACAGGAGAGGACAAGAAAGTGATCTTTTGTGTTATTACGCGGCTGGAAGAGGCTAAATTAAAGTCCATCGTGGATGAGCTCGATCCGAAGGCATTCCTGGCAGTCGGCAATATCCACGATGTCAAAGGCGGACGCTTCAAGAAGAAGGATATTCACTAATCTTTCTTATCGAATAACCCAAGTTCCCTAAGTTTCTGGGCTGCATCCTTGCTGCTTGGACTTCCCAGTTTTTTCAAAATATGACCGACATGAATTTTGACCGTTCGCAAGGAGATAAAGAAACGGCTTGCAATCTCCGTTTGTGTATGTCCTTGATCGATCATCTCCAACACTTGAAGCTCCGTTGGTGTAATCATGTCGCTCACTTCTTTGACCTTGAATTGTTGTTCCAACTTTTTGAGTCGGCGGAATTCTTCGCGCAATTGCTCGGCAACTGCTGCATTTATGGCGGATTGGCGAGCATGCACGGCGCGAATAATGCCCGGGAGCTCCTCATAACGGGATTTGATTTGATAATCGATTGCGCCAGCTTGGAAAGAGCGGAAGATGAAATCCTTTTCTTCCATGGAAGTAAGCATAATGACTTTAACTCCCCAAGACAGCACTGCCTGCTCCGCAAGTCCGATGCCTGCGGGTTCATCCTGCAGCATAATATCCATCAACAAGACGTCAACGCCAGGATCAGCGCTTGTAAATAATTCTCTGGCTTCCTCAGCGGTAGAGACAGTGCCTACAACGGTCAGATCGGCATGGCGATCGAGATAAGCTTTAAGACCGCGCAGCCAATCCCAATCATCTTCAACGATAAAAACGCGAATTGGTTCCAAAGCGGAGACCCCCTTATGTCTGTAATCGATTGCTAGGGAAGGTTAGAAAGACGCTGGTTCCTATCCCTAGTTCACTGCTTAGTTCCAGTGATCCTCCATGCTTCTTCATAACGCTGTAGCAATAGGCGAGACCGAGTCCGAAATTATTGCGACTGCCGCTCTTGGTCGTATAGAAGGGCTCCAACACTTGCTTGAGCACTGCTTTTTCCATACCTATACCGGAATCTTTGATCTCAATAACTAGATTTTTCTTGGCTTGAAAAGCGCGGATTGTTAGAGTCCCGCCTTGCGGCATAGCCTCAACCGCATTCATTAGGATATTGGTTAATGTTTCGGCAATTTGAACCTGATCCAAGAGAAGGATTAGGTTGTCGGAGACATTTTGCTGTACGTTGACCTTGGTGAGATAAGGCCCAAGAGGCAGCAGAACGTCATGGATCAGAACAGCCACATGCACAGGAGTTTCCCTAAGCGGAAGCTCCTGTGTTTGCTCATGCACGCGCGTTATCATATCGCGGATATGGATGGAGGCATTCATCACCACATCTATGTCCTGAATGAGCTCAGGTTGGTTCGTTTCTTCCGCATGCTGTTTCATCTTCTCGAGAAATAGCCGCATTTTACCGACGTCATTCTTAATGGCGTGATTTAAAATGGCGGTGCCCGAGGTGATGGCGCGGAGTGTGGAATCCAGCTTGCGGCGCTCAATGAGAAGCCTCATGCCGAGAAAGCCATATTTGAAAAAAATGTAGACGAAGAACGGGACCATGAAAGCCAAAATCCAAACGTGATAGACCCACATCCGATAAAAGCCAAAGCTGGGCATCACGTAGTTCAGCACGCCAACGCACATAATCGGTGGCAGCAGGGCCAAGCAGGTGTAAAAGTGCGTGCGTTTTGAGGCAGGCAGCCTTTCTTTTTTTAAGATGATCAGGATGGTTCCAACTAGGATATAAGGGAAGGCCCAAACAGCTACGATAGGGAAAGCAATGGGCATTTCTTCCGTATAGGCAGGTGTGAAAAGCAAGCAAGCCAAGACAGGGACAAGCAGCGCGAAGGGAAGCCAGGTCCGCATAGCTGCGCTTTGCCAGGGTGCATTATATTTCAAGGAAAGCATGGCAAATGAATACGGCAAGCCGTAGTATGAAATCAACGAACAGATCCCCATGAAATGGTACAGTAATGAACTGATTGACGGATTAGGCACCGTTTGTTGGATGTAGGGGATGAAGGACTCTGATAACACGGCAGCTAAAGCGCCGAATCCTCCCGTAAAAACAACGGCGCTCATCCAACGCATCGTACTGGATCTAGGATCAACAATGACCAGTCCGAGTGCGATAAGCCATAATGCGAATAATACGAAAAGCATGAGTCCTCCGACGGTTGCGAGATTATTTCTTCTATTGTGGCATGGCTCTACCATTTGCACAAGAGCATCCTTTCCAGTGAAGATGGAAGGATATAGGCGATTTCTCGCGAATAAGTGGTGAGAAGGGAGTTGGTTCTCATCGCAGGGAAGAAGTCTACAGCGGTATCTATCCTTAAAATGATTGGGAAAATACTTGTAACCCTTATTTTCATTGTTGTCATAACCGTGATATTATCAATTGCAGTAGCAGTTATTGTCATTCTTCGACACCCTGGTCAAGAGCTTGGCATGGCTGATGTGGCCAATGATGACTTCTTTGTGAAGGCGGCTTTATGGGCTCAAATAATAGGCTTTATTAGTGGCGTTCTCATCTCTTATGCGATCTTTGAGCGTCGTAAAGGATGGCCGCTTGGCTTACGAAGCACCAAGATTAGCCGTAGGTTTGGTGAGGGCCTGTTGACAGGGGCAGTATTAATTTCTGCGAGCACCTGTTTGATCTGGTTGCTAGGCTACATCCTGTTCCACCGCAATCCGTGGTCGTCTTCGCTAGGATTTGAATTGGCAGGAGGTTTCCTATTATTTATTGGCGTTGCGATCAATGAAGAGCTATTTGCTCGCGGCTACTTGCAGGGGATCGTGAAAGCGCGATTCGGGACGAGGGTTGCCGTTGCCGTTTCGACACTCGTCTTTGCTTTGATGCATAGCTTTAATCCTGGGATGTGGGACACGCCAATTCCGCTCATCAATTTGCTGTTAGCGGGCTTGCTGTTCGGTTTAAGCCGGGAATATTCCGGAGGGTTATGGATGCCGATAGGCATGCACCTATCCTGGAATTATTTGCAGGGTTGTGTGTTCGGCTTTCAGGTTTCGGGCACGCCAATGCCATCGTTATTCACATTGAAAATGACGTATTCGCCGACTGATTTTCTGATTTCAGGAGGATCTTTTGGGGCCGAAGGCAGTATCGTTACGACGGGTGTGCTGCTTGTGGGCATCACGGCAATCGTCCGATTTTATCGCAGACGATCAGGTTCTATCCATACGAACTAAGGAGGTTTCATAATGATGAATCCATATGAAATAATAACAAGTGAGTGGGAAGGGGAGTCGACGCTTCGCCTCGTCGACCATGCTGCTGGGGCCGAGGCCGAGATTATCCCGGCCATCGGACTGCATCTGTTCCGCTTCGATGTGCGGAACCAGTCCTACATCGCGAAGCCGGCCAGCGTGGCTGAGCTTCGCGTCAAGTCTTCGCGCTACGGCGTGCCCATTCTGTTCCCGCCGGGGCGCGTCAAGCAAGCGGCCTTCCCCTTCGAAGGCCGCGAATACCGGCTCCCCGCGAATCGGGAGCCCGATCATGCCCACGGCGAGCTGCGCGAGCGGCCGTGGAAGGTTGTAGCCAGCGGCGCGGATGCGGCTGGCGGGGCTTATGTTTCCGCGGAGTTTGACTTCGCGGAGCACCCGGATGTGCTGGCGTACTGGCCGCACGCCGCATGTTTTCGCTTCACGTACCGTCTGAAGGACGGCACGTTGTCGCTCAGCGGTGAAATCGCCAACCGCAGCGGCAGCACAATGCCGCTCTCGCTTGGATTTCACCCGTACTTCGCTTTCGCGGAGGGCGAAGCCAGCCGCGTGCGGGTCGTCATCCCCGCAGCGGCAGAATGGCCGCTGAGCGAGGACGGCTACGCGGCAGGGGAACCGACTCCGTCGACGCTGACAGCCGCGCTGAAGCAAGGCACGCTCGTTACAGAGCTGCCGAGTTATCCTGGCGGATCGCAGATGCTAAGTGTCGAGTCAGGGCCGCAAACTTGCGAGCTTCATTATGAAGCGAGAGCAACGAAGCTTGTATTCAATATGGGAGACAAGTTTCCCATTCATGTCCTTTTTACAGCACCTTGGACAGAGGCGGTTTCACTTGAACCCTATACGAGTATCATGAATGTTTTCAATGAGCCGTTTAAACCACAATTATCTGGCGCGCAAGGGTTATCAGCGGGTGAAACCTTCTCGTTTGAGTGGTCGATCCGAATTGAGTCTTACCATGGCTCATAACTCATGCCAATAGAAGAGTAGCCACTATAGCTATGTTGATGCAGTTCACGGATCAAACCGTCATTCTTCGCAGATAGAACCAGTGCGCCTGAGCGGGACGTGTTATACGCATTCAATTCAACAATGCCATCAAGCAAATGGAAGTGAGTTCCATCTTGAAGAGCGATCGCCGGGCCTGTGATCCCATAGAAATTATGATAGTGACCGTAGCGAATACCTGTGATGCCTTGATATTGATGAACATGACAATCATAAGCGGTCCCGTTCACGCTGAATGTATAAACCCTTATTAAGTGATGATGATCCAATTCATCTGAGGTTTTGGACTCAAAAAAGTGCACATGCGCAGGCGGCGTGCGATAGCGGATAGCAAAAACCCCCTTAGGAAACAGGATATATTTTCATCCTATTCCTAAGGGGGTTTTGTCATGACGCAGGAAGCGGGTAAAAGTTGGATTGCCCAATCTTCATTTTTTTATCATCATAGATGCGAACCTCAACTTGATGGGTTTTGTCAGCTTCTAGAAGAGGATTAGCCGTATCGGATAAGTCAACATAGAGCGTATCCTCACCGTCAAAATTTGATTTGAAGGATTGTCCGTCAATATAGACGTTGCATGAGGAATAGAAAGGTGTTCCAGTTACCTTAAGCGTATGTTCGCTGAGCAACACTTTCGTTATAACAGGATCGCCGTAACCTAGGATATAGGCAGGCTGGACAATGGTATCTTTGAATCCTTTGGCTTCATACCCATAGCGGCTGCCGAACAAGTTGTCATATTGCAGCAACTCATAATTTGCAAGATCGGATTCTTTAATTCCATAAGAAGCCCACATTTCACTTGGCGGGATGACCGGTATTTTTTGAGATAATCCGTAGAGATAGTCTGTATAATAACTTCCTTGGATGCCAGCCATATGAAGTAACTTGGGGCCGAGGAAGGCAGGACTCAACTTGAGATCCCGTTTCTCTTGATCGGCTGGCAGGAAATTGTTCCAGATAAGAAATGGCGTGTAATGCGTTTTTGTATATAAATCAGGATCGTTAGGAAGCACATATTTGGCATCTCTGTACACCTTATAGTCGTTTTCAAAGAATGGGAAATGATCTCCGAAAAAAAGAATAATCGTTGGTTCATCTTTTTTGGAATAGTAGTCTACAAGAGTTTGCAGCGCTTTGTCAGTACCCGAAATTCCCTGAGCATACGTTTCCAGAATACCTTTGGATTCCGAAGAAATATTTCCGGTAACAGCAATCGTGTTTTGAGCGAATTTCCCTGGCTTATACGGATGATGATTTTCCATGGTATTCGCAAAAACAAAATCAGGCCCTGAACTTTTCTCAGTTTCCTCGATAATTTTTTTCACAACAGCCCGATCGGCATAATTAGGCCCTTCAAAATCATTGGGGAAAAATTCGCTTGCGATAAAACGCGAGAAGCCGAAATGCTTATATACCTTTCTGCTATCAAAAAAATAACTGAAGAACGGATTGATTGACGTAGCCGTATATCCTTGCCTTGTTGCAATACTGGCTAACGAGTCCACACCGTGGTTCATGTATTGAATATATGGCAATATTTTATCGGGAGATTGACCGAAAAAGCGCATGGAATTACCGGACAATACCTCAAACTCTACATTGGCTGTACTGCCGCCGAACTGCGGTGACAGCATGTAGCCGCTAGTAAATGTTTTTTGCAGTTTGTGCAGATTTGGAATAGGATCACGGCTAAAAGTAATAGTACTCATTTGTGTCGGATCCATAAAAGATTCTCCCAACATGACAATGATATTTGGCTTTTTATCACTGGCAACTTTGTTTTCTGGAATCTGAGCTAGAATGGAATTAATAGCTTTTTTACTGTAGCCAGCTGGTTTGGATACATTCAGAAAACCTAACATTTTGACTGATGAATAGAGGTACCCATTCTCGTCATAGGTAATCGTTTGATCCCAAGGAACGGTATATATCCCATATAGATTCATGAAAGGAATAGGCTTGTCCATATAAAGACTAATTGCCAAAACAATTGCAATAACCCCGTACATACCCCGTTCAATCCAAGTAAATGCGATGCGTTTTTTTAGAATTGGCGTCAAATAGAACAACAGAGCAACGATCAATAAAAACGCCAGTATAGTTCCCATAATGTTAATCGATAAAAATCCTTTTAAAAACGCCCTGTACTCCACGATTTGATTATTGAAAAACAGGTCCCAAGGATAGTAAGGGGCACCGATCGCTTTTAATTTACTGCCGCTTATTGCAGCTAATGGAAGCAATACGATACAAAGCAGCCAGAATGATAGTCGGTAACGGCCAGTTGCAGCTATGAGAAATAAATACAAAGTTCCCACGACAAAATAAGCAAGAACCATCGATAGCGGGTGGCTCAATACCCATCTGTGAAGCTCAACATAAGATCCTCTTTCCAAATATTCGACTAGACCCATTAAGAGAAACGGCAAAACAACAATCAAAATGCGAGAAGGCAGATGCTTTAATGCTTGCAAAAAAGTAGACATTCGTGGGCTCCTGTTCTAGATATGCTGTTCCATTCGTTCATTATCATATATCTGCAGGAAAGATGAAAGATGCCAAAAAAGGTTTTTGGAAAAAAAGTTGCCACAACCTAACCGCTTCATGCTATAATCAACATCGCTTTGCAAAGCAAAGCCGCGGTTCGTGAACTTCCCGCGTTATCAAAACTAGGGGGAATAGCATGTTTAATTTTGTATGGGGCGTAGGATTCGTCCTTGTTAATTTCGTATTGTTTCTTATCTGTTACCGGATGTTCGGGAAACAGGGGTTGTATGCGTGGGTCGGGGTGGCAACCGTTCTGGCAAACATCCAAGTCGTCAAAACCATTGATATGTTTGGGTTGGTTATGACACTTGGCAACACCATGTATGGCACTATTTATTTAACGACTGATCTGCTGAATGAGAAATACGGTGAAAAGGAAGCCAAAAAGGCCGTCTGGTTTGGATTCTTCACCTTGATCATGACGATCATCATTATGCAAATGGCGATGAAGTTCACACCTCAGGAAAGTGATATTGGGCAATCTTCGTTAGAAACGATCTTTGGTCTTTTGCCGCGAATAGCACTGGGTAGCTTGACAGCGTATCTCATTAGCCAATTCCTGGACGTAAGAATTTACACGTATTTGAAAAAGGTTTTCTCCGCACGCAACCAGCTCTGGATTCGCAATAATGGATCAACAGGTATCAGTCAACTGGTTGATTCCTTCGTCTTTTGCACCATTGCTTTTGCAGGCGTCTATGATTGGAATGTTTGGCTGCAAATTTTCTTAACCACATACGGAATTAAATTTGTTATTTCAATCGCATCGACACCGGTGCTTTATATAGCCAGGAATTTTGAGTTTAAATCCTAAAAATAAAAACCGGCTTCTCTTAAATTCTAAGAGCAAGCCGGTTTTTGTTTTAGGATTTTTCCTCGCTAATCTGTTGTAAAACTTGTGAGAAAGTTGCGGCAGGCTGTGCGCCGGTAAGCGCATATTTGTGGTTGATGACGAAGAAGGGAACGCCTGTAACACCAGCTTGACTTGCAAATTCAATGTCATCCTCCACGGATTCCAGCCCATCCTTAGCTTGTAGCGACAAGGACAACTGCTCTCTGTTTTGACCTAACTGTTCGGCGAGATCAAGCAAGACTTCTACATCGCCAACATCTTTTCCATCTTCAAGGTAAGCTTGAAACATGCTATCAACAAGATCCTTTTTAATCTCTAGTGGAGAAATAGCGAGGAGTTGATGTGCTCTTAACGTATTTGGTGACTTCAGCACTTTATCAAAATCGAAATGCAAGCCTGCCGCTTTGCCTGCATCCGTAACCTGCTGGAACATCCCTTTCAAACGATCTTCATCCGCACGCATTTTTTTCATCATGCTTTCTCGGAATGGCAAGCCATCTGCAGGTGTTGAAGGATCTAACTGGTAAGCTCGATAATGAATTTCTACAGGCTCAGCTGTAAAAGTAGCCAATGCATCCATTAAATTCTTTTTGCCAATCCGACACCAAGGACAAACAATATCCTGGAAAATTTCTATAATCAATTGATTCAATCTCCTTTAAAGAAAAAATAGTAACTATATTATTATTATATACCATTATTAATTCATCTGTCTAAATCGTTCCGGTGTAAGCCCGATTTGTTTGCGAAAACTTGCCACAAAGTGACTAGTATCGCGAAACCCCACACATACAGCGATATCAGTTATCGTTTTCTCTCTTTGACTTATTAACATCTCTTTTGATTTGCGAAGTCGCAGCATAATTAAGTACGCATAGGGAGAGAGTCCAAATGCATGCTGAAACTGTGTATTTAAATGTCGAGGTGTCTTTGCAAGAACAGCAGCCATCTGTTCAAGGCCGATATCTGGATTCCCATAGTCAGCTTCCAGCCAATCCAGCAGCGGCTGCAAATGAAGCATTTGATTTCGAATTGAAATTCGATTATTCATTTGACCATGTCTTTTTAATTGTATGAAGAAATAATACAAGTCTGCTGAAGCGTCATAGTCAGAATACTCCATATCTGAATCCAATTTTCCTAATATTCGAGCCAGTTCTAACTGCAATGGACCTTCCTCGTCCCATCTGAAAACAGCCGATACCAATAAATCCATCGTGCTTAAAATAGTTTCAACGCAGTTTCCACCGAATGTGACATATTGCGTGCACCAGAATTCGGATAGCGCGCTGTAGGCATGAGGAGTACCAGGCAGTAGTAAAACTCCCGATCCTTTTGTTAAGCGGTATTTCTTTTCGCCTAGCGTAAATTCGCCTTCACCTGAATGAGTTTGCAGCCAATGGAAAAAGGGCAATCCCTGTGGTCGTATCATCTTCTCCTGTTCTTCATGATGACCAATACTTCCTATAAATAATGGAAACGGTTGCGCTGTTGATGGAGTTAATTCAAATCGCTTATGCATAGCTCTCATTCCTGTTCCATTTTATTATATAAGATTGCAAGAATATTATATTTTAAGATGGCTAAGAAACCAATACAATGTACTTATTCTTATATAACAAAAAGGCTGAGGTGCGATCCATGATCAATGAGAAGTTGCCGAAAATCTGGTATGGCGGGGATTATAACCCCGAGCAATGGGATGCAGAAGTCATGAACGAGGATTTGCGAATGTTCAAAATCGCCGGCATTGACGTCGCAACCGTCAATGTTTTCTCTTGGGCATTATCACAACCCAATGAAGACACCTACGACTTTACATGGTTGGATGACATTATTGATCGTTTGCATGCTAATGGGACTTATGTATGTTTAGCGACGAGCACGGGAGCCCATCCCGCGTGGATGGCACGGAAATATCCAGATATACTGCGGGTGGATTTCGAGGGTCGTAAGCGTAAATTCGGATCAAGACACAATTCGTGCCCGAATAGCCCGACTTATCGCAAATATTCAGAGCGAATCGCTGAGAGATTAGCAGAACGCTACAAGAATCATCCTGCCCTCCTAATCTGGCATATTTCAAACGAGTATGGAGGTTACTGTTATTGCGATCAATGCGCGGAAGGGTTCCGCAATTGGCTGCAAGCACGTTATACAACACTGGATCATCTTAATAAAGTGTGGAATACACGTTTTTGGGGACACACCTTTTATGATTGGGCGGAAATCGTTCCTCCCAACGCCCTTTCAGAAGAACGGATTGAAGATAGATCAACCTTCCAAGGAATCTCTTTGGATTATCGCAGATTCATGTCGGATAGCCTGCTAGATTGCTATAAGCTGGAATACAACGCTATCAAAAAACATACACCAGAGCTGCCAATTACGACGAATTTAATGGGGCTTTATAAAGAATTAGACTATTTCAAATGGGCCAAATATTTGGATGTTATCTCCTGGGACAACTATCCATCTTTCAACACGCCAGTCAGCTTAACAGCGATGACTCACGATCTGATGCGCGGTTTGAAAGGCGGCCAGCCCTTTATGCTCATGGAGCAAACGCCAAGTCAACAAAATTGGCAACCGTATAACTCACTTAAACGTCCGGGAGTTATGAAACTCTGGAGTTACCAAGCTGTTGCCCATGGCGCAGATACCATATTGTTTTTCCAGTTGCGCCGGTCCGTAGGGGCCTGCGAAAAATACCACGGCGCCGTGATCGAACACGTAGGACATGAACATACCAGAGTGTTCCGCGAGTGCGCAGAACTAGGCTCAGAACTGCAATCAATATCAGATAAACTACTGGACACTAGAATCAATGCGCGAGTAGGCATCGTCTACGACTGGGAAAACCGCTGGGCTGTAGAACTATCAAGCGGACCCACCGTTGCTCTCAAATATGTTGATGAAGTTCATAAATACTATGACGCCTTATTTCAGCAAAACATTCAAGCTGATCTCATTAGCACCGAAGATGAACTTTCAAACTATGACATCGTCATAGCACCTGTTATGTATATGGTCAAAAAAGGTTATGCTCAGCGGATTGAAGATTACGTTCAAGCAGGTGGGACCTTTCTTACAACATTCTTCAGCGGCATCGTCAACGAAAATGATATCGTCACCCTCGGCGGATACCCAGGAGAATTGCGCAATGTACTTGGCATTTGGGCAGAAGAAATTGACGCTCTCTTCGCGGACCAGCACAATCAAATCGTTCTAAATGAGCCTTTCGGCGCCTTAAAAGGTGAGTATCAATGCGGACTGCTATGCGACTTGATCCACGCTGAAGGAGCAGAAGTCAAAGCCGTCTATGCCCACGAGTTCTATCAAGGTATGCCTGTCCTCACCGTGAATAAATTTGGATCAGGACAAGCTTGGTACGTAGCTTCCAGCCCTGAACCCGCCTTCTTACAAGGCTTGCTTGCTAATCTCTGCAAGGATAAAGGCATCACATCGCCCATTCCACCTGTTCCCGGAGTAGAAGTCTCAACAAGAACAACGAAGGACAATCATTCCTTTCTGTTTATCCTAAATCATAATGACCACCCGACCAGCATCGAACTTGGTTCCTTTAAGGGCACCGATTTAATATCAGGCCAGCCAGTAGAAGTCACCGCCACACTGCCCCCCAAAGCAGTAATGATCCTGGAAAAGTAATCCGCCCCCTCTGCCAAATCGGCAGAGGCTTTTTCATTATTGCGCTACGCGGTTCAACCACACCCCCAACTCCCGAGACTCCGGACTGCACCTCCGAATTGCACCCGTCACCCCGCACCCGCACCCGTCACCCCGTTGTCACCCCGCACCCGTCACCCGTCACCCCGCACCCGCACCTGTCACCCCGCACCCCGCACCCCGCACCCCGCACCCCGCACCCCGCACCCCCGCACCCCGCACCCCGCACCCCGCACCCCGCACCCCGCACCCCGCACCCGCACCCCGCACCCCGCACCCCGCACCCGCACCCGCACCCCGCACCCGCACCCGCGCACCGTCACCCGCACTCACACACCCGTCACTCGTCACCCGTCACCCGTCACCCGTCACCCGTCACCCGTCACCCGTCACCCGTCACCCGTCACCCGTCACCCGTCACCCCGTCACCCGTCACCCGTCACCCGTACCCGTACCCGTACCCGTACCCGTACCCGTACCCGCACCCGTACCCGCACCCCGCACCCCGCACCCCGCACCCCGCACCCCCAAACTCCCCAAACTTCCGCGACTCCGGACTGCACCCTCGGCACTCATTATTATCTCGATTAATGCCAACTCCAGACTGAGTATATAATGGTTAGTTGTAGTATTTGATAGTGTGTTTCTTCGAATTCCGACTTCAAAACTGGGTTTTTCTTAGTATGCTGTTCCTATGCTTCAAACACCCTTTTCTGTGATATATACAAAATAGCAGGGGCAATTCGTCTAAGGCATAGATTCTATTAAATGCGTGTGGTGTAGTTAAGGTTGAGTTGAATCGTTGCTCTTTTGTATGTATCACAGAATAGTAGATTTGAAGTGGTATAGGGGGAGGAGGAAGGAAAAACACTTTACACAATTAACAAAATTTGTTATAATAAAACAAGAACAAACGTTCCGTATTGGAGGAGTGATACCATGGATACTATGAATTCGGGGTTAGAATTGTATTCCTTTGATACGGAAAAGCAGTGCGAGGATTACTTGTTGAAGTTTCGCTGGGCCCAGGGTTTCTGTTGTCCCCGTTGTGATCATCATCAAGCTTTCTATATTCGGACTCGTCGTTTGTTGGAATGTAAGGACTGCAGAATGCAAGTTTCTTTAACGGCAGGGACAATCATGCATAAATCAAAGCTTTCGTTGCTCCATTGGTTTCAAGCGATTCAATTGTTAATTCAGACGGATAAGATTTATACAGCAAGCTCACTTTCACAAATGCTTAAAATTAATTATAGAAGCGCACAATTACTATTGAAGAAAATTAACTTTGCCTTTGTTACGGAAGAAAATTGGTTGATAGCTATCGGTAAACCCAGAGTTCATGTCACCGATATGCAAGATAAACGTTCGAGTGATTTAGATCAAGCTGTGAGTTTAAGCTCTTTTTTGGAATCTAAGTTGTTGAGAATGAATGCTAAACTTACGTTTCGAAGGATGACAGCGTCGCTATGTACTGGCAGCGCTGGTCACCGGCCTTTTTTTGGCAAATGGGTTAAGTTATTTACTTCCATACATTTATATCGGAGTTTTTTTAAGTGTTACCAAATACCAGGCTAAGGATAGTTCTGAATTGACCGTATCGCCTTTTTCAGGCATGATGGAGAGATAGTATTTTCTGATTACTTTGAACTAAGGGAGAAACGGTCCTAATGAAAAAGACTCTACAAGTCCCTATTCATTTTTATCGAAAGTTTATTTCACCTTTGAAGCCACCGACTTGCCGTTTCTACCCAACGTGCTCTCAATATGCGTTGGAGGCTATTGAGGTTCACGGAGCGCTGAAGGGTTCGTGGCTATCTGTCAAAAGGATATGCAAATGTCACCCTTTTCATCCGGGCGGGGTGGATCATGTGCCGGCAAGAGCGGAAAAATTAACTCAGAATGATCAGTCTGCTTGACATGGTACGCTTCTTTTCGATATATTTGGCTAAAGATGTTATTATATGGTTTCGATGAACGGATAAGTACAGACGGATGCCTATAACAGAGAGCCGGGTTAGGTGAAAGCCGGTATAGGAGCAGGTTTGGAAGATGGTCCGGGAGAATAAGCCTTCGAGCTGCCTAGTGCTTGTGAAGACATAGGAGTAAGCTGGCTTCGTGTCCCAGCGTTAATGGGCAAGTCGTCATAGACTTACTGAGCCCCGAGCTTGTGAAAGGCGGGGGAACCTGGGTGGTACCGCGTGAGTTCAACTCTCGTCCCAAGATGGATGAGGGTTTTTTGTGTTTTTTACTATTTGTTAGGAGGAACGAATGATGTCGACACAATCCAAAACGTTTTATATCACGACGCCTATTTATTATCCAAGTGATAAGCTGCACATCGGGCATGCCTACTCCACGGTTGCTGGTGATGCTATGGCTCGTTACAAGCGTTTACGCGGTTTTGATGTTAGGTACTTAACGGGTACGGATGAGCATGGTCAAAAGATTGAACGCAAAGCACAAGAAAAAGGAACTACACCCCAGTTATTCGTAGATGGTATTGTTGCTGGGATCAAAGAGTTATGGGGAAAACTTGATATTTCTTATGATGATTTCATTCGGACTACAGAAGATCGCCATAAAGATGCTGTTGGCAAGATTTTTCAGCGTTTGCTTGATCAAGATGATATTTATCTAGGAGAATATGAAGGTTGGTATTGTATTCCGGATGAGTCTTTTTTTCCAGAGAGCAAGCTAGTTGATGGGAAATGTCCTGATTGCGGACGTCAGGTTGAGAAGATGAAGGAACAAACTTACTTTTTCCGGATGAGCAAATACGTGGATCGTTTGGTACAGTATTATGAAGAGAACCCCGAGTTCATACAGCCAGAGTCGCGTAAAAACGAGATGCTGAATAATTTCATAAAGCCAGGTCTGGAAGATTTGGCCGTTTCTCGTACGACTTTTGATTGGGGGGTTAAAGTTCCCGGAGATCCTAAGCATGTCATCTATGTGTGGATTGATGCTTTGTCGAACTATATTACAGCGCTTGGATATGGATCAGAGGATACAAGTAAGTTAGAGAAATATTGGCCGGCTGACGTGCATTTAATGAGTAAGGAAATTGTTCGTTTCCACACGATTTACTGGCCAATTATGTTGATGGCTCTTGACTTGCCTTTGCCCAAGAAGGTATTTGCACATGGCTGGCTTCTCATGAAAGATGGGAAAATGTCCAAGTCCAAAGGGAATGTGGTCGATCCCGTTACGTTGATCGACAGATATGGCTTGGATGCTTTGCGCTATTATCTAATGCGCGAAGTGCCATTCGGTGCTGACGGTACGTTCACGCCGGAAAGTTTTGTTGAGCGAGTCAATCATGACCTCGCGAATGATTTGGGGAATCTGCTGAATCGTACGATCGTGATGATCGATAAGTATTTTGATGGACAGATTCCAGCTTATGTTGCTGGGGCTACCGAGTTTGACGAAAGTCTCTTGGAGACTGTTCGTTCTACGGTAGCGAAGTACGAGGAAGCGATGGAGAAAATGGAATTCTCCATTGCGCTGTCTGCTGTGTGGCAGCTGATCAGCCGCACGAATAAATACATCGACGAGACGCAGCCTTGGTCGATGGTGAAGGATGAGGCCAAGCGCGAAACTCTTGGCTCGGTTATGTATGTGCTGGCTGAATCTCAGCGCATCTCATCTGTCTTGCTGCGTCCTTTCTTGACGAAGACGCCGCAATTGATCTGGCAGCAGCTTGGACTTGCTGATGAAGATCTGCCGCGCTTGACGGCGTGGGAAAGCGTGCAATCTTTCGGGCATCTCCCAACGGGCACCAAGGTGCAAAAGGGAGATCCGATGTTCCCGAGACTGGACGTTGAGGCGGAAGTCGCTTTCATCGTCGAGGCTATGGGCGGCGGAGCTGATGTGCCTGCTGAGCCCGCTGCGGCTACAGCTGGTGCTATCTCTGCAGCGCCTGCCGCACAAGTGCCAGCGCCGGAGTCCAAAGACGAAATCGGGATCGACGATTTCGCCAAGGTGGAGCTGCGCGTAGCCCAGGTAATATCCGCTGAGCCCGTGAAGGGCGCGGATAAACTTCTCAAGCTGCAGCTCGATCTAGGATACGAGCAGCGTCAAGTGGTATCGGGCATCGCGAAGTTTTACTCGCCCGAAGAGTTAGCCGGACGCAAGGTCATCTGCGTCACGAATTTGAAACCGGTCAAGCTGCGCGGCGAGTTGTCGCAAGGGATGATTCTCGCCGCTTCGCATGGCGATCAATTGACGCTTGCGACCGTACCTGACTCTATGCCCAATGGAGCAATCGTGAAATAGCTCAGCTTATTAGGAGCCTCTATCTCCCCAGATCAGGGAGATGGAGGTTCTTTCTATGGATGGAAGCCGGAAAGCCCGGGTATCCTAAAGGAAACTGATAACGGAGTGAGACAGATGAAAATTCGATTGGTTTTGAAAATCATTGGAGTTTCCAGCATGATTGTTCTGCTAACTGCGTGTACGTTATTCGGTGGGAATTCGGAAAAAAAGAAGGATACCAATAAGCAAAAAGATACGAAATCCAAAGCTCAGAGTACCAAGAAGCAGGAAAGTGTGATTGATCAAGAATTGAAAAAGCAATATCAAATGTATAATGAGATTATTGAATATAAAGTTAAGCAAGATCAAAAATTGATTAAGCAATCGGAAGAACATTTCAAAAAGCTGAAAGAAGAAAGTGATAAATAAAAGTAGGGCCATGCTGTGAACTTATGCGGCAGGCTCTTTTATTTTGCCTGTGAATGTATTGACTTAGGGAGGCAGGTACTCGTATAATCAATTCGTTAATAAAAATGATTACGATTTAGAGGGTGAGCGGAGTGGTGTTTTTGAAGCGAAAAAAGAGCGTTTTTAACATAGTTCTACTAGCCGTCTTCGTGTTGGCAATGGTAGGATGCGGAGGGGTTTCTAGTTCAAAAGCGAAGCTAGTAGAGGGTAAAGTGAATGTAGTTACAAGTTTCTATCCACTTTATGAGTTTACGCGCGCTATCGGTGGTGAGTATGTCAATGCGATTAATCTTGTGCCAGCGGGGGTAGAGCCACATGATTGGTCGCCAAAGAGCAGGGACATCAAAAATATGACACAAGCTCAAATGTTCGTTTATCAAGGAGCAGGATTCGAAGGCTGGGTCAAGGATTTCATTGGAAGTCTGCCTGCTGAATCGAATTTGAAAGTTGTGGAGGCAAGCAAAGGGGCCGATTTAATCAAAACTTCGGAAAATAAAGACGAATTTGATCCTCATGCATGGCTGAGCCCGTTAAATGCGATAAAAATGGCTAATAATATTAAAATAGCTTTAATCGGTGCAGATCCTGCACACAAAGAAGTTTTTGAGAAAAATTACGCCAGCTATGAGGCCAAATTATTAGATTTGGATGCTCGTTACAAGAAAGAACTTAGCCAAACGAAGAAAAAAGAGATTGCCGTTTCACACTATGCTTTTGCTTATCTATGCAGAGATTATGGCTTAACCCAAATGTCGATTATGGGATTATCTCCTGATGCTGAGCCGACTGCGCAAGATTTGAAAAAAATGAATGCATACATGAAAGAACATGATTTGAAATATATATTTTTTGAAGAGCTTGTATCTGACAAATTAGCCAAGACGCTGGCAAAGGATGCCAAGGTTGACACCATGGTTCTCAATCCGCTAGAAGGGTTAACGGATGCGCAGATGAAGGCAGGCGAGGATTATATTTCGATCATGGATAAAAATTTGAAAAATTTAGTCATTGCCTTACAATAACGAAGTCAGGGGTTCATAGATGGAAAATAACGATAAAGAATTTTGTCACCGCAGCATCGTCTCGATAGATGATCTTTCATTTTCATATGAAAATAAAAAAGTGATAGACAAACTACGCTTTGAGGTGCTTGAGCGGGATTTCGTCGGTGTTATTGGTTCTAACGGCGCGGGGAAAACGACGCTGCTCAAAATGCTTGTTGGTTTATTGAAACCAACAGCAGGTGAGATCAGGATGTTTGACCGACCCCTGAGTCAATTCAAGGATTGGGAACGCATAGGCTATGTGCCGCAGAAAAATGCTTTTAATCCCCTCTTTCCAGCAACGGTCAGGGAGATCGTGCAGTCGGGGATGTACAGCAACAAGCGAGTGTACCGCCGTCTTACGAAGGCAGACCTGCAGAAAGCCGAAGACGCCATGCTGGCCATGCGTATTGAAGACTTAGCAGACCGCCGCATTGGTCAGCTGTCCGGTGGACAACAACAGCGCGCTTTCCTCGCGCGCGCGATCGTGAACAACCCGGAGCTGCTCATTTTGGATGAGCCGACCGTTGGAATTGATGCCGAGACGCAAGTCGGATTCTTCCGAATGATCCGACATATGCATCAGCATCATCATATGACCTTCATCATGGTCTCTCACGATATGGACATGATGCAGTCATACCTAGGAACGGAGCCGCAGAAAGTAAGCGGCGGCATTAAGTTCTATGTTAAGCATACCCATGATCCCGAGGACTGCCGTGAGACGAATTTGACTCATTCCATCGGCCAGATTCGCGAGATGATCGGAGTTCAGTAAGGAGCGGGAAATTTGGATATTTTCACGGAGTACTTTTTTCAGCGGGCATTAATCGGTGGGATATTGATCGGGCTTATGGCGCCTCTCATGGGCGTTTTTCTTGTCCTACGGCGGCTTTCCATGATCGGGGATACCCTAGCGCATGTGTCTATCGCGGGGGTTGCACTGGGTTTTCTAATCAATGTCTATCCGTTAGGAGTAGGGCTTGTGTTTGCGCTTCTGGCATCTTTTGCGATAGAGAAGCTGCGCAAGGCATATAAAACGTATGCCGAGCTTTCCATCGCCATTATTATGTCAGGCGGCGTGGCGCTGGCTACGTTACTATTTACCCTTGGCAAGGGCTTTAATATGAATGTGATGAGTTATCTGTTTGGTAGTATATATACGTTAGATACAACTGATTTGTGGGTGGTTTTTGGCGTCTCCGTGCTTGTCATTGGCGTTATTGCCGCACATTTCAAAGAGTTTTTCTTAATGTTTTTCGATGAGGATGCAGCGAGTGTAAGTGGACTTCCACTTAAATATTATAATATGATGATAACGATGCTAACCGCATTAGTGATTTCTGTCGCAATCAAGATTGTGGGCGCTTTGCTTGTTTCATCATTGTTAACTATTCCTGTCGCATGCAGTTTATTAATTGCTCGCAGCTTTAAGCATTCTGTCTTTTTGGCCATTTTATTTTCTGAGATAGCTGTTGTCATCGGATTGGTGGTAGCAGGAGTCTGGGACTTGGCACCAGGGGGGACGGTTGTTCTGACACTAATTGCAATGTTGATCGGGATCATTCTAAAAAGAGGATTGAGGATTTAACATGGAATCAGTTAATTTATGGATCGCTTTATGGGCGGGGATAGCTTCATTCATTTCACCTTGCTGTTTGCCCTTGTATCCTTCTTATCTTTCCTACATAACCGGTATATCAGTCAGTGAGTTGAAATCGGGAGAAACAACGTCACGTGTCCGTCGCCAAACGATGCTTCATACGCTAAGCTTTATCGTTGGATTTTCAATCATTTTTTATACGCTGGGTTTGACGGCAGGCTTTCTGGGAAATTTCTTTTTTGACTATCGTGATTTGTTGAGACAAATTGCCGCACTGTTAATTTTTATTATGGGATTGTTTTTATTAGGGATTTTCCAACCGCAATGGTTAATGAAAGAACGGAAGCTGAAGATCAGTTTTCGTCCTGCAGGATACCTTGGTTCTGTTCTGGTGGGAATGGGATTTGCAGCAGGTTGGTCGCCGTGTGTTGGCCCCATCCTCTCGGCAATTCTGGCTCTGGCCACAACGGAACCTGGGACATGGTTCCAACTCACAACAGCTTACTCGCTAGGGTTCGCGATTCCGTTTTTTGTGCTTTCGTTTTTCATAGGATCGACCAAATGGATTCTAAAGTATTCCAATCTCATTATGAAAATAGGCGGGGGCCTGATGGTTGTGATTGCCGTTTTACTCTACACCGGTAAAATGACGCAAATCACGCTATGGTTGAACACCATAACCCCCGATTGGTTGAAATTTTAAGCTGTAATTCGCGTTTTAAGTAAAATATTCAATTTTGGCTTGGGGGAATTTATCGAAGATTTGTTCGGTGATAAATTCCCTTAGTGTGTTGGCTTGTTCATCTTTGTACACATATTTCCCTTTTCCATATTTACCCCATTTGTATTTTCGTTTTTCTTCGTCCATTTCCAGTTTGGTTTTGGGGTATCGTTTCTCGATAATATTTTTGGCGGTACGGGTGAAGCGATGCTGGATCATTTCAAAGGTTAAATCGCTGGCAGCATCCGCTGGCAGTTCCTTGTGAAGTCGCTCAAGCAGCATTGCATATCCTTCTTCCCAGCCTTCATGCCAAATAATCGGCGCAATGATAAATCCTAGGGGATAGCCTGCGTGGGCGACTTTGCCGGCAGCTTCAATGCGTTCATGAAATTTGGATGTGCCGGGTTCGAAATTTTTGATAACGTAATCGGCATTGACGCTAAAACGGAACCGGGTATGTTTGTTATGTTTGGCATCTAGCAGGGAATCGACATGATGGTATTTGGTCACAAAGCGAAGGCGACCATGCTCCTGTTGACCCATGAATTCAATAAGCTCTTTCAGCGAGCCTGAGATATGCTCCAGACCGACAGGGTCGGAAGTGCAGGCTGCTTCAAAACGCGTGATCTCTGGTTCCCGCTCTTCGATATATTGTTTGGAGGCTCCTAAGATATCGTCCATATTTACATAAACACGGATATAGGGCTTCGCGCCCATCGTTGTTTGGAGATAACAGTAATGACAATGTCCCATGCAGCCGGTTGCAATTGGAATGGCATATTCCGCTGACGGTTTGGAAGTTTCGAATTTAAGTGTTTTGCGCAATCCGACGACAAGTGTACGTTTGGCAATTTTATATTTTTCCAGTTCAGAGTCACCAGGCAAGTCGCGAATTTGATTATGAGAGGTCGTCATATGAATCTCCAAGCCTTGCTGCTTGGCCCATTCATAAATACGTTGACCTTTGGGATAATTCATGGCGTCGGGTTCAAAATAAACAAGCTCAGGGACAAAAACAGACGTAGTCGGCGCAGGTCTATTGAGTAATTCCGTTGTCATGGAAGACTCCTTTCATCGTAAAGCTAGCAAGTTTAGTTTGTCCCATAGTGTGCCTGGTTATGGACGCTGTGAATCATGGGATATTTGACCGCATCTGGGTAGATGCATTATGATAAGTAAGCAGTGGACAGGAAATAAAGGATAAGCAGGGGGAAATAAAGCAATGGCTACGCCAAGTATGGAAGACTATCTGGAGAGAATTTACAAGCTTATTGACGAGAAAGGCTACGCTCGTGTCTCCGACATTGCTGAAGGACTTGAGGTACACCCCTCTTCCGTAACCAAAATGATTCAAAAATTAGACAAGGATCATTACTTGATCTATGAGAAATATCGCGGACTTATGTTGACGCCCAAAGGCAAAAAGATGGGGAAACGTCTTGTTGATCGCCATCTGTTGCTTGAAAATTTCCTAACGGTTATTGGTGTCCAAGAGGACAATATATATAAGGATGTTGAAGGAATCGAACATCATTTGAGTTGGGATTCCATCACTTGTATTGAAACACTGCTCGAATATTTTCGCAGGGACCCGAACCGCTTGGAAGACCTCGTGAATGTTCGCAAAGAATTAGAGGTTGAAAATTAGACAGAGACCGTCTTTACGGTGCTCTGTCTTTTTTTTGTGGGTATAGAAACAAACTGCCCCCGCATACATAACAAAGTAAGCCCTATGCTTAGGGGACGGGGAGTGATGTGATTTGATCATCAATGGCGTGTTTGAAGGCGGCGGCGTCAAAGGGATCGCGCTGGCAGGTGGCGTCAGTGCGGCTATGAAACAGGGACTGGTCTTCAATCAAGTGGCGGGTACAAGCTCTGGGTCCATTGTAGCGGCCTTGCTGGCTGCTGGTTATACCGGAGAAGAGATGAAGGAACTGATCCTTAGAGCGCCCTTTAAATCGTTTATGCAGCGTTCGCCTATTTTCAATGCAAAAATTATTGGGCCAGCCGCGCGGCTGCTGATTAAAAAAGGACTCTATGCTGGAGAAGCGCTTGAATATTGGGTTCAGCAGCAACTGGCAGCCAAGGGTATCCGTACTTTCGGAGATTTGAAGCCTAATCAACTACGGATTATTGCTTCGGATATTACACAAGGGAAACTGTTGATTCTGCCTGACGACATCGCACAGTATGGAATCGACCCTAAGCGGTTTTCGATTGCCAAGGCGGTGCGAATGAGCACTAGCATTCCTTATTTTTTTGACCCCGTGATGATTCGGCGCAAAATAAAAAGCTCTGGAAAGGCTACGCCGTTCACAGAGCAATTTTATTATATTGTGGATGGGGGTCTCCTGAGCAATTACCCTCTCTGGGTTTTCGATCAAGAAACCGATCGTGAGGAGATGATCCCCGTTATCGGATTCCAACTCGTCGGTAAAAGCGATGCGCATACCAGGAAAATTAAAGGTCCAATCACCATGTTGGAAGCTCTCTTCGGTACGATGCTGAGCGCTCATGATGAGCGCTACATTGAACAAAAGAATCGATTCAGAACGGTGAAAATTCCGACGCTTGGTGTGGGGAATACGCAATTTAATTTGTCCAAAGAATTGAGTATGGCATTGTACGAATCGGGTTTTCAAGCTTCAAATGATTACTTCGACAAGTGGTCTGCGCAAATTTACGAAGAAAATTATGATAAATATGTTTTGAGAACTAATGGTACTTAGGGAAATCATCGGGTTCTGAATCTTTGGTGCCGTTAATAACGCGAAATTTGGCGTTTTTCCTCTTGACCTTGGCTGAGCCGCGGCTTGAGGTGAACATTTTCCAACGGGATGGCGGGAATTTGTAAAGGAGAAAGATGATCCCTAACACGAGAACGGGAATGAATAAAGTTCGTAAACTTACCAACAAACCAATCGCAATCAAAATCGCAATGGCGATCTCAATGGGGGAAAATTTTCTTCTCATGCCCGTCCCTCCGAAATTCGTTGTTCCGCTTCACGCATGCGGTTGAAAGAAGCAATCGAAACCTCGACTTGATGATCTTCAGGCTCTTTGGTTGTCAAGAGCTGCAGCCATAATCCCGGATAGCCCAAGTAACGAAGGACTGGTACTTCGCGAAGCGAGTTCGTGAATCTTAGCACTTCATAAGAAACGCCGATCACAACAGGAAGCAGCAGCAATCTTTGTAGGATGCGCTCGACATATCCGTCGTAATGAATGAATGAGTAAATGACAACACCAATTAATACGGTGAAAACGATGAATGAGCTGCCGCAGCGATAATGCAGGGTATTGAACTTCTGTACATTGCTGACGGTAAGCTCGACACCGGCTTCATAAGCGCTTATGACTTTGTGTTCTGCGCCATGGTACTGAAATAGTCGGCGAATCATAGGTGTTAGGGATATGAAGTAAATATATCCAACCAATAAAATGATTTTGATAACACCCTCTATAAGATTATGAAGAATTTGATTGCTAAATACATTTTGAAATAAAAACTGTTCAATAACAGCAGGCACTAGTGTAAAAACGAATTTTCCAAATAAAAATGAAATGACACCCACCACAGCTACACCAAGAACCATTGAAATATTAGAAAAGAAGCCGGGTTTCTCTTCTTTCTTTGTTCCTTTGTCTTCCTCGCCTTCTTGTTCTGCGAAGGATTCAGCTGAAAAGTTTAGATGTTGGGCGCCTTTGGCGCTGGATTCGATAATGCCCACAATACCGCGAACAAAGGGTATTTTCTTGAGCGATTGAACCCAAGGAATGACTTTCTTAGGTACTTCCAAATAATCAAGCGAACCATCTTTTTTGCGCACGGCGGTTACATGCACATTTTTCCCTGCGAACATGACGCCTTCGATGACGGCTTGTCCTCCATATATACTGTTTTGTTCTGCCATGAGTTCCACCTTCTTATCCTTCTCGAATTCGGTTAATGTACTTTCTTATTGTAACGGATTCACAGGTTGAATGCTACCGATAACGGTAGAACATACTAATCATACCTGAGGAAAGACAGGCAACTTCTGCTGTGAAAGGAAGAGACCGGAAAATGGGCGCGATAAATGAAGGGAAAATAAAAACAAATCGGTGGCTTTATACCATTTACATTGGTTTTTTCGCTGGATTGATTTGGGGAGCATTGAAAATTGTTGAACACTATCTGAAATTCACCAAGATCGTTATTGGCTTCCTGATTGAGCCGTTTTTCAAACATGATTTCTTGCTGACGTGGCAAGGCATCTTGATGGGCTGGGGATTTTTTATACTCTTTTCCATTGTGGCTGCATTCTTGTATATGGTCACTATGTGGAAGCTGCAAGGTCCTTGGTGGGGACTCGGCTACGGAGCTTTCTGGTGGGCAGCCATTTACTTGCTGATCGGCCCATTGGCAGGCATGACCTATTGGATTAATAATCTGGATATCAATTCGATTATCTCTGATTTTTGTTTATTTCTGTTGTGGGGAATGTTTATCGGGTATTCCATTTCCATCGAATACACGGATATCAGAACGAGACAACCTATACACAAGACATGAAAGTTATGGTAAAATATCAAGGGTCAAATAGGCAGCAATCGCCTGCTTTGGCGAAATATGCTGGGGAGTGATGTCCTGTTGAAAAAGGTTCTGCTTATTAACGGGCCTAATTTAAATATGCTGGGTGTAAGAGAACCTGGCGTCTACGGAACGTCTTCACTTTCAGCCATTGTTCAAGGCTTATCAGAATTAGCTGAAGGACTGTCTGTTGAGCTAGAAAGTTTTCAATCGAATCATGAAGGCGAGATTATTGATAAAATTCATGAAGCTTTTGGTACGAAAGATGGTATCTTGATAAATCCAGGAGCATTTACGCATTATAGTTATGCGATTCGCGATGCTTTGGCAGCAGTTCAAATACCGACTGTCGAAGTCCACCTATCGAATATTCATAAGCGTGAGGAATTCCGACATCATTCCGTGATTGCCCCTGTTGTCATCGGTCAGATTTGTGGCCTTGGCCCCCAAGGGTACGAGCTAGGATTACGAGCATTACTATCCCATATGTAAGAAAGATTGGTGATTTGGATGCAGGAGAACCGTATTGAACGTCTTCGCAAGGTTATGGAGCAGCAAGATTTGCCGGCACTACTCATCACGAACGCATATAACCGTACATATGTATCTGGTTTCACGGGTTCTTCCGGGTATGTCCTAATAACGTTGGATCGAGCTTTACTGTTAACTGATTTTCGCTATATGACACAAGCCCCACAACAAGCGAAGCTATTCGAGGTTGTCGAGCATAAGCCTAAGGCTATTGAGACTGTGCGCGAGCTTTTGCAGCAGCAAGGGATTACGAAAGTAGGCTTTGAGCAAGCAGATGTCACGTATGGCGATTTCCTTGGTTTCCAGGCAGGCTTAGCAGGAATCGAATTAGTGCCTACTTCGCGTATTGTTGAATTGATTCGGATCGTCAAAGATGAAGCGGAATTGCAAATTATGCAAGAAGCCGCGGATTTGGCAGATCAAACATTTACACACATCTTGAATTTCATCAAGCCCGGTGTGCAGGAGAAAGATATTGCCCTTGAAATTGAGATGTTTATCCGCAAAAATGGAGGAACATCGACATCGTTTGAGACGATTGTAGCTTCCGGGGAACGTTCCGCGCTTCCTCATGGTAAAGCGAGCGATCGCGTGCTACAATTAAACGAGTTTGTCAAATTAGATTTTGGAGCGTATTATAAAGGGTATTGCTCTGACATTACTAGAACGGTTATGCTTGGAAAGCCGACAGACAAACATAAAGAAATTTATGAGATTGTGCTTGAGGCTCAGTTGAATTGTCTGGCCAACCTGAAACCGGGGATTACTGGCAGAGAAGGCGATGCTTTTGCACGTGATGTTATCGTGAAGCATGGCTATGGCGATTATTTCGGTCACGGTACCGGACACGGATTAGGTATGGAGGTTCATGAATCTCCGCGCTTGTCGAAAACCGAAGAGATGATTTTAACACCTGGTATGGTGGTTACCGTTGAACCCGGCATTTATCTCCCTGACTTTGGTGGAGTTCGAATTGAGGACGATGCAGTAATTACTGACACCGGCATTAAAATACTTACACATTCTACCAAAGATTTTCTTATTATTGACTAGCGGAGGGATTTACAAGTGATATCAGTTAACGATTTCAAAACAGGTCTTACGATTACAGTAGAGCATGATATTTTTACCGTTCTGGATTTCCAACACGTGAAGCCAGGTAAAGGTGCAGCATTCGTGCGCTCCAAGCTTAAAAACCTGCGTAACGGAAACACAGTTGAACGTACGTTCCGCGCTGGTGAGAACGTAGGCCGCGCACACATCGACAATCGTGAAGTGCAATTCCTTTATTCCGGCGGCGATGAATTTACGTTCATGGATACAGAAACTTACGATCAGTTCGCTCTTTCCCGCGAGCAGTTGAAATGGGAATTGAACTTCTTGCTCGAAAACATGAACATCAAAATTTTGAGCTATCAAGGTGAAATCCTCGGGATTAACTTGCCGAAGAGCGTTGACTTGAAAGTTGTTGAAACAGAGCCGGGCATCAAAGGCAACACAGCACAAGGCGCTCTCAAAAGTGCAAAAGTGGAAACTGGACTTTCCGTTCAAGTGCCGCTTTTCATCAATGAAGGCGACGTTCTTACTGTAGATACCGAAGATGGCAGATACATCTCTCGTGCTCAGTCTTAATTAAGACAAGCCTCTCTGACTCTGATGAGTTGGGGAGGCTTTTTTTGATGCAGCAAGTATTTCTTACCACAGTTGTGCAGTTTTATGCTATAATATTGAATTGTTATGCACTAGTATGCGTTAGGAGTGGGTCAGCTTTGTCTCTAATCGTGATGAAATTTGGCGGTAGCTCTGTCGGTGATGCGGAGCGAATGAAACGTGTTGCAAAAAGGATTGTAGAACGAAAGCAAGCAGGACATAGCTGTGTTGTTGTCGTTTCGGCAATGGGAGATACAACAGATGATTTGATCGACCTGTCTAAGCAAATTTACGATGGAGCCCCACCGGCTCGTGAAATGGATATGCTGTTAACGACCGGGGAGCAAGTATCTGTCGCATTATTATCGATGGCGATACATAATCTTGGCGAACAAGCCGTGTCTTACACGGGTTGGCAAAGTGGGATTTACACGGAAGCTGTTCATGGAAAAGCAAGGATTTCCGATATTCAGCCGCAGCGTGTTTTGAACGCGATTGAACAAGGCAATGTGGTCATCGTTGCCGGATTCCAGGGGATGACCGAAGCTGGTGAGATTACAACACTGGGTCGCGGCGGATCGGACACAACAGCTGTCGCGCTGGCTGCTGCTATCAAAGCAGACCTGTGCGAAATCTACACGGATGTGGACGGGATTTATTCAACAGACCCGCGCATCGTGAAAGTGGCAAGAAAGCTGAATGAAATTTCTTATGACGAAATGCTGGAGCTGGCTAATTTGGGAGCTGCGGTTCTTCATCCTAGGGCTGTTGAATATGCCAAAAATTACAACGTTACCCTCGTGGTGCGTTCAAGCTTTACTTACAATGAAGGTACCAACGTGAAGGAGGAAGCAGTGATGGAACAAGGAATCGTTGTTCGTGGCATCGCGTATGACAAGAATGTAGCAAGAATTAGTATTCTGGGTGTTCCTGAGAAACCGGGGCAATTGGCTAAAGTGTTCATTTCACTTGCTGAAGTGCAAATTGACGTTGATATTATTGTACAAAGCGGTGTGATCAATGGTTCCGCTGATTTCTCTTTCACGACGACCCTTGCTGATCGCGAGCGGGCCTTAGCGGTTATCGAACAAATCCGTGAAGAGATTGGTTACCGCGAAGTTACTTCCGAAGTAAACCTTGTGAAGGTGTCCATCGTTGGAGCAGGCATGGTAAGTACGCCTGGTGTCGCTGCTACGATGTTCAAAGTGATTTCCGACTTGGGCATTTCCATCTCGCTGGTTAGCACCTCCGAGATCAAAATGTCCTGCGTCATTGATAACTCCAATTCCAACTTAACCGAAGTGATAAGTGCTTTGCACACGGCTTATGGCTTGGACACTACCGAGCAAGCTTTCGTTGGCGGGCCGGAAGATCGCCGCTAACCGAGACTTATCTTATTTTATCTGCAATAAAGTAGGCTAATTTCAATAAAAAGGCCGTTATGCCGGCAGCCATCAAAGGGCCTACCGGAATACCGCGCATAAAGACAATGCCAAAGATAGAACCGATGACAAGACCCACAATTAATTGTGGGTCTATTTTCAGTAGTTCCAGCCCTTTGCCATTCATATAAGTAGCGATGGCTCCGCCAAGGAGCGCGATGATGCCAGGCCACGTTGTGAAAACAGAAACGATATCCTTCATGGAGATTCGCTCGCTCGCAAAAGGGACGAGCACCCCGACAGTCAGGAATAACAAGCCGAGCTCCAAGCCTCTTCGCTCCATCGTCGGAAAGAAGCGATCCAGACCAATCAGCTTCACCGCGAGCAAGAGGCAGGCCGCTGTCGTAATGATCGGCGAACGGCCGATCAGTCCGATAATAATCAATACAACCAAGAGTATATCGCCATTCATCTGCTTATCCCCTCACGCTTTAACTTCCATCCTAGTTTATGAGGGGGGCTTGTATTTAGAACGCTGAGCGTGCCAGGCTTCGCGGCAGCAGAATCATTTGATCATGTTCCCAAATCGGGACTTGATCCATGATATTCGTCTTGGCACAGAGTATCAGATCATCGTGAAAGCCGGATCTACTCATTTTTTTGCCATTGGCACAGGAAACAAGCGTTTCAAATAAGCTATCCTTGCTGTGCAGGTAACTGCTTCTCATCGTTAGACCAAAATCATTGATGAGGACGTTTTTCTCGCCTAGTGAACGGGTGAACTCTTCCAAGATAAGCCCTGCGCAGATCCCGTCTTCGAATGAAAAAACATCCTGTGTACCGGCGCATAGAATGACCGTATCTTTTTTGAAAGCAATGGCAGCTTGGGCGCAGGCTCGGCCGTTGAGCAAGGCTCCTGCGAGGATGTGGTCGGCTTTCATCGACTTCTGAATGCCTCTGGTTCCATTCGTCGTCGTAAGGATGATCCGTTTGCCTTGTACGGCTTCTCTTGTATATTCTAGGGGAGAATTGCCAAAATCAAAGCCGGGGATTTTTTTGCAGTAACGTTCCCCGCCCAAGAGATCGCCCTCTTGAACTTGTTCCTTGGCCTTCATAACGGTTTCGACAGGAACAATCGCTTTGCAACCGTTAGCGAGTGCGGTGATGATCGTGCTAGTAGCACGTAAAACATCAACGACAATGACGGTCTTATGAAGCAAATCGTCACTTCTTGCTTCGCCGATGTTGGCGACTACCTCGATATGCATCTTCTAATCCTTTCTGGTACCCAAAGACAACGTATCCGAACGAAGTCCTCTGCGCAATGCTTCCAGTGCGATCAGTTCATCCGGTGAAATATTTCCCAAATGAATATCAGGCCCGAGCATGCTGATCAAATGCACCTGTTGACTTTTGAGCGGCGCTTCCCATAGAAGCTGCTGCCCATTAACGGAGGAAAGCACATTCTGCAGTTCCTCATCCTTACATTTGCCTGCCTGATCGAAAATACCCACACCTATTCCGGATTCCCGCGCTTCAATCGTCACCAGTTTGGCTCCGTGTTCGGTGTCAATCATGACAGTTTCAATGAGCTCCTCCAATTCGATGGTCGAACCCCACCCTTTTTTACCATATTCCGTGATGACCTCCAAACCCTCTTCCATACCGCGAAGGATCAATTCATTTCTGAGTTTGCGTTCTATTTCAATCGTTCCGTTGGAAATTTCAACCCCGTTAAAGCCGAGTGCGATGATCATATCAAAAAAGGAGTCTACAGCATGCTGTGTAATGGCCACTTCCAAAAAAGTGCCTCCGGGATAGATGCAAATCCCTCTTTCCTTGGCCAAATTGATTTTACTTTTCAATAAGTCTTGGGGATAGAGCGGCGACGTGCCGAAGCCAAGTTTAATCATGTCCAGATGACTGCTGGAGGTGTTCAATAAATCCTGGAAAGCGTACATGCCCAAGCCTTTATCCATAACCATCGTTTGACCCAGCGTTCTAGGTTTGGCCTGCCTTTGTCCTGTGGGGTCGGCCAGAACGGGGTTCCATTTTAAATAAGAGGTCACTTCCATGGTATTACTCCTCACTGTCCTTCGAAGGATCAATTATGTGAACAGCATATGCACCCGGATAAATGGTGGTGCCCAGCATGCCTAAAATCAGACGAGCCCGCATAAGGTAGGGTAAAAAGCTTTAACCCTACCTTATGCAAGAAGTTCGAGCTAACTCTCACTCCGCAATCATGCATGGAGATCTAAATCTTTTAAAGGAGGTAGTAAAAAGAAATGAACAAAATTGTCCTAACGATGGCCTCGCTGAGGATGATGTCGGGAAGTATTGAGATTATTGCCGCTATTCTCATGTTGAGGCTGGCCACGGTGGAGAAGGCGCTCCTAGTGAACTCTGGTTTGGCTCTAGTAGGTCCTCTAGTACTATTAGCGACAACTACCATCGGTTTGGTAGGAATCGCTGAGAAGCTCTCCTATGGCAAGATGCTGTGGGTGATTGCGGGTGTAAGCTGTCTATTTATTGGTATTTTAAAAAAGTAATCGGTCATATTTCTTTCTATTAAGCATAGAAATGAATATAGAAGACTGGACAACTTGGAGGGATGTCAGGCTATGCTCACAACGATTATGCATTTGTTCCCCCAGTCGCTCCGGCTTCTGTTAGCCGAACTGTCGCCAGAAGTACAAGCTAGCGTTGAAGAGATCCGGATACGAGAGTCGCGCCCTTTCGAGATTAGCTGGGGTGATCGGTATGCCTTTCTGGATGAGCGGGGCCAAATCGTCGCGCAGGAAGCCAGGGCCTATAAACCGAATCGTCAGGATTGTCTGACCCTGCTGGAGATGTTGACGAATCATTCCTTATACACCTTTGAAGAAGAGCTTAGGCGTGGCTATATCACCATTGTCGGAGGCCATCGAGTAGGACTAGCAGGACGTACGGTGCTGGAACAAGGCCATGTCAGACAAATTCGTGATGTGAGTTCCTTCAATATCCGGATTGCTCGTGAACTGCAAGGGGTTGGCCAAGCCGTGCTGCCGCACCTGTATGATCCCGTGATGAGAAGTATTCATCATACGCTCATCATTTCGCCGCCGCAGCAAGGGAAAACAACGCTCCTCCGTGATATCGCGAGATTAGTGAGCCGAGGTGAGTGGGGGACGGACAGTCTAGCGAATGCCGGCAAGAAGGTTGGGGTCATTGATGAACGATCCGAGTTGGCTGCTTGTGTGAAAGGTGTCCCTAGATTCGATCTTGGGCCGCGCACAGATGTCCTTGACGGTTGTCCCAAGGCGGAAGGCATGATGATGATGATACGGTCTTTATCACCTGATGTGCTGATCGTCGATGAAATTGGGCGCCCAGAAGATGCCCAAGCTATTCATGAAGCGGTTCATACCGGAATTCGGGTAGTCGCCACAGCTCACGGTGCCGACTACGATGATGTACGTATGCGGCCTGTACTCAAGCAACTGCTGGAAGAAGGTGTATTTACGAGATATGTCATCTTGCAGCGTCGCAGAGGGGCAACAGCTGCCTATCGGATCATGGATCGTTACGGCAAACCCCTCGAATCCATTCCAGTAAGGAAAGGATGAGGGAAGATGCTTAAATTCGTTGGCGGGGTACTCATCATTGGCGCAGCGACTTTATTTGGATTTCTGAAGGCAACGCACTACATCAGGCGTCCCAAACAAATTAGAGCGCTTATCAGCGCTTTAGGACGAATGGAGACGGAAATCACTTATGCCCTCACACCGCTGCCTGAAGCTTTCATTTCTCTGAGTAAACAAGTGCCTGACCCCTTGTCATCACTATTTCGCATAACGGCTGAACGTTTATTGAGCAGTGATGGACTATCCACGCGGGAGATATGGTGCATGAGTGTACAGGATGTCTGGACACGCACCTCGATGAAACAAGCCGAGCAAGAAGTTGTTCTGCAGTTAGGCTCCGTTCTTGGACTGACAGATCGCAGCGACCAGATCAAACATATTCGGCTTGCCATCAGCCAACTGCAAACCGAAGAGACCGAATCCAGGGAAGAACAACGGCGCTACGAGAAAATGTGGAAAAGCCTTGGTGTTCTCATCGGCGCATTAATCGTGATTTTGATGTATTAAGGGTAGCAAGGACATTGCCGCAAGCGGCAGTCGTTCCTTGTCAACAGAGTGAGGTGCCTGGAATGAATGTAGATGTGAATGCCATTTTCCAGATCGCCGGCATCGGCATCATCATCGCGATGATCCATTCGGTGCTCAAGCAGATGGGCAAAGAGGATATGGCTCACTGGGTCACGGTTATCGGCTTTGTGGTCGTGCTCTTCATGGTCGTCAGTATGCTCGATCATTTATTTAAAGAAATCAAAACCATTTTCCTATTCCAATGAGGTGGGCCAAATGGAAATCATCCAGATTGTAGGCCTCGGACTCATTGTTACGATATTAACGCTCATCATCAAAGAGCAGAAGCCGATGTTCGCTTTTCTGCTGGCTGCCTTTACAGGCATCATGATCTTCCTGTTTCTGATTGGTAAAATTTCTACGGTCATTCAGGTGCTTGAGGATCTGGCGCAAAAATCCAGCATTAATATGGTTTTCCTCAAAACCATCCTCAAAATCATCGGCGTCGCCTATATTGCTGAGTTCGGTGCCCAAATAGTTCGGGATGCCGGCCAGGAATCTATTGCCTCCAAGATTGAGCTTTCAGGCAAGGTGCTCATTATGGTGATGGCGATTCCCATCATTACCGTCATTATCGAAACCGTCGTTAAGCTGCTGCCGGCTTAGATGATTTACTTAGGAGTGACAGGAATGAATCTACTTTATTCGCACCAGAGACTGAATCACCGTTGGATGATTGTATGTATCCTGATTATGGGCTTCTGGCTCGGGATGACGAACCTGTCTCATGCAGCATCTCCAACGGATGCCATTATCAAAGAGCAGGCCAATCATTTGAATACAGAACCTGTCGAGCAATACTGGGATAAGCTCATGAAAGAGTATGGCGGATATTTCCCGGAAAGCAAGCCGCCAACCTTTATGGAACTTCTGCTGGGGACGAAGGGGATTAGTTTCAAAAGTATTTTCAAAGGACTTCTTAGCTATGTCTTTCATGAAATTATTATCAATGGCAAGCTGCTGGCTTCGATCGTTATCCTCACGATTTTCAGTATGATTCTGGAGACGCTGCAAAGCTCATTCGAACGGAATACCGTGAGCAAGCTAGGCTATTCCATTACCTACATGGTGATGATCATCATCGCTATCAATAGTTTCAGTGTGGCCATCGGCTATGCCAAAGATGCCATCACATCGATGATTCAGTTCATGCTTGCCCTTGTTCCCTTGTTGTTGACTCTGCTGGCTTCTATGGGCAATGTGACTTCCGTTGCCATCTTGCACCCGCTCATTGTCTTCATGATTCACACGGTTGGCACAGCGATTTATGTGTTTGTTTTCCCGCTGCTGTTCTTCTCGGCGGTTCTGCACATCGTTAGTTCGCTGAGCGAGAAGTACAAGGTAACTCAGCTTGCAAACCTGCTTCGCACGATTGCGCTCAGTATGCTTGGGGTATTCGTAACGGTATTCCTTGGCGTTATTTCGATACAAGGGACAGCAGGGGCGGTCAGAGACGGCGTAGCCATTAGGACGGCCAAGTATATCACCGGTAACTTCGTGCCGGTTGTCGGTCGATTGTTCTCCGATGCGACAGAAACCGTAATCGGGGCTTCCTTGCTAGTGAAGAATGCGATTGGACTCGTGGGGGTTGTCATACTTGTGATGCTTTGCGCCTTTCCAGCGATCAAAATTTTGACGCTTGCCTTCATTTACAACTTATCAGCAGCGATAATGCAGCCGTTGGGAGACAGTCCCATGATCGCATGTCTGCAAACGATCGGGAAGAGCTTGATTTACGTGTTTGCTGCTTTAGCTGCCGTTAGCCTAATGTTCTTTCTAGCCTTAACCATCATGATAGCCATCAGTAATGTGTCTGTGATGATGCGATGAAAGGAGCCCAACTATGGATTGGTTAGCTGGTTGGCTGAAAACCGTCATCATGGTCATCATGTTGGCCACCTTTGTGGATTTACTGCTTCCAAGCAATACTATGCAGCGCTATGTCAAAACAGTTATGAGCCTATTCATCCTATTGACCCTGTTGTCCCCGGTTCTGCAGTTGTTCCAGAAGGATTGGAACATGGATCAATTGATTGGTCAAGCCGAGCAAAAACAAAACGAGAAGTCGCTGGTTGCGAGCAATGCTGGCAGCAGCGGAATGAAGTCGCTGGAAGCTATTACAAAGGAAGGCCAAAGGTTGCAGGCCGAAGGGCAGAAGCAGTCTCAACAGATGCTGCAAACGCAGCTCGCTGGCATGATGAAAGAGGATTTGCAGAAGCAAACAGACCTTCTCATTCAGGATGTTCAGGTAGCAGCGCAGATCGACAATAATGGGAAACCCGTGATCATGAAAGTCAGGGTAACCCTTGATGATATAGAAGCAAAGAAGATGACTTCCAAGCAAGGAAACTCCCAAAGCATAGCGGTTATGGAACCTGTGAAACCGATCGACCCGATTCGGATCGAACCAGGAGCAAAGCTTTCTGATAGCAGTACTACGGATGTTAAGGCTGCTGCAGCTCCAGGATTACCTGCTGCCTATGAACAAGAAGCAGAGCGGCTTAGACAAAGCATTGCCCGGAATTGGTTAGTAGAGTCAGCTCAGATTGATATCCAGCTTGCACAAAGGAACGGAAGGATTGCGAGGTGAATCGATGGGAACATTGCTGCAATGGATGGAGCACAAATTCGGCGGAGGTCCGGGAGGGCCCAAACGTAAAAATACGCTGCTATGGGTCATTATGATTGGACTTTTAGGAGCTGCGCTGATGATTATGAATGCCTTTATGACTGTAAAAGATGTCGATCCCATCAATGCGGGCCGAGCTTCCCCGCCACCAAGTAAAGAAACATTTCTAGGCAGCTCACCCAAGGAAAATTCTACCTTTCATGACTACGAGGCGGCTTATCAGTCCCAATTGAAAGAGATCTTACAAAAAATTGTCGGTGTCGGCGATGTAGAAGTGCTCGTTACGATTGAATCAACGGAGGAAATGACCGTCGACAAAAATTATAATGACAATCAACAAATGACGACAGAACGCGACAATGGCGGGGCAACCCGGAATATATCCCAGGTAACGCGGAGTGGTGAAGTGGTGATCTATCAAGTGTCAGGCGACCAAAAACCACTTGTGCTCAAATATATTAAGCCTAAGATTAGAGGGGTTATCGTTGTCGCAAAAGGTGCCGAGAATCTTACCGTGAAAAAAATGATTACAGAAGCCGTTGAACGAGGCCTTGGCGTCGAGGCGCACCGCATCTCCATCTTACCCCGCAAAACGGGTGAATAAAAAAGCAAATATCAACCAAATATGAGGAGGAATATTCAATGAACGCAAAAAGACAAACAATTTGGCTCGTATCCATGCTCAGCTTAATGGTGGTGCTTTCTGCTTATTACTTGTTCACAGAGGATGTCAACAAACTCGATTTGGCAGCGTCAAGCACGGCGCAAACCGGCCAAGAAGTGAAGATTGATATGAGTCAAGCTGATCCTGCGAATGCCGCTAAAACAGATGTGAAAGCAACAACAGGCAAGGATGCAAAAGTTGACACGAAAGTTGCGACGCCACAAAATGCGACAAAAACCGACGCCAAGACAGAGGTTAAGACGGATGCCAAAACGGACGTGAAAACAGATGTCAAAACAGATGCCAAAACAGATGCAAAAACAACAACAAGCACGGGTACTTCCAAAGCACCGCAATCCAGCACAGCCAAGACAGATGATCAAGTGCTGAAGCAAGTGGAGGAGCAAGCAAGAACGACATCAGCTAGCGATTATTTCACGAATGAGCAAATGAAACAGAGCGAATATTTCAGCAAAACCTCGTCCGATTTGATGGAAATTATTATTGATGCCAAGAAATCGCCAGAAGCGGTTGCGAAGGCAACCAATGATTTATCTAAACTGACGGATGTTCAAGAAAAAGTAGAAAATCTGCAAGATGTGTTGATGAAAGAATTCCCGCAAGCGATTGTGAATCAAGATGGAAACAAGTGGAAAGTAACGGTTCAAAGTGATAAATTGGAAAAAAGCCAAGGTGTTACCATCGTCGATATGGTCGTTAAAGAGTTAGGCGCAGCACCAGAAAACATCAAGATTCAGTATGTGAGCCCATAGGCGAAAGAGCGAGGTCAACGCACATGGGAATGGCGATGGAAAGGGTCCGGACAAACTGGACTCTTTCCATTTCTTGCGTTTATGGGTATAATACATACGTTGCGGCTATGAAACCGCATTTTTTATTGGTTCACCAACGTCTAAAGGAGTGACATGAATGTTCAAATTGAGTGAAATCAAAGAGTTGATCAAACTCGTCGATCAATCCTCTTTACAAGAACTTGAGATCGAAAATGAAGGCGCACGCCTTGCTATTCGTAAACCAAGCAAATCAGAGCCTATTTACGTTACGGCTCCCGCACAACACACATATGCACCAATTGGTCAAGCTAGCATTGCGAATACGGCCCCTGTTGCCGCTTTGGATGCAGCGCTGCCTGCGACTGGACATGTTAAGCAAGAGGACTCATCTTTACATAAGATTGTTTCACCGATGGTAGGAACTTTCTATCAGTCTGCTTCTCCAGGTTCTGCTCCTTTTACGAATGTTGGCAACAAAGTAGGAGATAAATCGGTTGTATGTATCATTGAAGCCATGAAATTAATGAACGAAATCGAAGCCGAAATCAAAGGTGAGATCGTGGAAATTCTCGTTGAAAACGGTCAGCTTGTAGAATACGGACAGCCTTTATTCTTGGTGAAACCGGAGTAAGCGCGTTTAAAGCGAAGGCTTACGATGTAAGTTTTCCTAACGGAAAACTTTTAGGAGGAAAAACAATGAACTTTCACAAAATCCTAATAGCGAACCGAGGAGAAATAGCTGTTCGTATTATCCGGGCTTGTCGTGAGCTTGGCATTTACAGCGTAGCTGTTTATTCGGAAGCAGATCGCGATGCTCTGCATGTGCGATTAGCCGATGAAGCCTATTGTATTGGACCGACTGCCTCCAAGGACAGCTATTTGAACTTTACGAACCTGATGAGCGTGGCTACGTTGACAGAATGTGATGCCATTCATCCGGGGTATGGGTTTCTAGCAGAAAATGCGGACTTCGCAGAAATTTGCGAAAGCTGCAATATCACGTTTATTGGACCTTCACCCGATGCGATTAGTCGCATGGGCGATAAGGCGGTTGCCAAGCAAACGATGAAAGAAGCCAGAGTGCCGATCATTCCAGGTTCTGATGGCTTGGTCGACAACGTCGACGACGCGATTGTTATTGCGCGGGATATCGGGTATCCGATTATTATCAAAGCAACAGCAGGCGGCGGCGGCAAAGGTATTCGTATTGCCGAGAATGAAGATACGCTCGTTCAACAAATTACCGCTGCGCAGCAAGAAGCTCAGAATGCTTTCGGCAATGCCGGCATTTATTTGGAGAAATATTTGACGGGGATGAAGCATGTTGAGATTCAAATTCTAGCCGATAAGCACGGAAATGTTGTTCATTTGGGTGAACGCGATTGCTCCGTGCAGCGACGCAGACAGAAGCTCGTAGAAGAAGCTCCTTGTCCGATTCTGACGGAGGAAACGCGTACAGCGATGGGCCAAGCAGCCGTTCGCGCTGCCAAAGCGGTGAATTACTCCGGAGCGGGTACGTTAGAGTTCCTCCTGGGTCCTGACGGCAATTTCTATTTCATGGAAATGAATACGCGAATTCAAGTTGAACATCCCGTAACCGAGATGATCACTGGTATCGATATCATTCAAGAGATGATTCGCGTTGCTGAAGGCAACCCGCTTTCTTTCAAACAAGAAGATGTGCGCATCAATGGTTGGGCCATCGAATGCCGTGTCAATGCGGAAGATCCGAATCGCAACTTCATGCCTTCGGCCGGTCAAGTGAAGTTTTACCTGCCACCCGGTGGCTTCGGCGTTCGTGTAGATAGCGCAGTCTATCCAGGGTACACGATTCCTCCGCACTACGATTCCATGATCGCGAAGCTGATCGTATGGGGGAGTACGCGTGATGAAGCGATTGCCCGCATGAAACGAGCACTGAATGAGTTCGCTGTTGATGGCGTGAATACAACGATTCCCTTCCATTTGAAACTTCTCGAGCATAAGAAATTTATCAAGGGTGACCATGATATTAAGTTCTTGGAAGAGCATGATGTAAATGATGCGGATTCGTAAATTCTAAGAGAATCATTTGTCATATTTTTGGCCAAATGGTATAGTAATAAATTAAGATAGCTTATCCATTCCTTGGATCAAGCGCCAGGAAGAAGTTCATATTACGAAGCATAGTTGCTTCACAAAAATCTAAGGAGGTGCCCCAATGAGCACAATCGCTCCGGATTACGTCAAAACAGATATAGGCAGCATCCAGATTGCCCCCGAGGTTATTGAAATCATTGCCGGTTTGGCAACGGTAGAAGTACAAGGTGTAGCGGGGATGAGTGGCGGATTAGCTGGCGGTATTGCTGAATTGCTTGGACGCAAAAATTTGTCCAAAGGCGTAAAGGTAGAAGTCGGACAACGTGAAGCGGCCATTGACGTCTCCATCATCATTGAATATGGAAACCGAATCCCAGAAGTTGCAAGTGACATTCAAAACAATGTGAAGAATGCTATTGAATCAATGACTGGCTTAAACGTTGTTGAGGTTAATGTTCATATTCATGATGTACATTTTAAACAGGCAGAGAAACCGGTTGAAGAAGAAACAGCAGCTGCCCATCGTGTGAAATAGGCGGAATTGCTGCATCCATATGGATCAATTGAAACCCCCTACAGGTTGCAGGGGGTTTCCTCTAACTTAGGAAGGGGACAAGCTTACGTGGGTAAAATTGTGGACAGGCTCTTGCTTCTTCTTTATAGTCTAATTATTTTAGTTGCTTCTATCGTTGTATTGTTCACAGCTTCAAGCTGGATCCCGTTAGAACAAGCAGGTCAAACATTGAGTAATTTCTATTTTGACAAAAACTATGCCTACCCAGCTATTACAATCAGCTTGATCATGCTGCTTATCTCGGTTCGATTTCTCATCCTGACTCTCCGTCGCGGCCGCGCGCAAGCGCCGTCTATCGATCAAAGAACCGATTTTGGGGATATCCGCATTTCGATTGAAACCGTGGAGAATCTTTCGTTGAAAGCGGCGGGACGTACCAAAGGGGCCAAAGATCTCAGAGCACGCGTAAGAGTGAATCAATCCGGCCTAGAAATTACGATTAGAACGATTGTTGATGGAGAAAGTTCGATTCCAGAATTGACGGAAGAGATGCAAAATACTGTGAAAAGTTACATAGAAGACATTACCGGCATTCCAGTTGCTTCCGTAACCGTATTCGTTGCGAACATCGTGCAATCAGCCCCAACTTTTAAAAGCCGAGTCGAATAGAGGTGAACCCACTCATGTGGAATGAGCTTTGGGCGTCCCATAGGGGCAAAGTGTGCGGAGTGGCAGCAGGCGTTTTTTTGGGCTTCATTTATTTGTTTTTTGGATTTTGGGATATGTTGATCTTTGGTTTCATCGTTTTGCTCGGATATTATATCGGGAACAAGCTGGATCGCAAGGAAAGTTTCGTCATGCTGGAAGACATTTGGCGCTATCTCACGCAAAAATGGAGAATGTTTCGCTAAAATCCCTGGTTCATCCATGGATTTTTTTGTTTGGATTCATTCCAATATGACGTATACTAGTAAAAAGAGTTTTTAGGACGAAGAACAGAAGTCAGTTTTGCCAGAGCAAAACGCCTAGGAGGACCATAATGAAACGCAGAGTGGCACGAGAAATTGCTGTACAAAGTCTTTATCAAATTCAGATGAACGAGGCAACCCCGCAGGAAGCTGTGCAAGTCGCGATTCATGAAGCAGAGCATGATAATGAAACAGGGCTGGATTTCAAAGGGGAGAAAATAGATCCGGTCTATATCGTAGAATTAGTTGAAGGAACTTATAGTCATAAAGTTAGCATCGACGAGCTGCTGGAAGAGTACCTCAAAGGGTGGGCAATGGACAGGCTCTCACGTGTGGATCGTGAAGTGCTGCGTTTGGCTGTCTACGAAATGTTGTATAGAGACGATGTTCCACCAAAAGTTGTCGTGAATGAAGCGATTGATTTGTCGAAGCATTATGGGACAGACGAGTCTGGCAAGTTCGTGAATGGCGTTCTGGGTAAAATGATTAAGGAAGTCGACGACCTCAAAAGCAAAGTATCGCCGTCTTAATTCAATTTGATAATACGAACCATTTCTATATAGCAAGCGTTGTATTCGTAAGTACAACCTTACGATGTAAGCTTATCTACGAAAATTCTGAGGGGGAAATAGCGTGTCTGGACAAGTTATTAACGGAAAAGAATTGGTAAGTTCCATACGTGAGGAGATCAGGAGAGATGCAGCGGCATTAACAGCTGGCGGCAATCAACCTGGTCTTGTTGTTGTTATTGTCGGGGAAGATGCAGCTTCACAGGTTTACGTTAGAAATAAGGCAAAAGCATGTGATGATGTAGGGATATACTCGGAAGTCCACCGCCTGCCTGAGCAAACGACACAGCAAGAATTAATTGATCTGATTCATCGATTTAATAGCGATAGTCGAATTAACGGAATTCTCGTTCAATCCCCACTGCCAAAGCATATCAATGAAGAAGCCGTTGTGGATGAAATTGACCCGCTGAAGGATGTGGATTGCTTCCATCCAGTGAATGTCGGGAATCTGATGATTGGCAAAGACGGCATGAAGCCTTGTACGCCTCATGGGGTTATTGAAATTCTGAAGCGTACGGGCGTTGACATTGCGGGCAAGCATGCTGTGGTTGTCGGGAGAAGCAATATTGTCGGAAAACCGATGGCTATGCTGCTCTTGCGTGAACATGCTACCGTATCAGTCGTGCATTCCCGCACTCCGAATATGGAGGGAATTACGAAGCAAGCCGACATTCTCGTTGTAGCTGTAGGGAAGGCTCATTTGATCAAAGCGCATCATGTCAAACCGGGTGCAGTTGTTATCGATGTAGGGATGAATCGTCCGGCTGACGGGAAGTTGACAGGAGACGTTGACTTCGAAGCGGTAAAAGAAATTGCCAGTGCGATTACACCTGTACCAGGTTGTGTGGGGCCGATGACCATCACTATGCTGCTGCGCAATACGGTTGATGCCGCAGCACGTGCAGCCAAATCGAATGTGAGTGTTTAATCGGGCTTATGGCGAGAAACGACACGAAGATCTTATCGGTCAAGGAATTAAATCGATATATTAAACTGTTGCTTGAAGGCGATTCTCGTCTTCAGGATGTCTGGGTGCGTGGTGAAATCTCCAATTTCACCCATCATTCCAGCGGGCATATGTATTTCACGATCAAAGATGCTGAAGGCAGATTGAAAAGCATTATGTTTGCTTCTCATAACCAGAAGCTCGGATTTATTCCCAAAGAGGGAACGAAAGTGATCGCTCGCGGTAATATTTCCGTATATGAAAGAGACGGAGCTTATCAGTTCTATGTCACCGCGATGCAGCCGGATGGCATCGGCAGTCTGTATCTAGCCTTCGAGCAGTTGAAGAAGAAGCTCGAAGTTGAGGGGCTGTTCGCCGCGGAGCGCAAGAAACCGATTCCTCGGTTTCCGCGCGCGATCGGCGTGATCACTTCGCCGACAGGAGCCGCGGTGCGTGATGTTATCATCACGCTGCAGCGCCGCTACCCGTCGGTTCAGATTCTTCTGTACCCGGTCCTGGTACAGGGCGCGCAAGCGGGGCCTTCGATCGTCAAGGCGATCGAAGCCATGAATAGACTCGGGGAAGCCGATGTGCTCATCGTAGGCCGCGGAGGCGGCTCCTTGGAGGAGCTGTGGGCGTTCAACGAGGAGATCGTCGCGCGGGCTATCGCCGCCTCCGCTATTCCCGTCATCTCGGCCGTCGGCCATGAGACGGACTTCACGATCGCGGACTTCGTCGCCGATCTGAGAGCGCCGACGCCTACGGCGGCGGCTGAGCTCGCGGTGCCGAACCACCTCGAGCTGAAGCAACAGCTGGCGCAGCAGTCGCAGCGGCTGCACTACGGGCTGCTTCAGCAGCTGCGCCGCAAGCAGGAACGGCTGGAGCGCGCGAAGCGCTCCGCGTTCCTGACGAACCCCCGCAGGCAGCTGCTCATGCAGCCTGCCGAGCGGCTCGACCGGCTGCATGAGCAGCTCGGTTACCGCATGCGCCAGCGCATCGCCAAGCTGGCGGAGCGCCATATGAAGCTGGAGCGCAGCTTATCCAGCTTCAACCCCAAAGAGCAGGCCGTGTTCGCGAAGAGCCGCCTGGATACAGCGGGGCGGCAGATGCTCACGGCCATGCAGACCCTCCTGCGCTCGAAGAAGCAGGAGTGGCAGTCAGGCGTCCGTCACTTGGACGCCCTCAGCCCGCTGAAGGTTATGCAGCGGGGCTACAGCTTGGCGTATGACGATCAAGAGCAGCAGCTCATTCGTTCCGTTACCCAAGTGCAAGTAGGGGATACGGTGAAGATTCGCCTGAAAGATGGCAGATTGAATTGTCAGGTATCGGGGATGGAGGAGAACAAAGATGTCAACGAGTGAAACCGAAGTTAGCTTCGAACAAGCGATTGAACAGCTTGAGCGCATAGTGGCTCAGTTGGAGAGCGGGGATGTACCGCTGGAGAAAGCGATTGACTTGTATCAGGAAGGCGTTCGACTCTCGCATCTATGCGGGGTGAAGCTTGAACAAGTGGAAAAGAAAATTGAGATGCTGGTTGAAGGGGAAGCAGGCACTGTAAGCAGAAAGCCTTTCCAACCTGCCTTGGAAGATAAGGGGAATTAGGTTGAAGACGACGTCCACCATTCAGGAATATATCGCTTCCCATGTCGACATGGTCGAAGCTGCATTAATACAAGCATTGCCCGAAAAATGGGATGTTCCCAGTTCACTTAGGGAGTCAATGAACTACTCCTTAATGGCAGGGGGCAAAAGACTGCGCCCGATCATGGTGCTCGCCGCAGCGGAGGCTCTTGGAGGCTCCCAAGCAGCGGCCTTGCCGGTAGCCTTGGCCATCGAAATGGTTCATACCTATTCGCTGGTTCACGATGATCTGCCGGCAATGGACAATGATGATTACCGCCGGGGCAAACTGACGAACCACAAGGTCTATGGAGAAGCTATGGCTATTCTGGCCGGTGACGGCCTGCTTACACAAGCTTTCTACAGCGTCACCAGAGCTCACCGAGAGCACGCCATCCCAGCAGAGCGGGTGCTTGCCATTACCGAGGAACTGGCCGATTATGCAGGGGCTCGCGGGATGGTAGGCGGTCAAGCTGCGGATATGCTTGGCGAGCAAGGGCTAACCAAGCTCGAGGAACTGGAATTCATTCACTTGCACAAAACAAGCGATCTCATTGTCTTCTCCTTGCGCGCAGGCGCTCATATCGCCGGGGCTACGAATGCGCAGCTCAGTGCTTTGACGGACTTCGGCAATGCGCTTGGGTTAGCATTTCAAATTCAGGATGATATTCTGGATATTATCGGTGATGAACAGAAGCTGGGCAAACCGGTCAAAAGCGATGAGAAACAGCAAAAGGTGACGTATCCTTATTTCATCGGACTCGAAGCTTCCGAGAAAAAAGTGAAGGAATTAACGCTTCAAGCCAAAGCGGCGCTCCTTCAAGCCAACTTGGCGAATCCAGAGCGCTTGCTGCAACTGGCGGATTATTTGATGCAGCGAGACCACTAGGTTGGGGCACCGAACGGTGCTCTCTTAGGTGGACTTACACGATTTACCCAAAACTATGATATAATGTTGAAATCTTAGCATTTTCACATTGAAAGTGAGGAAACAAGCGTGCTGCTCGAACAAATCAATCGGCCTGAGGACTTGAAACGGTTATCCTTGACGGAGCTTGAGACATTGGCAGGTGAAATCCGTCAATTTCTGATTGAAAAGCTGTCCGTTACAGGCGGACACCTTGCCCCGAACTTAGGAGTGGTTGAGCTCACTATTGCTTTACATACCATGTTCCACAGCCCGTATGATAAATTGATTTTCGACGTGGGCCATCAAGCTTACGTTCACAAAATTTTAACCGGTCGCAAAGATAAATTTGATACGCTGCGTAAATATAAGGGCCTTTGTGGCTTTGTCAAACGTTCCGAAAGCGAGCATGACGTCTGGGAGGCTGGACATAGCTCAACTTCTCTATCCGCCGCTATGGGGATGGCGATGGCTCGCGATCTAAAAGGTGAACACAACAAGGTTGTTGCCATTATTGGTGATGGCGCAATAACCGGTGGTATGGCGCTGGAAGCGATGAATCATATTGGTCACGAAAAGAAAAATATTATGGTCATTCTGAATGACAACGAAATGTCCATTGCGCCTAACGTAGGTGCTATTCATAATTATTTGAGCAAAATTCGTTCGGATCGTCATTATTTGAAAGCCAAGGAAGAAGTCGAACATTTACTGAAGAAAATTCCTGCCATCGGCGGCACGCTGGCCAAAACAGCGGAAAAGCTGAAGGACAGTCTGAAATATTTTGTTCTCAATGGCGTTTGGTTCGAAGAGCTTGGTTTCACCTATATTGGTCCTATCGATGGACATAATTTGCATGTACTGTTCGAAACACTCAAGCAAGCAGAAAAAGTAAACGGTCCTGTGCTGGTGCACGTCGTTACAACCAAAGGAAAAGGTTATACACCTGCTGAAAAGGATTCGCATACATGGCATGGTCTGGGACCTTACAAGATCGAATCAGGCCAAGTGCTTAAATCCGTAGGTCCCCCTATGTATACAGAAATTTTTGGCAATACATTAATCGAACAGGCTGAGAAGGATTCACGCATTGTTGCTGTGACACCTGCCATGCCTGGTGGTTCCGGACTGCTGAAATTTGCAAAGCATTTCCCTGATCGGATGATTGATGTAGGGATTGCGGAGCAGCATGCGGCTACGTTGTGCGCGGGTCTGGCTAGTGAAGGGTTGAAGCCTGTTTTTGCCGTGTATTCAACATTCCTTCAAAGAGCATATGACCAAGTCGTGCATGATATTTGCCGGCCTAAGCTGAATGTTACATTCGCGATTGACCGTGCCGGTTTCGTTGGACCTGATGGGGAAACGCATCAAGGGGTATACGATATTTCGTTTTTGCGGACATTGCCGAATATGGTTTTGATGATGCCTAAAGATGAGAAGGAACTTCGTGACATGATGCAAACGGCGCTTGAATACGATGAAGGCCCGATTGCCTATCGTTACCCGCGTATCAATGGGATCGGAGTTAGTATAGACGAAGAGCCGACGGCGATTCCGATTGGGAAGTGGGAAACACTTCGTGAAGGCGACTATGCCGCAGTGTTGGCTGTCGGTCCAATGGTTCAAGTCGCTTTGGATGCTGCGGAGCAGTTGTCCAAAGAAGGCATTCATCTGCGTGTTGTGAATTCACGATTCATCAAACCGCTCGATGAAGCTTACTTGCTGCAGCTTGCCAGCGACTCCATTCCAGTCATTACAATGGAAGAGGGGACAATCCAAGGTGGTTTCGGAAGTGCGGTTTTGGAATTTTATGCAGGTCACAATGTCGTTGGCATGCATGTGAACGTGATGGGAATTCCGGATTACTTTGTGGAGCATGGGTCCGTGAAGGAACAGCGTGAAGAAGTCGGTCTTACAACGACTAATTTGATTGCAGAAGTTAAGAAGCTAGTACCACGTAAACGACAACGGGCCTAGGCCTCGTAACGATACGAATAGGAGTTACACAAACACAATGTCAGCATCAGATAAAGAACGGGTAGATATATTGCTTCTTGAACAAGGCTATTTCGAAAGCAGAGAAAAAGCAAAGGCCGCCATTATGGCAGGCCTTGTTTTTGCTGATGAAGAACCTGCAGACAAAGCCGGCATGAAGATTAGTCGGAAAGCTGTATTGAGAGTGAAGGGTGCGCTGCATCCTTACGTCAGTAGAGGCGGACTTAAGTTGGAGAAAGCGCTCAAACAATTCAGCATTGATTTGAACGGGGCCGTTATGTTGGATATTGGAGCTTCAACAGGAGGCTTCACCGACTGCGCGCTGCAAAATGGGGCGTCATCCGTGTATGCGGTTGATGTCGGTTATAACCAATTGGACTGGTCGCTGCGCAATGATGAGCGGGTCCACGTGATGGAGAGAACGAATTTCCGTTATACGAAAGTCGAAGATCTGAACGGGCCGCGACCAACGTTTGCAAGTATTGACGTTTCCTTCATTTCATTGCGCATCATTCTGCCGCCGCTCAAGGAGATCTTATTGGATCAAGGGCATGTTGTTGCTTTAATCAAACCTCAATTCGAAGCTGGCCGAGAAAAAGTCGGCAAGTCCGGAGTCGTCCGCGATCCGGCTGTTCATGCGGAAGTTCTTCATACAGTGCTTACGTTTGCAGAAGAGCTTGGATTTCGATTAAAAGGGTTGACGTATTCTCCCATTACTGGCGGCGAAGGGAACATTGAATTCCTGGCTTATTGGTCAAGTGATTCCCAAGGTGAAGCTTCTTATGTTGACGCCGCGTCTTTGAAAGGGTTTATTGCCGAGATGGTCAAAGAAGCCCAGAAATTGCATGGCAAATAAACTCATCTTTGCGAACGCCTTTCGCGGCCCAGAGATGGGTTTTTTCACTTCATAAAAAGGTTTTCCGAGTAAATCCGCGAATTATGAGATTAGGTCGTCGAACAAAAATCAGAAAATTACTTTTCACATAGAGGTGTAAGTATGAAAGGTCAAAGGCATGTAAAAATCAGAGAAATCATAACGAACAATGAGATCGAAACACAGGATGAATTGGTGGAATCTCTGCGAGCTGCCGGTTTCCATGTCACGCAAGCAACCGTATCCCGCGATATCAAAGAGCTGCACTTGATCAAGATTCCTTTGGATGATGGGCGTTATAAATACTCCATGCCTGCAGATCAACGCTTCAATCCGATGCAAAGGCTGCGAAGAGCGTTAAGCGATCATTTTGTCAGCATTGATTCTACCGACAATCTGGTTGTAATGAAATGTTTGCCGGGGACTGCGAATACGATCTGTGCACTTATTGATAATTTGGAGTGGAATGGTGTCATGGGAACGATCTGTGGCGATGATACCATTCTCGTTATTTGCCGCGGCAAGGAGAACAGTGGTACGTTTGTTAATGAAGTAATGTCCTTACTATCTTAATGCCAGGAGGCGCAGATGCTTACAGAACTTTCGATACGTAATTTGGCCGTAATTGAACATGTACATATTCGTTTCAAAGCAGGTTTTCATGTCCTGACAGGGGAAACCGGAGCCGGTAAGTCCATCATCATTGATGCGCTTACACTTATTGTAGGGGGCAGAGGGTCGTCAGACCTGGTCCGGTATGGCGCTGACAAAGCGGAGATTGAAGCGATGTTTGAATTGCCGCCATCACATCCGGTTTGGCATACGCTTACAGAAATCGGCATCCAGGCGGATTCCAGCGAACATTTGCTTATACGGCGTGAGATTACGGCTACTGGTAAAAGTTCAAGCCGGATTAACGGCCAACTTGTTAATTTGACGATGCTGCGCAAAACGGGTGAATGGCTGGTTAATATTCATGGGCAGCATGAACATCAATCTTTATTAAATGTCGAAGAGCATTTGCACTCTCTTGATTTATTCGGAGATTCGGAGATTCAGGCGGCCAAAAAAATCTATCAAGCAGCTTATGACGAATATATGAAACTTCAAAAGGATCTGCGCGATATTCAAGAAACGAGCAAACAAGCACTGCAAATGCTAGATCTTTATCGTTTCCAGATCGATGAGATTTCAGCAGCGAAGTTGAAAATTGGTGAGGATGAAACACTCGCGGAAGAGAAACGCAAGCTCGCCAATGCGGAGAAATTGTATCAGAGCAGTTCGGAGGCGTATGACTTTCTCTACGCGACCAATCGCGGATTAGATGCTGCCGGCAAAGCCGTTTCTCGTATTCAAGATATTGTTCAGCTTGATCCTGCGAATTTGGCTCCACTCTTAGAGCAAGCACAATCCGCCTACTATCAACTGGAAGACGCGGCTTATCAACTGCGAGATTACCGCGATGGCATTGAATTCAATTCTTCCCGATTGGATTTTATTGAACAAAGATTGGATACAATCACGTCTCTTCGCCGAAAATATGGAGAGAATATTAAAGAGATCCTCACCTATTTGGAAAAAATCAAAACCGAAGTCGACACCATTGAAAATAAAGACGAGCATATCCGAAAAATAGAAGAAAAACTGATCGTCTTGGAAAAACAGCTTAGCGTGGCTGCGTTGGATCTGTCCAATCTGCGCAAAGGGATCGCTCAACAGTTGGGTGTTCAGATCGAACATGAGCTGCGTGATCTGCAAATGGAGCGGACCCAATTCCGTGTCCAGGTTGAGCAGGCGGTCGATGAACGAGGCGGTATCGAAGTTGAGGGCAAGAAAGTTCGCTATTCGCGTCACGGTATTGATCAAATTGAATTCCTGATGGCTCCGAACCCAGGTGAGCCCTTGCGTGGCTTGAGCAAGATTGCTTCTGGCGGGGAGCTTTCACGGATCATGCTCGCGATGAAGACTATTTTTGCAAGGATTGATCAAATTCCTGTTCTTGTTTTTGATGAAGTGGATACTGGCGTCAGCGGTCGCGCGGCGCAAGCTATCGCTGAGAAAATGTCAGTGCTGTCGACAACGTGCCAAGTATTCTCAATTACTCATTTGCCTCAAGTTGCCAGCTTCGCCGATGTTCATTTCTATATTCGTAAAGAAGTGGATCAAGAGAGAACGTTCACGCGTGTTCAAGACATGCCGGATGCGGGGCGCATTGAGGAATTAGCCCGCATGCTTGGGGGCGTGGAAGTGACGGAAACGACGCTGCATCACGCAGGGGAAATGCTTGCCATGGCAAGAAATAAGAAATCAAGGGTATAAAAGTATAGATAGTCATCATTTTCAGTTATAAAACAGGGGGACTGGGGTTAACTTATAGGTACGCATTTGACGACGATGTTCGTCAGGGCCCTAGGATGTGTGAAGGAGCGTGAAGATATTGCAATCCAGCAAAAGAAAAAGATTGTTCGGACTCCTGCTCGTCTTCTTCGTTTGTATGGTAAGTTTGTCTCCGCCTTTTCAAAGCTTTGCCTCCTTTCCTCAAGAACTTCGCTTATTCAGTGGCCAAGGGAAGCAGTTACAATTAACGATGCCGGTGAGCGCCCAAGTGACGGTCAAAGATACCGACATTGTAAAAGTAAATGGCAATGCCCAGCACTCATTTCAAGTTAATCTGAACGAACCCATCTCTTTGCAATCCGACCATTCTGGGCAGACCGAAATGAAGCTCAAATTGTTCGGAGCCATCCCCATCAAGACGGTTAAAGTGAACGTTGTGCCAGATTTGAAAGTGATTCCTGGCGGCCAAACCATCGGCGTAAAAATTAAGTCTGCCGGTATTTTGGTTGTAGGCCATCACTTGGTAACCGTTGCCCAAGACCAAAAAGTTTCGCCAGGGGAAGAAGCCAAGATTCAAGTTGGCGATCTCATTACGAAGATTAACGGCAAGGATTCCAGGGATGTAAGCAAGATTGCCGATCTGGTTGCCAAATCGGGAGAGAGCAAATCGCCGCTTGATCTGAAAATTCTTCGCAACAATGAAGAAATTTCTGTGAAGCTGCAGCCTGTTTACGACATTGTGGACAAGTCTTATCGCTTAGGATTGTATATTCGAGATTCCGCAGCTGGTGTTGGTACCTTAACCTTCTATGCACCTGATCAAGGCGTCTACGGCGCTCTGGGGCACGTTATTACCGACATGGACACCCAAACACCTATTATTGTAGGTGATGGCGACATCGTATACTCGAACGTTACATCCATCTCCAAGAGCCACAATGGAGATCCGGGAGAGAAACATGCTACGCTGTATAAAGACAGTAAAGTAATCGGCAATATTGAGAGAAATACCGCCTTCGGTATTTTTGGCAAAATGTATGCAGCACCTGACCACAGCTTGGATAAAGAAGCCATTCAAGTTGCTTTTGCCGAAGAAGTGAAGGAAGGTCCAGCACAGATCTACACCGTTGTAGAAGGTCAAAAGGTTGAGAAGTTTGACATTCAAGTTGTTCATGTGTCCAAACAAGATTTTCCGGGAACGAAGGGTATGGTTATCAAAATTACAGATCCTCGCTTGCTGGATAAAACAGGCGGTATCGTACAAGGCATGAGCGGCAGTCCGATTATTCAAAATGGCAAACTAATCGGTGCTGTGACCCATGTATTCGTAAACGATCCAACAAGCGGCTACGGCTGTTTCATTGAATGGATGCTGCAGGACTCAGGAATTATCCTCAGACCTTCATCAGCTAGTCCCGATAAAGAATCAAAGGCGAGTTAGTGGCCTTTGATTCTTTATTCTATTTTAACCTCATTCTACATCTGTATATGCATTTTGAAGTGTTAATGTCGAAAAATGTAATTTGAAGAAGATAAATATACTATTATATAAGAAAGTGAAATAAAAGAAAAGAAAAATAATATTCGACAGAAGGAATTTAAGTTGGGGTGTCGAATACCTTTACACAAGAGAGAATTAACTAACTGTTTAATAGCCTAAAGGAGGATTTAAAGTTGCAAAAAATTCAAGTATTACTAGCTGATGATAATCGTGAGTTTACCCATTTGTTGTCTGAGTTCATTGGTGAACAAGAAGACATGGAAATTGTAGGTGTAGCGTACAACGGCAATGAAGTTCTCCGCTTTCTTGAACAACAACGAGAGCTGCCGGATGTGCTCATTTTAGATATTATCATGCCGCATTTGGATGGTCTGGGCGTACTTGAAAAGATGCGTGAAATGAATCTTCCGTCCCAACCGAAAATCATCATGCTTACTGCATTTGGCCAAGAAAACATTACTCAAAAAGCTGTGCAGCTTGGAGCTTCTTATTACATACTTAAGCCGTTTGATATGGAAACGTTAACTAACCGGATTCGGCAGCTTGTAGGCAACAATCAAGCAACAGCTACAACATCAACTTCACGAGCCAATGTTGTACATATGCCAAAAGGCAAAAACTTGGATGCCAACATCACGAGCATCATACATGAAATTGGCGTTCCTGCACATATTAAAGGATATCAATATCTGCGCGAAGCGATTACGATGGTCTACAACAATATCGAAATCCTCGGTGCGATTACGAAAACCTTGTACCCGGCAATTGCCGAGAAGTACAAAACAACGCCTAGCCGCGTAGAGCGCGCGATCCGTCACGCGATTGAAGTCGCTTGGACGCGCGGCAACATCGACAGCATCTCCTTTATTTTCGGCTACACAATTAATATCTCGAAATCGAAACCGACGAACTCGGAATTCATCGCGATGGTGGCTGATAAGCTTCGTATTGAGCATAAGGTCTCTTGAGAGCGTTAGGAGTATTGAATAGGGAGTGAATTGAGGAAGAATAAAAAAGAATCGCCTGATGATAGGTGATTCTTTTTTTTGCGCTCCTACACTAAACAAATAAGCACATTCAGCTAACTTATTCTCAGCGTATCGAACTACGCCATCATAATGGATCGACCAAAGCACTAACGAACTCAATACCCTTTATTTAGCCAAAATGAGGTATTTGGAAAATCTAATGAATTCCCATCACGTTATCTCGAGCAAACGGTCACCATTCCGCTTACCTGTTGCTCGATAACGCCAATTGAGTTCATTAGATCGCCAAACTAGCCAATTTCTCGTCTATAAGCATCATACAGTTCATTAGAGTGGTAGGTTGATTGCACGGGGATCGGGCAGGACAATTTAACCAAATATCGAATAGATAGTCTTTGAATACTTCGAAAATACTGGAATGGACTTCAGGGTTGTTAATTGCGTTCAAGTAAATGATGAGATGAAGAGGGGGAAACCGAAATGAAGACGATCAAATGCATGATGGACCACCTGTACTGGGCGGACGGACGCATCTTGGATGCGCTAGAGAAGAGCGAGAAGAAGAACAAGGACCTTCTGAAGCTGGTTCGGCACGTCGCGGTGGCGGAACGAGTCTGGCTGTCCCGATTGCAGGGCAAGGGCAGCACGCAATATTCGTTGTGGGAGGAAGCGGAAGACCTGGTGGCGATCCGGACGATGTTCGACGATAACGCCGTGCAATATCGCGTCTATATCGAAGGGCTCGAGGAATCCGAGTTGGACGAGATGATCGACTATGCGAACCAGAGCGGAGTTCCGTTCCAAACGTCCATCCGGGACATCCTGTTGCAGGTTCTCTTACATGGGCAATATCACCGTGGACAGATCAACCGGGCACTTCGGATCGAATCGGCAGAGCCTGCCCAAGTCGATTACATCACGTTCGCAAGGCTCTAACAGGGTCTTATAATCACTGTTACTCGAAATGGGATTGGCATAGAAAAGCCAGCAAACCCTTGTGTTTACTGGCTTCTTGCACTTCGAATTTATTTGTCACCCAACATCTTCGGCGCTTTGCGCAAAGCTTACCGTGACTTGCTCTTCCTACGGTGAAAGACCAGCCAAGCGATAGCAATCGTGCCGAGGACGAGCGGAATGCCGAGGGCAAGCGTGTAACCTAAGTGAAAGAGACTCATTTTCAAAATTACCTCCTCATAAAAACACCTAATCTTAGCATGAAAAAAAGAGGAAGATATTATGTATGAATGTCTAGAAAGGTCTGGAAAACATGAGTAATCAAATCACAATTAAAGCGCTCAAATACGGGAATCACAAGCACTATGAGTGGACCTCAACTGTCTTGGAAAGAACGGACACCTACATCATTGTTTTAAGTGAATACGGGAGAAAACTGCATCACCACACGAAGCAAAAGGTATTTACGGTTAATAATTGGAGCATTGAGTTTTTTTCATTTGACTCCTGGTTTACGGTGAGTGCCGATATTATGGATGGGCTTATCCATCAGTTCTATTGCAATATTAATGAGCCGGCAAAAAGCAGTCCACATGAGGTTACCTTTGTTGATTTGGATCTGGACTATGTTCGGCGGCAGGGGGAATGGCTGGTTGTGGACGAAGACGAATTCTTGGTGAATGCAGTGAAGTTTGCATATCCAGATTCGTTAATTCAGCAAGCAAGAAATGAACTGGAGCACCTAAGGCAGCGCATTCAAGACAATAAATTTCCTTTTGACGGGACGATCGAACGCTTCATTTCTTGCATTCCTGAGCAATAAGAAGGATTACTCATTTACATAGTAAACATTCAAAAGCTACCTGTTTTCCAGGTAGCTTTTGTTTATTTGTTAGAAATCAGATTACCAAACAAATGCGCTAGTGATGATAACGAGCAAGATGAAAAGAACCAAAATTGCTGCAGAATTACTGTAGCCTACACCAGTTCCACAACCTACGCCACCTACGTATGACATTTAAATTCACCCTCTCGTAAGGAATTCGTGTGTCTTACAGAATTAATGTATGACAAATGCTCATAGATGTTTGGGCAGGGGGAAGGAATGTGCTGATGTCCCGATTGGACATCCCGCCGGAAATTTAATCTAATATTCAGGTAAGGCGACTGACAAAGGAGTAGAATAAGGTTATTCACAATTTGGACATAATAGATAGGAGTGATGGTTGTGAAAATGTTCAAAAATTTTCTGCAAGGTTTCTTTTTCGCTTTTGTCTCCATTGGTGCGCTTCCTTTTTTACTCGTCAAAAGCTTTCTTGAAAATTATTTCTAAGGGACGGATGGAGGCTGCGCTGCACAATGAAATATGAGCTCGGTCGGTGCTTGCTGAATGATCGGCTTCATGAGTCCGGCATGACCGTTCAGGAACTTGCGCAGACATTGCAAACAAAGCCAGAGAAGCTGGTTGATTTTATCGACAACAAAAGAATCATGCCGTTGAAATCGGCTATCCAAATTGCGGCAACCTTACGATGTGAGGTTACCCAGTTATATGAACTGATCTAAATCCGGATGGATAGATATAGGCAATAGCAAGAGCACTCTGATCATCAGAGCGCTCTTTTCTTGTTTTTGTATGTGAAAAAGCCGCCTATTAGAATAGGCAGCCCTTTCTGTACAGTTTGGAATTACCAAACAAATGCACTAGTGATGATAACTAATAAGATGAAAAGTACCAAAATAGCTGCTGAAGAATTATAACCGCCAGTTCCACAACTCATCCGAATCAACCTCCAAGTTTGAAATGGTTTGTGTTTCGAGATAGCTTATGACTATTTTGAAGGAATGCTTGGGCGCAGTGATGGATTGTGCTATTGTCCCGATTGCCGAAGAATTTTGGAACCATACGATGAAAATTTACGTTATTACATCTAGTCAATTTATTTTTGTATATCGGCATTGGAAAAATAAAAGACTAATTCACAAAAGATCAGCTTGGAGGCCGCGAAGGTGTTATTGACTTGGATTGTTATTGTTGCAGTAGTTGTGATTTCGGTCATTATTTTTATGAATGTGTACCCGCAGTTTGGGCGAAAACCCTCACAGGTGAAAATTCAGGAGTTAACGGGTTCGCCACAGTATATCAACGGGAAGTTCCAAAATCCTGTGCCTACGATGATGGATACGAGCCTGAAGACATCATTAAGCATTTTGCGTGATTTTTCGAAAAGCAGTCCGAATCGGCGCCCTGCGAGTCCGCCTGGTATGGATGTGCCTTCTTTCGAGATAGATAGGGAAACGAAGGTCACATGGTTTGGGCACTCGGCGTCGCTTCTAACCATTGACGGGAAAACACTGCTCTTGGACCCGATGTTCGGGCGGGCTCCTTCGCCTTTCCCTTGGTTCGGCAAAGGCAGATATAGCGGCGGATTGCCTTTTGAAATTGCTGAATTACCGGAGATTGATGCTGTTCTGCTATCCCATGATCATTATGATCATTTGGATTATGGATCGATTATGAAATTAAAGCATAAGGTGAAACATTTTCTGGTACCACTGGGTGTTGGCGGCCATTTGATTCGTTGGGGCATCAAAGCTGAATCAATTGCCGAGTATGACTGGTGGGATGAGTTGACTTTCGAAGGTCTTAAGCTGGCTTGTACACCGGCAACCCACTTCTCGGGTAGAAGCTTAACTGACCGCGGCGCTACGTTGTGGTGTTCGTGGGTAATTCAAGGCCAGAAGTCGAAAGTATTCTTCAGTGGCGACAGTGGGTATGCACCACATTTTAAAGAGATAGGTAACAAATATGGTCCGTTCGATCTGACATTAATGGAATGCGGTCAATATGATAAACGCTGGTCGGATATTCATATGATGCCGGAAGAAACCGTTCAAGCGCATCTGGATGTAAAAGGGAAGCTGCTGATTCCGATACATTGGGGAGCCTTCACGCTGGCGGTTCACGATTGGAACGATTCGGTGTCTCGAGCCGTCAGAGCAGCGTATGAGAGCGATGTTGCGATTGCAACTCCCAGAATAGGTCAAACCATACACATACAAGCGGCAGAGTATCCGCAGGCGCCGTGGTGGAGATAAGGATTCTATGCCGTTAATTAAGCAAGAATTACTGATCCATGCGCCGATTGATGTGGTCTTTGATTTAACGCGGAGCATCGATATCCATGAGGCGTCGACCTCCCAAACGAAGGAGAAAGCGATAGCAGGCAGGACGCGTGGTTTCATTGAACTCGGCGAGACAGTCACCTGGGAAGCCGTTCATTTAGGCGTCAAACAGCAGTTGACGGTTCAAATAACGGAAATGGAGAAACCAACATATTTTGTCGATGAAATGGTGCGGGGAGCGTTCCAAAGGTTCCGGCATTCCCACCACTTTTATGCGGAGGAGCAAGGAACACGTATCGTCGATACGTTCGATTATACCTCACCTTATGGCGTATTGGGGAAGCTGGCTGATTGGTTGTTCCTGGAGCGATATATGGCTAATTTCCTGAGCAAGCGCAACCAGTTTATCAAGGGCCAAGCGGAGGATTTAGCGAAGGTAACTCGTTGAGAACTGGATACTCAGACAGTCACATGGTATTATGGATTAGGTTGGGAGTTCGAAATGAATCAGGAGCGAAGAAAAATCTATGGCTGAACAAAAAAGTGAAAGAAAATTTCATTTCATGGGTGTACTGCTTGGAGTAGCCGTTGATAATCTAGGAACTTATATATCGACTGCATTATTTGGTAGTATATATTTTGCAGGACGCCCTGTGAATGAAGAAGCGATAAAAGCAATCTATTCGAATATTGGATTATTGCTTATCTTAATGATCATGGGTCTGTTTTGGTCATTTTTCGGAGGGTTCATCGCGGCAAAGGTAGCAAAACGAGCCGAATATTTCAATGCAGCTATTATCGGTGTTATCGGGGCTGCAATTGGTTTTGATTCGATGCTGACGGATCATGGGGTTCCCTTGTGGTTCGAATTGATTGGCTTTGTTGTCATTATTCCAATTTCGTTGTTAGGCGGCTATGTAGCCTTGAAAAGAAAAAAGGCACCATTAAAGTAAAAAAAGAGACTCGGAATTGATTCCGGGTCTCTTGTCTTTAAATCGCTGAGTCAGCTTGTTGTCGTAGGCATATGGGCGAGCATCGTTGCTTTCACTTTGTTGATTGTTTCTTGCAGATCCATGTTTTCAAATACATGCTCGCAGTCTTTGCGATAGGAGACTTCCTCTATGTAATGATTCATATAGTGATCGATGACGTCTGTCGAGGTATTGTGGGCGAGCAGGCGTTCCATGATGGTTTGTTTGTTCACATAGATGAATAAGCGCACCGCACGTTCTCCATAAATGTACTTGAAGCGGTTGGCGGCGTAACGATTAACAATGACATAAATCATTCCGTTTTTGCGCAGGGATTCATCGATGTCGGCTTTCTTAATACCGTAGAAATTTCCGTCAATTTCGGCGGTTTGAAAGAACTCACCAGCAATATCACTTTCAATAAAAGCGTTCCGCGTAGTGAAGTTGTAGTCCTTGCCGTTGATTTCCTTCGGTCTTGGTGTGCGGGTCGTATACGAAACAACGGACGAGAAGCCAAGTTCTTGGGCAATGCGGTGGGCAATGGTTTTGCGACCCGAACCGCTTGTACCGGTAAACACAAACACCAACCCATTGTCATGACTACTCATATCAATTCCTCCTTCATGATTGAAATGAAAGCGATATCTTGATAGTTTTATTATAGTATGAAAATTCAGAAAATTAAAGAAATACTTTTGAAAAAGAAGAGAATGTTTAGCAGTGATGTATCGTATACTAAATAGGAATAGATTGTTTCATAGAAAGGAAATTAAAGAATGCCCAAATATGCGAATGCAAGTGCGGAAGCTACGGCTTTTTTGAGTGAGCGAACAGGCAGCAGCCAGTTAGAGTGTTTCACTTATATTGATCCGGAACAAGCGGAAAACAGCTTTTTTATTGTAAAAACAAGCAATAAAGTTATTCATGTCTCTTTCGCAGAAATTAACTTTGATCCTACAAATTATCGGAGTTTACTAGAGGGTTTGTATCGTTCAATCTATGAATAAGTAAAGTACGTGACAAAGCCTATCAATAGATGATAGGATGATTCTAATTGCATATCAATGGATTTAGGTGCTGTATGTCTCCATTTGCATATAGTTTAAAAGGGAAGACCGGTGAAAAACCGGCACGGACCCGCCACTGTAATAATCAAGCCGTGCAATAACGGCAGCTCCTTGCAGCAAGTCACTGGGCATATACCTGGGAAGACGCAAGCAGTTGATTAAAGTCAGGAAACCTGCCTAAATCAACAACACAATAACCTACGAGGACTTAGGCCGTGTTAGAGAGCGGTTACTCCTGTTTCATTGACTTGTAGTAATTTACCAAGCATTTCTAACATGTCTCATGTTGGAAATGCTTTTTTTTAGCTTAATTAGGGAGAAAGGGTGATCCGAAATGGCAGGAAAATTGCTCATTATTGGCTTTGGCCCAGGGAGCTTTGAACATATTACCAAACGCGCAAGGGAAGCCATTCAAGAGAGTGAAATCATCATTGGTTATAACACCTATGTTGATTTGATTGCCGGCTTATTGTCGGAGCAGCAGGTTGTCCGGACGGGGATGACGGAAGAAGTCAGTCGTGCTCAGGAAGCTGTCAGACAAGCTAAACTAGGCAAGAAAGTAGCTGTCATCTCGAGTGGAGACGCCGGCGTATACGGGATGGCCGGGCTAGTGTATGAAGTGCTAATGGAGCAAGGGTGGAAACGTGAAGGCGGCGTAGAGGTTGAAGTCATACCGGGGATTTCGGCAGTACACTCTTCCGGTTCCCTGCTGGGAGCTCCTATTATGCATGATTCTTGTACAATTAGTTTAAGTGATCATCTGACACCATGGGAGTTAATTGCGAAGCGGGTAGAAGCCGCGGGAATGGCCGATTTCGTGATCGCGCTGTATAACCCTCGGAGTGGCAGGAGAACCAGGCAAATTGTGGAGACCCAGCGAATTTTGTTGAAATACCGTTCCCCGCTTACACCGGTTGGCATTGTGAAAAGCGCGTATCGCGATCGCCAGCATACGGTTGTGACAACTCTCGAAGACATGCTGAATCATGATATCGGCATGCTGACCACGATTATTATCGGGAATTCTGCGACCAAGTTATATGAAGGTCTCATGATTACACCCCGCGGTTATCAGCGGAAATATACCTTAAGCGCAGAAACGCAGCCTCTGAAACCTCATCAAAGATTGAAGTCGGAAGCAGAGCCGTGGGCATTGGAGCAATTGGAAGATGAAGCGGATTTCGATGAGTCCTTCGAAGCTTATGATGAAGAAGGCGAGCTTATTGAAGAAGATGAGTCTGTAGACAATGCTGAGCCAGCGCTGCTCAAGTCATCACCACAAGCGCAATCCAGCAATTCCTTGCAATTGGCGATGGAAGCATTGCAGTTGGTCTCACAAGGGAAGGATAGTCCGGCTTTGGCGTTCGACTCTAAGTTGATTGCGACACAAGCGATTTTTGAGTTTGCTGTCAGTCCTGGCATCGCGAATAAAAAAATGTCAGCTGCGCAGTTGTGCGCTCTTGGAGAGATTGTGGGAGACCGTGGGGATATTGAATATTCCCCGCATCATCAGTTGATCGTTCGCGTGCAAACCGATGATCCGAATCGAATTACTTCAGAGCTTAGCGCGCTTGGCTTGCTGTTGTCGCCCATCGGTGATGTTGCGCAAATAAAAGCATGTGATTTTTGCAATTTGGAGAAAGGCGACTCCATCCCGTATGCGGAAGCCATTCATAACCGAATCGGCAATTTGGAAGTACCCAAAGAATTGAAGATCGGTTTCAACGGCTGTGGGATGGCGTGTTATGGTGCTGTTCAGCAAGATATCGGCATTGTTTATCGCAAGGAGAAGTTCGATTTATTTCTTGGAGGTAAAACCGTCGGCAGGAATGCCCATGCTGCTCAGCCCGTAGCTGAAGGCATTGAGCCAAATGAACTGGTGGATTTGGTGACGCGAATTGTCGAGCGGTACAAGAAAGAAGGACATCCGAACGAGCGCTTTCATAAATTTTTCAAACGTGTCAAAGAGATTGAGGGATATCGCCACCAAGAAGCTGTAGGTTTCGTCATTGAAAATGCGCTTTGCGGCGATTAGGAATGGGAGGACATAAGAAATGAATGCAGTTCTATTTGTGGGGCATGGCAGCCGGGAAGAAGGCGGCAATGAAGAGGTTCGTCTGTTCGTTTCGGAAATTGCGAGCAAGATGAAAGAACAAATTGTGGAAACTTGTTTCCTGGAATTTGTACAACCTACTATCATGCAAGGAATTGATCGTTGTATAGAACTGGGTGCCACACACGTTGTTGTCATCCCGATTATTTTGTTTTCAGCCGGGCACGCCAAGATTCACATCCCTGCTGCAATCGATGAGGCCAAGGCGAAATATCCGTTGGCGAAATTTACATATGGCAGACCGATTGGTGTACATGAACAAATTCTCGACATTTTAACCTCCAGACTGGAAAATCTAGGTGTTCGCGCTGAGGATGATTTGGAAGAAACAGCTCTGCTGATTGTAGGACGTGGCAGCTCTGATGCGGATGCGAACAGCGATCTTTTCAAAATTTCCCGTTTATTCTGGGAGAAACTCAAAGTGCAGTGGGTTGAAACAGCATTCATCGGGGTAACAGCTCCGCTTATGGATGCAGGCATTGAACGCTGTCTGCGACTTGGTGCGAAGAAAGTGATTATATTACCTTACTTCTTGTTTACGGGCGTGTTGATTCAACGTATGGAACAAATGGTTCAAGGTTATCGTGTGACATATCCGGAGCAGGAATTTGAATTGGCACCTTACTTTGGATTCCATCCGCTGCTGCAAGACATTCTGATTGGCCGAGCACAAGAAGCGCTCCAAGATGAAGTGAAGATGAATTGCGACATGTGCCAATATCGTTTGGAAGCAATGAAACATATCGACCATCACCATCATCATGATCACGACGACCACCATCATCATGACCATGATCATGACCATCATAATCACGACCACCATGATCATCACCATGACCATGACCACGACCATCACGATCATGACCATGATCACCATGATCACCATGATCATAAACACGACCATGCACACACAGGAGGCACCAAATGATCATTCTCGTGCTTGCAGGTACTAGTGACGCCCGCGAACTGGCTCTGAGAATTCGCGCAGCAGGCTATGAGGTGCTGACGACGGTCGTAACGGAAAGCGCTGCGAAGAGCATGGAAACCGAAGGCTTGCCCGTTCTCACAGGCCGCTTAACCGCAGAAGACATGAACCAGTTGATACGGGATAAAGGGATTCCCCTTGTCGTTGATGCAACGCACCCGTTTGCGGAAGAAGCTTCAAAGAATGCGATGAGCGCTGCCAAACTGGCTGAAGTTCCTTATGTTCGCTTTGAACGTCAGAGCCTCTCGATCGAACAAGGCGCGTTAATTACGACCGTAGACGATTATAAGCAAGCTGCTGAGCTTGCAGCCGATAAACGAGGCAATATCATGCTCACAACCGGCAGCAAAACGTTGAAAATCTTTGCCGATAGATTGGTGGGACTGTCGGACACAAGACTGATTGCGCGTATGCTGCCACGTCAGGATAATATGGAGAAATGCGAAGAACTAGGTATTGAGCAAAAAAATATTATCGCGATGCAAGGGCCATTCTCCAAAGAACTAAACAAAGCTCTGTACGATCACTATAAAGTCACTCTGATGATAACCAAAGAGAGCGGGAAAGTCGGTGCTGTGGATGAGAAGCTTGAAGCAGCGCTGGAAATGGGCATACCAAGTATAGTCATTGGCCGGCCCGAGCTGGAATATGGAACACTATATTCCGAGTTCGAAGGGGTTATTCAATTCATAAATGATAGTATCCAGATCCACAAGGAGGCGTAATCAAGATGGATTTTCATACGGAATTTAAGCCATTAACCGTGCAACCACAGGAAATCGAGGAGAAAAGTTTTGAGATGATTACCGAGGAACTTGGTGAGCACCCTTTTACTGCGGAGCAATATCCAGTCGTTCAGCGGGTCATTCATGCATCTGCGGATTTTGAGCTCGGGCGCAGTCTCGTCTTTCACCCGCGAGCGATCGAAGCAGGAATTGCGGCTATCCGGGCAGGTAAAATCGTTGTTGCCGATGTGCAAATGGTCCAAGTCGGTATAAGCAAACCCCGTATTGAACAATTCGGTGGAGATGTCCGAGTTTACATCTCCGATAAAGATGTGATGGAGGAAGCGAAGCGATTAAATACGACGCGTGCGATTATTTCTATTCGCAAAGCGATCAAAGAAGCAGACGGCGGCATCTATGCGATTGGGAATGCACCGACAGCCTTGCTCGAATTGATTCGACTCGTTAAAGAGGGGATCGCAAAGCCAGGACTTATCGTAGGTGTGCCGGTTGGATTCGTATCCGCAGCCGAGTCCAAGGATGAGTTAGCGAAGCTGGATATTCCATTCATCACGAATATAGGCCGTAAGGGCGGCAGCCCGGTTGCCGTAGCAGCCGTCAACGCGCTGTCGATTATGGCGTCGCGTAAGGAGTAGCGCCGATGCAGGATGTGCCGGACAAGCCGCTGCGTCACGGCTATACGACTGGCTCCTGCGCAACGGCAGGAGCCAAAGCGGCTCTTGTGGCGCTGATTGAGCAAGCGCCGCAAGAGCTCGTGCAAATCCGTATCCCCATTGGGGAGACGGTTGAATTTGCCCTGACCAGCTGCACCTTTACGCAGCAGTGGGGCGAAGCCACCGTCATCAAGGACGGTGGCGATGATCCTGATGCGACGCACGGTGCGGAAATCATCGTGCGCGTGAGCTTCCGTGCCGAGCCAGGCGTCGGCATCGATGGCGGCGTTGGCGTCGGGCGGGTAACCAAGCCCGGCCTGCCGGTCGAGGTCGGTCAAGCGGCCATCAACCCGGTGCCGCGGAAGATGATCCGCGAAACCGTGCAGGGTGTGCTTGACCATTATGAGATCGAGCACGGAGTTGACGTGCTCGTTTCTGTTCCCGCCGGCGAAGAGATCGCCAAGAAGACGCTGAATGGGCGTCTGGGCATTCTCGGCGGGATCTCGATCCTCGGCACCCGCGGAACGGTGGTGCCGTTCTCGACCGCGGCCTACAAGGCTAGCGTCGCACAGGCGATTCGCGTCGCTGTGAAATGCGGCTGCGATCAGCTTGTGCTTTCGACGGGTGGCCGGACCGAGATCTTCGGGATCAATATGTATCCCGAGCTACCGGAGGAAGCCTTCATCGAGATGGGGGACTTCGTCGGGTTTGCTTTGACTCAAGCACAGCGCCAAGGCATCCGCAAAATTACCCTGGTTGGCATGATGGGGAAATTCTCGAAAGTGGCACAGGGCGTAATGATGGTGCATTCCAAGTCGGCTGCGGTTGATTTCGATTTTCTTGCCCAAGTGGCGATTGAATCGGAGGCATCAGATGAGCTGGTGGCCGAAATTAGAGGTGCGAATACGGCCTCACAGGTAGGAGATATGATGGCCGCACAAGGCTATTTGCGATATTTTGAACGGTTATGTGAACGTTGTAATTTGGCCGGACTTGAAGAGGTAGGTCGCGATGGGTTCGATCGCATTGAAACCGTCATTATTTCCATGAAAGCCGAGCTGTTAGGTAAATCGGCCATGGTGAAGCACGGGCAGAATGGAGAGATGGGATACGAATGAGCAAACAAGTGAAATTAATCGGAATCGGCGATAACGGTCAAGGGAGTCTACTTCCTTTGTACAAGAAATGGATTGACGAGAGTGAAGTGCTGGTTGGCGGAGAGCGCATTCTGGCTTTTTTTCCTGACTTTCAAGGGGAGAAAATCGTAATTAAGGGCAGCTTGCCTGAGCTGATTCAAAAACTTCAGAAGGAAGAACGCTCGGTTGTGATTTTGGCATCGGGCGATCCTTTATTTTATGGCATAGGAGGCTACGTCGCCAAAAAGCTGGAAGGGGTTGCGTTTTATCCAGCGCTCAGCTCTATTCAGTTGGCTTTTGCCCGGATGGGAGAAAGCTGGCACGATGCTTATATTACGAGTGTCCATGGCCGCAGTATCAAGGGTCTAGCGCAGCGAATTGACGGCAAAGAGAAGGTCGCGCTGCTGACCGATGAAACGAATTCACCGAGCGCCATTGCGGCTTATTTGCTGTCTTTTGGCATGACCGAATATCGGGCATTCGTAGCCGAGAACTTGGAGGGAGATGACGAACGAGTTGGTTGGTACGATTTGGATCAACTAGTAGGCGCTTCGTTTTCACCGTTGAATGTTATTGTTTTGAAAAGACAAACGGCTGGCCCCGCCTGGCCCCTGGGGATTGAAGATGACCAATTTGCCCAACGGAAACCCGATAAAGGGCTAATTACCAAAAAAGAGGTGCGCGTACTAAGCATCAGCCAATTAGGGCTGCGCTCAGACAGTGTGGTTTGGGATATCGGCACATGTACAGGCTCTGTTGCCATCGAAGCTGCGCGCATTGCCCGTGAAGGTGCCGTATTTGCAATTGAGAAAAATGAAGATGATCTTCGCAATTGTTTGGAAAACAGCGCCAAATTTCGCGTTGATCTAACGGCTGTCCATGGTAGAGCACCTAAGGGACTGGAGGACTTCGCTGATCCAGATGCGATATTTATTGGTGGAAGCGGCGGCGAAATGCAAGAACTGCTGGAGATCTGCGCAGCCAGATTAAAGCCGAACGGTCGGATTGTTCTGAATGCCGCGACGATTGAGACGCTGTATGAAGCAGACAAAACCTTTACAAAGGTTGGGTTTACCACACAGATTTCACTCGTGCAAGTATCGCGCAGCAAGCCGATTTTACATATGAAAAGATTTGATGCATTGAATCCGATTTATATCATCACAGCACAGCGCAAGCAAGATGACGACGAGGGAGGAAGCGGCGATGAGTAATCTTGGAACGCTGTATGGATTAGGGGTAGGCCCTGGGGACCCGGAATTAATTACAGTGAAAGCTTTCAGGCTGCTGAAAGAATGCCCGGTTATCGCCTACCCAAGAAAGAAGCGCGGCGCCAAAAGTTATGCGCTGGCGATTACAGAGCTCTACGTAAACACTGAGCAAAAAGAGATGATGGGACTCACTTTTCCAATGACAAGGGATAAAGAAGCTTTGGAAATACAATGGACGAAGACGGTAGAGAGTGTCTGGGAACATTTGGTGCAAGGGAAGGATGTCGCTTTCGTAACCGAGGGTGATCCGATGATTTATAGCACCTATATTCACTTGATGAGGCTCATGAACGAGCGTCATCCTGAAGTGAAAGCTGTCTCGATTCCCGGCATTTCGTCCATCAACGCTTCGGCTTCCAGGCTCGGTATCCCTTTGGCTGACGGGGATGAGCAGATCGCAATTGTTCCGGCAATGGACGATTATGACAAGATGCGTAAAGCCATTGAAGAACATGACTGCGTTGTATTTATTAAAGTGGCCAAAGTAATCGATTTGATGCTTTCGGTGCTGCGTGACTTAGGGCTTGTGAACAAAGCCTCCGTGCTTACCAAGGTGACTTCTTCGGAAGAGGAAATTTGGCGCAATGTGGAAGAGCTGCAGGGCCGTGAACTGGAATATTTAACCTTAATGGTGGTGAGAAAATAGATGAAACTTTATATTATTGGCGCAGGCCCGGGAGATCCGGATTTGATCACTGTAAAAGGCTTAAAGCTGCTTCAGCAAGCGGATGTCGTGATGTACACGGATTCTCTGGTGAATGAAGAACTGATTGCCAAAGCAAAGCCGGAAGCGGAAGTGTTGAAAAGTTCGGGAATGGATTTGGCCGAAATGGTAGGCATTATCGTTGATCGCTTAAAACAAGGGAAAATGGTCGTGCGCGTCCATACCGGCGATCCGGCCATGTTCGGTGCAACGATGGAACAAATCGCGCTGCTGCGCAAAGAGAATATCGGCTACGAAATTGTTCCTGGGGTAAGCTCTGTTTTCGCTTCAGCGGCAGCTGTTGGTGCAGAACTGACAATTCCAGACCTTACCCAAACGGTTATTTTGACACGGGCAGAAGGGCGCACCCCGGTGCCGGAACTTGAGAAATTAAGAGATCTTGCTGCACATCACTGTACGATCGCTTTATTTTTGAGCGCAACCTTGATTAAAAAAGTGGTCAGCGAGTTTGTAGAAGCAGGTTGGAGTGAAGAGACGCCTGTAGCTGTCGTGCAGCGGGCGACTTGGCCGGATCAACTCATTGTGCGTACAACGGTAGGTCAGTTGGAAGAAGATATGCGCAAGCATGGCATTCGTTCTCATGCGATGATTTTGGCTGGCTGGGCGCTTGATCCTGAGATTCATGGCAAGGAGGAATATCGTTCGAAACTCTATGATAAATCCTTCACCCACCGTTTTCGCAGAGGGGTAAAGCCATGATCAGTTTGCAAGAGGGGGTAATCCCGGAAATTCGGCAAAAGAATGATTTTGCCGTTGTTGCGATTACGAAACATGGTGTAGAAATCGCTCGTAAACTGAATGAGCAGATGAGTGGTACAGATGTTTATTACATGAGTAAATTCGTTAAGGGAGATGAAGAGCAGCGCTCGATACAACTGTTTGAGGGCAGTGTGAGAATGCTGTTTCCGGCTTTGTTTCCCGCTTATCAAGGACTTATCATTATTATTTCGCTAGGTGCGGTAGTGCGTATGATCGCTCCGCTGTTAAAAGATAAAAAGCAAGATCCCGGTGTCGTCGTGATCGATGATAATGGGGACAATGTGATTAGCGTTCTATCCGGCCATTTGGGCGGAGCCAATGAATTGACGCACGAAGTTGCGGCGGCTATCGGGGCTAGAGCCATCATTACGACAGCGTCGGATGTGCAAAAAACGATCCCTGTCGATCTCTTCGGCCGTCGGTTTGGTTGGGTTTGGGATTCTGCGGATAAATTGACGCCGGTGAGCGCGGCGGTCGTGAATGAAGAGAAGATTGCAGTGATTCAGGAATCCGGCGAACCTAATTGGTGGACGCATGAGCGGCCGGTCCCTCCGAACATCGTGCGATTTGCCACGATTGCCGAGGGGCGCGCAAGCGAACCGAATGCGGTCCTGCTGATCACACACCGGATGCTGAAACCGGAAGAGCAAAGTATTCTGTCGAACGGCGTGCTGTACCGGCCTAAGGTTATAGTTCTGGGCATTGGATGCAATCGCGGAACGGCATCTGAAGAAATTGAACAAGTCATTGCGGAAACGCTGGAAGAGTTATCTTTTTCAATCCGCAGTGTGAAGGCCGTTTGTACGATTGATTTAAAGAAGGACGAAGAAGGGCTGCTTGAAGTGACTCGTAAACACGGTTGGGAGTTTAATTACTTTACACCGGAACAGTTGAACACGGTTCATGTAGAAGCGCCTTCAGAGACGGTATTTAAATTCACGGGCGCTTATGCTGTGAGTGAGCCAGCCGTTAAGCTGTATATCGGGCAAGACAAGCTGACGTTGATTAAGAAGAAATCCGGCAACGTCACTATTTCTGTGGGCTTGCTTGAGTTTGAGACATCGGCTGAGCCTGGGCAAGGTGACAAGTGATGGCGCGCCGTCTGGTCATTGCCGGAACAGGCAGCGGTGTTGGGAAAACGACAATAACGATCGGGATTATGGCCGCGCTTCAGAAGCGTGGGCTTGCTGTTCAGGGTTTTAAATGCGGTCCTGATTATATTGATCCCACCTATCATACAGCCGTTACAGGGAGAGCTTCGCGCAATCTGGACTCTTGGATGGTTGGACGCGATGCTGTGAAGGAAATTTTCCAACGCGGCAGCTTGGGCGCGGATATTTCCCTGATCGAAGGTGTAATGGGAATGTTCGATGGCAAAGATCCGCTAACCGATGAAGGAAGTACCGCGGATATCGGGCGTATTCTAGACTCTCCCGTCGTGCTTGTCGTTAATATTGCCAGCATGGCAAGAAGTGTAGCGGCGATTGTAAAAGGATTTCAGCAGTTTGGGCAAGGGGATCGCATCGTAGGCGTGATTGCTAACCGTGCAGGCAGTGAAGGCCATTATAAGATGGTCAAGCAAGCTATTGAGCAGGAATGCGGCATTCCGGTCTTTGGCTATTTGCCCAAAGATGTCGGCATGGAACTGCCGGAACGACATTTAGGTCTAGTACCATCTATTGGGCGCGGCGAGTTGCAGCCTTTTTTTGATCATTTGGCGGAGAAAATGACGGCTCATCTCAATTTGGATTTGTTGTTGGCAGCGGCCGAGGCTAAGCAGATTGAAAGCCAGCCAAGCTTGTTTAAGGCTGAAACTGCGACTACGGCTAAACGGGTGAAAATAGCTATTGCGAAAGATGCTGCTTTTCATTTTTATTATCCGGAAAATATTGAACTTCTGGAAGCAAGCGGAGCTGAATGTCTCTATTTCTCGCCACTGGCAGGAGAAGAAGTGCCTCCAGAAGCTGATGGCCTCTATATCGGCGGAGGGTTTCCAGAGGAGTTTGCAGCGCGTCTAGGGGCTGATGAGCCTGTGAAGCTGTCAGTCCGCAACCGGATCCAGGAGGGAATCCCAACACTGGCAGAGTGCGGCGGTTATATGTATCTAACCGATCGAATTGTAGATACCACAGGAAACGCGTATCCGATGGTGGGCATTGTCCCAGGTACCGTTACCATGCAGAAGAAGCTAGCGGCGCTCGGCTACCGTGAAGTGACGGGCACCGAAGGCAACTTCTTGCTTCCTGCTGGGCAACAAGCGCGCGGCCATGAATTCCATTATTCGACGCTTCAACTGGATGAGCAGGCTGAAGTGCAACCAGCTTTCTGGTCCAAAGGCCGGCTAGGCACCAAAGCGGAGGGCATTGTGCAAAGCAATGTCGTAGCGGGTTACACGCATTTGCATTTCGCATCAAATCCTGACATTGTGCAAGCTTGGATCCAGGCTTGTGTGGATTATCAACTGCGTATGAAGCATATGGAAAGATAACAATTGAATGAAAAAGGATCTAAGCGGCTTGTATCTGCTTAGATCCTTTATTTACATATAGAATTTGGGCGAGCTCAGGGATACACCAGCGCATCCCTACTATTTGCCCAAATAGCGCACCAGAGTTCCCTTAATAGGTTTTGTCGCTAATTAAAGGCTGATCTCTCAAGGTGGCAAAGCCTGTTTACTTATTGGCGTCTATTACTGTCCGCGGGGTACATAAGCACTTTCGGCTGCCTTATTTTCTCGCAAGACAGAAAAAAGAGGCTGCTCGCAAGGTTTGCAACCTTTTGACACAGCCTCTTCATTATGCCCTGCTGATTATTTAATGAAAGCCAGTGCTTGATCCGCAATGGATTCTTTGTAGCGATCCAGGCAGTTGCAAAGGTAATCTTTGCGGCAAATCGGGCAAGGCTCTTTCATTAATCTATTCAAATCAGTCACTTTGCCGATGCCAGTTTCGGAATTTCTCTCGAAGAACAGACGGCATTTGTTGCGGTCTTTCAATGAGACGACAACTTCGAAAAGACCATTCTTTTTATTGTCGCTAACAATTGTTGCATCTACTACTTGCGGATCATACGCCATATGAAATTCCTCCTAAGACTTGCATGCCCATATCTTTGTTCGCTTGGGCGCGTTAGTATATTATATAAATAAAAAAGATTTTATTCAATAGGAGGTCCTATAAGGTGATCATGGACTATTGTGAGCAGGATGTGATAGATGGGAAGGTGCAGTTGCATATCGGGCTGCAGTTCGAAGATGAACCGGATTCCTTATATGTGGCGGAGTTGTCCGTCGAGGATAACGGGGACGTCAAGGCTTGGACGTTGTTTTTCAATGGGTTTGATTGTAAATATACGTTTCGACCGGAAGAAACAGAGGCATTAATTCGCTATGCTGCTGAGCATGGAATCATGATTCAAGCCGCTAAAACCATATGAAAAAAGGAATCGTCCCCATGCGAATGGTTCAAATTCCTTGATTTGTGCTTATGCAATTGTTTATTCTGCAATTCTTTCAGGGTTGGTGTGGTTTTGGATACAGGGTTTACGCCATGCCAATGTAAGCGTTGAATCGTTGGGTCCAGCTTGCCTTCCCGTAAACTGCGCTGTCTTTGTTTCTGTGCTTGTGTTCGTGACATTGGATTTCCTCTTTTCTTGGGTGAAGTTTAATGATGACTACTTTATTGTAAGCAATAAAGCATGCCGCAGCAATGGAAAGTTTATTTATAATCATAGGATCATTTATGCAGAAGAGAGGGAACACGATGCGTATTCAAGTTCAACTGGCAATTGCCGGGGAAATGGTTAAACAGGACGTTCTGGAGATCGCTGAACACAAACTGGGCGAGATGACAGATGAAGAAATCGAAAGCGCGATAGAGATTAATATTCGGACATGGATGGATCGTATGGTACAGGTGGAATGGGAAGTTATTGATTGATTAGCATCCAATGCTTGCCAATCGGTAGGCAATTTATACATAGAATTTCATGGCAACGGATACAATAGGTTCATTATCAGACGAAAGGAAAGTCGGTGTCTGTCATGAATTGGTCTTCGTTGTCATTGTTTACGACCAAACCGATGCCGCTTTGCAAAGGAAAGGTAAGTGTTGGGGCGGTCACCAAGATATTGCTCCGAGATTTGCCTCTTGGGAGAGTGGTCGTTCTCCAGCATCGCGATTTGGATGAAGTGGTTGCGCAAGAGCTTATTGATCACAAGGTAAAAGCTGTTATTAATTGTGAAACGACGATGAGCGGAACTTTTCCCACACAAGGGCCCCTGATGCTGCTCCAACAACAAATTCCTATCCTGGAAGTGGACAATTCAACCTTTGAAGATTTTCTGCCTAATTCCGAGATTACCATTTATGAAAATGAGCTTCGTTTCAATGATCGACACGCAGCCTGCACTTTATTTACAAGGGAAAAATGGCTTGATTTACAGCAGCAGGCGAACGCTCGAACGGATACACTGATGGAACAGTTCATCGAAAACTCACTGACCTATGCGTTGCGGGAAAAGCATGCGGTTATGGAGCCGCTTCCCCCATTGAAGCTGCGAACGGAGATGGTACATCAACATGTACTTATCGTTTCCAGAGGAAGGGGACATAAAAAGGACTTGTGTGCGGCCAAAGCTTTTATTGCCGAGGTGAAGCCGGTTCTGATCGGGGTTGACGGGGGCGCTGACGCGCTGCTTGAATGCGGTTATCTCCCTGATCTTATTGTAGGAGATATGGACAGCGTGACGGATAGGGCGCTCACCTGCGGTGCAGAACTCATTGTTCATGCGTACCCGGATGGCAGAGCTCCGGGACTGGTTCGTACGGACGCATTAGGGTTATTTGCTCATGTGCTGCCCTGTTTTGGGACAAGCGAGGACTTTGCGCTGTTATTAGCCAATGAACAAGGCGCAGAATGGCTGGTAACAGTGGGAGCCCATACCCATATGATTGATTTTCTGGAGAAAGGCAGAGCAGGCATGGGCAGCACACTGTTAGTGAGGATGAAGATCGGGGCCAGATTAGTGGATATCAAGAGTATTGGCGCGCTCTGTAAGCCAACTTTTTTTTGGAAGAAAGAAGCCGTGACGACGATTGTTCTTTCTCTCTTTTTCATTGGACTGGGACTATTTCAAATGCACTGGATACTGAGGCGAGCTGCCCATGTTGTATGGAGATTGGGGGGCGGATCATGAAGCCCGATGTTTCGGTGATCATTCCGGCTTGGAATGAGGCAGGTACCATTGAGCAGACGCTGTGTCATTTTCAGGCACATGCCGAGCATAGATGGAAGGAAATACTAAGCTTTGAGATCATCGTGGTGGATGATGGCAGTCGAGACAACACCTATCAGGCAGCTTGGCCATGGGTCGACAAGATGGTTAGGCACAGGCGGCGCCGCGGGAAAGGAGCGGCGCTGCAATCAGGGGTAGCCGAGGCGCGCGGCGAGCTGCTGCTCTTCTTGGACGCCGACTTGCAGGCAACCGCGGGGGAGGCGCTTGTCCTCATCGAGCCGCTGCTGCGGCGCGAAGCGGACATGGCGATTGCGAAGCTGCCGCCGTCCGGCGTCAAAGCGGGCTTCGGCTTGGTGAAGGGCTTGGCTCGCCGCGGCATCCGCAGGCTGAGCGGCTATGAGACGGAAGCTCCCTTGTCCGGACAGCGCGCGGTGCGGGCGGACCGGCTCCGGGAGCTGCGGAACTTCGCCCGCGGCTTCGGCGTGGAAGTCGCGCTGACGATCGATGCGGCATGCAGCGGCATGCGCATCGTGGAGCTTGACGTGCCGATCATGCACCGCGAAACGGGGCGGGATTGGCACGGATTCCTTCACCGCGGCAGACAATTCGCCGCAGTTGGGTTTACGCTGCTGAGCCGCTGGAAGGAGAGGAAGCGGGCATGGGTTTCGTCGGATCGTTCCTCGATCTGATTGTACTGGCAGGGGCAGGACGGTGGCTGCTGCCTCATGTCCAGCGGTTTCTGGAGGCTCATCATCAGGTGGAGCTGAATTATGCAGGCCAATCGATCCCGCGCGGCTTTGGCATTGTGCTGTGGCTGCTTCTGTGGCTGCAGGAGCTTATCCTGAAGCTTGCTCATGTGAGTTCGCTGGAAACAAATCATCGGATGTACCTGCTAGCCGCCACGGTCATTTTCCTGATCGGATGGACAGATGATCTTATCGGCAGCAAGGCGATTAAAGGTTTTAGCGGCCACTACCGTTACTGGCTAAATACGAAAACAATGTCAATGGGCGCTGTCAAAGCAGTTGGAACACTGATGGCAGCGGCTTGGTTGACGGTATCTGATGGCAGTGGAAAAACCCCCATCTGGGAGATGGGGGTAGGAATCTTGCTGCTCGTATTGATGACGAATACGCTAAACTTGCTCGATGTGCGTCCAGGCCGCTCGTTAAAAGCGTACGTTGCCATGACTTTCTTAATTGGGGTAATCGGGCTGTTCTATTTGCATTTGCCCGCAGCGGAGTTCGTACCCATCCTGCCAGTCTCTATAGGAGCTGTATGTTTATATAAGCTTGATATCGGCGGTCGAGGCATGCTGGGTGACGCTGGAGCTAACCTTCTAGGTTTTACCCTCGGTTACGAGGTAATGATCACTTTCCCTTGGTGGGTGCAGGTTTTTATTATCGCAGGACTAATCTTGCTGCATAAGCTGGCTGAAGTAAGTTCGCTTACACGAATGATTGAACGAAACCGTTTGTTGAATTGGTTAGACCGTTTAGGCCGAACTTGAAGGATCGGTCTATTTACGACGTTTTGGCTTAAAGCGCGGTGCCAAATAGTTGCGTTTGCGATCACGAAAAAAGGTCCATCCGCCAATAAAAGCCACACCTAATAGAAATAAAATAAGGCCCAGAATGAATTTCCCCCACAGGAGATGACCATCTGGATCAAATTGGGCGAAGAAGGCATCCTTCATGGCCAGAAACCCATAAGTAGCGGTTAGACCGGGTATAACAAGAAGTAAAATGGCGATGAATCGGTAAAATGGGGCTCTCATAGCTGCTCCTTACTGTTTGGTCTCATGGTTTTTCTATCATCATACTCTGAATCTGTTAGTGTGTCTAATTCACAAATAAGACTATGATTTCGCACTCAAAAAAGGGTAATATAATAGAGACTAACGTATACATATGAGGAAAGTGAATGTTTAATAGGGAGGAAATTTGGAATGAGTGAACATAGATATGATGTTGTTGTACTAGGTGGAGGCATAGGAGGATACACCGCGGCAATCAGGGCTGCACAACTTGGGAAGACGGTTGCCGTTGTTGAACGTGAGAAGCTTGGAGGCACATGTTTGCATCAAGGCTGCATACCGAGCAAAGCGCTTCTTCGCAGTGCAGAAGTGTTCGCAACGATGCAAAAAAGCGAGGAATACGGAATTACAGCTGAGTCCGTTGAACTCAAATTTGATCTTGTTTTGGCGCGCAAAGGGCGGATTGTGGATCAGCTTCATCAGGGGCTGCAATTCTTGATGAAGAAAAATAAAATCACCGTGCACGCCGGCAATGGCCGGATTATTGGTCCTTCGATCTTTTCTCCGCGCAGCGGGGCTGTTTCAGTGGAGAAGGAAGATGGCGATATCGAAACTCTGCTTTCCAGCAATTTGATTATTGCCACTGGTTCGAGACCAAGAAGCTTACCAGGACTTACGATTGACGGGACCCATATTTTGACGAGTGAAGATGCTTTGCGAATGGAAGAACTGCCGAAGTCGATTATTATCGTTGGTGGAGGCGTCATTGGGGTGGAATGGGCATCCATGCTGCGTGATTTTGGCGTTGAGGTTACGATTGTTGAGCTGGACAAGCGGTTGGTTGCTTTGGAAGATGCGGATATCTCTAAGGAACTGGAACGTTTGTTTAAGAAGCGGGGCATTAACCTAGTAACGGGTGCCAAAGTCATTGCAGAATCGGTCAAGATTGAAGCTGGATCGGTTACCCTGCAAGCGGACAAGCAAGGTGAAATCGTTGAACTGAAAGCAGATAAAGTGCTTGTATCTGTAGGACGAATGGCGAATATTGAGGGGATTGGACTGGAGAATACGGATATTAAAATTGATAAAGGCGTTATTCGAGTGAACTCCTTTATGCAAACTTCAGAGTCGCATATTTATGCGGTTGGAGATGTTATTGGCGGACTCATGTTAGCGCACATGGCTGGCCATGAAGGGATTTTGGCTGCCGAGCATATTGCCGGCCAAACACCTCATGAACTCCAAACCCATCTCGTTTCAAAATGTACCTATACAAGACCAGAGATTGCTAATGTTGGCTGGACGGAGCAGCAAGCCATTGATTTGGGGCACAAAGTGAAAGTTGGCAAATTCAGTTTCAAAGCGATAGGGAAAGCACTGGTCTATGGCGATACGGATGGTTTCGTGAAAGTCGTTGCCGATAGCGAAACGAATGATATTCTGGGTGTGCACATGATTGGGCCGAGTGTGACCAACAGTATTACGGAAGCGGCTCTTGCCCAAGTGCTGAATGCTACGCCATGGGAAGTTGGACAAACGATTCATCCGCACCCCACATTGTCGGAAGCGCTGGGCGAAGCGATGCTAGCCGTGGATGGGATTGCAATTAGCGGATAAAAATTGTAATCATAAACGTTTGCGTTTATAATAAGCTTATAGAGTCAAGTCTTAGGACCAGGTATTAAATTCTGAGACTAAAATTTATTAAGGAGGCCAACTCCATGTCCGTTAGTCAACTTTATAAGCATCAACAATTAGATTTATCAGATGATGAAGCCATTCGTATGTATAAAGTGATGAACCTTGCTCAGAAATATGATGAGCGGGCTTTTATGCTGCAGCGTGCAGGCAAAATTCCTTTTCATGTCTCTGGTATGGGTCAATATGCAGGACAGGTAGGGATGGCTTTTGCCATGCAAGCTCAGAAGGATTATTTCCTGCCTTACTATCGTGATTATGCTTTCGTTCTGGCTGTGGGTATGACGGTGAAAGATTTAATGCTGGCTGTATTCTGCAAAGCGGAAGATGTGAACAGCGGCGGCCGTCAAATGGCCGGACATTTCGGCGATAAGAAAAATCATATCGTAACGGGGTCCTCCCCTGTGACGACGCAAGTGCCGCACGCCGCGGGTATCGCACTGGCTGCAAAAATGAAAAAACAAAATTTCGCAACGTTTGTTTCTTTCGGGGAAGGCTCCAGCAATCAGGGGGATTTCCATGAAGGCTGTAATTTTGCAGGTGTTCACAAGCTGCCTGTCATTTTCGTTTGTGAAAATAATCAATATGCGATTTCGGTTCCACTGCATAAGCAAATAGCCGGCAAAATTTCAGATCGTGCGCTAGGCTATGGTTTCACAGGGGTGCAGGTGGATGGCAGCGATGTGCTTGAAATGTATCGGGTTACCAAAGAAGCCAGAGAACGAGCGGTTCGCGGCGATGGACCTACGCTGATTGAGATGGTATCGTACCGCTTGATGCCGCACTCCACATCGGATGACGACATGCTGTACCGGACCAAAGAGGAAGTTGAGCAAAACAGGCAAAAAGACGGCATTTTGAAATTTAAGGAATACCTGATGGAATGCGACTTGTGGAGTGATGAGCAGGATCGTGAGCTGCAAGAGCTACAGAAACAAGAAATCAACGAGGCTACGAAGTATGCGGATCTTGCGCCGTATCCGAAACCGGAAGATACGCTTCTCCACGTTTATGCAGAAGGAGATGGCAACTAATTATGGCAGTCATTACTTATTTGGAAGCAATCCGCTCTGCTATGCAGGAGGAAATGCAGCACGATGACAATGTATTTGTTCTTGGTGAAGATGTAGGCAAGGGCGGCGTTCTCAACACGACCAAAGGTCTGCGCGATCTGTTCGGTGAGGAGCGTGTTCTCGACACTCCGCTGGCTGAATCTGCTATTGTTGGCGTGGCTATCGGAGCAGCCATGTATGGCATGAAGCCGATTGCCGAAATTCAGTTCGCGGATTTCATCTTCCCGGCGACGAATCAAATTCTGAGCGAAGCCGCCAAAATTCGCTATCGTTCCAACAATGACTGGACGTGCCCGATTGTCATTCGTGCGCCTTACGGAGCAACTGGTGCAGGAGCGCTCTATCACTCACAGTGCCCAGAGTCGGTTTTCTTCGGCACGCCAGGAATCAAGATCGTAGCGCCTTCGAATCCTTATGATGCCAAGGGGCTGCTTAAGGCGGCTATTCGCGATGCGGATCCTGTGCTGTACTTCGAGCACAAGAAGTGCTATTTGGCGCTTTCAGCGGACGTGCCGGATGACGATTACATCGTTCCGATCGGCAAGGCTGACGTGAAGCGACAAGGGACGGACATCACCGTTATTGCGTACGGGATGGTCGTGAACTACGCCCTGCTCGCAGCCGAAGAGCTCGCCAAGGAAGGGATTTCGGCCCATGTGCTTGATCTTCGGACTTTGCAGCCGCTGGACAAAGAGGCTATTCTGGAAGCCGCGAAGAAAACAGGTAAAGTGCTTATTGCTCATGAAGATAACAAAACTGGCGGGGTTGGCGCGGAAGTATCAGCCATCATCGCCGAAGAGATGTTCTTTGACTTGGATGCGCCGATTGCCAGACTCTGTGGACCGGACGTTCCTGCTGTAGGCAGCAACCCGCCAATGGAGAAGTTCTTCCTGCTTAATGCAGATAAGCTGAAGGATGCTATGCGTCAGCTTGCTATGTTCTAATAAACTTCTTTTCATGCTGCTTTATAGATATGAGAATGGATCAGTTCCTGAACCTTAGGAGGTACAATTATGACGCAAACCAACAGCCGGCTTACCGAGGTTACTGTTCCGCATTTGGCGGAAAGCCTCGTCTCGGCTACAATCGGCAAATGGCTTAAGCAGCCTGGCGATTATATTGAACAATATGATGTGATCTGTGAGCTTTTCACTGAGAAAGTCAATACCGAAATGCCTTCTCCCATCGAAGGCAAACTGGTGAAAATCATCGTCGGCGACGGCGAAACAGCGGCTGTAGGCGAAGCGATTTGTTTGATAGAAGAGACCGTATCCGGCTCAGCAGCGTCGGCGCCAGCGCCGAGCGCGCCGAACCACGAAGCGGCTGCTCTTGCCGAAGAGAGCGATCAAAGCATGCGCGGGCGCTTCTCGCCAGCCGTTCATCGGATCGCGCAAGACAACAACGTTGATTTGGGACGCGTTGCTGGAACTGGACTTGGGGGCCGTATTACCCGCAAGGACGTCGAGCAATTCATCGCCTCCGGCGGTGCGACGAATCCAGTCTCTGCCCCGGCGCCAGCGGCGACAGTGCAGCAGCCGACTGCTGTAAGTACGCCAGTTGCCGCTCAGCCTGACACGCAATCGGCTAATCTGCCGGTTCGCAGCTCTGGCATTCATCTGTCAGCGAATCCACAGACGCCGCTGATCGAGGCAGAAGGCCATTCGCTTGACTCGCGAAATGAGCATTTCATCGATGTTACGCCTATTCGGAATGCCATCGCCTCACGAATGAAGCAAAGCGTCACAGAAATTCCGCATGCGTGGACGATGATTGAAGTGGATGTGACCAATCTCGTAGTGCTGCGGAACAAAGTGAAAGACGAATTTATGCGCCGCGAGGGCATTAATTTAACGTATTTGGCATTTATGCTGAAAGCCGTTGTCAATGCCATTAAGGATTATCCAATTATTAACTCGGTATGGGCTGTCGATAAAATTATCGTCAAACGTGATATTAATATTTCGTTGTCCGTAGGGACAGAAGATTCCGTGATGACGCCAGTTATCAAAAAAGCGGATCAAAAAAACATCGCCGGATTAGCCAGAGAGATTGATGAATTAACGAAGAAAACACGGGCGGGGAAATTATCGCTGAATGATATGGTGGGCGGAACATTTACGGTAAATAATACAGGCTCCTTTGGGTCGATTCTGTCTTATCCGATCATTAACTACCCGCAAGCAGCCATTGTGACCTTCGAATCGATTGTGAAGAAGCCTGTCGTTATTCAAGATATGATTGCTGTTCGTTCCATGGTGAACCTGTGTTTATCGCTCGATCACCGGATTCTGGATGGTGTCATCTGTGGACGGTTCCTGCAAAGAGTCAAAGAAAACTTGGAAAGCTATAATGCGGATACGAAGATTTATTAAGGGTTAGGAAGTAAAAAATAGTCCGGCAGTAAACAATAGGCTGGATAAGAGCATGACGATCAGCATAATATAGATCACAACTTTGAACCAACGTTTATTCTGTAACAATGGTATTCACTCCTTTTTCGTAAAGCTTGTCCTGTTTTATTGTAACTCAAAGTAAGTATCGGAGGAAAGTACATGATTCAACAGAACCGATTAGTGGAACAATTTATTTCACTTGTGAAAGTCGATAGCGAGACTGGCTTCGAGCAAGACATTTGTGTCGTGCTCAAAGAAAAGTTCATTCAACTAGGCCTGCATGTGGTAGAAGATGATTCCAAGGCCAAAAGCGGTCATGGATCTGGGAATTTGATCTGCACCCTGGAAGCTACCGACAGCAACGCTGCGATTCCGACGATATTCTTTACGTCCCACATGGATACGGTAGCTCCTGGCAAAGGCATTAAACCGCAAATCGGGGAAGACGGGTACATCCGCAGCGATGGCACCACAATTCTGGGCAGTGATGACAAAGCGGGAATTGCCGCGATGATGGAAGGTATTCAAGTGCTGAAAGAGCAGAATATTCCGCATGGCCGCATTCAATTCGTTATTACCGCAGGGGAAGAAAGCGGTCTGAAAGGCGCTCGCGCCATGGATCGCAGTATGATGGAGGCGGAATTCGGCTTTGCGCTTGATTCCAATGGCAGCATCGGGGATATTGCGACCGCGGCTCCTGGGCGTGCCGAAATCGAAATTATTTTCCATGGCAAATCGGCTCATGCCGGTGTTAATCCAGAAGATGGCATCAGCGCGATCCAAGTTGCTAGCAAAGCGGTTTCCCGCATGTCATTAGGTAGAATCGACAATGAAACAACAGCGAACATTGGCAGCTTCTCTGGCGTAGGTCCGCTGAACGTGGTCTGCGATAAGGTGAAGATGGAAGCGGAAGCTCGCAGTATTGTTCAGCACAAGTTGGAAGCGCAGATTGCCGCGATGAAGCAAGCTTGTGAATCCGCTGCTGCGGATGCAGGGACAACTTGCGAGTTTAATGCGGAAATCGTGTATGCTTCCTATATGCATGATGATTCAGCGCCTATCGTACAGTTGACTAGCAGAGCGCTTGCAACGCTTGGTTTGACGGCTAAGACATTCCATTCCGGCGGGGGCAGCGACGCCAACATCTTTAATGGCATGGGGATTCCGACGGTAAACTTAGCCGTAGGATACCTGGAAATTCATACGGTCAAAGAACATATTGCGATTAGCGATTTGGTGAAAACGGCCGAATTGGTTGTAGCTCTTGTGAAAGAAGCTGCGAACGTTTAACTTCATAAAGATCTTCCGACGATCCGTTTGCCTTAATAGGGCGGCGGGTCTTTTTTTATTTCTAAGGAAGCGGGCAGCCTCATATGCTTCAAGAAATACATGCTCGGAGGAACGCCAGGATGATGATCAAAGAAAACGGCACGGTTGAACGAATTGATTCCGTCAGAGAAGGGCTCCAAATCGTTTCCGTTCGGATGCCCAATGGAGATCTAGCGCAGGCGGTACATTATACGGACGCAGGTTTTCTGCTAGTTGTGGGAGATGGGGTAGGACTGAATGTAACTGCGATCAATCTGGCGCTCAATTCAGGGGGCTTTCATATCGTTGTTCACAAGCACGGGGTGGATGAAGAACCACTAGGACAGAGTTCAGATGGGCATATTATGAAACTCAAATACACCCCGATGCAGCGGAGCGTAATGGCTGTCGAAGAGCCGGTTAGTGCCTACCATTCTGTTTTCAATAAGGATGTTCATTTGGATGGGATGCCAGTGTTGTTGGGAGAATTGCATAGCATGCTGCCGGTGGTCATGTGCTGGTTGCAGGACAGAGAGCTCAGGAGAGGCTCTGGAGGCCCGTTGAAGGTCGCGTATATCATGACCGATGGCGGAGCTCTTCCGCTGCGTTGGAGCCAACATGTGGCTCATCTGGAAGCTTTAGGGTGGATTGAGGGGGCGATCACCTATGGGCAAGCTTACGGAGGAAGTATTGAAGCGGTTAATAAATTCAGCGCATTGCTCGCTGCCAAGCATGTAATGAAGGCGGATCTGTGCGTGGTCACCATGGGACCGGGTATCGTAGGAACGGGGACCCGCTACGGTTATTCAGGTCTAGAAATTGGTGAATTAGTGAACGCTGTTCATGTTCTCCGCGGGACACCGATTGTCATCCCGCGTCTATCCTTTGCAGACCTGCGTGAGCGGCACCGCGGTATTAGCCACCATACGCTGACTGCGCTTGAGTTGGCCGCTGTCTGCCCTGCCCATGTTCCTCTGCCGAGCTTGGCTGAGGAGCAGCAAGCTTATCTTCGAAAGCAAGTTCATCGTCTGCAAGGACATACACTTGCTTATATGCCGACTATTTCGCTGGAAGAAATGACAGAAGCATTAACTCGCTATCCCGTGGAGATTACCTCGATGGGAAGGGGATTACAACAGGACCCAGCGTATTTCCAAGCGATTTGTTCAGCTGCGGAGTACGCAGGTCAGATACATAGTCGACAACCGTAATATTATTTCCACCTTGCTGCAGCATTAACTGCAATTGACGTTTGACTTCCCATACTTTTCCTACAAGCCTGATTTGGCGATCGGTAACATAGCTCTTCATATCCATTTTCCTCTTTTCAGGTAAAATTTTGATATAATGAACGATATGCGTAAGTGGGACAAGTTAGACCAACTAATCCGAAGAGGTGTTACGATGTCATTACACAAAAAATTCGAAGAAATAACCGAAAAGTCCGAACAAATTTTTAAAGGTAAAATCATTTCTCTGCAAGTAGACCATGTGCGTCTGCCCAACGGAGAATTAGCCACGCGTGAAATTGTTAAGCATCCAGGTGCTGTTGCAGTCATTCCGCTGCTTGGCGATAAAATGATCGTGGTCGAGCAATACCGAAAACCGCTGGAGAAGAGCCAGGTTGAAATTCCTGCAGGCAAGCTGGATGCAGGCGAAGAGCCGTTGAAAGCCGCTTTAAGAGAATTAGAGGAAGAAACGGGTTATCGGACTGACAATATCAAGCTTGTGAGCTCCTTCTACACCTCTCCTGGATTCGCCGATGAGATTATCCACCTCTATGTGGCTGAGGATTTGGTGAAAGGCGATGCGAATCCGGATGAAGATGAGTTTCTGGAATGCGAGGCGATCACCTTGGAACAAGCCCAGCAGTATATGCGTGAAGGACGGATCAGCGACGCCAAAACGATCTTGGCCGTTTATGCCTGGCAGTTGTACCGCTTAACAGGGCAAATGCAATGAATTCTTATTACGTTGACCTCCATATTCATATCGGTCGATCGGAGAAAGGGCAAGCCGTAAAAATTAGTGCGGCTAATGATTTGACCTTTTTCAATATTGCGCATGAAGCAGCAGTCAGAAAAGGCATGGAAGTGATCGGAATCATCGATTGCCATTCGCCTTCTGTGCAGGAAGATATCATGACGTATTTGGATCGGGGAGAAATGGAAGAGTTGGCTGGCGGAGGTATCCGTTATCAGGATACGACGATCATGCTTGGCAGCGAGATTGAAGTGCGTGATCCTGGAATGGGCGCTGCGCATTTGCTTGCCTATATGCCTAATCTTGCTGTGATGCAAGAATTTACCAAGTGGATGAAGGGGCATATGAAAAATGTCGAGCTTAGCTCACAACGCATCTATGTTCCGGCACGCACGCTGCAAGATGAGATCGTTGGAAGAGGGGGCATCTTGATTCCCGCGCATATTTTCACACCGCACAAAAGCGTGTATGGCAGCGCTGTGCAGCGAATGGAGGATTTGCTGGACCTGGACCAAATTTCGGCTGTCGAATTGGGACTAAGCTCTGATTCGGACATGGCGGGAATGATTTCGGAGTTGGACCGCTTTACGTTTGTGACGAACTCCGATGCGCATTCGTTGGCTAAGATCGGTCGCGAATACAACCAAATGCGCTTGGCAGCGCCAACTTTTGAAGAGCTGGTTAAAGCCTTGCACAGGCAAGAAGGACGTGGGATAACGGCCAATTATGGACTTAATCCACGTTTGGGTAAATATCATAGAACTTACTGCAGTGTGTGCGAAGCTATCTTGGATGAAAGTGAAGGGACCGTCCTGCGATGTGCAGATTGCGGCAGCCCTAAGATCATCAGAGGCGTCATGGATCGGATTATGGCTTTGGCGGATCGGGATACAGCCTATGTGCCGCCCTATCGCCCGCCGTATCATTTTCAAATCCCGCTCCAATTCATCCCTGGACTTGGACCCAAAAAGCTGGATCAACTGCTCAGACGCTTCGGGACCGAGATGAATGTCCTGCATCGTGCCGCCAGAGAAGACTTGGCAAGTGAGATCGGAGAAGACATTGCTGCTTATTTAGTTCAAGCCCGGGAAGGGACTTTGCAGCTAGAGGTTGGCGGAGGCGGCAGGTACGGGAAAGTGAAAAATCGTTCATAGTTTTGTGCGCTCGCTCATAAGCTTGTCTTTGTACAGGTTGTACAAGGAAGGAGCAGCGAGGGTGAATAGAAACCTAACGATGAAACAATATATGAAGGATAATTTGCCGCTTTTTATATTCGTCTCCGTACTTTTCATCATCGGTGTCGTGTTTGGCGCTGTCATGGTGAATGCTCTTTCGTTGGAACAAAAGCAGGAAATGACCAGGCATTTGGGCAGTTTTTTCCATGAAGTCAATGATGGAGCTGAGTTTGACAGCAAGCAATCGTTCGTTCAAGCTTTCGGCATGCATATGAAATGGATTTTATTGATTTGGCTATTTGGTTTGTCAGTTATCGGCTTGCCTTTAATTCTCGTGCTTGATTTTCTCAAAGGAGTGCTGATCGGCTTCACAGTGGGCTATTTAGTTGGACAAATGTCCTGGAAAGGATTATTGTTTGCTCTTGTTTCCGTAGCTCCGCAGAATTTGATTGTCATTCCGGCCATCCTCTTTTGCAGTGTAGCGGCCATGGCCTTCTCAATTTATATGATTAAGAATCGGTTTATGAGCCGAAATGGCAGCATGTATCAACCTTTCATGCGATATACAACACTAACACTTACGATGGGAGCCTTTCTTCTGGGGGCAGCCCTGTGGGAAGGATATGTCTCCCAAATGATGATGAAATGGGTAACACCGATGCTCGTTGGCCTCTATGGGTAATGGGGTTATGTATGTTTATGTTTGACTTTGTCAGCAAGCTCCCCCTATAATAAAAAGAGTGGCTAAAATTGGGCTTGGATGCCCACCTTTCTGAGGGGGAGGCATATGGAAGCAAGGATCGAGAAAATAAAGCAGCAACTGCAATCCCAAGGGTACAAGCTTACCCCTCAACGGGAAGCGACAGTGCGCGTGCTTTTAGAAAATGAACAAGATCATTTAAGCGCGGAAGACGTGTTTATGCTCGTAAAGGATAAAGCTCCGGAGATCGGACTGGCAACGGTATACCGAACTTTGGAGCTGCTGAGCGAACTGCATGTTTTGGAAAAAATGAATTTTGGCGACGGTGTAGCGCGTTACGATTTGCGTGATGACAGTACACGTCACCATCACCATCATTTAATTTGCGTACAATGCGGATCCGTTGATGAAATTATGGAAGACTGGCTCGGACCTTTGGAAGAAAGGTTAGACCGTGATTTCAATTTTCAAGTACTGGATCATCGACTTGATTTTCAAGGTATCTGCTATCGCTGCAACGAACGAGGGAAACCGGACTCATTGGACAAATCCAAAACAACAGTTACGGAATAGAGCTGTTCATAAAAGGAAAATGCCTGTAAGCACATCTTGTGCATACAGGCATTTTTTCATTTGCTTCATATAATGACTACAAAGAGCAGATCGTTCTCCGTTCACATAATTGGACTGTAAGCATGGGCACATTATGACTAATGACCTAGAGGAAGAAGGTAGTCGTTATGACCAAACAGCCGATTGTTATCGGTGTTCCCAAAGAAATTAAAAATAATGAAAGCCGCGTGGCGTTAACGCCCGGAGGAGCAAGCATGCTGCTGGGCGCAGGCCATCAAGTGTTGGTAGAGAGCGGAGCAGGCTTGGGCAGCGGTTTCTTGGATGAGGATTATGCCAAAGAAGGGGCGATCCTGATCCCGGAGGCAGCGGAAATATGGGCTCGCGGAAATATGATCATGAAAGTCAAAGAACCTCTCCCCGCAGAGTATGGCTATTTCAGGGAAGGGCAGCTGCTGTTCACATATTTGCATCTTGCGGCTGCCGGAGATTTGGCGGATCACTTATTGCAAAAGAAAGTGACGGGCATCGCTTATGAAACGATTCAGCTTCCCAACGGATCACTTCCTCTGCTGACACCGATGAGCGAAGTTGCCGGTCGGATGTCTGTACAAATAGGCGCTCACTTTTTGGAACAGTTTTATGGAGGTCGCGGCATTTTGCTTGGCGGTGTCCCAGGCGTACCGCCTGGCAACGTCGTTATTCTGGGTGGAGGCATCGTCGGAACGAATGCTGCTAAGATGGCGCTTGGCCTTGGCGCGAGTGTCGTTATTATTGAACGCAGCGCGGATCGCATGCGAGCGCTTGATGATATTTTTGGAGGTCGACTGAATACGTTGATGTCGAATCCTTTTAACATCGCGAGCGCCGTTCAGAAAGCGGATCTATTAATTGGCGCCGTGCTCATTCCCGGAGCGAGAGCCCCTCGGCTAGTGACGGAAGCGATGGTGCAGAGCATGAAGCCTGGCGCTGTCATTGTGGATGTCGCGGTAGATCAAGGCGGGTCGATAGAAACGATTGATCGGGTCACTACGCACAATGATCCTACCTATGAAAAGCACGGCGTTCTTCATTATGCGGTTGCCAATATGCCTGGTGCTGTCCCGAGGACATCGACGCTGGCACTTACGAATGTCACGCTTCCCTATGCGCTGGAGCTTGCGAATAAAGGCTTCACACAGGCTACTACGGATAACTATCCGCTGCAGCTTGGAGTTAATACCTACATGGGAAGCATCACGCATCCAGCTGTCGCTGAAGCGTTAGGGAAGCCTTATGTCAAGTTGGCAGAGTTGTCATAAACAACCCGCTAGATTCATATCCTGTCCTTAGAGAAGCCAAAGAAATGAGGGCAGGCTATGATATTTTCATATCGGAAATTACTTGTTCGCTTGCGCTATATGCTGCTGTTCATGGCATTGACGGTGATTCTATATCAAGTGATGTTCGTCCTGTCCGGCTGGATTCAGCCTGTAAACAAATATCGAACTCCAACGGGCAAGTCTGTGAAAGTTTTTGATCAGCAAGAGCATGTTTCGTTATCGGACAAAGGGTCGATGAGTCAAAGATTGCGTTTATTTTATTGGTATGGTGAATAATAGAGGAGTTCTCTAATGGATCGTTGAATGCTATCATGAAGAAGATAAGGCATGACACACGAAGGAGAACACCGGCATGATAAAGAATGATCTGCAATCCTTCATCCGATTTTTATCTGTAGAGCGGGGGCTAGCGCGCAATACCCTCGAGTCTTACGAGAGAGACCTGCAGCAATTTGTTGACTATTTACAGCGCCAAGAGATCACAACATGGAAAGATACCAACAAAATGCATATCACCGGCTACCTTTCACAGATGAAATTATTAGGTCGCGCATCGGCAACTTTGTCACGAAACCTGGTTTCCATACGAGCTTTGTTCCAGTTTCTTGTCAAAGAACGAGTGATTGATTCGGACCCATCTATTTATGTCGAAGCCCCTAAGTTAGAGAAGAAGCTGCCTAAGATTCTTTCCATTCAAGAGGTGGAAAAGCTGTTGGATGCGCCGCAGGCAGAAATGGTCAGCGGGGCAAGGGATAAAGCGATGCTGGAGCTGTTGTACGCAACTGGCATACGTGTTACGGAATTGATCTCCTTGAATGTATCCGATGTGAATCTGCAGATGGGTTTTATTCGATGTATTGGTAAAGCGGAGAAGGAGCGTAACATCCCGCTTAGTTCGATTGCGTCTCGATGCTTAACCACATATATTCATAACGATCGGATCAAGATGCTGAAAAAAACAACAGAGGAAGAAGCGCTGTTTATTGGGCATTTGGGAACAAGAATGACAAGACAGGGCTTTTGGAAAATTCTCAAGCGGTATGCCAAAGAGATGGATATTGCAAGCGATATCTCGCCACATGCGCTGAGACATTCTTTTGCGGCTCATTTGATTGAGAATGGAGCAGATCTGAGATCTGTGCAAGAGATGCTCGGTCACTCCGATATTTCATCAACCCAAATGTATGTGCAAGTTGCCAAGCTCAAGATGAAGGATGTTTATAACTCGGCACATCCCCGAGCGAATATGTAAAGCCAAGCAGCGGCGGTTTCCGAAAGGAGAAGCTGCTGTTTTGCATTCAAGGAGCAGAAGTGAGATAATTAAGGGTGGATAACATTAGGAATTGATTTGGAGGGACTAACGTGCGCTTTGAACGAATCAGTTTAATCGTATTGGATAGTGTAGGCATCGGCGAACTACCGGATGCCAAACAATTTGGCGACAGCGGGGCCCACACACTTGGACATATCGCAGAAAGAGTAAGTGGTTTTGCCCTTCCTAACTTACAGCGGATGGGCTTAGGAAGTATTGCAGATATCAAAGGTATTCCAGCAGCGGATGCGCCTGAAAGCTATTATGGCAAGATGGCGGAAGTCTCCGTTGGCAAGGATACCATGACAGGTCATTGGGAATTGATGGGCTTGCGTATTTCAACACCATTTAATGTATATCCAGATGGATTTCCGGCAGCTCTGATTGATCAATTCGAGCAGGAGACAGGTCGTAAAGTCATCGGCAATAAGCCTGCGTCGGGGACGGAGATCCTTGATGAGCTTGGCGAGGAACAAATGAAAACGGGGGCCTGGATTGTTTACACCTCTGCGGACAGTGTCTTTCAGTTAGCGGCACACGAAGAAATCATCCCATTGGATGAGCTCTACCGAGCCTGTGAAATTGCGAGAAGATTAACGATGCAGGATGAATTTGCGGTTGGCAGAGTCATCGCGAGACCTTACCTAGGTGAGCCAGGCGCATTTAAGCGCACGCCGAATCGGCATGATTATGCGGTTAAGCCTCCTGCGCCAACGGTGATGAACCATCTGAAGGATGCGGGTCTAGATGTGATTGCAATTGGCAAAATCAATGATATTTTTGATGGGGAAGGCGTTACGCAAACGAGTTCTACCAAGAGCAACCTGGATGGGATTCACAAGACCATTGAAGTTTTGGGAACTTCGTTCAAAGGGCTGGCGTTCACGAATCTGGTGGATTTTGATTCCCTGTACGGTCACCGTCGTGACCCGGAAGGATACGGCCGCGCGCTGGAGGAGTTTGACAGCTTCGTGCCGCAGCTCAAAGCAGGATTAGGTCCCAAGGATCTGTTGATTTTGACCGCAGATCATGGGAATGATCCCATTCATGCCGGAACAGACCACACACGCGAATACGTTCCTATTTTGCTGTACAGTCCGAGCTTCGAGTCGCCGGCTTCACTTGGGATTCGTGGAACATTTGCGGATTTGGGCGCGACAATTGCGGATAATTTCGGCGTAAAGGCAACTGATCAAGGCGAAAGTTTCTTGTCACTTTTAAAATAAACGGTAATTGACTAATTTTCAGGAGGAATTAACCTATGTCCGATAGTACGATGATTCAGAAGATCCAAGAGGCAGCAGCCTTTATTAGTAAAGAAACGAATATCAAACCTCAAATTGGTCTTATTCTTGGTTCAGGACTTGGCGTCCTTGCTGATTTGATCGAACAACCCATCGTGGTGGATTATTCCCGAATTCCTCATTTTCCTGTCTCTACAGTAGAGGGGCATGCCGGCGAGTTAGTTGTTGGTACGATTCAAGGGAAGTCCGTCTTGATCATGAAGGGCCGTTTCCATGCCTATGAAGGCTATGGCGCAGAAACCGTTTCATTCCCTGTCAGAGTGATGAAAGAACTCGGCATTGAAACACTGATCGTCACGAATGCCGCTGGAGGAATTAATGAATCCTATCAAGTTGGCGATCTGATGGTCATTAGTGATCACTTGAATTTGACGTACCGCAACCCGCTTATCGGTCCTAATGACAACGCGCTTGGCGTGCGCTTTCCAGATATGTCCGAAGCTTACAGCAAACGTCTGCGCAAGCTGGCGCATGATGTGGCGGCTTCCCAAGATTTCAAACTGCAAGAAGGTGTGTACGTAGGTTTGCTTGGCCCCAATTATGAAACTCCGGCAGAAATTCGTATGTTCCGCACACTAGGCGGAGATTCAGTAGGGATGTCGACAGTTCCCGAAGTTATCGTAGCTCGTCACGCAGGTATCGAAGTGCTAGGCTTCTCTTGTATTTCCAACATGGCTTCCGGTATTTTGGATCAACCGCTTTCTCATGCAGAAGTGATGGAAACTACGGAGAAAGTTAAACCTAAGTTTTTGAAATTAGTCCTCGGCATCATTGAGGCACTTTAATCAGAAGAGGAGATCATCATGGAATTAACGTACATAGAGAAGATCAAAGAAGCAGCAAGTTTTATTCAAAAGAAGTTAGGTACCGTGCAACCCGTCATCGGACTCGTCCTTGGGTCAGGTCTAGGCGATATGGCCAATCAGGTTGAAAATCCAGTTGCGATCGATTACAGTGAGGTTCCTCATTTCCCTGTGTCCACGGTGGAAGGCCATGAAGGCCGCTTTGTAGCGGGGACCTTGGAAGGGAAACAAGTGATCGTAATGCAGGGGCGCTTTCATTATTATGAAGGCTACAATATGAAAAAGGTTGTATTCCCTGTCTATGTGATGAAAGCTATCGGTGTCCAGACGGTCGTTATGACGAATGCCGCTGGCGGGATGAATCGCTCGTTCCAAGCGGGAGATCTGATGGTCATCAGCGATCATTTGAACATGACTGGCGACAATCCGCTGATTGGTCCCAACCATCAAGAGCTGGGCGTTCGTTTCCCTGATATGTCGGAAGCTTATAACCGTGAATATCGCAAGCTTGCACACGAGCTCGCTAAGAGCGTAGTAGGCGATGATGGCGCACCGCTTAAACTGCAAGAAGGCGTATATGCGGGAATTACAGGTCCTACTTACTGTACGCCGGCAGAACTGACGATGCTGGCACGAGTAGGCGGAGATGCTATTGGTATGTCTACCGTTGCTGAGGTCATTGCTGCGCGCCATTCAGGGCTCAAAGTATTAGGTATCTCTTGCATTACCGACATGGCGGTAGGCGAAGAACTAGAGCCTCTGACGCATGAACAGGTGGTTGCCGTGGCAAATCGCACGAAGCCGAAGTTCATCGCTTTGGTCAAGGCATTTGTCAGGGAAGTTAAACTAGGATAAGATGGTTTGATTTTTTATCAATTTTTAATGAAATTTAGCATCTGGAGACCTATGAATTGCCGGAGAGTCATGCTAGAATATAGTCAATTAGAACTATATTTGAAGGCGTCCTAGCTAAGGATACCTATTCCATAACAAGGATGTGGTGGAGCATGGCCATCCCACAATTATCGGTAGCCAACTGTCCGCGCTGCGGAAAAGTGTTTCAGAAAAATTTGCGCAATCAATGTTCCGACTGCAGTTATAGCATGGATGGGATTCTAACGAACACCTTGGAATTTTTGCGGAGAAATTATCGTGCAACCAATGCACAGGTCAATGCTGCAACTGGCGTTAGCCCAGAGCAACTGTATGTATGGATCAAAGAGGGCAAGCTGCATCTGAGTGACTATCCGAATTTGAACTATCCTTGCGCATCGTGCTCCAAACCGATCCGTCAACAGAAGATGTGCTCAGACTGCACATCTCGGATTACGCGTGATATCCGGGAACTGAAGGACAAAGATCAAAGTTTCCAGGTGCTGCGCAGGGATAAGCAAACGGTCTCAAGCGGCGGTTTCCAAATCCGGGAAAGATTAAGAGGCGTGTAATTTGCCGGCAGATGGGCAATAGTAAGAGTAACATCCCCCCTTGCAGGGGGATGTTTTTACGAAAGGCTCATTCACAATTCTGTCACAAAATATTCAATGATTTGCCACTAACTATGTATGTGAATGTCTTGAGTTGTTAGGTAGAATAGATAAGTGAACACATGATGAGGGGGATATGCATGCAAAAGTGGATTTTCTTTGTACTATTTATACTTGCGGGCGCATTGGGGCTGGGAGTCCTCTTTCAAGATATTTCTGATCGCCAGGAGGCGAAGGAAGCGGATGCTGCCTCTAGCAAAATTCAGCAACTTAAAATTGTGGCTTCCAACTGGCAGTTCGATCAAGCTGATTTCACAGTAAAAAGCGGCGAGCCAACGAAAGTTTCCTTATCCTTAAAAGAAGGCGTTCATGCCATCGAAATCCAAGGTTTGGGTATCAAGTTGGATAAAGAGAACCCGTCCAAAGAAGTAACTTTCGACAAACCGGGTACGTATGAAATTGATTGTGTGCTTCCTTGCGGTGAAGGACATGCTAAAATGAAATCTAAACTTGTTGTACAATAAGAAGACAGCAAGACAGAAGGGGGCCTAACAGCTCCCTTTTTTCGATTTTGAGTTTAGAGAAACATGGAGGAGACGATAGCATGAGAATGGTCGATTTAATACATAAAAAGCGTTCTGGTGATGGGCTTAGCGATCAAGAAATAGGATTTATTGTGAGCGGCTACACGAATGGCGATATTCCGGATTATCAAATGTCCGCCTTCTTGATGGCGATCTTCTTCAACGGGATGTCGAGCGAAGAGATTTCAGCGCTAACGATGGCGATGGCTGGATCGGGCGAAATGATTGATTTATCTGAAATCGCAGGAATTAAAGTCGATAAACACTCAACCGGCGGAGTTGGCGATAAAATCAGCTTGATTGTTGGTCCAATCGTAGCTTCGCTAGGCGTTCCAGTTGCCAAAATGTCGGGCAGAGGCTTGGGACATACGGGCGGCACGGTTGATAAGCTGGAGTCGATTCCTGGATTCCAGATCGAATTGACGAAGGAAGCCTTTATTGAAGCGGTGAACACGAATAAAATTGCGATTGTTGGCCAGAGTGGAAACCTTGCTCCAGCGGATAAGAAAATGTATGCGCTGCGTGACGTGACAGCAACTGTCGATTCGATCCCGCTCATTGCGAGCTCGATCATGAGCAAGAAAATTGCTTCTGGTGCCGATGCAATCGTTCTCGATGTGAAAATCGGATCCGGGGCTTTCATGAAAACGGTCGAGGATGCGCGTGTGCTAGCCCGTACGATGGTGGACATCGGGAAGAAGCTGAATCGTTATACGATTGCGATGATTACGGATATGGAGCAGCCGCTTGGACGCGAAATTGGAAACGCCAACGAAATTCGCGAATCCATTGAGGTTCTGCGCGGCACCGGAGATAAGGACCTTACGGAGGTGGCTATCTCCGTTGCCGCCTATATGGCTGTGCTGGGCAAAGTGTTTAGCAGCTTCGAAGAAGCGCAGGAAGCGGTTCGAGACATCGTTTCGCAGGGGAAAGCGATTGACACCTTCAAACGTTTCGTAGCGAGCCAAGGCGGCGATCCTAATGTGGTCGATCAGCCTGAGCTGCTGCCGACGGCTGCGTATCATTTTGAAGTACTTGCGGAGCAAGATGGCTTTGTGAATCAGATAGATGCGGAGCATATCGGTATTGCCGCTATGCTGCTGGGAGCGGGTCGCGCAAAGAAAGAAGACCAAATTGATTACGCAGTAGGGCTTACATTGAATAAAAAAATCGGGGATGCGGTAAAAGTCGGCGAATCCCTCTGTACCCTTCATGCGAATCGTCAAGAAGTACAGGAAGTTGTAACGATGATTCAGCATGCTTACCGTATCGAGAGCGGTGAACCGGCGCCGGTGCAATTAATTTATGATGTTATAGTTTAAATTTGGATAGGACCTTAATCGCACATGTTGATGTGGCGGTTGGGGTCTTTTGTTTGTTCGGGGGAAGTGAGGCTTACCCAAAATGAAACTTACCCATGTTTTCGTGCTGAGCGCGAATGAATATTCACCAAGCTTGCAATAAGGGAACCATTCAGACGGTTCGATTGGAAAATAAGGCAACCGAACGAGGGTGCTTACTGAGCGAATGGCTGCTGTTTTGGTGGCGGCATAAGCAAGGCAGGAGTGTTTATTGTTCGTTCTTGAGCTCAGAAGTTTTCTTATGAACTCAACAACGCTTATTAGATCAAACTGGGCTGTTTAGAGAAGATAACGAACTCCATCTGCGTTAATTCGTGTGAGAAGTCAGCTTTCCGCCTCAATACTACTCGATAACGTCAATGCAGCTCGTTAGTTCAACAAAGAAGCTATTTACACGCAAATAAGCTTCATACAGTTCGTAAGAAGCGCAGGTTGATTTTGAGGCGGCTGTAAGGTTGAAATTCAAGCTTAACCGCGCGCGCTGCACTTTCTCCGCCTTTAACGCTGTTTTGCAGCGTTAAAGCGGACGCAGAGGCGGCAGATGCCACAGTAAGGTTGAAAATGCATTTAGACTTAACAGTGGACACAGCGAATTGGGAAATTAGATAATAGACCTATCTAAATGACGAGGTGTCCGAGATGAGTGAATTCCGCCAACGGTACAATCAAAAGTTCAAAGAAGAAACGGTTAAGTACATTCAACAACATAGTAAATCGATTCCGGATATTGCAAACGAACTGAACATTCCAGCGAAAACATTGAGCAGTTGGGTCAGTAAATATCGCCAATTTCCAGATGAGCCCTTCGTAGGAAGTGGCAATCTACGTAGCCATGACCAGATCATGAAAGACTTGGAACAACGCAACAAAGACCTAGAGGAAGAACTAGCTATCTTAAAAAAGGCGCTGCACATCTTCAGCAAAGACCCGAAGTGAGATTCAAGTTCATTGATGACCACCGTTCAACATTTCGAGTTGAGAAGATGTGCAGCGTACTAGGTGTATCCAAGAGCGGCTATTATAAATGGCGAACCACACCCCCAAGTGAGCGGAAAAAGTACCGCGAAGCGTTGGCTAAAGAGGTGGAAAAGGAGTACTTGGAATCGGATCGGAATTACGGGAGTCCGAAAATTACAAAGGAACTGAGAAAGAAAGGTTTCAAAGTCGCTGTCAAAACGGTTGGGCGTATCATGAAAAAGAAGGGTTTACGCTCACAAGCTATAGGGAAATTCAAGGTGCAAACAACGGATTCCAATCACAGCCACCCGATTGCGCCAAATTGGTTAAATCAGCATTTTGATGTGTGTACAAGACCGAATCAAGTATGGGTTACCGACATCACGTACATCCATACACGTCAAGGAAACCTTTATTTAGCAAGCGTTCTTGACTTGTTTACCCGCAAAATCGTTGGCTGGCAGCTGGGCAATCGTATGACCGTGGAACTGACGCTAGACGCCTTAAATCAAGCATACGAAGCCAAAAGGCCGCCTAAAGGCCTTATCCATCATTCAGACCGAGGATCGCAGTATGCATCTAATGAGTACCGTAAACAACTGAAAGAATACCATATGATTCGTAGTATGAGCCGTAAAGGCAATTGCTACGATAACGCTTGTATAGAGGCTTTTCACAGCATTCTCAAGCGGGAATTGGTGTACAGATATAAATTTCAAAGCCGCCAAGAAGCACACCAACGAATCTACTGGTACATTGAGTTTTTCTACAACAGGAAACGTACGCACAGCAAGCTTGGCTATTTGTCTCCAGACAAGTTTGAATCCCAGTACTACAAGCAAATAAAACTGATTTCTTAGCTCTTTTTTTTGTGTCCACTCTATTGACTCAGATACAAAATCAACCTTAACGCATCTGAAATCCGCTCGCGCTGCACTTTCTCCGCCTTTAACGCTGTTTCACAGCGTTAAAGCGGACGCAGAGGCGGCAGATGCCACAGTAAGGTTGAAATTCAACCTTACGTATCTGAAAATCCGCTCGCGCTGCACTTTCTCCGCCTTTAACGCTGTTTCACGGCGTTAAAGCGGACGCAGAGGCGGCAGATGCCACGTTAAGGTTGAAATTCAACCTTAACGCATCTGAAAATCCGCTCGCGCTGCACTTTCTCCGCCTTTAACGCTGTTTCACAGCGTTAAAGCGGACGCAGAGGCGGCAGATGCCATAGTAAGGTTGAAATTCAACCTTACGCATCTGAAAAGCCGCTCGCGCTGCACTTTCTCTGCCTTTAACGCTGTTTCACAGCGTTAAAGCACTCCCTCACAGCGTCCGCAGACACCGCTGTAAGCAGCGGCGCTAAGTGCAAGATCATCTTTATTTTCCTTGTCTTGGAATATTTTGATGTGAAATCGTCAAGACTGATTAGCAGTCATTCAAGCTGCAAGTGTCAGGCTTTCACTTCATCTATCACAGGAGGGGTACAATTGCTATGCGTAAAAAAGGGCTAATTAGTTTTATCTGTTTTCAACTCTGTTTGATGCTTCTCGTACCGGCGGCTTTTGCCGAAGAGAAGAAGGCACCTACGGTTGATTTGACACCGAATGCCCAATCTGCTGTTTTAATGGATGCCGACACAGGTACGGTTATCGCTGAGAAAAATAAAGATACCAAGCTGCCGCCAGCAAGTATTACGAAAATCATGACGATGCTTTTGATCATGGAAGCCATCGATAAGGGCAATATCAAGATGGACGAGAAAGTTAGCGTCAGTGAATATGCCGCTTCGATGGGTGGCTCACAGATCTTTCTGGAGCCAGGCGAGGAAATGACTGTTCAAGAGATGCTCAAAGGGATCGCGATGGCATCTGGCAACGATGCTTCAGTTGCTATGGCAGAGAAAATTGCCGGCTCAGAAGAAAATTTCGTGCAAATGATGAATGAGCGGGCGCAGCAGTTAGGTATGAAAAACACGCATTTCTCCAACTGCAACGGCTTGCCGGTGGCAAATCACTATACAACTGCGAACGATATCGCCGTCATGTCACGTGAATTGCTTAAGCATGAGGGCATTACGAAATTTACCGGTGCTTATCAGGATTATTTGCGCAAAGAAACGGCTAATCCATTCTGGCTGGTAAATACAAATAAGCTTGTTCGTTTCTATAGCGGGGCAGATGGCTTGAAAACAGGCTATACTAGCGAAGCGAAATTCTGTTTGTCGGCAACTGCGAAACGGGATAATTTTCGCGTTGTAGCAGTTGTGCTTGGCGAGCCGAATACCAAAACGCGTAATGCCGAAGTGACCAAGCTTTTTGATTATGCTTTTGCTCAATATACGAACTACCCTTTGTTTAAATCAGGTGACAGCTTAGGGGATTTCAAAGTAAATAAAGGGCAGATTTCGACAGTTCCGCTTGTGGCCAAGCAGAATTATAGCATTTTAATGAAAAAGGGCACACCGACTGAAAGCATTCGACATGAGCTGCAGTTGGATTCCAATATTAAAGCGCCTATTACGATGGGACAACCGATAGGCAGAATTATTGTCTACAATGGAGACAATGTGCTGTCGGAGTACCCATTAGAGTCACCTGTTGCCGTAGATAAAGCCTCGTGGTGGATGTTATTTAAACGGACAACGGTGCAGATGTTCACGACGAATTAGCAACGGGTTAACAGCGAATGAACAGCGACTTTTCGCGAATTATCGCAGTTTTGTTCTACTTTTAGCAGTTTTCTTCTAGTTTTGTCGGGGGGCAGGATATTCACTCTCAGCTGTAGAAACTTATGTTTCATGACCTAATATAGGGATTTCTGAACTGAGTCAAGGAATAAAGATTCTTGAACAGTTCAAAGTCTCTCAGCTGAGAGGAGTGAACAGGTTGAGCCTGCAAATTGAATTTGAGCAAGGCCGAAGGGCGCTGATTGTTAGACTGAAGGGTGAGCTGGATCATCACACAGCAGATAGTGTGAAGGCTAGGATGGAAGAAGCGATTGCCAAAGAGCACACGCCGCATCTGATTCTTAGTTTGAAGGATCTTTCTTTCATGGATAGCTCAGGTCTAGGTGTTATTCTCGGTCGTTACAAGCAAATTACGGGTAAAGGCGGTAAAATGGTCGTCTGTGATGTCGCTCCTGCTGTTTACCGCTTGTTTGAACTTTCGGGAATGTTCAAGATTGTTTCAATTCAAGACAACGAGCGCAATGCAATGTCCAGTCTGGAGGTTGCACTATGAGTGAACATAACTTTATGTCGCTGCAATTTGCCAGCCGTTCCGAGAATGAAGCTTTTGCCCGTGTTGCTGTTGCTGCTTTTGTCTCTCAACTGGATCCTACGCTCAATGAATTAACCGATATCAAAACCGTCGTGTCTGAAGCCGTAACGAACTCCATCATTCATGGTTACAATAATCAAACGGATGGTGTCATTACAATTACTACGCAAATTGATGATGATGTGGTGCGAATCACCATTGAGGATCAAGGCTCAGGCATTGCGGATCTAGAACAGGCCAAAGAGCCTCTGTATACATCCAAACCAGAGCTGGAACGTTCTGGGATGGGATTCACGATTATGGAAAATTTCATGGACGAAGTGGAAGTTGTGACGGCCGTCGGAATCGGAACCAAAATAAACATGTTGAAGCGAATTGAATCTAAAAAAGCTTTATACAATTAGGGGTTTGATCTATGGATGTCGATCTGAAGCATGCTTCTCATAGTTATTTAGACGATTCGGAAGTCAAACGGTTAATCGCCCTCAGCCAATCCGGAGATGGACTCGCTAGAGAAACACTCGTCAGCTGCAATATCCGCTTGGTCTGGTCCGTGGTTCAACGCTTTTTGAACCGTGGTTACGAAGCCGAAGACTTGTTCCAGATCGGTTGCATCGGGCTGCTTAAGTCCGTTGATAAATTCGATCTTTCTTATGATGTGAAGTTCTCAACGTATGCCGTGCCGATGATCATCGGCGAAATACAGCGCTTCCTGCGTGATGACGGAACGCTCAAAGTCAGCCGCTCGCTCAAGGAGCTGGCTAATAAAATTCGCAAGACGAAGGATGAGCTGTCCAAGCGTCTTGGACGCCTTCCAACGATTAAAGAAGTGGCGGAAGAGCTAATGATTACGCCGGAGGAAGTTGTTTTCGCGCAAGAAGCGAACAAACCGCTTTCCTCGATTCATGAGACAGTCTTCGAGAATGATGGCGATCCCATAACGTTAATGGATCAAATCTCCGATGACTCCGGTGAGAAATGGTTTGAAAAGCTAGCTTTGAATGAAGCGATTGGAACGCTTTCCGAGCGGGAACGGCTTATTGTGTATCTCCGTTATTTCCGTGATCAAACACAGTCAGAGGTGGCCAGCAGGCTAGGCATTTCCCAAGTGCAGGTCTCCCGTCTAGAGAAGAAAATTTTGCAATCGATCAAGGATCAAATTGCCCAGTAACGAGCAAAAAACCGTTCTCCCATGGAGAGCGGTTTTTTGGTATATACCCTATTCATTAGCGGACAGCTCGTCTGTCATCACCATAAAATCTTACGCAGAATATGCCGCATAAGCCAACAATCGTGTAGATGACGCGACTTAATCCAGAAGATTCTCTATGCGAATCCCCACCGAGCAAAGCAGATACTAAATCCCATTCGAAGAGCCCAACCAAAAGCCAATTCAACGCACCAATAATAACTAGCGTTAATGCGAGTTTTGCCATGTTATCACCTTCTTTATATGGAATAAGTGATCGTTATTCATTGTTACTATGCCAAAAGTCTGACATCTTTATTCCTGGAGAATTTACCATTGAGCAGCGTGTTTATGGGAAGGAAAGATTTTGCATACTACTCCTATACCTGGATGCCCAAAGGGAGTGAGACTATGGTCCAGAATGGAGCTCCATATCTCTATATCAGGCTTCGCCGAAAAGCCAGTGTGCGCAAAGGGAATGTTGTCAAGCTGAATCAAATCGCACAGATTATCGTTGAGCCGGAATATGAAGATGCATTGAATGGATTGATTATTCACAAACCGCAACATGAGGATGGCAACAGGGTCTTGATTGATATGATGCTGATTGTCCGCAAAGTGAAGAACTTGTTCCCTGAGCTGCAAATTGAACATTTCGGAGAACCTCACGTGCTCCTTGAAATCTATTCGGACAATAAAAAGGCAAGCCCTGTTTTAATCGGGCTGGTCTGGTTGTTGTTGTTCATTGGCTCAGGACTGGCCATCATGAATTTTCACGCCGATGTTTCCATGCTCGTCGTCCATCAACGGATTTATGAGCTGATGACAGGCAAGAAAGTTGAGCATCCGCTTATTTTACAAATTCCTTATTCGCTCGGTATTGGGGTGGGTATGGTTATTTTCTTTAATCATCTTTTCAAAAAGAAATTCAATGAAGAACCAAGTCCGCTTGAAGTAGAAATGTTCATGTACCAAGAAAATATTAACCATTATGTGATTACGGAGGAATACGTGAAAATCCATGAGGAAGGAGAAACGAAGTGACGTTCCTTGGGGAAGTGCTCTTGACCGCCTTCATCGGGTTAGCAGGGGGGATTGCGGTTGGAAGTGGCATGGTAGCTTTCCTGGTCGTGCTGGATATCATTCCGCGGCTGGCGCAGATCACGCGCTCTTTCTCCAACATCCGCAGCTATGAAGCGGCAGTTGTATGGGGTTCCCTCATATTCACATGGTTGGATTTCAGTGAAATCAAGCTTCCGCTTTTCCCGTTGAGCACAGCCTTGGTGGGCGTATTTGCTGGCTGTTTCGTAGGGATGCTGGCAGCAGCTTTAACAGAAATTATCAATGTGCTGCCTATTCTGGCCAAACGAGTTGGTATGGGGTCTTATATGATTATTTTCCTGATGGCAATGATATTTGGCAAGGTGTTCGGCTCGTTGTTTGAGTGGTTATTTTATTAACGTGTGAAAGTGAGGCGCATCAAATGAAGTTCATCGTAAAAAAAGGAAGCAGCTCGGAAAACGAAGCGTCGAATGATAAGCGAGATCAATCGAATAAGGCCCAGTCGGATAAATTGGCCATTGATGAGGAAGGAAATCTTTCTCCCTATAATCCAGTCACTGACATGACGCCTCAGGAGAAGGCATACAAAATTCAAGAAGACATTCCTCGCAGCTTACGGGAAATCCAAAGGGTGTTAGAAGAGCGTGTTGGCTTGAATCGGAGCTTTGATCTTATTTTACGTGAAATGGTTTTCGGTTCCAAACGGGTCGGCATCTTTTATTGCAATGGTTTTGCCAAAGATACGGTGCTTACGGATATTATTACGAGACTTACCTATGCGGACAAAGAAGCCGTATCTCATCATACGCTCGAAGCTTTTATAGAAAAGCTGATCCCGCATATTCAAGTTAAGTCCTATAAAAAAATGTCCGAGATTGTAGGGCAGGTCTTAATGGGAGGGACGGCCTTCTTCATAGAAGGCGAGAGTGCTGCGATTACGGTAGATGCCAAAAACTTTCCCGTTCGCTCGATTGCAGAACCTGATTTGGAACGTGTGGTCCGCGGTGCTCGCGATGGCTTCGTAGAAACATTGCTCATCAATGTTACGTTGGTAAGACGAAGAATCCGGGACGAAAGATTCAAGCTTGAAATCATGCAAATCGGGAAGCGGACGAAGACGGATGTTTGTATTGGCTACATCAATGACATCGCTAATGCGGACTTGGTTCAAGCCGTCAAGGATAAAATTAAAGCTGTCGAGATCGATGGGCTGCCGCTTGCAGAGAAACAGTTGGAAGAAGCCATCGTGAACAAAGGATGGAATCCTTATCCAATGGTGCGTTATTCGGAGCGTCCAGACGTTGTCGCTGCGCATTTGCTGGAAGGGCATGTTTGCGTATTTGTAGACACTTCACCAAGTGTCATGATATTGCCGACAACGTTCTTTCATCATGTGCAGCATGCGGAGGAATACCGGCAAACGCCATTTATTGGAACCTATCTAAGATGGGTCCGTTTTGTAGGCATAATGGCTTCGATTTTTTTGCTGCCGCTCTGGTTTATGATGGTGATGGATCCATCGCTCAAACCAGCGGGACTTGAATTCCTCGGCCCGCAGAAAGAAGGGACTTTACCGCTATTGGTCCAGTTTCTACTTGCCGATATCGGAATCGATTTGATGCGGATGGCTGCCGTACATACCCCGACGCCGCTTGCGACTGCAATGGGCTTGGTGGCGGCTATCTTGGTTGGTGATATCGCAGTCAAGACCGGCTTGTTCATCAATGAGGTTATTCTCTATTTGGCGCTTGCGTCGATAGGAATGTTTGCAACACCTAGTTATGAATTAGGGCTTGCTAACCGCATCGTCAGGTTAGCGCTCCTCATCGTTGTAGCGATCTTCCATGTGCCGGGTTTTGTAGTAGGATCTACACTGTGGTTGATCCTGCTCGCAACCCGCAAATCGTATGATGCGCCTTACATGTGGCCATTCCTGCCGTTTAATGCCAAGAGCTTTTTCTCCATTCTTGTTCGCCGTCCAGTCTTGGCCGGGAAAACGCGATTAAGCATTACGAAGCCGATCGACGGTACTCGTCAGCCTAAGAAGTAGTCCAAGAAAAGGGGCCAAGGCCGTTGTGCCCTTTTTCTTTTTATGTCGAAGAGTGTATTGTCAAAAGAGCTTTCCCTATGGTACTTTAAGTAGTAATGCGCATTGCCGCTAACGCGGATAATGGCAAGAAATGGTTCCGGGAGAGAGGGATTTCAAGCTATGTATTTGCACGGTACAAGTAAAATAAATGATCAAGGCCACCTCGAAATCGGCGGTGTCGATGCAACCCGATTAGTTGCTGACTATGGGACACCTTTATATGTGTTTGATGAAGCGCTGATACGTCAGCGTTGCCGGGAATTCGTTGAAGCTTTTCAAGCATCCGGTTTGAAATTCCAAGTGGCGTATGCCAGCAAAGCGTTCTGTGTTATGGCGATGTGCCGTATCGTGGAAGAAGAAGGCATGTCGTTGGATGTAGTTTCCGACGGTGAGTTGTACACAGCTCTGCAAGCAGGATTTCCTGCTGAACGGATTCACTTCCATGGCAACAACAAAACAATGGATGAAATCGAAATGGCGATTGATGCGAAGATCGGTTGTTTCGTAGTAGATAATTTTATTGAACTTCAATTGCTGAATGCAATCGCCGGCGATAAACGCCAGAAGGTAAAAGTTCTGCTGCGAATTACGCCAGGGGTGGAAGCTCATACGCATGAATATATTTCGACAGGCCAAACCGATTCCAAATTTGGTTTTGATTTAGGCAATGGCTCAGCGTTCGAAGCGATCAAAGAAGCTGCATCCTTGAGCAATTTGGATCTCTTAGGCATTCATTCCCATATTGGTTCGCAAATTTTCGAAGTCGAAGGTTTCCGCATGGCAGCTGAGAAAATGGCTGCTTTCGCTGTTCACGTTCGTCAAGAAACAGGCGTCACGTTCAAAGTTATCAATCTTGGCGGCGGTTTTGGCATTCGTTATGTGGATGGTCATACGCCGCTTCCAGTTGCTGTTTACGTAGAAGCGATCACCGATGCGATTAAACAAAATTTCGGCAGCAATGAGTACCCATTGCCAGAAATTTGGGTTGAGCCTGGTCGCAGCATTGTGGGTGATGCAGGGACTACATTGTACACGGTCGGTACGACCAAGGATATTCCAGGAGTACGCAAGTACGTGGCGGTAGATGGCGGTATGACGGATAACCCGCGCCCGGCGCTGTATGAGTCTGAGTATGAAGCGATGTTAGCCAACCGTGCCAATGAACAAGCGGAAGAAGTTGTATCCATTGCAGGCAAATGCTGTGAAAGCGGCGATATGCTAATATGGGATCTGAACCTTCCGAAAGTGAAGGCAGGCGATGTTTTGGCTGTTTCATGTACAGGGGCCTATAACTATGCAATGGCGAGCAACTACAACCGGATTCGTCGTCCGGGTGTCGTTTTCGTCAAAGAAGGGCAAAGTGATATCGTAGTTAAACGAGAGTCCTTCGACAACATCATCAGCAACGACATCATTCCAGCGAGAATGAAACAAGTTAGTAAATTTGTGAAATAAAAGGTTTCATAGTAGAATAAGATATTATTGTCTAAAGGAGTGGACCACAAATGGCCAAACAAGCAAAAATTAAACTAGCAGGCGGCGGCGAAGTCGTTATCGATCTTTTCGAAAATGACGCTCCAAACACAGTTGCCAACTTTGAAAAATTAGCAAACTCCGGTTTCTACAACGGACTTGTTTTTCATCGCGTAATTCCAGGATTCGTAGCACAAGGTGGTTGCCCAACAGGAACGGGAACAGGTGGACCTGGTTACCAAATCAACTGTGAAATCAATCCGAACAAACATGAGCGCGGTTCCCTGGCGATGGCTCATGCAGGCAGAAATACAGGTGGAAGCCAATTCTACATTGCCTACCAACCACAACCACATCTGGATGGAGGACATACTGTTTTCGGTAAAGTCTCCAAAGGAATGGAATTGGTCGATGCTTTCAAAGGCAAAGATCTTATGGAAAAAGTAGAAGTAGTAGAAGTATAATTGCTGCCTATTTGTTTAGGAAGAACCTCGACCTCCGGTTTCCGGAGATCGAGGTTTTTTTTGTATGTAACGGAGTCAGTTTACCCATATTATGACAGAAGTGTGATGAAAATTAACATTCTCCTCGATAATTTTAACGTAATTTTACTAACATTTCTTATAGAAAATATAGAGGAACGTGAAATTGTTAGTAGGAGGGGAGATATGGTACGTCGAGGAGATTTTAAACTTAGGCATCTGGTCAATGCCTTTGTATTTATATCTGTGATTACAACATTAAGCGTAAGTATTGCGATTAGTTATCATAATGAGAAAAAATCGTTAATCCGAATGACGTTTGAGTTGAATAAAATATATGCGGACAAAGTAGCGGAAACGGTAGATGGTTTGTTTCTTGGATTGAAACAAGGTCTCAAGGTAACGGGGGCCTACCTGCAGAAGGATCTGAACAGGCCGGATATGTTTGAGCAGCTAGAGCTTTTTCGCCATAATCATTCCAGTTTGAACTCAGTCACACTGGTGAATCGCGCAGGCATCATTACACAGACGTCCCCTTATAATAAGGATTTGATCGGCAAGAAGATCGGACCTGACATCGACAAACTGTTCATACAACAGCGTCCGATCATCTCGGAGCCGTATTTCACAACAACCAATTACTTATCGGTATCGATCATACAGCCTTTATTTAATGAATATGGCGAATTTATAGGCGCGCTTGGTGGCACGATACACTTGCATGAAACCAATATGTTCAACACGATATTAGGGGATAAAATGAGGGGGGAAGACGGATCGTATTTCTTCGTGGTAAGTTCGGAAGGCAATCTGATTTATCATCCAGAACCGTCTCGCATAGGTGAAAAAGTGGTAGAAAATCCAGCAGTTGCCCAGCTATTGGAAGGGAAAAGCGGTGTCCAAAGGCTTACGAATACGAAGGGTGTCGATATGCTGGCCAGCTTTACCTATATGAAGGAATCCCGCTGGGGGATTGTTGCGCAAACCCCTACAAATATTGTATTGAAAGCAACGCGTCAACTCGTTATGCAGGTATTGGTCGTCGTTATCCCGATTCTACTCGCTTTTATGCTTGTCATCTACACCTTAATTCGGAAAATGTCAGAGCCTCTTGTGAGACTGGCTAATTACGCGGCAAAGCTGTCAACCAATAACCTTGAACATGAAGAGCCTCCGCGTATTCACTCCTGGATGTATGAAGCTAATAAGCTGCATAAGGCATTTAGTTTGGCTGTCAGCCATTTGCGAACTGAATTCGACGATTTGTCCCATGATGCCCAAACAGACCCCTTGACAGGGTTATATAACCGCCGCACGATGGAACTGTTCATGACTAATCTTTTTTCACAGGAAAAACGGTTCAGCATTCTTGTGCTGGATATTGATAATTTCAAGCATGTGAATGACAGCTATGGGCATGAATTCGGAGATTATATGCTGCAATTCCTTGCGGAAAGCTTGCAGAAATCATTAGGTAAAAGCGGCGTTTGCTTTCGATATGGGGGAGAAGAATTCGTTGTCTTGCTGCCAGGTACAACTTTGCAATCCGCTCTGACAAGAGCTGAAATGCTCAGGAAATCGCTGGAAGAGACAGCGGGACCTGGCGGCAAGCATATCACCGTCTCGATCGGCGTAGCTTCTTTTCCAGAAACAACCTCTGTGACGGATAAGCTGTTTGGGCTTGCCGATAAAGCGCTCTATCAGGCGAAAAGTCTGGGCCGCAATCGCGTTGAACTGGCCGAAAAGGAAGCAGCCCTTGATTGTTAGAAGAATGTTAGATAAAAAAAGCCCTTGCTTTTTCCAGGTGTGAGTGATAAATTTTTCATTACCAAAGTAATTTTTAGCTAATTCTTAGTTGTTAGTTACTTTCATATGTATGCAAAACCTTCGGGGCGTGGTGAAATTCCACACCGGCGGTGATTCGAGGCATGAACATCTGTTCGAGCTATCGATAAGTCCGTGACCCGTTTTGAAGCTAGCGGTACCTGACATACAGCTTCGCTACGGCTGATCCGGTGCAACTCCGGAACCGACAGTATAGTCTGGATGGGAGAAGGAAAACGCGAATCTAACATTCGCTGTGCGTACTTGTACATTTTTTCACGTAAACAAAAATTCGGCAAGTCTGTCTATTTATACAGATCAGTCGTTCTTGTTTGGTTTGATCAAAAATGCAGCAAGTACGTATTAGCAGAAGCTTCTTCGTGTTATCTCGACAATCTCTGGCCCCTTCCCGATATACGGAGGGGTCTTTTTGCATTCATAATTAGGCTTGAGGGTAAGGGCGGTGAACAATGTGCAAGTACTGAATGACGAAGCTTACATGAAACTTGCTTTGCAAATGGCGGCAAGCGCCCTGGGTCAAACAGGCATCAATCCGGTTGTCGGCTGCGTCCTGGTGAAAGAGGGACGTATTGTGGGAATGGGAGCGCACTTGCAGCGCGGCCACGGACACGCCGAAGTTCTTGCCTTGCAAATGGCAGGCGAGGACGCAAGGGGAAGCACGGCGTATGTCACGCTTGAGCCCTGCAGCCATTATGGCAAGACGCCGCCCTGCAGCGATCGTCTCATCGAAGCGGGCGTAAGCCGGGTTGTGGTTGCAACGACGGACCCTAACCCGCTGGTTGCCGGCACAGGGATCGCCAAGCTGCAAGCCCAAGGCATCGAGGTCAGTGTCGGTTTGCTCGCTGAGGAAGCCTCAGGAATGAATGAGGCTTTCAATAAGTTTATCGTCACACGGATGCCGTATGTGACGATGAAGACGGCGAGCACACTCGACGGTCGCATTGCTTCGAAGACAGGCGACAGCAAGTGGATCACATCGCCCGCGTCGCGCGCTTATGTTCATACCCTGCGCCATCAGCATCAGGGGATTATGATCGGCGTTGACACCGTCATCGCCGATGACCCGCTGCTGAGCGCGCGCGGGGACGTACCGGCTGTGCAGCCGGTGCGGATCGTCGCGGACTCGCAGCTGCGAGTCCCGCTGGGCGCCCGCGTGCTCACAGAGCAGGATCGTCAGCCGACGATCCTGCTCGCGAGCGCACAGGCGCCCGCGGAGCGGCGTGCCGCGCTGGAAGCGCGCGGCGTCACGGTCCTCACCTGCGGGGATGGCCCGCGGGTGGACCTCCTGCTCGCCATGCGCCAGCTCGGCGAGCGGGAGATTGGCTCCATCCTCCTAGAGGGTGGAGGTCAATTGAACGGCGCCATGCTTGAGCAGCGCCTGATCGACAATCTGGTGCTGATGTTCGCGCCGAAACTGATCGGCGGAGGCCATGCAGCACCGATGAACATCCACTTCGAGGGCTTCGCGAAGATGGAACAAGCAATTACGCTCGACCGGGTGAAGGTCGAGCAGTTCGGTCCGGATATCAGCATCAGCGGCTATCCGATATATCCGAGCTAACGAATGGAGGGCTGTCATGTTTACCGGCATAATTGAAGAAATCGGCCACATGCGCCGCATTCATAGTCAAGGGCAAGCGATGGTTTTAACGATTGGCGCCAAGAAAGTGCTGGAAGATGTTCACCTGGGCGACAGCATTTCGGTTAACGGGGTTTGTCTGACGGTCATTTCCTTTGACAGTGACTCCTTCTCAGTCGACGTTATGCCAGAAACGTATCGCAAGACGAATCTACGCAAGCTGCAGAGCGGCACGCGCGTGAATCTGGAGCGAGCGATGGCTGCCAACGGACGATTTGGCGGTCACATCGTGCAAGGACACGTGGACGCCACAGCAACGATTGTTTCACGCATTCCCGAAGAAAATGCGGTTGTTTATCGGTTCGAACCGGACAATAAACACATTTTTCGCTATATCATTACTGGCGGTTCCATCACAATTGACGGTATAAGCCTCACGGTGGTCGATGTGAATGAACGTGAAGTTGCGGTATCCATCATTCCGCATACACTTGCGCAAACGGTCCTGCATGACAAAAAAGCCGGGGATACGGTCAACATGGAATGTGACGTACTTGGCAAATATATGGAGCGTCTGCTCAAATTCGGTCCTTCTGACGCAGCAGATGGAAATAGTCATAAGCCAAGCAAGCTAACTGCCAGCTTTCTGGCTGATAATGGTTTTATGTAAGCTGCAACAGCAAAGAGATTAGGATAGGAGAGGTGAATATGACAGAAATCAACTTCAACCGTATTGAAGAAGCTCTGGAGGATCTCAAGCTGGGCAAGGTCATCATTGTTGTCGATGATGAGGATCGTGAGAATGAAGGTGATTTTATTGCGCTTGCGGATAAAACAACACCGGAAGTGATTAATTTCATGATTAAAGAAGGACGCGGACTCGTGTGCGTACCGATTACAGAAGAACGGGCACAAGAACTGGATCTGCCTCCGATGGTAGCCAGGAATACCGATTACCACGGCACAGCGTTTACGGTTTCTGTTGACCATAGCGATACGAGCACAGGCATATCCGCTCATGAGCGTTCGAGAACAATCATGGGTTTGATTGATCCTAAGACGAAACCGCAGGATTTCCGCAGGCCAGGTCATATTTTTCCTTTGATTGCCAAAAAAGGCGGTGTACTTCGTCGGGCAGGTCATACAGAAGCTGCTGTTGATCTAGCGATTATGTGCGATTCTTATCCTGCCGCTGTCATCTGTGAAGTCATCAAAGAAGACGGCACGATGGCTCGTGTGCCTGATTTGATGGACATTGCCGCCAAACATGAGTTGCGTATTATTACAATTCAGGATTTAATCCATTATCGCAATAAACAGGAAAAATTGGTTGAACGCGAAGTTGAAATTAAGCTGCCAACGGATTTCGGCACGTTTAAGGCCATTGCTTATACCAACCAATTGGACAACAAAGAGCATGTGGCATTGGTCAAGGGAACGATCGATCCTTCCAAACCAACCTTGGTTCGTGTACATTCCGAGTGCTTAACGGGAGATGTATTCCATTCTCATCGCTGTGATTGCGGTCCGCAATTGGATGCAGCACTAAAACAGATTGATGAAGAGGGCAATGGTGTATTATTATATATGCGACAGGAAGGTCGCGGAATCGGTTTAATCAATAAATTGAAGGCATATGCTCTGCAAGAGCAGGGATTAGATACGGTAGAGGCGAATATTAAACTTGGATTTGCTCCAGATCTTCGTGATTATGGGATTGGGGCGCAAATTCTGAAGGATTTGGGCATCACGCAGCTTCGTTTATTGACGAACAATCCACGCAAGATCAAAGGTCTGGAAGGCTATGGCTTAGAAGTCGTGGAGCGAGTGGCCATCCAAATGGACAGCAAAGCAGATAATTTGAGTTATTTGCAAACAAAGAAAGCAAAGCTTGGCCACATGCTGAGTTTTCATGACTCGGGCAGCGGCATTTAAGCATAGAGATTGCATGGTTTCATATTACACGTTTCGATAAGAGAGGGAGACTATAATCATGGCTAACATTTTTGAAGGACATTTAATTTCGCAAAACTTGAAATATGGGATTGTTGTAGGTCGTTTCAATGAGTTCATCACATCCAAATTGCTTGGCGGCGCACAGGACGCTCTGAAGCGTCATGGTGTACTGGAAGATGAGATTGATATCGCCTGGGTACCAGGAGCGTTCGAACTCCCCCTTATCGCGCAAAAAATGGCTGAGAGCGGCAAATACGACGCGGTCATAACCCTCGGCGCTGTCATTCGGGGGTCAACGCCTCACTTTGATTATGTGTGCAGCGAAGTAGCGAAAGGTGTTTCCGCTATTAACTTGAAAACGGGCGTTCCAACGATCTTTGGCGTACTGACAACGGACTCCATCGAGCAAGCTGTTGAGCGCGCGGGAACGAAGGCTGGAAATAAAGGCTGGGAAGCGGCTGTAACTGCGATTGAAATGGCTAATTTGACGAAGCAATTCACTTCCTAATGCTTTCTTATTATCATTTGGAAACACTGCTGCCCCGACTGGTCGCCTTTCTGATTGCGATGACGCTGCATGATGCTGCGCACGCAGGTGCAGCTTGGCTGCTCGGAGATCGAACAGCTCGGGACAGCAAACGGTTATCACTCAATCCCTTGGCACATTTGGATGCCTTGGGATTGGCGATGATCGTATTCGGACCTTACGGTTGGTCGAAGAAAATACCCATTGACGCTGCTCGTTTCCCAAGAAAGCCAAAGCTATCCAACGCCTTGGTCTATGCAGCGGGTCCTTTTACCAATTTGCTGCTCGCTTTGTTCTTCTGGTGGCTCAATTTCTTTCTACCTGCCTTCGCGGGTGGAACGGCGGAGTCGATAACCGTGGAACAATGGCGAGTCTATTTGCAGTATGGCGTCATTGTCAATATCATGATTTGTTTGATTCATTTGCTGCCCCTATATCCGTTAGATGGCTGGTATATTTTAAAAGGTTTATTTCCCGCCAATAGGCAAGGCTGGTTCTCAAGAAATCAACGTTATGCACTTATTCTCGTTATCGTTCTACTGGTTACACCGATGGGCCAATGGCTGCTTGGGCATGTATATCCTTTTGCCGCGCAGTTTGTAATGCAAGTATTTTCACTATGACAAGGGGGAACAGAGATGAAAGTCACCTATAAGTTAGAAGCTTTTGAAGGCCCCCTTGATCTATTGCTGCACTTGATCGATAAAAATGAACTCGACATTTATAATATTCCGATCAAAGAGATTACAGATCAATACTTAGGCTACGTGCAAGCGATGCAAGAATTGGAACTAGAAATTACAAGCGAATTTCTAGTTATGGCTGCGACGCTGCTCTCCATTAAGAGTAAGATGCTGCTGCCTAAGCCGCCTGTAATTGAATTTGATGAATATTTTGATGATATGGAAGACGAACTTGATCCGCGAGCTGAATTGGTTGCCAAGCTGATTGAATACCGGAAGTATAAGTCGATTGCTGACATGCTGAGGGATAAAGAGGTGGAGCGCAGCTTGGTTTACACGCGTGAACCTGAGGATTTAACTTCTTTCCTGCCGCATAGTCAAGAGAATCCTGTTGAAGGATTGGATGTAGCGGATCTGCTGTTCGCTTTTCAGCGGACTTTGCGCAAATTAGCCAATCGGAATGTGGTCGCACGCATTCGCCGGGATGAGATATCCGTGAAAGACCGGATACGTGAAGTCATCGATTTGCTCAAGGTACGAGGCGGCAAATTACTATTTTCCAAATTATTTGATTACGACATGACCCGGGAAGAAATTGTTGTTACGTTCTTAGCGATTCTAGAATTAATGAAAATGAAGAAAGTCGTTTGCCATCAGCACAAGCTGTTCGAGGATATCGTTATCCAAGTGAAAGAGGAGGTTTCTGACATTGACACTCAATTTCCCACAGATGAAATCAATTATTGAAGGACTGCTCTTTGCTTCTGGTGACGAAGGCTTGGATGCGAAACAGTTGGCAGAAGTCATGGAATTAGACCTTTATTTGATTCGCGATCTGCTTAAAGATATGAGAACCGAATTCAAACGGAAGGGACGCGGCATTCAAATCGTGGAGGTAGCTGGGGCGTATCAATTGACGACCTTGGCAGAGCATGCCCCGTATTTTGAACGGTTGGCTTACACACCATCACGCTCATCCCTCTCCCAGGCAGCGCTTGAAACCCTTTCGATTGTTGCCTATAAGCAACCGATTACACGCGTCGAGATCGAGGAAATCCGCGGGGTCAAATGTGATCGCGCATTGGCAACCTTGACCGGCAAAGATCTAATTACAGAAGTTGGACGAGCTGATGCGGTAGGCAGACCGATCCTCTATGGGACTTCGAAACAATTTCTTGAATATTTTGGGCTTGGCTCCATTCTGGAATTGCCGGATTCAACGAGTTTTCAAGGGAATTTTGATTTGGAAGAAGAGACCCGCATGCTGTTTGACCGCTTGGGTGGCGATCAGAAACAATTAACCCTTGAAGATGTGAATGACGGACACGACGGACACGACGAGTACGACGAGCACGAATAAGGTCACGCGGAAATGCATTTCATTTCCTTTTTTAGCTCATACTAACTCCACTGGCGAGAAGACTTCTTCTTGCATTGGAGTTTTTTTGCTGAGGAGGCATATCACCTTGTTGTGGATAGGGCTTGCACTGCTTGTGGTCACTGTGGCGATTATCGCTGTCCTAGTCAGTTTTATACGAGGGGAATTTTATTTCTCAAGGGTAAAGGATAATGATACGCTGTCCGTCGAGATGCGAGCTTTATTTGGGCTTGTACGCTATCGATATGTGATTCCAATTATTCAATTCAAAGGCTTTACGCAGGGAATCATGATTAAGTCGGAAGTTGTGAATGACAAAAAGCTCGAATTAAAAGATGCGAAAAAGGATCATATTACGAAAGATAAAGTTATTGCTTTTTACAAGGAAGCGAAAGTGGTTCTGTTGCATACCTTGAACCTGTATGAATGGGTGAAGATGACACTAGCCAAAGTGGAGTGTACGGAACTCAAATGGATCACACGTGTTGGAGTTGGAGACGCACCAGAAACAGCCATCACAACTGGGGCGATTTGGGGGATCAAATCGTCGTTGCTGGGCTTAGGGATTCGCTATGTGAAGTTAGTGGCGAAACCGCGAATTGATGTCATTCCACAATATAATCAAAAGCAGTTTTCAACTGAATTTCGCTTCGCAGGACGCATTCGCGTCTGGTCTGCTGTGTTAGCTGGAATTCGCCTGTTGGTGCGCGCGGCGAAAGTAAAGGGTGGCCTGCGCGTATGGATTCAAATTGCTTTGAAGTCCAGATCCAGAGTCAAAACGGCTTCTTGAACAGTACATAACGCTATTCCACTAAGGGCATTCTAAAAAAGAACCAGTTTTGGTCTTTAACGCTTGCGTTTCCGATGCCAGCTTGTCTGGCTAAAATCGCTAAGGAGGAATACAAACATGTCCGAACATCCGATTCAAGGCCTCATGAAAGTCGCCATGGAAAATATCAAAGAAATGGTTGACGTGAACACGATTGTTGGAGACCCGGTAGAAACACCGGATGGCAGTGTCATCATGCCGATTTCGAAGGTAGGATTTGGTTTTGCGGCAGGGGGCAGCGAGTTCGTAACCGATTCCGAAATAGAGATCGAGGGAGGTTCAATCAGCAAAAGCGATGCGCTGAATGCCAAGGTCTCCCTGCCATTTGGTGGCGGTAGCGGCGGCGGGGTATCCATTACACCTATTGCTTTTCTTGTAGTCGGCAAAAATGGGGTCAAAGTTGTGCCGCTTGACAATCAAACGCACATCCTCGAGCGTCTGATCGACTCTGCACCGCAGGTGGTGGACAGAATCCAGAGCATGATAAAAGGGTTGACTGCGAAGCCTGCTGCCAGCACGCTTGGCGCAAATGGAGCTAACAATGTAACAAATATCGAAAATCAAAATTTCATCGTGTAGTGATCGGCCTATGTTGAAGCTGTCCTTTGTGGACAGCTTTTTTGTTGTGAGTATGGAATGAGCGGCGATTCGTCTATTTTGGACATATCCCCAATCCGCCAGCATATACTTGTACAAAGTTTTGCATAAGCAGGGTACAAGTTCTTTCGGGTAGGGGGATAACAATGAAGATAAAAGTCCGTTTCATCCTAATGTGCAGTATGCTGCTTAGTTTACTGCTTGCACCGCTGGCACAAGTGGATGCAGCACCGCCAGGCATTCACACGAATGCGGTTGGCGCTTCCCTAATTGATGTCGAGTCAGGCCGTATTCTCTATAGCCAAAAAGGGGACACGCCTATGCGCATTGCTAGTTTAACAAAAATAATGACCGCTATTATTGCTATTGAACAAGGGAATTTGAACGATAAAGTAAAGGTAACCAAAACAGCTTTTGGCAAGGAAGGCTCGTCCATCTATTTGAAGCTTGGTGAGGAAATGCGCCTCCATGATATGCTGTACGGCTTAATGCTTAGGTCAGGGAACGATGCGGCGACAGCAATCGCAGAACATATCGGAGGCAGTGTGGACGGCTTCGTTTATCTCATGAATGAGAAGGCAAAAATGCTCGGGATGGACCATTCGCATTTCACGAATCCTTCTGGCTTGGATGAAGGGGAAGGTCATCGCTCAAGTCCCAATGATATGGCGAAGCTAACCGCGTACGCTTTGAAAAACAACGTCTTTCAAGATATTGTTTCCACGAAGCTAAAAAAAGTGCCGAACCCGAATGAAGCTTGGGATTACTCCTGGCTAAATAAAAATAAAATGTTGAGCCTGTTTGAGGGCGCTGATGGTGTGAAAACAGGCTATACGAAGCTTGCCAAGCGCTGCCTGGTTTCTTCTGCATCACGCAACGGGCATCAACTTGCTGTCGTTACGCTGAATGATCCGGATGATTGGAGCGATCATGGGCGATTGCTCCAATATGGCTTTGCGTATTTCCCGCTGTTAACTCTTGTGAACAAAGGAGACGCTGTTGAAGGTTCAACAGGCGTTGTGGGAAGAACCTTCTCCTATCCGTTAGCTGAAGGAGAAGCCCAGTTGTTGACGCGCAAGGTAACATTGGCTGACCCGGCAACGACTTCCTATCGATTAGGCGAACGTGGAACCATCCAGTACTTTCTTAAAAATAATCTGATTCAAACGATTCCAATTTATGACAAGACGAGTCCGCTCCTGCAAGCTGAAAGTCAATCTACCTTCTCATTTCAAAAAAGTGAGCCATATCAAGCAACATTGCTCTCGCACTATGGGTATGTGCTGAGAATGCTAGTCCGTGAGCTATTTATGATATCTGAATCCGAGTGGGCCGATTAGGAGGGCAAATCTATGGTGAATTGGATTTGGTTGTTGTTTATCGTTGGCGGCTTCGTCGTTGCAGCGCTGAATGGCAATGTGGAAGCCGTGACGCAAGCGGCGTTTGAAGGGGCGAAGAGCGGAGTGACGGTGTGTTTTGGTCTTATTAGCGTGCTTGTTTTTTGGATGGGCATGATGCGGATTGCGGAAGATGCTGGGATTTTAAGCAAGCTCGCGAGACTGCTGCAGCCGGCAATCCGCTTCTTATTTCCCAGCGTTCCCAAGAATCATCCTGCACTCGGATACATCATGTCAAACATGAGCGCCAACATTCTGGGACTTGGCAACGCCGCAACGCCGATGGGGATTAAAGCGATGCAGGAATTGCAGAAGCTAAATCCAGATAAAGATACAGCGAGTACTGCAATGTGTACGTTGCTGGCTTTGAATACGTCAAGTGTTACGCTTATTCCAACAACACTAATTGCGATTCGTATGAATTACAATTCTGTGAATCCGGCGGAAATCGTTGGTACAACGCTGATTGCTACAATCATTTCAACGGCAGCAGCCATTGTCGTGGATCGTTGGTACCGTAGATCGCGCTCGCCCATCCCGCCATTGAAAGGATGATTTCCCATGTATGCCCTCGTCTCGCTCATCTCAGCATGGGCTATTCCGATCATGATTGTCTTCATTCCGCTATATGCTGCCTATAAAAAAATTCCTGTTTATGAATCTTTCGTAGATGGCGCCAAAGAAGGCTTCGATACGGCAATCAAAATCATTCCACATCTCGTCGGCATGATGGTAGCTATCTCCGTTTTTCGAGCTTCAGGAGCTATGGATCTCTTGCTCGGCTGGATGCATCCCATCTTTGACAAGATAGGGGTGCCTACAGAAGTATTGCCGTTAGCTATCCTTCGGCCCATAACCGGAGCGGGTTCGCTGGCTTTTACAACGGATCTTATCGAGCAGTTTGGCCCGGATTCCATGATCGGACGAATTGCTTCAACGGTGCAAGGGAGCACAGACACTACGCTGTATGTCATTACGGTTTATTTCGGCGCTATCGGAATCCGTAAAGCCAGCTATGCATTAAAGGTGGGGCTGATTTCTGATTTAGTAGGTTTCATTGCCTCCATCGTGATCTGTTATCTTGTCTTTGTTTAGGACATCAAGCACCTTCGCTCTTGAGATTTGCAGGCAACTCCGTTATCATTAGCTTGAGGTGAAAGCGGATCATGGAAAGACTGCAAAAAGTATTGGCTGAAGCGGGAATTGCTTCCCGACGGAAATGTGAAGAAATTATTACAGCGGGACGGGTTCAGGTGAACGGCGAAGTCGTTACAACGCTTGGCGTGAAAGTGAACTCGGCCGAAGACGAAATCAGAGTAGATGGACGAGCTATCGGACAACAGAAGAAAATCTACGTCATCTTGAATAAGCCGAAGGGTGTTATTACAAGTGCGACGGACCCGGAAGGACGTAAAGTTGTTACGGACTATCTGCCTGGGATCAGAGAACGCGTTTATCCGGTCGGACGATTGGATTATGATACGGAAGGCTTACTGATATTAACGAATGACGGTGAATTTGCCCATTTGCTTACGCATCCCAAGCACCACGTGCCTAAGACTTATCAAGCAACTGTAAAAGGTGTTCCGCACGGCACGTTATTAGATAAGCTAAAAACGGGCATACAGTTAGAAGACGGAATGACGGCGCCTGCTGAAGTCGAATATGCGGATGTGAATATGGAGAAAAATGAATCCATCATCACCATTACGATCTATGAGGGCAGGAATCGACAAGTCAGACGGATGTTCGAAGCGATTTCTTTTCCGGTTATTAAATTAAAACGTATCAAATTTGGTCCAATCTTCTTAACAGGTCTGCCGAGAGCGAAGTACCGCCACTTGACGCCCAAAGAGGTTGAAGAGCTTAGGAACGAGGCTCTCACGACACATAACGTTCAAAAAGGCCAATAAGAATTGGCCTTCTTTTCGTTATAATAAAGGTAATACTGTGTGATAAACGACTACTATTGTCGAAAAAGTGAAGGTGATAAATTGTGGGTGCAAGAAAGAAATGGGTACAGATTGCGATATTTGCAATCGTGCTTATTATTGGCGTATTTACCATTATTACGAATTTGTCCGCCTCGGACAGCAAGAAGTATCCGCAACAGGGCGATAAAGCGACAAACTTTTCATTGGTCGGGCTAGAAGGAGAAACACATCAATTATCGGATTACAAAGGGAAACCGGTGCTGATTAATTTCTGGGGCACTTTTTGTCCGCCTTGTAAAGAGGAAATGCCTGCCCTTCAGAGGCAGTATGACAAATGGAGCAAACAAGGCGTTGTCTTCCTAGAGGTGAATGTCGACAAAAATAAAGTGACGGTTCAAGGCTTTATGGATCAATACAAATTGAGTCTGCCTGTATTGCTGGATGCCAAGGAAGTGGTGCGCAAGCAGTATGGTGTCATGGATTATCCGACAACTTTCTTTATAGGCGCAGACGGGAAGATTGTCGTCAAGAAAATTGGTCAGATGACAGAATCTTTCATCGACGAAACGCTGGGACAGTTGGTTAACAAGTCGCAAAATCAATAAATGTTTGAAGTTTTCAGGAGGTCAACATGTTGTTTTACAACACCAAATGCGATTGTGGGCATCAGAATCCTACAGGAACTACACTCTGTGAATCATGCGGAAATCCGCTGATTGATATAGATGGCAGAGATATACTGGAAATGCGGTATGATGGCATGGCTCGCCGCTCGCAGAAATCGAATCCTTCGATATTGGATAAAGTCTGGAATTTCTTTTCCTCGGTTAAAATAGCGGTATGGATCATTTTCTTCACGGTTGTCGCTTCAGCGGTAGGTACCATCTTTCCGCAAGAAAACACGTTTCTGGATATGGATCCAGCCCAATATTACTCAGAAAATTACGGTACTTTAGGTACCATCTATCACGTGCTTGGCTTTTCTCATACGTTTAACTCTTGGTGGTTCATTACCTTGCTGTTCATGATCGGGACATCGCTTGTTATTTGCAGCTTGGACCGTGTGCTTCCGCTATACAAAGCATTATCCAAGCAGCAAATCCGCAAGCATCTGAATTTCTTGACACGGCAAAAAGTCACGCTTACGACAGAACTGCCTGCCGGAACGGATGAGGAAGCTTGGACAAGCAAGCTGGGCACGATTTTACGCAAAAAGAGCTATCGCATACATAAAGGCAAAGACGGAACGGCTCTGCTGGCAGAGAAATATCGTTTTAGCCGTTGGGGACCCTATATTAACCATATTGGCCTCATCATTTTCCTGATTGGCGTGCTTATGAGAAGCATCCCGGGCTGGCATATGGATCAATACATGGGCATTCTGGAAGGCGAAACGAAACAGATTCCACATACGTCTTATTTTATCAAAAATGAGAAATTCACCTTGGAACTCTATGATGACAAAGATCTGCCTGAAAGCATCAAGGCCAAAGGACAGATTGTTCCAAAAACGTATGAAACACAGGCGGTGCTGTATCATTGCTCAGCGAATTGCGATGAGTCGGACAAAGAGCCCGTACTTGAAGAAGTACATAAATCGAACATTCTTGTGAATCATCCTCTGGACTACAAGGGACTGCAAGCGTATCAATTTGACTACAAATCGACGCCGCTGCTCATTTCTGTAAAACCTACGTTAAGCAATCCGGCGACTGGTGAATCTTACGGAAGTTTTGATCTGCCTATGAACAACCCTAAGGAAGAATATCAGGCAGGGCCATATACGTTGAAGTTAAAAGGCTATTTTCCGGAATTCGGATTAGAAAAGGGTCAGCCAATCAGTTTATCGAATGAACCGAAAGCGCCTGCATTTATTTTTAACATCACAGGTCCTGGACTTTCGGCCAACGGTGAACCCTATATGTATTTCCCGCGGCAAGTGGATAAGGAGTCTTTCTCTCAAGACACGATTAATGGGGCTATCAGCCAGAAGTTGAAGCTTGCGGTAGGCAGCATGGAAGGCGTGCAATTCGCGAATTACACGACTTACTTGAATATTCGCGTAGATAAAGCGATGCCGTATATTTGGGTTGGCTCAGCGATCTTTATGATCGGCGTTATTATGGGCTTTTACTGGCAGCACAGACGGATATGGATTCGAATAGATCAAGGGAAGTTAACTTTAGGCGGACATACGAATAAAAACTGGTTTGGTTTGCGCAATGAAGTTGCAGCCGCGCTTAAGCAGAACAATGTGGACGTAACACCAAAATCATTAGATACAGGAGGGAACCAAGGGTGAATGTAAATTCAGTCAGCAGCACCTTTTTACTTATCGCTTTTTTCGTTTACCTGGCCGCATTTTTGCTTTTCGTTCTTTCCATTACAGGCAGGAAATGGAGTAATCGCGATCCGGAACAACATACGAAAAGATGGGGGTTTGTAGCTTTTCTAACCTCCGTTGCAGGCTTTGCCTGTCACGTGACATTCTTTTTTACAAGATGGGTGGAAGGCAGTCATATTCCAACTTCTAATATGTACGAGTTCATGACTTTCTTGGGCATGATGATTATGTTTGCTTTCTTGATTGTTTATCTGATTTATCGCACCCCGGTGCTCGGCGTGTTCGCATTGCCGATTGGCTTTATCATTATTGCTTATGCTTCGGTATTTCCAAGTGAAGTTCAGCCATTAATTCCGGCGTTGCAAAGCTATTGGTTGAAAATTCACGTTACGACCGCAGCAGCAGGGGAAGCGTTCTTCGGTGTTGGTTTTGCCGGTGGATTAATGTATCTCTTGCGAGCCGTCGATTACAAAGGAACGACGAAAGCCGATAAGCGCGAACAAAGAGGTGTGGAGCTGACGCTCTTTTTCATCTTGATGCTCATTGCCTTTATTGCCTCTATTTTTACATTTAACGGCTCGGGGTATAAGGCTGTCTTCTCCAAACAAGTGGTTGTCACAGATACACAAGGTCAGCAACAAACGAATACGCAGAACGAAACATACGTACTGCCGCCAATCGTGAAACCTCACGGCATGGACGTCGTTTCGATGAAGCCATTCCTTGGCATGAATGAACCATTGTTCTCAGCGCCGTCCTGGATGGAAGGGGCAAGTGCTGGACGTAAGCTGAACACGGTCATTTGGTCCGTACTCGGTGGATTAATCCTCTATGCACTTGCTCGGTTAGTAGCCCGCAAGCCGTTGGGTGCAGCTATCGGACCTGTTGTGAAAGGAATGGATGCCGAGGATTTGGATGAAATCAGTTACAGGGCAATTGCCATTGGCTATCCGATCTTTACACTCGGGGCACTGATCTTTGCTATGATTTGGGCGCAAGAGGCTTGGGGACGTTTCTGGGGCTGGGATCCCAAAGAAGTATGGGCACTGATCACTTGGCTGTTCTATGCCGTCTTCCTGCATCTGCGGCTGTCCAAAGGTTGGCAAGGTAAGAAATCGGCTTGGTTAACGGTGATTGGTTTTATCGTGGTTATGTTTACTTTGGTTGGGGTAAATCTTGTCATTGCAGGTCTTCACTCCTATGCGGGTGTATAACATAGTTGAACAAAATTAGATAAGGATGTGAAGCTACATGGAAATGAAAGCTAGCATACTCGTTGTGGATGATGAGGAAAGAATTCGCCGACTGCTCAGGATGTATTTGGAAAAAGAAGGCTACATTATTGAAGAAGCTGAAGATGGTGAGACCGCGCTGCGCATGGCGACGGATTTGGATTTTGACTTAATCTTATTAGATGTAATGCTGCCTGGTATAGACGGGATTGAAGTTTGTGCCCGGCTTCGTCAAGTGAAGTCAACGCCGGTCATTATGCTGACGGCCAAAGGCGAAGAGACGAATCGCGTAAGCGGCTTTGAAGTTGGCGCGGATGACTATGTTGTTAAACCGTTTTCGCCTCGTGAAGTGATCTATCGCGTTAAAGCTATTTTGCGCAGATCCTCTGCGACCGCTTATTTATCCAAAGATGCCAGTTCAAGCAACAATATTGTCTTCCCTAATTTGATTATTGAGCATGATGCCCATCGGGTAACAGCGGGAGGGCAAGAAGTTGCCTTGACGCCTAAAGAATACGAATTGCTTCACTATCTGGCAGTTTCTCCGGATAAAGTGTTCTCGCGTGAGGAGCTTTTGAAAGATGTATGGAATTATGAATTCTTCGGTGATTTGCGGACGGTCGATACGCATGTAAAGCGGCTTCGTGAGAAATTAAACAAAGTATCCCCGGATGCTGCCGCAATGATTACGACTGTATGGGGAGTAGGCTATAAGCTAGAGGTGCCTAAATAACGTGTTTATATTCAGAAGTGTCGTCGGTAAGCTTTGGTTAACGATTATTGGCTTAGTTGGGGTTGTTTTGCTCATACTAGGCTTTTTTCTTGTCAATTACATGCAAAACTATTTCTCTCAAGCGAATGATCAGAGTCACATTTTGGAGAAGCTGGCTCTTAAATTCTCAGAGGAAGCTTCCAATCATATGTTCAATGAAGAGTTCTATCAATTAAGCAATGAGCTGTTAGGCTTTCAGGATGCGAGAATGCTCATCATCTCGACGGATATGAAAGAGATGGAACTGCCTGTTTCCAAAAGCAGTGAATTAATAAGTTTTCATGCGTCGAACTTCTACACAGCGGCAGAACTTGCGCCTGTCTTCGCGGGTCAAACGATTTCCAAACCTGTGAATATGCCTGGCAAAGAAAAATTCAAGCTAGGCAGTGATTATCTGGTTGTGGCTGTGCCGCTGAGGAATCTACAAGGAAACATTGTAGGCGCTACGATGATTTATCAATCCTTACAATCCTTAGAAGCTACGCAAAAATACATGCTGAAATTGTTTATCTATGTTTCTATCGTAGGTTTCCTGATGACGACTTTCTTCGCTTTCTTCTTGTTCTCACGGATAACAAGGCCGCTCCAGCGCTTGAAAAAAGCAGCGGATTTGATCACGATGGGGGAATATGGAACTCGCGTCCCGATTCAATCCAAAGATGAGATTGGAGAGCTTGCCAAGACATTCAACCATATGGGGCAGAAAATGCAGGAAAGTATTCGCGCCCTTAGCCAGGAGAAGGAGCATTTATCCAGTATTCTGCGCAGTATGACGGATGCGGTTATTACCCTGGATGCCAATGGATTCGTGATGCTCACCAACCCGCAAGGTGAGAAGATTGTGCAAGAGTGGAGTGAAATTGAATGGTCTGAGGACGATGAGGAAACGCGGCGCTTCCGCAAGCCGGATACCGCGCTCGGTGATTGGGGTCTGACAAGCTTCAGCAACCCTTATTCGAGTCCTATTCCTGTTCCGTTGATTCCGCTTTTTGAAGCGGTCGTGGATGAATCTTCGGAAGCGGCAACGAAACTGCATGTGCAGAATGGCGTCTGGTCAGTCGCCATGACGCCGCTCTATACAAGCGATCAAGTGCGCGGTGCCGTTGCCGTCCTGCGTAATGTCACAGAGGAAGAGCGGCTCGATAAGCTGCGCAAAGACTTCGTGGCGAATGTATCCCATGAACTGCGCACGCCGATCTCCATGCTGCAGGGCTACAGCGAAGCGCTGCTGGACGATATTCCCTCCACGCCGGAGGAAGGCAAGGAGCTGGTGCAGGTCATTCATGACGAATCGCTCCGCATGGGACGGCTCGTCCGCGACCTGCTCGACCTGGCGCGGATGGAAGCCGGCCATCTCGAACTTGTCTTCAGGGAGGTCGAAGTCGACGCCCTGATCAAGCGCATGCACCGCAAGTTCTCGGTGCTGGCCAAAGAGCGAGGCATCGCGCTAAGCGCATCGCTGCCGGATGAACCGCTCATCCTCCTGAGGGGGGATGAGGACCGGCTCGAGCAGGTGTTGACGAACCTGCTCGACAATGCTTTCCGGCATACAGCCGCAGGGGCCAGTATTGCCGTCAAAGCGGAGTCCGCCGTCTTCAAAGATAAGCCGGCGATTCGCATTGAGGTCTCTGATGAAGGACAGGGGATCCCCGCTGAAGACCTGCCGTTTATTTTTGAACGTTTCTACAAGGCGGATAAGGCCCGTACGCGCGGTTCATCGGGCGGAACAGGACTTGGTCTGGCCATCGTCAAAAACATCATAGAAGCACATTATGGCAGCGTTAAGGTGCAAAGCCAACTAGGTCAAGGGACAACCTTCACCATTTTCCTTCCATGTGAACCCAAAATAGCTTAATATCACGAAATTCGACATGAAAAAGGCGTTTGCTGAGAGGATCTCTCAGCAAACGCCTTTGATTTTGTAGAATATTCAGACAAAATCTTGTTGTTCGTGAAACACTTTGTGTTGTTTGCTTACAATTTATACGGTAAGAGCACGAACATTCACGATTTCTGCTTGTTCTGACAGCTCATCCAATACATTCGAAGGTGCTGATTTATCAATCGTCAAGACCATGATGGCAGAACCGCCGATGACTTTACGACCAACCTGCATAGTCGCAATGTTCACGTTGTTTGTTCCGAGCAGGGTACCTACACGACCGATGATACCAGGTTTATCATTATGGGAGATCAACAGCAAGTTGCCTTCAGCTGCGAAATCAACAGGGTACTGGTCAATTCGAACGATGCGCTCGCCGTAGCCAGCTAGCAATGTGCCTGCAAGAGTTTTCTCTTCTTGTTTTGTTTTGACCGTTACAGTTACCAAGTTGGTGAAACTGTTGGAAGTGTTTGATTTCTGAACCACGATGTTCACATCACGCGATTTCGCAAGGTGCATGGCATTTACGATATTGAGGCCTTCAAGTTGCTTCTCGAACACGCCTTTGACGATGTAACGAGTTAATGGATTTGTATCGACATCGATTAAATCGCCAGCATAGTTAACAACGATCTCATAGACAGCACCTTGGGCGATTTGACCAAGAATGGAACCGATCTTTTCGCCAAGTCCGAAATAAGGCTGAAGTTTGTTCAATACATCCGCTGGTACTGGCGGCAAGTTTACTGCATTCTTGAATGGTTCATTGCGCAGGATGTGAAGAACTTCCTCGGAAACATCGATGGCTACGTTTTCTTGCGCTTCGATCGTGGAAGCACCCAGATGAGGCGTTACAATGATTTTAGGATTGTTCAAGAACGGATGATCCTTTTGCGGAGGTTCAACTTCGAATACGTCGAAAGCTGCTCCTGCAACAATACCTTGCTCAATCGCTTCTACCATAGCCATTTCATCAATGATGCCGCCGCGCGCACAGTTGATCAAACGCATGCCTTTTTTCATGATGTCGAATTGAGGCTTGGAGATCAAGTGACGCGTTTCCGGTGTGAGCGGCGTATGCACAGTAATGAAATCAGCTTGTGCAACAATTTCATTAACCGTTCCTAATTTGACGCCAATTTTCTCCGCGCGTTCTTCCGTTAAGAACGGATCGTAGCCAATGACTTCCATGCCGAAGACTTTAGCGCGTTTCGCTACTTCACTGCCAATACGTCCCATACCGAGAATACCGAGTGTTTTGTTGCGAAGCTCAACCCCGATGAATTTGCGATCCCATTCGCCGCCAACGGTTTTCTTGTAGGCTTGTGGAATCATACGTGCTGTAGACATCATCATAGCAAAAGTAAGCTCGCATGTTGCAATCGTGTTTCCGTCAGGAGCGTTGATCACGATAATTCCGCGTTTTGTAGCAGCTTCCAAATCAATATTGTCAACACCGACACCAGCACGGCCAATTACCTTGAGCTTCGTGCCGGCACTCATAATTTTCTCTGTTACCTTCGTTTGACTGCGAACAAGAAGTGCGTCATAATCGCCAATGATGGCGATGAGTTCATCTTCAGAAAGACCAGATTGCTTAACGACTTCTACGTCGGTTGCATCATAAAGCATTTGAATTCCCATGTCACTAATTGGATCGGATACTAGAACTTTGTACATAATTCGGTTCCTCCTTAGAATATGAACATAAAAAAACTCCCAGCCCTCAGGTACAGACATATGATGTCTGTATCCAAGGGACGAGAGATTGCTTTCGTGGTACCACCCTAGTTCGCTGCCCATTCGCACGGGTAGCCTCAATTGGTCTTGCGACCTGGAACTGTAACGTGTTCCGTTCCGATTGCATCTACTTTAATTCAATGCAATAACTCTGGAGTGCTCCGTAAATATTCGCTGCCGATTCTCACCTGCCATCGGCTCTCTGAAAGCTACTTTATTTACTTGGCTCCGTCAACGCTTTACTGTGATAGAATTTTCATTAGATTACCATGCGATTGAAGTCGTGTCAATACATGTCGAATCAATTTCACAAGAAATTCATATTGATTTCTTGTGGGAATTGCGCTTAGCTTTTCGTTTATTTTAAAGCAATAAAGATGAGAATGCAATGTAAATTCGCTTGTATTTTTGCCTGTTTTTCGCTATCGTACTGTTTACATCGACATTTTAGCTATGGAAGGAAAGTGCATATGGAAGTATCGAGCATTCACCCCCAAAAGTTTATTGAAATTCTAGATCAACAAACGTTGAAAGACATTGTTATCATTGATGTAAGGGAACCTCACGAATGGGACTTTTATCATCTGGAAGAAGCCAAGCTGATCCCTATGCAGCAAATTCCTCATCGGATGGGCGAGCTTCCCGAAGATCAAGATATTTACTTGGTATGTGCGCATGGTGTGCGCAGCCACCGTGTAGCAGAGTATTTGCAAGAGAATGGGATCGAACGGGTCATTAACGTGGATGGCGGCATGGCGGCAATCGCGATGCTCCGCGGGTTTCAATACGACTAATAAAAGGGGCTGATCCGAAGGCAAATTGACCTTGAGGCAGCCCCTTTACGAATTCAATAACCTTAATTCACTTAACAACCTCAATTCACTCAACAACCTCAATTCACCATTCCGCCTATACACAATTCTATAAAGCCAATCTAGTTCATTAGAATGACAACTTGATATGCAGGAGCTCAGCGGTGCTCAACTCTATCAGTAACGTTGTTTTTGTATCTGAGTCAATAGAGTGGACACAAAAAAAAGAGCTAAGAAATCAGTTTTATTTGCTTGTAGTACTGGGATTCAAACTTGTCTGGAGACAAATAGCCAAGCTTGCTGTGCGTACGTTTCCTGTTGTAGAAAAACTCAATGTACCAGTAGATTCGTTGGTGTGCTTCTTGGCGGCTTTGAAATTTATATCTGTACACCAATTCCCGCTTGAGAATGCTGTGAAAAGCCTCTATACAAGCGTTATCGTAGCAATTGCCTTTACGGCTCATACTACGAATCATATGGTATTCTTTCAGTTGTTTACGGTACTCATTAGATGCATACTGCGATCCCCGGTCTGAATGATGGATAAGGCCTTTAGGCGGCCTTTTGGCTTCGTATGCTTGATTTAAGGCGTCTAGCGTCAGTTCCACGGTCATGCGATTGCCCAGCTGCCAGCCAACGATTTTGCGGGTAAACAAGTCAAGAACGCTTGCTAAATAAAGGTTTCCTTGACGTGTATGGATGTACGTGATGTCGGTAACCCATACTTGATTCGGTCTTGTACACACATCAAAATGCTGATTTAACCAATTTGGCGCAATCGGGTGGCTGTGATTGGAATCCGTTGTTTGCACCTTGAATTTCCCTATAGCTTGTGAGCGTAAACCCTTCTTTTTCATGATACGCCCAACCGTTTTGACAGCGACTTTGAAACCTTTCTTTCTCAGTTCCTTTGTAATTTTCGGACTCCCGTAATTCCGATCCGATTCCAAGTACTCCTTTTCCACCTCTTTAGCCAACGCTTCGCGGTACTTTTTCCGCTCACTTGGGGGTGTGGTTCGCCATTTATAATAGCCGCTCTTGGATACACCTAGTACGCTGCACATCTTCTCAACTCGAAATGTTGAACGGTGGTCATCAATGAACTTGAATCTCACTTCGGGTCTTTGCTGAAGATGTGCAGCGCCTTTTTTAAGATAGCTAGTTCTTCCTCTAGGTCTTTGTTGCGTTGTTCCAAGTCTTTCATGATCTGGTCATGGCTACGTAGATTGCCACTTCCTACGAAGGGCTCATCTGGAAATTGGCGATATTTACTGACCCAACTGCTCAATGTTTTCGCTGGAATGTTCAGTTCGTTTGCAATATCCGGAATCGATTTACTATGTTGTTGAATGTACTTAACCGTTTCTTCTTTGAACTTTTGATTGTACCGTTGGCGGAATTCACTCATCTCGGACACCTCGTCATTTAGATAGGTCTATTATCTAATTTCCCAATTCGCTGTGTCCACTGTTAAGTCTAAATGCATTTTCAACGTTAAAGTTCCCGAAGCAGCCTCAGCCGCCGCTGTAACGCTGTAAATCAACCTTATCCCGCCTGAAATGTCGTTCAAGGTGCCCAGTTCTGCTTTTTAACGTTGTTTTTCAACGTTAAAGTTCCCGAAGCCGCCTCAGCCGCCGCTGTAACGCTGAATGTCAACCTTATCCCGCCTGAAATGTCGTTCAAGGTGCTCAGTTCTGTTTTTTAACGTTGTTTTTCAACGTTAAAGTTCCCGAAGTAGCCTCAGCCGCCGCTGTACTGCTGAATTTCAACCTTATCTCGCTAGAAATGTCGTTCGAGGTGCTCAGTTCTGCCTTTTAACGTTGTTTTTCAACGTTAAAGTTCCCGAAGCCGCCTCAGCCGCCGCTGTAACGCTGAAATTCAGCCTTATCCCGCCTGAAATGTCGTTCAAGGCGCTCAGTTTTGCATCTTAACGTTGTTTTTCAACGTTAAAGTTCCCGAAGTAGCCTCAGCCGCCGCAGTAACGCTGAATTTCAACCTTATCCCGCCTGAAATGTCGTTCAAGGTGCACAGAGTTGCTTGTTAACGCTGTCTTTCAGCGTTTCGCGTGAAACTCCCGCTATCGCTTGAATAGTAACCTTTGCTGGCAGGTTCTTGTTCCTTAGAGCAGCTGTATCTATCTTTGGTAACATGGGGAGGATAGGCAAGCTAAAAAACACTCTCAGCTAGCTTGTTCTCAGTGCGCCGAGCCCCTCCATCATGATAGGGGTGAGACTCCACTACGCAAACTTGGAGATTAGGGGAAGTTCGCCGCTCTCCCAATCCCACAAAAAAAGGAGCTAAGCGAGCAATCCGCTTAACTCCTTTTTTCATTCCTGAGGCTGACGCGCATTCAACAATCTTACTTCTGAGCCAGCTATTTCTTGTTTAATTCACATCAGAGAAGAATGGCAGCTGTGGCAGTACTTCGTTGGCGTACCATTTGGATTTGCCTTTGACAAAGTCCCCTGGACGGACTGCGTTCGTACTTAGCAGAAGATCCATCGTTTGATTCACATCGCTTACATTCAGTTTCTTTGCTTGACCCGATGCGATGAATTCATCGATGCGAATTGTAAGATCTTGCGGATAAAACGGTATGAACGATTTGTTTTTGAGTAATTTTGCCGTTATGTAAAGATTTTTAACATTTATATTCATAGCGCGCCATTGGTCCAAATTGGCGTTGTTGTTTGGATCAAAGTTCTCGATGTCGTGATCAATGGTTCCGTTCCATGCGACAATAGAATCATAATAATTTTTCTGAGCTGTCAAAGCTTGCGTTTTGGCCTCTTGGAAATAAGCATCTTTCTGAATGGCGTCAATCAATTGAGCACCGCTAAGTCCGTTCGCTTTGCTTTGGTAACTTTTCAATGTGTCCGCAAACAGCTTCAAACTCTTCAGATAGCCTTGATGGGACTGAACGAGCAGCGGTGAGGAAGCGGGCATATTCTTGCTTTGCAGGACGCTGTATTTCTCATCTGCTAATTTATAGAGTTCTTTCAATACAGCAGAAGCATCAATCGTGGAATTTCCCAGCTCAATTTGACTCATCAACTCAAACCATTTATTCTGAAATTCCCTAAAGGGTAAAAAGATGGTATGGTAATATGAAACCAATACTTGTTGATCATAAGCCCCGATTTCTTGGACGACAGCCTTGTCAGCGTTTAAAATTTTATCGTATTTTTGATCAGATTTTTCCTGGCCGACTCTTAAACCGTAGAAAAAGGCGCCTAGGATACAAACAAGCATAAAGATAAACATGAGGGCGAATAAATAATCTGTGCGGGTAAGACGCTTATCCATAATCAAGCTCCTTATTCTCTCTTTTTCTTTTAACTTAGTATAGGGGAAATAGCTATAAAAGGGAATATGTCAGGAAAAGAGGTATTTCGACATGAAAAAATTCGATTTTAAAAACATTCGTTTCGGAAAAGTGGATATGAATGAGTTAAATGACCGAACTTTATTGCTTAATCTGTACATAACCCAACTGCTTACGCTTATTATCGGAATTATCATCTTATTATTTCAGAGCAATTCAAAGATTCTTTCGATTTTGTCGTTTCATGGCGGTTGGAAAGTGCCGATATGGGGGACTATATTTGCACTGCTTGTTCTTGGTGTTGATATTTTGATCTCGAAATGGGTGCCCAAAGAAGTATCCGATGATGGCGGGATTAATGAAATGCTATTCGGTAAAAGGGCATTGTGGCACATCGCGCTTATTTCTTTGATTGTGGCTATTTGCGAAGAAATGCTTTTTCGTGGTGCGATCCAGCATGCCTGGGGTCCTTATTGGACCAGTATTTTGTTCGCGGCTATTCATATTCGGTACTTACAGCACTGGTTAATGACGGGAATGGTCTTTAGTATTAGTTATGGACTTGGTTGGATCTATCTTCAAACAGGCAGTTTATGGACACCCATAATTGCTCATTTTATTATTGATTTTGTGATGGGCTGCATATTGCGGTTTAGCAAGGAGGAGGAAGAACAGAGCGTATGAATGCAGAAGGAAACACGCCGCTGCGGTCTAATCGCAGCTCAAAGGAAATGCCAGTGGATGAAACTTATTTACCGCCACGTAAAGCAGTGCATCCCTCTGAGCAAGGAAAGTGGACAAGCATTTTCTACCTCAGTTTACTCTGGATTTTCATTATTCTTGTTGTAGGGCTGACCTTTTGGGGCATAAAATACTATTCTTAGACCTATAAAAAATGAGTCTGTCGAACTATGTCGAAATATCGAAATCAAAAGCTATGATAGAATCATAGCTTTTTTTGTTGTTTAAATTTACTTGAACGGGGGGATTCTGGGAAATGAAAATCACTCATACACAGCGATGGATTTCCTTTTTGAAAGTCACAGTCATACTTTTTGTGTTCTTATCAAGTTTTGTTTGGTCGGCTAAGCCCTCCTATGCTTTTTCTTATGAATACCTCAGTTATCCACAAGGGAATGTAGGACTCTTGCGTCCCAATATAGGGCTTTCCGTAGAATTCAGTGACAGCATGTCACCGGATAGCTACCAAATGTTTATCAATGAAGATGAAGTGACAGCTACATTTGACCCGACATCGCATAAATATGATTATTTGCCAAAAACTGATTTAAAGCCGGGCGCGTATAAAGCTCGCATGACCTTCAATTTTAAAGGGTATCCACCGATATCCATTAATTGGACGTTCTCGGTGATCAAGTCGGCCGTTTCTTTGTCATCCGAAGTGTCCAAGGAGCAGGAAGATGGATTGCGAGCCATCAATGATTATCGCTTGAAACTAGGATTATCCAAAGTTAAATTCAGTGATGCCTTAAATACGGCAGCCCAGAAGCATGCGCAGTATTTGCTCCTAAATAAAGTCGATCCGATTAATACCTCCATCTCACTGCATGATGAGAAACCAGGGTTACCGGGATTTATCGGCAAATCATTAAGTGAACGGGCGGGGTACATAGGTTACTCACGGGCAAGCAGTGAAGATGTGGCTTTCAATCCGGTCTCATTAGTGGAAGCGATCGACAGTCTCTTTGATGCTCCCTATCATCGCTCACCGTTTCTAGTGCCGAGTTTAGATGAAATAGGCGTATTTCGAGCAGGGGATTACCATGTCATTGAATTCGGTTTCGCTGAGGGCGCTGCTCCGGAGCTAGTTGTCTCGCCTAGCAATAAGGATGGCTATGTCCCAACCAACTTTGATGGACATGAATCACCGGATCCACTTCGCATTCATGCGGGATTGGCCTATCCGGTAGGTTATCCAATTATGGCTTCAGTTAGCGGAGGCGGCGTTAAAAAAGTTGCTTTACAGGAAGCGGAACTGAAGGATGAAGCGGGGAATACACTCACTTTGCTGAAGAATGATTCGGTGAGAGATACTCATTTGGAGACGGAAGTTATTCTAATGCCTTCGAAACCGCTTGAATTCGATAAAACGTACAAAGCTTCTATCAAGCTTACGGCAGCGATGGAGGATGGCACTTCCAAATCTTATTCGAAAGAATGGACCTTCCACACAGAACCAAGCAAGGGGTACGGGGTCACGAAGCTTCACGAAGATGCAGCAGCGTATATCAATCAGATGGTTGAACCAGCAGCAAAAGGAAGTCACCTTGTCACGATTGGATTGACGGGAGATACCTATACCCTTGATCAAGTGCCTTACCCGATGAAACAAAAGCCGTATTTGCGTGATGGCACTACCTATCTCTACATAAGAGATTTGGCCGCGGCGCTAGGCGCTACAGTGGAATGGGACGATAAACAGAAAGCAGCTGTATATAAAAAGGGCGATAAAAATATTTTATTCTTTACGAATAGAAGTGCTTATAGCCTAAACGGTGTAGAAACCTCAACGGATACGGCCGCGCTGCTTATTAACGAAACGACAATGATTCCAGTTCGGTTGCTGTCAGAGGCGCTTGGCGCGAATGTCGCGTATGAAGCGAGCACCAAAACAGTCAAAATTAGTTACTGAGTAATAAGATTATTAAAAAAAAGGCTGTTTCAAAAGGTTGAAAACCTTGCGAGCAGCCTTTTTTGTTATTATAAAACTTTAAGTTTTTTTTGGGGGGGGGTTAAGATGTTCATTTAAGGTGTTCCCCTTTTAGGTTTTTGGTGCATTTAGAAGATGAACCAGGGCATCCTACACTGAATTTTCTTTGATGAGAATCAGCACGGTAAAGCCTTGAAAGCAAGCACGGCCAAAAGATACGTCCCATAGTGCTGAGAGAAATCCAAAATATCGAGACTGTGGAGACCCGAATTAAGGGTTTAAGCTGCTTGCATGTGAAGGGTGCCACGATTTTAAGGTGGCGCCCTATTGGTGCAAGGGGACGTTTCTGCACGGCGTGTTCATACGGAGAAACGGAAGAGTGGAGCCCAGATCTTGTCTGAGGACGTATGTCAAGTCAACCATCGACAGGTTATCTTGACAATCGACGAAGGTCAAAGAGACATGTTTTGGGTTGGGGTGAGTGGAGTTTGCCCAGAAATTAGGAATGACTCCGGTCTTAGGCTGGGTTTGTAGTCCACACCTGCACGATGGAGTGGTTTAGTGCGATGAGATGAGAAGAGAAGAGATGAGAACAACGGTTTGGAAATATAAACAAGCTATTTGGCAGAATGAGATCCGCTAGCGTAGCTATCGCGAGGAGATAAGGGGAATCAAGCCGCGGATACTAGTAAAACGTGTCTAGAAAGCGTGTCTGAGGGAACTGAAGTACGCTATAATTCTGAAAACCCTCATATTCCACGCCAGAGGGAACTACGGTCCGCTATTGCACCATTTATCGGTCAGAATGTATCTAAGTCAATAGAGTGGACACAAAAAAAGAGCTAAGAAGTTAGTTTTATTTGCTTGTAGTATTGGGATTCAAACTTGTCTGGAGACAAATAGCCAAGCTTGCTGTGCGTACGTTTCCTGTTGTAGAAAAACTCAATGTACCAGTAGATTCGTTGGTGTGCTTCTTGGCGGCTTTGAAATTTATATCTGTACACCAATTCCCGCTTGAGAATGCTGTGAAAAGCCTCTATACAAGCGTTATCGTAGCAATTGCCTTTACGGCTCATACTACGAATCATATGGTATTCTTTCAGTTGTTTACGGTACTCATTAGATGCATACTGCGATCCCCGGTCTGAATGATGGATAAGGCCTTTAGGCGGCCTTTTGGCTTCGTATGCTTGATTTAAGGCGTCTAGCGTCAGTTCCACGGTCATGCGATTGCCCAGCTGCCAGCCAACGATTTTGCGGGTAAACAAGTCAAGAACGCTTGCTAAATAAAGGTTTCCTTGACGTGTATGGATGTACGTGATGTCGGTAACCCATACTTGATTCGGTCTTGTACACACATCAAAATGCTGATTTAACCAATTTGGCGCAATCGGGTGGCTGTGATTGGAATCCGTTGTTTGTACCTTGAATTTCCCTATAGCTTGTGAGCGTAAGCCCTTCTTTTTCATGATGCGTCCAACCGTTTTGACAGCGACTTTGAAACCTTTTTTTCTCAGTTCCTTTGTGATTTTCGGACTCCCGTAATTCCGATCCGATTCCAAGTACTCCTTTTCCACCTCTTTAGCCAACGCTTCGCGGTGCTTTTTCCGCTCACTTGGGGGTGTGGTTCGCCATTTATAATAGCCGCTCTTGGATACACCTAGTACGCTGCACATCTTCTCAACTCGAAATGTTGAACGGTGGTCATCAATGAACTTGAATCTCACTTCGGGTCTTTGCTGAAGATGTGCAGCGCCTTTTTTAAGATAGCTAGTTCTTCCTCTAGGTCTTTGTTGCGTTGTTCCAAGTCTTTCATGATCCGGTCATGGCTACGTAGATTGCCACTTCCTACGAAGGGCTCATCTGGAAATTGGCGATATTTACTGACCCAACTGCTCAATGTTTTCGCTGGAATGTTCAGTTCGTTTGCAATATCCGGAATCGATTTACTATGTTGTTGAATGTACTTAACCGTTTCTTCTTTGAACTTTTGATTGTACCGTTGGCGGAATTCATTCATCTCGGACACCTCGTCATTTAGATATGTCTATTATCTAATTTCCCAATTCGTTGTGTCCACTGTTAAGTCTAAATGCAGAATCAGCATTTTTCGCTTAAATAGCGGATCTCAGTTCCCTTTCATGCTACGTTTACCTTAGTTCTCGCCAAATAGAGGATCATAGTTCCTTTTCACACGACGCTCTCTGTCATTGTAAAGCCCAAAGAGAACTATGATCCGCTATATGGTTGAAAACCGATGAGCCGCTCATCTATTAGGGCAGCAAAGCTGCTTTTCTTCACTGTCTTTTGTGGAAACAAGGCTGATGAAACAGCTTAATTGATCGAGAAGCTGCTGTTTGGGAGACATAAGCAAGCGGGGAGTGCAGTTTGTTTGTTTGTTTGTTTGTTTGTTTGTTTCTCTGTGTGCAAAGAAAGCAGGATATACAGCAGATTAGCACGATTTGTGGTCTTTTCACAGGAAATGACGGCGAGTCTTGCCGGAATAAGCACTTTATGAGCTTCTAGAGCTTCTAGAGTGCTTATGCCTCCCGCGGACAGCGGGAGGCGCCAAAAAAAGAAGCTAAGCAGCTACAAGCTGCTTAGCTTCTGTCTCGGTTATCAATCAACCTCACTTAAGTTACTTCATTTCAAGTTCAATCGCATTCGGATCTACAAATGTGTATCCTTTTTCCTCAAGCTGCGTGAGTAAAGAATCCAATGCTTTTACCGTCCACGGAAGCTCGTGCATCAAAATGTTGCTGCCATTATGCAGTTGCTTCAGCACATTCTCGATGACTTTACCGGGATCGTTCTTCTGATTGGTCATCTCCCAGTCCAGGGAGCCGTTAGACCATGTCATATACAGCATGCCTTTGCCCTTGATCTTTGCCTTAAGGTAGTCATTGCCTGAACCGAACGGCGGCCGGAAAAACTGAGGTTCCTGACCGATCAATTCCTTGACGATTTTTTGTACATCCTCGACTTGCTGGTCTATCTTGTCATTGGTCATATCTTTCAAATTATCATGATCCCAAGCGTGATTGCCGACGATGTTCCCACTGTCGTGTACCAGCTTAACAAGCTCAGGTTTTTGTTTAATCCGGTAGCCATTCATAAAAAAGATAGCTTTGGCTTTATGCTTTTGCAGCGTATCAATAAGCGCTTGGTTCATGGCTTGCTCTTTGGGCCCATCATCAAAGGTAAGCAGAATCACTTTTTTATTGTCATTAGGGTCGTTGGGGACAATATCATAATTTTTGTTCATATGATAGTCCTTCTTAACTGTCTGTTCCACAGGTTTCGTGGGTACTGGCGTCGGTGTTGGTGTCGCGGTTGGCGTCGGCGTAGGGCTTGGCGTAGCGGTGGCGACGGCAGGTGTTGGCTGATCTGTGACAGCAGCAGGCCCTTTGCTAGGTTGAGCACTACCGCAAGCTGCTAGAAATAGCATCACACTAAGCAACATTACACTGGCTTTATTATTCATCATTAGTGTTCTCCTCAGGTTCATAACTAACTTGTTGATCTCTACATATAGTACCACATTTCTGCGATAACATATCTCCTTTGTTTTCCTTCTTCTTTGGCGTATGCCCATGATGCAACTCGCGCAACCTATGGAGGATTCATACTAATTAGCATGGAGGGAGACCCAATGAAAATAGGCACATTTTTGCTTGGTGGTATTGCCGGTGCTGCAGCGGTCGTATATTTGAATCGGAAAAGCAAATCAATGTTATTCTCCGCATTCAGTTCGTCCAGTGAATCCATGGGCAAAGTGGTTGATAAAGCAAAAGATTCTTTCTCGAACAGAACGTTCAACAGCACATCCACAGCACCCAAAAGCTTCACAAGCACAGAGGCGAACGGACTGACGCAGGTGGAAAAGTTCGTGAAAGAAGATCCAAGCTTAAAATCAACCGTAAATGAGATTTTAAACGAAAACAGAGAAAATACGTCGACAATCCAATAACTGTACGTATAAGGCGCAGTCTGGCATACCTACGGGGCCAGCTGTGCTTTTTCTTTTATACATAACTTAACGCGTGCAATTGCAATCAATTAATGTTAACATGGTAGGTGAAAACGAATCTAGGAACCATGTCCAATTCGTGTTCAAAGTTTCACCTTTTTTTCGCAGTTATCATATTCTGTTTTAATAAGATGACCATGCTTTCGATGCAAGCTTTCCTTCGGAAAGCTCAAAGGAGGATCCTATCATGAAAATAGAACGCTTAAGTCAGGATAAGATACGGATTTTCCTAACATTCGATGACTTAACTGAACGCGGTATTCAAAAAGACGACATGTGGAGAGAAATTCCCAAAGTACACGAACTATTCAGTGAAATGATGGATCAAGCCTATTCCGAGCTCGGATTTGACCCGTCCGGCCCGCTTGCAGTCGAAGTATTTGCGCTTCCGGCTCAAGGTATGGTTGTGATTGTAACCAGAGGCAAGCTTGATTTATATGCGAACTCTGACGCATATGACGATCACGAACCTGAAGAAGTGTACGAAATGGAAGTTACGCTTGAACAAAGCGATTTGATCTCCTATGCATTCCGAGATTTTGAAGATCTGTTGCGTGTATCCAAAGTAATCAATCCCCTTCTGATGGAAGGCGGTACCCTGTATTCGTACAAAGGGAAATATATTCTACAACTGGAACCGGTAGAGCTAGAAGAAAACAAATATCAGGCTTTAATCGCCGTATTATCTGAGTTTGGCGAAGCGGCCTCGGTTACACAAGCAGTATTAGAGGAATACGGGAAAACAATTATTGCAGATGATGCAGTAAAGGTGCTTTGCAGACACTTCAAATAAGCCCTCTGAACACTTCTTTTGTTGTTGAATGAAACAAGCATCTTCAAAAACGATTGTTTTTGTTGGTGCTTTTTTTAGTTGAAACGCAAGGCAGCAGCTTAGAGAGACAGGCGGGGGAGATTTCATGACAAGCTTAGAGCGTAAACAATTAGTGCCTACTCTGGCTGCAGTGGATTTGGATGGTTTATTAGGATATTACCAGAAACAGATGCGGGAAGAGGCCTACTTTTATTTGCAAAAAAGAGGCATTACAGAGGAAACCGTTCAGCAGTACCGGATGGGCTTTGAGATTGGGAAGATTGGCTTTTATGTGGATCAGAACCAACTAGGAGATTACTTTGAGCATAGAGTCATTGTTCCGATTCATAATTACGAAGGTGAAATTGTTGATTTAATTGGACGTGCAATTGATAACAGAGAGCCTAAGTATAAGGCTTTGTATGGGATGGACCAGTATTTGTTTAATTATACCGCGCTCGATGATACGGACGAAATAGTCCTCTGCAACGGGATATTCGACGTGCTCACGCTGAATCAAGCCAAAATGCCAGCCACATGCGTGCCAGACTTCAGTATATTTAAAGAGCATCATCTTCCTTTACTTGCCGGCAAGCGCGTATATATCTGCATGGGTAACGATGAATCGGGGCGCAGAGAATCAACCCGAATCGAAGCCTTGCTAAGAGAGCAAGGGAATGAAACCTATATTGTTAATTTGCCCGAAACCATTCGGGATATTAATGATTTGTTCATCCGCGCTCAGAATCCATCCGAAACGTTTCTATCACTGGTGAGTCAAGCGGTAGAAGAAGCGACATTAGCGCCTGTAGCACCGGATATCAAGAACAGCACCGTTTATTTGGAAGAGTATATGAAGCGGTTCCGTGGACAAGTGGCTAATATCCGGACAGGTTTTGCGAAGTTGGACACGCAGCTCTTCGGTGGCTTCGGCAATGGCTTATATCTACTAGCGGGTGTCGGTGCTGTTGGCAAAAGCATGCTGTTGAAACAAATTGCCGATCAGCTTGCTCTGGATCAAACGCCGGTCGTCTTTGTTTCCTGGGATATGACCAATTTCGAATTATGGTCCCGCAGTATTGCACGGATTATCGGAATAGCTCCGCAAAAAGTGCTTGGAGGGAAAGTTGACCCGGACCAAGTGACAGAAGCGAACAAGCAATATGCCAAGATCAGCAAAATGCTTTGGATGATTGAATGTACGATGGATACTACGTTGGATCAAGTGGCAGCTTCGATAGAGAGGATTGCGGTCAATGTAGGCAAAGAACCTGTTATTTTCATCGATCATCTCCAGCGAATTCCTGTCGCTAGAGGCGCAATTCCACAAACTTGGCAGCAGCAGCAGGCAGCTATTGCCTACACCCTCAAACAATGGTCAAGGGAGTGGAATTGCCCGATCATTGCAGCTACAGCAATTGAGTTAGGACAGGATAACGTTCCTGACAGTGTGCAAGCGTCAGCAGACGTCGTGATGATTATGCAGCCCACGAAATCTGAGGATGAGCAGCATCAGGCTATTTCACTCGTATTAACGAAGAATCGCAATGGCATGATAGGGAATATCCCGCTTATTTTTCATAATGATCGCGCTCTGTTCACAGAATAATTCACAGAAAAGGGGGAACTGTATCTTGCAAATTCTGCCGATCATACTGGCAGCTATAGCTCCAGGTCTCTCGTTACTCACTTATTTCTATTTAAAAGATAAATATGAAACAGAACCCATACATCTGGTCATTCGCATGTTCATTTTTGGTTTTCTCCTTGTGTACCCAACGATGGTGCTTCAAAATGCGTTCATGAAGGAAGTTGGAGAAGGTACATTCGTCTCCGCCTTTTTCCTCTCAGGCGGCATTGAAGAGTTCCTCAAATGGTTCGTCCTGTACCACATGATCTTTCGGCATGAAGCGTTCGATGAACCGTATGATGGTATCGTCTATGCGGTGGCAGTGAGCTTAGGTTACGCTACGCTCGAGAATATCATTTATGCTTTCCTTCATGCTACGTCATTCTCAGCTCTGATGATGCGAGCTTTACTGCCTGTATCCGGTCACGCTTTATTCGGGGTCATGATGGGTTATTATATGGGGAAAGCGAAATTCGTCCCGCACAAAGCCCAAAAATATTTATGGTTTTCGCTATTATTGCCAATTCTTTGGCACGGATTGTTCGATTATATTTTACTCATTTTCAAATCGAACTGGATTTGGATTATGATTCCAGTGATGGCTTTTCTCTGGATTCGGACGATTTGGCGGGTCGATCGCGCCAACGCGCACTCGCCTCTGCGTGTAGTTACGTCAGACGACAAGATTAAAGTGAGTTAAAATGGGTCATAATGGACGGTATAGATGGCGATTCCTGGAAGAAACCAGGGGCGACCGGGAGGGTATACATGTCCACAACCAGAGTGAAAGTGAAGATACGCTGTCGACAATGCGGCGAGAAATTTGTTCTTAAAGGCAAGAAAGATAAAGGGAAGATTGAAACGGGATTCCGGCAATGCATATGCAGCAATGAGCATGATTTTGAAATTGAATCCGAAGATTAGCGAGGGGCCATTCTTTATGAATCGGCCTCTTTTTGTTGTCATTCTTGTATAAACCTGACTTTCCACGTAAAAACTAAGCGCAAGTTTGGGAATGAAAGGAGTAATCGCGTGTATAAAAGATTAAGTATTGTCATGTTTCCATTCCTTTTGCTAGCCTTTATTGGCGCATCCGTATGGGGGTACTTAGAACACCAGGAGAAGAATACGATTTTGATTAAAGCAGAGAATCAATATCAGCGTGCTTTCCATGATCTTTCGTTCCATGTGGATAAGCTGCATACCGAATTGGGGAACACCCTGGCGGTGAATTCCGCTTCAGAGCCGTCGTATCGCAAAGGACTTGTGAATGTCTGGCGACTGACGAGTCAGGCTCAAAGCGACATTACACAGCTTCCGTTGACGTTATTGCCATTTAACAAAACAGAGGATTTCTTGGCGAATATGGCTAATTTCTCTTACCGAATGTCTGTTCGGGATATGACGAAGCAGCCTCTGAATGAAAATGAGTTGAAAACATTAACGGCGCTTTATGATCACTCCTCCGAGATTACAAAGGAAATCAGAGACGTTCAAACGAAGGTAATTTCCAATAATCTGCGTTGGATGGACGTGGAGATGGCATTAGCATCTGAAAAGGAAACCCATGATAACGCGATTATTGACGGGTTTTCTACGGTAGATAAAAAAGTGGGCGCCTATGAAGAATTAAATTGGGGACCCGGAAATTTATCGGTTTTATCCACGAACAATGTCAAAATGCTTTCTGGCAATGATATGACAGTGGAGGAAATCAAACCGAAAGCCGCACAATTCCTTGGACTAAGCGACACTTCTGCGATGAAAGTAGTGGAGAATGGCGGGAAATCTCCGGAATATCAAAGCTTCAGTGTTGTGGTTCCGGGTGGTCAGGGAAGCGAGAATGATATCCAATTGGATTACACCAAAAAAGGCGGACATCTCATTTACTTTATGAAGCCGCGAATGGTTCAATCGGCCAAATTTGATTTGAGGCAAGCGCGAGATATTGCCAATGAATTTTTGGATCAGCATGAATATAAAGACATGAGTGCCGTTAGTTACGATCAATATCAGAATATCGCCAATATTATCTTTGCCAAGCGGGAGAAGGATATCACAATTTATCCCCAGCAAATTAGTGTGAAAGTCGCGTTGGATACGCTTGAAGTGACAGGGATTCAGGCAACAGATTATATTTATGGCCAGAAGCCGCGTCAGTTAGGTCAACCGAAAATTGCCGCTGCTGAAGCGCGCAAACAACTGAGCCCTAATTTGAAAGTAACAAGCGAGTCATTGGCGGTTATAAAGAATGATCTGGATGAGGAAGTGCTTTGTCATGAGTTCATCGGCACGATGAACAATAATATTTACCGATTGTATATCAATGCCGATTCTGGCTCGGAAGAGAAGATTGAAACGATTCGTCCAGAACAAGCAGAAGCTGCTGCCAACGCAGCCAAATAAGTGCGAAGAGAAGCGGGTTCAGCACCTTGCTTCTTTTTTTGCTATTCAAAAGATCAGGTCGTGGTATAATTGTGTCATATTATGTCGCGGAGGTGCAGAAATTGCTTCCTAAGGTTAACCAGATTTTACATATGAACATGAACAGTATTGATGATGAAGAGTCCCGAATCGAATACAAAGCCAGAATTGCTGATGTAACGGATACTGCGCTTGTCATAGAGATTCCGTTGAATGAGAAAACAGGACGCCTCAAAAAGTTGTATCAGGGCGATGAATTAAGCACATTTTTCTTAGGCGAAGGCGGCGTGAAACATTATTTCACGACTTCTGTCATCGGCTACACGGAAGATGTCATTCGTTTGGTTGAGCTGCGTAAACCGGCTTTGGAATCAATTACGCAAATACAACGCAGAAATTTCCTGCGCGTGCTGGCTGAACTGGAAATTGCAGTGAAGCTATCCGATCAAATTCAATTTATCGGTGTCACCGAGGACGTAAGCGGGGGAGGCATTTCCTTTATTTGTGATGGACAAGTTCCCGTCGGTATGAACATGGCGATTTCCTGCTGGATTCTTGCTCCATTTAAGAATGGAAGCATTGAGCATATTCCTTTTAGCGGTGAAATCGTGCGGGTTAAGCAACTGGACTCAGGCAAACAGCTGGCCATGGTGAGGTTCGTTGATATCGCCGATCGAGAGCGCCAAAAGCTAATTCGCTTCTGTTTCGAACGACAAATGGATTTCCGCAAAAGATAACGCATGCATGAGATAACGGTTGCATGGGCATACTACCAGACAATATGCCAATGCAAGCAGGTGATGGGTCCTATGTCTTCCGGTCAGGAAAAGCAATCATACGAGCAGCTGTTTATTCTCTTCTCTGCCAAAATAGAGAAAGTGATTATTCGGACAACGCTCGTATTTTTCATTTTGCTGATTTGCGCGCAAGCTTTACTGCAAATTCCCTACGTACGCAAGCATTTTACAAGGGTGGAACCATTAGAAGGAAAGCCCTATATTTTACCTCAAAATGATCAGGGTGAACGCTCCTAAATACCTTGAAATGCCACTTCGTATGCGTCCAAGTTTTGCATATGCCATTTTAGTGTGGTATAATTTGATTTAATTAGCAGGCAGTGCCTGCTTTTTTGTTCGTAAGGTACTGTAAAGGATTGTTGGGAGGAACAGCAGCTTGGAAAAGTTCAATATTGCCATAGATGGTCCTGCTGGAGCCGGTAAAAGTACCATTGCACGGTTAGTAGCCGGAGCTTTGGGATTCGTTTACGTGGATACAGGAGCCATGTATCGAGCAGTAACGTGGAAAGTACAGCACGAAGGGCTGCGACCTGATCAAGAAAATGAAGTAGCTGCTTTGGCGAATCGCATGCAGATTGAGCTTATTCCTCGCGAAGAAGGACAGCAAGTGTTCGTAGACGGTGTCGATGTGACCAAAGAAATTCGCACGATTGCCATTACGGATCATGTTTCCCAAATCGCAAGCTATGGAGCTGTACGTCAGCTGCTTGTTATGCTTCAGAAGCAAATGGCTATTTCCAAAGGTGTTGTCATGGATGGTCGTGATATTGGTACACATGTGATGCCGGATGCAGAAATCAAAGTATTTCTGACAGCCAGCGTGGAGGAACGAGCTGAACGCCGTTTTAAAGAAATGCAAAACAGCGGAACATGCACGTTGACTCTGTCTGAATTGGAACAAGATATCGCCAGACGCGATCAGTTGGACCAAGACAGAGAGATATCCCCCCTCAGGCGCGCTCACGATGCTGTGCTAATGGATAGCACCTCGATGACCATTGAGGAAGTAGTCGACGAAATACTTGGACTTTGCAAAGACAAAGTCGGAGGTGGCAAATAAGATGCTGTATCGCATCGGCAGGGCCTTATTTCGTTTTATGTTTACAGTATTTTTCCGCTTGCGAGCTATCGGCATGGACAACGTGCCTTCAGATGGAGCCGTAGTGCTCTGTGGGAATCATACGAGTTTATTGGATCCTCCCTTGTTAGGGACTCCGCTTAAACGAATGGTGCATTTCATGGCCAAGGCAGAACTGTTTGATATCCCTGTGCTCGGCCCCATTATTTCCAGAGTCGGTGCTTTCCCCGTCAAACGCGGAGGCGTCAGCAGAGACTCCATTCGGCTAGCGGTTCAATTGCTGCGTGACGGCAACATGCTTGGCGTGTTTCCGGAAGGTTCAAGGAACAATGCCGGCGGGATGGGCAAGAAGGGCGCAGCCAGTCTTGCACTGAAATCTGGGGCAGCCGTCGTACCTGTTGCGATTATTGGCACGTATTCGATATTTCGCCGTATGACGATCGTCTATGGAAAGCCGCTTGATTTAAGCGCTTATGCAGGTGGCAGCTCGGAAGACTTGGAGCTGGCAACTGAAGCAATTATGAAGGAAATTCGCCGGTTACATACCGCTTATAGCAAAGGTAAATGAGGATGTATGGAATCGAAAGCTTGGAATTATACTATCTTTATGCGAATGGAAGTTATTGTTGTTTGAAACAGAGTAGAAGCTTGTATCCTGCTTTGTGACTTATAAATTATTTATTGTTGGTTGTAATTAGAGGAGGGTAATCCCATGTCAGATGAAGTAAAAGTTGAAGATCAAACCCAAGAAGTTCAAGAAACACAAGAAACAGCCGTATCGCAAGCAGAAGCAGAGCACGCACTTAACAATGTTGCTGTTCTTAAGAAAGGCGCTACCGTTAAAGGCAAAATCGTTAAGGTAGACGCAGATCAAGCCTTCGTGGATATCGGTTACAAATACGATGGTGTAATCCCGGTTAAAGAGCTTTCTTCCGTTAGCTTGGATGATGCGGGTCAAGCCGTTCAATTAGGCCAAGAAGTGGAACTGAAAATCGTTTCCATCAACGATGCCAAAGAAACGCTTGTCTTGTCCAAACGCGTTGTAGATAACGAAAAAGCTTGGGAAACTTTGCAAGGTCAACTAGACAGCAAAGAGATCATCGAAGCAACGGTTGCTGAAGTTGTAAAAGGCGGACTTGTTGTTGATATCGGCGTACGCGGATTCGTGCCAGCTTCCATGGTTGAACGTCAATTCGTTGAAGATTTCTCTTCCTACAAAGGCCGCACTTTGCGTCTGCGTGTGAAAGAAATTGATCGCGAGAAAAACAAAGTCATCCTGTCCCAAAAAGACGTATTGGATGAAGAATTCGAAGTCAACAAAAAGAAAATCATCGAAGGACTTCAAGTTGGTCAAGTTTTGGACGGTACAGTTCAACGTTTGACACAATTCGGCGCTTTCGTTGATATCGGTGGCATCGACGGCTTGGTTCATATCTCTGAGCTAGCTTGGCAGCATGTAGAACAAGCTTCTGATGTTGTAAAAGAAGGCGACAAAGTTAAGGTGCAAATTCTTAAATTGGATCCTTCCAATGATAAAATCAGCTTGAGCATCAAAGCGACACAAGATGGCCCTTGGTCCAATGTTGAGCGTGATTTCAAAGCGGGTGATATCGTTACAGGAACAGTTAAACGTCTTGCAGCATTTGGCGCATTCGTTGAAGTAGCTCCTGGTGTAGAAGGTCTCGTGCATATTTCCCAAATTGCGCACCGTCATATCGGCACGCCTCATGAAGTGTTGAAAGAAGGCCAAGAAGTGCAAGTGAAAATCTTGGAAATCAGCACAGCTGAGAAACGTGTTAGCCTGAGTATCAAAGAAACCGAAGATGCTCCGGAAGCTCCGGCTGGCGCAGCGGCTCCATCCGCTGGCAAACCAGACAGAGAAAGACAACCACGCGGCGATCGTGATCGTGGAAACAGTGCAAGCCACCAAAAAGAAATCGCTGGCAATGAGAACGTGTCCTTGAGCAACCAAGGTCTGTCCATGACACTTGGCGAGCGCTTTGGCGACAAACTGGCGAAATTCAAAAAATAAATAAAATCCATATTTCTTAGGGGGACCATCAGAATGCGCATTTCACGCAAAATGGAGCATGTCCATTACGCGCTGGAGCTTGGTCAATCACGGCAGCAGGGTCTGTCCGATATCAAGCTTGTGCATAACTGTCTGCCTGAGACTTCGACGGATCATATTGCATTAACTACCACAATCGGCGATCTCATTATGAGTTCGCCGATTTTAATTAATGCAATGACGGGTGGCGCTCAGGAAACAGAAAGTATTAATCGCGAGCTGGCGATTATGGCAAGAGAGAAGGGAATGGCGATGGCTGTCGGCTCTCAAATGTCAGCTATCAAAAACAGCGAAGTCGCATCGAGTTACCAAGTTGTCCGACGGGAGAACCCGAATGGTGTTGTATTTGCCAATTTGGGCAGCGAAGCGTCCGTCGAACAAGCACTCCGCGCTGTTGATATGATTGAAGCTAATGCGCTTCAAATTCATTTGAACGTGATGCAGGAACTCATCATGCCGGAAGGAGACCGCAGCTTTGTCGGCATGTTGAGCCGCATTGAATCGATCGTCCGGCATGTGCCTGTGCCGGTCATCGTGAAAGAAGTCGGCTTCGGCATCCTCAGAGACAACGCCGCACAGCTGCAGAACATCGGCGTCCGTGTGCTGGATGTTGGAGGTTCAGGCGGCACGAATTTCGCCGCTATTGAGAATGCCAGACGTCCAGCCGCGATGGAATGGCTGAACGATTGGGGCACGCCGACAAGCATTGCGCTCCTGGAGGCGCTGTCGGTGTATGACAGAGGCTCCGTTATCGCCTCTGGCGGGATTACGAACGCATTGGAGGCAGCCAAAGCGCTTGCCTTAGGCGCATCGGCCGTAGGGATGGCCGGCGCTTTCTTGAAGGTACTGCGCAGCGAAGGCGTGGACGCGCTGCACCATTTTGCAGACGAGCTTCATCAAGGACTTATACTAATTATGACAGCATTAGGCAAGAACACAATACAAGCACTGGGACATAACCCGCTAGTCATTATGGGTGAGACGGCAGAGTGGTGCCGTGCTAGAGGGATCGACATAACTTCATATGCTAGATAAAGCCAACCGGAGTAAATAATCGAAATTTTGCCATACTAAGGATTAGCCAGTGCTTCTTCTCCAGTGGAGTGGGGGCCTGATTGATCCGCAAGGCAGGTTAGTGACAAAAGTCATTGACCCGCGTTGCCTCTTAGGGTGGTTAGATGATGAACTCCGGTTATTTGTCGCTTATTCTCCTTTGCATCACGATGATTTTATTCGCCAGTGGATGGAAGGATGTGTACGTCAGAAGTATATCGCACAAAGGCATGCTTCTTTTTTTTGCCTCTTGGCTCGTATTATCCAGAGTAGCCATAACTATCGGGCACGTTCATGTGCAGCTTGTATACGCGGAACTCGTACTTATTTGCCTCGGTATCCTCTATGTGACACAAGGTTTCATCCATAAACTTCATTTGCTTTCCATCGGTCTTCTGCTGGGCTCCTTTCACTTTTTAATGCATCAGCTGCTGGAAATGGATCCGATCCTCATCGTACGCAATTCGCAATGGGATGTTGCTTTATTGCTCGCGTTGGTTGTCGTTATTTTGCAGCGTAAAGCCAGTGAGCAGATTGCTGCGTTGTCCATTGGCTACTTGCTAGGCGATGTGTATCAAGCCAGCATACACCCCGTCAATGGCCTGCATCACTTGGGGAACGCTGCGTTTCAAGATCAGTGGTGGCTGTCTGTTTTCGCTGCTCGCACCGTGACAATTATCTTGCAAGCGACCTATCAAGGCTGCCGGAACGTGCTTAAAAGCTGGATGGATCGAAAGGGAGGCTGGAGAAAGTAAATGGATTGGTTCTACTCTCATCGTTATACGATTGGTATTGTTGTCGGCGTTGTCTTTGGCGTTGTGACGCGTCTGAATATGCTCAGAACGGATTATCGGCAGTATCCCACCTACCCACATGGCAAAATCATTCATATTTCCCTAGGGGTTATCGCAGCCGGCTTGGGGGCTGTAGCAGTACCTGCACTGCTGGATAAGAATTATACAGCGGTGACTTTCCTATCGCTTGCCGCTCAGCAATTCCGCGATGTTCGTAATATGGAGAGGCAAAGTTTAACGAAAATTGACGAGTTAGAGTTGGTTCCTAGAGGCGCAGCGTATATTGAAGGTATTGCGATGGTGTTCGAAGGGAGAAATTATTTGGTCATTCTCTCGGCGTTTCTTGCCTCTTTATTTTGTATATTGTTCGCGTGGTATTGGGGGATTGCAGCAGGTATACTTTCAATATTTATTGCTAATTATTTCAAATCAGGTAACAAACTGGGTTCTATAGCTGATATTGAAGCGGTTCCCCTTCGTATGGACGGACCGGATTTATTCGTTGGTCATATTTACATCATGAACGTTGGCTTGCAGGACAGTCGGACCAAAATAGCTGAGCATGGACTTGGCTTTCTCGTCAAGCCCAAGAACCGCAACGCCCGGGTTACCTTGGCTAACCTTGGTCAAAGACAAGCCATTCTGCATGACATTTCCACCTTGTTTGGCGTGTACCGAGATGAGGGTGAGCCTTCGCTCAGACCTATGGCCAAGCTCGATATGAACTCGGGAACAATAGGCGTTCTCCTTCTGCCGCAAGAGAAAGATGTTGAGAAGACGACCATCGCTCTTCATCGGGTGCCAGTGCTCGAAAGTGCAGTTCGCATGCCCTCTGAAGCAGGGGTGAACAAACAGAAGGGAAGTTGATGCACAGTGACGCAGATTGTTGCGATCGTGACGTTGACCAAAGAGAAAGTAGGCGGAGGAGCTCCCATCTTCATTGTTGATCGAGAGGAAGATCTCCAGAAAACGTCTTTCTCATTAGAGAAAATACTGGATGCAAACGCGCATGATTTGAAAAACGGCACGATGATCTTGGTTAAGCATACTTGATTGTTAGGGTATGTGGACGCTCTCAGGAGCGAAATCTCAAATGAGATTAGCCAAGTCGTGTCTTTTTTGTTATGATGTAAGTTGCGTATTTTTCCATGGCTGATCATGGAATTCGAAGGAGTGAATGAGTAGTGGCTAGACCAGTTCTTGCAATTGTAGGCCGACCGAATGTCGGCAAGTCCACCATTTTCAATCGGATCGTAGGCGATCGCCTTGCGATTGTGGAAGATAAACCGGGTGTAACACGTGATCGATTATATGGTGTAGGGGAATGGCTGAATACGTCATTCAGCGTCATTGATACAGGTGGTATTGAGATTGACGGGGAAGATGCGATCCTCAAATCGGTGCGCATTCAAGCGGAGCTTGCTATTGAAGAAGCGGACGTCATTGTTTTCATGGTAGATGCCAAAGCGGGCGTAACCCCATCGGATGAAGAGGTTGCCCAGTTGTTGTTCCGCTCCAAAAAGCCAATCGTGCTTGCGGTTAACAAAGTAGACAACTTGGCGCGTCAAGATGATATCTATGAGTTCTATTCTCTGGGGTTTGGCGATCCAGTTGGGATTTCAGGTTCCCACGGCATCGGCATCGGAGATTTGCTTGAAGTTGTTTGTAACTTGTTTCCGGATAAAAAAGACGATGAGTATGGCGAAGAAGTCATTAAATTTGCTTTGATTGGTCGCCCGAATGTTGGGAAATCATCGATGACGAATGCGATTCTTGGCGAAGAACGCGTCATTGTTAGCGATGTCGCAGGTACTACGCGCGATGCGATTGATACACCGTTTGAACGAGATGATCAGAAGTTTGTCATTATCGACACGGCAGGTATGCGCAAACGCGGCAAAGTATACGAAAATACAGAGAAATATAGTGTCATGCGCGCTATGAAAGCGATTGAACGGGCAGATGTTGTGCTTGTGGTCATCGACGGGCAAGAAGGCATTATTGATCAGGACAAGCATATTGCCGGCTATGCCCATGAAGCAGGAAAAGCGATCGTCATTGTCGTAAATAAATGGGATGTCGTAGACAAAGATGATAAAACGATGCAGCACTTCACCCAAACGATTCGCGATCATTTCCTTTTCTTGAGCTATGCGCCAATCGTATTTGTTTCGGCGAAAACTACTCAACGCTTGCACAAGCTGCTGCCTGTTGTTATTCAAGTTGCAGAGAATCACGCGCTTCGTGTACAGACACATTTACTTAATGATGTCGTCTCTGATGCTGTTGCGTATAACCCGCCGCCAACGGATAAAGGTAAACGTCTGCGGATTAACTATGTCACGCAAGTGGCCGTTAAACCTCCTGTCTTTGTGCTCTTCGTGAATGAGCCTGAGCTCATGCACTTTTCATATGAGCGCTACTTGGATAATAAGATTCGGGCCGCCTTCGGATTTGAAGGCACACCGATTCGCATCCTAAGTCGCAGAAAGTCATCGGACAAAGAATAAGGAGATGTTGTAGCTTGCTTTTACTTTCCATAATAACAATTGTAGTGGGTTATTTATTAGGCTCCATAAGCTTTAGTTATTTATTCGGAAAATGGATTAAAGGCATTGATATTCGCAAGCATGGCAGCGGCAATGCGGGCGCGACGAACACGCTGCGCGTGCTCGGCAAGGGCCCGGCCATCCTTGTGCTAATCCTGGATGCGCTCAAAGGGGTAGCCGCCGTCTGCTTAGGTATGTGGGCAGCTTCTGGCCCTGATGATATCTGGGTGCGTGTCTTGTGCGGGTTGGCAGCGATTGTCGGTCACAACTGGCCGGTCTATTTCGGTTTTCGCGGCGGCAAGGGGATTGCGACTACGATTGGCGTGATGGCAACCCTATGCTTCCTGCCAACACTTATCGCTGGTTTGACGGCGATTGTCATTATTGCGATTACACGATTCGTCTCGCTGGGTTCTCTAATTTTAACAGCACTTTTACCTTTTCTTATTTGGGGAATGGATTTTCCTATGCCTGTTTTATGGATTAGTATTTTGCTATGCGCCTTCGCTTTTATGCGGCATCGCAGCAATATTGTCAAACTCATTCAAGGAAAAGAGAACAAGCTGGGTCAAAAGAGAGCTTAGCTGAGGAGGGATTACCTTGACCAACAAAGTATCGGTTCTGGTAGCAGGGAGTTGGGGGACTGCGCTTGCTTCGGTACTGGCGGATAATGGCAAGCAAGTGCTGTTATGGTCACGTAATGAGGAGCAAGTGAAAGAAATCAATGAAAAGCACAGCAATAGCCGATTTCTTCCGAATTTCGAATTATCGCCGTTAATCGTTGCTACGAATTCCCTGCAGGAAGCTGTGGAAGACGCCGATGCGATCATTTTAGTTGTGCCTTCCTCCGGTATGCGCGATGTGGCTTCTCAAATACGGCCTTATGTGAAAAAAGATGCCTTATTGATCCATGCGACAAAAGGTTTCGAAATGAGCACGCTCAAACGAATGACTGAGGTGCTCGCCGATGAGCTGCCTGAGATGGACCCCAAACGATTGGTCGTCTTGTCAGGTCCTAGTCACGCGGAAGAAGTTGTTCAGAAACGTCCGACAACAGTTGTCGTCGCGGCTGAAGATCTGGAAGCAGCAGAAGCTGCGCAGGATTTAATGATCAACGCTTATTTCCGTGTCTATACGAATCCGGATGTAGCGGGTGTTGAAGTTGCAGGAGCGCTCAAAAACATCATAGCGCTTGGCGCAGGGCTCACCGATGGACTGGGTTTCGGAGATAACGCGAAAGCAGCGCTTATGACACGAGGGTTGGCTGAAATTGCTAGATTAGGTACAACCATGGGTGCCAATCCGCTTACATTTGCAGGTTTAGCCGGAATCGGTGATTTGATCGCGACGTGTACAAGTCAGCATAGCCGTAATTGGCGCGCAGGCAATAAATTAGCCAAAGGCATGCCGCTTGAAGATGTGCTCAAGGAGATGGGCATGGTCGTTGAAGGTGTGAAAACAACGAAAGCCGCCTATGAGCTCTCCAGCCGCTATGATGTGACGATGCCGATTACGAATGAATTATACCTTGTGTTATTCGCAGGGAAATCACCACAACTCGCTGCCCAAGATTTGATGGGCCGCGTGCGGACGCACGAGATTGAGGAAGTTCCTGTAGAGCTGATTACAAAAGTATTGAAGTAGCCTACACCAGATTCTTGCCGCGCTCATACTATACCTTATAAGCTAAGCGATCAAGAGGTATAGGGAGGCGGAACATTTGGCGAATAAGGATATGTCCAAAGACATTCTAAACGTGGTCAAGAAGAAAACGGGGAAATCCGTGACGTCCAAAGATATTGAGAAACTGGCAAGCGGTGTGAAACCTTCTACACTGCAAAGTGAAACGCAGCTTCGTCAGTTAATTAAACAAGTTTCCGGTTTAGTTAATGTGAAAGTATCCGAAGAAACCATCAATGACATCGTGCAAGCAGTCAAAAGCAGCAAGCTGGATACGAATAACATGCAGCAATTAATGAATATGATGATGGGTAAAAAATAAAAGCATGAAGGGGAGCTTTGCTGCCCTTTATGCTTTTTTTCTCATCCTATGCTATACTTACTGGTGATAAATTTTAATGATTTATACATAAGGAGTTATGAATATGTCAAGTTTAGACAAAATGTGGGCTTCTTTTGTGGCGATCGGACTCATGGTTGTCGCATCCTTATTAATCTCCTACGCAAGAACGCGAACACAAGGTGTTCTTCGTGTAGTACTTTCGCTCATTGCCTTTTTCCTGTTCATCCCTATTTTACTCTACATGCTACTATCTTTGTTTTAACTTCCTGGAGGCGAACACCGATGTTGGAATTGAAAACGCGCAAAACACAAAAAACGATCGAGCCGGTCACAGGATTAACCCTTCTGGATCATGCGCTCAAAGAAGATGTGGATTGGGGATTTTCGTGTACACGGGGCACTTGCGCCAGATGCCGCTGCTATGTAGCTTCAGGCAGGGAACTGTTGTCGTTGCCATCTGATGAAGAAGAAGATCGTTTAGAACCCGAAGAGCTTGAGCAGGGTTATCGTTTAGCCTGTCAATGTGTGGTTAAGCAATCTGGGTCCATTTCTGTGACTCATAAACCCTATTTCTGAAAATTTCTGCCTGAAAGGTGTGGGCATCTTGGTTTTGCTAGAGCCGTTACTTCCATCGATTACGACCATTCAAACTGAGTTATTGCAAGCACCTGGGCTACGCTATCTTATCGGTGGAAGCTGCGGACTGCTCTTGCAGCAAGTAGATATCGGACGAAGTCCGAGAGACCTAGATATTTATGTCGACGTTGACGACGTGACACCAATATATTCAACTTTGCACAAATATGCCGTCGATAGTCCGGTGTATAGTGAAACTCCCATCTACGCCTCGATCCTGAGCCATTATCAAATCGATGGAACTGCCGTTGAAGTCGTGGGGGATTTCAAAGTACAAGCCATGGAATGCTCCTATCAGGTAGAAGTGGCTTATTTATGGGAAACTCACAGTCAATCAGCGTTGATTGACAATCAGAACATTAGAATCATGCCGCTGGCTCATGAGCTGCTGTTTAATTTGCTGCGAGATCGTCCTGATCGATATGAAGCTATTGTTCGAACAATGATGCTGAATCCCGAGCCGCATAGGCGAGTTTTGGCAGACATTATGCAAAGAAATCAATGGGGATCAGCGTTCCGGCAAAAGGTGGAGGCACTATTGCCGAAACGCTAATAGAAAGAAGACGCGATAAGTAGGTGAGTGCAATGGCACTATCGGAAGTTCTTTTTTTGCCGGATAACAAAAAGATTACGGTACGTCCCGGCACCACTTTACTGGATGCTGGGCGCAAAGCCAGGGTTAATATCCGCACGCGTTGCGGGGCCAAAGCTGCTTGCCTCATGTGCAAAGTGCAGGTCACGGATGCTAGTGGACTAGCGCCAATGAATGTGAATGAACGGTTGAAACTGGGCTCACAAGCGGACGAGGGCTATCGATTGGCTTGTCAAGCCCGAGTGATTGGTCAAGTGCAAGTCACAGTGCCTGAGGACCCTCTGAAGGCTGCTATAAGGGCTCAGCTTGCCAGACAAGCGGAAGATGACGATTTATTTTAGAAAAGATAGGATGATTTCTTCGTGAAAATGGTTCAAAACTTTTTGCAATACCGTACGATCGCTCTCGCACTGTGTCTAATTATGCTGCTCAGCGGTTGCGCTTATCCCAAGGAATTGCGCAAAGAGAATCTAACGAATCCTGCTGAGTTTATTACCGTTGTGCAGCAAGCCATCGATCAATTCCATGAGAAAACCGGTGTGCTCCCGATTAAAAATAGTGACATGACAACACCGCTTTATGAGAAATATGTCATTGATTTCGCCAAACTCCAAAAGTCAAATCTACTTAGCGCAGTGCCTGCAAACGCCTTTGAAAGCGGTGGTATTTTCATCTATGTGCTTGTGGACGTGGAGACCAAGCCAATTGTCAAGCTGATGGATTTATCAGCCTATCAAAGCGTAGAAGATGTACAGAAAAAGATAAACGACTATAAAGTGAAACATGATGGGAATTTGCCGCAGGGCATCGCTATTAATGAAGCTTTTGAGTATGTGGATTTTGATAAATTGGGCGCCAAAACTCCGGATATCAAATCGGTATACAATCGTAAAAATCTCATTTCCTACATTGTAAATAAGCAAACTGGTGACGTCAGTATTGATTACGGCATGGATATTATGCAAGTCATTCAGAGCGGCTCGCTCGCTGGTTCGTTGAAGGCAGATCAGGATCTGCGTGATCTTCTCGTCAGCAAAACGCTTTTTGTTCCCATTCGAAGCACGGCTTATTTGTGGCAAAAAGATCAACCGATGCCGCAAGCGGCACCATAAATCTTGGGGTGAGCGAAGCTCACCCTATATGTATTGGCTGAATGGTGATCGTTTGTCCGAATAGCGCACTACAGTTCCTTTATAGGATTTGTTGCTATGAATAAGGCTCATCTCCCAGGGCGGCAAAGTCGCTTTTTTTGCTTTTTTTAGAATAACTCCTCTATGTGTCTCATATATTTTTTCAATGTGGTGAGTCTTTGATTTAAGTTCTGTATGTGCTTCATAAAATATGAGCGGCAAAAAAAAGATCTACGGATCTATCATATTTCTATCGAAAGTACATATATTTCTTACTAGTCCAATTAGGCGAGACTTTGATCTTCGATCGATCAAAGATCCCTATATGATGTACGAGTAGTCAATTGTTACCGTCACATGAGTCAGTTGATGACCAAACTGTAGGAGGGATTCTCTTGGAGAAAGTGGATATCTTTAAGGACATTGCAGAACGAACGGGAGGGGACATTTACCTGGGGGTTGTCGGAGCAGTCCGGACAGGAAAATCAACCTTTATCAAACGTTTTGTGGAATCTGTAGTGCTGCCTAACATTCAAAGTGAAGCGGATAGGATCCGGGCTACCGATGAACTCCCGCAGAGCGCTGCTGGCCGCACGATTATGACAACGGAGCCGAAATTCGTACCGAATACGGCGGTTCAAATTTCCGTGGCCGAAGGGCTGAACGTGAATGTTCGCCTAGTTGATTGTGTAGGTTACGCAGTCGATGGCGCCAAAGGCTATGAAGACGAGAACGGCCCAAGGATGATCAATACACCTTGGTTCGATGAACCGATTCCTTTCCAGGAAGCGGCCGAAATCGGTACAAGGAAGGTCATTCAAGAGCATTCTACTCTCGGTGTTGTTGTAACGACCGATGGAACGATATCTGACATTCCTAGGTCTTCTTATGTGCTAGCAGAAGAGAGAGTCATTAATGAATTGAAAGAAGTAGGCAAGCCTTTCATCGTCATTATTAACTCTCAGAAACCAAACAGCGAACCAGCTCTGGAACTGCGCAGCGAGCTGCAAAGCCGCTATGATGTGCCTGTTGTCACGATGAGTGTAGCCAGTGCCGGAGAAGAGGAAATGGTCTCGGTTCTTCGTGAAGTGCTCTACGAGTTCCCTGTCCACGAAGTCAATGTAAATCTGCCGAGCTGGGTCATGGTGTTGGATGAGAATCATTGGTTGCGCACGCAATTTGAAAATTCCGTACGCGATACCGTTCAAGATATCAGACGTCTGCGTGATGTGGATCGTGTCGTCAGTCAATTCGCCGAATATGAGTTTATCGATAAGGCTGCATTAGCTGGACTCAGCATGGGGCAAGGGGTGGCGGAGATTGATTTGTTCGCGCCTGATGAGCTGTATGACCGTATTCTGGTCGAAGTGGTCGGCGTCGAAATCCGAGGCAAGGATCATCTGCTGCAGCTGATGCAGGATTTCACGCATGCGAAGCGCGAGTATGATCAATTCGCCGAAGCCTTGGAGATGGTCAAGACGACGGGGTATGGGATAGCGCCTCCAACGCTGGCTGAGATGGCCTTGGATGAACCGGAATTGATTCGCCAAGGTTCCAGATTCGGTGTGCGTCTAAGAGCGACGGCACCTTCAATTCACATGATTCGTGTGGATGTAGAGTCGGAATTCTCGCCGATTATTGGAACGGAGAAGCAAAGTGAGGAGCTTGTCCGCTACTTGATGCAGGATTTCGAGGATAACCCGCTGAAAATTTGGGAATCCGACATTTTTGGGAGAAATCTTCATTCGATTGTGCGAGAAGGTATTCAAGGAAAGCTTGCGCAAATGCCGGATAACGCTAGATATAAGCTGCAAGAAACACTTGGACGAATTATTAATGAAGGCTCAGGCGGCTTAATTGCTATCATTTTATGAGGAATTGAATGTGGACAAAAACACTCCATTGAGTGTTTTTTGTCGTTTTCTAGCAGAAATACCCACATAAATTGGAAACCGATACTTGAAATTGCTGTCGGAGTATATTACTATGAATTTATTCGTCTGCTTTCGAAGTTCATTTTAACTAAGAAAATCAACGATTTTTCATTGGATAATGTATATTTTCTGAGGAAACGGTGAAAACAGGAAGTAACGGAAGTGAGAAATCTTGGGGGGAGGTGAATGGCATGAATAAATCTGAATTGATTAACAAGGTTGCTGAAACCTCTGAGCTTTCCAAGAAAGATGCAACGAAAGCAGTTGACGCTGTGTTTGATGCAATTTCCGAAGCGCTGCAAGGCGGGGATAAAGTACAACTAGTTGGATTCGGTAACTTTGAAGTTCGTGAACGTTCTGCTCGTAAAGGACGTAATCCACAGACTGGTGATGAAATCGAAATTCCAGCAAGCAAAATTCCAGCTTTCAAACCTGGTAAAGCACTTAAAGATGGCATTCAATAATTTGCGTTTTACATACTATTGAACGTTATATAACAAGAAAGCCGTGGCCGCTATATGCTGTCGCGGCTTTCTTTCTAGACCTTAGAAAATGGCTTTACAATTCGAATTTCTCCTACTATAATTACAAAAGTGAATGAGTTTGCTAGCTACAAACGGGGTATGGCGCAGCCTGGTAGCGCGCACCCTTGGGGTGGGTGAGGTCGCACGTTCGAATCGTGTTACTCCGATTATGACAAAGACATCGACGGTCCGATGTCTTTTTCTCGTGATGAGACTTGTTCCAATAAAAAGAGAGAACGCTGCTGAGATGATTTTAGGGGGAACAGTCTTGAGTAAGGTGAAATTGAACGAGATCGTGAAATCGCAAGATTGGACGATGTTCGGCATTATTGCTTCTATTTATTTGGTTTGGCGGATCGGTGTTGTTGGAAACTGGAGCAAGGAATGCTGGATTCTACTGCTTGTATGTCTGCTTGGTGTCCGCAAAGATCAGATCGATGTGGATTGGAGACGTTTTTTTATCTTTGGTATTCCACTTCTTGGTGTTTTTTATTACTTCTATGGAACGGGCAATGGCTTTTGGTGGAAAATCGCCAATTGGATGTTTGAGAATAATCGTCATCCTTGGCACTGGGATGCGTATATGAATGCTATCCCGCTGAATACGGGAGGGTGGGCAAGATGGATTGCAACACCTTTTCTGGATCGGGCGATGGTATGGATTTATAATTACGGTTTTGTTTTATCGCTGTGGATCTGTATCGTGCGAAGCTTCTGGACACGCAGTATTAAGAAAATGCTCTCTTATGCGTTATCTGGGCATATGCTGCAGTTCCCGTTAATTCTGCCCTTTTACAATTTGATTTTGCTGCACGAGGTTTGGTATGTGAATAAACAACCGGATCTTCTGCATCGTGTATTTGCCGACGAGAATTCCTTGCTTGTTGCTGTGATGAACTGTTTCCCTAGTATGCACACATCCATTTCCTTTGCCATGCTGCTGCTGGCATTAAGGGAGAAGGATCGTATCTTCAAAACGATGATGGTCACGTACTGCGCATCCATTATTTTCTCAACATTGTATTTGCAGATTCATTGGTTGATTGACGTGTTTGCTGGTATGCTGTTCGCTTATGGGACAGTAAAGCTGTCTGATCTATTGATTCGTGTAGGTTCCAATCGGATTCTGCCTGCCAAATTCAAGCGTTTTTATCAAAAGAGTTCGAAAACTCCTGTTAATGAGCTTTCTGCGTAATGTCAGTTGACTTCTTACACCTTTATTTGGCATCATTAGATAAGTGTTTGTAGATTAGGCGAGAACGGAGGATGGACAGTGGAACAACCCAACAATAAAACAAATTCCGCGAATTCGAATGGCAACGAGTATTTCGTTATTAAAGCCAAGGATAACGGCGTGCATGTCATCGGACTAACCCGCGGTCAAGATACTCGCTTTCATCATACGGAGAAATTGGACAAGGGTGAAGTGATGATCGCTCAGTTTACCGAGCACACCTCAGCCGTCAAAGTGCGGGGAAAAGCATTGATCATGACGAAATACGGAACGATCGATACGGAAGAATAATTTATAAAGCAGGCATAGCCTGCTTTTTTTCTTTGTACAATGGTGTATAGAGCTTGCAACATACAAACGCTACGAAATAAGACTTGCTCTTGGAATCGCGTAGGAGGTGTTTTGCATGAAATGGACGATGCGCATTGTGTTGACTTTAGGGATATCCGTTGCTATGGTGATCTGTTTGTCTTTGCTTCCCCAAATGGATCGCTCCACAGGCCTTCACGCGCCTTCAAATTGGTCAAGCAATCGGGCAGGACAGTTGACGAATGAGAATATGGTTGATCTTCTCGTTCAAGTGCCGCTACAATTGAGGATACGTAAAGTGGAGCTCAGCAATTCACGCATGTCACTTGACTTGAGTTTGCCTAAGAATGCAGACTCTGTCTCAGTCTATCGGGATTTATATACGCTTGCTCAAACGATGCTGTCCAAGACCAAAAATGTGGATCAGGTATGGGTGCGTGTCATAGACTATTCAGGTTCCAAAGAATCGGCTTCAACGCAGCTTGTGCTCGCGATGGTTGCTGAACGCGAAAACGGGAAAGATATGGAGAAGAATGCGAATGACCTTAGCTTGATCCAATTGGAACAGCAATTGCAGAATCGATTCCGACTCACCTATACGTCGAGATGGCAGCAAAAATATCCGTTATAATTAAAGTGCTTCTATTTACGTGTTATGATATAATGACTTGAATTGAAACATCGAAGAATGTTGAAGAGATTTGGCACACGGTTACGGAGGCTTTTGCATGAATTCTTATCGGATCCCAGAGATCGCCAAGCAGTACACAGAGTACGATATGATCCAAATTCACACAGACTTGCCCGATTTTCCGGAGCTCCGCACACGTCTGTTGTTTGCCTTTTTGAATGGAAATAGTAAATTAAGCAAGTTAAGCGAGTTGTACACGTTGGCAACGTCTCTGGTACAGCTTGGTCTGGACACGCATGATATGGTGACGGCATCCAATGACATCAAAGAGAAGAAGGCAGCAAGATCCAGGCAGCTAAAGGTTCTGGCAGGCGATTACTTTAGTTCCAGATTCTATCATCTGTTGGCTCAAGCAGGGCAAATCGAGATGATCAAGCAGTTATCAGATGCCATCTGTGAAGTGAATCGTTTAAAGATGAATGTGTATATCAAAATGAAACAATTGAAATTGTCGGCAGAAGATTACGTCCACCAGTCCGTGGAAATTAAATCTCAGCTTTTTTTGTCTTTCTCTGACCTTATGTCTGGGGCGTATGATCAAGCGTGGCCGGATATATTCCGCAGCTATGCCAAGTGTGAAATGATCTTTGAAGAAATTTTCCGAGTTGATTCTGTGGATAACTTTCGGTGGAGTTGGGGGTTCTGGCATATTTTGCAGACAGGTTCCAAAGAAGAACGCAAGCAGCTGCAAGCGGAAGATTCCGATCAAGCGAAAGTTCGCACACTCTTGCATAAGTACAATATCAAATCGCAGCTATACAACATGCTTGATGCCCATACCAAGCAATTGCAGACCATGGTGCAGCAGCTGGACTCGGACAAACTAATAAGTGAACTGTTTCACATAGGGGAGCCGTTTCTCCGATTTTTAGCGAAACCATCCAAAGTGTTGGAAGAAATTTGAGGTGAACAAACAGATGAGTATGACAAAAGCTACCAATGAAACGAAGAAGTCAAAATCCAAAGAGGAATTCGTCCATTCCGTCTTTGAAAGCATTGCTCCCAAATATGATTTGATGAATAGCATTCTAAGTTTTCGCCGGCACAAAGCGTGGCGCAAATTCACGATGAAGAAGATGAATGTACAGCCGGGACAAACCGCGATTGATTTGTGCTGTGGAACGTGTGACTGGACGATAAGCTTGGCGCAAGCAAGCGGCAGCGGCAAAATGGTTGGCTTGGATTTTAGCCAGAACATGCTTGATTATGGCGCTGAGAAAATTAAGCAGCTTCACTTGGAACAGCAAATCCAACTGATTCGCGGCAATGCGATGAGTCTTCCCTATGACGACAATACGTTTGATTATGCGACGATCGGATTCGCGCTTCGCAATGTGCCCGATCTGGAGCAGGTCATTCGTGAAATGCAGCGTGTCGTTAAGCCAGGAGGGCTAGTTGTGTCGTTGGAGTTGTCCAAGCCGACGTGGCAGCCTTTCAAGTCCATTTATTATTTTTATTTTCAACGTGTGCTGCCTTTCTTGGGTAGATTAATTGTCAAAAAGTACGAGCAATACAAATGGCTGCCGGATTCTTTGGTGCAATTTCCGGATCACAAGCAATTGGCGGCCATCTTTAAGAAGCAAGGTTTAGAAAGTGTTCAAGCTTATCCGTTAACAGGTGGAGTTGCAGCATTACATGTAGGCACCAAGGGGAAAACGAAATCAGGAGTGTAATCAGCATATGCTTACTAAATTAAAAATCTTTTTGGAAATGATTAAATTCGAACACAGTGTTTTTGCTTTGCCATTCGCATTCATGGGAGCTATTCTCGGCTCCGTTGTATTAAATGGACATCTGCCCAGCTGGGCTCAAATTGGTTGGATCACGTTGGCAATGGTGGGGGCAAGAACGGCCGCGATGGCCTTGAATCGTGTGATTGACAAAGCAATTGACAAGAAGAATCCACGGACAGAAAATCGGGCAATTCCAGCAGGACTTATTTCGATTCAGCAGGTTATTATTTATATCATCATCTCATTTGCCTTGCTTTTCTGGGCAACATCCAATTTAAGTGCTTTATCCATGAAGCTGCTGCCAATTGCAGTGTTTTTTCTTGTCTTTTATTCGTATACCAAACGCTTTACGTGGACATGCCACTTCTTCTTAGGTCTTACCTTGGGACTGGCGCCACTCGGCGGATGGATTGCTGTTACGGGTCATTTCACTTGGTCCTCATTTATTTTCTATTTGACAGTTGTTTGTTGGAGTTCAGGATTTGACTTGATTTATGCCTGCCAAGATGCTGAATTTGATAAGAAGGAAGGCTTGCACTCCTTGCCAAGTCGCTTTGGCATCAGAGCAGCATTAAACACGGCGCGGATTTTACATGTTCTAACTGCAGTTGGCTTAGTCGCCTTGTTCTTTATTACTCATTTGAGTTGGTTCTATTTGATTGGTCTCGTTATTGCTTACGTGATTCTGTACAAGGAACACCGGCTTGTTTCTCCACAAGATTTGTCCAAGCTGAATACAGCCTTTTTCACAATGAACGGAGTGTTAAGTCTGGTTATGTTCGCTTTCACTTTGATTGATGTGCTTGTGAGACAGCATTCATGAGTGGGAATTGGGTCATCGGGATTACGGGCGCGAGCGGGGCTGTTTACGGTGTAAGGTTGATCCAAGTTCTCTTGGATCTGGGCATGCAGGTGCATGTGATCATTACAGAGGCTGGCTGGCGAGTACTGCACGATGAACTAGATTGGCAAGTTACCAAACGCAAAGAAATGCTGCAGCAGCATTTTGGCAATCGACTAGGGGCATATGAGTTTCATCCGATTGCCAACATCGGGGCAAGTGTTGCGAGTGGTTCCTTTCGGACCAAAGGGATGGTAGTCATCCCTTGCTCCATGGGCACGCTGTCTGGCATAGCGCATGGTTCATCCGATAATTTACTCGAACGCGCGGCCGATGTTATGTTGAAAGAAGGAAGAAAATTAATTCTGGTTCCAAGGGAAACGCCCTTGCATGCCATTCATTTGGAAAACATGCTGACCTTGTCCAAAATGGGCGTACGCATGCTGCCGGCTATGCCCGCTTTCTATAATCGTCCGCGCTCCTTGGAGGAGATGGTCGATTTTTTGGTGGGTAAAGTGTTGGACAGCATGGAAATCGAGCATTCCTTGTATCGGAGATGGGGAGAAGACCATGAGCAACCTAGACCCTAAAATACGCATAGGCCGGATTAATTACACGAATGTCTGGCCCATTTATTATTATTTTCCCGAATTGATGAACAGTACAGAAGTCGACATTATCGAACAGGTGCCAACTTCGTTGAATAAAGCTATGGCGGCAGGAAACATCGATATGGGGCCCATATCCTCTTTTGCTTATGGGGAATCTTTTGAGCAGTATCTTCTGTATCCAGATTTATCGGTTAGCGCATATGGAGAGGTGAACTCGATTCTGCTTTTCCATGAGAAGCCGCTGCGGGAAATTGCGAATGGCCGAATTGTACTGCCAACAACTTCAGCGACCTCTGTGAATCTGCTTAAGATTATTCTGGAAAAGTTTTACAAAGGGAAGCCAACTTACGAATATGCACAGCCCAACATTACTCAAATGATGGAACAGGCAGACGCAGCTTTACTTATCGGTGATGATGCGATTAAAGAGAATTGGCGCAACACAGCGTATATGATTACCGATCTTGGGCAAGAATGGGCCAAATGGACTGGACAATGGATATCCTTCGCGGTGTGGGCGATCCGTAAGCAAACCGCGGAGCAATATCCGGAATTGGTAACCGAAGCTTTCAATGCTTTCATGGCGAGCAAGGCCAAGGCTCATCTTAATCCGGATGAAATGATTCAAAAAGCGCAAAGTACGGTCGGCGGCACGGCCGAATATTGGCATCATTATTTTCATACATTATGTTACGATTTCGGGACGGAACAATGGGAAGGACTTGCTACCTATTACAAGTACTGTTATGAGCTTGGTTTCCTGCCGAAGCCAGTAAGCATCTCTTTATGGTCAGAGAATAAAGTGGCACGGGTGACTGAATGAAAAATTTAATGGACATTTATACGAGAAAGAGAAAAGATATAGCAGCAATTGAAAAAGAGCTCGAAGAAAGCGTCTATACGGAGTATTCGATGTTAAGAGAAACGTCCGTGCATTTATTGAAAGCAGGCGGCAAACGGATCCGCCCTGTTTTCGTCTTGTTAGCTGGAGAGTTCGGGAACTATCAACTGCAAACGATGAAGCGGGTTGCCGTGCCATTGGAACTGATTCACATGGCTTCTCTCGTTCATGACGATGTGATTGATGATGCGAACACTAGACGCGGACAGCTGACAGTCCGCTCCAAATGGGATAACCGGATTGCTATGTTTACGGGGGACTATATTTTCGCCAAAGCACTTGGCGTCATTACACAAATTCCTAAGCCTGCTGTTCATCAGATTATGTCCAAAGCCATTGTCGAGATGTCGATTGGAGAAATGGAACAAATTCGCTTCTTTTTTCATTCTGAACAAACCATCAGAGACTATTTATTGCGGATTAGACGTAAAACGGCTTTGTTAATTGCTATATCTTGCCAATTAGGGGCCGTGGCAGCTGACGCGCCTGAATGGATCTGCAACAAGCTGTATTCCTTCGGTTACAATGCCGGCATGGCTTTTCAGATTCGCGATGATATTCTAGATTTGATTGGAACCGAGAAACAAATCGGCAAGCCTCCAGGCAGTGACGTAAAACAAGGGAATATAACACTCCCCGTATTGATCGCTATGCAGGATCCAGCACTCAAGCCTTTTATTTTATCCGAATTAGAACGCATACATAAGTTGGATGGGCAAACGGATGTCACTCGTTTCTTGGATGCCATCCGCAACAGCAAAGGGATTGAGCAAGCGGATGCGCTTTCGCAGAAGTACATTGATAAAGCGATTGCCGCACTGGATTTGCTGCCGAATACGCAAGCCAAGAAAGATTTGATTGAAATCGCCCATTTCTTTGGCAACCGTTCTTATTAGTCAAACCGTTGACGATTTGAGTAATGCAGCCAAAAAGTGTAAAGTAGTGGTAAATACATAGTTAAGGAGGAAGTCCTTATATGGAAAAAACGTTTTTGATGGTTAAACCAGATGGTGTACAGCGCGGTCTTATCGGTGAAATCGTAAAACGCTTCGAACAGAAGGGTTTTCAACTCGTAGGTAGCAAATTGACGGTTGTTACAAGGGAGCAAGCAGAGTTCCATTACGCCGAACATAAAGGGAAAGATTTCTACGAAAGACTGGTGAACTTCATCACATCCGGACCGGTTTTTGCAATGGTGTGGGAGGGCGATCAAGTGATTCCACTATCGCGCACAGTGATTGGCAAAACCAATTCATTGGAGGCTGCTCCCGGAACAATTCGCGGTGACTATGCCGTACATACGAATTTCAATCTGATTCATGGGTCGGATTCCCCGGAAAGCGCTGAACGTGAAATCGGCAACTTTTTTCAGCCGGACGAGCTACTTACATACAGCAAAGTGATTCAACAATGGATTTAATAGGAGTTAAGAACTAAGAATCTGGCATCTTTTTGGATGCAGGTTCTTTTTTTTGTCGTTTCGTGAAGGATTCTAGGAGTCGCCTACAGAATGTTAGGGAAGAGAATATGACCGAGGTGGGTGGACAACATGGAAGATCAAGATTTTTTGTTGTTTATAAAAAAAGTAAAAGAACATACGTCCATTGATCTAGCCCTATACAAGGAAGCGCAGATGAAAAGACGATTGACCACATTGCGGATGAAACGCGGATACGATACCTTCGTCAGCTTCTTCGATGCGATGATGAAAAATAAAGAGTTGTTTTATGAATTCCTGGATCGCATGACCATCAATGTCTCGGAGTTCTGGCGCAATCCGAATCGTTGGGAATTGGTTGAACAGAAATTTGTTCCGGATATGTTGAAGAAGAACCGTCGGCTGAAAGTATGGAGCGCCGCTTGTTCAACAGGGGAAGAACCTTATACGCTGGCTATGATCATGGCGGAGCAAGGGGCACTGAATGAAGTTCAATTGCTTGCCACAGATATTGATGACGGGGCACTGGAGAAAGCACGCAAAGGGATATACCTGGATCGTTCTTTAAGAGATGTGCCGGATAAATATGTGAAGAAATATTTCCGTCAAGATCAGCTGATGTACCATATTACAGATGATTTGAAGAAATCGGTTAAATTTCAGAAGCAGAATTTGCTCGTCGATACCTTTGATGCTGGGTTCGACCTCATCGTTTGCCGGAATGTAATTATTTATTTCACAGAAGAAGCCAAGCATGTCTTGTATCAAAAGTTTTCCAAAGCACTTAAACCAGGCGGGTTATTGTTCGTGGGTTCAACAGAGCAAATTTTTTCACCTGCGCAATATGACCTGGAACCAGCAGATACTTTCTTTTATCGCAAGAAGGGTGTATAAGTTCTTCCATATCTTCCAATACTAAGAGTAACAAAGTCTAAGCTTATGCTGATGTAACAATCTAGAAGAACGTCAGCTAAGTTTACGGTATCGTTATTTGCTGAAGCAGAAACTCTTAGGGGGCTCATATGGACAAACGCAAGGTGATCACCGCTTATCGCAGGGGAATGATTTCTATTCAGGAGTGTGCGCAAATTTTGGGCGTGGATTCGTCTCAGATTACGGGATTGATGAATGATCCCCAGATGGCAGAACTTCCAAGAGTTGTCCAAAAGCAGCCGATGCTCGGATAATAGAGCTCCTGATCAGATGTTGACACGCTTACGCTAAAGGGATTTTACCTTAGATGCGAGGCGTGTTTTTTGCGTTTGTGCTGTTGCCAAACCTCAGTAGCTATACTATAATGACAAAAGGTAATCGCGCGTCAAAGCGCTAAAGTGTTGGATACGGGGGGTAACGGATAGTGAGATATTTAACAGCAGGTGAAACGCATGGACCGCAGCTTACTGCGATTATTGAAGGGTTTCCGAGCAATGTAACTCTTAATTTTGAAGAACTTAATTTTCAACTACATAGACGTCAAAAGGGGTATGGTCGCGGCCGTCGGATGCAGATTGAAAAAGATACAGCGACGATTGCTGGCGGTGTGCGCCATGGCAAAACAACAGGTGCGCCAATTGCCCTTGTTGTTGTTAATAACGATTGGAAACATTGGACAACCGTTATGGGCATTGAGCCTGTAGAAGAGGATAACGAAGGCAAACGTCGTGTTAATCGTCCTCGTCCTGGCCATGCCGATTTGAACGGCGGTCTTAAATATAATCAAAAGGATCTACGCAACATTCTGGAGCGCTCAAGCGCACGGGAAACGACAATGCGTGTAGCAACGGGAGCGGTTGCACGTCAATTGCTTGCTGAGTTCGGGATTAAAGTCGCAGGACAAGTGATTCGGATTGGCGATGTTGAAGTTAAGCGTCAAGAGCTTCCTGTTGATGAGCTTATTCGCCTTACAGAAGAATCGCCAGTACGTGTTGTGGATAAAGAAGCAGAAGCTCAAATGATCGCGGCTATTGACGCAGCCAAAGAAGATGGCGATACACTTGGCGGAATTGTTGAAGTTATCATTGAAGGCGTACCTGTTGGTCTCGGCAGCCATGTGCAATGGGATCGCAAATTGGACGGTAAAATCGCACAAGCCGTGCTTTCGATCCAAGCTTTCAAAGGTGTTGAATTTGGAATTGGCTTCGAAGCGGCGGAACGCAGAGGCTCCAATGTGCATGATGAAATTTTGTACACGCAGGAAGAGGGCTTTAGACGTAGAACGAACCGCGCAGGTGGTTTCGAAGGTGGGATGACGACTGGCGAGCAAATTATCGTTCGCGGCGTTATGAAACCTATCTCAACGCTATACAAACCGCTGCAAAGCGTAGACATCGATACGAAGGAAGTCTTCACTGCTCAAGTGGAACGTTCCGATACCTGTGCGGTGCCGGCTGCTGGTGTCATTATGGAAAATGTTATCGCATGGGAAGTTGCGAATGCGTTCTTGGACAAATTCGGCGGCGACTCCATCGAGGAAATTCGTGCGAACTTAACGAACTTCCTAGCTCAAGTGGAGAGTTATTAATATGAGAGAACTCACGGTAGAACTTGGCGAAAGGTCTTATCCGATTTATATTGGTCAAGGGATTATTAACCAAATCGTTGCATACTTCGACCGTGCGGAGCTTAGCCGCAAGTCGCCACTGCTCATCGTGACCGATGAGACTGTGGCTCCTCTGCATCTGGAGCGCGTCTCGACGCTGCTTCGCGAAGGCGGCTTTGCGGTTACAACCTGCGTCGTCCCGGCAGGCGAAACATCCAAGTCCCTCGCGCAGCTCGAGGGAATCATCACAGCCGCCCTCCAGGCGGGCCTTGATCGCAGTTCGTCGATCGTGGCCCTGGGTGGAGGCGTGGTCGGCGATCTCGCCGGCTTCGCCGCGGCGAGCTTCATGCGCGGGGTCCGCTTCGTGCAGATCCCGACGACGATTCTTGCCCACGACAGCTCTGTCGGAGGCAAGGTGGCAGTGAACCATCCGATGGCGAAGAACATCATCGGGGCGTTTCACCAGCCCGAACTCGTTCTGTTCGACATCGAATTGTTGTTAACCCTGCCGCCTCGCGAAGTAAAAGCGGGACTATCGGAAGTGATCAAGCATGGTTTGATTTGGGATGCGGAATTCACGCAGTGGTGCGATGATCATGCAGATAAGCTGCTTGACCTTGATCCGGATGCGCTGAGTTATGCGTTGTACATAGGTTGTAAAGTGAAATCGATCGTGGTGTCTCAAGATGAGCGAGAAAACGATCTGCGCGCGATCCTCAATCTAGGACATACGATTGGGCATGCGCTGGAAGCTGTTGCTGGCTATGGGGAATTACTGCATGGCGAGGCCATCGCGATTGGGATGGTTGGCGCAGCCAAGCTCGCTCAGCAGTTCGGATATGGGGAAGAAATCCACAAAGTAACCAAAGATTTGTTCGAAAAGTATGGTTTGCCAGTTCGCATACCTGCTCATTTGGACACAGACAGCATAATGAGCGCTATGACGCATGATAAGAAATTCAAAGAAGGCACGATGGTTTATATTATTCCGACGGAGATCGGTAAAGTGGAAATCCGCAAGGATGTTACCGTTCATCAAGTCAGAGAAATTGTCGAGCTTCTAAAAGAGGAGAGTTAGTTCATGTTCTTGAGGGGAATTCGTGGTGCGACGACGGTTGAACATAATGAAGCAGAAGAAATTTTAACGGCTACCGGGGAATTGCTGCGTGCTATTGTAGAAGCCAATGATTTTCATCCGGAAGATATTTGTTCCGTATTCATTACGGTGACTCAGGATATTACAGCAACGTTCCCGGCGCGTGCGATTCGTACGTTGGATGGTTGGGAGTTAGTTCCACTCATGTGTTCGCTTGAGGTACCGGTTGAGAATTCATTGCCCAAATGCATTCGTTTAATGGTGCAGGTCAACACAACGAAAAGCCAAGCCGAAATCAACCATGTTTATTTGAAAGAAGCTAAGGCATTAAGACCTGATATTGTTAAATTGACAAATGAAGCAACACGGTAGTATAGTGGAATTAGTTGAGTTGAGGCAAGTAGAGCAGAGTTTAGTCGAGTAGAGCTGAGCCCAGATGAGCTGAGAAAAGGTAACAGAGGTATGTGTAGGTGGATTGCGTCTCCCAGGGAGCCGTCTATTTCTTCATACATTGCCATGTCTTCTTTTTTCATATTCTTCTTGATCTTCTACTGTAACTAAAGTCAACCTCTACTCCGGTAGAGGTTTTTTTGATTAACCAAATAGAGGGATGAGCACCGCAAAGACGAGCTGCTCGTAAGCTGAGAGGGGATGTTTCCATGTATACACCTGAAATTCAAGAAGTGATTCGTTTAGCCAAAAATTATAATCTCATTCCGGTTGTTCGCCATTTATTAGCGGATACCGAAACGCCGATACGTGTTTTTCAACATCTGTATCAAGAAAAGCGAGCATTTCTGTTGGAAAGTGTAGAGGGCGGAGTCAAATGGGCTCGTTATTCCTTCATCGGCAGCGATCCCTTCTTAATGATTAAGGCGAAGCATGGAAAAACGATGATTGAAACTCAAACGGAGAATAAGATTACCGATGAGAAGCCTATCGACGTGTTGAAAGCTTACTTGCGTTCGTACTCCAGCCCGCAGCTTGCGGATTTGCCTAGGTTTACGGGCGGGGCTGTCGGCTTTTTCGGATACGATTTACTGCAATATTATGAGAAACTGCCCGCTCATCAGATTGATGATTTGCAGATGAACGATATCCAATTCATGTTCTGTGATCAAGTTGTTGTATTCGATCATTTCAAGCAGCAAATTAAGGTTATCTCCAACGTACATGTGCCGCAGTTTGCTACGGATGCTGACATCGTCAACGCCTACCAAGCGACTTGCGCCAAAATTGATGCTACGATTGAGAAAATTAAGCGCCCGCTGAGCTACGACACGATGACTCATAATCCGATCGTCAGCGAACCGGATCTCGGCGAAATTCGTTCTAATATTACCAAAGAGAAATACATCGCAAATGTAAACAAAGCTAAGGAATACATTCGTGCAGGCGATATTTTTCAAGTGGTGCTATCGCAGCGTTTTGAGATTGAAACGAGTGTTTCACCGCTGCAAGTGTATCGTGTGCTGCGCACTATGAATCCTTCACCTTACATGTATGTGCTCAAAATGGATGACGAAGTCATCGTAGGCACATCGCCAGAGCTGCTGGTGCGAGTCGAAGAGGATAAGGTTGAAACCAGGCCGATTGCCGGCACCCGGCCGAGAGGCAAGACGCCTGCTGAGGATTTAGCTCTGGAACAAGAGCTGCTTGCCGATGAGAAAGAGCGTGCAGAGCATTTGATGCTGGTTGACTTGGGACGGAATGATATCGGTCGTGTTTCCGAATTCGGGACAGTGAAATGCGATACTTTTATGGATATTGAACGCTACTCCCACGTCATGCACATCGTTTCCAATGTAACGGGTAAAATTGCCAAAGATAAAGATTTCTTCGATGCTTTTCTATCCTGCATGCCTGCGGGTACTGTCTCTGGGGCTCCCAAGCTGCGAGCTATGGAGATTATAGCTGAATTGGAGCCAGAGTCCCGCGGTTCATACGCCGGAGCGATCGGCTATCTAGGGTTTTCAGGGAATATGGACACCTGCATCACGATTCGTACGATTATTTTCAAGAATGGCAAAGCTTACGTTCAAGCTGGGGCTGGTATTGTATGGGATTCCGTTCCTGAAAGCGAGTACCAAGAAACAGTGAATAAAGCGACTGCATTGCTCAAATCAATTCGGATGGCTGAGGCCATGTTCAGCCCTGAACCAAAGCCGGTTAGTGATATTAACAAGGATTACTTTGTTAACTCTTAAGGGAGTAGAAACATAGGAGGAATAGAGTCATGAGTGGACTTATTCATATACAGCAAGCGATCGGGAAAGTGATCGGCGGCAGCCATCTCTCCCGTGAAGAGGCGCGCAGCGTCATGTCCGAGATTATGGACGGCGCAGCTTCGCCAGCGCAAATCGGCAGTTTGTTGACTGCGCTGCGCATGAAAGGCGAAACACTGGAAGAGATCACTGGATTTGCAGAAACGATGCGCAGCAAAGCGATGCAAGTCAACGTGCTGCAAAGCGATCTGCTCGACACATGCGGGACAGGCGGAGATGGGGCAGAAACGTTTAATATTTCAACGACAGCAGCGATTGTAGCTTCAGCAGGCGGCATACGTGTAGCAAAGCATGGCAACCGCGCCATGTCGAGCAAAAGCGGCAGTGCGGACGTTCTGGAAGCGCTGGGCGTGAAGATCACATTAAGCGGTGAGCAGGCAGCCAAATGCTTGGACAGAACCGGCATCTGCTTCATGTTCGCTCAAGCTTATCATCAATCCATGAAGCATGTGGCTGCGCCGCGCCGCGAACTGGGATTCCGGACTGTATTCAATTTACTGGGGCCTTTGACGAACCCGGCAGGCGCGGACCGTCAGGTTCTAGGCGTGTTTGACAGCACGAAAACCGAATTGATCGCGCAGGCACTGCAAGCCTTAGGCTTAAAACGTGCGCTGGTTGTTGCCAGTGAAGATGGTTTGGATGAATTCAGCATTTCGGCACCTACCAAAGTGACGGAACTGAAGGCGGATGTGATCACGACATACCAAATTACGCCGGATGATCTTGGCTTGCGCGCGCACAGCATCAAAGATGTGATGGGTGGAGATGCTCTGTTGAATGCTGAAATCATTCGTCATATTTTCGCTGGTGAAAAAGGGCCTCACCGCGATATCGTACTTGCGAATGCTGCCGCATGCTTCTACGTAACCGGTCATGTAGGAACACTGCAGCAAGGTGTGAAGTTGGCCGCGAATGTGATTGACTCCGGAAGCGCTGAACAGAAACTGAATGACTTAATCCAATATACAGGAGAACTATGCCATGTTTCTTGATAAAATTGTTGCGACGAAATTAGCCGAGGTTGAAGCGATGAGCAGTTTTTCCATCAAGGAGGCGGAGAGGCTGATTGCCGAGCTTCCACCATGCTTGGGTTTTGAGCGAGCTTTGACTACACGCAAAAACCGCGCTATGGGTCTTATTGCAGAAGTGAAAAAGGCTTCACCGTCCAAAGGATTGATTCGTGAAGACTTCGATCCCGTAGGATTGGCTAAGTCTTATGAAATCGCAGGAGCGGATTGCATTTCTGTGCTGACGGATGTGTCCTATTTTCAAGGCAGCAACGCGTACTTGCAGGCCGTTCGGCAAGCTGTGAATGTGCCGCTGCTGCGTAAGGATTTCACGATTGATCCCAAGCAAATTTATGAAGCTCGTTTGATCGGAGCGGATGCCATTCTGCTCATTGCGGCTATCCTGTCGACAGATCAAATGAAGCAGTACTTGCAATTGGCCAGCGATCTAGGCCTCGATGCGCTTGTTGAAGTTCATGATCGAGAAGAATTGGAACGTGCGCTTGAACTGGATACGCAGCTGATAGGTGTGAACAACCGGAATCTCAAAACATTTGTGACGGATCTGCATACAACGGAAGAACTGATACAGTTTGTTCCTCCTGGCAAGACAGTCGTTAGTGAAAGTGGTATTTCAACTGTGCAGGATATGGCTTATTTGCAGCAGATTGGCTCTAAAGCCGTGTTGATCGGAGAGCACTTTATGCGTCAGCCGAGCGTAGAACAGGCTGTGAACGATTTGATGGGTGAGCGCGCTCAGCAAACGAACTAGATCGATTAGAAAGAGGCGAATCGTATGGCCGTGAAGACGGTTCCGAGCGTAAAAATTTGTGGACTTCAAAGCGTTGAAGTGTTAAAATCAATCGTGCATTTGCCGATAGCTCATATCGGTTTTGTTTTTGCACCAAGCAAGCGGCAAGTAACCGCTGAGAAGGCGCAAGAATTGATTTCTTACTTGAAATCAGAAGCAATGAAGGGTGTGCCGATTCCGCTAACGGTAGGCGTTTTCGTGAATCCGAGCGAAGAGCAGCTAACACAAATTTTAGCTGTAGCCCCTCTGGATGTCGTTCAGCTGCACAGCAAGGAAACGCCGGCATTTTGCCGCTGGGTGCGTGAACAATTTCATGTGAAAGTGTTCAAATCCGTTTCGATATCGAAGTCGGACAATCAAATCCCGCTGCTGGCTGACGTGTCTGCTCAGCTTGATCCCTATATCGGGACCATTGATGCTGTTTTGCTGGATACTTTTGATCCCATTTATGGTGGAGGCTCCGGCACTTCGTTTGCTTGGGACTGTATTCCTGTGTATCAGGAATGGGCTCGAAAGGCGCAAGTACAACTGCTTGTTGCAGGCGGTTTGCAGCCTGATAATGTGAATGAACTAGTGTCGGCCTATCAGCCCGACGGCGTGGATGTATCGAGCGGCGTTGAGACGGATGGTGTGAAAGATATTGCGAAAATTACCGCATTTGTGGAAAGGGTGAACCGAAAGTGACGCAAGTACCTGACCAGCATGGCAGATTCGGCAAGTTCGGCGGCCGTTATGTACCGGAAACATTGATGAATGCATTGACCGAGCTTGAAGAAGCTTATAACCAATATAAAGATGATCCTGAATTCGTGGCAGAGGTCCGTTATTTGCAAAAGCAATATTCAGGTCGTCCCACACCGCTTTACTATGCGGAGCGACTTACTGAGCTTTTGGGCGGCGCCAAAATTTATTTGAAGCGCGAAGACTTGAATCATACGGGTGCCCACAAAATCAACAATACCATCGGACAAGCGGTTCTCGCTAAGCGGATGGGGAAGAAAAAAATCATTGCCGAAACAGGAGCAGGCCAGCATGGCGTTGCTTCAGCTACGGTGGCTGCATTAATGGGCTTTGAATGCAAGGTTTTCATGGGCGAAGAGGATACCAAACGTCAACAGTTGAATGTTTTCCGCATGAAGCTGCTAGGTTCTGAGGTTATTCCAGTTACTTCTGGAACTCGTACCTTGAAAGATGCTTGCAACGAAACGCTGCGTTATTGGGTCAGCAATGTACAAGATACCTACTATATCCTTGGTTCGGTTACAGGACCTCATCCATATCCGATGATGGTGCGTGATTTTCAACGTGTTATTGGTGATGAATCTCGTGAACAAATTCTTGAAATTGAAGGCAGACTGCCTGATGCGGTTATCGCTTGTGTAGGCGGAGGCAGCAATGCGATGGGGATTTTCTATCCATTCGTTCAGGATGAATCGGTCCAATTAATCGGCGTTGAAGCAGCAGGCCTCGGCGTGGATACGGAAGAGCATGCGGCAACGATGACGAAGGGAACACCAGGTGTGTTCCAAGGTTCCTTGAGTTATTTACTCCAAGATGAATATGGGCAAGTACTGCCTGCGCATTCGATCTCGGCTGGATTGGATTATCCAGGTATCGGACCCGAGCACTCCTATCTGAAGGATATTGAGCGTGCGACATATTATCCGATTACGGACCAGGAAGCGCTGGATGCCCTGCAATTGCTAAGCCGTACCGAAGGGATTATTCCTGCCCTGGAAAGTGCTCACGCCATTGCCCAAACGGTCAAACTGGCTCCTACGATGTCCAAGGATGAAATTATTGTCGTCAGTCTGTCTGGACGCGGCGATAAAGACGTTGAATCCATTATGAGTTACCTTGACAAGGGGAGGAGCTAGAAGATGAACCGTATTGATCAACGCTTTGCCGAACTGAAAGAGCGCGGAGAGACGGCTTTGATTCCTTTCCTGACGATAGGAGATCCTTCCGTAGAAGCTTCTCTAGAGCTAATTCTAGAGATGGAGCGCGCTGGCGCAGACTTAATCGAGCTAGGAGTTCCTTATTCGGATCCTTTGGCAGACGGTCCTGTCATTCAACGTTCTTCCGAACGTGCGCTGAAGCGCAAAATCTCTATCTTTGACGTGATTGATGTAGCTCGTAAAGCCAGAAGCAGAGGTTCGAAGCTGCCTTTTATCTTATTTACTTATTACAATCCGGTTCTGCAACTTGGGCTTGAACGAATGTTCAAAACGATGCAAGAAAATGAAATCAGCGGTATTATTATTCCAGATCTTCCGTTAGAGGAAGATAGTGAGACCAGAGCTATCGCTGAAACCTATAATGTTCATTTGATTCCGCTAGTTGCCCCTACTTCGAATGAGCGTGTCAAACGAATCGCGGCAGAAGCACGAGGATTCGTTTACTGTGTGTCATCGTTGGGTGTGACGGGTGAACGCGCAGAATTTTTTGGTGGCATCGAGGAATTCCTATCAACGGTGAGGGAAGCAGCGAGCGTGCCGATTGTCGTCGGCTTCGGGATTTCGAATCGAGAGCAGGTAGAGCGTTTTGAGAAACTGTGTGACGGCGTTGTCGTGGGAAGTGCGATTGTGCGAACCATTGAGGGATCATTGTCTCATTTGGAAAGCGATGCTGCGCACCCGGAAGGCCTCTTGCAAATTCGCAACTTTGTGGGAAAATTAAAGGGTTCGGACAACTAATTGACGAGGTGACAAGCTATGAAACCGAAACAAACGATTGTACATTTACCGGTTTACCAGCCAGGTAAGCCAATTGAAGAAGTGAAACGAGAGTTAGGGCTGACTGAAGTCGTTAAATTGGCATCCAACGAGAATCCTTTCGGTTCTTCGCCCAAAGTGAAAGCAGCCTTGGAAGCGGAAATCGCTAATATCAGTCTTTATCCTGACGGTGGCGCTGTTCAGTTAACGGAGGCGGTTGCGAAGTCACTCGGCGTGGAAACCAATCAAGTGATTTTTGGCGCAGGATCTGATGAAGTTATTCTGATGTTGGCTCGCGCGTTCCTTGTGCAAGGTGACGAGACCGTTATGGCATCACATACATTTCCACAATATAAGCACAACTGTGAGATTGAGGGAGCTGTGTCGATCGAAGTTCCTTTGATCGATGGCACTCATGATCTTGATGGCATGTTGGCGGCTATAACGGAGAAAACCAAAATCGTGTGGATTTGCAATCCCAACAATCCGACAGGAACGATGAATACAGATGCTGAGATCGAAGCGTTTTTAGCCAAAGTTCCTGCCCATGTTTTGGTTGTTTTGGATGAGGCATATTGTGAGTACAACACAACGGGCGAATTCCCGGATAGCATTAAGCTTATCGCTCAGTACCGCAACGTTATTGCGCTGCGTACTTTTTCCAAAATCTATGGATTGGCTTCACTGCGTGTCGGCTATGGGATCGGTCACCCGGATGTTATCCGGTCGATTAATCAAGTTCGCGAACCGTTTAATACATCGCGCTTTGCCCAAGCAGCAGCATTGGCAGCTATTCAAGATCAAGATTTCATTGCCAGTTGCCGGGAAGCCAATACGGCCGGATTGCAGTACTTGAATGAGCAATTTGCAGCATTGAAGTTACAGGCATTTCCAGCTCATGGCAACTTTATTATGGTGGATGTGGGTCGCCCTGCGGCAGAAGTTTTCAATGGTTTGCTGCGCCGAGGCATCATTATTCGCGGGGGGCATATGCTGGGGTTCCCAACTTCGATTCGAGTAACGATTGGTTCCCGCGAGCAAAATGAAAAGTTCATCACAGCGCTTAAGCAAGTACTTGCTGAGGTTGCTGTTCAAGCCTAATTCAAATCACAAAGGTTGATTTCATGACAAAAATTGCGATTTTCGGGGTCGGGCTCATCGGTGGCTCGCTTGCCCTCTGTTATAAAGGAAAGCCAGGCTTTACTGTCGTCGGTCATTCGCCCAATCCTAAGTCAGTTGAGAAGCTTCTCAAGAGGAATGTTGTCGATATCGCGACTACCAACATGGCTGAAGCAGTAGTAGACGCTGACTACATATTTCTATGCGTACCTGTCGGTATGCTGGAAGACTATGTCCGGCAGCTTGTTGAGCTGCCCCTCAAGTCAGGTTGTATCATTACGGATGTGGGGAGTACCAAAGCCTCAGTAACGGAAAGCTCTGCCAAGATTGTAAAGGAAAATATTTATTTTATTGGCGGACACCCAATGGCTGGTTCTGAACGCCATGGGGTAGAGGCGGCTTCCTCACATCTATTCGAGAATGCATTCTACGTATTGACACCGGCGGAGGGGACACCTGAAGTTGAGGTAGACCGTCTGACGGAGTTGTTAAGAATTACAAAGGCGCAGATCGTCCGTGTCGGCGCCAGGGAACATGATGATATTGTCGGCGCCATCAGTCATTTGCCGCATATAATCGCGGTCGCCCTGGTGAATCAGGTCAGAGGCTATAACGAAACGAATCCGCTTTATCAGAATTTGGCTGCCGGCGGATTTCGCGACATCACGCGTATTGCCTCCAGTGAGCCGATGATCTGGCGGGATATCCTGGTCAACAATCGGGAGGTCCTGTTGAGACTTCTGAAGGATTGGCATCTAGAAATCGCGCAATTTGTTCAGTTGCTTGAAGCTGGAGACGGTGATGGCATAGCTGAGCACTTCCGTTTAGCAGGTGAATTCAGAAGTCAATTGCCGGAACGAAGAAAAGGTATGATCACGTCCTTATTCGATATCTATGTCGATATTCCGGATCACCCTGGGATTATCGGCCAAATTACGACATTGCTTGGGAATGCTCGCATTAATTTGAGCAACATTCAGATTATTGAAAGCCGCGAAGATGTTCCTGGGGTTTTACGTCTTTCTTTTCGCAATCAAGAGGATGCGGATCGCGCTTCAGCGCTGCTTGGGCAGCAATATGCAGTACATGTGTAAGGCCAGAAAAAACTGAATTTCTCGTCCGATTGAGTTCTAAAGGAGGGGAAATCTCAGTTTTTTTTTATTTATATGAACTTGATTTTCAAAAAAATAGTCTCATGCTATAATGACATCTGTTGTTATATTTTATATGGTGGGGCGACGTCGATGAGAATCTGGATGATGTGGAAAAGTCTGTTTATTGCAATCCTGCTTTTTATTAATTTTTTTCCTTCTTTCGTAAGTGCTAATAAAGTGATGTTTACGAATGAAGTCGCTGTACTGGTGTACCACCACATCGATGACCAAGTTCAAGGCTCCGTAACTATTTCGACGAGGCTATTCGAGAAACAAATGGAGGCCATGCTTAGGCAGGGGTATCGCTTTATAACGATGGATCAGTTCAAGAAATTTATGTCGGAGAAAGCAGATGTCCCAGACAACGCTGTGCTGGTCACATTTGACGATGGTTACGAGAGTTTCTACACCAAGGCTTTTCCGATACTTAAGAAAATGCGAATACCGGCTGTGAATTTCGTTATTACGAGTGGGTTGGATGATCCGAAAGGAACATTGCTGGCTTCCTTATCCAGAGATGAGATTAAACAGATGAGAAAAGAGTTCGCAGGCGTTGATTTCCAACTTCACTCTGATCAGATGCATGCGATGAAAGATGGCAAACCCTTGTTGACGAATAAAATCACAACCAATGGTGTAACAGAAACGGATAATGACTTTAAACAAAGAGTTATCAACGATACAAGAAAATGCATGACGAAAATTAGAGATATTAACGGGGCGAAGTCGGTTGATTCTTACGCTTATCCTTTTGGGAGCTTTGATAACCAAACGATTTCATTTCTGAATGAGGCTGGCGTCAAATTCGCTTTCACGACGAAAGCTGGGATGACCAATGTAGAAACCGATCCCATGCAGGTTCCACGGATTAATGCAGGCAGTCCATATATTCGGCCGCACTCCATCAACAATTTGATTAAACAAGCTTTGAGGCATCAAATACCGGATCTTACTAAAAATTAAACACGTAGTAAACGTTTTCAAAAAAATGTTGACAAAATGAAACCGTATACATATAATAAAAGTACAGTATGGTTTCTCTCCACTCCTATCCGATAATGGCACCATAAGTGCAACCGCCAATTTGGCGGTTTTTTTTTGTTCACATATGCCATATTTTTGGGATTTTATTATATAATGGGAAAGACGTGTTGTTGTGTTTAGCTGACAAATGGACGAATATGGACTTTATCCAACAATTTGTCGAATGGAGCAGGAATTTAGGGTGTCCATCCCGAAGCATTTAAAGGGCAAATTGTATTCTTTTATTCGCACATAAAGTTTTTACAAATAACCGCAACTTTTCACTCCAACCTCAGTACAACATGTATGAGGATATGGAGTGGTACCTGGGTCCGCTAGGAGGGTCGCCACGTAATGACCGATTCCCAATTGATCAGAGAAATCAAGGATGGAAATGTTCAATTATATAATGAACTTATGCGTCGTTACGAGCGTAAAATCCTTGCATTTATCTTTCATATGCTCAAAAGCACACAGATGGAGGCGATTGCCGAAGATCTGTGTAATGAAACATTTTATAAAGCATATCGCAGTTTGCATTCCTTCCGAGAAATTGAAGCCTCGTTTTCAACTTGGCTGTATACGATTGCTCGAAATACGGTTTTGAGTGAGCTGCGCAAAAATAAAAGCGTTCAAGTTTCTTTGGAACAGAGTGGTCTGACGCCACACGCATCGTTCGATGCGATGCCTGAACAAGCTATGCTCCGCAATGAGAAAGTGTCCATGGTTCGCGATGCAATTAATAGTTTACCGGAGAAACAACGGTCAGCTCTAATTCTTAGAGAATACGATCAGATGGATTATCAAGAAATCGCCAATATACTAGGTCAAACTGTAAGCTCAGTGAAGTCTCTTCTTTTTCGGGCAAGAGCCTCCGTTAAATTACAGTTAGATCCCTATTTTAGTGAACCGATATTCGAAGAGTCGAAGGGATGAAAGTGCGATGAAGTGTAGTGAAATCCAGGAGTTGTTTGGAGTCTATTGGGATCTGCCGAATAATGACCTGAGAAGGGCCGCGGTAGATGCGCATATAGCGACCTGTACCGAATGTGCGGAAGAATTTCAAATATGGGAAGAAAGTACTATGCTCATACGCACAGCTACGATTGAAAGTGATTTGTCTGACTACGAACCGATGGTATCGAGTAAGGTAATGAGTCGCATATATGAAGATGAATCGTGGCGCATGCCGGTTTCAGAGCGTATCTATGCGATATCATATAAGCTGCGTAGAAATCTTACGGCAGTCATTGCCTTTTGCTTAGCTTTGTTTGTATTTAGCTTCCTGTTTGCTGTCGTGTATGATGGAACACCACAGTCTTCCATCGCTGCGGCAGATAATTCGCTATTTGATATGCAAGCGCCCCAAGCTTTGAAATCGACGACTACGGAATCGATGAATGGCCATAAGATGGGTGATGCCGTAGCAAGTCTGAATCCCAGCTTTATGGAGCCTTTGCGCTTTCATGTAGGTCCCATTCATTCCTACCCGCACTATTTGCTAGTAGTTTCGCTGTTAGGATTGATTGCGACCATTATTATTATGAATTGGTTGTCACGAACGAAAGCATAATGCTCCGAGAGGGGCATTTTTCATTTTAACTGGTGATGGAGGATCGATAGATGACAACGATTGGATTTATTCGGCATGGCAGTACAGAATGGAATCGTCTGGGCAAGCTGCAAGGACAGCTGGACACCGATTTAACCGATGAAGGGCAAGAACAAGCCAGGTTGTTAGGCGTACGTTTAGCGCAGGAAGCCTGGGACGGAATCATCAGCAGTGACTTGACACGGGCAAGAGAAACCGGCGAAATTGTCTCCAAGCTCTCGGGCATCCCATTCCTAAGGACGGATAAGCGTCTAAGAGAACGTAGATATGGCCAGGCTGAAGGAACTACTGTCGCAGAGCGAGAAGAGCGCTGGGGACCAGATTGGAAGCTTCAGGAACTAGGTCAAGAGTCCGATGATGATTTGTGGGCGAGATGGTCAGAACTAGAAGCAGAATTGCTGAAGGACTATCCGGATAAGAACATCTTGCTTATTTCACATGGCGGGTTTATCGTTCAGGTTCTGAGAGTATTACGAATGGATAGTGAGGATTATCTCCAGAATACATCGCTTACGATTCTCTTGAGACGGGAAACGGGCTGGGACTTACAGCTGTACAACTGTCTGAATCATCTGCAATCTGTTACGGAATAAGGTTGACTTACTAGCATGGCTCATCTTTTGAGTCATGTTTTTTTTATAGGCTTTGGAATATTTTCGGGAAAAAATCCCATAATGGTTACTAGAAACCACGGAGCTATAGGCTTCTTAATTGGGGGTTGTAGGATGAAAATGAACCTAGCGGATATGCTCAGCTACGCTGATATTCATGATTTAGGTCGAATTGCTCATACCTATGAATGCCAATGCAACGGCCATTCGAAGAATGAATTAATTCAATCGATTCTTAGTACAGCGCTGCGCAGAGAAGTTTTTGAGAAGCATATTCAAAGCCTGAACTTGGAAGATATTCGATTCTTGAATTCACTTCTGAGCGATCCACGCAATGCCTTCAGTATCGAAGAGCTGATTGCTAGAGTTCAACAATCGCGATTCCAGAAAGAAGAATTGGGTGATTGGAATCCGCGGGATATGGTTGTGAAATTCAAGAAGTTGGGATGGCTGTTCAATGGCTATTCCCAGCAAACGAAGTTTTTGTTCCACATGCCCGAAGACTTGAAGCGTAAATTTAGTGAAGCTTTGGCAAGGCAGTTCAAACAACGCTTGAAGAAAACTGCTGAGCCTGGTGTTTATCGGGATGAACAGCAGCTTGTCATCGATGATATCTATCACTTCTTGACGTATGTGGCGGGCCAACCAGAAATACCGCTGACCGCTGAAGGGGCTATGTACAAAAGGCAGCTGCAGCAACTATTGGACAGATTATCTGTACAGGAAGAGATGGTTTCCAAAGGGAGCTGGAGATTCGGCTACGGACGGTTGTTTAAGGAATATCCGAACCGATTTTCTTTCATCTATGATTATTGCTTTTACAGACAATTAATAACGGAGCATAACCACGTATTGCATCTAACTGATGAAGGGAAATCCCGGATCAGCGAGGGAAAGAAAGAAAATCTAGCAGATGTGTACAAGTTTTGGCTGCGACTCTACAAGAATCCGATACCTAATATTCAGAGTATGGCGGGATGGGTGGAACGTCTGGGCAGCGAGTGGGTTACCTTGCAGACCTTGGCTGATGTGCTCTGTCCATTGGTAAAACCATTCTACTATGATACCTCAGTCTCTATCTTGGAGCAGCGTATCCTGCAAATGATGATGCATTTGGGCTTGATTCGAATCGGAGAAGATCTGTCGGACGGCACCGTTATTCAGGTTACAAAACTTGGAAGCAAGGTGATTCAAGGGACATTGGTAGCTGAAGAGGACAAGGTTGCCCTTTTTTAGCGTGAACACGATGATGCAGCATCTCTATTTGATTCATTAGTGGGTAAAGGCACATTCCTCAGGAATCGGGCTATTGAAGGAAGCGTTGAAGATTTGATTGAATATGATGAAGTAGGAGCCTTACACAGGGGTTGCGATGCACCAAGGTGGAAATTCAACATGTTTTTGCGAAAGAGAAGCTCCTGACAAACCGCGGACAACATTTGGAGGTAGGTCTCATGGGAAAAATGAATGTATCTAACAACGCGCTGCTGGCACTTTTCGCGGAAATGGTTTGGGATAATGCCATTCGCAAATATAAAGAAGAAAATCTTTATAAAGAGATTGATCGCGCTTTGGCCAAAGGAGATCAAACGAAGTTTCTTGCACTTACATCAGAACTCAAAAGCTTACAATCATCCGGATAGCAGCAAATAGAGAAGACATGTGAGATTGATCACGTGTCTTTTTTTGATCCATAAGAATGATAGCGATCCAGAGGGAACTACAGTGCGCTATCATTCTGAAAACCCTCATATTCCACGCCAGAGGGAACTACGGTCCTCTATTGCACCATTTCCCGGTCAGAATCAGCAGGTTTCGCTTAAATAGCGGATCACAGTTCCCTTTCATGCAACGTTTACCCCAGTTCTCGCCATATAGAGGATCATAGTTCCTTTTCACACGACGCTCTCGGTAATAGCAAAGCCAATTTTCTTAATCTCATTCATTATAGAAAGAACTAAATTGGTTTCCCATGCGTCTTTTATATAAGCTTAATTTCTATACATAAGGAGATAACGGATGAAACTAACAAAGGGAAGTTCCAGAAAAAGAAAATGGATAACCGCTGGTGTAATTGCAAGCTTACTGGTTGCAGTTTCTTTAGCTGTGTATGCTGCATTTTTGACTAATAAAATCAATCAAACCCTTGATCATATCGCAGCGCCCGAAACATCAACTATACCTAGCTTCAATGTGAATGCCCAACCTCTGAGCAAGGAGATGGCTATGGTTCAAAAGCCGCTGACATTTCTGCTTACAGCAGTTGATGAACGTGAAGGAAGCGAAGGTTCGCTGAATACGGACGTGATGATGCTCGTTCGTGTCGATCCTCAGACTCATCAAGGAACCGTTGTCTCCATCCCGCGGGATTTGGAGATCGAAGCGCAAAAGTCGGGGCTTGACGATTCACACAAGGCGAACTATTTTTATGCTTATTATTACAATAAAGATAAGACGACAGCACTCAGAGAGACGAAACAATTATACAGCCGTGTTTATGATATTCCGATCGATTATATGGCAGTCATTAATTTCGATGGCTTTCGCAAACTGATTGATCAATTCGGCGGCATGAAGGTAAATGTGGATATGGATATGCGATACGAAGATGAGAGTGACGGTACGAATATACATTTGAACAAAGGTGAACAACTGCTGAATGGCAAACAAGTTCTGGATTTCATCCGGTATCGCAAATCGAATTTAGGGACTGCCGAGTCCTCGGACACCGTTAGAAATCAAAGAGAACAGTTCGTTCTTAATGGATTGCTTGATAAATTAACCTCATTGAACGGAATAACAGCTTGGGGCGGTGTTCTCGATATTGTTGGCAGCTCGATCAAAACGGATATTCCTGCTGACGAGCTGCGGACAATGACCAAATCGTACCGTGAGTTAAAGCCGGCAACGGTGCAATACATCCATCTCGAAGGCGAGTGGGAGAGTCCGTATTTGGTCGTGAAAGAGCAGGATTTGAACGAAGCGCTTAATGCTTTGCGCGGTCAAAGCGCTCTTTCAATTGACAGTCAGGTAAGGACGGATTAAAGTACAAGATGAGATTCAAGATATTACATAGCATGCCCCTTTTTGGCAAACGATAGGGAGGTAAGACGTTGTGAAGTTTGATGAAGTTCCCGCGAAAGACTGGATTGATTTGAAACCGTATTTAGATACTTGCTTGCTGCCTGTTTCAGGGTTGAGCGGATTTGAAGATCCCATGCAGGTAACCGAAAGATTGCAGCATTTGCGCGATGCGTTGGAAGCGATTGAGATTCCCTATAAAGGAAGAGTCGTGACCTATCCTGCGGTGCATTATGTAACGGGTGTCCAGATCAAAGATCAGTTGGATGCCGTCTCGCTGCATTTGAAAAGAATGGGTTTCCGTTATGTCATTGTTCTTACCGTACATAAAGAAGCGACGCAATGGAAAGCAGACGAAACAGATTTATTCATTGCGGTCGATATGGATCGCTGGGCAACGGAGTCCGAGCAGATTAAATCAAGTATTTCTAAGCAAGTTCAGCACTTGTGGCAGCGCAGTGATTAACTTTAACTGCTAAGCGTATTATTGGAAAAAAAATTGTGCAGGATAAGGGGAGCAGCGGTGTACAACCGCGGTCAAAAAGTTGTGACAATTTCGTTAAAATTTGTTCAAAGGCCAAGATTTCATTCGACTAAAAGGAGTTATGGATTCTTGACGACCTAGTAGTCCTAGGCTATTATTAGTAATGTCCTAGTTATGTAGTGTAATGTCGAACGACACGTGATAGAGGTAACTGATGTCCGGGAGGGTTCGGATATCGGCCAATGTAGGAGGGTAGACCTGAGAATGAGTGATCATAACAATCACAATGAAGAACAGCATGGGAAGAAGCCCGGGACCAAACGCGAAATGTCTCGTCGACAATTTCTTTCTTACACCCTTGGTGGCGCTGGAGGATTCATGGGAGCTGGTATCATTATACCGATGATACGGTTTGCTGTAGATCCTGTCCTTCAAAAGAAGAGTGCTTCAGACTGGGTTAAAGTTGTCGAAGAAAGTAAAATTACAAATGTTCCACAAGCGTTTACGTTCCAAGTCCATCAAGTTGATGGTTGGTACGAAAGCGATGCTGAACTGGTTGCATGGATCTCCAAAGACAGCGGCGGCAAGCTCTTTGCGTTGAATCCAACCTGTAAGCATCTTGGATGTACAGTCAACTGGAACGACAATCCTGCCTACAAAGATCAGTATTTCTGTCCTTGTCACGGTGCTCACTATACGCAAGATGGTAAAAACCTTGCAGTAGCGCCTAAACCATTGGATGAATATACGACCAAAGTAGAAAATGGTTTCGTTTATGTGGGACAACTACATGCTAACACAAGAGTATAAGGAGGCGTCAGCATCAGATGTTTAAAAACGTATACAACTGGATTGACGAACGTCTTGATATTACGCCAATGTGGAGGGATGTAGCAGACCACGAGGTTCCAGAGCACGTTAACCCTGCTCATCATTTTTCCGCTTTCGTATATTGTTTCGGCGGATTGACGTTTTTCATTACAGTCATTCAAATTTTGTCAGGTATGTTCTTAACGATGTATTACACACCTGATATTATCAACGCTTATGCCAGCGTTGACTACTTACAGCATAAAGTAGCTTTCGGTGTTATCGTCAGAGGTATGCACCACTGGGGAGCGAGCTTAGTAATCGTAATGATGTTCTTACATACCCTGCGCGTGTTCTTCACCGGTTCTTATAAAGCACCTCGTGAAATGAACTGGGTTGTAGGCATGTTGATTTTCTTCGTTATGTTAGGTCTTGGTTTTACCGGATACCTGCTTCCATGGGATAACAAAGCGTACTTCGCTACGCAAGTAGGTATGAAGATCGCAGCATCGGTACCGTTCGCGGGACCTTACATTGAAACATTGCTGCAAGGTGGAAGCATCGTTGGTGCGCAAACATTGACTCGTTTCTTCGCTATCCACGTATTCTTCCTACCAGGCGTTCTGCTAGCTTTGCTTGCTGGACATTTCTTCATGATTCGCAAACAAGGTATTTCCGGACCGCTATAATTGAAAGGAGGGTCAATGCGTGGCGCATGGTCATAAGTCTGACGAAAAAATCGTTTATGTGGGAGATTCCCGCGTAATTAAAAAAACACAAGAGCAACGACTGATTCCTAGAGATTATTCTGCATATCCGGGGAAATCAGAAGCGTTCGTACCAAACTTCTTGTTGAAAGAATGGATGGTTGGTGTCGTTGTATTGGTCGGAATGCTCGTACTGGTCATGTCCGATCCAGCTCCGCTAGGTTATCCTGCGGATCCTAAGAACACCGCGTTCATTCCGATGCCGGATTGGTATTTCTTATTCATGTATCAATTGCTGAAATACCCATATACATCAGGTGATTATGTTGTACTTGGTGCGGTTGTTGTTCCTGGTCTATTATTCGGCGGTTTGCTGCTTGCTCCATTCTTGGATACGGGCAAAGAACGTCGTTTCTACAGAAGACCGATTGCTTCAACTTTAATGATTCTATCCTTGGTAGCATGTACATACTTGACTTACACGTCATGGTCGCATTATCAAATAGAATTGAAAGAGAAAAACATTGTTCCTGAGCACATCAAGCGTGAAGAAGAAATGCACGCTAACAAAGGTGCTGCTGCTGGCGGCGGTGCTTCCAAAGACACGAAAAAAGGTGCAGCAATCGTTGCAGCTGATGATCCAGGTGCTGAAATTTACAAGAAAGCTACTTGCTTGTCTTGTCATGGCGCAGGACTTAAAGGGATGCCGGCTTCAGGTGTACCTGCCCTTCTGGGTGTAGGTGACAAGCATTCCCAAGAGGAAATTCTTGGAATCATCAAAAATGGTAAGGGTAACATGGGTAAACAATACCAAGCTAACCTTGACAAAGGTTTATCAGATGCTGATGTCACGAAGCTTGCAGAGTGGCTATCCAAACAAAAAGCCCAATAATATGGGAAACCTGATCGCGTTAAGCGGTCAGGTTTTTTTAAATCAATTAGAGGAGGAGCATACTTACAGATGGGGTTATCTGCCAGCTATTTTTGGAGCAAGGATTTTCTATTGAGTAAAAAAATATTGTGGCTGCTGTTCATTTCCAACTTGCTTGGAACCGTATATGGTTATGAATGGTATTGGATTCAAATGAGCAATACCATTGCCGAGAAACCGTTATGGTATGTTTTTTTTGTGCCTGACAGCCCTACAGCCAGTCTCTTTTTTACCTTATCTGTTGGTTATTTGCTTCTGGATCACACTTCCAATAAACAGTCTGGCCAATTGTATCAAGCCATTAGAGGCTTTATCGAAGCTTTCGCATTAATTACTTCTTTTAAATATGGCATTTGGGCCGTTACGATGATTTGGGCCGGAGCTTGGCAAGGCGTCGCGGTAGGTTGGGATGGCTGGATGTTAACGAGTTCACATTTGGCGATGGCTTTGGAAGCGTTACTATTTGTACGTTGGTACCGTTACAAAGTTGGAGCGATCGTGTTGGTTGCGGCATGGACGTTCTGGAATGATTTCATGGATTATGAAAGAGGGGTTTTCCCAAGTTTGCCGAGCGTCCTAGTGGATAACTTCTATCGGACCATCGAAGCCTTCACCATTGGCTTGAGCATTGTAGGCATTTTGATTGCTGTTTACTGCTTAATCGTGCGGCGAAAAACAAGTCCATAATTACTTCATAGCTGGTCTAAAATGGGACGAACCTCCATAAGATGATGGTGAAGGAGGGGGAGTCCCATGTTTCATTCTACGAAAACGAGAAAACTGGCAGCTGTCATTGTGCTGTCTTTGGTTGTAAGCATCAGCGCGGCTTGCGGAGCCAGCACTCGCACGAGTGGACAAGCTGCGAAACCGATAGATGCTGAGCAAGTGCAGCGGGTGGAATTTCTAAATCAGATTGCAGACGATATGTACAAGCAAACGATGGATGGTCAAGTGGCGGAGGCGAGAAATAAACTGCAGCAAATGTCCGATCAAATTCCTAAGATTCACTTTGAGGGCATTACTTCGGTTGAAGGTCTCAATGCCTTAACTGAAACGATTACAGAAGCGAAGCGGGTCTACAATGCGGTGAATTATTCCCCTGATGAAGGACAAGTAGCTGTAGCCAAAATTCGCCTTGCGACAGACGCTTTGACTCATAAGAATCAACCGATGTGGCTGCAATATTACAAAGTACTGCAGAATGATACATCCTTACTGACTCAGGATCTCAAAGCGAATAAACAAAATGAAATGCTGACTGATTTTGGTAAATTATCGCAGCATGTAGCCATTATTCATCCTGCTATTCTCATTAGTCGAGATGCAGGTTCTGTTGAGAAACTCGATTCTTTGCTCGTTTTCTTACATAAATACATAAATGAGAAACCAATGGCAGTGAATCAAGTTGAATCTGGATTGGGGCATCTCCATCAGGTTTTGGACGAACTGTTTCTGAAGAACAAGGATGCAATCGCCTTCGTGCCGATTACAGACCCGAGACAGCCGATTATTTGGTCATTAGGCATTGGGCTCATCATTGTAAGTGTGTTGTCTTTTGTCGGTTGGAAAATGTATCAGCCAGGAAGAAGTTTTGTGCCGGTCAAACAAACGCGTGAAGGCAAGAATCGATAGAGACTCAGTTGCACCTGCAGGAAAATAGCAGCTCCCAAAGGCTTACAAGCCTTGAGAGCTGCTATTTGTGTTGGGAGCGTAGCTTATTGTGTTTTGAAGCCCTCGCCTATTACATCGTGGACCTCGCCAATGATGATAAAGGCGCGCGGATCTATGGCGTGGATGAGTTCGCGAAGTCTTCTTGTTTCGTGGCGATAGACAACACAATAAACAACTTCTTTTTCATTGCCGGAATAGGCTCCCCGGGCAGGAAATATGGTCACGCCTCTGTCTAGCTCTTGCGTAATAGATTTGGCTAAAGGGACAGCCAGCTCGCTTATGATCGTAAAAGCTTTAGCTGTATAGGCGCCCTCCGATATGTAATCAATGATGCGTGAGCTGACGAATACAGCGACGAGCGAATAAAGCACTTTTTCCTTGGGCAGGTAAAGAAAGGATGATCCGATGACAATGACATCGATAATCAGGATGACTTGTCCAACGCTCCAGCCCTTTTTCTTCTGCCCGATGCGGGCTAAGATATCCGAACCGCCTGTCGTTCCGCCAAAGCGGAAGACGAGACCAAGGCCAATCCCGAGGGTGACCCCGGCATACAAAGTTGCAAGGAAGTAGTCTTGGCTCGTTTGGAAAGGGATTAGCCATTGAGCTCGAATGAGCAGTTCCATGACCCAAAGAAAGAAGGATAGGGATACAACACCGAAAATCGTATACAGCATCGGCCCTTTGCCGAAGAAGCGCCACCCCAAATAAAATAGCGGTATATTGATGACTAGGGTGGAGATGGAAGGGGGAACGTTCAACACATATTTGAGCAGCAAGGAGATGCCGGTGACACCGCCCTCCATTAACTCGTTGGAAATGACGAAATAATGCAAACCGAACGCATAGATTGCAGTGCCGACCATAATCGCAAACACGTTCGTAAATTGATCTGCAAATCGTTCTTTGAAAATCATTCTTATTCCTCCAGATAGGTGATGAGATCGTCAAAAAAATTTGTCAACTTTTCTTGTTTAGTTTAACATAGTAATGATAGCTTTGGTTAAGATGATGGAGAGAAGGGTGAACATGTCAGAACGTACACTTAAAGATATACAGCAAGAAGTTGATACTTATATTTCCCAGTTCAAGGAAGGATATTTCAGTCCGTTAGCGATGCTGGCCAGGATGTCCGAAGAAGTTGGGGAATTAGCTAGAGAGGTCAATCATACCTACGGGGAAAAGCCTAAAAAAAGTACAGAAGCGGATAATTCCATCGAGCTGGAGCTTGGCGATATTTTATTTATCACGATTTGTTTCGCTAACTCACTCGGGATTGATCTGACCGAAGCCCATGATAAAATCATGCACAAATTCAATACACGGGACGCAGGTCGTTGGACCAAAATTAACACCGAAAGCACGTAAGCTTCATAAACTGTACTATCCCCTGTTAACGGGAAACTCGCTTTCGCAAAGGAGGATGGGCAGATGAATGGAGAAGATCAGATACAGAAAGCGTACGAATCCATACTTGGTCATGATTTCGAAAAAGCCATTGAATGGTTTGAAAAAGCGATAGCTGCGGAACCAGACAATGCTGCCTATCACTATAAGCTTTCGATTACCTTTGCTAGAAGCAACAAGCTGTTTCAAGCGATTGAGCATGCCAGCAAGGCGCTGGATTTGGAAAAGGACAACGAGGTTTACCGTTATCACTTGCAAGTTTTACACGCACGAGAACTAGTTGATAGAGCACAAAAAGAAATAAGTGCCAAATCCGAACACGGAGAGCGGGCGATTTTTCTGCTCAAAGAAGCGATTGTTCTTGATCCTCTGGCGATTGAAGCGTATCTTATACTAGGCGAAGTATTCGCTCTTCGCAATGATTATAGCAGAGGTTACCAGGTTGTAATGGATGCTCTTCGTCTAGAGCCGAATCATGAACTGGCGAAGCAGCAGGCTGCCCGCTATCAACTCAAGCTGAAATTGTAGGATGGAAACACATAAAAAGGAGATACACGACGCATGGATCGTAAAATTCGAGTAGCAGTCATTGGAGCAAGTGGAAGAATGGGGCGAGAGGTCGTCAAGACCGTATTGACAGAGTCTGATATGGAGTTGGTGGCAGGTGTCAGCCGCTCCTCTGGCCCAATTGATTTAGGGAAAATGGTTGGATTAGAAGCATGCGGTGTTTACATGAGCAATGATGTTGAACAGGCTTTAATCGAATCCAAACCAGATGTTTTAGTCGATTTCACTGGACCGCAGACAGCGGTTTCCCATACAAACTTAGCCATTCGTTTAGGAATTCGCCCCGTCATGGGGACGACTGGTTTCACGCCTGAAGCTATCGTACAATTGGACAAGCAGTGTCAAGATGGAGGGATTGGCGGCATTATCGCGCCTAATTTCTCGATTGGCGCTATTCTGATGATGAAGTTCGCCGCACAAGCATCCAAGTATTTCCCGAATTTGGAAATCATTGAATACCATGGCGATCAGAAGTTGGATGCTCCATCTGGAACAGCTGTCAAAACGGCTGAGCTCATCTCCGAAGTCAGAGAAGAGCGCCGTCAAGGCAACCCTAAGGAAGAAGAAACAATTGAAGGCTCGCGCGGCGGGTATTACAATGGGTTTAGAATACATAGTGTTCGATTGCCAGGCATTTTTGCTCAGCAAGAAGTGATTATGGCCGAACCAGGTCAGGCTCTTAAGATCAGACATGATTCTTATGATCGTGCCGCTTATATGCCAGGCGTTGCTATTGCTGTTCGTAAAGTGATGACGTATAGCGGAATGATTTATGGATTTGAGCATTTTATAGATTAAGAGCCCTAGGGGAGTGGAATGTAGGATGTTAAAGATTGCGCTAATTGCCCATGATCGGAAGAAAGACGAAATGGTGAACTTTGTAACAGCTTATGAACATGTATTTGAGGGACATCAGCTGTATGGAACGGGAACAACGGGGCAACGCATCATGGATGCTACCAAATTGAGTGTACATCGCTTCATGTCAGGTCCGCTTGGCGGGGATCAGCAAATTGGCGCTTTAGTGGCACAAAATGAAATGGATTTTATTATATTTTTACGCGATCCATTAATGGCTCAGCCGCATGAACCCGATATTATTGCGCTTCTGCGTCTGTGCGATGTTCAAGGGATTCCTTGTGCGACGAATGTAGCGACGGCCGAATTGCTCGTCCGAGCCTTGGATCGCGGTGATTTCGCTTGGCGCGAACTCGTACATAAATATAAACCAGGTATTGAATAAGATGAGCGACAAACTTGATATCCTTATTTTTGGCGCACATGCAGACGATGCCGAGATTGGCATGGGGGCTACCATTGCCAAGCACACCGCTCAGGGTGTCAAAGTAGGCATCTGCGATCTAACCTATGCGGAGATGTCTTCCAATGGTACCGTCGAGACCAGAATCCAGGAAGCGGAGGAAGCGGCTAAACTTTTGGGCTTAACGGTCCGTTCCAATCTGGGTTTACCGGATCGCGGTCTGTCGAATCAGCCTAGCCATATTGAACGCATTACCCGGGAAATACGTAAATATAAGCCGCGTATCGTGTTTGCGCCCTATTGGCAAGACCGCCATCCTGATCATATTGCCTGTTCAGCTTTGGTTCAGGAAGCCGTATTTAACGCAAAATTGCGCAAGTACTTGCCGGAGTCAGAACCGGTGAATGTTGAACAATTATACTTTTATTTTATAAATGATGTGTATGACGCTGATCTTATGGTTAATGTGACCGATTGGTATGATCAAAAAATAGCCGCTCTAAGCGCGTATCGCTCACAGTTTGTAACAGGGCAAGGCACAGTGGCAACGCCATTAAATCAAGGTTATATAGAACGAGTAGAAGCTCGGGATCGTCTGATGGGGCAGAAACGAATGATTACCTATGCGGAAGGTTTCGTTTCCAAATTACCTTATGTGGTAGATCGCTTCGAGTGATCGGAAGAGAGGTGTAGGATGAGCGACAAACTTAAAATTGGCATTACCTGTTATCCGACTTTGGGCGGATCCGGGGTTGTTGCGACAGAACTTGGCAAGCTGCTTGCCGAAAAAGGACACGAGGTTCACTTTATTACTCACAGCATGCCTTTCCGTTTGGGGAAATTTCATAAAAATATTTTTTATCATGAAGTCGAAGTTAGCCAATATTATGTATTCCGTTATCCGCCTTATGATCTTTCGCTGGCTAGTAAGTTAGCGCAAGTTGCCAAGATGGAAGAATTGGATTTATTGCATGTGCACTACGCAATTCCCCATGCTGTCTGCGCGCTGCTGGCTAAGCAGATGGTTGGAACTAAACTGAAAGTTGTAACAACGCTTCATGGAACAGATATTACAGTGCTGGGCCAGGATCAATCGATTTCTGATTTAATTCGTTATGCGATTAATGAAAGCGATGCGGTTACAGCTGTTTCGAAGGATTTAATTAAAGAAACCAGGGAATCCTTGGATATTGACCGTGATATTGATTTAACCTATAACTTTGTTGATAAACGTGTGTACTATCCGCGGGACATTTCCAAGCTAAGAGGGGAATTTGCCCGCCCGGAAGAAAAAATATTAATTCATATTTCCAATTTCAGGCCAGTTAAAAGGGTGCAGGATGTCGTCGACATTTTTGCCAATGTGAGCAAACGGATTCCTTCAAGGCTTTTATTTGTTGGAGAAGGACCTGATCTTTCGAAAATGATCGCCAAAGTCAAAGAGCTTGGGCTTACGGATAAGGTAACGTTTTGTGGTAAACAGGATGATGTTGCCCAGGTGATTTCGCTTGCTGACCTGATGCTTCTGCCTTCTGAGAAGGAAAGCTTCGGCCTCGTTGCACTGGAAGCAATGGCTTGCGGTGTGCCGACGATCGGTTCCAATGCAGGGGGAATTCCAGAGCTCATCACACATGGTGAGACCGGGTACTTGGCTGAAGTAGGCGATACGGAGAAAATGGCTGATCTTGCCGTTAACTTGTTAAGCAATCAGGTCTTATATGAACAAGTGGTCGCGAATTGTTTGAACCGCGCCAGACATACGTTCTGTAATGATATTACAACAGTTCAATATGAAGAAATTTATTATCGCGTACTCGGAAGAGAACTTCCAGAATCTCATCGCATTACAGCTTCTGCCTGCCAATAAAGGCGAAGATAGCTGGTCAGGAGTAACATGTCGGATGTGGATAACAAAGATAGATTGGATCACGGGGCTGCGCTGCTAGTCCAGAAGCTTGTCGAAGCCGGTTACGAGGCGTATTTGGTTGGCGGTTGTGTGCGTGATACGGTCCTTAAGCGACCGATCAAAGACATTGACATCGCAACCTCAGCGCTCCCTGAACAGGTGATGGCAATCTTCTCCCGTACGGTGCCAACTGGGTTACAGCATGGTACGGTTACGGTTGTTTTGAGCGAGGGAACCTATGAAGTGACAACATTCCGGAAGGAAGCGGAATATGAAGGGTTTCGCCGACCTTCTTCCGTAACGTATATCTCGGATTTGAACGAGGATTTGAAACGGCGCGATTTCACGATGAACGCGATGGCGATGGATGGTCAGGGCGAGATTCTCGATCCATTCGGAGGGCAAGAAGATTTGGCCCGCGGGGTGCTGCGCTGCGTAGGCGCAGCCCAGGAGCGATTCGGCGAAGACGCGCTGCGGATGCTGCGCTGCATTCGCTTTGCTTCGGCTTATGATTTGCAGGTCGAGGAAAGCACTTGGTTGGCGCTGTTGGAGCAAGCTCCGCTTATGCGCCACATCGCTTTGGAGCGCGTGCGCAGCGAGTTCGCGCGCATGATCGAAGGTCCTGCGCCGGCGCGGGCCATCCGGTTGCTGCTGGCGAGCCGCCTTACGGCGCACTTCAAAAAGCAGCTTCCGCTGCCTTTTGAGCGCTGGCTCGCCTGGGATGACGCGCTGGACGCTGTCAGCGCGCTAGCAGGGCAGCATGACCGCTGGGCCATGCTGCTGATGCTGCTGGAGGTGCCGGCGGACACCGTCCGCACGGCGCTCCAGGAGCTGACCTTCTCCCGCGCCGACGGCGACGCGGTCGTGGCGATTCTCGCTCTGCGCGAGACGGTGGCCGTCGGCGTGGCAAACCCAGACCCTGCTCCGCTGGAGCGGGTCTGGAAGCTTGGCGCGGTGCGCCGCGGCGAAGCCGCAGCCCGCGCCCTGCTGCGGCTGCTGCGCGTGCTGCCGCATACTGCCGAGAAGCGCGGCGAGCTCGCGCGCTTCCTGCAAACCGCAGCGCCCGAACTGGTGCGCTGCGGAGAGGATTGGCTGAGCGAGGTTCCCTGCTTCAGCCTCAAACAGCTCGCCATATCCGGCAAGGATCTGGCGGAAGAGCTTGGGCTGCAGCCTGGCCCCTGGATGGGGGTCCTGCTGCAGCAGTTGCTCGAACGAACCGCGCTCGGTGATCTTCCGAACGAGCGAGATGCGCTATTGCAAGCCGCGCGTGCTGCGACATAGCAGCGCAGCGCGGTTTTTCTCAATATGGTTAGGGGTTCCCTTCATGATCTGTGTTTTTATCTCTTGAATTACCTCCAAGTAGGCATGAACAAGCACATTTAGATTGCCTATTCATGCCGGGCTCACCATGGTAGATAGTCTAATCGCAGGCTAGTAAAGGAACATCAATCCGCTATTCTAGGCATAAGCGTCATTATCGAGAGGTTGAGGGAACTACAGTGCGCTATTTTGCTGTTTTGGTGGGAAGTTCAGCAATTTTCATCGAAATAAGACCCTGTAGTTCCGCTACGCCCCTAACATCCCTGCTATTTGCCTATATAGCGTACTGTAGTTCCCTTAAAAAGATTTGCCGCTCTTAAGAAGCTCATCTTTGAACGGCCTCGAAAGAAGTTTTCTCATAATCCAGATAGATGGCGAGTGAACCAAACATGAATGAACGTATTTTGGAATTGTTCCAAGAAACGCCGGAGGCGTATGTGTCTGGCGAAGAAATCAGCCGCAGGCTGAACGTTAGCCGCACGGCGATATGGAAGCATATCGAAGAGCTGCGGGCAGCCGGATACGAATTTGAAGCCGCGCCGCGCAAAGGTTATCGACTGGTGAGCAAACCGGACCGTTGGCAAGTGAGTAAGCTGCTTGCCGGGTTGAAAACCAAAGTGCTAGGACAAAAAGTTCATGTATATGGCGCCGTAGACTCCACCCAAACAATTGCCCATGCGCTGGTTGCTTCAGGGGCTCAGGAAGGCACGATTGTGCTGGCGGAGGAACAGACAGCCGGGAGAGGCCGAATGGGCCGTGCGTGGCATTCTCCGTCGGGTAAAGGCATTTGGATGAGCATTGTGCTTACGCCGCGTGTCCCTGTTTATTTTATGCCGCAATTAACGCTGCTCAGCGCCGTCGCCTTGTGCCGCTCCATCCAGAAAGTATGCCAAGTTGAGATTGGCATCAAATGGCCGAATGATCTCCTCATCAAGGGCAAGAAGGTTAGCGGGATTTTGCTTGAAAGCAGCGGTGAAGATGAACGTCTCAAATATGTCATTGCCGGGATCGGCATCAGCGTCAATTTGACCACGGAAGATTATCCGGAGGCATTGCGAAACATTGCCACCTCACTGGCGATTGAATCCGGCCAGGTGATTTCAAGAGAACTTCTGGTCCAAACATTCCTGCTGGAATTTGAAGAGCTATATGCGCTCTATATGGACAAAGGGTTCGCGCCTATACGGCTGCTCTGGGAAGCGCTCAGTGTGACACTGAAGCGGCCTATTCGCACCTCCTCGCCTTCCGGTTTCATCGAAGGTATTGCTGACTCGTTGGACGACTCAGGTGCTCTAACGGTCATTACATCCTCTGGAGAGAAGGTTAGAATTTACTCTGGGGATATCGAACTAAAATAAAGATAAGGTATCAAATGGCAGCAGGATTTGGTATAATAGGGTGACAAGGCGGTATCCTTAAAGGAACGGCACTTGCAGCTTGACCGTATGTTGTTGCACACTTGAATAACCGTTATACGAGATGTTGGATTCTGCTCTGAGCCTTATGGGACCGAGACAGAAGGATCACCTTAGATTCTTTCTGCATGCGATCCTTTTAGCTCTTAGCTAAAAGGTTTTTTATTTTATATCAGGAAGTTGGGATTAACATGGAACAACGCAAGCCGCTAACTACAACGAAGATGAGAAAAATGAAGCAGGACGGCGTGCCGATCACGATGATCACAGCCTATGATTACCCTTCAGGCCGACTGGCGGAAGAGGCAGGCATTGATGTGATTCTTGTTGGTGATTCACTGGGCAATGTCGTGATCGGGTTCGACTCCACACTGCCGGTGACACTGGATGATATGGTGTACCATACGCGGGCGACGGTGCGGGGAGCATCTCGCACTTTTGTCGTAGCGGATATGCCGTTCCTTACGTACCATGGCAGTTTGGATGCGACGTTAAAAGGCGTTGCCCGCTTAATGCAAGAGGGTGGAGCGAAGGCGGTTAAGCTGGAAGGCGGAGCGGAAATCGCCGCGACGGTCAAAGCGATTACACAAGCTGGCGTTCCTGTCGTTGGACACTTGGGCTTAACGCCTCAGTCGGTTCATCAACTAGGCGGTTTCCGTGTACAGGGGAGAAGCTCGGAGCAAGCGGAGAAGCTGCTGAGCGATGCCAAAGCGATAGAGGAAGCGGGCGCATTCGCTATCGTGCTGGAGTTGGTTACCGATGAGTTGGCGCAATGGATATCCAAGCAGCTGACGATCCCGACAATTGGGATTGGATCAGGGGTACACTGCGATGGACAAGTGCTCGTCTATCATGACCTCTTGCAGTATGGTTCTGACAGTGCTCCCAGAAAGTTCGTCAAAGCTTATGCGAATATCGGGGAAACTATTCGAGATGGTATTGCCGAATATGTGAAAGAAGTGAAAACACGCGCTTTCCCAAGTCCCGAGAATACATTCCACATGGACAATGATGTCGTGCAATATTTGTACGGCGACAAGGAGGATTGATCGCTATGGAAGCGACTCAGACAATGCAAGTTGTTCATTCCATCGCCGAGCTGCGTTCGCGGATTAAGGATTTCCGGCGTACAACCGATCAAACCGTGGGTTTCGTGCCGACGATGGGGTATTTGCATGAAGGGCACGTAAGCTTATTGCGCAAGGCACGGGCACAAAGCGGACTGGTTGTCTTGAGCATTTTTGTCAACCCGCTGCAGTTCGGGCCGGGCGAGGACTTCGAACGGTATCCGCGCAATACGGAGAAGGACCTCCAGTTGGCTGAAGCGGCTGGCGCTGATCTGGTCTTTATGCCTTCCGTTGCTGAAATGTATCCGTCTCCGACGCGCACAACAGTGAATGTATCCGGACTAACAGCCAGACTATGCGGAGCATCGCGTCCAGGACACTTTGACGGCGTAGCCACTGTAGTCAGCAAGCTGTTTCATATTGTACAGCCGGATCAAGCTTTTTTTGGTCTTAAAGATGCCCAGCAGATCGCAGTGATTCAGCAAATGGTGCTGGACCTCAACCTGGCTGTAGAAATCGTTCCTTGCCCGACGCTGCGGGAAGTGGATGGGCTTGCCATGAGTTCCCGAAACGTGTATCTTTCTGAAGATGAGCGCAAGCAAGCTTTGGTGCTGTCGCAAGCTTTGGAGAAAGCCCGGGAGTATAGTCTTGCCCACGCCAGCTTTACATCCGAAGAGCTTGAAAGGCTTGTCAGGAGCCATATTTCAACCGCTTCATTAGCTGATATTGATTATGTCGAGGCGCTTGCTTATCCGACCTTGGAACCTTTTGACAACAGCTATCATACCCCTTCTATCATTATTGCTTTAGCTGTTAAGTTCGGCAAAACCCGGCTAATTGATAATCTCATTTTACAAGTAAGGAAGTGACGACGATGTTTCGCACAATGATGAAAGCCAAAATTCACCGCGCAACCGTTACAGAAGCCAATTTGGACTATATCGGAAGCATCACGATTGATGAAGATTTGATTGATTTGGTTGACATGCTGCCCAACGAGAAAGTGCAGATCGTCAATAACAACAACGGCGCACGCCTGGAAACCTACATTATTCCGGGGCCGCGCGGCTCTGGCGTTATTTGTCTGAACGGAGCAGCAGCACGGTTGGTACAGACTGGAGACACCGTTATTATCGTCTCGTACGCGATGATGAGCGATGAAGAGGCTAAGAAGCATCACCCGACAATTGCGATCATGGGCGCTAATAATAAAGTGGTTCAACTGCTGAAAGAGGAAGAGCACTCCACGATCCTTTAAGTCCTGACTGCCATGCATGAAATCGGCTCTGTTTACAAAGAATGAGGATAAGCTTTCGAAGCAAAGGTGGGATGCCAAATGTTTAAGCATTTATTTTCCACAATGAACGAGGTTTTGGAAGAAATCCAAAAAGAATATCCGAATAGTGATGTGGAAAAAAAGGCGGAGCTCGACGAACAACTGCAGGTGTTGAAAACGATGAGCGACGAGTTCATCGAGGCGTGGCTGCTTTTTGAGGAGAAGCTGGGAAAGTTTTATGGGGACGTACCGATCAGCACCCAAACCCTTCATAAAGAACTGATGGATCTTGATTTGTCCGGGAAGCAGACGGATGAATTCGTGCGGGGGCAGGGCTATTACAAGCTCTATATGTACGATCAGGCGAATAAAGAGTTCGCAGCATTGATTGAGAAGCAGCCTGATTTCTTGTTGGCCAGAGTGTATTTAGCGATGGGACATTTGCGGAAAGGGGAGTTTGGAGAAGCGTATCAACACTTCAAATTCCTGCTTCCCTTAACCGATAATTCCAAAATGAAGGCCATCTCCTATAATGCCATGGGCTGTATACAAGTTCAGAATCAGAATATGGAGAAAGCCTTTGAGTATTTCCAGAAAGCGTATCACACCGATCCTTCATGTATGGAGCCGCTGATCAATCTGGACGAATCTTAAGACCTAAACAGCGAACTAGGTATTCCCTTTTCCTCATCAGATTTGGTATGCTAGGAGAAGTGCAGGACGAAGGGATTGAAGATACACGTCATGAAATTTGCAGTTTTGGATTTTGAAACGACAGGAAGTCAGCCCGCGGATGAGATTATCCAGGTTGGATTAGTCATTATAGATCAATTTCAAATCACAGACAGGTATACTTCTCTGGTCAATCCAGGGATTAGTATACCTTCTTCCATTACAACCCTTACTGGCATTACGGAAGATATGGTAGCAGATGCCCCAACGCTTGATCAAGTCATGTCAGATATGTTTCCGCTTCTATTTGATTGCGTGCTGGTAGCCCATCATGCGGCTTTCGACGTGTCCTTTTTGCAAAAAGGTTTGACAAAGACGGGGTATCCGCCTTTCTCAGGACGCGTTTTGGATACGATCGATATGCTGCGTATGCTGTTTCCTTCGATTTCGAGCCTTCAACTTAGCATGGTGGCTGGTTTGTTCGGGCTTGATCATGAGAGACCCCACCAAGCGGATAGCGATGCAGAAGTGACAGCAGCCATCTGGGTCATGTGTTTGGAACGATTAATTGGATTGCCGCTTCTGACGATCCAACGCTTGCAGCATATTTTTGAAAACGGGAACAGTGATTTAGGCTGGTTCTTGGATGAAATCTGCTTATACAAAGAGTCCATCACAAGTGTAGATATGGATACGAATCGTTACTTCCGGCAATTCACGCTGAATGTTTCTGATTGGGGTGAGGAAGAAGATATTCGCACGCCATCCGATGAGGCTGGTTTGGGGGCTTCATTCAAGGAGTTCCATCAAGGACTCAAAACTGCGCTGCAAGAGAAGTTCGAGATCTTTGAAGATCGCGAATCTCAAGAGCAGATGATCCATGAAGTGGAGAAGTCGCTTGAGAACGATCAGCACTTGATGATAGAGGCAGGCACAGGTACGGGCAAATCGTTGGGATACTTGATCCCGGCCATTTATTATGGCATTAAGTATGAGAAGAAAGTGGTCGTATCGACGCACACGATCAATTTGCAGGAACAGCTGCGGGAGCGGGATATTCCGCTATTGAAGGCGATCTTTCCAGTGCCCTTCAAAGCCGCGGTGCTCAAAGGCAGAAGCCATTACCTCTGCCTGCGCAAATTCGAAACGAAATTGACGACGCGTGATTATGAGAATGGCAAGGAAGATCCGATAACGGCCGCGCAAATGGTTGTTTGGCTTAGTGAGACCGAACATGGCGACGATGAGGAACTGCATTTTGGAAATAAGGGGGCGCAGTTCTGGCATACGGTTGCCAGTGATACTGACTCCTGTTTGAACCGGATGTGTCCGTGGTATAAGAAATGCTTCTATCATCGCGCACGAAATGACGCCAATACGGCCGATGTGATCATCACCAACCATTCCCTCCTCTTCACGGATATGAAGGCTGAGAACCGCCTTCTACCGTCTTACAAGCACCTTGTCATTGATGAGGCGCATCATTTTGAAGAAGTTGCGAGCAAACACCTGGGTATTGAGCTTCATTCCTCGGCCTTCTACCATTCCTTATTATGGCTGTACAAAGATAATCGCAGTGGTCAATTGCCGATGCTCCGGTTTCGGTTGCAGAAGTCTGATGAGCATGCAGAACGCGCAGCAGTCTGGAGTCAAACGATAGACGGTCTCTTTCCTAAAATTATCAAAATCAAAGAGGATTGGGATCGACTGAGCGAATCGCTATATGAACTATTGGCTGCGAACAGCGACCCCTCCCAAACGGAAAATTCGCAGTATGTTCTGCGGATGAAGCCAGAGACGCTGCCGGACAATTGGCGAGAGCTAGTGATTATGGAAGACAATATTTATCTGAATGCCAACGATTTGCTGCGGACACTCGATAAATTGCTAAGTGAAGTCAAAGAGATGCAGGATGTGCTTGGCGTTCAAGGACTTGTGACTGACCTGAACGGTACGGTTAAGGAACTGTATGAACACCGCGACGCGCTGCACTTCTTCATGAAAATGGCTGACGAAGGCTATGTCTATTGGATGGAAGCCGGCACCTATGCCAAAGCCAAGTCACTGCAGTTGAACTCCGTACCTATTGATGTAAGCGGACTGCTGCAGCAGCATTTTTTTGAAACGAAAGATAGTATTATCCTAACCTCAGCGACTTTATCCGTGAATAAGTCCTTTCAGTACTCCGCTGATCAATTAGGCTTGGCGATTCCGGAAGATGAAGAGAGAGGCAAGCTCAAAACGGTGCAGTTGCCTTCGCCCTTCAATTACCGTGAACAAGCGCTTGTTGTAATTCCGCGTGATTTTCCAACGATCAAAGGTGCGGGAGATCCGGCCTTCATCAATGCCCTTATCCAATCACTTAGTGATGTAGCGCAAGTTACGAAGGGACGCATGTTAATCCTGTGTACCTCGAATCGGATGCTGAAGCAAATCTATGCAGGTATGAAGGACTTGCTCAAGCCATACGGCATCACCGTGCTGGGACAGGGCATTGACAGCAGCAACCGCAGCAAGTTGACCCGAATGTTCCAAGATAATGCTATGTGCGTTCTACTGGGCACCAGTTCGTTCTGGGAGGGTGTCGATATTCCCGGAGACGCGCTCAGCTGCTTGGCTATTATCCGACTGCCGTTCCAACCGCCCAACAACCCGTTGGTCGAAGCAAAATGCGAGAACATCAAGAAGCGGAATGAAAATCCGTTTATGAAATTCTCGGTGCCGCAGGCTGTCATTCGTTTCAAGCAAGGGTTTGGTCGGCTTGTCAGAAGGGCTTCCGATAAAGGAATCGTTATTATCTACGATACCCGCGTCATCGATACTTACTATGGCAAACACTTCCTCTACTCACTGCCTGGGCCTAAGATAGAGCATATGACGACGGAACAAATGTTACCAAGGATTGAGCAGTGGATGGGGATGGGGGATGCCTAAAGATGAAAACACAGAAAATATCAGAGGCTGTCGTACGCAGGTTGCCCATTTATTTACGGTATTTGAATGAGCTTTCGATGAAAAATGTGTCGACGGTATCCTCGCAGGATTTGGGCCAAAAGCTGGATCTGAATCCTGCTCAAATTCGCAAAGATCTGGCTTATTTTGGAGAGTTCGGGAAAAAAGGCATCGGCTACGACATCTCTTATTTGATCGAGAAGATTAGACAAATTCTTAAGCTTGACCGGCATATTCAAGTAGCTCTTGTCGGGGCGGGTAATCTGGGCCGTGCGTTGTGCAATTATAATACTTATCTGCGTAATGATATGAAAATAGTCGCTTTGTTCGATGCCATGCCTGAAAAAGCGGGGGAGATGATCAATAATTTGATCGTCCAGCCGATGTCCGAGATGAAGAGTGTTTTATCGCAGTTGGGCGTGCGTATTGGGATTATTACTGTACCGGCAGCCGAGGCTCAAAATGTAGCCAATCAATTCGTTGACTGCGGCATTGAAGCGATCCTGAATTTTGCACCTGTGATCATCAAGGTGCCCGCGGAAGTGCGCGTGCATTACGCGGATTTCACGACGGAGCTGCAAAGCCTGGCGTATTATTTGGATTAGCAGGAGCAAGAGCAGCAGCTCAAAATAGAACAGGTGAGGCGTGAGGGTGGAAACGCGCGACGGGGTAGCCCCCCATAGATGTACACATAGAAAAACCGTCAGGATGTACCTGACGGTTTTTATTTATTTGTTTTGGAGTGAACGCGGAATTACTCCAGCTGCCTCGGCGGACGTAAGGGAACTACGGTGCGCTATTCTAGCCAAAAGTGTCATTTTTCGGTAAGGTGAGGGAACTACAGTACGCTATTTTGCCGTTTCATGGGAATTTTCAACGTTTTCGTGGAAATAAGACCCTGTAGTTCCGCTATTAGTCACGCATCCCTACTTTTTGCTTAATTAGCGTCCTCTAGTTCCCTTACAAGGTTTTGCCGCTAAGAAGAGGCTGATTTATCAGGGCGGCGAAGCCGGTTTTCTTATTCGAACAAGATTGGAACTTTAAAAAATAAGTCTAAACAAGACGAAGTAAATCGAGAAGGCCAAAATGATGCTGATCGGAATGGTGATGATCCATGTTATAAGCATCCGCCCAACCGTGCCCCACTGAACATCATGGAAACGCAGCACACTGCCTGTCCCAATGATCGCGGACGAAATGACATGTGTTGTGGAAAGGGGTTTGCCGATGAAAGTCGAGAATTGAATAACAATGGATGAAGTTAAATCGGATGCAAAGCCATTGATGGGTTCAATTTTAACTATTTTACCGGAAACCGTTTTGATGATGCGCCATCCGCCGATGGAAGTACCAAGCCCCATCGCCAAGGCAGCGGAAATTTTTACCCAGAGAGGGACATTGAGATCAGTTTGTACGCCAGCTGCCACCAGACCAAAGACGATAATTCCCATTGCCTTTTGAGCGTCATTTCCACCATGGGAGTAGGATAACAGACCCGCGGAAATAATTTGCAGCGTACGGAACATCCGGTTTAATTTGGATCTTGATGTATTTCCCGACCAGATGACAATGTATTTGATCAGCACCATGATGAGATAACCAAGTCCAAAAGCAATGATAGGGGACAAAAGCAGGATGATGATAATTTGCGTAAATCCATCCCAGTTGACCGCATGGACGCCTGAACCGGCAATTACCGCACCTGCTAATGCGCCAAGCAAAGTATGAGAAGAGGAAGATGGAATGGAAAGGTACCATGTTAAAAGATTCCAGATAATAGCTGCCAATAAGGCGGCTATGACAATTTCTACGCCATTCTCAATCTTGGCAGGGTTCGCGATGCTGCCCCCGACCGTTTTGGCAACTTTGGAAGAAACCATAGCGCCAACAAAGTTAAGCGTTGCGGCCATGATGATGGCTACCCGCGGGCTAAGCGCTCGTGTTGAAATGGAAGTTGCAATCGCATTGGCTGTATCATGAAAGCCATTGATGAAGTCAAAAAGCAAAGCGAGAATGACAATAATAACTAAATAGGTTAACATGATTTCCTCCTAAGCGTTTTCCGATTGGAAAACTTTCTTCGCGTCATAGCAACGAAAGTTCCTATGAATAACGAAGCACGACACTGTCTAGGATATTGGCAACATCTTCACAAGCATCTGTCGTTTCTTCGAGACGCTCATAAATTTCTTTCAACTTGAAATCTTCGTACGGGTCTTTGCGAGTGATGAAAATTTGGCGAATGCCTTCCCGCATCAAGCGGTCTCCATCATTTTCGAGGGAGTTGATAGCTACGGTGTGCTCAGGGATTTGCATATATTTTTTCTTAGCAAGGAGTTTGAAGGCATCCAGCATATGCTGACAGGAGTCAACAATTACGGCTGAAAATTCTTTCATATAGGAGTCTGTGTGGGAAACAGAGAGATAATCGAATCGAGCAATCGTGGCTTCTATACCATCGGTCACATCATCTACTTTGGATGCGAGGACCATAATATCTTCCCGATCAATTGGGGTAATGAAAACTTTGTTCAGGCCTTTGAAGATTTCGTGTGTAATTGAATCACCAGCGTGTTCCAGATCATGAATGGGTTTAACGTATTCAATTGGAGGTTTATCACCCATCATAGCTGTGCGGAACAATTGTGCGGTTTGGAGTGCGTTTTCAGCAGCACGTATTAGTAGTTGCAAGAAATCGACTTCGTTCTTTTTTGTGAATAACGTTGTCATATAATCCTCCTATTATTTACTATATGTAGAAATTTTTGATCAAATTATCGTCTTTTTCAGGATAAACAGACCAATATGTAGAAAAAAACTCACAATGCTAAAAGTATCATATGAATCGTACTTTAAGCAACGAAAATTCCGTGACAATTTACATTTTCTTAACATAGCGATGTATTCTTGATTTTAGATGCCCGAAGTTGTAAAGTTTATAAAGCAGTGTTTGTCTTTAGAATGAGCATAGAGAGGGTTTTTTAGTATGAAAAAAACATTAATTACGAACGGAATTTTTATTTCTAATAATGAAGCGAAATCGTCAATCCAAGGTTGTATGGTGATTGAAGGCAATCAAATTACATACATTGGTGAGCAAAGCCCAGAACCGCGCGAAAACTATGATGAAGTGATCGATGGAACGAACAAGCTATACATGCCTGGTCTCGTCAACACACACGGACATGCGGCAATGTCACTGCTGCGTGGATACGGGGATGATCTGGCACTGCAAGTTTGGCTGGAAGAGAAAATGTGGCCGATGGAAGCCAAATTCACGTCTCAGGATGTCAAATGGGGGACACAGCTGTCCATTTTGGAAATGATCAAAGGCGGCACAACGACGGTTGTTGACATGTACGATCATATGAATGAAGTGGCCAAGTCTGTGGAGGAGTCAGGTATGCGCGGCGTGCTCACACGTGGTGTCATTGGCCTGTGCCCGCCCGATGTTCAAACCTCCAAGCTGATCGAAGCGACAGAATTTGCGAAAAATTGGCATGGTCAAGCGAATGGCCGAATCACAACGATGATGTCTCCGCATGCTCCTTATACGTGCCCGCCGGATTATATCGAACGTATCGTGCAGGCAGCCCATGATTTGAATCTGCCGATTCATACGCATATGTCAGAAACGAGCCGTGAAGTGCAAGCAAACGTTGATCAATACGGCCTGCGCCCTGTTGCTCACCTAGAGAAGATCGGCGTGTTCAGCAGACCGACGCTCGTCGCACATGGTGTACATTTGACAGATGAGGAAATCGGCATTCTTAAGCAATATGATGTTCGTGTATCCCATAATCCAGGCAGTAACCTGAAATTAGCTAGCGGTGTAGCTCGTGTTCCAGAGCTTTTGCGCGCAGGGGTAAAGGTCTCCCTTGGTACGGACGGCGCTGCTTCCAATAACAATTTGGATATGTTTGAAGAAATGAGATTGGCTGCACTGATCCATAAAGGTGTTTCCGGCGATCCGCTTGCAGTTCCAGCGGCGCAAGCACTTCTGTTGGGCACGCGCATGGGGGCAGAATCAGTGTGGTTGGATGACGTTGGTTCTTTGCAGCCGGGGATGAAAGCTGATTTCATCGCTTTGGATATCGATCAGCCGCATTTCCTGCCGCGGACAGATTTCGTTTCTCATATTGTGTACTCAGCTTGCGCCAAAGATGTAGTAGATGTTTGTGTAGATGGTAATTGGATCGTTCGCAAGGGCGAGAGCTTGACGCTGGATGAAGAAAAAATTAAGCGTGAATTTGTGCAGTCCTTTGACAGGCTGATTGGCTAAGCCACTTGCCGTTAAGTTCGTCTGGGGAGGTGATCCGCGAACATGAATACAAAGCGATCCATCATGCTCGGTGTTTTCATTGTTGTTACACTTGGTGTCGTACTTAGCCGCTTTTACTTGAATGTTCAGGATGAACATTGGGATGAAAAAAGCAAAGCAGTTGAAAAGGCTTATGAGAAAAGCATTATGACCAAAGCGACGAATGTGGATTTCTTCTATGGAGACGAGCCGCTGCAAATCGTTTATGGGGAAGATAAGTTAGGTCAAGGCGTCATTGTCTGGGTGTCTGACAAAGATACGCATACCGAGATGACAGCAGATGCTGTTACGGAGGACCAAGTTCGGGAGACGATGCTCAAAAAGGACGCTGACTTCGAAATTGAACGGGTAATCCCGGGTAAGCTTGGTCAGGAATATGTTTGGGAAGTATTCTACAAGAAGCAAGAAGATAGCGGAACACGTTATTTCTATGATTACTATAAATTCAAAGATGGAAGCTATCTGGATACGTACCGACTCAGCCTGCACTAGGGCTGAGTTTTTTCGTTTCCACTCTTTTCATAAAGCAATGGTGTATACCGCGTGATATACTATTCGTATAGAAAAGAACGAAACAAAATAATTGGAGAAAGGGGGACGTTGACTGATGAAGCTGCGTCTCTTACCTGTCGTAATCAGTGTAATCATTTCTGCCGGTGTTTTGTTCGGTGGATGGTTTGCCTATACAAGCTTGGCTATGGAAAATCCGTTAAGCGACATCATAAGCAAAGTTCCCGGTGTCACGAGCTCGACGATGAAATTGGATAGTGATCGTGTTGATATTGAAGTTTCACTAAATAAAGATGCGAATTTAAGAACGGTAGTTGATCGTATTCATAAGGATAGCGCTTCTATTATTGGTAAACGGACGGTTAATATTCACATCAAAGATAACCCTTCAGACAAGCTCGACCAGTGGTGGTCGAAAGCTTTATTTGAAGTTGCTCAAGCGATGGAAACGAAGCATTATGCCGATATACCAACCACTTTGCAGAAGTATGCAAGTGAAGTGCCGACAATGAAAGTGGAAAGTGAAATGGATCAGACCTACGTATACATTCGCTTGACAGATGGTGATGCGACGAAATTCATTATGCTGCCTAGAACTTCTCAGATCGGGGTGTGGCCGAATGAGTAAACTTTATAAAGAAATTGGTATTGGGTTTATTCCTGTTTTGCTTGCTTTTTTAGTATTTCTCGGTGTGAATATTATTCCTATTCTCTTCGTGGCCGTGCTGGGTGTATCGTTATTCTATATGATTCGCGGCCGAAGCGGCGTTGGGATTACGACTGGCGGCGGTGACCGCAAAAGCAAAAATCGCACGCCATCCTACTTAACTTTTGAGGAGATTGGCGGTCAGGATCGAGCGAAGAAAGAGTTGACGGAAGCGCTGGATTTTTTGATCAAACATGAGGAAATTAAGAAGCTGGGTATTCGCCCGCTCAAAGGGATACTGCTTACAGGTCCTCCGGGAACCGGGAAAACATTAATGGCCAAAGCCGCTGCTCATTATACGAATTCTGTCTACCTAGCTGCTTCAGGCAGTGAGTTTGTGGAGATGTATGTGGGTGTTGGCGCGAGCCGTGTACGTGATTTATTCAAAGAAGCTAGATCGCGAGCTGCCAAAGAAGGCAAGGACAATGCGATTATCTTTATTGATGAAATCGATGTGATCGGCGGCAAGCGGGATGGCGGTCAGCAAAGGGAATATGATCAGACACTCAATCAGTTATTGACGGAAATGGACGGGATTCACACGAATGACGCACCTCGCATTTTAATTATTGCCGCTACGAACCGTAAGGAAATGCTGGATAGCGCTTTATTGCGTCCTGGTCGATTCGACCGTCATATTGAAGTTGATTTGCCTGATAAGAAAGGCCGTCTGTCTATTCTGGATATCCATGTGAAAAATAAGCCATTGTCCAAGGGTGTATCCTTGGATACGATTGCTGATCAGACGTTTGGCTTCTCAGGAGCACAGCTCGAAGGGGTGCTGAATGAGGCTGCGATTTATGCGATGCGTGAAGAAAAACCAGCCATCGAACAGCATCACTTGGCATCTGCGATTGATAAGGTGATGATGGGGGAAAGAACAGATAAAGAAACCGCGCAAGAGGAGAAGGAACGTGTTGCATATCATGAATTAGGACATGCCATTATCGCTGAATTGGTTCGTCCCGGTTCCGTGTCTCAAGTTACGGTTAGCCCGCGTGGGAAAGCCTTAGGTTATGTACGACATAATCCACCTAAGGATCATTATCTATATACCAAAGATTATATTGAGCATCAGATCATGATTGCTTTGGGCGGAGCCGCCGCGGAGGAAATCTTCTATGGCGGACGCAGCACGGGTTCGCGCAATGACTTTGAACAAGCGTTGTCCATGGTTCGCAACATGATGGATTCCGGCTTGACCTCTTTAGGCATTATTGATCGTGAAATGGTAACCAAAGATCAATTGATGAAAGAGAATACAGCGATTCTCGATGCGCTTATGATTCGTACGAAGTTGCTGCTGGAACAGCAGCGCAGTGTGTTTGATCATTCGTTCGCGATACTGATGAAGGAAGAAGTCTTGTCAGGCGATACATTCCGCACGCTGTTTGATGCATCTGTGATCCAGAGTGCGTAGAGAAAACCGTTGGCCATTGGTCAACGGTTTTTGTGCTGAGAAACAACGTTACCGGCAGCGAAGGAGGATCGTGGACGGCATTTCAGGTGAGCGTGCTTCCGAGCACGAGCGTGTAAAGTACTTCACGCCGTCACCTAGGCTTGTCATGTATGCCTGATGCGCTGAATTGTGGCGAATTTGAGAAAGTCTAGGGAATGTTTTGTGTATACTAATGAAATTCGGGATCAAAAATTGTATGATATGATTGGGTTCCACTAATGAGAATCCATTGAGAATAGAGAGACATGGAGCATGAGAAGGAGAAATTCGGATGCTATTTAAAAAGATTGGTGTGATCGGCGGAGGCACGATGGGGCAAGGGATAGCCGAGATGTTGGCAGCCCGAGGCCTAGATGTCCTGTTAGCCGAGAAAACGACGGAGAAGTTGGACCGCGCGATTGAGCAAATCACGGTAAGCTTAGATAAACAAATTGAACGTTGGGCGCTTACAGAGTCAGAGAAGAAACTGATTTTGGCTAAGATAAATAAAACAGAATCGCTGGATGATATGGCGAATTGCGATATGGTGATCGAAACCATAACGGAAGATTTGAACGCCAAAAAGCATGTCTTTTTTCAATTGAATCAAATCTGCGATCCGTCGATTATTTTGGCTACGAATACATCAACGCTAAGTGTAACGGAAATTGCAGCGGTGACAACGAATCCGCAGCGGATTATTGGGCTGCACTTTTTGCATCCAGTTGCGAAGATTGATCTTGTTGAAATTATTCGTGCGATGAAAACGTCGGATGCAACTTTTGAGCAAACGAGACAATTTGTGGATGAACTGATCCAGAAAAAAAGCATCAAAGTCAACGAATCGCCTGGTTTTATTACGACTCGATTGATCTGCACACTGATCAACGAGGCTCTGCACACGTTGTCTGAGGGAGTCGCTTCCGCGGAAGATATCGATACAGCCATGCGGATTGGTTATGATTTTAAACATGGTCCGTTGGAAATGTGCGACCGTTTCGGCCTGGATTCCGTTCAAGCCGCGCTGGAAGGCATGTTTCGCGAGTATGGAGATATCAAATATCGCCCATCCTTCCTTTTGAAACAAATGGTACGAGCCGGGCATCTGGGCACGAAGACAGGCGAAGGTTTCTTTCGTTACGATAAGGATGGTGATCGGCTGTGAATATATTGGTTATTAACGCAGGAAGCTCCTCCTTGAAATATCAGCTGTTTCAAATGAAAGATGATTCGGTGCTGGCCAAAGGCCGAGTAGAACGCATTGGGATGGAGACAGCGATCTTGACTCATGAGCCTGCAGGTAAACCCGAAGTGCGCGAGGTGAGTGAAATTCTCGAGCATACCACAGCGATACGCAAGGTTCTGGCGCTGCTGGTCCACCCCGAGCATGGCGTCCTGTCGTCAACGTCCGAGATCGACGCCGTGGGCCACCGTGTTGTCCATGGCGGTGAATCCTTCAAGAACTCCGTCCTCGTCACGGACGAGGTGAAGATGGAGATCAAGCGCCTCTTCGATTTGGCGCCGCTGCACAACCCGGCGCATATGCTCGGCATTCTGGCGGTGGAGGCCAATATGCCTGACGTGCCGCAGGCTGTCGTGTTCGATACCGCCTATCATCAGACGATGCCGGCGAAGGCCTACCTCTATCCGATCCCGATGGTGCTGTATCGGAAGCACAAAGTGCGGCGCTACGGGTTTCACGGAACCTCGCACAAGTACGTCAGCGAGCGGGCCGCAGACTTCCTGGGCCGCCCGCTGGAGCAGTTGAAGCTCGTTACCTGTCACATCGGTAACGGAGCTTCCTGCACCGCTGTAATGGGCGGTGAGTCGGTCGACACGAGCATGGGGATGACACCGCTCGAAGGGTTGATGATGGGTACGCGAAGCGGCGATCTCGATCCTGCCATCGTGCCTTACGCCATGGGCAAAGAGGATTTGACGCTTGGGGAGATCAGCTCCATGCTCAACAAGCATAGCGGATTGCAGGCGATCTCGGGGATCTCCAGCGATATGCGGGAGATCGTGGAAGCGATGGAAGCGGGCGATAAGAACGCTACGTTAGCCTTCGACATGTACGAGTACCGGCTGCGCAAATACATTGGGGCTTATGCCGCGGCGATGAACGGGCTCGATGCGATTGTATTTACAGCGGGTGTTGGCGAGAACTCAGAGCTGCTGCGCAAAAGGGTTTGCGAACACCTGACCTTCCTCGGCATTGAGTTCGATGAAGAAGCAAATCGCAAAGGGAGAGGCGAGGAACGGCGAATCACAACAACTGCCTCCCGCGTGCAAGTTTTAGTCATACCAACGAATGAAGAATGGGTAATTGCCTGTGATACATATCGACTCATCCACCCGGAGGCAAACTGATTGTTTCCGGAAAATAGTGTACAATAGAGAAGGAGTGTGATTTGTTAAGGAGGTTCGATATCGAAATGAAATGTACGATTGGTGAAGTCAAACATCATGTCGGTGAATCCGTTACGATTGGCTGCTGGCTCAACAAGAAGCGTTCCAGCGGTAAGATTCAGTTTTTGCAACTAAGAGACGGTTCGGGCTATATACAAGGCATTGTGATGAAAAGCGATGTCAGTGAAGAGGTATGGGAAGCTGCTTCCAAACTAACCCAAGAGAGCTCTCTATACATAACAGGAATCGTGAAGGAAGATACCCGCAGCAAAGGTGGCTATGAGCTCGATGTGCTCGGAGTCGAAATCATCCAAATTACTGAGGATTATCCCATTTCTCCCAAAGAACACGGTGTTGATTTCCTGATGGATAATCGCCATTTATGGATTCGCAGTCCGCGTCAGCGCGCGGTGCTAGTGATTCGGGCGCAAATTATTCAAGCGGTTCAAAACTTTTTCAATGAACGCGGTTTCCATCTGGTGGATCCACCGATTCTAACTCCGTCTTCTTGCGAAGGTACAACCAATTTGTTCCATACCAAATATTTTGATGAGGACGCTTTTCTTACGCAAAGTGGGCAGCTCTATATGGAAGCTGCCGCGATGGCACTCGGAAGGGTATATTCATTCGGGCCTACATTCCGGGCAGAGAAGTCCAAAACACGCCGTCATCTAATTGAGTTCTGGATGATAGAGCCGGAAATGGCTTTCGTTGATCATGCCGAGAATTTGGACATTCAAGAGCAATTCGTTTCTCATATTGTTCAAACGGTACTTAAAAACTGCTCGCAAGAGTTGGAAACGTTGGAAAGAGATACGACCAAGCTGGAGAAGATACAAGGTTGTTTCCCACGAATCACCTATGATGAAGCGGTTGATTTTCTGCAAAAGAATGGTCATGAGTTCGCCTGGGGCGAAGATTTTGGGGCTCCGCATGAAACGGCGATTGCAGCGCAATACGAAACACCCGTGTTTATTACTCATTGGCCGACAGAAATTAAGGCTTTCTATATGAAACCTGATCCTGACCGACCGGAAGTCGTGCTTTGCGCAGATATGATCGCACCGGAAGGCTATGGCGAAATTATCGGCGGCTCGCAGCGAATCGATGACCCAGCGTTAATGGAACAACGTTTCCAGGAGCATGAATTATCGAAAGAAGCGTATCAATGGTATCTCGATCTAAGGAAGTATGGAACAGTTCCGCATTCCGGCTTCGGATTAGGACTGGAACGAACAGTAGCTTGGATCTGTGGACTTGATCATGTGCGCGAAACGATTCCATTCCCACGTCTCTTATATCGTCTATACCCGTAAATCAATTAATCAACCGTCGGTAGAAAGGGAGGACGATACGAACTTTGAATAAACAAGCAGTTACACAGCAGCAGATCGAAGCGGCTCTTATTGCCAGCTTTCAGGAGGGGAGTGTTGGGGTTCCGCTTCTTCTACTCAAGCATTACAAGGCGATGGAAGTCAGTGAAATTGAAGTGATGACCCTGATTCATCTGATTTCTTTCCTGGAGAAAGAAAAGAACGATTTTCCGACAACGGATGAAATTCAAGCGCGAATGTTCGCATCGCCAGATCAAGTTATAGCCAGCCTCCAAAAGTTAATACACGAGCAATTTATTATGATTGACGAGGATACGGAAGAATTCACGGGCATTCGCAGTGAGCGTTATAACCTAACGCCGCTCTACCGTAAATTGGCTAAACGGGTGGCGGAAGAACAGATGGCACGTGCTGTCAGTGTGCGACCCAGCGCTTTGGCCGATGAGAATGCTAGAAATATTTTTACTACCTTCGAGAAAGAATTTGCGCGTCCTTTAACCCCCATGGAATTGGAAACAATCTCTGGTTGGCTGGATAAAGATATGTACAAGGAAGAGCTTATTATGACGGCGCTCAAGGAAGCTGTGTTCGCGGGTAAAGTTCATTTCCGTTATATTGACCGCATCCTGATGGAATGGGGCCGCAATCGTGTGGCAACGGTTGACCAAGCCAAGGAATATTCCCAAAGATTCAGACAATCCAGATGATGAGCTCAAAACCATCGCACAATTATAGAGAACCTAGCCGCAGACCGCTGTGGGCTGGGTTCTTTTTTTGCGGAATTTATGAAATCAGCTCAAAGCAGAACAAAAGTGCTCTGGGGGTGAGGGGTGAAGGCGCCTTCTGGCAGGCCTCAGCTAATGAACTGTATGATGCTTATAGATGAGAAAAGGGCTGCTTTGGCGATTTAATGAACTAAATAGGCGCTATCGAGCTTTTTTTAGGTGGAAAAGTGCTCGTTTGTTTGAAATAGCGCTTCTGGAAGTCGTTAGATTTTTAGAATGAGCGATTTTGATCGAATAAGGTGTATTGAGTTCGTAAGGGAGCTTGGGTTTGCCTCAAGATGACAAAAAACCAGATTCGACCCATAAGGGGGAATCTGGTCTGGTTTTGGTGTATCAGGCAGAAGAATGAACTACAATCCTTTGTGAAGCAGATGGGAGCGGTACACATATTCAAACAGATACTCAAAAGCTTCCAAATGGCGTTTGGCTTCAAAAGCATTCCCGCCCCACGCGTAGATGCCATGTTTGTGCAGCACGATTCCTGGTATGCGAGGAACGATAGCGCCTTCCACAAGCTCAGCGATTCGCGGGATATCCGCATAGTTCGGCAAAATCGGGATTTCGATTTGTGCGTCTTCTTCCCAGATATTAAATGCTTTGATCAGCTCAACTCCGACAACGGGAATGCTTTTGCGTTCCCAGTAAAGCTCGGAAGCCAGATTATTGAAGATCGTATGGACATGGAAAATAGCGCCTGCGCCTGTAGCTCGATAGATCTCGCTATGGATTAGCGTTTCCGCCGATGGTCTAAGGCTCGTAGCTTCCGTTGGCAGCCCTTTCTCATTCACAAGGAGGAAATCTTCCGGTGTTTGCACAGATTTATCTCTACCGCTGGATGTGATAGCGAAAGTGAAAGCTTCTGGCTCGAAGCCTCCGACACGGACGGATAAGTTGCCGCTAGTCGCAGGGAACCATCCTCTGGCTGCTAAATTGGCTTTAATTTCGCGCAACTCAGCGAAAGCGCGTTGTTTTTCTTCAAGTAAAATAGTCATACGACGGGGTCAGCCTCCAATTGCTTGATAATGTCGAAGAAAGATTCAAAAGCATAGTACGGATAATCGAGCTGTTTGCACATGTCGACGAGATGAGAGCGAGCGAAAATCGTATCGACCAGCTTGGCGCCTTCGAAATCGGTAATACTGTCTCCGATAATGATCTTCTCATAGTGTTCGGAATCATATGAGCGAATGATGCTCGTTTTGCACATGCCGCAGTCGGTTGTACAGTGTTCATCACACGGATTCGGCCAAAGAATCTCGATCGTGCTGCCTTCAAAGGAACTGCCGTTGCTGTAAATATGCTCCGTTGGTATAGGAAAAGGCTTGAGCAGCGGGTATATGAAGAAATCAATACCTCCGCTCGTAATTAACAGCTGGATATGATTCGCTTGACAATAGTCTACGAACTCACGGAAACCGTCTCGAATAACGGCATTGGTAATTGCGTAGTCAACGATCTCTTCCTTGCGCGAAGTTGGAAGGAGGGCGAACATTGCGCCAACGCCTTGGCGAATGGAAATGCTTTTGTCCAAGATTTTCTCGACAATCGGTTCCCAGCCAGGTGGGTCGAAATGCTTCATAATGGCAACTATGTTATCGTTCACGGTAATTGTGCCGTCAAAGTCGCAGAAGACAATGCGTGCCTTGCTCATTCTCTAATCCCCCAAGTATCAATAGCTGATTGTAATTCTGGATGTGTTTGGGCGTAATCGCGCAAGCTGATTCCTTGAACCGTGGCATCGATGGCTTGACGGAAAGCTTGTCCGCCAGCAATCGTACCTAGCGGGTGGCCGTGAATGCCGCCGCCTGCGTTGACAATCACATCACTGCCAAAGTCGCGCAGAATGAGCGGAACAAGCCCAGGATGAATACCTGCCGATGGAACCGGGAAGCTGGCAGCAAGTTTCAACTGCACATCTGACGGAGCATTATAGGCATAATCCTTACGCAAATCATTCGTTAAAAGCACATGCTTAATGGCTAAGTTTTCCTCTCTTGGCATCACAACTGAGCCGTAGGGGGAAGGGAATAGAACTAAGTCAGCGCCAGCCAACCGCATGAGTTTCCCAAGTAACACTGATGGGGAAATCCCATAGTGGGGAGAAGGATAGGTTGCGCCAGCCATCGCTGGATGGGCCATAATCGGAATGGTAATCTCCGGATCCGAACTCAGTTCATGAAGCACGTCGAAGCCATAGGCCAGGACATTGAACAAAAGGGCATTGGCGCCTGCTGCAATAGCTTTCTTGGCCGCAGCAGCGAGTTTGGAGGTCGAGCCGGTCAAATTAACGGCATAGAGCAGCTTCTGACCCGTTAACTTAGAGGCTTGTTCAGCCGCTTCCAGACATACCTCAATCCGCTTCTCGAGCGGAGTCAAAGGATTTTCGAATAAAATTTCATCATCCTTAATTAAATCAACGCCGCCTGCAGCCTGAAGATAGAATTGTTCGCGCAGAGCTGGCAGCTCATATCCAACGACGGATTTGAAGATGCTCATCAGCAGCGGTCGATCCTGCACGCCAAGCAGGTCGCGTACGCCTTGCATACCAAATTTGGGGCCGGAGAAACCAGCCATAAAATCGCTTGAGAAGTTCAAATCGATCAGCTTAATTTTGCCGTCCATGGACAGCTTGCCGAAGACAGTCACGAGCAAAGCGGGAATATCCCGGCTGAAGTTAACATCGGGATAGGCGATGGTGATATCTGCATAACGGTCGCTAGCAGATTCTCCAGCGCCCGGTTCATGCACCTCCACGGAGATAACTTTACCCAAGTGCTTCTCCATCTGGGCTTTTTGTGCTTCAGGAAGCTCCGTCCAGCTGCCAACGGTTAAACCAACAGCGATACTGGTTGCTTTTTTATGAAAATCGGCTTTCTCGTCGAAACTCCGATAGGTGGCTAAACAATAGGCACTCATGAAATACGTTCACCTGCTTATATTAGAATAAGTTCGATAGCGATTAGGACGATTTGGCAATCGGGCTGGGAGCAGCAATTTGCTCGCCCATTTCTCTAGCGCGTTCTGCTGAACTGAAAACAGCCTGGAGAATAGCTTCACTAAATTGAAAACGATCAAGGGCTTCAATAGAAGCCTGGGTTGCACCATTGGGTGAAGTGACTTTGCGACGAAGTTCAGCAGGGTTTTCTTGCGTATGCTGAACCATATGAGCAGCTCCAAGCACGGTTTGCAGCGTCAATTGACGGGCATCTTCTTCGGTAAGTCCACCTTCGATAGCGGCTTTAATCATAGCCTCCATGAAGTAGTAGACGTAAGCTGGACCACTGCCGGATACGCCGGTTACGATCTCCAGTTTTTCCTCTTCAACGATGGTTACGATGCCAACCGCTTCGAACATCTGGGTTGCAAGTTGTTTGAATGTATCATTAACCTTGGAGGAGAAGCTCATTCCTGTAGCGCCTAATCCAATTGTACTTGAGGTGTTAGGCATTGTGCGAACGATAGGCATATTTGTCTGCAACAACGATTCCGCCTTGGCAATCGAGAGGCCGGCAATGACAGAAACGAGAAGCTGGCGTTCATTCAGCTGCGGCTGCAGTTCCGCGAAGGCGGATACGACATCTTTGGGTTTCATGCAAAGCACGACAACATCCGCTTCTCGCAGGAAGGTATCTTTCGTTAGACTGTCCGAAGTCGCTTGTACGCCGTATTCGGATCTTAGAAAAGCCAAACGGCTTTGATCGGAGCGATTCATTACATACAGATTTTGCGGTTGAGCGACTTTGGTTTCAATAAGGCCGCGAATGATGGCTTCGGCCATGGAACCTGCGCCGACAAAGGCAATTTTGGCTTGGGATAAAGATGTGGACATCTTGCAAAACCTCCTCAAAGTAGGAATCGTTATTCCCGTATTTGTCCGCTGCCATAAACGCGGAATTTCGTTGATGTTAATGCTGGCAGTCCCATTGGACCACGTGCGTGGAGCTTTTGAGTGGATATGCCGATTTCTGCGCCAAATCCGAATTCAAACCCATCCGTAAAGCGAGTTGAAGCGTTGTGATAGACGGCTGCTGCATCTACTTCCTGTAAAAATCTCTCTGCTTGAGCGGCATCCTCAGTCACAATACATTCTGAATGCTTGGTGCTATATTCACGAATATGGGCAAGGGCATCATCGAGATTCTTGACCACTTTGATGTTAAGGATATAATCGCCATACTCGGTTTTCCAATCTTCACTTTCGGCCACTTTCATGCTTGGTACCAAGGTTCGAGCGTGCTCGTCGCCCCGAAGCTCTACATGGGCTCCTGTGAAAGCCTCCGCGATGGCTGCCAAATGTTTCTCTGCAATAGCTTCGTGTACGAGCAGAGTTTCCATGGAATTACAGACAGACGGACGCTGTGCTTTGGCATTAATGCCAATACGGACAGCCATTTCGAGCTGTGCACTTTCATCTATAAAAGTATGACATACACCTGCTCCTGTTTCAATGACAGGGACTGTGGCGTTCTTGACAACATTTTGAATAAGTGAGTGTCCGCCTCTAGGGATGAGCACATCGATCAAGCCGTTCAGCTTTAACATTTCATCGACGGAGCTGCGGTCAGCGCTAAGAATTAATTGCAAGGCTTCGGCTGGAACAGCTGAACGGCGAAGGGCGCCGTGCAGAACCTCAATGATTTTCTCATTCGAAAATAAAGCCGATGAACCTCCGCGCAGCACGACGGCGTTGCCCGTTTTCAGGCAGAGACCAGCGGCATCAACCGTGACATTGGGTCTTGCTTCATAAATGATGCCGATCACACCCAAAGGGACACGTAGTTTGCGAATGCGCAAGCCATTAGGACGGTCAAAGGATTCTAATAGGTCGCCAATTGGATCAGGAAGCTCGGCAATTTGTCGAAGTCCTTCGGCAATTCCGGCGATTCGCGATTCATTGAGGGCCAGGCGATCAAGCAGCGATGCGCTCGTGCCTAATTCTTTGCCGCGCTGCAAATCCTTGGCGTTAGCTTCAATAATCGCTTGCTGCTCAGTGACAAGGGCATCTGCCATTAACAGCAGAGCTTCGTTTTTCTGTTCGGTTGTAAGGTTGCCCATGATTTGGGCGGCTTGTTTGGCAAGGATTGATTTCTGAATAACTTCACTCATGAGTAGATCGACCTCCGGATTGGAAAAATGATTGGCAATGGGCAAGCAGTTGTTGAACGGTGAATTCATAGGGAAGACCACTGCGGCGTTCTTTGCATTCGATGATTCGTTCACCGGCTTTTTTACCAACGGTTACTCGTATAGGGAAACCAAGCAGGTCGGCATCATTGAACTTCACGCCAGGGCGCTCTTCACGATCATCCCATAAGACGGAATAACCGGCTTGTTGAAGTTCTGTGTAGAGATCTTGAGATAGTTTCATTTGAATTTCATTTTGGGGCTGTACAGTTAACAGATGAATGGAAAAAGGGGCTATTGTCTCAGGCCAAATAATCCCCTGTTCATCGTAGTTCTGTTCAATGACAGCTGCCAGCACACGGGAAACGCCGATGCCGTAACAGCCCATGATGATGGGCTCAGAATTGCCATGCTCATCACTGAAAGTTGCGCCAAGTGAATGGCTGTATTTGGTGCCTAATTTAAAGACATGCCCAACTTCAATCCCTTTGGCAAAAAGGAGCTCATGGCCGCAATGGCTGCATAATTCACCTTCCGCCACATTATGAAGATCCAGATAAGTAACACTCGGCAAATCTCGTTCAAGGGAGACATGCGTCAGATGATAGTCCAGTTCATTGGCGCCTACGACTGCATCGATGATGCCTCTGGTGGAGATGTCAGCTAGAATCTGGACGTTAGGAAGTCCAATAGGACCGATAAATCCTGCGATTGAGCCTAGTTTGAGAATCGCATTCTCGGAAAGCATGGCGACAACGGCAGCGCCGAGCGTTTGCTTTAATTTGATCTCATTTAATTCATAGTCGCCTCGAAGCAATACGATGACTGGCGTTCCGTCGACATCAAGGGCAACGGATTTGATAATTTGCTGGGGCGAAATTTGCAGAAACTGGCTGAGCTGCTTGATACTGCTGATCGCAGGGGTATGAATTTTGGCCGGTTCAGAAGATGCTGAGGCTGGTCCTTGAGTTCCTTGCTCAGGCATACGGCCAATGGCTTTCTCCAAATTAGCTGCGTATTGGCAAGATGGACAATGCACGATCGTATCTTCACCAACTTCTGCCAGTGCCATAAATTCATGGGTGTCTGTTCCTCCGATGGCACCGGAATCTGCTTCAACGGCGCGGAACTGCAAGCCACAGCGTGTGAAGATGTTAACATACGCGTTATACATGCTGGTATAGCTTTCGTCCAGACCTTCGGCAGAGCTGTCGAACGAATAGGCATCCTTCATCAGGAATTCCCGTCCTCGCAGCAGGCCGAAGCGCGGTCTGCGTTCATCCCGATATTTCGTTTGAATCTGATACAGCGTAACCGGCAGCTTCTTATAAGAATGAATCTCATCTTTCACAATCGACGTAATGACTTCTTCATGTGTTGCGCCTAAGGCGAACTCACGGCCATTACGATCTTCCAACCTCATCAGTTCAGGACCGTAGACATCCCATCTCCCCGATGCTTTCCATAATTCGGAAGGATGCAGAGCAGGCATCAGCATTTCTTGTGCGCCAGCAGCGTCCATTTCTTCACGAACGATGGTTTGTATATGTTGCAGAGCTTTAAGCCCTAAAGGCAGATAAGAATAAATACCGCTGGAGAGCTGCCGAATCAATCCGGCTCGCAGCATCAGGCGATGGCTTGCCGCTTCGGCATCTCCAGGCACATCGCGCAAGGTCGGGATTAGCATTCGTTGTTGTCTCATCTGTAGGCACGCCTCACTTTCTATTGCTTAGGCCAAAGGGACCCATTCATCCCGGTGAATAACTTCAATGCGGGTGACTTCGACCCGTTTCTGGACTTCATCCGTGCTTAAACCTGCGGCGGCTTGTACTTGCCAAGCCGCGTAGTTGACGACGCCGCGGCCGAGAAGCGCGCCGTCCTTACTCATCACCTCGACGACATCACCGGGGTGGAAATCGCCTGTTGCGCCGATAATGCCAGCCGGGAGCAAGCTTTTGCCGCCGCTGATCAGAGCGTTCATCGCGCCTTGATCAACATGAATTTGACCTTGGGGCAGCGAGTGGTAGCCGACCCATTGCTTCTTCACGGGCAGATTGTTCAGCGCCGTGTCGAAGTAAGTGCCCTTGCCGGTGCCGTTCACGGCATCCGACAGGTCGCCGGGCTCCAGCACGCGCCCGATGAAGACCGGCACGCCCCCGCGCATGGCGATGCGGGCTGCTTCAACCTTGGAGCGCATGCCGCCAGTGCCGACTGCGCTCCCGGAGCCTCCAGCGAAGCTGAACAGCTCATCGCTGATGGCAGCTACGCGCTCGATGCGCTGCGCGTTCGGGTTCTTCCGTGGATCGTCCGTGTACAGGCCGTCCATATCGGTAATGATGATCAATTTGTTCGCTTTGACCAAATTGCCGACGAGCGCGGACAACGTATCATTGTCGCCGAATTTCAGTTCATCGACCGAGACGGTGTCGTTCTCGTTAATAATGGGGACGACGCCGCGTTGCAGCAGTTCGTCGATGGTCAGCAGCGCATTCTGTACACGCTTGCGATTGGAGAAGTCGTACCGGGTCAGCAGAATTTGCGCCACGCCGCGGCCGTGGGATGCGAATGCTTCATGGTACGCCTGCATCAACAGCGCTTGCCCGACGGCTGCCGCGGCCTGCTTCTCGTGCAGCACCTTGGGCCGCGTACGGTAGCCAAGGGAGGTGAAGCCTGCGGCAACCGCGCCGGAGGTGACGAGCAGCACTTGATTGCCGGCCTGCTGAAGCCGCGCCAGTTCTGTCGCGAAGAAACGTATTTTATCCGGATTGAGTCCTCCGGTATCTGAAGTTAGTGAGCTGCTGCCGATTTTGACAACAATGCGCTGAGTCATAACGATCCCATCCTTTATGTCTTCGTATGTAGATACAAAAAAAGACTCCCGTCCTTAACACATAAGGACGAAAGTCTGTTGCTTCCGCGGTACCACCTTAGATTGGCGCATGCCAAAGGCAGCACCCCACTCTAGATTCCCTAAATAACAGTAGGGGACTGTTCAACTCTTCGTTGACGGTTCAGGGGCGGGTTCGGAATCGGTTCACGGCAAGCTCTCTCAGTCAGTGGAGCTTACTCTCTGGTTACGTGCTGCTCGGTCCTACTATTCCCATCATAACGTTGTAATATTTGAAGTTTTGGAAGACTTCCTTTTTTGGTTCTATCTAGAATAGCATGCTGCACGAACGTTTGTAAAGCAGCGAATGTCTGTTTTTCCTTGCGACATGTGCCGTTTTATTTCGCGATTAGCCGAATAAATGCAGCTTGCCTATGCGCTGGACAGCTTCTTCTAATCTCTCCTCGGAAGATAAGAGACCTAGTCTTACATAGCCTTCGCCGTGTGTACCGAAGCCTACACCAGGTGCGACGACGACTTTGGCTTCCTCCAGCAGCAAATCAGCCAGACTTTGCGAGGAGTGTCCTTTGGGCACCGGCAGCCAAGAGAAGAACGAACCTTGTGAAGGACGCGCGTCCCAACCGATGCCAGCTAATGCTGTGTACAAGGCATTGCGGCGGCTTTCGTACACGTCGCGCAGCTCGGTTACACAGTCCTGGGGACCCGTCAGCGCTGTTGCTGCGGCCACTTGAATGCCGCCAAACAGCGAGCAATAGTAGTGATCCTGCATCAAATTGATGAGGCGAATCACTTCTTTGTTCCCGAGGGCAAACCCTACGCGCCAGCCGGCCATGTTATAGGTTTTGGAGAGGGTATAGAATTCGATGCCGACTTCTTTGGCTCCTGGAGTTTGCAGGAAACTCACCGGCTTCTGTCCGTCGAAACCGATAGCGCCATAAGCGAAATCACTGGCAACGACGACGCCATTTTTCTCAGCGAATGCTACCGTTTCTTCATAGAAAGAAGCCGGAGCCGTTGCTCCTGTCGGATTGTTCGGATAATTGATAAACATCAGCTTGGCACGGTTTAAATCAGATTCACGAAGCTGTGAATAATCCGGCAAGAAGTTGTTTTCTTCGCGAAGCGGCATAAAAGCCATCTCGGCTCCAGCCAAGGCAACGCCCGACCAGTAGTCCGGATATCCTGGGTCTGGTACTAGACACACATCGCCTGGATTCAATAAACATTGAGCGATTTCAATCAGACCGGTTTTACCGCCGAACAGGATGGCGACTTCCGTATCTGGATCGAGATCAACATTATGGTCTTCTTTGTAACGCTGCGCAACCGCTTGTTTCAGGAACGGAAAGCCGCTGAAAGGCGGATATTTGTGATAGAGCGGGTTAGCCGCAGCTTCCTGCATGGAGGCTACGATGTGCGGGGGAGTAGGACGGTCTGGATTTCCTTGGCCTAAATTAATAACGTCGTGGCCTTGAGCGATTTGAGCATTGGCCTTGCCTACGAGCGTTGCGAAGAATTGTGTCGGTAAACCTTTCATCCGTTCAGCGGGCTGTATGGAAAAGGCACTTGTTTGAGTAGATAAATTTGTCACGGGTTTAATTCACACTCCGTAGGTCGGGATTTTGATTAATATCCTTAATGTAACATGATTAATCTTTTTTTCATAGTGATGAAAAAAAACGATTTTACTTAGGTCATTCCTTCCACTATGGTTAAATCAGATAGAACGGAAAGGTGATGAAGGCAATGAAGGAGCAAGATCAAGTGGCAGGGGTATTCTATCAAGAATCCATTCGCGCTTTTGCAAGTATGAAAAAACTGGCAGACAAAGCATTGGCTCAAGCGGAGGATGCCCATTTCTACCTTACATTAGATGAAGAGTCGAATTCCCTTGAGGTGCTGATTAAACATATGCACGGAAATATGCAGTCGCGCTGGACGGATTTCTTAACGACTGACGGTGAAAAAGCAACGAGGGAACGCGACGGCGAATTCGAGGGACAAGGTCAATCGCGGGAAACGCTGATGTCACTCTGGGAAGAAGGATGGTCGGTGTTATTCAGTGCGCTTAATGCATTGGAAGATGAAGATGTTCTACGAATCGTGCAAATTCGCGGTGAAGGGCATACCGTTCTTCAAGCGATTCAAAGGCAAGTCGCCCATTATGGTTATCATGTGGGGCAGATCGTTTTACTTTGTAAGCATTGGGCCAGCGGGCAGTGGCAGACGCTAAGCATTGCACGCGGACAGTCCAAACAATTCAAACCTTAACACTCGGCATTGAGTTCGGCGCATATTTCGTCTACTATGAAGAGATAGATGTTTTTTGCCAATGAAAGGAGTTTTCCACGCATGTCAGAATCACAATTCCTGCATATTGCACTGATTCAAATGGATATTACAATCGGTGAGCCCGACACGAACTTTAGACGCTTGGAGCAGCTTCTTGAACAAGCGGTACGCAATGAGACCAAACCCGACGTCATCGTTTTCCCAGAGATGTGGAATACCGGCTATGCGCTGACTGAGATTCAGCAGCTAGCGGATGTGAACGGAGAGCGCACCAAAGCGTTCTTGAGTGGTTTCGCGAAGACGCATCATGTGAATCTGATTGGCGGGTCCATTGCCGATAAAAGAGAAGATCGCGTACTCAACACGATTTATGCGTTTGACCGGGAAGGCGCTGAGATCGCGGAGTATTCCAAGATCCATCTGTTCCGTCTGATGGACGAAGAAAAATTCCTGCACAGCGGAGACCAGCTTGGCCGTTTTGAACTTGAAGGCGTGCCAGCCGGGGCGATGATTTGCTATGACATTCGCTTTCCTGAGCTTGCCCGCAAATTGGCGCTCGAAGGCGCGCGTATTTTATTCGTTCCTGCGGAATGGCCGCATCCACGCTTGCATCACTGGCGTACCCTGCTGATGGCAAGGGCTATTGAGAATCAGATGTACGTGGTTTCCTGCAACCGCGTTGGCACCAGCGGGACGACGGATTTCTTCGGGCATTCCATGGTGATTGATCCATGGGGAGAAGTTATCGTGGAAGGCGACGAAAGCGAAGCTGTTTTGCACGCTACGATTGATTTAACGGAAGTTGTCCGCGTTCGCGCCAAAATTCCTGTTTTTGAAGACCGCCGTCCGCATTTGTATGAATGAAATGAAAAGATTACCGATTTCCGTTTGATTTTTTGTCGGTTTTTCTGTAAACTAAAGCCAATTGAATGATCAATTATGGCTGTGAAGGATGAATAGTACTTGAACAACTTCTAGTTCAGCGAGCTGGGGACGGTGAGAGCCCAGACAATGAAGCTCAAGGAAAGGCTGTCCGGAGCCAATACGATAAAGGGGATACAGGCTGATATGGCTGTATCAACTAGGGTGGAACCGCGGGTGCGTAAGGCTCTCGTCCCTAGGCATTCTTTGATGCCTTTGGATGTTGAGCTTTTTTTGTTGTTTGCTCAACACCAAACGGTTGTTAGAGTCATTTTACGAGAAGATGAAGGAGCGAATGAGCAATGAGTGTTACAATGGATCAAGTCGTAGCTTTAGCGAAGCACAGAGGTTTTGTATTCCCAGGTTCCGAGATTTATGGCGGTTTGGCTAATACGTGGGATTACGGTCCACTGGGTGTTGAGCTGAAAAACAACATCAAGCGCGCTTGGTGGAAAAAGTTTGTTCAAGAGTCTCCTTATAACGTTGGTCTTGATGCCGCGATTCTGATGAATCCGCAAGCTTGGGTAGCATCTGGACACGTAGGCAACTTCAACGATCCGATGATCGATTGCAAAAGCTGTAAAGCCCGTCACCGCGCGGATAAATTGATTGAGAACAAATTGGCGGAGAAAGATATCGAAATTATCGTAGACGGCATGACTTTCGACGATATGATGAAATTAATCGTGGAGAACGACATCGTTTGTCCGGATTGCGGCAGTAAGGATTTCACTGACATTCGCCAGTTCAACCTGATGTTCAAAACGTTCCAAGGCGTAACAGAAGCCAGCTCCAACGTCGTTTACCTGCGTCCTGAGACAGCACAAGGGATCTTCGTAAACTTCAAAAACGTGCAGCGCACGATGCGCAAAAAGCTGCCATTCGGTATCGGCCAAATCGGTAAAAGTTTCCGCAACGAAATCACACCGGGGAACTTTACGTTCCGTACGCGTGAATTTGAACAAATGGAGCTTGAGTTCTTCTGTAAACCAGGAGAAGACATGAAATGGTTCGAGTACTGGAGAAGCTTCTGCCACAATTGGTTATTGTCATTAGGCGCCAAGCCTGACAATCTTCGTCTGCGTGATCATAATGATGATGAATTGTCCCATTACAGTAATGCGACAACGGATATTGAATATAAATTCCCCTTCGGCTGGGGCGAGCTATGGGGCATCGCAGACCGTACGGACTTCGACTTGAAACAGCACATGGAGCATTCCGGTGAGGATTTCAATTATATCGATCAAGAAACGAATGAGCGTTATATTCCATATTGCATCGAGCCGTCGCTTGGTGCTGACCGTGTAACCCTGGCGCTTTTGATTGATGCTTTCGAAGAGCAGAAGCTGGAAGGCGACGACAGCCGTACCGTTCTTCACTTCCACCCGGCCCTTGCGCCAATCAAAGCTGCTATCTTCCCGCTTTCCAAGAAGTTAAGTGAAGGTGCGCAAGCGGTATTCGCGGATCTGGCGAAGCATTTTATGGTTGATTACGATGATACAGGCTCTATTGGCAAAAGATATCGTCGTCACGATGAGATCGGTACGCCATTCTGTATTACGTACGACTTCGAGTCGGAGACGGATGGTCAAGTGACAGTTCGCGATCGTGACACGATGGAACAAAAGCGTCTTCCGATTTCTGAATTGAAAGCCTTCATCGAGGCGTCCCTTCAGTTCTAATAGCAAACCCCCTGACATAACGCTGATTGCGTGATTTCAGGGGGTTTTTCTTAACGAATTTATATGTTTGGGTCTGGGTCGAGCGATGCTTACTTCCTATTTACTGGCGTTTACACAGCTTTTTTTGCTGCGGTGGTTTCTGTCTCAAAGGACATCTAATGAACTGTATGATGCTTATAGACCGGAAAATGGCTACTTTGGAGATGTAATGAACGGAGTTGGCGCTATCCGGCACTTTATTGGCAGAATGATGATCATTTGCTTAAAATAGCGCATCTGGCATTCATTAGATTTTCAGAATGAGCGATTTTGGCCAAATAAAGGGTATTGAGTTCGTTAGGGGGCTAGGTTTTTCTTTTTAAATGACGTAGTCAAGAATCTCGCTGTAGGGCAAATACCGTTCTACTTGACGCAGAGGCGGACTATAGACATGAAGAGAGATTGCGGCTTCCTGACCCGGATTGCTTAATTGATGAATTTGATCCTTTGGGGCTGTAAAATACTCGCCTGCCTGAATGCGATCTTCCGCATGACTAATGGGGTAACCTTCATTATCCAAACGGTACTTCGTGTTAAGCAAGGAGCCTCGAATTAAGCAAGCAGCGCCAATCGCGGGTCCATGATTGTGAATGGCGGTAGCTTCGAAAGCAGGGATGTGGATGACTATCACCTCTAAATTGGTAGCGCTATAGATCACACTGCGGCCATATGCGAATTGCTGAGGTTCTGTTGCATAAGCCGGCACTTCTCCTAATGTGCCCTCGATGTCTTGCAGGGCTGCTTGCAGTTCTTCCAGCGAAGGATCCTGCAATTTACAGAATGTCTGTTCAATTGCTTGTAATAAGGACATGGTTTCCGCCTCCTAGGCATTTGTTTCTTTATCAAGAAAAGTTGGTCAAACGATAAGAAACTTTTATATAACCTATGCAGGAGGCATTCGATGTGACAGTGGTAAATGTACAAGCTTTGCTTGTCAATCCAACCGCCGAAATTTTTTTCAAAAGTTATTCATCTAATCATAGCGGCTTACGCGCGAAATGGAGGGACGCGTCTGCCGTCGATATCCGTAAAGCTATATTCCTCCGCTAAAGTGCCGGCCTCCAGCAGCTGCCCGGCTTTCAGATGAACATGCGGGTCAGAAGCTAACGCGACCACTGCGCGTCCGATATATTCAATAGATTCTGTAGCTTGCAGAGCTTCAACCTTCAGGAAGTCAAGGTCATCGGGTTGGAGCCCGTAATGGTGAAGCACGGCTTCCGTTCTCATCCAGCCCGGAGCCAAAGCAAGTGCGGTAATGTCCAACCCATTGGCTTTGAGATTCAAAGACATGGTGCGGGACATGTTGGCTACTGCACGTTTAACCGTATCATAGAACACATTCACTGGATTATCGCCGCCAATATCCGGGTAAACGCCTGTATTGATCAATAGTCCTGTTTTTTGCTCGAGCCAAAAGGTTGACATGGCATATCGGCTGGAAACCATCTGGGCGCGCAATCCAGCGCCGAACATTTTGTCCCACCGTGTCATCGGCTGTTCCCAAAATGGCGCTTGAAAGTCCACGTCTTCATAATCCTCATAGCCGCCCCACGCGTTATTGACAACGATATCGAGCGTGTCTTGCTCGCGTTTAATTTGCTCGTACAGCGCTTTAACATCCTCATCCAGCGTATGGTCACAGCGTACCGCAATACCTTGACCACCTCGTTTTGTAACTTCATCTGCGGTGTCTTCAATGGTTCCCGGGACATCTGCTCTTGTGGACTGTGCTCTGGTGCTGCGTCCTGTCACATAGACTGTTGCTCCTGCTTCACCGAGAGCTAACGCAATCCCGCGGCCTCCTCCTCGACTAGAGCCTGTTACCAAAGCTATTTTACCTTGCAAGTTGTTGAATTGAGTCATTGGACTGCCTCCTTATCGTAAGCCTAGTTTGTGTTCTTCCAAGCTTCTTCATAAGTGTATAGCGAATCCCAGACAATTCTTGTCATAGTCTTCAAAGTCACTGAGAAACCTTGCCGTACGCGATCTGCATCGCCTGAATTTGCTCACGTATCCACTGGACCATAGCTGGAGGTTGTTCCACGACAGCCTCTTTGCCTAAACTTAAATAATAGTTGGAAAAGTATGCTAAATTGCTTGGGTGAATCTGGGTCGCCAAATAACCGCTGCCATCTTTCCTGCGTTCCAAATGTTCATCAGGGCCATTGCTTCGTTCATAGGCTCTTACGCCTTCAGGACTAAATCTGACCTTCAAAGGAAGTGTGGCAGCTTCTTTACTTGCATCATGCCCAGTTTTCAGCCAGTCTCCAAGTGTGTAATGCTGAAAGTCTTTGGGTGAATACTCAGCTCCGGCTGGTTTCAAAGCTCGAATCCGGTCAGCTCGAAACAGGAGAATGGATTCTTTTTGGAAACAATAAGAGGGGAAATACCAGAAGCCATTGGATGAGTAAATGCCGATAGGCTGCAAGACTCTCTGTTTATCGCCATCCTTGGAACTATAGGTGATGAACAGGGGCTGCTCGGCAATCGCTGCGTCCAGCAGCTGCTCTAAGTAAGGCGAACTTTGCGTCCGGCTGGGTGTCCAGAACGAGACGCGGTCTTTCAAGGCATCGATTCGGGCTTTCGTATCCGATGGCAGGTTGTGATAGAACTTATTCAGAGCGGTCACAGATTCCGCTGAAAAAGGAAGCGCCCCATAAAACTGAAGCGATTGAAAGGCGAAGAACATGGCGACGGCTTCTTGTTCCGAAAAAAGAATCGGCGGGAGCATTCGCTTTTTCAGCAAGCGAAAACCGCCATGCGGGCCGAATTCGGTGTAAAGCGGCATCCCGAGTTCGCTTAACTCTTGCAAATAGCGGTGCATGGTGCGCTCGGAAACACCGAATTCATCAGCCATTTCCTTCGTTGTGAATTGCATGCGCTCATTGACAGCCATCATCAATTGGATTAGCCGCTGCGTTTTGTTCATCTTCGTGATGACCTCCATTGCTATTCGGTTGAATTCATAACTTCTTTCATCGTGGCCACGAAGGCTTCTGCAGCTTTGGACAGATATCTGCCCTTGCGATAAGCGATAACCAACGTTCTGGTCGGCCTGCCCTCGAGCTGAAGATGGATAGGAGACAGCTCGCTAAAGCTTCTTTTGGAAATTAAATAAGGGACAAATGCAATGCCCATCCCAGCTGCGACAAGCGATTGAACCGTCTCCATGTTGCTGGATTCGAAGACGATATTGGGAATGATGCCGGCTTTTTGGCACAATTCCAAGGTGAGTTTTCGGAATCCTTGACCTTTTTTCAGCGCAATGAAGGAGTCGCGTTCCAATTGTTCAATTCGGACCGGTTCCTTGCTTGTCGCCAGTAGATGCTGGGGAGGAACGGCGAGGACAATTTCTTCTTCCAATATGGTCTCATAGATAAGTGAATCTTCACGCAGCGGCAAAGAGAGCAGCGAGATATCCGTTTGCCCGCTCATCGTCAGCGTTTCTAGATTCGAAGATGTTTCCTCAACCAGAGAAATTTCGATGTCCGGGTAGGCCGCTTGAAAGACTGGGACAACAAAGGGCAGAATGGTCGATCCGGTAATCGGCATGCTGCCGACGACAAGTCGCCCTTTTTTCATCTGCGAGATGTCCTCCATCTCTTTTTTGAGCTGTTCCACCATGTCGAGAATTTTTTGTGATTTTTCGACAAATAGGGAACCTGCGTGCGTGAGCTCCACAGAATTCGTGCTGCGTTGGAAAAGCAGAACGCCAATCTCCTTCTCCAGTTTGGATAATTGCTGGCTAAGGGAGGGCTGGGCAATATGCAGCTTTTCCGCGGCTCTTGAGAAATTGCGTTCGATGGCAATTTGAATCGCGTATTGTAGTTGGCGTAATTCCATATGTAAGTTCATCTCCTGAAAAGTAATTGCATGGGTCATGTTTATTGGTTCTACCTATAAAGTGTACCCTAACTATATCAGATATAGGGAACCGCTGAAATAAGCGATCAACGATCTGCGAATAGAAGTAAATCCAGACTGTAATAGAAAAAGCTGCCCACCAGGTTTTAACCTTGTGGACAGCCTTGTGGAAATGTGGCGTTTCTAACTGCTTCTGCGACCTGTAACCAAATTGAAGATTAATGAGATTAAAGCCACGACAAGCAGCAAATGAATCAAGCTGCCTCCAATGCCAAAACCCATACCCAAAGCCCACATAACTAATATAATGACGAAGATTGTCCATAACATACACATACACTTCCTTTTCATTCTGGTATAATTGCTTATACTACAAACTAACCATCTCATTTGGATTTGAAACACTCATAGGTAGAATCTATCAAGCTTATAGTTATTATATCTTGGAGCAATGACGATTTCCGTGCTAAACTACGTTATGAGGGTAAGACAAGAACAATAAGAGCGGATAATGACAAGAGGTGACTGGATATGAGTAAAAAGACAATGTTTGAGAAAATCTGGGATAATCACGTAATTAACCAGGAAGAAGGCAAACCTAGCGTTATCTATATTGACTTGCAACTGGTGCACGAAGTAACTTCTCCACAAGCGTTCGAAGGACTTCGCTTATCGGGTCGTAAAGTTCGCAGACCTGATCTGACTTTTGCAACAATGGATCATAACGTACCAACGAAGGATCGCTTCAACATCACAGATCCGATTTCCAAGCAACAAATTGATACACTTTCCCAAAATTGCCGTGATTTCGGCGTTACACTGTTCGACCTAGACAGCATCGACCAAGGTGTCGTGCACGTTATGGGTCCAGAACTTGGCCTTACACACCCAGGTAAAACGATCGTTTGCGGCGATAGTCATACTTCCACTCACGGTGCGTTCGGTGCGCTTGCTTTCGGTATCGGAACAAGTGAAGTTGAACACGTGCTTGCAACGCAAACACTGCAACAGTCCAGAGCTAAATCTTTGGAAGTACGCATTACTGGCAACTTGAAACCAGGCGTTACAGCAAAAGATCTTATCTTGGGCGTAATTGCCAAATACGGCACGGATTTCGCAACTGGGTACGTTATTGAATACACAGGCGAAGCGATCCGCAGTCTTTCCATGGAAGAGCGTATGACGGTTTGTAACATGTCCATTGAAGGTGGAGCGAGAGCAGGTTTGATTGCTCCTGACGCAACGACTTTCAACTATCTGCGTGGTCGTGAATACGTGCCGCAAGGTGCTGATTTCGATGCAGCGGTAGCAGAATGGGCTACGCTTGTGACTGATGAAGGCGCTGAGTATGATTGGGTGTTGGAATTTGACGCAGACACGTTGATCCCGCAAGTAACCTGGGGAACTAGCCCGGGTATGGGTACTGGCGTAAACGCGCTTGTTCCGGATCCGCAAAGCTTCGAAACTGAGAATGAACGCAAAGCGGCTGAAAAAGCGCTTGAATATATGGATTTAACCCCAGGTACGCCTATGACGGACCTCAAAGTGGATTATGTTTTCATCGGTTCCTGTACCAATGGACGTATTGAAGATCTTCGTGCAGCTGCCAAAATTGCACAAGGCTACACAGTTGATCCTAGTGTAACGGCTATCGTCGTACCAGGTTCAGGCCGCGTCAAAATTCAAGCTGAAAAAGAAGGCTTGGACAAAATTTTCTCTAATGCGGGCTTCGAATGGCGCGATGCAGGCTGCAGCATGTGTCTGGCTATGAACCCAGACGTTCTGCAACCAGGTCAACGCTGTGCATCTACGTCCAACCGTAACTTCGAAGGCCGTCAAGGCCGCGGCGGACGCACGCATCTGGTTTCACCAGCTATGGCGGTTGCAGCAGCGATCAAAGGTCATTTCTACGATGTTCGTGATTGGGAAATCAAAGAATACCAACAAGCTTAATTTTGGTTGATTAAGGAGAATGAAAACATGGAAGCTTTGAAACAACATACAGGCCTAGTCGGTCCCGTGGATCGTGTAAATGTAGATACAGATGCTATTATTCCTAAGCAATTTCTCAAAAGAATCGAACGCTCCGGCTTCGGACAATTCCTTTTCTTCGAATGGAGATGGGATGAAGCGGGGAATGTGATTGAGAGCTTCCCGTTAAACCAAGATCGCTACCAAGGAGCATCCGTCTTGCTCTCCAGAGCGAACTTCGGCTGCGGATCTTCCCGTGAGCATGCACCTTGGGCGATTCAAGATTTCGGATTCCGCGTCATCATCGCGCCATCCTATGCGGATATTTTCTACAACAACTGTTTCAAAAACAGCATTTTGCCAATCAAGCTGTCCGAAGAGCAAGTGGATGATTTGTTTGCTCGTACAGCGAAATATGAAGGCTACAAGCTGAGTGTCGATCTTGAAAACAACAAGCTGACAGATGAGCATGGCTTGGAAATTACGTTCAACATCGATGAGCACCGTCGTCAATTCTTGCTGCAAGGCTTGGATGATATCGGTTTGACATTGCAGCACGAAGCAAAAATTACAGCTTATGAGCAAGCGCACCAAAAACGTTTGGCTTATAAATAAGATGTGAGATCAAGCGCAATTCGTGGATTTCCATGGATTGCGCTTTTTGCGTTTTAATGCGAATGTTCACTTGGAAAACGAACCGCTGTATCGTTACAGCGGTTCGTTTTTTTCGTTTTATTTTGCAACTTTTGGCAGTTTGTTACGTCTAATAGATTACTAGATTGTCGAAGGAACGGGGGTTGTGCTGTCGGGAGAGTGATTTTTATTCATAATATTGACCTATTGCCGCTGAATTTAAATAATAGATTGCGAGTTTCACTTGAGAATCCACAATTCCGACATTACATAGAGGTGAATGATGAAATTTCCTGCATTTTGTTTGATTTTGTTAGTCTGTATGCTGCTGCTTCCATCTTACGCGCTTGGCGCAGAATCGCCTGCGGTTATCAAGCTGTTTATGAATGAGAAAAGATTGACTTCAACAGAGGTTGCCCCCCATGTCGTCAGTGGGAATACAATCGTTCCCGTGCGTATTATTGTTCAAGAAATCGGTGCCAAAGTAACCTGGAATGCAGCCGCTCGCCAAGTAACGATTGTCAAGGATGACGTGAATATCCAATTGGTGATCGATAGCAAAATGGCTGTCATTAACGGTGCAAAAGAACAGATGGAAGTAGCCCCAGTCATTGAGAATGGCAATACCATGCTTCCGCTAAGTTTCATCGGCAAAAGAATGGGTATAGAATTTAAATGGGATGCTGCGACTTCATCCGTTCATATGTTCAAGCCAGAGGATGGCGATTCCAAGCCGGTTACAGGACCCGTCGATAACGTCGATAAGCCTGAGAATGGCGGTGTAACAACGCCGAAACCGACCAAGCCAGGAACGGGGACAAATCCAAACCCAGGAACAGGCACGGACCCGACAACGCCTGATCAGAATGTGCATTTGCTTACGTCAATCTCACTTACTGACAAAGAATTGATCGTAAACGCCAAGGATGGCACGCTTGCTCCAATTATGATGAAGCTTGCTAATCCAAACAGACTTGTCTTTGATTTCCCCAATACGAAGTTGGATGAGTCACTCCAAAAATTGCTAGTTAACAACGCAGGGGAGCTGCCATCCAAGCATGCGCTTGTGCAGAAAATTCGCTTCTCCAACTTCGCGGATAATCCAGCTACGGTGCGAATTATCCTTGATTTAAAAGGCGCTGCGGACTATAAGACGCAAGTGTCGAAGCTTCCCAATCAGTGGTCGGCTTCCATTGTGGAGCACCAATTAACAGTGGTTATTGATGCTGGTCACGGTGACCAAGATCCAGGTGCTTTATCCATTACTGGGAAGCACGAGAAGGAATTCACACTTGCTACAGCGAAGAAGGTAGAGAAGCTGCTGGCTCAAGACAAGCGTGTGGTGGTCATGATGACAAGAGCGGATGACACTTTCATCCCGCTTGATGATCGTGTTTCTTTTGCCAATAACAACATGGTGGATCTGTTCTTATCCATTCATGGGAACAGTGCCAAAGCAACCGTATCAGGAACAGAAACGTACTATAACAGACCGGAAAGTATAGATTTTGCCAATGTCGTTCATGAGAAAGTGGTTGCTGCGACAGGATTTCCAGATCGTAAAGTGCGTCAAGCCGATTATCGTGTTATTACCAAAACGACGATGCCGGCTGTGCTCGTTGAGGTTGGCTACTTATCCAACAAGAATGACGAAACAGCGATGTACAAGGAAGCTTTTCAAGATAAGGTAGCAGCTTCAATCGCTGCAGCTATTAAGCAATATTTAGGCCTCAAATAAGAAAAGAAGCTGTCCCTTATGCTTCCAATGTTCATTTTGTCAGGCAAAACGTAAGGAGTGAGAGAGATGACGAAAACAAGTCGCCTATTACATGGGGTTCTGCTTGTAAGTGCCATCACGTTGACTTTAAGTGCCTGTGGTCAGAAACCTCAGCTCACAGGAGCAGCAACACCGCAACCTACAACGGCACCCATCTCGACACCGGTGACACCAAGTGCAACACCCATGCCTACACCAACACCTGATCCTTTGAAGCAAAAAAAGGTCAACGTTTTTTTTAGTGATCAAGACGAAATGAAGCTGATTGAAAAAGAAGTGACGATCAGCTACAAGCTGGATGCAGATGTGTATGAAGCAGCATTGAATGCGCTCAAGAAGTCTGACGATCCCAAAGCAGTTCCTTTGTTCGATGATTTGAAATTCACCAGTGTTGCATTTGACAAAGCCAAAGGTGAACTGAAATTGGATATGAAATTCGGTCCCAAAACGCAGCTTGGCGCGCCAGGTGAGGATTTATTTTTGCAAGCCCTCAAAAAAACCGTTTTTCAATTTCCGGAAGTGAAGTCTGTCTATGTGCTGAAAGATGGCAAACAAGTGGACAGCTTGATGGGACATCTGGAACTTCCATACCCGATTAAAAGACCTAACTAAATGGCGATGCAGAGGAGTTCATAACAACGATGAAAAATAAGAAATTGGCTAGTGCAATTGTAAGTTCATTAATCGTAACAAGCTTGGCGGGAACACCGGCATTGGCGGCAGAATCTACACAGACACCACAAACGAGTGCAACGACTGTTAAAACTTCATTTCCTGACGTAAGTACGGATTATTGGGGTATTCGTCATATATCCAAACTGGCTCTGGAAGGCATTATTGATGGATTTGAAGACGGTGCTTACCGTGCGGAGAATTCCGTTACACAGCAGGATGTATTGATTATGGCCACTCGGATGATGGGTCTGCAAGGCGAAGTCGATGCCATGACAACGTCAACAGTTTTCCCTGATTTCATGCTTGTAGATAATTATGCTCGTAATTATGTAGCTATTGCCCTTCAAAAGGGACTCATTTCCAATGAGGAAGAGAAAGAAAGAAGCGCAGGCGATAAGTCCAAGGACAAATGGGGACAAAGAAAAGCAACGAGAGAATGGGTTGCAGAAGTTGTCATCAAGGCGATTGGCAAAGCTTCCTTTGCGCAGAGTTTATCATCGACCACAACGGCGTTCAAAGATAACAGCACGATCAGCAGTACGACCCTCGGTTATGTCAATGCAGCCGTCGCACTCAAAATCGTTGACGGGTTTGAAGATGGCACTTTTCAACCCAAAGGGGCTGTGACACGCGCGCAGATGGCGGCATTTTTGAGCCGTTCGCAAAAGGAATTAGTGAATTTGCCTTCACGTGTCAAAAAAGGCTATTTGACTACTTTAACAAGCGGCAGCATTGGTCTGATGGATAAAGACGGCAATACGAGTACATATAAATTGTCCTCAAATGCTGTGTTCTATGGCAACAAGAATGATACAGCAATTGCAGCAAATACACTTGAAGAAACGTACGAAGTATCCATCGTTCAAGTCAATGGCACTGCATACTATGTTGAGATTCTAAGTGATCAATTGCAGTTGGATATTAAAGAAGGCAGCTTGCTAAAATTAAACCTGTCAACGATGAAAGCAACGTTGGATGATTATGAGAGTTATGACTTGGCATCGGATGTTAGTGTGACAGACGCTCAAGGGCGCGGGCTAAGTCTAGGGGATGTTGTTGCAGGCAGCAAGATTCAATTGCGCAAAAGCAAGATTGTAAAGACAGATAAATATACATCCATTATCGTGAAACAAGTTCCTGTAAACAAAACATCAACAGGTGCTATTCAAACAATAAACAAAGATGCCTTGCAAGTTACCATTTTGGAAACAGCATCGGGACAAGCGGAAACATATAGTTTCTCTAGCAGCCTGGTTGCAACTTTGGCGGATAACACGCTAGTGGATATCAATTCCCTGCATGTGGGAGATACCGTTGACTACACGGTGAAGAATAACGAAGTCGTGAAGGTCGTTGTCAAAAAGCAAGCGGATGTTGGCGTAAGCGTGGAGGGGACACTTAAGGGTTTAAGTGATGACAAGACCTATCTTACCATTACTAAGGCGACTGGCTCCGCATTAGCTGCTTATTTACTATCAGATAATGTTCGAGTTCAAATCAATGGTTTAGATACGGCGAGTATTTATGATATTGCGCCAGGAGATCAGCTGAAATTAGATGTGTTGAATAACAAAGTTACGTTAATTACTGTTACGAACCGTTCAATTGATAATCTCTACTTTGCTAAGATTGACAGCTATAATACTGTGTCAAAAGCATTAACTGTTATAGATAATAAAGGAGATCTACACGCTTATAAATTAACGGATACGGTTTCGATTTCTTATGCAGGAACTTCACTTCCTTTCTCAAGTTTCAGCGGAACATTTACTGCTGGGAAATATGTGGATTTATTAGTTTCCAAAAATACCGTGACGCAAATTAAAATGTCCGCCCAATTGGACGGGGCATTAACGCAATTGAATTTGCAAACGAATAATATCACTTTAAAAACGGACAGCGGTCAAAACTTAACGTTCAAGCTGACGTATGCGCCGCAAGTTGAGCTTGCCAATAAGCCGAATAGCACGCTGTCTGATTTAAAAGTGGGGGATAATGTTAGTTTGCTTCTCAGCTTCGATCAAGGGATTGTAACGAAAATTGTGACAAGCAAGACAGCCCTATACAAAACTGCAATTATTAATGTGAATAGCAAACAATTAACTGTCACCGATGAGGCTAATACGACTTTTGCCATTTCCTTAGATGGTGTACCGATTGTTAAAGCAGATCAAACCGTTGGAACACTGTCCGATTTTGCCATTGATGATTATGTGAAATTGACGTTCAAAGGGCTTGCCGTTTTGAAAGCTGAGATTATTTCTCCGGTTCGCGGTAAAGTCACAGCGGTGAATGCAGCGAGCACAAGTTTAACGATTCAGGACTTCTCTGGCAAGAATCAAGTTATTAATGCAGGCAGCAACTATGGAGTTAAATTGAATGGCGGCTTGGATTGGAGTTTCTCCTCTATCAAAGTGGGGGATCGTGTTCAAGTGATGAAAGATGCGAGCGATAAAGTGCTCATTCAAGTTGCCGTGGCTTCCAAACGCGAAGTGGACAACTACAACAATATCGTCAACCAATTTAACTTCAAAGCAACAACATCCAGTGATAAAACTACTTATAATATTTTCCCTCGAGCTTATTATCACAAAGGGACAGATCTCGTAGCGCCAACCTCTTTTGTGAGCGGTGATATTGTTACAATCTACGTCCTGGATAACAAACTTGTTGAGATTGAAAAATAGGTTTTGAACAAAACAGCATGCTCATCCGTCTGTAAGTTAGGAGCTTTTCTCCTGCTGCAGGCGGTTTTTTATTCATTTTAAAAATAAATATGGCAATTATTTAGAAAATGTTCGCATTTTGACGCTTTCAAGCATTGATTCTACCCGCACAATTCGCTAAACTGGAGAATATTACGTCCCTAAGGAAGTAAAGACATGACGCAGAAAATCGTAAGGCATATTTTGGATACCATAGCTGAACTTTTTCCGGATGCACATTGTGAGCTGCGCCATAGTAATCCGTTTGAACTCACGATTGCTGTTTTGTTGTCAGCGCAATGTACCGATGAAACCGTCAACAAGGTGACATTGGATTTATTTCAGAAATATAAGACACCTGAAGATTATTTGGCAGTTCCCTTGGGGGAGCTTGAGCAGGATATTCGTCGGATTGGACTATTTCGAAATAAGGCAAGCCATATTCAGAAATTGTGTCAGCTGTTACTGGACAAGTTTGATGGAGAAATTCCCCAGAAGCACGAGCAATTGGTCGAGCTCCCTGGTGTAGGCCGTAAAACGGCGAATGTCGTGGTATCGAACGCATTTGGTGTTCCTGCGATTGCCGTTGACACGCATGTCGAACGAGTCGCCAAACGATTAGGCCTGGTAGGTTGGGATGATTCGGTGCTAGAAGTTGAGAAGAAACTGATGAAGAAGGTGCCCAAGGAAGAATGGACGCTGACGCATCATCGTTTGATCTTCTTTGGCCGTTATCACTGCAAAGCACAAAACCCGATGTGCACGGTATGCCCGCTGTTGGATATATGCCGTGAAGGGAAGAAGCGTATGAAACCAGGCGCAATTAGGAAAACTATTACAAACAAATGATATGCAGACAAAGGATGGGATTTGAAATGAAATGCATCGCCGTATACACGAATAGCTTCGAATTGTTCTCTGATATTTTTGAGCAAGTGATTAATACACCATTAGCTGATAACGAAGAAAAAGTCATAGAAGGTGTTACTGTCAGTGAATCTGGTGAGGTTCCACAGAACTACATAGACAAAATGAAAACAAAAACTGAAGTTGTTGTTATGAAGGTCAAAGATTCCGATATCACGATCTTGCAGCACCGTGACGTTTTTGAAATTTTCTTGCCGGAAAAAGAAAAAGCCGTTATCTCCTAAATGACAAATCTCCCTCTGGGAGATTTTTTTCTGTACGTTAAGGGGTCGCAATAGGGTGAAATGTTGAATAAGGAGCGGAATGTACGAATGACGCAAGCGATAGATACAAGCATCTCGGTTATGCCGGATGCGATGAAGAAGATGCAGGTTGTTTTGCAAACGACCGGGGATCACGATAATGCGATCAAGTTAGGACAATTGCTCGATAAATTGCACACTGATCGAATGAACATTGCGTTCTGTGGCCATTTCTCAGCGGGGAAATCAACCTTGATTAACCAGCTTTGCGGGCATACCTTGCTGCCCTCAAGTCCCATTCCAACCAGTGCCAATATCGTAAGCATTCGCAACGGGGCACCTGGAGCGCACGTAAGTCATCGCGCAAAAGGCGAGGGCGCTGCTCAGCAAGAGAGACAAACAACCATCGCTTTGGATGAATTGGATGCCTATTGCGTGAACGGCACAGATATTGAAACCGTAGAAATTACATATCCAATCTCTTTTTTAGGTGAGCATACAGCGCTGTTGGATACGCCAGGTATTGATTCAACGGATGATGCGCATCACCAGTCTACGGAGTCGGCTTTGCATTTGGCTGACGTTGTTTTCTATGTGATGGATTACAATCATGTGCAGTCTGAAGTCAACCTTGCCTTCACGAAGAAAATGAAGGAGTGGGGCAAGCCGCTCTATCTTATTGTCAATATGATTGATAAGCACAAAGAGTGGGAGCTTCCCTTCGCACAGTATCAAGAAGGTACGAAGCAGGCGTTTCTTAGCTGGGGCATTGAACCGGACGGCCTGCTGTTCGTAACGATGAAGGAGCCGAGTCATCCGCATAATGAATATGCAAAGCTGCAATGGCTCCTCAGCCGTTTGATTGAGCGCGGTGATACGCTGCGCAGCTTCAGCATCGACGCCTCCGCGCGCTATCTGGCTGCTGAGCACGGCAAGTGGTTGGCTGAGCAGCATGAGCCGCAGAAAGATGAGCTCCTGGATAGGATCAGCCAAGAAGGCGACGTGCAAGAGGTTCAGGCAACAGCTGCTGCCAAGCAGGAGGAGCTGAAGGTACTGCAAGGCTTGCCGGAAGCATTGACGGCGAGCCTGCGCAAGGAAGTTGGCATGATCATTGAGAATGCCAACATTACGCCGGCCTTAACTCGGGATCAGGCTCACGCCTATTTGGAGAGCCGCAAGCCGGGGTTCAAGGTAGGTTTCTTCTCGCGGGCCGCACAGACGGCTGCAGAGACGGAGAAACGGCTAGCGGCGTTTCAGGCGGACTTGGCTGAACAGGTGGAAGCGCAGCTCGACTGGCATCTGCGCGATGCTTTGAAGAAGGCAGCGCAAAGCCAGGGGCAATACGATCCAGCGCTCATCGCGCAGATCGAAGCTTTACAGGTCGTTGTGACAACGCAATGGCTGGGTGCGCAAGTGAATGCCGGCGCTACCTTTGGCGGCGAATATACGTTGAATTACATGAAGCAGATTGCTGCTGATTTGAAACAGCAGTACCGCAAACTGGCGTTTGCGGTGATTGATCTGCTCGCGGCTGCTGTGCGCGAGGACTCCGTGCCAGCCGCAGCTTCGCTTGCGGCTGAGCTTGAGGCGCTTGGCATTCGCCTGAGCGCCTACAGGGAACTGCAGCGCCTCGAGGAATCCGAGGCGGAGGCAGAAGCCCAGCTGCTGCGCATGGCCAGCTGGCCTAGACCTCCTGCGCCGGCGCTGCCGGACGCGCAGCAGTTCACCCCCCTGGAGGAGACGGCAGCCGCCCCGCTGAGCGGGGCGCTGGCCGCGACCTCCCTGGATAAGATCCTGCAGGCCGCCGCCACAGCTTCGGCGGCCGCAGGCGTCAAGGCTGCCCCTGTGGAGGCAGCCGCGCCCGCGCCTGCCGCGTTCACCTCGGGTGAACACGGCAGGCGCATGGAGCGCAAGGCCGCCGACTTGCAGGCGGCCTCCACGCTCATCGACGGATTGCCGTCGATGCGGTCGATTGCGCGCGCCATGCGCGAGAAATCCGAACGTCTGCGGCAGCGGACGTTCACGATTGCGCTGTTCGGCGCCTTCAGTGCTGGCAAATCGTCATTCGCCAATGCGTTAATTGGCGAAAGAGTGCTGCCGGTCTCGCCGAACCCAACGACGGCGGCGATCAATAAGATCATGCCGCCGCAAGAAGGTTGGCCGCATGGCACAGCCAAAGTGAAGATGAAGAAAGCGGACGCTATTGAGCAAGATGTGCTCTATTCACTTGACATACTCGGCGTGCAAGCCGCAGATATGACATCCGCGTTGAAACGAATAAGCGCCCTATCTCCAACGGACGTTACAGCCAAAGGAAAGCCGCATTACTCCTTTTTGAAGGCGGTAGAGAAAGGCTGGTCACTTGCGCATAATCAGTTAGGCCAAGAGTTGCGGATTACCAAAGAAGATTTTCCAGGCTATGTTGCGGATGAATCCAAATCCTGTTTTGTTGAATTTATCGAATTATATTACTCCAATCCGTTAACCGATCAAGGGATCATCTTCGTGGATACACCGGGGGCAGACTCTATCAATGCTCGACATACAGGGGTAGCTTTTAATTATATTAAGAACGCCGATGCCATATTGTTCGTGACCTATTACAATCACGCGTTTTCACAAGCGGACCGTGAATTCCTTTTACAGCTTGGACGTGTGAAAGACAGCTTTGAAATGGATAAAATGTTTTTCATTGTGAATGCGGCCGATCTGGCGGCAAGCACGGAGGAGCTCGATGGCGTAATTAAGCACGTGGAAACGAATTTAGTCCAGCATGGCATTCGAAATCCGCGGATCTACCCTATTTCCAGTTACTTGGCGGCCGAAGGGAAAATAAAAGGGAATGAAGAACTGGTTGTCCAATCAGGGATTCAACCTTTTGAACAAGAATTTGTCAAGTTCACATTCAATGAACTTAGCGAAGTGGCGATTCATTCCGCCAATCTGGAGTTGAATCGAGCTATCGCTACCATGCAGCAATGGTTGGAACGCGCCCAATCCGGCGAGGAACAACGGAAAATGCAGTTGACTCAGCTGCAGAAGGATGAGCAAACCGGGGCTGATCTCGTGGCCGCAACTTGGTTTGATGCCGACATCAAAGAACTGAAAAAAGAAATCCAGGAGCTTTTATACTATGTGAAGCAGCGGACAACATATCGCTTTGGCGAGCTTTACAATTATGCTTTTAATCCGTCCACATTCCGTGATGAAGCCAGAGATCCCAAGCAAGCCCTTCAGTCCGCGTGGAATGAATTGCTGCGCATGATTGGGTACGATTTGTCGCAAGAAGTGTTGGCAACGACGCTTCGGGTTGAGAATCGCATGAATGCGATCAGCGGCAATCGAGTCAAACGCTGGGAAGAGCAGCTTCGCCAAGTCATGGATGGTTACGAAAGCGGCGTGTATGAATCAACAGCATTCGTTACACCTGAAATATCAGCGAAGCTGGAAGTCCCGGAGGTTACACTCAAGCTGCTGCAAAGTCATTTCAAAAATCCTAAGCAATTTTTCGAGGGCGATGGCAAAAGCAAATTGCGTGCAGATTTGGAAAATCGTGTTCAAGCGCCTGTCGCACACTTTATGGAACTCCGAACGTTGGAACTTGAAGAGGCTTATGCCAATCAATTGGACAACTGGCTGCTTGAGCAGAAGACGCGAATGCTTGGACAGTGGCAAGAGCATGCAGAGGGAATGCGTGATGCGCTTGAAATGAAGATCGATTTAGACGAACTTATATCCAAACAGCATCAATTAAAAGGCTTTGTATCTTGAAAAATCTAAAGGTTGGCTCTGTTCTTAGGAACTTGGCCAACCCTTTTTTTTGTATCGTCATGTAAGGGTTTACATTGGCGGTTATCGGGATGATTTTAAAGAATAGGGGGGATTCCTGCAAGATTTTGTGAAGTTATGGTCTATTAAGCGTATATATCCTGTTTTCCTCTGATTGCTCGCTCCTAGTGATGGTGTTAAGATTCATTAAGTATTAAAACGCTTACCTAGCTTTTCCAAATTATCCTTCTGAGGAGGGGACACCCGACGTGGATGTGTTCAGGCAACTGAAGCCGTATTTCTGGCCAGAAAGAAAGTTATTTTTCGGAGCAATTTTATGTTTAGCAACGGCAACTGCGCTTGGTCTCGTGTATCCGAATTTACTCAGGTATTTAATCGACAACGTAATTGCGAAGAAACAATTCGAGCTCGTTCCCAAGTTAGCCTTAGTGGTCGTGCTGGTTGTTTCAATGAAAGGAATTTTTCAATTTCTTCATGGATTATGCGGGGGAAGATTAGGCAATCGTGTTGCCTATCACTTACGGAATGCGCTCTACAACAAACTTCAGTACTTATCTTTTCAGTATTATGATCAGGCTAGAACCGGCGATTTGATGTCGCGGATGACAGCGGATTTAGAAGGCATTCGACAGTTTATCGGGTTTGGTTTTGCTCAGCTTTTGAACGTTGTCTTAATGCTTGTTTTCGGGATGGGCATGATGTTCTCGATCAACTGGAAACTAGCGCTTCTAACGATGATTACAATGCCTTTTCTGGCATTTACAGCTATTCGCTTCGAAGGTAAAATTCACCCGGCTTTCCGGATGGTCCGACAATCGCTGAGTACAATGACGACAGCGGTACAAGAAAATATCACAGGTGTGCGGACCGTCAAGTCATTTGCCCGCGAGTCGCATGAGGTAACGAAATTCTCAGCGCGAAATGAAGATTACAAAACGATGAACATCGAAACTTCCGGGATATGGGCCAAATATTTTCCGATTATGGAAGTCTTGGCGAATCTGAGTGTCGTCACCTTGCTTGGCGCAGGCGGATATATGGTCATTCAGGACACGATTACGCTAGGCGAATTGGTAGCCTGCTTCAGCTTAATCTGGTACATTATTGGACCGATGTGGGGATTGGGTTTTCATATCAATAACTTTACCCAAACGAAAGCTTCCGGTGAGAAAATTCTGGAAATTCTGCATCAGTACATGCATGTAAAAGATCAACAAGATGCCCTGGCTTTGCAAACGGAAGACGTTCAAGGACATGTGCGCTTCGATCATGTGACTTTCGCTTATCCGGAGAAACAGCCTGCGCTATATGATTTTACCGTAGACGCGCCTCCAGGATCGGTAATCGGTCTGCTGGGGAGTACGGGGTCAGGCAAAACGACAGTGATTTCCTTGCTCATGAGAGCGTATAACGTCAAAGAGGGTCAGGTTCAACTAGATGGTAAGGATATTCGTTCGTTGCAGCTAGAATCCTACCGCAATCAAATCGCAACAGTATTTCAAGAAACATTCTTATTTTCTTCGACAATTCGTAACAATATCGCCTATGGACGCAAAGAAGTGTCCATGGAAGAGATCGTCCGAGCGGCCAAATTATCCAAAGCTCATGATTTCATTATGGAACTTCCGGAAGGCTATGATACCGTTGTCGGCGAGCGTGGTTTGGGCTTGTCAGGGGGTCAGAAACAGCGGATAGCGATCGCCAGAGCCCTGCTCAAAGATCCGAAAATTCTTGTTCTGGATGACGCAACCAGTGCAGTCGACATGGAAACCGAACATGAAATTCAAGCTGGATTCGGGGAAGTTATGAAAGGGCGTACAACCTTCATTATTGCCCACCGGATTTCTTCTTTGAAACATGCGGATGAAATTATTGTGTTGGATAAGGGCCGCATTGTGCAAAGGGGCAAACATCTCGATCTGCTCCAACAGGAAGGTCTTTACCGCCAAACGTATCAAATTCAGTACGCAGATCAACCTCCCAAAGCTATTGGTGACGAGCAAGCTGCTGCCGCTAAGGAGATAGACACAGAGACAGAAGCTCATAATCAAGTCATTGCGCAAGAAAGAAGGTTAGCACATTGAGTACGCATGCTAAGCAAGCCGATGCTTCTGACAATCAGGAGCAGTCGCAAGATGGTCAACGCTTCGTCTATCAGGATGATGAATTGATTGACAAACCTTTTGATTGGGGTCAATTGAAACGTTTATTTAGCTACATGAAGCCTTACCGCAAGCAAATGCTGCCAATTATTATTGTGATGATGCTGGTTGGCGCGATTACCAAACTGACGGTTCCTTTGTTAATCCGTGAAGCGATTGATAAAGCGATCATCCCGAAAGATACCCATTTACTGCTCATCATCGTTGGTATCATGTTTGCTGTTTATATCATCCAATGGCTTGCTAATACGTTTCGTATCAAGTATACGAATATGATTGGACAACGGGTCATATACGATCTGCGTCATGATTTATTCAGCCATATTCAGAAGCTTTCGTTCCGATTCTTTGATACAAGGCCCGCTGGATCGGTACTTGTACGGGTTACGAACTATGTGAATTCTTTGCAGGATTTGTTTACGAACGGTGTCGTTAACTTATTGATCGATGTTGTTCAATTGTGCGGTATTATTATTATCCTATTGACTTATAATTTCAAGTTAGGCGCTGCCATCATCGTGACAGTACCGATTATGTTCTTGATTTCTACCAAGCTGCGCAAAAAGATTCGTCATGCCTGGCAGGACGTTACCATGAAGCAATCTCGCTTAAATGCGCATTTGAATGAGTGTATTCAAGGGATTCGGGTGACTCAAGCTTATAGTCAAGAGAAGGCGAATATTCATTTCTTTACCAAAATGAACATGGTCAATCGGTTGTCCTGGAACCGCGCTTCCATGCTCAACCAATCGTTCGGACCGTTGATTGAGATTACTGGGGCGATCGGTTATTGCATACTGTTCTGGCTAGGCGCGCATCTCATTCAAACCGAAGAAATATCTGTGGGCTTGTTAGTTGCCTTTGCTACATATATCGGCTATTTCTGGGAGCCTATCACACGTTTGGGGCAAATGTATTCGCAGCTGCTTATCGCAATGGCATCCGCGGAACGTATTTTTGAATTTATGGATGAACAGCCTAGTGTGGCTGAAATCGACAATGCCAAAGCTTTGCCAAGTATTCAAGGTCATGTGAAATTCGAAAATTTGGTTTTTGAATACGAACCTGGCCGCCCTGCGTTGAATGGCATTCAACTGGACGTACAGGCTGGTCAGTCCATAGCGCTCGTCGGACATACGGGGTCAGGCAAAAGTACCATTATGAACCTCTTGTGCCGCTTCTATGATCCGAATAAAGGAAGAGTCCTGATTGATGGTCAGGATATTCGCGAGGTAACGATTCAAAGTTTGCGCTCGCAAATCGGTGTTGTGCTGCAAGACACCTTTATTTTCTCGGGTACGATAAGAGAGAACATTCGTTTCGGACGTTTGGACGCAACAGACCGTGAGATTGAGGATGTAGCGAAGGCTGTGCATGCCCATGATTTCATTGCAGCGCTGCCGAGCGGCTATGATACGGAAGTTCAGGAGCGAGGTAATGTGCTGTCCATGGGGCAGCGGCAATTGATTTCATTCGCTAGAGCGCTGCTTGCCAATCCGCGAGTGCTGATTCTGGATGAAGCGACGGCGAGTATTGATACGGATACAGAGTTGAAAATTCAAGAAGCGCTCAAGACGCTTCTGGCAGGTCGGACATCGTTTATCGTGGCTCATCGCTTATCTACGATTCGCAATGCGGACAAAATCGTTGTGCTCGACCATGGTCGAATGATGGAGATCGGCAACCACGATGAGTTGATGAAAGAGCAGAAGATTTATTATGGCCTCATTCAAGCTCAGTATAAATTCCTGCAAGATGCGGTGTGAAGCAAGCGCAAGCCGGTTAACTGCTATGGCGGTTAATCGGCTTTTTTTAGCAAAATGTTTCAGGATAGCGAGTTTGAGGGAACTACAGGGCGCTATCACTCTGAAAACCGCCATATTCCACGCCAGAGGGAACTACGATCCGCTATGTATCCATTTCCCGGTTGGAATCGGCAGATTTGGCTTAAATAGCGGATCTCAGTTCCCTTTCATGCTACGTTTACCCCATTTCCCGCCATATAGAGGATCATAGTTCCTTTTCACACGACGCTCTTTGCCATTGCAGAGCCCAAAACAGGCATAAACACTTCTAGCGTTCCTAATTTATCCCCTCGCCAAAATGTCCAAGAACCTAGCCGCAGGCTAGGTTTAATAGGCATTGAATACGAACGAATGATCCCTTTTTGAACAGATCTGAATTGTAACGTTTGCAAAATTAGGCAAGAAGCTATACTCTTAGAGTGAATTATGCCATTTATTCGCAGGAGGGGACTTCATTGAGATCAACCCGTTACATCTGGGGGGCAATTGGCCTAACCGCATCCATTTCCACGATTGTTTTCGCTGTAGGTTTTGCATATGCGGCGAATCAGATATGGTTTCCGAAAGCATCCGGGGATCTTAACATTGTTACAGCAACTCCCAAAAAAGAAACGATGATTGAAAGTCGAAGCAAACTGCAAATTGTTGCACTCGGTGATTCTTTAACAGCTGGAACCGGCGATAATACTGGCAAAGGTTATGTAGGCCGTGTTCGCGAGAAGTTGGAGAAAGAAACCGGAAAACCGGTATTTGTGCTTAACAATTTAGCGATCCCGGGCTATAAGAGTGATCAGTTGTTGCAGGATCTTACGCTCAAAAAGACGCAAGATGCACTCGCTCAAGCGGATATTATTTTGCTGACGATCGGTGGGAATGATATTTTTGCCGGTGGGGAAGGTCTTTTTAGCGGTGAAAATCAAACTGAATTCAATCCTGAAGCGGCTGAGAAACGTTTGGGGCCTGCCTTACTCCAGATGGACAAGATCCTAAAGGCGATTAATCAAGCGAATCCTAAAGCTACCGTGCTCTATGTCGGTTTATATCATCCTTTCCTTGATTTGGATCCGAAAAAAGAAGGTTCGTTAATCGTACAGCGCTGGAATAACCGTGTATTCGAATTGACGAATCAATATCCACAAATGGTGATTGTCCCTACCTATGATTTATTTGAACAAAATTTGATCAAATATTTGTCATCGGCCGATCATTTTCATCCCAATGGTGACGGATATGAACGGATTGCTGATCGAATCGTACAAATTTTGAAATAGGGGGCGATGTAGATGAACGGATCAGGTGCGGCACCAACAACGGTTTTGTCGGTCAAGAATGTGAAGAAAAAGATCAAAAACAAAGAGATTATCAAAGGGATATCTTTTGATGTGTATGCGGGTGAGATTTTTGGTTTCTTAGGCCCGAATGGATCAGGCAAAACGACCACGATTCGAATGTTGGTTGATTTAATTCGTCCGACAGAGGGGTCGATCCAGATCTGCGGGTTTGACGTGCATAAGCAGCACGATCAAGCCATGCGTCAAGTGGGTTGTATTGTTGAGAATCCAGAGTTATATTCGTATCTAACCGGTTGGGAGAATTTAGAGCATTTCGCCAGAATGCTGCCGGATGTGGATCAGCAGCGAATCCAGGAGGTTGTCGAGATTGTCTCGATGGATCAACGAATTCATGATAAAGTACGCACTTACTCACTGGGCATGCGCCAGCGCTTGGGGATTGCCCAGGCACTGCTTGGGCGCCCCAGCTTATTGATATTGGACGAGCCTACGAATGGTCTGGATCCTCAAGGCATTAAGGAAATGAGGGAATTCATTCAGCGGCTGGCTGCAGATGGGCTGAGTTTGTTTGTGTCCAGCCATCTGCTCAGTGAAATTCAGCAAATGTGTGACCGGGTGGCGATTATTAGCCACGGCGAGGTAATTCAAGTCGGCGCAGTTCAGGATTTGATTGCACAAGGCGGTAAAGTGATCTGGACCGTGTCTCCGGCCGAACAAGCTGAGGGGCTTCTACTTGCGTCGCCGCTCGTACATGCGGTTGAGGGAATGGAACAGGACGCTTCCGCTCATGCACGAACTTTGGGCAAGCCAATCGTAACCCAGATGGATCAAGAACATGTTCCCGAGCTAAGTCGGCAATTGATGGAAGCAGGAATTAGCCTCTTTGCTGTAGAAATCAAAAATCCAACGCTGGAAGATCTGTTCTTGAGCCTAACCGAAGGTGAAACCATTCAATAGGGGAAGGTGAGAGAATTGCGTATTTTGGTGGATCTTGTCAAAAATGAATGTATAAAAATGATTAAGAAAAAACGCTTTTATGTCATCTTACTTATCCTGCTTGCGCTAATCCCTATGTTCACATATGCCCAGATGCGTGTGGCGCAAAATACACAAAAACAATTCGGGACGACCGATTGGAAAGCGGACCAACGCCAGAAAATTGCGGACTGGGAGAAGCGCTTAGGATCAGCAAGAACACCGGATGAGTGGAAGCAGCAGCTGCGTGTTCAGATTCAGGTAGCTAACTATTATTTAGATAAAAATGTCGATCCAAGTTCACCGAATGCGGTGACATTTACCCGTGAATTTGTGAAAAATGCTGTCGGATTATTCATTCCATTGATCATCATGGTGATTTCCGCAGACATCGTATCGTCGGAGCATTCTACGGGGACTATTAAATTATTGTTGACAAGACCCGTCCGGCGATGGAAAATCCTATTGAGTAAATTAATTACTGTCATCTTCTTTACTTCACTAACTGTCCTGTCCACGGGCGTGCTCAGTTACTTAATTTCGGGGGTTGTCTTTGGCTACAATGGCTGGACGATGCCTGTGTTTACCGGGATTCAGTTAACAGGATCAGATGTGGATTTCAGTCTGGTTCGTGCGGTAGATCAATGGTTCTTCCTTCTCATGGAGTTCGGGCTTGTCTGGTTCTCCGCTGTGGTGGTCGCCTTGATGTCTTTGATGCTTTCGGTCTTAATCCGTTCAACTGCCGCTGGTATGGGGGTCATGCTAGCCGTTCTAATTTCAGGTACGATCCTTTCGAACATGGTGTCTTCCTGGGAAACAGCGAAATATTTGTTTATGGTTAATTTGGACTTAACCAAGTATTTGACCGGAGGCTTGCCACCTATCAAAGGTATGGATTTAACGTTTTCCCTTAGTGTATTGAGCGTTTGGGCATTGGTTTCGCTAATTATTTCATTTACCGTTTTCTCACGCAAAGATGTATTGAATTAATGGATAAAAGAGGAGAGTCTTTGAATGGCTTCAAAGCTCCCTATATATAAAAAAGGAGGGCTTCAATGACTGAGCAGCTAGAATTTGCGAATGGAAAAGCCCCAACATCGGATTATGATGTGGATGATATACAGGTTCTCGAAGGTCTTGTCGCGGTTCGCAAAAGACCCGGAATGTATATCGGCAGTACCAGTGCTTCCGGCTTACATCATTTGATATGGGAGATCGTGGACAATGCCGTCGATGAGCATTTGGCTAAGCATTGCTCCAAAATTTCAGTCACGATACATAAAGATCAGTCCATTACGGTGCAGGATAATGGTCGTGGAATTCCCACAGGGATGCATAAAACAGGTGTTCCTACACCGCAGGTTGTCTACACCATTCTGCATGCTGGAGGTAAATTTGGCGGTTCCGGTTACAAGAAATCAGGTGGATTGCATGGCGTAGGTGCTTCCGTTACCAATGCATTGTCGGAGTGGCTTGAGGTGGAAATCTACCGGGATAGCAAAGTGCATAAAATGCGGTTTGAATACTGGGTTGATGATAAGGGAATCGAACATGTCGGGGAGCCCGTAACAGGCCTTGAAGTGATTGGGAATACGAACCGTACGGGAACCAAAGTAACGTTCAAGCCTGACAAGCGGGTATTCCAAGGCGGAACAACGATCAGTTACGATACGCTGGCAGAACGGTTGCAAGAGATCGCTTTCTTGAATTCAGGTCTTTTGGTCAATTTGAAGGACGAACGGACCGACAAGCTGGATTCTTTCCAGTATGAAGGCGGAGCAAGCCAATTCGTTGAGTTTTTGAATGAAGAGAAAACGGTGCTGCACCCTGTCATCCATTTTGCGTCTGAGAAAGATGAGATTGAAGTCGAAGTGGCCTTGCAGTACAACGATGGGTATACCGAAACGATTGCCTCTTTCGTGAATGCGATCCCGACCCGCGGCGGCGGTACGCACGAGACAGGATTCAAGACGGCTTATACGCGTGTCATGAATGAATATGCCCGTAAAGCAGGAATTCTCAAAGAAAAAGAGAAGAACTTGGATGGTACCGATCTTCGTGAAGGCATGATGGTTGTTATCAATATCAAGATGGGCGATGTCGAATTCGTTGGCCAGACCAAGGATCAGCTTGGAAGCGCTATTGCACGAAGTGTTGTAGATGCGATTGTGACAGACAAAATGACGGTGTTTCTGGAGGAGAATCCCCAGATCGCCCAAATGATGCTGCGCAAAGCGGTACAAGCGTCCAAGGCGCGGGAAGCAGCCCGCAAAGCCCGCGAAGAAATACGCAGCGGCAAGAAAGGCAAGAGCGAGAGCTCGAACCTGAACGGCAAGCTGACGCCAGCCCAGTCCAAGGATTTGCAGCGCAATGAACTGTTTGTCGTGGAAGGCGATTCTGCCGGCGGGTCTGCGAAGCAAGGACGTGATTCCAAGCATCAGGCGATCCTGCCGCTCAAAGGAAAACCGATGAATCCGGAGAAAGCCAAGCTGCTCGACATCATGAAAAATGAAGAGTACAAGGCCATTATTTCGGCCATAGGTGCTGGAGTCGGCTCTGAGTTTGAATTAGATGAGATGAATTACGGCAAGATTATTATTATGACGGATGCAGATACCGACGGAGCTCACATTCAAGTGCTGCTGTTGACGTTCTTCTACCGTTATATGAAGCCAATGATTGATGCCGGGAAAGTATATATTGCCCAGCCTCCTTTATTCAAAGTGACCCGAAAAGGCAAGAATGGCGGGCACCGATATGCATGGACAGATGAACAATTGCAAGTAGTTGTCAAAGAATTAGGCAAGAATACAGAATTACAGCGTTACAAGGGACTTGGCGAGATGAATCCCGAGCAGTTGTGGGAAACTACGATGAATCCCGAGAGCCGGACGCTCCTGCAGGTTCAAATTGAGGATGCAGCGAAAGCTGAGCGCCGTGTAACAACTTTGATGGGTGATAAAGTAGACCCGCGCAAGCGTTGGATTATCGAGAATGTCGATTTTACCGAATATGTAGAGTAGACCAAAAAGAGTGGTGACTGAAAGTTGAGCATGTTAGAAGAATTTTTACCAGCCTTTCTTGAGGAGATCGTTGGCGATCGCTTCGGGCGTTATTCCAAATATATTATTCAGGATCGTGCGATCCCGGATGTAAGGGACGGCTTGAAACCTGTACAACGACGCGTTCTATACGCGATGTATGATTCGGGGAATACCCCGGATAAACCGTATCGCAAATCGGCCAAAACGGTCGGTGATGTGATGGGGAACTACCATCCGCATGGCGATGCGTCCATTTATGACGGCATGGTGCGTATGGCTCAGCCATGGAAAATGGGGCATACGCTTGTCGACGGGCATGGCAACTGGGGTTCCCTCGATGACGATCCGCCGGCAGCCATGCGTTATACGGAGGCTCGTCTCTCGGAAATTGCGATGGAACTGCTGCGTGACATTGAGAAACGAACGGTAATGTTCAAAGATAATTTTGATAACTCGACGAAGGAGCCTGTCGTGCTCCCGGCACGTTATCCGAATTTGCTGGTTAACGGTGTGAGCGGCATTTCTGCTGGTTTTGCTACCGAAATTCCACCGCATAATCTGCGTGAAATTATCGATGCCTGCACAGCCATGATTGATAAACCGGAGATTACGGTTGAAGAGTTGATGGAGATCGTGAAGGGGCCTGACTTCCCGACTTCGGGTATTATCATGGGCGAAGAAGGCATTCGTGAAGCTTACCGCACAGGCAAAGGCCGGATTCATATTCGCTCCAAAACGGCGATTGAAGATATGCGCGGCGGCAGACAACAGCTTGTCATTACAGAGATTCCTTATCAAGTGGTCAAATCACGTCTTGTTACGGCGATGGAGAACATTCGACTTGAGAAGAAAATCGAAGGCATCGCAGAAGTCCGTGACGAGAGCGGTCGCAATGGACTGCGAATTGTTATTGAATTGAAGAAAGAAGCCGATGCGCAAGGGATTCTTGCTTATTTGCTGAAGAAAACAGATTTGCAAGTGACCTATAACTTCAATATGGTTGCGATTGTGAATAAAGCGCCGCGGCAATTGGGTTTCCGTGAGATTCTAGAAGCCTATATTGAGCATCAGAAGGAAGTTGTTACCTTCCGCTCACAGTATGAGCTTGAGAAAGCGGAAGACCGTGCGCATGTGCTGGAAGGGCTAGTGAAAGCACTTAATATTTTGGACGAAGTGATTGCCACCATTAAAGCCTCCAAGAACAGACAGGATGCTCAAAATAATCTCGTCGACAAGTTCGGGTTCTCGGAGCGTCAAGCGGATGCGATTCTGGTTTTGCAATTATATCGTTTAACGAATTTGGAAATAACAACGCTCGAAAAAGAGTTGAAGGATGTCGAGAAGACGATAGCTTATTTGCGCGGCATTCTTGGCAGCTTGAAGAAATTACTGGGCGTTATCAAAGACGAAATGGGCGAAGTTCGCAAGAAGTACGGGATTGAACGCCGCTCCGAAATTCAAGGGGAAGTCGAAGAACTGAAGGTGAATCTGGAAGTTCTGGTTAATTCCGAAGACGTCTTGGTTACACTGTCCAACGAAGGCTACTTGAAGCGGACGAGCAAGCTGTCATTCACGCGTTCGGGCGGGGAATTGGAGAACACGGGACTCAAAGAACGAGATTATCTCCGTTTCTTGCTGGATGTGAATACGATTGAGAATTTGCTGATCTTCACGAAGAAAGGGCAGTATTACCTATTGCCTGTCCATCAAGTGCCAGAGTACAAGTGGAAGGAAAACGGCACAGCGATCGTGAATGTCATCCCGATAGCCAAAGAGGATCGGATTGTGAATGTGATTCCGGTCAAAGGCTTGGATGATCCGACGAAGTCACTCGTGTTCGTGACGCGCAAAGGTCAAGTGAAGCGCACCGAGCTGAAAGAATACATGACGAATCGTTCTAACGGTATCGTAGCTTGCAAGATCGGTGAGAATGACGAAGTGCTGCATGTGCATCTAAGTGACAACACCAAAGAAATTTTGTTAGTCACGAAGCAAGGCATGAGCATCCGTTTCCGTGAGGAGGAAGTAAACCCGATGGGCCGTGCGGCCGCGGGTGTGCGCGGCATCCAGCTCAAGGATGACGACGAAGTCGTCGCTGCCGAGTGGATCTATGGGGATGAAGGGGAAGTACTCGTGATCTCGGACCTCGGGTATGCGAAGCGCTCCCTTGTTGTCGACTATCCGATTCAAGGACGCGGAGGGAAAGGTATTATGACCTTCGAATTTAAGGAAGGCAAGCGTGTTAGACCTAACGGTGCTGCTTTAATTCGGACGTTTATCGTCAAAATGGATTATCTGATTACAGCGATTATGAGCAATGGCGAGAAGCTGCGTTTCTCCACGGAAACAGCTCCTCTGGAAGATCGCAAGTCGCAAGGCAAACAAATGATTCCGGTAACCAAAACGGAATCGATCATTGAAGTCCTTCGTTTTCCTCAATCATAACTGACGGTAGGCGGATCAAGTTTCTCGATAAGTTGAAAAGCAATTTCCAATAGGACCCACAGAGGCATCGGTTCGTCCAATCGATCCAGCCACTGTGGGTCTTTCAGTATGCCGGCTGCCATGGCTTTTTGGCCTAGCTCCATTTTCCAAGTTTCCATCCTAATCACTCCTTTGTTCTGTATCCCGCTTATTACTATATGTCATTGCCCAGCAGGTTGTTAAAAGAAGTCGAAAGGCAGGAGGTCGCAGCGCAAGAAAGGACAAGGTTACCAAGGGCTCGACAACATGTCCCTTGAAGCCGCAGCATGTCCTACTTGGGCGCAGCTTTTGTCTGAAAATATTAATGGCATTAACCTTTAAACGAGCGAAAAGGCGTGCTATACTTGCATTAGGAGATGTTGGAAGCGAGTTGATGAGGATGTATTCCGATGAATTCGGAAAGCTATGGCTAAAATTATCCAAGGAATTAAAAAATCAAATGGAGGTAGGTTTAGCCCCTACCATTACAGAAGGGCAGCTGAATGTCCTGGAACTGTTGATGGCACACGAGCGGATGAAGCCTTCGGATTTAATCGAATATTTATCCACCACGCCTGCTGCTGTCACAACATTATTAGACCGGATGGAAAAGGGTGAATTGATTGCGAGGGAGCGGGATGAGAAAGACCGCAGAATCGTATGGGTCAATGTCACGGCAAAAGGAAAGACGGAATGCGAGCGAGGCACGTTAATCCGAGAACAACTGTTGGATTCGTACCTGAGTCGCGTTTCCGCCCATAACCAGAAATTGCTTATTTATTTGTTAGGGAAGGTTGCCAACTAATAGCGACCCTTCCCCTAAGAGGAATTTATCAATTTACAATTCCGGGATGGCAAATTCACTCCAAGGCCGCTGCACAGGCGGCAGCGACCGGAAGTTCATCAGCTCCTTGAGCGTTGGATGCTCGAAGGAAAGCGCCGTCGCCCACAGCGCGAGCTGCTGGCCGGGCTTGTTCACCGCGCTCCCGTAGCGCTGGTCGCCGTAGAGCGTGCAGCCGATGGCTGCCAGCTGCACACGGATTTGATGCGGCCGCCCGGTGTGAAGCTTGATCTGGATCAAGCTGAACCCGTCTTGGCTGCCGAGCAGCTTATAGTCCAGCACGGCCTCCTTGGCGTCCTGCTGGCCTTCTCTGACCACGCTAACGGTATTCGTGCGTGTGTCCTTCCATAGCCAGTGACGCAGCGTAGCGGACGGCTGTGGCGGCTTACCATGCACGACAGCGACATACGTCTTGTCGAGCTGTCGTGTTCTGACCGCGTCCGATAACCGTGACGCGGCTTTTGACGTTTTGGCGAAAACCATCACGCCGCCAACCGGACGATCAAGACGGTGTACAAGTCCGAGGTATACGTTTCCAGGCTTGTTGTAACGCTGCTTGATATCCTCTTTCAGCGCAGTCAGCAGATCCAGATCACGTGATTCATCTTCCTGCGTGGGCATGTTGACGGGCTTCTCAACCACAAGAATGTGGTTGTCTTCGAACAAGATCGGGATTTGAGATGCTCCCGTGACATCCTTCGATCGGCTCACGTTACGCCTCCCAGCGTCCCAGAATGCCGCACGGAAGCTTTAATCCGGAATTCGTAATCGGCAAGCCGATTTCTCCGCTGGAGATCGTGCCGCCATGCTTGGCTTTCATCGCCATGGTCAAGATATTTTCAAGTACGGTTGACGAAATGCCTGTTGTATACGAGTTGATCAACAGGAATAACGGATCGTCCGTCAGAATCGTCTTGCACGTTTGGATGAAAGGGAAGAGATCATCTTCCAGTTTCCAAGTCTCACCATTAGGGCCGCGTCCATAAGATGGCGGATCCATGATGATCGCATCGTATTTACTGCCGCGACGCTGCTCTCTTTGGACAAATTTGAACACGTCATCTGTAATGAAACGTACAGGGCGGCTGCCCAGTCCGCTAAGATGCAAATTCTCTTTGGCCCATTGAACGACGCCTTTGGAGGCATCCACATGACAGACCTCAGCCCCGGCATAAGCGCAAGCAAGCGAAGCACCGCCCGTGTAAGCAAACAGATTCAATACTTTGATCGGACGTCCAGCATTCTGGATCTTGTCGATCATCCATTTCCAGTTGACAGCTTGTTCCGGAAATAAGCCAGTATGCTTGAAGCTGGTTGGCTTAATATAGAACGACAGCTTCTGGTCGTAAGTAATCGTCCAACGCTCAGGAAGCTCCGCGTTTTGCTGCCATTGTCCGCCGCCGCTGGAACTGCGGTGATAATGGGCATCCGCTTCACGCCATTGCGGGGTTTCTTTTTCTAACGGCCATATAATTTGGGGGTCCGGTCTTCTCAGAACGATGGTTCCCCAACGCTCCAGCTTTTCGCCGCCGCCTGTATCGAGAAGCTCATAATCTACCCAATCTTTTGCATAAAACATTGCTGTAATCCATCCTTCAACTTGTATACTTTAACAAACATCCATTGTACACCATTTATTGACTTAAATCGATATTTTCAATCAAGTCTTTCATTTCTTTTTCCGAGAATTGTTGGAACTGTTCTTGCTCCAGCGCGGTTCTCAACTGCTCTTTGACCGCGTCAAAAGATTTCACGGATCTGCTGTCCACTTTGATCAGATGGTAGCCGAATTGCGATTCCACAGGTTCGCCAACAGTGCCAACCGGCTGCTCGATCGTGGCTTTCTTGAATTCAGGTACCCATTGATTCACATCAGCATCTGCGTACAAGCCGCCTGTATCTTTGGAACCTGGATCATCGGAATATTCTTTGGCCAGCTTCGCGAAGTCTTCCCCATTTTTAAGTTTTTGCTGGACGTCTTTGGCAATTTTAAGCGCTTCTTCTTTGGTACGCGTCTTGCTGGTTTCCGTTCCTGCGTTGAGACCAATCAGGATATGACGGACAGAAGCGATCGTGAATGCATTTTTATCCAGTTTGAGGGAATCCTCATATTTGGCTTTCAATTGTGCATCTGTGATGCTGGATTTGATCACATTTTGGGCAGTGAGGTTGCCTACCAAGAAGTACTGGAGCTGGGCTTCCGTGACATTGACCTTTTTCAAATCTTCCTGGAACTTCGCGTCACCGAATTGTGCTTTCCAAGCGCTGACTTGCTTCGCAGCACTATCTTTGGCCGCACTTTGATCAGCACCTGAAGATCTGCTGTACAGGATGCGATTTTGGATTAATTGGGTTACGATGCTTTTTTGATATTCGGGATCATCCTTGGCTGTACTGTGGTTGCTGTTAAAAAGCGCTTGCAATGCAAAAAAGGTATCAAAGTCGCCTTTCGTAACGTTGCCGCCTTTATATGTAGCAATAATGTGATTCGGATTGTTGCCTACCCAGATCGTTTCGTTTGCTTCGTCCCATTCGACTTTTTTGCCTAGTGCTTCACTTACGAAGCGAAGGGGTACATAGGTAGTGCCTTCATACACGAAAGATTTGCCGTCCGCAGGCGTTTTCTCAACACCATCGAACATGTACTTCAGGCTGCGGAAAGCCACTTCAATTTGACTGCTTGCGGCGAAGGCGACAGTCCCGCTTATGAGGGAACCGATTGTCAAACCTACGATAAGTCCTTTTACTTTATCTTTCATCATTTTATTTCCACCTTTCGATTGATTGTCATTCTACTAATTCACCTGCGGCTGCGTATTTTCCTTTTTTTAATCTGAGGGAATTGAAGGAATTCTTTGCCTGCTTGTTGTATTTGTAGAGTAAGCATTTCTTACTGCACAGAGATTGGAACCAAAACGTTTGATTCAGGGAGGTTAACATGGGGGCAAATGTTGGTATACCCAGCTCAGAAGACTTATTTCTGCTTCATGAAGGTTCCCTTTACCAAAGCTATCGCATCCTAGGGGCACATGTGAGCAAGCTAGAAGGCCATGCAGGAGTACGCTTTACCGTATGGGCACCGAATGCCAAACAAGTTCATGTGCTTGGCGATTTCAATCAGTGGCTGTCCGGGATGCATCCCATGGAGAAAGTAAGTACACTTGGCGTTTGGATGGTCTTCGTACCGGAAGCAAGTGAAGGTGATTACTATAAATACGAAATTCAAAGTGAGACGGGTCAGATCCTATTAAAAGCGGACCCTTATGCGTTCTGTTCGGAACTGCGACCAGCTACAGCATCGCGTGTTGTGGATTTGGATGGCTACGCATGGCAGGATCAGAATTGGCAAGCGCAGAAGAAAGAAGTGCGGGCTTATAATAAGCCGCTTTCGATCTACGAAGTTCATCTGGGAACTTGGCGCAAAAAAGATCGATATAATGTTGAAGAATTATATACCTATGATCAACTGGCAGACGAACTCGTGGATTATGCGGCTGAGATGGGCTACACACATATTGAGCTGATGCCGCTAGCGGAGCATCCATTTGATCGTTCTTGGGGCTATCAAGCAACGGGTTATTATTCAGTTACGAGCCGTCACGGTTCACCCAAAGCGTTCATGCGTTTCGTTGATCGCTGTCACGCCAAAGGAATCGGCGTTATCATGGACTGGGTACCCGGTCACTTCTGCAAAGACAGCCATGGACTTCGCCAATTTGACGGCAAGCCGCTTTACGAATATGAAGATCCACGCAAAGCCGAGAAGCTGGAATGGGGAACGCTGACGTTCGATTTCGGCAGACCAGAGGTTCAGAGCTTCCTCATCTCCAATGCCGTATTTTGGATGGATGTGTATCATATTGATGGGATAAGAGTTGATGCGGTTGCCTCCATGCTGCATTTGAATTTCGGAAGGTGGAATGAGGAGCCGCTGATCAATCAATGGGGCGGGGATGATAATCCGGAAGCGGTCGCTTTCCTGCGTAAATTGAATCAGGTCGTATTCTCCTACTTCCCCGATGCGCTGATGATGGCGGAAGATTCAACCGATTGGCCGCTGGTAACGGCGCCCGTTCATGATGGAGGACTTGGTTTCAACTATAAATGGAATATGGGTTGGATGAACGATATGCTTCGCTATATGAAGCTGGACCCCATCAACCGCAAATATCATCATAAGTTAATTACGTTTTCGTTCATGTACACATTTAGTGAGAATTACGTACTTCCTTTTTCACATGATGAAGTCGTACATGGCAAACGTTCACTCTTACATAAAATGCCTGGTGATTACTGGCAGAAATTCGCAAATCTTCGCGTCCTCTACGGTTATATGTCGGGGCATCCCGGTAAGAAGCTGCTGTTCATGGGCAGTGAATTCGGTCAATTCGACGAATGGAAGGATCTCGAGGAAGTGGACTGGTTCCTCCTGGAGGATTATGAGAAGCATCAACAAATGCATCATTATGTGAAATCGCTCAATCAGTTTTATTTAGGCGAACCAGCGCTCTGGGAACTGGATCATTCGCAGGATGGATTCCAGTGGATCAATCCGCACGATGAGAGTCAAAGTGTAGTGACCTTTATGCGCAAAGGGAAATCACCTGATGATGATGTCATACTGATCTGTAATTTTACACCTGTCGTTCATCCTGATTACCGGATTGGCGTACCCAAGCATGGCGTCTATGACGTTATTTTCAACAGTGACGCGCCTGAATATGGCGGCTCTGGACAAGGAAATAAACTGCCGATTACGAGTGAACCCCGTCCATGGCATGATCTGAGCTATAGTCTATCCCTGTGTATTCCGCCGCTTGCGGCTGTCTATATAAAATGTAGTAGTGAATTCCAAACTGTGATTGACGAAGTTGAAGGGGGAAATCAGATATGCGCAGTAAAGAGTGTGTTGCCATGCTCCTCGCTGGAGGAGAAGGACGAAGATTAGGCGTTCTGACGAACAATTTGGCCAAGCCAGCCGTTCATTTTGGCGGAAAGTATCGGATTATTGATTTCACCCTTAGCAATTGCACGAATTCAGGAATCGACACTGTCGGTGTCTTGACCCAGTATCAGCCACTCGTACTCAACACGTATATCGGTATCGGCAGTTCATGGGATTTGGATCGCAAGTATGGCGGTGTCACCGTATTGCCTCCGTTCATGGAGCAAAAAGGCGGCGATTGGTACAAAGGGACAGCGAACGCCATTTACCGTAATATTGGATTTATCGAGCAGTATGATCCCGAATATGTACTGGTCATTTCAGGTGATCACATCTATAAAATGGACTACGATCTCATGCTTTCTTATCACAAAGAAAAACAAGCGGATGCTTCCATTGCTGTAATTGAAGTGAAGTGGGAAGAAACGAGCCGTTTCGGCATTATGAGTGTCAATGATAAGCAAGAGATTACTGAATTTGCAGAAAAACCAAAAGAAGCGAACAGCAACTTGGCTTCGATGGGTATTTATATTTTTAATTGGAGCGTATTGAAAGCTTATTTGTTGGAAGACGAAGCGAATCCGAACTCCAGCAAAGATTTTGGCAAAGATATTATTCCTATGATGCTTAAGGATGAGGCCCGCATGTTCGCTTATCCATTCCAAGGCTACTGGAAAGATGTCGGTACGATTGACAGCCTCTGGGAAGCAAATATGGATCTGTTGGATGATGAGAATGAACTGAACTTGAATGATAAAGATTGGCGTGTCTATTCGCAGAATCCTTACCAACCGGCTCAGTATGTAGCCCCAACAGCGAACATTAAACGATCGCTTGTGAACGAAGGTTGTGCGATTTTTGGAGATGTCGATCATTCTGTTTTGTTTTTCGGTGTTCAAGTTGGCGAAGGCAGTCAAATCCGCGATTCCGTTATTATGCCTAATGCCAAAATCGGCAACAATGTAACAATCAACAAAGCGATTATCGGTGAAAATACGGTCGTTGAAGATGGTGCTGTCGTGGATGGCAACGGGGAAATAATACTCATTGGTGGCAATGAACGGGTTCCAGCGAATGCCATTCAGAAGGGATGATGTCAGATGAAACAAGTGATGGGTGTCATTAATTTGGTGAATGAACCGGATGATTTGGAGGAACTGACTTATTTCCGCTGCCCGGCTTCGGTGCCTTTCGGCGGTCGCTATCGGTTAATCGATTTTACACTTTCGAATATGGTGAATTCAGGCATTGATAATGTGGCGGTATTCACTCAGCACAAATATCGTTCCTTAATGGATCACTTGGGATCTGGAAAAGAATGGGACTTGGACAGAAAGCGCGGCGGATTGTTCGTGCTGCCATCCGTATTGGATGAGCCAACGGGCATATCCCGCGGTGATTTGTACCAATTCTACTCCCATCGCGACTATTTCTATCGCGGCAAAGAAGAACTGGTCATTATTTCGCGCAGCCATATGGTTTGCAATCTCGATTTGCGTGATGTTGTACGTTACCACGAAGATTCACAAGCCGACATTACGGTTATATATAAACAGACGGATGAAGAGATTCAAGGCAAGTTTCGTCGCCTGGCAGTGAAGGACAATGGGCAAGTAACCTTGATGGAAGATCACACGGGACGACTGCGGACGAACAATATTTCGATGGAAATGTATGTGATGAGCAAAGCGCTGCTTCTCGATATGGTGGAATCCTGCCTAGCGCAAGGTTACGATCATTTGGTTCGAGATGGGATCATGAAAAACATTGATAAGCTTAGCGTATTTGGCTACAAATTTGAAGGTCATGTCGGGATCGTGAATTCGATTCAAGGCTACTATAAGCACAGCATGCAGCTTCTGAACCCAGCGATTTGGCGTGAGTTGTTCTTCCAGAAAAATTTGATCTATACCAAGGTCAAAGATGAGCCGCCGGCCAAATACTCGGATTCGGCCGCGGCCAAAAATACGCTAATCGCCAACGGGTGCATCATCGAAGGCAAAGTCGAGAACAGCATCTTGTTCCGTGGTGTGAAAATCCGCAAGGGCGCCTATGTGAAGAACAGTATCATTCTTCAGAACTGTGAGATTGAGGAGAATGTCATTATCGAGAATGCGATTCTGGATAAGGATGTTTTCATCAGCCGCGGCCGCGTGTTAACAGGCGATAATAAAGCTCCGTTCATCGCGGCGAAAACGAAAGTGATCTAAAATTTACGATTTGAAAAGATAGCTTTCAAACAGCTAAGGGGCTTGAGCGATGCGCAGGTGGCGCGTCGCTCAAGCCTCGCCACTGACCAATTAACTGAATAGCTTCGTTATCCGGGTGGCTTTTCAAATATCCATTGGAGGAGTGGGAAGATTGAACATATTGTTTGCTGCATCAGAAGCTGTGCCGTTTATTAAGACCGGAGGTTTGGCTGATGTCATTGGGTCCTTGCCTAAGGAACTGACGCAACAGGGGATGGATGTCAGAGTCATTCTGCCCAAGTATGGGGACATCCCAGCCAAATACCGGGAAGCGATGACCAAGGTCGTTAGGTTTGATATCTATGTGGGTTGGCGCAAGCAATATATCGGAATTGATGTGCTAGAGCATGACGGCGTCACGTTTTACTTCGTGGACAATGAATTTTATTACAAACGGCCTGGCATCTATGGATACGGGGATGAAGCAGAACGTTTCGGATTTTTCTGCAGGGGTGTGATCGAGGCCTTGCCGCTGCTTGATTTCCGGCCGGATGTGATTCATTGCCATGATTGGCAAACCGGGATGATTCCGGTTTTGCTGAAAGCCCATTATCAGCATCTGCCATTCTTTAGCCAGATCAAAACGATTATGACCGTACATAACTTGAAATATCAAGGTGTGTTCGATCAGTCGCTCTTGAAAGATTTATTCGGTTTGTCTGACGATCATTTCTCGGGAACAGCGCTGGAACTGCACGGTGGGGCCAGTTTTCTCAAGGGCGGACTGCTGTATTCGGACCGATTGACTACCGTGAGCCAGACGTATGCGGAGGAAATCCAAACGCCATATTATGGGGAATATTTGGACAGCTTGCTGCGTCACCGCCATGATCAGCTGACAGGTATCGTGAACGGAATCGATTATGATATTTTCGATCCGATGACGGATCCTCATCTGGTTATGAATTACCGGGACTCCTTACCCAAGAAGCAGATGAATAAATTGGCTCTTCAGGAGCGCTTGGGTTTGCCAGTGAGTGGCGAAGTTCCGATGATCGCTTTAGTGACGCGGCTCGTGCAGCAGAAAGGGTTGGATCTCATCCAGCATGTACTTTCCGAGATCTTAGCGCTGGACATTCAACTTGTTGTTCTGGGCACCGGAGAAGCGGGCTATGAGCAAATGTTCCGTGACGCGGTGCAGAAGCATCCGGGCAAGGTGTCAGCCCTAATCAATTTCGATGAAGCTTTGGCGCATCAAATCTATGCGGCCTCGGATATGTTCCTGATGCCGTCTCAATTCGAGCCGTGCGGGATAGGTCAGTTAATAGCATTGAGATATCGTTCGGTACCTGTCGTGCGAGAAACCGGCGGACTCAAAGATACCGTACAGCCGTTCAATGAGTTCACGGGCGAGGGAACAGGCTTCTCATTCAGCCATTACAATGCACACGATATGCTGCATACGATTCGCCGCGCAGTATTTTTCTACAAGAATGACAGGGACTCGTGGTTGAAAATTCAGCAAAATATGAAAAAAGGCGATTTTAGCTGGAAAAAATCGGCCCAACAATATATCTCCCTGTATCGCGAAGTGTTGAAATAAATCACGGATTCTGGATGGACTGGAGGCTCATCGCTTCCAGTCTTTTCTTCATGTTTTCTCTTCATTAATTGAGCTCTCCTGACGATAAATGGAGTACCGGATGAAATTATTGAGGAGAGGCAGTTGTTCAGAATGAGCCGGACGGATGAATGTTTAACAGATGCGGATATGTACCTATGCATGCTATTTCAAAAGCCTGTAGAGGTTTGGTTTGACGGTGAACTGGAGGACTCTGGCACCTATATTGAAGCGTATTCCGACGAAGTTATTAAAGTGGGCGGAGTCTTCTATTTAAGGAAACTGTGCCTGATTAAAAAAATAGCATAACGCTGCTGCACCCCTTATTCACCTTCCGGTGTGTAAGGGTTTTTTCGTATTTGTCATATTTGAGGTATAATGGTCGTATTCGGACAATCTAGATGTGGAGTTGAGTTATGGACTGGATATCACACGCACTTACTTTCTTATTCGTCATTAATATTATTTTGGCCATAACCGTCGTTTTCCTGGAACGCCGCAATGTAGCCGCAACATGGTCATGGTTAATGGTTTTGCTGTTCATTCCGATTCTCGGATTCATTCTCTATGTGGTTTTTGGACAAAACTTAAGCCGCAGAAAGCTGTATAAGTGGAACCGCCTCATGCTGGAAAGAGTGCAGACCGTCATCTCGGAGCAGCGAGAACAGCTGATGGATGGGACTCTGCCGTATATTGACCCCATGGTAAGCGAATATCGAGATTTGATTTATTTGAATGTAGCCACGAATGATGCCTTCTTGACGCAGGATAACGGCGTGCATATTTTCACGGATGGTGTAGCTAAATTCAGTGATTTGCTTATGAAAATTGAGGCTGCTGAATCCCATATTCACATGCAATATTACATCGTCAAGAATGATTCGTTGGGTCAAAAGATTATGCAGGCGCTGACCAAGAAAGCGGAGCAGGGCGTCTCAGTCAAATTTCTGTACGATGATATTGGATCGAGATCGCTCAAAGATGCCTTTTTTCGTGATTTCCTGAAAGCTGGCGGGCAAAAGGCTGCTTTTTTTCCATCACGCATTCCTTATTTGAACTACCGAGTGAACTATCGAAATCATCGAAAACTTGTCATTATTGACGGTCAGATCGGATATATGGGCGGTTTTAATATCGGGAATGAATATCTGGGGCTGGATCCGAAATTTGGCTATTGGAGAGATACGCATCTGCGTCTAACGGGCAGTGTGGTGCGAGCCTTGCAGTCGAGATTTATACTGGATTGGAATTTGGCTTCTTCGACCATGATTGAAGTGGATTCTCATTATTTCCCTGAACCGAAAATTTCCGAAGAGACGTCCAATGTTCCCATGCAAATCGTCGCGAGCGGGCCGAACGAAGCTTGGCCTCATTTTGTTTATACGTTTCTGAAAATGATTCATATGGCGAAGAGTCGAATTCTTCTCCAAACGCCTTATTTCATACCGGAAGAGAGTATGCTGAATGCGCTTAGGATCGCCGCACTATCTGGCATCGATGTGCGAATTATGATCCCAGAAAAGGCCGATCATCTGTTTGTGCATTGGGCTTCGTTATACTACGTAGGTGAGCTGCTCCGTGCAGGAGTGAAATGCTATCTATACGATCAAGGCTTTTTACATGCCAAAACGATTATTGTTGATGGGAGAGTAGCTTCGGTTGGGACAGCTAATTTTGATATTCGCAGTCTGAGGCTGAACTTCGAAACGAATGCTCTGATGTATCATGCAGAGACAGCCAAAAAGCTGGAGAACACGTTTTGGAAGGACATGGAGGGATGCATGGAGTTGACGCTTGAGGAATATGACAAGCGTTCTCTGCGTATTCGTTTTCTGGAATCTGTTTCGAAATTGATATCGCCTATTTTGTAGCGGGGGGACAGTTGAGAGTGACGCGTTCCCAAGTTTGCGCTTTAGTTAAAAAAACGAGCCTCTAGAATCGCTTCTAGGGCTCGTTTTAATTTAAGTATGCTTAATAAGTTTCGCCGCTATCGAGGTTAAATTGCCATTGGATGCCGAATTTGTCTTCCAGGTTTCCGTAGCACTTGCTCCAAGAGGTTTCTTGCAGCTCCATACGTATGTTGCCGCCTTCTTTCAGCTTGTGAAAGGCAGATTGGACTTCAACTAAATTTGGGCTTACGAGCGAAAGACTGATATTGTTGCCAACAATATAAGGCATGCCTGGGAATGTATCCGAAAACATCAGCGTGCTGCCGCTGATCGAAAGTCGCGCATGCATGACCAAATTTTTGGCTTCCTCGGGTATCGGGTAATCAGGATTCTGCGGCCCGTCCCCAAAGGAGATAATGTGGGGTTTTTCTAAACCAAACACCTCTGCATAAAACTCAACAACTTCACGACAATTTCCGTTAAAATTTAAATAGGCATCTAAAGACATTCAATTCACTCCTCCGCTTGTTGGGTAGTCGTTTTACCTTTTAAATTGTAACATTTTATAGTTCTAAATCCAATTATTGAAGCATATGTACTGATGTTTTGCTGAGCATAGGTTTTGGGTCACTTATCATGATGACAATACGATGTAGTCATTTACTGTGGAGAGGGATGGTTTCTGCATGATCATTCAGAAGCTGCAGCAGTAAATCCCGCAACTGACTGCGTGACTCCGGTGATAGACAGCCTAGCACCGATGCCGAAGCTTCCTGCATGGCTGCCCGGGCTTGACTTAATAAAGGCGGCGCTAACTCCGTCAGCTGCAAATAAGTCGCGCGTCGATCATCAGGATCCGGCACGCGTCTAAGGAGGTCCTCCTGTTCCAGGGAATCGACGAACTGGGTAACTGTACGGGCTTTAATGCCTAATTTGGCAGCCAAATCACTCATCTTGATTCTGCCTGCCTCTGATACGACGATAAGCAGTCGCACCCTGGGACCTGTCAAGTAAGAAGGGATGCCAAGTGCTGTTAACTGGGCTTCGAATTGATGGTGCAGCTGATGGGTCGTTTGGATCAATATTTGCAGCACTTCTCCGGCAGAAGGAATGTTGGCGGAAGGAACTGTTGTGGACATGCGGATAGAATCCTCCTTGACACTTAAATATTTAGTGAGTATACTCACTATGAGTATTGGAACAAAATATCGATACTACTCATTGTAAGCTAAAGCTTAGCGATTGAAAAGTATTTGAATAAAGGATAAACAAGGAGGCGTGCCAATCATGTCAGGAAAAATGATGCAAGCGGTACGGTACCATCAATTTGGAGGTTCCGAGGTATTGCATGTAGAGGAAGTGACGATTCCAGAACCTTCGGAAAATGAAGTTCTTGTTCGCATTGTCGCCGCAGGTGTGCTGCCTGTCGATTGGAAAATTCGCAAGGGAAGGCTTCCTATGCCGATCCAATTTCCCTATCTTCCGGGGACCGCATTCTCAGGGGTAATTGCGGAAGTAGGGGCTGGTGTAACCGATTTTCAAATTGGGCAGCAAGTATTCGGAAGAAGCACGAAGGGAACCTACGCTCAATACACGACTGCTCCAACAGCAGCGATAGCGCTGAAACCTTATTCGCTTAGCTTTGACGAAGCAGCCGCTATATCTGGAGGAGCCACGACAGCTTGGCGAGCAATCGTTGAGGATGGAAATGTACAGGCAGGGGAGCGTGTGCTCATTCATGGTGCCGCAGGAGGCGTAGGGCAGTTTGCAATCCAATTCGCCAAATGGCGTGGTGCCTATGTAATAGGAACAGCTGGATCAGGCAATATTGAATTTGTACGATCTTTGGGCGCTGATGAAGTTATCGATTATAACGCTGCACGATTTGAAGAAACGGCGAATGAGATGGATCTCGTCTTGGACACGGTTGGCGGAGAAACACTTGAGCGATCTATGTCTGTTATTAAACGCGGAGGAAGATTAATTACGATTGCAGATCAGCCCTCCATGGAAAAGGCGAAGGAGTTGGGCATCAAGGTCGTGAGGGGGAGTCTCGCGACGAGCAAAGATTTAACAGCAATTGCCCGTTTGATCGACGAGGGGATCGTACGGACAACGATCGGTCCAGCCTATACGCTGCACGAAGTGCGTCAAGCCCATGAACGCAGCGAAACGGGACATGGGAGAGGAAGAATCGTCCTTCATATCGAAGAATAACAACGAAAAGACTAGTAGGAGTGAAACCGTGTCAAGCACGATCATATCGGCAATTACGAAAGCTAACAGCAGGAAATCGCTATTTCACTTCACGAGAACGACCAATTTGCCAGCTATTGCTTATTTGGATAAGTTATTGTCCAGTTATGCCTTATATCCTGAGTTTGCAGGGGAACGAAGAACAACTGCAAAGCAAGTCCGCTATCAAAATTATCAAGTGACAATCAATGCACATTTAAGGATTTCCGAAGAGATGATAGATCCTGCTAGCACATTGGAACAATTCCGTGCATGTTTAGATCAGCATGTCTTCTTCTGGCCTACGGCGAAGGATTGCCGGAAAATGGTGGAGACATATGCCGGAAGAGAACCGGAGCAAGGCTTTGCGGTCCTCGAATTTGATGCTATTTCCTTGTTAACCGCGTACTTCGGAAGAGTTAAGCTGTCCAAATATGATTCCGGAAGCTCGCCCCGATTCCCAAAAAGCTGCACATATAGGAAAAGTCCAGCGATGTTTCTGCCGCTTGGCCAATTCCAAACGATCAACAATAACCTAGTTCCAACCAAGCCTTCTGATATCAAAGAAGTATTAATTAAAGATCATGTCAGCGACGTGTCCCATTATTTGCGTACCCTTTATATGGATGATACGAGGAATGTGCCCCCACATTGGGGCGCTCAGACAATGCCCTTGGCAAGTTTGTGAAAAAAGCATAACATCGCACCTTTAACTTAAAGGTCGTGTTGTGCTTTTTTTATGTAGAATCCTATATGTTTTTGGGTGAACGCAGAGTTACTCCAGCTTCTTCACGGCGAGGGAGGGAACTACAACTACAGAGCGGTATTATAGCAAAAAGTGTTACTATAGCGAGGTTAGGGAACTACAGTACGCTATTATAGCAAAAAGTGGTATTTTCTCGAGCGGGAGGGAACTACAGTACGCTATTTTACTGTTTTCTGGGAAATTTAGCGCTTTTCGTGGAAATAAGGCCTTGTAGTTCCGCTACTACCCTTGCATTCCTGCTTTTTGCCTAAATAGGGTACTGTAGTTCCCTAACAGGATTTGTGCCTTTTAAGAGGCTGATATCACTAGGCACCGAAGCATAACGCATAGGGAGTTAGTTAGATTTTCAAAATGCCCGAAATTTGATCAAATAACGGTTATTGAGAGCAGTGTATGAAAGGATATTTGCCTGGGCCTGGGTAGATCGTTTATTTCGGAATTTCCGGACATTGTTTGAAACCTAGGAAGATTCAGCGTCGTAATACATACTAGTTATTTTTGAATAGGGGGATTATAGGCATGGCTTTTTTTAAGAAGATGTTAGCTCGCGTCGGTATTGGCAATATTGATCTGGATACACAGTTCCATACGGAAGAATTTATTCCCGGTGAAATTGTTGAAGGCGTCATTATTGCAAAAGGTGGAAGCGTCGAACAAAAGGTGGACCGCATTTATTTTCAAATTATGACGGAATATGTGAAGCCAGTAGAGACAGACTCGAATCGCGATGGCCGAGTAGAAGTGAGAATGCAAAAGGAGAACGTAGTCGTAGCTAATATTTTGCTTGGTGAGAGCCTTATTTTTGCGCCGGGCCAAACGATCGAAATCCCTTTTGATTTCGTCCTGCCGCATGAAACACCGATTTCAATCGGCGTCAGTCCGATCTGGGTTCGAACGGGAATGGATATTGACAATGCGATAGATCCTTCTGATCGTGATGATATAGAAGTTTTGGCGCATCCGCATGTGGCCGTTATTTTTGAAGCGCTGGAGGAACTAGGCTTTCATTTGCATAAAGCGGAGAATGAATATTATCCGCAGGCCAATTACCATCTGCCATTCATACAGAACTTTGAATTTATTCCATATCAAAATGGCGAGTATCGGAGCTCCGTGGATGAGGTTGAGCTTATTTTCTACCCGGATGAGGACGGGGTTGAAATCATCCTGGAATTCGACCGCAAAACGCGCGGTTTCAAGGGGCTAATGGCAGATATGCTGGATCTGGATGAGTCCCGTGAGCGCTACTATTTCGATGCAGAGGAGCTCGAAGAAGGAGCTGAATCTGTTGCGGATCGGTTTAGAGAGATTTTTGACGAGCTGCTGGAGGCATAGTGGAGTCTAGCATCGACCTTACATAGTGACGAAGTGAAGAGGCTGTCTCGAAAGGTTAATAACCTAGCGAGCAGCCTCTTGTTCATATAAGGAGGCGTTGTATCGCCACCGCATGGCGGCTGTTAGATCCTGAAGAGTCTAACAGGAATTCCTCCTGCTATTTATCTGTGAATTGCTATAAACTGCCATCTAGCGGGAAAACCTCCCTATAATTCGGGGGTAAATCGCTGTTCAGCGGGAAATCAGCCGAATTAGCTGGAGCTTTTCCATGCAACCCCGTTTTTTCGGACAGAAACGCTCGCAATAACGGTGGATTTTCCAGTTAGCGGGGAGAAGGACTGTGAAGTTCCCTCCCCGTTTACAGATGCAACCACCAGTAAACGGGAACAAACAACAGAGACGTGACGATGCCTGCGACGCCCATGGCAAAACCGCTCAGGCTGCCTTGCAGCTCCGAATCTTTGACAATCTTGGCGGTGCCGATGCCGTGCGCGGCGGTGCCAATGGCAATGCCGATGGAGATGCCATCCTTCACGCCAAGCCAGCGCAGGATCTGTTTGCCGAACATGCTGCCAAACAGCCCTGTAAGTACCGTCAACACGGAGGTGAGCTCCGGCAATGCGCCTAAGTGGCGCGATATTTCGATCGCGATAGGGGAGCTGACGGATTTGGGCATCATGCTGAGCATGATGTCGCGGCTGCCGCCCAACAGCCCAACGAGCAGAGCAGCGCTCACAATCCCGGTAAGTGATCCGATTGTGACGGAAATCAGAATGCCAGTCATATGTTTTTTGATCAAACCGGCATTTTTGTAGAGAGGAACTCCCAGTGCGACTGTCGCTGGTCCCAGCATAAGCGTCAAGACGTCGCCACCCGCTTTGTAAACGCCATAAGGGATGTGCAGCAAGAGCAATAAAATAATAATAAAGCCGGAACAGACGAATAGCGGATGAAGCCACCGCCAACGTTGGTAGATCAATTGCGCGCAGGCGTAGGCGATTACACTGAGTGCGATGCCAAATAAAGGTTGATTTAACCAAGTTTGCAGGCTCATGAGGACTCACCATCGGTGCTTTTGCGTTGTAACTTGGAAGTGAGAAAACCTGTGATAAGCAGAACCGCAAGCGAGCTTCCAATGAGGCTAATGCCGATGGACAGCCAGTTGGATGCGATCAATGGGAAGAAAGCCATCGTGCCCACGACAAATGGGATGAAGAATAGCATCATATGTCCCGTAAGCCAAGAGGCTGTCGATTCCACCCACGCCAGTTTAATCCATTTCGCGAATAAGCATATTGTAAATAGAATGAGTCCGATAACATTGCCAGGGAGCGGCACATGCAAGCTTAACTGCATCCAGATGCCAATCAAATTAAAGCTTAGTAAAATAGCAAATCCTAACATAAATTCTCCTATCACATGATGTAATGGCTTAAGCAGGGATACGGATGATAACGGTTGTTCCTTTGCCAAGTTGGCTATAAATGTCCAGGCCATATTGCTCTCCGAAATAGAACTTAATGCGATCATGCACATTCTTGATGCCAATATGCTCTTCGTCAAGAGTATCCGATGGCTGGAATAAGCGTAAGCGCGTCTGCTGAAGTTTCTCTTCTCCGATACCAACGCCATTATCTTTGATGATAATGAGCATGTCGTTCACCGATTTAACCGTAGATACCTCAAGTACGCCAGGTCCATTCAGACGTTCCAGGCCATGAACAATGGCATTTTCGATCAAAGGCTGTAAGGAGAAATGCATGACTTGCAGAGATTCGCTGCCCGCATCCAACCGCTCCGTATATTGAATTTTATCCCCAAATCGCAGCTGCTGTATTTTCACATAGAGCCGAATATGTTCAAGTTCTTCCCGCAAAGTAACCGTTTCTTTCCCGGTCTGAATGTGAGTGCGGAATAATCGGCCAATCATGCCAACCATGTCACTGATCTCACGTTGTCCATTGATGACAGCTTTCATTTGAATGGATTCGAGCACATTGGCTAGAAAATGCGGGTTGATTTGGCTTTTCAGCGCACCAAATTGGGCGACTTTCTGCTGGACCTTGGCTGTGGAGGAGCGCTCGATATAGATTTGCAGGTCTTCGACCATTTTGCGAATCCCCTGATACAGGACGCCGAATTCATCTTGCCGGTCGCTGCTCAGATCCACATCGAATTTCCCGAGACCGACCAATTTGACTTGCCTGCTCAACAAGATAATCGGCTTTGTCACACGGGCAGACAGAATAAACATGAACAATAATGCTGTACCTAAAGATAAAAATGCAAGGGTCAGAACAATTTTGATCAAAATATCGGCTTGTTTGGTCATTTCCTTCTCATCGATATATTGAATGACTTTCCACCCTGAATAGGGGGAAGTGACGAAATTGATAAAGGAGTCAGCTGCGGAAAAATGCGCATAAAAGCTGCCCGATTGCTCTTTTAAAACGTGTTGAATAGTTGGGTCCTGCAGGTTCGTCGAAATATTGGAAATCACCTGGTTGCGGTCAGAATTGTAAATGACGCCGCCCTTGTCATCGATGATAATAAAATTGCGTTTGCTATCTTCCGATAGTTTGAGGATTTCCCGCAAGGAATCCAGGCGGATGTCAATCAGCATAGTCCCGATAGGCTGTTTACTGCCTGCCTTGTTAATCACTCTTGCTATGGAAATGACGGATTCCTTCGCATTCACACGATGAAAAGGCACGTGGGCTCCGAAAAGCACGATGCCGCCATTTTTCTGCTGGGTCTGCACGTACCAATCCTCATTGGCGAAGTCTTTGACATCATAGTCGGAACGGTTGAAATTAGTCGAGTAGAAGACGCGTGAACCTGCGTAAATTTGCACGCTGTCTACATTCTTAATGGTCATTTCAATCGAACTAATGAAGTGTTCAATGATATTGCCATAGACGATTTTTTGATCGTTCCCATTGTCGGGATCTAACGTCCAATTCTCTAGAGCGCTTTGAAGCTGGCTGTCCGTCTGGGCATTGAGCGTGCCCTTTTCAATACTTTGCAAATATTGGTCAATGTTAAAGGATAAGTTCGTCAAGATTAAGTTAGAACTGCTTTGATACTCATTTTTAACAGCTTGGATCGAGAATAAATAAATAATAACCGAGATGAGCAAGAGTGGGACGGTAATAATCAAGATCATTAGAATGAAAATTTGATGATTGACATGCTTCATCCGCAGGCGCTTTCTCCAATGTTGCCATCTGGACACTTAGGACCATCCCCATTTTTTTCTGTAATCTGTTGGCGTCATTTGGGTAAGCAGACGAAAGGTTTTCACGAAATGCTTATAGCTTTTGTAGCCGCACATCGTACATACATCCGTTACTAAATACTCCGGTTTTTTCAAACATTCCTGGGCATAGGCAATTCTGATTTCGGTGACAAATCGCATGTAATTCTTGTCTAGCTTCCGCTTGAACAGCCTGCTCAAATAAGAAGGGTTGTAGAAGAAGCGATCAGCTACCATCTGCAAGGTGACGTCCTGATCAATATTTCGTTTAATAAATGATGCGATATGTTCGAAAATAAGCACATCTTGCTGATTGGTTAGCGAGGAGCCATGTTGGTAAATCGTTCCCAAATGAGACATCCAAGCCCCCAGCCAGTCGAACAAGGCGTCAAGTGTTGGGAAATCGTCGACACATGTAAGGTTCAAAAGCTTGTCACTGTATACGCCTTCAAAGGGAATACTGTTTTTATTGGCAAAACGGATTGCCGTGCTGATGATTTCCTGTAAGTAAGACAACCATTTGGCAGTTGCAATATGCGGCATCTGGTTTTGAATTTCTCCTGATAACCGTTTTAGCAGCTCTTTGATTTCAGCTTCGTTGGCATGTTCAATGCTTGTGAAAATTTGCTTTTTGTCATGATCATCAAGGAGCATGACGGGAGCTTTCCCGTTGCTTTCATTGTCATTAGCAGAAGTGATAAATAAGCAAAGATCTGGCCCGGCATATCGCCGCAATAGGGCTTTATCCGTTTGATGCAGGGAAGGGCGTATTTCGGATAAATCGTCTGTCGCCTTGCCAATAGCGAGAAACCAAGTCGTTGAAGTCGCTTTTCCAGCCTCACGGACAAGTTGTTCTACCTGCATAGTCAGGTTGTCATCCGCAAGCGAATCATTGGAGGCATCTGCAATGGCTATTGCATATAGTTTTGACCTGTACATATACGTTAAAAGTTGTCTTGTTGCTTGGCTGGGATGTAACAAGGCGAGCACAGCATCGATCAGCTGCAAGGCTTGTTGTTTCATTGTTTTTTGGGAATACGGGAAACTGGCATTAATCGGTAGACCAGTCAGCACATATGGCTGATAGACGTATTGGTTACTCTCGAATTCATAGAGCTGGCTCAGACTATCCTCATGAATGACGCTTTGTTCTTCTTCGTCCAGCAGTTGTTGAATCCATTCACTGCCTTGGAACTGCTTGCTTTCTTTGGACATTTGGGCGAATTCAACATAGGTTCGCAGATTTTGTTGATTCTCGGCAACTTGCTTCATACAGGCATGAATAGTGGCTACGCTTTCTTCGTATTCTAAAGGCTTCAACAGAAAGGCATGCACGCCGCCTAAGCGAATAGCCTTTTGGGCATACTCAAATTCATTAAAACCGGTCAAAATAATAAATACCGTATTCGGAAGCTTGGGACGAATCATTTCGATCATTTGGAGTCCGTCCATCTCTGGCATACGAATATCGGTTATCACGAGATCAGGCTGCTCCTGAAGAGCTGTAACCATGCCGCTCATCCCGTTGTCGGCTTCAACGATGTGGCTGACGCCAAGCGCCTGCCAATCAAAGTAATGTTTAAGACCTGTTCGAATAAGTGGTTCATCCTCGACAATCATCAGTTTATACATGAATTCCCCCAGAAGATTAAGACCTACTCTTTTCTTTACCTAAATTATAACCTAAAATCATCTTGCATCGAGGTTGTAAATGCTAGAAAAACAAATAGGTCAGAATACGACCATGGAAGTAAAGACACAGGGATTCTACCACATTTGAAATTACACTATGCTTATGGCAAGGGATGAGAGATTCCCTTTATTGCAAAAAAAATATCAGGGGGTACTTAGATGAGGGCTATGAAAAAAGGTTTAATGACTGTAGTAGGCGTCGCACTTGTAGGATCGCAATTGGTTGCATGTTCGAATAATGCCAATCAGAGCACACCAGCAGCTACGCCGGACGCTTCGAAGCCGGCAGCTACGCAAGCTGCTGCCAAACCGGCAGAAATTACATGGTGGAACTTTCCGAATTTCCAAACATTAGACGGCGAAGTCGGCAAATACGAAAAACAAATCATTGCTGCATTTAACCAAAAGCATCCTGAAATCAAGGTAAACTTGGAAATGATTACGTTCGATGGCGGCCCGCAGAAATTAAATGTGGCGATTGCCTCGAATACGGCGCCTGACGTCATCTATGATGCTCCTGGTCGGATTATTGATTGGGGCAAGAAAAAATTGCTGGCTCCTTTGAATGACATCGTTACAAGTGAAGTCAAAAATGATATTGCTCCAGCTTTTTGGAAGCAATCGATGGTTGGCGATCAAATCGTCATGTATCCATTGAATACAGGCCCCTTCATGATGGCGGTCAACAAAACCGTGTTTGAGAAAATTGGCGCTCTGGATTTGCTGCCATTAAGCAGGCCGGATCGTACTTGGACCGTGGCTGAATATGAGAAAGCGCTGCAAGCTGTGAAAGAGAAAGCACCGGAAATCATCCCAACTGGCTTCTTTGCCAAGAGTACAGCAGGTGATCAAGGTACACGTGCCTACCTAGCGAATATGGGGGTTTCACGATTCCTTTCAGAAGACAACTCCAAAGTTGCCATTAATACAGACAATGCAGGCAAGGCATTGGATTGGGTTGTAAAGGCTACCAAAGATAAAATCAGCGTTGCTGGTGCTGCTTCGCTGGCAGCTGCCGATGTCAATGATTTGTTCCTGCAAGGGAAATTGGCATTCACGCTGAATTACTCGCCAGTGCTGAAAGCGCAGAACGTTTCCAACAAAAAAGTGCAATTCGAAGATGTACTGCTGCCTTTCCCAACGCTGGATGGTTCCAAACCAAAGCTTGAGCCATTCCTTGGCGGTTTAGCTATTTTCAACAACGGCAATGCCGACAAAATTGCAGCATCGAAGAAATTCATTGATTTCGTTGTCAACGATCCAGAGTGGGGCAAGAAGAATGTGATTCAAACCGGCGGGTTGTCAGCACGTACGTCCGTAACAGGTTTATACAATGATCCTGAATACAAATACGCTGATCTGGCTCGTCAATTCATTACAGATCCTCCGACCATTGCTGACGGTTACGCGGAAATTCGTACGTTCTGGTTCCCTGAGCTTCAACGTGCATTGACTGGCGGAGCGACAGGCAAAGAAGCGCTGGATGCTTTTGCCGCCAAAGCCAATGAAGCGATTACGAAAGCCAAAGCGCAAGTTGCAAAGTAAACGAAATTTGGAGGGAGGAGTAGCGCAGGCAAGAAGCGCTGCTCCTTTCATTAAACGAAAGAAATGGGGAGAAGGAAATGGAAGCAGCGGTTAGCAAATCAAGAAAATTCGTCATACGCGACTGGCTGATGAGCTATATCTTTTTACTTCCGGCGTTTGGATTTTTTCTGGTTTTTGTCGCATATCCGATGCTAAGAGGGATCTATATTAGTTTTTTTGATTATTCATTGCGGAATTTTGATTTTATCGGATTCGATAATTATGTTTCCTTATTTCACAACGAAACATTTCTGAAATCGATGCGCAATACGATACTGCTGGTCGTTATCGCTGTGCCGATCGTCATCGTTTTTTCTATCTTTGTAGCTGTTAATATTTACAAAATGAAAGAGTTCTCCCGCTCCTTTTTCCGTGGCGTGTTTTATTTGCCCGCTGTCTCCTCCGTCGTTAGTATTACGGTAGTGTGGGGCTGGATCTATCATCCCAACTACGGAATTCTCAATTATCTGACTGGTATGCTAGGCTTTGAGCCGATATCTTGGCTGGGTGACACAAGAACAGCTCTATTAGCGATTATCGCCGTTCTAATCACAACATCCGTAGGTCAGCCTATCATCTTGTACGTAGCTTCGCTGGGCAACATTCCGACTTCTTATATCGAAGCAGCGGAAATTGACCGTGCGACGCCGTGGCAAATTTTCCTCAAAATCGTATGGCCGATGCTCATGCCGACCAACCTCTATGTGATTGTCATCACGACGATCAATACGTTCCAATGCTTTGCCCTCATTCAATTGCTGACTTCGGGCGGTCCTGTCTACAGTACCTCAACGGTTATGTACGGTGTGTATGAACAAGCATTCCTTCTCGGGCATTTTGGGCTCGCTTCCGCCATGGGCATCCTTCTGGCGATTGTTATCGGAATCATTTCAACGATTCAATTCAAATACTTTGGCAGCGATGTAGAGTACTAGGAGGCCAACATGACATCAAATGCACATTTGCAAAGACAGCCGACAATCATTCGACAAAAGAGTAAATCCAGTTTAAAACGAGAATGGACCCCGATGAAGGTGCTTTCCACCCTTCTTTTACTTATATCAACGCTCGTCTTTATTTTTCCGTTTTATTGGATTGTGACGGGAGCCTTCAAGATTCAAACTGTCGCTACGGCGATTCCGCCGGAATGGTTTCCCTTGAAACCAACCGTCAGCAATTGGCTTGAACTTTTCAAGAACCCCATTTGGCGCTGGACGCTGAATAGTTTCATCATCTCTGTCGTTGAAATGATCGCGGTATGCCTCGTTTCTTCAACAGCAGGGTATGTGCTTGCCAAGAAAGTATTTCCCGGAAGAAAGATCATCTTCACGATGTTCATTGCGGCTATGGCGCTGCCTAAGCAAGTCATCCTGGTTCCGCTCTTTACGATGTTGGCGGATTTCGGCTGGGTCAATACGTATCACGGGCTTATTCTTCCGGCTATCGGTTGGCCTTTCGGCGTGTTTCTGATGAAACAATTCTCGCAAACCATTCCGGGAGAGTTGATTGAAGCGGCGAAAATGGACGGATGCTCGGAAATCCGCTTATTTTCCACCATCATTTTACCATTATTGAAGCCCGCTCTAGGGGCGCTGGCTATCTTCACCTTCATCGCTTCATGGAATGATTATTTCAGTCAACTGATTATGGTTCGCTCCACGTCGATGATGACATTGCCTTTGGGCGTGTCAATGATGACCACGCAAAGTGAATTCATGACGAATTACGGGGTCCTGATGGCAGGCGCTGCGTTAGCTTCTGTACCGATGATTGCGATTTTTCTTATTTTCCAAAAGGCATTTACACAAGGAATCACGATGGGCGCTGTTAAAGGGTAATTGCGGCGTTAAACATGAAATTGGAGGTACTATCAGATATGTACACTTATGATTTGGATAGATTCAAAGGGATCACGATTGCGATGTATTCCTGTTACAACGAGCAAGGGGAGATTGATCAAGCAGCGGCGCGAGCTCTAGCTCGTTATTACGCCAATTCAGGCGTCAAAGGGCTGTATGTTGGCGGAAGTTCAGGCGAAGGCATGCTGCAATCCGTAGCTGAACGTAAACAAATGCTTGAAGCAGTAATCGCAGAAGTGGGCGAAGAACTGACCATTATTGCACATGTTGGCGCTCCTGCAACGCGTGACAGTGTTGAACTAGCCGTGCATGCTGAGCAAGTTGGCGCACATGCCGTATCTGCGGTGCCGGCGATTTATTATCGTTTATCTCCGCAAAGCGTGGAAGCGCATTGGCAAGCCATCGTCGATAGCACATCGTTGCCTTTTATTATTTATCATATTCCACAAACGACGGGCTTTCAGTTATCCAAAAGCCTCCTGAGCACAATGGCTCAGCAAGATAAAGTCATCGGTGTCAAAATATCGGCGGAGAGCACGTTTGAATTACAGCAGTTCAAAGCTGCCGGAGGCAAGGATTTCCTCGTGCTCAACGGTCCTGATGAACAGTACTTAGCTGGGAGAAGCATTGGCGCAGACGGCGGAATCGGTGGGACGTATGGCGTTATGCCGGAACTTTTCCTGAAGATTGAAAGCTGCTATGTGCAAGGCGACATGGCAGAGGCACAGAAATGGCAGTTTATTGTCAATGAACTCATTGTGGAATTATTATCCTTCCCATCTTTATACGGAGCTTGCAAAGCAATATTAAAACTGCGTGGCTATGACAACGGCGAGCCAAGGCTGCCGCTATTGCCTATCGCGAGCAGCGATTTGGAACGCATTCAGGCATTGAATGACCAAATTTTATCCTTTATTTCGCAAGCCAAAGGGATGAAATAATCATGGCCAGTTATCGTGAAATCTTTCCGGCCAAAGGCCTGATTGTATCCTGCCAGGCACTGCCGCATGAGCCGCTTCACGGCGGCGACACGATGGCCAAAATGGCCAGAGCAGCCGTAGGTGTCGGCGCCATCGGGATTCGCACCAATGGTGTAGCTGATATCCTCATGATTAAACAAGAGGTGAACGTGCCTGTCATCGGCCTCATTAAACGAGATATCGAAGGCTCTGAGATTTTTATTACGCCGACTTTGGATGAGGTGAAGGCAATTGTGATGGCTGGCGCAGACATCGTGGCCTTGGATGTAACGAATCGGGAAGGCCGCTTGGCAGCGGTCAAGCCGTTGATTGCTTGGGCGCATGAGATGGGTGTCGCTGTTATGGCCGATATTTCGACCTTCGAAGAGGGTGTGGCAGCGGAGGCATTAGGCGTTGATTATATCGGCACGACATTATCCGGTTATACCTCATATAGTCGGCAAGCGGAAGAGCCTGACTTTGAGCTGATTCGGCAATTAGCCGAAACCGTGAATGTGCCTGTTGTTGCTGAGGGGCGCATTTGGACGCCGGAGGAGGCAGTCAAAGCGATGAACTGCGGAGCAACTTACGTGGTTGTTGGCAGTGCGATCTCTCGGCCCCAGCTAATTACCGAGCGTTATATTCAAGCGTTGAACAAGCTTGAGGGATAGGAAGGGGATAGCGATGGAGTCAACCTTATATGATCCCACTTCCGATTATGCTATTGGCGTAGATATTGGAGGTACCAAAATCAATGCTGGTGTGGTGAACGCCAAAGGTGAAGTGCTCTATAATGTGAGCATGCCTACGGGCGCAGGCCAAGTGAAAACGGTGGATCGTGTTCAGATGACGCTGCAACAATTGTTGACTGAAGTTGAAATTAAGCAGCCGGGTTTGCGCTATAAGGGCATTGGCGTTGGTAGCGCTGGGCAAATTGATTGGCAGAAAGGGCAAGTTCGATCAGCCTCTGACATTATTCCCGGTTATGCTGGAACCCCATTAAGAAACTTACTCAGCCAGCAGTTTGGTCTTCCTACTTTCGTAGATAACGATGTGAATGTACTTGCGATAACAGAGAAGCACTTAGGATCGGGCCGTGGTGCCCAGTATTTCATTTGTCTGGCGCTCGGTACTGGAGTAGGCGGAGCTATCGTTGTTGGCGGGCAGCTCGTTCATGGCAGTTGGGGCGCTGGCGGTGAGCTTGGCCACGTAAGTGTAGACTTCAATGGCGTACCTTGTTTATGCGGAGGAATCGGCTGCCTCGAGCAGTATGCTTCAGGTACGAATATTGCCCGGCGTATGCGCGAGCTGCTGGCGGAGCAGGGAAGTCCTGATGAGCAGGTGGATTCCCGCGAGGTGTTTAAACGCTGGCATGCGGGAGATAAGCTTGCAACGAAGGTCATGGAGGAAACGATGGCAGCACTAGGGGCTGCCGTGGCTTCATTCATACATATCTTTAATCCCGATTTGATTGTGATCGGCGGCGGAGTTGCGGAAGCAGGAGATCGTCTAATGAATGGCGTCCGAAGCGAGGCAATTCGCAGAACAATGCCATCCATGCGCGAAGGTGTTCGCATGGAGCTGGCTTATCATGGCAATTGGAGCGGCATGATCGGTGCTGCTCTGCAGGTGTGGGAATATCCATCCCCAGCCTGATCACAACGAAGGCTATCCCTTTCTTTCACAAGGAAAGACGGGGATAGCCTTTTTATCTCCATAAATCGCTATACGAGAGCGAGATGTTTGACTTCCAATTTAACAGTCGTTAAATACGTCAGTTCGGGTGTGGAGAAGACAACGGCTAATCGGCGAAGCCGCATGTAAATGGTTCTCAACCGAACAGAATCCATTTCGGTAATCAAACTGCGGTTAGCCACGAAATCACGGATGCCAACCTTGATGAGATCATCGCTTTCACGCAAATCGGTCGTCATATGTTTGGCAGGATGTTCGTCATAGTTCACGATATACTTGGTTTGATCCAAGGCAAGCTGGAACAATTCCACACATCTTTTTGATATCTGTATTTGCTTTCTGGCCCCCAAAGAATCGGTCACGGTCAACAACTGCTTAGCTGCATCCAAAGCGCTTTTTTTCAAATAAACGATGTCATGCGCTTCAATTCCTTCAACAAGCAATCGAATAATAATAGCATCTTGCGGATTCAGGCAGTGTGCCTCAATTGAATGGATTTTTTCTAATGTAAGAATACGAAATCAGCTTCCCTTCACGTGGTCATGTGGATGTTTCTGCAAAACTTTCATCTCGCTTTCAGCAATAAGCAACTATAGAAGATATGCGGGTTGGGAAGGGGTTATGCCACATTATTGGAAAAACACAGATGATCCTTGGATTTCTACAATTATTTCTTGCCTTCCTATGATATTGTTTTCCAAACAATTCCATGTCTGGAGGGATAGCTAGTGAAGTTAAGCACAAACGTAGATGTCAGGAAAGAGCCCTTTCACTTGAACCATCATAAAGCAAGCCCGAAACCAATATGGGAAATTCATCATGCTCATTCATGCATGGAGTTCCTCTATGTGTATGAAGGGAGTGGCCAGGTGGAAGTGAATAAGCAGCTCTTTGATATCCAGCCAGGCACGTTGCTTGTATTTCAACCCTTTCAGATGCATCGTATTGTCGTACAGGGACCCTTCGTCCGTTCTGTGCTAATGTTTGATCCCTATTTGCTGGATGCTGGACTGACGCCTTTTAACGGAATGCGCAAATGGCTGCACATTTTATGGAAGCAGCCCTTGCGGAGCCAAGTCGTGCAGCAAATGCTCGGCATCGTTGGACCGCTGGAGCGATTGCATCAGAAGCTGACCCAATTACCTGTATCGAGACATCAGGAGTCGTTTATTTTGTGTTTGTTAGCGATTCTGCAACTGCTGGAGCCTTACGAAAACGAACTGTACAACAGGATGCTGAGCAAGCCTAGCCCGCGTTATTCTCATACGGCTTTGCAAATGATTGATTGGATTGAGCTTCACTATAAGGAGAAGTTTGATTTGACTCAAATGTCGGAGGATTTGCACTTGTCTACCTTCTATTTGTCACATGTATTTCGGGAATCCACGGGAAGCACGATTACGGAATTTATTATTTCCCGGAGACTTAAGGAAGCTTGTTTGCTTCTCGAAACTACGACCAAAACAGCGGGCTTCATCGCACAAGAGGTTGGTTTTCTGAATGCTTCTTATTTCTGTCGTGTTTTTAAATCTATTCTCGGGATGACTCCCATAGCCTATCGGCTTCAGGTGTGAAAGACCGCAACACAATGCAAATTCTGAACAATAGACTGGTACATGGAAGTGAATGGATCTCTTATACTTATCATTGTAAGCGCAATCAAAAAAGACGAGAGGATGATAATTATGTTTAAGCCTTTGAAGCGTCTGAGCAGCAAAGTGTGGACGATAGGGTTGATTTCAACGTTAATGGTGACGACTTTGCCGGTTCTTGCAGGAGCTGCTGCGACCTCGATGCTTAGTCCTTCGGACGATACCTACGTCTACCAGAGCAATCCATCAACAAATTTTGGAACAGCGACATCGCTTTTTGTGAAAAATGATGCCTCCGCCAGCCGATATGCTTTTCTCAAATTTGATCTGGCGGGCATAAGCGGTGTGACAAGCGCAAAATTACGCGTGTATGGAAGTGCCTCCTCAACGACAGTCCTTTCCGCCTATCAGACGACGGATAGCTGGACGCAGTCCGGACTGATCTGGACGAATAAACCAGCAGTTGGCAGCTCGGCAGGAAGTGTCTCGATCAATACAACCAACACGTATAATGAAATTGATGTGACCTCTTACGTGGCCGCTGAAGCTGGAAGCGATCATACGGTTTCATTTGCCCTGCAGGAAAGTGTTGGGAAATACACGACGCTAAACAGCAAGGAGAATGCGGTTAATAAACCGCAATTGGTTGTTGTCAGCGGAGGAGGAAGTCCGGGAGATACGCAGTCACCAACTGCGCCGACAGGTGTAACGGGAACAGCCGCATCGAGCAGTCAAATTAATATCAACTGGAACGCTTCTACGGACAATGTGGCTGTGACAGGGTATGAGGTGTATCGGAACGGCACGTTGATCACAAGTGTTGCCGGCATTTCCGCCATGGATACAGGGTTATCATCTTCCACCACATACAGTTACTATATCAAAGCGAAGGATGCCGCAGGCAATGCTTCCGCACAAAGCAGCACCATCACAGCCACGACGTTGGCAGGGTCAACGCCAAATGGCTGCACGAATGCACTGAATTCCACTACGGCTATTCAAAATGCAATGAAAAATGCTTCCGCCGGCACGGTCATTTCGATTGCTCCAGGTACTTATTATGGGGATCGCGCAACAAGTGGGGATCCAGGTGGACAGGGGCTGTTTTTCTCCGACAAAAACGGTACTGCTGCCAGTCCGATCATTCTGAAAAGCTGCGATGCTGCCAATCCTGCTGTACTCAAAGGGGCAGGTGTCAACGATGGTTCCTATGGCATTCATCTCACGGGAGATTATTGGCAATTGCGTGATATGGATGTGAATACAGCTCAAAAAGGGATTATTATCGATAATGGCAATAGGAATCTGCTGAATAATGTAAAAGTCCACAATGTGGGGGACGAAGGTGTTCATTTCCGTGATGGAAGCTCCTATAATACGTTGGAGTACTCCCTTATTTATGACACAGGAAAATATCAAGCAGGCTATGGCGAAGGCGCTTATGTCGGGTCGGATTCGAGCTCCAATTATGAACATGTCGTCACAGGCAATGTGATTAGCCATACGAATTTCAATGGTGGTATAACAGCTGAGCATATTGATGTCAAAGAAGGCGCAAGTGGTACGATTATCGAGTATTGTACTTTTAACGGTACTGGCATCAGTGGCGCGAACAGCGCAGACAGCTTCATTGATGTAAAAGGTGTCAATACGATAGTTCGTTATAATCAAGGCTACCGCAACGGAAATACGAATGTCGTAGATGCGTTTCAGGTTAGGACACACGGGACGGATTACGTAACGGGCACAAACAACTCCTTTGATCATAATACAGTTAATTTGGATAACTCCGCGGGGTACGTTGTTTATGCCACAAGCGCAGCAACAGGTACGACAGCCCAGAATGATACCCGAACAGGCGGCGGGAATCTTTACAATTCAAATGTGAATAAATAAGCAGTGAATAGGAGGAGCCCGTTCTTGGGCTTCTTTTCTTTGTATTTAAACGTTCTCTCTATATCGACATTCTGTAATGAATATGGGATTATGAAGGAAAGCGCGAGGAACTAGGGGGCAATTATGCATAAAAATACAAAACCAACTGCCTTGGTGACAGGAGCTTCAAGTGGGTTTGGGCTGCTTACTGCCATCACATTAGCGCAGAAAGGGTTCCAGGTAATCGCCTCTATGCGTGATCTGGGCAAAAAAGATCAGTTGCTTGAACGTGCCAAGCAGGCAGGTGTTCAAAGTGAATTAGATGTGGTAGCGCTGGATGTCACGAAACACGACTCGATTGAACAAGCGGTTTCTGCTATCATAAGTAAGTATGGAAGAATCGATGTGCTTATTAACAATGCAGGCTTTGCTGTTGGCGGTTATGTGGAAGATGTGCCGATGCATGCTTGGAGAGCGCAGTTGGAGACGAATGTGTTCGGCAGCATAGCCGCATCGCAGGCTGTGCTTCCCCATATGCGCAAGCAGCAATCAGGATGCATCGTTAATGTGAGCAGTGTAAGCGGGCTGTCCGCTTTTCCGGGCTATGCGCCATACAGCACATCGAAATTTGCAATCGAGGGTTTTAGTGAGTCACTTCGCTTGGAGATGAAGCCTTTTGGCGTACGGGTCGTGCTTGTCGAACCTGGAGCTTATAACACGGATATATGGCGAAAAGGGTTCGAGTCCATTCACACGACAGAGGAGTCCCCTTACTGGCTAAGGCTAAGCAAGATGCTGGACTACTCGCATAAAGTCTCGGCCTCAGCGCCTGATCCCCAAGAAGTAGCTGACAAGATCGCCTGGATCGTGGACAATCCACGTCCCAAGCTGCGCTATGCCATTGGTCGCGGAGTCAAGGCGGGGCTTTGGGCAAGGCAGCTTTTGCCATGGAAGTGGTATGAAGGCGTGCTCACTCGATTATTGAAATGAAGACAAGCAAAAGTGTTATTAACCTGAGGAGTGAAATGGATGTCTCGCAAGTGGGAACGAATGGTCAGCAAAAATGCTAAAAAAATTAACAAAGATCGATCCAAAAAAGGGATAGCTCCGATTTCAACAGACCCTGATCGAGCTGTAGTATTCAAGGGGAGAAGTATTATTTTGGCCGCATTTTTCGTCTTGGTTTCGCTCTTTCTATTAGCAACTTTAACGAAAACAGACGGTGACAAAATGTATTGGTACACGACTTGCAGCTACTTGATCGTTGGCTTGTTTATTTATTTCGTGCGACGTCCTTATTTGAAAGTCAGTAAGACAAGCCTTTCGAAGCGCGGGCTGGCGAGAGAACTTATCTTGACACCCGAGAATATTAAAGAAATCGTTTATTCCAAGGGACAAGTTATCATTGATCTGAATGGTAAATCACCGCGCTGGGTATATACGCAAATGCTGAATCGTTTTGATGTAGCGGCGATGGCGCAACGGTTGAAGAAGTTTGCTGAGCAGAATCAGGTTGCTTTTGTAGATAAAACGGTTTAATAATAACGGGCCTATAAAGGAGATCCTCTATGAAGGTTAAACGCATTGTGACCAATGTGCATACGCATGATATTGCTGCTGCCAAACGTTTCTATCAAGATATTCTTGGGCTTGATATCCAGATGGATCATGGCTGGATTGCGACATACGGCTCTTCGGAGGAAATGAATATCCAGATCAGTTTTGCTTCTCAGGGTGGCTCCGATACGGCGACACCGGATCTTTCTATTGAAGTAGATGATGTTGATACTGCTTTAGAGCGCATGGTGAATGCGGGATTCTCGATTGAATACGGACCGGTTGATGAAGTATGGGGCGTTCGGCGATTCTACGTGAGGGATCCATTTGGGCAACTTGTTAACATTTTGGCTCATGTGACAGTGGAGTAATTTCTGGAGAAAAATAGGAGTCTTTCGGGGCTTCTATTTGCTTCAAAAGTAGTGATTGAATGCTGATAAAAGTCTCTAGGAGTCTGTCCGACGAAAAGAATTAAAAGAGCACTCCATCGTGAAACTGAACGATGAGTGCTCTTTATGTGTAGCTTTGTAGCTTTTCCCTATTCAATCTGGTTTTTCCGTAGCCTACTCCCTCTCATCCAGCCACTCTTTGTTTACGGGCAGACCTCTCCCGTTTGTACAAAGTGGCTGGTTTGGGATACTTCGCCGCATGCAATTTGCGGATGTTGTGGCTTAGAGAGAGCAGTATGAACTCCCCAGATACTTTATCCTCGCCCCGCAAATGGAATTGACGAAATCCTTGAACCTCCTTCAACTGCCCCCATATCGGTTCAACGATCGCCTTACGCATTCGGTAAACGGCTGTTCCCTCATCACTTTGCACTTTCGTTCGCATTTCCTCTCGCAGGGGATCATGCTCGCTACGTGTGATGGAACGCTTCCCTGTTTTACTTTTTACACACTCGTCTCGAAAAGGACATTCGCTACAGACGCTGCATTCATAAACCCAAGTCGTTGGCTTATCTGCATCATTCGCATGCACGGTTCGTTTCCGTGTAAGCTCTTTGCCAGCAGGGCAGAGATAATAATCTAGCTCAGGTACATAAGTGAAGTTGGTCTTGTCGTAGGCATTATTCTTTTTTTTGTTTTCGCGATCGGCAGCAATGTAGGCATCCACTTCAGCCTCCAGCGCCGCTGCAATGTTGGACGCACTAAAATACCCTGCATCAGCACTCAGCTTCTGAGGCCTATCTCCTGTCATTGTTTTCATGGAATGAAGCACGTTTTCAAACTGCTGTTGATCGGTTGTTTGGTTACTCATTTGAAGTCCAACGATGAAGCCATGATCGCTGTCTACGGCAATTTGTGGATTGTAGCCTTGAATGACACCTTGGTTCCGCGTGCTCATGATGCGAGAGTCGGCATCGGTAAAATTAAATTGATCGCTCTGAGGAGATTCGGCCTGTTCCGCTGGCCGCTGTTCTTCCAAATTCTCCAGCGCAGATTTTATTTGCGCGATGCGGGCATAGCGTTCCTCCAACGATAGGGAAGGACTCGTCGGATGGGGTTCCTCCAACATTTCCTCGGTAGCAGAATACTCCAATGCTTGCCGGACTTCGTCTTCCAATTGAACGAGGCGTTTTTGCATACGCTCACGTGACATCGATTTATGTTTAGAGGCGCTTGCCTTTATTTTAGAACCGTCAATGCTCACATGCCCGAGCGAGATATAGCCCAGTTCCATAGCGATTTGTATGACTTGTTTGAATAAACCTGGAAGGGTATCCAGGTGGTTCTTCCGAAAGTCACTCAGCGTACGAAAATCTGGCAGGTATCCGCCACATAACCAGCGAAAAGGAATGCTTTCTTTCGTAGCTATTTGAAGTTTCCTAGACGTGAAGACGCCTGTCGCATACCCATAGAACCACAGTTTGAGCAGCATGGCAGGATGATAGGCTTCTTCTCCACGCTTGGAGTATTTGTTAGTAATGGCAGATAGGTCTAACTGCTCGACGATGTCGCTGACAAGTCTAACTTCATGATCATCTGTTACCCACTCGCTTAAATAGATAGGTAGAAGTTCACCTTGCTCTGTGGTATATGCTTTGAATTTAGCCATGCCTACGACACATCCTTTTACAGTCTTACTACTACTTATTCGGAATTGTTTGACTAATTCCTGTTTCGTCGGACAGACTCCTAGAGACTCTTAAACAAGAAATCATAGAAGAAAATGTCCTTCCCTGAGCAAATAAGGGTCTCCAGAAGCTTCTATTCACGTAAAATGAGGCGCTGAAAGGCAAATAAGAGCCTTTGGAGCATCCTATGTATGGGTGAGCAACAACGAGGCTGTCCAATCAAGGTAGTAACCTTGGGTGGACAGCCTTTTGGCGTTTTCTATCGGCAAATATGTAGCGGTTAATCATACTTGTCATCATCTGTTCGCTCAACATTATCGATGATCAATTCAGCCTCGGTTTCGAAATTCAAATGCAGCGGAGCGGGAAGCAGGTCGAGGATTTCTTGCACCATTTCCAAGCCCATCAAGGCTTCTAAGGTTTCGGGTTTCGAATCTAACCCGAGCACCCATGCGCGGAAGACATCGATAAATACGTAAAACGAGGATTGGAATTGATCGGCAACCGCTTCTTGCTCATCACTTTGGTAAGCGGTCATTGCTTGCCAATTGGCTAGCGTTGTTTGCAGGGCTTGTTCTACGTTTGGATCCATGGCTCCTCCTTCAGGGGTTGTGTCGATGTCCGAATTAGCAATTCGGAGGGGAAGATTATTTTGCGAATCTCTTGTGCCGGGTCCCCTTCAATCCGATCGATCAGCAGCTGCATGCCAAGCAAACCGAATTGGTAAGCCGGCTGCGACGCCACGGTTAAGAACGGATTAATGGCGCCGGCGGGGCCAAAATCGTCAAAGCAGACGACTGATAAATCGCCTGGCACTTGAAGCCCGCGCTGGCGCAGCGATTGAATAATGCCAACTGCGAGCATATTATTGGCCGCGAAGATAGCTGTTGGCGGATTTTCGTGAGACAGCAGCGCATCCAAGGCCGATTCATCGTGGAAATCGCGATAATTCAGATGCACGACTAAGGAATCCTCGATAGGGATGCCGCTCAGCAAATGAGCTTCGCGATAGCCAGTGTAACGCAGCCTTGCTGTGGATACATCAGGTGAACCATTGATTAGAGCGATCCGGCGGTGACCTAGGGCGATCAAATGGTCAACGAGCTTTCTGGCGCCTTCTTTGCTGTCTCCGAGAACGAGATCAGCTTCGATACCGGGAATTTCCCGATCCAGCACGACGAAAGGAATCTGATGCTTCTGCAACTGCTGCAGATTCTCTAGCGACTGATCTCCGGTCGGAGCGAAGAGGACTCCGTCGACACGCGTGGACAGAATCATATCCACATAATCTTTTTCTTTCGTGTAATCCTCGTCACTATTGGCAAAAAGCAGGCGGTAGCCGGCACGTAGCGCTGCATCCTCGGCACCGCGGGCAAGCGTGGTATAGAAAGGATTCGTAATATCCGTAATCAGCAGGGAGAGAATATTCGTCTTCTGCAGGACTAGACTGCGCGCCATAGAGTTCGGGATATAGTGAAGGTCTTCCATCACTTTGCGCACTCGTTTGCGGGTGGCTTCGCTGATGCGACCTGTGTTATTGATAACTCGTGAGACCGTCATGGCGGACACGCCGGCTTTTGCAGCTATATCATAAATTGTAATCATGATCTGTTCACCTTTACATCTCTTTCTATTTGTCTATTGTATAGAAAATAAGGATTGACAGCAAGGCTTAAAGTTGTTAGTTTTGAGTTATCGATAACACAACATATAACAAGGAGGTTTTGAATATGCTGAAAGGGATACCGTCCATCTTGTCGCCGGAGTTATTGAAGGTGCTGATGGAAATGGGACATGGGGATGAGCTGATTATTGCCGATGGCAATTTCCCTGCTGCAAGCCATGCGAATCGTTTGCTGCGCTGCGATGGGCATGGAGTACCAGAATTGTTGGAAGCGGTTTTATCCTTATATCCACTCGATACTTATAGTGAACAGCCTGTTGCTTTAATGGCTGTTGTTCCTGGAGATCAAGTTGAAACTCCGATTTGGAAGATGTATGAAGATCTGATTAGCAAGCACACCGCGCCTGCGATTGAATATGTGGAACGGTTCGCCTTCTATGAACGTGCCAAGAAAGCCTATGCAATTGTAGCTACGAGCGAGAAGGCGCTATATGCCAATGTTATTTTAAGAAAAGGTGTAATTTAGGCTCAATTGAATTATCGATAACTCTATTAATTTAATTTGGCAAGCGGATTTTCACTGTTAGAACAGGAAAATCCCTGATTTAAGGAGGATGAAGCAAGATGGCGAACAGTGATTACAGATGGAAGCAAGAGTTTCCTAAGATTGGCCTACCGTCCTTCCTCAGAAGTGCTTATGCATTTGTTTTGCTATCGCGTTAATCCAGCTATGAAAGCAATCGTACACACGCATCCGGCTTATTGCATTGCTCTAACGTTAGTTGATGATGAGCTTCCAATGCTGTTCCCGGATCAAGCCGCACTGGTCGGTGATGTAGCATTTGTACCGTATGTAGTTCCAACAACAGACAAACTTGCTAACCTCGTTGCCGAAAAAGCAGATCGGTACAGCTCGATTTTGCTCAAAAATCACGGGCTAGATTCAAGGTTTGGAAAGCGAAGCTTACCGTGTCAATTTATTGCAGCAAATGAAATAATCAGTCTTGCACCAGCTCTTATCGGCGACGATGGGAGCTTTTTTGTGTTTGAACGGATAAAGTGGGACGGGTATCCTCCAGTGCGCTGGTCAGGAGAGGGGCGTGGGTCCAACTTCGTGTTCGTGGCAAATAAGGCAGCGGCAGGTGCTTATTTGTTGGAAATGCTCCTTTTCTGGATGTTCATTAATTGTTCAGTTTAATTAAGTAGAGTGAATTCGAGGAAAAAAATGTCATTTGTCTAATCGAACGGCATATACTATTTCCTGGTTCATGTTCAAGTAGTGGAAACAATAAAAATTAGAGGAGGTTTACTTTGAATTCATCATTAAAGAAGTACACAGCAGAATTGTTGGGAACGTTTATTCTCGTGCTATTCGGGTGCGGCTCAGCTGCTACAGCTGGAGGGAATCTTGGTTACTTGGGGATTGCGTTTGCCTTCGGGTTATCGATTGTGGCTTTAGCTTATGTGATTGGCCCGATTTCGGGGTGTCACATTAATCCAGCCGTCTCCTTCGCTATGCTGCTTACCCGGAAGCTGTCTGGTAAGGATTTTATTGGTTATGTCATCTCGCAGCTTGTTGGTGGTTTTGCAGGGGCCGGGCTTCTGTACGGGATTATTCATTCAACAGGCAAATCTGTGACTAATCTGGGGCAAAATGGTTTTGGCGCGGGATACGGAATCGGAATTACCGATTTGATGGCCATCGTGGTGGAAATTGTGTTAACGTTTGTATTTATTTATACGATTCTGGGCGTTACTTCTTCCGCTAGCACTAGTGCGATTGCAGGACTTGTGATTGGTTTGACGCTTACTTTTGTACATATTCTCGGCATTGGCTTAACAGGAACATCGGTTAATCCAGCGAGAAGTCTTGGACCTGCGATAATCTTGGGCGGCACGGCTTTTAGTCAGGTGTGGGTATTCATTCTTGCGCCATTGATCGGTGCGGCACTTGCTGCCGGAGCCTATAAATGGTTAAACAGTGGTGTGAAAAACAGTTGAGTTAGCAAGGAGCGAAGAAGAGGGGCTGCCCTAAAGCATGAGGCATGCCCCTCCCTCTAACGAACTCCCCAACCGTTATTTGATCAAAATCGCTCGTTCTGAAAATCTAACGAATCCCCGAAGTGCTATTCCATCCAAATGATCTCCATTCCGCCTAAAATCTACTTGATAACGCCAACTCAGTTCATTAGATTTTCAAAGTAGCCATTTTCCCCTGTATAAGCATCATACAGTTCATTAGAAATATAGATGAGTTGGCGACGACTCGGCAGATTAATTGTGCGGGGAAGTGGCGCTGGGCGGAATGGAGGTTTGGTGTGTTGTCGTGCTGTGCTGTGGTGTCGGTGGCCACGGGAACTCGGAGACCGGTAGGCTAAGAACTGCCTGGAACTGCCTGGAACTGCCTGGAACTGCCTGGAACTGCCTGGAACTGCCTGGAACTGCCTGCAACTGCCTAGAACTGCCCAGAACAGCCTGTTAACGCTGTTATCCAACTTGCTGCTACCTCTCTAGCCACAGATATTGAAGCTGTCGTTTAAGTCAATGAACCATGAGGCAAGTCCCTCTAACGAACTCCCCAACCGTTATTTGATCAAAATCACTCGTTCTGAAAATCTAACTAATCCCCGAAGTGTTATTCCATCCAAATGATCTCCATTCCGCCTAAAATCTACTTGATAACGCCAACTCAGTTCATTAGATTTTCAAAGTAGCCATTTTCCCCTGTATAAGCATCATACAGTTCATTAAAAATACAGATGAGTTGGCGACGACTCAGCAGATTAATTGTGCGGGGAAGTGGCGCTGGGTGGAATGGAGGTTTGGTGTGTTGTCGTGCTGTGCTGTGCTGTGGTGACGGTGGCCACGGGAACTCGGAGACCCGAATGTACTCGGAGGCCGGTAGGCTAAGAACTGCCCAGAACTGCCCGGAACTGCCCGGAACTGCCCAGATCCGCCTGTTAACGTTGTTATCCAACTTGCTGTTACCTCTCTAGCCACAGATATTGAGGCCGTCGTATAAGTCAATGAACCATGAGGCAAGTCCCTCTAACGAACTCCACAACCGTTATTTGATCAAAATCGCTCGTTCTGAGAATCTAACGAATCCCCGAAGTGTTATTCCATCCAAATGATCTCCATTCCGCCTAAAATCTACTTGATAACGCCAACTCAGTTCATTAGATTTTCAAAGTAGCCATTTTCCCCTGTTTAAGCATCATACAGTTCATTAGAAATACAGATGAGCAGGCGACGACTCGGCAGATTAATTGTGCGGGGAAGTGGTGCTGGGCGGCATGGAAGTTTGGTGTGTTGTCGTGCTGTGCTGTGGTGACGGTGGCCACGGGAACTCGGAGACCCGAATGTACTCGGAGGTCGGTAGGCTAAGAACTGCCCGGAACTGCCCAGATCCGCCTAGATCCGCCCAGAACTGCCTGTTAACGCTGTTATCCAACTTGCTGCTACCTCTCTAGCCACAGATATTGAGGCCGTCGTATAAGTCAATGAACCATGAGGCAAGTCCCTCTATCGAACTCCACAACCGTTATTTGATCAAAATCGCTCGTTTTGAAAATCTAACGAATCCCCGAAGTGTTATTCCATCCAAATGATCTCCATTCCGCCTGAATACTACTCGATAACGTTAAATGAGTTCATTATTTCTTCAAAGTAGCCATTTTCCCCTGTATAAGCATCATACAGTTCATTAGAATTGCAGATGAGTTGGCTACGACTCAGCAGATTAATTGTGCGGGGAAGTGGCGCTGGGCGGCATGGAGGTTTGGTGTGTTGTCGTGCTGTGCTGTGGTGACGGTGGCCACGGGAACTCGGAGACCCGAATGTACTCGGAGGCCGGTAGGCTCAGAACTGCCTAGAACTTCCCATAAATGCTCAGAACTGCCTATATCCGCCCAGAACTGCCTAGAACTGCCCAGATCCGCCTGTTAACGCTGTTATCCAACTTGCTGCTACCTCTCTAGCCACAGATATTGAGGCCGTCGTATAAGTCAATGAACCATGAGGCAAGTCCCTCTAACGAACTCCACAACCGTTATTTGATCAAAATCGCTCGTTCTGAAAATCTAACGAATCCCTGAAGTGTTATTCCATCCAAATGATCTCCATTCCGCCTGAATTTTACTCGATAACGCCAACTCAGTTCATTAGATTTTCAAAGTAGCCATTTTCCCCTGTATAAGCATCATACAGTTCATTAGAAATACAGATGAGTTGGCGACGACTCAGCAGATTAATTGTGCGGGGAAGTGGCGCTGGGCGGCATGGAGGTTCAACGGTGTCCTGGCGCGAGCGCTTCTCAGCGACCCGGAGTTTCGGAGGTGCCCAGTGCCCGGAAGGCCCGATTGTTCTCAGTGTTGTCGTGCTGCGGGTGTAACCGTGGTACAGGTTGTCTCCGGAGGCCTAGTCCAGGCTCAGCACAACCCAGCACAACCCGCAAAGCTGTCATCCAGAGCCGCAGCCTCTTTAACCACTTTTGGTTTTGCCATCGTAGTGAAAGCAGTAAAGTTGAACATCATTTCCATAATATTACACATCGTCCTGCTGCAAGCGCCTCCATATACTGGAAGATAGCAACTCATTTTATCTATCCATTGGAGGTATGAAAGGGTTATGTTGAAGTTGAAACGTTTGCTTCTCATTTGGATGGCGATATTGCTCATGCTGCCTTTCCAGAGTCATGCTCACGCGGCGGAAGGGCCTGCTCGGAATGAAACAGGGGCTCTTGGTTCATCAGGTGGGGCGACAACTTATGTGAAAATAAAAAATAAATGGCAGAGCAATTATTTGTATGAAGACAGCGAAGGCGTGATTCGTTACGGGGTGACGAGTTTAGCGGATCAAAGCGCTCATTGGGTTATTGAAGATGTGCCTGGTAACAGCAGTTACAAACGGATTCAAAATCGTTCGACAGGTCATTATATTGTGATGGGAAATTCACCTGTCAGAAGAGATGCACTTCGCAGCGCAGCCGTATCCGTGAGCACAGCAGCTGATCAGTGGCAGTTCCGTAACGGGACTAGCGACCGATTTATCACGATGAGGAGTGTAACAGATCTTACGCAGGATTTTTTTATTCATGAAGAAGATCAGCTCGGATTTGCGCAAGTCAGCAGTGATATTAACGCGGCATTCGATAGTCCCCAGTGGCAGCTTGAACCGGTTACGGACGAGGTGCCTGTGAGAATTTCCAACTTGTACAGAGAAGGGCAATACCTGCTTGAGGATCAGGAAGGTACTATTAAATTTGCCAAGCTGCCCATGGAGGACAGAAGCAGCTACTGGATTGTGGAGCAAGTTCAGGATGGCGAAAGCGGCACGCGAATCGTCAGGTTGAGAAATCAGCAAACGGGACATTACATAACGCAAGGCACGCTATGGGCACCGATTAAAGGTCTTCCTTTGACCAACACGACTAAAAACCAATGGATAATGGCTCAGGGAACGTCGGAGGGCTTGCTGACCTTCAGTAATGTTTATGCCAAAGGAACCGATCGCATCCCCGGTGATACCGATGAGATTGATGCCGGCAGCCAAACTTATGTGTTGAACACACAATTCGAAGATACATCAGCGCGTTCGAACAATTGGTCTGTTCTGGACCGTGCCAACGCGCAGTGGCGCATCGAGCTGGTATCGGAGAACAAGCCCGTTCGTATTGCGAATTATACGTTGGAACAAGTGAGTGATAAATACCTTTTCGAAGAGCAAGGCATTGTGAAATACGGCGCTTTGGCAGCAGGAACCGTTACAGGCGCAGTGTACCAATGGGTTGTGGAAGATTTCAACGGAAAGAAGCGTATCCGCAATGTAGGCACCGGTCATTACATGACGGAAGCGAACGCTGCACTGCCTGGCAGTCCTTTGCAGAGCTTGGATGGCGCAAGCGGATTGGCGGTCGGTCAATGGTCCATAGCGGCGTCCAAACAATATGATGACTATGCGACGGTACAGAGTGCAGTTTATGCGAATAGTTATTTGCATGTCATGAATGGTCTTGGATTCGCGCAGTCCAGTCCAGTGAACCCGGATGCTGATGCCGCACAGTGGCTTTTCGAAGACCCATCGGTCATCGCTGGAGTTGAGCAGTTCGTGCAAATAACAAATGCCTGGAATTCCCTGACTTTATTCGAAGATCAAGATGGAAATTTGAAATACGGCAATGTCCAAGAGGACGATCAGCGCGCGCATTGGGTGATTGAGAAGTTCGCTGGACGCAAGCGGATCAAGAATCGGGCCACAGGCCATTTTATCAATATGGAACATCCGGTGAATGGTCATTTGCGGGTGACACCTGTAGAGGATGGCTGGAAGAGCGCGATTTGGGTCATTGAAACGATCAATGGAAATACGAAGCAGATTCACAGTGTAAGTGATCTAAATCAAGATCCCAATCATCAGAAATTTATCAATGTGCAAAATGTAATCAAATATGCGGAATACAGTGAAATCCCCGCTGCCTGGCAAAGCAAAAATTGGCGTTTCGTACCGGTCTCAGAGGGAGTTCCGAAACCAGTTCGCTTTAAAAATAAAGCAACAAATCAGTACCTCTATGAAGATGGCAATCATTCGCTTAAATACGGGGATAAACCCGCTAACAATCTAGCTTCCCTGTGGTTCCTGAATCCATCGCAGAATGACGCAACTTATAAATACTTGGTAAATGCCCAGACTGGATACGGGGTTACATTGGAAAATGTGGTTCCACATATTGACCAAGATTCGCCGCCTGACGCTTTGATTACTTATCAAACGATAGCGACTAATTGGGCAAGCGCGAATTGGAGTATTGAGCAGTCCAGTGTTCCTGGTTATGTAACTTTCAAAAGCGGATGGACGAAAGCCCATTACATCTATGCAGATGTGAACACGCAGGACTTCAAAGTAAGTAAAGTGAAGGGCAATGAGGATAGCGCCTTATTTGCTGTAGAAACCGTAACCTTGCCGCCACAGCTCCCAATCGGGCAGAAACGGATTAAGAATGTAGACAATGGGAAATATCTCTACGAAAACAACAGAGGGATTGTGATGTACGGCTCTCCTGCTGTGAACGATGGCTATTCATACTGGATCATCGAGTCTGCTAATGGGGTGCAGCGTTTCAAAAATGCGGTAACAGGTCACTATATGACCATGAATACAGCCTATGAATTCATTGCTTCCCAAGCCAGCGGCGACGTTCAAGCCTCGCAATGGATTATTGAAGACATCGCCGGAGCAGGCAAGTTCTGGATTCGCAGCAACAATGGGGCTTTCAGTGATGAGTATTTAAATGTGGTAAACAACGCAGGGTACCCGGAAAGAGGATTATTCGCCCGCAATGCCGGCGGCAATGAGAAGAAGCTGCAATGGATGTTCGAGGAGGCTAAACTGCCGTTCATTGTGCCGGATCAATCGGAGGTTCGCAATGACAACACAGCCACACCTGTTATCGACGATTCCAATTTTATTCGGATTCGCAATAAAGCGACACATCGACTTATTCAGGAATCACAGGGGGTATTGTCGACCGTTGCAACCGTTGATGGTGAGACATCTGTCAGCACTCAGTGGCTTCTTCAGGACTACAATGGACATAAACTGCTTAAGAACAGAGCAACAGGTCATTTGCTGCAAGCAATAAGCGGCACAGATGGCGTTGTAAGCAGTACCACGGATGTCCCGAATTTGAACAATCAATGGGTTGTAGACGATTTTCTTGGCTATAAGCAGATTAGAAATACTGGCAATGCGCACCATCTATTCGGTGAGGCATCGTCCGTCAAGCATGGCGAAATAGAGGGGCGGCTTGATTCCGCTCAATGGCTTTTTGAGCCCGTAATTGGTGATGCCGTCTATGAGGCTGAGAGTGCTTTTGTTGGCAGTGGCGTTGTGGTGGTAGCGGATGCTGCGTCTTTCGCTGGTACGGGATATCTCGACCAATTCGCGACTGTCGGGGCAAAAGCGATCTTGGCTGTGAATGCGCAAGAAACTGCAACATATCAAGCAACTATTCGGTTTGCAAATCCAACGGCTGCGAATCAAACACTAACGCTTGTGGTCAATGGTTTAAAAATCAAGCAGCTAATCTTGTCCGCGACATCCGGTTGGCAGGATATGGAAGTGGCGCTCCCTTTGCGTGCTGGTTACAACTCCGTTTCATTTGAATTTTTGGTTGGTGACAGCGGTCATGTGCTGCTGGATCGCTTGACTGTGCATAATGCTGTGAACAAACCTTATCGTGGGGCTATTGAACCTTACACGACGTATGAAGCTGAGTTTGCCCGGACAAACGGCAAGTTGATCGGACCATCCCGAGTCTACAGAGAACTCGCAACGGAAGCGTCAGGCCGACAAGCGGTGCAATTGGAGCAAAACGGACAGTTTGTCGAATTTCAATTAGCTCAAAAAGCCAACTCGCTCGTCCTGCGTTATTCGCTTCCCGATAGCGCGGATGGAGCGGGGATGGATGGCAAGCTGGGTCTTTACATCAACAATGTGAAAATAAAAGATTTGGGTTTAACTTCGCGTTATGCGTGGGAGTACGGCAACTATCCGTGGTCCAACGATCCAGGGCAAGGGAGTGCTCATCGCTTTTTTGATGAAATTCATGCTTTAATCGGTCAGGTACAGGCTGGTGACACAATTAAACTCCAGAAAGATGATGGCTCCAGTTTCATTCCCTATGTCATCGACTTGATTGAGATGGAGCAAGCGCCAGAGACGGCATATCCGATGCCAAATGGATTCCTCTCTATAACGGATTATGGCGCCGTAGCGAATGACGGACAGGACGATTCACAAGCCTTGAAGGATGCGATAACTGCTGGCAAGGCGCAGCACAAAGGCGTCTGGATACCTGCTGGTGTATTCAATCTCGCCAATGACCATGGCAGCATTGACGCTGCCCTAAAAGACGGCGAAGCAGATACCACCCAGTTATTCATCTTGGATGACGTTACCATTCGCGGTGCGGGGATGTGGTATACAACGCTGAAGGGCGCTAAGTTTTTCGCCAACGGGAGCCGCATCAGCGTGTATGATTTGACCATTGACGGTGAGCTTAATGTACGTAAGGATGATGCGCATACGAATGCTTTTGAAGGCGCGTTCGGCACCGGATCCACGGTTCAGCATGTCTGGATCGAACACACCAAAACAGGCATGTGGATTGCCAGACCTCAGCTTGCTTATGGGTTAAACAGCAATAACTACACCAATGAGTTCTATGTAGGCGGTTTAAGAATGCGCAATCTTATGGCAGATGGCATTAACTTTAGCACGAATACGAAGAACAGCATGGTGGAGCAGTCCAACGTGCGCTATGCCGGAGACGATGGACTGGCGATGTGGTCCACAGTCATCAAAGGCGCCTATCCGGATGATTTCACGGAAAATAATACATTCCGTTTTGACACTGTACAACTGCCTTGGTTGTCTAATAATATGGTCGTGTTCGGCGGTAAAGATAACAAAATGACAGATAATATTTTGAAAGATACCATTGGCTTAGGCGGCGGTATTGCCGTATCTACACGCTTTAGTCCGCTTACACCGTTCCGTGGAACAACCCGCGTGGAACGCAATACACTCATTCGCACAGGCAGCCGTGATGCAGGGCTGAACAGCAACTTTGGAGCGATTTGGGTCTATGCGGATACGAAAGCGATCGACAGCGATGTACTTATTCAAGACAATGTCATGCTGGATAACACCTACCAGGGCATTTCAATCCAAGGAACATCGCCGGTAAGCAAAGTGCTCTTCAAAAATAATGTGATCGATAAAGCAGGTACGAATGGATTGGAAGCAGCAAGTACGGTAACGGGATCTGTCCAAGTAGACAATGTCATTATTCGTGGTGCCGGAATTCAAGATGTGGCCAATAGTGCGGGGACGAATTTGACCCTTGTGGAAACAGGGAAAGGCTTTTCCAGCACACATCCTGAAACGCCGATCATTCCTAACCAACCGGGTCAAAGCTCTGGAGGTGGCGGATCAATAGCAGCGCCAATTGTCGTGAAGATCGACGACAAAGTGCTAAGTGACGCTATTGCGAATAAGCAACAATTAATCGAGATATCGAGTGGTTCGACCAATGCCACTGTAGAAATCGAAGTGACACTTGCTTCCTTGTTAAAAGCAGCAGCCAAGCTGCCAGGGGCTCATGTTATTTTCAAGCATTTGGATGTGAGTTACGAACTGCCTTTAGACATTTCCAAACTGCTAACTGTTGAACAGGTTAATTTGCTGCAATCAGCAGGCGGTATTCTCAGAGTGACGATAGAGAAGGTATCCAAGGAAGAGTTGAACAAGATCAAACAAAGCGCTATTGACCACAAGAGTCAACTGCTTGGCAATCCGGTTCGATTTGAAATAACCCTTGTGAGTGGTGGCCGAGAAATCTCATTGAATTATTTTGGGGATAGCTATGTCACACGTACCATGAAGCTTGAAGGTTCCATCGATGGGGCGACTACAACAGCGGCTATCTATGATCCTGGAAGCGGAGAGTTTCGCTACGTTCCTGCCGTATTCCGCGCGGATAACGGGCAAACGCTGGTTACCATTCACAGCACAAGCAACTCTATCTATGCCGTTATTCAGCAAAAGCGCTCTTTTGCCGATCTTGCCGGTCATTGGGCGCAAAAAGATATTGAGCTGCTTGCTTCGAAGCTAATCGTTAATGGCCAAACAGATGCGCTCTTTGCACCGGATCAGGCGGTTACGAGAGCCGAATTCTCGGCACTTCTAGTTCGTGCTCTTGGCTTGACGGTAAGTTCTGCTGGCAGTTCCCGTTTTGGTGATGTCAAGCCTACGGACTGGTATCATGAGGCCGTCCAATCAGCAGCCCAATTCAGACTTGTCAGCGGGTACGATGACGGCACTTTCCGGCCGAATCAATCCATTTCGCGTGAAGAGATGGCTGTCATGGTAACACGCGCCTGGAAGCTTCGAGAAGGAACGCCTGGAGATTTAGCGTCGCGGGATCTCTCCGCCTACACAGATGCCTGGGCTATCAGCACTTGGGCCAAGGAAGCTTTGGCCCAAGTCGTATCCAGCGGCATTATCCAAGGCAAATCAGCGACCATTCTTGATCCGGGCGCGAATGCCACTCGCGCAGAGGCGACTGTCATTTTGCAGCGTTTGCTGCTGCTTATGAAATTGATGTAATGTGCTTTCGAGTTCGAGTTCGAGTTCGAGTAATCATCCGAATTGAGAGTGAAACGTCGTAATAAGTGATCTACGTTTCCCCAAATGCGGATTCTCGCTGAATTTAACCCGAATAAGGTCTCTACGTTCCGCGAGACTGCGGCACAATGAGAGGAAAGGACCGTCAGGCTTGCCCTGGCGGTCCTTTTTCTATAGCATGCATCATATCTCCCAAGTCCTAAGGGAGTCTTTTTTGTGGTTTGATACGGTAAGTAAGGCGCTGAAAGTGCTTATTTGCATGAATGGCTCCTTTTCTGGATGCAAGCCTGGAGTACTTATTATTGGCTAATGTGCCCTGAATGCGACGTTGTGCTGCAGATAAGCACACCCAACCCAACCCAACCCAGCCCAGCCCAACCCAACCCAGCCCAGCCCAACCCAACCCAGCCCAGCCCAGCCCAACCCAACCCAGCCCAACCCACCCGCAGAAAATCTAGCTGCAGGCTGGGTTTTTCTTTGAAGACGAAGATAAGTGCTTCTCCTCCCCGCCACCAGCGGGGAAAGGAGCATAAGTAGCCAAAAAAGAGCAGAGATACCGGCAAAGCGACGCAAACGAACTGAAAACGAGCTCATTAATCCTAACGAACTGCAAACGCGCTAAATGCGAGAACAGCGAGCTCTTTGACCTAACGAACTGCAAACACGCTAAAAGCGAGAAAATGGCCTCGCAATTTTTCTAACGAACTCAAGCGGTGCTAAAGCGTTACTTAGGAGCGGAAAGATCAGCTTTTGCGTGGTATAGCGTTATTCCAGTTCGTAATTACTTTAAATGAGCCGAATTTGGTCATATAGGGGGTATTGAGTTCATTAGACGCGCCAGACACTAATTCAATAGAGCTTTCGGCACATTTGTCTGAACGCGGGCGCGGACTCCGCCAGCCCAAAAAGAGCAGAGATCCCGCCAAGGCGACGCTAACGAACTGAAAACGAGCTCATTGACCTAACGAACTGCACACACGCTAAAAGCGAGAAAATGGCCTCGCAATTTTTCTAACGAACTCAAGCGGTGCTAAAGCGTTATTTAGGAGCGGAAAGGTCAGCTTTTGCGTGGTATAGCGTTATTCCAGTTCGTAATTACTTTAAATGAGCCGAATTTGGTCATATAGGGGGTATTGAGTTCATTAGGCGTGCCAGACATCCATTCAATAGAGCTTACGGCACATTTGTCTGAACGCGGGCGCGGACTCCGCCAGCCAAAAAAGAGCAGAGATACCGGCAAAGCGACGCTAACGAACTGCAAACGCGCTAAGTGCGAGAACAGCGAGCTCATTGACTTAACGAACTGCAAACACGCTAAAAGCGAGAAAATGGCCACGCAATTTTTCTAACGAACTCAAGCAGTGCTAAAGCGTTACTTAGGAGCGGAAAGGTCAGCTTTTGCGTGGTATAGCGTTATTCCAGTTCGTAATTACTTTAAATGAGCCAAATTTGGTCATATAGGGGGTATTGAGTTCATTAGGCGCGCCAGACACCAATACCGTCACCTCCCATATATCAGACACAATAAACGTAATATTAAACCTGTTCAGCGCCACATGTTGTACACTAGAATAGGATTGATGCATAAAAGAATGACGAGGTGGCCGCATGGTTAATATTTTGGTTGTGGATGACGAACCGATGATTTGTAAAGGCGTTGCTACCATATTGAAGCAATCGAAGCTGGATATTGGGGAAGTATTCATCGCATATAACGGATTTGAGGCGTTGGATTTTATTCATTTAGAGAAGATTGATTTGGTGTTTACGGATATCCAAATGGAGAAAATGAATGGCATTGAGCTCATTGAAAATATATTTATGGAAGATCCGTCGATTCCGATTGTTATTTTATCCGCGCATGGGGAATTTGAATATGCCCAGAAGGCGATTCGTTTCGGCGCTAAGGAATATTTGGTTAAACCGATCACGCCGCCTCACTTGGTCAATGTAGCTGCGAAGCTGCTGAAGGAGAAGGAAGAGAAGCAGCAGCATTTCTCCAATTGGGAAGGCAGCGGCGGTCTGCCGGAGCATATTTCACTGGAGTTGAATTATTACCTGAATGAGCTTGTGACCAGCACCCTGCATGCCTCCGAAGTGCCGGCTATCATGGAAAAGCTGGGCAATCGCATGACAGGAAGCTTCTATAGCATGCTTGTGATCAAGTTATCGCTCAGCCGGGGCGGTATCCACGATGAGGAAATCGCCACGCTCAAGGATCGCAGTTTGTTGAAATATGCCGCTTTGAATATCATCGAAGAGACAGCCAAACAGTGGTGTCATCTCTTGTTCAACACGCATAATTCAACGTTTTCGCTGCTGATGCAAATTCCGCAAGAGGAGAATCGGGGTACCCAGAGCATTAATCAACTCCTGATGGTGGCCCAAATGATTCATACCAATTTGCAGAAATACGTCAACGTCAAATGTCAGATCGGGATTAGCCGCATTCGCGAGGGTGTGACGGAGTGGCCAGTTATCTATCAGGAAGCGACGGAGAGTTTGGCATGGAGTGAGACCAATAAAGGGCACTACATGTTCTACATTGACGATATTGGTAAAACAACGAATGAACAAAATTTATCCAACACGCAAGTGGATGAAGCGAACAATCGCATTGTTTATGAAACTAAAACCTATATTGAAGGTCACTTCAGCAACAAAGGCCTCAAGCTGCAAGATATTGCGGATGCGGTTCATTTGAGCCCGAATTATTTAAGCTATTTGTTTAAAAGAGTAATGGGGATCAACATTTGGGACTATGTTACCCAACTCCGCATGGAGAAAGGCAGACAATTAATTCTCACCACGGATAAGCGCAGATACGAAATTTCCGAGGAAATCGGTTACGAATCGCCGGAACATTTTAGCAAAATTTTTAAAAAGCATTTTGGCATGAATATTTCCGAAGTGAAGCAAACGGGACCGTAACATGTGACATGATTAGCGTAATACCGCACATCGCCTGTCAAGTCCGTTCCCTTTATAATCGAAATTGTAGCAGCAAACTTATAAGGTAACGATTGAAAGGGGAACTACACATGAGAAAAAGAAACGCTTCTGCACTAGGCGCAATTGCGCTCACGGTCCTATTGGCCGGATGCGGCACAAACTCAACTACCACGACAACAAGTCCTAGCCCGGCAACAACGGCGGGGAGCACAACCGCAGCTACAACCGTTCCTGCGGCAAAAAAGGTGACAATTACAGCACAAGGCTTCAAGCCGGATCAAAAGGAAAAAAATGATCAATTAGACCAGCGTATCACCCGCTTTAAAGCCAAGTTCCCGACGGTCGATTTCAAGAAGGACGACTGGCAGTACAATCCGCTGGAAATTGGTATCAAAATGGCCTCGAACAGCGCCCCAACGGAATATACAACGTATGCCACAGAGGGGAAAGTGCTTGTCGACAAGAAATGGGTAGCCGATATTACGGATTCCATCAACAGCTGGGAACACGCCAAGGATATGAATGATCTACTGTCAAAACCATTTGTCGTGAACGGTAAAACGTACGGTGTGCCGATCGATGGTTACGTGATGACGATTACGCTTAATAAGAAATTGTTCAAAGAAAAAGGCGTGGACCTTCCGCCTATGGATTGGACTTGGGACGATCTGTTGACGGCTGCCAGAAAAATCAATGATCCAGCCAAGGGCATTGCCGGTTTCATCCCAATGGGGAAAGGTCCTGAGGCAGGTTGGAACTGGACGAATTTCCTTTATGCCGCAGGCGGGGATGTTCAAAAGCTTGATAATGGCAAAGTCGTTGGACTATTCAATTCTGAAGCTGGTTTGAAAGCGCTCGAATTCTACAAAAAACTCAAGGATGAAAACTTGATCCCGCAAAACTGGGCGCTCGGCTACGGGGATGCTTTGAATGCCTTCTCGCAAGGTCGCGGTGCAATGGTCATGTGCGGAAGCGGCAACGCAGCAGATACAGCCATTAACGAGGGCGGCATCAGCAAAGAGGATCTTGTTGTCTACCCAATGCCTTCCATTACCAAAGGCGGTAAACATACTGGCGTGCTTGGCGGCAACTACCGTGTTATCAATCCAAAAAGTGATAAAGACCAACAGCAAGTCGCGTTCAAATGGATTACAGATGAGTACTTCACAGACGATTTCTTGAACTCCACGAAGAAGGAAATCGAAGATCGCAAAGGCAAGAATCGCGTTTACATTCCGCAACCGATCAACTACTGGAAGGATTCTTCCGATTTCGGTAAAAAATACACGGATTTGTTGGCTAAATACGATAACGTTTTCAAATATGATCCGCAATTGATCAGCCTTTGGGACGGTAAACCAGAAGCTCAGTACGAAGCGCAAAAGTACTACACAGAGCTTGCCAACGTGATTCAAAAAGTGTTCACAACTAAGGATGTTGATTTGAAAAAGACGTTGGAAGAAGCTTCCAACAAAGTTCAAACCGAAGTTTTTGATAAAGTGAAGGTCGAATAAGGACGGGAACATCGGATCTAAGCCGTTTACCGGTTTAGGTCCGATTTTATAAGGAGTGTTCAAGATGGAGACAGAGCTGAGCGTAAGACCAATTGCAGCCCAGCGTGCTGCCAAGAAGAAAATGAACTGGTATTTATGGGGAACGCTGTTTATCCTTCCGGAGATTGTGTTGTTTATTATTTTTCTATGGGTGCCTATTTTCAAAGGGATCTTTTACAGCTTTTACACGATTGATTTCGTGGATGGCAATCATTTTATTGGGCTGGACAATTACGTAAGCATCTTCAAAGACAGCCTTTTATTTACTTCGATAAAAAACACCCTGTATTATATGATTTTAGGTATTGTACTCGGTTTCTGGATACCACCATTAATTGCGATCATTATTACTGAATTAAAATGGTTTCAGGGAGCAGCTCGCATTATCGGTTATTTGCCAAGCGCGGTTCCGGCTATTGTGCTTTATGGGATGTGGCAGTGGTTTTTTGATGCTGTAGGCCCAATCAACAGTTTTTTGCAGACAATTGGCTTATCCAAAATTGAATTCTTCAGCCCCAAGATGGCTACGATTTCAATCGTTTTGTTGGAAACGTGGCAAAATTTCGGCTCAGCAACGCTGATCTATATTGCGGCTGTCGTCGGCATCCCGAGAGATGTCTACGAAGCGGCTGAGATTGACGGCGCCAGCGTGTGGCAGCGTATTCGCCACATTACTTTGCCAAGCATCAAAACGTTGATGCTGCTGCTTTTGCTGCTTCAAGTGATCACAACGTCGCAGAACTTCCAGGCGCAATTGTCCATGACGGACGGAGGACCTGACAACGCGACACTGACGTATCTGCTGTGGATGAACCATACCGCATTCCGCGATCTTGATTTTGGCAAAGCGAGCGCGATGGGAAGCTTAATGTTCTTCTTCCTAGTGTTGTTGTCCATTATCTACAACTTGATGCAGCGTAGGGGGGAAAAGGCATGAAGCCAGCAGAACGGGGCATTATTTCGAGTTATGATATGAAAAAGGGGACGGTCAGACTCGGCTACTTCTTGATGATTCTGATCATGATCGCGATTGCGATTACGACGCTGTATCCCTTCTTTAATACATTCTTTGGTTCTCTTAAAACGCGGGAAGAATTTTTCTCCTTTCCACCAACCTTTTTTCCGAAAAACTGGATTTGGACGAACTACAAAGATGCCTGGAGCGGGTTCGATCTGCCGCTGCTGACCTTCTTGAAAAACACCATCTTCATTTATGTGGGGAATGTTGTCTGCTCGCTGCTGCTGATCGGATTAGCCGCGTACGCGCTTTCTCATCTGCGGGTTCCTTTCAAGCGAGTCATCACGCTTTTCTTCTTCTCCACATTATTAATCCCGCCAGCAACCTATATCGTTCCTAACTTCCTGAATTTGCAAAGCTTGGGGATGATTAATACGTACTGGGCTTTCTGGCTGCCAGCCGCAGCGAATGCCTATTTCATGCTGCTGCTCAAAAACTTCTTCGATGGCATCCATAAAGAAATTCTGGAAGCCGCCCGAATCGATGGTGCAAGCGAGTTTAGTTCTTTTATCCGGATCGCAGTTCCGCTCTCTACGCCTATTATTGGGACGCTGTTGATGTTAACTTTTTCGACGACATGGAATGAGTTCTACTGGTCCAGTATTGTGATGACCGAGAAGAGCATGTATCCGCTTGCGACTGGGATTTACAGATATGTGATTTATTCTACGTCGGTCATTCCATGGAGTGTGCGATTCGCGATTTTGACCATGGCGATGGCGCCGCCGATCCTTTTTTTCCTTATTTTCCAAAAGTTTATTATTCGCGGTTTATCGGTATCAGGAGTGAAAGGGTAAGGCAAAGAACGCCCCTCAGAATATCTATTCTGATGGCGTTCTCTTTGGCGTAAAGGAGAATGCTTCCGTTATAGCGAAGCTAGATGTACAGGGCTTGGCACGGAGCGCCATCTCCGATGATTTGGTTTGAGAGGAAGGTATGCCCACATGCTGAACAGGCTGCGAAATATGAACCTGATGAAAAAGTTGATCGTTCTGCTGATTCTTTTCGTCGTTATTCCAATCTTGGTTCTGGATTTGCTTGTCGCCAAGAAATTGGAGTCGATTACCGAAGAACAAGTAGGCAATGCCTTGCTGCAATTGGTGGAGGGCAGTCATCTGACATTGGATCGTGAAAGCAGCGATTTTGATGAAAAAACAGAGAAAATTATGATCTCCCAGGAGATCCAGTCGCTGGTCAGCATTTCAACCTCGTCAGAGTACGAGCGTTTTGAGACGTTTAAGGCGCTGGACAAATACTTGAACAACTATTCGACGAATGCCGTGCGCTATTCGCTCTTTTTTTCAGATACCGATAAGCAGTACTCTTTTGTGCCTAATTCCGACTTGCTGAATAATGGTATTTTTTATTCGACGAATCTGAATGCGCTCTCTTGGTTTAAGGAAGTCAGTCAAGCCAAAGGCAAAGGGGTTATCAGCGTAATTGATAAATTCGGATATAATCCCTACAACCAACAAACGGTGGCTTATTTGCGGCAATTGAACAGCATATATAACGGCGAGGGCGTCATCGGCTATTTGGCTGTGTCCGGTATCGAAACGCCGCTGCAGATGGATTTTACTCCCTTCGATCGCTATGCGGATGGGGAAGTGATGATGCTGAAAAATGACAATACTGTCCTTGCCACGAACACGGATAAATTCCCGATAGGCGCCAAAGCCTTTGTGCCGGCTGACAAAACGGAAGGTGTGTATAAGCTCAAGGAGGCCGATGGCGTCGAATTCATGTGCGTGCTGCATACGAGCGAAAACACGAATACAAAGCTGCTTATGCGCGTGCCGGTTCAGTCTATTATCAGCGATCACATCAGTGTACAGCGTCTTGTTGATCTCATTATGTTTATCTATTTCTTGATTTTGATTTTGGCCAGCATGTATTTCATCCAGTCGATCCTGAAGCCGATTTCACGACTGGCGCGGATTACGAATTCGTATCATCCAGGCAGACCGCTGGCGATTGCCCTGCACTCAGATAGCAAGAATGAGATCGTGCTGCTGAATAATCAATTTATCCGCATGACGGATCGCTTGAATCAGACTATTTATGATCAATATGAGCTCGAATTGAAGCATAAGGAGATTGAATTATCAATACTCCACACGCAAATTAATCCTCATCTCCTGTACAACACGCTGGAATCGGTGTATTGGCATACCCTCATGGAAGGGGCCTCGGAGTCAGCGGAAATGATTAAAGATCTGTCGCTGATTATGCGCATCGGGCTTAGCAAAGGGAAGCTGCTCATCCCTGTTATGGAAGAAATGAATCATGCGGAGGCCTATGTTCGTTTGCAGCTGTTCCGGTACGAATATGCTTTTCAGGTGCATTGGGATATGCAAGAGGAGGCTAAATACTATTTAATTCCCAAAGTAATTCTCCAGCCGATTATCGAAAATGCCATTCTGCATGGCATTAAAAATATGAGTCAGGACGGAGAACTCTGGATAAAAGTGCGCAAAGCGGACGAGAAACTCATAATCAGCATTGAAGATAACGGATATCGCCAAGCGAATGTTGAGATGCTCAATGCAATCTTGAAAGGCAAGGAAAATAGTCGCGGCTTCGGTATTATTAATGTGCAAAAGCGGATTCAGCTGCACTTCGGCGAGCATTATGGCCTGCATTACTCCCTAAGGGAAGGGCAAGGCGTGCGGGCATGTCTTGAGCTTCCGGCTTTAACGGATGAGAGCGGACTGAAATAGCCCGTATGATCTGGGGCGCTGCCATTTCTTCCGGTAAGCAAGCGGCGTGTCGCCTGCGCGATCTTTGAACAAGTTGATGAAATGGCTGACATTGCCCACGCCGACGCTTGCAGCGATTTCGGAGACGGGCATATCCGAATATTTGAGTTTTTCCTTCGCATGCGTCATGCGAATTTGAATCAAGTACTCATGGGGGGGAATAGCCTGTAGCTCGTTTGAATTGCTTGGCCAAATGGTAAGACTTGCTGCGGCAATGAAAATCAGCGATATCCTGGGCGCCTGGCGGCAGCTTCTCCGAAATCGTCGTGGTGGATTACATCGACGAGACGATTCTGCTGGGCCATGACGGACCGTTCCATATCGCGATTTCCGAAGGAAAGCCGATTCTGCGCGGCATGGGGCTGTATCACGGGAAGCAAGGCACGGGCGTTTCCGTGGAGGCGAAGGTGAAGACCGGAGCCATCACCACGCTGAATGTGACGCAGACAGGTGACGGCAAGCTCAAGTTGATCTCCAGTGAAGGCCAATCCACGAATGGGCCGATTATGAAAATCGGCAATACGCAGACGCCGGTGAAGTTCCGTGATCATCCAGACGTGTACATGACGCGCTGGTTTGCCGAGGTGCCGACGCATCACTGCGCGATGTCGATCGGTCACAATGCATCCCAGTTTCAGAAGGTCGCAGAGCTGATGAAGCTGCATCATGTGAGCTTATAGGTTGCTGGGATCGTTGATGAAGCTTTCAAGAAGATAAGAGCCTTTCAAAGCTCTTAATCGCCTGATTTATGAACGTAGTTTGTAAATAGCGGTCAGGCCCCCTAATTCCGGAGAATCGGTTGTACAACAAGGTGTTATCTTCGTATTGCTTGTTTTTTGAAGCGCTGTCGGCTTCTTTTGCTAGTTAAATGGCGAGCACATAGCTGGACGTATCCATCGATGCTTTTTCTACCCACCTCATAAATGCGGCTGGCGATCGTTTACCGAGGCTTCTATGCATGCGACGATTATTATAAAAATCCATGTACGTATGAATAGCTCGATAAGCTTCTTCAAACGTTTCAAAGCTTTCTTTCCTCAATAAGTCACGCTCTAATGTGGCATGGAATGATTCGATATAGGCATTTTTATTGGGCGTTTTGGGTGGAATCCGCTCGTGAATCATCGTTTCATCCTCACACATGTCTCCAAAAGCCTTGCTAATAAACTGAGGACCGTTGTCTGTGCGAATAATCGGCTTGCTTGCACCTGATGCTATGCGTGAACGTAGAGCGTCTTTAACCGCTTGGCAAACATGCTTAGCTTCGCAGCTGGATCCAAGATGATAGCCGACGATGCTTCGATCAAATACATCGATAATATCCGCGAGATAAAAGAATTGATCATAGCCTGCTACGTACCCATATTTGATGTCTAATTGCCATAGTTGGTTGGACGCGTTAATGGTATGATTGCGGGCTAAACGTCTCGGATAATGAATCTTTTTGCGCCGCTGCGGATTTAAAATACCGAGCTTCTGACATAACCGATACACTTTCTTTTTGTTGATTACAAGGCTATGTTGAACGCGCAAACACTCCGTCAGTAGAACGTAACCATAACTATGCTCCTCACCCGAAACTAGCTCTAACAGCCATTCCTCAATCTGGGCATTGCTTACGATTTGACCCGTATGCGTCTTCGAGTGAAGTGTGGCTGGACGCCCCCTTCCAGGTGCTGAAGGGCGCTTTAGCGAAGAACGCATAACTTTGTGACGGTCGTAGTAGGTCGAAGAAGCCACATTAGTTAGGCGCAGTACAGTCGTTATGGGATGTCCCTGCTCGATGAACGTTTGGGCAATGTTGAGTTTATCTTCGAGGCAGGGCTGGACTTTTTTACAAGTTCTCTCAGAATATTGTTTTCCAACTCTTTCTCTCCGAGTGCTTTTAGCGCACAAGCATATTTTTCTTCCAGTTCAGCTAGGCGCTTGGATTCAGCCATACGTTCATCTAATGTTGGTAACGCATCATCCCCAAAGGTCTCTTGATATTCCTTTACCCAGTTACGGATGGTTTTTGGCGATACATCATATCTTCGCGAAAGAACACCCGTCTTAATTCCACCAAGCGCTTCTTGAGCTACCTTGAAACGCACTTCTTCAAACACCTTGTTACGTTGTTGCACGGTATTCGCCTCCCTAATAAAAAGTGTACCTTATTTCCCGTGGTATTCTCCAATCTAATTAGGGGGCTTAATAGATAGAAGCCTTCAAAGACTCGTATGAGCTGAAAAAATCGGCTATTCCGCTGAAATTGTTGGGATAAGAGTCTTTGAAGACTCCTAATCGCTTCGATATACGCTTTTTCATGGAGATAAGAGCCTCTGGAGGCTCTTATTCACATGAAAATTATTAATTCTGCGGCAACCCAGGCTCCGAATGATCCTCCGAACGCCTATTCTGGCTGTTTTCTGTGACCTCAACAAAATTATCGACGGTATCCAGAACCTGGCTTAACTGCCACCTGCTGAATACAATACGGTCGGAGAACTCGGCGTTATATATGCTTTCTTGTTTGCTGATTTTAAAACCACGGTAGTTTTCATAGATCGTTCTCATTCTGATCTCTCCCTCGCTTTGGTGTATCTCTTAAACTACCACCAATCGCTGCATTTTGGTAGAGGTGTAAAATGATAGAAATTGTCTTCTTTTGATGACGACAAATTAGTTCAGATTAGTTGATTTTCTGCATGGATGTCGATAGTTGGTGTGCGGAATGCTAAATAGAGGATTTGCACAATCCTCATCTTTCTCCATTTCCACGGTTGACAATTATTGGGCGGGGGTGCTACAATTCATTTACACTTATAAACCCAAGTAAACTCATTGGAATTTAACAATATTTAAATTAATCTAATTCTGACCGGAAAACCGGAAGCGTGGATGCTACTATCCATGCTTTTTTTATCTAAAAAAACGGAGGTGTAATTCATGGGACTCTTATTGGACTCCATAAAACTGCTTAATAAACAAGCCGTGATTACCGATTTGGCACTTGAACATACATTTATACAAAAGGAACTATTCCAAAAACGACAAGGCACAGCATCGGCAGTGTCAACGATTCCAAAAGGTGGTTATGCCAAATGAACAGTACGAACATTTCTTATAATGATGTTCCTGTTGTCGTAAACCTGATCGGTACGGATATGAAGCTGATCCCGTCCTTATTGTCCGCATTGAAACAAAATAAAATCACGTTATCCTCAATCCAGCATGCACCGCACCAAATTGATCTGTTTAGCTCGGAGGCGCTGCTGTACTCAGATGAGGGGGATACCTACCGGATTCCCATTTTTTAATAGAAATCATGGAACCATGCCATCTACAAAACCAGACAACTGGAGGTGCATTATCCTAAAAGGGATGGATGTGCCTCCTTTTTAATTGTGATTGTTTAATAGTAAAGGAGGAAATGTCATGAAAATCGAGTGGACTTTTTCAATGAATCAGCCTTGGACGATCGATCGCGTCTTGGATTTTGTGAGCATAGCCAATCGCTATTCGTGCCAAATTTATGTAGGGTCTCAGGGGAAAATGCTGAATGCCAAAGGCTTGTTGGGCATTGTTTCGCTAAGTTTGTCGCTTGGCGCCAAATCATCGATTCTGCTGCAGTTGGATGGAGCGGATGCACAGGAAGCTTTCGAACAAGTGTTCATTCACTTGCAAAGTGGAGAGCGCCTGAGCGCAAACGTCTTATCACATAGTTCGTAGTCGCTTAACCGAGAGAGGAAGATTAGCAGGCATGAACATCGAAAACATTGAAGCGTTCGTCTATGTCATCCATTTTAACAGCTTCAACAAGGCAGCGGACGCATTGTTCTTATCTCAGCCGTCGGTAACGGCCCGAATTCAATCCTTGGAGCGGGAATTAAATACACTGCTTTTTGAACGAGAAGGCAGGAACTTTTCGATTACGGACAAAGGCAAGCAGTTCTTGCCCTATGCGCAGCAAATTCTTCAAACGTATAAGAAGGGAAAACAGCAGCTGCTCAACTTGAATGCCGCCCCCAATGAGCTGAGAATAGGGAGCACGGTTTCGGTTTCCAACTATGTCATCCCCGATATTCTTCCGATTATCAAAAAAAAGTATCGCAACCTTCAAATTAAACTAACGACGGCGCCGACAGAGGTTATTCTAGAAAAGCTTCTGAATAAAGAACTGGATATTGGTTTTGTTCGTAATGTGACGCATCCGCATATCGATTGTACAGGATTCTATGAGGACCCGATCCGACTTTTCGTGCATCAAGGGCACCCCTTTGTGGGTAAAGAGCATATTACGATTGAAGACGTAAGCCGTGAAGCGCTTGTTTTTTTTGAATGCGGTTCATTGGACTGGATGAAAATTCACCGATTATTCGCGGCATTGGATCATCCGCCCAATATCGATTACCAGATCGATAATTTGGAGACCGCCAAGAAGCTGGTAGCCAAAGGAATGGGGATTTCATTTTTGCCTGATCTATGCGCGCGCAAAGAAGTAAAGGAAGGTTTGCTTGTGCCGATCCATGTTCCTGCGTTAGGCGGATTATCTTTGCGCACGAACCTTATTTCCCTAAAAGAATCAACCGTTGACTTCTCGCCGATCTGTTTGGACGCAGTCAAACAAATCATCTAGCCAAGAAAACTTGCATAGAACATTTCTATCTTACAATAGAACAACCTAATACCAAATTGACCGCACTTAGGAGCGGTGATACAGTAAGTAATAATACCGACAAAACCAATTGGAATTATAGTTTATTGTTTGTGAGGGGGCATAACGTGGGTATTCGATTAAGCATTCTGGATCAATCTCCAATCGCAGAACATCAAACGTCTGAGGAAGCTTTTCAACAGACGATAGAATTCGTGAAGCAAGCGGAAGCGCTCGGGTATCATCGATTCTGGGTGTCTGAGCATCATGACTCCGAGGCCGTTGCGGGCTCATCGCCAGAAGTGCTCATCTCCTACTTGTTAGCTCAGACACATCGTATTCGGATAGGCTCTGGCGGTGTCATGCTGCAGCACTACAGCCCCTATAAAGTGGCAGAGAACTTCAATGTGCTTGCTTCTCTAGCGCCTGGCAGAGTGGATTTGGGAATTGGCAGAGCACCGGGAGGGCTGCCCCGATCGACGCAGGCATTACAGCAAGAATTCACAGGCCAAGGTCCATCCCTCGCCGAGAAAATCGTGCTGTTAAATCAATATATCCATCATTCACTAGATGAAAATCATGAATTTTATGGCGTCAAAGCAGCGCCCCAACCTGATGAACCCGCCCAACTATTCTTGTTGGGCGGAGGGGGAACAAGCACGGAGCTCGCTGCCAGCCTCGGGATTCCTTATGTGTTCGCACAATTCATTACAGGGGACGAATCGATCATAGAACGATCCTTTACTTCGTACAGGGATCATTTCTCAGCTGATGCAGTCGTGAAGCCGCAGGCATTGCTAGCTGTATCGGTGATTATCTCAGATACCGATGAAGAAGCCGAGGCGCTTGCCGCAGGCATCGTTAATACGAAAGTTCATCTGGCAAGCGGTCGCAGCGTGACCGTCAAAACGGCCGAGCAAGCCGAGGAATTCGGCAAACAGTCCGGTGAGCCTTATACGATCGAGGAGAAACAAGCGAACATCATTCACGGCTCCAAGGAGACCGTTAGAAAGAAATTGCTCCATTTGCAAACGAAATATGAGTTGGATGAAGTGATTATTACGGTTGCCATGAAGGAATTCAAAGAGAGACTGCGTGCGATTGTTCTTTTGCAAGAAGCATTCTCGGAACAGACTGTCTAACCATTGAGGAGGAATTACCATGTCCAAAACGAAACAATTGAAACTCGGCGCCATTATTCATGGTGTTGGAGGTAATATGTCATCGTGGAAGCATCCTGAAGCTATTGTTGATGCCAGCGTGAACTTTCCCTATTACAAGCAGCAAGCCCAGAAAGCGGAAGCTGGTAAATTTGACCTCTTATTCATCGCAGATGGATTATTCATTAATGATAAATCGATTCCGCACTTTCTCAATCGGTTTGAACCGATCACTATTTTATCCGCATTAGCGGCTGTAACTTCCAAAATTGGGCTAGTCGGCACGTTATCGACTTCCTATAGCGAGCCTTTCACAGTGTCCAGACAGTTTTCATCCTTGGATCACATCAGCAGCGGCAGAGCTGGCTGGAATGTCGTGACTTCGCCGCTTGAAGGCTCTGCGCTCAATTACAATAAGAAGCTTGAGGAACATCCCGATCATCCGAAGCGCTACCGGATTGCTTCTGAATATTTGCAAGTAGCCAAAGGTTTATGGGATTCCTGGGAAGATGACGCATTTGTGCGAAATAAGGAGTCAGGCGTCTTCTTTGATCCTGAGAAGCTTCATCGCTTGGATCACAAAGGAGAGTTCTTCTCCGTACAAGGTCCGCTGAATATCGGAAGATCCAAACAGGGCAGACCGGTTATTTTCCAAGCAGGGTCTTCAGAAGATGGTAAAAATTTAGCAGCCAAAGAAGCTGACGCGATCTTTACCGGACATCCGACAGTGGATGACGCCAAGCGGTTCTATGACGATGTGAAAGGAAGAGCGGCAGGATTCGGCCGAAACCCGGATGAAATCGTTGTGATGCCTGGTATCGGACCTATCATCGGTGCAACGGAGGAGGAGGCGGAGCGCAAATATCAGGAAGTCGCCAATCTCGTGACGATTGAAGAAGCGCTTGCTTATCTCGGAAGATATTTCGAGCATCATGATTTTACGCAATATGAGGTCGATGCGCCATTCCCGGATCTAGGTGAGCTAGGGAAGAATAGTTTCCAGAGCACAACGGACCGCATTAAGCAAAATGCCAAAGAGCAAGGGCTGAGCTTGCGTCAAGTTGCCTTGCAAGCGGCAACGCCTCGTCCGCTTTTCATCGGCACGCCAATTCAAATTGCCGATCGCATTCAAGCGTGGTTTGAGAGCGGAGCAGCAGACGGCTTTATCGTGGGTTCAGGCGTTCCGAATGGGCTGAATGATTTCGTGGATTTGGTCATTCCGATCTTGCAAGAACGCGGCATTTATCGGACGGAGTATGAAGCCGATACGCTTCGCGGCAATCTAGGCCTGCCGTATCCAACGAACCGTTATGTGAAGGAAACAGTAACGCACTAATATTTTAATTCCGACTTATTCGATAAGCATAGTATTGAGGGGGAGTCAGCATGGGAAAACAAAGGAAATTAAAGCTAGGAGCTAATATAAGCGGTGTCGGAAACAGTATGTCACTGTGGAGACACCCCGACGTTGCGAATGATGCCAGCGTGAATCTGGCTTACTATCAGCAGCAAGCACAAATTGCAGAAGCGGGGAAATTGGATTTTGTGTTCATCGCTGATGGCTTGTATATCAATGAGCATTCGAATCCGCACTTTTTGAATCGCTTCGAACCGCTGACCATCCTGTCTGCACTAGGGGCGGTGACGTCCCATATCGGGTTGGTGGCTACGCTGTCGACTTCTTACAGTGAGCCTTTCACAGTTGCCAGGCAGTTCTCATCCCTGGACCATATCAGCGGAGGGCGTGCCGGATGGAATGTAGTTACATCTCCGCTGGAAGGCTCCGCCCAGAATTTCGGCAAAGGCAAGCACCCGGACCATGCGCTGCGTTACCGCATTGCTGAAGAATATGTGCAAGTAGTGAAAGGTTTGTGGGATTCGTGGGAAGATGATGCTTTCGTGCGGGATAAAGAATCCGGTGTTTTCTTCGATCCTGCCAAGCTGCATACATTGAATCACAAGGGAGAATTCTTTTCGATTCAGGGTCCATTGAATATTGCTCGTTCAAGGCAGGGGCATCCCGTTGTGTTTCAAGCGGGTTCTTCGGAATCCGGTAGAGATTTGGCGGCCAGAACTGCCGAAGTCATCTACACGGCACATGAAACTATTGAAGAAGCGCAGCTGTTTTATCAGGATATCAAAGGGCGGGCAGCCGCTTATGGGCGAAATCCGGATGAAATCCTGATCTTTCCAGCGTTTAATCCTGTTATCGGACGAACGCAGGAGGAGGCGGAACGCAAATATCAGGAGGTTGCGGATCTGGTCACGATCGAGAGTGCGCTCGCCTATTTGGGCCGCTATTTCGAGCATCACGACTTCTCGCAATATCCGCTGGATGAGCCGTTCCCTGACTTGGGCGACTTAGGAACGAACAGCTTCCGAGCCACGACGGATAAGATAAAAAGTGAAGCGAAGGAGCTTGGTCTGACGCTTCGCCAAGCAGCGCTTAGAGCGTCGACGCCAAGAGGTGCTTTTGTAGGCTCAGCGGAAACGATTGCCGACTTGGTGGAAAAGTGGTTCACGGAAGAAGCGGCAGATGGGCTGGTCATTCGTACGACGATTCCCCAAACCCTCAATGATTTCGTGGAGCTCGTCGTCCCGATTCTGCAAGAGCGGGGCATCTACCGTACGGAATACGAAGCAGATACGCTGAGAGGCAACTTAGGCATCTCTGTTCCTGCAAATCGCTATGCCAAAGAGACTGTTCAACAATAGAGGGTGTAAACCTACATAGGGGAGTGTTTGATTTTGAAGAGAGCAAAGGGTTGGGTCAAGGTAAGTACGTTTGCTTTAGCGATGATAATAGGATTAACGGGATGCGGTTCAACGAATAATGGCAATGGGAAGTCAGCTGAGCCAGGGAAACAAGAAGCCAAGCAAGCAGCAGTCGTAGGTGGGGATCTAACCTATGCGTTAGCCACTTCGCCGGATTCCTTGGATCCGCATCGCAGCGGTCTTGCCGTAGCGGTTCGGGTGCTTCGAACGATCTATGACAGCTTGGTAGTACAGCTTCCTGATGGTTCGATTAAACCATGGCTTGCCACGGAGTGGACGACAGCTCCAGATGGTCTCAGCTATACGTTCAAACTGCGCAAGGATGTGAAATTCCACGACGGGACGCCGTTTACAGCGGAAGCTGTTAAGTTCAGCTATGATCGTATCTTGGATCCGGCTACCAAAGCTGCTAATTCTGTAGCTCTGATCAAGCCGTACAAATCGTCCGAAATTATTGATGATTATACGATAAAAATTAACCTGGAAACGCCGTCCAGAGCCTTCCTCGGCAATTTAAGCCAAGCGCTGCTAGGGATTGTGTCCCCAACATCAGCCAAGAAGTTCGGCGACCAGTTTGGCAAAAACCCGGTGGGGTCAGGGCCGTTTACCTTTGTGAAATGGGAGGAAAATGCCACGATTCAAGTGAAGCGCAATCCAGATTATGCCTGGGCGCCTGAACTTGTAGAGAACAAAGGGAAGTCGTATTTGGATCAAATTACGTTCAGCATTGTGCCGGAAGAAGCAACACGAATCGGCAGTGTGCAAAGTAAACAAGTATTAGCCGGTGAGACCGTGCCTCCACAGAACATTGTTTCCTTGAAATCGGATACGAGTGTGCAGGTTCATCAAGTTAATACGACAGGATTACCGTACACCTTATTTATTAATCAACGTAAAACACCTTGGAATGATGTCAAAGCCAGACAAGCGCTGCAAGCGGCAATTGATGTAGATGCAATTGTGAAAACACTGTATTTGGGCACTTATCCGCGTTCTTGGTCACCCCTTACACCCGGAGTTATCGGTTATGATGCCTCATTGGAAAATGGTATTAAACCAGACGTAGCGAAAGCAAATAAGCTTCTCGATGAGCTTGGGTGGGTCAAAGGCACGGACGGCGTTCGTGTGAAAGACGGCAAGAAATTAACGCTGCACTATGTCGATGGCTCGCCGAATCGCGAGAAACGCAATGATATTGCCGTCATTATCCAACAACAATTGAAACAAATCGGCGTCGTCGTTGAAGTGGAAATTACCAAAGATACAGCCAATGTTGTTTACACCAAAGGGGACTATGACATTTATGGCAATAGTCAGGTCAACACGGATCCGAATGCGTTATATGCGTTTTATCATACTGGTGACCCCAAAGCCCGTCCAACGCTGCCAGGTCTCGCTGATCCGCAAGTGGACAAATGGCTGGAGCAAGGGGCTATTGAGCCTGACGATAAAAAGCGTGTAGACCTGTATAAACAAGTTCAAAAAGCGATTATTGATCAAGCGGTGATCATTCCGATCTATGTATTCCCGTATACCGTAGCCGCATCCAAAACAGTTAAAGGTCTGAAGTTTGATCCGCTCGGATATCCACTCTTCAATGATACGTTTATCCAAAAATAACGAAATGAGGCGTTTATCACGATGGCCAGGATCATAACAGAAAGGCTGATTGTTTCCTTGCTAGTCATTCTCGGTTCTTTAGTCCTTGTTTTCTGTATCCTCTATCTGCTTCCGGGAGATCCGGTTCTGTCTATGATTGATCCTTCATCTATGACGCCAGAGGCGATAGCGAATCTAAGGAACCAGCTAGGCTTGAATGAGCCGTTCTATGTCCAATTTGGCCATTATGTCTTCTCCATGCTGCATGGAGATTTCGGCAAGTCATTGCTGAATAGTGAACCTGTTTTGCCCAAAATACTCAAGCATCTGCCTGCGACTTTGGCCTTAACATTGGCTAGCACTTTGATATCCACTGTCTTAGGCGTCGGACTGGGTGTGCTGTCGGCCATTCACCGCAATCGTCTGATTGACGTTGTGGCGCGCATTGTTGGCTTGTTTGGGATCTCGATGCCGACTTTCTGGTCAGGGATTCTCTTGATTCTCATTTTCTCTGTTTCCTTGGGATGGTTTCCGGCGATGGGGTCCAAAGGGTTGATCACGCTCGTTCTTCCTTCTCTTGCTCTTGGCTTTGTCGGTGCGGGATTCATAGTTCGGATGGTGCGAAACTCGATGCTCGAGGTTATCAACGAACATTTCATTGTGACCCTGCGGGCCAAAGGGGTATCGGAGAAAATAGTGATGTACCGCCATGCGCTGCGCAATGCTTTAATTCCGGCGATCACGATTATCGGGATTCATATCGGTGATTTGTTGGCAGGTACGGTTGTCATTGAGACGGTGTTCTCTAGACAAGGGATCGGCCGAATCCTTGCGGATGCGATTATGTCCAAAGACTTGCCTGTTGTTCAAGGGGTTGTTTTTTTCTCAGCCATCATCTATGTCTTGGTAAATTTGTTAGTCGATATCTCCTATGTATTCATTGATCCTCGAGTTCGGAGAACACAGTAAGCATACACGGAACGGGACATGGTAAGACACAAGAGAGGAGAAAGAGGATGAAAGAAGCTGTTTCTACACGGGCTGTCTGGCAAAAGGGTCATTGGCAGCTTCGTTTTCCCAAATTGACCCGTAAATTGAATGCGACGGAAATACTCGTTTATTTGGCTGCTATCGTCACTTTATTCATTATTGGCTGTGCGATATTTCCGGGTTGGATTGCTCCCTATGCGCCAACGGCCATGATGACAGATCAAATCCTGCAGGCGCCGAGCAAAGCCCACTTATTCGGAACAGACTATTTTGGCCGAGATATATTTAGCGTCGTTGTGTTCGGCAGTCGGGACTCGTTGTTTATCGGTTTTGCGTCTGTGCTTGCAGGTGGGCTAGTTGGCGGGATCATTGGTTCAATTGCTGGCTACATTGGCGGTGTGCTTGACACGATCTTTATGCGGATCATCGATGTTCTGATGACGATACCGGGCATATTGCTGGCTTTGGCTATTGCTGCTGCACTCGGCCCTCATTTATTCAATCTGATTTTTGCTGTAGCTGCCGCCTCTGTTCCCCAATATGCCAGGGTTATGCGTGGGCAAATCTTGAGCATTAAAAACCGCTCTTTCATCACGGCTTCGCGCTCCATTGGCGCTTCAAGGGGGAGAATATTTTTCCGGCATGTGCTGACGAATGCTTGGTCTCCGCTGCTTGTGATGTCCACGATCGGACTCGGCTCCTCGATCTTGGTGGGCGCAGGTTTAAGTTTCCTCGGGTTAGGTGTGCTCAAAGAGGTTCCCGACTGGGGGACTTTATTATCCCAAGGCAGAGGTTACTTAACGGTTGCTTGGTGGATATGTACGTTTCCTGGCCTGGCGATTACTGCTTTTGTGCTATCGGTCAATTTAATCGGAGATAAGCTGCGCGACGCCTTGGATCCAAAACAGAGAAGGTCATAACTAGGGGGCGGGCAAGGTGAAGCAATTGCTGGAGATTGCGAATTTAAGTGTTGAATTTACTTCTCATTCCGGCGTTCTTAAGGCGATTGAGGACGTGTCTCTAACGATTGGGCAAGGGGAAACGGTTTGTCTTGTGGGCGAATCCGGCAGCGGCAAGTCGGTTACATCAAAGTCGGTCATGCGCTTGATTGATTATGAGAACGGCAAGATTTCCGAAGGTCAGATTTGGCTGGATGGGGATGAATTGACGCGATTGCCGCAGAAAGAACTGCGGGCGCTGCGTGGCAAGAAGATGGCTATGGTTTTTCAGGAGCCAATGGCAGCCTTCGATCCCGTGTTTACCATCGGGAGTCAAATTATTGAAGTGATCATTCAGCACAAGCAAGGGAATCGACATCAGGCTTGGGAGCGGGCTGTGCATTTATTGCAGCGTGTCGGCATCCCGGAACCGGAAATTCGGATGAAGCAATACCCCGGTGAAATGTCAGGCGGCATGCTGCAGCGCGCCATGATCGCTATGGCGCTTGCTTGCGGCCCGCAACTGCTTATTGCCGATGAGCCGACAACCGCGCTTGATGTGACGATTCAGGCACAAATTCTGCATTTGCTGCAGGAGCTCAAAGCGGAGTTTAATATGTCGATCCTGCTCATTACGCACGATATGGGGATTGCTGCCGAGATGGCCGATCGCATTATCGTGATGTATGCCGGGCAAATCGTGGAACAGGCTACTGTGCAGCAGTTGTTTACAACGCCTCATCATCCGTATACACGGGGCTTGCTGCGTTCCATTACAACGATAGACAGCGATCGTTCTTCGCGGTTGTTTTCCATTGAAGGGACCATTCCACCGTTATCGGAACTGCCATCGGGGTGCCGGTTTCATCCGCGCTGCCCTTATGCGTCAGATCATTGCAGGCAGGAAAGTCCACCGCTCCGTCAAGTGAATGACCGTTTAACCGCTTGTTGGCATGCGGAAGAATTCGTTCGGCTGGAGGAGTGGCAAGCTGATGGGAAGGCGTCAAGCGAAACGGTTCTCCTGGCCGATCATCCGCGCTCAGAAGGGCAAGAGACGGTAAAGGAGACTCTTTTCGAAGTCAAAGGGTTAAGTAAATTTTATCCGCTTGGCAAAGGGGCATTCAACCGTTCTCAAGCATCCATCCGAGCTGTGGAGGATGTCTCATTTACGATTAAGAAGGGGGAAACCTTCGGTCTGGTAGGTGAATCCGGTAGCGGCAAGTCCACACTGGGCAGGGTGCTGCTGCAGCTTGAGAAGGCCACGGAAGGCAAGGTGTTTTTCGGCGGACAGGATTTATCCGAGCTCTCTACCAAAGGGCTTCAGGAAGCAAGACGCGAGATGCAGGTCATCTTCCAAGACCCTTACGGTTCGGTGAACCCGCGATGGAAAGTCGGCGACATTATCGGAGAACCCTTTGATATTCATCATGCTCTGAGCCGTGCGGAGAAACGTGAGAAGGTCGAGCAATTATTGGAACTTGTCGGCTTAAACCGGACCAGCTACGATCGGTATCCGCATGAGTTTTCAGGCGGGCAGAGGCAGCGAATTGGCATCGCGCGGGCGATTGCGCTCAATCCGCAGTTTATTCTGGCCGATGAGGCGGTATCTGCTTTGGATGTATCGGTGCAAGCGCAGATTGTGAACTTGATGCAGGATTTGCAGAAAAAGCTTGGGCTGACGTATTTATTTATCGCGCATGGCTTAAATATTGTGCGGCATATCTCGGATCGCATCGGTGTCATGTACTTGGGCAAAATGGTCGAAATTGCACCGAGTGAGGCGCTATTTCTTCATCCCACGCATCACTATACCAAAGGATTGCTTTCCTCGATCCCTTCACCGGATCCAACCCGGAAACGGGAGTGGCTTGCGATTGAAGGTGAAATTCCATCCCCAGCGAATCCGCCATCCGGGTGCAGATTCCATACCCGCTGCCCGGCAGCTACAGCCAAATGCCAAGAGGAGCAGCCGGAATTGCGGCAAATCCGCGAAGAGCATTGGACGGCTTGTCATTACCCTTTGTAAGAGGCAGATCTTTCATATAACCGGGGAAACCGGTTTTCTTTTCGATTTAATACATAGTTTATCAATTGGAATAGTGTAGTATAAACATAACCCTTAGGAGGCAATCCACAATGAAAAAATTAACTATTCTTTCTTCCCTTATCCTTACCGCTGCTTTCGCTGCAGGCTGCGGTGCTCAAACGAAGACCGCCAACACGGCACCGTCAGCGGCGGCAGCCACGGCGGCTGCTGGAACGTCAGCGCCATCCACGCAAGCAACCGCTGCAGCAGCGGCGCCAAAAGCGGTGAAAAAGATTGTGGTGGGCACAGGAACACAGTTCCCCAATATTTGCTTTATTGATGATAAAGGCAATCTGACTGGTTATGATGTGGAGCTTGTCAAAGAAATTGACAAGCGGTTGCCCGAGTATGAATTTGAATTGAAAACGATGGAATTCAAAAATCTGCTGCTTAGTCTGGAGACGAATAAAATTGATTTCATTGCGCACCAAATGGAAGTGAACGACGAGCGCAAGCAGAAGTTCCTTTTCAACGATGAGGCCTACAATATTTTTCCGAATAAAATTATCGTTCACAAAGACAATAACGCGGTGAAATCAATTGATGATCTCAAAGGCAAAAAGCTGCTGGTCACCGCCACAAGCAATGCCGCTGTGTTGGCTGAAAAGTATAACAAGGAGCATAACACAGGCATTAACATCGTGTACACGGCAGCTGGTGAAGATGCGAAGACACTGATCAAGCAGGGGAGGGCCGATGCTTCGATCAGCACGCAATTTGCCATCGACTTCGTGAATAAATCCGTAGATGCCCAGTTAAAAACAGTTGGAGAGCCTTTATCCAACTCCAAAGTGTACTTTATTCTGCGCAAAGATGGCGATGAATTGAAGAAGAAAATCGATGAGGCCGTGAAAGCGATCAAAGCCGATGGGACATTAAGCAAACTGAGTACGCAGTGGCTGGGAGCCGACTACACTGTGGGGAATTAGATGGGAAAATCATTCGATATCACCCTAGTCGCGGATTTCCTGCCTAAGCTGTTGTATTATTTGCCCTTGACCTTGCTTATTTTAGCAGCTTCCCTTGCTTTGGGGCTTATTCTAGGAACACTTATAGCCATTACGCGTTTGTATCGAATTCCGGTGTTAAATGAAATCTCCATCGTGTATGTTTCCTTCATTCGGGGAACGCCGATTCTGATTCAATTGTTTCTTGTGTTTTACGGCTTGCCGATGCTGCTGGAAATTGTCCATATCAATATTTCCAGGTGGGACCCGATCTACTTCGTCATTATTACCTACGGGTTAAGCATTGCAGCGTTTAAATCGGAAAATATCCGGGCGGCGGTCAACGCCGTCGATCGGGGGCAGACGGAAGCCGCTTATGCGGTTGGCATGACGGGGACGCAGTCTTTTGCCCGGATCATAGCGCCCCAAGCGCTGTTGATTGCTTTTCCCAACTTTGCCAATTCTGTCATTGGCTTTCTGAAAGACACCTCGTTGGCTTTTTCCATCGGAGTCATGGATATGATGGGGCGCGGTCAAACCTTGATTGCGGCTACCGCTCATACGTTGGAAGTGTATATCAGCTTGACGATTATTTATTACGTGACCGTACTTGTGTTTGAGAAAGTGTTCCGGGTGACGGAATTCAGACTGCAAAGGCATGAACGTCCGCTAACGGGGTGAGGTAAGGGATATGAAAATTGATATTGTATTCATTTATACGGCTTTTTTTGAGATTCTCAAGGCGCTTCCGCTGACCCTTGTACTGACCTTCATTCCGCTTGTGATTGGCTTCGGTATTGGTTTATTAACCGCTTTCGCTCGCATATACAAAGTGAAATATATCTATAGGCTGCTGGATTTCTATGTTTCCTTTCTGCGGGGAACGCCGATCTTGCTGCACATCACGGTCATTTATTTCGGGCTGCCGCTCGTAATTGATCGATTGTCCGCTTATTACGGTTGGAGCTTCAAATCGTCCTCCGTGCCTTCCTTGCTGATTGTTCTGACGGCTTTCTCCATCACCGCCGGGGCGTATATGTCGGAAATCATTCGTTCTGGTATACTGTCGGTGGATCGCGGCCAGATTGAGGCGGCTCATTCCATTGGGATGTCGACGCCGCAGGCGCTTTGGCGTATTGTTGCGCCGCAAGCCATCGGGGTGATTTTACCGAATTTATGCAACATTTTTGTAGGCTTTCTGCATACGTCGTCGCTGGCCTTTACCGTATCTCAGATGGAACTTCTCGGCAAAGCAAGCGTTGTGGCGTCGGTCAGTTTAAAATTCTTGGAAGCCTATATTGCGGCAGCTTTTATTTATTGGGGTTTGACGCTGTTGGCTGAACGCTTGACGGCATTTTTGGAGAAAAAAGTCACCGTGTACAATCGAGGGGGTGTTGTATGATTCAGTTAACGAACATTCATAAGGCTTTTGGCAAAAATAAAGTGCTGAACGGTATTCATTTAACTGTTGAAAAAGGCGACGTTGTGGCGATCCTGGGGCCAAGCGGTTCCGGCAAAACAACGCTGCTGCGGTGCGTGAATTTCCTTGAGCGTCCAAATGAAGGCGAAATTTCGATTGGTGATTTTAAAATTAGCGGCAAACATCCAAGCAAGCAGGATATCCTCCAACTGCGGAAGAAAACCGCGATGGTGTTTCAGCATTATAATCTGTTTAAACATAAAACCGTCCTGGAAAATGTGATGGAAGGTCTTGTTATTGCTCAAAAACAGCCCAAAGAAGAAGCAAGGCGCACAAGTCTTGAGGTGCTGAACAAAGTCGGGCTCTCTGACAAAATTGATGCCTATCCGAGTCAGCTTTCTGGCGGCCAACAACAGCGTGTAGGCATTGCCCGCGCACTGGCGCTTAATCCAGAAGTCATTCTATTCGATGAACCGACCTCAGCACTGGATCCGGAATTGGTAGGCGAGGTGCTGTCGGTGATCCGCAAGATCGCGGATGATGGCGTCACGATGATTATTGTGACCCACGAAGTTAGCTTCGCGAGGGAAGTATCGAGCCATGTTGTGTTTATGGATGGCGGCGTGATCGTAGAGCAGGGAGAACCTGAGGATGTTTTTGTTAGACCTAGAGAGGAGAGAACGAGGCAGTTCTTGAAGCGTGTAACACCGGATTGGAGTTATGTGATATAAAGGAAAGCAACGAGTGGAATTAGAAAAGGGGTGAGGACGTATACCAACCTCATATGATGTCATTATCATTGGCGCAGGGTCCATGGGAATGAGTGCCGGATATCATTTGGCGAAAAATAATGTCAAAGTGCTGCTGATAGATAAATTTGATCCTCCGCACACCGCGGGCAGCCATCATGGGGAAACGCGGCTGATCCGTCATGCTTATTCAGGCAGTGGAACTTACACGGCAATGGCGCTTAGAGCGGATAAGCTGTGGACGGAACTGGAAGAAGACTGCGGACAGCAATTGTTGGTCCGCAGCGGTGTGCTCAATATGGGTGCCGCGGAATCCGCGAATTTGGAAGTCAAACGGCAGGCGGCAGTTGATTTCGGAATTCAGGTAGAGCAGCTGGCTGCGGATGAAATTCGCAAACGCTGGCCCGGAGTTCAGCCGCCTGACACTTATGTGGGCTTGTATGAATCGAAGGCAGGTTATCTGAACAGCGAGGCTTGTGTGCGTGCCTACCGTCAGCAAGCCTTAGCGGCAGGTGCGAGACTTCTGGTGAATACGCAAGTTACCAACATTCAGGTGCACACTAGCGGTGTTACCGTGCATACCTTGGATGGCGCTTATCACGCTGACCAGCTTGTTCTCTCTGCGGGAGCTTGGTTCGGAACATTGGAGGACATCGTTAAACTCCCCATTCGCTCTGTACGCAAAGCGGTAGCCTGGTTTCAATCGGATCAAGCGCTGTACGACGCCTCCGTCTTTCCAGGGTTTACTTTCGGGGCCGATCATGGCGGCTTCTACGGATTTCCGAGCATTAACGGCTCCGGCGTGAAAATCGGTCGGCATGATGCAGGCCAAGTGTGGAAGCCTGGGCAGTTGTTCGCGCCGTTTGGTGCGTATCCGGACGATGAACAGGATTTGCGCCGAGCGCTGGAAGCCTTTCTGCCGCAAGCAGCAGGGAGAGTGGTTCGCACGGCTGTATGCAAATATGAAATGACGCCAGATGAACACTTCATTATTGATCGTCATCCCGTACACAAGCATGTGCTGCTTGCGGGAGGTTTCTCTGGCCATGGCTTCAAATTTGCCAGTGTCGTCGGTGAAATGTTAAAGGATTTGATCCAGAAGGGTCAAACGAATTATGATATTTCCTCCTTTGCCTTATCCAGGTTTCAGAGTGCGGAAAGTGTCCAATAAATAGGAAGGTGATGACATGAGCGAGGTGTATCGTTTAGCAACGATTGACGATGCAGAAGAACAATTTCAAGTTATTCATCATGCGTATGCGTCTATCCGCGAGCTGGGCATTACGTTTCTTGCTGCGAATGCGGATATTGACCTCATTAGGGATAATTTGCTGAATAATACCAGCTATGTATTAGAGATTGATGGTGCTATTGCCGCTACACTTTCCTTAAAAAATTTGCCCGAACTGACTGAGCTGCCCTTCTTATATTGGTTTGCAGTTTCACCAGCTTACAAGAATCAAGGTATTGGCAACCGGCTGCTCGCGTATGTGGAGGAAGTGATTGTGCGCGATACACTGCTCGCAGACGGAGTCGTCCTTGCTACTTCCCAGAAACATCCGTGGCTGCTTACGATGTACCAAAGAAAGGGTTATGAAGCCTTCTTCCAAAGGCCGCTTGGGGATTCGGATACGTTAATCTATTTGAAGAAAAAGTTGTTAAAGCAGGCTAGTCTTGCCCAATAAAAGATGAAGTGAGCAGTCGTTAGCAAGGGGAACGGCTGCTTTTGCTATTCTGTGCTTATTTGTGTTACAGTTAGTTTAGAGGTGATGTAGATGTTGAAATTGGGGATTTTGGACCAATCACAAATAGGCGAAGGCCGTAATGCCGCAGAAACATTAGTTGAAACGACAGAACTGGCGCAAGAAGCAGATCAACTTGGTTATACACGTTATTGGGTATCCGAGCATCATGCCTCTCAAGCGCTGGCTCATTCCAGTCCAGAAGTGCTAATTGCTCATCTGGCGGCCAAAACGAAGCGGATTCGCTTAGGCTCCGGCGGTATTATGATGCCGCATTACAGTGCTTATAAAGTTGCAGAAAATTTCCGTTTGTTGGAGGCTCTTCATCCTGGACGAATCGATGTAGGTCTGGGGCGTGCGCCAGGCGGGATGCCGATTTCTACACGCGCTCTGCAAGAGGGCAAGTATACAGGCGTTGATCAGTACCCGCAGCAGGTGGCGGATTTGACGGGCTATCTCCATGATGCGCTGCCGGGGAATCACCGATTCGCCGGGCTTCATGCGTCGCCTGTCATCAACACAGCACCAGACATCTGGCTGCTAGGTTCCTCGTATGACAGTGCCCGAATTGCCGCGGATCAAGGTGCTGCTTTTGGTTTTGCGCAATTTTTCGGCAATGCAGATTGCGAACAAGCTTTGCGCATTTATCGGGAGCACTTTAAGCCATCGATCTTGAATGCACAAGCCCATTCTCTGGCGGCCATTCTGGTTATTTGCGCAGATACGGAAGAAGAGGCCAAGCGTTTGGCGACGAGCACGGACCTATTCTTTCTCTCGCTGGGCCGCGGCGCGCTGCTGCCATCTTTCCCTTCTGTAGAGACGGCGATGAACTATCCGTACACGGAATCAGATCTGCAACTGATCCGCGGCCGTCAGCACAAACGGGTTGTCGGAACGCCGGAGCAAGTGAAGGCGGAAATTCTCAAATTGAATGAAGCGTACCAAGCGGATGAAATTATGGTCGTTTCGCCGATACATGACGTGGCGGCACGTGTTCATTCTTATCGCTTACTGGCGAAAGCTTTCGAACTGCAAGGATAAACTTGTGTAGAGAGTTCACAATTTGCAGCAAATATTTGCGTTTTTCCGCGCCTGCCTTTACACTTAAAACAAAAATGGAGTGGTGAAATGAGTAAAGGCAGAGTGTGGAACAAAGGAAAACGCAATGGCGGCGGCGGACCTGCGCCGGGAACGAGCTACAAAGAAAAGCTTGAAGCTACCTTGAAAGAAGAAGGCAAGTTTGTTGAAGTTATTGATCTTAAAAATCCGATTAACCAAGTGAAGCGGATGAATCGTGACAATTGGGTGGAACGTCCTGTTCGTGTAATTGGGCAGAAGCCGAAAGTATAGGTACGGCAATTTACCAAAGAGCCTCAATTCATCCGTGATGATGATTGAGGTTTTTTTATATGTTTTGGAGTGAGCACGGAGTGACTCCGGCCGCCTTGTGCGAACAGAGGGAGGGAACCACAGTCCGCTATTCTAGCCAAAAGTATCCATATAGCGGGGGTGTGGGAACTATAGTCCGCTATTTTGCTGTTTCAAGGCAATTTCAGCGTTTTTCGTGGAAATAAGACCCTGAAGTTCCGCTAATACCCTAGCATCCCTACTATTTGCCTATATAGCGCCCTCTAGTTCCCTTAACAGGTTTTGTCGCTACGAAGAGGCTGATCTTTCAGGGCGGCGAAGCCGTTTTTCATTATCTGTTGCTGTGGAAAATGTCCATGTACATTGATTCCATATTACTTATAATTGGGGTAATGGAACCAATGCAGTAAATAATTAATAGAGGTGCTTACGATGGAGAATGGTGAGAGATGGTGTCAAATTGACAATAAGATTGATAGCAATTGTTCGCTAACGCTGGAATTGAATCATATGTATAAATCCTCTTGGTTTGATCAAATTGTCAAGCTGCCTGAACAGATGGGGCAAGGATATTGGCAGCGAGTGCAACCCAATTCATTTTTGGAATTGGTTATTTGTGATGTTTCCTTTCATGACAATATGAAAATGAGCAGCAAGGAAGGGGGAAACAGCTTAAACCTTGGATTTTGTCTAGGGGAGAGCATACATTGGAGCGTTGCTGGGCAGCCAGGGGAGTTTGGGCTGGAATCTGGCGGGGTATCGGTATATGGGGATAATGAAGCAAGCAATAATTGTCAGTATGAGCGAGACAGACGGTTTCAAGGATTGACGATTAAATTCAATCATACGGAGTCGAATGGCGCGCTGCAGCATCTTCCCCTGCACAAGCTGTCTGCGGTGTTAGCGGCTAATTGCGGACTGTATTATAACACGCAATCGACACCCGCTCTGAAGCGGGTTGTTCATGAGATCACGCATTGTCAGTACCACGGGGATATCAAACGTATTTATTTGGAAGGAAAAGTTATGGAGTTAGTTGCTATTTATTTAAGCGAATCTTTGATGGAGAAAAATCTTAGCAGCACGTCCACCTCAGGATTATCCCGAACAGATATAGCAAGCCTGCAACGTGCCAAAGACATCGTCGATGCCAATTTGATTTCTCCTCCTAGTCTGGCGGCGCTTGCCCAACGTGTTTGCCTTAACGAATTTAAGCTCAAGAAAGGGTTTAAGCTGTTATTTGGCCTGCCCGTTTATGCTTATGTAATCGATCAACGACTGGAAAGAGCTTTTGGATTGTTAAGAGAAAGCCACATGACGATTACGGAGGCAGCTTACGCCGTCGGTTTCGGTAAAGCGGGCCATTTTTCGGAACATTTCAAAAAGAAATTCGGTGTCAATCCTTCTGATTATTTCCGACATCTGAAGCGCTAATGAAGCATTCAATCCGTTTTCGTGTCTTAAAACTCCCGATTGGGGTATCTCCTTCCAGAACATCTGTGAGATAGTAGATTGCGACAACTGATCATGACGAATAGAGAATGAACTTTTTTTTGAGTTCCATTGATAATGATTATTATTATCTGTGAGTTGAGGATCAGAAAATGTTACAACTAGAGGAGATACAGGGAGGAGAAAGTCAATGAGAAACGTAATGAGATTGGCCATTGTATGTTGCATTCTGGTGTTGGCGGGATGCGGGATTACACAGACAAACGGAGGAAAGGAACCTTCCAAACAACAGGTAATTGTTAATCCGAACGGGCAGAAGGTCACGGTTCCGATAAATCCAAAGCGTATCGCCGATCTTTCGGGATCAACCGAGGAACTTTTGCTGCTCGGGATTAAACCCATTGCCTCAGCGAATGCGGATTATGGAGACCGGAAGGTATTTTCCCCTACAATTAAGGATCTTTTGGGGAAGGATACAGTTAATCTCGGATGGTATGGGGAAGCAATCAGTGTAGAGGCCGTGATGTCAGTTGAACCGGATTTAATTATTCTCGGCAGCTTGTTCAATCAGGAAATGTACGATCAGTTATCGAAAATCGCGCCTACCGTAATTGTCCCGTACCCTTATTATGAGTGGAGAAACCGATTGGATTTCCTAGCCAAGCTTCTTGGAGAAGTAGAAAAGAAAGACAAGTGGTTAGAAACCTACGAAAGCAAGGTCGCAGCATGGAAGAAGAAGTTGGAACCAATTCTTCAAGGTGAGACATTAGCCGTCATTGAAACTTATCCCAAAAATCTAGTCGTCTATTCTTCCACAGGAACGGCTGAGCTTGTTTACATGGATCTGGGCATCAAGAAGGCGACGGGAATTCCAGAACCAGAAGCTTGGGGAGGCATTCAAATCGCTCTGGAAGGATTATCTACGATCAACCCAGACCATTTGATTCTGATGGAGAACAGCGAGAACAAAATGAGTGACAGTCAGGTATGGACCAATATGAAGGCCGTACAGAAGAAGAACATCTACAAGATCACGAATGTTGATAACTATAATTATTCTTATACAGCGTTGGGTCGCATGGTTCTATTGGATAAGCTTGGACAGCTAATTCTGGATAAACATAAACAAAGCTAGGACGAACAGGGAGGATGAGAAATGGATTCGAAAGTTGAAATGAGGAGCTTACTGCAAATTGCCAGTGAGAAAAAAGGGCTGCTGATCGTGGCAAGCTTGTTTTCAGTCATTTCCAGTTTGCTGCAAATCGCTCCTTTTGTCTCTGTGTACATCATCGTTCAAGAGCTTCTGCAGCATGCTGGAGATCCAGCGGGCGCTGATCAGGCACTTATTCTGTATTGGGGTATCTTTGCCTTGGTGGCTTTGATTGGCGCTTTGGTCGCACTGTATATCGGGGGCATGTGTTCACATATCGCAGCCTTCCGTATTCTTTATGAGCTGAGAGTGCGGCTTACGGAGCATATTGCTAAGGTGCCCATGGGTTTTCATACCTCAACAGCAACAGGCGAATTGAAGAAGATTATCGAGGTAAGCGTTGAGAAAATCGAGAAATTTATTGCCCATCAATTGCCCGATATCGTTAGCGCAGTTATGATTCCAATTCTGTTGATTGGCTATTTGTTCTGGATGAATTGGAGTTTGGCGCTTGTGCTGCTGGTCCCCATCGGCATTGGCTTCTGGCTGCAAAGCAAGTTATTCGGCAGCGCGAGCGGTCAGCAAGCTTACCGCGAGTTTCAGCATGCTGTAGAAAACATGAATGCGACAGGCGTGGAATATATTCGGGGCATGCCTGTGGTGAAAATATTCGGGATCAAAGCAGATTCCTTTCTAACGTTCAAGCAAGCGGTTGTCGAGTATCGAAACATTTCGTTGCGAATAACGGATTTATATAAGATACCGTATGGTCTATTTTATGTGATTGTCAGTTCGTTATTCACTTTCGTCGTCCCTGTTGGCATTCTACTCTCAAGCGGCAATGCTGGCAGCCAATCGTTCGCTATTACTTTTCTGCTCTTCATTATTCTTACCCCCAGCTTATCAGTACCCTTGTTGAAATTAATGTTTGTGGGCAGCGGAATGAGAGAAGTGGTGGAGAACAACAAGCGGATCGAAGCGGTTTTCGCGGAATCTATCGTAATGGAGCCGGCTTCACCACAGATCCCAACTGCGTATGATATCACTTTCAAGAATGTCTCCTTCGCCTATGAACGCACAACCAGCAAGAATTTCAAACCGATCTTGAAGGATGTTCATTTTATGGCAAAAGCCGGCGAAATGACGGCCTTAGTTGGTCCTTCGGGCGGGGGCAAATCAACAATTGCCAGTCTATTGCTGCGCTTCTGGGACGTTCAGGAGGGAGAAATCGCAATAGGCGGCGTATCTCTTCGCGATATGGGTACGGAAATGTTGATGGATAAGGTTTCCTTTGTTTTCCAGGACGTGCATCTGTTCTATGATACGATCGAAGCGAATATTCGAATGGGCAATACGGATGCATCCGAAGAAGAAGTGATTGCGGCTGCCAAGACGGCCTGCTGTCATGAATTTATTACGAAGCTTGCTCAAGGTTACGCCACCAAGATCGGGGAAGGCGGCACCTACTTATCTGGTGGCGAGGCGCAGCGAATTGCTATTGCGCGGGCCTTGCTGAAGAATGCCCCCATTCTGGTGCTGGATGAAGCGACAGCCTATGCAGATGCAGAAAATGAAAAGAAGATCCAGCGTGCTCTGGTTGAACTTGTCAAAGGGAAAACGGTTATAATGATCGCGCACCGTTTGTCCACGATTCGTGCTGCCGAGCAGATACTGGTCGTGAAAAAAGGAGAAATCGTAGAGCGGGGAACACATGACGAACTACGGGCCTTGAGCGGATTATATGAACAGATGTGGCAAGCCCATATCAGCTCGGCTTCATGGAAGTTGGGCGTGAAAGAATCTACGCTGACGGATCGCAAGAAGGAGGGCTCAAGCCATGAATCGTTACTTTACTAACATTTCGGGAGGGAATATTCGAAGTTTGTGGCCTTCTGCCTTGGCCGCAATATTGGATGGGATCGTTAAAGTGATTCCAGCGGCGCTGTTAGTTGATCTTTTCAACACATACTACATTTTCATTGCTGATCCCAATAAAGCTTTAAATGTCAGCAGGCTTTGGATGGACTGTATTATTTTGTTCGTCTGGCTATTGGTATCGTATGCTACATTTGCGCTGCTGTACGATAAGTCGTATCGCGCAGCTTATACCTTAGCTGCCGAGGGAAGGCTTAAATTGGCCGAGTATCTGCGTCATTTATCCCTAGGCTACTTTGGCAAACGTGATCCCGGTGATTTAACGAATTTATTGTTAGGCGATTACGCGCAAGTGGAGCATACGATTTCTCATAATGTGCCGCAACTTATCACGGCCATTATGCTGCCAATCTTAGCGTTAGTTGGCTTGGTATTCCTCGATTGGCGAATGTCACTGGCCATGTTTATGGCTATACCGTTGGGCGTGCTGCTATTATGGCTGACAGACACGCTTCAGGCACAGCTCAGCAGGAATCATGTTCAAGCCAAGAATGAAGCAGCAAGTCGGATGCAAGAATATTTAACTGGCATTCGTGAAATTAAAGCACATAATCTGGGCGGGAAAAGATTCGAACGATTGCGTTTGTCCTTTGATCGCTTGATGCGTGCATCTATTCGCCTGGAAGGTATCATGGGACCCGTGATTATGGGAGCCATGCTGCTGACTCGGTCCGGGATGACAATTATGATTGTTGTCGGCAGTTATCTATTGGCAAGCGGAACACTTACACTTCCCGTCTTTCTCCTATTTTTGTTGGTGGGGAGCCGAATTTTTGAGCCATTGACCCTGGTGCTGATGAGCTATGGCGAAATGCGCTATTCCGCTTATAGTGCGCAGCGAATTATGGATGTGCACAGGGAACAGCCGATGCAGGGGACTTACAGCATAAAGCCGTATGGCTCGATTGTTTTCGATCGGGTAACCTTTGGTTATGATGCTCATTCGCCTGTGTTGAAAGACATGTCTTTCACCATTGAGCCCCGAACGATCACAGCCTTGGTGGGGCCTTCTGGCAGCGGGAAGAGTACCGTAACCCGCCTCATTGCCCGCTTCTGGGATGTAGATCAGGGGTCGATCAGCATTGGCGGGCAATCGCTCCGTGATGCCGATCCAGAGAAACTTTTCAAGCATATTTCGATGGTATTCCAAGATGTGTATCTGTTCCAGGATACCATCGGCAATAACATCCGAATCGGGAATATGGAAGCTACTCAGGAAGAGGTAGAAGAAGCAGCCAAGCGTACGTGCTGCCACGAATTCATCTCCCAATTGCCACAAGGTTATGACACGCCGGTGGGAGAAGGTGGCTCCACGCTATCAGGCGGGGAGAAGCAGCGACTTTCCATTGCGCGCGCATTATTGAAAGATGCCCCGATCGTGCTGCTTGACGAAGCGACGGCCTCGCTCGATCCCGAGAACGAATCCGCTGTGCAGCAGGCCATTAATGAGTTGGTTGCGAATAAAACTCTGATTATCATCGCCCACCGCCTAAAAACCATTCAAAACGCAGACAGCATTCTAGTGCTGGATCAAGGTCAGCTTGTTCAAAGAGGCACGCATAGCGAGCTAATCTCGCAGAATGGTATTTATGCGAATCTATGGAATTTGCAGCAGGATTCTGATGGTTGGCAAGTGAAGTAGCGGAAGATGTGCAGCTTTTTTGCTCCTCCTCCTAAGCTAAACAGGAAAAGCTCCTGCTATTTTATCGATTTCCGCCTGAAAAGTTGGATTACATGGAAAAGCTCCCTCTACTTCTGATGAATGCTCGCTGAATTGCGATATTCTCAGAAGATAGAGGGAGTTTTTCCCGTTAGATGGCGGAATAGAGTGGTTTTGACAAAAATAGCAGGAGGAATTCCTGTTAATAGTTTTGTAGATATCACAGAATATAGCCCTGCGCGATAGTAAGGATAGTCCATCTTCACTTGTACTTGCTGCACAAACCCGGAATCCGTAAGGGATTCAACGACAAACAAGCCTAAGTAGCGGAAGATGTGCAGTTTTTTTGCTTCTCCTCCTAAGCTAACAGGAAAAGCTCCCGCTATTTTATCGATTTCCGCCTGAAAAGTTGGATTAAATGGAAAAGCTCCCTCTACTTCTGATGAATGCTCGCTGAATTGCGATATTCTCAGAAAATAGAGGGAGTTTTTCCCGTTAGATGGCGGAATAGAGTGGTTTTGACAAAAATAGCAGGAGGAATTCCTGTTAAATTAGTTTTGTAGATATCACAGAATATTGCCCTGCGCGATAGTAGGGATAGTCCATCTTCACTTGTACTTGCTGCACGAACCCGGAATCCGTAAGGGATTCAACGACAAACAAGCCTAAGTCGAGCGAGGCCGAAACGCCGCCTCCGGTAAAGAGATTTCCGTCTTTGACAAGGCGTGTTTCGATAACCTCCGCACAGTAAGGGGCTAATAATTCATAAGCTGATGGATTGGTTGTGGCCTTCTTGCCTTTAAGAAAACCGGCTGCCCCAAGCAGCAATGCGCCTGTGCAGACAGAAACTTTGTAAGTCGCGGCAGATGCAGTTTGGAGCCATGCGATAAAGTCAGCATCATATCGTAGTTGACGGGTTGCAAATCCACCGGGGACAAATACCAAACCATAACCGGAAAGATCGGGAGAGACACGATTAGCTTTCATTGTTAACCCGCGATCATCGGTTATTTCCTCTTGCATGGCACAGAAGTCCCAGGAAACATCAGCTTTTGCCCCCAGTATCCGCAGCCAAGTAATTGCTTCATAGAACCCTGTGAAGTCTAGCGTTGTTACACCATCAAACAAAACGAAGGCAATTTTCATAGTGATGCACCTGACCTTTCTATTGTCCATAAAACAAAAAAAGCACTTGATCTGTGATCAAATACTTTGCCCAGGCGTACGGCTGTCTGCAATGTGCTCCCTCATGGTACCCCATGTTTACGCCAGTTACACATCGGTTCAATTACAAGTATTTTACAATTGTTATCCTAAAACTTCAATCTCATTTTTCGAACGAACAGCAAGACTTATTCCTGTGTTATCCCCATATGAATGGAAGAGGAGTTTGCACTCAGGCGAATAGGAGTTTACAGGGAGGAGGGGGTCCATGCATGAAATCCGTATTAAAATTGGAATTAGAAGAAGCGAAGGTCATGATAGAAGCGGGTATTGAAGCAGCAAGAGCGGCCGGCACAGCGGAGACGATCTGCATTGTCGATGATGGCGGGTACTTGATTGCGTTGGAACGAATGAATGGCGCTCGGAATACGAGTCCGGACATGGCGATTGCCAAAGCCTTCACCGCCAGCGGTCACAGGCGTTCGACGCATTTATTCACGCAGCCTGGGGGGCCGGCGACGATACATGGGGAAGCTTTTGGCATACATGCGATGATGCCGGGCAAGTTTGCTATTTTCGTTGGCGGCATTCCTATTGTGGTTAATGGAACTGTCATCGGGGGTGTCGGTGTCAGCGGAGGGGCCGGGGAAGATGATATTGCTGTTGGTGTTGCTGCACTGAAGGCGCTGCAGCGTCATTTGGGGAATTCTTATACGGTTCTAACGGAGCCGGATATCAAAAAGTAAGCGATTTAACGAGCCCCAAAGGGGCTGCTTTCAAGTAGATATAACTACTTAAAGGCAGCCCTGATTTTTATCCCAGTAGACCTCTTACATATTGAATGGTGGCATCCAAATTATCATCGGAGACCATCTCTAACGAAATATCAACGCCTGGCTTGGCTTGATGAAGCTTGTCCAGAAAGGATTTTGTTTGGAAAATACCATGCCCTGAGCGCACGGCCTCGAGTGTATCACTTTGCACGTTAACATCCTTCAAATGAGCAAGAACGATCCGGTCTCCGAAGGCAGCAAAAGCTTGATCGAGAAATGCTTCCTGCGATTCAATTGCCGCGATCGGGAGCAAGTTGACCGGATCAAAGACGACGCCCAGATTGCTGGAGGGAACTTCTTCCAGAATCCGTGCCATTTTTGCACTGCTGGACAGTGTATGTGTGGCAACAGGCTCCAAACCGATGAAAACACCCCAGCGTTCCGCTTCCTCTGCTAGTTCCTCGACGGTTTGTTTAAGTGTCGTCCAGCCAATATCTTCATAACGCTCAGCATCGTGAGCGAGATAAGTCGTTAATTCAGCGGTTTCTGTTGCGACGATGGAAGTCCCGAAATCTCGGGCAAATCGCAGATGCTCTTTGAACCGATTGATCTCAAGACGCCGCTGCTGCGGGTCTGGATGAATCGGATTGATATAGCAGCCGAGTACGCCGATACGTATGCCAGAACGATGAAACTGCTCGCCGATATGGTTCGCTAGTGCGGGACTGAGTTTGCCAATACTTGTGTCGATATCACGAATCGCTTTGCTGAGCGCCAATTGTACGAAGTCGACGCCTCGTCCGCTAAGCTTCTCCGTTAGTTGCTTCAGTGGCAGCTGTCCGACTGTATGAGCTAACGTGCCAATCCCCATTATCTCGCCATCCATCCGCCGTCCACGCAAAGCACGTGACCGTTCATATAGTCTGAAGCTGTGGAGGATAAGAAGACAACCGGACCTTTGAGATCCTCCGGAGATCCCCAACGACCTGCCGGAATACGATCGGTGATCGATTGTGTGCGTTTCTCGTCTTTTAGAATTGGTGCTGTGTTGTTCGTTGTCATATAACCAGGAGCAATCGCGTTGATCTGAATGCCTTTTCCAGCCCATTCGTTGGCTAGCGCTTTCGTCACGCCGGCAATCGCATGTTTGCTCGCTGTATAGCCAGGCACGTTAATACCGCCTTGATAAGTGAGCATGGAGGCGATATTGATGATTTTGCCGCTGCCGCGTTCAATCATATGGCGTCCAATCAATTGGCATAAGAAAAAGGCGGAGTTCAAGTTTAAGTCAATGACGTCATGCCAATCTTGACGGCCATGATCAACAGCTGGCGTACGGCGGATGATGCCCGCATTATTCACGAGAATGTCGATACTGCCATAGAAACCGATTGCTTTATTCACAACATCCTCCAGGATGTCTTCGTTGCTAAGATCTGCCGCTATCAGTTCGGCTTTGCCGCCCAACGCGCGGATAGCTTCTACAGTTTGTACGCTTTCGGAAGAGGAAACGGCAATCACATTCGCGCCAGCTTCAGCAAGTCCGATGGCCATCGCTTGACCAAGACCGCCGGAAGCGCCGGTTACGAAAGCTGTTTTGCCTGCTAAATTAAAAAGTGTCATGAACAATGCTCCTTATCACTAGTGAGTTACAATCGGAACGCCTGCTTCTGTAAACTGTTGGGCTGTTTCGGCGGGGAGCGAACGATCCGTTAGGATCATGGCTACCTCAGATAGCGCCGCAAAGGTTCGCAATGCGCATTGACCGAATTTGTAATGATCGACAACGCCATATACGATAGCACTGGACTTAATCAAGGCACGCTTATAATCGACAAGATCACTTGTATAGATCGTAAAGCCATGCTGCAAATGAACGCCAGTGGCAGAAATAAATGATTTCTGAATGTTGAGCTTGCTTATATACTCCGAAGCTTCAGGACCTGCAAGCATGTTGCGAAGCCGGTAGCCTCCCGGTACCACCAAGCGGATCTCATCTTTGTGGACAAGCTCTGAGATGATATAGAGATCATTGGTGACAACAGTAAGCGGCTGATTATCCAGCCGCCTAGCAATTTCTAATGTTGTGCCGCCGCCGTCGAGGGCAATAATGTCTCTGGGCTGAATGTAGCGCAGAGCGAGCGTGGCAATCTCCGATTTCTGATCGGCATGCTTGATATTCGGCTCTTTGGCCGAAAGGATGCCCAGCTGATCGCTCTGGGCTAGCATCGCGCCGCCGTGAATGCGGAGAAGCAGGCCTTTTTCCTCGAGTTTGGCGAGATCCTCGCGAATCGTTTTGCCTGTCACATCGAGTCGCTCGCTAAGCTCGTTAACGGTGACTTCTTTCTGTGACAGCAGGATTTCCATGATAGTTTCATACCTGCGTAATGGGTTCATTGGTTGTCTATTTAAGGTCTTTCATCGCGACTGGGTCCATATCGTCGAAAATTTGATTTTCGCCGGCCATACCCCAAATGAATGTGTAGTTATTCGTGCCTACACCGCTATGGATGGACCAGCTTGGGGAGATTACCGCTTGCTCATTGCGCATAACAACGTGGCGCGTTTGTTGCGGCTCGCCCATCATATGGAAAACAACCGCATCTTCCGGCATATCGAAGTAGAAGTACACTTCGGAACGGCGGTTATGCGTATGAGAAGGCATCGTGTTCCACATGTTGCCCGGTTTCAACAGCGTCATGCCCATAACGAGTTGACAGCTTTGTGCGCCGCCTGTGTGGATATATTTATAAATCGTGCGCTCATTGGACGTATTGATACTGCCTAAGTGAGCTGGTGTAGCTTCACTGATGGAGATTTTCACTGTTGGATACGTTTGGTGCGCTGGTGTAGAGTTGAAGTAGAATTTGGCTGGATCAGCGGCATTGTCACTTGCAAATGAGATTTCTTTGGAGCCAAGACCGATAAAGATGCCATCCTTGGATGCCATGTTGTATACGGTGCCGTCAACTGTAATTGTACCAGGACCGCCGACATTGATGATGCCGATCTCGCGGCGCTCCAGGAAGTAATCAGCGGCCATTTCTTTCTTGTCTGCTTGCAGTTGAAGCGAACCTGTAATCGGAAGAACACCACCGATAATGAAACGGTCTACGTGAGAGTATACAAGTGTAATCTCATTAGCTGTGAACAGCGAATTAATTTGAAACTCAGCTTGAAGGCGTTCCGTATCAAATTGTTTGACTTCATTAGGGTGGGATGCGTAGCGAATATCCATGGGTTAATCTCTCCTTAGGTTGGTTTATTTGTGTTGATATACGTTCATATAGGTTTAATTTACTCCAATCACCCAGATTAAGCAAGGGTTTTCCGTTTGTTGTTTCAAATCTTGCCTATTCGGTGAATAAAGGGGACAGAAGATGTAAACAACAACCTTACAGGAGGTTATTCTATGGATAAAAGTCATTATTTTGATCGTGTATGCAACGATACGATTCCAACTCAACCAGATGAAGAGGGTACGACATCCACGGATATGGTGAGTGAGGCTGTCGAGGAAATCATGGATAATGTAAAAAAAGCGTTCTCGACCGACGATCCTGAAGATCGTGATTAGAACGCGAATCGGAATAGGGACCGTCAGGGGTGACTTTCAACCTCCTGACGGTTTTTTATTTGCGGCTGCTCCAAATTATGGTTGAATAAATATACTTATAAATGTATAATTATGCAATGTTGTTTATAAATAAACATTCAGAAAGGTGATGTCAGCGTGGAAAATGTCAAAGAGCGTACAGAGGAACTTCTGCATGAAGCGAACTCATCAATTTTATTTGTAGCAAATCGGCCTCAGATCGTGATGGAGCATGGCGAAGGAATGTATGTCTGGGATACGGAAGGGAAGAAGTACTTGGATTTTATCGGCGGTTGGGCGGTCACTGCATTAGGGCATTCTCCCAAAGTCATTGCAGATGCCTTAGTGCAGCAAGCGGGCAAACTGGTTAATGTGAGTCCGGCTTTCTATAATAAGCCGATGATTGAGTTCGCCCAGTTGCTTACAGGGCTGAGCGGGTTAGAGCGTGTATTTTTTGGCAGCACGGGGGCTGAGGCCAATGAAAGTGCTATTAAGCTTGCACGCAAATATGGCTCCGTCCGTAAAGGCGGAGCGTATGAGGTAATCACAGCGAACCGCAGCTTCCATGGCAGAACACTGGCGATGATGGCGGCTACCGGCAAACCTCAGTGGGAGCAAAAGTTTACTCCGCAGATGCCTGGCTTCGTCAAGGTGCCTTTTAATGACATCGAAGCTGTCCGTTCAGCAATAACACCTAAGACATGTGCGGTTATGCTGGAACTTATCCAGGGAGAAGGCGGCGTTCATGAGGTCAGTCTGGACTATGTGAAGGAACTGCGCAGTCTCTGTGACGAGCAAGGAGTGCTGCTGATTTTCGATGAGATCCAAACCGGACTTGGTCGAACAGGCCGGATGTTCGCTTTCGAGCACTATGGTGTAACCCCGGATGTGCTAACTTTGGCCAAAGGAATTGGCGGCGGGTTCCCGCTTTCAGCAATGCTGGCCAAAGAAGCGTTTAATTTGTTCGAACCTGGGGATCAAGGCGGCACTTATACAGGGCAGCCGCTGGGGATGGCTGTAGGGTTGGCCGTTGTGGGCGAGTTGATCGAGCGTAAATTGCCAGCGCAAGCGGCCAAACAAGGTGCCTATTTGCAAACTAAGCTCCGTGAAGTTCAGGCCAAGTATGGCTTAAGCGGTATTCGCGGCAAAGGCTTGCTGCTTGCTTTTGATCTTCCAGAGCCTCGTGGTGAGGAATTGGTAGCAGCCTGTCTAGAGGCTGGATTATTAATTAATTCCTCAAGCCCGCAGACGATTCGCTTAATGCCAGCTCTTGTCGTTACCGATGAGGAGATCGATCGGATGATGAGCATTTTATGCGCTGTGATGGACCAGCTCATCTTGACATGAGAGTAAGAAAATCCCTTCCGTCGGAAGGGATTTTCTTTTTACCTAGGGGCAGTTACAATGGCTTTACTAATGTAGTGCAATGTGAACGCGATTGCAGGTGAAAGGAGCTCCTTATGACCGATAACGGAAAGCTTTTCCCGGCGCTGGAGTCAGCGGCGCCGAGCCATCCGCAAGTGATGGCGTACTATTTTAAACAATGGCTCGGCTTCGATATGCCTTTTCATCGGCATGATGCGGTTGAAATCATGTACACGATTCAAGGTTTCTGTGTCGTAGAAATTCAGACTAATGCCTCGCAGGTGGACAGTGTGAGTCTTAAAAAGGGCGAATTTATTATCATTAACGCAAATGTCCCGCATCGTTTGATCGTAGAAGAGGAGAATCCGTGCCGGATGCTCAATGTAGAGTTCCGCTTCATGGAACAGAAGGGCGTATTTCCTTCTATTCAGCAATTGGCATCGGAAGAGAGCTTATTGGCTGCTATTTTGGGCGTGGCTTCGCCCTATTTGGTGCTTCGTGACCCGGATGAAGTGTACCATATCATGAAAAGTTTGGTGCTCGAATTGGACAAATCGCCTGCGAAGAGTGACACGATGGTGCAATTGCTCATTGCACAGTTGTTGATTCGGATAGCGAGACTTTGGCGTGAAGCGACGTCCGGCGGTTTGGCGCAGAGCGAATGGTATGTGAAGCAAAGCCTGGATTATTTGCATCAAAATTATGACCGGGACATTCAGGTAAAGGATATTGCGGGCGCCGTTAATTTGCATCCAGGCTATTTGCAGCGCATTTTCAAATCGGTCACAGGGCAAACCTTGATGGCTTATTTAACAGGGATTCGGATGGAAAAAGCCAAGATGCTCCTGCTGGAAACCGATGTGCCAATCGCTGAAATCAGTGATTATATCGGGGTTGGCAGCCGGCAGTATTTCCATATGCTGTTCAAAGACTACACGAACAGTACACCGACAGAATTTCGCAAATCGATGAATACTCATCAAATGAATTATCCGAAAGAAAGTTAGAATTTTTGACAACTTTTAGCTGAGGAAGTTAGGAATTTGATAACGTTATCTCTTGGCCGCTTGCTACAATATGACTTGTAGAACAAACGACAGAGAGGACGATTCAGATGTCATTTAAAGTAGCTTTTATCGGTGCAGGCAGTATTGGTTTTACACGGGGACTATTGCGGGATTTGCTCGCAGTGCCAGAATTTCACGATGTACAAGTAGCGTTTACAGACATTAATCAACATAATTTAGATATGGTGACCGAGCTTTGCCAAAGGGATATCCGCGAGAATGGTTTGTCTATTAACATCCAAGCAACGACGGACCGCAAAGCAGCTTTGCAGGATGCGAAGTACGTATTATGTACAATTCGTGTGGGGGGCTTGGAAGCCTTCGCAACGGATGTGGATATCCCGCTGAAGTATGGCGTGGACCAATGTGTAGGCGATACGCTGTGTGCCGGCGGAATTATGTACGGGCAGCGCGGCATATCGGAAATGCTTCGCATTTGCCAGGATATCCGCGAGGTGGCTTCGCCTGATGTTCTGTTGTTGAATTATGCGAATCCGATGGCGATGCTCACTTGGGCTTGCAACAAATACGGTCAAGTGCGGACCATTGGCCTATGCCATGGCGTCCAGCATGGACATAAACAAATTGCCGAGGTATTCGGCTTGTCCCAAAAAGAAGTAGACATCATTTGCGCCGGGATCAATCACCAAACGTGGTATATCCAAGCTAGCCATAAGGGCAAGGATTTGACGGGCGATCTGTTGGAAGCTTTCGAGCAGCATCCGGAATTTGCCCGAACCGAAAAAGTGCGTATCGATATGCTGCGTCGCTTTGGCTACTACAGTACGGAATCGAATGGTCATTTGAGTGAATATGTGCCTTGGTACCGCAAGCGGGCGAGTGAAATCCCGGATTGGATTGATATGGGCAGCTGGATTAACGGAGAAACAGGCGGCTATTTGCGCGTTTGTACAGAGGGACGCAACTGGTTTGAAACCGATTTCCCGAATTGGATGAAAGATCCGGCCTATGTTTATGCAGCGGAGAAACGCAGTGAAGAGCACGGCTCCTATATCATTGAGGGACTGGAAACCGGCCGTGTGTATCGTGGACATTTCAACTTGGTCAATCGCGGAGTCATTGCCAATTTGCCGGATGACGCGATTATTGAAGCGCCAGGATATGTCGACCGGAACGGCATCTCGATGCCGCATGTAGGCGACCTGCCTCTTGGACCAGCTGCTGTCTGCAATGTCAGCATTTCTGTTCAGCGCCTGGCCGTTGAAGCGGCTGTGCATGGTGATGACAAGCTGCTGCGTCAAGCTTTTATGATGGACCCGCTCGTAGGCGCCGTGTGCAATCCCAAAGAAATTTGGCAGATGGTGGATGAAATGCTGGTTGCGCAGGAAGCATGGCTGCCTCTATACGGCTCTGCAATTTCCGAAGCCAAAGCACGCCTTGCCGCTGGAAATTTAGTGCCGACGCGCAGTTATGAAGGCGCCGCTCGCGTCAAAGTGAAAACCGTGGAAGAAATGCAGCAGGACCGTAACGCCGCGAACAAAAATGCTGGTGAAGCGGATAAGGGCAAGGATCGGGCGACAGTTAATTCGTAATCTGGATGTTCGTTTACATTCAAGTATGTTCATTTAGGTTCTTTTGAGGTATACTAGCTGGGTGAGTGAAGGACCGCTTGCGGTCCTTTTTTGTTTGGAACTAAGAAGTTGCTACAACGAAAGGGGAAAGTTAGATGTCTAATATTGGCGTATGGGAAGCAGCTGAGCCTGGCGTAACACGCTGCATTCTGAAAGCGGAAGTTGGTTTAATGATGATGGAAGTTCACTTCGAGCCCGGTGCCATCGGATACCAACACAGCCATGTCCATGAGCAAATGTCCTATTGTTTAAAAGGTAAAATAGAGTTTACCATAGATGGTGAAGTTACTGTCATTACACAAGGCCAGACCGCGTACATCCCGAGTGGAGCGAAGCACGGTGTTACTGCCTTGGAAGAATCCGCTTTGCTAGACGTATTTACTCCGATTCGTGAAGATTTGGTGAAACGCTAATCAGCTATGCGGAGATAAGCTCTTGCAGCTTTTGCAGATGGCGTATTCGCCATCGAACAGCCACTTTTAATATGAACCTAGCCTGTTGGCTGGGTTCTTTTTTTTGGCAAGAGTTACAACAATTGATAGCCCATATACAGCGCTACGCCCCAGATCAAGCAAGCCGATACTTTATTTAGTTTGGCGAGGAAAAGTCCGCTGAAATCCCGTTTCCCTACTACGCGCCCCGCAAAAGCCAAGCCGCAAAACCAAAGCCAAGAAACCAGAATGACGCTGAGTGTGAACAGCCATTTGTCGCTGCCGGTATAATGCAAAGAGTTCGTGCCTATGACACCGATCGTGTCCATAATGGCATGCGGATTCAGCAACGAAACGGAGGCGGCGAAGACGATTTGTTTGCCTGGTGTGCTGACTTGCTGAGCTGATGAGGCACCAGATTTGCTTTTCCACAACACCCACCCCATATACAACAAGAAAATGAATCCACAGCCGTAGAGTATGACTTGCAGCCAAGAAAAACTTAGCACTACGAAAGACATGCCCAGAACCGCAGCTAAAATGAGGCATGTATCGCAAATCGACGCTGTGAAAATAGCTGGCAATGCCCGGAAGTAAGTGCGCTGACTGGCCCCTTGATTGAAAATAAACACATTTTGTACGCCGACGGGTAAAATAAGCCCTATGCCCAGCATTAATCCATGTAATACGGTGGTTAACACGTGAAACGCTCCTTTACGTAAATCTTCAATAGCTCAAGTATAAAGGAGTTCGCCTGTTTGTCTCCCTCCAAATGGATGGTGAATGACCCAACCAAATGATATAGTAATGCAGGAAGGAGGGGTTCAAATGGATTGGAAGCCTGACTTCTCGTCAGAAATCCCATTATATGTGCAGATTAAGGATAGTATTAAACTTAAAATATCACTTGGCGAATGGGCGGTAGGAACCAAAATTCCATCGCAGCGGACATTGGCTGATCAGCTTGGAGTCAATCGCAGCACCGTAGTAACGGCACTGAGCGATTTGATAGCTGAGGGGTTATTGGAAGGCAACACCAAGGGCGGGACGAGAGTCGTCAGTAATGCTTGGAATTTGCTTGCCGCCTCGCCGCCGCCGGACTGGAGCTCCTATGTGCAGGCGGGAACTTACTATCCGAATCAGCCGGCCATCCAGCAGATCAATCGGGCAGAATTCCAAGAGGGGATTATTCGTCTGGGCACCGGCGAGCTTTCACCTGATTTGCTGCCATCCGCACAGATGAAAAAAATCTTTGAAGAAAGCTCGGTAAATCCCTTCGTTCTGGGCTATGAGGAGCCGAAGGGAAATTTGTATTTGAGGAAGCAGATCGCCGCATATTTGCAAGGAATCGGCATCCATACTTCGTCGTCCGCTATTTTGATCGTATCGGGAGCGCTTCAAGCGTTGCAGTTGATTTCGATCGGACTTTTGCAGCGAGGATCTTCCATTCTTCTGGAAAGTCCATCTTACTTGTACTCAGTACACGTGTTTCAATCCAGCGCTATGAAGCTGATCGGGTTGCCTATGGATGAAGAGGGCGTGCGAACCGATCACATCAGCCGCTACAAAAAAGGCCACAACGCTTCGCTGCTCTATACAATCCCTTCTTTTCATAATCCTACAGGCACCTTAATGACAGAAGCTAGGCGTCAAGATCTGATGACCATCTGCGCAGATGAAGGGCTGCCCATTATTGAAGATGATGCTTACCGGGAGTTGTGGTTCGATAACCCGCCACCATTGCCGCTCAAGGCCAGGGATCCTAATGCTTTGGTTCTCTATCTAGGGAGCTTGTCCAAGACATTGAGTCCAGGTTTGCGAATTGGCTGGGTGGTCGCTCCAGAGCCGGTAATTGAACGATTGGCCGATATCAAAATGCAAAATGATTACGGCTCAAGCTCCGTATCCCAGTGGGCTGCCGCAGAATGGCTGGGCAGAGGCCTCTATCAGGAGCATCTCGTATTTGTTCGGAAGCAGCTCCAAATAAGGCGTGATCATACGGTGCAACTGCTGCAAAAGCATTTCAAAGACATTGCCGAGTGGTCAGTCCCGGCAGGTGGTTTCTATATTTGGCTGCGCCTTACCTTAGACATTCCGATGCATATGTTGTTCGAGCGAGCTTGCAAAGAGGGGATATTGCTGAATCCCGGTTCCATTTATAGTCGGCATACGGGCAACTATTTGCGGATTTCATATGCCTATGCGAAACGAGAGGAGCTTGAAATAGGGTTAAAGCAGCTTGCTATATTAATCAAATTGCTGCACAGGGAGTGAGCGGGTTTCGTTATAGAAGAATATTGACGTGACGCTGCTGCCGCAGTAAAGTAACATTATTGAATTTTTGATTAAAATTCGAAATGGGGATATGGTGAGCAGATGACGAACAGTGGTAAATTCGCATGGACATGGACAATCCGAGAAGAAGATTTGGAAGAATACGTTCGCATGCATTTGGCTCCTTGGCCGGAAATTATGGAGGAACACAGCAAAGCTGGAATCAGAGATTATTCCATCTTCCAGAATGGCGCGCAGTTTTTCTACTGCTTCCTGTGTGATGATATCGAGGCCGCATTCGCCTATTTAGCGGAGAGTGACGCTTGCAGTCGCTGGAATGCGATTACGTCCAAAATGGTTGTCGGTTCCTTCGACTTCCGTGAAGCTGTGCCGATTCAACCGATGGCCGAGGTTTTTTATTTGAAATAAGGTAAGCCCAGGGAAGTGATTGCTTCCTTGGGCTTTTATGTTTTGGGAGTGACTCCTGGCTGTAGGCCCCCTAGCTGTGGGCCCCTTAGCTGTGGCCACCAGCCTCTGCCCTAGCCTAGCCCCTGGCCCCCCCGACCTCACCATTTTGGGCCTGACGCGTTGGAAATAAGGTAGCTGAACTTGCTTATTTGTAGCGGCAGACCGCAGGCTGGTTCTCTTTTAAGCAGGACCGTAAGAGTGAAAAACAGCGTTAAAGTCAGCGCTGAGCCTGAAAGCACCACTGTAAGACTGAAAAACAGTCTTATAGCAAAGGAAAAACCCTGCAAAGCAAAGCCAGCAGGGCAATAAGTGCAAACAGCAGCGTCGCTGCGCTCATCCTCCTAACTAGGCTGCGTGATTGTCCAATGCCTTCATCAACATTGGAATGTCGATCCACGCGGGTTCCAAAAACTATGAGCGCGCCAATTCAAACCGCTTCCTGCATCAGCCGATTTCCCGCCATCCGGAACAGATCCTTGGGGGCTGGAACTCGCTGAATGAACGTCTGGATTCTACGGTTGCTGCTGAAACGCAGAAATTCACAGAGGATTGGAAGAAATCCGTCACAGTGAATCATCCGTTGGAAACTTTCACATTTGATGATTCCAAGGTGAAGAATGAAGTGACTGCGGTCAGCAATGTGATGGATAGTTACGGGAAGCCGCTCTTCTATGGGGTGGTTGATCTATCGGCAAATGCAAAACGCACTACATCGCAACGCACACGGAGCAAGCTTTCCTGCATCAGTTCTAAAAGCAGGTTGCGTTGGAAGCGGGAATTGAACTAGCAATCACGCATTGCTGAACGATATAAGGATGTTCGGGAGTTGATTCCGGCATCCTTTTTCGTTACCCTTAGAGGATTAAGCGTCACTCATCACGAAGAAACCCTCCAATCCAGTCCTTATTCAGCCAAGAAATGTGGTGAAGCTCTCATGAGATCCGGTATCCGTCTGTGGTTTAATCAAATACGCAATTTACGCATCAAAGCGAAACTGTTTCTGTTGATAACAGTCTCCATGGCTGTCAGTTCAAGCATATCTCTGGTAGGGCTGCAGATCGCCTATTCAATATACGATCAGCAAATTTATGAGAAGTCAGCACAAGTGCTCAACCTTTCCTCAACATTGATCGAAAATGAATTGAACAAAGTGGAGAGACTAACCTTCAGCATCATGTCGGACGAACAGATTCAGCAGAATCTAGTCGTCATGAACACAAGCGAATCCGACTATACGCGGATACAATCACGGGCTAAACTTGTTGATCGATTGGTTCAATATATCAATTCCGAGACCTATATTACCGCTGCAGACATTGCGGATCTCCGGGGAAACAGCTATTCCAGCGGCAATTTGACAACGCTTTCTCCGGAGCGGCGCGCGCTCATTACGCGTGTTTCCGAACTGGGCGGCGGCAGTTTGGGCTGGGTCCCGCCTGACACGCTGGATTACAGTTTGATTGCTACCAGGCAAATTCGTTCCTTTGATAATCTGGATTTAAACAAACTAGGCACCTTGGTGCTGCATGTGAATTTAGATAAGATCGTCAATCAATATGCCAGAGAAGCTGTTACGCGGGATGGCGAGCTCCTCATTGTCTCTGAGGGAAACATGATTTATCCGCATACTGCCGCTATGAAATGGATGGTCAATGAGAAATTGTCAGTGGAGTCCGCTTCCAAGGGATTTCGCATCATGGAGCAAGATGGCGAGAAATATTTCGTGTCGCATATTCATTCCGACTATTTGGGGTGGACCTATTACAACACGCTGCCCTTCCAAACGATATTCAGCCATATTTTGCTGATGAAAAATTGGATGATCGCTGCCTTTCTGATTAGCTTTTTCCTCCTTGTAGGCTTCGGTATGACCGTAGCGCGCAGTGTGACACGGCCGATCGAAGGCTTGATCAGCAACATGCGTGGACTGCAAATCAGTGATCTGGAGAACTCCGAGCTGCCAACGTTAGCGCCACTGTCCCAGCAAATGGATGAAGTGGGGCTGCTCCAACGCACGTATCGGATGATGATTGTCCGTATTCAAGAATTAATTAAAGAGAATTACACGAAACAACTGATCATCAAAGAAACCGAATTCAGATCGCTGCAAGCACAGATTAATCCGCACTTTTTGTATAACACTTTGGAATCCATCAACTGGATTTCGAAGATGAATGGCCAAAAGCAAGTGTCCCAAATGGTAGAATCCCTCGGCTATTTGCTCCGCTCATCGATCAGCATGAAGCAGGATATGATTTCGGTGGAAGATGAGCTGCAGCTAGTCCAGCACTATATTACGATTCAACGCGTCAGATTTGAAGAACGGCTTGATTTCAGGCTGGATGTTAAGGCGGATTTATTAACGCAAAGCATTCCTAAGCTTACGCTCCAGCCGCTCTTGGAGAACGCGATTAAATATGCGGTAGAGGTGATGTTGGAACCTTGCGTAATTCGAATTAGCGGCCAAACGGAGGGGGACACGGTCCTGTTAGTCGTCGAGGATAACGGTCCTGGCATTGATGAAGCCTATTTGGAGCAAATATTGACCGGCGAGCGGAAATCCAAAGGCACGGGAATTGGTCTGAAAAATATTGATGAACGCATTAAATTGACCTTCGGAGATGAATTTGGATTACAGGTTGAAAATCGTTTGGACGGCGGGGCGCGTATCACAATCCGTCTGCCCATTATGAAAAGAGGATAATCGCTTATGTATAAAGTGCTGCTTGTTGATGATGAACGGATGATTCTGGAGGGGATATCGACGATTGTAGATTGGCCATCCGTCGATACGCAGTTGATCGGAACCGCGCGAAACGGTATTGAAGCGTATGCTTTTGTAGGTGAGCATGCACCAGACATTATTATCAGTGATATTCGAATGCCTGGCATGGATGGTTTGCAGTTGGTGGCCAAAGTGAAGGAAACCCACCCCCATACTCGTTTCATCATGCTATCCGGGTTTGACGAGTTTGAATATGCGCAAATTGCTATGCAGTATGGGGTGAAACATTATTTGCTGAAGCCTTGCAACGAGAACAGCATTCTGAATGCGCTGAGTGAAATTGTCGCGGAGTACAAGCAGGAGGAAAGTAAGGAAGGTTTCGTGCAATCGATGAAAGCGAATTTGCAGAAGGTGCTGCCGCATGTCAAAGAGCAGTTCCTCAAGGAGTTCGTGACGAATAAATCGTATGGTAGCCGCGACTGGGATTATTATCAGGATCTGTTTGGGCTGCAGGTTAGCGGGAGGAAAGTCCGGCTATTGCTGTTCCGATTGGACGGCAAGTTTGAATACGAGCATCTCTTTGCAGTGAAAAATATTGCCGAAGATTTGCTGGATGAGCCGCTGCTCAGTTCAACCATCGCTGAACAAATTCTCATTCTGATCGAGGATCAGGTAGGAATTGAGCGATTGCAAGAGCAAATCAAAGAGATTCGGCGTATTTTCACGCTATATTACAAAATGGATGCGACCGTAGCTCTCAGCGAAGCCGGAGAGATCGTGGAAGCGCGCCGTCTGTATCTGCAAGCGCTGGATTGTCTGAGCCATCGCTTCTATCTTGGCGAAGGCGGGTTGATTACGATGCGGGATATTCTGGATGCGAATATTCCCAGCAAAGTGGATTTCGTTTACGACGATGATCGGATTCTGCTGCCAATTCGGGCTGGCAACTGGGAGGAAGCTGAAGTCAGCATCGATGCTTTTCACGATCAACTGATCCATTCCAGACTTCCGATCCAGACAACCAAGTCGTATGTTATCCAGTTATTTATTTCGATTACACGGCTCTGCAGCGAGCAGCAAATGAATATTTATATGGGCCTTATTGGACAAATATCGCAAATGGAAACGATGCAGGCGATCATTCAGCAGCTCAAACAAATGGCCTCCGAAATTACCCAGACCAACTTTGAGCAAAATAAAAACAAACACTCGCAAGTGGTCCAGAAAGTGATCGATATTGTGAATACTGAGCTGGGCAATGCCGAGCTTTCCCTGAACTGGGTCGCGCATCGCATGCTGTATATGAATCCGGATTATCTCGGGAAATTGTTCAAGAAAGAAACCGGCGAGCGCTTCTCCAACTATGTCGTTACCGTAAGAATCAAGAAGGCGATGGAACTTATCAAGCAGAATGACGATGTGAAAATGTTTGAATTAGCCGAGCAGTTGGGCTTTGGCGACAATCCGCAATACTTCTCCCAAGTATTCAAAAAGATCGCGGGCTGCGCCCCCTCAGAGTATAAAAAGCTGTCGACGTAGACATGGTTTTCACTGTTTTTTAAACATTTATCGCGGTTAATTAGATTCAACTTTCGCTCCCGGAAGTAGATAATAAGACATGTGGAGCGCAGGTGACGCATAAGGGGAAACGAACTATGAAACGCATAATGATCTCAATTCTGCACCTCGCTCTTCTATTCACGACAGTTATAGGATGCAGCTCGAATGGGCAATCAGCGAATGGGGGAACAGGGACACCACGGACGATTGAAACGGGGAAAAGTGGAAGCAAACAGGAGGTCAAGCTGCGCATTGCCTGGTGGGGCGGTCAAGCACGGCATGACTATACGTTGAAGCTGATCGCGATGTATCAAGATTTGCATCCTGAGGTTCAGATAGATACGGAATATGCGGGCTTTGATGATTATTGGAAAAGGCTGGCTCCGCAAGCCGCGGCGAACCAACTTCCGGATCTGATCCAGATGGATATTTCGTACTTGACGCAATACGGCACGAAGGATCAATTGGAAGATTTAACGAGCCTGACGAGTAGTGGAACGATCAACGTTCGATCTGTTGAATCAGCTACGATCAATACCGGACGAGTCGGCGGCAAGCTCTATGGCATCCCACTTGGGATGAATGCGATGGGGGCGACCTTCGATGCTGCCATGCTGGAGAAAGCGGGCATTTCATCCATTCGACCGAATTGGACCTGGTCCGATTTGGAGCAAATTGCGAAGCGGATGAAGTCGCAAGGCAAGGTGCTCGACCATATGCGATTCGATCAGTTTTTTCCATACTACTTGCGAACGCAGAATCAGCACTATTTTAGCTCGGACGGTACGAGTCTTGGGTATAGCGATCCCCGCTATTTTATAGATTACTTCAAGATGTACCTTAGATGGTATGAGGCAGGGTATATGCGCGAGTGGGATAAAGAGGCATTATCCAAATTGACACCTGAAGAGAATCCGGTTGTACTGGGCGATGGGTTTATGACGATGGCTTGGTCCAATCAATTTGCTTCCTTGCAGGAGGCTGCTAAAAAACCGCTAACGCTGATCGGTCTTCCGGGACCTAATGAGAAGCTGGGGCTTTATTTGAAACCAACGATGCTGTTCTCCATTGCCAAAAGCTCCAAGCAAAAGGCAGAAGCAGCCAAATTCATTTCGTGGTTCCTGAATGATGTGGAAGCGAACAAACTCATTAAAGGTGATCGTGGTATTCCGATTTCCAAAGATGTGAAGGAAAGTTTGAAGCCTACATTATCAGAGGGAGATCAGAAAATCTATGACTACATGGCATGGGCGGAGCAAAACAGCAGCAGCATGGATCCACCAGATCCGATAGGTGCAGCGGAAGTTAGCAAACTGCTGCGGGATATGCAGGAGCAAATTTTGTACAAAAAGCTTTCAGTCGAAGAAGCAGCTGCCAAATTCTCCACAGAAGCGAGTGCGATACTGGTCAGAAACAAGAAATAAGGGTGTGAAGTGGGTGGTTTTCGGTTTTAAGCGAAGCCGCCTGCACCCAATAAACAGAATTTAACGAACGTGAGGGAGTGGAACTATGAAACTACGTGAAAATGATCACATAGTCGGTTATGTGTTTATATCACCTTTCATCCTGGGATTTCTGATTTTCACGCTGTTTCCGATGATTTCATCGTTATACTTTTCATTTACGGAGTATGATTTATTATCAGCCCCAAGGTGGGTTGGGTTCGCTAATTACGAGAAAATGTTCACGGATGATGATAAAATATGGGATTCGATCAGGGTGACGCTAACCTATGTATTGACTTCCGTTCCACTGCGATTGATTATCGCCTTGCTAGTCGCTATGCTGCTTAACCGCGCTGTGCGCGGCATCGGTCTTTACCGGGCTACCTACTACCTGCCTTCCTTAATAGGCGGAAGCGTCGCGGTATCCATCATGTGGCGTCAAATTTTCGGTGACAAAGGGCTGATCAATGCTTTTCTTGACAACATTGGCATTCACACGACGATCTCTTGGATCGGCTATCCGGCAACAGCACTTGGCACGTTAGTCTTGCTCTCCGTATGGCAGTTCGGTTCCTCCATGCTGATCTTCCTGGCTGGCCTCAAAAACATTCCAGGTACGTATTATGAGGCTGCAAGTGTAGACGGGGCAGGACCTATTCGCAAATTTTTTCACATCACACTGCCTTTGTTAAGTCCGATTATTCTTTTTAATCTCATCTTGCAAACGATTTCAGGTTTCCTGACGTTTACGCCTGCCTACATTATTTCCAATGGCGAAGGCGGGCCGCTGAACAATACGCTGCTGTACTCGCTCTATTTATTCCATCGGGCATTCGTTTTCTTCGAAATGGGTTATGCTTCAGCGATGGCTTGGTTCATGCTCATTTTAATCGGCGTCATTACATTGGTTATTTTCAAAACTTCGAAATATTGGGTTCATTACGAAAGCTAGGAGGGATCTGACATGGTGTTATCTAGGAAAAGTGTAAGAACGGTGCTGTACCATCTCCTTGTATGCTTGATCGCGATCACAGCGATTTATCCGATCCTATGGTTGGTTGCCAGCTCACTGAAACCGAATGAAGAAATCTATACGACAGCGACCAGTTTGATTCCGAGCCGACTGGAGTGGAACAATTATGTTTCAGGTTGGAAGGGTTTTGCCGGCATAACATTTGCAACTTTCATGAAAAATTCGTTCATTATCGTTATCCTTTCGACGATTGGTGCGGTCGTTTCCTCCGCCTTGGTCGGTTATGGCTTTGCCCGCATTAAATTTTTTGGTAGCAAATTCTGGTTCGGAGCGGTTATGCTGACGCTGCTGCTTCCGCAGGATGTCACGATCATTTCGCAATACATTTTATTTGCCAAAATTGGCTGGCTATCCAGCTTCAAACCGATTATTATCCCGCAGTTTTTCGGAATTCCGTTTTTCATCTTTCTGATCATGCAATTTATTCGCACCATTCCGCCGGAATTGGATGAGGCTGCCAAGATGGACGGATGCAGTAAATACAGTATCTTTTACAAAATCATCGTCCCGTTAATTGTACCTGCACTCGTGACCTCCGCAATTTTCTCCTTCTATTGGAGATGGGATGATTTCTACACGCCACTGCTGTATTTGAACAATCCAAGCTTGTATCCGGTTTCCTTGGCTTTGAAATTATTTTTGGATAGTGAATCCCTCAACAACTGGGGCGGCATGTTCGCCATGTCGACGTTATCTCTGGTTCCGATCTTCGTTGTGTTCATCATCTTCCAGAAGTATATTGTGGATGGGATTTCGACGAGCGGATTGAAAGGATAAGAAAGCATGCCTACGGATATAGACAATACGATGCAACAGGGAGGAAATGAAGAGATGCCAGCCTTACAATTTGATGCCGATGAAATTCGCAAAGTGATTGACCGCGTAGTGCGCAGAACGTTCCGTATGGACTTTAATTGGGATTGGCCGGGCGGTGTGGCTTTCTATGGCGTAACGGAAGCCTTCGAAGCGACGGGGAATGAGGAATATCTGCAATTATTGAAAGAATGGGTGGATGAGAAACTGGAGGATGGACTGCCTAAGCTGTCAGTTAACGGGATCTCGATCGGTCATTCGCTGCTCACCCTGTACAAAGAGACTGGTGAAGAGCGGTATATGGACATCGCGACCCAAATGGCTGAATTCCTCACGCATGAAGCTGAACGCTTCGGCGAAGGGATTTTCCAACACACCGTGAATTCGGAAACCTATAATTTTCCGGAGCAGGCTTGGGTGGACACGATGTTCATGGCTGGGTACTTTTTACTGCGGATTGGCGCCATGCTTAAGCGTGACGATTATTTCGAAGATGGACTGAAACAATATCATGGACATGAAAATTATTTGCAGGACCCTACGACGAATTTGTATTATCATGGTTGGGATAACCTCGCTCAGACTCATATGTCTGGCATGTTCTGGGCTCGCGGCAATGCTTGGGCAGCCATTACGATGGCACGCGCGCTGCGTTTGGTCCATGTAACGCATCCTTCTTTTATGATTCTGGAGGGCTCGCTGCGAGATCAATTAAGCGCTCTGGTTCGTTTGCAGGACGAAAGCGGTTTGTGGCATACCGTTGTTACGGACACATCGTCTTATCTGGAAACCTCAGGTTCCGCCGGAATCGCAGCGGCGCTGATCGGTTCAGGACCGCTGTACAACAAATATACGAATAAATCGATTCAAGGTATTCTTTCAAGGATTACGGATGATGGAACAGTAACCGGCGTTTCAGCAGGAACAGCTGTGATGAGAGATATTGACGGCTACAGAGGTGTGCCATACAAGCGTATTCAGGGCTGGGGACAAGGCCTGGGACTTACCTTCCTGTCTTCCTTGCTGAATCGCAAAGATTGGTAGGTCGATTCCGATGAGCGTACATTTGCGGTTTGATTTCGGCCCGGAAACGAGCGCTGCTAAGGAAGGCTATACCAAAGTAAGCTCCAGCACGGTCTATGACGAAGCCAGCGGCGATAGCTTTGGCTTCCTCTCTGGCAGCAATGTGTACGAGCGTGAAAGAGGCCGTCCGGAGGCGCTGCGGCAAGACTTCTGCATTCCGGTTGGCGCTGCTTTCATTGTGGATGTACCGAATGGGAATTACACGATCCATACGGTGATGGGCGACCAAATCACGGCCACATGTACAACGTTGAAGGCCGGATCCGGCCGCTTGCTGCTATCGGAATTCGTGACTGCTGCTGGTGAATTCGCCAGCAACAGCTTCACCATTCACGTGTCGGACGGGCGATTGCGTTTGGTTTTCTCTGGCGTAGCGCCGCGGATCAATGCGCTGGAGATTCTCGCTGCTCCGCAGGCAGCAACGCTGTACTTGGTCGGGGATTCCACCGTGACCGATCAGCCAGAGGACGGCTACCCCTACACGGGTTGGGGGCAAATGCTGCCTCTGTTTGTGAAAGCGGATGCTGCGGTAGCGAACTATGCCGTTTCCGGCCGCAGTTCAAAAAGTTTTTTGGACGAAGGGCGGCTAGCGCCAATTCTGGAAAACCTGAGTGCGAATGATTACTTGATCATCCAGTTCGGGCATAACGATCAGAAGCTGGACGCGGAGCGGGCGACGGCGCCATTTTCAACGTACAAAGAGCATTTGTCCATCTATCTTCATGAAGCTAGAAAACGTGGAGCCACTCCGATACTTGTCACTTCTGTCCAGCGAAGATCGTTTGACGCTTCGGGTAAGATCATAGATTCACACGGGGATTACCTGACGGCCATGAAACAGCTGGCTGAGGAAGAGGATGTAGCTCTAATTGATTTGGCCGAAGCAAGCAGACAATTGTTTGAAGCGCTCGGAGAAGAGGCGACGAAATCCTTGTTTATGTGGGCCTATCCCGGTGAATTCCTGAATTTCCCCAAGGGGGCTGAGGATAATACACATTTTCAAGAACTCGGTGGGATTGCCATCGCTAAGCTTGTTGCAGATGACATCAAGAAGCAGCAGATTGATCCGCTTGTACGTTATCTGCGTTAAAAGATTTTGTTTGCTTAACCAGTCAAATTCCGGTCTGTTTCCAGACTTGGAGGGGACTGGTTTTTCCTATTCTAGTGGCAATAGAATCGTCTTGAAACAGCTGGGTAACGTTCATCGGCGCAATTGCGGCCCATTTATTTCCCATATATGATCAATGATTTATGGGGTTTTCGCAATGGGAACGATACTGCTGCCAGAGAACAGCATCCACCATCAGGGGGAGTCGGGCACCTCCCAAGCCGCAGCTGCTCATAGGAATAAGAGTCTCCAGGAGCTTCTATTTGCGGGAAAATGGGGATTTTGGGCGGGATAGAAGTCTTTGGAGACTCGTATCTTGTCTCGGACAAGATAAATTGCAGCTACTCCAAGGAATAAGAGCCTCCAGAAGCTTCTATTTGCGGGAAAATGGGGGTTTTGAGTGGGATAGAAGTTTTTGGAGACTCCTATCTTGTCTCGGACAAGATAAATTGCTGCTACTCCAAGGAATAAGAGCCTCCAGAAGCTTCTATTTGCGGGAAAATGGGGATTTTGAGCGGGATAGAAGTCTTTGGAGACTCCTATCTTGTCTCGGACAAGATAAATTTCAGCTAATCCAAGTAATAAGAGCCTCCAGGAGTCTGTCCGACGAAACAGGAATTAGTCAAACAATTCCGAATAAGTAGTAATAAGACTTCAAAAGGATGTGTCGTAGGCATGGCTAAATTCAAAGCATATACCACAGAGCAAGGTGAACTTCTACCTATCTATTTAAGCGAGTGGGTAACAGATGATCATGAAGTTAGACTTGTCAGCGACATCGTCGAGCAGTTAGACCTATCTGCCATTACTAACAAATACTCCAAGCGTGGAGAAGAAGCCTATCATCCTGCCATGCTGCTCAAACTGTGGTTCTATGGGTATGCGACAGGCGTCTTCACGTCTAGGAAACTTCAAATAGCTACGAAAGAAAGCATTCCTTTTCGCTGGTTATGTGGCGGATACCTGCCAGATTTTCGTACGCTGAGTGACTTTCGGAAGAACCACCTGGATACCCTTCCAGGTTTATTCAAACAAGTCATACAAATCGCTATGGAACTGGGCTATATCTCGCTCGGGCATGTGAGCATTGACGGTTCTAAAATAAAGGCAAGCGCCTCTAAACATAAATCGATGTCACGTGAGCGTATGCAAAAACGCCTCGTTCAATTGGAAGACGAAGTCCGGCAAGCATTGGAGTATTCTGCTACCGAGGAAATGTTGGAGGAACCCCATCCGACGAGTCCTTCCCTATCGTTGGAGGAACGCTATGCCCGCATCGCGCAAATAAAATCTGCGCTGGAGAATTTGGAAGAACAGCGGCCAGCGGAACAGGCCGAATCTCCTCAGAGCGATCAATTTAATTTTACCGATGCCGACTCTCGCATCATGAGCACACGGAACCAAGGTGTCATTCAAGGCTACAATCCACAAATTGCCGTAGACAGCGATCATGGCTTCATCGTTGGACTTCAAATGAGTAACCAAACAACCGATCAACAGCAGTTTGAAAACGTGCTTCATTCCATGAAAACAATGACAGGAGATAGGCCTCAGAAGCTGAGTGCTGATGCAGGGTATTTTAGTGCGTCCAACATTGCAGCGGCGCTGGAGGCTGAAGTGGATGCCTACATTGCTGCCGATCGCGAAAACAAAAAAAAGAATAATGCCTACGACAAGACCAACTTCACTTATGTACCTGAGCTAGATTATTATCTCTGCCCTGCTGGCAAAGAGCTTACACGGAAACGAACCGTGCATGCGAATGATGCAGATAAGCCAACGACTTGGGTTTATGAATGCAGCGTCTGTAGCGAATGTCCTTTTCGAGACGAGTGTGTAAAAAGTAAAACAGGGAAGCGTTCCATCACACGTAGCGAGCATGATCCCCTGCGAGAGGAAATGCGAACGAAAGTGCAAAGTGATGAGGGAACAGCCGTTTACCGAATGCGTAAGGCGATCGTTGAACCGATATGGGGGCAGTTGAAGGAGGTTCAAGGATTTCGTCAATTCCATTTGCGGGGCGAGGATAAAGTATCTGGGGAGTTCATACTGCTCTCTCTAAGCCACAACATCCGCAAATTGCATGCGGCGAAGTATCCCAAACCAGCCACTTTGTACAAACGGGAGAGGTCTGCCCGTAAACAAAGAGTGGCTGGATGAGAGGGAGTAGGCTACGGAAAAACCAGATTGAACAGGGAAAAGCTACAAAGCTACACATAAAGAGCACTCATCGTTCAGTTTCACGATGGAGTGCTCTTTTAATTCTTTTCGTCGGACAGACTCCCAGAAGCTTCTATCCGTGGGAAAGCAACGCTTTCACGCGTAATAGCAGCCCTTGGAGACTCTTAATCTTACTCCATTCGCACGATCGATACATCATCAATCTGCAGCGAAGTCAGCCCGGGGGAATCGATATAGAAGCCGACATCCAGGCTGCCACTGATTACTTTAATGGTGGACTGGATCAGTTGATAACCGCTGCTTGGCAGAATGCTGTTGTACACGGCTTTCCCGCCATAGCCAGCTAGCTCCATGCGAACGGTGCTCGGTGTCTTCCCGTACACGGTTTCTTTGACCCATGCGCTGATTGTATAAGTGCCGCTGGGCAGTGCGCTTAATTTCTGGTGGACGCTCATCTTGTAAGCTTTCGGATCCCAGAAATAAAGTTTGAAGTTCCCGCTATGCACATCGTAGCTGTCGACACCATACTTGGCAGTTTGACCAGCAGGATGCCATTCTGTCCAACCCCCGATCGTGCCCTGCTCAAAGTTCCCATTCGCAATCAGCGGCGTTGCCGCATTCGTTAAACGATCAGTGTCCAAGACCATGCCATCCAAATGGATGTTGCCATTGTCCGAAGCGGTATGTTCCAACGTGATGAAGTTCACGCCTTTCTTCAAATGGATGCGATCCTTCTGACTCGCCCATGACTGCCATCCTGCGGTCGGGGCGAATGAAACCAGATGAGAGGGATCAGCCGTAACTCCTTTCCCATCGGTTGCGCTTGCATGAAGGCTGCCAGTTGCTCCTGACCCATTGGCATAACGGTAGGAGAGTGCGTAATCACCTTCCTCAATAGCTTGCACGGCATAAACAATTTTAGCGCCCGTAATTTGTAAGCCGTCGACAAACCCAAAACCTTCATAACCCGCATAGTTATTGTTAAAATGGGTGCCATTCATCCAAGTTGCGACTTCAGCCGCGTAGTTGACCTTGGTGCCAGCCGGTTCAATCTTGACCACCTTGGATGCATGCTTGGCAAGTGAAGGGCTGTAGGCAGATAAGCTGCCGAGATTTGCTCCCGTCCATAGCTCTGTCGTCTTCGCTGATCCGACAATTCCCAAATCATTCAAATAGTTCACCGCACGCACAGCGGTTTGATCCGAGCGGTTGAACAACCCGACAATCCAGCTTCCGTCCGCTGTTTGTCCCAGCCATTTCTCTGAATTCCTCGCGTTAGGGTCGCTGCTGAACGAATTCCCATTGTTATAGTATGGTTTTCCGACGAAGCCTTGATTGTGCAGTTCGAGCATATTTTTGTTGGTATAAAAGCTGCCGTTCTGTCCAATCGTGGAATATTGATCAGCAATCGCAATGGGCGATCCGGCCATCGTAAATAAATTAATGATCGTTTTGCGTTCTTCATTGGTTTTGAACGTATGCATGCGGATAAAATCGCCATCAAGAATCATGTTGGAGCCGCGTCCAGCAATATCCGAAAATCCGGTGAAGCCCTGGAAGGGGTTGGCCCATTGGGACCAGCTGTTCACCCAATTCTGCCGTTGACCGCTCAGATTTTCCCACCCGCCATGCGCCAGGTCTTCATTGATTCTAACCATATCGCCATAAGGCAGTTCACCAGCGCCATGGTTATTCAAATGCGGCATAACGAGACTTAGTTCCATATCATCGCCAGCAGCCTCCTGCATCCAGCGCAAAGCGGTTTGATAGTTCTCAGCACCATGATTAACGCCAATCGTTTTGCCTTTATCTGTGCCAGTTTCATACCAAGACAGAAAGTCTATGCGAAGATAAGGCACCCCGAGCTGTTTGAAAAAATTTACATACCCTTGGATATAGGCTTTAGCACCAGGCTTGGTCACGTCTACCCAATATAAATCATCATTGAATTTATCGGCAGAACTGGCAATATCACCGATTTTATATGTGGTTCCAATCACCGTTTTCGTTGGATCTTCAGCCGCGCTTCGTGTAACCCAAAGGGGATTATAGTAAACGCCCAGTTTCATGCCTTTATTATGGATATAGGTAGACCAGTAGGACCAATCATGCTGCCACCTATCGTTATGCGATAGAATGTAACCGTTATCATTTGTGCGCTGAGCACCCTCAATCCAGCCATCTGAAGCGATCATATCATAGCCGGAATTTTTGTAATCGCTTGCAATCCAGTCGATATTTTTTTCCCATTCGGCTTCATCCATAGGCGCGTTTCGCGTGTATTGATACTCATAAGTACTCCAATACAGAGGGCCTGTTCCATTTCGCGTATATTGACTTTCCCTTGCTTCTACGGTTTGTGCAGTGATTGTTGCTAGGAATAGAAGTGCACAGCTGAAAGCTAAGAAATGAACAAGTTTGTTTGGGCGCAAAGAGGTTATCATCATGGTCGTTGTTCCTCACTTTCCGTTGATCATTCGGTATATTCTCATCATAACGGAAAGCTGGCTAAGTAACTATGACCTGATTTAACCAGTATATTTTTTGAGAAAAAGATAGATGTCCGTGGCAATACTGAGAGATTTGCATACGTTGAACATAAAGATTATTTCATTTACTTGAGAGATGGTGAGAGGTTTGAAGATTCGAAAAGCGGTCATCCCAGCAGCAGGTTTGGGTACGCGATTCCTACCGGCGACCAAGGCATTGCCAAAGGAAATGCTGCCTATCATTGATAAGCCGACTATTCAATATATTGTTGAGGAAGCGGTAGCTTCAGGCATTGAGGAAATCATCATTGTAACAGGGAAAGGGAAACAAGCGATCGAGGATCATTTCGATAGTTCCTTTGAGTTGGAGAATCATCTGAAAGCAGCCGGAAAGCTTGAGCTGTTGCAGCGGGCACAGGAACCGACCCAGTTAGCCAAACTTCATTATATCAGGCAAACAGAGCCCTTAGGTTTGGGACATGCTATCTGGTGCGCTCGGGCGTTTATTCAAAATGAACCCTTTGCTGTGCTGCTCGGCGATACGTTTTTTGATGCACAAATACCGGCTTTGTCACAGTTGATTCAAACTTATGATCGCTATCAGACTTCTATTATCGGCGTGCAGGAAGTAGATGCACAACTAGCATCCAATTATGGTGTCGTCGAGGCGAAACTTCTAAATGAAGGAATTTACCTTGTTTCGAATTTGATAGAGAAACCAGCGCCAGAAGAAGCAGTATCGAATCTCGCCATTCTCGGGCGTTACATTCTGACACCGCGGATTTTTGACTTGTTAGCCAAGCAGCAAGCAGGCATTGGCAGCGAGATACAATTGACAGATGCCTTGCTGGCGCTTAACCAATTTGAAGCCATGTATGCGTGTAAGGTCCAGGGCGACTGGCACGATATTGGCAATCATCAAGGTTATATTGGAGCCATTCTAGCCGAAACAAACAAAAGACCTAAGCTCAAACAATGGCTTCATGAACGCCTGTCACATATGTTAAGAGAAACGGAGTGAACTCTAATGAAACGGCTTCATATTATTCAAGTTATCTCTAACTATCCGAATGCCCAGAAGCTACCTCCAACCAATCAGGGAGGAACGGAGAAGGTCGTCTATGAACTGACGGAAAATCTCGTGAAAAGAGGTCATCATGTGACGGTTTTCGCAACAAGGGGAAGCCGCACAAGAGCCAAATTGAAGCCATTCCCCAAAGGTCTTCGTGACAAAGGAATTGCCAAATATGTGATGGGCAACTTGCCGCGGCACGTAGATGTTATTCATGACCATACCTTCGGTTCTGCGCTTGGGAAGTTAAAACTGCGAATTCCAACCGTATGCACGCTCCATTTGCCAGTTAAACATCGTGTGAAGCATCCCGTTTATGTTTCCAAGCGAGCCAAACAAGTCATGGGGAAAAATCGCGGTGATTATGTGTATAACGGGATTAATCCGAGCGAGTATGAATTCAGTGACAAGAAGCACAATTATATGGCTTTTATGGGGCGGATTTTACCGGCAAAAGGTGTCCTGCAAGCGATAGAAATTGCGGAAAAAACGAATAAAAAACTGATTATCGCGGGTCCAATCAAAGATAAAGCATGGTTTCGCCGTGAATTGGCCCCTCGCATCCGGCGCAATCCCAATATCCATTTTGTCGGACCGATCGGCGGCCAGAAGAAGCAAAAACTTCTGAAATATGCGCACTGCGTCCTGTTTCCCTCTCTTTGGGAAGAGCCGTTTGGTTTAGTGATGATTGAAGCGATGGCTTGTGGAACGCCGGTCGTAGCGCTTAATCGCGGCGCTGTTCCCGAGGTGATGGCTGGTTTCCCACAGTTAATCTGTAGATCAGTTCCTGAAATGGTTGCCAAAGTCCGGCAAGGGAACTTCCCAAAACCACATGAGCTTAGACGCTATGTCATTCGTCGGTTTACAACCTCTCGAATGACCAAACGCTATGAATCTATTTATAGGCGAGTCATGAACAAATAAGGCAGCCTTAAGGTGCTTATTTGTTCAAATGGCTGCTGTTGAACCTAACCTAGCCTACGGCTAGGTTTTTTGGCACGCTCTTGCCCATGGGTGAATATACTGCCTTTAATTCCGTCACTAGGAATCGAGGGAGGTAACCGATGCGTATTTACAAAGTAAAACGAGATCAACGTGATTTTCGTGATTATTTTTATCGCAGTGCTAATTATGTTCATGAATCGCAACTGCCTCGGCAAATGGACTTGCGGAAGCAGTTATCACCTATCGTGAATCAAGGGCAGCTTGGCTCATGCACATCCAATGCCATTGTAAGTGGACTGCGTGAATATTGGCTGCGCCGCGAAAGCGATTCTAACATTCGGTTGTCTCGCTTATTCCATTATTGGCATGAACGGAAGCTCGAAGGCAGCGTCAATCAAGATGCCGGAGCAACTGTCCGTGACGGGATGAAGGTGCTGCACAAAGTAGGCGTGTGTCCTGAAACGGAGTGGCCATATCGCATAAACCAATATAAAGTGAAGCCGGATGAAGAAGCGGAGCAAGCGGCAAGCTCCTATCGTATCGGCAGTTACCATCGCATCCATGACTTGGCTGGCATCAAAGCGGCTCTAGCAGACGGGCAGCCTGTTGTATTTGGCATAAGGCTGTACGAATCTTTTGAAGGTGCTGCAGCGGCAAGAACGGGGAAAATTCCTTACCCTAATCGCAAGAAAGAACTGGTGCTAGGCGGACATGCGCTGTTGGCTGTCGGTTATAAAGACGGCAAGAGCAAAGGCAAGGGCTACATCATCGCTCGAAATTCTTGGGGGAAAGCTTGGGGAGACCACGGTTATTGTTACTTGCCTTATGCATTTTTCACAAACAAAGCGCTGACCTTTGATTACTGGACCGGCAAATAAGAAAGGGGATTGCTCCCATGTTAAGTGTAGAAGATGCGAACAAGGTGATTGCCTTTTTGTCAGCAGCTTATTTTGCAACGAATGACCAACAGGCAAGAGCGGAGTTTAATCGGTTGGCCAATGAGCTGAGAAAAGCATCCGGCCAGCCCGTGCAATAAGCAAGCAAATCACCCGGAAACGAGGGCGGCTTTTATGCCAGAAGAGTTGCAGAAAGAGGAACTCATTCTTCTAATCTTAGTTTTGTATGTCTTGCTTACTTTGTTGCTTATTTGTTTTTTATAAAATAACAATAAAAACAGCCGCTCGCGCATCTCGCGCAAGCGGCTGTTTTGGCTTGTTTAGAACCCTTTATATTGAGGTTCTTCATTTTCTAATTGCTGGACACGGGAAGAAACTTGAGTGACGATGTCTTGGGTGGATTTGGCCGCAGTTTCATACAACTGCTTAGCTTCTTGATTTTGTGTGCTGAGCGCGAATGTTTCTAAGCTAGCTTGTGCGCTTTTTAGAGAAGCCAACGTTGTTTTTACCTGTGCGGACACGGTCATGAAGGTTCACCTCGTAATAGAATTTTGCAGCAAGAATGATATCTGTGGTGTCAATCACCTTGTTTGCGCTATTTAATATGCCCCGATTTGCCTTTTACATAAATAACAAATAAACCCATTGCAAATTAATGATACTTGACCTCCAAAAAGCACATAATGACATGGATTGGAGTGATAGGTAAGGGAGGATACGGCGATGCCGGATTGGTTGCATATTGTAGTAAGAGCTACGTCAACTTTGGTTTTATTGTTTGTTTTAACGAGGATTTTAGGAAAAAAACAGATATCTCAATTAACGTTTTTCGAGTATGTGATCGGGATTACCCTTGGAGACCTGGCAGGGGTGATTTCCACGGATGTGGAAGCGAATTTCGGACATGGCGTTATCGCCATTCTTGTTTGGTGCTTCGTCCCCCTTGGAATGGAATTGCTCACGCTGAAAAGCAAAACCTTGCGCAACTGGGTTGATGGCAGAGGGACTGTCCTGATCAAAGAAGGGAAAGTACTGGAGGATAATTTGAAAAAAGAAAGGTTTACGGCGGACGAGCTGTTGGAACAATTGCGCACCAAGAGCGTCTTTCGCGTTGCGGATGTGGAGTTTGCCATGCTGGAAGCCAGTGGAGATATCAGTGTGCTCCTCAAAAGCGAGCTGCAGCCCTTGACACCGAAGCATTTGAACATGAAATTAGTAACGGAAAAGCCCACGCAAACGGTCGTGATAGATGGTGAAATTCAGAATGAGCCGCTCGCTGCGGCAGGCAAAGGTCGTGGATGGTTGCATGAGGAACTGGATAAAATAGGCGTAACCATAGAGAATGTTTTCCTTGGCCAAGTAGATACCCACGGGGAGCTCACCGTAGATTTATTTGATGACAAACTCCAGGTTCCGGCGCCAAGTGCAAGACCCATGCTGCTTGCCACCTTGAAAAAGTGTGAAGCGGATTTGGAGCTATTCTCACTTACGACGAAGCATGAGCAAGCCAAGATGATGTATGAGTCATGCTCCGAGCAGCTAACGAAAGTCATTCAATCAGTCACAACCATCTTGAGAAGCTAGGCACTTGGATGAATTGGAGGGAAAGGCATGGCGAACAACAAGAAAAAAACATTGACCATGACGCAGCAGGAATATCAGAAGTTGGCGAAGGAGCAAGAACCCAAACGCCCTGTTTTGAAAAATTGCGTGCGCGCCTTTTTGGTCGGAGGCGTTATTTGTTTAATTGGGGAATGCTTTATGCATATGTATGTCAGCTGGTTTGGCTTTACGGAGAAGACGGCCGGAAATCCGACGGTGGCTACCATGATCATCATTTCTGTCATTTTAACAAGCTTTGGCGTCTACGACAAAATTGCTCAATGGGCAGGGGCAGGCAGCGCGGTGCCTGTTACCGGTTTTGCAAACTCCCTATGCTCCGCAGCGATTGAGCACCGGGCAGAAGGGCTTGTTCTCGGGGTTGGCGGCAACATGTTCAAATTAGCGGGCTCAGTTATTGTATTTGGAACCGTTGCTGCTTTTTTCGTTGGCATTGTGCATCTCATTATTATGGGCGGGAGTTGACCATATGCTCAAGGGGCATCAAAGCTGGATTTTTCCAAATCGGCCCGTCATCCTATCGACGGGTACTGTTGTCGGGCCTGACGAGGGAAAAGGGCCAATCGCGGATGATTTTGATCTTGTGCATGACGATTTGACGATGGGCCAAAAAACATGGGAGAAAGCGGAAAAGGTCCTGCTGGAAGAAGCCGCACAGCGTGCATTGGATAACGCAGGGCTGACTGGCGGCCAGATTCAGTTCTATCTTGGAGGGGATCTGATGAACCAGATCATCTCCAACACGTTCGCTGCCCGCACACTGGGGATGCCGTATCTTGGCTTGTTCGGTGCTTGCTCGACCTCCATGGAAGGTCTGGCACTCGCCGCACAGCTGGTCGATTCAGGCGCCGCCAAGCATGTGATGGCAGGCACCTGCAGCCACAACTGCACGGCGGAGAAACAGTTCCGTTATCCGACGGAATACGGCTCTCAGAAGCCGCCGACGGCGCAGTACACCGTAACCGGCGCTGGTGTCGCCGTGCTGGGCACGTCCGGTGACGGACCTGTCGTCACCTCAGCTACGATCGGTCGGATCGTCGATATGGGCATCACCGATCCGTTCAACATGGGCGCGGCGATGGCGCCCGCAGCCGTGGATACGATCCAGGCGCATCTCCGCGATCTCGATCGCGAGCCTGGCTACTACGATCTGATCATCACCGGAGACCTGGCGGAGGTTGGGGTGAACATTGCGCGGGAGCTGTTCGCCAAGCACAAGGTGCCGATCGAGCAAACGACCTACAGCGACTGTGGTTTGCTCGTCTACGACAGGGAGAAGCAAAGCGTTCAAGCGGGGGGTAGCGGCTGCGGCTGCTCGGCAACCGTCACCTATGGGCATTTGCTCAAACGGATGAAGAAGGGCGAGCTCAAGCGTATTCTCGTCGTCGCGACGGGCGCATTGCTTTCTCCGCTTTCCTTCCAACAAGGGGAGAGCATTCCTTGTATAGCGCATGCAGTTTCTATTGAGTCTGGGGGGTTGTACGCATGAGTTTTGTATGGGCTTTTATTATCGGCGGCGCGATTTGCGTGTTCGGGCAATTGCTCATGGATGTAGGGAAACTGACACCTGCACATACGATGAGTACGCTCGTCGTTTTAGGAGCAATCGCGGATGGTTGCAACTTGTACGATCCTTTCATTGAATTCGCTGGTGCTGGCGCTACCGTTCCGATCACCAGCTTTGGCAATGCGCTCGTGCACGGCGCCCTTGAAGAGCTGCACAAAGATGGCTATATCGGCATCATTACCGGTATTTTCAAGGTCACAAGCGCGGGGATTTCGGCAGCCATTATCTTCTCTTTCATAGCTGCCGTCTTTGTGAAACCCAAAGGATAAATAAAGTGATAAACAAGCCCTTTTGGATCGAACCGAAAGGGCTTGTTTTGCGTCTAAACAGCATGGTTAATTTTAACAAATAAATTTAGAGGAATTACAAGTATACGGACGAAAAGCTTTGCTGTAAACTGGATTTACGCACTTTTTGTAGTTATTCCAACCTAATTTGGACATAAGGGCGGAAATTCGCCCAATGGCAACGCAAACTTTAAGGAGGATCAAGACATGGAAACTGCCACCCATCATCATGTAGAAGTTCTGGCTAGGCTGAAAGCGAATTTAGAATCCTGCATACTTGGCAAGAGCTCTGAGATTGAATTATTACTTACTGCGATGCTGGCCGGCGGACATGTTTTGCTGGAAGATGTTCCTGGAACAGGCAAGACAGTCCTTATCAAAGCACTGGCTCGCTCAATAGACGGTCAATTTCGCCGCATTCAATGCAATCCCGATTTACTACCTTCGGATATTACCGGTGTTTCTATATATCATCCCAAAGAAGAGAAGTTTCTGTTCCGTTCAGGACCGATTATGACGAATATTTTACTCGTCGATGAGATCAATCGGGCTACGACCAAAACCCAGTCAGCGCTTCTGGAAGCGATGGAAGAACAGCATATCACGGTTGACGGGGATATTCATGAACTTCCTTCGCCGTTTCTGATGCTCGCTACGCAGAATCCGATTGATTTCGAAGGCACATACATATTGCCGGAAGCACAGTTGGACCGTTTCATGATTAAGCTAAGTTTGGGATATCCGAGTGAAGCTGCCGAGAAGCTGATGATTGCTTCCCAGAGCAAATTGCACCCGATGGAGTCGCTGCAAGCTGTAATGAACACCGCGGAGGTGCTCTCGATTCAAGATCAGGTAAAGCATGTTCATCTGGATGAAGCTGTTGGCGATTATTTAGTGGCCATAGCTCGCAAAACACGCGATCATCAAGCTGTGTTCCTAGGAGCAAGTCCGCGAGCTACACTGTCGCTAGTGCTTGCTTCCAAATCATTTGCTTTTCTGCAAGGAAGAGATTATGTCATTCCGGATGATATTAAGTACCTTGCTCCCTATGTGCTCGGCCATCGGATGATTCTTCATACGGAAGCCCGCATGGACGGAGCCACGATCTCTTCCGTTCTCGGCGCGATTTTCGAGCAGGTCCGCGTGCCGGTACGATTGGAGAAGTGAGCCTATGAATCGACCGGTATTCAAACGATTCGGGGCGCGTCCCCGGTTTCCGGCACCTCTATGGCTTCTGATCGCCTGCTTCACCGCAAGCTTGTTCTTCCTGCTGTTCCAAGGCGGTAAGCTTGCTTCCATGCTTTTTATCATCATAACGCTCTTATCCATCTACCTGCTATCAGGCAATTGGAGCGGCATCAGACGCGCACAAGGAACTCGCAAAATTTCCAATTTAGGGCAGGAAGCCCAACTGGAAGCAGGGCAATCCTTGCAGATCGGAATTGGCGTGCAAATCCCCGGCTTTTGGCCGATCCCGTATATGATGATCAAGGACCAACTCATCCGTCTGAATGGCGAAGAAACCATTTTTGAAGGATCGCTTGTGCCAGATTGGAAAAGGAAGGGGGAATTGCTGTACAGCACACCGCCTTTGCGAAGAGGGTATTATAAGTTTGGCGCTACGGAGTGTTTGACAGAGGATATTTTTGGCTTCTTTCAGCATAAAGGCCGTTTGGATCTTACGCAGTCGCTAACGGTATATCCGCAAACCATCGTGATTCGGGAATGGGCGCAATTTCACCAAATGCTCAAAGGAATGCAGCATCACTCCACAACGACGAGAGCGCACCGCGAGACGACGCAAATCAACGGGGTGCGGGAATATATTTATGGGGACCGGCTATCGCGGATTCACTGGAATGCCACAGCCAAAACAGGGACATGGAAGTCCAAAGAGTTCGAGCGTGAATCGCTTCCCAAAACGATCATCTTGCTGGATCGCACCGCCCGTGCTTATGGGGATGTAGCTGAATTTGAGCTGGCAGTATCTGTAGCTGCTTCGTTATTTCGCTACGGTGCCAGTCGCGATTTGGCGTTAGGCTTACTTTCCATCGGCAAGGAATCCACGTTCTTTGAAGCGAAACAAAGCCAGAATCATCACAAACACATTCTCAAGCATTTAGTCGGTGTCGAAGCAGATGGCTATCGCCCTTTGAATCAGATCCTCAAGGAACATACACGTGAGCTGCCAGCTGGCTGTTTCTTCGTTATCATTTCTCCGCAAAAAGGAGCCGTGATGATGCAGGTATTAACGCATCTGGAGCATTTGCAAATGAATCCTTGTCATATCTGGGTCCATGATAGGTCTCCTCAAGCTTTCAAACCACTGGGTGCACAGCAGGATAAACAAGAAGATTGGATTAAAGCTATCCGTGCGCAGGGTTATATGGGGTATGAGGTCAACCAATTAACGGATTTGCCCAATCTGTTGGGAGGGGCGAAACGTTATGCCTAACTCCATCTGGAAAAAGTTTCTGTTTGCCGATTGGGAGCAGCGTGTCAGCGCCATTCTGACCGGGGTTTTCCTTTATCAATTCGTGATTTGGATTATGAAAGAGGATGGCTTGTGGCTTCCCCAAACCGTTTCTTTCGTCACAGCTTCATTATGCCTGATCGCGTTTACGTACTTCTTGCCTCGACTGCACGGCGTATGGCGTTTCATTCTGCAATTCCTGTTGATTGTATGGCTGCATGGCTGGGGAATGGGTTATCACTTCGTCGCTGTGCATGTGACATCATGGCATGAAACTTTGCGCTGGATTGCTTTAAATGCCGGGCAATTGGAACCTTTCATTTGGTTCAGCCTATCCGCTTGGGTCACGTATCAATTCGCCATGTGGTCTGTTCAATCCAGATTGCGGATCGTCGTGCTAATTTTCGTCAGTGTTATGTTTTTTGCCATCCGTGATTCCTTCAGCACGATTTTTCTATGGCCACAGGTTGCCATCGTTATTCTTTGCGGCTTTTCGCTGTTGATGCTTCGCCACATGGCCCGCTTGAAGGAACGCGCGCCTGTGATTTGGGAAACCATCACTGATTACCCGTCAGCGCTGATCGTACCCGTTGTTTTGATTGTTGGTGTAACCTTTCTGGTTGGACTTGTTGCCCCAACGGTGAGTCCGATTATCACCGACCCCTACACAGCCTGGAAGGTCAGCCGCGGAGAATCCGTTCCGCTCCTAGGCAAAGGCATCAGTGTTACAGCTTCTACGGCTGATGCTTCCTCTGGCTACAGCCGAGATGATAGCCGGCTGGGAGGCGGCTTCCGTTATGATTACACTCCGGTCATGACGGTTGAAACAACGAAGCGAACCTACTTCCGTGGAGAAACGCGTGCATTATATAATGGAAAAGGGTGGGAAGCTAGTCCTTCTGAGCGCAAACTTCCGGTTAATCGCGTTAATTTGAACCCGCTTCCGCTTGACCCGCGATTCGATCAGTCCTTGCTGCAAACGCAAGAGGTGAAACAGAAAGTTGTCATGCAGCGGGAAGAGGTATTTCCCGTGCTGTTCGGAGGATTTGCTATTCAGAAAATAGACGAAGTGAATCAAGGCGAGAATCCGTTTCAACGAATTTTATGGTCACCTCGTCAATCGGAGCTCCGTTTTACAGGCAAAAGCAATTATCCCAAAGATTATGTCATAACGACGCAAGAGCCGATTCTGGAAGAAGCCTTATTGCGCGAAGTGAAAGCCGATTATACGAACAAACCGGATTGGGCTGAGTATTTGCAAGTGCCGACTGATTTACCTGAACGTGTGAAGCAATTGGCACTTGATATTACCAAGTCGGCAACAAATCCGTATGATCAAGCCAAACTAATCGAAAAGTATTTGTCCGAGCACTATCCGTATACGAACACACCGGATGAAACAAAAGGCAAGAGCAAGGATTTCGTGGATCGCTTCTTGTTCGAAGTGAAGCAAGGCTACTGTGATTATTATTCAACCGCTATGGCTGTCCTTACGCGCTCGATCGGTCTTCCTACACGTTGGGTAAAAGGGTATTCATCGGGCGTCTCACCAGTACCTGACCAGATCAGGGACTTCGGTATTTTGGGTCAATTGGGAGCTGAAATCGATGCAAATGCTGAGGGGACGTACACGATCAGAAATTCAGATGCCCATTCGTGGGTAGAAGTTTATTTTGAAGGTTTCGGCTGGATTTCTTTTGAACCGACTTCAGGCTTCAAGTTGCCGAATCTATTCCCTGAGGTAACGCCGCCTCCTGTTCCGTTAACAACAGAAACGGACCCATTGCCTGAAGTAGAGTCAACAGAAGCGGCGCCAAGCTTTACATGGCTATGGCTAACTTTAAGCGGTATAGCAGCAGCTTTTGTGGTTGCTTCCGGCTTATACTTCGCAATGAGAAGCGAGGTCTGGAGCGCTTGGCGAACACGGCGCAAAGAATTACAAGTGATTAATTTTAATCAAAAAATTATTGTTGAATTTGAAAAACTGCTGCGATTAAGCCGCCGCAGAGGCTATTTGCGTCTGGAACATGAAACGATGAGAGAAGCGGCAACACGGTGGGCGAATCAAAGCAAGTGGATGAAAAAAGAGCTGGAAACGGTGATCGAGCTCTTTGAACGAGCCAAGTATAGTCAGTTGAGTTCTACAGAAACGGATTACCAAACGGTTAATCAGTCGATAAGCCGATTAAAAGAACAGATGAAATAGCAGTAGAAGCCACTTCCCTAATAGGGAGTGGCTTCCCTGTGAGAGGAGATATTCATATGGCGTTTATAGATTGTCACTTTTTTTCAGATTCTCTTGGTGTATCTGCATCGATGCACGTTATTTTACCGCAAGTGGCGAAAAGTCAAATTGGGTTGGCTTCATCTGTTTATGGGGACAAGCATCCGACACTTTATTTGCTCCACGGTTTGTCCGATGATCATACCATTTGGATGCGCAGAACGTCGATTGAACGATATGCTTCAGAGCTTGGCATTGCGGTTGTCATGCCTGCTGTGAATCGCAGCTTTTATGCCGATATGGCGTCGGGACCTAACTACTGGACGTTCATCAGTGAGGAGCTGCCTGCTCTCGCCCGTTCCTTTTTTCCATTAGCCGAAGAAAGAGAATTGAATTATGCGGCAGGACTTTCCATGGGCGGTTACGGAGCAATGAAGCTTGCGCTAACGCATCCAGATCGGTTTGCTGCAGCGGCTAGCTTATCCGGAGCTTTGGATATTTCCGGCCGGGCCATCAGTTTTCCGGATGATTTCAAACTGATCTATGGCGATGTTACGAAGATTAAAGGCAGCGGTGACGATTTATTTCATTTGGCAGATCAACTGTCGGTGTACCAAGGGGTTAAGCCTGAACTCTATCAATGCTGTGGCACGGAAGATTTCCTGTATGAAGATAATATCAGGTTCCGTGATTATTGCCGCGATTTGAAGCTGAACCTAACCTATGAAGAAGAGCCAGGCACACATGAATGGGGCTATTGGGATCGCAAAATTCAAAATGTATTGAACTGGCTGCCGCTTCCGGCGCGTTCCTAGAGCGAAAATATGTTCTTTTTCTTTTTGCAACAAACGGGTCACTATGGTATAGTTTCACGTATATGTCGAGGAAGCAGTTGGAGGGAAGTTGTTTGCTGAAAAAGCTCATACCCAGACAGTCCGTACATACAATCTATGATATTGATGCCAATCACCTTTGGGATTTTGGCGTTCGCGGAATCATTACAGATCTCGATAACACACTGGTAGGCGCGCGTGATCCGCATGCGACTCCTGAGTTAATAGAGTGGTTGAAACAGCTGCAGAAGATGGGCTTCAAGGTGGTCATTGTGTCCAACAACAACCATGGCCGCGTTTCCGCCTTTGCCGAGCCTCTGGGCATTTCGTTCATCCATCGTGCCAAGAAACCTACGAACGTCTCATTTCACAAGGCTATGAAGCTGCTTGGTACGAACGTTAGACAAACAGCGGTCATAGGCGATCAAATGTTAACAGACGTTCTTGGCGGCAATCGAATGGGGCTTTATACGATCCTGGTTCAGCCGATCTCCATAGCGGATGAAGGTTTTTTCACGAAAATTAATCGCCGTATTGAGAAGTGGGCATTGAAGAGGATGAAGAATTAGGAGGTTTCATGATTACAGAAACAGTGAATCGTTGTGCAGGCTGTGGTGTCCTTCTGCAAACGGAAGAAAAAGGCAAGCTCGGTTACATACCAGCCGAAGCGATGGACAAGGAGCCGCTGATTTGTCAGCGCTGCTATCGCATTAAACACTACAATGAATCTTCGAGTATCACTCTCCAGCAGGACGACTTCCTGAAATTGTTGGGACACGTCGGTCAAACCAAAGCGCTGGTTGTGAAAATCGTAGATATTTTTGACTTTGAAGGCAGTATGATCAGTGGTCTAGCCCGCTTTGTTGGCTCGAATCCGGTTCTGCTTGTCGTCAATAAAATCGATTTGCTGCCCAAAGTAACGAACGCCAACAAAATTATTAATTGGGTGCAGCGCAGAGCCAAGGAAGAGAATCTCAAGGTCGTGGATATTGTTCTTTGCAGCGCGAAGAAAAATATTGGCTTTGATCGTGTAATTACTGCTGTTCAAGAGTATCGCGGCAACATGGATGTCTATGTCGTTGGGGCCACGAATGTGGGCAAATCAACGTTGATTAACCGTTTGATCAGCGATTACAGCGACTTGGATTCGGAACTTACGACATCACAGTACCCAGGCACTACGCTGGATCTCGTGAAGATCCCGTTAGATGACGGGAAATTTATCGTGGATACGCCGGGGATTGTTCATAAGCACCGGTTAACAGAAGTGGTGAAGAAGCGCGACTTAGCCCGTATTATGCCGGATAAGCCGCTAAAACCGATGGTTTTTCAATTGAATGAAGCCCAAACATTATTTTTTGGCGCTTTAGCCAGATTTGACTTTATTAAAGGGGAGCATCAGTCCTTTACTTGCTATACGTCCAATGCGGTGCAAATTCACCGTACCAAATTAGAACGCGCGGATGAGTTGTATGAGGAGCACAAAGGTGTCATGCTGGCGCCTCCGAATCTAGCAGATCTGGAAGAACTGCCTAAGCTTGTGAAGCATCCGCTGCACATTCCTAAGGGGAAACAGATGGATGTGTTGATCTCAGGCTTGGGTTGGATTCGTGTCAACAGTATCGCTGGAGCAGATCTTGCCGTTCATGCACCTAAGGGGATTAAAGTTATCGCGCGTGAAGCATTGATATAGGGAGACCGGAGGAAACCATGGAGAAGAGCCGCACAATTGACAGTCATACGATTCTATACGGGGTATTCGGAGATCCGATTCGGCACTCCCGTTCCCCGATTATGTTAAATCGGGCTTTTCAAGAAGCCGGAATTAATGCGGTATACGCAGCTTTTCATGTTCGTCCTGATGAGTTGGGTAACGCGGTTCGTGGAATTCGGGCATTAGGCTATCGTGGAATCAATGTAACCATTCCACACAAAGTGGAAGTCATGTCATATCTCGATGAAATTGATGAAGGCGCCAGCATTGTTGGCGCGGTGAATACCATCGTGAATGAAGCTGGCAAGCTTGTCGGCTACAACACCGATGGCATCGGCTATGTAAGATCGCTTAAAGAAGAGACGGGTATTGTGCTGTCAGGTAAACGTGTGCTTCTCCTTGGGGCTGGCGGCGCGGCAAGAGGTGTTGCTTATGCGCTTGCCAAAGAAGGTGTAGCCTGTATTTATATAGCAAATCGCACCAAGGAACGTGCCATTGAACTTGCGGAAACAATCAGCGTCTATACAAAGACTGTTGGACTGGGACTTGATGAGCTTGGGGATATTGTGGATGAAGTTGATTTTGTACTCAATACAACATCAGCTGGCATGCATCCTCATGTCGATGAGCTTCCAATGCCGGTAGAGCTGCTGCGCGAACACCATTTAGTCAGTGATTTGATTTATAATCCGCGGATCACGCGGTTTTTGCGTGAAGCGGAAGCCAAAGGTGCCCGCATCCATGGCGGACTTGGCATGTTTATTTATCAAGGCGCATTTGCCTTCGAATATTGGACTGGTACTCCTGCGCCCGTAGCGGCGATGAGACAGGTGGTAGAACAGTCGTTAGCTGAATAAGAATGAATAGAGGGACATCGATGTTATCAGGCAAACAGAAACGTTATTTGCGCTCCATGGCGCACCATGTAGATCCAATTTTTCAAGTTGGCAAAGGCGGAGTGAACGAACATTTGATTCGTCATATCCAAGAAGCACTGGAAGTGCGTGAACTGATCAAAATTACCGTGCTCAACAACAGCGGCGAAGATCGCGATGAGGTAGGTACGGAGCTTGCGGAGAAATCCGGGGCTGAGCTTGTGCAGGTTATTGGCAAAATGGTTGTGCTCTACAAAGAATCGCGTGACAAGAAGAAGATCGAACTGCCGCGCTAAAGAGGTGGAAGCATGCTGGTCGGAATTATGGGAGGCACCTTCGATCCGATTCATACCGGGCATTTAATAGCCGCAGAGCGGGCGAGGGTGGAAGCAGGTTTGGATGAAGTTTGGCTGATGCCGGCTAATGTGCCTCCGCACAAGCCAAATGCCCCAAAGGCATCCATCCAGGAGCGTTGGGAAATGGTTTGCCTTGCCGCTGAAGGCAATCCTTTTTTTCGGCCGATTGATATCGAAATTACCAAAGGCGGCGTATCTTATAGTATCCAGACCATTGAGCTGCTGCTCAAGGAATATCCGGATACAGAATTTGCTTATATTATAGGTGCAGATATGGTTCAATATTTGCCGCAGTGGCATCGCATCGATGACATCGTGCGGCATATTCGTTTTATTGGTTTAGCAAGGCCTGGCTATGCACTCGATATGGAACAGCTTCCCCTGCCTATTCGTAGTCGGGTGTCGCTCGTTCCGATGCCGCAAGTAGATATTTCTTCAACGATTATTCGCGAGGAAAGGCAGCGCAAACGCTCTGTTCGCTACTTGGTTCCAGAGGCTGTGAATCGTTTCATGGAGGTGAACCGATTGTATGAATCGTGAGAAGCTGATTGCCGCTGTCAAGGAGCAAATGCCTGAAAGACGCTGGCTGCATACGCTTGGCGTCATGGAAACCAGTGTAATCTTAGCCAAGCGTTTTGGCGGAGATCCGGAAAAAGCGGACTTGGCGGCTATTTTGCACGATTATTGCAAGTATTGGCCTGTACAAGAGCAAGCTAAGATTATTAGGGACAACGCATTGCCGCAGGACTTGTTGCAGTTCGACAAAGAACTATGGCATTCCCATGCCGGAGCCTTTATCGCCAAATCCCAATTTGGGATCGTGGATGAAGAAGTTTTGGATGCCATTCGTTACCATACTTCCGGTCGTGAGGCGATGACATTGCTCGATAAAATCGTTTGTCTGGCAGACTATATGGAGCCAGGACGCGACTTTCCCAGTGTTGATCGTATTCGTGAACTTGCCGAGATCAGCTTAGAGCAAGCATTGATTGCCGGGTTTGATTCTACGATCGCTTTTTTACTTGCCAAAGGCAAGCGGATTTATCCATTGACCATTTTGACACGCAATGATTTGATTCAGCAAATAAACACTTAATATTTGGAGGATGATTGAATGAGTAAAAACCCAGAGGAAATATTGGCATTTGTCGTAGAAGCAGCCGAGGATAAGAAAGCGGCAGATGTTGTCACGCTTAATCTGCAAGGCGTATCGCCGATTGCGGATTACTTCGTTATTTGTCACGGCAACAGTGAGACACAAGTGCAAGCCATTGCTGGAGAAGCCCGCAAAAAAGCGCATGAACACGGTGTGAACATTCGCGGTTTCGAAGGTATTGATACAGCAAGATGGGTCCTGCTTGATCTGGGGGATGTTGTCCTTCATGTTTTCCATCGCGATGACCGGGAATATTACAATATCGAAAGACTTTGGTCCGATGCCAAGGTTGTGGAGCGCGTATGAGACTGGAAGCAGGATCCCTTGTTACCCTCGAGGTAGCAAGGGAAGTTCCGCCTAACGGTTACTTTCTGAGCGACGGCTATCAGGATGTGTTGCTGCCTTATGCGGAAATTGTAGGGAAGATTAAGCCTGGGGATCAAGTGGAAGCTTTCTTGTTCCACGATACACAGGATCGATTGATGGCGACTTTGAAGCGTCCGCTGATTCAAATGGGTGAAGTGGGCTTGCTTGAAGTTGTTGATATCCACCCGAGATTTGGTTATTTCCTCGAAATGGGTTTAGGCCGCAATCTGCTGCTTCCATATCGGAACGTGCCGGAACTGGAAGAACTGCGCCCACTCGTAGGGGACAAAGTATTTGCCACCCTGGCGCATGATCGGCAAGGGCGTCTAATTGCCAAATTAGCGCTGGAAGAGGATCTAGCACCTCTATGTGTGCGTGCTCCTTCGAGTTGGAGCAATCAGTGGGTCAAAGGGCGTGTATATCGGCCGCTGCAAATCGGTACGTTCGTCATTTGTGAAGCCGGTGTGCTTGGCTATGGGGTTATCGGCTTGATCGCTGCACCGGAACGCACACGCTTGCTGCGTGTGGGGGAACTGGTTGATCTGCGCGTTGCTTTTGTGCGGGAAGAAGATGGACGAGTGAACTTGTCGATGCGGCTTCCTAAGGAAAAAGGCCGTGATGAAGACGCAGACAAGATACTCAGTGTCCTGCGTGAGCGTCCAGGACATGCAATGCCCTTTTCCGATAAAACATCGGCTGACATCATCAAAGATCGATTTGGCCTTAGCAAAGCAGCTTTCAAACGCGCTCTGGGCAAGCTGATGAAGGATGGGCTCATTTATCAAGAAGAGGACTGGACCTATCTGAAGCCAGAGGAGACGCAAGGCTGATATGAGCTACCAAAAATTTGCCTATACGTATGACCGTTTAATGAATAATATGCCTTACGAGGATTGGCTTCGTTTCGCTAATGAAGGCTTCGAGCGGTTTGGTCTTCAGCCCTCAGTAATTGTCGATCTTGGATGCGGTACCGGCAATATCACGATTCCGTTAGCCGCAGCAGGCTATCAGATGACGGGCATTGATTTGTCAGAAGATATGCTGGCTGTCGCTGAGCAGAAGGCTGGAGAGCATAAAATGCCGTTTCGCGGCGGCGCGATTCGTTGGGTGCAGCAGGATTTGCGGGAATGGGATCTGGGCGAGCAAGCTGACGCGGCGCTTTCTTTCTGTGACAGCTTGAATTATTTGCTAGAGGAAGACGAGATTGTCGATGCATTTCGTCACACATACGAAGGACTTAAATCAGGCGGGTTGTTTCTTTTTGATGTGCATACGCCCGAGCAGTTGTTCGCTTATGCGGAATCTCAGCCTTTTTTCTTAAACGAAGAGGATGTTGCCTACATATGGACAAGCGAGCTCGACGAGGAAAGAGTCCAAATCGAACACGATTTGACCATCTTCGTCAAAGATGAAGGAAGCAAGGGAGCATTTCGAAGAATCGACGAAATCCATCAACAGCGAGCCTATCCTCTGGAATGGCTGCAACAAATGCTGCTGGAAGCCGGTTTTGCAGAGGTCCACTTAGCTGCTGACTTCACTTGGGAACAGCCGACCCGTGCGACGGAGCGCGCCTTCTTTATAGCCAAGAAATAAACCTGAGAAATCGGGCGCCGCTTGACATGACGGCATTATTTTACATATAATCAAAGCTAATCAGATGTGCTTAAAGCTAAGAAGAGGATCAGTAACTTGTACAACATCTCTCAGAGAATCGGTTAAAGGGTGGAAGCCGGTAGATGTTAGTCTTGTGAACTCGCCTTGGAGCTAGAAGGTGAACCACCAGCAGGCTTGGTGCTAGCCGGATCGTCTCACCCGCGTTAAGGGGCAGAGTGAACACAAGCAAAGTATGCTTCGTGTTAACTAGGGTGGTACCACGGGAATCTAACCTCTCGTCCCTAGCGATATCCGCTAGCGATGAGGGGTTTTTTGGTGCTTATAGCACTTTGAACTTAGGGAGGAATTCAGACATGACACAGGAAACCAAAGAAACGAGAGAGACGCAAGGCTATAATCCGCAAGCCGTGGAATCCAAATGGCAGGGTTATTGGGATACGAAGAAAACATTCAAAGTTTTGGAAAATTCGGATAAGCCGAAATTCTATGCACTGGATATGTTCCCATATCCGTCCGGGGCGGGTCTGCATGTCGGGCATCCGGAAGGCTACACGGCAACGGATATTGTTTCACGTTTTAAACGGATGAGAGGGTATAACGTGCTTCATCCTATGGGGTGGGACGCTTTCGGACTTCCTGCGGAGCAGTATGCGCTTGATACAGGGAATGATCCGCGCGAGTTCACCAAGAAGAATATTGACACGTTCCGCCGCCAAATTAAGTCACTCGGTTTCTCGTATGATTGGGATCGTGAAATCAGCACGACGGACCCGGAATACTACAAATGGACGCAGTGGATTTTCATCCAACTGTACAACAAAGGGCTTGCTTACGTAGATGAAGTTCCGGTCAACTGGTGTCCGGCTCTGGGCACGGTGCTTGCGAACGAGGAAGTCATTGATGGCCTGAGCGAGCGGGGCAACCACCCGGTTATTCGCAAACCGATGCGCCAGTGGATTCTGAGAATCACGGAATATGCGGAGCGGTTGCTGGAAGATCTGGAGGAGCTGGATTGGTCCGAAAGCATCAAGGATATGCAGCGCAACTGGATTGGGAAATCAACAGGGGCAGAAGTGCATTTTGCGATTGAAGGCCAGACAGAGCACAAGCTGACCGTGTTCACAACACGTCCGGATACGCTTTTCGGTGCAACGTATTGTGTATTGGCGCCGGAGCACGAACTGATTGCACGCATTACGACAGCCGATCAGGAAGCTGCGATCAAGGAGTACCAAGAGAAGGCATCCCGTAAGAGCGATCTTGAACGTACAGACCTTGCCAAGGATAAATCAGGCGTATTTACGGGCGCATATGCGATAAACCCTGTGAATGGCGCTAAGGTACCGATTTGGATTGCTGATTATGTCCTTGGCGGATATGGAACTGGCGCCATTATGGCTGTGCCAGGGCACGATCAACGTGACTGGGAGTTTGCTAAACAGTTTGATTTGCCGATTATTGAAGTTGTGCAAGGCGGAAACATTGAACAGGAAGCCTATACAGGCGATGGGGCTCATGTGAACTCCGAACCGATCAATGGCTTGAACATTGAGCAAGGAATCAGCCACATGATCGCTTGGCTGGAGCAACATGGCAAAGGACAAGGCAAAGTGACCTACCGCTTGCGCGACTGGCTGTTCAGCCGCCAACGCTACTGGGGAGAGCCGATTCCGATTCTCCATCTGGAAGATGGCACAATGAAGCCTGTTCCTGTGGATCAGCTTCCACTTTTGCTGCCGCAGGTTGACGAAATTAAGCCTTCAGGCACAGGAGAATCACCGCTGGCGAATGTTTCGGAGTGGGTGAATACGATTGATCCAGAAACAGGCATGAAAGCTCGCCGCGAGACGAATACGATGCCGCAATGGGCTGGAAGCTGCTGGTACTACCTGCGCTTCATCGATCCGCATAATGACAAGGAGTTCTGCTCGCACGAGCTGCAGCAGCAATGGCTGCCTGTCGATTTGTATATCGGGGGTGCGGAGCATGCCGTGCTTCACTTGCTGTATGCGCGTTTCTGGCACAAAGTGCTCTACGACCTTGGCTTCGTTCACACCAAAGAGCCATTCCATAAGCTTGTAAACCAAGGGATGATCCTTGGGGAAAATATGGAGAAAATGAGTAAATCCCGCGGCAATGTGGTGAATCCAGACGATATTGTCAGCGATCAAGGTGCGGATACCTTACGTATTTACGAAATGTTCATGGGACCTCTGGAAGCAACCAAGCCGTGGAACACGACGGGTGTAGATGGAATCTACCGTTATTTGAATCGTGTATGGCGTTTATTCGTAGATGAGAATGGGCAAGTTCAAGCCAAAATCAGTGCGGACGAACAGTTGGGCAGCGATAGCTTCAAACGTACATGGCACCGCAGCATCAAGAAAATTACCGAGGATTTCGAAGCTCTACGATTCAATACGGCAATCAGCCAAATGATGATTTTCGTCAATGAAGCGTACAAGACGGAGCGTTTGCCGCTTGAAGCAATGAAGAACTTCGTTCAAATGCTGTCGCCGCTTGCTCCGCATCTGGCTGAAGAGTTATGGGAGAAGCTGGGCGGTACAGAGTCCATTACGTATGAGCCTTGGCCAACATATGATGAGGCATGGACAGTGGATAATGAAATTGAGATCGTCGTTCAAGTTAACGGCAAGATCGTTGATCGTGTACTGATTTCCAAAGATACAGATGAAGCGGCGATGGAAAAAATTGCTTTTGATCTCGACAAAGTCAAAGAAGCGACCGCCGGAAAGGCCGTTCGCAAATTGATTGTCGTCAAAGGGAAGTTAGTTAATATCGTTGTAGGTTAATAGATCAAGATGACGACGGAGAAGGTTACTGCTTCAATGTAAAGCGATGCTCTGCCTTCTCCAAGTCTTCTTCATATTTGGAATGAGTTGCGAGGATGACACGTGAGAATACCCCGGCAAGTTCCTCCTCCAAGATGCGGAGGCCCTCTTCTGTAATACCCCCGGGAACGGAAACTCGCTTTTGCAAGGAAATAGGGTTAAAGCCCCCCGTTGTCAGTAATTTTCCTGTGCCCAACGTCATTTCACTCGCAAGCATTGTGGCTTCCTCATTAGAAATTCCTGTCGCTTCAACAGCGGCATCAATGAACGATTGCAGAAAATTGGCTAGAAAAGCCGGCCCGCAGCTCGATAGATCGGAAGATATGCGCGTATAATTTTCAGATACGGATATTGGCGAAGAGATGTGTGCAAAGAGGTTCTCAAGCCACTCTTTATCCTCTGGCTGCATGCGATTGCCATGAATGCACAAAGTAGCTCCACTAAGGACATAATTCGTAATGCTGGGTATAACTTTACTTATTTTCGCTGGAAGAAGACCTTCCAAATGCTTAATGAGGACAGGACTTGTGATGGATACAACAAATTGTGAGGGAAGCACGTCCTCTTTAATTTCATCAATAACCTTTTTAAATTCAGATGGCTTCACGCAAAGAAAGATCAGATCGCTCTCCTGCACAACTTCTCTATTCGAGCGGGCTACTTGAAGCCCAGGATATCTCTCCGCTAGCATCTCTACTTTATGAATCGTTCGATTCCCAGCAATAATTTGCTCCGGATTGAAAGCCCCAGAATGAATAAAAGCTTCAATTAGAATACTTCCCATACTCCCAGTGCCGATGAATCCTGCTTTCATCTAGTAATCCCTCCCGAAAAAATCAGTCACTTGTGTTCCTATTTATCGCTCTGAGTCCGTATTTATTGCCATTCGGATGCTTTTTCATATATATGTCTGCGGTTCCGCTATTATGCTGGGGGAGGATAATTCGTGGATTTATTTCGTTACAATAAATCGAGGCTTCTGCTGATTGTGGCTGCGATTAGTTTATTTATGTTTGTTGTGTGGCCTTTTATTCTTGGGGGCAGATCTCGCATCGAGACGAAGTTCGAACCGATGAATCGGCAGATGCAAGTTATGATTGACCAACAAGAAGAGGGGCCGGGCGCTTTGCCTGACGATCAGCCATCCAAATTACTGGAAGCTGCATCAACGGCTGTTTCAAGGAGCAAGCCTCAAACAGTTGCTCCGGATATCAAAGGCAAGCTGGATTTAAATATCATGACTTTCGAACAATTAAAGGATCTGCCGGGAATTGGCGATAGCAAAGCACAAGCTATTCTGGACTATCGTTCACAGAAAGGGAGTTTCACTCAGGTAGAGGAATTAATGGAAGTAAAAGGGATCGGGGAGAAGATGTTAGTTAAGTTAAAGCCATTGCTGTATGTGGGTTCACCGTAGTTCATCTTTTATTTTGAGGGGAAGTATGAGAGAATACTAGAAATGAAAAAAGGAATTCAATGTCAGTGTCATTGAAGATTTGAGGAGGAAATAGCTCCGTTATGAGCATTCGTAAAGATTGGGATACGTATTTTTTGGATATTGCCTATATGGCCTCTACACGTTCCAGGTGCAATCGACGTCATGTTGGCGCGGTGTTGGTACAAGGCAAGAAACTGCTGGGAACGGCCTACAATGGTGCTCCTATGGGGGTTGCGGATTGTACAGAAGCAGGTTGTATGCTGGTAGAAGAAATTGAACTGAAAGTCGTGGAAGAGATAGAAGAAGTGATTCGCAAGCAGCGCTGTATTCGAACGATTCATGCGGAACAGAATCTGCTGTTGTTTACGGATCGCGAAGATCGCGAAGGCTCTACCGTCTATGTCACGGATCAACCCTGTTGGACGTGTGCGAATATGCTGGCGAACAGCGGCGTAATGGAAATCGTGTTTCACCGGGGGTACCCCAAGGATCATGAGAAGGTCAGTCAGTTAATGGACGCCAGAGGGATAACTTTCCGGCGTATGGAAGCTTATGAGCCTCCGCCAGGTACGGTGTCTGAGGTCATTAATTAGAAATGCAATCCAATCATACAATTCAGTGATGAGGAAGAACCTCTTTCTCGCTTGTGCCTTCTTAGAAGGGTGAGCGGGAAAGAGGTTTTTCTACTTCTGGCCAGAGAGGGGGAAGAGCGATAGATATGTTATTGAAACGACCAGTTGTTCTAGGTTGCTGTCTGTGGATAACTGGTTATGTGATTGCGCTCTATAGTGAGCTGCGATGGTTGAACTTCACGACGAGCGCGCTGATGATTGGTGCGCTCATCGTAATTTCTGCGCTGCGCCTGCCCTTCAGGCAGCCGCTGTGCGCTCTGTTGCTGGTCGGTGCAGCCTATGGCTACTACCAAGGGGCCGACCAGCGCAACGTCACCCTGCTGCCGCTGGCGCAGCAGCAGCAAAGTCTTGACGGCAGCGAGGTCACGCTGCTCGGCCGGATTGGCAGCCCTGTCACCGTCGACGGCGACAGGGCCAGCTTCACTGTGGAAGCGGCGTCCGTCCGCTTCCAGGACACCGCTTTCCCGCTCGGCGGGGAAAGCGTGCAGGTCTCGCTGCGCCTGCTGGAGCAGGCGCAGCAGGGTGTGGCGTCGGGCTGGCGCCGAGGCGACGCCCTCACGCTGTCCGGGACGCTGCGCAGCCCGTCCCTGGCCCGCAATTTCGGCGGCTTCGACTACCGCCGATACCTGCGCCTTCACCACACCCATTGGCTGCTCTCAGCCAAAGGAGTGGATCAGGCGCAAGTGGAGCCTGCGGCTGCGCGCATTAGCGTCGTCCAGCTGCTGCGCTGGAACGACGAGTTGCGTGGCAACCTCAGCAGGCGCATGGACATGATCTTCCCCTCGCCGCAGGCGGGGTTTATGAAAAGCATGCTCATCGGGCTGACGGATGATCTCGATCCAGAGCGGTTTCAGCAGTTTTCGGAGCTGGGATTGACGCATATACTAGCGATTTCCGGTTTGAATATTGCCGTTTTTCTGGGGGTATGCATCTGGCTAATGCGCCGAATGAAGCTGACCAAAGAAACCTATCTGCTGATTTGCGTGGGCTTATTGCCCTTCTTTATTCTGCTGACAGGAGCATCTCCCTCTGTTATAAGGGCAGGGCTGATGTCGATCGTGGTTCTGCTGGCTGCCCGAAAAGGGCTGATCAAGGATATTTTGCACATCATGGCCCTAGTTGCTTGGATCATGCTGCTATGGAATCCGTATTTTCTGCTGGATGTCAGCTTTCAGCTGTCTTTTTTGGTCACCCTCGGTCTCATTCTTGGTGTACAGCGTATCAACGAGCTGCTTCTGCCCTGGCTGCCTTCTTCTTTGATACGAAACAGCGCCTCAATCACCTTGGTTTCTCAGTTGGTTTCTTTTCCTGCCTCGATTTATTATTTCAATCAGTTTTCTTTATTATCATGGCTGGCAAACGCTATTCTGGTTCCTGTGATCAGTATGGTTGTGTTTCCGGCTGGTCTGCTTGCTTTGGTTGTAGGTCTCGTATATGTTCCGGCAGGTCAAGTCATCGGTTGGTTGATTTCTTGGCTTAATGAACTGATATTTTGGTGCACGGACAAGCTCCAGCAGCTGCATGGCTTTAAGCTGATTTGGGCAACACCGAGCTTGGCTTGGATTGCCTTCTATTACGTGCTGCTAGTCTGGATCTATTGGTTGTGGTGGCGCTTGTCGCAAACGAGCTCGACGATGTTTCCGATTATGCTTGAAGTGATTCCAAACAGAAGGAAAATGAATCTGCCTCTATGGTTAGGCACAGCGCTGTTCAGCTTTCTTTCATTGCTTGTCATGGGGTATTATCCGGAACGATTCAGCCATACAGGGCTTGTGCAGTTTATTGATGTAGGTCAAGGAGATGCCATTCTGATTCGCACTCCAAATGGTAAACATATCTTGATTGACGGCGGGGGAACACTGACATTCCGAGAACCGGAGGATAGCTGGAAGGCGAGGAAAGATCCTTACGAAGTAGGGACTAAGCTGCTCGTACCGCTGCTCAAGAAACGTGGTGTTCATCAACTGGATCTTGTTGTGCTCTCCCATGAGGATGCCGACCATAGTGGAGGTTTGCAAGCCGTAGCCTCGCAGATTCCAGTCAAACAGTTTCTATTTAACGGCACTTTCAAACCAGGTGATCAAACAGCTAAGTTATTTAGAACCTTGTTAGCGCGCGATGTTCCGCTCTTGCCTGCGCATGTTAGCCATTGGATTCAGATCGATCCGCAAACGCGACTACAAGTGCTCTATCCGGTTGGAAGCAATGAGCAGAGGCTTAAGATTGTGAAAGAGCAGAATGCGCAATCGGTGGTCTTTTTATTAGAAATGCAAGGAACCCGCTGGTTGTTCACCGGGGATATGGAGATGGAATCCGAAGCGAAGGTGTTGGCGCAGCTGCGAGACCATCCAGATTTACTTGATTTGAATGTGAGCACGAGCGGCAGTAGGCCCAAGATTGATGTACTAAAAATTGCTCATCATGGCAGCAAGACATCAACCACGCAAGAGTGGTTAGATTATTGGAATCCCTCTTGGGCAGTGATTTCTGTTGGGGCCATGAACACGTACGGCCATCCCGCGCCTGCCGTTCTTGAGCGTCTGCTTAATGAGCAGATTGCCGTCTTTCGAACGGATCAGATGGGAGAGATTCAGGTGGATGTCCGCCCCAAAGGCCTCTTTTCACGGATGAAATTATCTGGGTCCTAAGACTTAGGTCATTTGGCGCACGTAACAAGGGATGTTACATAAAAATGATTGAAATGATCATTTTTGCAGAAGGGATTTATTGAAATATGTCGAAATTGTAAATTAGCTGTTAATTAATTACATTAATCGACTTGGTGGTGAAGTTGTTTATGTCAAAAAAATCCAATGCATGGCAGGCGAAATTGCAGTCAGTTGGGGTTAAGCTTAGTTTATCAATTATTGCCAGCAGTCTATTTTTTGTTATTTTTATGGGAATCACCTCTTACCAGATTTCTAAAAATGTGATGCAGACAAAAGTCACCGATGCTTCGCTGCAAACCATTGTGCAGGCCGGTCAAAAATTGGATTTTTTGTATCAATTGTATCAGAAGCTTGCCTTACAGCTTGTGATGGATGCTCCACTACACCAACAGGTGAGCAAGGCTTCGACATTAAGTAAAGATTCTCGGGAATACAATGAGAATATGTCTACGCTGGAAACAACGTTATCCGCTTACATTTACTCCAATGATGGTATTCAGTCGATGGAATTGTTCACACCTGCAGGAGATATCATCCAGACCAAATCAAGTTTGATGTCACAGAAAAACTATGCAGATCAGGACTGGTTCAAAGCTATTGTAGCCAAGGATGGAGACCCGGTGTGGCTGTCTTCGAAATTGAAGGATAATCGAATTTCATCACCTGTTATTACGGTTGGCAGCTTGATTCATCAAGCTAACTCCGAGGAATTTTATGTGGCACTTTTTGATGTCAGCCTAGACATTGTCAAAAATCAATTAACGCATATTCAACTCGGCGATACGGGGATTATTCAAGTGCTGGATGGATCAGGCTTGGTCATCTATAGTCAAAATGCGGCTCAAATGGGAGCAGCCACAGGGTATCCGTTAAGCGTGGAAAGCATGAGCAAGAAGAGTGATTCTTTCCTTTCGAGTGATGGGAATCAACAGATTGTTTTGTCCAAATCAGAAGCGACAGGTTGGTTTACCGTAGGTATAATTCCCATTGATGATCTAACCAAGGATATGAAAATTATTTATAATTTAACGATTATTGTCTCGTTATGCGCGCTTGTTCTGGCAGCTGGCATTGGTTATTTGGTCGCAAGAATGATTGGGAAACCGCTTAACCATATTCGGAATTTAATGGAGGATGGGGCTGGCGGTGATCTGCGAATTCGCGTGCAAACTAACGCTAAGGATGAGATTGGCCAGTTAGGAACGAGCTTGGATACCATGATGAAGCAAATTACAGAACTTTTCAAACAGACAACGCATTCATCAGAGGAAGTGTTGGTCACAGCCGCGGAATTATCCGCATCATCCAAACAAACAGCCGCATCTGCCAGCGAAATTGCAGTAGCCATCAATGAAATTTCCAGTGGCGCATCCGGCCTGGCTTCGCAATCGGAGCGCGGCAACGAGCTGACCATTCATATTGGACAACAAATCTCCAGTGTTGTGCAGGCAAACGGGGTGATGGGCATTGCGGCAGAGGAAATGCAAAGCTCAAGCCGTATCGGTACGCAGTATATGGAAGAGGTTATCGCCAAAACGAGCATGACGGAAGAAATCACGCGTTCTATGGTTGAGAAGGTTGATAAGCTCAAGGAGAGCACCCTTTCGATTCGCAAAGTGCTGGATATCCTAAGCCAGATGACGAAGCAGACCAACATTCTATCCCTGAATGCTACCATTGAGGCGGCACGCGCCGGAGAAGCAGGGAAAGGGTTCATGGTTGTCGCCGATGAAATTCGTAAGCTAGCTGATCAGTCCAGAAAGTCGATTGAGACGGTTGGTCAAATTACGGAAACGATTCAGAACGAGATTATAGATACAGTAGCCGTTCTCTCCGAGGCCTACCCGATCTTCCAGGAACAGATTCATTCTGTCAAAGAAGCCGACTTGCTATTCAAGCAAGTACAGGGCAGAACGGTCAGCTTCATCGAACAATTGGGCTCTGTCAGCCAAACGGTCTTGAAGTTGGAAGAATCGCAATTCGTGCTTAGTGATACGATGATGAACGTAAGTGCGGTCTCTGAGCAATCTCTGGCCAATTCGGAACAAGTGGCTTCCTTGAGTTCCGAGCAGTTAAGCATAAGCAAAGGCTTAGTTCAATTATCGGACAAATTAGAAAAGCTTTCCGTTGCTCTCCAGGATTCTCTATCCAAATTTAAAGTTTAAACCCTAGAATAGCCCCAGCTGCTAAATCCGTAAAGGATGATCCAGCTAGGGCTTTCGTGTATGCTCATTATTCATTTGTTTTTAAAGGCCCCTTACCGTCCGCATCTTTCTCATCTGTCTTTAGCTTCCAAGGTGGATCGCCATATTCATGGAGTTTTTGATTGAAGGTGTAGATGCCAAATGGAACAACAAAAGAGAGCAGGGCGCAAAGAATGACCAGCCCAGAGGGCATGGAACCAATAAATCTAGACCACATTTTGATTATCGCTCCTTTGAAGATTGGAAAATATTTCCTACTCTTCGTATCGTTACTTTCGCTTGCACTTCGATGTCTGTTTTGGCGAATATATTTGCGCCTTGATCCCAATTATCCGCGATTGGCTTCCATATTTTATAGTGATTTTGATAGAGAAAAGCACCCATTCCTAAGGCATCTTTTTTGTACGTATGCTGCATTCTGGTGATCGCTTTATTGGCATTTTTTACAATCAATTCTTCTAAGCTTTTTTGTAATTTATCGAGCGTTTCGGTTTCTGAAGGATCCCCGGCGGCTATGGATTTGTCTAGAACTCCCTCAGCACTCAACTTAACAATAAACTTAAAGTGATCTGGGCTTAGTTGTTCTACAATAAATTTGCGTTTTGTACCTTCAACTTTGAATCCTACAGTTTCCTTTTCGAAAATCGATTCTAAAACGCCTCCTTTTACCTGTTCCGTAATGAAATTAAGCCCTTGTGTTTCCTCCCCATTCAAGAATCCTAATAACTGATTGCTAACGCCATCGAACAAGGCGGCACCGTTTAATGTGATACCATCCTCGACCTTTTTTACAGTTTGTATGACAAAGCTTTCTGTTTGAATTAATTTTTCATGAACATCTCCAATGCGTGATTGGGGTAGCATGTAGTTGCTCTTTTTGATATTTTTGGCAATGGATGAAATATAATCGACGGGCGTTGCTTCATTATTGGGCGCGATGTTTAATATGTCAGAGGCTTGTCCATCTGCAATCAGGATTTGAACACCTCTGCGCATTTCACTGTTTCTAAGAAAAAAATCCATCATACTAGGGAAAATGTTTTTGCTTTTGGCGATTTCACTTGAAACAATGATGACTTTTAAATGTTCAAAATAGGGTGAACGACTAGTTCTTGAAGACATTCTGGCGGCTACAGCAGGCATTGAATTTTCCGTAGTAGCGATATTGAAAAAAGCTTGTCCGCCATGAGACATACTGCTGCTTTGCGCATTGCTTTGTTTCAAACCGGCTGGAACTATCACTTGATAAGTACCTTCATACTTATGCTTGTCATTCCCCTTATTAAAATCAATGGCAACCCCTACAACAAAGCCGCGTTCATTAATTTCTACGCGATCCCAACAGCCGGTGAGCAGGCATATTGTGAAGATGAGTACTAGCAGGCAGATTATCCTTTTAAACGACATCACTTTTCACTCCTCGAACCTTCGCTATCACATGAATGATAATGGGGAACAGGATGCTGACGACGACTCCAATATAACTGATGTACATGCTGTACTTACTGAAATCCGTCAAGTTTTTGGGAAACATGCAAGTCAGGTAAATAATAGGACTTAGAATGAAAATCCAAGTCACATGCTTTCGCTTCGGAAATACAGAGTAAAGCGCGTAAACAGCACAATCATACGCCATAAACGTTGTCGTAAACACAGCCATAATCCATATGGTGAAGAAGATGGACTCAAAACGCTCGAAGAACTCACCTGGAATTTGCATTTCCTTGGCCAATTCAACAGCCGGGTAAGTGATTTCTTGCAGTGCCATTTGTGAAAATACCCCAACGCATACCAGATAGATAGCTGTATATAAAATAACGGGCAGGAATACGCCGATCACCGCGGCTTTAGGAGCATGCTGCGGACGATTCATTAAAGAAATATAGAAGAGAATGACCTCGAATCCGAGGAATGAAAAGGTCGAATTTTTCATGCCAACGGTTAAAGATTTCAAATCAGTAATGAAAAATGGTTTTAAATCTTTGGAATCAGCTATGCCCAGACTAAACAAAAGGACGAGGATGGTAATGAAAATCACAATGGGGATGAATAAAATGTTTAACCGGATAAGACCAACACGACTGCCTGTTACCGCGTAAATTACGACAATTAAGAAGGTGAGGGAAATCACCTCTACAGGTGTATTTTCAAATAAATATTGCTTGGAAATATTAGCGATTGCCCTGATTTCAAATGCAGTAAAGAGAATAAAGTATAAAGCAAGTGAAAGTAAAGCGAAGATCGCGATAGGCTTTGTTACGGCTGCGGTGGCATAGCGATAATAGCCTTGTTTACTGAAATGGGTCGCTATGTAGGCAAGTGTCCACGCGCAGCCGGCTGCGATCAGACCGGCAAATAAGAGCGAAATCCAGCCATCCGAAGATTCCACGGTTTTGGCCAAGTCGCGTGGAAGTGTGATGACGCCAACCCCAATAATCATCGAGGAAATCGTGATCGTCATATCAAAAAAACCTATTTCACGATCTCCATACTCGAAATATTTCATCCTATTTTCTCCTTGGTTTCATACGTTCTTCATTTTTGGTTTGCAGCATTTGTGGTCGTTTTCTCAGAAAGAAAAGGGGGGCTCTGAGAATGAGATCCTTCCAGTCGCGAATGAACAATGGAGCGAACGGTGTCGAGTAAGGAATGCCGAAACTTTTAAGATTTACAATATGAATGTTGATCATAATATAGGCGAGAATAACGCCGTAAAGCCCTAGGAAAGCGGCGCAGAGCATAATGCCAAAGCGCATCATGCGAAGTGAAATGGCAAACGAGTAGGAGGGCAGTGAGAACGATGAAATGGCTGTAACCGCTACGACAATGACCATAACAGGGCTGACCATACCTGCCGCCACAGCTGATTCGCCAATGACTAAGCCTCCGACAATGCCAATTGTTTGACCAATCGGTTTGGGGAGTCGCAAGCCTGCTTCACGCAGCAGCTCTAAGGTGAATTCCATCACGAAAGCTTCGATAACAGCCGGGAAGGGGACTCCTTCTCGCGCGCCGGCAATGGAGAAAGCGAGTTTGGACGGTATCATTCCGTGATGAAATTCGAGTAAGGCAATATAGAGCGCTGGCAAAAAGGTCGCAATAAAAGCTGAGATTAAGCGTAAAACCCGGGTTAAGGTGCTAATCAGCCAATTTTGATAGAAGTCCTCGGGAGACTGCATGCTGGAGGCGAACGTAATCGGTAAAATAAGTGCGAATGGATCGCCGTCGATCATAACCGCCAGCCGTCCCTGGAGAAGGGAACCCGATACTTTATCGGGCCGCTCCGTATTCAAAATAACCGGGAAGGGACTCAGGTAGCTGTCTGTGATCCACTGTTCCAGAAAACCGGAGCCCTCAACATCATCGATATCAATGGTTTTAATTCTTCTGGTGACCTCTTTGACCAAATCGGGATGGACGATGTCCGCGATGTAAGCAATGATGACCTCTCGTTTGGATCTTCGTCCGATTTGATACGTGTCGAAAACAAGGTTAGTATCCTTGATCCTTCTGCGCAGCATAGCGGAGTTTGTGCGGATATCCTCGGTAAAACCTATTCGCGGCCCCCGTATAATCGATTCCGTTTGTGGTTCTTCAACCGCGCGTGCCTTCCATCCGCTGCTTGATATCAGAATGCCCTTGCTTATATCTTCCAATAGCAACAGGGTATTCCCAGACAGAAGCGCAGTTAAAACGTCCTCCAGCAAATTCTCGACTTCCAAATCATAAGTCGTTAAGATTTGCTGCGTCAAAATGGTCAAAAGCTCAGTTGGGGACTCCGCATTATGGTTGTAGGAATGCATCATTGGCTTGAGCAACTGTTCATTGATCAGGGTTGTGTCCACCAAACCGTCAAAACTAACCAACGCGCAAGGGTGCTGTTCCTCACCGATAGTGAATTTGCGAATCATTAAATCACTTGGATTATGCAATATTTGTTTAATTGTGGTTAGATTTTCTTCTATACTTACAGCTAAAGTCGGTTCAGGAGTGGAAGCGGGTGGTGTTGGTGCTGAAGCAGGCGCAGCTGCTCTTCTTATCGGTTTTCTGCCGAATAATTGTTTAAACATGATCTGCTTCCTCCTCCGCGTTGCAAACTACTAACCTCAATATTTACCGTTTTGCCCTAAATTAACCGAGAATGACATTTGTCATCCGAAATTGATGATAGCTGTGAATGAACAAGTAATTTTGATTGCGTTAAGATAAGACAATAACTAACACATAGCGAGGTGGAATATGAAGTCAATCATCCAAGTGGATCAAGTAACCAAAGAATTTAAAGGAAAACCAGCTGTAGATGATTTGTCTTTAACAATTAATGAGGGCAGTGTTGTTGCGCTACTGGGTCCCAATGGTGCTGGGAAAACGACCGCGGTTTCAATGATGCTGGGACTTCTGCAGCCTACTAAAGGAAAGATTCGTATTCTTGAGGGCCATCCTCAAGACAAAGCGGTTCGTAATCGTATGGGCGCCATGCTGCAAGAAGTCAATGTGATTGACGGTTTGACAGTCCTGGAGACGATTGATTTATTTCGGCATTATTACTCGAATCCGCTGCCGCTGCATCATCTGCTGCATATTTCTGGACTCGAGCCAGAGAAAAATAAAAGGGCTTCTGCGCTATCCGGGGGACAAAAGCGGAGACTGGGTTTTGCGCTTGCCTTAGCAGGGGACCCGGAATTGCTTTTTTTGGATGAGCCAACAGTCGGGATGGATATTACGGCGAGACAGCAATTCTGGGAAACGGTCCGGACCATGGCAGCTAAAGGCAGGACCATCATTCTGACTACCCATTATTTGGAAGAAGCGGACAGCATTGCAGATCGTATTGTCGTGATTAACAAAGGGAGATTAATTGCTGACGGCACTTCCGCAGAAATTAAAGCATCCACGAATCGGAAGACGATTCTGTTCACCGCAGGCGCAAATTTAACAGAGGACCAGCTCTCATCGCTCCCTTCCGTGGGGGAAATCGTGTGGAGCGGCCGAAAGGTCAAGATTACGAGTCCAGACACCGATGAAGTTATCTTCGCTATGATTCAAAGGCAGTTGGATATTAAAGATATTGAAATTCATGCTGGCGGATTAGAAGATGCCTTTCAATTTCTTGTTCAACAATAAACTTCCATGTAAGGAGATGACAATGCTATGCGAGCTATGATTGCACAGTGTAAAGCGGAACTTTTAAGAACCTTTCGGAATAAGCGTTTTTTCATGTTTTCTTTAATCATGCCAGCCATTTTTTACTTTATTTTCTCCTCGACAGTCGGGGATAATACAGAAGTTGGTGGGGTTTCCTGGAAGGCTTACTATTTGATGTCGATGACTGTTTTCGGGGTGGTCGGAGCCTGTGTGAATACGTTAAGCATTAAATTTGCCCAAGAAAGGACGCAGGGTTGGCTGCGTATGATAGAAATCACGCCGCTCCCTTCTAGCGCCTATGTGCTATCCAAAATTGTGTCGCATTCCATCATAAATCTGGTAACGATCATCTTTATGTTCTTGCTGGGCGGCATTGTCAAAGGAGTAGATCTTACTTTCATGCAATGGGTAGGTTGCGGCTTGTGGATATGGCTGGGCTCTCTTCCCTTTATGGCACTAGGGCTGCTGATCGGAACCTGCAAAAGTGTCGAGGTCACACAAGTCGTGGCGCAAATCATCTTCATGGGAACTTCCATACTTGGCGGACTGTGGTTCCCCACGCAAGCTATGCCCAAGATCATGCAAAACATTGCCCAGTTTGTGCCTACTTTCCGCTATGGTCAAGGAGCATGGAATATCATTTCGGGCGCCGGGCTTACTTGGAGTGGAGTACTGTTATTGAGCGTGTACGGGATTGTTTTTGTGGTATTATCTACGTATATCCTGCAAAAACAGAAAGCGGCCTAATGGATGAATAAATCTCCGGGTAATCGGAAAAAACCTTTTGACCTTTGGTATTTGTGGTTCTTTTATTTAATATTTCCCGTGATGTCTCTGTCGTCAACGCCGCTTCCACAAATGTGGATCGGCTTTGCTTTGTTAGCATTTTTTGCGCTTTGTGTCACACTTGGCTTCAAAGATGCAAAGCGAAGGTTGATTTATGTTGTGCTCATCTGTTTGTTGGTCATGTATTTTGCCACAAAGTATAGCCCCTATCTGATTTATATGTTTTTCTATGCGATACCTTTAATGGGGCTGCTACCGACAACAAGGCAGTTCATATCCACGCTCGTCACATTGGTGGCAACGGTCGTGTTTATAATCTTACTGGATTTCGATCAATTCTACGGAGATGGTCTTTGGTACTTCTTGCCTTCTCTCGTTGTTATGCTCGTACTTCCTTTCGGCATTCGTTCACGCATGAAAGCGACAGAATTGAAGATGAAGTTAACGGTAGCCAATGATGAGATTACCCGTCTGGCTATGCTGGATGAACGGCAGCGGATTTCCCGTGATTTGCATGATACACTGGGGCATACGCTTTCTTTGATTACATTAAAAAGTGAATTAGCAGAGAAGTTGATTTTCAAAAATCCAGAGAAGGCCCTGCTTGAAGTGAAAGATATTCAGGCTACATCCAGAGCTGCTTTGAGACAAGTGCGTGAATTGATATCCGGGATGAACACGGCCTCTGTTCTGGAAGAATTAAAGAAGTCGGAAGAGATTCTGCAAACCGCGGGAATTGTGTTAGTTCTTGACAATACGATGGACCTATCTGTCGTACCTCCAATCGTTCAAAACATTTTGGGAATGATCTTGCGTGAAGCGATAACGAATGTTATTAAACACACAGGAGCGACCAAGTGCACTTTGCGGTTATGGGAAGCAGCGGATATCTGGGGGATGAGCCTGTCTGACAATGGCCCTGCCTGCGGACAGTCCAAACCAGAGCAGCCTTCATCAGGGCGAGGACTTTTGGGCATGAAGGAACGTTTGGCATTCATTGAAGGAACGATGTCATTTCATAAAGGAATGGATATTGAAACGAAGCTTGTCGTTCAAATCCCTCGAATTATTAAACATTCATAAACGGAAGAGGAGAACATGAGTGAGAGTTATAGTTGCTGAAGATCAAGGAATGCTGCGAGGAGCTCTGAGTGCACTGCTGGATCTAGAAGAGGATATTGAAGTTGTCGGTCAAGCTGCGAATGGGGAGCAGGCACTGGACATGATTCAATCGCTGAAACCGGATCTGTGTATTATGGATATCGAAATGCCTAAACTGACAGGACTGGACGTGGCTGAGAAAATCAAACAAAACAATATGGCATGCCGCGTGGTCATTTTAACGACATTCTCTCGTTCCGGCTACTTTCAGCGAGCTATGAAAGCCGGCGTCCACGGATACCTATTGAAAGACGCGCCCATTCAGGAATTAAGCGAGGCGCTGCGCAAAGTAGAGCAAGGGGGCAGGGCCATTTCGGCTGAGCTTGCTTTGCAGTTCTGGGAAGCTGAGAATCCGTTAACCAGCAAGGAACAGGACATATTGAAGTTGATCGCACAGGGGTTATCAGCGGGCGAGATGGCTAAGCAGCTATTTCTTTCAAGCGGAACCATTCGCAATTATGTCTCGGAAATACTGCAAAAGTTGGAAGCCAAAAACCGGATCGATGCGATTGCGATTGCGGAGAAAAATGGTTGGCTTTCATGAGAAAAGCTCGTGACTCCGCGTTTGGAGTTCACGGGCTTTTTCAATATCGGTGGTACTAGATAAACATAGTACTATCCCAACTTTTAAAATGACTTACAATGAATAATAATTTGAGGTTTTAGAAAGGGAGGCGCGCAACGAGGAAAAAAGCCGAAACTTATCCGGCTGATTTACGTCTAACAGGTGTATTTATTTATGAAAGTTTGTTATTCTGGTAGTTGCAAGTCGCCATATTAAATTATTCTAAAAGATTTGCAACCTTATGAGCCGCAGCCGCGTCTGTAAGATTGCAAGAGGGAGGGATCCCAGTGGTAGCACCCGAACTGGTTAGATCAGCTCAAGCCGGTGATCGTGATGCTCTCATTACCCTATTGCGAGAAATTGAATCTCACGTCTATCGAACCGCTTATTATATTTTGAATAATGAACAGGATGCCCTTGATGCTTCACAGGAGGCGCTCCTTCGGATTTATACAAAAATTAATTCGTATGAAGAAAAAGCGTTATTCAAGACGTGGGTGCAGCGGATAGTTACCAATATCTGCATCGATAAATTTCGCAAGGCGAAACCTACGGTTTCTATTGATGAGCATGATATGACCTTTACTGCAGAGCATAATGTTGAATATGAAATTATGTCTGGCTATTTAGCCAAAGACATTCGAGAGGCAATTGATAAGCTTCCCGAACACCATCGTTCTGTCGTTGTTCTTCGTTATTTGCAGGACTTTTCGTATCATGAAATTGCAGAATCGCTGAACTTGCCACTGAATACGGTGAAGTCATACTTATTTCGAGCGAGACATCAGTTACAGTCGTTGCTCCAAGACTATCAGAAGGGAGGTGTTCGGGGATGAATTGTCAAGAGGTGATGGAACTTATGCAAAGACAGCTGGATGGTGATCTGGAAGCACATGAGCAAGATGAGCTGCACGCTCACTTAGCATACTGTTTGGACTGTGCACAGATGTTTGAACGTTTACAGAGATTGTCCGATGAGTTGACCCAATTACCCAAGGTTGTTCCTCCATACAGTTTAGTCGACGCTATTATGCCGCAAATATCCGAATTGGATAAGCTTGCCGCGGCATCCATTACCGACAAGGTGGCTGTCTTCAGCACGAATGCAAGTCAGATGGATCATGGACAGACCTCAAAACTCCCTAGGACACGCCGAGTTGGATCACAATTCTCATGGAAATTCGCAGGCGGGATCGTGGCCGCGGGCCTTATCCTTGGATTCTTCGCATTTAATATGCAGCATCCTGTCATAGATAATGCCGATGGACTTCTACCAGCAAGAAGCAGTGCAGAATCCAAAAGTTCAGAACAAGCAGCGGGAGCTGATCGCAAATCGGTAACGACCGATTCGGTGATCGAGAACAAAGATGCCAATCCAACCGATGTCGTGCCGGTTCCATCTAGTCAAGCACTGACGGATACGATGGAGAAGTCAGACAACAAACAAGCACCTGCTGCTTCTGGGGCAGGGGTGACAGGGCCTCAAGCAACGACGGACGCTAAGCTTGAGAAGCCGCAACCCATTACGCAAGACACAAACAGAAGCACGAATCAAATGAAGGTTGCTCCTTCGACATCCGAACCGGCACGTATGCAGGATCCTGCCCAATCTTCCGTTGGGGAGAAGAAGGACACAGAGACCAGCTTAACAAACCAGTCTACGTTAGGTGGCGCTGTTAATAGTCCTGAGAAACAGGTCGATCCCAAAGAAGCTGCTTCATCGAAAGCGGGAGAGCAATCCCCTCCGCCGCTTGCCAAGAAAGGGGCGGATTCCAGCGATGCAGTAGGATTCCAATCTTTGTACGCGGCTCCTGCGAATGAACTGCATTCCAAAACAGATGTTTATGTAGCGGTAGTTGAAAAGCAGCACGTCATTATTCGCAGCAGCAAGACTCTAGAAGTGGTATTTGAGTCCAAACAAATTTGGAAAACCGATGATCCCATCACGCTGGTGGAATGGTCTAAGGATGAGATCTTGTTCTATCAAGTAGAGAGCGGAGGCTCCCTACACACGAGTCGCATCGATCTCAAAAACAAAACAGAAGTGTCTCCATAAAACTTGTGATACGAATGCACCAGAAGAGTTACTTTTGCATATGCTGTAAGAAATCTAAGCAAGCAAAGCAAAATAACGGTTCGTCCACACGGTTTAAGGTTTCTAGAGCCTTTCGCCGGTGTTTAAATAGACTAACAAGGGGATTGCGGCAAAGTCTTAGGGCTTTGACGTAGTCCCTTTGTTGTTGGTAGAATGAAGGCAAGGAGTGGACGCTAGCCATGGACGCCAAAAGAGCATTAAAAGATATTCAAGCAGGCCGCCCTGCACCCGTTTATTTGTGCTATGGGCCTGAGAAATATAAAATGCGGGAATTTATTCAGGTATTAACCGATTTGCTTATTGAACCCGAACACAAGGAATTTGCTGTCAGCAAATTCGATCTAAGTGAAATCAGCCTTTCAGCCGTTCTGGAAGATGCTGAAACGCTTCCCTTTATGGTGCCCAAGAAGCTGGTTATAGCCAAGAACGCTTTGTTTTTTACAGGCGCCAAGGAGAGCACGAAGATTGAACATCATTTGGATCGCTTAATGGATTATTTGAAATCTCCGGCCGAGCATACCGTGGTCGTCTTCACAGTGGACGCTGACAAATTAGATGAGCGCAAGAAGATTGTCAAGGCGCTTAAGGAGCTGGAAGCTGCTGTTCCGTTCCTTTCCTTGAATGCAGATGAGCTGCAAGTCTGGGTGACGGGACAAGCCCGGCAGCGCGGCTTTACTTTCGTGAAGGAGGCGGCTGACCAGCTGATTCTCTATACTGGAGGCAATTTACAGTCTCTGTCTGCTGAGATTGAGAAGATCTCTTTGTATGTTGGAGCAGGCTCGGAGGCTACGGTTGAAATCATTGACCAACTTGTGGCGCGCAGTACGGAGCAGAACGTATTTATCCTTATTGAGGACATCGTAAATGTCCGTTTGGAACGGGCGTTTGTAATTCTGGAGGAATTGCTCAAGCAGCGTGAGGAGCCGATTAAGATCGCCTCGTTAATTGCGCGGCAATTTCGGATCATGCTCCAAGTCAAGGAGCTTGGCAAACAGGGGTATTCCCAGCAGCAGATGGCTTCGCAGATCGGTCTGCATCCTTTTGCGGTGAAGATCGCTGAAGGGCAAGCGAGGCGGTATGATATTCAAAAGCTGAGTGAGATTATGTCCCAGCTGGCCGATTTGGACTATCAGATGAAAACAGGCAGAATCGATAAAGTGTTAGGGTTGGAACTATTCCTTCTCAGGCTGGCCGCCTAAAATGGAATAATTGCCGAAATAGGGGATGACTCTCACATGGCTTTTAAAGCTTTGAGAGCATCCTCCTCTTCGGTATTCCCTAACCAACAGCGGACAAAACTTCTTCAGCGAACAAATAAGAGCCTCCAGAGGCTCTTATTTGCGCAAAAAGCAGCTGTTTCTCTAGAATAGAAGTCTTTGCAGACTCCTATCTGCAGCCAAACAAGTCCAAACTCCTCGGGACGAAGCAATAAGAGCCTCCAAAGGCTCCTATTTGCGCCAAAAGCAGCCGTTTTGCATTTAGACTTAACAGTGGACACAGCGAATTGGGAAATTAGATAATAGACCTATCTAAATGACGAGGTGTCCGAGATGAGTGAATTCCGCCAACGGTACAATCAAAAGTTCAAAGAAGAAACGGTTAAGTACATTCAACAACATAGTAAATCGATTCCGGATATTGCAAACGAACTGAACATTCCAGCGAAAACATTGAGCAGTTGGGTCAGTAAATATCGCCAATTTCCAGATGAGCCCTTCGTAGGAAGTGGCAATCTACGTAGCCATGACCAGATCATGAAAGACTTGGAACAACGCAACAAAGACCTAGAGGAAGAACTAGCTATCTTAAAAAAGGCGCTGCACATCTTCAGCAAAGACCCGAAGTGAGATTCAAGTTCATTGATGACCACCGTTCAACATTTCGAGTTGAGAAGATGTGCAGCGTACTAGGTGTATCCAAGAGCGGCTATTATAAATGGCGAACCACACCCCCAAGTGAGCGGAAAAAGTACCGCGAAGCGTTGGCTAAAGAGGTGGAAAAGGAGTACTTGGAATCGGATCGGAATTACGGGAGTCCGAAAATTACAAAGGAACTGAGAAAGAAAGGTTTCAAAGTCGCTGTCAAAACGGTTGGGCGTATCATGAAAAAGAAGGGTTTACGCTCACAAGCTATAGGGAAATTCAAGGTGCAAACAACGGATTCCAATCACAGCCACCCGATTGCGCCAAATTGGTTAAATCAGCATTTTGATGTGTGTACAAGACCGAATCAAGTATGGGTTACCGACATCACGTACATCCATACACGTCAAGGAAACCTTTATTTAGCAAGCGTTCTTGACTTGTTTACCCGCAAAATCGTTGGCTGGCAGCTGGGCAATCGCATGACCGTGGAACTGACGCTAGACGCCTTAAATCAAGCATACGAAGCCAAAAGGCCGCCTAAAGGCCTTATCCATCATTCAGACCGGGGATCGCAGTATGCATCTAATGAGTACCGTAAACAACTGAAAGAATACCATATGATTCGTAGTATGAGCCGTAAAGGCAATTGCTACGATAACGCTTGTATAGAGGCTTTTCACAGCATTCTCAAGCGGGAATTGGTGTACAGATATAAATTTCAAAGCCGCCAAGAAGCACACCAACGAATCTACTGGTACATTGAGTTTTTCTACAACAGGAAACGTACGCACAGCAAGCTTGGCTATTTGTCTCCAGACAAGTTTGAATCCCAGTACTACAAGCAAATAAAACTGATTTCTTAGCTCTTTTTTTTGTGTCCACTCTATTGACTCAGATACATTTCTCTAGAATAGAAGTCTTTGCAGACTCCTATCTGCAGCCAAACAAGTCCAAACTCCTCGGAACGAGGGATTAAGAGCCTCCAGAGGCTCCTATTTGCGCCAAAAGCAGCCGTTTCTCTAGAATAGAAGTCTTTGCAGACTCCTAATCTGCAGCCAAACAAGTCCAAACTCCTCGGAACGAAGCAATAAGAGCCTCCAGAGGCTCCTATTTGCGCCAAAAGCAGCCGTTTCTCTGAAATAGAAGTCTTTGCAGACTCCTATCTGCAACCAAACAAGTCCAAACTCCTTGGAACGAAGCAATAAGAGCCTCCAGAGGCTCTTATTTGCGCCAAAAGCAGCCGTTTCTCTAGAATAGAAGTCTGAAGTCTTTGCAGACTCCTATCTGCAACCAAACAAGTCCAAACTCCTTGGAACGAAGCAATAAGAGCCTCCAAAGGCTCTTATTTGCGCCAAAAGCAGCCGTTTCTCTAGAATAGAAGTCTTTGCAGACTCCTATCCGTAAGAGTACGGCCAAATAAATGCAAAAGAGGTTGCCCTCAAGTAGAATGATCTACATTGAAGGCAGCCTCTTTGTTTTTATGTCCTTGTATTACGCTTGGGCCGTAAGAGCGTTTAGCTTTTTAGCCAGACGGGACTTCTTGCGGTTAGCGGCATTTTTATGGATTAAACCTTTAGAAGCAGCTTTGTCTAATTTCTTAGAAGCAAAAACTAGAGCCTCAGGGGTTACAGCAGTTTCGAAAGCTTTCACCGCAGTACGCAGAGCGGACTTTTGGGAAGCGTTACGAAGACGGCGCTTTTCGCTAACTTTTACTCGTTTAATAGCGGATTTAATGTTTGGCATGAAATTCACCTCCTACTTACAAAACACGGTTCAACGTTACATTTGTATGTTTGCTGACAACTTTAAGTATTCTACCATGCAACAAGTGAAAATGCAAGACCTGCCAATAGCTTTTAAGAGGGTATCGTTTTTGCATAAGGGCCCAAAATTCATCACACAATATAGGATGCAAGGCACCTGAGAAAGGGGAACTTCTATGGACTTAGGCTCATTTACAACACATACCGATCTCGCGCTCGACGCAAGGGACATGGCGCATGCCGCCAATCAGGGGCAGCCCATTCCCGGCATTCAACAAGAATCCTCCCGTGAGAATGGTGTCAGGGTTACCAAGATCAACGTTCTGAACGAAGAAGGCTCCAAAGCGCTTGGTAAGCTTCTCGGTCACTATATAACAATAGAAGTACCTGCTCTTCGGGAGAAGGACAGCCAATTGCAGGACCGCGTCGCCACGAAACTAGCCCAGGAGTTCGAACAATTTCTGCGTGAAATCGGGATTCCCAAGAATGCCAAAGCCCTCATCATCGGGTTGGGCAATGCCAATGTAACACCCGATGCGCTAGGCCCCTTGGTGGTCGAGAATGTGATGGTAACGAGGCATTACTTCGAATTAGTTCCAGAGGATGTGAGTCCCGGCTACAGAGCCGTCAGCGCCGTAGCGCCCGGGGTGCTGGGAACGACAGGTATAGAAAGCAGTGATATTGTACAAGGGATTGTAGATATGTCTAAGCCTGATTTCATTATTGCCATTGACGCATTGGCTTCCAGATCCTTGGATAGAGTCAATACGACGATTCAAATTGCTGACACAGGCATTCACCCAGGTTCCGGCATCGGGAATAAACGCAAGGGATTAACCAAAGAAAATCTAGGCATTCCCGTTATCGCAATCGGGGTTCCAACCGTTGTGTATGCCTCAACGATAGTGAATAATGCCTTTGACCTTATGCATAAGCATTTTAGCGAGCAGACAAGCAACACAGGGCAAATTCTCGGCCTTCTGGACAATATCCATGAGGATGAGCGATTGCAGCTTGTAAAAGAGGTGCTAAACCCAGTAGGGCACGACTTGCTCGTTACGCCTAAGGAAATTGACCAATTTATTGAAGACATTGCCAATATTATTGCAAGTGGCTTGAATGCCGCCTTGCATGATGCGGTAAGTGTTGAGAATGTTGCCGCATATACGCACTGAAAATGACGGAGAACGGTGTCCACGGTTGTGGTGGATGCCGTTCTTTCTTTTTGTCCAATTTCAGAAAATATGGAAGGAGATAGGAGGTCTGCGTCGAAATAACTGACGATGATCTCTATGTTAGGAAGTGATTCTATTGAGCAGTGCGCAGCGAGCGAAGCTATTTATCGGGTCATCTGCGGAAAGTATTGAAGTGGCAGAGGCCTTGCAGTCTAATTTACATTTTACATTCGATGTTACGATTTGGAGTCAGCTCCTTTTTCCGCCTTCACATACCACACTCGCTCCGCTAATTAAGCAAGCGAAAGCCAGCGATTTCGCCGTGTTTGTTTTTCAACCGAACGATTTGACCTTATTGCGAGATTCACTGGTCAGTTCGGTGCGGGACAACGTCATCCTTGAGCTCGGTTTATTTATTGGTCAAATTGGTTTGGAAAGAACCTATTTTCTCATTCCCGAAAAAGAGGAACTGCATATTGCTACAGATTTGATCGGATTGACACCGCTTACTTATCATGCGAACCACCCCTCTGGGTTAATGGCTGGTCTTGGTCCAGCATCCTACACAGTGAAGCAAATGTTGGGGGAGTTAGGATTGAGGGCAAAATGAAACCTAAATTGTTCATTGGCTGCTCCCAAGCGGGCACACTTTGGGGGGAATTCTTTCAATCGCAACTGACAGCAGTCTCGGAAGTCACACTGATTAATCAGGGGGTATTGACGGCTTCCCAGCAAAAATTAAAGATGCTTAAGAGACATATTGAAGAGTGTGATTTCGCCCTGTTGGTTGTAACGAACACAGATCGTCATGATCCTCCGAACTATGCGAATATACTCGTATTGATCGGTCTGTGCATCGGTGAATTGGGTCATAGCCGGACGTTCATTCTCCAATCACAAGGTAGTCAACTGCCTGACTACTTGGAAGGGTTCACGCCTTTGCTCGTGGATGACGGTCAGGACGCAGCGCCGCTTGCCGAACTGGCAGGGCCTCATCTGTATCCGATTAAACTTAGCATGAGTCAGCAGAAGAAACGCTTCAAAGCGTCTGATATGAGAAAAAATGAGGCGATCCGCAGTTTTTTGTTTGATGCTTTGGATTCGCTTAGTGTATCCAGTGTAGATTATGACCGTGTGTTGGATAAATTCCATAAGACATTTGATACCAATTGTGGTATAATCGAGCTTCAAGAAGTGACTGCAGCAACGCTCTTTGAACTTCGGGATGACGGAGTGACCTTACAGCAGTTCGGTCGAGCCGGTCAGGTAAGCAATAATCACAGTTTCCACGTGAACGACGCCAACAGTTACCTAGCCGAATGTTACCGCAGCCAAGATACGAACATCATCTTAGGCCGTGCCAAAGACAAAGAGGATGGGGAGTTTGAATATATCTACTGCGTGAAGCTGCATCCAACGATTGTTTCCTCCATCCATTTCAAGACGAGAACGGATATTCCGCCGCGCAATCATCATCAGGTGATGATGGAACTATCGGAAAAAAATGCGAAGCTCGTGTCTTCACTTAAATCCATTGTGAAAGGAAGGATGCTTTATGCTGAAGCACATGAAGAAAGTTCGTAACCGATTAACCCCCAAGAAAGAACATCAAACCAGTGACAAGTCACTGCTGAAACTATACACAGGACCAACCGTATTAAACAAAACAAGCGGGGTAACGATCGTAGCCAAAGGCTCCTTCGATTTTGAATCTCTCGCGTAATCATAGGCTCGAACAAGATTAGGTCGTCCACAGGTTATTAACCTGAAGGGCGGCCTTTTTTGTGCGCAACCGTATTCCCCAGGTACAAAATTTTATGTTTTGGAGTGAACGAGTAGCTACCCAAGCTGTCTTGCTCAGAGGTATGGGAAACGCCAGGCCTCTATTCTAGCAAAAAGTGTCATTACAGCGGGTAGTATCCCTGCTATTTGCCCAATTAGCGCCCTGGTGTTCCCTTATCAGGATTTCTCGCTTTGAAGAAGCTGAATTTCTCCTATCTCTATTAGAAATTTTCTAGTGTTTTGGGTTCTATCGAAGAGGCCCGATTCATAGATTAAAGTAAGATAGATTAGGAGGAATCAAACTATGAAATGGACATCAGCTACATTGAATCTCAGCCATGTTCGAAAAACGTTTCAGAGCGCAAGTTCCGTCGGAAAAACCTTTTTCATATTAAGTTCAGCCACCCTCGCCATTTTTGTGCTTATCGGTCTAGGAGGGGTCCTGCAAAATAGATTTATGACGACCTCGCCTGTTTCCTCTATGAAAAGTCTTGCTGCTTCGGTCACGAATCAATTTTTCATCGATATGCTGGGCATGGAAGTGCCTCATCTAAATAAAGAACAGAAGAAATTCACCTTTTCCCAGCACAATGTTTTTCATTTTGCTTTTCAGTTCATGACGGACATCAATCCCAACGATCCGAGAAGTTTAGTCGCGAGTGAAGTGCCGGGCATGGACGCGACGAAATCGACCGTATTGGTGAGAGGGAGCGAAACCAATTCCAGCGATCCGATTGATTATACGCCAATTACGCAGGATTTGGAGGCGGAGGCAATCAACGGCCATACGGCGCCGACACCTCAACCATCAGCGTCAGCAAGCCCTTCGCCAGTGGCGAATCCGCTGGGGCAGCCGCCGAAATCAGCTGGTGACAATGTAGCCTTCATTTATCAGACACATAGTAATGAATCCTTTTTGCCCGAGCTCAAAGGCGTCACGAATCCTGATAAAGCATACAGTGATAAAGTGAATATTATTTCTGTAGGTCAACGCCTAGCGCAAAATCTAGAGAAGGATGGCATCGGAGCTGTTCATTCTCAAACGGTATATCCGAGCACGGTGAAAAATTTCGACTATCCTTACTCGTACAAGTATTCCTTAAAGACGCTGCAAGAAGCTTCTGTTGCTCACCCGGATCTGCAATATTTCTTTGATATTCACCGGGATTCAGCCGTCCGCAACAAAACGACAACGACGATAGACGGCAAGGATTATGCGCAGGTGTACTTCATCATTGGCGGCAAAAATCCAAACTGGAAAAAGAATGAGGAATTCGCAAGCAAAATTCATCAAGTCTTGGAAGCGAAGCATCCCGGTATCTCCAAAGGGATTCATGCGAAGGAAGCAACAGAAGGGAATAACGGGTTATATAATCAAAACTTTTCGGAGAATTCGATCTTGATTGAAGTAGGCGGTCCTTACAATACGCTCGAGGAGTGCTACAGAACGACGGATTGGTTAGCGGAAGCGATATCTGAAGTGATTTTGAACGCCAAAAAAGTGGATGCACCGATAACAACGCCCAAACAGTCTTAATTTTTTGGAAATTTGGAGGAGGTTGGTCTGATGAGGGTGAGGCGATTTTATCTCAAAATGGGACTGTTCGGACTATTGCTGTTGTTCTGTATCTTGTTCGGCGTCAGTTTGGCATCCAGCGGTATGGATCGCATTCAAGGTCCGCAGCCTTCATCCAAAGCTGGACAAGTGGTTTCGAGCCCATCTCCGGGCAAAGCGGCAGACTTGAAGACATCGCCAGCACCAACCGCCAAAACCAAGGGAGAGCAACCGACGAAAGGGCAATCTGTCGCGGCACCAGTGCCTACGACCAAATCGGTGCCTGTCGCGGATCACGATAATTCTTTGAATCATGTCGGCAATAAATTGGGTGATCTTTTGCAGATTGCGTCACATCATGGCATCCGCTTATTTGTATCCCTATTTGATGCTTTACTGGGTAAAGGATAGAACGTACATTGCTGCAACTTCACACAACTGCTATAATGAAAATTATTTGCATGTAGTGGGGGTTAGTACTTTAGCATGACAGACATTCGAGCAAGACAACAACGAATTCGCAACTTTTCAATTATCGCCCATATTGATCACGGCAAATCTACACTTGCCGACCGCATCTTGGAATATACAGGCGCACTCTCTTCTCGTGAGATGCAGGAGCAGGTGCTTGACCAGATGGATTTGGAGCGGGAACGCGGGATTACGATTAAGCTGCAGGCGGTTCGGCTAGCTTACCGCGCAGACGATGGCATCGATTATATCCTCAATTTGATCGATACACCGGGGCATGTCGACTTTACATACGAGGTTTCTCGAAGCCTTGCGGCATGTGAAGGCGCATTGCTGGTCGTGGACGCGGCTCAAGGCATTGAAGCGCAAACATTGGCTAACGTGTACTTGGCGCTAGAAAATAACTTGGAAATTTTACCTGTTATTAATAAAATTGATTTGCCGAGCGCTGATCCGGATAAGGTGAAGCAGGAAATCGAGGACGTGATCGGACTGGATGCAAGCGAAGCGGTTCATGCTTCCGCCAAGGCCGGGATCGGGATCAAAGAAATCATCGAGCAAATCTGTCAAAAAGTGCCGGCGCCACAAGGCAATCCGGACAATCCGCTGCAAGCCCTAATTTTCGACTCCCATTATGACAGCTACAAAGGTGTAATCGTGTATGTGCGTGTCATGGATGGATCGATCAAAGCGGGCTCCAAGATTAAAATGATGGCGACCAATAAAGTTTTTGAAGTTATTGAAGTCGGCGCTTTCATGCCGAGAATGTCTTCCGTTCCTTCACTTGAGGTTGGAGATGTAGGTTTCGTAGTAGCGGGCATCAAAAATGTCGGAGATACGCGGGTTGGGGATACAGTGACCGAGGCGAATCGCCCGGCGCCTGAAGCGCTGCCTGGATATCGCCGGATTAACCCGATGGTGTTCTGCGGACTGTATCCGATCGAAACGACGGATTACAACGATCTGCGCGAAGCTTTGCAGAAGCTGGAACTTAACGATGCATCCCTTCGTTTTGAACCGGAAACATCGACAGCTCTAGGCTTTGGTTTCCGCTGCGGATTCTTAGGACTTCTGCATATGGAAATTATTCAGGAACGTATTGAGCGTGAGTTCAACATTCCGTTGATTACGACGGCACCAAGCGTTATCTATCGCATTACGTTGACGAATGGTGATACGATGGAAATTGACAACCCATCGAATTATCCGGATCCGCAGCGTATCGATTTTGTGGAAGAGCCTTATGTGAAAGCTTCGGTTATTGTTCCCAATGATTATGTAGGAACGATTATGGAACTTTGTCAGGGGAAACGCGGCGAGTATTTGAACATGGAATATCTGGATACGAACCGGGTAACTTTGACGTATGAAATTCCGTTATCCGAAATCGTTTATGATTTCTTTGATATGCTGAAATCAAGAACCAAAGGATATGCTTCGTTTGATTACGAAGTTTCCGGTTACAAGAGATCCAATCTTGTGAAGATGGACATTCTGCTGAATGCGGAGCAAGTCGATGCGCTTTCCTTCATTGTTCACCGGGATACAGCCTATCACCGCGGCAAAATCATTTGCGATAAGTTGAAAGAACTGATTCCGCGGCAAATGTTCGAAGTGCCGATTCAAGCGGCCATCGGACAAAAGATTGTGGCTCGTGAGACGGTAAAAGCGATGCGCAAAAACGTTCTCGCCAAGTGTTACGGCGGTGACATTTCCCGGAAACGCAAATTGCTCGACAAGCAAAAAGAAGGTAAAAAACGGATGAAACAGGTGGGCAGCGTGGAAGTGCCGCAAGAAGCCTTCATGGCCGTTCTCAAAATTGACGAATAGATGCAAATGAATGAGAAGCTGGGGTGGCAGAGTACTCTGCCCTTCGGCTTTTTCTCAATAGAAAGGAAATACCCCTTATGTTAGTAACCTATGCAGCCCCGACAGCTGTGTATATCCATATCCCCTTTTGCACAAACAAATGCCATTATTGTGATTTCAACTCCTACGTCCTCAAAGGCCAGCCTGTCATGGAGTATCTGGACGCGCTGGAACGCGAAATGGAACTGACGGTGCGCCAGCATCCCCCTGCGAAGGTAGAAACGATTTTCGTTGGCGGGGGAACGCCGACCGTGCTACTGCCTGATCAAATGGAGCGGTTCCTGCGCATCGTCCGAACTTATTTTCCAGCGGACCCCGCAGAGGTTGAATTCTCGATGGAAGCTAATCCGGGAACGACGGATGAAGATAAGCTCGCTGTTATGAAAGCAGGCGGTGTCAATCGAGTCAGCTTCGGTGTCCAATCGTTTAATAACGAGATTCTCGCGACCATCGGACGCATTCACAATACAGACGATGTGCATCGCAGTATCCAGAATGCCAAAAAGTTGGGGTTTGACAATCTGTCGATTGATCTGATGTTCGGACTTCCGAAGCAAACCGTAGACATTATGCAGGCTACATTGGATGAGGCGCTCTCGCTGGATCTACAGCATTACTCGATCTACAGTTTGAAAGTAGAAGAAAACACCTTATTTCATACCTTGTTCAACAAAAATCAGCTGCCACTTCCAAGTGAAGATGAAGAAGTAGATATGTATGAACTGATCATGAAACGATTGGAAGCAGCCGGTTACAAGCAATATGAAATCAGCAACTTTGCCAAACCGGGCCGTGAGAGCAGACACAATTCGATGTATTGGCGCAATCGTTCCTATTACGGACTTGGCGCTGGCGCGCACGGCTATATGAATCGTCAGCGGCATGTCAATGTGAAGGGGATTCAACCTTATATTGACGCTACGAAGGCAGGCTTGCCGATCATGGAGCAGTTTGAGGTGACACAGCAGGAAGCGATGGAAGATTTCATGATGGTTGGTCTACGCCTGCTGGAAGGCGTAAGGAACAGCGATTTCATGGATCAATTTGGGATTACCATCGAATCGCAATTCGGAGAAACCTTAAAAGGGTGGCTGCAAAAGCAACTGTTGGAGCAAACGCCGGATGGCTACCGACTATCCAAACAGGGAATCTTACTTGGCAATGAAGTTTTCGCTTCCTTCCTAACCTAGCTGGCAGCGAAGCGATTCCTGTATACGGGACAAAAAAACCTTGTGCAAATATACGGTTTGATGTATATTTATACATGAATCCACAAGCGATAGAGCGGTAAAGCCGCGAGGACGCTAGCGTGGGTTTTATGCATTTTTGTAACGATTGGTGGGATAACCGTGAATTCATCAACGACTGTATCCGTAAGAAAAGCTTCAATCCGTGATATTGAGAAGCTTTATGATATTATACAAGGCTATGCCAAGCAGGGAATCATGCTGCCGCGTACCAGAGAGATGCTGGAGGATCAGATCGATACCTTCGTTGTCGCTGAATACGACGGTCTCTTGATAGGCTGCGGTTCCTTGACAAGGCTTGGACCTGATCTAGTCGAGATTCGCTCGCTGGGCATGACTCCAGGGTACAAAGGTCAAGGAATTGGCGGCAAGCTTGTTAATTTTCTGGTCGAAGAGGCCAGAAGCCAAGGGATCAAGAAAGTGATGGCGCTGACGTACGAGGTCGCCTTCTTCCAAAAAAACGGCTTTACCCTAGTGCCAAAAGAGATTTTTCCCGAGAAGGTTTGGAAAGATTGCATGCATTGCAAAAAACAGTATTGCTGCGACGAAATCGCCGTACTTAAACGTTTGGATTGACTTGACAACAGACCTTAGGGTCTGTTATTTTTGTATTAGGATTTAGCACTCACTAAATACGAGTGCTAACGAAAGTGAGAAACAGCGATTGTGAAGAGGAGGGGTACTTGTGCTGACAGAACGCCAGCGTATGATTTTAAGTGCTATCATTGATGATTATGTTCGTTCAGCTGAACCGATCGGTTCACGAAGTATTTCAAAGCGGGGGAATGTTGGATTCAGTCCGGCTACCATTCGTAATGAAATGTCCGATCTCGAAGAGATGGGTTACCTGGAGCAGCCCCATACGTCCGCAGGCCGTATACCCTCGCACAAAGGTTATCGCTATTACGTCGATCACTTGATGCAGCACGGCGCTTTGCATGAGAATGATTTGGACTCTATGAAGGGCGCATTTGCGGAACGGATTCAAGAGATGGAAGGTGTCATCCAGCATGTTGCCGGTATGCTCTCCAGTCTTACGAATTACACATCCATCGTGCTTGGTCCCGAGGTGTTCAGTACGACGCTGAAGCATCTGCAGATTATCCCGCTTTCGGACACGACGGCAGTGGCGATTATTGTCATGAATACGGGACATGTCGAAAATAAGACGGTCACGATTCCGGAAGGCATTAAAATGTCGGAAATTGAAAAGGTCGTTAACATTTTAAATGCAAGACTTAAGAATGTGCCGCTGATTCAGTTCAAGTCCAGACTTTACAATGAGATTTCCGAGGAATTAAGCAAGTATGTGAATGGGTATCAAGAACTGCTTTCGGTCGTTGAAAGTGTGTTGCAAAGCGATGAGAAGGATCGGGTGTTCCTGAGCGGGATGACGAATATGTTGACTCAGCCGGAATTTAAGGATGTGGAGAAGGTTAAGAGCATTTTTGACCTCTTCGAAGAAGCACCGACTCTGATCAAGTTGTTTACACCATCAAATGAAGGCATTGAGATTAAAATTGGTGCTGAAAATAGTATTGAAGCAATTAGTAATTGCAGCTTAATAACAGCTTCCTATTCGATCAGCGGGCAGCCGCTCGGGACGATTGGAATTCTAGGGCCAACACGAATGGAATATGGCAGGGTTATTAATTTAATGGAGCACTTGTCCAAGCATCTCGAGGTCGTACTCGGACGTTGGTATGGCAAATGAGCGTGAACAAGGCGGTTCACAGTGAAGGTGAAGAGCGTTATTCCACGCTTGTGAATAATGCGGCGGCTGTAAGAGCAATTTGCTCTGCCGTTGAAGGAACATTAGGCCCCAAAGGACTCGATACGATGCTCGTAGGCGGCCAGGGCGAAGTGATTATTACCAATGATGGAGTGACCATCTTGGAGAAAATGGATGTTACTCATCCTGCTGCGCGGCTGATGATTCAGGTAGCTCGCAGCCAGCAACGCCAAATTGGCGATGGCACGACGACAGCAACGGTACTTGCCGGAGCGTTGGTGCAGGAAGGCGTAGCTCAGGTCACACGAGGCGTACCTGTCGCGAAGGTTGTAAGCGGGATGCTGCAAGGGATCGAGTTGGCTGTGACAAGTTTGCAAGGGCGCAGCCGCGCCATTGCAGGCCTGGATGACAGCGCCCTGAAGCGGATTGCAATTACGGCAGGCAGAGAGCAGGCGGATATCGCCGGTCTCATCATTCAAGCTGCCGAAGCGGTCGGCGAGCCGAAGCTTCGCGAAGAAGGCTATCGCTTCGCGGACAGCGTGCTCGCCCACGAAGCGGCGAGCAGTGAGGTGTGGACCGGCATTCTGCTGAATCAGAAGCCGATGAACTTGCATCTCGAAGATGAGGCGCGCCGAGATCTGCGCATTCTCGTGCTGCATGATGCTCTGGAGCCTGAGGCTGTCAGCGAGGAATCGCTGGTCACCGAGGCAGGCTTCCAGCGCTACATGCAGCTGCGAGAGCAGTTCCGCAGCAGCTTCAGCATGCTGCTTGAACTTGGCGTCGGACTGATTGCCAGCGACCGCGGTGTTGACCCGGAGGCGGAGCAGTTCTGCTCCGACCATGGCATTCTCGTGCTGCAGCGGCTGTCCCGCCGGGACTTGCAGCTGCTGAGCGAGCACACCGGCGCTAGGCCGGTGCGGCGCACCGCGCTGCGCAAGAGCGCGCCGGAGCTTGGCGCCGCGCTCGGGCACGCCGGCTACGCCGCGTACGACGAGCGCCTCGAGCGCGTGCGCGTCGCGGGGGGCCGAGGCGATCAGCACGTGACCGTGATCGTCGGCGCCGCGACACGCGAAGCGGCGCATGAACGTTCGCGCATCGCGAAGGACGCAGCCTCGGCCGTGCAAGCTGCCGTGCGCGGCGGGTACTTGCCCGGGGGCGGCGCTGCCGAGATGGCCGTCGCCCATGATCTGGACCGCGCCCGCGAGACGATGAAGGGCATGGAAGGCTTCGGTGTTGCCGCTGTCGCGGGAGCTCTGCGCAAGCCATTGGCTCAGATTGTTGTGAACGCAGGCTACAATCCGCTGGAGAAGGTCGAGGAGCTGAAGGCGGCTCAGCTAGCGCTGGAAACGGACAGTCTCGGCATTGACTGCGATACCGGGCAAGTGACAGATTTCGTCCAAGTCGGTATTGTAGATCCCGCTGACGTTAAGATTCACGCATTGCAAGCAGCTGGGGAAGTTGCTGCTGCTGTCCTGCGTATTCATACAGTAATCAAGATGAAACAGCCTTTTGAAGAGGCCTAAAGCTGGGCAAACTGACGTTAGAGCGAATATATTGTATTATGTTTAGGAGGTGAAGGACAATTGAGTACAGGAAATAACAAAACAGAAGAGCAAGATGTGAACACTACATACGCAGCTGAAGGCGAGCAAGCCGCAGATCAGCAAGAAGCGGCAAGTCAAGATTCGCAAGGCGAGGTTTCGGAAGAAGCCAAAGAAGTTAGCGAATTGGAAACAGCGCGTATGCAAGCAGAAGAAAACTATCAGCGTTTATTGCGCGTTCAAGCGGACTTCGACAACTTCCGCCGCCGCGCAAGAGCGGAGAAGGAAGATTTCGCGAAATACGCTTCGCTTAAATTGATTGAACAGCTTTTACCGATTGTGGATAACTTCGATCGCGCGCTGTCTTCAAGCAAAGAGACGAAGGATTTCGATGCGCTGGTGAAAGGTTTGGATATGACTTACCGCGGTATCGATCAACTGCTTACAGCAGAAGGGCTTAAACCGATTGAATCCGTTGGTCACCCGTTCAACCCGGAATATCATCAAGCGGTTATGCAAGTTGAATCCGACGAACACGAAGAAGGTATCGTTGTTGAGGAATTGCAAAAGGGATATATTCTCAAAGATAAAGTCATCCGCCCAGCAATGGTTAAGGTAAGTGTGTAAGGATCTTATTAATCTAAAATTCCAATAAACCAATATGTTCCCCAGGAGCAAAAGGAGGCAGCTTTAACATGAGTAAAGTAATTGGTATTGACTTAGGTACAACAAATTCTTGCGTTGCCGTAATGGAAGGCGGCGAAGCCGTCGTAATTCCGAACCCGGAAGGTAATCGTACAACCCCTTCTGTCGTTGGTTTCAAAAAAGATGGCGAGCGCGTTGTCGGTGAAACAGCCAAACGTCAAGCGATCACAAATCCAGATAAAACAATTAGCTCCATCAAGCGTCACATTGGTACGAACCACAAAGAAAACATTGATGGCAAAGATTACACGCCACAAGAGATTTCTGCGATCATCCTGCAAAAGCTGAAAGCTGATGCTGAAGCTTACCTTGGCCAAACAGTTACGCAAGCCGTTATCACGGTTCCAGCTTATTTCAATGACAGCCAACGTCAAGCAACCAAAGATGCTGGTAAAATTGCCGGTCTGGAAGTTCTTCGTATTGTCAATGAGCCGACAGCAGCAGCGCTTGCTTACGGTTTGGAGAAAACAGAAGACCAAACAATTCTTGTTTATGACCTTGGTGGCGGTACATTCGACGTATCCATCCTTGAACTTGGCGATGGCTTCTTCGAAGTTAAAGCGACAAGCGGAGACAACAAACTAGGAGGAGACGATTTTGACCAAGTCATCATCGATTACCTCGTAGCTGAATTCAAAAAAGAACAAGGCATTGACCTTAGCAAAGATAAGGCAGCTGTACAACGTTTGAAAGATGCTGCGGAAAAAGCGAAAAAAGAACTTTCCGGTGTTCTGACAACGACGGTTTCCCTGCCGTTCATTACTGTAGCTGACGGCGTTCCTCAGCATTTGGAGCTTAATCTGACTCGCGCGAAATTCGAAGAGATTTCCGCTGGACTTGTAGAAAGAACTCTTGGACCAACTCGCCAAGCGTTGACGGATTCCGGCTTGTCCACAAGCCAAATCGACAAAGTTGTTCTTGTTGGTGGATCCACACGTATTCCGGCTGTTGTTGAAGCGATCAAAAAATTGATCGGCAAAGAGCCGCACAAAGGCGTTAACCCGGATGAAGTTGTTGCCCTTGGTGCAGCTGTTCAAGCGGGTGTATTAACAGGTGAAGTGAAAGACGTTGTTCTTCTTGACGTAACGCCACTTTCCCTTGGTATCGAAACTGCAGGCGGCGTATTCACGAAAATGATCGACCGCAACACAACTATTCCTACAACCAAATCACAAGTGTACTCCACTTATGCAGATAACCAAACAAGCGTTGAGATTCACGTGCTTCAAGGTGAGCGCTCCATGGCTAGCGGCAACAAAACACTGGGCCGTTTCATGCTTGGTGATATTCCTCCGGCTCCACGCGGCGTACCGCAAATCGAAGTTAGCTTCGATATCGATGCCAACGGTATCGTTAACGTATCCGCTTTGGATAAAGGAACTGGCAAAAGCCAAAAAATCACGATCACTTCTTCTAGCGGTTTGAGCGATGCAGAAGTCGAGCAAATGGTGAAAGACGCAGAAGCGCATGCCGAGGAAGACCGCGTTCGCAAAGAGCTTGTAGAAGCTCGCAACGAAGCTGACCAACTCGTGTACTCTGTTGACAAAACGATCAAAGATCTTGGCGATAAAGTAGACCAAGGCGAGATCGACAAAGCGAATGCAGCCAAAGAGAAAGTGACAGCAGCACTGGCTGGCAACGAACTCGAAACGATCAAAAAAGCGACAGAAGAGTTGACAGAAGTCATTCAACAACTTTCCGTGAAGCTGTATGAGCAAGCGTCTGCAGCGCAAGGTCCTGATGGTGATGCTGGCGGAAACGATGCTCCTAAAGGCAGAGAAAATGTTGTTGACGCTGACTACGAAGTAGTTGACGATCAAAAGAAATAAACATATCCTAACTTAATAGGAAGTGTAACAAGCTGACTAGTCAAAGCCGTCCGGAACTGTTCCGTGGCTTTGACTTTCCGTTTGTAGTCTTGAACATGGGAGTGGAACAATGAGTAAACGTGATTATTATGAGGTCCTTGGTTTAGGCAAGGATGCTTCGCCAGATGATATCAAGAAGGCTTATCGTAAAATGGCGCGTCAATATCACCCTGACGTGAACAAAGCCGCGGATGCGGAAGATAAATTCAAAGAAGCGAAAGACGCTTATGATGTACTCAGCGATGATCAGAAGAAAGCCCAATACGACCGCTTTGGTCACGTAGATCCGAATCAGGGCATGGGTGGTCAAGATTTCGGCGGCGGTTTTGGCGATATTTTTGATATGTTCTTCGGTGGCGGCGGCGGTGGAAACCGTCGTAACCCGAATGCTCCACAACGTGGGAACGACTTGCAATACACGATGACCATTGAGTTCAAGGAAGCAATTTTCGGGAAAGAAACCGATATTCATATTCCTCGCACAGAAAATTGTGATACGTGCAGCGGAAGCGGCGCTAAGCCAGGCACGAAACCGGAAACTTGCGGAACATGTCATGGCAGCGGTCAGCAAGAAGTCGTACAGAACACAGCTTTTGGCCGTATCGTCAACCGTCGTGTTTGTTCGACATGTAACGGTCAAGGGAAAATCATCAAAGAGAAATGCGGAACGTGTCATGGCGCCGGTAAGGTGAAGAAACAACGGACCATTCACATCAAGATTCCAGCAGGCGTCGATGATGGTGCTCAACTTCGTGTATCTGGCGAAGGGGAAGGCGGTACGCGCGGAGGCCCGGCAGGTGATCTCTACGTTGTTATTCGCGTGAAATCGCATGAGTTCTTCGAACGTGAAGGAAACGATGTGTACTGCGAAGTTCCATTAACGTTTATGCAGGCAGCGCTAGGTGATGAGATCGAGATCCCTACGCTGACAGAGAAAGTGAAACTCAAAATTCCTGCGGGCACACAAACCGACACCTATTTCCGCTTGAAAGGGAAAGGCGTGCCTCATCTTCGCGGATTCGGCCAAGGGGATCAGCACGTCAAAGTGATCGTGATGACGCCTACGAATCTAAGCGATGAGCAGAAGGATCTGCTTCGTCAATTTGGGAAGCAGAGCGGCGAGCATACCCATGAGCAAAATCAATCGATTTTTGAACGTATGAAAAGAGCCTTCTTAGGCGATTAATTAAATAAGGTTCCTTCTGAGCACTCCGCTATAAGCATGTACAGATTCTCATCTGTATGTGCCTAAGCGGGGTGTTTTTTTTTGATATAGAGCCCCCCTAGCCAAGCAGGCACCAGTCCTATGACGGAGAATGCGTCATGTTCAGTGTTCAGCTACCATGATAAAACAAGACTTCTTTGCTGCGGTGGTTTTCGGTCTCAAAAAGCATCTAATGAATTGTAGGATGCTTAAAGACGAGAAAATGGCCGCTTTGGCGATTTAATGAACTGAATTGGCGTTATCGAGCAGATTTTAGGCGGAAAGGTGATCGTTTGCTTGAAATAGCGCAACTGGGATTCATTAGATTTTCAGAATGAGCGATTTTGGTCGAATAAAGGGTATTGAGTTCGTAAGGGGGCTTGAGCTTGCCTCAAGGTTCATTGACTTGGTGCCTAGCCGCAGGCTAAGTGTTTTTTTTGTTTTTTTATTTTAACATTCCGCAAATAAACGTCGAAATATTTTACATAGCGTAGATGTTCCTATGACTTTCTCTTAATCTCTGAGGCTTATGCTAGTTAAGGTGAAATACTATTTTTGGAGGGAATACATTTTGAAGAAAAGTCTAAAACAAATCGTGGGTTCCGGTTTATCTGTTTCATTACTGGCTCTAAGTGTTGCAGGCGCAGCATCAGCTGCTGAGACCACTACAACGGCAACAACGCCTACAACGCCAGCAGCACAATCCAAAAATTTAATTGTTCTCATCGGCGACGGCATGGGCCCTGCTGAAGTAACGGCAGCCAGATATTATTCCAAAAAGTTTTTAAATAAAGATCGACTAGAGCTTGATGGCGGCTATTACGTCGGCAAAGCAACTACATATTCGCAAGCAGGTCCGTATACATCAGAATCAGGAGCTGTAACTGACTCAGCAGCAGCTGGAACTGCTTTCTCGACAGGCAATAAAACCTATAATAACGCAATCAGCGTATCCAATGGAGAAGTAGCTAAACCATTTGCTTCCGTCATTGAAGCGGCTATGAAGCAAGGCAAAGCTACAGGACTTGTGACAACAGACAGCATTGTTGGCGCAACACCAGCGGTATGGGCTTCACATGTTCGTCAACGCAGCAACCAGAACGCGATCGCAAGCCAATACCTGACGAGCGGTGTAAATGTCTTGTTCGGTGGCGGTAAAGTCAATTTCGTAACCAAGGATGAAAAGGGCAAACGGACAGACAAGAACCTCATTCCTGATTTTGAGGCCAAAGGATTCAAAACCGCTTATGATAAAAATGGATTGGATGCTATCCCGGCTACAGCAGGCAATGCTCTTGGACTTTTTGCAATGAACGAAATTCCTTATGTGCTTGATCGTGATGCAAGTACGCCAAGCTTACCGCAATTATCCCAAAAAGCGCTTGAACTTTTATCCCAAAATAAGAATGGTTTCGTCTTGCTGGTAGAGCAAGGCCGGATCGACCACGCAGGTCATGCGAACGATCTTCCGTCTAACATCCAAGAATTGTTGGAGCTCGACGCTACGTTCAAAACACTCGTTGATTTCGCGAAAAAAGACGGCAATACGTCTGTTGTCGTAACAGCGGACCATGAAACGGGCGGATTGTCCCTGGGGATTAACAATGTGTACGAGTTGAACGTGGATCTGTTCAACAAACAGAAACATTCTTACGAGTATTTGGATGGTATCCTAAAAACAGCGCAAACGGCTGATGATGTTCGTAAAATTGTCGCTGACAACATTGGTTTCACCGATTTGTCCGACGAGGAAATTGCTTTGATTTTGAAAGGTGACGGTTCTTCATATGGGCGTTCCGGCGGTTATAACGCGGTAATTTCCAAACGTCTTGCTGTAGGTTGGACAGGACATGGTCATACTGGTGTTGACGTAGGCGTATGGGCTTACGGTCCGATTGCTTCCCTAGTCAAAGGGGATATCGACAATACGGATGTTGCCAAAAGTGGAGCTAAAGTAATTGGCGCTGACTTGGCAGCTGCAACGAAAGAGCTGCAAGACAAATACTTGTACCCTCTTTTCAAAGTTACCCGCGATAATAAAACATTGTTCACAGCGAAATCCTTGGCTGAGGCTTTGGATATCAAAGTAACATGGGATGAAGCAACGAAATCCGTTGTTTTGGCAAAAGACAGCCAAAAATTAACGGTGCTTGTGGAAACAGGCGCAATTACCGACAATGGAGCTGCTAGCGCGTTGGTTGGCAATGTCGACAACGGCAAGCTTTACTTGCCGCTGGATGCTTTCACGAAATTGACTGGCAAAAGCTTGACTTGGGATGCGGTTAACGAGCGTATCGTTAAAAACTAAAAAGCCAGAGGAACAGCATGGACAGGGGATTATAATGCCCTTGTCCTCTTTTCCTTTTTAAGACAGTTGATGTTGGAGGACCATTATGATTGCAATTAAGGGTGTTACTAAATCGTTTGCGATGCATGGCAAAAGCTTGCCGATTCTGAGCGTTTCGGATTGGCAGGTTGAACAGGGTGAGCGAATAGCGCTCACAGGACCTAGTGGAAGTGGGAAGAGCACACTTCTGCATTTACTTAGCGGCGTAATGACGCCTGATCAGGGTGAAATTTGGGTACACGGTTTGCCAATACACCAATTATCGGAAAGCAAGCGAGATCGCTACAGAGCGGAGCATGTCGGTTATATTTTTCAAGATTTCCATCTTATTGCGTCGCTGACAGCAAGGCAGAATGTGGAACTTATTGTGCCGCACAATTGGACGAAAAAGCAGGCTAAAGTTCAAGTGGATGACTGGTTTGAACGCGTCGGCTTGCAAGATCGCCAGCATCATCGCCCTGCGGAATTGTCACGCGGTCAACAGCAACGCGCGGCGATCATACGCGCTATTATAGCTAAGCCGCAGCTGATTTTGGCGGATGAGCCAACGGGCAGCTTGGATTGGGAAACAGCAGGAGACATCATGTCTTTGCTGCTGGAGATATGTGAAGCGGAGAAGCTCACTTTGCTGACGGTTACACATGATTTGCATTTAGCTGATATGTACCCTAAACGGGTTCATATTCAAGAGATTAATGAACTGCCAAGGAGAGAAGCGGGATGAACTTAATTTCTTTATTGTGGCGTAATGTGCTTCATCGCAAAACGCTCTCCCTCCTTACGGTTATGTCGGTTGCTGTCACAGTCGCCTTGGTTGTTTTTCTGCTGCTCTGCAGCGACGGTATCGAGAAAGGCGCCGAGAAAGGGTATGGTCCCTTTGAAGTGACGATTGGCGCCAAAGGCAGCGCCACGCAGCTTGCACTGAATACCTATTATCATATCGGCGCTCCGACAGGAAATGTGCCTTTTAGTTTGCTGGACGAGGTTCGTAAAGATGCGGCAGTCGATAAGGCTTTTGCGATGACAACTGGCGATAATTACAATGGTTTTCCGATAGTCGGCATGGAAGTCGATTATTTCTTAACTCGGTATGGGACCGATAAACATATGGCGAAAGGCAAATTGTATGAGAAACTTGGCGATACGATCGTCGGTTCTCACGTAGCCAGTGAATTGGGGCTTCATGTGGGTGATAAATTTCAAGGCGCGCATGGTTTGGTCAAAGGTGCAGTAGATGACGATGGAGATCATCATGAGGGGGAAGAGGAGGAAGCTGATCATCATCATCAGTTTACATATACCATCGTCGGTATTTTGCCGCCACTGCTTACCTCAGATGATCGGGCAATCTTTACGACACTGGATTATGCTTGGGCGGTTCATGAGAATCAGCAGTCGGCTGCAAAGGAAATTACAACTATTCTGGTTAAGCCCAAAACCTTGCTAGGGGCGCAATCGGTTAAAACCAAATTTGGACAAATGAACAATGTCCAAGCGATTTATACAAGCAAGGCTGTAGCCGATGTTGTCAATGTGGTAGACAAAGGCACGCAAGCGCTTAGTGTTGTGACAGTTATTTGCATATTCCTGGCAGCTGGTTCAATTCTGCTCTCCCTAATTGCCGCCGTCAATGAGCGGAAGAAGGATGTAGGATTACTACGGCTTATTGGCAAATCCAAAAGTTATGTGTGGTTTTCATTGATAGGCGAAGGTGTTCTTCTCACCTTCATTGGTCTTATAGGCGGGTTAGTCATAGGCCATGCTGGCGGATATTTGAGCCGTGAAGCTGTGTTTGAGTATTCAGGCTTGCAAATCCAGAGCTGGCATTACATGCCTGGCGAGGGCTGGCTGGTCTTAGGCACATTGTTGATTGGTGTTTTGGCTTCCATCGGTCCTGCTTTGCAGGCTTATCGCGTGGACCCCTTGCAATTATTTAAATCTTGAGGTGAACCAGATGAGAAAAAAGTTATCGATCGCAGGACTGAGCCTTCTCATGGGCGTTGTCATCATAACCGGCTGTGGTCAAAAGAAAACGGAGATGGCTGGCCAGTCCTTTGGCAGCGTCTCCCATACGGGAACCGTGTCAGCCGAGCCTTCTGTCAGTCCTAGCCCTATGGCTGTTTCAGAAGCATCGCCTTCACCGTCGCTTTCACCGTCGCCGTCCCCATCTCCAGCACCGAAGACGGAAGTTGAAACAGTAGCGACGCCAACTCCAGCAGCTAAAATAGCGGATAAGCCTCAACCTGAGCCGCTTTCGTCGAAAGCGCCCAAGGAGGCAGTTAGGGAAGCTGTACTAGCAACAGAGGCGCCGAAGCAGGAATCCAAGCTTAACGATGAGAAGCCGCAAAGTGACAAACCGCTGAGTGACAAGCAGAAGCCGGCAATCTCATCCAATTTGATTCATTGGGACCAATTCTTCGATGACGATAAGCAGGATAAGCCGTCCAATGCATTCTGGGATAAAAGTGGGAAAACCGTGCAGATCAAAGGGTTTATGGGGGAAGTGCTGTCATTCGATAAGCACTGGTTCCTGCTTATTCCGCAGCCGGGCGCGGAATGTCCTTTTGATAATGGGGATGAAACCTACTGGAATAAAATCATGATCGTTTTCGTTCCGGATTCGGTGAAGCTTCGCTATACTTCTGGGCCGCTGCTTATTACAGGGAAATTGGATGTTGGCATTAAGCTGGATGAATCAGGCTATAAAACGATGTTCCGCCTCTACGATGCCTCCTTTGAGAAGATCAAGGAATAATCGCAGACTGGAATAGGTATAAAAAGCATTGTTTATCGCAAACTAAAAACTGGATTTTACTATAGAAGGTTTTTTAGGAGGGAAAGCAATGAGCAACGTTAACGAGCAGCAAGAGCAGCAAAGTCAACTGCCTGTAGTTAAAAATGAAGATGTTGAATTCGCGGCAGAGTCGGCTGATCAGGATGATTTCGAAGCGGCTGAACGCGCCCAAGCGGCAGATCACAGACAGGAAGACAACTAAGATGGCGGAGAAAGCGATTCTCGCGTATTTTCACTCCCCGGAGCAGGCCCATGGTGCGGCAGCCAAGCTGAAAGCGTTAAGAGCGGAAGATGTGCAAGTGGATCGTTTTACTAATGATATCGGCCATGGATTGGAATCGGCGATGGCCGATAGCATGCTGAGCGACAAAGGGGATTTGGGTGCAGTTGGACTTGATATCATCCTTGCGGCAGTGATTGATGACAGCGTGTATGAACAAGCAGTACGTGTCATAGAGAGCGCTGGCGGCACGATATAAAGAGCTTATTACAGCAGCGAATACGAAAAACAAAGGAGCTAAGCCACTTGTATGTGTGCTTTGCTCCTTTGTTTTTTGGCAACTTGGAACTCTCTCAGTTATGCTCGTTCATAATTTGAACAAGCTGATCCGGTGAGTTGGTAATGATGCTTGACACTCCGAGAGTCAACATTTGTCTCATCATGGATTTGTCATTCACCGTCCAGACGTAGACTTCCTTATTATGCTGAGAAGCCTGTTTCATGAACTCTTCATTAACCATGGGGTAGGCAGCGGAAACGACATCATAGTCTTGGTTTGTCCAAAGCGTGTCCGGTTCTGATTTTTGACTTACGATGAGCCCTGTTTTAATCTGCGGGTTGAGCTTTTTGACCGTGTGGAGCAAATTAACATCAAAGGACGTGACGGTGCACTGTTTCACAAATCCATGATTCTGTATGATGGCGACGGTTTTCTCGGCAAGCTGCTTGCCGTGACCATTATTTTTCATTTCAATATTCAGTTTGATATAGTCTTGTGCGATCTCGATCACTTCATCTAAAGTAGGGACGCGTTCGTCCTTAAATTTGGCGTTGTACCATGATCCGGCATTTGCAGTTTTAAGTTCATCGGATGCAGCTTCCCACATATTTTTATTAAGGCCAGTGGTGCGCAGGGCGTTGTCATCATGCATGACCATAACGGCGCCGTCGGCTGTTTCTTGGACATCGAGCTCCGCATACCCAGCCTTGTCAAGGATGGCTTGTCGAAACGCGCTTAATGTATTTTCAGGCATGTGAGCCGAACTGCCTCGATGTGCCGTGACCTGGCTGTAATTGTCAGCGTGCAAGGTTGTCGTTGTGAAGGGAGCGACGAGTTCGAAGGAAAGAATGACAAGGAAGACAAGGAGCGTTCGGATCATAGTAAAACTCCATTCTGGATTGATGTAGGACTTGCTCATAACAGCTAGGAATGACTACTTTTTTAAATTATCACGAAGTTATTAAGAAGGTGTTAGGTTTTCAAAAATAGTTTATAGCGCTTTCAAAAGGGCGGCTATTTTACCCATGAAGCGAAGTGTAGTACAATAAACATTGTGAAAATAGCCCTCTAGGGCTTTTTTTAGGCAAAGGTGATAACCGACAGGAGGAGCACGAGGAATGCTTTGGCAAGAAGTAACTGTACATACGACAGAAGAAGCAATAGAAATGATTACGAATTTTGTTCATGAATTGGGTGCCGGGGGCGTATCGATTGAGGAATCAGGTACGTTAAATAAAGAGAGAGACACCTCTTTTGGCCAATTGTACGAGACGCCGTTTAACGATATTCCGGAAGGAAGAGCCGTGATTAAAGGTTATTTCTACCATGGTATAGATATGGAACCGATTATGGCTGATCTGAAGGCGTCCGTAGCACAGTTGACCGAGTTCGATATTGATACGGGCAATCCGACTTTTGAACTGCGAGAAGTAGATGATGAAGATTGGGCGCACGCGTGGAAACAATACTTCAAACCCATTCGGGTAACCGATCGTTTGACGATCAAGCCGACATGGGAGGATTACACAGCTTCGCCTGGTGAGTTGATTTTGGAACTTGATCCTGGGATGGCGTTCGGTACGGGGACTCATGCGACAACGTCACTGTGTCTAAAAACATTAGAGCAAGTTATGAAGCCTGGGGACGATGTCATTGATGTTGGAACCGGATCAGGCATACTGTCCATCGCAGCTGCGAAGTTAGGCGCGAAACACGTGCTGGCTGTGGATTTGGATCCTGTCGCTGTTACAAGCGCGCTGGATAATACCAAACAGAACGAACTGGAAGACAAAATTACGGTAAAATTGAGTGATTTGCTAGGCGTATTGAAAGAAAGTGAAACCGAAGATGCGGCTCAGCTTGGTGTTGCCATTCCAGTGCAACTGGTTGTGGCTAATATTCTGGCGGAAGTGATCGTGCTTTTCGTGGATGATGTGTATGAAGTGCTGGAACAAGGCGGGTATTACATCACGTCAGGAATTATTACCAATAAGGAAGCAGATGTAGAAAAAGCGCTGACTGCAGCTAAATTCACAATTGTAGAGAAAAACTATGATTCGAATTGGGTTGTGATCGTAGCTAGAAAGCTGTAGGTGCCACGCTATGGGCGGATTATTATTTTATGATTGGAGTACACTGCCGTTTGTCATTCTTGTTCTCGTGATTTCCTTTACGGTTCATGAGTTTGCGCATGCTTACAGTGCTTACAAGTTAGGAGATTCCACTGCATACCAGTTTGGAAGAGTTTCCTTGAATCCGATGGTTCACTTGGATTTGTTCGGAACGATCATGCTGTTAATTGCTGGATTTGGTTGGGCGAAGCCTGTTCCTGTCAATCGCGGGAATTTCAAAAATCCTCGTTTGATGGGGATTATCGTAACGGCAGCAGGACCGATAAGCAACTTGATTTTGGCATTTATCACGATATTTGTTGCAGTTTTGCTACAAAAATATGGTTGGCTGGAAGGCATATCCAGTGGCAGTTTGAAAGCGATTATTCTTTTTTTGCAACTGATGTTAAGCATTAATATCACCTTGTTTCTGTTTAACTTGATTCCAATTCCGCCATTAGACGGCTATCGGATTATTCAAGATTTAGTCGATCTGAGATATAGTGAATCCTTGCAAAAGTTCGAACAGTGGGCATCCGTTATTTTTCTTCTGGTTGTGTTTGTAAGACCTCTGCGACAAGTGACGCTGGATCCCTATTTAAGCTTAGGTTCAGATATTATTCGTTTATTATCAATGCCCATTAATTGGATTCTAGGTATGTAAGCTCACAATAAACCAAGGTAGATTTTCATGACCAAAAAAGGTATGATGGTGAGTGGAACTTTCCATTAATCACAGACATGAACGTAGATAGAGAGGCTTTAACTATGCAGCGATATTTTCTCCCGCCTGAGCAGTTTCATCTGACAACACAGACCGTCACCATCGAGGGCGACGACGCCCATCATTTGGCGAGAGTCATGCGCGCAGAAATCGGCGACAAAGTCATATGCAGCAATGGTGTGGACCGTGAGGTGCTTGTGCGTATTGCGGAGCTGGACAAAGGACGTGTCACCGCAGAAATCGTGGAAGAGCTGACGATGGACGCGGAAGCGGCCGTTCAGGTGTGGATTGCGCAGAGCTTGCCGAAAGGCGACAAAATGGAAGTGATTATTCAAAAAGGGACCGAGATCGGGGCAGCCCGGTTTCTTCCTTTTTTATCAGATCGAACGATTGTACAGTATGATGCCAAGAAAGAAGCCAAGCGTTCGGAACGTTGGCAAAAAATTGCCAAGGAAGCTGCCGAACAAGCGCATCGGAATCGCGTTCCGCAAGTCGAGTCGGTGCATTCATGGAAGCAGCTGCTGCAGCGGGCGAAGGAAGCCGATGTGGCTTGGATTTGTTACGAGAAAGAAGATGGACAGCAACTAAGGCCGGCCATTCAACAGGCGCTAGCCCAAGGCAAATTGGGAGCAGGACAACAAGTCGTGATCGCAGTAGGGCCGGAAGGCGGATTTACCGAACAGGAAATCGTGCAAGCTGAAGAGGCGGGATTTCAATCGGTGTCGCTGGGATCACGTATTTTACGCACGGAGACTGCTGCAATGGTAGGGCTTACGTGTCTTTTCTATGAAACCGGAGAGATGGGAGGATAAGCGTTATGGCAACGGTAGCGTTTCATACACTAGGATGCAAAGTAAATTTCTATGATACAGAGGCCATTTGGCAGTTATTCAAAAATGAGGGTTATGAGCAGGTTGACTTCGAACAGACCGCGGATGTGTATGTCGTTAACACATGTACCGTTACAAATACAGGTGACAAGAAGAGCAGACAGATGATTCGTCGGGCAATTCGCCGGAATCCGGAAGCGATTGTTGCGGTAACTGGCTGTTATGCACAGACGTCACCTGCGGAAATTATGGCGATTCCGGGCGTAGATATGGTCATTGGGACACAGGATCGCGAGAAAATTCTTCCTTTGATCAAGCAATTCGAGCAGGATCGTCAGCCGATTAATGCGGTTCGCAATATCATGAAAACACGTCAGTTTGAGGAATTGGATGTACCTGATTTCGCAGATCGGACGAGGGCGTTTCTGAAAATTCAAGAAGGCTGCAACAATTTCTGCACCTTCTGCATTATTCCATGGTCGCGGGGTCTGATGCGCAGCCGTGAGCCTCAAAGCGTCATAGCGCAAGCTAGACAGTTAGTGGCGGCAGGATATCAGGAGATCGTCCTGACGGGTATCCATACAGGCGGTTATGGCGAAGATATTGAGGATTACAGCTTGGCGAAGCTGCTTTGGGATCTGGATAAAGTCGAAGGATTGAAACGAATTCGAATTTCGTCCATCGAAGCCAGCCAAATTACAGATGAAGTCATTGAAGTTTTGAAGTCGTCGGACAAAATGTGCCGTCATCTCCATATCCCGCTGCAAGCAGGGGACGATCAAGTTCTGGCTCGTATGCGCAGAAAGTATACAACGGCTGAATTTGCCGGGAAAATTGAGCGTCTGCACGAAATTATGCCGGATGTTGCGATTACAACAGACGTCATTGTCGGGTTCCCTGGCGAGACAGAGGAAATGTTCCGCGAGGGCTTAGCTTTCATGGAACGTATGAAATTCTCTGAGATGCATGTATTCCCTTATTCCAAGCGGACAGGCACACCTGCTGCTCGTATGGAAGATCAAGTTGATGAAGAGATCAAGAATGCTCGCGTTCATGAGTTGATTGATCTTTCAGAGAAGATGCAGTTGGCTTATGCGCAGAAGTTCGTGGGTGACGTGCTGGAAGTTATCCCAGAACGTGCTTACAAAGGTGCTCCTGACAGTGGTTTATTCAGCGGATATTCGGATAACTATGTTCAGCTAGTATTCGAAGGTTCTGAAGACATGATCGGTCAAGTATGCAGAGTGAAAGTTACAGAAGCCGGCGTTAATGAAAGCAAGGGGCAGTTGGTTCGCGTGATGGAAACAGCTGCAGTTGTTAATTTATAAAATATTTTCAGCGATAAAACCTACCTCTAAGCGTGGTCGCTCATTCCCGAATGACTACGATAGAGGTTTTCTACTTGAAGGATGACCCTAATCAAACCAATATACGTAAAGAGGTGCTTTTCCATGGCTACATTAAGCGCAAAGGAAATTGCAAAATATATTGATCATACGTTGTTAAAACCGGATGCAAGTACAGCTGCCATTCATACATTGTGCGAGGAAGCTGCGCAGCATCAATTTTTTAGCGTTTGTGTAAATTCACAGTTCGTTGCGACAGCGGCCAAAGCGCTCGAAGGCACAGGAGTGAAAGTTGCTGCTGTCGTTGGATTTCCGCTTGGCGCAAGCTTAAGTGAAGTGAAAGCTTACGAAGCGGCCAAGGCTGTGGAGCAAGGTGCTGCTGAAATCGATACGGTATTGCCGATCGGATTGCTTCTTGAAGGCGACTTCGAGGCTGTTCGATCCGATATTCAGCAAGTGGTTGAAGCCGTTAAAGGCAAAGCGATCGTGAAAGTTATTATGGAAACCGGATTCTTGAATGACGAGCAAAAAAGGGCGGCTTGCCGTCTTTCCGAAGAAGCAGGCGCTCATTTCGTGAAAACGTCGACGGGCTTTGGTCCAGGCGGAGCGACAGTGGAAGACGTTCGCTTGATGCGTAACAACGTATCCGATACGATTGGTGTCAAAGCATCCGGTGGCGTCAGAGATTTGCAAACTGCTATCGCGATGATCGAAGCCGGTGCAACAAGATTAGGAACCAGCTCCGGTGTAGCTATTGTGAACGGAACTCAAGGCGCTTCCACATATTAAGATAACAGAGCGGCAGGGCTAGCAAAGAGCAAGCGACATTGAAGATCGTTTGAGATCTGGCGATTTGTTCGGACGGATCATTGGCGAGCAGGGCTGAAAGGCTGACCAGTTGGTGGATGAACGGGTAGAAGAGCACTGCGCCTCCGACATTCAGGAGGATATGCGACCAGGCGACGTATCGTCCGGCGCGTGAACTGCTCATCCCGGCGATCAGCGCCGTTACACAGGTGCCTACATTGGCACCGATGGTAATGGCAACGCCAAGTTCGACGGGGATGCCTTGCACCGCGGCGAGGCCCATAGCCATCGCAATGACCGCAGCGCTGCTGTGGACTAGCGCGGTGACCGCAGCGCCGGCGATGATGCCCCACAGCAGACTGGTTTGCGCTTCCTGCACGAACCAGGCGAAGAGCCCGCGGGACTGCAGCGCAGGCCCGATGGTTTGCATGATCTCGATGCCGAGCAGCACGAGAGCAAAGCCAGAGACCGCCAGCGATCCGTAGCGGATGCTGCGCAAAGGTCCTTGCGTCGCAGAAGGGCGCAAGGGTCCGGCAAGCCAGCTGGCGAGCCAGACGCCAGCACTTGCGAGCAGGATCGGCACGCCGATGCCTCCGAGGCTGAGTCCGATCAGCTCGGTGGTGAGGCACGTGCCGATGTTCGTGCCGAGAATGACGCCGAGCGTTCTCGGGAAGGTCAGGACGCCAGCGCCGACGAGGCCGATGGCTATTACGGTAATGGCGGTGCTGCTCTGCAGCGCCGCCGTGAGCACGGTGCCCGTGGCGAGGCCGCGCACCGGCGTACGGGTAAATCGCTCCAGCCACAGCTGGAGGCGTGGGCCTGCCCAGGATTGAAGCGCGCTTTCCATCAGCTTCATTCCAAAAAGAAACAAAGCTAAGCCTGTTAACACAGGCACGATAATCGTATTTAACATCGTAGAGGTCTCCTTCGTGGGCGAACTACTTTTTTCAACCAATATATGTGACCGTACAGACAAGCATGACAAGCAAGCTAGCGAGAGTGAACGGGTTCACGCAAAGGACGGCTAAGATCACCATGGCAGCAGTATTTCTATTTAAAAAACGCAAACCCCGTTTGGAGCAAGGTCATCCCTGGGTGTACAAAAGTGAAATCGAACGCGTGGACGGAGAAATTGAGCCTGGGCAACTTGTCCCGGTTCAAACGCATCAAGGGCAATATTTGGCAACTGGTTATTTTAACGAGGCATCGCAAATTACAGTTCGAATCGTCTCTTATAAACCACTTGAAGCGATGACAACTGAGTTTTTCGTGGAGAGATTCACTCGCTGCTATCAGCATCGCTCCCGGTTCGTGAAAGGCGCGCAGTCGTATCGATTGGTGTATGGGGAAGCGGACTTTTTGCCGGGACTGATCGTTGATAAATTCGAGGATACCCTGGTTGTTCAGATTCTGACGATGGGGATGGATCGCTGCAGAGAGCAGATCGTTAATGCTTTAATTCAAGTCATGAATCCTAAAGGCATCTATGAGCGCAGCGACGTGCCGATCCGTGAGCTTGAAGGGCTGAAACAGATCAAGGGTTTACTTTATGGCGAGTGCTCCAAGCATGTGGATATTTGGGAGAACGGCCTGCGTATTCGTGTCGATATCGAAGAAGGTCAGAAAACCGGCTATTTCTTTGATCAAAGAGAGAATCGGGCAGCAATAGCTCCTTTGATGACAGGATGGGGCCATCGCAGTGGGATCGCCCTGCAAGACATCGAGGAAAATGGCACTAAACAGACACTTCCGGTTAACGCCAATGGCAAAGTCGTTACATTCCAGCATTGGGATGGCGCGTCCGTCTTGGAATGCTTCTCCCATACGGGAAGCTTCACGCTCAATGCCTGTAAATTCGGCGCGAAAAAAGTGACGTGCTTGGATATCTCTGAGCATGCCATCGAAAGCGCGCGAACGAATGTGGCTCTGAATGGCTTTGAAGACCGCGTGGAGTTCGTGGTCGCCGATGCCTTTGAATATTTGCGCACACAGGTTAAAGGTCTAGATGAGCGCAAAGTTCGTGCGAACGCGGGCAGTGGCGCAGCCAAAGTGGACACATCAAAACCGGTGGCCGCAGGTGGCCGCACTTGGGATGTCGTCATCTTGGATCCACCGGCTTTCGCCAAAACGAAAAGCGCCGTCGAAGGCGCGTGCCGCGGCTACAAAGATATTAACTTGCACGGGATGAAGCTAGTGAATGAAGGCGGCTATCTGGTCACCGCCAGCTGCTCGTACCACATGCATCCAGAATTGTTTCTGGAGACGATTCATGCGGCTGCAACAGATGCAGGCAAACTTTTGCGCCTCATCGAATTCCGCGAAGCCGGTATGGATCATCCCCGTATTCTCGGTGTGGATGAGGGACATTATTTGAAATTCGCAATCTTTGAGGTGCGGAGCAAATAATCTCCCGATCCTGCTGAAAGTGGAACGACGATCCCTATGGAGCGGATCTGTAGCCGAATTTGTGCTATTGGTGGAGCTGGATAGAGGGTTGGGAGAGCGCATAGAGTAGGTGTACGGAAAAGTAGCTGATTAGATTGGACGGTGCGGCAGCACGTCCAGCTTAGAGGAACGACGATGCCGCGGAAGCTTTGTTTTGCATGGCTGCAACCGAAATAGAGGAACGACGATCCCTTAGGGGCGGATCTGTAGTCGAATTTGCTCTGTTGGTGGAGCTGGATAGAGGGTTGGGAGAGCGCATAGAGTAGGTGTACGGAAAAGTAGCTGATTAGATTGGACGGTGCGGCAGCACGTCCAGCTAAGAGGAACGACGCTCGAGTATCTCACGCAAATCGGCCGATTTCGAAGCCGGAAGAGTGAAATAAGAGTCTTTGAAGGCTTCTATCCGCGCCAAAAACGGGAGTTTGATCAGAATAAGAGCCTCCAGGGGCTCTTATTTGCCGTGTTGCACCCGAAAAGCCCGCCGGCTGCTCAGCGAAATAAGAGCCCTCAAAGGCTTCTATCCGCACCAAAAGCGGCAGTTTGATCAGAATAAGAGCCTCCAGGGGCTCTTATTTGCTGTGAAACACCCGAAAAGCCGGCTGCTCAGCGAAATAAGAGCCCTCAAAGGCTTCTATCCTATTAAGCCCCCTAATTAGATTGGAGAATACCACGGGAAATAAGGTACACTTTTTATTAGGGAGGCGAATACCGTGCAACAACGTAACAAGGTGTTTGAAGAAGTGCGTTTCAAGGTAGCTCAAGAAGCGCTTGGTGGAATTAAGACGGGTGTTCTTTCGCGAAGATATGATGTATCGCCAAAAACCATCCGTAACTGGGTAAAGGAATATCAAGAGACCTTTGGGGATGATGCGTTACCAACATTAGATGAACGTATGGCTGAATCCAAGCGCCTAGCTGAACTGGAAGAAAAATATGCTTGTGCGCTAAAAGCACTCGGAGAGAAAGAGTTGGAAAACAATATTCTGAGAGAACTTGTAAAAAAGTCCAGCCCTGCCTCGAAGATAAACTCAACATTGCCCAAACGTTCATCGAGCAGGGACATCCCATAACGACTGTACTGCGCCTAACTAATGTGGCTTCTTCGACCTACTACGACCGTCACAAAGTTATGCGTTCTTCGCTAAAGCGCCCTTCAGCACCTGGAAGGGGGCGTCCAGCCACACTTCACTCGAAGACGCATACGGGTCAAATCGTAAGCAATGCCCAGATTGAGGAATGGCTGTTAGAGCTAGTTTCGGGTGAGGAGCATAGTTATGGTTACGTTCTACTGACGGAGTGTTTGCGCGTTCAACATAGCCTTGTAATCAACAAAAAGAAAGTGTATCGGTTATGTCAGAAGCTCGGTATTTTAAATCCGCAGCGGCGCAAAAAGATTCATTATCCGAGACGTTTAGCCCGCAATCATACCATTAACGCGTCCAACCAACTATGGCAATTAGACATCAAATATGGGTACGTAGCAGGCTATGATCAATTCTTTTATCTCGCGGATATTATCGATGTATTTGATCGAAGCATCGTCGGCTATCATCTTGGATCCAGCTGCGAAGCTAAGCATGTTTGCCAAGCGGTTAAAGACGCTCTACGTTCACGCATAGCATCAGGTGCAAGCAAGCCGATTATTCGCACAGACAACGGTCCTCAGTTTATTAGCAAGGCTTTTGGAGACATGTGTGAGGATGAAACGATGATTCACGAGCGGATTCCACCCAAAACGCCCAATAAAAATGCCTATATCGAATCATTCCATGCCACATTAGAGCGTGACTTATTGAGGAAAGAAAGCTTTGAAACGTTTGAAGAAGCTTATCGAGCTATTCATACGTACATGGATTTTTATAATAATCGTCGCATGCATAGAAGCCTCGGTAAACGATCGCCAGCCGCATTTATGAGGTGGGTAGAAAAAGCATCGATGGATACGTCCAGCTATGTGCTCGCCATTTAACTAGCAAAAGAAGCCGACAGCGCTTCAAAAAACAAGCAATACGAAGATAACACCTTGTTGTACAACCGATTCTCCGGAATTAGGGGGCCTGACCGCTAGCGGCAGTTTGATCAGAATAAGAGCCTCCAGAGGCGCTTATTCGCATTACATCCATATCTATAAAATTATATGATCAATAAATTATATTTATTAAATTTAATTTATCGAACTGAGAAGAAACGCCAATTGGATGATTCAGCGCTAACCGACTATGATGAGAAAAAGAGAAATCTCTTCTCATCGAAAGGAAGGAAACGCGTATGGCTTCAGTAACCGGTTTGGAAGGTGTAATAGCAGCAGAAACAGAAATTTCCTTGGTGGATGGACAAAAAGGATATCTGGTCTATCGCGGGTATGAGGCGAAACAGTTGGCGCTTCAAGCGAGCTTTGAAGAAGCGGCTTATTTGCTATGGCAAGGGAAGCTCCCAACGCCGGAAGTACTTCAAATATTCAAAAAAAGGTGGAGCCCATTGCGTGTTATCCCTGAAACGCTGAAAGCAGTAGTGGATCTGCTTCCGCCTCAGAGTAATATGATGAGCGTACTGCGTACTGCAATTTCTGCTAAAGGGGCTGAACAGCATAAAGCGTGGCCCCCAAGTGAAGATGATGTTTTGGCTTACACGGCTATGCTGCCTACGCTGATCACTTATCATTACCGGAAATCGCTAGGTCTCGAGCCTGTCGACCCTCATCCCGATTTGGATCATGTAGCCAACTATTTGTATATGCTGACAGGTGCAGTCCCTCAACCAGCGCATGTGAAGGTACTGACGGCTTACTTTGTGTTGGCAATGGAGCATGGTATGAATGCTTCTACTTTTGCGGGACGAGTAGTTCTTTCTACACAGTCTGACCTTGCTTCAGCGCTCTGCGCCTCGATTGGCGCGATGAAAGGCCCGCTGCACGGAGGAGCCCCGTCTGAAGTGCTCGATATGCTGGATCAAATAAGCAGCAAAGATCGTGCTGTATCTTGGTTGACCGAAGAGTTGGCATCGGGTAAACGGCTTATGGGCTTCGGACATCGGATTTACAAAACAAACGACCCCAGAGCAGAAGCCTTGAGGCAAATCATGACGGAACTAGCTTCCGCAGATCCCTGGTTTGAGCTAGCTGTGCATGTTGAAAAGGTCGCTGTCGATCTCTTGGCTGAATATAAGCCTGGCAGAAAATTATATGTCAATGTGGAGTTCTATGCCGCAGCGGTGATGCGCGCTATATCTTTGCCGCCGAGTCTATTTACGCCAAGCTTTACGGTTAGCCGGATGGTTGGCTGGACGGCACATCTGCTGGAACAAGCAAGCTGTAATCGAATCTTTCGGCCGCAATCCGTGTATGTGGGTGAGCTGCCAACTACACTTTCATAAATTGTATTTGCAATAGATAGCTGCATGTCAACTCAATACACGGAGTTGGATGCAGCTTTTTGGTCTGCAAGCCCATCATCTGCCACGCCTCTTTTCTACCAAAAGTATGATAGAATAGGAAAGATAGAGAAGTAACAATGAGGAGGCCCTGTATGTCTATTCGATTCGTAATCGGCAGAGCCGGTAGTGGCAAAAGTGAACGTTGCTTAATAGAAATGAAACAGCAGCTGGCGGCGGAGCCAGAGGGCAATCCGCTCGTTTTATTGGTGCCTGAGCAGGCAACTTTTCAAGCGGAGCATGCGCTAGTCTCGGATCCCGGGATTCGCGGGATGATTCGCGCCCAAGTGCTAAGTTTTCACCGACTCGCTTGGCGGGTCATGCAGGAAGAGGGTGGCACAGCCAGATTGCCGATTGATGATACGGGTAAGAAACTGCTGTTAACAAGCATTTTACATAAATACAAAGAAAAGCTTCGACTGTTTGGACATTCGGCTGAACAGATGGGCTTTGTGGATAGACTTAATCAAATTTTTACGGAAATGAAGCGCTATTGCGTCACAGCCGAACAACTCATGAATCATGAAAATAAGCGCATAGCTGCACTTGGAGAAAGTGGGTTGCTGCGGGATAAAATGCATGATATTCAACTGGTTTATCGCCAGTTTGAAGCGGAATTAGCACGTCAATATCTGGATGGCGAAGATTATCTGACACTGCTCGCTGAGCAGATTCCGAACTCGGTCTATTTGAAGTCAGCTTCGATCTGGATTGACGGCTTTCATGGCTTCACACCTCAGGAGTTTGCTGTTCTTGGCGCTTTGTTCGCCAATTGCAAGCAGGTGACCGTGACGCTTTGTGTAGACCGTGAATGGCAAGCTGGTGATTCGCCGGATGAGCTGGATCTCTTTCATCCTACGGCAACAACGATGGTCCGCATGCAGAATCTCATCTGGCAATTAGGCCTAGAAGCAGCAGAGGTACATCATCTGGCCCCAGAGAATTCCCCGCGATATGAGGATAGCCCGGCGCTTGGTTATTTGGAGCGTCATTTCGACCGCCGAATTGGCGGGGCCGCACAGCGGTACCAACCAGCAGCTCTGGAGAAGTTAAGCGATCAACTTGTCATCAAAGAAGCGGTGCACCGCCGTGCAGAAGTGGAAGGCGCGATCCGCGACATGCTGCTGCTCGTCCGCGAGCAAGGTGTTCGCTGGCGGGAGATTGCCGTCATGGTGCGCAATATGGAAGGCTATCAGGACTTGTTGAGAGCGATTCTGACTGACCATGAGATTCCTCACTTTTTTGACCAAAAGAGGTCAGTCCTGCATCATCCGTTGGTTGAATTTATTCGTTCAGCGCTGGAAGTCGTGCTCCATAATTGGCACTATGATGCTGTATTTCGCTGTGTCAAAACCGACCTTTTAATCCCGGCAGATGCAGCCTACCAGCGAACAGAGCTGGATAAACTGGAGAATTATGTGCTGGCGTTCGGTATCCAGGGTTATCGCTGGACAGATGGCAAGCCTTGGACATTTAAGTTTCGAGCTAACTTGGAGCAAGCGGAAGATCAGCTGCTGGAGCCAACTGACGAGCTGGATGCGCTAAATACGAGCAAATCATGGGTTGTAAAGCCGCTGCTTGCTTTTGCCAAACGTTTGCAGCAAGCCACAACGGTTAGAGATCAAGTCACTGCGTTGTATGATCTGCTGGTAACGGTGCAAGCACCGGAGAAGCTGGAGGCATGGAGTCAGCAAGCGATTCATGAAGGCAAACCGGAAAAAGCCCGCGAGCATGGCCAAATGTGGGACAGCGTGATGGACATGCTGGACCAACTGGTGGAGACGATGGGTGAGGACGGCTTGTCTTTGGAACTGTTTAACGGTCTTATTGAGACTGGGATGGAAAGTATGAAGCTTGGACTGGTACCGCCTTCGATGGATCAATTGTTAATCGGAAGCATGGACCGCACTCGCTCGAGCGGCATCCGGTACGCCTATATACTTGGTGTCAATGATGGGGTAATCCCGGCTCAAATGGCAGAGAAAGGTGTTCTGACGGAAGCGGAAAGAACCGTTCTGACAGACTCTGGATTACCGATGGCAGACGGCAGCCGCCGCAAGCTGCTGGATGAGCAGTTTATTGTTTATACCTCTTTAACGGTGCCGGGCAAAAGGTTGTGGCTGAGCTATCCACTAGCCGATGAAGAAGGGAAATCGCTGCTGCCTTCGGAGCTTATCAAGCAGATTCGCCAGCTTTTCCCAGGAACAGAAGCGCCGCTCTTGCTCGCAGAGCCATCCAATGAAACGCCAGCGCAGGAGCAAGCTGCTTACATTGCCCATCCGAATCAAACGATTTCCTATCTGGCAGTCCGCATGAAGCACTGGATGTTGGGAGGGCGAATCGATGACCTCTGGTGGGAGACGTATAATTGGTACGCGAATAAGCCGATCTGGCATATGAAACTGCAATCCGTCGTTCAGGCTTTACAATATACGAATAAAGAAAAGGGTCTTAGTCCCCGAACTAGCAAATTACTGTATGGTCAAAATTTGCGGGCGAGTGTTTCCAGAATGGAGAAGTATGTGGCCTGTCCATTCTCGCATTTTGTATCCCATGGGTTAAGGCTGCAGGAAAGAAGAGTATACCGGCTTGATGCTCCGGACATTGGACAGCTGTTCCACGCGGCATTGAATCAATTTGTGCAAAAGCTTCAGCAGGATCAACTTGATTGGGGTTCGTTGACGGCTGAGCAGTGCATGGAGCGTTCCGCTCAGGTGGTGGATGAGCTTGCGCCAAGGCTGCAAGGGGAAATCTTGCTCAGTTCCAGCCGGTATGCCTATATCGCGAGGAAATTGAAGCAGGTTGTAGGCAGAGCGGCTGTCGTGCTTGGCGAACATGCGAAGCATGGGCAGTTTGAACCGCTAGGTCTGGAAATTGATTTTGGACCAGGCAAAGACTTGCCGCCACTTACCTTTGAACTGGAAAATGGCTGTACGATGGAAATTATCGGACGAATTGACCGTGTTGATCGTGCAGAAGGCGAGCAGGGCGTTCTTTTACGGGTGATTGATTATAAATCGAGTTCAACTTCTTTGCAGTTGTCAGAAGTGTATTATGGGCTGTCGCTACAAATGTTGACGTATCTGGACGTTATTATTACGCATGCGGAGCAGTGGCTGGGAATTGCGGCCAAGCCGGCAGGCGTCCTGTATTTCCATGTACATAATCCGATGCTGCAGCAAAAAAATGCGCTCGATTTGGATCAAATTGAAAAAGAGCTGCGCAAACGTTATAAAATGAAAGGCTTAATTACTGCGGACGCGGAAGTTGCCGGTTTGATGGATGATGAATTGCTGAAAAGCGCCGGCCACTCGCAGTTGATTCCGGTTGCCTTGAAGAAAGACGGCAGCTTCTATTCGACTTCGTCAGTCGCTACAGATGAACAGTGGGACACACTGCGCAAATATGTACGCAAACAAGTGAAGCAGATCGGCACGGATATCACGGATGGCCATGTGGACATCAATCCTTACCGTTTGGGCAAAAAAACCGCTTGTCTGCACTGCTCTTATAAATCGATTTGTCAGTTCGATCCCTTATTTGAGGGCAATGAAGTACACGTATTGAAACAGCGGGCCAAAGACCAGCTCTGGTCCGAATTGGAGCAGAATGTCAAGGCCTAATCAAGCCGGAAAGGAGATCTCTTCATGAATAAACAACAGCCTAAGCCTCTCGGAAGTACATGGACGGACGATCAATGGGACGCCATTACACTAAAGGGTCAAAATATGTTGGTCGCAGCAGCTGCGGGTTCCGGTAAAACGGCCGTCCTCGTGGAGCGGATTATCCGCCGAATTTCGGATGAATGGGAGCCTGTGGACGTGGATCGGCTGCTAGTCGCAACCTTCACCAAAGCGGCTGCCTCGGAGATGAAGCATCGGATTCGCGAAGCGCTGGAGAAAGAACTGATGAAGCAGCCGCATTCGCAGCATCTGCGCAAGCAGCTTGCCTTAATGGGACGCGCTTCGATTACGACGCTGCACTCCTTCTGTTTGGAAGTCGTGCAGCGCTACTTCAGTCTCATTCGTTTGGATCCCGGCTTCCGGATCGCGAATGAAACGGAAGCCGAGCTGTTGCGCCAAGACTTGCTTGGCGACATGCTCGAGGAATATTACGCCGCAAGCGGAGAGAACAGCGCCTTCTGGAGGCTGGTCGATTCGTTCAGCGGCGAGCGCAACGACGACGCCATCATGCAGCTTATTCAGAAGCTGTATGATGTGTCGCGCAGCCACCCGTGGCCGGAGCATTGGCTAAGGGCTACGGCTTCGATGTTTGGTCCTCCTGCACCGAAGATGCAGGAGGGAATGGAAGAAAGTGCCTTCATCTTCGAAGAGGCACTGCCTTATGTTGCGGCTGCCGCTGCGCCGGTCGATTATTCTCGCTGGGAGCAGAGTTTGATTCGCGACCTGACGCTCGATTTGGAAGGCACTGCGGACTTGCTGCGTCAAGCAATCGTCATTGCGGAATCGCCTGGCGGGCCGGCCCCGTACTTGGACAATTTGCAAGAGGATTTATTGCTCGTGAATAATTTACTCGAAACTACTACCTATCCATGGGAAGTTCTGTATCGAGGTTTTCAAACTGTTGAATTCGGGAAGCTCAAAGCTTGCCGAGGCGATGATTATGACAAAGGCATGCAAGAGGAAGTCAAAGAGCTTCGGAATAAAGCCAAGGACCAGATCAATACAATCCAGGAAGAACTGTTCGGCCGAACTCCGGAACAATTTCATCAGGAGATTGCTGAGATGGCGCCGCTGCTGCATACGCTAGTAGACTTGGTGGTTGATTTTGGAGAACGATACCAAGTAGGCAAGCGAGCTAAAGGCTTAATTGATTTTGCCGATCTGGAGCATTATTGTCTGCAAATTCTAAGCGCTCCGGGTTCGATCCCGGGAGAACTCGTGCCTTCTGAAGCGGCTAACTCGTATCGGCAGCAATTTGTGGAAGTGCTTTTGGATGAGTATCAAGATACGAATCGCGTGCAGGAAGCAATTGTTGAATTAATCTCGCAGGCGAAGCCAGGCAACCGATTTATGGTTGGCGACGTGAAACAAAGTATTTACCGGTTCCGCCTTGCTGAGCCAGGACTTTTTCTGGAGAAATACAAGGCTTACCGTTCCAATAAAGCTGAACCTACGTTAAACACATCCCCGGGCGGGCGCATCGATTTGGCGCGGAACTTCCGGAGCCGTCTGCAAGTGGTTGATGCGGTGAATTTTGTGTTCAAACAAATCATGAATGAATCTGTCGGTGAAATCGCCTATGACGAGCGGGCAGAACTTGTATACGGAGCGGGATACCCGCCATCTGCCTCAGATTGTTCGGTCGAAATGCTGCTTATTGACCGCGCAGCGGATGCACCCGACAAGACGGAATCATACGCTTCGGGAGATGAGGATGAAGAGCTGAGTGCGGACTTGGGAGCTCAGGGGGAAGCGCTGCCTCCAGACCCTGTTCTGGAAGCGCAAGAGCTTGAAACAGCCCAGTTGGAAGCCCGAACCATCGCGCGGCAAATCAGAGGATTGTTGGGTGCAGGGGGACAGGAAGTTTTTCAGGTTTTTGATAAAAGAACTGGAGGAGATCGGCCTGCCACGTACCGGGACATCGTGATTCTGCTGCGGGCAACACAGATGTGGTCGCCGATTCTTATCGAGGAGCTCAAGAAGCAGGGGATACCCGCGTATGCGGAGCTAAGCACGGGCTATTTCTCGGCAACGGAAGTGGAAGTGATGCTTTCGTTATTGAAGGTCATCGATAACCCGTATCAGGATGTCCCTTTGGCAGCGGTGCTTCGATCGCCAGTTGTTCAATTAACGGCTGAAGATCTGGCGCAAATTCGTGTCGCGGACAAAACCTTGCCATTTTATGAGTCCGTACTACAACTGGTTAGTGGTGAAAGGCTGCCTGGCAATGAAGTCTTATTCGGGAAGCTAAGTTACTTCTTGACCTTGCTGGAAAAATGGCGAAATGAGGCAAGACAGGGCTCGTTGGCTGATTTAATCTGGTTGATTTATCGAGAAACGGGCTACTACGATTTCGCAGGCGGTTTGCCGGGGGGCATGCAAAGACAAGCGAACTTGAGGGCGCTGTATGACCGGGCTCGGCAATATGAAAGCACATCCTTGCGCGGATTATTTCGATTCCTTCGTTTTATTGAACGTATGAAAGAAAGCGGCGGCGATCTGGGAACAGCGCGAGCGCTCGGCGAGCAAGAGGATGTTGTGCGGATTATGTCTATTCACAAAAGCAAAGGGCTGGAATTTCCTGTTGTATTCGTCGCTGGCATGGCCAAAATGTTTAACCAGCGAGATTTGAATGAAGCGTTTCTGCTGCACAAAGAGCTTGGTTTTGGGCCGCGATTTGTCGATACCGCACTGCGGGTTAGTTATCCGACATTGCCTTCGCTGGCGATCAAGAGACGCATGAAGCTGGAGCTATTGGCTGAAGAAATGCGAGTACTGTATGTCGCCTTAACCAGAGCGAGAGAGAAGCTTTATTTACTGGGAACGGTGAAGTCGCTGGACAAGCTGCTGCGTGGCTGGGGACGTCATCTTGCCAGAACAGAATGGTATTTGCCTGACTTTGAACTAGCCAAAGCCAAAAGCTATCTGGACTGGGTAGGTCCTGCCTTGCTTCGTCACCCGGATAGTACGCTATGGAGAGAGCGGCTAGGGATTAGCGAATCCTCCTCGGGTGTGCGGCTTCTAGCTGATTCTTCCAGGTGGAAACTTACGGTTATTGTGCCTGAGGACTTGCAGGACGTTGAATTGCTGGAAGAAGAAAGCTATATTCCCGACGGGAATCGGATGGAAAGTATCCGTCAGCTGGAGCCTGTGGCTGCATCAGGAGTTTGGAAAAGTTGGTTGGAAGACAAGCTTTCGTGGGATTATGCCTACCCGGATGCTCCCAAACTTTTTGCCAAAACAACGGTTTCCGAAATCAAAAGGTTGTCGGAGATGAATCGGATTGCCGATGAAATGGAGCTTCCTTTTGGCGGCGATGTGGCGTCATTGGAAGGGGAGGCTGCTGTCGTAGGGACCAGTAAAACGGCTTCTGCCTTGTGGCGCAGACCTAGGTTTATGGAAGAAAAGAAGCTGACCGCAGCCGAAAAAGGAACGATTGTTCATGCGGTCATGCAAAACCTGTCTTTGCAGGAAGCGCCGACAGAGGCTAGCATTCGAGCTACTTTAGCAGAGATGCTTGACAAGATGACGCTAACTTTGGAGCAAAGTGAAGTCGTAGACATTCCCGTTATGCTGCAATTTTTTCAGACCGAGGTTGGAAAACGGATGGTCCGGGCTGCGAATGTGCAGCGTGAGGTGCCGTTCAGCTATGGGTTGCCTGCCGAAGAAGTGTATGCCGGCATTGATCGTTCCACGACAGGTGAGACCGTATTGATCCAAGGGGTTATCGATTGTTTATTTGAAGATGAACTCGGGCTTGTGCTTGTTGATTATAAAACTGATGCCGTCAAGGGCAGCAGTGATGCGGAGCTTCAATTGCGTTATGAGAAGCAAATATCGCTGTATTCGCGGGCTGTGGAACATATCTGGAAGCGGCCGTTAAGCGGCAAGTTCCTGTATTTTTTTGACGGAGCCAAATTGCTGGAGATGTAGAGCGGGGGTTGAGGTATGCGGATTTTACACACGGGGGATTGGCATTTTGGGCGATCCCTTGAAGGACGAAGCCGTTTGGAGGAACAGACGGCTTTTGTGGATGAGCTTGTGCGTATCGTTCAGGATGAGGCGATTGATTTGGTATTAATTGCAGGGGATATCTACGATAGTGTGAATCCGCCTGCGGCTGCTGAGCAGCTCTTTTATGAAGGTATCGCGCGCTTGGCAGAAGGCGGGAAGCGGCATGTAGCGATTATTTCCGGAAATCATGATCACCCGGATCGGCTTGCCGCCGCAGGTCCACTTGCCGCCAAACAAGGGATAACGATTATTGGACTTCCGATACCTGAAATTCAGTCGATTGGCATAGCTAAGACTGGCGAAATGGCGCGCTTAATTGCGCTGCCCTATCCTTCGGAATCCCGTTTGAAGGAGCTGCTGTCCGACATCGCCGAAGAAGAGGTACTGCGCAGCAAGTATTCGGAGCGGGTTGGAGCGCTGATTCGCAAACAGGCCCAATTTTTCCAGACGGATACGGTGAATTTGATTATGAGTCATTTGTATGTACTTGGCGGTCATGAGACGGAATCTGAGCGGCCAATTCAAGTAGGCGGAGCTTATACGGTGGATACGAATGCACTGACGGCAGGCGCCCAGTACGTGGCCTTGGGGCATTTGCACAGACCGCAGAATGTAAAAGCGGCCTCCCCCATCCGCTATTGCGGATCACCGCTCGCCTACAGCTTCTCGGAAGCTGGACAAGCGAAGTCCGTTACGATCCTGGATCTGGCTCCCGGACAAGCTGCTGAGCCGAAGGAAATTTATCTGACTTCCGGCCGGCCGCTCGTAAGCTGGAAAGCCAAAGATGGCATCGGTCAGGTGCATCAATGGCTGGAAGAGGGGCGAGATGCTTCAGCATGGATCGATCTGGAAATTACGATGACTTCAGCAATGTCTATTGAGCAGATTCAAACGCTGCGCAAAGCCTATGAGGGCTTTATTCACATTCGTCCGATATATCCAGAGATGGAAACGGCTCGGGCAGCTGTAGCCAAAGCTGATTTAACGATGGAGGAGCATTTTACCCGGTTCTATGCGCGTCAAACCGGTGGTGCGCAGCCTGAACCGGAATTAGTGCGGTTGTTTCTGGAATTAGTGCAGGAGAAAGATCTGACTGATTCATTCGGGGATTAGGAAACTAGAAGGATGAAAGGAGATCTTCGATTTGCGTCCAATTCAGTTGCAAATGTCAGGGCTTCAAAGTTATCGCGAAATGCAGACGATTCAGTTTGGCCAGTTAGTGGACGCGGGCGTTTTTGGCATATTCGGGCCGACGGGCAGCGGGAAATCATCGATTTTGGATGCGATCACACTAGCCTTATACGGTAAGGTTGAGAGAGCCAGCGGTGGCACGCAAGCCATTATGAATCATGCGGAACAAACGTTATTCGTTTCCTTTACATTTGAACTTACGAATGCGATCGGCACAGAACGATACCATGTAGAGCGGCAATTCAAGCGTGGGACGGAAATGTCCATCAATGGCACGATAACACGCCTTTTACATATGAAAGAGCAGGAAACGATTGTACTTGCCGACAAATCAGGTGAAGTGAATCAGCAGGTACAGATGATATTGGGGCTGTCGATGCAGGATTTTACGAGAGCGGTCGTGCTTCCGCAGGGGAAATTCGCTGAATTCCTCACGTTGACGGGGAAAGATCGACGGCAAATGCTGCAGCGATTATTTCATTTAGAACCATATGGCGATCATTTAAGCGCCAAAGTCAGCTCCAGGGTGAAGGAAACCGATAGTTCCGTGAAACAGCTCGCTGCTGAGCAAATGGGCCTTGGGGATGCTTCGGAGCAAGCTTTGCAGGAAGCTAGTGAAAGACTTGCACAAGCGGAGGAGGAAGCCGTTCGCAGTCGATTGCATCTTGCCCAGCAGGAAGCGAACTACGAGCAGTACAAACAGCTGTTTGAGTGGCAGCAGGAGAAAGAGAAGCTGGAGCTAGACGCGCAAAAGCAGCAAGAGCAGGAATCAGCGATTCGGGAGAAAGAGCATCTGCTCCAAAAAGCTGAGCAAGCTGATCGCGTTAAGCCTTATTTGGATCAGCACAGTCTCGCTCTCGATGACGTTCGAACGAGCGGGATTCAGTTGGAGCAAATGACAGCCCATCAGCAGGCAGCGGAAATCACGCATCAAACTGCAGCCGAGAAATCCGAGCATGCCCAGCAGGAATTAGCGCGGGAAGAAGGTCCGCTCATGCTGCGGCTTGACCAATTGGAGCAAGCGCTTGTTATCGAGCAGGAGTTGAATCAGGTGCAAACGCAGATTCAAACGGCTCGGCAGCAAGAGGGTGAGGCCCAATCGAATATAGCAAGGCTGCAGGCTGAAATCACGAAACAGGAAGAAACGAAGCAAAAAGCGATTTTGAAACAAACGGATCTCAAAGAAAAACTAAAAACGGTAGAGACGAGTGCGGCAACCAGGCAACTTCTGCAAGGTGCGGTTCATGAGAAGAAGACGTTTGAACAGCTTCAATTGCAAGGGGCGGAAGCTCATAAAAGTAAAGCGGATAAAGCTGATGCAGTGGCGGTTCTGGAACGGAGCAAGCAGCAAGTGCTAGCTCTTCAAGAGAAATTGCAAAGCGAGTTAGCCGTATGGCTGAAGCAATCCGCGCAGACTGGGGCAGAAATTCAGAACCAACTCAAACAATTCTCGGCGTTCATTCCGAATCTGCAAGATGTGCTGGACGTTCAGAAAAGACGGATGAAATTGGAAGAACGTCATGCCTTGGCTGCCATTTTGGCCAATGATTTGCAAGAAGGTGAACTTTGTCCTGTTTGTGGTTCCACGGAACATCCTTTTAGTCACGCAAAGGGAGGGCAAGCAACCGCAACTGAGGCGGGCAAGCCGGATTCAGCAGAAGACCAAATTCATCAATCCGAACTCCTGTTCCAGCTAGTGAAGGAGCATGTATTTACACATAATCAACTGCTGCGCAAATGGGAAGCTGTTCATCAGCAAGCTTGGGATATGTCATCTTCTCCTCATTCAACAACGGTAGAGCAAGCATCTCTTACTTGGGAGCAAGTTGCTGCGGCAGCGACAGTACCCTCAGCAGGAAGATGGGCTGACGCGCAAGCAGGTATAACATTAGAGGTGCTTTTGCTGCAATGGAAGGAAATGGCGTCGTTTGCGCAACAGCAGCAGTCGGCTTTTGATGAATTGGAAAGCATCTATGCCCGTCTTCATAAAGATCAGGTTCGCTATGACCAGCAGCTGGTGCAAGTGAACGCTCAATTGGAAGCGGCTGGAAATCTGTGGCAGGAAGCGGACGGCAAGCTGAAACTTTTTCAGATTGCTTTGGATGATCAGCGGAAGAGATGGCAAGAGACCTATGCTGAGTTGGTTTGGGAAAAGGTTGAGCAGCAGCTTGACTTGCTTCTGGCGGATGAGCGTCTTGCCGATGAACTTCGCAGCCGGATTGAGAAGAGCATTCCATTCCTTGAGGAATTGATGAGCACGATGCAAGGGCTCCAGCGCGAGCTGTTGGAGCAGGATCGAACGGCGCTGCAGCTGCACGAGCGGCTGCAGGGTTTAGCGCAGCTCGCCGCCGACAAGTCGCGGCAGCTCGCTTTGCGCGCGCCAGGCGCGGCTGTGCCGCAGCTCATCGCGGAGGCGACCTCCGCGCTTGCGCGGCTGCGGCAGCTCGCGCAGCAGACCAAGCTCGCGCATGCGCAGGCGCAGCGCGAGCAGCTCCAGGCGGCGCAGCGCTACAGCGCCGCCGCCGAAGCCGCTGCCGCCGCGGCGCGGCAGCTCGCCCAGACCGAGCGCGCGCTGCATAGCGCGCTCGCAGAGAACGGCTTCGCGTCGCGCGAAGCCGCAGCGGCTGCGGCGCTGGCGCCTGAGCAGCGCCGCCAATGGGCGCTGCTCGCGGCGGAGCATCGCGAGCGCGAGCAGGCGCTGCGCGCCCAGCTGGCGCAGCTAGCAGCGAAGCTGCAGGGCCGCGTGCTGAGCGCGGCCGAGTGGGCGCTCACGCAGGCGCAGCTGAGCGCCGCCAAGGCCGCTGCCGAGGCTGCGCTGGAGGCGCGGGCCACAGCGGCGCAGGGCGCCAGCGAGCTCGCTGCGCGGCATACGCGTTGGCGTGAGCTCGAATCGCGCCGTCTCGAGCAGGCGGCGCAGCTGGAACGGCTTGGCAAGCTGCAAGCCGTGCTCAAAGCCAATGCCTTCGTCGAATACCTGGCCGAAGAGCAGCTCATGCAAGTCAGCCGCGCGGCATCGGAGCGGCTCGGTGAACTGACGCGTCGACGCTATGCGATTGAAGTCGACTCAGGCGGCGGCTTTGTCATCCGCGATGATGCCAATGGCGGGGTGAAACGGCCGGTCAGCACATTGTCCGGAGGGGAAACATTCCTTACCTCCCTGGCGCTGGCGCTCGCTCTTTCGGCGCAAATTCAGCTGAAAGGGGAATACCCGCTGGAGTTCTTCTTCCTCGATGAAGGCTTCGGAACGCTGGATCAAGATCTGCTCGATATGGTGATCGGGGCGCTGGAGAAGCTGCATATGGACAGCTTGGCTGTAGGTGTTATCTCCCATGTGCCTGAGCTGCGAGCTCGACTGACGCGCAAATTAATCGTCCATCCTGCCGAACCATCCGGTCGCGGCAGCCGTATCGTTTTAGAAGAATTATAGATTTCTATACCAAGGTTAACGTCGCATCAGCGTCGTTAGCCTTTTTTGCTCTCTATCACTCTCTTTAGGTGAACGCATCACGCCAATTCGTACAAGTTGGCATAGACTGCAACATCTTTAAAAAAGAGGAGAATGCAAATGGCTACTTTTCACGAGGCTCTAAAACATAAGAATAGAATTTCGCCCGTCCTGTTAAAAAGAGCTGAGGTTACGGCCGTAGGAGTAGGTTATGCCGACCCTAATAAACCGGCTCTGGGGGCAGGCGTGATCGTTTATACGCATCAGAAGATCGTCCCTTCCAGTATGAACAGCCTCAAAGGGACATTAGCCAAAGCAGGAAGTGCAGTTCCCATACGTTTCGTGCATGCCGGCAAATTCAATTCCCATGCGCAGAGTGCCAAACCTAAGGGAGCGAAAGCTAAGTTGTTCACAAGTCGAGTGCGTCCTGTTCCCGGAGGCGTAAGTATTGGCAGAGTGAATCCAGCTGCTACAGGAACAGCGGGTCTCATCGTGATTAAAAATAATCAACTGTATGTGCTCAGCAATAACCATGTGTTAATCAGAGACAATTCCACTTCCTTCACATCTACGCTGCAGCCTGGTCCAGCTGATGGCGGCGTTGCAAGCAGAGATACAATTGGCAGAGCCTTTCAATTCGTTCGATTAATTCCGGGAGGCGTTAATTTTCAGGATTCAGCCATAGCGATCCCGAATGCCAATAGTTTGTTAAATCCCCGTTACCAAATTAGCTCATCTGGACAACTGATTACAGTTCCAGGTCATCTGCTCAGCTACCCCGTTGGTCTGCAAGTGATGAAGTCAGGCCGGACAACCGGTTTCGTCAGAGGAACGGTTGAAGCCAATAATGTGGATATTCGGGTTTCCTACGGAGGCACTTTGGGTGATTTGCTATTCCGCAATCAATCTGTCATTCGCGGTAATAACGGACCTGTGTCGCTTCCCGGGGATTCCGGCTCCGTATGGCTCCGGGCAAGCGATCGGTTCGCAGCCGCACTTAATTTCGCGGGAACACCAGACGGTGTCCGTTCGATCAGTAATCCGATTGGCTTGGTCATGTCCACGTATGGGTTGCGTGTGGCGATCCCTGCAGCAGGTCAATCGTACAAGGGGGGGCTGATTCGCGGTGCGGCGCCTATCGGAAATCATGCTTATGTACAGCCGTTAACACAGCAACAACGAAAACGAATAAGAGCTATCCTGGTGAAATCCAGATAACGATTAATAGGAGGGCTGTTCGCTAGGTTGTTAACCTGGTGAGACAGCCTCTCTTTTTTGTATTTTTATGAAAAGTGCTACTTTCGAGAGTTCTTGACGTATTCACTTAATGACAACTCACAGACAACACAGAAGAAGGGAGTCAATTGATTTGAAAAAAGCAACAAGAAAAGTAAGCATTCTAACATTAGCTGTTGGTTTATTGGCTGCTAGTATCGCAGTTTCACCAGCGCCTGTACACGCCGACATCGTGTGGGATCATTGGCAGAAAGCGGAGTCGCTTCGCGCAGAAGGCAATCAAGCCGAGGCCGTTCCACATTGGCAGTTCCTTGCTAATCATTATGCAAGCATAGGGGAATGGGAAAATGCCGCACTCTTTTGCGGGAAATTGGATGCTTACTATGATGCAATTGGGAACTATGACCAAGCGATTTATTACTATGAGTTAGAGAATCAATATTGGGTGAAAGCAGGAAGAGATTGGGGAGCCGTCAAACTGCAGCGCGCGGATCAAATTCGAACGACGATTGAATTATATAGAACGGAACGTGATCCCTCTGAGCTTAAACGGCAGGCTTTGCCGCAAAGCGGTCGTCTCGCCAAATTTGAGCCCGCCTATGGGACGTACCTGGGTATGTATTCGGAGCAGGATCCTAAAGTAGGGAACCTTTTTACGAAAACAGAATCCGTTTATGGTAAAAATCATGCGATTTACTTGGCTTACGCTCATTGGGGGCAAGGCTTCCCTGCTACTTATGCGAAGCGGGCGAAAGAGGCTGGCGGAGCCTTGCAGATCGCTTGGGAACCGGATGATGGTCTGGATCCTGTGGCGGACGGAACGTATTTGCGCAAATGGGCACAGGATGCCAAGGCTGCGGGTATCCCCATTTTCCTGCGTTTTGCAGGTGAGATGAATGGCGCTTGGGTCAAATGGCACGGCAACCCTGCGCAGTACATCGCCAAATTCCGCATGCTGCATGATGTATTTGCCTCAGAAGCGCCTAACGTTGCCATGGTTTGGAGCCCAGGCGATGTGCCTGCGAACGATATCGACCCTTACTATCCTGGAGACGATTATGTAGATTGGGTCGGGGTTAGTTTGTACATAGAACCTTACGAAAACGGGGATCCATCTCTGCCGACAATGATTTCTACGAGCAACGTCGAAAGGCTCACGAGACTATATAACACCTATTCGGACCGAAAGCCTTTGATGCTCAGCGAAACGGGAGTTCCGCATTATTCACATGCTGCTGACGAGGACTTTACAGAATGGGCCAAGCTTAACCTGCAGCGTCTATATGAAATTATGCCGTACAAATATCCGAGATTAAAAGCGATTACTTATTTTAATGTGGATCAAAAAATGACGAATGCGAAGAACGACTACTCATTGTCGGACTCTTCAGAAATTCAGGCGTACTATAGCAAGCTTATTGCGAATCCTTACTTGCTGTCCAAGGTTGCCGATGGTGCTCAACCGTCAGATAAGCTGGGCTATGTACCAGTAAATGCCAATCACCAAGCGTTCACTAAACAAGCCGAATTCATTCCGTTCGTCAAAATTCCTGACGTTTATATAGGCAAAGTGGATTATGTCTTGAATGGACGGGTTATTGCCTCACAGACAGACTTGCCCTATGGGCTCACGCTGAAAGCAGGTGAAGTGCCCGAAGGCTCTGTCATGCAGATCAAAGTTTACAACAAAGCGGGAGCTCAGGTTGCTTTGCGTACGTATGGCATCTCGTCGCAAGTATCCGTCGAATTAGACGGCAAGGAACTGACTTTTGAGCAAGCGCCTGTTATTAGGAATGGCTCAACGCTGACACCGCTTCGGGCTATATTTGAAGCGATGGGAGCGACCGTTGAATACGAGGCGGCAACGAGATCGGTTACAGCCAAAAAGGGCGGCACGACAGTGAAGTTGACCCTTGATCAGAAGACGGTTTATGTGAATGGCCAAGCCCGGCAGTTAGACGAAGCTGCCCAGTTAGTTAACGGCTATACGTTAGCACCAGCTAGGTTTGTAGGTGAAACCTTCGGAGGAACGGTAGGTTGGGACGGGTCAAGCAGAACCGTAACGATTTCTAAAAAATAGTGAATTAGTGAAACCGCTCCATGATCTGACTTGATGTCAGGGATTGGGGCGGTTTGCGTTTTTGCCAGGTTATCGAAATAGACATTAAACTTTATTTAGTTAAACGCATAACTTATAAATGAATTTAATGGGCAAAAGATAGCGTTATCATATTGTAATTTCAGGAATTCCGTCTTATAATCTAGTTAAACGTGTAACTAAAGAGGGGAACTCATGAAAAAACCAACAATCAAAGATGTGGCAAAAGTCGCAGGCGTTTCAGCAGCCGCAGTTTCCTATGCATTGAATGGCAGGACGGATAAGGTCTCCAATGAAACGATCGAGCGCATTAAGAAGATTATTGACACAATGAACTACATACCTGATTTCTCGGCGAGAAGCTTGGTCAAGAACCAATCTAAGCTGATTGGCATTGTGATACCACAGACGGAATCTCATAAGCAGCTTATCCTTGAAAACCCTTTCTATAGTGAAATGATCAGCGGGATAGAGGGCAAGCTGCGCGAGTACGGTTATCATCTTTTGTTATCAGGGGTGAATCAAGGCGAGAGCTATCTGGATTTATCCGTTCAGCGGAATCTGGATGGCGCCATCATGATGGGGATATATCCGGAACAATTTTATGATGGCTTTAAGAAAATTAACATTCCGATTGTGCTGATCGACAGCTACATTAACGATAGTTACTTTAAGCGGATTGGCATTGATGATGAGTATGGCGGCTATTTGGCGACAAAGTACTTGATCGATAAGGGCCACTCGAACATTGGACTGGTGACAGGAGCGATTCGCAAGGATGGCGTCGTCGAGAAAAGGTTTCTCGGCTACAAGCGAGCGATTCGCGAGGCGAATTTCTTTTATAATCCGGACTATGTGTTTGAAGAATCTATGAGTTACGAGCATGGCGTGGCGGCGGGTCAATTGATAGCCAAGAAATTCCCGGAAATTACGGCTGTGTTTGCAACTGGCGATATGGTGGCATTCGGAGCGATTCGGAGTTTGGTGGATCAAGGCAAAAAGGTGCCGGAAGATATTTCAGTTATTGGCTTTGATGACATCACCATGTCCAAAATGTTTATTCCGCCACTCACCACGGTCCGCCAAAATATTACGGAAAAAGGTGCAATTGCTGCTGAGCATCTCATTCATATGATTCAAGGCGGTGTGGAACAAGAAGCGAATGAAATTATGCTGCCGCTCACGATTGTGGAGAGAGCCACAGTGAGAGTCAAGGACTAACCATCATGTGGGGAACCGGAAAAGGAGATTGTTGTCATGGTAGGACAAAATAAACTATCCAAAGTGGTTGTTATTATCGGATTTTTACTTCCAAGCTTAGCTGGGCTGCTGCTCTTCCAACTCGTGCCGATGCTCTCGTCGGCCGTTATCAGCTTTACGAATTGGGATTTGCTAACGCCGGCAAAGTTCGTTGGGATCGATAATTACAGCGAAGCTTTGCAAGACGAGAAAACGCTTACATCCTTGCTGAACATTTTACAATATATCGTTGGTTACATCCCTTCTGTCTTGATCTTTGGCTTGCTGTTTGCTGTTCTATTGAATAGAAAGCTGACGGGGATAAAGCTGTATCGCATATTTATCTTTGTGCCAGTAATTACCTCATGGGTAGCTGTTTCCATTGTCTGGCGCTGGTTATTGAACGGACAAAGCGGACTGATTAACTACTTATTGTCACTTATCGGCGTTCAGGGCCCCGTTTGGCTGCAAGATTTCGGGTGGGCGATGCCTTCGATTATTGCCGTGAGCGTGTGGAAAGATATCGGTTATGTAACGGTCATTCTTCTCGCTGGGCTGCAGGACATTTCGGAAGACTATTACGAAGCGGCGACGATCGATGGCGCTGGCGGTTTTCAACAATTTTTCCGTGTTACACTCCCGCTGCTGACACCCAGTATATTTTTCGTGCTCGTTATTTCGCTGATCAATGGCTTCCAGTTGTTCGATCAAGTGCTTGTCATGACAGGCGGCGGACCGGCAGGGCAAACGAGTACACTTGTGCAGCAAATTTATGGGAACGCTTTTCAAAGCTATAAGATGGGCTTTGCTTCCGCGCAGTCCTGGATCTTGTTTGTAATCATTTTCGTTGTGACGATCATTCAGCAGCAGCTTCAGAAAAGGTGGGTTACTTATGACAGATAAATATATGCCGTATCGCAACCTGCTTTCACATCTCATCTTGATCGTGGCGGCTGTTGTCCTCATGTTTCCTTTTGTTTGGATGCTTTCAGGCTCCTTCAAAGATAACCTGGAAGTCGTCCGGATGCCGCCGAATTTGATACCTGACACGTTTAAGTTCAGCAATTATGTGGAAATCACCAAATACTTTCCAATCTATCGATTTTTGGGCAATAGTGTAGCCGTTTCATTCGTAACGACAATTGCACAAATCGTTGTATGCGCGATGGCGGCGTTTGTTTTCGCGAAAATTCCTTTTCGAGGGAGGGAGACGTTATTCGTTCTGTATCTCATTACGATGATGATTCCGATGCAGGTCACGATGACACCGCTCTTTATCGTGTTTCAGAAGCTGCATTTAACCAATACGTATTTGGGACTCATTTTACCTGGTATCTTCAGTGCTTACGGTACTTTCCTGCTTAGACAGCATATCATGACGATTCCCGATCCGTTGATTGAGGCGGCCAGAATGGATGGAGCTTCTTATGTGAGAGTGTTTGCAAGTGTCATACTTCCGTTAAGCAAACCTGCGCTCGCGACTTTGGCAATCTTTGCTTTCATGGCTTCTTGGAACAATTTTTTGTGGCCGCTGATTATTACAAGCGATAAGGAGTTGATGACGCTTCCTATTGGGCTCAGTAAACTTCAGGGCAGATGGGCGACAGAATGGAACATTTTGATGGCGGGCAATGTGATTAGTTTTATTCCGATATTCATCGTGTTTTTGTTTGCATCCAGATACTTCATTAAGGGAATGACCATGAGCGGTGTCAAAGGTTAAGGAGAGGGGTGATGTGCGGCAGAAGATGAGAATTGCCATCGTGTAAGGAATTGTCGAAGAAAATTTGAGATGAAAAGAGGGTTTATACATGGTAGTGAAAAAAGCGGGATGGGTCGTAGCATTAAGTGTTGTCGTTACTCTTGCGGCAACGGGGTGTGGATCGGACAAAAAGCCTGGGGAAGCATCAGCAGCGCCTAAGCAAGAGCCAACGTCCGCAGCAACAGCAGCGGCAACTCCGGAGACAAAGAAAGATCCGGTTACACTCAAGTTCATGCAGTATACCGCAAGCGGCTCACAAGAGCAGACATTAAGCGATATGGTGAAAGCGTTCGAGACGGCCAATCCTGACGTGAAGGTCAAAGTGGATATCGTCGACTACAATAACTACTACACGAAACTCAATACGCAGCTTGCATCGGGGGATGCGCCTGACGTATTTGAGGTCGGATATGAAAACTTTGTCTCTTATGCTGCAAAAAATACATTGAAAGACTTGACGCCGATCATTGCGAAGGACACGACGTTCAAGCCAGAAATCTACAAAGGTCTTGCCTATGACTCATTCAAATATCAAAACAAGCAATATGGCGTCGTAGAGTCATTTTCGGACGTAGTTCTTTTCTATAATAAGGACTTGTTTGACAAAAAGCAAGTTGAGTACCCGAAGGCCGATTGGACGTGGAAGCAGGAGCTTGAAGCGGCTCAGAAGCTGACAGATGCCAAAAGCGGTGTCTGGGGAACGTACTCGCCGATTCAATTCTATGAGTTTTATAAGACCATTGCTCAGAACGGCGGCGGGATTTGGAGTGCTGACGGAAAACCGACCGTAAACAGTAAAGAAAATATCGAAGCTTTGAACTGGATGCTCGATAAAGCAAAGAAATACAAAGTCTCACCTGCGCTTAACGATGATACGTTTAACCAACCGGACGCTGACTTGAACGCGTTCAAAGCCGGCAAAATCGCGATGCTTCGTGGCGGGATCTGGAACTTCAGCCGCTTTGCGGATGCACCCTTCAAATGGGATATTGCCCTGGAACCAGGCAACACGAAGAAAGCTCACCATTTCTTTGCCGATGGATTAGTCGTATCTGACAAAACGAAAAATGCCGACGCGGCATGGAAATTTATTAAATTCATGTCCTCAGATCCTGCGGTTGTCAGCAAGCGGATTGAGAAAGGTTGGAGCGTGCCGGCTGTCTCCGATGAAAAAGTGATGGAAGCTTATTTCAAACAAACGCCACCTGAATCAAAGAAAGTCGTTCTTGAAGCCTTGAATTCTCTTGTATTGACCCCTGTTGGGCCAATTCCGGACAAATGGAATGATTTGACGAAAGCAATCGGTGATGAATTGGATAAAGCGAAGCTGAAATCCGACTACACAGCAGAAAAAGCGCTGAATGAAGCGCAGGCCAAAATTGAGAAGCTAGTAGCTAAATAGAAGAAAAGCAGGCGTAGAGTCAGCAAAAAAAGGGGCATTGTTGCGGCAAGAGCCCCTTTATTTAAATATAAGAGTTTATATGGTTTTGGAGTGAACGCGGAGTTATTCCAACAGTCTCTCGCGGAAATAAAGGAACTACGATGCGCTATTCATGCTAAAAGTGTCATTTTCGGGAGGGTGAGGGAACTACAGTACGCTATTTTGCCGTTTCATGGGAATTTTCAACGTTTTCGTGGAAATAAGACCCTGTAGTTCCGCTATTACCCACGCATCCCTACTTTTTGCCTAATTAGCGTCCTCTAGTTCCCTTACAAGGTTTTGCCGCTAAGAAGAGACTGATCTATCAGGGCGGCGAAGCCGTTTTTCTTATTTAACTTTTAAGTGAAACAGGAGGCTTATTGTGCAAACACAACATACACAATCTAATCTGGATTTCGTTCTGGATGAACATACAGGTCAAGTAACTATAACTGGGCACAGGGCTGCCAATCGCGATCTGGTGTTTTTGAGCTATGCGCTCATTCAGCGAGGCGAGGCTGATCGTGCCTTGCCGCTGCTTCGGTTGTTGCAAAGCAGATCAGGTCAAAAGGAAGATCGAGATCATGTTCTACCGACAGATGCTGCGCTCGTTCTATGGGTGGTTGGAGAATATGTGAAGGCGACGGATGATCTGGCTTTTAAAGCGGAACTGGGCAGTTATGCGGCGGCAACGACGCTTTATTTGGAGGCGAACTGGCAGAGGCCGCAGACTCATTGGCTCAAGGATGAAAGCGAGGGTATTTATTTAAGCCACCTGGCCATATATTTCGCTGCGCTGCAAGTCAATGTTCAGAACGGCATTGGTGAACGTGGCGTGCGTCTGCTCAAAGCGATTCGTGAACGCCTGTTTGCCAGCATGATTAAAGACGGACGAGTAATCAGTCAATTGGGGGATACCGCAATTCATGGCGATATTGTCACTGCAGCTATTCCATTCGGATTACTGGGCATTGAAGATCGAATATTAATTGAAGCGTTGTACGAATTGGAAGAGACGTTAGTTGAACAAGGCGTGAGATTTAAAGTAGGCGACACGTCATACGGCGGTTGTGAGCGACCGGATCTGACCTGTTTGCTCGCTTGGTACTACGCCAAGAAAGGGGATACCGTAAGGGCCAAGGAACTGCTTGCGCACGTAGAGAACTTACTTGATAAGATGGGGTGGCTGCCTGAAGTGGATATCGCCACAGCCAAGGAGTCTTTGCTTCTGACGCATTCACTAGAACGCTATGGTGAGCCTGATGTAAGCGTCTGGAGCTCTATCTTGGTGACACTTACGCAGGCTTCGCTGCTTTCTGGCAAGTCCAACAAGGAGGAACTGGACAGTGTTCGTTTGATTCATCAACCAACGGGTTACGATGATCCGTATGTCATCTTGCCTTATGAGCGTTTTCCCCGGGAACCCCAAGCGGGGGATACGGTGATTGTGCGATTGCTGACTCAGCCTTTTCAGGCGAGTCAGATCGTATCTGTGCAGGCTGCCGTGAATGGCGTTCCGGCAGCTGAGGCCGTTCCCGCCGTCATGAAAGTGATGGATGGCGGAGAAAAGGTCTGGGAAGCGCAGTTGGGCCCATACCTCGCAGGTGACGAGGTGAGCTATGCTTTCGCGCTTCAACAGGGAGGCAAGTCGCAGCGATCGGCGACTTACAGCTTTCACGTGCGGGCTTGGGTGCCGCTGGCGCACGTCCGTGCATTGGAGACGACGGAGGACGGCTTCGTCGCCTTGTTGGCCTACGGCGCGGAGGCTTCGCGCACCGCTGCCTTGACGTTCCGCGCCGACGCGAGCGGCGCTGTGCAGGTGACGTTCGCCGCAGATGGCGAACCGGCGAATGGTCAGCCGGCGCAGCAGGCGGCTGTTGCGGTTGGGCGCGCACGGCTGGAAGCCAGCGTGCGCGAGGGCAAGCTGGCGCTGGTGCTGCGCAGCGCAGAGAGCGAGCTCATGGAGGGCTTCGCCGCCGAAGGGAAGCCTCTCGTTGAGGCGCTGATCGACGGCGCGGGCTTGCTCCATAAGCTGCGGCTGAACTTCCGGACGAAGCCGGAGCATCGTTGGTTCGGGATGGGGGAGCGCTTCTCTCACTACGAATACTCAGGTCAAGAAGTGGACCAATATGTGTACAATCAGTACCGGGATCAAGGTTTGAAAACGTACATGCCGGTTCCGTTTGCGATATCCTCCGGCGGGTATGCTCTCTTCGTGGATACGCCGCTTTACTCGACATTCCGTTTTCATACACGGCTATCTGATTTGGTTGAAGTGGAAGTCGATGTATCAAGCGCCACGCAGCAAGTCGTGGCTTACCTATTTGCCGATGAACCGCTGGCTATGGTTGGGCAATTTACACAGCTATCCGGAAGGCCGATGCTGCCGCCAAAATGGTCATTTGGCCCTTGGATGTCCAGCAATAACTGGGACTCTCAAGCTGAGGTTCTGAAGCAAGCGGAGCTGACCGCCCGATATCAAATTCCGTCTACGGTGCTTGTTATTGAGCAATGGAGTGACGAGGCGACCTTTTATATTTTCAACGATGCGCAGTACGAGGTCAAAGATGGCAGTGAGCCTTTCCGCTATGACGATTTCGAGTTTCCGGAGTGGGGGCGTTGGCCGAGCCCCAAAACGATGGTTGATGAGCTGCATAACCAGGGCTTGAAAGTGCTGTTATGGCAAATTCCGATCCACAAACATATGTATGGTGTTGCGCATGCTCAGCGCGATCAGGATGAAATAACCCTCCTGAAACAAGGGTATGAGGTAAAGACAGCAGCAGGTGAAGCATACACATTACCGTACAACTGGTTTAAGGATAGTCATATTATCGACTTTACGAACCCGGAAGCGTCGAAGTGGTGGTTTGATAAACGCCAGTATCTTGCAGAAGAAATCGGTGTGGATGGCTTCAAAACCGATGGCGGTGAATTTGTTTTCGGTCATGATTTGCAGTTTTTTGACGGTTCGACGGGCCGTGAAATGCGCAATTTATATCCCAATTTGTATGTGGGCAGCTACTACGATTTCATTGGGAAATATGCCCGGGATGGCGGCATTACATTCAGTCGAGCGGGCTACACGGGCGCGCAGCGGTACCCCTTGCATTGGGCTGGAGATGAGCGTTCAACCTTCGAGGCCTTCAGATCCTCTATGATCGCCGGTCTATCCAGCAGTATGTCGGGGATTCCGTTCTGGGGTTGGGATTTGGGCGGCTTTCATGGAGATATTCCGACGGCAGAGCTGTTTGTGAGATCCACGCAAATGGCTGCGTTTTGCCCAGTGATGCAGTATCATGCCGAGACCAAGGGGGAGTTCAACCAAGACAGGACGCCTTGGAACATCGCAGAACGTACGGGGCAGCCGCTCGTGATCGATTTGTATAAGAAATACGCCGATATTCGGATGAATCTCTTGCCGTATATTTACGAGCAGGCGATCCGTACCAGCCGAACTGGACTACCGATGATGCGGGCAATGTCGCTGCAATATCCTGCGGATCCGCATTGTACAGAGCTGATCAGCCAGTACATGTTTGGCGAAAGTTTGCTGGTGGCTCCTGTCATGGAAGAAGGACATTTCTCCAAGGAGGTTTATTTTCCTGAGGGGATGTGGCTTTCCCTGCAAGAGCAGGAAGAGATTCAGGGGGCATGTTTGTTGAAAGTAGCTGCTCCTCTAGCGAACATTCCTGTATATCAGAAGCAAAATAGTGTGATTGCCCTTCATTTGGGGGACGATTATTCGCTGGGCGATCATGTCGGCAATCGGGTTGATCGCTATGAGCATTTGTGTTTGCGAATTTATGTGACTTCAGAACTGGAAACGGAGTTCGAGGATGACTTGGGTAACCATTTGGTTATGACGGCGAAGCGCGATCATGCTAAGGTTCAGCTGCAATGGTCCGGCCAAATTAATCAAGCGGTTACGTTCATGCTGTACCAACCGGATGGGGTATCACATGTGACGTCATCTGGAACTGAGTTATCCACAGTGGATAATGTCGAACAATTAAAGCCGGGACAGTATGTCTTTTTCCGTAAAGATGTGGTCATTGCGACGGAGGAATCGGCAGGAAGTCTGGTGATAGAAGGGTGATTCTATTCGGTTTTCCTCACTGTGGTGATTTCTCGGAGTCCTATCATGCTTGGAGCAGCGAATTGCCTGCGAGCATAAGATTCCATGGTGTGGAGCTGCTGCAAACCGGATTGTCCATGCGTGAGGTGTACTCTGCCCGCTGGGAACAAGCGCTGGAAGAAGCTGTGCTATCCATTAACAAGCAGTTGGTGCCTAATGAAGAATATGTCTTCGTAGGCCATTGCTGGGGGAGTTTACTTGCCTTTGAGGTTAGCCATCGCTTAAGGGGGGCTGGTTTGAGGGAACCGAGCCACTTGTTTCTGTCTGGATGCAGCGCTCCGCATCTGCTGCGAACCCGCAGTGAAGCAGGCGGGCTTCATAAGGAGGATTTTGGCTGCCAGCCTATGGGGGAATATCGTCCGCCGGTCGATCGTGAGCAGCTTCGTTCGAGAATAAGTGTGTTCACTGGGAATAAGGATGAACATGCGATGATTGATCAACTATCGGAGTGGAGTCGTTATACGTCCAAAATCTGCGACGTGCATGTCTGTGAAGGGAATCATGCCTTCTGGCAAGCAGATGCTATCCGGTGGCTGCAGGTAACCCAAACGATTGTGGAAAGAGAATACATGGCATAAAGAATCGGCGGTTCCAAGCATGGAGACTCGGAACCGCTATACACGTGAAAGGGGTGATGCCTGGAGCTGCGCATAGATGACGAGTAGGCAAGTCGGTTGGTGACTCATCGTGGTGCCCGTTCAGAGGAACAAAATTTGAGTGCGAAAGGGGAAAAAATTATGCATGTAAGAAAGCTGCCTGCACTGATGCGATTTGGATTTTCGTTTTTGCTTTGTTTTTTCTTGGTCGTCCCGTCGATCTACGCTATCGATGGTGTGTATCATGCTCCGTATGGTATTGATGATTTGTATGAGATTCAGGCTACGGAACGAAGTCCAAGGGATCCTGTCGCAGGTGATACGGTTTATATCAAAATAACGACTTGGCCTATTGAATCCGGACAGAGCGTGTGGGTAACCTGGACCAAAAATAGTGTCAGTCAAACGGCGGTCGGAGCGGCATATAAATACAACAGCGGCAACAATACGTATTGGGAGGCCAATCTCGGCAGTTTTGCCAAAGGGGATGTGATCAGCTATACCGTTCATGGCAACAAGGATGGCGCGAATGAAAAGACCAATGGCCCCTATACGTTCACTGTGACTGGCTGGGAGTCGGTCAGCAGTGTAAGCTCGATCACGAACAATACGAATCGTGTTGTGCTGAATGCAGTTGCAAATACAGGCACAATGACGCCTAAGATCAATCTTTCCTTTGCAGCGGATGATGTGCTGCGAGTGCAGGTTTCACCGACGGGTACCGGCACTCTAAACACTGGTCTTAGCAACTATACGGTTTCAGATACGGTCTCAACGACTTGGCTTACAACGTCCAAATTGAAGGTGAAGGTGGATAAGAATCCATTCAAGCTTAGTGTGTATAAACCGGATGGGACTACGCTGATTGCCCGTCAGTATGACAGCACCACGAATCGCAACATTGCTTGGCTGACCAATGGCAGCACCGTCATCAACAAGCTGGAAGATCATTTTTATTCCCCGGCAGCCGAGGAGTTTTTCGGCTTTGGCGAGCACTACAACAACTTTCGCAAACGGGGTACGGATGTAGACACCTATGTATACAATCAATACAAAAATCAGAATGACCGAACGTACATGGCGATTCCTTTTATGCTTAACAGCAGTGGTTATGGCATCTTCGTTAATTCAACGTATTACTCCAAATTCCGCTTGGCTACAGAACGAACCGATATGTTCAGCTTTACAGCTGATACAGGGGGCAGCGCAGCCTCTACACTGGATTATTATTTCATTTACGGAAATGATTTGAATAATGTGGTAGGCAACTATGCCAATATTACAGGCAAGCCGACGGCATTGCCGAAATGGGCTTTCGGTTTATGGATGTCAGCCAATGAATGGGATCGTCAGTCCAAGGTGTCGACAGCCATTACCAATGCGAATACCAACAATATTCCTGCAACGGCTGTGGTTCTTGAACAATGGAGTGATGAGAACACATTTTACATTTTTAATGATGCAACATATACACCTAAGACGGGCAGCGCTGCGCATGCCTACACGGATTTCACGTTCAATGGCAAATGGACGGATCCTAAAGCCATGGCCGACAACGTGCATAATAATGGGATGAAGCTTGTGTTATGGCAGGTTCCGATCCAGAAATGGACGGCATCTGCTTACACCCAGAAAGATAATGACGAGGCTTACATGATAGCTCAAAATTATGCTGTAGGCAACGGCAGCGGAGGCCAATACCGGATACCGGCTGGACAGTGGTTCGAGAATAGCTTGCTGCTTGATTTCACGAATACAACGGCCAAAAACTGGTGGATGTCCAAGCGTGCCTATCTGTTTGACGGCGTTGGCATTGATGGCTTCAAAACGGATGGCGGTGAAATGGTGTGGGGCCGTTCGAATACGTTTTCCAATGGTAAAAAAGGCGATGAAATGCGCAATCAATACCCGAATGAGTATGTAAAAGCGTATAACGAATATGCTCGTTCGAAGAAAAGCAATGCCGTCTCGTTCAGTCGTTCCGGTACACAAGGCGCTCAAGCGAATCAGATTTTCTGGTCCGGTGACCAAGAGTCGACGTTTGGCGCTTTCCAGCAAGCTGTCAATGCGGGACTTACCGCCAGTATGTCAGGTGTTCCTTACTGGAGCTGGGATATGGCCGGCTTCACGGGCTCCTATCCATCGGCTGAATTGTACAAACGGGCAACTGAAATGGCTGCATTTGCTCCAATCATGCAGTTCCATTCGGAATCGAATGGCAGCTCAGGCATTAACGAAGAGCGTTCGCCATGGAACGCCCAAGCGCGTACGGGCGATAACACGATCATTAACCATTTTGCCAAATATACGAATACCCGGATGAATCTGCTGCCTTACATTTATAGTGAGGCGAAGAAAGCAAGCGATACCGGTGTGCCGATGATGCGCGCGATGGTGCTTGACAATCCGACGGATACGAACACTTACGGATTAAATCAGCAGTATATGTTTGGCAGTAATTTACTCGTCGCGCCTGTGCTGAATCAAGGTGAAACGAACAAGAGCATTTATCTTCCCCAAGGCGACTGGGTTGATTTCTGGTTCGGTGCGCAGCGTCCAGGCGGACGGACGATCAGCTACTATGCAGGAGTCGATGATCTTCCTGTCTTTGTGAAGTCAGGCAGCATACTTCCGCTCAATTTGAATGCGCAATATCAGCTTGGCGGGACGATTGGGAACAGTTTGACGAGTTATACGAATCTGGCCTTCCGCATTTATCCGCTAGGGACAACAACGTATGACTGGAACGATGACATTGGCGGTTCCGTGAAAACAATTACTTCTACCGAACAATATGGGTTGAATAAAGAAACGGTGTCAGTCCCTGCTATTAACTCCACCAAAACCTTGCAGGTGTTCACAACCAAACCGTCCTCTGTTGCGGTTGGCGGATCTGCGATGACGGAATACAGCACTTTATCCGCCTTAATTGGCGCCTCGACAGGATGGTACTATGACACCGTTCAGAAATTCACGTATGTAAAACTTGGGGCAAGTGCTTCAGCTCAATCTGTTGTGCTGAATGGCGTGAATAAAGTAGAGTATGAAGCTGAGTTTGCTGCACTTACCAGCGTAACTACGAATACGAATCATACGGGTTACACGGGCACTGGATTTGTGGATGGCTTTGAGACGGTGGGAGACAATGTTTCCTTTGATGTTTCTGTTAAAGCCGCAGGCACCTATACGTTGAAGGTTCGCTATTCCTCGGGGGCTGGCAATGGGTCCCGCGCCATCTATGTCAATAACACCAAAGTAACGGACCTTGCTTTACCGCTGACAACGAACTGGGATACCTGGGGAACGGCAACGGTTAACGTAACATTAACTGCTGGTCTCAACACAGTGAAAGTTAGTTATGATAGCACAAACACACTTGGTATTAATCTCGATCACATAGCTATCGTAGAGCACTAAAAGCTGGGAGGGCTCGGCCCTCCCTTATTTCCTTAGCGAAAGGGAGTATCTATGATGAAGTTGTTAACTAAAAATGTTTCGCGAGTTTTGGTTTTATTCACGGCCTGTACCCTTGTAGTCTCAACTCCCCTTGTACTTCCAGGTTCTCCTGCTCATGCCTATGTCAGCAGCCTTGGCAATCTTGTGAGTTCGAGTGTGACTGGAGATACTCTGACGCTCACAGTTGATAATGGCGCTGAGCCTAACGATGATCTTCTGGTGATACAGGCTGTGCAAAGCGGTATTTTGAAGGTGGATTATCGGCCGAATGGCGTAGCGTCAAGCGCTAAAACGCCGATGCTGGATCCGAATAAAACGTGGTCTTCCGTAGGCGCTACGATTAACACGGCGACAAATCCAATGACAATTACGACCTCAACGATGAAGATCGAGATTACGAAAAGCCCTGTGCGGATGACGGTGAAAAAGGCCGATGGCACAACCTTATTCTGGGAACCATCAGGCGGCGGGGTATTCTCTGACGGTGTGCGCTTCGTCCATAATACGGCAGACAATATGTACGGTATTCGAAGTTTCAACGCGTTCGACAACGGCGGGGATTTGCTGCGGAATACCTCCTCCGAACCTGCGCATGCCGGCGAGCAAGGCGATTCCGGCGGGCCGCTGATTTGGAGCACAGCTGGCTATGGCTTATTGGTTGATAGTGATGGCGGGTATCCGTACACGGATAGTGCAACGGGAAAAATGGAATTTTATTATGGCGGTACCCCTGTAGAAGGGCGCCGGTATTCGAAGCAAAATGTTGAGTATTACATTATGCTTGGCTCCCCTAAGGAAGTAATGAGCAGCGTAGCAGAGATAACGGGCAAACCGCCGATGCTGCCCAAGTGGTCGCTTGGCTTCATGAACTTCGAATGGGATACGAATCAAACGGAAGTTACGAACAATGTGGACACGTATCGCGCCAAAAATATACCGATCGATGCTTACGCTTTCGATTATGACTGGAAAAAATATGGAGAAACAAATTATGGCGAATTTGCTTGGAATACCACCAATTTCCCTTCAGCCTCTACGACAGCATTGAAGTCGACGATGGATGCCAAAGGCGTCAAAATGATCGGCATCACGAAGCCGCGGATCGTCACGAAAGACGCTTCTGCAGCTGCGACCACCCAAGGAACTGACGCGACAAATGGCGGGTACTTCTACCCGGGACACAGCGAATATCAGGACTATTTCATCCCTGTCACCGTGCGCAGCATCGACCCTTATAATGCCAGTGAGCGCAGCTGGTTTTGGAATCATTCCAAAGATGCCCTTGATAAGGGGATAGCCGGGTGGTGGAATGATGAGACAGACAAAGTGTCCTCTGGCGGCGCATCGTATTGGTTTGGCAACTTTACCACAGGTCATATGTCTCAGACGATGTACGAAGGGCAACGGGCGTACACAAGCGGAGCACAACGGGTTTGGCAAACCGCAAGAACCTTCTATCCCGGAGCGCAGCGTTATGCGACAACCCTTTGGTCTGGTGATATCGGCATTCAGTACAACAAAGGGGAGCGAATCAGCTGGGCTGCAGGGATGAAAGAACAGCGTGCGGTCATGCTGTCTTCGATCAATAACGGGCAAGTGAAATGGGGGATGGACACCGGCGGCTTCAATCAGCAGGATGGTACGACCAATAATCCGAACCCGGATTTGTATGCGCGTTGGATGCAGTTCAGTGCGCTAACCCCGGTCTTCCGTGTACATGGGAACAATCATCAGCAGCGTCAGCCGTGGTATTTCGGATCGACGGCAGAGGAAGCCTCCAAAGAGGCGATCCAGCTTCGCTATTCGTTGATCCCCTATATGTATGCCTACGAAAGAAGTGCTTACGAGAATGGAAATGGGCTTGTTCAGCCCTTGATGCAAGCCTATCCGACCGACACGACTGCGAAGAATTATACAGATGCCTGGATGTTCGGTGATTGGCTGTTGGCGGCTCCTGTTGTGGATAAACAACAGACGAGCAAAGACATTTATTTGCCGGCAGGGACTTGGATCGACTATGCAAGAGGCATTACGTATACAGGCGGTCAGACGATTCAATATCCCGTGAACCCGGAAACGTTAACAGACATGCCGCTGTTTATTAAAAAAGGAGCAATCATCCCTACCCAAAAAGTGCAGGATTATGTGGGCCAAAGCGCTGTCACATCTGTGGATGTGGATGTTTTCGCGAGCTCAACACCATCGAGTTTCACCTACTACGATGACGATGGAGCCAGCTACAACTACGAGAGCGGCACTTATTTCAAGCAAAATATGACAGCGCAAGATAATGGTTCAGGCTCGCAAAGCTTCACACTAGGAGCGAAAAGCGGAAGTTTCACACCAGCGCTGCAGTCCTACGTCGTTAAGCTTCATGGTTCAGCGGCTACTTCTGTAACGAACAACAGCAGCGCAATGACCTCCTATGCGAGTTTGCAGGCTTTGAAAGCTGCCGCTGGTGAAGGGTGGGCGACAGGCAAGGATGTTTATGGCGATGTGACCTATGTGAAGGTGGCAGCAGGCTCCGCTTCTGCCAAAGCGATTGCCATCGCGGGTACGGCGGCAGTTGGCGCATCTTCCGTCCAATATGAAGCGGAGGATGCCTCGCTTTCCGGCACCACCGTTGCTGCCAAAGCAACCGTGAATACGAATCATACCGGATATACAGGTACAGGATTTGTAGATGGATTGGGGAATGCAGGTGCAGGCGTAACTTTCTATCCTAAGGTGAAAACGGGTGGCGACTACAATGTTGCTCTTCGTTATGCCAATGCATCAGGAACGGCGAAGTCTGTCAGTATTTTCGTGAATGGGAAAAGAGTGAAGTCCACTTCGCTGAACAGTTTGGCGAATTGGGATACGTGGGCGACGCAGTCGGAGACACTGCCATTGACAGCAGGCGTGAATATTGTCACGTACAAATACTATAGTGACGCAGGCGACACAGGGAATGTCAACTTAGATAATATCACGGTTCCTTTCACCCCGGTGGTCGGCAAATATGAGGCGGAGAGCGCAGAGATTTCTGGCGGCGCAGCGCTGAATGCAAATCATTGGAACTACAGTGGCACCTCATTTGTTGATGGTATTAGCGCAGTTGGCGGACTGGTGAAATATAACGTCAATGTTCCGAACGCTGGAAGCTATCAGGTTGCCCTGCGCTATGCGAATGGCAATAGTGTGACCAAAACAGTAAGTACCTACGTGAATGGAACTAAATTAGGTCAGACCAGCTTTACTAGTCCCGGAGGCAACTGGAATGTCTGGCAGGACAATGTCCAAACGGTAACTTTGAATGCGGGAGCCAATACGATTGCCTTTAAATATGATTCAGGCGACAGTGGAAATATCAATCTGGATCGGCTGCTCCTTTCAACGGCTGCAGCGGGGACGCCTGTATCTGAGTTGAATCTGTTGGATAATCCTGATTTTGAACGCGACACAAGCCTGAGCCACAATTGGGTAGAGTGGCATCCAAGCACCCAGGCTGTTGCTTATGGCATTGACAGCGGTTCGACGACGAACCCGCCGGAATCACCTTGGTCAGGCGATAAGCGAGCTTACTTCTTCGCGGCTGGCGCTTATCAACAGAGTCTGCATCAAACTATAGCAGTCCCAGTCAACAACGTGAAGTACAAAGTTGAAGCTTGGGTCCGCATGAAAAATACGACACCAACGACAGCGCGCATGGAAGTGCAAAATTATGGCGGATCGGCGATTTATGCGAATATCAGCAACAGCGGTGTGTGGAAGTATATCAGTGTCAGCGATGTAATGGTGACCAATGGGCAGATCGATGTTGGTTTTTATGTGGATTCACCTGGCGGTACCACGCTGCATCTGGACGATGTGCGCGTCACGAAGCAATAACCAAAAAACCAGCACGCCCTTTTTAGGGGGCGTGCTGGTTTTTGTTAGGGTTTAACACTGCTGGCTCGCGCGGAGATAGTGTGCGTCACAACGCCGATAATAGAGCAACTTTTCCGTCCTAACCGTTAATGGGAACTACGATCCTCTATTTTGCCGAAAATCAAACAAATAGCTATTCAAACGGAACTACAATCCCTTATTTGCCAATTTTGGCCTTTGAAGCCTGCCTATTGTGGCAAATAGCGCCCTGTAGTTCCGTTTCACTTTAAATCCAACGCTCTCTTGCTCGAATAGCGTATCCTAGTTCCCTTTCGGCTGTCTAGCGGTTCCTACTGTTTTAAACGCTCAGCAACGATTGCTGAACCTCTTGCACAATCGCGAGCGCCGCGCTGCGTGCGCTGGAGAAGGCGCGTTCCGCAAGCTCGCCTTTGCCCGTGCAGCCGTCGCCGCAGAAATAGAAAGGCACATTTTCCACGCGGATCGGCAAAAGGTTGTTCGTAGCAATGTTTTTCACACTGGAAACCATCGCTTTCTTCGAAACCCGTTTAACCGCTGTCACATCGCGCCAGCCTGGGTAATGCTTATCGAACAAGGCTTCCATTTGCGTATTCTTTTCTTCCAAATAAGCTTTGCGCTGCTCATCGCTGTCGAATTTATCGCTTAAGTAGGCAATCCCTTGCAGCAATTGACCGCCTTCCGGTACCAAAGTGTGGTCCGTAGCCGATACATCGCTGATGAATAATTTATTGTCCATATCACTGATGTAGCTGAATGGTCTGGCGACAACGCGGCTTAAGCCGACGTCATAAACCATAACTTCGGTTGCGGTATTGGCTTCATAAGGAGCAAGGAAGGGCTCCCACGCCGTACCTTTTAATAATTTGACCACCTGCTGCACCGGCATAGCGAAAATTACTTTGTCGAAGGCCGTTTCCTGATTCTTGGTCTGCAAAATAAATTTGCGATCAGCATAGCGCAGACTCTCAACGCCTTCTTGAAGGGCAATATTCCATTTTCCTGTAGATGTGATTTTTTGTTTTAATTGATTGGTGATGACAGCCCAGCTGCCAAGCACGTAATTTACCGGTTTGGAGGAGAGGAACAGGTTATGATAATACTCGCTGATGACAGCTCCGGAGACGTTTCTGGCATCCTCAGGCGTAATGAAGAAGTTGGAGCAGACGAGGTGTTCCCACAGTTCTTTCACGTCTTCATCTGCATTGGAATCGGCCAAGTAATCCGCTAAAGTCGCATAATTTTTTAAATTATGAATATTTGCGATGATCGCCGCGATTTCACCCACGAACCTTACTTTTTGCGCTGTGCTGAGCAGATCGGTTTTGAGCAGGTTGATCGCATCAAGCGGAGCGGGTGTCAATTGATTATGTTTGGCGTAAAATACTTTGCGTTTATCCACTTGCTTGGAAGAAAAGGAGAGACCGAGTTCGCGTTCCATATTGGTTAAGGTATGTCGGTCTATGCCATAGATGGCATGCGCGCCGTAATTCAGAGTGAAGCCTGCCTTCTCATACGTAAATGCACGGCCTCCAAGCTGCGGGCTGCGCTCGAATAAGATACCTTCAATATTAGGGTTCTCCGATAGATAAGCTGCTGCGGTCAGTCCAGCTAGACCTCCGCCGATAATCGCTATTTTCATTTTGTGCTCCTCCTTGGGGGCTGGTTCTACTTGAAGTGGGGCATTGGGTGCTTCGGATCTAAGGCCTACCCATATCCAAGCTAAATTATTGGTCATCATGGCGAGCAGATCGGCATGCTCTTGGTTGCACCAAGTTCGAAGCGTGCCTATATACATGCATACGAGCAGATCGATTTTAAGCGGATCAGGCAGCCAGTGCAGCAAACTGTCCGAGAGGACGTTTAATTGGTGTTGTTCAGCCATTTGTACGGTTTCATTTTGTAAAGAAATAGCTTGCAGGCTGCGAATCAGCCTTGGTGATGATTGAATGTTAGACGCTAAGTCTAAAAACAAACGATTGATATGTCCTTCAAGCGACTGAACCTTTGAGGGCGGCTGTTTCACCCAATTCTGAATTAACTCGATTTGCTTGCTGTAGATGGCGGAAATGATGGCATCTTTACTTTTGAAATAATGGTAAAAAGTTCCCTTCGACGTCCGGGTAGCGGCAATTATGTCGTCTACGGATACATTTTCATATCCTTTGTCCATGAACATCGTTAAAGCGACTTCCATCATGACATCTCGCTTTTTGCGGGTAGTGGCTCTCATGAATTGACTCAGACGGCTCACTCCGTTCCCAATCATCGATTTATTCTTATTATATGCAAAAATAGACCGATAGTCTACATTGGAATTGACCGATGTCTGAAACAATCCGGAAAGATTAATCTAAACCATTATTTCCCGTGTAGTGCCATAGATTGCAGTCTATACTTAGACCTAGAAAGCGATGAGAGGATGACAAGTAAACTTGATAAAAACCGATTTAGGCTGGAATACTTTTTTCGAAAAATCATTTGAACCCTATCATAGTGAAGGATATCAAGCAGGACGGGTGTCCTTGGAACATAAACATATGTATCGCGTGTTGACAGAATCGGGTGAAGTATTAGCGGAAGTTTCCGGTAAAATGCGACACCTTGCGATTCATCGTGAAGACTATCCGGCGGTAGGTGATTGGGTTGTGGTTTCCATCAGAGCCGAAGAACAGCGAGCAACGGTTCATGCTGTACTGCCGCGCCAAAGTAAGTTTTCCCGAAAAGTGGCTGGACAAGTCACTGAAGAGCAAATCGTCGCTACCAATGTAAATACGGTGTTTCTGGTTACGGCACTGAATCAGGACTTTAATGTGCGTAGAATTGAACGTTACTTGGTGCTTGCTTGGGAAAGCGGCGCCAATCCTGTGATTGTGCTCAGTAAGGCGGATTTATGCGAGGATCCGGAAGCCCTGGCTGCGGAAGTCGCGGTTATTGCTGTAGGTGTTCCCATTCATATAATCAGCTCCGCTGCGAATCGTGGGCTTGACCAATTGGCTCCTTATATCTCGCGGGGTCAGACAGTGGCATTACTTGGCTCCTCTGGGGTTGGGAAGTCGACCTTGGTAAACCATATGTATGGGGAAGCTATTTTGGAGACTGGCGATATCCGGTTCGGAGACGACAAAGGGAAACATACCACGACCCATCGAGAATTAATCACGCTGCCCGGCGGTGGCATTTTGATAGATACGCCAGGGATGAGGGAACTTCAGCTCTGGGATGCCTCTGAGGGGCTGAGTACCTCGTTTCAAGATGTCGAGGACATCGCTGAAACGTGCTTTTTTCAAGATTGCAAGCATGCAAATGAACCCAAATGTGCGGTGAAAAACGCGCTGGACGAAGGGACGCTTGGGCTTGAGCGCTTTCAAAGTTATTTGAAATTGCAGAAGGAACTTGCCTATTTGGCGCGCAAAGAAGATAAAGGTCTGCAAGCAGCGGAAAAGGCCAAGTGGAAGAAGTTGCACCAGTCAATGAATAGTCAGAACAATCGCTTGTAAAAAGCGGTGAATTCGTTGAAACATCGCACTGTTGGGGTGATGTTTCTTTTTTTTGCAGTGATGCCATTAAAAAGTCGCAATTGGATTGGATTTTTTCATTTGTTTCCGATAAAATTAACATAGAAGGACTAGGAAAGTGGAGGGACAAGCTTACTTATGAGTGATTGTATTTTTTGTAAAATCGTTGCAGGGGATCTTCCTTCCAAGAAGGTTTACGAGGATGATCAGATTCTAGCTTTCCATGATATTCAGCCCGCATCACCGATCCATGTCCTCATTATCCCCAAGAAGCATATCGCTTCTCTAGCAGAAGCGGGTTCTGAAGACTGGGCATTGATTGGGCAGATGCAAAACGCTGCTGCGCAAATTGCTAGAGAACTAGGCGTTACAGAATCCGGTTATCGTGTCATTACTAATATCGGAGCGAATGCTGGACAGATTGTTCATCATCTTCACTATCATTTGATGGCTGGGGCAAGGTTGTCTCCATTAGGGGTTCATAATTAACGCTATCTTTGATTAATCGCAAGTATTCGATTGACACCCTAATTACTATCACCTATAATGAGATTTGATGAACCGTTTGATCTTAGATGGTCTGTTCGGAGGGAGGGAAAACTGTTGTCAGAAACTCGAGTTCGTAAGAACGAAACTATAGATGCTGCACTTCGTCGCTTTAAGCGTTCCATCGCTAAGGATGGCATTCTAGCAGAAGTTAAGAAACGTAAACACTATGACAAGCCAAGCGTTAAGCGTAAGCTTAAATCAGAGGCTGCTCGTAAGAGAAAGTTCTAGGAGGCAACATGAGCTTAAGCGATCGATTGAACGAAGATATGAAGCAAGCGATGAAGAGTCAGGACAAGTTCAAACTCTCGGTTATTCGAATGGTGAGATCCACTATTAAGAATCAAGAGATTGATCTGAAAAGAGCCTTAGATGACAATGAAGTGCTTGACGTTCTAACTCGTGAAATCAAACAGCGTAAGGATTCCCTCCAAGAATTTACGAAGGCCGGCAGAGATGATTTGGCCGAGAGCCTGAAGGCAGAACTTGTTATTCTAGCTGAGTACATGCCGCAACAGCTTTCTGAGGAAGAAGTGAAAGCCATTGTACAGCAGACCATCGAACAAATTGGTGCTTCTTCCAAAGCGGATATGGGCAAAGTGATGACGGCATTGATGCCTCAGGTTAAGGGACGTGCTGATGGTAAGCTTATCAATCAGTTAGTCCAACAATTATTGGGATAATACAAATGTGTTTTACAAGACCGAGAGGATTTCGTCCACTCGGTCTTTTTATTTTATTCACAAAATGAAACAGTTTGTCGTTTGGAGCGTACATATTAATGAGAAGGAAGAATCAGGGAAGGAGTGAAAGATGATGTTTGCTGAAAACTTATCCGCCTTTCTGACTCATCCAGTTACTGCAACCGTTTTATTAGTGGTTGGTATAATTGGGATTGCTTTAGAACTTTTATTCTTTAGCAGTGGATTGCTCGCTTTAGCTGGGGTAGCAGGCTTTGGTCTCTATTTTCTTGGGTTTTATTTGGCAGGTTTTGCTGGTTTTGGCGACTTGGCTGTGTTTGGCATCGGATTAATTCTACTTATTTTGGAATTAGTTGTTCCCAGCTTTGGAATTCTAAGCGTACTGGGGGCCATATGCCTCTTTGGCGGCGTGCTGATGGCTTCGTCCAATCCCAAAGAAGCGGCGTTAATGCTGGGAATCGCCTTGTTGATTGCTATCGTTGTGATTGTGTATGCAATCAAAACCTTCAAACACCGCGGCGTTTGGAATCGTTTTATTTTGAAAGAGCAGCTAACGACAGACAAAGGATTTACTTCGAGCCCGGATCGCATGTATTTAACTGGTTTAACGGGTGAAGCTGTAACCCCCCTTCGACCGGCAGGTACGGCTATCATTCAGGGGGAGCGGATCGATGTCGTGACCAATGGTAGTTTTATTTCGGCTGGCAGGGAAGTTATTGTTGTAGAAGTTGAGGGTGCTCGTGTAGTTGTCAAGGAGAAGGATTCAAAACTTAGTTAGGGGGATTTCAGAATGAATATTGAACCAGGCTTATACTTGGTGTTAATGGCAGCAATTATTATTATTGTATTATCAATTTTGTTAAGTGTTGTACCTGTTATGTTGTGGATTTCAGCGCTCGCATCCGGGGTTCGTATCAGCATTATTACGTTAATTGCGATGAGACTTCGCCGGGTCACGCCGAGCCGTATTGTGAATCCGATGATCAAAGCAACGAAAGCCGGTATTGATTTAAGTGTGAACCAACTAGAGAGTCACTTTCTGGCGGGTGGTAATGTAGACCGTGTTGTCAATGCCTTGATTGCGGCACATCGTGCCAAAATTCATCTGGAATTTGAACGTGCGGCAGCCATCGATCTTGCAGGGCGTGACGTCTTGCTGGCGGTTCAAATGAGTGTAAATCCACGTGTCATCGAAACGCCTAACGTTTCGGCTGTTGCGAAGAACGGTATTGAAGTCAAAGTTATCGCCAGGGTTACTGTGCGTGCCAATATCGATCGTTTGGTCGGGGGCGCAGGTGAAGAAACGATTATTGCCCGTGTTGGCGAGGGGATCGTCACAACCGTCGGTTCGAGCGACTCGCATAAGGATGTGCTCGAAAATCCTGATTTAATCTCTCGTACTGTGCTGGGCAAAGGCTTGGATGCCGGTACTGCCTTCGAGATTTTATCCATTGATATCGCTGACGTAGATGTGGGCAAGAATATTGGCGCCCATTTGCAAACGGAACAAGCGGAAGCCGATAAGCGGATTGCGCAGGCGAAAGCGGAGGAAAGACGGGCAATGGCGGTTGCCGCCGAGCAAGAAATGAAAGCGAAGGTTGTCGAGATGCGTGCGAAGGTTGTTGAGTCAGAGTCGCAAGTACCGCTTGCCATGGCGGAAGCGCTTCGCAGCGGCAACTTGGGCGTGATGGATTATATGAATCTCAAAAACATTGATGCAGATACCCAAATGCGTTCTTCGCTAGGCAAAATCAATGATGGCAAAGGCGATAAAGAATAAAAGGGTTATGAGGTGATCTCGTGGAACAACTCCTCGCATTTCTGTTTAAACATTGGTATCTGGTTATTATCGCAATAACGTTTCTCTATCAAGTCGGCAGCAAGCGCAGTCGTGGAGCGTCAGGATCGCCTAAGCGAGGGATGCCTTCGTTTGGAGAGACGACTACACGCGTCCCAAGGCCGTCTGAAGCGACGAACGAAGCATCGCGAAGCTTTGGCGGCACGGAGCCTCCAAACCGCACAGCGGACGATTTTGGGCGGTCCCATGCGGCCAAACCTGAGGCGGCAATGCCCAAATCCAAAGGTTCGCCTTTTGGATCCACTGTGCAAGGGAACACGGAAAATTCCCCGATTTATGCCAATGCGATTGCTTCATCGAGTGCATTTCCCGATGAGGTAAAGCAAGACCAACTGATGCAAGGCGTGATCTGGGCTGAAATTCTGGGTCCACCCCGCTCGAAGAAACCATATCGCAGGTAAAAGTCCTTATAGAACGCCTTCTCGAGACATCGAGGGGGCGTTCTTTGCTTTGCAGGTTTTTCACATAAAATCAGCTATGCCCGCATAATTTGGTAGAAAGTCTATGCACTTCATCTGTCGTCATGATCATCTAGTTAGAGGGGGTACTGCCCAGCTATGCGTCGCTTGACCCGCAAATGGAACCAGTTCACGGCCAAAATCCTCGATCTTCCCCAGGATGTGGTACAGGACTTGCCGCGAATTACGATGATCGGCAACGTACAGCTTTATGTTGAGAATCACCGGGGCGTGCTTCATTTTTCAAGTGAGAATCTGAAGCTTGAACTAACGAAGGGGACGTTAGAAGTTTTAGGGAAAAACTTGATTATTCGAGCTATTCTCTCTGAGGAAGTTTTTATTGAAGGTTGGATCGACAATGTGAAGTATGTGCCATAGATGAACAATACGAGACCAAAGAACACAGGAGGCTGAGTTATGAAACAATCCATGTTCATAACCCGTTTGCGAGGGTATGTGCGCATTCAAATACGAGGCAGCGAGTGTGAGAGGCTCATTAATCCCATGATGGAGAAGGGCTTCTCCATATGGGATATTCAAGCGACACCGGAAGGGAAGCTGGAGTGCAATATACTTATAAAAGATTTCTTTCGGCTTAAGCCGCTGCTGAAACGGACAGGCTGCAGGATGCATGTACTGGAACGGTACGGGCTTCCTTTTTTTATGGAGAGACTGGGGCGGAGAAAGTTTTTTTTCGGAGGCATGGCTGCTTTTATCATTGGCATCTATGTGTTGACATCCTTTGTATGGCAAATTAGCGTGGAAGGGAATGACCGCATTACGGATGCGCAAATTCTTGAAGCTGCCTCCAAGCAAGGCATTCATATGTTCCAGTGGAAGCTGAAATTGAAAAAAACAGAGGTGCTGTCACGTGATATTCAAAGTTTGCTGCCGGGCACAGCTTGGGTGGGCGTGGAAATTCGCGGTACTCATGTTACAATAAAAGTAGTGGAGGCGACGATTCCCGATCCCCGCAAATTGATGAACCCAAGAAACTTGGTCGCATCCAAAAATGCTTTGGTAACGGAGATTATTTCGGATAAAGGAAAACCGCTGGTAAAGCCGAATACGTATGTTAGAAAAGGGGACGTGCTGATCTCGGGCACAATTGGCGACGAGCAGAACAATCAAGTTGTTGTCGCGGAGGGAAAAGTAAAAGGAGTGGTCTGGTATACCTCCCGAATTGAAGCGCCTCTTACGAAAACATATAAAGTCTACACAGGAGAGACTGCGAACCGCAATTACCTCGTATGGGGTACGCGAGCCCTGCAGCTAAGCGGTTACGGAAAGATGAGGTTTGAGCACTTCGAAACGATTCCGGAAAGGAAGTCGGTCGCTTGGCGATCTTGGGCCTTGCCGATAGGCTGGTTGCATGAGAAGGTTATGGAAGTGAATCTCGTAGAAGAGCCGATTGAGGCAGCCAATGCCAGAAAGTCAGGCTTGGAGCAGGCTAGAGCCAAATTACTCGCGGCTTCAGGCGCGGATGCTAGGCTCGTAGGTGAAAAAATTTTGCATGAAAAAACAGAGAATGGTAAAATTTATATAGACGTTCATTTTGAAGTCGAAGAAAATATCGCCGAAGAACAACCAATTGTGATACGAGGAGAATGAGGCCTGTTGGTAGAAAATGCGCAGTCAGTCAAACTTACATTGAAAAATCCGGCTGAGGGACTAGCTCTGTTCGGTCCTCAGGACAAGTTCCTGCATGTCATCGAAGCGGAAATTCCTGCACAGATCTTTACGCGTGAAGCTGAAATAACGATACAAGGTGCAGCTGCGGAAGTAAACTCACTTCAGCAGCTTTTTGAAGTTCTGCTCCAGCTCATAAGGAACAATTACACCTTGACAGAGCGGGATGTCCTCTATGCAGTTGAGCTGGCCAAACAGATGAAAGCCGATCAATTGCTGGATTTATTCAAAGGCGAAATTACAACGACACACAAAGGGAAACCGATTCGTGTCAAAACGATTGGACAGCGCAAATATGTAGAAACGATCAAGAAGAAGGATATCGTCTTCGGTATCGGCCCGGCGGGGACAGGGAAAACCTATCTGGCTGTTGTTCTGGCTGTTACGCGATTGAAAGAAGGCGCCGTCAAGAGAATCGTGTTAACGAGGCCTGCCGTCGAGGCGGGAGAGAGCCTTGGCTTCCTGCCGGGAGATCTCCAGGAAAAAGTTGACCCCTATTTACGCCCATTGTATGATGCTCTTAATGATGTGCTAGGTCCTGAACAAGTCGCCAAATCCCTAGAGCGAGGCCTGATAGAGATCGCTCCGCTCGCTTATATGCGAGGCAGAACGTTGGACGATTCCTTTATAATTTTGGATGAAGCCCAGAACACAACACCTGAACAGATGAAAATGTTTCTGACACGACTTGGCTTCGGATCCAAAATGGTGATTACCGGAGATGTCACGCAAATTGATTTGCCGCGCGGGAAATCGTCGGGTCTGGTAGAGGCGAACCGGATTCTTAGCGGGATTGAGGAGTTAGGCTTTATTTATTTCGATGAGCAGGACGTTGTTCGGCATTCGCTCGTTCAGAAAATCATTGTTGCCTATAATGCCGAGAACGAAAAGTGATTGTTGGCGGGTTGTTAGGTAGAGAGGAATGACCTCCGTGATGAAAAATGAAGTGCAAATGAAAGGCAAATTTCATTACCAGTTAAGCGGATGGAAATACAGTACTGGTATTCGGGTACTGTTGTTTCTCTTGCTGGCTTTCGGCTTCTATGTGTCACTATATGCCAAGCTTGTACCGCAGGTATATGATATTGTACTCGGAACAACCAGTGAAAAGACGATCTATGCGCCAAGACAAATTGAGAACGCAATTGCGACAGAGCAGGCGAAAGAAGACGCGGCCAAACGTGTGCAGCCTGTGTATCGAATTGTCAATCTCAAGAATGATACGCTGATTGATGCCATTTATGATAAATTATTGCAAATTAATGCGGATGAAGAAGTCAAATTCGATGACAAGGTCAGCATTTATCGTCGTGTGATTCCCCAGCTTATCAGTGACTTGGAGAATGATTCGATCAAATCGCTGCGCGCTAGCGGTCAATACAATGTCCCGTTGCTTGAGCAAATACAAACAGGTCTTGCCGAGCAGCAATATCAGCTCCCTGAAGAGTCCTATTTTAAGCTGCCGCGGATGACTAAAGAAGATTTGGCTGCTATGCGTCCGGTAACGAAGGATATTGTCGCGAAGTTGATGAATGACCAAATATTGGACGCACAAACGGCTAGAGCCAAAGTAGCCGAGCTCGTCAACACATCCAACCTGACCAAAAATACTTCGCGTGAAATGGTGACGGAGATCGCGCGAGTCGTTATCACACCGAATAAATTTTTTGATCAAAAAGGGACAGATGATGCGAAAGGTCAAGCGCGCGAGAACGTCAAGCCGGTCTACATCAACAAGAATGATGTGCTGGTCAAAGTCGGAGATATGATCACAGAAGAGATATATGCCAGACTGGACAAGTTGGAATTATTGAAGGATAAAGCCAATTACTTGCCTCAGTTGGGGTTGAGTATACTTGCGGCCTTGTTGTCTTTGGTAGTGTTTATGTTTGTCAAACAGAGCTCACTGCCGATTAAATACAACAACTCTCAACTGGTTATGCTGATTCTCATTTTTCTCATCAATGTTATCAGTATGAAAATTATTTCTCTTGTTCAAAATCTGGATTATCCGTATATTGGTTACTTGGCTCCTACAGCTTTGGGCAGCATTTTAATTGCGATCCTGCTTGATGCGCCGCTTGCTTTTGTTTCTTCGGTGTTATTCTCACTGATGGCAAGCATCATTTTCAATACGGAGCATACATTGCTCTTTGATTTCCGTTACGGATTAGTCAGCTTAGTCATATGCTTTAGCGCTGTGTTTACGATTCAAAGGGCCAGTCAACGTGCTACGATATTGAAGGCTGGTCTTATGATAGCTTTTTTCTCGATGCTCACGATTACATCCATGCTGCTGATGGAAGATCACTTTCAACAGAAGGAAGCCTTGATATCGCTGTCATTCGCAGCTGCAGGCGGATTGCTTACCGTCGTGTTTGTTATCGGTTTGCTGCCCTTTTTTGAAGTTGCTTTCGGCATTCTGTCACCGCTTAAACTGGTGGAGCTTTCCAATCCGAATCATCCGCTGCTGCGCAAGCTTTTGACAGAGACGCCTGGCACGTATCATCACAGTGTTATGGTAGGGAATTTATCGGAAGCTGCTGCCGAGTCCATCGGAGCGGATGGGCTGTTGTGCCGTGTAGGATCGTACTATCACGATATCGGCAAGACGAAGCGACCAAGCTATTTCATCGAAAATCAAACGAATATAGAGAATCCGCATGACCGTATCGATCCGAATTTAAGCAAGTCCATCATCATTGCCCATCCGCGGGATGGGGTGGAAATGCTGAAGGACTACAAAATGCCGAAACCGATTCGGGATATCGCCGAGCAGCATCATGGGACAACCTTGCTCCATTATTTTTATCATAAAGCGATGAAGCAAGCGGAGGAAGAAGGCAGCGACAAGGAGATCCGCGAAGAGGATTTCCGCTATCCAGGGCCCAAGGCCCAATCCAAGGAAGCCGCTATCGTTGGCATTGCGGATAGTGTTGAGGCAGCCGTTCGTTCGCTCCGCAACCCAACGCTTGAACAAATTGACTCCATGGTGCACAAGATTATCAAATCCCGCTTGGATGATGGTCAGTTCAATGAGTGTGATATTACACTCAAAGAACTCGATAAGATCGCGAAGACATTAAATGAAACCTTGTTAGGCATTTTTCACTCTCGGATTGAATATCCAAGTGAACTAGCGCCCAAGAAATCAGGAACATAAAGATAAGAAGCTCACAAAGGAGGACAACAGGAATGGCAAGCTTAGATTTGACGCTTGAGTGGAGCAGTGAGCAGGAAGTGAAAGAAATCACGCCATCTTTTATCGGGAAAGTGGAAGAATTGCTGCGTTTGGCAGGTGAGCTTGAAGGCATCGCCGCTGGAGAAGTGGCATTAACTTTTGTTGATGATGAAGCGATACAAGAGCTGAACAAGCAATACCGCGACTTAGACAAGCCTACGGATGTGCTATCCTTCGCGATGAGTGAGTTCGGTGAAGATGAAATTCAGATCAACTATGAGGATGATGGTGCGGATACCGAAGGGTTGGAGGACGATGAGATGGTCTCCGAATCCTTCATTGAGCCGCTTGGCGATATCATTATTTCGGTTCCACGCGCGATCGCGCAAGCGGAAGAGTATGGTCATTCCGTGGAGCGAGAACTTGGATTTCTGTTCGTTCACGGCTTTCTGCATTTGATCGGTTACGACCATCAAAGTGAGGAAGAAGAGAAAGTCATGTTTGCTAAGCAGGAGGATATTTTGCTGAAGGCAGGTTTGACACGCTAATGAATGACGGCTTCCGTAAATGGCGCAGAAGCTTCAGGTACGCCTACGAAGGAATCAAATATGCTCTGGATACGCAACGCAATATGAAGTTCCATTTTTGCGTTGCTTTTCTTGTTTTACTGGCCGCCCTTTTTTTTCAATTGCCCAAAACGGATATCCTGTTTATATTATTAGCGGTTACATTAATGATCGTGACGGAACTAATTAATACGGCTGTAGAAAAAACGGTGGATTTGGCGATGCCAGACCGCCATCCGTTAGCCAAAATAGCGAAGGACGTCGCCGCGGCGTCTGTCTTGGTGTCCGCAGGATTTGCCGTCATCGTTGGCATGATTGTGTTCTATGAACCAATCGATGTCCTGCTGCGTAGATCCAGGTTAGATGAAACCCAAATTTCTGCAGGTACGATTTGGGTGCTGCTTGCTCTTGTTGTTTTGACCGTCATCGTTATTGAAACCCGGTTCTCAGACAAAGGGAAGCTGGTTCGGCCAAGCCTGTTGACGGCTATTGCTTTTGCCATTGCGACGGTAATGGCTATTTTCGTCTCACAAACCATCGTAGCTTTGCTTGCGTATACGATGGCTGTCATTATTTTTGTCATGTTATATGATAAAAAGACGCGACCTTTTCCTGCCCTCTTTCTGGGGGCATTAATTGGTGTCGCTGTAACAATCCTCGCTTTTTCCTGCCTAAACATGCTATAACCTTATTATATGTGGAGAGAAGGCTGTCTTCGATGGATCCTAAAGAACTTATTCAACATGCTAAAGAAGCAATGAAACGCGCATATACCCCTTACTCGAATTTTCAGGTAGGTGCCGCGCTGCTAGATGCAGACGGTCATGTACATTATGGTTGCAATGTGGAGAATGCAGCCTATGGACCAACGAATTGTGCAGAACGCACGGCGATGTTTCGAGCTATTGCCGATGGGCACAAAGCGGGTTCATTCCAAGCCATCGCCGTGATGGGAGACACAGATGGGCCGATTTCTCCTTGCGGCGTATGCCGTCAGGTGCTTGTTGAGCTCTGCGCGCCGGATATGCCGGTGTATTTGGGCAGTCTCCAAGGGGATTTCGCAGAAACAACCGTGTCCGCTTTATTGCCGGGCGCTTTTACAACGAAAGATTTGCACGCAAATGGAGGATAACTAGAAGTGGCTAAAAAAGAATTTAAATCAGGATTCGTCTCTATCATCGGACGTCCGAACGTAGGGAAATCAACGCTTATGAATCAAATTATCGGGCAGAAGATTGCCATTATGTCCGATAAACCGCAAACCACCAGAAATAAGATCCATGGTGTCTATACGTCAGCTAGCGGCCAAATCGTATTCTTGGACACACCTGGTATTCATAAACCGACTTCCAAATTAGGCGATTATATGAGTAAAGTTGCTCATGGTACGCTTGGAGAAGTTGATGCCGTTCTGTTCTTGGTTGATGTCGTCGATGGCATTGGCGGCGGAGACCGTTATATTATCGAACAGTTAAAGCTGATTGAAACACCTGTTATTCTGGTTTTGAACAAAATAGACATGGTGCAGCCTGAAGCTTTGTTAGCCGTGATTACGAATTACAAGGATCTGTATGATTTTGCTGAGATCGTGCCGGTCTCTGCGCTCAAAGGGAATAACGTGACAACTTTGCTGGAACAAATTATCCGCTATTTGCCGGAAGGGCCCCAATACTACCCTGCAGATCAGATTACGGATCATCCAGAGCAGTTCGTCTGTGCGGAGCTTGTGCGCGAGAAAATTTTGCATATGACGCGGGAAGAAATTCCGCATTCCATAGCGGTTCAGATCGAAGATATGCGTGTCGAGCCGAACGGCGTCGTTCATATCTCAGCTGTAATCTTTGTTGAGCGAGATTCCCAAAAAGGAATCGTAATCGGGAAGCAAGGTGCCTTGCTCAAAGAGATTGGCAGACAAGCACGTAGAGACATTGAGACGCTGCTTGGTTCCAAAACCTTCTTAGAACTTTGGGTCAAAGTGAAAAAAGACTGGAGAAATCAAGATAGAGTACTTCGTGATCTGGGGTTCCGTCACGATTAATTAATTGCAATTACCTAAAGAGTTCCAATTATTGTCTCGCATAGAGATGCATTCTCTGCACATCCTATGAACATCACGTTCGATGGGGAGGATGCTGAACATGAAAGACTTTTCGTGGACGTATTTTTCAAAGACCGGTGATGTAGACGCCTACTTACTGTACAAGCAAGTAACCGGTGAGCCGGGAATGGATACCGAAGTGCAGAAAGAGGATCAAAGTAACGAAGAGCCGCTCGAGGGTCTGAATATGTAAATAAATGTTCATAAGACCAGAGCGGCATTTCATGGGGGAAATCATTTGCTGCGTAGTGTACAGGGGATCGTGCTCCGTAGTATGGACTATGGAGAGGGGAACAAGATCATTAGTCTGTTCACCCCCGAGCTGGGTAAGGTTGGCGTTATGGCTCGGGGTGCGAAGAAAGTGAAAAGTAGACATGCCGCCGTTACGCAGCTTTTTACGTACGGCGATTTTGTTTTTTTTAAACAAAGAGGTCAGATGGGTTCGCTTAATAGCGCTGAGATTATTGAAGCCCATCATGCCTTGAGGGAAGACCTTCATATGTCTGCCCACGCGTCTTATTTGGTTGAAATGACGGATCGTATGCTAGGCGAGGAAGAAGGAAGCGCATATATATTTGAACAGCTCAAAGCAGGATTAATGGCTATTCAAGAAGGGAAGGACATGCAAATTGTCGTTCACCTGTATGAAATGAAAATGTTTGATTTGGCTGGATATTTGCCTGTGACAGATGCCTGTGTATTCTGCGGGGAAACAACCGGTATGGTTAGTTTTAGCCCTGCCATGGGCGGGACGCTCTGCACACGCTGCCGCTATAAAGATCCGGCTGCGCTTCCTATAGGGGAAGGGACGTACAAACTATTAAAGTTGTTTCCTCGGATGGATATGCGCAGATTAGGTGCAGTTCAGGTGAAGGATGAAACGAAAAACCAGTTGAAAGCCTGTATGCGTGCTTATATGGATGTACACATTGGCGTGCAATGGAAATCAAGAGGATTTATTGAACAAATGGAGAAATATAATATATAGCATTTGCGGCCAATGTGTTGATTTGACATGTGATTTTGCGTCTGCTATGATGTGGTGGAAAACACCTCGCCCTTGTGCTGCCCGCATATCGGTGAGTTTTTTTATGCTTTCGTTCTGTTCTCATAACCGTTACATACTATTGACAATGTAGGGCCTCGTCCCTGCTGAAAGGGGCTAAGGAAAGATGGACCATCCATTACCTACTCGGGTATATGTCGTATCTGATTCTGTTGGGGAGACGGGAGAGTCGGTCGTACGCGCGGCTGCCATGCAGTTTCACCCTGCACCGGTGGAGATTGTAAGAGCGCCGTTTATCCATGATTTTGAGGGTATTGATAAAGTAGTGAATGCCATTCGCATTCATGGCGGTATTGTTGTCTTTACCTTAGTCATACCAGAGCTGCGAGACGACTTGATAACGAAGGCGCAACAATATGATATTCCACATATCGATCTCTTGGGACCTGTCGTTGCGACGCTTGGGCAAGCACTTCGACAGGAACCGCGCAGACAACCAGGCATGATTCATCCGTTGGATGAGGATTATTTCAAAAAGGTAGAAGCCGTTGAATTCGCAGTCAAATATGACGATGGGCGAGACTTTAGCGGGATTCAAAAGGCCGATATCATCCTATTAGGCGTATCTCGAACTTCAAAAACGCCGCTATCTATGTATCTTGCGCACAAAAGGTTCAAAGTGGCCAACGTGCCGTTAGTCCCTGAAATGCAGCCGCCCGCTGCCATCTATACCGTGCCCAAAGACAAGATTATTGGATTGCGCATTGATCCTGATAAATTGAATGTGATCCGCCAGGAACGTCTGCGTACACTTGGACTTGCAGAAAATGCAACCTATGCGAATGTAGAACGTATTAAATTAGAACTGGCTTTTGCTGATAAAATTATGAGCAAAATCGGTTGTGTGATTTTTGATGTCTCAAATCGTGCGGTCGAAGAAACAGCAAGCTTGGTTATGGATCATATTGAACGAATCCAGTAGGATTTTATGTTTATCCTAGCAGGATTTTTTGCAAGTCCATCGTATATAATAGTACGGTGAGATTTCATTTAAGGGCAGGGGCTGATTCACATGCGAACGAGATGCATCATCGTTGACGCCGATGCTTGTCCCGTGAAATCTGAAATTGAGCACGCAGGTAGGCAGTTTGGTGTACAAGTTGTGCTAGTTGCCTCTTTTGATCATCGGATGAAGGAAAACCCTGGCGTGAAGGTCGTTCAAGTTGACCGATCGGACCAATCTGTTGATCTGTACATCGCCAACCAGATTAAGCCAGGAGATATTCTGGTCACCCAGGATTTCGGTCTCGCCGCCTTGGGATTGGCAAAGGGTTCTATATGCTTGACGAATCGAGGGCAGGAATATACCAATAGCTCGATTGATTTCCTATTGGAACGTCGCCACGTATCGGCAAAAATGCGCAGAAGCGGCAAGCATACCAAGGGTCCAAAACCGTTCACAGAGGAAGATCGTAAAAATTTTCTACATGGTTTGACAAAACTTTTAAAATATTTGCAGGAAATCGAAAATGAGTAGCGAATAGTAATTAGTCGGAAAAGCGACCTGAATTGTAGGTGGAATAAAAAATGCGGTACGGACGCATACCTGAAGAGGTCATTGAGGCTGTACTCAAGCGCCATGACATCGTTGATGTCATTGGCAGGCACGTGCATTTGAGCAAACAAGGGCACTATATGAAGGGATTATGTCCTTTCCATTCCGAAAAAAGTCCTTCTTTTACAGTTACACCAGAGAAACAAATTTATCGTTGTTTTGGCTGCAATGTAGGCGGCAATTTAATTCGTTTCATTATGGAAATTGAAGGGCTAAGCTTTGCTGAAGCCATCACCAAGCTTGCCGAGGAAGCAGATATTCCCATCACATGGGAAGAAGCCACCGAGGAGCAGAACGAGCAGCAGCAAGAGAAAGCTGCTTTACTGAAGGCTTATGATTTTACGGCGAAACTGTATCATTACATTCTTGGCAATACGGATCAAGGCAAAGTAGCCAAAGGATATTTGGCATCACGAGGCATTTCGGATAAGCTGATCGATACGTTTCAGATTGGTTATGCTCCAGCGATGTGGGATACACTCGTTCAACAGCTCGAGAAACGTGAGTTCGATCTGGCACTCATGGAGAAGGGCGGCTTGCTCTCAGCCAAACATGAAGGAAACGGCTATGTCGATAAATTTCGCGAACGCATTATTTTTCCTATTTGTGACGCTACTGGCAAAGTGATTGCTTTCGGCGGCAGATCAATGGGAGATGGGCAGCCTAAGTATCTGAATAGTCCGGAGTCCATTTTGTTCAACAAGAGCAGAACGATGTACAACCTTCACCAAGCCAGGCCCAATATGCGAAAGCTTCAACAAGCTGTGCTCTTCGAAGGTTATGTGGATGTGATCAAAGCTTGGGAAGCTGGAATTAGCAATGGTGTCGCTACAATGGGGACCGCTTTGACCAAGGAGCATGCAGCTTTGCTGAACCGCAATGCCGACCAAATCGTCATTTGTTATGACGGGGATAATGCCGGACAATCTGCAGCTTTCAAAAGCATTCCGATCTTGGAAGAAACGGGTAGCCGAGTAACAGTGGCTATGCTGCCGGATGGCAAAGACCCTGATGATTATGTCAGAAATTATGGTTTTGACCGATTCGTGCGGGAGATCATTGAACCTGCCGTACCATCGATGAAATATAAACTCTTGTATATCCGCAGAAATTTTAAGTTGCATGAGGACGGTGACCGACTTCGTTATCTGCAATCCGCTGTAAAATTAATCAGTGATCTCCATTCGCCGATGGAGCGCGAACATTATTTGAAACAATTGGCGTCAGAATTCCCAGATTCCTCGTATGAAGCCATGAAGCTTGACCTTCATGAAATCTTGCTGCAATCGGAAAAAAACCGACCGGATGGGGATAATAAACCAATTCTGTGGAATAATGTTATGAATAATGGGAGAACAGCGGAACGAACACGTAAGAAAACGCCTTCTCTTTTGCCCGCTTATCACAATGCAGAACGATTAATTCTTGCTGTAATGATGCATGATCGAGATGTTTGTACCCACGTGGAAGCACAATTGGGTGATCAGTTCAATGTTGAAGCTCACGCAGTCTTAGCTGCTTATTTATATGCTTACTACGCTCAGAATGCTGAGCCGGATGCAAGCCGATACATTGCCATGCTGCAAGACGAACAGCTGGAGAGCTTGGCTAGTTCCATTGTTATGATGGGAGCTGGTCATGGAATGAACGAACAAGTGATTGACGACTATATTCGCCAAATTCGCAAAGTTCCTATGCAAGATGAAGTTGAACGCAAGAAAGAAGAACGAGTTCGCGCCGAGCGCGCGGGCGACCATCTAAGAGCAGCACAAATAGCAATTGAAATTATCGCCCTAGAAAAACGATTGAAGTCAACTTAGAATTGCTGAATGACTAGGGAGGAGGGAGTCCGTACTATGGCGAATGATCAGCGTACAGAACTAGAGACAGAGTTGACCCTGGACCAGGTGAAAGACCAGCTTATTGAGCAGGGGAAAAAGCGGTCCTCACTTACTTACAAGGATATTATGGAGAAATTAGCTCCCTTCGATCAGGATCCAGAACAAATCGATGAGTTTTTTGAACAGCTTTCAGAGCAAGGTATCGATGTTGGGAATGAATCTGATGAGGATTCGATGAATCCGGAAGAGAACGAACGCGATGAATTCAACTTCGATGATGATCTGGCTTTGCCGCCTGGAATTAAGATTAATGATCCAGTTCGGATGTATTTGAAGGAAATTGGTCGTGTACCGCTTCTTTCTGCGGAAGATGAAGTTGGTTTAGCCAAACGGATCGAAAATGGGGACGAAGAAGCGAAGAGACGCTTGGCAGAAGCGAACTTGCGACTCGTTGTCAGTATCGCCAAAAGATATGTAGGCCGCGGCATGCTTTTCCTGGATTTAATTCAAGAAGGAAACATGGGTCTCATTAAAGCCGTTGAAAAGTTCGATCATACCAAAGGCTACAAATTCAGTACCTATGCGACGTGGTGGATTCGTCAAGCGATAACTCGCGCCATTGCTGACCAAGCGAGAACAATTCGGATTCCCGTACATATGGTCGAAACCATTAATAAATTAATCCGTGTTTCTCGTCAATTGCTGCAAGAACTGGGGCGCGAACCAACCCCGGAAGAGATTGCCAAAGAGATGGATTTGAGTACCGACAAAGTTCGTGAAATCATGAAGATCGCACAAGAACCGGTATCGCTGGAAACACCAATTGGTGAAGAAGACGATTCGCATTTGGGAGATTTCATTGAGGATCAAGAAGCATTGGCTCCGGCAGATGCTGCTGCTTATGAACTTCTGAAGGAACAACTTGAGGATGTCCTGGATACGTTGACGGAAAGAGAAGAGAATGTGCTTCGCTTGCGTTTCGGTCTTGATGATGGACGTACCCGTACATTGGAAGAAGTCGGTAAGGTGTTTGGCGTAACACGTGAGCGGATTCGTCAGATTGAAGCGAAAGCGTTGCGTAAGTTGAGACATCCAAGCCGCAGCAAACGTTTGAAAGATTTCTTAGAATAAAGACGCTGTGAGAGGGCCCTGCCAAATTCGGCGGGGTCTTTTTTTATGAAAATTATGTCTAAAAATTAAGGGTAAAATCACCGATAAAGTAGCTAGGAAGGTGAGCGACGAAATGGATGCTGAGAAACGAAAAGTGATTGTAAGGGAAATCGATCATTGGCGCAGAAGCAAGCTGCTTCCCGAGCACTATTGTGATTTTCTATTGAATTTGTATGTGGATGAGGCGACGCCTAAACCGGCTTCATTAATGGGGGTATCCGCAACCTCGGTAGCAAACAGTAATTGGAAAATATGGTTAGTCATTATGGCGGTGATTGCCGCTCTGGCCTTATCTGCTCTTAATTTTAACTCTTTTGGAATGCCAATGCAAATTGGAATTTCCACGCTTTTTGTCATCATTTGTTATGGGTTTGCTTACCGGCAGTTCACGAAAGCTCCTGTAGTTTCCTATCTGCTTTGTGGGGTTGCTTCGGTTGCATTGCTGCTTCTTGGTCTATACTTGATGGATATACATGAAGTTCAGTCATCCTATGCCTATGTAGGATATTTAGCTTTCTGTAGCGTTGTATGGTTATTTAATGGCCTTGTAGGACGTATGGCGATTTTTCAGCTTTGCGGTTGGTTGGGCTTAGTAGGCACTTATGGCTGGCTGCTTCTGCATAAGTTGGAGAGTCCAGGCTGGTTCTCACTCGAGCTCAGTTGGATACCGGTGAGTATTGTACTCATATGGATTGCTTGGCTTGCGCATCATACGAATAAGCAAGCTGCTGGTGTATTGCTTCTGGTTGGCGGCATCGCTTGGTTTGCGCCAGAGGCTATGACATTCTTAGTCGATGTCGATATGACAGCGCGCGTCATCCAATTGTCTTTTACTGCTAAATTAGTCTCTGCGGGCATCGCATTATTTTTGTTTCGTAAAAAATGGGTAGAGTGGGTAATGTAACGTATGGTGAAATTATCGAAAAGATTGCAAATGATTGCAGATCGTGTTCCTGCAGGTTCCAAAGTCGCGGATATTGGATCGGATCATGCCCTGTTGCCAACTTATTTGGCTCAGCGGGGTATTATTTTGTTTGCTGTGGCTGGTGAAGTGAATCCAGGACCTTATGAAGCTGCAACAAGGCAGGTGCTTGAGAGCGGCTTGTCTAAACTAATAAGTGTAAGATCCGGCGACGGATTAGCTGTGATTGAAGCAGGTGAAGTGAATGTGATCACAATTGCCGGCATGGGCGGCAGTCTGATGGCAAGCATTCTGGAGGCAGGGAAACATAAGCTTACAGGAGTAACCCATCTCATTTTGCAGCCGAATGTTGGCGAAGACCACGTTCGACGCTGGCTGTTAGAACAAGGGTGGAAACTGGAGTCGGAAACCATACTGGAGGAAGACGGCAAAATCTATGAAATTCTAACGGCTGTTGCTGTACCCGCAGAAGAGAAAGCAAAGCTGGCAGACCTGTACGCAGAACGCTTGCTTGCAGGAGGCTTAAAGGTTTCACAGGAGCGCCTGCTTCAGATGGGGCCATATTTGATTCATCAAGCACCGGATGTATGGTTTGCAAAGTGGGAAAGTGAATTAAGGAAGCTGGCGATGATTGAGGATCAACTGGGTCGATCAACTGCGGAAACTTCCATCGAGAAAGCGGCGCAAGTGAGACAGGAAATGAATGAGATCAAGGAGGTACTCGCATGTTTGCAAAAGGTCAAACCGTAGTTCAGCTGTTCGAACAGCTGGCACCCAAGCACTATGCGATGCCGGATGACAAAATTGGCTTGCAGTTAGGTTCGTTGCAAAAGGAAATTCAAAAAGTGCTTGTCGCCTTGGATGTTACCGATGAGGTCGTTCAAGAAGCGATTGAGCTTGGAGCCAATTTGATAATCGCCCATCATGCGATTATTTTCCGGCCGCTCGCGCATCTTCAAACGGATACACCGGCAGGCCGTTTATATGAGAAATTAATCAAGAATGACATCGCGGTCTATATTGCCCATACGAATTTGGATGTGGCCGAAGGCGGCGTCAACGATATGATGGCGGACAAGCTTGGCTTAACGGAGCTTTCGCATCTGGAAGATGTGCATACCGAGAAACTGCAGAAACTTGTTGTCTTCGTCCCTGAGACGCATCATCAGGCGGTGCTGGATGCCTTATTCACCGCGGGCGCGGGGTGGATTGGGCAGTACAGCCACTGCAGCTTCAACATCCCCGGCACGGGCACGTTCCTGCCGCAGGAAGGGACGCACCCGTTTATCGGGGAAGCGGGCAAGCTGGAACGCGTACAGGAAGTACGCGTGGAGACAATTGTAACCGCCAGCGTCCAGCGCAAGGCGGTTCAAGCCATGCTCAAGGCCCACCCCTATGAGGAGGTGGCCTATGACCTCTACCCGATGGACCTCAAGGGTAGAGTGTTCGGTCTGGGGCGCGTAGGCAAGCTGCCCGCGGCCATGACGCTCCGAGAGCTGACCGAGCTCGCGAAGCAGGTTTTCGACGTGCCGGCAGTGCGCGTCGTCGGGGATCTAACACGGCCCATCCGCAAGGTGGCCGTGCTGGGCGGCTCTGGCGGCCGCTACATGCGGCACGCCATGTTTGCCGGCGCCGATGTGCTGATCACCGGCGATATCGACTACCACACCGCACACGATGCGCTGGCTGCGGGGTTGACCTTGATCGACGTTGGGCACAACGTCGAGAAGATCATGAAGCGCGGCGTGGCCGATTATCTCGCCGCGCAACTGACCAAAACCCAGACGCAGGTGCTCGCATCCGAGGTTGATACAGAACCTTTCCAGTTTTTATAGATCAAACAGAGTTGTAATTCAAAGGCATTCCTAGTATACTAGCAAATGCGTCGGAAAGTTTGACAGACAATCGCTGGCTGTGGGTAAGCCACAGCGAGAGGAAAGTCCGGGCTCCATATGGCAGGGTGCTGGATAACGTCCAGTCAACGCGAGTTGAAGGATAGGGCCACAGAAATGGACCGCCGATGGCTTGTCTTCGGACAAGATCAGGCAAGGGTGGAACCGTGGTGTAAGAGACCACGAGGTTCTATGGTGACATAGATCCTGGTAAACCCCACTTGGAGCAAGACCTAGAGGAACGCTAGCCGCTTTCGAGGCGGCAGTCTTCGCCTGAGACGCGTTCGGGTTGGTCGCTTGAGCTGTGCAGCAATGTATGGCCTAGATAGATGATTGTCGCTTCAATGGTGGCAGGGGACAGACGCCCGCTATGACCACCGGAAGTACAGAACCCGGCTTACGGCAAACTTTCCATACTGTCGGTTACCCGCAAGGCTTAGGCCTTGCGGGTATTTATTTTGGTCACGCAAAAAGCTGCCCCAAGGTTCGTAAACCTCAGGGCAGCCTGATGAATCAGAAATTAGTTTTGGATTCGCTGGTTTTCGTTAAGTTATTGTCATTGGGTCTCCACGCGTATTTCTGGGAAATGAACCGCTGCGTAAACCAGTTTTTCGACCAATTAAAGCTAGTAGTTGTTCGTTTTTCGGCCAATTGGATGGCTTTGGAGACATCGATCAGCCCGTAGCCAAAATATTTGTCAAACCCAGTTGTACCCAAGTCTTGAGCTGAGTCTCTCATAATTTGGTATACGTCAGTGTTTTTCAAATTGGGATTCGTGGAGCGGATCAACGCTGCCAAAGCAGTGACGTGAGGGCTTGCCATCGAAGTCCCGGATAAAGCCGCATATTGATTGTCAGGATACGTACTCGCAATGCTTACACCAGGCGCAGTCACATCAATATAATCACCGTAGTTGGAAAAAGGAGCTTTTTTATTTTCTGAATCACTGGCAGCTACGGCGAATACTTCCGGATAAGCAGCGGGATAGCCTGGTCTTTCAGTATTATCGTTGCCGCTCGCCGCGATGAGCGCTACGTCTTTGTCATAGGCGTATTTGATGGCATCGTGCAGAAATCCGGAGTCGGCGTAATTCCCGAGGCTTAAATTCATCACCTTGGCGCCATGATCGGCTGCCCAGATAATCCCTTGAGCAACGGAGTAGGTGCTGCCTGCACCTGTCTGATCCAACACTTTGACCGGCATTACTTTATTGTACCAGGTCATCCCCGCAACACCCAGATTGTTGTTGACGATCGCAGCAATGACGCCTGTAACATGTGTGCCATGTCCCACATCATCTTGCGGTTGATCGTTGCCGGTAATCACATTGTAGCCTGGCAGCAGTTGCCCCTTTAAGTCAGGATGCTGCAGATCAGCTCCCGTATCAACAACAGCGACAATAACATCTTTGGCGCCGCGATTGAATTGCCACCCTTCGACGGTTTCAATCAGAGGGAGATTCCATTGATATTTGCTGAATAAATTGTCATTCGGCTTGAAGTTTGGCGCTATGCTTGACGTTTGTGAATTCTGTGAATTTGTATAATCGGTCTTAGTCGTATCGGTCGTATCTTCTTCCTGATCATCATAATAGTCATTTGTTAGATAAAGAAAGTGAGGCTCAACATAAGCAACATCCCATTTGCCGAAATAAGCCATAAGGGCTTTGGCTTCCATACCTTCCGTGCGGAAGACAAAGGTATAACCGATTTTTTGAACAGATGTCGCTTTAATCTCACTTTTGATCTGTGCCAGTTGTGCTTCGGTAGGGTCTTGCTTGAATTTGACGACAACTTCATTTTGGTGATAATGGCTGGTTCCTTGATTATCTTCCGGATGATCAACCACTTTATCTTTCAGCGTATCGGTATCGACCGATTCCACTTTCCATCTATTTTCATTGGGATAAGGTTCAAGGCGCAAATTTTTCATCTGATGATCCGTCACTTGATGCAAAATATCTTGATGAATGACGCCAATCAGCGAGTTCTCACCATTCGATGCGGGAAGTCCTTGGACAAAATAAACTTGCTGTCCAGCGCCGAATTTCGGGGATTGGTAGTGTCTTCCCGATTCAGCCGCAGCTTTGGCTTCGGCTAAATAAGCAGCAGCTTGCTCTTTATAAGAAACAGGTATTTCTCCGGCTTTTACCCCTTGCTCAATGGTTTGATTGCGTTTCGTCCATATGAGCACATCCATTTTCTCGTGTGCAGATTTCATGCTGGTTAAGACCTTGTCAGGGGGTTCTCCGCCTTCGATCTGGGAAATCATTTTCACATAGTCGGTTGAGCATTGAGTTCTGCACAAATCGTCTGTCAGCTTCACATCCTGCTCGAGGAGAGCTAACTTCGAATTCGTCTCATACTTTGCGCTATACACTTCCGGGCCTGGTTTGGTCTCGTTATTAGAGTGATGGGGAAAGAGGATGATTCCTAAACCAAGAGCTAGAGTAATAGTAGATAAATATCGCCGCATGAACAAACCTCCTTCTAGGCTGGCTTCGCATTCAATGAAAGAAATGAACGAAACAAATAACCTTTCCTTAGAGTTAGGAGCAGCGGATTGTTTTATGCACGGAAACTGGCGGATTACATATACCTTTTCAGGTCAATTTATGGTAGGATAGGAATAGCGCAATTAGAGGAGGTCTTCATAAATGGCTGTTTTTAATGTGAAAAATATTTGTGATTCAACGCGTACGAAGTTAAAAGAAACGACTGCCAAAATGGAGCTGTTTCTGAATCAACATTCGCTCTCACTGTTAAATGTGGAGAATGATCCCGCTATGGATGAATTTTACCGAGGTTATCTTCAAGATACTCGTCATCTTTTAGTATTTTGTGAAGTGGCGTATGAGAAATTGGGCGTTAGCTTGAGACGTCCTACTTTTAATGTGGATTTTTCGGAAAAAGTGTTGTATGAGGTATATCATACTTGCGTGAATACATTTTTCTATCCCAAAAATGAATGCTATTCCGAGGATGGCCGTTATGCTTATACGGGACAAGATGCCATCCGCTTCCGCAAAAAACCTTCACGTGAAGTGCGTGATTTGACGATTGAATTGTCCAAAGTATTTGAAGAGCTTCGTGAGGATCTTTCCTATTACGAAACAGATTACATCACGCAGCGTCGTATGCAAGGCGAAAAAGTATAAATACAATCTACGTACAAAAGATAAAAGGGATGCCGAATATTCGCGCATCTTTTTTCTTTTAGAGGAGGCTTGGACGCATGGAACGCGACGAGTTAATCACAAGCAGTATCTCCATTATCAAGTTGAATCAGCACCCCCGTGGCGGATATATTGCTTCTCCGCTTTTTGCGCCTTACGCTTATAGTTGGCTCAGAGATGGGACGTTCATCGCCAATGCGATGGACCGTGTCGGTGAAAATGAGAGCGCAGGTTTGTTTTATAAATGGGTTGGCCGTGTCCTCCAGGATAAGCGCTCGCAGGTTGATGCTTTAGTTCAGAAGCATGAGCGCCATGAGTGGATTGATCGGTCCGAATTTTTGGGTACGCGCTATCATTTGGATGGCCGCGACGATGTTTCTGAATGGGGACACTTCCAGCTCGACGGTTACGGAGCTTGGCTGTGGGGTCTTACGGAGCATGTGAAAAAAACGGGGCACCGTCATCTGTTGGACGAACTGCGTGAAAGCATTGAGATCACCGTTGATTATTTGATGACGTTCTGGCATTATCCGAATTTCGATTGCTGGGAAGAAAATCCGGATTATGTTCATCCTGCGACCTTAGCTTGTGTGTACGGGGGATTGAAAGCGTTAGGGGAGCTTGAAGGGCGTGAAGAGCTGCTTGAAAAAGCAGCAATGATCAAAGGGTTCATCCTTGAGCACTGTGTTCATGAAGGGCGTTTCGTGAAATCGATCCATTGTATCTCCGAAATATGGCAGCCAGCCTTGTCTGGCGTCGATGCCAGCTTGCTTTGGCTTGCTGTTCCATTCGGTGTTTGTGAAGTCACAGATCCGGTTATGCGCAGCACGGTGCAAGCCATTGAGGCGGATTTGAAGCATGGAGGCATTCAGCGTTATGCCGAGGACCGCTATTTCGGCGGCGGTGAGTGGTTGCTGTTAACAGCTTGGTACGGTTGGTATCAGAAGGAACTTGGCCATCTGGAGGAAGCGCGGCGCTCTTTGGCGTGGATTTGCAGTAAAGCAGATTCACTAGGGCGCTTGCCTGAACAAGTCGCAGATGCCTTGAGATCCCCGGATGCTTATGCGGAGTGGCTGCAGAAATGTGGCGAACCCCCGCTGCCCCTGCTATGGTCCCATGCGATGTTCTTGGTGCTATCTGACAGCTTGCAGTGAGCATAGACCACCTCTTTGACGGGCAAATTGTTAATGGAGGTGTTGACGATGCCAGATGTAAAATGTTCAGTTGCCAATTGCGAATATTGGGTGCAAGGCAACAACTGTCATGCAGGAACCATCATGATCGAAGTTGATCAACATGCAACCGCCAATTATAACGAAGAGTTTGCCGGGGAATCATTTGATACGGATCATCAGGATGCTGCAAGCAATGTTGCCAATACGTGCTGCCACACATTCAAAGCCAAGAAGAAATTGTAAGATCAGCGTGGAGGCCCCATGACTAACAACGACGATCTCATGGACAAGGCGACGAAGGAGCGGTTCCAGCGTGACCAGCTTCGTACAGAAGGCGGGCTGAACCATAAGGAAGAATACGCAGCCGAGATCACAGCTCCTACCCGGAGAATCAACGATGCAGAGCCTTACAGAAACAGATCATCTAATCATGCAGATACCTACTCGGATGTTCCTGATGAAGAGATTGAAGAGTTGGTTGAGGCTGTTACACGCAATAAGGCTGTTGGGTATATAGCTTTGTTCGTGGCGTTGGCCTCACTGTTTGTCTGGCCAGTTCTGCTTGGGATTTCCGGTATTGTGCTTGGCATTATCGCGCTTCTTATGGGGAACAAGGGGCTTGGCGCTTGGTCCATTGCGCTTGGATTTATTGCGGTTGCCGCCTATTTTTTATTAGTCCCTTATTATGGTTAAGTGTAGAGAAGCAAGCCGAGAGATCGGCTTGTTTTTCTTTTTTTTTGAAAAAACAGGTGAATTCACGTTTAAGCCCGATAATTAGGGGGTAGATACTCGTTAGGGCCTCATTTTAGTGCATATACTCTCATTTGCTCGTACTATTTGGCTTCAGGAGTCATATTCGCACCTTTGAATGCTTACAGTATTATTATATAATGAAAAGTGATATTTTAATTCAAATCGAAATTAAGGGAGGTGTACCTATTCTCCTTGGTGCGGTTTCGCGCTTGATAGGGGATAGGTAAGGTATTGGAAGATCCTTTGCCCGAAACGTTAATCAGTTTTCTGTTAATGTTTGGACTGGTGTTGTTGAATGGTTTTTTTGTTGCTGCTGAATTTGCAATGGTGAAAGTAAGAGGAAGTCGGATTGATTCGCTTGTTGGCGAAGGTCGCCGCAATGCTAAGTTTGCACAAGGTATCATGAATAATCTCGATGCTTATCTAGGTGCATGTCAGCTAGGGATTACACTGACTTCATTGGGACTTGGTTATGTCGGGGAGCCGACGTTCGCCAAAATTCTGGAACCGCTGTTTGCTCCACTGCATCTGCCGGATTCGGTGTTCCACACGATTACTTTTATTATCGCCTTTTCCCTTATGACCACACTGCATATTACATTAGGTGAACAGTTCCCTAAGACATATGCCATTCGTAAGGCAGAGCAAATTACGCTGCTTTCAGCAGGGCCTATGGTATTGTTTTATAAAGTGATGTACCCGTTTATTTGGATTCTGAACGGTATTTCCAATTGGATGTTAAGACGTGCGGGGATCGAGCCTACGACTGAACATGAGTCGGCACACACCGAAGATGAAATTCGGGTTCTCATGAAAGAAAGTCACAAAAACGGACTAATAGATAATACAGAGCTCACGCTTGTTGACAATATATTCGGATTTGCAGAGACTACAGCCAGGGAAATTATGATTCCGCGAACCGAGATGGAATGCTTGTATGCGGGGCTTTCCTATGCGGAGAATTTAGCCATAGCGATCAAAGAAATGCGCACTCGCTATCCGGTCTGTGACCCTGACAAGGATAACATTATTGGATTTGTTCATATCAAGGATTTACTTAAACCGGATGCGAACCTCAAAGGGATTAAGAAAATTATACGCCCGATCACGACGGTTCCGGATTCTATTCATATCAGTGATTTGCTGAAAATGATGCAGAAACGCAAAAGCCAGATGGCTTTGCTGATTGATGAGTATGGTGGAACATCAGGACTTGTTACCCTTGAAGACATCATGGAAGAAATTGTCGGTGAAATTCAGGATGAGTTTGACGAAGAGCGTCCAACCATTGAGATGAAGGATGAAAATACGTTCTCCATTGATGGCTTGCTGCTTATTGATGAAGTGAATGAGTATTTCGGTCTTGAGATTGAATCCGATGATTACGATACGATCGGCGGCTGGATTTATTCGCAAACGGAGATTCCGCCAAGCAAGAACCAACAAGTCAGTTACAATGACGAGTTTATATTTATCGTGGAAGAAACTGATCATTTGCGCATCTCTCGCGTCATTGTCAGAAAGTTTACCGAAGAGAATGAAATGTTACAGCAAAATATTTCTTGAAATGGAAGAGGGACAGTCTAATGACTGTCCTTTTTTGTGGCCAGAAAGCCTAAGTTTTTGGATGGATTTAAGGGATTCTCCCTTTTTAGTTGGAGGTATATACAAGCTTTTTGGCAATGAGATCCTCTAGCTTAGCCTTCGTGCGGAGATAAAGGAACGTAAAGCCGCGATACTAGCAAAATGTGTCAGGATAGCGAGTCTAAGGGAACTACAGTACAGCTATCATTCTGAAAACCGCGATATTCCAAGCCAGAGGGAACTACGATCCGCTATTTCACCGTTTTCCGGTTGGAATCAGCAGGTTTCGCTTAAATAGCGGATCGCAGTTCCCATTCATGCTACGTCTATCCCATTTCCCGCCAGTTAGCGGATCATAGTTCCTTTTCACACGACGCTCTCTGTCATTGCATAGCCCAAGGGGAACTACGATCCGGTATATTGTTGAAAATCGTTATGAAGACGCTCATCTCTTAGGGCGGCAAAGCCGCTTTCTTAAATTCATTGCGTGCTCGCAAGTCAGACTAGTCGCCGGGGCTCAAAACGTGTACAATGGACATAACGATGAAATGATAGAAAAGAGGTCTGACGGATGAACAGCACGAACAGCATAGACCCTAGAGTAATGAAAGAATTGCTCCAGCTTCAGATGCTAAGTAAAATGAGTTTGCTATCCGGTGATGACACCAAGTCTTCAAGTACAGACGAAGCTAGTGATTTTAGTGAGCTGCTGCAGACGGTGATGGGGCAAGCTTCCGGTTCGGCTGCGGGAACTGCGCTTACCAGTCAAGATGCAATGAGCTCTTTATTGGGCGGAGCGTCGATGACTAGCGTCCCTAATTCTTTGGCCGCTTTAGGCAAGGCGTATACACCCTTACAAAAACCAGGAAAGTCGTTCGCCGCGACTTCACAATACGAAAATATTATCCAACAGGCAAGTGCCAAATACGGTCTTGATTCATCCTTAGTCAAGGCAGTCATTCAGCAAGAATCCAGTTTTAATCATCAGGCGGTATCCTCAGCAGGAGCCAAAGGGCTGATGCAGCTTATGGATGGGACAGGCAGCGGCTTCGGAGTAACGAATCCGTTCGATCCTCAGCAAAATGTGGATGCAGGCACGCACTTTTTAAGTAATTTAGTGAAGAAGTACAATGGCAATGAAGGCGTTGCGCTTGCTGCTTACAATGCAGGGCCTGGACGAATTGATCGCTTAGGGATCCGGACGGACCAGGATTTGGCGGATAAACGCCATTTGCTTCCGCAAGAAACGCAGGACTATGTATCCAAGGTTTTTACTCATAAACGTAATTTTTCGCTATAATGCACGAAAGATGGAAGCTGATTTCCGCGAGTATCATGCGGGAGTCAGCTTTTTGTGTCTAGGGACAAGCTTGAGTTATCAACGATTATACGTTTTAATAGGAAAAAAGGGGAATCAGTGAGTGATGCTTTATTTGGACTATGCGGCAACCTCGCCGCTTTATGAAGAAGTCATAGACACCATAACCGAAGTAATGAAGCAGCACTATGGCAATCCGTCTTCGATTCATGGATTGGGAGTCCAAGCGGAGAAATTGCTTAACAGCGCCAAGGAAGTCATAGCGGGCATCTTGGGCGTGCAACCGGCTCAGATCATTTGTACATCCGGCGGCACGGAAAGCAATAATCTAGCGATCAAAGGCGCGGCCTACAGCTATCACAATCGCGGCAAGCATCTGATTACGACACAAATTGAACATCCTTCGGTCAAAGAGGTGTTCATGCAGTTGGAACAAGAGGGATTTCGAGTCACTTATTTACCTGTTAATCATGTGGGAATTGTTGATATAGCGGCCTTGAAAGCGGCTATTTGCGAAGATACCATTCTGGTCAGTATCATGTATGTCAATAATGAAGTAGGTACGATTCAGCCAATCAAGAATATTGGCGAACTGCTTGCCGATTACCCCAAAATCCTGTTCCATGTGGATGCCGTGCAAGGAATCGCCAAGCTTCCCTTGCGCCTTAAGGAGTGGGGCATTGATCTATGCAGCGCATCGGCGCATAAGTTCCGAGGCCCTAAGGGCGTCGGCTTTCTCTATCGCAGAGAGGGCGTTCAGCTCAAGCCGCTGCTTGTAGGAGGCGGCCAGGAATCCGGGCTTCGTTCAGGCACGGAAAACGTACCGCTAATTGTCGGAATGGCCAAGGCGCTCCGGATTTCTGCGGAGCAGCTTGCAACGAAAACTGCGCATAAATATCATATCCGGCGCTTATTTGTGGAAGGGATCCGAGAGATTCCGCAGCTGCGCTTAACCGGATCTGAGATCGAAGAAGAGATGGTTCCGCATATTGTTCATTTCTCTTTTGCCGGCATGAAGGCAGAGGTGGTTGTGCATGCCTTGGAGCAGCGAGAAATCTGCCTTTCTACGAAGTCGGCCTGCGCATCAGACGAGTCTGATCCCAGCTATGTCATGCTGGCCATGGGGTGCAGTCCGGAGCAGGCGGTTAGCGGGCTGAGAATCAGCTTCTCGGATGAACATAACGAACAAGATGTGGAGCAGTTCCTTGCAGCACTGCGAGGAGTGGTAAGGGAGCTTACACCGATGGTACAGAAACCAACGGACAGAAGGGGGAAACGAAGATGAAACCGGATTGTTTAATTTTGCGTTTTGGCGAGTTGACACTAAAAGGGAAAAATCGCAAACGATTTGAGCGCAGCGTAATGACACAAATTCGTAAAGTTTTGGGGTCATTTCCTGATTTGAGGTATATTCCGGAATATGGGCGCGTATATGTGGAGCTAGGGGGAGCGGCGTATGAAGAAGCTTCGTCGGCTCTGCAGCGGGTATTTGGATTAGCGTCATTCAGCCCGGCGTATCATGCACCCATGGAGGTCGAAGCGATTCAAGCAATGGCTCTTGAGATTATGCAGGCACTGCCCAAGCAGCCCAAAACGTTTAAAGTGACCGTACGCAGGGTGAATAAATCATTTCCGCTGGATTCGCAGCGCATGAATTATTTGGTTGGCGGTTATGTGCTGCAAGCAAGTCCCGGATTGCAGGTGGATGTTCATCAACCGGAAGTGGAGCTAAGGGTAGAGATTCGTGAGGAACAGGTTCTGTTGTACGCGGAGGTTATTGAAGGCGCAGGTGGATTCCCCGCAGGAACGAGTGGGAATGCCTTATTGATGCTTTCCGGAGGGATTGATAGCCCCGTTGCCGGATGGCTGGCGATGCGCAAAGGGCTCTCGATTGAAGCGATCCACTTCCATAGCTTTCCTTATACAAGCGAGCGCGCGAAGGAGAAGGTCATTGATTTGGCCCGCCAATTGTCTTCCTACACAGACTCTGTCAAGCTGCATCTTGTGCCATTCACAGAAGTGCAAACATCGATCCATCAAGCGTATCAGGATAATTTATTAGTAACGCTTATAAGAAGAGCGATGTATCGCATTGCTGAACAGATTGCCGATCAACGTGGGCTAAGCGGCTTAGTCACTGGCGAGAGCTTGGGCCAAGTAGCGAGTCAAACACTACCCAGCTTGAACGTCATCGGGCGTGTCGTCACACTGCCTCTTTTGCAACCGCTGATGATGATGGACAAGCAAGAGATTATTCGCATTGCGGAGAAGATTGGCACATTCCCAATCTCGATCCTACCTTATGAAGATTGCTGCTCCTTGTTTCTTCCGCCATCTCCGAGCACCAATCCTAACCTCCGAATGGTCGAGAAAATCGAGAACAGCATGGACTTCTTGCCAGCGCTCATCGAGAGAGCAGTCACACAAACGGAAACTATTGAAATCGTTCATGGACAAAGGAAGAAGGTGTCAGACGCGCATTTATTTTAATGCGCTACGACCCTTCGGTAGGTGACATCGTCGCCTGTTCGCCATGTATTCCGGGAGGTTGTAAGGCATGATTGATGCGCTCATACTGTTTTTGCAAATTATGTTGATCAATATCGTCTTAAGCGGCGACAATGCGGTAGTCATTGCGTTAGCAAGCAAAAATTTGCCGGTGGAACAGCGGAAACTGGCTGTTTGGTGGGGCGCTTTCGGTGCCATTGCACTGCGTTTGGTATTGACATTAGTCGCCGTGAGCTTGCTCGACATTCCTTACATACAAGCAGGAGGATCGATTCTGCTTTTCTGGATTGCGATCAAGCTGCTTACCGATGATGACAGTCACGCGAATGTGAAGGAAGCCTCGACGCTCGGCAAAGCTATATGGACGATTATTGTTGCTGATTTTGTGATGAGTCTGGATAATGTGCTTGCAATTGCTGCCAAGGGGAATGGGAACAACACCGTTATCATTTTGGGAATAGGGCTTAGTATTCCCATCATTATTTGGGGCAGCACGCTTGTCATGAACCTGCTGCAAAAATACCCGATACTGGTGCTTATAGGGGCTGGAATTTTGGGGTATACAGCGGGAGAAATGTTTGTTAAGGACGAGAAAATGATCGATTGGGTACTGATGGATTTCGAGTTTCTGCATGTGTGGATTCCGATCGTGGCCGCGGCGCTTGTCGTTATGATCGGATTAACTGTCAAAGGACTGCGCATGTATCAGCTGAAAACCAGAAATGAATAGAATAAGGAAGAACCGCCAAGCTGTGTTTCGACAGCGCAGCGGTTCTTTTTGTGTCAGGAATTGAAACTTTTTTCCATTTTTGTCGTCTACTTATGAGACAGGTTGGATAAGAAGGGAGTCAATAGCGTGAATGTAAGCCCGAATAGAAAAGGAAATCTGCGATTTAAATGGTTGATTGGCTGTATGCTCATTGTTTTATGGCTGCAAGGAAATCTATTTTTCGCAGGAACAGCAAGTGCGGAAGACGCTCCTAAGATTGAAATTCAATCGGAGATTGGCTTTGGAGCGGCGAATGTGAAGCAAAGCAACTGGACCCCGGTGAAAATAACCTTGCATAATAAGGGGACTGCTGACTTATCGGGTGATCTGGTTATTCAAGTCGCCCATCCGAATGGGAACAAGGACTTCAGTTATGCCAAATTGGTGGAACTGCCCAAAGATAGCACGAAAGTCATTTCCATGTTAATCCCTGGATTCCCCTACACCAATGTTAATAATACCATCTCATTTTACGAAAAATCGGTAAAGAGCGGGAAGAAAGTCGCGTTGGATGGCAAAACCTATTTGGAAGCCTTCCCAGTACCGAAGGAAACGTTGCAAGTGGGCGTTTTGGCGCGTGATGTAGACACGATGAATTTCCTAAGCTTGTTGAATCAGTCAGGTAAAAAGCTCAATCTGATTCATTTGAAACAAACAGAAATACCACTGGATACCTTGGGTTTAGACAGTTTTGATGTGCTTGTTCTGAATGATTTTGCTTCGGATACGTTGACGCAGGATCAAGTTCAAGCGATTCAGCAATGGACGCAGCGCGGAGGTACGCTGATTCTAGGCGGTGGTGCTGGTTATTCCAAAACGGCTGCGCCTTTTTCAACTGCTTCCCCAGTAACGTATCAAGGCACGCAGACTGTGACAGATCTGCCAGAGCTAGCCAAAATGGGAGAGAAGGAGCTAGCGCTTGGCACGCCATTCACGATTTCCAAAGCTGCCTTAGTAAACGGAGCAGAAGCTGTCGTTTCGGAACAGACAATCCCTATTTATGCTCGTTCTTCCTATGGAAGCGGCTATGTAGATTACGTTGCTTTCGATTTATCGTTAAATCCAATGGCTTCGTGGAATGGGAATACGCGTCTATGGGAGCAGTTGCTATCGGGGCCAATTGAGCGGGCGAATGCCTATAATTTGAATCAAGGGCGTTATGGTGGAGATTCCTTTTGGGAAATGAATGAAGCATTAGATTATTTTCCTTCGCTCCAGCCGCCTAAGTTGGCTCGTCTTGCGCTTGTTTTGCTTGTTTATGCAGTTATCGTCGGACCGATCCTCTACTTCATTTTGCGTCGATTAGATCGTAGAGAGTGGGCATGGTACATCATCCCTTTGGTGGCGATCGTCACCAGCTTTGGCATCTTTCAATTTGGAGCAACCAATCGGGCAAGCTCCATGGCACAGTCCTTTTCGACGCTAACACTTAATGGTTCAGGGTCAGGCATTAAGCAGTCGATGATATCTGTGTTTTTGCCAAAAGGAGGAGATTTGGAGCTCAAGTTGCCAGATAAAGGAGCCGCCTCTCCCTTCTTGCAAAGCGAAGTTTATCCGAATCTGCAGCTCAGCGGTCGCAGTGAGTTCATATTTCGACAAGATCAGGATTCGTCATCTCTGGTCGGGCTGCAGGATATTGCGTATTCCTCGATAGCCAAGATTGCCAAAAACGATGAACAACCTGTAGCGTTTGGCAAGTTGGACTATACGATTACGGATTTATCGGTGAACGGTGTAAAAGGTGAAGTGACGAATCATACAACGAAGGATTTAACCAACGTCGCTATTTTAGTGAATCAAACTTATCTGAATGTGGGTGACTTGAAGGCGGGCGCTTCAGTTAGCTTCAACACGGCTGGAAGCGTCACGGTGTCCAATGGACAGAATTATGGTCAACTGGCCTTTCCTTATCCGATAACCAGTAAGATGCTGGATAATGGTCGACATCAACGCGCGTTGTTAAATGCCTTCATGCAGCGCAATTTCAAGGTCGCAGGCGGATTCGCGCCCATGATTATTGGTTGGTTTAGGGAACAGACTTCCCTTCCCATCACGTCTAGCGGATCTGTGCCAACTGAGCAGCTCACCCTGGTTTCTCAGGAGATGAAACTTAATTACGTGACTCCTGATGGCAGAATTGTCATCCCGAGTAAAGCAATCGTTCCTACTTTAGCGGATAATCATTTGAAAATGAGTGCTTTACAGTTCCGTGATGGTCCATTCATGCAGATGGGCGGCGGCGATGTTACCCTTGTGTATACATTACCTCCATTAAGTGGTGTGAATTATCAGAAAATGGAAATGATCGGCGACCCGAATTCTGAAGTAACGTTGGAATTGTGGAATGCCCAAACAAATGCGTGGGAACCGCTTGCCATGAAAGCTTCTCAATCTTGGGAAGGGGACAAGCTGCAGCCTTATATTACGGAGGGGAAATCCATTCGCATGAAAGCAACAACCATTCAAAATAATACGATGTTCCGCATGCCGTCTGTTTCTCTGGAAGGATCGGTGAAACGATGATTACAACCAAAGAACTTACTAAAAAATACGGCAATTTTACGGCATTGGATTCCTTGACGATGCAGATTGACAAGGGGACAGTCTTTGGCTTTGTAGGTCCTAATGGAGCGGGTAAATCGACGACGATGTCCATACTTGCCACACTGCTGAATCCGACCTCAGGTACAGCGGAAGTTGGCGGGTATGATGTCACGGATAAGCCCAAAGAAGTACGCAGGCTCATCGGCTACATGCCGGATTTCTTTGGTGTTTATGATAATTTCAAAGCAACGGAGTATTTGGATTTCTACGGAGCCAGTTATGGCATCTCAAGAGCAGACCGGTTGAAATTGATACCGCAATTATTGGACCTTGTAAATTTAACCGAGAAAGCTGATTTTTATGTGGATTCTTTGTCACGTGGGATGAAACAGCGGCTTTGTCTAGCCCGGTGCCTCGTGCATGAGCCAGAGGTTTTAATTTTGGATGAGCCGGCTTCTGGTCTGGACCCTAGAGCGCGTATTGAAATGAGAGAGATTCTGAAAGAACTTAAAGCTATGGGGAAAACGATCATTATTTCTTCGCATATTTTGCCGGAACTCGCTGAAATGGTTGATGAGATCGGTGTCATTGAATATGGGAAGCTGATCGCAAAAGGCAAGGTGTCCGATATTCAAAATCGGATGAAAGCGAATCGTGTGCTGCAAATCAGAGTAGTGAACCGCTCGGAAGAAGCTTTAGCTTACCTGAAGCAGCAGCCGCATGTCACAATGGCACTTCAAGATGAGAAAGGCCTTCATGTTCATTTTGGCGGTACAGATGAGGATCAATCTTTACTCCTTGCGCGTTTGATTGAGACCGGATTCCCGCTTCTTTCATTCAGCGAAGCCTTAACGAATCTGGAAGATGTCTTTCTGGAAATCACCAAAGGAGGCGGCGCCCATGATGAACAGCAAGTTAAATTGGATTAACCCCGTGCTGGAGAAAGAATTCCGCTTGCGTATGCGGACCTTCCGATCCCCGCTGTCAATTCTGGTGTATTTGCTTGCGATCGGTTTGATCGCACTTGGATTTGCTTACATTAATATGAGCAATATGCAAGCAGGCGTGCTCAGTACAACTAAAAGCAGTGAGTTGTTTTATTTTCTAAGCGGTACGCAGCTGGTTCTTATTGCCTTCATGACACCTGGCTTAACGGCCGGGGTGATCAGCGGAGAACGAGAAAAGCAAACGTTAAATATGCTTCTAACGACGCAACAGAGTTCGGAAACGATCATACTCAGTAAATTATTTGCTTCCCTCAGTTTCATGCTGTTAACGGTCGTAGCGACGATGCCTCTTTACAGTATTGTGTTTCTCTATGGGGGGGTATCGCCGAAACAAGTGCTGTCTGTCTTTGTTTTTTATGTGTTCGTTATGCTGCTATTCGGCGCGGTAGGGATATTCTTTTCAACAGTTTTGAAGAAAACGGTCATTTCGATTATCGCCACGTATGGTTTTGTGCTATTTGTTTTTGGGTTCACCGCTTTGGCGGGATTATTCTTTGCCAATTTGGGACGCAATGGCATCGATGAAGACGTGCTCGGGTATTTCCTAAGCTTTAATCCAATGGCTGTTCTAGTAAGCTTGATGGTCCCTGATTTTGCGAAGCAATTGTTCAAAGGGCATGAACCGCTGCAAATGTGGCACATCTTCGTAGCCTCATACACGGTACTGCTGCTTCTTTTTATCTGGTTAAGCGTCAGGTATTTGCGACCGATTATGAAACGAAGAAAATGATCGAACAAACGAATTCCCAAGAGAGTCAACTAGCGGTCAGGAAGGAGCGGTTGTGAATGAGATATGAGAAGCTGGAAGATCTGCTGGATGTAGTAATTGCACGTTTGTTAAAAGTAAAAGGATGTCACTATCTCATTCGCAGCTTGACGGTTGGCATTGTGCTGGCTTGTATCTGGATGATAGGCGGACGCTTCTTCCTGATTAACTTTTATAAAATTGGCGCATGGGGCAGTGTGGTCTTAGCGGTAATCGCCGCAAGTGTTTGGTTGTATCTACAACGGCCTCGGCGTCAAGATGCTGCCCAAGTCATGGATAAGCATGGTTTGGAAGATCGCATCTCGACAGCGCTGAAATACGCGGAGCAAACTTCCTTGTTGGCTGATCTTCAGCGGCAGGATGCTCTTCACAAAGCGAATCTCTTCGTGGATGAGCAACTGACTAAAGTGGTCGTTTACCGGCTTTCCCGCAAACAGTGGATGCCAGGCGCAATTGCCCTATTCGTGTTTGGCTTGCTGCTGATCCTGCCTAATTCCAATGATACGATCATAAAGCAAGGCAGCAAAGAACGTCAGTGGGTGGCAAATCAGCAGCAACAAGTTGCTGAGCTTGTGAAAGAATTGGAAACGAAACCATCACCTTTGCCTGCTATGAAGCAGATGACAGGGGATCTAAATGAATTAGCGCGTAGATTAGGTCAAACGCCGACGACGGCGAAAGCGCTCGAAGAACTGGAAAAATCGTTGAAGAAAATGGAAACGACAATCGGTGATATGGAGAAACAACAAAAACGCTCCGAGCAGTGGGCGGATTCAATGCAGCGAACAGAAGCACTTCGCGAATTAGGGAAAACGCTGGAGCAGAAGCAGACAGAGAGCATGCAGCGTGAAGTTGCAAAGCTCGGTGAACAAGTTCAGAAGATGACGCCGGAGCAGAAGCAGCAGCTTGCAAGTGAATTAGAGAGGCTGGCGGCTTCGGCGGCAGCCGCCTCACCGGAAGCGGAGCAGCAGCTTCGTGAGCAGCTCCAGCGGGCCGCGAGCGCGCTGCGCAGCGGCGAGGACCCTGCAGCGCAGCTGGGCCAGCTGCAAGCCGGCCTTGCGGCGGCCAGCGCCGCACAGCAAGCTCTGGCGCAGCAGCAGGCGCAAGCAGCGCAGGCTGCCGCGAGCCTCGCTGCTGGAGCACTGCCGCAAGCGCGCCAGCTTGCTGCGAGCGGGGCGCAGCCCGGGCAAGCCTGGGCGCCCGGCGGCCGCGCCGAGCGGCTTGCTGCGGCCGGCAGCGCTCCGGCGCCTAATGCCGGAACGGCGGCGGCTGGGGCGCCAGGGGCTGGCGCGCCGGGGGCAGCTCCGACCGGCAGCGGCGCGGGTGGACCTGCGGGCGCAGGAGCCGGGAGCGCGCCAGGCAGCGGTCCCGGCCAGAGCGGGGGGTCTGGCGGGGGCGCTCCCGGCACGCAGGGCGGCACTGGAGCGGGCTCACGCGGGCTTGTAACAACGCCGCGCGAGCGCTCCGGCACCGGTGGCACGTTCGCTGATGGCGGGCCAACCAGCGGCAGCGGCGGCGAAGTCAGCCAAGGCGGGAAGGCTCCGGCTATCGACGGAGCCTCTCGCCCTTATGAAGATGTATATGCCGAATACGCGGCAGAAGCTTCGGGCGCACTCAATCGCTCTGAGCTGCCGCAGCATATGCAAAACAGGGTGAGAGATTATTTTCTGGAAATTCAACCGCAGCGATAGGAAAAATCGCAAAAGGAGGGGACGTTCGCCACATGGTCGAGTCAAAGAAACAGTTGGATGAATGGGGATCGGCAATTCGTCACATGCAAGAACAAATTGGTCGTGTCATAGTAGGCCAGCAAGACGTGGTTGAACAGCTGCTCTGGTGCATTTTGGCGGGAGGACATGCGCTGCTTGAAGGGATTCCGGGTCTGGGGAAAACCATGCTGGTCAAAACGATAGCAGATACCGTTGACCTTCAATTTTCACGCATTCAATTTACACCGGATCTGATGCCGGCAGATATAACGGGGACGAATGTGATTCAATTTGGCACACAAGGGGAGACCTCCTACAAGTTTCAAAAGGGTCCTTTATTCGGTCACGTCGTGCTCGCAGATGAAATTAATCGGGCTACACCCAAGACTCAGAGTGCGCTCCTGGAGGCTATGCAGGAGAAGACGGTAACGGTTGGTTCGGAAACCTATCAACTGCCTGCTCCTTTTTTTGTGTTGGCAACTCAAAATCCCTTGGAGCAAGAAGGGACCTATCCGCTCCCAGAAGCACAGTTGGATCGTTTTCTGCTGAAAATACATGTCACGTATCCTACGAAGAGTGAATTGAAAGAAATTGTTTTGCGAACAACCTCAGCCCAGCAGCTTCAGGCTGAGAAAGTAGCGGATGGCGCACTGCTGCGGGACATTCAAACTGGTTTGAAAGATATTCTGGTTGCCGACGATGTTCTCGATTATGCGGTGCAGCTGCTGATGAATACACACCCGGAAGAAGCGACAGCGCCTGAATCCGTCAAACAATATGTCCGCTTCGGATCAGGCCCTCGTGGTGTTCAGGCGATGATTGCCGTTTCCAAGGTCAAGGCATTTCTGGCAGGCAGGTTTCATGTCTCCAAGCAGGATTTGAATGTGGTGGCGGTCCCGGCCCTGCGGCATCGGTTGTTTCTGAATTTCGAAGGCCAAGCCATGGGCATTTCGCCGGACAGCATCATTGCATCCATTATCCAAACGATGGAGAGCGGCCGATGAGTAAAGGTTTGAATTTGCTTGACCCGGCTCTGATGCGCCGTCTGGATCAAATGAGCATTGCGGCAAAAAGCCGGATTCGAGGAACGATGCAGGGGAGAAGACGCTCCAAAGATCAGGGGTCATCGCTGGAATTCGCTGATTATCGACTGTATACGCCTGGCGATGATACGCGTCAATTAGATTGGCATGCCTATGGACGCACGGGCAAGCCCTTCATCAAACTATTCATGGATGAGCAGGAACTGCAAGTTCATTTGTGGCTGGATGCTTCGAAATCCATGGATTTTGGCCAGAAGGACGGCAGTGGCTCCAGCAAATGGTCGTACGCCAGACAATTGGCTGCTGGCATTGGTTTTTTGGCACTAAATCGATTCGATCGTGTCAGTGCCGCGATGTTTACAACGCAAATAACCCAGCAGATGCGACTTCTCCGAGGGAAAGGAAGCGCACCGCGGCTTTTTGAGTTTCTGGCTGGTGGTCAGCCATTGGGAGAAGGCGATATCGGGGCTGTCTTTCGCAATCCTGCCCTCTTGCCTCGCCAAGCGGGGATGACTTGGTTGTTCTCTGATTTTCTATATGAACAAGGGATTGAAGAGTCGCTCAAGTATTTGCTTGCCGCGAAGCAGGAAGTCATCGTCGTGCAAGTGCTGGCTCCTGAAGAGCTTAACCCTTCGTTTAGCGGAGAGCTGCGATTAATTGACAGTGAGTCAGGAGCTGCTAGAGAAGTAGCGATGAGCAGCAAGGTGCTGGAGTCCTACAGAGCGGCCGTACAGCAATACACACAGTCGCTAAAAGCATTTTGTTATGAGCGAGGAATCACCTATTTGCTGGCGGTGACGGATATCCCGCCAGGGGATTTTCTGTTAGGCACATTAAGAAACAATGGACTTGTGAGGTGAAGGGAGCTTTCATTTGTGAGCGAATTGCAAGGTGCTGCGCCGGGCTTGCCAGAAACACCATCCGTAAATCAGGATGAAGATGATGATAAGAACGGTGGAACAACGATACATAAAGGCATAGCTCCCGCTGCTGGTCGCAATAGCTCCCAGAGCCATAGCTCCAAGGCCGATGCCAAGGTCATTGGCGGAGAAGAAGGTGCCATTGGCTGCGCCTCGGCGGCTGGGTTCGGCACGTGCGATCGTCCACGCTTGCAAGGCAGGCTGCAAGGATCCGAAGCCGACACCATAGCAAAGCGCAGAGATGGCGAGACTTAATTCGGAATGCGCATAAGATAGCAGGAGCAGTCCGGCAATCGTGAAGAGTGCACCGGGAAAAAGCACCCAAGCTGGTCCTTTTCGATCAAAAAGGATGCCGGTAATCGGCCGAATAAGCAGCACCATTGACGCGTTGCACAAGAAAAACCAACCTACATTCGAAATGCCGGCTTCATGGCCAAACAAGGTTATGAAGGTCACAATGCCTCCGTAACAAATGGCTGTACAGAGCAAGAGAGCAGAAGGAAGCAGAGACGATCGTTCCCATAACCGATCTATGAGTTTTGGCGGTTGAGCCGACTTTTCGAGAGGCTGAGGTTTGTTATACGTAATAAATAAAGAACTAAACAAAGATAGCAGGGCAAGAATCGTGGAGATAAGCAGCACGCGAGGGAAACCGTACGTACTCATAATCCATAGACCTGTCAACGGCGCCAGAGCCATGGCAAACGTATTCGAAAGACCATAATAACCCATGCCTTCACCTCGCCGCTCAGGCGGAATAATATCGGCGATGACCGTGCCGAGTGAGGTCGTGGACATGCCCCAACCAATGCCATGCACGAAGCGGGCCGCAAGAATGAGGGCAATGGCGGCCATATAGGAGTATCCGGCAATCGTTAAGGCACAGATCGCAAGGCCGACAAGCAGGACATGTTTTCTCCCCAGCAAATCGAGCGCTCGACCGGCGAAAGGCCGGGTCAACAACGAAGAAATCGTAAAAACGCCAATGACTAAACCGACCTGAACGTCGTTTCCTCCTAGCTCAGATACATGGGTCGGGATGGTTGGGATGAGCATCTGAAAACTAAAGAAGAGCAATAGATTGGATAAGGATGTAATTAGAAAAGCTTTGGTCCATAAGGGTTTTTGTTTCTTGTCTTGTTTAGATATTGGCGCCATGATACCTCCGATGTTGTTCATAAGCAAAGTTGTTAGACAAGGGAAAAACAAGTCTACGCGAAGTAGTATGCCCAAGATGAAGACAATGAACGCAAGATATAAGGGAACTTCCCATCACGGCCAGAAAGGAGAGTACTCATGCAATTCGCAACCTTAAGCGGACTATGGTTCTCGCTTTCAATTCCGGTTATCCTGCTGCTGTATATGCTGAAACGTCAATATCAGGATACCGAGGTATCCAGCCATATGCTGTGGCGGCGAATTCTCCGAGAACAGGAAGCCAACAAGCCATGGCAGCGGCTGCGCAGACATCTTCTGCTATTCCTTCAACTTATAGCAGCAATCCTGCTGATCCTTGCTATCATGCAGCCATTTGTGCAAGGTCAGCAAAAGGCAAAGGCGCATATCTTCTTCGTCGTCGATGCCTCAGCCAGCATGCAAACGCGCTTGGAGCAGGGAACAAGATTGGAAGCTGCAAAACAAGCTATTCTTGATTATGCGCGAAAAGAAGCAAAGGGAAGCAGCTATTCTTTGCTGGTTATGAAGGATCAGCCAGAATTGCTAGTGCAGCGAACGGCAGATATTGCTGCACTCGAGGCGGCCTTGCAGCGGGTTTCGCCATTTTATGGACATACGCATGCACAAGAAGCGATCTCGTTGGCCTCTGCCTTAACCCGTGAAGAGAAGGATGGTGAGGTACGCATCTATACGGATCGTCAATGGACGGACAACCTGGATGGCATATCATTTGCTATTCCTGTTCGTATCCAGGAGCCAGGCGTATCCGTAACCAATGGAGCGCGTGTGGATGTTGATATGGCGAATGTGGCCATTACCCAATTTGGCGTAAAAGGCAACCAGAATGGCGAACAATTCCGTGCTGTTGCGGTTTTGAAGAATTGGGGGACAACGCCTGTCACGGTTAAAACAAAACTATCGACGGATATGTCCGAGATTCGTACGGAATCTTTGGCGCTCAAGGCAGGAGAACAAAAATCACTGTATCTTGAGAATTTGCCGGCTGCACAGGTTTACCAGATCCAATTGGATGCACCTGATGCCCTTGAAGCGGATAATGCGGCTTACGCTTTCCCGGAAGGAACAGGCAGAATCCAGATCGCTTATGTTGGCGAAGGCAATTTATTTCTGCAAAAAGCGCTCGTTTTAGCCAAGGCAGATGTGCTGCAAATTCAAAAGGACAAAGACGGGCTGTATCCGGCGCCGGCTAATGTTACGCCAGATTTGATTGTTCTGGACGGGATCGAGGAAACAGATCTTAAGTCAGCTAAATGGCAGCAATTGCTTAAGTCCAAACCAATTTGGCAGTTTGCATCCACTGCTGAATCTTCGGATGCAACGCCGAATGTTGCTGATTTTTCCGTTATCGAGCATCCGGTAACGCGGTATTTGCATTTGCAGGATGTCCATATTGTGCAGGCGCAGCAAAGACAGCCAAGGCCATGGGAAAAAGCGATCATTTCGGCCAAAGACTTCCCATTGGTGCTGGCAGGTTCCGAAAACGGACGCACCAAGCTGAGGTTTGCCTTTTCACTGGAACACTCGGACTTTCCGCTGCGTTCTGAATTTCCGGTGATGGTGCAAAATGCCGTGTCCTGGTTGACGGAACAACAAGGTGGCAATCTGGGACGTGTCACAGCCGATGAACGAATAGAAATGGCCTTTCACCCTGAAACGATGAAAGCGGTGTGGAAGACGGATAGGAACAATGGCGAGGAGCAGGCAGCAGAACGTTCGAAGGAAGCCTTAGCCCCTGTTCAAAAGGTACCGAGCTTGCCTGGTTTGTATGAATTCGCTGAGTATGGAGCGGCAGGTGAAGAATTGCAAGTTCGCAAGTTAGCTGTCGTCATGGACGCTAGTGAATCCAACAATAAGGCCAGTGAAGAAAATCAATTGAATAGGATTGCTTTACAGGCAAGCAAAGCCGAGAATGCTGCAACTCGTGAAACAGTGCTTGACTTCATTGATCTTATTCCTTGGCTTATTATGGCCTTGCTGGTGTTGATGGTGCTCGAATGGGAGGTGTATCGACGTGGGAATTCTGGTTGATCATTGGCCCGTTATGGGGCTGCTGCTGCTCTTGCCTATCTACATAGGCTGGTTGTGGATAAGTTTGCGCAGGCTCCAGGGAGCTCGTAAAAAGCTGGCTATCTCTCTCCGAACCTCCGTGCTGCTGCTTCTCGTACTTGCGCTTGCAGGACCGCAGCTGACGACAGAACTGCATCACAAAACCATCGTGTTTGCTGTTGACCGCTCGGATAGCGTCAAGCAAGATGGGAATGAAGCGGCTTGGCTTCAAGCGGCAGCGAAAGCGCGAGCCTCCGAGAAAGACGAAGCTGGGGTCGTCTCTATGGCTTTGCAGGCTTCCATTGAGAAGCCTGTAGACAGCAGACCGCTGGATGGTTTTCAAATGACTGCAAAATCGAATCCACAGTTTTCCAATGTAGCCTCGGGCTTGCAGTTGGCAGCGGGACTTCTGCCTGGCGGTAACGCGGGACGAATCATCCTCATGTCAGACGGCGAAGAAAATGTGGGAGAGCTGCTAAGTCAAGGCAAACTATTGCGCGATCGTGGAATCCGTGTAGATGTGGTTCCCTTGGCCGGCAAAGATCGGCGAGATGCTGCAATTGAGGCGGTACGGCTGCCTGAGAAACTGTATCAAGCAGAAGCCTATACGGTTGAAGTTGTTATAAGATCCACGGCTTCGGCTCCTGCGCAATTGCGGGTATTTGAAGACAATCGGGAGATGACGGCACAGTCCGTTCAACTGAATAAAGGCGAGAATCGATTTGCCTTCCAATCATTAGCCAAAGAACCGGGCTTTCATCGATATCGGGCCGAGATTTACCTGGAAGGTGATGAACAGTCTGCCAATAATACGCACTATGGCTTCAGCAGCGTCCAAGGACCGCCGAAAGTCCTTATTGTAGAAGGGACCGCTGGCATTTCCAAAAATGTGGAAGGAGCTTTGCAATCGGCGCTTATTCCTTATGAAACGATCGTACCCGAGCTTCTTTCCAATGATTTTGCCGCATATGCGGGTTATCAGAGCATTATCCTAAATAATGTAGCGGCCACCCAAATTCCGCAGATCAAAATGGAGATGATCGAGCAAGCCGTTCGCGATTACAGTGTTGGACTCGTGATGCTGGGGGGAGATAACAGCTACGGCTTGGGGGGATATTTCAAAACACCGATTGAACGAGCGCTGCCTGTGTACATGGACCTTCGGGGGAAAAGGGAGATTCCGTCATTGGGCATTGTACTCGTGATGGACAAATCGGGCAGCATGTCCGGCGACAAAATGAAACTGGCCCAAGAAGCCGCGTCACGCACCGTTGATTTGCTGAGAGATAAGGATACACTGGGTGTACTTGGTTTTGATGGGGTGCCGCATTGGTTCGTAGAACCTCAGAAATTGACAGACAAAGCCAGTATCATTCAAAAGATTAATGCGATCCCGGCAGATGGCGGTACGGAAATTTACACGGCTGTGGAGGAAGCCTACGCCAAACTTTCGCAAATTGATGCGCAGCGCAAGCATATAATTCTGCTCACGGACGGACAATCGTCTACAACTCAAAGCTATGAAGCGCTGACCGAGCAAATGCAGAAGGAGCAGATCACCATGTCCACTGTGGCTATTGGCACAGATGCCGATCAAGCGCTGCTCAGCCATTTGGCTGAACTAGCCAAGGGAAGATACTACGCGGCGGTTGATCAAACGACAATACCGGCCATTTTCAGTCGGGAAGCGGTCTTGATCTCGCGGACCTATGTGGTGAATCAACCGTTTGTGCCAGCAGTGACGGGCGGATCCGATTGGAGCAGCTTTCTGGGTCAGGGGCTTCCCGTGCTGAATGGTTATATTGCGACAACATCCAAAGAAGCGGCTGAAGTTATTCTTGCCAGTTCCGAGCCTGACCCCATCCTGGCTAGATGGCAGTACGGCTCCGGCCGCTCTGTCGCCTGGACGAGTGATGCAACAGGCGCGTGGTCAGCGAACTGGGTGACTTGGCCGGGATTTACCCACATGCTGACTTCCATGATCAAATGGACGTTTCCGCAATTTGAAGCATCGCCGATTGAGCTTCGCACGCAGTTGAAAGGCAATGAGCTGCTCCTGCAGGCGACAAGTGGGAATCAAGAATGGAGCGACTCTGCAACCCAAGAGGAGTTAAGAGTGAATGTTACGGATGAATCTCTAAATAAACAGGAAGTCGCTTTCACTTCCACGGCGCCAGGCAGTTATTCAGCTCAACTGCCTGTGGATAAGTCTGGCGTTTATTTGAGCAAAATCGAGCTGCTTGCTTCAAACGGCGAAGCCAATGCAGAGAAGCGGGTCGTCGGCAGCTCGACGACAGGGTTCGTGATCCCCTATTCTCCGGAATATCGGATCACGGACGGTCAAGGACTCGTTAAGCTGCAGCAGCTTGCTGAGCTTACCGGCGGCCGGATGCTCTCTCTGGAGCATCCGGAGATGGCCTTTGCTTACGCTGCTGCGCCGCAGAAGCGATTGACCCCCATCCGCGCGTACTTGCTGATGGCAGCGCTCGCGCTGCTGCTGCTGGACATCGCAGCGCGTCGCTTGTCGCTGCCGCCCGGCCTGTGGGTCCGGGCGTTCAGCAGGCGGGCAGCCGCTCCGGCGAGCCCGCTGACCCAAGCGCAGACGCCGATGGCGCGTCTGCGGGAGCGCAAGCAGCTTGCGGAGCACAAGCTGCAGCGGAACGAGGCCGCGGCGGTGAAGCCGCGGCTCATTCCCGAGGAGCCGCCGACGCAGGCTGCGGCTCCCGTGGCGGCGGCGGAGCCAGCAGCGCCGCCTGACGGCATGAGCCGTTTGCTGGAAGCCAAACGGCGGGGACGGAAATAGCGCAATACGCTAGCAATTTCTGATCAGGTGCGATACACTATTTGTAGAAGGGTGTCGAATGTGGATGCCCTATTGACAAGTGAATTAGGGGGGATTTGTTTGGCTAGAAATAGCTACTCCATCGGTATCCTGTTAATTGGCCTGGCCGTCGTTCTATTGCTGGGGAAACTCGGTTTTTTCCATTTTGTGCTATCCTTTTTTTGGCCTCTCGTATTGCTCATTCCGGGGCTTCTGTTTCATTTCCTGTTCTTCAACCGGACGTTGCCTGTCGGCGTACTCGTGCCAGGCGGCATTTTAACGACTTATGCACTCATGTTCTTCTATTGCAATGTGTTCGGATGGGGCTCCATGAGTTATCTATGGCCTGGATTCATTTTGGGCGTGGCTGTCGGTTTATACGAACTTCACTTATTTGATCGCGGAAGCGACCGGGGAGTTTTGATTGGCGCCATGGTACTGGGAATCATTTCAGCGGTTTGTTTTGGGCTCACTTTGCTGCTTCATTTAGGAATCTATGTAATCGCTTTGATCCTTGTTCTGGCAGGCGTTGCTATGATAATCCGACGGCGAAATGTGTGGTAGCAAGTGTCAACGTAATGTAAAAGTTTTAATTTGGCTGGCTTTTATCTTGCATAATGTCGATAAACTGCGTATAATAAGTGTAAATGTCAAGCGTCGGCGCTTATGTCCGACGCTTGTTTTATGAACAGAGACGAAAATTATAGGGTAGAGAGGGTTTGACATTCATGCACGCAAGAGACAAGATACGCAATATTGCGATTATCGCACACGTTGACCACGGCAAAACAACACTCGTAGATAAATTGCTTCAACAATCCGGAACTTTCCGCGATAACGAGGCTATTCAAGAAAGAGCAATGGATTCCAACGATCTAGAGAGAGAACGCGGTATTACCATTCTTGCGAAAAATACGGCGATTAACTATAAAGATTACTTGATTAACATTGTAGATACACCTGGACATGCCGACTTTGGCGGAGAAGTTGAGCGTATCATGAAAATGGTAGACGGCGTATTGTTGGTTGTTGATGCTTTTGAAGGCACAATGCCGCAAACGAAGTTCGTTCTGCGTAAAGCTCTGGAGAGCAACCTGTCTCCAGTTGTCGTTGTTAACAAAATTGACCGTCCTAACGCCCGTCCTCAAGAAGTTGTGGATGAAGTTCTTGACTTGTTCATCGAGCTTGGTGCAACTGACGAGCAGCTTGATTTCCACGTGGTTTATGCTTCTGCTCTTCAAGGGACTTCAAGTCTTGATGCAGAGAAGCAAGATTCCAACATGGAAGCCATTTATGAAACGATTGTCAGCCACATCCCAGCTCCTACAGAAGATGTTGAACAACCGCTGCAATTCCTTGTTACATTGATGGATTACAATGAATACTTGGGTCGTATCGGCGTAGGCCGTGTGAACCGCGGTAAAATTCGTCAAGGCCAAACGGTTGCAGTTATGACGCGTGAAGGCGGACAAAAGCAAGCTAGAATCGAGAAGCTTTTCGGTTTCACAGGCTTGAAACGGATTGAGATCGAAGAAGCGGCAGCAGGCGACATCATCGCGATTGCCGGCATCAAAGATATCAATATCGGTGAAACGGTAGCAGATCCTGCAAATCCAGAAGCATTGCCAGTACTGAAAATTGATGAGCCAACGCTACAAATGACGTTTATCGTAAACAACTCTCCTTTTGCAGGCCGCGAAGGCAAATGGGTAACTTCCCGTAAAATTCGTGAGCGTTTGTACAAAGAGTTGGAAACAGATGTAAGCTTGCGCGTTGAAGATACAGATAGCCCGGATGCGTTCGTTGTATCAGGCCGCGGTGAGCTTCACTTAGGTATTTTGATTGAAAACATGCGTCGCGAAGGTTTCGAATTGCAAGTTTCCAAACCGGAAGTTATCATTCGTCAAATCGATGGTCAAAAAATGGAGCCAATCGAGCGCCTAATTATCGACGTACCGGAAGACAGCATGGGTTCCGTTATGGAGAGCTTAGGTTCACGCAAAGCCGAAATGGTGAACATGATCAACAACGGCAGCGGCAACGTTCGTTTGGAATTCTTGATTCCAGCGCGTGGCTTGATCGGTTACAGAACGAACTTCTTGACGCTTACACGCGGCTACGGAATTATGAACCATGCTTTTGACAGCTACGGTCCATACCAAGGAGCAGGTGTTGGTGGACGTCATGAGGGTGTGCTTGTATCCAGTGAATCCGGTGTTTCCACACTATACGGAATTCTTTCCGTCGAAGATCGCGGTATTCTGTTCGTTCATCCGCAAACAGAAGTTTACGAAGGAATGGTTGTTGGCGAGCACACGCGTGACAATGATATCATCGTAAATATTTGTAAAGAAAAAGCGGTTAACAACATTCGTTCCGCGAACAAAGAAGAAACAGTCAAAATGAAAACTCCTCGTACGTACTCTTTGGAGCAAGCGCTAGAGTATTTGAATGATGATGAGTATTGTGAAATCACACCAAAATCGGTTCGTATCCGTAAAAAGATTCTGAACAAAAGCGAGCGCGAACGTGCGGAAAAACACCGCAAAACAGCGGAAGCAAACGTATAATTCACAAAGTTTTCTTAATAGGGGAAATGTCAGCCATTGTGCTGCATTTCCCTTTATTTTTTTGGGCGAATAAGCGATAATAAAGGTTAATTCTAACTATCTCAAGAAACGGAGTGTATGTTCGGTGAGCGTAATAAACGAATGGTTTGGCAATCACATTTACATCACGTATTTGTTAATCTTTATATTCATGTCCTATGTGTATAACAAAGTTTTCCGTACACGCAAATTGCCAATTCTCAAGACTGCGTTAATTTATGTATTGATGGCTATTGGTTCTATTATGCTGCTTGGTTTTCAATTAGTTGGTTTGCCGATCGTTCTTTGCTTAACAGTTGCCATTTCATTGATGTTTCTAGTGCGGATTCGATACTTTTTTGAGAAAAGAAGCGGGAATCGACCTACGTAATCCATTCTAGTCCTGGAGGCATATATGACACGATTTTGGTTAACGCCGATTAAGAGTTATTCTCCTTTGGTCTTAGGGGCTGATCGCATGGCGTGCACGCCGTTTACTGACTTGGAGGTTCTCCGAGCCAAAGCACATGAGAAGCATCCGAGGCTGCTGCCTATGTATAAAGCTAGCCTCCTACTGAGTGATGATGAGGACGTATGTGGATCAGACCTCGTAGAGCTCGATTTGTCGGACGCTGGAGATGTTGTCTTCAACGGTAATCCTTATCACTTGTCTCATTGTGCTGAAGCCTTTCTGGACCGTCTCCTTGGGCGTCAGGAAGCTTGGGATTTGGTGAAGGCCATCGAGGACAGTTCGGACAAGCTGTCTCCTGAGGCAAAATGGAAGCAGTTGTGGCTGCAATGGCTGGAATCTGGTTGCGACGTTATTTTACTCAGAGAGGATGGAGTTTGAATTGAATCTCCAAGATACATTCTTTAATTGGCTGCAAATGCATATCGTTCAAGAAGCAAGACCCGATGATGAAGCAGCCAAAGAAACCCTGGATTTTTTTGCGCTTATTTTGCGCGAAGATCATGGGGTTCGTCAAATCCAATTTGTAAATGAAGAAGATCGCCGGAAAATTCACATTGCCTTTGAACGAGAAGGCGGTAGCCATACACAGAGCTTCGAACGAGAAGCCGCAGAAAAGCTGTTGGATGATATTAATTCAAATCCCATATACAATAATCAATAATAATCAATAAGTGGACAATGACTCATAACTTCTTGAATCAGACGTACAATAAGGTATATCTGGTAAGTAAAGGAGTGTTCCCATGCATTGAAAATAGATACATAAAGGTGGAACGCTTGCCACCGGCTATGCTATACTGTAAGTGTAAGCAGCGTTTTCAACCACCTAGTAGGAGGCGCAATCGATATGGCTGAACACATCCCAGCTTTACCGGAGCAAATGATTGTACGCGCCCACTTCATGATCATGACAGCTGAATATGAGAAAACTTGCGCAAGCCGAGTTCATGTATCTATACCCGGCCAAGTTTTTGATGCGATAAAAAAAGCCTAGATCTGCATGTTTGCAGTCAGGCTTTTTGTTATCTTACCGCGAATTAAGGGGTAGGATTACCTGCTGTATTCGCGTCATTAGTTCCATGATTATGGGTTGGATTGCGAATGTCGCGCGGCAGTTGTGGCATCACACGGCCTACGATATCCGCCATTTGTTCAGCGAACCCGGTAATGGGTCTACCTGCTTGGATGTTATCCCGAATGTTGCGCAGACGTTCGTCTAAGTCCAAATCGGCTGTAACGACCGCATTGACACCATAAGGGTCTTTTTTGAGGGCCTCAGCAACGGAGTATTTGACCGTTCCCACTTTGGCGCGATCCAAGTCCTTCTTGATATTAATGCCCACTACTGCCGTATTGCCGAAGACAACACAATGCGCGCTCTCGACCATAGGGATACTGGTGGCTAGCTGCTCCAAACGCTGCGCAACTGCTTTCGAATCTTTGATCTCGAGCTTTTGTGGAGCGATCTGTTGTACTTTCACTTGCCTTTGATTCGGATCTTGAGAGGGGGCACCACTTTTCGGCGCTTGACTACAGCCAACCGCGAGGGTCAGTACCAACAAAAATACGCACAATAGTCTCACTAGAATCGATCCTTTCCTCAATCTCGCGTTTAGTTTGTCCTGCACAGCTAGGTTGTATGTATCATCAAATATAACCAATGATCTAACGCCAAATCTGGGAGGGGACACACCAATGAAAAAAATTTACGTGTTAGATACCAATGTACTGCTTCAGGACCCTAATGCTTTATTCGCATTTGAAGACAATGAAGTAGTCATACCCGCCGTGGTGTTGGAGGAAATCGATTCGAAGAAACGGAATGCGGAGGAAATTGGCCGTAATGCCAGACATGTGTCGAGATTGCTTGACGGACTCAGAACCAAGGGTAATTTATCCGATGGGATCACACTCGAACATGGCGGCAGCATCAAAGTGGAGCTCAATCATCGCAGCTTTGCGAAGCTGCAAGATACATTTGCGGAATTAACGAATGATAATCGAATCCTGGCGGTCGCGCTCAATTACCATTTGGAAGAGCAGGAGAATGAAGCTCCTAGACCGGTTGTGATCGTAAGCAAAGATACATTAGTACGTATTAAAGCGGATGTTCTCGGTATTCCTGCACAGGACTACTTAACAGATCGCATTGTGGCGCAAACGGATATGTACACGGGTTACATCACCCTTTTTGTACATCCTTCTGTCATTGATGAATTCTACTCCTATCGTTTCTTGACGGTTACCTCGCTTAATCTGGGATACATGCTGCATCCCAATGAATTTGTTATTCTGCGGGATGAGCTTGGATCTTCCAAGTCAGCCTTGCTGAAAGTGACTACGGATGCCAAAAAACTGGAACCGCTCTATATGAGCAATGATCCCATTTGGGGAATTGCCGCGCGCAATGCGCAGCAACGCATGGCTCTTGAGCTCCTGCTCAATGACGATATCCCGCTCGTCACCCTGACTGGGAAAGCGGGTACAGGTAAGACGCTGCTGACATTAGCCGCAGGGCTAATGAAGATTGAGGATGATCGCAAGTACAAGAAGTTGTTGATTGCTCGGCCTGTTGTACCGATGGGGAAAGATATAGGTTACCTGCCTGGTGAAAAAGATGAAAAGCTGCGGCCATGGATGCAGCCGATCTACGATAATTTGGAGTACTTGTTCGACACCAAAAAACCCGGAGACATTGAGAAAATACTTGCCGGACTCGGCAGCATCCAAGTTGAGGCCTTGACGTACATTCGCGGACGTTCCATCCCTGGGCAATTCATTATCATTGATGAAGCCCAGAACTTATCCAAACACGAAGTGAAAACAATCGTTTCACGCGTGGGGGAAGGCAGTAAAATTGTTCTCCTAGGCGACCCAGATCAAATTGACCATCCATATTTGGATGCTTCCAGCAATGGTTTGACTTATGTTGTGGAACGATTTAAGCAAGAAGGAATCAGCGGACACATCACGCTCGAACGTGGTGAACGTTCACATCTGGCGCAATTAGCGGCCGATTTGCTCTGAAATAAGAAATCCCTCATCCCGGTAATCGGGGTGAGGGATTTCTTATTTAGGAAAGCATTTCGATGCGGCAGCGGTAAGCCTTGGCGATACCGTGCATCAATTCTCCGAGCTGCCGGTCCGCGATGAAGACTTCGCCGTTTTCTTCGTCTTGGTACTGAACGAGAAGGTGCTCTTCCATCTGAAGAGCCGCTTGATCGACTTCGGCCTGAGGGCTGCCTGGAGCAAAACGGAAGAAAATGACTAATTTATCGTAGAGGTAGTCGTTACCGGCGTGGCTTGTAAATCCGTAATCACTGAAGAGATCTGTTAGTTCCGCATCAGGTGGCAGCAGGCGAAGATCCATAAGGTCCGCTTCGATGCCCAACTCCTTGATAACGGCCAATACGGCTGTTTGTTGTTCCTTATTACTGACGATCAACATCTCGTTGTCATGATCGAATAAGGCCACGCTGCCAGCAAGCGCTTTGGTGATCTGTGCATAAAAACCGGGCAGTTTGCTTTCCGGCAAATCGATTAACAGGCCAATTTTTGATTCCATGGGAAGTCCTCACTTTGCTTTAGCATCCACTGCTAGTTTACAGGGATAGTTTAAGTTTCACTACGGCGACGCCATTTTTGGTTTCAACGCTAACAACATCGAGATAATTAACTATTTTCTTGGGAATAAAACCTAGCTGAAATTCTTTGGTAAAATCTTCGATTGTGGTATCCGGCAGAGTAAATCCGTTGAATTCCAGCTTCTCCACAACGAAGCGGACTTCATTCATATCGGGATTTTCTTTCAAAAGAAACTTGCCTTCCAACGTAACTTCGATGTTCTCTTTTTTGCCTTTGGCAATGATGTTTCCATCAGCAAATTTGAAATTGAGATTTTTCAGAAGGTCATTTTTGGTGTGAATATACGTATTGAAATCCGTATCACTGATGGTGATAACCGGGTTTTTAATGGATGACAGGTCCATAAATTTACTTTCGTTGGTTACGTATTGCGGCAATTCGCGGAAAGCTGTAGATAAGCTGTTCAAGTACTCGCGGAATAAAGGAACGCCTTCTTGTTTCCATTGCTCATTTAAGCTTTTGATTTGGCTCTCGATGACTTGTGCCTGGGCGCTGACAGCCAATTGTTTGTCCAATTCCTCTTGGAGCTTCACGAGGCGTTCGCGCTGTAAGAGAAACTTATCTTTCGTCTGCTGAAGCTCAGCCCGCGAGGTTTCCAGTTCTGTCTTGAGGCTCTTTAAGTTATTGAATGAGTCCGTAAAAGTGGATAAAGCGCGATGATCGTTTGTGATAATCATTTGCAGATATTCAAACATCCGCAGCGCATCTGCGAAGGAGCTGACGCTGAAGATCAGCATCCAGATAGAATCGCGGTCTCCCGTATAATAAGCTCTCATGACTTTGCCGGCGTGTTTGCGAGTGCTCTCAACATTGCTGTTCTGCTTGGCGATATCTTGTTCATTTTGCTGGATTTGAACAACTATTTTGGCGTCTTGTTCATTTAAACGGCTGACTTCTTTGTCGATTTCGAAAATGGTAAGTCCCTTCTGCACGAGTTCCTTAGCTTCATCCGTTGCAGGGCTCGTTTCAACGGCGAATGCCGGTTGGAAAGGAATGGTGAGTTGTGTAAGTAAAAAAGCAGTCATTAGGATAAGTATGATTTTATATTTCATTGAACGAATTCTCCCCCTATGAACAGATTATCATATTTCTATTAAATGAAGCACAAAAAAATACTTACCTCTGGGGAAGAGGTAAGTATTTGCCTTACATCTATTTCTTGGCCGGTGTGATTAATTTGAGAATATCATTGAAACTCTTTACATTTTTGGGCACTTCTTTGGTGAGCGGTGATGCTTGATTAATAGCCTCGTAGCTCTGATGAAGCAGGATGTGATTATCTTGTGCTTTGCCATCCGCTGTAACCGTAAAGTTGATATCGATTGTTTGATCGCGGATAAAACCTTTGTCATCGATAGCGACCACTAGCTTGCCGGGCGCTTTAAGCTGTAAGCCATTAAGCTGAGTTTTCTTGAACTGGTCAGCTTGTTCGGTTGTGAGGAAACCGTTCGTTTGCAGCGTACCAATAAATTCGGGCAGCTTGGCTTGCAGCGCGGTGTTGACTTCTTTTTCATTTTTGCTTGTGAGTTCTACGCTGATGGACTTGGCTGAAGAGCCATCCTTCAGTTTGGTTGGTTCTTTGGCTTCTTTGAACCATTTGGCATCCATGCCGCTAAATACAAGATTGCTAAGCGACGTTGACAATTGCGAAGTGTTTTTCAAGCTGTCCAGGGATAAAGGGCTTTTGCCAGTTTGGCTTAATTGCTGCATATCAATGGCATAGAACTCATCTGGTGTCTTATTTAATGCTGGCATATTAAAATACAATTTGCTATCTTTAATGAGAATTGGTATCTCAAAAGGCGATGTAGAGCCCTTGGGCGTTATTTTCAAGTCAGTTTGAAATTGGAGGGGCTCCACGTTGCTGATCCCTTTCCAATCGATCGTGCTTTCTTTGATAAGCGATAATAGGCCATTAGTTAAAGGGTTGGATGATTTCAACAAACCATCGCTGATTGATAACGTAGTACCCCCATCGAATGTGTACGATGTCATTTCTTTTTGTTTGCTAATTGCTTGATCCAAAGCCTCTTTTACTTTGTTGTTGTCTGTACAGGCAGTCAACGAAACAAGGCTGATCGCCGTTACTGCTGTTAAAGTTACCCACTTTTTTGACATGCTTTTCTGTCTCTCCTTCCATAATCCTACTTTATTATAATGGTTTCCTTTAGGTTTGTCTTTAAGTAAACAATTGGAGGTTACGCTGTGAACATGAAACAACAGTTGGGCCACCCTGAAGTGGTGAATGCTCTCATAGAAGCGATGGATTTAAATGATGATAAGGCCATACCTTTTCACGAGTATATGGCAATTTGCCTATACAGTGAACCTTACGGTTATTATCGCAATGAGAATCCTAAGATAGGTAAACAAGGCGATTTCTATACGAGCTCCTCCATTGGATCTGTGATGGGTGAAATGATAGCTGCTTTTGTAACGAAACAGGCAGCTTCGGCTTCTAGTGATCAGTTGGTCCTTCACCTTGTTGAATGGGGAGGAGGGTCTGGCCGGATGGCCTTTCATATTATGGAGGAAATAAAAAACACGAGCCCTGCCATATATGACCGGGTCCGCTACACATTGATTGAATCGAGTGCCTATCACCGGGAACTGCAACGAACTGCGCTGCAGGATCATGCTGCCAATATTGAGTTCGCGCAAGCGGGGGAGTGGCTTGCACAAGAACCTCAGGAGCATCTCTACGTGCTTGCTAACGAGCTTCTTGATGCCTTTCCTGTTCATCGTATTCGCTATAAAAACTCGGATTTTCAAGAATCTTATGTCCATTGGCGCCCCGAAGAGCAGGAATTTCAAGAAATCTGGCGTCCCATTCGCTCGGAACGTCTATTAGACTTCCTTGCACAAAGTAAAGTTCAATGGCTGGACGGGCAAATCGGCGAGATTAATCTTGAGGCCGAGGTATGGATCGCGGGAATTGCCAGTCGAATGGAAAACGGAAGTCTGCTTGTCATTGATTATGGAGATGTTGAAGCTGAACTATATGCTCCTCATCGCTATCAAGGCACTTTCATGTGTTATCGGCAGCATCAAGCTCACGATAACCCATGGATTCATCAAGGAGAACAAGACATGACTGCTCATATAGACTTTAGTTTTATTGAAAAGGTAGCACTCCAGAGCGGCTTTGCGGATGTCACGCTCCAGACGCAGCGGGAGTTCCTGGTCGAACAGGGGATTTTGCAAAAGCTGCAGGATCACTTCGATCCGAATCCATTCAGCGAGGTATCCAAAAGGAATCGTGCGATTCGTCAATTATTGCTCAGTGATCATATGAGTGAGCTGTTCAAAGTCTTAATTGCAACGAAAAAAAGGTGAGCCGCTGATTAAGCGGTCCACCTTTTTGCTTTGTTGTTAAGGTTGTGGGAATTAGATGGACATTTTGAAAAATGACCAGTACGTAAAGCCGCTGAAGGAAATAATCATATATCCCCAGAACAACAATATGTAAGTGCGTTCTGACAAGCGCATATAGCCTAGAATGACGAATACGGCTGTTTGAAAAAAGAAAATCAGAGACATAGGTATCATATCGCCTGCTAAGCTCATAAGCGCGATAACAAGTGTCCAAAAACCTAGAACCCGAAACATGCGATCCATTCTCGTTACATCCCCCTCTCGTACCACGTTGCACTTTAACTACAACACATTATACCTTTTGAACTGAGCGGTGTAAACCGTCAAACGGTGACGAAATTCAAAACATTTCATCAGATAGTAGTAGTATGTCTTTTTATCCGAATCCCATGTATGAGTGTCAAAAAATTTGGCAATACCATTTAGTATCAAATAGATTCTATGAACTCTAGTACGGGCATAGAAATAGTACTAATGGCACGAATCAATTTATACCTGTTATCTACGAATTGATTCTTCTTTTAACTGCATCTGTACATTATGATTGGGAGGTTTGACCATATGTCGGCAATTAGACAAGATGCTTGGAGCGATGAAGACGACTTGATCTTAGCGGAAGTGACACTGCGTCACATACGAGAAGGCAGCACACAATTATCTGCGTTTGAGGAAGTTGGAGAACGCATTGGACGTACAGCGGCGGCTTGTGGATTTCGCTGGAATAGCTTTGTCAGAAAGAAATATGAAGCGGCTATACAAATTGCCAAAGCGCAACGTCAAAAGAGAACGCAGCTCAAGAAGCATGCGGCAGTGTCCATCTCTGGCTCGACTTCCATAGGGCTATTGGATAATCCGGAGTTATCGCAGGGGAAATCAGAATCCTTTACAGAAGAAACGCTGTCGATTGACGCAGTGATCCGGTTCTTGCGACAGTGGAGAAGCACGTATCAAGATATGAATCGACATATTAAAAGCTTGGAGAAAGAGCTGCAGGACAAAGAGGATGAGTTAGATAGACTAGGCAGGGAAAACAACAAGTTGAACAAGCAAGTGAATGAAGTTGAAACGGATTATCGCGTCGTGAATGACGATTATAAAGCGTTGATTCAAATTATGGATCGAGCGCGCAAGATGGCCTTTTTAGTGGAAGAAGAGGAAGAAGAGAAGCCGCGGTTTAAGATGGATGCAAACGGCAATTTAGAAAGAGTAGACTAGTTAGCAACCTTCAACTTTACGATATGCCTAATATAGAAGCTTCGGAACAGGGTAAACCCTTGGACTGAAGCTTTTTTATTGTATAATAAGGTCTGTGAGGGGATGATTAGATGCGTATAATGATTGTCGGAGCAGGTTCTTTGGGCCTGTTGTATGCAGCGAAACTGGCGGCCTATTGTGAACGACTAACAGTAATTACGAGGACAAGAGCGCAAGCTGGGGAGTTGGCTGGGCAGGGGCTTGAGTTCAACGATGCAGATGGACGTCAAAAAATAAAACAAAATGAGAGCCTTGAATTCGGCTATTTTATAGAAGAAGTACAAACAGCGGCAGTTGCCGAAAACGGAAAACCTTATGATTATATCTTTCTTATGGTGAAACAGCCTGCGATTACGAAAGAACTTGTCGATTACCTGGATAATCACATGGATGAACGGACTTATCTAATCTGTTTTCAAAATGGCGTGGGTCATGAAGAAATGCTGGGTGAAGTGATTGATTCGCATCGTTTACTGCTCGCTGTGACTACGGAAGGGGCAAGACGAGATGGGTTCACACGGGTTTCGCATACGGGTCATGGCGTAACCTACATAGGGACCATGCAGCATTCTGAAGAAATAGATCCTTCTGCACATTTTTTGTTAGTAGAACTGCTTGGGAAGGCAGGATTTCAATCGGAGATGTCGAAGAACATGGATGTAAGAATATGGAGCAAGTTGATTATCAATGCCGTTATCAACCCGCTTACGGCTATTATGCGTGTGACGAACGGTGAATTGCTGCGCACGGCTTCGTCAATGTCTTTGATGGAAGCTTTGTATCAAGAAGCATGTGCGGTGGCACTAGCACAAGGCGTAGCGCTTCCAGATCGCTTGTGGGAAAGTCTGCTGGGAGTCTGCACAGCTACAAGTCAAAATCATTCATCGATGCTTCAAGATATTGAGAATTCCCGACCTACAGAGATAGATCGTATTAACGGAAGCTTATTGGCAATAGCGAATAAGTTGAATATGAAGCTTCCAACGCACGAGACCGTGTATCTTCTCGTTAAAGCTCTAGAATAAGAAGGTGATTTCGATGTGGAACATGATAGCCAGTTGGTTAATGAACTTATATGCTGTATTGACAGTGGCGCCTTTTATTACGTTTGCGATACTGTGGTTTTTGGCTTATGTTTTTCTGCGTGATAAAAAAATGACAACAAGACTAACGATGGATGTTACAACCTTGTTTTTACTTGGCTCTGTTTCTGTCATGTGGAATAAGTTGTTTCATACCCAATTTGGCTTTTGGCTGATTACCCTAGTGCTGCTGATTGCTTTCGGCATTATTGGAGGTTATCAAACGCATATTAAAGGACAAACTGATTTGTTGAGGGTGAGCAGGGTCGTTTGGAGATTAGGTTTTCTGGGTTTATCGGCTTTATATATCCTGTTGTTTTTTTTGCACGTCGGAAAAAATTACATTTTTTCGACGTAGCAAGTTGTTTGATATGCCGGATTCGTAAGAAAAATTCTTTTTTTTATTGATATTTTGTAATATTTATTTCAGTTTTGTAGAAAATAACAATGAAATTCGTCTAGATTTTATTGACCGTTGGTTGTATAATTAGAAACCGTGAGACTCATTTTCTCACTCTTTTATTATAACATTATTCTTCCAAAGGTAAATTAATTGTGGACAAAGTTTGGTTATATGTTATAATTCCTTGCGTAGACTCTAGTAAATTTTTTTACCAGAGATTTGAGTTAGATATTATAACATTGATGAAGCGGTTACATGGTGATGTTGGTAAATGGTGTGATGTTTATGTGAGTAAACTTATCGAAACACCTAACCATAGATGTCTAGACATACATAATTTTAGAGGAGGAGTTTTATGAAAGCGACAAAGTGGGTTTCAACAGCAGTAGCATTAACCCTGATGGGTAGCGTAGCAATTGGTTGTGCGAAAAGTGAGGAAAGTCCTTCAACATCTCCTACTGGGGATACAAAAGGTACAGCAGCTCCAGCATCTAACAAACCACAAGAGATGAAAATTAACTTTACAGCTGAGCCGCCTGTAATGGATAGCTCCAAAACAACGGCAAATGCAGCGTTCACATTCCTTGGCGCATTTAACGAAGGACTTTATCGTACAGATAAAGATGGTAAAGCAACACCAGCACTTGCCAAAGATTTCCCTAAAATTTCAGCTGATGGTTTGACATACACATTCGATATTCGTGACAATGCGAACTGGTCCGATGGACAACCTGTAAAAGCACAGGATTTCGTTTATTCTTTCAAACGTACTCTTGATCCTACTACTAAAGCTCAATACAGCTTCATCGTTGCTTGGATTAAAGGTGGAGAAGCTGTTACCAAAGCAAAAACGCCGGATGAAATCAAAGCAGCACAAGATGCTCTAGGTGTAAAAGCAATTAATGATAAACAACTTGAAGTTAAGCTTGAAAAACCGGTAGCGTTCTTTACACAATTGCTTGCATTCGCAACATTCTTCCCGCAAAGAGAAGATTTCGTTACGAAAGCCGGTGACAAATACGGCGCTGAAGTTGATAAAGTTATTGGTGCGGGTCCGTTCGTTCTGAGCAAATGGGATCACGGCCAAACGCTTGAACTTGTTAAAAACGATAAATATTGGGACGCAGCTAACGTGAAGCTTACAAAAGTTACAGCTAACATCGTTAAAGATTCCAATACAGGTCTTAACTTATATGAAACAGATGCAGCTGATTTGACAGAAATCAACCGCGATCAACTGACGCTTTACAAAGGTAAACCGGACAACCTGCCAAAACCAGAGTTGACGAACTCCTACTTGATGTACCAAACGAAAAAAGTTCCAGCTCTAGGCAACAAGAAAATTCGTCAAGCATTAGGTCTGGCGATTGACCGTCAAGCTTATGTAGATACAGTTCTTGCTAATGGTTCTGTTGCATCCACAGGTCTAGTGCCTGGTGGTACTTCTGATGGCGCCGGCGGAGATTTCCGTAAATCTGCTGGTGAAACACAACCTAAGTTCGACGCGGCGAAAGCTAAGCAATTGCTTGCTGAAGGTTTGAAAGAGCTAGGCTTAACTGAGCTTCCAAAAATGAAAGTGAATGCAGATGATACAGAAACTGCGAAAAAATCACTTGAGTTCATCTTAGCGCAATGGAAACAAAACCTTGGTTATGATGCTGTAGCGAACCCAGTTCCACATGCTCTGCGTATCGAGCTTTCCTCCAAAAAAGATTTCGATATCGTATTGTCCCTATGGGGTGCTGATTACAACGATCCAATGACGTTCTTGGATATGTGGGTAACAGGCGGAGAATTTGACGAAGGCGACTACAGCAATCCAGAATACGATAAATTGATTAAATCCGCTCAAACAGAAGTTGATGCTTCCAAGCGTTCCAAAGCATTGATCGATGCTGAGAAAATCCTGATGGATGATCAAGGTGTAGCGCCGCTGTACTTCCGTACTCGTGCTTACTTGAAGAAAGAAAATGTTACTGGCCTGATCCTGCCTGCCTTTGGACAAGAGTGGGAATTGAAATGGGCTTCTATCAAGTAAGGTAAGTTTTGAATAGCAAGTCTTGTCAAGAAGAGGCCGTTCGCACCTCGTGGGAGCGGCCTCTTCTAAATTTCTCGATTGTTAATTTTAATAAAGGAGGAGCAATATGGTTAAGTTCATTCTTCGCCGTTTCTTATATGCGCTTATCACGTTATGGCTAATTGCATCATTTACATTCGTATTGATGAAAAACTTACCAGGTAATCCACTTGGAGAAGGCGCCGAACGGATTCCGAAAGCTACGAAAGAGATGTTGCTGAAGCAATACGGTTTGGATAAGCCATTGTGGGAACAGTACTTGACATTCATGAACAATATCATCCATGGCGATCTAGGAGCTTCCTTTCAATTTCCTGCTCACAAAGTTACGGATATTATCAAGCAAGCATTCCCGTCTTCCCTTAAACTTGGCTTGATTGCCATTGTTATTGCTATCGTAGTTGGTTTGACGCTTGGTATCATCGCAGCCTTGAAACATAATAAAGCAGGCGATTATACAGCTATGTTCATTGCTATTTTGGGTGTATCCATTCCATCCTTCGTATTAGGACCGCTGTTATCTTATTATGTCGGGGTCAAATGGGGCATACTTCCAGCTGGTTTATGGAAAGGTCCCAAATATGTGATCTTACCGTCACTCGCGTTATCTTTCGGTACGATTGCGATTCTGGCTCGTTTAATGCGTACCTCCATGCTGGATGTACTGAATCAAGACTACATCAAAACAGCGAAATCGAAAGGGTTAACCAACTTTTCAGTCGTTGTAAAGCATACGATTCGCAATGCGATCTTACCGGTTATCACGATTATCGGCCCAATATTTGTAAACGTCATCACAGGCACACTCGTGGTAGAACAAATTTTCTCCGTGCCAGGTTTGGGTAAACACTTTGTTTCATCGGTTTATTCCAATGATTACACCATGATTTCTGGATTAACTATTTTCTATTCGGCCATCCTTATTTTGGTAATCTTCATCACAGACATTGTGTATGGCTTTGTAGACCCTAGAATTCGTCTTGGGAAAGGCGGGAAATAACGCATGCAAACTCCAAATAACACATCAGAGGCTAACTTCAAGTTTGCTCCCGTATCAAATAAATCTATAGCTGGCGATAGAATTGTAAGACCTTCGCTCAATTATTGGCAGGACGCATGGAGACGACTTAAGAAAAATAGACTGGCTATGGCTGGCTTAATTATATTGGTAGCATTAATTCTGTTATCGGTTATTGCACCTCTGGTCTCAAGCTATGATTATCAGACGCAGAATTTGAAGTTGAAAAATGCTTGGCCAAGTGCTGATCATTGGTTTGGAACGGATGATTTCGGTCGCGATTTATGGACGCGTGTCTGGATTGGTACGCGAATCTCCCTTTTCATTGGTATTACGGCTGCTTTGATTGATTTGGTGGTCGGCGTTATCTATGGCGGGATTTCTGCCTACTATGGCGGTAAAGTTGATGAGTTCATGCAGCGTGCCATTGAGATTGTCTATGCGATTCCATTTTTGCTGATCGCCATTCTTTTGATCATGGTAATCGGTTCAGGGATTTCCTCGATTATCTTGGCTTATAGTATTACAGGGTGGGTGCCGATGGCACGCTTAGTGCGTGGTCAGATGCTAACTCTGAAAGAACAGGAATTCGTACTTGCTTCCCGTACATTAGGTGCTTCTCCGATGAGAATCATCATGCGTAGTCTGATCCCGAATGCACTCGGAATCATTATTGTACAGATTACGTTCGTTGTACCTTCTGCGATCTTCACGGAAGCTTTCCTAAGCTTTATTGGACTAGGTGTCAGACCGCCACTGGCCTCACTCGGCAATTTGTTATCTGATGGAGCAAACGTCATCCGTTTATACGCATATCGCTTGCTTATTCCAACGGCGATTTTCAGTTTGATCCTAATCAGCTTCAATACGCTGGGCGACGGGCTTCGCGACGCGCTTGATCCAAAAATGCGCAAGTAAGAAGGGGTGAATAATGATGAGCATCAAAGACAATTTGCTTGAAGTTAAAGATTTGCGAGTTTCTTTCCAAACGTATGCGGGGGAAGTTCAAGCTGTTCGCGGCGTATCTTTTTCTTTGAAAAAAGGTGAAGTGTTGGCGATTGTAGGTGAGTCCGGCTGCGGGAAATCCGTTACGGCACAAACGCTCATGCGTTTAATTCCTACTCCGCCTAGCTATATAAAAAGCGGTTCTATCCTGTTTGATGGGAAAATGGACATTACCAAACTTTCCAATAAACAAATGGAGAAAATCCGCGGATCCGAAATCGGGATGATTTTCCAAGATCCGATGACGTCGCTGAACCCGACGATGAAAGTCGGCGATCAAATTACAGAAGGCTTGATCAAGCACGAAGGTTTGAGCAAGAAAGCGGCAACGGAGAAGGCGATCGAGATTCTCAAACTGGTGGGCATCAACTCGCCGGAGGGGCGTATTCATCAATATCCGCATGAGCTTTCCGGCGGTATGCGTCAACGTGTGATGATTGCCATCGCGCTGGCTTGTTCGCCTAAGCTGCTTATCGCAGATGAACCAACAACGGCTTTGGATGTTACGATTCAAGCCCAAATCATTGATTTGATGAAGACGATTTCCGAAAAAACGGATTCCTCCATTATATTAATTACTCATGATCTCGGCGTTGTAGCTGATATGGCTAGAAGAGTTGTCGTAATGTATGCAGGTAAAATTGTCGAGCAAGGGACTGTGGATGAAATTTTCTACGATCCACAGCATCCGTATACATGGGGCTTGCTTCGCTCGGTGCCTCGTTTGGATACGAATAGCAATGAGGAGCTTGTACCGATTCCGGGCACGCCGCCAGATCTATTCGCACCGCCAAAAGGGTGTGCTTTTGCAGCCAGATGTCCATATGCCATGAATCATTGCTTGGAAGAGGATCCGGAACATACGACGCTTTCGGAGACACATAGTTCGGCATGTTGGCTGTTGCATCCTGATGCACCGAAAGTTGAACGTCCTGTAGGAGTGGGAGGTCATCAACATGTCCAATAAACCTATTTTGCAAATTCGCAATATGAAGAAGCATTTTAATCTTGGCAACGGCAAGATTCTTAAAGCTGTTGACAATTTCTCCATAGAAATCAACCGCGGTGAAACGTTTGGTCTTGTAGGGGAATCCGGCTGTGGGAAATCTACCGCTGGCCGGACGATTATCAATCTCTATGACGCTACCGAAGGCGAAGTCATCTTCGACGGCGAGAACGTTCATAAGATGAAGGGCAAGAAGTTAAAGGATTTTAACCGCAATATGCAAATGGTATTCCAGGATCCTTACGCTTCCTTGAACCCGCGTATGACGGTAGGCAACATCATTGCCGAGGGTATCGACATCCATGGTCTCTACAAAGGGGCCAAACGCAAAGAACGCGTGATGGAACTGCTGCGCGCGGTAGGTCTGAATGATGAGCACGCGAACCGCTTTCCGCATGAGTTCTCCGGCGGCCAACGCCAACGTATCGGGATTGCCCGCGCGCTTGCGATTGAACCTAAGTTTATTATTGCGGATGAGCCGATCTCGGCATTGGACGTTTCGGTTCAAGCACAAGTGGTCAATTTGTTCAAACGTCTGCAAAAAGAAATGGGTTTGACGTATTTATTCATTGCGCATGACTTGGCGATGGTCAAGCATATTTCCGACCGCATTGGCGTTATGTATTTGGGCAATTTGGTTGAAGTAACAACTTCGGATGATCTTTATGCCAAACCGCTGCATCCTTATACGCAGTCGTTGCTGTCTGCGATTCCGATTCCAGATCCGGAAATTGAGCGTACGCGTGAGCGCATCATCCTTCAAGGTGATGTTCCGAGTCCGTTGAACCCGCCTAGCGGCTGTCCATTCCGTACGCGCTGTCCGCAAGCGATGGCGAAGTGCGCAGATTCGATGCCGCCTAGCAAAGAAGTGGAACCGAACCATTTTGTAGCTTGCCATCTGTATTAAATGTTTGCTGGCCGTCCCATTAGGGGCGGCTTTTTAGCGTATCGCTGATCAATTGTAATTATTTAAAATACAGTTTTGACGATTGCTGGCCTTACGTGTACAATCAGAACATAGTTGTTTTATTTGTTGTGAAAAGGAGACACAAGTCGCATATGCAAATGGAAACTTTTCATTGGAAGAAAAATCAGATTCTGGCTGAGGACTACATCGTTCAAGCTGATCAAGCACAAACGTTATTTCCCTATCATTTCGGGAACACAGATGACTGGCAGTCCCGTGTACAGTGGCTGGAGAGAGGCAATCATCCATTAATCGCTGATCGTGGCCAATTGGTTGGAGTTTTGCAAGCCTACAATGAACGTATTGGCAATTCGCAGGCTGCGCTGGATCAAGTTGCCGCTCTTTCTGATAAAAAAGCGTTGGCCGTCGTTGGCGGACAGCAAGCGGGATTGTTTGGCGGTTCGCTCCTGGTATTGTATAAAGCGATAACCCTGATTCAATCGGCTCGTCAGTGGAGTGCCAAATTGGCAAGGCCGGTAGTTCCTGTTTTCTGGATTGCTGGCGAAGACCATGATTTTGATGAGGTAAACCATATATATACACTGACACAAGCGCAGCAGATTGACAAAATCAAGATCGATCATCCCACAGGGATTCGCACATCGGTCAGTAAGCTGCCTATTGCTCCTGAAACGTGGAGAGAAGCGCTGGAAGCCTTGGATCAATCCCTCATGGATACAGAGTTCAAAGCGTCCTTGCTGGCCAAGCTGGAACAGGCTGCGGTAGGCGGAGCCTCTTTGTCCGATGCCTTTGCGCGCTGGATGGCAGTTATTTTTGGTGAATACGGACTTGTCCTTATCGATTCGGATGAGCCGGCGCTGCGCGCGTTGGAATCGTCCATGTTCGAACAAATTGTTCTTCAGAATGAAGCATTGACAGCTTCGCTGCTGAAAAGTCAAGACGAGGTCAAGCAGGCTGGCTATCAAGTTCAGGCAGATGTTGCGGAGGACGGAGCCAATATTTTCGTGTTTGCCGGAGGACAGCGTCTGCTCTTGCGACGTGAAGGAGAGTTTTTTACCGATAAGAAGAATGACTTTCAGTATACCAAAGAACAGCTGCATGATATCGCGGTGACTACGCCGGAACAACTGAGCAACAACGTTATGTCGCGCCCTTTGATGCAAGAATTTCTGTTCCCTGTTCTCGCGACGGTGTTGGGGCCAGGTGAAATTGCTTACTGGGCTTTGACGAAACAGGCTTTTGAGCAATTTGGAATGAAAATGCCGATCATCGTGCCGCGTTTAGAATTCACCCTCATTGAAGGTACGGTTCAGAAGCAAATGAATAAGTACGATTTTGCATTAGAGGACGTGCTTGAGCGTTTTGAGGAAAAGAAACAGGCGTGGTTGGATGCACAGGATACTTTGCAATTGAACGAGCGTTTCGATGCTGTGAAAAAGGATTTCCGTGATAGTTATGCGCCAATAGTCGAGTCGTTAGCTGTTATTAATCCCGGTGTCAAAAAGCTGGGGGATACGAATCTGCTAAAAATACTTGAGCAAATCGACTATTTGCAAAATAAAGCTGGTGATGCGTACAAAACACAATTTGACGCCGCGCTGAGACAGTTGGAACGAATTCGACTTACGATCTTTCCGTTAGCAAAGCCGCAAGAAAGAGTGTATAATGGGTGTGCTTATATGAATCGATATGGGAATGATTGGCTTCGTGATTTAGTGGAGACTTCAATACCTGTAGATGGCTTGCATCGCGTTTATTATTTATAGGAGGAAACATACATGACAACCGTAGCAAAAAGCATTGTAACTGATATGGCGTTAGCGCCAGAAGGTCATTTGAAAATTGATTGGGTACAGGCGCATATGCCTGTTTTGAATCGTATTCGCGAGCAATTCGAGAAAGAACAACCTTTTAAAGGTCTGAAAGTAGCTATTTCTCTGCATTTAGAAGCGAAGACGGCTTATTTGGCTAAAGTTGTGAAAGCGGGCGGCGCAGAAGTTACGATTACTGGCAGTAATCCACTTTCTACGCAAGATGATGTCTGTGCGGCATTGGTAGAAGACGGCATTACCGTATTTGCCAAGTACAACCCGAGTCCGGAAGAGTACAAGGAACTGTTGATCAAAGCGCTTGAAACAAAGCCGGATCTTATCATTGATGATGGCGGGGATCTGGTTTCTATTCTGCATTCCGAGCGTAAAGATTTGGCTGTTCAAGTTCGCGGTGGAGCGGAAGAAACGACGACGGGTATTCTTCGCTTGAAAGCGATGGAGAAAGAAGGCAAGCTCGAGTTCCCGATGGTAGCTGTGAATGATGCTTTCTGTAAATACTTGTTCGATAACCGTTATGGAACGGGTCAATCCGTGTGGGACGGGATTAATCGTACAACGAACTTGGTTGTTGCGGGTAAAACGGTTGTTGTTGTCGGCTACGGCTGGTGCGGCAAAGGTGTTGCTATGCGGGCCAAAGGTCTTGGCGCGAATGTTATCGTTACCGAAATTGACGCAATCAAAGGCGTTGAAGCCTACATGGACGGCTTTGCCGTTATGCCGATGTTGGAAGCGGCTAAATTAGGCGATTTCTTCGTAACGGTAACGGGCAACCGTGATGTCATTCGCGGGGAGCACTACAAAGTAATGAAAGATGGCGCGATTCTTTCGAATGCCGGCCACTTTGACGTTGAAGTAAACAAACCAGAATTAGAGGCAATGTCCTCTTCCAAACGCACAGTTAGACGCAACATTGAAGAATATCAATTAACAGATGGCCGCAAAGTCTACATTCTGGCGGAAGGTCGTCTTGTCAACCTTGCGGCTGGCGATGGTCACCCGGCGGAAATTATGGATATGACATTTGCGCTTCAAGCGATGTCTTTGAAATATGTGAACGATGAATATGAAAAACTAGGTAAAACAGTTGTGAATGTTCCTTATGTTCTGGATGAGCAAGTAGCGAGATTCAAGCTGGAGTCGCTTGGAACCAGCATCGATTTCTTGACGGAAGAACAAAAAATGTATTTAGACAGCTGGGCCGAGCATTAAGATTGAATTGAAGCCTTTCAGACCACTTTGGTGGACTGGAGGGCTTTTTTTAATGGGGAGGCGAAGCTCACTCCTTATTTATTGACGTCCACCACAGGCTTCTTTGCTATGCGGTTTCGGTCTCCACAAGGGCATCTAACTGAACTGTATGATGCTTATAGACCGGAAAATGGCTACTATGGCGATTTAATGAACAGGGTTGGCGCTATCGAGTATTTTATTGGCGAAATGGTGATCATTTGCTTGAAATAGAGCATCTGGAGTTCACTAGATTTTCAGAAGGAGCGATTCTGAGCGAATAAAGGGCGTGGAGTTCGTTAGTGGCAAGGGCTGGCTTCATGGTTCATTGACTGGATGACACCCCACACGCTGAACTTCCTGATCCGGAGGTTTTTTAATTGACGGGATGTGTGCAACCTTTTGCAGGGTATCCCCGTTTAAAGGGGGTATATCCTATATTTGGAAACGAAGGGGTGCTTGTATGGGGGTATTTAAGCGTAAAGCAAGCAAGGATTTGAAGCAGTCCGTGACGCGTGGTCGAGTAGGCAAGGGATTGACAGTGCTGATAGCGACAGCTGTGCTGCTGGCTGCGCTGCTGGCAGGCTGCAGCTCCGCCAAAGATTCATCGAAATCTTCTTCAGCATCTGAAATGAAGAACGATGCGATGGCCGACAGTATGCAGCTTAGTGTAACGAAGCAATCGGATGCGAAGGCGGCGGGAGCCCCCGCGGCGCAAGCTGCTGCGAGCACACAAAAAGAAGGGGAGAAGTCATCGGCGGATACAGCACCTGGAGGTAGTAAATCCTCGGCAATCACGGTGATGCCAGCCACGGGCAGCGATGAAGCGGCAGGTTTTAATCGCAAATTGATTTATCGGGCTAATTTGGTTATGCCAGTAGAGGATTATAGCAAGTCTCAGACAGCTCTTCGGGACTTAGTCGCACTTAGCGGCGCTTATATCCTTCAATTCTCGGAGAATGCCAATACAGGGGAACGTGGAGGCACGTATACCATCAAAGTAGCAGCGAATGGCTTTGTCTCTTTGCTGGACGGCTTGGAGAAAATGAGTCCTTCCCTCCAGAGAAGTGTGCAAGGTCAGGATGTGACGGAACAATACGTCGATTTAAGTTCCCGGCTGAAGGCAAAGCAGCTAGTTGAAACCCGCTTGCTTAGTTTCATGGAGAAAGCTGTGAAAACAGATGATTTGTTGGCGTTTTCCAATGAACTGTCCAAGGTGCAAGAGACGATTGAACAGATCAAAGGGCAAATGAGATATTTGGATCAAAATGTTGCTTTTTCCACTATTGAACTTCGCATGTATCAACAAACGGGCAATAAGCCGCTGCTCTCTGATCCCAATAAGTCAACGTTAGAAGAGCGGATTCAAAAAGCGTGGAACTCCAGTCTGAATGTACTGGTTGCTGTGATGCAAGGGATCCTCGTTTTCCTGGCGGCAGCTTTCCCGGTTATCGTTATTGGTCTCATCATTGGAGGACCTATTTGGGCCTACAGACGCAAACGGAATAAACAATTGGTCGCGATGCGAAATGAGCTTAAAGCGCAAAATGCATCTTTGAACGCATTGGATGATGAGCAGCAAGCAACAAAAGACATAGAATAGACCCATAATTGAAAATAATTTTGAAAATCCTGCTCTTGTAGCAGGATTTCTTTCATTTTTAGCGAATTATGATTAAAAAGTGGTGGAAAGTGGTACAAAGTGGAGGGAAAGGGGGCGCGCATGCTATGTTCATGGGTGAATATCAACATAGCATCGACGAAAAGGGGCGTATGATCATTCCGGCCAAATTTCGTGAAGCCCTCGGAGAGTCCTTTGTTATCACCCGTGGTCTAGATCAATGCTTATTCGTGTACCCGCAGTCAGAATGGGCGATACTCGAACAGAAGCTTAAAGCGCTGCCCCTTATGAAATCAGATGCCCGTGCTTTTACCCGCTTCTTCTTCTCCGGTGCTACCGAGTGCGACCTAGATAAACAGGGAAGAGCCAACATCCCCGGGAATCTCGTTGATCACGCCAAGCTTGAGAAAGATTGCGTTGTTATCGGCGTTTCGAACCGAGTTGAGATTTGGAGTAAGCAAATTTGGGAAAGCTATGCCAATGAATCGGAACAATCCTTTAATGAAATAGCAGAGAAACTCGTCGATTTCAATTTTGATTTATAGATACTTACGAAGTGAGCTTTGCTCCAAGCAAAGTTCTTAGGAGGACACCAAGTGTTTCATCATGTGACGGTACTTAAGGAAGAATCTGTTGAAGGTTTACATATAAAGCCAGATGGCGTTTACGTGGATTGTACGATGGGAGGAGCAGGTCATAGCTCCTTGATTGCATCCAAGTTAAGTCCTGAAGGCTTGCTGATTGCGTTAGATCAAGATGATATTGCATTAGCCAACGCCCAGACGGTGCTGGCTCCTTATCTGGATCGCGTGAAAATAGTGAAAAGCAATTTTCGAGAGTTGGAAAAGGTGCTCCAGAATGAGCCCAGAGCTTTGCGAGACGGTGTACCGCAAGTAGACGGTATCCTCTTTGATCTTGGCGTTTCGTCCCCACAGCTAGATGATGGCGAGCGGGGCTTTAGTTATAATCATGATGCTGAACTCGATATGAGAATGGATCGTTCCACCGTGTTAACAGCCAAAACGATTGTCAATGAGTGGCCGCAAGAGCAAATTGCACGCATCTTGTTTGAATACGGCGAAGAGAAGTTTTCTAGACGTATCGCAGGTGTCATTGCCGAAGCGAGAACGAAAAAGACGATTGAAACAACTGGTGAATTGGTAGAGTTGATCAAAGAAGGGATACCCGCAGCTGCAAGAAGAACAGGAGGTCATCCGGCTAAACGGAGTTTCCAGGCATTACGTATCGCGGTAAATGATGAGTTAGGAGCTTTTGAAGAAGCGTTAGTGCAATCGGTTCGTTGTCTTGCACCGCAGGGGCGCGTTGCAGTGATTACTTTCCACTCGTTGGAGGATCGCATTTGCAAGCAATTTTTTGTGAAAAATGTAGAGAAGTGTACATGTCCACCTGATCTTCCATTTTGTGTTTGTGTGAAAACAGGAACGGTTAAATTGGTGACTCGCAAACCGATTATACCAAGTGAGCATGAGCTCGATGTTAATCAGAGAGCCAGATCCGCCAAACTGCGGATCGCTGAGAAGCTTTGATACAAGGGGAGGAAAGAATGAATGCCATCTTACATCCAAGGCAATTTAGCTCTTGATCAAAAACGCACCGTTGCGAAACCCAAGGTTAAAATAAAGGAAACAACGAAGGTTGTTTATCGAAATAAATCCTTGCCGACACAAGAAAAAATGCTGTATCTTTTTACAGTCGTACTTTGTGTCATTGTTGCCGGTGTGATTATTTGGCGCTATGCGGCCATTTATCAGATGAATACAAGTATTTTGAAAATGCAAAGTGAGATTAAAGAAATTCAAGCGCAAAACAGCGCTTTGAAACAAGAAGTGGAAAAGCTGCAAAGTCCTGATCGTTTAAAAGGGGAGGCTACGCGTCTCGGGTTTAATTTGCAAGATGAGAAGCAAGTAAGCCTGGTGACGCCTCCGAAAGCAAAGACGAACTCCAGCAGCAAAAATACGAAAAATGCTTCTAAACCGTAACGGGCAGGTATCGATATGACAAAAAAAATTAAGCTGCGTTCACTACTCATCGGAGGGTTCTTCACCCTTCTTTTTGTTGTCCTTATTGCTAAAGTTTATTGGATCCAAGTAGTAGAAGCTTCCTGGTTGCTGGAAGGCGCAGAGAAGAAATGGGAGACTGATAGAGTCATAGCGCCGGTCAGAGGAACGATTATGGATCGAAACGACAAAGCGCTGGCTGTGGAAGCGACCGCCTACACCGTTGCGCTTAATCCCAAAATCATAGATGGCTATCATATTGCTGAAGAAATTGTGCAAGGACTAGCTGGCATTTTGAAAGAATCGGATGAAACTAAACCTGCGCTTGTGAACAAAATCCGCGATCGGGCTACGAAAATGAAGCCGGATGGGACTGATTTTGCCGTAAGTGTAGAAATTCGGAATGAAGGTTGGAAGATTGATAAGGAGAAAGCTGATCAAGTCCGCGCTTTTATTACAACCTTGCAAACGAAGCTCAATAAATCGGCGAAAACGAATGTTGGGATTAGTATCTTAGAAGAGAAGAAACGCTACTATCCCGGGGAATCGCTAGCTTCTCATATTCTCGGTTATACGAATAAAGAAGGCGAGGCTGCACTAGGTTTGGAGTTGAAACTCAACGATACACTCAAAGGCGTGCCTGGCATGCTAAGCTATGAGAAAGATGGCAAAGGCGTAGAACTGCCTGATGCCAAGGTCGATTTCAAGCCAGCGGAAGATGGCAATAATGTTAGACTGACGATTGATAAGAATATTCAATTTTACTTGGAAAGTGCGCTGGCCAAAGTGAATGACAAGTGGCATCCTAAGAGTTTGACGGCGATTGCTGTTGATCCGCAGACGATGGAAATATTAGGAATGGCGAATACGCCGACTTTTAATCCCAATACCTATTGGAATATTAAGGATCAGGCTGATTTCAAAAATGGCGCTGTGGCTTCACGCTATGAGCCAGGATCGACATTCAAACTTGTAACGCTGGCAGGCGCTGTCGAAGAAGGGGTTTTCAACCCTGCAGAAATGTATCAATCCGGTCAAATTCAAGTAGCGGATCGCGTGCTTCATGACCACAACTATGTGGGTTGGGGGAAAATCTCATTTCTGGACGGCTTGAAACGCTCAAGTAACGTGGCTTTCGTTAAGCTCGGTTTAGAGAAATTGACTGAAGCCAAATTTAGAAATTATATTACCAAATTTGGTTTTGAGGAAAAAACGAATATTGATATGCCGAACGAAGTTTCGGGATTGGTCGATATGAAATATAAGCCTGAAATTGCAACCGCGACCTATGGTCAGGGGAAAGTTGTGGTTACGGCAATTCAGCAAACTGCTGCCTATGCGGCGATTGCTAACGGCGGGAAATTGATGTGGCCGCATATTGTCAAAGACATTGTCGATCCGAAAACAGGGAAAACAATTCAATCTTTTCCTCCCAAAGTAGTAAGACAAGTCGTTAGCGAGAAAACAGCCAATCTGGTAAGCGGATATCTAGAGCAAGTTGTCTCTGACCAAGAGATCGGTACAGGCAAACTTGCCTATATGGAAGGTTATCGTATAGCAGGAAAGACCGGCACTGCGAATCTCGTTCGACCTGGTGAAAAAACGTATTCGCCGAATACATGGGTTATATCCTTTATCGGGTATGCCCCTGTAGAGAATCCCAAAATCTTAGTTACCTTAATCGCAGATCAACCTGATTTGGGAGGGAACTATCATTTAGGGGGCCAAGTCTTAGCGCCGGCTTTCAAAGAAATCGTAGGAGAGTCCCTGCAATATATGGGTGTGGCTTCCAGTAAGCAAACTCAGATGATAGCCAAAGAAGCGAACAAGCTGACGGTTCCCAATTTGGCCGATGCAACAGCGGAAAGCGCCAAAGCAACAGCCAAAGAAAGCGGGTTGTCTCTGGAAGTATTCGGTAAAGGCGCGAAGGTTGTTGAACAATTTCCGAAAGCAGGAACTGAAATCTTGTCCGCGCAACGAATTTATGTGGCTATGCAATCTGTGGATGAAATGCCGCTGCCGAACTTGGTTGGTCGATCCCTGCGGGATGCGGTCGAGGCCTGCTCTTTCTTCAAAGTGGATTGCAAAACATCCGGTGAGGGGTACGTTTCGGAGCAGACAGCGGCTGGCGATGGAGAAGGGCGCAACGTAACATTGCAGCTCAAACCGCTTAGTGAGAAGTCGGCGGGAACGGATGCGCAGAACGCGTCATCTACACCGGTGCCTGCGCCAAAAGGAAAACTAGAAGATCAGCGTACGGCCGGGAAAAAAACACCTTAACGGAGAGCTTGTTCTAACCCCTGTTTGTCCCGAATAGTCATGTTAGGAATGACTTGATTTATTTGGGAAGGGAGATTGAACGTTCATGCGTGTTTCTAACGTTACCGTTCGTCGCAGATTGTTCACTGCGCTCATCATTGGCACTGTCATCTTCACCGCTCTTATCTTCCGTCTGGCCTATGTCCAGCTCTGGATTGGACAAGACTTGGCGAACAAAGCAGAAGACAGCTGGCGAAGGGAAATTCCATTCGCGCCCAAACGAGGCGAAATTCAAGATCGCAATGGCATTGCATTGACTTATAGTATGAGCACCCCAACGATTCTAGCCATACCGGTACAACTACAGGATCCTCGCAGCGTAGCGGCCAAACTGGCTGAAGTGCTGCAGGGCAATGAAGAAGACATTTACAAGCAGATTACGAAAAAAGCATCCAAAAACTATATAAAACCATCTGGACGCAAAATAACGGTTGAGAAAGCGCAGGAAGTTCGCGATCTTCATATTCCGGGAATTGTCGTGGCAGAGGATAACAAAAGATACTACCCGTTTGGCACTTTGGCAGCGCACATTCTTGGTTTTGCCGGCATTGATAAAGGGTTGACAGGTATTGAGGCGAAGTACGACAGTCAATTAACGGGAATTCCAGGCAGTATTTCTTATATGGCGGATGCAGCTGGCAGAGTTCTTCAAGGGACGACAGATACCTACAGAAGTCCGAAGGATGGGCTCAATGTGAAATTGACGATCGACAGCCATCTGCAATCCGTCATGGAGAGAGAGCTGGATCAAGCGATGGTTCAGTATCAGGCGCAGAATGTCGTGGCGATTATGATGGATCCTAACAATGGAGAGATTCTGGCTATGGGCAGCAGACCGACCTATGAGCCAGGCAATTATAAGGAGTATGCGGCCGAAACCTACAACAGGAACTTGCCGATTTGGAAAACGTACGAGCCGGGTTCCACGTTCAAAATTATTACGCTGGCAGCCGCTTTAGAGGAAAAAAAGGTAGATCTCAAAAATGAACAATTTTATGATCCAGGTTTTATAGAAGTTGGCGGAGCGAGGCTGCGCTGCTGGAAGCGTGGGGGTCATGGCAGTGAAACCATGCTGCAAGTAGTGCAAAATTCTTGCAACCCAGGTTTCGTTGTGATGGGTCAACGGTTAGGCAAGGAAAAGTTGTTTGATTACATATCCAAATTCGGCTTTGGTAAAAAGACGGGCATTGATCTTGCCGGGGAAGAGAACGGCATTATGTTCAAACCGTCTCAGGTTGGTCCTGTAGAATTGGCTACTACGGCATTCGGTCAAGGGGTTTCTGTGACGCCGATTCAACAAATCACTGCGGTATCTGCGGCGATTAATGGAGGGAAGCTGTTTAAACCTTACGTTGCTAAGTCGTTTACGAATCCAGATACAGGTGAGGTTGTCGATGTTGTGGAGCCTGAACTTGTGAGAAATGTGATTTCGGAGGGAACTTCGAAGCAGGTAAGAGAGGCGCTGGAGAGTGTAGTAGCGCTCGGTACGGGACGCAATGCATTCATCGACGGCTATCGTGTCGGGGGCAAGACAGGGACTGCGCAGAAGGTTGTAAATGGACGTTATTCACCGGATGAGCATATCGTTTCGTTCATTGGCTTTGCGCCGGCGGATAATCCCAAAGTGGTCATCTATGCCGCTGTGGATGATCCGAAAGGCATTCAATTCGGCGGTCTGATCGCAGCGCCTCTAGTTAAGAATATGATGGCTGACGCCCTGCGTTATATGAAGGTTGAACCGGACAAAGCACAGCTCAACAAAGAGTACCGGTACGGTGAAATTCCGATTGTGGAAGTACCGGACTTGGTTGGAGCGTCAGTTGATGATATATTAGAAGATCTGAACATGAATTTTAAGCTGGCGAAGTCCGGAAACGGGAAATATGTCATCAGTCAGGCGCCGAAAGCAGGGTCTAGGGTCGATCAAGGCTCAACGATTCGGATTTTCCTCTCAGATAACGCGCCTCCGCAGTAAGGCAGTGGAGTGACGGTGGAAAAAGATTTTCAAATAAGACATGTTTCGCTTTTCCATCTGCATAAAATTGTCCATAATAGATACAAAACTCGTAAGGAGAGGGTTGCTCATGAAACTCCAGGAGCTTGCTTCCGCATTGCTCATTACCCATATACATGGAAATGCTGAAACAGACATTACGGGGATTGAAGCAGACTCTCGTAAAATAAAGCCGGGCGACTTGTTCCTATGTATCCCCGGCTTAACCGCAGACGGCCATGATTATGCCCCAAAAGCGATTGCGCTTGGGGCTTCTGCACTTGTCACTGAAAGAGTGCTTGATCTCCCGATCCCGCAGTTGGTCGTCAAAGATGCCAGATATGCGATGGCGGTGTTATCCGCTCATTTCTATGGCTATCCTAGTAAAGAAATGAAAATAATCGGATTTACGGGAACGAATGGTAAAACGACATCGACGTATTTGCTGGAGCGAATCTTGCGTGATCAAGGCTTTGTGACAGGTCTCATGGGGACCATTGAGATGAAGATCGGCGATACCTACTATGAGATGGAACGGACGACGCAGGAAGCGGTTGATCTGCAACGCAGCTTTCGCAAAATGTGCGATCAGAAGACGGACTATTGCCTTATGGAAGTATCCAGTCATGCGTTAGAATTAGGTCGCGTGAAGGGGATTCATTTCCGTTCGGGGATTTTTACGAATTTATCGCAGGATCACTTGGATTACCACGGAACAATGGAAGCTTATGCTGCGGCCAAAGGGCTCTTGTTCTCCAGACTCGGGAACGGCTTCTCACTGAACCCCGAGGAAAGGCAATATGCCATTCTGAACGCGGATGATGCAGTTTCCCTAACGTTAAGCAGGCTGACAGCTGCACAGATTATTACATATGGTATCGAAAATGATTGCGATGTGCGCGCGACAGATATCCAAATCACGTCCAAAGGCACGTCATTTAAGCTTGTGTCGTTCGCGGGCGAAGCCTATTTCCAAATGAAATTAGTGGGGAAATTCAATGTGTATAATGCCCTCGGGGCGATTGCCTCAGCTTTGGCAGAGAACGTTCCACTTGAAGCGATTCGGAATAGCTTAGAGAGTATTGCTGTTGTAGATGGCCGCATGGAAGTTGTTAATGAAGGTCAGGAATTCTTAGTTTTGGTTGATTATGCGCACACACCTGACGGATTAGAGAATGCCTTGTCTACGATCGCAGAATTCGCAGAAGGCAAGGTCATTACCGTTTTTGGCTGCGGCGGTGACCGCGACAAGACCAAACGTCCTATCATGGGAAAGGTGACAGCTGCGTACAGCGACCTTCTGTACGTAACTTCGGATAACCCGCGAACGGAAGATCCAGCGGCCATTCTGGAAGATATTCGTCCAGGATTGGAAGAAGTTAACTATCCCGCAGAAAAAGTTGAATTCATCGTGGATCGCAAAAAAGCGATACAAAAGGCTATTGATGGGGCAGGCCCCAAAGATGTAATATTGATAGCGGGAAAAGGCCACGAAACGTATCAGGATATCATGGGTGTCAAGCATGATTTCGACGATCGGTTAGTGGCTAAGGCTGCGATAAGGGGGAGAGGACGATGATCCAACGCACATTAGAGCAAGTGGCCGTGATGTTGGGGAGTGAAGTATCTGAGGGCAATGGCGCAATAGCGATTAACGGCGTTTCAACAGATACACGCTCTATCCCGGCAGGCAGCTTATTCATTCCGTTAATCGGAGAAAATTTTGACGGACATGTATATGTCGAAGAAGCCCACCTCAAAGGAGCAGCGGCTATTTTATGGCAGGATGACCACGGTGCTGGTCCGGCAGGCATTCCGCATATCCGGGTGGCTGATACCTTAGCAGCGCTGCAGCGTTTGGCCAAAGCTTATCGCAATCAATTGCCAGTGCGAATCATTGGTATTACGGGAAGCAACGGCAAGACGACGACCAAGGATTTGGTAGCGGCGGTTCTGGGCAGTACGTATGAGGTGCATAAAACCAAAGGGAATTTAAATAATCATATTGGCTTACCGCTAACATTGCTTCAATTGGAGGAGACTACGCAATTCGCTGTGGTCGAGATGGGCATGAGCGGCAGGGGCGAGATCGAACTGTTATCCGATCTGGCGGAACCGGAAGCAGCGATCATCACCATGATCGGGGAATCGCATTTACTCCAGCTAGGCTCGCGGGAAGAAATCGCTCGCGCCAAAGTGGAGATCGTCAGCGGCATGCCTAAGGACGGATGGCTCGTCTACAATGGCGATGAGCCCCTGATTGCTCAAGCGCTCGAGGAGCGAAGCGTTGAGGGGCTTCGCCGCATTCACTTCGGCAGCGGCGATGGCAATGATTTGTTCCCGACCGACATCCGCATGGATGCGGATGGGGCGTACTTCCAGATCAATTCGCCGGGCTATCCGGAATTGTTCATTCCGTTGCTAGGCACGCATAATGTCATTAATGCGCTAGCGGCTATTGCCATCGGCGAGACCTTCGGTGTCTCGCCCCTCGCGATTGCAGCGGGGCTGCGCTCGCTGCAGATGACGAGCATGCGCATCGAGAAATTGACGGCAGCCTCTGGGCTGACCGTATTGAACGATGCGTACAACGCCAGCCCGGCCTCGATGCGGGCGGCCATTACGCTGACCGAGCAGCTGGGCGGCTTCGGTCGCAAGTTCCTCGTGCTCGGCGACATGCTGGAGCTTGGCGAGCACGAAGAGCAGTTCCATCGCGGCATTGGCGCGATGCTGTCTGCGGAACGTGTAGACTACGTCTTCACGTTCGGGCGGTTGGGCCGCTTCATCGCGGAGGAAGCGGAGGCTCGCTTCCCGCAGGGGCGGGTGCGCGCCTACGAGGAGAAGGAGCAGCTTGCTGCCGAACTAAGCACACTAGCTGATAAGGATGATCTCGTGCTCGTGAAAGGCTCGCGCGGCATGCGGCTTGAGCAAGTTGTCAATGCTTTGCTCGCCTGAGTAGTTGGAGAGTTATCTATATTATGAAACAGTAGATCGTTTTCGGAAGGCGGAAACGAGCAGGGGGAACCGACGTGGAAAACGCAATTTTATTAACAATGGGCGTAGCCTTTGTGCTGGCGCTAATTATGGGGCCGCTTTTTATCCCGATTCTGAGAAGGATGAAATTTGGTCAACAAATTCGTGAGGATGGCCCTCAGGGGCATTTGAAAAAGCAAGGGACCCCAACGATGGGCGGCGTCATTATTTTACTGGCTCTTGCTCTGGCTACGCTTCGTTTTGCCGATAAGAATACGGATTTGTTGATCCTGCTGATTGCTTCACTCGGCTACGGTCTCGTCGGATTTCTGGACGATTATATCAAAATTATTTTCAAACGCTCACTCGGACTGACAGCGAAGCAAAAGTTATTCGGACAATTGCTGATTTCAGCCATTGTTTGTTACCTGCTCGTAATGGAAGGTCATAGCACGGACTTATATATTCCTTTTGTCGAGTTTCACTTCAACCCAGGCTGGCTGTATTTCCCATTAATGGCGATTCTTATGTTAGGTGCTTCCAACGCGGTTAACTTCACAGATGGACTGGATGGTTTGCTTGCTGGAACAAGTGCGATCGCTTTTGGAGCGTATACGGTTATTGCGATGAATAATACGCAGCCAGAAGCAGCTATTTTCTCGGCAGCCATGGTTGGGGCTGTGCTAGGATTTCTGGTTTTTAATGCGCATCCGGCCAAAGTATTCATGGGGGACACAGGGTCGCTTGGCATCGGCGGCGGACTTGTCGCTGTGGCTATTCTGACCAAAGCAGAACTTTTGTTAGCGATCGTTGGCGGCGTATTTCTGATCGAAATTTTGTCTGTTGTCATTCAGGTCGTATCGTTTAAAACAAGAGGGAAGCGCGTTTTCAAAATGAGCCCGATTCATCACCATTTTGAATTGGTCGGTTGGTCGGAATGGCGTGTTGTTATTACTTTCTGGGTTGTCGGCTTGATCCTTGCCGTACTTGGATTATATATGAATGAGGTGTTGTAGAGTATGAAACATCCGCGGGAATATCGTGGACTTGAAGTGATTGTATTAGGCTTGGCTCGGAGCGGTGTCGCTGCAGCTAAGCTTTTTCACCAAAAAGGAGCCATCGTTACAGTCAATGATAAAAAAGAGCGGAGCGCATGCCCTGAAGCCGACGAACTGGAGGCTCTGGGTATTTCTGTTGTCTGCGGCTTTCATCCGGACACCTTGGTGCATGCCGGTGTAGCGCTTGTCGTGAAGAATCCAGGGATTCCCTATTCGGTTGAGCCGATTCGCCAAGCGCTTGAGCTGGGGATTGAGGTCATCACGGAGGTAGAGGTTGCCTACCAATTCTGTGAAGCGCCGATTATCGGGATTACAGGCTCGAACGGCAAAACCACAACGACGACCTTAATTGGATTAATGTTGGATCAGGCAGGACTATCGCCAGTTGTTGCAGGCAATATTGGTCGTGCGCTCACGGAAGCAGCGCCAGAGGTAACAGCAGACAACTGGATGGTCGTAGAACTCAGCAGCTTTCAGTTGAAAGGAACCACATCGTTTCGACCGAAAATTGCCATGCTGCTGAATTTATATGAGACTCATTTGGATTATCATGGCACTATGGATGATTATATAGCGTCTAAAGCCAAAATATTTGCGAATCAAACGGAAGCGGATACCGCGATTTTGAATTGGGATGATGCGGTATGCCGTGCCCTGATTCCTACGCTTCGCGCGCAGGTTTTGCCTTTTTCCATGATCGAAACGCTTGACCATGGCGTCTATTTTGAGAGTGAATCTGAGATGCTTGTTTATGCGAACGGTCAAGGTCAAATTCGTCCGATTATGCGAGCCAGTGAAATGGGAATGCCAGGCAGCTTCAATGTAGAAAATGCATTGGCAGCCGCAGCGGCAGCCCTTACAGCCGGTGTTCAGCCTTCGGTGATAGCAGACGTACTAAGAAGCTTCCGCGGCGTGGAACATCGTCTAGAACTCGTGAGAGAGCTTGAAGGGGTTACTTTCTACAATAACTCGAAGGCAACCAATTCCGCGGCTGCTATTAAATCAATCGAAGCCTTCGATCAACAAGTAGTGCTCATTGCCGGCGGCTTGGACCGTGGCTCGGATTATATGGAGCTGCTGCCTACTTTTCGTGACCGCATCAAAGGCGTTGTCACCATGGGGCAAACGCGGGAGAAAATTACGCATATTGCTGAGCTGGCAGGGATTAGCCGCTTGGAAACCGTCGATACTGCTAAGGATGCAGCGGACGCGGTGATTCAAGCCGTACAGCTTGCTTGGCAAATGTGTGAACCTGGCGATATCGTCCTGCTTTCACCTGCTTGCGCAAGTTGGGATATGTTCCCCTCTTATGAGGACAGGGGACGCATGTTTAAGGAGTCCGTGCATAACCTTTAAGTAGGGCTTATCCACCTGTCTGGCGAGTGTGCAATATGACCTCCTCGTTAGTGTAGATTTGGATAAAGTCCACATCACACAAAGAGGTGTCTGTTATGGGTAAAGCGCGGTCCGCTCCTGACATTTGGATTATTATTCCAACCTTGTTGCTTTTGACAATTGGTATTATTATGGTTTACAGCGCAAGTTCTGTACTAGCTTTTCGCGAGTTCGGCGATTCGCTGTACTACCTCAAGCGGCAATTTATTTTTGCTGTTTTAGGGGTTATCGCGATGTTTTTTACGATGAATGTGGATTATTTGGTTTGGAAAAAGATTTCCAAGATCACGTTGTTCATTTGTTTCGGAATGTTGATTATCGTGCTGATTCCCGGTCTTGGAGTTGTTCGTGGCGGTGCGCGAAGCTGGCTCGGTATTGGTGCTTTCGGGATTCAACCTTCCGAATTCATGAAAATCGGGATGATTCTCTATCTATCCAAAATGCTGTCTGAGCAGCAGTCCAAAATTACGCTCTTCACGAAAGGGCTGCTCCCGCCACTTGGCATTATGGGGTTAGCTTTCGGACTGATCATGCTTCAGCCAGATCTCGGTACAGGGGCTGTGCTCGTAGGAGCCTCACTTTTGATCATTTTTACTTCAGGTGCAAGATTGCTTCATCTCTCGTATCTAGGTATGATAGGAATTGCTGGTTTTATTGGACTTGTCGTAGCGGCTCCCTATCGATTAAAGCGGATCACTGCTTTTCTGGATCCTTGGCAGGATCCGTTAGGGGCGGGTTATCAATCCATTCAATCCCTGTACGCAATCGGGCCAGGTGGCTTGGTGGGGCTTGGTTTAGGGATGAGCCGGCAGAAATACAGCTATTTGCCAGAGCCGCAGACGGACTTTATTTTTTCCATTATTGCCGAGGAACTTGGTTTTATTGGGGGGACACTAGTCCTGCTGCTCTTCACAATTCTGGTTTGGCGAGGCATGCGGGCAGCGATTACTGCGCCGGATACATTTGCCAGTTTGATCGCAGTCGGGATTATCGGCATGATTGCCGTTCAGGTTATTATTAATATCGGCGTCGTGATCGGCATGTTCCCGGTGACCGGCATCACATTGCCTTTCATAAGTGCAGGAGGGTCTTCCTTGACGCTCATGCTGACTTCAGTCGGCATCCTGCTTAATATATCCCGCTATTCGAGGTGACAGAAATGAAAACAATTGTCTTCACCGGAGGAGGCTCCGCTGGACATGTGACACCTAACATTGCGCTCATGCATCGGCTTGAGCAGCTAGGTTGGGAAATTAAATATATCGGGTCAGCGACAGGCATCGAGAAAGATATCATCGAACGGGAAGGGGTTTCCTTTTATCCCATTTCATCAGGGAAGCTGCGTCGATACTTTGATCTCAAAAATTTCAAAGACCCTTTCAAAGTGATGAAAGGCGTATATGAGTCTTATAGATTGCTTCGTCGTTTGAAACCCGCCATCGTTTTTTCGAAGGGCGGGTTCGTTTCCGTCCCGGTCGTTCTGGGAAGTCGGATGAATAAGGTGCCTGTTATCATTCATGAATCCGATATGACTCCAGGATTGGCGAATAAGCTGTCCATTCCTTTCGCAACCAAGGTTTGCGTGACCTTTCCGGAGTCGCTGCAGCATGTTCAGAAAGAGAAGGCCGTCTTAACCGGCTTGCCGATTCGTGAGCATATAATGAGCGGGAAAGCGTCTCGTGGATACCAACTTTGCGACTTTCATACGCAGAAACCGGTGATTTTGGTTATGGGTGGAAGTTTGGGCTCCCAGATCATTAATCAAGCGGTTCGCGATAACCTGGATAGACTGCTTGGACAGTTTCAAATTGTGCATCTCTGCGGCAAAGGGAATATTTCATCTGAACATGCCAAAACACGCGGATACAAGCAATTTGAATATCTGAATGATGAGCTTCCGGATGTATTGGCAATGACAGATCTTGTTATTTCTCGCGCAGGAGCTACATCTATTTATGAGTTTTTGGTTTTGGAAAAGCCGATGCTGCTCATTCCGCTATCCCTCCAAGCCAGCCGAGGCGACCAAATTCTGAATGCCAAATCATTTCAGAAAGCGGGCTATGCGGATGTGCTGCAAGAAGAAGAACTGACAGCTGCAATGCTTGCTGCCCATGTAGAAGCTCTCCATGAGAACCGTGAGTCCTACAAGAGAGCTATGCAGTCACGTAAAGTGAATGATGCCGTTGCTTCTATTATTGAATTGATTGAAACGCACAGCTTAACATCTTGATTTTGTTAAAGCGTATAGGCGATTGTCACACTCTATCCGATTTTACATAAACTACACTATAACCGTGACAGACACCTACGGGCTTGATACAGCACCTGACCAAGAAGACCGGCCATCTTCCTTAAGGTTTGTATCTTTGAAATTGTGATGCTTGAAGCTGGAATTCAAGATCATTTCGCCCTACGTTCTGTGAAGGAGGTTTTCCCATGCAACAGTTAATATCCGACTTACAGGCAGCAAATATTGGCGAGATTCGAACGAATGAACGACTGGCCCCCTTTACAACTTGGAAAATCGGTGGTCCGGCCGATTGTCTGATTCTCCCCAAATCCAAAGAGCAGGCAGCTGCGGCTATCCGTTTCTTGTATGAACGCGGTGTTCCATGGACGGTTATCGGTCGTGGATCTAACTTGCTGATCAGTGACAAAGGGATTAGAGGTGTCGTCATTAAACTTGGCTCTGCGCTCGAAACACTGCGCTTCGAAGGAGCGACGGTCTACGCAGGAGGTTCCTATTCGTTCATTAAATTGTCCGTACTAGCAGCCAAAGAAGGTTTAACCGGACTGGAGTTTGCTTCTGGCATTCCCGGTTCTGTGGGAGGCGCCGTCTATATGAATGCAGGGGCTCACGGGTCCGATGTGTCACGCATACTCAAGCAGGCTGAAGTCATCCTGGACACAGGGGAATTGGTCACGATGCAAGCGGAGGATTTGCAGTATGCTTATCGACATTCCATTCTGCACACGCTGCCTGGCATTGTAACGGAAGCTGTCTTTGAATTACAGGTTGGAGATCGCAAAGAAATCGCCGGAGCCATGGCGGCTTACCGCGATCGGCGTCGACGCACGCAACCTGGCCACTTAGCTTGCGCAGGAAGCGTATTCCGCAACCCCGCAGGGGGATTCGCAGCTAAACTTATCGAAGAGGCAGGCTTGAAAGGCAAACGTGTCGGTGGAGCGGAAATCTCTACCTTGCACGCCAATTTCATTGTTAACACCGGAGATGCTACAGCCGAGGACGTTCTTACCCTTATCAACGAAGTGCAGCAGATCGTACAGCAACAGTACGGGATCTCGCTTGTGCCTGAAGTTTTGGTGATGGGTGAGAGGTAAATCGGAGGTGGAACTTTGGAGAAGCTCGTTATCGAAGGTGGAAGACCTCTTACGGGAGCCATCCAGATACACGGCGCGAAAAACGCCGCATTACCAATCTTAGCAGCCTGCATCCTGGCTAGCGGCACTCACACACTGCATAATGTTCCTAATTTGCTCGATATCGACACCATGCTGCGAATTCTTCGCGCATTGGGTTGTCGGGCCGAGCAGCAGGGACACAGTGTATCCATTACAACATCCACAGCTCATTCCTCACATATCCCCGAAGAATTGATGGGACAGATGCGTTCATCTATTTTTCTCATGGGTCCGCTACTCGCTAGATTCGGCAGTGTCACTGTGTATCAACCAGGTGGCTGCGCGATCGGCGAACGTAAAATCGATTTGCACATAAAAGGTTTGCAGGCTCTTGGAGCCAACATTGAAGAATTCGCTAACAAAATTGTTTGTACCGCTGATTCGCTGCAGGGCAGCGAGATCGTGCTGGACTTTCCAAGTGTCGGAGCTACGGAAAATATTATGATGGCTGCTGTTCGGGCTGAAGGTATTACAACGATTTATAATGCAGCACGCGAGCCGGAAATTCAGGATTTGCAAAATTTCCTGAATGCCATGGGAGCTGACATCATCGGAGCGGGTACAGATACCATTACGATTCGCGGCGTTGAATCTTTGTCTCCTTGCACGTATGAAATCATACCTGACCGCATTGTTGCGGGCACCTTTCTAGTTGCAGCTGCTGCAACGAAAGGGAATATTACCTTGGAGAAGGTAAACCCGGCGCATTTGACATCCGTTATTCATGTCCTCAAGCGTGCAGGTGTTCAAATCATTACCGACGGTGATATAATACATGTAAGCTGCCCGACAAGACCTAAGGCGGTGGAACGAATCGTGACCTCACCGCATCCGTCTTTCCCTACCGATCTTCAATCGCAAGTCATGGTGCTGCTGTCACTTGCAGATGGGCTTAGTGTGATGAAGGAAACGATCTTCGAAGGCAGGTTCAAACATGTAGATGAACTGTCCCGCATGGGCGCTGATATCCGTGTGGATTTGAGCTCAGCCTTTATACGAGGCGTTCCGAGGTTGTATGGAGCTACCGTTGAAGCGACTGATTTGCGAGCTGGCGCCGCACTTGTTATCGCCGGTCTGGCTGCGCATGGCACGACGATTGTTGAGCAAATTCATCATATTGATAGAGGTTATGATAGAATTGAACATATGCTTTCAAGGTTAGGGGCTTCCGTACATCGCCAAGCTCCCGTACCGAGTGAGTAGAACACGGCATGAATTCCGCGGATCCCTTCCTGATTACAGGTGGGGATACACGGCTTTCTTCGTCTTGGCATCTGGATAATTTCTCTGTCAAACTTTCATATGAACCTATTAGGTGGTGCCCATTTTGTCAGAAGACCGCAAAGTACCCGCGCTGCCCGCTGTCCCCAAGCCGCGCGCGCGTACCAATCGGAAGCTGCTCATTTTTTTGTTTCTCTTTTTTATAACCATTCTGGTTATTCTTTTTTTTCAGTCTTCACTTAGCCGCATAAGCACGATTGATATACAGGGAAATGAACTCATGGCATCCGATGCAATTGGACAAGCTAGTCAGGTTGCTGTAGGAGATCGCTTTTTTGCCGTAAGTTCAACGACGATCCAACAGCGTATAGCGACATTGCCTATGATCAAAACAGCTGAAGTAAAGAAACATTTTCCTGGCGTCATCCGAATCACCGTGCAGGAGTTTCCTAAAGTCGCTTTTCAAATAGGAACTGAAGGCAGGAAGCAGGCTGTTCTGGCTGACGGTGCGGTTGTGGAGCTCGCTGCCGGAAGCAGCGTCCCTTTGGATATGCCTATTCTAACGGGGTGGACCGACGGAGATCCCAACAAAGCAGCCTTGTGCAAAGTGCTGGGAGAAATTCCCGAAAGTGCCTTGTCGGATATTTCGGAGATAAAGCCCGATCCTTCAGAATCGTATCCCGACAAGATCAAGCTTTATACGAGATCTCAATTTGAAGTGTATACAACAATTGCTTATTTGCCTGAGAAAATTGACAATCTCCCTGCTTATATAGCAAGCTTACAAGAGGATCATATTACAAGTGGTGTGATCAAAATGCTAGAGGTCGAGTATCACGCTCCGTTTGAGCCGAATGAAGATTCCAAAAGTGAGAAAGAGGCTGGAGCCAATTCGAAGGCTGCTGCCAATTCTCCTAGTCCTACAGTGGATACAGGCAAGGATGCAGGCAAAACAGGCGCGAAGGCCACACCGAAACCGACCCCAAAACCAACGCCAAAGGAAACCGTACGTCCTTCTTGACAAAAAAACGTTTTGTTGGACTACTCAATCCGTTAAATTAATGTTAAAATTAGATTTATGGTTAAAAAGGTATCTATTAGAACTTATTGGCGTACAAGCAACTACTAGACGAGATTTAACTCATCATTATTGACAATGATTAATTATGTTAACAACTTTTTTTCCGGCAAAAAAATGTAGAAAAAAGAGGGAATATGGCGGTTGTGTGGAATACGTATAGAAGAAATTGTGAAGAATTCACGTTAATACCCAAGTTACAGGAGGTGCCAGGGCTTGAGCAACAATGACATCATTGTTAGTTTAGACATCGGTACATCCAAGGTTCGTGCTATTATTGGGGAAGTTGTCAACGGAACCATTAATATAATAGGAGTGGGATCTGCCGAGTCAGAGGGTATTCGTAAGGGTGCAATCGTTGACATTGATCAAACAGTGAATTCGATTCGCAGCGCTGTTGATCATGCGGAACGCATGGTCGGGGTTCAAATATCCGAAGTTTATGTAGGAATTTCAGGGAATCATATCGCTCTTCAATCCAGTCATGGCGTAGTAGCTGTCTCTAATGAAGACCGAGAAATCGGTGAAGAGGATATCGATCGTGTTATTCAAGCGGCCAGAGTCATTGCATTACCTCCGGAGCGTGAAATTATTGGAGTCGTACCGAAACAATATCTCGTTGATGGACAAGAAGGAATTAACGATCCTCGCGGCATGATCGGCGTTCGCTTAGAAGTGGAAGCGACCATCATCACTGGCGCTAAGACGGGGATACATAATTTACTCCGCGTTGTGGAAAAATCCGAATTGAAGGTTGCAGGACTAATCCTGATGTCGCTTGCTTCCGGACAGCTTGCCTTATCCAAGGATGAGAAAGCCGTTGGAACCGTTTTGGTCGATGTTGGAGCAGGAGCAGCTACCATTGCTGTTTTTGAACAAGGGAATCTACTGGCAACTTCGACAATTCAAATTGGTGGCGAATACATCAGTAATGATATATCGATAGGGCTTCGGACGCAGCTTGAAATCGCAGAGAAAATAAAGCTGAAATACGGATGTGCATCGGTTGATGATTCAGCCGCCGATCAAGTGTTTAAAGTTACTAGAATGGGCAGCAATGTGGAAAAAGAGTTTTCGCAAGTCGATCTTGCGAATATCATTGAACCCCGCGTTGAAGAAATCTTTCAGATGATCCGTGCTGAAGTACATCGTTTGGGTTATGGCGATTTAGCCGGCGGGTACGTCCTAACGGGTGGAACCGTATGTATGCCTGGCATTCTTGCCATCGCTCAATCTGAACTGGCAACATCCGTGCGGATTGCTGTTCCGGATTTCATCGGGGTGCGCGACCCTTCTTATACAAGTGGAGTAGGCATCATTCAATTCGTCTCCAAATATATGAAAAATCGCAATTCAGGTTTCTCAAAGAAAGTAGCTACGAAATCTACAACCAAAAAATCCTCCGAAAGCAACAAACCAGGTTTTCTAGAACGTGTAAAAAATTTTTTTAGTGAATTTATATAGTGAACGCAAAGTTAGGGGGATATGACTCACATGTTTGAATTTGATATGGATTTAGATCAATTGGCTCAAATCAAAGTCATTGGTGTAGGTGGCGGCGGAAGCAATGCAGTCAACCGGATGATCGAGAATGGTGTAAAAGGCGTTGAGTTTATTACGGTGAATACCGATGCTCAAGCCTTGCACTTGGCGAAATCCGTGCATAAATTGCAAATTGGGGATAAACTTACGCGTGGTCTTGGCGCAGGTGCTAATCCAGAAGTTGGTAAAAAAGCGGCAGAAGAGTCAAGGGAGACAATTCTGAATACGCTTCGCGGAGCCGATATGGTATTCGTCACAGCTGGTATGGGTGGCGGTACAGGAACTGGCGCTGCACCGGTGATTGCAGAAATCGCCAAGGAAGTAGGCGCTTTAACAGTTGGTGTTGTAACACGTCCCTTCACATTCGAAGGACGCAAACGTTCTTTGCAAGCTGAGCAAGGTATTGCAGCGCTGAAAGAAAAAGTAGATACACTGATTATCATCCCGAACGATCGGCTTTTGGAAATCGTAGATAAGAAGACACCTATGCTGGAAGCTTTCCGTGAAGCGGATAATGTCCTTCGTCAAGGTGTACAAGGGATTTCAGACTTGATTGCGGTACCAGGTCTTATTAACTTGGACTTTGCTGATGTCAAAACGATTATGACCGAACGCGGTTCAGCCCTTATGGGGATTGGCGTAGCTACCGGTGAGAATCGTGCGGCGGAAGCAGCCAAAAAAGCGATCTCCAGTCCGTTGCTGGAAACTTCCATCGAAGGTGCTCGCGGGGTTCTTATGAACATTACGGGCGGCGTCAACCTCAGCTTATACGAAGTCAATGAAGCGGCTGACATCGTGGCTTCTGCTTCCGATATTGAAGTTAACATGATCTTCGGAGCGGTTATCGACGATAAGCTGAAGGATGAAATTCTTGTAACGGTTATTGCCACAGGCTTCGAGCATAAAGCTCCGCCTCAACATGCCTCCGTGAAGCGTCCTGTAACTGGACAAGCGCCGGAAGCTCCGGCGGCCGATAATCGTTTGAATAACTTAAAGCCATTTGGCGCACAACCTTCGAATGACCAATTAGATATTCCGACGTTTCTTCGCAATCGCGGGCGGAATACTGACAAATAGTTACACTATAGTTGTAAAGAGACCGAAGCCCTACTTCATGTAGAGGCTTCGGTTTTTTTGTGTTTCGGGGCTTTTCTAGTGAATTGGACACCGCACCAACTGACAAAAAAAGTAATAGCCTACTAGCAAGTTTAGACAGACTTTGAAATTGGATTCCCCTATACTGATTTAGAACCTTAAAGTTTTGTCAGGAAAGTGCTTAAATAAGCATCACTCATGGAGGTGAGGAAATTGTGGTCGTCTATGCGGATCTCATTTTCCTACTGAACTTTCTGATGGATGCGGCCATGCTGATCGTAACGGCTAAAACGCGGAAAATATCGTTCAAGTGGTGGAGAATCGTAGGTTCGTCGTTTTTGGGAGCCGCCTATGTCGTGATCATGTTCCTTCCTGTGCCCTTATTTCTATTTACATTTTCTGTGAAATGTATGTTCTGTATCGGTATGATTATGACAGCTTTTGGCTTTGGGTCCTTACAAAATTTACTCAGAAACCTTGGAACGTTCCTTTTAGTAAATTTTGCGGTGGCTGGCGGTATGTTCGGCATTCATTATGTACTGGCATCCTCCTCTGACGTTATGAACGGGATTGTGTTCACACAATCCGGTGTGGCTTTGTTCCAATTGAACATAGGCAGCATGCTGTTTGTCCTTGCGCTCTTAATTCCCTTGTTATGGTGGTTTAAAACTGTATTTCAAAGTACTAAGCAGCGTGAAGTCATGACAAGCTTTTTGGCAGAGATAACAATTCATGTAGGCGATTATACGGCCTCGTGCAAAGGCTTAATTGATACAGGGAATCAACTCTATGATCCTTTGACGCGCACGCCTGTAATGGTGATGGAAGTATCGGAATGGGGCGATGTCTTTCCCGAAGAGTGGCTGAAGCGAATCCGCTCAGCAGATGTTGATCAGATCATCAGCGGCTTAGGGGAGGAAGCGTTCGAATGGCAGGATCGGTTGCGACTCGTGCCGTACCGTGGGGTGAATCGGAATACCCAATTCATGCTGGCTATTAAACCCGATAAGGTGGTGATCACCCATAATGAAGTTCAAACCGAAGCGTTCAAAGTGCTTATCGGGCTCGATGGAGGTAAGCTTTGCCATGACGGCTCCTATCAAGCTATTATCCATCCTGCTTTAATTTCAGCTGTCTAGCGCTTACATACAATGCAAGTTTTGCATAGCAAAGCTGAGCAAATGCTTACGACACAAGTTTTCCTACGGAAAACTCTTAGGAGGAAACTAACATGTTCTTGAAGTGGAAAATGCTTTTTCAACTAGTGTATTATCGCATTCTGATGTTCTTGGGTCTTAAAGGAGAAGAAATCTATTACATTGGTGGCAGTGAAGCTTTGCCGCCGCCACTTACGAGAGAAGAAGAAGAATACTTATTGGAAAAGTTACCGTCCGGGGATGCAGCGATTCGCGCCATGCTGATCGAGCGCAACCTCAGATTGGTTGTCTATATAGCCAGGAAATTCGAGAATACCGGAATCAATATCGAGGACTTGGTCTCTATCGGCGCGATCGGCTTAATTAAAGCTGTGAACACGTTTGATCCTGAGAAGAAGATTAAGCTAGCTACTTATGCTTCGCGATGTATTGAGAATGAGATTTTGATGTATTTGCGTCGAAACAGCAAGATCCGTACAGAGGTTTCTTTTGATGAACCCCTTAACATTGATTGGGATGGCAATGAACTTCTGCTTTCCGATGTCCTTGGAACCGAGAATGATACGATTTATCGTAACATCGAAGAGCAGGTAGATCGCAAGTTGCTGCATAAAGCGCTTGACAAGCTAAGTGAGCGTGAACGAATCATCATGGAGCTTCGGTTCGGTTTGCAAGACGGGGAGGAGAAGACGCAGAAGGACGTCGCTGACTTGCTGGGTATTTCTCAATCGTACATATCTAGGTTGGAAAAGCGAATCATTAAGCGCTTGCGCAAGGAATTTAACAAGATGGTGTAAAGATTAACGGAAGCCTGTGATGGTGTTGCCATCTGGCTTCTTTTTTTTAGATTGAAAAAAATTTTTTGACGGCTGATGTCGAAATTGTTCAGCAGTCACGGGAGGGAGCGAGTCGCAGACCTTTTGTCAAGTGCTCGGACAGGCGATCGGGCAGGAATAAATCGGTCACTCACGGGGATAATTAACAGTAATGTTTCTCCTTGGGAGGTAATCACGGTGACCCGAAATAAAGTTGAGATATGTGGTGTTGATACATCCAAACTGCCAGTTCTGACCAACGCTGAAATGCGCGAGCTGTTCACTGATTTGCAGACGAAACAGGAACGGGCAGCCAGAGAGAAATTGGTCAATGGAAACCTTAGGTTGGTTCTAAGCGTGATCCAGCGGTTCAACAATCGCGGAGAGTATGTGGACGATCTCTTCCAAGTTGGTTGTATTGGCTTGATGAAGGCCATTGATAATTTTGATTTAAGCCAAAACGTCAAATTCTCGACCTATGCTGTACCGATGATTATAGGTGAGATACGCCGCTACTTACGTGACAATAACCCGATTCGCGTTTCTCGTTCCTTGAGAGATATTGCTTACAAGGCTTTGCAAGTCAGAGACAGCTTGACGAACCAGAACTCTCGCGAACCAACGATTTATGAAATTTCTGAAGCGCTTAATGTCCCCAAAGAAGATGTCGTCTTCGCACTGGATGCAATCCAAGATCCGGTATCCTTGTTCGAACCTATTTATCACGATGGGGGAGATCCCATCTATGTGATGGATCAGATCAGCGATGAGCGGAATAAAGATATGTCCTGGATTGAAGGAATTGCGCTTCGGGAAGCGATGAGGAAACTGAATGCTCGGGAGAAAATGATCCTTTCTATGCGGTTCTTCGAAGGGAAGACGCAAATGGAGGTTGCCGATGAAATTGGCATTTCCCAAGCCCAAGTATCGCGACTTGAGAAATCAGCCATTTGTCAGATGCAGAAACATGTGAAATCGTAATGTACTTACATAAAGACCGGATCGGCTGTGACAAGCCGTGAAGGTCTTTTTTTGAGTTTCAGGACATTTTGCCCACTCCGCACATATACTAGTACAAAATCAGTTAAAATCTATTGAGATTCGTGGTGAATGGCCTCATGAAAATATCTGATTTTCAGACGAAGGATGTCATTAATATTGTAGATGGCAAGAAGCTCGGGCAAATCAGTGATTTGGAGCTTGATTTGCGTCAAGGCCGGATTGAATCGATTGTTGTGCCGAACCAGAGCCGATTTTTTGGCCTGTTTGGCTCAGGGACAGATGTCATTATTCCGTGGAAACACATCGTAAAAATAGGCGCCGATGTTGTTCTTGTGAAGCTCGAAGATGCGCGTCCATACCGTCAAACGGATGACAACGAGGGAGTCTATGAACTTAATCGGCAATTTCGCAACTGATGAATAACACACGAGCGAAGGCTGTTGCGAAGCGCAATGGCTAAGCAGATATCGTGTGTTTTTTTGTTTTGTGCTAAAGTAAGAGCAAACGGATACGTAAGGAGAGAGTGCAGTGGAACCATTCGTGAAACTGGAGAAACCGAATAGGCCTGTCCTATTTACTATAGAAAGCTGGATGGAGCAGTTTAGTGAGTTGACAGTTGGTTTTACTTCCCGCAATGGCGGCGTGAGTTTGGAGCCGTTCACAACGCTGAATTGTGGACTGCACGTTAACGATGTGCCGGAACATGTGGTGAGGAACCGAGAGTTGGTTGCAGAGGCGCTGGAGCAGCCCTTTGAAGCCTTTACCTATGCGGAGCAGGTACATGGCAACGAGGTGACGATTGTAAGCCTCGAAGAGCGAGGGAGTGGCAGAGCATCCAGAGAAGCGGCCATTCAAGCCAAGGATGGTTTCATTACGAAGGAGACGGGGATTGTGCTCTGTGCCCAATTCGCCGATTGTGTTCCTTTATTTTTCTATGATCCCATTAAGCGTGTGGTCGGCCTGGCTCATGCAGGTTGGAAAGGCACGGTGCTAAACATTTCCAAGGCTACAATAGCCTTAATGACAAATACTTTTGGTAGCAGCGCATCAGATATTCGCACGGCCATTGGCCCTTCCATTGGGGCATGCTGTTATGAGGTCGACCAGTCAGTTGCAGATCGGGTCAAAGCAGTTCTTGATGAGGTTCAAGCTGCTCCGGAAGAGCATTCAACTGTCATAGTGGCGAAAGAAAATAGCAAGTACATGCTGAATTTGCAAGAATTGAACCGAAAATTGTTACAGCAAGCAGGAATTTTGTCGTCCCATATCGAAGTATCACAGTTATGTACCAGTTGTAACACAGATAAGTTCTTTTCCCATCGAAAAGAGGGCGGGGCAACAGGTAGAATGATTGCTTGGATTGGGCTCACCTAAAAGGCCGTTCAAGGCATGTGTTGAAGTGAGGTGTCTGTATTAATGAGTATACGAAATCGAAAAGAAGCGGTTGAAGCACGAGTTGCCGCAGCATGCAAGCGGTCCGACCGTCCGTTGGAAGATGTGAATATCATAGCGGTAACGAAATATGTTTCTCTGGAAACAACCCGGTGTGTACTTGACGAAGGGTTATCCCATATTGGTGAAAATCGTTGGCAGGATGTCAAACCGAAGTGGGAAGCGCTGCATGAGCGCGGAACCTGGCATTTCATTGGGCACCTGCAGACGAACAAGGTGAAAGACGTAATCGGCAGATTTGCCTATATTCATTCCTTGGACCGGATGTCGCTAGCCAAAGAGCTGGACAAGCAGGCTGCTGTCCTTGGCTTGAAAGTAAAGTGTCTCTTGCAAGTGAATGTCTCGGGTGAAGAGTCCAAGTATGGCGTTGCGCCTGAGCAATTCTTTGAGTTAGCTGAAGAAGTTAGTAAGCTGTCACATATACATATTACCGGTTTGATGACAATGGCCCCATATGAGATGGAAGCCGATGCAACTCGTCCTGTATTTCGCGGGCTAAGAGAATTGCGCGATCAATTGAATGAACGCAACCTTTTTCCTTATGAGATCAAGGAATTATCGATGGGGATGTCCGGAGATTTTGAAGTAGCGATTGAAGAAGGAGCTACTTGGGTAAGATTGGGTACTGTTCTGGTTGGAAAAGAGGAATAAGACCGTAAGTGAAAGTAAGAATAAGACAGGAGGGATTTATCGTGGGTGTTTATAACCGATTTATGAATTTTCTTGGACTGCAAGAAGAGGAAGAGATTGTGGAACGCGAGCGGATTGTGGAAGCTGCCGAAGAACCTGAAACCAATCCGTATGAATTGCGTAATAAAAATAAGGCAAATGTCGTCAGCATACATTCACAGAAGAATGCGCGTGTCGTGCTTAGCGAGCCTCGAACATACGAAGAAACGCAGGACATTGCCGACCATCTTCGTTCAAGAAGAGCGGTGGTTGTCAATCTGCAGCGTGTTCGCGGCGATCAAGCAGTACGAATTGTAGATTTCTTGAGCGGTACGGTATATGCTTTGAATGGGTCTATCTCCAAACTTGGGCCGAATATCTTTCTTTGTACACCAGACTCAGTCGATATTCATGGTCACATCTCCGAGATGATGGGTGAGGAATAGGCGCATATCCTAACACAGAGGTGGATGCGTACGTGGCTTACGTTCACTATTACTTAAGTATTTTGATGGAAATTTATTATTTCATGATTATTGGCTACTTGATTCTCTCTTGGTTCCCGAATGCCAGAGAAAGCTTTATCGGCGGTTTGCTTAGTAAATTGGTCGAACCGTATTTAAGTCCATTTCGCAAAATTATTCCGAGCATCGGATTTATTGATCTTTCCCCGATCGTAGCCTTGATCGCTTTGCGATTCGTTGTTATGGGGATTGCGGCAGTGCTAGATTTTATTGTAGGGATGTTTTAATCTTGCCAAAAGAACTATATGGTCATTTTCACCCTGACGAACATCATTTTGTCGATAAAGCCTGGGATTGGATCGAGCGGGCGGCAGAGCAGCATGCTGTGAAGCTGACCGATTTTCTTGATCCCAGACAGGCTTTTATTCTTACCTCACTCGTTAACCGACATCCCGATGTCCACTGCCGTTTGGATGGCGGATACAGCGCTGCTGAACGGAAGAGAGCTTTAATAGCTCCCGATTACCGGATATTGGATGGGGAAGATATGGCGATGACGGTGTTGTCCGTTTCTTCGGGAGACGGCAAATTTCTAACTTTGGAACATGGAGATTACATGGGCGCCATTCTTGGACTCGGCATGAAGCGAGACAAGGTTGGCGATATTCACGTTATAGAGGGTGGCTGCCACTGCTTGGTTACCCAAGATGCTGCTGATTACTTGCACATGAACCTCTCCCAAGTACATAAGGTCCACGTGCAGACCGAATTGCTCCCGTTGGATAAGCTGGCACTGGCTAATGTGAATCTGGAAGAACTATCTTTATCTGTCGCTTCCATGCGGATGGACGGGATTGTCAGTGATGTCTTCCGGCTTAGCCGCGCCAAAGTATTAACCCCTATTCAAGCGGGCAGGTGCCGTGTGAACTGGAAGCTGGAAGAAGATCCAAGCAAGCCGCTGAAGGAAGGCGATATGGTGTCCCTGCAAGGATTCGGCCGTTTTAAGGTGCTGGAAGTCGAAGGCATTACGAAAAAAGGTCGAATTCGTGTGAAAATCGGCAAGTTTGCTTAGAGTGGAACATTTATCCACGAACTTTGCAGGAATTGCTTATTTTCTGTCGAACTGAACAGTATAGAGATGGGTGTAAGCGGGCTTTTTACGATGTGGCTCCGTTTATGCTTGCGAAGTCCGTTTTGCAAAGCAAAACGCTAAGGAGGGGCACTGATGCCATTAACACCGTTAGACATACATAATAAAGAATTTTCCCGCTCGTTTCGCGGTTATGATGAAGATCAGGTCAATGAATTCCTTGATCAAGTCATTAAAGATTACGAAGCGTTGATTCGCGAGAATAAAGACTTGCAGAATCAAACGGTGACGCTTCAAGAGCGGTTGGATCATTTTACGAATATTGAGGATTCGCTTAGCAAAACGATCATCGTAGCGCAAGAAGCAGCGGATGAAGTAAGAAGCAATGCGAAAAAAGAAGCTCAGCTGATTTTGAAAGAAGCCGAGAAGAACGCGGACCGGATTATTAATGAATCTTTGACACGTTCCCGGAAGGTAGCTTTAGAGATTGAAGAATTGAAGAAACAGGCGTCGATCTACCGAACACGATTCCGGACGCTGCTTGAAGCCCAACTGGAACTGCTTAATACAGAAGGTTGGCAAAGCATGCAGTTTGAGACCAAAGACGAGTAGAAATGCCCCGTAATGGAGGCCGTCTTATTGACTATGCCCAATGAATTGGGTATACTCCTGTTAAATGTATCTCAGTAAAGCTATGACTGGAACGAGTAGGTCGAGCATGCAGGGTCAGCGAATTAGGGTTATGGTGTGAGCCTAATCTCTGCAGTGTACCGAATATCCCCCAGGAGCGTCTCTTGAATGAAGTAGAGAGAAACGGGTCATGCCGTTACACATGATCGAGTGATGAAGTTGTGTTCTGCGCCTGCAAGGGCAGAGCGTTAGCTTTATAACGAGGGTGGTACCGCGAGCTGAGTTTCTCGTCCCTTTTTGGGGGATGAGAGGCTTTTTTTGTTTTTCAGGCATAACAAAGTTCAGGGTAAGATTGGAGAGGTCAACATGGATTATGGCAAAACGTTAAATCTATTACAAACCGAGTTTCCTATGCGGGGCAACCTGCCTCAGGCGGAACCGAAAATGCAGGAGCACTGGGAAGCTGAAGATATTTATGCCAAAGTGCAGGAAAGCCGCAAGGGCAGAACTAAATTTATTTTGCATGATGGGCCTCCGTACGCTAATGGTGATATTCATATCGGACATGCGCTTAACAAAGTTTTGAAGGATATTATCGTTCGTTTCAAAACGCTGCAAGGTTTCGACGCGCCTTATGTACCAGGTTGGGATACACATGGGCTGCCAATTGAACAAGTAATCACAAACAGCGGGAAAGTCGACCGCAAGAAAATGACGATCCCCGAATTCCGTGAATATTGCAAAGAATACGCGCTGCAGTCCGTTGAAAAGCAAAAAAGCCAGTTCAAGCGATTGGGGATCCGCGGAGACTGGAACAATCCCTACATCACCCTGCAACCGGACTATGAAGCGAATCAAATTCGCGTTTTTGGCAAAATGGTACAAAAGGGCTACATTTACAAAGGATTGAAACCTGTTTACTGGTCTCCTTCTTCCGAAAGTGCGCTCGCTGAAGCGGAGATCGAATACAAGGAGAAAACTTCCACCTCCATTTATGTAGCTTTCCCAGTCAAAGACGGCAAAGGCAAGCTGCCGCAAGATGCAGCAATTGTTATCTGGACGACAACAGCTTGGACACTCCCTGCCAATTTGGGAATTTCGCTGCATCCGGAGTTTGAGTATGCGGTTATCCAAACCGGTGGCAAGAAATATGTGCTTGCCCAAGGATTGCTGGCCTCTGCTGCCAAAGAAATAGGCTGGAGCGAATATGAAATCTTATCCACGGTGAAGGGCAGCGAACTGGAATATGTAACTTGCCAACATCCGTTCTACGATCGTGAATCGTTAGTTATGGTTGGTGAGCACGTTACACTTGAAGCCGGTACAGGCTGTGTTCATACAGCTCCTGGACATGGGGAAGATGACTTTGTGATTGGCCAGCGTTACAATATTGGGGTTCTGTGCCCGGTTGATGATCAAGGACACTTCACAGCGGAAGCGCCTGGCTATGAAGGCGTGTTCTATGAAAAAGGCGGCAAGCAAATTATCGAGAAGCTGCAAGAATCGGGGCTTTTACTGAAAGCGACGGATATTCAGCATCAGTATGCCCATGATTGGCGCACCAAAAAGCCGGTTATCTATCGTGCAACGGAACAATGGTTTGCTTCTATTGATAAATTCAGACAAGAGATGCTGGATGAAATCAAGCAAGTGAAGTGGACGCCAGAGTGGGGCGAAGTTCGCCTGCACAATATGATTGCAGACCGCGGAGACTGGTGTATTTCAAGACAGCGCGCATGGGGAGTGCCAATCCCGATCTTCTACTGCCGCAGCTGCAACGAACCTCTGGTGAATGAGCAAACGATTGAACATGTTGCTCAGCTTTTCGAGAGAGAGGGCTCGAATGCCTGGTTTATCAAGGAGGAGAAGGACCTGCTTCCTCCGGGTATCCACTGTGCCAAATGTGGACATGGCGAGTTCCGCAAGGAAACGGACATCATGGATGTATGGTTCGATTCCGGTTCCAGTCATATGGCTGTGCTGGAAGCGCGCCCTGAATTGCAATGGCCTGCCGATTTGTACTTGGAAGGCTCTGACCAGTATCGTGGCTGGTTCAACTCATCTCTCATCACTGGCGTTGCGACCAAAGAGAAATCGCCTTACAAAGGGATTCTCAGCCACGGTTTCACCCTTGATGGCGAAGGCCGCAAGATGTCCAAGTCCATCGGGAATACGATTGATCCGAATGCCGTCTGCGGGAAGTTGGGCGCTGATATCTTGCGTCTATGGGTATCTTCCGTCGACTATCAATCCGATCACCGGATTTCGGATAACATTTTGAATCAAACGACGGAAGTATACCGTAAAATCCGAAATACGATGCGTTTCTTGTTGGGGAACTTGAGTCAGTTTGATCCTGCAGCAGATCGTGTGGCGCCAGAGAATTTGTCTGAGCTGGATCGCTATGCTTTGATTCGTTTGAACCGGATGATTGAGAAAGTCGTAAAGGCTTATGAAGCGTATGAATTCCATGTCGTTTATCAAACGATTCATCACTTCTGCGCGGTTGAGATGAGCTCGTTCTACTTAGATATCATCAAAGATCGTTTGTATGCGAATGCTGCGCATGATCCTGCGCGTAAAGCATCCCAAACCGTGTTGTATGCCGCTGTGATCGCGATCACCAAGCTAATTTCACCGATTCTTCCGCATACGGCAGATGAAGTGTGGAAGTACATCCCGGGTGTTGAACTAAGCAGCGTGCAGCTTGCGGAGCTGCCTGAAGTGGATACTAGTTTATTCAATGAGCAGTTGGAGAATAAGTGGAACAGCTTCTTAAGTATCCGCGATGAAGTGTTGAAAGCATTAGAAGAAGCGCGCAAAGAGAAAGTGATCGGAAATTCGCTTGGAGCGGCTGTTCACTTATATCCGAACGAAGCAACATCCAGCTTGCTGGCTGAGCTTGGCCAGTTGGATCAGTTGTTCATCGTATCGGCAGTTGTCGTTCATCCAGCCGGCACAGATGTGCCTGAGGGTACTTACCAAGCGAAGGATGCCGCTATTGCGATTGCCGTTGCTGAGGGCGAGAAGTGCGAGCGCTGCTGGATAGTGACCCCGGAGGTTGGGCAAAGTAAAGAACATCCGTCCTTATGTAAAAGATGTAGTGACGTCGTGAGCGAACACGAGTAACAGCAAAGGAACAAACGAGCTTTCGCAGTTGGCGAAGCTCGTTTGTCCTGTTTGTTCTATCGCTGTTCGTCATCTGCGTCGGTGAGTTGTTCTGGCTCCAGAAAAGGATCGCCTTCACCGCTATGAATATAATCGCGGTATGCCTTGCTTCGCACGATTGTTACATGTTCACCGTATAAATCTGTGGCTATGAAACTTTCGAACGATTCCACGTATCCTTCGTGTTCGTCAGCTTCAATGTACATTTCATTGTAGTCTTCCACGTTGGCATTTTCACCGAAGGCAGGGGTATTGGATGTCCCCCAGCTTTCAACAATTTGCCAAGCGTCTTCGCCATCAAATTCAGTTTCATCGTTGCGTTCATCGAAGCTAGTTCGGCCAAAAGGCGGGAAGAGCACTTGTTCCTCAACGGGTCTTCTGAAAGATTGATCAGGATCAGGCACATGTTCCAAGCTGTAAAGTGTCGTCGGAATGGCTTCAAGACGTTCAAAAGGGATCGGTTGTTTGCTAAATACACATATCCCGTAATCACCGCTTTCCATGCGAGCCAAAGCTTCATTCACTTGCTCCAAATGCATTTCGGCATGTTCATTCAGCGAGATATCTTTCTCGCGTTCGTAGATTTCGGAAGCAATATCACCCGGATGATTGTCATACATGGATAGTTCGCCTGTACTGTCTGAGAACGAATTGGCTAAGCCAAAATGATCATTTGTGGCGAAATGTTTCTCAAGATCAAGCTTTTCCTCCAATAATTGCAAATATAATTGTTTAAGTTGCTCTTCGGTTAAATGGCTCATAGGTCGTACAGCTCCCTTCTAACAGCTGATCCATACCCTTATAATGCCGATTTAGCGCTATTTTTAGTGAGGTAATTCCTTGTAAATAAGGAACTGTTCTGGTTTGATGAATATTAGGAGGAAAAGAATGTGAAATATTATTTCTATGCGCTAATTGTATTTATCTTGGATCAAGTGTCCAAATGGTTTATTACCAAACGAATTCCGCTGGGCGAGGAACGTTCTGTCATTGGTGACTTCTTCATCATTACATCGCATCGCAACCGCGGCGCGGCATTCGGCATTTTGCAAGATCAAAGATGGTTTTTCATTGTCATTACGACGATTGTCGTTATCGGCATCATCTGGTACATTCGCAAAACGATTCGAGAAGGCAAGGTTCTGCTATCAACTGCGCTCAGTTTATTGCTGGGTGGAGCGCTTGGCAATTTCATCGACCGCGCTTTGTTCGGTGAGGTTGTGGACTTCCTTCAGTTTACATTTGATTTTAGCTTGTTTGGCAAAGCCATCTATTATATTTATCCGATTTTCAATTTAGCTGATTCAGCCATCGTGATTGGGGTTATCCTCATTTTCTTAGAATCAATCCTAGCTTGGAGAAAAGAAAAAAAAGGAGCAACACATGAACACAAATCAGACCTCGTCTGAGGCTGCAGTGAATGAGATCGTAGAATGGACAGTTGAAAAAGAGTATGCCAAAGAACGTATTGATAAATTCATTACAGAAGCTTGGGAAGAAGAGGTGTCCCGCACCTTGATCCAGCAATGGGTCAAAGACGGGCACGTGAAAGTCAACGGCAAAGCGATTAAACCCAATTATAAGCTTTCTGAGCAGGATGTTATTTCACTTCAAGTGCCAGAACCTCAAGGTGTTGAGCTGGGGGCAGAGGATATTCCGCTGAACGTTGTGTATGAGGATGCTGATCTTATTGTGATCAATAAGCAGCGTGGACTGGTTGTGCATCCGGCACCTGGGCACTACTCAGGTACGCTTGTTAATGCCCTGATGTATCATTGCAAGGATTTATCCGGCATTAACGGAGAACTACGTCCTGGTATCGTCCATAGGATCGATAAAGATACGTCTGGACTTATCATGTCCGCTAAAAATGACAAAGCACACGCCAGTTTGGCTGAGCAGTTAAAGGCGCATACCGTGAATCGCAAATATATCGCATTGGTGCATGGGCATTTGCAGCATGATCAAGGAACGATCGATGCTCCGATCGGCCGTGATTCGCATGATCGTAAAATGTATACCGTGACTGAGAAAAACAGCAAGACAGCTGTCACGCATTTCGTTGTTCTTGAACGTTTCGGTGATTTCACTTTAGTGGAATTGAAGCTGGAGACAGGAAGAACACATCAAATTCGTGTGCATATGAAATTTATCGGACATCCGCTGGTTGGCGATCCTATGTACGGGAAGAGCAAGGGGATGCTAATGAATGGACAAGCGCTCCATGCCGCTGTGCTGGGCTTTAAACACCCGCGTTCAGGGGAGTGGCTGCAATTTGAAGCGCCAATACCGGCTGACATGGATGAGCTGCTGCAAACGATACGAACAACCTAGCGGTTAGTTGAGCGGGAGAGGCGTGAAATCATATGGAGCATTTAATCAATCCTTTAGTAAGAGAGATTCAAATTTCAGGTATTCGCAAAATTTCTAATTTAGTCAGCACGATACCGGGTGCATTGACCTTAACGATCGGACAGCCGGATTTTCCGACGCCGCGGCACATCATTGAAGCGGGTCAGCGGGCTTTGGATCAAAATAAAACGGTCTACACACAGAATCCCGGCCTTCTGGAATTGCGAGAGGCTGTGGCCAATTTCGTTCATGTGAAATATGGACAAACCTATCGTCCTGCGGATGAAATTATTGTTACCGCAGGTGCAAGTCAAGCGGTGGACATTACGCTTAGGACAATTCTGACACCGGGTGCAGAAGTCATTATTCCAGCTCCGATTTATCCAGGCTATGAACCATTAATTCGCTTAGCTGGCGGGATTCCGGTGTATGTGGATACCCGCGACAACGGCTTGAAATTAACAGCCGATTTGTTGGAACCCTATTTAACGGACAAAACGCGATGTGTCATTCTTTGTTATCCGTCCAATCCGACGGGGCAAGTGCTATCGGAGAAAGAGTTGGCTGATCTTGCGCAGCTTCTGGCAGACCGCGAGCTATTCATTTTATCGGATGAAATTTATAGTGAGCTTGTTTATGGGCAGCAGCATCATTCCATATCAACACTCGGCAAGCTGCGCGAGAAAACAATTGTGATTAATGGATTATCCAAATCGCATGCGATGACAGGCTGGCGCATTGGCTTCACCTTAGCGCCTGCCTACCTCACAGAGCATATGACGAAGGTTCACCAGTATAATGTGACCTGCGCGAGCTCTGTGAGCCAGTATGCGGCACTGGAAGCCTTGACCGTTGGCGTGGACGATGCACTCCCGATGCGCAGCGCCTATGAAGCACGAAGAGATTATGTCTATGATCGACTGGTAGCCATGGGCATAGAATTAGAAAAGCCGGATGGAGCTTTTTACTTATTCCCTTCCATCGCAAAGTTCGGACTCAGTTCCATGGATTTTACGATGAAGCTGCTTCAGGACGAGCATGTGGCTGTCGTGCCGGGAGATGCGTTTACCTCTTTCGGAGAAGGCTTTATTCGGATATCTTACGCTTATTCCCAAGAAGTGCTTGAAGAGTCGCTGAATCGGTTGGAACGATTTGTCGGCAAGTTAAGATAATACAGATATAGCCTCCAAGCCCACTTTAAGAAGTGTACCTTTAGAATAGACATTGGAAAAAACTCCTGGGTTAAACCGATGAAAATTCTAGGAGGTGCACTTCTTTATACGTGGGTTGGAGGTTTTTTTGGGGAATGAATCCATTTGCCTCGAGCGTCCACTTAGGACAAGCAGAAAGAATGCTTCAACATCCCTAGCACGCGACATAAAAGAACCTAGCCCGGAGGCTAGGTTCTTTTTAGCTGGATTTATAAGTCAGATAAGCGGTTATGGTCGTTATCGCCACATCAATGGCGCCTTCATCCGGCTCAAGCTTGGCGTGATGCAGCCCATGTGGGGTATCAACACCTAACCAGAACATGAAGCCTGGAATTTGCTCAAGGAAATAGCCGAAATCCTCGCCGGTCATCGCCTCCGTGCATTCCACAAGCGTCACATTGTCACGTTCGCGCAGCCAATCCATGAATTCCACTGTCAGTGGCGGATCATTGAACACTTGGCGATAGTTGGAACCGTAATCGATTGATACACGGCACTCGAATGAACTCTCAACACCTGCTGCTACGGCTTCGATCCGCTTTTTGATCTTGCTCATCGAATCCGCGGAGAGGGTACGAATCGTACCTTCGAGACGAGCTTTTTCGGCGATGATATTCTGCTTCGTTCCCGCTTCCATTTTGCCAATCGTAATGACGGCTGAATCGAGCGGATTCACATTGCGGGACACGATTGTGTGCAGTTGTCCGACCATTTGGGTGGCAGCCACAATCATATCATTGGCTTGGTGCGGATAGGCAGCATGTCCGCCTTTGCCTAGCAAATCAATGAACAGCTCCGACGTATTCGCGAATAAAATTTCCGGCCGTGTCGCAATGGTGCCCACGGGGTATTCAGGCGCGATATGAAGGGCTATCATCTGATCAGGCTTCCAATCCTGCAGCTCCTCCGCTGCGAGCATAGGCAGAGCGCCTCCAGGACCTTCCTCCGCAGGTTGAAACAGCACGACTAAATCATCTCGCATAGGCTGCTGCACGAAATGGGTGACAACCCCCATGCCAATCGACATGTGAAAATCATGACCGCATGCGTGCATATAGCCAGAATGTTGGGAAGGAAAAGGAAGAGAAGTCTCTTCCTTAATCGGTAGTCCATCCATATCCGCGCGATAGCCAAAGCGCTTGGTAGGCTTCGTTCCCTTGATATATACTAGAATGCCTGTCCGCCAAGTCCGAATGGTCAACCGCTCTTGAGGCAGCTTGGCAAGCTCGTCCAGAAGCAATTGCTGCGTTTTGAACTCCTGAAAGCCAGGCTCCGGAATTTGGTGAAGCTGGCGGCGCAGTTCGATGAAAGGGCTAAGCATGGCGAATCCCTCCAGAATCCCTTACAGGGTACGCAGATCTTGTAAAATCTCGGTTTTGGATTTCGTTTTGTCATCTACTTTCTTGATGACGCGTGCTGGTGCTCCGGCAACAACGGTATACTCTTCAACGTCTTGCGTAACGACAGCGCCCGCAGCAACAACAGAGCCTTTACCAATGCGTACGCCTTCCAAAATAACGGCATTTGCACCAACAAGCACATCATCTTCAATCACACAAGGTTGTGCGGATGGAGGTTCAATAACGCCTGCAACGACTGCGCCTGCGCCAATGTGACACATTTTGCCGACTTGCGCTCTGCCGCCAAGAACAGCGTTCATGTCGATCATCGTACCGTCGCCAACGGATGCACCGATATTAATAAGCGCGCCCATCATGATAATGGCGTTGTCTCCGATATGTACTTTATCGCGAATAACCGCACCTGGCTCAATACGTGCATTGATGTGCTTGAGATCCAACATAGGGATAGCGGAGTTGCGGCGATCTGATTCTACAACGAAATCCTCGATTTGCGCTTTGTTAGCTTCCAGGATCGGCTGAATTTCGCTCCATTCACCGAAAACGATACCACTGTTGCCGGAAAGGAAGGATTGGCTGCTTTCTCCGAAGCTAATGCCTTCAAGGTTCCCTTTTACATATACTTTCACCGGAGTTTTTTTCTTGCTTTCTTTAATAAATTGGATAATTTCTAGCGTATTCATTTCGCTCATGGTGACATCTCCTTAAAATTAGATTGACTCTCCTATATTATCAGATAGGGCGCGTTTGAGCCAATGCGTTTCATAGAAAAGCTGAAAAAGATTGCGCAAAGCGTCGAATTAGCGCTTTGAACGAGTGCGCTCGAGCGTGGTGAATGCTCGGGAGGAGCGCGCAAGTGCTGGTCAAGCGCGCTGCTAGAGCACGTCAAGAGCGTGCTAAGAGCGTGCTAAGAGCGTGCAAGAGCGTGCAAGAGCGTGCCAAGAGTGTGCAAGAGTGTGCAAGAGTGTGCAAGAGTGTGCTAAAGAGCATGCCAAGAGCGTACTAGTAGCGTGCCAAGAGAGTGCCAAAGAGATAACGCTGAAAAACAGCGCTACAGCAGCGTAGTGGCGCCAAAGGCAAGAGTTAAGATTGAAAAACAGTCTTAACAGCAGGAAATTGCGCCGGAGAGAGGCGAAGCCGCATTAATAACGCTGAAAAACAGCGTTACAGCAGCAGAGTGGCGCTAGAACCAAGCGTTAAGACTGAAAAACAGTCTTAACCAACAGGAAAATGCGCCGGAGAGAAGCGAAGCCGCATTGATAACGCTGAAAAACAGCGTTACAGCAGTGGAGTGGCGCCAAAGGCAAGCGTTAAGACTGAAAAACAGTCGTAACAGCAGGAAATTGCGCCAGAGAGAGGCGAAGCCGCATTGATAACGCTGAAATACAGCGTTACAGCAACGTAGTGGCGCCAGAACCAAGCGTTAAGACTGAAAAACAGTCTTAACAGCAGGAAAATGTGCCGGAGAGAGGCGAAGCCGCATTGATAACGCTGAAAAACAGCGTTACAGCAGCGTAGTGGCGCCAAAGCCAAGCGTTAAGACTGAAAAACAATCTTAACAGCAGGGAATTGCGCCGAGAGAGGCGAAGCCGCATTGATAACGCTGAAAAACAGCGTTACAGCAGCAGAGTGGCGCCAAACCACATTTTCAGCAAACTAAGCCCACCTCCACCTCCAAAACATATAGCGGTAAGTCAATCCCTAATCTAACAAAAAAGGACCGTCAGGATGACCTGACAGTCCTTTTCTTAAGAAATAGCTTTTTGTGCGAAGCAGAGTGGCGCCAAACCACATTCTCAGCAAACTAAGCTCACCTCCACCTCCAAAACATATAGCGGTAAGTCAATCCCTAATCTAACAAAAAAGGACCGTCAGGATGACCTGACAGTCCTTTTTTTAAGAAATAGCTTTTTGTGCGAATTGGCTTTTATAGAGATCGGCATAGAAGCCTTGTTGCTCCAACAACTCTTCGTGTGTTCCTTGTTCGATGACGGTCCCTTGATTCATCACAAGGATGAGATCGGCATCGCGGATGGTGGAGAGGCGGTGAGCGATTACGAAACTGGTGCGATTGGCCATAAGATTGTTCATCGCTCTTTGGATGGACACTTCCGTTCTGGTATCCACGCTGCTGGTCGCTTCGTCGAGAATCAGAATGGTTGGATCGGCGAGAATCGCGCGGGCGATGGTGAGCAATTGTTTTTGACCATGCGATAGATTGGACGCTTCCTCATTAAGGATTGTGCTGTAGCCGTCCGGCAAGGTACGGATGAAATGATCGGCATAAGCGGCGCGAGCTGCTTGAACAATGTCCTCCTCGGTCGCACCATCGCGCCCGTAAGCAATATTTTCACGTATCGTACCGTTGAATAACCAGGTGTCCTGAAGTACCATGCCGAAAAGTCCGCGTAAATGGCTGCGAGACATCTCGCGTGAATTGATCCCGTCAATGGAAATAGTGCCACTATTCAATTCATAGAAACGCATAAGCAGATTGACGATGGTCGTCTTGCCTGCTCCGGTTGGTCCGACAATCGCGACAGTTTGACCAGGCTCAACATGGATGTTCATATTTTCGATAAGCGGTGTATCCGCTTTGTAAGAAAAGGCAACCTGGTCGAACTGAACGTGTCCGCGAACATTTGAAACCTTTTGGACATGATTGTTCTCTGCCACTTCCTCAGGCTCATCCAATAATTCGAAAATACGCTCTGCCGCGGCAATCGTAGATTGAATCACATTGGCAATATTGGCGACTTGGGTGATGGGCATCCCGAATTGGCCGGAATACTGGATGAAGGCTAAGATATCACCAATTTTAATGGCGCCATTGGTCACCATGATGCCACCGATTACACTGACCAGCACATAGCCGATATTTCCGATAAATGACATCAGGGGAAAAATCATGCCGGAGATGAACTGCGCTTTCCAGCCCGAATGATACAGGCGGTCGTTGATTTCATTGAATTGCTCCACCGATTTCTTCTCACGGCCAAAAGCTTTGACAATGGTATGTCCGGTGTACATCTCTTCTACATGACCGTTGAGTTGGCCTAGCGTTTGTTGCTGCCCTTTGAAATACTTTTGTGATCGGGAGGCGATCATCTTCGTTCCCATAATGCTCAAAGGCAACGTGACAATTGTAGCTAACGTCAGCAATGGGCTTATGGTTAACATCATAATGATGATCCCAAGCAGAGTTACGATTGACGTAATTAGTTGCGTTAAGCTTTGCTGCATCGTTGAACTGATGGTGTCCACATCATTGGTGGCACGACTCATTGTGTCTCCGTGGCTGCGTGCATCAAAGAAGGAGAGAGGTACCCGAGACAGCTTGTCGCTAATCGCTTCACGCAGATTAAAAACAATTTTCTGGGTCACGCCGACCATAATCCACTGCTGAATATAGGTGAGAACTGCGCTTAACACATAGAGCGCTGCGAGAATGAGCACGATGCGAAGGATCGCATCGAAGTCGATATGAGCTCCGGCGACACCTTTTAACTTGGCCATGGAGCCTTCATAAAGCGTAGTTGTTGCGTTGCCCATCAGTTTAGGACTAATAATGCTGAACATCGTGCTGAGCACGGAAGCGATAACTACAAGGCCGATCGGCAGCCGAAAGGGCTTCATAAAGCTGGCGAGCCGCCGTAGTGTCCCTTTGAAATCTTTGGCCTTCTGCACAGGCCGGCCCATCGCACCCATTCCGCCACGACCGAAATGAGCAGGGTTGGCTGCCGGAGGGGAAGAGGGTTGATCTTTTGGTTTCTCACTCATGCAATTTCCTCCTCTGACAGCTGTGAAGCGACAATTTCTTGATAAATGGCACAGGTTTTCATCAATTCAGCATGCGTTCCGATGCCGGCAATTCTGCCTTCATCCAGGACGATGATGCGGTTTGCATCCATGATCGTACTCACCCGTTGAGCGACGATAATCTTCGTCGCTTCCGCAGTTTCGGTTTTGAGCGCAGCACGAAGCTTGGCGTCCGTTTTGAAATCAAGCGCAGAGAAGCTGTCATCGAACACATAGATGTGCGGCTTGCGGGCCAGTGCGCGGGCAATCGCGAGTCGCTGCTTCTGACCGCCTGACAAGTTCGTTCCGCCTTGAGCGAGAACCGCTTGGTAGCCATCTTTCATCTCCGCGATAAAATCTGCCGCTTGCGCAGTAGTTGCGGCCTGATGAATTTCTTCATCTGTTGCGTTTTCACGTCCGAAACGAATGTTATCGGCAATCGTGCCTGAGAAAAGCGCCGCTTTTTGTGGAACATAGCCGATCTGCTGTCTTAAACTTTCGATTTTTAGTTTTGGCAAAGAACTGCCAGCCACAGCGATATTGCCGGAATCTACATCATAGAAGCGCAGCAACAGGTTGATGAGCGTCGTTTTGCCGGATCCTGTGCCTCCAATAATGGCAGTGACTTCACCTGACTCTGCTCGAAAAGAAATGTCGTGGATGGCGGCCTGCTCAGCACCAGGGTAACTGAAAGTTACGTGCTGAAATTCAATGGCAGCTTGGTTGGTATTTAATTCTTTCGCTTCATGACTACTATGTATGTTCGATTCTAGGGCTAGAACTTCATTGATTCGCACTGCCGAGGCTGATGCACGGGGGATCATCATGAAAATCATCGTCATCATAAACATGGAGAACATGATTTGCATCGCATATTGGATGAAAGCCATAAGATCGCCAATTTGCATTTGATTGCCGTCAATTCGAATACCGCCATACCAAAGGATGACGACGATGCCTAGATTGAAAACCAGCATCATAATGGGCATCATGGTTGCCATCAAGGTGTTGACTTTCACGGCTGTAACCGTATAGTCATGATTCGCTTTCTCGAATTTGCGTTTTTCGTGCTCTCCACGATTAAAGGCGCGAATGACGCGGATTCCGGTTAAATTTTCCCGCAGCACGAGATTAATGCCGTCAATTTTGACCTGCAGCAGTTTAAATAAAGGAAGTCCTTTGCGCATGATTACGATAATAGCCAATACAAGAATCGGAATGACTGAGATTAAGACAATAGCCAGATGTGAATCTTTGTAGGTTGCCATAATTACGCCGCCGATCAGCATGGTAGGCGCTCCGATAAACATGCGCATCATAACGATGACTTGCTGTACCTGTGCGATATCATTCGTGGTTCGTGTAATGAGGGAGGAGGTTCCGAGTTTGTCGAATTCATGCAAGGAGAAACTCTCCACATGAGTGAAAAGTATGCGGCGCAAATCTCTGCCGAACCCAGTGGCTGTCTTAGCAAGCAAGTAGCTGGCAATAATGACACACACCATAGCTCCCATGGCAACGAGCAGCATATATGCTCCGTAACGGAGAATATAGCCGATGTCTCCTTTGACTACCCCAATATCGACGATGTCGGATAGAAGCGTAGGCAGATACAGCTGTGCCAGTGACTGCAAGAGCATTAAAATAATGACAGCTGCAACTAAAAATTTGTACGGTTTCAAAAGTCGAAACAATTTGAACATAGTTTCCTCCTTGGCCGGATTGAATCGTAATTAATATGTAAATTATAACACATGCGCAAGCGCTTGCTCAAAGAGAGTTTGATAAAGGATCTTGACTTATCATGTCGAAAATGGCATAATTCTATTAATTACATAGGTACCTTTAAAAACAGTCCAGAGAGGCTGGCAAGGTAAAACGATAAGAAAAGACGGGAATGCAGCGTCGCGTACGCTGTGTTAACAAGCATCGGATGTGCGCATCCTCATGCCCCGCTCTGTATCTTTATGCACTCGTAACTCCTTGCCATGAATTGGGCAAGGAGTTTTTTGGTTTTCCGGTGGAAAACGGTGCAGTTCTTGCTAAACAAGCTTTCCGATGGAAAACAAAGCCTAATCTTGCGTTATCCGTTTTGCTGAAGCAAAACGATCAGGAGGCGAAGAGATGAACGAAGCAGCCGAACATACCCTCATTGATGAAATGGGAATTCGAAGAGCGCTGACGCGGATTGCACACGAGATACTTGAAAAGAATAAAGGGGTAGAAGATTGTACCTTGATTGGGATTCGGACCCGCGGCATTTATTTGGCCAAGCGAGTGGCAGAGCGGATTATGGAAATTGAAGGTGTTCCGATTCCGGTGGGCGAGATCGATGTCACTTCTTACCGCGATGATCGCGTAAAGGTGAAATCGGTGGAGGACGCGCGGGAAGGCGGCAAGCTCCAAATCCAGGACCGTAAAATCATCCTCTTCGATGATGTCCTCTTCACAGGGAGGACCGTAAGAGCAGCGATGGATGCCTTGATAGATTTGGGCAGACCGCAAATGATTCAACTGGCAGTCTTGGTAGACAGAGGACATCGCGAGCTGCCTATTCGCCCGGATTATGTTGGCAAGAACGTACCTACCTCCAAAAGTGAAAGCATCGAAGTGCTGTTAACGGAAATCGATGATAAAGATGGGGTCATCATACATGGGCAGAGGGGGAAACAGGAGTGAGTATAATGAGTACACAAACAAAGCATTTTTTAGGATTGAAAGGTGTTACGGCGGGGGAAATAACAAGTATTTTGGATCGGGCAGCTTACTGGGAACAATCTTCCCCTAAGGTATCGAATCAGTTGCAAGGCAAGTTCGTTTCCAACTTATTTTTTGAAAATAGTACAAGAACGCGTTTCTCTTTCGAACTGGCCCAAAAGCGATTAGGGGCTGATGTGCTGAACTTCTCCGCAGCGGAATCAAGCGTGCAAAAAGGTGAATCCATTTACGACACGGTTCGCACGCTGGAGTCCATGGGGATCGATGCCGGTGTCATTCGCTTGAAGCCAAACGGCGTGCTGCAGGAATTGGCCGAGAAAATTAAAATTCCGCTGATCAATGCGGGCGACGGCAATAATGAGCATCCAACACAAGCGCTTCTGGACTTCTACACGATGCGCAAGCAATTCGGCAGCTTCAAGGGTCTGACAGTCTCCATCGTCGGTGACATTCTGCATAGCCGAGTGGCACGCTCCAACTTGTGGGGACTTATCGCGCTGGGCGCCAAAGTTCAGTTCTGCGCGCCAGACAGCATGCAGGCTCCTGAACTCGCTGAGTTCGCTCCATATATCACTTTCGAAGAAGCGCTCAAAGCCGATGTTGTCATGATGCTGCGCGTGCAGCTGGAACGCCACGACAAGGGGATTATCCGCTCGGCTGAAGAATACCGCGAGCAGTATGGTTTGACGGCAGAACGTGCCAGCCGAATGGCGCCGCATGCGATAATCATGCATCCCGCTCCGGTGAATCGCAACGTCGAATTGGATGACGAACTGGTTGAACACGAGAAATCCAAAATTTTCACACAAATTGCTCATGGTGTGCCGATTCGTATGGCGGTCATTGAACGAGCTTTATCATAGAACAGGGGGACTTCAGCACAATGGGTATTTGGATCTTAAACGGACTTACGGTTGATGCGAATAATGCACAAGCAAAGAAGCACATTTTTATCGAGAATGACAAGATCGCACAAGTTCTGGATGCTTCGGAAAGCTCAGCTCCGCAAACAGAAGGTCATGAAGTTATCGATGCAGCAGGCAAGCTCGTAACACCTGGCTTCATTGATATGCATGTGCACTTGCGGGAACCGGGATTTGAACATAAAGAAAATATTGCGACAGGTACACGCTCCGCGGCTCGCGGCGGTTTCACAACGATTGCATGCATGCCAAACACGAGGCCGGTTATCGATACAGTCGATACGGTGAAATACATATTGGACAAAGCTGCAACAGAAGGCGTAATTCGGGTGCTTCCCTACGGAACAATTACCAAAAATCAATTAGGCCGTGAGTTAACGGATTTCGCTGCGCTGAAAGAAGCCGGCGTTATCGGTTACACCGATGACGGTGTTGGCGTACAGAGCGCGCAGATGATGAAGGATGCAATGGCTTTGGCCGCATCCATGGACATGCCAATCATCGCACACTGTGAGGATGACACGCTTGTCGTTGGAGCGCCGGTAAGTGAAGGCTCGTTCGCGAAGAAGCACGGCCTGAAAGGGATCCCGAACGAATCCGAGGCGATTCATGTAGGGCGCGATATCCTGTTGTCCGAAGCGACAGGCGTTCACTACCACGTGTGCCATGTGAGCACGGAGCAATCAGTTCGCTTGATCCGACATGCGAAGCAGTTCGGTATCAAAGTGACCGCAGAGGTATGTCCGCATCACCTCGTGCTGTCTGATGAAGACATTCCAGGGCTGGACGCCAACTGGAAGATGAACCCGCCGCTGCGCACGCCGCGCGATGTGCAGGCTGTTATCGAAGGTTTGGAAGACGGCACGATCGATATCATCGTGACGGACCACGCACCGCACACAGAAGAAGAGAAGGCCAAAGGCATGATGCTGGCGCCATTCGGTATCCTGGGATTCGAAACAGCATTCTCGCTGCTGTATACGAAATTCGTTCTAACTGGACAATGGACGCTTGGTTTCCTAGTCGATCGAATGACGCAAAAACCGGCTGATGTATTCGGTCTTCCCTACGGAACGCTGAATGTGGGCAGTGTAGCGGATATCACGATCGTAGATTTGGAAACAGAGCGTGAAGTTCTGAAAGAAGAGATCGTGTCGCGCAGCAAAAACACACCGTTCATCGGTTGGAAGCTGCAAGGTTGGCCGGTTGTGACCATCGCATCCGGTAAAGTGGTCTGGTCGTAAAATCCGCATAACACGCTGTACGAGACACGTAAAATCGTGTATATTTATACAGAAAGATCATTTTTTATGCAAGTCTATGCATTTCTTAGGAAGTTGTAGGCATGACATCTGCGGTTCGTGAGAATCGTTTGACAATAGCGAAGGAGTTGAAAGAACATGCAGGCAAGATTGTTGCTGGAAGACGGCACTCTTTTTACAGGAAAATCGTTCGGTAGTGAAGGTGAATCCGTCGGCGAGGTTGTATTCAATACAGGGATTACAGGTTATCAGGAGGTGCTTTCCGATCCTTCCTACTGCGGTCAAATCGTGACGATGACGTATCCATTGGTGGGGAACTACGGGGTGATCAGGGATGATTTTGAATCCGTACGTCCTTTCATTCATGGTTTCGTCGTGCGTGAGCACGAAGAGATTCCAAGCAACTGGAGAGCGCAGTACACACTTGGCAGCTTGCTCAAAGAATACGGCATCGTTGGCATCAGCGGCATCGACACTCGTATGTTGACTCGTAAAATTCGTCATCACGGCGTTATGAAAAGCTTATTGACAACATCCAATAAATCCGTTGCGGAATTGACTGAGATCTTGCGCGGTACTTCCCTGATGACGGACCAAGTTTCTCGTGTCTCCACCAAAAGCGTATACGGTGCACCTGGACACAAAGAGCGCATCGTGCTCGTTGATTTCGGTGCCAAAAGCGGGATCATCCGCGATCTGAGCAAACGTGACTGCGACGTTGTCGTTGTGCCTCAAGATGCAACTGCTGAACAAATTCGCCGCCTTGCGCCGGACGGTGTCTTGCTGTCCAACGGCCCTGGGGATCCGAAAGATGTTCCGCACGCGGTTGAAATGATCAAAGGATTGCTCGGCGATATTCCTTTGTTCGGAATCTGCCTTGGTCACCAACTGTTTGCACTTGCTTGCGGCGCGGACACTGATAAATTGAAATTCGGTCACCGCGGCGGCAACCATCCCGTGAAAGATTTGGCTTCCGGTCGCTGCTACATTACATCGCAAAATCATGGCTATACGGTCAAGGAAGATTCCGTGAACGGAACGGACCTTGAAGTAACGCACATTAACAATAATGACCGTACAATCGAAGGTTTGAAACACAAGAAATACCCTGCATTCTCGGTGCAATATCACCCAGAGGCAGCACCGGGGCCATTCGACTCCAGCTACTTGTTTGATGATTTCATCTCGCTGATCCGTCAGCATAAGCTTGATAACCCACAGCAGCCGCGCCAAGCGCAAATGCTTGCTCAGTGGAAAGCTTCCACGGCATCGACATCTGTGAAGGAGGAACTGCAATATGCCAAAAAATAATACACTCAAAAAGATCCTCGTTATCGGTTCCGGTCCAATCGTTATCGGTCAGGCAGCGGAATTTGACTATGCGGGCACGCAAGCTTGTCAAGCACTTAAAGAAGAAGGCATGGAAGTTATCCTGATCAACAGCAACCCGGCTACGATCATGACGGATACAAACATGGCGGATAAAGTATATATCGAGCCGATTACACTTGAATTTGTTACACAAATCATTCGTCAAGAACGTCCTGACGGCTTGCTTCCAACACTTGGAGGTCAAACAGGTTTGAACATGGCGGTTGAACTGGCTCGCGCCGGTGTACTGGAAAGCGAGAACGTGAAGCTTCTCGGAACGCAGCTGACGGCGATTGAGAAAGCGGAAGATCGCGATCTTTTCAGAGACTTGATGAGAGAATTAGAGCAGCCGGTACCGGATAGCGTTATCGTAACGACAGTTGCTCAAGCGGTTGATTTTGCTAATGAAATCGGCTTCCCGATCATCATTCGTCCAGCGTACACATTAGGTGGAACTGGTGGCGGTATCTGTAATACGATGGAAGAACTGACGGAAATCGTAGCTTCCGGAATTCGCTACAGCCCAATCGGCCAATGTCTGGTTGAGCGCAGTATTGCAGGTATGAAAGAAGTCGAGTATGAGGTAATGCGTGACGCAAATGATAACTGTATCGTTGTGTGTAACATGGAGAATTTCGATCCAGTAGGTGTACATACCGGAGATAGTATCGTTGTCGCACCAAGCCAAACACTTTCGGATCGCGAGTATCAAATGCTGCGTTCCGCATCGCTCAAAATTATTCGCGCCTTGAACATTGAAGGCGGATGTAACGTACAGTACGCCTTAGATCCACATAGCTTCCAATATTATGTCATCGAAGTTAACCCGCGTGTAAGCCGCTCCTCAGCGCTTGCGTCCAAAGCGACTGGTTACCCGATCGCCAAAATGGCAGCGAAAATTGCGATTGGCTACACGCTCGATGAGCTTGTCAATCCAGTAACAGGCCAAACCTATGCTTGCTTCGAGCCGGCACTGGATTATATCGTTTCCAAAATCCCGCGTTGGCCGTTCGATAAATTCACAGCTGCCAACCGTAAATTAGGTACACAAATGAAGGCGACTGGCGAAGTTATGGCGATCGGCCGTACGTTCGAAGAGTCCATTCACAAAGCAGTACGTTCCCTAGAGATCGGTGTACATCGCCTATTCCTTAAAGAAACGGATTTGCTTGATACAGAAACATTGGAGTTACGCTTGCAAAAACCGGACGATGAGCGCCTATTCTTATTGGCAGAAGCTTACCGCAGAGGCTACACGGTGGAGCAATTGCAGAATTTGACGAACATTGACTGGTGGTTCTTGAACAAGCTTGATGGTCTGATCAAATACGAGAAAGAAATCGCGGCAAGTGAACTGACGAATGAACTGCTTTTCGAAACGAAGCGCAAAGGCTTCACAGATCGTGCTATTGCCGAGATTCGCACATTAGCTGGATGCTCGACATTCACCAAAGAAGCTGAAATCAGAACACACCGTCTGAAACAAAACATCAAGCCTGTGTACAAAATGGTTGATACTTGCGCAGCTGAATTCGAAGCTTCAACGCCTTATTACTACTCTACTTATGAGCAAGAAGACGAAGTTACAGAAACAACCAAAGAGAAAGTCGTTGTATTAGGCTCCGGTCCGATTCGTATCGGTCAAGGGATTGAGTTCGACTACTCCACCGTTCATGCGGTATGGGCAATTCAAGCAGCTGGTTATGAAGCGGTTATCATCAATAACAACCCAGAAACGGTTTCCACGGACTTTAACACGTCGGACCGCTTGTACTTCGAGCCTTTATTCTTCGAGGATGTTATGAACGTCATCGAGCGTGAGAATCCAATCGGAGTTATCGTTCAGTTCGGTGGACAAACCGCGATTAACTTGGCAGCACCGTTGCACAAAGCAGGCGTACGCATCCTAGGATCTGATCTGGAAAGCATTGATACGGCCGAAGATCGCAAGAAATTCGAAGCTTTGTTGAGCAAGCTTTCGATTGCTCAACCTCCAGGCGGTACTGTAACATCTGTTGACCAAGCCGTAGGAACAGCAGCGAAATTCGGTTATCCGGTTATCGTTCGTCCTTCTTATGTCTTAGGCGGCCGTGCAATGGAAATCGTCTACTCCGATGAAGAATTGCTTAGCTACATGGAATATGCCGTGAAGATTAACCCTGAGCATCCGGTTCTGATTGACCGCTATATGCTTGGCAAAGAAGTTGAAGTTGACGCGATCTGTGATAGAGAAACGGTTCTGATCCCAGGTATTATGGAACATGTTGAGCGCGCAGGGGTTCACTCCGGTGACTCGATCGCCGTGTATCCACCGCAATCGCTCTCCGATGAGATCAAGCAACAAATTATTGAAATTACGACGAAAATCGGCCTGGAATTGAACGTGGTTGGTCTAGTCAACATCCAGTTCGTCATTCACAACGATCAAGTGTATGTTATCGAGGTTAACCCGCGTTCTTCCAGAACGGTGCCGTTTTTAAGTAAAGTAACGAACATTCCAATGGCGAATGTGGCGACGCGCGTAATTATGGGGCAAAAACTGACGGATATGGGATACCAAAGCGGACTATGGCCAGAAGATAAGTACGTTTCTGTTAAAGTGCCGGTATTCTCCTTCGCGAAACTGCGCCGTGTAGACACAACACTCGGACCTGAGATGAAATCAACAGGCGAGGTTATGGGACGCGATATTAACTTTGCAAAAGCTCTATACAAAGGCCTGATCGGTGCAGGCATGAAAATTCCTGCTGCTGGCTCCGTTGTTGTAACGGTTGCTGACAAAGATAAGGAAGAAGCGATCGAAATTTTGAAAGGCTTCTACCGTCTTGGTTATAAAATCATTGCAACTGGCGGTACGGCTACGGCAATTCAAGAGGCTGGACTTCCTGTAACGACCGTTCATAAGCTGAGCGAAGGTTCACCGAACATTCTGGATCTGATCCGTGGCGGCGAAGCACAGTTTGTTGTAAACACGCTGACCAAAGGGAAAGAGCCTGAGCGTGATGGTTTCCGCATCCGTCGTGAAGCCGTTGAGAATGGTGTCGTGTGCATGACTTCACTAGATACAGTCAGAGCGCTTGTGAATATGCTTGAAGCGATTAACTTCTCCTCACGTGCAATGCCCATTCATGCTTAAGGGAGAGTGAAGAATGTGTCCGTTTTAACACGTACTGAGATTGCTGGACGTATTATGGTTGCTTTGGATTATCCGAACGCGGAGAGTGCTGAAGGGCTGCTTAAGCAGCTTGAAGGCATTCCCTGCTTCGTGAAGGTAGGCATGCAGCTGTTCTATGCGGCAGGTCCCAGCTTCGTAGAGAGTCTCAAAACGCGCGGTTACAAGGTTTTCCTTGATGTGAAGATGCATGATATTCCGAACACGGTCAAAGGTGGCGCGGAGAGTGTGACGCGCCTTGGGGTTGATGTGTTTAATGTGCATGCAGCCGGAGGCAAGCAGATGATGGAAGCCGCCTTGGAAGGTGTCGACAAGGGGCTTGCAAGCGGCAGTACACGCCCGATCGTGATCGGCGTGACGCAGTTGACCAGCACGAGCCAGTCGGTGCTGAATGACGAGATTGGCCTAGCCGGTACGACCGAACAGGCCGTCATTCGCTATGCCCGCTTGGCACATGCCGCGGGGCTGCAAGGCGTTGTCGCGTCACCGCTTGAGGTGACGGCGATCAAGGCAGCATGCGGCGACGGGTTCGTCACGGTGACGCCGGGTATTCGCCCTGCGGGAGCTGATGTGGGCGACCAATCACGCATCATGACGCCGGCTGAGGCGTTCGCGCAGAAGACGGACTACGTCGTGATCGGCAGGCCGATCACTGGCGCCGCCGATCCGCGAGCGGCGATCGAAGCCATTATTGATTCAATCGTGTAAGACGAGTAGACAGGCGGGTTTGAGCCTTACAATGGAAGGGAACGGTGGAAGTATCATGAGTCAACTCGAAACCATTGCGCAGCATATCGCTGCGTCATTATTAGAGATCGAGGCGGTTGCGCTTCGACCACAGCAGCCATTCACATGGACATCGGGTCTGAAATCGCCGATTTATTGTGACAATCGTTTGACGATGTCGCATCCAGCGATTCGTGAAGCGATCGCTGACGGCTTTGTCAGCCTGATTCAAGAGAAGTTCCCTGATGCTGAAGTTGTGGCAGGTACAGCTACCGCTGGTATCCCTCATGCTGCATGGGTTGCTCAAAAGCTAGGTCTGCCAATGATCTACATTCGCGACAAAGCCAAAGGGCACGGCAAAGAGAACCTGATTGAGGGTTCCGTCAAGCCAGGTCAGAAAGTGATCGTCATTGAGGACTTGATCTCGACGGGAGGCAGCTCTTTGAAAGCTGCGATCGCCGTGAAAGAGGCTGGAGCTACAGCACTTGGCGTACTGGCGATTTTCTCCTATCAGCTGGATAAGGCAACGGAAGCTTTTGAAGCTGCAGGGATGCCGCTGCACACCCTTTCCAACTATTCTGCGCTGCTTGAAGTCGCGTTAGAGAAGGGCAAGATTCAAGCTTCCGATATGGAATTGCTTCGTTCATGGAGAGCTAATCCTGCTGCCTTTGGCGTGTAATGATAATAATGAAGAAGCTCCATCTTTGCGAAAAGATGAGCTTCTTTTTTTTGCGATTTAGATTTGATCTGTCAACAAATGGATGAACGATTGGAGCGGCTGCGACATCCACTTTTTGGGGTGCAGCAGCAGTTGGAGATCCATATGAAGATCAGCATGCGAGAAAGGCAGCTGGGCTAGTTTGCCAACTTCTACTTCACTTTGAACCGTGATTTGCGGCAGCAGGGCCACACCTAATCCATTCATAACGCAATGTTTGATTGTTTCCAGATTGCCAAGCTCGAATCCGATATGCAGCGGGATGTCGTGATCTTTTAACAGTTTCTCAAACATGCCGCGGTAGATGCAGCCATCCTCCGTCACGATAAATTCGGTTTGGTGAAGGTCTGCGAGTTCAACCTTAGTTTGTTGAGTGAGTGAATGGTTAGGCGGAGCCACCAAGACTAAGGGTTCTTCACGAACGCGAGTGCAGTCAAGGAAACTGTCAGCAGGAAATCGGTCAAGCAAGAGACCAATATCATAGTCGCCATCTTTCACTTTGCTTATCAAAGAGGACTCGCTATCCGGAAAAAGGTGGATATTCAGGGCAGGGTAGAGCTGCTTCATCCGATGTAAATAGGGCGGTAAGTAGTACGCAGCAAGGGAATTAATCGTGCCGATGGTGAGTGTTCCACTTACTTGACTGGCTATCATTTCTTTGGATTGATCGTAGAGGTCAAGCATCTGAACGACCAATTTCAACAAGCTCTCGCCAGGTGCTGTCAAACGCAGTTGACGTCCATATCGTTCAAAGAGCGGGACACCATATTCTCTTTCCAGTTTCTGAATTTGCATCGTGATACTGGATTGTGCATAACCTAATTCTTCCGCGGCTTTGGTGAAGCTTTTTCTCCGGGCGACCTCCCGAAATGTGCGAAAATACGTTAAATCCATGGGAGCCCCCTCGATTCTTTATCAAAAATTTTGATGAGTCCTATCATTTATTATAGCTAACTGTGATAGTAAGATCCATGCTAAAGTGAATGTACATCAAATAGAGACAGGGAGATGCGTCGAATGTTAAAAGCTCAGGAACTGCAAGGTGTTTATGTGCCAATCGTTACACCCTTTGATGAAGACTTTGAAGTGGATGCGGCTTCTTTTTATAATCAGGCTTATCAATTGTTTCAAGATGACATTCATGGACTTATTGTTAATGGGACTACAGGAGAATCGCCTACGATTACGCAGGAAGAACTGGGAATTTTATTTGCGACAGCGCAAGCTGCGAAAGAAGCGGCTAACTCACAAGCTTCCCTTGTGATTGGGTCAGGAACGAATGATACGCGATCGACGATTAAGAAAACGGAGGCAGCTGGAAACTTAGGCGCTGATGCAGCTTTGGTGGTTGTTCCTTATTATAATAAACCGAGTCAACAAGGCATTATTGCTCATTTTCGCCAAGCAGCCAGCGTTGGGGTGCCGATTATTTTATATGAAGTTCCACACCGCACGGGTGTGACCCTTGAACTCGAGACGGTTCGTGCGATCTTGGATATCGATGGTGTTATTGGCATGAAAGACAGTACGCCGAATACGAAGCTGGTCTCCGAGTTGACACGTCTGGGCTCCAAACCTGTTCTCTGCGGGGAAGATACCTTGTTGTTTGATGCTCTCCAAGCAGGAGCCAAAGGCGTTATGAGCGCATCTGCCAATGTAGAAACAGAGCGCTTTGTAGCCTTTTATCGGCATTTCCTGGCTGGGAATATGGAGGAGAGCAAGACGCTGTACGAAGGGCTCCTTCCGCTGATAAGGCTGCTGTTCACAGAGCCAAATCCTGCGCCTCTCAAATGGCTGCTGGAACAGCAAGGGGTTATTGCTTCAGGGGCACTGCGTTTGCCGCTTCTGTCGGTTACAGAAGGTTTGCAAGAACGATTAACAGCGTATATATAGCAAAAGGAGTGCGTGCATAATGAGTCGAACCCGCGTATTCACAGGATCACCTTGGGAGCCGCTCGTTGGTTATTGTCGAGCAATCCGGGTAGGCGACCGGATTGAAGTTGCTGGTACTACCGCCATGCAGAATGGAGAGGTAGTGGGCGTAGGAAATGCATACGAGCAGGCGAGATTCGTCCTTGCGACCATTGAGCAAGCTTTGCAGGAGCTGGGTGCTAGCCTGTCGGATGTCATTCGAACGCGCATGTATGTGACGGATATTTCTCAGTGGGAAGCGTTCGGACGCGCACATGGTGAGTTTTTTGGAACCGTGCAGCCTGTAGCGACAATGGTTGAAGTGAAGGCTTTAATCGATCCGCTTTTGATGATTGAGATAGAGGTTGAAGCGGTTGTTGTTCGCGTAAATGAATAAAGAATAAGCGCATTTCTCTCTTGGGCTAGCGTACTAGTCGTAAGAAAGCGGAGTGCGCTTTTTTTTGAAAAAGCATAAGTTTTGGGGTGGATTTAAGGGATTCACCCTTTTTAGTTTATTGGTACATTTAGAATATGAAACAGGACATCCTACACCGACTTTTCTTCGATGCACTGATCTTAAGGTGGGGCCCTATCGGTGCAAAGGGCGTTTGTGCACGACATGCTCATGCGGAGTAATGGTAGAGTGGAGTCCAGGTCTTGTCAGAGGACGTGTTTCTTGTCAACGATCGACAGGTCATCTTACAAACGAGGAAGGTGTAAGAGGTGAGTGAGGCTTGACCAAAATTTAAATGTTGGAGATTGACTCCAGTTGTCAGGCTTGGGTTGTAGGCACCCCATCCCGATGGAGTGGTTTGATGCGATGAGAACGTCACTCCTCGTTTATAGCAAGATGTGCCAGGATAGCGAGTTTGAGGGAAGTACAGTGCGCTATAATTCTGAAAAACCGCCATATTCCACGTCAGTGGGAACTACGGTCCGCTATTCCGCCATTTCTCGCTCAGAATCATCAGGTTCCGCTTAAATAGCGGATCTCAGTTCCCTTTCATGCTACGTTTCCCCCAGTTCCCGACATATAGTGGATCATAGTTCCTTTTCACACGACGCTCTCTGTCATTGCACAGTCCAAAAGGAACTAGGAACCGCTATATTGTTGAAAACCTTATGAAGACGCTCATCTCTCAGGGAGGCAAAGCCGCCTTTCTTAAATGGCAAGTGTAAGTTGGCTTTAGTCGATCCGTTTGCCGAGAATAAGAAGATCACGTTCGATGCCATCCAATTCGGCAATACCGGGTAAATGCGCCCACTTCTCGAAGCCGAATTTGTGAAAGAGATTCAAGCTTGGATCGTTATGGCCAAAGATGAAACCGAGCAAGGTTTTTAGACCCAAAGAAGGTCCTGCTTCAATGGCTTTTTCCATTAGATATCGTCCAATGCCGTAGCCGCGATAAGATTCATCCACATAGATGCTGATTTCAGCGGTTCCGTTGTAGGCCGGACGGCCATAGAAGGACTGGAAGCTGAGCCAGCCGCAGATGGCTTGATCTTTTTCCACGACCCACAGAGGACGGAAGTCATCTGAGTGCTCATGAAACCAAGCTTCACGGCTTGCTATTGTAACGGGTTCTGTATCCGCTGTAACCATACGTCCAGCAACAGTCGTATTATAGATGCGCACGATTTCTGGCAGATCTTCCAGATGAGCGTCGCGGATTTGCAAATGTTCTGTGTTCATGTTGTTGCTTCAGTCCTTTCAAGCTTTCTCGCTTCGTGCTGCTAGTTTTAACCAGAAACGACTAATCGTCTCCGTGCCTTTGCCCCAATTGATCAAATGGAAATGCTCATTCGGTGCATGGAGGTTTTCCCCGGGCAAGCCAAACCCCAGTAGAACGACAGGAGCCTTCAGCACTCGTCCAAGCACCTCTACGATAGGGATGGACCCACCGCTTCGGGTGTAGACAGGCCACACGCCGTAAGTATCTTCATAAGCTTCCGCCGCTGCCACCATAGCAGGTTCATCTATGAGGGTAATAAATGGATTGCCGCGCAGTTGACGGTCCATGGTTACTTTGACACCGGGCAGCTTCTGCGCCTGAATATGGGATTCAATCGCATCCATGATCTCTTCCGGCACTTGCGCCGCGACGAGGCGGCAGGCGATTTTGGCTGAAGCTCGGTTCGGGATAATCGGTTTAATCCCCTCCCCTTGAAAACCGCCGCTTACCGATGTGATTTCCAAGGTAGGTCTGGAAGTTGTTTGCTCATAAAAAGAAAACCCATCTTCACCATAAAGCGCGTCCACTTGCAAATCGGTACGGATCTTGTTCTCGTCAGGCTGAACTTGCTTGAATGATTCACGTTCTTTGTCCGAGAGTTGGATCACGCGATCATAGAAGCCTTGGACCGCTACTTGGCCTTGCTCATCATGAAAGGAACTGAGAAGCTTGGATAAAGCATGAATCGGATTCTGTACGGCGCCGCCAAATAACCCGGAGTGCAGATCGCTGTTCGCGCCATCCACGGTAATTTCGAAACCTGCTAGGCCGCGCAATCCATACATAAGCGCAGGTTTGCCAGGTCCATGCATCTGTGTATCCGATAGGGTAATAGCGTCTGCTTGCAATTTCTCTTTGTACGTCTCAACAAATGCAGGCAAATGTTTGCTGGCAATTTCTTCTTCGCCTTCGATGCAGAATTTCACATTCACTGGAAGACTGCCCTGTGTCCTCAGAAAAGCTTCCACGGTTTTCACATAAAGCAGCAATTGTCCTTTGTCGTCTGTGCTGCCTCGGCCAAATAGTTTGCCATCCCGGATGACGGGTTCAAAGGGCGGTGTCTGCCAAAGTTCTAAAGGTTCGGCGGGCTGTACATCATAATGCCCATAAATGAGGACAGTAGGCCTGCCAGGTGCATGCAGCCAGTCGGCATAGACTACCGGATGTCCTCCGGTTGGCATGATTTCAATATTTTCCAAACCTGCCTGCTTCAGCGATTGAGCCGTCCATTCCGCGCAGCGAATCATATCGGGTTGATGTTCGGCAACAGCACTGATACTTGGAATCCGCAGAAACTGCATTAATTCCTCTATGTGTTGATCTCTTTGCTCATCCAAATAGGTTTTGATGGTTTCAATCATGGGTGATTTCTCCTTCTTTGAAAGCACTAGTTAATGGTTCATTCTTTTAACTTCCCCAATTAGCGGTAAATTCCTGCAAATGGATGTGTCTGTTTCGCAATTTTGCAGGCGGATCGAATTTTAATTCTGAAAATAGGTCATTTGGTGCATGGATGAAACTTCCATTTAATAGTATCTTTTAATAGATTACATGAATGGGTTTAAATGTAAAAAAATTTTCAGGAAATTTTCAGTTTCATGAAACTTTTTCAAAAGCTGTATCGTCTACTTTAGCATACAGACAGTTTATCAAGGAAAGGGAGTCCCCTGAAATGGCGAGATGGTTTCGCAAAAAAAACGCATCAGAGGTCATGGTGCTAGAGGAAGAGAAGGCGTTTGACAATCACGCTACCCCCTTGAGGCAGTTGAAATCTCCCCTTTTGACTGTACATGGTGTACAGCGTTCTTTTCATGTTGGAGGGCAGAAATTAGAAGTGCTGAAAGGGATTGAGATGGAACTGATTCCGCTGCAGTTGGTCATGCTCAAAGGTCGCTCCGGCTCGGGTAAAACGACGCTGCTCAATTTAATTGGCGGGCTTGATCAACCGAACGAAGGGGAGATTTGGTTTCAGGAGCATGCTTTCCATCTCGGTTCAGATGATGAGCGGACGCTGGTTCGACGCAAAGAAATCGGATTTATTTTTCAATCCTTTGCCCTTATGCCCTTGTTGTCTGCTTGGGAGAATGTGGAACTGGCGTTGCGGATGGCTGGTATTCCGCGTTCGGAGTGGAAAGAGCGTGTGGCGCATTGTTTGGAACTGGTTGGACTGGGCAAACGCATGCATCATCGGCCTTTTGAACTTTCGGGCGGTGAACAGCAGCGTGTGGCAATAGCCAAAGCTATCGCCCACCGGCCATCGCTTATATTGGCGGATGAGCCTACTGCTGAACTGGATTCCCAGATGGGGGCGCAGATAATGTCCGTATTTCGCAGCATCATTGCGACGGAACAGATTACGATTTGTATGACCACTCATGACCCTACAATTTTGGAGGTTGCCGATCATGTTTACGAAATGGTGGACGGGAAATTCATCTCCTAACTGGACGATGAAGCCCATTGCAGCAATTTTATTAAGTTCAACCCTGATCTTGGCTTCGGGCTGTTCGCTTTTGCCCAAAGAGCAAGAGGAGGAAGCGATCCCATCGATTAATCCACCAAAGCTGTCGAAGAAGCCGGAATATGCGGTGAAAACAGAAACACTGGAGACGAAAGTTAGAGGAAGCGGACGTTTAATGGCTTTGCAGGAGGAGAAGCTGTTTTTCTCTGAAGATATGACCGGCAAGCGAATTAGCGCCATTCTTGTGAAGAATGGGGATGCCGTGGAACAAGGTCAGCCTATTGCAGAGCTTGATGTTTCTGACATGGAAAGCGATTTGAAGCGCAAAAAGCTGCAAACGCGCAAAGATGAGCTGACTATGATTGAAACGATGCGCAAGGCTGATGAGATGACACCGGAGCAAGTTGAACAGGCCAAGATTGATTTTGAATTGAAGCGTGAGGAATTGACGAAGCTTGAAACCCAAGTGAGCAAAGCGAAGCTGGTTGCGCCTTTCAGCGGAACAATCGTGACGGTTGTTTCCAAAAAAGGAGATACGGTAAAGTCTGGAGAGTCGGTTGCCACTTTGGCTGATTTGAATGAGCTTACCGTTGCGGCAAGCATCAGCGCGGACGATGCGAAGAAAGTGGCTATTGGCATGGAAGTACAGGTAGATATTAATTCTGCTGGTACGCACAAAGGCAAAGTAAAACAGCTTCCCCTTCCGCAAGCAGGCAATAACAATGGTGGCGGCTTTCCCGGCGATGGACAGGGCGGCGGGCAAGATTCGATTGACAAATATTTAGTTGTACAGCTGGATGAGTTTCCCAAAGGTTTAAACCGTGGAACACCGCTTAGCGTGAGCATCATTACGCAGCGCAAGGAAAACGCCACAACGATTCCGCTAGCAGCGCTTCGTTCCTATTCCGGCAGAAATTATGTGCAGGTGATTGACAATCAAGGGAACAAGAAGGAAGTCGATGTAGAAATCGGTCAACAGACGTCAACGGATGTGGAGATTGTCAAAGGTCTTACCGCCGGACAGAAAGTAGTGGGTCGCTAATGTCCATCCCGATGCTGCGTTTTTTATTTCGGAAAATGTGGAATACCCGCTGGCTGACATTAAGCACACTGCTTGGGCTGGTCATGGCTGTGGCTTTCACCACGAGTATTCCGATGTATGCAGACGGATCGCTGAAGCGAGTCGTTGCCAAGTCGTTGGAAGAGAAGAGCAGTGGTCTCCCGGCAGGTTCATTACTTATGCGATATCAGGCTGTTGGAACTGAACGTGCAGGACTAGACGAGCTCAAAGACGTCAATCTATACATACAGGATCAAATTCCCAAAGATCTAGCTTTTCCTGTTTCTTCATTTGCGCGTACCTATACGATTAAAGGCGCGCCTATAACGCCAGTTGATCCAACGAAGATTGACCCCAGCAAACGTCGTCAAATGACACTAACATCGTTAAGCAGCTTGAACGATCAGGTGGATTGGTCCTTAGGACAAATGGCCTCTAATCAGTTGCAAAGCGGTGTTGTCGAAGCCGTGGTACTGGAGGAAGCTTTATTTCGAAATGATCTTCATATCGGAGATGTTTTCAATTATTCCGTTTCTGGTGCGGGCGGCAGTCAACTGTTGAAAGTGAAGATTGTTGGTGCCTTTAAACCCAAGAATGAGGCTGATTCCTACTGGTTTCAAGGTTTGGAAGGTTTAGTGAATGCCCTTATTATTCCTGAAGATTTGTTCGTACAAACGCTGCTGACGGATAAAAAAATCCCGCTGCAACTTGCAAACTGGTACTATGCGTTCGATTTGCGAAATATCCAGACAAGTCAACTATCTCCGCTGGATAATCGCTTGGAGCGGCTCGATATCAACTTGTTTCAGAAACTCAAGAACACCAAAGTAGATGTCTCCTTCAAGCCGATTTTAGCTGAATTCAAAGCGCAAAGTCTGCAGATGCAAATTTTATTATTTACGTTGGCAGCACCGATGATTGCGATGGTTTTCTATTACATCGTCATGAATGCCAGGCAATCGCTGGATCGCCAGCGTGGGGTTATTGCCATTCTGCGAAGCCGTGGAGGCAGCACCAATCAAATTGTTGGCATTTACTTTCTGGAGGGACTGCTGCTCGGAATCATTGCCCTGCTGATAGGACCGTTCATAGGTTGGTTCATGGCTAAAAGCATTGGTTCTTCCAGCGGTTTTCTAACATTCGTGGATCGCAAATCGATTCCGGTCAGCTTTACACCGGAAGCGATGTTATACGGTGGAATAGCCGTCCTAATCGCGATACTTGCCAGTGTTATTCCTGCGGTTATGTTCGCTAGATCTTCCATAGTGAACTATAAACAGCAGATGGCCCGTTCGGATCGTTCGCCACTGTGGCAGCGATGGTTTCTCGACATCGTGCTGCTTGGTCTAGTAGGTTACGGATTCTATCTATTTGACCAACGTCAAATCTTATCCGTCCAAACGGGACTGACCACGGATCAGCTGCAGGTGCATCCACTGTTGTTCTTTGTACCTGCGTTATCGATATTTGCGCTGGGATTGTTCTTTCTGCGCATCTTCCCGTGGCTGTTGCGGTTCTTCGGCTGGCTGGGACGCAGATTCCTGCCCGTACCGCTTTATTTAACACTTGTCCAGCTGTCCCGATCTGCCAAAGCCTATTATCCGCTTATGCTGCTGCTGATTCTTACACTCGGGCTTGGCGTATACAATTCGTCAGCGGCACGAACAATTGATTTGAACTCGACGGAAAGAACCTTGTACCAATACGGGACTGATGTGGTCATGCAGACCGTTTGGGAAGGCTTTTCTGATGATCTCCCTAAGGATCCCAACGCTGGCAACAAAGGTGGATCGCAAGGTGGCGGGTCATCAGGTGGCGGGAACAACGGTGGCAATGGTTCTAACGGAAACGGCGGTTCTGGCGGTGGGCAAGGCGGCCAGGGCGGCCAGGGTGGGCAGAAGCCAGGTGAGGAAGTACCCACCAAAATTCGCTATGTCGAGCCGCCTTTTCAAGTATTCCGTGATCTGGAAGGTGTCAAAGCGGCTGCGAGAGTGCTCCAATCCAAAGGGAATGTCGTGATTTCCGGTAAATCTACTGGCCAAGGAATGATCATGGGTATCGATAACGTCGATTTCGCGAAAGTCGCATGGTTCCGACCCGATCTATTTCCTGCTCCACCGCATGAATATTTGAATTTACTAGGCACATATGAGCAAGCCGTCATTATTCCTTCGAATTATGCCAGTAAATATGCGCTGAAAGCGGGGGACTTGCTCTCCATTACGATTGGACAGCAGCCTGTGGAATTCGTCATTGTTGGCATTCTGCCTTATTGGCCAAGTCAATATCCGGATCAGACACCATTTTTCATTGCGAATCTGGATTACATTTATGATCAAGCCCCTTTGATTCCTTATGAAGTGTGGCTCAAAATGAATCCGGATGCCAAAGTTGCGCCTCTCGTAACAGCACTCCAAGCCAAAGGCATTGAGATTGCCTCTGTGAAAGATGTGCGCAACGAACTGATTATCCAGAAGAAACTTCCTGCCAGAGGCGGCGTTTTCGGTATTCTCAGCCTAGGTTTCCTGGTTTCCGTCACGGTATCATTGATCGGCTACATGTTGTACTGGTTCTTCAATCTATCCAGTCGTGTTGTGCAGTTCGGTGTTCTTCGCGCGATGGGACTTTCACGCAAGCAATTAACGGGCATGCTCCTGCTTGAACAAGGATTTACAGCTGGATTATCGATTGCTTTGGGAATAGGCATAGGCAAGCTAACGAGCTATTTCTTCCTGCCATTCCTGCAAACCTCGCAAAATGTGAAGACGCAAGTCCCGCCTTTCCGTGTTGTTTTTGATTCGAAGGACACGTACCAGCTGTATTTCGTAGTTGCCTTCATGATGGTAACAGGAGCGCTGCTGTTGTTCTTGCACATTCGAAGGCTGCGTGTTCATCAAGCAGTGAAGCTCGGGGAGGAGAAATAGGATGATCACTTGCGAAGGCTTAGTCAAAATTTATAAAACAGATGAGATCGAAGTTGTAGCTTTGCAAGGGCTGAACATTCAAATCGACGCCGGTGAGCTGATGGCGATCATCGGAAACAGCGGTAGCGGCAAGTCCACCTTGCTGAACATTCTGGGAGGACTTGATCGCCCTTCTGCCGGACAGGTGAAGGTCGGAGATTGGGATTTATTAAAGATTACGGACAAACAGTTAGTCGACTACAAACGACATACGGTTGGCTTTATCTGGCAAAATAATGCGCGCAATTTAGTTTCTTATTTAACGGCCCTAGAAAATGTGGAAATGCCAATGATGCTAAGCGGCAACTATGATCCAGTCTATGCGAAGCAGTTGCTGGAATGGGTCGGTTTAAGCCACCGCATGAACAACAAGCTGCAAGAATTGTCTGGCGGTGAGCAGCAGCGTGTAGCCATTGCGATATCGCTTGCGAATCGCCCGCGCTTGCTTCTCGCTGATGAGCCAACGGGTTCCGTAGATACGAAGACAGCGGATATGATTTTAGCTATTTTTCAGCGTCTGAATAAGGAACTTGGCGTGACGATTGTAATTGTCACCCATGATTTATCTATGGCAGGGAAAGTTGGCAGAGTCGTTGCCATTCGTGATGGGATGACAAGCTCGGAATTTATTGCGAGGAATTCTGCGATGACGACCGATGATGGTTCAGGAACAGGGCTTGCCGGTGATGATCATGAAGAGTATGTGGTCCTCGACCGGGCAGGAAGACTTCAGGTTCCCAAGGCTTACTTAACGGCTCTGCAAATCGATGGCAAAGCCTCGATGGAATTTGATGGCGAGAAAATAATGATTAAAGCACCCAAAGTGATAACTGCGAGTGAGGGAACAGCACCCAATTCACATACTGTTGGAGGGAAAACGAAATGAAACAGATCAACCGTAAAATGCTAGCTACAACCTTGACACTGGCTCTGGTAGTTCCATTAGCTGTAGCGTGTACAAAAGGAGATAAATCAGACGATAAGCAGGAACGTGTACTTCGTATCGCGAATTCCATGGGTTATGGCGGCGATGATGAATATTTCAGACAGCAGTTCACAGAGATTTTTGAATTTGCTAATCCGAATATCAAAATTGAATTGATCCCGACCATGGATGAAAAGTACCGGTATGGCAACATACAGCCTGGCGAGAAAATGCCCGATCCCATGGAGAAGCTGAAAGAAGTTATGCAGAGTGATAATCCGCCGGATGTGGTGATGGTTGGCTATGAGCAATTGCCAGACATGATCGAAAGTAATTTGTTGACACAGCTCGATCCACAAATAACGAAGGATAAATTCGATACGTCCGGTATCGTGCCTGCTGTCATTGATGGTATCAAAAATGCTGGCGGCGGGAAGCTTTTTGCGTTGGCGCCGACATTTACCTCATCCGCTCTCATTTATAATAAGAAGATGTTTACGGATGCGGGAACGGATTTTCCTAAGGATGGAATGACCTGGGATGAGATCTTTGACCTCTCCAAACGATTAGTGAAAGGCGAAGGCGAGAACCGTATTAATGGTTTCTCATTCTCCACGCAATCACAGGGCGATAATTTGTTCTATGGCATGCAAATGTACACGGCTCCGCTGCAACTCAAAATGTTCGACGATGCCGGGGAGAAAATGACGGTGGACACGGACCAGTGGGAAAAGGTTTGGGCGAAAATGGCTCAATTGCAAAAAGACAATGTCTTCCCTGAACTCATGGATCCGAACAAACCGATGAACCGTAAATTCGATCAGGACAATCCATTTTCTTATGACGATTTCATGTCCAACCGATTGGCTATGGGGATCATTAATTACGGGCAGCTGCAGCAAATTACGAATGCCAACAAGAGTGCGGCTAACTATAAAGGCTACACGCCAATCGATTGGGATGTCGTAACGATACCTTCCCATCCAGAAGCCAAGGGAGTCGGCGGCTCTATTTATATGAACGGGATTATGGGAATCAACGCCAAAGCGCAGAATCCAGAAGATGCATGGAAGTTCATTAAATTCATTAATGGCGAAGACTGGGCTAAGTTAAAATCACACAGTTCCTACAATCTGGTGGCTCGCTCCAAGTATTTGAAACCCAAGGACGGTTTAGAGTTTCACATGGAAGCCTTCTATAATGTCATTCCAGCACCAATGGAAAATAACATGAAAATCTATCGTGAGAATCCAAACATTTATCAAGTCCAAGAAATTGGTCGCCAACAGTTCTCAAGTGTTCTGCAAGGAAAAATAACAGCAAGAGAAGGCCTCAAGCAATGGCAAACACAAGGCGATGCGATGCTCAAGCAGATGAAGGAAAATCCGGGGCAACCCATTCCACCCACGATGATGCAAGCCGTACCTGCCGGTTAAAGCAGGTCATCTTGGCTGAGGATTAGTCAGATCGACTTTGAAGGAGGACATTTAACATCATGAAGATCAAGTTTCATCATATCCGCTTGGCGACGATTGCACTGTCAGCCACTTTATTATTAAGTGCTGTAACACCTGTTTGGGCGGATAGTGCCCCAACTGCTATCTCCGCTTCTATAGGCAAAGTGACGATTACTGGAAGCAGCTACTTCGAGTTGAAGCAGATTCATCTTTTGCCGGATCAGAATGGGAAACTGGCGACATTTACGATCAGTATTCATAATGAAGGCAACAGCGAGCTGCAGTTTATTGATTACTGGGCACGACTGAAAAGCAAATCAGGCAATCAATTTTCTGCGCGGCTATTGCCAGCTGATAAAGATAAGAACCGGGTTGCACCTGGCGCAACAACGGATTTAACGTTCTATGCGACTGTGAATGCAACTACGAACTTGCAGGATCTCGTTGTGCAATTTATTAAATGGGATTTCAGCCAATCTAATTTTGAACGTGTGCTTGGAGAAGTTGCTGTGCCTAACGATTTTACGGACGTGACGCCAACAGATTCTGCGGCTTCGATCATGGTCGGGGGAACTCAAGTCCAAGCATCGATCAAAAAATTCGTCAGCAATAAAAATGAGAAATATCACGTTCCAACGGTGTACCTTAAGTTAGAAAATGCAGGCAGTCACACGGTGACAGTTCCTTCCTACATTTTCTCCATTCGCACAGCGGAAGGACTTCTCTATCCTTTGGAAGCCAAAGGGATAAAAGATCTGAAGATCAATCCTAAGGAAAGCAAAGAGATTCAATTATCCGGCTCTATTCCAGTCGGTGTTGCGGCAGATGCGTGGCAATTGACCGTGGCAGAGACGATTGCAGATTTGAAACTCAATGTGGGCGTAGCTAATTTCCAATTGCCCCCGGTTTCCACGCAAGTAGGAGGCTCGATCGGTAAAGAGTACTCTTTCACGAGTAAATCCGGTGTCTACACCACGCAGCTCAATGGTTTGCATCGCTTGCCTTGGGAAGATCAAGATTTGCTTACCGCAGATTTAACGTTGATCAATAAGGGGCAGGAATCCCTTCCGCTTCCCAAATTATCCGGATACTTTCTGCTTGATGGAGCAGTCAAAATTGATGCTAAATTGATTCAAACAGCAAAAGTAATCGGGCTCGGCGCAGGCGCTAATGTGAATTTGCAAATTGCCGGTAAAGTACCGTATACGTACGAGTTTTCAGATGTCAAATTAGTTTTGCAGGAAAATGAGACAGGGGAACCCCCTGCGGGAACTGAGAAAGGCACTACAACAGCGACTGACGTTCTGGAGTTTTCTACCCAATCTGAGCTTCAAGCGATTCCCTTCATAAATGCTGGACAATCCTACACATCGAATGATGCGGGGCGTAAGTCCAAATATGCGATTCGGAATGTATCGACTTATGAGGACAAGACGAATATTATGTTCTCGGCGATGGTTGAAGTTACGAATCTGGAGAAGCGGTTCACTAATGTGTCCAAACTAGTTGCTAATTTCCGCGCACCAGACGGCACGGTGTTCGCCGCATCCGTTGCGGAAGTAAAGAACAAAATTAGCCCTTCTGGCAAAGGCCTATTGAATGTTTGGGCATCTGTACCCAAAGGGTACGGGACTGCAAACATGAACCTGCTTTTAGGGGAAGCCGTCACAGATGGCAAACTGTCTGAGGGTGAGAAAGCAGTTGCGGACTCCTATGTTAATCCAGTAGCTTATTGGCTGCCTGATGAAAGAAAAGAGGTTGCCAAAACGCTGAAAAATGTTGATTTGTTCCCTTACAACATCAGTATCAACAAGATTGGCACAACGATTGAAAACGGCAATTTTAACTTAAAATTCAATTACGAGTTAACGAAGGAAAAGCTAACCGAAATTAATACCGAAGGCCATAATTTATTGCTTGTTTTTGAAGATGGCGGCGGCGTGAAACGATTTGAGAAGAAGTTTGATTTCAAGGACTTTGATGTATTCAACGGCGAGTCTACAGCGGATCAAGATACTAAGATTCGACTGGGCAAAAGAGAAAACTTCTTGATTTCCATTACAGATCCAGGACTTATTTTTAATACCAAATTCCTTCAGAAGTATACGTTAAGCGTGTATGATGAATTCCAAGGGCAAAGAAAGCTGCTTGCCTCACAACAAGCGGACTGGTTTATTACAACGGACTAATATTTTGTATGGAAGCGAGGGCGCTCAGCCTTCGCTTTTTTCTTATTCAGTCATATCGAGTCATATGGCAGAGAAGATTCATATGACCATTTTATGACTGGGATATGACTTCCCTCACCTGTAATTATGGAAATGAAGAGATATAATGAATCCAGATCGTGAAAAAAACATAAAGTTTTCAACATTAGTTTATCTTTTGTTAAGAATTGCCAAGTATGATGAGAAAGTAGGCAGTAAAGGAGTACCGTATTAAAGCTGGTGATAGGGGAGAAGTGAGAATGTCCAAGTTAACTAATTTTTCAATGAAAAACATAGCAGCGGTTTTTATCATTATGCTGTTATTGGTTGTAGGAGGAACGTTTTCTACAACCACACTTAAGGTAGAAAGTATGCCTGATATTACGTTTCCTGTAGTTATTATTAGTACGACATACGTAGCACCTCCTAAGGATGTGCTGGACGAAATTACGAAACCGCTTGAGAAAGCGGTAGCTGGTTTGGACGGATTGAAAAATTTAACGTCCAGTTCACAAGATAATTACTCGCAGATAGTACTAGAGTTAGAGCAGAGCAAGAAGCCGGAAGACGTCAAGAAAGACGTCGAGAGTTTGGTCGCTAATGTAAAGATGCCGCAAGGCGCTGAGAAGCCCAAAGTATTAACAGCCGGGTTTGCATCAGACCCCGTATACTATTTGGCTGTATACGGCGGAGAGGGCATTAACCAAACCGAGTTGGATAAGAATTACAAAGATACGATTCTTCCTGGCTTTACTGGATTAAAGGGGATCGACCACGTTGACTCCGTCGGTAATCAAGATGCCGTATTGACTATCAAGTTAGAGGCGCCAGCCATCAATAACTATGGATTAACGCCTTCGGAGGTTGCGGAATTAATTAAAGCATCGCTTGTTTCCAGTCCAGCGGGTACCGTTGATTTTAACGGCAACTCCCAGATGGTTCGGGTAAAAAGTGAATTCGATACGATCTATAATTTGGATAATTTGAAAATTACAACGAAAACCGGCGACACGCTTCTGCTCAAGCAGCTTGCCAAAGTAGAGGCCATCAGCGAATCCAAGTTTATCGCCAGATTAGATGATAAACCGGCTATCGGTGTTCTGCTCTATAAAACGAAAGCAGCCAATGCCGTTGAGTTTGCGGATAGTGCTGATAAGCTCATTAAGGGATGGGAGCAATCGCTGCCTGGTGTGAAATTTCATTCTATTTACAATTCAGCCAACGACATCAAACAGTCTATTCACGGGATGGTGCAAGAAGGCGGATTGGGTGCGATACTCGCCTCTTTAATGATCTTGCTCTTCCTGCGTAATATTCGTATGACATTCATTGTACTCGTCTCTATCCCATTATCCATCCTTGTTACCTTGTTAGTCATGGGTCCTTTGGGAATTTCCTTGAACATTATGACTCTTGGAGGCATGGCGATCGCAGTCGGCCGGGTTGTGGACGATAGTATTGTTGTTATCGAGAACATTTACAGTCAACTGGAAAAAGCACAGGAACGAAATGAATCTGTGATTAAGTTGGCGACCAAGCAGGTGTCCAGTGCGATTACTTCTTCAACCATTACAACGGTTGGCGTGTTCGGGCCAATTGGGTTCGTCAGCGGAGTTGTTGGCGAAGTGTTCCGTCCATTTGCCATTACACTTGTTGTCGCTTTAATGTCTTCATTAATCGTTGCATTAACGGTTATCCCAATGCTGGCAAAGCTCATGGTACTTAAAAGCAAGAAGGTTTCGACGCATGACGAAACGCACATAGGTCCAATGGGACGGAAATATAAAAATGCCATCATTTGGTCGCTAAATAACCGCATCAAAACATTGCTCATTGCAGGGGTCGTGTTCGTTATTTCGATTATCGGCACTGTGCCTAATTTAGCGGTTTCCTTTATGCCCGCTAGCGAAACGGTTAAACAAGGGGCTATTGATATCAAAATGCCGAGGGATACCTCCATCGACATGATGAGTGAGAAAACGAAAGAAATAGAAGCGCATCTGAAGTCATTTAAGGATAAGACTGGTGAGACTTCATTTAAGTACATTGAATCGCTTATTGGCTATAACGGAACCAGCGACAGATATGCCTATAGAACAACGATGTTCTTTGAGTACAGCAAAGGGACAGATTCCGATGCAGCTACTAAAACGTATAAAGAAGAAATGTTGAAACTTTTGCCAAAAGGATCAGATGTCAATATTCAATTGTTTACTGGAGGCCCGCCGACATCAACTGGAGGAGATCTTTCATACGCACTTAAAGGCGACGATCAGCTTTATCTCAAAGTTGCAGCAGAAATGGTCAAAGAAAAAATGAAGGAGTTCCCTGAGCTTAACGATATTAAAGACAGCTTGAGTGATTCCAAAACCGAGGTCGAAATTACAGTTGATCAAAACAAAGCCAGAAGTTACGGGCTTTCTACAGCGCAAATTTTGCAAACGGTCAACAGTTGGATTGCAGAAGAGAAACTTGGCGATTTGAAATTCAATAACGTTACGTATGAGACAAAAGTTTTGCTGAATCCAGTATATAAAAATTCAGTGGATAAATTGGAAGCATTCCTGATTAAGGCGCCTACTGGCCAGACCGTTCAATTGAATGAGATAGCCAAAGTAAAACAAATTGACTCGCCGAACAGCATCAGCCGCGCAAATCAAGAGCAAATCATAAGTGTTAATGCTAAGATCTTAAGTGAGGATAAAGGAGGCGTCAGCAAAAAAGTTGTCGCTGAACTTGCGAAACTGGAACTGCCCTCAGGTGTTACCCAGGAAGTGAAAGGGGTAACAGACGATATCAACAAAAGCTTTATGGAAATGTTCATGGCTATCATTGCTTCCATATTCATCGTTTATATGGTAATGGTCATCGCCTTCGGCAATGCCAGAGCACCGCTCGCCATTCTGTTTTCTCTGCCGCTAGCGGCAATTGGAGGGCTCGTTGGGCTTCTAGTCACTCGTGAATCGGTGAACGTTACTTCTTTGATCGGGTTCTTAATGTTAATCGGTATCGTTGTAACCAACGCTATCGTACTCGTAGATCGCGTACAACAACTTAGAGAACAAAATTATGAAATCCGTGATGCGCTTATAGAAGCTGGAATAACGCGTCTTAGACCTATCATTATGACTGCTGGGGCTACGATCATGGCACTCATGCCACTCGCGCTTGGATTATCCGAGGGAACGATCATCTCCAAAGGATTGGCCGTCGTTGTTATTGGCGGGTTGACGACGTCAACGATATTGACTCTAGTGATTGTCCCTATCATTTATGAGATGCTGTTTAAGAAAAGAGATCGTCGTTGGTTCAAACGCAAAGGTAAAACATCCAGTCTACCATCCGAGCAAGCTACATCTGCTCTCCAATAATGCGAATAGGTGAAAAGGAGAAAACGAATATGAAACGTCAGTTGTTTACGATCAAACAGAGTGCCAAATTATTCGGAATCGTCGTGTTAAGCGCGGCGATTGTCGCAGGCTGTTCCGCTTCACCGGCAGCTAGCCCTGCCGCGACGACGGCAGCCGCTGAACAAGGGGTGAAAGTTGTTAAAACCGCCAAAATCGCCAAGCAAAAAATTGGGGAGCCCATTGAGCAAGTTGGAGATGTTCTGTCGTCCGTTCAATTGGATATTGTTCCTAAATCCGGCGGCGAAGTTATTGAAATTGTGAAGAAACGCGGGGATAAAGTGGAGAAGGGGGAAGTGATTTTCCGCTTGGATCCAACCGATGCACTTATACAGAAGGAATTGAATGACGTTAGCATTAAAGGCGCACAAGCTGGACTTTCAGAAGGTAAACAAAAAACGTCCAATGGCATTGCAGATGCCAAAGACGGCGTATCCAAGCTGGAGACAGCGGTGAACGATCTGGAGAAAGCCTACAATAAAGCGCACAATGATTATGATCTGGGTACAGCAACGAAAACTCAGCTGGAGCAAGCGGAAACAGCCTTAACGAACATGAAGAAGGATTTGGAAAGCGCGCGTCGTTCCTTGAAAACTTTGCAGCAGACGAACTCGCTTGCCCAAGCTGAGCAAAGTCTGGAAGCCGCTCAGGTATCTGCGCGCAGCATCGAGAGGTCATTGAACAATTTGGAAGTGAAAGCACCTGCATCTGGGATTCTTACTGATCTTAACATCACCGTTGGGCAAACCTTAACACCCGGAGGCCGCGTTGGCGAAGTGCAGCAAACGAACCCAATCAAAATTAAATCCCAGTTAACGGAAGTATCAGCGAACCTGGTACGAGGTAAAGGTGAGCTGATCTTCTATATTCCGGATGTGACAGCCAAAGCAAGTGCAAAGGTGATTTATTTATCCGATATCATTAATGGTCAAACGAAATCATATGATCTTGAACTTGAAGTTCCCAATCCAGATGGTAAGCTGAAACCCGGCTCCAAAGCGCAAATTGAACTTACCAAGGATGACGAACAGGTAGTGCCTGTTGTGCCGAGCTTGAGTATCGTTCGTGAAGGCGGAGACAACTTCGTCTACATCCTCAATGGTGAAACGGTGCAGAAACGCAAAGTGGAACTGGGTCGTTTGAATGAAACGAATCAAGAAATTATATCTGGTGTTAAAGAAGGCGAAGTGCTCGTTACTTCCGGTCAACATCAATTGAAAGATCAGGATAAAGTAAAAGTAAGCAATTAACCCACATTTTGAGGAGGAGAAGTAAGTGAAGAAGACGATGAAAAGATCGCTAGCTACCATTATTCTATCAACTGCACTTTTAACGACAGCTTCTTTGCCGGCATGGGCAGCTGAAGGATCTAGTACGACTGTAATTGCAGCATCGAATGTCATTACGAGTTATACTCTGACAGATAAAATTGAAGTGGAAATTAAAAGTATCCTGAATGAACATCAATCGGATTCCACGAAACTCGGGGCTGTCATCCGGATTAAAAATACAAGCGGTAAAGTAACGCGCGTTCCCGACTTTGAACTGCGCGTGCATACGGCAGAAGGGATCGATTACACACTTCAGCCAAGTGCCAAAAACGCCAAATCAGTTCAACCTAAGAGTCAACAGGAACTCAGCTATATGACCGTGGTGGACGGTGGAGAAGACGTTGCCCTTACGTTACTTAACTTCATCGATGTCGATTTGGAAGTATATCCGAAGAAAGAAACGACGTTACTTGCCGTAACTGTGGATGAAAACAATGTATGGAATGGCAGCGATAGCAACATAACCAAAACGTCAGCGATACTTAAATGGGGAGAAGCATTCACACTGCCTTCTCTGCGCTCGCCACTTGGTTTCATACCTGTGGATATTCATAAGGAAATCACGGCCAAAGGCGTATCTACGGTGGTTCAGATTCAAGTTGTGAATCCAACCAAGGAACGTCAAACCGTGCCTAACTTTGGCATCGACGGCAAGACAGAAGGAAGTGTCTACTCCGGCAGTCGCGCGGAATCTTCGGTGTCACTCGATCCAGGTGAGAAAAAATACATTCACGTGGTTATTCCAACCGATTTGGATACGGAGTTCACAAGCTTGAATGTCGTCACGCCTGAAGTGTTTTCTGTGGCGCTAGGTGAGGGGAAGTTCCTTGATGATTCCTACCGGGTAGGGCGCATTAATATCCTGCTGCCAACCGGAGCTGTTACGCAAGGTGTGATTCCTGCTCCTGACTATACTTTAGGTACTCCAGTTAAATTGGATACTACGAATAAATTCGTACCTGCTAATGTGGATGTATCATTAGTAGAATTGCACGTGACCAGCAACGAAGACGATGGCTTCAACACCGCTGTTGCCAAATTTAAATTGACCAACAACAGCGATCGTCCGATTCCCATTCCAGCAATTCAAACAGAATTAGTCAGCAAAGACGGATACGCCTATGGGGGGAGAAGACAGGCGCAAACAGCGCTTAGTGTCGTTCCAAAGGCTTCCTATGTCGTTAGCTACTCTTATGCGCTTCCTGCCTCTGAGACAGGCGAAGGATTGAAGATGAATCTGTACAGCCAGCAATCAAGCGGAGAAACCTCTTACAGATCACTTCTGGCAACAGCCAAAGTTCCTGTTCAGAAGAATGATTTTAAAGCAAAAGCCCTGAACGTCTATCCCTACGAAATTACGATTAAAGATTGGTCGATTACAGCTATTTTCCAAGCTACGATGATGTACGATTACAAATTGAAGCTGGATTTGGATATTAAACCAGACAAACAGGTGACAGTTGATAAATATAACAGCAGCCTTTCCTTCGAACTATTTGATAATGTTGGAAACCCGGTAGGAAAAGCGGTTCAAGCTTTGTCAGGCGAAGGCCGTTTGTACAATGGCACGAATACAATTGATTTGAATGCAAGATCCAACCAACTCGACTTTCCGATTCAAGTTAAGGTGTATGAAACCTTCGCGAATGAATACGGAGAAATCGTGAAACGTCTATTGACGACGTTCAAACAGTAAGCGGATAATAGGAAAGCTGCTTGGGCTTTGTTTGCAAAAAGCTCCCAGGTGGCTTTCTTTTTTGATATGTCATAGTCGGATGGATCATGTGGATGCTCATAAGTCAATCTAATATTGGATAAGATAGGAGTATTGATTTGAACATAACGGAGTGATGGCGATGAATTGGATATATTGGGCTAAATTATATGATTCCAAGTTTCAAGCAGGCTGCTTGGCGAAGAGAATGGAAGAAGATTGGTGGATTTATGGGTACGAATGCCCGCAGGAAGTTGAAGTGTACAAGTCCAAAAAGGGAAGATTTGGCGTTCGGTACAACACCTGATACGGAAAAATGCTCCTAAAAATTAACGCTTGACTTAGCACTCGCGCTTAGTGTATATTTATTTTTGTCGCTGTTGAGCGACTGCTAATGACGCGGGGTGGAGCAGCCCGGTAGCTCGTCGGGCTCATAACCCGAAGGCCGCAGGTTCAAATCCTGCCCCCGCAACCAATTATTCAGAAGGGCCTATAGCTCAGTTGGTTAGAGCGGTCGGCTCATAACCGATTGGTCGGGGGTTCGAGTCCCTCTGGGCCCATAGTAAGTAAACCCTTAGTTTAAGGGTTTTTGTTATTTCTGGACATAATCATGCCTTTAAGAAAGGAATATCTTATGTGCCGAAACATTAAGCCGTTGTTTAATTTTGAACCCGTGGTAACAGATGATGAAATACGCGCGGCATCGTTGCAATTTGTGCGTAAAATTTCAGGGTTTACCGAGCCTTCCAAAGCAAATGAAGAGGCTTTCCAACGTGCCGTAGAGGAAGTCGCGCTTGTAGCGCGGAAACTGATGGATTCACTGGTGACAAATGCGGAACCGCGGAATCGTGAAGTCGAGTTGGAACGTGCCCGGATCAAGAACGCCAAAAGGTTCGGTACAAAAGAATCATAATGAAGGGGCTCTTTCCATGTGGAAAGAGCCTTTTTTGTTGTAAGTAGGAGCAGAGTTCCTGCAATAAGTAGCGAGTACAGTTCTACGAGCATACAATGTATGAAACTAGTAGAAATTAGGTGATTGAAAGTGACCAAAGGTTTTGATTGTTCAACACCTTTAACGGTATCAACTGCCGCTGCTTTCGTCAAGGATGGCTACTTGTTCGTAGCTAGATATCTGGTCCCTAGTGGTTTTAAAGCGTTGACGAAGAGTGAAGCTGATGTCATCAGCAAAGCTGGGTTACAGATAGTTTCGGTCTTCGAAACAACTGCAAATCGCGCTCTAGGCGGCCGTAGCGCTGGACTGGCAGACGGCGCCACGGCTGTACAAGTTGCCAAACAGGTCGGTCAACCTGAAGGTACCTGTATTTACTTTGCCGTCGATTTTGACGTGAGCAGTGCGCAAATGGCCACGGTTATTGCTTATATCAAGGCAGCAAGCGAGGCAACGCCAGCATTTACAACAGGTGTATATGGTTCGTATTCAGTAATGGAGGCTGTGAAACAAGCCGCTGCGTGTTCCCGTTATTGGCAAACCTACGCTTGGAGCGGAGGCAAGAAATCTTCGTTTATTCAAATCTATCAATATTTGAATGATGTGATTGAGCACGGTATTGGTATTGATCATGATGAATCTTACGGAAATGAAGGCTGGTGGAACACGATATCACCTCCTGATCCTGAACCTAGCTATCCCCTGAGCCCAGAGGATGCAAATGCCATAATTCCTTTTCTTTCTGCTGGTTATGAGGCTACCATTTCGCTAGCGGCGAGAGATGAATTTCATCGTTTAGCCAATGAATTACGCAAAGCTTCAGGTCAGACTGAACAATAATTACGGAAAAAGTAAACCGAATCCTCCTTTGCTCCGTTTACTCTAAAGAGTAGATTGACAACTATAAGGAGGATTTTATTATGAAAAAAAGTTTGTTTGCGGCCGTACTGGGTATTGGATTGCTAGTAACGGGAATATTGCCAGTTTCTGCGCAGGAGCATGGGATGCGTATGGCAGCGGATATGAACATGCAATCTGATGCCCCTCAGCTGGTGAAGTCCGATATGAAGCTGATGCTGAATGGGAAACCCCTACAGGTTGATGAAGCTTATTTGGTCGATAATGCGTTGTTCGTCCCATATCGCGCATTTGCAGAAGGGATTGGTCTAAAGGTAGGCTATGAGGCAGCTACCCAAACCGTAACGGTAAGTAAAGAAGGCAAAGAAGTTAAATTGACAATCGGTTCCAGTGAAGCCCATGTCGATGGTACCCCGCATACGATGGTTGGACCAGCGCAGCTTATCAATAGCACTACATTCGTGCATTCACGCTTCCTGGCCGAAGTGTTCGGAGTAAGAGTCGCTTACGATGAGGCAACTCGGACAGTTAATCTTGTGTCTGGCGAAGCCACAGCCAAGACGTATTATGTGAACATCGAAGGCTTTGCATTTAAAGAAGGGGATCTGACGGTTGAAGCGGGATCAACCATTGTTTTCACCAATAAGGATAAAGTGAAGCATAACGCTGTTGCCGATAATGGCAGCTTCAAAACGAATCTGCTCGGCGCTGGGGAATCCGAAAGTATCACGTTGACAACCCCCGGGGAGTATACGTACTTCTGTGAACCGCATAAGAATTTTATGAAGGGTAAAATAACCGTTAAATAAACCAAAGCCCGGTCCCTCGTCTAGCGCAGAGGGACCGGGCTTTGGTTATTGCATGACCGTGCTGCGGATATACCAGCGCGCATCCAGCGAGGCTCTTTCGAGGCGAAAGAGCACGCGTCTGTTCACGACCGCGGAGGCGCGTTCCGGCGTAGCCGTCACGCTGACCGCGGTCTCGAGCTGCAGGAGCTGGCTTACGTCCAGCTCCGGGAACTTGGACAGGCGGCGCATGCTGCGCACGTGCACCGCCTGTTCTTGCCCTGTGGTGACCTGCAGCAGCTGCAGGTCACCTTGGTTCGCTGCGCTGATCCATACGTCGATCAGCGCCCAGGGCGAGAGCTTGCTGACGTAAGGGATCAGCAAGCCGGCTGCCCGGTGCACCATGACTTGGTGCGCCGGGTCCATAGAGCGGGAACCATGCGTCACGCTCCCGAGGAAGTGAATGCAGAAATGACCGTCGAAGTCATTTCCGGGAATACCATCTCCGCCATGCGGCATGCCATGCATGGAGCCAGCCAACGTGCGGCCGTTCAGCTTCACGAGGACCGCTCGGCGGTCCCAGCTCCAGGTGCCGCCGTAGATGGTTTTGAGCGTCGCAGAGTCTTCTTTGGTCAGCGGCTGAACATCCGCGTGATGGGAACCAGCACGACGCTGTCCTTCAAAGCTAAGACCGCTTTCCACATCGACAATCGTGAATTTACTATATTTCGGGAGAATTAAACTGGCTTCCTCCCAAGGCAGCAATTCGCCGTAATGTTTGGCTCTAAGATCTTGAACTTGTGCACGCAGAACTTCTTGTACATGGGCTGACAGTTCCAAAAAGGAACCAGCTGTGGGGTCCACTACTTCTCCATTCAGAGTGACGCCAAAACTTTGCGTCTGACCTTTATTGTCATAGGTAAGCGTCGTATCCAGCAGTAAGGAGTCAGAGAATGCTACCCCTAATCTGCGATCGTCAAGCTCTTTTTTTAATTTTTTATCCGTAAACATGACTTCGGTTTGATAAGCTGCACTTGCTGAAGATTTGACAATCAACCGAAAGTTGTTAGTGTCTGCTGCACTTTGATCTGTTGGCTCCATGCCCTTCACATAGGGTCTGCCAATCATAAAATTGGAAATGAACAAAATGAACAACAGCATGCAGATTACTTTGGAAAGCAAGCTGTTTGCTCGGTTGTGATACATAGGTTAACGTCCTCCTGCGTGGATTTATTTGAGCGCTGTAGTCAGTTTTTACTAAATCCTTAGAAATTATAATCATTAATCTGGTTTAGGCTGCTTTAGAATAATTGTGTTAAACTAGCAATAGCTAAGGTTGTTTTGAACAAATATGGAAAGTGAGGAAGACAGATGGGAAGCAGAGCAGGTCAATCATTCGAAATCCAACTTGAGCAGGATCGCATAGTGCGGGGGGATTGGTATACAGCGGAATCACAACCCTCGAAAGGTACCCTGATCATTTGTCATGGCTATAAAGGCTTTAAAGATTGGGGCATGTTTCCGTATTCAGCGCAATCCTTGGCAAAGGATGTCGATGTTGTCGCTATCAATTTTTCGCACAACGGAGTCGGAGCAGATTTGCTAACATTCTCAGAACTTGAGAAGTTTGCGAAAGCTACTTATTCGCGCGATCTAGAAGATTTGGAAGCCGTAGTAAATTATATTTACCAAAGAGATAAAATCGCGTCAAAGCAGCCAATTCTTCTGTTGGGACACAGCAGGGGGGCTGCGGTTTGTCTGATTTATGCCTTAGATCATCCAGCTCAAATTGCGGGTGTAATTAGTTGGAATGGCATTGCTAATGTCGATCTGTTCACCGAGGAAAATAAAGCGGAAATGCGCGAAACGGGACGCGCGTATACGTTGAATGGACGAACTAAGCAAAATATGCCGCTAGATTTGGAAATACTAGTGGATATGGAACGAAATCAGGAGCGATTGGATATCATTAGCAGAATTAGCGGTATTGCTTGCCCTGTCTCACTGGTCCAAGGCACAGAAGATGGGGAGCGAGGCATTAAGGGGTCCACTCAGTTAGTGCAGCAAAATCCTGCTATTAAGTGGCTTCGCATTCCTGCTGGAAATCATACCTTCGGATCCGTTCATCCCTTCCAAGGTGAGACGGCGCCAATGAAAGAAGCTATTCGCGTTACGCTTGAGAGCATTCGCGAAATGCTTGGATAGCTGTTTTTGTTGAATGAACTAATTAAATCGAGGAGGCGGATGTCCATGTCCCAAACTTTTTTCATATCCGACCACCATTTTGGTCATAAATTGATTATTGATTTTGAAAATCGCCCTTTCGTCGATACCGAGGAAATGAATGCAAGCATGATTGCCAAATGGAATCAAGTTGTGAACAAAGAGGACACGGTATTCCATCTGGGGGATTTCTCCTTTCTCAACAAAGAGAAGACCCAAGCAATCGTTTCGCAACTCAACGGCTACAAAATCCTCATCCTAGGCAACCATGACCGGGGAAGGTCCAGGACGTGGTGGCTCGATGCCGGTTTTGATGAAGTGAGCGATTATCCGATCATTTATAAAAACTTTTTTTTCCTGTCTCACGAACCCATGTACATGAACAAACAGATGCCATACGTCAATGTCCATGGCCACATTCACGGGCAGAAATACGAGGGACTTCATTATTATAATGTGAGTGTGGAACAACTGGATTACACACCGGTTTCTTTTGAGCAGATTCGTGATGCGGTTGTGGTGAATGAGGAGCAATAAGGAGATAGAGCAAACTGTGGCCGAATTGGCCACGTTTTTTTTGTTTGTTGAACAAAAAAACGTTAATTCACAAGGGTTTTCTAAAGCAAGATGACTGTTTTGGGATTGTCATATAGCCTAAGCTGAAGCTACTCTTTTACAGTAAGTTTTTAAGTAACTGCTACTTTAGAACTAGACATAATTAACCAATTCATGTAGACTGAAATTTAATGTTAAGCAGTTAGTGCTCGACAAGGCAAACCTATTGAAAAGTAGGGACGCAAAACTAAAGGGGCTTAGTGCAAAAGCACTGTGCTAGCCAGTTATCGAAAGCGGAGGCGACAATTTTGGCGACTAAAATCAAATATATTGCTGTGGTAGAATATAATGATCGTTTAACGAAAACTTTTAAAGAGATACCTTTTTTTTGTGATGTAGACAAAAATCCAAGCATCGGTGATTTCGTTAAATTATTTCAGGATGAGGGACTTGAAATGGAAATCGTGGATTTTGCTGATATGATTTTTCAACCAATTGATAAAGCTTCAACTAAAATTGCATTTGCAAAAATCAATAGGACATTTAAAGACTATACCCACAATGATATAAAGCGAAGAAGAAATTAAAATAAAATTCTAATATTTATGTATCTCGGACTTGTTGAAATGTAGCGCCAAAAATCTCTTTTTATTGTTTAGGAACACTTTGAATGTTTTGTAGTTATTTTTCAAATTGATCAGTGAGAAAAACCTTGAAGAAGACTTCAAGGTTTTCTTTATTATGACCTCTAATAAAAAGATATAGACCTTACATACCGACTAGTATACCAAAGGAGACTGCTGTTAATTTCGGAAAACTGCTTTTCAGTAATGAATCGAGTTAAATTTATTGCCATGTTTATAGGTCGGTTCTTGCTAGGTATTTTATAATTAAAACTAACAAAGCTAGGGAGTTGAGAAGATGGAAAATATGCAGCTTAATCGAATTGAGGAAATGTTGGGTACATTAATTAAGATGGTTGGGGAAAACAATGGCAGTTTGAAATCATTAGAGGATAAATCAGATAACGTTGAGAAAAATATTAAGGAAACCAAGGATAACGTAAAGGGACTTATTGAAGGGCAAGAAAGACAAGATCGCATTCTTGAAATGCTTTCAGTTAAATCCATTGAAACGGACTCATACATAAGAGATTTTAAACGGAAATTGCAGTGAAGCTCACTCAGCAAATTGGAGTGGGCTTTATTTATTTGCAAAGCAAAAGAAATGTGAAAACCGCTATTGATCAGAAAAATGCATTCTTGACCAAATATTGACCACGGAACCGAATTTGGCACTCATTCATGGATCAATAGTTCTCTAAACATGAAATAAACCCTTACAACGTAAGGGTTTCTCTGGATGACCTGTAGTGGGCTCGAACCACTGACCCCTACCCTGTCAACTTACGGATGGACTTCATTTGGCTCAACGCTTGTCCATTCAGTAGTCCAAACGTCAGTCCGAACACTACTAAATCAACGTATGTTGAAACGGGTGGTCAACATAACTCATCACGATCTCTTATTCGATTACTACTATTATAACCGTAGGAGCGGAATCTAACAATGTTTTTGACCCGTACCCTGCGTTAAATAGTTTCCCATTTAAGCGCGCGATTCGTTATTAACGAGTTGTCGCGCTTAATTTTTTGCGTTTTTGTGCGAGATTAATCGGAGTATTCGTACAATGCAGTATAGAAACGAAAATAAATCTTTCCCCAAAACTGTACGACATTCGATCAGCGTACATAGAGGAAGTATAAGTGGAAAACGAAGGAGGTAACGGTAACATGTCGAAGGCGGGCGTTAGTAAACGAAGTAGTAGCGTCGGGGCAATCGTTGAGGTAAAAAAGCGACGGAAACACGTTGAGTTGACTAAGTTGCTTATGTATAGAATCGCGGATAGGCAGGCGGAGGAAGTTGACGCGAAGGAGTGTACGAAGTGCTTCGTTGTGAAGGTGTTGGTGGAGTATCACGTAGCTTCACGGAATCCCACAGGGAGAAAACCTCATTGTAAGGAGTGTATCAAGGAAATAAGTCAACTTAGGTACGGCCAACGAAGGGAACAAATTCAAGAAATTAATCGTCGTTGGAGAGAGGGGAATCAAGATCGTATGAGAAAAGCACGCAAAAAATGGCGTGTAGAAAACGCGCTCTATCAGAGAGAATTATCCAATAACTGGAGGCTTAATAATTTAGAGCGATGTTCTCTCAATAAACAAAGTTGGGAGAGGCGGAACCGATTCAAATGTGCAGTGCAAAGATTGAAGTACAGAACATTAAAGAAATGTTTGACACTACAGTGGTCAGATGAAATACGCAGAGACATGAAAGATATGTTTGGTACTTTGTGCGCACTTACACAAAGAATATCTCGATTAGACGACGATCATTTTATCGCCATCGCAACCGGTCACGGGGGTACCTACTTAGGAAATATCATCCCGCTGTCGCAAAGTGTAAATTGCTCCAAAAACGACGCTAACCCCTTCGAATGGATACGCACGCGCACCGATATCGACGCCAATCGATTCGCAGACGTAGTCGCGTATCTCGCGGACTTAAACGGACTCACCTTCGATGAATATAGGCAGTTTGTCGACTGGTGTTACGCTAATTCACGCACAATTGACGAAATCAAACGCGATAATGAACGCTATGGTTACGTTGTCTCATCGCTTGAACTTTGGCGCGAATCAACGGGAATCGCGTTCCCAATTCGTATTGACTTCGGTAATCACGAACGAAAGGAGGCCGCCTCATGAGCGCTAAAGTACTCGATTTCGCCGCGTGTCCACCACGCATATTCCTCGAACTCGCCGAGCTATCACGTGGTAACGAACGCGTCCGCCGCGTTTGGCTGCGTCGATATCTGAGTTTCACCGTTTAACTTAAAGGCCGTTTACAGCGTTCAAATAACGTAAATACGCTTCATTGTACGTAATATCGTATACTTGAATGCCGTTTTAGGCGTCTCGGATGACGCTAAAAAACATATCTTATTTTGCTACTGTAGTCATACGATCCTGCTACGCACTCAATCGATTAACGCAAGCAATTCGAAAAATACCGCTATTACGTTTCGCCTTCGTTTTACCGTCAAATTAGCGCGTTTAACATTACGGATGATAAAATGTTCCAACTCGCTACCAAAACGCCTAATTTCGCGCAAATTCCACGGTAAAGTCACGGCGGGGATTCGGTGGCTACGGTAGGACTTGCGAAACTGGTGGCCCGTGCTGTCCGTTTGGTTGGGTTTTCTTACGAAACCCTTTGCGCGATAAGGTCTATGTTTAATTGATTCGCTACGGAACGGGTTTATCCGTGGCGAAACGATATGAACGTAGTGAATATCGTTAGATCTTAAGTACTTAGATCTTTATATATCTTTAAAGATCTTTATATACGCTCTTATAACGTTATTAACGTTCTCTATACGTTAACCCAACGTTAAGATCCCGCCAGCTTCCCGTGAAACCTACTCAATTTGGCTGCGGTTGATTGCGAACAAACATGTCCTATTTTGCTACTGTAATCACACAATCCTGCTGCGGCAGAAAACGAGGAGGCCCGCTATATGAAAACGTGGGAAATGTTACGCGATATTCGAGAAGGGGAAACGTACGAGGTCGCGAGTGGGCCGTTTGAAGGAAGCGCGGTTACTTTTACGGCGTACGCTAACTACGCGTCTAAAGCGTTAGTGTGGAATGATCCGCGTTTCTTCCAGGATGTTGAAACGTTCGTACCTACTACGGACATTCTCGCTAGTTACGAATGGCGCAAACGCCAGCAGCTCGTAGACTTCGCGACTGCATTCGCAGCGTACGAAAAGGGCGCGTGGATTAAATCGGAAGTAACCGGGGACCGCGGACTAAAGAAGGACGGCTGGCGAATAATATTTCGCGAAGATGAGATCCGCGGTAAATGGATAATTGAGGAGGCGCGAGCATGAGTCGGATTAAACTTTTTACACATACGGACTTAGACGGAGTAGGCTGCGCTATCGTTGCGCTCCACACATTCGGTGACCGCATAGACATTGAGTATTGCGATTATCATGACGTAAATCAGAAGATCGCGGATTTCCTGTCCGCAGGGATTACGGACAACTACGAATTTATCTACATCACGGACATAAGCGTTAACGAAGAAGTCGCGGATCGGTTATCGGAGTTTTCCGGAAAAGTGATGCTGTTAGACCACCATCCTACCGCGCTGTGGCTAAACAGATATAGCTGGGCTTTTGTTGAAACGGATTCTCCACACGGAGGCAAGCGTTCCGGTACGGAGATGTTCTTCTTCGAAACGCTTCGGTACCCATCGGAAAGGTTCGACCTCGCTTCATTTACAGAGACGGTTCGACGCTACGATACGTGGGAATGGTCCACGGTGTATAACGATGACAGCGCGAGAGAACTGAACGACCTCCTTTATATCATTGGACGCGATCGGTTTGTGCGGCGTTTTACCGATAGTTTATCGATTGAGTTTACGGACACCGAGCGTTTGCTGCTACAGTTAGATTCAGAAAAGGCTCGCGAGTATACGGAATCTAAAAAACGCGAACTCATTATACGAAAAATTGGCGGCCATTTCATCGGAATCGTATTCGCTGAGCGTTATTATAGCGAACTCAGCAATCGCCTACCGTTTGAATATCCGAACGTAGATTTTATCGCGATAATAAATCCGTCAAGGTCCGTTAGCTATCGCGGGCTCGACAAAGTGGACGTCGGATTATTCGCGAAACAGTACGAAGGAGGCGGTCATAAGAACGCTGCTGGCTCTCCGATAACCCCTGCCATGCGAGACGATATTATTGACGCAATATTTAAGGAGGCGCAATATGACGCAAACTAACGCAAACAAATCGATTGTTCTAACGCCAGACTTCCGCCTAACAACGGATGGCGATCGCAACTTTATCCTCGAACGCCGCCACACGGTTAAGCCGCCCGTTAATCCAGCGGAGGGTTACGTCTATGTTCCTCGCGATGAGTGGCGGCAGGCGGCATTCTACGGATTTACACTGGCGGGCCTTGAAGCGGTTATTCAAACGGTGGCGGTGCGGTCAGCGTGGGGTGAGTCAGAGGAGATGGCGGGCTATATTTACGCGATCATGGAAGAACGGCGGGCACTTACGGAATTGACGGCAGGGATAAGGGAAATAGTTGCATAATTATTTTTCGTAGGACTGGTGTGGGATTTTGAAGTGTTTAGCGAACGTTTGTACGTATTTATACCGAAATAAGGGTTTATATGCATTGCGGTAGGTTTATAGCGTGAATTTCTCGCGAAGACGGGCTATTAGAGACAATTTTGCGGTTTGCACAAATATAAAGGAGGACGTAAGATGAGCGACATAAAGCGCGTGACATTGCCGAATGAGGTTGCGGATGCGATCGAGACTTTCCGCGCCGGTAGTCTAAATAACGCTCAAATCATCGAACTAGCGGTTCGTGGCGGTATGGGACCGTCCGCGCTGACGCTGCGTCGTTATGTCACAGAAGAAGGCGGCACTAATTTCGATACTCTAATTTCAGCGCTAATCAACGATTATGATCGCGATCTCACGGCAGAACAACGGGTTCATGCGGAGATTAGAAGAATGTACACGGATAAATGCTATACCGCAGAACATGGGCTATTGACTGCGCAGAGAGAGTTCGATCGCGGATTTGTTGCCGGAGCGAGATTCGTCATCGACACGCTCGGTATAAAAATCGAAGGGGTGAACGCGTAATGGCGGCTAATAAAACGATTAGGAAAGCGGTATGTGACAAATGCGGACATACGACGAATAGCTGGAACGCTCGGCGTAAGCACGGCTATTACGAGGGGGATTGCGGTGGAACCTTCATCGCGACCGACGTTCCGAAGGAAGTCATTATGGGCGAATTCGTATTCGAGCGGTCCTCTGGCAATCGCGTATATTTGAAACACGTCGAGAGCGGACGTAGCGTGAATATATTTACCGTTGACTTACTAAAGGTGCTTGCAGGCCGTCCAATTGGAGCGCTAGTCCTCACGGAATCTAAACGCGGAGATCAAACGTGCTGGAAGGCGCAGGAGGTTAACGGTGAGTGACGTATATAAATTTATTTACATTTGTACGATATAAAAGTAATAATATTATTTACAAATGTAACAATTTAAATTAGCGTTTGTAAATATTGTTAAGGAGTGATATGCTAATTATGAAAAATATACCAAACTTAACCGATCGTGACCTAACCGCTGACCTGGCGATATGTGACGCGGCGACGGCGGGACCTTGGGTACATTACACTGGTCAGGATTGCCCGATATGTACGGAGGACCTGCGGACGGACGTAGTTCGTGCTGAAGGCGATGATATGTCATATTTGGATGTAAAAGAATACGACGCACGTTTTATTACCGAAGCACGCACCGGTTGGCCGCACGCAATTAAACGGGCTGTAGACGCTGAAGCGGAAGTCGACCGGTTACGAGAGGTACTTTCGGACGTATACCAAAGGGCGCGCAATGACGTAAATAGGTGGGACGGTGGACAGTGCGTAGGGACTGCCGCATTCTCCGATCGAATGTTTGCGCGTAGACTTGTGCGCGAACTAGACTTGTGCTAAATCCGCACATCGCGTCTATAGCATTGTGACAGCAAGTTATGCGAGAATTAACGTAAGATTACGATTTAGCTTGAATAAGAGAGTTAACGTCTGGATGTACTTTTGAGATGCTTTTCTGATATAAAATACTAAATAGACCTACGGATAAGTAGAGTAAATAAAGTACCTTGATGGTACTAATTAGGGTATTAATAAGGGTATGCAGAAGGGTTCACCAATAAAAGCGTAATCAGCGGATTTGGCTGTTTTTGCGGTTTCCCTAAACTTTACTAATATCGTATCGTATAAGTGTGCAGAGGAGGTGAGCGATATGCCACGTAAACAAGCAGCGCCGAAACAACCGAAGCCACCGAAAGTTAACACGTCCGACTGGCGTAATCTTCCGCACGATAAGTGGAACGTCCGCACAGTCTCTGCATATTTCGCCGACCAAAATCGCGAGCTCTACAGTGTCGAGCAATATGTACCAATGAGGAATTGGTCGTTTGAGCAGGCGGTGATCAAACGTAATTTAACGCAGTACGGCGGAGAAGTTCTGCGCGAGGTATTTGACGAGGCATTCCGCGAGTATAAGCCGACACGTGACTATCCGCAGCTAACGGCCGGCTTCGTATTATCGTACGTGGCAAGTCGGTTGTTGCCGAGGATTCTTGCGGAGAAAGAGGCGCGAGAAAGGCGTGCGGCTGCGGAGGTAAGCGGTCCGAGTGCGGGCGAAGTGGCTGCGTGGTTGTAAAAGTATTTATATATCTATTCCCAGTCTAAGTAACAGTTTTTGTAACCCTTTTTCCGAATAAGAAACATTAAACTCTCGCATTACCCAAGCGCCTATCATATCTAAGTTGTAATGTGTCGCGAGAAAACTAATATCATTCAAGTTCTTTATTAGTAATGCTGTTTGTTTTTTAGATAAAAATGAAGGCCGCCCAGATTTTAAATGTTTCTTCTCTTTAAATGATGTATCTATTTTATAATCTGAGATGTACTTATTGACTGTAACCTTTGATAGAGAGGTTATTTCTGTAATATCCGTCTGCTTAAACTTCATTAACCAAAGTAGGCATACTTGTACTCTCAGTAGAAATAAACCGTCTCTTTTATTATCCCTTATTATTTGTTTTAATCGCACTTTTTCTTTAGAGACCCATTCTATAGAGTTTAGCTGAGAAGAACTAATCATCTTAACTTTACCTCCTTAGAATTAGTTGATTTTAAAAGCCAACGTAGGAAAATTTAGGTGTAGAATTAGTATTTAATAAATTATACCAAAACGCTTGGCTTATAGTAAATGCATGAGTTAATAATAAATAGCGCCAAAGGATGGTGATCAAACGTTGTCCCATAACCACGCTAGTAAATGCATTCTACGCGAACAATGTACGTACGCCAATACGGACAAATGTAGCGCGCAATGCGGTCCTTACGTAGCTAATCACGGTTTCTCCGGCAAGGGAGGGCGCGCAGCAGCGGCTAACCTTCCGTCAGATTACCGGTTGCTAACGCTCAAGAATGCGCCGAGTCGTGATTCCATCGTTCGTATAGGCAGCGACGCGATGGCACTCGGAACATTCATCGGTTCTTATGCGGAAACATTTACTCGACAATTTGATGACGGCGCCAAACGCATCAAATCGTTGTATCTATATTCCGCGGAACCAGGCACCGGTAAGACGACGACGGCTGCCGCTCTCCTTAACGAATATCTCATCGTTAATTACATTGGATCTCTCAGGCGCAATAGGCAAGCGTCAGACAGGCCCGCATATTTTCTCGATGTGAACGAGTGGCAGACGGATTTCAACGCGTTCAATAGACCGCGCGTACCTGAAGACGTAGCAGCGCCTGCCGCCGCACGTTACTACGAGAAGCAGATTATCAGTGCACGCGTACCCTTTCTCGTTATGGATGACGTAGGTGTGCGTGATGCCAGCGAAGCTTTTCGCGCAGATCTACACGTAATAATTAACGCAAGGACTACGGACGGGCTTCCGACTATTTATACGTCGAATCTACCGATGGCGGAACTTATGCGGTTGTATGACGCGCGCCTGGCTGATCGAGTGCGTGATATGTGCGTGGAGATATCGTTCCAGGGGACGAGTAATAGGGGAATGAGAAAGTGAGCAAAACGGAGAAAATAAGAGTTTAGGCAGTATACCTCCGACGAATCCATAACTAGCGTTTGTATACAGAAAGTATGCGGTGAGTGCGTTTTTGTTTACTTTATGGGAGGTAGAGACCAGTTTTTGTATACATCGATGACTTATAAAGATGAGTTAACTCGTGTTTACAGATTGTCTCTAATAACGTATGTTCTCAAGCTATGGCTTGATGTAAACGAAGCTAGAGATATTCTGATAAAAAGTATACGTTTTGTATACATGTATACGCGTGTATACAAGATTTCCTTAAAATGAAAAATCACCGTTTTTGACAGTTTTCTGAGTTTTACGTAATGGACACGCCCAATATATAATCGGAGGTGTAAAGCACGCATGGCAAATTATGGCGAACAGTTAATATCGAAAATCGTCGACGATAACGATATAGGCGCGCTCATTCGTTACTCAATAACCGAATCGGATTTCGCAACGGACGTTGAAAAACGCGGGGTCCGTTTCGTACTACAACACGCGGATGCGAATAAAGGACAAGCGCCCTCATACGCGACTCTTGTCGGCGAGATCGACGGTTTCACGTATATTCCGGCCGTGACGGACTCATACGAATTCCTCGCGAAACGGCTGAAAGACGCGTCCGGCAAGCGGTTATTCGCGGAATGGTTCGAGTCCGGTGAGATATCGCAAAAGTTTACGGAAAAATCCGCTGAGGACTTCGGAAATTACTTGCGTGAGGTATCCGATCGTATTACAATGGGAACACAGGTCCGTGTGTTGAACTTCAAAACACTCGATACGCTCCGTCATGAGTTCCGCGCGGAGTACGAGAAGCGCAAAGACGGCCGCTCGTTCAAACTGTGGAAAACGCCGTTCGAATCGCTGAACGCGGAAATTGGCGGCCTCTATTCCGGTGACATTTACGGAGTCATGGCGGAGTCTGGCCGAGGCAAGTCGTATCTTATCGCGTGTTTGGTCGACGAGCTGCTGCGCCAAGGGGCGAAGGTTCTCGTTAAGTCTTACGAGCTCAAAGCGTATCTGTGGTTATCGCGTTTACTCTCTATAATAACGGCTCGCGAAGGTGCGCTCGACCACGATGAACTAGCGCAGAAAGTCGGTATCCCCAATAAGGCGATACTCAGCGGTCAGCTTGACGGTGAAATAGAAACGTATTTTCTTAGCGTTGTTGACGCGCTCAACGAATATTATCCTGGCGCGCTATATCTTCAAGCGAAGGGCGACCGTGATCTAACGCGAACACTGGCGGACTTAGACCGCGAGCTCCAGCAAAATCCGGAAATTGACGTATGTGTAATCGATCCTTTTTACGGACTCAGCGATATCTACGGTTCTAACGTGAATAAGACGGCGGGTGGTGCGGCCGAACAAGCTGCGCGCAAATTCGAACAGATTATCGGAGCGAACGACGTCGTCGGCATATTCGCGATACAAGCGTCATCAACGGAAAAGTCCGATGCGGACGACGAGGGGAGGCGCGAATTAAAGCTGCCGAGGCGCGATCAAGTGAAAACGACGAAGGCTGTATTAGAAATCGCGACGAACTTATTCGCGTTCGATGCTGTAGATGGTAACGGAAGAATCGGCGTTGAAAAGGGCCGTAATGGTGGCGAGGGATTCGCGATCGACTTGCTGGCGCTGATGGATTACGGCGTTTTGCGGGAGTTACCGAAAGGTACGGAGGCGGCTGCGCAATTTGTGAGTAATTTTTGAATATTAATATACAACGAAATTACGTTATTTTAAGTAACGTAAAAATGTTATTTACAACTTGGGTCTTTGGTGATAAGATTTCCACATGATGTAAATAACAATTTCGGAGGTAAAAGATCATGGAAAGCAATAACAACACAAAATCATATATCAAAGCACTTGTTAAAGAAGCAGCAATCTCTAATCAACCTCAGGATAAATTCACTATCTCGTTAGACTACGGCGATGGCAGATTATTAGAGGCTTTTGCGAAAGTTTTTGGATTGAAGAAAACAGTCTTTGCTCGCGAACTTCTATTTACAGCGTTGAAAGATGTTAATGACGAATTGCTTCCAGAAATCAGTCTATCAGCAATTAAGTTTTATGAATTTATAAACAGCACTGAGTCAATGGATAAGTTCAATCCTGAAGATTACTTCATTATAAACAATGAAGGAGTCCATCCAAAAGAAGTAATATGATAGGAATACGGAGGTGACCGCACTTGTCCGCCACACTAACGCTAAACGGACGCCGAGTCTCCGTCGACATCGAACGTGAACTCCGCGAATATGATTGGACTCGCGCGATATGGCAGGCGGACAAGTTGCTCGCTGTAAGTCCGTTCCGATACGATAAGACACCGTCCTTCTACGTTTACCTCGAGGACACGCTAACCGCGAAGGCTGGCTACTGGCAGGACAGCGGATCGGGCGAACGCGGCGGCTTCGTAAAGTTGCTCGCATTCTTACGCGGAGAGGATGAGTATTCGACCGCGGAATATTTACTCGCGGAGTACGCTTCCGAGCTCGCCGATCCGTACGCGGAGGATTACGAGTTAGAAGTGCCGAACCTAACGATAGCCGAGCGCCGCCGGCCGCTAGATAAGCGTATACTCGACGCGTACCAATTCCGCCATCCGTACCTTGAATCGCGTATGATCCCGGATGAGATTCAGGTTTTATACGGAGTAGGCTACGATAGGAAGCGCCACGCGGTCACCATGCCTTGGTACAATCCGGACGGAACGCTCGCAAACGTAAAGTACCGACGCGTTGATTCAAAAGTGTTCTGGTACGAGAAAGGCGCGCGCCCTATACGTGAGTGTGTCTATGGAATCCATATCGCGTATGAGCGTCGAATAAAACGTGCGGCACTCGTGGAAGCGGAAGTTGATGCGCAGACACTCGCAGCGGCCGGCATATTCGGAGTCGCAACGGGCGGCAGCGCGTTTAATGAAACGAAGCGCGATATCATACTGCGTTCGCCTATCGAGGAGCTCGTTATTATGGCGGACCATGACGCGGCGGGCCAAAAGCTGAAGCGCCAAATTATCGAGGCATTCCGCGGTAAATTAACGGTTAAAGTCGCCGGCTACCCGAAGCGTTGGAAAGATCCGAATGAGTTAGCGGCAAATAGCGGGCTCACCGCGGTTAGGGAATACGTAGAGGGCGCGCGAGAAGTGCGGAGTAAAATTCCGAAATTATTATAGAAGAAGATGGTGCAGGCCGATGGCGGATTCGTTATTAAATGTGTTTTTCGGCACCTTAGACTCGCTCGCGACATTAGTACTCATATATAAAATTTTCCGTTGGCCGTTTTGGCGTAGTTTCAACAAGCTAATCGTAATAGCCGTTGTCATCTCGCTTGTATCGTTCATTAACCGCACCGTCCTCGGCTTAGCGGAATTCGATACCGCGATTCAATTCGTACTTTACATAGTCGCATTACGCTTCATCATACGTGTTAGTACAGATTATGCCTTTTCGTTAACTGCGATCGGCTACGTTACGTTCTTATTGATCCAGTTTATTGTATATCCTACGCTACTTGCGTCAGGTATCGTAACAATGGATGATGCGGAAGCAATTAACGGACTCGGAACGTACATAATCCAGATAGCAACGGAACTTGTGTGCTACGCGGTCGCATTCGTCCTTTACCGATTCGGACTCGGCTTCACGTACGTTGACATCCCGCCACATGATGAATACGGAACTCAGCGGAGATCTAAGTTAGACTTATTCGCGAATATACTCGGGTCGGTCGCCGTCGCAACGTTTATGTATTGGATACTCAATTATCAAACGCATATCCTCATTATCATACCGCTGCTCGCCGTTTCGCTGGCGCTGCTATTATACATTTCAAGCCGGAAGGAGTACGGTCGCCATTGATTACGATGAAGTTATCGCATAATTTCGCGGATTTTACGTTAAAGTGGAATACTGACGAAAAGCGCAGCCGCGAATCACTCGTCACACAATATGCGGTATCAATCAACTTCATATCTATCGCGATGCTGACGGTATTGGCGGGACTCATTACCGGTAAGTTGGCGGAAACATTAATCGCCGGCCAAGCGTTCATGGCGCTCCGAATGGTGAGCGGTGGATTCCATTTGAAATCGCTCGATTTATGCGCCGTCATTACTGCAACTATCTACGCGATAATTCCGTTTATTTCCATAAGTCCTGTGGCGATTTCGTGGATAAACGCGGCCGCGTTAGTAATCGTGATATTGCTCGCGCCGACAAACTTGCGCAATACGTTTTGGACGAGCAGTAAGCGTGCGAAAGCGGTGTTCAAAACGGTAGCGATCGTAATAACGGCATCAGGCTTCGTATTTGATTCCGGGATCGTTACGCTGGGATTCGCGACACAAGCGTTGCTCTTGATTCCGCGAAGGGAGGTGGATAACTGATGAAAAACCTAGCTAAATTTATGTCCGTTGCATCGTTTACTATTGCGTTCATATTCTTTATCGTAGCGAAAGGCGGTATCGGCGATATCGACGCACCAAAAAACTTCCTGAAAAAGTGAGAACCCAACTATGCAGAACAAAATAACGCTATCATGTAGCAGAATAGTTGACGGAAAGATAATCAAAACTCACGAAAAAATACCCCTAGGTCAGATTATCCTTATTGATGCTATTGAAATATCGAAGAATGACCGCCGACTTAGAGTGCGAGCAATTGGCGGAGATTATATTTTCAACCTTAACGGAGCACTGAGCGTCTTAGAGGAAATGCTAGACAGCTTCGGATTCTGGCGCGCTGATAATTCGAATTTGATCAACATGGAAAACGTGGATAAAGTGGTAGATTCGATGTTCAAGCCGGAGGTAGTTTTCGCAAATTCGAGTATACGCGGGGAGATCGCGGGTATTAAAGTGCGAGTTCTGCGGAAATTGTTCCCGAATGTACTTATAGTAAAAGGGTAATGCATATAAGTGTTTGACTGTCAATAGCAGTGTTTACCCCCAAACACATGCATTCCAACAAGGTGGAAAACATGGTAAACTTTAGTAGAAGGTAAGATGTTTTACAAGCGAAGGGTATGCGGAAAGGGCGGCGCAGTAAGTGATAATCCACAATCGTGGATCGATCAACGGTGAGGGTCCGGATTTAACCGAACGCTCACACGCCGCCTATTCCTCCTTAACCTGAAGCCCTTCGTATAAATCGCGGGCCTCAACGCCAAGAGAGTCCGCAATTATTACCGCTGTAACTAACGGCATTTTCTTACGGGTATTCGTACAGTATGAGGAAATAGTGCTTTCGCTAATTCCCGTACGCTCTGCGAGATACTTCTGATCCCATCCTCGCGCGTTAAGGAATTCCGGAATACGGCAGCGTCCGATAGTGACTTTGCGGTCCACTGACGCTTGCCTCCGTATTTTGGGCGTATGTTACTAAGTAATAATACCAGAGATGCGCTTTAGAAAGAAGTTCCAAAAATAATTCGCGAAAAGTTGTATGACATTCTAACTACTGTACATAAGTAGAGTGTAAGCGAAAAATAAGAAACGAAGGTGATTGTTGAGTGACAAAAGAACAATTAAATAGCTTGGTAATCTCGTACAAGTTGAGACCAACAGAAGATAGTTTCCGCGCTATATACGACGAGTACGAGCCTAAGTGGTCGCGAAGTGTGTATGGGGACGCCAAACGAACATGCACCGATCAGAGTACGATGTTTGCCCTTTATGATGATGCGCTTATGAAGGCGATCGATAAATGGGACAGCAGTCTAGGAGATTTCGCCAATTACCTGGCTCGCTGGATCAACCGCGCCAGATCGAATCTACAGCGGACAAGTTTACGCAGACTGAAGCGTGAACAATCGATTATCGAACGTAAAAGCGACGAAGAAGATACGCCAATATCTGAACTCGATCGCATTGATAACGGATACCGAGTTGAAGATCACGTATATGAACGAATGCACACAAAGAAAGAAGCCGAAAAGCTTTCGCTCCTCGACTCCATTCTCGAACCGACTAAAGTTCAAAATGACTCAGCGATGACAGTAATCATCAAAGAGTTTCCGCGTTATAAGACTGTCAATGCGCTCGCCAAAGCGCTCGGTCTTCAACGCAATACTGTTGACCGCAAGTTACGCTCGCTTTCTCGCCAATTCGACGCCAATCGTTTCGGGGATATTGAGGATTACTTAGCAGTCTAATAAGAAAAACCGCAGTCCGGCGTTTAAGCATTACGTCGGATTACCGCTTCTTAATTCTAATTATAACATATTGCGCAAAGCTGTCAGTAACATTATATACAACTTGACGCTATTTTATACTTGTAAATTATGTCAACAAGTTCGTTTACAATTACGATTTTACTTAAAAAAGTCGCGATTGTCAACGTTTATTCGGTCATGCTTACATTAAGTTTACGCAAAGATACGGAGGATAACGTAATGATTAACGCAAATATACGCAAAACACATAAATCGCCCGCTAAACGCCGCCCATCCACTAAGGATAACGCCTTTCTCCAATATAACGGAAGCTGTCGCGACTACGAAGATCTCGCCGACTACTTGCCGCGTATGTCTCTGAAAGGCGCGGTGATCGCATGACGCTAATGTTAGACCCGCGTACCGGTACGCATTTTACCGGTAAGATATTTGTAACGCCGCACGCTTTAGAACGCGCAGTCGAGTATTTCGGAGTTGACCGGTCGAAAGCGCCAATGCACGTCATGGACTTATTACGTAAGTCATCGCTAATTGACGCCAATGTGATCGGGGAGGACGGCAACAGCGCGCGCCTATTCGCTTATAAGCGGACAGCCTTCGTTGTCGCGTTACATGAAGATACTGTGATTACGATGTATCCACGGGAGGATTCGCCAGTATCAGTACGCGAAAGTGTTGCGAAAGCATTGACCGGTATATTGCGCGCAGCCCAACGTAAGGAAACACGCGAATTAAAACGCCTGGAATTGCGGAAAGCAGAATTGACCGTCGAACGCGCCGAGTGCAGTTTGCGCAGATTGAAGACCGCGAGTATTAACGTTGCGAGCCAAATGGACGCCCGTATCGCGGAAATCGACGGAGAAATCAATATGATTAACGCGGAGATATTCGATGTGCGCCGCGAGAAAACAACGCTGGCAAAAGGAATCGCTGCTTACGTGTAAAAAAGTTTTCGCGAAAGTGTACGACATTCAATCGACCGTACATTAACGTAGTATAAGGCCGCGAGAGTCAAACGGTTCTTGCGTCGGCTATCGGATATTACCGAGCGAAACGCGGAAGGCATTTGACCGGACCGCAGCCGTTAACGCGGTCAGTAAGGCGTTAATATCCGATAGCGGACGCAAGAGTAAGTCCGGCGTAGCGTCGACGCTTAATGACGTAATTAAACGAAAAGGAACGTGATCGAATGAGTTTATTCACGAAAAAGGGTAACGATGCTTTAAATTCCGCAACGGCTAACGATGGTGCCGCAAAGGAAAGTCCGATTGTATCGCTTAAGACTGGCACGTCATACAAAGTCGGCATCAAATCGATTGAGGACGTAGCGGAATATTACGGTTACTCGATCTACAAAAAAGTGAACACGTTCGTGCCGAAGAATCCCGCTGATCGCAACGCGAAAGGGTTTATCACCGCTAATCCGACTGTATGGGATCGCGCAGCCGAACTGCTTTACGGAGAAGCGAACGCGGCCAAAGAAGGTGGCGCCAGTGATGCAGACGTTAAGCCGCTGACTGACGAGGCGTATCTGTACCGTGGCAAGCCGAAATTCCTACGCGCATTCTTCGATCTCGATACTGGCAAGGATATCGTTATCGACTTCTCGCCGAAACAAGAGAAAACGATTAAGGCCGTCATCCAGAAGTACGCCAATAAACTCGGCAAAATAGCGTTCGAACTTTCGAAGTCCGGCGAGTCTACAAACGCAGTCGTTGCGTTATCTCCGATTATCGATATGGACGAGGATCTGACGGATAAGCAGCGCGAGAATTACGCGAAACTTGGCGCGGCTCCGTTCGATATGGAATCGCTCGAAACGTGCCTGTACGTAGCGGACGAAGCGGAGCAGATTAAGAACCTCGTCATCGCGGGCTTTGATATCGGTCGCTTGGGCTTAACGTATGGTGGCGATACAGCAGCGGCTGCCGCAAGCGCACCGAAACAGCCGGAAGCTGACGGTGAATCAATTAAGCCGATCGATCCGAATGCGCCTGCGCCAAATCTTAACTTTTAACCGCGGTGATCGCGTTAATTAAACGAAAAGGGAGCGGATAAAAACATGTCCAAATTTACTGGTCGTATTAACCGTCTACAACGCGCAAGTGAGCGTGTAATCACAAAATTTACCGCAACGCAACGTAAGTTAGCGCAGCATAACGAAAAACTTAGCGCGGAGATTTCAACGTTAACGGATGAGCTCCTTGTCATCGAAGAGTTGCGCCAGGCAGCGATTAAGCAGCGTGCTCAAAACGCGGGCATTGCGTCGCGTATCGATCAACTAGTAAACGGTTAAGGAGCGTGCTTGTATGCGTGAGAAACTCGGCATCACATTATTTATCGCAATTATAGCGTTGCTCGTTATCGGATTTCTCGCGATTCTTGCGCTGGGCGTCACGGCCATCGTTGGATTTGCAGGCGGAAGCATTCCGTTTGGATTCGCGTTCCTGGTAGCAGCAGCGTTGATAATTGCGTTCGTAATGGTCGGCGTAAATGAATCGGAGGTTGGCGTAAAATGAACGCATTATTAGAACGTCCGGTATCAGCATCCGCAGGAGGTAACGGCAATAAACCGCCAGTTCGCGTATTAATCGCGGCCGGCGAGTGTGAAAGGGGGCGCTAACAAATCGCACATATAACGGAAGCAGTCGGCAAGCACTCGGAATTAATCGCAAGAACCGCGTTATTAGCGAACGGATTCATCGTCGCGAAGCCGGAAACGGACGAATCGTTCGACGTCGTCATGCGAGATCCCGCCAACCAAACGTGGTATACGGCGCAGATTAAAACGATCCGCCAACGTATAGACCGCGGCGGCGACCTCGTAGTCTACGCGAAGAAAGGGAATGGCGAGCCTTATACGCTATCCGAAGCTGATTACATTATTGGCGTCATGGGAGCGGAAGGTGAGAAGCCGCGCGTCTACATGTTCGAAAACCGCGGGCTTGGCGAGTACTGGGCTACGGAGGCGCGGGCGGCTGAACGGTGGTTTGAGTTGCCCATCGAAATGAATCGGGGAAGTTATGTATGTCCCGCGGATTAGATCGCTTTGAGGAACCCGCCGAGCCGATCACCGTCGCACACTGCGCATGGTGTGGGCGCGAGATTTACGTAGGAACGGAAGTAAAGCGTTTAGATGACGGAGGCGGCTTCGTACACGGCGAAGAATGCGCCAAAGATTACGCGTTTGAACGGGTATACGACGCGGAAGGCACGATTACGGCGCAATGTGACGTAGAGTAACGCTGAATAAAAATATACGCGGCATCGACCGCTAAAGGAGCAATTTATTAATGGCGAAATTAAACGGTGTAACAGCGGTATCCGAGCAAATCTCTTACAACGGTGTAAACTACGCGAAATCCTACGAGGATGCGGTTGTTGGCGATATCGTCCGCATGGATAAGGACGGCTTCTCGTTCTTACCGCAAGGGGCATTTTACGAAGTCATTACGGATTCCGACGGCGATGCATCAATTATCGATGAGGACGGCGACCCGATCACTCCGGCTGGAGAATTTACCGTATTCAAGCGCATCGAAACTACGCAAGAACCCGCTGAAGACGTAATCGTTCACGAAGGCGTGAAGTATCGCAAGGTGGCGCGCCAGGCTAACGTAGGTGATCTAGCTATCTTAGTTTCGCGAGTTGGGTCTCCGACTCACTACTTCTTAAACGTACCCGTTGTTGTGAATGTTAAGTACGTAAGCAGTTCAGACGGTGATATTGAAGCTGAAGGAATTTGCGAACGAGGTGACGTTATTACACAAACGGTATCTTCGGTAGATTACCGCGTACTTGAAGCGTTAACGGAATCGGATATCATTACGTATGAAGGTGCGCAGTATCGTAAAGTGGCACGGGCTGCGGTCGAGGGCGATCTGATTGTCGCGATTAAGCCGGATCATAATTGCGATGATTACCAAATCGGATACGTTACGAAATTGTACATTGAGGATGACGTTCTATGGTTTAAAGATTCCGCTAAAGACCGACGTCGTTTCAACGGGCATGGCAATTCGAGCAATTTCGCGGTACTCGAACCGGTTGTTCCCACACCTACGCCTCAACCGAACACACTCCCGTCATCTTACGTCATCCACGACGGCAAAGTGTACGTTAAGGAAACGCGGAAGGCTGACGTTGGGGAGACGATCATTTTAACGCAAGGCTATTTCGAATACAATAACGGCGACGTAACGAAGGTGAGCGGACTATGCGGAAGCGATATGATTTACGGAGAGAAGCGTGGACGAGATACTGTTATGCTCCCGGAACGTTATAACGTACTCGTTCCGACCGATACCGTTACGATCGGTGACACGGAGTATACGTTGGAGAAGCGTAAGGCTGCGGAAGGAGATACGGTTTTAATTGTCAAAGCTGCGGCATCTGGCGGAAGATACGGCAATGGCACGATCGGATATGACGTAAAAGTTGACGCATGGAGCGATCCGGAAATTAACGGTTCGGTTACGATTTCTTCCGAATATCTCGTTCTCGTCCCGAAAGTAGAAGCGCAACCGGCAGCCGAACCTACTTCCACATCGGACATTAAGGCAAACGTTGGTGACCGCATCCGCATTACTGGAGCGTTTGGTACAGAGGGGAAATACGCAGACGGCGACGAATTCGTAGTTAAATCCGTACGCAGAGACGGCCGTGTTTACGTAGCGGAACATGATCGCCCAATCGCGCAGAGTGAATATGAAATCATTACTCAACCGCAGTATACGGAGGTCAAACGTAAAGCCAACGTAGGTGAGCGTATTCGTATTGTTGAAGCGCGATTTACTTCCGGTCGATACTCGAACGGTGATGTGGTTACGGTAAATCGCGTAACAAGTAGTGGCGGTGCGGAGTTTACAACGCAAAAAGGCGAGGATGCCTACGCTTACCTGAGTGAATACGTCGTACTCGAGTCGACCGCAGCTAAATACGAACCGCAGCCTGGCGATAAGGTGCGCGGCAAAAGCTCAGGTAGAATTCTAACGTTAACAGAACGTAAACAAAGTTGCGACGGATATGGGAGAGGTAAGGCATGGAGATACGCTGAGAATGCATCCGATTGGATCGGCGAAAAGCAATTCGACGTTATCGAACGCGCAGCAGACGTCAAGAAACCGGAAGGTACGCGTTTGAAAGTCGGCGAGTATGCGAAGGTTCTCAATAAAGATGGCAGCGCGTGCCTAACCGGTTATGACATCGGTTCGATAGCGGAAGTAATCGAATACCGCGTCGGCCACCTGCGACCGTATCATCTGAAAAGCGTTAAAGGAACGACTGGATTCGCTGAGCAGCGTAATGTTATCCGCGCCACTGAGGCGGAGGTTTCGGAAGCTCAACGTAAAGCAGCTAAAGCGCAATTCTCCGTCGGTGATATCGTTAAACTTACGAGTGGCGGTGGCGATTGGCCGCTATGCGGGTTTAACAACGGTGAAACTTACGTAATCCACGACTTGAATCCGCGACATAGTAAATCAGGCGCCTTTAGAATCCGCGAGATCGGTAAATCAAGCGGAGGTGGCTATGCGACGCCGGAACAACTTGTTAACGTGACAAATCCTGCCGATGCTAAGACGGAGTTCTCCGTCGGCGACTTTGCGCGAGTAGTCGGAAATGAACGCGGTCACGGTGCGAATATCGGTGACATCGTTAAAATCATCCGCGATGATAACTCCGGTCTACCGTTTAAATGCACGCATGCTGACGGAAAAGAGATTTACGGCGGCGAGTGGTTCATGCCAAGTGAGCTCGTTAAACTAACGCCAGCCGAAGCGGAGCAAGAACGCAAGGCAGCGGAAGGAAAAGCGCAACAGGCTGCGCTAGAAGCCAAATGGGCCGCGATCGGACGCAAGGTAGGCGAGTTTAAGGTGGGCGACTTAGTACGTGTTCTAGATACGTTAAGTAGCAGTATGGAAATCGGCGAAATTACAACCGTCGTGAATCCAGACGGGACGAATTCTCCTGAAGTTCGTCATAAAGACGGAGACACACGCTATGCAACGGTCGAACTCATCGCGCCAGTCGAATCGCTATTCAACGCGGCGAAGTAATGCAGACACCGAAGCTGGCGTTAGCAGCATCCGTTAAACCAACGGTCGATGCCGTCAAGCAAGCAGCCGCCAAGAAGGCCGCAGCAGTACCCGAAACGGCCGCCGAAGCGTTCGACCGAATAGGCGCGATGTCATTATCGGATAAAGAACGCGCACAGTTTAACGCAGCAAAACAAGCGCATAGGAACGGGCAAATAGGCAATGTCCGTTCTGATAGCGGTAAATGGACGAAAGGTGACGTTCTATCAGCGGGTTCCCTTCTCTTGCGCCAACAGGCGGAGGGGCTCCGCGAAGAACGTATCCGCGAAGTATTAGCGTCAAAGCCCGCAAATTACCACATTCTAACGGATGACGGCGAGCTCCCCGCGTTCGTTGAACGTTTGCGCGAAGAATGCCGCTGCCAAATGACGGAGTGGCCGGATCGCTTCCGCATCCTAAGCGTTGATACGATGACTGCGGGCGACTTCGAGGGAACCGGCGTTGATACATATATCGACTTATCGATCGGATTCAGCGTTTGGCTGCCGCTTTTAGACGAAGGCTATTATCTACCGTACGGACACGTTAGCGGATTCGACGTTCCATACGCGTTCAAAGACGGCGATCCGCAGTTGACGCGTTCCAAAGTAATCGCGGCAATCTCACCGTATCTGATGCGGCCGAATCACGGTAAAACGTTCCATATGGGTTCATCGCGTTATGATCTCCACGTTGCGTATAAGGACGGCTATGAAATCGGCGGTTGCGTTTGGGATACGTTAGATGCGATGCGCCATCTAAACGAGCATGAGGCGGCATACGGTTTGAAACCATTAGTCGCGAAGTACGGACCGATGTTCGGTATCAATGGCACCGTATACACATTCGAGGATATGTTCGGAAATCGCTCGCCAGCCCCGTTCAATACTGAAATCGTCGGCATTTACGCGATTAAGGACGTTTTATACGGATGGAAACTGTTCGAATGGCAGTATGAGGCGATGGCGAACGCACCTGGCCGCCTACTCGAATGTTACGCGCAGATTGACTCGAAGCTGCCGGAAACCGACGTATTTATGACGCGATGCGGATTTGAAATCGATATTGACGGACTCAAAGCGTTAGAGGACGAGTTTACGCCGCTGCTTGATAAGGCACGTGCCGACGTTGTTAAATCGTACGGAATCAATGACGAGTTTGTCCGGAAGATGGACCGCCACATTAACGCGAAAGCAGTCGCGGAATGGATTGATAAGCAGCGTAGGAAAATCGCCAAGCATACGGAAGCCATCGCCAAACAGCGCGCCATTATTGCGGAATGTGAGGCTGCCGGCAAAACGAAGCTGAAACGTTATACGGAGGCTGTCGAAAAATTAACGCAACTTGAAGCGGAAGTATTAACGGAACCGATCGAAGCTAACGCGCCGCTTACGATAACGGAATTTACGATTACTAACGGTAACCACCTCGCGTATCTCATTTACGACGTACTCGGTATCGAAGACGTAACGGGACGATTTAAGCGCGGTAATACGCGGTCGACGGCGGCCGATGTGCTCGACGTTTATTACGAGGAAGAGCCGGCGCTCGAACCGCTGGCGACCGTGGCGGCATACGAGAAATTGCTGAATACGTACGTTACGAAGATACCGCAGGCGCTCGAAGGTGATGGACGGTTACACAGCGATATGAAGGCGGGCGGTACGGCGACGGGGCGTTATAGCAGCGCAGGGTACAACGGTAGGCCGATCGATATATTATGCGAATTCGAAACGGAGGGATAGCGTATGAAGATTACAGAAACTACACCGAAGGTTGAACGGGTGTTTACGCTAGAAATGTCAGAGATAGAGCTACGTTCTATTGTTATAGCGATGGGAATTACATGCGATGCAGATAGAGCTTTTGATGCAAGACAGAGAGGCGTCCTCATTTTGAATTCAACACCTTTTTACGATCTATACAGTAGCATTGGACGGACGTTAGATGCTCCAAGTAAATGACGCCAATTATCACGCAATCGTACGTAAACTTATCGCCGACGAGCGCAAAGTCCCGAAGGGGACGAACCTCCAGAATATGCCGTCAAAAGGCGCAGGCACTCGCGTCCGTAATTGCTTCGTTCCAAAGCGCGGATTCACGTTCGTCGGCGCGGATCTCGGACAAATCGAACCGCGTGTAATGAGCGCGATCATGTGGGACCGCTACGGCGATAACTCGCTCCGACAGATTTTCCTCGATGGCGTTGACCTCTATACGACAATGGCGATGATGACGTTTAATATCGCGGAGGAATTCTGCGTCGACAAGGCGTACGATCCGACAGGCACGTTCAAACCGCGCTCCATGATGAAGACTGGCGTACTCGCGGTCTCATACGATCAGTCGCCGCGTGCCTTCGCGAAGAAAATGAACGTTACAGACGAAGTGGCCGCGTACTTCTTCGAAAACTTTGACCGTACGTTTCCGTCGTTTAAAACGATGGTCGCCGATATTCGCGGATTCATGGCGCGGTATGGCTACGTTGAGACGCTATACGGACGGAAACGGCGGTTTCTGGATTACGCTTCAGTTGCGGCAGCGGCAGCTAAGAACGAGCAACGTTTGATTCGGTTTTACACCGAGCGTAAGCAGCTCCGCAATAAGGAAGCGCCGACTCAACGTGATATGCAGCGGTTGGTCGCGGTCCAGGACGAAATCGACGTTCTAGCGGAAAAGCGCGGTCTCATCGGCTATTGGGAACGCGCGGCATTTAACGCGGTGATACAAGGGACGGGCGCCGACATTCTGAAGATGATCGGTAACCGGAACGCGCAGGTATGTAAGGAACGTGGTTGGGAATTCAATGCGTCGATCCACGATGAGATTAAGGATTCGATTCCGAACGAGCAGCTTACGGAAGAAACGATCGCGCTAATTAACGATATCATGACGCAAACTGCGACGCTTAGCGTACCGCTCGTGACGGATATCGTAATCGAACCGCGTTGGATGCAGGAATTCAAACCGTCCGAATGGGACTTCGTAAACTGTCGTCCGAAAGCGGAGTTTGCAAATAAATATGTGTCGGAGGATGCGGAGTATGGGCGAAGAGATGCGCAAGTATAGCGATATCGCACGTTTAGGACACAAGTTGACGGCCGGCGTTGTTCGCGAAGGTGATTACGTTACGGTTTACGAAAAGCTTGACGGTGCTAATGCGTCCTTTAAGCGTGAGGGTAACGAAGTAATCGCATTCTCGCGGAATACGCAGCTTTCGCCGGAAAATAATTTACGCGGGTTTTACGAATGGACTCGCGGCATTGATCCGGAACGGCTGATGGAAGACGTAATCTACTACGGCGAGTGGCTCGTACGTCACAAAGTTGATTATGGCGCTAATGCCGGCGGGTTTTACCTTTTCGATATCTACGAGGGATCGATTGAGGATTCATACGCGCCGACCGACTTTGTTATAGCGGAAGCAGCACGCCTCGGACTTATGATCGCGCCAATTCTCTATGCAGGTCCGTACCGATCGTACGAACACCTGGCGTCATTAGTTGGAAGGTCAGCGTTGGCAACTTCCGCAAATAGCGGAGAGGGCATCGTCGTTAAAAACGTAAGTTTTCGCGACCAATACGGCAAACAGTTATTCGTCAAACTCGTATCTGACGGATTCCGAGAGATGCAGCCGCAGAAGGCTCCACGTGATCCGAACGCTCAAAGTGCGGAGTCGGCGTTCGTTAAAACGTTCCTGACGAGAGCCCGCGTAGAGAAATTACTGTATAAACTCGTTGACGAAGGTGTAATTCCGGAAAGCTTCGGACTCGAAGATATGGGCGATATCCTGCGTGAACTTGGAAGCCGCGTCTATGACGATCTTATCAAAGAAGAGGCGGACTCATTACCTCAAGATTACGAAGTAAAGGCGCTGCGTCAGTCAATTGGGAAGACGCTGCCGTACGAAGTTAAGTCGATTATTTTAGAAAAGGAGGCGATTGTATGAAAGTAGTTGAAACGCATGATATCGGATCAGGTTATGACGAGTATAGCGGTAAGGGCTCCGTTGAGATCTCGCTATATGACGCAGAGGGTAAGGGGATTGGCGGCGTAACAATCTGCGCCGGCGAGCCGGAGGATGCCGTGTTTTATCGCGACTTAGACGGCGCGTTATGTATCGAGCCGTTGTTGCGAGCAGCTTACGAAGCCGGCAAACGTGGAGAAACGTACGAATACGAGTTTATCGATGAAAATGCGGAAGAGGAGGCGGGCGAGTATGAACGTTAAACTTACGCAGAAACAACTGATTGAACTTCGGCGCTATGAGGAACTCGAATTGCCGGACGGAAAGCTAACGGTTGTTGAGGAAGGCGAATGGGACGGAGCCGGCGAGAAGTATCAGACGCTAGAATTAATTTTCACGGACGGCGAGCGCTTCTTCCGCGGCACGATTACGCGTTCAGGATCGTACTTCTCCGATTGGAGTTACGATGACTACGGCGGCGCAGATATTACGTAAGTACGTAAGGTAACGAAAACTATCGTTCGCGAAGTATGGGAGGCGGTCTAAATTAGCGTATTCACACGAATCGGCTCCGCAGCAGTAGCGGACAAGAGCCCGCAAGCCATCGCCGACCAAATCGCCGCCGAGTTCCAACAGTTCCTTGACGCGTGGCATTCCGCAGATGAAGTCTACGATAATCCGCTCGATGCGCAAATTCACGAATGGTACACGAATGCTTTGCGCGGCAAGCCGTTATTCCCTCCGCGTGACATGCCGTACTTCTCGCCGTCATCCGCGAACAGTTGTAAACGGGAACTCTACGAAAAGGTACGCGGCTCAAAGAAAGACAAGACGCCAAGGCCACCGCACCAAGGACGCTGGACCCGGATCGGAACGGCGATTGGCGACGTCATCCAACGCGATATCCTGTTCGCTGAGCGCCATTTCGAAAAGGCGACCGGTCAAGCACCGCGATTTACGTTTGAGCGTACGGATGAGGGGCGCCCAATGTTCGAGGATTTCGCGAAGAAATCCCACGTAATCGAGCGCGGCGACAAGAAGTTCGCGTTATACGGCACCTGTGATGGCATTATGCGCTACATATCGGTAGATGGCGAAGTTATCCGCGTCGGGCTCGAAGTGAAATCAAAGCAAACAACGTCGGCTCAGACCTCCGATTATTCTACGCGAAATGGTCCGAAGGAGGACCACGTTAAGCAATGCGTTTGCTACTCGATTATGTACGGGACTGCCGGCAAGCCGATCGATTATTACATTATTCTCTACGTTAACGCGTCGAAAAAATCGTGGGAAATGGACGCAGCGGATTACGCCAAGAATCCGGATACAAAAGCGTTCGGAATCGCGATTAATGACGCGGATCGAGCCGCCGTGCTCGATTACTTTGCGGATGTCTTAGAATCGGTGGCAATAGGCAAGGCACCGAGATTGGACATCGAAAAGTTTACGTTCAATAACTTCAAACGGACCTGCGCGTTATCGTTAACGGATGAGGAATACGCGGAAATCGGCCGCTATGTTAAGCGTCTGGCTTCGTCAAATCTTCCGGACTTTAAGAAGCGTGGTCCGATCGAAGCTTACGAATTGATTTCGCGAATTAGAGCGGAGGTGGTTGCGGTTGGATAACGATAAGTTACGTAAGTTTACGCTATTTGCCGCGATGAGTCTGCTATTGCAGGAGGTTACTTCGGAGTCTGAGGCTCGAGCGTTAGTGGTAGACAGCGAGCTCGGCCGTGTTGAGGAAATTGCAGAGTTACTGAGCGTTGGCGACGATATGCCGCCGGAGTTTATCCCACTAGTTAAGCAAATGTTCCGCGAAACACTCGAGAATCTTTTAGAGAAAGGAGCTAATGCTTAATGAACCCAATACTTTTGCGAAACTGGGAGACAGTAGAAAGCCTTTACGAAGATTTTGAATGCACTCGCTGGGGCACTAATGCTGCACAATTTATCGAGGGAAAAGATGATATCGAGATTATTCTCGGCTATTACTCTTACCAAGACTACTCCGGAGAGGCGTTCGTTCTCTTACGCCGTAAATCTAACGGGATTCTATACGAAGTTAACGGGAGTCACTGCTCTTGCTACGGACTTGAGGGGCAGTGGTCACCGGAAGAGGCGGACGTCGAGGTATTGCGCCACCGGTTGGTAAACGGAAGGCTCGGACGTAGTTACGACGGTTGGAACAAATATGCCGATGAATTGTCCGCGATTCTTGACTCGTTGGGGGTGCCGACGCCGTGATCTACGTTATCGAGTCTATCCGCCAGAAAGACGGAACGCCGCATGAACGTGAGGCACGCCGTATATGCCGACGCGTTGAAATCGTGAATTGCCGCGTTGGCGAATCGATGATTTGCGTTTACATTGACAACGGGGGCGCGGTTTTACATACGTCGATGGTCATTGACGTATTGACTGGCGAAGGCACGCTCGTTGTTTGGACGCAGAATACGGAGTATACGTTTGTTAAGGAGGTGATCGCTTCTGCCGCCGAATAAAACGCCCGCTCTACGTTATCTCGGACTCGACCTCTCGTTGTCACCGGGCGCCGCCGTCATCGAAGTTAGGGATCGCATCCCAACGTTAATCGCCGCCTCATCCGTTGCGACATCGACCGCCGATAACGACGCCGTCCGTTCGGTCACCGTTGAGTCCTTTATCGCGCAAATGGTCTACGCTCACCGTCCGTTCTATGCCGTAGTCCGTGAAGATTTTACTTCCGGCCGTAATAAGCGCGCGACTCAAACGATATTCAATTCGTGGGTGGCCGCCGACCGTGCGCTCCATACGTTTGGCTACGAAGTCCTCGATTTAAAGCCGCCATTATCGCCGACGTCCGTTAAGAAAATCGTAACCGGCAACGGTAAAGCGGAGAAGCCGGAAGTGGCGGCCGCCGTGCGCAATATCCTACGGTTGGGCGACGATTACAAATTCGCGACTGGTTACGATGATAGCGATGCCTGTGCGGTGGCTCTGGCGTATCTGATTTCGAAGGGTCTCATTGACGTATGAGCGCGTATCTTCAGCGTCTCCGTGATTGGTACGTATACAATTTAGCCGGCATAACGGATACGCTCGCCAGGCGGACGGAACAAGTCGAACGCTTGACCGCGCAGAAGGCAGAGTGTGAACGGAAATTAGCGGAAATTGACCAGGAGATTATCCAAATACGAGAGGACGATGCGCAATTAAAACGCAATTAAACGTAATTGATACGGAACTATTAACGGAAGAGTTTCTCGAAAAGTACCCCGATACACCGGATGAATTGAACGCGCTCGGCCAATTCGTATACCTGCGAACATACTCACGGTGGCTTCCGTCAAAAGGGCGCCGTGAAAACTGGAAGGAAACTGTCCGACGCGCAGCGGAATATAACGTTCAGCTTGCAGTTAAGCATTTGACGCACATTGGCTATCCGGTCGATTATGTGTGGCATCGTAGAGAAGCGGAGCTCCTATTCGATAATATGTTTCATTTGCGCCAGTTCCTTAGCGGTCGAACACTGTGGGTTGGCGGCGCTGAGAATGGCGTAGCTGATAAATATCCTCTCGCGAATTTCAACTGCTCATTTATTAATGTTGCGTCATGGGACGATCTCGGCGATCTCTTTTACCTGTTAATGGTCGGAACAGGCGTCGGTTTCAAAAGCACGAAAGCACTCGCTGCGGGCCTCGCGCCAATTCGCACAAATACTACGCTTATCCATTCGGAATACGATCCTGTCCCGAAGGCTGCACGCTACGAATCGACGGTGCTTCGCGATATGGATAACGGATACGCGAAGATTTATATCGGAGACTCGAAGGAAGGCTGGGTCGAAAGCCTGCGTACTTACCTCCGCATCTTAACGGAGCCGCAGTATGAACATATCCATACGGTGAAGATTTCGTATAATAGCGTACGTCCGAAAGGTGAGCGTTTGAATACGTTTGGCGGCACGGCTTCAGGTCCCGAACCTCTACGTGAAATGTTCGAAGGCATTGATCACGTGTTAAAGAACGAGATTGATCCGTCGTTAGCTCCGCTAGAGCACGTTAAGGCATACCGAGAGAAATTGGACGTTACTGTAGAGACGGCATACGCAAAAGTCCGCCCGATCCACATTCTCGACATCGGTAATCTTATCGGAGCAAACGTTGTTGTCGGCGGCGTGCGAAGAACAGCGGAAATCTTCCTGATGGACGCGGACGATTACGAGTGCATCTTCGCTAAGTACGGACTCAACGGTATTTGGGACGCGGATAAGCACGCTAAAGTGGTCGAGAAAACTCGCGCACTCGGACTCGAAAAGGAAGCGCGATTCCTCGAAGGGCTGACGCTGCATGATCCGAATGTACGACCGCTCCATCACCGCAGAATGTCGAACAATTCAATCGCGTTTGAAACGAAGCCTTCACGCGAATTCCTTAACCTCGTATTCGAGATGATGCAAGCGGAGGGTGAGCCTGGCTTCGTTAACCTCGAAGAAGCGCGCAGAAGACGTCCGAACGCGGAGGGACTGAATCCTTGTGCGGAAATATTACTCGATAGTTACGGAGTCTGCAATCTGACGACTGTTAACATGACGTCATTTACGCGTTCAATCGGCAGAGACGGTACAGTGTTCGTTTTTCAAGCGCTAGAAGAAGCACAGAGGCTATCGGCGCGTTGCGGTCTCCGCATGACGCTCGCTGAGTTAGAAATTCCGCACTGGAATGCGGTACAACAACGCGATAGGCTGCTCGGTACGTCACTAACCGGCGTAAAGGACGCGTTTGCAACAAGCGTAGGGAACTCCGATAGTGAGTCGGAAATTCTCGGTTGGCTCGGTAAAATGGCGCGCAATGAGGCGGATGACTATGCGAAACAACTTCGCGTATCCTCGCCGCTACTCGTAACAACCGTTAAGCCTGAAGGCACAATCTCGCAGGTGGCGGGCGGCGTATCGAGCGGTCTCCACTGGTCGCACTCGCCGTACTATATCCGCCGCATCCGCATTAACGCCGCCGATCCGTTGGCTCGCGCTGTGATCGACCTCGGCTGGACGGTAAATCCCGAAGTCGGAACGCCAGGCGAAACGGAAGCCGAACGTATGGCAAACGCGAGGACTTATGTTATCGATTTTCCCGTTAAATCATCCGCGACCGAAACGAAGGACGACGTCAGTGCAGCGCGCCAACTCGATACTTACTTCGCTTTTCAGCGCTATTATACCGAGCACAATTCGTCGAATACGATCACGGTCCGCCCGCATGAATGGAGCGAAGTCGAAGCGATTGTCTACGATAAATGGGACGAGTTCACGGCGGTGTCATTTTTAGCGTTAGACGGCGGTTCTTATGCGTTGGCTCCGTATGAGGCGATCGATCAAGCGACGTATGAGCGCATGGCTGCGGATATGAAGCCGTTCGATCCTGCGCTGCTGACGCGCTATGAAACGACAGGGGAGAGCGATTTAGATGGTGCAGATAGCTGTGAGGGCGGCTTTTGTCCGATACGTTAACCCGCGAAATATCCGATTGCATCCGTTATTATGTCGCGCTAGTAATATTGCGCTGATAACGGATGTGGAATCGTTATGGTTAAGTAAAAAGTTTACGGAAAGATGTGCGAAATAGAAAAACGCGGATATAGTCTCGTATAAGCTGTACGAAAACGCATCGACCGTACATTAACAGACTGTACGGAAATTAAACGGAGGTGGCGCAGGTTGAACGGTTATAAGTGTCAGAAATGCGAATGCGTGCGGTCAGCGTCAGAGTGGGACCGCGCTACAGTTTCTGTTTACGGTGATGACATTTTAACAATTGAAGATGTCTCGGCAGATGGTGCAACGTTCATTTGTCCAGTATGTCACGAAGAGATAGACGGAAAGCATATCGAGCAGGTTTCGAATGATAAGCTCACGCAGATATTCACGATGCAAAAAACACTTGACGGCCGCATCACTTCAGAGCGCGGTATCAAAAAGAGTCTCGACGAGTGGGTAATCGGTATCACTCTCGCGATGGAGTCGGAAATTGACGAAATCAGGCGTGAAGTCAATTGGAAGTGGTGGAAGAATCCGAAGCCGATCGATAGGGACGCGCTACGGGGTGAGGTCATCGACATGTGGCATTTCCTCGTCAGCCTTTCGGATAAGGTCGGACTGAGCGCGGAAGATGTTCATCGAATCTACGTTGAAAAGAACGCAGAGAATCACGCAAGGCAGGACGGAACTAGCGCGAAGGAGGGGTACGCAGTATGAGCGATATCTACGTTATCTTAATCGACGGTCGTCCGTATCTCAAAGAAAACGCGATTCGAACGTATAAAACGAGGGAGCGCGCCAATAAAGAAGCGCTAAAGCTAGTTGACTATACGAAAAAGTATAGTTCGTGGCACGGAAAACACATCACCACTGCGGTTTTTGATTTCATAATTGAAGAGGAGGCCGCCAATTGAACGTTAAGCTAATCGCGCACACTACTCTGGCGGATGTATACGTATTAGAGTTACCGCCGCAAGCTGTTCCCGCAAGTACTAACGAACGTGCGGCCGTCGCCCTAACCGCTATCCGAACGTGCTATTCACCGAACGCACCGGCCGAAATCCTTCCGCTCGAAGGCGCTAAATACTTCGGCCAATCCGCGTCAGACGGCGAAGCTGGCACGGAAGCCGACCGCTTGTTCCGCCACATTACGCGTTCCGGCCATACATCAACGCTCGAGCACATCACGTACACATTCGCCATTGAAGGCGTTTCGCGCTCGCTTCTCGCACAGTTAACGCGTCATCGCCAGTTTTCATTCAGCGTCCAATCGCAGCGCTACGTTAAATTCGGTTCTTCCGATAAATCAGGCGGATTCGATTACGTGATCCCCGAAAGCATCTCTGACGATAAATTCACGGAACGCGGAGATAATCCATACTATCGTAAAACAGCCGCAGGTACGTTTATTGAGGCGATGGAAACGTTGCAGAAAGCCTACGATGCTCTACGTGCTTGCGGAGTTCCTGCCGAAGATGCCCGCTATGTCCTACCGAACGCCGCCGCCTGCAATCTCGTCATGACCGCCAACCTACGCGCCATCCTCGAATTCTACGGAAAGCGTAACGCCAGTACGCACGCTCAGTGGGAAATCGCTGACCTGGCGGAAGCCGTCCGCAGCGAAATCGAAAAAGTGGACGCGTGGGTCGACCCGTACTTCAGCGAACGAAGCGCGTCCGTATAGGACTGTTGGTAGCGTTAATGATTGCGCTAATGACGACGGGGCGCGAACTACCGCCAGAACCAACGCAATCTGACGTAAAGTACGAAGTCACAGCGTATACTAACTCGTTTCAGTCGACGGGCAAGCGTCCAGGTGATCGAGGCTACGGTATCACGGCAAGCGGTAAGAAGACGGAGGAAGGCGTTACGGCTGCGTGTGGTCCGGATTTAGCGTTCGGAACCCGCGTTGAAATACCGGAACTTGGGCGGACTTATACGTGCCAAGATCGTGGCGGCGCAATAAAGGACGGCCACATTGACGTTTATATGACGTCAGAAAAGCGCGCCAAACAGTTCGGAAGGCAGACGTTGAGCGTTAAAATAATCCCGCCGTCGAGCGGAAAAGGAGCGTCTAAATGAGCGGACAAATTACAGTAATTGACGGGGTAAAGTATCGCGAAGTAAGTCGGAAGGCAGACGTTGGGGAGCGGATTAAAGTTACGGGAGATGGCAGCGGCTATTATAAAATCGGGGATCTAGCGGAAGTCATACGCGAAAGCTCGGTGGATGTTTACGCGAATTTACGGAGAAGTGAGACATTTCACGGAGACGGTTACTGGTATGTTAGGCACGAACACTATGTCGTCCTCGAGCCGCTAACCTGCACAGAGCCATCCGCCGATATCCGCGCTCAAATCGACGGCCTCACTCAAACAGTCGCCAGCCTTACGTTGAGAGTTACGGAGCTTGAGCGTAAGCAGTCCGCTAAATTCTCCGTATTAGCGAAGCAACTTGACGACGCTATGCGTGCTCCATTTAAGACGCGCGATGGGATCGTCGAGCAAGCGAAGAAGGACGTTGCGGAGCTGGAGCGAAGTAGCCGCGATGTCAGCGGAAAGACTATCTCCTTCTGGCCCAAAGTTATAGACGGCATAATGGACTGGATTCCGATGCAGCGCGTCGAGTACGTAATTAACCGTGAAAAACGTACAGTGGTAGCGTTGATTAAATATCTACCGAATTTCAATGATGGCGAAATATATGCACGCGGCAAAGCCCGTTGCGCACCGGACGATTGCTTCAACGCCCATATCGGTAAAGCGATCGCGCTGCGCCGTGCGCTTGGCTTAACGGTGCCGGACGAGTACATAAACGTTCCGCAGCCGGAAAGTGTATGTGTTGGGGATATCGTCGATACCTATGATGGTGACCGCGAGTTTCACATGAGGATTACCGTGAGGGGCGTAGAAACCGATTCTGACGGCGAAATCCAGTTGGATCACGCTGGCTGCGACGGAAAGGGTTACACGTATACTTCGTTTGACGTTGAGTACGGCGACCGCATTATCGACGACTCACGTGAGGAGGTGAGCGCATGATCAACGTTTACGTAATAGTCCGTAAATCCTCCAGTGAACTCGCGCATAGCCGTGCGCTGTATACGAGCGTAGGGACCGCCAAGTCCGCACTACGTCAGCAATTCGGTATTTGGTCGCACAACTACGCCGTCGCTCGTATAAGCAGCGAACCGACGGTAGTTGCTACCGCCAATGAGGACGGGACCTGGACGGCGGTGTCCGAATGAACATCGCGCTAACCGGTCGCCTGCGCAGCGGTAAGGACTCGGTCGCAGTGTACTTGGCGGAGAAGTACGGATACCAACGGTTCGCGTTCGGCGATGAGCTCAAACGTTACTATCACGAATTGTTCGGTAACTCCACCACGAAACCACGCGAAGGGTACCAGTGGTTCGGTCAGACGATGAGACAGCGCGATCCTGACGTATGGGTGTACAAGTGTTTCGATCAAATACGGGGTATGCGACAGCAGGCTGCGAAGTACCCCGTCGCAATAACGGACCTCCGCCAACCTAACGAATACGAGCGTTGCCGCGCAGAAGGTTACGTAATCATCCGCGTTAACGCTCCGGAAGGCGAACGTTTTAATCGTGCAGTAGCTTCCGCTGATACGTTTAATTACGTAGACTTACGACATGAAACGGAATCACACGTTGATACGTTCGCGGTCGATTACGAGTTTGAGAATTCGGGTTCATTGGCGGAATTACACGTGAAGATTGACGCAATTTTAACGGGGGTGAGTGGCTATGGGCGGGTATAGCTGGAGCATGCGTGTAGACGCGGTTATTGTTACGGTGTTGGTTGTGGCGGCCCTGTCGTTCGTTGCTGGACTCGTTCTGGGAGCGTGGGTATTTTGACCGAACGACTTTCCGCACTCGAAGCGTACCGCGCAGGCTATGCGGCCGGCTACTTTCGCGGAAGGGTCGCGGAAATGAACGGCGAGGTATACGATGGGCGGACGCCGATGGAACGTGAGGGCAGCGCTGAGAAAACGTACGGCGATCCGTGGGAAGACGCAGAAAAAGACGCGTAACATAAGCAATTACGCGTCCGATTCGTTCTTAATTCGTTCCTCTTCCGTCCGGCGCTGCGTGTCCCTCGCGTTTAAATACGAGCCAACCGTCAACTTTACCGTCAAATACGTACTTTATCGCTTCGAGCGGTAGTTGGTGCTTCGTCATGAACGCTCTAATATTCGCGTAATGGCGGCCTTTGTCAAAGGTTACGGTGTTTGCGTCAGACGGCTTTACAACGTCAGGCTTGCCGAGAGCGATCCGCTTGTTAGCTGCGTCAAATCCGACGAATAGCTTAATCGCGCTGTCCTTACACGATAACATAGCGACGAGGCCCGCCGACATGCGGACGCGACCGAATTTATCCGATGTGAGGAACGCTTCGCCATTGCGGCCGCCTGCGTTTGCCCATACGTCGATTACGATTTTAGGTGATGGCATACGAGTACCTCCGTTAGTGTACGAGTTTTATAACGTTATTATAAGCGTAATTTGACGCAAATTCAACGTGGAAAAGGGAGCGGATTAAATGTCAACGGGATCAATCGATATTGAAGCGAAGTCACGCAAATATACGCAATCATACGCACTCAATACCGCAAAAGGAGTCGCTGCTCTTTTACGGGATCGCCATCGTATTGCTGAGCGCCGTTATCGCGGCGATACGGCAGCCTCCGACATTATCATCGATCTCCATAGCGCGATTGAGAGCGCCGGATTAACTGAGCGCCAAGCGGAATCCATTGCGTGGGTTTATGGACGCGATTTAACGCAGGAGATGACTGCGCAAATAATCGGAGTGACACGCCAAGCGGTAAAACAGTCAGTCGATTCCGCAATTGAGCGAATCTCAGCGATCTTTCAGCGGTGGGATTACGGTGAGGTAACGGTCGAAGTGACCGCAACAGAATCGGAAGATGAAACGATTGTTATCGCGTAACCACACTACGAGGGGGAATACCGAATGAACAAGACAGAATTTACAGCCGCAGTAGACGCGTTAATCGCACGCAACATCGCCGACCGTACCGAGCGTATCGCGGCGATAGATGCACTTACGGAGTGTTGCGGTGATGAAAGGCCGGACTCTTCGCAATTAGAACGTTTAGCCGACCATATCCTGCGCGAGGAGCTGACGGATACGGACTTGTATAAAGTTCAGCGCAATGAGTACCCGTTTCTTAGTGAGCGTCAATTCACTACGCGCCATAATACCGAAGTTGGTATGAAAGTAGCGGAGGACTACGGTACGGATGGCCGTAATTATACCGTGCCGAAGCGCCGCCACCGCAATAACTACGAGAATCAATTCGTAGATTCGCGCGCCAAATCACGCAATAAAGCCCGCGCGGCTCAGTATCGCAAGGATACGGCGGCGGGCGAATTGGTTGCGTACAATCTACGCGATACAGGCGGCGAATTAGCACCGGAATTTACAGCGAGCGCAGGACTAGCGCAAAGGTGGCGCGATTCACTCAGCGCCGTCTACGAGTGTCAGTAGGCCCGTAGGTGTAACGTTGAGAAACCGTATTAACTCGTTTCTGTCAGAGTGAGAATATCCGTAATTCCTACGTTCAGCTTCTCGCAAATGATCGCAAGATTATCGAGGGGCAAACGCTGAGTTTTATTTTCGCACATTTCGTTTATAGACGGATGGCGTATGCCAGTTAGACGGCTTAGTTCGCGTTGAGACATTCCGCGTTCTGCGAGAATCTCAGCGAGTTTTATTCGCACAGTTAACGTACTCATTTGTTATCAACCTCCGCAGATAGTATATCACGATATTTGTTACGTTAAAAGTTACAAAAATCTGTTGACACGTTTTGCGTAACATGATATATTCTAAATGTGGATGTTACGTTAAACGTAACAGAAACGGAGCGGAGGTGATTCGGTGGACAAGTGGATAATGCTAATAACGGCTTTAACAAATCTAACGGTAGCGACGATTAACCTGTACCTAATCGTTAGAAAAGAAAAAGATGCTAACCGCGGCAACGGCGAGCATCCGGAGAACTAAATCAAGCGTAAAAGCGTTGGGGCGCAAGCCCCTCGCTACTACGATTATAATATACGCTCAAATAGATCGCAATATGAACGAGGAGGTTAACGTATGTTAATCGTAATCACGATCGTAATTACAGCCGCAACGCTTGCAGTCACGGGCGCATCAATCGTTATTTTGCGTAAAGGCCGGCGTTAAAAATCTGATTGAACGGGGAGCGTGCGTGAGATGATTTGCTGTAAAAAGGGCTTTCGTTTGGAACACGGAGATACAAGGAAGATGAATGGCGTTCTATTTTACTGGTGCATCTATAAGCAAGCGTGGTTACTTGAAGATACAAAATGAATAGCTAGTGTTCATCGTTTGTTATCTCTAAAATATCCCCAATTGAACAGTTGAAATATACGCAAAGCTTAGTTAGTAAATCGCGTGGGTAGCGTTCCATAGTGTTGTTGTACATGTCCTGAACCGCGCCTAGTCGGTACTCTATATCTCTTGCAACTTTTCTGACGGAAACATTTTTAGTGTCAATCAATGTTTTTAGGTTTGAATTAATACGCATGAACATCTACTCCTTTTCTCAATAATATAACTGATATGTTAAGTGTGTCAAATTATTGTTGACTCGTTAAACGTATCGTGGTAGATTAATGTTATGTGATACGTTAAACGAATCAATTTGAAGGAGCGATTAAACATGTTAAATCCAAATGGGTATACTTTTTCGGATGTGAAAAATCACTATATCGATCGGTTAATTGAAAGTGGCTATGCGGTTACTAAGAAGCAAGCCGAACAGTTACTTATTGACGCTATGTGCCGTAAAGTATCTGTCGCCAATATTTTAGAGACATGTGATTCGGTAATGCAAGAAACGGATGATAGTCTTTCGTAAGATAAGTATTCGTAAATAGAGAAGGAGTGGAGAGCCATAGAGGTTGTGCAGCCGATTAGAAGTGTAGAGAAGTTGGAGAGAATGAAGACGGTACTAAAGGGCTACTCAGATAGAGATTGGTTTCTTCTGGTGATGGGCATTAACGTGGGGCTGCGGATCGGTGACTTGCTCAAGCTGCATGTCCGAGACGTGCGGAATAAATCGCACTTACGCATAATCGAGGGAAAAACCCAGAAAAGAAAGAAATTCCCGATCAACTCTGAGCTTCGTGAAATCATCAACAATTACACCAAAGGCATGCGCGATAGCGATCCATTGTTTAAAAGCTACCGAACTAAACAGAACATCGGCCGGGTACAGGCTTACCGGATATTGAACAAAGCAGCGGCGGAAGTCGGGCTGGTCGAGATCGGAACCCACACGCTAAGGAAGACGTTTGGATACCACTTTTATAAGCGTTATAAGGATGTGGCGCTGTTACAGGAGATTTTCAACCACAGCGCACCGAGCATCACACTTAGATATATAGGAATTAATCAGGACATTATCGATGAGGCCATAGGTGGATTTCACTTATAGGTTATGAACATTCGCTGAATACTAAAGGACATGGGGTGCTGAAATGATCAAGGTCAAAGGGGATGAACCTCTAATAAAGCAGGTTGTTTTGCCTAACGGCGATGCTGCTGTTGCGGACATACTAGCAGCTTTTGAAATGGGCAACAGGAAGTACATTGTTTGTTGGTTCCCTCTAGCACAGGAAGCCGAGAGCAAGGCTGTGCCATTCCGTTTTGAGGAGGTAAATGGATTTATCAGGCTATTCGAAATCGAGTCCGAAACTGAATTTTTTGCAGTGCATGAACGCTTTGAGAATATGAACACCGTTTGAATATTATGTTGTATAACACATTCCGAGCCCGTATCCGGAGTGTGTTTTTCTTTTCCGTAAAATTCCGCTTGCATAAGCGATACGTCCTCGGTGTATAATAAACACAAACAAACGTTCTCATTTACGAGGTGATTTTATTGACGAAGGAACGGACGATATTCCTCTCGGACTGCCAATCGTTCTATGCAAGCGTCGAAAAGGCCACGCATCCTGGTCTCGATAATCTTCCGGTTGTTGTGGCCGCTCACTGTTGATAAGATGTACGGTGTTGGCTCGCGCATGACACGCCACTTCGTCGCGCTCGGCATGACTACGATCGGCCACGTCGCACAAACGCCGCTGCCCTTACTAAAGCAAAAATTCCGTGCGCGATTCGGCAAGCAATCGGATATTCAGGCGGAGGTTATGTGGCGGACGGCTAACGGTTTAGACGACAGTCCTGTTACGCCAGGCACGCTAAATGCCGCGCCAAAATCGATCGGTCACGGAATGACGTTGCCTCGCGATTATACGACGGCTGAAGAAGTTGATATCGTGCTCTTGGAGCTAACGGAAGAAGTGTGCCGCGATGCTAGAACGAAGGGGTTTACGAGTGGAACGGTCCACGTATTCTGTATGTGCTCACCGTACGACGCGCCGACCGGGTTTAGTCAGCAACGTAAAATGCCGCTAGTGACGAACAATACGCTTAAAATTTACGGGTCGGTCCGCGAGATTTTTCACCGCAATTGGAACGGTCATCCGGTGCGCAAGGTTGGCGTCACACTTGGTACACTCGCGGAAGAAGACGTCACGCAATTGGACCTTTTCGAAGATGTAACGAAAATTCGCGAACTTGACCGCGTCGTAGATCGCATTAAAGACCGTTTCGGCAATACGGCGCTCATTCGCGCGTCTAGTCTGATGAAGGCCGGTCTTGCAGCGGATCGAGCCGGCAAAATTGGCGGTCATTACCGATAATCCCACTACTTACCGCCTCTATGCGCCATGCCTTTACGGTATAATTGCGCTAGAGGTGTTTCTATGTCTACGTTTATATCTCCGATGCTGCTCGAAACCGCGCCGGAAGCCTTCGATTCTGACGATTACATCTTCGAGCCGAAAGTCGACGGTCACCGCCTTATCTATTCGCAAACAAACGGCGCCACACGCTTATTTACGCGCCATAACAACGATTGCACGCGCCAATATCCGGAACTATTAGCGTTCCCTTTTGCGGATGATATCGTGCTAGACGGCGAGGTCGCGTGCGTAGACCCGGCAACCGGCGCGATATGCTTCGAATCCGTTATGGAGCGTTTTTCCGCGAAGAAAGCCGATAAAGTCCGCAGGCTGTCCGAACAGTTGCCGGCTAATTTCGTCGTTTTCGATATTCTACGGTATAAAGGCGAAGATCTCCGCAGCTTACCGCTTGAAAAGCGCAAAGAAATACTCGCGTCAGTTTCGTTTCCACCAAACGTCCATATCGCGAAAATTCCGTACTTTACAGGCGCCGGCATTCCGCTGTTTACGAGCATAGCTGCGCAAGGTATGGAAGGAGTCGTCGCGAAACGCAGAAATAGTACTTACGTAAGCAGCCGCTCGAGTGCGTGGCTTAAGATCATTAACTGGACGTTTGTTGACGTTTATATAACGGGCTACTCAAAGGGTGACTTCGGCTGGCTCGCGTCTGTTCCTGCGGAAAATGGGCGCATGAAATCCGTCGGCGTCATTGAACTCGGTGTAACTCCGAAACAGAGAGCCGCATTTTACAGCGTTAAAGACGCACTATTTGCCGCTGAGGACGACGCTTATGTCTATTTAAGGCCACAGCTTAAAGCGCGCGTTAAGATACGTAATTGGACGCGAAAAGGGCTACTACGGTCGCCTGCGTTCGTTGATTTCATAATTTAGCGAGGAGGGTACGCTATGGAATATCACGTAATAAGTAAGGAAACTGGTGTATTAAAGACGCTGTCCCACACGGAAGTCAACGATATGGATTACGATGATGATGGACGCGTTATCGTGTATGGGACGGATCAGGTAGCGTACTATTTGATCGCGGATGAGGATTAATGTCGTACAATTTAGCGGAGTTATCCAAAATTATCGGTTTCCACCGAAAGCACCAACGCGTTCCCTCGATAAACGAAGTAGAGCGCGCGTACCAGACGGCAATTAGCGGGGATTTTGACGGGGCTTTGTGCGGTAATGGCGCGCGTTTTCGAGTGTTGCTGCGAGTTAATGAAATAACGCCAGAGTAACGGAGTGATCTCGTCAGCCTGGCGTTATTTTTACGTTAAAACGCGAAACTCGTAAAGGCTGCGCGCAAACCACGTGTTAGCAATCCTAACGTAATTCTCGCAAAATCCACGTATGATGCCAGCGTCTTCGCGTTTCCCGTCCGTACTAACAACTACACAAGCTTGCGATAAGGCGGCCGCGAATAGTTCGATATCGGTTTTTAACATTGTTTACCTCCGGAGGTTGTCGTATTTTAACCGGTGCTTCCGGATTTATCCGAATTTTACCATATACTGAGCGCCTTCGGACGTTTTTTTTTTTTCGTTATCTACCTGTTTTTTACGCGCTAGTACAGTATTACGTTATGTGGACGCCTCCTTGGCGTCTTTTTTGCGTTGTCTTTTATCCCAAACTTACGTAGAGGAGATCGATTAAATGACGTTAGAACGCGGCATCAATCCGGAAACAGGCGAGGTAGGTACATTCGTGCCTGATAACGCAGGCTACAGTATTCAATCTCAAGCTCAACGCGATTCAAATCGAAAGTATTTTGACAGTTTGCGCAATCCGACCGCAGGAGGGAAAAACGTAGACTTCACTTTTATCGCGATGGCGGTAATGGATGAGATTATTAATGCGCTAACTACTGCTCAATGCGGCTACTTGTTGCTATTACAGTGTTACGTAGGGTATGACGATGGCACGCTTACTAACGCTGATAAAACGCCGATGAAAACCGCGGACATGCTTAACGCGCTACAGCTCGGCCGCAAGCGCCAGACATTTTATGACTTCCTGCGCAAGTGCTTGGAGCACGGTATTATCGCGGAAAATGAGGCCGGCAACTATGCGGTTAACCCGCGCTACCATTTCCGCGGAGTGACTCGTAATCGCGCTGTAATTCGCTCATATACGGCGAAGGTTAAACAGGTGTATCGCGAAGTTAAAGCGGCAGATCTCGGGCTCATTTACCGTATGCTGCCGTTTGTGCACTACGGAACGAACGCACTATGCGATAATCCACTCGAGCAGAATCCGAAGGGAATACGGTGGTTTAACGGGGCAGAGTTGGCGGCTGCGATCGGAATTGATAACCGCGAACTATACAAACGACTCCCGCGCATGAAGTTCGGCGATGAGTTCGTAGTCGCGAAACTATCCGTAGGCGGAGATGATCCGCGATTTATTTTCAATCCAAACGTATTCTACCGTAAGAATTCACGGCCTGACGATACGCTAATCGCTATGTTTAACGTGAATAACAAGCCTGCGCGCCGTAGGAGACGGTAGTAAAATGTGTGCTTATTCGTACAAAACACCGCAAAAATGTGTGCTTATTCGTACAACTAAAAACGCTGAGATCACACGTGGGACTAAGTGAGTCGGCGTTTTAGGTGCGAAATTTATTCTTAGTATTACAGGATTGCATGATACGGGCGCTAAGCGGTAATTTAACGCGGCTACTTGCTTTTTACGCTCTAGTACAGTATTACGTTATGCAGAAAGAACGCGGAAATAGATAGTCGCTAGGAACGCTAGTGACGAAGCGAGCGGAGCGCTTTTCTCCGCTATTCTTTTATTACGGAGGTGAACGTTAATATGGCGAAGATACTAACCGCTGAACAAACGATAGCTATCGAATGGTTAGCGAAGCCGAAAAAAGGCGGCAAGACGTTTGAAGAGATCGCGGAAATTTGCGGCGTCCATCCGAATACGATCGGTAATTGGCGTAAGGACAAGACGTTTGATGCGGAATTAAAGCGCACTATTGTACGTGAGAACTCCGATAAGTTGCCGGAATTAGTCGCGTCATTGACGGATCTAGCTATACGCGGAGATGGGAACGCAGCTTTTGCGAAATTAGCGCTTCAAGTTAACGGAATGTTGACGGACAAACTCGAAGTGGAAACGAATGGTAACGGAGATACGGATATTGACGCGTTGAGAGCGAAATTGGCTGCGTATAAAGAGCGGAATAAGGAAGCGTAGGGAGAGCGTTATGGGTACGGACTCACAATCCGCTAGTTTTCTACGCGTATATATGAAGGGATGCGTATGAGGGCGTATGTGGAACGTTGTGATTAGCGCTATTTTACCGGGAAGAGGCGCTTTTTAGGCGCCCTAACCGGAATTTTTCGCGTATAAAAATAGCGCTTGACAACGTTGGGATTACGTGAACTACTACGCTCGCACCTACGAAATGTGACATTGCATAAATCGTGTATAAAATAAACGCTTGACACCGTATCATGTATGTGTATATGCGCTTATTTGTGCGTTATCGCGTATATTCATATGTATGCATAACGAATGTATAAAGAATAGGCGGTATAAAACGCTGAAATAGCCCGATATTACGCGATTTCGTAGGAGTGACGCGGTGTTGGACTACTGTATAAAACACGTATTTTAAACGCATGTATGACGGTCGGAATTGCATAAACGTTGCATAAAAATAGTTGTTGACAACGTGAGTGCGTTATGATTCGTGCCTATATCGCGTATAAATTAACGCTTGACAACGTAGTGAACGTATGATTCACGCAAATAAGCGTAAATATATCGCTTGACATCGGCTAAACGGTGTGAGACGGTGACCCCCAAGGCGGGTGCGTCATATCTGCGAATCAGGTGCGGAGAAAATCCGCGTATCAAAATTAACGTTTGACTTTTCATACGTGATTTTAACGTAGTATTAACGCTGAATTAGCGCTTTTAAGCGTAAAGTGATACGAATACACTATCGCTGCTTAATCGCGCTAATTCAGCGCTTAAAATCGCTCGGAAGGAGGACGCCGCCATAGCGTGGATAAGCAGTCGTTGGCACACACGTAAGGAACGCGATGAATTAATCGCTAGTTACCGCGATCTTATCGACGCAATGGTCGCGCAGCCTTCTCTTACTGCCGCGGAATTAACGGAATTTGACGAATTTCTAACGGAGAAAGAGCGCTTAGAACGCATTAATCGCGCGGAAGACGATCTACTCTACTTCGCGTACGAGTATTTTGGCGAAGTTTACAACGTGGATAATAGCGGTAACTGGATACCGGTGCCAATCGAAGAAGCGCCGGCCTTCCACGCGGAAATATGCGACATCATGAACGTTGTTTCAACGAAGGAAGTTAACGCAAAGGTGGCCGTTGCCGCACCGCGTTCTCACGCTAAGTCATCGTTTCTATCGAAGGCGTTTCCGATACATGAGCTCGTTTTTCGTAAACGTAAATACGTAATTATTATCTCCGAGACTCCGCAAGTATCGACGGGCAATATGGAGTGGCTCTCGCTTCAGCTTAAATCTAACGAGAAGCTTCGCGCCGACTTCGGTCCGCTACTCTCCGTTAAACAGCAGGAAAATCCGAAGGATAACTCGTCGGAATTTATCGCGTGGGAGCCCCGTAAAGATGGCAGCCAGCGGTTACTTTGTCGCGTAGAAGCAGCCTCAACGGGCCAGGCGCTCCGTGGACGTAACTGGAACGGTACGCGGCCGGATCTTATTATCTGCGATGATCTGGAAGGTAAAAAGAACACGAATACGGACCAGCTACGAACGGAAATGCGCGACTGGTTTACGCAAGTCGTAATACCACTCGGTGATCCGGCCGGTAAAAAGACCGCGTTTGTTTACATGGGAACGATGGTACACCACGATTCGTTGCTCCGTTACGTAATGGAAAAACGGTCGGACTTCAAAACGAAGCTATTCCGTGCGGTTATCGAATGGCCTGAGCGGATGGACTTGTGGGAAGCGTGCCGACTCGTTTATAACGATCGCGATAATCCGAAGCGCGCTGAAGAAGCGGAAGCATTATACGAAATGAATCGCGCAGAAATGGAACGGGGATCGACGGTTTTATGGCCGGATGTGCAGCCGTTATGGAAACTATTCCGTTGGAAATGGGATAACGGAAGTAAAGCGTTTAACACGGAATATATGAATAACCCGGTCGACGAAGAGAATATGGTGTTTAATCCCGAAAAGTTTACGTACTATGACGGACTTCGCGACGAGTTCCCTGTGGCCGAGTTTGACGTTTTTATGGGCGTCGATTTTGCGATGGGGAAAACGCGAGGAGATTATAGCGCTATTGTTGCGGTTGCAAAACACCGTAGCACTGGCGCTATTTTTGTTATCGATGCGTGGGGCGAGCGCGTTCATCCGGATGTGTTTTTGCGCGTCATCGTAGACAAAGTCATCCGTTATCAGCCGTCAGGAATTGCGGCGGAAGCGCAGGCGGCGCAAGAATTCTTCGTACACAAGCTGAAGGAAGCGCTAAGAATGGCGGGCTATCCGGCAAATAGTCGCGTTAAAGAGATCCATCAGCGGGCTCGTAAGGAGCTACGGATTGAAGCGATGGCGCCGGACATTGAAAACGGAACGCTCCGGTTCACGCGAAAGCACGCGTTGTTGCTCGAACAATTCGAATTGTACGGAAGCGGAACGCACGATGATTTACCGGATGCAATGGAAATGGCGGTAAGTATCGCTAAGAACGGACGAAAACGAGTTACAGACAAGCCAGCGTGGCTATAACGAAAGGAGGCGGCTAGTATCGCGCCGATAAACTGGAATCCGTTTCAGCGTAAAAATTATTCGGTCGAATCGTCAGGCAACGTAAGTGAGATCTACCAAAGCGGCGGCCTTTTCTATACCGGCGGAGTGTTTCCGCCACCTTACGATATTGAACGTTTATCAAAATATTATCGCGGAAGAAAGATATTTGACGGAAAACAATACGAAATCGTATCGCGTATGAGCGACCTCCTGAAAGATACGCCACATGCGTCGCAACTTGATAAATTATATATGGCCGTAAATATTATGGACGTGCTGCTCGCAAAACCTGCGGATATGCTCGTCGGAGAACCACCAACGTATGATTCCGGTAAGGGGCCGGATAGCGTCGAGCAGAAAGCCGTAGACAGCATCGTAGAGGAAAACGATTTAAACCAGTTGATTTACGAAGCTACGGTTGGCGCGGGTATTCGCGGGGATTCGTTCATCAAGGGTTACTACGGATATCGTCAGGACTTTACGGAGGTTCCTGGCGGCGTACCAGAAGGCACGGAAAAAGAACCGATAATCGAAGCGGTCAATCCCGTTTATGTATTTCCGGAACTCTCGCATCATTCCGCTAAGAAATTCAAAGCGGTCAATATTGCGACGGTTGAGTGGGAGTATTCGCGAGCAGACGGAGAGATTCCGTACCTTAACGTTGAGCGCCACGTCCCTGGCTACATTTTTTACGAGCGTTACAGGCTGAGCGCAAACGGCGTCGATAATTCGTTCGGTGCGCCAATACTTATGTTTATTATCGGTGATCGCGTAGAAACAGGACGCGACGAGGACACAGTAGAGACGGGCGTTCCGCAGATTCTCGTACACCACATTCCGTACAAATCAGTTGACGATAATTGGACGGGCATTTCCGGTATTGAGAAGATCGAATCTATTTTAGCGGCGATAAACGATACGCTCGTGCAGCTTGATTACATTTTACATAAGCATTCCGATCCTACCGCGTATGGTCCGGCATTAGACGGAACTGAGGTAAGGATTGGCGGAAAATACATACCGGTTGAGAAAACGGACGTCACGCCTGGTTATATGACGTTTATCTCATCGCAGCAGCTTGACGGTATCTTTAAGGAGCTCGATCTTCTTATCGGACTCGTTTTCCAAATGTCCGAAACGCCGCAATGGTTATTCGGAACGCAAATCTCCGCAGGCTCAGACGGTGGGACCGGCACATCACACTCGGACGGCGGCGCAATCAAAGCGCGTTTCATGCCGGTACTGACGAAGGTTAAGCGTATCCGATCGCATGTTGATCGCGCGGTTAGAGATGCGCTATACAATGCGCAGCTTCTCGAAAACTTCGCGAATGATGGCGTAGAGGGATTCGTAGAGTACAAGCCGGTTTACCCGAAGATCATGTGGAAAGACGGTATCCCACGTGATGAAAAAGCGGAAGCTGAGACGATGCAGATTCGGACGGGCGGTCTCGCCACAATTGACGTTAAGACAGCGATTAAGCGCATGGATTCGATTGATGAAGCGCAAGCCGACGAAATTATGACGCGAATTGATGAAGATGGAAAAGCGGCTGCCTTCGTTGATGGGACGGTATTTAACGATTCGGGCGGCGGTAAGAAATGAGCGATCCAACTTACGAAAGTGAAATCGCAGAAATAACGGCAGCCTTCCGCTCAGCTACACAAGAGATACGCGACGAACTTTCGCGAGTAGACATCGTAGATCTTTCGTACCCAAAGGCGCGGCCGCATTTAGTGCGGATCTCTACGATACTAGCGGATTTATTCGCGAAGGTGTCCGACATGGTGGCGCGTCTATTCTCGAAAGCGGCGTCTGACGGAATACAACGTGCGATGGACGCACTTGGTACGCCAGGCAAGCCTAGTATCAGCCGCATTAATTCGAACATGCTCGTAGCTGTTACGGAGGATACTCAGGCGGATTTGCTTGCGGTCACTCAAAATATTGATCGGCGTACGAAAGTAGCGGTCAGGCGTGCGGTCGCGGAATCGATGCGCGGCAATATGACGGCAGGGATTAACGGTAGAAAAACGATTAGTCGCGACATCCTTGCTCGGATTAAGAAAACGTTAGCTGAACCGACAAGTAACGGTATTGTCGACGCAGCCGGCCGCCGATGGAAACCGGAAGTTTACGCGGAAGTTGTGACACGGACAAAAGCGATGTACGCGCATATGGAAACGACCACAAACGAAGCGCTCGAACGCGGTGTCTTATATGGGCGCATATCACGACATGGGGCGACGGATGGCTGCGCTAAGTACGAAGGTAAAATCGTTAAGTTGACGCCGGACGCTCCGGGTGATTATCCGTACGTGGGCGATTTACGCGCTTCAGGTGCGATCTTTCATCCGAATTGCAGACACGTCATAACTCCGGTTAGGAATCCGGATAAGGCGGTGGGCGGTGGATAAGAGCATCGTAATCGAACCTATAAAGAACGCAATCAGCGTAGAATTGACGAAAAATAGCGTAATTACGACGCTAGTTAAGATCGAATCTATCTACGGCTTCGTCGCGCCGATCCAAGCAATAATTGAACGAAAAGAGGTGGGCTAATGGCGGCCTCCTTAAGCATAAAGCGGTATGATACGCGAACGGCCGTTAAAGCAACGTTAAAGAGTCCGAGCGGTGCTTCCGTTGATTTAACCGATGCTACCGTTAAATTCTCGATGGTTAAATACAGCACGACGATAGTTAATCGCGAGGCAGACATTATTGACGCACTTACTGGTAAAGTAGCGTTCGTGTTCGATAGAGAGGAACTTGCGGAAACTGGCACAATGAAAGCGGAGTTTCAAGTTGCATATCCGGACGGAAGCGTCGAAACGTTTCCCAATTCGGGGTATATCACGATAAATATCGAAGCAAATCTGACGTAAAGGAGGCGAAGAAGTGACGTTCGACAGCAGTAAACCGTTAAAAAGAGCGGGCGCGTATCCGGTTCCGCAATATTGGAACGATGAAACGGGAGATTGGGAAGTTGTAAAGGGATCAGCGGGCGCTTACCGTCTACAGACCACGGAAAAAGTCGCACGGGAGCCGTTCTCGGGAAATTCTACGCTGACCAAAGAGTTCTCTCAGACAATGACGGGATTTACGATTAGCAACGACGGTAACGCGGACCTAACGTTTACGATTCTCAACGGAGATGGCGCTGGAGATACGTACAGAGTATATGCAGGCGCAGTATTTGGCGAAGACATGCCGGCATTTACGCGAATTCTTATTACAACGACAGTCCCGTTCCAAGCGTACGGTAAAGTTTCGTCAGGAACGGCCAATGTCGCACCAAACCCCGTTGATACGACGGCCCCGGATAACGTAACGAATCTCGTTAGTTCCGGCATTACGCAAACATCTTTAACGCTAGGTTGGGCGGCTTCCGCTTCGTCTGATTGCGTTGGGTACGAAGTTTATCGCGGATCTACTCTCCTAGCTACCGTAAATGGAACGGCATATAACGTAACAGGATTGACGCAGGCAACGCAGTATACTTTCACAGTTAAAGCTAAAGATGCCGCAAATAACATCGCGTCGGGAACTTCCGTTACAGCGACGACGGCAACACAAGTAATCACGGATACAACACCGCCGACGATAACGGTGAGTCCCGCAGCCGGAACGTTTACGACTACGCAATCAGTAACGTTATCAGCGAATGAAACAGCGACGATCTACTATACGCTAGATGGATCAACGCCGACAACTAGCAACGCGGTTTATTCGGCACCGATCGTAATTAACGCTACAACAACGTTGAAATTTTTCGGTAGAGATAGCGCAGGCAACTTATCAACGGTGCAGACCGCTCTGTATACGATTAATCTCGCGGATACGACGCCACCTGCTGCCGTAACAAATCTCGTAGTAGGAACGCCAACCTCTAGCGCGATTCCGGTATCGTGGACGGCTTCGATTTCTACGGATACAGCGAAGTATGAAATCGCGTATTCAATGGATGGGACGAACTACACGGTGGCAAACGCAAATGTTACGGCCATGTCGTACTCAGTGGCGGGGCTTAACGCGAGCACGCAATATACAATCCGCGTTGTGGCGATTGACACGTCTGGCAATCGGTCGACTACGAATCTAACCGTTCAAGCAACGACGACAAGCGGTGGATATATCGTAGCAAGTGACACATTTAATCGCGCTGACGGTGCTCTGGGTAATTCTGAAACAGGCGGCTCTTGGAATGTTAGCTCAGGTAACGTAGCGACAATTATTAATAATCAGGCGGGATTTCTTGCAAGCTCCTCGACATATCCGAATCTGACTATCACGCAATCAGATAATGTTGACATCGAAATTGACATGGTTATGCCAACACTAGTGACAGGTAACATTTCAGGCGTTAGCTCCCGTGTTAACTCTACCAATAATCAAGGACTTATCTTCGGCGCTTTGGTTGCGGGAACTAAAGTAGGATTCCTTACTACTTTAGCAGGGGCGGCAACAGTCCCAGCTACAGCAAATTTTAGCTTCGTTGCTGGTCAGACTTATCGCATCAAGCTGGAGGTAAGGGGGAATGTGTATAAGGGTTATATCGACGGCGTACTAATCCAAACGTACACGGATTCTAATAATATCGGATTATCGAATACAAAGCATGGGTTTGTTTTCTACAGTACAGCCGTGCCGAGGGGAGATAATTTCAGAATCACGGCATATTAGAGGGGAGTCTTTGAATGTGGCAAAGGAAGCCAACTAGTAACCCAAGCGGGACGACCAGTGTACAACCAAGTTCAACAAACGGGAAAATAAAGGTTAATGGTGCGGATATTATTGTTTACGATGATACTCAAGTAAGAAACTTAATCACATCAAATAACGCTGATCCTTCTTATATGAAATATAGCGGCAAGAGGGTGTTTTGCTTTGGGGATAGCATTACTCAAAGCGTTGGGGCTGCTAATAACTACCCTACTCATCTATCTACAAAACTAAACGCAAACGTAACGAACTTCGGAAGTTCAGGTGGGGATCATAATCGTTTTAGGTGTATTGTTTGCGGCGGCACATCAAATGGGGGCTTAACATTTACTGCGCCTGACTTCACAATTGCCGATGTTGTCACATTAACGATAGGCCATAATGGCGGCGTCGGCAGTTCAACGATGAATGATATTTCAGGAATCAATGACTTTAACCTTTACCCTGATACTTACTACGGTAATTTTTGCCGAAGTATCGAATACATCCTTAATCAAAATCAGAACGTTAAGATATACCTGATGACACCAATCCAATCGCTTAACGCTTCATACATCACCAATACAGCGGCATCAACAACTGCAATCAAAATTATAGGAGCAAAATACGCGTTACCCGTGATTGATTTACAGAATACAAGCGGGTTAAATTTTAGAAATTTAAGTCTCTTTACTGGAGATGGAACACATCCCAATCCAACAGGTGCCTTAAAAATTGCAGAAGTAGTATATAGACAAATGTTGAGTTACTGAATTCTACTAAATTCGACTTAACGTTGTCCTACGTTATGACGTTAAACTGACGGTTTTGAAAACGATAGTCGACGGACTTTAAACGGAGGTAACGCAATGAAACGTAAATTCCCGTTAAGTCTCGATATACAAATGTTCTCGCAAGATCCGCCCGCTGATCCACCGCAGGACCCGCCTGCCGATCCGCCTGCTCCTCCGAAAAAGTTGGAGATGACGCAGGAGGAATTCGACGCAAAAATCGCGGAACGACTCGCACGCGAACGTAAGAAATTTGCGGATTACGACGATATCAAAACGAAGCTTTCCGATCATGAAAAGGCGGAAGAAGCCCGCAAGCTAGCGGATATGTCCGATAAGGAACGCCTGGAAGCGGAGAAAAAAGACGCGTTAGATAAGGCGCAGGCTGCCGAAGAAGCGCGCGATAGAGCACTGACAGCCGCTGACCAACGCCTCATTAAATCGGAATTCCGTGCAATCGCGCGTGAATCCGGTATTCGTGCTGACGCGCTCGACGACGCATATAAACTCGCTGACACTTCCGCGGTAAGTGTTGACGACGAAGGAAATGTGGTCGGCGTAAAGGACGTAATTGAGGCGCTTGTTAAAGATAAACCGTATCTAGCGGAGCAAGCGAAGAGAGAATCGAAGACGATCGGTAACCCATCGAATCCTAACGTTGATAATACGACGAAGACGGCGGACCAGTTGCTGAAAGAAGCCGACGAAAAGGCGCGTAGGACTGGTCGCATTGACGATCGCGTCGCTTACGCAAGGTTAAAACGAGAGTTAGGTAAATAACGCGATTCACTGAGGACGGCCTTTAACGAGGTCGTCTTTTTTATTTCCAAAATTAAAAAACCACACATTCTAGGAGGAATTATTCCATGGCAAAAGCCCCTATTTATGACGCTTCACTAATTGGTAAGAAATTTTCGATCGTAGACGAAATTATCCAGCTCAATCCACACCAAACACCGCTTCTGAATCTACTCGGATTCTCCGAAGCAGTAACGCAAACGAGCCACCAATGGTTCGAGGACGAAATCTATGCGGACGAATCGAAAGTTAACGGCGCAGTTACGAACGTTGCAACTTCCATCGTTGTCGTAGACGATTCTCCTTTCCGCGCTGGTCACGTTGTTAAAATCGGCGACGAGTTGATCCTCGTAACCGCTGTGAACTCCGGCACTAAAACGCTGACTGTTACGCGTGGATACGCTAGTACAATAGGTGCGGCAATCGCTGACCAAGCGAAGATCGAGGTGCAATTCGTAGAAGGTTCCGAAGGTGCTGACGCTCGTACAGCGCGTTACAAACCGCGTACTTCCGTTTCGAACTACACGCAAATTTTTGATGATTCCATTGAGATCTCCGGTTCCGCCGAGGCTGTAACGCAATATGGAATCAGCGATCTTTACGAGTACGAGAAGCAAAAGAAACAAGTTGAGCTAGCGCTGTCCCTTGAAAAAGCGCTAATTAACGGCCTTGGCTTCCAAAACGGTCAAATTCGCCAAATGAAAGGCGTTCGCGCGTTTATTCAATCGAACGTAACGGATGCAGCAGCGGCGGCGGTTAGTGCTACGGTCGTTAACGATAGCCTACAAGCCATTTACGAGAAAGGCGGATTTGCTTCTGGCGGTAACTATAAAATCATGGTTCCTGCAAAACAAAAACGCGCAATCTCCGCGATTGATGCTAACAAAATTCTGATCTCTCAATCCGAGAACAGCCGCGGCCAGGTCGTAGATCACTTCACGTCTGACTTCGGTCAGTTCGAAATCGTATTGAATAACAACCTTGACGCGAAAGAATTGCTGATTGTCGATACGAACCGTCTCGCTATCCGTCCGCTTGTTGGTCGCGAATTCTTCCACAAGTTCCTCGGAGACAAAGGAGATTACACAACCGGTATGCTTGTCGGTGAATATACGCTGCAATTCGAGCAAGAGAAAGCGCACGCTCGTATCAAAAACTTAGCGTAATTAAACGCAAATAAACGAGCCTGTAGCGTAATGGTTACGGGCTCTTATTTTTCGGAGGTTAACGATGACAAAGTATACGTCACGTTACGCGGAACTTTCGTTCTACGTTAACGGAGAATTACGGAAATTTTACGCAGGTGAGTATCGCACGGATATCGCTGAAGAGATTGCGGCCTTAGATACGCTATCTGACGCGGTAAAAGACTCGGAGGAAACAACGCCAAAAGCGCCATCAACGCGTAAAGCCTCCGTTAAATAATCGGGGGTGGGCTAATGGCCGCAAATGTAGGGAACGCGGATGAGTATATCGCGCAGAACTGTATCGATGTTGAGGATTGGACGGACAGTGACGAAGCTAAAAAATTACGGATTGTAAACGTAGCTAATCGGACGCTGACCACAAAATATCCGAAATACACGATACCGGACGCAGCCGTATATGAATTCGCTAACGTACTAGCAACGGTGTTTAACGATACAAATCGTTTGCAACAGCAAGGAGTTACGCAGTTCTCGCTATCTGGAGTCGCTTCGTTTCAGTTTAAGGATGCGTCAGTTAATTCGGCCGGTAGCGACGTCGCGAAGTTTATCCCGCAGGCAGCGCTCGACCTAATTGGCGCGGAAAATGGCGTTAAGCTTTCGAAACGCAGCGTAGCTTGGACGGTGGTGTGACGTGGCGTTAATCCCACTGAAGCAAAGGATTACGGTTGACCGCGCAGGCTCACTCGACTCATGGGGCGTACCAGTGACGGGCGAAACCGTTGAAATAAAGGCACGCGTTACGGAGATGACAAAAACGGTCGTTAACCGCTACGGCGAAGAGGCAACAACGACGCTTGTGATTTACGTTGATAAGTACGCGGATTTCAGCTACGACGACACGATTACGTACACGAACGAATACGGTGTGACGGTCGCGCGGAAGCCGCTGAAAATCGATGTAAAACGCATGTTATCGGGCAAGCCGGTACTAACGGAGGTGTACGTCTGATATGGCGAGTAATCGTATCGATATCGATTTAAACCGTCCAGGCTCGTTTGTACAAAACCTGATTGGAACGTTTTTCCGTGGGTATGGGCGAAGGCTTGCGGACGCTGCCGGCAACGGAGCGCGAACTGGACTGGAAGACGTAATGGACGAGTGGAAGGCGCAATCAACGGATCTCGCACCGCTCAAACACGGTACTTTAAGGCGCGGCATCCATTCGGTAGTCGACGTGGAATCCGGTAAATTAACCGGTGAGATTTCGGTTACGGCGATCGAGAGCGGCCACGGCGGTACGTTTGACTATGCGGAGTATATTCACGACGTATTTCCGCAGGTCCACGGTAAATCGTTTAAGAATCCGACGACGTCCGGCACGATTCCGGAGTTTCTCGATAAGCCTATGGAAGACAACGGAGAACGTTGGAAGCGTGAGTTAGAGGCCGCTATTCGTGACGGTATAAGGCGGAGGGGATTCTAGCGTGACGCTAATTAACGATATTACTTCGATTGATGCATTCATCGCGCAGAAATTCCCGTCGGCTCATATGTTTAAACAGACGGCGCCGCTCAAGCCCGATGCAAACACGTTCGTTACGCAGCTTCAAAATGATCGTAGAACAACGGAGACTAACGTAAGTTGGCGAACTGAGCGCGAATATCAAATCGTATACTTCGGTGCTTCAGCGCAGGACGTGCTCGCGAAGATGGACGAACTCAGTAGCGCTATTTATTCCGTGAAGGTCATCGACAAAATCTACGCAGACTCATTCGCGTATGGAATGCCGTTTAAGTCGGCGGAAGGCGTCTACGCCAGTGTCGGTATCTTGACGGCCATTACACGCGAAATGAAATCGATGGCTGCATACGAGAACGCAGATAAAATTATGCACGTAAATATACGGATTTAAGGAGGCCACAAAATGGCGGGTGGAACATGGGACCCTACGTCCCTGCCGGTTAGGCCGGGCTTATACATTAATTTCAAAAGTGCCGCAGTAGCGCAGATTAAGGGCGGAACGCGCGGTACGGTAGCGATTCCGTTGAAAGCAATCACGGGCGGAACCGCGTCAGTTAAAACGTTCTACACCGTGGAGAACGAGACGGATGCAACGGCGCTGTTCGGCGCTTCTAACATTGCGTCGATTAAATACGCGTTACAAGGCGGTGCGAGAGAGGTGCTCGTTTATACGTTGCCGGCAAGTGCGACCGCTACCGATTACCTTGACGCGCGCACAGCTTTCGACACGCGCCCATTTAACGTTCACGTTTTTGATGGCGAGGTAACAGCGCCTATTCAGGATTCCACGCTAACGTGGGTTACCGCGAATCGTGCGGCAGGCAAGCATTTCCTAGCGGTATTCGGAGCGGTAGCTGCCGCAGACGATCAAACGCCAGCAACAGGCAATGCGCGCTCAGTACGGTTACTTGATGATTACGCGGTTAACGTGACAGTAGGTACGGTAATTAACGGATCAGCGGTTTCGTCCGGAGTCTACGCGCCTTATGTCGCAGGACTTATCGCAGGCACTCCGATTAACCGTTCGATCACGTACAAAGTCGCGCCGGTGGCTGACGTGAACAAGCGTTATACAAACTCGGAAGTCGTGGCGGCATTGGCAGCGGGTTCGCTCGTGCTTACGAATGATGGCGAAAAGGTAAAGGTCGAACAGGGACTTGTAACGTCCGTTAAGAAAATCCGATCGATGCGCGCGCGACAAGCGATCAGCAACGATATTACGAAGACGGCGGCGGATTCCTATATCGGACAAATCAATAACGACGCGGACGGTCAGGCGGCGCTTATTTCTGCTGTAAAGGCGTACCTCGAAACGTTGGAGGATGCGGGCGTATTGCGCGCGATTTCCGTCGGACTTGATCCGCAATTCCAAAGCGTAGGTGATCGCGTTTATTTGCTGATTAGCTACGTCGAGATCGATAGTATGGAACGGATCTTCTTAACGATTTCCGTATAAACAACGAAGGGACGGTGTAACGATGCCAGTATTAGATCCAACGCGTTCCATTCAGGGACATTTCGGTGAAATCTGGAGAGATGGCGTTTGGCTGACGAATTTTTATAAAGCGGAAGCCAGCGTCGATATTTCCTACGAAAAAATTAAACGTAGTGGTACTCGGCGTGTGGGCAACAAGCTCGGCGCGATCGAGATGTCCGGCAGTATCGGCGGCTATAAGGTGACGACGGAGTTTGCCGAGCAAATCGCGCAAGCTATGGACGATAAACGAGGCGCTTTCGTATGTGAGCTCATCCTCGCGCTGAAAGATCCGGAAGCTTACGGCTATGAGCGCGTACGGCTTAAGGGCGTGCAGTTTACGAAAATTGACGTTATGAAATTCGAAAGTGGCTCGATCGTTGAGCAGGAATGGCCCTTCGTCTATGACGACTGGGAGTATCTCGATAAAATTTCGGCATCTTAGAGTTACGTAAGTTAACGCAGTCTGACGCTATTTAAGCGCTAGGCTGCGTTTTTAATTTCGAAAATTAACCTTAACGGAGGAATACATACATGGACGCATTACAAGCGCTATTATCCGCAAATTTAGAAATCGAACAGGACGTTTACATTAAGCGCCTCGGCGTTAATTTCCGCATTAAAGCGATTAGTACGAAGGATCTCGAAAAAGCGCGTGAGCAATGTACGCAAGTAAGTGGCAAGGGATCGCGTAAGGAATCGGTCATTGATACGGATCGCCTTAACGCTGTTCTCGCAGTGAAATTCTGCGTGAGCCCGGACTTCGGTGATAAGGCGCTGTTAGCGAAATATAACGCAGCTAATGCAGTTGAATGCGTAGGCAAAGCGTTGTTGCCAGGTGAGTTGGCGAAGATTAACGCTGCGGGTACGGAATTATCCGGTTTCGGCGATGACGAAGAGGCGGAAGAAGACGTAAAAAACTAATTTTGGCGGGCGGATATCCGTATCTCGTACACCGGATATTCCAACGCCACAACATACCGCCAGACGAATTTTACGCGAAGGATATCCGAGTTAGGCGATTCATGATCGTGTCAGAAGCGATCGAGTTGGACGAGGAAATCGCGCGAAGAAAGGAGAGATGACGTATCGCGTTCGATTTAATTGCTAGGCTACGGTTAATTGACAATATGACTGCGCCGGCCATGCGTGCGATGAATTCGATGGGCGCAATGGCTGCGAAAATTACTGGTGTGTCTGCGGCCGTCGGGCTCTTAACGAGCGGATTAGGTGTGGCAGCTATCGCGACCAAGTCGTTCAGCAAGGCGCTCGATTTTGAAGCGGAGTTGTCGACAATTAAAGCGTTAACTGGCGCAACCGCTGACGAAATGAAGCAGATGGAAGACCTCGCGCTATCAATGGGCGCTAAGACGAAGTACTCAGCACTCGAAGCTGCGTCCGGTATCGAGGAACTTCTGAAAGCGGGCCTATCGCCTGCGACCGTTAAGGCCGGCGGACTAGAGGCTGCGCTAAACCTCGCAACAGCGGGCGGGCTTGGACTAGCCGAAGCTGCGGAAACAATGAGTACGGCGCTGAACGCGTTTAAGAAAGACGGAATGACAGCGGCCCGTGCTTCGGATCTTCTCGCAGGTACAGCTAACGCCTCCGCAACAGGTGTACAGGACCTCCGCCAATCATTAGCTGCGGTTTCTTCCGTTGCGGCAGGAATTGGTATGAACTTTGAGGATACAAATATTGCGATGGGACTTTTCGCAAATAACGGGATTAAAGGTTCAGACGCAGGGACATCACTGAAAACGATGTTGCAGAACTTGCAGCCAGGAACAAAGGAACAAATCGCGCTATTCAACAAACTCGGCATAACAACGAACGGCACCGGCAATAAGTTTTTCACAGCGAGCGGTAAAATCGAATCACTAGCAAATGTGGCGGATACTTTGCGTAAGTCACTCGGAAGTATGAATGATATGCAGCGCCAAGCGGCGTTGGAAGCGATGTTCGGTACAGATGCGATTCGAGCCGGTAACATCCTTTACGAAGAAGGCGCGGATGGCGTTAGGAAGTTCTATGACGAAATGAGTAACGTAACGGCGTATAGGGTCGCAAAGGAGAAAATGGACAACGGAAGAGGAGCTATTGAGCAGTTTAAAGGCGCGATAGAGACGTTGCAGATACAGGCGGTCAAGCCGTTACTCCCCGCGATCAAGGCGACATTTAACGCGCTTGGTGATTACGTAAACGCTAAGACACCGCAGATTACAGCGGCGATGGAGCGTATGGCTGACGGGGCTAAACGTTACCTAAAGGAGCACTTTATCGATAATCAGTCGTTTCGCGATCTGGGTACGTTTCAGCAAAAGTTTGAATTCGTCATTAGCGACTTAAAAAAGACATTTGATTTCTGGTACAACAATGGCGGATCAAAACAAATCGAGAATGCAACAAGCGCACTAATCGGGTTCGTTAGCACAGCGCTATCTAACTCTAGTGAGAAGCTCGGAGCGGTTGGTGTAAACTTAGGTAAATCACTTGCGAGCGGGATGCTATCAGGACTTGAGCAATTCGCAAATGAGAATCCGAAAATGGCTGCGTTAATGACGTATATTGCAACGCCTGGTGGTCCAGCGGTAAAAGCCGCGGCTGCAATAGCGATCGGTTCTGGAAGCATCGGCGCAGTTAGACAAATTTCGAACGATATTCAATCGGATGCGGCGGTGTTTAAGGAAAAAGGCGCGTCTGCCGGAATCGAAAACTTCCTCGCTCCGCTTAATAGACTGCTCCATCCAGAAGTCATTCGCGATGAGAACGGTAAAGTGCTCGGAGGTAAAGCACTACTCGATTATAAGAAAGCAAATCCTACGCAAGGTCCGCAAGTCCCTAACGGACACGCTGGCGGATTATCGCGCGTACCTTACAACGGTTACACTGCGCGTTTACATGTAGACGAGGAAGTATTGACGAAAACTGACGCAGATAAGCGTCGAATGGGTAACGGATCGGGTAGCAGTGTCCTCGTTACAGGGAACACGTTTAATGTTCGTTCCGACAACGATATCGACGCTATTGCGAAAGCACTCGCGACTCAAGCGTGGGAAGCGAGAGGGGCGGTAGCGCGATGATAAACGAACTCCAATTTTGGCTGACGTACAATAACGGTGCTGAAATGCTACGCCTTCCGGTCAATCCCGAATCTGTCCGCATTGCTAAAACACACGGATATGATGACGTAATGACGACGCAATTAGGCGAGTTGACCGTAATCGGATCGGATCGGCTACGGGAATATTCGTTTTCTTCGTTTTTTCCGCGTGATTATAACTCGTCTTATTGCGAGTATTCCGATATTCCGAGTCCGCAAGACGCCGTTAACTTAATTGAAAGTTGGATCGAGACGCGGCGTCCTATTCGATTGACGATAACGGGTTCCGTAAACATACCAGTAACGGTGCGCTCCTTTACGTATGAGGCTCGCGCCGGCCACGTCGGAGACATATTCTACAGTATTTCGCTCAAAGCGTACCGTTTTACTGAGCTTAAGTCGGTTACGGAGAAAGCGGCGGATGGCGTTTTAATGGCCTCCGCATATGTTTCCGGACAAGAAACGCGCGTCGGAGTGGCGGTCCCATTAGTATCGTCTTATACGGTAAAGGAAGGCGACAATCTTACGAAAATCGCGCACATAGTCTATGTCGACGGAGACCGTTGGCCTGAGATTTATGACGCGAATAAAGTGACTATCGGTCGGAATCCGAATTTGATATACGCTGGGCAGGTGTTATCGATACCGTGACAATTTCCGTAATCTACGAAGATACGATTATTGACCCGCTAGTCACATCCGTTAACTGGTCCGGCGATATTACGCAAGCCTACCGTAAACTTGATATCGCGATTAAGAACACGATAGACGGAAACAGCCAAGCGTTAACGGTCGAACTCGGTAAGCAATTGCTACTTCTTTCTGATAACGTAGAGATATTCCGCGGAGTCATTTTCTCCCATTCCGTTAATGCGGGCGGCTCTATGCAGATTACAGCGTATGATGAGGCGGTCTATTTAACGAAGTCAATCGATACGCGTAAGTTCACGAATATGAAGGCTTCCGCTATTGTGCGGGAACTGTGCGATGACTTCGGCATTGATATCGGAGACATTACAGACACCGGATACGTAATTCCGAAGCTTGTTCTCCGTGATATGTCGTTGTGGGATATGATAACGACCGCATTAACTGAGACGCGGAAACAAACGGGGCGTCGGTTTTGGGTACAGTCTGCAAACGGACTCCTTAACGTTATAGAACGCGGTGAAAAAGTCGTCGGATTCATACTTGACGATTCTACGAATATACTCGACGCTTCTTACGCGTTATCTATCGAGGATATGCGCAATCAAATCAGGGTTATGGGCGGCGACGAAGAAAAAAAACCGATCGAGTTTACGGTTAAGGATGAAGCGGTCATTAAGAAATTCGGCATTATGCAGCATCTCGAACGCGCAGATTCCGATTTAACACGGTCGCAACTTGAACAATTAGCGAAGACGCTGCTCGAAGCAAAGTCCGTTATTAATGATGACGCGAATGTAACCGCGCTCGGTGACGCCAGTGTTACGTCAGGAGTGGCGGTCTATGTGCGGGAAGCACTAACGAATATCGTCGGCGCATTCTATGTTGTGACCGATTCCCATTCGTGGGAAGGCGATACTTATAAGATGACGCTAGGTATATCGGGTGACGAAGAGCTTCCGCAGCTACAGTATGAGCCGCCGGTTGTTAAAGCGAAATCATCGGACGCATACAAGTTCACGGGTGCGCTCGCGTTCTTGAATTAGGAGTTGAACGTATGGAAAATGACACGCTTCAAGGAACGGGAATCAGCCGCCTTGTCCAAGCGATAAGAGAGATCGGCCGTAACGATTATGACCGGATCGAACTCGCTACAGTAACAGTGGCGCTTCCTGCAATTGCGATTAAGATCGATAATATGGCGCTTACACTTGACGCAGGCGATATCGTTATCGCGGAGCATCTAACAGAACACACGCGCCAGGTAACGATAAACGGCGGTTCTGTAGCAGAGATGACCGTTAAATCACCGCTTGAGGCCGGTGATCGCGTCATTGTCGTAAGCATGAACGGCGGCCAATCATACGTAGTTCTGGATAAGGCGGTGGTCCTATAAATGGCACTTAGTCCGCTAAAGCCTGTAACCGACCGCGCTACCGAAGTGGCGACGGTTATTTTGCCGTCCAAAACGTACGCGATCGATTTCGACGGCGAGGAAGTATCATCCGCTAGAATTGACGGGATTGACGCGATAAAACAGTTTGTACGAAAAGCGATATTGACGGCGCGTTATCGATTCCAAGCGTACACGAATCAATACGGATGTGAGCTCGAAGATATCGTCGGCCAAGACGTTCCACAGGCGCTACTTAACGCTGAGATTCCGCGAGTTATTACGGACGCTCTGATATATGATGCGCGAATTAAGTCCGTTCATAGCTTCGGTATCAACCGCTCAATTGACGGACTTTACATTTCATTCACGGTCGACTCCATCTACGGATCGGCCACGCAGGAGGTGACGCTATAAATGTACGAAACTCAGACGAAAGCCGCCGTCCTACAACGTATGCTAGGCGCGAGCGACCAAACGCTTGATTTGCGCGAAGGCTCGGCGACGTTCGATTTACTTTCGCCGGCAGCTATCGAAATGGCACGCGCATATATGGAGTTAGATAACGTGCTGAAATTCGGATTTGCCGATACGACATACGGACCATACCTCGATATGGAAACGAGTACGCGCGGAATCTATCGTAAACTCGCGGTTAAGGCTGCCGGCTCCGTCAGATTCGGAGGGACCGACGGAACAGTTATTGCAGCGGGTACGGTGCTCTCAACTGGCGGAAACAGTCCTATTCTATTCGTGACTAAGGCTGCCGGCACTATCGCGTCGGGTTCCGTTACGGTTGCGGCTGAAGCGCAGGTTGGCGGAATTTCCGGTAACGTGGCGGCCGGTGCTATTGCGTTAGTATTCGGTAATTTGAGTGGTGTCGCTTCGGTAACGAACAGCGCCTCATTTGCCGGCGGTGTCAACGAAGAAACAGACGCGGAACTCTTAGCGCGCTTTCTGGAAGACGTCCGCAAGCCAGCAACGTCCGGCAACGCGAATCAATACCGAAAATGGGCGCTAGAAGTGAGCGGAATATCTGACGCGAAGGTGTATCCGATATGGGCCGGAGCCGGGACGGTCAAAGTCGTGCTACTCGACGGAAATAAACGGGCTCCGACGACGGGGAAAGTGACCGAAGCTACTACGTATATCGCGTCACAGCAACCGATCGGCGCAACTGCTACCGTCGTCGGCGCAACAGAGGTCGCGATTAACGTAGTCGGTACTTATACGTTAAAAAGCGGTTCAACACTCGCCGAGGCACGCGCGCAAATAGCGGCAGCACTTACAGCGTACTTGGCATCGTTGGCTTTCGTGGATTCCACCGTGCGCTATACGCAGATTGCGAATATCGTTCTCGGCGTCGATGCGGTCATCGATTACTCAAGCTTAACGGTAAATGGCGGAACATCGAATATTACAGTCGCGGATGGTAGCGTTGCGATTGCAGGGACGGTGACGTAATGGTAGCGCCATTAAATCCGCTGCGCCTATACGGTGAGATCCGCCAGTCAATGAGCGGCTATCTTCCGAATTACTACGAAGGATCGCGCATCGTTGGAAACCTGTTAAACGTTGAGGGCGCGGAAGTTGCATCATTGAACGCTAATGTCGCGGATGTTCTCGCGCAGTTCTACGTCGATACGGCAACGTGGGGGCTCGCGAATTGGGAACGTATTTGCGGCTTGCCTACGGACGGTCTTAAACCGATCGAACAGCGGCGTTCCGTTATCAAATCGAAGTTGCGCGGAGTTGGTACGGTTAATGCTGCGATGATCAAGAATGTAGCGGAGGCTTACGATAACGGCGAAGTCAGAGTAACAGAGGACAACGCGCATTATACGGTGAGCATCACGTTTATAAGCAATCACGGCGTACCGGCAAATTTGGCGGATATTCAAGCGGCGTTACGCGAGATTGTGCCGGCGCATTTAGCGATAAACTTCGCGTTTACGTATATGACATGGAGCGCGCTTGATGCTCACGCGTTTACCTGGGGGACGCTGTCGGCGAACAACTATACGTGGGCACAATTCGAATCATTAACATAACGGAGGGGAACGGATGGCAACAACTACGCCAAAACTCGGATTACCGAGGCCGGTAGCTTCGGACGCTGTTACACTCGTAAATCAGCAAGCGTTAATTGACGCAATTGAATCGGGAGTGTCTACATTCGTTCAGACAGCTACGAAGAATATAGGCGCGAGTAATGCGGACGTCGTCAAGAACAAAGCGGCATGGCTCGATAAAGATACGCGAACAACCGTAATGACATACACGTCCGGAAAGTTAACGAAGATTGAAGAGAAAGACGGAACAACCGTTATTAAAACCACGTCAATGACTTATGACGGAAGCGACCGCTTGTCTACCGTAGCGGAAGTGGCAGGCGGCGAGACAGTCACGAGTACGATATCATACGATGGCAGCGGCAATATTTCAACGATTACAAAGGCGGTGTCTTAATGACGATTGATCCGGTAACTTTATCTCAAATAGTTGACGTTAAAAGTAGAATCGGCACAAATGCGGATGCTTCAGGGACAAATACATTATTCGCGAGGCTTGCGCAAATCGCAGCATACGTGGACCAGGTCGAAGGATATACGGACACGCTCGAAACATTGCTCGGATTAACGGGCGATGCAGCAAGCGGGACGGGTTCAGTCATGGCACGATTGGCTCAGTTAAATTCCGTTCTTGGAACGGTTAACACTAACGCTAGTTCGGCCAACACTACGATAGGAACGGTAAACACGAACGTCAATACAGCGAATACTAATATCAGTTCGACAAATACGCGGATTGGTGCTAATACTGATGCAGCGGGAACATCCACTATATTTGCTAGATTGGCTCAGATTTACTCCAGTATTTCGGGTATTTCAGGAAACTATGCGATTGGCGCAAGTAATACGGCTCAAGAAAGCTATTTGCCGTTACAGACATTGGTACCGGCATCGAGTACACAAGCAACGTTGATTGCGAAGCTAGTACCAAAAGGTAAAGGTGACTTGGTAGTAGAAGCAGAAGTGAAAGCACCATCAGGGGGGAATATTATTTTAGGTGTTTTTCAAGGAATAGGGTCAAATTTGGAATTGAGCGCGAGTGGATCACTAGATTGGTCTTTACCAATTGGGACTATTCTTAACTCTGTTCCTGGGGGTCTCAACTATACGCCTAGCAGTTCCGCTTCGTTCGTAGTGGTTTCAAAGAATGTAAGGATCATCGAAAAAATGCCGATTTATGTATACGCTTGGTCTGGTACTGGTAATGCAGGCGGACAAGTTCAAAATATTAAACTGAAATATGATGTAGTGGGGTGATATTGATGTACGTTTTATTTTTAACGGATGACAATCTAATCAGGGGTTACAAGGAAACGACACAGGAAGAAACAGAGACATTTAAACTTAAATTCATTCTAGTAGACGAGCTTCCTGCGGTAATCAGAAATCAAAAACAAAACACCCTATTGAGGTGGGTGGATGGTCAAGTTATTGAGGTAAACTCACCTTCCGCAGTGTCTCCGCAAGACGCAAAACTCGCGGAACTCAACGTTGCCTGTAACGCCGCCATTCTCGCAGGCTTCACGTCAAACGCGCTTGGCTCACCACACACGTACGATTTCGACTATGATGCTCAGATTAATCTCGGCGGTATGCTCAACGCGATCACGGCCGGCATTGTAACGGGAGCTATCGTTTGGAAAGCGTCTGGCCTTCCGGAATCCCATACGGTCGCGCAATTTAAGACGGTATTCGCGGATGGACTTGCGCATAAGAACGCATTAATCGGACACTTCTGGACGCTCAAAGCCGCTGTACTAGCTGCCCAATCAACGGAAGAAATAGACGCGATTGTATGGTGAAATTCGAAGCTTGCGATGTGATTTTCGTTAAGAAACGGAAACGACCGTCCTTATTCGGATGGCTAGTTCGTTGGGTTACGAAATCACCGTACTCACACGTTGCTTACTATATTGACGGCAATGTTATCTTTGAAGCAAACGCGAATAGGACGGCAGGATTAGCGGACCTTTCGGAACTTTCGGACTATGATATTAAGCGGCTCGACCTTCCGCTAGAAACAAGGCGCGCGATACTTAAACGAATATTGGCGACTGAGGGCGCAGGCTACGGGTGGGGCGAAATTGCCGCGCTTTTTTTGCGCCTAAAATTCGGTATAAACGTGTTCTATGACGATAAGCGGCGCTTTATCTGCTCAGAGGAAATCGTAGCCGCAACGTTAGCGGAAACGGGCCTTAACATCGTTAACCAAACGACAGGTGACGTCAGTCCAGCGGACTTATGGCTGTCACCTTATTTAATTAAAGCGGTTGGTGCCGCAGAGGAGCGATCTATTAATGAAGCAAACGTTATTTAACACGGCAGCCGGCCTATTCGGTGCGTTTATCAGCTATGCATATGGGGGGTGGACGGATTTGCTCGGCTTTTTCTTACTAGCGATGGCGATCGATTACGTAACGGGGGTCGCCGCATCCATTCGCGAAGGGACCGGTTTGAAATCCGAGGTCGGCTACTGGGGCCTCTTCCGTAAAATCCTCGCGTTACTTGCGATCTTACTCGCGCATAGACTTGACGTTGTCGTCGGAACGGATCTCATTATGACTGGCGCTATTTACGCATTCCTCGCGAACGAACTACTGTCGATTACGGAAAACTACGGCCGACTCGGCTTGCCGCTGCCGCCAGTCATCACGAATGCGATCGCGGTGCTTAAAAATCGGACGGGCAGCGGAGGCGACTCGAAATGACAACGCGTAGGTATGCGTTAAAACGTGATCCAGAAGATTCGCGCGATCTCTTATTCGTAAGTAGAGCGGCGGTCCTTCCGGAGTCCGTCGATTTACGTCCGAGAGACGCGGCGGCCATATTCGAGCAAGGCGCGCTAGGTTCGTGTACGGCTAACGCAATTTGTGCGTTCCTGTCATACCTCGATAAAAACTTCGGATACCAATCCGGATTGCATTTCGAGTATTCGCGCTTGTACCTTTACTGGCACGAACGCAATCTCGAAGGCACAGTCGATTACGATTCTGGCGCGTTTCTTCGCGATGGCTTTAAGATCCTTCAGCAACGCGGTTGTGCCGGGGAAGGCGAGTTCCCCTACGTTGAATCTACGTTTAGAAATACACCTTCAGCCGAAGCGGAAGAAGCCGCAGCCTGTCACAAAATCGCATCGTACCGCAGGCTTAATGCTAACAATCCGCAGCAACTAAAAGAGTCGCTCGCGGAAGGATATCCGGTCGTTATCGGCATCGAAATCTACGAAAGTTTTGAGAGTTTGGAGGTAGCGCGGACGGGCATCGTCCCAATCCCGGATCGCACGAAGGAATATGCGCTAGGCGGTCACGCGGTCCTGGCGATGGGATATACGCAAATTAACGGAATTGAATACATTATTTGCCGCAATTCATGGGGCGCGGATTGGGGCGACGGTGGTTACTTTTATCTACCGATGGCCTACGTTGGCCGCATGATTAGCGACATGTGGACGGGGAGGGTGGCGTAATGAACCGCGCAGAATTCATCGGTATAATCGCGCCAGTCGCAACCAAACTTCGCGCTGAAGGATCGCCGATATTTCCGTCAATCCGTATCGCGCAGGCTTTGCTCGAAACTGGCGGCGCAATCAACGCGTGGAATAACCTCGTAGGCTTCAAAGTTGGCGGCGGTCAGACTAACGCATATTGGCGCGGTCGCAGCGTAAGTACGAAAACGTGGGAAGTTTATGATGGCGTTCGCTACGATAACGTCACTGCGAATTGGCGCGCGTATGATTCCGTCGAGGATTGCTTCCGCGATCAGGACTTGCTATTCGGGACTGCACGCTATGAGCGAGTAAGAAACGCGAAGAGTCCGTCGGAACAAGCGGTGGCGCTCTATGCGTCTGGATACGCGACCGATCCGTTTTATGCGGGCAAGATCGTAGCACTCGCGTCACAGTACGCGGATTACGATAAGGAGGTGGGCGGCTTGAAACTGGACCCAGGCGTTGCGCAAACGGTAATAAATACGTGGATTTCACCGGCTTGGCACGCGACCGATGACGCGAAGCAGCGAACATACCTAAATTGGCTCGCGAATGAATTACGTAAAGCGGCGGAATTACCAACGGAGTAGCGCAGCTTACAGGAATAAACGCAAACTAAAACATATAATAAAGGGGAAATCATCCAATGAAAAATATCGCGAAATTTATGTCCGTAGCTTCTTTTTCCGTAGCATTCGTATTCTTCGTAATCATGAAGGGCGGAATCGGTGACGTTGAAATGCCGGCCGACTTCCGAAAGTAATACGTAAACAACGAGCGCCATCTTCCGTTTAATCGCGGAGGGTGGCGCTTTTTTGCGTTTACAGGAAGCTCAATGTAACTTTCGGACTAGGCACAGCGTACAAAACGTTATACAATAACGGTAACATATGGAAAAGGGATGGACATCTAATGAGACTTAAAGGGGTATTGTTTTGCCTAATAGTAGTTGCCATAATTGCTTTAACAGGATGTAATCAAAATCAACCTATTACATCGCCAAGTGGCGGAGGCTTTACCGCATTTAAAAAAGAATTCGATAAGCGTACAAGTGTGCAACAAACTGAATATTTCAGTACGCTGAAAGGTACTGAAGTTACTTGGTCAGGTACGGTCCAAAATGCCTTCGTAGCTGAGTCTGAGAATAAAGCTCGACACGTCGTCATTCATGTCGGTAGTGCTGCGGATTACGCTTCATTCACACTTAGTGCCTCCGATAAAACAGACATTACTAAGTTGAATAAAGGTGATGCAATCACAATCAAAGGAACTTTGGTTGAACAAGGCGGCATCGTAACATCCTGGCTTTTAAATGATGCTACTGTAGTAAAATAAAATAAAGCGTTCAGTTAGCGGAATTTACCTCCGTTGGCTGAACGCTTTTTCTATTTTACGTACATACAACTTTAATCGTGTGCTAATCTCCGCTCTAGCTATCTCCCGCATAATTCCGAAGTTCTCTTCGTAGCCGCGAACAACGAACCGATAATATCTCGCGTTTACTTCGCGGGATCTTTTGTCGTCCTCCCATACGCGGATATCCTGTTCTTTTAGCGTTTTCTTAATCGCGCGTATGTCCGCCTCGATATCATCATGTAGCGCTTGGGTCGCCGCAAGATAGAGGCGGTTAAGCAGCGCATCCTTACCTTTACCGTTTTCCAATTCGGTTATATTGCGCGCAATGATCGGTAACAAGAACGGGAGTATAACAGATTCGCGTATAAGCGTCATTTCTTCGTTTGTTGCAGACATTTTGTAAAACCTCCGTATACGAACGTATATTCGTAATTATAACGCGCGGAGGGAACGGAAGCAAGACTCTCTTATAATAGAAGGAATATGTTAAAGCCTATTGATTTTTCGCTCACGGTTAAGTTTTCCGACAATATCGTTCATTGGTGAATACTGATCATGCTGGCGCTTGATTGACGAATCTGAAAGGTGGGTATAGCGCGTAACAATACGCAGATCTTTATGATTCAGTATCTTAGCGAGATGACGTATGTCGCCGCCATTCTCTAAAAACATTGTTGCGCCAGAGTGTCGGAAAAGGTGCGGATGCACGCGAATATCTAAGCGAGCTTTTTTAACGTGATCCTGTAACCGATGGCGAAAGTGGTTGTCTGTAAGGGGCTCACCGTAATTTGCCAAGAACAGATACTCAGAATCCATATCCTCGTTCTCTTTAATTAATGCTTTGATGAGCCGCTGTGTATTCGGCGTGATAGGGACGGAATTATCTCGCTTGCCTTTAGTATTTGGCGCTGGAAAGAATATCATTCCTAACGAAAAATCTACCTGTGACGTTTTTATCGCGAGCGTTTCTGATATGCGTGCAAAAGTATCTATCAATACGTTCATTAATACAAAATCACGAAAGCCGGCATAAGTCCGTTGATCAGGCGCATTAAGAAGCGCGCGAATTTGTTCAACGTTCATAATATCGATTTTCTTCTCTTCCTCCGTAGCGCGCTTAACGTTCTCAGTCGGGTCGATTTCGATAATACCCTCGCTCTTTAGAAATCGGAACATCGTGCGCAGTGGCTTCAGACGGATATTAACCGTTGTTGCGGAAAGCCCGGCCGTCTTAGAGCTTTCGGGCGCAAACTTACCGCACTCTTCGAAACGTATCTTATCCCGCAACATGTAGGACATATAATCGCGCAGAACATCGGGAGTGACGTTACGGATATCGCGGTATATTTTCCGTATGTCCAAAAAGCGGCAAAAGAACGCATAATTATCGCGGTAGCTTTTTAACGTTTTAATAGCTAAACCTTCGGAACTCTTGGCGTGGTAGAAGCGCTCAAACATCGCATCTAGATCATAAGCGGGGAGAAGAGCAGTCCTAACGTTCTTTACTTTACGTTTGGCTCGCGGATCAGTTACTGTAGACAAAACAAAAACGCCTCCTATCGATTGTTATCGAATAAGAGACGTATTTTTAGGCGCTACCCAAGGTACGGGTCGACCGCTACCCTGTGTATTGTCAACGTTAGTCCAATGAACAGTCAAACGTTGATATAGCGCGCTTTCGTAACGAGGATGACCTGTAGTGGGCTCGAACCACTGACCCCTACCCTGTCAAGATAGTGCTCTCCCAGCTGAGCTAACAAGTCGTTTTTTGAAGACAATTAGTAATATACCAAGGAATTGACTAATTGTCAATACAGGGGGCACATTTAAGTTTGCCAAAAATGGAATAATTTTTGCAGCAAATGTTGTGATTTGCGTTTCTTTTTTGACCTAGGCAAGTAAGGAGAATTCGTTTGTGTGCCTTGTATGCCTACATCATTTTTGGCAAGCAGGAGGGACATTTCTTCTTCCGATAGGCCTTGTGTAGTCATGTCGATGACAACCTTTCTTTAACGAGCATGACATTAATGTACCATAATTAGGTACTACTTTAATAGTGGGGCTTTCATCTTGGCGTGATTTATGGTAACTTGATGTCAATAGAGCTTGGGAGGATCAGGGAAATGACGAAACAACAACATCGATGGAATCTACGTTTGAAAAGCAGCAATGTATATTTGGGCACGGTATATCTGGGTGATCCATTGCCGGAAGTGGAAGATGTTATTATGATCGGTGAAAAGAAGTATACGATCCTTGAGCTTGGCAGCAACCGTGATGCTAGTGACGTGTTCGTTGAAGAAGTTAAAAAGAAATAACCCAAATAGCGAAGCACGTCATGATGGATCATGACGTGCTTTTTTTTGCGGTTATGTATAAGGCTTATTTGATCTGATAAAGCGAAGCCAGACAATCAACGAACATCTTGTTGTATTCCTCACGGGAGTAATCTTGGTTGCTGGTAATATCTCTGCCGAGAAATTGGAACCAGGTTATTTCTGTGGGCACTTTTTTGTAGACAAACTTTTCATGCTGGATCAGAAACGTCTCATTCTCAAAGTAGGGAACATGGTCAAATCGAAGCTCTTTTTCTCCTTTCTGTTCACTCACAAGGGTAGCTAAAAGAATGAGCATGCGATAAGGGTCTCGAAAAATTTCATATTGTTCGGTCATGAGTAACACTCCTTTTGGTGATAGCGGATAAGGCCATCATACTAGAGGTGCGGCGTGAAAAGAATAGGATTGGGCAAATTGGTGAGGAATTTGAAGGAAGATAGGATGATTTCGAAGAAAAAAGAAAAAGACTGAAGTCACTCTAAGGAGGATCGAGTGAATCAGTCTTTTTTGAGCTTGCTCCTACATCAAAGGATTAGCGTTTGAAGCTGGAAAGTTGTTGCTCAGCTATTTGCACTAACCGTTTCGTGATGTTGCCGCCAATTGCACCAGCATCACGTGTTGCCAAATTGCCGTTGTAGCCATTAGGGGAGAGAGGGACACCAATTTCCTGAGCGACTTCGTACTTCAGTTGATCCAATGCTGCCTTTGCTTGTTGTACGACTAAAGTGTTGTTTCTAGCCATTCATATCATCTCCTTTTTTTTGGTACACCAGTATTATTTGAATGTTCAGAATATTTATGCATACAGGTTTAAAATTTTTTTTATAAACGCAATAAACCCCCAACCCGGAGGGCTGAGGGGGATTTTATTTTAAAATAAAAGGATTATTCCTCTTGGGATTCTTCATTTTCTTCAGCAGCTGCAACTTCTTCAAGGGCTTCTGCTACTTCTTCCGCCGCGTCTTCGCTCACCACTTCTTCGGTGGACTCTTCGGCAATTTCTTCTTCATTTTGGGATACAACTTCTTCCTCTTGGCTCATGTATTGTCACCTCCTCTGATACGTATAGTATCATTCTAACACGTCTAAAAGACGTTACAAGTAGGTTGGAGGCGGATTTACTAGATTTAATATAATCTTAATCTGTTTGTCATTCTATGTAAGAAAGCGTTATCATCTAAAGTCGGTTTATGTGAGAAAACAGCTTGTTTTCGCCTGGATTTGGCGGGATGCATGTTTTATTTTTCTATGAATATACATGAGGCGAAACAGTTTTAATCGTTCAGTTGCAAAGCGGATGGAGGAATCCAAATGAATCGGTCAGATGTGATTTTAGAATTACAACTTGTTCCTGAATTACTAAGACAGGCAGAAGCCATATATGTGGATGCAGTATCTGAATTGTCATGGGCGAAGCACCGGCTTTTGGCGAAAGAATGTGAGGTTATTGGCGAAGGATTGGTTACAGGCAAGAATGAACTTCAGCGACAAGCGGAAATCTGGCCGCATACCAAAGATTTACAGCAGCAAGTGCTGCGAATGGAGGACGCGGTCGAGCATACGAAGGTGGAGTTTCACTTTTATAAGCGAAAATTAGAAAATTTGCAAACGATCGCGAAGCTGATGACTATTTTGTAAATAGGTGCGAAGGTCTGGAAGTCTGTAATCCGTGGATTACAGGCTTTTTTGTTATACGGGATTTAATAATGAAAATTTTTGTACATAGATATGGTTACTGAATTAGCCAGTTGTGCATCCTAAGGGTAGATTATGTAAAAAGAAAAGTTCTCGGGAGGATCTGCTAAAATGAAATCAGGCAAAATATTAATGACGGCTAGTCTAGGGGTGTTTGTAATTTCCGGTTGCCAGAGTGTTCAGCGTGTTTCTTCAAATGAAGCGGCTTCGCCACCATCCAGCTTGGAATTTTCTATGATGGGAGCAAATGGCCAATCTGTGGGGACTGCTAAGTTAAGTGCTGTTCAGGAAGGCGTTTATATTGATCTTCAAGTGAGCGGATTGACGCCAGGCGAGCATGGATTTCATATCCATGAAAAGGCAAGTTGCGAAGCTCCGACTTTCGATTCGGCAGGCGCCCATTTTAATCCGCAGCACAAGGAACATGGTATTTTGAATCCAAAAGGAGCACATGCAGGAGATCTGCCTAATTTGATTGTGGATGAAAAGGGGAACGGAAAGTTGTCCGTGATTGCCAAAGCGGTTGTGCTCCAGGCAGACAAGCCTAATTCACTGTTTAAGCCTGGAGGTACAAGCCTAGTCATTCACGAGAAGCCAGATGATCTGAAGACAGATCCTTCGGGGAATTCAGGTAAGCGAATTGCTTGCGGTGCTGTGAAATAAAGAAAGGGCGGTATTGACAACATGATCAAAACACAGGATCTCAAGCTGCAAATGGATGAATTAACGAAACAGAATGATATGGTGCTTATTGAGCTGGAGCAAGTGAAGAAGATGTTGATCAATGGCTCCCAAAACTCACAAGGTACTCAGGCACAGCAGCCATCTGCATCAGATGGTCAACAAGATCAGGATCAGACACAAGGCCAAAGACAGGGTCAAGGTCAGGGTCAAGATCAGCAATCTGCAAGTCAAGGTCAAGAGCAGAATTCAAATCAAGATTCAAATCAATCGCAACCTCAGGGACAAAGTCAATCAGGTCAATCAGGTCAATCTCAAGGTCAAGATCAAAGTCAATCCCAAGGCAAAACAAATGGTTCAAATTCACAGCAAGTCACAGATCTGGCAAATGAATTACTTAAGATTAAGGATTTGGTCGAAAAGTTAGAACAAAAAACATCCCAATATGTCAGCAGTCAATCCAATGGTACTTTAACTGAGAAAGATGCTGTTAATTTGATTTTGACGTTAATGAATGGAATGGTGGATTGGGCTAGTGAGTTTGTTTCATCTAAAGCTTCTTCCAATGGCCAATTACAATAAAAGATTTGTCATAAAAAAGACAAAAGAGCTGAACTGGCGGCCCTTTTGTCTTTTTTTGTCGAATTACCAGCGTTCAGATTAATATTTCTTTATGAATTATTGATTGATTTTTTAGGTGATTCGACAATATGTCCATATTTACAGATGTGAGTTTGACCGATAAAGTAAAGAGAGACAAAGCGAATAAGACAAACCATGGAGGGGGGGTAGGTGTTATGAGAGAGATCGATATTCTTATGGTTATGCGTCAATTAGGAATAGAACCGAGCCGTGTACATAATTGGCTTTCTGCACAAGGGCTTATTGATGAGATCGCCTGTGCTTCGTTAGAAGGTCAATCAGCAGATAAAGCTATCTCCGAGCATTTCCCGGAAACGGCAGCACAAAACCCAATTACTTAATGACCCCTATACCTTCCAGTTTCATTTTGATATTCACCTGAAACTCAAGCTCTGGATAAAGAGCTTGCCACGCTTGCCATTCCTCCTCCACTTTTCCAAAATGATGTGCGCGATAGTCCAATCCAAAACCCATGGGGTCTAAATTTTCATCTTGTAATTTTTTGAGTAATTTTACCATTAACTCCGCATGTGATTTCTCAACTGCTTCCTCGTAAGCAGGCAGCTGCTCCGCATGAAGACGACCATAGGATTCTTCAATAACTCCGCGCATTTTAACATCAATTTTGGCATAAGGCCGTTGATTAGCTGGTGTATAAACGCGGAAGTTGGAGTGAAGATCATCTACAGATACATAGAACTGGAAATCCTCGAAGGGAGCTTCAATCTCGACTTTATTGAGGTTGCCCTTCATGATGTTAATCGATCTTGTTTCGTTCATGTTCAAGGCTAATTTGGATTTTTCTTTATCGAACACAAGGGATGTATTAATTGTATAGTGTTTTTTGGCTGCTTGGATAACAGGAAGAATAGGGTCCAGTCCCCATTCTTTTTTTTTGCGGTAAAAATCGAATAAATACTCAGAAATAATATAACCCGACTCGACGCCGGTTTTACCGAAACTGAGGAGGAGGGCATCGCCAGGGAGTCTTTCATGTGCCAGTTCTGTACTTAGGACGGCCTCTGCAGAAGGTTTGCCAGCGGCTAGCCAAGCGACAAGTTGAATGTCTCTGCGGCGATTTAACCAATCGGAAGAATCATCTATATTTTCTTTTAATAGCGATTGTCCGAAAATAACGATTTTGGCATGACCGAAATCGAGTTCTTTATCTAATTTAGATTTTAGAAGACGAACACACTCAGTCATGGAATTGGCATCTTGCGAAATTAATTCGAATTTGGCAGTCCCCATATCGACATTATTGCCTGGAACAGCTAATTTGAGGGTAAGTCGATATTTCATATCTTTTTTTTCGGATTTATCAATACCTATCGCGACAACGAAGAAACGACGATCAATATCTTTGAATCCACATCCACAGCATAGGCAAATAAGGAGTAAAATGATCAGCAGCTTTTTCATCTTTTGATCCTCCTGGCTATCATGAAGACTACGAAGACTAGGAGCATTTCGGAGGCCAACCGTATATTTAGAAATAACACCCCAGTTTTGTATAAGGATTCATCGTTAAACAGGTAACTTAGTAAATAAGTGATCAAACCCATAATGCCGATAACGGCCCATGAGAAATAGCTTTTTTCTTTTTTACGTGGCATCAATGATTTAATTAATTCCAAACAGACATGCCAATGGATGAAAGAGCCGGCCAAGCTAATATTGGTGTACAAATAAATGAAAATAAATAAGACCCTCTCGACTAAGCCGAATTCTACGCGCATGGAATCTGAAGTGGATATCCATGGATACATATAGCTGTTTACGTTGATTGTTCCATGAAATCCTATGGGAATCAGAAAACTGGTTGCTAACACGCAGCTGCCAACAATAGGTATTGTCCAGAGAAATGGCATTTTCTTGGTAGTGCCCATTAACCGATTGAAGATGGCTAAATTCGTGTATCCTGTGAATATGTAAGTTCCTGCAGCAAGGCTGTCCCAGGTTGGCATGTTCCATATGTGCGTAGCGATTTCCATACAAGCATCATAATTCATAGATGGGTTGGTTACTGCTTTGTACAGCACCCAAATAATGAAGGGGACATTCATGACGATCAAGATCTCTGTGCTAAATAAAACGGTCTCCGAACGTAAACGAGCAATAAAGCCGACTAGAATGATAAAGGCAAGTACGATAATCATGGAAGAAATATCTGGGTTAATGAATTTTTTGGTAATTTCGCTAAAAGAAATTAAAGTGATCACCCCGGCAAAAAACCAGATGGTGATAAAAAAGAGCAAGGCCGGAATTCGAAACCAATTCGGTGTATGGTTTTTGAGGATTTCGGGCAAACCTAGCCCGGTAAATTTGCGGATGGATGTTACGAATACATATAAGAGGGTGAAGCCAAGCGGGATTGAGAGAACCACCGCCATCATGCTCCCCTCAAATCGATGCGAAATTAGAATTCGAGGTGCGAAGAGAATGATGTTCGCTAGCATATTCAGAAATACTAAGTAGTAAAAGTAACGATACATCGATTGATTCCCCCATTCAGGCTAGCTATGTCTCCTCTATTTCCGATAGAAGAAGATACGCAAATAAGGCACACCAAAGCTTCTTAAATTCGTTAAGTAAGAAATCATCCCGATAAGCCCAAGGACGAGACCCGTAATTCCTAGCATGGAGGCAAGCAGCACAAGCGGATATTTCATGATTCTCATCGCAAAGCTCATTGAATTAACAGGTACAACAAAGTTCGAGATGGCGACCGTTGAAACGATAATAATCATGATATTGCTAATTAATCCAGCCGATGTTGCAGCTTGTCCGAGGATAAGTCCGCCTACTGTTGTTGCTGTGGAACCAACGGATTTCGGAAGACGGATACTCGCTTCCAGCAGAAGCTCCATCAGACCCAACATTAGCAGCACTTCTACATAGGCGGGATAGGGCACTGAAGCACGACTGCCGGCAATGGAAAGCGCCAATTGAACGCGGAAGATTTCTGGGTTATAAGCGGTAAGAGCTACATAAGCCGCAGGCAGGACAAGGCTAAGGAACAAGGCGACGTAACGTAGGCATTGTAGAAAATAGCCAACTAAGGATAGTTGATAATTATCATCCATCGCAGAGTAGAAATCAAAAAAAACGGCGGGCAGGATGAGGACGAATGGCGTACCTTCCAACATGATGATGATTTTGCCCTGTGATATATTTAGAATCGCTCTATCGGGGCGTTCCGTATTGATGAATGTAGGGAAGAGTGTATATTTTTGCTTTGTCAGTAATTGATGGAGTTCAGTGACAGATTGCAGATTATCTACTTTGATATGATCCAGTTTCTTCTTTAATTGATCCAAAACTTCATGATCAACATTCATGTCATCATACAAAAGGCAGAGCTTGGAGCGGGAGAGACGGCCTATTTCACGCGATTCAACGCGTAAGGAGCTGTTTTTGTAACGAAATCGGATTAGATTCAGATTCGTGTCGATATGCTCACTGAAGGCTGTTTGGGGGCCTTGAATGGTCGCTTCAACTTGAGCATCGCTTAACGCGGCTGCTTTGATTTGTGCGGCTTGGAAAAGCAGAATATGATCTTGGAACAAGATAGCGACGAAGCCGGACATGATCTTATTGAGGGAATCAACATTCGAAGCGGGCCTGTCACAACCCGGAAAGGATAATAAATAATTTTCGAAATCAATTTCGTTATGCATTTGGAAAAAGGGTTGGATAATCTCTTCTCGGATCACCACGCTATCGCAAATGTTCGTAATAAAGAGGAGCTCAAGCGACATATGAGGAGACTTCATCGTGCGGTGTTCCAAATCATCGGAAGGGCCCAACTTATCAAGTAGCCACTGCTTATTCTGGCTGGTGAGATCCAAGGATATCCTTCCTTTCCAAGAAAAGTTTTCCTCTTAGTCTTCCTTTTAGCATCAGGATCTATCCATCTCCTTTGAAATCGTGGTTTATTACGACAAGGATGAGGGTATGCTTGAAAGGAGGAAATGGATAAGCTTGGAAATGATTAAAAGGGAGAGCTTCTTATCGATGAAAACACTCGCCATTATCCCAGCCTTCAATGAAGAAAAAAGTATCGCAAGTGTTATCCATGCCATCAAGCGAGCTCAGCCTGATATGGACATTCTCATTATTAACGATGGGTCCAAGGACAGAACGTCAGAAGTTGCGCGAGCAACTAAGCATGCTGTGGTGATTGATCTCCCAGTGAATTTGGGCATCGGAGGCGCCATGCAGACAGGATATCTCTATGCGGCAAGGCATAACTTCGAGATTGCTGTTCAAATCGATGCAGATGGCCAACATGATCCGGAAGCATTGACACAACTCATCGCACCTCTGTTAAGCGGTCAACTTGATTGTTGTATCGGCTCGCGATTTCTGATGAAAACCTCGTATAGGTCAGCATGGAACCGAAGAGTGGGCATTCTTTTTTTCACCTGGATGATTCAGTGGATGATTGGGAAGACGTTTACGGATCCTACATCAGGTTTCAGAGCCGTGAATCGGCCCATTATTGAACTCTTCGCCAATTATTATCCGGAGGATTATCCTGAGGTAGAAGCGGTGGTTTTACTGGAGAGGCAGAAATTTAGGGTGAAAGAAGTATCTGTTCTCATGCACGCGAGGAAAGCGGGGCGATCGTCCATTACGCCGCTGAAATCACTTTATTATATGGTTAAAGTTTCGTTAGCCGTGTTCATAACAAGAATCCGTAATGTGAGTTGATCCTAGTTGAATGTATATGTATTGGCTATAATCTTTTGTTTGGTGTTTATATTCATTGCTGTCGAATTGATTCGCCGGCAGAAGTTGCAGGAGCAGTATGCAATACTTTGGCTCATTCTGGGATTCGTGATGGCATTGCTCAGCTTGTTTCCCGGTCTGCTTGACCCAATATCCCATAGTCTGCATATTTACTACGCGCCATCCTTGCTTTTCCTGCTAGGTTTGTTATTTTCGCTTGCTTTTATTATGCATTTGACACTTGTGATTTCCAAACTCCACCGGAAGTTGACTAGATTAATTCAAGAAGTTGCACTGCTTCAAGAACAATTGCGTGGAAAGGAATCGAACTCATGACAATGGCGCCGCTTCTGATTGTTCTCTTGAATGTTTGTTTATTGGTTGGTGGTCAAATTGTCTGGAAAATAGCCCTGAATCGAACTCCTTTGAACGGGATAAGCGATCTCGGGCTTGTTCTGATGCAGCCGTATATTTTAATTGGGTGCCTGCTTTATGGGGTGGCTACGTTGATCTGGTTTTATGCCCTTAGCCGATTTGATCTTAGCCGCGTGTACCCTTTGCAGTCTATCGCATACGTTTTCGGGGCTTTATTCGGTTTGGTAGTGTTAAAAGAGACATTCACATCGTCACAATGGATGGGCCTGCTTCTGTTAGTGGGGGGAGCCTTTCTATTGGCAAAATAGGTCAGGAGAGAAGATCATTGAAACGTAGTATTCATTTCGGGTTGCTGCTGCTTATGGCCGCAGCTTTATTGGTACGTCTCCATTATGTACTTGAAGCTGAGTATCCACCTCTGGAATGGGATCAATTGGAATATACGAAAACAGCGGTTCAGCTTTTGGAAAAAGGGATCTATGCGTACCGGGATTCCGTGCCTAACGCATTGGTGACGCCCGGTTTTCCTTTGATCTTGGCGGCAATATTTAAGGTAACAGGACATGAATCGTTAGAATCGGCTTTAATGGCTGTCCGGCTATTGAATTGCTTTGTTTCTCTTGGCGCTATTCTTTTCATTTTTCTCATCGGAAAGCGACTCTTTCATCCGTTGACAGGGCTTATAGCGGCAGGGTTTGCAGCCGTATATCCTTCCTATGTGTGGTCAACTTCGCTTATTTTGACCGAAGTTCCATTCCTCACGGTGTTTATGGCTCTGCTCTACGTCCAAGTCCGTATGATTCAGGAGAATAAGTGGAAGGATCATGTTTGGATGGGGGCTTTGCTTGGCATCTGCGTGCTTATTCGACCCAATGTTCTTCCATTAGCCCTGCTTCCCTATGTGTTCATTTGGATAAGATCCAGACAAGTAGAAACACGGTATGCTTTCCTCGGACTAGCTTCGTTCGTCTGTGTGATGCTGCCATGGTGGATTCGCAATGGCCTGGTCTTTCATTCTTTTGTCTTCATTGCCAAAGGGGAAGCGGGAAATCCGTTCCTTGGCGGAACGGACCCTTACTTCCAGAATACGATTGATTGGGATCACATCGATAAAGATCGTCAATTTGCTGAGGGGGTGCAGCGAATTAAGGAAGGCATGATGACGGATCCGGTTCTCTGGATCAAATGGATGACAATAGGGAAATTGGCTGTCTTTTTCAAAACGATGTGGGTAGGGCCTTATCCGTTTTCCGTGCCTGCTTGGTACACGAATATCCTGACGCATCTGCATAGCTTCCTGATCGCCATTGGCAGCGTAACCATGCTCGTGATTGGCTCGCGCAAGTGGGAACTAGCATATTTAGCAGCAGCATTTCTAACGTTCTTGGGTATACATATGCTGTTCATTCCAGTTGATCGATATCTGTATGGGATGCTGCCATTTCTCATGCTGGCAAGTGCTTATGCGATTACGCAAGCCATCTTTCTGCTGCGGTATGCATGGTCTACATCTCTCCAGCAGTGGAAGGGGCTCTGAACATTTGCTTGGCGCAGTAATCGATGATTTCGCTTCTGCGCACGATCCCAATGAACTTATCCGAGTCATCAACAACGGGGACGAAGTTTTGAACTTTAGCCAAGTCTATGAGATCAACCATTTCCGCATGAATATGCACGGGTTTATTTTGAACACGAAGGGGAACCTCAGATAAGGTGTGTCGATGGGAGTGATCGAAGTCAATCCCATTGGAGTTTTTGAGAAACCACAGCAGGTCACCCTCTGTAACGGTTCCTACATAATGTCCTTGATCCGAGAGGATTGGCACAGCCGTATAACGGTGATACTCCATCCGTTCTAATGTTTGGCGCAGGGTAGCTTGCAGCGTTGTCGTAATAACTTCTGATTTGGGCAATAGGAAAAAAGCGATATTCATTTATGAACACTCCTTAGAGTTTTCCCTGGGAAAACTTTGTTCGTCGATAAGTATGATGCATGGCAGAGCAACTTCTCTATTGTATCAAAAAATGCGAATAGAATCTAAACCTGTGATGGATGCTATGCAAGAGGTGAGACAAATGAATCGAGCTTTAACGACAGCTATGATCGGAATTGGGACTGCACAGGCGATGAAAATGCCATTAACCTATGTGCAGACAGGGAAATGGGATTGGTCGCAAGTGATTCAAACAGGGGGAATGCCGAGTTCGCATTCTTCAGGTGTCAGCGCACTAGCTACTTACATAGCGATGAAGAGAGGCCTATCTGCGATTGATTTTGCTGTAAGTTCTGTATTTGGAGCCGTTGTCATGTACGACGCTATGGGCATTAGACGAGCAGCGGGGGAGATTGCGGTTGAAGTCAATGATTTGGACGAACAGGTAGAACGCTTGGCGAAGCATCACCCCGGTATTTATCATGCCCGCAGACGTAAAGCATTGAAAGAGCGATTAGGTCATCTCCCTAGAGAAGTTGCAGGGGGCGCACTTTTGGGGATTGCAGTTGGTGCACTGAGTTATTTTTTGGAGAAGAAATAGGTGGCTTAAGATCATGTGGACAACTTTTCTGGAATGAGATAAGATCAAGGGATGTTCTTAGAAAGGAAGAAGTCCACATGGAAATGATTCGCGTTACAACACAAGATCAACTTAAAAGCTGTTTCGATGTGCGTTTCAAAGTGTTTGTTGACGAACAACAAGTGCCAGCTCATTTGGAAATGGATGAGAAGGATGAATCCCCGGAGTCGTGTCATCATTTTTTGCTACTAGACGGAGAGCGTCCAGTGGCCGCAGCTCGGTGGTACGAATATCAGCCGCAAACAGCCAAATTACAGCGAGTCGCTGTATTGAAGGAATATAGAGGGCGCTCCCTTGGTAAACAGTTGATTCTCGCTATGGAAGAACAGGCTCAAGAATTGAATTGTGCGTCATCTATCCTGGATGCGCAGTGTCAAGCAGAGGGCTTTTACAGTCAGTTAGGGTATAAAGTCATTTCTGAGGAACCGTTTTATGATGCCGGCATCCTCCATGTCAGAATGAAAAAGCCGCTCAAATAAAAGCGGCTTTTTCTAATTGTACATCGTTCCCTGCAAGCGGGAACGTAAGGATGAAGCGCGTGCCGTTCCCAGGGGAACTCTCTACTTCAATCGTACCGCGGTGATCTTGAACGATTTTGTAGCAAATCGACAATCCAAGACCCGTGCCCTCTGCTTTCGTTGTATAAAAAGGATGGAAGATTTTCTCTAATTGATCACTGGGAATTCCTGGACCGCTATCTTGAATGATTATCGTAGTCAACTCAGGATTCGGAATTAATTCTACGCGAACAAGGCCATTTTCTTCCATAGCTTCACAAGCATTTTTAATGATGTTTAAAAGGACTTGGGTGATCTTATCCTGGTCCATCCATAGAAGTACAGGGTCCAAGGATTCTTTGTAGTGAATTTGATGTCCGAAACGCGTTGCCTCCGATTCCATTAAGGCGATGACTTTAAGGATACATTCATGCAAGGAATGGATTCGGAAGTCAACGCTATGAGGCTTTGAGAATTGTAGGAATTCCCCCGTTAAATCGCTCATTCGATCAATTTCATCCATAATGAGACCATACCAATTTTCAATATTGTAACCGTTTGCTTTTGAGATTTGCAGGAAGCCTTTGACCGTTGTCAATGGGTTGCGTATCTCATGAGCCATTCCTGAAGCTAGTTCGCCGATGACACGCAGCTTATCTGAGCGCAGCATGTGCTCTTCGCGCTTTAACCACGATTCACGCTTCTTAATAAATAAATTATGCTCGGCAAGTAAAATTAGATCATCTTTCGTTATACATTCGAGTGGATAGGAAGCCATTCCGTATGTAATCTGAATGCCAGTTAACTTAGGAAGCTCAGAGTCAAGTTTGAGCTTGAAGGATTCAGATGCGAGCTGATCGGATAGGAGTGGCATGACAACAGCAAATTCATCACCGCCATATCTGGAAATAAAGAAAGCTTCCTTGAACAGGATTTGAAGCAGGTCTGCCAGTTGTTTCAAAATAAAATTGCCAGCTTGAAAACCACGAGTGGTATTCATAGCTTTTAAATCGGTGCAGTCAATGAGAATCAGGACGAGCTCTTGTTTCTGAGAAATGAGTTGTTCCAATCTTCGGTGAGCTTCTTCATAATTAAACAATCCCGTCAGCGAATCCTGCTGAGCATACAGATAACGCTCCTTAGTTAATCGCTCGTTTTTCTGGATGGTTGAATAGGTTGCGCGTGTCAGGACGGCGACAGTTGTAAAATATAGTGTACATTCTAGATAGTAAATCCACAGAAAATTGTGGAAGCCCTTAATGAAATAAACATTTAGAATAAAAACAAGGATATAGGCTATCGTAAGCTGCCAAGAATTTTTGCGGTTGCCTTCTGCATATATGTCACGAATTAGCGTTAGTATGTAGAGAGGCAAACAAAGGCTTAGGTGTCCAAAGTAGTGAATGAGTCCTAGGAACAATAATCGCAGCCATGGGATGGCGACATGCTTCTTCTGAATCCTTAGACTGATGACATACAAGATAACTAGTAGTAATAATAGAGGTATATGAAGTGTTGTATGTAAAATCATCGTATATATGACGTATACTACTGCATAGGCCAAAAGAATCCAATTAATAACCACCGCATCATCTCCTGAATGTAAGTATTCACTCATTTTACACCCATCTGACATGTTCTCTGTCTATTTACCAATTCCTGCTGATGCGTAAAAAGATTAGCAAAAAAACAATTATTTTCACGAAAAAGAACCTATGGGCTGCTATCCCTAGGTTCGAGAGAAGGATTTTACTGCGGAAGTACGAGAACATCGTGCTGTTTGATGAAGGTCATTTTTCCCGTTTTACCCATATAGTTCACCATCTCGTCCCCATAGTGCATGAGATGGATTTTTTGCTGGATCTCCTCAGGCAGGGTTAGCAGTTCAGCTAAGGTTGCATGAATCGCTCCGTGCCCACCCAACTGGCAATCATGCAAAATCGTATGGCAATTTCGTTTGTTTATCACTTCGTGTATTAGTAAATCTTCATTAAATTTGGTGTCCGCGCTATAGAAAGTTTGCTCATTGATGAATAAAGAATAACTAGGCTTATGAGGAATATGGAGTGTAGAGATGAGCTCGATCGTAAAACCCGGAACAATTTCTGTGGGCTTACTTTCTTCCAACAAAACGATATCAAAATAATCTTCGATGCCATTAAAGCCATCCGAAGGGTTGTACATACCGCCTTTAAGTGTATTCTCCCACAGAATTGCGGCGATTGCTGGTGTCATGAAAAGTTTGGTTTTCTTCTGGTTAAATTCATATAATAGACGAAAGGCCATTTCTTCTAATCCGCCAATATGATCAGCATGGATATGTGAAATGATAATGCCCTCAATTTGATCTGGTTGAACCTGAATATCATCAAGCGATTTAGGGGTTGTATGACCACAATCGATTAGTATATTTTTGTTGTTAGAACGAACTAATGCGCTTGTATTATAAAGAGTTTTGGCAAACGCGCTGCCGGTTCCCAACATTTGAATTTGCAAACTCATTCAGACGCCTCCCAGAATTCGACAAAAACCATCTTTTTCTAATGTAGCATGGGAGGTTGCAGCATTTCAACCATTATCTGTTTCACAGGGGATCGGATTAATTTGTTTTCGTGCAAATGTCACAGTTTAACGACTTCGCTTCTATTTCATTTAAAAGGTGTGGATGATTCCCGTGGTGTGGTTCCTTAGTAGTTTGGCGGTAGTAATGCTGGTAGGGTTTGTGCTTGTAGGTATATCGACCTATGTGGGTTGGCAGCTCACACATCCTAAGCGCAAGCCGGTAGATGAGTCGCCAGAGACATTCGGTTTAGATGAACAAGTTGTCCAGTTCAAAAGTTTGGATGGCGGCGTTAGGCTGGACGGATGGTTTTTCAGATCGAATGCTGCTAATAGACAAGAACCGCTAACGGTTATTATGTCGCATGGTTATGCAGGGACACGATTGGAGAAAGGAGTTCCTGCCTTAGCATTAGCCAAATCCATTGTGGCTGCCGGATATCATGTGCTGATGTTTGATTTTCGGAATTCAGGTCAATCGGAAGGCCGGTTGACGACGGTAGGTTATTTGGAGAAGCAGGATGTACTTGGCGCTATCCAGTGGGTGCAGACGCATATTGGCGGTAAAATTAGCTTATTAGGTTTCTCGATGGGAGGGACGACATCCCTGTTGGCTGCAGCAGATGAACCATCCGTTCGAGGTGTCATTACGGACAGTGCCTTCAGTCAACTGCATCCTTATTTGCAAGATAATTTGCCTGTATGGTCAAAGCTTCCCAGGCTGCCGTTCACACCTTTGATTTTGACGATTCTGCCCAAACTAATTGGCATCAAACCGCGCCGTGTAGATGCTTTGGCAGCAGTTGATCGCATATATCCCAGACCGATTCTATTTATCCATAGTCAAAGCGATAACGCGATACCATGGTCCAATAGCGAAGCGATGTGGCGCAAGCATCCGGATGTTTTTGAGCTTTGGATTACCGAACAAGGGCTGCATGTGGGCTCCTATCAAAAGCAGCCTGAAGCCTATACGGAGCGTGTTCTTGCTTTTTTATCAAAATTATAAATTCATCGCAACTCTTCCAAAACTTCGGAGTATAAAGAAGCAGACACAAAGATTACTAACGAGAGCTGGAGGTAAAAAGATGAAAGTTCAGCGGATATTTGCGTTGATGCTGGTGTTTTTTGTTCTAAGCACGGCTGCAGTGGTGGCCTCATCGATATGGGGGGATTTTAAGGGATATAACATTGCGCGGTTGGTCGTGAATAACACGACATCGGAGTTTGGGGATTCAGAAGTTCCACCATTGATTGTTGAAGGCAAGACAGTTCTCCCGTTGCGCGCTGTCAGTGATGCGCTGCAAGCATTGGTGAAATGGGATAATTCGAACAAAACGGCGTACTTGTACAAACCTAACGTACACTTGTTTTTCACAACTGAGGTGCGCAAAGATTCTGCGATCGTACCATTTGGTGTTGTCGAGCGCGGCAAATCAGCCGATTTTATTGTTTTTGCACAAGTGGATAATTTGAAAACCAGCATCAGTTCTGTGCAAGTTTCGATCTACTCCCCAAGCGGCAAAAGCGTTGTGACGCCGGTTGTGAAATCAATCTCGGAGTCCAAAGAAGCATTTTGGCTGAAGGTTCCTTTGTATGGCGTCTCCTTTGATGAAGCGGGTACCTACGTCGTGAAATTTGCGATGAAGCAAGAGGGGGCCAGCGATTACTCCGTTGTTTCCGAGAAGCAGATCCAATCGGAGTAGGATAGGCCGCACAGAAAGTGGTTTGACCTCTTATTATGAAAATGTTAGGATAATGACGTAACTTATTATTCAACGAAAAGAGGTTCTGCCTGTGAGCGATGAGAAGCATGATCATGTACACGGCCCGGACTGTGACCACGATCACGAGCAAGGGGAAGATGTTTTTATCGTAACGGACGAGAACGGTGAAGAGCATGAGATGGTGATGGTCTATACCTTCCAATCTCAAGAGCAAGCGTATGCAGTATTGCTTGACCGCAATGATCCTGAAGCTGACGGTGTTATTTTCCGTGTGGAAGAAGAAGACGACGAAGCCTTCCTTGTCAACATTGAAGATGAGCAAGAATGGGAACGTGTTGTCACTATTTACAACGAAATCGTGGCTCAAGAAGGCGAAGAATAAGAGCTATACATAAGAACCCCCTAGCAGAGGACTCTGTTAGGGGGTTTCTGTTTGTCAGCTATCATTTTCTAGGATTGAAATACATGATTCTGCCGTTGAATAAATGAAGTTCGGCCTTCAGCAGCTTGCCGAGATATTTGCAGAATTCATTGCCTTTGCTCTTGTCGCCATGCGTGGCGTCATCAGGCAATACGACTTGGACATAATGGTGATCTTCCTCTTGCTTCTGCTCATTGCCGACACCAATCACTATGTATTTGTATAAGGGATTGATACCTTTGAGATAGAACCATTTGCCTTCGCCTTCCGGCTTCGTCTCAATGGTGTAGGGAAAACCGGCCTCATCGTACTCCCAGCCAAGCTGCTTGGCCGTCAAGGCGAGTTGTTCACGGTAGTGAAGCAGCCTTTCCTTGAGTTCATCCAAGGTGAGCGCGGCTACAGTGGAACCTGTTACGAATTTAATATAAGCGCTTTGAGCCATTCCTTGATCACCTCATTCGCTAAACATCAACAACATCATAGCATCATGTAAACGGTTTTACAATATCTACCTGATCCAAGGAAACGCTAGAAAATCGCTTGTGTTTCCACGATGACTTTGACATTCTGCACACTGCGATCCTCAGGCCCCTTGACAGGCAGCCCAACTTCTACATGCTCGACAATGTAGTCTATCAACTCTTGTGTGATGACTTCACCTGGCAGCAGAATAGGAATACCTGGCGGATAGACATAAATGAATTCCGCAATAATGCGGTCAGCAGAGTCTTTGAATGGCAGGATTTCCGTTTCGCCATAGAAGGCATCCCTTGGTGTCAACGTAAGTTGAGGAATAGCAGGGACTTTAATGACAACTTCTTTGACCTCAACAACGTCATCATTGATATGGGAGAGTTCGCGCAGAGCTGTTAACAGAGTTTCAATGTTCTCTGGAGTATCCCCTGGTGTAATGAGACACAATATGTTATACATATCGCTCATCTCGACTTCGATATTGTAGTGATCACGCAGCCAATTTTCAACTTCGAAGCCAGTGATGCCGAGCTTGCGGACATGCACGCATATTTTCGTAGGGTCATAGTTGAAAGTGGCTTCTTCTCCCAAAATCTCCTCGCCGAAACAGTAGAGGTTGGGAATTTCATTGATTTGTCTACGCGTATATTGTGCCAATTCAATGGTGCTTTCAGCCATACTACGTCCATTTAGGGCCAAATGTCTACGCGCAGTATCCAATGAAGCTAATAAAATATAAGAGGTTGATGTCGTTGTCAGCATCGAGATGATCGTTTGGATACGCTTCGGATTAACGCGATTTCCTTTGATGTTAAGTACGGAACTTTGCGTCATCGAACCGCCCAGTTTGTGAACACTGGTTGCCGCCATATCAGCACCGGCTTCCATAGCGGACATAGGCAGCTTGTCATGGAAATGAATCAGCACACCGTGTGCTTCATCGACCAGAACCGGCATGTTGAAGCTATGAACAAGATCAACAATTTCTTTGAGATTGGTACAAACGCCATAGTAAGTTGGATTAATGACTAATACGGCTTTGGCATCGGGATGCTTCTCCAGAGCTCTGCGCACGGAACGCGTTGGGATGCCGTGATCGATACCGAGATTCTTATCACGAGCAGGTTGAATAAATACCGGCTTAGCGCCGACGAAAATTATTGCGGCAAGCACGGACTTGTGAACATTGCGCGGAACGATAATTTTATCACCCTCGGAACATACGGTCATAATCATCGTCATGATGGCACCGCTTGTACCTTGTACGGAGAAGAAGGTATGGTCAGCGCCGTAGGCGTCCGCAGCAAGCCTCTGGGCTTCCTCGATCACGCCCATTGGTTGATGTAGGTCATCCAGGGGTGCTATATTGATGAGGTCGATGGACAGGGCATTGTCCCCAATGAAGGAACGAAATTCCGGGTCCATGCCAACTCCTTTTTTGTGGCCAGGAATATGGAACTGAATTGGATTTTTGTCCGCGTGAGCGAGTAGTGCAGTGAACAGGGGGGTACGGGTATGATCCACCTGATTATCGCTTCCCTTCTATAGTGGATTGCTTGCTGCATATTGCAACAAACAAAATGAGTATATCAAAATAGAGATATCATGCAAGTTAATTTTTAAAAAATAGTTTGTGCAGATTTAGGTAAAACTAACAGTAAGGTGTTAAAATTCGCCAAAACAAGGAGAAATCTTATGCTTTTCATGGAAAAATGGGGGAAAAATCGCTTGTTTTCCCCATTTGTGATGGAATTGTTAATTATTATGTTTGTCGTCGAATTTGTGAAGGGCGCGTTGCTTTTAACGATATTGCCGGTTTATATGAAGACATCACTCGGAGCCTCTGCGTTCATCATTGGCTGGACGCTTGCAGCACAGTATATTGGGGATAATGTTCTCCGGACACCTGTCGGCTGGATTATTGATAAATTAGGCTACCGAACAACGATGCTCACTGGGGTGTTAATGACTTTTGTTGCAGTTATTTTGATTGCGACAACTGCGCAGATCAGCTGGATGATTCTCGGCTGCGCGCTGCTTGGATTGGGAACAGCGCCATTATGGCCCTGTGTTATTACAGGCACTACGGAAGTGGCAGGCGATGACGGAAAAGCTACAATCATGAGCGTTGTTTATATGGCTTGGCTGTCGGGTGTGGGCTTGGGTCCAGTCGCGATTAATTTTATTGTGGGCGAGAATCACTACAGTTCTGCTTTTCGTCTATTAATCGGCTGCATGACGGTTGTCGTGCTTGTTGCGCTTATGCTGCCGAGAAGAGAAGCGGGATTACAGGGAAAATCAGTCACTAAGGCGGAAATTAAAAGTGTTTCTCGCACTTCTTTTTGGCAGCGTGTTTCGGTCTATTTAAGTGAAGTTCGACGTTCGATGAATGTGAGTCCCTTGTTGTTTCCCGCCATGTTCGCCCAAACTTTTGCATTAGGCATTCTGACACCCATACTTACACTGTATGCCAAGGAAGTGCTGAAACTCTCCTCTTTTCAATACAGTATGTTTTTGATTGCAGGGGGCGCTGTGACGGTTATTTGCTTAGTTCCGATGGGGAAAATAGTGGATCGAATCGGGATTCGCCCGTTTCTTGTCATTGGTTTCAGTTTGAGCGCTGCCGTGCTGCTGTGCTTCACTTTCGCTAAATCGATGTTGCTGCTATATGTGTTGGTAGCTGTCTTGGGAATTGGTTATGCCTTCATCATTCCATCTTGGAATGCGCTGATTGCTTCGGCTATTCCTCCGGAAAAAAGAGGCGCTGTATGGGGCTTTTTTCTTACTATTGAAGGCTTAGGGATGATTGTTGGGCCAATCGTTTCAGGGAAGCTGTGGGATGTGTATGGTTATCATGCTCCATTCTTGATGAGCGGTTTTGTCCTAGTTCTTCTGCTTGTTCTTCAAATGTTCATTTCCATCCCCAAAAAAGGTATGGTACGATAAGGGAAAATGACTGATTTGGAGGCCTAAAAGCAACATGAATAAACAGATTGGAATCATCATGCTGTTGTTGATGACGATATTCGTTGGTTTTGGCATTATTATCCCGATTCTTCCTGAAGTCGTGAAGGGTGCTGGATCGGAATATCATAACGCGTTGCTGTTGTCGGTGTATTCCGCGGCTTCCTTCCTAATGTCCCCTATTTGGGGGGCGCTTTCGGATCGAATTGGCCGTCGCCCGATTATCCTGATCGGGTTGTTGGGTTTTAGTGTAAGCTTTCTTATTTTTGGATTTGCTAACGACCATCTATGGATTATGTATGTATCCCGGATTATGGGCGGCTTATTCTCTGGTGCGGCTACAGCTTGCGCTGTCGCTTACGTGGCGGATATCACAACAGCTGAGAATCGGACCAAAGGCATGGGGATGGTTGGGATGTCGATCGGCCTAGGCTTCATTTTTGGGCCCGCACTTGGCGGTATATTTAGCAAGTGGGGGACGTATGTGCCGTTCTTCGTCGCATCCGCCTTGTCATTGGCTTCCTTTATTCTAGCCTTTGCGATCTTGAAGGAATCATTGACACCGGACAAGCGTACATCGGTCAAAGAGAAAGCGCCCTCCCGTTGGACGGCTTTCTCAGGAGCGTCAAAGTATCTCTACGTGCTATCCTTTTTTGTTTCTTTCACCTTGGCTGGTCTGGAAGCTACGCTTCAGTACTACCAGATGGACAAGATTGGCGCTACGCCATTCGACATCGGCATGATGTTCTTAGCGAGCGGTATCGTTGGCGCCTTAATTCAAGGCGGCGTTGTTCGCCGCTTGGTGAAGCAGGGAGCCGAGCAAGTCGTCATCGGCATCGGGCTCTTCCTGTCGGCAGCCGGCTTCTTCCTGCTGCTGTACTCAAGCAGCGTAGTAACCGCTGCAATCTATTTGTCCGTATTCGGCGCAGGTAATGCGCTCATACGCCCTTGTGTGACTTCGCTGATTACGCAGCGGACCAAAGTTGGACAAGGCGTCGCGACGGGTCTGAGCTCCTCTATGGACAGTCTGGGCCGTATTGCCGGACCACTCCTCGGAGGCGCCGTGTTCGCCATCGCGCATTCCCTGCCGTTCATCATTGGCGGCGTGCTTTGCCTAGCCGCGATACTGCTGTTGCAGCGTTTTGTGCTTGTGGATCGTCAAACCCGATCACGACAAGCTGCATAATCCCCAAAAAGAGGCTGTGCCCAAGGTTGATAACCTGGGCCAGCCTCTTTTTGATTGTTGTCTTTGGGATAAATGCTCGCATTCTTGCGCCTACATTCAATCATCCTTATTGCTAGTGAACTGCATGATGCTTATTGACCCTCAAAACGCTGCTTTGAAAATCCAATGAACTGAGTGAGCGTTAATGTGCAGCTTATAGGCGGAAAGGTGATCATTTACTTGAAATAACGTATAAGGAATTCGTTAGATTTTTTAAATGCACCATTTTGATCAAATAAAGGGTATTGGGTTCGTAAGGGGGCTTGACTCAAGTTGATTGGCTTTGGCGCTAGGCCTTCCTCAAAGTCAGCCCATTCATAATAAATTGAATGGTATGCTCAATTTCCACTTCCTCATCCCAATCGGCGTTGGGCGCTAGCAGAAACCGGGTAATCAAGAAACCCACAATGGTCGAAATAATTAATCGCATCGTTGTTGAGGCAGGCAATTCAATGATTTGACCCTCAGCCTGGAAGTGCCGAATTGCTTTATAAGCTTTTTCCAATACTAATTTGGAGAAAGTTTCCTGAAATTGTTCTCTCAGCTCGGTATGAAAGGGAATTTCATGCAGAAATATTTTCAATACGGCAAAATGTTTTCTGGCGAATTCCATCCGATTCACAATAATTGCGCGCAGGTATGGTTCCATGCTTGGATACTCAGCGTCGAGCACTTTGGTGAAATCCTTCACTGCAAAAGGTGCAATGAGCTTCGTCATAATGGGGGCCACAATGGAGAGCAGCAATTCTTTTTTGGTTTTATAGTGACGGAAAATGGTGCCTTCCGCTACGCCTGCCTTTTGCGCAATTTCACTGGTAGAAGAGCCTGCAAATCCTTTTTGGGAGAAAATTTCTACAGCCGCTTGAACAATTTTGATCTGTTTTTCGGTCATTTTCTCTTCTTCGTCATTAAGACGCAGCAGTTCTTGTAACCAGGGTTCGACTTGGGACAAGGCACTCACCTCCTGTATACCTAGCTTGTTTTCACATTTTTATATTATATCTTACGATGCTTCCTCAGTGCCAGTATATTTAGCATCATGAAGCCAACAGTGAATCCTGCCAGCACCACGACATCAATCCAAATCGTCTCCCAGCCCGCGCCGCGAATCATAATGTTTCGCAAGGCCTCTGCGCCGTATTTCAGCGGCATGATGGTGCTAATCCAGCGAAGATAGATGGACATCGTGTCCAAGCTAAATAAACCCGAGAAAAAGACCTGTGGTACGATGATAATCGGAATGAACTGAATCATTTGGAACTCGTTATTGGCAAAAGCGGAAATGAGTGTGCCCAAAGACAAAGCGGTCAAGGCGAGCAAAAGGGTGATCAGGAGGACATACCAGAATGAGCCGACGAGCATCAGACCGAGAACACTGGTTGCGAACCAAGCGATGAGCGTGGCCTGCAGTGTGGTGAAGATCCCAAAACCGAGGATATACCCGACGACGATTTCCCAACGTCTAAGCGGGGAGGCCAGAAGCCGCTCCAGGGTGCCGCCGGTTCGTTCTCTCAGGAAGGATACCCCGGAGAGCAGGAAGACGAAGAAAAAAACGAAAAATCCGATGAGGACAGGACCCAGGTTGTCAAATGCAGCCATATTAGCGGAACCGTGCAGATAGGTGATGGTTGGCACTTGTGTTCCAGCGCTTGGCAGTGCTGCGTTTTGCAGCGCTTTTTGCAGCAGGAAGAGGACCGCTTTGTTCTTGGCCGGATCACTCCCTTCCAAGGTCACCTGAGGGACGGCTCCCTGCATCACAATATAAGCATCTAAATGGCTGCCTGCTAGCTTAGATTGGGCTTCCTCGATTGTATAGGGATTCACTTCTGCGCCTAACGCAATCAGCTTCTGAATGAAAGGAGCAGGGGCATCGACCGTCCCTAATTTAGGTGCATACGTACTCCCGTTGAAAACAAGTGACATTAGGAAGAGGATGAGCATAGGCGCTACGAGCATCATCATTAATGTGCGTTTATCATGAAAAAACTGACGCAAAATACGTACAATGATAGCGCGAATTCGCATTATTTTGCACCTCCATAGTATAAAAATGCTTCTTCAATCGTGGAGGATGATGTAGCCAGCTTCAATTCCTCAGGCGTTCCGACCGCTGTAAGGTTGCCATCACGAATCATCCCTAACCGGTGGCATTTATCAGCTTCATCCATGACATGCGTTGTGACTATTATCGTTGTTCCGCGAGCGCTGAGCTTCGTGAGTTCTTCCCAAATTGATTTTCTCAAAACGGGATCGATGCCGACTGTGGGTTCATCCAGAATGAGTACTTCTGGCTCATGCAGCAAAGAGACCGCCAAGGATAATCGACGCTTCATGCCGCCCGAGTAATTCGACACTTGCTTCTTCAAATGTGCACTCAGATCGACAAGTTCCATCACTTCTTGTATCCGATTTTTGCTTTTGGTGCCTGCCAATCCGAATAAAGCCGCAAAAAAAGCTAAATTCTCTTGCGCCGTCAACTCGGCATAGAGCGCATCCGATTGCGCCATGTAACCGATACGCGATAACATGGCTAACTGAGGCATCTTCTCGTTCAACACATGCACGGTGCCGGAAGAGGGGGCGTCGATACCGGCAATCAGGCGGACGAGTGTTGTTTTACCTGACCCGGAGGGACCTAATAGTCCAAAAATCTGTGCTTTGGGAACATCTAAAGTAATGTCCTGCAAAACCGTTTTGTCTCCGAATTGTTTGGAGACATGCTGCACTTGAATCGAATATGTGTTAGCCATGCGTCAACACCTCGTTTTGTAGTGAGTAATCACTCATTATTATGATTTCATCGTACTCGATATTCCTTCTTTTGTGAAGTGAGTAATCACTCATTTTTGCGATGTGGTTTTTATTAAGTTAGCACTCAAAAAAAATACAAGGCTTCGCCCCTCTGAGAAATGAACCTCTTACAAGCGATAATCTGTTAAGGGAACTCAGAGACGCTATTTGGGCAAATAGCAGGGATGTGAGGGTCATACGGAACTACAAGGTCTCATTTCCATGAAAAAAGCCTGGATCTCCCGCCAAACAGCAAAATAGCGCCCTGTAGTTCCCTAACTTCGCTATATGGAGACTTTTGGTTGGAATAGCGCTCTGTAGTTCCTCAAGCTCGCATAAGGGTGCTTTAAAAACCTAGCCTGCGGCTAGGTTGCCGAGTCAATGTACCTTGAGACAAGCTCCTTGCGAACTCAATAACCTTTATTCGCCTAAAATCGCTCATTCTGAAAATCTAATGAATGTCAGATGCTCTATTTCAAGCAAATGATCACCATTCGGCCAAATAAGTGCCAGGTAACGCCAACGCTGTTCATTACATCTCCAAAGCAACCATTTTCCGGTCTATAAGCATCCTGCAGTTCATTAGATGCCCTTTGAGACCGAAAACCGCCGCAGCAAAGATGCCAGCGGTGGACGTCAATATGCGGTAGACGTCAAATAATAAGGGGGAAGCTTCGCTCACCCCCAACCCAAATGCATTTAAATCCTGTGTTAAAAAAGGCATCCCCAAGGGATGCCTTTTGACAATCTGCTCAAGCTTATTTTTCTTTCGCTTCTTTCTTGTGGTCAACCCACTTCTCAATGGAAGGGGTTAACTGCTCCTTGATGGACGCGACAAGCTTGTCTTTGGAGACGCCTTTGGCTTGCGCAATTTCAGCCAGCGACTTCCCCGCATGCAGCTGTGTGCGCAGCTCATCCTTGCTCAGACCAAGAGACTTCGCAAGCTTCTCGGTATCCGGCTTGAGGCCGAACTTATGCCACTTGCCATGTCCGGCATGGCTGCTGAGCAGGTTCTTCTCGTTCAGGATAAATTTGAGATGTTCGCCAAGCTTTTGCTTCATATGCTCGCCTTGCTCGGCTGTCAGCTTGCCGTCTTTCACAGCAACTTCGATTTTGCTTGTCCTAAGCTGCTGTAGTTTGGCGGTCAAGTCAGCTTCATTCATCCCTTTGTCTGCGGCTGCTTCCACAATGCTTTTGCCGCTCTTCAGAGATTTAACGAGAATATCTTTGTCGATCCCGATTACGGAAGCTGAATCTTCGATAATCGGCCATTTTCGGCTGTGGCGGCCTTGTGCTTTCTCGTCATTTTGCAGCATAGCAGCGCTATCCTCTTGGATATCGGATGGGGCTTTCGCTGCGGCTGATAGGGTAGGAAGCGCTGCGCTTCCTAGCATCAATGAGAGGGCTAGCGAGCTTACAACGAGCTTTTTCAAATAGGGCTGATTCACGTTCATTGATACCTCCTTTTCCTGTGAATTCGGAATTACAGCACTTAGTCTGTGCAGGAGGCGATCATTTTAGTTTAAAAGAACCTTAGTTTCACATAAATTTTCCGTGAAAGGGAATTACTTCACGTCAACCGCTGTTTGATATAGGGGGATTAGTTTTTCAAAGGTTTCCTTGATTAGCTTTTCCAGTTCAGCTGGGTTGACCAACACGGGATCCTGGAAGTGCAGGTTGCGGCCGATCAGAAGTTCGGCTTTTTTGACATCTCGAAAGCGTACCAAGGCTTCTTTCCAGCTGTTCGTATCCAATTGGGAGACGGGTGTCACATCTTTTTTCATATGATCAAAAGAAATAACGAAATCGGCTGGAATCTCCTTTTTCAACCGCGGGATATCTTTCAGGAAAGATTCAGCAATCTGACCCTTGGTCGGCAGTTCATAGATCAAGGCCAGCCAGATAAACAATCGGTCATCGAAGAGACCTACCTGAAAATGCGGAACCTGCTTATAGCCGCGTTTGTTTGGGCAAATGGCCATCCAGGTATCTACAGGAGGGTTGACTTTACGTCTTAAATGCTTGGCAATATGCAGGAACATTTCGGTGCCGGACAACAGCGACAAATCTTCGACTAACGAATCCCCGAGTACTTTAAATTTGGGTTGGATCCGTTCGCGAATCGCTTCCATGCGCCCGTCAAGGCCTTCTATAGCAAATGTATCGAATTCATGTTGGGCGAATCCAGTGAAACTCATGATTGTTCCTCTTTTCAAAGATGTTTTCAACTATTTTAAAGCAAATCAGGTGATCCCGCAATTGTTTGCGAGTTTCATAGGGGCAGTCATAGGAAATAGGACCTATTTTGTAGAAATAAGGAGGTAAAGCGAGGTTCTTGCCGAATATTGTTTGCAAAGCATCATAATGGATAGATAGGAGAATTCAACCTTATGCGTATGACGAAGTGGACTAAAGTTGCAGTGCTGGGCACGGTTATGGGAACTTGTTTTACAGCAGGCGTGTATGCGCAAGATGTGCTGCAGCGTGTAGACGCCTATTTGCGGAGTGATTTTAATGTGGTTGTAGACGGGCGGAAGGTGCAGCTGGCGAACCCCCCGTTAATTTATAATAATGCTAGTTACTTGCCAGTGAAAGAGCTGGGGGGCTTCCTGGGAGCTAATGTGAATTGGCAGGATAGCACGAAAACGATCTATATCAATCCACGTATTAATCAACAGCAGCCGACAGAGGGCAATGAGACGAATTACACAGAGATTGTGCTGCAGAGCCCGTATCCGCAATATTTGGACTATTTGGGAGGGACGTATCCTGTTTTAACAATTATGTCTGATCAAATTTACTATCGATTAAAGGATATAGAGCAAATGGGCGTCCCTACAGCTGGACTAAGGAAAGCCAAGGAAAAGTACACACAGGAAATCTATGTTAGTGATGAAGAGATGAAAAAGAGTTGGAAAGAAGTGCCCCCACCTTCTTATCAGTACAATGACCCTATTGTGATTACAGGGGAGAAGGATCCATTAAAGCTCAAGACCCTAAGGGAATATGTTCAAAGCTTTAGGTACTATGAAGTTAACAAAGTATCTTATTATTCCACTCCCATTATCATCGATGCTTTACCTGAATTAAATACATACAGCTACTTGCTCAACGAGAATAGGCATTTTTACCGCACAACCCTTAAGCTTACACAAACAAATGGCAATAATAATGACCCCTTTTATGTAGTCGGCAGTTATTCCAAAGAAGATATCGAAGTAACTAAAGTTAAGAATTAACGATTCGCGCCTGATTGTTGTTTCAAATAAAAAATAGCAATTTGTGTTCGATCACGGAGATTCAGCTTGCTAAGTATTTCCGTAATATAATTTTTTACCGTACCTTCGCTCAGGAATAGCTCCTGGGCGATTTCTTTATTTGAAAGGCCCTCGGAAATTTTCACGACAACCGTTTGTTCACTAGCGGTTAAGCCGAACGCGCTAAGTGCTTTAGGTACAGGTACGGATGGCATCGTGTTCGGGCTGATGAAAGTGGTCAATTTTTTGGCGATATCCGCATGAATAAGCAGATTGCCTTGCTCCACGGTTTTGATTCCTTGAATGATACGATCGGGCGAAATGTTTTTGAGCAGATACCCGCTGGCCCCGTTGCGTAAAGCTTGAACGATAAATTCATCATCGTCAAACGTTGTCAGGATTAGAACAACCACGTTCGGATAAGCTTGCTTGATCTTCAAGGTGCCCTGTACGCCGTCACAGATCGGCATCCGAATATCCATAAGGACAACGTCAACTTGGCTGCCGCTTTGGATAAAAGCCAATGCCTCGTCCCCATTCGTACAAGTGCCAACGACCTCGATATCTTCGTCTAGGCCAATGATTAATTTTAAGCTTTCCCGGATAAAAGGGTCATCATCTGTAATAAGTAAATGAATCATGCATATACAATCCTCTCTATAATCAATTCCTTTTTAGCGATAGGTAGGCAACACCGTTGTTACGGAATAATAATCCTGCAAAGTGACGAAAAGTTGGCCGCCGATGAGCTTGCTGCGTTCTTCCATGCCTTTCATCCCAATGCCTTTGGCGGAGGACGCAGCAGGTAGATGGCCATTGTTGGACACACACATGGTAATTTGCTTGGGATCATAGCTTAACTGAATATCGACCTTGCTTGCACTTCCGTGACGAATGGCATTCGTGATCGCTTCTTGCGCATTGCGGTAAAGAATGAAAGCCAGGCTGGGATACAATACATAAGGCATTCCTGTGATTTGAACTTCAATTGCAATGCCATTCTCCTTCGTCAAGTCTTCAATGAGTCTATCGAGGGAGTAGGTTTGCAAGGAATCTTCATCAGGCTTTAACCGCCGAACGGTGGTGCGAAGCATCTCCATGCTTTCGGTTAATTGGTCTTTGACAGAGGTTAGCATCTCCATACCTTTGCTTTGTTGGGTCGGAAGGATACGCAAAGAAGCTTCCATCATCATTTTGAGACGAATCAGTTTATGCCCGAGATCATCATGAATGTCCCGCGAGATACGGTTGCGTTCATCTGTTTGCGTAATGTTCTCAACCTGTTTGGCATAATCCATAAGCTGCAGACGTGCTTCATCTAGCTCATAGTGCTGTCTGCGCAGCTGATCATAAAGAAGCTCTACTTCTTCTCTATTTTGCTCAATTTGTCTCATATGAAGCAGAAGCATGGACTGAGCGATGAAAATAAGATTTGCCATGACGTAATAACTGGCAGGCTGCCCATGCAGAGAAAGATTTAATAAGAGCAACTGGATGGCGATGAAGTAGTAACAGAGATGCTTATTTACGTTATGTACATAAGACAAAAGGGTAGAGTAGAAGAGCATGAACAAGATGCCGTGATATTGGGAGCTTAGCCAAGCTCCGAAGCCAATTTCAAGCAAAAGCATCCAAGCTGATTTCAAGCGAGTGATTCTGCGTAGTTCTGCCATCCAAACCAACAAAAGAATAAAAAATACATATGTGCCATAGGCCGAATATTTCTCTAGATACATGGAAGCAATCGCTGGGACGAGTATAAGAGCATAACGGGATATCGGAAGTAATGGTGTCAAACGGTTCCCATCCTTTTAGGCAAGTAGTAAGCAAAGTATAGCATACCTCCCAAGTGGGTTTACACGCCTTTTGCAGAGATTATGACTTTTGTCACTTTGATGAATGACTAAATCTACCTGTTCGTGTGCAGAAAGCAAAGTACAATGAGTATATCAAGTTGAATGAGATAAGGGAGCGGATGATATGAGCTTTGTTCAATTAAAAAATGTTGTGAAAAAATATAACAATCAGATCTCTGTGGATCATCTTAATTTATCTATTCACGAAGGTGAAGTATTTGGACTTTTGGGACCCAATGGTGCGGGCAAAAGTACGACGATTAAAATGTTGAGCGGACTGCTGAAAATCGATCAGGGTGAAATGGTTGTGGACGGATTATCGGTTGCCAAAGATACACTGGAAGTTAAACGCAGGATTGGCCTTGTTCCCCAAGAACTGGCGATTTTCGAAAATTTGACGGCGCGTGAGAATGTCACTTTTTTTGCTAGATTATACGGTTTATCCGGCAAGCTCTTGAAGGATCGCGTGGAGGAGGCTTTAGAATTCGTAGGACTATCTGATCGTGCTCGCGATAAACCGAGTTCCTTCTCAGGCGGAATGAAACGCCGTTTGAATATTGCCTGCGCGATTATGCATCATCCCAAGCTAATCATTATGGATGAGCCAACAGTAGGCATCGATCCACAGTCTCGCAATCATATCCTCGAGTCGGTAAGAACACTTAATCGCATGGGGTCAACCATTATCTATACATCTCATTACATGGAAGAAGTCTCCGCCATCTCTTCGCGGGTCGGGATTATGGATCATGGTCATCTGATTGCCTGCGGCACGCAAGAGGAGCTTCGAAGCAAGGTAGCGCAGGATAATAAAGTGATTCTCCAAGTTGCTCATTTAAAAGAAGAAGCCATCACTGAACTCAGAGAACACCCAAGAGTTAAACAAGTGACAGCGCAAGAACAGCAGCTCGAATTGTTGGTAGGAACGTCCCATGCGTATCTTCAGGACATCTTGTTCATTTTAGCTAAACATGACGTGAAAATTCAATCGCTCACACAGGTGGAGCCGGATCTTGAAGCCTTATTCCTGTCGTTGACCGGAAGAACGTTGCGGGACTAGGAGGAGGTCAAGATGCAAATATGGACGATTGCTAGGTATGAAATACTGCGATTATTGCGTATGCGATACGTGTTTGTCATTCAGTTTTTGATGCCGCTGTTATTGATCTTCATCTTGGGCTCTGCGCTTTCCGGTGCGTTCAAAGTGGAAGATCATGCGATAAAAATGGTTAAAGTAGATCTGGTTCAGGCAGATATCGGCCCGATCAGCAAGGAGTTCACCAATTTTCTCAGTGCACCTGAGATACAACAAATGATACAACCTACACTTATTCCAACACGAGAAGAAGCGGTCGAGAGGCTTAAAATGGGAACCACGGAATTTGCTCTCATTATTCCAAGTGATTTCAGCAACCAGGTGTTAGCTGGGAAAGAAGCCCGTTGGGAAATGATACTAGGAAATGATTATGGGCAAAATTTGAGCGCACAGATGGTTCTTCGCTCCTTTTTGGATCAAGTGAATCACAGGCAAGCGGTAATGATCTCAGGAGGTTCGGATGCGGCTGTAAGGTTGCAAGACCAAGCTTCCCAAGTTTCTTCCCAAGCTGTGGCTTCCTCTCATGTGCAAGTAGGCAAGCTGACAACTTCTAATACTCAGTATACAGCCATGCAATACTACGCGGCGTCTATGTTGGTTATGTTTTTACTTTACTCCGGCATGTCGACAGCCCTGAGTTTACAGAATGAGAAAGAGAAGCACACATTAGCTAGATTAAATGCGATGCCTATGCAGGAATACAAAATTTTATTGGGAAAAGTGGTCGGAAATACGTTCATTTCCATTACGCAAGCAGCTGTCATAATAACAGCGACCATTGTTTTCTATGGCGTTGATTGGGGGCATTCGTACTCCATGCTTTTCCTGGTATGCTTCGGGATCATAGTAGCTTCCATGAGCCTAGCGGTGTTGGTCACCTTATTGACCAAGACATCGAAAGCGATCAGTACGTCTTTTCAAATGATTATTTTGGTTATGTCATTCCTAAGCGGGGGATTCACGCCATTACCCGATGGTTTACTGCAACGTTTGGGGGCATATACGCTTAATTATTGGGGAATGCAGAGCATGCTGCGAATTATGCTGGGCAGCGATTTGCGAGTTATTGGGCATCATCTCTTGGTTTTGGGCTGCTTTGGCGGGGGCTTGCTGCTTGTGTCCTTTATCGTATACCGAAAGGCGGGGTATCATGAATAGTTTATATATTGCGCTTAATATGCTGCGTCGGACGTTATTCCAGAAAAAGGGCTTCCTGATGTATTTGCTCATTCCGATTGCCGCGGTTTCACTAATTATTGGCGTATTAGGAAAGCAAACAGATCATCGTGTTGATATTGTCTATTTGAATTTGGATAAGGGAACGCTGGGAACTCATCTGCTTCGTGAGTTGTCTTCCTACCCGGATTACCGTTTGCAGGAACAAACGTCGGAGGCGGCTTTAAAGGAAGAAGTAGTTAAGCAAAAAGCGAGCGGTGCTTTTGTGATTCCTGACAATTTCAGCGAGACGCTGATGCAGGGATTACCGCCTCAAGTTGATATGTATCAACTAAACCTTAGCGAAGCCTCGATAACGCTCAAAATGACTTTGGACAGTGTGTTGACCAGGTATCAAAGCACCGCTGCTTTGACCAACATGCCGAATCTTTCGAAGGAAACTCATCTTGAAGCGATTGAGAAGACGCTGACACAAAGCGAGAAGCGTCAAGTTACATCGCAGATGACAGATTTGGGCTTGTATGTGAATCCGAATATGCATGTTGTCATTGGCTTTATGCTGATGTTCATGATGGGTGTCATTAGTAATACCGTCTCGGTTGTGATGGAGGATCGCAGAATGCGAACTTTAGCGAGAACCTTCACAGCCCCGGTTCGTTCCGTTGAAATTATGCTTGGCAACTTCCTAGGCAGTTTTTTGGTCGGAACTTTGCAGGTTGTCGTTATTTTAATTGTCACGCGGTATGTCATGCATTATGACTATGGACTTCCTTTCTTTTCGCAATTCACAATTCTCGAGTTTTTCTTGTTGGCCAGTATGGGGATTGCAAGCGCTATAGCCGGAATGGTTAAAAATGCTCAGAACATAAGCATCATTAACTCCATCATCATCACTCCAACTTGCATGCTTGGCGGCTGCTTCTGGCCGATTACGTTGATGCCCGACTGGATGCAGAAGCTCGCTAACTTCGTTCCGCAAAAGTGGGTGATCGATGCTATACAGCGCATGGCATCAGGCCAGAGTTTGTCCCAGATGTGGATGCATATGGGCGTGTTAACCTTGTTTGCCTTGATTCTGCTCGGCATTGGATCGGTGATTCTTCGTCCTGGCGACGCGGAGGCGGCCTAGCAAACCCAAAGGGCTACCTGCTTGATGCAGGGAAGCCCTTTTGTATTTGAAGGAAATCTAGATAACGAAAGCGCTAGACGATGATTTCATGAAAATATGATACAATAGGAAAATGTCATGATCCGCCTAACGATAGGCTTTGGTGACAGGTGAACAAAAGGGAGAGAAGAAGAATGTCTGTAACGGCGAATGAAGTTGCGGAGTGGATGCTGGAGGAGTTGAAATCCGCGGGCATTTTACACCAGAAAGCAGCTGTTGATCATATCCTGCGTCAATATGGGGAATCTTTTATTTATGTGAATGAAAACGGCAATCAAGCTATTTCCAAGGAAGTGAAGAAAATATTCAAAAAATTGCACGGCGGGAAAGCCGCTTGGGAACGAGATGGTTTTTTCTGGGGATGGCATTAAATCGATAAAATGCGAAGGGAATTTGCTTGTTTTTCCATATCGATTTAGGCTGGAGCCCTGATGAACGGGCTTCAGTTTTTTTTGTACGTATTTCCTTAAAAAAATGTCAATAATCCAAGTTGCTAAAACATAGAATTCATAATAAGATAAGATTAAGAACACAAGTTGTCTGAATATTTAAACAACACCAAAAGCACCATTTATGGAGGGGATTGCCGTGAGTAAGAGTCATGAAGTGGAATATTGCAACCTAGAGTTACGATTTGATCGCCGGCTAATCCGGAACTTCATTAAAGCGCTCATTCAAGAAGGATATTCGCTGTATTGGAACGAAAGCGATGTACAGTTCATCATTTCCATTCGCACAGGACGCAAGCTTATTAAGCTGAAATTCGAACGGATTGGAGAAAAGTATAAGATCGTAGGCAACTATTCCTTCAAGGATGAGAAGCTGGCTGAAATGATGGAGAAGCTGATTGGCGACACCCGCGGTCATGCTGTAGTGAAAAGATTCAAGGATCGGCAAATTCTCATTGAGAATATTATGTTCGGTGAAATTATTCGCATGGTAGAAATTAGCGGAATCGAGCATAAAGTGCTGTATCAGAAGGAGCCTGCCGTGACAGTAGAAGAAGTCATGCAAGCGCTGCGATCCAAGCGGACCGATGACCGAATTCCAATTCTTCGCATGGAGCTGGATTACGAGCTCGCTACTTTACATGATGCGATGGCCTCAGGCGATGTCAAAGCCGTTGTGGAGAGCAAGACGAAGTTAGTGGAACTAAGACAAGAAATGCTCTTATTGGAGATGTGAAAATGAATAGTGGATTTAAATAAAGAGAGAGCCTGTATCTAACCATACGGACTCTCTTTTGTGTTTACAATTGGCTTGTGCATACTAAATTTTTCGTTTATAATTAATTTATGAAAGTTAAAGCGCTTAAACTTTTGCGTGACACAGGAGATGTATGTGATGAAAGTAAGTATTTTTGATGTTGCTAAGAAGTGCGGACTCTCAGTAGTCACCGTTTCACGCGTAATTAATCAAGCAGGGACCGTGCGTGAGAGCAATCGACAGCGCGTGCTGCAGGCGATGCAAGAGCTGAACTATCATCCCAATGCTGCGGCTCGAAGTTTGGCCCGCGGGAAAACCGGGGTAATCGGGCTTGCCATTGCGACATTGAACGATTCCTTTTTCGATGCTGTGGTGAAATCAGTGAATGAGCGTCTCGCGGCCAAAGGGTATTTTTTGGCCTTATCCATATCTAACGACGTGTTTTCTTCGTTTGAAAAATCGTTATTTCAAGAAGATCGCGTTGACGGTTTGATGATGCTGTCTCCGACGAATGAAGAAGCCTATGTGAAGGAATTGCAGAAAAAGAAGATGCCCTTTGTGCTGCTGGATAATCAGCATATCGATGAGCATATCTCATCTGTCATTGTAGATAATTTCAAAGGCGGTTACGAAGCGACGAAGCATTTGATTGAGCTCGGACATACGGAAATCGCTCATATTCGCGGTTCGGAACCGTTTCTGAGCAGCAGCGAAAGGGAACGCGGTTACCGACATGCGATGCAGGAAGCGGGCTTGACGAAGCTTTGGATCGAGCAGGGGCAATTTTCCATTTCATCCGGATATGACATTGCCCAGAGATGGATTCAGGACGGCCAGCGGCCAAGTGCGGTTTTTGCTGCTGATGATTATATCGCTTTCGGGTTAATGAATGCCTTGAATCATGCAGGTCTTCAGGTTCCTCAGGATATGTCGGTCATAGGTTTTGATGATCAAATCTTCGCTGCGGAGTTCCGGCCCCAATTAACAACCGTTCGTCAGCCGGCCGATAAGCTGGGTCAAGCTGCCGTTGAGGAATTGCTGCGCCATATCGATGGTCAGGCGGAGAAGCATCTGACACTGAAGTTAGACCCTGTTATTGTAATTCGAGAAACTACGGCCAGACATGAAGCTGGAAGCTAACGCATGAAGTCATAAGGGAGTTGAAGCTATGAAGTATTATTTGGGCGTAGATGCAGGTGGAAGCAAGACTTATACCTTAGTGTCAGATGAGAATGGGAATATCATTGGGAAAGGTCATAGTGGGAATGGCAATCATCAGATCAGTGTGGATATTGCACGGGCTAACATTACAAGTTCAGTAAATATGGCCTTGGCACAAGCGCAATTAACACGGGAAGACATTACGTTTGCTTTTTTTGGTCTTGCTGGGGCGGATCGTCCTATTGATTATGAAGTGCTGAGACCGCTGATCCATAAGCTCGGATTTCCCAATTATGAGATCGACTGCGATACGATGATTGCTTTGCGGGCAGGAACGATGCAGCCTTATGGCGTTGTACTGATTTGCGGAAGCGGGACGAACAGCGCTGGGAAGAACAGGCAGGGTGACTTCTTCCAATGTGGAGGATTCACCTACAAGTTCGGTGACTTCGGTGGTGGAGGCACGCTCGCGATTGAAGCCTTCAGAGCCGTTATCCGTGCCTGGGATGGCAGAGAGCAGCCGACGCTGCTGACTGAGCTCCTGCTGCAAGAATATGGCTATAGCAAAGTGGAGGAGATGTTTGGGGACTTCTGGGATCATGAGAAGCCTGTACCGCTTTCTACTGTTCTCTTGCTGTTCAAAGCGGCCAAGCTTGGCGATGAGGTTGCCCTCCGTATTCTCCGGGTTCAAGGCGAAGAACTGGGTAAGTCTGCGACAGCTGTTATTAGACGACTTGGTATGGAACGGGAAAGCTTTGACATTGTACTGGCTGGAAGTGTTGTAACCAGAGGAGAGGGGCCTTTTATCCTGGATTATTTGGAAAAGAGTGTACATCAAGTTGCTCCGAATGCGTCAATTGTCAAATTGAAGGTAGAGCCAGTTATAGGCGCACTGTGGTTGGCAATGGAAGCTGGTGGACAGCCTCTTAGTCAGGAAGTCTATGACAAGCTTAGAACGGTATCCGATTATAAAGCAATCCCACTATAAGATCAGACAAGGATGTGAGTGCAATGAGAGAAGCTTTGAAAATAGCAATCATTGGCGGAGGTTCTTCGTACACACCAGAGATTGTTGAAGGATTCATTCTGAGTTACGATCAGTTGCCCGTAAAAGAGCTTTGGCTCGTGGACGTGGAAGCAGGTAAGCATAAGCTGGAAATCGTTGGGAATTTAGCGAAAAGAATGATAGCTAAGTCTGGTCTGCCTATAGAAGTCCACTTAACGCTGAACCGCAGGGAAGCTATTGCCAATGCAGACTTTATCAGCACGCAGATGCGTGTAGGTTTGCTTGAAGCTCGCAAATGGGATGAGCATATCCCCAATCAACACGGAATTATCGGTCAGGAAACGACTGGCCCTGGCGGGATGATGAAGGCTTTGCGCACGATCCCTGTTTTGCTGGATATCTGTAAGGATATCGAAGAGCTTAGCCCGAACGCTTGGCTTCTTAACTTTACGAACCCTGCGGGTATGGTGACAGAAGCAATTCACAAATACTCCAAGGTGAAAAGTATTGGTTTATGCAATGCGCCTATAGGTTTGCACAAATGGTTGATGAAGAAATATGAGGCGACGGCTGAGCAAATTTATACGGAATTTGTGGGCTTGAATCATCTGCACTGGGTCACGCGCGCAGAAATTAACGGCGAAGACAAATTGCATGAACTGCTTGACCGCCGAGAAGAATACAGCGGCAAAAACGTGCCAGCCAGTGAATGGGATGCCGATTTCTTGCGTTCACTAGAAGCGTTGCCATCATATTATTTAAAATATTTTTATATGACCGATGTCATGTTGGAGGAACAACTGGCTTCACTCAAGGAAAACGGTACGCGCGCTGAGGTTGTGAAACGAGTGGAAGACGAATTGTTCGAACTCTATCAGGATCCTGATTTGCAAGAGAAGCCTAAACAGCTTGAGAAACGCGGCGGCGCCTACTATTCGGAAGCGGCTGTAAATCTGATGGTATCGCTCTATAACGACAGACGAGATATCCAAACACTGAACGTTATGAACGATAACATCATCGATTTCCTTCCCAAGGATGCTTGTATCGAAGTGAACTGTTTGGTAACCGGGCAAGGCCCGATTCCTATCGGATTAACCAAAGTGCCTGAACATGTGAAGGGGCTTATGCACGCTGTCAAAACGTATGAGCGGCTTACCATCGAAGCGGCAGTTACTGGCAGCCGTGATTTGGTCCTTCAGGCGCTTGTGCATCACCCGTTGGTGCCATCCGTGAATGCCGCCAAGCAATTGATGGATGAAATGCTGGAAAAGAATAAACCGTATTTGCCTGCGTTTTTTGCATAAATTAATGGAAAGTGAAACTCCCTGAAAGGGGAGTTTTTTTGTTGCAAAAAGACTATTGTTAACGTGTGCATAAGTATGATATGCTTCTGTTAGAGGTGAATGTATGAGCGTAACCATTAAGGATATTGCCAAGCTAGCCGGTGTTTCTCATACGACGGTTTCCAGAGCGCTGAACAACAGCCCGCTTATCCAAGAGGAAACCAAAGAGCGTATTCGGGTCATCGCCGAGCAGTTGGATTACACACCTAATTACAATGCCAAGAGTCTTGTGCTGGATCGGTCATATAACTTGGGGCTGTTTTTTACAACTCTGAGCAAGGGGACTTCCGCTGGCTTCTTCTATGAAGCTATCCGCGGTGTTAACTCGGTGATTCAGGATCGCTACCAGCTCATTGTCAAAGGGATTGATGATTATACGAGCTTTCATTCGATTACGCGGAAAAGTTTCGATGGCATCATCGTTGTCAGTCAGAGTGATGACGATCAGGCGATTATCGATCATATTGCAGGCAAGGGCATCCCACTCGTCGTATTGAATCGTCCAGTGACGACAGCTGGAGTTCTTAATGTCCTCTCAGACGAAGAACAAGGGGCGTTCCTGGCAGGCAGCTACTTGATTGAACAGGGACATTCGCGCATTGCGTTGATTGAAGGCCGACAAGGTTTTAAATCCGCTCAGAATCGGAAGGATGGCTTCGAGAGAGCGATGACGCATTATCAGATTCGTGTGCCGGAAGCTTACCGAATTCCGGGATTATACGATTTGGAGAGCGGTCACAAAGCGATGCAGCAATTTTTGCTGCTGAAGGAAAGACCGACAGCCGTGTTTTGCTGTAACGATGAAATGGCACTAGGCGCTATGAAAGCGATCTCCGAAGCAGGGATGCAGGTACCAGGCGATATATCCGTTGTTGGCTTTGACGATACGGTGTTTGCCGCGTATGTCACGCCGGCGCTGACAACGGTTCGCAGACCCATCGAACAAATTAGTACAGAAGGCGCGATTCGCCTTCTTGGGAATATAGAGAATAAACAGCACGAGACGGAGCAGCTGCTCTTGAAAACAGAATTGATCGTAAGGGAATCCGTACGTTCACTGTCATCATAAAGAAAGAAGGGATCACCCGTGAGCATTCTAAGAGAATTATTAAAGGACATTCCGATTCCGCAAATGGTGAAGATTCGGCAGAAGTTTGATCGCACGATTCTGGAACATCCCGAGCTCGAACTTGTGAACAAGCTGGCAAGCAGCGGGGTCATGAACAGCATTCATCCTGGGCAGCAGGTTGCGGTTGCGGTCGGCAGCCGAGGTATCGCCAATATTGCCGGCTTTACCAAGACAACGATTGATGCGATTAAAGACAGAGGAGCGTTCCCTTTCATCGTTCCTTGCATGGGCAGCCACGGGGGAGCCACAGCAGATGGTCAAACAGAGGTTTTACAGCATTTTGGCATAACGGAAGCGACGATGGGCGCTCCGATCCGCTCTTCGATGGAAGTTGTACAGATCGACCAGCTGCCTAATGGCTTGCCTGTCTATGTGGATCGTATCGCTTCTGAAGCGGATGCGATCGTCGTGATTAACCGCGTGAAGCCGCATACAGCGTTCCGCGGACGGATTGAGAGCGGCATTATGAAAATGATCGCGATCGGTCTTGGCAAGCAAAAAGGTGCGGAAGCGTGTCACCAGCTGGGCTTCAAATATATGGCCGAGAACGTGCCGGCTATGGCGAATTTGATGATCCAGAAGCTGCCGATTGTGTTCGGTGTTGCACTTGTCGAGAATGCGTATGATGAGACCTGTCAGGTTGAAGTGCTGCCGGCAGCTGAGATTGAAGCGCGTGAAGAACTGCTTCTCATCGAAGCGAAATCGCGTCTGCCTAAGATTTTGTTTGACGAAATCGATGTTCTTGTCATTGACTACATCGGTAAAAATATTAGCGGCGACGGCATGGATCCGAACGTAACAGGACGTTACCCGACACCTTATGCGCACGGAGGGCCCGATGTTGCCAAGATGGTCGTGCTGGACTTGACCCATGAGACCAAAGGGAACGCGAATGGGGTCGGAACGGCCGATTTTACAACGCAAAGACTGGTGGACAAAACGAATTTGGAGTTTACTTATGCCAATGGCTTAACTTCAACCGTCTGTGCCCCAACGAAAATAGCGACAACTTTGGAAAATGATTTGTATGCGATCAAGGCAGCAGTGAAAACGTGTAACATCCTAGATTATACGACCTGCAAATTGGTTCGAATTCAAGACACGCTTCATCTCGGCGAGATTGAAATCTCAATTAATCTATTAGATGCGGCACGCCAGCATCCGGATATTGAAATTTTAACTGAGCCTTATGAACTTTCATTTGATGCAGAGGGGAATATTAGCAAATGACCGACCAATCAACGACCCCTTCTGGGCGTGGGACATCTGTTGAAACAGGTGCCAGCAGGCCTTACATCATCGCGGCTGACATTGGCACAACAAGCACGAAGACACTGATTATTTCTCGTGAAGGTCAAGTTTTGGCTTCACATTCCATTGAGTACCCGCTTTTCACGCCAACAGCGGATCGCGCTGAACAGGATCCCGATCAGATTTTTGAAGCTGTTGTAGAGGGGATAGGGGCTGTCGTTCGCAAACTTAGCGTTACACCTGATCAAGTGCTCTGTGTCTCCTTCAGTTCCGCTATGCATAGTTTGATCGCTGTGGATGAGAATACGAAGCCGCTAACAGCCTGTATCACTTGGGCTGACAACCGAAGTGCCAGCTATGCCGAGAAATTGAAGCGCAGCGGTCTTGGTCAGCAGATTTACTCGCGGACGGGCACACCGATTCATCCGATGTCTCCGCTTCTCAAGTTGATGTGGTTCAGGGACAACGAGCCGGAATTGATGAGAGATGCCTACAAATTTATCGGAATTAAGGAGTATGTCTTCGCGAAGCTATTTGGCCGCTATCTGATTGACCATTCGTTAGCTAGTGCTACAGGGTTATTCAACTTGGAGAATCTTGTCTGGGACGAAGATGCGCTTAATCACGCCGGCGTGAAGGAGGAGCAGCTCTCCGAGCTTGTGCCTACGACATACCGTGTTGAAGGGCTCTCAGGAGCCTACGCTGCGGCCATGGGCTTGGACGTTAACACACCTTTCGTAATCGGCGCATCTGATGGAGTGCTCGCCAATCTTGGCGTCGGCGCTTTTGAGCCGGGCGTTATCGCCGTCACGATCGGCACCAGCGGCGCGGTGCGCAGCGTGGTCAATAAACCGCAAACCGACCCCGAAGGCAAGCTGTTCTGCTATGCGCTCACCGAAAACTTCTGGGTCGTGGGTGGACCGATCAACAACGGCGGCATTGTTTTCCGGTGGGTGAGAGATCAGATCGCGACGGCCGAAGCCGAGGAAGCGCGACGTCAAGGCATCGATCCTTATGACTATTTGACGGAGCTTGCGTCACAAGTAGGCGCAGGGTCGGACGGTCTGCTTTTCCTGCCTCTGCTTTCGGGAGAACGTGCCCCTTACTGGAACGCAAACGCGCGAGGTGTGTACTTCGGTCTTTCGCTTAGCCATCAGAAGAAGCATATGATTCGCGCAGCGCTCGAAGGTGTTATGTTCTCGATCCAAGCAGTAGCAACATCGCTGGAACGCATGATGGGGCCGGCTGCTGTGATTCGGGCATCAGGCGGTTTTGCGAGATCAACCTTCTGGCGTCAAATGATGACGGATATGCTCGGTACGTCCGTTACAGTTCCGGACTCTATTGAAAGTTCCGGAATCGGGGCAGCTTTGCTCGGTTTGCTCGCGATGGGAGAGATTGATGATCTCTCTTATGCCCATCAATGGATACAGGTAGGAATGGCTCACGAGGTGAATGAAAGCGATTATCGCATTTATCAACAATTGACATCTATTTATACAAGCGTATATCATCAGTTAAAAGATCAATTCGATGCGATTACCGCCTTTCAAGGGCAGCACCTACGGAGTCCTCAAACATAAATAAGCTTAGGCTGCTTTCTACGGGATTAGCCAAGCAAACATGCAGAGGGGATGAAGACGATGAATTTATTCGATCTTACAGGGAAAACAGCAGTAGTTATTGGCGGTAACAGTACATTAGGTGGCTCGATGGCCCTTGCTTTAGCCGGTCATGGCGCGAAAGTTGCCATCGTGGGGCGCAATCAAGAGAAAAGCGATCAAGTTCGTCAAAGTATTGAAGCGATTGGCGGGGAAGCGAATACGTTCCAAGCGGATGCGACGAAACGCGAGGATTTGGAACTGGTTCTCAAAGAAGTTTTGGCCTGGTCAGGCTCTGCAGACATTCTGATGAATTGTCCCGGCAAAAATAGTGCTACGCCTTTCTTTGACATTTCCATGGAAGAATGGGATTCTATTATGGAGGTTAATTTGAAAAGCGTCGTGTTAGCCTGCCAAGTGTTTGGGAAATACATGGTTGATCGGAACGAAGGCGGAAGCATTATTAATATTTCATCCGTGTCGTCAGATCCTCCGCTTTCTCGCGTGTTCACTTATTCCGCTTCCAAAGCAGCTGTCAATAATATCACACAGAACCTTGCTCGCGAATTCGCTCCAAGTCGTGTGCGTGTGAACGCGATTATTCCTGGGTTTTTCCCGGCGGAACAGAATCGCAAGATTTTGTCTCCGGAACGGATTGAATCCATCATGCGCCATACGCCTATGAATCGATTCGGGGAAGCGTCTGAGCTCCAAGGGGCTGCTGTGTTCCTTGCATCTGAACAAGCTTCTAGTTTTGTCACAGGGTCTGTCTTAAGAGTGGATGGCGGTTTTGGCGCGATGACGATTTAAAACTTATATTTTTTTCGGAAGGGTGTATGAGAGACGTGTCTAAACAACAAATTGGTGTAGTCGGTCTAGCGGTAATGGGTAAAAACTTGGCTTTGAACATTGAGAGCAGAGGATTCACTGTATCCGTATTTAATCGTTCTGCCGAAAAAACAAAAGAGCTTCTGGAAGAAGCCCAAGGTAAACAATTAGTAGGTACATACACTGTGGAAGAATTCGTGCAATCCCTTGAAGTTCCGCGCAAAATTTTGATCATGGTCAAAGCTGGCGGTCCTACGGATGACACGATCAACCAATTGCTGCCGCATCTGGACAAAGGCGATATCCTCATTGACGGAGGCAACGCATTCTTCCCGGATACACAACGTCGTAACAAAGATTTGGAAGCACATGGCATTCGTTTCGTTGGAACAGGCGTTTCCGGCGGTGAAGAGGGCGCATTGAAAGGCCCGTCGATTATGCCAGGCGGGCAAGAAGATGCCTACAAATTGGTAGAGCCGATTCTGACGGCAATTTCCGCTAAAGTTGGCGACGACGCTTGCTGCACGTATATCGGACCTGACGGTGCCGGACACTACGTCAAAATGGTGCATAACGGGATTGAGTATGGCGACATGCAGTTGATTTGCGAAGCTTACCAATTGCTCAAAGATGTGCTGAATGTCAGCGTAGAAGAGCTTCATGAGATTTTCACGGAGTGGAATAACGGTGAGCTTGACAGCTACTTGATCGAAATTACGCGTGATATTTTCACCAAATATGATGCTGAAACAGGTAAACCAATGGTTGACGTGATTCTGGATTCCGCAGGTCAAAAGGGAACAGGAAAATGGACCAGCCAAAGTGCTCTGGACCTAGGCGTACCGCTTTCCATCATCACGGAATCCGTGTTCTCCCGTTTCATCTCCGCGATGAAAGAAGAGCGCGTCGCAGCAAGCAAAGTACTTAAAGGACCTGCTGCTCCAGCTTTCACAGGCGATCGCAAAGCGTTTATTGAGGCTGTTCGCCAAGCGCTTTACGCAAGTAAAATTTGCTCTTATGCACAAGGCTTTGCCCAAATGAGAGCTGCTTCCGAGGAATATAACTGGAATCTGAAATATGGTAGCATTGCGATGATCTTCCGCGGCGGATGTATCATTCGTGCGAGATTCCTTCAAAATATTAAGGATGCGTATGATCGCGATCCAGAATTGAAAAACTTGCTGCTGGACAACTACTTCAATGGTGTTGTTGACAACTATCAACAATCATGGAGACAAGTTATCGCAGAAGCGGTAACTCGCGGTATCGCAGTTCCATCTTTCGCATCCGCACTTGCTTACTATGACAGCTACCGGACTGAAAGACTTCCTGCTAACTTGCTGCAAGCACAGCGCGATTACTTCGGAGCTCATACGTTTCAACGTGTGGACAAAGAAGGTTCCTTCCACTTCAACTGGATGGAAAACTAAGAGAAACAGGGATTAAGCTTCGTCCTGTAAGCCGTATGCTGCCTCGCGCAGCCACATTTTCAAGCGATCGGCCTCTTGATCAAAGCCGTTCCGCCGGTGAATGAGCATTAACGAGACTTCGGCAAAATAACGGAAATTTTGTAATAATCGTGGTTGAGCAAGGCCTTGCATACGCGGGTCTTCTTCAGCCACTTTTTTCTTAATAAACTCCAAAATCCAGACAACATCATCTTTGCAAAGGATGTAACTCGGGTGTAAGATTTGCTCCAGTTTGCCTTGCGTGCGGTTGGTGTAGGCAACAATTGGGTTCAAAGCTTCATCTCTCCTTGTCAACATAAGGTCTCTCTTAAAATCTTAACGGTTGATCTGGAATTTATTCACTCTACTATATGATTTTTTGATGGATTGTATTCATGGTATGTCGGCTATGGTATGATGTTGGGAAAGTTTGTATGATCAGCATATGAGAAAAGGGGATTCATGTGACAGCAAGAAATATTGTACTTGTAGGTTTTATGGGGACTGGTAAATCTACGGTTGGGAGCCTGTTGGCGGAGCGTCTGAACTGGGAGTTCCGTGATTCTGATGCCGTTCTGGAAGAGGAGCAGCAGTCGCGTATTGCAGATTTATTTCAACAGCATGGCGAAGCTTATTTCCGTACATTGGAGAGTAAGACGCTTGCGCATATTCTGGAAGGTGAGAGGCAGGTAGTGGCGACAGGCGGGGGAGCGGTGTTGGCAGAAAGCAATAGGACCTGCATGCTGCAAAACGGCCTTGTAGTGGCGCTGACAGCTTCTGCTGAGACGATCATTGCGCGAGTGAGCAGCGATACGAACCGGCCTTTGCTGCAAGGCAATGTGGAAGAGCGCGTGAACACGTTGTTGGAACAACGGAAGTCATCCTATGATTTCGCGCACACAGTGATTGATACAACTGAGCTGTCAACGAATGAGATCGTAGAGTTTATTCTGGCGCAAGTCGTGAAATGAAAAAAGGGGACAAGCGATTAAGCTTAGTCCTCCCATTCCAGCATGCCGCCTGTCATATTTTTGAGGCCTTGGTAGCCTTGTGATTCCAGAAAGCCAAGTGCGCGTCCACTGCGTGCTCCGCTGCGGCAGACAAGAATGACTTCCTCAGTTTTAGGGATTTCTGCGAGCCGTTCAGGCAGTTGACCTAGCGGAATATGTATGGCGCTTGGAATCATGCCAGCAGCTACTTCTTCATCTTCGCGTACGTCAATGATTGTAAGCTTGTCACCGCTGCGAAGTCTTTCTTTGATTTCAGATGGTAAAATGGTATCCATATTAGAACCTCCAAGCTTTCGTATATAGGGGAATCCCCTAACAAGTAATGATAGAAATAATAAGCGGAGATGTCAAACGCATGGATAGCAAACGCAGTTACAGCACTATGCTCTATATTGGTTTAGCAGGCATATTGGGCGCGCTTGCGCGCTTCGGGTTCTCAACGATCTGGAATCCAAGCACGGAGGTCGTTTTTCCATGGGGAACTTTTTTTTGCAATTTAGCGGGCTGTTTACTGCTTGGGTTTCTTGTGTTTACAGATAAGCTGCGGATACCAGCCAAACTGCAAATGGCCATAACAACTGGCTTTATAGGCTCATTTACTACATTCTCTACTTTTAGCTATGAAACAGTTAATATGCTAAGGCAGGGTCATATGATCTTAGCTTTACTCTATGTCCTTGGGAGTTTATGGGGAGGACTTCTCATAACATGGCTGGGTATTCGCCTAGCTAAGTCCATTCAAGGGGGGAATCTCTCTTGACATTTATGTGGATATGGGCGATGTGTTTGGTGAGTTTTGGTGGATTTTTCGGTGCGATATGCCGTTTTCAACTAGGGAGTTACCTGAGCAGAAGGTTCCCAAGTTCTATTCCGTATGGTACACTGACAATAAATCTTTTGGGCAGTTTTCTGATTGGAATCCTCATGAAATACCATGCTTATGACAATTGGAAACTTTTGATCGGCACAGGTTTTATGGGCGCTTTCACGACATTTTCAACGATGAATCTAGAATGTATGAAATTGCTGCTAGCAGGTCAATGGAAGGTTTTGATGCTGTATACCTTGCTCAGTTATACCGGTGGAATTCTACTTACCTTCATCGGATATTACATATAAACACTTACGAAGGAGTTATCAACGACATGAAAGCCATCGTCAAACCAACTTCCCAGCTTCAAGGGGAAATCAATGCATTATCCTCGAAAAACTACACGACCCGTTATTTGTTAATCGGAGCACTCGCAGATGGGACAAGCACCATTTATTATCCGGCTCATAGTGAAGATAGTGATGCAATGAGACGTTGTGTCCGTGATTTAGGTGCCATTATTGAAGAAGATGATGAGAAAATCGTTATCACAGGCTTCGGCAAACATCCTAAGCATGTTTCTGAGTTAAATGTGGGAAATGCCGGCGCTGTTCTGCGGTTTTTGATGTCTACAGCTGCTTTTTGTCCGGATTTGACCTTCGTTAATACGTACCCGGAATCGCTGGGTAAACGTCCACATGATGATTTAATTGATACTTTGCAGCAAATGGGTGTGGAAGTGCAACATTCTAACGGTCGTCTGCCGATAACTATTAAAGGGGGACAACCACGCGGCGGCAAATTAACCGTTTCTGGCAATGTCAGCTCCCAATTCCTAAGTTCTCTTTTATTCATGACACCGTTGCTTGAAGAAGACAGCGAGATTGAAGTCTTGCATGACTTGAAGTCCAAAATCATTGTTGGCCAAACGCTGGAAGTTTTAGCGCAGGCGGGTATTGTCGTTCATGCAAGTGAAGACCTAATGCATTACCGCATACCGGGCAGACAGTCCTATCAAGCTAAGGAATATGTCATTCAAGGGGATTACCCTGGGTCTGCTGCCATTTTGGCCGCTGCTGCTGTGACGAATTCAGATGTCCGTGTACTTCGTCTTGAGGAGAACAGCAAACAAGGTGAGAAAGCTTGTGTGGACGTCTTGCGCGCGATGGGCGTGAACTTAACGCATGAAGAAGGTGTTGTGCATGTTCGCGGCAATCAGAAGCTGATTGCAGGGGAATTTGACGGTGATCACTTCACGGATGCGGTGCTGGCTATGGTAGCCGCAGCAGTGTTCGCGGAAGGGACTTCCCGGTTCTATAACGTCGAAAATTTAAGATATAAAGAGTGCGACCGAATTACCGATTATTTGAACGAACTGCGTAAAGCCGGTGCTGATGTGGAAGAACGCCAAAGCGAGATTATTGTGCACGGCAAACCACAAGGCGTACCAGGCGGTGTCGAAATTAATGCCCATTTCGATCATCGTGTGATTATGGCTTTAACTGTCGTTGGTCTTCGTTCCGAGCAAGGTTTGATTATTCATGATGCCCATCATGTAGCCAAATCTTACCCGCAATATTTTGACCATTTGCGTTCGATTGGTGCTCAGGTTGAACTTGTGAGTGAGTAAGAGATTCTCAATACAACGAACGGGTGAGATCAGCATGAAGATTATTTGGCAGGGATTGAAGGTGACGTTTGGCTTTTTCCTCGTTGGGGGGCTCGTGTTTGCCAGCAGTGTGTTCGCTGTTTTGCTATATGCCAAAGCGACGGGCAAGGAGCCGGCTATTTTTGCTTCCAGTCCCACCGCAATAATCGCCACACCAACAGCAGCAGTCAAAGCCGCCCAAACGGCTGCGCCGACACCAGTTGCCGAGATCAAGAAATCCGCAATGATTGATGCGCCAGTGTTTGCTCAACTCCCTGAACTTCCGGCGGGTTGTGAGATTACAAGCTTGACGATGCTGCTGAATTACGCAGGCATTGCCAAAAATAAAATGGACCTCGCGGCCGAGATGCCCAAAGACGAGACGCCGGCGACCTTGAACGCAGATGGTTCAATTGCCTCATGGGGCAATCCGAACACAGGATTTGTCGGAGATGTGACCCGGAAGACGAGAGGTTTTGGCATCTATCACTCGGGACTTTTTCCCTTGCTGAAGCACTATATGCCGCAAGCTATCGATATTACAGGTGAATCTTTTGACATGTACGAGCAGCAGATTGCCAGGGATATACCGGTTATTGCTTGGACGACCATTGATTTCAACATTCCATACAAATGGGTAACCTGGGAGACGCCAACAGGTCCGCTCAAAACAACATATGCCGAACATGCTGTATTATTGGTGGGGTATGATGAGAATAATGTATACTTAAATGATCCGCTAAGCGGCAAAAAACAGGTGCAGGTTAATAAAGCCCAGTTTATTGAGAGCTGGACCGCTATGGGGAAACAAGGTTTGACATATTTGAAAAAATAGGAGGGAAGCATATGTCTTTCGAAAATCCGTCCAGAGAGCATATCAAAGAAATATTGGCAAGCGCCGGCAATATCGCGGTCGTTGGTTTGTCTGATAAAGCGGATCGCACGTCGTATATGGTTTCCGCGGCTATGCAGAGCAGAGGATACCGGATTATTCCTGTGAATCCGAATGCCACAGAAATTCTGGGCGAGAAGTGCTATGCCACTTTATCCGACATTCCCGAGCCTGTCGACATCGTCAATGTCTTCCGCCGTGCCGATCAAGTTGTACCTGTCGCGGAAGAAGCGGTGAAGATCAAAGCCAAGGTTTTTTGGCTTCAACTGGAGATCGTGAATGAAGAGGCAGCTCGTATTGCTTCTGAAGGTGGGCTTGAAGTCATCATGGACCGCTGCATTAAAGTGGAAGATGCTATTTTGAATCCCAGAAATAACTAATGTGCGCTGTTATGGCAAAATGAAAACCGCTTTTCTTTTACCCAATCGGGTAAGAGAGAAGCGGTTTTTTATATAACAGTTTATATGTTTTGGATTGAACGTGGTTACTCCGGCTGCCTCGCGCGAAGATAAGGGAACTACGGTCCGCTAATCTAGCAAAAAGTGGCATTATCGCGGGGGTGAGGGAACTGCAGTCCGCTATTTTGCTGTTTGATTGGAAATTCAGCGCTTTTCGCGGATCTAAGACCCTGTAGTTCCGCTATGCCCCTCGCATCGCTGTTATTTGTCTAGATAGCGTACTTGAGTTCCCCTTACTGGGGTTTCCTCTAATAAGAGGTTGAATTCTCAAGAGGCAAAACGGCTTTTTAGTAATAAAGATTAGGATTTTAGTACATCATGATCTACATAGCGGGCACCATTGAGCTCACTTATCACATTAATAGCAACTTTAGCGCCGTCACCAGCAGTAATGATCGTATGCATGCTCACACCAGCAATCGTTCCTGCTGCCCAGACGCCTTTGAGGCTGCTTTGACCTTGGGCATCAGCATCAATAACCGTTTTGATACGTGGTTCTGTGCCAGGTTTCGTTTGGATACCTGCTGCTTCAGCAAGCTCGGTGGAAAGCCCTGTTGCCAGAATAATATGTGTACCTTCGTATGTACCATTATCGGTCGTTATTTGATACCCTGCATCCGTTGAGGTTAGGGTTGTAGCTTTGCCTTGTACGAATTCTGTTCCGAATTTCGTGGCTTGCTTCTTACCGATTTCCACCAAATTGGGTCCTGTGATCTCTTCAACACCGTAATGATTTTCAATCCATGCTCGTTTGGTAACGCTCTGATCATTGTCAATAACAAGTGTTTTTTTGCCTGCTTTGGATGTGAATAAGGCTGCACTAGCCCCCGCGGGACCTGCGCCAATAATAATTACATCATATGCCATTGGGGTCATTCCTCCTCGAAAAGAATACGTACAATTGGATTATGTCACACCCCAGATACATAGTCAATTTATGTGTATAGAAAGTATGTAATCCATGGACGACAATATCCCATAGGCTTCCATTAATAAAAAATCAACAACCGGAGAGAATAAAAAAGGCTCCAAAAAGAGGCGCCCAAATAATGATTTCTGAGGAGGATTTTACACATGTATAACAATAACAATAACTTTAACAGTTACGGTGCTTCATCTTATGGGAATGCTTCTCAAGGCATTCAAGGTTCCCAAGGCACACAGGGGTATCAAGCCTCGACTTCGCAATATCAAGGCAACAATACGCAGTATCAAGGTTATCAAAAACAGTTCCAACCTTCAGGTTTTGTGCAATCTTTCTACAGCCAGCAAAACCCAATCCAGCAATCAACGCAATCTTACAGCCAAGCACCATCGCCGGATGCTTTCCACACAGCTAATTATCGTGGGAATCAACCAGGTCATGATGCTTATTTGCGCAGTGACTCCTCAACACCTTCTCAACAACAACAAACGAGTTACCAAGTTGGCGGCTATGCTTCCACAAGCGGTATGAATAGCTCTTATAATTCACAGCCGACTCAACAATACGGATATGCTGCGACACAACATTCTTACGCGCCAACGCAATATGGCAATTCGATGCAATCCAACCAAACATATGGGCAAGCAAGTGTTTCTCCGAATGCTTACCATACGGCGAACTATCGCGGCAATCAACCAGGTCATGATGCTTACCTGAGAAGCGATTCGTCGACGCCATCGCAACAGTCCTTCCAATCTGGGTATGGTGCTCAACAAGCAGCGCCTCAGCAAAGCTACCAGCAACAACAAGGGATTCAATCTTTCTCTCCAACATTTAACAATTCAGGAATTGGGCAGCAATACGGATATAATTCCTCTTACTAATCGCACTTGCGATTCGTAGTTGTCCATAAGCAGGTCGATCTTCGACCTGCTTATTTTGTTTTGACAAACAAGCGAACAAGCTTTACGATTTGATATGAGAAGCTTTGGTTTACGATGTCAGTTTTGCTAAAGCAAAACGTTTAGGAGGTAGCATACGTTTGAACTGGATGGGGAACTTACAACAGCTTGGCCGCTCTTTAATGCTGCCCACCATTGCGCTTCCTATTGCTGCTGTGCTGCTTCGCCTAGGGGATTTGCCTTGGGATGTCATTCATGCATCCGGCTTCGGGGATATGCTGCTGCTAGCTGGGAATACAGTCTTTGATTATATACCGATTATATTCGCTGTTGGTGTGGCGCTTGGCCTGACGGAAAGCGCAGGGATTGCTGGACTTTCAGCCATGCTTGGCTATTTCATGTTCACGAGGCTTATCGAGCATGCGCTAGGCTCGCAATTTCAATTGGGTGTGTCAGGCGGAATACTAATTGGGTTACTAGCTGCCATTATTTATCATCGCTGCAAGGAAATTAAGCTCCCGGAGTACATACAATTTTTTGGCGGACCCCGCATGGTGCCTCTCATTATGGGACTTTCTACGTTAGTGGTTTCCTATATCATGATCGCTATAGGTCCTTACTTGGAATTGGCTATGGGGAAGCTATCCAGCTGGTTGCTTGGATTTGGCGGCTTTGGCGCTTTTGTTTATGGGATTGCTCATCGCCTGCTGGTTCCCTCAGGCTTGCATCATATTCTGAACAATTTCTTCTGGTTTCAGGTTGGTGCCTACGAGACCCCGACCGGTCATATGGCCTATGGTGATTTGCCGCGTTATTTTGCGGGAGACCCAACGGCTGGTACGTATATGGCGGGCTTATATCCAATCATGATGTTTGCGCTTCCTGCCATCGCGTTTGCCATAATTGGCGAAGCGCGGGAGGATCTCAAACCTAAGATTAAAGCCACTTTTCTGACAGCCGCACTTGCTTCTTTTTTGACGGGTGTGACGGAGCCCATTGAATTTGCCTTTCTTTTTGTCGCACCTTATTTATTTGTGATTCATGCTATTTTATCAGGTGCGGCGATGTGGTTAGCTTATGAACTGCATATTCAGCATGGTTTTTCTTATTCCGCGGGTGCCATTGACTACATCATTAATTTGCATTTATCACACAATGGCTTGCTTTTGATACCGATTGGCTTAGTCTATGGGTTACTCTATTATTTCTTGTTTCGATGGGCGATCCGGCGGTTTCAAATTCCTACACCAGGCAGGGAAGAAGGTTCTTCATTAGAAGAATGGGCGGGTGATATTCCTTATCGATCCCCCCTTATTTTGCAAGCACTCGGCGGGAAAGACAATATTAAGAAGATTGAGGCCTGCATTACCAGATTGCGACTTACACTTGTCAATGATCGTTTGATGGACATCACGGCATTACGACACTTAGGAGCAGCAGGCGTCATTCGACTTGGAGGAGGCAATGTTCAGGTCGTGTTCGGAACATTCTCAGAGTTGATTCGTGAAGAAATCATGAAAGTATTGCGCAAAGACATCCATGTTGTGCTGTTCACTTCCCCTATGCAAGGTCGCATGATCCCCATCGAGGAAGTGCCTGACCGCATTTTTGCCTCGCGCTTGGTCGGTAATGGTGTTGCTTTCATTCCTGAAAAAGGAGAGTTGGTTTCTCCTGTGGCTGGCACCATAATGCACATCTATCCGACTATGCATGCGCTCGGTATTTTGACGGAGGAAGGCCTTGAAGTCTTACTGCATATCGGGATTGATACATCCAGTTTGCCAGGCAAATGCTTCAATGCCGTTGTGAAAGAAGGGGACAAGGTAGAGGCAGGACAGCTCTTGATTAAGTTTAATTATAATAAGGTGAAGAAATTTGCCTCATCCTTGGCGACACCGATGATTGTCACGAATCCGGATCTGGTGAAGTCCTGGAGCTTTGCTCCGTTCAAAACTGTCAAAAAAGGCCAAGGTTCTGTCATGTCCGTTGTCTTAAAGCCTACTAAATCTACGGGGGGGACGAACGGATGATCAGAGGAATAGGCGCGTCATCAGGGATTGCGATGGGTCAGGCTTTTGTCATTCCTACCTGGGAGTGGGATTTTCCTGAGAAAATGATCGATGTTACCGATTTGGCTTACGAATTTGAGCGGTTATATGATGGGATTCGCTCGTCCAAAGATGAGCTTGAGCTGATCAAGCAGGAGATCAAAGAAGTCGTCGGACAGGATCAAGCGTATATATTTGATGCTCATTTAGCGATCCTGGAAGATCCTATCTTTATGAATGAGATTCAAGGCATTATAGAATTGCAGTACAAGGCGGCTGAAGTTGCTGTCAAGGAAGTCATCGACAAGTTTGTCAGTATGTTTAATATGATTGATGATGAATACATGAAAGAACGGGCGCTGGATATCAAGGATGTCGGCAACAGGCTGCTCAAGCATTTGCTAGGGGATACAAGCACAACCGTGCCTCCGATTGATCATCCTTACATATTAGTGGCCAAAGAACTTACACCATCGCAACTAGCGCATCTGGATCCAACGAAAGTACTGGGACTGCTAACGATTCTCGGTGGCACGCATTCGCATGTTTCTATTATGGCAAGAGCGATGTCCGTCCCTTATGTGCTTGGGTTGGAAGGAAAGCTGCTGAGACCCATTCAAAATGGCGATTTCTTGATCATCGATGGTCAAGAAGGTACACTTTATATTAATCCGGACAAGACGACAATTGAGCGTTATCAAGCTCGCAAAAGGAATTGGCTGGAGTTCAAGGAGAGCTTGCAGGAAATCGCCGATGTGGCGCCTGTAACCATGGACAACAGCTATGTGAATTTGCACGCCAATATTAATTCGGTTATGGAGATTGATCAGGTTTTGCGCAATGGAGCATCCGGTGTAGGTCTGTTTCGGACGGAATACTTATACATGGATCGCGACTCCCTGCCTGGCGAGGAGGAACAGTTCGAAGTGTATCGTCATGCGGCCAAGCAGCTCAAAGGCCGCCCCATCGTCATTCGTACGCTTGATATTGGCGGGGATAAGAAGCTCGATTATATGCCGCTGCCCAAAGAGGATAATCCTTTTCTAGGGTATCGTGCTATTCGAATTTCATTGGATCGCAAGGAGTTATTCGTGATCCAGCTCAAAGCAATTCTGCGGGCGAGCCATTACGGGAATGTGAAAATCATGTACCCCATGGTTACCTCCTTGGATGAGGTCCGTGAAGCCAAAGCAATTCTGGAGAAAGCCAAATCAGAATTAAGCGCGCAAGGCATTCCTTTCAATGCGAATATTGAAGTGGGATTAACGATTGAGGTGCCGGCCGCGGCGCTGATCGCCGATGTCCTGGCCAGTGAAGTGAATTTCATGAGTATTGGTACGAATGATCTTGTTCAATATGTCTTGGCGGTTGATCGAATGAATGAGAACATTGCGCATTTATACAATCCGTATCATCCAGCAGTCATCAGGCTTCTCAAACACGTCATTGATGCCGCCAAAAGTGTAGGTATTCCTGTAGGCGTGTGCGGCGAAATGGCGGGGGATATCCGCGCCTTGCCGATATGGCTGGGGTTAGGGATTGAGGAGTTGAGCATCTCTGTCCAAACGCTTCTGCAAGTCAAACACCGCCTTCTAAGCAGCGATGCCAAGAAGTGCAAACAATTGGTTAATCAAATTCTAGTATGCAAAACAAGCGATGAAATTATAGAGTTGCTTGCTCAAACCGAACAAACTGAATCGATCGTAGGAGGTAATTAGCATGGCGTTAACGGGAACGAAAGTGCTGGCTTTTGTTGATGAAGAGTTTGAAGACTTAGAAATGTGGTATCCTGTGCTGCGCTTGCGTGAATCCGGGGTTGCCGTTGACATTGTGGGGCCTAAGGCCAAAACGGTTTATCATGGCAAATATGGTGTGCCGATTACGACGGATTATGCCTTCGACGAAGTCAAATCTTCGGATTACATTGGTCTATATGTGCCAGGCGGATGGGCGCCAGACAAGCTGCGTCGCTATGCAGACGTGATTCGTCTTACACAAGAGTTTCATGCCGATGTGAAACCTATTGCTCAAATCTGCCATGCCGGTTGGGTGTTGATCTCAGCCAAAATTGTGAACGGGTATACGATGACTTCAACGCCAGGCATTCGAGACGATCTCGAAAATGCAGGTGCAACGTGGCTGGATGAAGAGGTTGTCGTCGATCGGAACATTATTTCAGGGCGCAGACCGCCAGATCTTCCTGCATTTTCCAAGCGTTTTGTGGATGAGCTTATCCAATATAACAAGGGACAGGCAAAGTAACATTTCACTTCCAGAGGTGGCAAAAACTACTACTCATAAGTCGGAAGGAAATCGACCGATATAGTAGAATATCATAGTACAAGCAACTCATGTACATGCCGCCTGCCAGTGAAGGAGTGTTAGAATGCAAAAGTATTGCAAGTGCGGACGCACGATGAACCTTCGTCTGCGTACGGTTATTTATCAAAATAAAGTCGACATTGAGAATGTACCGATTTATTCCTGTGAAGCATGTGGTCGAAGCGAGGTTGTTCCTCATGTCAAACCAGAGCTTACAAGTTTGATTGGGAAGCTGGGGAGCAAGCCTGAGAAACAGCAGCTTTTTTTCCATGAAATTTCGGAAGTCGCGTTTCTATTGCTGAAAGTGACAGAGAAAGAGCATATGAATGACTCCATGGAAAAAATAGTGGAAGAACGCATTAACGAGCTGTTGGACATTTTATTGCTGGCCCAATCACTGGGTGACGAACCATGGACCGAAGAAATTCGCAAGCGGTTGTCTCAAATCACACAGAGTGCAATTTCGACATAAGCAGCACCGGCCAATCCCATTGGGGGTTGGCTTTTATACATAATATGTCATCGTTTTGAAAACAAATTGAAATTATTTTCAAAGCATTTTCAATTTACATTGCAAGATGGATTAATTTGTCGTATCATAACTTTAATATACTAGGATCGCAGAATACTTTTGAAAATGGAGAGAGTAACCGTGACCGTAACCATTTATGATGTAGCTAGAGAAGCTGGAGTTTCCATGGCAACCGTTTCTAGGGTTGTTAATAACAATCCGAACGTGAAGCCCCAAACACGCAAGAAGGTTTTTGAAGCCATTGAACGTCTCGGTTACCGCCCTAATGCGGTGGCAAGAGGATTGGCCAGCAAGAAGACGACAACGGTTGGCGTTGTTATTCCCGATATTTCCAACTCGATCTTTGCTGAAGTAGCGCGTGGAATTGAAGATATTGCGAATATGTATCATTACAATATCATTTTGTGTAATGCCGATAAGAAAAAAGAAAAAGAGATCCGCGTTATTAACACGCTGCTCGAGAAGCAAGTCGATGGCCTGCTGTTCATGGGTGGTGTAGTCACCGAGGATCATGCGCAAGCATTCCGCACTTCCTCAGTTCCTGTAGTCCTTTGCGGGACGAAGGATGAGAACCAAGCGATGGCCTCCGTCGACATCGATCATGAGAAAGCGGCTTTCGATGCTGTGAATGTTCTAATTGCTGCGGGTCACCGTGATATCGCAATGATCTCTGGTACTTTGCAAGATCCCGCTAATGGATTTGCCCGTTATCAAGGGTACAAGAGAGCTTTGGATGAAGCTGGGATTGAGCTTCGCGATGAGTACGTTCGTATTGGGAACTACCGTTATGAATCCAGTGTGGATGCAGTAGAGTATTTCTTGGGACTTTCACCTAGACCGACTGCTATCTTCTCCGCTACAGATGAAATGGCGATTGGTGCCATTCATACGATTCAAGACAACGGGCTAAGAGTCCCGCAAGATATCGCAGTTATCAGTGTTGACAACATTCGTATGGCGTCTATGGTTAGACCGACATTAACGACTGTCGCTCAACCGATGTATGATATTGGAGCGGTGTCGATGCGTTTGCTCACGAAGTTGATGAACAAAGAGTCGACAGACAACATGCAGGTTATTTTGCCTCATGAAGTGATCTACCGGAATTCGGTTACAGAACCATCTTAATCTAACAAACCTCTAATCGTGGTCAACCCTAGGGCTGACTGCGGTGGAGGTTTTCTCATGTAAACACTAAGAAAAGAGGAATAGGGAATGACATGGACGAAGATTGCGCTCATCGGCGCTATGAATGAAGAGATTGAACGATTGGTATCCCATATGAGTGATGTGCAGGAAACTGTGAAAGCGGGCATTACGTTCCGTGAAGGCACTTATCTAGGGAAGCAGGTTGTTGTTTGCCGGACAGGAGTAGGCAAGGTTAATGCAGCTGTAACGACTCAGATTCTGATTGATACCTTCGGTATTGAAGCAATTATTTTTACAGGTGTAGCCGGTGCACTAGACCCTGAATTGAACATTGGGGATCTGGTGATTTCCAGCGAATGCATGCAGCACGATATGGATGTGACAGCGCTTGGTTTTCCGCGTGGCATCATTCCTTACGAGGCCAACTCTGTGTTCCAAGCTGATCCCGCATTAGTGGAGCTAGCAGTTGCTGCTGGCGAAAGGCTGTTTGCTGGTAAAGTCAAAAAGGGCCGGGTACTGTCCGGTGATCAGTTTATTGCCAGCAGAGAGGCTGTTGCTAATCTTCGTCAAGAGCTAGACGGCGTGTGTGTCGAAATGGAAGGAGCTTCCGTTGCGCAAGTTTGCTCGATGAATGCCGTTCCTTATGTGGTGCTGCGCTCTATGTCCGATAAAGCGGATGGCTCTGCACATGTGAATTTCGCTGAATTCACAGTCCTGGCTTCCGAGAATTCGTACAAAATGGTCGAGGAAATTGTGAAGCAGCTATAGAAATAGAAATAGCAAACTTAACAGCTTGGCAATGCTGTATATAGATCAAAAGCTCAGAACTCGCCTTATTGGCTGGTTCTGAGCTTTTGACTTTCACGCGCCTATTATTTCAAATACATCATGGCTAACTCTTTGGTATGCCGGTTCTTCTCGGCGATCGCTTCGCGCCTTGGAATCGGCGCCCAGTCCTCAACAGGGTCCAGCCATGTCGAAGGCAGCTGGACAGGACTCTTGTTCTGCCAGGCGTCCAGCCACGTCTGAGGGAGCGCCAGCTGCGGCTCCGCCTCCAGCTGGTCTAAGTGAGCCTGCTCGCTCATGACGAGCCAGAGCAGGCTCCAGGCCCGCGGTACGACGCGCCAGATGTCGTACCCGCCGCCTCCGAGCGCGACCCACCGCCCTGCGCACCATTGGTGCGCAAGGGAGTGGATCAGCTCGGGCATAGCCTTGTACACGCGCATGGAGCAGTGGACATGCGCGAGAGGGTCCAGCGCATGGGCGTCGCAGCCATGCTGCGAAATTATGATGTCCGGCTGGAAGCGGGCAATGGTCTCGGTGAGAACCTCGCTGAAGCACTCCAGCCAGGAGTCGTCCTCGGTGTATGGCTCCACCGGGATGTTGATGTTCGTGCCGAACGCGTCGCCTTCACCGCGTTCGTTCACGGCTCCTGTGCCGGGGAATAGAAATTTCCCCGTCTCATGAATGGACAGCGTGCATACCTGGGGATCGGCGTAGAAGGCCCACTGCACGCCATCCCCATGATGCACATCCGTGTCGACGTACAGCACCTTCGCGCCGTACGTCTTTTGAGCGTGCGCAATGGCCGCTGAGGCGTCATTGTACACGCAGAAGCCAGCGCCCTTGCTTTGCAGGGCGTGGTGCAAGCCGCCGCCCAGGTGGAGGGCGTGTGGGACCGCACCGGACATCACCAAGTCGACGGCGGTGATGGAACCTCCAACAACCTCAGCCGTAATGTCATGCATCCCGGCAAAATAGGGCGTGTCGTCGGTATCTAGTCCAAAGCGCGACGCTGACTGGACGAAGCGTTCCTCCGGCACGGGAGAGCTAAGTCCTTTCACAGCATCGATATAGGCTTGTGAATGAACCCGCAATAGCTCGTTGTCCGTGGCGGGACGAGGCTTCCGAATAGCGCTGTCCGGCAGAGCGCCTGCCTTGCGCAGCAGATCAACCGTCATCGTCAAACGATCTTGATTGAACGGATGGTCTTCATTGAATTTATAAGCAATTTCTTCCTCATCATAAATAAAGACTGGACTGGATGCCTTCTTGTTCATATCCCAAATTCCCCCGAATTGGCTAACAATCTCGCTTGAAGCCCTACATATCCCTTGATTGGTCAGAAACGAATATCAAAAACAAACTAATACATGAATCGTTGTTGGAAACGAATGCGATCGAATTGCTCTTGCGAAGAAATCGGCACGTGCTTGCCAATTCGCACCATCAGGCAGTTGGCCGGATGCGAGCAGATTTCAGGATCGTCTGTTGCGAACCAAATCATGTCGACGCTTTTCATTAATTTTTCCATCATCTGACGATATTCCCAGACGGTTAGCTTGCTTGTCTCCAAATCCCAATGCCAATAGTACTCGGTTGTAAAACAGATGATATTCTCCATTTGATCTCCCGCAAAGGCAAGGCGAATCATCTTTTTACCCAAGCCAACAGCTCGATAGTCATCAGCAACTTCAATAGCGCCTAATTCTATCAAATCCTGCATATGACCTTGCGACCAGCGCTCAATCTCATCCGGATAATGAAAGGTGACATAACCCACGATAGTGGAGGCATCCCTTGCAATTATTATACGTCCTTCTGGCAATTGTGCGATTTCGATTAAGGCCTCTAGCTGCTCTTTGGGTCGGCGAAAAGCGTCCAATTTGTTGTGCATGGAGAGATCCTGCAAGCGATCTGCCGAAACAGGTCCTTCAATGATGATCTCTGGTTGATCAGGAGCGGCTTGCAAGCTGTGTGAGTGGTAGATTTTGATATGCTGCATAACTTTAGCTCTCCTTTTGAAAAACAGCATGATGGATGTTTCCTTTTCCCTTAGGTCATAGTAAACTTATACCAAATTTTATGGGGGATTTAAAGTCGAATTTTTACGTATGCGAAAAATACCCAGTATGATATAATAGAATATGTCAAAAATCGATCACATTTTGCTCAAATACATCAGTAAAATGAAAGCGGTTTATCACGTGAGGAGGGTTTTTCGTACATGGAGCAAATGAAAGTAGAACTCATTGAAGCTGTATCCCCTAACCCAAACATGGAAAATTACGAACAAACACATGCATCATTTGACTGGAAAGACATCGAGAAAAGTTTTTCATGGTATGAAACTGGCAAAGTAAACATGGCTTACGAAGCAATTGACCGCCATGCGGAGTCATCCAAAAAGGATAAAGTCGCACTTTACTACAGTGATAATACGAGGGAAGAAGCCGTTACGTTTGGTCAAATGAAAGCCAAATCCAATCAATTTGGCAATGTGCTTCGCGGACTTGGCGTTGCCAAAGGCGAGCGCGTCTTCATTTTCATGCCTCGTACACCGGAACTTTATTACGCTTTACTCGGAACGTTGAAGATCGGGGCCGTCGTCGGTCCATTGTTTGAAGCTTTCATGGAAACAGCGGTAAGAGATCGTCTGGAAGATAGTGAAGCTGTCGCGATTATTACGACACCAAGCTTGCTTTCACGTGTTCCTTACAACGATCTTCCTCATTTGAAACATGTCATTGTGGTCGGCGAAGACGTTGAACTGGCGGAAGGTCAAGTTGACTTTCACAAAGAGATGGCTAATGCTTCAACGGAGTTGGACATCGAATGGTTGGATCGCGAAGATGGCTTGATCATTCATTATACGTCAGGATCAACAGGGAAACCCAAAGGCGTTTTCCACGTTCAGAATGCGATGCTTCAACATTATTATACAGGTCAAATTGTATTGGATCTTAAAGAAGACGATATTTACTGGTGTACAGCGGATCCAGGCTGGGTAACAGGAACCTCTTACGGGATCTTTGCCCCATGGCTGAATGGCGCCACGAACGTCATTCGGGGCGGACGCTTCAGTCCGCAAGACTGGTACACGACGCTTCAGAAATATAAAGTTACTGTTTGGTATAGTGCACCGACAGCCTTCCGGATGCTGATGGGGGCAGGCGATGATGTTGTTGCTGGTTACGATCTTTCTTCGCTTCGCCATGTGCTCAGCGTAGGGGAGCCGTTGAATCCAGAGGTGGTTCGTTGGGGCTTGAAAGTATACAACCAACGCATTCATGATACATGGTGGATGACCGAAACAGGGGGGCAGTTAATTTGTAACTACCCTGCTATGACGATTAAGCCTGGTTCCATGGGCCGTCCAATTCCAGGTGTTGAAGCCGCTATTATCGATGATGCTGGCAATGTACTGCCTCCTAATCGGATGGGGAATCTGGCGATCAAAACACCTTGGCCGTCCATGATGCGCAAAATCTGGAATAACCCTTCTAAATATGAAGAGTATTTCCGTTTGACGGGCTGGTACGTATCGGGTGACTCCGCTTATCAGGATGAAGAAGGTTACTTCTGGTTCCAAGGCCGCGTAGATGACGTGATTAACACAGCAGGAGAGCGTGTAGGTCCTTTTGAGGTGGAAAGCAAGCTGGTGGAGCATCCTGCAGTTGCTGAAGCAGGTGTTATTGGTAAGCCTGACCCTATGCGTGGAGAAATTATCAAAGCGTTTATCGCGCTTCGCGAAGGCTTCTCGCCGTCCGATGAGCTGAAAGCGGATATCTCCAAGTTTGTCAAAGAGGGGCTGTCTGCTCACGCGGCGCCTCGCGAAATTGAATTCAAAGACAAGCTGCCAAAAACACGCAGTGGTAAAATTATGCGCCGTGTGCTTAAAGCTTGGGAGCTCAATCTTCCGACAGGCGATCTATCGACAATTGAAGATTAAGTTAATGACATAGGAAAGCCTCCTTGCACCAGTACTTGGTGTGTGGAGGCTTTTGTCGTTTCAGAGTGATATGCCGACAGCTGGCAGTGTTTAAACCTCTATCAAACCCAATCCCAACCCCATAAACACGTATCAAAAAAAGAAGATCCAGCAACCGGATCTTCTTCCTGATTTTAATTATTAAAAGCGATGGCTGCTGATGGTTTCGATTCGCCTGCATCACTCACAGCGCTAACTTTGTAATATCCATTGTAAGCGGCCGCGTAGTAGTGAAACTCTGTTGCGTTATCGACAGAACCAAGCTTCGTGAAGGTGCCTTTTTCTTTGTCGCTAAAATAAACGTTATACTTTTTTACTTTATCCTTGGTTGGATTGGCTTTCCAGCTTAGAACAATGCCGGCGCCGTCAACTTTGGCTTTAAGACCCGATGGCGCAGTAGGAGCTTCTTTGGCTGGAGGACTTGGGCTGCTGCTGTTTCCATTTTCGTTCCCAGGACCAGTTCCTGTTCCCGTACCCGCGCCGTTTCCGGTGTTAGTTTCACCTGTACCACCGTTTGGCGGGTTGGTGCTGCCTGGAATCTCATTTCCGTCCGCAGGCGGTACGAACAAGGAGTCCAAGGAACTTCCGTCTGTATAGGAGGAACGGCTCGCTGGCGACTCTTTGCCGACGACATCGACGGCAGTAATGTAATAGCCCATTAAGCTGGAAGCTGGGATATGATCCGTAAACTTCGCTTCTTCACCAGCCATGACGACTTTGCCGCCAATGAGTTGGAACTTGCCACGATTATCGGAGCGATAGATCCGGTAGCCAACCAGATCCGCATTGGCACTTGGTGTGAAGGTGATCGTCGCGGTATCTCCAGACTTCGTCACAGCCACATTCGTTGGTGCGGTTGGCTCTTTGCCGTCGTCAACCCGTGGATCGACTTCAGATGGCGCATCGTCATCGTAATCCGTTGGCTTGTAATTATCAATGGGCTTTCTGCTCTTCTCAGGCAGTTTGCTCATTGCATCTTGGATTTCTTTCAGCAACTGACTGATTGATTTTTGGCGTTTGATGACCGTTTTTTCTTGAACGAAATCGGCTGGCGTTGCGTCTTGCGCCATGTAATTCAAACTATTATAGGAGCTGATCTTCATTTTGACCATCACATTGTCAACTTCCGTTGGGACGAACTTCTTGTTGAAAATATCGGTAACTTGATGGTCCGAACCGGATGTTAACTCGCTTGGCAGTTTCCCCGATAAGCTGGAGACGGTTGCCGAGACGATACCTTCAGGTTTGGCAAATGTTTTGTTTGGGAAGAGCTCTGGTTTTTGCTCAATTGTCCTGTTCATAATCAGCGCCCATATGTCTTTGGCGTGATACGTTTGATGCGCTTGCGTTGATTTCGTCGACGATGACAATTTATTAATGGGTTGATCGTAACCAATCCACACACCAACTGTGATGTCTGGGGTGAATCCCATGAACCAAGCATCGGCATCGTCTTGTGTAGAACCTGTTTTGCCGGAAATTTCAATTTTGCCATAGGATTTATAATTTTTCATTAGGTCAGTCGCCGTACCTTGGCTAATGACCGTTTTCATCATATCCGTAATCAGATAAGCGCTTTGTGGTGAGTAGACTTGTGCAGGCTTCTGATCATGGCTATAAATGATCTTCCCATTGGAATCTTTAATCTCACGAATCATAAAGGTTTCATTATAAACGCCTTTATTCGGAATGGATGCATAAGCGCCGGTTAATTCTTTGACCGAGGTACCGCGGCTTAAACCTCCAATTACGCCCGTTTGTGCATAGTAATCTTCTTTTTGAATCGATGTAATCCCCAGCTTTTTGGCGAAATCCCAAGCATTATTGATGCCGACTTTGTTCAGGAAGATGTCAATGGCAGGGATGTTATAAGACTGGTTCAAGGCTTTCCGAGCGGTCATAAGACCGTGGAATTTGTGATCCCAGTTCTCTGGGAGATGGAAGCCTTTGACACCATCCTTGAGAATAATTGGGATATCATCCACGATGCTTGCTGGTTGAATGACGCCTTTTTCTAAAGCAGGGATATAAGCGGCGATAGGCTTCATCGTTGATCCCGGTTGTCTATACGCCTGTGTGGCGTGATTGAGCTGTTCATCAAAGAAGTTGCGGCCTTCAATCATGCCTTTGATGGCTCCGGTTTTGGAATCAATCATAATGGCGCCTACTTGCTCGATCCCGCCTTTTTTCTCATCGGTAGGGGCAAAATTCTTCTCGTTGCTCGAAATCTCGTGCATAGAATCATAGATTGTCTTGTCGATGGTGGTATAAATTTGATAACCGCCGCGCAAGAGCTGCGTATGTATACCTTTTAATGCTTCATTATAAGCTGCTTGGTTGGTCTTGGGATCGAGCTCAGGCTTCTGGATTTTAAGCAGAATTTCCGCTGCTTCCTGCTCGGTCTCAATCATGAGATAAGGATAGGTTGTATAAGCTTTCTGAGCTGCAGGGGCCATCGAAGTTTTGAGATCGAATTTCAATGCCTCTTGGTATTGTTCATTTGTAATTTTCTTTTCTTCCAGCATTCGTTTGAGGACTAATTGTTCACGTATAACGGCTTTTTTGTAACCCTCATCATCGAATGCAGGTTTGCTGGTAAAGGCGGAGTACTGGGATGGTGACTGTGGTAGTCCAGCCAGATAAGCGGCTTGAGCGACATTCAGTTTGTCTAAGTCGTCGATGTTGAATAAGCCCTTGGCGGCGGCTTTGATGCCGTACAGATTGTATCCTGTAGCTCCGTTGCCGTATGGAATTTTGTTCAAATAGGCAAGTAGAATTTCGTCCTTGGACATCAAACGTTCCATTCGTAAGGCAAGCAGCAATTCCCTTGCTTTACGACCATCATCGCGGTCTAATGTTAGAAATACCCGTCTAGCGAGCTGCTGCGTGATGGTACTACCCCCGGTTTGCACTTCTTCATTCAGAAGCTTCTGGGTAACAGCGCGATAAAGTCCGCGGAAATCGATTCCGTGATGCGTTTTGAAGTCTTTGTCCTCAATGGACAAGACTGCATCCAAAACAACTTGCGGGATATCATTGAGCTGAGCGAGACGTCGATCTTCTTCCGTACGCAATTGGCCAATCACTGTGTCGTCATTGAAATAGGCGAAGCCTGTAACGGCATTTTCCTGAATTTGCTGACGAATGGATTCTTCGCTGCGGACAGGGTCTTTCTTGACCAACGCGCTAACATATCCGAATGCAGCGGATCCGCCTAATAGGCCTGCCAAAAAGGCGCTAATCAGGGTCCATTTTAAAGTAATCCAAGTGACTTTGAATGTGGTTCTCACCCAAGGTCGATTCCATTTCGCGAAAAAATTGCGCATAAGTTCCAATATTCCTCCTTACATGAACCCATACAGTATACCATAATTGCAGCTTTTGCGGTAATACTGGAGGGAAGAAACGATGATAGACGGTTTGACAACAATGGAAGAGTTGTGTTATAAATTGAACAAATGCATGGATGGATCAGCAGTAGGTAGCTTGTGGATGCTTTCAGAGAGCCGGTGGATGGTGCGAACCGGTACCTGCAGGTTAGTGAATTACGGTCTTGAGCAGTAGATGGGAACCTGCCGCCAATTGGGCTGCACCAGTAGTATCTGCCGATTAAACCCCGTTATAGGTTCTTGAGTGAAAACAGTCAGCTGTACACGGAACTTATCGTTATAGATGTACGTAACTGCTGTTTTAATTAGGGTGGTACCGCGAGTCAAGTCTTCTCGTCCCTTTGTGGATGAGAAGGCTTTTTTTGTATTTTTTTATGAAGAAGGAGATGGATGAACATGACAATTTTAAAAGATCTGGAGTTTCGTGGACTGCTTCACCAAATAACGGACCGCGAGGGCTTGGACAAAAAGCTAAGCGAAGAGCGAGTGGTGCTTTATTGCGGCTTCGATCCAACAGCGGATAGTTTGCACATTGGGAGTTTATTGCCGATTCTAACGCTTAGACGCTTTCAGCAGGCCGGACATATCCCGCTTGCGCTCGTTGGCGGCGGCACAGGTCTAATTGGTGATCCGAGTGGTAAAGCCAATGAGAGAACGCTGAATGGACCGGAAACCGTTGTCGCATGGTCACAAAGCATCAAAGAGCAGCTTTCCCGCTTTCTTAATTTCTCAACTGATATCGAGAATAGCGCTGAGCTAGTTAACAACTATGACTGGTTGGGTTCGTTGAACGTCATTGAATTTTTGCGGGATGTAGGCAAAAACTTTACAGTCAACTACATGCTGGCCAAAGATTCCGTGGATTCCCGGATTACGAAGGGGATTTCGTTCACCGAATTCAGCTATATGATCCTGCAATCGTACGATTTCTTGAAATTAAATGAGACCAAGAATTGTTCACTGCAGATCGGAGGCAGCGATCAATGGGGCAACATTACAGCTGGACTTGAACTTATTGGCAAAACAACAGATCAACGCGCTTACGGTGTGACCTTGCCGCTTGTAACTAAGAGTGATGGCCAAAAGTTCGGCAAAACCGAAGGCGGTGCGATTTGGCTGGATGCAAGCAAAACGTCACCGTACCAGTTCTATCAGTTCTGGCTGGGTACGGCAGATAATGATGTTATTCGTTTTCTCAAATACTTCACTTTCATATCGCATGAGGAAATCGAACGTTTGGAAGAAGAAGTGAAGTCGCAGCCTGAGAAGCGAGAGGCGCAGAAACTGCTTGCTCGTGAAGTCACGCAGTTAGTACATGGGGGAGAAGCACTGGAAAGTGCTTTAAACATCACCGCAGCTTTATTCAGCGGCAACATTCAAGATCTTTCCCGCGTGGAGATTGAAGAGGCATTTAAGGATGTTCCTTCCACAACGCTGGAGCAAGACGACATCGCGCTTGTTGACTTGCTAATCGCCGTAGGTGCTGCGCCATCCAAGCGCCAAGCACGCCAGGATATTGAAAGTGGCGCTGTGACGGTTAACGGTGTCAAGGTGACATCCCTTGAAGCGGTGGCCAAGGACCTTGGCAAACTGGGAGAAGCTTACCTTGTCGTTCGCCGCGGCAAAAAGAATTACTACCTAGTGCAGTTTGCTTAGGTACAAATGGAGAGGAGTCCTTAGGGGTTACTACTTACCTTCTTCCAAACGCGGAAAACGAAACTCCCCACGAAAAGTAACAATAAGCGTCGAGAGTACAGGTAAATTTTGTTTACGAAGGGTTGAAATGAAGCCGCGCGCGCGGGCGAACTGATGAGCCCCGTCCCAGGTACGGAATAAGCCGGAGACTTTGGCTTTGACCTTGGCCATCCGCAAGTCTCGTTCGGCGACATTGTTGTCAAAAGGAACACGGACATCTTGAATAAACCGGAGAATCGGTTCCTTGTGACGACGGAAACGTTCACCCAGATTGGCCGATTTACTTTTGCTTTGCCTGCCTTGCGGTCCGGTTTTGGCTTTGGTACGCCCTTGATTCCATTCCAGCTCGCCCTGCTGCAGGATGTCATCGTACCAATTCTCTAGCCATTTAACCGTACTCGGAGCTAAGCAGCACAAGACTTTACGGGCGGCTAGCGTGAGACGCCAGGCTACTTGTAGCAAGCGTTTCATCTGCACGGCCCACTGGTGATGATCATAATCGGCGATTCCTTGGCATTCCCGCAGTAAGTGCGCATTGCATAAGGCATGCTGGAACGTGTATTTTTCTTTAAAATACGGCCCGTTGCAGTCATGCACTAGAATGCCCGAGTAAGCCGGCAGCAGACCGATGGCATCAAAAGCGAGGGTGCCCCGGTTTTCGTGAACCGCCTGGAACGTCCAGTCCACATTAGAGAGGGTGTGCAGCCATCGCTGTTTGCCATCGACGTGAATGCCGGTTTCATCAGCGTGCAAAACATCGGCATTCAGCAGGTTTTGGCGAATTTGTTCCTCATAGGGACCTAGCTGCTTGTGCGATTTCTTCAAATGGGCGATGACCGTAGCCTCGCTCAGCGAATGCCCGGTCAGGTCCGCAAACATCTCGCTCACCCTTTTCAGTGGAATCATATGGTACGCACTCACATACACGATCCAGCCCGTAACACCAGCTCCATATTGGACAGAGGCGCTGACATGCGACGGAAAAGCAGCCTGATGAACCCCGCTACACTGCGGGCAGCAGCTCGTATGAGCGCGAAACTCGGTTGTCTGGATGCGTGGTTCAGGCAGATCGATCTGCTGACGCCGGTCGTAGCCTATACAGTTCTCCTGGTCCATTGGAGCATGACACGCAGGGCAGGTAGTTAGGCAAAAGTCGAGGATGGCATCCGGATCATCCACCATACTAAGTGTGTGTCCTTCATGACCTAGGGGTGCTCCCTTTTTGCCACCAGCGATGCGGGAGTTTGCGGGCTTACGAAACCCGTCACTTGAAGGCGGCTTGCTACTATTCTTGCTGTTAAGCCCTAGCTGGCGCTCCAACTCGGCTACTCTGTTTTCCAGTTCAGTGATCCGTTCTAGCAGTTTCGTAATGACCTTCTCGATTTGATCTGGACTACTGTGGCTAATTTGTTTGATTTCTTCGAGGCTCATTTTCATCCTGATCCCTCTTCTCCATTAAATTCGTTAAGTATTCTTAACCAATTTTTAGGGGTTTGAATAAGGGGACCTAAGTAGTAACCCTTAGGGACTCTTATTTCATGCGAGTAACCCCTTGTAACGCAAATAGAAGCTCTCAATGCAATTAGACTTAACAGTGGACACAACGAATTAGGAAAGGCTCTTATTCCTTTGAGAAGCTGCTATTTCTTGCTATTTACAACAGATAGGAGTCCCGTGGGACTCTTATTTTGCGTGGAACCCCACTTTTATCGCAAATAGAAGCTCCTAAAGACTCTTATGCCATTGTGAAACTGGGCAAAGCTGAGGGAGCCATGAAAAAAGAGGACTGTCTCCAAGTAGACGAATCTACTTGAGGACAGCCCTCGTCTTTATTTACGGCTGTAGAACTCGTTGGCGACAAAAATACCCGTTACATAAGGGCTTGCGGGTGTTGCCCAATCAATTAGCCCCAATTGTAGCCCCACTTGACCCGAAGGTCAGACTTCCACTGAATGCAGATACTGCCTTTAACTCATGAGAAGGGCTGTTGCCTGAAGTATATTTGACCAACAAATGGTTGTATAAACAATTAACTGGCGAGGAGTATTTCCAGCATAAAGCGATGAAGAAATTCCAAATCGGTGACGAACATTCTTGAATATGGAAATACATGCCGTATTAAATAAAAAAAGTTGACTCGACATGAGTCAACAAAAAAATATTAGCGTATATTTCCAATGGAATTCTTAGTTGTATCATGACGTGAAGCAGTTTCTGCAGAAGCAATGCCAGAAATTAGTGAGATGGAAATTGTGAGTAAAAATGTTATCAGAAAAGTTTTTCTAATCATTAGCGATCTCACCTCCTAATAACATGATATCACAGCTTTGTTGAAATTTCTGTGAGTTGCACCACAAATTATGAGACTTTGCTTCGAGAAATAGACATCGTCTGAATACGGAAATACATGGGGGGGCAGGCTTTGAGTAGTACTGTTATCAAAGATAAGTTTTATACAGCGCGTATAATGCACGGATGCGATGGCTGTCCAAGAAAAATCTTTCCAAGGAAAAAATATAGAAGGTTATTCGGGTCGGCCTACAGCTTCGAGAAGAAGCACGAACTCAAACTATGCTCCGAATGCACTGATATAAAAGAGGACGGGCATACAGCACTGATTCTGAACACCGGCTGAATATTGAGGAACATGAGAAATGCAAATGAAACTAATTTCGCGTACAGGTGATAAAGAAAAGATGTCGTTCACAAATGAACGACATCTCATAATAATATTAGTTAATTGCTAGTTGATAGTTATAAGGGCTAACGTTTGAACTTAGAGAATAAACGGATACTTTGTATTTAATATTAGGGTTGTAATTAATTGTATATTGTGTGAGTTGCTCAGTATCCGTGACTCTTGTTTTCTCGATATATCCACCGTTCTCATCAACTATTGTAACTCCATATTGAGGTCCACCGTAAGGAGAAACTAATGAGATCGTTGCAGTGGCACCAGGGTAAGAAGTATTTTGAGGGAAAGTTAGTAAATACCAATCAATATCATTTGGATTGCTTAGTGAGCCCACTTTATTGTATCCAAAAGGGTTGGTGGTCCCTGCTGGTGCCCCTGCTAGAAAAGCTTCTGGGGTATTAAAACTATTGTTCTGTACATCGAACTGTTCATTAATATTTGTGTTTGCAAAAGCACTTTGGGCTCCAAATGCTAATGCGGATACTGCTGCTAAAACTAGAGTGATTTTCTTGAACTTCATTTGCGTGTTTCCTCCTAAAATTTACTATATTCTCCTACGAGAGTTATAGTATAATGAATTCCAAATTAATACAACAAATAATTGTAAATGTAATTTTATTGAAATAAATGGTAATATAGTTTATCTAATTTTTACTAAATAGTAACAAAAAATTCAAATTAACGACATGAGGTATTGAAATGATCATAGTCATGGGGAAGAAACCTCTACTTCCTAACGGGCGATATTGTAGAAATCTAACATTGAACATCATAAGGAGGAATTATCAATGAAACCTATTAATGAATTAGTCTATGGCGCACATGACAATGCAGTAGCTAAAGGCTGGTGGATGGAAGATCGCTCGTTTGGTGAAATTATTGCTTTGATGCATTCCTAGCTGTCAGAAGCTTTAGAGGATTTTAGGAATGGTGATCTTCCAATCGACATCTGGTACGAGAAGAAGGTTGACGGGGAGTTGCAAGTAGAAACAACCCAGATCGATGAGGACTGGAAGCCGTGTGGCATACCATCCGAGCTTGCTGATGTTGTAATCAGGGTATTTGATGCTTGTGGTCGATATGGGATTGATCTTGAGAAAGCGATAGCTGAAAAGATGGCGTACAACGCGACAAGGCCACAACGGCATGGCGGAAAGAAATTGTAACTTTAATACTGAGGACCTTAAAGGTCTCCTTCACGGTGACGGAGAGTCTACAGTAAGCATACGGCCGCAGGCCCCGTTCGAAAGCAATACCTAGACGTCAGACGGCAGCCGTATAGCATTTTAATTATTGAGGAGTGAGTACCTATGAAGGAAGAACAGATACGCCTGCTCGAGTTCGGAGCGATGGGGACGAAGAAAAAGCTAATTGATCACATCCGAACACTACAACAGCAAAATAAGCGATTAGAACAGGAATTTGCTGATGAATGTGCATCAAATAATGAACATGTGAAAGAACTATTGGAAGCAGAGCAAAAGATACAGCAGCAGGCCGAGAAGATATTCGATCTTAATACTCGATGAAGCGGAGGTGAAAAAGGTCTCGGTCCTGTAAGTGAGAGGATAAACTCCGAAAAGGTCGCGTTTAGTACAGCATAATACTTTTTCTTGCAGCATTTATTTGACCTTCTGTTAGTGTCGGGTTTTTTATCGGAACAATTTTGTTCATTAGGTTTCCGGGGATTGAATTATCAATTAATCCTGCTTTGTTGTTGGAGTTTAATCCAGTTACATAAAGTGCATGACCTATTTCATGTGCAAGAATATAAGGATCTGATCCAATAATTGCGTCTCTTGAAAGATAAATAATAACTCCGAATTTATTTTTGTTTCCGAATGTCTGTGTACATCCTAAAGTAGGACTTGGAAAGCTTACATCTTTACCCGCTACAATAACTGTAACTACGCGGTGACCATCCGCGAAACCACCATTAAATATTAGATCTGTCAATTGGGCCATTCTCGCATTTCCAGGGCAAGATAGAGATTCTAGACAATAGGTTCCTCTCTCAGTACATCTATAGGAAGTAGAGCCGTTTCTATCTATGTTAATTCCATAGGCAGCCCAGTATGACTTGGTGAAATTGAACAACCTACCAAATGGATTTGCTATATCGTTAGTTCTTTCTTGGGCGCCGATTAGATAGTTAACACTAATGTCTAACCGATTTGAAGTAGCTGCTCGTACCTTCTTGTTTAAAAGCGGTTGGCTTCTTTTTAAAATTTGATTAGAGCTTAAATTAGCTTTTATACTTTTGAATTTCATTCAAATCTACCTCCTGCAATATAATAGTTTATTAAATGCAAAATAGATCTGCGTTGGTACAGACAAATAAACGAAATGAAGCAATTAAATTATCAAATCATCAACTGTAATGGTGGGGATGAAATGGTCTTAGTACAATCTACATTTTCACCAGGGAAGGATGAAGTGGAATGAGCATAGATAACTCACAGAAATTCAGTTCATTTGCTACGTTGAAAGCTTTTTCTGAACTATTAAATCAAGAGCAACCTACAGTTGATCAAGTAAAGGATGCCATAGAGGCACTATGTCGGTTTTATGGCGCGGAGAATGAGGAGGAACTATTAAGTAAAGCAGACGAAGAATTAAAGAAAATTTACTTAGGTGTTAAAAATGAAATCTTGAAGACTGTCAAATCAACAGAGGGTGATCATATTGAGCAACAAGAATTTAAGAACCAATAACAATTCAATGGTCGATGAATCGGAAGATAACAAGAAGATTATCCAGGTAACATTTTTTGATGAAATAACCGAAGAAGATATTCGAAAAACAAAATGGCTGCTTGGTAAATATGTTGACATGATAGACATCATCAAGAACTATGAGTTCGCACTCAAAGAGATGGAGAACGGCCTATCTGCCTATGATTTGTTATCTGCAGAAGGTAGCGCTGCAAAGCGTATTACTGGACAAGAGGTAACAGCGGATGTAACCGGTAACTCCGTTGTTCTAAAAGATAGCAGACATGCAAACTACAAATTCTATTTAGCAATTACCAATATCATAAAGAGTGTGATAAACAACATCAGAAAACCGCATGAGAAGCAAGCAGCTAAACTCTTATTCATAGATGGTATGGAGTATTTAAAAGCGCAGGGGTACATGGAGAAGGGCTATAAAAAAGAGATAGACCCGATTTCAGCCACAACTTTTGCAGAGAAAAGACGAAAAGCGATTGCTGGAATAGCAAGTAGCCTTAAAATAAACCGAACATTGGATTTTGTAGTCATCGATTACGGGCGTGGCAGAAACACTGAAGGAGAGATCGGATTAAGGCTACCGAATCAATGACGTAGATCTGCAGTGAATAAACATCATTTCAACAGAGATTACTTAATACAATGTAACTGTACCTCTATTGAGGAAGGACAATGATGGGTAATAGCCCTAGTCCGATTAAACTCTATTCCGGAGATAGCGCATTAGCGATAGGCACATCTAATAAATTACCGCTATCCATCATGGTATTAGCGAGAGGGTTACATTTTTAGACTTTGCTGACTCCCTCTTCAAAAGGAAAAGAACAAAGTTTGGTTCGCCATTAACCACATAACCGCCTGGGCGACTCGCTTTTGATCGACTGGGTAAATGGGTTGGGTAAATGGCAATTCTCACGGTGATACCATAATCAACATATAAGAAGTATAGATGGTCACACATTAGGTGTGGCCTTTTTCATTCAATGAACATTTTTTTCCTTACCTGAAGTATTCAAGAATTCGCAAACTCCCTCCTTTTAAGGTGATCTAGATCATTAAAATAAGAGATCAGAAGCGTGATCCAGCCACATACTCAAAATCTAGGGTCATTTGCAAAGGTATCTTACATAATTCTAACGAATTATATAATTTAACTTAATATGCATTGTGAGGAGAGATATGTTTGAAAAAGAAAAATGACATTTGGATTTTATGTGTTTTTTTACTAATTGTTTTTGCTTTATGGGTTTATACATGGCTTTCACTAAAAGGAGTAAATCAGGAAGAAAGAGGGATTTTTGGAGATATGTTCGGAGGAGCAAATGCATTATTTTCCGGTATGGCTTTTGCAGGGATACTTTATACAATATATCTCCAAAGGAAAGATTTAGCAATACAACATGATAACTTGGTACTCCAACAAGAAGCCCAGAAAACCCAACTAGAGGATCTAAGAATTCAATCAGAAGCATTGAAAAAGTCAGCATTCCAACTTGAAAAACAGCAACAATTAATGGATTACCAAGTAGCTCAAGAGACGGTGATAACTCTTATCTCTATTAAGGAAAAGTATGTTGAAGGATTCTGTGTCCCCGTCATCGTACCTGAGACAGGCGAAGAAGAAAAGAGGTATGGAAAAGCTGCTCTAAGTGTTATGTACCAAGCAAACAACAGAAATATTGATCCCAACCAATATGATATGACACCTGAAAACTCTGATTTCAAAAGATACTACGATATTATTTTCTATATATTAAATTTCATTCATGATTCCAATTTAAGTAAAAATCAAAAAAAGATTTTAGCGGATATTCTAAACATACAGATATCTGACAGTGAGTTGATACTAATTTGTAAAAATCATGATAGAAGTGTTGAAAAGTTGCTTTTATTACAGGTGTATGGTTTTGAAGAAAGACATGAGGATATATTTAAACAGAAAAAAGTTAGTAGAAGTCACACTTAAGAGCTTCCATTTCAAGCAGCAGTACTATAACCTTGAATTTCATTACCTTGCGTTTCCTGTTTTACCGTATAACGTTTTTCACACATTCATAGAAATAACTCATAAAATAGGGAGGTAAGACTAACGTCTTATCTCCCTATTTCATTAAAGGAAGCTTAAGTTGGTACAAGAAGGAGTTCCCTCTTACTTCGTCGAACTGGGAAGTATTGGGAGGCGAGGGAGTATGAAAGAAATAGATTTCACCAAATGTAGGAGTGCTAGTAAATATCTTAGAAAGCGAAATGAATTGGGATTAATAGGACATGGCGGAATTGACTTAGGAAAGTTATACGAGATGAAAAATGATCTTGTAATAAACCACGACATTAAACAAATGAGAAGTATTAAGTTAGGTATTAACGCTCAACTCGAAGTTTATAAACAGATCAATATCATAATACCGATATTCATTTTTATTTTAACGATGGTGTTCACGCTATCAAACACTTTTACTGGTTTTGCTTTTAAAGCTATCGACTTCGTCCCAAGAAGTGATGATAATTATCTTGAAATCATGAATGCATATAAAAATGCAGTTAAAAGTTCCTTTGATAGCAACTCAGTTTCATTGTCTTACATCGCAGCGTTTTTAATTATAGTCTTTATCTTTTACATAATGCGTTTCAGATGGATAATATTTTTAAATAACGCGGTAAACGAAGCGGTCATAGAAAAAGAAGAGTATTTGAAAGAAGAACAAAGAATAAATGAATCGAAGATCTCCAGGAATAAGGCAACCGAAGAGAAACTTAAAAATCGTTTATATAAATTTAAGGGTTAAGACACTTGTTGTCTTAGCTCTTTTTTGTTTAAATGGGACAACGTTAATGTGTTTCGGATGTTCAGGAAAATTTTCCTTAACGTAAAAAACAGGTGGTGAACAATATAATGTGTAGATAAAGAGATCAAATAGTGAGTTCTTGCACTTCTGTAACGTTACAAAACGATACAGGTTAAACCATTGTTGTAAAAGGAGTTTCAAGCAAAGATAATATGTAAGCTTGTAACGTTACAAGTGCCATGACAAGCGTTACAAAAGAGGGGTGTAACGTTACAATGGGAAAACCATCTAAAATAGATACATTTGGTTGCCAAGACATCGTATGGGCAGGCGTTAGAAACGGAAGGTCTGTTCGTGATATAGCAAAGGATTGTTCTGAATGGGCAAACGAAAGTATTTCTCATACGGCCGTGGCTAAATTTATTAAAGACAGAGAAAGCGCTGAACAAGCAACTAAAAAAGATGCCATCCTAGCAGATCGTAGAAGAGTATTAAAAACTGTTCATCAAGAACTTGATATCATCCAAACTAATCTGGATGCGACAAAAAGACTAATTGAACGTTTTGAAATGATAGATGATTTACCCAAAATGTATAAAACCGAAATGGAAGAATTGATTAGTAAATTAGTTGATCACGGAGAAGAGTGGAATTACGTCTCATACATCGAGAATTGGCAGTCGAGGTTTGAATTTGAATTGCGAAGGAAAGTTGGTGAGATATCCGTTCTAAATCGTGAAGTCCGCGAGAACATGAAGTTCGTTGTCTCACTTCGTGAAAAGGCATTTCAATTCGAGCTGGTCCAGGAATACATTCGCTTGTTTATGGAAATTTTCGAGGAAGAATCTAAGGACGGGTCTTATGATAGGTCGGTTGTACGCATTGCTGCGAATCCTAGAATGAGACAACTTGTAGAACAGCAAAAGCTATATATGGGTGGCGGTGAATGATGTGCTTTCCAAAATACATGACCAAATTAAGAAGGTAGCAGAATCAATTTCAAAGACACATAACTTTAAATTGAAACATGTCATACTTGCAGAAGAATTGGTTAATAAGATTTATATAGAGCTCGGAGAATATCCTGAAAAGATGGCTGAATTAAAGCTATCTATGGATGACTTCGAGCTTTTTTGTAAGGACAATCTTAAGATTAAGACAAAGAAAGGCGTAATGGTTCCCTTGACCTTAAACAAGGCTCAAAGGAAGCTAGCCGAAACAGTATTTGATCAAATTGAAAAAGGCAAGCCTGTACGAATTATCATCCTCAAGGCACGTCAGATGGGTTTTTCGACAACCACTGAGGCACTTATTTATTACTTATCCTCGCTGCAAGCTGCAAAAAACTCATTCATTGTTGCTCAAGACTCTGCTGCATCGGAAAACTTATACGATATGTTCCGTCTTTATTATGAAGAAGCTCCAGATCTTATCAAACCAATGCGGAAGAGAAATAACAGCAGGAGGCTAACGTTTGAAAATCCAAGCATCAAGGAAACGGAACGCAGGAAAGAGCCTGGTCTTAAATCTAAGATTACTGTGCAATCTGCTGAGAACAAAGTACTAGCTCGATCAGAGACAATCCATTACCTTCATATATCAGAGTTGGCTTTCTGGCCAGAGAGTAAAAAGAAGAAGCACCTCACATCATTGTTCGCGGCCTTCTCCAAAGAGCCGGGTACTGTTGGCATTATTGAATCTACAGCTAACGGGATTGAGATATACAAGGAATTATGGGATAGTGCTGTCTCAGGTAAGAGTGACTATATTCCACTATTCTTCCCTTGGTTTGATATGCCTGATTATAGAATGCCAGTTCCCGATGGATACATGCTTACATCAGAAGAAATTGAAATGAAAGAAAAGTTCAATGTCGATGATGAGCAGCTTGAATGGCGCCGGTATACGATCCGAAATGACTTCGACGGTGACGAAAAGGTATTCCGTCAAGAGTATCCTTCAACCCCAGAAGAAGCATTCCTCGTAACGGGACGTACGGTATTTAACCAGGACAAGCTTGCTGCAATGACTCACTATACAATTAAAGGAACTAAATACTCAGTCGTTATTCCTCCATCATTAGAAGGAGTAGGTTATGATTGGACATCAGTTAAGTTCATTGAGGACGAGCGAGGCGAGTTTGAAATATTCAGAGACTTCGATCCAGACAAAGAATACTGCATCGGAGTTGACGTAGCTGAAGGATTGGAGGGCGGCGATGGATCGGCAGCATATATCATTGATGCAGAAACAGGAGAAGATGTAGCAGTTCTCTATGGGCAAATGGATCTCGATGTCTACGCTAAACAATTGGATTACATTGGGAGGATGTACGGCGAAGCGCTGCTTGGTGTAGAAACGAACAATGTGGGACACAGTGTTATTAATAAAATTTATATCACCATGACTCTTATAACGCCGAGGCTGGTTCGAATGAAACTAAGCCAGGGTGGCCAACAACACTTGTTACTCGTCCTATTTTGGTTGATGCACTTATCGAAGGTATTCGAGAAGGTGTATGGCGAATCAACGATGCCAACTTAATCAGCGAAATGAAGACGTTTGTAAGGAATAGAACTGGTAAGCCACAGGCTATGGGAAAAGGAACATTAGGCGGGTGCAAGGATGATAGGGTGTTAGGGTACGGAATAGCTCAACAAATGAGATTACGGAGACCACCAAGCACAAAGCATATTATGTTACCTTCTATTGGAAGCTTAGCGATAAAAAGATTGTGATGTTGTAAAAATAAGGGAAAACTAGGAAATTGTCGAACTGTCAGTGAATAACTATTGACGAGGTGATTTTAGTGGGTGTTGCAGTAATAGGAAAAATAGGAAGGAATGATTCCTGTCCATGTGGAAGTGGTGAAAAATACAAAAAGTGTTGTTCAATCAAAGATGAAAAGCACCCTTTATTAGCAATTAATTACCGGGGAGAGGAAGTGAGGTTTGATCAAGAAAAGCTTAATGAATTAACGAAGCAAGTCGACCTATTCCCCTTTAAAAAGATGTTAAAAGATGTAGATCAATTCTCGAATTTGACTAGGAAAGATATCGAAAATATTGCAAGTGATAGTGTGAAAATGATTTCAATGGAAGATGGCATAGAATTGCTAGAAGAATTATACGAGTTATATAACGAATCTATAAAAGAATTAGATGGAAAAACATCTTGCCAAAAAGGATGTTCGGCTTGCTGTAACCTCTATGTTGATGTCAGCCCTATTGAAGCAGAACATATACGTAAACATGTACTCGAAAACTTTTCAGTTGAAGAAATTGAGAGGATATCTACTAAAGTTAAAATTAATAGCAGGAATTCGCCTACGCCAGAAATGATTGCAAAGGACAAGGCGCTAATCGGAGAGTATGCCCTCAAAAAAAGTCCTTGTGCTTTTTTGGGTGACTCCGGAGAATGTGAAATTTATCAAGTTAGACCATTTAACTGTCGGAAGTTTAAGGTTACGAGTAATCCATTACATTGCAGTGAACCCAATTCGAATAATGCTTTACGAATTAGTCTACAAATTGATGCTCCAGCTGATATGTCAATCAAAAAAATTAACATTGGTGTATTTGGGGATTACTTCTTAGTAAAACGCGGATTTGAAAAAGTCTTTTTCTATAAGCATCTTTCACAATGGTTTACAGACAATTTTGAACAAATCGGTTGAATGTGGTCATGAATAATTTAAAATGGAGGTAGAAATTATGAAAATACAAGGATATGAAAGGGAGACGAAACCATGAAGTATGGCCTTTTTGAAAATGGAGTGGACTCTTTTAAAGCAGCGTTTAATTCTATAAAAAAGATTAAAGCGGATCCTGAATATCATCATTATAAAGATGCAATATTATCGATTAATCACGCTAATGAGGTTTTATTTAAATACATACTTAAAGAAAAATTAGAACTTCTTATCTTTAGTGACATCAATTCTTATATAAAAGCTAAAGGTAAGCTAAAGAACTCAGGCAAAAGGAACGTCCTTGAGGTAGATAATACATTAAAAACTGTTAACATAATTGATGCAATCAATCGCTTAAAGGATCTTTGTGATGTTGAAGTGAATGAAGCGTTTCATAATTCAGTACTTTATCTCAATAATCTCAGAAATAAAATAATGCATTATGAAATTGATTTGACAGAAGAAGAAGTTAGTAAGATGCATCATAACTTACTAATTTGTTATGAATTAAGCATTGGATTCCTAAAAGAGCATATCGAAGGAATTGAAGATTCATTGGAGAACGCAAGGTACGAATTGACCGATGAGGAAATTAAAGATATGTTCTTGGATGATTTGGATTTTGAAGTTGAGGAATGGGAGACAGAAAGCTTGGAAATTGAGGATCCGCAGTAAAGAGTTGGTTCACATCGCCGCGTATATCCGTAGTTACACCGTATAACTATATTTAAATAATACTAAAAAAGCGTTGATATCTTTCAAGGATAGGCTAACGCTTTTTCCATTTTATACTGAGATTACTCAATGAAACCTGATGCACATATTTTGTTACCTTCTATTAATGGCGTAAATTTTAAGAGATGAAGTTTTGTTTTCAACAGTATTAGATAATATGTTTTAATTTAAACTATCATAAAATTTATTGGTATTTTGGATTTATTTGGATTATTATATATTGAGAAGTTATAGGAGGTATTATATGCCTAGTGAACCTAAGGTTAGTTTAAGAAGCAATAAAAAACCTGGAAATTTTAAACCCAGTGGTATTACTAAAATTTCACTTTTCGGGTATAAATCATTTTTTGAGGAGTGCAGTATAGATATACTACCCCTTACTATACTATCCGGTACTAATAGTTCTGGTAAATCAAGTATTATGCAACCGTTATTATTGATGAAACAGACTCTAGAAGAAAGTTATGATCCTGGAACATTGTTGTTGAACGGACCAAACGTGAGATTCACAGCAACTGATCAGATGCTTAGTGTTAAAGACGATAAAATCATGCAAAACTACTTTACAATTGCGATTGAAGCAAACAACCAGACTGCAAAAATAACTTTTGAAAAGCAAAAAAATAAACCTGGATTTCAACTCAATAAAATGACCGTATTGAGTAATGGATACCTTGATGAGTTTAGTCCTTCTATGAGTTTTGAAGAAATTAAAAAAAAGGCGCCTTATTCTTTTAAGAAATTAGAGAAGGAGCCTCTATACTCATCTTTTTCGAAAACGTTTGATGAGTCGACATTTAAAATTTTTAAAGAAAGATTTTTATTAAGGTTTGGAATACAAACTGAAAATTTTAGAATCGTTATGGATAATATTTCATATTTTGAATCTCATTTATTTGAAATGTTACATCTACCTGGTCTAAGAGGTAACCCAGAAAGAAATTATCCAAATACAGCAGCCACGGAGTCCGAGGTAGAGTCTAAATTGCCTGGGACATTCGAAAAGTATGTGGCTAGTATCATAACTCAATGGCAAGAAAGCAAAAGTAAAAGTAATAACAATAAATTGAAAAAATTAGTAGACGCGTTGAACACCCTTAAACTTACAAATGGAATAAAAACTAAACAGATTAACGATACTGAAGTTGGTATTTTTGTAGCAAGGTCAAATAATAGCTCAAAAGAAGATTTTGTTAGTATAGCGGACGTAGGTCTCGGAGTTTCTCAAACCCTGCCTATTCTAGTTGCCCTAATCTATGCCAAACCTGGACAAATTGTATTTATTGAACAACCTGAAATACATTTACATCCAAGAGCCCAACATAGTTTGGCGATTGTGCTTGCAGAGGCAGCAAATAGAGGAGTTAAGGTAGTGGTCGAAACACATAGTTCATTATTAATACGAGGCATTCAAACTCAAATTGCAAAAGAACAAATATCACATAATCTAGTTGCGCTTAATTGGTTTTCTAGAGACTCTGAAAGCGGATCTACTAAAGTGAGTAGGGCTATACTTGATGAATTCGGTACTTTTGGTGACTGGCCTGAGGATTTTGATGATGTTGCTCTAAATGCTGATATGGAGTACCTTGATGCAGTTGAAAAGAGGAGTTATAAAGGTGAGGCTTAAACCTAGATCTTTTGTTGTTGATGCCTGTATTGCTCGATCATCAGGTCATAATGAAAAACCAGTATCAACAAACTGCCGAGTTTTATTAGAAGTACTGTTAGATTCTCATAATATTGTTTGTTTTAATAAAGAATTATCCATGGAATGGAATACTCATCAATCTAGTTTTGCTAGAAAATGGAGAACATCGATGGTTGCACGCAGAAAAATTAAATTCATTGACAATTGTGAGAATATCCAATTGCGCGAATTATTAATCAATTATGTGACTTCAGAAAAAAATCGTCTAGCAGCAATGAAGGACATTCATTTGGTTGAAATTGCACTAATATCTGACAAAGTTGTTCTATCTAATGATGATACTGTTAGAACAATATTTTGGGATTCTATGAAAAACGTCTCTATGCTTAAAGAAATAATATGGTTCAATCCGGTTGATCAATTCAGTTTTGTTATAGAATGGATAAAAGATGGAGCGAAGATATCAAAAGAATTATTTTTTATGAATCAAGGAATTGATTTTATTAATGAAGCTGCGACTGGCAAAAGCAATTGATGTTAGACTTATTATCTTAAGGGAATGAGATTATCCGTAGTAAACCAGTAATATTCCAATGTTATTCTATAGATAGAAAAGAATGAGCGCTGACAAATGAGTCGGCGCTTTTTGTATTGATCGGGGGTGAAACATTGAAATGGTATCATAAAGCCTTATATCGCTTGGCAATGTCAGTGATACCCGTTGAGATTAGGCGGCAGATGAGTGGCGGTGGTGGGCGGATTACAGTATCCAAGAACGCGATCTCATGGAACTGGTTCAGTTGGTTGCCCGAGAAGTATCAACAGGCTCACAACATTGATCTTACTAAGTTACAGAATCGTACTGCCGAGGAATTACTTGAATACTCATATCCGTCCATCCTGACGTGTCTCATGCCATCTACACGTATCTCAGGATGGGTGATACAGAACTAAGTCTTACAGCCAAGAAGTCCACAGGTAGCGATGACAAGAGCGGACAACGGATGCTTGATGAAATTAAATCAATGCTGAATACGCCATTGCCTTCACCGGGTTATCAGCATGGCAGATCGTTAGATAAGATTGACACCGTACAACGTCTTATGGTTATGGTGCGCGGCGCATGTGCTGGTGAAGTGGTCCTGAATGAGCAGTGCAATGACGTGGTTGATGTTGTGCCAGTCGATCCAGCGTTGATTTGGTTTCGAAGAGAACCAGATACAAATCGTCTGACGCCATGGCAATACGTAAAGAATCCGCGTATGCATCAAGGCGAAGAATGGTTCGGTCAATATAAGAAGATAGATACGCCAACCTTCATTTATGAAGAACTAGATCCAATGGTCGATGATCCTTACGGACGGACACCTATTCTGCCCGTTCTGCAAGTCGTGTTCTTTCATCTTCAAGTGTTGCAGGATCTCAAGGCGGTTGTCCATAATCAAGGTTATCCGCGAATGGACATATCGATGTTGGAAGAGGTCATGATTAAAAGCATGCCGACAAACATTAAAGCGGATCCTAATAAGCTGAAAGAGTATTTGGAAGCTCGAATGAAAGAAGCACAAGGACATTTCGAGTCACTAAATCCAGACGATTCCTTATTCCATTGGGATAGCGTCAAAGTTGAATACCTTAAAGGATCGACAGGCCCGATGATTGATATCAAGAAACTTATCGACATCATCGATACTCAAATGGCTACATCGTTAAAGACGTTCATGACCATCTTATCGCGGCATCAAGGTTCTACAGAGACTTACAGCTCTGTAGACACGCAATTATATATCAAGATGGTAGAGTCCGGCAGAAGCGTAACCAAACGCTTTTGGAAACGGGCTTTTTCTATGTCTGCACGAGTCAAAGGTGTTCAGACGAATGTAGTAGTCGATTACATCCCTATTGATTTACGTTCAGAGAATGAGGTTGAGAAGGATCGAAAAGCGAAAATCAGCAATTTTGTAACTGCTGAGAGTAACTTTTACATCACACCTCAAGAAGCAGCTCAAGAGGTACGTTGGACACTCGGACTCAATTCAAAGATTCCTGTTGAGTTGATTCCGAAGCTTGAGAAGAACCATGAACCAGACCCGAACGAACAGATTCCACCGAGAGGAGGTGAATAATCACTATGGCAGCACCGACAACGGAACAACTCACAAAGATTAATCGATTAACTCTAGTACCATTAACAAATGAATAAACTTATGTTTTCGAAGCGAAAATCATTGGAACGAAGAGGATCGAGAAGTACAGGATGAAAATAACTCCTAACTTTCTTCGGAAGATGGCTGATCAAGTAAAAGAAGGTATTGCCTTGTTAGTTGACCATCCATGGATGAAGTGGGAAGCCTTATCTTTTCCGTATGGTCGCACGTTGACAGTCGCATTGTAGAAGAGAATGGTGAGCTTGAGCTATACGGCGATCATTATATGGCAAAAGGTCAAGAAATTGATGGAATTTCTACCGACCAGTTAGCAAGCGGAATCGATTCTGGAACCATATTTGACACATCAGCTGGGTTTATATCGACCAAGCATATCTGTAATATTTGTGGGAGCGATTATTATAGGTCTGGCGACTGCTCGCACGTTCGAGGACAGACATATGAAAACAAAGAATGTTTAGTCCTTGCGGATGATGGGTACATCATGGAAAACTCGGAAAACTCAATTGTATTCGATGGTGGGTATGAAGGGGCGGGCATCACGCGAAGCTCACTTTCAATAAAATCTCAAAATGCACAAAATCAAGAACCAATTGAATATGTGCTACTTTCTTTAGATGCTAAATCACTTTATGGTGATGAACGCATCTTTTATTTTTTCAGCAACAAAGGTGGAATGGCAGCTTTTGTAGCCAAACAACAAACAAATGATGAGGTCAAAACATTGGCCGAAGGAGATGGAAACATGTCAGATGCACAAAAACAAGCAGAGCTAGCTTTACAACAAGCACAATCTGCACTTGGTATTTCGAACGGCATTCTAAGTCAGATCAGAACGATTATCGGCTTATCCTCGGATGACGGCATTATCGCCAAAAATCACCGCGCTGACCGTTCAGGCGAAAGACGGTGAGACTTACAAAACGAAATTGACGGAAGAGGCATGCGGTGCCGGCGTTAGGGCAATGGGGGATGCTTTCAATGTAGAAGCTATGAAGCTTTCGCTTTCCAATCTGCCGGTTTCTGAGATCGAGAAGATTGGCTCTTCTTACGAAGCACAGGCAAAGGCTGTATTGGGTGGTGGCGGTCGACATACGCAAGACGCTGATGTGAATCTTCCTGCTAATGTGCTAGGCGGAGGCGCTCCTGATAACCCTAACACTTTATGAATGGATCAACTTATAACGGAATGCCTGGTCAAGGTGCAACAACATCGCAATATTTCAAAGAAGTTCTCGCTTCCACAGATCTACAAGCGAAGCTACCTGGAGGAGTGCTGCTTGCGTCTGGTCAAGGTGTCCTTGCGAAAGGTACAGTTCTTGGTAAAGTAACAGCAACAAGAAAATTCAAAGCCTACGCAACTGGTGCTAGTGATGGTTCGCAAACCTCTGTTTGTATCTTAGATAACGACGCAGATACAACTAGCTCTGATATTGGCGCTTCTGCATGGATTGCCGGCATTTTTGATTCAACAGCTTTAACAGGACTTGATTCAGGGGCAAAGACAGCATTAAAGCTTTGCTACTTCGTTTAGGGGGTTTTACAATTGGCTAACGTACTTGATCCGTATTTTCTTACAGAGATTGTTCAAAACTCCGCACTGATATTAATTCTTTCCGAGGTGCGCAGCTCCTTACAGGTGGCGTAGACATGAAAACAAAGAATCATTGAGATAATCTACATTGACCGTCGCGGCAAGGTATCCCAAAGGAAGATTCATGTTCGGTCTGTGAAGGAAAAATCGATTTCGGCTATGTGCATGAAGACGAACTCATTACGGACATTCTTAATCGATAACATACTCGCTGTACAGCAGATAAGGACGGTGGACAATGGCAAAGAAGCTTGAGGACAACGGATTGTGGGAATAGTCGCGGATGATATTGAATCAACATAAGGAAGCTATTATTGTTCATAGATTTTCTCAGAATCGAATCCCAAATAGAAACTTGGATGAACAGGAGATCGAGAATATTAATATGGCACTTTTGCAATCACAGGTGTACAAGAAAAGTGTTCAGTTAACAATCTATGATGAATTTAATCCGCGATCTATAAATGGTCTGTCACGACACGACAAAGAGATAAGTTTAAGTTTTTGATGGTTGATCCATTTAGTGGGGATGAGGATTACGAGTGGATTGACTTTAATAAAGTTATGAAAGCAGAGTTAAGTAAGGAATGAACAGAGGAAGAAATGATCGATCCTTGACGACACTATTAAAGCTTAATATCCCATTTCCGAAAAACGAGTGTTCGCAAAGGCCGGCTCGTAGTGAAAATCCGCGACCATCGCGCTGGTGAGGCGCTATGTTTCGTCCGCGCCGCGGCGGACTCGTCAGGCGGTTTTATTTTCACAAGCGCTTGGAAATACAAGAGCGTCTACCCGCATTATTTTTTAGCCTCAAACTAAGTCCCATTTAGCCCCAAATGGGTGTATTATTGTGCATGAATTTGCATTGTTGATTTAATAAAAAAAGCCCGAAACCGCCTATATACAAGGGGTTTCGGGCTTTTTTTCACATCAACTTGCGTCTCAGCTCTCTTAACGGCTGTAGAACTCGACGATTTGTTTCTCGTCAATTTCTTGTGGAAGCTCGGAACGTTCTGGTAAACGGATGTACTTGCCTTCTACGCTTGCGTCGTTGAACTCAAGGTATGTTGGCAGGTAGTTACGGTTAGCAAGAGCTTCTTTCACTGCGGAGAGACCTTTGCTTCTTTCGCGAAGCGCGATTACGTCACCAGTAGAAACGATGTAAGAAGCGATGTCTACTTTTTTGCCGTTCACAGTTACGTGACCGTGAGCAACTAATTGACGTGCGCCTGCACGGGAGTTGGAAAGACCAAGACGGTAAACCAAGTTGTCCAAACGGCTTTCAAGCAAGATCATGAAGTTCTCACCAGAAATACCTTTCAATTTGGAAGCTTTGTCGAACAAGTTGCGGAATTGCTTCTCGTTCAAGCCGTACATGTGACGAAGTTTTTGTTTTTCATTTAATTGAACGCCGTAACCGCTCATTTTTTTACGTTGCCCTGGGCCGTGTTGACCTGGAGGGAATGGGCGTTTCATGTCTTTTCCGTTACCGCTCAAGGAAATACCAACGCGGCGGCTTAGTTTGAATTTAGGTCCTGTATAACGTGACATTTAGGAAAAACTCCTTCTTTTTAACAAATAGTTTAGTAGATAGCAGCTAAATGTTAGGGTGAAGACAAGTGCCTGGTTTTGCTTACGAATCATAATGTGATTCCCTGACAAGAGTAGTTCAGCCGCTGTCTTGGCAGGAGCAAAAGCAGTGAGGGTGATCACAAATGGCATTCACCGAAATCATGTTGTTACTCGACTTCTAATTTTATTAAAAACAACGGCAAGTGTCAAGTGTCAATCCTGCGTGACGATTCGAAAAATTCGTGCAATCAGGAAAGAAAAATAGTATGATATATGAGGTAACATTTAGCCTGAATCAATAGGACTATAGTTTGTTAGTGAAGGAGAGCCTATGAGTGAATCGCTTCGTAGTATGAAACAACATAGTCGCGCAGAGCACTTCGAAGAGTTTCTTCGGCAAGGACTTGTTCTTTCTAGCAACTTTTCCTATGGAGAAGCCAGTTCAGGGCAGCTCTTGTTTGATGCTTCTGATTATTGGATTTTTCAATTTGGACAAGCGATGCTGCCCCGTCACACTGCCCTTTTATGGGTAAATGCTGAGCTTTCTGTTATGAATGCTTGCTCGCATGAGACAACTTTTTCTGAAAGCGTTTTGTCCCCTAATGTTTCGTGGAGCTATGCGATTCAGAACGACAATCCATTTGCACGCTGTGCAGTGAATCCCATGCTTCAAGTCATGTCAGGTAATGACATGCAAATGATTGAATTGAAATCAACGCATGCTGCTGCCGTCCCTGTCTATAATTCCCAAGGCAATCTCATTGCCTATATGGGACTATTGTCTCAGACCTATTTATCGACGGAAGAATTAATGCAATTGTTGTATACAGTGGCAATTTCTTATCAAAGCTGTGTTCAAACGGTTGATGATCGCCGCAAGTATGAGCAGTTATTTATGCAGCATCAGCAAAGAGAAATTGAATTTAAGAAGCATGATATTTTATTTGAAGCTTCGAAGAAACTGCACGCTAAGATTGATGTCGACTCTGTGTTGACAGAAGTCATTGATTGTATATATCGTTTTTATCCGAACATTCACGTCGATTTACTCTTATCTCAGGATAATGATTCTAATAACCTATATGTGAAGCCTTTGAATTTCCAAAATGCAGAAGATGATATCCGTACGCGTGCTTTTATGGAAGGGCATGTGATATTCGAGCCTACATCGGAACGCTCAGGGGCGAGTACAGGCAATGTCGCCGCGCCACTATCAGGGAAACAAGGTGTTTACGGGGTGCTGTATATGAAGTCAGAGCATGATTTGATTCATGCTTCTGATCTGCAATTCATCTCTTTGCTCGCAGATACGGCAGGGTCGGCTTTTGAAAATGCCAAACTATACGAGCAATCGAATTTGATGATTAATGAATTGCGACTTATCAATGAGATTACGAAGCAGTTGAATCAAAGTTTGCGGCTTAATGAGATTTTCAATTCGGCTTCAAGTGAGATTTTGAGCATATTCGGTGCTGATTACAGCTGTATTCTTCAGACTGACAAGGATAGTGAGAAGCTAATTGTACAAGCGACCAATCTGCCTGCCATGTTTCATGAGGCGATTTCGCTGAATCAAGGTTTTTCTGGATTGATTTATAATACCAAAGAGCCCATTATTATTTCGGACTATATGATTAATAATAAGATCAGTTCCAAACTTATGCAGTTGACCGATTCACGGTCACTCATTGGCTCGCCCATTCTGGTGAATGGACAAGTCGAAGGGGTTATTTTGGTTGTTCATAGCGATCCTAACTTCTTCTCTTATGATAATTATAAGCTGCTGCAGGTGTTATCAGGTCATATTGGTCTTGCCATGACGAATGCTTCGCTGCACGCTGAAGTTAAGCGAATGGTCATCACGGATAACCTGACTGGACTTTACGTGCGTCATTACTTGGATGAGCAGGCTAATTTGCTGCAGAAGAAGGATTTTTGCGGTTCATTAATCGTCGTTGACATTGATAATTTCAAGCGGGTGAATGATACGCATGGCCATCAAGTTGGGGACAAAATCTTGATTCAAGTGAGCCAAATCATCAAGACCAGCATTCGGGATTCGGATATCGCGGCTAGATGGGGCGGAGAAGAGTTGGCCGTCTATCTGCCGCAAGTTGCGAAGGATCAGACAATTCGTATCGCTGAACGTATTCGTTCACGCGTAATGGACGAGACGAATCCACAAGTAACGGTTTCTTGCGGTGTTTCGGATTGGAATTGGGAGGAAGACAAGATCAGTGTGGAATCGCTGTTCTATCGGGCAGATATGGCGCTCTATCAAGCTAAAAATAACGGTCGCAACCAAATTCAAATCGGTTAGCCATTATATGCAAGCACCTGTCGAAAGAAGTTGGAAACAACCTCTGGAGACAGGTGTTTTTGTTAGAATCGGCACTGGGAAGCCTGTAAAAACAAGTATGGCAAAAAGATACGCCCCGCAGTGCTGAAAGAAATCCAAAAATCTCGAGATTGTGGAAACACGAATTAAGGGTTTAAGTTGTTCGCACGTGATTGGTTCCACGATCTTAAGGTGGTGTCCTATCGGTGCAAGGGGCGTTTCTGCACGATATATTCATATGGAGAAACGGAAGAGTGGAGACGGGGCTTGTCAGGCTTGGGTTGTAGGCCATCCCAGCACGATGGAATGGTTCGATGCGGCGAGATGAGTTGAGAAGAGATGGAATGAGAAGAGAAGAGAAGAAAAGAGAAGAGAAGAGAAGAGAAGAGAAGAGAAGAGATGTAACGGATGAGATGAGAACAAGGTAGCTGTGAACGCGCTTATGTGTTCGACTGGCTGCTGGTTTGGAGGTATAAAAGCTATTTGACAGAATGAGATCCGCTAGCTTAGCTATCGCGCGGAAATAAGGAAACGTCAAGCCGCGATACTAGCAAAATGTGTCAGGATAGCGAGTTTGAGGGAACTACAGTACGCTATAGTTCTGAAAACCGCCATATTCCGCTTCAAAGGGAACTACGGTCCGCTATTCCACCATTTCTAGCTCAGAATCAGCAGGTTCCGCTTAAATAGCGGATCTCAGTTCCCTTTCATGCCACGTTTACCCCAGTTTCCGCCAGTTAGAGGATCATAGTTCCTTTTCGCACGACGCTCTCTGCCCTTGCAAAGCCCGAAGGGAACTAGGATCCGCTAGTTTGTTGAAAAGCGTTATGAAGACGCTCATCTCTTAGGGCGGCAAAGCCGCTTTTCTTATTGACATAAAACAGCTCTAACTGGGAAAACTGTTAATGAATATGCAAAAAATATCTGGATATTTCTCTTCCTTGCCCTACGCTAACATGTTACAATAGTTTGGTCTAAGGGAAGGGATGGTCGAATTTTGTCGGTATTAAATAGAAAGCGCATACTACCAATTTTACTCCTAATCGTTGTGCTCTGTGGCTTGATCTATTTTTTCTTCTATAACCCTATAGGCGTCAAGCTTACACACAGCAACATGCGGCAGCTTTCTGGGCATTTAAGGGATTTGGGTTGGCCTGGTAAAATGATTGGAATGAGCTTGGTTTTTTTTCAAACCTTTTTTCCGTTCATTCCGTTTGTTGTCGTAGCAGGGACGAATGTCGCTATTTTTGGAATCAAGGTAGGATTCCTCGTCAATTATGTGATGTCCTGCTTAGGCGCAATCGCGTCCTTTTATTTCGCCCGTTATTATGGACATGCTTGGGTAGAGAAGAAGTTGGAACGCTTTCCACTTGTCCAGCAGTTTAGCTTGCGGATGGAAAAGCGGGGTTTCTTGTATGTTTTACTAGGGAGATTAATACCGATCTTGCCTTCTTCGGCTATTAATTTCGCTGCGGGCCTTACAAGAATTAAATTTACTCATTTCTTAGCTGGCACTTTACTGGGCAAGCTGCCCATCGTTTTTCTAGAATCGATGATCGCTCATGATTTATTTCATTTTCAAAAATACAAGGGCAGATTGCTCTTGTTGCTAGGAATTCTTGTCGTTTTGATTCTCATTGGAAATGGCGTGAAGAAAGCACTTACAGCGAAGATGAAGTAATGCTTTCTTCTTGGAGAATGCAGGAAATTTTCTAGTTGCGCTTAGTCACCCTTCCAAGTTATCATATAGAAAGCAAGGCGACCAACTCATACGAAATTAATGGAGGAATGCAATATGCCAAGTGCTAATAACGCCGCAATTGTTGAAATTTCACAAACCGCTAATAAATTTAGATCCTCAATTGTTCTTCAATACGATAATAAGTATATCGATGTGAAAAGTATTCTAGGCTTGTTTACGACTTTGCTTAGCTCAAGCAAATACGATTTGCATGTTCACGGACCTGATGAAGCAGAAGCGAAGATCGCTATGGCTGAAGTATTTGCTAAGCATGATCTAGGCGTAAACGTAGTAGCAGATTAAAATGTTGCACAAAGAAGGTACTCTCAGAATCTCTGAGGGTACCTTCTCTTGTATATTGGAGCATTTTCGCTTAATATAGATCATATAAGGACGGATGACTATGCGTATAGGGGGAAGTGGGAATGTCTTCATCTGATCTATTGCTGGACATGAATCAAAAGGCGCTTAATCTTCTTCAAGAAGATGCAGATAAAATCGAGAAGCTGATCGAAGTACAAATGGAGAATTTGACGACTCGTCAATGCCCACTGTATGAGGAAGTTTTAGATACGCAAATGTACGGACTTTCTAGAGAAATTGATTTTGCTATTCGAGCGGGACTTATTTCCGAATTGCCTGGCAAACAAATTCTGAACAAACTAGAACGTAACCTTGCAGAGCTTTATGAAGCGCTAAATAATAAAAAGTAACCCTCTATGGGTTACTTTTTTTATAAGCTTCTTATTTATACAAGGAAGAAAACGACGCCTAGAATAATGTAGACTACGAGAAGCAAGAGTCCTTCATACCAGTTCGTTGAGCCGTCTTGGGTGATCGACTTGGTTATGAAGACGGCGACTCCGATTGCAGCCAGCTCGTAGGTGGTGAAGACGATGTTCATGGGAGTCCCGCCCATAAAGAAGCTGGCAATGATAAGGACCGGGGCAACGAACAGGGCGATCTGCAAAGAACTTCCGATAGCGATTTCTACGGCAGCTCCCATTTTGTTCTTCATTGCCATCATGACAGCGGCGCTATGTTCAGCTGCGTTACCAATGATAGCGATTAAGAAAGCACCTACGAACAGCTCGGATAATCCGAATTTGTGAGTCACTTCTTCCAGTGTTCCGACCAACCATTCACTTGTGAATGCGACCATCACTGTGGCTAGAACGAGAAACATAATAGACATGGATTTGGACCAAGGCGCTTCACCATGTTCAATGGCTTCTTCTGAAAGGATCTCTTTGTGAGTGACCATCGAGAATAAGAGCCAGAGCAAGTATGCCGCTACAAGCAATACAGCCACGATGATACTCATCGATGACGTTTCTTTCGTCGTCAAGCCACCTGCGAAGATAGCCGGGATGAACAACGCGATGACGCCGAGTATCATCAGGGAGGAGTTATGTGAAGCAAGCTTCACGTTAAACGATTGCTCCTTGAACTTTAGTCCGCCTGCGAAAATACTGAGCCCGAGAACGAGAAGCAGGTTTCCGATGATAGAACCGGTTAAACTGGCTTTCACGACCTCAAACATCCCGTCTTTGACCAAAAAGATGGCAATGATTAATTCAGCAGCATTCCCGAAGGTCGCATTCAGAAATCCGCCCATGCGTTCACCTGCATAATGCGCAACACTCTCCGTTGCTTTGCCGAGGAACCCGGCTACGAAGATGATCGCGATCGCTGAAATGACGAATTGCAAGGTTGCGTTTAGATGCATGTAATGAGCAACAGCACTCAGGACGAAAGTGAGAATTAAACCTACATAGAACAATTTTCCTTTCAAAGTGAACCCTCCGACTTTTTCTTTGTATTGGTACTTTTTGACTTCTTTTAATATACCTACTTTGGCTTGCAATGTAAATTCGATTTCTAGAAGAGAGCAGTTCTTGCTTTCATGTTTTGAACTTATTACAATAGATTCATACCAAGATTAGGGAGTGATCCGTATGTCCGAAGACAATCAAACCGGTTTAATTCGTATTTCTGATGATGTAGTATCGACGATCGCAGGCCTTGCGGCTCTGGAGACGGCTGGCATAGCGGGCATGTCTGGGGGCATCTCAGAGGGCCTGGCGAAGCGTTTGAGCGGTAAGAATGTACAAAGAGGCGTCTCTGTAGAGGTAGGGCAAGTAGAGGCAGCCATCGATCTACGTGTTATCGTCAATTACGGTTCCCGAATTCAGGATGTATGCAGGGATCTCCAGGAAAACGTGCGAGAAGCTGTTGAGAACATGACGGGTTTAACCGTCGTGGAAGTCAACGTGAAGGTGGAAGGCGTTGCGTTTAAGGAAGAAGAAGTGGACGACCCTCATCGCGTCAAATAAAAAAAAGACCCAATCGAATGTTTTGGCATCGATTAGGGTCTTTTTTTGGTTGGAGCCGTTTCTTTATGCGTATGTTCACGCGAGATACTAAGTAATATCCCCATGCTAATGAGTGAGACCATCATGGACGAACCCCCAGCGGATATGAAAGGCAAAGTGACACCGGTAAGTGGTATGGCATTCGTGACGCCGCCAATATTAATAAAGCTTTGGAAAGCGAACATAACCATGATACCGACGCCTGTCAGCATGCCGAACATATCGGGACTGCGAACCGCGACAAGAATTCCTCGCCAAATAAAGATAATAAAAACTAGAATAAATAGAGAGCTGCCTATAAAACCCAATTCTTCGCCGATAACGGCAAAAATAAAATCGTTATGAGCTTCAGGTAAATAGTGTAGTTTCTGGATGCCTTGCCCGAATCCTGCCCCCCACAATCCGCCGTGTCCAAAGGCATATAACGATTGAACCACTTGATGTCCGGCACCTTGCGGATCTGAGAAGGGATCCATGTAAGACGTTAAACGGCTGATCCGGTAGTTATCGGTTGCGTTCGCGCCGCCTTTGAGCAAGTAAAGCAACACGCCGATCGTGCCGATAACCGCAAAGCTCGTCCCAAGCAGGAAGATATGCTTCAAATTGGAGCCTCCCACCATGATGACGATGGCAGAGCAAACGAATAATATCATACAGGAACCAAAATCAGGCTGCAGCATAATCAGGAAACAGACGAACCCGACAACGATCAAAGCAGGGAGCAATCCTTTTTTGAAGTTGCGGAACTTCTCATCTTTGTTGCTGATCATGGAAGCCAAGTACATGATGACAATCAGTTTGGCAAACTCCGTGGGCTGGATACCGAATTTACCGAGCGTGTACCAACTGCTGGCGCCATTGGCTTTGGAAGTAAAAATAACGAAGATCAAGGCAAGTACGACAAAGAAAAAAGCAGGGATAACCAGTTTCTTGAGCTTGGAATAGTGGATATTCATGCAGAACAGCATGCCCACGGTACCAATCCCCACTGCAATCAACTGCTTTTTCGTAAAGGCCCATGGATCTCCATAATAGGCACTTGTCATAGAGCTTGCGCTGAACACCATAGCTAATCCGAAACTAACGAGTACAAAGGTTAAAAAGAGCAGCAGAAAATCCGGCGTTCCTCTTCGAGGGGGATTCATGCTGTATCCTCGCCTAGTCTGCCAATAATTGTTGCAGTTGCGCTAGTTTTTGATTGGAGATTTTGAGCACGGAATCAGGCACAGGAGAGTTGTAGTCCAAACCATGCGGGAATGTTTCTCTGCCTATGTAAGCTTCTTCTAAGTAAAGAATCGCATAGGGGGATTCCAATTTTCCGCTTTCTACACGTGCATTCACACGCAAGAAATAGACGGCTTTCGATGCTTTATCTTCCATTTTAAAATCATAAGTAGCACGTGTGTATTCCCACTGCCAACGCACAAAACCTAGTTTAGTCGTTACTTCATCCAGATGAGCCAAGTCGCTTTTTAAGCCTTTTAAGCCAGTTGCTTCAATAATCACTTTTAACGCCTCCATATTGTACGTATGCATTCTTTATTCATGATAGTATGTTTCCCATGGTTCTGCAAGTCGAGAAGTGCTGCTAATTTCTAATATTTGATGGCACTATACAGATGAAACCAGATCTTTAATTTGGTAGAATAGGTGAAAGTGCAAAGCAAATGTGCAAAGCGATAGAAACAAAGGATGGGCGGAGGATTTTCCTTATGAACGATTTTCAAGATGGCTTACAAGCGATTTATGAAGAAATGGTTGCCTGGAGGCGCTACTTGCATCAAAACCCGGAACTTTCGTTCCATGAATATCGGACGGCCGAATTTGTTCAGAACCATTTGCTTAGTTGGAATATTGAAGTGCGCAAAGGCGTTGGCGGCAACGGTGTCGTCGGCTTGTTGCGCGGAAGCGGTGAGGGTCCGACCGTAGCGTTGCGCGCGGATATGGACGCTCTGCCTATTCAAGACGAGAAGAATTGTGCGTATTCTTCCCTTACAAGCGGTGTCATGCATGCCTGTGGACATGATGCTCACACCTCAACTTTGCTTGGTATTGCCAAGATCGCCAGCCAGCATCGGGAGCAACTCAAAGGCAATCTGGTGTTCTTATTCCAGCATGCCGAAGAAATCACGCCTGGAGGCGCTGATTCCATGATCAAAGACGGTGCTCTGGAAGGCGTAGATGCTGTATTTGGTGTTCATCTCTGGACGCCATTCCCCGTTGGTCATATTTACAGTAAGGCAGGTCCTTTGATGGCAGCCCCGGACGAATTCACGATCCAGATCCAAGGGAAGGGCGGTCATGGAGGATTGCCGCATCAAACGATCGACAGCATCTATGTAGCTTCCCAATTGGTTGTGAATCTGCAATCGATTGTCAGCCGTCAAGTCGATCCGATTGAGCCGTGCGTCGTCAGCATTGGTTCCTTCCATGGCGGGTCTAGCTTTAATGTGATTGCAGAAACAAGCACGCTAAGCGGCACGGTTCGTACCTTTAATGCTGAACTTAGGCAAGATGTAAAGCAGCGTTTTGAAAGAATGGTAGCAAGTACATGTGAGATGTACCAAGCGACATATAAACTCGATTATAAATTAGGGTATCCAACCGTAGTGAATGATGATAAGGAGGCTGAACGTTTCTTCAAAGTGGGTCAAGCTCTGTTTGGTGCAGATGCTGTGCATGCGTCCCCCCTTATTATGGCCGGCGAAGACTTCTCCTATTATTTGCACCACCGGCCGGGATGCTATATGTTCGTAGGGGCTGGGAACGAAGCGGCGGGAATCATTCACCCACACCACCATCCCAAATTCGATATTGATGAAAGATCCATGCTGCACGCTGCAAATCTTTTGCTGGGCATGGCCTTGGATTATATGGCATGAATGACGTCTTTTCTTTGGAGAATGCTATGTCTGTACGTTTACTCCAAGGAGGGATTGTGTAATGGCGGCAGGCCGAACAGTGAAAGACATTATGAGTAAAGATTGCGTGACGGTAACACTCCAAGATAATGTATACGAAATTGCGGTTAAAATGAAGCAGCACGATATCGGTTTTGTAGCTGTCGTAGAAGGAAAGAAACTGATTGGTGTTGTCACAGACCGTGACCTTGTTGTGCGGGGTTATGCGGAGAAGAAGTCAGGCTCTACAGCTGTGGAAGAGGTCATTACGACCAATATTGCGACGATTGATCCAAGCATGACCATCGAAGAAGCAGCGAAAATCATGGCGAAGGATCAGATCCGCCGTCTGCCAGTTGTGGAAAATGGCGAACTTGTTGGCGTCGTGGCGATTGGCGACTTAGCCGTACGAGGAAGTTTCGAGGATGAAGCGGGCGAAGCGCTTAGCCGGATTTCATCAGACAAAACATTGGTCGGCAGCAGCAAGTAATCGTTATTTTTTATCTTAGTAAGAGCAGCTCTTTTCTATTTGGAAAGGGCTGTTTTTTTTTTTAGAGGAGGCTGGTGTCGTTGATGATATGTGTGGATGATAGCAGGAAGAAGTTCATTTTGAAGAATACATAAGAAAGATCAACCAATGGTTGACGGTAAGCGCGTACCTTTGCGATGGCCTAACCGCAAGTGTTAGCTTATCGGCTGCATGATTTGCTGGTTGTTATTCAATTGCCGGCAGCCATGTAAGGGGAAAGCATTTTGAACTGATAGAGAGTCCATTTCTGCCATAAGCCCTATGTAACTGTCAAAGTTCGCAATAAGGTAGTCAATCTGCGACAAGATGCAGTCCTGTAAATATGCTACATTGGTAACGTGTTCAATGATTGCGAATCTGACAAGAAAAAGGTGAAGTACAAGATGGACAAAGTAAGAATTGGTATTATTGGTCTGGGCAACATGGGAACTGGACATGCCAAATACTTAGTAAACAATGAAGTAAAAGGCGCTAAGTTAACAGCCATTTGTGAGTTTAGAGCGGACCGTTTGGAATGGGCGAAAGAGAATCTAGGCGAAGACGTCCAATTATTTGACAATCTGGATACTTTTCTTGCTTCGGGAACGATTGATGGTGTCCTTATCGCAACTCCGCATTATGATCACCCGGAAGTGGCTGCCAAAGCATTTCAAGCTGGCCTTCATGTGTTGTGTGAAAAACCGGCAGGTGTTTACACGAAACAGGTTCGCCAAATGAATGAAGCTGCGCAAGCTTCTGGTAAAGTTTTCAGTATGATGTACAATCAACGGACCAATCCCTTATATAAAAAGTTGAAAGACCTGGTTTCCTCGGGAGAACTCGGAGAAATTCGCAGAACCAACTGGATCATTACCAACTGGTACAGATCCCAGAGTTATTACGATTCAGGCGGCTGGCGTGCAACTTGGGCAGGTGAAGGCGGCGGTGTTCTGATCAATCAGGATCCACACCAACTTGACTTGTGGCAATGGACGATCGATATGATGCCTAAGCGTGTTCGTGCGTTCTGCTATTTCGGAAAGCATCGCAATATCGAAGTGGAAGACGATGTAACCGCATTCGTTGAATATGAAAATGGCGCTACTGGCCTATTCGTGACTACAACGGGTGAAGCTCCAGGAACCAATCGTTTCGAATTATCCGGTGATCGCGGTAAAATTGTCATTGAAGACGGGAAATTGACGTTCTGGCGTTTGCGTGTATCCGAGAGAGAGTTCAACGAGACGTTCAAGGGCGGATTTGGTCAACCCGAAGTCTGGAAATGCGAGATTCCGGTTGAAGGCCAAGAAACAGGGCACAAAGGCATTACACAAAACTGGGTAGATGCGATTCTGCACGGCACACCGCTTGTTGCTCCAGGGGAAGAAGGCATTAAAGGTTTGATGCTTTCCAATGCGATGCTGCTATCGACATGGACGGACAACTGGGTTGATCTGCCTATCGACGAAGAACTGTTCGAGCAGCATTTGCAAGATAAAATCAAAAATTCCAAAGTTAATAAAGAAGCTGGATTCAAAACGTTTGACGTATAAGTGGAGGGGTTCGGACATGCAAAAAAGCGATGGAATGAATTACGCACCAAAAGGTAAGCCGAATATTGTCGTACAAAAAGGCGAGTTCGTCTTCGCGGCAATAGCCTTGGATCATGGACATATCTACGGGATGTGCAATGGTTTGCAGGAAGCAGGCGCAGAACTGAAATGGGTGTATGACCGAGATCCAGCTAAAGTACAAGCTTTCGTTGAGAAATATCCACACGTCAAAGTAGCAACATCTGAACAGGAAATCTTCGATGATGCAGAAGTCAAGCTGGTCGCTTCAGCTGCTGTCCCTTCAGAACGGGGAGCGCTTGGCATTCGAGCTATGGAACATGGCAAGGATTATTTTACAGATAAAGCACCGTTCACTACGCTGGATCAGCTTGCTGCCGCCAAAGCGAAGGTCGCAGAAACAGGCCGTAAATTCGCTGTTTATTTCAGTGAGCGTCTACATGTGGAGAGTGCCGTATTTGCGGGTCAGTTGATTGAAGAGGGTGCCATCGGCCGCGTTGTGCAAGTGATTGGTCTTGGACCTCATCGATTGGGTGCAGCAGGTCGTCCGGATTGGTTTTTCAAAAAGGAAAACTACGGCGGTATTCTTTGTGACATCGGTAGTCACCAAATTGAACAGTTCCTGTACTATGCAGGGTGTAAGGATGCTACGATTGCCAGCAGCAAGGTGGCGAACTACCATGCTAAGGATTACCCGGAGCTGGAGGATTTTGGCGACGCGACGTTGATTGGGGACAACGGGGCAACGAATTACTTCCGTGTGGACTGGTTGACACCGAGCGGTTTGGGAACTTGGGGCGACGGTCGTACGGTGATTCTTGGAACCGAAGGGTACATCGAGCTTCGCAAGTATATCGACATCGCTCGCGATCCGCAAGGTGATCAGTTGTACCTTGTCAACCAACAAGGGGAAAAGCACTACAGCCTGCACGGGCAAGTTGGCTTTCCATTCTTTGGCCAGTTGATCTTGGATTGTCTGCATGGGACAGAGCATGCCATGACTCAGGCGCATACCTTTAAAGCAGCAGAGCTTTGTTTGCTTGCTCAAGAGAAAGCGGTTCGTGTGGAGTAGATTAGCACAATTGTGCTTGCAGTTTGGGATTTGGGCAGTTTAGCGGTACGATCGCTAGCTGCCCATTTTGTGTTTTCGGCAGCCTTCACCAACGATTCCTTTTCCGGCGTTCAGTTAATTCATTCATCTATGTTTAAATCAAGTGCTTTCCTTTCATACTAAGGGTAAAAAGGAGGTGGCACGCGATTGTCATGGGATCCTAACCTTCCTCTGATCGTACAGAGTGATTTGTCGATTTTATTGGAAACGCATCACCCTGATTTCGAAGCCGTTAGAGGCGAACTGTCCCGTTTCGCGGATTTGATCAAAAGCCCAGAGCATCTCAACATGTATCGAATCACGCCCTTATCTCTATGGAATGCAGCGGCTGCGGGTATGCCAGTCGATCAAATATCGGCCTGCTTGCAGAAGTATGCGAAGTTTGGCGTTCCGACATCTGTGCTTAGCAGTATCCGCAAATATGCCCAAAGATATGGCCTGCTGCGCATGGAGGATGTCGGAAATGAGCTCTATCTGGTCAGTGATGACACGGTAGTTCTTAAAGAAATATGTGCGTATGAATCTTTGAAAAAATATGTAGAAGATACCCGCGGTGAGCGGGCTATTGCTATTTCTCCTGTTTCCCGGGGGATTCTGAAACAGGAGCTAACGAGACTCGGGTACCCTGTTGAGGATCTGGCCGCCTATCGTCAAGGCGAGTTTCTGCCGATTGCGCTTAGAGATGATGATGAGGCTGAAACCTCTTTTCAGCTGCGGGATTATCAGAAGCAGGCGGTCGATGCGTTTCATCGTATAGATGTCGAAGGAAGCGGTGTGTTGGTATTGCCTTGCGGTGCCGGGAAAACCGTGGTGGGGATAGCGGCCATGGCGAGGTGTAAGTGCGCTACATTAATTCTTACATCCAATGTGACATCTGTGAAGCAGTGGAAACGGGAGATTCTAAGCAAAACAGGACTGGACCAGGATCAGGTTGGGGAATACTCCGGTTCGTCCAAAGAAGTAAAGCCGATTACGATCGCTACGTATCAAATTTTGACTCATCGAGGCAAGAAGGAAGACGAATTTTCACATATGGGGCTGTTCAGTCAGCGAGAATGGGGGCTCATTATTTATGATGAGGTTCATTTGCTGCCTGCTCCGGTATTCCGTGCTACTGCTGAAATTCAGGCAACGCGCAGACTCGGATTAACGGCTACCTTAATTAGGGAAGACGGCCGGGAGGAGGATGTTTTCTCACTCGTGGGTCCTAAGAAATATGACATGGCTTGGAAAGAACTTGAGTCGATGGGCTGGATTGCCAAGGTGACTTGTCAGGAAGTGCGCGTACCGCTTTCAGGCATGGATCGGGATCATTATGGTGCTTCTGGAGCTAGACAGCAGTTCAGGATTGCCGGGGAAAATACGGCCAAGTTGGATGTCATCTCTCATTTGCTCATCCGGCACGCCAATGAACCAACGCTCATTATCGGTCAATATCTCGATCAGTTAGCGCATATTGCTGCTCACACGGGAGCGCCTATGATCAGCGGCAGCATGCCCTATGATAGCAGGGAGGAGCTGTATGAGCAGTTTAAAAAGGGACAATTGCCCCTGCTTATTGTGTCCAAGGTCGCCAATTTTGCCGTGGACCTGCCTGATGCTGCGGTAGCCATTCAAGTATCGGGCAGCTATGGTTCGCGCCAAGAGGAGGCGCAGCGACTTGGTAGGATCCTCCGCCCCAAAAAGGAAGGTGCGGCGAATACGGCTGTCTTCTACTCGTTAATCAGCGAAGACACGAAGGAACAGGATTTTGCCTTGAAGCGGCAGCTTTTTTTGGTCGAGCAAGGGTACGAATACGCGATTACCTATTGGGGTCAAGGAACGAAAGGTCAGGAAGGGATACATACATATCATGAGATATGAACAAATAGAGTTGAAAATGCCCCCAGCCCTAAGGGAACTTATTATGTCTCAGCCATGGTGCGCCTCGTTCAACAGCCAAGACATTGCACTGCCCGAGCTGCTAACGGGCGCAACTTATTTGAACACGTTGGCAGAGCACTTATCTTCGGATGAAAGGCGAACGCTTAGACTGATTATCTCCACATTTGGCTGTGAGCCGTTTACCCGCGAAGCGCTTGAGAAGCAAGCTATTGTTCGGATGGCTGGCGCCCAAGTAGCAGTAGGATTGATTGGTCTGCGCAGGCTTGGTGTAGTTGCCGCTTTTCGCAAAGCGTGGGGGGAGCAGCTTTTTGTGCTCCCGGAAGATGCCTTTGCCGCTTGGCAGCAGTTGCTGTTTCCGGCAGTTCAGCTGCGTGCAAACAGCGAGACGGAGCCTCAAATGGACATTCTTGGGCCTGGTGCAGAACTGGAACAAACGGAACTTGAGGCTCACCCGAGAGGTTTATCGCAGCAGTTGTTTCACTTCTTGGCGGCTTGCAGCCAGCAGGCTGCTCTCCCATTGACGAATAAGGGAACTTTACACAAAAAACAGTTGTTAAAGCTCACGCAGTATGTGAAACTACCGCCGGACATTCTCCGCTCGGCTGGACTGTCTTATGCGTTCAGGGAGATTTATGACGATCGGGCGGCTCTCATGCTGGAGTTGGCTATCCAACTAGGCTGTCTAGCCTCCGATGGAAATCACTATCTATTTCAAAAGGATGCGACTCTCTCCTGGCTGCAAGGTCCCTACGAGCATCAGCAGAAGCGGCTCTATCTGATTTGGCGTCAGTTAATGACGCCTGCTCCGGTTTGGCTGCAGCATACGCTGGCTTTGATGGAAAGAGCCGATTTAAAGCAGTGGTGCGAGATCGATGCGCTTATTCAAGGCGTTAGATCGATTTGTACGCAAAGCGCTCAGATCAAGGATTCGAGTTCACTTCGTGAAGCGATCTTCTCCTTGTGGCTGAATCCGCTTCGCTTGTTTGGTTTTGTTGAGATTGGCTCCGATCAGGATGATGAACTGTGGTTTCGATGGCTGTTGCCGCCGGGCGCAGAAGCTGCCCGGGAAGGCAGCGGCGAAGAGGTTCCACTTAATGGGAGAACGACTGATAAGGTGCCATCGATGTATGTGCAGCCTGATTTTGAGCTGCTGCTTCCGCCGGATGTGCCGCTGCGCACCGAATGGACGATTGCGGCTTTGGCCGAACTTCGCACGACAGAGTTGGTTCGCACGTATCATTTAACGAAGGAAAGTGTGTTCAGAGCCTGGGAATTGGGGATGGATGGCGAAGAGATCGTGCGGATTTTGGAGACATACGCTTATCATGAGGTGCCTGCTCCTATTTCTGTAACTTTGCGGCAATGGGCAGATCAAGTCGGGAAACTGTATCTGGAAGAAGTTACGCTGCTTCGTTGTCGCTCGAGCGACGTAGCTGATGCTCTTATGCGCAACGAGAAATGCGCTTCTTTCCTAGGGCAGAGAATCGGCGAATCTGATTTTATTATAGTCGCTAAGCATTTGCCGCTGCTAACTAAATGCCTGGAGCAAATGGGCTTTACTCCTAAGAGCAGCAGAAAAGATGCCTCGTCTGATGCATCCTTGTCTGAGTCAATTTCCGATTTGCGAACGAACGGTTTGTGTTATTCCAAAGATGTGATTCTGCTGTATGACATGGATGCTCACATTCCTCAGCAAGGTGATGTGTATCCGGACATGCAGGGGATCCCCGCAAGCTGGTTGCAAGAGTTCGGGGCTTATCACAGCTCTACACGCAAGGATATGATTCGCAAAGCGATCGAATGGAAGAGTGTTATTCAGCTTCGCAAAGAAGGGCAGAGCCGCGTTATTATTCCGCGTCATCTGCGGGAAGAACGCACAGGCTGGATCATGGAAGGTCTTGAGGAATATCAGGAGATCGCGCTTACAGGGGAAGATTGGGAAGAAATGAAATTAATTTTACCAGGCATCAACGATGAAGGCGTATACAGATAAACATCGTTCAGGAACGTTGGAGATGGACAAGGGAATTTGATGCAGAGAGAAAAGGAAGAAACTCTTGGGGAACTGTGGTATAGTAGAGTGGTTAGTTACTCTTTGAGAGGAAGGATTTGATGGCAAGTATGTTACAAACAATGGAAGCAGATACGATAGATATGTCGGCCGTTCTTATGCAGGCTTACGACATGGGTGACATGATTAATTCCTCTGCAGAAGTGGCAGATTATTTATATTGGAAGAACGCGGTTGAAAGCAGTGAAGAAGTAAAGGGACTTAAGGCTATTTTTGCCAGAAAGAAAGACGCCTTCGAAGAGTGTGAGCGGTTTGGGCATTACCACCCAAGCTATCACCAAGCTTTGGCAGCTGTGAACGAGATTCAGGACAAGCTTCAAGAAGTTGAAGCTGTTCGCAAATTCAAGGAAGCCGAGGATCGCCTGGACGATTTATTGTTTACGGTATCCACGACGATTGCTCACGCTGTTTCGGATACGATTAAAGTGCCCAGCAATAATCCGCTGCCAACCGGCAAAGGCTGCAGTTCCGGTGGGAGCTGCAGCGGCAATTGCGGTTAAGTTTTAAAGCTTGAAATCAGGGCGGATGATACCGACCTCGGTACCTTGCCAGTTATGAACGGTTGGGGTATGAAAGAAACGAAGTTCGCTGACTTCCGATTCCGAGAGCAGGCTTAGCTGCTTTAAGGCTTCAACGACAGCCGGATATAAGGCGCGTTGATTGCCGTCCTCGATTTTCAGGACGAAGCCTAAGCCCTTCTCCGGGATCGTTAGCGCGAATATGCCTTCGGCTCCCATTTTACCGATGATTCGGCCTTTGGTAACCTCGATTAATCGCGTATCGAAGCGATCGCTTCCCGCGAGGAATTGAGGATATTTTCGCACCGCGGCGACAATTCTTTGGCAAGCGTTTGCACGTGCTTCAGCTAGCGCATCAGGGCTCCCTAGCCTTGCAAAAGCTAGAGCCAGATGCTGAATCGGCATGCCGAATACCGGCACTCCGCAGCCATCAACGCCTAGCTGCATTTGTGCTTTGGGCATCTCGGACATCGCACACACGGCTTCCAGCATGAGCTGTTGGACGGGATGCTCCAAGCTCATGTACGTATCCGGCGAAGCATCCAGATGGGCGCAAAGCGTTAGCATGCCCGAATGTTTGCCTGAGCAATTGTTGTGCAAGGTGGTAGGGGCTTCGCCCCGCTCGCGCATCGCTTGCGCGGTAGGCGCGTGGAAAGGCTCATGCGCACCGCACTGCAGGTGCGTATGCAGGAACCCGAGCTTGCCCAGTATGCCTTGGGCCGTGCTCACATGCTCAGCTTCCCCGTTGTGGGAAGCGCAGCACAAGGCAATTTCGGCTTCATCCAAGCCGAAATGATCAGCCGCGCCGGATTCAATGACCGGCAGCGCTTGAATGAGCTTCGCCGTGGAACGGGCGAAGGTGAGGAACTGAGGATCGCCAGCTTCATGCAGCAGCGTTCCTTGGGCGTTCACGACCGCGAGATGGACGCGGTGAATACTTTCTGTTATACTTCCGCGATATACGCGGACGATGGTGTTAGAAGGCTTCATGCTGAGGGATCACTCCATATTAGGATTATTGAAAAGAGGTAGCAATCATGATGATTGAGCGCAGCGGACTTATCATTTGGGTGAACGATATTAAAGCCGCCAGAAATTTGGAACGGTTCGGTTCGCTTCACTACATTTCAAAGAAAATGAATTATGCAGTTCTTTATATACATGCGAGTAAAGTAGATGAGACGACACGGAACCTTTTGAAGCTTCCTTACGTCAAAAAGGTAGAGAAGTCTTACCGCAATGAAATAAAAACCGAATACAGTAGTGATGTGCCGGACAAAACTAGATTTTACACCCTTTGAGGCTGCAGTGCAAAACGAAAAGCTTCGAAAGAAGCTTTTTTTATTTTTTGAATTTTTAGAAAATAAGCATTTTTTCATGATTTCACAAATAGTTATTAATAATTTTATATATTCTTACATGGAAAAATTAGTTATAATCAAGTAAAGTATAACTTACATGCCGCTATGGAATAGGTACACGGTCTCATTTTAGTAGGAAAGGGGTTGTGATCATGAAAGACAAGGTGATGGGAAGATGGAGTACTTATGAACCATTTTTCGTGCAGCTGGGGGATAAGAAAGTGGCGGATGTCGTGATCACGAATCATGCGAAGCTGAGATGGACAGATCGTGTTTCAAGTAGCAACAATTCACTTGAGGAAATTTGTGCTTTTCTCTGGGAAAAGCTTAAAAACGATAGCATTGTCCCTTATTATCGAAATGAAGAAGATGTCTATCTCATTGATGATGATCTTGTTGTCGTTGCGGAGTTCTCTCATTTGGAACATGAAACGGATCTGGTGGGCAACCCGCTTCACAAAATGATCATTGTGACATTTCTGGGAAAGATGTCAGAAACGATGGAGCTTCGCGATTTGAAGTCTTACTACTCTTGGCTGCGCCATTCTCGTCGGATGACGTTGATCAAGAACAGCCGCAAACGTCGATAATCACATAGCTGGATGCCCAAGAGTATGTCGTTGCCGACATGCTCTTTTGTGCCTTGTTGGACGATAGACGTTCTATTTCATATAATGAATACAAAGAGAGGCGGGTAGTTATGGCACTTAATTTTCATCAATTACATATTTTTTATACGGTGGCGGAGAAAGGCAGTTTCTCGCATGCCGCCGGAGCTTTACATATGACACAGCCTGCTGTGACCATGCAGGTGCAATCGCTAGAGGACTATTTTGGCGTGAAGCTTTTCCACCGCAGCACGAAGAAAATTGAGCTGTCCGAAGCGGGACGAGCTCTGATTCCTTTTGCCAAGAACAGTATCGAGCTTATTCGTGAAACCGATGTTGCGATGTCCAAATTTACGAAGATGATTGAAGGGCGGTTGCAGCTTGGCGCCAGCTTAACCATGGGGGAATATATCCTGCCGAGGCTGCTGGGACCATTCAGCAAAGATTATCCGAACATCTCGGTTTCGATGAAAGTGATGAACACGACGCAGATTTTGGATGAGGTGCTCGGTCATCAACTTAATTTCGGACTTGTTGAAGCGCCGATTCATCATCCGGATGTCCATACGGAGGCTATTCTCAGCGATGAGCTCAAGCTGATTGTGCCAGCGGATCATCCGTTAGCCGACATGGAAGTCGTTACGCTGGAAGAGTTGTTGAAATATCCGTTCGTGCTGCGTGAGCAGGGATCTGGGACGAGAAGGGTGATGGAAGAGGAGTTCGCACGCTGTCAGATGGACTGCTCCTCGATGAAGATCGTTATGGAACTTGGCAGCACCGGAGCTATCAAATCAGCGGTGGAAGCCGGCCTAGGCATTTCGATTCTCTCGCAATCATCGGTGAAGCATGAAGTGACTTTGGGCCTTTTTAAAGTGAAATCGATTGAAAATATTACTTTTGAGCGCAGTTTCTATGCGATTTATTTGAACTCTACCCTGCTGCCGATATCGGCAGTCAGCTTCATGACCTTCCTGCGTCAAGAAGATTTAAGCCGTTTTCTTTAATGTTTTACACAAATAGGCAGCTCGCTTAATGCTCTGTTTATAGATGGGAATTAGGATGTAGAGAGGGGTAAACAATGTCAACGAGACTAGAAGCAGATTTACATACACATACAACCGCATCAGATGGGACGCAGCGTCCTGCGGTGAACGTTCAGATGGCTTTTGACGCAGGATTAGGCGCAATAGCTATCACGGATCATGATACCGTATCGGGCGTGGCTGAAGCGCTGGAGGAAGGGCGGAGATTGGGCATTGAAGTCGTTCCCGGTGTTGAGATTTCAACCGTGGCGGGCGGGCAGGACATTCATGTGCTTGGCTACTATATTCAAATTGAGGATGCTCTGTTTCTGCAAAGGTTATCGTCGCTGCGAGACACCCGTGATATCCGCAATCAGATGATCATCGATCGTTTGCAGCAGCTGGGTTTTGCGATTACCATGGGCGAAGTATTGAAGGAAGTTGAACATATTAAAAGCAAGGGTGATACGGTCGGCAGACCTCATATTGCGGCTGTTCTGCTGAACAAAGGCTATGTGTCTTCCATCAGCGAAGCTTTTGACAAATATCTGGGTACAGGAGCTGCGGCATACGCCAATCCGCCAAGGATTGAGCCTGCGACGGCCATTGCCTGGATTCATGAGGCCGGAGGGAAGGCGGTTCTTGCGCACCCAGGTATTTATCACAATGATGACCTCGTTGAGGCTATAACCCAGCAGGGTCTGGATGGTATTGAAGTCTACCACTCCGATCATACTGCGGAAGATGAGGCGAAATATCTTCTTCTTGCTGAGCGCTGCGGCCTTCTTATTACAGCGGGTTCAGATTTTCACGGGGAACGGGGCGGTGTCGTGTTTCATGCGCCGATTGGCTCGAAACGAATAGGCATCGAGATCCTCTCCAGCCTACAACCCGAGAAGGAGCAGCATTCATGAAAAAGATTCGCAAAGCCATCATTCCGGCAGCTGGTTTAGGGACACGGTTCTTGCCAGCGACCAAAGCGCAGCCCAAAGAAATGCTGCCTATCGTCGATAAACCAGCGATTCAATATATCGTGGAAGAAGCCATTGAATCAGGCATTGAAGATATTATCATTGTGACAGGGCGCAACAAGCGGGCGATTGAGGATCATTTTGACAAATCCGTTGAACTCGAGATGATGCTTGCAGAAAAGGGCAATACCAAGCTGCTGGAAATTGTACAGTCCGTCTCCAATCTGGCAGATGTACATTATATTCGTCAAAAGCAGCCCCTTGGACTCGGTCATGCGATCCTTTGCGCGCGCAAATTCATCGGTGACGAACCGTTTGCCGTACTCCTCGGGGATGATATTCTGCAATCCTCGCCCCCTGGCCTGAAACAAATGATGAATATTTATGAGCAAACGGAATCGTCCGTCATTGCGGTGCAGGAAGTCCCTTGGGCTGATGTGAGTAAATACGGTATCGTCTCACCGGCGGCAGCCCGGGAAAACTATCAGTTGATCGCAGATCTGGTGGAGAAGCCGGAACGAGATCAGGCGCCTTCGAACTTAGCTGTCATTGGCCGTTATATCATCATGCCAGAAATTTTCGGCATCTTGGAGCGCCAAGAGCCTGGCCGCGGCGGCGAAATTCAATTGACGGACGCATTGCGCGTGCTGAACAGAGAACAGCAGATGGCCGCTTATCTCATGCAGGCGGAGCGTTACGATGTCGGGGACAAGATGGGATACATCGAAGCCACGATCGAGCTCGCCTTGCAGCGTCCGGATTTACAGGACCAAGTGAAATCTTATTTATTATCCCTGATGAAACGTTGGGATTCCGAATAGACTTGAATTAAACTTGGGAGGTTGCATAGATGGGAGAGGCAGCGCGGATTACGGTGATTGGAACGGGTTATGTAGGTTTGGTATCAGGAGCTTGTTTGGCGGAAATGGGACATCAAGTGATTTGCGCCGATCAAGCGGAATGGAAAGTTGCTCGTTTGCAGCAAGGTGAAATACCGATCTATGAGCCTGGACTCAAGGAACTGGTCGCATCCAATGTTTCTGCCAATCGACTATCGTTTACCTCGCATATCGGTAGGGCTGTCCGCAGCTCTGATATTATTATCATTGCTGTTGGAACCCCCACACAGGACAATGGCGACGTGGATATGTCCCAAGTGAACAACGTGCTTACCTGTATTGCCGCCAATGCTGTAACCTCCAAGACCATTGTCATGAAAAGCACCGTCCCTGTGGGGTCCGGCAGCCTGGCTGAACAACATCTCCGATTGCTGGCAGCCTCCCACATTCACTTGCCCGTTGTTTCCAACCCTGAATTTCTGCGAGAAGGTTCGGCGATTTGGGATACCTTTCATCCGGATCGTATAGTGATAGGGGCCAAGGATCCAGAAGCGGGAATTCGCATTGCGCGACTGCATGCTTCTTTGCGTGCTGAAGTACTCCATACTGACCGCGAAAGTGCTGAACTTATTAAATATGCGTCCAATGCCTTCCTGGCGACGAAGATTTCATTCATTAATGAAATGGCCAATGTCTGTGAAAAAGTGGGCGCCAACATTAGTCTTGTTGCCAAAGGCATGGGATTAGACCGCCGAATCGGTCCGCATTTCTTGCAGGCGGGTGTTGGGTACGGAGGTTCCTGCTTCCCCAAAGACACGAAGGCGCAGCTCAAGCTTGCGCAGAATGTGGATTATGACTTCCAAATCCTGCGCGCTGTTATTGATGTGAATCGCTTGCAGCGGGAACGTTTTGTAACCAAAATCGAGCGGGAAGTCGGTTGTTTAAGCGGCAAACGCATTGCCGTTCTGGGCCTTGCCTTTAAGCCGAATACAGACGATTTGCGGGATGCGCCGGCGCTCGATATTATCGCCGCCTTGCAGCAGCAGGGTGCTCTCATTCAGGCCTATGACCCTGCGGCAGCGGAACTAATCACGGAGAGGATGCCGGATTTGCCCGTCTTCACCGATCCTTATGAGGCGCTTGACGAGGCAGATGCGATCGTGATAACGACGGAATGGGAGGCCATTCGCAGCTTGAATTGGCGACTCGTTCGCAGCTTGGTGAAGGTGCCGCTCATTGTGGATGGACGCAACATGTTCGAACCACTGGAGATGAGTCAACTTGGCTTTACCTATGTGTCCGTCGGCCGCGAGACGGCTGTGTTGGCGGAGCTGGTTGTTTAAACGTATTGGGCATAAATACAGAGAGCCTAGCCGCGGCCGCGGGCTAGGTCTTTTTTTTAGGATGTCGGTATGCTTGCTTGCAGCTGCGTGCTGTTAGCTCAAGAGGAATAAGAGTCTTTGTGAGCTTCTATTTGCGATAAAAGGGAGTTTTGGTGTGGGATATGAGCCTTTGGAGACTCTTATGTGTGGCAGATAGGTGAGAAAAAGCAGCTACTCAAAGGAATAAGAGCCTTTGTGAGCTGCTATTTACGATAAAAGGGAGTTTTGGTGTGGAATAAGAGCCTTTGGAGGTTACTATGCATTTAGACTTAACAGTGGACACAACGAATTGGGAAATTAGATAATAGACATATCTAAATGACGAGGTGTCCGAGATGAATGAATTCCGCCAACGGTACAATCAAAAGTTCAAAGAAGAAACGGTTAAGTACATTCAACAACATAGTAAATCGATTCCGGATATTGCAAACGAACTGAACATTCCAGCGAAAACATTGAGCAGTTGGGTCAGTAAATATCGCCAATTTCCAGATGAGCCCTTCGTAGGAAGTGGCAATCTACGTAGCCATGACCGGATCATGAAAGACTTGGAACAACGCAACAAAGACCTAGAGGAAGAACTAGCTATCTTAAAAAAGGCGCTGCACATCTTCAGCAAAGACCCGAAGTGAGATTCAAGTTCATTGATGACCACCGTTCAACATTTCGAGTTGAGAAGATGTGCAGCGTACTAGGTGTATCCAAGAGCGGCTATTATAAATGGCGAACCACACCCCCAAGTGAGCGGAAAAAGCACCGCGAAGCGTTGGCTAAAGAGGTGGAAAAGGAGTACTTGGAATCGGATCGGAATTACGGGAGTCCGAAAATCACAAAGGAACTGAGAAAAAAAGGTTTCAAAGTCGCTGTCAAAACGGTTGGACGCATCATGAAAAAGAAGGGCTTACGCTCACAAGCTATAGGGAAATTCAAGGTACAAACAACGGATTCCAATCACAGCCACCCGATTGCGCCAAATTGGTTAAATCAGCATTTTGATGTGTGTACAAGACCGAATCAAGTATGGGTTACCGACATCACGTACATCCATACACGTCAAGGAAACCTTTATTTAGCAAGCGTTCTTGACTTGTTTACCCGCAAAATCGTTGGCTGGCAGCTGGGCAATCGCATGACCGTGGAACTGACGCTAGACGCCTTAAATCAAGCATACGAAGCCAAAAGGCCGCCTAAAGGCCTTATCCATCATTCAGACCGGGGATCGCAGTATGCATCTAATGAGTACCGTAAACAACTGAAAGAATACCATATGATTCGTAGTATGAGCCGTAAAGGCAATTGCTACGATAACGCTTGTATAGAGGCTTTTCACAGCATTCTCAAGCGGGAATTGGTGTACAGATATAAATTTCAAAGCCGCCAAGAAGCACACCAACGAATCTACTGGTACATTGAGTTTTTCTACAACAGGAAACGTACGCACAGCAAGCTTGGCTATTTGTCTCCAGACAAGTTTGAATCCCAATACTACAAGCAAATAAAACTAACTTCTTAGCTCTTTTTTTGTGTCCACTCTATTGACTTAGATACACTACTTACCTTCTTCCAAACGCGGAAAACGAAACTCCCCACGAAAAGTAACAATAAGCGTCGAGAGTACAGGTAAATTTTGTTTACGAAGGGTTGAAATGAAGCCGCGCGCGCGGGCGAACTGATGAGCCCCGTCCCAGGTACGGAATAAGCCGGAGACTTTGGCTTTGACCTTGGCCATCCGCAAGTCTCGTTCGGCGACATTGTTGTCAAAAGGAACACGGACATCTTGAATAAACCGGAGAATCGGTTCCTTGTGACGACGGAAACGTTCACCCAGATTGGCCGATTTACTTTTGCTTTGCCTGCCTTGCGGTCCGGTTTTGGCTTTGGTACGCCCTTGATTCCATTCCAGCTCGCCCTGCTGCAGGATGTCATCGTACCAATTCTCTAGCCATTTAACCGTACTCGGAGCTAAGCAGCACAAGACTTTACGGGCGGCTAGCGTGAGACGCCAGGCTACTTGTAGCAAGCGTTTCATCTGCACGGCCCACTGGTGATGATCATAATCGGCGATTCCTTGGCATTCCCGCAGTAAGTGCGCATTGCATAAGGCATGCTGGAACGTGTATTTTTCTTTAAAATACGGCCCGTTGCAGTCATGCACTAGAATGCCCGAGTAAGCCGGCAGCAGACCGATGGCATCAAAAGCGAGGGTGCCCCGGTTTTCGTGAACCGCCTGGAACGTCCAGTCCACATTAGAGAGGGTGTGCAGCCATCGCTGTTTGCCATCGACGTGAATGCCGGTTTCATCAGCGTGCAAAACATCGGCATTCAGCAGGTTTTGGCGAATTTGTTCCTCATAGGGACCTAGCTGCTTGTGCGATTTCTTCAAATGGGCGATGACCGTAGCCTCGCTCAGCGAATGCCCGGTCAGGTCCGCAAACATCTCGCTCACCCTTTTCAGTGGAATCATATGGTACGCACTCACATACACGATCCAGCCCGTAACACCAGCTCCATATTGGACAGAGGCGCTGACATGCGACGGAAAAGCAGCCTGATGAACCCCGCTACACTGCGGGCAGCAGCTCGTATGAGCGCGAAACTCGGTTGTCTGGATGCGTGGTTCAGGCAGATCGATCTGCTGACGCCGGTCGTAGCCTATACAGTTCTCCTGGTCCATTGGAGCATGACACGCAGGGCAGGTAGTTAGGCAAAAGTCGAGGATGGCATCCGGATCATCCACCATACTAAGTGTGTGTCCTTCATGACCTAGGGGTGCTCCCTTTTTGCCACCAGCGATGCGGGAGTTTGCGGGCTTACGAAACCCGTCACTTGAAGGCGGCTTGCTACTATTCTTGCTGTTAAGCCCTAGCTGGCGCTCCAACTCGGCTACTCTGTTTTCCAGTTCAGTGATCCGTTCTAGCAGTTTCGTAATGACCTTCTCGATTTGATCTGGACTACTGTGGCTAATTTGTTTGATTTCTTCGAGGCTCATTTTCATCCTGATCCCTCTTCTCCATTAAATTCGTTAAGTATTCTTAACCAATTTTTAGGGGTTTGAATAAGGGGACCTAAGTAGTAACCTTTGGAGACTCTTATGTGTGGCAGATAGGTGAGAAAAAGCAGCTACTCAAAGGAATAAGAGCCTTTGTGAGCTGCTATTTACGATAAAAGGGAGTTTTGGTGTGGAATAAGAGCCTTTGGAGACTCTTATGTGTGGCAGCTCTCATGTGTTCGTTATTTGATGGTGACTTTCATTTGTTTAATCTGATTTTCATCGGGTGTCACGAACAGCGTTTTTTGATTGACGTAGATGACGAATCCGGGCTTGGAACCGTTTGGTTTATGAACATGTTTGATGACCGTATAGTCAACTGGGACTTGGCTGGAATGTTTGGCTTGACTGAAATATGCGGCCAATTGCGCGGCTTCTGTCAGTGTGGCTTCGGAGAAACTGTCACCTCGTATGACAACGTGAGAGCCGGGAATATCTTTGGTATGCAGCCAGGTATCCATGGAAGAAGCCAATCGATTCGTTAAATACTCATTCTGGGTATTATTTTTACCTACATATATCGGAATGCCCTCACTGGATAAATAGCTGGCCAATGCAGGTTTATCTTTTTTCTTCTTTTTACGCTGCTTTTTGTTGCGGTCTCTTACGTAACCTTGCTCCATAAGTTCATCGCGGATTTCTTCGATATCGCTTAGGGAGGCAACGCTTAGCTGCTGCAACAGAGAGCCGAGGTAGGCGATCTCCTGGTGGGTATGTTCAATTTGTTCCTCGACAATCGCTGTGCTGTTTTTCATTTTGGTATATTTTTTAAAATAACGTTGAGCGTTCTCGGATGGCTGGAGGAGCGGGTCCAGCGTTATTTTGATCAAGGCTTGATCTTCATCGTAATAGTTGACCGTTTCAACCTCTTTATCTCCTCGTTTGATCATGTGCAGCGATGCAGTAAGCAATTCACCAAGAATCCGATATTTATCGGCATCTTTGGAATCTTCCACGGTTTCCTGAAGTTTTTCCAGTTTCTTTACATTTTTATTGGATTCATTGTGTAAAAAACGCAGCAGATCCGCGACACGCTGTTTGACGGTATCCCGCTCCGCTTTATCGCCATAAAAATGCTCTAAACACGCACTAGGCGTTGGATAGGTTGTAGAAAGACCTGCAATATGGGTAAGCGGCGTCATCGCAAAAAATAATTTGCCTGAGTTTTCTTGCTCTACGATCACAGGCTCATAGTGATGATTGCGTACAGCCGTCATGATTTTTTCGAACGCCTGCCATAGGGAGGCCGTATCTGTTTCTTCCTGATTGCCCGCGCTTTGTTTGCTGCGGAAGACGATCTCCTTGGCAATTAAAGGGCTCAACCCGCTGAAGGCTGCGACAAGCCGCTGTTCAGGCTTCTTTTGATCTGGCGCAGCATCCTCGGCCAGTTCCTGCTCCATCGCTTCGCGGAACGCGGCAGCATCGGTGTCGAGCGGATTTTGTTTATCCTGCGCCGGGGGTGTGACATAGGTGCTTCCGGGCATGACAATCCGATAAGAACTGATTGCCGGGGTTACATGGTGAATACCGTCCAGGATCGCTCCGGTTGCTGGATCCAAAAGAATAATATTGCTGTGTCGTCCCATGATTTCCACAAGGATATGTTTGACGCTCATATCGCCTAATTCATCGCGATGGCGGATTTGGAAGCGAATAACCCGCTCCATGCCAATTTGTTCCACCGTTTCAATTATACCGTTCTCACAGTGTTTGCGAAGGAGCATACAGAACATGGGAGCATCCATAGGATTGATCTGTGATTGTTCCGTAAGCTGTACCCTTGGGTAGGTGGGGTTGGCTGATAGCAGCAGCTTGAGATTCTGCCCTTGGGCGCGAATGTGCATGAGGATATCATTCTCGCTGGGTTGATGAATTTTATTAATGCGGCCTCCTACGCACGCCTGCAGTTCGTGAACGATTGCATGAAGGACTAGTCCGTCTAAAGCCATGATACTTACAACTCCATTCTAGGGAGCTAATGGCGATATGCGATGACATCCCCATTAGCTCCGTGGTTGAAAACTTTTGCTAACCTCTATGATGCCATACTTTTCACAAAAAATTAAGTGCTGGCCAGCGGGAAAGATGATTTCAGGGATATTTTCCGGCTTGTCTGAATACATTTACGTATGAGTGATTGGCTTGAACAAGTGGGAAGTGGGAGGGAGAAGGGCGGATGAGTCAGAATAAGTGGTACCAGTTGACGTCGGAGGAAGTCCTGCAGTCGCAGCAGGTGAATGCGCAGCAAGGATTGCCCTGGGAAGAAGCTTGGAAGCGGCAGGCGGAGGTAGGTCGTAATGAACTATCGGAAGGACATCGCATTTCTCCGATTACGCTGCTTTTAAATCAATTCAAAGATTTCATGGTGCTGGTCCTATTGGGGGCAACCCTGATTTCAGGTTTGCTAGGCGAATATCTAGATGCAATTACTATTGTTGTCATCATTGTTATGAATGCTGTTCTGGGATTTACCCAAGAATTTCGTGCAGAACGCTCTCTACGTGCACTCAAAGAACTCTCAGCCCCGAATGCCAATGTATGGAGGGAAGGGGCGGTTCATCAAATACCTGCTCGTGATCTGGTGCCGGGCGACATCATTCTACTAGAAAGCGGCGACCGTGTGCCGGCGGATGTTCGCTTCTTGGAATCGAACGGTGTGTACATCGAAGAGTCGGCGCTTACCGGGGAATCAGTCGCTGTCGGTAAAGTAACTTCAGCCATTCCTCATGAGGAGGTTCCTTTGGGGGATCAACGTAATCTGGGTTTCATGGGTACCATGGTCTCGCGAGGAACGGCGAAAGCAGTCGTTGTTCGAATCGGGATGAGCACGGAAATGGGCAAAATTGCTGATTTGATTCAAAATACGGAATCGATGGAAACACCGCTGCAGCACCGTTTGGAGCAGCTGGGGAAAATTCTGATCATCGTAGCGATCGCGCTAACGATTCTCGTTGTTGTAGCAGGCATTATGCATGGACAGCCGCCTTATGCGATGTTTCTTGCAGGCGTCAGCTTAGCCGTTGCAGCGATTCCGGAAGGACTCCCGGCGATTGTAACGATCGCACTTGCTCTTGGCGTTCAGCGGATGATCAAACGCAAAGCGATTGTCAGGAAGCTGCCTTCCGTAGAAACGCTTGGATGCGCTTCGGTGATTTGCTCTGATAAGACGGGCACCTTGACGCAAAACAAAATGACCGTTACCCATTTATGGGTAGGCGGCGATGTGATGGAAGTGACGGGGGATGGCTACACACCGGTCGGAAGCATTCAATTTGGCGGTCAAAATGCAGATGTTGCGAAGCATGTTTCACTAAGCAAATTGCTGCAAGTGTCCGTGCTGTGCAACAATGCGACGCTGGTGGAAGAGAAGCAGGAGCAGAAGCGGAAGAAAGGGAAAGACGAAGATGCCGCTTCCGTTTGGAATATCAAAGGGGACCCGACAGAAGGAGCCTTGGTCGTGTTAAGCGCCAAAAGCGGCATCACGCAGCAGTCGCTCAGCGAAACGTACAAGCGTATCGCCGAATTCCCATTCGACTCTGATCGCAAGCGGATGTCCGTGCTTGTAAGCTCTGATCATGGACGGATGGCTTGTACGAAAGGGGCGCCAGATGTTCTGCTGCAGCACTGCAGCTACATTCTGTGGGAGGGGAAAGTCATTCCGTTCACTCCGACACTCAAGCAAAAAGTGATTGCAGCCAATGAAGGCATGGCCAAATCAGCGCTGCGGGTGCTGGGGATTGCCTACAAAGAGTTGAAAAGCAGCGATCGCTATGAGGATCATGAGGACGTGGAGAACAGTCTGATCTTTGTCGGGCTCACCGGTATGATCGATCCTCCGCGCAAAGAAGTGCGTGAAGCCATTTCCAAATGCCGCAAGGCAGGTATCAAAACGGTGATGATCACAGGCGATCATCAGACCACGGCAGAAGCTATCGCGAAGCAGCTTGGGATGATTCCAGCAAACGGGGTTAGCATGAGCGGGCAGCAGATTGCCCTGCTGTCGGAAGATGAGCTGGATGCCAAAGTTAATGATACTTATGTGTATGCAAGGGTATCGCCGGAACATAAGCTGCGGATCGTCAAAGCTTTGCAGCGTAATGGACATGTCGTCGCGATGACGGGCGATGGGGTGAATGATGCACCTGCGATCAAAGCGGCGGATATCGGTATCGCTATGGGCATTACGGGCACGGATGTATCGAAGGAAGCCTCTTCCTTAATTCTGAGTGATGACAACTTCTCTACCATTGTGGCAGCGATTGAAGAAGGACGAGGTATTTACGAAAATATCCGCAAATTCATTCGTTACCTGCTCGCTTCCAATGTGGGGGAGATTATGACAATGTTTATCGCCATGATGGCGGGACTTCCGCTGCCGCTTGTCCCGATCCAAATTCTGTGGGTGAATTTGGTGACCGATGGACTTCCGGCTATGGCCCTTGGCGTTGATCAGGCGGAGAAAGATTTGATGCAGCATAAGCCGCGCTCCGCGAAGGAAAACATTTTCGCCAGACGCTTGGGCTGGAAAATTATTTCCCGGGGTCTGCTCATCGGCGTTTGTACGCTAGGCGCTTTCTGGCTCGTACTGCGCGTAAATCCGACGGATGCCGAAACGTTGTTGAAGGCGCAAAGCGTCGCTTTTGCCACACTCGTTATGGCGCAGCTGATTCACGTGTTCGACTGCCGCAGCTCCCGCTCCATTTTTCACCGTAATCCCTTGCAAAATCGTTATCTGGTTCTGGCCGTCTTATCATCGCTCGTGCTGATGCTGGCCGTGATGTATGTGGAGGCTCTGCAACCGATCTTCAAAACCGTTCCACTCGGCTGGAAAGATTGGATTCTCGTACTGATTGCGGCCGGCATTCCAACTTTCTTGATGGGGCTGGGCAGCGTGCTGTCGCCCAAACGCAACAAAGGCTCACGGGCTGTTCCTTATAAAACTTCGAAACCGAGTTTTCGATAATCGTTTGAAAGCCGCCGATTGGCGGCTTTTTTGTCAGTGCAGGCTTCTTTGTTACGGCGGTTTTCAGTCTCAAAGGGATCCTAATGAACTGTGTGATGCTTATAGGTGGGAAAATGGCTGCTTCGGCGATTTAATGAACTGAGTTGGCGTTATCGAGCATTTTATCGGCGAAATGTTGATCATTTGCTTGCAATAGCGCATCAGGAATTCGTTAGATTTTCAGAGGGAGCAATTTGGATCGAATAAAGGGTATGGAGTTCGTAAGGCCCAGGAGGAGGAAGGTTACCGCGACAAACAGGGGAAAGGGCTATGCATTTGCTTGTTTTTACGCTATGATAATGGCTAAAACACACGCTTGGAGTGCTGAAAACAATGAATTTCTCTAAATTGCATGGACTAGGCAATGATTTTATCGTAATCGCCGGTCATCACGAATTGCCGACAGATGTGGATCAGCTTGCGATCCGCCTTTGCAATCGTTTTTTCGGCATTGGCGCTGACGGTTTAGTGTATATACTTCCTTCTGAACAAGCTGATTTCAAAATGCGCATTATTAACTCGGACGGCACAGAAGCCGAACAATGCGGCAACGCGATTCGGTGCGTGTCTAAATATGTATATGATCACGGGCTGATCGACCGTACGGAGATTACCGTGGAGACCCTTGGTGCAGGTGTGCAGCAGGTGCAGCTTAATTTGAAAGACGGGAAAGTGTCAACGGTTCGCGTCGATATGGGGCAGCCTATTTTGAACGGTCTGCAGGTTCCGACAACCGTTGATGAAGCTCAGGTTGTTCATCATCCGATTGAAGTGGATGGTCGAGAGTTCCATTTTACAGCGGTTTCTATGGGCAATCCGCACTGTGTCATTTATGTCGAAGATGCAGTGAATTTCGATTTGGCCGCCTGGGGGCCTAAGCTGGAAGTTCACCCGATGTTCCCGCGCAAAGTCAATGTTGAGTTTGTGACAGTCAGAGATCGTGCCTACACGGATATGCGTGTCTGGGAAAGAGGCGCTGGGCCGACGCTGGCTTGTGGAACAGGTGCTTGCGCAACCCTTGTTTCCTCTGTGTTGAATGGCTTGACGGACCGCGAGGCGACCGTATCGTTAAAAGGCGGGGATCTGTTTATTGAATGGAATGAGGCTGACAATCACGTCTATATGACAGGACCGGCTGAAGAAGTCTACACGGGTACGATTGTGAAATAAGTTGACAAGCATCATAAGGGTTCTTACGTATCAGAATTATTGATAAACGTTTTTCTTAATATCTCCCTTATTTTGTGATACAGTATAACTACATTTTTTAGTAAATGGGGAGATTATCATGAAATTGGATCTTCGCACGGCGCTGCAGCAGGAAATATTGACTGGTGACGGCGCTATGGGGACTTATTTATATCAGATGGGGTTTCCGGTCGGCATTTCTTATGAAGAATTGAATTTGCTCAGACCGGAAACGGTTGCTGACGTGCACCGCCGTTATTTCGAGGCAGGTGCTCGTCTTATTGAAACGAATACGTTTTCGGCGAACCGCGAGAAATTATCCAAATACGGACTTGAAGGCGATGTAGAAGCTATCAATCGTGCTGGTGTCGAATTAGCCAGAAAAGCTGTCGGGAATGACGCTTATGTCGTAGGGGCAATCGGTTCTATACGTGCAGGGAAACGCAAAAATGTCCGCACCGTTGATGTCGAAGATTCGCTTCGTGAGCAAATTAGCGTTCTGCTGGATTCGCCAGTCGATGGTTTGCTGCTGGAAACTTTCTATGACCTAGAGGAGCTTCAGCTTGCGCTGCGCATTATCCGCAGCATGAGCAGTTTGCCTGTTATTTGCCAATTCGCGAATGAAGGTACAGGCAGCACACAGGATGGCGTGCCGCTGCATGAAGCGTTCCTGCGGCTGCAGGACGATGGCGCCGATGTCATCGGCTTTAACTGCCGCGTGGGCCCGAACGGGATTCTCCGCTCTCTGGAGAAGCTGGCTCCGATCGCGGGCGTGCCGTTCTCCGCGTTCCCGAACGCGGGGCTGCCCGACTATGTCGACGGGCAGTATACGTATGCGGCGACGCCGCAGTACTTCGCCGAAAGCGCACTGCGCTTCGCCGACCTTGGCGCGCGCATCATCGGCGGGTGCTGCGGCACCACGCCGGAGCACATCGCCGCTGTCGCGAAGGCGCTGCAAGGCTACGTGCCGGCAGCGCCCGGCACGACCGTCCCCGCGCAGGGCGTGCGCGTGATCGAGCCTGCGCCGGCGATGCCTGCGCCGCCGGCCAGCAAACCATCGCTGCTGGAAATCGTCAAGCAGCGCAAAACTGTCATTGTCGAGCTGGATCCCCCGCGGGATCTCGACATCGAGAAATTTATGCAGGGCTCGAAGGCCCTGCAGGATGCCCATGTCGACGCCATCACGATGGCCGACAATTCACTGGCCGTGACGCGCATGAGCAACCTGGCCCTCGGCTACCTCGTGCAGGATAAACTGGGTGCGCGTCCGCTCATCCACATCGCGTGCCGCGACCGCAACATGATTGGGACGCAGTCCCATCTGATGGGTCTTCACGCGCTTGGCATTGACCACGTGCTGGCCGTGACCGGCGATCCCGCCAAATTCGGCGATCTCCCCGGCTCCAGCTCGGTGTACGATCTGACCTCATTCGAGATCATTCGGATGATCAAGCAGTTGAATGAAGGCATCGCTTTCTCCGGGAAGCCGCTCAAACAGAAAGCTAATTTCGTTGTTGGCGCTGCGTTTAACCCGAATGTGAAGCATCTGGATAAAGCGGTTCAGCGTTTGGAACGCAAAATCGAAGCGGGTGCCGACTACATCATGACACAGCCGGTTTACGATGCTAAGCTGATTGAACAAATTTATGAAGCGACCCAGCACTTGAATGTTCCCATTTTTATTGGGATTGCACCGCTTGCCAGCGGAGGGAACGCTGAATATTTGCATAATGAAGTTCCGGGTATCCGGTTATCGGACGAAGTCAGAGCGCGCATGGATGGTCTGAAGGGTCCTGAAGGGCGGGCAATTGGTGTTGAGATTGCCAAAGAGCTGCTGGATGCGGCTATGCCTTACTTCAACGGGATCTACTTGATGACACCTTTTCTGGCCTATGAGATGTGCGTAGATCTGACGAAATACGTATGGGAAAAGTCGAATCGTCATGATTCCCACTTGTACCCACTTTCAAAATGAATTAAAATAGGGTAATGGATGTGATTAGAATGATTTGCAGTATGACCGGATTCGGACAAGCGAATCGTTCTTTTGCGGGATACAACGTGTTTATCGATGTGAAATCGGTCAATCATAGGTATAGTGAAGTGTCGATTCGATTACCCAAAGAATGGGCTGTCTTCGAAGACGCTTTGAAGAAAACGGTGCTGCAAGCTGTGAAGAGAGGGCGTGTCGACGTCTTCGTTACGGCGGAACGTGAGGCGGCGTCCCAGAAAAGCGTAACGGTTGACTTTGCATTGGCAGATGCCTATTTGCAAGCTGCGGCTCAGTTGAAGGAACGCTATGGGTATGTCGAGCAGGTCGGACTCAAAGAGTTATTGAGGCTGCCGGATCTCATTCTGATGAAGGAGTCGCGGAAGGAACCTGATAAGGAGATTGAACAGGAATTGTGCGCCTGCTTGCAGGAGGCCGTTTCCAGGTTATCCGATATGCGGCTTCGTGAGGGAGCATTTCTGGAGCAGGATATTCGTGAACGTTTAGCAGAGCTCAAGCGGATTCATGGGGAATTGGAAGTCTTGGCGCCTCAAGTGGTTGAGGATTATGCCGCTAAGATGACTAGCAGACTCCAGTCTCTGCTGCAGGATCAAACCCCTGTAGATGAGCAGCGCTTAGCGATGGAAATCGCGATATTCGCAGATCGTTCGAATGTGGATGAAGAATTGACGAGGCTTAAAAGCCATTTTGGGCAATGTGATCAATTGCTCACAGAACAAGAGCCTGTTGGACGCAAATTGGATTTCTTGATTCAGGAGATGAACCGGGAAGTCAATACAATTGGCTCCAAATCGAATCACTCCGAGCCCACGGCCAGGGTCATTACGATGAAAGCAGAGCTTGAGAAAATGCGGGAACAAATACAGAATATCGAGTGAAGCGTGAGTGTTGCTTCACGAGGAGGAAGCTCTAATGGCTATCAAATTAATTAATATCGGTTTCGGCAACATTGTATCGGCGAACCGTATTATCTCGATCGTGAGTCCGGAATCGGCTCCGATTAAGCGGATCATTCAAGAAGCGCGTGATCGTCACATGCTGATTGACGCTACATATGGTAGAAGAACCCGTGCCGTCATTATTACAGACAGTGATCATGTCATTCTGTCGGCCGTACAACCAGAGACGGTAGCACATAGACTTTCTAACAAGGACGATGATCATGACGAGTAATACGAACACCCTTGAGCGTGAGAGAGGCATTCTGATTGTACTGTCTGGACCTTCCGGCGTTGGTAAAGGTACGGTATGTGCAGCTTTGCGCAAGATTTCTCCTGACATTGTTTACTCGGTATCAGCAACGACCCGTTCGCCTAGGCAAGGAGAAGTGGACGGTGTCAATTATTTCTTCAAAACGAAAGAGCAGTTCCAACAGCTCATCGATACGGATGAAGTGTTGGAATGGGCGGAATATGTAGATAATTTCTACGGCACGCCTAGACGGTTTGTCGAAGATACACTTCGCTCTGGCCAAGATGTGATTCTGGAGATTGAAGTGCAGGGGGCATTGCAAGTCAAACAAAAGTTTGATGAAGGTGTTTTCATCTTCTTATTGCCGCCTTCTCTCGATGAGCTTGAGAACCGCATCGTGACACGTGGGACCGAAACCGATGAAGTGATTCGCAGCCGCATGTCGGTCGCGATTGACGAGATCCGTTTAATGGAACACTATGATTATGCCATTGTGAATGATCATGTAGAAACAGCTTGTGCCAAAATACAAGCGATTCTGGCGGCAGAACATTGCAGAAAAGAACGGATGTATCCAAAAATCGTACAATGGATGGATGAGGTGAATTGAATGTTATATCCTTCAATTGATAAACTGCTTGATATCGTGGATAGCAAGTATTCGCTAGTGGTTGCTGCTTCCAAAAGAGCAAGATCGCTGCGCGACGGAGCAAAATCAGATTTGAAAAATCAAAAGGCTCACAAGCATGTTGGTGTTGCGTTGGAAGAACTTTATGGACACTACATTGGCTATGAGAAAATCGAGACAACAGAGACAGAGAAGTATCAGAAGAAATAGTTGCTTCACCCAACAACCCTCGTGGTTGTTATTTTTTTCTCATATGACGCTAAGGAAGGGGATATCCATGAGTGTACTGCAGGGTAAAACGATTGTGCTCGGCGTGTGCGGAGGCATTGCCGCTTATAAGGCCGCTGCTTTAACAAGTAAATTGACGCAGGCCGGAGCCACGGTTCGTGTGATTATGACCGCATCCGCTGTTCAATTCGTAGCGCCGTTAACGTTCCAAACGTTGTCGCGTCATCATGTCTTTGTGGATACCTTCGATGAAAAGGATCCATCCGTCGTTTCGCACATTAACTTGGCGGATAGTGCTGATTTGGTGCTGATTGCGCCTGCTACGGCCAATACGATCGGTAAACTGGCGTTGGGTCTAGGCGATGATATGCTGAGCACCACGCTTCTTGCAACGACTGCGCCTATTTGGGTCGCACCGGCCATGAATGTGCATATGTATGCGAATCCGGCTGTGCAGCAGAATATGCAGACGCTGCTAAGCCGCGGCGTGCGATTTATTGAACCTGGCGAAGGGCAGCTTGCCTGCGGATATGTGGGGAAAGGACGGCTTGCGGAGCCTGAAGAAATTATGGCAGCCGTGGAGCGTCATTTTCAGGGAGAGCCTGGTCGATTGAAAGCTCAACGTGTCCTTGTGACAGCCGGAGGCACCTTGGAACGGATTGATCCAGTCCGTTATATCACGAACGATTCATCGGGTAAAATGGGCTATGCCATCGCTGAGGAAGCCGTTCGCATGGGGGCTGCCGTTACTTTGGTGTCAGGACCATCGGCGCTGCCTGCTCCTAACGGGGTAGAACTGGTTCGCGTTCAATCCGCACTGGACATGCGGGAGGCTGTTTTGTCGCGATTGGATGCCAGTGATCTGGTTATTAAAGCGGCGGCTGTCGCTGATTACCGTCCTGCTGTTGTAGCTGAGCAAAAGATAAAAAAGAAAGCTGATTCCCTCACCTTGGAGTTAATTAAAAACCCCGATATTCTGCAAGAAATCGGTGCTCTTAAAAAGCATCAGTTTGTCATCGGGTTTGCTGCCGAAACAGAGCGTCTGGACGAGCATGCCTTGGACAAGCTGAATCGTAAAAATTGCGATCTGATTGTTGGCAATAACGTGTCCCAAGCGGGGGCAGGTTTTAGTGGCGACACGAATGTGGTGAGCATCTATGATCGTAACGGGCTGGTCGAAGCCCTGCCTATACAGAGCAAGAAAGATGTGGCGCGAAAGCTGCTTGAATTGGCAGCGGATCGTATGCCAACCATAGCGGGGAATTCGGATGTACGCTAAGGTCATTGTAGATGTTCCTGCCAAGCAAACGAATCGTGCTTTTGATTATGAAGTGCCTGCATCTTTGACCAAATGGGTGGAAGTCGGCAGTCGGGTTGGCGTGCCTTTCGGTCCCCGGGTGCTGCAGGGCTTTGTTGTTGAATTGCATGAGGAGACGCAGGTGGATGTTAAACGCATCAAACCGATCATCAATGTCCTTGATTTGGTGCCACCTCTGACAGGTGAGCTGGTCCTGCTGGGCAGATGGATCAGCCGCATGTATTTGTGTCATGAAGTGACGGCGCTTCAAGCCATGCTGCCTGCTGCTCTGAAAGCGAAGTATGAGCGATCCATTGCGGTTGGCGAGGAATCTGCCGAGCATTCGCTGCTGGACATGTCTGATCTTCAAGAAATTGTTGATTTTGTGAAAGCCAAAGGATCCGTTTCGATGGACGTTTTGATGGAGCGTTTCGCCAGCGACGGCCCGCTAATTAAACAATTGCTGAGTACAGGCATCCTTACCGAAGAACAGAAAGTCAAGGATCGCATGAACACCAAGAAGGCGTTAACCGTATTTCCCCCGGCAGGGGGAACCGGCTTGGAAGAGGCGTTGGCGGAGCTTCCAGCCAGGGCGAATAAACAGCAGGATGTGCTGCGCTATTTGATCGAGCACCCGCATGCGATTCGGCTCACAGCCTTGATGGAAACGAGCGAAGTCGGGGCCAGCACGGTCAAAAGTTTGGCAGACCGCGGCTGGATTGAACTGCGCGAAGTTGAGGTTATGCGCGATCCTTATGCGGGTCGTGCTTTTGCGCGGACGAAGCCGCTTCCGTTAACGGAAGAGCAGAGCAGTGTCTTTACCGAAATTCGCGATGCTGTCGCCGCTGAAAGAAACGAAGTATTCCTGCTTCATGGTGTTACGGGAAGCGGGAAAACGGAAGTCTATCTGCAATCGATTCAGCAATGTTTGGATATGGGCAAAGAAGCCATCGTGCTCGTGCCCGAGATTTCGCTGACTCCCCAAATGGTAGAGCGCTTCAAAGGGCGCTTCGGGGATTTGGTCGCTGTGCTGCACAGCCGTCTGTCGGGTGGCGAACGTTATGACGAATGGCGTAAAATAACGCGGAAACAAGTGAAAGTGGTCATCGGCGCTCGCTCCGCGATATTTGCTCCTTTTACCCAAATTGGACTTATTATCATTGATGAAGAACATGAGTCCTCCTATAAGCAGGAGGAAAGCCCCAAATATCATACCCGTGACGTCGCGGTGCAAAGAGCGAAGCAGCAAAATGCGGTTGTCGTGCTGGGTTCTGCAACGCCTTCGCTGGAGAGTATTGAGCTGACAAGACGCCGACGAGATCGGGAGAAACCGCCATTCCGGCTGTTGACGATGCGGGAGCGCGTAGCCAGCAGGCCGATGCCGCCGGTCGCAATTGTCGATATGCGCGAGGAACTAAAGAACGGCAATCGCTCGATGTTTAGCAGGTCCTTGTATAAAGCGATCGAAGATCGGTTACAAAAGAAGGAACAGACGGTTTTGCTCCTGAATCGCCGCGGCTATGCGACATTCGTGATGTGTCGTACGTGCGGCTTCGTCTCGACATGCCCGCACTGTGATATTTCGCTGACGTATCATCAAAGCTCGCGGATGCTGCGCTGTCATTACTGCGGCTACGCAGAGCGCGAGGTTACGCAGTGTCCCAGCTGCCAATCGGAGCATATCCGCCATTTTGGAACGGGAACACAGCGTGTGGAAGAGGAATTAAGTAAAATATTTCCCGGTATTCGTGTTATTCGGATGGATGTGGACACGACAACGGAAAAGGGATCCCATGAGAAATGGCTGACGATGTTTCGAGATAAGCAGGCTGACGTTCTTCTGGGTACGCAGATGGTGGCCAAAGGCCTCGATTTCCCTGATGTCACCTTGGTTGGTGTCATCGCAGCGGATACGGTGCTGAATATACCGGATTTCCGCTCTGCTGAGCGGACTTTTCAACTGTTGACGCAAGTAGCTGGTCGAGCCGGCCGTCATGAGAAGCAAGGGGAAGTGTTCGTTCAGACGTACACACCCGAACATTACAGCGTGCAATATGCCAGTGAGCATGATTATATTGCTTTTGCGAATCATGAGTTGGATATTCGGGCGAATTTGGGCTACCCGCCTTATCAGCGGTTGATTTTGGTCACTTTTTCGCATGAGCAGGTCCCCCTGCTGGTACGTTCGGCGGAAGCCTTCGTGACGCGGTTGAAAGAGATTGCCCTGGAGTATTCAACGAAACAGGTGGATTTATTTACAAGCACCGACATGACGGATCAATCGTTCCACATGGACGTGCTGGGACCCGTGGCGTCGCCTATTTCCCGAATCAAGGATAGATATCGATTCCAATGCGTGGTAAAATATCGGGGGGAAGATCAGGCTGCAGACATCGTTGGACGAACGGTAGCGTGGTTTGAAGAGCGCTCAGCCAAGGAAAAGCTGCAGATTAGCGTGGATGTTGATCCGCAATATTTGATGTAAGGAACCCCAAATAGCGAAGACTTTTAAAGGTAGGTGCACATTATGGCTATTCGTATTATTGTCAAAGATCCAGATCCTGTGCTGCGCGAGAAAGCGATCACAGTTACGAAATTTAATTCCAACTTGCACAAATTGCTCGATGACATGGCAGATACGATGTATGAAGCGGAAGGCGTAGGTCTGGCTGCTCCCCAAATCGGTATTCTCAAACGTGTTATTGTGATGGATTGCGGTGAAGAACACGGCGGGCTTATTGAAATGGTCAATCCCGAAGTTGTGACTTCCAGTGGCGAGCAAATGGGTGCAGAAGGCTGTTTAAGCATACCTGGCCTTCGTGGTGACGTTACCAGAGCGCTGAATGTGACGGCTAAAGGGCAGGATCGCAATGGGAATCCGATTGAAGTAACGGGTACAGAGCTTCTGGCACGCTGTATTTTTCATGAAATCGACCATTTGAACGGTATTCTGTTTACGGATCTTGCTACGAAAACCTATACCAGCGATGAAGAGGAAGATTCTGAGTGAACATTATTTTTATGGGTACCCCGGATTTCGCTGTTCCTTCCCTGCAAGCGCTCCTTGAGGAAGGTTATAACGTTACGACGGTTGTTACGCAGCCGGATCGGCCGAAGGGACGCAAACGCGTCCTGACGCCGACACCGGTGAAGGTTGAAGCGGCTAAGCATGGCATTCCCGTGCTTCAGCCCGTGAAGCTGCGTCAAGCGGATTCCGTTGAACTCCTGCGGGAATTAAAGCCGGATTTAATTGTAACAGCGGCTTATGGACAGATTCTGCCCAAAGCGGTGCTCGATTTGCCACAATATGGCTGTATTAACATCCATGCCTCCTTGCTGCCCAAATATCGTGGCGGTGCGCCGATTCATCATGCCGTTTTGCGGGGCGAGTTTGTTACTGGCGTAACGATTATGTACATGGCGGTCGGTTTGGATACAGGCGATATGATTTCCAAAGTTGAGCTTCCGATTGAAGATACGGATACGACGGGGTCGTTGTTCGAGAAGCTAAGTATCGCTGGCGCTGATTTGCTTAAGCGGACATTGCCTGATTTATTGGCAGGGCGTATACAGGCTGTTGCACAGAATGAAGCAGACGCGATCTATTCGCCGAATATCCGCAGGGAGGACGAGCTGATCAATTGGTCTCGTTCTGCCGTGGAGTTATGGAATCAAGTTCGCGGCTTACATCCTGCTCCCGGCGCGTATACACTGTGGAATGGCGAAGTGATGAAGGTATGGGCCAGCGCGAATCCTAAGAGTGCTTCGGAACCGAAAAGCCGGAATTTTGCGGCAGGCGCCGATAACCCGGTACCAGGGACTGTCCTGGGCAGCAGCCAGCTTGGTATTGAAGTTATGACAGGCGAAGGCACACTCTGGCTGACGGAAATTCAACCTGCCGGCAAGAAAGCGATGCCTGTTTCCGAATTTATTCGGGGCGTTCAAATCGCTGCGGGTACGGTATTGGGCGGCGGCAACGAATAGCTGCAAGGACTTAAATTCATTATTACTTAACAAAAAATGAGGTAGTTGATTTGTCAACGGAAAAACCAACACGTCCGAAACAAGGACATCAGAAATCGCCGGGGGCTGGCAAGCCCTCTGCATCACAATCATCCTCAGGCGCTGCGAAGAGCAGCGCTGTTAAGCATTCCGCCCGAGAGGCGGCGCTGGATGTGCTGATCCGGGTTGAAGAGAATCACTCGTACAGCAATTTACTTCTGAATCAAATTTTGCAGAAGCATGCGCTGGAACGAGCCGATGCAGGCTTGGCGACGGAACTGGTTTATGGGACGATCGGACGGAGAAATACGATTGATTTCTTTTTGGAGCGTTTTGTGAGCAAAGGGCTGGCGAAGCTGGAGCCCTGGGTTAGATGCTTGCTGCGGCTGAGTTTCTATCAGCTGCATTATTTGGACCGCATTCCCGACCATGCGGTCGTGAGCGAAGCGGTCAATATCGCGAAGCGCCGAGGCCATCAAGGCATCTCGGGCATGGTCAATGGCGTGCTGCGCGCGATCATTCGCAGCAAAGCTGAACTCACATTGCCGGCTGCGCTCGGCGATGTGAAGCGCATAGCGCTGGGCCACTCCCATCCGGAGTGGCTCGTGCGCCGCTGGATTCGTCAGCTCGGCGCTGAGCTGACGGAACAGATCTGTGCGGCGAACAATGAGCCGCCGCATGTGAGCATTCGCGCGAACGCGAGGCGCCGCAGCCGCCTGGAGCTGCTGGAACAGCTCCAGGGCAGCGGCCTCAGCGCGGAAGCGTCAGAGCTGGCCCCGGCCGGCATCCTTGTGCAGGGGGCCGGGAACATGGCTCTGTCCCCCGGCTTCCAGCAAGGGGACTTCTCGATTCAAGACGAGAGCTCGATGCTCGTCGCCGAGGCTCTGGATCCGCGTCCAGGCATGATGGTGCTGGACTGCTGCGCCGCCCCTGGCGGCAAGACCGCGCACATCGCCGAGAAGATGGACGATGTGGGCAAGATCTGGGCTTGTGATCTGCATGAGCACAAGCAGAAGCTGATCGCCGATCAGGCGGAGCGACTGGGGCTGTCGTCTATTCAGACGCTGGTGATGGATGCGGCGAAGCTGGATGAGCACTTTGCGGCGGAGTCATTCGACCGCATCCTGCTGGATGCACCCTGTTCAGGACTCGGGGTCATTCGCCGCAAGCCGGATCTCAAGTGGGCGAAGCAGGAAGCGGAGATCGATGCGATCAGTGAGCTGCAGCACGGTATCTTAAGTCGCGTGCACCGGCTGCTGAAGCCGGGCGGTGTGCTGGTTTACAGCACGTGCACCATCGAGCACGCCGAAAACGCAGGCATGGTCGAGCGATTCCTCGCCGAGCATAGCGAATTCGAACTCGATCCGCTTCCTGCGGATCGTTTCGCGAGCATAGATCCGGCGGCTGCCGCAACCGGCATGGTGCAGATTTTGCCGCAGCAGTTCCACTCGGATGGTTTTTTCATCGCCCGGCTGCGTAAGCGAGCTTAGCCGGGGGAGTTCATTTCCAGCGGAACCACAGACAGGCGGGACAGACGAATTAGGCTGCCAAAGGCATCTCCGGCAGATGAGGATGTGTGTTCGTGCCCGCTTTGTGATAAAATACATGAGATTAGTAAAAAAATAGTCCAAATAACAACAGGTTGTGATAAATATGATTAGTAAAGCAAGTGAGAATGCGAAACCGTTTGTGTATGATTTGAATTGGGATGAGTGGCAGGTTTGGGTGAAGGAGAATGGGGAATCCGCGTTTCGGGCGGGTCAAATTTTTGATTGGCTGTATATCAAACGGGTATTCAGCTTTGATGAGATGTCTAATTTGCCGAAAACGCTGCGCGACAAGCTTAAGGATCAGTTTGAATTCGTTACGCTGACCGAGATTGCCAAATATCAATCCCAAGATGGTACGGTTAAGTTTTTATTTGAGTTGGAAGACAAGAATGCGATTGAAACGGTTGTCATGAAGCACAACTACGGCAACAGTATCTGCGTTACTACGCAGGTGGGTTGTCGTGTAGGCTGCACATTTTGCGCCTCCACGCTGGGTGGTCTCAAAAGGGATCTGAAGCCCGGAGAGATCGTCGCTCAAGTAGTCAAAGCGCAGAAACTGCTGGACGAGACGCAGGAGCGGATTTCTTCCATCGTTATTATGGGGATTGGCGAGCCTTTTGAGAATTATGAAGCTACGATGAATTTCTTGCGCGTCATGATTCACCCTAAGGGATTGAACATTGGACAGCGTCATATTACGGTATCGACAAGCGGGATTGTGCCGAATATTTACAAATTTGCTGATGAAAACTTGCAAGTAAATTTGGCGATTTCGATTCATGCGCCGAACGATAAGCTTCGTTCCAAGCTGATGCCAGTCAACCGTAGATTTCCGTTCGTCGATTTGATCGAGGCTTGTAAGTATTACATTGCCAAAACAGGCAGACGGATTACGTTTGAATATGCCCTCATGGGGGAAGTGAATGACCAACCTGAACATGCTGAGGAGCTTGCGCTGGTATTGAAGGATATGCCGCTTAGCCACGTAAACCTGATTCCGGTGAATTTCGTAGCTGAACGGGATTTCAAACGTACGCCCAGGGATGATATTTTCACCTTCCAGCGTATTCTTGAGAAGGGCAAAATTAATGCCACCATACGCCGCGAACAAGGCAGTGATATTGCAGCTGCTTGCGGACAATTGCGCGCGAAGCATATGGAGAGCAAGTAATGAGGTGAAATCCGGATGAAGATGGTAAGCCGTACGGATATCGGTAAAGTCCGTTTAGTGAATGAGGATCGCGCTACGATACAACATGAGCTCAGTGGCCTTTCTTTGGCTATTGTTGCCGATGGTATGGGGGGACATCAAGCTGGCGATATCGCTAGCCAAATGGCTATCGATATGATTCAAGCTCAGCTGCAGTCGATCCATTGGGGAATGCCCGTTGAAGCTTGCAAGCAGGTGCTAAAGGAAGCCATCGAGCATGCAAATGAGAAGATTTACGAATTTGCCTCGGGGCAAGAAAATTATCACGGGATGGGAACGACAGTCGTTGCTGTTATTGCTTCGCAGGAGCTTATTATTATCGGGCACATCGGCGACAGCCGAGCTTACAAAATAACGGATGACGCGATCACGCAGCTGACGGAAGATCATTCTTTGGTGTATGAGCTTGTGAAGAACGGGCAGATTACGATGGAAGAGGCGGACCATCATCCTAGGCGGAATTGGATTACCCGAGCACTGGGTACAGAACCCGGTGTGGAGGTAGATCTCTATGAATACGCCTGGCGGCCGGGAGAAACTATTCTGATTTGCAGCGATGGTCTGAGCGGTTTGGTCGATGCCAATGAGATTCAGCGAATCGTCAAATCTCATGCCAACTTGGAAGAGGCGGCAGAACATTTGATTCAAAGTGCATTGGATGAAGGCGGAGACGACAATGTAACGGTTGTTTTACTTGCGCATGATCAAGATTCGGACGAAAAAAGGGGTGATGAGAATTGATCGGTAGAAAGCTTGGAGGCCGCTATGAGATCTTGGAGCGCATCGGCGGAGGCGGCATGGCTTTGGTCTACAAAGGGCATGATTTGCTATTAAATCGCAAAGTGGCTGTGAAGGTGCTGCGCCAGCAGTATGTGCATGACGAAGAGTTTATTCGTCGTTTTCGCAGAGAAGCTCAAGCAGCCGCTTCCCTTTCTCATCCTAATGTCGTCAGTATTTATGATGTGGGACAAGAAGAAGACGTGCATTACATTGTGATGGAATACATAGAAGGCAAAACTTTAAATGATTTAATTAAGGAAAAAGCTCCGCTTCAGGTGGAAGACGCTGTTCATTTCGCGAGTCAAATCGCAGATGCGCTTGACCACGCCCACCATAATGAAATCATTCACCGGGATATTAAGCCGCACAATATTCTGATCGGCAAAAACGGCCGCGTGAAGGTGACTGACTTCGGTATCGCCCGCGCTGCTACATCTTCCACCATTACACAAACTGGATCGGTTGTCGGTTCTGTGCATTATTTCTCGCCGGAGCATGCCAAAGGGACGAATACGGGGGAGAAATCCGACTTGTATTCGCTCGGGATTGTGATGTATCAAATGTTGACGGCCAAGCTGCCTTTTCTCGGGGAAAGTCCGATATCGGTAGCGCTCAAGCATTTGCAAGAAGATGTGGAAGAGCCGCGCAAGGTGAACCCGCTCATCCCGCAAAGCGTCGAGAACATTATTCTCAAGGCGATGCGCAAAAAGCCCGAAGAACGCTACCGATCCGCGAAACTCATGATGGAGGATCTGGATACCTGTTTGAATCCGGATCGCCGCAATGAGGCGAAGGTCGCTTTCTGGGATGCCTATGGGATGGACGAAGAGCGCACGCTGGTGATGCCGGCTATTCGCGCCGATCAGTTGGTCCAGTCGTTCGATGATGATGAACCGGAGAAGCCGGAGAAGCCATCCTGGCGTGAAGAGCCAGTTCCTGCCAAAGGCAAAGGCTGGGTTAAGCCGTTAATTTGGATCGTCGTCCTGCTCATGGTGCTTGGCGCGATGTGGTACATGGTAGGGTATGTCAAAGGAATGTTCGCGGTAGAAACCGTCGAAGTGCCGAACGTGATTAACAAACCGCTGATTCAGGCGCAGGCGGAACTAACGGCGGTCAGGCTTGGTTCCACTGTTGAGTATGACACTGACAGCAAACTCGCCAAAGATATTGTGATTCGTCAAGAGCCTAGCGGCATGAAAATGAACGTAGGCACGAAGGTAACCCTCTACGTCAGCAAAGGCGTTCCCAAAATCAAGATGGAGAACTACGCCGGGCAGCCGCTCAAGGATGCTAAGTTGAAACTGAAGGCTCTGGGGATCAATGATGATCAGATTACGATCACCCAAGAGACGACCGAGGATGCTCCAGGTACAATTTTGAAACAAACGCCGCTTGTCGGGGAAGAATTTGAACTGGAGAAAGCAGCCATTACATTTGTCGTCAGCAAAGCCAAGGAAACGTTCAAGATGCCTGATCTTATCGGCATGACGGAAGCGGAAGCGAAGGCGCAGATTGCGAAGCTGAATCTTAAGCTCCCTGTGAATGGCATTACGCGCGAGAAAAGCTATAAAGTCGCCAAAGGCAAGGTCATTCAACAGTTTCCTTTTACCAAAAATCAGGATGTCTCTGTCGGTGCCGAAATTTCTCTGGTGATCAGCGATGGTTTGCCGGAAGATGCCGGTCAATTAACAGTTAGCATTCCTGTGAAGCCGACGACAGAAGGCAAGGATTCCGAGTTCAAAATTGTCGTCAGTGACGCTCAGTATGAGAATTTCGAATACAAAACAGAAAAAGTGTCCAAAGCGCAAAATCTGGACGTGAAAGTCATTGTTTCTCCAGATAAGAAAGCCGTTATCTTGATCAAAGAAGGCGATAGTCTGGTGAACTCTATCACGCGCACATATCAAGATTATTTGGATCAAAAGAGTGGGAAAACGGCATCGCCGAGCCCTACGGTATCGCCTTCCGCCTCGCCCAAACAAAATAATAGCGGGCCGGCAATCCCGGTTGGCAACAATGGAAATGGGCAAGGTCAAGCAGGCGGTACTGCCTCTAAACCACCTACTGGAGGCACAAATTAATGCCGCAAGGAACGATTACCAAAGCTTTGAGCGGTTACTACTATGTTCTGCCCGAAGGGGCGGAACTGGTAGCAGCCAATACGATTACTTGCCGCGGCCGAGGCGTTTTCAAGAACCGAAACATCACTCCGCTTGTAGGAGATCGCGTGTCGTATGAAGAGACAGAGAATGGGGAAGGCACCGTTACGGAAATCCATCCCCGTACTTCGGAATTGATTCGTCCTCCGATTGCCAATGTGAATCTGGTTGTGCTCGTTTTTTCGGTGACAGAGCCCGTCCTGAATTTGCAATTGCTGGACAAGTTTCTTGTTCACATTGAGAATACGGGGATTGACGTGTTGTTGTGTTTTACCAAAAGCGATCTATTGACTGCGGATCCCGACGCTTCCGGCGCCAAGGAGATGACGGTTGCGGAATTAGAACGGATTACCACGCTGTATGAGGGAATTGGCTACACGGTACAAAAGACGAGTTCGAAGCTGCAAGAGGGCGTGGAATCGATTCTGCAGCATCTCGATGGCGCGGTCAGCGTGTTTGCCGGTCAGTCGGGTGTTGGCAAGTCTTCGTTGTTAAATGAGATGATCAGCGGCCTGAATTTGGAGACGAATGCGATTTCTCAGCGATTGGGTCGAGGCAAGCATACAACAAGGCATGTGGAACTGCTCCCTTTAACCAATGGAGGCCTTGTCGCGGATACGCCGGGATTCAGCCAACTGGATTTCATGGAAGTGGAAGCGGATGGCCTGGGGGATTGCTTCAGAGAATTCGCCGCAATCGCCGAAGGCTGCAGATTTAGAGGCTGCATGCATCTGCATGAGCCGGATTGCAAGGTTCGTGATGCGGTAGCCGAAGGAACGATTGCTGCTTCTCGTTATGATCATTACTTATTATTTTTAACAGAAATTAAGGATCGGAAGAGGAGGTATTAGGACGAATGGTTTATGTAGCACCTTCTATTTTATCAGCTGATTTCGCTAAGCTCGGGGCCGAGATTCAAGATGCGGAGCGGGGCGGGGCTGATTGGATTCATGTCGATGTCATGGATGGCCATTTTGTACCGAATATTACGATTGGTCCATTGGTTGTCGATGCGATACGTCCGATTACGAAGCTGCCGCTTGACGTGCATTTGATGATCGAGCAGCCGGATCGCTATATTCCGGATTTCGTTAAAGCGGGTGCCGATTTGATCTCGGTTCATGTGGAAGCTTGCACGCATCTGCACCGGACTCTTCATCTCATCAAGCAAAGCGGCGTGAAGGCTGGAGTTGTATTGAATCCGGCTACGCCGATTTCGCTGATTGAACACGTGCTTGATGAAGAGTTGGATCTGGTTCTGATTATGACGGTGAATCCAGGTTTCGGGGGACAAGCGTTCATCCCGGGGATGCTGAATAAAATTCGTGCGTTGCGAGAACAAGCGAATGCTAAGGGGCTGCACAAGCTTCATATCGAAGTGGACGGCGGGATTAATGAAGTAACAGCCCGCCAGGTGACGGAGGCTGGAGCGGATGTGCTGGTCGCTGGCAATGCGGTGTTCGGGCAAACAGATCGTGCCGATGCTATCCGGCGAATTCGCGGGTAGAGGGGAGCGGAGACGATGAGATTTCTCTGGTTAGTCATGTACAGCGTACTTTGCGCTATTCTGTTGACTTGTTTTTCGAATATCCAATCGGTCACGAAGTATATCTTCTCGCTCGGTACCTTGTATGTGGGGATACGTTTTTTTCGCCAGTTTGAACAAATAGGATTTCGGATCTGGTTTATCGTTCTGACGATACTTTTATATTTTATTTTCAGTTTATGTGTTGCCCTTTACACACAGCTGGGCATAACGCCATCTTAGATGCATACATATAGTTACAAGAGTGAAGCACTCTTGTAGCTTTTTTTGCTTTCTGGAAGCGAATTTAAGGGAGAAAGTAAATTAGAGGGTACTTTTTTACGACCCTGGCATATACTGTTGTAACGATGCTAAGGAGCAGTCATGCAAACAGTGTAGCTTACAAGGCAAGATTTTTCCGAAAAGCGCTAGATCCATGCTCACGAAGTCAGTTTTCTGACGAAAACGCTTAGCCAATGCTCACCATGTCAGTTTTCTGACGAAAACTCTAAGGAGGGGTAGAGAATGAAGTTCTACACAATCAAGCTACCAAGATTTTTGGGTGGATTCGTGAAGGCCGTACTAAATACGTTCAGTAAAAATTAGCAGCCCATACTTAGGTATTCCCCCAGAAAAGCAAAAAAAGCACCGATAAGGTGCTTTTTGTCTTTGTCGAAAGTGTAAGTATCAGAAGCTTGCAATTAAACGCGAGCGACTTTACCGGATTTCAACGCACGAGTACTTACGTAAACTCGTTTTGGTTTACCATCAACGAGGATGCGAACCTTTTGAACGTTAACTCCCCAAGTACGCTTGTTTTTATTGTTAGCGTGGGACACGTGATTACCTGAACCTGGACTTTTACCTGTAATGAAACATTTGCGGGACATGTTTGACACCTCCTTCGGCAGTATACAAAGCAGCCTGGGTGGCAAGCCTAAGCTTGACATGACAGCTTTCCTCAAATTTAGACTTTGCTTCTTGTAATTCATGTTATAATCAGCAAAAACACACTTAGATATAATAGCATAGCAAAAGGAGGCTAGTCAACGAATTACCTGCTTTTTTGCCGTTTATTTATTAAGTATGTTATAGTACAATGAAGATTAGTCCACATTCCTTATACATAGTTGAGGCAGATTTGTTCGTGCAAGGCGGGAATGGGAGTTACAAAAGTTAATCTTGCTTAATGGGAAATTTGAAGGAGTTGTTTAGATGATGCCAATTGAACTCACAACCGAGTATGGAAAAGTGTACATTACCAATGAAGTGATTTCAACCCTGGCGGGTTCCGCTGCGCTAGACTGTTATGGACTTGTAGGCATGGCAACTAGAAAGCAATTGAAAGACGGGATAGCCGAGCTGCTGGGCCGGGACAATTTAAGCCGCGGTGTCGAAGTTCGTCGTGATAATGGACGACTTGAGATTGACCTTTATATTATTGTCAGCTATGGAACCAAAATATCCGTAGTTGCAGGTAACGTCCAAACGAAAGTTAAATATATTTTGAATGAAGTCGTAGGGCTTCATGTGGACGATGTGAATATTTTTGTTCAAGGCGTTCGAGTAGCTAAATAAAAGCCCGTAACCAGGAAGGGGAATCACTTTGAGTAAGCGCTTTATTTCAATAAATGGAAATGACTTCACTGCCATGGTCTTGGCGGGTGCAGATAACCTGCGCAGAAATGTAGACAAGGTTAATGGACTGAACGTTTTCCCTGTACCCGATGGAGATACCGGCACCAACATGAACTTAACCCTCACGGCAGGTTGTGAGGAACTGAAAAAGAAGCCATCCTCTCATATTGGGAAAGCAGCTGATGCATTGTCCAAAGGGTTACTGATGGGCGCCAGAGGCAACTCGGGGGTTATTCTATCACAGTTGTTTCGCGGATTTGCGAAGCACGTGCATGATCTTGAGCATGTAAATGTACAGCAATTTGCAGCCGCGCTGCAGCAAGGTGTAGAAACAGCCTACAAAGCGGTTGTCAAACCGGTAGAAGGCACGATTTTGACCGTATCCAAAGAAGCAGCTAAGCACGCTGTGCTGTATCGCCGCGGAGGCGATATTCTGGATCTTATGCAAGAGGTTCTGAGCAAAGCGAAGGAAGCACTTGCCAGAACGCCTGAGCAGCTTGCTGTGCTCAAACAAGTGGGTGTGGTAGATGCAGGCGGTCAGGGACTTGTATGCGTCTATGAAGGCTTTGTGGCGTCGCTGAGCGGCGGTCTGGTTCAGGTAGAGGATGACTATGCAACGATGGATACACGATTGGACGCTGTTTCCCTCGTTCCAGGCATGAATTTGGCCAAGGAAGTGCATGCGCATCTTCCTGCGCAAGCTCATTTGGCTACGGAAGATATCGAATTCGGCTATTGTACGGAATTCATGCTGACGATTACGCCAGGCAAGGTCAAAGGGATGACCTTCCATGAAGGGACTTTCCGCGATCAACTGAGCAAGCTGGGAGATTCGCTGCTCGTTGTTGCCGATGATGAGTTGGTGAAGGTGCATATTCACGCCGAATATCCAGGTGAAGTCATGAACCAAGCGATGAATTACGGCGCTCTGAGCCGTATCAAAATTGAAAATATGCGCGATCAGCATTCACATATATTGGAAGATTTAGCAGACGGGTACGAGGCGCCGCCTTCGGTGGCTGTCGAAACGCTAGGAGCGTCTACGCCAAGAAAAGCGTATGGCTTCGTTGCGGTAGCTCTGGGGGACGGGATTACGGATATTCTGTCCAGCGTTGGTGTCGATGTGGTGTTGTCCGGCGGGCAAACCATGAATCCGAGTACAGAGGATATTGTGAATGCCGTGAACAGCATTGATGCAGAAACCATCTATGTGCTGCCGAACAATTCGAATATTATATTGGCGGCGCAGCAGGCTGTGGAGTTGGTGGACAACAAGACACTGGTTGTGATCCCGTCCAAATCGATTCCGCAAGGTTTGGCCGCGATTCTGGCTTTCCAAGAGAAGGCGGACGCCCATACGAATACGGCAGCAATGAACGATTCACTCAGACGTGTCAAATCGGGCCAAGTTACGTATGCCGTGCGGGATACGAACATGGATGGCATTGAGATTAAGCAGGGGCATTTTATCGGCATCCAAGATGGCCGGATTGTGTCGTCCCAGCCGAGTCTGATGGACGCTTGCAAAAAGCTGTTGGAAGAAATGATTGAAGAAGGCAGCGAAATTGTTACTATCCTCACGGGAGAAGATGCCAAGGAGGAAGAAACCGAGGAACTTGAAGCGTTCATCCAGGCCATGTACCCAGATATCGAAGTTGAGCTTCATCCAGGTGGACAGCCTTTGTACGCGTACCTGTTCTCCGTTGAGTAACGATTGCATAGGCAGTGGACCAAATGCGAGAAATGGAGTGAGCCCGGTTGACTAACATTCGTATCGTAACGGACAGTACAGCGGACATCCCTTCGGCACTGAGGCAGGAGCTTCAGATTGCGATGGTGCCGCTTAAGATTCATTTTGGCGATGAGCAATATTTGGATACGGTGACGCTGCAGTCGGAGGAATTTTATCCTAAGCTGGTTTCGTCGCCTCATTTTCCTCGAACATCACAGCCCTCCCCGGCCGAGTTTCTGACTGTTTATCAAAGCTTGCTGGAGGAGCCGGATACGGAGATTATCTCGATCCATCTGGCTTCGGTCCTGAGTGGAACGTACCAGTCCGCTTTGCTGGCCTCCACGATGCTGGAGGATACACCTGGCAAGGTGCATGTGGTGGATTCCCGTTCTGCTTCCTATGGAATCGGTGCGCTGGTCGTAGCTGCTGCAAGGGCGGCTAGAGAAGGGAAAAGTGCAGCGGAAATTTTGGCGCTTGTCCAAACGATGAGAGAGAACTTTTACATTTATTTTCTTGTGGATACGCTGGAATTTCTGCAAAAAGGCGGCCGAATCGGCAAAGCCTCTGCACTGTTCGGTTCCTTATTAAATATTAAGCCGATCCTTTCCTTGGATCGCGAGGGTGAAGTAGCGGCCATTGATAAGGTGCGCGGTCACAAAAAAGCAATTGCACGCATTCTGGAGCTGCTGGCTGCTGATATTCCGAGCCGCAGCATTCGCAGCATGCACATTGCTCATGCCAACAATAGGGAAGGCGCGGAGCTGCTGCGAGAAGCGATTATGCAGCAATTCGCTGTGGAGCATGTGGACTATATTACTTTAGGTCCGGTGATTGGCGCACATGCAGGTCCAGGCACTATCGCAGCCTTCGTCAGTACGGTGTAAGCCTATGGATTTAAATCAAATTGCAGTACGCGAAGTCCATGGTGTTGGCGCTCAGAAGGCACTTGAGCTAAACGCCATGGGCGTTTTTACGGTTATGGATTTATTGGAATATGTGCCGTTCCGGTATGAGGATTACACGGTCCGTGATTTGGCGAGCGTGAAGGACGGCGACCGCGTCACCGTGAAGGGGTATATCATCGGCGAGCCGGTGCTGCAGCGTTACAGCGGCAAGTCCCGATTATCCTGCAAGGTGATGGTGGATGAGTTCCTGCTGACGGCGGTGTGGTTCAACCGCCACTTCTTGAAGGACCGCTTGCGGCCGCAGCAGGAGATTATCCTCACTGGCAAGTGGGACGGCAAGCGCAGGCAAATGAGCGTGTCCGATTCAGAGTTTCCCGGACAAGGGGATTCGAATACCGGCACGATCCAGCCGGTTTATTCGGTTGCGGGCTCGATTACACAGAAGTGGATGCGCAAGGTCATTGCGCAGGCGCTGACACAGTACAGCGCCATGATCAGTGAAGTGCTGCCGGAGAGCCTGACCGGCAGGTACGGCTTCATGCCGCGCAGCAAGGCGCTGGCGGTCATCCACACGCCGAGTGGCGTGGAGGAAGGCAAGCAGGCGCGCAGGCGCATGGTCTATGAGGAGCTGTTCCTGTTCCAGCTCAAACTGCAGGCTTACCGCGCCGTGACGCGCAACCGGGCGGACGGGCTTAAGCAGCAGGTGGACTTGCCTGCTGTCCGCGCGTTCGTGCGCGCGCTGCCCTTCCAGCTGACGGAGTCGCAGAAGAAGGTCGTCGCTGAGCTCCTGCACGACATGCAGGAGCCTTACAGCATGAACCGACTGCTGCAGGGCGATGTCGGTGCGGGCAAGACGATCGTTGCGGCCATAGGCCTCTACGCGACGGTGAAGGCTGGCTACCAAGGCGCGCTGATGGTGCCGACGGAGATCCTGGCCGAGCAGCACAATCGCTCGCTGACCAGCTTGTTCGAGCCCTACGGGCTTCAGGTGGCGCTGCTGACCGGCAGCTCGACCGATCGCCAGCGGCGGGATCTGCTGGCTTCCTTGCAGATGGGCCTGATCGACGTGCTCGTCGGCACGCACGCGCTCATCCAAGAGGATGTCCTCTTCCGCCAGCTGGGACTGGTTGTGACGGATGAACAGCATCGCTTCGGGGTGAACCAACGCAGCATTCTGCGGCGCAAGGGGATGCAGCCCGATGTGCTGACGATGACGGCGACGCCGATTCCGCGCACGCTGGCGATTACCGCCTTTGGCGACATGGATGTGTCGACGCTGCGCGAGCTGCCGAAGGGGCGCAAGCCGATCAAGACGTACGCGGTTCAGCATGCGATGCTGGAACGCGTGCTCGGCTTCATTCAGCGCGAGGTGGCCGCAGGCCGGCAGGCGTATGTGATTTGTCCGCTCATTGAAGAGTCGGACAAGCTCGACGTGCAGAATGCGATCGACGTCCACATTCAGCTGCAGCAGCACTTCCCGCAGATGCGGATCGGCCTGCTGCACGGGCGGATGAGCGCGCAGGAGAAGGAAGCGATCATGCGCGCGTTCAAGGAAGGGACCGTGGAGGCGCTCGTCTCCACCACGGTCATCGAGGTTGGCGTGGACGTGCCGAACGCCACGCTGATGGTTATCTACGACGCCGACCGCTTCGGCCTGTCGCAGCTGCACCAGCTGCGCGGGCGGGTTGGCCGCGGCGAGCACCAGTCCTTCTGCGTGCTCATCGCCGACCCGAAGACGGAGGTCGGCAAGGAGCGCATGAAGGCGATGACGGAGACGACGGACGGCTTCGAGATAGCCCGCCGCGATCTGGAGCTGCGCGGGCCGGGGGACTTCTTCGGCACGAAGCAAAGCGGGCTGCCGGAGTTCCGTATCGCCGACATGATGGCGGATTTCGAAGTTATGGAAGAGGCGCGCGATGATGCGGCGGAGCTGGTGGGCGACTCGTCCTTCTGGACCGGGGCGTCTTTCCTGGGGCTGAGAGCCTACTTGGAGCGTTCGCATATTTTTGATAGCGAAGTGCTGGATTAGCAGCGAGGGTTTTGCAGCGTTTTGCGGGTAGTCATTGCCGGTCCTGATTTTTGCGTGTTAGCCGTAGATATTGACCGCATGCGCGTTCGCTTTTAAGATAGATAGTAGAATCTACTATTTTTTGAAATGAAGGTGTCCCGCATTTGACTTATTTTCTTGTTTATTTATTGCTGATGAATATCATTACGTTTATAGAAATGGGACATGACAAAGGACAGGCCAAAAAAGGCGGTCGCCGCGTGCCGGAGAAACGGCTGTTTACCTTGGCTGCGCTCGGTGGCGGAATCGGCGGTTGGCTGGGGATGCGCGTATGGCGTCATAAAACCAAACATACCTCGTTTGTGATTGGTATTCCGTTGCTCGTTGTACTCAATTGTATCTGTGTTATTCTTATTGCCATTTATATGTAAAATGTGAGAGGTTGTCTCCAAAGGTGAAAAAACCGGCGAGCAGCCTCTTGTTTTTTGGATAGAGATTCCCTGTCTGCTGCTGCATCGACCAAGATTAGCTGCTTACCCTGTATCAATGCTGGCCTAGGAAGGCTATCTGTGTCTATCTTGGAGATATTCGCTTCCTACACTGGATTTATCCAATGGATTTCACCATTTGCGATGAAAATGTCAAGTTCCATTGGACAAATCCAGTGGAAATCTCAGAAATAGCCTGGATTGGGCGATTCCAAGGCAATCGATTGGATATATCCAACGGATCGACCATGCAACCTCGCTAAAACTGATTTTGATTGGATAAAATCCATTCTTTCGAAGGTTTCTGATTCGAGTCAAGTTCGCCTCGCTGCATTCATATGCTAGTAGCAGGACAGCTGATCGGAGGTGGGAACATGAGCTATCAACAGTATGGCATCGATCCCGCGCTCGTGGAGCGTGTGAAGTTCAAAATGAAGAACCCAGAGATCAAGGAACGTATCAAAATGCTGCTGCAGGGCGTCACCAAGGCTGATTTGCAAAACCATGCGAAAGTTACACGCTTAATCGGGCTTGCTGCCAATATCTTAGGCGAGAAGCTGAACGGCAACCAGACGACGCAAGTCTTGGAGTTTATTATTGCGCAAAAGATTGATCCTTCCAACACCTTTCACTTAATCCGACTGTGGGCGATGTTTCGTTAAGCGAAGCAGCATGCACGATGTACATGAACTATGCGCCATGCCCCTTGCACTACGCACTGTACACCATGTATCCGAGCTGAGTCGCTCTGGTGCATGGTGTATTTAATGAGAGGTTGAGAATGGCAGAGAAAGGGTGATTCCAATAGATAAGGAAATTTGTAAGGCAGTGGAAACGGGTGTTAATGATCCAATTTCTTGGTCCTACCCAGACACACTTCACAGTGATCTGCTTGCCGCCAAGAGATTGGTCTATAACTTGTGCGGATATGAGTGTTCTCAACCACTCTCCGAAGCCCAAAATGCTGAATATGGAGCCTATTTGTTCAAAGCAAACTCACACTTTATCCGATTTCGTGTTGCTAAAATTACTCCCACGAAAGTCGGACAATTTGTAACGCTATGGCAAAGAATAGGGGCTGGAAAGCCACAACCGTATGATGTATCAGAACCAGTGGAATTTTTCGTTATCAGCACACGGGATGGCAATAAATTTGGTCAATTTGTGTTTCCCAAAAATGTTCTGTTACATCGCAATATCATATCCAATAAAGGTGAAGGTGGGAAACGTGGCATGCGTGTCTACCCGTCTTGGGACAAGCCTACAAGCCTTCAGGCTCAAAAAACTCAGACATGGCAGTTAGCATATTTTCTTGAAATACCAGCAAACGAACCGATAAATTGTGTTCATGCTAGAATGCTTTACAGCCAAAACAAATAAGCTCAACTCTAATGCCGCGTATATCGCGGTTTTTTTGTTTTATGGGATATATTCGCTCAGATGTTGAATTCCAGCCCCTTCGCTAATGATTACCCTGACTCGCTGAGGATTACTTCACTCATTTCTCCCTAACTCGCTCGGTAATGATTGTAGACGGTTATTGGCAGGAGGGGCTAAGCTCAAGCTAATCAGTCGCAACCACCCATTGCGACCGGATGATAGCAGCACAATATGTCATAGGAGGAAGCGCGCTATGAGCTTCGATAAATACGAGGATTCAATCCGAGCTAAACGTCAATTTGAGGGAGATCGCGATAACCGCTACTCGCCCTACTGCGACCTGATTTATTATCCTTCTTCTAGAGATCCGCAGCTTAGGTTGGCAATGCGAGTCTTAAAACCGCATAAGCCTTCGCGCATTCTAGTGACGACTCATGGTTGGCACATGAGTATACCGCCATTCGAATATAAGAATACGGCTTACAATGTCGGGTATCTTACGATTGAAGTGGATATGCGGGGGAGGGCTTTCTCAGATGGCAATCCAGACTGTAATGGTTGGGAGCTGCTGGATGTCATCGATGCCGTGAATTATGTGCGCAAACATTATCAGGACTGCATTATAGATCCCGATGTGGTGTATTTTGAGGGCGGAAGCGGCGGGGGCGGAAACGCCTATGCGATTGTCGGCAAGTTTCCAGATTTTTTTGCAGCGGCTACGGCGATGTGCGGAATTACGGATTACGCCGTTTGGTATGACAATGATGCCATTGGAGAATTCCAAGATGAATTGGATGTATGGATAGGCTTTCCCCCGCAGGCTGATCCAGAAGCCTACAGGTCTCGGAGCGGCATAACGCTGGCGGAGAATCTGCGCACGCCATTATTTATCGCTCATGGCGAAACGGATATTCGAGTTCCGGTAGAACACGCGAGAATGTATATGAATCGTGTCCGACAGCTGGCATTTAACGAACGAGTAAGCTATCTGGAGCTAGAGGGGGTAGGGACGCGGGAGCATTGGGGGAATGCGTCTGAAGAGCAGATGGGACGGATGATGGAACTAAGCGAAAGGAATCGGCTTCGCAACGCCAGTCCCATTGATATTCCTGATCAAGGTTCCTTTATTGTGGCAGGCTATCTCATCACGAAGAAATTCGCCGTTGTGCTTGATTCTTTGGATAAAGTAGCTAGCGTGCACTATGATCTGAACAAAAATGAATTTATCGTGACCGGAGATCGCGTCGGAGGCTATTCGATTCATCGATGGGAATGATCGTCGGTGAAAGCTAAAACAGCCAGGCGAGCTTCGAGCCGTCAAAGATAACACTGGAGGATAAACCCATGGAAATAACTGCTTATACGATGCTTGTCTGTGAGCCTATTACCCAAAAGATCGCTGGGCTGGAAGAGAATCCTTCCATAAGAGAGTCCGCATGAGGGGGATGGCGATGAAGATTGTTCTCCGCGACCGCTGGCTGTATCTCATGCTCTTGCCGGGCATTGTGTATTTCTTGCTGTTTAAATATTTGCCGATGTGGGGTGTATTGATCGCTTTCCAGAATTACCAGCCTTTTCTTGGCTTTTGGCATAGTGATTGGGTGGGAATGAAGCATTTTATCCGGTTTTTTAATGAGCCAACGTTCTGGATGCTGTTTCGCAATACAGTTATGCTGGCGCTGTATAACCTGATTTTTTTCTTTCCGCTGCCGATTGCAATCGCTTTGATGCTCAATGAGGTTCGCAAGGAATTTCTGAAACGATTCGTTCAGACGATGATTTATATCCCGCATTTCTTCTCGTGGGTCGTTGTTGTCGGTATTTTCTATCTGCTCTTTACAGTGGAAGGAGGTGTGGTGAACGAGGCGATTGTAAGGTTGGGCGGGGAAAAGGCGAACTTCCTCATCAGTGCGGATTGGTTCCGAACGTTAATTATGACCGAGGTGATCTGGAAGGAGACTGGTTGGGGTACGATCATTTTCCTTGCCGCCTTGGCTGGCGTGGATCCTGGCTTGTATGAAGCTGCCAAAATCGATGGGGCGGGACGCTGGCGTCAGCTCTGGCACATTACATTGCCGGCGATTCGCAACACGATTGTGATCTTATTGATTTTACGGTTGGGTCACTTCCTGGATACGGGCTTCGAACAGATTATCCTGATGCTCAATGCGATGAATCGCGAGGTTGGCGAAGTTTTTGATACGTATGTGTATTCCGTGGGGATCAATCAGGCGCAATTCAGCTACAGTACGGCCGTTGGTCTGTTCAAATCGCTGGTTGGCTTGATTCTGGTGCTGGCAACGAACGCACTGGCCAAGAAGTCTGGAGATGAAGGAATTTATTAATAGGAGGAGAGCCTGATGAAAGACCGCACGTGGGGTGGACGGTTATTTGACATAACGAACATTTCCTTATTAATTTTGTTCTCAGCGCTGACTGTGCTTCCGTTTCTCTACATGGTGCTGGGCTCATTTGCGTCATCGGAGGAATTTGCCAAGCGAGGTATGGTTCTGATACCGACCAAGTTTTCACTGGAGGCTTACACCTATATTTTCTCGACGAAGACGATTGTCCGCAGTTTATTTAATACGATTTTCATAACCGTGGTGGGGACGTTCATCAATTTACTTTTTACGGTGCTGATGGCGTATCCGCTTGCCCGCAAGGAACTGCTCTGGCGCAAGCCGATTATGCTGATGATCATCTTCTCCATGCTGTTCAGCGGGGGAATGATTCCGACCTTTCTTGTGGTCAAAATGCTGGGCTTAATGAATTCGCTCTGGTCCCTGCTGATTCCAGGGGCGATTAGCGCCTTCAATCTGATTATCCTGAAAAATTTCTTTCAGCAGATGCCCGAAGGCATCGAGGAGTCAGCCAAAATCGACGGCAGTAATGATGTCGGTATTTTATTCAAAATTGTACTGCCCTTATCATTACCGGCAATTGCCACCTTTTCGCTATTTTATGCAGTAGGACATTGGAACTCCTTTTTCTCTGCAATTCTGTATATCAATGATACGACGAAATGGCCAATTCAGGTCATTTTGCGTCAAGTCGTCATTATGGCCGAGGGGGGAATCGGCGATTCCAGTCAAGTGAACGACGCGTTCGTCATTCCTCCGCAATCGATCAAGATGGCTGTTATTACGGTATCGACGCTGCCGATTTTGATTGTGTATCCATTTTTACAAAAGCATTTCGCTAAAGGGGTTTTATTGGGTTCGGTTAAAGGATGACGCAGGACGGGTTATCTTTTAATATAAAACTGAGGGAAGTATAGGGAGGCTTACAGAAATGACAGAACGCAGTGGACGACAAGCAAGTGGTTGGAGTGTTGCCGGAGCAATTGTACTTGCGGCAGGGTTACTTGCAGGATGCAGTCAAGGCGGGGATGAATCGGCGAATGCTTCGGCGTCTCCGCAAGGCACGGTAGGGTCGGCGAAGCCTATGGAACCGCTTAAGCTGTCCATGATGAACATGTATTACTCGGCTGAACCACCGAAAGCGGATAACGAAGCGGTCAAAATGATTGAGGAATATACAGGGACCAAGCTTGATATCACCTGGGTGCCGAATTCCGCTTATAATGACAAAATCAATGCTACGATTGCCGCAGGCGAGCTTCCCCAGATTATGATGATTGCCAGCAATAAGAGCCAAAGTATTGTCAACGCAGTAAAGTCCGGCATGTTCTGGGAAGTGGGTCCTTATCTGAAGGAGTATCCCAATTTAAGCAAGCTGAACCCTCTTGTTCTGAACAATATTGCTGTTGACGGCAAGACGTACGGCATCTTCCGCAGCCGTCCGGTTGCACGGGAAGGAATCATTTTACGCAAGGACTGGCTAGAGTCGGTAGGGCTGAGCGAGCCTAAGACAATCGACGATTTCTATGGTGTAATTAAAGCGTTCAGCACGAAGGACCCGGATAAGAACGGGAAGAATGATACGTTTGGCATGTATGAAGGAAGAGGGATGAATGGCTTCCAAACGATTCTGGGCTGGTATGGGGGTCCCAATCTATATGGCGTGCAAGACGATAAGATTGTACCTGACTTTATGAGCAAGGAATATGTGGATGCGCTCAAGTTCTATAAACGTCTGTATGATGAAAAGCTGATCAATCAGGACTTCGCCGTTGTACCGGGAACGAAGCGCCAAGAAGCAATCAATCAGGGCAATGCCGGATTAATCATCAGCACACTGGACGATGTAAACGCTGGATTCAATGATCTGGCCAAAGCGAATCCCAAAGCTGAACTTGATGTAGCCAGTAGAATCAAGGGCCCCAAAGGTGAGAGATTGATGCTGTTCAACGGCGGATACGTGGGCACATATATGTTCCCGAAAACGAGTGTCAAAACCGAGAAAGATCTCAAAAATATATTAGGTTTCTTGGATAAATTGGCTGATGCCAAGATGCAAAATCTATTCGAATGGGGCGTAGAAGGCAAACATTATAAGGTGGAAAATGGAAAGCCAGCAAGGACAGATGGCAAAGCTTACGAAACCGATATTAATGCCATATACCAACTCCGGTTTGATGATGGCGCTTTAGTTACAGCTGGAGAAGACGCTTCAATCGTCAAAAAGTATAAGCAAATGTTCAAAGATAATGCGGCTATCGCTGTCCCCAATCCGGCAGAGTCGTTCCAATCCGCTACACTCGCGGAAAAAGGCTCCGAGTTAACCAAAATCATTCAAGATGCCAGAATTAAATTCATTATGGGCAACATTGACGAGGCGGGCTGGAATCTGGCTCTGGAGCAGTGGCGCAAAGGCGGTGGGGATAAAATTATCGAGGAATACACCACACAGTATAAGGCGTTCAAAAAATAAAGCGGGGTTTAGCTGGCTGTGCGCGGATGGCTGAATTACAATGAGAGAAAGGAATTCACGCTGCGTGCGGCAGTGAGTTCCTTCGTATTTCGAAACCATGGAGGTTTGGCCCATCATGAGAATCCGTCCACCCAAATTCTTGTTTCGGTTGTTTCTATTCAGCATGCTGCTGGGAACACTTCCGGTACTTGTACTAGGCGTGCTGTCCTATCAGAAATCCTCTGAGATCATTCAGGATAAAGTCGCGAAGGGAAACATGCTGAATCTCGAGCAAACCCAGCAACGGGTGGAGCAGATTCTGAAGACAGCGGACAAATCGGCGGTGCAATTCATCAGTGCCTCCTTGGTGAGTTCAGCCATGAATATGCAGCTAACCCCGGACCAATTCGAAACGGTCAATGGCTTGCTGCAGGGACTGCATCAGCTGCAAAGTTTCGATCTGGGCATCTATGATGTGCTGCTGGTCAGCTTGAATCAGGGTTGGGCGATTAACAACAGCACCGAAGTATTCAGACTGGATAGCTTCGCGCAAGCGGAGATGGTGAGGAATTACGCCAAATATGGCAAGACCAGCTTCTGGACGATTGCAGAAGCAGAGGGGCAGGTGCATATGGTTAAAAAGCTTCCTCTGCATTCGCTTGTTCCTTCGGGGTTAATGATTATGAAGTTCCAAAGCAAAGAGCTGAATAAACTGCTCGCCAACAATAGCGACCTTGGTGAAGTGATGATTCTCAATGAGGAGGGGGTGGTGCTTGCGCACAGCAATCCGGCCTATATTGGGAAAGATTTCAGCCATGCTGCTGAGCTGCAGTCTCTTCTGCAGGGGACAGATGCGATCGGCACCTATCATACGAGTGTGAGTGGCGATGTCGGCGTAACCTTCCGCAAGTCCCCTTACAATGGGTGGACCTATGTTTCCATATCGTCAGTTGATCTCATAACGAAGGATTCCAAAGTGATTGAATGGTATACCTATACAGCATGCTTGCTGATTCTTGCCGTCACGATGCTGCTATCCTGGTTAGGTTCGAGGAGAATGTACGGCCCAATCAGCCGATTGTACCGCTCTCTTCAGGCGGAGCCAGAGCAGGCGGCTTATCATAATCGCGACGAGCTTCAATATATTGGGAGTCAAGTTCATGAGATGCTGCATACCAAACATCGCTTGACCGGTATTATCGAAGGACAGCAGCGGCAGGTGGAGGAGCTGTTCATGATCAAGCTTTATCAAGGGGAGGTGAGAGCCAAGGAGATTAAGGAAAGGTTGGGCGTATTTACGGATAAGGAAGCCTGGAAACAGGTATGTGTTATGGCCGTCCAAATTGATACGCTTGAAGACACTCGGTATGCGGAGATGGATAAAGACCTGCTGCTGTTTGCGATTAATAATATGGTTGGAGAAATCGTGCCATCGTCTGCAAGGCTGAAACCGACGGTTATTCATCATACACAGGTTACGCTGATCGGCAGAACGGGATTGTCCGAGGATTCGTATAAGAAGCAGATCAACGATTGGGCGGCTGAGATTAGACAGAAGGTGGAACAATTTCTGGAATTAGGAGTTAGTGTGGGCATTAGCCGGTTTTACCCTACGGTTGAGTCCGCCCAGATGGCCTATCAGGATGCAACAGAAGCGCTGAAATATACGATTCGCACAGGACCGGGTTCTGTCATTCATATTGTCGATGTAGAGCCGGAGGGGACGATTCTGTCCCGTTTTCCCCATCGGATTGAGCAGGAGCTGCTGGATGCTGTGAAGTTGGCGGATTTCGCGCAAGCGGATCTGCTGTTGGACGATTATTTGCAAGAGGTCTTTCAGGAAAAAGTAGGGCATCGGGAATATTTTGTTCCACTGACGGCATTCTTGATGGATTTGATTCGAATGGCGCAGCATCTGGGTGAGCCGATAGAGTCGTTGTATGACGGGGAGAAATCGCTGATCGATCAATTGTACCGATTGAAGACGATCATGGAGATTGGACAATGGTTCCGGTTAACGCTTATCTATCCGATGATGGAATTGTTGGAAAAGAAACGTAAACACCAGTACGCCAAAATCTCCGATCAGATGTTGGCGATGATTCATCAGGAGGCGGAGACAGATCTATCACTCGATCTATGCGCATCCAGGCTGGGCTATCATCCAGATTATATCCGGGGGGTGTTCCGTAAAGAGGTAGGCGTGAATTTCAGCGATTATGTCTCGAGCTTCCGCTTGCAGCTGGCCAAGACGATGCTGGTGGACACGGAGCTGAAGATTGCCGAGATTGCCGAGAGATTGCATTATAACAATTCCCAGAATTTTATTCGTTATTTTCGCAAGCAAGAAGGAATTACACCCGGACAATACCGGGAAAAATACCTTTCCAGGGAGTGATGATCGTGATCCTGTTGAAAAAATGGACGGCCGCTGCTATGGCGACTCTGCTGCTCTTGCCTTACGCAGTTATTGGTAAACCGCAGGAAGCCGCTGCTAGCGCAAATCGTGCGGTGATCCGCGAAGGATCCACTTATTTGCTTGATTTTGAATCCGGTACGATGCAAAACAGCACATATCATGACGGGAACAGCAATGCTTTCAAATTTTCCGGGGATACGGGGCATGTATCTTTGAATGGCGGACAAATGGTGCTGGGACCGTTCAATGGTTCAACGATTGGGGTGTTTGATTACGGATTCGCCAGTAATCCTACGAATAAATTCGAAGACTTCGAGCTGTCATTTGATATGACGATGACACATCGGGAGCTGAATAAGCAAGCGGGGATACAATTCCAGAAGAATGCCTGGAACGATGGTTGGGATGCCCAGTTCAAGACGCATGTCACGTATGATGGTAAAATGAACTTTTTTGAAGGAGCAACGTCAATTGCCAATATGGATGGGGGGAAATATCGGGGGATTAAGGAGTACGGGGTACCCGGATTAAACAGGGATATCATGCCGTGGGAGACGTTCCGCGTGAAACAAGTTGTTGACGGGAAGCGCGTTCGCACATACGTGAACGGATCGACGACTCCGATTGTTGATGTGCTGAGGGCTTCAGAGGTTGGAGCAGGTTTCGTGGGGGTATTTGCCAATGGGAATGCCGGCTTCAAGATGGATAACTTCTTGTTGAACAAGCTGAAGCCGGAGAACGAGCGGGATGATTTTGGCTTGGCGGGAGATATTGACGGTTTCTATGTCTATATTCCAGTTTTAAATGAAAGCGTTTCCAATTTCAATATCCACTATCGTAACACGACGGACAACACCAACGAGCAGATCTTTAAATACTCGGGCACGAGGGATAAGTATGTACGTATCGATGGTTTAACGCCAAACAAGGACTACAAGGTGGAGCTGTATCCAGTGTATAAGAGCGACAGAACCCAGATTGAAACGGATATGACCATGTATCGCAGCAAAACGGTTCATGTCGGGCAGTCTTTGCAAACCCAGCTGACGGTAACGGAAGGAGAAACCTTCTATGGCGGTTCCAAGCAAATTGACATCTCCGTCATTGGGGCAGAACAAATCAGGTACACGCTGGATGGCTCTGAACCCACCATATCCCATGGGTACCCGCTGAGTGGCGATTTCATTTTCGGGGATTCCCTTGTCGTAGATAAAACTACGAATTTCAAGGCCATTGCCCTATTGCACGGCGAGATCAAGGCGCAGAGGGAAGAAACGTACGTTGCGGGTGTCAATCCAGTCTCTTTGACGAACGCTGCTATCTTTCATGTGAGCCAGCCTGTTGTGATGCAATCGGTCTATGCGGATTCACTCCTATACACGACAGATGGAACGAATCCGCTTTATGACGCGGTGACCGATACGGCAGCGAACGGAACGATTGTGCATGCGCCGACCGTATCGCTTACCGTTACGGAGACGACTTATTTGAAAGCGATGGCGGTACGGGGCGGACTTGCAGGTGCAATCGCTTCTGCTAAGTACACCAAAGTTCCACTTGGCAACACGTTGGTTACGGATTGGAATTTTACAAGCCCTACGGTTATTCTGGCTCAAGAGCAAGATGATTTGTACGGCAAAACGTCAGCTCCATGGTCGAATCTATTGGGCTGGGACGCCAATTCGGACAAAGGTGTCTGGGCTAATCATATCGAGACTGATAATGTTTATCGGGACTCAGAAGGCGTTCATCTGTTTACGACGTCCGCGCCTATCGAGGCTTCCACCTCCAATCCGAATTTCTATCTGGATCTGCACGATGCTGGCTTTCCCAACATCCCTGCCGATTACCGCTATTTGAGCATTTGGATGAAGGTGAATCATACGGCCAATGCAGCCATTTATTTCGGGACAGATGCAGGAGCCGATACGAATAAGCTCAGCGAATCACGGAAGGTTGCGTTCCGCAATACGGCGGTTGAAGTGCCGGAATTTCAGCATTACATCATCGATATGGGCGAGCATGCCGGCTGGACGGGGAATATCACGAAGCTGCGAATCGACCCGATGGCGACCTATCCCAGCATGAAGGATGGGATTGCACTCATCGTCAAGGGTATTAGCCTGCTTAGAAAGCAGGATCTTCCAGCCGAGATCCGATTGACCCAATTCGAGACCTCTCCCCAAGAGATCGTATCGCCTGGCGACAGCTTCGTTATCAAAGCTAAGCTGGAAAACATAGGGGCCGGCGCGACAGGATTGTCTGTTCAATTGGATGCCCCTGATTTCCTTGAGATCACGCCAGTCGGGGGCGCGTCAGTCACTCAACTGGCTTCTGGTGAAAGCGTAACCTTAACGTATAATGCCACTGTGCAGGGCACGGGAGCAGGGGCTATCGTTTTCTCGGTAAAAGGCCTTGGTATCCCGGCGACAAGGGGGGTATCGCGCATTTTTAGTGTGAACACGGCCCTCCCGGCCAGCGGTCAGCCCGATGACGTGGTGATCGGGAATGAGGAGGAGCGGTTGGTCTATCCTTCACCTGAAACTACAGGACTAGAAGGTTATGGTTTTGCATGGGTGGAAGCTATGAGAAGCGGCGCATGGAGCCGAATCGCCGTTATGCCGTCTCTGGGAAGCGTACAGGAAATTGTCGGTCAGGACCAATTGACTGTAAAGGAATTGTATGCGGCGGCACCGTCATCCCTAGCTCCGCGAGATTTCGAGATCTCTTTCCAGGCTCCAGATGGCGCTGAATGGTCGGGAGCCGTTCGCGTCACTGACAGTGTATACGGCAACCTGGAATTGAAGCATTCGCTGCAAGCAGACAGGATAAGAAATGTTGCCGCCATTGTCGGACCGACGATGCTGTTGGGGGAAGCTGGGATCCCTGCGCTTGATTCGCAGCATAAAGTAATTCGTTCTACGACAGATCTGCAGGGGGATTATATCAACGAGGCGCTATTCCCCGGCTTGGAATGGCTCGATGCGATGGAGAAGAACAATCGATCCTCGGACACGAATGCGGTCGTAGACACCGTTGATGCCTATCGCTATGTCCCTCATCCACGCAAAATTACCGTGCCCTTAATGGCTATAAGGAAAGGGGATCTGCTCTTTGGGCTGATGTGGGATGCTCGTCAGAAATGGGACGGGGTACATGACCAGCCTTCGGCATTTTTTGGTCTGCCGAATCGTCTAGAGCGCGGGAATGAGACCGTATCTACGAAGCTCAGTTTGTTTATCCCCTCGATCCTGAATGGGATGAATGAAAATACTACCTTCGCAACCGGGATACCGGCATTTTACGATACAACCTTGGCCAATGCCAATAATGAGAATCCGATTCGGGAGCCTTTTAACTTGGCGGCTGACCAGGTATGGACGCTCAAGTCCCAACTGTTTGTCAAGCGAAGCACAGAGATTGCAAGCGCTGTTCATACTTGGACGGACGAGTACGGGCTTCCGGAGCCGCTTGCTTATGCGCATGGAACGATGCAGCAGGAAAGTGAAGCGATCTTGACCAGCTTTGAGAATTTGTGGAGCGCTGCAGACAATAAATGGATGAACCGAATCGGTCCCGCAGCTACGCCAACAATTACCTCAGCATTTGTTATGCCTTATGCTGTCTTGGGTAAATATGGCGAATATGACGAGGTTGCGAAACAGCGAATATCGTCTGCTATGACGGGGGTAGGAAGCACTTATTCCACATATGGTTATATTCTGCCCTATTACTTGGAAGGAATCGCAGCAAGGACGATGGAATCCTTGCAATCTGTGAACGTAGACACTTTGGTTGCTGCAGCAAAGCTGGTGAATCCATCCAGCGTAACAGAGGGTGTGTATTGGGACTATCAGACATTTATCGCCCGCAAAGGATTCCAAACAAGTCCCTACATGGGGCAGTTAACCGATGTGACTGCAGGCTCGAATGCTGAATTTCTCTTTAAAATGCTGAGGCAAGCCCGATTGACGGGCAACGCTGTCGCAACGACCTACGGTCTCGCAGGCCTGAACTATATGAATGAGAGCTTTAGGATGCCAAGAGGCTCACAATCATGGGAGCTTAGAAACATGATTCCCGAACTGGAGACGGCAGCTGTGGCCGTAAGAGCTAACGTCGAAGCGTACTCTTTGACAGGTTCAACCACCTATTTGGATGCCGCCAAATTATGGGCTAACCGCGGATTCCCTTTTATCTACCTATGGGATGACGGAAGCTATGGGGTAGATAAAGCGGATGGGCAAGGCAGTTCCTTTGGCAGCCATACGTTCATGCGTTACGGAGCTATTGCAGCTTTTGGGCAGTCCATCTACCGAGCAGATGGCAAACCCTTGCCGGGAACCTGGTTCGGCCGTTCAGTCCAATGGTCCGGTCATGACTACGGCATTGCTCTCATGGAACTGTACGAAGCGATGGACGGAGCTGGCTTGTGGACAAATTACCTAAACGGCGGCGGGATTGATTATCGTAAGATCAGTGAGGGATTATCCGTCAGCGGTTCACGGCAAACAACCGCAGCAGATAACCGCTATCCGACGCACCTTTACGATGCAGCAAGCTTGCTTAAGTGGGAAACATCGGACTACCTGTATCCGAATTATCAGGGAGCCGAGCTGCTCGGTTTGTTGTTGGGAGAGCGAACGAACCCGATCACGCAGAAAATCACAGTAGGCGCGAAGGAACTTCGCATTAGTGCGCCAGTTGTTTTTGACGTATTGAATATACAGACGAATCAGTTCAGTTTGAGACTTAACTTCTTGAGGCCGGGCGAATACACGATCTTTCTGCAAGGGATCGCAGCGATTGGTCAGGCTCAGCTTGTTGGCACGGATCAAGGTTTAGGAGCGGAGCTCACATCGTATGCTGTCCGTTCAAGCAGCGGCTTTGCCGAGGTGCATCTTAAGGTCACGGCGGAAGGAGCATCGCAAGCAGAGATAGCATTAACTTCGGTTGTTTTGAAGTAATGTAAGGTTATGAAAAAACCAGCAAACCATTGAGGTTTCTGGTTTTTTTTGGCTGCAATGTCAATTTTCCTTCCTAATTTAAGCCTTAAAATGACAGTATTTTATTTCCATTTAAAATCACTTGCATAACGAATACATGTTCGGTATATAATAAGTAACACGAATACATGTTCGCGTATGGTGGTGGAGATAATGAAGGTCAGTTCAAGAATTGAGACAGAAGAGGATGTTCAAATTATCAAGGAGTATACGCTGTTACCCATTTTACTCGATATGCTGGCAAGGGATATGGAGGAACTCAAGATTTACAAGGACAAAATCGTGTATAATCATGTGCTCTTTTATCTGAGAGAGGTCGAGAATGCCATTTACCCGCAATTGCAGCAGCTCAAAAGCAGCATGAAGCAAAGAGATATTAAAGTTATTCAGACTGAAATGAATGCCTTGGGGATTCACGTTGAATACAAGGTCCGCGGTTACATTCACCATTTCACGATGCTTCGCAGTTTAGTCAAGGCAGAGCTTATGACCACGCTTATGAATATGCGAGGGGGATTACGGTGAGCAAAGGAAAGGAACGCACTATATTTCTGGCGGATTGCGAAAGTTTCTATGCGAGCGTTGAGAAAGCGGATCATCCGGGCTTCAAGGACAAACCCGTTGCGGTTGCAGGCGATCCAGCCTTGCGTTCCGGCATCATTCTGGCTGCCTGTCCCGTTGCCAAACAGTACGGTGTTTCGACCGCAGAGCGACTGGGTGAGGCGCTTAAGAAGTGCCCGGAACTGGTCGTGATGCGCCCGCGCATGCAGCATTATATTGATATTTCTCTTATGATTACCAAGATCTACGAAGAATTTACCGATCTGGTTGAAGTTTTTAGTATTGATGAACAGTTTCTTGACGTCACGGCCAGCTTGCCGCTCTTCGGAGATCCCTTAACTATTGCGGAAGCCATCCAGCGCAAAGTGCTTCGGCAAACGGGCGTGAGGGTGCGAATTGGGATTAGCTCCAATAAAATTCTGGCGAAGATGGCCACAAGACTATCAAAAATTCATGTACATAATAGAATAATTTAATAAAACCCTTATATATCAAGGGAATTTTTAGTAATGACTCATGTACATAATTGCGAAACGCAATTTTGATTTATAAACAAGAAAAATAATCGAAAATAAATTTTGTTAAGGTTAATAAATGCAGAGAATGGCATACAATAAAAGCGAACATATGTTTTCTATTTGGGTGGTGTGACTATGAAATCAGAACGAGCTATTATGCTCGTGGACTGTCAGAGCTTTTATGCCAGTGTGGAGAAAGCGGCGCACCCAGAGCTTTGTAATAAACCCATAGCGGTTGGTGACCCTGCCCGTAAGAGCGGTATTGTACTAGCTGCTTGTCCCATTGCGAAATCTTATGGTGTATCAACTGCGATGCGAAATTTTGAAGCTCTTGCTGCTTGCCCAGATCTTACTATAGTCCGACCAAGAATGAAGACGTACATTGATGTCTCTACACTCATTACGGAAATTTATGAAACCTTCACCGACTTGGTTGAGCCGTGGAGCATTGACGAGCAATTTGTTGATGTAACAGGTTCAACGTCGCTTTTCGGATCACCAGTAGAAATTGCACGCCAGATGCAAACAAAAGTTATGCTTTCTACGGGAGTTTGGATTCGTGCTGGCATTTCTTCAAACAAAGTGATCGCGAAAATGGCCACTGACCACTTCGCGAAGAAGAGCGAAAGTGGCGTGTTTGAATTGCCAGTAGATCAGATCGAGTCCATACTATGGCCGTTACCTGTCTCACAAATGTACATGGTAGGGTCTCGGATGACTGCTCACTTTGTAAAAATGGGATTGAATACTATCGGTGATATAGCACGGTTAGAGCTTGCAGAATTCAAAAGGCGCATGCGAATTAGGATGGGACGACAAAGCGATATTAAAGCCGAATATTATTGGCAAACAGCGCGCGGGATTGATCCCAGCCCAGTCGTTGCAAGAGCTTTTGCGAAGCCGCAATCTATTACTCGAGGCAGAACTGTACAGTCAACGAAATACCAGACAATGGAGGATATCGAGCCGCTAATGATTGAATTAGTGATTGAAGTATGCCGAACAAGCAGACGAAACAAGAGCATGGGGCGTGTAGTGACAGTTAGCGCCGGAACGATGACGAGAGGATTTTCGAGGCAGATGACCATACCTTCGCCGACTTGTCTAGAGCACCATGTTGTTACAGCAGCGCGTGAATTGTTCAAGAAAAATTGGAACGGAGATCCCATCACGCATTTAGCTGTAGATCTGTCTCAATTGACAGATGACAGCACGCATCAGCTCGATCTATTTGAGGATATCGAAAGAAATCTTAGGCTCGCCAAAGCTCAAGATAGTATTAAAGACAGATTTGGCGGTGCAGCAATTATTAGAGCTTCTTCACTGCTAGAAACTGCACAAGCCAAAGAAAGAGCGATTATGATAGGGGGACATTATGCTTGAGCAAACTACTTGACGGAAACGGTAGATGGAGCACGAGGTTCATGTCACCAGAACATAGTGCGGCACTTCAGCAGAGACACGAACAGCAAACTCAAACTACAATGCCTACGAAAGAGGAATTGGAGGCGATCCGGGATTTCGTTTTACTCCCGATGTTACTTTCAATTGTTGAAAAGAATAAACAGGAAATTGAAAGAACTTCCTACTCGATGAGAACGGTCTTTGTTAAAGCAGCAAATATCATTCAAAATCTCATGACAAACGACCTTCAAGCGGTACGGAAGCTATTGAAAGAACGAAATATAAAGGTGTTTGAAGATGAGATGATAGACTCGAATCTGCGGTACAAATACATCTGCCGCGGCTACGAGGACAAATTTGTTTTGATTAGAGATGTTGCTCGAGCAGAGCTTATGAAACGTTTAGGGAAGTATTCGGAGCTTCTAAAATAAGTTATTGAGAACATATTTAAAAGAAAAACGAGTGATCTCTAGGACCGTACAAGTCCGGAGTTGCACTCGTTTTTTGCTTCATTGGTTAATTTTTAGCCTCTGAAATTACAACTTCAACCAATTTTTTAATTAAAGTTAGTTCTTTGTCTGAGCATTGTTCAATTAAAAGATGCGTAGAATCCAATAGTTTCGATCTCTCATACTGTGAATTAGTAAGGTCGTAGCCACTAAATAAATTGCTAGGATCTACCCTAAGAGTCCTAACAATCCTTTCGAGGGTTTCTAAGGAAATATTTTTTTCACCGCGCTCAATACCACCAATGTAGGACTGAGGGAGATCAACGAGCTCACCTAGCTGTTCCTGGGTTAGTCCTCTATTTTTGCGAAGATTTCTAATTTTTATTCCTACGTGCTTTGAGAGTTTGGACAACAGGACTCACCTCTATTTCAGACTAGGGGAGTCTGTGTTTAATTTACAGACACTCATAACATATATAACCATTTGATTTTAGATCTTATAAGAACTATTATGGCTTTATATACTAATATCAAGGAGCCAAAAGAATGAGTAATCTTCCACAGCAGTATGTTATTGAAAATGTACTCCAGTGCAAGATGCGAGGCAGGGTTGCATATCAAAGCTACTTTCCTGCATCTGTTGGAATTAATTTAATTTATGTAAAACCATATGATCACCCTTCTGGGAAGGGATATCAGCGCCCAGTCGATGCCAAAAGATGTGCGGATTTTGCGTATTACTTATCTAAAGGGGAAGATGCCCTTTTTACTCCGATTTTATTAAACGCTGCAGCTAATTGGGAATTTGTTTGCTATGATAAACAACGCCCTTCATATGGCAGATTGCTTTGCAAAGGTAGGGCTTCTCTAATGGATGGGCAGCACCGTGTTGGAGGAATAGAAAAGTATGTGCGTGAAACAAATTCAGATATAAATATTCCGTTTTTAGCTTTCCATAGTTTAGATGAAGATGAGGAAATTAAACTATTTGATACTATAAATACGAAAGCAAAAGGAATAGGTACATCTCTAAGTAAATTTCTCCGACGCGATTCTGACGATATCAGTTGGATAGCCACAGAAATGATGACTAGAAAAGATAGCCCCTTCAATTCGATTGGAAGTATCATTGGGAAACGTACAAAAGGAAGACATGTTACCCTTCAGAATTTATATAGAACACTGACATATTTGATGAAGAATGAAAATATTAGTACTTTGCCAAAAGAAGAAAAAATTTATATGGCCCTTACTTATTACAATGCGCTTCGAGATAAATTTCTTTTTGAATGGAAAGATTATAAGGGTTATCGAATAACTCATATTGTTTCTATAGATGCTTTATCTATTGCCGGGAGTGCTGTTTTAAGCGCATCACTAAAAGAAAACAAAAAGCAAGTCGACTTATCGGCTGTCATGAAATATGTAAATAAATTATCAGTGGAGTGGTCATCGGATGGTCCGCTAAAGTATGTAAAAGGATTAAGTGGATCGAAGAAATTAGCTGAGGAGTTAAAAGATCAGATGATGGCTTGATTCAAGGGAAGATAGTGTAGAAAAAGTTAACAGCGGCTGAGAAGGACTTGAAAAATAAGTCTTTCTCAGCCGCTGTTGTCATGCTACTCTTTACCTTTTTTCTTGCTTCGAAATAGGCAAGAAGCCTTCGGGTAACCATGTACTACTGTTTTTTAAATTTTGATCACAAAGTTTGCTCCAAACAGACAAATCTTTTTTCAACACCTTCACATCCCATAGTCCACCACTATGTTTGCTAACATATTTGAAATAGTAAGCATCATCGCTATGCCCCTTGTAACTAATACAGTCGGTTTCGAACTTGAATTTATCCCATAGTCGTTTATCTACCTCAAATATGTTCATAAACATCACCTCAAATTATGACTTTTATAAAGATATATGTGCTAATTCAAAAATTATTTTTCACAGTTGTTCGGTGAAAATATAGTTGTAGATAAAATAAAGTTGTAGACTGACGATGCATCATTAACGTACAGTAATTATAAATGGATAAGCAAGAATTGGTTAATATTCAAGATTAGAAGTGGTAGATTAGAATAGGGGTTGATTATAATGATGAATGAGCTCAAATACATCTTTTCCAATGTAAACGAATGGCTTAAATTTTCGGAGGCAAAAAATATTGCACTATTAACTGTGAATGGAGCAAGCTTCTTTGTAGTTTTGCAAGTTCTTAATAGTGAATTAAAACTATCGGTAAGTATTGTAAAATGTCTTTGGTTATTGTCATTTCTTCTGATTATCAGCATGTACTTTCACTTTTGGGCGCTCATACCAAACATAAAAACCCCTCGATCTAAAAGAGGAACAAATGGAGCAGATCAAAGCAATTTATATTTTTTTGGCGATATTTCAAAATACACAGCCCCTAATTATCTTACTGCAATTAGGCAAAAGTATTTAAACGAAACCGTTACTTCTTTTCAAGCTGATGAAATAGACCTAGCAAATCAAATAATAGTGAACTCCCAAATTACATATTGGAAAAATGTTAGATGCAAGTATGGTTTGTATGTCACTTTGACAGGCTTCATTATTTTAGCAATAACAATCCTTGTAAATTTAATCCTAGATGTGACAGGCTGGTGAGTTGAATTGAACCATAAAGATTTGAAACAGTCATTAGATTTAGAAGTTGAAGATATTTTAAATAGTGATTTTGATATATTAATTAAATCAGTGGATGTTGTACCCGACAGGAATGACGCAGATATTACCTTTCCAAACACTGATAGTATGGTACAGAGAGTCAAAATGATTGAGACTTGTGTCTTATATATAGATATTAGAAAATCAACAGAAATGAATTTATATCATAAGCCGAAAACGTTAGCGAAATTGTATTCATCTTTTGTTCGATCAATGGCCCGTGGGAGCGAATTTTATGGCGGTAAAGTAAGAAATATCATTGGAGATCGTTTGATGGTAGTTTTCAATAAAGAAAACTGTTACTTAAATTCAATCAAAACAGCAATACTGTTAAACTCTATAGCCCAATATACGATTGACAAGAAATTTGTACATAATGAATTCAAATGTGGCATCGGTATTGACTATGGAAAAATGCTTGTTACAAAAGCCGGTATAATTAAATATGGGCATGAAAATGAGAACTATAAGTCACTCGTCTGGCTAGGGAGACCAGCTAACATTGCATCTAAGTTAACAGATCTTGCAAATAAAACTCATAGTGAAAAAATTATTGAAGTTGCAACTACTGGAAATGCAAATGGTAATTGGTCATGGCATAAGGAAAGTATATTGGAATTTGTAAAAAATCTCGAAAAGGATGTTTTTACTAAAAGAATGAATCACAAACATCCGGATTTTCAATCTTTCATAATAAGCGAAGATGAGCAGTATACCCCGACTATTCTTATTACTGAAAGCGTTTATAATGGCTTAATTAAAGACCACCCTAGTAATTCAATGGTTATTAATAAACAGTGGAATGAAGTTAAATTTCTAAAAGTAGCAGGTTACTCAGGTAAGATATATGGTGCTGATCTTCATTGGCCGGACTATAAGAATGGTTAGTTAATTTTTATAAACGCTAGCAGGTGCTATTAGGAAACTCATAAACCCTGCTCCCCAATAATTACTCATTGTCATAAAATGATTTTAGCTTGATCATTAATTCTTGCTCTAATTTTCCTGCTAACTCATTAAGTCTACGCAACTCAAATTCTATATCAACTACTTTTTTCGTTTAGTCTTTGATTAAGCGAGAGAAGTATTGAGAAACGAGGGAAAACTTCATGATATATGATGGGTTTGCATTCTTTTCAGAAAACCGTAGCATTCCTTTACACTATGAAAATGGTTTTTTGAAACTATACTTGGATGGCTCACATTTCACCTTTGAAAATAATACTAGAATTGTATACGGACAAAAACGAGGTGAAATGGTCGGGGGCGGGCTTCTTTTTCATTTCGCTCTGCCTCTTGAAAATTATGGAGTATGTCAAACAATGGATGAAACAGGGGCAACCATAGAAGTCCCGATATCCTTTGGGACAGTTAAACAACAAGTAGACTTTTTCATTGACGATTATGTGGAGAATGCTAGTTATACAAAAATGATATTCTCATTTGAAGAACTCAATTATTTTATCCCTTCATCCTCAATGTGCAAATATTCCCCTAAAGATAGACATGTCGAGTTTTCGGGAAGTTCAGATATCATTACGAGTTTTCCGTTCAAATATAAAGGAAGAACCGTAACATTCTCACTAAAATTATCCAGCTCCTATCAATTCAGCAACAGGTGCCTCGCTGAAACGGTGTCTCATTTAACACTCGAGTTTGATGAAACCGATGATCTAGAATTCATTCAGTCACTATATTATCTCGTTCAAAACCTCTTTAGCTTTTTATCTAATCGCAAAAACATATCCATTAACAACGCTGTTTTGGTGGGGAAACGTCTGCGAATAGGATGTGTAGATCCCCAAGGCAATGTAATATTTGCTGATAGGGAAGTTCCTGTAACATCCACCTTTTACGTTTTCGATAAATATCAAGAGGAACCTGAAGAATCGAAGGAGATCTCAAAGACCATTCAGTATGGATCTTTGGCGCCTGCTTTTGAGAACTTGCTCTCTTTATTCCTTGATAATAAGGTTTCCTCCCAAAGTATTCATTCATCCAGCGCTGCCAGAAGGCTGCTTGATCTTAAGCAATGTCTGCAAATAACAGCAGCTTTTGAATATTACCAGAGGACTTTTCTCCCCGAAATCTCATCTTTGGAAACAATACAAGTCTATGATGAGGTAAGAGCATTGATTGATAACTACATCACTGAGCAAAAAGGTGAGAAGAAGAAGAAAGCGAAACGCCTACGCGACTCGCTTAGACCGACCGTATCCCTACAAGATAAAATCTGCAAGGTATATAACGGTTATAACAACTGGTCAGGACTGAAATTTATCTTGTCTGAATATTTTGGGGATGACGTAACAAAGCTAGCTAGTATAGCTAATCAGTGGCGTAATGAACTCGCTCACGAGAAGAGAGAACACGAACCAGATCAAGATGTAATTTCCTCGGTACGTTTAGTGGAGCACCTCAACTACTGCATTGTTTTAAGGCTTGCTGAATATTCCGACCAAGAAATTAAGGCGATTATAGACAAAATTTTATCAAGGTAAATACTAAAATCTTGTTGTAGTTAAAATGTTATTTTCAAAGCAAAGACCTATCCACTTAATTTTAAAGGGGATAGGTCTTTTGTAATGTGATTATCTTTTTACTCATTGTTACGGCATTTATGGGGCAGCAAGAGCCTCCTCACGGGAATCTTAAGGCAATACTTGAGGATGGGCCACCATCAACGTGGTTTACGTTTATAAGTGGTCATGATGTCAGTAATGGAGAAGACTTTGAAATAGTTCTAAATGTAATAAGTATAGTTCTTGCAGTCATTGGAGTTTCAGTGATGATTGGAGGATTGTTCTGGTTTTGGAGGAAACAAAAGCCTGTGTATTCTATTGCAACAGCAATGTTTTTTGTTATTTGTGGGTATTTGGCTTTGATGTTTTCGATTGGATGAAGAATAAATGAAACTAGTCCAAAACCTGAGCTTAAATAGAAAAAAGCGGAGAATGTACAAGACAATCCCCGCTTTCTGTTTGTAATGCAAGAACTACAAACCAGGTCAAGGCCAAAAAGGTACAGAAAGTCATACATGTTGTTTTTATAAATAAGTCAAGTTAGCAAAAAAATGCTAAGGGTCTAAATTAATAGTTTAAATAATTTTTCGTGTGCCTCACATTGAGGCTGTCTAATACTAAAAATCGGACGCATGCTTTTTACCAATTTCTCAGCGTCCTCTATGTTTTCGCTCTTACTTAAAGTGATTAAGGTGCCAATTGCAACAGCCCAGAACGACCTTTTCCACCACCTAAATGGAATCCAACCTTTTAACCGCTCTTATAAGCCCCTACAATGTGGTTTATAGCTTGTTGGAATGGTTTGTCTTTGGAACTTTCTCGCATTGTCACCAAGTGGTACCTGCACCCATTCTAGGCTGTCTGATGGATGAGTTGTCCGTTGAAAATAAAGTTTTAGACTGGAATCGTTCATTTATCGCGGCTTTAGAATTGACAAAGCGTCAGCTTTTGAAAAATAAGTTTTAGACTATCCCATAAAAAAGAAACAGCGGCTGACCAAGACTTGAAAATAAAGTCTTAGACTGCCGCTGTCATTATTGAACTAACGTTACCCGTTAGATCATACCGAGGGAGTTTAGTTCCACGAGTATTTGTCTGGCATAAGATTCCCAGTCTGCTGCATCTGTGTTTATTTCTAACGTAGGAATCAATGACTGTTTCGCAACCATGCGTAGTTTTTCCTGTTCCTCCAAAAATTTTTGGCATGCTTCTGATTCCGAAGCATGGTTTTCTAGAACATAAGATTCCCAAGCTACGCCACGACTCTTAATGAATCGCGGCCCAACAGCTTCTTTAGACAACGTTAAGAGTAAACAGCGTGCATTCAATTTTAATAGTTGATTTTCCAACTGACTGATTTCTAATGAATCTTGAAATGCTGCACGATGGTTCACATGGAATCGCTCTAAAACAAAGAAAATACCGTGAGACGATTTCATTTGACCCAATGAATCGATCCAATTGGATTGCTGTTCTAAGTAATCAACATGACGACGTAGTAGCTGAATATGTTCCTCCTTCTTCATCGTCTCTAAAACTCCGTGATTAGAATGAAGAACTTGTGAATAGTGTTCGCTTATTGTAAGTAACGTTCGTACACCATTGTCTAATTGATTATGTAGTTTCTTTAGTGCCTTGAATACTGAAGTTTTTCCTGCGGTAGACATTCCCTCTACAATTACACCTCGGATCATGCTTCACCTCATCGTTCTCTCTTCTTTCTGCCACTAGTTCAAAACAGCCGGATGATCGCGCTAACAGTCGGGTTGCCATTCTCTTAGATCGAACTCAACCAATATTTCTAAATGAAGTTCCTTTGATAATATAGCGGCTGTTTGAAGAGCTCTTGGGTAAGGAGAAGAGACAATAATATCAGCCTCTTTTAAACGCACATCTTTCGCTGTCAAATAGACTTGGTTAACTCCTTTATTCGTAAGAGGTACGAGATCCCGACCATGCCCCTTTAACTTATACTGTTCATTTATGTCCCATTGAGGTTCACCGTGGCGAATAAGATAAAATTGCGTCATTACAATCCCCGAATATCCAATAATTGTATTAAACTATTCGCCATACTACTACGCAATCCTGCCCTTTAGTTGAGCGGATCTCACAGAAACGAAAACAAGCGATGGGTTGGTTCCACCGCTGTGCTATAGTTCCTACGTTAGTTGAACTCCTGGGAATCACTACCGTAGAGACTGCAGCAGCAGCATGACTCCCTATGCCAGCCAAACCGGTCACAATCAAGCAGGATGCAGCATGGTATTTGTTCATTTGTAATCTCCTTTGCGCAAAAGAGGTCTTTATCCCCTTAGACGTTGCAAACCGAAAGAAGCTGCTAGTTGCTCGCGAGAATCGACTGCATATCAACGGAGTGGTTTGGAAAGCAGCTCGGGTAGCAAATAAGCGCAATTCCACGAAACAAGAAGACGACCTCGTCGCACGGATGCGAACAGTTTCGGATCCGAATACATTAAAGGCAAATCACTGGTGACGGCTGAATTTGGCCAAATACCAGGTTTGCATTCTTTTTGGCGAAAAATCAATGTTACACGTCTGGTATTTCACCGAATTCAAACCTTGCTTTCCTTGCCATAATTGCTGCTTTTGCTAATTCTTCCTCGTTGACGTTTGGAATAACCCATAATCCAAGAAAAAACCTTGAATAATATTCTGTTTGAATAAGGTCGTCTGGTGCTAATATGCGATAATTGTCCGGATATTTTTTTGAAGGCCATTCCCACACATACTCTTTAATTCCAAAAAATCTATCGATTTTCAATGCGTCAGGGGCTCCAATTAAAATGGAGAACTTGATATTTTCATTATCTTTTCTACGGCAGAATTCTTCACATTTTTTTATTTCTGCTACATTTAATGGCTTACCTTTTACTTCAAACCATCGGTCAAGACTGGGAATATAAAAGTCAGGTAAATATCTAAGACTACCCATTTCATAGCCTTCAATTTCATATTGATATTCAATTCCTAATGCATTAAAGAAGACAGCCCATCTCGCTTCAAGTCTGCTTCGGAATCTATAACCATCATATTTAGTTTCGATTGCCTTGATTGACGTTTCATCCATAATATCACTTACCGCCTTATCGTTAAAATACGGCTAATTACAACGATTGCGTACCTCTCCTTATGCCGTTTGCACCCAGCCTTTTTGCAAATGTACCCACCCAGACGGGTTTTGCACCCAGCACAGAGGTCGATGTACCCACCTTGAACGCCGAAAAATATAATCGTTAAATTGTATCAAAATCACTTGATTATTTCGTAAATCCGCATCCCTTCCTCTGGTTTAATCAGCTTGACGATCAGTTCAACGACTTTGGTCGGTGTATAAAATTTTCCACCCTTTTTCCCAGCATCGTCGGCAAACTTACAGGAAGCCCGACCTAACATATCTGGTTCTGATAAATCAGCGTTCGATAAGTCGATGGACGAGTAATGCTGAATCAATTGCAGAATGACTTTATCAGGCAATACCCGTTAAATCGTCCAACGAGTAAAATGTTCTGTTCTTCTGTTCTTTTGTTCATTTATTTTAGTCTTATTCACCAACCATGCCGTCACCATCACGATCATCCATATATTTGTACAACCAATGTTATATTTAGGTTAGGAAGGTGAAACTGTTGACACTAAAAGGACCGCACATACTAGACATATCTAATATGTGCTAAAGACGCAAACATTTATTGTTTTGGCTATGTTAACCCTGCCCGTTAACTCAATGAAACGGGGAGCAGTTCCACCACGACACTCTCCCTGTATTCGTTGAACTATCGTTCCTACGTTAGTGCAATAATTCCCCATATTAATAAAGTGAAATTTCCCAATCCTCAAACTCTGGCTCAACACGATAACTACTGTCAACATAGTTTCGAATAAACTGTGCAGCTCTCTTTTCTGCATACTTTGCATTTAAAACAGTACCTTTTTCATCCATCGCTATCACATTTGCAAAGATCGCATATGCCCTCTCTAATGCGCTTGGCTCTTCAAATATACAAGTATAATCAATATCTTTAAGTAGTGGCATCCCCACAGTACCGTTTGCTAACCAAAAGGAAAATGTTCGCAGCGCTCCGCTGAAAGAATGGCTTAGCTTTTGCATTTTAGGTCCTCCAATATCTAGAATGATGTTGTCTTATTTTAACACATATTGGAAGTATCCTGCCCGTTAGCTTAATGACCGCGGCCAGTCTACAACTTTATTTTTCAGTCTAGGACTTTATTTTCAATAAACATGAGTACCTTAGTGACTTCTCCTCGTAAATCCATAATACCTCAATGTTCTCGTTTTTAACTATGTCTTCTACGTCCGATGCTTCGCCGAAAAAATATTTTATATTCAACCAATGCTTGAAAATTTTTCTGCATAATGAACTCCTTATATGGTGTGAATTTAATTGTTACTGGCGAAGAAGGTGCAGAGGGTGGGGCACAACATAGGAAATATCACTCAAGATTTTGGACCAAACATCTCAAACTGTTTTATTAAGTCAGCCGTGATTTTATCTTCATTTTTTCTGTCTCCCTTTTTAAATTCAAGTATATTTTTCAAATCTGAATCAGGAAAAGAAGAGGTTACAGCTATATCACGATATGCTTGACTGAAATGGTTAACTTGCTCTTGCAATAACTTAATTGTTTCTTTTTTATTCTTTAATTCTTCATTTTGGCTCTTTAGTTGCATTTTTAGGGTTTCAATCTCTTGCTCCAATTGAGGAACACTTTTTGCTTGGACATAGAGCTTCTGAACACTGTTATTAACCTGCTGTAGCACTTGAATAAGTTTTTGCTGATTACCGTAATTCGTCCTAACTAGTTCGGCCATGTTTGGAAGGGGAAGGAGCTGTTCGTGCTCTGCGTCATTAATTGTTAAAGGACGATTAAGGGCTTCGATTTTTCCCTTCATATTACGAACCCAAGTATTTCGTCCCACTCCAGTTTGCCTTTCAAGATCTATATAAGTAATTGTTTTTGTAGGGTTATCTTCAATATATTTTAGTAGTAAAGTCTCTAGGTGGGGAATTGTGTGTTGTTTTGGTTTACCTACCTTCTTCTTAGTCATGTGTGCCCCTTTCGTGGTATATCGTGTTAAGTTTGGCATCGGTCCGTGCTTTTTGTCCCCTGAGTTTACTAGAATTGGTAGCCAAATAGCTCAATTCAGCCTGGGCAAGGGGATCATGCTCAAAAGTGGAATAATTATAAGTCATATTACGAGTAAGATTTTTCATTAGTTCAAGTTGTTCATTTATTATGCTTTTGAGACGCTCCGATTCATCAACAAGCCAGGCAATCACTGAATTATTAAATTCACTTTCGGGAATGTATAAGTGAGGACAATGCCTACAGTCGCCTACGGGACATTTTTCAGGATCGAAAGTGCAATATCCAAATTCCATAGGAGCAAATGCCTGCATCTCCTCTTCAGTAAAACTTCTTAAAATGGACTTAGCCCGTAAAGCCCTCTCATTAACTCCCAACGAAGAGTTCATACTGTTTATGGTACCAAATTTGATGTGTTGGTCTGCTAAGTACTGAACAGCAGATTGACTTAATTGTTCTAAATGACTAAAGTAATGCATTTGTGCATCAAGGGATTTATGCCCCCCAATGCGGGCAATCGACAACATATTAAAGCCTTGCAGCATCATATTACAAAATGCGAAGTGACGGGTATCCATTGGATTAGCTCTCTCTAAGCCTGAATAACCGTACTTACTTTCGACTATTTCATCATAAAAATATGTTATCAGTAATTTTAATTGATGAGGCTTGAATGTTTCTAAATTCCTCTTTTTTTTGCGAGCACTACCATGACTTTGTTTAACTCTGGGAGACTCGCAATATGCGTCGTAGGATAACAGGAAAGAAGTCCTTTTAAACTCAGATGTTATATCTTTGTATTGTAAAATTAACGCAGCTAAGTCCTCATTGATTTCGAGGACATCAACAATATCAACTTCATTATTCTTTTTAGCACGAACCTTTTTTCTAGGTATTTTTAGAAATAATTTAGAGGAATCTGCAATAATACAATCATATTCGATGGAGCAGAACTCCGAGACTCGCATAGGAATAACTAAGGTAATGTGCCACCAAAGGACAATCGGAAAAAAAATTAGCCTTTCGGTAAGTGTCCATTTTTTTTGGAAATCATGGATAATGGAATCAAATATCAAAGTATCTTTGAAATTAGGCAGACTTCGAATCCCTCTCTGAGAAGAACTAAACTGATCAACTATATCTAGAAGTTCATCGTTAAATATAAAATTAGAAAAGCAAAGAAACTGCTGTATTGCTGGGCAAAGTTTAGTTAATGTAGGTCTAGGTTTAGACATGAGCCAGCTTTCGAAATGAACAAGCACTTCATCAACAGGACATCTAAAGCCTTGGCACGATAAAATCCCCTCAACCAGATGCTTGATTCTAAATTGCGTATATTTATGGTCATGTCTTTCAATTAAACCAAGCAAAGTAAAACACTTAAGTGACAATTTCATTTCGGAGTAAACATCTATATCGAAAATAATTGCTGTTTGAACATCATTAGCACTTAATATCCATTCATCATCTTCGAACTCACAGTTTATAATTCTTTGACTTGATTTAAACTCCAAGAAAGCCTCTTTGTAGTAACTTATATCTTGGGAATCAAAGATTATATTATCTGAAGCTTGGGCGAAATGTAAGAATCCGATATCTGAGATGTATTCCGATCGCTTAAAACCAAGAGTACTTGCCAAAGAATAACACTCCTAACCATGTTCTACTAAAGATTGTTGATTTTGAAGAGCCGCGGCAACATTCGATAATAGATTCTCGTAATCAACGAATGCTCTTGTATACTCGATTCCATATGTATTAGTAGTTTCTTGTAATAATGACAATATTTTGTATATCCAAGCTCGTTCTCTAGAAGCAACACCAGAATTTTTTGCCATACTCAGAATGGAAATCCTTTTTCGTAGCTCGATATCGATGCTAATTAACAAATAGTTTTTAGGTATTACATTAGGACAACCAATACAAGATGTTGCTGTAGGGTGAATACACTTCGGATAAACAAAACATTGGGTATGCTCTGTATGTCCAGGCATCTTGTCCATATAAATATTATTTACCAAGGTCAGTGCTGCTTCTCTCGGCAATAAAGATACTCTAATAGCCAGAGATTCCTTTTCTTCGACTTGATTCTTTAGAAACTCACCAAAGTTCTCTAGTTCCAACGGAGTTGTGAATAATGTTCTATATTCTTGAATTTTTAAGGATCGTTTAGTAACTGTATCCTTGTTCTCTAATTCGGTAAGAGCGTGTGCTCTTTCGATTAACATATTATAAAGATAACCAAAATGCCCCCGGTTACATAAATTCACGGTTACATTCCCTAAAGATCCATCTTTGTTTGTTGATTGAATATAAACTGTTGAGGATTCCTTTTTTCTGTGACGACGAGTTTGTTTGATCATATCTAATGCGACACCGAGTGATTCTGTGTTTTCGGTAGCTTCGTGAAATAAATAGGTCATAAAAGAGCGATTCATTTTCATGCTTCCAAATCGTAGGGGATCAGGCAAAAAGACATCGACTTTCGTTCTAATTAAGCTATAGATGGTATTTCCTCTTGTTAGAAGGAATTGGGCGTTTTCTTTTCGACGATGCAATTCACAAACGACAACCATTGTTGCTATAGGAACAAGCATGTCCAAATTGATAAGAAATCGATTGAGCACACCAGTTTTCGATACATTTAGACGGGCGTGAGCATATTGATTTATTATGCGTTGTGACTGCTCGATTGAAAGTCTATTTCCATCGAAAAACCATTGAAAAGCATGGATATCAATCAATGAAATATCTACTGAAGGTAACCTCAAAAAGTCCGATGATCTCCATGCATTACACATATGAAGAGAACAATATAACCAAGCAGCTGCATAACATCTATCGTTAATGGCTTCAAGAATATGAAATTCAACATTTTTTAAATAGTGGTTAATCTCAATGAATTCCTCGAGTGAGTAAATCTCTTTACTTCGCGTTCCAGTTTGTCTAGTTGTAACAAGGTATTTTTCCTGAAATTGTGTGGGGATTCGTTCTTGTAAGAATGATAAAAACGAAATAAAATTTTTTTTGAGGTTTGTACTAGTGGTTGTTCTTAAATACCATTTGATTTCATGATCAGACAAATTAGTGATTTCTTCTTCGAAGTTCATTAACGCTTGGTATAAGAATACAAATTCTCTTGCCTGCATTCGTTGTACTTGTTTACTGGCGCGAGAAGTGTTTTGTCTCAAACTAACATATTCCAGGAATAATGCCTTCGTTTGAAGAAGGTGAGCTGGAGCAGAAATACTTAATATTGCATCATTAAATATGAAATGGGGATCCTCAGGCTTGTCAACTCTATATTTGTCAAATGAGGCATAAAACGCTACAAACTCTTTGATAAGTATTACTCTTTCGGCCTGGCGGTTAAGAACCAACCATTTAACTTTATCTGATAACTGATTTGCCATAAGTACATCAACAAAACGGCGAGAGACGTTATATTTGTCTGCGATCTGGTTGACGGTATAGTAGTAAAGTGGAATCTCATCTATAAAATTTTTAAATGTATGTACATCTCTTTTAAGTAAATAGTATGTATTTTTGAATTTATACTTAACTCCAGTAAGTTCAATTTTGGGATTTCGAATCATTGTGTGTATTGAACTGGTGCTGCATTCTAGAATATTAGCGGCTTCACCGATTGAATAGTAATCATTAATATTCTCTATTTTAAAATACTTTTGCTTATATTCTTCAAACGCTTCCCTTGGAACGTAGTGATGGCCCCCTAAAGTTTGAAACCATCCTACTATGTGGTTATTATGAATGGCATCTAAAACAGTGCTTCTATCTATTTTTAGTTCGTTCATGATTTCTCTAGTGCTCATACAGTTCGTTAAATCGATCCGTAAATTTTGGAGAGGGAGTATGTCTTCCTTATGAATATAATTAGTACCCAAAACTTTCTTAACCCTAATAGTATTTAATCGGTTGCTTACCCAAGTCTTCATGATGGAATGTTCCCATCCTAAAAAGTTAGCTGCCTGTTTAATTGTGAGATACGTATTTATGAATTCCTCATATTTTTCCAAGACAATCTCAGGAATCATCCTTCTACCATTAATCCTATCAAGTTTTATTTCGGAAACTTCTTCAAGAGGATTTGAGGTAGTATAAAACCACGATTCTAGCTTAACTATACTCATCTTTAAACGATCAGCTGCTTGATTAATTGTAAAGTAGTTCACAACTCCCACCTCAATTATTTTGATATAGGTTATTAATCAGCTCTTCTATTGATTTTTTCATTTCTTCGGTGTCAGACATATAGGTTAAAGACGAAGTGATGTTTTTATCTCCACGAGGTAATGCGAGATCGTAGGGATTCTTTGCTTTTTTTGAAAGAAGATTTGTAAATGTGCCTCTTCCGATATGGAAAGACCATTTCGTTGATTGTAGATGAATTGCGGTAATAATGTCATCGGGATTTGGGGATGAGTGAAGTTCAAATAGAAAATTTTTCTTCACTTTTGCAAATGCGTCGCGAAGGCTTTTCCCCGTAAGAGCTTTACCATCACGGTTAATAAAAAGTGGTGAGTCCATTTCTGGATATTTACCAAGTTTTCTATGTATTTCTGTAAGATGATTTCTGAAAAGTAAGGGAAGTAGGTCTTTTACGGGATAAACAAACTGTCTTCTATCACGTTTAACTCTTGAAGTGCCTGAGATATCTTTAATATCCGTTCTTAAATTCCTTGTCTTGAGGAGAAGCATTAGTCCATCTTTTCCATTTTGATCTCCATAAGGTGTAATATCACTAATTTTTATGTTGACGATCTCCCCAGCCCTTAACCCTCCAAAAATAGAAAAGTAAATAGCAAGTGCAATTGTCGGTGAGACTGAAACTGCAGTTCTAAGGAACATTAATAGGAGTCTGGGAGGTAACGTGTGTTCAATGGCAACTTTCCCTCTTTCAGGATCATAAGCAAACTCCTTTGAATACATAGGATTAAAAGGGGTTACATCTGGATTGGTATCTTCTGAATTTTGTAGGTTTCCTTTTTGGATAAGAAAAGAATAGAAGTGCTTTAAAGTTCGTTCAACATTTTTAACACTTAAATTTGAATTTCCTTTGGACAAAAGAAAATTTAAAAAGTGAGTTCCATGAATAATAGTAAGATCAGATAATGATGTTAATTTGAATTTCTTTCTATTATCTATTAATAGATAATTTAAAAATTGAGCTAAATGAGTTCCTTGTAATCGTTGAGTATTATATTCCTTGTATTTCCATCTCCATTGAATAAAAGCAGTCAGCGGGTGGACGATGGATGTATTGTTTTTTCTATTTTTAAGCATCAGGACTGCATGCTTTCTTACCTGTTGTATCCCTTTCACTTTATATTTTACGAAACTAACGTCTAAGTAAAAAGAAAAATCCATTTGGACATAATTGACATTGACCAATCTTGTAATGATACTCAAATGGGTTATTACCTCCAAAATATGCCATAATTCGACTATAATATTTAGAGATTATGTGCGCAAGAAAAATGTAATAAAACAATTATGTACATAGAGATCTTTCGGGATATCAGATGAATCCTTGTTTTAACCAAGTAATTTCTAGGAAATAGGCACTAAAATTGTGCAACAGAATAATGTACATAATTAGTTTGTCTAAGCGACCGATATTTGGGCGAAAAAGAATCTGAGCGGCGTCTACACGCTGGACCCGTCCAAACTTGCAGAAACTTTATGGGAACAGCCGGTCAGCAAGATGTTTGGTGTCGGCTCGCGGATGACAGCGCATTTCGCCAAGCTGGGGATGTACACCGTTGGCAATGTGGCCCAAACGCCGCTGCCGCAGCTCAAGAACAAATTCTGTGCCCGCTTCGGGAAGCAGTCCGATATTCACGCTGAAGTGATGTGGCGAACGGCTAATGGCTTGGATGACAGCCCGGTGACGCCGACGACTTTTGACACGGCTCCGAAGTCTATCGGTCATATGATGACACTGCCAAGGGATTATGAGGAGTCTTCAGAAGTGAATACGATACTTTTGGAGCTTACGGAGGAGGTTTGTCGTGATTGCCGCCGCAAGGGGTACATGGCTTCGATTGTGACCGTGAGCTGTATGTGCAGCCCGTTCGATGCACCAACCGGCTTTTCGCGTCAAATGAAGATGCCTGATCCGACGAATCATACCCGCACTGTTTTCGAAGCGGTTAAGCGGCTTTTCTATAAATTCTGGGATACGATGCCTGTTCGCCGCGCCGGTGTTATGTTGAGCCAATTTGTCGAAGATCACACGTATCAGCTGACGCTTTTTGAGGATCAGATCAAGGAGCGAGCATTGGAAAAGGTGACGGACAGCATCAAGGATCGCTATGGCAACGCAGCGATTGTGCGTGCTTCCTCCATGACGACAGCCGGTCAAGCACAGACCCGCGCGCTGAAAATTGGGGGGCATTATAAATGAGCAAAAAGCTAGAAAAGAACGGCCTCTGGGAATCCAGCCGCATGATGCTGCCGCAGCACAGGGAGGCCTTACAGAACCAGCGCAGCAATCAGCCTGCTCCGAGCAATCGGCCCACGGCGGAAGATATTGGCGTGATGCGCGACTATGTGCTGCTGCCGCTGATGCACGGGATGATTAAGCGCAAAGCAGGCGATATCGAAAAATCTACCGAAACGTTGCGTACGCTCTATGCTCGTGTGGCTCACGCGCTTGCGGCGCAGATTCTGGCTGATCTCACCGAAACGAAAACCAAGATGATGCAGCGGAGCATTCAGCTATTCGAGGAGCACAAGGATGACCGGGCGATTCACTACCGTTACATTTGCCGGGGGCATGAGGATACGTTGGTGATTGCCAAAGACTACATGCGCGCGGAGATCAGCGTCCGAACGGCCCGCTATATTGAACAATTTGTTGCCCTTGTGAACAACGCGCGGAAGATCGATGAACGGCAGATTAGATCATAGAGTCCCACAGCAGCCCGATAGAGAATCCTCTGTCGGGTAATTTATCCAATTGCCAGCATGTTCATAAGCGAGGGGATCGTATATAATGAGGATATAACTTGAGAGTGGTTTAAAAGGGAGAACACGATGAATGCTACACTACACGGATCTATTGGCTTTTGGTTAAAAAAGAACTTTCGGAACGCTTGCAACTATTTGGACCAGCGACTTGAAGAGCAAGGAGTCACCAACTCACAATTGGGAGTCCTTATTATTCTATGGGAACAAGAGGGACTCACCCAAAAAGAGATGGTTCACATTCTGGGCATTCAACCGGCTTCCATGACTTTTCTGCTTCGTGGTTTGGAACAAAAAGGAATGATTCGCCGTTTGCAAGACAAGGTAGATACCCGCATTAATCGCATTTATGTGACAGACAAGGGCCTGTCGATTAAGCAGGCTTGTTTGGCCATTGTCGAAGAAGGCGAGCAGATGATTCGCCAAGGATTTTCAGATCAGGAAATTGCTTTAATGCTGCATTGGATGAGGCGCGTAGATGCTAATTTTCAAGATTAGGTCATTGGTTGAATGTAAGTTTTTTTGGGCGTATAGTTAGATGTCTAATTAAAAAGGAGCTAAGCGGCTTGTACATGCTCAGCTCCTTTGTTTTTGGCGTCCACCGCCGAACCTCCGGGTCGCCCTTCCCTGCGCAATCAAGCTGTCATTGTGGCGAGCCGCGGTATAATCAAGCTGCGATTCTAATGAACTGCAGGATGCTTATAGACGAGAAAATGGCTTGTTTGGCGATCTAATGAACTCAAATGGCGTTATCGAGTCGTTTATAGGCGGAATGGTGATCATTTGCAGGGAATAACACACCGGGAATTCGTTAGATTTTCAAAATGAGTGATTTTGATCAAATAAAGGTTATTGAGTTCGCAAGGGGGGGCTTGCCCCAGGCTGTGATAGTTGGGGACAGTCCCTGTACGAATTGACGGGAGTACTTCTTTTTCACATAATGGAGGGAGAGTATGGAGGCAAAGGAAGGGTGTACGGAATGTGTGGACGTTACACGATTACTGTGACATTAGAGGAGCTAATGCTTCGTTATGATACTTATTACCAGTATCCGGCAAGATACAGCCCCAAGTACAATGTAGCCCCGGGACAGCAAGTGATGGCCATCGTCCATGACGGGGAGAAGAATAAGCTCGGCGAGCTGCGCTGGGGGCTTATTCCGGAGTGGGCGAAGGATGAGAAGATCGGCTACCAGATGCTCAATGCCAGGAGCGAAACGCTCGCCGAGAAACCTGCTTTCCGCAAGCCGTTCGAGCGCAAGCGGTGTCTGATTCCGGCGGATTCCTTCTACGACTGGAAGGGAACAGGCAAGCATAAGCAGCCTATGCGGATCATGCTGCGGAGTCAAGAGATTTTCAGCATGGCAGGGCTGTATGACACATGGATGTCTCCGGATGGGACACGCCTGTCCACTTGCACCGTTATTACGACGGAGTCGAATGAGATGATGTCCGAGATTCATGACCGCATGCCCGTTATTTTACCGCGAGAGCTGGAGTCTGCTTGGTTGGATCGCAATGTCACGAGCCCCGATAAGCTGCGCCCGCTGCTGAAGTCGTATCCATCGGACCAAATGATGGCGTACCCCGTGTCCACACGCGTAGGCAACGTCCGCAACGATGATGAATTATGTATAGAGCCATTAAGCCTGCTGCTGTAGAAGCAGGATGGGAAGAACAGAATGGGAGAGTTTACGACATGAAAATGCGCACGGTCATCAGCATCTTATTGGTGCTCGCAATTATTTTTGGTTTGAACGGCTACATAGGTTGGCATGCGAAAGTGTTCTTGGCCGACCAGCTCGGCACCTGGTTTCATCCCGGCATTTACTGGATCGTTTTCTGGCTTGTCGCTTTGTCTTACCTGTTGGCATGGATAGGCTCGCGTGTGCTGCCTGGGGGCGTGTCCAGGGTGCTAAAAGTAATCGGATCCTATTGGTTTGCCATGATGCAGTTTGGTTTTCTGCTGCTGCCTTTGACGGACTTAGCCATCGGCGTGCTCCATCTGGCTTCCGTTTCATCAGAAACGTACATACCGATTCTCGGATGGCTCGATACAGCGATTGTGCTCATCTTGATGCTTCGCGGCTCTTATAATGCACGCACCCCTGTGATCCGCAAATATGACATCACCATTCCCAAGCAAGCCGGAGACTGGGATCAGCTTCGCATCGCTGTCGCTTCGGACATTCATCTAGGCTCCATTGTCGGCAACCGTCATTTGCGTAAACTTGTTACGCGGGTGAATGAGATGAAGCCGGATTTAATCCTTTTACCCGGGGATGTCATCGACGATGATATTAAGCCTTTTATCCGATATGATATGGGAACAACCATGCGGCAACTGCAAGCCCCGCTGGGCATTTACGCCGTGCTTGGCAACCACGAGTACATTGGCGGACATATTCCGGCTTTCGTGGAACAAATGCAGAAGATCGGCATTCACGTGCTCATGGACGAAACGGTCCATCTCCTGGATCGTTTGTACATCGTAGGCCGCAAGGACAAGGCTGCGGAACGTACAGCTGAAGGTCGGAAAGCACTCGCTGCTTTGCTGGAGGGAGCCGATCACGCACAACCGATTATCGTGCTGGATCACCAGCCGTACCACTTGGATAAAGCGGCTGACGCCGGAGCTGATGTGATGCTGTCCGGTCACACGCATAGAGGTCAAATGGCACCGAATCATCTGATTACAGGCAGACTCTTTGAACTGGACTGGGGCTATCTGCGAAAAGGAAACCTTCACGCTATCGTTTCTTCAGGCTTTGGCACATGGGGACCTCCGATCCGACTGGGCAGTCGTTCTGAGATTATTGAGTTAACGGTTCATTTTAAAAAGTAACGAGAGCAGAGGGATTATATCGATGCAAGAGATGGATAAAAAGCAGATCACACCGACAGAGTTAGCTGCCGCGATGATGCAGTTTACGATGAGAAGCATAGAAAACAGTTGGGATACACTGAAACCGGTCGCAGCCGCTTATTTGGAAGATGCTATTTTAACGGAAGCCAAAGAAGATGAGCTTTTGAGAGAAATTTACATAGCTGCGCTAGCGCTTGAAATTTATTGCATTCCGTACGCCTTTGACGTAGAGACAGCCAATTTGGTCAGCTTGGGGATGGGGGAAATCATGGCTTCCGATGCGTTAGCCGAGCACCGACTTTCGGAATCGCTGCGTGAAATTTACCTTCCGCGCCTAGATGCCGTTAATCAGACGGCTCCCGAGGATCTGGCGTTAGCACTTGCCGAAGAAGCGGCACGTATCCTCTACGACCGCTTAGCGCTTCCGCTCAAGCCATCCGATCCTGCCAATAGCCTGCTGTGGGTCAAATTGTTTCCTTTTCTTGTGCAGCTTATTGGCAAATGGCCGATTCTTTCGGCAAAATTCGAGATTCAGGTCGACCCCCTCTTGACTTAAAGGTAATAATTACGAATAATAGAAGTGCAAGGCTTATTATTCCTAATGCATGATAGCACCATTGATGATGCTAGCTAGGTGGAGGTACAAACGAGGATGTCACAAAAAAGAGTTACTGTCTATATCTTATCCGGATTCCTGGGCAGCGGCAAAACAACGCTGTTAACCAAGGCGATCGATTATTTTACAGAAGCAGGCCGCAAGCCTGCGGTCATCATGAACGAAATTGGGGAGGTTAACCTCGATGGGCAGTTGGTGGCCAGTGAAGTGCCGATGTCCGAACTGCTTGGCGGCTGTATTTGCTGCTCGAGTCGAGGTGATTTAGGGTTGGCGCTTAAAGATTTAGTTACCGATGAGCAGCCTGACCTCATCTTCATTGAGTCGACCGGGATCGCTAATCCAATGGAAATTATTGATGAAGTGACCGATGCTTCGTTGCTTCTTCCGGTGGAGCTTAAAGCGGTTATCACGGTCGTAGATGCTCCGCAGCTCTTAGAGTTAAGCCGGACAAGCCGTGGCAAAACGTACAGGCTTATGCAGGAGCAAATCCGCTGTGCGAATTTACTGCTGCTGAACAAAACGGATTTGCTTCAAACAGAAGCCCTGCAGGAAGTAGACGCACTTGTGCGGGATTGGAATTCCTATGCCTCTGTTCATTACACGGTCTTCAGTCAAATTGACATGAGTCTTATTGAGAGCTTAGACGCAGAGGACGAGCGGCGGCCGTCTGCGGTTGGCGGGCACGAGGAGGCCCATCACGATCACGATCATGACCACGAGCATGATCACGACCACGAGCATGAGCATGATCATGGTCACGGTGCCGACGGTGAGCACCATCACGGGCATGGTCGCGAGGAGCAGCATGGCCACCATCATTCTCACAGTCATGTTATGGCTTATACGCACTTTTTTGAGCGGGCAGTGGACAGCCATGCCTTCGAGGAGTTTGTAAGCAAGCTCCCGCAGGAGGTGTACCGCGCCAAGGGGATTCTTAGTTTCTCCGACACGTCGAGCCGTTTCTTGTTCCAATATGCGTACAGGGAAATGGATTTTGTGAAAATCACCCCTAAAGGCGTAGTGCCGGACGTGGCGGTGTTCATTGGAGAGAATTTCTCCAAAGATGTGGTCCGCACGGCGCTGCTGAAATTAGAAGCAGTGACTGCGGTCAACACAGTCTCCGCAGAATAACCAAGAGAATAACAAGGGAAAGAATCCAAGCTGCGTGCTTGGGTTCTTTTTTTGAAATATAAGAGTTTATTTGTTTTGGGGTGAGCGCGGAGTGACTCCAGCCGCCTTGTGCGAACAGAGGGAGGGAACTACAGTCCGCTATTCTAGCCAAAAGTATCCATATTTGCGGGGGTGAGGGAACTACAATCCGCTATTTTTCTGTATCAAGGCAAATTCAGCGTTTTTCGTGGAAATAAGACCCTGTAGTTCCGCTAATACCCTAGCATCCCTGCTATTTGCCTATATAGCGTCCTCTAGTTCCCTTAACAGGTTTTGTCGCTACTAAGAGGTTGATCTCTCAGGGCGGCGAACCCCTTTTTCTTTGCATCTATCGCGTCATACCTTGCAGCAGATGTGATTGAATCGGAGAACTGCCCTGTGCACAATACGCACTCCAACTAGCTAGTTATTGCAATTTGAGCGATAGAGGAGGATGGGAGAGAGTTGCTATGTGCGGCAAGTAAGAAATGAGTGGGAGAGCTGGGGGTTAGATGCCATGTATTGAAAAAATCTATTAGACAATAAGAAGAGGCGGATGGTAAATTTAGGCTTATATTCACTTAACCAATGGGAATAGTCGTGATAAAAAGGCGGCTCAAGTGAAGCATTCAATCGGAAGAAAGGCTGTGGCAGCATGGAGATTTACTGGAAACGCAACCTCTATATGCTGTGGCTGGGTTTGTTTTTTAACCATATGGCCTATACGCTTTCGGTGCCGTTTTTTCCTATTTTTTTGCAAAATGATCTGGGGTTGCGAAGCGGGTTGGAGCTTTGGGCTGGGATATCGATTTCGATCAGCTTTTTGATCAGCGGCTTGTGCGCGCCTTTCTGGGGCTCGCTTGCTGATAGTTATGGCCGCAAGCCTATGCTGATTCGCTCTGGTGTTGGATTAGCGTTAGCGCATTTTGCTAACTTTTTTGTGTATGATCTTTTTTCATTCCTACTTGTGCGGATCTTCCAGGGGGTTATGGCGGGTTTCAGTCCAGCTTCCATTGCCCTTGTAGGTACGAATACGCCAGAGAAGCATGTCGGCTATGCACTCGGTGTAATCTCCACATCAACGGCTGCCGGAGGCATCATTGGTCCTCTTGCTGGGGGCGTGCTCAGTCAATGGCTGGGTTTGCGGGAGTGTTTCATCGCATCAGGCGTCATTACGCTCATATCGGCTTTGATTGTCCTCGTTGGCGTGAAAGAAGTGCACGAGCGACAGGTTGGGGTCCGTTCCAGTGTCATTCAGGACCTCAAGCATGCTGCGGGAAATCCACAACTGATGCGATTGTTCGGGTTAACTTTGCTCATCTCGACCTCGGTCTTGATTCTCGAACCCTTGCTGACTCTCTATGTGGTACAAATTGGGGGAAGTCTGGACAAGGCCTCGCTTAGCTCGGGCATTGTTTTCTCGGCAGTGGGCGTAGCAACGGTGATCATGGGGCCTAGATGGGGCATTATCGGTGGTCGAATCGGCTATGAGAAAATCCTGTTTGTGGGGCTGATCGGCGGCGCAATTGGCAACTTATTGCAGCTCGGTGTCCACAATCTGATCGGCTTTGGTATTCTGCGCTTCAGTTACGGGCTGTTTTTCGCAGCGGTGTATCCAGCTTTGAACGCTCTGATCGTGAAACATGTAGCATCCGATTTCCGCGGGAGGGCGGTTAGCTTGAACCAATCCGCCAGCCAGTTCGGGATTGTCGCTGGCCCGTTGCTTGGGGGGATTCTAGGCGGTTGGATAGGCATTCAGTTCGTATTTCTGACAACTGGCGCTGCGCTGTTAGGCGCAGCATTGGCGATGAAGATGAAGAGTTCTAAGCAAGCCCAGCGGAAGTTGGCTGGATAACAGGGGACACGAAAAAACGTTAAGGAATTCTAGTTTCCTTAACGTTTTTTGGCTATTCCTTGAGTTCCTTGAGCGGTTCGAAATTCGGATACACATAGGGGGATTCGGGCTTTTCAATTTTAGCAATCTGCGTTGCCTTGATCGTGAAAATGTCGTTGCCGTTATAGCTGCCATTCTGGATGGTGCCGGTTACTTTCACCCACATATCCTTGGGGTAGGTTTGGGCTGTCGGAAATTCGATCATGACTCCATAGGGGGTAGCATCGGCGGAGCAGCAGCTGACCGCAAAGCGTCCGACAACGAATTGGCTGTTGGTCATGTTTTCTTCCCGATAAACGAAACCTGTCAGTTCAATTTTTTTACCGATAAAATTGTTTTTGAACAGATCGATGGAGGAGAGAATCTCCATATAAATTTCCGGCTTAACGACGATCGTGTCTTTTTGATAAAGGATCATACCGATTTTGGAGAAGTCCTCATCCCATTCGTTGTCCGCATGAAATAAAGCCTTCAGCTCAGCTTCGGAAGTTGCCTGGGAAGTTGCGCCGGAGGTCAATGTAGTCTCAGAGCTTGCCAGCGGAGCCGCAGGGGCATTCGATGGAGTTGGCTGTGAAACGGCAAGATCTTTGGAGGCATCCGCGCTTTTGGCAAGGCTGGATTTGGCAGCTGAAAGATTCATCCCTTTGGCAGCGACCATGGCGCTGCTTAGCGCTGTGTCAGGCAGCAAGAAGCCGGCCAAGAGCGGCAAAACGAGCAAGCCGTAAGCAACTGTGTTGCGTATCGCTGAGCGAGAAGCGGGCTGCTCGCAGTCACAGGCGACGGGTTTTCCCCAATAAGCGCGCAGGGCCATGTAGCCTTGAAAGCAGGCGATGATGTAAAGGGCCACGGATGCCACTTTGACATAAATCATCATGCGCGGTGCGATGTAATATTGCAGGGCGTCGCTCTTGGTCAGGATGACGATGTAGCTGGAAAACCCAAGTAAAATCAGTGTGCGGAAAAAATAATGATAACTCATAGCGCGAGCAGTGGTCATTTCCAATTCCTCCTCGTAATTAGGATTAGATAAAACGTTCCAAAAGCAGTGAACAAGCCAGCACGGTTACAGCGATTAGCGCGGAGAGCGCGAGTACAAACTTGGATTTGAAAACGGAGAGCAGCATAAGCGTGCTTTTGAAATCAAGCATAGGTCCGAATACGAGGAACGTTAGCAGTGAGCCGGAAGTGAATGAGGTTTGGAAAGAGGAGGCGACGAACGCGTCCGATGTCGAGCAAAGCGACAGGATGTAGGCAAAACCCATCATGAACAAATGGGAACTGAGCGGGCCTTGACCGATGGCTAGCAAACTTTCGCGCTGCATAAAGATTTGAATCAGTGCGGTGAGCAAAGAGCCGAATACGAGATATTTGCCCATTTCAAAAAACTCATCGGAGGCATGGGCGAAAAAGGTCGTCAATTTGCCGGAAAAGCCGCTGCCTGAATGCTGATGCCCTTCCACAGCGTCCCCCCCGGAGAAATGAGCTCGGCTGATGCGCAGCGGGCTGCTTGTAATAAACCGATATAAAATCAATCCAATGATGACAGCTACCGCGAAAGCAAGTCCCATACGGGAGTAGGCGATGGCCGGGTGATTGCGGAAAGCCATGAAGGTGGCGGCGAACACGATAGGGTTAATGATGGGCCCGGTGATAATGAACACGACGGCAATATACACGGGCATTCCTTTGAGAATCAGCCTGCGAACCACAGGAATCATCCCGCATTCGCACATGGGGAACAGGATGCCTAAGAGGCATGCGAATACGATGCCAAGCAGCGGATTCTTAGGAATGAAACGGCGAATGGTTTGCTCGGATACAAACGTCTGAAGCAGGGAAGAGAGGATGACGCCTAGCAGGATGAACGGAATAGCTTCCAGTAAAATGCTGATGAACATCGTTTTAAAAGCTTGAATGCGTTCTATTGTGAGCAGAGATACTGTAGGCATTAGCGTATGACTCCTTCGTGATAATTAGGACAATTTTCTAGAGCGTGCAGGTTCATCTACTTGACGTAATAGGTCTATTTGCTGCACTATGTTAGTAGAACATTTTACGATAGAGGGGTAATGCACGTGGGCACTCATAAGCATACGATCGACGAGATGCTAAGAGCCATGGCTCAGAAAGGCTGGCGTATTACAGAACAGCGCAGGAGCTTGGCAACGTTGTTTGCGGAATCAGGAAGTTATTTATCGCCGAAAGACGTTTATGAATACATGAAAGTGAAATACCCAGGCGTCAGCTTTGATACGGTCTATCGCAATCTGCGCTTGTTAAGCGAGATGGGCGTTTTGGAGCAATTTCATTTGACCGATGGTTTGAAATTCAAAGCTAGCTGTCTGTCTCACCATCACCATCATATGATCTGTGTCAGCTGTGAGAAGACGGTGACATTCGAATTCTGTCCGATGAAGCTTGTGGAGGATTTGCCCGAAAGTTTTGAAATTCAAAGCCATCGTTTTGAGATATTCGGTTATTGTGCGGATTGTAAATCGGCTGCGCCCTCGACGTTGGTTGAGCATTAGAAACCGTGGAACTTGGTTCCATGGTTTTTTTTATTTTGAAAAGAGATCGCTTTGGAAATTCTTAGAAAAGTAATTGTCAAATTTTGTTGAAAATTGTATATTGGTAATAGTAAACAAACGTTTACAATGAACATGATAAGTAAAATTACATAATCATAGGAGTTTTGCAGATGAGCAGCTACATAGGGAGAAAGGTTAAACAAGATGTAGTTAATTCTGTCGGCCTAGTCCTAATTCCCGCTAAAGCAATTATCGGAAATGAAGAACTTGAGCTTATTCGGATGCATCGTGTCGATATGTCCATGATTATGTGGGATACGCCGGTCAAAACCGTGACGGAATCCTGTGAAATGCGTATGCAGATGACGGTCAAGCAAGCCAAACAATTATTTCAATCGATTCAGGCGGATCGTAAAGTTCCCGTCCATCAATTCCGTGAAGAAGTGATTCCAGCGGTACAGCAAATGGCTGATCACCCGAATATTTTCGAATTATTTGAAACGGTTCGGGCCAAGGATGACTATACCCATGAGCATAATATCGGTGTGGGAGTCCTTTCAACATTAATCGGCAAATGGATGAATTTGAGCAGCACTGAGTTGGCGACCCTCAGTTTGGCGGCAACGCTGCATGATGTCGGCAAGGTGAAGATCCCGATTGAAATCCTCAACAAGCCTGGAAAGCTAACGAAAGAAGAGTACGCGATGATTAAGCAGCACACCATATTCGGATATGAGCTGCTGCGAGATACGGTCGGTGTCGGACATCGTGTCGCATCCGTTGCGATTCAGCATCATGAACGCGAAGATGGCAGAGGATATCCCTTCGGGCTAAAAAAGGATCAAATTGATATCTTCAGTAAAGTAGTCGCGATTGCAGATATCTTTCACGCGATGTCTTCCAAACGGCCTTATCATGAGCCAATGCCATTTTATGAAATTATTAAGCAAATGCGAGAAGGCACGTTCGGTGAATTCGAACCCGAAATCATCTCTGTCTTCTTAACGAATATCACGGCGCACTTGATCGGTAACGATGTGCTGCTGTCCGATGGTCGCCGCGGAGAGGTCGTCTACATCAACCCCCACGACATCGGGAGTCCGCTTATTAAGGTGGGAAGCGATTTTGTAGATTTGAGCAAGGAAAGAAATATTCAAATTCAATCGATTTTTGCTTGATCTATCGAAAGCAGCCGGCAGATGAACTTTGCGGACTGCTTTTTTGTTTGTTCTTAACGAAGATATTCGGCGAGCCGCTGCTTCCAATCCGCAATAAGCACGTCAGCATCAAGATCCAGGCCAATGAGAACCAGGTAAGGCGAGCCTGCAAAAGATGAGGACTGCCAGTTTATACGTTTGCCGGCAAATTGCATGAGGGAAGGCTCGCTTTGAGAACCGATGCGTAAATACCCTTTGGCCCTAAGTAAAGACGAGCCCCATTTGGCTAAATAACGTTCCACGATGCTCTGTGTGAGGGGAAACCCTTCTTCAATAGGCAGCGTAACGGTATGTATGCGAGAATAAGAGACAGCAGGAGACGGGGCGGAATTGGGCTGCTGAACGGCTTTTACAGCTTGGATCTGGAACTTGTTATTGAAAGAAAGAGCCTGCGAAGGCACTTGCTTCTGTGGCAGCAGGGAACCGAATACAAGTGCCAAATCAAAGTGGCTATGTGTCGTTGGCAGCAACAAAGAGCGGTCATTGTATTTGCGGATCGTTTTTTCAATGGTAACTAATTTTTTGGCAGAAACGAAGTCGATTTTGTTCAAAAGCAGGAGATCGGCTACTTCGATCTGTCTGCGCAGCGTGTGGACCAGTTCCCGGTCGGCAGCAAAGATGCTGTTATAGTCCAGCACGTTCTCCGCGTCAAGCAGGGTAATGACCTGATGAAGCTTTACATAGGGCAGCAAAGCAGGCTCAGTCAGCGCATCGACGATTTCTTCCGGATTGGCAACACCGGTTAATTCAATAAGAATGACGCTCGGTTTGCGCAAGAGCAGTTGTTTGACAGCGCCGCTGATATCACTCTTTTTACTGCAGCAGATGCAGCCATCGAGCAGTTTAGTCATCGGTAAATCAGGTGAAGCTGCTTGCAGCAGATGGCCGTCGACATCCTGTTTACCCAGTTCATTCATCAGAACAGCCGGTGTGAGCTGGAAGGAGTCAGCTTCTTGAAGCATGCGTAGGAGCAAGGTGGTTTTGCCGCTGCCTAGAAATCCGCTCAATACGATAACGGGAACTTTGCTCAAAAGGAGGACTCCTTTATATATCTATTTATAAGTAATTATTACGAATTAAATTGTAGTATAAAAAGCGCAATGCCGCAAGACTCAAATCAGATTAAGTTAGTAAAGGGGAACATCGGAGCTGCACAATAAAAAAAACAAGCCGGTGCGCACCTATATTGGCGCGCTTCGGCTTATTTGCTTTTGGTGACGTGAAGCAGCTCAGGTACGGTTACAAAGGTGTAGCCGGCTGCTTTAAGTTTAATGATCAAAGGTTCGAGCGCTTGCACCGTTCCTGAAAGGTCTTGGCTGTCAGCCCCTCCGGAATGCTGCAGGATAATGGACCCCGGCTTCGTCTGCTGCATAATATTGCTCAGCACCTGATCCGCGCTCAGCGATTTCCAGTCAAGCGAATCAACATTCCAGTTCACGATTAAATAATGGTGATCGGCGACCCATCTAACCTGTTCTTCATTAATCGCCCCGTAAGGCGGGCGAATCAGCTTAGGCGCATAGCCGATCAAGCCTTGAAGAACACTCTCTGTACTCATGATCTGATTCTGGAATTTGTCTACGGTCAGCTTGGGTAGATTAGCGTGGCTGTAGGAGTGATTACCAATCACGTGGCCTTCGTTGACCATTCGCCTGATCACATCAGGATGCGAGCTTGCCTTGACGCCAAGCACGAAAAATGTGGCTTTGACATGGTTCGCCTTCAGCGTATCGAGAACCTTGGGCGTGAATCGGGTGTCAGGTCCATCATCGAAAGTGAGCGCTACTTTCTTTTCCTGCGAAGAGCCGCGCAGCTTGAATGTGTCCGGATACTTCACAGCCAACTGGGAGAGTGTAAGCTTTTTCTGCGAAATTCGGACATGACCTTGATTTTTCTGCACAGCCACAGAGGGTTTCTTGGAAACCTCGGGTTGCGCGGCCTTTTTTGCGCTTGTTTTGGGTGATGGACTAGGAATGGCTACTGTTGGCGTAGTTTGGGGCTGATCTGTTGCTTTGGGCGCTTCTGAAGGCGCCTGCGTAGGCTTTATGCTGGAACTAGCCAAAGGCTTACTATCCATCCTGCTGCTGTCGACGCTGGGCTCATCTGCAAGGGCGACTTCATCCACATGAGAATTCTGTGCTGATCGTTGATCGTGATAAGGCTTGTTATTGGACACACCGCAGCCTGCTGTCAACAGGCAAACGATGGCGACGGGCCAAACCCATTTGGTCATGGCAATCCCCTCCGAGCTTTATGACTATGCTTTAGGTTTTGTTAGGATGAGGTATCTTATCCAGTGAAAATAAAGGAAGTCATAATCGGCTAGGTCTGTAAACCAATGGCTATTCACAGTGGGAGGAAGGCGCGGACATGAACTATTTAGGAACATAGAGCGTCATTACATATACCTAAGCTAAGCAGAAGAAGGTGTCCAAAGGAAGGGAGTGAGGCTATGTTAGCCCTGATGAACAACAAAATTTTTGTGCTTTTCATCATATTGCTGCTGTGCGCCGGTTGTCTGTACGAGAAAACCTCAACAACGGCTCCTAACCTGCGGACTCCGCTGCAAGCTAATTTCGGCGCTATGTTAACCATTGGGGAACCCATTCGTGTGGATACGCAAAGTGATCCTCCACAGCTAATTCCTAGCAGAGCGCTTACGTTCATTGATGAGCTTCGGGGATACGGACTAGCTGACAATGGCAAGGAACTGCAACTTATCCAAACCAGTGACGGGGGAGTCACTTGGCAAGCTAAAAATAAAATCACCAATCAGACTGCGCCTAGCACAATCTCTTTTCTGGATACTGAAACAGGCTGGTTGTTTGCAAAAGAGCGGGGAACTAACAAGTCGGAACTGCGGCTAACTTCAGATGGCGGACAATCTTGGGAGGTTATTGCACAGAACCTGCCGGGACTTGAAGGCACCCAAGGGACGCCTTATTTTCAGTTTTTTGATCGGCAAAAGGGGCTGCTGGCTGCTCAGAGTTATACCGATTTACAGCTGTTGCGCACACAGGATGGCGGCTTAACCTGGTCGGTCTCCAACCGAATTCCCCTGCCTGCCAAAGCAGCTGGCGCCTTTACATTCCAGTCGCAGACAACAGGTTGGTTCATTGGACCTGGATCTGGCAAGAGGGAGAAAGATCGTTTGACACTTTACCAAATGAAGGATGGGGAAACGTGGCTTGAAACAAGCAAATTGCCGAATTCAGGAAATCCCGTGGCGATTGCCTTTGCCGATGCCCAGCATGGTTATATTCTGATAGAAATGAGGACGCAAAGTACGGAGCAGGAAATCAGATGGCAGTGGCTCCGAACTGTGGACGGAGGAAAGACCTGGAGTCAGCATGCGTTTCCCAGTACCTTTCAGCCGCTAGAAGCGAGCGTACAAATGAGTTTTGCGACTGCGACTAGTGGCTGGTTGAGGGATACCAAAGATATTTGGCGTACAACAGATGAAGGGCTGAACTGGAGTTTAGTGACACCCTAAACCTTAACTGATGATCTTCTGATAAGTGACTATATCCAAGAATTTTCCCCATTTGAAGCCAACCTCGCGGAAATGTGCACACTGTGCATACCCGTTTTTCGTAAATGAGCGAATACTGGGCGTATTATCCGAGCAGATGGTAGAAATTAAAGAGTGGAAGCCGCGTTCTTTGGCGACTGCTTCAATATGTTGGATGGCAGCGGAACCGACACCTCGTCCAACGCAATCCGGGTGCAAATAAATAGTGATTTCCGCCGTCGTATCATACGCTTGTTTTTTCTTGTGCGGCATGATTTGTACGTATCCTTGCAGGATGCCGCCTAACCAAATCACATCCGTTTGGTACCGTGGGTTCGGGTGGATAACGCTTGCTGTAAATTCCGAAATATCCACGGGCTCTGTGTGAAAAGAAACAGTCGTATGCACGACAAAATGGTTGTAAATAGCCATTAATAAGGGAATATCGGATTCTTCTAAAGGTTTAAACAAAAGCGTAGACATGGGCAGTACTCCTTCTGACTGAATTTCGGCGTCATGTTTCTTACTAAACATAGATTCTACAACGGAAGCTAAACTCCTTTTTCAAATAGACAACAGCCTATATTCCATGTATCTTAGATATAATGTCTTATGTACAATAGAAACTAAGTAGATGCATCGGAAATAGGGGGAATCACATGTCGGGCAATTTAAACTACATTCTCGTGATCATTATCGGCGTCATCGTTCTTGCAGGTCTAACCTACATGAATCTTCGCAAAATTAGCAAATCCACCGCGGACCTGACGCAGCTCAAAAAAAGAACACTGCTATGGAGCGAAATATCGCTGGCGCTGTTCGTTCTCCAATTATTTTTCCGGGATCGTCAAGGCGGATTTCTCTTGTTTTTTGGGATCCTCACCTTGTTTACAGGAGCGCATTACCTGGGCGTTTTGTATTATTCGAAAAAAAGAGGCAAATAAAGCAAAGAGGCTCCTGCGTAGTCACCTACTGTAGAGAAGCCTCTTTTTTATGGTATTGATATTGTTTAGCGACGTTAGCGTTATTCGTTCCAACTTGTTGGCTGTGTCTTAGTAGGGGTTTTCAACTTCTGATACCATTTCTTCTTTTTCTTCTGTTCCATCAACGTTCTTAATTGCAGCATTACCAGTTTAGCCCTGTCTTCATCAGCATACTTGTCACGCATCTGTTCAAAAATTGTGTGATCTTGCATAGCATTACCTTCTTTTCTAACGGTTAGATGAGTTTGTTGAGAATGTATGTTCGTGAGACCAGTATAACACAAGAAATAGGCAGGATGGAACAAACCATTTGCAAAAAAACTTTCTACTATTAAAGAATCATCCCGCCGCTGTATGTTAATTCATACATTTTCACATCGTTGGCTTGAATACTTTCATAGCCAGTGAAGCGTTCAAAAGTTCCGCTAACTTCATTTTGATACAAATAAGCATTGGCTTGGAATGATTGTGGACCCCGATAAGGAGACTCGCCATCAACGGCTCTCAAAGCATCCCGCAGAAAAGAATACAGGTGGACCGTAGTTTCCCGGGAAGCATTGGGCACGGTGATGCCGCCGGAGTAAACCATCGACCAGATAGGCCGATCTTGGTATTCAATCATTTCCTGGCCGGCGAAGAAAGAGAAACCAAAGTAAATATCCCGATATAAATAGTCACCGGAACGAATCTCTAATTGTTTGGATCCATTGAGAAAAGAACGAACGACAGCCTCGTCGCCATGTGAAGCGTAGGTTTGTTTCTTGGATTTTATAAGAAAATCAGTTAGAGCTGCAAATTCGATGGACATGTGGACCCCTTCTATAAAACAGGATAAGAACGTATGATCTGTTTTATATTCTAACGGACGCAGCGGATATTGGCAATCAAGAAGTTTAGAGGACTTTATAACGTTGTGAAGAATAAGTATATAGGAAAATTGTTCCATCTAGGAGGTTGCTCAAATGAGTTTTATCTTTCTCGTTATCATTGCGATCGTAATTTTCAGTATCGTGGGTGCCTTGAAGAACAATGGCAAACGAACAGGAACTTCCAACCATGACCATCAGGATAGCTCGAGTTTCTTCCTAAATGATACGGCGGATGATAACAATCGAAGTCACCACCAGCACAACCATCATCATGGCCACGGTTCAGGCGGTCATCATCACCACCATCATGACACTTCTTCGAGCAGCGGCGGGAGCGATAGCGGAGGTGGTGGAGGTGATAGTGGGGGAGGCGGTGGCGGCGGAGATTAAACAAGAATAAATGATTGACCCAAGATAGGATCATGTGGTATTATTAACGAACTGTGAAGTACAGGTTCGTAGCTCAATGGCAGAGCAACCGGCTCTTAACCGGTAGGTTGTGGGTTCGACCCCCACCGAGCCTATAAAAAAATCCTCACTTGCCTTATGGCAAGTGGGGATTTTTCTGTTTAGTCTTTTTCAACGATTAACGAGCCTTTTGCTTCCGCTGAAATACTTGTTGTGTTGTGGATCGATAATCATCGGTCGTGTTATTCCTGCCAACGAGATCAGTTAGAGCTTTAACAAGAATCACAACAAAATATAAGATGATAAATGAGCCGAAATAGTTCCAGTGATCTAGGTGATAAATATCTAGAGCCACGAAGATAGGCTCAGCAATGAAGGCGTTAAATAAACAAACGAACAAACTTGCGACAAGGAATATCCGCCAAGATGTAAACATTTGGTACGTCAAAGCAAATATGCTCGGGATAGCTAGAAAGTCTACAGCATTGTAATTTTCGGTGAAAGCAATGAATTCGTGAGCGTAGCTCCATAACTCAAAATACTGACCAATCTGATCAAAAGTTCCTAAAATGACAAAGCTAAGCATAAAAGCCAACATGATTCTTAGCGCTCTGCCTTTATCGAGCAAAAATAGAAGTGCCAAAAAAAACAGGACATTCACCACAACAATAAACCACCACTGAAAAGTGAATATATCATGATGGAACCAATAAGACATTTCCATTTGATGAAGCTGCTTCGTTAAGTTTTCTATTTCATTAAGCATGACAGCATGCACTCCTTACGTTTCAGTTCATGGCAGGAAGTTTCCGCCAATCCATTTTACGTCAGTAGTATGCCATTATTTCTACAAGCTATGCAGCCGGGCACAATAGAAAAAAGAAGAGGAAGGCCTCTTCTTTGTGATAGGAATCAGGATAGGATGTCGATTTTACTTGAAGCGATGGTGGATACAATGTCACATGAAACATCGGTTTTGACATCGTCAACATGCAGCCGCGCTGAATGTTCGTCCAGACCTAGTGTTTGCGTGAAATAAACAAACATGTGCTCAAAAATGGAAGCGCTTACCAGTAATTCGTTAGGGTGCTCTTTCAGGTACTCACGATGCTGATTTACAAGCTTTTCCGTAGCGGGCTTCAATGGTGTTTCCTCCAAATAGGTTATATGATCAATTTAACATATTTAGTGGAGGATGTGTGAAAAATTCGTGTCTTTTAAGGGAGAAAAAGTGGTTGGACTAGGGGGAAATCAAGCCATAGCTTCTAAGGCAAGTAATGCTACAAATCCTAAGATGAAGATGAACAGAATGCTTAACAGAAAATAGGAGAAGAAGCTGAGAAGTTTTCTGAGAATAAAGGGTTGATTGTCGTTGTTGAATTGAAAAAAGGAGCAGTTAACAGCTAACTGAATAATTGAAACTACTGTACAAACACCGCCGAGTGTTGTGACAGCAAGGCCTAAAATCCCCCACCCCAAATTACTGAACCCTTCTCCAGGTTTCTTAGTTGCATAACTCCAAAGCAGTATCCCGAAAACATATAACAGAATGCTAAAAGTAATTTTTAATTTATGATTCAAAATGGCACCATCCTTTTAACGAATCATAGCATCGGTAAAGATTGTAAAGAAGTACTAAATTTGAATAGTACTAGAGCGCACGTTGCTATCAAAGAAATTATCGGGATCAAAACTTTTGGAGAAATTTTTCGATAAAGGGAAATATGGAAAAATTAGGTTTGTAATGTTAATATGGGTAAGAGAGGAGTGTTCTAAATGTCTAAATGGAAAAAGGCAGCCGCCATAGTGGCTTTAAATGTGTTGTTAAGTACAACCGTTTATGCGGATTCAGTTTCAAACTGGGATAATCCGTCTAGTACAGTCATGGAAGCAGAAAGGGTCGAAAATCAGCTGCTAATGACAAAAAGTACGATAAAATGGGATGATCAAAAATTAAAGATGTTTCAAAGCGATGATATATTTCAGCAATTTATCCCTGCGTTAGCGTACAAAGTGGAAGATTCCGATGAATTAAGATCAAAGCTAATGTTCACTAATGTGCCAGGGGCAAAATTTACTAGGAAGCTTGCCACCTATACAGAGGGAGAAGAAATCAAACTATCCGTTACGGACACGTCTCGTTTGAGAAGTGAAACGCCTTACGTGTTCTATACAGCGTGGCTCCATACTGTAGAAAAAGATTCGCGAATATCGTTTCGTTCCTTGCAAAGATATTTACAACCCAATGGAACTTTAAACGATTTATACAAAACAGATGATGAACTTGCGACCATTACGTTCGATACCGCAGAAAAATTAGACAAAAAATTTAGGGACTATAACTTTTCAGAATCCTTCAATAGTCCATTCAAGCAATATGCATGGCAAGAAGAAGTTGATAAGGCTAAGGTGAAGAGCTATGTTTTGATTGATTCCGCTGAGAAGCTCGAAACCTACAAGCAAGAGTCAGCAAAGCGATTAAAAGATGCTCAAAAGGGCGGAAATAGAGTCCGATTTGCCGTTACATTTAAAAACAAAGGAATTTACCCAAGAATAGATGGGCTAGTAGATAACTATAACTTAAATATTTCTCAAATTTATGGGGCCGGCATTAAGAAAAGTGGAGAAGAGTACACGTTTAGCTGGTATGATCCTGGATTGGAAGTAATGCCACTAACGGGTCTTAATCAATCGGGGTTTATGTCATTCGAGATTACAGAACTTGAGGGTACCGCATATTTAGAAGACTTGGAGAGAATGAGCCAGCTATCGGATGTTGATCTGATTGATTTCGAAAGCTATGGGCAGATCCCTACGGGAGTTCATTGGTTGAATGTACTTTATGGGAAAAAATAATTTCTGGAAATATTTTAATTAGTAAAATAGCCAAAATCACTAGAAGGTGTAGTAAAGCAGAAATCAACAGATGTGGAGCTGCAGCGGCAATTCAGGCAGAAGAAATTATACGAAATGCTGCCACAGCAGCTCTTCCAGCTGGTATTCCAGCAGCTGAAAGAGCAGGTTTAGGAGCGATACCTTTAGTAGTTAAAAGTGCTTACGAAACATTTTGAAAATGGTCCCAATCTTTGTAATTATCGGTGGAAAACCTAATCAAGAAATTAGATGTATTGTCCGTTAGTTAAGAAAGTTAAGGCTGCTTCATCGTACTCTGGATACGTATATCCGAGACTTACTGCCACAGCTTCAGCATATTTTCTAAATAACTCATGACAAGTAAATAGAGACTGCCACATATTGGGGTAGCTATTCTCAGAATAAGTTGATAGTAATGCTACCCAATCTTCATTTGGAAGATAACGATCTATAAATTTATAATTTTTTCCTAAGCTAAAGGAATAACCTTGTTCTGAGCCGATTTGCCAAGCCATCATTCGCAGCAAATTAGGCCTCGCATTCTCGTTTAAATGGTCAATAGCAAACAGGATTTCTTTTCTCGCTAATCCTTTTACTACATAAGTTGAAACCATCCAGAATTCATTACAACAATCATCAAATTCTCTTGCCGTAGGCTTTTTAATCCAGTATTGACTGTCGTCAGCGATCACTTCATTCTCGATACGAGTATCCTTATCAAGCAGGACTTCAACCAAACCGTCGCTCTTGGTAAAGTAATCCACTACCTCGTTAATTGGAATAAGTGTCAGATCTAATTTATGCCCATCTTCAAAAAGAATGATATAGGAAAACCAATCACCTAATTCCGACGGAAAAAGCTCCATATCCTCTGGTTTTTGCATCATCGTACGATTCCCGAAAGTACCTAGCCATTGATCATTTTCCTTAAAAGAATCCATATCTGTCACAAAATAAGAAATATCAAAATCTTGGAAGGCATCGCGGGGAATATTTTTGTTTGTACGTGACCCTTCCAAAGTTACCAATCGGATTCTACTATCCTTCATAGCAAAATCCAAAAGCATACTCATCATTTCTTGTTCACTTCTCAATGTAGTAGTCCTCCATTCTGATTTTAAACTTTATATGAAAATAGAGTGTCTACAGCCAGATCACTACTACTAACTAACGGAATCAAACTAGGGGAAGCTCTAATTAAGTTTAAAAATGAGATTCATAAATTGTTGCGAAAGCTTCCTCGTAGAACAATAGTTGAATTAACCGCAACGGAACACTCCTGGTGAGATTATGATTGTCGTGGAACGATTATACGAACGCATGAGCTCGCAACTATTCTAAGGGATGTTAGGACTATTCGCAATTGAAAGTTGAAAATACGAACGAAGAAAAAGAAGAACTGCTATTCAACATGAAACTCGCCATGATCTAAGGAATACTTGAATCATCATTTTGAATAGAGTTAAGTAGAGGTGAATTCAGTCTAATATGGATATGGCGATTTTTCATAAGAATTTAGAGATGATCAAATTACTTTTGGAAAATGGAGCAGATGCCAATCATAGAATAGGATCACCTAAATCGGATTTGACTGAGCTAAATTCAGCTATCTATGGTAAGAACCCTGAAATTGTACAAATATTAATAGATTATGGTGCAGATGTAAACAGGATAAATCGAGAAGGAAACACCCCACTTGAACTTGCAAAGAAGTTACATGATAAAGAGAAATATTTGTCTGACAAGGTAAACCTGGAAAAAATTATTGATATCATTGAAGCAGCGAAGAAAATCAAAAAGAGCTAGCAGATATTAATAAACATAATAACAAAAAAGATAATGGGGAGTTTTATTACTTGAAATTGAGAACATATAAGTCAATGGTTATCTTTACTTTACTGCTATTCTTAATTGCTCCAAGCGTGCACGCTGAGACTTCTCAGCCTACTATTACTGTTTTTATTAATGATGAACAAGTAAATTTTGACCAAAGTCCACTTTTAGTTAATGGGAATACTTTGGTTCAATTCAGACCCATATTTGAAAAGCTAGGCTATTCAGTAAAATGGGACCAAGCAACTCAAAGTATCACAGCTCAACGTCATGGAAATGAGATCAGGATGGTAATAGGAGGCAGAAGTGCTTATGCAAATCACATCTCCTATTTTCTTAATGAATCTGCACAAATTATTGATGGTGTTTCACTTGTACCACTCAGATTTGTTGCAGAAGTCTCTGGTGCAGTAGTTAGTTGGGATGAAGATACACGCAAAGTAAATATTAAAATCGATAAAGACGAAGCTCCTGAGTTGAAAATTAATAGGTTAATTGAAGGTTATGCTTTTTCAAGTAGTGCTCACGAGTTTGTAAAAGCCATAACAAGAAGTAACGGGTCGAAGTGTAATGGATATGAAGTTAATGAAATCTTATTCAATAACGACAAAAAGCAAGCTATAATTAATTACAATTTAGAATTTTGGGTATGGCATCCCAGATTAATAAATAGTGAAGCTATTATAAAAGAAAGCATGGATATAACTGTTGAGATAAAGCAACAAGCTATAAAAGATGAAGATGGGAATTGGTATCTTTCTTCGGTAATTAAAGACAGGGAGTATCACGTTGTACTAAAATAATGTTGGAAGACATTCTAAACTCATGCTCACTTTTATAGAAATATAGATAAACCAACAGCTACTTTAGTTACGCTGTTGGTTTATTATTTGGATGAATAGTTTTTTGATTTTAAAAGACAACTTTTTGATTAACCCCTTTACAATTGTGTTTTTTCTCCTGTTTTTTTTAGTTATTTGATGAGAAATTGTTTTTGTGATAAGAGAAAAAACAGTTAAATATAAACACAATTGTATAGCGATATTAAGACTCCACCATTCCGGAATTACATTCCAACGTTGGTAATTATTCCAAACGGAAAAATAAAGAATAAAAAGACTAGTCCAAACAAAGAAGTTGATTGTATTCTGAACAAAATTGACTAATTCAAATATTGCTATCAAAAAGGGGTTCTTATTGAATAAATTTTTAAATTTCAAATGATCTTCGTAAATGATTTCATGCGCTTCCCAAAATTCTTCATTCATCATTGAATTGAATAAATTGAATTTCTGGAAAAGTTCATTCTCATTTGTTCTAGTTTGATTTGTTTCATGTTTTTTATAAGCAAGTTCAAACTCATAATAATATTCTAATTTCGTACCTGTGCCAATAAATCTTACTTTTGATTCGGGACCACTAAATTTCTGGAAAAACTCATCTAAGAGTAGTAACTGTGTAGCTTTTTCTTCAGTTGCTTTTATGTTTCTCAAAAGCTCATACATTGGAAAGTACACTTCGTTATAGCTGATTGAGATTTCCTTTAGAAAAACTTCTCTTCTTTTTGCTCTAAAATTAAACTGATATCCGATGAAAGCAGTTATAGCTGCAATAATTATTAAAGGTAGCTGAATTCCGTAAAAAGTCATATTTCACTCCAAATTAAGTATTATACAATCCTAAACTCACAATTCTTCTTCAAAAAATATCCTCCAGCTATAGTCACTGATGTCTCGAATTGAGATTCAATGACTCCACCTTCGAATAAAGGTTCCATTTTCCCTTTAGTATTTCTTTGATAAACTAGGATCTATTGTGCACTGCAGCATCGATATGTGCATTGGTAGAAAGAATAAAGCCTGCTTTAAACATAGAGGGCCTCCTAAATTAATGCAATGTTTTATCCTGTGGATTTTCATACAACTCTGCTGCTCCTTGAATCTGTTCTGCCAGTTCTTTATCAGTGACAAATTCTAAACCGATAAGTGAGCTAGGCAGCCTGTAAACAATAATCGTAAATCCAGTAAGCTCTCCGTTATAGAAAATATTTAAATGCATTTCTTGTTCATCACTTTTTCTGAGTTCCCTAATCATTGAAGTGACAGTGAAAATTTCTGTATCCTCGAAACCACTTTCAATTAATGATCTTATATTATTTAGGAATAATTCTACTTCATCGATTTCTAATCGGATTGTTGCAACCCAATTTTCGTCAAACGTATTATGGTCTCCTGGGAGTGTCTTGATATTCTGTTTAAGTGATGAAAGCTTGAAGTATATCTTGCTAAAGAGTCTGATAAACAAAATTGTTCTCCTTTAATCATTCTGAGTTGATATGAAATGAATAACTCCAACTAGAACCAAAAAGATAATAAGGCCTATTATAATCCACAGAACAGCTTTTCCCAGGCTTTTAAATACCGGTGAACTTGTACTTGTGTTATCTTCATGCGATAAATCTATTCGAGACTCATGCTTTTCTTTCATTCGTTTATAAGTATCCAAAGAAACTACGTAGCTCCTGGCAGCAAAGTCGTGGCCTGCCCGTTTTTTGTTATTGAATGCAACAGTAAGACATTCAATGAAAGTTATAACTCCAATAAAATTCCCGATTGATGAAATTATTCCTTTATGAGTACTTAAGAAGTGACTAATATCATGTGAATTGACTTTTAAATCAATTCCTTCTTTTAGTTTGAGTACCATAATGATCGAATAAAGAAAAAAGAGCAGATATCTAATTGCGGCACTACCAATATGAAGAAAGTTTCCGTCTTTGTCTACAATTCTAGCTTTACTAAGTAATTTTCCTGGGGTACCACCAAACTTGACCGCCATTAACACGTAGAAAGCACAAAAAAGCAACCAATAAATAACGAAAGGGAAGACTGAGCCGATTTTTACTGAAGTATTTAGTGAGAATCTGTACAACAGAACGGCGGGAATGCCAATAATTAATAAGTCCAAGATATGCATCTGAACTCGCTTCCAAAATCCAATGTATTGAATCTCTGTATTGACTTGATTCTCATCTTCCATTAATGATGTTCCTCCGTTTTCGATATTAAATATATAGTAATTAACCTCTTTATATAGTAATGTCTCCCATAAATTATAGCATCGTCCTAGTTCTAAAGATACAAAAAATGTCTATTCAGGTCGAATGTGGTGTGGTAAAATTATGGGAATATATTCAATTTATAGGGGGTAGTGAACTTTTAATGTCAGTAAAAATAGAAATGTTTCCTGCAAAAGAAGGCGATTCCTTTTTGATTACGTTAGGTGAAAATCCCAAATTTAACATTTTAATTGATGGAGGACTTGAAGATACATATACAGATTATTTGGAGAAAAGATTGATTGAATTATCTGGAAATAATGAACAAATTGATCTATTGGTAGTTAGCCATATAGATGAGGACCATATCCTAGGTATTTTAGAGTTATTGAAAAAAAATGGAAACTCAAATAATCCTCAAATTATCAAAATCGCTGAAGTTTGGTATAACAGTTACAGACATCTTGAAATGGAGAGATCTAAAAATAGTATCTCAGAAGAAGAACGTATAATTTTAAAATCTATGATTACAACAATGAGCTCTAGTAGAGAGAATGAAAATAATGAAAGTAAAGATATTAGTGGTAGGCAAGGTTCTACATTGGCAGCGTTATTATATAGCGGGGCATACAGCTGGAATACTCATCTAGATATGAAAGCTGTTAATGTAGACTGTAAAGATATTGTTCAAGTTAATGAAAAAATAAAAATTAGAATACTTTCACCAAATGCAAAAAAACTATCGAGATTACGAACGGTATGGAAAAACCAACTAAATTCTTATAAATTAGGTTTTAAATTAACTGATGACAAAATTTTTGATGATGCATTTGAATTTTATATGCTTTCTCGACCTGAAATAGATAGCATAGATGAAAATAGAGATATATCAAGTAAAAAAGTAGTATCAGATTTAGAAATTCTTTCTAAAACTAATTTGGAAAAAGATAGATCTCCAACAAATGGTTCATCGATATCATTTATAATTGAATATTTAAACTTTAAATTATTATTTTTAGCTGACTCTCATTCGGATATTATTATTGAGAAAATTAAAGAACTAATAGAAAAAGAAGATTATTTGCCGAATTTTGATGTTATAAAGGTTCCACATCATGGCAGTGGTAGGAATAATCCATCAGAATTATACGAATTGATTGATTCAGAAAATTACTTAGTATCTACTGATGGAATGAAGAATGAACATCCAGATATGGCAACACTCGCGAAGATTGTAACGAGGGATACCTTATATACAAGAAAGATATATTTAAATTATCCCAATCCAATTTTAAGCAAAATTAATGATGAAGAGTCTAAATTAAAATATAAATATGATTTGAAAATTCCAAGTAGCGGTGAATCTACAATAATTACTTTAGGAGAAACTAATGAGTATTAATACTATTGAGATAGAAAGAGCAGTTGCTAGATTATTTTGTGGCGAAGAGGAAGAGGATGAAAAGGCTACTGCCTTTCTTGTCTCCAATGATAAAGTAGTTACAGCAACACACTCAATAGCAAATTATTTTGATGAAAATTTAACAATAAGATTACAGTTTCTGAATATTATGAATGTACCAATAGAAAGAACGGCTGTCCCTATTGGGAATAGGGATGAATTAGGTCCGATTTCAATATTGCAATTAAATGAAAGTATCGATTCTGTAAATTTATGTTTTGTTGATTTTGATCCAAAAAAAGATCATCAATTTTCTACTTATGGTTATCCACTTGTTAAATGGAGCACAAGTAATTGGTGTGATGGACATATCAGTAGGAAAGTTGAACCGGATATGACTAATTTTTTTGAGTGGGATCTCGTTCTAGATATTGGGAATTCAAGGATTGATGATTTTTCTGGTCTATCAGGTGCTCCTTTATTTGTAGAAAATAGATTAGCCGGGGTAGTAATAACTCAATCTCTTGCAGGAAAAAAAGCTATTTCTTTGTCCGCGATTAGTATTTCAAAAATAAGGGCGATATTAGAGGGAAAAGGACTTGAGATAAAAGAGGATATTCATATTCAGAATAATGTTAATCAAGTATTATTAAATAATGAAGAAAAAATATTCATTAAGCAACCACTGACATTCTATGAAGAAGATATTAAAGATCTAATCTTATTTTTCGCTGAAGAGTGTGAAGATATTAAAAGCAGTTTGGATAACTTTGATTTGGATGGACCTGAAATAGAGATAAAAAATGTTATCAATAATTTATCAGATGAGTATTTTAAACACATTCGTGATAAGCATTTAAGTTATTTCTCGAAAATTAAAAATTTTTTGGCAGATCCGAGAAATCGTAAGTTCCTAAAAATGTACACATCAACAACCGATGAATTGCAATTTAAAATCACTTCTAAAAGAAGTGACTTTAATAAATTTGAAGAGATTTTAATATATTTAGTAGATTATATTTTATTAAGGAATATTGATAAATTAAGATCCGATAGAAATCTAATATGGGTATTTATACATTTTATGTATTGGAATTGTGATATAGGAGACAAATATGATAAAGCCACATAAATATTTTAATTTAGATAATTCTGTGTTGACGATAAGTGGTCTAATTTTAAAAGTACTTAATGAACAAAAAGTAATTAAATATGACGAGTTGTACAATAAAATTTTAACACAGAAGGGTGATATAATAAGTTATGGTTTTTTGCCATCTTTGAATTTTTTGTATTTATTGGGAAAATTGGATTATCATCAAGATACGGATTCGTTGGAGTTGATAGAATATGAAAATTATGAAAATATACTCAAATAAAAAGAGTTTTAAAGTCTCTAGGTTTTCTGAGGGGTTAAATATTATATTAGGCAAAGTTACTAAAAGTTACGATCGTGATAAAGACACTCATAATTTAGGGAAAACTACATTAATTACTATTATTGACTTTTTGTTGCTTAAGAGTATTAATAAAGAACATATATTTGTGAAGCATAAAAAGAAATTTAATGATTATGTTTTCTTTTTAGAAATAAAATTAAATGATGGAAATTACATAACTGTTAAGAGATCGGTTGGAAATCCAAGCAAAATATCAATTGAAAAACATCAAGAAAAAGATCAGGACTTCGTCGATCTTTTAAATTGGGATTATAAAGATCTGCCCCTTAAAAGCAAATTTCCAGATAAAAACCCAAAAATTATACTCGACAAGTTACTTGATTTTAATGTTTTACAGTCTTACGATTATAGGCAGACAGTTAATTACTTTTTGAGAACGCAAGAAGATTATAATAAGGTTTTTCATTTAAGTAAATTTGCTGGTAAAGATATTGATTGGAAGCCATTTTTATTTAATTTATTAGGATTTAATGATGAATGTGTGATAAATAAATACAAGCTTCATGACGAGGCAAATGAGCAGGAAAAAATGATTAATAGATTAGAAAATGAATTTTCTATTAATACTGAGGCAGTTGATAAAATTAATGGTCTTATTAAAATAAAAGAGGAAGAACGAAATGAGTTATCTTTACATGTAGATAATTTTGACTTTTATCAAAAAGAATCTGATATTAATAAATCACTAATTGAAGATTTAGAATCGATAATTTCAAAGTATAATTCAGAAAAATATTCACTTAATTTTGAAATTGATAAAATTAAAGAGTCATTGAGGATTAAATCATCATTTGATCTTGAGGAAGTCGAACAAATCTTTTCAGAGTCAAAGATATATTTTTCAGAACAATTAAAGAGGGACTATCAAAGTCTAATAAAATTTAATGAAAGAGTGACAGCAGAAAGAAATAAGCATTTATTTGATATCCTTGTATCCAAAGAAATCCAGTTAGTTGATGTAAATGTAGAATTAGAGAACTTAAATAATAAAAGATCAGAACTTTTATCTTTTTTGAAAGAGAAGGATACATTTCAAAAATTCAAAAATTATCAATCTCAGCTTATAGGTGTAGAAAAAGAAATAGAAAGATTTAAGTTTCAGTTACAAAACATCGATCTAATAAAAAATGCCAATGATAAATTAAAAGATTTGAGAGATGATATCTTAGAAGCTAATGATGAAATTATTAAGGAAGTATCTAAGGAAAACAATTTATATACTAATATCAGACTTACTTTTAATAGTCTAATGAAACAAATAATAAATCAGCCTGGAATACTATCTATAGGAATTAATACAGTTGGAAATATCGATTTCAAAGCAGAAATAGCAAATTTAAATAATGAAGAAACTACATCTAAAGACAAAGGACATACTTATAAAAAAATACTTTGTGTTTGTTTTGATATTGCCCTACTTATTAATTATAACAAACATTCTTTTTATAGATTTGTATACCATGATGGAAGTCTTGAAAGTCTGGATAGAAGAAAGAAATTACAATACCTAGAAGTAATTAATGAGGTTTGTAAGAAATATGATATCCAATACATTCTCACAGTAATTGAAGATGATATCCCTTTAGACGATATGGGAAATGCATTTCAATTTACAGATACTAATATAGCTTTAGTCTTGGATGATAGTGATGATAATAAAGGAAGATTATTTGAAGATACATTCTAATAAAAGAAAGAGATACCTCATCTAAATGGAGTATTATTATTTTGATATGCAAAGATAGCAAGAAGACCGAATAAAGCGCCTGTTAACAGGGAGGCTTTATTCGGTCTTTTTGCATGTTTTATAGGCAAGTTTTCTGAGACAGATATTTGTTATTTCTTTTTGTTCAAACCCTTCCTATAAGCCTCAACTGCAGCCTGCGCCGCGGCGCGGGCAATCTCCAGTTCATCCTCGGTGTACTGGTCGGCGCCACCGAAGAAGGCGCGGTCAATCGAGTTACTTCCACTTTGTTTTACATCCTGGCCAGTTAGCCAATCGACTGAAACTTCATAAAGCGATGCAAGTGTTTTTAAAGTAGAAATGTCTGGCTCACTACCACCATTTTCATATCTACTCAGAGTTTTATTGTTAATTTTTGTACGCTCATATACCTGGATTTGATTTAAATTTTTACGTTCTCTAGCTTGTTTCAATCGATCTCCAAGAGAAGACATCATCTTCCCTCCTTCTGAGAAAATAATAACATAATACTCATTTTCAGAGAAAATATTCTCATATTTAGAGAAAAAAATCTTGACTTCTCATTAAATGAGAATTAATATTGAGATAGGAGTTCTCATAAAATGAGAAAGGGGTGAATCATATGTCTGTAGTGGAACAGATTAGAAAATATATCGATTCCAATGGTTTGAGAATGAACTTTGTTGCAAGTCGTTCCGAAATTAAACCAAAGAGATTTTATAGAATTATCAATGGAATCGCCTTAATGAGCATCGAAGAGTATGTTTTGGTTTGTACTAAAGGATTATCTTTAAATCCAAGCTATTTTTTTGTGGAAAAATTCTCAGAAAATGAGAATGAGACAATTTCAGCGTAACTATAAAGGAGGTGATCAAATGGACCAACAAGTCGTACGTAAGACACTAACAGTCGACGAAATCGCATCTTACTTAGGAGTTCATCGCGATTCCATCTACACAATGGTTCGCAAGAAAGAAATCCCACACTTCAAAGTCGGCGCACGCATCCTTTTCCGAATGGAAACCATCGAGAGCTGGATGAAACAGCAAGAAAGCCAGAATCATCGTATCGCTCAATAAAAATCCGCTGACGGAGAAAGTTGTCAGCGGCTGCGGGGAGAGGAGATGATGCAACGATCATCCGTTAATTTCATCTTAAGTTGCTTCTGTGTCACAAATCTATAGTGGTCTTGTGCTAATTTGTCACATTAATTGGAGAGGTGGTGAAAAATATCGCAATTGGACAAGCCATTCAAGCGTTTCGAAGAGAAAAGAACTTAACTCAAGAAGAACTTGCAAATCGAATTCCAATTGATCGTACAGCTCTTGCTCGGATTGAGAGCGGAGAGCGCCCATTACCGAGTGGTTTTGACTCTGTCGTATCTAGTCTATCTTGGAAGCTTGCACTTGAGATTGCTGATGCGCGAACAGGTGGATACATCTCCAACATTCTAGAGGATGTACCAAATCTGGATTTACATCCTGCAGCACTAAAAGACTTATTACTCAAACAACTTGCCGAAGCAGGGACAGCATTAGAGAGGCTATCGATGTCAAAACACATTTCCCCTGAAAAACGAAAGGAAAGTGCTAAAAAAGTTTGGCAAGAAATCAGAGACGTCATTGAGACGGGCAATGTCATGCAAGGAGTTCTTGAAGATGAGTTCGGTTTAGAGAGAAAATGAAATAATTCCAATTGAGTTACGGAGGAACCTTGGGGTAGAAATTAAATATCCAATTGAGATCTTTACGAATGAAGACAGCATCGTTTTGAAGAAGTACGCACCGGGTTGCGTGCTGTATTCCAATATCGAAAACGTGAAGCCAGGTCCTGACGGTAAGTTAATTTGCGCACAACGTGAACTGAAGAGCCGAGATGGTGTTCAGGAGAACGTTAGATACCATGATCGGTGAGTGGAAGTCTGAGCGGCCATATGAAACGTTTATGGTGGGGAGCAGTTCCACGTCGAAGATGCCATTCGGTTTGCTCCGCTGAACTATTAACACAACGCGACGGCAGTGAAGTTGAATGGCTGACGATTGATGAGGGATTGGGTTCCTAGGATGCTTAAACACCGTGGACTCGCTTTGGAATCCATTAAGGCGGTTGCAGATCGCTTCAAGAAAGTCTTGGTTATTACACATATTGAAGAAGCTCAGGCTCTTTTTAAACAAAAAATTTACTTCGATAATACAGACGTCGGCATTGATGTTAAAGTGGCATGAATGAGCTCGATGGTGGTGCGCCACTTATTAAGTCTGGAGTAAATATACGAATTAGAAGTTGTTTGATACGGATCCACTTGATTTTACGAAACAGATTATTGCGTATTTTCCCACTGCTTATCCGGGATTTACGGTTGTACGGGCAAAATGTCCAATTAATTATTTGAGAGACGATCGGAGGCAAACGTTATGAAGAATGGAAAAAAGCCAACAAGTCAGCAAAAAATAGTTGCGATTATCGCATCCAATTTAGATCCTAAAGAGTGGTTGATTATGAAAAGCTTATCGACTGAATTACACATACTTCATCGAAATAACAAGGACTTGAAAGTAATTTCTGCTTAGGGTGGAGAGAGCTATGCCAACTCCATTTAAAATCGATGAATTTCTGTGTGACGAGGTTCCTATCCAGAGTTGCATTTGTTGTGAGAAGGTCATTGAAACAAATATCTATTTTCACTGGAGAAAAGCTGGGCTTAGTCTTTGCGCTACATGTATTGAGATGCTTCATAAAGCAGCCTTTACTAAGTTTGAACGCTCGGCGGAGTAACATGCCCCTAAGACCTAGTTTAGCAAACGCTATTGCAGAGGGGGAGAATGCCCAATCAAACCATTGTTCAAAAGCTAGAGAAGCTACTAATTCAAATTGAACTTATAGGTGGATGAGCAATACGGCCCTGCAGGAATTGTGATCCTATTGGCCCTGGCTGATCGACGAATTATTAATGAGATGGTTGCTGATTGTGAATGGACGATTGAGCGGCGGAGATTTTAGATTGAAGATGCGTTGTCCATGCTTAGCGATCGAGAGCGAGAATGCTATGCACTGTCGTATGGAGAGTGCTTTCCGTTTAGTGAGATAGCCGGCATGCTAGGGGTGAGTAAAGGAAGTATGGAGGTTTGTGTGACAAGGGCTCAGAAGAAAATATCGAAAGACTCGCAGAATAGCTTATTCCTTGTGGAATAGGTTTTTGTATTTGGAATTGATGGAAGAAATTATAAAATTTCAATTAAATTAAAGGGGAATAAAAGTTCGGGTTGAATAACTAGATAATCATAAAATAAAAGGACGATGAATTTGAAACTCAAAAAAATTGCTATTGTATCTTCTATTACTTTTGCATTTGTACTTGGAGGCTCGCTTGGAGTTAAGGCAGACTCAGTATTAGAATCGATTTCCGCATATCTAGATCATAGCGTCAAAATAAAATTGTACGGAACAGATTTTGCATTAAAGGATTCAGAAGGAAACAAATTAGAGGCGATAAACTATAATGGAAGCACATATCTACCTCTACGTTCAGTGGCAGAAGCGACAGGGATGAAAGTAAAGTGGGACGAGGAGAAAAGAATAGCATCATTAGAAAAGGATTCAATTGTACTTGCTAATTCTACAGATACAAGCGGAATTAAAATTAATGTCGATGGATTATGGAGCCCAACTTATATTACTAATGTTAAGAAAATTTATAGCAACTGGTATATGGGTGTTTTATTTGAGACTACAGCAATTGACAATAAAAATTTCAAGGATATTATTTCAATGAAAGCCAAAGAAATTAAACAGTATTCAAAAATTATAGAAATTAAGGAGATGAATGTAGGAGATTTAAAAGGCACTTATATTGACTATGAAGAACCGGATTCTCGCACTAAGGTAGCTTTCTTAGAAAGCAACAATTCAAAAGAGTACTTCACGATAGAAGTATTTATTGCAAAAAATAAATACAGTGATGACAATAAAGACGCTTTCGATCAAGTCATTTCAACATTTGGTAAATATAGATAGTGAATTTTATTTCTTAAGGCAGACTTGCTCTGCTTGCAATAGCTCAGATAACAAAATAACGTAGCCTATTCCTTATAGGATTGCTTAAGATTAAGGAGGGTGCGAAGTGAGTGCATGGAGAAGAAAGGCGTTAGAATTATTTTATGACATAAGACATAGTTTCACACATGGTGATGAGAATATTTATTCAGTAATATTTGAATTGAGAGAAAGAGTAATTATTTCACATAAGAATAATAACTCAGAAGATCTTGATAAAATCTATGATTACGCTGAATGGTGTTTTAATCAATACAGACGAAGTCATTACTTACATAATGCTATTTGTGTGGGGTTCTATGAGCATTTAGTCGATGATGAAATTACTTTAAAAGCCATTCCCTATAGAGTCAAACCGTATATATTCGAAGACGTTAAAACCTTATTTGAGTGGATGTTACGAAAAAAGGACGGGGTCTATAAACAATTAGTTGAAGAATATAATAATATAAATAAAACTAATTTTATAAACTAATTAGAAAAAGCCGGAGAAGTGCTCGTGTGTACTTCAAGTTGCCTAAGCACCCTAACAGGTGCTTTTCTTTTACCTGAAATCTGACATATCACAAGAGGGAAATTTATTTGAAAATCGAAACAATACAAATAGAACTAGTAAAACCTAATGGCTGGAATCCTCTAAATGTGATGGACGATCATATCTATCGTTCTTTGGTAGGAAGTATCAGTTAACACGGCGTGTTGCAGCCGATCCTGGTCTGAGGGGACATGACAATCGTTAAAGCGATGTTACAAAATATGTTCATACTTCGCAGAAAGTGCTGGAGCTATTAGCGAGCAAATGGATCATTAAGAAGCGTTTTTATGGATGATGAAAAAAATCGGGGGTTGGGTACATGGCTTTAGATGGTCATATGTTTGATAGTAATAATATTATGATAGACTTTTTTCCTATTAATGATGATTTGCATAAGGCTATATTTTATCAAAAAGAAAATAGATACAGAAGTTTTCTCTATTTAAGTAGACTTTGTGATTACTATGAAGATGTGTTATTTGATGGGGATGAACTAAGGAAATTAGCGGATGACCTTTTAAATTATAAAGTAAATGTAGCTATGGTTTATCATGGATTAATCAATGAGTTACATGATAAATTGTCTAACACTTCAATAGTTAAAGTTGTTTTCTATGCTGATTAATTTTGTTAGGCTTCCTCGTAGAACAATAGTTAGATAAAGCCTTTTTATTAGGCGTTATTTTATTTGAGAACGTAAAATCATTCAGGCCGGCATTGCACGCGGATCTAAAGAAGCTAATAAAGGAGGATATCTGAACTATATGCAGAATTTGTCATATAGGAAATTATAACCATAAAAGGAGAAGTGAAATGCATACTTTTTTAAAAAGCAAAAAAGTAATGTTTCTAGGAGCACTACTTATTTTTACGTTGGGAAATGTGTCTGGGGTCTCAGCGAGTACAACCCTGAAGGAAATCACTGCTTATTTGGATAATGGAATTAGGTTAATTGTGAACGGAGTTCCATTCAATGCAAAGGATGAAAAAGGGAAAGTGCTGACCCCAATTAACTACGAAGGAAATACTTATCTACCTTTGAGAAGTGTTGTGGAAGCTACAGGTTTAAATGTTAAATGGGATGACAGCACAAGAACTGCGACCATAGGCTCAAAAAATGAAATGAATGCAGGAGATTTTTTGGTTGTATCCAAAGATAAAAAATTCCAAATATCATTACCATCAACTTGGACTAGGAATGATAGTTTTATTGCCAAAATTAACCCATTATTCAAAGTCGGTGCTGTTAATAATACAACTGATCCGATGCAGTTTTTTGGTATAATGTCCGAATCGAAAACGGGGTTTTCTGATAAATTCACCGTCTTAGACTACAGTGAATTATTAATAGGGCAAATGAATGACGAGAAAATAATTGATAATTTAAAAGTAGTTTCAAAAACTGATCTAATTATAGATGGTCACAAAGCTAAACAATTAGAAATTACTGGTGTAGTCAATCATATTAATGCCGCATATTTACTGACATTTGTTGAAACAGAAAACTATTTCTATCAGATGACTTTCTGGTCTGCAGCTAAGAGTATTGAGAATTCCAGAGCGGATCTAACTAAAATAACAGCTACTTTTAAAGAACTTTCTGATTAAAGTTAGAACACTGAGGCTGAATCGATTAAGTACGCAAGGCAATAAAGTGCTGAAGTATGAGGAAGGAAATTTCTTTTAATTCTCTTGGGTTAATATGTTAATATGGTTTTGCTAGTTTGTTAAATTTGGAGGAGAGCACATGGGGGCACAGAACAAGGTTATTGCAGGAGAGTACACGGGGAAATATGTTATTTCTACTGTCAGTTATATTGGTATAATTTTAGGATTTACTAAGAAAATTATTATCGATAAAGATACTGTAGAAGATTATGAAGTCATAAATGAAGACATAACTAAAAGTGCTATTAGTGCTGTGGGCAGAGGACTTATCGGCAATTTTCTTGTCGGACCAGTTGGTTTACTAGCAGGACTATCGGCAAAGAACAAAGGGGCTTATACAATTGCCATTCAGTTCAAAGATGGTACGAGAAGCTTAATCGAAGTTGATGATAAAATTTATAAAGGAATTATCAAGGAGCTATTCTAAAGGACTTTTAGATTTTTATGTACTTGTTAAATTTTTGAAACTCCAAAAGCCTTGAAGGGAAATCCCTCTCAAGGCTTTTATTACTATTATAAGGGTTTTAAACAAACTACCATTAAATAATTACGACGGCCCTTTTACAGGCCGTCTCATGGGAGAGGAGAAACCGGACGAAGAACTTATGGGGAAACGTAAGTCTTCTCCGCGGTTGTCTACGACATTCTCTGATGTCGATAGTTCAAGGATGACCGTTTTACAGGAAATTTATACATTATGCGTATAATTTTTTTGTGTCGGATTAGAGCTTGTGGTACGATAGCAAAAGAATGAGCCAGCTAGAAAGGGAAGTACGTTAGATGAGAGTAATTTCAGGCACTGCCAAAGGCAGGTCGTTAAAAGCTGTACCTGGTACAAGCACACGGCCAACAACGGATAAAGTGAAAGAGGCCATCTTCAGTATGATCGGTCCTTATTTTGATGGAGGACAAGTACTTGATCTATTCGCCGGCACCGGTGGACTAGGGATCGAGGCGCTTAGCCGCGGGATGGATAAGGGTGTGTTTATCGACATCGAGAAGAAGAGCATCGACACGATCCAACACAATCTACAGACAGCAGGTCTGAAGGACCAGGCTGAGATTTATCGAACAGATGCCACTCGGGCACTGAAAGCTTTAGCGAAGCGGGAACAGCGGTTTGCGCTGGTTTTCCTTGATCCTCCGTACAAAATGAAGTTTATTGCGGATCTCATTAGCACGATGGAGGAGCAGGCTATTGCGGAAGCCAATGCGACGATCGTGGTGGAACACGATGCCAAGGATGTCTTGCAAGCTGACATCGGCAGTTTCAAACTAATGCGGCGAGCAGACTACGGAGACACGGCGGTAACGATTTACACACGATCCATCGAGGGATAAGAAGAAAGAGGAGTTGACAGCATGATGAAGCAAGAACACGGAAGAACGATAGCCGTTTATCCAGGCAGTTTCGATCCGGTTACGCATGGGCATCTTGATATCATACATAGAGCAGCAAAAGTTTTTGATAAGTTAATCGTAGCGGTTCTCAACAACACGTCCAAGAACCCCTTATTCACGCTGGAGGAGCGGATGGACCTCATTCGCCAAGTGACCAAGGATTTGCCCAATGTAGAGGTGGATGGGTTTAGAGATTTGATGGTCAATTATATGAAAGCACGCAATGTGCGTTTGATTGTACGTGGGCTTAGGGCGGTTTCGGATTTTGAATATGAGCTGCAAATGGCATCTACGAATCATAAGTTGAACTCGGATGTTGAGACTTTTTTTATGACGTCTAAGCCTAAGTTTTCTTATTTGAGCTCAAGTATTGTAAAGGAAATTGCTCGATTTCATGGACCCGTTGAAGATTTAGTCCCTGTGGAAGTGGAAGAGGCACTCAAGTTGAAATTTCCTAAAGATAATTAAATGAAGTGTTGTAGTTATAGGGCTTTCTTACGGAAAGCTCTTATGACTGTTGAAATGGCAAGCATGATGAGGAACAAAAGAATAAATTGAGCCAGCATAGGTCCCCAGAGACTCCAGGCCGATTCTCCGTTAAGCGGGAAGGTGGACGCGGTGGAGTGGGCTGCTGTTGTGTTCAACCAAAGAAAGCTAGGTTCTGTGTCTGTAAAAAGCAGTTGCAATGGTTTCCATAACAGAAGTGTAAGTGTGAAGGCTAGCACAGCATGAAGGATACGGGATTGCAAAAAGAAGCTATAGCGAGCGTCTGTTTGTTGGTGCAACCCAGCAACCTGCGCATGGGCAGAGAGACCGCCCCAACCCAGAAATGCGCTAATTAGCGCTATTTGTGCTAGCAGGGAGAGACCATGGGTTTGGCTCCATGCATAGGCGCCGAGATGAATCTCAAGAACGCTTGTAACCCACTGCGGTGTGGTGTCTGTATGGATATTGATCAATTGAAGCATGGCTTGAGTGACAGGGCGCAGCGCAGCTGTGAGCTGAGAAATATGAATGACATTGATCAGGACTGAGAAAATCATCATGTAGCCGCCGATGAGCATTAAAGTTTGCACGGAGGCGGTCACGGCATCTCCAAGCAGTTTGCCTAAGGCGCGTCCATCATGCAAATAGGCGTGACGCATCGTGAAGAGGGCTTGTTTCATAACTGGGGTCGACCGATTGGCGAATTTCGATTCTGCCGGTTCAAGCTCAGCAGACTCGGTAGTAAGAGAGCCCGTTTTCCGGAATAATCTCATTGCAATACCGGTTAGAAGGGCTGACCCGTAATGGATAACGGCAAGCACGATGCCAAGTTTGGCGCTGTTGAGGAACCCGACCCCTACGACGATAATGAGGAAGAGCGGACTGCATAGGTGGGACAAAGCTGTTAAACGTTCGCTTTCGGTCCGTGTGATGAGATTTTTTTCCCGCAAGGAAGCTGTAATTTTGGCTCCTGTAGGAAAACCTACAATAAGTCCGGAGGCTAAAGCCCAACCGCTTACACCTGGCAGCCGAAAGATAGTTTTTGTTAGCGGCTCTAACAGAACGCCTGCCCCTTGGATAACGCCGAAACCGATTAACAGTTCAGTCATAATTAGAAAAGGCATCATCGCCGGAAACACGAGCTTCCACCATATCGTTAGTCCTTCAAGGGAGGATTGGAAGGCCTTGTCCGGGAATAGAATAACAGACACAACCGTTAGGGCAGCCAAAGACCCTAATACCAGTGTCGTAAGTTTAGAATTGGATCTTGTATTCATAGGCTGCATAGAATCACCTCATCCTTCAAATATGCTTTCATTTGTACGCGGAAAGTTGAGGGTTTAGACCAAGCTTTGCTTGCCAACGGGTCAGAAGAGGCCAAAGATTAGTCATCGAGAGAGAGGAACTTGCATGGAAAATGAAGATGAGAGTGTACGCACTTGGTCGAATGATTCCTACCGTTATCCACGAGTATCAGCGACTAGAAGGTACTTACTTTCAGCGATTGTTGGCGTAGTAATCGTTTATTTGTTGTTTTTTGTAAGGCTGCCATTTTTTATTTTTATGCCGGGAACAGCAGAAGAAATAAAGCCCATGGTTACTGTAGCGAAAGGATCGGATACCGAGAAAGGGACACTGATGCTGACCACGGTGCGCGTCGCCGACGCCAATGTGGTTAATTATATAGTAGGTCTTCTACATCCTTATGAGGAGATTCAGCCTAAACGAAGTGTATTGAAACAAGGAGAGTCCGAGCAGGAATACACCCAGCGTCAAGAATATGTCATGCTAACTTCACAGGCGAATGCTATTCAAGCCGCGTATACGCATGCCAAGGTTCCCTTCCATATCAGCCACGAGGGTGTCTTGGTGCTTCAGACATTGCCTGGCCTAGCGGGCGAAAAGGTTCTCAAACCAGGGGATGTGCTGTTGAAATCGGGTGATAAAGAAGTGAAGGTCGCTCAAGATTTGCTGGACTCGCTCAAAGGTAAAAAACCAGGGGATTCCGTTGCAATCACTTATAAGAGGCAGAAAGTGGAGCAGCAAGCCACCTTAGTCTTAGGCACACTCCCACAGCAAGAAGGGGATAAGGGCGAGGCGAGAGCGGGCCTAGGTGTTGTTCCGGCAGATATGCAGTCTGTGAAAGCCGATCAAGCCGATCAGCAAGTGACGATTAAGGCTGGAGAGATTGGCGGTCCATCGGCAGGTTTGATGTTTTCCTTGGAAATTTACAATCAACTTTTGCCAGAGGATATTACCAAAGGATACAGGATCGCTGGGACTGGGACGATTGAAACGGATGGCACCGTAGGTCCAATTGGCGGAATTGAGCATAAAATTATTGCGGCAGATCGTGAAAAAGCCGATTATTTCTTCGCGCCCAAAGATGTGACCTATAAAGATGGGACTAAGGTTAATAATTACTCGGATGCCGTTCACAGAGCTGAGCAAATTAAGACGAAGATGAAAATCGTTGAAATTGGCACGATGGATGATGCTCTGAAATTTCTAGCGGATCTGCCTTCTAAATAGGTTTTATAAACTAAAAATAAAATTTTTGAATTGACAAGCAGCTTCGCGACTGGATATAATAATCTTTGTTTGTTTGGGGTGATAATAACATGCAAATTCGATTTAGAGAGCTTGCTCTTAAAGGGCAGCCCGTGCATATGACGGAATCAATGAACTTAACGACCCCTTTTGAAGGGCGTCACGATGTCCTTGGTTATGGTCCTGTACGTGTCGATCTTCAAGCTACGCATGAAGATGGATTAGCAAAAGTTAACGGTACGTTAACGCTAGACTTGGAGTTAAGTTGTTCACGATGCTTATCGCACACCAATCAAACAATCGAGCTTCCTTTTGAGGAAGTCTTCATGCAGAAGCCAGAAGAGGAAGATCCTGATCTTGATGAGGATATCCATTTGGTAGTTGGAGATAAAGTCGATTTGGAACCTTACGTTGTAGAAAATGTAGTGGTTGGTTTACCGTACATACCACTTTGTGACGAAGCGTGCAAAGGTCTCTGTCCCGTGTGCGGAGAGAATCGCAATCTACGTGATTGCGGCTGTAAGCAGGAGAAAATTGATCCTCGGCTTGCAGGTCTCGCGGACTTTTTTAACAAAGAATAAGGCAACGCCGGAAATTCGTATAAGGAGGTGTTTTGAATATGGCAGTACCTCAAAGGAGAACGTCCAAAACCCGTCGCGACAAGCGCCGTACTCACTTTAAATTGGAAGTTCCAGGCATGGTGAAATGTGAACAATGTGGAGAGCTTAAGCTGGCTCACCGCGTTTGCAAATCTTGCGGAACTTACAAAGGCAGAGAGATCGTAAAAGCATAAGAATGGACATAGTACTTCATCTTAAAAGTGAAGTGCTATTTTTTTTGCTTTCTTTTTGGTTGTAAATTTAATATACTACAGTTTAGTATCTGGTAATAAGATGAGATCTCACGAGATAAGGTGGTGCTCACCATCGAACGCCTTCCTAAACGACAAAGGCAGCAGCAATTGCTTCAAGCGATTGAAGACAATCCTTTTATGACAGACGAAGAACTGATGCGTACGTTTGGCGTCAGTATCCAGACCGTCCGATTAGATCGATTGGAGTTAGGTATTCCTGAGCTGCGGGAACGAATGAAGCATATGGCGGTCAAGACGCATGACCAAGTTCGATCATTATCCATTGATGAAGTTATTGGAGAAGTTATCGATATACAGCTGGACCAAAGCGGTATTTCGATTTTTGAAATTAAAGAAGATCATGTTTTCTCAAGAACCAAAATAGCAAGAGGACATCATATATTCTCACAAGCGAACTCTTTGGCCGTTGCTGTCATCGACGATCCGATAGCTCTGACTGCTTCAGCAGACATTCGTTTTATACGATCTGTGAAGCTCGGAGAGAAATGCATTGCTAAAGCTTATGTGCGCTCTGTATCCAAGGGAAAAGCAAGAGTTGAAGTGTCTTCTTATGTTGGGGATGAGGCTGTTTTTCGAGGCAATTTTGTGATCTTTCATTCGAAGAAAGAGCATCTAGATAGGGAGGACAAGCTGCATGCGGATCGCGATTGATGCAATGGGCGGCGATAATGCTCCTAAGATCGTAGTGGAAGGTGCACTCGCAGCGGCCAAGGAATGGAAGGATGTACATATCATCTTGGTCGGCAACAGCGCCGCGATTGAGGCTCACCTCACAGAGCGGCCGGCGAATCTAACGATCCGTCACACCGAAGAAGTTATTGAAGCGGAAGATGAGCCTGTGAAAGCTGTTCGCCGCAAAAAGGATTCTTCCATGGTAGTGGCTGGAAGGCTGGTACGCGAGAAAGAAGCGGAGGCGATGATTTCCGCAGGCAATACGGGAGCTTTAATGACGACAGGTCTACTTGTCGTAGGACGCATTCCTGGTATTGAACGTCCGGCGTTAGCGCCAATGATTCCTACCATGGATGGAAGTGGCGTGCTCGCGCTGGATTTGGGCGCAAACATGGATGCCACACCGGAACAACTCGTGCAATATGCCATAATGGGCAGTATTTACCGAGCCAAAGTTCATGGTATTAACAAGCCACGCGTAGGTCTGCTGAATGTGGGGACAGAAGCCGCCAAAGGGAATGAATTAACGAAAACAGCATATCCTTTAATGGAACAAGCGCCTATTCATTTCGTTGGAAATGTGGAATCTTCACAAGTCCTGCGAGCCAAATGCGATGTTATCGTATGTGATGGATTTGCCGGAAATATCATGCTGAAAACCTTAGAAGGCGCGGCTTCAGCTATTTTCTCAGCACTTAAACAAGAATTTACCAAATCGCTATTTACCAAACTGGCTGCGGCTGTTCTGAAACCAGGACTTACCCAATTCCGCAAAAAATTAGACTATAACGAGCATGGAGCGGCCCCGTTTCTGGGGATTGATGGACTAGTCCTGAAAAGTCATGGTTCCTCCGATGCGAATGCCATTAAGAATGCTGTTCGTCAAGCGAGAATAGCCTTGCAGAATGATTTGGTTGGCACCATATCTGCCGAAATTAGCCATGGGAAGAGAGATATAACAACATGAATCTAATACCAGTTGGGGTCCTCGGAACGGGGAAATACGTACCAGAGCGTATATTAACAAATCAAGAACTTGAAACCATGGTCGAAACGAATGATGAATGGATCGTCAGCCGAACAGGGATTCGCGAAAGAAGAATTGCAGCAGAAGGACAAGCTACTTCTGATCTATGCTACGAGGCTTCCCTCATTGCGATGGCTAGCGCAGGCATTACCGCGGATCAACTTGATTTGATCATCGTCGCAACAATTACGCCAGACATGTCTTTCCCGTCTACAGCTTGTGTGCTGCAAGAGAAGCTGGGCGCCAAGAAAGCAGCAGCTTTTGATCTTTCTGCCGCTTGCTCGGGTTTCGTCTATGGCCTAGCGAATGCTTCGAATTTCATCGCAACGGGAACTTATAAATATGCGCTCGTGATTGGAGCAGATTGCTTATCCCGGATTACAGACTATACGGATCGTAACACCTGCATTCTTTTTGGGGATGGAGCGGGAGCCGTTGTCATTGGTGAAGTGCCTGAGGAGAGAGGCTTCAAATCCTTCGAGCTGGGCGCAGATGGTACGGGAGGTCCTCTTCTGAAAATTGAAGGTGGAGGTTCACGTAATCCGGCTACGCAATCTTCGATTGACCAACGTCTGCATTACATCTATATGGCCGGTGCTGAGGTTTTCAAATTTGCCGTGCGAATTATGGGCAATGCGGCAGATGAAGCTTTGCGTAAAGCAGGTTGGGAAAAAGCGGACATCGATTTGCTAGTTCCGCATCAAGCCAATATGAGAATTATTCAAGCCTCCTTGAATCGTTTGGAATTAACGGATGACAAATGTATGATCAATTTAGACAAATACGGCAACATGTCCGCAGCTTCCATTCCTGTAGCGCTGGCAGAAGCAGCTGAGCAGGGTAGATTAAATGAGGGCGACCGCATCGTGTTGGTTGGCTTCGGCGGCGGCTTGACGTGGGGCGCATCTGCGCTGGTTTGGTAGTCACGAACATTCCATAGTCCTTATAAACTTCATCTTAAAATTTAACGCCAAAGGGGATTTTTTTCTCGTATGGGTAAAATAGCATTTGTTTTTCCTGGTCAAGGTTCGCAGTCTGTCGGGATGGGGCAGGATTTGTACGCGAATCATCCTGCGGCCAAAGCGTATTATGACCGCGCGAATGAAGCGCTCGGCTTCTCTTTATCGGATCTGATCTTCGAGGGTCCGGAGGACCAGTTGAAGATCACGTATCACACGCAGCCTGCGCTGCTGACAACAAGCATCGCTTGTCTGGAAGCGTTCAAGGCAGCGGGCATTACACCAGACTATGTCGCTGGACATAGTCTGGGCGAGTACAGCGCGCTCGTCGCAGCCGGCGTGCTCGGGTTCGAAGACGCGGTCCGCACCGTGCGGGCCCGCGGCGAGTTCATGGAGCAGGCCGTCCCAGGCGGCCTGGGTGCCATGGCAGCCGTGCTGGGAGCCGAGCGCGCAGCGCTGGCGGAGCTATGCTCGGCTATCACAAGCGGCGGCTCCGTCGTGGAGCTCGCCAATGTGAACTGCCCGGGACAGATCGTCGTCTCGGGCAGCAAAGAGGGCGTTGCAGCAGTTGTCGAACGCTGCAAAGAAGCCGGCGCGAAACGCGCCATACCGCTCGAGGTGAGCGGGCCCTTTCACTCTTCGCTCATGAAACCAGCTTCGGAGCGCCTCGCTGAGGTGCTCGCGTCCATTGAGATGAGCGATGCAGCCGTACCCGTTGTGGCCAACGTAACGGCTCGCCCTGTTACGCAGCCCGGCGATATTCGCGGTCTGCTTGTTGAACAAGTGTCTTCCCCTGTATTATGGGAAGACACCATTGCTTACTTGATCGGCCAAGGCGTCGACACGTTCGTTGAGCTTGGCTCGGGGACTGTGCTCGCAGGTCTTATCAAGAAGGTCGACAAAACGGTGAAAACCGTGTCCATTGGAAGCCAAGAAGCTTTGGAGAAGTACATGAAGGAGACTGATGACAAACATGCTAACGGGTAAAGTGGCGCTGGTAACAGGGGCATCTCGAGGTATTGGACGGGCTATTGCTCTGCATTTAGCTGAGCATGGCGCGGATGTTGCCGTGAACTATGCCGGAAGCGAGGCTGCTGCCGGCGAAGTCGTAGCGGCTATTGAAGCAATGGGCCGCAAGGCAGTCAAATTGCGCGCTGATGTCAGCAGTTTTCAAGAAGCCGATGATTTAGTCAAGCAAACGGTAGAGATTTTTGGTAAAATTGATATTCTTGTGAATAATGCTGGCATAACAAGAGACAATTTAATCATGCGAATGAAGGAAGAAGAGTTCGATCAAGTCATCGCTACGAATCTGAAAGGCGTATTTAACTGTGTGAAAGCCGTTACCCGTCCTATGATGAAGCAGCGATTCGGTCGAATTATTAATATATCTTCTGTAGTTGGCGTGCTCGGCAACCCGGGTCAGGCCAATTATGTAGCAGCCAAAGCAGGCGTCATTGGTTTAACCAAAGCGACTGCTAGGGAACTTTCTTCTCGAGGCATTACCGTGAATGCGGTGGCTCCAGGTTTTATTGAAACCGATATGACCGACAAATTGTCGGCCGAGATGCGAGAACATATGTTGAAGCAGATTCCACTGGAACGTCTGGGTCAGCCTGAGGAAATTGCAAAGGTGGTTCGCTTCTTAGCGTCCGACGATGCGTCCTATATGACAGGCCAAACGCTTCATGTAGATGGTGGCATGTACATGTAAGATTTGCCAGAAAGAGAATCTAGAAATTGCCTACTGGCAATCTGTCAAAGATTCTCGTATAATACCAAAGAGGAGGTGAACCGGATGTCCGACGTATTGGATCGTGTTAAACGAATTGTAGTCGATCGTCTAGGGGTTGATGAAGCTGAAGTCACCCTCGAAGCATCTTTCAAAGAAGATCTTGGTGCTGATTCTCTCGATGTAGTTGAATTAGTAATGGAATTAGAAGATGAGTTCGATCTAGAAATTTCAGATGAAGATGCTGAGAAGATTACGACAGTAGGAGAAGTTACGAATTACATAAAATCTCATACGTAATAGTCTACCGAGTCCCGTTTCTAATCAAGACGGGACTTTCTCTCCATTTTGAACAACAAAAAATTAAGTTTCTCTACATAGAAGGTGGTACATATGAACAGAGTTGTGATTACAGGTATGGGCGTAGTTACTGCCCTTGGTCAAGATTTAGAAACGTTTTGGGGAAATCTGACTTCCGGTAAATCCGGGGTTAGTTTAATTGAGAATTTTGATGTAAGCGAATACCCTACACGTATTGCGGCAGAAGTGAAAGATTTCAATATTGAGAACTATGTGGATCGTAAAGAATCCCGCCGGATGGACCGCTTTGTTCAATTCGCAGTTGCTGGAGCTATCAATGCGCTCAAGGATGCGAATCTAGATGTGAAGGAAGATACGGATCCCGAACGGGTTGGCGTTTCCGTGGGTTCAGGTATTGGCGGTCTGAATACGTGGGAAGAGCAGCATCGCATCCTTTTGGAAAAAGGGCCTAAGCGTGTTTCTCCATTCTTTATCCCTATGATGATTGCCAATATGGCATCGGGTCACATCTCGATGGTGACTGGAGCCAAAGGACCTAATTCCACAGCTGTAACCGCTTGTGCAACGGGGACACACTCCATTGGTGATTCCTTCAAAATGATTCAACGCGGCGATGCCGACGTGATGATTTGCGGTGGGGCTGAAGCGACGATTACGCCGATTGGGGTTGCGGGCTTCTGCGCGCTGCGCGCGATGTCTACACGCAACGAAGAGCCGCACCTGGCAAGCCGTCCATTCGATACGGATCGCGACGGGTTTGTGATGGGGGAAGGCGCAGGCGTCATGATTCTGGAATCACTAGAGCATGCACAGCAGCGCGGAGCTCGTATTTATGCGGAAGTAATCGGGTATGGGATGAGCGGTGACGCTTATCATATGACAGATCCGGATCCGGATGGGGCAGCACGTTGTATGACCAAAGCGATTAAGGACGCAGGGATTGCGCCAGAATCCATCACTTATATCAATGCTCATGGAACTTCTACATCGGTAGGAGATAAATCCGAGACGACGGCGATTAAGAAAGCACTAGGTGAACATGCGTACAAAGTAGCGGTGAGCTCGACGAAGTCCATGACAGGCCATTTGCTTGGCGCTGCTGGTGGGGTAGAAGCCGTAATATGCGGATTGACAATTTCCAATAATTTGATTGCTCCGACAATTAATCTGGTCAACCAAGATCCTGAGTGTGATTTGGATTATGTACCGAATGTAGCTCGTGAAGCGAAGGTTGATATTGCGATGTCGAACTCATTCGGTTTTGGCGGACACAATGCAACCATTATCTTGAAAAGGTTTGAAGCATAATTTGCCTTCCTACGAAGAAAGATAACGGAATATCATTCTCTCTGGGCGGTGAGTTAAGCAATGAATCGTGATATCAAAGTACTGCAGAAGCAAATCGGCATCACTTTTAGGAAGACGGAATTGCTGAAGCAAGCATTTACCCATTCCTCTTATGTGAATGAACACCGTATTGCTGGACACAAAGATAACGAGCGGCTGGAGTTTCTAGGCGATGCTGTCCTTGAGCTAACGGTTTCAGAATTTTTATATGATTCTTATCCAGGGCGTTCGGAAGGCGAATTAACGAAGCTTAGAGCCTCGATTGTTTGTGAGCCGTCCTTAGTTACTTTTGCTGAAGATTTGGATTTTGGCGCATTTGTTTTGCTTGGCAAAGGTGAGGAATTGACGGGCGGGCGATCCCGTCCGGCTCTCCTTGCCGATGTATTTGAATCCTTCGTAGGCGCCTTATACCTCGATCAAGGGATCGAGGTTGTCAAAGGATTTCTCCATAAACATGTGTTCACCAAAATCTCCAGCGAAGGCAAGCTTCTTGTGATCGATTACAAGACACAACTGCAAGAACATACACAGCATCATAATATGGGTTCATTGGAATACCGGATTGTCAATGAACGTGGACCTGCTCATGAGCGTGAGTTCGTTGCAGAGGTGTATATGGATGTTGATCTGCTGGGAACCGGCGCAGGACGTTCGAAGAAAGAGGCGGAACAGCAAGCAGCAGCTCAAGCTTTGTTGAAATTGAATGTCACCGTTCAGCGATAACGAATATAGCTAGGGAGGCAGCTGCGGCTGCCTTTTTTGGTTTTTATCTCTCTTATTTTTAGAAGGGATATGTTACAATAATTTTTGAGGTGAGACCATGTTTTTGAAACGGATTGAATTATCCGGGTTTAAGTCTTTCGCAGACCGGACGGAGTTGGAATTTGTACGCGGTATCACCGCAGTTGTAGGTCCGAATGGTAGCGGAAAAAGCAATATTTCAGACGGTATCCGCTGGGTGCTGGGTGAACAAAGTGCCAAATCTCTGCGTGGCGGCAAGATGGAAGATGTTATTTTTGCCGGAAGTGATTCACGCCGTGCGGTTAACTATGGGGAAGTGTCACTGACGCTGGACAATACGTCACAGTCGCTGCCGCTTGATTTTAATGAAGTAACGGTAACTCGCCGTGTGCATCGCAGCGGAGAGAGCGAGTATTTAATTAATAAACAGCCCTGCCGTCTGAAAGATATCACCGAATTGTTCATGGATACAGGAATTGGGAAAGAAGCGTATTCGATTATTGGACAAGGACGTATTGAAGAGATTTTGAGTACAAAATCCGAAGATCGTCGGGGGATCTTTGAGGAAGCCTCGGGGATTGTTAAATATAAATCACGCAAACGGGAAGCAGAGAAGAAATTAGGGGAAACCGAGCAGAATTTGCTGCGGATTCACGATCTTGTTTCCGAGCTTGAGGACCAAATTGAACCGCTTCGCGAGCAGTCGGAGAAGGCAATTCGCTATAAGGAGCTTCGCGAGACGCTCAAGAGCAGTGAGATTGCCATGTATGTCCATCAAATCGATCAGATTTATCTTTCGTGGAATGAAGCTTCGCAAAAGTTGGAAAAGCTGACGAAAGAGCAAACAGAGCTTTCCACAATTGTGAATCAGCATGATGCCCATCTGGAGAAGCATCGCTGGGAAACGCGCCGACTGGAAGAAGAGTTGGAAAAATTGCAAGAAAGCCTGCTTGGGCTGAGCGAGGATTTCGAGAAGTGTGAAGGACATGGCGAAGTTCTCAAAGAACGTAAGAAAAACTATGTCGGGAACCATCAGCAGTTAAGCACAACGATTGCGGTTCAAGAGCAGCGGAAGCTGGATAAAGAAGCCGAACTGAGTGAGCAGCGGGAGAAAATCATCCAAATTGGCGCACAGTTATTTGAGTTTCAGGCCAAGCTGACGGCTGAGGAGCAGCGTTTGCTGGGTGTTAATGGCGGGATCAGTTCATCGCCGGAAGATCAATTAAAAGGGGAGTTGTTGGAAACCCTTAACCGGATGGCCCAGGCGCGCAATGAAATTAGGTATGCGGAGCAGCAGACAGAGAGCCTTGCACGCCGTTTGGAGAGATTGGATGAAGAACGCCAAAAGTGGTCCGAACAGCGGGAGAAAATCACACTGCGCAAACAGGAATTAACGGTTAAGCTGGATGAGACCGTCCAAGAAATTGAAGATGTTAGGCAACAGTATGTGCAGCTAACCCAAAGCTTGAAAAATAAACAAAGCTTATTGGATGAAGCGCAGGGAATGGTCCGCAAATGGGAGCAAAAGCTGGATGCCTTAACCTCCCGCCGTGATACCATGAAGGAAATGGCTAATGACTATGATGGCTTTATGCAAGGGGTTAAGGAAGTCCTTAAAGCGAAAACCCGCAAAGATTTGAAGGGAATTCGCGGCGCGATTGCCGAACTGGTCAAAGTGCCAGCGGATGTGGAAGTAGCGATAGAGACAGCGCTCGGCGGTGCCTTGCAAAATATCGTAGTTGAAACGGAAGCCGATGGTCGTGAAGCCATTGCCTTTTTGAAACGCCGCCAAATGGGGCGGGCTACCTTCCTGCCGATGAATGTCATTCGGGGCCGTTCAATTGGCGATCATGAGCTAAGCTCGTTGAAGTCTGCCAAAGGCTTTATCGGACTTGCGGTTGATCTCGTTTCTTTTGATGCCACGTATACGAATATTTTCTCAAGCTTATTAGGGAATGTCGTAGTTGCCCAGAGCTTGGAGGATGCCAATCATATTGCAGCCAAAGCACAATACCGCTACCGTGTTGTCACGTTGGAAGGTGACGTTGTCAATCCCGGCGGTTCGATGACGGGCGGAAGCTTGCAGAAGAAATCAACGAATCTGCTAGGTCGCCAACGTCAGATCGAGGAATTGGATCAAGAAATCAAGAGCTCTGAGCAGCAGCTTAGCGGTTTGCGCAGCCAATCCGGTGTGATGAAGCGTGAGATTACTGATGATATGATGACGATTGAGCAGCTTCGCCAGCTAGGGGAACAGAAACGGATTACCGAGCAGCAAGTTCGTGCAGAATTGAACCCGTTGGAATCCGAAAGCCGGACAGTCGAAGATCAGCTTTCCCAGGATAGTCAAGACCGAGGTTCATTATTGGCAGAGAAGGCTGATTTGGCTCGCAAGAAAACCGAGGCCGAAGCTATGTTGGCTGAACTTCAGCAGGAGGAGGCTTCTTTGCAGCAGGCTATTCGTGAAGCTGAAAACTCCAGAAAAGCCAGTGAATCCGAAAAAGAAGAGCTCCAAAGCCAATTGACAGATTTGAAAGTTAAAGTGGCATCGATTTCTCAAGAGAAGCAATCTCTGCAAGACCAACAGCGGCGTCTGCAGCAGGATCTTGGAGAGGTTGAGCGGGAGATGGAGATGAACCGGGGGCTTCTTGTTCAACTGGAACAAGATATGGCTTTACTGGAGCAGGAGACCGTGCTGCAAGTTGAATTGCTTAACGATCTTAAGCTCAAAAAGCAGCAATGTACGGAAAGTATCGATTTCAAACGGGCTGAACGTACGGAATGGCTACATAAGCTTGAACAGGAAGAGAATGAAACTCGCGCCCAGCGTACGCAACTAAAACAGGTTGAAGAGAGTTTGCACCAAACGGAAGTTCGTGTAACTCGTCTGGATGTCGAGCTCGAGAATATGCTGAAAAAGCTGGCCGAAGACTATGAACTTAGCTATGAGCTAGCCAAAGATCGCTACCCGGTGCCGGAAGATATTCAAGGGACCCAAAGTAAAGTACGTGAGCTCAAACGTGAAATTGCTTCCTTAGGAGAAGTTAACCTGGGCGCAATTGAAGAATACGCGCGTGTGTCTGAACGTTTTGAGTTTCTAGATTCGCAAAAAAATGATTTGATCGAAGCGAAAACAACGTTGTATCAAGTCATTCGTGAAATGGATATAGAGATGTCGAAGCGATTTAAGACGACTTTTGATGCGATTCGGTCGCATTTCGGTGTTGTGTTTGCCAAATTGTTCGGTGGCGGTCGAGCGGATTTGATTTTGTCGGAACCAGAGAATATGCTGGATACGGGCATTGAAATCGTAGCTCAGCCGCCTGGCAAGAAGCTGCAAAATCTACAGCTGCTTTCCGGTGGAGAGCGAGCACTCACGGCGATTGCGCTATTATTTTCGATTATTTGTGTAAAGCCAGTGCCATTCTGCGTCTTGGACGAAGTTGAAGCGGCTCTGGATGAAGCGAATGTGTCTCGTTTTGCTGAATATTTGCGTGAATTCTCGGAAATGACGCAATTTATCGTCGTTACACACCGCAAAGGAACGATGGAAGAGGCCGATGTGCTCTACGGCGTAACCATGCAAGAAGGCGGAGTTTCCAAGCTGGTTTCAGTGCGTTTGGAGGATGAGGAAGCTGTTGTTTCTGCGTCATAATCTGTTGACAAGTTAATTTCCTAGGAGGAACCATGAGCTTTTTTAAACGACTAAAAGATAGTATTTCCAGCAAGGCCGAAGCTGTTACGAATAAATTTAAAGAAGGACTAACCAAAACGAGGGACGCCTTCGTTGATCGCGTAGATGACTTATTTAGTCGCCGTAAGAAGATTGACGAAGATTTCTATGAAGAGCTTGAGGAAATTCTAATCGGCGCCGATGTAGGTGTGAATACGGTTTTGAAGTTGATTAATGAGCTTCGTGCTGAAGTGAAAAAGCGTAAAATCGAGAATCCGGCGGAACTTCAACCGATTCTTTCTGAGAAGCTTGTTGAGCTGTTGAAAGGGGATGCGGATGCAGGATTAAATCTGAATCCGAACGGGTTGTCCGTGATTTTGTTCGTAGGGGTTAATGGTGTAGGCAAAACAACGACAATTGGCAAAATGGCTCACATGTTCAAATCACAAGGCAAAAAAGTGCTGATGGCTGCCGGAGATACGTTTCGTGCCGGGGCTATAGAACAATTGGAGACTTGGGGAGAACGTGTCGGTGTTGATGTCATCAAACAACAGTCTGGCGCAGATCCCGCCGCGGTGATGTTCGATGCTGTGCAAGCAGCCAAAACACGAGGAGTCGACATCCTGTTATGCGATACTGCGGGCCGCTTGCAGAACAAAGTGAATCTGATGGAGGAACTGAACAAGATTTATCGCGTTATTCAGCGGGAAGTACCGGATGCTCCTCATGAGGTTATTCTTGTTTTGGATGCGACAACGGGGCAAAATGCGCTTAGCCAGGCCAAATTGTTCGGCGACAAAACGGGTCTTACAGGATTGGTTTTATCCAAGCTGGATGGCACAGCGAAAGGCGGTATTGTTGTAGCGATTCGTCAGGAACTGTCTTTACCGGTGAAATTCGTAGGACTTGGAGAGAAAATGGATGATCTCCAGCCATTTGATTCAGAGCAATTTGTTCATGCTTTGTTTGGCAAATGGATTGGCGAGCAAAAGGAAGAAACCGATATTTAATTCTGGTATTCTTGTTATGGAACTCAAAATTCGTCTCAACCGCACGGCGGTTTGAGGTGAATTTTTTGTTTTTTAAACTGACAAGGTCAAATGCTTGACATTCATCTCGGAATTCAGTATGATAGGTTCTGTTGTGCTGGTGTCAAGTGCGCAACCTTTACGGAGGTGGAGTTATGACGCTCGATCAGATCGATCAGATGCTGGAGAAGACGAATCGCATTAACTTGCTGTTTGATTTCTATGAAGCGCTGTTGACCGATAAACAGAGAACATTCCTCCAATTGTATTTTCACGATGATTACTCCTTGGGAGAAATCGCTGAGAACTTTGAAATAAGCCGCCAAGCGGTCTATGAGCATATTAAACGAGCAGAGTTAACCTTGCAGGATTATGAAGGCAAGCTGCAGCTAGTACATAAACATGAACAGCGCATGAAGCTGCGTACAGAACTGATTCAAGTGATGGATCAATGCGATCCTGAGCTAAAGAGGAAAACGACGGAGCTTTTTGATACAATAGTAGGGATAGATTAAATAAAGTCCAGAGGCAGGAGGTGAAGCGCATGGCATTTGAAGGATTAGCAAACCGATTGCAGAACGTATTCGGCAAGCTGAGAAGCAAAGGTAAGCTGACTGAAGAAGATGTAGGCGAAGCGCTTCGCGAGGTTCGATTGGCTCTGCTCGAAGCGGACGTTAACTTTAAAGTGGTGAAAGACTTTATTGCTAAGGTGAAGGAACAGGCAATTGGACAAGATGTATTGAAGTCCTTCACACCTGGCATGGTTGTTATCGATATTGTTAACAAAGAGCTTACCTCTCTTATGGGAGGCACACAAAGTAAACTGGCACGCTCGAATCGACCGCCGACGATCATTATGATGGCAGGCTTGCAAGGGGCAGGGAAAACAACAACCTCTGGTAAATTAGCCAAAATGCTGCTCAAGCAGAACCACAGACCGCTTCTCGTAGCTTGTGATATATACCGTCCAGCCGCGATCAAGCAGCTTCAGGTTCTGGGAGAACAATTGCAAGTGCCTGTATTCGCGCTTGGTGATCAAGTGAACCCGGTCGACATTGCCAAAGCCGGACTTCAGCATGCCAAAGATAATGGTAATGATTACGTCATTATCGATACCGCCGGTCGTCTCCACATCGATGAGAATTTGATGGACGAGCTGAAGAATGTACGAACTGCCGTAGAACCTGATGAGATTTTGCTTGTTGTCGATGCGATGACAGGTCAGGATGCTGTCAATGTGGCAGAAAGCTTTCACAAGCAGCTTGAGCTGACAGGTGTTGTATTAACGAAGCTGGATGGCGATACCCGCGGTGGTGCTGCGTTGTCCGTCAAAGCTGTAACAGGCTGTCCGATCAAGTTTGTGGCTAGCGGCGAGAAGATGGATGCATTGGAACCTTTCTTCCCGGATCGTATGGCTTCAAGAATATTGGGCATGGGCGATATGCTTACTCTGATTGAGAAGGCGCAAGCCGGAATTGATATGGATAAGGCGAAAGAGATGGAGCGCAAAATGCGCAACGCCGAGTTCACCTTTGAAGATTTCCTTGATCAGATGGAGCAAGTTAAGAAAATGGGCCCTTTGGATCAAATTTTGGATATGCTGCCTGGTGCGAACAAGATCAAAGGCATGAAGGATATGAAGGTTGACGATAAACAAATGGCACGTGTTGAGGCTATTGTGAAGTCGATGACCACGGAAGAAAAGCGCAAGCCTGAGCTCCTCAATGCAAATCGCCGCAAGCGGATTGCTATGGGAAGCGGCAACTCCGTTCAGGAAGTTAACCGTTTCATCAAACAGTTCGACGATATGCGTAAGATGATGAAGCAATTCTCTGGTATGATGGGTCCTAAAGGCGGCAAAGGTATGAAAAAGCTCGGCAAGGGATTTAAATTTCCCTTTTAAATAAGCTATTTATTCTAAGTAGGAGGTGATTTTTCATGGCAGTACGTATTCGTCTTAAACGTGTAGGCGCTCATAAAGCTCCTTTTTACCGTGTAGTGGTTTCGGATTCCCGTTCCCCACGTGATGGTCGTTTTATTGAAGAAATCGGTACTTATAACCCGATTGCAGAACCAGCAGCAGTTTCTCTTGATGAGGAAAAAGCGCTGAAATGGCTTCAAACTGGCGCTCAACCGTCCGATACAGTTCGCAGCCTGTTCTCAAAAGCAGGTTTGATGACTAAATTTCACGAGCTGAAATTACAGAAGTAATCTGTTATCTTTCGGAGGGTGAGTTCATGAAGGATCTTATCACGGTAATTGCTAAGGCACTTGTCGATCATCCGGAAGAAGTACGTGTCACTGTGGTGGAGAAAGATGACAAGATTGAGTTCAGGCTGTCTGTTCACCCCGACGATGTCGGTAAAGTGATTGGCAAGCAAGGCAAGATTGCGAAATCGCTCCGCACAGTGGTCACGTCGGCAGCTGTGAAAGAAACGAAGCGGGTAGCCGTCGAAATCGTTTCATAAGAAAGTAGGTTAGGATTTAGTTCCTAGCCTTTTTCTTGTATGGTTTGGAAGGTAAATTAATGTGGAGGTTGGGCAAGCGAATATGAGCGAAAAACTGGTCACCATTGGTAAAGTTGTAAACAGCCACGGGATTCGTGGAGAACTAAAAATAGTTCCAGAAACAGATTTCCCAGAACGTTTTGATAAAGGCAATTCGCTGATTATTGTAGATTCTCAAAATAAGCAAACGCCGGTGACGGTGCTATCGTCCCGCTTACATAAAAATGTGTTTATCATCCAATTCGCAGGATTCACAGACATCAATGAGGTAGAGAAATTTAAAGGCTCGCTTCTCAAAATCGAAAGCACCCAGCAGCAACCGCTCGATGAGGGAGAGTATTACTATCACGAAATTATCGGGTGCAACGTGATAACGGAAGATGGCCAAGAATTAGGCTTAGTGTCGGAAGTATTAACACCCGGTGCTAATGATGTGTGGGTCGTAGCTTTGGCGAAAGGAAAGCAACTATTACTGCCTGTCATTGATGATGTAATCCTTGATGTCGATGTCGCTAACAAAATAATCCGCATCCACCTGATGGAAGGGTTGCTAGAATGAGAATCGATGTGTTGACGCTCTTTCCTGAGATGTTTGATGGCGTTTTTTCGTCCAGCATATTGGGGAAAGCGCGTGATAAAGGAATCGTTTCGTTGAATACAGTAAATTTTCGTGATTATGCGAATAATAAGCATAATACAGTCGATGACTATCCTTACGGCGGCGGCGGCGGAATGGTTTTGAAGCCTGAGCCGATTTTTGCCGCGGTTGAAGCTCTGCCCGTTCATGAACAACCGGGAGAAGAGCAGGTAAAGCCGCGTGTGATTCTGATGTGTCCGCAAGGTACGCCTTTTACGCAAAAGAAAGCGGAGGAACTATCGAGCGAACAACATCTTGTGTTTATTTGTGGTCATTACGAAGGCTACGATGAGCGGATTCGGCAATATCTAGTGACGGACGAGCTCTCCATCGGAGATTATGTATTAACAGGCGGTGAATTACCCGCTATGGTTGTTATAGACAGCGTAGTGAGGCTCCTGCCTGGTGTGCTGGGCAATGAAATGTCCGCTGTGACGGATTCATTCTCAACAGGTCTATTGGAGTATCCGCATTATACGCGGCCAGCTAAGTTCAGAGAGTGGGAAGTACCTGAAATGCTGATGTCCGGCCATCACGAGAATGTAAGGAAATGGCGCAGGAAAGAATCATTGTTCCGTACATTGGAACGACGCCCGGATTTGCTTGTAGATAGAGAGTTATCCAAAGAAGAGAAGGCATGGGTTGCCGAATGGCATGCCCAGCAGCAAAAGGTTGAATAGCCAAAAACTTCTCTATTGATATTATTATTTATCTATGATAATATATATTCTGTTGTGATTTTTTCAACAGTTCGAGTCTGGTGGTCCTCTACGCATAACAACTACGATCTACTTTGTGAATGAGCGGAATGAACACCTGTGTGGAAGGAGGGAGTCAACTATGAATCTTATTCAAGAGATTACGAAAGAGCAACTCCGTACGGATATTCCTAATTTCCGTCCAGGAGACACACTTAAAGTACACGTAAAAGTTATCGAGGGTACACGTGAGCGTATTCAGCTGTTCGAAGGTGTTGTTATTAAACGCCACGGCGGTGGAATCAGCGAAACGTTTACAGTTCGTAAAATTTCTTACGGTGTGGGTGTGGAAAGAACTTTCCCATTCCATTCTCCGAAGATTGACAAGATTGAAGTGGCTCGCCGTGGTAAAGTTCGTCGTGCGAAACTTTATTATCTGCGTGGTCTTCGTGGTAAAGCTGCAAGAATCAAAGAAATTCGATAAGAAAAACGGGGGGCTTGTTCAGGCAAGTCTCCTTTTCATTTTCATTGTGCATACTAGATCTAACGACATAAACCAAAACTGGAAAAGAGGCAATCAGTGATGGAACAAAAGAACCAGGATCAGCCTTACATAGAGCAGGACTCAGCGGCAGCTGCTGCGCCTGCAAAATCAGCTAAAAATGAGACATGGGAATGGATTAAAGCTTTGGTTATTGCGGGCGTGCTTGTGATTATCATTCGCTGGTTCTTGTTCTCGCCGTTCATCGTCGATGGAGATTCCATGCGCCCGAATTTCTCTACCGGTGAAAGACTTATCGTGAATAAAATTGTGTATGATATTCGCTCGCCGAAACGGGGAGAGGTTATCGTCTTCCACGCTCCGGAAGGTAAGGATTACATCAAACGCGTCATCGGGCTCCCAGGTGAGACAGTGAAAGTGACGGGCGACAAAGTCTTCATTAATGGACAAGAGATTGATCAGCCTTTCATCAAAGAAGCGATTGAACAAGCTAATAAAGATGGACATCCCTACAATACATTGTCCGATTACCCGGAAACCAAAATTCCGGATAACGAGATATTCGCTATGGGAGATAATCGTCCGAATTCCAAAGATAGCCGTGCAAAGAGTGTAGGTTTCGTACCCTACGACAAAATTGTTGGCCGTGCAGAAGTCATTTTCTGGCCAGTGAGCAAAATTAGTTTCATACATTTTTGAGGTGAAGAAGAATGACCATTCAATGGTTTCCCGGTCACATGACCAAGGCGCGAAGACAGATTGAAGAAAAGCTTAAGCTGATTGATGTCGTCATTGAGCTCTTGGATGCCCGCATACCACTCTCCAGCCGGAACCCGATGGTTGATGAGATTTTAAAGGATAAACCGCGCTTGGTCTTGCTGAATAAGAATGATTTGGCGGACCCGCAAGTCACTGCGGAATGGGTCAAATATTTTGCCGAGCAAGGTCTTCCGGCGTTACCGATTGATGCTGCCAACGGAACTCATCTGAAAGAAATCTTACCGCGAGTTAAGCAGCTTTGGGCTCACAAGATTGAGAGTCAGCTTCGCAAGGGGATTAACCCTCGTGCGGTAAGAGCGCTTATTGTTGGGATTCCAAATGTGGGCAAATCGACGCTTATTAATCAGCTTGCAGGCAAGAAAATTGCCGCGACTGGAGATAAGCCAGGGGTTACCAAGGGGCAGCAGTGGATTAAAGTCGGCACTGAGATGGATTTGTTGGATACACCGGGGATTTTGTGGCCCAAATTCGAAGATCAAATGGTTGGCATGAGATTGGCGGCTACAGGGGCGATCAAAGAAGAATTGCTTCATTTGGATGAAATCGCGCTTTTCGTTGTTAAATACATGGTTCAGCATTATGGAACTGGTATTCAGGAGCGATATGCCATTCAAGAGCTACCCGAGGATATGGATAATATTCATGAGGTCATTAAGGTTATGGAAGCGATAGGCCGGAAACGCGGAGCAATTGTAAGCGGTGGTAAGGTCGATTTGGACAAGGCTTCCTTGATTATTATTCGTGAACTTCGAGCAGGTAAAATGGGGCGTATTTCTTTGGAAAAGCCTTTGCGTTAATCAAAATCGATTGAATGAAAGTCATTTTGGAGTTCCGCTGTGATAGCGGGCTCCAAGATGGCTTTTTTTTTTGGCAAGATGCAAGCAAAAAATGGTATGGCTTGACGTGGCGTCAATCCTTTATAATGAAGAGATGGAAAGGGGCGAAAGCCGTTGCTAGAGTACGAAAAACAAATATGGGAGCAAGGCTTCAGCCTTGTTGCTGGCATAGATGAAGTAGGAAGAGGCTGTCTATTCGGCGATGTCGTGGCGGCTGCGGTTATTCTTCCCAAGGGGTTTCTGCTGGAGGGAGTCGATGATTCCAAAAAGCTTTCTGAGAAGAAAAGGGAGCTGTTATTCGACCAAATTATGAGCGAAGCGCTTGCAGTGGGTGTAGGCATTGTGGATGTTGATGCGATTGAAGCCTTAAATATTAAACAAGCTGCTAGACAGGCTATGAAGCAAGCTGTGGAACAATTGAAGATCGTGCCAGACTATCTGCTGGTAGATGCTGAAGTTGTAAGTGTGGACATCGAACAGACAGCGATTATTCATGGTGATGCGCTAAGTCAATCGATTGCCGCCGCTTCCATTATTGCCAAGGTCACACGTGACCGTATGTGCATAGAATGGGACAAGCAATATCCTGAATATGGCCTTGCTGTACATAAAGGTTATGCAACGAAGCACCATAGAGAGATGCTTTTGCGCTATGGACCTACCGCGCTTCATCGAAAGTTATTTATTCGCAAGGTTATGGCTCAATTGGAATTGAAGGAATCTGCCTCTCAGACAGAGCAGCTTGAATTGGATCTTATTTAACTTAAACGTGTAAAGATATGTTTGGAAAACGCCGATACTATACATAGGGTGACAGGAAGACTCGAGGTGATCAATGTGAATATTAGCGGACTGATTCGTAATTTGGTCGGAGAATTAACCGCATCGGATAGCAAGGTGCTTGAATTAAAGGTGGGGCAGATTGTCAAAGGTGTTGTGCTTCAACTGCTTAGTGATCAAGAAGCATTATTGAATATTGGTGGTGTACAAGTTCGTGCCAAGCTGGAAACTCCGCTTAAACAGGGAGAGGTGACGATGCTGCAAGTGCAACCGGAATCTTCCAGCGGCGGTCAAGTTTTGTTGAAACCACTCACTGCATCGGATGTGCAGATTGCGGATGATTCGCTTGGTGATCTGCTCAAGGCTTTCAATGTAAAGGATACTGCCAGTAATCGGCAAATGGTTCAGCAGATGCAGCAAGATGGTGTTCCTGTATCGAAGGAAAATGTTAAAGCATTTGATCAATTAATGCGTAGTCTGCCTGAAGGGGCAAATAAGGAAGAGTGGGCCCAGGCAGCCATACTTGCTCACAAAAAGGGATTGCCGCTCACGATGGAGACGGTAGGGGCCTTGAAGCAGGTGACAACGGGTCCGCCTGTAGGCAAAGTTCTGGAGCAGGTCGAGCAGCAGGCTAATGCGCTGCTTGAGCAAGATCCAGCTCATCCAGCGGCTGATACCGCCAAGCAGGTTGTCGCGCTGCTCAAGGAGCTGCGGGCTTCTGCCGCAGCGACATGGCCTGCGCGGCCGCCAGAGGCCCCGGCGGCCGATGACGCTGCTGCGCCAGCTGCTTCGCAGGCTGGCGCTGGGAAGACGGCGGCTCCTGCAGGGGCGCCGCAGGTGAGTACCGGCAGCCCGCCTGCGGCTGCTGCCGGTCCAGCTCCGCCCGCTGCTAGCGCAGCAGCGGGGCTGGAAGAGCCCGCCGCGGCTGCGCCGCGCGCGGAGAAGGCCGCCGGCGAAGCCCCGGCGGCGGGACAGCCGGCCGCCCGCACAGCGGGGGCGGCCGAGCAGGCTCAGGCGCGGAGCGCTGAGCCTGTACGCGAAGGCGAACCGCCTAAGGCGGGTTCGCCGGCAGAGCCCCAGCCGTCTGCGAAGCAGAAGGCGGCGGCTCCGGCAGAGGCGCAGGCGCGAAGCGCTGCGCCGGACGCGCCAGCGGCTGAGAGTGAGACTAACTGGATCAGTCGGATGCTCAAAGCTGTGGGCGTGGAACATGAAGCTCATCTAGCCGCTAAGCTGGATGAGCGTGTAGATCCGATGCTACGCGGACGGACACAAACAGATGACCTGCAGCCGAATCTAATCGCTGCTGGCAATCAGCAGGATGACATGGTTAAGCCTGCGGCTGACACGCTCAAAAGTCTGCTGCTGCAGCTAACCGCATCCGATGACACGCCAGCGCCGCTCAAAGAGGCGGCGCAGCAAGCCATAGGGCAAATTACCGGCCAACAGCTCATGCTGACTGGTGACAAAAGTGCAATGTTTGCCCATATGACGCTATTCGTCCCTTTCATGGATGGGACAGGCCAACAGTCGGCCGCCATTCACATCCAATCCCGCAAAGGCAAACGCGGAGAAGTAGATGCAAGCAATTGCCGACTTCTTTTTGATCTGCAAATGAAAGTTATGGGCAACACGCTGTTGGATGTGCAAGTTGTGAATAAAATTGTTTCATTGAATATCCATAATGATCATCCTGCCTTAGCACCTTTAATGGAGGAATCCAAAGAAGAAATAACAGCAGCCATGCAGAAAGCTGGATATCAATTTATATCGTTGAAGTGTTCCCCATACCCTTTGCCTCCTGTGATGAAAGAAAATGAATCAGAGAAGCAAGGGATTTCAGATGGCAGAGCTGATCTAAGGGCGCTATTTCAGCCGAAAACGTACAAGGGAGTGGATTTCCGAGCATGAACAAGCATAGGAATCCATCCGAGGCACCGGCATCGACACCACTCAAAAAAGCTGTAGCGCTTCGATATTCACCGGAAACACAAAAGGCTCCAACCCTTATCGCCAAAGGCAGTGGGCATATGGCAGAAGCTATTTTGCAGAAAGCCAAAGATAATGGAATCCCTATCCAAGAGGACTCCTCACTTGTGGAAGTATTGTCAAAATTAGATTTGGATCAAGAAATTCCTCCCGAATTATACCAACTGGTTGCTGAGGTGCTTAGCTTTATTTATCGTTCAGATAATCGGATGAGACCTAAGAGGAATGACGAATGACCGAAATGCGCAATGATTCAAGGAAACAATTAGGGAAATTCGGCGAAGATACAGCTGAGAGCTATTTAATTGAGATGAACTACCGGATTGTAGCGCGGAATTGGCGATGCCGGACAGGAGAACTCGATATCATTGCTGAAAAAGCAGGCGTATTAATCTTTATTGAGGTCCGAACAAGAAAACCCTCCCTGCATTTTGGGACCGCTAAAGAATCGATTGATTTTAGAAAGCAGTTAAAGGTCAGAGAGACAGCACAATTTTATTTGCATCGTTTTCAACAGTATGAGAGACCAGTTCGCTTTGATGTTATCACGATAGAAGTAATTTTAGGTGTAGAAGCACCCCGCATCGAACATATAGAAGGAGCCTTTTGATACGGCTGTCGTGGGACAGACGCCTCAAAAGGCTTTTTTTACACGAGTTTAACTGCGTTTGGAATTCACATCCTTCCTCCTCATGCACAAAGGGCATCTAATGAACTGTAGGCGGTAAAGGTGATCATTTGCTTGAAATAGCGAGTCTGGCATTCATTAGATGTTCAGAATGAGCGAAATTGAGCGAAGGTATCATTATTTTCGCTTTCCGAACATAAATATTACTTACAGACTTGCTAGGAGAGTGGAGACATGCCTATTTATCCACCCATATTAAAACGTGGTGACACAATAGGAATTGTTACATTAGGAAGTCCACTTGCCCAGGACACCATACATACTGGTATTTCAGTATTGCAAAGCATGGGATTTCAGGTTATTTTAGGTGACTATGTGTATGCAGTAAATGGTTTTCTTGCTGGAACAGATGAACAAAGAGCGATCGATCTCATGAATATGTTTGCTAATCCAAAAGTTAATATGATTCTTCCTACAAGAGGAGGAGTAGGCGTAGCGGGAATTCTCCCGCATTTGGACTACGAATTAATTTCAGCAAATCCCAAAATACTCACAGGATACAGCGATGCTTCTGTTTTATTAAATACCTTATATCAATTTTCCGACTTAGTGACTTTTTCTAGTCTGCTGCTTATCGATTTTAGGGCGTCTACTCCTGCTTTTAATTTCAATCAATTCTTTGAGGCGGTTTCTACTGTAAAATCTCCAAGGCGAATCCAAAATCCTCCAGGTAAGGTCCTAACAAGTAAAGTGGTTGGCAATGTGACTGCACCTATGGTCGGAGGCAACCTGTCTTCAATTACGGATACTTTGGGTACCTCGTTCGAAATTGAGACTAGAGGAAAAATTCTATTCCTTGAAGAAATTCATGAACCTATAAACAAGGTGTATAGAATGATCAAGCATCTAATATTGGCAGGTAAGTTGTATGATTGTGTTGGAATTGTAATGGGGGAGTGTTCAGGCTGCCCAGATGCCTACGGCAAATCGTACAATGATCTGATCAATGAACTATTAGTACCTTTAGGGAAGCCGCTAATGACTAATTTGGCAGCCGCTCATGGCATATATAAGGTTGCTGTACCGATTGGCGCATTGGTAAATCTCAACACGTATACTAGTGTTTTGACTGTGCTTGAACCAACTGTTAGTACAGTTACCTAAGCGCTAAATGAGTAACAGAAGTAAGGTTGAACACATCGAGGGAGCCTTTGAGGCGTTGGTCATTGACCCGACGTACTAGAAGGCTTTTTTTATCGTTAAATCTAACAAAGGTAATATTTGTATTGCCTTCCATCGTTCGACACATGTAAAATAGTCTTTGCGCGATATGTCATTAGATCAATTCTGTGCACTCAAACTAGTAGATTCATCCAACATTCATCCTAATACAGAAAGAAGCTAACTGTCTTATGCTGCACAATGAACAAGTTATGAGGTTTATCTATGTGTTAAAACTAGATAGTGGTCATTATTATATTGGACAGACAGACAATCTTGAGAGACGTATCGCTAAACATGGAACAAGTAAAGGTGCGACTTGGACAGAAATCTATAAACCAATTTCTATGATCGAAACATTGGCTGTTGGTATATGTAATTATTTTGAAGCTCTGAAAACGGAGAATGAAATTACTTTAGATTATATGCGGAAGTATGGCTGGCAGCGAGTGAGAGGTGGGGATTTTTCTAGCTCTGACGAGAAAGCTATCTATGATAAATTAATAAAATTGAAAAGCAGAAATTTAATACATTTTGAAATCAATGAGCCCATCTACAAGGAGAAACATCACCCAGAGAATTACAGTGGTAAACATAAGATTAAAGATAAACCTGCTGTTTTTCTAAATTTAAATAGTAGTATAAGAAATACAGTTCTAAATTCAATTCATGTTGAATTTAAAAAGCAAATAAGTAATACAACTCTTGACGAGATCGAGCAACTTGACATTTTTGCCTTAAGAGATAAGTGGTTTAGAACAACTGAAGGCAGATTTCCTAAAGTGGATGAAGATGAAGTGCTATTGCAACTAGAGAGTCTGAAAACAAACAGGATTAAAATAGAGAAGGCGAAGAGCAATTAAATCAATGTAAGTGGAGATTTTAAACGTGGATGTTTTATTTTCTTCTAGATGATCTCCTAACATTAATAAACAAAGCTGCGAGCCCAAGCAATGTGCAGATGAGAATGATGGGGACTACATTTCTTTTTTTGAATTTTTTTACACTTTTCTCGCTAAACTCTCTTTCACCCAATAAGGACATCTTTTGTTGAATTTCTTTCAATCTATCCCCATGTAGTGGCTCAAAAAAAGCCGCTTTAATTCCTGTCATAAAGCCTATTGCCAACCAACTTAAAATAACGATTAGAACCCAATTCATTTAGGCCACCAACTTTCGCATAGATGATTTCAACTATAAATATATTGTAGCGGATATCAAAGTTATTCTACAAAATAAAACTCTAAATAGGTATCTTTCAAATAGAGGGAAGCTTTCGAGGCGTTGACATTGGTCCGACGCATTAGAAGGCTCTTTTGTTATTGTTATATTTCAATTTCTTCGATCCGCTGCTTTTTATCCAATTTCCGATACTGAATGGCTTCAGCCAGATGCTGAGGCAGAATCTCATTGCTGCCATCCAAATCCGCAATGGTTAAGGCCAAGCGCAAAATACGGTCATGAGCTCTAGCGCTAAGGCCTAATGCCTCAAAAGAGGCATGAAGCAATTGTTCGCCGTCGGGTGTTAACTGACAGATTTCTCTCATTAGATTTCCGCTTAATTCGTTGTTGTAATGAATGCTGGTTCCCGCGTACCGGTTTTGCTGTCGATGATGGGCAAGCATGACCTGTGATAACATTTCTCGCGAAGATAAATGATGCTTGCGCTCTTTTAGTTGCAAGTAGCTTGGTTTAGGTACTTCGACATGAAGATCGATACGATCAAGCAAAGGACCGGATATTTTGGAGCGATAGTTCACTATTTTGGCAGGGCTGCAAATGCAAATATTGGTTTCTGTTTCTGCACCGTAGAAGCCGCAAGGGCATGGGTTCATAGCAGCAGCTAAAATAAATTGCGAAGGGAACGTATAGACAGCCCTCGCTCTGGCGATGGTCACGTAACGATCTTCAAGCGGTTGCCTAAGCACCTCTAAGGCATTTCGCGAGAACTCGGGCAATTCATCCAAGAACAGAATGCCCCTATGCGACAAGCTCACTTCGCCTGGTTTAGGAATACTGCCGCCGCCAACAAGACCAGCGGGAGATATCGTATGATGGGGTGCTCGAAAGGACCTGATTCGCATCAATGATGAACGATCAATGAGCTTGCCTGACGCGCTATATATCTTCGTAACTTCCAAGGCTTCTAGATCGGACATCGGAGGGAGGATGGATGGCATACGCTTAACCAACATTGTTTTTCCTGTTCCCGGAGGTCCAATGAGGAGGATATTATGCATTCCCGCTGCTGCGATCATCATCGCGCGCTTAACTTGGTAATGACCGTTGACGTCCGCGTAATCTTCGACAAAATGTGAAGTTTTCGAATAATTTGTCGAAGATTCGCTATCTTTATTATTAATGACATTAAATATATGAAAAGACTCGGAGTCTTTGTTCCAAAGTTTGAAATCAGCTAAATTCGTAATGCCACATACCTCTATTCCGGCGATCAACGCTGCTTCAGAGGCATTTGCCAGAGGCAGGCAAACACGCCTCATTCCTAGCAACTTCGCAGCATGTGTCATCGACAAAACGCCAGGAATGGGGCGGAGTGAGCCATCGAGCGCGAGTTCTCCCAGGAATAAAGTTTGCTGGAAGCAATCCGCAGGGATTTGTCCAGTTGTAATTAAAATGGCAACCGCAATAGCGAGGTCGAACGAGGAGCCCTCCTTGCGCAAATCAGCGGGTGCTAAATTTACTGTTATGCGATCCATAGGAAAGCTGAACCCGCTATTTTTAATGGAAGAACGAACCCTTTCAACGGATTCTCTGACAGCGGGGTCGGGGAGTCCTACCAAATTAATCTGCGGCAACCCGCTTGATATATCGACTTCAACTTCGATGGGTTGTCCTTCGATTCCCTGCAAACATGCGCTTACTACTTTACCGTACATCAAAAAGCACCTTCCTCTCTTAGGTTACGCAGTATGAAGCATACTGTCATAAAGTTGGATAAAAGGTGCTTCCTTATCGATCCTTGTATTTGTATTGTAAGCGAATATGGTAAAATTACGCAATTCCTAAAATGTCAGAAAGGCGTTTTAAATGGCGCCTCTATGCACATACTGGAACTAGAGGTGATGATATGCAGGAGAAACCCTATTTTTGCCCCAATTGTCGTTCCAACCGAGTAAAATTCAGTGTAATTACCAGTTATGCGCAATCGTTTCAGAAGGATGCCCTTTCCGGCAGTATAACGGAATTTAAAGATCCTGATGCGATAGCAGAGAGTGAGCCGACGATTCAATGCTTAATTTGTCATTTCACGGGCAATGAGCTTAGGTTCATCAAACAAGCGGAACGCGAACCGCGAATGAATACGCCAACAACACCGCTTTACTAGGCAATTCAAGCTAGACGTATTTTTCAGATGATGGAAAATACGTCTTTTTTATGTGCAAAGTGATAGCTAAAGTTTTTCAGCGTGAAAGGAAACTTTGAATGGATTAACGAAAAAAATAAGGAAACTGTCGAAAATAAGTGATACAATGGTTAGGGCTTGTGAAGAAGTGTGATACTAATTCCGGCAGCAAGAATTATTTCGTGCAGAACGCAATCAGGAAATTACACTTTTCCCCTGTATAGCACGTATAGAAAGTCCACACTGATAGGAGGATTTTAGGAAATGAATATCCATGAGTATCAAGGCAAAGAAGTCCTGAGACAGTACGGAGTCAGCGTTCCTAACGGAAAAGTTGCTTTTACCGTTGATGAGGCTGTTGAAGCAGCAAAAGAACTCGGAACATCCGTCGTCGTAGTTAAGGCGCAAATTCATGCCGGAGGTCGCGGTAAGGCAGGCGGCGTTAAGGTAGCTAAAAGCCTCGACGAAGTTCGTACATATGCTAGCGAGATTCTTGGTAAAGTGCTTGTCACTCACCAAACAGGTCCAGAAGGTAAAGAAGTAAAACGCCTTTTGATCGAAGAGGGCTGTGACATTAAAAAAGAATATTATGTCGGTGTAGTTGTTGACCGTGCTACAGGCAGCGTCGTTTTGATGGCTTCTGAAGAAGGCGGTACGGAGATTGAAGAAGTAGCTGAGCATTCTCCTGAGAAAATTTTCAAAGAGGTTGTAGATCCAGCAATCGGTCTTCAAGCTTTCCAAGCACGTAGACTTGCTTACGCGATCAACATTCCTAATGAGCTTGTCAACAAAGCAGTTAAATTCATGCTTGCTCTCTATAAAGCATTCGTTGAGAAAGACGCATCTATTGCCGAAATCAACCCTTTGGTTGTAACAGGCTCTGGTGACGTTATGGCTCTCGATGCCAAATTGAACTTCGATTCCAACGCGCTTTTCCGTCACAAAGACATCGTAGATCTTCGTGATCTTGAAGAAGAAGACGCGAAAGAAATTCAAGCTTCCAAGTACGACCTGAGCTACATCGCTCTTGATGGAAACATCGGTTGTATGGTTAACGGCGCAGGACTTGCAATGGCCACTATGGACATTATCAAGCACTACGGCGGAGACCCGGCTAACTTCCTAGACGTAGGGGGCGGTGCTACGAAAGAGAAAGTTACTGAAGCATTCAAAATCATCTTGTCCGATGAGCAAGTTAAAGGGATTTTCGTTAACATTTTCGGTGGGATTATGCGTTGTGACGTTATTGCTGATGGCGTTGTCGCTGCTGCAAGAGAGCTTGGACTTTCCCGTCCGCTCGTTGTTCGTCTAGAAGGAACTAACGTTGAACTTGGCAAAAAGATTCTTAATGAATCCGGCTTGAACATCGTTGCGGCTGACTCCATGGCAGACGGCGCACAAAAAATCGTTGCACTTGTGAAATAATCTAAACCCGAGTGGTTTTAACTAATATAGGGGATGTGAACAAAAGATCATGAGTATTTTGGTCAATAAAGATACAAAAGTCATTACTCAAGGGATTACCGGCGCTACGGGTTTGTTTCATACCAAAGGCGGACTGGAATATGGCACACAAATGGTTGGTGGCGTAACGCCTGGTAAAGGCGGTACGAAAGTAGATATCACATTGGAAAACGGTGAGCTTGTTCAGCTTCCGGTTTTTAACACAGTTATCGATGCCAAGAATGCAACAGGAGCTACAGCATCGGTTATTTATGTACCACCTGCTTTCGCAGCGGAGTCCATTATTGAAGCTATTGAAGCTGAGCTTGAGCTTGTTATCTGTATCACGGAAGGTATTCCGGTTCTTGATATGGTAAAAGTGAAACGTTACCTGGAAGGTAAGAAAACGGTTCTTATCGGACCTAACTGCCCAGGCGTTATCACACCAGGTGAGTGTAAAATTGGTATTATGCCAGGATACATTCATACACCAGGCCATGTAGGCGTTGTTTCCCGTTCCGGGACTTTGACTTACGAAGCTGTTCATCAATTGACTACACGTGGAATCGGTCAATCCTCCGCTGTTGGTATCGGTGGAGATCCGGTTAAAGGTTCTGAGTTCATTGATATCCTCAAACGTTTCAATGAAGATCCAGACACCTATGCGGTTATCATGATCGGTGAGATCGGTGGTACGGCTGAAGAAGAAGCGGCTGAGTGGGTTGCTGCTAACATGACGAAGCCAGTTGTTGGCTTTATCGGTGGTAAAACGGCGCCTCCAGGAAAACGTATGGGACATGCTGGCGCCATTATTTCCGGTGGTAAAGGTACTGCTGCTGAGAAAGTTGCAACAATGGAAAGATGCGGAATCCGCGTAGCTGCAACACCTTCTGAAATGGGCTCTACGCTTGTAAGTGTCCTTGAAGAAAAAGGCATGCTGGATAAAGTTATCACAAAAAAATAGTCTTCTTATGAAGAAGGTAGGCAACCTTCCATATCCCTGACATAGGGATTTGGGAGGTTTTTTGTTTTTCTACAAAGGCAGGTATTTGTCATTCGAGTGGGGAGTGTATATACTTATGGATAATCGATTGATTTTAATTGGACTTCATGAGCTTGAAGGTGTTGGCTGGAAAACGATTCTTCATTTACTAAACCATTTTCCGGAGCCGGAACGTTTATTAACGTTGTCAACAGCTGAACTAACTGCCAAAGGGATTCGAGCATCCGTCGCTGCCCAAATCGCCACACAGTTTAGCCCATCTTTTATTGAAGAAAAACTTCTCTTATATAGGAAGCAATCGATTCAAATCATTACGATTTGGGATGATGAATACCCGCCAATACTCAAAGAAATTGCACAACCACCGTGGGTGCTGTATGTTAAAGGGAATCTTTCTTTGTTAAAAAGGCCAATCCTAGGTATAGTTGGGACAAGAACGCCTACACTGTATGGTAAGAGGATTGCTGAGGAATGGGCAGAAGCACTTTCCAGAACTGGATTCAGCATAGTGAGTGGACTTGCCAGAGGCATAGACAGTAAAGCTCATATCGGGGCTCTAAAAGGCAAATCGAAGACAGTTGCTGTCCTCGGCTGTGCTATCAATCACATTTATCCGCGTGAAAACGCACTATTATATAAGCGTATTGAACAAGAAGGCGTCATCATCTCCGAATATCCGATTGGTACAGGGATGAGACCCGGGATGTTTCCCCAGCGGAATCGGATTATTGCCGGTCTATCGCTTGGTGTTACCGTTGTGGAAGCAGCAGCTGATAGTGGGTCATTAATAACGGTTGATTTTGCCCTCGAAGAATCACGTGATGTATTTGCTGTTCCAGGTCCTATTGACTCCAAACAAAGCGTTGGCGCTCTCAAACTTCTTAAAGATGGCGCCAAATTAGTGACTCAAGTCGAGGAGATTCTGGAGGAGTATAAACATATCATCCGTATGGAGGAACTAGGCGCAAGTAAGAAACAATCACAGCTGTTTACACTAACGGTTGAGGAAGACGAAATTTTCCGGAAAATGTCGAATCAACCAGTCTCAATTGACAGCTTGTTAGAGGATGGTCAATTTACGTTTGGACATTTGCATGCAGTTCTGTTATCTTTGGTAATGAAAAAGGCGATTAAACAGCTTCCAGGTTCTACTTACATCTTAGCATAGGCTAATTAAGAAGTTTTTCTTCTCGCCAATAGACGTTACCTTGAAACCAAGAGGGGAGGAAGGACGATCCATGGCGGATTCTTTAGTCATAGTGGAGTCACCGGCAAAAGCCAAAACCATTGGCAAATATTTAGGCAGTAAATTTATTGTAAAAGCCTCGATGGGTCATATTCGCGACCTTCCGAAGAGCCAAATTGGCGTAGAAGTGGATCGTAACTTTGAGCCTAAATACATAACTATCCGTGGTAAAGGTTCTATCCTTAAAGAATTAAAAGATGCCAGCAAAAAAGTTAAAAAAATATATCTGGCGGCGGATCCGGATCGTGAAGGTGAAGCAATTGCCTGGCACTTAGCGCACTATTTGGACGTGGGTGCCGACGAGCTCTGTCGCGTAGTATTTAACGAAATTACGAAAGACGCGGTTAAAGATGCGTTCAAAACGCCTCGCCGAATCAATCAAGATCTTGTTAATGCGCAGCAAGCCAGACGGATCTTGGATCGACTTGTTGGTTATAAAATCAGCCCTTTACTTTGGAAAAAAGTAAAAAAAGGACTTTCTGCAGGCCGTGTACAATCAGTCGCAGTTAAATTAATTCAAGATCGCGAAAATGAAATCAAAGCCTTCGAACCGGAAGAGTACTGGTCCATCACCGTAGTACTTGATGCTGGGAAGACGGTGTTCGAAGCCAAGTATCACAGCATTAATGGAGAGAAGAAAGAACTCCATTCGAATGAGGACGTTGAACAGATTTTAGCTGCGATGGGCAGCGATGCTTTTACGGTGAAAGAAGTGAAAGAGAAAGAGCGAGCTCGTAATCCTTCCCCACCATTCATCACGAGCTCCATGCAGCAGGAAGCTGCGAGAAAGCTTAATTTCAGAGCTTCCAAGACAATGTCTGTAGCCCAACAATTATATGAAGGAATAGATTTGGGGAAAGAAGGTACGGTTGGTCTTATCACTTACATGCGTACCGATTCGACACGGATTTCACCAATCGCACAAGAAGAAGCCAAAGATTTTATCATTCATAAATATGGTCCGACATTTTATCCTGAAACACCCCGTATGTACACGAAAAAGAACGCGAATGCACAGGATGCGCATGAAGGCATTCGTCCTACTTCCGTGCTGAGGGAACCGGATCAAATGAAGGAGTATCTCAGCAAAGATCAATATCGGCTGTATAAGTTGGTTTGGGATCGCTTTGTAGCGAGTCAGATGTCCTCGGCAGTCTTAGATACAATGACGATTGATTTGACAGCAGGGGAAACGATATTCCGTGCGAACGGCTCCAAAATGAAATTTGCTGGTTTTATGAAAGTTTATGTCGAGAGCAACGATGATGGTACGACAGAAGAGGATAAATTGCTGCCTCCTCTGACGAAGGGAGATACCCTCCAGAAACAAAGCATCGATCCGAAGCAGCATTTTACTCAACCGCCACCACGGTATACGGAAGCGCGTTTGGTGCGAGCGCTGGAGGAAATGGGTATTGGTCGTCCAAGTACATATGCGCCAACGTTGGAGACGATTCAAAAGCGTGGCTATGTGGCGATTGAAGAGAAGAAATTCGTGCCCACGGAACTCGGTGAGCTTGTGATTCAATTAATGCAGGAATTCTTCCCGGAAATCCTAGATGTTGAATTCACAGCTCATATGGAAGAAGAACTCGATTTTGTTGAAGAGGGCAAGGAAGATTGGGTACGGGTTTTGGATTCCTTTTACAAATCCTTCGAGAAGCGACTTGAATTCGCTGAAGAGGAAATGAAAGAAATTGAAATTCAAGACGAAGTTTCCGATGAAATTTGCGAGAAGTGCGGCAAGCATCTGGTTTATAAAATGGGGCGTTTCGGCAAGTTTCTGGCTTGCTCGGGTTTCCCGGATTGCCGTAATACGAAGCCAATTATCAAAGATATTGGCGTTACATGCCCAACGTGCAAGACGGGCAAGATCGTAGAGCGCAGAAGTAAAAAAGGACGTGTATTCTATGGCTGTGACCAATATCCAGCTTGTGATTTCGTTTCCTGGGATAAGCCGGTCAATAAGCCATGTCCCGCTTGCAGCTCAATGATGATCGAGAAAAGAAGCAAGAACGGCGTAATGATTCAGTGTACGCAGTGTGATCATAAAGAAGAAGCAAGTGACGATTCATCCGACGATATGAAAGATTAGAGGTGTCTGATTTTGCCAGAATATCCAAGAGTAACAGTCATCGGTGCAGGATTGGCTGGAAGTGAAGCCGCCTGGCAGATTGCCCGTCAAGGTGTGCCTGTTACTTTATATGAAATGCGTAATGTTCGTAAAACACCAGCTCATATTACCGATCAATTCGCTGAGCTCGTGTGCAGCAACTCGCTTCGTTCCAATGGCCTGACCAATGCGGTAGGTGTTTTGAAGGAAGAAATGAGAAAGCTGGATTCACTCATTCTGTCTTGCGCAGATCAGCATGCTGTACCTGCAGGAGGGGCATTAGCGGTTGACCGCGATGGTTTCTCGCAAGCTGTAACCTCAACTCTGCGCAACCATCCGCTTATTGAGGTTCGCAATGAGGAAGTTGAAACTCTGCCAGATGGCATTGTTGTAGTCGCATCTGGTCCTTTAACTTCACCAGCATTGTCTGCGGATCTCAAACAATTGATGGGAGAAGAATACCTCTACTTCTATGATGCTGCAGCTCCTATCGTAGAGAAGGATTCTATCGATATGAACAAGGTGTATCTGGCTTCCCGATACGATAAAGGGGAAGCAGCTTATCTCAACTGTCCAATGACGGAAGAGGAGTTTAATGTTTTCTATGAAGCATTGATCACAGCAGAGGTAGCAGAACTCAAGGAATTCGAGAAAGAAATCTATTTCGAAGGATGTATGCCGCTTGAAGTTATGGCTAAACGCGGCAAACAAACGGTTTTATTCGGGCCAATGAAACCTGTTGGATTAGTAAATCCACATACAGGCAAATTGCCGCACGCTGTCGTTCAACTTCGTCAAGATAACGCAGCCGGAACTTTATTTAATTTGGTAGGCTTCCAAACCCATCTGAAATGGGGGGAGCAGAAACGTGTTTTATCATTGATTCCTGGGCTTGAGCAAGCCGAGTTTGTACGTTACGGTGTTATGCATCGGAATACGTTCATCAACTCGCCTAGGCTGCTTAATCCGACGTATCAATACAAAAACAGGGAAAATCTTTTCTTTGCTGGTCAAATGACTGGTGTTGAAGGATATGTAGAGTCGGCCGCTTCGGGACTAATTGCTGGTATGAACGCTGGTCGTTTGGCAAAAGGTGAGGCATGCGTGACTCTGCCTGCTGAAACAACGTTAGGAAGTATGGCTAACTATATTACCGAAGCGGACGTGAAGCACTTCCAACCGATGAATGCAAATTTCGGATTACTTCCACAATTGCCGGAACGAATTCGCAATAAAAAAGAAAAATACGAGAAGTTGGCTAACCGTGCGTTAGAAAGTATTCAGAATTTTTCGAAAACACTTGCTGAATAAGTTGTAATCGTACTATTTCTTGTGGTACTATAATTATGTTTTGTGGTATTTTTCATTTGTTTCCTCATACATTTACCTCTAGATGCGGTCTTTTTTCGAAACGACCTCGCTAGGGGTTTATCTCTTTTATGAGACCGAAACCAAGAAAAATTGTTTTTAATGTGATGTATGATTCCATTTGAGAGGTGATAAGGGATGGATTCCAATCAAGCAACGTTTCATGCAACAACTATTTTTGCTATTCGTCATCAAGGTAAAGGGGCTATTGCCGGAGATGGGCAAGTGACATTTGGCAACAGCATGATTATGAAAAGCAGTGCCAAAAAAGTACGGCGTTTACATAGAGGGAAAGTTATCGCTGGATTTGCCGGCTCTGTTGCCGATGCTATTACGCTTTTTGAGAAGTTTGAAGGTAAGCTGGAGGAACATCACGGGAACTTGCAGCGTGCCGCGGTTGAGCTTACCAAGGATTGGCGGCAGGATCGTGTGCTGCGCAGACTGGAAGCTATGATGATTGTGATGGATGCTTCGGGGTTGCTGCTTCTCTCCGGGAATGGAGAGGTCATCGAACCTGATGATGGTATTTTGGCTATTGGATCTGGAGGCAGTTTCGCTTTAGCTGCTGGAAGAGCGCTGCATAGGCATGCATCTACACTGAGTGCCAAAGAAATTGCTCATGCTGCTTTAACGACAGCTGCTGAGATTTGTGTGTTCACCAACCACAATATAATTGTCGAAGAGATCGAATAACGTATCTGAAGGTAAATCTTTGAGGAGGGTATCCTAGATGGCCAACAGCTCCCTTACACCTAAACAAATTGTTCAAGAATTGGATCGCTATATAGTAGGTCAGAAAAAAGCAAAAAAATCAGTGGCTATTGCCCTGCGGAATCGTTATCGGAGAAACCTGGTCGACGAAGCCATGAGGGATGAAATTGTTCCGAAGAACATTCTGATGATTGGCCCAACTGGTGTAGGCAAAACGGAAATTGCCCGCAGACTTGCCAAATTGGTCGGTGCTCCATTCATTAAGGTAGAGGCTACGAAATTCACCGAAGTCGGTTACGTGGGACGAGATGTGGAGTCCATGGTTCGCGATTTAACGGAAACGGCTGTCCGTATGGTGAAGGCTGAACGTATGGAGAAAGTTAAAGATAGAGCAGAGAAATTGGCCAATGAGCGCTTAGTTACCTTGTTAGTGCCAAGTGCTACACGCGCCAAAACGCAGCGTAATCCGTTTGAAATGCTGTTCGGTGGTCAGAACCAACCAGAGCAGGAAGAAGCTCCAGACCCTACGCTATCCACTAAGCGGGCAGATATTGCTGAACAATTGACACACGGTAAATTAGAGAATGAGCTTGTTGAGATTGAGGTTGAAGATTCTTCTCCTTCCATGATGGATATGCTCGCAGGTCAAGGCAATGAGCAAGCTGGTATGAACATGCAAGAAATGTTTGGCAACTTGCTGCCTAAGAAAATGAAAAAGCGAAAGCTGCCTGTCAAAGAAGCTAGAAAAGTTCTGACCCAAGAAGAGGCACAACGCTTGATCGATATGGATGAAGTCATCCAGGAATCGATTCATCGTGCTGAACAGTCCGGCATTATTTTTATTGATGAAATAGATAAAATAGCGAGCAACAGCCGCGGCGGAAGCGGTCCGGATATTTCTCGAGAAGGCGTGCAACGAGACATTTTGCCAATTGTTGAGGGCTCAACGGTTGTGACTAAATATGGTCCTGTGAAGACGGATTACGTCTTATTTATTGGCGCTGGCGCTTTCCACATAGCGAAGCCATCTGATTTGATTCCAGAGCTGCAAGGGAGATTCCCGATCCGGGTTGAATTGAATGATTTAACGCTGGAGGATTTCGTTTCTATTTTGAAAGAGCCCAAAAATGCACTAACCAAACAATATACAGCTTTATTGCAAACTGAAGGTATAACGGTCGAGTTTGCGGAAGAAGCTATTTATGAAATCGCGCGAATTGCTGTGGAAGTGAACCAGAATACGGAAAATATCGGGGCAAGAAGATTGCATACGATTTTGGAGAAGCTGCTAGAGGATCTGTCCTATGAAGCGCCAGAGATAACACTTGAATCGATCGTTATTAATCCGGAATATGTTCGTGATAAGCTTGGGGATATTGTTCAAAACCGAGATTTAAGTCAGTATATTTTATAAATGTATGTGTGCACGGTAATGTAAGTAGGAGGCAGTTAAATGAGTTTACTAAACAAAACAAGAAGGCTGAATCGATTGCTGCAAAAGGAAGCAGGCAATGCGGTTAGCTTTATGGATATGGCAGAAGTGTTAAGGGATATTGTCATTGCCAATATCTATGTGGTAAGTCGTAAAGGCAAAATCCTTGGTTATGCCACGACAAATGATCCGGTTTCGTTGGAGATGAATCAATCCATTCTCATCGAACGCAGGTTTCCGACAGAGTCCAATAATCTTCTTTTGAAGATCGAGGAAACATCGGCAATCGCTGAACAAGACAGCCCCTATTTCTATTATACAGAGCAGATGAAAGACATGTTTCCATATATCCATACGACTTTAGTACCAATTATTGGGGGAGGGAGTCGTCTAGGGACGCTGATATTAAGTCGGAATGAAGGCACCTTCATTGATGATGATTTGGTTTTGGCGGAGTACGGATCAACTGTAATCGCGATGGAGATTCTCAGAGAACGTGCTGAAGAGATCGAAGAAGAAGCTAGAAGCAAAGCAGTTGTTCAAGTGGCAATCGGCTCTTTATCATTTAGTGAAATGGAAGCTGTCGAGCACATTTTTGAGGAATTAGATGGCAAGGAAGGGCTTCTAGTAGCTAGTAAAATTGCGGATCGAGTCGGCATTACACGTTCAGTGATTGTTAATGCGCTCCGTAAACTGGAGAGTGCGGGAGTCATCGAAACGCGTTCTCTGGGTATGAAGGGCACTTATATCCGTATATTAAATGAACAATTAATGCAAAGTATCGAACAGATTAAGACGAAGCTATAGCAAACATAAGGAAAAGCCCTGTCTTGTAAAAAGATAGGGCTTTTTTCTTATTGTAAGTTAGGCTAATATCTTAGATGATAAGAAATGTAACAAGGAGTTTTACATATTTCTACATTATGGAACTAATTTGAATTAATTTAATAAAAATAATGTCGAAATAAGAAGGAATCATTCAATCTATTGTTGAAGTACTAAAGGAAAATGCTATAGAAAGGAGGGTAACGTCTATGTCTTTGTTAGACAAACCAAGTTGGAACTTAATGGAGCGATCGCTTGATGCATCGACCTTGAGACAAAAGGTGGTAGCGAATAACGTTGCCAATGTTGATACACCCTACTTTAAGCGTTCAGATGTGCAATTTGAAGATCTTCTGCAAAATCAAATGAGTTCATCGACACCCTCTATAGAAGGTTATCGGACAGACAGTAGGCATTTCTTTATAGGTAAAACTTCAAATTTGCCAAATACAGAAATAAAAACCGATGAATCGACAGCAATCAACAATAATATGAACAATGTGGATATGGATTATGAAATGTCTTTGATGGCTAAGAACCAACTTAAATACAACACGATGATTCAGCAAATGAACAGTGAATTCAAAAAGATGCGTACAGTGTTAGGAGGGAAGTAATAACCTATGAGACTTACAAATGGATTTGATATTAGTTCTTCTGCACTGACAGCACAGCGGTTAAGGATGGACGTTGTTTCCTCTAACATAGCGAATGCGGATACGACACGCGCGAAATTTGTAGATGGCAAATGGGTTCCCTATACAAGGAAATTAGTTTCATTCGAAACAAAGTCGCAACCAAGCTTTGCTCAATCGCTTCAATCAGCCATGGCTGACGGAACGGGAGAAGGTGTAAGGGTAAATAAAATCTTTGAAGATAACTCTCCATTGAAACAAGTCTACAATCCGACACATCCGGATGCAGACGGAAATGGCTTTGTGTATATGCCAAACGTCGATGTTCTCAAAGAGATGGTTGATATGATGTCTGCTACACGATCATATGAAGCAAACGTAACCGCATTAAATGCAAGCAAAGCAATGATTACGAAGGCTTTAGAGATTGGAAGATAAAGTAGATAAACTACAGGAGGTTGCATCATGATTGACAAAATCAGTTACAGTCCGCTCAATATCATGAGCTCCGTTCAACCCAAGAGTGATGCCGGCGAAGGGGCCGCTGACCTCGGTAAAAGATTTGGATCTTTTCTGAATGATGCTATTACAAACTTGAATACGCAACAACAGCAAGTGGACCAGTTGAATCAGAGTTTCATTAAAGGTGAACTTTCCGATGTGCATCAACTGACAATTGCCTCCGAGAAAGCATCGTTGGGACTTGAACTGACCGTACAAGTCAGAAATAAAGTTCTAGAAGCTTACCAAGAAATGATGAGAATGCAGCTGTGATTTTAATAAATGCTGCTAAACTTTGGTTCGATGAGGTGAAAGTGTGAACGAGAACCTGCTCCAGTACTGGGAAAAGGTGAAGCAATATTGGAATCGATACAGTAAGACGACAAAAATCACTTTCATAGCAACCGTGTTCTTATTGATTCTAACTGCCGCAATTATAAGTATTAATTTATCCAAGACTGATTATTCATTGGCTTTTACAGAACTACAGCCAAGCGATGCTTCCGCTATTAAAGGTTATCTGGATACAGCTAAGATTCCTTATAAACTTAGTGCTGATGGTAAAAGTATCGAAGTTCCTACCAGTGAAGTAGCAAATGTGAAACTTGGGGTAGAATCACAAGGTTTAAATAAAAATGGGTCATTAGGCTTCGGTGCTTTTAGCAACAGCAGTTCATTTGGTATCACAGATAACGAATTTAAAGTGAAATATTTGAATGCAATTCAAGGGGAATTGCAGCAGCTGATTAATTCGAATCAAGCGATCGGCAGTTCAAAGGTTTTGATTTCACTGCCGGAACAAGGTCCGTTCTTACAACAGCAGCAAGAGAAAGCGACAGCATCTGTCGTCTTGCAAATGAAGCAAGGCTATTCATTAGATCAAGCCAAGATTGATACGATTTATAATTTAGTCTCTCACAGTGTCAAGAATCTTCCCGTGGAGAATATCACCATCTCTAACCAATATGGGGAAAGCCTAGTGTCTTCTACGGCAGGTGGAACTTCTTCATCAAGTCTGGTTTCGAATCAATCAGATATTAACAATCAATTCCGAAATGATTTGCAGAAAAACATCAATAATATGCTTGGAACTATGTTTGGTCGCGATAAAGTGAATGTTAGTGTCTTCTCGACGATGAATTTCGATCAAAAGAAGAGTAAAGAGCAGCTTGTCAGCGCACCAAATCAAGTGGATCAAAAAGGTTTGGAAATCTCTTTGCAAGAAGCTACTGAGTCTTATGTTAATAAAGGCGCTGATGCAGCAAGCGGAGTTCCAGGCACAGGGTCGACGGATGTACCAGGATATCCGGGTTCTAGCGCCTCAGGTAATTCCAATTCCGAGAAAAATAGCAAGACCGTTAATTATGAAGTAAATAGAATTACGAACGATATTATTTCTACTCCTTATGTTGTCAAAGATTTAAGCATTAATGTCGGTATTGAACCACCTGTTGCAGATGATCCTAACTCTTTGACGGCTGAAACCAAGACTGCGGTTCAAAATGCATTAGTGAACATTGTTAGAACGGCATTAGCGGATAACAAGGTTACTTATACAGACGAAGACTTGCAGAAAAAAGTTACGGTGTTTGCACATTCTTTTGCGAAACCGAAAGATACGCTTGCTTCCAAAACTACGCAGTATTTGATGTATGGTGGTCTTGCACTAGCGGCGCTTGCAATTGGACTTATTGCTGGACTCGCGATCAGAAAGCGGAGACGTGCAGCAGCGCAATTGGAACAAGATATGAACTTGGCAGCGAGCAAAGCTGAGCTTCCTACCGTGGATATTGAAAATGTAACTAATGACAACCAAGTACGTAAGCAACTGGAAGCTCTTGCGAAAAAGCGCCCAGAAGACTTTGTTAACTTACTTCGTACTTGGTTAGTAGACGAATAGAGGTGCACTTGTATGGCCAGAGCTGCTCTGCAAGGGTTAACCGGACGACAAAAGGCAGCCATTCTTTTGATCAGTTTAGGCCCTGAGGTGTCTGCACAAATATTTAAACACTTGCGAGAAGAAGAAATCGAACAATTGACGCTTGAAATTGCGAATGTCAGAAAAGTAGACTCTTTGGAAAAAGAAGCGATCTTATCTGAATTCCATCAAATTTGTTTAGCGCAAGAGTTTATCTCGCAGGGGGGTATTGCGTACGCCAAGGATATTTTGGAAAAGGCGTTGGGTACTCAGAAAGCATTTGATATCATTAATCGTTTGACGGCAACGTTGCAAGTTAGACCTTTTGATTTTGCAAGAAAAGCGGACCCGGCTCAAATTCTGAATTTTATTCAGAATGAAAATTCTCAAACAATCGCTTTGGTGTTGTCCTATTTACAGGCAGAACAAGCTTCCATTATTTTGTCTTCCTTGCCACAAGAAAAGCAAGCGGATGTTGCGAAACGCATCGCACTTATGGATAGTACTTCGCCTGAAGTGATAAGCCAAGTAGAACGTGTGCTGGAGCAGAAGCTTTCTTCTACCGTTACGCAAGATTATACAAATGCAGGTGGTATTGCTTCTATCGTCCAAATTTTGAATGGTGTTGACCGCGGAACAGAGCGTACAATTCTCGACTCCCTAGAAATTCAGGATCCAGAGTTGGCCGAAGAAATCAAAAAACGGATGTTTGTATTCGAAGATATTGTCAATATCGACAATCGTTCTATTCAGCGTATTATTCGTGATATTGAGAATGCCGATTTGCAGCTCGCACTCAAAGTTGCAAGCGAGGAAGTACGCGATGTATTGTTCAAAAACATGTCCAAACGTATGGCCGAGACGTTCAAGGAAGAAATGGAATTCATGGGTCCTGTTCGTTTGCGTGATGTGGAAGAAGCTCAAACTAGAATCGTTGCCACTATTCGCCGTCTAGAGGAATCAGGTGAAATCATCATTGCACGTGGTGGAGGAGACGATATTATTGTCTAATATCATTAAATCATTTGCTTATTTCCCTTTAGATGATAAGAAGTTAGTCGAAACCATTTCTCCTCTTCCGTTCATGCAAGAACAAGATTCTAATGAACTGACATTTGAGCAGCAACAGGAAATTGCAGAAGCAACATCGATGAAAGATCAGATCCTTCAAGATGCTGAAGCATTCGCAAATGAACAAATTCATCAGGCCATGCAGGAAACTACTGCACTTCGTGAACAAGCAAATGAAGAAATTAACCATTGGTGGGAAGCACGCCGTTCTCAAGATGAAGAACTTATTGCCAGTTCGAAGCAAGCTGGTTATGAAGAAGGTTACCAATTAGGAATGGTCCAAGCAGAAGATGTACTCAGACAAGAGCACGGAGAAATGCTGGCAGAAGCTCAAGCCATTTTGGAACAATCTTATAAGCTTAAACAACAAATCATACAGGAATCAGAACCTTTTCTGATTGAACTCAGTACCTCTATCGCGGAGAAAGTTATTGGTCGACAATTAACACTTCAGCCGGAATGGGTTATTGATTTAATTCAGTCTGTACTTTCGCGCAGACGTGAGAAGGGGATTATCGCTCTCTGCGTGGCACCTTCACAATTCGCCTATATTCAAGACGCGAGGGAAGAACTGCTTACATCGATTGACTCACAAGCAGAACTGCAAATCATTCCCGATTCCACTGTACAAGATCGGGGATGTGTAATCCGTTCGTCATTTGGGAGCATTGATGCAAGGATTGATACTCAGTTAAAAGAGATCAAGTCCGCCCTTCAACAACTGGCGACTCAAAGCGAGGGAATCTAATCATGAGTCATTCTTCGCCAAAAGCGGATAAATACAAAGAGCACTTGCACACCATTGATCCAATCCGAGTCAACGGTAAAGTGACCCAAGTCATTGGGTTAACGGTTGAATCTGAAGGGCCAGACGTAAGTATTGGTGACCTTTGTTACATTTATCCACATAAATCGAATAAGCCGTTAAAAGCTGAAGTTGTTGGTTTTCGCAGCAATAAAGTTATTCTTATGCCTTTGGGCGATTTAGATGCGATTGGTCCAGGATGTGATGTTGTCGGTACTGGAAAACCATTAACGGTTCAAGTGGGACACGAGTTGCTTGGTAAAGTATTAGACGGTTTAGGACAGCCTTTGGATGGTTCCTTCTTACCTTCAAGAATGGCGCAGTACTCGACCAATAATGTGCCAGGCAATCCACTCACGCGGCCTCGTGTGCTTCATCCAATTTCAGTTGGCGTTCGCTGTATTGACGGACTGCTGACTATTGGTAAGGGACAACGTGTCGGTATTTTCGCTGGTTCTGGTGTCGGAAAAAGTACATTGATGGGCATGATTGCCCGGAATACCTCAGCGGATGTCAATGTAATTGCTCTAATCGGAGAGCGTGGACGTGAGGTTCTGGACTTTATTGAAAGAGATTTAGGGCCTGAAGGGCTTGCGAGATCAGTTGTCATCGTTGCAACGTCGGATCAACCAGCTCTTATTCGAATTAAAGGCGCGATGATTGCTACCAGTATTGCTGAATACTTCCGAGATCGCGGTCTAAATGTCATGATGATGATGGATTCTGTTACCCGTTTTGCCATGGCACAACGTGAAGTCGGTCTTGCCGTCGGTGAACCTCCTGCTACACGGGGTTACACCCCTTCGGTTTTCGCCATGCTGCCACGTCTCTTGGAGCGTTCAGGGACCGGTCCCAAAGGATCTATTACAGCATTCTACACGGTTCTTGTTGACGGAGATGACATGAATGAGCCAATCGCTGATGCGGTGCGAGGTATTCTTGATGGTCATATCGTCTTGAACCGCAATATTGCCAACAGAGGACATTATCCAGCGATTGACGTGTTATCCAGTGTAAGTCGTGTTATGAAAGAAATTGTTCCCTCTGAACATATGGAAGCTGCCGATCAGTTGAAGCGACTTCTCTCTATATATAAAGATTCGGAAGACCTTATCAATATAGGGGCATACCAAAAAGGTTCTAATCCAAATATTGATTTGGCAATGGACAATATTGAGGCCATATGGGATTTCACCAAACAAAAGACGAGTGAAAAGTTAACTTATGAAGAAGCTCAAGAACGTTTGATTCATGAATTCTATAAGGGATGAGGGTCCTGAATGAACTTTCGCTATTCTTTCCAACAAATTGTCAACTTGAAAAACAATGAGAGAACACAGGCAGAGTGGATTTTGTCGGAGGCAATGGGTCAATTACGGACTGAAGAAACGAATTTATATGGATTATTTGAGCAAAAAGAAAATCTTCAGAATGAAATGGCGGATGAATCTAGTCATTCCGTATCCATTTCAAAAATGATGATGATGCAAAGCTACATGAATCATGTCGACCAACAAATTGCAAGAAAACATCAAGATGTGCAGCAAGCTCAACATATTGTACACAAAAAGCGAGAGCACCTCTCTGAAAGAATGGTTGACGAAAAGGTTTGGTCCAAAGCTAGAGAAAAAGCGTTCAACCAATTTCAAGCGTTCGTTGCCAAAAAAGAGCAGGATACGCTGGATGAAATGGCGACAAATCGTTTCAAGCGATTAACGTATTGAGGATGTAAAGGAGGGAAGAGGAGATGGCCGATACCAACATTGAGGGTGCATCCTATAGTGCACTGGAACGATTTCTGATATGGTTTGTCATCCCCTTTGTGTTCACGGCGGTTTTGCTCTTCGTGCTGTTATCTATCTTTGATTATGATATCAAGAGCAGTATTCAGAAGGCACTGCACAATACACCAGTCATAGGGACGATTGTTCCTGCTCCTAAGGAGAAAACCGTTGTGAACGGCACTGCTAAACCACAAACGGCTGAACAAAGCGTGAAAGTCAAAGATGATGAAATCACTAAGTTGAATGGAAGAGTTGCTGAATTGCAAGCAGCCCTTCAGAAAGCAGAGTCGACTTCAGAACAAAAAGATCTATCTATCAAAGATGCCCAGTCGAAATTGACCGAGCTCGAAGAAAAGTTGAAAGACAAAACGCAAACACAAGAAGAATACAATAATCAGATTACACAACTAGCTAATATGTACGCAAAAATGACGCCAAGCAAAGCGGCGCCAATCATCGAAGCCTTGACGCCGAAAGAAATGGTACTTATCTTCTCTATGATGAAATCCGACAGTCGAGGAGCGATTCTTGAAAAAATGGATGCAGCCAAGGCTGCTGAAGCTTCCATTGGACTCAAAGACGTTGTTCCTGTTCGGGACAAAGAAATTGCTGCTTTACAAGAAAGATTATCAACGAATGGTTCCAAAGATACGACAAAAGCAACTACAACCGTTAGTAAATCGGATCTCGGTCAAACATTTGCGAATATGACGCCAAAAAGCGCTTCAGCTGTTTTATTGGAAATGAATAAATCAAATCCAGAAAAGGTATTGGCAATTCTAAGTGGGATGGACAATGCCTCACGCTCAAAAGTCATGTCATCACTTTCAGATGCGAATAAGGAAATCGCTGCTGCCATTTCAGTCAAACTTGTTCAATAAGAAATGTGGATGTCATGAAGGGAGGTGAATAAAATGGATGTTCAAATAGCTAAAGTTCCAACTGCGAACACAACTTCCACAGCAACTGCTGGTAAAACAGCGTCCACGGATGCTGCATCCAAAGATGCTTTTAACCAAGTATTGGGAGGACAACTATCGCAGGAGTCAACTGCAGGGGAACAAAGTGCAACGGATCCCGCAATTTCACTGAATATGCTGCTGCAGATGCTGCAAAGTTTGGTTTTACCCATACAAGGAGCAGTTGCACAACCTAATCAAGGAACAGAGGACCAACCTCTTCCTGAGATGCTGCTTGAAGCGATGAATAGCAATCCAGCATTAGCAGAGCAATTGTTGCAAGACCCTAAAGTTGGCCAATGGTTTGCAGATGCTAAGCTGCTATTGCAAACGCTTGGTGACGGTCAAGCTAGCGGAGCCTTTCCTATATCGAATGGATTGAACTTGCAACCTGCAGATACGTTAAATTTAGATGCACAGAACACGTTGCTCGCGCTTGCTACTTTAACAAAACAACAACCGGACAACCCGATTGTGAAGTTTCTTAATCAAGACTTGCAGAACACGATTCAACCTTTGCTTCCTGAACTGATGGCGAATCTGAAAGGACCAGCTATATCCTCGAAACCAGCAACACCAGTTGTAGAAGCAGCAGAAGGATCAGTAGATGGAAACAAAGAAGAATTAGTTCATGTAGACAAAGCTAGTCATCATAAGCGTACAAGTAATCTGGTTTTGCCACAGAAACTGGATGGTGATTCATTCACACTTGTGCAACAACCTAAGTCCAGATTAGAACTGCTTGCGGCAAAAAATGTTTTTATTTCGTCAACGCTCGAGTCACAAACAGATTCCAAAGAATCTTTCGTTGACCTTGTGGATTTGCCAACGGAATCCAATCTGTCCACGAATACTGTTGTAACGATTGCAGATCTTCAGAAAGCACAGATCGCTAATACAGCTGTAGTTAAAGCTCCAGCAACTATTAACGCAGGTAATTTTGCTGAAGAAATGACAGAACATGTTCTGAAAAACATGAAGATTACAGTAGCTGGCTCATTCTCTGAAGCGAAACTTTCCTTGTTTCCCAAAAACCTGGGTCAAGTCGATGTTAGAATTTCCATGCATGACGGTCAATTGATCGCGCAATTCGCAGCGGATACTTTAGCCGGCAAGCAGATGTTAGAAAGTCAGCTTCCATCGCTAAGACAAGCACTTCAGGTTCAAGGTTTACAAGTCGAGAAACTGGAAGTTACGCAGAACCAGAATATGCAATCAAGTATGTTCCAGGATCAACGTCAACAACAGACCTTTGGTCAATCACAGCAGCAAAACAAGAATCGTACTGGCAATTTTCAAGAAGATTCTCTTGATTTTAATCAAGAAGTCGACAACATTGCTCAAGTTCGCACCGCTGTGAATGGAAACTCCTTCGATGTCATTGCCTAGATGAATACATATGAAGCAGTTGGAGGTGAAAGTATGGCTTCAAACCCGGTTGTAGGAAATGTGTCAGATTTAATTAATGCAGGCAATAATGCCAAGACGAAACAAAAAGACAACAATACATTAGGCAAAGATGATTTTCTCAAGATTTTGATCACACAGCTTCAAAATCAAGACCCGACTCAGCCTTTGCAAGATAAAGAGTTTATTGCTCAAATGGCACAGTTCACATCCGTTGAGCAATTGACGAATATGGCTGGCGAAATGAAGTTGATGCGCCAATCTCTTGGTTTCGTGTCAGGGTTAATTGGTAAATCGGTGACGTGGACGGATATAGATTCATCGGGTGCTTCCTCTGAAAAAACAGGTATTGTAGATTCCATTACATTTAAAGAAGGCAATCAGTATGCCTCTGTGAAGGGAGTGGAAATTTCTCTCGACAAGCTCAAAAAAATTGAGAATGTTGGAGAAACAAAATGACAGAGAGAATATCCATTGGACAGCTTTATCCTAATGCGGTTTCTCCGGCGTCTACGAGACGAACACCTGTACAGCAACCGGTATCTACACCCGGTATTCCCAAGTTTCAACAACTTCTTCAGGACCAATTTGTTCGTTTCAGTCATCATGCAGAGGTTAGACTTAAGGAGAGAGGCATTCAACTAAAGCCCGAGCAATTGGATAAACTTAGTCAAGCAATCGATAAGGTGGCCGCTAAAGGTGCCAAAGATGCGCTAATGATCCTGGGTGGCAATGCTTTGATTGTTAATGTTCCTAACCGAACCGTCGTGACGGCGCTTGATGGAACCTCTATGAATGAACATGTATTTACTCAAATCGACAGTGCCATTGTTATCGCATAAGAATCAGGCTCGACCGTGCAGGAAGCCTGGGGCTGTGGAACGAATGAAGCAGCTCATGATTTTAAAAACCGATTGGAGGCCCAAATAGATGTTAAGATCTTTATACTCAGGCGTTTCAGGTATGCGTGGTTTTCAAACTAAATTAGATGTTATCGGTAATAACATTGCCAACGTTAATACAATTGGTTTCAAAGGCAGCCGTGTTATGTTCAAAGACATTCTTAGCCAAACTGTTTCCGGTGTGAGTGCTCCCGATGACAACCGCGGTGGTGTGAATGCACAGCAAGTTGGTCTAGGAGTTAGTTTAGCTGCAATCGATACAATTCATACACCGGGTAGTGCAATGACTACTAATGTAACAACGGATTTACGTATTAATGGTGATGGATTTTTTGCAGTAGGGACTGCGGAGCAAACAGATGCGCCTTATCTTACAAGATCGGGGAATTTCACGCTAGATCCTACTCGCAACTTAGTTAATGCTGAAGGACTTCATGTGATGGGGGCTGAAGGTGCTGGCCCAATCGTTATTCCTGAGGACATTGTTTCTTTCTCAATCGCGCAAAATGGAGATATTATTGGTATCGACTCCACAGGTGCAACGGTTACAACAGGACAAAAAGTTGGTGTTGTTAAAGTCATCAATCCATCAGGACTTGAGAAAATTGGTGGGAATTTGTACCGTATGACAGCCAACGCGAATCCAGAAGGTGCTTTAACTATTGATGTGCCAGGCAATACAGCAACAGGTACGGGCACCCTGATCTCAGGTCAATTGGAAATGTCCAATGTTGATTTGACTGGTGAATTTACGGAGATGATCATCGCTCAACGTGGTTTCCAAGCGAATTCACGCATTATTACAACTTCCGATGAAGTGCTGCAAGAAGTCGTAAATCTTAAACGTTAATTTTCAGTAATGTGAAGTGAGGGGAGCTTGCCTCCCCTTATCCTGATACAGGAGGAGAAACATGATTTCTCTCACACGTTTAAACGGCAAGCCTATTTTTCTGAATGCCTTATTGATTGAACAGATTGAAGAGACTCCTGATACCATGATTAGTTTAACAACAGGAAAGAAAATCACAGTTCTCGAAAAGGCAGAGGTTGTGGTAAGCTTAGTGCGGACCTACATGCAGGAGATTGGCTCAGTTCGAGCGACTATTAAGTCCAAGGATGCGGAGGGTTCGTAAGTGTTTAAGAACAAAATTTTCATACTCATTGTCTCCATTCTAATTGCGATTACACTGATTTTGACAGCGGCCTTTGTATTATGGAACTTTATGGAGAAAAATAACGAATCCAAAGATCCTGCCGCCAAAGCACAAGATGCTGTTGCTAGTGTAAAACCGACCAAAGCACCTTCTGCTGAGGCAGTCAAAGCTAACACAGCCATTATCAAAGATATTTTAACAAACTTATCCGGCAGTCAGAATTTCATTAAAATTAGCTTCGCTTTTGAATTAGAAAATGCTAAGGGTAAAGCAGAGTTTGATAGTTTATTGGACTCCGCGGTCAAAGGAACAATTGTACAAGCTTTAGGTGATTTGACGAAAGATCAGATTGAAGGCAGCAAAGGTTCTGATAGTTTAACTTCAACTTTAATGAATAAACTAAACCCATTGTTACACGAAGGAAAAATCAAGCAAATTTGGATAACCGATAAAGTACTTCAATAACTCGCTTTTGATTTTGCTTAAAGGAGGTGACTCGAATGGTTGATGTTCTATCGCAAAATGAGATCGATGCTTTGCTAGCTGCTTTGTCCTCTGGCGAAATGGATGCGGATGAACTTAAAAAAGAGGATACGCAGAAGAAGGTAAGGGCGTATGACTTTAAGAGAGCCGTGCGCTTCTCCAAGGATCATATTCGAAGCTTAACTCGGATTCACGAAAATTTTGCGCGATTCTTAACTACGTATTTTTCAGCACAACTTCGTACGTTTGTACAAATTAGTGTTGTCCAAGTGGAGCAGCTGCCCTACGACGAATTTATTCGTTCGATCCCGAAAATGACCATTTTGAACATCTTTGAAGCGGAGCCTTTAGAGGGTCGAATGGTACTTGAGGTTCATCCCAATGTTGCGTTCGCTATGTTGGATCGATTATTGGGTGGAGCAGGCACGACCCCTACGAAAATTAATGCCTTAACTGAAATTGAAACGATTGTGATGGAACGTATTTTTAGTAGAGCCTTCGATAGTTTGCAAGAAGCTTGGAAGACCGTTATCGACATTCAGCCAAGATTAGAGGCACTTGAAACGAATCCGCAATTTATGCAAATTGTTTCTCCGAATGAAACGATTGCACTGATCTCGCTTAGTACCAAAATCGGTGATACCACGGGGATGATCAATCTTTGTATTCCTCATGTGGTTATTGAGCCGATCATGCCTCGTCTATCCGTGCATCATTGGTTTGTTTCCCAGAAAAAGACGAGAGCTCCTGAAGAAGTGGAAGCACTTCAATCGCGCTTGGAAAAAACCAAGTTGCCACTCATTGCAGAACTGGGTTCGTCTGAAATTAACATACGTGACTTCCTTGGTTTAACAATTGGCGATGTTATCCCACTGCATAAATCCGTCGAAGATTCGCTTCAAGTCAAAGTGGGCGAGAAGCTGAAATATCTCGGAAGCCCTGGTACCTTAAAAGGGAAGATGGCTGTACAAATTACAGAAATCGTAAACGAAGGAGAAGAAGATTATGACGAATAACAGAGATTATCTGTCCCAAGAAGAGATCGACGCTTTGTTGAGACAGTCCTCGGACGATAGTCCAGCCTCTTCTTATCAAGGGCCTCCTAAAGTTGAAGACTATTTATCTTCGTTAGAGCAGGATGCACTCGGTGAAATTGGTAATATTACATTTGGCAGTGCAGCCACAGCTCTTTCGACATTGCTGGGTAAGAAAGTCGATATTACAACACCTCGTGTGTCAATAATCGGCAAAGAGGAATTGGAACAAGAGTTTCCTAAACCACATGTAGCGGTTCATGTTAATTATGTCGATGGTTTTGATGGTATTAATTTACTTGTCATCAAAACAAGTGACGCGCAAGTGATCGCTGATCTTATGATGGGTGGAGACGGTACTGGTGGAGATGAAAATCTCAGTGAAATTCACATCAGCGCTGTTCAAGAAGCAATGAATCAGATGATGGGTTCATCCGCAACTTCGATGTCTACCATCTTTAATCGATTTGTCAATATCTCACCGCCTGGAATCGACATATTAAATTTGTCGAAAGGAGAAGGAAAATTACCTGACGAGGACGTATTTATTAAGATATCGTTCCGACTCATCATTGGCGATCTTATTGATTCCAACATCATGCAGTTACTTCCTGTTCCTTTCGCCAAAGAAATGGTATCGATCCTAATGGGTGGTGGTTCAGAGTCTGAGATGGAAGCTGCCCCGGCTGCACAAGCACCTGCTCCTTCCGCACCTAAGCAAGAAGTTCATACACCTCCTCCTGCAGCAGCTCAGCCTGTTTATGAGCAGCCTATGTACCAGCAGCAGCAGCAGCCTATGTATGAGCAACCGATGTATCAACAACCACCGATGGGACAACCCATGTATCCACCTCAACAGCCTATGTATCAGCAGCCACCTGCAGCCGCATATGGTGGGATGCCGAATCGCAATGTAAATGTGCAACCCGTTCAGTTTGGTAATTTACAAAATGGTTCGTACTCTCATGCGGAAGATACAAATCTTGATCTGCTTTTGGATATTCCTCTGAAAGTAACGGTAGAGTTAGGCAGAACCCACAAGGTGATCAAAGATATTTTGGAATTGTCACAAGGATCTATTATTGAATTGGATAAATTAGCAGGTGAGCCTGTGGACATCTTAGTTAATAATAAGTTAATCGCCAAAGGCGAAGTCGTGGTTATCGATGAAAACTTTGGGGTTCGTGTTACGGACATTGTTAATCAATGGGAACGAATTCAAAAGCTACAATAATTTAATTCTAGGGGGACTTTATTCATGGCTAACCGTATTCTTATTGTTGATGATGCTGCTTTTATGAGAATGATGATTCGTGATATTCTATCTAAAAATGGGTATGAGGTTTGTGGCGAAGCGAATGATGGCGCACAAGCTATTGAGAAATACAAAGAATTGAAACCAGATCTGATTACAATGGATATCACAATGCCTGAGATGGATGGGATTCAAGCTTTGAAAGAAATCAAGAAGATTGAGCCAAATGCGAAAGTTATCATGTGTTCCGCGATGGGGCAACAAGCGATGGTTATCGACGCGATTCAAGCTGGTGCTAAAGACTTTATCGTTAAGCCGTTCCAGGCAGACCGTGTTATCGAAGCAATTAAAAAGACTCTAGGGTAAGCCCCTTAATTCGGTTGAGTCTTACATAAACCAAGAGGGATGCGACTATGAGAAGACTCCAATCGAAGCGACTATTAACTACGTTACTTAGTGTAGCCGCGATGTTGTACACGACGTCAATAAGCTTTGCCGAAACAGAGCCAGGACAAGGTCTGCCAACATCTGATTTTCCGACTACAGACTCCTTTGATTCGTTTGGTATGGTTGTCAAGGTCATTTTCTTTCTCGTTTTAATCATTCTGTTGTTCTTTGTACTCATCAAGTATATAGCTAAGAGAAATAAAGGCACCATGTTTGGGAACTCGATTCGATCTTTAGGTGGAGTTCCCCTTGGGCAAAATAAGTCAATCCAGATTGTAGAAATTGGTCATTCGCTCTTCGTGGTTGGCGTCGGTGAGAATATTCAGTTATTGGATAAGATTAATGACGCCGATGAAGTAGCATATATTACTGATTTACTGACTTCCTCTCAGGATGACAGAGTCGGTTTTGGGGCATTGACGAAGTGGATTGGCAAGCTGCCGCTTAAAAAGAAAGATATTGAAGAGGAAGTTGAAATCACTTCTTCCTTTCAACAAGTATTTCATGACAAACTTCAACGAGTTTCAAATCGGAATAAAAATGTGGAAGATTGGCTTTCAGATCAAAAACCAACAGATCGGTTGAATGATGAATGAAGAGAAATAAACGAATTCTTGCCCTATTAATCGTGTTCATTTCCGTCTTTCTAATCTCTCTGACAGCTTCAGCTGCCGAGACAGATCCGAACAATCCGATTCCTGGATTAAATGTAAATATTGGTACCGGAGGCGCTGCCGCTGGTTCCTCTAATACGGTAACCTTATTGCTATTGTTAACTGTTTTGAGCCTTGCTCCATCATTTCTAATTTTGATGACCAGCTTTACGCGTATCGTCATTGTACTAGGTTTCGTAAGAACGTCACTGGGAACACAGCAGATGCCACCCAATCAGGTTTTAATCGGACTCGCTCTGTTTTTAACCTTTTTTATTATGTCTCCAACTTTGGGGGAAGTTAATCAGACGGCACTTCAACCCTACTTGAAGGGGGAAATTAATCAAACCCAGGCTTTTGAGAAAGCTTCACTGCCGATGAAGAAGTTTATGTTCAAACATACCAGGCAGAAGGATTTAAAGCTATTTCTAGATTACACCAAAGCTAAAGCGCCTACTGGTGTTGAAGATATTCCTATTACTTCTTTAGTACCGGCTTATGCGATTAGTGAACTGAAATCAGCCTTCCAGATGGGATTTATGATATTTATTCCGTTTCTGGTCATCGATATGGTTGTTTCTAGTACCTTAATGGCGATGGGGATGATGATGTTGCCGCCTGTTATGATTTCATTGCCTTTCAAGATCCTGCTGTTTATTTTAGTAGATGGTTGGTACCTTGTTGTGAGATCATTACTCCTTAGCTATGGTTGAGGATCAAAATATCGGAGGATTACTAAATGGGTTCGGAATTTGTCATTCGTATTGCCGGTGAAGCTGTTTATACCGTACTGAAAGCCAGTGCCCCCATGTTGATTATTGGGCTTGTTGTTGGCTTGATCATCAGTATTTTCCAAGCAACTACGCAGATTCAAGAGCAGACGTTAGCTTTTGTTCCCAAAATTGTTGCAGTACTGCTTTCTATTTTAATTTTTGGGCCATGGATTATGAATACATTGGTAGACTTTACGTTTAATTTACTCAACAACCTTTACAAATTCGTTGGTTAGGTTGTGAGCGATATGACAAACATATTTTTTCAGGCAATCCCTATTTTTTTGCTTATCTTTTGTCGAATTACATCATTCTTTGTCGTGGTTCCGGTGCTTTCCTCGCGAAATGTGCCGATGATGTTCAAAATCGGTCTTTCTGTATTCATCTCTTTCCTTATTTTTGCAAGTATGGGTCTTGACAAGCCTATACCATTGGATGGTGAATACATCCTCTTGATCATTCGTGAAATGCTGATTGGCATTTTACTTGGTTTCCTGGCCTATATTTTCTTTACAGTTGTGCAAACAGCCGGTTCATTTATGGATATGCAAATCGGTTATAGTATGGCTAGTGTCATTGATCCTTTAACAGGGGTATCATCCCCGATGTTAGGTAATCTCAAGTATATGGTCGCCATCTTGCTTTTTTTAACTTTTGATGGACATCACTTTTTGATTAGAGCGATTATTGATAGTTATAAATGGGTTCCATTGGATAATCAATTGTTCGCCCATATTTACAATGGTGAGATATCGGATTTTCTTGTTAAATCATTGTCGAAAATGTTTTATCTTTCGTTCCAACTTGCTGCTCCTATTATTGCAGCCCTTTTTTTAACAGATTTAGGATTAGGGCTGTTGACAAGGGTAGCTCCGCAATTCAATATTTTTGTCATCGGCGCACCATTGAAAATGATTCTGGGCCTTTTCTTGCTAGTTGTGCTTTTCCCAGAATTGATTTCACAATTTCAAAATTTATTTGCAACGATATTTGATTACATGGAGAAGTTGCTTCAACTAGTTAGTGGTACACAGCAACCCTCTCCCTGAGTAGGAGGAAACCGTGTCCCAGCCATATCGCTTGCAGCTTGATTTACAATGGTTTGCAGGAGAAAAGACGGAACCTGCGACAGCGAAGAAGAGGCAGGATGCCCGTAAAAAGGGGCAGGTTGCCAAGAGCATGGACTTGCCAGCAGCGCTAATCCTCCTCTTTTCATTCTTGTCGTTCCTCTTGTTTGGAAGCTACATGAAAGTAAGAATCATCAGTATGTTCAAAAACGTATACAATAATCAACTCAATATGGATATTACGATGGGGAATGTTCAAGTCTTATTCACAAATTTGGTAACACAAGGCTTAATCATTCTGGCACCCATCTTCATTCTTGTTGTCTTGATCGCTTTCATTGGGAATTACGCGCAGATTGGCTTTATGTTTATCGGCGATCCCTTGATGATGAAATTCAGTAAAATTAATCCGCTTGAAGGGTTCAAAAAAATCTTCTCCTTGCGCACGGTGATGGATTTTTTGAAATCCACCATGAAGATGCTGATTATCGGTTACGTTGTGTACACCACTTTAATGGGGGAGAAGGCTAAGTTATTAGGGTTAGGCCATTCGCCACTAGAAAGCACCTTTTCATTTATTGCTTCACTTACTTTAAAACTTGGCATTAAAATTGGTGCTATTCTTATTGTGCTTGCGGTATTTGACTATATCTATCAGAAGTACGAGTATGAGAAGAGTCTCAAAATGTCCAAGCAGGATATCAAAGATGAGTATAAGAAAAGTGAAGGAGATCCGCTGATTAAAGGAAAGATTCGTGCGAAGCAGCGTCAAATGGCTATGCAGCGGATGATGCAAGAAGTTCCCAAAGCGGATGTTATTATCACGAACCCGACTCACTTTGCTGTTGCTTTGAAATATGATTCCTCTAACATGCAGGCGCCTACGGTTATTGCCAAGGGTGCTGACTATGTAGCTCTCAAAATTAAAGAAGTGGCCAAGAAGAATGGTGTTGTGACGATGGAAAACAAGCCATTAGCACGTGCTATATTTGCCCAAGTGGAAATCGGTGAAGCCATTCCAGCTGATTTATTCCAAGCAGTCGCTGAAGTGTTAGCTTACGTCTATAAAATTAAGGGCAAAACGAATTAACGAAGAGGGAGGTACAATCTGTTGAAAATCAAAGATTTAGTGGTTCTGGTAGGCATTATTTGTATTGTCTTAATGATGATTGTACCGGTACCAATCCCTTTACTGGATTTTCTGCTGATTATCAATATATCAGTTGCTTTAATGATTATCTTAGTAGCTATGAATACACAAGAAGCCCTGCAGTTCTCCATCTTTCCTTCCTTACTTTTGATTACGACCTTGTTCCGGTTGGCGCTTAACGTATCAACGACCCGGAACATTTTGTCGCATGCAGAAGCAGGCGACGTGGTCAGAACTTTTGGTTCTTTCGTGGCACAAGGCAATATCGTCGTGGGATTCGTCGTGTTTCTCATTCTGGTCTTGGTACAGTTCATCGTAATTACCAAAGGTTCTGAGCGCGTTGCCGAGGTTGCAGCGAGATTTACGCTCGATGCGATGCCGGGCAAACAGATGAGTATTGATGCTGATTTAAACGCTGGTTTAATTAATGAAGTTCAAGCTCGTGAACGAAGAAAGAAAATTGAAAGTGAAGCAGATTTCTATGGAGCAATGGATGGTGCCAGCAAATTCGTTAAAGGGGACGCCATTGCGGGTATTATCATTCTTGTTATCAATTTAATCGGTGGTTTCATCATTGGAATGACGATGAAAGGGATGTCTTTCAGTAAAGCTCTTGAAACCTTTTCTATTCTCACAATTGGTGATGGCCTCGTTAGTCAGATTCCTGCATTATTGATTTCTACTGCTGCTGGTATTATCGTAACCCGCGCTTCCTCAGAAGGGAACCTCGGACAGGATATTACTAAGCAGCTTACCGCGCAGCCGAAACTTTTGTACATTGTTGCTGCTACGTTAGTTGTTCTTGGATTATTCACGCCAATTCATTGGTTTACTACATTCCCGATTGCAGGATTGCTAGTTTATGCTGCTTTCAAGATGCAGAAGAATTTGGAACGGGAAGCGATCAAGGAAGAGCAGTTGGTTGAAGAGCAGCAAATTGAGGAAGTTCGCAGTCCAGAAAGTGTCATCTCCTTGCTTCAAGTGGATCCGATTGAATTTGAATTTGGCTACGGCTTAATACCTCTGGCGGATACACAGCAGGGGGGGGATTTATTGGATCGAATTATCTTGATTCGTAGACAATGTGCGCTTGAACTCGGAGTTGTCGTGCCTGTAATTCGTATTCGTGATAACATCCAATTACGACCTAATGAGTATATCATCAAAATTAAAGGCAATACCGTAGCACGCGGCGAACTACTTCTTAATCACTACTTAGCGATGAGTCCTGGAATTGAAGATGATTCAATTTCTGGTATTGAAACAACTGAACCTGCTTTCGGTTTGCCTGCGATTTGGATTGATGAGGTGACCAAAGAAAGAGCGGAATTATCAGGCTATACGGTAGTAGATCCGCCTTCTGTCGTTGCCACACATCTTACAGAAATTATCAAGAAACATACGCATGAACTTCTGGGTCGTCAGGAAACGAAAGCTCTTATCGATAATGTTCGTGAAGCGTACCCAGCACTTGTTGACGATCTTATACCTTCCGTTTTGTCGATTGGTGATGTGCAAAAGGTATTAGCTAAGTTATTGCGTGAGAAAATATCGGTACGTGATTTGGTTACAATTCTGGAGACTTTAGCGGATTACGGGACGTACACCAAAGATCCTGAGATTTTAACTGAATATGTTAGACAGTCCTTGTCCAGACAAATTACACAACAGTTCACCTCTTTGGGCGATTCGCTTAAAGTCATTACGGTAGGCCCTTCAGTCGAGAAGAAAATAGCCGAATCTGTTCAACAGTCAGATCAAGGCAGCTACTTAGCTTTGGATCCTTCTTCCTCACAAATTATTTATCATCGTGTCAGCGAACAGGTTTCCAAATTGATTCAATCTGGTCAACAGCCCGTTATTCTAACTTCTCCGACGATTCGGATGTATTTAAGACAACTACTAGAAAGAACTCTGCAAGACATTCCTGTCTTGTCCTACAGCGAATTAGAGCCAAGCGTTGAAATCCAGAGCATGGGGGTAGTCAATTTATGAGAGTAAAAAGATATGTTGTCGATTCCATGCCGGATGCTTTGCAGAAAATTCGCACTGATCTGGGCAAGGATGCTGTTATTTTGAATACCAAAGAAATTCGTACTGGTGGCTTTCTCGGTTTATTTGGCAAAAAAAAGATTGAAGTTATTGCAGCAATCGATGCTTCGAACGCTGCTGCCAATGCGGCTAGCCAACAGCGTGTAGCAGCACCTCAAATGCAGCAGCCGCGGGTGCAGGCATCGGCAAACAATCTTCAAGCTGTTAAGCAGCAAACACATATGTCTGATTTTCCTGATGTGCCTGATGTTTTCGCTCCCGTGAGCGCAGCCAGAGAACCCGTAGCTGTCAAAACTGCTCACGAGGCGCCTGCAGCTCCGCTCTACGCTGCGCAACAATCGTACTCGCCTGTTTCTGTGAATGCACCTAACAGGCCAAATGCTAAGGATGAGCACTTGCTTGAGGAACTCAAGCAAATGAAGGAAATGATGCACAAGCTGACGAAAGCAGCTGACGTTTCCAATCTTCCGGAACCATTGCAAGTGATTGAACAACGACTTTACGATCAAGAAGTAGATGCTTTACTTGTTCGCCAAATCATTGACGAGACCTTAGCTGATTTCGAATTGGCTGATGAACCCGTGACGGAAGAAGCCGCCAAACAAATTGTTAAGTCCAAACTTGGCCAAGTTTTTCAATCAGATAAGAGCAAACAAATCTCACTGAATACTCGCGTTGTTCATTTCGTGGGGCCAACCGGGGTTGGCAAAACAACGACAATTGCCAAGTTGGCTGCTGAACAAGTCCTAAAGTATCAACGAAAAGTTGGATTCATCACTTCGGATACGTACCGTATTGCAGCAATTGAGCAGTTGAAAACGTACGCTACAATTTTGAATGTGCCGCTGGAAGTAGTCTTCTCGCCGCAAGATCTGTCGAAAGCTTTTCATAATCTAGCGGATTGCGATATTATTTTCATGGATACGGCCGGCCGGAATTTTAGGAATGAAATGTATGTTTCTGAACTGAACTCACTTCTCAAGACACAGGGGAATAGTGAAACCATTCTCGTCTTGAGTTTAACAACCAAATATCGCGATATGAGAGCTATTACCAATAATTTCAATAAGTTTAAATTGGACAAAGTGATTTTTACGAAAATGGACGAAACGGATTCTTATGGAGCAATTGTGAATATTGTTCATGAATTTACTCTTCAAATTTCCTATGTCGCGAATGGACAAAATGTCCCTGATGATATTACGGAGATGAATGAGTGGCAAATCATTGATTTGTTGTTGGAGGAGCCTAAAGCATGAAGGATCAAGCAGAAGCGTTGCGGAACCTGGTACAGATTCAGAATGATAAAGGCACAAGAGCAACCAGGATTATTACCGTGACTAGCGGAAAGGGCGGCGTTGGAAAGTCAAATTTCACGCTGAACTTTGCATTGACGCTTCAGTCTCAAGGTTATAAAGTGCTTGTTTTTGATGCTGATATCGGGCTAGCGAATATTGATGTGCTTATGGGTGTGTCCTCTAAATACAATTTGTATCATCTTTTGAAAAAAGAAAAAACAATTTGGGAAATTATCCAAAAAGGCTATAACAATCTAGATTTTATTGCAGGTGGTTCAGGATTCAATGATCTGCTCCGCTTAACAGAGGAAGAATTGGATTACTTTGCAGAACAAGTTACGCAGCTCAATGGATATGTGGATTTTATCATATTTGACACCGGTGCTGGTTTATCCAAAGAAACACTTAAATTTATTTTAGCTGCCGAAGAAACGTTTGTTGTCACAACACCAGAACCAACATCCATCACTGACGCTTATGCAATAATTAAAATGGTGAATTCCATGGGACATGACGTCTCATTTAAATTAGTCATTAACCGCGTTACAGATTTGAAAGAAGGAAAGCAAACAGCGGATAAAATCGCATTGGTTGCTAAGCAATTTCTAGATATCCATATTCCAACACTTGGTTTTGTAGACGATGATGCAACAGTTTCAAAAGCAGTAAAAAAACAAATACCGTTTACAGTCGCTTTCCCACATTCAGCAGCATCAAGAAGCTTAAACACATTAACCGAAAATTATATCAAAGGTTATCGAGTCATAGATACGCCATCTTCAGGCGTAAAAGGATTTTTAAATAAAATGATGAAACTTTTGAAATAGGATTTTCGCAAATCATGTCGAATAAGCACATAAAGGGAGGGGAACAGCATGGCACCTTATAACATTCTAGTCGTAGACGACTCTGTCTTTATGCGAAAAATTATTAGCGATTTGATTTCTGAAAATCCCCAGTATCAAATCATTGGTACGGCTAAAAATGGTCAAGAAGCCATCGAACAAGTTAAACTTCTTCGTCCTGATGCCGTCACGATGGATATCGAAATGCCCGTCATGAACGGGCTGGATGCTCTTCAACGGATAATGGCTGAACACCCTACTCCGATTATCATGTTAAGTTCTTTAACCGAAGAAGGGGCATCTGAAACGATTAAAGCGCTTGAATGGGGAGCTGTCGACTTTATTCGAAAGCCTTCTGGCTCGATTTCCCTTGACTTATACAAAGTAAAACAACTACTTCATGAAAAACTTCATATGGCAGTAAGAACCAAAATGAGAAGCTTCCAGCCTGTTCAGCAGAAACCATTGTTATCTCGTTTGAATACAACACCGACTCCACCGATAATTGAGAAAAGCAAAGCATCTGTTTTGAAACCTCCTGATGTGAAAGCGGGAGCGGCTGAGGGTTCGACGCACTTCAATCATCTTGTTGCGATAGGTACTTCAACAGGGGGGCCTAGAGCTTTACATCAAGTCATCTCGAATATCCCTGCTGGTTTTCCAGCTCCGATTCTTATTGTTCAACATATGCCGCCTAACTTTACCAAGTCATTAGCACAACGTTTGAATGACATTTCGCAAATTAAAGTTGTTGAGGCAGCGGAGGGGGATGTTCTCCAAACCGCAACAGCTTACGTGGCTCCTGGCGGCTGGCATATGATCGCATATAAAGATTCGAACAAAACGTACAAAATCCGATTAACCAAAGAAGATCCTCGTTCTGGCCACCGCCCCTCGGTGGATGTCATGTTTGAGTCCTTGCTTGGTATGAGTGAGTTGAAACGGCACATCGTACTGATGACAGGGATGGGAAGCGATGGCGCCAAAGGGATGCTGTCACTGAAGCAATCCGGTGTAGCGACAACCATTGCTGAGTCTGAAGAAACATGCGTCGTATATGGCATGCCTCGGGCTGCTGTAGAGATGCAAGCTGCGATGCACGTGCTGCCACAGCAAGATATTGCCGTTAGACTAGCTCAATGCGTACTTAATTAGTTGAACGTTAGCAAGCAAATTGAATAATGATTCTATTGGAGGTGTGTGGTTTTGGAACTTAGTCAATATTTATCCATGTTTATCGATGAATCGAAAGAGCATTTGCAATCTTTGAATGAGAACTTACTAAGTTTAGAAAGCAGCCCTCAGGATATTAGTATTGTACATAATATTTTCCGCTCTGCTCACACGTTGAAAGGCATGTCCGCAACGATGGGCTTCGAGGACATAGCAGCCCTTACGCATGAGATGGAAAACGTCTTAGATCTAGTTCGCAATAGTAAAATTGAAATGAATCCTTTCATTTTTGATTGTATTTTCAAAAGTTTGGATTCTTTGGAATCCATGGTGGAAGACATTATTCAAGGCGGTACTGGTAAAGCAGATGTATCCCCGATTGTTGTTTCACTTCGCTCTATTGTGACGGGTGAGTACAAGACAGCAGTAGTCCCGGCAGCTGTTACTGCCGTGAAAGAGCCAACAAAAGGAATTGAAGTTGATGAGTTCCAATTTTCCATTTTGCAACAGTCCATCGATTCAGGTTTCCTAGTTTTTTATGTCGAAGTGACAGTGAACGAGAACTGCGTTCTAAAAGCGGCGCGTGCTTATATGGTCTTTGATGCTTTAGAAAGAATGGGAGAGATCGTGAAAGCGACGCCTTCTGTTCAAGAAATTGAACAAGAGAAATTCGATCGCTCTTTCTCCTTATACTTTATTTCGAAAGTGGATCAAGGAACGCTTGAAAAAGAGATTTTGAATGTTTCAGAGATTCAATCTGCGATTATCATTACAGTCGATACAGAATCCTTGGATGAGCTTTCTCGTCCGCGAACTGAAGTTGAGGCAGCAAGACAAGAAATCGCCGCTGCAGTGGCTGCGGCTGTTGTGCCTGTGCAGACTCCAACGATTGAAGTAGCAGCACCAAAAGTAGAAGCAGCTGCGGCTGTTGTCGCTAAACCTGCTGCTGGCGGAGCTCCCGTAGCGAGCCGTACGATTCGTGTAGATATTGAACGACTAGATGCACTTATGAATTTATTTAGTGAATTGTTAATCGATCGCGTGCGACTGGAACAACTCGCTACGGAAGTTAAACGGAATGATTTGACTGAAACCGTTGAACATATGTCCAGAGTCAGCAGTGATTTGCAGAATATCGTCTTGAAGCTCCGCATGGTGCCTGTAGATTCTGTTTTCAATAGATTTCCTCGTATGATCAGAGACTTAGCTAAATCATTGGATAAGAAAGTAGATCTTGTGATTACTGGCGCTGAAACGGAATTAGATCGTACCGTTATTGATGAAATTGGTGATCCGCTCGTTCATTTGCTTCGCAACGCGGTGGATCACGGGATTGAATCTATTAGCGACAGACTTGCAGCAGGCAAGAGTGAGCAGGGTACCATTCAGCTTCGCGCATTTCATAGCGGTAATCATGTCTTTATTGAAATCGAAGAAGACGGCAAAGGAATTTATCGCGATAAAGTGTTGAAAACCGCACTCAAGAATGGTCTCGTAACGGCTGAACAAGCTGCGAAATTGTCAGATATCGAAGTCTATAATTTGCTATTCGCATCTGGGTTCAGTACAGCTGAGAAAATTTCTGACATTTCAGGTCGTGGGGTTGGTCTTGATGTCGTTAAGACGAAGATCCAAATGCTAGGCGGACACGTGCAAGTTGATTCCAGACCAGGTTTGGGCAGTAAATTTTCCGTGCAACTTCCATTGACGTTGTCCATCATCTCAGCGATGCTTGTTCGTTTGGGCAGTGAGAAATACGCCATTCCATTGTCTTCCATCGTTGAAACTTCTGCTATTCAAAAGAAACAAATTCGCAACATCCATGGCAACAAAATGGTGGATTACCGCAATTCGGTTATTCCGTTGGTATCACTCAGTACGTTGTTCAGTGTTCCAGATTTCAATGAGGATCTGGAAGATGAAACCGAAATTGTCGTTGTTCGCAAAGGGGACAAGCAAGTTGCTTTAATGGTGGATGAATTTATTGGCCAGCAAGAAATTGTCCTCAAAACATTGGGCAAATACTTATCTGGATTGTTTGCTATTTCAGGCGCAACGATTCTCGGGGATGGACAAGTAGCTTTGATTATTGACCCTAATGCATTGATTAAATAATTATTTAAATCTAAGGAGGCGTTCACAATGGGAGAAGAAAAAAAGGTTATCGTCTTTGCACTTGGAACTGAAGAATATGGTGTGGAAGTTGAGAAAGTCAGAACAATTGAAAGAATGCAACCGATGACCCGTGTTCCGAAAGCGCCGGAATTTATCAAAGGTGTGATTAATCTTCGGGGTGTCGTGATTCCGATTATTGATCTTCGTTCCCGCTTTGGACTCGATGAACTGCCGACTACGGATGCTACACGCATTATCATTGTCTCTGCAGGGGATTTCGAGGTTGGTTTGATTGTTGATTCGGCTAATGACGTTATAGATCTGGATACAGATAATATAGATAATCCTCCTGAAATTGTTGGCGGGATTAAAGCCAAGTATCTGGATGGCATTGCCCGTGTCGGAGAACAAAGATTATTAGTTTTGCTCAACTTGGAGCAGGTATTGGACCGCAACGAACTCCAACAGTTGGAAAGAGTAGAGGATTAAGTTGTGGATGTGTTTAGTCAGTTAGCAGATTTCCAAATGGATGTTTTGAAAGAAGTAGGGAACATAGGTGCGGGGCACGCAGCGACCGCCCTATCTACTTTATTAGATAAGCCAATTGATATGCTTGTTCCCAAAGTACGCATGCTGCCTTTTGAAGAAATTTGCGAAAGTGTCGGTGGAGCCGAGACTGTAGTTCTAGCTATTTTCTTGCGAGTGGATGGCGATGCTCCTGGTAATATGTTTTTTATTCTCAATTTAGATGCTGCCAAAAATATGTTGAGAGATCTGATTGGGATGAACATACAGGATCAAGAAGAATATTCTGAACTTGAATTGTCGGCGCTGAATGAAATAGGCAATATTCTAGCCGGGTCCTATTTATCCTCACTTGCAGATTTCACGAATTTAAACATGCAACCTACCGTTCCGGCGTTAGCGATTGATATGGCAGGAGCTATCTTAAGTTATGGCTTATTGCAATTTGGTCAAATGGGAGATCAAGCCCTTCTCATTGATACCAAATTTTTGGAAGGGGATAATGAAGTACAAGGACATTTCTTCCTCATTCCTGATCCGGAATCGTTTGGCAAAATATTTTCCGCATTGGGAGTAGAGTCTTCATGATCCAAGACAATTTGATTAAAGTAGGAATGGCTGACCTGAATGTAGCTCACCAAATAGGTGTGCTAAAGACAACAGGGCTGGGTTCGTGTGTAGGTGTCACTTTGTATGATAGCCGCGTTAAAGTGGCCGGTATGGCACATGTTATGCTGCCTTCATCAGAGATTGCACGTGAGGGATCGCTGAACATTGCTAAATACGCGGATACAGCTATTCCTGAGTTAATCTCAAGAATGGAATTGCTTGGCGCAGCTGTGAGCAGATTAGAAGCCAAACTCGCTGGTGGTGCACAGATGTTTGCTTTTGCGGGAAATAATGATACGATGAGAATTGGGCCTAGAAATGTAGAATCTTGTAAAGAAATGTTGATTAAATATCGAATTCCAATTCGCGCTGAGGATACAGGTGCCAACTACGGCCGCACCATTGAATTTAATAGTGAGACAGGCATACTGGTAATTCGAAGTGTCCAATTAGGAGTGAAGGAAATTTAATGATTGGAACAATGCGGATTAATGTTATTGTAGCAGCCATTGCGGGAGTATTTACATTTGCCTTATCGATTGGCAATAATTTATTTCTTTCCACTTGTCTCAAGAGTTTGTATAGCTTTCTTATCTTATTTGTTCTGACATTTGGCTTCAGATGGGTGCTAGGTGTCATGATCGGAGCAGAGCAAGCAGGTGGAACCTTCCCAAGTAATCCAGTAGAGGATTCAGCAGTTGGTCAATCACTCGATATGACGACGCCTGATTTGGATGAAGAAACCCGAGAATTGATGAAAGCTAACCTGAGTGATAACAACTCTTTATCTTCTGCGGATATGCAATTTTCACCACTCAATCCACCTAAGCTAGTCACCAAGAATAATTTGGACCCTGAACAACTGGCGGGTGCCTTAAGGCGAATGTCTGAAGATTAAGGATGGTGAAACATAAATCATGATTGAACAAAAGCAATCACAACTAGCAAATATTGAGTTATGGAAACAGTGGAAGGAAGAAGGCTGGGTGCCTGCGAAACAATCCCTTATTGAGAGTTACTTGCCTTTAGTCGACTACGTTTCCAGCCGACTTGCAATTGGACTTCCGAAGAGTGTTTCCAAAGAGGATTTATCCAGTTTTGGTGTCATGGGACTTATAGATGCTGTGGAGAAATTCGATTATGCACGTGGGTTGCAATTTGAAACGTATGCTTCTTGGAGAATAAGAGGATCAATCATTGATGGATTGAGACAAGGTGATTGGGTACCCCGTTCTGTACGTGAGAAGGCCAAAAAGGTTGAAGATGCTTATCAGAAGCTGGAACAGCAGTATCTTCGCTCAGTTACTGATGCGGAGATAAGTGCTTATTTGCAAGTGTCAGAATCCGATTTCCAACAGATGCTGCAAGATATTTCCATTACAACCATATGTTCAATCGATGATCCGATTCGTGAGGAAGACTCTGAAACCAGGTTATCCTTACTCGTGGATGAGAAGGCTAAGAACCCTGAGTTTCAGGTGAATGAGTTTTATTTGAAAGATTCTTTGGCCAAAGCGATTGAGCGTTTAACGGAGAAAGAAAGAACCGTCGTTTCTTTATTTTATTTCGAAGAGCTTTCATTGAGTGAAATTGCGGAAGTTATGTGCTTGTCGCCTTCACGCATTTCACAGCTGCATTCCAAGGCGATTCTTCGGTTAAAAGGTGTACTTGGAAGATTCAAGAATCAATTATTTCAGGATTCATAACCTAAATTCGATCGTGAAAGGTGGTATTCCATGCTTGAGAGGAACATGCCTTTAGATTACTATATTAATATTTCTGTTTCGGACAACAAATTGTCTGCAAGCTTGTTGATCACAAACGCAGAAGCTGATTTCAAAGTTACGACAGGTGAATTGGAAGACCTTATTCAAAAAAATCATATTGTTCATGGATTAAATATACCTTTACTTGCTCAAATTGCAGCGGATCCCAAGTCGTTTTATCATCAAAAAGTCGTAATTGCGACAGGTACTAAGCCTGTAGATGGACAGAATGGCTCTATTAAATATATTTTTGCTTTTGATGAAGATGAAAAAAAACCACTCGAGCTGGATGACGGCAGGGTGAATTATAAAGAAGTTGTAACCCTTCACAATGTGCGGAAAGGCCAACTGATCGGCCAGCGTTCATTAGCGACAGAGGGCACGCCAGGGAGAGCTGTTACAGGCGAAACGCAGTTTGCTAAAGCAGGTAAAGAAGCTCGATTTAAATTGGGCAAGAATGTGATTGCTGATGCCGAACAAAGAGCGCTGTATTCGGCTATTGACGGCATGGTTGTACGTACAGATCGGGATAAAATTAATGTGTTCCCTGTCTATGAAGTGAATGGAGATGTGGACTACAACATAGGTAATATCGATTTCATCGGTACGGTTGTTATTCGCGGCAATGTACTCCCTGGCTTCAGAATTCGAGCAGCAGGCGACATTCGTGTTACTGGCGGCGTCGAAGCAGCTGAACTAGAAGCAGAAGGTTCCGTTGAGATTAACGCTGGGATTGTTGGACAAAATAAAGCACATATTAAAGCTGGAAAGAATGTCAAAAGTTCTTTCATTCAAGATGCTACTATAGAAGTTGCCGGTGAGCTGCTAGTTAGCCAGAGTATCATGCATTCTACGATCAGAGCTGGAAAAGCTGTTGTTTGCAGTGGTTCCAAGGGACTTATTGTTGGAGGTACGATTCAGGCTGGTGAACGTGTAACGGCCAGGACTATCGGGAATACGATGTCAACCGCAACGGTCGTTGAAGTCGGTGTATTGCCGGAGCTTCGCAATGAAATGATTACTTTGCGCAATCAACTTAGAGTGTATATGGAAAATATGGATAAGACCGATAAAGCGCTTACTTTACTAGATTCTTTAGCCGCTGCAGGTCAGCTTACACCTGATAAAGTGGCCATGCGCATCAAACTGAATCACACGAAAAAACAGGCAATTGAAGAACAAAATGCGGTTAAAGACCGGATTTTTGAAATTGAGAAGTCTTTGGAAGACTCCGAGAAAGCGAAAGTGGAGGTTCTGTCTACCGTATATGGGGGAACCAAAATCGTAATAGGGCGCTATACGAAATTCATCAAGGATCCAACGAATCGGATGACGTTCCGTCTAAGTGATGGTGATATTACGATGAGTGCCTATGTGTAAGTGAAGGGGTGGCTGGACAATGAGTTTTAAAGCCATTGATTTACAACTGGCCGTTCACAAAAATGATGAGGCGGGTATACGCCAGAATCAACTCATGCAAAAACCACGTCAAGACGAAACCATTCTAGAGAATCAATCGCTTCAGAATACAGAAAGAGATCGTCATCGCAGCAGTAGGCTGGAAGAAAGCGCAAGGGCAGATATCAAAGATCAGTCCGGACAGAATCAACAAACGTCTAAAGGGAATTCAAAGAGGAAAAGGAAAGCAGATGGGAATTCGTCAGCTGTCCCTCATGAGCCAGAACACCCGTATAAAGGGCATCATATTGATTTATCTCTATAACCAGCTATCTTACATATAGAAAAAGGTGAACCCAATGGCTATGCAGCCGTGGATGTATGTTGTTCTTCTGGGCTTTGTCCTTATTGTTTACGCACGGTTCCTACCCAAAGATCAGGCTGCTTTGTCAACCAAGACAAACGTAGTGCAAGAAATTGAGGAAACGATCGAGCACTTTGCGGCTGAAATGGATGAGCAAAATCAGTCCCTGCTCAATCTCTTCTCCAAAACGAAACAAGACTATGAAGTCGAATTAGCAAAGCTTGCAGGCAGACTAGAATCGCTTGAGAAGCAAAAATATGAGCTTTCCCAGGAATTGACGAAAGTTCATGTGAATCAATCTGCAGCGATTTCGGGCATGACTGCAGTTCCAGATCAACTTCCGATCTCTGACATGACTGTCGTATCTATTCACACACCATCAGCTCCTATACTAGCATCTAGTGCAGATGCCCATCATGAAGAACTTGTCGCAGAAGAACCTGTATACTCGGGATTAAGTATGAAGAGCAGATATGCAGAGTTGTTTGCTTTGCACGATCAAGGAAAAGGTGTTGAAGCCATCGCTAAGAAATTAGGAATGAATAAAGGCGAAGTCAGTCTAATCCTGCAGCTTTCGAGACAGGAGGAGATGACTCGTGCTTAAAAATCGTTCGATGATGTTAGGAATCGGGATTGGGATTATTATGGGTGCCTTGCTTTTGCAAATTATGTCCGTTCGGACGAGCGCGCCTGGTCAGACAAACTTAGCTCTGGACGAGTTGGATCCGCAAAAGCTAAAAGATGAATCCGCGAAATATTATCAAGTGTTCGATAAAAACACAAAAGTATATACGCAAGCCGAACTGGATACCATTGTACAGACGAAGGTGAAAGAAGAAAGCGATAAGTTAGCCGCGGCTAAACCTAAGGATCAACCTAAAGCTTCGCCACCTGAAGGAAGCCAGAAAACTATTCTATATGTACAGCCTAATCTCGATGCTACTGCAGTTGCTGATTTATTAATGAAATCGGGCATTATTGCGGATCGTAAAGCCTTCACGACGGAGCTTGAGAAGCAAGGCGGCAACACGAAGATTCAAGTAGGCTTTCATTCCTTTGAAGGTGTTTTGGACATGCAGAAAATCGTTGCAAATTTACTTGCAGCTCAATAGCTTAACTTACAAATGGATCTTTCTTACGGAGGTCTTTTTTGTTCGTTTACTCCCGGAGACTCTTTATTTACAGTATCAAAAAACGCTGTCGACAAAAGGTTGCATAGGGATTTGAGTTGTGGTATATTTATTCTCGGTGTTAAAAACTCACGCCCGTCAATTTGCATAATGGTGCTTACTTTGGTAAGTTTTATGCAAAGATGCGATAGGCGGCGGATACCAAATAAACCATTTTAGAGGAGGGATTGGGGATGGCAGTTATCTCCATGAAACAGCTTTTAGAAGCTGGCGTACATTTCGGTCACCAAACACGTCGTTGGAATCCGAAAATGGACAAGTACATCTTTACAGAAAGAAACGGTATTTACATTATCGATCTACAAAAAACGGTTAAAAAAGTTGAAGAAGCTTACAACTTTGTTAAATCCGTTTCGGAAGATAATGGTACAATCCTTTTCGTTGGAACTAAGAAACAAGCGCAAGATTCCGTTGCTGAAGAAGCAGAACGTTGTGGCATGTACTTCATCAACCAACGTTGGTTGGGTGGTACATTAACTAACTTCCAAACCATTCAAAAACGTATCGACCGTTTGAAAACTCTTGAAAGATGGGAAGAGGACGGTACTTTCCAAGTTCTTCCTAAGAAAGAAGTTATCATTCTTCGCAAAGAAAGAGATCGTCTTGAGAAATTCTTGGGCGGTATCAAGAACATGAAGGGTCTGCCTAGTGCACTTTTCATTATCGATCCACGTAAAGAGCGTATTGCTGTTGCAGAAGCTCGCAAATTGGGTATCCCAATCGTTGGTATCGTTGATACAAACTGTGATCCAGACGAAATCGACTACGTGATCCCAGGTAACGATGATGCGATTCGTGCGGTTAAATTGTTGACAGCGAAAATTGCTGACGCAGTTATCGAAGCACACCAAGGCGAACAAACAACAGCTTAATCTATAGGCACGTGAAAAGGGTGGTTGGAAGGTGTAACAGCCTGTCACCACCCTTTTTTTAAAGAAGAATTCATGGTATGTTACATATTATACTAACAAACAACGGGAGGTTTCTTTCAATGGCAGTTACAGCAGCACAAGTGAAAGAATTACGTGAAAAAACAGGCGCAGGTATGTTGGATTGCAAGAAAGCACTTGAAGAAGCAAACGGCGATATCACGAAAGCTGGCGAATTGCTTCGCGAAAAAGGTCTTTCCGCGGCAGCTAACAAAGCTGGACGTATCGCTACAGAAGGCGCAGTAGAGTCTTACATCCACGCTGGCGGTAAAGTAGGCGTTCTTGTTGAGATCAACTGTGAAACTGACTTTGTTGGTAAAACAGATCAATTCAGAACGTTCTGCAAAGACATCGCAATGCACATCGCAGCAGCGAACCCAACTTATGTGCGTCGTGAAGAAGTACCAACAGAAGCTTTGGAAAAAGAAAAAGAAATTCTTCGCAACCAAGCTTTAAATGAAGGCAAGCCTGAGAAAATCATTGACAAAATGGTTGAAGGCCGCATCGGCAAATACTACGAAGAGTTCTGTTTGATGGAACAACAATTCGTTAAAGATCCAGACAAAACGATCGACCAATTGTTGAATGAGAAAATCGCTGCTATCGGTGAGAATATCTCCATTCGTCGTTTCGTACGTTTCGGTCTTGGTGAAGGTCTAGAGAAAAAACAAGAGAACTTTGCGGAAGAAGTTATGTCCCAAGTTAACCTATAATAGCTTTCAAAAAAGTTGGAACACTTGGTGTTCCTTCTTTTTTAGCCAATAAGAGATGTTGGTTCATGCAATGAAACGGGGGTAAACAAGTTGGGTCAACCTTTTTACAAAAGAGTAGTGCTAAAATTAAGCGGCGAAGCTTTGGCTGGTCAGCAGGGCTACGGCATTGATTCGGAAGTCATTACGTCCATTGCCCAACAGGTCAAAGATGTTGTGGAATTGAATGTAGAAGTAGCCATCGTCGTAGGTGGCGGAAACATCTGGCGTGGGATAGCTGGAAGCGAGAAGGGGATGGACCGAGCTACTGCTGATTACATGGGCATGTTGGCTACGGTGATGAACTCATTGGCGCTGCAGGACGCTTTGGAGAATATTGAAGTCCCTACACGCGTGCAGTCCTCGATAACCATGCAACAGGTTGCAGAACCGTACATCCGGAGAAGAGCCATGCGTCACCTTGAGAAAGGTCGAGTTGTTATCTTCGCCGCAGGAACTGGTAATCCTTACTTCTCAACGGATACGACAGCAGCTTTGAGAGCAGCTGAAATTGAAGCGGAAGTTATTCTCATGGCCAAAAACAAAGTGGATGGCGTCTATTCCGCTGATCCATTCAAAGATCCAACAGCTAAGAAGTATGAGACGTTAACCTATATGGAAGTCATCAGTAATAATCTTGGTGTCATGGATTCCACCGCATCTTCCCTTTGTATGGATAACAACATCCCGTTAGTGGTGTTCAACATTACAGAAAAAGGGAATATCAAACGAGTGGTCCTTGGCGAGAAAATTGGGACTACAGTTAAAGGGAGTGTCTAACCATGCCACAAGCAGTGAAAAAAAATGCGGAAGATCGGATGGACAAAGCGATTGGTTCTTTGAAAAGAGACTTGACTTCGCTTCGTGCTGGTCGTGCGACCCCATCTTTATTAGATCGTATTCAAGTTGAATATTACGGTGCAATGACACCTGTTAATCAACTTGCTAATTTAACTACACCGGATTCACGTACTTTACTCATTCAACCATGGGACAAAAGTTCAATGTCGGCGATTGAAAAAGCAATCATGAAGTCTGATATAGGATTAACTCCGTCCAATGACGGGACGATTATTCGTATTGTCATTCCGGCTTTAACGGAAGAGCGTCGTGCTGATCTCGTGAAAATGACGAAGAAGTTCGGCGAAGAAGCGAAGATTGCTATTCGTAACATCCGCCGCGATGCGAACGACGAAATTAAGAAACTTGAAAAAGCTGGGATTTCTGAAGATGAGTCCCGCAAACATCAAGAAGATATCCAGAAATTTACGGATAAATTCGTGGCTGAAGTTGAGAAAGTTTTGGCTGCTAAAGAAAAAGAAATCATGGAAGTATAAGATAGATATGCCCCCGGGTATTCGCTGGGGGTTTTTCATCTTTCCCTAGTTGGGAGGAACAACAGTGGTGTTCAAGCTAGTTAAGGAATGGTTAGGAAGAAGTAAACCAGTTAAGGCCGAATTACAAGACATCGAATTAGACAAAGTACCTGCACATGTCGCTATTATTATGGATGGCAACGGAAGGTGGGCCAAACAAAGAGGATTGCCTCGCGTAGCTGGTCACCATTCAGGTATGAAAAATGTGAAGAAAATTACGATGGCTGCAAATCAAATTGGTGTCAAAGTGTTGACGATGTATGCTTTTTCGACCGAAAATTGGAAGAGGCCTAAGGAAGAAGTGGATTTCTTAATGAAGCTTCCTCAAGAGTTTTTCCCTTTGGAGATTGAAGAGTTGATCGAGAATAATGTCCGCATTCGTATGACAGGATGGCGCGAAGGTTTGCCTGAATACACGCTGAAAGCGATTGAAGGTGCTATCGAACGGACAAAGGATAACACTGGACTCATATTGAATTTTGCCTTGAATTATGGCGGGCGTAAAGAAATGATTGCTGGTGTTCAAGAAATGATTCGTGATGTTCAAAGCGGTAAATTACAAGTTGAGGAATTGGATGAGAACCGGTTTTCTTCCTATATGCTTACTTCCGATTTGCCAGATCCGGATTTGTTAATTCGCACTAGCGGTGAATTAAGACTCAGTAATTTTTTACTTTGGCAGATAGCCTACTCGGAGCTTTGGTTTACGGAGGCTTACTGGCCGGAATTCACGGAATCGTTATTCTTACAAGCCATTGCGGAATACCAGCGCCGCGGAAGAAGATATGGGGGCGTTTAGTCAACAGCTCCTCTCTTTCTGCGTTAGTAGGGAAGCGTAACCTGGCGTAACGATTGAAAGTTGTTCATCTAGGGGGATTCAACTTGAAGCAGAGAATTGTCACGGGAGTCATCGCTGGCTTCTTATTTATCACTCTATTAGTTTTGGGTGGTTATTGGTATGCAGGTTTAATTGTATTGGTATCTATTTTGGGATATCGCGAGTACTTGCAAATGAATGGCTATTCTAAATTTAAATTAACAAGCGCAGTGGGACTAATTGCACTCTTATATATAACGATTCCTTGGGAGTGGGTGGGTATCTCAATACCTCTCACTTCGACTGCCGTCATATGGCTTCTCATGTTTTTACTGCTTTTCATAACGGTAGCGACCAAAAACAAAATTACGATTGATCAAGTCTCGGTTATGTTGCTTGGTGTTGTCTATATAGGTTTTGGCTTTTATTATATGATTTCTTCACGGCTTGCTGAACATGGCTTGTTTTGGACGATCCTTGTCTTTGTTTGTATCTGGGCATCGGATTCAGGCGCTTATTTTGTAGGCTCGAAGCTCGGGAAAAATCTCCTTTGGCCACAAATTAGTCCGAAAAAATCAGTTGAAGGGGCAGTCGGCGGGGTTGTGATCGCAATGATTATCGCCCTGGTATTTGCCTGCTACGCGCCAGATTTGCTCGGCTATGGACGAGCTCTGTTTCTTGGGCTAGTCATTGCTGTTGTGGGACAAGTCGGCGATTTGATTCAATCTGCCTATAAGCGAGTGAAAGGTATTAAAGATACAGGAACATTACTCCCCGGTCATGGTGGTGTACTGGATCGAATGGATAGCTGGTTAATCGTCTTCCCATTTATTCATTTGCTTGGAATGATTCCTCACTAATTGTCAGCTACGAGGTGGAAATTGATGAAACGGATTGCCATTTTGGGATCAACGGGGTCCATTGGGACTCAAACGCTGGACATTGTTGCACACGCGCCTGAGAAATTTCAAGTGGAAGCTCTAGCGGGTGGATATAACAGTCAGTTGTTAATCGAACAGATTCAAGCTTTTCAACCTAAGATCGTATCCGTGGCAACCAAAGAATTGGCGGATGAAGTTTCGAAGCAAATAACATCTACGACCAAGGTTCTATACGGAGAAGAAGGTTTGATGGAAGTTGCTGCTTCAAGTGAGGCAGATCTTGTGGTGACAGCCATGGTAGGGAGTCAGGGTTTGAAGCCCACGATGGCTGCCATCGAGGCAGGCAAGCATATCGGTTTAGCTAACAAGGAGACACTCGTAAGCGCTGGACACATTGTGACAGATGCTGCACGCAGGAAAGGTGTTAGCTTGCTGCCTATCGATAGTGAGCATTCCGCCATATTTCAATGTTTGAATGGCGAGAATCGTTCGCAAATTGCCAAGATTACACTGACAGCTTCTGGAGGTTCATTTCGTGATCGCTCGCGAGCTGAATTAGAGGGAGTAACAGTTGAGCAAGCTTTGCAGCATCCCAATTGGTCCATGGGTGCCAAGATTACGATTGATTCTGCGACGATGGTGAACAAAGGACTTGAAGTCATCGAGGCCCATTGGTTGTTCAATCTTCGCTATGATCAAATCGATGTACTCATTCACCCGGAGAGCGTTATTCATTCCTACGTTGAATTTGAAGACAATAGTGTTATTGCGCAATTAGGCAATCCGGATATGCGGGTGCCGATTCAATATGCTTTAACGTATCCTGATCGTTATCCAACGCCAACCAAGCGATTGGATTTAGCTGCAATCGGCAAACTGCATTTTCGTGAAATGGATTTCAATCGCTTTCCATGTCTCAAGATGGCTTTCGAGAGCGGTATTCAGGGTGGAACGACACCGACAGTCTATAATGCAGCGAATGAAGTTGCGGTTGCACGCTTTCTCAAAGGTGAAATTGCTTTCTTGCAAATTGAACATATTATTGAATCTGTATTATTAAAGCATGAGTCGATTTCAAATCCACCTCTTGAAGTTATTCATGAGCAGGATTTGTGGGCAAGAGCCTTCGCGACAAATGTCCAATTCTAAGATGAGCAAGGGAGCTGCAGTCAGAGCGTTTGGCTCGGCTCTTTTTTTAATCAGCGGCTTGCATGCTGAGGGAGTAAAGTCTAATTCAATCTTCTTATTCGTATACTGTGCTAAACGGGCATAGCTTGTATTCAGCGGTTCAATAATGGTAATCTAAGAACATGCTGTCGACGAATGGATGCTTAAAGGCAGGTTTCCAACGAAAACAATATGGTTTTTCATACATAGGATAGTTTTCTGGAGAAAACTTGAAGGAGGAATTACGACTTGTCAACCATAGAAGTGGGATTGAAGGTTATTTTGTTGTTTTTCGTTCTAGTAACGATACATGAATGGGGTCATTTTTACTTTGCCAAACGTGCAGGGATCTTAGTTAGAGAGTTTGCCATTGGTTTTGGACCCAAGATTTTCTCATATAAAAAAGGGGAAACACGCTATACACTGCGTATTCTGCCGATCGGCGGATTTGTGCGGATGGCGGGTGAAGATCCGGAAATTGTTCAGGTAAATCCCGGACAAACGGTTGCGATTAAATTAAACAAACAAAATCAAGTGACATCTCTGTATCTGGACCAACTGGACCGTCGTTCCAATGTTATTATTGGTGTGGTGGAACACATTGATCTGGAGAGGGCGCTTCAAGTTTCGCTGGATGTGGATGGAGAAAAAGTCACTTATCCGATGGATCCGCAGGCCATGATGGTCACGAAGGGAACCGAAACCCAAATTGCCCCATATGACAGGCAGTTCGGCTCCAAAACCGTGGGGCAAAGAGCTTTGGCGATCGTAATGGGACCCGTTATGAATTTTATTTTGGCGATCGTTTTGTTTTTCATTGTGGTTGTGATATCTGGTGTGTTTACGAATGTAAAACTGGATTCCGTGCTTGCGGGTAAAGCTGGAGAAAAAGCCGGTTTGCACAAAGGTGATGTGATCATCTCCATTGATAATCAACCGATTGGTACGGATCGCGAGAAGTTAGTAACATCGATTCAAGCATCAGCTGGGAAGCCGATGACTTGGGTCATCGATCGTGCAGGTAACCCATTAACGGTTCAAGTTACGCCTGAGATGGATGCAGGTTCCGGCAAGTTAGGTGTTGTCATTTCTGGTGATCGCAGGAGCGCAAACTTCAGTGAAGTCTTAACGGGTACTTACGATCAGGTCGTTGGTACGACGATCGGAATCGTAACAGGGCTGCAAAAGCTCGTCACGCTTCAATTTAAACTCGATGATTTAGGCGGTCCTGTAAGAACCGCTCAAGTATCGGCCCAATTTGCTCAAATGGGAATAGCGGTTTTCCTCTCTTGGACAGCTACTTTGAGCTTATACTTAGGGATTTTTAACCTTCTGCCGATTCCAGCTTTGGATGGAAGTCGACTTCTATTTATGGGATTGGAAGCACTGCGCGGCAAGCCGCTTGATCCGAACCGAGAAAGCATGGTTCATTTTGTTGGGTTTGCACTGCTTATGCTGCTGATGGTGGCTGTAACGTATAATGATATTTTGCGCTTGATTAAGGGATAGTTCTAATGATCTGGGAGGGTTTATGTCAAACGATAAGCAGTTTGTAAAAGAGATTACACCACAAGGAGAAGATTTCTCCCGTTGGTATATAGATGTCATTAAGAAAGCTGATTTAATGAGTTATTCTCCTGTACGGGGCTGTATCGTTTTTAAACCGGATGGTTATGAAATTTGGGAAAACATCCAACGTGAGCTGGACAGCAAGTTTAAAGAAACCGGGCATCGCAATGCATACTTCCCGCTATTCATTCCTGAGAGCTTTTTCCAAAAGGAAAAAGAGCACGTGGAGGGTTTTAATCCTGAACTTCCTTGGGTAACGGAAGCTGGCGGCGAGAAACTGGAAGAACGTTTGGCAATTCGTCCAACTTCGGAAACAATGATTGGCCATATGTACTCGGAGTGGATCAACTCCTACCGTGATCTGCCGCTTTTGATCAACCAATGGGCGAATGTCGTTCGTTGGGAGAAGCGTACATTGCCGTTCCTGCGCACAACAGAATTCTTGTGGCAAGAAGGCCATACCGCACATGAAGATGAGCAGGATGCGCGCCGGGAAACGATGCAGATGCTTGAAGTTTACCGTCAGTTCGCGGAAGATTTCTTAGCGATACCTGTTATCGTGGGGCAAAAAACACCGTCCGAGAAGTTTGCAGGTGCGATAGATACCTTCTCCATCGAAGCGATGATGAAAGACGGCAAAGCAGTACAAGCCGGTACTTCTCATTATCTTGGAACGAATTTTGCAGTAGCTTTTGATATTAAATTCTTGGATCGTGAGAATCAGCATCAGTTTGCACATACAACTTCATGGGGCGTGAGCACGCGTTTGATCGGCGCGCTGATTATGGTTCATGGTGATGATCGTGGCTTGGTGCTGCCTCCAAAAGTAGCCCCTACCCAAGTCATTATGATTCCGATCGGGCCTCCCAAAACGAGAGAGCAAGTCATCGGCCGCGTGGATGAGTTGTTCGCTGAACTGAAGAAAGCTGGCGTACGTGTCAAAGTAGATGATCGTGCTGACCAAAGTCCAGGATGGAAATTCAATGAATATGAAATGCGCGGCGTACCGATTCGCGTTGAATTAGGACCTCGTGATATGGAAAATGGTCAAGTTGTTCTTGTATCCCGCGTTAGCGGCGAGAAGAAAACAGTACAGCAAGCTGACTTCGTGCAAGAGGTGCAAAATTTACTTGCTGAGATTCATCAGCAGATGTATGATAAAGCCAAGCAGTTCCGCGATGAGCATTATATTGCTGTCGATTCGATCGAGGAGTTCAAGAGCTTCCTGGAAACGAAACGCGGTTTTGCATTAGCAGGTTGGTGTGGCTCAACGGCATGCGAAGAGCATGTGAAGCAAGAAACGGGTGCAACAAGCCGCAATATCCCTTTCACACCTTCAGAAACGAAATCAACGTGTCTGGTTTGCGGCGAAGCTGCTAAACATACGGTCGTATTTGGCCGAAGCTATTAATTACAATCCTAAGGGCAAATGGAGGCAACAATTCCATTGCCCTTCGTATTTTTATGGGGAGGCTGTTCATGAGTAATTTGGCTGATAAACGGAATCGCTTTGAGCTTTTGATGCAGCAAGCCGAGATTCCAGCCGATGTTGTGCGATCATTTTTTGCGGAAGGCTATATTGATCAAGTGGAAATCAGTCGCAAGAATAGGGACTGGACTTTTTATTTGGTGAAAAATGACTTGGTGCCTCTGAACGTTTATCGCTCATTTTGTAAAATGATTCAAGAAAAGTTTGCGCAAATAGCGAAGATTCGTTTCATTTGGAAATACGAGCAAGTAGAACCGGCAGTTTTGGTAGATGAATATTGGAGTTTATTCCTGGAGTGGCTGCAGCGCGAGGTTGCCTCGATTAATGGTTGGATGACGAAGGCCAAAGTGGATGTTCAAGGTCATTCATTAACCCTTATCATGCTCGATCAAATAGGGCTTGAACTGGCGAAGAAGAAAAACATGGATATGTTTATCCGCAATTTTTTTCATAACTTTTTTCAAACCGAGCTAACGATCAAGTATGCCATTAGTGATTCAACCGAAATCGAAGCCGAGTACGAGAAATTTGCCAAGATGAGGGAACAAGGCGAGAAGTCATTCACGCAAGAAATCATGATGTCGATCGATATGGAGGAAGAAGAATCCTCCTTGCCGGATGATCTCAAGCTCGTTATGGGCTACGAAATTAAAGAAGTGCCTGTACCGCTCAAAAACATTCAAGAAGAAGAGAAGAAAATTACAGTACAAGGGACGGTATTTGGTTTAGATGTCAAGGAATTGAGAAATGGCAATACCTTGTTCACGTTTAACTTGACGGATTTTTCGGATTCTTTGGCTATGAAAGTATTTGCGAAGACCAAGGATGATGTGAAAATTCTTAGTTTGCTTGCCAATGGGACCTGGATTCGTGCCCGAGGCAAGGTGGAATATGATCGTTTCATGCAAATTCCGGAATTGGTTATGATTCCCAATGATTTGACCGAAGTCATGCCTCCTAGAGATCGTATGGATGATGCGGCAGAAAAGCGCGTTGAATTCCATCTACATACGAATATGAGCACGATGGATGCGCTAACCCCCGTAGATCAATATGTGAAAATGGCAGCGAAATGGGGACATAAAGCGATTGCCATTACGGATCACGCCAACATTCAATGTTACCCCGATGCAGGCAAAGCAGCCAAGAAGCATGGCATCAAAGTGATATTTGGCTTAGAAGCGAATGTTGTTAATGATTCGGTGCCCATTGTTATGAACAGTCGTGATTTGGATCTCAAACAAGCAACTTATGTAATATTTGACGTCGAGACAACGGGTCTTTCTGTAACGAACAATCGGATTATTGAGTTAGCCGGCGTGAAAATGCAGGATGGAAAAGAAATCGATCGTTTTGCAACATTCATCAATCCGCACGAGAAGATACCCTATAATATCCAGCAATTAACGAATATTACTGATGATATGGTAGTTGATGCGCCAGACATTGAGGATGAACTGCCTAAGTTCGTAGAGTTTATTGGTGATTCTGTATTGGTCGCCCACAATGCGAGATTTGATATGGGTTTCCTCCAAACGAATCTGAAACGGATGAACTTGCCTGAAGTGACCAATACCGTACTAGATACGCTTGAACTTGCGAGATTTCTCTTTCCTTCTATGAAAAATCATCGACTGAACACCTTATCCGACAAGTTTAAAGTGGGCTTGGATAACCATCACCGAGCGATTGACGATTCCATTGCCCTTGGTTTTGTAATGTATCATTTAATTAACGAGGCGAATGATCGACAAATTACGAGTCTCGCGAAATTAAACGATTTCGTCGGTAAAGATTTGTCGAATCAGCGACCGTTTCATTGTTGTATTTATGCACTTAATGCGACTGGCAAGAAGAACTTATTCAGACTTATTTCATTATCGCATACCCAATATTTGCAGCGTGCCGCAACAATCCCGAAGAGCATATTAGTTGAGCACCGAGAAGGTCTCCTGATTACATCGGGTTGCGAGAAAGGTGAATTTTTTGAAGCCGTACTCAATAAATCGATGGAGGAAGCCGAACAAGTTGCAGAATTTTATGATATTCTCGAGATTCAACCTGTTAGCTACAACATGCATCTTGTTGAAAAAGGGCTTGTCGGCAGTGTAGAGGCGTTAGAAGACGCGGTACGCCGAGTGTGCGAAATCGGTTATAAAACAGGGAAACCAGTCATAGCTACTGGCAACGTTCATTACCTGAATCCTCGCGAGAAAGTATGCCGAGACATTACTATTCAAGGGATTACAGGTTTCAGTCCGCTCAAAGCGATGAAGAAGCCGGATGCGCATTTCCGGACCACCAAAGAAATGTTGGAAGAATTTAAATTTCTAGGCGAAGAGAAAGCGTTTGAGGTCGTTATTCGCAGCACCAATGATCTGGCCGATCGCTTTGAAATGATTGACCTTTTCCCGGATAAATTGTTTACCCCGATTATTGAAGGAGCAGACGAAGAAATTCGAGAAACCTGCTATACGACTGCTAAGAACATGTACGGTGAGGAATTGCCTGAAGTTATTGTCGCTCGTTTGGAGAAAGAGCTGGTACCGATTATTAAGTTCGGTTTCTCTGCCAACTACTTGATCTCAGAACGTCTTGTCAAAAAGTCTAATGAAGACGGCTACCTCGTTGGGTCACGGGGATCTGTAGGCTCCTCTGTTGTTGCCATGATGTTGGGAATTTCTGAGGTTAATCCTCTGCCTCCTCATTACCTTTGTGCAGCTTGCCAGCATAGTGAATGGTTCCTGGATGGCAGTGTTCCGAGTGGATTCGATCTCCCGAATAAAATTTGCCCGAATTGCGGAGGAGCGCTCAAAGGGGATGGACATGATATTCCGTTCGAAACGTTCCTTGGTTTTAAAGGGGATAAAGTTCCCGATATCGATTTGAACTTCTCCGGGGAATATCAACCGGTTGCGCATAACTATACCAAAGAACTGTTCGGTGAAAAAAGTGTTTTCCGTGCTGGAACGATCGGTACGGTCGCAGAAAAAACAGCCTTCGGGTTTGTTAAGAAATATGAAGAAGAACAAGGCGCCAAATGGCGAGGAGCCGAGATTAGCCGGTTAGCATCCGGTTGTACGGGCGTAAAGCGAAGTACAGGGCAGCATCCAGGCGGTATCGTTGTTGTGCCGGATTACATGGAAGTTGACGATATCACACCTGTGCAATTCCCTGCTGATGATAAGAATTCGGAGTGGATGACGACACACTTCGATTACCATGCATTTGATGCTAACTTGCTCAAGCTTGATATTCTTGGGCACGACGATCCGACGATGATGCGGATGCTGCAAGATCTCACCGACATTGATCCAACGACGATCCCCATGAATGATGCCAAGGCCATGAGTATCTTTAATTCAACGGAAGCCATCGGCGTTAGACCGGATCAAATTCGTTCACCGGTCGCAACGTATGGCGTTCCGGAGATGGGAACCAAATTTGTTCGGCAAATGCTTCAAGAAACACAGCCAAGCTCTTTCGCTGACTTATTGCAGATTTCCGGACTGTCGCATGGAACAGGTGTTTGGTTAGGGAATGCTCAGGAACTGATCAAGAAAGGGATCTGCAACATTAAAACCGTAATCGGTTGTCGCGATGATATCATGCTTTTCTTGATTTACAAGGCTGGCATGGATGCAGGTCTAGCTTTCAAAATTACAGAGAGCGTCCGTAAAGGGAAAGGTTTGACAGATGAGTGGAAGGAGGAGATGAAGCGCTGCAATGTACCGGCTTGGTATATTGAATCCTGCGAGCGGATTGAGTACATGTTTCCAAAAGCGCATGCTGCGGCCTATGTCATCTCTGCTGTTCGTACCGCTTATTTCAAAGTCTATCACCCGATTGCCTACTATGCGACCTATTTTAGTGTGCGTGCAGCCGACTTTGATCTTGAACTATTATGTCAAGGTTATGATGCTATTCTCAAAAAGCTGATTGAAATTGAAGAAAAGGGCTTCCAAGCGCTGCCGAAAGAGAAGGCGATGGTGTCCATTTTGGAGATGTCCTTGGAAATGACTTCACGCGGTTTCAGCTTCAAGCCCATTGATATCTACCGCTCGCATGCGACGAAGTTTATTATCGACGGGACTTCGCTCATTCCGCCATTCGCGGCAATGTCCGGGATCGGGGAGAATGCAGCGAAGAATATCGCGGCAGCCAAAGAAGAGGGAGACTTCCTTTCTATCGAAGATTTCCAGAATCGCTCCAAGGCTTCCAAAACAGTCATCGAGATGCTTGCTTCGATGGGCTGTTTCCGCGGATTGCCGGAGTCTAACCAACTTTCATTATTTTAATTGACTGTTTTTCTAGCCCGTTTTCGAGAGTTCAGCTCAAGCTGTCAAGTGAAAATGATTAACAAGTTTGCTATTGTAATGCAAAGAATGGTTATGGTATAATTTTTATTGGCAATAATGAGGATATCATCTTGTGATTAAAGAGTGGGGAAACCCACTCTTTACATTTTGATATAGGACTTTTCGGTTTACGACAAAGGAAAGTCAATTTAGGAGGTACATGTATTCGTGGTTACACAAGCACAAATCAAATCCGTCATTGAGGACATGCTGAAAGATTTTTTTGAACAAAATGGATTTGAACTCGTGGATATTGAATATGTCAAAGAGGGCAGCAATTGGTTCCTTCGTGTCTATGCAGACAAGGAAGGCGGAATTGATATAGATGATTGCGGCCGTATCAGTGAGTACTTAAGTGTTCAACTGGATGAGAAAGATCCAATCGCTGATGCCTACTTCTTGGAAGTTTCTTCACCTGGAGCGGAACGTCCGCTCAAGAAAACTCAAGATTATCACAAGGCAGTGAACAGTCACGTATTTGTTACCACTTATGAACCAATTGATGGTTCCAAGGAATTTGAAGGTTTACTGCTTTCATTTGACGAAGAAGAACTCGTTGTTGAAATCGGTAAAAAGAAAATCATCATTCCGTTTGCTAAAGTAGCAAGTGCTCGTCTTGCTATCGTTTTCTAGTAATCGTTACTTATTGAAAGGGGGGACTCAGTTCAAATGAACACGGATTTTATCGAAGCGCTGTCGGAAATTGAACGTGAGAAGGGTATCTCGAAGGAGTTACTTATCGATGCAATTGAAGCAGCGATGATTTCCAGTTATAAACGTAATTTCAACACCGCACAAAATGTGCGCGTCGATATCAATCGCCATACAGGCCTCATTAAAGTATATGCCCGTAAAACGGTAACTGAGGAAGTACTAGATCCAAGATTGGAAATTTCAGTACATGCATCACGTGAAATTAATCCGAACTATCAATTGGATGATATTGTTGAAATTGAAGTGACACCTCGCGATTTTGGCCGAATTGCTGCACAAACCGCTAAACAAGTGGTTACTCAGCGTATTCGCGAAGCGGAACGTGGCTTGATTTATAACGCATTTATCGATAAAGAGGAAGATATCGTTACGGGTATCCTTCAACGTCAGGATCAACGTAATATCTACGTGGATTTGGGCAAAGTAGAGGCTGTATTGCCGCTTACAGAGCTCATGCCGACAGATAAGTTCAAGCAAGGCGACCGGATCAAAGCGTATATCACGAAAGTAGAGAATACGACCAAAGGTCCTCAAATCATCTTGTCACGAACACATCCTGGATTGTTAAAGCGTCTTTTCGAGCTGGAAGTTCCAGAAATCTTTGATGGCGTTGTGGAGATCCGTTCGGTGGCTCGTGAAGCTGGCTTCCGTTCCAAAATCGCTGTTCATTCCCGTAACAATGAAGTTGACCCAGTCGGATCTTGCGTTGGTCCCAAAGGACTTCGCGTTCAAACGATTGTTGGTGAGCTGCGCGGCGAGAAAATTGACATCGTAAGATGGATGGAAAGCGTGGAAGAGTATGTCGCTAATGCGCTTAGTCCTTCCAAGGTTCTTGAAGTGCAAATTCATGAAAATGAAAAGATGGCACGTGTCATTGTGCCTGATTATCAACTTTCTTTGGCCATTGGGATTAAAGGGCAAAATGCCCGTTTAGCTGCCAAATTGACCGGATGGAAAATTGACATAAAGAGTGAAACACAGGCAGAACAAGAGTTTGGCAGAGTGAAAACTTATACAGAAGAAATGCACCAAGACTCCGTCAGTATCGACTAGGTTTTGGTTTGAAGCAAGGGGTGATCGGAATGAAGCAGAGAAAAATCCCTCTGAGAAAATGCGTGGCCTGCCAGGAAATGATGCCTAAGAGGGACTTGATCCGCGTCGTCAAAACGCCTGAAGATGACATTCTCATTGATCTCAAAGGAAAAAAGTCTGGGCGCGGTGCCTACCTGTGCGGTAAAGTTTCTTGTTTTAAATTGGCCAAAAAAAGCAAAGCCCTGGATAGAGCACTCAAGCATGCCGTAGCCGCTGATATTTATGATCAACTAGAGCAAGATTTCATTCGTGTTGAAGATGAATTCCTCTCTTCCAAGGAGGATGAACCTCAAGATGAATCCTAAATTTCTGTCTCAATTGGGCTTGGCGATGCGGGCAGGGAAGCTTGTAACCGGCGATGAAGGTGTGTTTAAAGCGATTCGCGGGGGAGAAGCCAAACTTGTCATTATGGCGGAAGATGCCTCGGCTAATACACGTAAGAAATTTCAAGATAAATGCCAATTTTATGGAGTCAAACTTTTGGAAATTGGTACGAAGTATGAATTGGGCCGCAGCATAGGGAAAGAAATGCGTGTCACCATAGGTGTATTGGACGGAGGCTTCGCGCAGATGCTGCAGAAGAGTCAAGAAAATCCTGCGGAGGTGGAACATATTGACCAATAAACAAGACAATAAAGACAAAACCCGCGTATATGAATACGCGAAGACGCTCAATATGAGTAGCAAAGAGATTATTACAATTCTCAAACGGTTAAACATTCCCGTTAACAACCATATGAGTGTAATGGAAAATGATGCAGTAAGCAGTGTAGAAAAGTTTTTTCGTGATATTAAAGCCAATGCGGCTGCCAAACGAGCAGCTACGGACGGAGGAAATGTGAGTTCATCTACGACGAATCAGAATCCTGCATCGCAGGCTCCAGCACAAGAGAATAAAGGTGCAGCAGCTCCGGCTTCAAAGCCAGCTGTTTCAGAACAAGCAAGCAGCACACCAGCCAATGGTGCAGTGACACCAACTTCCCAGCAAGGACAGTCTACGTCTTCCAACACGACGAGTCGTCCTTCCCAACCGCAACGTGACCACCGTCCAAGCGGTCAAGGTTCTTCACAAGGCGGACAACGCCCAAGCAGTCAAGGTGGACAACGCACAGGGTATCAAGGTTCTAACCCTGGCGGCCAACGTCCAAGCGGCCAAGGCTCTAGCCAAGGCGGACAACGCACTGGTTATCAAGGTTCCAATCCAGGCGGACAGCGTCCAAGTGGTCAAGGCTCTAGCCAAGGCCAAGGACAACGTACAGGCTATCAAGGTTCCAACACCGGTGGACAGCGTCCTGCCGGTTCTACTGGCGGCTACAACAGCCAACGTCCAAGTGGCGGCCAAGGATACAGCCAAGGAGGCCAAGGTCAAGGCGGAGCTCCACGCAGCAACAGCAATTATGCGGGATCACGTCCAAGCCAAGGCACGGGTGGTCCGGGTGCAGGTGGTGGACAAAGCGCTAACAGCAGCCGTCCACAAAATGCAGGGCCGAACCGCAGCGCAGGTCCTAATCGTCAATCCAAACCGTTTGACAACCGCAACAACAACCAAAGCGGAAGACCTGTTGTTCAAGAAGCTAAACCACAATTCCATGTTGGCGCAACGGCAGCCGAGTTGGATGATGCAGCAGCGAAAGCTGGCGTTATTACAACGAAGAAGTCCAAACCAACACCTAAACGGTTTGATGATAATCGTTCAGGCGGAAATCGGGGACCTGGTGGACAAAACAGAGGGAACCAACGCGGCAACAACAGAGGCCGATATCAGCAAGATACAGTTAAGAAAGAAAAAATCGACAACACACCTAAGAAGATCATCGTTCGTGGCAGCATGACCGTTGGTGAAACGGCGAAATTGCTTCACAAAGATGCTTCTGAAGTGATCAAGAAGCTGTTATTCTTGGGAACAATGGCAACGATCAATCAAGAGTTGGATTTGGAAGCTATTCAATTGATCGCGTCGGAGTTCGGTGTTGAAGTTGAAATTAAAATTAAAGTTGAAGAAGACAACTTCGAGACTTTTGAAGAAATCGATGATGAAGCAGATTTGCTTGAACGTCCTCCTGTCGTTACGATTATGGGACACGTCGATCACGGTAAAACGACATTGCTTGATGCCATTCGTAAAACTAGCGTAACCGAAGGCGAAGCCGGCGGTATTACGCAGCATATCGGTGCATACCAAGTTGAAGTTAACCATAAGAAAATTACGTTCCTCGATACACCTGGTCACGAAGCGTTTACAACAATGCGTGCCCGCGGTGCGCAGGTAACGGATATTACGATCATCGTTGTTGCGGCAGATGACGGCGTTATGCCACAAACGGTTGAAGCGATCAACCATGCCAAAGCAGCTGGTGTTCCTATTATCGTTGCTGTGAACAAGATTGATAAAGAAGGCGCAAATCCCGATCAAATCAAGCAAGCTCTTACCGCTTATGAATTGGTTCCGGAGGAGTGGGGCGGCGATACGATCTTCTGCGAAATTTCCGCAAAACAACGGATCGGTCTTGAGAATCTCTTAGAGATGATCTTGCTGGTTGCAGAAGTTCAGGAGTACAAAGCTAACCCGAACAAACGGGCAAGAGCAACAGTCATTGAGGCTGAGTTGGATAAAGGTAGAGGCCCTGTTGCCCGTATTCTTATTCAACACGGAACTCTCAAAGTTGGAGACAGCTTCGTTGCAGGCGTGTGCTTTGGCCGCGTAAGAGCGATGGTGAACGATAAAGGCAAGCGTTTGAAAGAAGCAGGCCCGTCAACACCTGTTGAAATTACAGGTCTTACGGAAGTTCCGCAAGCAGGAGATCCATTCCTTGCTTATGAAGATGAACGCAAAGCAAGAGACATCGCTGAACGTCGTGCAGTTGCACTTCGTCAATCGGAGATGACGGCTAACTCCCGTGTAACGTTGGATGACCTCTTCAAACACATTAAAGATGGCGAAATCAAAGATCTGAATGTGATTATCAAAGGTGACGTTCAAGGTTCGGTTGAAGCACTGAAGAGCTCCCTTGAGAAAATTGAAGTCGAAGGCGTCCGCGTGAAAATCCTTCACAACGGTGTTGGGGCGATAACGGAATCAGATATTATTCTGGCTTCTGCGTCCAATGCGATTATTATCGGATTCAACGTTCGTCCTGAAGTTGCTGCGAAAGCAACAGCTGATCAAGAAAAAGTTGATATTCGTCTGCATAACATCATCTACAACGTAATTGAAGAAATCGAGCAAGCCATGAAAGGTATGCTGGATCCAATCTTTAAAGAAGTTGTACTTGGTCAAGCTGAAGTTCGTAACGTATTCAAAATTACGGGTTCAGGTACAATTGCTGGTTGTATGATTACATCAGGCAAAATTGCTCGTAACGCGCAAACGCGCTTGATCCGCAGCGGCATTGTTGTTCACGAAGGTAAAATTGACTCCTTGAAACGATTTAAGGATGATCAAAAAGAAGTGGCACAAGGGTACGAATGTGGTATATCTCTGGAGCGTTATCATGATATTAAAGAGGGCGACATTATTGAAGCCTTCATCATGGAGTCCGTTGAGAGGTGATGACAAATGGCTAGAGTTCGTGTAGGTCGAGTTGGCGAGCAAATTAAAAAAGAATTAAGCCAAATCGTACAGTCCGAATTGAAAGATCCGCGTATTGGTTTCATTACAGTGACCGCGGTAGATGTAACGAATGATTTATCATTAGCAAAAGTGTTTCTAAGTGTGATGGGAACAGAAGAACAGAAAGAAGCGACATTGAAGGCACTTTCCGTGGGTACGGGATATATTCGTTCCGAACTAGGCAAACGAATTCGTTTGCGCAAGATCCCGGAATTGCAATTCAAGTTCGATGCTTCGATCGACTACGGAAGTCATATCGACAACTTATTGCACAAGCTGAACCATGAAGGGAATCCAAACGTATGAGCAGCGGAATGAACCATGCACCCGAATACAGCCAGCAGCTGGCAGCAGCCGCTGCGTTTATCGAGCAGCATGATGAATTCCTGGTGGTATCTCACATCCAACCAGATGGAGATGCCGCCAGTTCTACGTATGCCATGGGCTGGATTTTGACTCAACGAGGCAAATCCTTCTCCATGATCAATGAGGGCGCTATGCCCTCCAAATTTTCCTATCTATGGGGCAGTGATCAGGTTCTTGATTACAGCCAAGCAAAACCCAATAAAATGTTTCAAACCATAATAAGTGTAGATTGTGCTGATTTCTCCAGAATAGGTAGGATCAGCACTCTTTTTGACGACCAAGCGCAGTTGCTCAATATTGACCATCATCCGACGAACGATAACTTTGGATCATGTCATTTGATCAAGCATGATGCAGCGGCGACCGTTCAAATTTTGTATGATTTAGCGATATATATGGGATTGCAGCCTGATTTGACCTTTGGTGATTGCATCTATACGGGTTTGCTAACGGACACAGGCGGTTTTCGTTATTCCAATACGTCTCCTGAAGTTATGCAGATGGGGGCAACGCTGTTAGCTCTTGGTGTGCGAGGTGCCGAGATTGCTGAGCAAGTGTTGGAAAGAGTCACCTATTCCCAAATCGTACTTCTGCAAAAGGCGTTATCAACGCTTTCATTTGCCAATGATCGCAAACTTGCCTGGCTTGCTGTCTCTTTGTCGGATTTGGAGCAAACAGGAGCCTCTAGTGATGATTTGGATGGGTTAGTTAACTATCCGCGCAATGTAGAAGGTGTCGAAGTTGGGATGTTGTTTAAAGAGAAGTCGGTCGGCGTCATTAAGGTCAGCCTTCGCTCTTCAGGACTTGTTGACGTTGCGGCCATTGCGCAATCACTTGGTGGAGGCGGTCATGTTCGCGCATCAGGCTGCACAATCCATGGGACATTGGATGAAGCCGTTGCCAAAATGGTCCAGGAAGTAGGGAGTAAGCTGATATGACGTTAGAAGGCGTTCTACCTGTATGGAAACCTGCTGGCTTCACATCTCACGATGTTGTTGCCAAAGTTAGAGGAATATTAGGGATTAAGCGGATTGGCCATACGGGAACATTAGATCCACAAGTTACTGGAGTTCTGCCTTTATGCATTGGCAGAGCAACGCGGATGGTAGAATATATTCAAGATCTTCCCAAGGAATATGAGGCTGTACTTCGAATCGGTCTGTCAACAGATACGGAAGATATGACGGGTACGATCACGGAGGAAGTTTCCGAGGTTCGTCTAGAAGAAGCGAATGTTCGTTCGATTCTTGAATCTTTCGTCGGCGAAATCGAGCAAGTTCCTCCGATGTACTCCGCTGTTAAGATAGATGGGAAACGTCTCTACGAATTAGCCCGAGAAGGCAAAGAAGTGGAACGGAAATCACGCAAAGTGACGATCTATCGTTTGGACATCCTGCGCATTGATTTACAGCAGAAGCACCCGGAAATCCATTTCCGCGCCCTGTGCTCCAAAGGAACTTACATAAGAACCTTATGCGTAGATATCGGTAAAGCGTTGGGTTATCCGGCAGTTATGCAGAGTTTGATTCGAACTTCAACGGGCAGCATTCGTCAAGAGAAATGTTTGACCTTTGAGCAAATTGCTCAACTGAAAGCGCAAAATGACCTGCAAGCGCAGATGATTCCAATGGATGAAGCGATTGCGCATATTCCATCTGTTGTACTAACAGCTCAAGAAGCTGCGAATGCCCTGCAAGGGAAGAAGATTGTGAGGACCGTTACCCCAGTGATTCGCGGGGATATCGAGCATTCTCAAAGCATCGTCCGCGCGTATTCGCCGGATCAACGTTTTCTGGGTCTATTTGAATGGAAAAGTGCTAGCCAAGCCCTGGTCCCAGTCAAAGTTTTTCTTTAATACAAATGTCTAGGGACAGGTTGAAATGGGTAGGTGAATGAAAACATATGCAAGTGATTCCAATCTCATATCCCATTGATTTGGATGGTTCGCCCCTTTTTGTTGGCGAGCAAGTTGTGGCAATCGGTGATTTTGATGGCGTTCATTTGGGACACCAGGAAGTCATTGGACGAGCTTTGCGAACAGGGAAGAAGCTTGGGCTGCCAACGGCCATTATGACCTTTTCTCCTCATCCGAGAGCGGTTATGGGCAAAGATAAATACTTTGAACTGCTTACACCGATGAGAAAGAAAATGGAAATGTTTGCGTCCTTAGGTGTGAGTCATACGTACATTGTCACGTTTGATGCTTCTTTAATGAGGTTAACACCGGAGCAGTTTGTGGATCAAGTCTTGCACTTGCTCGGGGTGAACAGTGTCATATGCGGGTTTGATTTTACTTTTGGTTATCAAGGCAAAGGAACCCCTGATTCACTTTGTGAGTTGAGTCACGGGAAATTTTCAGTAGAAGTGGTGAGACCCTTTCATATGGATGGCGAAAAAGTTAGCAGCACACTCATTCGTGAATCATTGCACCAAGGGGATATTGACACAGTTACGAGACTACTTGGGCGTCCCTATAGTATAAGCGGTATCGTTGTGGATGGAGAGAAGCGGGGAAGAACGATCGGGTTTCCAACAGCTAACCTGCAATTGGATGAATCTTATGTCGTCCCCACGAACGGCGTTTATGCGATTAAAGCTTCGGTTAACGGGCAAACTTATAACGGTGTGATGAATATCGGCGTTAAGCCAACATTCACAACCGGAGAGTTAAAACCATCGTTTGAAGCCCATTTATTCGAATTTTCCGAGCAAATTTATGGCGAGCATATGAATGTCGAACTTATTGCATTCCTTCGTCCCGAGCGTAAATTCTCATCGATCGACGAGTTGATCACTCAAATCAAACTGGATGCGGAAGCAGCCAAGATGAAATTATAACGTTCTAGTCGAACAGGCATTTGCTTCTACTAGACGTTTGTGATATACTGATTAACGTTGCCCAGAGGAGCAGTTCTTTGTGACATGAACCTTAGCTTGGATTGGCGCTATCATCGGCGATTTCTAGGCTAGCGGGGATACAATAGAATTTAGGAGATGAACAATCATGGCATTAACTCAAGAACGCAAAACACAACTGATTCAAACTCACAAAGTACATGATACTGACACTGGGTCACCAGAGGTACAAGTAGCAATTCTTACTGAGAACATTGTTAACCTGACTAACCACTTGCGGACACACAAGAAAGATCATCACTCCCGTCGTGGCTTGCTCAAAATGGTAGGACAACGCCGTAAATTGCTAGCATACGTGAAGAACAAAGATGTGAGCCGTTACAGTGCTTTGATCGAGAAGCTTGGTTTGCGTCGATAAAACCGACAATGAGAAGCAACCTGTTGCTCCTTTGCTGGGCTTGATAAAGCTTCAGCAGAGAGTGACAACAAGGTTGCTTTTTCTTGTATTTTTAAAACGGAAAAAGAAGGAAATACTAGACAGTATGCAGAAATAGAGGATGACTCCATCGTGAGTTCATGATGAATACATACGGAGTATGGAGATACGAGGTTTGTGGACCTTTTTTCTGTGCATGCAGTCAAACACATATGGAATGCAATAATTCCTTAGGAGGATTTTATGGAGAAAAGGGTACAAATGGAACTTGGCGGAAAACCGTTCATTCTTGAAACGGGAAGACTGGCCAAACAAGCCAATGCAGCTGTTACCGTGCGTTACGGGGATACGGTTGTACTAAGTACAGTTACAGCATCCAGCGGACCGAAAGACTTGGATTTCTTTCCGCTAACGGTTAATTATGAAGAAAGACTTTATTCGGTTGGTAAAATCCCGGGTGGATTTATTAAACGGGAAGGACGTCCAAGCGAGAAAGCAATTCTTTCGAGTCGTTTAACGGATCGTCCGATTCGTCCATTATTTCCTGAAGGGTTCCGTAATGATGTTCAAATCGTTTCCATCGTTATGAGCGTGGATCAAGAGTGCCCGCCTGAAATCGCGGCAATGATCGGGACATCAGCTGCGCTTGCAATCTCCGATGTGCCCTTCAACGGACCTGTTGGTGGCGTAATTGTGGGACGAGTTGATGGCCAATTCGTAATTAATCCAACGGGTGAGATCGCTGAGAAAAGTGATATTCACTTGACGGTTGCCGGAACCAAAGACGCAATTATGATGGTAGAAGCAGGAGCGAATGAAGTTTCTGAGGAAGTTGTCTTGGAAGCGATTATGTTCGGTCATGATGAAATCCGTAAAATTGTCGCGGTTATCGAGGAGTTAGTTGCACAAGCTGGTAAACCGAAAATGGAAGTGAAGCTTCATGCGGTTGATGCAGAAGTAAATAGCGCTGTTCGCGCATTTGCACAAGCCAGATTAGTGGAAGCTATCAAAATCCCAGAGAAGCATGCAAGACAAGAAGCAATTGATGTGGTTAACGCCGAAGCTGTGGAACATTTCACTGCCCTATATGAAGCAACGCCAGGTCTATTAGGTGATGTGAAAGAAACACTGTATGATATCGTCAAAGAAGAAGTTCGTCGCTTAATTACGCATGATAAAGTAAGACCTGACGGTCGTAAACCTGAGGAAATTCGTGCAATCGATTGTGATATTGATCTATTGCCGCGTACGCATGGTTCCGGTCTGTTCACACGTGGACAAACGCAAGCACTTAGTATTTGTACATTAGGCGCACTTGGCGATGTTCAAATCTTGGATGGATTGGATTTGACAGAGACCAAACGTTTCATGCATCACTATAATTTCCCGCCATTCTCCGTTGGTGAAGCAAGACCGCTTCGTCCTCCAGGGCGTCGTGAAATCGGACATGGTGCTTTAGGTGAGCGAGCGCTTGAGCCTATCATCCCTAATGAAGTTGAATTCCCTTACACAATACGTCTTGTATCTGAAGTGTTGGAATCGAATGGTTCAACGTCTCAAGCAAGTATCTGCGCTAGTACATTAGCTCTTATGGACGCTGGTGTACCGATTAAAGCACCAGTTGCCGGGATTGCCATGGGTCTGATCAAAGACGGCGATCACTTCTCCATTTTGTCTGATATTCAAGGAATGGAAGACCATCTTGGTGATATGGACTTTAAAGTTGCGGGAACAGCTGAAGGGATTACAGCTCTGCAAATGGATATCAAGATTGATGGTATCGATCGCAGTATTCTGCAACAATCTTTACAACAAGCCAAAGAAGGTCGTTTACACATTCTAGGCAAAATGGTATCTCGCATTGCTGAGCCGAAAAAAGTGCTTTCGAAATATGCGCCTAAAATTTTGACAATGAACATTAATCCGGACAAAATCCGTGATGTCATTGGTGCAGGCGGTAAAATTATCAACAAAATTATCGAAGAAACAGGCGTGAAAATCGATATCGAGCAAGACGGTCGTGTATTCATCGCTTCATCCAACCAAGAGATGAACGAAAAAGCGCGTTCCATTATCGAAGGCATCGTACGTGAAGTCATTGTGGGTGAAACGTACCTTGGCACAGTTAAGCGTGTTGAGAAATTCGGAGCCTTTGTTGAAATTTTGCCGGGTAAAGAAGGTCTGGTTCATATTTCACAAATCTCCACAGAGCGTGTTGCCAAAGTGGAAGATGTCGTGAATATTGGCGACCAAATTACCGTCAAAGTAACTGAAATTGACCAGCAAGGAAGAGTAAATCTTTCTCGCAAAGCGACGCTAACTTCGCAAGTCCCGGCTCAGACCTAAGCCGCGTGACTTGTGAAGTCTCTCTTCATAGATTTTGAACAAAGAGTCAGATCAATCTGTCTCTTTTTTGCTTTTCCGTGAGCATGGACACGCCTCGTTCTACTCTTGTCCTGACCTGCATACAATCAGGACATAAGGATGGGGGGACCTGTACATGTACGTGAGAAAATGGCTTCTACTTGGAAGTTTCTTTGCTGTGGTTATGCTCACCATTCAGGCAATACCGGATGTAGGAACATATATTCAAGCTGTGAAAAACATACAAATGCCTTATGTGAATCAGAGCGATTGGCAGAATGAAGAGACACTCCCTGTTTTTGCATCTGAATCAACGAGAGCAATCCAGCAAACTAAACTAAGCCCGTCCCAACTAACTGAAATCATCCAAAATGAATCGATAAAACGGAATATTGCCCCTATAAATGCAAGGATTGATCCTGTATGGAAGGCAATACCAGGGTATAATGGCTTGGCAGTGGATGTCGATGAGACGCTTAAATTATCTGCACATAACCTTACATCTGGGAAAATTAATTATGTTATGAAGGAAGTCGAGCCCAGCATTCAACTGAATGATTTGGGACCGATTCCCGTATATAAGGGAAACCCCAAGAAGCCAATGGCCTCTTTAATGATTAATGTGGCTTGGGGGAATGAATATTTACCTAGTATTTTAGAGACACTTCGTAATGAAAACGTTCATGCTACTTTTTTTCTGGATGGCTCTTGGTTAAAGAAGAATGTTGAAATGGCCAAAAAGATCCAAAGCGAGGGGCATGAAATGTCTAATCATGCTTATTCGCACAAAGATATGAGAAATATAAATCGCAGCAAAGCGGTAGAAGAAATCGCCAAGACGGAAGATCTTTTGAAGCAGCAGCTCGGTGTTAAAAATACTCTTTTTGCGCCGCCTTCGGGCTATTTCAGCCAAGAGACGATTCAAGTGGCCTCTGAATTTAAATTGCAAACGGTGCTGTGGACCTTTGATACAATCGATTGGAAAAATCCTGGAGCAGATCGCATTATTCAGCGGCTAACGACGAGTATTGAACCAGGCATGCTAATCCTGATGCACCCCACACCATCTTCCAAAGATGCGCTGCAAGGGATGATTCGACTCATTAAGAATAAAGGGCTAACTCTGGGAACTGTATCCGAGTTGATATCCTCCAAACGGATCCCAGATGGGGGGCAAATGTCGAACTAAGTGAGCTGCCCGGCACAAAGTTGAGTCATAGACACATTTTTGTTAGACTAAGTAAGTATAATTGGGGAATAGGATTTCAGGTGCTACACTTTGAGGAGGAACCTTGGTGATCAAATATCGCTTACATAATGGCTTGAGAGTCGTCATGGAACAAATCCCTACTTTTCGATCGGTGACATTCGGAATATGGGTAAAAACAGGCTCGCGTAATGAATCTCAAGAAATGAACGGCGTATCGCACTTCATTGAACACATGCTGTTTAAGGGGACGGATCGCCATTCAGCAAAAGATATCGCTGAGATATTTGATGGAATTGGTGGGAATGTCAACGCATTCACATCCAAGGAGTATACTTGTTATTACGCCAAAGTACTCGACGAGCATCTGCCGCTTGCGATGGATGTCTTATCCGATATGTTTTTCCATTCATCCTTTGATGAAGGCGAATTGGAGAAAGAGAAGAAAGTCATTTACGAGGAAATCTCCATGTACGAAGATACGCCGGATGATTTGGTCCATGACTTATTAGCGAAAGCTTCGTATGGCTCGCATCCGCTAGGCTATACGATTCTCGGAACTGAAGATAACTTGTCCAAAATGAAATCAGATGATCTTCGCAACTATATGAAGCAGCATTATAATACCGAGAATACGGTGTTAAGCATTGCTGGGAATATTGATGATAGCGTGCGTGAGCTAATCGAGAAGCATTTTGGCGAGTTTGCAACAACAGGGATAGAAACCAGCTATGATGCGCCTGATTTTCTTGGCGATTTGATTTTCCATGCCAAAAAAACGGAACAAAATCATATTTGTCTCTCGCTGCCTGGACTGTCGCTGCAAGAAGAGAACTTGTATCCAATGGTACTTCTCAACAACGCCATAGGCGGAGGCATGAGCTCTAGACTGTTTCAAGAAATTCGTGAGAAACGGGGACTTGCTTATTCGGTATACTCGTACCACTCTTCCCACATCGATAGCGGGATGTTCACGATTTATACGGGAACTGCGCCTAAGCAGACACTGGAAGTGCTCGAAGTTACGATGGAGCTTTTACAAGATATCGCTATCAAAGGAATGACGGACTCGGAATTAAAGAAAGGGAAAGAGCAGCTGAAAGGCAGCTTAATTCTTAGTTTGGAGAGCACAAGCAGCCGCATGAACCGATTCGGCAAGAATGAGTTGATGACGGGGAAACATTATAGTCTTGATGAAATGATCCAACGAATTGAAAGCGTTCAGATGGATCATATTCGCGCATTGATCAAGTCCTTGTTCGCTACCCCATTTGCTTTATCCATGGTTGGTAATTCGGATGATGTAATTAATGGCTTCAGGAGGGATCAGCTTGTCACTCTCTAGTTTTGAAGTTCAAATTAAACGCCTTGCTGGTCATGAGGATATCAAGCTGCCGCAGAAAATGTCCGAGCTAGCCAGTGGCTTTGATCTGCATGCCGCGGTTAGCGAGCCGATCATTCTGAGCCCAGGCCAACGGGAGCTTATCCCGACAGGATTTGCGCTTAGTATGCCGCCAGAGCTCGAAGCTCAAATTCGACCGCGAAGCGGGCTTGCTTATAAGCATGGCATTACTTCACTGAACTCGCCTGGAACGATTGATGCAGATTATCGAGGTGAAGTGAAAGTGCTCTTAATTAACCATGGACAAGAGCCATTTACGATTCAGCGAAATGAGCGGATTGCTCAAATGGTGTTTCAATTAGTTCCGCAAATTAATCTTGTCGAAGTAACGGAACTAACGGAGACAGATCGCGGTTCCGGCGGTTTCGGTCATACGGGCCGTTGAGTAGAAATAATAAGGTTATGGACCGTCTTCCCCGTGAAGACGGTCTTTTTTTGTTTCCCCTTGTGCGGTAGAAAAGGAATTGCACCCATCATTAGGCGAACGCATACTATAACGTATCGAAACGGACTGAGAAAGGGGTGTAGGCAAGAATGCTTACTGGGATTTCGGTTGCATTTATGGGCGGGGACGCCCGGCAACTAGAAGTAATTCAGAAATTTACCGAGTTAGATGCAACTGTGACATTAATCGGTTTTGATAATCTCGGAAGGCAGTTCAGCGGTGTTTCTACGGCTAAACTTGACCCTGTATTACTCCAAACCGTGGACGCACTTATATTACCTGCGGTGGGAACGGATGATGCAGGACAGGTGGAATCTGTGTTCTCCAATGAAGAAATGAGATTGACCGACGAACACATGGCTGCGCTGCCCAAACATGCCAAAGTGTACACAGGGATGGCTAAGAGTTTTCTTAAAAAGCTCTGCGCTGCCCATGACATTGAAGTCATTGAGTTATTCGAGCGGGATGATATTGCCATCTACAATTCTATTCCGACTGCAGAGGGCGCGCTCATGATGGCGATCCAGAACACAGATATCACGATTCATGGGTCTGTTTGTATGGTTTTAGGTTTTGGACGCACAGGCTTTACAATGGCCAAAACGTTGCAAGGATTAGGGGCGGCCGTCAAGGTTGGCGTAAGGAAGCCAGAGCATTTTGCGAGAGCGTGGGAGATGGGTTTTCAGCCTTTTTATACGAAGGACTTGTACCCGGAAGTGGGGAATATTGACTTGCTTTTTAACACAATTCCGACTATGATAGTCACAGCGCAAGTTATTACCAATATCCCACATCGCGCGCTCATCATCGATTTGGCTTCTAAACCTGGCGGAACGGACTTCCGATTCGCTGAGAAAAGAGGCATTAAAGCGATGCTCGCGCCCGGTCTACCTGGCATCGTCGCCCCCAAAACAGCTGGCCGCATCATGGCTAACACATTAAGTCAGCTGATCGAGGAAGACTTCAAAGACAGGAGCGATGTGGAATGAATTGGCAAGGGAAAACGGTCGGTTATGCATTAACCGGTTCTCACTGTACGCTGGAAGAAGTCATGCCTCAGATTAAGAGATTTGTAGATGCAGGTGCACGTGTGATTCCGATTGTATCCAATTCGGTGATGACTACGGACACTCGATTTGGCAACTCTGCGGATTGGCAGCAGCAATTAAAGGATATTACAGGCAATCAGATTATCTCTTCGATTGTAGATGCGGAACCACTAGGTCCATCCAAGTTGCTTGACGTGATGGTTATTGCGCCTTGTACAGGGAATACGACTAGTAAACTAGCAAATGCAATGACTGAAAGTCCTGTACTTATGGCGGCCAAGGCCCAAATGAGGAATTTGCGTCCGTTGGTTCTAGCTATTTCTACCAATGACGGCCTCGGTTTGAATGCGATGAACATCGCTAAACTTTTAATCACCAAGAACATTTATTTTGTTCCTTATGGTCAAGACGCCCCCGGAGCCAAACCAAATTCGTTGGTAGCTCGGATGGACTTGATTATGGAAGCCTGTGAAGCTGCACTGGAAGGTAAACAATTGCAGCCGATGATTATTGAGAGATTTCAATACTAATTTATATATAATCCTTGAAGGGGAGAAACCAGCATAATGTCGAACCAGAAGCTTTTTAATGTTGCAGTTGTAGGCGCTACAGGCGCAGTAGGAGAACAAATCATCCGTCTATTAGAAGAACGGAATTTCCCCATTAAGGAATTAATATTGCTTTCTTCCGCCCGTTCAGCAGGGGTAAAGCTTCCTTTTAAAGGTCAAGATGTGGTTGTTCAAGAAGCGACACCAGAGAGTTTTCAAGGTGTTGATATTGCATTGTTTAGTGCAGGCGGGGATGTTACCAAAGCATTAGCTCCTCATGCTGTTCAAGCGGGCACGATTTGTATTGATAACACAAGCGCATACCGTATGGATCCAGAAACGCCATTAGTTGTACCAGAAGTTAATGTTGAGAAAATCAACGAACATAAAGGCATTATTGCGAATCCGAACTGTTCCACAATCCAAATGGTTGCTACACTTAAGCCATTATATGATCGATATGGGATTTCCCGCGTTATCGTATCTACGTACCAAGCCGTTTCCGGAGCGGGCGCCAAAGCGATTAACGAAATGTTGAGACAGTCCAAAGAAGTTCTTGAAGGCAATGATGCAAAACCAGATATTTTGCCAGTAGGTTCTCTGCCGGTCAAACATCAAATCGCCTTTAATGCGATTCCACAAATCGACAAATTCCATGAAAATGGTTTTACGAATGAAGAAATGAAAATGATTCTAGAAACGAAAAAAATCATGGGCGACGAGTCCATTGAAGTTACAGCAACTTGTGTACGCATTCCGGTTGTTTACGGGCATTCTGAGTCCGTCTACGTGGAATTGAAAGAGGATTTTGACATTGAAGAAGTCAAAACGTTGCTGGCCAATGCTCCTGGCATTGTGCTAGTCGACAATCCGAAAGAGCAGCAATATCCACTGGCAACAGATGCAGCAGGCAAATTAGAAACTTTCGTGGGACGTGTACGTCGTGATTTGAGCAATCCGAGAGCATTAAACATGTGGATCGTTTCGGATAACCTGCTGAAAGGCGCAGCTTGGAATGCTGTGCAAATTGCTGAATATATTGCTATAGAACAATAATCAGCGCTACTGCGATTAGCAACATGCAGTGACTATGGGGGAAACTCATGCGAATCCTTGTGCAGAAATTCGGAGGTACTTCGCTTTCCACCGCTTCAGCTAGAGAACACGTTATCGGACATATTCAAGATGCACTCAATCATCCTTATCAATTAGTTGTAGTGGTATCTGCGATGGGTAGAAAAGGGGAACCTTATGCGACGGATACGCTCCTTGAGCTCGTTCGAAAGAACGGAGAGGGGCTGCCGGCGCGGGAACGCGACATGCTAATGGGCTGCGGAGAGTTAATCTCTGCAGTGCATTTGTGCAGCTTGCTGCAAGCAAGAGGTATTCGTTCTACCGTTTTGACAGGTGGGCAAGCTGGCATTCATACAAATGACGAGCACGGCAACGCGAAGATACTAGCATTGCAGCCAAACCGAATCCTCGATTTATTGGCACAGGATTTGGTTGTCATTGTGACCGGATTTCAAGGGAAATCAAGTCAGGATGAATTGACCACACTTGGTCGAGGTGGCAGTGATACGTCCGCAACAGCGCTTGGAGCAGCATTAAAAGCCGAGATCGTCGATATATTCACCGATGTGAATGGTATCATGACAGCGGATCCAAGAATTGTAGAAGATGCGAAACCGCTAGTTCGTGTTAGCTTTGCTGAGATCTGTAATATGGCTCACAATGGTGCGAAGGTCATTCATCCTCGTGCTGTTGAAGTTGCTATGCAGGCGAATATCCCAATTCGCGTGCGTTCTACGTTTTCGAAGGAAGAGGGAACATTGGTTACAGCTTCTGACAGTATGCCGAAGGAACGCAGCCACGTAAGAGATTGCTTCGTTACCGGAATTGCTCATTTTACGAATATTACACAGATTCAAGTTGCGGCGGTAGAAGGGCAATTTGACCTTCAACTTCGTGTGTTCAAGACGATGGCGCAGCATCAGATCAGTGTTGATTTTATTAATGTAAATCCGTCAGCGGTTGTCTATACAGTGTTTGATCATGAGGCGGAGCGAGCTGTCAAACTCCTTAGAGATCAAGGTTACGAGCCTAAGGCTCTAAGCGGGTGCGCCAAAGTTTCCGTCATCGGCGGGGGAATTAACGGTGTTCCAGGGATCATGGCACATATTGTTGAAGCCTTGACCGAAGAAGACATTCGGATCCTTCAATCAGCTGACTCGAATACAACAATTTGGGTACTTGTTCAAGGTGAAGATATGATTAAATCTGTCAAAGCCTTGCATCATAAATTTAATTTATCGAAATGAAAATAGGAAATTCAGGAGGTGCAAACGGTGGATTTCGGAAGAGTAGTCACAGCTATGGTCACTCCGTTTGACGATCAATTACAAGTCAATTGGGATCAAGTAGAACCACTTATTAATTATTTAATTGAGGAGCAACAGTCGGATAGTCTTGTTATTTGCGGAACAACCGGTGAAGCGCCCACCTTAACGGATGATGAGAAACTTAAGCTTATTGAGTTATCTGTTCGCTATTCACGTGGACGCTGCAAGATTATTGCAGGCACTGGCAGTAATGATACCTCACATACGATTCACTTTTCCCAAAAGGTTGAGAAACTCGGGGTAGACGGTTTATTAATCGTAGCTCCTTACTATAACCGTCCTTCGCAAGAAGGGTTGTTTCAGCATTTCAAAGCGGTAGCTGAATCTGTTCAGACTGCGGTAATTCTGTATAACGTTCCAGGACGTACAGGCGTTAATCTAGATGCGGATACAACGGTTCGTCTTTCCCATATTTCGAATATCGTAGCGACAAAAGACTGCGCGAATACGGATCAATTGACTCGTATTTTGAATGAAGCAGCGCCTGGATTCCTTGTTTACAGCGGGGATGACAGCAACGCTTTGCCTGCTTTAGCCGTGGGTTGCCAAGGAATTATCAGTGTAGCCAGTCATGTGATTGGAAAAGAAATGCAATCTATGATAAAGTATTATCTAGAAGGCAACATTCAGCAAGCTGCTGAACTTCATCGTAAGCTTCACCCTGTTTTTACCGGCATTTTCCGTGTACCGAGTCCTGCGCCTATCAAGCATGCGCTCGCACTGAAAGGGATGGAAACAGGAGGAGTAAGACTTCCGCTAGTTCGTGTATCCGAGCAAGAAGGACAATTCATCCAATCACTTTTTGTATGATAACGCCTAATGAATCGGTGCTTCCGGCATCGGTTTTCTTTTTTTGGGGAAACTAATGTAATCGGTATTAACTTGTATTTGTAGTTTTTTTTCATGTATAATGGTTGCAAGTGACTAGTTCGGTTTTTTCATTTAAAATTCGTCGTCCAATCTTAGAAGGAGGTATATTCTTGTCCAAAAAAAATATTGATAAACTTTTGATCTTCGCTCTTGGCGGCGTGGGCGAAATCGGAAAAAATATGTATTGCGTTCAGTATGCGAACGATATCATCGTCATTGATAGTGGATTGAAATTTCCAGAGGAGGACATGCTGGGAATCGACATTGTCATTCCGGATATCGGCTACTTAACAGAGAATCGGGATAAAGTACGCGGAATTATTATCACGCACGGCCATGAAGATCACATCGGCGGCTTACCTTATGTGCTTAAGCACCTTAATGTTCCATTATATGCAACTAAGCTAACAATGGGGCTTATCGAAGCTAAGCTGAAAGAGGCGAATTTGCTCGGAACTACGAACAGAATCGTTATTAATGCAGAAACTGTTCTTTCCTTAGGTGTTCTTACGGCTTCGTTCTTCAAAACAAATCACAGCATTCCTGATTCTGTTGGTGTCGCTTTGGACACACCAGAAGGCGTAGTTGTTCACACAGGAGATTTCAAATTTGATCAAACACCTGTGAATGACCAATATGCGGACTTGCACCGTATGGCAGAAATCGGGAAGAAAGGCGTTCTTGCCTTGCTTTCGGATAGTACGAATGCAGAACGTCCAGGCTACACTGGCTCTGAGCGCAGCGTTGGAATTGAAATTGAAGAAGTTTTCCGTAAAGCTAAGCAAAGAGTTGTTATCGCGACATTCGCTTCGAACATTCACCGTGTACAACAGGTGTTCGATGCAGCCGCGGCAACAAATCGTAAAGTAACGGTAATCGGTCGCAGTATGGTGAACGTAGTTTCGATTGCTAGCGAGTTAGGGTACTTGCACATTCCGGACGGCATGCTTATTGAGCCTGAAGAAGTGAACAAGCTTGCTGCTGACCGTGTGGTTATTCTTTCAACAGGAAGCCAAGGCGAGCCGATGTCTGCGTTAACAAGAATGGCACGTTCCACTCATCGTAAAATCGATATTTTACCGGGTGATACGGTTATTATTGCAGCGACGCCAATTCCGGGCAATGAGCGTTATGTAGGGCGTACCGTTGATGAGCTATTCCGAATTGGTGCAAATGTCATTTACGGACCAGGTTCTGTAACTGGTGTCCACGTATCTGGTCACGGCAGCCAAGAAGAATTGAAGTTAATGCTCAATCTGATCAAGCCTAAATATTTTATTCCGATTCATGGCGAATATCGCATGCTGCGTCAACATGCCATCCTTGCCGAATCTGTCGGCATTCCTAAAGAAGATATTTTTATGTGCGATATCGGCGACACAGTAGAAGTTCAGCACGGAGTTGCACGCAAAGGCTCTAAAGTTCAAAGCGGCAACATTCTGATTGATGGACTCGGTGTAGGAGATGTAGGCAACATTGTGTTGCGCGACCGTAAGCTGCTGTCTCAAGACGGTATTCTGGTGGTTGTCGTTACACTTAGCAAACAAGATGGCAAAATCTTATCCGGACCGGATATTATCTCTCGCGGATTCGTCTATGTACGTGAATCCGAGGGTCTCTTGGAAGAAGCCAATCGTATCGTAACAAATACATTAACGAAATTAATGAACGAAAATGTAAATGAATGGGCATCTTTAAAAACAAACGTGAAAGATGTTCTCGGACGTTTTTTATATGAACAAACCAGAAGAAGACCAATGATCCTTCCTATTATCATGGAAGTCTAGGCTCGAACAGTCACTTGAACCTATGCAAATAGTAAAGCTCTCTCCGAATTCGGAGGGGGCTTTTTTCATTGTCGAGGGAACGATTTCCGATGCATGAAAGAACGCAAATTTATTCATACTATGGGAGATTATGATCCGTACATGCATAGCCGTCCAATTGGGCTAGAGCAGTACGACAAGGGGGAATTCCAGTGGCAGCACCAACAGGACCGAAACAGCAAGAGCCGGAAACAGAGGAAGGGAAAAAGAACCCCGTCCTCGAGAATATTCAACAGTTGGGCCAAACCAATACACTTTCAGGCGAATCTAATATTTTCTGCCTTACGATTATTGGACAAGTGGAAGGGCATATCGTACTCCCACCTCAAAATAAGACGACAAAATATGAGCATTTAATTCCACAACTCGTGGCAGCTGAGCAAAATCCGAAAATTGAAGGCGTCATGATTATCCTCAATACGGTGGGAGGAGACGTTGAAGCAGGGTTAGCCATTGCAGAGATGGTAGCGACGCTGTCCAAACCGACTATTGCCCTCGTGTTAGGCGGGGGACATAGCATTGGGGTTCCAATTGCCGTCTCAGCGAATTATTCCATTATCGCGGAAACGGCGACGATGACGATCCATCCGATCCGATTGAATGGGTTAATTATCGGTGTGCCTCAAACGTTTGAGTACTTGGACAAAATGCAGGAACGTGTCGTTCGATTTGTAACGAAGCATTCCAATGTGACGGAAGATAAATTTAAAGAGCTAATGTTCAAAACGGGGGAGCTTACGAGAGATATCGGGACTACCGTTATTGGGGTTGATGCTGTTAAATATGGTCTAATTGATCAAGTAGGCGGTATCGGAGATGCAATTCGAGAGCTGAATAAGCGGATTGATGCTAAGAAAGCATCTTCGAATGGAGGCTTGGTGCAATGATTCATTATTCTGTGCTGCCAATGGAAGTGATATTTGAAGGGATTGAGACATATGAGCCTAAGTATCTGGAGATCGAGCAAGACGGCATATCGATGCAGATAGAACCTATTAGCGGCTTTCAAGCACGCATAGTAAGACTTTACAGTTGTAATCCTCAAGACTATTTAAATCGTCAATATGCCCCTGGAACTATTATTTCCTATAGTCCTTTTCCTGAGGCTACTTCATCTATTTAAAGCGCTGTTCCTGTATCATCACGCAAGTCCAATATGGTATAATGTGGACTTGGGGGTGACAAGCGTGGCGAAACGCAAGAAAAAAGGCAAGGCAATAAAAACGAGCTTGTTATTCGAGTTGTACGGTATTCTAATCCTGATTTTTTCCGTCATTGCACTTGCGCATCAAGGGCATGTTGGGAATTCTTTGGTGTATCTTTTTCGATTTTTCGTGGGAACGTGGTATTCGCTAATACCGCTGATTTTCATATATGTGGCATTGTATGCCATGATCAAGAGAGCTTGGCCGGAAATGATAACACCCAAGAAAGCAGGCATTTTGCTGTTTATTCTGGGACTTTTGATTAAAAATCAAATCGACTTGTTTGCTCAATTATATCCGGACGGCGGGTTTACCTCTGGTAAAGTTATTTCGTCGACTTGGACGGCTATGTTGGAAGGATTGCATCCAACAGAGGCAGGAAAAGCAGCGCTCGAGTATGGTATCGGCGGCGGGATGATTGGCGCATTCTTGTATAGTATTTTGTATTTCTTGTTCGACTATTTGGGAGCTAGGCTAATCCAGTATGCGTTATTTGTGATTGGCTTTATCTTAGCCACGGGCATTTCTTATATAGATATGGGGAATGTCATTCGAGGCAGATTCAGTAATGTGGGCCAGAATTTCAAAGACAGAATGAAAGAATGGCTGGAGGATCGTGAATCGGGTCAGCCCCAAACGGCAACCGCAGGAGTTAGTGAGCGGAAGACTAAGAAGCCTACTTATGTACCGGTCGATGATGAATTTGATGAAGAGGTTTTCCAGCCAGTCAAGAAGGCTAAGAAATCTCCTTTATTCATGGAACTGCTTCGACCTATCAAAGAGGGACGCAAAAAAGCTGCTGTTCGTGAGAGCGATGTGAGTGACGATAACGAGTTGAATGATCTGGATTCCACTGAGACCGCGGAGAAGGTCGTGTATAAGTCTAACGAAGCGAGAGCTGAGTCTGTACCAATGGATGAGGATGTACCAGTTACACCGATTATTCGTGATTTTCAGGAGCAGGTATTCCAAGAAGCTCAACAAGCAGTTGCCCAGCCGGCTGCGATTCCGATAACGCCTTCACCGTCTGTTAAGCCTCAACCTGCTGCTGGAACAGGAGATTCAGAGGATGAACCAGTGACGCTGGAATTCCAAGACGCCGTACCTGTTGTCCAAACGCGACCGTATGAAATGCCATCGCTTGATTTGCTTGCCAAACCCGCTGTAGGCAAAGGCAGTGAAATGTCAGACTACAAAGCGAATGCAAGGAAGCTGGAGGCAACGCTAGAGAGCTTTGGTGTTCGTGCCAAAGTGCTTGAGGTAGTCAGAGGACCGGCAGTAACTCGTTACGAGATACAGCCTGATGTCGGGGTTAAAGTCAGTCGAATCGTTTCTTTGACCGATGATATTGCCTTAGCGCTAGCGGCCAAAGATATTCGAATGGAAGCACCGATTCCCGGCAAAGCCGCGATCGGAATTGAGGTGCCGAATTTAGAAGTTTCTGTCGTGACTATGCGTGAAGTCATGGAAACGTCCGCTTTTCAGGAATCTAGTTCACGATTATCTGTCGTTTTGGGACGGGATATTTCTGGACAACCTATTGTGGGAAATCTGGCAAGAATGCCTCATCTACTCGTAGCGGGGGCAACAGGTTCAGGGAAATCCGTATGTATTAACGGGATTATTACGAGTATTCTATATAAAGCCAAACCGAATGAAGTCAAGTTTCTTATGATTGACCCTAAGATGGTTGAATTAAATGTGTATAATGGGATACCACATCTGCTTGCACCCGTGGTAACAGATCCTCGTAGAGCATCGCTGGCGCTCAAAAAAGTCGTTGTTGAGATGGAGAAGCGCTATGAGCTGTTCTCGAAGAGTGGAACGCGCAATATTGAGGGCTACAATGCCATGCTCGTAGAAAGCGGTACTGCACCGCCGCTTCCTTACTATGTCGTCATCGTAGATGAGTTAGCGGACTTGATGATGGTCGCTGCGAACGATGTGGAGGATTCGATCTGTCGGCTAGCCCAAATGGCCCGTGCGGCGGGAATACATTTAATTATTGCCACGCAGAGGCCATCTGTTGACGTTATTACAGGGGTCATTAAAGCCAACATTCCTTCCCGTATTGCTTTTGGCGTATCGTCTCAAGTGGATTCACGTACAATCTTGGATATGGTTGGCGCGGAGAAATTGTTGGGCCGAGGAGACATGCTTTACTTGCCAGTAGGTGCTTCCAAGCCAGTTCGTGTGCAGGGGGCCTTTTTATCGGATCAAGAGGTTGAACATGTTGTAGGCTTTGTACGTACACAAGAACAAGCTAATTATCAAGAAGAGATGGTTCCGCACGTAGAAGAAATGCCGGAACAGCAGAATGAGTTCGAGGATGAACTTTATGATCAAGCTGTTCAAATCGTTCTGGAAGCCAAACAAGCATCCGTGTCGCTGCTGCAGCGCCGGATGAGAGTCGGTTATACCCGTGCCGCGAGGTTGGTTGATTCGATGGAAGCCAAAGGCGTCGTAGGTCCCTATGAGGGAAGTAAGCCTCGTGAGGTGCTAATGTCCATAGAACAATATCAACATAATCGGATAAGTTCTTAACAAGAATAAGGAATTGAACAAACACTCTCCTCAGGAGAGTGTTTTTATTTGTATAAACAGCGACTCCCTTTCTCATAATAAGCAAGAAAAGGCTGTAATTTGAAAAGTGAGGTTGAGAAGGGGAATGAATAAACGACTAATCGTACTTACCTTTTGTATTGTTTTCGTACTTGTTGTCGCTTTTCAGTTAAAAGGAAAGTTTAGTCCGCCTGCCGAAGAAACGTTCAGTAAAAATGAAATCCGTTATGGTGCCACTGGATCCGATGTCAACGAACTGCAAGGTCGATTGAAGTTCATTGGCTTTTATAATGGCAGTATAGACGGAGATTATGGGTATAAGACGTTGACGGCGGTCAAACGATTCCAAGGCGAATTTGGGATGACAGTGGATGGCATTGTTGGAGCCAAAACAAAACTCAGGTTATGGGAAGCGACGAAGAATTGGAAGCCTACCGCTCCTCCAGCAACCGGTGGTTCTGGGAATAACGAAAGTGAGAAAGTCACCACGGATCAAAAGCCAGCGAATTTGACCCCCTCGAACAACCTGGGACTTTCGGAACAAGATATTAATCTCATGGCTAATGCAGTCAATGGCGAGGCGCGCGGAGAACCTTATGTGGGACAAGTTGCGGTAGCTGCGGTTATCCTGAATCGGGTAAAATCGGCCAGTTTTCCCAATACGGTATCCGGTGTTATCTTTCAACCCGGCGCTTTCACTGCCGTGGCAGATGGACAAATCTGGCTAACACCCAGTGAATCAACGAAGAAGGCCGTTAAGGATGCTTTGAACGGATGGGATCCAACCGGAGGTTGTATCTACTATTTTAATCCAGCAACGGCCACTTCGAAATGGATTTGGAGCAGACCGCAGGTGAAGAATATCGGAAAGCACATCTTTTGCAAATAATTTAGAAGCGGACAAGGAGAAGGAACCAGCTTTGGTTGCTTCTCCTCTTCGTATAGGAATATAATGGATGATATCACGGACATAGAAGGGAGACAGACCTTTGGAGCATATACAATTTGAGCGTCGTACTTGGAATCATATTCGATTGCATGTACTTCCCACAGATCGATTCAAGACATTTGCAATTTCAGTGTACATAGGCCGTCCCTTAGGGGAAGAGACAGTTACGAATACGGCTTTGACACCGTTTGTCTTGCGCAGAGGAACTGCGCTGCGCCCGGAAACGAAGCAATTTCGCGAGCATTTGGATGATCTCTACGGAGCTGGTTTTGGCTTTGATATTTATAAGCGAGGCGATTATCAAATCGTGCAGCTGCGCATGGATATTATCAACGATCGATTCGTGAAGTCTGCGCAGTCCTTATTACAGCAAGGCTTGGACTTTGTCGGGGAAACATTAACGAAACCAGCCACGGAAAATGGTCATTTTCGCCAGAAGTATGTTGATTCAGAGAAACAGACGCTCCAAAAGCGAATTGAATCGGTCATTAATGATAAAATTCGTTATGCGGCAGAGCGCTGTATGGAAGAAATGTGCGCTGATGAGCCGTACCGCCTTCATCCGCTCGGGAAAATTTCTGACCTCGACCGCATTAATTCGGAGCAGATCTACGAACAATATAGAGTATGGCTGCAAACCGCTCCGATCGATATCTATGTCGTGGGAAATACAACCTTGACCGAGGTAGAAGATATTGTAAAAGGGGCATTCGCCATTGACCGTAAGGAAGATGTCAGTTATCTCACTTCAGAACCACGCGGTGCAAGCGGTGAGGTGAAGACAATTGTCGAACGTCTGGATGTCAATCAAGGTAAATTGAACTTGGGTTTACGTACAAATCTTTCCTATCGGGATGATAAATATCCGGTTGCGCTTATGTATAACGGTGTTTTGGGCGGTTATCCGCACTCCAAACTGTTTATAAATGTTCGTGAAAAGGCGAGTCTTGCTTATTATGCTTCTTCACGTTTTGATGGCCATAAAGGTATTTTGACTATTCAATCCGGGATTGAAATGGCCAACTATGAGAAAGCGGTTGATATTATCCGTAAACAGCTTTCCGCCATGGAGCAAGGTGAAATTAATGATATTGAAATGAGTCAAACTAAAGCGATGATTTCCAATCAGCTGCGTGAAATTCAAGACTCCGCTTTTGAACTTATTTCATTTGATTTCAATGCGATTTTATCCGGAAAAGAGCGTTCGGTTTCTGGACTGATCGAAGCTGTGGAGCAGGTTGATGTGCCGGCAATTGCTGAAGCTGCCAAACGTGTTCAGTTGGACACGATTTACTTTTTGCGGGACCAGAAGGGAGAGTAGACCATGCAGGTAATTCCTTATCCACACTTGGGTGAAACGATATATCACGAAAAGCTTGATAACGGGCTACATGTGTTTGTTCTTCCTAAGGAAGGCTTTCAGAAAATATATGCCACATTCACGACCCAATACGGTTCGATCGATAATTATTTCCAAGTTACTGGCAAAGATGCGGTTCGAGTACCGGATGGCATCGCTCATTTCCTGGAGCACAAAATGTTTGAAGAACCAGAAGGTGATATTTTCGCTACCTTTGCTTCCAATGGGGCTTCAGCGAATGCTTTTACAAGTTTTGATCGAACAGCGTATTTGTTCTCGTCCACCGATCATTATTTGGAAAACTTAACGACATTAATTAATTTTGTTCAAAACCCTTATTTTACAGATGAAAATGTGGAAAAAGAAAAGGGAATCATCGGTCAGGAAATCAAGATGTACGAGGATAATGCGGACTGGAGAAGCTATTACGGTTTGATCGAATCTCTCTACGCGAAACATCCCATTCATATTGATATTGCTGGAACTGTAGCATCGATAGCCGAAATCACCAAAGAAACGCTGTATGAGTGTTATCACACCTTTTATCATCCGAGCAATATGAGTTTGTTTGTTGTAGGCGGGGTGGACGCTCAGGAAGTTCTCACCCTAGTCAAAACCAATCAAGCTGCCAAAAGCTTTCCGCCTCAAGGAAGTATCGAACGGTTTTTTCCTGATGAACCGCTTGACGTGAACGAAGCCCGCAGAATTATCAACTTGCCTGTATCGATGCCTAAGTGTCTAATGGGCTTCAAGGAAGCTGCTCCTGCCGTAATAGGCAAGGAACTTTTGGTCAGAGAGCTTACAACGAAGCTCATGCTGGACGTACTTTTCAGTTCTAGTTCGGAGATCTATCAGGCATTGTATGATGAACAATTGATTTCAGATAATTTCGGTCATGAATTTAACTGTAGTGAAGGTTACGCGTTCTCCATACTTGGCGGTGATACCAAAGATCCAGAGGGGCTCGTTACACGAATTCGCGAAGAAATCGAGAAGCGCAAAGATGTCGGCTTGGATCAGGTTACCTTTGAGCGGAGCCGCAAAAAGAAAATCGGTAATTTCCTGCGGATGATGAACTCTCCGGAATCGATTGCCAATGAATTTACAAAATATCGGTTCAAAGACATCGATTTATTTGATATTTTGCCGGTCTACGAGCAGATTACATTGGCTGATGTGAATCAGCGCTTCCGCGATCATTTTGACTGGAGCAAACTAGCTGTTTCTATCGTAAAAAGTCGTGATTTGACGTGATCTTAACACCCAGTAAACCCTTTAGTGAACAAACGGTTCTAGTGACTGGCGCAAGCAGAGGGATCGGTGCTGCAATTGCTGAACGCTTCGCCGCGGTAGGTATGAATGTCGTCATTCACTATCGTGAATCGCATGAAGCGGCGAATGAAGTAGCAAGATCCTGTATGAAACACGGCGCTAAAGTAATGACCGTTTCCGCAGATGTGAAATCACGGGATCAAATTTATAAAATGCAGGAAAAACTTGAGCAAAAAAGCATGATCCCTGATATTGTTGTGAACAATGCGGGAATTTCCTTATATGGTATGTTGGCTGACGTAACCGAAGAGGACTGGGACACCGTTATGGGTGTGAATCTCAAAGGTGCTTTTCTGTGTACGCAAACCTTTATGGGCGCTATGGTGAAGCAAAAGTATGGCCGGATTATCAATGTATCATCCATTTGGGGCATTTCTGGCGCTTCCTGTGAGGTTGTTTATTCAACAGCCAAAGGAGGACTCAACGCCTTTACCAAAGCTTTAGCGAAGGAGTTAGCACCGTCAGGCGTTACAGTGAATGCCGTAGCGCCTGGTGCCGTGCATACCGAAATGATGGCTGGTTTTCAACCTGAGGAGCGGGAAGCCATTGAGAATGAAATTCCTGTGGGTCGGTTTGCATTGCCAGATGAAGTAGCTTCTCTTGTCTATTTCTTGGCACTGCCTGAGTCTGGTTATATTACTGGACAAATTATCAGTCCAAATGGTGGGTGGCTAACCTAAGTTTACGCGAAGAAGCCTTGTGCATAATTTTTGAGCGGGAAGCGAATATTACGTATGTAATGACCATTTCTCATAACTCAAAGGAGGCTTCTTACAATGGCTACAGTTCTTAAAGTATTTGATAAGTGGAAAGAGTTTCTTGCGGAACGTGTGAGTCAAGCGGGGCATGCAGGGATGAGTGAGGAAACAATTTCCAAGCTCGCTTTTCAAATCGGTGAATTCTTAGCTGATAAAGTAGATCCTGAAAATGAGCAAGAACGAGTGCTCAAGGAGCTATGGGATGCAGGGGATGAACAAGAAAAACGGACGATTGCCCGACTCATGGTAAAATTAGTAGACAAAGGTTAATAACCGTTTTACAATTCAATAAGGTACTATGTGAAAGCCTCCTCTTTCGGAGGCTTTTGCATGCTTTCAAAGGTAGAAAGGAAACGAATGGCATGCTTAACAAAAGGTTTATGGTCTTGTTCATACTTTTCATATTGATCGTTACAGGTTGTGGAAATCGTGGGATTCCTGTCATTAAGCAGGACGTTATGGACAAGAAAGTGTCCGTCTTAATGCTCTCCAGCTCCAGTTTGTCGGATGCAGCCAAGCAGTCAATTGGCCAAGCACTGCTTAATTGGAGAGGTGAACACTTTATCGCTTTTGATTGGATCAAAGATGTGAACAGCCTAGATGATAGTGTTGGCGCCAAGCTGAAAGCAAACACATATGATTACATATATGTCATTGGGAATGAACTAATCGGGCCAGCCAATGGGTTGATCGCTCAAGGTCTAACAACAGGGAAATGGACATTGTTACAAAGTCAGCTAGACAGCAATGGAAGCGTAAGCACTGTAAGTGACCAAGCCTCCACATGGCAAATTGATGCACAGCAAGTTGAGAATTTGAAATCCAAGCGAATTCAAGAACTGTTGGCGCAGAGAGCAACCGTTGAGTGGGTGACACGCAGTGATCGTCCCATACCGTCCGTGTGGGCACCTTCTGAGGAAGCGGATCATATTGTGCTGCTGGACAACAATGACCAGTGGTTTCAGCAATTATCCTTTCAGACGAAGCAGCATTTCGCCAATTGGGTTATTTTTTACACACCTGTAACAGAAGCCCAAGTGCAAAAAGCGAAAACATTAGGTGTGTCTGTCTTGGATATTTCGAACGCTTTATCGGCTGAGCTCAATTGGACTGAAATTTTGAACAACCGGTTAGCGATGATGACGAATCATGGGTGGCAGAAAGGCAGCTTTCCTTACAATGAGAAAGAGCTTTTAGAACTAAAAATCAAATAATTTTGTGATTTGCATGAGTCTTTAGAAGGATTTTGACGAAAATTGTAGAAATTATATAACATGGGTAACATAGATTTGTTACAGATATGGTGATGAGGTGGAACGATTGGACGTTAAAGAGTGGTATATGGAGTACAAGATTCATAAGAACCGTCCTGGTTTACTAGGGGACATTGCTTCCTTAATGGGGATGCTGGATATTAATATCGTGACAATCAATGGGGTGGAAGATCGGACCCGTGGCATGTTGCTTCAAACTAATGATGAAGAAAAAATTGACTTAATGGGTAAAATGTTGAGAAAAGTAGATAATATTACTATTACAGCATTAAGACCGCCTAAGTTGGTTGATATTTTGGCAGTTCGTCATGGTCGATATATTGAACGTGATTCCGATGATCGCAAAACGTTTCGTTTTACAAGGGATGAATTGGGGCTGCTCGTAGATTTCTTAGGTGAAATTTTCAAACGGGAAGGCAACCAAGTAGTCGGTCTCAGAGGGATGCCGCGTGTAGGTAAAACCGAGTCCATTATTGCTGGAAGTGTCTGCGCCAACAAGCGCTGGACGTTCGTGTCTTCAACGTTATTGAGGCAAACCGTCCGCAGTCAGCTGTCCGAGGATGAAATGACCCCTAACAATGTCTATATCATCGATGGCATCGTCTCGACCATTCGTTCCAATGAGAAGCATTATAGCCTATTGCAGGATATCATGGGCATGCCATCTACGAAGGTGATCGAGCATCCAGATATATTCATCCGTGAATCTGAATACACATATAATCACTTTGATTATATTATTGAATTGCGAAATAGTCCGGATGAGGAAATTAATTACGACTCATTTACGTATACGTCCGAACCTTTTTAAGATTATAAACGTCATTAACTAATATAAACCTACGGGGAGGTGACCATATGTCTGATCTAGGATTCATTTTACGCAAAACACGCTTGGAAAAAAAGATATCGCTCGACGATCTTCAAGAAGTCACAAAAATTCGCAAACGGTACTTAGAAGCTATTGAAGAAGGAAACTACAAGGTACTGCCCGGCAGCTTTTATGTGCGAGCTTTTATTAAGAGCTATGCGGAAGCAGTAGGTCTTGATCCGACCGAAGTGCTGAACATGTATCAATCGACGAACCCATCCCCGGTAACAGAGAAGCCTGTAGTAGAAAATATACGCAAGAACAGAACGAGCGTTCGTAATACGGAGAAATTAAGCCGTTGGGCCTCTAGCGTCATGTTTATCTGCTTCATTCTGTTAATTTTTGGGATCGTCTACTATTATACATATAAGAATTATAAAGGGACGCCTGCGGACGAAAAGCCTGCCCAAACGCAGTCTTCCAAAATAACAAACTCAACAAGTCCTGCGGCAGGCACGAACTCTACGAATTCTACAACTGCATCCAGTGATGGTAAAGTGGCACCTCTTTCGACTGCAACACCGTCTCCAGCGCCCACTCCGACTCCACCTGCCGTACAAGTGAAGTTCAGCAGTAGTGAGAAGGGTGTAGACAATTACATCATTACGGGCACTGCAAATTTGAATATTCAATTGAAGATTACCGGATCTTGTTGGATTCGTGTCGATTCCTTGACAGAAGGCGGCAAAGAAATGCTTAGACAGAAACTTTATAAAGCCGGGGATACCGATACATTTGACATCGCAACTTCAGCGTATCTGAATGTAGGTGCAGCTAGCGCTGTGGAGCTTAGCGTGAATGGCACGGTTGTACCTGTCGGTGACACGCCAAACCCTAAACGCGTCCAGCTCAATTTGCAAAAAAACTAGCATTTTGGCGCTTCCTGCGCTTTCCCGGGTAATGATTACCCAACAATGACATCCTAGGCCAAGGGCTGCAGGATGTTTCTTTTTTTTTGGCTTCTTGCTATAATGCTAATGTAATTTGATGGAAAGGATGTTTGTCTACGATGAGTACAGAAAGTTCGTTTGATATTGTTTCCAAGGTGGATATGCAGGAACTAACCAACGCGATTCAGCAGGCGGAGAAAGAAATTCTTACCCGTTTTGATTTTAAAGGCAGCAAGAGCAGCATTAAGCTGGATAAAGATCAGTTGGTAGTCACTTCCGATGATGAGTTTAAACTGCAGAATGTCCTCGATATTATGCATGCCAAAATGACGAAGCGCGGAATTTCGATCAAAAATCTGGAATACAGCAAAGTTGAGCCGGCAGCTGGCCAAACGGTTAGGCAGAAAATTAGTATGAAACAGGGTGTAGATCAGGATAATTCCAAAAAGATAAACATCTTGATTCGCGATTCCAAATTAAAGGTCAAAACACAAATTCAAGGGGATCAAATTCGTGTAACAGGGAAGAGTCGTGACGATTTGCAAGCCGTTATTGCGCTGTTACGCAAAGCGGACATCCCTCTTGATTTACAATTTGTTAATATGAAATAAGCGTACATATGAGCGGCAATTGTTTAAAACCCCCTAGTTATAGGGGGTTTTTACATTTTGACACCCCATAGGGCTTGTATTATACTGGTAAGGAGCGTTTTTTAGGACTATTGGAGGTTGTTTCATTCATGACAGAAAAGGTTAAAGTAGTAACCCTCGGATGCGAAAAGAATATGGTTGATTCCGAGATTATGGCTGGATTAATACATGGACGTGGTTTTCAACTTGTGGACAACAAGGAAGACGCTACCGTCATTATCGTGAACACTTGCGGGTTCATTGATGCAGCAAAAGAAGAATCCGTAAATACAATTTTGGATATGGCAGAACTGAAACAAACCGCAAATCTCAAAGCGCTTATCGTTTCAGGCTGTTTAACTCAGCGCTATAAGAAGCAGCTAATGGACGAAATGCCAGAAATTGATGGCATTGTTGGTACTGGAGATTTTGATAAAATCAATCATATCGTAGATGAAGCTCTACGTGGCAAGAAACCGGTTCTAGTGGGGAATCCGGTATTTAATTATGATGCGGATCTGCCAAGACTTGTGGCAACCCCCCGCTATACAGCCTATGTGAAAATCGCAGAAGGCTGCGACAATGCGTGTACGTTTTGCAGTATTCCGATTATGCGCGGTGCATTCAAAAGCAGAAGCATGGAGTCTGTCGTTGCAGAAGTGGCTAATTTGGCTGCACAAGGCGTTAAGGAAATTAGCCTTATTGCACAAGATTCCACGAATTACGGTACCGATCTTTATGATAGCTTTATGCTGCCTACCTTATTGAACAAAGTTAGCGAAGTAGAAGGTATTGAGTGGGTAAGGCTGCATTATGCGTATCCAGGATTCTTTAGCGATGAGCTGATCGAAGTGATGGCGTCTAATCCCAAGATCTGCAAGTATATCGATATGCCTCTGCAACATAGTGAAGATTCGATCCTTAAGCGGATGAGAAGACCAGGTCGCCAGAAAGATACGCGCGAGTTGGTTCGCAAAATCCGTGAGGCTATTCCTGATGTCGCGCTGCGCACATCTCTTATAGTTGGTTTCCCTGGGGAAACGGAGGAAGATTTCGAAAACTTAAAGAAATTCGTAAGCGACGTACAATTCGATCGTCTGGGTGTTTTTGCTTACTCCAAGGAAGATGATACGCCAGCAGCACGTTTGCCGGATCAAGTTCCAGACGATGTAAAAGAATATCGGGCGAATGCCATTATGGAAATTCAACGTGAAATTTCGAATATACGCGGCGGACGCCGTATCGGTCAAGAAATTGATGTGCTGATTGAAAGATACGATGGCAGAAGCGATGTCTATATTGGCCGCTCCCAGTTTGACGCTCCCGAGATTGATGGCGAAGTATTCGTATCTAATGGGAAGTTGAATATTGGCGAGATGGCAAAAGTTCGCATTACCCACTCCTATGAGTTTGATTTATCAGGGGAGGTTATTGCATGAACCTAGCCAATCGCATCACCGTGGCGAGGATTTTATTAGTACCTATCATCATGTTTTTCTTGTTGATCAAGGTAAAATTTCCACATATACGGATTGAGGAGTTCAGTATTACGTACAATCAAATTATTGCTGCCTTAATTTTCATTATTGCAGCGAGTACCGATAGTTTAGACGGTTACATAGCCAGAAAACGTAATCTTGTAACTAACTTAGGCAAGCTGTTAGATCCGCTCGCGGATAAGCTGCTTGTTACAGCTGTACTCGTTTCTTTAGTTGAAATGGATAAAGTAGATGCTTGGATTGTCATTGTGATTATCAGTAGAGAATGGGCAGTTACCGGACTTCGCCAAATTGCTCTATTGGAAGGCACAGTCATGGCTGCGAGCAAATGGGGAAAGGCAAAGACGGCTGCACAGATTACGGCCATCATTGCACTGCTTATCAATAATTTTCCGTTTACGTTTCTGCACTTCCCCTTTGATGTTATAGCTAGTTGGGCAGCAGCGATTATTACGGTCTACTCAGGAATTGAGTACTTTGTGAAGAATAAACACGTCATAGACTTTTCAGAAAAAGCATAATAGGGCAACCTGTTGGCGATAAAACCTACCTCTACATGCGGTCGCTCTTCATTGAACAGCCGCAATAGAGGTTTTCTTATTTAAAGGAGGAGTTTGAGATGAAAGCTGAAATTGTCGCTATTGGAACAGAACTATTGCTTGGTCAAATCGTGAACACGAATGCACAATTCCTATCACGTGAATGCGCTGCGATCGGTGTCGACGTGTATTTCCAAACCGTTGTCGGTGATAATGAACAGAGATTGCTTGAAACCTTCAAATTAGCGGCTTCCAGAGCGGACGTCGTCATTTGTACGGGCGGGCTTGGCCCAACCCAGGATGACTTGACCAAAGACGTGCTGGCTGGGTTCGCAGGCCGTGAATTGATCATCCATGAACCATCGATGACAGCAATAACCGATATGTTCCAAACCCGCGGCATTCATATGGTGGACAGCAATCGAAGACAAGCATTGATGTTGGCGGACAGTGATCCTTTGCATAACGAAACGGGGCTAGCCGTTGGAATCGCTTTTACATACGAAGGGACCCATTTTATTCTATTGCCAGGTCCTCCCAAGGAAATGAAGCCTATGTTCTCAAAACATGCAGTTCCCTGGCTACAGACTAAGATGACTGACGAAGTACCCCTGTATTCCAAGATGCTTAAATTTGCCGGCATCGGCGAATCCAATCTGGAACATCAATTGCTTGATTTGATTGCAGCCCAAACCGATCCAACCATTGCTCCTTACGCCAAAGAGGGCGAGGTGACAATTCGTATTACGACACGCGCACAATCCGCTGATGAAGGCGAGAAAAAGCTGCAATCCACGGAACAAGCGATTAGAAGTCGATTGTCTGAACATCTCTATGCGGAACAAGACGTCCCTATTGAAGCCGTCGTTGTGCAATTGTTGGCGGCTAAGAAACTAACACTTGCCGTTGCGGAAAGCTGTACAGGCGGTTTGTTGAGTGATCTGATAACTTCAATTCCAGGCAGCTCGCAGCCATTTCTTGGAGGCGTAATCTGTTATACTAATGCGCTCAAACATCAGCTTCTTTCCGTTCCGATGGAAGTTCTTGAAGGCGAGGGAGCTCCCGGTGCGGTAAGCAGTGAAACAGCTGTTCTGCTAGCTGAACATATAAGCGGGAAGACCGGAAGTGACTTTGGCATCTCGGTTACCGGCGTAGCGGGTCCAAGTCCTTCAGAAGGCAAGCCGGTGGGGCTGGTATATATTGGATTCGCGCAAAAAAATAAGCCAACCCAAGTGATTGAGCTGCAGCTTTCAGGCAATCGGGAATCAATCAAACATAGAGCAGCCAAAAGTGCGCTCTATCAATTATGGAAACAGTTGAAAGATCAATAATGTTCGCTTATAATAAGAGTAAGTGTTAACGGAAGGACCGTAACAAAGCGATAACTTTGTTGCGGTTTTTTGTTTGTTCGCTAAAAAGTCGAATGTATGTTCGAAAAAATGCTTGGCAAACACTCTAAAACAGGTTATCATATACCTATAATGATAGAAGAAGGAAGTGATTGTTTTGACAGATCGTCGCGCAGCACTTGATAATGCACTACGTCAAATTGAAAAACAGTTCGGTAAAGGCTCCATCATGAAACTTGGAGAGTCTACGCATATGCAAGTTGAAACGATTTCAACTGGAGCGCTTGCGCTTGATATTGCACTAGGTATAGGTGGATTCCCACGCGGAAGAATTATTGAAGTTTACGGTCCGGAATCTTCAGGTAAAACGACGGTAGCCCTTCACGCGATTGCAGAAGTACAGAGAGTTGGCGGACAAGCTGCCTTTATTGATGCTGAACATGCCTTGGATCCTTCTTACGCAAGTAAACTTGGTATTAACATAGATGAGCTTCTATTATCCCAACCAGACACGGGTGAGCAAGCTTTAGAGATCGCTGAAGCGCTTGTACGCAGTGGCGCAGTGGATATCATCGTCATCGACTCGGTTGCTGCGCTTGTTCCGAAAGCGGAAATTGAAGGCGAGATGGGCGATTCACACGTTGGTTTGCAGGCTCGTTTGATGTCTCAAGCTCTTCGTAAACTTTCAGGTGCAATTAACAAGTCCAAAGTTATTGCGATCTTCATCAACCAACTGCGTGAAAAAGTTGGCGTCATGTTTGGTAACCCAGAGACAACGCCTGGTGGTCGCGCATTGAAGTTTTACTCCTCTGTACGACTTGATGTTCGTCGTATTGAAACGATCAAACAAGGAAATGACATGGTCGGTAACCGTACAAGAATTAAGGTCGTTAAGAATAAAGTAGCGCCTCCATTCAAACAAGCGGAAGTTGATATTATGTATGGCGAGGGTATTTCCCGCGAAGGCAGTATTATTGATATCGGTACAGAGATGGATATCGTTAATAAGAGCGGAGCTTGGTACTCGTATGAAGGCGAGCGACTGGGTCAAGGTCGTGAGAATGCGAAGCAATTCTTGAAAGACAACAAAGCTATTTCCGAAACGATAGAGCTGAAAATTCGTGAAAACAGCAACTTAATCAAAGCTGTTGGTCTAAACGAAGATGAGGACGAAGATGAATTGGAAGTTGCTTTCGAATAACATTTAAATCATAGAGGAAAGCACCTTTAACCTTGGGTTAAGGTGCTTTTCATTTTAGGGGAGTTGGCTGGATATGAGCGATGAAGAGCACACATTGTCAATAATTACGCTGGTTGAGAAACAAAAAAAAGGCAGGCATCGCTATAATATTTTTATCAATGAGGAGTACGCATTCTCGGTTCATGAAGATATTTTGATCAAGCATCGATTAGTTAAGGGAGAAATTATTAATCAACAGGATGTTGAGAAAATTACGATAGATGAAGAACGTAATAGTGCCTACCTAAAAGCGATACGTATTATCGGGCGTCGCCCTCATTCGGCAATCGAAGTTAAACGCAAGCTGAAAGAAGCGGGGTACGAAGCTGCAGTCATCGATTGGGCATGTGAGAAGATGGCTGAACAGAATTATCTCAATGATGAAGAGTTTGCGAAAATGTGGACAGACAGTCGGATTATTACGCAACGCAAAGGTCGGAACTTGGTTCGTCAGGAACTTCAACAAAAAGGCATCGATAAGGAATTGGTAAAAAATGCAATGGAAACGATCAATCCTGATGATGAATTTGCGGGAGCTATGAAACTGGCTCAAACAAAATGGAAACAAACCTCAGGAAAAACGATGGATCGCAAAAGAAAAACAGGCGCCTTTTTGATGCGCCGGGGGTATACAGGATCTATTGTTACCAAGGTTTTGGCCCAAGTCAGCAGCGAACCTAACGACGAAGAGTTTGATTTCATCGATGATGCTTTCGATAGTTAATGTCGTTAATTAAAAAGATGTTTAGTTAATGTCATTAACCATAGTTTGGGACTCTTGTGAGTGAATCCATGACATTCGCTTGACAAGCTTCTTCGACAAAAGATAAAATAACAGTGTATATTTTCATAATTTGTTCAAAATCATACTTCTATCATTGATTTTGAGGGAACAGATGTAGAAACCGCCAATTTTTACACTGTTGATTATGGATTATTAGCACTATAGTGCCTCTAACGCACAGTGCGCATTCATTTAAAAGCCATACTCTTTTTCATCAATAGGGTATGTATGACTAGCCAAACAATTAAAAATCGGATTAAAAAACCGAACGGAATCCCAGGCTAACACCTTGGAGAAACCAACGAGGAGGTGAACAAGATGATGTCTTTCATCTGGGTCGCGATCATTCTCATTGTTGGAGCTGCATGCTTAGGGATTGGTTATTTTATCCGTAAATCTCTTGCAGAAGCGAAAATTTCCAGTGCTGAAACAGCCGCTGAACAGATTAGAGAATCTGCCAAGAAGGAAGCAGAAGCACTGAAAAAAGAAACGGTTCTGGAAGCAAAGGACGAAGTGCATAAGCTAAGGTCCGAAGCTGAAAAAGACATTCGTGAACGTCGGAATGAAATACAACGACAAGAAAGACGATTGTTGCAAAAAGAGGAATCGCTGGATAAAAAATTAGAATCTCTCGAGCGTAAAGAAGAGCAAGTTGCCAACAAAGAGAAGCGGATCGAGGATACACAAACACAAATTGATCAGCTGTATAAGAGCCAAGTTTCGGAGTTAGAGCGGATTTCCGGTCTTACAATGGAGGAAGCGAAAAGCATCATCCTCACCAACGTAGAACAGGAAGTACGTCACGAAACGGCACAGTTGATTAAAGAAATTGAACAACAAGCCAAAGAAGAAGGCGATAAGAAAGCTCGTGAGATCATCACGCTCGCTATTCAACGATGCGCGGCAGATCACGTTGCTGAGACGACGGTTTCCGTTGTTTCATTGCCTAATGAAGAAATGAAAGGCCGCATTATCGGTCGTGAAGGACGTAATATTCGTGCACTTGAAACATTAACGGGTATCGACCTCATCATTGATGATACGCCAGAAGCTGTTATTTTATCTGGATTTGATCCCATCCGACGCGAAATCGCTCGTACCTCTTTGGAGAAACTGGTTGCTGATGGACGTATTCATCCAGCGCGGATCGAAGAAATGGTTGAGAAATCCCGCAAGGAAGTGGACGAGCGTATCCGCGAATACGGAGAGCAAGCCACTTTCGAGGTTGGTGTACATGGTTTGCATCCTGATTTGATCAAAATTTTGGGACGTCTGAAATTTAGAACAAGTTACGGTCAGAACGTGTTGAAACATTCCATGGAAGTAGCTTATCTGGCTGGTCTGATGGCCGGGGAGCTCGGGGTAGACGTAACTTTGGCGAAACGTGCCGGGCTGCTTCATGACATCGGTAAGGCACTTGACCACGAGGTCGAAGGATCACACGTGGAAATCGGTGTTGAGATTGGCAAGAAGTACAAGGAGCATCCAGTCGTTATTAACAGTATTGCTTCACATCACGGTGACGTGGAAGCAACGTCTGTTATCGCAATGCTAGTTGGGGCTGCTGATGCTTTATCCGCAGCAAGACCGGGAGCACGCAGAGAGACTCTAGAAACGTACATTAAACGTCTGGAGAAACTTGAAGAAATTTCTGAATCCTTTGAGGGTGTAGAGAAGTCTTACGCCATTCAAGCGGGTCGTGAAGTGCGCGTTATGGTTCAACCTGAGAAAGTGGATGATACCGAAGCGTTCCGTCTAGCCCGTGATATTACCAAGAAAATCGAGGGTGAACTCGATTATCCAGGACATATTAAGGTTACGGTCATTCGTGAAACCAGAGCAGTGGAGTACGCTAAATAAGAAAAAATGTGAAAAGTGGCTGATATAGCCACTTTTCCTTATTTTTAAGGCAAATGCTTGAAATCATCATCGCGGGACTATGCAGGGTTTGAAAAGGAGCTATATAGAAGTTATGAAAATTGTGTTTATTGGAGATATCGTTGGATCCGTAGGTAGGAAAGCACTAAAGAACATTATGCCAAGATTAAAGCAAGCACATCCTCACGCTGTCTTTATTGCCAATGGGGAGAACGCGGCAGCTGGGAAGGGCATTACCTCAGCTATTGCCAAAGAAATCTATGAGATGGGCATTCAGGCCCTTACAATGGGCAATCATACATGGGATCAGAAAGAAATATTCGATTTTATCGATCGTGATGAGAAAATGATTAGACCTGCTAACTTTCCGCCGGGTACACCGGGGAGAGGACATACGGTCATTAAAGTGAAAGACCAAGAGCTATTAATTATCAATTTGCAAGGCCGGACGTTCTTGCCGCCGATCGATTGCCCGTTCCGCAAAGTGGATGAGATTCTTGAAGCTGATAAGAAAAAGCATAAATTCGTTTTCGTCGATTTTCACGCAGAAGCGACCTCGGAGAAAATTGCCATGGGTTGGCATTTGGACGGAAAGGCCTCAGCTGTCGTAGGGACGCATACGCATGTTCAAACGAATGATAATCGTGTTTTGCCGCAAGGAACTGCTTATGTAACTGATGTGGGGATGGTTGGACCACGCGATGGCATTCTAGGCGTAGAACGCAATGCGGTGCTGCAGAAATTTAAAACACAGTTGCCAGTGCGTTTCGTCACGGATGAAGGGAAATGGCATTTCCATGCTGTGGTGATTGAGCTCAACGATCAGACGGGATTAGCCAAAAGCATTAATCTCATACGTTATGATGAAGATCAAGTGTTTATGGATTAGCGCCACAGGTCAGAAAATTTCGAATTTTCAATTTTAGTGAACTGACATGTTTAGCCGGCCTGGGGAATATGATGGTTAATGGAATCTATCCATCATTCCCGAGGAGGTACTATTCATGGATGTATTGAAAGTTTCAGCAAAGTCCAATCCAAACTCCGTAGCAGGTGCATTGGCAGGTGTTTTGCGTGAGCGTGGAGCCGCTGAGCTCCAAGCTATTGGTGCAGGAGCCCTTAACCAAGCCATCAAAGCAGTAGCTATCGCAAGAGGATTTGTGGCGCCTAGTGGAGTTGACCTCATTTGTGTACCAGCCTTCACAGATATTGTGATTGACGGGGAAGATCGGACGGCCATTAAATTAATTGTTGAGCCGCGCTAGATTACGGCAATATACATACAGCACGACGCCTGTTTACTTTGTAGACAGGTTTTTTCTCATTTCTTGTGCGATAAGACCTCTATGATAGAGGTTTTTGTTTTGTTTGGATCTAAACAGAGGAGGCAGGTTGGATGAAAATCAAAATCATGGATGGTCATTGCGATGCGCTCACGAAACTGTATATGAATCCTAAGCTTCAATTCGGCATAGAAGAGCAGGAACTTGATGTCAGTTATCCAAGACTCAAACAGGCAGGAGTCAAGGTGCAATGCTTCGCCATCTATCTGTCGGATTCTATTCAACAACCTACCTTTGATCACATACTGCAAATGGTCGATGTGTTTCATCGGCAAATCGTTCAACATCCAGGCATGCATTTTATTCAGCGCGAGGCTGACTGGCGCATTGTTGAAGCGGGGGACCTGATTGGGGCTATTTTAACACTTGAAGGGGTAGATGCTCTCGCTGGGAATATGACGCATTTGCGAATCCTGCAGTACTTGGGAGTTAGAAGCATCGGCTTGACTTGGAACTATGCCAATTGGGCAGCAGACGGCGTCATGGAGCCTAGAAAAGGCGGATTCACAAGAAAAGGTAAACTGATGTTAAAAGAATTAGAAACTATGGGTATAATAGTAGATGTGTCACACTTGTCTACAGCGGCTTTCTGGGAACTGATTGAAATGTACAGCAAACCTTTTATCGCTTCCCATTCCAATGCTCAGAAAGTATGTCCCCATCCAAGAAATTTATCAGACGATCAAATTAAAGCTATCATTCAATGTAAGGGCAACATCGGAATCACGTTCGTACCTTACTTTGTAGATAGCGCTGTTATGACTGTCCCGATCGCAGCTTTGTTGAAACATATCGACTATGTTTGTGCCTTAGGAGGGGAGCGGCATATTGGGTTTGGTTCTGATTTTGATGGCATTGAACAGTGGATCAAAGGTTTACGACATGCCGGACAATACGGAAATATAATAGAGGCTTTATGTAAAAACTATAGGGAATCACAAGTTGAGGCTTTTTTGTATGGCAATTGGCGCAATTTCATGCTTCAGAACCTTCCGAAATGAATTTTCATAATCAATCTAATATTGATATGGATTCAATCTAAAAACTCTATCTTTTAGAATCGTTTGTACCCCTTGCAATTTGATCCATAAAGGCATAGAATTTGGTTGACAAGTGAAAGAAAATTTTTATTGAATCATCTTCATTTACTAAACAATTAGCTTATTAATGTCTTCATGCAGCTACAATCAAAAGGAGTGGACGTACGGTGATTAGTCAGTTATCTTGGAAAATCGGAGGTCAGCAGGGTGAAGGGGTCGAAAGTACAGACCGCATTTTCTCTACTGCATTGAACCGTCTCGGTTACTATTTGTATGGGTACCGTCATTTCTCTTCACGGATTAAGGGGGGACATACGAATAACAAGATTCGCATCAGCACTAAACCGATTCGCGCAATTTCAGACGATTTGGACATTTTGGTTGCTTTTGACCAAGAAAGTATTGATTTCAATGCTCACGAGCTTCGTGACAATGGGGTTATCGTAGCAGACGCTAAATTTAATCCTGTATTACCTGAAGGCATCAAAGCACGTCTGTTTCCAGTTCCGATTACTGCAATCGCAGAAGAACTAGGGACATCCCTATTTAAGAACATGGCCGCATCAGGTGCTTCTTGGGCACTGCTCGGTTTGCCGCTTGATGTGTTTAATAAAGCTGTTGAAGAAGAGTTTGGCCGTAAAGGCGCAGCTGTTGTTGAGAAGAACATCGAAGCTGTTCGTAAAGGTGCTGAATCCGTTCTGGAACTTGCAGGCGGTCCTATCCTTGATTTTCAATTGGAACCTGCCGACGGCGAACAAAAATTGTTTATGATCGGAAATGATGCAATCGCTCTTGGAGCGGTAGCAGCAGGTTGCCGCTTTATGCCGGCTTACCCAATTACACCAGCATCCGAAGTTATGGAGTACTTAATTAAAGCACTTCCTAAATTCGGTGGTACAGTGATCCAAACGGAGGACGAAATCGCAGCATGTACAATGGCAATTGGCGCTAACTACGCTGGTGCTCGTGCATTGACAGCTTCTGCCGGTCCTGGTCTGTCCTTGATGATGGAAGCAATTGGCCTTGCAGGTATGACAGAAACACCAGTTGTTATCGTAGATACTCAGCGCGGTGGTCCAAGTACAGGTCTTCCAACGAAACAGGAACAGTCCGACTTGAACGCAATGGTTTATGGAACTCACGGTGAGATTCCCAAAATCGTGTTGTCCCCAAGTACGATTGAAGAGTGCTTCTACGATACAATTGAAGCGTTCAACCTTGCTGAGAAATATCAAGTTCCAGTTATCTTGATGACAGATCTTCAGCTTTCCCTAGGTAAACAATCCGCAGAAATGCTGGATTACAACCGTATCGTGATTGACCGCGGAGCATTGGTAACTGAAGCTCCTGAGCAAGAAGCAAACCAATTGTTCAAGCGTTACGAGTTCACAGAAAACGGTGTATCACCACGTATCATTCCAGGCGTCAAAAATGGTATTCACCATGTTACTGGGGTTGAGCATGACCAAACGGGTCGTCCATCCGAGAGCACGGAGAACCGTCAACGCATGATGGATAAACGTCTTGAGAAGTTGAAACACATCCAAGTGACGGACGCTATCAAAGTGGATGCTACGCACGAAAACCCAGATCTTCTAATTATCGGTATGGGTTCAACGGGTGGAACCATTGACGAAGCTCGCCGCCGCGTTGAGTTGGAAGGCATCAAAACGAACCATGCAACAGTTCGCTTGATTCATCCGTTCCCAGCTGAGCAATTGCGTCCATACATTGAAAAAGCCAAAACGGTTATCGTTGTTGAAAACAATGCAACTGGCCAATTAGCTGATCAAATTAAACTGCATGTAGGTCATGCGGATAAAATTAAAAATGTGCTTAAATACAACGGAAATCCGTTCTTACCAGCAGAAATTGAACAAAAATGTAAGGAGTTGACTTTAGCATGGCAACATTAAAAGATTTTCGCAACAATGTTAAGCCAAACTGGTGTCCAGGATGCGGAGATTTCTCCGTACAAGCGGCTATTCAGCGTGCAGCTGCTAATGTTGGTTTAGAGCCTGAAGGTTTAGCAATTGTTTCCGGTATCGGTTGTTCCGGACGTATCTCCGGATACATCAATGCTTATGGTTTCCATACGATTCATGGTAGATCATTGCCAATCGCACAAGGTGTGAAAATGGCTAACCGTGATTTGACAGTTATCGCATCCGGCGGTGATGGTGACGGCTTCGCAATCGGTATGGGACATACTGTTCATGCGATTCGTCGTAACATCGATGTTACTTACATCGTAATGGATAACCAAATCTACGGTTTGACGAAAGGGCAAGCATCCCCACGTAGTGCGGAAGGCTTCAAAACGAAAAGCACACCACTAGGTACAATCGAGTCGGCGATTTCTCCGTTAGAAGTAGCTATGGCTGCAGGTGCAACTTTCGTTGCTCAATCTTTCTCCAGCAACTTGAAACAGTTAACAGCTGTTATCGAAGCTGGTTTGAACCACAAAGGTTTCTCCCTAATCAACGTATTCAGTCCGTGTGTAACTTTCAACAAAGTAAACACTTATGACTGGTTCAAAGAGAACATCGTAGATCTGGATGAAATTCCTGACTATGATTACACGAACCGCGTTATGGCAATGACCAAAATCATGGAAACAAACTCCATGTTGACTGGTATCATTTACCAAAACAAAGACAAAAAAAGCTACGAAGATTCCATTCCTACTTTTGCTAAAGAAGGACTTTCGAAACAAAATCTTCAGATTTCAGAAGCGGATTTCAACAAAATGCTTACTGAGTTTAAATAATACGTTTTCTAACTTGAGGGCATATGGAGAAACTCCGTATGCCCTTTTTGCTGAGCGGCAATACTGACAACTATATCAACGATAAAGGATGAACAACAATGAAGACTATTCCAGTAGGCGTATCAGCTCGACATATACATGTATCTCCAGATCACATCGAAACTTTATTTGGCGAAGGCTACGAACTCACGCATTTCAAGGATCTTTCCCAACCAGGACAATTCGCGGCAGAAGAGACGGTAACGATCGTCGGACCCAAAGGTAAATTTGAGAAAGTGCGGATTCTCGGTCCTGCCCGCCCCCATACGCAAATTGAAATTTCCCGGACGGATTCCTTTTCACTCGGCATCAAACCCCCAGTTAGGGAATCAGGATACATAGAAGATACACCTGGACTTCGCGTGATTGGTCCAAAAGGTGAGGTAGAGTTGGAGAGAGGGGTTATTGTTGCAGCTCGGCATATTCACTTCCATACCTCCGATGCAGACAAATGGGGTATTAAGGATAAACAAATGCTGCGTGTTAGAATGAATGGGGAGCGCCCATTAGTATTTGAGAATGTTATTGCACGAGTATCAGATCAATATGCCTTGGACATGCATATTGATACAGACGAGGGAAATGCAGCAGGTGTAAAGACAGGAGATCTAGCCGAGCTGCTTGATTAGTCCTCGGATACCACGTTTTCAGTCAGATGGTAATTTCCTTTTGTGCTAAGTAGGCTTGAGATGCTATAATTAAAGTTGCGTATTTATTTGTAAATAAAGCAAGTTTTCACAAGCAAAACTCTTAGGAGGAACGAAAGTGGCTAACCAAGTGAAATCCGATAAGGATTATTCCCAATATTTTCAGCCTCCTTCACTGACAGATGCTAAGAAGCGCGGAAAAGAAGAGATCGCCGTTCATTATGATTTCATGATTCCTGAGGAGATGCAGGAGTTCGGCAAAGATAAATATTATTTAATTCGCACTTACGGATGCCAGATGAATGAGCACGATACAGAAGTGATGAAGGGCCTGCTTGAGCAAATGGGCTATCAAACGACTGAGGATAAAAATCAAGCAGATGTGATCTTGTTGAACACATGCGCGATTCGGGAAAATGCAGAAGATAAGGTGTTCGGTGAACTAGGACACTTGAAGGCTTTGAAAGCTCAGAAACCAGGATTGGTGCTTGGTGTTTGCGGTTGCATGTCGCAAGAAGAAGCTGTTGTTAATCGGATTATGCAAAAGCATGCTTTTGTTGATTTGATCTTTGGTACGCACAATATTCATCGATTGCCTGCTTTGTTGAAGGATGCCTTCTTTAACAAAGAAATGGTTGTAGAGGTATGGTCCAAAGAAGGCGACATCGTGGAGAACTTACCTAAGAAGCGGGAAGGAATACGCGCTTGGGTCAATATTATGTACGGCTGTGATAAGTTCTGTACCTACTGTATTGTGCCGTATACACGCGGTAAAGAGAGAAGCCGCAGACCGCAGGACGTACTGGCTGAAGTTAGAGACTTGGCTCGCCAAGGGTTTCAAGAAATCACCTTACTTGGACAGAATGTCAATGCCTATGGCAAAGACTTTGAAGATATTACGTATTCTTTCGCTCAACTGATGGACGATATTCGCAAAATTGATGTTCCGCGCATTCGATTCACGACTTCGCATCCACGTGATTTCGACGATCAGCTGATCGAAGTTTTAGGAAAACGCGGGAATTTGGTCGAACATATTCATTTGCCAGTACAAGCTGGAAGTAGTGAAGTGCTTAAACGGATGAGCCGCAAGTACTCCAGAGATCATTACTTAACTCTTGCTCGCAAAATTAAAGAAACGCTGCCAGACGTTGTTCTGACAACAGATATTATCGTTGGTTTCCCAGGGGAAACAGACGAGCAGTTTGATGAAACCATGTCGCTGTATGAGGAAGTAGGTTTCGATTTCGCCTTTACGTTCATTTACTCCCCTCGGGAAGGAACACCTGCGGCTGGCATGGAAGACAATGTGCCGATGGAAGTTAAGAAACAACGGTTGTATCGCCTGAATGAGTTAGTGAACGCGCATAGTAAAGCGAGCAATGACAAGTTGCTGGGCCAAACCGTAGAAGTTCTCGTTGAAGGTGAAAGCAAGAACAACCCAGATGTCTTGGCAGGTCGGACACGGACGAATAAATTGATCCATTTCACGGGTTCAAGTGAACTCATTGGTCGCATGGTTGAGGTCAATGTGACACATGCGCAAACGTGGATTCTTAAAGGTGAGATTGTCAGCACACCTTTGAAAATGTCTATTTAATAGCAAGTTAAACGAACAGGAGTGTGCTCAGATGTCTCAATGTGACCATGATCATCATGATAATCAACCTCATGCTTTCAAAGTTGAGGAGTTTACAAATACAGAAATGATTGTACGCGAAGATATTTTGTCCAAAGCTAAGGAACTAGCGAATTTGTTAACAACTTCAAACGAAGTTCAGTTCTATCAAAAAGCGGAGAAACAAATCGCCACCAATCCTGATATTCAAGTATTGATTAGTGCTATTAAGAAGAAACAGAAAGAAATCGTTGCTTTCCAAACGTTCCAAAATGCAAAAATGGTTGAAAAGATTGAAACTGAGATTGAAGTTCTGCAAGATGAGTTGGATGGCATTCCAATCGTCAATGAATTCAAACAAACGCAAGATGATATCAATTATCTATTGCAACTGGTCATGTCCGTGATCCGGGATACCATTTCCGATAAGATCAATGTTGAAGCAGGTACAGAAGAACCGCCGACTTCTTGTGACTAAGAAAGTTTTGGTAGAATATGCCTACTCGAAGGAGACATGGTCATGCTTACAGTCCGTAATTTAAGTAAAGTATATCCACCAGATATTCAGGTCCTTTCACAGGTCAGCTTTCAAGTGGATGAAGGCGAATTTATTGCGGTCATCGGAAGCAGCGGGAGTGGGAAAACGACCTTACTGCGCTGTATAAGTCATCAAGAAAAGTGGACAAGCGGACAATTAATTTATAAATCCAATGATATTTCCAAGCCTGGGCCTCTAGAACGATTCAAATTAGGCAAAGATTTCGCTTATCTTGAGGAAAAGCCATCTTTAAACCGGAATAAGAGCGCGATCAAGAATGTCATGATGGGCAAGATCTACAAAGCTCCTTTGCGGATTCTGACAGGAATGACGTCGCGGGATGAACATGTAGTTGGCATGGATTACTTGGAGAAGGTCGGTCTGCTGGATAAAGGCGACAAGAAGGTGGGTCAATTAAGCGGAGGTGAGCAGCAGCGTGTTGCGATTGCCAAAGCACTGATTCTAGGGCCCAAGGTGCTGGTTGCTGATGAGCCTGTGTCCGGGTTGGATCCCAAATCCACGGAGTATATCATTCAGGATTTAAAATCCTTGTGCAAAGATCGCAATATGAGTGTAATTGCAACACTGCATCAGGTCGAGCTGGCAGAGCGATATGCCACACGCATTTGGGGGCTTGCTGAAGGAAGAATTGTGCTTGATATTCCTGCGAGATCTCTGACCCTTCGTGAGAAAATGCTCATATTTGGTGAAGTATGATACAGGTCTTATTCGTTTGTTTAGGAAATATATGTCGGTCGCCTATGGCTGAAGCTATTTTTCGTCACCAAGTGACGAAGGCGAAGCTTGATTCGAAGATTACGATAGACTCGGCTGGAACAGGTGATTGGCATATTGGTCATCCGCCGCATCAAGGGACGAGAGATATACTGGATCAATACCAGATTGATCATGAGGGTCTCAGAGCGAGGCAAGTCAAGCCCTCAGACTTTATTGCGTATACATATATCATTGCAATGGATGAGAGTAATGTACACAACCTGGCCTCATTTGCTCCTGAACGTGTAGAAGGCGAGCAGCGAGCTTCCATTCATAAATTGCTGGATTTCGCTCCTGATCGGGTCATCAAAGATGTGCCAGATCCTTATTATACGGGGAACTTTCAAGAAGTCTATGAAATGGTTGAAGAAAGTTGTGAACGTTTGCTTGTTTATTTGAAGGACAAAGAGAACTTATAAAAAAAGCAATGGTGAGAGAGTACTGATCTCTTTCACCGTTGCTTTTTTGCTGTTGAGGTAGATTAGACTATAGTAAGTCCATTCTGTTGCAGACATTCTGCTATCGTGTTCAGCATGGTGGGATGGATAGGAATAATGACATCGGTAGGTCCCAATTCGAATAATCCACTTCGGTTGTGAATCGTTGCAGCTTGAACATAAATGCGATAGTGCTCTGAACCGATAGCCATATGAACAGCTTCTTGATTACCAGAGCTTTTATTAATAAATGTGATTGATTTGAGCGCCGAACTATCATAAGGAACAATGCTCACGATGTGTTCCAATTTGAAATAATAGTTAATGTGGGGTTTGTGAAGTATCAACTCTTTCGTTGAGACGGTTAATCCGAGACCGCGCTTCTTGTGCGACATCTTCAAGTCGCCTTCCAGTGATTTAATCTGGATGAAATCTGAATTCATAGCAAAAACCCTCCTTCACTTGTGTTGATGATCGCTTGTCTTATCAGAATAACACAGATCAACAGACTTGTTAAAGGAAGGCTATAGGAGTTTATGATTGCTGAAAGAGAATCGAGCATTGAGTGCCTTTGTTCAAATGACTCGAGAAGGAGATCTTGCCATTCATCATTTTGATAATACTCATAACGACGACGAGTCCAAGACCTGTACCTTGCTCTTTGGTTGTGTAGAAGGGCATGCCTAACGAATTGAGCTGCATCTTGCTCATGCCAATGCCAGTGTCTGTAATGGATATTTGAACGGCATTCGTTGGCTTGCTGGTCGTCAGTGAAATTGTACCCCCGTCAGGCATAGATTCAATCGCATTTTTGATCAGATTCATCAGACATTGCCTTAACTTTTTGGATTCTCCCAGAATGAATAAGGGGGCTTCGTTCTCGTGTGCGATCTCAATAACGACATGATGATCAGTTGCAAAAGGTGTGATGAAGCGAAGAACGGCTGCAATTTCCTCTTTGATTTCTAATTGTTCTTGAAAGCCAGTCGAAGGTTTGGCATAGTTCAGGTAATCATTAATTATCGTATTTGCTTGGTCTACACCAGATAAAGCTAGATCGATATAACGTTTATGATCGTGAATGGATAGCTCTTTTTGGTCCAAAAGTTGAATGAAGCCGCGGGTAGATGTTAGTGGATTTCTGATCTCATGCGAAATGGTGGCAGCTAATTGTCCAACCATGCGATCTTTTTCAAGCGCCGTAAGCCGTTGTTTGTGGATTTCGTGTTTCTTCACATAAAAGAGTAAAAAAGTAATCAATGCTAAGGAAAGGAAAGTGAAAAACCAGACGTAAAGCACATAGGTAGAAATGTTTGATCGTATGTAAGATGACATTATCGCATAGAATACTTCGTACACAACCAATAAGCCAGCAGCGTAAACAAAATTTGTCTTGAGACTATGGGTGTTTACTTTATTGCGTGCATAGTAGCTGAAAATAAGCAATAATGTGCTGCTTGCTAAAGCAGGCTGCCAATAGTAATCGAGCACGATCAAACAGCCAATATTAAAACAGAACCATGTCATAAAGGAGGGGATGAAACCAACGAACAAGATGGCAGAAATTAAACAAATCGGGAAAAAATGAAGAGAGTAGATCAGTGGATCAATTTCTTCGTACCGCCAGTACAACATCATTAATGCCATTAAAATAAAGGCGAATAGAAACTTACGCTGTTGATCTTTGTAGATGAATATTGGTGCAAGAACTAAATGGATTAAGATCGCAGTAATGAGGTAGAAAAGGCTATGAAGTTCATAAGAAACGACTGAATGGAGCAAAGGAATTCCGTCCTTTCCAAAGATTACGACAGAATCTGTATTATTTCTACATTATCTCATAAAATTGGACCTTATCAATAGAAATGGTACATTTTGAATGCTAAAGATTTGATAAAGACTTATAGCGTTATGGCTGCATGCGGCTGTATAATGAATAAGAATTAGAGTGCAAACGTTTACAAATTCATTGGGTTTGAAAACGAGGAGAGATGAGGATGAAGGCGTGCTCACAGGTTTGCGGTGTTTTCTTTAATCCGCTTGACGAAGATTATGTAAACGTATGTGAGGATTGTGAAGACGCCATCAAAGAGGATCCAGCCAGTGAGGAGAGTAAGGGAACATCCAGTTATTATTTGGGCAGCTGTGGGCTTATTATTGATTATTTGCTTTGAGGACAAGGACAAAAAAAGGTTGATAACCAGAGATTTCTTGTTACAATGAAAGTAGATTTACTATTCATACTATTCATTCTTTATGCTGTTCATTTTCGAAAGGAGACCTTGCATGGTAACTTTACCTAAATTGAACGATCTCGGCTTTTTCGAGATTAGACTGGAATCCATTGGCGGACTCGGCGCAAATCTAGCGGGAAAGATGCTAGCTGAAGCAGGTGTTGTCGGAGTGGGTTTGAACGGGGTTAGCTTTTCTTCTTATGGTTCAGAGAAGAAAGGGTCAGCAGTGAAGGCACATATCAGGTTCTGTGACATGGATACGAGAATACGGGATACTTCGCCCGTAGAACGACCGCACGTTGTTGGTGTATTTCACGAATCGCTTTCCAAAACTGTAAACGTTATCAGTGGCATCTACGAAGATAGTACCGTATTAGTAAATTCAACGAAAACGCCAGATGAGCTCAAGGAAAAAATGAAGCTCCGTGGCGGTACCATTGCGGTTATTGATGCGATTGGTATTTCACTAGAGGAAAAGAATCGCGTTAACATGGCGATGCTTGGCGCGTTGTTCCGGTTATGTGATTTTCTTGATCCGGAGGTGATGCGAGGTGTTATCCGCAAGTCTTTGGAGAAGAAATATCCGCTTGCCGTAGCGCCTGCCTTGCGAACATTTGACCGGGGATACGATGAAGTCGTGTTCCAAACGTATGCGCTTCCAGCAGGGGAGACAATGCCTGATTTTGTACGTTTTGATACACCTGTTCTGGGGTATGAAACTCAGTCCATTGGCGGAGTGATTACGAATCCCGGCAATAGTGTTTTGAAGGATCTCAGTATTTCACGCGCGGGGATGATGCCCCATTTTCATGAAGATAAATGTATTCACTGTGCCTCTTGCGATAATGTGTGTCCGGACTTCTGCTTCGTATGGGATGAACTTCCTGACAAAAAAGGTCGTCCACAGATGTTCTTGCAAGGCATTGATTATCAATACTGCAAAGGCTGCCTTAAATGTGTACAGGCTTGTCCGACGGATGCGCTCGCTAGTGAGCGGGAAGAAGATGGATATGCCGATAGTCATCGAATGCCGCATCGTTTCAATCTAGCTATAAACTCTTAGAGAGTATTTATGGGAGAAGGGTGGAACTACTCGCATGTCCATTGATATCAAGAAGGAATTAGGGCAAGCCAAAGTGGAGCAGCGCATTGTCTACGAGTCAGGCAACGAGATGGCAGCCTATGCAGCTCATCAAATCAATTATCATATCATGGGGTATTTCCCTATTTCCCCATCTACAGAAGTCGCGCAATTCCTCGATCTCATGAAGTCCAATGGGCAGCATGATATCGTTCTCATCCCCGCAGACGGGGAACATGGTTCTGCAGGCATATGCTATGGTGCTTCAACCGCTGGCGGCCGCGTCTTCAACGCGACCAGTGCTAACGGCTATTTGTACATGCTGGAACAGATGCCGGTTCAATCCGGGACACGGTTTCCGATGGTTATGAATCTGGTCTGCCGCTCCGTATCTGGTCCGCTCAATATTCATGGCGATCACTCTGATTTGTATTATGCTTTGAATACAGGTTGGCCAATTGTTATGTGTCGTGACCCGCAGGCTGTCTATGATATGAATATCATCGCTTTGCGGCTAGCCGAAGATCCAGCCGTGCGTTTACCCGTATTGGTTGCCTCCGATGGCTATTTCACATCGCATCAGAAGCGAAGGGTACAAACGTTCGCGCATCGAGAAGATGTGCATGCCTTTATTGGCGAGCAGCCGCAAGGCTTTCCGGATACGTTAGATCGTAATAATCCGATTACGGTTGGACCTTACATGAATGAACCGGATTATATCAATAATTGTTATCAACAATCCATGGCTATGTACAATGCCGGTGAGGTTTACGATCGCATTCGGCAAGAATATGCCGATTTGACGGGCCGTGACTATCCGATTCTGGAGCTCTATCGGATGGAGGACGCGGAAGTCGCGGTGTTCCTGATGAATTCGGCATCCGAAATCATCAAGGACGTCGTCGACCAGCTCCGCGAGAAAGGCATTAAAGCCGGATCCATCGCGCCGAACATGATCCGTCCTTTCCCTGCCAAGCAGATCGCAGAAGCTTTGCAGCATGTGAAGGCGATCACGGTTGGCGATCGCGCAGATTCTTACGGCGGCCATGGCGGCAATATGGTCAATGAAATTAAGGCGGCCTTGTTCACGCATGGGAACAAGGACACGCTTGTCATAAGCCGAATCTACGGCTTAGGTGGCAAGGACTTTTATGCCGAGGATGGGCATAATCTGTTCCAGTTTGCCATTGACGCTGTACAAAGCGGCAAAGTGGATGTGCCTTTCGATTACTATGGGCACACGCCTGGTGATCCATCCAAAGCGCCTAAGCGGGTGCTGACACCGATGAAGTATGAGGACCTGAATACAGGCCTCATAACCGTAACACCGGATGAAGCTACAGGTAAGCTGAATGTAAGAATTCCGCCTCTGCGCGCGCTGACGAAGAAGCCCAAGCGAATTGCGCCAGGTCATGGCGCTTGTCCGGGCTGTGGCATTTTCTCTGGTTTAGAGCTGTTCTTCAAAGGCATTGAAGGCGATATTGTTTCGATATTCCATACGGGATGTGCCATGGTTGTAACGACTGGCTACCCGTATTCGGCTCATAAAGCTACGTATATTCATAATCTCTTCCAGAACGGCGCAGCAACGCTCTCAGGCGTTGTAGAGATGTTCTGGGAGCGTAAGCGTCGAGGTGAACTGGATCATCTTGGCTTGCAGGATGATTTCACGTTCGTCATGATTACCGGCGATGGCGGTATGGACATTGGGATGGGACCAGCCATAGGAGCTGCGCTGCGGAATCATAAAATGATCATTCTCGAGTACGATAACGAAGGCTATATGAATACGGGAGCCCAATTATCTTATTCGACGCCAATGGGTCACCGCACTTCAACTTCCAACGTAGGGAAACACCAAGGCGGTAAAGTATTTCATCATAAGGATACGGCGCAAATTATGGCAGCTACACATATTCCTTATGTCTTTACGGGATCAGAAGCATATCCGCAGGATCTGGTGAAAAAAGCTGCCAAGGCCCAGTGGTATGCGCAGCATGAGGGACTGGTCTATGGTAAAATCCTAATCGCCTGTCCGCTGAACTGGTTATCTGACGATCAGGAAGGCTCCAATATCGTTGGAGCGGCCGTTGATTCGTGTTTCTTTCCGCTGTATGAGGTGGAGCATGGCGTTACGACGATCACCTATAATCCGGAGGACAAGAGCAAGAAGATTCCGTTATCCGATTGGCTCAAGACGATGGGCAAAACGAAGCATATGACGAAGCCGGAGTACGAGGGTTCTTTGAAATCCTTCGAAACGGAAGTCGAGCGTCGTTGGAACCGGTTGAAAGCCAAGCATGAGAATGCTTATTTATAAGTTGACACTATAACAGGAAGGCACATTCACCCGAGTGGTGAACGTGCCTTTTTATCGGAGGTTGAAAGGTATGCCCTATGTCTTGCAGCACAAAGTGAGTGAACAATTGTTCACTTGCCGATTAGTAAATCATTATGGATTAGCTTATTATGGCGTCAAATTTTGGCTCGAACAAGATGAAGCTGTTGAGCAATTTGCATCTTTGGTAGAGGAGCGTTTGGAGCAAGCATCGCATGAATGGCAAGTGGTAGAGATTGAAGAAAGGGAGATGAAACTCTGTAATGTGAAGCTGAAAAATGATCCGAATTTGCTCGTTTTTTGGCCACATACACGAAAACCGGAGGTTCGTAAACTGGAAAATTAAGGCGGTTAGTCAATAGGCAGCAAGCCTCTGTGGTTTCGACAATAAACGCAACTTTGCGCCTATATTCGATATTCACCCCCGCAAATTATAATTAGGCTACGAAAGAAAAAATTCACATCACAACGAAGTGGCAAACCGAGCGAAAGCTTGGGACGCAAAGCTATAGGGGCTCTCGTGTTGCGACACAGTGCTAGCCAGCTGCCGAATGCGATGGGACCTTCCTACCAGGAAAGGATAACCCAGCTGAGGCTATGGGGTTATCCTTTTTGCTATCTTTCGGTGTCGAAAGTTGCGGAAAGCGGATCTAATTACTCATATCGTCAGATCGGCTTTACAAAGCTAACTCACAGCTAGACAAACACATTCTTTGGAGGTAGAGACGATGAGAAAATGGACGATGGTTTTGGGAATGTTCGTGATGGCACTTGCTTTTGCACTTCCTGCTGCGACGATGGCAGATGAAGGGATCACGACGAAGGCGCAAATTGTTTCAGGTGTGAGTTTCCGTGATCAAGCGAGTACTTCCAGCAATGTGATTCGCATGTTGAAAACGAATGAAATTGTTACCTTGACTGATTATGTTACTGTCAATTGGTACAAAATTAAAGATGCTCAAGGCGTAAGCGGATATGTTTCAACGAATAGCAAATACATAAAAGTGATCAGTAATGCGAAAATCATTTATGGCGTTAACTTTCGCACTCAACCGACATCAGACAGCAGTTCGAAGGTCATTCGCATGCTCAGCAAAGGGGAAGAGGTTCTGGTTACGGATAAAGTGAATGACAGTTGGTACAAGATTCAGGATGGTAGTAGTGTAAGCGGATATGTAAGCACCAGCAGTAAATACATAAGCACTGATTTTTCAGTTAGCATACCTAATTTACCCGTGGCAGATGAAATTGAAGCTGTGATCGCTGCAGGCAATGTTTACTTAGGGACGCCATATGAATTTGGATCTGTTCGTGGAGATACTTCCACTTTTGATTGTTCCGATTTCATCCAAACGATATTCTGGGATGCACTTAGATTCTCTGTTCCGGGTGAGTCCAGAGATCAGGGTGATTTCGTTAAATCTCTCGGAGCTGTAAACAAAGATTGGACAAGTTTGAAACGTGGCGATCTGATGTTTTTCAGCAATTACAAAGGAAGCAAAGCTTCAGATTATCAAAATGTAAACCCGCTGACGGAACCAATTACACATGTTGGGATTTACTTAGGCAATGGAAGCCTGCTTCATACGTATTCGATTGAATCTGGCGGTGTTCGTGTGGATACGATCGATGGCAAGCAATGGGAGAATCGCTTTTTGTTCGGCGGCAGTGTTATTCGATAACAGATGGTTCGATCTAGGGAACTTTGCCATATACTATAGATAGAGGCGAATGCTGGCTTCAGCATTCGCCTCTTCTTCAATCTAAGGAGAAAGGAAGAACCCTATCTTTGAAACCTTCGACGACAAGCCATCCCATGGAGTTTCGGAACACGACGGAAAGAGGACTTGACCTTGATACGGTACACGAACGTATTCTACACTTTATACGACTTGATCCCGCGGCTGCTTATAAGTTCATTATCGGAACGGATTGTCAAGTACATTCCGGTCATACGAAGTTCATTACCGGTGTTGTTATTCAACGGTTAGGAAAAGGAGCGTGGGCGTGTTATCGGCAAGTCATCGTTCACAGAGCTTTGCATTCGATTAGAGAGAAGCTTTCTATGGAAACGGCGCTTAGTGAAGAGATTGCTATGTACTTTGACGAGACGAAGAGACAGGATATGGAAGATATTGTGCTTCCTCACCTCTACCAAGGTGCATCCTTCGACATGTATATTCATATTGATGCCGGGGATGATGAGAATAAGAACCGGACAGCCAAATTTGTCCAAGAGATGGTCCGGCGTGTTGAATCCGTCGGTATGGTACCTGTAATAAAACCAGATTGTTATGTAGCTTCTGCCTATGCGAATCGATTTTCAAAAAAGCCTTATCAGCCGCAATTAGAGGATCGTGAGGTCATCGATGGCATTTTATAAAAGACGAACCGTTAGTACGAAGTGATCAATTGGATCCTGGCGACTAACGGTTTTGTTTGCATAAAAAAAGGATTTATCCAGCTTTTATCGAAATAATGCAAGGACTACCTTAGAGAGAGGAGAGCGTGATAAATATGAGCAAAACGTTTATTATAGAGGCTGTTATGTTAGCTGTTCACGGACAATTGATGCTGCCCGGACAGCCCGTTACTTATATAATCCCTTATACCAGTATTCAGGAGCTGTATGAGCTGCAGTCCGGAAGCGAACCCATTATGCTGGAGGAAGAAGACGATGGATTTGTCAAACAAATGATTGGCGAACTGATTGCATTCTTTGAAGAAGCTTTTAACAAGAAAAAAATAGAAAAAGCGCTTTCCATGCCATGGAGAAAAAGCCCGCCGCTTCCTATCAATGAAAATGTGACTTTACTCGTTGTGTTTGCCATTGATAACGAAGCCTATGGAGAACAATTTGACCCCATCGAAACGGAATTAATTCTTACTTCGATCAAGGAGCAGGGAGCGCTTCTAACTGATCAATTAGATTTCATTGAGAGAATCATCCAAGCGGAGATTCCTGTTCAAGCGTTCGATGTAGCAGATTTTGAATTCGCGGTTGAAGATGACAATCAGGTATAGAAGGAGTTGACAGCGATTAATATGAGTTCCAAAGAAAAAGAGGAGCAGTTGGCTGCACTGCCTGCCCATTGGTTCCCAGGTCAAGTGTGGACGATGCGCACAGGCGAAGGTGGAATGAATAATACAACTCGATTTGTTGACGTTGATGGTATTTCCTATGTCCTTAGATTGTATGAGACGCATAGGGACATGGATAAAATTAGGTATGAGCATCGTATTTTGTTGGCCTTAGCAGATCGCAAAAGTCAACTTTCTTATCGATTGCCGGTTCCTATCGAACTGCCGGAAGGGGGGACAATTGTTCAATTAGAAGAGGGAACAGGAAAATTGGCTGCTTTATTTACCTATACGGATGGTTACAATCCGACATGGTCACATCCACAGCAATTAGTCAATTTCGGAAAAGCTGTCGGACAATTGTCTTCTGCTCTTGCTGCGATTTCAGTTGAGCTGGCACCTGTCTATCCTCCTTACTATGAAATCGAGCATATTCATCCCCGTTGTTCACCGGAAGCTGTTCGGGCGTTCTGCCTGCAGCCGCCGGATATATTTGTACCGCAAAATAAAGAGCTTTCCTACATATATGAACGATTTGCCGCATTCTATCAGGCCATTCCCGCACTTCGTCAATTGCCGCATCAGCTTGTTCATGGTGATATTAACGGCTCCAATATGTTAGTTGACGAGGAAGGGAAGATCGCTGCCGTCCTGGATTTTGAGTTTGTGACCCTTGATGTGCGCGTTATGGAATTAGCGGTCTGTTTGTCTGATTTGATTGACCCAAGCCTGCCTGGTTTGGAGTTAAAACGCAATTGCGCGGCTTTCTATGAAGGATATCAATCATTTATCCAACTGGAAGAGGAAGAAATTCGGTTGCTGCCGCTGCTGATAGAGCTGCGAAGATTAGATGTTTTTATCCATTTTCTAGGCAGATATGTGGATGGGGTAGATGCACAAGGCGTGCTGATCGATATCATTCAAAATACGTTTGGCAAAACGAAATGGCTGCAGGAAAATGGCTCTGAACTAGTTCGTTCTTTGCAACCCAAGTAGGGGTGACTAACCTGAAGGTAAGTAAGACACGTTTTTTTCAGTTCTTTTTTTGTTGAGCTAGTTAGCCTATACTAGGACATAAGAACCTTATGAAATAAGTTTCTGAACAAATTCGATGATGCTTACGAGGTAAGCGATCTACGAAAACTCTAAGGAGGACAAACATGGTCTATCAAGCTAGCTCAACACGTTATGCAGAAATGAAATATAATCGTTCGGGGAAATCGGGACTTAAGCTTCCGGCTATCTCCTTAGGCCTATGGCACAATTTTGGCGGCTTGGATGTTCAAGAGAACGGCAAGGCAATGCTGCTTCGCTCTTTTGACTTAGGGATCACACACTTTGATTTGGCAAATAACTACGGTCCACCTCCAGGATCGGCTGAGGAACTGTTCGGTAAAGTATTGAAAAGTGATTTGGGTGCATATCGGGATGAATTGATCATCTCGACCAAAGCTGGCTATCACATGTGGGAAGGGCCGTACGGAGAGTGGGGCTCCAAGAAAAACTTGATCTCCAGCTTGGACCAAAGCTTGAAGCGCATGGGTCTGGAGTATGTTGATATTTTCTATTCCCACAGACCAGATCCGAATACACCATTCGAGGAAACGATGGGCGCATTGGATCAAATCGTTCGTCAAGGCAAGGCTCTCTACGTCGGCCTGTCGAATTACACAGCTGAACAAACGAAAGAAGCGGCAACGATTCTGAAAGGTCTGGGTACGCCGCTGTTAATTCATCAACCATCTTACAGCATGTTGAATCGTTGGATCGAGAATGGGCTGCAAGACGTGCTGGATGAGTTCGGTACTGGCAGCATTGCTTTCTGTCCGCTGGCTCAAGGCTTGTTGACTAACAAGTATGTGAGTGGTGTGCCAAGCGATTCACGTGCGGGCGGGAAAAGCCAATTCCTGAACTCGAAAGATATTACGGAAGAGAAGTTGACGCAAATTACACAATTGAATGAGCTGGCTAGCAGCCGCGGCCAAAGCTTAGCACAGATGGCTCTCGCTTGGGTTCTGCGCGGTGAGCGCGTCACTTCAGCTTTAATCGGTGCAAGCCGTGTTTCTCAAATCGAGGAAAACGTCGCAGCTTTGAAAAATCTTGCGTTCGCTCCGGAAGAGTTAGCCAAAATCGAAGAAATCCTGAAGTAGTCTTCAGGATTCTGCTCTTCGGTCAATCGCTTCGGACATCGTTCTATCTGTCAGATGCGCATAGATTTGTGTTGTTTCAGGTGAAGCGTGCCCCAGCTGTTCTTGTGTTTTGTACAAGTCGTTCTGTAAATAATAGTCTGTGGCGAAAGAATGCCGCAGTTTATGCACGGACAAGAACGGCTTGCCAAAACGTTTGGCATATTTGATCACTAGTTCTTGTATAGCGCGTTTCGTCATGCGCTCGCCTTCTTTTTTGCCATTTGCGATGGCAAGGAAGAGGGCTTTTTCTTTTTTTAGCGGTTTGTACTGCGTGTGTCGAATAGCCATATAGTCCGTTAAAGCTTGGATGGCTTCATTGCGAAAATAGACGGGCGTTTTGAACGTATCATCGTTCTTTCCTTTTCGATAGACGTAGGTCAATTTCTTTTTAAGATCAAAATCGTCCACGTTCATATTAAAAACTTCCGAAACACGGAGTCCTGAATTCAAAATAAGCGTAATGATGCAGGCATCTCGGATTTTGTTCAGTTCATAAGAGTATAGCGCCTGTTTATTGCTAGCTACATCATGCTCGTAGCCATGTTTGACATAATCGATAAACTCGGCGATTTCTTCTTCTTGCAGCAGCTTGCCCTCCAGCTTAGCCGCGCTGTCTTTAGGCCTATGAGATCGTTTGATTTCGACCTTGGCCATGACATTTCGCTTTAGAAGCGGGTAGAAGTTCTCGTCTTCAGCAATTTGACTTAAATAATGAAATAACGATCTTAAGGCGGAAAGCTTGCGATTAATGGTCGTTTTCACATTTGCCTGAACTCTGCGTGTAGCCAGGAACATCCGGAAGTTGTCCACGCTATCCATATGTAATTTCTCCAAGTCCTCCAAGGGAACTTGATTCATTGAAGAGGCTGAACTCAAACCTTCGGCCAAGAGCCAAGACAGGAAAATTTCATAGTCCCTAACATATTCCAATAAGGATGATGGGGATAGATCTGGCAGTTTATAATTAATAAATTTCTCAATATACCAAGGCATGGAAGGGATTCTTTTCTCAAGTTCCTGACGATCTTTTACTTTAATAATATTCATGGATGTCATCACCTCACAAGCTTCTTCATGATGTAAGTATAGCAGTGGGCAAGGCAAATTGGTAGAAGAGGGATGATTTCCGACGGATTTCTTAAGCTATTGATAAAATCACCTAGATATGTATTTTATGATTAGCAGGAAAATTCTAGGACTTATTGAATTGTTGATGTAAGCAATCAATGACGGAGATGGAAATTGTATGGGAGAACAGGAAGGGGATTAAATTTATTGAATGTAGATGAATTTATACAAACATACACATTAAGTAAAGCTGATTTTATTATGTTCAAGTGGAATCGTAAACATGGGAAAGATTTGATTGATGAAAACCTGCACACTAGAAGAGAAATTATTAAATACATAGAATCCGTTAATTTTCAAAACGTACCTGGTGAACTCCTAAGAGACCTTCTAATTGCAGAGGCATATTATTCCAAAGAATCGTGGGGGATTTACCGACACTATCATCGCTTGGCTGAGAATCTTATCAGACAAACAGGAGCAACTTACCTAGATGACTATTTAATATCTGCTTTTTTGAGCTTCGATACGTATTGTTCAACTTTAGTCGCAGACCTATCTGGTGTAGAGATTGATGATTATATTAATGAGATAAATGTAAGAAAAGCAAATGCGACCACAAATGATCAAAGTATGTTGAAGACATATGAAAAGGGAATAGAGTTATTTTTAAGTTATAAAGTCAATCAAAATAGAGAAAATGAATTTGATCGAGAAATAATTATTCCTTCTCAATTAAAGGGATTCAAGAAATTTTTGGGTTTTATTAAAAAAGCTTTTTCAAGAAAAGCGTAATCACTGAAACTGATGATAAATTTAGTGCGATGTAAATCGTACATACTAAGGATGAGATAGATTTGATTAGATGGTTTAAGAAAAAATTGAATTTGGATGAACAGTACCGAAATCTTAAAAATATAAATATTTCACTCATTAATGATGTAAGTCTGCAGCAGATAACCGATTATTCTGGAAACAGAAAATATAAGGATACGCCCTATTTATTATTATTAATAGATATGGGTTCTGAAATTCAGATTCCATCTGGAGAAGTTATATATCCAAGTCATGATATATGGTATCTGGATAGAGAATGTATTGAAGATCACGGAGACTACTGTAAAATTGTTAAAAGAGTAGCAGAGTTAATGAAAGGGGAGGTGGAAATAAACCACATTACTGATTATGTGGACATTGAGAGCGAAATTTGTTGGATTTCTTTTGAAATTAACGGAAAGCATCTAAAATTCGAATTAATAGTCGATGATGATTGGTTAGATTTAAATATTTTCAAGTTATTTTCTGAGTTGTTAGAGGAATTCGAGAGTAAACGCAGGTTTTATTATTCCGACCTCGGACAAGGCATTTTAGTTGGAGCTTATAGAAAAGAGCAATGGATGTCATTAAATCAGCTCATAAATATATTTCTCCCTACATAATTGAAGTGTCTAAAAAGGAACTGAAAGAAACATATAGCAATAAGAATAAAATCAGGCTGATAAACCAAAATTAATCGAGTGAGGAAAATTCAACTGGGGGTATTTCAATGCCACAACAGGAGCAAGAAAATGAGGAACAGCCGCAACAAACGATGGATCAAATCAAAGAGGTAGCGCTGAAAGCAGAGCAAGCGGCGGAACAAACGCTTCAGGCAGCGCAGCAACTCCATTCGCAAGCTACACAGGCAGCTCTTTCTGAGACGGAGCAACAGATTGAAGATTTGCAAGGACAAATCAAGCAAGCTCAGCAAAAATCCGACGAATTGAAACAGGAACTGGAATCATCCGATCAGCAGTCCGATCAGCAATCTAATTAAATGACGAGGATTTTCCCAGAAGCCTACGCGGAAGCGGCAGGCTTTTTTGGGATAAAGCGTACTATGTCAATAAGCTTGCCCGTTATATTTTGGCGTCCACCGCAGCTTTCTTTGCTTCGGCTGTTTTTGGTCTCAAAGTGCATCTAATGAACTGTATGATGCTTATAGAGCGGAAAATGGCTACTTCGGAGATTTAATGAACGGAGTTGGCGCTAACGAGCAATTTATTGGCGGAATCGTGATCATTTATTTGAAATAGAGCATCTGGCATTCATTAGATTTTCAGAATGAGCGATTTGGGTCGAATAAAGGGTATTGAGTTCGTTAAGGGGATTGGGGCTGCAACAAGGTCCATTGACTGGCTGATCTAGCCTGCGGCTAGGTTTTCTCATTGGCGTCCACTGAAGCTTTCTTTGCTACGGCGGTGGTCTCAAAGTGCGTCTAATGAACTGTATGTTGCTTATAGAGCGGAAAATGGCTACTTTGGAGATTTAATGAACGGAGTTGGCGCTATCGAGCAATTTATTGGCGAAATCGTGATCATTTATTTGAAATAGAGCATCTGGCATTCATTAGATTTTCAGAATGGAGCGATTTGGGTCGAATAAAGGGTGTTGAGTTCGTTAAGGTGCTGGGGTTGCAACAAGGTTCATTGACTGGCTGATCTAGCCTGCGGCTAGGTTTTCTCATTGGCGTCCACCGCAGCTTTCTTTGCTTCGGCGGTTTTTGGTCTCAAAGTGCGTCTAATGAACTGTATGGTGCTTATAGAGCGGAAAATGGCTACTTTGGAGATTTAATGAACGGAGTTGGCGCTAACGAGCAATTTATTGGCGGAATCGTGATCATTTATTTGAAATAGAGCATCTGGCATTCATTAGATTTTTAGAATGAACGATTTGGGTCGGATAAAGGGTGTTGAGTTCGTTAGGGGGATTGGGGCTGCAACAAGGTCCATTGACTGGCTGATCTAGCCTGCGGCTAGGTTTTCTCATTGGCGTCCACCGCAGCTTTCTTTGCTTCGGCGGTTTTTGGTCTCAAAGTACATCTAATGAACTGTATGATGCTTATAGAGCGGAAAATGGCTACTTTGGAGATTTAATGAACGGAGTTGGCGCTATCGAGCAATTTATTGGCGGAATCGTGATCATTTATTTGAAATAGAGCATCTGGCATTCATTAGATTTTCAGAATGAGCGATTTGGGTCGAATAAAGGGTGTTGAGTTCGTTAAGGGGCTGGGGTTGCAACAAGGTTCATTGACTGGGTGATCTAGTCTGAGAATGCAATATGTTCGAATGCACCTGTTTGCAAAGAGATCAGCTTTCAGATGCCTGCATTCATCTTCCATGAAAGGGATAACAGGAGTGGAAGTGGCACATGATAATGGGGTGGCAACCAATCCGTACAAACAAAGGAGCCGATGAATTTGTCAAGACGCAGACGCGGTCAACAAATGAATATGCAAGCTCAAAATGTGAATACCATGTGGAGTGGTCAACCGCTGTCAAACAACTCAATGCCTCCTCAAGCAACTCAGGGAAATTATGGTCAACCGATGTCAACCTATCAAGGCGGAATGCCTGTTGCAGGTTCATCTGGCAATCAGAATGCCCCTTATGGATCGCGTAACACGGGCATTAATCATGCCGATGCACGCAATGTCGGGTTCCAGGGCGGATACACAGGTTATGGTCAAAATGGTCAGCCAACTCAATATGGCACTTTCATGCGGGATGGCACTCAATATGGGGCAGGTCCTCATACCATTGATCCCAATAAGGCGATTATACAAGCTGTTCATTATGGAGACGGCGGCATCAGCGCGGTACAGTTTCAGGATGGGCGGGTGGTTGGTATTGACGAAGCCATTTCGATGACAGAAGCTGGCTACATTGAAGATGTGAATACCGGTAGAAATCGGCAAGGGGAGAAGACTTTAAGATCTTATCCAGATGGCGATCCGAGCAATAATTTATCGAATTTACCTCGTTTCTAGATTGAAAAAGCAGTTTGCCGACAGGCAAACTGCTTTTGTACGTAAGGACTCGCTCACAACCAAAAAGCTGACGCAATGAACACCGTCAGCTGAGACTACCAGATGACTGGTAGAATAGTAAACTATGAATGCGATTACAAATTATTTTTTCAAACTAGCCAAATACTTGAGGACAACGCCAAGAGCGCCAACGTAATAAGTGATTAACAAGATCCAGCCTGTTGGATCCAGCGACGTCATATTTGCCAGCAAAAATAAAGGAAATACATAAAATAATAAATCTTGCAGATAAGCCAGGATCAAGGAACTGGAGAATGTGCCTGCTTTGAGTGAGTGATACAAGCCAACAAGGAAGCTAAGTCCCATTAAGCCGAGGACTACCCACATGGAGTAGAGCATTAAACCTGTAAGTTCAAGTGTCATTTCGTTTCACCTCCCCGTAGGAAGATTTACTACTGCTTTATCATATGCCACAGCATGACAAGTCGTACTAGGGTGAAATGCTCTTTTTATGAATATTTAAATTTGTTTCCATATCATTTATTATGTAAACAAATTTAAAGCTGCATTTTATTGCGATAAATAAGAGGCGCATCGCCAACGTATTTTTTAAATAAACGAGAGAAGTAAAACACATCTTTATATCCAAGAGCATCTGCAATTTCTTTAACAGAATTGTTGGTTCTCACCAAAATGTTCTTGGCTTCCGCAATTTTAAGACGATGGATATAGGCATTAAGCGGATAGCCGGTGTATTCACTAACGACTCTGCGAAGGGTAGAAACGGAAATATGGTGACGCTTTGCAATACTTTTGGCATCAAAAGCTTGATATAAAGAATCGCCGAGATCATCCATAAGGCCAATAATTTGCTGCGTTTTTGTTGTTTCTGCGGTCATTTGATTTTTCAATATAAATTCAAAAAGTAAAGTTTCCAGCAGTAATGCAGCGCGATCGATGTTATTCGCCAAACCGCTTTCCATCAGCATGAAGATGCGCTCAATGCGGTTGAATGCAGTGGCATCATCAGATCCGACTTGCTTCGCTAGATCGACATTAGTAAGCCAACTAGATAGCCATTCATCAACACGACTGCCTTCAAATGTAAAATAATACTCGTCCCAATAGCCATTCGCATCAGGACCATAATTATAGATAGCGCCAGGACGCAAAAAGAATAGGCTTCCGCTCTCAACGCGTTGAACAGCACCGTTATTCACTTGATAGGAGCCTTTTCCACCTGCGAGATACATAAACGCCCATTTATCGAAAGTGGCTTTAGTGCGAAACGAGATCCGCCCTGGAAGATGTCCAACGTTAAGGATGATTAAAGATCGCATTTGCAGCTTGCTGGGATCGATAGGAAGCGAGATCATTCTAAGTGGGTAAGGACTGATCAAATAGTCCATGACTTTTGGCATATCGTACATTCCCTCCGAAATAAAGCCGTGATATCGTAGATAAGATATAGTTTAATCACGTTAATTAATTCCTATTGTATATGATTAACCAATCCATGGAAAGTATGTTAACGAATTTGAGGAAAGCTAAGAGAGTGAGAGATCAATGACAACGTCGCTGAAACGCCTATTGCTCATGAATGTAAGTTCAAGTGTTATTTTTAATTACATGGGTATTTTTATCAATCTATTTATTTGGGAAAAAGGGCAATCCATTTTCGATGTCGCATGGTTTAATTTGGTAATGTTCATCGCTTGGGGACTAGCATTTATGTACGGAGCCAAGCTTCTTGCAAGGTTCACTATAGGAAGTGTCATACGCGTTTCGGCCTTATGCGCCGGGGTTACTTTTGTTCTACTGTCTTGGGTACATGTGGAGCCTAAACTGCTGTATCTAACGTTAATTGCACTTCCAGTGGGTATTACAAACGGTTTGTATTCGGCAGCTCAAAATATCGGCATTTCGCTTTTCGGGAAAGGGAAGGAGTTTACAGCGTTCTTTTCCGCTACGAATGTATTCGGGCAACTGATTGCCTTTCTGAATCCCTTGTTATTCGCGCTAATCATCAAATGGATTGGATTCTCGGGGTCATTTTTGGTGATGTTTTTATTTATTGGTGTGATGATTACCGTCTCGTTCTACATTCCCCGTATTTCACTTAAAGAGGCACGGGAGTCTGTCTTTGAAAATTTCTCGATTCGTCATGTGTTTGCGACCCCAAGCTTGAAATGGATGATTCCATCATTGATTGCGGGAGGTTTTTTCATTCAATTTCAAGGCATTTTTTCGCTCATTTTCACTTTCTCAGTGACGAACGATAAATTGACCATAGCGCTGCTGCAAATTATGTATACCGCTTTTACAGTTGCCTGTGTGTTCGTGTATCAACGTTTTAGTCGAACCCACCGAATCAGCGATTCGCACTGGCTTACATTCGGGATGATAGCTGCCGCGGTTGGTTTCTTATTGGTTTTATTTCCTAAGTCGTCCATTCTCATTATATCTAACGTATTAACAACGATCGGACTCTTCTTCTTTTTTACAATTTGGAGCTCACGGCAATTCATGGCCAGTAATCATTTGACCCCTGTCCAGCAGGCGAGGTTCTTGGTTTGGCGTGAACTTATCCTCGTGATATCTCGGATATTGATGCTGGCTCTTATACTGGGAATTACAGATTTCGCTGGTATCGTATTTAAAGCCGTTATGATTTTCAGCTTCTCAAGTGCCTTGTTGATCCCATTCTTTTCAAGTAAAAGTGATGCTACGATGAAGAAAATAATCGATTAATTGCATTTATTATTAATGTCATTAATTATTTATTTGGACATGAAATCTGCTCTAAAAGCCATACTTTTACCTGTAATTTCTTCGCAAAATGGAGAATTGGTGGGGTGTTCGGCAACACGATGCCAAATGATAACGGAACGGTGTTGGTCTGAATAGTAGCTTGAGCAGATTGCAAAGGCCATGGTTCATGATCAATTTCGCCGCGATATAGACTCCCATTATGATCAGAGCAGTAAAGACAATAACGTTCTGTTAACCAGTATTCTAAAGTTTCTGGAACTGCTAATCGAACTTCAGAAGTAGGTTTGTACGCCGCTGTAAACTCAGCGGTTTTTGCGCGTTTGTCATGTCTGATACTTCGATAAATGACAGAATCGTGAGCTCCCAATTTCACATCTATTTTGGCATAAAAGTAAGGAAGATGAAAACTCAAACGAGCGGCTTCCACGGCGAATCGATTATGAGCATCCAAACTGAAGAAATAGACGCCTGGCTTCCCATTGACTTGCTTCTTTGTTACCCTCATCGTAGTGATTTGGCAGCATCTTGTAAAGGTTTTTCACCATGGCAGATCTTAGAATAGGGAACAGCTGCAATTTATGATATAATGAAGCACACTAACTGGAAAGAAAGCAGGAGATTCGACAGCATGAATGGGCAGAATCGGAAAGACGTAACGCCGGGTATTGAAGTCAATATTGTTTTGAAACAGGATCAACGAAGTGGGAAGCTAACGCGGGGGATTGTAAAGGATTTACTTACTAATTCGCCGACACACCCTCATGGAATAAAGGTGCGATTAGTTGATGGACAAGTGGGACGTGTCAAACAAATTTTATCGCCGGCAAGGTGATGTTAGAACACAGGGGGAGCAAGCATGGCGAAAGCAAAAGTAGCAAAGAGACCAACGCGAGATGAGTTTGTGCTGGAAGAGATCGGGAATCAATTATCTGAAGCCAAGATGGAGAATTCTGAGATTGTCCTAACCGTTTGGGGACGTGTGGAAACCGTTCGCGGACTTATTAAGACGATGGACTCCCGTACCGGTCGTGTACATATGGAAACCAAGGATGGGGAATTGGATAAAGTACCTTTCATGGATATTATGAAAGTGGAATATCCCCGAGATTAAAAGCTAATGATGCGGTCAGGCAAGGATGCCGTTCTTACGGGATTGTGCTTTTGGACCGCATTTAGTTGTTACAAAAATTGCACTAAATCTATATTTAACGCAACTTAGATTGAAACGGACGGAGTGAACGTGAGTGGGGCAAGAATATGCTTATGATGATGAGTATTTGGAGCTTTTTGACTCCTGGATGAAGGATCAGGGATTTACGAAACGAACTCAACGGGCTTATCTCGGGGACGTCCGGTTATTTCTTGCTTCCGTGGAGAAATCGTTATCGGCGATTGAGGCTTTAGACATTATGAGGTTTCTAACCAAGATGCGCCAGGGCGGAGCAGGGGATTCAGCAAGGAATCGCTACCTGTCATCCATTCGAACTTTTTTCGCTGCGTTAATTGAACTTCAAATTGTGACTAATAATCCATCGCTTCATGTGAAAAAATCAAAAGTAGAAAAGAACGCAATTCCAACCTTTCTCAGTGAGCAGCTCCTCTCTGTTTTTCTGCAGTCCATTGAAGGGAAGTATCAGATTCGCAATGTTGCGATGTTTCTATTAATGAGCTACGCGGGACTACGGGTCAGTGAATTGCATAGGCTGAATGTGTCCGATTTCAATCGTTCAACGAATTCACTGCAAGTTTTTGGAAAAGGAAGGAAATGGCGAGTCATCCCGTTGCCATCAGAACTTGTTAACGTGCTGAATAAAGCGCTTGTTGAGAGAATTGAATCAAGGAGCTCAGCGGAGCAGCCTTTTTTCGTTTCGCAATTCGGGCGGCGGATTAGCATTCGTATGATTCAGACGCTTGCTGAGAAATATTTTGATGAATTGAAAAAAGAGTATGCCGAATTACAAGGGAAGTCGATTTCAAGCCACAAGCTTCGCCATACTTTTGCAACGATGCAGGTTATAGCGGGGACTGACATCCGTACGTTGCAGGAATTACTTGGCCATGCGAGCATACAGACTACTCAAATCTATACACACGTGGGTGATAAGCAAAAACAGGACGCGATGAACCGGGTTTCAGCGTTTATTCCCGTGGGGATGGGATTATGAATATTAATTACATAACAAATATTATGTAAATAAAAAAATTCAGCGATAATAGAGGATTTATAATCCCTCTAGAACGGTAAGTGGAGTCAACCGTCAGGGATCTTAAGATTTTCCTTGACGGTTTTTTGTTTGCAGGCGGTTACTTCTTGTTTTTTGAGGGAACTGTATGCTGTTTACGGTAGGCAGATGGCGTTTGCCCTATTTCCGTTTTGAACGTGTGAAAGAAATGGGATAAGTCACCAAAACCTACAGCGGAAGCGATTTCAGTTACGGAAAGCGGTGTATCAAGAAGCAGACGCTTAGCTTGATGAAGCCGAAATAAGGTCAAATAACGATTCAAAGGTTGTCCCGTCCACTGTTTGAAATGTTCGTAGAGATGTGAGCGAGAGACATTGAATAACTCATGAAGTCGGCTAACCTCAATAGTTTCCGAGTAATGGGAAGTCATATATTGAAGCACATGCTCAGCCAAGTTAGATGGATTCGGCGGCTCTTGAGAGGTAATGGAGCCCGTTTGTTCCCGGGCTAACAGAACGAACATTTCTGCCAGCAAGTGATGCATCGCAGCCTCGTAGAACGGCGCTTTCTCCTCAATCTCCCGGGAAATTCTGAAAAGAATGTCTCGCATCCTTTCCGTTTTCTTGTTATCTAGCTGCCAATGCAAACAAGGAGTGGACATCTCATCAAAGAGTTTATGAATGCATAATGCAAGAGCTGGCATGCTGTTGCCTAATTCTGCCGCAAACTGCTCTTCCATGGACAAAACAACGCGGTGCAGAGCGTTTGTATTGATAACACGAGACCAGTGAAGCACATGCGGCTTAATCATTAACAAGGACCCTGGATGAAGTGAAAATACACGGTCGCCTACTAGAAATTTGCCTTGTCCTTCTAAGCAAAAGTAGAATTCGTAACCCTTATGGGCATGCATGCTGTTTTGTCCAATCGGCCCGCTGCGGAAGTGGCAGTGGACGGGAAAGTCGTCGAGGAAACGGTCAGTTTCCGTATCCCTATGATAAACTGTGGGGATGTCAGATGAGGACATAAGTATCTTTTCTCCTGTTTGCGTAGTAATATCTCTGTCATTCTATTGTACCATGGCTGCACTTTCCGAAGCAGGTAGACTGGAAAATTCCCCATAATCTATGCACATGCGGCCAAGTTAATAGGCCACCGATCGATTAACTTTAGAAAGAGACCGCCTCAATTACTCTATAAAAGGATGGTATAATTTGACCAAGGAGGGTGTTGCCATGCGTTTCAGTATCTCGGGCAAGGTTATGATCGTTTACAGCTCTATTTTTATAATCGTTATTTTCCTGACTTTTGGCTTGTCCTATGTCGGGACAGTTGGCCGACTGGAACAGGATATGAAGGATACGCACATCGCGCTGCTCAAGCAGCTCGACGATAAGATCAAAATTGTATTCCGCACGACCGAGAAAGATTTACTGAATCTATCTCAAGAGTTGGAATATGTCTATTTCATGTATGACAGCTACGACGATGCTTCACAGAAATATGCCAATTTTTTTGGCTTGTCCAATAAACTCAAAACGTTGGTACATGCGAATGAACAATTTTCCTCTGTATTCGTATATTCGAAGGTAAGCGGGGATGTTTTGACAGACAAGACTTTTATTAAGCAAGATGCCTCTTCAGACAACTGGATTGCCGATTATATTGACATGAAAGGTTATTCCAAATGGATTGGAACCCATAAGGTATGGGACGGCGAGAAAGATCAGGATGTTATCACGCTGATTCGTCCTTATCCACTGATTAGCAGTCCCGGGTTCCGCAAGGGGTTAGTTGCTGTCAACATCAATGAAGATGTTCTTTATCGCATGATCAACGATGTCTACGAAGGGAGCCGTCAGAGCGCGTATACCTTCATTCTTGACGATAAAGGGAATATCGTTACTCATGATGATAAAACAAAGCTCTATCAAAATATGAATGACGTTCCATATATTCAGCGCATGAAAGGAGAGACGGGGAGCGGACATTTTGTTGTTCAATCCAATGGCGCGGAGCAATCCGTCTTCTATACGGTGTCTGATTATACCGGCTGGAAAATCGTCAGCGTCATTCCTGAAACCCAATTGTATCAGCCGTTGGATTCGCTCAGGAAATTTATGATCGCGATTGCTGCGGGGATGATTGTGCTTGCACTGTCGGTTTTGTTCTACGTAAACCGCCGAACTTTCAAGCCGCTGGACCGCTTGGCCGGCAAAATGTCCAAAGCCATGACACCTGCGCAGCAAAGCCAAACGCAAGGTCTGGGATACCTGGAAACGGTATTCGATGAAATGTTCACGGACCGGGAACAGCTCGCTCAGCGGGTGAGGGACTCAAAACCCGTGTTGAAGTGGCGTATCGTTATGGATATGCTGACAGGCTATCGATCCGACTACGGATCCGTGAAGAGGCAGCTGGAATTCACAGGCGTTCGCTTCCTTTCCGAGATGTATATCGTTTGTTCAGCGGAGATAGATAAAGAAGGCGGCATAGCTACTAAGGATGAGACACTTTATACTTATGCCCTGTGCAATGTTGCCGAAGAGTTGATCAATATGGAAAACGCTGGCGTGGCCGTTGATATGGGGGCTGGACATGCGGCTATCATACTCAGTTTCGCGGAAGGAGACGAAGAGCAGAATCATTTAAGAGCGCTTGCTGTTCTGGAACAGGTACTGGACGTCATGAACCGCCAGTTTGGTTTACGTGCGACAATGGGTGTAGGTAGGTGTTATAGGGACATAAAGGATATTCCCAAATCGTATGACGAGTCGCAAAAGGCATTGCAGTACCGGATGGTTATCGGCAATTATACAGTTATCTCTGTTGAGGATTTACTTGGTTCGGACAACTCGGATTATTACCGCATCGTGAAGATGACGGATCGAATCGTTGAAGCTTTGCGTCAGACGGAATATGGTAAAATGCAGGCACATATCTCACTCTTGTTTCAGGAAGCGGTAGGCAGCGGATTGTCGCCAGAGTTAATTCGCCAGCTTTCTTACGAGCTGGTTATGAAGTCGATGCAGGCGATTGCAGCTACAGGCATCGATACGGACGAGATACTAGAGAGCTTCGGCAATCTCCATGAACGCATCAATCGCTGCGCCAACTGGCAGGAGGCGGAATTGATCGTGCAGTCAGCGTTAGAACAAACAGCCAGGAAGCTGGTAGACAAACGTATGCTGCGGGGGAGTAATAAGTCGATAGACAAAATGCTTGCCTATATGGACGAGCACTATGCGCAAAGTGATTTTTCTCTGGATCGGCTGGCTGATCAGTTTGAGCTGAGTCCGACGTACATCAGTAAATTATTTAAAGAACATACGGAAAGGAATTTTATCGACTACTTGATCGAAATCCGAATCAATGCCTCTAAGCGGCTGCTCACTGATAAAAATTTGAAAATCAACGAAGTCTCGGAAGGGGTCGGCTATACGAATACGCGAAGTTTCCTTAGAGCTTTCAAGAAATATACGGGCATGACACCTTCGGAGTACCGGGATTGGGTGCTTGCTGCAGAAACCGCGCCACAGTAAGCTTCCCGGCGTTTTATCGCAAGTAAATGCACCTGTTGCAAGAATTGTAACCTCTTGTTTTGCAAGAAAAGTCACCTAGTGTAGAACGCGTCTCTTTCGCTCAGTCACCACTTCCCCTAGAATCAAACTCGTAAACCATGCAACGAGATTGGCAAGGCAGACAGGGAAAGGGTGAGTGTTATGAGTGGGATGTTCCCGGAAGCGGAGCTCCGAACCGAGACCGGGACGCGAACGGCCAAAGGCGGATCGACGGCGCAGGCAATAAAAAGAAGAATAAAACGTGACAGGCATTTGTATCTGATGCTGCTGCCCGTGATCGCTTTTTATTTGCTGTTCAAGTATGCACCGGTCGTCGGTGAAATCATTGCTTTCAAAAATTACAGGTTTGCGGACGGCATTTTTGGAAGCCAGTGGGTTGGATTAAAGCATTTTCGGATGCTGTTCGCTAGTCCGGATTTCTGGCGGATATTGAGAAATACACTTGTGCTTAATGTGTATAGTCTGGCGTTCGGTTTTCCGGTACCCATTATCTTGGCGCTTCTATTAAATGAGGTTCGCCGGAACTGGTACAAACGAATTGTGCAGAATATGCTCTACATTCCGCATTTTATGTCATGGGCAGTTTTGGGTGGTATCGTTGTTGCCGCGCTGTCGCCAAGCACAGGGGTCGTCAATCTGATTCTCAAGAAATTTACCGGAGGGGACACGATTTATTTCATGGCCGATTCGGTCTGGTGGCCGATCGTTTATACCCTATCTGGCATATGGCGGGAAGCGGGGTGGGGGACGATTCTGTATTTGGCTGCTATGGCTTCTATCGACCCTCAGCTCTATGAGGCAGCGAAGATGGACGGCGCAGCGAAGATGAGGCAAATTTGGCATATAACGCTGCCTGGCATTCGAGGCACCATCGCGATTTTGCTCGTTTTGCGAATGGGGCAAATGATGGATGTGGGCCTTGAACAAACGCTTGTTCTGCAAAACAACTCTGTACTCGACGTAGCTGATGTTATCAGTACGTATGTCTATCGGGTAGGCTTGCAAAATATGAGCTACAGTTACACGACAGCCATCGGCTTGTTCCAATCGGTCATTAGTCTCATTCTCGTGCTTGGCGTAAACCGCGTGATTCGGTTTACAGGGGAACGGGGGTTATGGTAGATGAATAAACCAATGAATCGTAGTTCATCGCATGGTGCTGTTAAAGTTGTGGTGTATCTATTGCTTGCCATCGCTTCGCTGGTGACGCTCTTTCCTTTCTGGTATGAGATCGTCGCTTCCTTCAGCAGCAGCAGAGCGATTACATCAGGTGAAGTTTTTATGTGGCCGGTGGAATTCAATGCAATCGCTTACAAAAGGTTGTTTGATGATGGACAATTGTTAATAGCTATTCGGAATACGGTTGTCGTTACGGTGGTGGGCACGGTGCTCAACATGCTTATGACCATTCTCGCGGCTTACCCGCTTTCGAGGCGCAGGCTTGTCGGCCGCAATGGGCTGCTCATATTTATTACGATAACGATGCTGTTCGTGGCCGGCTTGATTCCGAACTTTATTCTGATCAAGTCGCTTGGACTGGTCAATACTTACTGGGCGGTATGGTTGCCAGGTTTGATTAGTACGTACAATATGTTTGTTATGAAAACGTTCATGGAAGGGTTGCCGGAAGAAATTGAAGAATCGGCATCGATGGACGGAGCTGGGGATTGGCGGATACTGCTGCAAATTATGATGCCTTTATGCAAGCCTATACTAGCTGCCTTGTCCTTATTCTATGCAGTGGGCTGGTGGAACAGTTATTTCAACGTTTTGCTGTATATTACGAAAACAAACATGCTGACCGTCATGGTTAAGCTGTATCAGATGGTCAACAAAGTAGATGAAAGCCTGCTGAATAACGTCGGAGGAAACGATGCCTCCGATGCCATTTTGTTAACGCCAGAAGGCATTAAAGCAGCAGCAGTGGTGATCGCGATCATACCTATTTTATGTGTTTACCCGTTCTTGCAGCGGCATTTTGTCAAGGGCGTCTTGATCGGTTCGGTTAAAGGGTGAGACCGGATATCATGGAGCAGTACGCTCTTGATATAGAAGTTATGAAACTTACACAAGGGGATGAACGACATGAGACAACTGAAACATGCCGGGAAAACGGCTCTAGCCGTAACAATGGCGGCAGCGCTGCTGGCAGCATGCAGTACGAACACGAAGGAGGCAGATCAGCCGGGCAGTTCGCCGAGCTCGTCCGCAGCGGCAAGCAAAGGACCGAAAAAAGAGATCAGTATTTCAATATTTGATCGCGGTACGGTGCCGACAGATGAAGGAACCTATGAGAGCAATCGCTGGACGAAATGGATTAATGAGAAAGCGCCGGTTAACGTGAAGTGGGTGCCTGTCGCGCGCAATCAGGCTCAGCCCAAGCTGAATGCTTTGATTGCTTCAGGCGAAGCGCCTGACCTGATTTGGGAATACGACCGCAACTACATTAGCCAGCTCGTGAATCAGGGTGCCGTTCAACCCATTGGCGATTACATCAACAAATATAGTACGACGTACAAAGATTATTTGGAGAAGCATCCGGAACTCAAGCCGTATTTGAACTTTAACGGGCAAATGTATGCTGTAACCTTTGCTCGGGAAACGATCGCAAATCACGGGATATGGATTCGTCAGGACTGGCTGGATAAGCTGAACTTGAAGGCGCCAACGACGGTCGAGGAACTGGTTGAAGTATCGCGCAAATTCAAGGACGGCGATCCGGATGGCAACGGCAAAGCGGACACCGTGCCGATTGCTTTGAGCACCAGCGCAAGCACGATTTACCGCTCTTTATTCTTCACTAGCGAGAATCAGTGGTATGTTGAAGAGGGCAAACTCAAGTTCGGCAGAACGCTTGATCGCTATGCGGATTCGCTAGCTTTCCAAAAACAGTTGTTTGATGAAGGTTTGATCGATAAGGAATACATTACCGACAATAATTTCCAGAGATCGAGTCAACTGTTAACGACAGGCAAGGCAGGCATTTACTTTGGAAATTGGGATATTGAAGCGCTGAATGCCACGATCGTTCAGAATGATCCCAAAGCAAAGATGGTTCCACTTGAATCTGTAAGCACCAAGTATGGCAAGAATGGTTTGTATCAAGAAGCACCACCGAGCATATTCACCGCATTCAATAGCAAAATGAAGGAAGATCAAATCAAATCCTCGATTCAGTTTATTGATTGGATGATGAAGGACGGCTGGATTCCTCTGAAATACGGCGAAGAAAATGTTCATTTCAAAATGGTTGATGGCGTACGTCAGAAAACAGACCCGGATAAAATCAAGAAGGAGCTTGCTTACGCACTCGAATATCCAATCGTGATGGATGCCGTGCTCAAACCGGAACAGTTCCCGGCTATGGCTGCAAAAGATGATGTCTCGCAAAGTTATGCTGTTCAAAAAGGAAAATCACTCAATTTGGTACTTAAAAACAAATACCGCAGAGACATTCCGTTCAATCCTGATTTTCCGGAGCTGACACAGTTGATTGCAACTTTCAATCCGATTGCGCAGCAAATCGAAGCGAAAGTGGTGACTGGCGGCAAAGCGATGACACCGCAGGATGGGCTTAATGAGCTTCGCAAGGAATGGAAACGTCTTGGCGGTGATAATGTGGAGAAACTTGCACAGGATTGGTACGACAAAAACAAGGCGAATTTCAAGTAACCATTAATGAGGTGCAAGAATGACAGCGAGTTTAGCATACCTAAGCGTTCTAGAAGATGAGGCTAAGTGGTTGCCATTGCTGAAGCAAGCCGTTCAGGACAATCATAGGCATTACAACGAGGAAATCAGCATGATCCGCAAACCTTTTACAAGCCCAGGCTATCACACGACAATTAAGCAGGCGGATTATGTGCATCCGATTCGTGATTCACTGGACTATGCCCTAGCTATCTTGGACAGCGGTGATGAGCATTACCTGGAGCGAGCCTGGTCCATACTTGAACAAATTGTATCATTGCAGGATCAAGACCCCTTATCGCCGACCTTTGGGATATGGTCATGGTTCTGGGAGGAGCCGCTGGCGCAGATGGCTCCTCCGGACTGGAACTGGGCCGATTTCATTGGGAAGCGGCTGCTGCTACTGCTAATCCGGCATGGCGCAGATGTGCCAGAGGCGCTTTTTCAACGGACAGAGCAAGCTATCCGCAATAGCTGTGAAGCGATCATCAAGCGAAACGTCGGCCCGGATTATACGAATATTGCGATTATGGGTGCCTTCGTAACGGTTATTGCGGGGGAATGGTTCGATATTCCGTTCTATCGGGAATATGGACTGCAGCGGTTAAAGAAACTATATGACTATTCGATGCAGACGGGAGCTTTTCTGGAGTATAACAGTCCAACATATAGCACAGTAGCCATATTGGAACTCTCCGCACTTGCCACTTATACAAGAAGTGAAGAGGCTCGCTATTGGTCTAAAGGACTGATTGATGTTACGTGGCAGATGATTTCCGAGCGTTTTCATCCAGTGTTCAAACAGTGGTCAGGACCGCAAGCCCGGTCGTATCATACGTTTCTTGCTTCGCATCACTTATCGTTCCTGCACATGGCATGCGATGGGAAACTGCCTTTCGTGAACGAGGATGAGTTCGTCTACGATCCGGAATGGTATGGACATGGACTCAGTTGTCCGGAACGGTTCTATCGACTTTTCACGGATGTCGACATACGGGAGTTGACCAAGGAGCTGCCGCCGTATCAGGAATTCCGCACGCGGACCGCCAGTACCTATATGACGCCATCTTTCACGCTGGGAACTTTCAATCATAACGTCATGTGGAATCAATGCCGAAACCTGCTAGCTTATATGAGGACGGCTGATGGCGATGCAGCCTATATGCGTCTGCGTTTATTGCATGATGGCTATGACTTTTGTTCGGCCGTTTTCAAGAGCGAACAGAAGAACGGCGATGTGTTGTTCGGGATCCAATTCGCGCTGGACGGCGGAGATACCCATGTCAATCTGGACCCAGCCAACGGGAGAATCTCTGCAACTGATTTACGAATTCGTTTCGAGATTGGAACGGTGAGTCCGGCCAGGAAGCCAGAATGGCGGAAACTTGCCGAGGACGCTTTCCAAATGAGCCTGGAAGAGACAACATTGTCGATACGAGCTTTGTATGGCGCTATGAGCGGATTGGATTCGTTCCATTGGGAAATTACCGAGGATGAATCGACGACTAATCTGGATTATGTCCTCTACAATGGGGTTAGGACTGACATTAATTTCCATGCTATGCAAGAGGCCGTATTGCTATTTGCCGTGTCATTTTCAGCCAAGGGAAAAATCTTGCCAGAATCGACGGTAAGAACTTCCTCTGAGACGATACTAGCATCGTTGGATGCGGGGGAGAAGCAACTGCTCATTTCGATTGCCAAAAAGCCGGACTTGAAATCGGTACTGCTGCACAATTAATATCATTCACCAAAGCAAGCCGGAGTTCAAAAGGAGTACAATCCAATCCGGCTTGTTTTCTTCTGTGTTTTGTAAGCGCTTGCTAATGGCGGGCTGAGATTCATTTGTGCGAAAAGGAGGGTTTAATAATGAATCGATCACTAAGCTCAAAAATCTCTTTTCTACTTTGTATGGTATTGATGTTCGCAAGCTGGATAAGTGCATATCCCAATCCTGTATCCGCTGACGTTGGCGGTGGAGCTGCAACTCCAGTAACTGTTCGCGTTTATGCTTCTGATGATGCTTTTGTCAGAGGAGGTGCAAATGCGAACACGAAATTCGGCGCAACCACGCCTGCATCGCTTCAAGTTAAAAATTACGCCGGAACGAATGGGGTTGATAAGCGAGAAGCGTTCATCAAATTTGATTTGAGCAGCATTCCAGGAGTCATTACAGGAGCAAGTTTGAACATCTATGGGGCCGTAACGGATGGGGCTCAGCCCAGCGGCAAGCCGGTTAGTTTGAGTGTGTACGGTGTAGCCAGCGATAGTTGGTCGGGAGCGGAAATAACCTGGAATGCGAGTCCGCTCAAAGATCAAGTCATCGCAGCTCCGATCACCATGTTGAACAACAAACCTGCCAATTGGTATTCGGCCGATGTTTCTTCCTATGCTGCGGGACAGCAGGTGACCGACATGACGGCAAGCATGGCATTGACGGACCTCAGCTTGGCCAATTGCTTGGTTATACTGAACAGTTCGGAAGCTGTTAACAAGCCTTATTTGAGAGTCACTTTTTTACCTGCGAATCCCGGAGACACACAGCCGCCTATCTGGCTGGGAACAGATCAGTTAAGCGTCAGCCTTGACTCTTCAGACAAAGTGCATTTGGAGTGGCCGCAGGCCGAAGATGATTCAGGCATTGCCAGTTACCGGATCTACGCCAATGATAGGCTGATTGGCAGCGTTCCCTCAGCTGTCACGCATTTCACTACCGATAATCTGATCCCAGGCACAATGTATCATTTTCGCGTGGAAGCGGCCGATTTTGCTTGGAATTGGACGCACAACGGACTGCTCAAGGATATTGCTATCCCGCTTTCGGAAATAAGTCTTATACCGTCAGATGACACTTTCGTCAATGGCGGCGCTAAAGTGGATATGAATTACGGCAGCGAAACAACGCTGTTAGTCAAGAAAAATAGTGTCGATTTGACACGGGAAAGTCTTTTGAAATTTGATCATAGTTCTGCGATCGCGGCTGTCGGAACAGCAACTTTGTATCTATTTGCATATTCGTCCGACGGTGGAGGGGCAATCGTCACGAATCAGCTGTACAGTACGAACACCGAGCAGTGGAACGAGGCGGCTGTTACCTGGAATAACAAACCGGCTGCCCAGCACTATTTGCAATCTTTTACCGTGAATCGCACACCTGGGTGGTATGCCATGGATGTCACGTCATATGTGAAAGAACAATTTGCTGCGAATAAATCGGCTAGCTTCCTGATTCGGCAGGAGGTGCAGAATGGACTGAACGTCATCTTAAACAGCAAAGAAAACGCAGTCAACAAGCCGTATCTGAAAATTACGAGCACTAGAGTGCCACCGGGCGCTCCCGTGTGGGGAACTTCTCCGGAAATAGCGGTTACGCATGCTGGAGAGGACGAAATTAGTGTCAGTTGGGCGCAGGTTAGTGGTGCGGATGCATATAGGATTTATGCAAATGGCGTACTCGCGGGAACTGTAAGCGGAAGCGCAATTAACTATACACTAACTAATCTCGAAATTGGCAAGTCGTACACGATTAAGCTGGAAGCGGGTAAGAACGGCGTTTGGAGCACGGACGGCCCGCTTGCAACGGCGAGTACGGTAGAAACGAAATTCGTCCAATCACAGCAGCTTGGCAACGTGTTTCTGAGCAGCGAAACGCCAAACGTCAAAGTTCAAACGGGAAGATCAGCTATCTCTTGGCAAATGACAGACGTTTGGGGAACGGTGGCGGCTACCGGTACCGCAGAGCCAAACAACGGAGAAGCAATCATAACTTTCCCTGCTTCGCTGAGAGGATATTTCTCATTGAAGGTGACGGCGGAGAAGGTAGGCCGCGCGCCGATCGATTTGGAAACGAGCTTAACTGTGCTTGCGCCGTATGATGGAAGTCAAGTCAGCAGCTCACCATTCGGTGTCAACACTCATTTGGCTAGAACAACGACGGGGTGGAGCCCAGACTTGACAGAGCTTATCGACAAAGCTGGAATCAAGAATGTCAGAGATGCTTCGGAATGGGGCAGCGTCGAGAAGCAATTAGGTGTCTATTCGATCCCTTCATCACCTGCGGCTGCAGCGTATATGAACGATTTCCGAAATAAATCGATTGATCAGCTATGGGTACTGGCTTTTACGAATCCGCTCTATGATGCGAACAGTACACCGTATACAGCGGAAGGTCGAGAGGGCTTTGCCAACCACGCCAAGGCCGTTCTCGATGCTTATAACGGCGCAAATGCTAGTGCCCCAGGATATACCCGGTTTTTGAAAGAGGTAGAAGTATACAACGAGTATAATATCGGTTTCGGGGACCGCGGAACCGGACCAGCCGATTCAAAGCCGGAATACTACTACCCGATGCTCAAGAAAACCTACGAAACGGTGAAAGCAGCCCATCCGCAGACAACCGTTGTCGGGATGTCGACGGCAGGTGTTCCGTTGTCTTGGCTGGAATCCGTTATGAAGTTAGGTGGCTTGAGCTATATGGATGCGGTTTCCATTCATCCTTATGTGTATCCTAAAGATCCGGAACAGATGCTGAAATCCATTGACGATATGAATGTACTGATCCGCAAATACAATGGTGGTCAAACGAAGCCGCTCTGGTTCACGGAACTGGGTTGGCCGACCCATAACACCTTATCTGGCGTTAGTGAAAAGAAGTCGGCCGATGATCTGGTTCGCGCTTATGTGCTTTCACTAGCGAAAGGTGTTGAGAAAATATACTGGTACGATTTCATGAATGATGGAACGAATCCGGCAGTCAACGAAGATAACTTCGGTCTCGTACGCAATAAAAACGATAAATTAGGCGCTTATACGCCGAAACCTGCTTACACAGCTTATGCCGTCTTGATTCGTCAACTGTCAGGTGCAATTTTCACTGCCGACGAGTCGATGTCAGGTTCTTACTTCACGTATTTGTTTAAAAAGGAGGGGCAGGATACCCGCGTCCTTTGGTCGGTGCAACCGACTCCGGTTGCTATTCGAACACAAACCCCTGTGCGCGTCGTGGATTATATGGGCAACGAAACCATTTATACGCCAGTTCAAGGTAAGGTCTATCTGACATTAAACAGTGATCCAGTCTATCTGTCAGGAGCGATTGACGGAATGGATGAAGACCGCACTTTCTACTTAAATGGCGAGACTTCCTTGGTCAGAGAAGCAGGCAAACTCAAGCTTACTGTCGACAACAAGACGAGTGAGACTTTAACTGGAATGTTTGAAATGAATGGACAGAGTTATGCGTTCCAAGCTGCTGTCGGTTCCCAGCAAGTACTCGATCTTCAGGTTCCGGGAATGGATCATGAGGGAAGCTTGCCTGTCCGCGGAAAACTTATTTCCTCCGCCGGAAATCCGCTAGGCCATCTCTCGGCGGATATCCCGTTCCATAAACCTTTTACCATCGAGGTGAAGCCTGCCGCTGCGGTTACTTCGGAAGAGGACCCAGCCGTACATATCGTCATCGGCAACCATGCGGCTGAACATGCTCTTCATCTGTCAGGAATCAATTGGTCAATTGGCGGCTTATCCGGGACGATCCCGCCTAAAGTTATCGCTCCAACAACGATGGACGAAGTAACGATTGCACTCCCAGGCTTCGAGGAAGGGAAGTCATACCCGTTGGACATCACCGTACGTTTAGATGGATATGATCCCATTCGTACCGTCAGCTCCATTGATTTCAATAAAGTTGCCTATAGAGGTGATGTGACAGAGCCAGTCCTTATTGATCTGAGCACGGGGACGAACAAAATCAAAGCGGAGAGCTATACCGGGAAAGAGGATTTAAGCGGAAACTTCCACCTTTCCTGGGACGAAACGAATTTCTACTTGGATGCTGATGTCGTGGATGATGTTTTCCAGTATCCGTTTACGGGCCAGGAGTTATATAAAAACGACAGTATCCAGTTCGGTATAGCGGCGGGCATCCCTGGATTGGTTTCTTTCAATTATGAAATTGGCCTTTCGATGACACCGGAGGGATCTAAGATTTATTTCTATAATGCGCCACAGGGTATTCCGCTCGGAATTCATGATAATGGTGATATGATCTTGAAGGTGACCCGAGATGAGGCAACGCATGTAACGAGCTACCGCTTGGCAATGCCTTGGCGGGAATTAGAACCCACTGCGGCTGTGGCAGGGAATACGATCAGCTTCTCGCTGCTCGTGAATGAGAACGATAACGGAAGTCGGGACGGCTATATCGAATGGGGATCTGGCATTGGCAGCGCGAAGGATGCGACCCTGTTCAGGTCCGCACAGTTAATGGCTCCAGCGGCTAGCGATCATACGCCGCCGACGGCAGTCGTTGCCTACAGTACAACAGCCTCAACAAATGCTCCTGTCATTGCGACAATAACGCCGAGCGAGCCTGTGACGATCACGAATAATGGCGGTTCCAACCAATATACCTTCCTTGCAAACGGCAGTTTCACATTTGAATTTGTTGATAGCGCAGGAAATAGCGGAACAGCGACAGCCACGGTCGGTAATATCGCTTCGGACAGCACGGGCGCACCCGGAAAGCCAGTTATCTCCGACGATAATGGGTATGATACGGGCATTAAGGATGGCAGCTATAAGGTGACGATGAACCTCTGGTGGGGGAATAATGGCATGATTTATAAATTGTACGAGAATGACGTTCTGATCGATACCCAAATGCTGGGTGATCATACGCCGAATGTCCAATCTGCGGTTACGGACGTTACCAACAAACCGAACGGTACTTATCGCTACGTTGCAGAACTGACGAATGCCTTAGGAACGACTCGAAGCGATCCTCTTACGGTGCAAGTTAACGGAGCTGCGCCAGCGAAGCCTGAGCTTTCAAGCGATAACTGGGCCGGAGCCGACGCCTACACGATTGCGATGAACATGTGGTGGGGGACGAATGGAACACGTTACCGTCTGTATGAAAATGGTGTGTTGATCGATACATTAACACTGAACGCCAATTCTCCGAAGGCTCAGTCAACTATGACCGTATTTCGTGACAAGCCTCGAGGCACTTATGAATATTGGTGCGAGCTTGCGAATGATGCAGGAGTCAGCTCAAGTGAAAAGTTGATTGTGCAGGTCAATTAAAGTCGATGACTATAAAGGAAGAGGTGGATGAATTGTTTAAGAAAAGACAGACGAAAACAGCTGTTCGTATTATCGCTTCAACTCTGGCGGCATTATGCATCCATACACTTGTTGTGCCTGTTGTTCCTGGCTATGACAAGAGGATGACCGTGATGGCGGAAACTATTCCAGCAAATCCGATTCAACTAAGCCCAGTTGAGGATACCTATGTGAACGGAGGCGCAAATGTTGGTAAAAATTATGGGACAGCGACAACGTTGCTGGTCAAGAATTATGATATCGACAGCAATTTAAACCGCCAAACGTATATGAAATATGATTTGAGTTCGATTAGCGGAGAGATCGGCACTGCCAAATTGAAAGTGTATGCGGTGGATACCGAAAATTCAACAATCGGAATGCAAGTGTATGGCATGGAAGATGATTCATGGAAAGAAACGGCTGCTACATGGACGAATAAGCCAGCATTCGAGCACTATATCGCTAATCTTAATGTTGGCAAAACAGCAAGTTGGTACGAAATTAATGTAACGGCTTTCGTGAAAAGCCAGCTCGCGCTGGATCGCAAAGCCAGCTTCGCATTTGTCCAGCAGGCTGCCAAAGGGCAGGTAGTAAGCATGAACAGTAGAGAAAATGTGGCAAATACCCCATATCTCGAAATCTCTACGGACCGTTTGAACGCAAGTGCACCCAGCTGGCCCAACAATAGTACGGTCCAGGTAGCCAGCGCGAGCGGCACGAGCTTGCAATTGTCCTGGACTTCAGCCGCTGCTCTGCCAGCCAGCTATACCATCTATCAAAATGGAACTGCAATTGGGACGGTTGGCGGAGGGACAACGTCGTATTCGGTGACAGGCCTTCAAACGAACCAGAAATACACGTTCAAAATTGAAGCGGGCAGCAGTTCGAATCAATGGAGCAATGACGGTCCTTATGTGACCTTCACGGTACCGACATCCAATGGGACAATTCTCACGCCTGTGGAAGATTCTTATGTTCAAGCCGGGGGAAATGCTGGCAATAATTACGGAACAGCTGCCACTTTAGTCGTGAAAAATTATGATGCCGATTTGAATTTGAGAAGGCAAGCCTATTTGAAATTCGATCTGCATGCCTATACTGGAGAAATCGGTACAGCCAAGCTCAAGGTTTATGCGGTCGATGGGGAGAATTCGAACATCGACGTACAGGCGTATGGCATGGAAAACGATACATGGAAGGAAAGTACGGTAACGTGGAACAATAAGCCAGACATCGATCATTATCTCGCAAGTGTCAATATGGGGAAGACAGCAGGCTGGTATGAATACGATGTCACAGCCTACATCAAGCAGCAATTGGCGCTGGACGCAGTAGCTAGCATCGCGTTGACCGAGCAGGCTGCGCAAGGTCATGCCGTGGTGGTCAACAGCAAGGAAAACGCGGTTAATCGTCCTTATTTGGAACTATCCGCCAGCAAAAGCAATGCGTCCGCTCCCGTATGGCCCGGAGGAGGCACACTCGGTTTATCGAATTTGAGCGAAACGGGCTTGCAGTTGAACTGGTCATCTGCGACCGATCCTGCAGGCGTAACGGGATATAAGGTTTATAAGAATGGAACTATGATAGCTAATGTGGGAGGAAACGTCACTTCTTTTGCCGTGACTGGACTCAAAACCGAACAGCACAACACGTTCAAAGTCGAGGCTGGGAATGCATTGAACCAGTGGAGCAATGACGGGCCCTTCAACACGGCAGTGACGCCTTCAACGAAATTGGTACAGCTTCGTGCGGGTAATGTGTTTGTAGATCAAGAGCCTGTGGGATTCAAGGTGTTAACAACCAGACCATCTGTCACTTGGACGGTTTATGATTATGAAGGTTCGATGGCAGCTGGCGGGAGTGCTGCAGCAACATCACAAACAGAAGCGCTAATCTCAGTACCTTCTATGAAGTACGGGTATTTCATGCTGCAGGTGAGAGCCGAACTAGCGGGGAGTGATCCCGTTACGATCAAAACGCCATTCGCCGTGCTGCCGCCACTAGGCACAGCGGGCAGCGAGAATTCTCCGTTCGGTATGGCGACGCATTTGCATCGGTATCCGCAAACGATGACGGCAGACATCTTAAACCTCATGAAATCAGCTGGGATGCGTTTAATTAGAGACGGATTCGAGTGGCCGGGCATTGAGAAGCAGCAGGGCATCTATTCGTTCGGGCCGCAGCCTGATTATTACATGAATATGCTGGATCCGGCCCAGTTCGACTTCCTGTTCGTCTCTGGTTTTACGAATCCTTTCTACGATAACAACAGTACGCCTTATACGGCTGCGGGCCGTGAAGGGTTCGCCAATTATATGAAAGCTTATGTAGATCACTATGACGGCAAGCTTGATGCTGTGGAAGTATACAACGAGTTTTATGGCAGTTTCGGGGATCGTGGTAACGGACCGGCTGATTCCAAACCGGAATACTACTATCCATTATTGAAGAAATCGTATGAAACGATCAAGGCTGCGCATCCCAACATGCCGGTTCTGGGTACATCTACCGTAGGAAACCTGACTTGGATTGAGGATGTGCTCAAGCTTGGCGGTATGGCCTACATGGATGGATTCTCCATTCATCCCTACTTGTACCCCGGTGCTCCAGAGGGCTATGATACCCAGATCGATAACTTGAAAACGTTGATACGAACTTATAATAACGGCAATCTTAAGCCGATCTGGATCAATGAAACAGGCTGGCCGACCGAGTTGGATACACGGGGCGTTGATGAGAAGACACAAGCAAATTATCTTGTAAGAGCTTATGTCGTCGCAATAGCCAATGGGGTGGAGAAAGTTGTTTGGTACGACGCGATCAATGATGGAATATCCAATGTGAACGAAGATAATTTCGGAATCATTCGCAATCCGAGCGACTCGTTGGGTAGTTTGACTCCGAAACCTGCGTACGCGTCCTATGCAGTTATGACCCGTATGCTGGTAGATGCACAATTCGTCAAGCGCGACACGACGGATAGTGATATTCGCAGCTATGATTTTAATAAAAATGGTGAACATGTACGTACCATTTGGGCACCAGGCAAGTCAATTCCGGTTGTTCTTCAGTCAGCGGAACCACTTGAGATCACGGATATGATGGGAAATTCAAATGTGTATACGCCTTTCAATGGGAAAATTTATGTAACGTTAAACGATGAGCCGATCTTCGTGAACGGCGTTGTTAATGCGGTTGCGCGCGACAATTCCTTCACTTTGCAAGGGGAAGCCGCACGTATCGGTGACGCCATGTCGTTCATGCTAACAGCTCAAAACACAACAAATCAAGCTTTCGCGCTAAGTCTGAAAATTGGCGCCGATGCGTTCCCGGTAACGACCGGAGCTGGGGGGCAAACGGTTCAAACGATTCAAGTACCGAATGCCGGGGAGCCTGGCGCTCGTCTCCTCTCAGGCGTGATGATGCATAACAATGATCGGATCGGCCTATTGCGAAGCTCTGCCTCAGCGCTTCCACCTTATGAGGTGCAGGTACGCCCTGTTATCACGAATTCGGAAACGATGAGCAAATCGCTGCAAATTCGGGTTCGCAATGAGTCTCACTCCAAACCGCTGCAGGCTCGGAAGATTGAGTGGCAGTTTGGCACACAATCGGGTACGTTTGACTGGCAGACAGCTATTGCAGCGGATTCTGACGGAGTCGCCGAATTTCCGTTAACGGGATTCGGGTTAAGTGCAAGCAGTGCAATCAAGGTAAAGGTATATTTTGACGGTTTCGACCCTTATACGTACTCAGGTGCAGCTGAATTCAATCCAATTTTCCAAAGGGCAGTCGCTATTGATGGCAGTGTTGATCCGGAAACGGCAGCTGCCGCACCTACGATCGATTTATCCAAAGGCAGCGTTAAGATGACGGGTTACCAAGGCGCTGCTGATCTGAGCGGACAGATATGGCTGAACTTCGATGCCAGCCATCTGTATCTTACAGCTAAGATCAAGGACGATAGCGAGTCCTCTTTATCATCAGGAGCGGATATTTGGAACAATGACAGCATTCAATTCGCTATCAGCGACGGGCTGCCTGGAGAAAATCCTTATTGGCACGAATTTGGCATTTCGCAAACACCGGCAGGTCCGCAAATCTATCGCTGGCTCGCACCTCCTGGCACTGCCAAAGGAGCGGTGACGAAAGGGAACCTCGCTGTTACGAGAGATGAGGCGCAAAAACTCACCGTGTATGAATTGGCGCTGCCGTTGTCGGAAGTTACGCCGATCTTGCCCCAGAAGAACGGAGTCATCAGCTTCTCCATACTGGTCAACGACAATGACGGCAGCGGCAGAAAAGGGTATATCGAGTGGGGTGGGGGGATCGGTGACAGCAAGTTGGCTGCAAAGTTCCGCTCCATGCAGTGGTTAGTATCGGATTTGACGGCACCGACCGCTTCAGTTGCCTATAGTACAACGTCTTCAACGGCTGCACCTGTCATAGCGACTATAACGCCGAGCGAGCCTGTGACGATCACGAATAATGGCGGTTCCAACCAATATACCTTCCTTGCAAACGGCAGTTTCACATTTGAATTTGTTGATAGTGCAGGGAATAGCGGGAAGGCAACAGCCACGGTCGCCAATATCGTTTCAGGCAGCACAGGTGTGCCCGGGAAGCCTGTTCTCTCTGACAACAACGGGTATGACACGGGTATTAAGGATGGCAACTACCAAGTGACGATGAACCTATGGTGGGGAAACAACGGATCTATTTACAAATTGTTTGAAAATGACACCTTAATCGACACGCAAATGCTGGCCGACCATGCACCGAATGCCCAGTCTGCGGTGACGGACGTGACTTACAAAGCCAATGGTACCTACCGCTACGTTGCAGAGCTAACGAATGCGTACGGCACAACACGAAGCGATCCTTTAACGGTGCAAGTGACTGGAGCCGCTCCAGCAAAGCCTGAGCTTTCAAGCGATAATTGGGACGGCGATGGCGTCTACAAGATTACGATGAACATGTGGTGGGGGACGAATGGGACGCAGTTCCGTCTCTATGAGAACGGCGTACTGATCGATACAAAAGTGTTAAGCGCTAATTCTCCGCAAGCTCAGTCTGCTGTTATTGCAATCCGCGATAAAGCAAAGGGGAGTTACTCGTACAGAGCAGAGCTTGTAAATGACGCTGGTACAACATCGAGTGAAATTCTTTCGGTAGTAGTCAAATAAATAAGTCGAAAATCGTCGGTCCACAATTTTTGTGGCTGGCGATTTTTTTCGTTTAGATAATACTTACTTATTAGTATACATAATATTTATTATGTAAACATAAATAAGGACTTTACATTTTGTAAAATGAGAAGAGCAAATTAAACACACTTTGACTAATGCAAAAATTCGAATAAGTTATATAATATAACATATATAGTCATCATAACTAACATCAATAAAATATTATTTTACAGCTGCGCCTTGGGATGTCTCTCCCTTTTTTAACATAGAAATAAGATAGGAGAGAACGCGCGGCATGGAAGGGGAACGTGGAACGGAACTGTCTGCGCTCCTTTTTTTTATCAAAAGGGAGGCTGGAATATGAGCTCACAGAGCACAGAAGATCCGATAACGAAAGAGCAACTGCTGGAGAACGATCGCAAATATGTTTGGCACCATATGAGTGCGCATAACGAGAATCCAATGATTATCGCCTCCGGGGAAGGCAGTTGGGTGCAAGACGTGGATGGCAATCGCTACCTGGACGGTATGTCAGGTCTATGGTGTGTGAATGTGGGACACGGGCGGCAAGAAATTGCGCAGGCAGCGGCGGAACAAATGATGAAAATTGCTTATGCCACCCTTGTGCAATCCCACATTCCAGCAATTACGCTTGCCGCCAAATTAAATGAATGGCTGAATGGCGAATATCGCATTTTTTACTCCAATTCGGGGTCGGATGCTAATGAAGTGGCTTTCAAAATTGCCAGACAATATCACCACCAGAATGGGAAGCCGTCGAAGCATAAGTTTATTTCACGGCATCGCGCTTATCACGGAAACTCAATGGGAGCTTTAGGTGCAACAGGGCAAGCGCAGCGCAAACTCAAATATGAACCGCTAGGCGTAGGCTTCCAGCATGTGCCGCCGCCCTATTGTTATCGCTGTCCTTTCGGTCAAACGAAGGGGACTTGCCAATTGCAATGCGCCAAAGCGATTGAGGATGCTATCGTCTGGGAAGGAGCGGATTCCGTTGCGGCTGTGATCATGGAGCCTGTGATTACTGGTGGCGGAATGATTGTGCCGCCGGACGAGTATTTGCCGATGATTCGCAGCATATGTGATAAGTATGAGGTTTTGCTGATTATCGATGAAGTGATCTGCGGCTTCGGACGTTCCGGCAAGCAATTCGGTCATACAAATTACGGTGTGAAGCCCGACATTGTGACCATGGCCAAGGGGCTAACCAGTGCGTACTCGCCGCTGTCAGCCACAGCCGTTTCGGCTGAGTTGTATGAATCGTTTAAGGGGCAAGAGGCGACAAGTCATTTGAGGCATATCAATACGTTCGGAGGGAACCCGGTCTCTTGTCAGGTAGCGCTGAAAAATATCGAGATTTTGGAAAAAGAAAACTTAGTAGCTCGTTCTGCATGGATGGGGAAGCAGTTTAAAAAAAGATTAAAACCTTTGCTGCTGCATCCAAATGTGGGTGAAATCCGTCGATTTGGCTCCGCTTTGGGAATTGAATTGGTGGAGGATCGAGTGAGTAAAGTGCCAGCGACGGCGGAGCGCGTACTTGCCTTTATCACGGCCTGTAAAGTAAAGGGACTGTTGATTGGGAAAAATGGCGATACCGTCCCTGGATTTGCAAACATTCTGACATTGAGCCCGCCGCTATCATCCACAGATGAAGATGTTGATTTTATCGTAGATACTTTACTCGCTGTTTTTAAAAACGATCAGAAGAAAGGATGAAGCTCATTGCCAATCATGCCTCCTCTACAAATTAATGCCACCCGATTAAACGAACGTATACAGGCACTTGCCCAAATCGGTAAAATTGGCGAAACAGGCGTTTGCCGACTCGCCTTGTCTCCGGAAGATCGTGCAGGTGTTGAACTCGTGAAGACGTGGATGGAAGAAGCGGGAATGGAAGCTAGTATCGACCCTTTTGCCAATCTGATTGGCGTGAAATATGGCAAGGACCCAGCAGCTCCCATCTTGATGCTAGGCTCGCATGTAGATTCACAGCCTTATGGCGGCCGTTATGATGGAGCGATCGGCGTGCTTGGCGCTATTGAGGTTGTTCAACGCTTAACGGAAGAAGGGGTGCTGCCTGCGTGCAATATTGAAGTTGTAGCTTTCTGCGATGAAGAAGGCTGTCGATTCAATAAAGGGTTGTTTGGGGTTAGAGGAATGACGGGTCGATTAGAAACAGACGACTTGGAGCGAACGGATAAAAACGGTGTGACTCGCAGAGAAGCGCTGCTGCAATTTGGATGTGATCCTGCTGATATCGCAGATTACGTGTTTCAGGAAGGTCGGGTAGGCGCGTTTCTGGAGCTGCACATCGAGCAAGGACCTATTCTCGAATCCATGGATGAACCTATCGGAATCGTTAGCGGAATCTCTGGCCCCTTATGGCTCACGGTTGAAATGACCGGCTTCGCGGGGCACGCCGGCTCTGTCCCGATGTCGATGCGTCACGATGCACTACTGGGCTGCGCCAAAATCATCGTAGCCCTGAATGAGCTCGCTCAACAAGACCCAGGGGCATCCACGGTTGGCACTGTTGGCTCCCTAGCGGTTTTCCCGGATTCTCGCAATATTATCCCGGAAAAAGTAACGTTTACGATCGATTTGCGAGATATCGATTTAGCGCGCCGGCATGCACTTGAAGCGCAGTTGCTTCAGGTCATCGACAACGTATCCAGCGAACATGGCCTTGCTTACACGATCCGCGAGGACACGAACAGTGAACCCAGATATTGTGCGAATTGGATTAAGGAAACGCTGCATGAAGAAGCGAATGTGATGGGCCTGAAGCCGCCTGAACTTATGAGCGGACCCTTTCATGATTCGTTAGCGATGTCTCATGTCTGCGACTACGGGATGATATTCGTAAGATGTCTCGAAGGCATCAGCCACAATCCCAAAGAATTTGCGAGTATTGAGGACATCGCCTTAGGGACAGAGCTGTTATATCGAGTGGCACGCCGGATGACTTCTGGAGGTGAAGGGAGATGAGCGCAGCATTTATCTCATTAACGGATCTGAAACGCAATTTCGCTGAAGTAAAGGCTGGGATGAAGCCGAAAGAAGCGATGGAAGAGTCGAATCGTTGTCTGTTTTGTTATGATGCCCCCTGTGTTCGTGCCTGTCCGACGGGGATCGAGATTCCTTCATTTATCAAGAAGATTGCCTCTGGCAATCTCAAAGGGTCGGCCCGCACGATCATGGAAGCCAATCCGGTGGGGGCGACCTGTTCAAGAGTATGTCCAACCGAGGAATTATGCGAAGGAGCTTGTGTACTTAATCATTCGTCCAAGCCTATTCTCATCGGGCAATTGCAGCGGTATGCGACAGATTGGGCGATTCGAAATGAGCAAATCTTATTCGAAGCGGGAACCAGCAACGGAAAGTCCGCAGCGGTCATCGGAAGCGGGCCAGCCGGACTATCCGCAGCTCGGGAACTGGCTCGCTTAGGTTTTAAGGTAACCGTCTATGAAGCCAAAGCGCAGGCTGGAGGCTTGGATACGTACGGAATCGTTTCCTTTCGATTGCCACAGGAAATATCTCTCTGGGAAGTCGACCAGATTGAGCAGTTGGGCGTAGACTTTCGTATGAATACGAGAGTGGGCACGGATATAAGCGTGGAAGAGATTATGCAAAGCTATGATGCGATTGTACTAGCTGTAGGGATGTCGAAAGTTCCGAATCTCGGCATCGCAGGCGAAGACTTTACTGGCGTGTATGATGCAATTGCATTTGTAGAGTCGACCAAAGGCCAGACAGAGCTGGATACCTCGCTTATCGGCAAGCGAGTGGCTGTCATTGGAGCTGGCAATACCGCGATCGATGCGGCAACCTGCTCGGTCAGGCTTGGCGCCCAAGCGGTTCAAATCGTATATCGCCGTACGCAGGAAGAGATGACGGCCTACGATTTTGAGTTTGATTTCGCCAAACAGGACGGCGTGGTTTTCAGATGGCTGACGGCACCCACTCGCATCATTGGAGATCAGAATGGGCAAGTCATTGCAATTGAATGCTTGCAAATGGAGCTCGTGGACGTGGACGCGGGGCGCAAACGACCGGTCCCCATCGAAGGATCGGAGTTTACGATTCCGGTAGATGCGGTCATCAAAGCGATTGGGCAAACGCGTCATCTGCCTTTAATTGAACAATTCGGACTTGTTCATACTCGCGGAACGGTGATGGTGGACCCGAAGACTGGGCAGACCTCGAATCCGCGTATTTATGCAGCCGGGGATTTTATTTTTGGCGAAGGTCAAGGAGAGGCCATGGTCGTCTCAGCCGCGCAGCAAGGGAAGCTTGTCGCTTATGCCATCTATAACCAACACTTAACTGGAGGGATTCAACATGGCTGATTTGCGTATCAATCTTGCTGGTATTGTCTCGCCAAACCCTTTCTGGTTGGCTTCGGCGCCACCGACGAACACCGGTTACCAGGTACAGCGAGCTTTCGAAGCGGGATGGGGCGGAGCGGTTTGGAAAACACTTGGAGACCCGATTATTAATACATCCTCGCGTTTTGCTGCTGTTCATTTTAATGGTCAACGGGTTGCCGGTTTTAATAATATTGAGCTGATTACGGACCGTCCGCTTGAGGTGAATCTCAAAGAGATTTATGAAACGAAGAAAAAGTTTCCGAATCATGCAATTATCGTCTCTTTGATGGTGGAGCCGAAACAGGAGAAGTGGCATGAAATTGTCAAGAAGGTCGAAGCTGTCGGCGTTGACGGTTTAGAACTGAATTTTGGTTGTCCGCACGGGATGGCCGAACGCGGGATGGGGGCGGCTTCGGGACAGCAGCCGGATCTCGTCGAAGCACAAACGATGTGGGCGAAGGAGGCGGCGACAACACCGGTTATCGTCAAGCTGACGCCGAACATAACAGATATTACGAGCACTGCGAAGGCGGCGGTGCGAGGCGGCGCGGATGCGATATCGTTAATTAATACGATTAACTCTTTGGCTGGAGTCGACATCGACACATGGCATACGATTCCTCATGTAGGAGGAAAGGGCTCCCATGGCGGTTACTGTGGACCGGCTGTGAAACCAATCGCACTTCATATGGTTGCTGACTGTGCTAGAAATCTTGATGTTGGTGTACCCATATCCGGTATAGGTGGGATCTCCAATTGGCGGGATGCGGTCGAGTTCATGTTAATGGGGGCGACAGGCGTACAGGTGTGTACAGCGGCGATGCATCACGGATTTCGGATTGTTGAAGATATGATTGATGGGTTGAATAATTATTTGGACGAGAAAGGCTTGGCTAGCGTCAGTGATATAGTCGGGAAATCCGTTCCGCGCTACTCGGACTGGGGCAACCTTGATTTGAATTATGCGGTTGTCGCCCAAATAGATACTGAAACGTGTATCAGCTGCAACAAATGTCATATTGCTTGTGAAGATACCTCGCATCAATGCATTGACCGGTTAACCGATGAGAATGGCGCAACTTATCTGAAGGTTCGCGAAGAAGATTGTGTCGGCTGCAATCTGTGCGCGATTGTTTGTCCGGTAGAAGGCGTCATTTCGATGGTTGAAGTCGCAGGAACCGATGCCCCGCTAACTTGGAATGAACGGCAGGCGGCGATCGCCAAGCTAACGGATGGCAAGGATTCCAACAAGAAGGAGGCTGTCTAACTATGGCCAAACTCATTCAGAATGGCACGATCGTTACCGCTGTGGATCAATATCAAGCAGATATTCTTATTGAGGGTGGCATTATCACACAAATTGGACGAAATGTCGTGCGGGAAGGCGCGGAAATTATTGACGCTGCAGGGCATTATGTGTTTCCTGGCGGAATTGATCCGCATACGCATTTGGATATGCCTTTTGGCGGCACGGTGACGGCAGATGACTTCGAGACCGGCACGAGAGCAGCCGCTTTCGGCGGAACGACGACAGTGATTGACTTTTGCCTCACGAATAAAGGCGTTCCTCTGAGTCAATCCGTTCAAACGTGGCATCACAAAGCGGCAGGCAAAGCTGTGATTGATTACAGTTTTCATCTGATGATTGCCGAAATCACGGATGATGTATTGGCAGAGCTCCCGAAAATGATTCATGAAGAAGGCATTACGTCGCTTAAGGTCTTCATGGCTTACAAAAATGTGTTCCAAGCCGACGACGGGACCTTGTATCGAACACTGCTGGAGGCAAAACGCCACGGCGCTTTGGTGATGGTTCATGCCGAAAATGGCGATGTGATCGAGTATTTGATCAAGGAAGCGCTGGAAGCCGGGAATACGGATCCGATCTATCATGCCTTGACGCGGCCATCTTTGATTGAAGGCGAAGCGACGGGGCGTGCGGCCAAGCTTACGGAACTAGCTGGATCCCAGCTATATGTTGTTCATGTTACTTGCGAAGAAGCTGTACAGCAAATTACCGCTGCGAGAAATAAAGGGGTGGACATATGGGGAGAAACGTGCCCGCAGTATTTGGTGCTGGATCAGACTTATCTAGAGCAGCCGAACTTCGAGGGTGCCAAATATGTGTGGTCGCCGCCGCTTAGACCAAAGTTTCATCAAGAGGCGTTATGGACCGCTCTGAGAACAGGTCAACTGCAGACGCTAGGTTCTGACCAGTGTTCCTTTAACTTTGTAGGGCAAAAGGATTTGGGTCTTGATGATTTCAGCAAAATACCTAATGGAGGGCCTTGTATAGAGGATCGCTTCTCCATCCTTTATTCCGAAGGCGTAGCCAAGGGAAGAATTACGCTCAATCAATTCGTAGACATCGTCTCAACACGAAGCGCGAAGCTGTTTGGTTTATATCCGAAAAAGGGGACGATCGCCGTCGGTTGCGATGCGGATATCGTGATTTTTGATCCCTATATATCTCGGGTCATTTCCGCTGACACGCATCATATGAACGTTGACTACAATCCGTTTGAGGGACTGGAAATCAAGGGTGAGCCAGTGACGGTCCTTTCACGCGGGGAATTCGTCATTCGCGATAAAAAATTCGCAGGCACACCGGGTTCGGGTCAGTTCATTAAACGGGAGACTTACCAGGCAGCTTCGGCAGATCTGAAGCTATTGAAGGAAGCTGCCGAAGATAAGGGGGCTGCCCATGTCTGACTTTGAGCAGGTTCAATCAGAAAAACAAAAGCTTGATGACTTCATTTCGCAGAAATTTAGAATCGTTCATGTGAAAGAAGATCTTAGCGGCGCTTGGCTCGATATGCAGCATCCTGGCGGGGAAACCGCTACGCTTCATCTGACTACAGCCAATGCGCGGAAATATGCCGCTGTGATCCTTATTGCTCAAGAAGTGGACCAGACTTAATCCATCATGCCGTTGAGATATTCATAGCCGTGCAAGGCAAGCTCAATCGTTATTCGTTTGTGCGGCTGCATGTAATCTGAGCCCAGCAGCGCAGCTATTTTATCAAGCCGATGGTATAGTGTTTGTCTGACGATAAACAGCGCTTTGGCTGTTTCTTGTTTGGATCCGTTCAGAGCGAGGTACACTTTCAATGTTTTTAAAAGCTGGCTGTTTCTCTCGCGATCCATACTTAGCAGGCTTCCGATGTAATCCTCTATCAAAGGACCCAACTCACCGGATTGTTTCAAATGATGGAGAATCTTATAGATATGCAGTTCTTGATAAAAAGGCCTACGGAGTGGTCCTACTTCTCTTTGAATCGCTATCGTTTCTAAGGCAGATTCGTAGCTGCTCTGCAGGAGTGTGAAGTTCGTTATTGGTTTCCCGATTCCGAATAAGGAGGAGAACACAGTGGGATCTTGATTCATCTCTGTTTTCGGCAGTCGTTGGATGACTTTAAGGATTCGCTCCTGTATTGGTGATGTTGGCAATTGATCGATTAAAATCAGCACCATTTGATGATGAAGGACGGTTGGCAGCAGGTAGAATCCCTCATTTTCAAATAGGGCCATTGCCGTCATTTGTTTGTGAATGATAGAAGTATCGTGATTTTTGAGGCTTTGCAAGGTGGATTTGCTGTCAAATACACAGACGATGGCTTGATTCAGTTTTAACGTCGATTTAAGCGTATGTAAATAATTTCGAATTTCGACTTGTGAGTGTTGGGCGCTTAACCAATCAGCCAGCCAAATTTCCTGCTTAAGACGCAGTTTTTCTTCCAAAAACGGAGTAGGGGATTGTGTCGTTTGATACAGTTCGGAGACCATTTTGTGATGTTGGTGGATAAAGTAAGCGTGCAGATCCTGCGTGATGTCGATATACCTGACTTGCTCGTGGAAAAAGATGAGAGGGAAATTGGCGCATTGAGCTAATTGCTTCATACGTTCGATCGGTTGTTTCGTGTACGTGCCTAATTCGATGCACAAGCCGGAGGCGCCACTGTCGATGAGCTGCTGCAAGAAAGAGAGGCTGAGTTCTTCGTCATCATGCCAGCCAATGCCTGTGTTGAGTATCAATTCATTGCCATTGAGCAAATGTCCGACTTGCGTAACTTCCATAATATGAACCCAATGAACGGTGCGATTCAAAGCTTCTTCACTGGCGATCGCTTCGGCTTTTTGAAATAAGGGACGCTGCAAAATATCTCGAACGGTTAATTGAAGAATCGTTTGAACCATCTGGATTCACCTCATTTATGTTAATTAATATGACATTGAATTAGGTGTTTTGTAATTTTACTTATTATACAATGTGTCCAATGATTTGTGGAGAAATTTTCATTCAGCCAGGAGATGAACGAATATGAAGGTGTTGCAGAATCTCATTAACGGGGTATGGATCGATTCAACAAGCACAATGACGAGTGATGTTATTAATCCGGCCACAGGAGAAGTCATAGCAAGCGTTCCCTTATCAACGGTTCAAGATGTTGAAGGAGCAGTGGCTGCCGCTCAGGAAGTTTATGGAACATGGAGTAAAACGCCGGTGCCCAAACGAGCAAGAGTCTTATTCCGTTATTGGCAGTTATTGCAAGATCACGAGTCAGAACTGGCTGAACTGATCACAGCTGAGAACGGCAAGAGTTACAAAGAAGCGCTTGGTGAAGTTCTGCGAGGAATAGAATGTGTTGAATTTGCTGCAGGCGCACCTTCACATATGATGGGGGCAACATTAGCCAATATTTCCGCAGAGATGGATTCAGAGTTGTTTCGTGTGCCATTGGGGGTTGTTGGCGGAATTACGCCATTTAACTTTCCTATGATGGTGCCATGCTGGATGTTTCCATTAGCTATCGCATGCGGGAACACATTCGTCTTGAAACCGTCGGAGCGTACACCTTTAACGGCTACGAAGTTGGCAGAGTTATTCCAGGAAGCGGGACTTCCGGATGGAGTGTTGAATGTTGTTCATGGCGCACAGGATGTCGTGAATACTTTAACTACAACGCCATATGTGAAGGCAATTTCCTTCGTAGGTTCTCAGCCCATTGCCAAATATGTGTATGAGAAAGCCTCATCTGCGGGTAAACGAGTGCAAGCGCTAGCAGGCGCTAAGAACTATCATATTGTCATGCCGGATGCGCATATTGAGAAATCGGTCGAAAATATTATCATGTCATCCTTCGGAAGTGCAGGGGAGCGATGCATGGCCTGCTCAGCAGTAGTGGTTGTTGGCGATGGCCGAGCATTCGTAGAATCGCTGCAACAATCTGCGGCTAATATGGTGATCGGCAATGGGGTAGAGGACGCGGTGACTTTGACACCGGTCATTCGCGATGAACAGAGAACCCGAATTGAGAGCTATATTGACAAAGGGATGGAAGAAGGCGCGAAACTTCTGCTAGATGGGCGTTTGGTTCGGGAACGAGCAGGAGAAGGGTATTTTCTTGGGGCGACGATATTTGATCATGTTCAACCGCAGATGACGATTGCTAAGGAAGAGATTTTCGGCCCCGTCTTATCGATACTTCGCGCAGCAGATTTGGACGAAGCACTGACGCTTGTGAATCAATCGCGATTTGGCAACTCGGCCGTCATTTATACGGAGAATGCTAAAGCGGTAAGGAAATTTCGTGAAGAGGTCGACGCGGGAATGCTGGGCGTGAATGTTGGTGTTCCAGCGCCGATGGCATTTTTCCCATTCTCAGGCTGGAAAGATTCTTTCTATGGAGATCTTCATGCGAACGGTAAGGATGGCGTTGAATTTTATACGAAGAAAAAGATGATTACTTCTCGTTATTTCTAAAAATTGGGGTGAGCGAAGCTCACCCCAATTTTATTGACAATCACCGCAGATAGCTTTGCTATGGAGGCTTTCGGTCTCAAGGGGCATTAATGAACTGTATGATGCTTATTGACCGGAAAATGGATACTTTGGAGATATAATGAACTGTATGATGCTTATTGACCGGAAAATGGCTACTTTGGAGATTTAATGAACTGTATGATGCTTATTGATCGGAAAATGGCTACTTTGGAGATCTAATGAACTGGATGATGCTTATTGATCGAAAAATGGCTACTTTGGAGATCTAATGAACTGGATTGGCGTTATCGAGCAGATTTTAGGTGGAAAGGTGGTTGTATTCTTCAAATAGCGCATCTGGCATTCGTTAGATTTTCAGAATGAGCGATTTTGGCCGAATAAAGGGTTTTGAGTTCGTAAGGGGAGCTTGGGGTTTGCCTCAAGGTTCATTGATTTTGTTGACCTAGCCGCAGGCTAGGTCTTTTGTGCGCCTCACAGTCGCACAATCTAGGTGGTTCAAATCCACCCGGTAACTTTACCCTTTAAAGTGCCGTAGCCGAAGTAGAGGTCCTAACCCGTGAGGGAAGGATTGACAAGGTGTCCTCTGTGAAGGGGAATCTGAAGGGTCTGCAGGCAAAGTCCAGAAACACTTATTTGTTTGAGTGGCTGCTGGTTTGGAGGTATAAACAAGCTATTTGGCAGAATGAGATCCTCTAGCGCAGCTATCGCGCAGAGATAAGGGAACGACAAGCCGCGATATGAGAAAAAAGTGTCAGAATAGCGAGTTTGAGGGAACTACAGTGCGTTATAATTCTGAAAACCGCTATATTTCAAGCCAAAGGGAACTACGGTCCGCTATTTCACCATTTTCGGGTTAGGATCAGCAATTTCCGCTTAAATAGCGGATCTCAGTTCCCTTTCATGCTACGTTTACCCCAATTCCCGCCTTATAGAGGATCATAGTTCCTTTTCACTTTCATTGCACAGCCCAAAGGGAACTAGGATCTGCTAAATTGCTGAAAACCGCTATAAAGACGCTCGTCTCTTAGGACGGCAAAGCCGCTTTTCATACGATTAATTAAGTATATGTAAATCCTACATTGTCGGCGGAGTAGCAATTTAGTATCATTGACTGTACGGTTGGAAAAGGAGGAAGAAAAATGGAAGGGAATTTTAATTAATCATATAAATAATTAATGTCATAAAATATTTATGGAGGACCTTGCAGAATGAGTAAACAACCTAGAAAAAAGAATTCGATGGGACAATATTCGGAACTGTTAAGCCGTTATTTGTTCCCTCAGAAGGGGACACTTGCTGTATTAACGCTGCTTCTATTTGCTTCTATCGGCTTACAGCTTATTAATCCGCAAATTATTCGCTTTTTTATCGATACTGCGCAGTCGCAAAGTTCATTGCAGCCGCTAGTTACAGCAGCGATTCTGTTTATCGGCTTTTCCTTAATCCAACAGTTGGTCTCTGTCATCGCTACTTATTTTAGTGAAAATGTTGGTTGGAAAACAACGAATAAATTGCGTGTCGATCTTGCCGCACATTGTTTGTCGTTGGATATGTCTTTCCACAAATCACACACCTCTGGTTCGTTAATTGAACGCGTGGATGGAGATGTCAATGCGCTTGCTAATTTCTTTTCGAGTATGATTATTCATTTAGTTGGCAATGTGCTGCTGATGGCTGGCATTATCATTTTATTGTTTCGGGAGAATTGGTTAATTGGGTTAGGGATGGCCTTTTTCGTCGTTTTTGCAGTCTTTATGATCCAATGGATTCGCAAATTTGCTGTACCTGTTTGGGCAAGTTGGAGGCAGGCCAATGCTGAATTTTATGGTTTTATTGGGGAACATTTGGAAGGGACGGAAGATATTCGTGCTAATGGCGCTGTAGGTTTCGTGATGAATCGTTTCTATACGATGCTGCGGGTGATGCTGCCGCTTAGGGTCAAAGCTTTCCTAGGATTTTGCGCCATGTGGAATATGTCAATTCTCGTCTTCGCATTAGGGAATGCGATGGCTTTCGGAATAAGCGCTTACTTGTGGCAAACGCAACATATCTCGATGGGAACTGTCTACTTGATTTTCTTCTATACAGAGTTATTGGCAAAGCCAATCGAAAAAATTCGTACGCAAATGGAAGATCTGCAGAAGGCAGATGCCAGTATTTCACGAATACGCGAGCTTTTCGCCACACAATCCGCAATTAAGGATGGACCTGGCGCTATCATTCCCGATGGGCCGTTAAGCGTTGAGTTTCGTGACGTTACTTTCAGTTATGACGGAGATCAGCCTACGTTAAAAGGTGTGCAGTTTTCATTGAAACCAGGTGAAGTTCTTGGGTTGCTTGGACGCACAGGCAGCGGCAAATCGACAATGGCCCGTTTGTTGCTTCGTTTCTACGACCCGCAAGAGGGCATCATTGCTCTGGGGGGGACCGATATAAGTGACGCAAAACTGGCTGATCTGCGTAAGCGAGTCGCATTAGTCACGCAAAATATTGAAATTATGCAAGGGACCATCCGCGATAATCTGACTTTTTATGATGAATCGATCTCGGATCAAGCGATTATTGACGTGCTGAGTGAACTCGGACTCAGTTCTTGGTACGGGGCAATGCCCGAGGGATTGGATACGAATTTAGCTTCCGGAGGGGGAAGCTTGTCTGCGGGTGAGGCGCAGTTGCTCGCTTTTGCCCGCGTTTTTCTGACAAATCCTGGCCTCGTTATTATGGATGAAGCTTCTTCACGCCTGGATCCTTTAACCGAGCAGCGGATTGAGAAGGCGGTTTCCAAGCTCTTAACGGAGCGTTCTTGCATCATGATTGCACATCGACTGGCTACCGTGCAACGGGCCGATCATATTGTGATATTGGATAATGGAGCCATTCTGGAATCAGGCAGAAGAGAAAGTTTGGCGGCCGATCCGAATTCCCGCTTCAGTCAATTACTGGCCACCGGGCTTGAGGAGGTATTGGTATGAATACGTATCAATATTTGTGGCGGCTGATTATGTATCGTCCTATGCGTTATTTCATAAATGCAATCGCTTGGACGGTCATTTATCTGGCGCCGATTGCAGCGGGCTTGGTAACGAAAGAATTCTTCGATTCCTTAACAGGCAACTCCAAGCTTGGCTATAGTGTTTGGGGGCTGATTGCCCTCTTGATGGCTGCGGCACTCGGTAGAATTATTTTGATCGTCATCGGTTTTATTACAGACGTGAATTTCCGTTTCCGCATGGGGATGCTGCTTAGAAGGAATCTGCTCGAACATGTGCTCAAACAGCCCGGAGCGCAGGCAATTCCGGTATCGCCAGGCGAAGCAATCAGTCATTTCCGTGATGATGTCGATCAGTCGGAAGAGGCGGCGAGTTGGTCAGTTGATGTTTTTGGGATGACTTGTTTTGCGCTTGTGTCCGGCTATATATTAATTCGGATTGATGCTCAAATGACGCTTCTTGTCTTTATGCCGATTGTACTTGTAATCACCGCCGCACAGCTAGCAACCGTACGGCTGCAGAAATATCGCGCAGCAAGTCGGGAGGCAACTTCCAAAGTGACTGGCGAAATAAGTGAAATGTTCGGCAACGTGCAAGCGATTCAAGTCGCAGGTGCTGAAAAACGTGTTATTGACAGATTCCGCAGCTTCGGCGACAGTCGAAGGAAAGCCATGCTGAAAGATCGGTTGATGACCGAACTGTTGGATTCGGTATTTTCCAACTCAGTTAACCTTGGAACAGGATTGATTCTGCTGTTAGCAGGGACCAAAATGCGTGCAGGCACTTTTACAGTCGGAGACTTTGCCTTATTCGTGTATTACTTAACTTTTGTTACGCAGTTTATATCCAATGTAGGCAAGTTTATCACTTACTTTAAACAAATGAGTGTTTCTCTAGAAAGATTAACCTTTCTGCTGCAAGGTGCATCAGCGAAAGTTCTGACGATGGTTAATTCCTTGCATTTGACAAAAGGCAGCCCGCTCCCAGTCATGAATGAGGGAATAGATAAGCTTGGCGGCAAGCTTGAGCGGCTAGATGTGAATGGGCTGAGCTATGCGTATGCTGATACGGGCAGAGGGATCTCGGACATTCACTTCAGCTTGCAAAAAGGTTCGTTCACCGTCGTCACGGGGACGATTGGGTCAGGCAAAACCACGCTCGTGCGTTCGCTCCTTGGGCTGCTGCCTAAGGGAGAAGGAACGATTGCGTGGAATGGCGTGCCCGTCGATGATCCGGGCACCTTCTTTACGCCGTCGCGGAGCGCCTACACCGCGCAGGTGCCGCGGTTGTACAGCGATACGCTGCGCAATAATATTTTGCTCGGGCAAGCGGAGCAAAACGACAGCTTGCCGCAGGCGCTGCACGCGGCGGTGATGGAGTTCGACGTCGCGCAGCTGCCAGGCGGGCTGGACACCGTCATCGGCCCGCGCGGGGTGAAGCTCTCCGGCGGCCAAGCGCAGCGGACGGCCGCAGCGCGCATGCTCGTGCGCAACGCCGAGCTGTACGTGTTCGACGACTTGTCGAGCGCGCTCGATGTCGAGACGGAGCAGAAGCTCTGGGAGCGCATGTTCCAGCGGCGTGCAGATGCGACTTGTCTGGTCGTGTCGCACCGCAAAACGGCGCTAACCCGTGCCGACCACATCATCGTGATGAAGGACGGCCGCATCGAAGCCGAGGGAACCTCGGCGGAGCTGCTGCTGCGAAGCGAGACGTTCCAGCAGCTCTGGTACGGGGATGAGCGGAAAGCGGAGTGAGGCGAAACTTTCACCACGTTGGTGGGGGCGGGGTTTGACAGCCGCCATGCGCAGATAAGGGAAAATGCATCATAGCAAATTTTAGGGAACTATAGTTCGCTATTTTAGCGAAAAGTGCCATTTTAGCGAGGGTGAAGGAACTACAGTGCGCTATTTTGCTGTTTGGCGGAAAATTCAGCGCCTTTCGTGGAAATAAGACCCTGTAGTTCCGCTATTACACTTGAATCGCATCTGTTCGACTAAATAGAGCCCCACAGTTCCCTTAATAGGTTTCGTCGCTTGTAAGAGGCTCATCTCTTAGGGCGGCGAAGCCTTTTTTTATACGGCCTGTAAAGTACACGCTCCTAGTTCTTATTTAATAGAAAATTAAGCCAAACTTTTAAAGGGAATTTCTGGGTTCTTCTAGAAAGAATTAATAAAGGCTGTTCCAATGCATGAATTTGATAGAGGGGGCAAGAGGATGGGTTCAAATAAAGCGGTAGGTCAAACGGCTGAAGCAGGTTTTCAAATTGGTGTCAGAAGGACACTACCTTTATATCAGGAGGAGGCTTGGGAGCTGCTCATTTCCCCATCAGGAAGAAAACTCTGGCTCGGTGAAGTGGCGGATCTGTCATTCACCAAGGGGCAAGCTTATCAAACCGTAGATGGATGTTCAGGAGAAATTCGTGTGGTGAAGCCGCTCGAGCAGCTTCGTTTGACTTGGCAGCCGGCAGGTTGGGAGCATGCTTCTACGCTGCAAATTCGGCTGCTTCCTACAGCAAATCCCGGCCGGACAACGATCAGTTTTCATCAAGAAAAGCTGGAAAATGAGGAGCGTAGAGAAGAGATGAAAGCGCGCTGGGAAGCCGTTATTGCTGACCTTCAGTCCATAGGGGAACACGGAGCCGTTCAATGACAGGGACACTTGTTATAGTTTTCGTGTTAACGATGATTATACATACAGCTGAAACGTTGTCTTATTCAATTCGATACGCTGGCGTGCAGGTGAACAAGCTGGCTGTGGCACTTTCTTTAGTCGGAATCGTCGTGCTCGTTTCAAGAACTGCGAATTTAATTCAAGCACCTATGACGGCGAACTTCGTGGATTTTGCCAAGGTGGAACCGACTTTTGATTTGGAAAAATACCTGCGTATCAGCCTTTTCGCCTCGTCTATCGGCACGTTGATCGCGATCGCCTTGTTTCCTTCATTTATCAATTTCAGTGTGCGTATTATTGCTCGATTGGAAGTTGCAGGATCGTTACCCAAATTAATTACAAGTGTTACCGTAGAGCAGCTGAAGAATTCGAAATCCTACTGGAAGAAGCCCAAAGTAAAGTTGAGTCAATTTCGCTATTTGGGTGTACCTAAGCGCTTATTATTGATCAATATTGTGGTGACGGCTTTCTATTCGGTAGGGGTGCTCGCTTCGTTATATGCCGCTCATCTGGTTCCTGAATCTGCAACGACAGCTTCTCAGGCTTCTGGACTGATTAACGGGATCGCGACAATACTTTTGACCATTTTCATAGATCCACAGCTTGGTCTCATTACAGATAAGGCGCTGCATGATGAGTCGCAAAAAAGGCAGTTAGGCAAGATTTATGCGCTGCTCATGACTTCTCGCTTTCTTGGAACATTGCTTGCTCAGTTGTTTCTGATTCCGTCTGCCCATTTCATCGGATGGATTGTCCAAACGATTTTCTAATTTCTCCATGACCTTTCTTTCATAGTGACAGCTTGCTATAATAGCTAATATCATAGTAGCGCAGCTAGAAATGGAGCAAAGAATGAAGAAGTTTAAGAAGTTTTATATTGAGATTACAAGTGTATGCAACTTGGCCTGCACGTTCTGTCCACAAACGAAACGTCAAGCCAATTTTATTAAAATAGATACGTTTACGAATATCCTTGATCAAATTAAGCCCCATACCGATCATATTTACCTTCATGTCAAAGGAGAGCCTTTGCTGCATCCTAAGATTGATGAATTGCTGGATTTGAGCCACGAGAAGGGCTTTAAGGTCAATATCACAACGAACGGCACGTTGATTAACAAAAACAGACACAAGCTGCTGGATAAACCGGCGCTTAGACAAATGAATTTCTCTTTGCACAGTTTCGACGGACATGAAGGGTCTGAGGATAAGGAAGGCTATGTGACGAGTATTCTGCGTTTTGCCAAAGAAATCGTGGCGAAATCCAATGTGATTATTTCGTTCCGGCTCTGGAATCTGGATACCGATAATCAGACCAATCTGGAGCGTCAGCGCAACCGTGAGGTGCTGGAGCTGCTCGAGCAAGAATTCAATCTTGATTTCAAAATCGATGAGAAATTCGTGCGCGGAACGGGCGTCAAGTTAGCGGATCGCGTCTATCTGAATCAGGATCATGAGTTCCAGTGGCCAGATCTCAAAGCAGAGGAAATTGCTGGACCTGGTTTCTGTCACGCGCTGCGCAATCAAGCCGGTATTCTAGTTGATGGCACTGTAATCCCCTGTTGTCTAGATGGGGAAGGAGTTATCAATTTGGGCAATATCAACGATACGCATTTCTCGGATATTGTAGAGGGCGAGCGGGCGAACCGTTTGTTTGAAGGATTTTCCAGACGCGAAGTGGTCGAGGAATTATGCCGCAAATGCGGGTACCGCGAACGTTTTAGTATGTAAGATTGAGAAAGCTACTTGAAGCAGCCAGTTGGCTGTTCGAGGAGCTTTTTTTTTGCTTTTACTTTTGATTCATGAGATAATATAAGTTTGATTCAATTCTATTCGTTGGGGGCACATAACGTGGGAAGTTATCCATTTGCATATGATCATTCACAGCCATACATGCAGCAAGTCTCGGACTGGATTGCCGATATCTTTTATGAAATTTTGCCTGAAGCTGGCTTCGAGGTCCGTGATGAACAAATTTATATGGCTTTTCAATTGGAGCGTGCTTTTGCGGAGAAGCAGACGATTTTTGCTGAAGCTGGAGTGGGAACGGGGAAGACGCTAGTTTACTTGTTATATGCGATCTGTTATGCGCGTTTAACGAAGAAACCGGCGATTATTGCCTGTGCGGACGAGTCCTTAATTGAACAGTTGGTCAAGCCGGGTGGTGATATAGAGAAAATCACACGGCATTTGGATCTTGCTATTGATGCTCGGTTGGCGAAATCGCCGGACAAGTATGTTTGTCTGGTCAAGCTGGACGAAGCGCGTTTCGGACATGAAGATACGGGCTTGTACCGCGAACTATATGAAGGTTTGCCGGAATTCGTGCATACGCGCGAAGCGATGCAGTCCTTTTATGCCTATGGAGATCGCAAAAATTATCCTCATTTGAACAACGAACAATGGGACAAGGTCAGCTGGGATGCCTTCCAGGACTGTTTTGTTTGCGATAAACGCCATCGCTGCGGCCAAACGCTTTCGCGTGATTCGTATCGCCGTTCGACAGATCTGATCATTTGCTCGCACGATTTCTATATGGAGCATGTCTGGACATATGAAGGTAGAAAACGCGAAGGACAGCGGCCTTTGCTGCCGGAGCATTGTACGGTTGTTTTTGATGAAGGCCATCTCATGGAGTCAGCGGCTCAGAAAGCATTGACTTATAAGCTCAAGCATATCGTCTTCGAGGAATTGGTCGTTCGTTTATTAAAAGGTGAAGTGCGCGAAACGTTAGCGGTCTGTATTGATCAGGCAATTGAACAGAGCGAATTGATGTTTGATATTTTGGAAAGCTGCTGCCAGCCGATTCCGGGTTCTGACCGCAAGCAGATCGTCATGAACGACAGATTGCTGAGAGAGATTCATCGTCTTTGCGACATTTTATCGCAGATAGAGGAAGAGCTTGTGTTTGAAAGCGAGATGTTCACGTTAAACGATTATCAGCTCAAAATTGTCGAAGAGCATCTGGAAATGATGCAAAAAGCGTTAGCTTTGTTTCGCAATGATCAAGCTTTTATTTGCTGGGCAACAGAGAGCATTACGGGGTTAAGTCTCGTTATTATGCCTAGAACAGTGAAAGAAGTCTTGAAGGAGCAAGTGTTCTCTTCCAAAATGCCGATTGTCTTCTCATCTGCGACACTTTCGGTTGAAGGCTCGTTCGACTATGTGGCCGACAGTTTGGGGCTGGACAAGTATTTGTCCTTTTCTGTTGCGTCTCCCTATGATTACGCTGAGCGTATGGAAGTGATTGCACCTACTTGGTCTAGTGGCGGAACGTTCGAAGAGAAGCTGGAGACAGCGGTTCAATTGTTGAAACGAACGGAAGGACGGGCCTTGATCCTGTTCCCCACGTTCGAAGAACTGCGGAAGTTCAAGAGGGAAATTCAAAGCCGTTCCGACTGTGCGGATCTGCACTTTTTATTCGAGGGCGATCAAGAAATAAGCCATCTCATTGCTTCTTTTCAGGGAGACGAACATACGGTACTTGGTGCTGTAAGTTTATGGGAAGGACTTGATGTGCCAGGCCCTTCGTTGTCTAATGTCATTGTTTGGGCACTGCCGTTTCCTCCGCAAGATCCCGTATTCATGGCCAAAAGACAAGCAGCTGCTTCACCTTATGAAGAGGTTGATATTCCGTATATGCTGCTTAGACTTAGACAAGGCATAGGTCGCTTAATCCGAACCCGCGAAGATAGCGGTTTGATTGCGATCTTTAGTGAGGAACTTCACCATAATGAGCAATTGCGGGAACATATAGTCCGTATTTTACCAGTTGGTGTTTCCTTAAAAGCTGGCGTTTAATCTAGGTAAACCAGATATCGCGAAATCGCACCCAACCGAGCGAGTCCAGAGAGATGCCGCGGATGGAAGGGTGGTAAGCTGTTTTGAGATGCTTACGATATAGAAATAGCAGGCTATGGCGCTGCTTGAGCTGTGATTCCAACTGCTCAAGCAGCGCTTTTCGACGTCCAGCATCTGGCTCTAGGCGCAGTTGGAATAAGTTGTCATCGAGCAATGCTTGGACATCTTGGTCTGCATGCTGACGCATACTTTTGTACATATCATAGAGACGCAGTTCACGATGCTCATCTAACATAATTGCAAACAGCACGAGGTCGGCGCTCATGCGCTGCTCTCCTTTGAACTCTTCGGCAGGAATCAGCATAATGTCCAGCATAATACCGGACTTGGCGTACATGCGCTGCAAATGTAAGGCATCATGCTCATACTGTGGGATAGTAGCTAGCGTGAGATGTTCTCCCTGATAACTAGCTGTACAGTAATTTTCGACAATCCCGGTCGTAGGGGCAGTAGAGACAATCGAATTCGGTACATCAGATTGTGTGTATGGGAAAAAGCTGTTCGCAGTCTCAATAACATCCCCCGAAAGTTGTTCCAGCAAAAAAGTGCGATCCAAGGCGTTGCTTAGCACTTGGCGATTCTGCGGGTTCTTCAAGGGGCCATCTTTCAACGCATTAACGGTTAGAAATTTGGTTGTCATGCCAGATTGCCTGACTTGCTGCCAACGTTCTGCATCCATGTCGGAAATTCGTACATTGTGCATGATTTGATAGGGACGCAGCTGATCAGACAGATCGGTCTGCTCCTGCTCTGGCAGTGTCCACACTTCAACCCGATCCAGAAACCCTCGTCCCTGAAAATAAAAGGGGAATGCCTCCAAAATCCAGATACCTTGTTCTTGTCCTGTTAAACGAAAAGGTCCAGTCCCGACAGGACTGGCGTTCATACCGTCCACATGATTCACATAGACGTCAGCGGGAACAATCGAAGCGCGGTTCGTCGTTAAGAAGCCCAGAAATAGTTCATTTCTTTCCTTTAATTGAATACGAACGGTTGTTTCGTCCGGCGTCGTTATCTCGCAAATGTTCGCATAAGCCCAGCTGTACAGACCGCGCGGCGCGAGCCGTTGGAGCCGTTCGAGCGAATATTTCACATCGCTGGCCAGCATTTCGCGGCCGTGATGGAACTGAACGCCTTTGCGCAGATAGAAGGTCCAAAGGGTGCGAGCATCATCCGTTTCCCAAGCATGGGCGAGATGCGGCAAAATCTGGTCTCCTTTCGCATCCATGCGCACGAGACCGTCGAACAACTGATTCACCAGATGCGATTCCCCCGCATAATGGATAGCGGCTGGGTCTAAGGTGTGAATTGTTTGGGTGAGAGGAAAGCGCAACACGTCGGTTCTGCGCTGATTCTGCACTTCAGAGCGGAAGCCGAATTGTCCAGAGAGCCAATCCTGAAATTGCTCTCTTAGGGAGAGGGCTTCTTCGGAAGCTTGCAGCAGCTCCAATGCCGAATGCAAATCTTGTCTGGCGACCAACTCCTTGGCTTCCTCCAGGAGTATGGATTCTTTTTTTGCGTGAAAGAACAGGCTGGAGCGGTTGCTGCGTCCTTTTTTGGGCAGCCAAGTCAGCCAGCCTTCCTGCTGCATGCGCTTCAAAACCAGTACCATGTTGCGATGTGTACAATCCAAACAAGAGGCTAATTCTTCGAGTGTAATCTCAATGGGAGACTCTTCCTGGATATGGGGGAAAGCGCGGCGCAATGTCAAATAATGCTTGCGAATTTTCACTTGCATGCCTCCATCATAAAATATGAAATTATGAAATTTAAAGTTACACTTTTTGTTCTTGTTTTAAAGGTTACAATAAAAGGCAGGAAATAACAATGTCTAGCAGCGCCCTAACCATTAGCTTTACAAAGGAGAGTATGTTGAATGAGAGATCCCGCTCCATGGCAAAAGAAATACGGCATGATGCTGATGTATGCTTGTTTATTCGGTTTGGCCTTTCAATATTTATTCGTTGGCCGCACAGCCGGCGTGTCTGTATTGATCGTTGTGGCTGGCTTCTATAGTTTGTACTTTTATGCCATTAAAGGACGATTGGGCGGCTTCGAGCCATGGGAAGGCCAGAGCAAAGCGGGTTGGCTCCTGCTGGTTCCTAGTGTGCTTTTGGCACTTACATACGGATTATTTGCGAATCGCTTGTTTCATACGCTGAATGGTTTAGCATTGCCCTTGCTCATAGTAATGCAAACGATTGTGTTGTCTCGCAATAGCAAGCATGCGTGGTACCATGCGTCTTTCTTACAGGATATATTGCGGCATGTTATGGGAAGACCGCTGGCTCATATATCCGTTCCACTAGGGATGATTAAGTCATGGCTGCCTGCCAAAGAAAATGAGCGTGAGGCGAGCAGAGGGAAATTTGCTAAAATAGGAGTAGGTTTGCTTTTGGCTGTACCAATCTTATTTGTCATTATTAGTTTACTTGCTTCCGCTGATCGCATTTTCCTGTCTTGGCTCGAACACATTCCGAATTGGTTCGATGGGGGATCTACGTTCGAAGTTATTTTTCGTATACTCTTAGCGATTTGCGTCACGATCTACATTTTTTGCTACCTGCTTGGCCTGCTTTTGCCCAAAAATGCTGAGGTGGATTCGATTCCGAAGGTTGAGGAAATTGAATTGCTTGAGAAGAATAGGAAGATTCAATTAGATCCCCTTACTGCGGGGACTTTGCTAATCTGTGTGAATTTTGTTTATGTGCTATTTGCGATAATCCAATTCTCCTATTTGTTTGGAGCCGCTGACGGGTTGCTGCCGGACGGTGTAGCTTATGCAGAATATGCGCGGAGAGGGTTTGCTGAGCTTGTCTTTGTTGCTTTAATCAATGTTGCGTTATTGTTTCCTGGCTTGCATTGGATTCGAAAATCGGCTCAAACCGGGGAATTAATACGTAAAGTGCTATTAAGTCTACTAGTTGTATGTACACTTGTCATGTTAAGTTCAGCATATAGCAGGCTTGCTTTGTATGAAGAAGCTTATGGTTTTACACAGACGAGATTGCTGGTTCATGGTTTTATGATATTTCTTGGCGTGTTATTTATCATTGCGCTTTATCGTATTTGGGTGGAGAAGATGTCATTGTCCAGAGCGTATATCACTTCGGCAATTTTGGCTTACCTGGTTATGAATTACATCAATATTGATGAGCGGATTGCAGTGAACAATACAGCTCGATATGAACGAACAGGAGTTATTGATCTTGCCTATCTGGGAGACTTATCCACGGATGTGGTTCCAGCGCTAAGAGATTTACAAATTCGTCATCCAGAATTAGTGGAATTGGAACTCACGATAAACCGCGTCATATCTGGGATTGACAGCGATTCGTGGCCTTCCTGGAATCTGTCTAACTACCGCGCCAAGAGGTAAATGATCGATCCATTTTCAAAAAAAAAAATAGTCTTGAGTTTCGAACTCCAAATTGCTGGGTATAAATTCCTATCCATACATAACCCAACTTTTAGGAGGAAACAAACTATGAAAAAAACACTTACAGTCGCACTTACTTCTGCAATGGCATTATCCATGTTCTCATCCGTCGCATTCGGGAAATCATCTTCTGATTACACCGATTTAAGCCAACTGGACACCGCAACGAAAGCCAAATTCGATGCGATGATCAGCGCCGGCATTGTCGACGGAATAACAGAAACGACTTTCGGTTTGAAAAGTCAAATGAATCGCGCCCAGTTCGCCAAAGTAGCCGCATTGCTTTTGAAACTACCTGTTAATGCAGGGCTTCGCGTATCCTCATATACGGATGTAAGTACATACGATCAAGCCAATGGCTATGCACTTCCTTATATTGAAGCTTTGAAAACAGCAGGAATTACAGAGGGCACGAGTGAGTGGACCTACAGTCCCGCAGCTCAAGTGACCAAACAAGAACTGGCTGCGTTCTTCATTCGAATTTTAGGTAAGGAAGCACAAGCAGAAGCCTTGACACTTACAGACGGATCTGTATCGGATTGGGCGAAAGGGTATGTAGCACTTGCTACAAGCTTAAAGATACTGCCTGAAAGTGTTGGAGCTTTCGAAGGTCTACAGCCTGCAACTCGCGAGCTGCTGGTGACAGGTGCCTATGAAACCAAACAGCAATATGTTCCTGACAAAGTATCACTCATCGGTGCTCAAGCGATAGGTGCAAGCACGGTAAAAGTGTGGGTAAACGACACGGTTGATACGAAAAAAGCGACTTTTATGCTGAGCAAAGGAAGTATGAGTGTGCCTGTGACAGCAACGTGGTCCGATGATCATAAATGGGCAACGTTAGTGTCCGCTTCACCATTAAGTGAAGGCGACTACACAGTTGAAATTTCGGGCATTGATTCCTCTTCTGTATTAAGAAAAGATGTTAATTTCAGAGTGCAAAAGGAACAAGTAACCGAACTGAAGTTCGTAAATCCAAGCGATACGATTGCGAATAGTGCTTCTGCTTCTATTAAAGTGAAAGCTTTAAATCAATATGGGGAAGTAGCTTCTGTGGAAGCATCAGCTTTCACAGCTACAGTAGCAGGAGCAGCTCCCACGGATATTAGCAAAGACGAGTGGGGGAATCTGGTCATTATTGCGGATGTTAAAGCAACAAATGCTGCACAATTGAACGACTTTATCCCAGTTACCGTCTACTTGAAAAATCAAAACCTCAATGTTTCGAGAAGCTTCAAAGTAGGAAATGCACCTATTCTCAGTGTGATTGAGCCGAATAAATTAACTTATTCCAATGGTAAAACGAGATTTCTGAACGTTGGCGAAACAGCTACGATTACCTTAAATCTGTACGACCAATACGGAAATCCGGTTACCAAAAAACAATGGGATAATGGGGAGGTAACGACCAAAACGTTGCTGCCTGACATAAATCCAGATAATCCGCATCTTGAAGTTGTAAAAGCCGGAGCTTCCCTGAGTGCGAGCGATCTCTTCGATACGAATGGCATCGCCCGCCTAGAAGTGAAGCTGACAGCGAAGCCTGAGCAAGCGACGACTCATCAAATTACGATTTATAGCGAAAATGCTTACGCGACGGTGAGTGTGGATATTAACTAAACTTTCGATTGAATTCGGTGCTCATTCTCTAGCGATAGAGGATGAGCTTTTTTTTATATGTTTTGAAGTGAACGCGGAGTTACTGCAGTTGCCTTGCGCAGAGGGAGGGGAACTACAGGGCGCTATTTTAAGCCCAAAGTGTAAAACCGAGAGGTGGAGGGAACTATAGGACGCTATTTTGCTGTTTGCTGGGAAATTTAGCTGAATTCGTGGAAATAAGACCCTGTAGTTCCGCTATGACCCGCTCATCCCTGCTTTTTCCCTAAATAGCGTCCTCTAGTTCCCTTACAGGTTTTGCCGCTAAGAAGAGGCTGATCGCTCAGGGCGATGCAGCTGTTTTACTTAACTAGAATTTATATGTTTTGGGGTTTGGGATGAGTGAGCTTACCTCATATGTATTGGCTTCACCATAGCCTCTTTGGTTGGAGGGTTGCGGTCGTAAAGGGCAGCTAATGAACGGTAGGATGCTTATAGACGAGAAATTGGCGATTTAGGAGATTTAATGAATGGAGTTGACGCTACCGAGCAAATTTTAGGCGGAAAGGTGTTCATTTTCTAGAACTAGAGCATCTGGAATTCATTAGATTTTCAGAATGAGCGATTTTGGTTGAATAAAGGGTATTGAGTTCGTTAGGGGGCTTGGTTTTCCTATAGGATCATTGACTGACGATTCATTGTGATGAGACTGTTTGCCAATCGTTAAGAAATCGTCTCTAGCCTGACTGCGTCATCGAGAATGTCGAAAAACATGCAAGGCAGAAGGTATATGCCTTCATCTAGAGGTGTATATATAACATATCAAGTGGAAACGATTACAACTTGTCCTAAACTCCGACATCAACTGAGCTTGGCCTCGACAACACTTGCAGAACAGTCAGCCATGAGGAAGATGGTGAGCGCATGCAACTGGTTTTAACGGATGAACAGCAGATGATTCGTTCCATGGTGCGCGATTTTGCTAAGAATGAAATTGAACCTACCGCTGCTTGGAGGGATGAAGAAGAGAAATTCGATCGCGGACTGTTCGATAAAATGGGTGAACTCGGTTTAACGGGCATTCCATGGCCGGAAGTCTATGGCGGGCTTGGTGCAGATTTTCTTACGTATGCCCTCGTGGTTGAGGAACTCTCCCGGGTATGTGCTTCTACGGGTGTTATGTTATCTGTGCATACGTCACTTACAAGCTGGGCGATCTATAAGTATGGTACAGAAGCCCAGAAGCTTAGGTTTTTGAAATCATTGGCCGAGGGCAAGCAGCTAGGGGCTTATAGTCTGACTGAAAGCGGATCTGGTTCCGATGCTGGCGCTATGCGTACGACAGCGACTAAGGAGGGAGACAGTTATCTGCTCAATGGCTCCAAGCTGTTTGTGACGAATGGCGGAGAAGCAGAGATTTATATTGTTTTTGCGATGACGGATCTCGCACAGAAGCACAAGGGATGCACGGCATTTATCGTGGAAAAAGGTGCTCCTGGCTTTATTTTTGGTCACAAAGAAAGAAAACTGGGCATACGTTCCTCGCCTACGATCGAACTTCGCTTCGAAAACTGCCGTATCCCCGAGGAAAACCGATTAGGGGAAATAGGTGAAGGATTTCCGATTGCGATGAAATGTCTGGAAGGAGGACGCATTGGCATTGCTGCGCAAGCACTTGGTATTGCGCAGGGCGCAATGGATGTCTCTATCGCATATGCCAAGGAGAGAAAGCAGTTCGGCAAGCCAATCGGCAGGCAGCAAGCGATTGCCTTTAAGATTGCCGATATGGCAACGAAGATCGAAGCGGCTCGGTTATTGACTTACCAAGCCGCCTGGAGGGAAAGTGCTGGGTTGCCATATGGCAAAGAAGCCGCTATGGCGAAGCTTTTTGCAAGTGATACGGCGATGCAAGTAAGCATCGAAGCGGTCCAAATATTCGGAGGCTATGGGTATACGAAGGAATTTCCGGTAGAGCGTTACATGCGTGATGCCAAAGTAACTCAGATCTACGAAGGAACGAATGAAATTCAACGTATTGTAATTTCCCGTATGCTGCTTGCAGATTGAAGGAAGCGGTTGAACTTGAGGAAGGGAGTGCATGAGATGAGTGATTTGCACCGACCTGGACTTGAAAATGTCATTGCCAGTGAAACAGCCATTTCGTACTTGGATGTGGATCAAGAAGAAATCGTGATTCGTGGGTATGATTTGATCGAACTTGCTCAGAACGTAACCTATTTGGACATTGTGGGACTGCTTCTTTACGATGTTTTGCCTAGTGAACGGGGGCGAAAGGATCTTGAAGGGGATATCCAGAGGGAATATGACCTTCCTCAGAACGTGTGTTCTGTTCTTGCTTTATTGCCACCTCAGGCTCATGCCATGGATGTATTGCGCACAGGGATTTCGACTTTAGCCAGTTACGATCCGGAGTTGGATGATCGATCTCATGAGGCAAATGTGCGCAAAGCGCTGCGGTTGCTTGCCAAAGTGCCGCAAATTGTCGCTTATGGCTATCGAGCCAAGTGCAGCCAGCCGTTCATTGAACCGCGGAAAGATCTATCTTATACCGCTAATTTCTTGTATCTGATGACGGGACATGTCCCAACGCAATTGGAAACGGATATTTTTGATCAGTCACTTATCGTCTATAGTGAGCACGAGATGCCGAATTCAACTTTCGCTGCAAGGGTCATCGCTTCAACGCAATCGGATATCTACGGAGCATTAACTGGCGCGGTTGCCTCGCTGAAAGGGACCCTGCATGGGGGAGCTAATGAAGCCGTGATGGCTATGCTATTGGAAGCAGGAACAGAAGAGAAGCTGGAGTCTATCCTCTTGGCTAAGCTGCAAAAGCGGGAACGCATCATGGGGTTTGGACATCGCGTTTATATGAAAAAGGCGGATCCACGCGCAATTCTTATGAAAACGGCGTTAAATGAGCTAGCCATACTCAAAAATCAGCCTCAGCTATACAACATGTGTGTCCGAGGGGAAGAAGTCATGAAGCGGGAGAAGAATCTGCATCCCAATCTGGACTACTATGCAGCCCCTGTCTATTATTTGTTAGGGATTCCTATTGAGTTGTTCACACCCGTGTTTCTGGCAGCCCGTACGGTTGGGATTTGTGCACATGTGATTGAGCAGCATGATCATAATCGGCTTTACCGCCCGCGCGTGAGCTATACAGGACCACGAAATCTGCATCCTTTCACGGCGGAGAGTCTTTAAGAGAAAGGATGGATGTCGATGAGTAGCTTTGGTTACTCGGATGCTAAAGCACTATCCTTTGATCCATTAATAGAGGAAATTGCCGAGTATACACTGAACGCAAAGATCGAAAGCGCGGAAGCTTTTCGAATTGCCCGATATGTCTTACTGGATTCTATTGGAACCGGACTGCTGGCATTACGCTTTCCTGAATGTACGAAGCATTTGGGTCCTGTTGTCCCAGGTGCCTATTTGCCAGGGGGAGCCCGCGTTCCGGGCACCAGGTATGAGTTAGAGCCGATTCATGCGGCCTTTAATATTGGCTGTATGATTCGTTGGCTGGATTATAACGATACATGGCTTGCAGCTGAATGGGGGCATCCATCTGATAATTTGGGCAGCATCATTGCACTTGCCGATTATATAAGCCGCTGTAGGATCAGCGAAGGGAAAGCTCCTTTTCTTGTCAAAGATGTTCTGAACATGTCCATCAAAGCCCACGAAATTCAAGGCGTGCTTGCGCTGGAAAACAGCTTGAATCGTGTGGGCTTAGATCATGTACATCTGGTCAAAGTCGCCTCTACGGCTGTGTCGACCGCGATGTTGGGAGGAAACAAGGAGGCAATAGGCAGCGCGATTTCCCAGGCATGGATCGATGGAGCCAGTCTGCGAACCTATCGTCATGCCCCGAATACGGGCTCGCGCAAATCGTGGGCTGCCGGTGATGCTACGAGCCGCGCGGTGCGACTGGCTTACATGACGATCGGTGGTGAAATAGGGTACACCACGGCGCTAACCGCCAAAACCTGGGGTTTTCAAGACGCTTTGTTTCAAGGGAAAACGCTCACTCTAGGGAGAACGCTTGACTCATATGTCATGGAGCATATTCTTTTTAAAATCTCCTATCCGGCTGAGTTTCACGCCCAAACTGCGGTCGAATGCGCGCTTGAACTGTATCCGTTGGTTCATAACCGTTTGTCAGATATCGCTGTAATCACGTTGACGACGCATCAATCTGCAATGCGAATTATTGATAAACAGGGTCCGCTTCATAATCCTGCTGATCGTGACCATTGTTTGCAGTACATGGTAGCCATCGGGTTGCTTTATGGCACATTAACAGCTGAACATTACGAAGATGACATAGCCCAAGATCCACAGATTGATCAACTTCGCGAGAAAATGATCGTGGTAGAAGATCCGCAGTACAGTTTGGATTATTTGGATCCAGATAAACGTTCAATTGCAAATGCGATTCAAATTCACTATAAGGATGGCACATCAACAGATAAAGTCGTCTGTGAATATCCGCTCGGTCACCGCAAACGGCGGGAGGAAGGGTTGCCTAAGGTAAGAGATAAATTTGAAGCCAATTTATTAACCCGCTTTCCTAAGCGCAAAGCCAGTGAGATTATGGAGCTTAGTGTAGATGAAGATCGCTTGCTTCAAATGCCTTTTCATGAATTCATGACCCATTTTGTTATTTGAAGCCGTAAGACTGGCAACAAGCCAAGGAGGAGGGGACTATGTCCTGGCTGATTGAAGATGAGCCCGATCAACGCCAGCTTGCTGCTTTATTTCGAGAGGCTGTAGAAGCGGGGCCAATTGTCAAAATCCCCGGAACGCATGACGGGATGGCTGCGAGATTAGCCAAGCAAGCAGGGTTCAAGGCAATCTATTTATCAGGAGCTGCCTACACCGCCAGCAGAGGGCTGCCTGATTTGGGTTTGATTTACTCCAACGAAGTAGCAGAGCGTGCTCGTGAACTAATTCGCGCAGCGGGGCTTCCTTTGCTGGTCGATATTGATACGGGGTATGGTGGGGTCCTGAACGTGGCTCGCACAGCAAAGGAAATGGTGGAAGCCAAGGTCGCTGCCGTGCAAATCGAGGACCAAGATATGCCTAAGAAATGCGGGCATTTAAACGGGAAGAAGCTCATTTCATGTGAAGAAATGGTACAAAAAATATTAACAATCAAAGCGGTGAGTCCAACGCTGTATCTCGTCGCCAGAACGGATGCCAGAAGCGTTCACGGCATGGAAGAAGCGATTGCACGAGCAAAACGCTACCTGGCCGCTGGCGCTGACGCAATATTTCCTGAGGCTTTGGCCAATCAAGATGAGTTTAAGCAGTTCGCACAAGCCGTGCAATGCCCTCTATTGGCAAATATGACAGAGTTCGGTCGAACGCCCTATTATACAGCCGAACAGTTCGAAAGCTGGGGATATCGAATGGTGATTTATCCCGTGACTTCACTCCGGGTCGCGGCCAAGGCGATCGAGAATGTCTTGGCAGAAATTAATCAAACAGGGACCCAGATTGCCTCGCTTCCTGCCATGCAAACACGCGGTGAATTGTACAAGGCAATTCGGTATGCCGATTATGAAGCCTTGGATAAGCAAATCGCCAAAACGGTCCTGCCTGAAGAGACGGGGGGGCGAAGTGAATGAGGCAAAGTGTTATTGTAAGCGCGGCTCGGACGCCATTCGCTAAATTTGGTGGAGCTCTGAAGGATGTTCCAGCAGTCATGCTTGGCGGAATTGCCATGAAGGAGGCAATTAGACGTTCATCGCTGGATCCAACGATGATTGATGAAGTTATCATGGGGATGGTGCTGCAAGGCGGAGCAGGCCAAATACCTTCTCGGCAGGCGGCGCGCTTAGCAGGACTAGATTGGTCCGTTACCACTGAGACGATAAACAAAGTATGTGCTTCTGGTATGCGAAGTGTGACACTTGCCGATCAAATTATCCGTTCGGGCGATGCGGAGGCGATTGTTGCAGGCGGGATGGAGAGTATGAGCAATGCTCCGTACTTGCTGCCAAGTATCCGTTGGGGAGCTCGGATGGGCGATCAGCGGATCATGGATCTTATGCAGCATGATGGTCTGATGTGCCCGTTTCATCAGGTTCAGATGTTCGTGCACGGCAGTGAGGTCGCCGATGAATTCGCTATAGATCGTCAATCTCAGGATGCATGGGCGCTTCGCAGTCACCTAAGAGCTATCCGAGCTATACGGAACGGTTATATGGCTGAGGAGATTGTTCCTGTAGACATCCCAACGAAGCAAGGGACGCTTGCGATTACAGAAGATGAAGGTCCTCGCCCAGATACAAGTCTTCTCAAGCTCTCGGCATTGCCCGCGCTAGTGAAGAATGGGACGATAACCGCAGGCAATGCGCCGAGTGTTAATGACGGTGCAGCGGCTCATTTGCTCATGTCCAAAGATAAAGCCATCGAACAAGGGATAGTGCCGCTTGCAACGATAGTAGGCCATGCAACCGTAGGTGAGCGTGCGCCATATATTGCGATTACACCTGCCTTGGCCATCCAAAAAGTCCTGCGCCAAACGGGGATTTCACTCGATCAAATCGACAGATTTGAAGTGAATGAAGCATTTGCAGCGGTCTTGCTGACCTGTAAGCAGCAGCTGGGGTGGAACTCCGAACGAGTCAATGTGAATGGCGGAGCCATTGCACTTGGCCATCCCCTCGGCGCAAGCGGGGCCCGCATCATTTTAACACTGATTCACGAGCTGCGCCGACTAGGGGGAGGATATGGGATTGCGGCTATTTGCAGTGGAGCCGCCCAGGGGGATGCGATTCTGCTCAAAGTAGATGGGTAATTCCATGTGAATGGAGAGGTGATCCGATGAACATTCAAACCATCATGGTCGTTGGTGCAGGTCAAATGGGAAGCGGGATTGCTCAAGTAGCTGCAGCTTCAGGCATGAAGGTGTTCCTGCATGATACGTCATCAGAAATGCTGAACAAAGGTTTGATATCCATTAACAGCCAGCTTCATCGACAGGTTGAAAAAGGAAAGATAACGGCAGATCGTAAAGCTGAGATTCTAAGTCACATTCATTTAGCGGAGTTTTTGGAACAAGCCGAGCAGGCGGATCTTGTGATTGAAGCCATTTCAGAAAATATGGCTTTGAAAGCCTTGTTATTCCATCGCTTGGATAGCCTATGCCGACCGGCAACAATCTTAGCCACCAATACGTCATCGCTTCCCATTTCAGAAATTGCCGCCGTAACCAGAAGGCCATCGCATGTAATTGGCATGCATTTTATGAATCCTGTGCCCATCATGCCTCTTGTGGAAGTGATCCGCGGATTGGAAACCTCACAAATTGTCTTTGATGAGATATATCAGCTGAGTGAGAAGCTGGGTAAAATCCCAGTTGAGGTGAACGATTTTCCTGGTTTCGTATCCAATCGTATTCTAATGCCAATGATCAATGAAGCCATTTTTACCGTGTATGAAGGTGTGGCTACGGCCGAATCGGTGGATAAGGTGATGAAACTGGGAATGAACCATCCGATGGGGCCATTGGAGTTAGCGGATTTTATTGGATTGGATACCTGTCTCTCCATAATGGAAATCTTGTATGACGGATTCAAGGATCCCAAATACCGACCATGCCCGCTGCTGCGGAAATATGTCAAGGCAGGACGCTTAGGTCGTAAATCCGGGCATGGATTTTATGTGTATTAGAATAAGAGGAGGGACAGGTGAAGGCTGCTCAAACTGTCCCTTTTTTAATTGACTAGGTAGGCATATAATGGTAGTTATTTGAACCCGGGTCATGGCTGAACAAGCCTGTCAAAACGTGATGGATACTTTACAGGTATTTGATGCGTATGAGGAATTATCCGTGCTTGATCTTGGCAGCGGTGTAGGCCGTAATAGCATTCCGATCGCTCAATCATTGAAATCTCGTGGTGGACAAGTCGTATGCGTGGATATCAAATATTTACGGATGTCATTCGGAAAATGGTGCGCGGCACGAAAGTTAATGGCATTAACTGTCTTATCGTAAATACCAATTGTCAGGAGATAGATTTGTTGTCAGGCAGCTTGCTTGAACCGATGATGGAAGTGAATCTGGCAACGGAAAAGGCGGAGAAAATCTTCGCCGAGGCTTATCAGGGTTGGGACATTACTTATACGACAATCAAGCAATTAGAGTTTGCAATTGAGCGTAATGAACGGCCCGTGCTGCTCAAAAGTGATTGTATAACGTATGTTGCACGCCGAGTAAACTAGTTATTGCGATGCACAAAGTTTTATAATACCCCCGTAGAATGGAAACGAAATGCGAACAACTATTGGGTATGCAGTCCATACATAATCAACTAATATACCGCTACTATGGGCAATGTCTATGAAACAGCGAGAAGGAGCGAGTCATGTTAAAGAGAATGGAAGAACTGTTCGGTGTTGATTTGGGCACCTGCAATACGCTGATTTACCAACAACGCAGAGGTATCGTTCTGCAAGAACCGTCTGTCGTCGCCATCCAAACGGATACGGGAGAAATTAAGGCTTTTGGTCAGGAAGCTTATGAAATGATCGGGAGAACACCTGCGAATGTAGAGGTCATTTATCCTTTGAAGGATGGTGTCATTGCTAATTTCGATATGACCTTAGCGATGCTTAAATATTTTATTGGCAAAATAAAAAGTGGTTTTCGTTGGTTTCGCAGCTTCCATGTCCTGATTTCTGTCCCTTGCGGCATTACGAATGTGCAGAAACGTGCCGTGGAAGAAATGATCGTCCACAAAGGTGCAAGACGTTCAGCAACAGTGGAAGAACCGCTTGCTGCAGCTATGGGCGCTGGACTGCCTGTTGAGGAACCGATCGGGAGTATGGTGCTTGATATCGGCGGTGGAACTAGCCAGGTTGCTATCATTTCTCTTGGAGGCATTGTTGTCAGTGAAGCTATCCGCCGTGGCGGTATGTCAATTGATCAAGATATCATTGAATATGTGAAGCGAACGTATAACATTATCATTGGCGAGCGTACCGCTGAGGATATTAAGAAGACGGTTGCGGCGGTTATGATGCCAGTTAAGGATATCCAAATGAACATCCGTGGGCGTGACCTTATGGAAGGATTGCCTACTAGTTTGACCATTTCATCGAATGAAATTTATGATATTCTGAATGATTTCATGCAATCGTTACTGGAGTGCATCCGTTTGGCGATGGAGAAATGTCCGCCGGAGCTTGCCGGTGATGTGATGGAACAAGGCATTTTGCTTTGCGGTGGAGGCGCTCTATTAGAAGGATTAGACAAGCGTTTACAGCTAGAGTTAGGCGTGCCGGTTCATTTAGCGGAAGATCCTATGGCTTGTATTGCTCTTGGGACAGGGAAAATGATAAACTTCAATGGGGCGATTATTGACCGGTCTATCAAAGTGATGGAAGAGGATCGGGAAAGCGTCCAATAAAGGAGGCTTTTTCCATTGAAATTCAGAGCAGTTTCTGAGCAGACCCGAATGAATTATATGATGTGGAGCATAAAAAGGGAGATTCTCAAGGAGAATGCCTATTTGCTTTCGCTTACTTATGACCCGACACCTATCATGAATAGAGTGAGCCAGATTATCGATGCCTGGGATCCTATTGGACTATTGGATGAGCATAGTCTTGACGATGAGTATGAAGGGGAAGCCCGTACGATTACCATTTTTATATCGAAGCACCTCCAAGATCTGAATTCGCAAACTCTTAGCAAGGAAATCCAGAAGGTGTTTCGGCGGTCGTTCCTTGATGAATTTCAAGATGAGGAAGCCTGTTCGGAAATTGCAGCCGCGATGATTCTTTCCCTGCAGGAGAGCCATTCACTAGGGTGATTTCTGTTGCAATAACCTGACATTTATAAGAGAATAGATCGAAGGCTAGTGAAATGGGGTGTTGCAATGAGTGAAATGCTGAACAAATATTGTGCGAAACTATTCGGTAAAACCGGTGTCATTATTGAAATTGGTGTCGTCAAGAAAGTTACGAATCGGACTATTCATGTCGATTGGGGCAAGAAAACATGGATCTATCAAAACAAAGATTTCATATGGGTTCCATTGACTAAGGAAGAATTCGAAACGAGATACAAGAAGCCCAAATTCTCCGATGGCGCGTTAATCCGGGCTGCTGAGTTAGAACTCAAGATTACGTATAATTAAGCTGTCTTACAACCGCGCTATGGGTAATTGCCATTGCGCGATTTTTTTATTTTACCGTTTTTCCGAAACTTGGTAAAATGAGTAGGAAGTGAAATTTGCCTAGGAAAGAGGTTGACGAACCACTTGAATGCAATTCAGAAACGAATAGATGAGCTTCAACTGCTCAATCCCCCTTTGACAGCAAGAGAAGATCTCGATGAGTTTTGGCATAGAACGTTGGAAGACGGTCAAGCAAGACCATTGAATGGCAGCCGCATACAGCAACCGAGCCCACTGCGCTATGTGAATTCCTATCGTGTAACGTATGAAGGTTATGATGATACTCCGATTCATGGCTGGTTTCTGGTGCCCACTTTCGTAACTGGAAAGCTGCCCTGTGTAATTATCTATCCCGGATATACGGGGGGGAGCGGGCGCCCAGAAGATTATGGCCAGTGGTTATTAATGGGGATCGCTGTCTTTGCCGTAGATGTCCGCGGTCAGGGAGGCGATACAGGCAACCATCTTCCACAAACGTCAGGGATGACGAGAGGCTGGATAACCCAAGGAATTCTGGATAAAGAGACCTGTTATTATAAAGCGATTGCGGTGGACAGCCTCAAAGCTGTGGATTGGGTGTATGCACAACCAGAGATTGATCCCGCTAAAATCGGACTTGTTGGCGGCAGTCAAGGTGGTGGACTTGTCCTTCTTACAGCAGCATTAAGTGATAAAGCTTCACTTACCCTAGCGAATATCCCCAATATGTGTCATCTCGACCATGGTGTGCTGAATTCAACAGGCTCCTTGACGGAGGTCGCGCAATACATTGAACGTAATCCGGATAAGCTGGATCAAGTTCTGGCAACGCTTAGTTACTTCGACATGCTGAATTTGGCTGACCGTATTCGCACACCGATTCTCATGTCTGTTGGACTTAAGGACACCGTCTGTTTGCCAGAAACGATTTATCCCGTATACAATCGCATACCAAGTGAAAAATACATACATGCTTACCCGTTCACAGGACATTTGGTGACGAGTCATCATAACCGCTTGATGCTGGATTTCGTTGCTAAGAAGTGGGCTTTAGAAGGGAATGCAAGAGACGGAGAGTGAGTCACCTTGTTAAAATTGAAGTTGGAAAAAGAGCAGAAGGATCAACTTATTAGTCATGTTCAAACGTACTTTTATGAGGAGAGATCAGAAGAAATCGGCGCACTTTCCGCAGAATTTTTATTGGATTATATGATCGCAGAAATTGGACCTTATATTTATAATCAAGCTATTCAAGATGCTTTGAAACTTGTTGGTGATAAGATGGTTGCCTTAGAAGACGATCTTCATGCGATTGAGAAACCGCTACAAACGAAACGAAGATAATGGAGAGATAGCAGCATGAGTACGTTAACCAAAGCAATTTTCATCGCAGCTAAGGCTCATGATGGTCAAACGGATAAAGGCGGCAATCCTTACATTCTGCATCCGATCAGGTTGGCCAGCAAGGCGGAGACAACAGAAGAATCGATCGTGGCTGTTTTGCATGATGTTGTGGAAGACTCAGACATCACCTTGTTCGATTTGAAAAAAGAAGGGTTTTCCTCGTCCATCATTGAGGCGCTGGACTGCTTAACCAGAAGAGCTGACGAATCTTATGCCCAATTCATCCAACGGATTAAATTGAATCCGCTAGCTACGCAAGTCAAATTATTGGATCTAGAAGACAATAGCAACATAAGTCGAATTCCTAACCCTACGGATTCTGACTATGAGCGAATGGATACATACAAACAGGCTATAGCGGCTCTCCGATTCTAAAATAAGTATGCTTTAACCATGAAAGCACCGGTCTATCAGAAGGAAGTTCTTCTAACTGACCGGTGCTTTTTAACATGACATAAGTCATCTTGGTTTGGTTACTATGTTCACTGTTGGTTCAATCCTAAATGAGTGATACTTAATTAATAGAAAGAACAACTTTTAGGAGGAAATAACATGAACTCAACTGTATCCCTAAGTATCTCCATTTTGATTTTTATTTTGATCCTTCGCGGGCAATTCCGCGGCACTCAAAAACCGATTAAAAGATCAGGCACACCTCTATTATTGCCCATTCTGTATATTTCTACTTCTCTATTTCAATTGTTTGATCCGAAATTACACATACAAAGCGTTCAAGTCATTACGGCGTTAGCCATAGGCATCGTCGTTGCTATTCCCCTTATTATGACAACCAAGTTTGAAGTAAAAGCGGATGGCACTTATTTCAAACGAAGCAAAGCAGTCATTGTGATTCTGATCGCGATCTTTGCATTCCGATTCGTGCTCATGGAGACGATAACGAATATGGATGCTTCAACACTTGCTTTCTTCTTTAATTTGGTGACGTTAAGCTACATCGCAGTCTGGCGCATGGTTACCTTCAGTAAATTTCGCCGTGTTTCGCAAACCCTTGCTACGTAATTGAAATATGCTCAGAATGATTTGTTTTGAGTGGTTGTCCTTCTTTGTAATATAAATGGGGGGACAATAGAATGAAAAAGATATGCACATCTCCGTACTCATGTTCATCCAAAATACGATAGAGGGCCTGCACAATATCATCATGCATCTCCTGATCTCTCGGAAACATAAGGATTTCCAATGACAGCGGAGAGTTGTTGATTTGCTCAATATGAAGTAGTTCAATCTTTACTTTCTCTGGAAGTACACCTGTAAGCTTGGAGAATTCCTGAATCATAATGGATGAAACAGAGGCAATAAATTCCTTTGGAAAACCTTTGAATCTGAGAAAAGGCATCGTTGTATCCTTCTTTACAATGTGTTAGCAAGCGAGTTTATTAAGTTTAAAGAAAATCAGGAGGAAAAACAAAATCGATATTAGATGAAATCAATCTCATTCATAGATAGATAGACATTGAACGATCTGACTTGCTCATACGTATTATAGGTGTTTCCATAAGAAAGCGGGAACATGCATCATGATTTTTACCAAATAGATGAGGTAATTAGGAGGTAGTTCAATGTCTAGAACAATTGAATTTACAGAGGATGCGTTAATTTTGCATTTATCGGGAATTGTCAGTGCAGCAGCTTTAAGACGCCGTGTTGAAATACCTTATTCGCAGATCAAGCAAGTAACCGTAGATGATTGTAAAATTTCGATGTTTCAATTCCGGGTGGGCACATCGATTGCGGATATCAGGGAAGGCCGCTTCTTAATTGGAGACAGATGGTGCTTTATTTCTTATGAAAATCATAACGATGTTGTTACAATCGAGCTGGAGCAGCATGAATTCGGCAAAGTTGTTTTTCAAACGGAAGATCCAGTGGGGACCAAAGATCAAATTATCGAGCATCTAACTAAGCGGCCAAGAAATTAGGTTTGACTTTTTGAATGGTTAGAACTATACTGGTTACAACCGGTGGGTGATGACATGAAACAAATTAGCAGTCGTTTTTCAATCGCGGTTCATATCCTGTCGCTAGTTGCGACGATTCCTTCGGAATGTACAGGCGATTTCATTGCAGGCAGTGTGAATACGAATCCAGTTATTATTCGTAAAATTATCGGTCTATTGAAGAAAGCCGGTTTTGTAGAAGTCAGAGCAGGGGTAGGCGGAACTTCGTTGCGGAAGCCTGCTGATCAAATTACATTGCTGGATGTTTACAGGGCAGTTGAAGTGATTGAGAATGGGGAATTGTTTAATTTCCACAATCATCCTAATCCCAATTGTCTGGTAGGGTGCAACATTGAAGCCGCACTTCGTGCGGAATTAAGGGATGCTCAAGCAGCTATGGAGCAGCGTCTAGGTCAAGTGACACTGGCACAATTGATCACTAAGTTTAAATAAAAATAGCTCTTCAATGAGCTAATTTTTATATATTTGTTGTAACTGAAATAGTTATAACTAAAGTTGTTCTATCATACTTAATCATCATAGGAGGAATTACAATGAAAATTTTGGTAACAGGTGCGACAGGACAATTGGGAGCAAAAGTGGTTGAGGCTTTACTTGCGACATTACCGGCAGAAAGCTTAGCTGTCAGTGTGAGAGATACGGACAAAGCCTCTGGCTTGCGTGCTCGAGGCGTAGATGTACGCCATGGCGATTTTGATCAACCGACAACTTTGGATGAAGCTTTCACTGGCATAGATCGTTTACTTATCGTATCCACGCAAGGCGATAATGAAACACGAATTCGCCAGCATCAAGCAGCTGTCTCAGCAGCGCAGCGGGCAGGAGTAGGTTTCATTGCTTATACAAGTGTGACAAATGCGGAAGAAACTACACTTTTTCTAGCACCTGTACATCGTGCGACAGAAGATGCCATTCGTAAAACCGGCATTCCGTACGCTTTCCTTCGAAATAACTGGTACATCGAGAACGAAGTAGGCACGATTCAAGGAATCTTAGCTGGTGCACCGTTAGTCACATCAGCGGGTGAAGGGAAAGTCGGTTGGGCTTCCCGCGGCGATTATGCGCAAGCTGCAGCCCAAGTACTGGCAAGCAGCGGGCATGAGAACACGATATATGAGCTGTCAGGCCAACCTATCTCACATGCAGATTTGGCAAAAATTCTGGGAGAGGCACTCAATCGCGAAGTTCAGGTCCAGCAAGTAGATGATGAAACTTATGGCACAATTATGGCCGGAGCAGGTGTTCCAGAACCGGTTGTTCCTATCCTAGTGGCGATCCAAAGTGGAATTCGAGATGGAGTTTTGGATGTAGTTAGCTCGGATCTTGAGACTTTGCTTGGTCGTAAAGCAACTCCTTTGCAAGAAGCGATTAAGGAAATCGTTGCTAATCTGAATGCCTAATTATATCGCTATTTAATTGAAGAGAGCTGCCCTTTCTGCCATCATTTTGGCTTTCTGGGCAGCTTTTTTTAGGAATTGAGTTGAAACCTCTGGGGAATATTATGTCCGAAGAGATCGTCGGCGTGATGAACTAGGACAACCATGAGGAGGCAAGGAAAGTGGAGAAATGGCTGATAAGAACTTTGTTCGTAAGCTCAATGGCTTCAATGCCATTTATTTTGAAAAGAAAAAATCTATTAATGTACTTAACCATTTTCTTTGCAAAAGGGGTACTATCGACTTCAATGGATTCGTATTTTATTAAAAGGAATAGAATTTCTTACCCCGTACGACCGTTCTCCAAAACTTTTGATACCAATGTGTTGTATGATTTATTGTTTTATCCCCTGCTGAGTGTGATCTGGGTCAGATATACCTATCACAGTAAGCCTCGTGAGTTGATTATAAGAAGTTTATATTTCAGTGTCCCGATGTCTCTGTTGCAGTGGGCTTTGGAGAAGAAAACGAAATTGTTTAATTGGAAGTCGTGGTCCGTTTTCCATACGTTCGCTTCGATTAATTTCACCTTGTTCACCATTAGGGGGTTCGTTGGGCTTGTAAGACGAATGATGCCAACCCAAGCGCTGCCAACCATGGCGCATAGAACGGAACCCGTTCTACCAACGCATATGAAGATGTCCAATTCGGTTGACGACTCGAATCCCGCTCAGTTCGCTTGACTCAACACCATTCTTGCTTTCAAGAGCCGATCCCTGGGATCGGCTGTTTTTGTGTCTTTTTACAGTAATTCCCTACCGATTCAAAGAGGATTGTGTGATAAACTACAACTGAATGTTTTGAAAGTGTATGAGGCATCTTTTATTAGACAAAATTCGATTTTAAGACCTAAATCATTTATAATAGTAAAGACAATTTTATGCGAAAGCATTCGATAAATAAATTGTTTGCGGTTGGGTAGAGGAGGTTACTATGATTAAGAGACGTTACTTGCTCTGCAGCAGTGTAATCCTTTTTTTGCTGCTTACAGCTTGTCAGGCGGATAGTTCGACTGTTAAACGGCTGGATGCTAAGAACGTCAAAAATTCGTACGGAGAGCAGATGCAGGTCACCCAAAATCGTGACATTTTGTATCAATTTATTACAAAAAAACTTACTGGTAGTTATGGTATCTATACCAATCTACTAGAAACAAATCAAACGAGCGAAGCGGCAACAGGTCACGAAGTGTTGAGTGAATCTGGGGGTCTCTTGATGAGGTATTATGCCTTAACGGGTCAGAAAGAGCGATTCGATGAGCAGTGGCAGCTTGTTAAACAAACTTTTGATCTGTCGACGGGTTTTAGTTATCGCTATAGCCCTAAGTTGCAGAAAAAATTTACCCTTAACGCCTCAGTAGATGATCTGCGAATTATTCGGGCGTTGGCCGAAGCTTCACTTATGTTCCATACGGATGCCTATAAAGCGGAGTTAGAGGCTTACGGGAAACGATTTTACCAAAACAATATCGCAAATGACCAGTTGTATGATTTCTATGATGAAACCTACAAAATGAGGAATACCTTTATTACCTTATGCTACATAGATACCCTATCTTTGAAGCTGCTTGAAGTACCTAAAGCCAATAAATCCAACCTGGAATCAAATATGTTAAAGATTGCCAAGGACGGTTATTTGTCCGATGAGTTTCCCTTTTATCAAACGCGATATGATTACAGAACGCACGCTTACCAATCGGAAAATATCAATACGGTAGAGTCTTTGTTGACCATTTTGAATTTGGCAGAAGTCGGGCAGCAGAAAGACGCAAGTATTCAATTTGTAAAAGAACAAGTGAAAGCCGGAACTTTGGTTGGTCAATACTCAGTAGCAGGAAAGCCTTTGAATGATGTAAGGTCTACAGCCATTTATGCGATGGCAGCCATTCTAGGTTCTGTTATTGGGGATAAGGAATTGTATGAAACTAGTATTCAAAGAATGAATGAGTTTCAAATTCAGGATCAACAAAGCCCCTTATATGGCGGATTCGGAGATACGCAAGTTCAACAAGCTTACTCCTTTGATAATCTGATGGCTTTACTAGCGTTAGCTAACTAGGAGGGAGGGAATGTGATGAACAGCAGCGTTATGCGAGGCGTACTTCGTTACATGTCACCTGCTGCTTTCGCCGCTGCTTGTGTGATGCTGATCTCAGCTATCGCACTTTTTATGCAACCTTATATCGGAATGGCCGATAACGGCGACTTTTTTCGGATTTTATACAGTAACGGACTCTACTTCAACGATCCCAACTATAACAGCCAGTATCTTGGTTTTTTCGTGAAAAATTACGGAATCTATCAATATTATAACGAGAACGGCGCAACGTTATACTCCTCTCAATCATTGTTTATCAAGTCCTCCATGTATGTGAATCACTTTTTTCATGATGCTCAGAACTTTGATATTCGTTATCAAGCTTTGCTGTATCTAGTACTCTATGTAGTCGCTGTTTATTTGTTGGTGGAGGCGCTGACCTGGAAAATATCCAAAAAGAAAGGTTATCTCATCGCAGTCATTGCTATTTTTATTTTAGGTGACACGGGTTATACGGCCTACTTTAATTCCTTTTATAGTGAAAGTGTCGTACTCCTTATGACGGTTCTCCTGTTCGCCGCAGGGTTGCTATTATATCGGAAAAGATATAACGACTACGTCCTGTTAGCTGTATTTGTAATAAGCGCTATCGCTTTAACGACAAGTAAGCAGCAAAATGCTCCGGTAGGCATCATAACTGCTGTTCTAGGCGTTTTCATTATCAATATTCGCAAAAAGCGAAGTTATCGAATCGTTACTCTTATCTCACTCTTTGTCATGCTTGGCGTGGGGATTGGTACTTACGTCCTTATTCCCAAAGAGTTTATCAATATTAACAAGTACCATGCGATGACTCGCGGGGTGCTTATGAATTCCGTTAATCCCGAGAAGACGCTGGAAGCCTTTGGCATTGATAAGCAATATGCGGTTCTAAATGAAAGTTTGTACTATAATCCGTACGCTTCCGTTGATGTAAATTCCAAGATGCTGCAAGACAATTTCTACAGCAAATATGGATTTGGATCGATATTGTCGTACTATATGTCTCATCCTGATCAAGCGGAGAACATGCTCAATCTGGCCGCTCGTGATGGTTTCACGATTAGACCCAAAGCAATGGGGAATTACGAGCAGTCGGTTGGAAAATCATTCGGCGCGCAGACCGTCTTTTTCTCAGGATATAGCCTATTGAAAGACGCCCTTGCACCTAAAACTTTCGGATTCATCATTCTCTGGATTCTGATTGTCCTGGGGTTATACACGCCAGCATTCGTTGCTGCTATCCGTCAACGTCAATGGAGGAGCGCCCTGAGACTCCCGTTAATTGTGATGATGATTCTAATGGGGCTATCCGGTATTTTCGTTTCAATTATCGGGGCAGGTGACGCGGATCTATCGAAGCACGAATTTTTGTTTACATTAACTTTTGATTTGGTGTCTTTATTGACAGTTGTCGATTTATTGGCCAAACGGCTCTGGAACAACGAACCCATTAACGAACTAGGGACAGACGAAAGCTAAGGGAGGGGACGAGATGCAGAATCGGCGAATCTTTCTACTAGGACTCCTACTTCTGATTGTACTTGCAGGATTACCCTATTCCAAAGTTGCTGCAGCTAATACGCCTAAACCGGATTCCGTACTTTTGCTTTACGATAGTGCAGCGATCAGTACGCCAAAGGAAGGAAATGTTGAGGCGCTTGAACGATTGTTGGCTTCCTTTGGAACTCAGGTTACCGTGCTTTCTTACGATCAATATCAAGCCGGGATGTTGATGAAATATTCCAAGGTTATTTCAGTGCGCAACGCAGACGATTTATTTCAATTGCCTGATAGTTATAAGCAGGATTTGGGTAATTATCAGGGAGATTACTTGCATATCGGGAATCAAGTTCCCATGATTGTTCAGCAAGCATTGGGACTTGGTGAACAAATCGTAGAGCAGGATACCGCAAGCCTGAAGATTGGACAGTTGAGTCAAAAAGCGATGATGGTTAATGAGATTTCCTATGTAACCAAGTACACGGGCAAGGCTTATGGCAGTTTTACATCAGACAAACTAAAATCAGCTGCGCCGTATGGCGTTTCCAACGGGAAATATGCTTATATTCCCTATTTGGCAAAAGGAAATTTAACTGAATTGGCCGCGGCCTATTTATTGAGAGATTGGCTGTCAGCAAAGTCGAATCATCAATTTTACTTGCTGCTGGATGAGATTTATCCCTTTTCGAATTTGGGCTTGTTGGATGAAATGGCCGATCGCTTGTATGAGGCAGGCATCCCTTTCATAGCCAATGTGCAGCCGGTTCTTAGCAATCTTGATTATCCAGCCGCGCAGCGTTACCTCGAAACGTTAAAACACGTGCAGTCCCGAAATGGCAGTATCGTTGTGAATGCCCCAGTTGTTGCTTCTACGATCAGCCAGGATATCACTGTTTTGAAATCGGAAATGAGCTCATTCCTTGATGCTTTGGCAGGATACGGTATTGTCCCGCTCGGAGTAGGGTCTGAAATGTATTGGACCTATGATGATCATTATGCAGCCAATGGCTTGTCTTATTTTGATTCCAGCATCCTGTTTCCAAACGAGCATGTCATGTATCGTGCGAGGACTGATAAATCACAAGCTTTCGGATCTTCCGTTTACACGATTCCAGCCGATGATTTGAAAACCTATGTAGCCCAAGGTCAAATCTTGGAACCACTGCCGATGGACGCTGCACTTGTGTATGCATTCCCCGATAACAATAAGAAACTTGATACCCTGATGTCATCTTTGATCCAAGATTGGACGTTATTTTCTAATTACAAGTATGAGGACCACACGGTTCGAACGCAAGTGAATGAAATGGGGTCGGGCAAGGGGCAGCTTCACATTAACGGGCAAACCATTTTGTTAAACAGTGTTCTCAAAGACATCTCAGCGGATCATGCTTATGTCCAAGAAGGCAAGAAAAGTTTAACAAACTTGTTTTCGGTACAAAATAAAGTATTCATTATTTTAATCGCCTCAACACTACTCATTTTCAGCGCTTTTCTATTTATCGGCTACCGTCTCTACAAACGAAAATACACGCATACGGGGAGACAGCTATGACAATTGCAGACATCCTCATGTTAATCTCGGTCATTTGTATCTGGTCATTGCTTCTTGTGAATGTTGTTCTCATTGTCGCCGGTTACCTGTACTACATTGAAATTGAAAATAAACCGCTTCCTCCTTTGAAGGGTGAAACGCCTTTCGTTTCGATCATGGTTCCGGCCCACAATGAGGGGAAAGTGATTATGAAGACCGTTGAATCCTTGCTTGCCCTAGACTATCCGAATGACCGATATGAGATCATCGTCATTAACGATAATTCCTCCGACAACAGCAGTGTATTGCTGGAACATCTTCAATCGAAGTACCCGGAGAGAAATTTGACGATTATCAATACGGATGCAGTGACAGGGGGGAAAGGTAAATCTAACGCGTTGAACATCGGTTTTCAGAAAAGTAAAGGAGAATATATTGCGATCTATGACGCTGATAACACACCGGAGAAGAAGGCGCTGCTCTATTTAGTTTCGGAGATAACTAACGATCCCACACTTGGGGCAGTGATTGGTAAATTCCGCACACGCAATCGAGATGCTAATCTGTTGACGCGATTTATCAATATAGAAACTTTGTCCTTTCAATGGATGGCCCAGGCAGGCAGATGGAAGTTGTTTAAACTGTGCACGATTCCGGGCACGAATTTCATCATGCGGCGAGAGATCGTGGAACGTATCGGAGGTTGGGATGTCAAGGCGATCGCAGAGGATACGGAAATCAGTTTTCGCATTTATATGATGGGCTATCGAATCAAATTTCAGCCCAAATCCGTCACTTGGGAGCAGGAACCTCAAACGGTCAAAGTCTGGTTCAAACAGCGGACAAGGTGGGCGAAAGGTAATATTTATGTCATCGTCAAAAATGTCCCGTTGTTATTCAAAAGATCCGCTCGCAGTATCCGCTTCGATATTATTTATTTTCTTTCGATTTACTTTTTGCTGCTGACTTCGCTCGTCATGTCGGATTTACTTCTTGTGCTTCACGCGCTTGGTTATATAACGACAACGATTGCTAGCTTCAGTTCTTTTTTATGGGTACTTGCGATTACGCTGTTCGTAGTAGGTACCTTCGTAACTCTTGTCACTGAAAAAGGAGAAATGAGGCTATCCAATATATGGATCATAATGCTTATGTACGTATCGTACTGTCAGATGTGGATGGTCGTCGCGGCTTACGGCATGTATACATACTTAAAAGATTTAGTGTTTAAAAGAGAAGTAAAATGGTACAAAACCGAAAGGTTTTAGCTAGGAGTGAGCGATATGAAGAAAAGAATGTTGGGGCTCGCCGTTTTATTCGCATTGGTTATAGGCCAATATGTTTCTCCAATGGCAGTATCAGCTGAAGAGATAACCGCGGGAACGAAGCAGTATCAAACGAATTTCACGGAAACTTCGCTATCCGGCGGAAATACCTATATGCAGCAATTTTTTCAAATTGAGAATTACTGGCACGTAGCAAGTGTTGACGTTCACCTTGATTATAAGGTTTCGCAGCTCACTCAGAATGAGCGTTCCAACCTCACGCTAATGATTAATGGAACACCTTTTCACTCCTTTCGGCCAATCGAACAGGCTGTGGGTGGACAACAATTAACCGTTCATGTTCCACCTGAAATGATTGTGAAAGGTGTAAATTCACTAACGGTACAAGGGCATTTGGAGACGAGCTCCCCAATCGTACAAAATACGTGCCTTCCAACAGACACAAGGGATAATTGGCTGCAAATTGCCAAAACCTCGCGTATCGCAGTAAATTATACAACGGAATCGATACAATTAAGCATTCGTGATTTTAATCAGCATTTTATTGGCATGGGCACGGTGAAAGAGGGCCAGAATGCAATTGCTGTCCCCAAAGCGGGAAATCTGGCTGAATTAGAAGCAGCAACCTATGTGGTATCCGGGTATGCCAAGGCCAATCCGGTCACGGATAAGGCGATTCCACTCATCGAGTATAGTCCAGACAATGTGAAGGGCAAACAGACTGTTATATTGGTGTCACTATTCGATGATCTACCAGAAGACATGAAGTCGCTCGTGCAATCGAATAATCTTGAAAATACAGCATTGATTCAATTAATTAAGCAAGCAGATCACGACATATTGGTCATTACTTCGGCTGATGCAGGTTTGTTGGTCAAAGCTGGACGATTGGCTGCGAATCAGACTTTGTTAAGTCAAATTGACGCCGACCGCAAAGTTGTGGACAACACGACAGAAGTGGATACACCGACCGTAAATGTGAGTCGTACGATGACCTTGACAGAAACTGGAGATAAGCTGACAGGGGATAGGCACCAGGAAAAAGCTTATTTTATTTCCTTACCTGGAAACCGCTCAATTGCGGATGCCAGTAAGCTAAGGATTACATATCGCTATGCGAGAAACCTTGATTTCGACCGCTCCATGGTAACTGTTTTGATTAATGACACACCGATCGGCAGTAAGAAGCTATCCACTGAGCTTGCTGACAACGATCATATGGATTTGATCATCCCCAAAACGTTAAATATCAGTGGTAATTTTACGGTAAAACTGGCCTTTGATCTGGAACTTAAGAATACAAATTGTCTCGAAAACCAAGGACAAATGCCGTGGGCTTTCATTGAGAAGGATTCCATGCTTCAACTAAATACCAAAGATAAAGCAGATCTCTTGTTTAATAATTATCCTTATCCGTTCCTGAGGGACGGAAGCTACAATAAAGTAGCTGTCGTTCTGCCTAAAGATAAAGATCCATACATCTATCAAACCTTAACCAATTTATTTAATTTATTGGGACGTTACGCACAAACAAACACTGGAGAAGTTCTTTATTTCCAAGACAATGTTAGTGCGCAGCAGTTAAAAGGACGGGAAATTATCGCGATTGGCAGCTACAAGGATAATCAGGTCATTCGTGATCAAAACAACAAGTTATATTTCCGCTATGATCAGAGTGGCCGAGGCTTTGTTTCCAATGAGAAAATGAGTATCGATGCCAGTTACGGCACACGCATGGGGACTCTGCAATTGCTGGATTCGCCATACGAGAGCGGCTTCGGTCTCCTCGCTGTAACCGGCAGTGAATCTAAGTACATGTATTTGGCATCGAAGCTGATCGGTTCGGAAGGCACGTTATGGAAAGTGTTTGGAGACGGGGTAGTAACGGATATAGATGGCAATATCCATGCGTTCCGTTTCAAAAAAGAAACGGCTGCCGAATCATCGAACGTGTTGACAGATGTGCTTGAACGCCGTGATGTGCTCGGCTTCATGACTGCTGCACTGCTTGTTGCTTTGTTGGTTCTCTTATCACTCATCATGATGATTCGTAAATACAACAAGAAACGGGGCGATCGTCGATGAAGCGCTCTAGAAGCAGTGTCATATCGGATGGTGCATTCCTGCTGCTGATTCTTGCCTGTTTTGTCAGTATCGTCTTCACGGCTGGCAATCCAAACTTGTATATTCAGAACATCATCTTCTTGAATCTTGCTTTTCTAATCGCTGTCGTTACCTACTTCACTAGTGTAACTACGGGGTTGATTCTGAATATATTGTTCATCTTCGGTTATGGGACATTTACGCTATATCAAACCGTTGTAGTGGGTGGGCTTATTGGGACACAGAATTATTTCTGGCTCATTATGACGCCATTATTTACTCTGGCAACTTGGTTGTTAACCTTGGGAAACAGACAGCTCCAGCAAGAAAATGAACAGTTGGTTAAGGTGAATGAATCACTAGCGACGGTTGATGCCAGGACAAGTTTGAAAAACACCCTGTCTTTTCAAAGCGATGCCTCGGTATTCATGGCTTTGTCCGCTCGGTACAATATACCTTTAACTTTACTAGTTATTAGTGTAAAGTACTGGGATGAAATTCGGCGCATGATTGGAGAGGATCAGCTTCTGGAAGCTGTACATGATCTGTCCAAAATGAGCCAAATCAGCATCCGTACGAATGATTCGCTCTATTTGCTTAATAAAGAGAATCCGATGTGGGGCATGATATTGTTCACAGATCTTCCTGGTGCGATGATCGTCATTGATCGGTTAAGAAGTCGAGTCGACGAACGGAATCGGGACGAATATGCGCAAAAATATCGGGTCGAGTTGATTCTGAAGATGGGAGCCGTCGCTTATGACGCCGAACAAATCTCGAATCCGCTGGAGTTTATTGCATTGGCGAAGAAACAGGTCGAATATGATGTTTGATGTAGGAAATTAGCTGCCTTCTGGCAGCTTTTTTTTACAGACTTTATATGTTTTTGGGATGAGAGATGCTTACCTCTTATTTATAGAATAATAGCCAGAAACGTCAAGCCGCGATACTAGCAAAATGTGTCAGGATAGCGAGTTGGAGGGAACTACAGTACGCTATAATTCTGAAAACCTCAATGTTCCGCTTCAAAGGGAACTACGATCCGCTACTGCACCATTTCCCGGTTGAAACGGACAGTTTCCGCTTAAATAACGGATCTCAGTTCCCATTCATGCTATGTTTACCCCAGTTCTCGCCATTTAGCGGATCATAGTTCCTTTTCACACGACGCTCTCTGTCATTGTAAAGCCCAAAGGGGAACTAGGATCCACTAATTGTTGAAAGCGGCTATGAAGCCGCTCATCACCTAGGGCGGCAAAGCTGCTTTTTTTATTTTAACTTGACAAACGACGTGTTGAACGTTAAGTTTTATTTATTCCGACCGTACAGTATAAATAAAACGAGTGGTATCTTTTCATCAGAAGTGGAGGCACTATTCATGCCCAAAGTAGGAATGGAACCTAAACGCAGGGCGGAGGTTATTAATGCAACTCTCACCTGTATTAGTAAATTTGGAATAGATGGCATGACTTTGGATAAAGTTGCTGAACATGCAAGCTGCTCTAAGGGAGTTGTGACGTACTATTTCAAGAATAAGGAAAGCTTAATAATCGAGGCTTTCAAATCCTTCTTGAGCTACTACGGTATGAAGATCAATGCCGAAATTCAGCAAACAATGACCCCCAATGAGATGATAGAGCTCACACTCAAGCATATTCTCCCACCTAATAATCATGTGCAAGGAACCATCAATGTCTCAGATCTTGAGGGTGTTGAGAACATGTTCATCCCGCATGAAGATCAAGCCAAGCTTTTTCTTCATTTCTTCTCGAGAGCTGTTTTGGATCAGAAATTACAAGAAGTTGTAGCTGCAGTTTATCACAAGGAAATATACGGTATTGCGAGGATTTTTGATTATGGCAACAAGCTGGGAAGTATGAAGGTTGATGATTCAGTTAGCGCAGCATACGGCCTCTTGTCGATGGTAGTAGGATTGAGTTTTTTTAGAGTGGCTAATATCCAGCCGATGAATCAGGGAGATAATCGCTATATTGGCGAGGATTATGTTCAAAGGCTGATCAAGCGTTAGCGAAGCAACAACCGATAATGGAAAACATGGAGGAAGATGATGAAAATAACGACTATCAAAGAAAATGATGTGGAAATTGCTGTTGTGACTAGCAGTGAAATCTTGATAACGGATGTGCAATCGGCCTTGGATCTTATGGCAACTATTAATTATGAAACGGGTTGCAACCGTATTATTTTGCCTAAATCAGTTCTGAACGAAGATTTCTTTGACTTAAAAACACGCCTTGCAGGTGAGATCTTGCAGAAGTTTATTAATTATCATATCAAAATGGCCATCGTCGGAGATTATTCTGGCTATGCGAGTGAGAATTTGAAAGACTTTATGTATGAGAGCAATAAGGGAAAGGACTTTTTTTTCCTGTCAACGGATCAACAAGCGATTGATAAATTGAGCAGACAGTAGCTCAGCAAACAAGGATGAAAGAGGAGGAAGGATGATTGCCAAATACCGCGCAAAGCTATTTTGATTATCCGATGGTACCAATTCAAGGCGGGGCAGTAGAATTAAGGGACGATAGAACCAAAAAGAAGTGGCAGACTAACATTCAACCCTTCCTGCTTGCACCATTTCCTGTTACTGCGGGCATGTATTCAGCAATCACTAGTAAATCAGCCTACTCAGCAGAAAGAGATCATATGCCGATAGTTAATGTGTCTTGGCACGAGGCTGTTATTTTCTGCAATTTACTTTCCCGGAGGGTAGGATTGAAGGAGAGTTATACGATCCAAGGGGAAGACATTATCTGTGATTGGGAAGCGAATGGTTATCGTCTTCCTTCCGAAGCTGAATGGCAATATGCTTGTAAAGCAGGCACAACAGGATATAGGTATGGAGAAGTTGAGCAAATTGCTTGGTATAATGAAAATTCAGAAGGAACTAGCCATGAAGTGGGACAGAAGCAGCCAAATCCTTGGGGGCTGTATGACATGCTAGGGAACGTCTGGGAATGGTGCTGGGATGTTTACGATGAGAACGTCTACGGTTCTTATCGCATATTTCGCGGAGGCAGTTGGGCCGAGGAGGCGAGGGGATGCGGGGCCACATGCCGGCGGCGCAGCCACCCGACTTTAAGTATTGATGACCTGGGATTTCGTCTGGCTCGGACTCCGGGTTAACCGATATCGGACCCTGAGTGTGAAATGAATAAGGACAGAAAGAATGACTATAGCTAATCTTTATTAAGCAGATTTCCTAGACGTTTGTTATCCTATTCATATGATAAATAACAGTTCGATTCAAGAGAAAATGAAATGGCAGATCGATGAGACGATCATCGTCAGCAGGCTGCGGGCCGCGGGTTGTGTGTTTGCCGAGGATGAAGCCCGGATGCTACTATCAGCAGCATGCAGCCCAGACGACCTCATGGCCATGGTGGACCGTCGATCAGCAGGCTTGCCGCTGGAGCACGTCATCGGCTGGGCAGAATTCTGCGGGCAACGAATTATGGTGGATATTGGCGTCTTCGTTCCTCGTCACCGCACAGAGTTTCTTGTTCTACAAGCTGCTTTGCGTGCTCATTCAGGAGCCGTTGTCGTTGACCTATGCTGCGGTTCGGGTGCGGTCGGTACAGCATTGTGTACCACTGTGGAACGGATCGAGCTGCACGCCGCTGATATCGACCCGGCTGCTGTAAACTGTGCGCGCCGCAACCTCGCTGCCGTCGGAGGTAATGTATACGAGGGTGATCTCTACGATGCGCTGCCAGCCAAGCTGCGAGGCCGTGTCGATGTGTTGGTTGCGAATGCACCTTATGTGCCTACCTATGCAATCAAGATGCTTCCTCCGGAAGCCCGCATACATGAGGCGCGGATGGCGCTCGATGGGGGTGAGGATGGACTGGATATTCAGCGCAGAGTGGCGGCTCATGCACCATTCTGGTTGGCACAAGGCGGCTGCCTGCTAGTCGAGACTAGTCTGAGACAGGCGCCTCAGACCGTCCAGATTTTCGCGCAGAGTGGATTGATTCCACAGGTGGCTCGATCGGAGGAACGGGATGCAACTGTCGTAATCGGAACGATGCCTTGATCTTGAACGTTTGCAATCTATTGGTTGACAATATAGATTAGTTATCTCTATAATTTTGACTACTATCAAAGTCAAATTAAAAGGTGAATAATGAGATGTCTCCTAGAACCAAAGAGCAAAACGAAATCATTCGCAAGCAGCGAAAACAAGAAATTTTACAGGCGGCTATCCGCGTTTATGTCGATAAAGGCTATGTCGCGTCTGAAATGAGCGATATCGCGAATCAGGCAGGGCTTGCACATGGCTTAGTTTACTATTACTTCAAAAATAAGAAAGCTTTGTTCCGCGAGTTGTATGAGTATATGATGGAGGAGTCCAAGCAATATACGAAGACATTTTTCCAGCAAGAAGGCTCATCTTATGCGTTGTTCGAAAGCTACGCACGAATCGTCTGCGAGCGGGTTTTGGAGAATCCTGTCACGCAGCGTTTTTATATGCGAATCAGCCTGGACGTGCATCACTTGTACACGCCAGAAGAGTTTTCTCCATTTGAGTGGATTAGAAACTTCATGTCTCAGATGACATTGGCCATCGAGAAGGGCATCCAACAAGGCGCGATTCAGCAAGGCGACGCTAATTTGATGGCTGTGCAATTCTGGGGATCTGTCTCTCAGGGGATGAATTATTTGGATCAAGTCCAACAGGAGCTGACAGCGCAAGGAATTCCCGATGCGGATAGGAAAGATCAGCTTAAGACGATATTGGATCAAGTTGTAGAATCGGCGATTTCGTTATTTAAGCCTAAGTAATTTTTTTTGCTTTTTATATTGACTTATATGTCAATCAAAAATAAGATGGGATTATGAAGTGAAAGGAGTTAACGTAATGAAAATATTGGTTATTGCAGCTCATCCTAATTTACGTGAGTCACGTGTCAACAAACGCTGGGTAACGGAATTGCACAAGTATCCTGAGCAAGTAACTGTGCATGAATTGTACGCAGCTTATCCAGAAAAAACGATTGATATTGAGCGTGAACAGGCATTGATTGCAGAACATGATCGCCTAGTGCTTCAATTCCCTCTACAATGGTACAGCACACCGGCTATGTTGAAGCAATGGGTGGATGACGTATTTACAACGAGTTGGCTGTTTAGTCACGGAGGCAAGAAAGTAGCCGGCAAAGAACTTATTCTCGCAATATCAATCGGTGGTGTAGAAGCGACCTATCAGGCTGGAGGCTTGATCGGGTACACGATCAGCGAACTGATGCGTCCTTTTCAAGCCTTGGCGAATCAAATTAATCTGACATTGCTTCCACATTTTAATTTGTACGGCGCGGTTAAGGCAACGGATGAGGAGATCGAAATCAGTGCTGCACAGTATGCCCAATATATTTTGACCCCTGAACTCAATCCTCGAATTGCTTGGAAACGAAACCTGGAAGCTATGCAAAAAACAGTGATGACAGAGCAGAAGTAAATCTTATTACACTACTTGGTAAGTAACCAAGGTCGCAAGATGGGCAAAACGTTGGCGGCTTGCATGGCCTGTGTATGATCAAGGCCCTCAAGAAGTGAGACATCCCAACCAAGAGCTTCAATCTCCTCACGCCGCGTAATGAGCGGACCAACGATGTCCACTTCCTGATCACCCCAACGTTTGCCATAATGAATCTTGTCAGATGAACCTGCAAAGCATAGACGTGGGCATGTTATCATGGTTTGTGCCTCTAGATCGCTGAAATCTTGGAGTACCTGATATAAGGTGACGAACTGCTTGGTCTGAGCCACAGTCATTGTTATTTCAACTCGGGACCAATCAAAGTCAGTTGAAGCGTTGTTCTGGGCGGTGTTCGAAGACTCAATCGTTGAAACGGACAACTGATGCGTCGCCCTGGTGACGCTCAGCATTTCACGGTAGGGACCGTCGATTGGCGGGAAACCACCCATGACAAGGGCTGAAAGCCGACGAGTTCGAATCGCCAACTGCATGCCACAAAGAGCAAGCCATGAATAGCCGTAATAGGCAAAATTCTCTGCATCTGCCGTATCGGCAATGGACAGAAAGTCGATAGTAATGTTGTTCGGTGTTAGTGTATCGGGTTTAGCAAAACTCAAAACATGACCTTCATAGTCGAAGGCAATCACACGAAATTTATCGCAAAGACCGTCTATCAGAGAACGGCCAAGGGCAGGATCTACGCCCCATTGTAACATCTCCTCGGCTTGTGGCCCTTCGATCGGAAATGGATTTACCGGAAGCAGCAGGTTAGGTCCATCCCCTTTAATCTCAACATGTATCCAATTGCCATCGTGCATTTTTACATTCAACATTTCGAATCCTCCCCTTACTTTAATCTTTGGATTTAAGGTTTGCATAAATCGAGAGTTTGGGGTAATTTAAAGTTGCAAGTGATTAAATCAAGGAGTGAATGGATGCGATATTACAGACCTGTAGATATTGCCAAAGAGCTTCAAATAAGCACAAGTGCTTTAAGACATTATGAATCTTGGGGAGTCGTCCCATTGCCTGAACGAAGTGATAATGGGTATCGTCTCTATACCAAAGTTCATTTGGTCTATTTTCGCTGTCTTCGTGCCATGCTGCCCGGCTTTGGTTTCACACTTACTTATGATGTGCTTCGTGATATTCAAAAGGCAGATATGGACCATGCATTTTGGCTTGTTAATGCCGAACAAGCCAAATTACATGAGGAAAAAAGGGCTGCTGACCAGTCGCTTGTACTGCTTCAAGACCCCCAATTAACTGTTTTCAAGGATAGGAAGCTAAATAAATTGATGACTATTGGTGAAGTGGCCGCAATAACCAATGTTCAATCCTCAGCCATTCGCCATTGGGAAAAAGAAGGACTTCTCAAGCCAGAAAGGGATCCTCGTAATGGATACAGGTTTTATACGCCCGTTCATGTGAGACAAATTTTATTGATCAACAATTTGAGAAGGACTGTGTATTATTTAGGCAAAATGAAAGAGCTTGTCCAAGCTGTAGAACATCAAAGCATTGAAAAGACGAAAGAAGTTACTGAACACGCTCTCATTCGCATTAATCTTCGCAATAGGCAACAATTGAATGGGATTCATAAGTTGATAGAGTTATGTATGGAAGTAGGTCTAGCAGGCAAGATTGAAGAGCCGTTTTCCAAACCCATTCATACCTTTCATAGCGAGCACTGAACATAATCTTATTAAAACAGCAAGAAGAAAGGCGCATCCATGTGGACTTATACAGTAGATATATTTCGTGATTTATCTCCTGGCGTGAAGCGATTCATCGCTACGGAGAGCTTATTTGGCATCGGTGTGGGCATCCTCAGCCTTATCCTAAATTTACACCTTCTAGAGCTAGGCTTCTCCAAGGGCGATGTCGGCAGAATAACATCGTTAGGCGCATTGACGATCGGCTTGGCTAGTCTGCCGGCTGGTTTCATCGTGAAGCATGTGGGGCGCAAAACGATGCTCGTAACAGGCATGCTCTTGGCATTCCTGTCATTGACGGTGTTCGGATTCGCAACCAGCCTTGGTGCAGTTACCGCTGCGCAGGTCATCTGGTCGCTTGCGATCACAGCCATCGTGAACACCGAAATTCAGTTGATTTTCCAATATTGCCGCAGCAAGAAAGAAGAGACAAGCGCTTATTCTTTGCTGTTCGCCGTTTTTACATTTTTCACTGGCCTTGGCACATGGCTCGGCGGCTACTTGCCGGATTGGCTGCATGGCCAAACTTCTACCTACCAGTCAGCGTTCTTCGTTGCTGGTGGATGTCTGGCGCTCTCAGGTATATTACGCGGATTGCTGCTTCCATCTACACATGCCAGGGTGGGGGATGCTGGCGAGACCCGCGGCGTACAAGGAGCGAAGCCTTCGAACCAGGCCAAAAGGGGGCATGCGATCTATTTCCTATTGCTGCTCTCGTTGTTAATATTCAATTCAGGCTTTACTTATGGACTGCTAAGTCCCTTCCTGAATGTCATTCTGAAATTCCGCTTTCAGATGGAGGACGGCAACATTTCCGGATTGCTTGCATTGTCTGGATTTTTCTTCTTTATCGGTTCCATTGCTATGCCGTATATCGTAGAGCGATGGGGTAGCCGGAAAACATTCGTGTTCCTGTTTCTGTATAACATGGTGGTCGTTGCCTTGATGGCGCTAGCTATGCCAGCGTCGCTATTCGCGATATTGCTGCTTATTCGCGGGACGGGATTCACTATGCTGAACAATTTGATGGATAGCGAATGCATGTCGGCAGTGGCCGAAGAAGACCGCAACTTGTTCGCAGGTATGCGGACGGTCTCACGCAGTATTGGCAACACGATTGCTTCTTTTTGGGCAGGCTATATTTTGGCTGGAAATCATTATTCGCTGCCTTTCGTTCTTACGGCGATTGCCATGCTGGCGGGTTATGCTGTGTATGCGTGGTTCGTACAGGGCATGCTGGATAAAAGACTGCGAGATCAGTCATGACGCAAAGTAATTTAGAAGGAGACTTTTGAGATGGATACGGAACGAGTTAGACAACAAATCGAATTTATTCGCGAAATTGATGGGTTGAAGCACGTGCTTCGTCAATCTTACCTAATGAACGGCTCGCGGCGCGAAAATGATGCTGAACATACCTGGCATATAGCCGTGATGGGATTATTGCTTAAAGAACATGCCATCGATCAGAATTTGAACTTGAAGAAAGTCGTTCATATGCTGCTTATTCATGATCTGGTCGAGATCGATGCTGGAGACACTTTTGCCTATGATGTCAAAGGGTATGAAGATAAATGGGATCGGGAAGTAGCGGCTGCTAAACGTATTTTTGGGCTTCTTCCTACGGATCAACAGACCGAGTGGATGGACTTATGGCTCGAATTCGAGGAAGGTCAGACGACGGAAGCCAAATATGCTGCTGCAATGGATCGACTTCATCCTGTGCTGCATAATTTCTATACGGAAGGCATAGCCTGGAAAGCTCACAAAGTTTCGGTTGGCGCGGTAAAGAAGAGGGTCGCTGTCGTCGCTGAAGCTGCTCCTGCATTAGGACAATTTGTCGCGAATCTGCTTGAAGAAGCAGTAGAAAAAGGTTATCTATTGCCATAGATTGAGGACATATGTCCTTGCCCTAAACTCAGGCACATCGTTAAATAAGAGGAAGACGTGCCGAGAATAAGGGAGGCTTATAAGAATGAAAGGATTTATATATGCTTGTTTGGGCGGAGCATTCCTGACATTGCAAGGTGCAGCCAATGCGAACATAGGTGAACGAATCGGAACTTGGCAAGCGGCCACACTCACCCAAGGTACCGGATTCGTAGCGGCCTGGCTGCTTGTTTGGCTGATTCGCGATAGATCTTGGCGGGATCTCAAGCAGGTGAAGACTGTTTATAAGTTAGGCGGTGCTTTGGCAGCCTTCATCCTGTTCAGCAACATCACGGCGTTTCACCGCAATGGCGCAGCTTTGACGGTGTCGGCAGTGCTAATTTCTCAAATCACTGCGACCATTTTGATGGAAAAGAAAGGCTTGTTTGGTCAAGCTCCGCTTCGATTAAGATCAGCGCAATGGGCCGGCGTGGGGTTAATGGTTATTGGCATTCTTTTGATAACCGTATAAAGGTTGCAATCGATACGCTGTAGAGGAGGGAGCGCTTGAAATGAAAGAGCTTATAGACATGACACGGATTAGTCGCTATTTAAGTGAATTTGGCTTAGAAAAAGTTTTCCCAGAACCGCTGAGGCAGCATATGAGCTTATACCGGTTTGAACCGGATGAAACACTTATTTTGCAAGGCGAAGAATCCCAAATTCTATTTTTGCTGGTGCAAGGAAAAGTTAAAGTATATACAACCTCAACAGAAGGGAAAACGTTGCTGATAAATTTTACAACTCCTTTAGGGCTGATCGGGGAAATTGAATGTTTGAAGGGGTGGGAGAATCTAAACACCGTAACTGCGGTATCCGCCGTAGAGACGATCGGTATCCATAAGCGCTGGTTAAGCCAGTATAGGGAGGAAGCACCCTTTCTGCGCTTTTTGCTAGACATGGTAACCCATAAATTCTACTTGAAGTCGATTTCACTTAGTTTCAATCTGCTGTATCCCGTAGAAGTCCGCTTAGCCAGCTATTTGTTGTCGATTTCTTCTGAGGATGAGAATGAGATACAAGCAAGCATAAGCGTATCCAAATTAAAAGATACGGCGAATCTGATCGGGACCAGTTACCGGCATATGAACCGAGTGCTTCAAAGTTTCTGTTCGGCAGGATTCGTTGTGCGAAGAAGTGGAACACTCGTCGTGAAAGACCGACTAGGGCTAATCACGGTAGCTGGCCGAAATATTTATGAGAGTGCTGAAGGGAGGGAGCATCTATGATAGTGGGCATCTTGATGGCATTGGCCGCTGGTTCTTTGATAAGTGTTCAAACGATGTTCAACAGCAAAGTTAACGAAGCTGTAAGCTCTCAGACGACGACTGCTTTGGTATTGGGAATGGGTTTTGCAGCTTCCTTCTGTATGGGAGTGCTGTTTGAAGGAGTAGAATTTTTTGCATTAAAGCCCATGCAAGCATGGTTCTGGTTTAGCGGATTATTAGGAATTGGCGTTGTGACGTGTGTAGTTAGGGGCGTAAAGCTGCTAGGAGCCAGCAATGCGATCTTACTTGTCATGGTTTCTCAGCTGATCTGTGCTTTGTGGTGGGATTCCGTAGGCTGGTTCGGCCTGGAGACAGTTACTCTTACGATGCAAAAAACAATAGGAGTGACTGTTTTAATCACTGGTCTGATCCTGTTCAAGGCAACGCCTAAACGTTTGAAGACAGTATCAAACTAAATATTTAGGTCACATGATCTTCGAAAACTGTACGTATGCAGGTTATGACAGCAATGGTGGTTGGTATTGAGACGTTCTAATCGCTGAACCTATGAGTATATTGTAGGGATGGTTTTTTGGAGCTTCTTGGGGAGGTTGATCTCGAATGCCCACTTACTTCCTACTATTGCTTCTCCTCACGGGGGGCTGGACACTGGCGGAACAGCAGGAGAGTCCATTGGATTCAATTTGTTCGCCTTCTACTGTAAGCGCACCCAAAGTTTCGCCAATGGCTAAGAAATCGATTCATTATACGAATAAGGCTCTGTTTTTAACGTATCATCATCTGGATGATCAGGAGTCTTTCATCACGATAACACCTAACAAATTTAAGCAGCATTTGCAGGTATTACAAGATAATCAGTATAATGTAATAACGATTGAAGATTATGCTTGTTTCCATGCACATCGGAAGGCGTTGCCTCCGAACGCGGTTGTCATCACATTTGACGACGGGTATCGTTCTTTTTATGAGAAGGCGTATCCGATGCTCAAGCAGATGGGGTATCCAGCGACCAATTTTGTTATTGTGAGCGATGTTGACTCCGACAATCCCTCATTGCCATTCCTAACCTGGCCTCAAATTGTTGAGATGAAACGCGATGGCTTTAGCTTTTACTCGCATACATATGATCTTCATCAGAAAAAGCGTGATGAAGCAGGCAATTTAGTGCCTCCGTTAACTAATCGGATCTACTTGCCAAAGGAGCAACGAATGGAATCGGAAGAAGAAAAACGGCAGCGAGTGGGAGGAGATTTGCTGTTGGGTGAGGCGCTGCTGAGAAGCAAGCTTCACAATCAGCTCTCGCTTCTCTGTTTCCCATTAGGGGAATACAATCAACCAGTTATAGACGACGCCAAACAGCTTGGATTTTCTTTGTTTTTAACAACAAGAGAAGGCATTAACACAGGCAGCAGCGAAGAAATCACCCGAATAAGTGCGGGGATGCCTTATGTATCAGCAGATATTTTGCTCAAAAAATTGCTGCAATATGATCAGAAATAGTCAAGGTTAACAAGAAGGATGTGACTTCCCAGTGAAAAGGATAATCATCTGGTCATGTTTGATCTTTTTTTCGATTGTCTTGACTGCACTATCACTAGCAACGGAATACCCTTTTTCAATACCAAGATCAATTCTTGCTATTGAATTTGGCAATGCTCGTGTCGTCCCGCTTACATCAGATGCTAGTAAATTGATTGGGAGACGAGGACCATCTGAACAACAACTTACTACATATCTGTCTCAGAATGGCTGGAGGCACAAGGCAACACTTGACACCGTTATCAGCTACGAAAAGGACAATATTACTTTAAATGTCTCCTCTCGTTTCCAAAAAGGATACTGGTGGTTCGTTCTAGACAGATCCCCCCATTGCGAGAGCTCTTGATCTAAAGATGTAAAGGAGGTAAGCTTCATTTCTTCAAATAAACAGTTGTATATCGGGTTCATCTTCTTCCCCATTATCATTATTTTAAATGCCGTGGTCATCGTTGGCACACCTCATTCGTTTGTTAAAATTATGAATTTAATTTCAATTGTTGCGGTGGCAGGGGCTCTGGGGGCTTTCATCAGAGAAATCTTTGTTCGGAGAGAAAAGGGGAGAGGGGAAGATAGTTGAACTAGTTGAAAATATTTTGTATAGTAAACATGCCTGCGAAATATTGACGTTTGGGTACATCAATCCAAAATTAAAGAAATGGAGACTAACAAATGATTAATAAAATCGGACAAGTTATGTTATATGTGAATGATCAAGATGAGTGTTTGAAATTTTGGACAGAAAAAGCAGGGTTCAGCGTAGTTGCTGAGGAAAAAAACGAGTATATGAGATGGATTGAAATTGCTCCAACTAACGATGCTCAAACGAGTTTTGTGCTCCATAATAAGGCCGTAATTGCAAAAATGCAGCCTGAATTAAATCTTAGTACACCTTCGTTATTGTTTTTCTCAGACGAACTTGATTCCTTATATCAAGATTTTAAGGACAAAGATATCACTGTCGGAGAACTGGTAACTATTCCATCCGGAAGAGTATTCAACTTTGCCGATAATGAAGGAAATTATTTTGCTGTTTTGGAAAAAAAGTAATGTAAAAATCACATAGTTCAGTTCTTCCGGACGATGAATCATTATCGTCTTTTTTCCATTTTCTATGGCATCGCCACCAGACTCATTTCTACTTATCGGCTAATTAACGATTTCTCATAGCATCTACGTAATCTTTGGCAGCTTTCAAAGAAAGGCCAGCGGCATCTCTTAATTCTTTGATGGCCTCAATCTTCTTGCCACCTGCCAGTAGAACCTGAAGCCGCTGCTCTAATTCCGGGGCAAGTTCCAAAGCATAGAGAGGTTTAGCGTAAACGGAAGCAGTAGAAGTAGAAGTAGAAGAAGCAGCAGAAGCTGGCTTCTTGGGTAGGGGATAGGTTTCCGGTCGACCCTCCAGTCGTTCAATATCATATTTCAGCTCATTAATGCGGGCTTGCTGGCCTATTAGCTTAATCATTAGAATTATAGATATCAATAATGAAATAATGGCTATGATTTCTGCTCTTTCCATCTAGTAACCTCCTTTTTTATCTTATATAATAACTTATATTCCCAGATAGTCAAAATAGTCCGGCGTTTATCGATGCCAATAAATGTGAGAGGAGTAAGACCATGAGTAGTGAAAAGAACAAGGAAATCATTGAAAATTATATTGAGGCTTACAATTCTTTTGATCTACAAGGTATGGTTAAACTTCTACATAAAGACATTCTGTTTAGGAATTTTTCAAATGGTACAATGGACACAGAAACCAGAGGAATACAAGAATTTGGTGAATTGGCGGCAAAATCATCTAAGATTTTTTCTAGCCGTCATCAGACAATTACGCAATACCATGCTGAAGGTGACACAACTGAAATACTTATTGATTATGAAGCCATATTGGCCGTTGATTTGCCTAACGGGTTAAAGCTTGGAGACAAGCTTCAATTAAAAGGGAAGTCCGTATTTGGGATTCACGAAGGGCAAATATCATTAATTGAGGATTACAGTTGAGCTTGGACTTTACGCTTTATTCGTGCTTTCTTTGATGAGAATCAGCACTGGGAAGCCGTTAAAAGCAGGCAACGCCAAAAGATACGTCCCGTAGTGTTGAAAGAAATCCAAAAATTTCGAGATTGTGGAGACCCTAACAAAGGGTTTAACCTGCTCGCATATGAAGGGTGCCACGATCTTAAGGTGGTGCCCTATTGGTGCAATGGACGTTTCTGCACGGCGTGTTCATTCGGAGAAATGGAAGAGTGAAGCAGATATTTTGTCAGAGGACGTATATCAAGTCAACCATCGACATGTCATCTTGACAATCGACGAAGGTCTAAGAGACATGTTGTTGGGTTGGGGTGAGTGAAGCTTGCCCAGCAGGTTCGGAGTTATAAAACAAGCTATTTGTCAGAAATAAGATCCGCTAGCTTGCTATCGCGCGGAGATAAGGGAACGTCACCCGTGATATTGGAGAAATATGTCATGATAGCGAGTTTGAGGGAACTACAGGGCGCTATTATTCTGAAAACGGCTATATTCCACGCCAGAGGGAACTACGATCCGCTATTTCACCATTTCCCGGTTGGAATCAGCAGTTTCTGCGTAAATAGCGGATCTCAGTTCCCTTTCATGCTACGTTTACCCCAGTTCCCGCCATATAGCGGATCATAGTTCCTTTTCACACGACACTCTCTGTCATGGCAAAGCTCAAACGGAACTAGGATCCGCCGATATTGTTGAAAACCGTTATGAAGCCGCTCATCTCTTAGGGCGGCTTCATAACGGTTTTCTTAATATATAAGAATTTATAAGTTTTTGGGTAAGCGAAGCTTACCCTTATTTAATTACTCTCTAATTGGAAGTTATTACAGCCATTAAAGGAACTAGAAAGTGGATAAAGGAAGCTGCGAAGAGACTTAGCCGTATGAGAATTACAAAGAATAAGAAGTTCTGCTAATTTTGCAACTTTAAGAAGATACCCTGCGTCTATTGAATTAGGATTAATTAAACAAAAATGGATTAAGGAGGGAAACAAAATGGTGAATATGAAAAGAGATATACGCGCAGATATTGCAATTATTGGCGGAGGAGTAGGAGGGTGCGCTGCAGCACTAGCCGCCTGTAGGATGGGAAAGAACGTATACATGAGTGATGAATATGACTGGATTGGCGGTCAGTTGACGAGTCAGGCGGTGCCGCCTGATGAGCATAAGTGGATTGAGCAATTTGGCTGTACACGAAGCTATCGCAAGTTTCGCAATCAGGTTAGAGAATACTACCGTCAACACTATCCGTTATCGGAGTACGGGCGTTCGGCGTTCTATTTGAATCCCGGTAACGGTGGGGTAAGCCGGCTGTGCGCCGAACCGCGCGTCACGCATGCCGTATTACAGGAGATGTTTGCGCCATTCGTAAACAGTGGGCAACTTACCATTCATACACGTTGTAAAATCATAAAAGCGTATAGACATGGAAATGAGATCCAAGCGGTTACCGTCAAATGTGAGAATGGGGAGAAGCTGACTGTCCACGCGTCTTATTTTCTTGATGCAACAGAATGCGGGGATTTACTGCCGCTTGCGAAAGTCGAATATGTAACTGGGGCAGAATCGAAATCAGAAACACACGAGCCCCATGCCCTGGAAGGTCCCTCAGATCCTCACGATATACAAGCTTTTACTTATTGCTTCGCGATGGATTACTTCGAAGGTGAGAATCATGTCATAGATAAACCCAAAGATTACGAGTTCTGGCGCTCATTTCAAGCACCATTCTGGCCGAATCCGCAGTTGAACTGGGTATCGCCTGATCCCAAGACGCTGGAACCGACAGAAGAAACGCTTTTTCCCGGTACGGATAAATATCCTTTATTTATTTATCGCCGGATTGTGGATCGAGCAAACTTCACAACCGGGACATATCCGTCGGATATTTCGCTAGTCAACTGGGCCCAGAACGATTACTTTCTTGGCAATATCTACGATGTGCCTGAGCACCTAGCCGAAAAGCATCTGCATCAAGCGAAACATCTGAGCTTTTCTTTGTTATACTGGCTGCAGACGGAAGCGCCACGGCCTGACGGGGGAGCCGGTTATCCGGGACTGAGGCTGCGTCCGGACGTCGTTGGGACGACCGATGGCATGGCCCAGGCACCATATATTCGGGAATCGCGCAGGATTAAAGCGGAATTCACGGTTTTGGAACAGCATATAAGCGCAGCAATAAGAGGCGATCGAGGGGCCGAAGAGTTCCCGGACAGCGTAGGCATCGGATGTTACCGGATCGATTTGCATCCGAGTATGAGGGGACGCAATTTCCTCGATATCTCATCGTTGCCTTTTCAAATCCCATTAGGGAGTCTGATCCCCAAGCAGGTTACCAACTTGCTGGCTGCGTGCAAGAATATAGGAACAACTCATATTACCAATGGCTGCTACAGGCTTCATCCGGTTGAATGGAACATCGGGGAGTCCGCAGGCTTTACAGCTGCTTTTTGTTTGAACCAAGGCTTGACCCCGAGTGAGGTTCGCGTCAACGCAGCAAAACTCGGCGAACTACAAGCTTTACTAACAGCGAATGGTATCGAACTGACATGGCCTAAGATTGGGGCTGTGTAACCTATCAAGTGTGTACATGTAAACTTAAAAGATCGTTTTGTTTCTAACCTTAACAGGACTGAAACGAAACGATCTTTTCGCACTTTCGAGAACGATGCCATGTGTGGATGTCAAATGTTTTTTAAACCAAATTATGGTAATATAAATATAATCAATGGGCACCGAGAAACGAAAGGCAAGGAATTTTCCGCGAGATGACGAGGGGGGAATTTGTGTTCAAAGCTGCTAAGACACCAACACATACACATGCAGGACCTGCCGCTGCAATGAATCTGCAATCCCAAGAGGCAGTTGATACGAAGGAACAAGGAGTATCCACTTCGATATCCTCAGGAATGCCTTTAAGTCCTGCCACTGTTATGCAGTTGCAACGAACCGTGGGCAATCAAGCCGTCATGCAGTTACTGAGGCATCAAAGCAATCAATCTCCTAGGGCAATAAACAAACCTATGGTCAGTCGATCAGCTTCAACTGACGGACCTAAGCTGCAGCGTTCCATAGATAAGTCTCCAGATCAATATTTCCAGGAGCAGAGCACGGATGTTATTCCCGATGACCTATTAAAAAAGTATTTGTACCAATATATGTGGGAAATTGCTGTCAACACTGAAAAACAGACATATAAACAAGCCATACTTGAAGCCACGAAACGTTCACCTAATCAGAAATCAAGTATTCTTGCCACATGGGACCAGCTATTGTCCGCTTTTCATAACTATGACCTCCAGGGTGCTATCAGTTTGCTGAATCAACTCATTGAGGTGACGAAGGATGCTTTCAGCTTGCCTCTCCCACCCGTCGATAATAGTAATTCCAAAGATGCGAAACACCGTGCACTGATTGTCCAAGGCGCACATATGCGGGGAGACATGTATGGCGTCGCTGGCGCGTTGGCTCTTCGTCCAGACTTGAGTGTCGTCATTCTTTCAGATTTCGCGCATTATGGAACGGCTAAAATGATGGAAAGCTTCTATCAAGGGTTGATCGGTGAGAAACAGAACGTCTACATCTTGCATGTACCCAACGCCAAGAAAGAATATAATGAGGGTTTTATCAACAACAAAAAAGATTGGATAAACACAAGAGCTGCGGAATTCGAAACTTCAACAAAAGAAGAAAACAAAGAACGAAAGTTCGCGTCAATGGAAATTACGTCAGAAACGAAAATAATTAGTGAAAACTTTGACAAGAACATCAAAGGATCTTATGCCACGATTAAAGACAAATGGTTGGGTAAAGCTGATTCTCACAAAGAAGCTGAACTCCAAAAATGGCTGGAAGACAAGATGCAAATGCCCCCAGGCGCGTACGCGCTGTTATGGATGAAACAAGGTGAGCTTACGCACCCTCATGCACATCACTATACAAGTGAAGGAAGTCAGCAAAAACTTATTAAGGATATAAGGAAATCGGGAAGAACGCCGGTAAATATCGGGGATCGAATAGGGGAGGCAACGGTCCCCGATTTAACCGAGTTCTGGAATCATCCCGAGTTTCCTTATCAGAACGAAGGACGCAAAGGGCAGCTTCGCATGCTCCATTATTTAGCTCATTCGGGACAATATGATGTCGTGAGTGTGGGGATGCGCAGCGGTATTCTGGAAGGCCCGGCACTGGTTGGCATGAAGGTTATTTTCATGGAGGAAGAAGGCAATGATCAAGCTGCGAGATGGGAAAATCTGATTGGCACCTTGCCGAGTCTCAAACGTGTTATTCTCGATGCGCCGCCGGGACTGGCTGAGAAGAAACTTTGGATTAATAACATCCTATGGAGAAATCATAAAAGCGAAAAACTGGGCGGCATGAAAGTGATTGAGCATCTCGAGGATTGTTCAGGACTTAAGCACAATGACATCGCCAAAATACTTCTCGACTGTACACACTTGCCGGATGCTGAGAATCCGTTGATGGACATGGTCAATGTGGCTAATAAAGATGAGATTCGAGAAAAAGTTCACCTTTTATTAGAAGCAGCTTCACAAGAAATGAATGAAGAATATGAACGAAACTGGAAAGAAGAGATGTTGGGAGTTGTTACCGCGGAGTCGAAAGAAGGGATGAACAATAGCGAGGTTGGGGTGCTCAATCATCTATTGACCTCCTGGGATGAGCCCGTGGCAGCGAAGGATTCAATGTCAGAAGCGGAATATTGGAAGAGAACACGCCGTAGCAATACCAAAGACCCCAACTTCAACTGGGAGAATGAGAAGAGGGACCAAACCCTTGAACGCAAAAACAAGCAACTGCAAGCACAGCTGGAGGAGAAAGGTTTAGGTCTCGTTCTGAAGAACAGAGATCAAATCGCCGAATTTAGAGTCGAACAGTCGGAATTCGAAGAAACCGTTTTAATGAAAGAGTATAGGGATAGACTCAGTAAGGAAATCTTCAGACTTATGGATTTGGCGGTCGAATCAGAACATAAAGCACTTATGAAAGCGCTGCTCCTTGAGGATCAGGTAAAGTCTCAACTTGGAACCGTCGAATACGAATCGAAACGCTTGCTTTCTGCAGATAGAGAAGACCAGGAAATTGTATTTTCTTTATTCAATGATCCGATATCCGTACTTGTGAATGTTTTTAAATATGATGCCATGATAGCTAAACTAATGTTGGACAAAACGAATAACAATCTGCTTGCAAGTTATAATCTGATCCGCCTGCATACGAAAAACTTTCCTTTTCTTGATAAATTCAAGGATGCAGCTATTTCTAAAGATCCAATAGCTAGCGGTAAGCAGAAAAACGTGTTTGGGTTAGCCGATTATGATGACTTGGTCATTGGGATTATGAATCGCGATGATAGCTTCAAAATGCTTTGTGGCGAGCTCAGTATTCTCCATGATATTAAGCAAATTGATCCCCAATTGCCTATAGTTGACATTATCGGAATTACCGTACATGGAGATCTCCCGGCTGTTATTATGAAGCGTTATGCTGAGCATTCCAAAGATTTCGTCAAGGTCAAGGACTCGGATCAGTTAAAAATGCCCAAGCATTTGAATGTTTCAAGTATTCAACAAATTATTGAGATGGAAAATAGAATGATCGCGGCAGAGATTCGCATTTCCGATTTGCAATTTCTAATTGATGAGCAAGGTCGAGTTGTTCTTGCTGATCCAGGTGGACTTGTTAAGCAATATGCGCCTTCCAAAAATGAAGAAGGTGTTATCGACAATTTATTAGCTACCAACATTGACAAATTATTGCGAGAAAAAGGAATTCAAGATCATGTCTGGGATGAAGTTGAGCTTGCTCAACAGATAAGCGAGCTAACTAGCAAAAAACCAAATGACGTTAGAGTGAAGTCAATTATCGACATTCTAAGCAAGAAATATGATTATAAAATTAATCTAGACAGTTCTCTAAAGTATGCTAGTTTGGCAGCACCCAAATTGGCAAAAGCGTCACAATCCAAGACAACAAAAGCGGGAAATAAAGGAAATGCTCAACAGAATTCTGGTGCTTCACAAGTTACTGCTACCACTCCGTCTCGCGTTTTAAGCAGCGATGAGAAACAAATTATGGACGTTTTGAAAAACAAAACTGACACAGACTATATGGTTGCACTGCCTGATGGCTATGGGGATAATGAGATTTTACCTATTTTTGGTATAAACACAGTCCAATTTGATATTGCCTGGAAATCATTGAAGGACGACAGGAAAGTTTCCATAACCAAAGTTGGCATTTCACTGAGCACAAAAGAAAAGAATAAATTAAAGAAATGATTGCCTTCTTCCTTAACATTGTGGAGGGATCGTAAAATTGTCCACCTAGTTGTATAACTAAACGCTGAAAGTTCGAGAAAGCGTAATAATGTTCACCAAATCTGTGCCGATTATAGGTTTTGGGACGGAGGAGGGGGCATTACAATATAAAAAGTAAGCCCTTACATTTAGGCTGTCGGAAGGAGGGACACGATTAGAGGCCGCTGATTGGAGCACGTTTGTACGACTCATGTTGTTAATCTAGGAGGGAAATGAAATGTTTAAAAAGAGTTTAGCTGCCATGTTAGCTATGGTTAGTCTCCTGATTATGATCGGTGCAGTTCCTGCCTTCGCCGCCAATGGTCCGATTACTTGGGGTTCTACAGTAACGGTGACGAACATCAACACATTTACCGATGGTGGCACGGATGCTAGGGGCATTAGTCCTGGTACGTTTGGCTCGGAATATCCGCGAATGATCAAACTAGCTAATGGCGACTGGCTTGCTGTCGCGGCGATCTATGATAACAATGGTTACACCAAAGTGTCATGGGGAGGTACGCGTCAGCAGGTGTTTCGCAGTACGGACAACTGCCGGACATGGAGCTTAACGGCGACACTTTGGGAGGATGGACGGGACTTGGATAACGGCCAGTTCGCCCAACTGCCGAATGGCGATATTTTACTTGCGATGCGTTCTGTTCGCTGGCAAGAGTCTTACCAACTGAAAGTGTACAAAAGCACGAACGGAGGAAGCAACTGGAGCTACTTGAGTACGATCGATGAAAAAAACGGTGCGCCAGGCTCTCTCGGCAATCCGGACAAAGGGGTCTACGAACCGCATATGGGATTATTAGATGACGGTTCATTGGCTGTCATGTATGCGAATGAGAAGCACGTTACCGAGAATCCGTCGTACAGTCAAATTATTTCGGAGAAAATTTCTACCAACGGAGGCGCAAGTTGGGGCAGCGAAATCTATGTGGCGTGGGATCCTGGCAATGCTGGTGCACGTCCTGGCATGCCTGTATGGACGAAGATGGGGAATGGCCAGTACATCGTATCTTTTGAAGTATGCGGCACGCAGAACTGCAATATATTTTACAAAAAAAGCAGTGATGGCAAGACATGGGCAAGCGGCATTGGTACGCAAGTGTCGACGAACCAGCATGGCGGACCTTACCTTATTTCCTTAACGGATGGAAGGCTCGTGCTTAGTTCGAATTCGAATGTGATATCCATGAGCAATGATTATGGAAATACTTGGTACAATAATGATGCACCAGCCTTTGGCAACACGTTATGGGGAGCCATCTATCAGACGGCATCCAATGAAATTGCTTTTATTGATTCCGTAGACCGCAGTGTTGGCGGGCACAATGTGCAAATCAGATTTGGCGCACTGACTACGGCGTACACCAACGACTTTGCTGCGAACGATAACGGTTGGGTTCGCTTTGGCGGAACATGGAACGTGGGCAGCGGAACGTACAATCTGACATCGAGCAGCGCAGATAAATCGATTCTTACGCCGTACCCGTCTGGCCGCAACTATACGCTGGAAGGGGATATTAAGCTCAATAATGCCGGGCAGGGAAGCCTGATCTTCAACGTGACGAATCCGTCAACGGGAGCCGACAGCCTGCTCGGATATGGAGCGGGTATTGATTCAACAGGCTCAGTCTGGTTGGGACGCTTCAACAACAGCTGGACGCAGCTAAGCTTGGTCAACACCCCGATCGCCACGAATACCTGGTATCATATGAAGGTCGTTGTGAACAACGGGAATATCAAAGTATATGTTGGCGATATGACAACAGCGAAGATCAGCTTCAATGATGCTGCTTATGCAAGCGGCACGATTGGAGTTCGCGGCGGCTTCGGCAATAGTGTGAGCTTTGATAATATCAAAGTGAATTGATTCATGCTGAAATAGACAAAAAGACTGTCAGGACATATTAGTCCCTGACGGTCTTTTTTTATTAGAAGGGAAGAAGTGAAAGCTCGTTCCATTGGATTAATTCCAATGCAACCTTGCACCCAGCCCTTTGAGGGCTGATTTCATTGGACAAACTCCAATGAAAAGAATACCTGTGTCCTGCTGCTAAGTATGTTGGACCCACATGCTTTGCAACCTGAAGTCTACTCAATCTTACTTTTGACACCCTATCTTAAGATCGTCTACTTTTGGCACATGCGTGTCTCGGACAGACCTTAAATTTGTTCCCAAAGATAATTTTTTTATCGGTTTAGGGGGAGCGCTAATCGATGTAAAGTAATAACCAAGGAAGCCCTTACACGATTATGGAAAGGCTTTCGCAAATCATAATTCAGCAAGAGAGAGGGTTGTAAAGACAATGAAAAAAAAGTTAACTAGTATGCTAACGGCAAGTGTTGCGCTTGCGTTGGTAGTTTCAGGCTGCTCGAGCACAAAAGAAAGCGCAACCAATACAACGGGTGCCACAGCGAAAGAGACAACCAAAGCGGCAGAGAGCAAATCGACCAGTCCTGTTGAAATTACGTTTTGGAATATGTTTGGCGGTGGCGAAGGCGATTTCGTAGATCAAATTATTAAAGGCTACAATGATTCTCAAAAGGAAGTGACTGTCAAGCAGCTCCGCCTAGAATCCAATGAGTATTATGCGAAGCTCAGCACAGCTCTATCTTCCTCCAAAGGGCCTGACGTGGCCGTGGCTCACGTTGACCGCATTTCTCCGTTCGTAAAAGCGAAGCAAATCGTACCGGTCGACCAACTAGCGACAAAGGTCGGATTTGATTTGAAACAGATTTCGGAATCCAATATCAAAAGTGTCTCTTATGATGGCAAACCTTATGCCGTGCCGTTAGATACACATTTCCATATGTTTTATTACAACAAGGACTTGTTGAAAAAAGCGGAGCTGTTGAACGACGATGGAACGCCTAAACTGGGCGATCTTACGCCGGATGGATTCAAGAAAACATTGGCCCAAATTCATGCCAAAGTACCCGATGTGCAGGCGCTTGCGGTGAATACCCCTTATTTCCAAGAGCCTTTCCTGAACTTGTATTATGAAGCGGGCGGCGATTTGTTGAATGCGGATTTAAATAAAGCAGCTATTAACAATGTTAAAGCGCTTAACGTATTGAAGTTTTATATGGATCTGTACAACAACAAATACAGTGATTTGAATGACAAAACCCCTTGGGATTCGTTCCACAGCGGGAAAGCGGCTTTCTGGTTCGGCGGCGTGTGGGAAGCCGGACTCTTGCTGAATGATAAAGCGCTCAACATTGGCGCCATGCCACTGCCGGCTATTTTTGGCAGTCAGACGCATTGGGCAAGTTCTCATCTGCTCGTCGTACCATCCTATGTTACGCCTGAGAAACAAGAAGCTGCTGCGAAGTTCATGAAGTATTTCTCGGAGATTGGCGGAAAAACGTGGGGCCAAGCAGGACATGTACCAGCCAACAGCGTGGTTACCAACAGCGATGAGTACAAAAAACTGCCGTATCGCAACTTCTTTATTGAAGCTCAAAAAACGGTGAAGTTCGCGCCAAAAACCGATAAATATACGACAATTATTACGACGGTATCAGAATCGCTGCAAAATATTATTTTCAGCAAGCAAACGCCTGAAGAAGGCCTGAAGATGATGGAGAAGCAAATCAACGATATTATTGCGAATTAAGTTAATCAGCAAGATCAGCAAGAAGCGGGTGCGGCTTCCGGTTTAGGAAGACGGCAGCTTCACCCGTGCTTTGTATAAAGATACAAGGAGAATAACCATGGAGATTAATGTGAGAGAGCGCGAAAGGACATTGATCCTCCGCAAACCATTTTCATTACGTTTCGTTACTGAATTGAAAGCTATCCTCTATCTGCTGCCGTTCCTCATTCCGTTTGCCATATTTTATCTCTGGCCGGTGTGTCGCGGAGCTTGGATGAGCTTGCATGTGTGGGGCATTCAGGGCATGCAGAAGTATGTCGGCTTCGCCAATTATAAGAAGATTTTCACCGATCAAAACTTTTACTTGTATGTGTGGCATTCCTTTTATTTTGTTCTTATCTGTGCACCCACGGTCATCGTGCTAGGACTCATTTTGGCGCTTATCATTAATCAGAATATTCGGTTTCGCACGGCAATACGTTCTATGTTTTTTCTGCCCTACGTGCTGTCCGTATCCGTTATCAGTTTTATCTGGCTTCGTCTGTTCGACTCCAAATATGGGCCGATTAACGCGCTTCTGAAGGTCATTGGGCTTCCCGGAGATATTCACTGGCTTACGGATAAACACTTTGTCTGGTGGGCAATCACGCTTGCGACCGATTGGTGGACAGTCGGGTTCGTCATGGTTTTGTTCCTGGCAGGATTACAAGAAATACCTACGGATCATTATGAAGCTGCGAAAATAGATGGCGCGGGAGCTTGGAAGCAGTTTCGGCATATTACACTGCCAGGCTTGTCGAGAGTCATGAAAATACAAGTATTCTATCAAATTATTTCTTGCTTGAAGCTATTCGGGCAAGTACAAATCATGACTGGCGGCGGTCCAGGCGACACCACGAATACGATGATTCGATATATCTATGTCACGGGTTTCAAAAAGGATATGTTTGGTCTAGCTTCCGCACAGTCGATCGTATTTTGCGTGATCATGCTGCTGATTGCCGTTATTCAATTTAAATTAACAGAGAGTAAAGATTGACGGAGGATGAACAATGAAACCAATCGCACTTAACGTCATCGCCGTGGTGCTTGCCCTTGTCTTTATTTTTCCCCTGATCTGGATGCTGCTGGTGTCGCTTAAACCGGACGGTGTCTATGTATACACACTTCAGGACTGGTTGAAATTCACTGATCTAAATATGGCTAATTATGCTAAAGTGTTGAAGGATTCGCAAATATTGAGATGGACCTGGAACAGCTTCACGATCGGCGTGATAACAACGATTCTTTCCTTGTTTTTCAGCTCATTGGCAGCCTTTTCCTTTTCCAAATTAGCATTTAAATCCAAAGGCTTGTTCTTTCTGCTCATTGTTTCAGGCTTGCTTATTCCAACGGAAGCGATCCTCATTCCGCTTTATGAAACAACACTGCATCTGAAACTCATCGATAACATCTGGGCGATTATTCTCCCAGGATTGACGAATCCCATAGGTATTTTGCTGCTAAAGCAGTTCATGGACGGCGTTCCAAAGGACTACATAGAGGCAGCACAAATTGACGGCTGCAGGAATTTTGGGTTATGGTCGCGGATTTGCTTGCCGCTTACGAAATCGGCGATGGTCTCCGTGGGTATTTTTTACTTCATCTTATCGTGGAACAATTTCCTGTGGCCCTATTTGTCGATTACCTCGCAAGAGAATATGATTCTTTCAGCAGGACTGCCAACCTTTTTGTCGAATAATACGATGTCCTTGAATCTCATTATGGCAGCCAGCGCGATTGCGGCGATACCCACTATTCTGGTTTTCGTGCTTTTGCAGCGACATATCGTGCAAGGTGTGGCAATGTCAGGAATTAAAGGGTAAAGGAAAGATCCTCTAACGTAGAAAGGGTTGTTGCGATGACCCCAACAGCAGGGAAGACTAACAAATCGAAGTGGAATCGCTACATCTCATGGATGAATATATGGACGAGCAGCATACGCTACAAATGGATGCTGCTTTTGTTTCTGTTTTCCTTAACGCCGCTGCTTGCCATGGGTTTTATGTCATTTTCGATTTCCAAATCAACGATTAACAAGAAGGTGACGGAGTACTCGGAACAATTATTGAGGCAAACAGCCGAAAATATCGACACCCGACTTGGGATATACAAAGATATGATGATGCAGGTCGTAGGCAACAACGACATCGTCTCCATGCTGCGAGTCCTAGATCGAACAGATGCTGCGCAGTATGATTTGGACTCTCTTTCACTTACGACGAAGCTTTCAACGATCATAGCGATTAATCAGGATTTGCAGTCGATCTCCTTCCTGTCACCGAAGCATTACATCAAAGGGATTTACCGCTGGAACGACCGCTCGAATGAGAAAGTTTCACCGTTCCTTCGAACGCTCGAGGACGGGAGCAATTTTCGCTGGTTTCCAACCCGTCTGGGTACGTATGTAGACAGTTTGAATTCACAGAATGTCCATGTGTTCTCTTTGGCCAAACAAATTTATAAGACTTCTGATGATAGTCCGGTAGGCATTATTGCCGTGTTGGACATTCGCGAAGATGTGCTCAAAGAAATCGGCGATAGGACAACGAAGAGCAACATGGATATCCAAAGCTTTGTTATTGACGGAAGCGGACAAATTATTTCTTATCCAGACAGCCAGTTGCTTGGCAAGAGTGTCAAACAGGTGTTGGGAGAAAGCGGTTACAGCCAATTATTTCGTACGCCTTCGGAGGAGTTGGCCTTTCCGCTCAAGCATGACGGTCAGCGGCTGATTGTCAATTATAAAAAATTGCATACGAACGACTGGATTGTGGTCAATGTCATCTCGGAATCATCGTTGTATAAAGATACCAATCGTCTGTTGCAAATTATAATGATTATTGCGTTGATCTGTATTCTGTTTTCGATCTTAACGGCCATATTTTTGGCGAATTCGATTTCTAATCCAATCTTGAAAATGATCCGTCTGATGCGCCAGGTAATGTCGGGAGATCTTAGCGTTAGATTCAAGGCCAAACGGCGCAATGATGAATTTGATATATTAGGCGAGAATTTTAATTATATGGTTGCCAGAATTGATGAGCTGCTTAAAGCAGTCTATGAAGAACAGAACCATAAGCGCGTAGCAGAGTTGAAAGCACTGCAGGCACAAATCAACCCTCATTTTCTATATAACACGCTGGATATTATTAAATGGACAGCCTTGTTGCAGAAAGCGAATAATGCCGCAGAAATGGTTAGTCTGTTATCCAGGCTGCTCCGTATCAGTTTAGGCAAAGGCGAAGAGACGGTTACGGTTGAAGAAGAGATTGAACATGTACAGTGTTATCTGGGCATTCAAAAATTCAGATTCAACTTCCATATTGAAACGTTCGTATATCTGGATGAAGATGTTCGCACACTTCGAACGCCGAAACTGATTTTGCAGCCGATTGTGGAGAATGCCATTCTCCATGCGTTTACCGAGCGGGAATCAGGCGGTGAGATTCATATTCGTTGTAGCCTGCATTCCGGGGGCGGCATCAGGTTTGAAGTAGCGGATAACGGCTGCGGGATGGAGCCATCGCTTGTAAAGCGCCTTCGTACACATCAAGAGACATTCGGTGAAAAGCTCGGTGGCATCGGTTTATCGAATGTGGATGAACGCATCAAACTGATCTGTGGTAAAATGTATGGCTTAGACATTCAAAGTGAACTTGGAACCGGTACGCGAATCGGTATTCGGCTTCCTTATATGGAGTAGGTGGAGATTCATGTTTAGCGTCGTGATTGTCGAAGATGAATATATTGTCAGGTATGGGATTCGGTCTATGATCGAGTGGGAAAAGATGGGGTTAACCGTTATTGGAGAAGCAGCCAACGGACAAGAAGCCCTTGCGTTCATCCGCCAGGAGCCGCCGGATATTCTGATTACCGATATCAAAATGCCAATAATGGACGGCATTGGTTTAATTTCAGAAGTGCGTAAATTTAGCCCCCACATGAAAATCCTGATTCTCAGCAATTTGGAGGATTTTCAATATGCCAAGGAAGCGATCCGCTACGGGGTTTCGGAATATTTAATCAAGTCGGATATGATGCCGCGAGATTTCGAACAAGCCTTGATGAAGGTGAAGGAAGCCTTAGAAGAGGCGTCTCCCAACAGGGAAGAGAAGCAATCGGCAAGCGCCCAGCCATTATGGAAAGAAAAGCTGCTGCTGGATCTTGTCGAAGGTACAGGGACAGAACAGTTAAGCGTGCAGAGCGCTATCGAAAGTTTGGGACTTCTGGATGCCAAGCTGCCGCTTTATGTGCTGCATATTGGGAAAAATGCTTTGCAGCTGGGTATCACGGAAGGGCAATCCTATATACGAAGTGCGTTGGATCGCGTTGTGGCGGGGGAATATGGGGCTAGCTACGAAGTGTTCCCAGATAGACTAGGCGAAATGAATGTGCTTTTATTTTCGAGGAAGGCTCAAGACTTGAAGGCAGTGAGGGAAATCGCGCAATCGCTTCTTACGTATCTGGTAGATCACTATGAGATGCTTTGTACCATTGGGGTCAGCAGAGGCATCATGGCTTGGTCAGATTTGCAGAATGCGCATGAGCAAGCTATGACCGCCGCTAAGTATAAAATGTTTATCGGCAGCGGGAAGGTGATTGTCTACGGTGTGGATTACGTTCCTGTGCAGAATCAACAAACCGAGCCTATCAAGGTGAGTACGAATCACATACATTCGATGGTCTATGCTTTTCAATCTGAGGAACTGCAAGCCTATTTGGAAGAAATATTCGAGCATCTCGCTTCCCGCAAAGATTCTGACATGGTACATATCATCTCTTTGGAGCTCCTAATTATGTTGACGACCCTTTGGTCGGACGTTTCCAGCGATCAGCACAATATTCTTCATCTGAAAAAGCAATATTTTGACCAGTTAGCCAAATTGGAGACGATCCAGCAGAGTAAAGCGTGGTTTCTACAGGCTTTCGAGGAGCTTGTCCAGCACATGATTCACGTATATAACAGTGACCGTAACGGGATTATTAAGGCAGCCCAATACATGCAGATGTACTATCATCAGGAAATTTCCTTGCAATCGATCAGCCAGCTAGTTCATTTAAGTAAAAATTACTTTGCCAATCTGTTCAAAAAAGAAATGGGTGAAAGCTTTTTGGAGCATTTGACCCGCATCCGCATTGAGAAGGCGAAGGCGCTGCTAACAGGCGAGCTCAAAACGGCGGACATCGGTCATTTGGTAGGGATTCAGGACCCGAAATATTTCTCTAAAGTGTTTAAAAAGATTACGGGGGTTTCCCCATCGGAATATCGGAATCGAACTAGAGCCGACGTCTAGTCGATTCCTTTCATATCTATATTTGCAAGCGCTTACTAAAATTAGTATTGATTAAACAGAGAGAGAGGGGGAACTGTTATGTTTAGGAAGTACCGGGCTCTGCCTCTATCCTTTATCGTTATGCTGGCGCTCACGGTCTCAGGTTGTTCGACAAACTCTGATGGCAGTGCCGAGCAAATGGCCAAAAATAAAGCAGCATCAATCGGCAATGAAGCTCCTGTGGAGATTTCGTTTTGGAATCCATTCGGCGGTGGGGAGGGGGATTTCGTCGAGCAAATTGTTAAAGGCTTCAATGTCTCGCAGAGGGAGATTTTCGTCAAACAGCTTCGGCTGGAATCCAATGAATACTACGTGAAATTGAGTACAGCACTTTCTTCTGGGAAGGGACCGGATGTCGCAGTTGCCCATGTCGATCGGATGTCGCCGTTCGTTAAGGCGAAACAGATTGTGCCGCTTGACGGTTTGGCAGGTGAAAACGGATTCGATTTCAAAGAAATTGAGGAGTCCAATTTACGGAGTGTGAGCTTTAGTGGCAAACCGTACGCTGTACCGCTTGATACGCATTTTCACATGCTTTACTACAACAAGGCGATTTTGAAAAAAGCTGGTTTGTTGAATGAAGATGAGACGCCGAAACTTGGCGAGGCGTCGCCGGAGGGTTTCATTCGCATGCTGACGCAAATTCAAGCGAAAGTAGCCGGTGTTCAGCCTTTCGCAGTGAACACGCCTTACTTTCAGGAACCATTCCTGAATTTATATTATGAAGCAGGGGGTGAGCTGCTCAATTCCGATATGTCGAAAGCAGCCATCCATAACGAGAAAGCGCTCAGCGTGCTGAAGTTTTATCAGCAGCTTTACGCTAATCATTTGTCCGATTTAAACGATAAAACGCCATGGGACTCCTTCCACGAGGGGGAAGCCGCGCTATGGTTCGGAGGCGTGTGGGAAGCAGGTCACCATCTCAGCGAGAAGTCATTGCCGGTCGGCATGATGCCCCTTCCTCCCATATTCGGCAGCTTCTCGCATTGGGGGAGCTCGCATACGCTGGTGGTGCCTGCCTATGTGACTAAGGCGAAGCAGCGTGCAGCAATGGTCTTCATGAAGTATTTCTCTGAAGTTGGCAGCAAGACCTGGGGGCTTGCGGGACATGTGCCGGCGAATCGAGCTGTTCTGCAAAGCGAGGAGTATCAACAACTGCCCTATAGGAAGCTCTTTATCGAAGATCAGCATCATGTTAAATTTGCGCCGCAAACCGACAAGTATGCGACGATCTTTACAACGCTTTCGGAGGATCTCCAAAGCATCGTTCTGGGCGGGCTGGATCCTGAAGCAGGACTTGCAATGCTGGAGAAGAAGATCAACGAAATTTTAGCTAATTAGTTCGTTGGTCTTCAGCTCGCGGCTAATGAGACTTGTGACATCAGGTCTTAATTAGCTCTTTCGCATGCTTCTTGCCAGCTGTGAGAAGGTCCCCGCTAAGTTTACTGTCAGTAACTGAGCGTGCCAGGACTAGAGTTCCGACCATAGTACTAAGCAGTACGCTACCTTTGGCTGTGTCTATTTTCCCGACCTCGGAAATAAAATCAATCATTCGTTCCAACTCGTGGGTGAACACCCGCCGAATCTCATCGGAGGAACGTGAAATTTCACTGGAAAGGGCGGGAAGGATGCAGCCAATCTCAGTTCTATCGCGATGCTGCGTACTTAAATAGTAATCAATGACGGCATTGATTTTGGGACCTATATTTTCCTGGTCAGCGACTTCCTGCAAAAATGAAATCGTATCGCTAATGGCATAGCGACAGGCTTCGGCAACCAGTTGCTCTTTGTTGTCAAAGTGCGAGTAGAACCCTCCATGCGTCAGTCCGGCACCTTTCATGATAAAAGGAACGCTGATGTCACGAATCCCATTCGTACGAAAAGCTTGAGCGGCACTTTCGATGATTTTACCTCTAACTTTAAACTTATGACCTTCAGGATAGGGCATTGTAATCACTCCGTTACGTATAAGTCTATCTTAAAATATTATAGTCATCATAATAAAACGTGTCAATTTCTCCTGTTATAGCCGCTTGTCATGAGCAGACATACAGGTTGCTATTGACTGAATTAAAATATGATGACTATAATATATTATGATCATCATATTTTAAAGCGGCGGTGTATTTAGGAGGTGTTAGGTGCAGAATCCGCTGGAAGCAGCAGAGAACACCGTTTGAAAATCAAGCATTCATGGAGAGGGAGAGAGAACAATGAATTTTAAAGCAGGCATTTATATTGGAATTGCCATCGTGGTTATTGCAGGAGGTGCTCTTCTTGCTGCAAAAGGCAAAGATGCCGTTAGTCAGGCGGAGAGTAGAAAGCAAGGCGTGCTTGAGGCGGAGCAAAACATGGTTGTGTTTGACAAAAGTAAGGGGATAATTGTTAAAATAAACGCTGCTGCGGGAGATTCCGTCAAACAGGGAGACATTCTATTCAAAGTTAAAACAGCCGAAGGAGCGGATATGGATATCCTTTCGCCTAATGATGGATTGATTAGTAAAATCATGGTTAAGCCGGGAGATCAGCTTGCGCAAGGTATGCCGATTGCAGTCGTGCAAAAAACAAGCTATTATGCGGACCTTTATGTGCAGGAAGGGCAAATTCAGAAGCTTGATGTCAATAAAAGCATTCAAGTTCATTTTCCATACTTGAAGCGTTTTGCCCAAGTCGATGGCGTTGTCGCTTCGATTTCGGCCGCCCCCCAATTTGCCAGCTTACGTATGACACGCGAGAGAGGGCAAGCTGATTTAAGCATGTATCTTGTTCGAATAACCGTAAATTCAAACTCCGATCTTCTTCCTGGTATGACAGCGGAGGTGGACCTTGATGAAATCGTTGATTGAGGAGTGGAAGTACGCAGCGAGCAGCAAGTACCTTCTTACAATCTTTATCGCACCGCTGATAGCCGCTTTGTTTTTTGGGTTGATGTTCTCGAAGAACCAAATTAGCAAATCACCAGTTGTTGTTATCGACGAAGACCACAGTGCTTATTCGCGACAACTGATTTCGAAACTGAACGCGTCCCAATACATGAAAGTTACGAATGTATTTGCGGGTCGCATAGACCCCGAAACCTTGCTGGCAAACGAGCAGGCTGTAGCCGTCATTATGCTTCCTAATCAACTAGAGATGCGTAAGTTGCAAGGCAAATCTGCGAATATCGGGATTCTAATGGATAACACGATGCCCTCAGGGCTAATGGGTATCCGAACCGCCATTCAAGAGATCCTCACAACAGAAAATATGACTTTATCCATGACACGTCTGGGGCAAAGTGGGATGGAGGCGGATATGGCCAAAGGGCTTATATCGCCGTTATCTCTCCAACAGCGAATGCTGTTTAATCCAACAACCAGTTATGTAGACTTTATGGTCATCGGATTTGTGAATATCATCGTGCTGATGATGACAACCAGCGCAGCTGGATCGATCGCGCCTCGTCTTCGCAAAGAAGGGAAGCTGCTTGCGAATGGCGTATCGCCTGCCCAGCTCTGGATCCGCAGCGTTCCTTATGCTGTGCTGAGTACATGCTCATTAATCCTGAGCTATGGTCTATTAAAGCAAATAGGTAATATGCGTTTTGAAGCTGAGCCTTATATTTTTATTATTCCATTACTAATTTATTCTTTTGCCTTGTCACTAACGGGATTATTGATTGGCTATACGGCCAAAGATGCGTCCAAGGTGGGTTTGCGAACAAGCCTTGTCTTGTATCCGTCATTTCTGGCTACGGGGATTCAGTTGACTCCGCTTGCTTTTCCTGTGTTTTTTCAGATCATTGCATGGGCATTGCCCATGAACTGGCTGAATCGTTTACTACGTGGAATGGCATTTCGTCATGGATCGCTGACAACCTACAATTTGGAGATAGGAGCATTAGTAGTCATTATTGGTGTTGCGTCCTTGTTAATCGGGTTGTTGATGCTTCGTGAAGTGCGCAAAACAACAAGCCATCTTTCTTTAGAAGGTGAATAGTTACATGCACAGAATAAAGCAGCCGAACACACCTGAATCAGGGTGTCTGGCTGCTTTTTTGTTTATATCTAGTTTGACTGCATCTGAATCTGTCTGGAAACCCGTTCTCCTAACTCTGCTGATGCATGGTATAGGTAGCTCATAACAACACTTTGCGTTTCATGAGATATGCTGGAGAGATCGGCAGCAAGGTTCTCAATCAGGTGTTCCTGCTGAACAGGTGGAAGGGAGTTATAATACTCTCCCGCTTGTGTAAAATTATCAGGTTTAGGCAAATCAGATCTTACGAGGCGACCTTCTACGAATCTACCTTCGCCACTTGTTTCCAGCGAACCGGGTGACCAGTTATGCTGATGGTTGATAGGAATTTTCCGGAAATCAGGTCCCAAGCGCCGCCGCTGTGAATCCGTGTATATATTCGCCCGTCCTTGCAGCATCTTATCATCCGATAATTCGGCTCCCTCCAAAAGATTAGAAGGTGAAAAGGCGATTTTCTCGACTTGCTCCATGTAGTTATCCGGATTACGATTTAATACGAGCCGACCTACCGGCAACAAAGGATATTGTCTAATATCCCAAACCTTCGTATCATCCAGTGGATCATAGGGCAGGCTGACTGCGTCTGCGGGGTTCATCAGCTGAACATAAAGCCCGTATTCGACCGTCTTCCCTGAAGCAAGAGTGTCATAGAGATCCTTGCCAGCGTAATCGGGATTTTCCCCCGCTAATTGGGCTGCCTGGTGACGATCGATATACTCAATACCGGCAAGAGGATACCAGAGATATTTCACATAAGTTCGGTTACCCTGTGTGTTCCTCCAAACATAGGTGTTGACACTATGGCCCGGAATGTGGCGGAGGCTCTTGACCGTCCCGGCGTCCGAGTATAGCTGAACGAGGAAATGCGTTGATTCCGGCGCTCTGGCGATAAAGCTCCAAAATCGTTCAGGGTCAAGCAAATTATTGACCGGCGATGGCAAAAAGGCCTTGATCGATTCAGGGAATCGAATGGCATCTCGAACCAAAAATACAGGGATATGATTACATAATAAATCAAATACGCCTTTTTCTGTATAAAATTTAGTGGAGAATCCCCGTACATTCCGGGAAGTGTCAGGGGTACCCTTGTTACTTACTGCAAGGGAAAATCTTACTGTCACAGGGACCTGTTGACCAGGATTCTGCAGAAAGCAAAGCTGGGTGTGTGACGCCATGGAGTTCACGGTCTGAAAGTATCCGAATGCGCCATAACCCTTTACGTGTACGGGTCTCTCGATTATTTTGCTATGTACGAAGCTCTCCAGAGTTTCATGTAAAACACTGTCTTGTTCCAGAACGGGACCTCGCTCGCCGACGGTCTGAGAATGAAGGGCTGCGTTTTCTTCCATGATTTAACCTCCTGTAATCATCTCTGATATACATGGTTATGTTGAAATTCAAGCAATCATGATAGCTGGAATGATTTTTTCACAAAAAGGTAGCTCAGCTTTTTTACTTCATGTTACTTGATATGCGACGGAGTCGTTTTTTGAATATGAACCATGATGTCGAACTGCTCTTGAAGGGAAACATCATAATATTGCGGTTCGTTAGGAACGATCTGTGCAATGCCATCCAAGAAGGGCTGCTTTTCTTTTACCCATTGTTGCGCGGCTCCATTCAATTTGTGAAGATCTAACAGGAACTGAGCGTATGGAACTTGACCAAACATATAATTGGAGCTGTTCTCGTTCTTCTGGATGGTATCCGCTGCAATCTTTCCTTCACTGAATGCTGTGAATTTGCCTTCTGTGGTGGTGGTGCCAATTGCTACATATTGATCGCCTAGACGTTCTTTCAGAAACTCCCCGGCGACTTTAGGATACCACTTCTCCGTGATAACTCCTTTGGCTATGTGAATATTGTGCCCCCAAACCATCGTTTTCCCGCCAAATTGTCCTTGAGCCCAAACGGCATGCTCGGCTAGATACTGATCATGCAGCTTCACCATGGTCGGATAGTCAGCTGGAATCACCATCTTCGTAAAATTCTCTATCACCTTAGCCGTTCCTATCACCCAAGCTAGTTCGAGTGAACCCGTTTCATTATTTGACTTTGTTTTGTCTTCAAGTAGTTTGACTACTTTCTGCGCATTAGTCTTATGCTTTTCTTTCACTTCAGCAGTAAGCTTCATATATTCCTGTAGATTACCTGCCACCGACGACAACTCTTTGTAGCTTTGCTCGACTTCCGGCAGCAAATCAGGATGATGTTCCTTTACATAGTTGATCACTTTATCAAAGACACTTTGATCCAGCATTTTCAAGTCGAGTCCGATGAACTGAATTTTCTTCTTATTTATAGGATCGGCATTGTATTCCCGCATCCATTCTACCATTGCGACGATCTCATCCGTTGGGTACAACAGCTTCAAAAAATCCCTCGGGTTACCTTTTCCCGTTTGGATATACTCGTTCAGCTTTAAACCGTTGCCCCAATCCTCTTCAATCCCAAAATTGGTAAAGCCCAGCTCAGTGACCAAATACTTCACAAGGCGATGCTTCATCGTAAAAATCTCCGAACTCCCGTGAGTAGCCTCTCCTAAACCAACATAGTTGGCATTGCCTATCATGTCTTTTAGCGGTTTTAAATCATCTAATGGTTGTTTCGGATCCACCGTCTTTAGCTGCTTCGCCTGCATTTCAAGTGATTTTGCAATACTGTTTTGAGATATTTGAGCCGTCTCAATGGGGCGGATTGTTCCTGTCTGTTCCGGTTTTTCAGCGGGTTTCGTACTGCAGCCTGCAGTTAGTATCGCTGCACTTAACACTACGGCAGCTCCACCGAAAATCATTTTTCTACTTTTGTTCATCGTATTCACCTCATGGATTTTCTTGAAGTTCGACTTTTCTGTATACAAGTCTATTGCGTCGTCTTCAGTAGTCCAATTGTTACGCAATCACTATCATGAATACTAGTTACAAATCGGCACTAAAGCATGTGACATGGGTAGTAACGGACAGAGTGCTTTGTCAAATCGTATCAATAACTTCAGAGCCGGGTGGATATCCGCTGAAAATGTCATATGACATTTTGACACTGGTGTAGTGCTGGAGTCAGCCTCTCTGTATGATTTTTTTAAACCTGCTAATTCCAATATATGGTATAATGGGGTGGCGGAAATTGATGAAAAAGGAAATGAGGGTGATGACTGTTTATGTCCAAAACAAAAATCCCACAGATTACTAAAGAGTTTTCTAGTTTTCTTAACCTGAAAGGTTTTCCTCTACTAGTTGAAATAATAAGGAGATCCAAAACATTCATCTTATACTTATTTATTAATAAAAAGTTTGAAGAATTTCTATCATTTTTAGTTTGGGAAATAGCACATTTCTTGAAAATTAACAAAAAAAATGTTATTCATCTGATGAATAAGTCAAGCTTAAAGTATTCTGATGAAGAAATGTTAGATAGAGATAAATTCAACTGGAAAATTGAGGGTGGTACGTGTGAGTTGCTTCCTGTTTCTTGGACACTTGTATATATCGTTAGCAACGAAGAGCTGCTAGGGGTGGCCAACGATAGATTAAATGTTCTTGTTAGAAGTAACGATGAAGGTACTACTTATACAGATGTTTTTACATTTTCTTCAAGCGTAGATGCAATTTATGTAAGTCATAATTACAACATTTATGTTTGTAGTGATGGAAACGTATACAAAAGTAAAGATAACGGAACAACGTTCAATATCGTTTTACAACTAAGCACTCCACATAGTGTATTTATTCATAATTATGGAATAACAGAAGATGATAAAGGGACTATTTTCCTTGGAGAGTATGCGAATGTATGGGTGGAAAAGAAAGGGTGGCAGAATGTGGCTTATATTTATTACTGCCCTACTACTAGTGAAAATTTTACTAAATCGGATTTCTTTATTAAGGAAGGAGCCAATAAGCATATTCATTTGATTAGGTATTGCAGCCGCCTTAAGAAGCTGTTCGTTACAGATGGTGACAATAAAAAACGAGTGTGGATAAACGATTCCATGCAAAATTATTCAGTAAGGTCTTCTCCCAATCAACATGGGTGGCGATTAATAAATAAAAGACATATAGATACAGGAGGATACACTTCTGTAGTTTCCTTAACGGATGGAGTTCTGTTCGGAAGTGATTATTTAGGTGGGACGAATTTTCTAATAAAAACAATAGACGGCATAAAAATGAGCAAAAAAACTTTGCCAGATCCCATAAGACGTAACCCTATTTACAGTATTGTAAATGTGAAATCTAGAAATAGGAATCAAGTTTGGGTAAACTCTGTAAATGATTTAGGGAGGCAAGATGCTAAAGCAGTTTTGTTTTATTCTAATGATAATGGAGAAACATGGTTCAATTTTATTGAATATGACGGATTAAAATGTAAGATTGAAATTCGATCAGCATCGTTAAATCCAACAAACTATTTTCTAGCTTCAATATGCAATAAAGAAAATAATCGTATCATTGGAACCTTTAAAATCAAATTGGATTAATTTCAACGGGAACTAGGAGGGGGACCATACGGTGCCTAACAATAAAACAGAAAAACTGCATGATATTTGGCTAAACAGTGTTATGGATAGTGAGGATAACTTTATTTATCTTTTAAATACGATGGTTATACGTGCATTTTATTATATTGATTCATGTATGAATGAGGAAAGCATGGTTTTAGATATTGGATGTGGGACTGGGCTAATTACAAATGTAATGTCTAATATAAGTAATAACGTTTATGGAGTGGAGGTGGACATTGCCAAAATAAATGAAGCCAAGGATAGATATAAGAAACCTTTCTTTGTGAATGGAGATATTCAGAAATTGCCTTTTCAAGATCATACGTTTGATATTATTACGTCGTTTAGTGTTCTTCAATATGTAGATCGAAAAACAGCACTTTCAGAAATACATCGTGTTCTTAAACCAAATGGAAAAATTGTGTTTCTTGAAAACCTTTACGGCAATCCTTTTGTAATGCTCTATAGGATGTTTCGTCCCAATATTGAAAATCCCTATTTGAAGCCCAAAAAACACATAAAGTGGTCTGAGTTAACAGAATTTAATCATTATTTTAAAGTGGCTGATTTAGAAACTTTCCATCTAACAACACCATTGTCGATTGGGATTAAGAAAATACGAAAAGCAAACACGATCAATACAATGGAATCAAATATTTGTTATAATTTCCTCCAGGACATTGATGGGTTTTTGTTAACGTACTTTAAATTTTTGAGAAAATTTTCTTGGAACTTTGTCTTATACGGAGAAAAACCAATTTAATGTAGCTTAAAATTAATTTCCGCCTATAGGGCGGATTTTTTATAAACAATTCTAACAAATATCATCCTTTTTGGTTGTTCAAACAAAATATCGTCATTGATATTGCTCATTAAAATTACGCAGTAGTAAGATGTTACTAGTAAGGAATGATAATGAACCGTGAGGTGAGCCCGATGATGATATCTGAAAACAAGGAAACGAACGTTGATATCCAACTTCCCCGTGACTGTACGTTCACACCACAGGATTGGCAGGTATTGGCCCAATATTGGTATCCTATTGCTCAAGCAAGCGAAGTCACAGAAAAGCCGATCGGTGTAAAGCTATTGGATGTAAAGCTCGTTTGTTACCGCAGCAACGATAAGGTGGTTGTTGCTCGTGATCTTTGTTTTCATCGAGGTGCTCCACTTAGTAAGGGTTGGGTTGAGAACGGGGAAATCGTTTGTCCGTATCACGGCTTTCGTTATAACTGTGAAGGAAAGTGTACGTCTGTTCCCGCGCATCCCGATGCTAAAATTTCGCCTAAACTAAAATTAATTGTCTATCCGGCAATAGAAAAATATGGCTTGATTTGGACATCTATTATATCCAGTGAAGTGGATATACCAGAGTTTCCAGGATGGGATGACCCGGATTATGTAAATGTATTGCCACCAAGCTTCGACATTGCTGGTTCAGCCGGGCGTCAGCTTGAAGGCTTTTTAGATGTATCGCACTTTGCTTATGTGCATACAGAAACATTCGGTGACCGTAATAACACCGAAGTACCGCAATACAAAGTCATGCGGGAAGGGAATGAATTACTTGCTGAGTATTGGAGTACGGTTAGCAATTACGGAAAAGGTCAGGATAATCCTGCGCCCGAGGGATTTGAATGGCTTAGAGAATTTCGTGTGTTCCCTCCGTTTGCGGCGTCGCTAACTGTTTACTTTCCAAACGATGGAAAACTGATGATATTGAATTGTGCATCGCCGGTATCTGCCCGCTATACACGGCTATTTAGCCCAATTTCCCGAAACTTTGATAAAGATACTCCGGTTGAAGATACCATCAAATTTAATCTGCAAGTCTTTCAAGAGGATCGCGAAATGGTCGAAGCACAGACTCCGGAAGATTTACCGCTTGATCTGCAAGCGGAAGCCCATATCCCAGCTGATCGTACATCCATTGCTTATAGGCAGCTTCTTAACGAGATAGGGCTTGGACGAACTTATACGACATAAGGAATTGATAGCAAAAATTTCACCCTCAGCTTGCTGCTGTGGGTCTTTTTTTTACCTGACCAACCAGTTCCTATTTATGGTAAAATTGATTATCGTTAATAAACCCATAGAACAGGAGAATGACATATGAGCCAGCCATGTATTTATTGCAGCAAAAATGAATCTTTATCGAATTTGATGATCGAAAAGCAACTGACAGAAGAAGAATATGGAGAAATCATTAACCAATTGAAAGAGCATTTATAAACGGGGAACCTAGTAAATTCAGGGTGAGGTGACCTATGTTGAAAATTATTTATGGTATATCTGCTGAGAACGTACCATCCAAGGATATTGGAGATCAGATAGGTGAGATAAGAAAAAGAGTACGTCCAATGCCTCAAAACAACGGTGAAGCAAATGATGCAGAAGTAGGGAGCAAATTATTTAAAATAGTCGGTGTTGACCAACAGAATGCTATTGCCATACAAAAAAATGATGTGTATTTAAAAGCGACAAAATAGATTCAATTATTGATAAATCAAATGCGTTTCCTCCTACGGTTTCTCCTGGATATATAGATTAAAAAATTATGTTATTATTTATATAAAAAAAGTTGGAGTGAACTTATGAATATTAGAGTAGCAAATGAATTAGATTACCCTGATTTAAGACTTATATATCTAGAATCTCGTCGTAATAGTTTTCATTGGGCAGATACAGAAGAAATGACTTTAGAAGACTTCGATAAGCATACTGAAGGAGAGTATATTATTATTGCAGAGGAAGATACTCATATTCTTGGATTTGCTTCATTGTACCTGCCAGATGATTTTATACATAATTTATTTGTTCATCCTGATTGCTCAGGTAAGGGTGTTGGTGGTAAGTTGGTTAATGCCTCTATAGAAAAAATGAATAAGCCAGTAACATTGAAATGTGTATCCGAAAATCAAAAAGCGATAAAGTTTTATGAGAATAATGGTTGGAAGAAAGTTGTTGAAGAAGGAAATGCAGAAGGGAAATATTGGGTTTTGGTATATGAGTAATTAAAGGAGATAAAACTATGGCAAAAAGCAAATTACTAAGAATGGACAATGTTGGCATCGTTGTAGAATCCCTTGATGACGCAATCTCTTTTTTCGAGGAGGTTGGCTTGAAGCTCGAAGGGCGAGCTACTGTCGAAGGTGAATGGGCTGGTCGCGTAACCGGGCTGGGTTCACAGTGTGTAGAGATTGCTATGATGGTTACCCCAGATGGCCACAGCCGACTGGAACTTTCGCGATTTCTCACCCCACCTACCATATCAGATCACCGAACTGCTCCTGTAAATGCCCTCGGTTATTTACGTGTCATGTTCACCGTTGAAGACATTGACGAAGTGGTATCCAGACTCATTAAGTATGGTGCTCAGCTCGTTGGCGAAGTGGTTCAGTACGAGGACTCGTATCGGCTCTGCTACATTCGTGGAAATGAAGGAATTCTAATCGGTTTGGCGGAACAACTGCGATAGTGAAGGAGCCTGACTCACGGTGCTCCTTTTTTTGTTCATTTAAGTAGCGAGTAGTGAGGAGAAAATTATTTAATGAAATATTTTACGAAAGAATGGTACGAACTTTGTCAAAAAATGAGCTTTCATTTAGGTTTAGAGGAAGAAAAACAAGCGGGAACATTCTCAGAAGCATATTTTCAACAACTCTATAAAGATGAATTAAACAAATGGCTTCAGCTCCAAGAAGAAGTGGCTTCCATTATGCAAGCGAACGGAACGAATGAGCCTTTCAATAAAGATAAAGAAACGAAACAATTTCATGAATCGATCATTTATAATCAAGAGCATTTAAGAAAGTCATTACCAGAAACCATTTTGAATAAGATAGCCGATCTAAGGGTTTTTGCCTTAAATAAAGCAACAAGTGATGTTATAAATGCTGTAGCTCAATTTTGTGAGGATAATAAAAGGGTTGTAGAGACAACAGGTGTAAATTTCAGAAAATATCATAAAGAAGCTTCATTATCATTGGATAGAGGAATTGTTGAGAATTTCAGCTTTCATGATTGTAAGATTACCAAATCAATTCAGAATGATCAATCAATAACACTAATTCTTGACACCTCTGGTGGTTTTACAAACATTGACGAAGTGATCTTTGAGAATGTTACGATAATTAAGCAAGATGATGGATTGGAAAACTCATGGTGGTTATATGAGGAAGTATATAGAGTGGATGACAGATATGAGTTTCACATGTTGCTTCAGAGTCAGGATATGGGGTTAATTGACTTTATTGTCTCAGCTGAGCAAGTCTTTTTTAGAAGGCTTGGGTCATGATAATAAATGTGCTTTATTTTGTGGAGATTAAGGGATGATTATGCAAGAGTAATCATATTTGAAAAGCTTTAGTTCCCAGTAAGAAATTATTGTTTAATTGCGTCGACCAACTAAGTGATTGGCACAATATGTCTGCTTATATTACTTCTTAAGTGAGTACAATATATATGTTTCAAATTACTCAAATGGGTGAAAGGGAGGTAATCTCAATGTCCGATAAAACTAAAACCAAGATAACCAAATCTCAGCGAACCGTAGATAAGGAACTGCAATCTCGAACTCGAAAATCGCCTGACCAATCTGCACCAAATAATACACATGATCAACCAGGTGATGCTTAAAAACATTTCAGCGAATAATTTAGTAGGTAGATCAATTTTCGAATTTGGAGGATAAATACAATGACATCCAGTAGGGGACATCAAGGAGCTCATGGCACAGGACAAATTGTTAAGCAACTGAACAATCAAGCCCAAGCTGCGGAGCAAATTCAAGGAAGTAATAAGGTTGATCAAGAAATTATTGCAGCCGCAAACGAACATAGTTCAGAACTGGATGAAATCATTGATACGGATGTCAGTTCCTAAGTTGAGCTTCGGCATGGAACGATCTAAAGTAATACGAGTTAGAGAACTGCGGCATGCTTCATGCTGCGGTTTTTTTTCTTGTTCGGTGACACAAACATAATCGTTGGTTATTTTTGTGCTTCTCATTTCATTTTCATAAAAAGGGGATATAGTACAAATATAAATAAGAGTTGGAGGAGTTAAGATGAGCTTTCAGAAAAATGTAGAAGGAAAACCATTATGGATTCCAAAGAAAGAACGAATATGGGTATTTGGTGCGATAGCCGTGTCCGCAATCTATTTCATATGGCAGCTTTGGAGTCTTCTTCATTTACCCTCAGCAACATTGCATGATCGTCGTTTTGAGCATACATTCAAGGATTATGGCTCCAATGCCCGAATAGCCTTATTCGTAGTGTTAGCGAATTATGTTTTAGCATTTATAATCAAACAGCGTATTTGGGCAACCTTAGCTGGTCTAAAAAAAGGTATGGTTATACTACTTCGTATTGTCAAAAAATATCATACCTCGATTGCGATTCTCGCTATCGCACTCATTACTCTCCATGCGGTTGCCGTTTTTATGTATGGTTTTAAATGGGATTTCAACAACATTACCGGGCTTCTTGCACTAATCGTCCTGTTTCCGGTACCGATTTCAGGTTTATTCCGTTACAGAAGACTCGATAAGAAATGGCATTTAAGATGTGGACTAGCATTTGCTATATTATTTTTGATTCACTCATTTCTATAGTAGTAAATCTTCGGTAAGGCGAATGTGAGTGGATATTGCATTCATCTTATTCCCGATGGAGGACATGGACAATTGCTAACATATGGTATAATTTCCTAGTTGAATTTGAAGGGGGCATACATAATGAAAATTGGGATTGTTGGTGACTTTCGTCCAGAATATCCATCACAGATTGCTACTAACGATGCACTTCTACATTCATTTAGGAAATTAGGAGTTTTTATCGAGTATGAGTGGATTCCTACCGCTGCCATAATTAAACAACTGGATACCATCAAGGAAACCTTTCAGGGTTTTTGGATAGGTCCAGGGTTCCCAGATTCCGTTGATGGGGTACTTAGCATTATTCAATATGCACGCGAAAACAATATACCTTTGTTAGGGACATGCGCTGGATTTCAATACATCATTATGGAATATGCAAGAAACAAAATGATGCTGGAGAATGCTGGGCACGAAGAACGCGATCCACACGCAAATCAAGTAGTTATCAGTAAACTGGCTTGCTCATTAGTCGGCCAAAAAGGTGAAGTCATAGTAAAGAAACCCTCGAGAATCTATGATATTTATCAAGTTGAAAATGTCATTGAACAATTCAGATGTAACTATGGACTTAGTTCGGAATATGAAAAACAAATTCATGAAGCCGGATTAAGAATAGTTGGAACGGATTACATTGGCAACCCAAGAATTATTGAATTACTTGAGCATAAGTTCTTCATAGGTACGTTATTTGTTCCCCAATTAAGTTCCACTTCTAATTCAACACACTGCATCGTTGACTCTTTTATTTCTACTGTCTTAAGTCAGCCTGAGGATTAAACTAACGGAGAAATATAGTTGAGGGGCACATCTTCGTGAAAACCAAAAGAGCAGGCGAATGTGAACAAAGAACCGAAAGTACTTGATGGGATGGTGCGGTAATTTCTAGCTTGCGGAAACGTCGAGTATTTTGAAGGATATGGACAAATGGATTCGAAGAAGGTTACGCATGTGCTTATGGAAGTAATGGAAGAAACCGAGGACCAAAATAAAAAGGCAGTTATCTTTAGGAATACCTAAGGATAAAGCCTTTGAATGGGGGAATACCCGAAAAGGGTATTGGCGTATTACAAGCAGTCCAATATTACAGCGAGCATTGGATAAACCAATATCCGTTTTTATACGACTACTTCATCATCTCGTAGCGTAGCGATGGGGTGCAGGAAGCGATGGTCGAAATGGTTAAGCGTGGTTCCTTCCTTCAATTTATTCACCCAATCTGAATTTACTAATGCACTTGTGCCGATCGCGACAAGGTCAGCATTATTCGCCGTCAAGAGCTGTTCCGCCTTTGCAGGCTCGCCTAGTTTGCCGTTCGCGATGACGGGCAAGCCGCCGTACTTTGCGGCGAGTTCTGCCAGTGTGGGGCCGCCGTCTGCGAATGCGGGCGCAAACGCTTTGTATTCGGTTGTATGAATGTAGGTCGGGTAAGCATTGCTCAGTTTCTGGAAAATGATTTTGGCATCTTCGATTCCGTTTGCCCACTTATGGTGGATATCGTTCACTTTGCCTTGCGAGATGCGCACGCCTACTGTATAATCTGGGCCTACAACGTCGCGGATTGCTCTCAATACTTCCTCCACGATCCGGATACGTCTCTCCGTAGAACCGCCGTAATCATCGGTTCTGAGGTTCGTGTAATTGGTAATGAATTGGTCGAGCAAATAGCCGTTGGCGGCATGCACTTCAACTCCATCGAATCCGACCAGCTTGGCGCGAAGGGCGGCTTGGGCGAAATGATCGATTGCCTTCCGGATCTCCGATATCGTCATCGCTTTTGGGACGGTAAATTCCCCGCTACCTCCGTGATCTTCTAACATCGTACCGACCGGCTTAACAGCTGAAGGCGCTACCGGTATAAATCCATCGTGCTGAACGAGGGCACCAGCATGCATCAGCTGCGCGATTATTCGTCCGCCTTCGCGATGTACTGCCTGTATGACAGGCTTCCAAGACTCGGCTTGCTCTTCATTGGCAATGCCAGGCTGGTTCTTATAACTTTGGCTGTTCAACAAGTCCGGATAAATGCCTTCTGTAATGATAAGACCGAACCCGCCTTTCGCGAACCTTGCATAATACCGCGCCATCCGGTCGTTTGCCAGGCCATTTGATTCTGCGCTCGTACGTGTCATCGGTGAAAGCGCCGCCCGATTGGGCAGTAGCAGGGAACCTAACTGAAATGCGGACAAAAGCTTGGTATACGTACTCATATTGATATCCTCCTCAAATGTACAAATAGCAGTAATTTTATTGACTGCCAGAAGTATTGTTTTCATGACATGATTGTAATCCGGTATATTCATACTGTAAAATGATTGATATTGATATATATATCAAAAAAAATGATGCTTCAAGCAAAGGGTTTCTCATGGAATTAACGGATTTAAAAGTAGTGATGGCGATCATGGAGGAAGGCAGCATATCCCGCGCCGCGCAGAGGCTGGATTACGTGCAGTCGAATGTCACAGCACGTGTCCGCAAGCTGGAATCGGAGCTAGGCATTCAATTGTTCAACAGACATCCTAAGGGTGTAACGCCAACTGAGAAGGGGCTCGCATTCAGCAAATATGCATTGGACATTATTCGAATGGCCGAGGAAGCCGTCATGGCGGTGAGGGAGCCGGATTATCCGTCAGGACCGCTTGCCATTGGCATCGTGGAGACTTTTGCTTCCTCGGACCCGTTTATCAAGGCGCTGTCTGAATTTCAACGTCATTACCCAGAAGTCGCGTTATCGCTAATCAACGGAACATCGCCGCAAAATTACGAGAAAGTGTTGAACCGTCAGTTGGACGGAGCTTTTTGCACGGGTGACTTTGATATGTCCCAACTTGAAATTGAAGTTGAGATTCGGGATAAAGTCGTTCTGCTAACGGCAGCTGAAGGACAAGATTCATCAGAGATCCCAAGTATCGCGAATGCTGCTTGGGTCGTATTTCCGAAGGGATGCCCGTTTAGGACAGCAAGCGAGGAATGGCTTCGCAGCGAGGGTATACTGAACGCGAACTTGATCTAAATCAGCACTATGGAAATGATGTTGAACTGCGTACAGGCAGGACTCGGCTTTTCGCTAGTACCTGAATCGGTCATTTCCAGAGCTGATAATCGGCTGTGCGTTTATCCGGTCCCGAAACAGTACCAGTACACGACTACGCGGCTGGTTCGCCGCAAAGAGCAATTCCGCAGCAAAGCTTTCGCCGCATTCGCAAAATGCGTGAAGGCAGAATTGCGGGAACGGGCAGTATTCTTATAAAAGTGATTGTTTTTAAATAAGGCAGCAGGATATAATTGGGAATAGATTTGAGAAAAGTTGAGTTGAGATGAGAGAGGGAGCTGAGTTGAGATGAGCCGATTTAAAGGTATTTTTTTTGATTTGGATGGTACTCTAATTAATAGTGAGGGACTGGGTACAGAAGCGTATAATTACGGGATTCAAAAAGTCTTAAATCGAGAAATAAACGAAACTGAAAAACAATTCTTACTCGGAAAACCGTTTAACGCTTTAGATATTTTATTCCCATTTTTATCATCTTCCGAAAAAGAAGAGATTATTGAAGAAACATTAGTCTATTATAGAAAGTATAATCATCTGATTGAAGAATATCCTGGGATTCGGGAAATGATTACAATTCTCCATGAAAATGGATATAAACTTGGGATTGTCACTGCCAAATTAAAACAAAATGCAGAGACAGAATTACGAAACACTGGTTTGTATTCTTTCTTTGAGGCAGTTTTGGCAAAGGAAGATTGTCTTGATTTTAAACCAAATCCTGTTCCTTTACTACAATTAGCTGAAAAACTTAATTTACAGCCAAAGGAGTGTTTGTATGTTGGAGATCAGCCGACAGATATACAAGCCACACATGCCGCAAACATGACTAGTGTTGCCGCTCTTTGGGGAGAAGGTAAACTTGAAAGGCTTTCCCCACTAAACCCAACATTTTTATTTAATAATCCAAACCAGTTAATTGAAATATTATTAAACTGAGGGACGGAGAACGATAGTTAAACATTTGAAGGGCTACCGCGTGGTAGCCCTTCACTCCGTTAGCGGGCAGCATAGTTGAATATATCAACAATAAATGGATGGAATTGGTATCACAATTATTATAAATTTTTGGGAACCTGTATTGAAGGAGCTTGCTATTCGGCAGGCTCCTTTTCTCACTATAGTAATGACGGTTTGCTAGGCTCCCATGTGATCTGTATGAGCATGTAGGATTATGGATTGTACTTTTAAAGAAGAATCACCTTATAATCGTCTACTTATCTTAGATTATTAGAATTATCATAACGCTTTCATTGTTTTATGATAAGGATGTAAAGAAAAAGCATATCACAGCGATGCCTATAAGGTTGTTGGTGAAAGTGATGAAGTATTTATTCAATATCCTTGACTTCGAGTATACTCTAACAAATACAATAATGATTATCAGTCAATTAAAGGTGGCCGACCACAATGTACTCAATTAGTGATATATCCAAATTAATGGGCATTACAGCATATACGCTCAGATACTACGAAAAAATAGGTCTTGTTCCTAACCCCAAACGTCTGGATGGGAAGCAATACGGGATTAGGCGATATGATGATCAAGATCTTCGATTTATCAAATTTATTCATGGATTGAAGCAAACGGGGATGAAGCTAAAAGACATCGCAACGTTTGTGGAAGAGGGATGTTATGTGACGCAAGAGGAACCAGAAATTGAAGTTAAGGTGATATTTCACAAAAGGATTGATATTTTAAGTAAGCATATAGAGAAACTGGAACAACAACTAACGCAATTGGAAGTCGTGAAGGTCTCCGCACAGGATAAAAGAAATTTTTACTACAGTATGTTGAAAGAACACGGAAACGAGGAGAAGAAACTGAAGTAATCGTTTAACTCAGCCAGGTCATTAGTTAACTACCCTAATCAAGGAGGCTATACAATAAATGGATAAGACAATACGTGTCGGTGTAATCGGGGGATCGGCTAACAACCAGTGGGCTAGTTCAACTCACATTCCTGCATTACAACGGCTTTCGAAATTTAAAATTACGGCAATCGGTACAACCCGGATGGAAAGTGCGGAGAAAAGTGCCTCCCAATTCGGAGTTCCACATGCATATGCGGATTCAAACGAACTAGCCAACGACCCGGATGTGGATATGGTTATTGCGAGTGTGAAGGTTCCTGATCATTACGATGCGGTCATGGCCACACTCAATGCCGGTAAACATGTATATTGTGAATGGCCTTTGGGCTTAAACACTTCTCAAGCCATTGAGATGAATAATTTAGCTACAGCCAAAAAGGTTCATCATGCGGTTGGTTTACAAGCCCGACAATCTCCTGAAGTTAACTTTGTGAAAGACCTGGTGGCTGAGGGATATATCGGCAAAGTGTTGTCGTGTCATATGAAAGTCTTTACAACTGCAAAGGGCGGTACAACGAATGAAGCCTCTAAATATTTATTGAACCATTCCAATGGTGCAAACTTATTGACGATTAATGCAGGGCATGCCATAGATGCACTGTGTTATGCTGTTGGCGATTTTAAAGAGATATCGGCTACGATAGCTAATCAAATTAAACAAGCGAAAGTGCAGGAAACCGGTGAAATCATTGAGAAGACGACTGTAGATCAAATCTTAATTAATGGAACATTAAAAAGCGGAGCAACCGTCTCTATTCATGTACAGGGGGGCGTACCCTATCGAACAGGAGTCTCGTTAGAATTCTTTGGAACGGAGGGCGTAATTGTACTGTCTAATGAAAGTACTCATGCTCAGCTTCAATGGGGGGATTTGAAAGTTGAAGGAATGCATCTTGCCAATCGGGAGAACTCGTCTTCACTCGCTGAATTAACCATTCCGGATCATTACCGTTGGGTGCCTGATACGATCCCTGGCGGACCTGTCTTCAATGTTGCACAAGCTCTCGAGAAATTTGCAAAGGATATTATGGAGGGAACCCGACGTATTCCTAGTTTTGACGATGCGGTAAAACTTCATAAACTCCTTGATCACATACAAAAAGCAGCCGATACTGGTGAACGTCAGCTTCTTTAATTAAATCCAACTCATTCTCCATCGAGGCAGCAGCATTTTTTCTTGTAACATAGCACTAATTTTCATTATTAGAAATAGATAATTAATTTAACTTTAATCCTAATTTAACTTAGCTATGTTATGTTAGTGGTACCTTTTCAAGATATTCATAACTAACAGTAAAAGTCACTTATGGATCATAGAATGGGCTTTTCTCAAATATAATTTACAGCCAATATTACATGGGTAGGTTGAATATGAAACTTTCTTGGTGCTCAATAATTAGTATGCTTACTATTCTTTTGTTAACGGGGTGTGAGCAAGTTGCTACTCCCGACATTCCTAATGCCCTTGCTTCAGTAAGTCCCGCGGCTTCTCCCGATCCGACTTTTGCAACTAAACCTGTTTCCGATACTGGCGTGCTTCCTGCGAACAATACATCAGCTTCTAACCCGATTAAGGAGCCGGTTGGATTTGAGGTAGGTTCCCCAAAGGAAGAACCCGTGGTATCAGATGAGAAGAAGCAGACTAAGAAATCAGCCTTAAAGCCCATTTATTCGGTTGGAAAAGGTCAGGTGGCCATAACCATTGATGACGGTCCGACGAAATATACGGAGGAACTACTCAAAGTTCTGAAGGAACAGAACATACACGTCACTTTTTTCTTCATTGGACAAAATGCGGCTGCTTTTCCGCAGTCTGTGACCCAAGCTGTGTATGAGGGTCATGAAGTTGGTTATCATTCGGACACGCATCCTCACATGACTCAAATGACTTATGACGAACAGGAAAATGAGTTTAATAGCGGTCTAAATAAACTTGTAAAGTTCGATAAGCACCCGGTCACATTATTTCGTCCGCCCTATGGTGCCTATAACAACGATACCAAGCTTCTAACGGAAGAACACCACATGCAAATGGTGCTGTGGAATGAAGATCCCAAAGATTGGGCAACAACAGACCCTTCCAAAATCGTAAAAAGTGTATTATCCCAAGTTCAATCTGGCAGCATTATCGTCATGCATGATCATCCATCTACCATAGCGGCTTTACCGGATATTATTAAAGGCATAAGAAAGAAGGGATATACATTAGTAACGGTGCCTCATTGATAGGGAATCTGGGGACAGTTTTTGATTAGATACTTGCATTTATATGCAAGTATCTTTTTTACATTTCTCGTGCTAAGCTGTTGTAGGATTTGATAATTCACTGGAAATAATCAATATGACTCAGACTTTATTAAGTTCTAGCAATGTCCAAAATGTAAATTTTGTATACTGACAGTGAGATTCCAGCATGGGCTCACGGAGCGGTTTCCACGATGAAGCAAGTAGGCATTATAGAGGGACGTGGGGACAATAAGTTCGTACCGAACGAAACGGCAACACGAGCCGAGGCTGTGACGATGATCATGAACTTGCTTCATGTGAAGAAACCAAATAACAGAATTTAGAATAGGGAGACCTTTTGTCAGAGGGTCTCCTTTTTTTGATGGAAGAAGGCTGCATGTGTTCTTTATTTAGGCAGTCGGATTCGGAACGCTGTTACTTGATACGGAATGCTCGATATTTCAACACAGCCCTGATGCGCTTCAGCAACAATCGGCAGCCTGTAGATCGGCTAAACTTTAAACGGTTTACGCCGGGAAGCCACCTCCGGGCGGAGGCCAGGCGCCGTAGAAGCGGCGCAGCAACACAATTTCGCCCAGATGATATGAGTTGTGGGACGCGATATTGCGCAGCAGTCCTGCTCGGGTTTCAACGGGGAAATGTGGAAGTGGTTCGTCCAGTTGTGCTGTTTCTGCAATGGTGACAGCCCGGTCGACCCCTTCCAGAAACATCTTGATATCAGTTTGCCAAGACATCTCATCTTGAGGGCTCGTCTCTTCCGGCCAACTTCCCATGACGTTAGCTGGGAGCTGCGGTTTACGTCCTTCCAAATGCTCCAGCATGAATTGCTGCCAGTAATGCATGTGTCTCAACAGTTGATAGATACTATAAGGCATGGCTTCATGTACGCGCCCAGCCAGTTCGGCATCAATGTCCGGTAAAGCGCGGGCAATAGGAATATGTCCGCGTTCCCCGACCAGCGATTTTACTAGGGCTTGTCCAAATAATTGATTTGCATCCGTCATGCGGAATCATCCTCTCCTATAGGCTGCTGTCCAATCTACAGCCTTACTAATACTTTAACAACTAAAGGGTAGGAGTCTCTAGAGGCTCCCCCTTGTACGACTTGATTATCAATGGAGCAGCAAGAAATTCCCGTGCTCGGCTCACGAAAGTTTTGAGATGATCGGACTTATTGTGTGAGGCAACTGCGTCAAGGTTTTCCCATATTTCCACCATTGTGTAAGTGCATTCCTTTTCAATGTCCAAATACAGGTTATAAGCAATATTACCGTCCTCGACTCTGGAAGCGGCAACCAACGCTTTGACTTCCCGTAAAAAATCGTCATTTCTGGCCGGATTTACTTGTAAATTAGCATGTAGAATAATCACAGTTGACACATCTCCTCTGAAATAGGCATGAATTTAGTGTTACTTCCAAGTTGTAACCTGATCGATAGGCAAACGAACCGATGGGTAACCATTGTCTACAGCTTTGCCGATCGATATTAGCATGACTGGAACGTAGCGCTCCGGGTCTAGTCCGAAGGCTTCAGCAATCTTGTCCTTTTCATATCCGCCGATTGCGTTGGTGTCATATCCATGGGCACGGGCAACTAACATTAGTTGCATGGATACTAGCCCGCTATCAATTAGCACGGTTTCCCTGTTTACTTCTGGGGTCATTTGTTCATAATACTTGGATATAGCCGCCAATTGCTTTTCTTTTACTTCCATAGGCATAAACCCGAGTTCCACGGCTTTGCCATAAATCGCTTCTGCATTGTTGATGCTGTTCAAATCACCGAAGATGGCGATAACCGCGGAGGAGGTTTCGACTTGTCTTTGGTTGAAGCGTGAAAGGGGGGCAAGGATAGCTTTGGCTTTGGGGCTTTCAATTATTAGGAAACGCCAAGGTTGCATATTGACGGAAGAAGGAGCCAAGGTGGCCTTTCTAAGAATTTCCGTCATTTCGTCCCGGCTGATTTTAACAGTAGGATCGTATTTTTTAATGGAATGGCGCCCGGCAACAATTTGATTAAAATCGTTTGTGGTTAATGCTGTATTCATTCTTCATTTCTCCCTTTAGTAATATTATTTCGCATGCGTTCAATCATTTGTGAGAAAAGTTTCTGTTCTTCCTCACTAAAACCTTGCAGCAGCTGTGCCATAAAAAGGATCTTTTCTTCTCGGTAAGCAACGATTTCCTGTCGGCCAAGTTCGGTAAGTCTCACCAAGGTGAAGCGATTATCATCTGGATTAATGCGTCGTGTGACAATACCATCCCCCTCAAGTTGTTTCAAATGCCTGGTAATTGCGGCACTATCGATTTGCAACTCTTTTTGTAAAGTGGTCTGATTGATTTCATCGACATGGTAAAGTTTGTGCAATAGCCGAAATCTCGATGGGCTTACACCGGTACAGTGTCCGAATTGAGAGATAAGCTGGATATAGAAGTTTTGAAGTTTATCAATAATGGAATTATCCATTGAATCTTTCAAGCTATCCCACCTACCTTTAATATTAATTGATATATCAACGATTGATGGGTCAATTATATAAATTGGTTGAACACTTGTCAAGAAGAGTGTTAGTGATACAGTGGGAGGGAATGATATCGCATGAAGCAACTAATGTGCGCATGCCTAAAGCGCTAGGCGGCAACGGGGAGGAGGGTACGAATCCCGAGCAGCTGTTCGCGGCCGGGTACGCCGCTTGTTATGACAGCGCGCTGAATTTGGGAACGGACGTGACCGCGCATGTCAGCATCAGCAAAGCTTTCGACGGCGGATTCGAATTAGCTGCCCAGTTGCACGTGAACTTGGACGGAGTCGAGCGGGACCAGGCGGAAGAGCTCGTGAGAGCCGCGGATGGCGTATGTCCGTATTCCAGGGTAACTCGCGGGTATGTAATTATAGCTCTATGAAACAGGCTGCCGACAGCAATGGTTCGGCAGCCTGTTGAACTAACTGGCAGCATAGTTTAGTTATAACTTTTCTCTACATCCAAAATCAGGGTTTTAATGGTAAATAAAGCTATTATGCATCTGGTTGGGTTGAAGGGGTGTTTTGAATGGAGTTGCAAAGAGGAGACAGGTTACCGCTGTATTTTTCAAGTCTTGGTCAGCCGCTGTTTCTCTTAATGGATCAGTCTAAAACTTATAATTTAAAAGCTGAAGCTTCTTCAATTGGAAAATCACGTTAGATCAACGATGCCAGTCTAATATATTATTTTCAACGGACAAAAATAGAACAAACAAGGAGCAAGATCCACAGCGATCTTGCTCCTTGTTCTATCTCCATGATACTGCGCGAATTTGGCTTATTTTTCATTATTCTTTTATTAGCCTTCTTTATAATCAAATGTAGTTGCCATCCAGTTGCAGAAACCTATCCCGATCCCGCTCATTCGACAATTTTCTGCTCTTCATCATCTCGCTTCAAGCGTTATAGTAAAGGAGAAAAACCATGAAAAAATCAGTCTTATGTCTATTAATTGCATTATTTACGTTCGGGACTTCATTCTCGCAGATTCTACCTGTTTATGCAGCTGAGAACGACTTTACTTTTACAGTCGGTTCCAATGGCGCAACGGTTACGGACTACAAGGGTACGGATCTGAATGTGGTTATTCCCGCTGAGTACGCGGGTACGACGGTAACCGAAATTGGGAGATCAGCATTTGATACGTACGGTACGGGCAAACCTAGAATTACGAGCGTCGTGATTCCGAACAACGTGAAGGTAATTCAAACGTATGGATTCCGTTATACTAGCCTCACTTCCATAGACCTTCCAGACGGTTTGTTAACGATCGGCTCAAGCGCATTCGAGAACAATCCGCTTACAACAGTCGTTTTTCCAGATAGTGTGACGATGATCGGCAACTATTCTTTTTATATGAATAAATTGACATCGATTAAATTATCGGAAAATTTGAAGACGATTAATGGCGGGGCTTTCGACACCAATCTCATTACGAAACTTGTCATCCCGGCCGGCGTAACGAGTGTCGCCAGTAGCTCATTCTATAATAACAACTTGACAAGCATAACTGTGTTAGGCGATGCAACAACTTTTGGGACAGGTGTATTTGCGGGTAATCCGAGCAATCTGAAAATATTCGGAATTGCGAATTCTCCCGCAGCCGTTTATGCGTCGAGCAACGGACATACGTTTGTGGACGGAACGGCATTATTTCAAGCGGTCTCTAGTACCAAGTTGTTGTTAAAAAGTTATCTGGTGGGCACCCGCGTAGGACAAGTTCCGGCCAATGCCTACAACGACTTATCGGCAGACTATGACGCAGCCATGCTTTTTATCGACGGAATCGGGAATGCCACCATCGCTTCCGACCTGGCTAACGCCGCAACTCCTCTGATCTCTTCAATCGCGGCATTCAATGCGCAAATTGTCAAAGCCGGCAATCCCGCGGCGTTGGCATCGGCGATCGCAGCGGCACAGCAGGCGTTGTCGGATCATACGCAAGGGGCGAACGTGGGGCAGGTGTCAGCAGGAGCGCGCACTGCACTTCAGTCCGCAACCAATGCGGCGCAGCAGATTCTTGATAACGCGGGCAATTACACGCAGGATCAACTGGATACTGCCGTTAGCCAGATAAATTCAGCGGTTCAAGTCTTTAATGCTGCTGTTATACAAGCGGGTGTTCCGACTGCGCTTGGCGCGGCGATCACGGTTGCGCAGCAGGCGTTGACGGATCATCCGCAAGGGGTGAACGTGGGGCAGGTGTCAGCGGGAACGCGCACCGCACTGCAGTCCGCAACCAATGCGGCGCAGCAGATTCTTGATAACGCGGGCAATTACACGCAGGATCAACTGGATACTGCCGTTAACCAGATAAATTCAGCGGTTCAAGTCTTTAATGCCGCCGTTCTTCAAACGGGCATTCCGACGGCACTTGGCGCGGCGATCACGGCGGCGCAGCAGGCGTTGACGGATCATCCGCAAGGTTCGAATGTAGGGCAGACTTCGGCAGGAACTCGCACCGTGCTGGAAACTGCGATGAATGCGGCGCAGCAGATTCTCGATAACGCGGGCAATTACACGCAAGCTCAACTGGATACTGCTGTTAACCAGATAAATTCAGCGGTTCAAGTCTTTAATGCTGCTGTTATACAAGCGGGTGTTCCGACTGCACTTGGCGCGGCGATCACGGCGGCGCAGCAGGCATTGACGGATCATCCGCAAGGTACGAATGTAGGGCAGACTTCGGCAGGAACTCGCACCGTGCTGGAAACTGCGATGAATGCGGCGCAGCAGATTCTCGATAACGCGGGCAATTACACGCAAGCTCAACTGGATACTGCTGTTAACCAGTTAAATTCAGCGGTTCAAGTCTTTACTGCTGCTGTTATACAAGCGGGTGTTCCGACTGCGCTTGGCGCGGCGATCACGGCGGCGCAGCAGGCGTTGACGGATCATCCGCAAGGTACGAATGTAGGGCAGACTTCGGCAGGAACTCGCACCGTGCTGGAAACTGCGATGAATGCGGCGCAGCAGATTCTCGATAACGCCGGCAATTACACGCAAGCTCAACTGGATACTGCTGTTAACCAGTTAAATTCAGCGGTTCAAGTCTTTAATACGGCTATTATACAAGCGGGTGTTCCAACGGCGCTGGGCGCGGCGATCGCGGTTGCACAGCAGGCGTTGACGAATCATCCGCAAGGTACGAATGTAGGGCAGACTTCGGCAGGAACTCGCACCGCGCTGGAAACTGCGATGGATGTGGCGCAGCAGATTCTTGAGAACGCGGGCAATTACACGCAGGATCAACTGGATACTGCCGTTAACCAGATAAATTCAGCGGTTCAAGTCTTTAATGCTGCTGTTATACAAGCGGGCGTTCCGACTGCGCTTGGCGCGGCGATCACGGCGGCGCAACAGGCGTTGACGGATCATCCGCAAGGTACGAATGTAGGGCAGACTTCGGCAGGAACTCGCACCGCACTGGAAACTGCAATGGATACGGCGCAGCAGATTCTTGATAATGCGGGCAATTACACGCGGGATCAACTGGATACTGCCGTTAACCAGTTAAATTCAGCGGTTCAAGTCTTTACTGCTGCTGTTATACAAGCGGGTGTTCGGACTGCGCTTGGCGCGGCGATCACGGCGGCGCAGCAGGCATTGACGGATCATCCAGAAGGTACGGATGTAGGGCAGACTTCAGCAGGAGACCGCTCTGCCCTGCAGACCGCGATAGATGCAGCGCAGGCTATTGCCGACGATGCGGTAAATCAATCTCAGACTCGTTTGGATGAAGCTACTGTCAGTTTGAACGACGCTATGGCGATATTTGAAGCCGCTTGGGTGGGGATGGTGCTAACCGCATCGGCCAATGATTTGTACGGTACGAGCGACACGCTTCGCTTTACGGTATTTTATGGATACGAAGTAACCGTGACCGGGACACCGGTCGTTCCCATCATGGTTGGAGACAATTCCGTCACTCAGACGGTATATGCCCCATATATGGGAGCGCGCGGCAAGGCAGTGAGAAAACTTACTTTCGAATTCGAAGTTCCTGCTGGGCTCGCGGATGTTGACGGAATTAATGTTGCTGCATCATTGGAGCTCCCGAACGGTGCAAGCATCGTTCGCACCTCCAGCGGACGCCCGGCTTCGCTAACTTACGTAGCACCGGACGCGAGTGGAATACGTATCGTGGCGATACCGCCCGAAGTTGCCCTGACGGTTGCACCGAACGGATCGGAACGTAAAGCGATCAGTGTGACTGCAAGCGTGTACGGCGCAGCTGCGGGAAATGCGCTGACGCAGCTCCGTTGGCTGCCTGGAAGTCTTAGTGGGGTTGATTTTGCCGGCGGAACGAAAGGAACCGATATTTTGGCCACACCTCAATTCACCATTACTGCCAACGGCGACTATACCGTTTATGCCCTAGACGAAGCAGGCAATGAAGCAGTGAAAACCATCACTGTTACTGGGATCTCAACCCCGTCTTCGTCGGATAACGGCAATCGACCGGTCACATCGGGGACGACTGTGAAGTTAAATCCGAATGGCAGGATTACAACTCTTGTCGATCCATCCGACATTAAACAAGTCAAGCGTTCGGACGGCACGGTGATCGAGCAAGTCATCCTCCCCGAACGGACGAGGGAGCAAGTGCTGGAACTCCTGAAAGATGCGAAGGAACCGTTTGTCAGCATTACAATCGGCAATCGGGAGCAAGCAGTACAGGCACAGTTTCAAGCTGACTGGATCGCGGATATGGTCAAAGCTTATCCTAATACAATTATCGAGGTGAGGTTGAACGATTCTAGCTACCAATTGCGGTTAAGCGTGATCGATCTGATCGGCTTGGCGGAGCGTCTCGACGCGGAAATATCGAATATGACCGTGAACATCATACAGGTGCTGGCCAGCGAGCATATTCGACAAGAGATCGATCGGATCGGCGTTTCCCAAGGTTTTGCTGTTTTCTCCGACGTCATTGACTACAAGGTGATGGTCGAAACAAACGGGCAAATGTTGGAGGTGCACGACTTTGGTGGATCGTACTCGATCCGGACCATTAAGTTGGACCGAGAGAAGACGAACCGTAACCTGGTTGCCGTTCAGTATATCCCGGGAAATGGAACCGTCGTATTTGTTCCGTCAAAGATGGAAACCGGTCCAGACGGCACTAACGAAGCGATTCTGAACGTGCCACATAACAGCTTGTACACAGTCGTAAATGTGCAAGCCCGAACGTTCTCCGATTTATCCGGACACTGGGCGAAAGCGGATGTGGAGCATCTGGCGTCCAAGCTGCTGGTGAACGGCGTGGCGGCTGACCGTTTTGAGTCAGAGGGAACCATTACACGAGCGGAATTCTCAGCCTTGCTCGTTCGTGGGCTAGGGTTATCCGTGAAGGAGAGCGAGGTTGGTGTTCGATTTGCGGATGTCCCTGCATCCGCATGGTATGCATCTGCAGTAAATGCGGCAGTGGCTAGCGGGCTGGTAAGCGGCATCGGTCCCGGCGGTTTTGCGCCTAACGACCCAATTACCCGCGAGCAAATGGCCGTTGTGATTGCTGGCGCCTTAACCTTCACCAGCCATGGAACCGGTAGCGATGGGCAAGAGGGAGGCCATCTGGATGCTTTCACGGATCGAGACTCCATTTCTTCATGGGCGCAAGCTGCGGTAGTCCGAGCATCGGAAGACGGCATTATGAACGGGATGGAAGACGGACGCTTTGCCCCGAGGGAGTATGTAACGAGGGCGCAGGCAGCGGTTATACTAAAAAGGTTCCTGCAATATGTGCATTTTATCGATTAATCAAGCAGAGTAATCCATCCAAAATTAATCGAGATACTTATTCATAGAATCGTCTGTATAACGATAGTGAAGGAGCTTGCCTCGTGGCAGCTCCTTTTTGTCGTACAAGTCACTGGCAGCATGATTCAGAATAAGCACCACTATTAGGCTGCCGCAGCAAGATCGGGTAGCTTTTATTTTATCTGGGTTCTGGGAATATATGAGTGAAAACAAATTCGTACATATAAAGAAGGGAAGAAAGTATCTATAGTACAAGATGCATTTCTCTGCTTCAACGAAGTACTCCCAGCTGCAATTCCTTTGTGTCAGTCTCGTACGTGGATGAAGCAAGATGATTGAGCTTCTCCAACGTATTTCCCAGTGGAAGTGGGATATATAGCAAAATTTTCAGCTCAGGGAACTCAGCGATCAATAACGTTGTTTGTCTCAGGAACAAACTTCCTACAACAGGATGGTTCAGCTCTTTGTTGCCATGAGTGATCTGAATATCGTGCAAAGCCCACCATTCCCGAAACTCCAAGCTGGCTTCGCTTAAGTCGTGTATAAACTGACTAAACCACGGGTTATCTGCGTATTGGTCGCTGGTCGCTCGAAACAAGGCTTGACCGTTTTTCGCTTCTCTTTCCCAGTTTATAAGCAGCATACGTTGTGAAGGATTGGTAAAAACATACCATATTAAGTTGAGATCCCTTTCAGAACGCTTTGAATAATCACCAAACACCCGGTTCGCCAAAGAGTTCCACCCAACAATATTCCATTTGTAATCAACAGCATACGCCGGACAGGTATCCCAAGAATCCAATACGCTTTGAAGCAGGTTATCATACTCCAATGACTGTTGAGTTAAATGCTGAATCGTAACCGTGTCCAACGCCAAATTGAACAGATGCCTTCGTTCCACCCAATCCAATCGCAGCGCTCTAGCGATGCTCTCCAGCACTTGCGTCGAGACGTTTATATCACGCCCCTGCTCCAGCCACGTATACCAAGAAACGCTAACTCCGGCAACTTGCGCCAACTCTTCTCTTCTTAACCCTGACGTCCTTCGTCTTGTCCCTATCGTAAATCCGTGTTCCAAAGGATCCAGACGCTCTCTGCGCGTCCTTAAAAAGTCTCCCAATTCCGAACGCCGACTGTTCGCACTCATTTAATCCACTCCTTATAAGGTAAGGGTGTTCCCCTTAACCTGGTGTTACTGCACCTATGATAACTAAACTCATCGTTAGCCAGTTGTATCTGTGGCATAATCATAGCACAGCACAGGTGACACAGTACAAATTCAATCAAATAGGAGAGATGATAAACATGAAATATCGGAAATTAGGGAAAAACGGACCGGAAATCTCTGTGATCGGTTTTGGAACTTGGGCTATTGGCGGCGGAGACTGGGTGTTCTCATGGGGCGAACAAAACGATCAATTGTCGCAAAATAGTATTCGTGCTGCACTTGATGCTGGCATTAACTTTTTTGATACGGCTGCTGTTTACGGAATGGGTCACTCCGAAGAAGTGCTCGGTAAGGCGCTTAAAGGCAGTCGCGAGAAAGCCGTCATCGCTACTAAGTTTGGTCTAGTCTGGGACGATAAAAACAATATAACCCGCAACGGAACATACGGTTCGATCATTCGCGAAGCGGAAGATTCCTTGCGCCGTCTCGGCACCGATTATATCGATTTGTACCAAATGCACTGGCCCGATACTGATGTTAAAGCACCTCTTGAAGAAACAATGCGAGCCATGGAGAAGTTGGTTCAGGAAGGTAAAATACGTTATGTAGGAGTCAGCAACTTCCCGATCGCACTTCTTGATGAGGCTTTGGCGGTCAGACATATTGATTCCCTGCAACCGCCATACTCCATACTTGCTCATCAGGTGGAGTCCGATCTTCTGCCGTATTGCATAGCTAAAGGAATCGGCGTACTGGCTTATAGTCCGCTTGCATCGGGCCTTCTCTCGGGCAATTATACTTTCGACTCTCGCTTCGATGAGCAGGATTGGCGATCGAAATCCCCTTCCCATACCGGGGAAAGTTTCATGCAAAATATCGCTATTGTCGAACAACTCAAAGACGTAGCCGAACAACTCGGCATCACAGTTTCCCGATTAGCCATTGCTTATGTTCTTGCGAATCCTCTCGTAACAAGTGCTCTTATTGGGGTACGTAAGCCCGAGCATATTTTGAATGCATTGGCCGCTGCCGAAGTAACACTGGATGAATCTGTGCTTACAGAGATAAGAAGTATTGCCAAAAGCGCCCGAATCGTAATGCCTATCAACGAATAGTGTATTCAAATGCCAAATTGAGTGAAAATAATAAACTCGATTGATATCGGAATACGATAGTTCAATCAACTGCAACACGATGCTGCCGCGGGATCGTCCGCGCAGCCTCTTTAAGTTATCGGGCAGTAGAGTATAATTTGTAAAATCATGGAACTTATGTGAACATTGAACGTCTAATTGATTAGTTAAAACTTGCTGAAGGAGACAGGCAAAAGAGGTATTGGGAAAAAAATATACAAAGGATACAAGGTGAATAAAAAATGGGATGGATGAAAATTGCGGTTATAAGTGTTTGCAGTATGGCGTTTGGGATTACCAGCTATGCGTCGGGAGGTGTGGAAAGCATCCAGGCTTACTTAAACCATGATTTCAAATTTACGCTCAATAATAAAACTTGGGTACCCAAAGACAGTGATGGTGCCGTACTAACTCCAGTCATTATTAATGGTACATCGTATCTGCCAGTTAAAGCAGTCGTTGAGGCAACAGGCGGAGAAGTCCAGTGGAATGAGGCAACGAAATCCATTGCGATAACATCTGCTAATGGAAACGAAGCAACTATTAGTGAAAGAGAACGGATGATAATTGAAAAAATAAACGAAATAAAAGAAAAGTTAAAGTTGGGTTTAACTAAAGAAAAGGTGAAATCATTATTTAGAGAACAATTGGAGCTTGCGGATGTTAATGGAGATTTAGAAAATGGAAGTGACTCCTATTGGAAATACAATTTTTTCAAAGACCCTAATTATACAGGTGCTTTACCTGACCACGTTCCTGATGAAGAAGGTCTGAAGAACAAAAAAATTGGAGCTAATTTATTTATCGGATGGAAAAATAATGAATTATACCTTTATTCAATATCCTATTTTAATCCTAAAGCTAATAAAGTCTACATGTATTTATTGAATCCTGATGGTTCAACTTCAGATAGCCCAATTAATCCTTAGACAAGCGGTAGAAAAACATGATCTTCTTAAAACGCCAACCGGCTCAAGGAAGAGAAAGATTGTTAAGCTAACGGAAACTAAAGCTCAATCATGACATACGGCCGCCGGCACACTGCCGGCGGCCGTTGTCCGTTGAAGTAACAGGCAGTATAGTGGAATAGATGAGGCTTAACTCAGCTACCTGCAGGGGGGGAGCGCCGCTTGGGATGGCAAACGATTTTTGTTATGCTGGATATAAAAGATTTGAAGTGGGGAGCAGGGAATGCCATATGAAAAAGATATTGATTATAGATGATGAAGCCGATCTACGAAAACTGTTGACGGACTACTTTGAAATGAATGGGTATTTCGTTATGACGGCGAAGAACGGCAATGAGGCGTTGCGACAAATTGAAAATCAACCGGACCTTATTTTGCTGGATATCAATATGCCTGAACTTAATGGTCTTGAATTATGCAGGAAAATCCGGTGCTTTGTGTCCTGCCCTATTTTATTTCTAACAGCCCGCGTTGAGGATGCGGATAAAATATCTGGGTTTCGGGCCGGAGGGGATGATTATATTCTAAAGCCGTTCAGTATCCATGAACTGGGCGCAAGGGTAGAGGCGCATTTACGCAGGGAAGTGCGCAGTCAAAATAAAACGTCGATAAAGTTTAGTGAAGATTTGATCATAGATTATTCAGCTCGTGCGCTTTACTTCCATGACGTGCAAATTTCCATGGCTAAAAAGGAGTTCGATATTATAGAGCTGTTGTCGACACATCCCGGAATGGTATTTGATAAAGAGCGGATTTATGAAAAAGTATGGGGCTTGGACGATGAAGGCGACAGTGCCGTGATAGCGGAACATATCAGGCGAATTCGTTTCAAATTGAAAGAGCATGGCTGCGAAAACAGGATAGAAACCGTCTGGGGAGTAGGATACAAATGGCGAAAATCTTAGGCTGGATGCGACTGAAGCATATGACCTTGCTGCAATCATTCATCTTTTTATGCTGTCTTACGCTCATCACCGTTCTAGTCATCATCATATTAGAGTTTAGATGGGCGGAAAACATACGGCTACGATTTGCCGACCATTCTTCCGTAAACAATTGGGTGTTACCTTCCCTCGTTGCGATGGTACTATTTACTGTTGCCGGCGGTATTGTCCTGATGGCCAGCCTCTTTTATAGATGGAAACTGAAAAAGCCGCTTGAAATACTGATGAAGGCATCGGAGAAAATATCGGCGAATGATTTGGGGTTCCATATTTCTTATGAGGCCAAGGATGAGTTGGGCGAGCTATGCCGTGTATTTGAAAAAATGCGCGCACAATTGGAAAAAAATTATAGAGATCTTTGGCGATCGGTTGAGGAACGCAAACAACTTAATGCTATTTTTGCCCATGATCTAAGGACGCCCTTATCTGTCCTGAAAGGATATTCCGAGTTTCTGACCACCTATCTGCCTCAAAACAACTTATCCGAGGAAAAAATACTGGACACGATTCAAACCATGAAAGTCCATATTGTACGTCTTGAAAGTTACACTGATGCCATGAATTCGATTCAGAAGCTGGAGGACATGCCGGTACACAGCCATGAGCTTGAAATGGATCTTCTGACCTCCTTGCTAAATGACATCGCCCGACAAATAACCGGACAATTTGGCAAGACTTTCGGTTCTTCCATTGCTGCGGATTCGAAAAAAATAGCTGTCGATATACATTTGGTGATGCAGGTTTTTGAGAATTTGATAGCTAATGGAGCGCGTTATGCTGTCGGTAATGTGAGTATTCATTATAATGTCTGCAAGGGGTTTTTTTCCATAACAGTCACGGATGACGGCGTCGGTTTTTCTGACGTAGCGCTTCAGAAGGCCGTGCTTCCTTTTTATCGCGGAGAGGTATGGGATGCGAATTCGCATCATGGACTGGGACTTTATATAAGCAAAGTACTGTGCGAAAAGCATGAGGGGAGTCTGCATGTAGAAAACAGCTCCGATGGTGGCGGAAACGTAACAGCAAGTTTCTTTATGGGGTTGATAAATAGTTGAAAATTATCCATTAGCATTTCCTTATCATGTGATTAAGGGGTGCTACTATGACAATAGTGCAAAAGAAAATATGTCTGTGCTTGAGTTGTTTACTACTAATGTTGACAATCTTGGCTAAACCTGTTTTCGCAATTGAAATCCGAAACAAAAATGAAATACAGCATGAAATTGATGACTACGTCAAAAAAAACATGAAAGTCAATCATATTAAGGGCGCGGCTCTTGCAATAGCCAATAACGAAGAGTTGTTCTATGCTCAAGGCTATGGTGCTTTTTCAGATGGTCGCGATATAACCGGCAGTAGCCTCTTTCCCATTGCTTCATTAAGCAAATCATTTACGGCACTAGCCGTCTTGCAGATGGTGGAAAAAGGACTAATCGACCTTGATGCGCCATACACATCTTACTTTCCCGACCTCTCACCTGAGGACGAACGTGTTCGCAATATTACGGTCCGGAATTTGCTGAATCAGACAAGCGGTCTTAATGACAAAGTGAATCCCGACATGACAAATTCCCCTCAATATCAATCGCTGCAAGAGATTAACCAATCGTTGAATACGGTAAAGCTTGCTATTGATCCTGGAACAGCCTTTAGCTACCACAATCCCAACTATCAATATTTGGCTCTTCTTGTGGAGAAAGTAAGCGGACAGAGCTTCTCAGCTTACCTGGAAAAGAATATATTTGAGCTTTTAGGAATGGGTCATACCTTCAACGTCAGTACCACACAGCAAATCAATGAGAATCCTGCCATTCCGCGGGGACACTATTTATTATTTGGCTATCCTGTAAACCAAGCCGAACCCTTCTGGTTTATTGACGGTCCCGCCGGTATTATGTCAACTGCAGAAGACATGACAAAATGGATGCTTGCCCAATACAATGGCCGTCTTCTAGCCCCAGAGCTGATGGAGCAATACCATAAAGCCGGACAGAGCGGCCCGTATGGAATGGGGTGGCTTGCAGAAGAGGATGAACATTGGGGCCGGACGATTTCCCATAGTGGAATTTTCTGGACGTATAAGGCGGAAGAAACGATATATTTGGATCAGCAGTTGGGCATCACGATGATGTTTAACTCCGGTTTAAACGCTTTTGTCGATTATTCAACTTTTGTTGACGGGATCGCACGGATTATAAAGGGCGAAACAGTCGAAACCTCTATGTTTAACAGCAGAAACATGGAAACGGTTATGATTTTGCTGGTAATTGCGACGATTTTTTTGGGTGTCTATACACACTCTCGTATCAATAGGAGTAAAAAGGACATTGCGACCGGAAAATTGATTATTTCATCCGTCGGGAGACTGCTCCCTATCTTGCTTCTCTTGCTTCTGTCACCACTAACTACATTTATTGGCGCTGGGCGAGTTTTACCTTGGTTCGGACTATGGACTACCATGCCATCTCTAATTATTTGGCTTGTTGCATTATCGCTGGTAAATATAATGATTTTGGTATGCCGTTTCAAATTGTGAAAGGGCATGGAATCAAGGGGCAGTATCATTTTTGCAAAGTCAGCTTTACATTATAGGCAAAGCATACTACACTATAAATGCAAAGTAAACTATACATCTGGTGGGGAGATCGAGGACCAAGGCCATGAACACGAGGATTCAGGAGTTGCGTAAAAAGCACAAGATCAGTCAAGAGGAGCTTGCACTCGCGGTCGGCGTAACGCGTCAGACGATAACTTCGCTCGAGAACGAGAAGTATGTTGCCTCGCTCGTGCTGGCTTATAAAATTGCGAAATATTTTCACTTAAGGATTGAAGATGTGTTTGATTTCAGTGATGTGGAGGTTGGAGAGTCATGACAGAGTTTCGGACGGTTTTAACGCGGAGCTGATCATGGAAAAGGCGAATTCTTTGAGTTTGTACGTAACTTTGTTTTCCGTCTCTTTGGCGGCGATTGTATTCGGCTTCTTTAACGTTACGATTTCGATAACTCTGTTCGCAGTACTGATCCTGATCCTTCTCACAAGGATTTCCACAAGCCAATATTACAATCGAAAGTTTTAAGAAAAGCAACTTTCCAAAGATATATAAGAATTTAGAGATATTGAATGAGCGGGAGAAGGAAGTTGTGGTAAGGTATTGAAAATGAGAGGTGTATCATATTTGTATAGAGTGGCTATTTGCGATGATGAGGAAAAACAAAGAGAGCTTGTTAAAAGTATCCTCATTACTTTGTCGATAAAGACAAATATAGATTTTGAAATTGAATTATTCAGCTCGGGAGAGCAATTGGTATCCAATTATGAGCTCCAAGGAACTCCATTCCATATTTTAATTTTGGATATTGAAATGGGGGGGATGAACGGGATTCAAACAGCCCGAAAAATAAGAGGGTTAAATAACTTGGATGAACAAATTATTTTTCTGACAAGCTATCCTGAATATATGGTGGAAAGTTTTGATGTCATGACATTTCAGTATTTGATAAAACCCATTGCTCCTTCGATCTTGGAGGAGAAAATGATCAAGATATGCCAATACTTTCAAGCACTGGATAAAAAATTTATGGTTATCAAGTCAACCTATGAAGAAATCGTTTTAAAATATGATGACCTCATTAGTATTCAAGCTGCCAAAAGCCTAACAATAAAAAGTAAACTACATTTTACGACCACTAATCAAACCTATGAAAGCAAAGGCATCATTTCAGATTATGCTTTGGCCTTGAAAGACTGTAACTTCTTGCAAATCCATCGTTCTATTATTATTAATCTGCTTCATGTGAAGAAATTTGCTAGCGGAGTTGTTCTAATGTCCAATGGGTTGGAATTACCCATAGGTCGTTCTAAAATTAAAGAGGTTAAAGATACTTACACCAAATTTATGATTATGAAAGTCGATTGAAATATGATCCAAAATAATTTTCCTATTGTCTTTAGCATTGTACTTGTGATGGGTGTTCAAATTAATTTTTTCTTCAACTCGGTGTTTGGTAAATCAGCTAAAAAGCATAACCGATTCATTTATTTCATTATGTTTGGGTTGCTTGATTACCTGTATCTGGTTATTCCCATCTCTCCTATTTTATCTTTGATTTTACCTTTGCTCATGATATTTAGTTTTGCACAATCTTATCAAGTAGAAATTAAAGACAAGATCATTTTTTCTTTGTTTTACGGTGTTTTAATATCTCTCGTTAATTTTATATCCCTTTATATTTTTTATACCCTATATTCAATTGAGTTTAGCTTTGACCCTGTAAATGAACATGATCAAATAGCCTACACAAAAGCAATTTTACTCAGTTGCATGATCATGTTTGCTATCATTCAGATCATACGCCTACTTGCAAAACGTAGAAGTTACTCTTTGCATTATCGTTACTACATATTTTTTTCGGCTATTCCTATCGTAAGTATAAACCAACTGAATATTCTAACTTATAAGGACGCCTATTCTTTCATGTCTGTCATTGTATTACTATTCTTAAACGTTATGATTTTCTATATTTTTGATATGATCATTGATAAATTTCAATTCATGCATGAGAATACGCAGTTGCAACTTCAGATGGACTATCAGGATGCGAATTACGAAAAAGTCGTTCACAGCTTCAAATCCATTAAAAGAATCATTCATGATACGAATCAGCAGTTTTTGTATATTGAAGAGTGCATTAAGCGAAATGAGTTAACAACTGCACTGGAACATATTAAGACGACATTAAATAAAGTCGAAGGAGCGTATCAACGGGTTAACACAGGGAACCTGGTTATTGATGCCCTTGTCACAAACACTCTTAATATTGGACAAGCCAATGGCATAAAAATAGATACAAAGATTAACTTATGTTCACAAGTAGTCCATATTGACCGTTATGACTTGTGTGTTGTCATTGGAAATATGCTAGATAACGCAATAGAGGCTTCTAAAAAGTTAAAAATCGCAGAAGATAGGTACATTCTTATAAAAATACATTCTACCGAGTCTAACCTTCTCATTCACATCATGAATCATATGGAGAATGAAGTTGCCCACCTAAACAGCCAAAAATCAAACCCGGAATTTCATGGTATTGGATTAACGAACATAGCTAGAATCTGCGACAAGTACGGTGGTCATATGACCATTGAAACGAAACATAAAGTATTTAATAATATGGCATTACTACCATTATACACCAACAATCCTTAGACAACCTGTTGTTTAGGGATTGTTTTTTGCGTTTCAGGGCGCTTTTCATTCTAACAGCCTTCTTCCTTGTATGATGAATTCAGTAAGTCACTTAATAGAGAAGAGGAATACCCTATGAAAGTACGTAGTCAAATTACATTTGCAAGTCTGGCCTTTTTGATAACTGGAAGTTCTCTGTTATACACATCGCCAACCTCAATTGTAAAAGCTGAGACCACTCAAAATGAATCTAAATCTTTACAAACAAGCACTCTACAAGATCATAATTCCGTCAAGCAAGCTATGGGGGAGACATTGCAACTTGGATTCCCGGGGATACTTGCTAAAACTACTGAGGGTGGAAAAAAGTGGGGTTATGCCACTGGGGTAGCGAATCTGAGCACTAAGAAACCAATGGAAACAGATTATCGCTTTCGCATTGGTAGCGTGACGAAGACGTTCACCGCAACGGTTGTACTTCAATTAGCTGGAGAGAACCGCTTGAATCTAGACGACTCCATCGAAAAATGGCTGCCTAGTGTCATTCAAGGAAACGGATATAATGGTAATCAGATTACCATCCGGCAGATATTGAATCATACAAGTGGTATCGCTGAATACTCAAGATCCAAAGATGCTGATTTTATGGATACAAAAAAATCGTATACGGCTGAAGAAATAGTGAGGTTGGGGATTTCTCTGCCCCCAGACTTTGTTCCAGGAAAGGGCTGGTCTTATTCAAATACGGGATACGTACTATTGGGTATTCTTATTGAAAAAGTAACTGGAAACAGCTACGCGGAAGAGATTGAAAATCGGATTATTGAACCGCTTGAATTGTTGGATACATTCCTACCTGGCAATTCAAGCGTTATTCCAGGCACCAAGCATGCACGGGGATATTCCCAACCAGACGAAGCAAGTGAGATAAAAGACGTAACTTATTATAATCCAAGTGCAGGTAGCTCAGCTGGAGATATGATTTCTGATGCTGACGATTTAAATAAATTCTTCTCTTACTTGCTCGGTGGCAAATTACTGAAGGAAGAGCAACTAAAACAAATGCTTACTACAGTTCCTGTAGGAAGAAATGGAATCGAAGGATATGGTCTTGGAATCTCTGAAATTAAGCTTTCAAATGGTGTCTCGATATGGGGACACACAGGTGGCATTCTAGGGTTTTCTACGATTGCTGGAGGTACACTTGGAGGCAATCATACGTTGGTCGTCAGTTTGAACAGTTTGGGTAGAGATAACAGTCCTAATCCTTTTAAAAATATTTTGCTTGCTGAATTTAACAAGTAGGGAAAACGGAAATAGAGAAAAATATATCTTATTGGTCCAAAAACCCCAACTTACTTTGGGGCTTTTGAAATTATGGCGGCAACCCAACGCTTTATTGCTATAGCAGAAATTAAAGGAGTATAAAATTATGGATAGCTATCTTGAAAAAATTGAAAAGTATTTAAAAGCTTTGTCCTTTTCCGAGCGTATTGTCATTGTAAAAGAAATCAAAAGTGCAATGCTTGAGTTGCAAAATACTGGTCTTACTACTGAGCGAATCATCGAAAGGTTAGGAAATCCAAAAGAATTAGCGATAGCATACTTAGGTGATGCCATTTCAAAAAACAGTAAATTTAGTTGGCGTAAATTCGCCGCTGTATTTGCATTCTGTAGCAGCTTTACAGGCGCCATTGGTATGTTTGTTTTGCCGATTATCAGTACTCTTTCCATTGCTTTAATGATAAGTGGAGTTATTACACCATTAGGCGGAATTATTAAATTTGTCGGGAATTTTATGGGAGAAGATACTACCGGAATAACAATCCAAATTGGAGCATTTACACCAAGCCCAATGCAGTTCTTACCAACTTCTATTGTGATTGGTGTGTTGATGTTTTTGATGGGGAAAGTGTTATGGAGACTTACAATTAAATATATACGTGCAATTAGTCAAAAAAAGAAAACACTCAGCCTGTGATCTATCCTTTATTACCATTGCAAGGACCAGGTCGTTGCTGCGGTCAGATCCTTTTTTGCTTGACCTCAGGCTAGGTAATGAACTAGACGGAAGACTGTGTGGGGAAATAATCCATCATGTTACACTGAGTGGGTACTTCCAGCCTATACTAATTTCATTGAAGGAGAATTTTCTAATGCGCAAAAAAAGAGTTTCAAAAGTGCTCGCTGTAACGCTAAGCACGTCTCTAGCTGCGACTTACTTGATTGCTTTGTTCGGAGGGTACAGTGTCAGTGCGGAACAGCTTCCTCTTAAGGGGCAAACAATCACTGCGATTCAGCCTGCAGCTGTTCCTGCTGCTCCAAGCGGTCCGATTGACCCCAAAGAAGTGGAGGCCTTCGCGGACAAATACTTTGGGGAAAGCCTGAAGAAGTTCAATGTTCCGGGTGCCATGTTCGTCGTCGTTCAGGACGGAAAAGTTGTTTTATCTAAAGGATACGGGTATGCAAACAAAGAAAGCAAAATCCCGGTTGATTCCAAGACCGTTTTTCGCATCGGTTCCATTTCTAAGACGCTTACAGCTGCGGCTGTGCTGCAGCTTGCTGACCAAGGGAAGATCAAGCTGGATCAGGACATCCAATCCTATCTCGGAGGTATCACAATACCCAATTCGACAGGTAAACCGCTAACGATGGAAAATATGCTGACCCATATGACTGGGTTCGATTTCCCATATGAAAAAGACGATGACGCCTCGCCCGATCTTCTCAATCAAGAGAATTCTCTTCGAGATTTCTTAATGGATCGAATGCCAACTATCGTCCGAACGCCGGGGGAAGCCTACCAGTATGACGATTATGCTTTTGCTTTGGCGGGATATGCCGTGGAACAAGTTACCGGACTCCCTTTTCATGAATACATGGATAAAAACATCTTTCAGCCACTCGGTATGAATTCTTCCCATGATCTTGTAACCCCAGAGCTTAAAGCCCGAATGGCTGCAGCCTACGATCCGGAAGGCACGCCATATCCGGAGTATGGCCTTTATCCTACGGACATGCCTCAGGGCGGAATGTTGTCCACGGGAAGCGATATGGCTAAATTCATGATCATGCTTCTGCAAAAAGGAAAGGCCGGAGATCGGCAATTGTTAAGCGAACAAAGCGTTCAGCAAATGAGCAAGTTTTCCGTTTTCGCTCATCCTGCCATACCTATTACAAGCTATGGATTTGAAAGCATTTTCAATGAACTGTCGAATGGTCAGTATGTCGTCAGCAAAGGTGGGAACATCCCCGGACATGCCTCATTTACATGGCTACTGCCTGAGCGCAAAACGGGAATGTTCGTCATTTATAATAATGATTCCGAATTGCGCTCGGATTTGTACGCAGCCTTTATGGACCATTATTATCCGAAGAGTCCCCAGACGCCTGAATCTGTATCATCTCTGACAGAACAGCAAGCCGCGCGTTACGTCGGATTATACAGAGATCTGCATACCCCGTCATTTGTGACTAAAATTACATACACTAACGGACAACTTGTAGCGGAAGACAGATACAAATTGAGGAATGGCAAGACTATTTTGAAAAAGATAGATCCCTTATTGTTTATGGATGACCACGGGAAGAAAATAGCATTTCTTGAACAAAAGGATGGCGGTATTGCTAATATGTACAGACCTGCCAAGTCACCGATAGCCTATTCGCCCAAAATACAGGAAAAAGCGCTGTTTTCCGACGTCTCGAAAGAAAGCCCCTACCAACCGTCTATTGAAAAGCTCCATTCGCTGGATATCATCAATGGAAGAGATGGGCGCAGCTTTGACCCCAAAGCGTCCATGACCCGTGCGGAATTCATCACAATGTTGCTGCATGCTGTCGGCTATCCGCCCTCCAAATCGAAATCCGGTTATACGGATATCGAACACCATTATGCGGTCAAAGAGATTCAGGCAGCGGTCGAGAATCAATGGTTGGGGGAGGATCCTGAAGGCCGGTTTGAACCGGATCGCACGATAACTCGGGAAGAAATGGCCGTCATCTTAACGCGCATTCCTCTTCCTTGGCCACTTGGCGATGAGGTGCGATTGGCAGGGCAAACTGATGAATCGGCTATCAAGGCCGTAAGCAAGCTTATTGCTGCCGGAGTTACGGATCCAGGCACAATAGCCAATTCTGACGGTTCAGTCGATTTCCGCTCCAAAGCACCTTTGCTTCGCCAAGAAGCATCCTATTTCATTGACAAGATTCTATTTGTTCCTTAAACTCTTATCGGGCCGATACAGCCGCATTCGTACCGTGACGGAAGAGCTATTCCGTTTGTACACTAAGATTGGTTTTCAACGACAACCTGCAGGTCATGCTGCTCACCAAAGAACTTTTAAAGTCGCTCACGCAGAAGGAAACCGTTGATACGGAAAAGTATGCGCAAATGACGATCGCATTGGCCTTCGAGAGCCGAGAAAAGGTGGATGAAATCGTGAATACTGCGGTCTCCTTGGGCCTTCGAGGACTTGGACGGCCATATGTGGGCAATCAACTATATGAACACGGATGCAACTCAAGGTTAAGGATAACGGAGAGCGCACTCATACTTGGATTAATAAGGGAAGACGCCGGGCACCTTCCCCGGCGTCTTCTTCGCGATGACTAGTTTTGTTCGGTATAGGCTTTGAAATTGTCCATAATAACTTGCCAGCCTGCTTGCTGGAAGTGCCAATGTGAAGGTGATGATAGGAAGAATAGGGGTAAATCTAATCCATTTATAGTATAATGATTACTTCAACATGGGATGGAATACAGCGAAAAGAGGGAATAGATGCCTACGATACTAGTTGCTGACGACGATGCGAACATTCGCGAACTCGTCTGTTTATTTCTACGCAATGGCGGATTCGCAACAGTCGAAGCCGCGGACGGCAAAGAAGCGCTGGCCGTCTACGCCTCAACGCATGTCGATCTTGTCGTGCTCGATATTATGATGCCGATCATGGATGGTTGGACGTTATGTAAGGAACTCCGGAGAGCGAATCCTGATCTTCCGTTACTTATGCTGACTGCGAGAGGCGAGACATGGGAGAAAGTGAAAGGGTTCGATCTTGGGACGGATGATTATTTGACGAAGCCATTCGACCCGTTGGAGCTTACGGTTCGTGTTCGGGCATTGCTGAAACGATACAAGATTGGCTCCACGCAGACGATCCAGTTCGGCAACGTCACGCTTGATCGACAGACGTATAAGGTGATGAGAGGGACGGAGTCGATCACGCTGCCGCTCAAGGAGTTCGAGTTACTGTATAAGCTGGCTGGTACACCCGGACAAGTCTATACGCGCGAGCAGTTGATCGATCAAATTTGGGGTATTGATTACGCGGGGGATGATCGAACCGTGGATGTACATATTAAACGCCTGCGTGAACGGTTCGCAACTACAGCCGATTTTCGGATTGAAACGGTGCGCGGGCTTGGGTACCGGCTTGAGGTTTACGAATGATTAAATCCTTATATATTCGAGTTGTCCTGACATTTCTAGTCTCCGTCATCGCGGGCACGGTCATTGCTTTTTATGTGTCTACTTGGATATTCGAAGAAAAATTGAACGTGAACGCGCAAATTAACTTACGTAACTTTGGTCAAGACGTCGTCCGGCTTTACAAGACGCTTCCGCTACGCGAAGCGGACGCGTTCGTAAGTGAAATGAAGCAGCTCGATTCCTATTATATTCGCATTTACGAGGCAACGGGTCAGTTCCAATCTTACGGTAAACTTAACGGACACAAACCTGTTATGGTGACGATGGAGCAGCTAAAGAAAGTCATTGATGGAGGCGTTGTTCAAGAAACGCCGAACGGTATTGCTACAGTCCTCTTAGGGTTGCCGTTGAAAACGGAAATGGGAACGAAAGCGATGTTTTTGGAAACGCTCGCCCCTCCTTCTGCCTCTTTTGTCGCCAAGTGGGGATTGATCTTTGCAATCTGTTCGTTGATTGCAGGAAGCTTATTGATTCTCATTGCCTCTGTATTCCTGGTCAGACCAATCAAAAAGCTGACAAAAGCGACCAAGCGTATTGCAGCTGGAGATTTCAACGTCAAGCTGAATATCAAGCAAACGAGTGAGCTGGGTACGTTGGCTCGCAGCTTCGAAGAAATGATGCACGATCTGCAGCAACTTGAGCAGATGCGCAGGGACTTCGTATCGAACGTGTCGCACGAAGTACAATCACCGCTCACCTCGATATCCGGTTATGCTCAAGCACTTAAGCAAGTAAACCTCGCAGATCACGAACGAAGCCGTTATCTGGATATTATCATTGAGGAAGCGAAGCGGATGTCCAAAATGAGTGATAGCCTGCTCAAGCTGAGTTTGCTTGAATCGCAGTCACAGCAACTCCGTCTAGCGACACTCAGCCTTGATGAACAGATCCGACGGGTCATCGTGGCGCTCCAGCCGCAATGGTCTGCGCGCAACATTCATTTTGAGCTTGATTTACAGACCGTTAAAGTAACGGCTGATCATGACCAGTTAAATCAGGTATGGACGAACATCCTCGCCAATAGCATCAAATTTTCCAAGGATGGCGGCGTGATTAACGTCAGTATCCTCCAAGATATCAAAAACGTGACCGTCCGAATATCCGACTCGGGCATCGGTATTCCCCACGAAGATCAGAAACGTATATTCGAGCGTTTTTTCAAGGCCGATCGTTCCCACAGTCGCAAATATGAGGGGAGCGGTATGGGCCTTGCCATTGTTAAACAAATCGTATCGCTGCATCAAGGTGACATCCGAGTGGAAAGTGAACCTGGTCAAGGAACGACCTTCTTTGTCACCTTGCCAATCACTACGCCAACAGATTAAATTGATTGCTACGGCTTCATGCGCAAGCTTCCTTACGTGTGAAGCCTATTTTTTTGGCCAGTTCATATTCCGTTCATATTGTCGTCATAGAGAGTACATCTTCGTCGTATAAGCTTCTCTTAACGGCTCCTAATTTAAGGGCAGCCCAATAAAGAGATGAGGGACAGGAGTAGATGAACATGAAACCAAAAGAAGAGGTAATGAAAAATAGAATGCGTAAGCCGCTGCGCATTTTACTCAAAACCTTAGGAGCTATTGCCATTGCCATCGTGCTGTTTCTAGCTATTGTATTTATCGTGAATGTGTTCGCCACGAAATCGGAGCAAGGAAAAATAGAGCCCTATGGTCAGCACGTATCTGTAGACGGGAAAAATATGAATGTGTTAATTCAAGGCAAAGGCGAGGAAACGATCGTGCTTCTGCCTGGATTTGGAACGGCAACGCCAGCGCTTGATTTTAAGCTGCTTATCGATCAATTATCTCCAACCTACAAAGTTGTAGCGGTTGAGCCTTTCGGTTATGGTTTAAGTGATGGAACTGAAAAAGAACGAACCACGGAAAATATCGTAAGTGAAGTTCATGAAGCGCTGCAGCAGCTTAATATTAACCGATACATGCTCATGGGCCACTCCATTACAGGCATTTACGGAATTGATTATGTGAGCAAATATCCAAACGAGGTGACTGCATTTGTCGGAATCGACAGTAGTGTTCCAACACAACCAGGTATGGATGTCAAATTACCAATCAAAAAGTTAGAATTTCTCAAAAAATCGGGTCTCTTAAGAATGATGATGAAACTAGGTGCTGACCCCTATGCTTCATTAGCATTTGACGATAAAACCGTAGAGCAAATGAAAATGATTTCGAATAAAAACATGAATAATGATACGACCTTAAATGAGATGGGCCATATTTCTTCTAATTTTAAAGGGGCTCACGATTTAACATTTCCTAAAGACCTTCCACTTCTTCTCTTTGTACAAGCGAATAATGAAGAGGTAACAGGATGGATACCTTTGCATGAAGGGCAGATCAAAGACTCGGTACATGGAAAAGTAATTATCCTGGATGGATCACATTATTTACACCATACCAAATTCAAAGAAATCGCTGAAAACGTTAGATTATTTATGAACGAAGCAAAGTAAGTGTACGGAGTAAGCTTCATCCACGATTTTGCAGACTTTAAAATGATATGATAGTTAAAAAACTCCATCTGTCTTTCATAATTGAACTAACGGTGAACAATAGCTCAATAAACATGATAAAACGGCAGCCGCCGACATAGTGGCTGCCGTTTCTTAACGTTCGAATCAAAGACCGAATAAAAGGCATAGCAATTCACGCGGCTTCGGACAAATAAATTTAACATTTTAAAGTAAGAGCATTTCTTTGTAATGAGAAATGCTTTTTATTTTTTGTCACAACAACAAAGATAAAATTACGATAAAAATTTATTGTTTATCAATAAAAAATCTGTTAAAATCATGTTGTCATTAAATAAGTGAGGTGTTTTAAATGAATGTTAAACGAGGTTCAACCACTTTCTTAAAGGTAATTATTTTTCTGGTTGGAATTGCAGTGCTTGCTTTGTGTATCTGGTTGCCTGAGATAGCCGTTAGAGATGCAAGGGTACATCCAGATACGTCTTACTTCCTAATCCCCTTTTTAGTATGTGCATACGGATTCTGTATTGCGTTTTCGATTGCGTTGTATCAAGCATATAAACTATTAACCTACATCGAAAAGAACAATGCTTTCTCTGAATTATCCCTTAAATCTTTGAAGATTATTAAGAAATGTGCTTTTACAGTCATTTTCCTCATTTTTTTAGGAATAGTAAGCTTAAGGGTGCTTGCTAAAGTTACAAGTAGTGATGATGCAGCGGGTCCTACATCATTATGTCTAATGGCCATTTTAGCAACAAGTATCATCGCAGCCATTGTGGACGCACTTCAAAAGCCATTAAAAAATGCCCCAGATATAAAGTCAAAAAATGAATGATTAACGGACAGGTAAGCTCAAAACAATAAGCTCTGGTTAAAAAAAGAATTTGAAGAATACAATTAGAAACGTAACGGATGAAAGCTCATTTAATAACACGCCTGTTGATTAGCCAAAATAAGGTATCCGAAAATTGAAAAAAGGCCGCGTTTACAAACCTTGTTCAAAGATACCGTACCCGCGCGTCGTCCGCTGTTACGTAAAGCTAAAGAAGAATATAATCGTGTGTGGTTTCTTCCTTTCTGTATAAAACAGACCGATACGAACTAATTATCGGTCTGTTTTTCCTTGTACAAGCAAAAAATACCGATCAAATGAAGACCCGGATCGTGCAATCCGGGCTTTATCGTTTTATAATTAAATAACGTAAATTATTGTAAATTGTTGAAGTGAGTATACGGTTTTCATTTCATGTTCGTTTCCTGAATCCACTACGTAGATAGAGGTGGTTACGATGTTTCCTCGGTATTTGGTCGATTTCGATTTGCAGCAGCTTCCCCACGTCCGGACGGATGTCATCGTCATCGGAGCCGGGATCGCAGGGCTGTTCACCGCGATTAAGGCTAGCGATACGAAGAAAGTAATCATGATTACGAAGAAGTCGATGATCGACTGCAATACCCGTTATTCGCAGGGAGGCATCGCGGCAGTCATCTCCGATGAAGATTCGCCGGAGTATCATTTGCAAGACACCTTGGTGGCGGGTGCGGGACTTTGCGACGAAGAAGCGGTCAATGTGCTCGTACATGAGGGCCCCGACGGCGTCAAGGACCTGATTCGAATGGGGACGCAGTTTGACATTGAAAACGACGAGCTGGCCCTAACTAAAGAAGGCGCTCACAGCCATCGCCGCATTTTGCATGCAAATGGGGATGCGACGGGAGCAGAAATTGTGCGTTCGCTGTCCGAAAGGACGAAACTGGAATCAAACATCGAGCTGTGGGACGACCATTATGTGATCGACTTGATTACTCGAGATGGGGAGTGCCGCGGGGCGCTCGTGCAGAAGCCGGACGGGCAGCGCGTATTCGTGGAAGCGGATGCGACGATTCTATGCTCCGGGGGAGCAGGCCAGCTGTACCGGTATACGACGAATCCCGACGTTGCCACAGGGGACGGCATCGCCATCGCACTTCGCGCAGGTGCGGAAATCCGGGACGTTGAGCTCATTCAGTTCCATCCGACGGCATTGTGTTACCCAGGTGCACCGCGGTTTCTCATTTCCGAGGCTGTTCGTGGGGAAGGGGCGATTTTGCGGAACATCAATGGCGAGCGATTTATGGGAAAATATCATTCGCAGCTGGAGTTGGCCCCTCGCGATGTCGTTGCCCTTGCGGTCTTAACCGAGATGGAAGAGACGAAGGTCTCGTACGTTTACATCGATATTACGCATGAATCCGAAGAACTGATCAAGCGTCGTTTTCCTACCATCTATGAATTTTGCCTGCGGTATGGGCTCGATTTGACGACGGACTGGATCCCGGTCGCTCCAGCGGCGCATTATATGATGGGCGGCGTGAAGACGGACTTGCACGGGGAAACAGCCGTCAAGCGGCTATTTGCTTGTGGCGAAGTATCCTCAACAGGCGTTCACGGCGCGAATCGGCTGGCGAGCAACTCGCTGTCGGAAGCGATCGTCTTCGGCCGCCGTATCATTGAACGGATCGCCGAGCTGCCGCCGCTGAACCGTACGCCGAGCGAATTGCAGGTTGCGGTTCACCGAAAGGAACCGTCGCAGCAACCGGTCGTGGAGAAAAAGATCAAGCTGCAGAAAGTCATGCTTCGCCAAGCGGGAATGAAGCGCGACGCCGCCGGGCTGCAAAGAGGGCTAGACGAGCTCAATCGACAGTCAGCCTTCTTCGAATATACTTTGTTAAAGCGCGAGGAGTATGAGTTTGCCAATTTGCTCATTTGTGCAATTCTAACTACGAAAGCGGCACTGCTGCGCCGGGAAAGCCGCGGCGGCCATTTCCGTAGGGATTATCCGCAGCGAAGCGACGCCTGGGTGAAGCATATTGTCTATCGGCTGGAGGATGGCCATTTGGAGGAGTGCATTCAAGACGCTTGAGATCAACCACGAACGATTGAAACTTGCGGAATGTCTGGTGGAAGACATCAAAAACGGCGACCATGATCATTCTGGTTGACCGTCCGGCGAAATTCATGTCAAAGATGACGGGCTGGATCAACAGCGTCTTTGGGAATAAACGGCAGGTGAACATGGTGTTTCAGGATTACGCGCTGTTCCCGCTTATTGTTAAAATATTTGATAAGTATTTCAAATTGGAATCTTTGGAACTATGCGAAACTTGTCCGTTTCACGATCGAGAAATACTGGTAAAATAGTTTTCAATCGTAGGCAAAGCCGACGAAAAAAAACTCTGCGATTCTCAGAAAGCGAGGGAATGGACATGCTTTACGAGCTGCGTATTTATACGATGCATGACGGAAGAATGGATGCGATTCTGGAACGTTTCAGTAAGCATACACTTGGTATTTTCGAGCGGCTGGGAATGAAGGTGACTGATTTCTGGATCGATCAGACGGGGCTCCCGAAGTTGTATTACGTGATGGAATATAAGGATATGGAGGAGCGGCAGCAGCAGTGGGATACCTTTAGGGGTGATCCGGAATGGAACGAAGTAAGGCGCAAATCCGAGGAGAGCGGGCCGATTTTGGAGAAGATGGATGTCATCTATATGAATCGCGCCGATTTTTTTAAAGGATAAGCGGCGCGAAAATCAATCTAATGCTGATCTTATTATTTTCAATTGAGCAGTTAATCCGTTAGCAAGAAAAGAAATTAAGCAAATAAAAATTGCAATTACTCATACCAAACCATTGAAATTTGAATTAACCATGATAAGTGACCACGATGAGTCAATTTGGGATAAATGGAAGAGTTGGAAGTTCGAAAAACAACTAAGAATTCATGCAGATAGTCATTTGGCCATTTTAAACGCATCTAAACTTGGGCTTGAATTGCTGATGCATCAATGTGCATATTTGGCTGTTTCTCATATTGGCCACTCTCATTTTGACTGGAATTCAACTATTGACTCGATTGAACTAATTATTCGTAATTTAGCTCGCAATGATTAAACCAAACGAAGAACAATAGTTCAATCACGATATGACGGCAGCCGGCACACGATAGGCTGCCGTTCTCCGTTGAAGTAACGGGTATCTTTGGTATCTGTTTTTATTTGTTTATTTTATCGACAGATTATTGGAATATATTGTAAAATTATTTATATAAACAGGAATTAGTAAATTATTCTTAAAGGAGGATGCAATGCGATTAATAAAGAGTGTTTTGTTCATTTTGCTATCCTTAACTGGATGCATAACAGAGAAACCTGATCCTGAAAGCAAGGAATGGGAAATTAGTCCTTTGTTTAAATCAGGTACATATACCATGATTGGACAAGAAGGAAGAGTGGGTTTTATCTATGATCACAGTGAAGTGACCCGTTTTACCCGAACAAAAAACAAAAATATATGTGGCACTTTTGGGGGAAGGTTGAAGAACTTCAAGGTCCATTAAAAGTAACGGGCACAAGTAAAGATTCAGGAGAACAAATCACAGTTCTTTCAGTATCAACAATAGGCGGACCTAACAATGGGGCTGATGCACACATTCCATCACTAATGTCACTACCTTCTCCTGGTCTTTGGAGATTAGACGCTTATATTGGAGAAAAAATCTTTGGTAGTATTATTGTTCAAGTTCAGGAGCAGAAGAAGTAAATTCAAAAATTTATGATACTGTTATTACGCTAACGGGAGAACGATAGTGCAATATTAACAGGAGGTGACAACCAGGTGCAATGACCAGCATCAATTATGTAAAGGGGGGAAACAATGGGATGTGGTCGGTGTGACACCTGTCGCCTGCTGGGCACATGCACGGCGTAAATATGACGAGGCTTTAAAGGCGGCGCCGCCAGAGGCAAGGAACAATCCGGAAACGGTGGCGAAGCAAGGCCTGAAATATTGTAATCAACTCTTTGCCATTGAGCGGGAACTGAAGGAAGCTACGCCGGAAGAACGCTTTGCCGCACGGCAGGGATGAAGCCTTCCTGTGATCGAAGCATACCTTGCGGACGGACGACTCGATCTCGACAACAACAGAAGCGAGCGGTCGATTAAACCTTTTGTAATTGGTCGGAAAAATTGGCTTTTTAGCAACACGCCGCGAGGCGCAAAGGCCAGCGCTAACATTTACATCGTTGTCGAAACGGCCAAGGAAAATGGACTCAAGCCATTCGACTACTTGAAGTTTCTCTTTGAACAGCTACCTCAACTAACAGGTCAGCTCGATCCGAAGGCACTGGAGCCATTCATGCCATGGTCAGCTTCGCTGCCAACGCATTGCCGGCTAAATTCTTAAACAGTAGACATTTCTTCTCCCCCATGCCGAGGTGGGGGTTGTTTGATATTCATTTTTTTCTTGATAGCCAGTTTTTCGCATAACGATATGCAAAAGTTGCGACTATGTCATCATCATTCTTCTTAGTAATGCCCGAAACCCGCGTTGCTAGCTATCCTGCCTAGGCCATTTCCATGCATACCAGATAATTACACAAAGAAGAGCGACTTCTACAACAGCGCCAAACACCATGTGCACCCAAGCCTCTCCTGTCAAATTAAACAATGTATAGGGAATATACACCGCGGCAATTATGATATTTGCCCAGCGACTTACTTTTGCCGGCAGGGCAACAGAAAGGAAAATCATAAGAGCTGGAATTGTTACCGAAATCAGTGCTATCAATAGAAAGAGATATGAAATGTCAAATATAAATATTTTTCCTGCCAGAATACCTTCTATTTTGCCCGGCATATATAAGGCGAAATAATCAACATAAATATAGAGAAACATAAAACTCGCCCACAGCGTAGCAATCTTCAGTTTCGAACTGACTTTGATGTCTTCCAGTGCATTTTGTGCTTTATTTTGTGTATTCATATTAATCTCTCCTTTAAGGTTATATGGTTTCTCTTGCCTACAACCTTAGTCTAAATGAGAAGTATAAACACCCTCGAAAGCAATTCTAAAAATTTTCTAAAATATAACATTTTGAGGGTTCATGGGTTTTGTCGCTCATCAACAAGTCCATCCACATCCATTGGTGGTTTTCCACTTACCTATATCAGGGCAGTTCATTAAACTAACGGGACACTATAGCGCAATAACAACAGGCTGCCGGCTTACTCGGCAGCCTGTTGAAGTAACGGGCAGGATAGCTCCAGTATTCAGGTCCTGGCGTGAGGTATTGCGAATTATTTCTAAAGTATAGACAAGGGTTAATTTATTGGTTATTGAATTATTAGTTTCATTGCATATAATGAAGGTACCACCCTTCGGGGAGATTGTTAAGGGAGGTCGCGATGAACGAGACCGCATTTGACGAACTATTATTTGCAAGCTTGAAGCCTGGATTAACCTCGTTCTGTTACCGAATGCTAGGCTCCATGGACGATGCGGACGATGCCGTTCAGGAGACAAGTATTCGGGTCTGGCAGAGCTGGAGCACGTTCAGACAGGATTCATCGTTCAAAACTTGGGTCTATCGGATTGCCTCCAACCTGTGCTTGGACAAGCTGAGACAATCCAAACGCCGCGCGCTTCCCGTTGACCTGTTCGACCCGGCCGTTGCCATCGTCGAGCCGCGCGACACGCTGCCGGACTCTGCCTGGATCTGGCCGTCTCCCGACTTTGGGGGCAATCCGGAGGATCGGCTCGTCCGCAGAGATACCCTTCAACTGTGCTTCATCGCTCTCCTGCAGACCTTGCCTCCGCGGCAGCGCGCGGTACTCATTTTGAAGGATGTATTTGAATTGTCCTCCAAGCAGATCGCGGAAACGTTGGCGATGTCGCCGGCAGCGGTGAACAGCGCCTTGCAAAGAGCCCGAGAGACGATGGACCGGGCGCAGCTTCGCTCGGATGAGCTCAGCAGCATGGACGTTCAACCGGAGCAGCAGCTGCTGTCCCGGTATGTGGATGCCTTCGAGCAATTCGATATTGCTGCGCTCGTCGCGTTATTCCACGAGGAAGGCTGCATGTCGATGCCGCCCTTCGAGATGTGGATCCGCGGCAAGGAAGATTTGTCCGCCTTCTATTCGCTTACTCGCTGGCATTGCGAAGGTTCGCGATTTGTGCCCATTACGGTTAATGGCGGTTATCCGGCGTTGGCCCAGTATATGCCGGGCAAAGAGGGATCTGGCCTGGTACCCTGGGGCATCCACGTCATCGAAACCAAAGAAAATCAAATCCTGCACGTTCAAAACTTCATTCATACGCCATTATTTTCGCGATTTGGGCTGCCTGAGCGAATTGACCAATGAATTTCGTCATTGGCTTACGTCTATATCATTGAGAATAACCTAACGACGAATATTGTGAGAGAGGTGTCTATTTAAAATGGAAACGAGTCAACCGACGAAAGTAACCGTGCAAACCGTCATTCAAGCCCCTGTCGAGAAGGTATGGCGCTATTGGACCGAGCCGGATCACATCACGAAGTGGAATCAAGCGTCCGAGGACTGGCATGCGCCGAGAGCCGAAAACGATCTGCGGGTAGAAGGCATGTTTCTGACACGGATGGAAGCGAAGGATGGCAGCATGGGCTTTGATTTTGGCGGCGTCTACGATGTCGTGAATCGGCATGAGGCGATCGGCTACACCATGGAAGACGGAAGAAGAGTGGATATTGCTTTCGTCGATCAAGGGAATGAGACGAAGGTCATTGAAACGTTCGACGCGGAAAGCTCCAATCCCGTCGAGTTCCAGCAAGCAGGCTGGCAAGCGATCATGGACAATTTCAAAGCCTATACCGAACAAAACTAATCATCGCGAAGAAGACGCTGGGGAAGATGCCCGGCGTCTTTCTTTTTGAACCCTAGTACGAGCGTGCTCTCCGTTAGCCTTAACCTTGTGCCTCATCCATGTTCATGTAGTTAATGGCCCACAGATGGCCGTCCAAGTCCACGAAGCCCCAATGATACATGAACCCATGATCTTCAGGTTCAGCGTGCAATTTCCCGCCCAAGGAGACCGCGGTATTCACGATTTCATCGACCTTCTCCCGGCTCTCGAAGGCTAATGCGATCGTCATCTGCGCATACTTGCTCGTATCGACGGATTCCTTCTCCGTGAGCGTATTAAAGAATGCTTGATTGATCAGCATGACCTGCAGGTTGTCGCCGATCACGATGGCTACCGAATTCTCGTTCTCGGGGAATTGCGGGTTGAGCTCGAATCCGAGTCCGGTGAAGAACGCTTTCGATTGTTCTACGTTTTTTACAGGCAGGTTGAAGCTCGTGAATGCGGACGTTAATGCCATTTTCAAAACACCTCTTCGTCAAATTAGTTTGTGTTCATTTATGCCTTCGTTTATATAGACGACAGCCGATCCGGGAATTCATCGGTCTCATGGATTCGGAAGCGTAAATTTTGAAAAATAACTTGGTATTGAGTTCGGATACCCGCCATTCCCGTAAGGTTGCTTATTCTTATTGTGCAGGGATAAAGATTGAACCTCTCTAAAAAGGAATTCGTCTGAATATATGACAATTAAAGGGTGGGTATCACTAAAAAGAAAATTTTCCCCAACAGTGGCTTGATTATAATGGCTTTCGAATAACTCATATTGTATGCTTGGACGCACTTTCAATAGCTGGCTCAAAAATTTTAAGAAAATGTACTACAGTTAACAAGAAACAATTTGATTACTTAGGCATTAAAAAAGAAGTTATCACAGCCTGTCGAGTGTCAAGAATATAGACCAATAAACATCCGCAGAAACTGTGGCTTTTTTATTTTATCGGAACAAATTCTTGTCATCAATGAAAGACAAGAATTTGTTCCGATTGCCGAAAGAGGCCAAGAATATGTACCGATTACCGATTCAGTGAAAGAAATTGGGGACACAACAAGCAACTTGTTGTTTTATAAAGGACGGGAGTAAAGTTGTCTGTTTCATGAAATTTTCAATAAAAGGAAATTAAATCAAGAAAGTTCCAACTAAATGAAAGGTTGCTGAGTAATCCAGCACTATTAACAAATTTTATTAATTTCGGTGTTAAATTTCATCTGGCTTTAATGTAACTCAAGTATATTTAACTATGAAAAACGCGCGTAAGATGAACATTGGAGGGATATTCTTGTTTATTCAGAAATGGAAAAAAATCATACTTGTTACAGTGATCACTGGAATAGTGGCAGCATTCCCAATGTCAGCTTTCGCAGCGACTCAATCAACAACGGCACACAAAGCTGTACATACCTCTAAATCAACCCACACGGTGCAATCACAAAAGAAAAATTTGGAAAGTCAGCTCGCGAATAATCAAAAATCAATCGAAAACACGAAAAAATTATTAGAGAAAGCGAAGAAGGACAAAGATCAGAAAAAAATAACAAAATTTGAAAATAGACTTAAAACCTTAGAAGCGACAGAAAAGAAGATTCAAACTAAGCTAAAAGCGCTAAAATAAGTTTCGTACGTAATTCCGAGCTCTTTTCACAAGTAATATGTTTCTCGACTAAGGGTTGGAGATCGAAGAGCTCGAGGGGTAAGCTCCAACCTTGTGTATAGAATTGAAATGATTAGACAGATGGCATGGGTCGATTCCATGCTGTTAGTCGTCAGAACTCGAATTGGTTATTTTTCAAATAAAGGTTCATTTCCCTGATCATCCCCATGCCATCCTTAACCCCGTTCAGATAAAACCATTCCTTTTCAGCCGAATGTAGATACTGAACAGCATCTTCCCACTCCAACAGAATGCTGTGAGCAGTACTATCCACTTGATTTTTCAAATCCGTCAGCAATTTCGATGATTTCTGGATTAATGGGGCAATATGTTCCTGTTGTTCTACAGTGAGCGATAAATCATCAAACCTCTCGTGTAATCCCTTTAAAACCCATTCAGGCCATTCTTCCATAGTGATATCCCCTTCCTGTTGTTCGAGTGTGTGTATGTTAACTCTGATGGGAAGGGATGGCAAGTTGTTTTTAATGAACCCTTTCTTACAAACTCCTCTAAATTTCAACTATTAGCTAATCCATCCATGACACATATGGTATAATTTTACTGCCATAGTATATTCTATTCCGTAATTTAAATACCTGTACAATGTATGACTCAAAAATAACGAAGACTTGCAACGAAAGAATGATTTTATTGATAGAAACGGGGGGACTAAGTTGAAGAAAATAAGGATAATATCTGTCCCGTTTAATGATCAAGGAATGAAAGACATGGAAAATGACTTAGATAATTCAGAATACGTCCAAGAGTTTAAAATTAATGAGAAACAATTTTATACATTATTTGAGTCAGGTATATTCAATGTTCTAAACAGAGAATGTGATGTACTAATTGACGACTTTGAAACAGAACTCATCGATTTTGAAAGCTTACTTAAAGCGAACAAAGTACTAAGTAATTCATTCGAAAATTCAAATTGTTATGAAATAGAAGTGTTATTAGGGCTAATTTCCTTAACAATAGAGATGAAAAAAGGGATTTATTTCCATTTTTAACTTTCAGCAACTTTGAATATTTCTTTTAGCCCCCGACAATAAAGTAATATTCCGAATACATTAGAAAAAGTCAAAATTTGTAGGATTAAAATGAAAGCACGATTTTATTTGAATGAGGGTCAACAACTGAGTAATCAGGACTTTTCTAGGAGACGGGGGATATATGAAAAAAATTGCTAAAGGTTATAAAGGTGCAATTATCGGCATAACGGTCATAGCACTGATTATTGTTGTAATAGTTCTTGTGGTAGTACCAAAGATTACTTTGATATTCAACCCATTGCCGCCAGCCATAAAACACGGTGAATTTCAGTTTCAATTAAAGTATGAATTGAACGGAGAAACATTTGAGGTGAATGATACCGTTGTTTGTGATTTTGATAAAATTGCTGTAGACAGTGAAATGTTCTATAAGGAGAGAATGTGGAAGGAACATTTAGAAAGCGGAACAAAAAGGATTACTATATTGAGTGAAAATAATGTTCGTTCAATAATCAAACCCAATAGAATCGATTCAAAGATTGAAATATACTACAACTACGGCTCTGCAACATTTTTTATGGGCGATCCTAAAGGATCGACTTCTGAAAAGCCACAAATAAAATATATTGAAACTTATAGTGAACGTCCAAATGTAACTATTATTGATGCTACACCACTCACTGCCGAGCAATTACAAGAACACTTTGGCATAAAAATAATAAGCTACAGTTTTAGTCCTCCGATCAAAAATACATTTAAATAATTCAAGAGACATTTTTTAACACCAAGAACCTCATTAATGGAAAACGCTAATTTATAAAAGAGCAATTTTATAGGAAGGAGTTTGACTTCATGCGCAAAAGGATAAAAAGTCGAAAGGAATCAAATTGGAAATGGTATGGAGTTAAACTATTGTTTGAAAGTGTTCTTTCTGGTGAACCAATTCCTGAGAAGATTGATGAAAGTTATTTGAATACCCAGAAATTGTATGAAGAGATGATTATGCTTCTAAAAGATAAGTCACTTGAGCAAGCATATAAACAGGGAGAAAGTACAGGTAAACAATCAGAACATAGCTATTTCAATGGCTATGGTGAACAGGTTGAATGGAAATTTATTATGGTTCTTGATGTGTTTGAACTTTTGGATGATGTGATAAAGAGTGGAGTAGAAGTGTATTCAAGATTCATTCATTCTACAAAATACATAAGTACAGATGACGTAATTCAGCAATATTATCCTGAATCAATAGTCAAAGATGACGAATAAAACATGGATTTTATTTTGAAAATTTAAAGGAGGGATATCATGATTCGTGAAGCTGAATCCAAGGACTGTTTGATCATTGAAAACCTTTATAGAATTTTAGCACCCCATAGCAAAAACATTAAGGTATTGCCTGAAAGAATTGAGCAGATAAGAAATGATTCAAACAATTACTTATTCGTTTATGAGGATGAAGGTATTGTAAAAGGAAGTATATTTATGACTTTTTGCCTTGACCCAGCGTATCAATTCAGACCATATACAGTAGTAGAGTATGTCATTGTTGGTGAAGAATTTCGTGGTAATGGAATAGGAAAGAAGTTATTGGAACAAGTAGAACAGCAATCCATTACTAATGGTTCAACAAGAATCATCTTATTAAGTAGTGCAAGCAGAACTGAAGCACATAATTTCTTTACCAGGAATGGTTATAACGGAACAATAAGCAAGGGATTTAAGAAATACATACCTATAACCGAACCGAATCAGTAATCTAAATAAAAGAGAAGTTTCATAAGGGGAGAGGAGGGGCTCTAATGATAAAGTACTCATTAAAAAACATAGTAATATTGGTTCTCATTGCCAGCAATGTCTTCGTACTTGGATTGAATCTGCGGACTGTTTAAGTGAATAGAAAACAACTACTAATCCATACATTGTTAGACCCTAATGCTAATGAAGCGGAAAAAGATGATTGTGCCATGGATTTGGCAGATTTTGATGGTAATGAGGTAATTGAAGCCTTATCAAAATTTGCAAATGATATAGATAATGAATGTATTGTTAGAGCGAGTTGTGGGGCATCGTTAGCAGAAATTTGGATTAGAAAGCAAGAGGTTAATTTTAACTTTCTCCTTCAATTGAAGGATGTTGCTTTGACAGAAGCATTGGCATTGATTAAACATCATAGACCTGAATGGTATGAAATGTACAACCAATCGAAAATGAATGAGCAATTTTATTAGGGAGATGTGGTTACAAATGTATGATGAGTTGATACATAAAATCAATTCCTTGTTGGAGTCGCCACACCATGATAAACAAGTGGTTGATAAGGTAAATGTAATCATATCTAAATTAGGTACAAGCGATCAGTTAGGAATACATTCAGATTTATCAAATGCTTCATTACAAGCAGTATACAAATATAGAAATGAATTATTATTTATAGATGATGCAAAGGAACATATTGTGTGGTTCTATTTTCGAAAGATGATTGAAAACACTGCACACGCTATAAGCGATACTATATTAGATGAAATTATCGCAGAGTATAAACGTGCTAACTACATTGCATTAGAAAGCATCATTATTGACTTGATCAAAAAGGAAAGACTATCTCAAGAACAAGTAGATAGAATTAAAGTAATATTTCAAAGTAATGCTTTTCGGAAACAGGTTATCTGTTTTAAGGCTAAGACTTTATTGGAAAATGGAATGTGCTTGAATAGGGAAATTGTTCAAGAATTACTTGCAGTTAAAGGATATGAAGTATTAGAACTTGCGATTGACAACAATGCTTTAACGAATGACACTTATGTTTTATTTGTTTGTCCTATTCAAGGTGAAGATAACAGGAAAGCAAAACAACGTTTTTTTGATAAGATTGAATTTCTAAAGGCTCAATAAAACATGGATTTCATTAAACTATCAGGCAGAAAAAGTTCATGTCTTTTATCTCTCAAAAAAAGGTGATAAATATGGACGTAAATATCTCGTTCGTTTTGAATACGGAGATACCAACTGGTGGTGAGAATTACGTATATAGACATGGGTACATTGAGGGAACTTTGGACATTTCACTGAACGAAAAATTATTCTTTCATGACAAATACATCTGTCTAGTGGAGTTTGGAATTGAGTTGGGAAAGTGGCTTCGTAAGAGTAATAGTGGATTTCGTGAAAGTATGCACTACGAGACAATTGACCACAATGAGGTTATCATCGACTTCCTATATGTAGGGGATGATAAATGGAAGATATACTCCATATGGCAGAACTTTGAAACAGACGACTATGCTACAACACTTGAATTGCTAGTTGTTGTGAATCACTTTTTACGTAAACTAAATAAGTCACTTCACGAAATAAAGTATATGGTTACACTGGACGAGTTCATTCAATAAAAGAGAAGCTTTATAGGGGGATCGCTACAGAAATGTAGCGTTTTTTTGTCGTGTAGTTGGTATCAAACCCCAAATGAGGGTATCATAGGGTGGGACCATCCTTTGGTACGTCCAAGGATGGTTTTCTTCAAAAAAAATAGAGTGAGGTGTTCACTGGTGAAAATTATTATCTATTTGTTTATTTTCGTTTTATTGTTTACTGCATGTGATCAGTCCAGAGGTTCCTATCCTGCACAAGTCATGTGTGGCGATGTCATTTATTCTGAATCTCTTGAAACCGTACCATTTAAAGATATTGGAGAGCAAATAGGTGAGATAAAAAAAAGAGTGCGTCCTTTGCCAAAAAATAATGGCGAAGCAAATTCAGCAGAAGTAGGGAGTAAATTATTTAAAATAGTTGGTGAAGATCAAAAGAAAGCGATTGCTATAAAGAAAGATGATGTATATTTTAAAGCTACTCACTAGGCATGTTAAGTTTTTTTACATCTCCACATATCTCTTAACCCTAATATCCACAATAGCCACATTCTCCAAATGGCTCAGCGATTCCTTAATAATTCGTAGCAACTCAATCTGGTTTGATGGCTTTTCTGGAACTTCGATATAGCCCAACTTCGAGATGTTGTTTACCTTGTAATTCACTTGGTAAATCGCCATAATTTAATATTCTCCGATCATAAAATTAAAGCCCTCCACAGTGGATGGGCTTATTTACCGTTGCTTGGTTTGTATTAGAGTGTTAGATCAAACAATGCTTCCAAACAAGGAAGCCTATTGTGCATCCTTTGAACATAGACCTACAGAATATTGCATTTTTCTCCAAAAAGCGTAAAACACATGGTACAATTTAACTATTCGTCCAGTTAAGGGAGTTTTGATATGTCTATATATGTAGTTCTTGGTATACTCCTAGTTGTATCAATTATCTTGAAGTCTGCAAGGTTTAAAGGCTTTTTAGGTGAGAAAACTGTGTCGTATCAACTCAACAAGTTAGATAAGGAAAAATATTTAGTATTGGTTTGAATTGTTGGGGGCGAGGTCGGTTTAACCGACCTCTTAAGTTTAGATAACGTTAGGTCTTTATCGTAGTCAGTTGACAAGAACTTTATCTCATTCCCGACGGATACGTCATACTCATTTTCCTTATTGATTTGTCCATTCCTCTAATAAATCCATTGCTTTCAACCGGAGAAGCCATGTTTGTTCCATAATGTCTATCATTTCACGGCTTCTAGGGCGATTAGGGAAACGAGTGGCCTGCCAAGCTTCCCGAGGCAATCCATACAAGGAAGAAATCAATTTGCGCTCGGTCCTGTCTAAAGGATAGAGTTCCTCGTACCCTTTTAACAACGATTGTATGAAATCGGGATTAAATTGAGTCGTATTCATGAGGGTCTTGGCTACATCAACGTAGATGGAGCCAACCTTAATATGGTCCCAATCGATGATGAAAAGCTGGTTGTCATCAGAAATAATGACATTAGGGGAAGTAATATCGTTGTGTATCAATGCGGGACGGTTCAATTCCTTCTCAAAGAGGTCTACAATCTCCGGTTTCCTTAAGTCGGCCCAGGCCCGATCCGAAATCATTTTGCAGTGTTTTCCATATTTTTTGTACCATCCGTGGTTCTGTTCATTCGCTTGGATTGCTTTTGTCATTCGTCTACGAAAGAGGCGGTCTTGAATTTGCCATGTTCGGATTTGTCTAGGAGTGAAAGGCCCCTTAGTGTAAAGGAAACGACTGGATGTTGTATGTAGTGTGGCAAGGGCCCGACCTATCTCTTCAAAATCTTTTTGGTTTTCCAAATTCCTTCCTTTTATCCAATCGGTTATATAGAAGGGCCTTCCTTGATTTAAAGTCCATAACTTTCCGGAATTGCTCGTGAGCCATTTGGGCATGTAGCTGAAACCGCTATCCATCAAGAGTTGTATATAGTTTGCAGTTGTTTTTATTTGATGAATTGTACTCGAGCGGAGGAATAAATTCCGAAAAAAGGGCTTTATCGCATAGGTTCCACTTTCGGTTTTTATCTGGACGATGGCGTTTTTTCGGTAAAAGGACGCGAATGTTTTTGAACTCAACGGGATCAGGCCGAAGTGGCGGGTGATTTTGCGAATTCTAGTTTTTGTATAGGAATTTGTCATGAATAACCTCGCTTCATTCAAGATGGGGAAAAGAAGAAGATCGAGAGGAGAGCTAATAGTCAGGTTATTCATGGAGGGGGAAGTTTGTATGGTCTAACGCCACGAGAGCAATTAAAAAACTTGCCGTTACAGACAGCACGGTGAACCGACCAATGGTATGTTGGGCATAATTTTGTTGGTTTCGCGTATCGCGAATAGCTGGTGGATCAGATCCGCCGTCGGATGTCCCATCTCTAAAAAAGGAGATCAGTGCTAGATAGGTGCCTTGGAGGCCGCTTATAGAGAGGATTGATGCACAGCACAAGGATAACTCTGCTATTGCCGAAAAAAAATTATGTACACAACAACAGTGGAACCCCCATAATCTCTTTCCCGATGTCCAATGACACAAAAGTGCCTACATAATTAGTTAAGAGAAAGCTTGAGAAATCAAGCTTTTTGATTTTTTATGTAGGGAAATTTGTGTCAGTAAAAAATGCGCAAATTCCCCTACATTGTAGTATTGTGACACAAATTTGCCTACTTTGTAGAAGCCGTGTATATCAATGACCTTTTGTCCTACAAGGGATGTTATGCATCATTTCTTTAACGTATCGCCGGCAGCCGGGCTAAAAAAATAAATTAGGTCCCTAATTGTTCAGTGTAAATAAAGTTTTAGACTGAGAATAAAGTATTAGACCGAAAAATAAAGTTGTAGACTTACCGTAGGCATTAAGCTAACGGGCAGATTAGCGTAATAATGAATGTACTAATATTTTGTAAAAGATGGAGCTTTTTTCGAACGTCTAGATACATAGCAACATTCAGGAGTATAACGATTCGTTGGGTTATGAAAGCGGCAATTGCGGGAGAACGCTTCCACACTCATCTGTACCGGTACAGATCGTCTAAATTCGGATTGAATAACGGTTTCCCGTCGACTATGCTTGAATCTATAACCGGCCGGCTTAGTCAGTAAGGAACAAACCGAAACGAAAGGCAGCTGATGACTAGATGATGCAATTGACGAACGAAGGAATCAAGGCGTATTTACGCCGATTAGACATAGATGACGTTAGCCCGCCTACCAAAGACTATCTATTTGAGCTTCATCGATCCCATATTCGGAACGTGCCATGGGAAACGGTGGATATCGTTGCCGGAAGACCGGCGTCCATCGACGAAAGACAATCAGTACGGCTTATACTTGAAGGCCGCAGCGGGTATTGTTTTCATCTCAATGGCGCGTTTAGCTCGCTTCTCGCCTCATTAGGGTATAAGATTTCCCGGCACAGAGCCGGCGTTCAGCCACTGGGCGAACAACCAAGGGTAAACTCTTTCCACCTTGGGTTAACGGTCAGCTTGGAGAACGAGGAAGGTAGGGAAGAGAGATGGATAGTTGATGCCGGTCTCGGGGATATGCCGTATGAACCACTGCCCCTGCAAGTGGGAGCTTACAGTCAAGGTCCATTTGCGTATACGGTTACTGAATCGGAGGTCGCAGAAAAAGGATGGCGGATGGTGCATGACCCGAACGCTACGATCGTCGGAGTGGATGTAGCTCCCGAAATCGTGCATGATTTAAAAACGTTCGAACCGCAGCACGAGCATTACAGCCGGTCGGCGGATTCACCGTGGATCAATCTGTTTCTCGTTCGGCAGAGGCATGCTTCGGGAAGCAACGAGCTTAGAGGTTGCGTGTGGAGCAAGAGAGACGTTTACGGCACAGAGAAGACGGAGCTTCAGTCTAAGTCGCAATGGCTTGAAGTGCTGGGAGATATTTTTGGCGAGCATCTCGTAAACTACAGCAGACAAGAGCGGGAAGAGCTGTGGAAGAATGTTCGGAACATTCATGAGCAATGGAAGAGAACGAAATCTTTTAATTAAAAGAACCTGGATTTATAACCAAGAATGGTACTGGAGATATGGTGGTTATGAGTATCGAGGAGAATGTGCGACAGCAAGCATTAATAGAACTATACAGTAAGTTGTCCGAAGACGAAGCGGAATAAAAGCCGCGAAACAGGCATGGAAATCGATACGGTCATTGGAGATGCAGCTTATTCTGAGAAAGAGAATATTAAGTATACTAATTAAAACGAATTGAAATTAGTGTCCAAGTTAAACCCAATGATTTCACAAGGAAATCGCAAAAAAGAAGATGAATTTGAGTTCAATAAAGATGCAGGGATGTATGTTTGTAAAGCTGGACATATGGCGATTCGCCGGGCGCGTACGGGAACAAAAAATGTAGGAACAAATGAAGTAGATACCTACTACTTTGATTTCGAAAAGTGTAAGCAATGTCCTTTCAAAGCGGGTTGTTATAAAGAAGGGGCGAAATCCCAAACCTATTCGATCAGCATCAAATCAACCGAACATAGCGAACAGAAAGCTTTTCAAGAAAGTGTGTATTTCAAAGAAAAGGCGAAAGAGCACTATAAAATCGAAACGAAAAATAGTGAGCTAAAACACAGATACGGGTATGAAGTAGCATCTACCTTCGGTCTTGGTGGTATGGAAATGCAAGGGGGCAATGGCTGTATTCACTATCAACCTCAAAAGAATATTGAGGCTACTGAAGTAGAAAGCATGAAGAAAACCATAAAATAAAGGCAGAATTGAATGGAAATTCGCCTATTATTTATTTAGGTTTACTTCAAGAAGTCAAAAACTATGTTTTTTCAGTGGCCTCAGAAAAAAAGGTCCCTTTTTCATTTTAAAAGGAGGGCTGCGTCATAGTTCCAGATATGAAGAAAGGCGGGGTGTTGATGTGTTATAACAATGTGTTGACACAAAAGTAATTAGGGGCCATACTATATATATGAACAACAATAATAAAATAATAAATGACATTGGCGCTATTCCCTCGCTTGTATAATCCAAGCGGCAGATTGATCGCTATAACCTAGACATAGACGCACAGGCAATACTCATCGCGTCTAGGCTAATGGCAGCGGGAGCCAAGCTTCACTATGGACAGACGAATAGTTAATAACAATTTAATTGAGAAAAAGGAGGGATCCATCGTGAAAATAAGAGCGATAATTACAGGTGTTACGGGGATGGTTGGCGAGGGTGTATTACATGAATGCCTGCAGCATCCTGATGTGGAACACGTCTTAGTGATTAACCGCAAACCATGCGGCGTTTCACATCCCAAATTAACTGAAATCATCCACAAAGATTTTTTTGATTTATCTGCAATAAAGTCTCAATTAAGTAACTATAATGCATGCTACTTTTGCTTGGGTGTAAGCTCTGTTGGTTTGAAGGAGGAGGAGTACTCACGATTATCGTTTGATCTTACTGTGCATATGGCAGAAATGCTCGCAGGCTTGAACCCAGATATGGTGTTCTGCTATGTTTCCGGAATGGGGACGGATAGTACAGAGCTAGGAAAAAGGATGTGGGCAAGAGTGAAGGGCAAGACAGAAAATCACCTCATGCAGCTGCCTTTCAAAAAAGCATACATGTTTCGCCCTGCCTACATCAATCCAATAAAGGGATTAAAAAATACGCATAAATCTTATTATGCATTTATGTGGCTATTTCCTATTCTAAGAAGACTATTTCCAAACGTTACAGTGTCTTTAAAGGAGCTTGGTATTGCAATGATTCATACCGTTACTAAAGGGTATGACCAATCTATTCTCGAGAGTAAGGATATCAGTAATTTGGCTAAATCCTAAAGACCTTGATGAAATTGAAAAAGAATTCAAAGAAAAGATACTAAAACACCTATTGAAGAGGCTTGTAAAAAGGTTATAGGCAATGAGCATTAAGCTAACGGCAGAACGATAGTTCAATCATGATGATCGGCTGCCTTTGTCTGAATCGGAACAGCATTTATCGGAACAACTCAGAGAAGAATATCAGAAGAATCATATTCAAGAAATGTCGGGTGACAAGAACATTATTTCATTAATCAAAAGTTCTTGTCACGAGCCAATGACAAGAACTTGATCTCATTGGGTGTCGAACGACAAGAAAATAGCCGATTCAAACCCGCATAAAGTGCGGGTTTTTGTTTTCAATCGGTCAAGTTCTTGTCGCGCATGAAAGACAAGAACTTAACCCTTTTGTGGACGGGCGACAAGAACTTGACCCTTTTGTCGAGGGAAATAATTATCCCCGCGATGATCTACTCCCGATCGCTGAAGTAATGGGCAGGAAAGTTTAACCATTTGGCGAATGCTATTAACAGAATCAACTTTCCGAATCGATAGCAAACAATCCGTAACGATGGGAGAGAAATCCATGATTCACCGTTTTTTCAAGGACGATGTTGGTTACGAGAATTGGTTCGCGAAGAATCCAGAAGGCTTAGTGTTGAACGTGTATGAAGAGAATGCGACATCGGACAAGATGCACTTGGCTAGCTGCTTTTATCTTCGATCAGAGTGCGATGAGGGTCGTCGAACTAACTCATACGAAAAGGTTTGCTCTGACAACCTTGAGGAATTGTCGGATGAAGCAACCAAAATCGGCATGAAACGCAATAAAGTTTGGGCATGGTGTCCGTATTGCAAGATGAAGGTTGACGAGAAGGAAGCGAGGTTCTTAGCATTATAAAAATGTGAGTGAATGCCAAGCGGAAGCTAAATCTCAAGTACAGCACTTATTATCCGAATCCTGACAGATCACCAACAACAGGCTGCCGAATCATCGGCAGCCTGCTTAGCTAACGGACAGTTTGGTTTAATAAGAAATGGTATTATTGTGGTAAAAAGGACTTGGAAAGGGTGAACTTTATGAAATGCTATTTCAGGTGGGACGAGCAATTTATTGGAGGCACTACATATATAAAAATTGATGATGGCTATGCAACAAAACAGATTGTGGTAACACCAAACAAGTACATAGCATCCAACCGAAAAGATGAAGAGCATCATTTTTATTTAGCCGAGGGGCTATTAGATGCAAATGAAATTATACAGTACGGTGGTTCTGAAATTAGCGAAAAACAATTTTATGATATATGGAATGAATATAGAGATGGACTTATTGATAAATGGAACGTAACAAAAGGAAGATTTCCTATCGGATTAGAAGTTGAAGGCATAATTGAAGTGTTTTATCCTCAAGGTGTAATTGTAAGCATTAGGAAGACGAAATTGGTTTGGCTGATTACAAAAAGTGTAAAGATAGCACAAAACCAGAAAATCTTTATCCACGACACAAAGTAATAGGAAAAGTTATTGGGTATGATGAAGAAAATATGTGGTTAGTTATTGATGATCCAACGGTGTTTTGACATTTTTCATTCAACTAACATGAAACTATAGTTCAATTAAGACCGGCTGCCGTTGTCTGTTGAAGTAACGGGCAGGATAGTTACAAATAAAGGAAACCCGTGTTGAGTGGAGAATAAACTGTTAGTTACTAAATTGAGATTTCTCCAAGGAAGTGAATTACGTTGTATGTAACTGGTGATCTTCATGGGTATATAGATATTGGTAAATTGAATTCCAAGCGATTTCCCATAAATAGAGATTTAAGTAAAGATGACTTCGTAATAATTGCTGGAGATTTTGGACTTGTATGGGACAATAAAAATGATGAATTATATTGGAGGAAATGGTTAGCTCGAAAAAACTTTAGTACTTTATTTATTGACGGAAATCATGAGAATTTCCAGTTGCTAAATTCTTACCCTGTAGAGAATTGGAATGGTGGAAACGTACATCGAATAAGTGAAAGCATTATACATTTAATGCGAGGTCAGATCTTTACTATTAAGGGATACAAGATATTTACTTTTGGTGGAGCTCAATCTCACGACAAAGAGTATCGAAAAGAGAATGTTAATTGGTGGCCAGAAGAGATGCCATCACTAGAAGAGTATCATGAAGGAATTAAGAATCTAGAGCGCCATAAATGGGAGGTTGACTTCGTAATCACGCATATGTGTCCTACATCGACCTTGCAGATACTAAATGAATCTAATAATACTGGTATTCATGAGGATCAGTTAAGTGATTACTTTGAGCAAATAAAAGAACGCTTATCTTATAAAAAGTGGTATTTTGGTCACTTTCATAGAGATATGGAATTACCAAATAAACAAAAACTTATCTACAAGTCAATTGAAGAGCTTCCCACTAAGCAATCTTAGTTAATGACTATATAAATTTACTCGTTAATCCGTTAAAGGCCCCAATAATTCCGCTAACGAGAGATGATAATTGAGTAACCAGGGAGCAGATCGCCGCTGCCGGCAGCAGTTCTCTTTTTCATTGAAGTAACTGTGAGGATAACGTGGAGAAGAAATGGAACACTTATTTATTGTAATCTCTAGTTGCTGAGATACACAGTGGGGGATAAAGCCATAAAAAAATCAAAGGTGAAAAATGAACAAGAAAAAATCCATAATTTATTTTATTCTAGCATCATTTTTATTCGGCGGGGCATCTTTTTATTCCAGAGTATCTTTTGGACTTTATTCTTTTTAATATTTATAGGTTATATCTTAACGATCAAGATATCAGATGAAAGAAGAAGTTTCGGGAAACAAATGTTAAGTGCGTGTTTAGGTCTTTCTTTTTCGGCTGGCTCGCAGTTTTGGTCATTTTGCTTATTAAAATATTCATAAACCAATTATATTACTCGTTAATCTAACGGATAACGATAGCTGATGAGGAAGCTGCATCAACCTTTCATTTGGCAAAAAAGCATTAAGGAGATATTTTTGAGCATTGGAACCCCTTAGGTACTGCGTCATTTTTAATACTAACAAGTGCATATGTTATGGCTGTTTTCTCGTTACTTAGTTTGAGATGGACTAGCTTATCGCCTGAAGTATCTTTCTTTCGAAGTTCGACGGTTATCTCAAACGCTGTCCCCCCTTCTAAATACTCAGTCCCTGATGGAAGATTGATCATTCTTATTTCACTAATATGCTCACAGTCATACTGAATAGGATTTTCTTGAAAATGCTCTTTCAAGCTTGATTGAATTTGTGAATGGAGTTGCATTATTAATGCTTCTTCCAGGAGTTTTTCTCGTGGGGATGCTACTGCGTAGTCTTCAGTAGGAATTAGCAAAGAAACGAAAAGACTTAGTAAAGTAAGATGTTTATTGATCATTTATAGTCCTCCAGCTTTTTTTGTATTGTTTGCCAATAGCTGAAATTCTATTTATTGGGACATTAATATTGTCACAAAATCGGAAATTTAATTTAGCGTATTACACTAACGGAGAACGTACAAAACTTCGCGGCAGCCGGCCAGAATGATAGGCTGCTTTTTCGTTGAACTAAAGGGAGGATAGTTGAAATGTATAACTTCACGATATAACATCATAATTTAATAATGGGGGAATGTATATGGAGAATTATAGATTGTTTTCAAATTGGTTAAATCAGATTCTAGTAAAAGACATCCCTGTAGGAATAAAAGCATTCAATTTTAACTTATATGAAGGTTCAGATGATACATACCATATACAATTAATTGGTTCAGAGGAATTCAATGAAAATGACTCAGACTGGGCTTGTACCGACTATTTTAATTCGGAAGAAGTTATTTGCTACATAAACAGAACCGAAGATATTCAACATTGGGAACAAGGTTTAAATCACATTACGATGTTAGTAGAACGTTATCTTAAAGAAGGAGAGTATACAAACCTCCTCAAAAGTGCATCTGCAATTGGAATTGGATTTGTAGATGGGGATATAGATATTCTCTTCCGTACTTAATTAACAGATGTCGTCGCTAAACTCCCTCGGGGAACTATAGCACAATAAACCAGGGAGCAGATTGCCGCGGCAGCTGCTTACCTAAAGGTGGGTAATCTGAGGAGGCTTTATGATAAATGATTATAGTGAACTAACAATTAATAAGATCGCAGAGATCGAAGGATTTACTGATGAGTATGTTGTAGATGAAAGTTCTTCAATGTCTAAATGGTTTGGAAAAATACTTAATACGAAAGTTAAACACTTACTGGATGAGGATGTAGCAAAGCTTTTAAGACAGAATTATCATCCTTTTTATATTATTCCTGAAGCTATTAAAAGAATTAGAATAAATCCAACTGTTGGGGAACTTTATGATGGGGAAATGATATATTCCCTTAGCCAAGTAAAGAGCTCGTTCTGGTTGAGATTCACAGAATTGAAAGATGAAGTCTTGCTACTATTAGATGAGCTTGATAATTACAGGTTAGTTTTCTTAAATGAAGAAGAAATTGATGTTGAGGAATTGAATAATGATTTCAGTAAATTGATTAATGATCTTAAAAGCACAATTTCTAAAGTATAGACTTAGAGAATCAAGCTCTGGATTCATAAAATAACCAATCGCAATATGCTATCCTTCTAGGTAGGGTATGTCACATAGCTGTAGAAATCCCTGACTAAAAAAATAAATCCGCAAATGGTTCAAGAAAAAGCGGAGCATCTATTACATAAGAATGGCTAGTAAATCTTTGAACTAACGGGGAACAAAACTTCAACCATCACATGACGGCAGCCGGCACACGTTTGGGTGCCGTTTTCCTTTGAAGTAACGGGAGGATAGTGTAATTAATCCACGAATTACTATGTGTACTTTTGCAGATTGAGTCTGTCGCAGAAGGAGAGTATAAAAGGGAATTGGAATGATGATGTATTGGGGTGGATGGTTTGAAGTTAATCTTTTTAGACATTGATGGAGTATTGGTTACAACAAACTCTTTAATACCCAGTGATAAATATTTTGGTCATACATTTGAAAAGACTTGTGTCTAAAATCTAATTGAGATAGTCAATGTCACAGGGGCTAAAATCATCATTTCATCATCATGGAGAGAAGGAAGAACATTATCCCAATTACAGTCAATATTTAGGGCTAATGGAATTGAAGACTGCGTAATAGGTGTTACACCCTCCTTCAATAATGAAACAATTAGGGGGGCTGGAATTAATGCCTACTTAGATGATTGTAATGATGTAGATAGTTTCGTAATTATTGACGATGAAGAAAAAATGGGCGACTTAGAGCCATTCCTTGTGGAAACTGATTTTAGAACTGGAATAACTGAAAGCGTTAAAATTGAAGTGATAAGAAGATTAATGATGAATCCAACTGGATAAATGAATGATTTTATTTGAAATAGGGTGAAAAAGTATGTTAGAAAATCCCTTTACACCAGAAAACCTCTATATTCTCTTGAAAAAAATAGATTTAAACGATACGAATTTTACTGAAGAAGATTTTCTCGAATGACGCTGGAGTTATTGGTCGCAATGGAGATCACATAGCGATAGAGAGTATGTACTTAATAATTCAAGGGCAATAGACGTTATAGATAGGTTATTAGACCCTTGGTATCGTTCGGATCAAAAACATTTTCCAAGAGCGAGGATTAAGAAACTAATCGCAATAATTAGAAAAGTTTATTTGTTGGAAAATATAAGATGAAAGCACAATTTTATGGATTGTTAGAGGGGAGAGAAAATGGGATATTTATCTGGTGGTCATAAGATTAAAGCGATATTAAGTTTTGTCTTGGGTTTCCTTGTTAGTTTCCTTCCATATGCAGCTATGTTTTTTAAGTTTGACTTTAACGTTGGATATGAAGGTGCAATACAGGCATTTGTTACTTCAATTTTATTTGGCATTGTAGGGATTACGCTTTGGATCGTTTTTCAGTTTAAACTTAGGAAAAAATTTTTGGGTTTAGGGTTTCTTATTGGAGGATTAACTACATTTCTAATATCAATACCACTTAACTAATTGGCTTAGGTCAAAATGAACTTTGTGCTTATATACAATTACGGTGATCAGTATCATAAATGTTAGGCCATTTTGTTACGCTAACGGGACACGATAGTTAAACATTGAAGGGCTGCCACGCGGCAGCCCTTCTTCCCGCTAACGGGCAGATTTGTTCAATTGATTAAACAGGAAGACTGCAAGTTTCGACGAATAATTAAGATTAAAAAGCTGTTGGTTTCTATTGACGGCAGGCACATTTTTTAGTCTTAATGCGGAGGTTAGCAAGATGGGACCTGAAGAAATTGAATTGTTTTTTTCCTGGAAATATGATGATGAGAGAGGTTTCGACCCATTGGTCTGTATAGAATTAAAAAACTCTCAAACTTTAATCGCCTATATTCATGGCTGGTGGAATGAACCCTTCCCTGAAAAAGATTGCTTATATATTCAAGAAGAAAACGACGACTCGGGGAGTCTGCCAATTAACATTATAAAGAGCATTAATTGGCTATATAAATGAATCATTACAAAGCTAACGGAAAACGATAGTTCAGAAACAGAGATCAGATTACAACTTGGAGGTGAACGAATGAACCATGTTGTTGATTTAACTAAAGGTAATTTTGACAGAATTGATTTTACAGAAGCTAAGATTATAGATTTTTATTGCCAGCATGACCTTCCTTCTAGTTTAGAGTTCAAAGTTTGGGGAGCTACATTACTACTAGAACCAAGATGGAAGCATTCCGAAAAGTTTGATAGTTCTCTACCAGAGACAGAAGATATGTATGTATCTGGATTGGGTATCGTAAAAATCGACAAGCTAATTGGAGGCAATATAGAGGTTTATGCTTATGATAATGTAAAAGAGTCCAATTTAACGAAAGTAGCCAAAAATTGTGATGGTTCAGACCTAGTATTTAGAAGGGACTGGCAATGTATTAGAACAGATAATGTTGATGAATATTTGTGGGAGTGCGTTATTTCATGGCCATATGGATTTTGTAATCTTCATCTTTTCAGTGATGGTGGTAAAGTATCTTTTGAGTTTGAAAGCGACAATATGGTATCTGCAAGAGATTATGTAATGAATACTGAGTTATATCGCTTTAACGCTGATCGAGCTTCAAGAAAAAGTTGAACTTTGGTTCGCTACACTAACGGGACACGATAGCTTCATAACAAAGATCAAACAGGCCGGTGATAAACTCGTTGGCCTGTAGTGCTAACGAGCAGATTACCGTGGAAATACGGCAGGAAATGGAAAAAACCATGCGAATGAATATAAAGCATGAAAGATACGAGACCATGTTCGGGTATTAACACTGAAAGGTGGAATGTAATGCAGTACAGAATGCGTAAAGCAGTAAAATTAGGATTAGCTGGTGGGGTTAGTTGGGCAGTAGTTAGCTATTTTTTAAATAAAAACATAGGTGCTAGTATTGTTGGGGCATCGTCATGGTTTATTGTAACTATTTTAATTGCTTGGGCTCTTCCTGAAAGTAACCAAAAGTGATCTCTTCTGGGTTTGAAAACGAAGCATTAATTAAACTAACGGGAGACGATAGTTGAGTTAAATGGTAAATTAGCAAACTTATGAACAGTTTTCAGCATCGCCGGTAGCCTGCTCAACTATCGGGAAGTAGTGTGGGCAACAAAAGTTTATTATATTTTTAATTAACGGGGGCAAACGTATGGAAAAAATGAACCATTCCGATGCCAGTATCATATTAAAAAGGCTCATTAGGGAATTTGCTGTAGTAGAAAAAATTCAGCGAGGTCATTTAATATGGAACTCATTAAGAAATAAGCCGCAAGTAGTAACCTTTGAGAACGCGATAAACTGGAATGAACAGGGAGAACTAATTTTTTATTTGGAAAGACAAAAGGAAATGTTTAAGGCAAATACAGATGATGTTAAGATATTTTTTGAAAATATAGAGCCGTGGTTAGAGATAGATGCGTATCTATTCGACTTATCGTATAGTTGGCTTACCGCATTTACACATGAAGACACTATTTTATTTTTACAGCATTAGAAATTTATTAATGTGTGGGTAACGATAGTTCAACAACAGAAGGGCTGCTGTATGGTAGTCCCTTCGTTAGGTATATAGAAAGGATAGTTTTAATTTATTGATGAATTACAAGGGGAAGTAGCGGAGTTATCTTGTCACGGGTAAGGTGGGAGAATAATGAAAGCTTTAATAGAATTCTTGAATATGGTTAAATGGGAATCCGTAGAAGGTAGATTGCCTGAGCTTTATCCTGATATGAAAGAAGCCACAGTATTATCAAAATATAACTACGTGTTTAATCAGCTTTTGACTATAAGCAGTGAGGAAAACACAGAGGAACTTGTTATTCAAATTTATGAAGTGACTGATGTATCGGAAGATAATTACTGGGCAGTTAGCGGGCGAAAAAGAAATGATAGCATTAAATATAACATTTCTTTCGATTCATGGGAGAAATGGCTAGGATATTGGGTAGATGATGGTGGATTAGACCAGGTAGATATCATTGCTCATTGTTTATATGAGATGACTTGGGGTGGTTTTTCTCAGGAAGAAATAAGAAACAAATATAATCAGTTATAAGGCTTTTGATTAAGCTCTAACGGCGAACGATAGTGAAAATGAGGTGCAGTAAGTAATGATTGAATCCCAACAAGTAATTTGTGTTAAATATGGTGCTGCTTTTCTTGAAAGTGATCTTAATGAAAAGCTGGGAATTGCTCTTAATATGAGAGATAATTTATTCCCGATTAATGGACTAAGGCATAAGCCTGAAAATGGAACATGTGGTTGGTATATCTGGGCTGGCGAGGTATTTCCAGAAGATCCTGATTACTTTGTCCCCATACATGTAAGGCATATAGATGAGTGGGATCCAAAATTGAAAAAATATCTTGGATTGGGACCAGGTTGGAGATTTCTTATTGCCGACGATTATGAAGATGTATGGTTTGATCAGTCATTATTGGATTAACTGGTGCTATAGCTTTGAGTTATTACGCTAAAGGGAGAACGAGAGTTGAATAAACAAACACCACATGGCTGCCGTGAAAATGATTGGCAGCCTCATTGCGTTAACGGGATTTGGCTCAATACTGGAGGATGAGGGGTGTGGTAAAATTAGTAAGCTAAGGGAGGGCTAAATATAATGAAATCAATTCTAGGGATTGCTTTTTATTTTTGTGCCATTTTGCTTCTGGTTTATTATTTTGTAGGGGTTAGTTTTATTAAGGCTATACAGATGGCAGTGCTTATAACCATGGTACATATCTTAATCCTTCTCATAGACAGGTTTTACAAGAGAAAAGATACACGTAAGGGACATAGCTAAGGGGAGCAGTATTTCCCTTTTCATTACGCTCTTGCTGGGCTAATTTTATTTCCATTTTATTTCATTAGCGTTTATGTGTATTACCGTTTTTTCAAGAGAACATCATGAATCAAGAACGCACGAGTCTTTCAACTACCGGGAGAACTATAGTTTCATCACGACATGAAGGCAGCCGGTACACGATCGGCTGCCTTTGTCAGTTGAAGTAACGGGAGAATAGTTAAATCGATTTCGCGAATACATCATAATCAAATGTTTTCTCAAGCTATTGGAACCTTAGGAGAACACCACATGAAAAAGTCAGTAACTATTTTCTTTTTAGCCATGATTCCGAGTATTGCAACCATGTTTTTATTAGTCGAGTTCTTCCCTTATACAGGTCTTGGAAGAATTGTGAGTATTCCTGTAACATTATTCCTTAATATAACTTTTTTTATTTTGCTTCTAAATTTCACACGTAATCTAAAATCTAGGGCATTCAAATGTTTATTTTGGATTGCAGCGATATTATTAAGCATATTATTGGCGGTTGTCGTATATCCCCAGGAATATTTGCCGAGCGTTTTATCGCAGCTTTGGGATCTGATATTTTCTTAACACTTAACCCATCGCATTAATTCATTAAACTAACGCAGTTAATAAAGTCAGTCTAAAACTTTCCATAAGAAGCAAACTAGATTTAATAGCTCTTATGGGAGGTTTTATTTATGATTTTAAGTGAGTTATGGCGACTGTATGAAGCTGATAAACGTATCCAGGGGTTTAGTCCAAGTACATTGAAAGCCTACGCCCTACAGCTCAAGATGCTGGTAAGAGAACTAGGAGACCTGGATATTTCAGAGATTACTTTGAACTTGTTGAAGGAATGCTTGGCAAAGCAGTCCGATCGGTTGAAACCCAGCAGCTTGGGACATCGTATACGTTTTGTTCGTTCCCTATTCCGCTTTGCTTATGAAGAAACATACTTAACATCAAATCCTTCTTTGAAGTTACGCGAACCCAAAATGGAAAAGCATATTCCTAAGTTTTTGATCGAGGAGGATGTCATTCACTTGAAAATCTCTTGCCAGTCTCTGAGAGAGAGGGCTCTTCTAGAGTTTCTCTACAGTACCGGCTGCCGGGTTGGAGAGGTGGAGAAGTTAAACATCGAAGACCTGAATTGGGAGAACTGCTCCGCAATCGTAAATGGGAAGGGCTCAAAACAAAGAGAAGTTTACTTTACAACCGAGTGTAAAGTTTGGTTGAAGAAGTATCTCGCGAGCCGCGAGGACTCCTGCAATGCCCTATTTGTAACCGATACACATCCAACAAGAAGGATGGCTATTCCGACGATCAGGTGGGCATTAAAACGGCTTGCTGATCGGGGAGAGCTCAAAGCAAATGTATATCCTCATCGCTTTCGTCATACCTACGCGTGCCAGCTCCTAGATAACGGAGCGCCATTAGATTTTATTCAAGGCATGTTGGGACATGAAAAAGCATCAACCACTCAGATTTATGCCCAACTGCGCGGGGAACGCCGGCGAGAACTCTACCGTCGTTACTTTTAGATTTGTAGCGGCGGGGGTGTCTTATTGAAGCCACCGTTCAACTAAAGGGCAGGATTCTTGCAAGAACATGCAGAATTGAAACATGTAATTTATGGATGAGAAGTGCTATTTAAATTTATTAAGTAGGTGGCAGAGTGGGATTATTCGATTTTCTAAAAAAACAAAAAATTTTGGAGCAGGAAGTAAGAAACGTAGATTTACAAGATATTGAGAATTTTTCATCGTTGCAAGAATTATTAGAGTGATATAGTGGTATTGCTCTCGAGAAACAATTAGCAATTAACGATTTAGTCAGTAACCTTGATTGGAATGTTGATATGAGTGCAGGAACAGCGACCTTTGGTAATGATTTAACTTTCCCTATTCAAATGTTGGGTAGTGTTTCGCACCAATCAAACACTTGGTTATGGGCTTGGGGAAACGCTCAAGCACAGATTTCCTCTGATAGTTTGACACAAGCAATGCAATTGAAAGCTTATGGCATAAAGAACAACATTCCTGAACTGAGAGAAAATACAATCTCTGCGACCGATAATGAAGGACATATAATTGCATGTATAGCTTCTGGAATGTTTAAAAATCGTTTTTATTATGCTGGCAACTATGGTGTAGGTACAGCATTTTTTACTATTGATGTAGCAGAAGAAGGTTTATTGGAAAAACCCGAATCGGTATTAACTGTATTTCCTCAACTGATTACGGGATTTGAACTCAATCACAGAAAAGCATTATTCTTTTATTTGAAAGACAAGGGGTTTAATGTTTCTGAATCGAATGACAGTTTAACGGGTGTTTCTGCTAAGCTGACGGTTACAGCACATTTCGATGAGCTGAACCGAATGACCAACCTAGAGGCAACTAATAAATAAAAGTGTTGGTCATTGCGCTAACGGATAACGATAGTTGAGGAGCCGCTTTGGCAACTCCTTTTTGATTCCATTGAAGTAAAGGAAAATTGAAATGAAATAGTTCAGGGGGATTTCAATTTGAATTTAATAGAATGGTTGGAAGACTGGTATTTATCACAGTGTGATGGAGATTGGGAACATTGTTATGGAATGAAAATGGGAACGCTTGATAATCCTGGTTGGAGTGTAAAAATAAACTTGCAAGAAACTACTTTAGAAAACAAACCATTTGAAGGTTTGGTCAAAGAAAGAACCGAGCATGATTGGATACATTGTAGGTTGAAAGAAGGGTACTTTGAAGGGTTTGGTGGTCCTAAAAATTTAGGGGAAATTCTTTTAATCTTCAAAGATTGGGTAGAATTGAGGGACGGCGAACGTTAGTTCAAACAAACCTGGAGCAGATTGCCGCGACAGCTACTCCTTTTGCCATTAAGCTATTGGGCAGGATACTTATAATTAAAGGAAGACTAAGTTTGTATAGAGAAATATGATAGAGACGAAAACGATAATGAACAAGGTCTAGGAGTGATGGAACATGTCTGTACCAGATGTAGAAGCAAAAATAACTTTTTTAAAAAATGGCGTAAGAACAAGACCTGTGTTCTCAGGTTATCGTCCTAACCATCTGGTCACTGACAATTACCTAACAAGTGGGGCACACCATTATTATGAGAAAGACATTGTTGAAATGGGGGAGACTGTACTGGGTACGATAACCTTCATTTCTCCAGAAGCATATCCAAATACTTTGTGGGTTGGTAAAACAATAAATATTCAAGAAGCATCTAGAATTGTAGGCTATGCAGAGATTATTAAGGTCTTCAATTTGCAATTATTAAAACATTAACAGCCGAGTAAACAAATGATTACGGGGAACGTTAGTTAAACAAAATAAGTGAGGCTGCCGCGAAATTTGATTGGCAGCCTTATTAAGCTATAGGCAGTTTAACGCAACAATCACAATGACAACAATTTAATCCATTATTATAGTAAAATAGATACATCCCGTTAAAGCTTGGAGTGGTGCTTAATGTTTGAAATTAGATATGAGATCTTTGATGATGATATTTCCAAACTTCGTGTAATTGACCTCCAGACTTTTAACAAAGAATATAATCAGATTTATGGTTGTTTTACCATAAAGGTAAATGGAATTGAATATCTGCCTTTCCTATCTCCAGAGATGAGGCTGGAGACGAAACGCATGTAATCTGAATTAATACTTACACATTTTGAATTTCTTATCGATGTGTATCACCAGCTCAAAAAAACTAACTATGTTGCGCTAAAATATATTGAAAATCCTTGGACATGGCTTGAATTTAGTCGAGAGGATAATAAAATTATAATTAGTGAATTGAAAATAGAAATTCATGATGTTAGACCGATCCTTACTGATAGAGAACTATTCATAAAGGCATTGAGGAATAATATTATAAATGAGACAATACTTTGGAATGATTTTGAAAAAGAACTTTTTTCAAAAAGCAATGAATTAATAGAAAAGATACAAGAGTTAAATAAAAGTATTCTAAAGTCAAAGCGTTTTGATCAGATTAGTTTATTTGCTCAGGAGGGTCAGGCTCTCGGAGAACAATATTGATCTTGCCGATCATATATATTGGTTTGTAATTACAAGTCCATATGTCTTACGTTAACGAAGAACGATAAATCAATACCGATTGGAGACACTTTGCTCACCTAACCGACGGTTTATTCAGCACTTAGTGGTAAACTACCTTGCATAGTATTATACATTTGCGAATTAAGGAGCAATTTATGGAGGAGAAAGACCAATTCCTAGGCTATTTAGGCGATTATAGAGTTCATGATAGCAAAATTGAAGGAATTTTTTGGGAAAACACAATTCTTATTGTAACTTTAAGAAGCTGTGAGGGAGAGGTAGTAGTTGTTAAATTTTATGGGGTTCAAACTATCAATTCTAACAGACCAATAGGAATGATGCTTTATTCCGTAAGTGAAATGAAAGAGAATGAACCCTTTCGTAAATTTCTCTTTGTTAATTGGGATGAAGAAGATAATGCCTCTTTTGAAATCGTAGCGGAACAAATAGAGTTTATTGTTTAGATATTCATTTGTCGTACTCTCTATTACTAAAGATAAGATGATCGCTACGCTAACGGGACACGATAGTTGAGGGGCCTGCGTCACGGCAGCTCCTCTTTTGTTTATTAAACTAAAGGGCAGTTTAGCGTGGTGATTGTCTCAAAAAGTGAAGTATAATAATGGTAGTAATTACTAACAAAAGGGGTGTCATTATACCCGAATATTCTCATTCCAAACGAATTCCAGTAGGAGGGGAGTTAATGGACAACTATCCCAAGTACGTAACTAGGGAAGCCATTGAAAGTCTTGTTAAAAAATTGAGTTTACCTAAACCAGGCCCATTTACCCAAGATTGGGAATATGAAGTGGCAGATGATACAAGAATAAATGAATTTCTTTCTTGTTATGAAAGTATAATTCTTAACGAAGAAGAAAAATTTGCTTTAATGATCGTAATTATTGAATCACTCAATGACGCTATTGAAAAAGGTGATGTTAGTGAACCAATATTGAGAAAAGCAAAGGAGCTACTATTAAAAGATATAGCCATCCATACAAATACAATATTATATTGGTCGTTAGAAGGTGAGGACTTAGAGGATTGCTTTGCCATAACTCCATTTATTAGGTGTGTTAAGAAGATGATATAAACCAAACTGGTAGTAGTCTGCGTTAAGATAACTGAGGAACGTTAGTTGAGAAAACAGGAGGCAAATCACTGGTAGCTGCTCCTTGTTTTGAAGTAACAAGCAGCTGAGTTGAATGGGGAATTTATATATTGAGGTGAAAAAATGGATACTTTTTATGTCCTATTAAAGCAGTTTATTATTTCCTCCAGGGAACTCTTAAGTGTAGAGGACATTAAAGAAGTAGAGCATTACTTCAACCACAGTGAATATGAGATGGCACTTGAAGGACTTCTCATTGAACTTACCAAACTAGGGAAGTATCCTAGAGAGTTTAATTTCTCCGAGTGGAGAGAACTTGGGGAACATTATCAACTTGATAAAGAAACAGTTTTTGATGAGTTTATATGGATTAAGTTCTTGAAATGGGGAAATAATCACACGAGTCAAAATATCTGAAAATCATATTGTATTGAACTAACGGATACGGATAGTTCAATATGAAGAGGTAGTCCAGAACTTTTTACACAAAAGGGGGAGAGCACTAATGCTCTCCCTTTTGAGAATCCCGTAATTCTTCGGCTTGGCTTTGCAGGCGGTTAAATTGGGATTTTGGAAACCCAATTAAAGCAGTTTTGTCGCTGCAAAGCGAACAAGAACAATGCACTTTGTTTTTGGACAAACGTCCGTATTGCTCATTAGTTACAAGCCAGTGCGTTTGTTTAGCAATCTTTTTTTTACGCGCAATTGCTACCTTTCGTCGATGTCGAACGAATGCTTGGTTTCGATTTTTTCGTGTCGGTTTCAAATTATCACGCCCCCTTGGTTAGAGGCTCAGCCTGCAAAAGGCACCAAGGACAAGACAAATAGATCTTTTACAGGCTGAGCGTGATAATTTTCAGCTTCAGTTGCATAGTGATCGGTCCTTTCCGATAAAGTTTCTGGGTTGGTTTATATTCATTGTATGCCATTGCTGAAGCCATCACAATCGGGGAAAGGCGGTCTTTTTTGAGCTAACGGGCAGATTACTTCAAGATAGTATCCGTGAGGTACTAAAGAAAAATAGTACTATCTAGTGGGGAGTCGCTTCAGTAAAATTGTGGTAAACACGAAGGTGCTGGGGGACTTTTTTGAAAATAAACTTAGATAGAATTATTTGTCTACGAGTATAGGCGAATGTTCCGAGAAAAGGAGTAAAAACATTGAAGAACCTTCTTCTCTCATTCCTATATTACATATCTCTAGGAATAGCTCTTTTTATTGTTTTATATCTTTATTCTGATGATTATAATTTTCCTTGGTCAACACACGATGAGGGATTGAAATATCTTCACTTTTTATTAACAGAACCGTTTCCTCTAGCGATATCACTTTTTTCAACGGTTGGAATAAGTGATATTAGGTGGAGGAAGGTGAGAAAACTGAGACAGCTACTTGTACTTTTTATTTTTCTTACAACATCCGTTTATATGTTAGCTGATGGAGGATCTCTAGGATATACAAAATTATTAATTGGCTTCATATTAGCCTTATCACTTACTGGATTTACAATATTATTACCCTTTGTAGAGATGTTTCTAATTAAGAGACATTCAAGAACAAGTATTTAATGCAGATTCAAGATGTAGGAACCATCGCTTAACACCTTATGTACGCAGCGTGCTGCTGCGACTATCAGCCCGATAGAGGATCTTCGAGGTGGATCCTGGATCTAGAAGGTAAAGGCCTAATTTTTTCGCATACGTGTTGCGCTTCCGGTTATTTACCACATTAAACTTAACTTGAACGATAGTGCAAAAACAAGGGACAGATCGCCGTGCTAGGCAGCTGTCCCTTGTTTCATTGAAGTAACGGGCAGTATACTGCGGTAATAAGTTCAGGTACTATAAAAAAATAGCACTACTGAAATAAAACAAAACATCCTATAATTTAATTGAAAGTAGATTTATGTTGTGCTTTGTCAATGATAAACAAGAGGTGGAAATATGAAGAACTGTTCTAATTGTCAAAGTATAAACGTCAAACAGATGAGTTCATTTCATACAAGACTCTTACTTTCCATCTACTTATTTTTGAATTTTTACTTTTTTACAGGTGTCATTGACTACGGAGAATAGAATACTTTAATTCCTTTTATTATTCCTTATTCACACAAATGCTCTGACTGTAATACAACATTTTTTTGGATTGCCCAGAATTAAATTAAATAACTTTTGGGTAGGAAATAAACCTGATATATATTTGCTTGCAATGTCACCTTCAATACTTATAATTACACTCTTAATACTGAACTTTCCAAATACAGGACTAGGACGTATAGTGTATTTACCAAATATATACGTTCTTAAATAGTGTGGTTGTCCTTTTATATTTATTTAAATTTAGAAAGCGTAATGGAACATCGAAATTTATTACATTGGCGTTGTTATTAATAGTAACTGTGATTCTTTCTGTATGTTTTTATCCTCAAGAATATGGTGTTGGGATATTAAAAAAGATTTTCACCTAAAACTCGAACGGGGTTATGTTTCGAGGCGAGTAACTGAGTAATTTCATCTAACAATGTGTTCACGAATCGGCGGACAAGCCGTATCGGTCTCGGAAGATAAGTCACCCAGACACATCAGCACCACCTAACTGCATCGCATCATTAAGCTCCCTCGGGACACGATAGTTGAACGGCTGCCGCAAAGCAGCCGCTATTACGTTAATTGGCAGTTATGCTCAATAACTTAGTGAGGGAGGATTTATGAATAGCAAAAAAATATTATTACTAGGTCTCGGAATTCCGTTGTTACTGCTAATTGCGATAGCATCATTTCTTATTTTACCTTGGCTTCTGATAATCATAGGCATTTATTTAGAGCCCAACCTACCTACACCAATGAATAAACATGGGGAATTTCCGTTTCATTTGGCCTATGAATTAAATGGCAAACAATTTATGATTGACGATACAATCATTTGTGATTATGCCGGAATTGGTATGGATGAGGGACATGGAAAATATATAAAATGGGATGAGCACTTAGCCAACGGAGAAAAGATTACACAAAAATTAATGTCTAATGAAGAACAGTTTAGCATTACATTATTTGATGGTTTTGTTCAAGGTCAGGGCGGTACATTCATAAATTATGATCTCGGGAATCCGCAATATTATTTAGGATACAAAAAGTACACAAGTTATAACCCAGGACGTGTAAGTATATCAAGCCCGACTGCTAGCGGGATTATCAGTGAGGATGAACTTTGGAATAAATACAAAATAAAAATAATTGAAGCGAAGTTTTCTCAGCCAATGGTTGGAAATAGCATTTCGACAGCGTCTAGTTATAAAGATGTTGCTAATAACGCAGCAAAAGGCGTTACAGTTATTCCACAAGAATCTTCATATTCTCCTAATACAAAGCAAATTATTTTTACATGGAAAAACGATACAGACAAACAGTTAACGTATGAAGATAGTTTTTATATCCAAAAGAAAATTGACGGTAATTGGCAGGACGTATATCGCGAAAAAGCAGTTGGCTTTTCTCAAGAAAAGAAAAGCTTTGAATCTCATACTCAAATCACACACACATACGATATAAGTAAATATACGAATAATATTCCATCAGGAAATTATCGGGTTGTTTCTCCAGTACTTGTACCCTTGAAGGAAAGATCCTATGAAGCTCATGTTTTGTGTGGAGAGTTTACAATAAATTAGTAACTAAATAAGCAATATTGAACTAACGGGGAACTGATAGTGAAGCATCTGTTCGCTGAGATACGTTAATGTAAAGCTAGCCGTTTTTGAGGAATGGTGACAACGTGAATGGGAAACAGGATAGAAAGTGGAGACTGGAACAACTACTCAATAAACAGAAGTTAAAACACAAAGAAGAGTTTGGCGTATTATTCGAGGAATGTGTTAATGCATTGGGAGAGGGTACTAACATATATTCAAAAGAAAAAAGCGATGAAATATATGATTATCTCGGAGAAAACTATCCATTTTCCCCTTGGTCAAGAATTGATTGGGAAAATGTAAACTACAAAATGGTTGTAGGAAATGTAAATGAAATCGAGACCATCCTTATTAAAAAATATGGGGAACTAATTGAAGAAAATGTATTCATTCTTTGGAGTTATGGGGATTTCCCTGTATTGCAAGCTCAACTTCATAAAGCCATAAGTGCAATTGATGATTTGTTGGCAGTTAGTTCGGATGTATATTTTTTATCCCCATCGAAATATGTAATTGAACTTTATCATGACGGGGAAATCACAATCGGTTTCAAAAGACGATGAAACTAACGGAAAACGATAGCCTAATCATTTATCTCCAATTCACCGCGGCGGAGTTTGGAGGCTAAATAATGTCTGTAAGTGTGTTTAGAATGAATCAAGAGGATAATTCATTTGAACTAGGTTTTGAAATACCAATTTCTAGTGAAGAATTCTTTACAAAGTTTTGGCAGTCAGCTATTGAGGAGTTAAAAATTCATGGTATTCAGAATGGAGTAGAATTAAAAAAAGAACAATTAGAATCTACACTTTTGGAACTAATAAAGTTGAGAACTTGGGCATATGCTAATCTGAAGAATAATGATTTGGAGTATATGGTGACAAGGATTGATTTGCTTATTGAAAAGTTACCATTAGCTTTTAAAGCGGAAAATACCATTCTGTGGATTGGGTAATTTCGTTGAGGGACGGGTACGTTACTTCAATAAGAATTACCGGCTTGCTGCACAGTCAGATGATCCCTATTTTTGCAAAACTTCTTTAAAACTGCGGTAAACGATAGCTAAATATTGGAATATAAGATTAAACCCTCCTATTTCTAGCAAATCTAGAGTTAACAAAACTAGGGAGGGTTTTTTATTATGAATTTAAAGGATCTGTGGATGCTGTATGAAGCTGATAAACGTATTTAGGGATTTAATCCACACACAATGAAAGCATACTCTCTACAATTAAAGATGTTAGTTCTTGTAATTGGTGATCTTGAATTAGAGGAAATATCTCTAATCTTACTTAAAGACTATTTGGCTAGGGTATCAGAGAGATTAAAACCTAGTAGTTTAGGCCATCGCATTCGCTTTGCACGTTCCCTTTTTCGTTTTGCATTTGAAGAGGGACATCTCCCGCGGAATCCTTCTATTAAATTGAGAGAACCAAAGATGGATAAACGCATTCCGAAATTTCTGATTGAGGAGGACGTAATTCATCTTAAGATTTCCTATTACTCTAATCGAGAGCATGCTTTATTAGAGTTTCTATACTGCACTGGATGCCGCGTTGGAGAAGTTCAGAAAATAAACCTTGAAGACATCAACTGGGAAAACTGCTCCGCTATCGTGAATGGTAAAGGATCCAAACAAAGAGAGGTTTATTTTACTACGGAGTGTAAGGTTTGGCTTAAGAGGTACCTGGACAGCAGAAATGATACTTGTAAAGCATTGTTTGTCACCGAAACGAATCCTATCCGTCGATTGGCGATTCCAACGATTCGTTGGTCTTTGAAAAAGCTGGCTAGACGAGGTGATATTACTGCGAATGTAAAACATATGCGTTCCAAAACGGCAAACTTATGGGTTAAGTCACAGATGTTTCCAGACAGCTCCGCGAGGTTCTGCACCTCTTACCTAGTACGTGACGTCTACTTGAAATATGCGAGGACTAGGAGTGAGAATATCTTATGTATCACGGGCGAGAGGCACGAAGAAAGCTCTCGAAGAGCGGGTTACTCCTCTTGGTCAATCAGCGATGCTACTGCTGAAACCAAGGGTAGGCATGTATATAATTTTCGCCCGATCCTACACCTTAAGAAGTTTGAAGTTAGTGAATGGGTAAGAGCAGCCGGTGTAAAGGAGCACATAGTTTATTCATATGTTTCTAGGGTTTCGTACCGCTGGTCCCCCCGTATGAGATTTAGGTGCGCTGCCTTTTATGAGCGCACCTTTTGTCTTTGTGAATATATTAAAGCACAGATAAATAGAAGGGGGAGTATTAATGTTATTGCCTTATTATTGTCACTTTATACTCGGTAATTAAGAGTATAGGAGACAAAAACGGTCATTTAAAAGTATATTTAGTAAAACGCCTCTTTTTTTCGACCGGTCAAACGCATTGAAAAAGAAATCTGCTGCGCTCCTGTTCTTCGTAATACTTGTACCCTGTTCCTCTTACAATTTTTCACCCATAATAGGATTAATGAGGTTGTCAGAAGAAAGTAAATTTGTTGACTAGCGCGCGCCGGCGATGGTGGTCGGGCTAGAACAACTACAGCTCACGCTCCTGGTGCTTCCGGGATGAGATGGGGTTGTGTGGCCGGTGAGCCGGGCTGCAAACAGTCTAAAACCTATTTTATTTAGCTTGTGTGTTATCTTTTCAAACCGCTTTAATATCACGGTCTACTATTTATTTCCCCTCTTACAATGGGTTACCTTATTTGAACTTCAGGACTGAGTTGTTTAAAATTAATCAACCAAGAAAAATCACCTGAGATTAGGAGGAATTAAGATTGTCACACTATGTCTACGATTTTGAAATGCAATTTGAAGGAGTGGAATTCGACGGATCTATCTCCAATGCAATGTGCGCGAAGTTAGGTAGTGACAACACGGAGCTAAATTCGCTAGAATTTCAAACAAAAGGTAATCAGGCTACCTCAGTAAAAGGCCAAACAACTACTACTTTTACCTTACCGACAGATCCTAGTATCTCTTTTGCTGCATTCAAATATGTAGTTAATGATTTGACACAATGGATCTTTAATACTCTTTTATTATCGAATACATCAAGTAGGAACAATGGATTAATACGTGTAAGAAAGAAAGGAAATACGAGATTTAAATTAATTGAGAGAAGTCTTGAGTGTTGTCATGTGGAAACTACATATGAAACGATGGAATTTGACCGAATTAATTACGATTCAGCATCCGTACCAATTCAAATTTCTTCCTTTGAAAAGTCGCTTGGTGATGTTAGCAAAATTAAGGGAGTACGAACAACGGGCACAAAGGATAACGTTGAGAGGGCGTTATTTTGGATGAACAATGCTAATGGTATCGGCAATGAAGTTGGACTTCGATATCATGAAATGATTGCCAAATATCGTTCTCTTTGGACAGCATACAATTCACTATATGATTTAGAAACCAATTCTCACTTTAATCCTAGAGTGGGTGGTACTCTGGAAGGTGAAAAAGCTGAGATTATTATGTACATGAATAATCGGTTGTTTGCTAAAACATATCTGATGAATATTACGGCAGGACGAATTCATTTCTTAAATTCTTTCATTAATGCTGACTTGAAGGTGAGAAAGGGTAGAGGGAAAGTAAATGTTTCTACTGAGTTGTCGTACTATGTTGATGAGCATATATACCCTCACGGCCCAAGACTCTTTCCTGAGCCTGTGTTGACAAATAACATGGAAGAAGCACTTTTAATGTGTTTGTATGCCATTCGAAACGATAATTTTCATGGTGGTAACCTAGAAAATGCCGTTTCTTTTGTAAGAGAATGCATTGAAGTGTTAGAAGGGTTTGTAAAGCACTGTATTTTAGAAGAGTTAGCTCGACTGCCGTAGATGTTCGGTGAAACTCGGAAAATAAAGTTGTAGTCTGGCAGCAAGCGATGGCGGTGAGCACGAACAGCTGCAGCTCAAGTTCCTGCGTTTCTGGAAGGCAGCAGCAGTTCCGAGAAAATAAAGTAGACTGGTAAATAAAGTTGTAGACAATGAAAATAATATGCTAGATAAGGTGGGTTAAAGACATGAAACAAATGCCGAGACACGTCATTCAAAAGTATCTAAAGAGAACAATGGAAGTTGATGCGTTTACGGCATCGCTCGATGCACTATCATCTGAAACAAATCCATTACGCTACGCATTCTTCTCTTTAGGGATTAGGGAACTAGTTAATCATGTCATCGATCGTTTAGCTCCAAATTCAAGTGTCATGCTATGTGGGTGGTGGGACGACAACAATGGCAAAAGAACGACACCTAAAAGAACGGAAAAAATGCAGTATGCGATTCGTGGGGGACTCTCGGATGAATTCGTGACCGACGTGCTTAAGCTGGACCTGTCATTTATCATAGACAGAACACAACAGGCGGTAGACGAACTCAGTATATACGTTCACTACAATAAAAGCACGTTTAACGTGGATCATGTTACCGGGAACAAGCTTGTGGAGGATACTTTATCTGCTGTACATAGATTCTTTGAAGACATCGAAGAACTGAAAGAAATGGTTTCTGAGGCGCTGGAAGTATCTCTGCATAAAGCGATCTCATCGGCCACAATTGAAGACGTATTGGTTGAAGTTGACATGTTGTCTACACATTATATTGTCGAAGGAAGCGACATTGAGGAAATCATTGTGAGGTCAATTGATCATCAGCATATCGATGTCCAAGTAAGTGGTAATGTTGATATCGAGCATCAGTATGGCTCCGACGGGGACTACGAGCGGGGAGATGGCGTTCGATTTGAAAGTTCCTATCCGTATGTTGTTAATCTTCAGCTAGATGTCAATGAGCCGCTAGAAATCACTATCGAAACCGATGATATTATTGTCAATACAGATAGTTTTTATGGTGATGAAGAAGAAGAGGACTTGGAGCATTGGTCCGTCGATGAGATGGAGGAAACCAACGGGGATGCTGATAGGGAAGTCTTTGATCCAACTGAGCATTTTTATAATATGGAAATAATACAGGGTCATATTAGGATGTGACGAGATGGGGAAGATCGTAGTCAAGGATACATTTGTCATTAAAAGCATCCTTGAAACTAATGTTAAGTTCAAGGATTGTATCATTGTTTATGGACAAATCATTGTTGATGATGTCCTTGAAATTGGAGATGAGTTAATCGATGATTCGAGAAAAGGCTTTAAGTGTAAAGTTATTGATTTCCCGTTAATTAGGAAGATACCTTACTTGAAGGACCATATACATATTATTGTTAAGCCGACAGTTTCAGGGTACTCATTAGAGGATGTAAAGGATATGTTATTATCCAAAATGTAAGAAGATACATAATCATATGTGATTCTAACGGAGAACGATAGCACGGTGGTGAAAACAATCCATCGCTAACTCGCGGATTGTGTCTTACTTGGTTAGTAGAGAATGAAAAACTGTTTTTGGAGAGCTACTATGATAAGAAATTGGGATGATATTTGTTCTGATTATGAACGACTAAGTAGTAAAGATAACAAGTTTTTAAGTATTTACAACTTGGTGGTTTCTGTCAGAGATTCAAATTTTTCGAATCATATTTACGGATGGACTTCAGTTTGTGATTTATATATCGTACAAAATGAAGTGAATTATCCTTATGAAGGGCCTAAACTATTAGTAAGACAATTAGAATGTAATAAATTAGAATTTAGGTACATCGATACTTATGAGGCGGAAAGACAATGGAATAGAGTGTTTGATGGAAGTGATGGGTTCGGGAAATTAAAAAAATTATTCTTTGATTTACATTGGTTCTATCCTAACTTTATAAAGTAATTAGAAATAGTATAACTTGGACCTGAATATGATAAACATGATTGCACTAACGGGCACTCTAGCACAATAAACAGGGACCAGATTGCCGCAAAAGCTGTTCCCTGTTTTTATGAAGTAACTGTCAGTTTAACGCAGGATTCGAAAGTTTATTCGTCAAGTATGTTCAATAATCCATTTGCCATAGGCAGGAATCAGAAATTTGAAACAGGGTTATTGTACCAATAGCTGTTCGCAAAACCAGAAAAAACAAATTTTATCAATGGTGATATTATGAATATCTATGGTCATCTAAATAAGGTTACTCGAATTTTTTTAGATTTAGTATTCGAACCAAGTAATTTTAATCCTCCAAAAATCATAGATGAACTTAGGGAATCTTGGACATACATTGAGAAGTACATCAAAAATGCTCATCCAAAATGGACAAGTAATTGGGATAAAACAATAATGAATTTAAACCCTAATGAACTAGCTATCTCTGAAGATATGGTAAAAGATACACGTAAGAAAATAGATAAATTAATGAAGGAACGAAGAGTCAAAGACTATTTTAGCTTATATATATCGATTGTCGAGGGTCTGACAATTTATAATAAGTCGTACGAAGAGTCATGTGATGTTTGTCAGGGTGAGCTTCATTATTATACAAATATAAGCAGTAAAACAGTTGTAAAGGAATGCACAACATGTGGTTGTTTATATAACGGTAAGTATGGAACTAAAATCGGATGGGGAAAAGACATTTCTTTAAGGCCTGCAAATAAAAGTGAATTAGAAAGTGAAGGAATTCTGGGATGATGATAACACAGGAATTCTGCAAAACTGCGTAACACCTCATTTAACGCCGCGGCTGGCTCCCAACGAACTCGAGTTGTTCGAGGTCTGTTCCGCTCCCTCGGGCAGTATAATTCCAATATGTGGTACAATTAAGTCGATAATATTCATTCTTTCGAAGGGGCTCTTTATGAACGTTGTGAGTGCTACAAAAGATGATTTGAGCGGATGGTTGGAATTGACTGCAGAAGTAGAATACTTATTTGGTCCTATGGTAAGCGATCCAAAATATATTAAGGCAATAGAGAAAAATATTAACCAAACCAGTGCATTCTGTGTTAGGGAAAACGATGGAGCTCCAGGATCTTTCTTACTCGGTGGAATATTATTCTCGTCAGTAAATTCACCAAGCTACAAGATGGCAAAAGAGGTGACTGTACCTCGAGGAAAGAAATTAACTGAGTTAGCAACAAAAAACATGCCTTTACTGCTTTTTAAAATTCCTTTGAAAAAGCAGGAAGGAGCAACAGTTTATATGGATAACCGCCGTTCGTTTAACATAGATGACATAGGTTTGAAATGCCCGTTTCTTTCAAATAATCAAAGAAAAGTAAGAGAAAGCGAGATCAGTTTTAATCCATTGTCTATGTCGCTTGGAAATATTAATGAGGAGACTGAGGTTCGTTTAGCAATGTCATATATCAGCAAACTCCTTATTTAAAAATGAATGCCAACTTCAAGAAATTGGAAAGGGCTTGGAAACCACCGAATCTGGGTGGTTTTCCAAGCCTTTTTTGCGACGAGTAGTTCTTGTCGTTTAACGGGTCAAGTTCTTGACGTCCGATATTGGGTTTCTGGAAAGATACCCTTTAGACTATGGAGTACATATGTATAAAATACGGGTTTTGTGAACATGTAGTAGGGTTTTAAGTTCTGGATGTAAATAAACGTGTCGTCATTGCACGCAATTCCCGTTTACTCATTCCAAAAAGAACTGCCGTTTGGCAGCTCCTTTTCGTTTGTAGAGTGTTCTTTATTCAAGGTTTGCCAAACCGAACTAGCACATGAATTTTAATTCCTGAAGAACTTCTTGATAATTATCTCTATCGCTACATGATTCCGGATTAGCAGCATATGAGTTGCCATTGTCTGTGAACTCGTTAGATGACTTTTAAAATGACATGTAAACCCCGTTACTTCAACGAAAAAGAGCTTGTTCCGCTCCCAACCGTCTACGCTCCCGTGCTTCGTTACATTCACACACACCTATGCCATCTCTTCCGTCCCACGCTCGGTACTTAAGCCATTTTCCTGAACCCATGTCCACATAGCCGCAAAAATAGGCTGCAGATTCCACCCTCGCTCAGTCAGCTCATATTCGATGTGCAAGGGTACACCGGGGTACTGCGTGCGCGTTATAATCCCCTTCTCCTCCAGCACCCGTAGTCGATCCGTTAACGTCTTCGGGCTAATCGGGTGTAGCTTTCGCCGCATCTCTCCAAATCGTTTGGTTCCGACAAACAACTCTAGCAGAAGAGGCAGGGTCCACTTACCATCCAAGATTTCTAGCAAAGGATCAATGGCTTCGATACAAGAACGATCCAACATTGACGTTTTCCTCCATAGTTCATTTTTTGAAACTATTGCACTATATTGTAAGTACTTTTCAAATATACCACAGTACTGTAGTCTTATTGAAGAGCCGAAACACAAAATTCTACTTCATATCGATATCAATCCCTGTGTGGTGCGCGCAACCGGGGCGCTCAATCGATATTAACAGGACTTTGAATCACTTCAATAATCAGAATATTTAGACATATAATCCATTCGATTTAAACGCTGCTTGTAACAATTGGCAGATTGGAGGCAAACATGCAAAGACCGTTTGATGTAGATGCATCGGAGTATCCGTTCAAGGACCACTGGATGTCTTATCGCGATGGCATGATTCATTACGTTGACGAGGGTCAGGGGCCTGTCATTCTTCTCCTACACGGAAACCCCACCTGGTCGTATCTTTACCGGAACGTCATCAAAGAATTGAGCGGCGAATGCCGTCTGATTGCATTAGATTTCCCGGGACTCGGAATGTCACGAGCTCCTTCCGATTATGGCTATACGCCGAAAGAGCATTCGGAGGCTGTCACTGAATTCATCCGGCGACTGGATCTCAAGGACTTCGTACTAGTCGTCCAAGATTGGGGAGGCCCGATCGGATTCAACTACGCTGTAAGGCACCGTGAGAACCTGCGCGGAGTTGTCGTGATGAATACCTGGGCATGGCCGGCCACGCTCCCTGCGATGAAGCTATTCTCGTTTGCCATGGGCGGATGGCCCTTCGGATATTGGCTGCAGACAAGGCGAAACTTCTTCGCCAAGAAGATTGTCCCGCATGGGATCTATCATTCCGAGAAAATCACGGATAACTTGAGAAAAGCCTACACCGATCCATTCCCAACCCCAAAATCCCGGAAACCGACATGGGTATTCCCAAGGCAGATCCGAAAAGCGCGTCCGTGGCTCGCGGAAATAGAGGCGAAACTTCCGGTTCTATCCAATTTACCAGCACAGATTCTGTGGGGGATGAAGGATAGCGCGGGCTTTCCACCCGAAGAGATGGCAAAATGGCAAGGTTATTTGAAATTGAATGAAACCGAGTCGTTAGACGATGCCTCCCACTATGTGCAGGAAGATCGGCCGGACCGGGTGGTCGCATCCATCCGCAGAGTCCTTGAACGGACATCGCGGTAATCAAGAAAGCTACGCTGAACTATAATCACCGTTTATTATCATCAACTATTAGGAGGCTATCCAATGAAAACAATTCTATGGGCAACACTAACAGGCAATGGCAACTACGCACAATCGAGTCCGAATAATCCCCCAAAAAAGGAAGCGCTCGGCGATTTTGCGGCCCATGCTCAAGCAGCTGGTAATTTCATTGTTGGAAGACGCACGTTTGAAGGGATGCAAGCGAGCGGAGTCGGGGGTGCTTTTACCGGCATGGATATCGTTGTCGTATCGGCAAACGTGAAAGAAATTCCCGGTGTAACGGTTGTCGGCTCGCCGCTCGAAGCCTTGAGCTACCTGCAGGATAAAGGCTATCCAACCGCCCTCATCTCGGGGGGCGCGGACCTTCACAATGCTTTTCTGGGTCAAGGGCTTGTTGACGAACTCATATTCAATGTCGCGCCGGTACTGGAAGGGAAAGGACTCAATCTATTGATTGATACGGAGAAGTACCAATACAAGGAAGTGGAATTGTTAAACTTCAAATCACTCGGCAGCGGCGTCGTTCAATTGCACTATGCGATTGGTCATTAAAACGGCTGCAAAATAGATCGCACCAAAATAAAGGAGCTGCCGCTGGCAGCTCCTTTATTTCAATTTAAATCTGGTGTGAGTACTATTTTTTCTTACCTTTTTACCCACTGGAATACTCTGAGCAAAACGAAACACATTATGAGGATCGTACTTTCGTTTCACCTGCTTCAATCTGCCAAAGTTCACACCATAATACGCAGTGGGCCAGTTCTTAATCTGCAAATCGGGAAAGTTCACATAATCCCCATTAACAAAGGTACGTAACGCTCTCCGGAATCTTCTCACCCACTGAATATTCCGCTGCTGATCCCCGTTGTTCCTCCAGCGGGCTGACAGTTCGTAGATTGTCTCAGCCTTTCGATGAGGATAGGCCGTTGCAGTAGGCGATACTCGACTTACCGCGCTTCCTGCACCACCTATGCTTTGACTCCAAACGCTAGAATACCTGTTGGGTGCTTTGGATAAAAAGTCACGTATAATTCGTACTCCTTCACGAGGCAAAGGTTTGAATCCGTAAGCCCCGGTTATTTTAAACTTCGGTTCCAAATTTAGGTCCGACTCAGCGAAAAATTTGGTTGCTTCAATAAAAGGCACTGTCTTCACCATCACCTTCACCGGCGTACCTGCTCGCAAGAGAGGTCTAATCAATTGACGCAACTCCTCTGCACCGCCAAGTAATTGCCCGGTAGATACAATAGTTCCCACCTGCTTGGCAGTCACCTCGATTGTTGAGGTTAAGCGGTTCGTGACAGACGGGGCCCAGCGCTGCCAAGCCGGTAACACCTTCTCCAAATCCCCCCATTTCCAGTTAACGCTGTATATAGAAACCATTGAAATGGGTCTAACCCGAAAAGTATAGGCTATAGCAACGCCAAAATTTCCTCCCCCGCCGCCTCGTGATGCCCACAACAGATCGGAATGTTTCCTCCTGTTTGCCACAATCGTCCTTGCCCCGAACCGCCCTGAAGCTACGATCATCTTCACTTGTTTCAAGTTATCGCACGTAAGTCCATATTTCCGGGACAGAAGTCCAATGCCACCTCCCATGGTAAGCCCAGCTACGCCTACGTCGGGCGCAGTCCCAGCCGGAAGTGTCACACGCTTATTCCACAGCTTTTTGTACACACGGGCAAGTGGATTTCCCGTCTGAACAATGGCCACCATATTTTTTCGATCAACCTTAACCTTATTCATCTCGCTCACATCGATAATAATACCGCCATTTACAGCCGAAAAGCCTTCATAGCTGTGCCGCCCGCTGCGCACTCGCAGCCGTACGCCCCGCTCACGAGCCCATTTGACTGCATTGATCACATCCTGAGTTCGCCTGCAAAAAACAATGACCCTTGGAAATTTGGAAAAGCGTCTATTGAACTCCATTCTGGCCACATTGTATGACGGATTGCCCGGAAATACGATCCTTCCGGTTAATCGTGTACCTGTCTTTTTCCGATTTTGTGCCATCTACTTTACACCATCCCTGTTCATGGCATATGCCTTTCTCATCAGCATATGTCTATGTAGGGACACCTGTCCTAGTAACGGCAAACGCCTTATTTGTATCGTAAAAATAAACATCCCAATAATAACAATTTTTCGTATTACACTCCCTGTTTAGCACAAAAGGCTGCACGCGGCAGCCTTTATTGCTTCATTCAACTATAGTTATATTATCTATTCTCTAATATTTTTTTGATATCCTTCAATAACTCCTCTCGTCCTGGTTCCGGGTTCTCGCTAAAGTGTTGCAATAACTCTTGAAGAAGCATTTCATATGCCTGTTCATAAGCTTCGTCACTATTGATCTCAATCTCTGGTAAAACTCCTTTGCCCTCCCAGTTATCTTTGGTTATCGGGTTAATTGCACGACCATTGGCTATAAAAACCTTAAAATGATCATTTATACGATGGACGCTACCTGGATTTGCTCCGCCGCGAGTTCTTTCGCCGACAATCTTTACTCTCTTGATTGCTTGCAGACTATAAGCGAATTCTTCAGCACCAGAACATGTATTGCGACTGGTCAGAATATAAACAGGTTTATCTCTGCCGAATCGTTTTCCTGACACAAATGGCAAACTCCAAAAGGTTTGCGTGGTATCATAAAAACGCCAATAAATATCATTTAAATGCACTGGAGGGGAACCATCTAACAAATAACTGGCTATTAAAGTCACCATAAATGATGAGCCCCCGTAGTTATTACGGAGATCAATGATTAATCCGTCTGTATCGCTAAAAAAACTCATGGCGTGTGCTGCAGTTTCACCTGCAAGCTCGGGATAAACGAATTCATTAAGAACGAGATATCCTATATTGCCTGGTAATCTTTCTACCTTTTCAAAGCCGTAGTTATTTAGTTTTTGGCGCAATTCGGTGTTCTTATCAGCGTTTGGATCGTATAACTGAAGAGGTAACGGTTCTTCACTAAAGAAAAGACTCAAATGTAAGTCATTACTTATATCATGCATATAACCTGTAATCTTTTGCGATAAGGCTAAGCCACTTTCTACTTTGTAAAAATCTCCTTCAGAAAGCTTTTCAAGTAGAACCCTCTTAATGGTTTCAGCAGTTTTTGGAAAAATATAATAATCAAGCAACAAGTCTGAGAGAGCTTTAACAGTATTCTCAATGAAAACATCATTCAGTTTATATGCTGTAGTCAACCCGCATTTCCCTCCCCGCCGTAGCAGTTTATGTAGTTCTAATTCTCTGATAGATCAAAAACCAAAGTTAAAAGCTTTCTTTATAACTCTAGAACAATACAATTTTTACCTTTTTATTATATAATACAGTCGTTTTTTTTGTATATAACAGATTTAAAAAAATGATGAATTATCACATTTTTAAAGACATTTTAATAATAATACAGGTTTATGAATCTATTGTAACAGAATACATTATGTACTATGGGTCTTAATAAAATTCATTGTTACAAAACCTGAAAAAGCAGCCGATCACTATCCGGCTGCTTGAGTGTCTTTCTTTATTAAACTATCCGTTCTCCGTTAACGTAATGAAGAGCTATCGTGTTGGTAGCCCTGCCGGTGTTCAAAAATCGTTCTCTGTTAATTCAACGCTTACCGCCGTATTTCTTGCCAACAGCGAGCCCTAGCAGAGGCGCAGCTAAAGCTCTTGCTTTCTTTGCTCCTTCAAACAGGATACTGTCAATTATTTCTGGTGATGCCATTAACTCATTGTATCTTTTCGCGGTTCTTCTAAATAATCATTCATGACCCGGAACAGTTCTTACTTTGCTTCTCCCTATCGTTCCTCGTTATCTATCTCCATGCCCCAATGTATCCAACTTAATTATTGAATTGAAAAACTTTGGAGAATCCGACATCATTCAATTCTTTATCTTCTTCGGTAAATTGATTATTTGTATACCCAGATAATGTTTTTCTCCAGAAACTTATAGTATCCAAATTCTTGTCCGTTGGTGTAGTAAAGAGCATCCATTTTCCTCGATGTAGATTGAAGACTTCTCTTACGGATTTTTCGCCTATTCCTTTACCTCTAAAGGGTCTTAGAATAAATATTTCGTTTATCATAAAGTCACAATTATCAAACAAATAGGGTGGCGTTGCAACCAAGATAAATCCTGCTGGTAATCCATCAACTTTTAATAGATAAGGAAACAGAATACCCTCTTTTTCCCACCATATATCAAATACAGGTATTTGTTGTTCAAGTGTATGATATTTTTCATCATCCTCGAAAACACCATATTTATTTGGCAGTACATTCCGAATTCCCGCTAAATCGTGTAAGTACAGGGGGTACAGGTTATTGATGATAAATTTGTTTTTACGTTCGCACAATTCGATTGTTAGATTATTCATAATATCCCCCCCATGAAAAATATTTTATTTAACTACAGATTTTGATTGATCTTCGTCAAAAGTTGTTGAAGAACTTGCCGATCGTCTTCGTTGAGATTCTGAACGATCTTCTCTTCTACCCGTTGGAAGGATAGTTCGAAGTCATTGATCAAGGCAAGGCCCTTGGGCAGAACGTAGATGTTTTTCTGCCGTTCGTTATGAGCGGGGATCTTCCGTTCGATATATCCCTTCTTCTCAAGTCCCTGAAGCATGCTTGTGATGCTTGCTCCGCGCACATGGAAACGTTCGGAGAGATCTTTCTGAATAAGGCCTTGCTCCTGATGCTCATGGATGAAGGCTATTAATTTTCCCTGCTGAGAATTCAAGCCCAGTTCTTTAATGCTCTCATCGGCCTGTTTCTTTAATTTAAGTCCGATAAGCTGTAGCATTTCCAGAAACGGGGTGTCGGGGTTGGTATCCATGCTGGACTCCTCCTGTCTAACTATTAAATTTCTAATTGTAAGTAATGAAACTATATAAGAAAGAATGAAAAGTGTCAACGGAACCGGTGGCTAGTTAGGGCTTGCTGGATGAATCAATATGCTTGCAAAAGCCCCCTGCTGGCTCCTTTTAAAGGATTTTACTGGACTGTCTACGGGTTTCCTTGCATCTTATAAAGAACAGTCAAACCCTTGTTATTTCTAGGTTTTTTTATTCGTTCAGCAAAGACCGATTCAGGATTCGGATAGAAATCGAATTAAAAAAATATTGACTGTTAGAATTCTAAGTGTTAGAGTTTTAAAAAGTGATTTTCTAACTTAATTACACACCAATAAACAAGAAAACTGGAGGAATTAGACATGAATTCGTTGAATGGAAAAGTAGCAGTGATTACCGGATCTTCTAGAGGAATTGGACGCGGCATTGCCGAGCGGTTATCGGAATTGGGGGCGAATGTGGTCATCAATTATTCGAATAGCGCAGAGGATGCGTTTGCTTTGGTGGATACAATCTTAAGCAATGGAAGAAAAGCGTTGGCGGTTCGCGCCGATCTCAGCAGAATAAATGAGATTGAGGAGATGTTCGCCAAGACGATGGCTGAGTTCAGCCAAGTGGATATTCTAATTAACAATGCGGCGGTGCTCACGAACAACCCTCTGTCCGAGGTGACTGAGAGGGAGTTCGAACATCAATTCTCGGTTAACGTCAAAGGGGTCTTCTTTGCTTGTCAGCAAGCATGGAAGCATATGGAAAGCAACGGGAGAATTGTGAATATCTCTACAGCAGGGACGAAACTAACCTTCCCTGATATGAGTGTCTATGCGAGCACCAAGGGTGCGGTTGAACACCTTACTCGTCAGTTAGCCAAGGAATTCGGTTCCAAACAAATTACCGTCAATGCAGTAGCACCTGGCCCGATACAAACCGAGCATTTCTTCGTTGGCAAGTCAGAAGAAGAACTTGAGTTCATGAAGAGCATGAACTCCCTTGGCCGCCTGGGTACTCCAGTGGATATCGCCAATGCCATTGAATACTTAGTGAGCGATAAAGCCGATTGGATAACCGGTCAGACCATCCATGTTAATGGAGGAATGAATTGAATCATCGAAACCTTATGATGACGTCCTTGCTCGTCTGCGGCTTCGTCGGCATGTTCAGTGAGACCTGTTCGCGCTTCGGCAGCTAACCATACCTCAGCCATTGCTGAACTTAAGCGTTTTCCGGTACCCGATGTTCACAGTCGGGCAATCAATCATTTTGATCGGCATGTTGATTATTGTGTCCAGCATGATTATTTTGCCCATATATCTGCAGAACAGCTTGAAGTTCTCCGCGTTTACGGCCGGCCTCCTGCTACTGCCAGGCAGTGCATTGAACGGAATCCTCTCCCCTTCGATGGGGCGCTTATTCGATAAGCACGGTCCGAAGCGGCTGGTTATCCCGGGCTTCTTGGTCATTGCGTCAACGTTAGGGTTCTACTGCTGGATAACGGCTTCTTCCTCAGCGGGATGGATCGTCGCTCTTCATATCGGACTGATGCTTGGAATCTCGATGGTGATGATGCCAGCGCAGACGAACGCGCTGAACCAGTTGCCCCCTGCTCTGCATCCACACGGCACAGCCGTCATGAGTACGCTTCAACAGGTGGCAGGCGCGATCGGAACGGCCATTGCCGTCAGTCTCCTATCACGAGGGATGGGTACGCGCTTACAGGATTCTATATTGTCGAATTCCTTCGATAGAATGGCAGGCGCGATAGCATTCGGCTCCCGGAACGCGTTCTTCTTTTCGCTAATCGTCTCGATTATAGGTTTGATTATCGCCATCTTCATCCAGCGGGTTGTCGTTAAGCGCACGGGATAAGTCATGATCAGATAAAATAAAAAAAACCGCTATTTAAGCGGATCCTAATCAGAATAAATTCTTGTTACACGACAAATCTCATTGCCCCATTCAACGAATTCTCGAAGAACTCACAGCCCCATGGCTTTTTCGGTAAGCAAGAATGAATCCAGTTTGGGATAAATAAAGCCAGCCTTTATTCATTAGAGGCTGGCTTTATTTATGTTTGGATCCCACCATTTCACCGTTTTTAATGTGCTTCAATGGCGTACCACTAAACTATGATGGCTCTATAAAAGAAATCTGACGCAGCATACGGATCATTGACACGGCGGTCTCCGCGCGTGTCACCGGTTCAAGCGGGCGCAATCTGAGGCTGTCATCCCCCTGAAATACGCCCAGTCTGGACATGCGAGCAACTGACTCCTTTGCCCAAATGCTGGTCTCGTAACTATCCCGATAGCCATCAATAATTGACGTTACTTCTATCGCGTCCCTGTCGGCTATCCAGTCGACAACCCTACTCAGAACAACAGCCAGCTCCTCGCGGGTGACTAGGCGTTCCGGCCCATACATGCCATCCTCGTAGCCTTCAAGCAACCCGAATTGAGCTGCCACGGCAACAGCATAAGCATACCATTCACCCTGCTGAACATCTGCAAACGGCTCTGCCCCTGTTCCAGTCGCCAAACCGCTGCCAAGCCCCAGTATTCTAGTCGTCAGCACCGCCAGTTCCGCCCGAGTCACTGATTCGTCCGGTGCGAAACGGCTTTCCTCCCGCCCATCCACCATCAGCCGTGCCGCCAGTCGGGTTACATCCGCCTCTGCCCAGTGGGCCCGCATGTCTTCGAAGCTGTGGCTGCCTGATACTACCACATAAAGGCCTCCGCCAATGCCTGCCTGATTGAGAATAGCATCATACCCGCTGTCCTTCCGAGCGACAAACCGGACGGGTACTGGCCAAATGGCGCCGTCCTCCGTAATCATCACGACTGCAGAACCGTCAGGGTCAATCATCCCCGCCGCTATGGAGCGTGTTATCTTCGACTGGCCAGAAAAATCTAGTGGAAATACGCCACCTTTCCTGTCCGCTATTGATATTGAATAACGAACAGGAAGACCGGACACTTGCAAGCCCATCTCAGCCAGCTCCGCAGCAGCTATTGACAAGGCACGGGCATTGGGAGACTGCTCCATGACGATCCGGACACTATCACCGTCTCTTAGAGACAGAAGCAAATCCAGCGGGAGCCGGTAAGAACCAATCGTGCTTGCAATGATTAACGCCGATGGCCCCCCTGCCGCTTGTCTCGCCTGCATTGCCTTGATGACATCGGCCGCCACCTCCAATTCAACGGCGGGAGCCGAATCTTCAATTGCAAATACATAAGCAGCGTTCCCCTTTCCGGCAACAATCGACCGCAGCGCCTCCACAGTCTCGTGTATATTAATCTCTGCGCGAACATTGCCGGTCTTCTCGGTCGTCATGCGAATAACACGTGCAGGCAAATAATAGACTCGCTCACCCTTTCCCACTGGCAACCCAACGAGCGTTACGCCTATCGCTTTGCCTCCGTTCGTCTCGGTTGGTTTCCCCACCTCGTTGCCCTGCTTTCCGCTCTCATCCACCCATTCGCTGTCGTCACCATGCTCACTAACGGCAATAACTGCACTAGCCCCAGCCGAAACAACTGCCCGCACAAGCCTACGATCCATAACTTCCAGCGAATTCAGCACAACAGAAGCTTCCCCCGTCTCGATTGCTTTGAATGACAACGTTGCCAGTGTCACATTGCCCCGCTCCGGTTCTGCCTGCCCCAACTTCGCATGGGCAAATACTATCCGATTTCCCTCCGCACGAGGCTGCGTAGAATAGCCGTCCATACTCGCTTTAGCAGCGGTCCATCGGAGCCTAGTCGAATCGTATTGTACGTCAAGTTCGAATGCAATCATCTCCTGCACCTCGGCCCGAACTGTAATCGTTACGGTGTCGCCAATCCGCACAGTTCCGGTCCCGGCCGCCAGCGTTGCGCTTGTTCTATCTGTTATCGACGGCTGCTCCGCTCTGTCCGCTGTCAACTCGGCGCTTGCCCCCGCTGCCAGCGCCTGCGGCGGCAATAACACCGCCAGAGCAAGCAACAGAACTATCGCCGCAAGCACCGAGGTTCCCGTTCCTCTGCTCTTCTTCATCATTTTGCCTGAACCAGCTTGCTGTAAATCGCTTGACCCTCTTGCTGGAACCAGCTCTGCGACGCTTGGATAACCTCCTTACGCCCTGCGGCATCAGCCTTCTTGAAGTATTCGTCCAGTGCCTCTAAAGGGAAGGCGCCCGTAATGATTTTGGCTGCATATTCGTAGCGCAAGTCGATTAGTGTCTTGCCTTTTGACAGCTCCACCTCGGTTTGCGGACGGTACTGGTTGATGTTTGGCGCAATCAGATGCGGGCCGACCGCTGTGTATTTGATCATATCCGGCTCATACCCGGCTAGTTTGGCGTTCGGCAGCCAAACGTCCGGTGAATTCCACAGACGATAGTAAATTTTGTAAATGATCTGATCATAGGCCGGCTTAATCGGAGAGAGGTTGCCGTTCACCATCTCATAGTGCGTTCCCTCTTTGCCAAAGTTGATGTAATTCTGCAGGTCCTTATCTTTCAGATAAGTATTTAGAAGATCAATGGCTTCGGCCGGGTGCTTCGCATTTTTTGGAATCATGAAGAAAAATGAGACTGGCGCCGGCCTCGGATATCCTTTGCGGCCATCCTTGCCTGTCACAGGGGCCAAAAACTTGAACGATGCCCCCGAATCCGTCTTTACCAACGCTGCGCTGAGATTTTTGACATCGTAATAACCTGCATACAATGCAGCTGCTTTCCCCGCCGACACTTTTTCGTTCACCTGAGCGGATTTGTTGAACAGGAACTCGTTGTCCAGCAAACCTTCCTTGTACAGCCGGTTCAGATAGGTCAGCAACTCCTTCAAATACAGATCCTGCGAATCAACCAGCTTGCCATCCTGAACAATAAATGGGACAGCGAGATCCGTGATGCCGGACATGCCGAATGCTCCCGTAATCATATCCAGACCGTCAAACGGGTTGCCGCGGTTCGCTCCCGATGCCGTAAGAGGGAGCGTCCCTTTGCCGCTCGGATCTTTCTCTTTAAGCGTCTTTAAGAATGTATATAGTTCATCCAGATTTTTGGGATCCTGCAAGCCGAGCTTGTTTATCCAGTCTTCGCGTGCAAGGAAACCGCCTCCCAAATTCTGATCATTGTATTTTTGATAAGGAGGCACCGGGATCGCATATTTATTACCTCCCTTTGTTACAGCGGCCCAAGAGCTGTCCGCCACCATTTTGCTGATTTCGCTGCCATAGCGGCCGATCACGTCATTCAAATCCAACAGCATTCCTTGCCCCACAAAGCGGTTGTATAGCGATAGATCGGAATTATAGATAAGATCAAACGTATCGCCGGACGCAAACATCAAATTCAGCTTGTCGAGCTGATTCGCTGCCGGGATAACCGTCCATTCAACGTTTTTGTAGCCCGTTTTTTCCTTGAGCGCATCGAGAAACGGGTTTTTGTTTTCGCTCATGCCCTGATCGAAGCCTTTGAAGGCTGCGTTCTCCGGAACGGCAATACGGATTTTGGCGTTTTTGTCGAGCTGTTTGGCTGGTTCGGTTGTCTGAGCGGCTGGCGGCGAGGAGCCGGCAGGACTCGCGCTTGTCTGTATGTCTCCTTCCTTTTTCGCGGTGGAGCAACCAGCAGCCAGCGAGACGGTCAGCAGCACCGCAAGTGAAAGCGAGCCTTTCTTACGTAAATGTGTGGTCATGGTAGAATCCTCCCATTTTTATCTTATCTGAGTTTTGCATCTATGGATATCAGAACGTGCGTATACGATCTGTTATTCCCGTTAGTAGCTATTGCTTGACCGCGCCAAGCGTCATACCCGTCACAAAATATTTTTGCAGAAACGGGTACACGAGCAGAATAGGCAGCGTCGAGACAATGATGGCCGCGGCCCGGAACGTCTCGGAGGCGATATGCACCATGTCGGCCGAGTTTTCCATATTAGGCGCACCAGCCGCGGAGACAATGCTCTGTAAAAACAGCGGCAGCACGATGACGTTTTTGTTGGTGAGGTACATCAGCGGGCCCATATAGTTATTCCAAATCGCCACCGCGCTAAATATCGAGATCGTCGCGAGCGACGGAATGGAGATTGGCAGCATGATGCGGAACAGCACGGTCAGATTGCCTGCGCCGTCGATACGCGCGGATTCGTCCAACGCCGCCGGTAGCGTCTCGAAGTACGTGCGGGCCAAAATCATGTTAAACGCGCCGACGAGGCCGGGGATGACCAGCACCAGCAAATTGTTAATCATGCCCGTCTCCTTGATAATCAAATAGGTCGGGATCATGCCACCGCTGAACAGCATCGTAAAGATGTACGCCATATTAATCAGCTTGCGTCCAGGCAAGTCGCGTTTTGCAGCCGCATACCCGATACAGGCAGTGAAAAACACTTGGACAAGCGTCCCGAACAGGGTCACCAGCACACTATTGAAAAAAGCCTTTTGAAAATCGATACCGTTCAACAGGATCTTAAAAGCGTTTAAATGAAAGCCTTTCGGCCACAGATGAATTTGCCCGCTGATAACATAAGCCTCGTCGCTCACCGACTTGGCGATCAACGTCACGTAAGGCAGCAGGCAGATCAGGCCAATGCCGATCAGCAGCGCCGCATTGAATGCCGCATATATTTTTTCGCCCCGCGTACGTTTGAGGTGTACCATGACCCTCCTCCTCTCTTCTTCCGTCACCAGATGCCGTTGTTCGTATATTTGCGGCTAATTGTGTTTGCGATAATCATCAGAGCCAGACCAACAACGGAAGTGAAAAGCCCGACAGCCGTCGTGTAGCTGTAATTCACATTCTGGATGCCCTCACGGTACACGTATGTTGAAATGACATCGCCTGCACCATATACAAGCGGATTGTAGAACAGTAACACTTGCTCCACATCGCTGCCTAGCGCATGAGCGACCCGTAGGATGATGATAAACGCGATCGTTCCGGCGATACCCGGCAGCGTGATATGCCAGATCTGCCTCAGCTTGCCCGCACCGTCAACGCTTGCCGCCGCATACAGCTCGGGATCGATCGATGTCAATGCCGCCAGGTAGATCACCGCGCTCCAGCCCGTCTCCTTCCAGGCCGTCGACGCTACAAGCACGCTGCGGAAGTAGCTTTCGTCCCCCAGGAATGTGATCGGCGATCCGCCCAGCACCTTGATGGCAAAATTGATAATCCCCGTGCTTGGCGAGAGGATATCGATGAAGATGCCGCTGATGACGACCCACGATAAAAAGTGGGGCAAGTACGTCAGCGTCTGTACAGCTCGCTTGATCATTCGGTTGCGCAGCTCATTCAGGCACAATGCCAAAATAATCGGCAACGGAAACTGGAACAGCAACTTGTACAGGTTGATTAATAACGTGTTGCTCAGCACGCTGAAAAACTTCGGATCGGCAAACAACGTCTGGAAATGATCAAGACCAACCCATGAGCTGCCCCAGATGCCATCAAACACTTTGTAGTTTTTGAAAGCGATAATAATTCCTAGCATCGGAATATAATTGTACACGAGCAGGGAAAGCAGCGGGATGGAGATGACAAGATAAATATCCCAATTGTTACGGATGCGGGACAGCAGCGGATTTCTGCGACTGCGTGCGACTGCTGCCCGCTCCTGCGATACGATGTGGTTCAAGCCGGAATCACCTCTTTCTGTGTCGTTTCCTACATCCTACCTTCTGTCAGACGCGGTCACAATAAGACAAAAATCCGATCCATCTGACGATTGTCAGGTGTTTATTATCGGACTGCCAAGCATCCGGTATCGACAGCAGCTGGGGCTGTCCCAAAAGTCAATTTGTCATTTTTTGAGCCCCATTCAGAACTGAGTTTCTTCAAGAAAAAGGACCCCAAATACCACTCTTCAGTGGAATTTGGGGTCCTTTCATGTGTAAATTGGGATGTTCCCCTTCCATACGAACGCTTTTGGGACAGCCCCATATCGTACGAACCGTTACGGCTTTTCGCCTGTAGCTGCAAGGATGAACAAGATGCTGTTCTTATTGCTGACGATATCGATCGATTGAATGATCTTGTTCGGTTGGGGATTGTCAAGTACCGAGACGAATAATGCCCGTTCCCCCGTCGAATGTGTAATCACTTTCTCTCCGATCGGTACGGCCGGATCGATTCCGGGCACATACCAATCGTTGATGTTGACCTTGTTGAGCAATTCGTGCGTGGCCGTCGTGCCATCGTCATAATGCAGGATGAACTCTCCTAGTTTCGCTCCCTTGGCGGCATCTACATACATTGCCGTGTACAAGAAACCGACTTTCGCCAGCGCTTTGCCGACGGGGATCCCTTCAATCCGAGCAGGAATATTCGGACGGATGGCGCCTCCCACCGTTGCTACGGAAACCGGAGCACTGCGATCTTTGATATCGAACGGGACGCCTCCCACTGTACGTTTCCCAGTTTTGAAATCCGTTGCCCCCAAATTGTCTGTGCCGAGATCCGCCCAACCGCCTTGCCCATCCCCAGCCGTCTCATCCGTGTAGGTCTGGTTCATCGCCGTAGTCAGGTTGAGATACTCTTTCTTAGCATCAACAATCTGATTCGGCACCACCACCGAGCCGATTTCCCCTACGTATGTTAAGGAGATGTCGTCGAGCAGCACCTTACCGGCGCCGGAATAAATGCCGAAACCGATCGACTGTTTCACCGTAGGCGTTACGGGCACTTCAAAATCGAAGACCAACGGTACAAATTCCGTATCCGAGATATTCGTCAGATAGCCATCCTTCGTATTGTTCACACTCGGCGAACGATCATAGAAGAAGGTATAGGCCTTCAAACTCGAATCCCCGGCAAGACGTTTGAAATAAGCGGTAAGTCTGTATTTCCCTGGCTTGTGCAGCTCCGTATCCTCAAATACATAGACCCGTCCTCCCCCGGATGTAAGCTCCATGCTGTAATTTCCGGTTCGTGCCGTTTGGCTGAGAATAATTTTCGCCTGCGTATCGTTCGGATTAAGCTTATCCCTGAATGTCCAGCCTGTTGGAATAACACCCTGCAATCCCATCGCGGGATCACCAAGAACCTCTTCAAAGCTTTCGTTTGTGTGAAGCGGAACCTCGTCAAGCAACGTGGTCTTCGTCAATTCAAGCGGCTGGCTGCTGATGATGTAAGCCGCACTTTTGACACGCAAGACCGTTCTGCCGTTCTTCGTCTCGATCGGAATAGTTCGACCGTAGATGTCAGTCGCCTGCATAATACCGCCCGATGCTTCAATCTCGTATTCGCCGATCGCCGATCCAAGCATACTCAGGTAGGTGCCGTTTGCTCTGAGGAAGAAGTGGCGGACAGCAAAGTTATCGCTTGCGGCAAATGCATATTTCCCCAAATACCGATCCGCTTTGCGAATTTGGTTCTGGAAAGCCGCGACCACCTGAAAATCGGCATTCGGCGTCATCGTAAACCGATTGAAAAACACAACCTCCAAGCCCATATTGATGAAACGGTCATACCCTCTCTCCAAAAACATCGCAAACCACTCAACCGTCTTGAATTCACGCGCTTTTTTGTTGAATAAGGTATACCACATATGCTCGGACATCCAGTATGGAACACCCGGGCGTTTCTCCTTAAGCTTGTCGATCCATATATCTGTCTTAGCCGTCCCGCCGTAAGCATGCAAATTAAATACGTCAAAGTATCCCTCTGCATACTGATCCTCCAGCAGCTGCAGCGGCATCTGACTATCGGCACCATCGCTGTCGGAGAATCCGCTGGTTGAAATCAGCGCGTCTGGGTCGGCCCGCTTCGCTTCCTGGTATGCGATTCTCAGCATCTCCGCGTATAGCTCCGTCGAGCCTGGAAAGGCGGAAGGATCAGCCGGCGGATGGAAGTTGACCTCGTTGTAAATCTCCCAAACCTTCACATCGTCTTTGTAACGGGAAACCGTCTGGTAGACATAGTTCGCCCACTCTTGCAGATCGCGAGGCAGCCAGCGCTCCGGCCGCTTGGCCAGATCGCTCTTGGCTTGAATCTCCGGAGGAGACGGAATGGCTGCCCATTGGGGCACATAACCAAGCGTTCCGAGTATGTCCATACCGGCTTCCCTGGCTTTGGCGATGTAAGCATCCGTCTTCTCCCAGTCGAACGCTCCTTTCACCGGCTCAACGATCCGCCAGCGGAAAGGACTGCGTGTCGTCTTCACATTCATGCCCTTCAATATCGCCGGGTCAAAATCGTCCAACAGATACATGCCATAATAGTCGGCAAGCTTGCCGTCTGGGCTTGATGTATCGTTTGCCGGCAAAACGGCGATCCCGGTATCCCAGGTTGTAACGAGCTGGCCCTCGTAAGAAACTGTTGTCTGCAGATTGTAGTAGCCGCGTCCCGCCAACTCGGGCAACGCGATCTCATGGATATGATATCTTCTGTCACTCTGTGAAAGAACCGTAATTTCTTTCTCCATGACGGGCTCCCCGTCCTCATTGTTTGCTGTGATCTTCACCCGGTAGCTCTTCGGTGAATCGGACATGTTAAGAGAGACGAACGGAAACATGACAGGAGCACCTTCCGTAAACACCGATGTTTCCGGTCTGCCAACAGGCGTCAAGCTGTGGTAGCCTGTTGTCCGGTGCCAATTCGTACGCCTGTGTTCGATCTCCTTCAAGCCGTTGACCGCCAGTAAGCTCGTATCGGCATCGCCCGTAAATGAAGTCGCAGGGCTCGCTGTGAGCTCCGCCGCAGACAACGCTTTGGTCGATATTTTCAGCTCCTCGGTATGAAATGGTTCCGACTTGTCAACCTCGAATCGATAAGGCAGCAGATCGCTGCGTATCGGTCCCGCCATCGGCGCCGATTGTTTCAGCACGCCATTGACATATAGTCGCAGCTCCGTCCCCCAGGTTACGGCGATGTTGATACGTTGCCCAGGTGTGTAAGTAAAGGTAGTGTCCAGAGCCTTCTGTACATTGACCCCGTCTCGCAATATAAACGCGAGCCCGCGTTCCGGTCGGGCAGGAACATAGATGCCCAGGAGGGTATTCCCGATATCTTTGGTCGGCGCCACCCTGAAAGCATAATCCCAATCGTTGCCGAACTGCTCAAAATTTTTATCGATCCGCATTGTTAACTGTATCGTACCTTGGTCGGGGCGCAAGATACCAGGGGCATAATCTTGAAACAGCGTCTCCGATTCAGTAAAGTACGCATTGGCATCAGGTGCCACTGCAGCTGCTTGCCCGGCCGACACCGGCCCGGCAAGCGTCAGCAACAGCGCCAGCACCAGTAGCAACAGCAATCCCTGTCTAGCTTTTTTCCTTCCGTACTGGTTCATTTTTCTACCTCCGTAGGTTCCCTTCTTCGGATAACTGTTACCTTTTTATGATACGACGCGCGACATACGTCAGCTCGAACAAATCAATTTTGCCGTCCCGGTTCAGATCATAACCGCGAATCAGCGACCACTCCTCGCCGGAAGTGTTGGTCGAAGTTTTCCCATAATAATGGGCAATCAGCGCCAGATCACCAATCGAGATGCGCCCGTCGCCGTTCAGATCGCCGGCGGTCGCGGTAATTTTCCAACTCGTAAATGCTGCGATCGCTTCATTCAACACAGTCGTTGCCGCTTGGACCTGTCCGGCAGTTGCCGTCAGGCTGCCCGATACTTCTTCGGCAACTGCAATGGCAGCAGCCAGCAGCGCTTTTTGCTGATTCAGGGATCCCGGCCAATATTCGCCCACTTCCGTTCCTTCCGTCGCCGAGGCGAGCACGCTTGCCGCCGTGGCAATCAGCTCGTTCAACGCTTCCTTGTCAACCGTAGTCCCTACCGAAATCATGCGGGACGCGAGCGACAAGGCATATTCGCGGCCCTTCATATCTGCTCCTGTCGCCGCCGACACGCTGACATTCGTCGTGCCTGCCAGCGCTTGCTCGGATACGCGGAAGGTTACTTTGGCTATCGCCGAGTCACCTTCGAGCATTCCCGCATCGCCCAGAGCAGCTAGCAGCATGTGCAGATGACCATCGTCGTTCCCTTTGTCTGCCATCGCGACGACCACGCCGTTTCTTATGCCTGCGGCATCCACATACTCCAGTACATTAGGATCGTAGTCAAGCTTGACATCGAGTCCAGCCAGCTCGGTTACTCCGTGGACACCAAGCATCAGCTCGATGCTCTCGCCGGCAGCGACGACGGCATCCGACTGCAGAGTCACTGCCGATGCAGCGATCGCAAAGCGTACGACGCTCTGGTTATATACCGCGTCCGTTACAGTTAACTTGTAGCGGCCAGACTCCGAGACGGCCATTCCCGACAAGAAAGAAGCACGCTCCACGATCTCTCGGTCAATGGCAGATAGCGGCACCATTACCTTGGATATAGCAATTCGCTCCACTAGCCCAGATGGATCGTCCCCCGAATAATAGACCGTTTGAGGCATATAGCGCGACCGCATCCGGTTACCGCCAATGTCGCTTTCAATCCGGTAAAGAATAGCGGTTCCTTCGTTGAATTTCGGCATTACCGGCTGATCATAGACGGCTCCGTTGACAACGCTGCTAATAACCGGAGGGGTTCGGTCAATGGCAAAGGCGACGCTCCTTGAACGATTGGCGGGTACCGATATCGTCAGTACGTATTCGCCCTCCTGCGTCACCGGCGCGCCCGATACGAACGGCTCCGGTGGTCCGCCATTTTTGCGGAGCGTGCCAGTCCCTTCCGGAAATACCGGCTTCACGGTGTAATTGTATGCGTGTCCTTCTGCCACGCCTTTAACGATAATCGGGCCGAAAACGATAGAGAAGGATACCTCTGTCGCCAATCCGCCTGACGCCTCAACGCGCAGCAGATACGAGCCTTCTTCCCTTATTTCGCTGCCCGAAATGTATGGCAACTTGGCTCCGCCATTCTTACTAAGCGTTGCGACCCCGGCACTGTAAGTAGCCGTAACGACAGTGGAATAGACAACACCGCTCGATACGCCGTAAATGGCTGGCGGAACAGGCTCGCGGGACCATTCACTTTCGTACGCGCCAACATCCGGATGCATGCCTCGGGGAATCACATTTCCGTCTATGTCCACCGTCAATCCGACGTCGGCGCCGACATCCACGGCAGGCGATTGTTGCCTCAGCCGGTAATTCCCCGCAGCCGCTTCAACAAACAGCGGGCTGGCTGCAACCGAGTGCTGATCGTTTTGCTTGGCTGTCGAGTAGTATGCTCCGGTTATGCCGACGATTTTGTCTGCCGCAAAGCTCGTGATCACTCCGCCTTGGTTCCAAAACACACCGCCTCCGGAAGCAGGGTCGTACAAGTTGTTGTCGAGGATTAGATTGGTCACCTGGGCTTCGTTGTCCACATCAACCGCCAGCGTGTAATTCGCCGAATTGCCTGATATCAGGTTGTTGCGCATGGTAAGCCCGCTTAGCTGACCGCTATTGCCGCCGCTTGGGCCGACGACCCGCAGCTTGAGCGCCGCTTCACGCCCCGAATTGCTATGGAAGTCGGAGTCCGCAATCGTGTTGTTCAGCACACTTGTTCCGTTCATCTTCCCTTTCAGATTCATCAGCAAAATTCCGGAGCTTATCTGGTCAACTACGGTAGCGCTTCCAATTTGATATAGCAAATTGCCTTGAATCGCCAGGTTCAGCGAATCGGAATAGCTGGAGAATACCGCAATCCCGGTTCTTGCAATGTCATAAATACGATTATTTGTGATTTGCGTATTGGACGCCGACTCGATCAGGATTCCCGTTCCCGACAAACTGCCGCGCGACAAATTGCCGTTTTTTCCGCTATACGTGTCTTTCCCGATCTGCCGGACTGTGTTATGCGTTACGATGCTGCTCAGAGGGCGCGTCACAGTCGATGCCCCTCCGACATAAATGCCTACCGAATCGCCGTCGTCCGTCCTCAGCACTCCGATATCGTGCACCGTATTGCCGCTGATCAGGTTTCGATCCGCACCGTTTTCTATGAAGACGCCATAGAAATTCGCATCGTATATTTCGTTGCCGATCAACTTGTTGTCATCGGCAACCGTAATCCGGACGCCATGACGATCCGAACCGTGCATGCGGCTGTTGCGGATCGAAACATGGTGGCTATCGCCATAGATCAGGGCAGCATACGAATAACCTCCGTATAGATCCAGATCCTCGAGTTCCACGTAGCTCTTTTGATTGGATGAGAAGGCGAAACGATCATTCGTTACAATTTCCAGCTCGTGGCCCGAAGGCAATCCGGATGTAGGCTTATAATAAACGCTTGTTGTCACCGTATCCCAAGCCCATTCGCCAGACGCAAGCGAACCTTTTTGCGGCGCTGGAAGTTTCGCCTCGGTGTTATTGCCGGTCAGTCTTCGCCCGTCCTCCAGTACAACGATCTGCCCATTCTGGCCGAAAGAGACTGCTCGCCAATAATATTCGCCGTTAGCATTTGGCCCTTGCCAATCGGTCGCAAGCCTGCCTCCGCTGATGCGTGGAAGCGGCAGGTTGGTCGGCCCGTAACTGCCGAACACGATCGGGTTGTTCACAGTGCCCGACGCCCCTGGGGCAAATAATCCCCCCCGCCATATGTCGCCGCGCTTGAACAGTACTTTGTCCCCGGGCTGCAAAGCAGCCCCGTTCACTTTACTGATCGTTTGCCAGGCTGTTTCCGGGCTTTTTCCATCTTTCGTATCCAGACCTGCCGTCGCATCCACGTAATAAACGCTGCCCGCTGCGGAAACCGTACTGGGATTTTCGAGATTCTCCCACAGCAATGCTGCAGACAGGAGCACGACCACGCTCACTGCCAGCTTTAGCGTTTGGGATCGCGGCCACCTGAAGATAGGTGTTGCCATCAATTTTCAAACCTCCTTTGGTCCTTTAAAAATTAAACGATTCTTTCAAGCCGTAACCCATGCATAACCTCCGTCTTCCCTTTGCCGACCGGTCATCTGCCCCCTTTCCTATGTTTCTTCCATACTACCTGCGGCATGGAGTCGTCACAACGAGACAAATATGCGATTTGACTGAGAATCGTCCGGTGTTTTGCAGCGCTGACTGCCAAGACAAAAAAGACTCGTCTTCCAGCAACCGTGGCGATGCATTCGCCTGTTGCCGGCAAGAGAGCCTGATCTCACGCATATCTATTAATGTTCTTTGATCCGTCCCGGCTTGAGCCTCGCCGTAACCCGACAGCCTTGTCCTGGGGCGCTCTCGAAGCTCAAACCGCAGTCCTCGCCATAGTAGGCCTGGATGCGCTGATGCACATTTTTGACTCCGTAACCTTCACTGTACCGCTCTAGCACCGTGGCAAGCCGCTCCGAATCCATACCGGCCCCGTCATCCGCCACCTGAAGCAGCAGATCGTCGCCCTCCCTCCAGGCGCGGATCACGATATCACCCGACCGCTGCGGCTTCGGCCGAATGCCATGAACCACGGCATTCTCAACAAGCGGCTGAAGGATCATTTTGGGCATCACTTCTTCATCCGTCTCGGCCTCGACTTCCATTGTCAGCCGGATCGAGCCTTTGTAGCGGAAGTTGATGATGTACATATACCGCTCAACCCCGTCCAGCTCCTCGGACAACCGGATATGATCCTTGCCTCCGTTCAAGCTGTGGCGGAGAAACTTTGCCAGCGACTGCGTCACCTCTGCGATGTCCTTCGCGTCGATGCGCAGTGCGCTCCAATGGATAATATCGAGCGTGTTATACAGAAAATGAGGATGGATCTGCGCGTAAAGCAGCTTCATCTCCGTGTCTTGCTTGCTGATTTTCGCCTGATACACCTCTTCGATGAGTTGCTTGATCTCCACACTCATCCTGTTGAACGCACGCTGCAGCTGCGCATATTCGTCATTGCCGCGTACGTTGTCCTCCGTCTTCAGGCTGCCCTTCTCCGCATGACGGATAAGCCGCACGAGCCGCTTGAGCCGCTTGGTAATTGTGCCGGAAATAATTAACGCCGACGTCATCGCCAGCAGACAGATGACCGCCGCCAGTCCGAACAGAAAACGGGTCATCCAAGCGCTGTTAGCGCCAAGTTGCTCTTCCCCCATTATCAGATGTACAGTCCAGCCGAGCGAGGGGATAGCGCTGTACACCACATAATAGTCCATCAGCCCCCGCTTGATGCGCGCGATGCCCTTGGATGGTTCACCGGCTACCTCCGTTTGTACCGCTTCGAACAGCCCCTTGTCCAAATTGGCCGTGTACTCCGACTCGATAAGCTGTCCGTTGCTTGAGGTCACCGCAATGACGCTCCCCTCCGGCAGACGGATATCGCGAATAATATTCCAGACGAATCGGCTGTTGATTTCCAACATCAAATAACCCAAAGTCTTGCTCAATGTGCCGAGATCGCGAATCTCGCGCACATAGATCAGTTCGTCGCTGCGGGCAAATGACATCTGCGTAAAGTCTGAAGCGCCAAACCAGCCCTCATGCACATTTCCAGAAAGCATTGGCCGCAAACTCGGTTCCAGCGCCAGCAATTCAATGTTTCGAATATTCGGATTAGACGAGACAAAGCGGGCGTTGCCGTTCATAAAATAATGCACGGTTACGATATTATCAATCATTTCGTAATTCAGTATATTTTTGTTCAGCAGCATAAAAAAGTCGATTTCCTCGCTTAACGTCAGCTCCCTCTGCGAAACCGTCTTCAAAATGCGCTGAATATCGTAGCTGTTTTGCGCTTGATCGCCAATCGCCTTGGCCGTCTCCGTGCCATAGCCAATGTTTTTCTCCGCCTGCTTGATCGCCTCCAGATAAGCAAGCCCGGACTGCTGCAGCACAGTCTTGTGTATATTCATATAGGAAAAATAGACAAGCAGCCCCACCGGTAATACGATCAACAGCAAATAAGATATAATCAGCTTGGTCCGAAGACTCATGCTGTAATACACATCTCCGACCAGCCGAATCAGCCTGCTCATGACTGCTCCTCCCGGTAGTCCAGCGGATTGACGCCTGTCCATTTTTTAAATATACGCGAAAAATAATGCGTGTCCTGATAGCCGACCATCTTGGCGACCTCGTAAATTTTGACGCCCGGCTGGCGAAGCAGTTCCTTGGCCTTGTCGATGCGTATGGACGTTATATAATCGTTGATCGTCTGGCTGGTCTCCTTCTTGAACAGCGCCTGCAGATGACCCGGCGACACAAACACTTCGGCGGCAAGCTGCTGGATCGTCAAATTGCTATAATACCCTCGCCGGATGATCCCCTGCACATCGCGAACCGCCTTGCGTGAGCTTCCGCCTCTCTCCTCGAGTACCGCCGCCTTCATCTCCTGCAGCGTCTTCAATAAATAGTCTTCCAGCTGATAGCTGCTGTTCATCAAGCGCAGATGCTGCAGCGACGCGCGAAACGGCTCCCCGGTCGCGCCATCCTTGATCTGCAGGCGCACCAACGCTTTGATCACGATCTCGCCGCAGCGTGAACCGAGGAACAGCAAGGAGTCCATGCCATTTTCCCTCACGGTGCGGAAATAATCCTTAATGCATCGCTCCAGCAATTGCGGCTGATCGGATCCGGAACCAATCGTCTCCAGAATTCGCTCCTGCAGCTCGAACAAAGCCGGCAGTCCCGACGACGAGAGACTTTCCGCGAAATGGCGGCTGACATCCTCCTCCAGTCTCCGGTTGCTTCTTTCCTTATCCAGCCGCTCCAGCACCTTGCCGACAACCTGCCTCAACTCATCCAGATTAAATGGCTTGAGAATGTAGTCGACTGCCTCCAGCTTCATGGACGCCTTGATGAAACGAATATCCTGATGGGCGCTGATCATAATTGCCTGGATATCCGGCCTCTCCTTGCGCAGCTGCTCCACCAGCTCAATTCCGTTCATGACAGGCATCACGACATCCGTGAGCACGATATCCGGCTGCAGTCGCCGTGCCTTGCGCAGCGCTTCCTTACCATCCTCTGCTTCCCCGACAATGTCGATGCCGGCTTGTGCCCAATCGTGCAAATCGCGCAGTCCTTCGCGGGCGATATAATCGTCGTCAACGAGCAGTAACTTGTACATCTCATCCCCCCCCTCGAGAATTGCCCTTGATTACGCAGCTGATGTGAAAATCCGGCAGCGCCAACGTTTGATCCATCAAAAGCCGCCGCATTTCGAAACTGGAAGCGCATACATAACCGGAAAACACAGATGCTCTCCCGCTCCGACGTGTGCCACACCTCCGTAAGCGGCTCCCCGTCGCAATGGAAGCTTTCATAACTGCTTACCCCTTTAGTGTAAAGCGAGCATTTTTGCATGTGAATACCTAAAATAAACAATTTGCATATACATTCTTGCGAGGAGGAAATCTAAGATTCCCTGTCGTCGTCACTGCCGGAATCAAAAAAAACGGCTTTGTCTCCCTAAGAGATGAGCGGCTTCATTGCGGTTTTAAACAATCTAGCGAATCCTAGTTCCCCTTGGGCTTTGCCATGACAGAGAGCGTCGTGTGAAAAGGAACTATGATCCTCTATATGACGGGAACTGAGGTAAACGTAGCATGAAAGGGAACTGAAATCCGCTATTTAAGCGAAACCTGCTGATTCAAACCGGGAAACGGTGAAATAGCGGATCGTAGTTCCCTCTGGCTTGGAATATGGCGGTTTTCAGAATTATAGCGAACTGTAGTTCCCTCAAACTCGTTATCTTGACACATTTTGCTTGTAACGCGCATAAAAATCCATTTTATTCAGCAGATGCTTATCGAACTATTTTCTTGTCACTCAACATGTGCTTCATTAACTTTCAAAACGTACTAAGCCGTAGCTCATAAAAATACTGCACAATTGGGTGCTTTAACTTCATCTTCTCGGTCATGTTTAAAATTCGCTTTTTTCCAACTCTTCTGTCCACTAAAGCTAAAATATTCAATAAAATATCATTGCTCTCCAGGCTTTCCTCTATAGAAATAGATAAAAACTTATTTGCTACAACAACAAAATTGGATTTACTTAGTGCTGACTGTACGGATAAAATCTCTTTTGCATATTCTGATATTTTTCTATTTCTTGCAATTACTTTGAGACGATCCTCCGGAACTATCCCCTTGGTATCTTTTCTGACAGCTTCGATTTCTTCATTGTTGATAGGAATTTGGATATCTGGATCATTCTTTATTTCCAGTTCCGTATGATACCATCTGATTAAGGTAGTTATATCATTCATATTGAGTACGTTCTTTTTATCTACCGCAATATAACAAAGTCCTGCTTTATCAGGTAAATAACGGTAGCTGGTTGCGCGGTATTCGAATCTTCCATATAGCGCAGGACAGAGAAAACTCTCCAGAAGTTGCTTCAATTTGCTCCAGGCCATGTAATCCTCCTAATTAACGAGTGAACTTGCCATGTAATCCTTTGAATTCCATAAAGGCTTCTATATCCAATTGAGGCAAGTCGTTCTATTATCCATCTTACAATAACCATCACTTCGATCATAGTGGACTTCCCCACTTACTTGCTAGCACAAGTTGAGGTCGGGGTTTCTTACCAATGCAGGCTGCATAACAGGAATGTCATACCTTGGGGTTTCTTTTATAAGATTCGCTTCTGCTGCCAGAAGTAGAGTATAGTAGGAGTAGTTGAAAATAAATTTCAGGAGGCTACAGCCATGTCACAGGAGATTTGGATTAACCTGCCAGTCAAAGATGTTGAGAGGTCAACTGCCTTTTTCAATACGATTGGGTTCAATGCGGTGAGCGTTGGTAACGAGAGAGCCAAGCTTGCCATAGGCCAAACAACGATTCTGCTGTTCCCCGATGCGGCGTTTGAGAAATTTACAGGTGCAAAAACCGCAGATACTTCCCAAAGTGCCGAGGTAATATTCTCTATTGGCACTGAAAGCAGAGAAGAAGTAGATGCCTTTATTCAAAAAGTAGAGTTTGCCGGAGGAAGCATCTTTGGCAAGGCGAGTGAAACTGACGGCTGGATGTACGGCGCAGGATTTGCCGACCTGGACGGTCACCGCTGGAACCTGCTGTACATGGATGCGAGCAAAATGCCGAAACGCTAATAGGGAAACGCCGGTCACCCGCTTAAGGTTACCGGCTTTTTTTTATTTCAGCGATCTGCTCCCGTTTATCATGTTCGAATCTTTCTTTGACCAAACTTTCAAATGGTTTGTTTTCTAATGTAGTTTCTTGCAAATTAATGCTGACACACCAACCGGGATTATCGAGCGTAACGATTCCTGTCCGTTAGTGAGGAAAAGGCAGCCGAACATCATTTCTCGGCTGCCACGGTGTCTCTTATTCAGCTATCGTTTCTCATGGTATCCACTAACTGGTTTATCATCGGAATTATAAAGATAGCCTTCTTTTTTTGCGAAACTCCATAGATGATTAAATACTTCCGAGAAAGAATCATTATGATGTCTCCAGCTTTCGTTATAAGCTAATATCTTCTCGGGTGCAATTTGATTTTCTTTCCAAACCATTCCCTTTGTATGTACGTTCTGAGCAAAAGCCTGCATCTTGTCTATTGTCTTAACGAATTGTGATTCGAGTGTTTCTCCTGATTCAAACTCATCCCACAACTCATTGAATTCCCTGTTGAAGTCCTCTGGGAGCTGTGCAAACAGAATCTCAGCAGCTTCATCCTCTCTTACCTTCTTCCCAACACGTGCCTTACTATCATGGGTGAATGTATCACCAGCATAAATTTCAACTAAATCGTGAATTAGAATTAATTTTAAAGTTTTTTCTAAGTTAACTTCATAACCTATTTCCTTGTGTAACAAAAGAGCAAACATACACATATGCCATGTATGGCTCTGCATCATTTTCACGCCGTACCGTATTCGTTACATAGGTTTTACGTTCGATAGTTTTAAATTTGTCTAATACTGAAAGAAAATCAATTAACTGAGTAATACGGGTAAACATTAAAATTTCTCCCCCTCTATAAAAACAAATTATTCTCTTTCTGTATTACGCTATCGTTATCCGTTATCTCAATGAACTTTATTTAGTCTGTAAGCCAACCCAATAATATTCCTACTCTTTTTACTACTTCTATCCACTCTTCGCGACCTTCTATTTTCTGTATCATTTCTATAGCGGTTTCTCGTTTTATCCAGTCTACCTCTGATGGTTGTTAATTCGTTTGAAAAAAAATAAAAACCGTAAAAATTTGGAAATCGTAACTCGCCTCTTAAGATCGGGTGATTTATTTTATATTTCTTACATCTCTATTTGTATTAGGAAGGAAGTGTAAGTGATCGAACTGCACTGTACATCCATCACCAACTGGACTCTGGGCAACTACACCGACTTTTAAACTTTGAATATTATTCATTCCAAAATACCGCACTAATGCCCATTCAGTACCATCAAGAGAGTAATGAAAAGCTATGCAATTATCATATCGAGATACTCTTAAGAAAGGGTTTATATTCCCGACATAGTCACCGATACAATCATCCGAAATATCTTTAGTTACAACACTAATAATGGAAGGTCGACCTCTAAAATCCTCATAACATAACTTGGCCCAGTTATTCTCGTCTGCCATTACCATAAGGCATCCGGAGTCGTTCCGTTCACGTATGTCAACGCTGACCCGAGTGGTTACAATAAAATTTGCATTTGTTGTCGTATATAGGAATGGAGCAGAATTATTTCTTCTTTCCTGTGTGGGGTTATGAAAGAAGTCAGCGCGAGGTGGCGCGGTAATCCTAAGTGAATTTTGTTCAGAAAATTCCCATTCTTGGGGTTCATTAATCCATTTAAGAGAAGTATTTAGACTCTTCCCCACGCAGTTATTGAAAAGACTCATATCTAACCATCGCCACCCATTCGTTTAGTATAAATAATATAGTGTATATCTGTGTGATTATAAAAGGGGTTCCACCCGGATAAAAGCTTTTCATGTAGTATGACGAAGCTGATAAGTAAAATGCAGCCCGAATCCTAACGGATACGCGCTGCATTTTATTTATAAACTCAGTCGGTTCTCTGAAGCATTGTTCAACAAAAAATCAAGGGTATTACAGTGATCTCTTATCGTACGTCCTTCTTCGTTTAAAGTTCGGCTATGAAATTTTGGAGGCGTCGTCGCCGGGATGAGCCTTCGTTCACCGGGACTGTCGCGCCTGGAGGTCGTGAATAAAATTCTCGGCCAGCTCCCGCGGGACAAGTTGAGCCGGATCGCGTCCGCTCAATATCCAGAAGAAGCTAGGTCCGATCAGCAAGGCAGTGGCCTGGTCGAGCGGGACTGGCAGCGTATCCTTCCCGAGCGCGCGCTCGATCACGACACGAGCGCTATCGCCGAGCGGGTCTTTCGCGGAGAGCAGTTCCGCCACGACGGAGTCATGCTGCGCTTCTCCGAGGAGTGCCCGATAGGCGGCACCGGCCAGTGAGTGCGCGAGGAAACGCAGGAGTGCTTCCAGGTAAGCCGTGATGTCGTCCAAAGGATCTCCTGAGAGACTAATCGCAAGCTCCTCCTCCGCATCGGCTGCGCTGGCCTCAAACAAGATCTCTGCTTTGTGTGACCACCATCGATACACGGTCTGCCTGGACACTCCGGCTCTCTCGGAGATGCCCTTCATGGTCATTGCCGCATACCCGACCTCGAACAAGAGGTCGTCAACTGCATTTAGAATAGCCGTCCTCGCTTGCTCGTTTCGGGGACGGCCGACGGGATTGAGTTCTTTGTCCATGTCACAATTATACAAGTGGCGTTGCTTCTTGTCCATTTATGGAAGTGCGACACAGCTGGCCGCTTTTTAAATCGGTGACCGGACGTATTAATTGGTGCGCACCCGTCGCTTTCACCGCGACTACGGCTCTGTTCGCTGAGGCTTTTGTCACTTTGACAGCATTCACACACGTCTTGCTCCAAATAAATAGTGGACACCATGTACCGTTTATAGTATATTAAGTTACACGGTGTCTCGTAATTAATATAAACGGATGTCATCTTGCATTCTGATGATGCGAGTAACCGCAAAAATATGCTGCAGCCCACAAAAGGGCTGCAAGGAGGTAAAAAGAATGAATGTATTTGTCACTGGAGCAACTGGGTGGATCGGATCGGCCACCGTAGATGAGCTGCTGAAAACTGGACACAAGGTCGTTGGGTTGGTCCGTTCGGACGCCTCTGCTGCGTCACTCGAGGCGAAAGGCGCGAAGGTATTGCGCGGGGACCTCGATGACCTCGACTCTCTCCGCCGCGGGGCGGCCGAGGCGGACGCTGTCGTTCACCTGGCGAACAAACACGACTTTGCAAATCCGGCGGAGTCTGACCGAACGGAGCGGGTTGCAGTCGAAACCATTGCCGAGGCGCTGGTCGGTACCAACCGCCCTTTCATGGTCGCGACTGGAATGTCCGGTCTGTTTCAGGGGCGGCCGATACTGGAGACGGACCCGTCACCTGATGTGGGCACGGATTCTCACCGAGGCGGCGCGGAGAACCTCGCTCTCGACTACGTCGGTCGCGGAGTGCGGACTATCATCATCCGGTTCGCACCGACGGTTCACGGAGCTGGAGACTGGGGCTTTGTCAATTTCCTGATGAGCGCTGCGCGCAAGCATGGCGTGTCCGGGTACATCGATGACGGCTCCCATGCATGGTCCGCAGTGCACCGTTCCGATGCCGCCAAGCTCATCCGGCTTGGAATTGAGAAGGCGCCGGCCGGATCACGCTTGCATGCGGTCGCAGAGGAAACCATCTCCACCCGGGCAATTGCCGAAGCCATCGGCCGCTCACTCGATATCCCGGTGGCTACGATCGCACCGGAGGATGCAGTTGCGCACTTCGGTTTTGTCGGCCGCTTCTTCAAACTATCCATGAACGGTTCAAGCGAACGCACCCGTGAACTACTCGCATGGACGCCCGTAGGGCCGACTCTAATTGATGACATCTTGGCGGGTGCGTACAAGAAAGCCGGGCAATAATGAGCGACCCCCAGACAATGTCGCCTGGAGCTGTGAATCCGCCACGGAAGCCTGGACTGGTTCTGGCTTGCGTGTGCGCGTGTACCATCTTGGTCGTGGGCCTTGTTGCCGCCATCAATTTGGCGGTTCCAAAGCTTGCTGCCAGCGGGTTGCACCCGAGCTCTTCGGAGCTGCTGTGGATCGTTGACGCGTATGTCGTCGTGTTCGCTTGCTTGGTCATCCCAGGCGGAGCGGCCGGCGACCGGTTTGGACGCAAGGGCGTACTGATTGCCGGGCTCGTCACGTTCGCAGTTGGAGCTGCGATCTCGGCAGCCGCTGGGAACGTGACGTGGCTGCTACTCGGTCGTGCGATCACCGGCGTCGGTGCGGCCATGGTGCTTCCGAACTGCGTGGGCGTACTTATTCACGAGACATTACCAGAACGACGCAGCCGGGCCCTCGCCATTTGGGGCGCGATGACCGGCATGGGCGGGCTCGTCGGCAATATCGCCGGCGCGGTGCTGCTGACTGCCGGCTCGTGGCGGACGCTATTCGCGGCCATTGTGCCAATAGCACTTCTTTGTGTGTTTTTGACGGCACTGGTCGTACGACGCAGCAGCCGCAGCCCGCGCAAACTTGACCCTGCTGGCACGGTTTTGCTTATCGCGACAACCATAGCTCTCTTAATCGGCATCATCGAGGGGCCGGAGAACGGTTGGAACAGCTTCATCGTTATCGCCGCGTTCGTCGCCAGTATCGTACTCGGCTCTGTCTGGGTCGTGGTCGAACTGCGCGTTCGTCACCCCTTGCTCGACCCGCGTCTGTTCCGCATCCCTCTGCTCAGTACCGTCAGCCTTGGCATGCTCGTGATGTTCTTCGGCAGCTTCGGCCTTTTCTACCTCAACGCTTCGCTCCTGCAGTACGGTCGCGGGTACTCCGTCCTACAAGCCGGATTTGCGATTGTTCCTATGACGGTGCCGATGCTGCTCGGTGCACGATTCGTTCCTGATCTGGTGAGGCGCTTCGGCATTCCCCTAACGCTGTCTGCGGCCTTCCTCGCCATTGGCATCGGACTGTTCGGTCTGGCCTCCGCCGTGTATCAGCCGTACTTTGCCTACGCGGCTTGGCTCGTCCTCATCGGGCTTGGCTTCGCGCTCGCACTTCCGTGCTTGACAGCCGAACTCACCTCGGCGCTGCCCGCCGAACAGGCTGGCGTTGCAGGAGGACTTCAATCTGCTACTCGAGAACTCGGCAGCGCCCTCGGCGTCGCGGTTGTCGGCACCGTGCTGACCGAAAGTTTTACCCGTCATCTGCCGGCAAGCCTTCAGCATGTCGACCCGATCCCGCGTACGGTCGCCGAGGGAGTCGCTACAGACCCCGCTCAACGAGCTGCGATCATCGACGCCTTCACCACCGGAGCCATTTCCGCGCTGCAAGTTGCGAGCGTCGTCACGCTCATCGCAGGCGTCCTCATCGTAGCGGCAGCATTCCAGGCGCGTCGACGGGAGCGCAGCTCAACCATTGTGGGATCAGCAGCCCCCGATCGATAAGAAAGCTCAGCCCCTTCCGCCATAACGACGGAGGGGACTTTTGCCTTCCGTAAGCATAAACCACACATGTAGCACTAAATTCTCCCCCAATGAGGAATCATTTTCCGCTTAAATACTCTCTAAATCTTAAGATTTAGATGATTTGCTAAAGTTTCCGTTAACTTAAAATTCAGCCTGGTTTACTATGTTTTCAAACAATTCTCTATAATGAATTAATCCAAATTCTTTTTCAAGTCCATTTACACTACTCCAGAAGTTTTCCTCATTAAATCCTTCAAAATCCTCCGTAATGGACAAAGCAAGATTGTGAAAAGCATGTGCTATTCGAAATACTCGATTATAGTTACTTGCATTGAATTCGCCACTGTTTTTAATATCCAATAGCGCTTGATAATTAAGAGCTAAATAAGCCTTCCGTTTACTTTCCTCCAAAAACCATCACTCATTTCAAAATAGACTCTGATGTATTTATTCGTAGTATTGTTCTTTAATCCCTCTCTGATTGTCGAGAGTTCATTAACACAAACACCCGGGAGTATTAAATGAACAAAAAAAAGGAACTTGCAAAGCAAGCTCCTCAACTATAGTTACTCAAATGAGCAATCACTTTTTGTTGCGCTAACAACATCCATTACTAAACTCCGATGGCCGAATGGCCCGAAGCATGAATATGGTGTTATCTGTCGTAATTGGACCTCTTCAGTTGCTCCTTCTAAAGATCGGTTACTTTAATATCTTTAATTGAGTTAACAATAATGTCTGCCCTTGATAAATCTTGATTCCCTGAGTTTTTGTTTATAAATCCAATACATGTCATTCCTGCAGATTTTGCGGATTGAATTCCATTTCTAGAATCTTCAAGAACCATACAGTCAGACGGATCGACTCCCAAAAGTCTAGCAGCTTCTAAATAGACATCCGGCTCTGGCTTGCCTTTTGCTACTTCTTCTCCACTAACTATGCAATCAAAATAATCCCGTATTTTAAACTTTAATAAGACTTCGTTTATAAATTTGATCGGAGAAGAAGACGCTATTCCTAATACTATATTGTGCTTTTTAAGTTCGAGGATTAATTCATATATACCGTTAATTGGACTGATTTCAGTTGTTCTTATCCATTCAATCTTTGAAGAAAGTTGATATTCGATGATATCGGATACTGAATTTGAGAGATTGAATTTTTGTTTTAAAATCTTCCACATTTCTGGATTGGTCATTCCAACGAATTCTTCTAGTTCCTGAGGGGAAATAGTAACCCCAAAAAAATTCATTGTCTTAACATCAATATCAAAGTGCATTGGTTCACTATCAATAATGACACCATCCATATCAAAAATAAAAGCTTTCAAGATTTCATCTCCCTGATATATCTAGGATTTCAATGATCCCATTTTCATGTTGCTTCATTCAGCATAAATTCTTCGATCAGCTTCAGATACACTTTGACCGTTATTTCTAGCTCATTAATTTCGACATACTCCACATCTCCATGTGCGGTATGTTGATCGGGTCCACAGCATAACACCGGAACTCCCAAAGCATTTGCCAAAATACCGGCATCCGTAACAACCTTTTTCCCGACTAAGGGAAGATTAATTTTTCTCACTTGGCTAACAGCTCGCTGCAGCGCAGCAACTGCTGAGCTGTGTTTATCAATACGATAGCCGTCTCTTACTTTTAACATATCGAGATGGATTTGAACACCATGCTGCTCAGCAAGCTCATCCAGTCTGAGCTTTAATGTTTGTTCCACATTCTCGAATGTATGATGCGGATCATATCTTCTAACACCAACCAGGACCGCCTGATTTGGCAGCTGGTTATAGAATTGACCACTGTGAAGCGAACCGACAAAAAATGAAGCATATCCGATATCCTCTATCCATTCTTTTTCCAGCTCTATATTCCATTGATCTAATAATCGCACGACTTCAGCGGCAATAGTGATCGGATGTGGCGTGTTTGGTGCCGCATATAGCTGATGGCATGTGTCTCCCTCACGTTCAACTGTAATTTCGAAGGTTGCCGATCCAAGCTGAGCTATCGTACAATCTACAGATGCTCCCTCCATAACAACTGCGAGATCAGCTTTCAGCGGGATTTGTGAGGTCAAGGCGTACAAATCCTCGCCTCTGCCCCCCGGACTTTCGTGCAAGCTGTTGGCGACGATGATTAATTTGCCCGGCAGCACGGTATTCGTCTCGTGTAAAATTCGCACGACCTCCAGAATACAGGCGAGTGAGCCTTTCATATCGCAAGCACCTCTGCCATAAATCCGCCCATCTTTTACTTCCGCTGTATCATGAGCAAGAGGAACTACATCCATATGCCCGTTGAAAAGGATTGATTTCCCTCCGCAGTCTTCCCCATAGACGGCGACAAGCGTAGGATTATTCGGAATAAATTCGTAGCGCTCTACCGTACAGCCCACTTCGCGAAGCATCTGCTCATATCTGGCCGCTGCATCCAGCGTATTTCCAGTTGCGCTAGGAATATGGACCAGATCTAAGGTATCGGAAATTACACGATTGATATTCACATTTTCTAAGGCATTCATCATGAATGGGGTCGCCTGCTTTCATTAAGATTGGAAAGCCATATCAGCCCCGGCCAACAATCGGGGGCACGAATACGGCTTCCTGCTTATTTTTCGGTCGCAGAATGTCCAAATCGCAGCCTTCGTGGGCTTGGAGCGCATGGTCTGCAAACAACCGCGGGTAACCGCGGGTATGCTGCGGTTCAGGAGCTATCCATTCAGCTAGCCTAGCTGCAATTTCTTCTTCCGAAAGCATCAGATTTAAGGATGATGCCTCTATATCCAGCTCAATCCAGTCGCCATTTTGGATAATCGCAAGCGGTCCGCCAATGGCTGATTCAGGCGAGACATGCAAAATTACAGCCCCATAACTAGTCCCACTCATTCGGCCATCGCTGATTCGAACCATATCGCGAATTCCAAGCTTAAGCAGCTTCGCAGGAATTGGAATTGAACCCCATTCCGGCATGCCCATTGCCACAGGGCCGCAGTGCTTTAGAACAAGCACGCTGCTAGCGTCAACCTCTAAATCATCACTGTCAATTCGCGCTAGCATATCCAGATAATTCTCGAAAACCACAGCTTGACCGCGATGTTGAAATAGCTCTGGTGAAACGGCTGATTTTTTGATCACCGCTCCGTGAGGTGAAATATTTCCTTTGAGGATGGCAAATCCGGATTTAGCTTTAAATGGCTCTGCAATAGAAGAAATTACTTCCGAGCTCTCTTCATTTTCCCACATTTCACGTCCATAAATCTGCTCTATTGTTTCCCCTGTACATCCCAAGCAATCTGTATTCAGCAGCGGCAGCAATTTCTGCACCACACGCCGCAAGCCTCCCGCATTAAAAAAATCATCCATACTGTGCATGCCGCTCGGCTGTAAATTAACGATCAGTGGAATATCAGCCGTTAGCTCAGCATAGGTTTCGATCGGGATGCGAATGCCCAGTCTGCCTGCAATAGCAGTCAAATGAATCGTTGCATTCGTTGAACCGCCGATAGCAGCTGCTAGCTTTATTGCATTGCTGAAAGCCTCCATAGTCATCAATTTAGATGGCGTGAGCTGCTCTCGCACCATTTCTACGATTCGAATACCTGTAGATTCTGCCGTTACTTTGCGATGGGCATGTGTGGCTGGGATGCTCGATGTACCTGGAAGCATCATGCCAAGCATTTCCGACAGGCTCTTCATTGTTGAAGCGGTACCCATCACAGGACAGCCGCCTAAACTGCATGAAATCGATTTCTCCAATTCATTCCAATCCTTCTCGGAGAACAGCCCTGCTTTATAATCGTCGGAATATTTCCATAAGTCGGTTCCGTAATTGACCTTTTTCCCCTGGAAGCTGCCTGAGGAACGATGCCCTGCTGCCAATTGAAGAGTAGGCAAATCACAACTTGCCGCCCCCATTAATTGAGCAGGAACTGTCTTGTCACATTCACATAGCAGCACCACTCCATCTATAGGCTGAGAGCGGATGCTTTCTTCTATGTCCATAGACAACAAATTGCGATATAACAGATCGGATGGTTTCATGAAATCTGCCGGAGTGGAAATCGTATGCATCTCAATTGGATAACCTCCAGCAAGAAGTACTCCCCGCTTCACGTACTCTACCAGCTCTTTATGAGGATAATTGCAACTATTAAAATCATTCCACGCATTGAAAATTCCAATAATTGGCTTCCCAACAAAAGAATCAGGATTATGTCCCATTGCCCTCATGGCAGATCGATGTTGAAAAGTTAATTCCGCATTTTCATTATTGAACCATTCACTACTGCGTAATTTATAATTCGCTTGCATTCGCCAGATGCCCCCCATCCACAACTACAGTGCTCCCATTGACAAACGCAGCTTCCTCAGAAGCCAGGAACAAAAAAGCGTTAGCAATTTCTGCGATTGTTCCCTTTCGTTTCATCGGGTTTTTAGCTGAAACCTCATCGAGGTCGCGGTTTTCCTTCTTCAGTTCATCGTCCAACGGAGTACCAATATTCCCTGGTGCTACCGCATTAACGCGAATCCCATATGCTGCAAGCTCCACAGCCATTGATTCCGTCAATAGTACGACTCCCCCTTTTGAAGTATTGTAATGCGCTAATTGACCACTACCTTTTAACCCATTCTTAGAGGTCATGTTAACAATGCTCCCGCCACTACCTTGTTCGACCATTTGTTTGGCTACAAGCTGGCTAATCAAGAACATCGAATTCAAATTTACATTCATAATTTGGTTCCATCGGTTGAGCGGGATGTCGAGGAAGGACTCCCGAACGGCCATGCCAGCATTATTAATTAGGATATCTATGCCGTTCCAGCGGGAGATGGCTTGTTCTACTACTGCTGGAATAGCAGACAGATCATTCAAGTCAATGACAGCGTAATCAAAACTATCGGCATACGCTACAATTTCCGCTTTCAGCATGCTTAGTTCCGTTTCCTTGATATCCAGAATGAATACTTTAGCACCCTCACGTAAAAACCGTTCAACAATTCCCTTTCCGATACCCCTTGCTCCACCAGTAATTAACGTGCGCTTGTTGCTTAACCTCAAGATAATCATTCCTTCCTGCAACTGAGCTTCTTCTTTTTTGGCATTGTTTAATAGATCCTCATGCTGAAATCATCCTGCAAACTCATTTTACATCAAATAGTTCAATATGTTGAATTGTAATTATAAAAACTTTACCTGTATTATATGAATCTTTACCTTATCCGTCAACGGTCGTTATTCTTGACAGACAAACCACTATAATTGTAAAGTAAAAGTCATAGTTCAACATACTGAATGCTATTTTTACTAACCACTATTACTTTAGGAGGTATCCCATGGCAAAAGGAACCAAAGAATACACTGTACCCGCTTTGGAAAAATCAATTCAGATTCTGAATAGTCTTGCTAACGAAGAGCTGTCCATTGGTGATCTGCACTCTAGGTTAAATCTTCCTAAAACCACTACATTCGTCATTCTGAATACGTTGGAACAATTTGATATCATTTGCAAAACGCCCAACGGCAAATATCGTCTTGCCCACGGTGTGCTGCGTTGGGGAAATAGCTACTTGAATTCCATGGATATGGTCCAGATCGCCCGGCCTCATTTGGAACGTTTAGTACACGAAACACCCTATACTTCCCATTTGGCAGTATTGATTAATAACAACCCGATCTATTGCGATAAAGTCGAGGGCAATGGTTTCGTTCGTTTTGCTACATCCATTGGACAAAGCCAGCCCCTGTTTCAATCGAGCGTAGGCAAAGCCCTTGTCTCTGGCATGTCTAATGAGGAAATTAAAAAGATGCTTCCTGAAGAGGGGAGTCAGCTTTCAGATAAAAATGAACGAAGTCTCGATAAGTTTTTGGAGGATGTTGAATTTGTTCGCGAGTACGGATTCTCTATTGAGGATGAAGAATTCGAAGAAGGGGTTCGCTGTATTGGTGCACCCATCCGCAATTTCACAGGGAAAGTGATCGCTTCAATGAGCATAACTGCACTGAGCAAGGATTTGCCTGCGGTCAAGTTCATGAAAATCGGTGAACAAGTAAAAGCTACCGCTTTATTGATCTCTCAAGACTTGGGTTATATTTTCAATTAATCGTCACGAACGAAATCTGCTTTTTGTTTAAGAAGTTCCTCACTATTACCATGGCAATGCAATTTGGCTTTTATTTTGAGATACTTTTGAGTAATCATCGATTACTCAAAAATTCTTTACGAATCTCACTCCAGTATCTTCATATCCAAGCTCTTTATAGAATTTATGCGCTTCATTAATTCTTTTATTTCCTGTTACTAACCAAGTGCCCTTACATTGATTTTGAAATGCCAGGTCCTCCGCATATTTCATTAATATTCTACCTACTCCTTTTCTTTTTGCTTCATTGTCAACAACAATTACTGAAATCTCACCGTATCTTGCTATGTCTTCTATATTCTCTCGAATTCTAAATCCTAATGTACCCATTATTTGATCTTCTTCATATACATATAAAGAATCAAACGGACTTTGAGCTACAAAATCTATTCTGTCTTTCATGATATCCTCGGTGATTTCTCTATTTAGAAGTTGTGTCATTAACCGGCTCAATGCTAAACAATCCTTAGATGTAGCCTCTCTTATTCTATATTTCAATTTAAGCTCTCCTTAGGTTCTGAAGAATATCCCTGCATACTTTCCTTTGTACTCAATATACATGAAATTTTATACACTGTCAGCCGAAAAAACGGTACTCATCACGAACCGCTATGCACTTCTGACTTCGTATAATAAATTACATTAAATGTAAAGAGTAGATCAACTGTCATATGTACAACCATCGAGCCAAAAGGAACATAACTGCCTAATTGTCAAGGCCATCAAGGTTATTTTCGATGTGACTGACCCCAATAAAAGAAACAGCGGCAGCCATGGACGAGACAATAAAGTCCTAGACTACCCCTGTTTTATTGGGCCAACTTATAACAGCTCATCTGCGATCATTTTTGCTTTTTCCGCAAGCTCCCTCATATCATCGGTCGGAACAAGCTCGGCTAGATCGTAGGACAGCGGATTACGGGAAAACTTATTCAATTCATCCCGAAGCAAGTTTCTATTTTCTTCAGAGGCATCGATATAAAGTTTGCACGGCTGCCTAGCCTCATCCAAATCATGCAAATCGACATAGCCTGATTTAAGACTCTCCAATACAATGGCTGAAAGATCGATTAGAACACCGCAGGCAATATCAAGTTCTACCCGAAACATGGCGGTAGCGCTTTTCCTATCAAATCCAATATTCCCGCCGTTTCGCAAGTCTCCCTCAGAAAGCAAAATATCGAAACCCAAGTCCTTTAAAATCTGATTGAGCGTCACATTCTTTGAGTCCAATTGTTCCAAATAGTCTATTAATGCCAGCGAATCATCGGAACCGCCAATTAGATCTCCCCACCATTGGCTTATGTACATGTTCATCTCCACTTTCTCAATCAATCTAATTCAGCTCGTGAAAATAAGTCTTTTATTAGTGCGTCATCTTCACATGCTTCCTGAAAGGCGATTGCAAAACTGAGTATTCCTTCTCTATTGTCCGAATAAGCAGCGAACATATCGGCTTCAGGGTCAAATCGTACGATGTCAACTAAATGTGGCATTTTTTCTTCAAGAAACACGGCTGCTAATGAACCCCAATCATAGCCATTGCCCTCAAATCCTTCTTCGGCTCGTGTTTGAAAAATATCATGCTTATATTTACCAACACTTAAAATCACTGATATGCTTCCATTATTATGCGAAACTAGCCCAAATGGGTTTATTTTTTCATTAACTTCTAACAAACCCTCATCGTGTTCAACGTTAGCTATAGGAATGATTTCATTTCCTGCTCTACCAGCGGCGTTGCGGCTCATTTCTAGAAACCTCCTGCCATGTGCATCTTCAGGGTCTAGTGCTACAGCTTGTTCAAAAGCAACGATCGCTTCCTTATACTGTTTAAGGTAATAATAAGCATATCCTAACCGGTAATGCCAAAGAGGGTCGTGCTCGCCTTGTTTTTGCACAGATAAAAAATATTTGATAGCTTCAGCATAATTTTCTTGATTATTCAATGCTCTTGCCAAATGGCAAACTAAGTCATAGTCCCTGTCGGCCTCGGGTATTTCCATGATTTTGTTAATGATTTTCTTATACTGGTTCTTGTTATGCCAAAGCGTGAGCTGTTCCATTAGATCCTTATCCATCTTTTTATTCTCTCCTCAGTGTTATTCAACACTTTCAATTTTCGAAAGATAAAACTCTCTGTTTTGCAAACTACCAATCACGTTCACGAATGGCTACTTCTGTATCTATTTCGATACCAAAAAAGGCTAAAATATCTTCAACAGTTTGTGCAATTGATTCTCTCGCAACTGTTTCAATTTCGCTATCATTTTCGTCAAACTCTTCGGCCATATCATTGATTGCATGGATGGCGAAATCAAGCTTAGATTGAATTTCTTCGATATCTTGATTTCCTTGTTCCAAAAATTCAACAACTTTAACTAGTTCAGCTTTGATTTTATCCACAAGGAAATTAGGGTAATATGTATCATTATACATATCCTTTAAGTATTCAAATGACACAATATTTGCTGCAGCTTCAACGGGAACTTCACTTGCGTCAACTTTACGTCGGCTCCAATCTAATAATGTCAAAGTATCTCTATCTTCTGAATCTAGCTTATTTGTAATTTCAAATTCTCTTAATGCTTCCTCATATTGTTCAAGATAAAAGTAGGAGTAGCCCACGCGAAAATGCCAAAGCGGGTCTTCCTCACCTAGTTTTGCAATAGTCAAAAGCAGCTGAAGTGCTTCATCGTAACGTTCCAGATTATTCATAGCTCTTGCCAATAAACTGACCGTATCATAATCTCTGTCTGATTGGGGAATTTCCATAATTCTATCAACTATTTTTTCATGTTCATCTTCTTGATGCCAAACAATGAGTTGTGCGAAAGTGTCCTTTTCCATGACCTGCCTCTTTTCGTTTGTAAGATAGTAACACTTCCTATTCTACAGAAGTATAAATATTCCTTTTCTTAACCAATACAATCCTCCCGTTAGCGGAGTCAAGAGCTACCACGGCGGCAGCTCTTCAGACTATCCAATCCTTCAATGCTCCAAACTCCATATCCATGGTCAGCACCCACGACGTCTTGAACTACTACTGTAAAGCCTGCTTGAAAGTAGGCATCGCGGACTGTGCGGCAAGCCGATATCGTAGACGTAATCCCCCCGCAAATGAACCGGGTTTTCTAACCGTTCGGAAAGCAACTGTGCTACCGTTGATTTACCTCTCGCCATTATTCTGGTAAGTAAAAAATGCTAGAACGTTCTGCCAACATGGAGTCATTGCTTCATTATTGGCAGAATGAGCTCTTTTAGCCCAGCTATTGCTCAGAGATAAGGAAACGTCAATCCGCGATACTAGCGAAATGTGTCATGATAGCGATCCAAAGGGAACTACAGTACGCTATCATTCTGAAAATCGCTATATTCGGCTTCAAAGGGAACTACGATCCGCTATGTCACCATTTCCCGGTTGAAATCAGTAGATTCCGCTGAAATAGCGGATCTCAGTTCCCTTTCATGCTACTTCTACCCCAGTTTCCGCCATATAGAGGATCATAGTTCCTTTTCACACAACGCTCTCTATCATTGCAATGCTCAAAGGGAACTCGGATTCGCTAGATTGCGCACTATATCATAAGCGTACCCCCTTTATTTTGACATCCACAGCAGCTTTCTTAGCTTCAGCGTTTTTTGGTCTCAAAGGCCATCTATCTAATGAACTGTACGATGCTTATAGAGCAGAAAATGGCTACATTGGAGATTTAAAGAACGGAGTTGGCGCTATCCGCCACTTTATTGGCCGAGTGGTGATCTTTTGCTTGAAATAGCGAATCTAGCATTCATTAGATTTTCAGAATAAGCGATTTGGGTCGAATAAAGGGTAATGAGTTCGTTAATAGGCTTGGGGTTGCAACTGGGTTCATTGACTGGGTGACCTAGCCGCATGCGAAATGCAAACAGCGCGTGCCGATTGAACATTGGCACGCGCTGACTGCATAGTTTTATTTCATCTGTTAAAAGTTGGGTACCAGTCGAATCAGTTTATCCGGAGTGCCGTCACCGTTTTTATCGCCATTGTTGCTGGTAACGAAGTAAAGCGAACCGTCCGGCGCTTCGACAATGTCGCGGATGCGGCCGTATTTATTTACATACAAATAATTGAGATTATTGCTGTCGACCGTCGGTTTGCCATTCTGCTGTCCGATCACCATGCGAATGATCTGTTTGCCTTTTAAATTGGCGACAAGCAGATTGCCTGCCCATGGCCCTTTGGTTACAAAAGTGATACCAGAGGGCGCCCAGGTTGTGCCATTGGCATAAATAAGCGGAGGTGTAATGCCTGAGTGATTCTGATCATCGCCCTCATATTTAGGCCAACCATAATTGTTGCCAGGCTCAATGAAGTTGATCTCATCATGGGAGGCCTCGCCATGCTCTGATTCAAATAGACGGTTCGTTCCGGGCTGCCAGGCTAATCCTTGAGGATTCCGGTGTCCCCTGCTGTAGATTGGAGATGAGGCACCAAACGGATTGTCGCTTGGAATCGTACCATCCAAATTTAGGCGGAACGTTTTTCCTCCAAGGAAAGTGAGTGTGTCGTCTTTGTTACCGTAGTTGCCGTCACTGAAATACAGTTTCTTGTCTGGTCCAATTTTCAAACGTCCGCCGTTGTGGTAGACCGCACCTGGAAGATTAGTAATAAGAACCTTGTCAAGTGTAGCAGTGTTGTTATTTTCTATAAGGCGGACGACCCGATTAGCTACTTTATTGTCGGAGGTTTTGTAAGAATGGTAGATATACATGTAATGATTAGTAGCAAAATCGGGATCGAGCGCCAGTCCCAGTAAGCCGCCTTCGCTTTTAGGCATGTAATAGAAAGGCGAGCCCAAAGTAAGGACTGGGCTTGATTTCAATTGCCCGTTCACAACAACGCGAATTCTGCCGCTGTTGCGTTCCGTGAAGAAAATTCGTCCATCCGGTGCAAAAGCAATAGCCCATGGCGTTTCCAGATTGCTTGCGACAACTTCTGGCGTATAAGGATCGGAAGAGGCAGGGTTAGTTTTGACAGACAACGCTTTGCTTGCCACGGAAATATTTCCTGCTAGATCCCTTGCTTTTACAGTGAAACTATATGTGGTATTTGCTGTGAGACCTGTCACATTGAAGGATGCAGCAGGCGTGCTGCCAGCTAATATGCCATTGGTATATATGTCGTACTCATAGACGCTTACATTGTCTGTTGAAGCCGTCCAGCTCAAATTGACAGACGAGGAGGTTTTGTTTGAGCTTGCAAGATCTGTTGGAGCAGTCGGGCTCTCTGTATCGGTTTGATTGGTCGTTTTCACCGTTAGAGGCTTACTGGCATTGGAAATATTCCCTACAGCATCCTTGGCTTTCACAGTAATATTATAAGTGGTGTTCGGCGTCAGGCCAGTGAAGGTATAGGAAGTGTCCGTTACATTCGCTTGTGTCAATACATTGTCTTTGAACAAGTCATAACCCTTCACGCCAACATCGTCCAGCGATGCGGTCCAGGATATGTTAGCCGTTGTATTTGTTACTCGGTTTGCCTGCAAGTTAGTTGGTTCGGTTGGGGGGAAGACATCGCCAGTTGCGTTTACTTTTACTTTGTCAAAAGTGGCCGTGCTTAACTTTGAAGCATCATGGCTGGTGACAGCTAATCCAACATACAACGAGGCACTCATGTTTAAAGTCAAGTTGCCCAAATCGCCCCAGTTCAAACCGTTGTTGGATACATATCCTTTGATAACGCTGCCTTTGCGTTCCAGCTTTACCCAGGCTGGGCTCGTCGAAGCAATTTTCACGCTTTGGGAAGTTCCGCCTGTTTCCGTCCGGTACTGAAAAGTGAATCCGTTGGTAGGAGTCAATAGTAAATCGACATGCTTGGAATCAGCTTTGAGCGTTTCCCTTATCATGATGCCCGCTTTGGCGAAATCGTTCGAGTTTGTTTGAGAAGAGACAAGAGCAATAATGGCGCCGTCTCCAGTCCAAGGCTGATACACATAATTGAACTGATCCGATTTACCCCAAATGTCCGTGCCTGCGCCGCTTGCGGTAAATTGGTCAGCATCCGGATCGTAAGTAGCGGTGCCCGTCATGGCTGGCGAACCAATATTTTGTTGCTTCCATGGATTCGGTACAGCTCCTGCCGCAGTTTCTGCCACAACCTCTGCCTGGGCGAAGCCTGAAGTTGGCAATAAACTGAGTAGCAAACAAATGCTGAGACTTAACGCCATCATTTTGCTTCGTGTAATCATCGCTAAACCCGTCATTGCAATCCGACCTCCACTGCTGGTGAATTATTTCTTGTTCCTACTGCCTTAATAACAAAATTGTAGGATTTGGCAGGGTCTATCCCATTTAACGTATAGCTATAGCTCGTCTGTCCGTTTACAGCCGGTACATATAGGCTCCAATTAGTGCTCACTTTATCGTTCTTCTCATATATCCGGTAGCCTCTTACTGGCTCAATACTATTTGCAGGTGCTTTCCACGTGAGGAGCGCTCGGTTAGAGGACTGCTTTACCGCACTTGGGCTTTCGACTTTGCCCGGTTTGCCATCCGTTCGTTTAATACTGTAAGCATCATAGACGGCGAGGGGTTTGTCTTTAACTGCTGTATAGGAAGTAAACTTGAGCACATCGCTTGTCAGTGAAACATCCACGAACATTTTCTTGCCTGGTTGAGCATTTTTAGCAGCGAAAAACGTATCTGCGTTAGGATTCAAGTCATAGAATTTGGAAGCTGCTGAATTGCCCATCAAATAAACGCTTCCCTTGGGATTCAGCACATTTCCCTGCTCATCGGTAATGACATTCTTAATCGGAACGTTGTTTAGCATTTGGTAAGATCTCATATACATGTGATCGTGCCCCTCAAATACCATATCCACACCCAGTTCATCAAACAAAGGGATCAAGTATTTCCGGTAAAATTTAACCCGATCGCTTTCTGCCGATGCATTATCCCCTGAAGAGTAAGCCCCCTTATGCATAGAAACAAATTTCCACTTCTTGTCAGTCTTCGCCACTTGATTGCGCATCCACTCCAATTGCTTCGTGAACTGAGCATCCACTTTGGGAGGACTTACCTCCCCTTCATATTGGGAATCGAATTGCATAAAGAGGGCATCGCCATATTCAAAAGAGTACACTGCCCCCTCGTGAGCACCCGTTCCTACATCTTTTGGCAGATTAAAATGGTTATAGAAGTTATTATTCGGATAATCTTCTACCTCGTGATTGCCGAGAACCGGTGCAAATGGCACATTCGCAAATTCCTGCTTCGGTACGCCTAAGAACCACTGCCACTGTTGTTCCAGATCACCGTCGTCTATTAAATCTCCTGTTAGAAGAACAAACTTGGGATCAACTGTTTTCTCAATGGCTCTCTTGAAGGTATCCTGCCACAATTCGAAATTCGATTTGTCTGAGCCTTGCGAATCTGTTACGTAGAAGAAATGGAAATCCTGATTATCCATCTTGTCGGTAGTAAATGATCCTTCGCTCCAACCGTCCGCATCACCGTTCCCCGCCCGGTAGTTATACTTGGTTCCAGGCTTGAGACCGCTCGCGATAACCTTGTGGCTGGCAAATTTATTATACTTCTTGGTGCTTCTGTCTCCTGCTGTCATTAAGGTCTCTATCACTGTCGAGCTGCCTTCATAAGAAGTGGCCAGTTGTTCCGGAAACTCATTTCCACCAACCTTGGAGGCTTCGACCACTTGTACGACTGTACCTCTAACTGTTTCAGCCGTGTACCAGTCAAATGCAATACTTGTCTTAGGGTCTCCGTTAAAAGTCATGTTCAGCAACGTCGGTGTTTTATTGCCAGTGTCCGGAGATTTCGTCTTGAAGCTCCAGATAATATCACTCTCCGGATTCAGGCCATCCTGATCTCCTTTAACGAGCCCTTTGGGAATAGTCACCTTGTAAGTTTTAGCGGCAGTAAAGCTTGGGTGACTGATTTTCACCGTGTCTGGGCCGAGTAGCGAGGCCGAAATAGTGCCAAGAGGCACATTGTTTTCTGTAATTATAGCTTGATAAGCGCTATCGAGTTTAATTGCTTTGTTGAATCTCACCGAAATCTCAGCATTAGTAGCTACATCCTTAGCCCCTGAAGCAGGAATTTTGCTTAACTCCAATGTGGGAGAATTACCGGGATCACCACTTCGTTTTCCAGTAACGACGACATCTTTGATCCTGCTAGAGCCAGAGCTCGACACTTTTCCTCCACTCACACTTGTTGTCGAGTTTACGAGCCAGCGAATATAGAGATTACCTTGATTGCTCGCACCTACAGGTAAGGAGAGATTCGTTAATTTGCAGGAATTGTTGGAACAATTATAATTATTTTGGGCTAGAACAAGGCCTCCGCCTGTGATATCGATCCATGACTGCTGATCCGTGCTGTATTGCGCCTTAAAATCCTTGGGGCCTGTGCTTGAGGATGTTTGCTGTGAAGAGAGGTTGATGTTCTCGAAGCCTTTGGTTGAAAGCGTAGCAAGCCAGTATTTGGTGCCTGCACCGTCCTGCCAGCCCTGATTACGTATGCTGTTCTCACCGGACTCATAGGTGTATGCATCCGTATTCGAACCTACACTACGAATGGTGGATGCTGCCTGATTTACCCCTCCGGTAGCCGGAAACACCCCGTTCTTGCCGCTATCTTTGAAAATCCATTGGGCAATCGTTTCCTGAGCTGCTGCCTTGCTTGCCAAATCTTTTTCGAGATCCCCATTGTTTGCAGCAGCAACGCCAGCCATATCGATTGCAAGCAGCAAACATACAACAATGGAGCTAATAAACTTGGAAAGTTTGTTTTTTGAATAAGTTGGATTATTATGCATGCGGTCCATCACCCTTCTCTCCCTTTACTCAGCAATTTTTACAATTAGACACATTAAACCTACTTTCCAAACATGATGAGCATGGTTCCCTCCTTTCTTCCAGAACTTGGTAAGTACAGTTAAAGTTTATATCAGGGAGTCGGTATAAACCGCACATATCTTCTTGTAAGTATTCATTTTTATACATATATTGCTATAACCTGACGATTAAGACTACAATCCATATAGGAGGTGTTGTATGAAGCCAGTATTTTATGAGTCTGATCTTCTTGAGATAAGCCGTAAGAAACAGGTATACACCAGCATGCCTTCACGGCATTATCATGATGCATATGAGATTTTATATTTAATATCTGGGGATTTTTATTATTTTATTGGCGATAGAACCTATCAGGTTGCGGGCGGAACGCTGCTGTTTATGGGAATCAACGAAATCCATAGACTAGTTAACTCAGGCAACAATACGTATGAACGAGTTACATTGCTATTCAAGAAAGAATTTCTACAAGATTACTGCACCAGTGAACAGCGTGAGGATTTGCTCGAACTATTCGAAAGTGATTGTCGCTCATTGAAGATGACCGGGAAGGAACAATATTTCATCGAGGATCTTTTTCAGAAGATGATTTATGAGGGGAAGATGCGGGCTCGCGGTTATGAACAATACCAGCAACTATTATTGATGGAATTGCTCCTCTATCTTAATCGTAAAATATTTAACAATCATGACACTTCATTGGCTGAGTCCAATCGAACTCCCAAAAATGTGCTTAACATCGTTAATTATATTAACCAGAATTATATGGAATCCCTTACCCTTCGCGAAATTTCAGAGCAATTTGACATAAGCCCCTCCTACCTCTGCCGAACTTTTAAAGACGCAACCGGTTTCACTTTCATTGAATACATCAACAACATACGAATAAAAAAAGCACGAGAACTACTCGTTGGCTCCTTGTATAATGTTACTGAAATTGCGGGGATGGTCGGCTATGATAATACTTCCCATTTTGGACGAACCTTTAAACTATTGATGGGCATTTCACCGCTCAGCTTTCGCAAACAAATTAAGGTGCAGCCTCCGTTTGAGAAATGACAAGAAATGGTTCGGATAAAATAAAACATCCGCAATTTCTGCGGATGTTTATCAGTCTACGACGCAACACTTGTATAGCACATTCCCCGTGGGTATCAAACAGTATGTATGAACCACTGGTTTCATTTGGCGGAACCTAGTTTCCTTTGGGCTTTGCAATGACAAGAGCGTCGTGTGAAAAGGAACTATGATCCTTTATTTATCGGGAAATGGGGTAATCGTAGCCAGAAAGGGAACTGAGATCCGCTATTTAAGCGGAACCTGCTGATTCCTACCGGGAAATGGTGACATAGCGGATCATAGTTCCCTTTGAAGCGAAATTTAGTGGTTTTTAGAATTATAGCGTACTGTAGTTCCCTCAAACTCGCTACCCTGACACATTCTGCTTTAAACGCGGCTTGACGCTCCCTTAACTCCATTCACACACATGAAGTTCTTTCATTCGTCTTTTGAATGATTTTCAAATAACTGCTTGAGCATGTTGTCTTTGTTATTTAGAAACTGCCTCATAATCATGTAATGATCGGTTTCCTCCAAAGACCTGACTTCAATCCCATCTGGATTTAGATTATAGATAACCGAGTCCGGATATGCCATAAGGATTGGGGAGTGCGTTGAAATGATAAATTGTGAGTTTTGTTGAACTAGATCATGAATTCGAGCAAGCATCGCCATTTGACGGAGCGGGGACAATGCAGCCTCTGGCTCATCCAAAATATATAATCCTTTGCCTCCAAAACGATTGATGAATGTTGAAAAAAAAGACTCACCATGTGACTGCTCATGTAAGGACTTTCCGCCGTAAGAATCTTTAATTGGACGGCCATAAGAAAATTGACTATCGAGATCATCAATATGTGTAGCAAGATTGTAGTAACTTTCAGCTCTAAAAAAGAAACCATCTTTGGGTCGATGAGGACCTTTTATCAATTTAATAAATTCATACAAGTTAGAATGAGTAGATCGAGTCGAAAATGAAAAGTTTATAGACCCACCCTCAGCGTTAAACCCCCACGCTACTGCGATTGATTCCATTAGTGTTGATTTTCCCATGCCATTTTCACCAACTATATAAGTTACCTTGGGGTGGAAATCAAGTTTATCGAGACTTTTAATTACCCCTAGATGAAATGGATAGTGATTATAGGAGGAGACACTCTGTCTCTTCAACTGAATCTGCCTTAAAAAGGATTCATGAGATTTCATATCCTGACACTCCATTTTTTAGTGGTACTTTTACAGAAAACAATCAAAGCGACGAAAAGCGCTGCCGCGAAAGAATGCACCTCTAGCACAAAAAAGCCCGCTCGCAATCACGGGCTCCGCTATCGCCTCCATTAGGAGATCGACGCTTCGTATATGGACCGAATGGAACGGCTCAGTATCTCGTTGAACTGCTCATCCGACTGTTGATCAGACAAACCTTCAGCCAAGGCGCGGGAGAAGCTGGCGATCAAGCCGTGATTTCGGGCTAGCCGTTCGTTGGCTTCTTCCCGGTCATACCCGCCGGACAGTGCGACGACCCGAGCCACGTGTGGTTCGTCCATCAAATCACGGTAGAAATCGTCCTCGGTTGGGATCGAGAGCTTCAGCATAACGCTCACATCGGGCGCAAAAGCAGACAATTGCTTGAAGATTTCGTCCTTCAAGATCCGTTCCGCTTCTCTTTTGTCGAGGCTGTTAATATCGACTTCGGGCTCGATGATGGGGACAAGTCCTGCGGACCAAATTTGCTTGCCGAGCTCGAACTGCTGTTCCACTACCTTGCGAATCCCTTCCGGATTCGCCTCGTGGATGACCGAACGCATCTTAGTTCCGAAGATGTTGCGCTCGACCGCCCGCTGGAGCAAGTCGTCCAGATCCGGAATCGGCTTTAGCAGCTGCACGCCGCTGTCGGATTCTGCCAGCCCCTTGTCAACCTTCAAAAAAGGTACGATACCTTTCTTCTCCCACAAGTAGTCGCTCGTAAACAACCCATCGATCTTCCGATCCATAGTGTTCTCGAACAGTATGGACCCCAGGATGTATGTCGCGTCAAACGCAGGGCTCTTGATGATGCGCGATCTCATTTCATGCACCAGCGCAAACATCTCCTCGTCGCCAGAATAGCGGCTCGGCTCGATGCCGTATTGCTGGAGCGCCTTCGGTGTACTCCCTCCGCTTTGGTCTAACGCTGCGATGAACCCTTGACCAGTGCGAATCTGTTCCATCTGCTTCATATTCATGTACCTAATTCCTCCTTTAAAAGCTTCTTTCATTCATTGTACACCAAATCGGTCAACATTGGAAAAAGTGTCGAATTGTCTTCCTGTCCGTTAGCACACACTTTGAGAATGGTTGAAGTCTGATGTAGCTAACTATGTATTTTTACATACTGTAAAATAACCTTTTGTTCAAATTCCCTGTGCCCTTCCTTCTTCTATTTAAACCACCATAAGGTGGTTTAAATAGAAGAACAAAATGCAGGGTTACTTCCATCCACGCAATTATTTGAATCTTTCGTAACGCTGGATTTTGCGAAACATCCGCTTATCGGAAAGGGCATTAAAAATGTATTTATCTGGCCGTGTATTGACCTCTATGATCCAAGGCTTCATCTCTTTATCAATGCCTATATCCACCCCATACGACTTGAAATTCGGAAAAATTCCACTCATATGTCTGCTGATCCTAACGCCTAGCGTCTTAAGGGACTCCACATAGGAGAGCTGTTCCTTTTTAGTCATAAAAGGCGAAAGCAGCTTTTCCACTGGCATCGGCCTACCCCCGCTATGATAGTTGGTCACGACCTTATTAGGCAAGGCTACTCGTCCCACGATTCCGGTTACCACCCACTTACGCTGCTGGTTTCTCTGCACCATAATACGCAGATCAAACGGAAGTCCCTGATAGCGGAGTAAGGGTATGCCCTTCTGCACCAGGTAAGCTTTCTTCCTTTTTGCTTTCTGGAAAGCGACGTACGTTCCCTTAAAGGTTGTGAATGAACGGAACCGCGTGCCGTTCTCCAACCGATACCGGGCCTCCGTGCGAGACAACTTAAAAATGCCATAGCCTCCGGTGCCATTACTCGGCTTTAGATAGACGACTCGATATTTCCCCAACATCCTTTCCACATTTGCTTCGGTTGCAAGTATTGTTGGTGGCAGATTACGAGTTAGTTCCTCATTAGTTAATAACGCCTTGTATTTGCCCAACTTGTTATTCCAGTAAACCATGCCTTCACCCCAAGTATCAGTATTCATAAGAAGCGTTCTCAAGCTTTCGTCGATATCCGTTCTATTAATCCGGCACAACCCGATAAACGTTTTTCTTCCCTACATTTTGCAAAATGCGGGTTGGTACTCTTGAAATTTTCGCCACATCCGTTATCCCTTTTGCATTTTTCGTTACGGTTAATATCAAGATGGTTCCTCGCAGTCTAGCGGTATGACGGGGAAGTTCGGTAGATACGAAATTTCCTAGAGAAGACGCCGCCACCCGATTTCTAGTGAGTCCGTCGATGTCCTTCACCTTAGACATTCTTATCGGATGCAGCACATGGGGATGCGCTCCAAGTACGACATTCACCCCGTTATTAAACAACACCTGAATGAGCTTGATTTGGTTACGGTCGGGATAAGTTCGAAATTCTTTCCCGAAATGTAGGCAGGCGATGATAAAATCTGTTCTACGCTTCAAGCTGCGTACGTCGGCTATTATTTTTTTGGGATTTAGCCGGTTGACTAACCACGGCTCCGGGACTGGGATGCCGTTCGTTCCTTTCGTATAAGCCAATATTCCGATTTTTATTCCCTTTACGTTAACAATCAGTTTCCGGTGGGCTTCCTGGGCGGAGCGATACGTGCCCGTATGTCGTAAACCTTGTCGATCGAGGACGTTTAATGTCCGCCTCAAACCGGATAGTTTCCCATCCATACAATGGTTATTGGCTGTTCCTAATACATTGAAACCCAAGTTCCGGAGCGCAGCAGCGAAATTGTCCGGGGAGTTGAACAAAAGTTTTCCGGGCTCTTCGCGGAAATTTTTGCCGGAGAAGGTCGTCTCCAGATTACCTATCGTTAAATCGGATTTCCGCAAATAGGGTTTCACTTTTGAGAAAATGGGCGCGAATCCGCCTTCCCTTGCGGCCGAGGCAATCATCTGCTTTTTCATCAACAAATCCCCAACTGCTGCGATTGTGATTTTCATCTATTCAGCCACTCCTTTCATCCTTACACCTTATGCGATAGTAAAGAGAAATGCCTGTAAGTTGGGCACCTTCGTTACGGCTAGCAGAAAAAAGCCCATGCCTGGATCGGCTTGAGCTTTCGCATTCCAAACTAAATATTCCTTGACAGGAATATACCTATAAAGGTATATTCAACTCAGAAGAGATTAGACACAATCATGCTTATATCGCAGGAATTACAACAGAAGGAAGTGAAGAGTGTTAAGCAGTAATCCTGCAGGAAAGTATAATCAAAAGGCACTGAAAAAAATGGTTGATATAACTTAAGGAGGATGAAATGCAATGAAAAAAATTATAATTCCTTACTGGATTTTAACTGTGCTAGTTGTGTTATTTATGGGCGTGGGTGCGGTTACTGATACGATAAAAGCAACTGATGCGGTTAAAATTTTCGAACACTTGGGTTATCCTGATTACCTTCTTCCCTTTCTTGGAATCGCCAAGATATTAGGGGTCATAGCAATCCTTATCCCCGGCTTTCCACGAATCAAGGAATGGGCATATGCCGGTTTGCTCTTTGATTTAGCCGGTGCGACGTATTCAACCATCGCTGTGGACCGCGTTTCGACTGGATTTAGTTTTCTGCCTGGTTATATTATGATCGCAGGTTCCTATGTTTATTATCATAAAAGACAGAAATTAGGCTTGTTGAATCAAACGAATCAAGTAAAGCAACCAGAACGCGCTCTTTAAGCGTTTAAATACCAATACACGTTAGCTTGCAAAAAAACAGCGGCAGGTCCAAGACGAGGCTTTCTCGTCTTGGACCTGCCGCTGTTCTGGCATCCACATCGGAAGCAATCAGGTCTGCGGGTGATTAGCCGCCTGATTGTTGATGAATGTGTTCATATTCTCCGACTTGATGCCTTCGGCATCCAGCAGTTTTTTTATCCGCTGCAGATGCAGATCACCGAGTCCGTACAATAGATAACCATCACTCTTAGCTTTCTTAATATGCTGGAACATGGAGAAATCACGGGCTTTCTCCGCCTTCATGATTTCTGACCCCTCCACGTCATAATCCACCTTGGCAACATGCCAATTATCGGCAAATGCCTTTTTGTCGGCTGCAGATGCACGCGCTTGCTCCTGCTGAATCTTCGCCGTGGCATAACTCGTCAATTCCTGCACGAACGTAGTAAACAGCGCGCTGCTGCCAGCAGTCTGCATCGCCTCAGTCAAAGGTGCGGCTGACATAGTATCGCCTTCAAGGCTAGTTGCTGTATTATTCCACAAATCTTCCTGGGCGGTGTACGCCCGATAGAGGCCCGAATCTTCATCCGCACTTGCGGCAAATCGGATGGCGATCCTCAATAATTTTTTCTCCGCTTCCGACCCTATAATCTGATAATCATATCTGACTTTAATACCTTGCAAGCCTCTGATGATTTTGGGATAAAAGCTTTCAGCATAGTGCGATTTAGCCCCAGGGTTGGATCCGACGCCACCAAACTTCGCATCGCCGATTGCATCACTCTGACGCATGGTTGCTTTTAGTTCTGGATTGTCAGCAGCTTCAGCAGGATGTTCTGTATATCCTTCATACATGAACTTATCAGTTCCCACAGCCTTGACAACATCATGCAGTGTGGTGGCCGTATGCTTTTCCCCGATAACCGTCAACTCATCCGGAATACGAATCCATGTATTCGTCTTCTCGACGTAGCCGATTTTCTCAGTCGTATTTGCAGCATATTGTGACATCTCATCCTTGCTGTTAAAATAACGTGACTTGTCATCCCCCATCATCGTTTTCACGTTCCGCTCGCCCGCGCCTTCGCTGCCGCGGCCGGATTTGGTTTTGTTTCTGTAGCCGCCGAATAGCGTCTTTTTAATATACACCTTGCGCTGAATATCGGCTTTAGTGGCCGTAGGCGCTGCTTGAATTGTTCCGGAAGCCCCAAGCGGCTCTGCAGGCTTCTCGTCAGGCTTGGTCGCAGCCGAATTCTGTTTAAACAGCTCGGCGACCGAGTGATTGCCGATTGTGCGCTGCAGATGCATGATCTGTGCCGAGCTCATCGCTTGTGGGTGCTGCGTTGCACGCTGAAGGGCAGCACCAGACAAGCGTCCTGCTGATACGTTTTCATGCGTATTCAATAAACCGGAGGCGGAGGAAGTAGGAACATTATGCTGAACAGTCTTGCCCGATTGTGAGTGTGTTTGCATCAATATGCCTCCTCCTAGGTTGATATGTTACTCGATTGTATCGTACCTTGATGGGGTTCTCTGGAAATTCACTCTTCTTAATTATGCGAACTCTCTGGATCTATTAAACAGTGAACAATTCCTGGTACCCAATGGTTATATCTATTATATCCAAATTGTCCCTTATATTCCATGTGCAGCATTCACTCTTCAGGACGCATTCTGTGTTTCAGCCGCGACGGTTCGCTGCGCCTTGTCGGCCGGCAGCAGCAAAATCAAGACCGCCAGGAGAGAAGCCGTCAGGAAAACGGCCGAACCCACGAGCGAGACGGAGATTGCATGCGCAAAAGATGTACCCGAAGGACTAGCCGACCGGTTCGCCGCCTCGAAAACGGCAATAAGAACCGCGAGCCCGAGCGATGCACCGGTCTGATGAGCGACGTTGACGAGCCCCGACGCCGCTCCTGCATCCTTGTCTTTCACGCCGGACAACCCCAGCGTCGTGAATGGCTGGAAGATCATCCCTGCACCGCACCCCATGACGATCAACGGGAAAAATAAATGAAGAAAAAAGCTCGAATCGGCGGAAATGAAGCTCAGCCAGCTTGTCCCGGTGATCGCGATTACCAATCCGGCGATCAGCACTTTAGCGTTCCCGAATCGGGCTACTAGCGAAGGCATGGCATACATCATCGCGAACTGAACGGCCGTGAACGGCATAATCGCGAGTCCCGCCTCCAAAGAATCGAAATGAAGGACGTTCTGCAGAAATTGTGGAACGAAGAAAAAGATCGGATAATTTCCACACAAGAGCAACAGCCTACCTAAGTAGGCTCCGGATCGCGTTCGGCTGGCGAACAAGCGAAGAGGCGTAATCGGTTCTTTCGCTCGTGCTTCGACCCAGATGAAAGCCGCTAGCGAGGCACCTCCGATAGCAATCGCTCCCCAGACGTCCGGTACTTTCCAGCCGACAGACGCGGCTTGAACGAAGCCGAAGGCCAGCGCTGTCATGCCGATTACTGACGTTATGGCTCCCCAAATATCCAGACGGCCAGCTTTCGTCTCCGTCTCCCGCATATATCGGGGCACCATAAAGAGTAGAGCAACGCCGATCGGAACGTTGAGGAACATTCCGGCGCGCCAAGAAATCACATCCGTCAACAATCCGCCGATGATTAGACCGACGCTGCCGCCGGCTCCCGATACGGCACTGTAAACGGCGATTGCTTTTGACCGTTCCCGGGCTTCCGAGAAGCTAACCGACAACAAGGCTAGCGCCGATGGCGTCGCCATCGCTGCCGCCAGTCCTTGCAAAGCGCGAGCCGCGAGCAGTAGCGAAGATGAAGGCGCCAAGCCGGCCAGTATTGAGGCAAGCGAGAACAAAGCGATCCCCGCACTGAATGTTTTTCTCCTTCCTAGGATGTCTCCCGCTCGAGCTCCTAACAACAGGAATCCTCCAAAAGCCAAAATATAAGCGTTCTGCACCCAAGTCAAAGCGGCCGTCGACAGATGGAGCGTGCGGCCGATTTCGGGTAATGCGGTAACTAAGACGGAACCGTCGAGCACCATCATCAGCTGACAGGCGACGATCATCGTCAAAATGATTCGTTTCGAATGATCATTCAAGAGGGTATCCTCCCTTTCATGTTATAACGCTTATTATGACGCGAATCGGCATCGAGAAATAGCTCGTTTCTGCTAAAAAATTGCTCAATAATGCAAAGTGGAATTCTTGCCACTTCGATAAACAGGTTGGCACTATTAGGGGAAACCCGTATAATAGGAGTGAAAAAATAGAAATGGAGGTACGTTCCCGTGCAGACGAAATTGGATCAATTGTTGACTATCGTGGATTCCTTTGATCTTGCGGAGGGTCGTACGGAGACATCCGTACCCTTTTTTTCCCTGGTCCGACGCAACCGGCCGACGGCGATCATTCCAGGCGTTCTCACCCCCTCCTTTTGCCTGATTCTACAAGGGGTCAAGAAGCTCCATCTCGGTCAGGACACGATCTATTATGGTGCGGGCGACTTTTTGGTTTCGTTGATCGATATACCAGCCTCCGGTCAAGTCATCGGCGCTACATGGCAATCGCCGCATATCGGCTTGCGCATCGATATAAAGATGGATGAAATTGCTGCTGTCATGATAGATGCCGGTATCAGCGTGAAGCCGCTCGATCGAAAGTTGGGTCCCGCAGCCTACGTAGGCAGATCCGATGAGCACTTGCAGCTCTTATTCATCCGACTGTTGGAGCTGCGAGGCAAGTCCGAAACGGAAGTCCGCTTTCTGTCTTCGCTGATCAAGCGCGAGATGATTTTCCGCTTGCTTACAGGAGATAACGGGCACTTGTTTGTCCAACGGGTCTTCATGGACCAGCAAAACGAGGGGATCAGTAGAGCCATTGAATGGATAAAGGAGAATTACAACAGAACCTTTACAATTGAAGAGGTGGCGAGATCGTCCAAAATGAGTGTCTCAGGACTTCATCATAAATTCAAAGCTGTCACGACGATGGCTCCCCTGCAATATCAGAAGCAGCTTCGTCTCCAGGAAGCGAGACGCCTAATGCTGAACGGCTCTGCGAACGCAACGGCCGCTGCACTGGAAGTCGGGTACGAGAGTCCTGCTCAATTCAACCGGGAGTACCGTCGGCTCTTCGGGCTCCCTCCGCTTCAAGATATTAAAGCTTTTCATAGAAAACCTGTACCTGAAGCATTCGAGACCAGTTAAAACCTTAAATTCTAAGTGCAACTGCTAGTTACAGCTCATCTATTAATCTTGAAGCTTATTACTAAGATAAGCGGATTTGCCTCCCTAAGAGATGAGCATTTCATAACGGTTTTCAACATACTAGCGGATCCTGGTTCCCTTTGGGCTTTGCAATGACAGAGAGTATTGTATGAAAAGGAACTATGATCCCCTATATGGCGGGAACTTGGGTAAATGTAGCGTGAAAGGGAACTGAGATCCGCTATTTAAGTAGAAACTGCTGATTCCAACTGGGAAATGGTGACATAGCGGATCGTAGTTCCCTCTGGCATGGAATATCGCGGTTTTCAGAATGATAGCGCCCTGTAGTTCCCTCAAACTCGCTATCCTGACAATATTGCTAGTATCCGGATTCATGTTCCCTTATCTCCGCGCGATTGCAAAGCTAGAGAATCTCATTCTGCCAAATAGCTTGTTTAAACCTCCAACCTGCAGCCATTCAAACAAATAAGTACGTTCACATCGCACAGCCTCGAACCACTCCATCGTGCTGAGTTGGCTTACATCCCAAGCCTGGAGACTGGCGTAAGCTCCAACAGACCTTGAGGAAAACCAAGCCCCTTAACGAACTGAATGCCCTTTATTCAGCCAAACTCGCTCATTCTGAAAATCTAATGAATCCCAGAGGCTCTATTTCAAGAAAATGAACACCTTTCCGCCTAAAATTTGCTCGGTAGCGCCAACTCCGTTCATTAAATCTCCAAAGTGGCCATTTTCTTGTCTATAAGCATCCTACCGTTCATTAGCTGCCCTTCAAGAATAGTCGCAAACCAGTCCACCTATCATATTCCCATGATCATCTTTGATCGCGATTCCTCGTAGACGCAGAGGCGCGACTGCCAATCCCGCAGAGCAAGATGTGTTCAGATTGGAAACAATTACTTGGCCGCATGTGGCATCTTCGCTGCCTTATGTGCTCCGATCTGTTTCACCGCGCAGACGGTTTTATCATACAGTGTGGTTTCTAAGTGGATTCGATGGCATAAAAAAATACAGAGCAACGGCGGTTATCCCGCCATGCTCTGTATTCGCCCTTTGCAAGCTGCTGTTCGTCTTACCGGGCAGACTAGCTCCTGTCACCAACATGATGGAAGCTTAGTCCCTGCAGTACCGCCTCTTGATCACTTTCCGTGATTTCAACGATTATGCCCCGAATTCGAATAGTCGGGACACGAATAATTGCCTTATGTCCGATATGCTGTCCCTCATAAATGGTCACAGAGCGTCTCGTCTTTTGGGTAACGATGCTAATCTTGAAACTTCTTACATGTTCGCCGGCAGTCAGATCCTCTTGGATGACAATTTGGTCAAGCAACTGGGGCACCTCAGTCTCATATACCCAGGCATTCCCTCTTCTTTCACATTGCGCAAGTGTGGCGAATGGGCTGCCCCAATGCCTGCGAATTTCTGAACCGAATTCCAGAAGCCGCTCCGTGTCTTTCTCCGGAAGCAAGCCGTTGCGATCCGGCCCGATATTGAGGAGCAAATTTGCACCCCTGCCAACGGAATGATAATAAATGCCCATAAGTTCTTCCACACTTTTCAGGGTATGTTCATCGCTATCGCTATAAAACCAATTCCCCCGCATCTGGACGTCACACTCCGCAGGCAGCCACAGTCGATCACCCAGCTGCTCCTTCTTCTCAGTCAAAATCGAAAACTCCGTCGAATCAACCACATTCCAGCAGGGAACAGGCGCAATCCCGTCCTCGTTTCCAACCCACCGAAAATCTGGATCTCCCATGTTAAAAATTAAGATATGAGGCTGCATGCGGCGAATTTCACCGATAATCCGGTTCCAATCATACGAATGCCCTTCAGAGCCGCAACCGTCAAACCATAGGATGTCAATCTCTCCATACTGCGTTAGCAGTTCGGTAATTTGATTGACGAAATAATCGTCGTAAGCTTTCGCATCCTGTGTGTAAAAATCGGCTGAACCATCAAATGGAGAATAGTACAAGCCTGGTTTCACATCATATTTACGGCAAGCATCCACAAATTCGCGAATGACATCCCCTTTCCCTTCCTTCCACGGAGAAGCGGCCACACTAAATTGACTGTAACGGGAAGGCCAATTGGAAAAACCGTCATGGTGCTTTGCCGTTAATACGGCATAGTTCATTCCCGCTTCTTTGGCCGTTCGGATCCATTGTTCGCAATCCAAAAGCTCAGGGTTGAAAGCATCCGGATGCATGCGCCTTTCATCAAAATCGACGTATCCTTCATAAAAGGTACGCAGTCCAAAATGAACGAACAATCCGAATTCCCAACTTTGAAATGCAAGCTGTCGGGTTGTGGGGGTTAACTTTTCAATAAGATCCATATGATCCGACCTTTCTTGTCCCATTGACTATTTGGCAACTGCCTTTTGATAGATTTCAATATATTTGCCGAGCTGCAGGCCATCGAACCCTTTGACATAGCTATCCCACTCTTTCTCGATGTCTTTGCTTCCCGTTATAAACTGCGCCATGTTGGACTTGACGTAATCGCGGATTGACGTTTTCAGTTGAGCCGCAACTTGTGCGTCTTCTAATGCGATGAACACGTTGGATGGATAATTCTGCTTCGATTGGAATGGTTCATATTTGGCCGATTCGCGCTTCAGACGCACCTCGTATGCGCCTTCGGCCAGCGGATTTTGCAGAGCTGCCCAAGAATCGCGATATTGGTACGTGCGGAGTGACGGGCCGAGCTGATCCCAACGGTCGTTATATGTCGTTTTGGTTTCAACATCAGGAATAATCGCATATTTCGCTTGCTTGCCGTTCATATCCAGTTCACCGTCCTTCGCTTTGCGCCATCCTTTGCCTTCCAGACCGCGTTCTTCAAGCACAATCGCTTCTTCCGTGTACAAGTAGTCGGCCATGCGGATCGCAGCAATTTGCTGTTCTTTTGTCGCTTTGTTCGTAATAGCCATTTGCGAGTTGCCCACTCCTGCAAAATATCCGGCTTGCTGCACGCCGTTCGGTCCTTTGAGCGGAGGTACGGTGACATACTCTTTGTGGCGCGGGTGCTTCTCATCAGGGGAATGCGCGTAACTGATCAGAGCAGTGGTGATACTACCCATCACGTTTGCGTCCTGGCGGTTGCCTAGCTGCTGAATCGCATCGGAGTTTTGTGTGAAAGACGCCGGATCGATCAGACCTTCCTTATAGAGCTTGTTCAGGTACAGCAATCCCTGCTTCCATTCTGCTTTGTTGGCTGCTAGCGCCACCTTGCCGTCTTTTAACTGGAGGAAAGTCCCGCTGTCTTTGTCCACTTGGTCGTCGACGATGAATGCATTCATCAAGAAGGATGCGACGTTCCCTGCCCACATATCATCGGAGCCGGTAAGCGGAATTTCGTCTTTTTTACCGTTGCCGTTCGGATCTCTTTCTTTAAAAGCTTTCAGCACTTCGTAAAACTCGTCTGTCGTTGTTGGCATTTTCAGCCCAAGCTTATCCAACCAAGACTGGTTAATCCACATTTTCTGGGCATAGTTGCAGTGATAGCACTCGTTTACTTGCGGAAGTGCATAAATGTTGCCATCTGGCGTCGTGATCGAACTTTTCAAGTAAGGCAGTTCAGCCATGGCTTTCTTGAAGTTAGGCATATACTTATCAATCAAATCGTTCAGAGGAATAAACACGCCTTGTTTGCCGTACTTCATCTGCTCTTCTTTGGTTAAGCTCCCTTGCAAAATCACTTCGGGATAATCGCCGCTTGCCAGCATTAGCTGTTTGCGGTCGTTAAGTGCTTTATCTGGTACGAGATCCCATTTAATTTGAATATTGGTCTTGTCCTGGAGGTATTTCGTAAAAGAATTGGTCTCCATATTCTCGAGTACGGCAAGCTGCGGTGCAAACATTTTGATCGTCATAGGCTTGGTGACAATCGGAAATTGCCCAACAGGTGAAAATACGTCGCTTGCTACCGGTGCGCTGCCTGAAGGTGTGTTTTCTGCAGGTTTACTCGAATCCGTGCTGCATGCGCTCAAAACGAGCGAGAAACAGAGGGCAGCTCCCAATGTGCCTGTGTACGATTTTTTCCACTTTTTCATCTTGTCGACGCCTCCCATTTTATCAAAACATGTCATTTATACGTTAGAAATTAATCCTAGCTGATCTAAGCTGCACCGCTGCTGCACCACCTCCTTTAGGGTTGAGCATGAGGTACCTCCCAAACGTTATCCTTTCAATGAACCGATCATGACGCCCTTCACAAAATACTTTTGCACGAATGGATAAATGATCAGGACGGGTGCGCTCGCAACAACGATTAGTGAATACTTGAGCAAGTCCTTCAAACCTTGCTGAGCCAACATCTGATCCACTTTGGAAACCATGGTCGGATCTATTGTGTTCAGAATAAGTATGTTGCGCAGCACGATCTGGAGCGGGAACAAATCCGGCGATTTCAGGAAAATCAAAGCATCAAAGTAAGCGTTCCAATGGCCGACCGCATACATCAGCGTTAGTACAGCCAGAATCGGCTTAGAGAGAGGAATGACGACGCTCGTAATGAATCGTAGATCGCTGCAGCCATCGAGTTCAGCTGCCTCCGCGATCTCGTCGGGAATCGAAGTCTGGAAAAAAGTGCGAGCGATAATCACTTGAAACACCGCCATCGCTCCCGGTAGAATCATCGCCCAACGCGTGTCGAGGATGTGCAGGCTTTTCACAACGAGATAGAAAGGGATAAGCCCACCGTCGAACATCATCGTAATGACCAGAAGCACCATGATGGCATTTCGGCCGAAGAACGTTTTTCTAGCGATCGGATAGGCAAGCATAACGGTCAAAACGACGTTAACAGCTGTACCAACTACCGCGTAAAAAAGCGAATTCAAGTACCCAGAGACGATTTGCGGATTGCGGAACACCGCTTTATAGCCTTCGAGCGTAACGTCTACTGGAAACAGCCACACTTTGCCAGATACGACGGCTTGCGGCGAGCTGAACGATGAAGAGATGATAAAAATGAGTGGAAACAGGACGATTATCAACACTAAGCTCAAAAAAATGTAGATACCGACTAAAAACAATCGGTCGCCTTGCGATTCCCGTATCTTTGACGCCTTAAACATAGATGAACCTCCCTACCACAAACTCGAATTGGATAACTTCTTGGCCAAGTAGTTGACACCCACGAGAAGCATCAGGTTGATTACGGAGTTGAATAACCCAATGGAAGCAGAAAAGCTGAAGTTGGAGCTGAGCAGGCCTACCTTATAGACATAGGTCGAAATGACCTCTGACGTGCTGACATTTAGGGGATTTTGCATCAGATAGACCTTCTCGAAGCCTATCTTCATGATGTTTCCCATATTCAATATGAGCAGAATGATAGACACCGGGATAAGACTCGGAATATCAATATTGACAATTTTCTGCAACCGGGACGCACCATCTACTTTGGCCGATTCATACAGTTCAGGGTTAACCCCTGCCAAGGCAGCTATGTAAATAATAGCCCCGTAACCTGTATATTGCCATACATCCGACCAGACATAAATCGATTTGAACAAGCTTGGAATGCCCATGAAATTCGTGTTTTCTACGCCAAGCATGTGCATAAACTTGCTAATAATTCCAACGTTAGGTGACAAGGTTACGATAAGAATAGAAACCATGATAACGGTTGATATAAAGTAAGGTGCGTAAGTAATCATTTGCACGCTGCTTTTGAAGAAGCCGTTGCGTATCTCATTCAATGCCAAGGCTAACAGGATTGGAGCTGGAAATCCAACAAGCAAACCATACACACTGATGCCAAGCGTGTTCTTCATATACAGCCAGAAATTCGGCGATTCGAAAAACTGTTTAAAATATTCCAAACCTACCCAAGGGCTGCCCCAAATGCCTTTGATGACGTTGTAGTCCTTGAACGCAATGACGACACCTGCCATAGGGATATATTTGAAAATAACTAAATACAGCATCGGTAGTACTATAACCAGATACAACTGCCAGTGACGCTTCATCTTTTTCCTAATTAATTGTAAGGATGATTTGCTGGCGGCCGAAGCCGCTTGATAGGGCTTGTTATGCCCAGAAGGAACTGGCGCTCCCAATTCCTTGTGGATGTTTGACATATGCTCCTTCTCCTTTCGTCTGAACTGACGGCTCAATCACATCTCCATATTAGACTGCGTCAACCAATAGCCGCAAGAAACAAGAATCGTGGGCTTAACCGTTTTCGCATATGCTGAAAAAACTCTTTGCAAACCATTTTCTACCGCCGAACCAAATTCACCGGCTCTTACCGCAAGCGGCTTCTTCGCGAAATTCATTGAATGTTGTATCGAAAAGACAAAAAGCCGCAAGGTCCAATTATGAACCTTGCGGCTTTCTCCGTTTCTTCCCCCTCGTCAGCCACAGTCCCGGCACCGCGCCTGTCCTAATGAGCGTCCGGCTCGTGCACCGGCAATTCTGCAACGAGACCATCGCGCTGGCGGATCCATGTTTCGAACTGCCGCTCACCCGCTGTTAAGCGAATGACTCTTGCGCCAGTCGGAAACTTGTCCTTGCGCACACCTTCTTCGTAGCTAACATAACGCGTTGACCGTCCGTAGCTAAGACGGATGCCATGCAGCGTCCCGCTATAATCGTTTGCGTGATCATGACCGACAAACGTGCCCATGACGTCGCCCATTTCCGCCATTGCAGCGAACATGCCGGAGTTTACTCGCGGTGAGCTGATCCAGTCGTTGCAATGGCCCTCGCACACTTTCGTTCTCCACACTTCATCGTATTCCGGCAGCGGGATATGGAAAAATGCCAGAGCAGGCAAAGGCATCCCGCCATTCCGCTCGGCCAATTGCCGAGATTCGGCTGCATACCACTCGATTTGATCGCGGCGAATCCAGTCGTACCCGCCTATGGCACTAATCTGCGAGTAATCACCGCTATCGAGGAAAAACAACGAAGCTGCCGCATTTCCTGTCGGATCGTCAACCGTCAGCACATAATTACCCGCTCCGCTCAACCCCGGAGGATCCGCTTTGGCAACGCAATATGCTTGAAGCAGCTGCTCTTCGTGCATGCGATTTCGCGGCAAGTTTCCTTCCGAGTCATGATTGCCAAACACCGCCGCCCATGGCACGCGGTTTTCTTCTGCTACAGCGACCGCGCTGCGGAACGATTGAAGCGGGTCTTTGCATCTCTCGCTTGCCGTCACGTCACCTGCAAACACAACAAGATCCGGCTGCTCAATGGCGATGATCCGTTCCATCGTCGCCTTCGTTATCGAATCGAGGAGTGGCGTCTCGGGATCCCGATCCTCAGCGTCAATAAACTCCACATCGGAAAACTGCACGATGACGAATGTTCCATCCTCACGAAATTTCAGCTTCTTTTCCAACGAACACACACTCCCTCATCACTTATTCTTTCCAATACCTGTTTCCCCTGCCGCTTGGAATCAAACCCAATTCACCCCTGCTGCCTGCGCGCCGCTTCTTCGCGGAATTCGCTGGGGGAGCTGCCAATCACTTTCTTAAACACACGGCTGAATGAGATCGCGCTTGTATAACCGACCTTTTCAGCGATCTCCTGTATAGTCGCTTGCGTTTCCTTAAGGAGGCGCTGTGCAGCCTGCAGGCGGATATCAATCAGGAAGTCGACGAATTTCTGTCCGGTTTCTTCCTTGAACAGTTTGCTTACATACTTGCTATTAATATTGAAAGTCGAACTCAAATATTCGAGCGACATATTCGGATTCGCATACTCTTCTTCGATGAATTTCCGCATGTCGCGTATCGTAGCTCCATGTAGACGTCTGTCCTGCGCTTCCTGCATACCCGTGAACAGGCTATTCAGCAAGGTCGATGACTCTTCCCGCATTTGTTCGAGGGAATGGGATTCATCGATGACTTTACTGAGCTTCGGCAGACCATCCGTGGTCCAGATCTCTTGAAATTCCTTCGTCATACCCGCCATTTCGCGTCCCAAATAATAAATTAAATAATTCATCAAATTCGTAATTTCATCTTTCGTCAACAAACCCAGTTTCATTTCACTAAAGAGTTCGTCGTACTTCGTCCTCCATTCGTCTTCTAGAAGTCGAAACGACTGGATGATGGATCGGATTGCATTCAAATGCGAGAATACCTCAACTTGACCCTGGTTAGTGATGTGTTCGCTTGTAATGAGCCGGTTCTCTCCTAGCACAATTTTGTATTTAAGCGCCCTAAGCGCCTCTTTGTACGAATGGGCTACGCTAGAAAGTTCTGTGACCTGCTCACCAATGCCAACCGTTATCGTAAACTTCAAGTTATCCTGCGACCACAAACGAACGTTCTCAAAAAGCTCGAGGATCACGGAAGATTTGCCTTCATCCTCGCTAGCGATGAACACCATGACGCTGAGCTGAAATGCCGAGGTCCACTCTGCCCAAAGTACGATCTCATACTTCGGAGCCATCTCCTGAATGACGCAGCGCAGCGCGAATTTAAGAAGATTCTGGTCTCTGCGCGTGTATTGGCAGCAGAAATCGCCATATTTATCGATTTCGATCACTAGCACCGCTTGACTGTCAAAAGCGTACGGAAGCTGGAGAATGCTGGCTTCTTTCTTCCATTCGTCATGGGTTAACCCCGTGTCGCCTTCGATGAGCTGGTGGAATAAGTACCTCATCCGCAGATGTCTGTCTTCTTCATGCTTTTGCTGATATTGATTCGATTGCTCAATAATATTGGACAAAGCCGATTCGATGAACGAAAACTCATCTCCCCCCTCCTTGGACAACGGAAGACGGTAATCGCGGATACGAGCCGCGATCTGTTCCAGCGGCCTTGAATTGCGTCTGGTCACATAAAGCATCCAGGCTAATCCGACCACAATCATCGCAATTCCGATAATAAACCAGACGTTGTACAGCGAAGAAATGACATGGAACACTTTGCCCTTGACAAGTCCGCTTTGGTACGACCAACCGGTATAGCTCGAGACATAATTGGAGAAAATCTTTGTCTGCTCATTCGTGCTCGAGCCGCTAAACAACGCATGACCCACGGCGTCCCGAATTCCGATATAACTTGTCTTCGCATCGTACAGGTCAGTGATGCTGTTCTGCAAAGAATCGGTCGCCACATTGATGACGATCAACCCTTTTTCACCGGTAATGAATGGCGCACCCCGCACAAGACTGACAACAGATTTGCTGCCTTTCACCGTGAATTGCTCGAAGTTTCTTACGCCCGACCATTGCTTGGACACGAGCGGGTCCATGGCCTTTTTAATAAACGGCTCATCCCTATAGTTACTAATTTGATCGCTTGTTGCATTGCTAAGCACAAAATTGTCTTCGAAGCGCACCAAATAGATCGAATCGATCATGGGATACGAGGAGATCATATCCAGCATTTTTTTACCGCGCTGATGTTGACGTACATGTTGTCTTTCGCTTCATTATTGAAGAAATCGCTTAATTCCTTATTGTTAATTGTTTCAATCATCACCATGTTGTCAATCGCTTTCAGGGAGGTGTCAATGAGACGCATCGCCTGTAAGGACAGCATTTTGTTGGCGTTAAGCGCCTCTTTGCGGCTTTGCTCGCTCAGCATCTGAAAAAACACGAAAAATGTAAACGTGACCACGATAATAAAAATCGGCATATAAGATAGCAGCAACCGATTAAATAACGTTTTCTTCATGTTTAGCCTCCAATTGGATTGACGGCGGTGAGAAAAGCTGAGAGCAAGAAAGTCTCTGCCTTTTTGCGCCCATGATACAGTAATTGAGATGATCTAATCATTAATACATCCTACGGCATTTTTCAACAAGTAAAATTCTACTGAGCAAACTATTTTCTACTTCTAGCCCATAATCGGGAATAGTGGGAATTATAATCAAAAAGCCCTCTAAGGGCAACCCCTAAGAAGGCAATTAATGAATCAATTTTGGAAAATGACCTCGGCAAGGGTGTCCCCTGCAGGGAAAGTTATCGATACCGTAAAATTAAAGTGATAACGAAGAGCACGACACATAAAGACATTGTGTTTGTTACCAAAAAAGCTAAGCCAGCACCCGTGACAACCAAACTTATAGCATAAGCCTCCATTAGACTAATGCCTAAAAACATAAGGACGTATGCTTTTAAACTTAAATCTGAAACAGATTTAGTTTTCAAAATTTGAATTATCTGAGGAATCCAACCTACAGAAAGAATAACTCCACCAATTAATTGCATGATAGTAAACAGCATCGAATACACCTCTCGGCTTTCTTTATACTGTTACTATTATATTCGGTCAGCCCAAACATGATGATCTGTTGACCATCAAACTGTGCTAATGAAGTCCGTTTAGAGTGCTACGATTCCTTATGTTTATAACCATCAACGATTAAATCCAACTTCCCTGTTTCCGGGTCGATTACAAGACCATGAACTGGAATGTTTTTTGGCAGGAGCGGATGGTTCTTGACCGTGTCCACGCTTCCTTTGACGGAATCTTCAACACTATCGAAACCGTGCAGCCACTGTTGCAAATTAATTCCGGAACTTTCGAGGGTCTCGATCGTATCGGACGATATGCCGTTCTCCTTCATTTTATTAATGGTTTCGATAGGATCAATGCAGCTCATCCCACAATCATGATGCCCGACCACGAACACTTCATCGGCATTTAATTCATATACAGCGACAATAACGCTTCGCATAACGCTGCCAAATGGATGCAAAACAATCGCACCAGCATCTTTAATGATTTTGGAGTTTCCATCCTTAATATTTAATGCTTTGGGAAGAAGTTCTGTAAGCCTAGAGTCCATACAAGTTACAACAACCATCTTTCTATCTTTGAATCTTGATGATTTATATTTTTCGAATTCCTTATTCTCTACAAACTCCGAGTTAAAATGCAACATATCATAAAGTCGCTCCAAGCTTATCACCTCCATTTTTCTCTTGTTATCTTATCATAACCTATCCCTTTATTAAAATAGAGTTTTTGTAGGCAGCATCATATTAATATTCTGCTGCGTTAATCTGTGAACCTGTACAGTTGTTCCCTTGTAAATGTCCATTCCGGGGATTTCAAATTCCCTTCAAACGCAGTGGAATACCAAGGATTCCCCTCCCCGTTAGCCTCATTCTGCAGAATGTGTATGTCTTGCGCAGGTGTGTAGCCTTGAGCTAAGATAAATAGCTTTTCGCCAGTTTTGGGGTTCTGAGCCATATCTAATATGACGATTGCATGTCCCGGCGTGCCCCCTTCCAGAAACACATCACCAGCCTGCATCTCTGACAGCGGCACCTGCTTCATTTCCTTCGACAAGGACAACGTTCCCGCGTACGCAAATACCATGTTCAGATAACTTCGAAACACCTCGTAGCTGTCGGAAGCTGCTCCCCGCTTGGTCCATGAAACCTTGTTGCCGGAAACTTCAATCCGATTCCCTTTCCTCCATGTTGCAAAGTCAGCTTTAAAGCCATTTGTAAAATTAAAGTGAATCTTATCATATTTTCCACTACCATACAGGTATTCCGCCCGCAGCCTCATAACCGCATCGGCGCACTGCTGCAGATCCCGTTCCCCCACATCCACATCGAGCACAGCTTCGTATACCTCATTAGCCTTAAGCTCCCCATTAAACAAATGTACCTTGGAGCCATGGGGTTTCAGAGGCAGATTCCGCAAATAATTCCCATATGACCCATCCTCTACAGGAACCCTCTCATAACCGTTAGGAACGGCTATCCGTTCCATTACTTTTGTTCCTTGCGCATAAATCAATTGTTGTTTGCGGGATTTGGTTCCCATAACAGTATCTGTGCCTTTCGACCGTTCCTCCACTGCGGCGGAGCAGGAACTAAGGAGCAGCGCAGAAAGGGCAGTAACTGTAATCCATTTTTTCATTAAAAGCAGCAGCTCCGTTCATGGACGTTTGTCTATAAGCTATCCATTGGAAAATAAAGGGTCGTTAAATAGACGATCCTCAGTAGCAAATAGTTGCTGCCTGTATTCCGGCTAATATCCTTTCAACTGGAGCCCAACCTAGTTTTTGAATGAGCAAAAAAAGGAGTTGCCTAGAGGCATGCTCCTTTACTATCGTTTCTCGTTAGCTTCTCGTGCAAATCCCCAGAGTGCTCTAGCCTTATCAAACACCCAATTCAAGTCCACATAGCCTCGTTCCATGTGAAGTCGAAGTGCATCTTCCCATGCGAAATATTGAGCACTTTCAATTTCGTTAGCCTGGTGGACAGGCTCAGCCTGTTCGTCGATGGCTTCAAGAACGAATAATCGGACCTGCTTTCGAACGGTTATCCCTTTGCGTTTGATCGGATATTCAATGTCGCCAAGCGGTGAAAGGATGCTTGATTTAATTCCTGTTTCTTCGAAAATTTCTCGAACTGCAGCGTCCTCCCATGACTCTCCAGATTCCAGATGACCTTTTGGGAAACACACATGTCCATATCTGTCTTCAATGAGTAGGACTTGGTATCCTATCCGTACCTTGCGCAGAACTAATCCCCCCGCAGCACGTTCAATAAGATTCTCTGTCATAGTAACCTTCCTTTGTCAATACAAGCCGAAAGTATGTAAGGTATAGTTAAATGCAAATATCTAATAGTTGCCGGATAATTCGCAAATAATGGATTTGCCCGGATGTTGATCATCTAATTTCACACCGTTTCCGGAAACTTCTCTAGTGTGAATCTGAAGCCCCGAGCGACAATCCGCAATTCATGCAGAGATACAAATTCTTCGGATGTGCCCGAGTTGTCATGAAGCAAGGCTCTAAAATCCATATGGCCTTCCGGCGTCAAATGTACTTCGTCGTACAGCCACCAGTCCCTATCTTTCCCCTTGGGTATTTCGTAGCTGTGCACATCTTCGAAAGTCAGATAACCTGTGCCGCATAATCCCAACGAGCTTTTCCCGTCCAGTTTGACAACGATGCTGCTGTCTTCGCGCCAATTAACAGAGATGATTTTGGCGTCATGCAGGTCATGCTTTTCGCGCATCTCTATAAAGTTTTGGGGAAGTGTGCTGCGGATTTCTTGATACTCCTCCCAGCTGCTCCGGCATGCTTCTTCCCATGCTTTCTCATAATCCTTAACCCATTGATTGATAAATACGGACATTTCTTCGGTGCGCTCTTCGGTTTCAGCGATGAATTGTGCTAATATAGTTGAGACGCGGAAGTCCGGCACATACTTCAGTAAAAGTGGTTTAAGTTGCAGAAACTGCTGCTGTACTTCGGAACGGAAGTCGCGACCTTGAGCAATGTACCATTCTTTCGATTCTTCGATTTGCTCGTTTATATGCGGAGCGATATGCAAATACCCGCAGACCTGCATTTTCTCATACATTTCTTTGGTAAAATAACGCATATTCTGATAACCTCACAATCAACCTATTGAGAACAAAAGAAATCGAAGTAGAAACAAGTCACTCCTGACAATGGAGATCCGCAAAATGACTCACCACACGTTTAGTCGAAAAGGTTTGGGAAAAAATTAAAACTCTACACCACGAACCTTAGAAAATACCATAGTATCTCTCAATGAACCATCTACATCGCATTTATCATTTCGAAGAATTCCTTCTAATGTGAATCCCAGGCGTTCGGCAACTCGCGAACTTCGAACATTGCGTCCATCACATCGGATTTCAATTCGATTAGCTTGTAACTCATGTACAGCATAGTTGGTAATAGCTTCTACTGCTTCAGTAATATATCCTTTATTGCCAAAAGATGTGCGCACCCAATAACCAATTTCAAATTTTCGCGATTGCCAATCTATTCGATGTAAACCGCTGCTACCAATTAATTGCCCTGTTTCTTTCAGAATAAGGAGTAATCTTAGATCGGTGCGATCCAAGAATTGAAGCCTAGATCGTCGGATACTTAATTCGGACTCTTCAATTGTAGGAATGTTCCCGGCCCACGGCATCCAGGGACGCAATTCTTCAATACTTTCTTTAACAGCCTCATTTACCCTCACGCCATCTTCCCATAATGGGGCTCTTATCAGTAATCGTTTACTTTCAAAGCTCTCAGGTATCGTATATAGTATCGGATCGGTTGGTTTAATGCTCATTGAATGACCTCCCTACGGAAAATATTTCCATAAGATTAACAGCATTTTATGCATTCTTCAATATAAAATTAAAACCTTTATGAAAAATAGCCGATTACTTCAATTATTAAAGAGGAGCTGCCGCGAAGCAAGCCCCCATTTCCTGAGAAGGTTTTTTTTCGATCGTGTCGTTTCTTATTTTCGGAGACAACCCCAATCATTGTTTAAGGATTAAGTGCTCTTGCAATCGCGTCCAAGTAGCTTTTACTGGCGCGCTGGCTCACTTCCGCTTGTGGGACGATCATTTCAAAGCTGTGGAAGCTGCCTGGATACAGATGAAATTCGACATCTACACCCGCTTGCGCAAGGCGCGTCACATATTCGATCGTCTCATCTCGGAACAGATCAAGCTGCCCTATGCACGTATAGGTCGGCGGCAGCCCCGCCAAGCTTTTCGCTTTCGACGGTACCGCATAGGGGGACACCTCACCAGTATCGTTATGCTCGCCCAAGTACATGTTCCACGCCGCCAAATTGTTCATCCTGTTCCATGTTGCGTTATCGGCCGTAATTTCATGGCTCGACGCCGTAATATTTCGGTTATCGATCATCGGATACAGCGGCATTTGGAAGATGAGGGCTGGCCCGCCTTTGTCGCGAACCATTAAAGCAAGCGCTGCGGTTAGACCGCCGCCCCCGCTTGCACCGGCAATCGCGATCCGATCCAAATCGATGCCCAGCGACTCAGCTTCATCCGACATCCACGTCAGACCGGCATAACAGTCATCGATTGCAGCTGGATAAGGATGCTCAGGAGCAAGACGATAATCGACCGATACGACAACGCATTTAGCCGCCTGCACGAACCGTTCGCACAAAACATCATCCATATCGGGGTGCCCCATCACATAACCTCCACCGTGAATCCATAGCATGGCTGGAAGCTTAGCGTCGGTCCGTTGGACGGGTTCATAAATTTTGACCAGCATCTCGCCTGCTGCCCCCGGAATCATCCGGTTTGTCGTACTTACGTGCTCTGACTTTTCAATAGGAGAACTAGATAACAAGCTCCTGCTCAACTCTAGATTTTCCTCCAATTGAAAACCAGGAAATAGTGATAATATAGGCCTTAATTCTGGCAATACTCGACTTTCAAAATCCATACGAATTCCTCCTGTAATTGTATACTTTCGAAACAAATACGTTTTTATTAACTACAATTGAATGATTTTTCTTTTTCCGTCTCAGCTTCCCACTTGGTTATTTCCTCCCGAACACGGGGCGCCACCTCTGTTCCTAACAGTTCAATGGCTCTCATCACTTGAGCATGCGGCATAGTGCTTAACGGAACATATAGCATAAAGCGTGTAACCCCTACATTTTTGCGAAGGTGAATGATCTTCTGAGCAACCGTCTCAGGATCGCCGACATACAGGGCTCCTTCAAAACTGCGCGCAGCATCGTAGCTTGAACGATCATAATGCGCCCAGCCCCGTTCTTTGCCTATTCTATTCATACCTGCCATGGTAGAAGGGAAAAATGTATCTGCAGCTCGTTCAGTATTCTCTCCAACAAATCCTATCGAGTGCGCCCCAACCTTAAGCCGCGATTCATCATGACCCGCGTGCGCTGCCGCTTTCTTATAAAGCTGCACAAGCGGTGCAAAATCCGTTGGTTTTCCACCAATTATCGCCAACATCAGCGGCAGTCCTAACAGACCTGCACGGATAGCCGACTCTTGTCTGCCCCCGCTGCCAATCCATATCGGTAAAGGATTTTGAACAGGCCGTGGATACACGCCTAAATTGTTAATCGCTGGCCGATGCCGGCCCTTCCAGGTTACTTTTTCGGAATCCCGTATTTTAAGGAGTAATTCTAAATGTTCTTTAAACAGCTCATCATAGTCATTCAAGTCATAGCCAAACAGTGGAAAAGATTCAATAAAGGAACCACGGCCCGCTATAATCTCCGCACGTCCATTAGAAATACCATCGAGCGTAGCAAAATCCTGAAAAACGCGCACCGGATCAACGGAAGAAAGCACCGTCACTGCACTGGTCAGTCGAATCCGTTTCGTCTGTGATGCAGCCGCAGACAGCACAAGTGCTGGTGAAGATGCTGCATAGTCCTTCCGATGATGCTCACCTATGCCAAACACATCCAGTCCCACTTGATCAGCAAGCACAATTTCCTCAACAACTTCACGCAATCGCTGTGCGTGACTCATCACTTCACCAGTCTGAACATCCGGCTTAGTTTCTACAAACGAAGTAATTCCTATCTCCATGGCAATCTCTCCTATTCAAATTTTAATAACAGCGCGGCTGGTCATAGCCCAAAACAGAAGAGCTAAAGCACTAACGGAGGCACCGAGCAAACATACACCGTTCCAGCCATAGTGTGCATAGATATGGGTCGAAGCGATGGAACCGCTAGCACTTCCTATGGAATAGAAAACCATGTACCCGGCGGCTAGCCGACTACGCGCTTCCGTACGCAATGAGAAGATCATACTTTGATTAGTGACATGCACGGCCTGAACGGCCAAGTCTAGAAGGACAATTCCAATGATCAATGCGAACAGCGACTGCTCCGTACGGCTGATCAGCAACCATGATATCACTAATAGGATCAAAGCTATGCCCGTCGTTCTCTGTCCGTAACCTTGATCGGCTAGCTTGCCCGCTCTTGCTGCAGCTAACGCTCCGACAACTCCCACGAGACCAAACGCCCCAATTGCAGTGTGTGAAAGAGATATTGGCGGCGCGCTAAGAGGGAGTACTAATGGCGTCCACAAAATGCTGAAAGCAGCAAAAATCAACAGAGCTAGAACAGCGCGGATGCGTAATATCCGTTCTTTTACGAGCAACATAAGCACCGACCTAAGCAACTCGGGATAGGACAACGACGTTCCCTTACGCTCAACATTCGGCAATACTCTTAATAACGCACAAACCATAAGAAGCATCAAAGCGGCGGAGACCAGATATACGGAACGCCAACCCGCAAAATCTGTTAATATTCCTGAAAAGGATCGAGCTAGAAGGATGCCAATCACAATTCCGCTCGTTATCATGCCCACGACACGTCCGCGTTCAGCAGGTGCAGCCATTGTCGCCGCAAACGCCACAAGAGTCTGGGTCACAACGGAAAACAGTCCCACTAATGCCATACCTGCGAATAGTACTGTGCTGGATGATGCAGTGCCTACAATAACCAAAGCGATCATGGATAAGAGCATCTGAGCAATTATCAGTCGGCGCTGGTTTAGTAAATCTCCAAGCGGCACCAGCATTAACAACCCTACTGCGTAAAAGATCTGAGTAATAGTAATGAGAATGCCAATGGTTGAATGGTCAATGCCGAACTTACTCGACAAATTATCGAGTATCGGTTGTGCGAAGTAGATATTGGCAACAGACATCCCGCAGGCAACCGCAAACAATAATGTCACATAGCGAGTCATAGAAGAACTATCTTTAACCTCCTCCATTTAGTACACACCTTACCTCCCTATAATTTTGATACCGAACTTTTATTGTACCGATCGGTATATAAAACGCTTGGTAAATATAACGCATAAAAACAATCGATGTCAATGCTAAGAATAAATTTAATGAGTTATATCTTCAAAAATGATCTTCTGCAGTTAAAAAGAACTGACTTGTATTTGACAATATAAACGACAAATTATATAATTTAACATACTTATCGGTACATTAAAAAGATGTTTACATGTGAACGGAATTTTGAACATATATGAAAAATTAATCGTAACGAGGAGTATGGATTATGGGACGAACCCGCGAATTTGACGAAGAAAAAGTATTAGATGCAGCTATGCAACTATTTTGGGAGAAGGGATATGAGGCTACTTCATTAAGCGACTTGACTTCCAGAATGGGAATTCAGAAACCTAGTATTTACTCAGCTTTTGGAGACAAAAAAGAATTGTTCGAAGCCGCGCTGCGCAAATACATGATGTCCCGTGCTTCTCATGTCCGCACCAAACTTCAAAAAAATCCATCTGTAAAAGATGCATTTCGCGCTTTTTATGAAGGTGTGGTTGCTGAGGAATATACGGAAAATCGCAGCCGAGGATGTTTTTGCATCAATACGATGGTCGAACTTGCGCCTCATGATGAAAAATTCGAAATTCTTACAAGGGAACATCAAATGTATCTATCGGTCATATTTCAAGAAACCATTGAACGAGGTATACAATCAGGAGAGCTTGAATCCGGTGTAAATGCGAAGGCTTTATCACAGGCATTAATCGTTTCGTTAATTGGACTAACTGTAATGATGAAATCTCGTCCAGAGCGATCGTTTGTTGATAATACGTTAGAGGTGACACTTACATTGCTTAAGTAAGAGAGATAGCTACAGAGGAACTTTCCTATTCGAACATACGTGAGAAGAATTAGAAACATTATTTCAAGAGTTCAATCTATAATTGTTAGTGCGTGGTGCGTGGTGCGTGGTGCGTGGTGCGTGGTTCGGTGAGCGGCGCTATCTGGCGGGAATGCTGAGCAGCACTAACTGGGGTGCGCGCCAAGAGGCTACTCCCCTATGGTGCCCTTCTTCAATTGAGGAAAACATTGGAATTATCCAGTGTTTTCTTCGTTTTTGCGCCTCAGAACCTCCTTTCATTGGGTTTTTCCAATGGAATTTCCAGAATCGGCCCGTATTGAACGATTCCCTGATAAAATATTGGATAAATCCAGTGAAAGGTTGATTTCAACAGCCTTAAAGCCGATTTCATTGGATTAATCCAATGAAACTTCACTAAGATGTTCCGTTGGCTCTAAGTCAATAAATGCTCTAATCACTACCTTGCGAATATGTACCATCGTTTTTTGACTTAACGTTTCTTTGAATAACAAGGGATAGAAGCCGACAGCCAAACATTGGTTCAAACTTTTCTTTATTCTTCTAAGTCTAGTATGATATAGCCTTTACGCACCGCAATCCACTATACCATATATTGGATTTTCCTGGTGATCTCCACATTACTCGGAACAGAACACCTTTTGTGACTTGTCTACGTAACTTATGGTTACGAATTGCCGGTGGTAAGAGTATACTCAATATATTGGATATATTTCCCATGTTAAATTAATAAGTAATTGCTGGAGGCAAAGCTATGAAGGTTAAAATTATTAGCGCTAGCATTTCTCTCTTAATAATCGGAGTAATTGGCATTGTGACGGTAAACCATTCTAAAGAATTGCAGAGCTTGACAGTGCCCTCTCCTGCGAAAACAAATACCCCTACACTCTCCCCTAGCACTAGTAGCCCTTCTTCCACCCCATCGAAGGATGTCCAAGGGACGATTGTAGAAACAGCATCACTTCCACCTGAAAACGAAATGAAAACCTATCTTGCGAAAGTTACAAATGATGAATCGATTCGAAAAGACTTATATGCACTTTACGGGCGTTTTAATGCACTAGTGGGGAATTTTGATAACCATAAAAAAACAAGCTCTGAAGAATGGAAGCAACTGCTCGAATTCTATTTTCTTAAAGACGACCACAAACAGGTTAGTGTCATTGAAGAATGGATAGCAAATCTGCCCGTCCATGTTAAGTTACTATGACTTTAACAAACTCTTCAATCATTTCCGCGGATAGCAAAATGCTTACTCTTTTTGTCCGCGCCTCTGTGTTACACTAAGAAGGATCAACACGTCCACAAGAACGACTCAGACCAAGGGAGACACCCTACTCAATGAAGAAATGGTACACCATCAGCATGTATCTCGTGCTCATACTCATTGTCTATGTATTCAAGGATGAAATTTTGCATTGGATGCAGTATGGGGATGCGCCCGTTCTGCTGATTTTTGCGGCTGCGCTCGGGTTTATTATCGTACCGGTCATTCCCTACAAAATAGTTATCGGCATGCTCGGGTTTATGTATGGTCCATTGCTGGGCGCTTTGATCAGTTGGACTGCTGCTTCTGTCGCGTCGGTCATTGTTTTTTGGCTGGCACGCTACTTGTTTCAAAAGCAAGGCAGTGCTTACTTGTCCAAGTACAAGAAGCTGGAAAAGCTCCATGCCGCGATTGAAAAAAATCCGTTCCTGACTATTTTATTGGCGCGACTGATCCCGGTTATCCCACAGGCTGCCGTTAATGTCATTCCTGCCATTACTTCCATTTCGGTCGTTACATTCGCTGTTGCGTCGGCATTGGGCAAAATCCCTGCTATGCTGCTGTTTGCGTTCATCGGCAGCAATCTGTTTGCTGGTACGAGTAAGCTCGTTTTGTCCGTTGGCGTGTATGTTCTTTTTTTGGCGTTCGTCTACGTCGTTTACCGCGTCTGGCTCAAGAAGCGATGGCTTTAAAACCATTGAAACCGCCCATCCGATAACCGGATGAGCGGTTTTTACTTTCTACTTCTCCTGCTCCTTTATCACCTGTTCAATTCCCAACAATATCAGCTTCACACCGAACTCAAACGCCACATCGGTCCCCATCAGCTCGAAAAGCCCGTTTCTGAACATCCTTCGGAACAATCCCGCTTCCGTCTCGCTCATAGAGTCCAGAAGCTGTATCATCACCTCACCCGGGAGCGCTTCCTGTTCTTTAAGAATAGCGGAGACATTGCGCTCATGTTGATAAACGTCTAGAACGAAGTAGAAGACGTAGTTCACAAGCGTAGTAACCACTTGCATTTTCTGCTCTTGTTCAAGCGGCGTCGATTCCACGCAGACCAGCATACGGTTGGTAAATCGGATGATGTCCGGTTCGTGGGGCAGCGTCATCATCATGAGCTGCGTGGAGCAGGGATACCGGCTGAGCACACTCCGTACTGTTACCGCAAGACCCGCCAACTGCTCCTTCCAGTCCCCTTCGGAGTGAAACTCGTCCAAGATAATTTTCGATACATGATTGGCCAGACGCTGATAGAGATTCTGCTTGCTCTTGAAATACCAGTACAGAGAGGGAGCTTGTATCCCCAGACGATCGGCTAATCGTCGCATGCTGAATTTCTCGATGCCCTCCTCTCCCAGAAGCTCCCACGAGGTTTCCAAAATCTTATCTTCCGAAATCTGAGGCTGTTGCTTTTTCATCCGTATCCGCCCTTTAACTAACAGTGTAAGTTTATTCTTTACAGGTTCATAGATTCATGATAACATCTAACACTGTAAGGTTCAAACTAACACTGTAAGATACTCATACCGAAGGGATTCCTCTTTTCACGCGAATACTAAGTAAATGAAAGTCCAAAATAACTAAAGAAAGAAGTGATCTTCATGGAAACAGAAAACCTCCATTACTTTGAAAAAGCACCAGTTGCAAAAGCCGTAGCTCATTTCGCTGTACCAATGATTCTAGGCACGTCAATGAGTGTCATATATGCCATTTTGAATGCCTATTTCCTAGGTACGCTGGGTAGTACGGCCATGTTAACCGCACTCGCACTAACCTTGCCGTTATTCGCGGTGATTATGGCGCTAGGCAACTTGATTGGCATGGGTAGCGGTACATTCATCTCCCGTTTGTTGGGAGAGAAAAAATATGATGATGTAAAGCATGTGTCTTCATTTGCCTTTTACAGCAGTTTAACTCTCGGTCTTATCGTGATGGCCGTCGGTCTCCCTTTGATCGATCTAATCGTTCATGGTCTGGGGGCAACGCCTGAATCTTTCGGATTCACGAAGGACTATGTCACGATTATGCTGATTGGTTCGCCAATTGTCGTATTATTCTTTACACTGGAGAATATCGTACGCTCGGAGGGTGCAGCAGTCACGTCGATGATCGGTATGATTTTAAGTGTAATCGTGAATATTATTCTCGATGCTTTAGTGATCTTCGTGTTCCATTGGGACGTAATCGGCGTTGCTTCTGCTACGGTTATCTCTAACTTGGTTGCGAGTGTATTCTTCGTCTTCCATATGGGATATAAGAGCCAATTCTTAACCGTCTCCATGAAATGGTTCAAGGCAACCAAGGACATTCTGAGCAATGTATTCAAAATCGGAGTTCCGGTCTTTATTATGAGCATCTTTTTGGGTGCAATGTCGCTTATCTTTAACCATTTTCTTGTCGAATATGGGGATCAGGCCGTAGCTGCGTACGGAGTATCATCACGTTTATTGCAATTTCCCGAATTTATTCTGATGGGCTTATGCGAGGGAGTCGTGCCGCTCATTGCCTTTTCTTTTACGGCGAATAAATTACGCATGAAGCATACCATTGGATTTACGATCAAAGCGATTGTGGCGTTAGCAGTCGTATTCGGCGTCATCGTCTACCTAATTTCCGACCACTTAATTGGTTTATTTACGAATGACCCGCAATTAATCGAAACGGGCAGCTACATTCTGCATGTGACGTTCTTATCCTTGTTCATTACAGGAATGACCACGTTGTTTACGGGGATCTTCCAAGCTACAGCGCAAGGAACCGCTGCTTTTATTATGTCAATTATTCAAGGAATTACTCTGATTCCTGTGCTCTATATCGCCAATCGAATGAACGGATTCCACGGGGTGGTTTGGTCGCTCGTCATTGCGGATACCGTCGCATTCCTTGTTGGTGCCATCATGCTGTATGTTCTACGGAACAAGTTGCAGCCGGATTTGGATAATTTAGAGCGCTTGAACCTTGAGGTAAATCAAGCCCCCTAACGAACTCAAAACCCTTTATTCGGCCCAAATCGATCATTCTGAAAATCTAATGAACTCCAAATGCTTTATTTCAAGCAAATGAATACCATTCGGCCAATAAAGTGACGGGTAGCGCCAACTCCGTTCATTAAATCTCCAAAGCAGCCTTTTTTCGCTCAATAAGCATTATACAGTTCATTAGATGCTCTTTGAGGCTGAAAACCGCCGTAGCAAAGAAAGCTGCAGCAGACATCAATATATAAGAGGTAAGCTTCGCTCATCCCAAAGCTCATAAATATACAAATTCTGGCGTTGAAAAAAGCCGCATTTCTGCGGCTTCCTCAATCCTCAAATCGAAAAATTTTTCATCAATGGCATGATAAAAGAAATGACTCCCATCCCCAGCTTAAAAAAGCTGCCCATGTTGCCCAAAAACCCCCCAGCACCAGCAGTGCCTTTGGCAGCACCAACTTTACCGAGACCACCCATTAATCCGCTTGAGCCTCCGCCCAAAAGTCCCCCGAGCCCTCCGCCACCAAGAAGCCCAAGCATGCCTCCTAATCCCCCGCCGCCTCCGCCAAGTAAGCCGCCCAAACCTCCTAAATTGGATATTTGCGCTTTGGCGTTGGCTTTATTTCGGGAGAACCTCCGACTTCCCTTGAAGCCTTGAAGAATGACTTTGTCACCTTGGATTTGGTTTAGAACTCCGTAATACAGAGAACCGTTCTTAAGCACTACACATACCGGTGTTCCTAAGTTCTCTTTAACATGTCTGGCGATAGAGGGTGATGGTGCAGGAATGGCTTTTTGACCGATATTTACGTGTCTTTGCTTTTTTTTACGCTGCTGTAAAGTTCTCATTCCCAGCTCACTCATCCTTTTAAATGAAATGAAATAATCTTTCTTGACATCTTATGTTGATTGATCATGTTTGGACTATGCACAGATGTCTTTTTACTTGTCAATTCATCCCCCTACCCTGCCGTGTAAAACTGAATGAATATCTCTTGTGAACCTCTCCGACATCCGGGTCCAGATCGATGAATCGACGCATGGCTTTCATTATTATCAGAAACTAATTGCCGGGCATCTGAATGCCGCTCCAGCTGCATTAATTTGAATTAATAGTCTTTTCACCACAATAAATGCTTGCTGCCTTGTTAAGTTAGCACTTGGACAGAATTGATTATCGTTCATACTGCCCATTATTGTTGCTTGATTTAACTTATCCTTAGTTGCTGATACGTAAGCTACGGCTTCTTTTGCCCAGTTCGCTATTTTTGAGCTATTTGTGAATTCTGCAGTTTTATCACTTTATTGTAACTTTAACCGGTTGGCACAACAGGCCAATGGGTTTATCACCGGCTGTCTACTAGAACAGTTTCTTCTTAGCGCAAAACCTAGTAAGGGAACTAGAGGACGCTATTTAGGCAAAAAGCAGGGATGCGGGGGTCATAGCGGAACTACAGGGTCTTATTTCAACGAAATCAGCTAATTTTCCCAGCAAACAGCAAAATAGCGCCCTATAGTTCCCTCCACCTCCCGATAATTACACTTTTGGCTAAAATAGCGCCCTGTAGTTCCCCTCCCCCCGATAATGCCACATTTCGCTAGAATCGCGCCCTGCAGTTCCCTCCCTTTCCGCGCGAGACAGCTGGAGTATCACTGCGTTAATTAATAAGAATTTGGCTCCTTGAATGGACAGCAGTTGGATGTCTTTACAATAATGTTCTGCAGACCGAGGCAGACTTCATAATGCCGGTAAACAATTCCATTCATTGCCTTCTCTCTGGTAAAATAGAGAAAATCATATTTTCACACTTGGGAGGCAGACGGCAACGATGGAACAAGAGCTAAGCGCACAGATCATGCAGTGGCATGAGGAGGAAGAACACCAGCAAATCGTAGACACTCTGATGAAGATTCCCTCAGTGGTTAGGGATTACGACATGATCAGCAGCATGGGTCGGGCTTATAACAATCTGAGTTTGTATGACAAAGCACTGGAACAATTTGCTCTCATTGCTGAGCAGGGAAAAAATGATCCATTGTGGTATTTTCGCGTAGGCTATTCCTATTATTATATGAAGCGGTATGAGGATGCGGCAGGTGTGCTAAGCACCGCGCTGGAGCTGGATCCTGGCGATCAGCATTCAGCCAGATTGCTAGATTGGAGCCAAAGCAAATGGAAAAAACAGCAAAATGCTGAATCCCGGTACAGACTTAGCCAACAACAGAAAGACCAGGGAGCGATCCCTTTTGAAGGTATGGATCTCGACAGTTTCTGGGAAGACAGTAACTATGCCAGAGAACAATATGTCTCTGATCCGCCTACGGATGAGCTGATTTCTTCTATAGAAGAAGAACTCGGCTATAAGCTGCCGGCAGCCTATATCGCTCTGATGAAGCATCAGAACGGGGGCATTCCCCAACATACATCCTTCCCGACAGATGAAGCTACCTCTTGGGCTGAGGATCATATTGCAATAACGGGAATTATGGGGATCGGCCGCGACAAAAGCTACTCGATTTGCGGTGATCTCGGCAGTCCGTTCATGATTGAAGAGTGGGGTTATCCGGATATCGGCGTAGTCATCTGTGACTGCCCTTCGGCAGGGCACGATGTCGTGATGCTGGATTACCGTCACTGTGGGAAGGACGGCGAACCTTCAGTCATTCACGTCGATCAGGAAGATGATTACGAGATAACATTCTTGGCGCCGGACTTCGAGACGTTCATCCGCGGTCTGGTGAGTGATGAGGAATATGACACTTCTGAAGAAGATAAAGAGAACGATCTGCGCAAAGTGGCTGTAGGAAAATTCTCTCCCCTGCTCACGGAACTCTGCGGTCATGCCTCTGAGGTGGACGGGCTGGCGTCCAAAATACGCAGCGTCTGTACCCGGATCGTCCAGGAGAAAGGCCATTTCTCATTTCATGCGGATGAACGGTCTCATCTCATGTACGATGTGCAGTTCTGGCTTTACACCAACGCATTCCCGACTACCAGCCGTCAGCAGTATTTGGATACCTATGATCAAATGATCGCTTTCGGCGGCGAATTCGGCCAAGGAGGGTACGCTCCCGGCTTCATCAGCGATTGGCTGGATGGGCGGATCGGGGAAGGCCTTATCGTTCAGGAGAATGGAGTTCTCCGTTTCACGGACGAGGCACGCAGTGCGGTGATAGCAAAGCTTTCAGCGGAAGCGGAAGCTGCACAGGCATTGGCAGCTGCAGAAGAAACGAAGGATATGTCTTGAGGTACTTATTCACAATCTGTTCTCTCACGCAGAGTTGGACTGAGCTAAAGCTATATGTTAAACAAAGAGCGGGCTTCAGCTCCCCGCTCCTTCGTATTGACTCAATCCTTTTCTAAATATGTCGAACAAGTAGGCCGCCGGTCGTAATCGGAAATTTGGCGAATTCGGCCAAGCTGCTGACCATCATCGGCAATGAATTATTAGGGGCATGTGTCCCGCCTTATCCCAAGTCCACTCATATCGTTAGTTGTAAGAAGATTTTATTACTGTGCGGTCAAAATAATCGGGCCATCCGCAGTAATGGCAATTGTATGCTCGTACTGTGCGGAAAGCGAGCCGTCAGCGGTTCTGGCTGTCCATCCGTCGGCATCAATCGTCATTAACGCTTTTCCGGCATTTAGCATCGGCTCGATCGTAAGAACCATCCCTTCCTTCAAGCGGAACCCTTTGCCCGGATTCCCGACATGGGTATAATTAGGTTCCTCGTGCATCTCCCTTCCTACACCATGACCGAGAAGATCGAGCACCACCGAGAATCCGTTTCGCTCGGCATGGGTTTGAACCGCGTGCATCACATCGCCGATCCGGTTACCGACGACAGCTTTGTCGATACCAAGATATAAGGATTCCTTCGTTACCTGCATCAGCTTACGCGCTTCTTCCGACACCTCGCCAACTGCATAACACCAAGCTGAATCGCCGATCCAGCCATCAGCTTCCGCGACAATGTCAATTGTGACGATATCGCCTTCCTTGAGCGGCTTCCGGTTCGGAAAACCATGGGCAATGACGTCATTGACAGACGCACATGTCGCAAATGGATAGCCGTTGTAGCCTATCGTATAAGCCTTGGCGCCATTATCCTTCAGGAACCGCACCGCGAACGACTCGATATCGAGCGTCGTGACACCCGGACGAATCATACCTGCGATTGTTTGATGAAAAGCAGCGACAATTCCGCCGGCTTTTCTCATTTCTTCAATTTCTGCTCTCGATTTCAGGATGATCATTCCATTCATCTCTCCTTTGATTGTATGCCCAAAAAAATCATGTCGACGAACCCTTCCACATCCATCTCGTTCCGCATATTGTGGTGGATGTTCAATGCTGCGCAGCCAACGAGCGAGCCAAATATCAAATTAGCTGTTTTCTCTGGTGATTTGGAACCGATCCCTTCACGAATCATGTCCACAAACGGCAAATAGATTCGTTCCTGAAAATCGGTAAACAGCTTAATGAACCGGTTTCCCGGGAAGTGATGGAAATTATCTGCAACCGTTTTTAACAAAATAAAGACGGAAGGATCCTTGATACACTCCCGCAGAAGCAACCTGGAGAACGACTCCGCTTTAAGCAAACTGTCACTGTCCCCCGTCAAAGCGGGCTTCACTGCCGACTCCGTTCGATTCAGGGCATCCCACAGTAAATCTTCCAACAGCATGTGCTTATTTTTGTAGTAATGATACACAGTTCCGTAGCCGAGCTCTGCCTTTACCGCAACATCGCGTATTTCCAATTGAATGCCTTTTTCCAAATATACTTCCGCAGCCGCTTGCATAATTTGGTCCATCCGCATCTCCCGGATCGCGTCATTTTGTTCTTTGGTACGTGGTGACATGGCTCCTCCTTTTTTAGACCTGCTGTAATGTCAATTTAAAACAATATACATCATTTAGCTGTAAGGATCAAGTACTTCAACTTTAATTAGTGACAAATTAATGATGAAATGAACGGATATTCGAATAGGCCATTACAATTCCATATTCGTTTGCAGCTTCAATAACTTGCTCATCACGCAACGAATTACCGCTTTGGACCAGGTACCTCACTCCACTCTGAACAGCCCGGTCAATATTATCACGGAAAGGCAGAAAAGCGTCAGAAGTATATGAAACTTCTTTTAAGCCTGTTAACCAATTTTGTTTCTCTGCCTTCGCAAGTCGTTCAGGTACCCTATTAAAATATTGTTTCCATTGCTTTTCTTCGGCAGGTGTAAAGTCCTCATTCGTCCAACCATCAATGGCATTATTTACTTCAGTACGGGATATTCCGGCACGGAAAACCATTTGTTGTGCGATTGGATGTTGTCTTAACCACCAATTATCAGCTTTTTCAGCTGCAAGTCGCGTACAATGAATTCGTGATTGTTGCCCTGCACCAATTCCAATGGTTTGTCCGTCAAGCGCAAAACAAACAGAGTTTGATTGTGTGTATTTGAGGGTGATCATTGCAACGAGAAGATCCCTTTTAGAGTTATCAGGAATTATTCGCTGCTTGGTTACAATGTTATTGAAGATTTCTACCGATATCGCTGCATCATTTCTTTCTTGTTCCATTGTAATACCGTAGACTGATCTTTGTTCGATTGGATTGGGTACATAATCAGGATCGATCTCTAAAATGAGATAATTTCCGTTCTTTTTCTTTTTTAAAAGTATCAGAGCATCCTCGTCATATCCTGGTGCAACAATGATATCGGAGACCTCTTTTTTGAGTAAATTCGCTACTGTTACATCAACTTTATCACTAAAAGCCGCACAATCACCAAACGAAGACATCCGATCCGCCCCTCTGGCTCTTGCGTAAGCGCTGGCCAATGGGGATAGCTCTAAGCCTTCAACAAAATAAGATTTAACAAGCGAGTCACACAACGGAGAATATACAGCTGCACCAGCTGGGCTTACATGCTTAAAGGATGCTGCTGCCGGTAGACCGATACTTTGTCTAAGTTCTCGAACTAGTTGGAAAGCGTTTAATGCATCTAAAAAGTTAATGTAACTTGCCTCGCCATTTAAGATCTTTATAGGTAGTTTTTCTCCAGAATAAATCTTTGCCTTCTTTTGATGTGGATTCATTCCATACCGCAGATTAATATCTTCCATTCAAAAAACCCCTCTCAGAAAATAAAAAAAGTATTCAGACTTTAGTCCAAATACTTTGCCCAGGCGTACGGCTGCTATTCTGCGTGCTCCCTCATGGTTCACCATGTTCGCGCCAGTAACACACAGATTAATTCTTAAGACAATTTTACACAATGGAGTCATTATTTACAATGCATATGGATGCTCATGTTGTTCCAATTCTCTTGGTTATTCAATTAAGACGACTCCGTCTGAAGACGGAGCTGCATTTCATCCGTCGGATGGTTCAGGCACGCTAATCCATCCCATATAATGAAATCGATAAGATGCAAAAGGAATCGATTTCACTATAAAGGAGATATATGTATATGATGAAAAACAAACGAAAAAATAAAGATGTCGGAATTTATGGCTTAACTGCAAAGTGGTACGATAAGAATTCTCGCAAAAGTCGAATGACTCAAATGCAAGATTACGCGAATGAAGTTGCAGCTTTAGTCGGCACAAATGCACATATTTTGGAAGTTGCGCCTGGGCCGGGTTATTTGTCGATTGAACTCGCCAAGAAAGGGTTTAACGTTACAGGAGTCGAGATAAGCGCAGACTTTGTGAAAATAGAAAAAAATAATGCAAAAGAAGCAAATGTCTCCGTTGATTTTAAGGAAGGTAACGCATCTAATCTACCATCCGAAGATAACTTTTTTGATTTTATTGTTTGCAGTGCTGCATTCAAGAACTTTAAGGATCCGTCAAAGGCGCTGTGTGAAATGCATCGAGTGCTGAAAGAAGGTGGAACATCCCTAATCATCGACATGAATCATGAGGCAACCTCTGAAGATATTAACAATGAGATTAAACAGACAGGAATGAAAGGATTTGACAAGCATTTTGTGAAATTCGCATTTAAAACTTTCCTAAAACAAGGTGCGTACACAATAAAAGATTTTGAATCACTTTTAAACGAAACACCATTTAAGAACTACCATATCAAAAAAGAGGGCATTAGTTTATTTGTCTATCTTTATAAATAGACCGGGAAAGAAGGATCCTTTTGGGGCGTCGACGATGATTCAACAGCTCCCATTAACTGCAAAGCGCAGTTTTTTTCTTGTCACTCATGCACCTACTGATGTCTCTGCTCGCACCTTTTTCATCGAGGCCGTTATGGTAGCAAGAACCAGCAGAAATCCGCAAATGATGATGCCTGTTGAAGGGACGTTGCCAAGCAGGATGTAATCAAAAACAGCTGTTATAACAGGCTCCAAACAAAACACAATCGCTACAACAACCGATGACAGTTTTCTCTGTCCAATCGATTGCAATAGGTTGGAAAATATAGAAACAATGACGATCATAAACGCAATTGCTGCAATTGTATGGACATCTCTAGGTATTATTTGTGCAGAGAACCATTCAGAATGAAACAGTCCGTAATACACGGCAACCAAACCAAAATAGAATGCCGAACCCGCTACGGTAAGAAAAGAAACCTGAATGACCGAAGTTTGTTCCTTTTGCAATAACTGATTCATAATTACAATTGTATAGGCATACCCAATCATACCTATGAGGCCCAGTACGTCTCCGATCTGAAGAGTCAGCTTGTATGGCTCAAGCAAAAAAGTTATCGCTATCAAGGATATGCCTATTGCCATTTTCTCATTCAGACTAATCTGCGTCTTATAGTGTATATATTGCAATAAGGGAACAACGCCAACGATCAGGCTATTAATCATGACGATCCTCGTCGGAGTCGTATATTGTATCGCATATATGGAAAAAAAGCTGAGTACGAAGTTGGCCAGCCCTAGTTTGAACAAGCCTGCTACCCACAATTTCGCCTTAATTCTCCTGATCGATTTGTAGAAAATAATGACGTAGATCGCACTCACAAGCACATACCGCCATAATTGAAACAAATCCTTCGGATACTGAGCCGTTCCATCTTTCATGAATATATAAGACAAACCCCATATGAGTACCGCTAAAATTAATGAAAAATATGCCACTGCAGCCACTCCTAGCGATATAAGCAAATCATGCTTACTTCTGTTCTTTCATCCCTTATTTACTTGCATTCGCTTTTTGTCGGTCCAATGCGGTCTGATACGTAGTGAGAAGTTTCTTCAAGTCGTATTTATCCAGATCCTGGGTGAATTTATCCCACTCGCTCATCGGTGTATCACCCAAAATAAATTTACTTATTGATGTTGTGTAAAATTTGTACAATTGATCATTAGAAACAGTGACCGAAGCCGCTTCTTCCAGTGTCAGAACAGGCAGTCTGTTGTATGTAGGGAATCGATATTTAGGAGCTTCCTGATAGGAGAATTGCTCACTTTCTTTGACAAGGGACAGCCATGCATGAAAGTCAAACCATCCATACGTACCCGCTGTTTGAATACCTGATTCCCGGCGTAAATCGTTGGCTTCTTTGTACACGTCCTTGAACTTGCGCTTACCCCCTTGGGTGGTATAGGTTTCACCTTCCTTGCCCCAACTTTGGATTTCCTTGCCTTTCTCTGAATAGATGTAATCCAGATAACGAAGGGAAGCATCCAGCTTCTGGGTCTTAGAAGCAACCGCAAATCCATATTCCTCGGTGCCGCCTTTTGGGAGATACGGCTGCGTACCGATACCAATGGGTGGTGCCATAAACTTCAAATTGCCTTCTTTCAACTGACTGTTCATAATTTCGATCTGTCCGATAAATTGAACGGTGATGAATGATTTATTCGTTGTCATGAATTGTGTCCATGCTTTATAGTCCATCGTGAGCCAGTCAGGCGGAATTAACTTTTCTTTATTGAATTTATTTAAATTCTCAATCATCGTTTTGGCTGCTGGCTGTTTCATGCCGTAGTCCATTTTCTTTGTATTTGGATCCTGATATAAGCCGGGGTAGAATCCAAAGGCTGGACCGAACGTGTCCAATGTGCCAACCCCATGGCGGAAGACGAACGGATAGCTATCCGGATACAGCCCTTTCAGTTTCTTCGATGTTTCGTAAAGCTCATCCCACGTCTTCGGCACCTGCAGATTGTGTTTTTTGAAAATATCTTCACGGTAAAACCACACCATTTGACTGCCCGCACCCGCTCCGTCATTAATGATGCTGTAAATTTCTCCGTTCGGCATCGTAATCCGCTCGCGGATTTCCGGGTTCGCCTTTAAGTAGGCTTTCACATTAGGCATTTTATCCAGATGTTTAGATAAATCCAAGAACGCCCCCTGCGGTCCGAACTTCTGTACTTCTCCCGGGAAGACGGACAATACATCTGGCATGTCTCCCGATGAAACGGAAAGCGACAGTGATTCAGGACCTGACGCCAATTCCTGCTTTACAGTAATATTCGTCTCTTCCTTCACCCACTTCCATACGCCCCAATCCGGTTTTGGCGGCCATGACGTCGAATTTTCCGTAAACAAACGAATCGTAGCCGGTTCCGGAAGCTTGGCTGTTGGGGAAGAATGTGAATCCGAACTTGGTTGATTATCTTTTGCTCCCGATTTCGTATCGGCATTGCTGCTGCATCCCGTGACAATCAGAATGGAAGATAAAATCATGGTGATGGCAAAACTGCTTTTTTTTACATGTTTCATTGGGTGCCCCCTTTCTGTATGCAAATCAATTAAATTATGTTTGACTCCATCATCATAAATAAAGGCGGCTGCTAGGTAAATAAATGAATGCCATGAAAACATCAACTTTATTCGATTACATGAAAAAAAGTTTAATTTCCTGAAAAATGTTTCCTATCCAATTATTCAGGCAAGGAGGACTGCTGATTCATCCTCCTTGCCTAGATGCCTTTAGATCAATCCGGCTGCGAAGGAGCTAACGATGTGGTCGTTACAGGTGCGGTCGTATCATCTTTTACCTCGACCAGACCGACCCAATCCAGATTCATCGGTCCCGCCACGTTCCATATTGTTAAATCCGTAGTCCCTTGTGCCAGGTATTGGCCGGTGCTGACTCGCAGTGCCTTCCAGTACTGGCTTTCGGTTCCCCAGTCATATGTTTTCAGAGCCTTCGTCGTAAAGATGCCGTCACCCAGTTTAATCAGACGCGTAGTCCCATAATTGTCCGGAAGACCCCAGCCGGCGACATATTTGAGAACGAGATCGTATCGGCCAGACTTTGGCACATTCAGCTTCCATGAGATGCTTTGTCCTGATAAATTCCAGTCGGCAACACCGGCTCCATTGGACAGAAACTTCCGTGTCGAATAAACTCCGACAGTACCACCACCGCTAGTTTCTTCAAAAAACTCCGCTTCTTTGAAAACGTCGAGTTCCTCTTTAACGGTATTAAAATCATCCAGCTGCAAGGATGGCGTTATCGAACCGGTGCCAGCTGTTTTTAACCGCAGCGTGCCTCCGTTCTGAAGCAGGAACACTTTGGGAAACGCATCCAGATACAAGATGGGCTTCGGCGAGCCGAATTTCTGGAACAGAAGTCCTGCAGGTGCCTCCAGCACCTCATAAAGACCAATCGGTACATTGGTCAATTGTCCCCATCCGACGATGCCTCCCATGTACGTTCCATATGTTTGCAACATTACTGTTGAAGCCACCCCGTCTACTTCGACGTTAAGTGTAAACGGCGGTTGCGTTCCGGGCTGCTGTACCGGATGCAGCTTGAAACGGTGCTCTCCGCGTTCGGCTGTAACCGTCAGCACATTGCCGGACTTGCTCCAATAGACCCCACGCGAACGAATCGCTTCAACAACGTTGCCGCCCTGCGGAATGGATTCCTCGTTCTCATTGACCAGCATATTGACACCTTGTGCATAAATCTGTGTTTGCACTTGTGTCGCACTCGAGATCGAAAGCTCATCGGTATTCAGGGTGATCGTTGCAGGCTTATCTGTCTGCAATAAAGTGACTCCATCCTTAATGAGCTTCGTGCCTCCTACAAGGAGAATGTTATCTCCTTTTACAGCAGCAGCAACCCCGTCGAATTGCATGTTTCCAGCTTGGACGAGCCCGCTGCTAGACAACCTGACGTAAACATCGGTTCCATCGGTGAAAGTAATCCTCTGATAGGTGCTATAGGTAGCCGAAGTAACTGTTCCTACCGGCTGTGAACCCAGCCGATAAGGCTCAAAGGTGGAAATTAGCGTTGAACTTTGTGCGATAGGGAACGTAAATTTGGCATGCTGCTGAAAGGGTTTGCTGGCATAGTCGCCTGTTGGCATGACCACCTTACCGCTTGCATCCAAATATTGATCCGTCACCGATGCATTTGCTACGGTCGGGTATAGAAAATCAGCTTTCAATGCCGCCTTGTTCTGCACGATGGTCGCGCCTTGCTGGTCGGCGTCGAGGGTCAGGCTTTTATTAGCGTGCAGCAAGAACTCGAATTGGGAGCCTCCCGGGTTTTTGGCTTTCAGATTATCGATGACAACGAACAGATTGGGCTTCACATAAATGATGCTCCGCTGAGCCTGATCAAGTCCCGGATTTGCCGGGTCTGTATTGTAGGCATTCGCGGCATCTCCGACCGTCGCGTCAAAAGCTTTGCTTGTCGCAAACCCAGTAATTCTCCCTGAAGCGTTCATATCCCAGATTTTCTGCCCCTTACTGCCGTCGTACGTAATCGCGTTATGTGCCAATGTCGTCCTTTGATAGCGCCTGTCGTGCTCACTGTTATAATAATCGTACTGTCCGGCGTCAATCGCCAGCGCTTCTCCGTAAGCATCGATCACGAAACTGTTCTGGTCCGCGTGATTGTGATTGTAACTGCCATATGAACTAGACTTGAAGTACAGCGAGATCCGCTCCGGATCATAGAGGCTGGAGTGCATCGCAACCCAATCGACGTCTTTGAGCCACTTGGCAGTCGGCAATTCCACAGGCGGGCGCTCTGGTAGATCCTTATCTCCGTATGGGTAGCTGTATAAATAGTACAAGTCTGTCAGATCGCGACCGGCATCTGTGGAATGAGCATACCATTGCATCACTGGATTCTGATAGATTTGCGCTTGCCGCAGTGAATTCGTTACAGTGCTTGCCGTGATGCCATACTTTGTATCGTCACCGAATACACCATGATTCTGGCCGTTAGGCAGAAAATAAAGTCCGAATGACGGCTCATTGCGTGTGAATGCCTTCTTGTACATATCAACGCCTGTTGCAGACAACAGAACGTCAGCAACCAGTTTGTCCGCGACATGAGAATACTGCCAGTAGCCCGTACCCGAAGCCCATCCGCCTTCATCATCTCCTACGGGAGGATAGACATTAATCCGGACCGGAGCAGCCAAACGGAACCAGTCCTTTGCTTTGACCGACACAGGTACGCCATTAATGGCCGTGCTGTCGTTTAGCAGCGCAGTAGAAATCGTGGTGACATACCCAGTAGCCGTCCACCCATGGGAGTTCCACGGATTTTTCAATAGTGAGGAGATTCCAAGAATGTCATCGACCATCGTTTGGGTGCGTGTGCTTATCATGGAAAGAACCTGGGTTTTCTCCGTTTCCGTTAGTAGCGGATATATCCAGTCATAAGTAACGGCTCCTGAGAGCGCAATCTCCCTAAACGCTTGATCAACTTGAAAGTAATTGGTGGACCCTTCCGGATCCCATTTCATGATATTCAATAGTCTCGTCTTGGCAAAGTTGCCGTACGTATTGTTCCCGGTAATTAAAAATACGAATGCTGCCGACGTCATAATATTGGTTTCTTGCAGCGTAGCGTTCCTTACGACACGTTGAGCAGCCACAAACTCGTCTTTGGTCTGGTCATAATTGCGCGGGAAGCCGAGCACAGGCTCACTCGGTAGCGGTGCGCTTAGATTGGCATTCACCACGGCCTTGTCATAGACGGGTTTTCCTACTCCTTCTTTAAGAGCGCGGAAAGTGTTTAAATTGCTTGTATTTGTTAGAATTCGCGGATGAGTCAGCGGGACCTGATTCAGCATCGTTTCCACATCAGGGACCATGAATGTCACCGCATTCGCCTCTAATCGAAATTGACGGCCTTCACTCCACACTGACCAACCTAACGTTTTATGGAAACGCACACGCCAATAGTAGGTATTCCCAGGTGTTAAAGGAGTAGGCAGATTATAAAAATTGGGTTTTATATCATTTTTACTGTAAACAATTTGGCCGAAGGAGTTATCCGTCGCAATCTGAAGTTCATAATTATCGGCATCTTGAATAAAAGGCCATGAGAAATCGGGTGCGTTCTGGGTTGTCACCAATTGATCCGCAGGACGGAAATGCATATAAGTTCCCGGAACTAAACCTGTGGGCCAGTCTTCCTTGTCTTTGAGCAACAGACTTACAGCATCGATATAGGCAAGCGTTGGAAATTCGGCCTCTCGCTCATAGATGAAAATCACCATATGATCGCTGTAAGCTTGCGGCGGGGTTACGTTTAAAGAGAGATTCTGCCAGCCGTTAGCTGCACTCCCCTCAGTATGTGCTAGCTGGTAGTTTCCGCTTGCGTCATAATACCGAACTTGCACGTAGATATTTCCTTGCAAGATATTCGCTTTCAGCTTAATCCCATAGATTTTGCCGGATTGAATCGGAATGTTCATTGTCTTCACGCCAACCTCCCGGTTTCCGCCGACGCCATCATCATGGAGTTTCAAGCTTTGGGTCCCTTCATAAACGGTAGAAGTATCCGGTGTGATATGCGAAGCTTGCGCAGGTACCGTCGGCAGCCAGCCAAACGGGAATCCGTTCTGAAGATTCTCAAAGCCGCCATTGTCAACAATATTCAGACTCTTTTCTACCATAGAAACGTCGTCGATGTATACCAGCGTCGGAGATTCGGAATCTCTCTCGTAGATAAAAACAACCATATGATCACTATACAATTCCGGAGGCGTTACGGTAAGAGATAGCTCCTGCCAACCGGATGCCGCATTCCGCTCCATATGATCCTGCATATAAGCTCCGCTTGCGTTATAATACCTCGCAAGAAGATGAATTTTACCTTGCTGAACGTTCGCATTCAACTTAATCGAATAGGCGTATCCATATCGAATCGGGACGCTCGCTGTTTTCACGCCGACTTCCCGGTTTCCGCCGACGCCATCATCATCAAGCTTCAAGCTCTTCGTTCCTTCATACACCGTAGAAGTAACCGAGGAAATATGCGATGCTTGCGCAGGCACTGTGGGTTGCCAGCCTGCAGGGAACCCATTCTGAATGTCCTCAAATCCGCCGTTTGTCAGCATCTCTTGGTTGGACGGCTCGGCTCCGAAGGCTATCTGATTTTCGAAATCGCTTGCAAATAAACTAATAAACAGGATCATAATTAGCATTAATGAAATTCTTCTTTTTACCGTAACACAGTCCAATAACATACACCTCTTTCATGATTAGATGCCCAATTTGAATGATTGACCTGTGCATCTGGAAGCCATTCATCCACTTAACTTAATGTTGCTTCCCCCCCATCTATCCTTCTAAGATCCTGCTAACAATGTACTGTAACAGCATCAGACCACTTCCTGTGCTGTCATCATCATAAAAAAGTCCCACCTATCCGTAAATTGACGAAAGCCCCGGCGCCTTCAACTTTCTTCGGAAAACGGAAGAAAACTTAACGTTTCATGAAAATGTTTAAAAAAAAGAAGAAAACTCTGCAGGTGCAAAGCTTTCTCTAAGAGGAGGTATTTAAGTTTTTGCGGAATTCAGTTGGCGTGAGGCCGGTATATTTTTTGAACATTCGATTAAACGAAGTATGATTTCGATAACCGACAGCTTCTGCAACATCGTGAATTTTTAGCCGGTTTTTTTCCAAGAGGTCCGTCGCCTTGATAATCCTGATCTCATTGATATAGTCCACGATATTCGTACCGGTTTTTTCTTTAAAATAAGAGGATAAGTAGCCGCCGCTCAAATTCAGCTTTTGAGCCAGTATATCCAGATATAAGTCTTCGGCGTAGTGCTCGTTTACGTAATCCATAACAAAGCAGGTAACCGGATCTTTCTGCTCGGCTCGTTTTTTCCTCTCTCTGACTGCTTTAGCGGCAAACGTCACCCCTTCCTGCAGCAGTTCCTCCGCTTCAAGAACGGTGACACACTGTTGAATCTTTTCGTTTAAATGTTGCAATGTGGTTTGCATTCCGTCGTCCTCGCCGCCATCCAATATGAAGGAGACTTCATTTTTAACTTTATTCAGCAGCATTTCGGCAAAGCCAGTAATTGAGTCAGCACATAGCTCATTTCCTTCCCATTTTGCATAAAACCGCGCCATGAATGCTTCCAATTGCTCGACGTTACCTTCTCTCAGATTTACATTGAATTCTTTTTCCTGATTGGTTGTAAATCCACTCAGTTGCCGTGACACATGCCCGGCGGTCACAATTTGCCCGGCGTCGATCAGCTTTCGTTTGCCAAGCACAGCTTGAGCCTCCTGATAAGCATCTGCAATATGCTTCGAATGATTGTATAGGGAAGTGACGGCCATGGTTATATTTCCGTATTCGCTATCTTGTCCAAAAGTTGCTTTCATCCTTTCAAGCAAATCTTCAAGATCATCCATATGCTCAATGAACACAAGACTCAGAATCTGATTTTGTTCAATTTGGAACGTCAATGAATCTGGAAATACCTGGTTCAGCTCATTTTCAATAAATACTTTGATGTAATATAGCCATTTCTGGAAGGACACATGCTCCCAAGCATAATTCTTCTTACCCGCCACATGAGAAAGAACAAAAACAAAATTTTTCTCTGTAAAATCAAGTATAGCCGCAGTTGCTTCGTTATGTCGAATCGCTTTCAGATGGTTGAACAACGCAAGCTGCTGATCTGCTTTTTGCTTATCGTAAAGTTGAGAGCTAATGATATCGAACTCTCTTATATTCGACCGGAACAGTCTGCCTTTTTGAGTTGATCTAATCACCTTTTGTAACGGATTGTTAATGCGTGCAGCGATGAGGAACGCGGCGACCACACTAAGCGTGATCGCAAGCACTAATATGGCGACAAGTGAAAGATTCAGACGCGTTTGGGAAGCAATTTTTTCAATCGGAACACGGTGAATGTAGGTAATTCCGCTCACTTTGCCTGTTGCATGGAAATAATAGTTGCCATTTACAATTAGTTCATTGCTTTCATTCTTCCGCAAATCATTTAAACTTAAAAAGGATTCCTGCACACCACGATTAAACATCGTTTGTCCTTGAGCATTATACATAATAAAATCATCGCTCGGAGCTACGCGAAATGCCTTGAACATTTTATCCGCATTGAGAAAAACAACGATCATAAAGCCGCTATTCCCCTTGGCTTTATATATAATCGGGATCAACTCACCATTTGATTCCGTGTGTCCATAGCTCTCATTGTAGAAACCGGCAGAAGGTAGAATCCGGCTGCTATAATTTTCGTCGAATTGCTGCTGCCAGAAATTCAACGGGTATTCCTTGCTGACTTGGAAGACATTAAACATCGTTTGCGCATCGGTACTCGTACCTTTCTCCAGAATGAGTTCATCGCGCTTTGTATACAAGACGATATTTTCGATGAATAAATAGGAATTGGATACCCATGAATTAATCTCCCTTTGCAGAATGGGATAATTAATATATTGGGGAGTATATTGAAACCGTTGTACTTCTTCACTATAGAGATACAAGTGCATTTGTTTATTGACCATTTCAATATGCTTCTCGTAACTCTCCATCGTACTATTGAGCATGAGGGAATTGTATTGAACAATTTCCTTTCGGACGTTCAGCTTAGAAACAGAAATGGAATAGACCGTGAGGGAGACAAGCAACAGAATGATACACAAAAATCCTGCGATAAGTCGCAGGAATAAAGAATTTGACCTGTTCCGGATATAAACTAGAATAGGTAGAAGTTTACTGATAAGATCCCTCCTTTACTATCGATCCGTTCGTGTGATCTACTCGCTGCTTCCTATTAGTTCCAATTAAAACAAACGACGTCACTTTTGTAAAGGTTAAAGCTGAGCTCTTTAGGCATCATTTCATTTCGTATCCTTATACAGAATTGGTATTGCCGCTGCTATAAGGATTATACCCATAAAAGCGGGTGCGGCATGACCAAGTGATACATAGATTTGACCTCCGATGATAGGCCCAATCATTCTTGCTAAAGCCTGAATGGATTGGCTGCCTCCTTGTATCCTCCCTTGTTCACTAGAATCGACAGACTTGGAGAGCATTCCATTGAATGAAGGCCCAAAGATCGAATCACCAAAACCAAATATAAACATTCCAGCGATAAGAAGAGGATAGAAGGAGAACAAAGCAGATAGCGCAATGAGACTGTAGCCTATAATCTCCGAAACCATTCCGAGAATGGCTATCTGTTTATCACTAAGTTTTTTCAAAAGTTTCGGCATGATGAAACCTTGCGAAATGATGTCTTGGACACCCATAATTGAGAACATAAGTCCAATTAGTGCAGGCTTCCAATTGAAAGTATCCATTGTAAATTGTGAAAAAACAGCCTGTAAAGATCCATTAGGTATCCAAAGTAAGAACGCTGAAACAAGCAGCCTATTTAAGTTTTTCATGGAAAGTAGGTTTGCAAGCTGTGTAAATGGATTCAGTCTTACATAGGTAATCTCTTTCAGTCTATTAGTCTTGGCAAGACTCTCAGGCATAAAAAAGAATCCATAAACAACATTCGCTAAAGTTATTATTGCTCCAAAATACATGGGGACTGAATAACCAAACTTGGCAAGTAATCCGCCTAGTGTTGGGCCAATGACAGTACCTACACCTACAACCGCGCTTACCCATCCAAAATATTTGGTTCTCTGCTGCGGAGGAATGATGTCTGCAAAATAGGCGAAGATAGTGCCTATGCTGCCGCCTGTTATACCCTCTATTATGCGCCCAACAAATAGTATCCATAGAGCCCCTCCTATGCCAAAAACGAAGTACCCGATTGCGGAACCCAAAAGGCATACTAAGAGCAATGGACGGCGGCCATATCTGTCGCTCAAAGTTCCAAGTATGGGGGCAGCAAAAAACACGCAGAATGCATAAACAGAAGTCAGCAGCGTAACAACTATCGCTTGTTCTTCCGGATTGCTTGTATAAGGCTGCACTAAGAATGGGACGACAGGTGCTATGATACTGAAGCCTATTCCGCAAAGAAATACAGAGATAAGACCGAATAGTAAAGCGTGTTTATCTACGGTTTGTTCTGTCTTCTTTTCATTATGTGATCTAAAGATGGACATTTAAATTCTCTCCTCTAAAGTTATGTCTTTGATTCCTTGGAAACAAAATAATCGTATTACTATTTTGTTTCCTTGTCAACAAAAAATAACAATAAAAAAGCAGCCTGTCCTCAATAGAGTTTGGCTGCCTGTAATTTCTTATGCATTAATTAAATTTATTCGGGCTTCATATCTATGCCCTGTTTCTTAATTTCTGCATCCAAATGCCTATTATACTTTGCCACAAAGCTAAGCATGCTCTCAAATTGTGCCTCGGTTACCTGCTCAAATACGGCTTTGTCCCGCTCTTGGAACTCTTTGTGCAGGTCCTCATGGATTTTATAAATGACTTTACCTTGCTCTGTAAGCCTGAAATAGATTTCTTTCTTGTTTTCCGATTTCTGGTAGCTTTCGATAAGTCCTTTTTGTATGAGCTTCTGAGTTAATTTACTTATAGCACCGCGAGTCATATAGAAGTATTCCGCAAGTTTGGTCACATTGGAATCTACATTTTTTTCGATGTATTCGATGCAATGTACTTCAGAAGGCTTATAACCCTTAAGACTTTCTTCCATCTTATCTTTGTTAAGCCAAACCAGCTTGTTATATAGGTCCCTGAAACCCATTAAGACCTGATCTTCTTTGTTCATGGCATGCCCTCCCACTCGTTGGTTCATTAGCAATATTATATAATAAAAGCATTCCGAAACTGGTTTTTTTCACGAAAGCGACAAAGATTTTTGACAGAATCATGATGATTTGTTGAGGATCGGCATATAAACACCCCCTATATGGTAACCTTAGCCTATAGAAATTAATTTACTTGTAAGGGTGTGTTAGCGACATGCGAATCCAAAGCAATATGGTTAGTATCGAACCAATTCCGACCTCAGTCACGAAAGTGCTTTTCGAAACGATAAAGATAGGCATTATTAAATCGAACCTCATCGCCATGATCGCAGGAATTAGCATGGCATTGTTCGTTCATCGTATACCTCTCTTCGATAAGATCGGCAACATTACGTTGGCACTCATCGGATCTGCCTTGGTGATCGGAGCGGCCGGTATCTTTAATAATTTATATGACCGCGATATCGATCGCATTATGGAACGGACAAAAAATAGGCCGACTGTTTCAGGTATCATTGACATCGGGAGCGGGCTGATCATTGGGTTCTGGATCGCAATCGGCGGTCTGGTGGCACTGTATATTGCTTCTCCGTTATCCGCTTTTGTAGGCTTCTTGGGACTGTTTCTCTATGTCGTTCCTTATACCATGTGGACAAAACGCAGAACAATCTATAATACAGAGGTAGGAAGCTTGTCGGGTGCGATGCCACCGTTGATCGGTTGGGCCGCGATCTCTCCTGATATTTTGCATCACGATGCGATTGCATTGTTCCTGTTAATGCTTATTTGGCAGATGCCACATTTTTACGCAATCGGAATTCGGCGTATGGAGGAATACCGTGCGGCTAACATTCCGATGCTGCCAGTCGTCAAGGGTATTCGTAGAACTTACGTGCAGATGAACGCTTATCTGGTTGTTCTGTGCCTGTGCAGTTTCTTGTTCTGGTCATTTAATCCGTACATTGCCATAGCGAATGCGCTCTTGAGTTTGGGCTGGTTGATTCTGAGTATCAATGGTTATCGTCGGAAGCAAGAGGAACAGTGGGCCCGTTCAATGTTCATTTTCTCGCTAAATCACATCACGGTGCTACTGTTGATGATTGTTGGCTACTCCCTAGTAGCTGTTTAAGTAAAAAAGGCAACCGATCCAATCAGATCGGCTGCCTTTGTTTTTGTAAGCTATACCGATTCGGGGGCACCGGTAAATTCAGATGATCGCGAAGCGTGTCACCTTCATAATCAGTCCGGAATAAACCTCTCTCCTGCAAAAGAGGAACGACCAGATTGACGAAATCTTCTAAATTGTTCGGTAAAAGTGGAGACATCAGCATAAAGCCGTCTACAGCTCTTTGAACAAACCATTTTTCTAAATTATCGGCTATTTTTTCAGGCGTTCCTACAAAGTCGTTGACGGTATAAGACCCGGTTAACAAAGAGTACAGTTCTCTAAGTGTGGGGTTTTCTTTGATCACGAAAGGACGAAACTTTTCATATTCGAATCGGACACCCGTCAGCTCGCCAAATCCAATATCAAGCGTTCTGGCTTCTAGCGTATGCTTACTCAAATCCAATCCTCCAAAATAATCGGTCAGGAACTTTAAGCCCGTTTCGTCGGTGATTAATGATTCTAAGTAGGCTAGCTTCTGCTGTGCGATCTCTTCAGTTTCCCCAATAATCGGCGAAATACCCTGAAGAATATGAACTTCATCGGCGGAGCGGCCGAATGAGACGACCTTGTTTTTGAAAGAACGGTAAAATTCCTGAGAGTCCTCGAGGCTATTCTTATGTGAAAAAATGACTTCTGCGCTCCTGGCGGCAAACAGTTGTCCAGGCTCTGAAGATCCAGCTTGCACGAGTACAGGATAGCCTTGTCTAGAACGATGAATATTTAACGGCCCCTGCACCGAGAAAAACTCCCCTGCATGATCCAGCTTGTGAAGCTTGCTGCGGTCAAAAAACTGCCCGCTTTCTTTGTCGCGGATAAAAGCGTCATCCTCCCAGGAATCCCATAAGCCTTTAATCACGTCAATGAACTCTTCAGCCCGCTTATACCGAAATCCATGCTCAAAATGCTCACTGCCATTGAAGTTCAATGCTGTATTCCCGGACAAATCTCTTGTCGTTACAATGTTCCAACCAGCTCTGCCCTTGCTGATATGATCAACGGACATGAATTGCCGCGCCAGATTAAAAGGTTCCACATAAGAGGTCGAGGCTGTTGCGACAACTCCGATCTTTGAAGTCGCCCCTGCTAACGCAGTAATTAAGGTGATAGGCTCATAACGGGTCAAAATATTCGGATGCGACTCCTCATTGATAGCCAAGCTATCTGCAATAAAGACAATATCAAACTTCCCTTTCTCCGCAATTTGTGCCAAATGTTTGTAATAATCAATATCAATGCTGGAATCCGCCTGAGCATCAGGATGTCTCCAAGATGCAACGTGCATACCAGTTCCCACTAAATAGGCGGACAACTTTATTTGTCTTTTACGAGACATGAGATCCCATCCTTAAATTCCGAGTAATTTAATAAACTTAATATGTTTTAATTTACCACCCTCTCTAATAACCGTCAATCCCAGGATGATAAGCCCGAACAAGTGGCAAAAGAAATTTTCTTGACAGAATTTAGGATGTCATTTAAATTATACTAATAAACTAGGAATACTTGGTATTAAAAGTGGAGGATTATCATGATCGTCATCAAAAATCTGAATAAAACATACCGAACACGCCAATCTGTGTTCACTGCTTTAGAGAACGTCAACCTTGAGATCGAAAAAGGGGATATCTTTGGCATTATCGGTTTTAGCGGTGCAGGCAAATCAACACTAATCCGATGTCTAAACCGGTTGGAGGAACCGGATTCCGGGAGCATTGAGATTGAAGGCAAGGTCATTACAGATCTGTCAGACAAAGACCTGCGCTTAGCTAGACTGAAAATCGGTATGATTTTCCAACAGTTTAACCTCCTTGATTCCATGACTGTATTTGAGAATGTAGCCTTCCCTTTGAAGGTTGCAGGCCATCCCAAATCGTACATTCACCAGCGTGTTAGAGAAATACTGGAACTTGTAGAACTAAGTGATAAAGAAAATGTCCATCCATCCCAGTTGAGCGGAGGTCAGAAGCAGCGAGTTGGCATCGCCAGAGCTCTCGCCAATGAGCCAGACGTACTGCTCAGTGACGAAGCCACATCAGCGCTTGATCCGCAAACGACCTACTCCATTCTAGAGCTGTTAAAAGACATTAACCGTAAGCTTAATTTGACGATTGTGCTGATCACCCATGAACTCGATGTCCTGCAGCACATATGCAAAAACTTTGCGGTCATAGAAAAAGGCACAATCGTTGAACAAGGATCCGTGGACCAATTTTTCCTGAATCCGGCAAGCGATACGGCCAAGAAATTCGTGAAAATCATAGATTTCTATCGCAATAAGCATCACGTCGAAGAAAGGGTGAGAGTCAGCCTATGATTCATGAATTAATCGAATTACTCTGGCCTGCTCTTTTAGAAACACTCTATATGCTATTATGGTCTTCCATTTTCGCATTGATTATGGGCTCTGCACTCGGCGTCACTCTTGTGGTAACGGAGAAAGGCGGAATTCTTGAAGCTACGGGGATCCATAGAGTCATTAATATGGTCATTAACTGCATTCGCTCTATTCCTTCTATCATCCTAATCGTCTTGCTGCTGCCTTTATCTCGTATGATTGTCGGAACCACGTTGGGTCCTACCGCAGCTATTGTGTCGCTTTCGATCGGTATTGCACCTTTCTTAGGCAGGATTATTGAAACATCGCTGAAGGAAGTTAGCCTTGGGAAAATAGAAGCGGCCAAAGCCGTTGGAGCTTCCCCGTTTACGATTATTTTCCGAGTACTTATTCCGGAATCCCTGCCAGCGCTTGTACGCGGAGTAACGATTGCCATCATCGCCATCACCGAGTTTACTGCCATTGCTGGAGCTATCGGTGCCGGAGGACTGGGCAGTTTGGCTATCCGATTCGGATACCAGAGATTTCGTGAAGACGTCCTCATCGCAACTGTCATAATCATTATTCTTCTCGTACAAATTTTTCAGTGGACAGGAGACTACATCTCTAGGTCAATAAATAAAAAACGCTTCAAGCTTGATTAAAGCTAAAGCATTGTTGTTCCTATCGGTTTCATTGCATGACCAAATATACATAAAAGAAATAGGAGTGAGTTATCCATGGGTACAAAGGGATTATTTTCTGTCGTTTCATTATTCGCAGCTTTTAGCGTTATCCTTGCTGGGTGTGGTGCTACTAACAGTACAGAAGCGTCAAGCAGCCCAAAAGCGTCCTCACCAGCAGCAACTGCCGCAGCACCAAGCAGCGCTCCAACAGAAGCACCAAAAAAAGAAGTCACTTTAACCATCGGATCCGCCGAAATCCCACATTCAGAAATTCTTAATTTCGTTAAACCGAAGCTAAAGGAACAAGGAATTAACCTTGTTGTTAAAGTCACGGATGAAGGTCTGTTGAATCAGCTGCTTAAAGATAAGCAAATCGACGCAAACTACTTCCAACATGTGCCTTACTTCGATTCAGTCAAAACAGAAAAAGCCTTCGACTTTGTGAATCCAATTAAAGTTCACGTTGAGCCTATCGGCTTCTACTCCACCAAGCTCAAATCAAAGGATGAGATTAAGGATGGCGCGAAAATTGGCATTCCAAACAACCCCTCCAACGAATATAGAGCGCTTGTACTCCTTCAACAGCAAGGTTTAATCAAGTTGAAAGAAGGTCTCACTACCTACCAAGCAACACCTAAGGACATCGTCAGCAACCCGAAGAACCTGAAATTTGTGGAAGCTGAACCCCCTACTTTAGCTAGATCCTTACAAGATCTTGATGGCGCGGTTATCAATACAAACATAATTATTGAGGCAAAAATCGATCCCAAAACAGCCTTATTCAGAGAAGATGCAAACTCTCCTTACGCCAACGTAATTACGGTTCGCAAGGGCGATGAAAACCGTGACGAAATCAAGAAACTGGGAGCTGCATTGACCTCTTCAGACGTGAAGAAGTTTATTCAAGACAAGTATGGAGTTTCTGTAGTTCCTGCATTCTAATATTCCAAGACTCAATAGGGTACATACGTCCAATCAATTACTATTTAACGTGCATAATTTATACCGTAGTGACAAATCACCTGAAGGGAATGATTAAACATGGGAGCAGTTGGTTATGGTGGAAGTTGTGCAGGTTATGGTAACAGTACAGCAGCAGTTTTGGTTCTTTTTATTCTTTTAGTTATCATCACATCCGCATTTGTATGGTAATTCCTTAATCTAAGGTAAAAGAAAAAAGTCACCCTTACTCTCAGGGTGACTTTTTCATGCTCCAACGCCAATAAATTCCTGCGGGTCTATCCTATCACCCTCCTGTGACACATACAAAATGGAATCAAATGGCCTTAGAGCCTCCCGCCCAACTCTTCATAAGTAATTTTATGTACTGCTATTTGTCCCTCATGTCTTATACTTTATGGAAAGCTCCAGCAGCCAATGGGCATTGGAAAAGCATATTGTGGGTAAGGAAAGTTCTACAATCGGGAAGCAAACCATATAGCAATCATAGGGGCTGCCGATCGGCAGTTCCTTCTCTTCTGCCTAGGGGAGATTAGCGGAGAAACCCGCCGAAACGAACGGGGCACATTGCTGCGAGATGAGGTGAACTGCGTGAATGCTATCATATCAGTTGTCGGAAAAGGTTTACTGGCTGACTACGTATGCGGAGAGCTATTGGACCGTTATCAGGTCGTTCGACAGACAGATTTCACTTCAGACATACCGAAAGCGGCGAAATTGGTTGTGGTGCTGCACGATGAATGGCCTTCCTCCGGATACTTCGAGGCTGAAGAGATTCTGCAGCAGGCTGGTATCCCTTGGTTGCGGGGCTTTATTTCAATGGACGAGAGCATAGTCGGGCCTCTGGTTCGTCCGGGTATGCCGGGATGCTCCCAGTGTGCAGATAACAGGCGTTTCACGGCGTCGCCGGGAGACATACAACACGTGAAATTTTCACTCTCAGGACTTTGGCATACAGCTCACTTGCTGATTGCCGAGACTCAGCGAGTGTTGCAGGGCAGCCGAGCCCTTACGGAGGAACATATATACATCGTTAACCTGCAAACTCTGGATAGTTCACTCCATTTCATTCTGCCTGACCCTCTCTGTGAGGTGTGCGGCAGTTTGCCCGATGACTCATCGGCGGCGGCCAACATTTTGCTTAAGCCGAGACCGAAGATAAACGCCGACAGTTACCGCTGGCGTCCGATAGACGATTTGAAACAACATTTGACCAAAGACTATTTGGATTCCCGGACCGGCGTATTTAATGCCAAGATGATTGACCTCGTGTCGCCGTTTGCCGGGGTAGCGGTCAATCTGCCATCATTTTTGATGGAAGACGAAGTATCTGGAGGCCGCAGCTTTTCTTATGCGGAAAGCGAATCTACCGCGATCTTGGAAGGGTTGGAGCGACACTGCGGTATAACTCCCCGTGGCAAACGGACCGTAATATATGACAGTTTCAACCGTGTTGCGGATCATGCGCTTGCTCCCCATAAGGTTGGGTTATATTCAAAGAAACAGTACTCGCAACCTGATTTCACATTCGAACCGTTTGATCCCGACCTCCCGATCGATTGGATATGGGGCTATTCGCTAGTGCAGGAATGTCCGATCCTTGTTCCAGAGAGTCTCGCTTACTACAGTTCGGGTTTCGGCAGCGGCTTTGTTCAAGAAGGCTCCAACGGGTGTGCGATAGGAGGAAGCTTGGAGGAAGCCATCTTGTACGGAATTTTAGAAGTAGCGGAACGCGACTCGTTCCTGATGACTTGGTACGCGCAGTTGCCTATCTCTCGCCTTGACCCCTATTCCGCTAACGATCAGGAACTGCTGCTTATGGTCCAAAGGTTGCGCACAGTTGCCGGATACGATATACATTTGTTTAACATGACAATGGAGAATGGGATTCCGAGCATTTGGGCGCTCGCGAAAAGCGTCAGCCCCGGGAAGATGAATCTTATCTGTGCGGCGGGAGCTCATTTGGATCCAGTACGGGCCGCGAAAAGCGCCATTCACGAATTGGCTGGCAGGTTGAACTTCCTGCAAGAGAAATTTGAGGCGGGCATGGCATATTATAAGCAAATGCTCAACGATCCGTTTCTCGTAGTGCAAATGGAGGATCATGCCATGCTGTATGGTTTGCCGCAAGCAGAGGAACGGCTGCAATTTTTGCTGGACGGACAGCGTCCGCTCAGAACGTTTGACGAGGAGTTCAAACGCAAGGCAAACCATGCGGATCTGACCGATGATCTGAAGGAAACGATCGAGGTATTTCGCCGCTTGAACCTAGACGTGATCGCGGTGGATCAGTCGTCGCAGGAAACGCTGCGAAACGGGCTGCATTGCGTAAAAGTTCTGATTCCGGGAATGCTGCCGATGACGTTCGGACATCATTTGCAACGCTTGACGGGGCTGAAGAGAGCACTTCGGGTGCCTGCGGAGCTTGGATATGCGAAAAAGCCACTGAAGACCGGACAACTCAATCCGCATCCGCATCCTTTTTTATAAGATACCATGGTTCTAGCCAACTACGTTCTCACTGGTAAGCCAATTTCATAAAATAATCGCCTTCTGTAAACCAGAAGACGACATGTTAAATCCAACATTATTTGGTTAGAAGCACGCGATAGACACCTCGGCTACCCCCAGGTGCCGTTCCTATATATAAATATTCGTTGTGGCTCTCAGCCGTAGTTACACCATACAGTGATCCTTCTGGGTCGTGCCAACTTTCAATAATCTTCCCTTGCGGACTGAGCTCCACAGCAAGCCCATGCTTCGCCGGTGCGCTAGCACCGCTAAGCAGCGACTCCGGAATTTTGGCCATAATACCGGCCAACCATGGGCTCCGATGCATCTGATCTACGAAAGAAATACGAGTCGTGAAGATCCCGACCCAGAAATGACCTTGTTCATCACGTGTGATATTGTCTGGAAATCCTGCGAGATTGTCCGCGAAAATATCAGATGTCCCCTTCTTTGGTCCCTTGAGCCAGTACCTAGTCAATTGATAATGATAGGATTCCGCCACTAGCACAAAATCTTCATCTGCAGACAAGGCAACACCGTTCGCAAAATAGAGTCCTTCTAACAAGACACTTGTCTGTTTGGTCATAGGATCATACTTCAGCAAACGTCCATGCGGCTTATTCTCGGCAATTTCTTTGAAGGTCACACTGCCATAGTTCGAGGTATCGGAAAAATAAATAGAGCCGTCCTTGGCAATATCAAGCTCGTTAGCTAGATAGATAGGCTTGCCGTCCACTTGATTGGCCAATACCTCTACGTTTCCGGATGGGTCTATTGACAGCAGCCCCTTCTTGACATCAGTAACGATCAAATTTCCATTGGTGTCGAATTTAAGACCATTAGGCGTTCCTTTAGTGTCTGCGAACACCAGGGCCTTTTTCGGATTGCCTTCTGCATCGAAAGGAACCTTATAGATTTTCCCATCGGAATCTCCTGTATAAAGCTGACCTGCCTTATCGAAGGTAATGAATTCAGGGGATTGCGGGGCATCCGTAACAAGCTGAGCCGAACTGAGTTTGTAGTTCTGCTTCCACGGGCCAGCTTCCTGAAAAGTGGGAGCTGTCGGCGCCAGCCATTTTGCCGGTTCGATAGGTGAAGGAACAAGTAAGAAAACAATGACTCCAAGAAGAAGCAACGCAAGCAGCGATAGCCCCAATCTGCGTAATTTACGTGGTGAGCCTTTATGGTGATTCAATCCTTCAGTTGATTTAACAGAGAGAATTGGTGTTTTGGACATCAATGAACGCCTCCTGTAGCAAGGAAGTGAGAGTCGAGTTCCACCTGGGTCAGTTCCTCGAAACCGAAGTCATTGGTCAGTTGTATTGTTTTCATTGAATTGTCCTCCCTGCAAGATCAGATTGATTACCAGGATTCTTATTACTGCCAGATCCTTCACGCGGACGAAGCATGCTTCCAACAAGACGAAGACCTTGCTTTCGTGTAATAAATCGCGCTAACTGCGCACCGAGATAATTCTGCACACCCGGAACGACATATATTTTCCCTTCCTTCAACGCGCGAAGCGCAACCTCTACGACTCTTTCTGGCGTATCCTTTTTTCCAACGGAAGCTTCTTCCGCTCCTACAACATTAAAGAAACTGGTGTCCGTCGAACCAGGGCAAAGTGCGAAAAATTTGATGCCGCGGTTACGGTTTTCCCACCATAATGCTTGTGTAAACGACAAGACGAACGCTTTCGTCGCCCCATATACTGCCATAAAGGGAAGCGGTTGAAATCCGGCTGTTGAAGCCACATTAATAACTGCGCCTGAGTTTTTGCGCAACATGTTTGGCAAGAACAAGTGCGTCATATCTACAACAGCAGCAACATTGAGCATAACTTCTTGATGTTGACGCTCACCTGACACTTGCTCGAACAAACCATGAGTAGCAAAGCCTGCATTATTGATTAGCAGTTCGATCTCCACTTTCAGAAGTTCACACTGCCGAAACAACTCACTGGGTGCGCCCTCTTTCGCAAGATCGATTGAGATAACCTCGGCTTTGATGCCATACTTCTTTCTAAGCTCATCTGCTAGGCTCTCAAGCTTACTCGTTGATCGAGCAACGAGTACCAAGTGACTGCCTTGTTTGGCTAGTTGTCTAGCAAATTGCTCTCCAATACCGGAAGAAGCTCCTGTGACTAGCGCCCATTTCCCCTGAATTGTCATCGTTCATCTCTCCTTTAGTTACTTCGTTATTATTAGGAAACAACGTTACCGATTGGTCGAAATTAATTCCCTTCCCTAAGGAAACTAAGAATCATCATCCCTAATCGGTAACAGTGTTTCATTCGAGATTCATTGTAACTCGTCTTTTTTTGAAAGTCAACATGCACTTTCCCACATTCTCGATCTCATTGACATCTCTCTGACAACTGTATAAAATCTCTGGTAAGAGAGTCAGAAACCTTGTTTCCTGACAAAAACACGATAACCGAAGGTGATGATTATGAGCGACCAAGATATCTCTTCCAATACGACCACACGAATATTGAAAACCTACAAAGAAGCTCGCTTGCAAAATAATGAAAATCTACGCAAATTAGTTGTAGAAACAGCAGCAGCCCTCCTGCAAGAAGAGGGCCCGGAAGCTGTTACGGTTCGCAGAGTAGCTCAGAAAATGGATTGTTCTACAAAAATCATTTATAGTTTGTTTGTCAATAAAGAGGGGTTAGCACAGCAATTGTATCTGCACGGTTGTAAGCTTCTCGCTAACGAGTTCGAGAGGACGCCGCAGACTGCTGATCCAATACAACATTTACTGACTTTAGGTGAAGCCTATTGGCAATTCGGGCAACGTTATTCCGGCTATTACAAGCTGATGTTCGGAGGAGCCTTCGCCGATTTCAAACCAGATGAAGAAAGCATGCATGGCACAGTAACAGCCATGAGGCAATTTTTGACCGCGATTAGCCATGCGCAAGGGCAAGGACTGATTCCAGCCGGGTATGATACGGAATCTGTTGTACGTATATGCTGGGCGTCGCTCCACGGCGCTATTCATCTTTACATGGGTGGGCACTTGGGAGATGAACAAACAGCCTATGGGGTTTATAGACAAACGTTAACTATGATTGTCAGTTCATTGATGCCGGATCATAACACCTAAAGACTACAAATAGACTGAAATCACCAAAAAACGGAGCCGCGTATGCAACGCGTTCTCCGTTTTTAGTTTGCCTATACAAATGGTTGTTTAGGATTGTGTTTGATGACAAAATCCCCTGCCCGCCCTCTTGCCTATTAGAACAATCTGCGTGCCGTAACAAAACGCTTCTTCCACTTCTCATCGAAATTCTCTATATGAACGCCAAGGTCTTTCGAATAGGTATGTAGCAACTGATTATCTCCTGCATAGATGGCTACATGACCAATATCGAGCCCGCGAGCGCTAAAAAACAAGAGATCACCTTTGCGGATTTCATCGAGCCCAACTTCTTTTCCTGTTAGCGCCTGATCGTAGGAAACACGCGGGAGATTAATGGACAGCGCCTCGCTGAAAACATATTTCACAAAAGATGAGCAATCGAATGTATGGGTTTGACCTGTTGCGGCGCCAAATTCGTAAGGTGTTCCTAGGAATTTGGTTCCCAAAGTGATTAACTGCTCCGCTTTCTTAGCAGTCAACGACTGGCTCATGTAATCGGAATACATCGGAGCGGCAGAGATAAATCCAATTGTGCCGTCTTGGGTTTGAACCTCCAACCAATTCGGGTCCATTTCGCGGATTACGTGAATTTTATCGCTTTTGGGAAGCATTCGGAGCACGCTTCCGTCCGTCGTATCTTTATCGGGAGTGTCACGCAGGTTGACGCCGTATTGAATCGTAGTTTCATAGTCATGAACAGACGAAATCGTAATTGTTCGGGAATAATCATGCCATGCCACGAAATTACCAAGCGTTTCGCTTATAAATCGAAGTGGAACCATCGTAGACCCAGCAATAATTTTACCGGCTATGGGCAACTCTAGTCGTTGTTGATTTTTATAAGCAGCCATTGCACCGATTTGGTATGTAAATATATCACTGTTTTTCTTAGCTGTAACTGTTCGTGTGCTTTCGTCCCAAGAAATTTGGGCACCTTCAGCCTCAAATAGCGTACGCATCGGAACGAGGCTATATCCATTTTCAATAACCGCAGGTGTTTCAAAAGACAACAGATGACCGTCCAAATACACAGAAGGCGAAGGACTTTCGTCAGCGTGAACAGAGGTTGTATGGAGCAATGCCATACTGAATAATGTAATTTTGATACTTTTTATAACGCCTGAATGAATTCTCATGTTAAATGACCCCTCATAGGTTAATTCCTATATATTTCGAGATCATCATAATCCTTTGGTCCGTAATAAGAGATACCTTATAAAGGAAAAGGCCCATCGTGCGGAAATAAGTGTGTCCAGCCATTCTTCATGAGCAGTGCTCCATGGCATCATTCCATGTGGGAGCATCCGTTGATGTTCCCTTTGGGCTATGCGATATCGCAGAACGTAATGTGAAAAGGAGCTATGATCCACTAATTGGCAGGAACCGGGGTAAAAGTAGCATGAAAGGGAACTGAGGTATGCTATTTAGCAAAAAATGATCATTCTGACCGGTAAATGGAGATATAGCGGATCGTAGTTCCTTTTGGAGTGGAATTAGGCAATTTTCTGTATTATAGCGGATCCTAGTTCCCTCAACCTCCCGATAATGACATTTCCGGCAAATTTCTCAGCCATGCAGCAAGCGCTTCACCAACTTCATCGGGTGCGTCCTCTTGGGGATAGTGGCGGCCTGGCACAGTAACTTCGGTTTGCGATGGCCATGTACGGCAGAAATCGATGTGGGATTGCGGCAATAAGCCGGGGGCGCATTGAATAAATAGTTTGGGAACAGCGCTTTGCGCCAGATATTCTCCGTACTCAGTGACAATCTCCGGTACGTCAGTCGGATCTCCAACGAATGGAAGCTGGCGTGCCCAGCTGAGCATTGGACGGCGGCTTTCGCCCGGCTCCAGGAACGGTCGACGGTACTGTGCCATCTCTTCATCCGTCAGCTTGCGCAATATGTTGACTGGCAGGTTGAACTCGATGAACGAATTTTGCTCTAGCACCATGCGCTCCCCTTCCGGCGTCCGGAGTGTTTGGAAGATCTTACGTCCATTCTCCGGCATTTCACTCCAACTGCGTGGCTGAATAATCGCTTCCATATAAGCGATCCCTTTGACCGCTTCCGGATGGCGCTTACTCCAGTCGAAGCCTAGTACCGATCCCCAATCGTGCACCACGAAGGTCACACGCTCGCTCACGCCAAGCTGATCGAGTAGTTCATCAAGATAACGGCGGTGCTGGTCAAAAGTGTACGCGTGAGGCCCGCTATCCGGAAGCTTCGCCGAATCTCCCATTCCAATAAGATCAGGCGCAATGCAGCGGCCAAACTTCTGAGCATAAGGAATAATGTTGCGCCAGAGATAGGAGGATGTTGGATTGCCGTGTAGGAAGACGATCGGGTCACCGCTTCCTTCCTCCACATAGGCCATCTCTAATCCGAATACTTGAGTTCGCTTTTTCTCATAGGGGAATGCCTCGTTAATCATTTTTCATCTCACCCATCAATTTTTATTTGGTCAGATTACGGAGCACGATTGTCAGCAAGCGCAGTAATAAGTCATACTCTTCATCGGTAATGCCGTTCCGTGTTTTGTTCTTAACGCGAGCCAGCGCTTCCTGTACCTTAGGTACAACCTCACGGCCCGAGTCTGTCAAATAGAGCAGATGATAGCGGTTGTCGGCGGGATCGACTTCCCTCCTTACGTAACCTTCTGCTTCCAACTTGGTAATCGCTTTGGCGGTAGTCGTTTTATCAATGAACAGTTTCTCACTTAGCTCCTTCTGAGTGATCGGTTGCTGAAACGCGATCGCCATCAGAAAAATATACTGTCCGCTTCCGATTCGATAGGGTGCCAGTTCGGCTGAGATCGCTACCTGCATGTGTCGATAAATTGCTGAGATGTATTGACCGTGCGATTCCGATGCGTCCTTGTCATTCTGCCTCCAATGTTGGCTCACATGATCTCCTCCTTTAATAGAATGTTATTGCAACTAATTTTAAAATACACCAAATAGGATGCTATTGCAACTATTATTTGTAAATACAAAAACAAACTTAGAGGGTCGATTAGGACCGTCCAAGTTTGTTAGCGTTACTTCACTACTTGCTCTTCTGAGCCAACATTTTCAGCAGAATCGTTACGGCTTCAGCCCTTGTAGCATGGTCTTGAGCGGCGAATTGGTTCGCGTCTTTTCCTTGCACAATGCCTGCTCGCTTCACGTTAGCAACACTGCCTTTCGCCCATGTCGGAATATCCTTGTCGTCTGCGAAGTCAGTTGCGGCATTTGCTTCGATAGTCAAGTTCATAGCGCGAGCTATCATCACGGCCATCTCCGCTCGTGTAACTTCTGCATTCGGACGGAATGTGCCATCCTCATTGCCATTAATGATGCCAGCTTGTGCGGCTTGCGCGACAGCCTTCTGCGCCCAAGCTCCGATTTCCCCAGAATCTGAGAAGGTCGGTGCTACTCCTGCTCCTTCCGGCTTCAGCGTATTCATCAGCATGACAGCAAATTCCGCACGAGTCACGGTATGATTCGGCTTAAATGTATCATCCGGATAACCCGCGATGATTCCACTGCTTATCGCTTGCTTGATGTTCGCCTCTGCCCAGTGCTCAAAGATATCACTAATCTTAACTTCCTTTGGCTTTTCTGTCGGTGGCGTTTCCGTTGGATGGTTCGTTACTGGCTTCCCTGTAGCTTTATCAACAACGAGTACCGCAAACTTCCCAAAGTGATTAGCTTCTACACTTATGCGGTTGCCGTTGATCTTATCCCCGGAGACACCTATCCATTCTTTCTTCCCATCTTCATAATAGAAGACAGCCACCGATTGATTGCTCTTCAAACTTGTTGGATCAAATGTTAATGCTATCGTTACCGGTTTACTGAAGTTTTCCGGGAAATTTTTCAGCACTTCAAATATTGAACTGCCCAAAACCTCTTTATTATTTAGCATATTTTGGGGGTTTAGGACTTTCTCTATCGTTAATTTCAGTTCGTTAGTTGTTGCATTAGCCGGAATCGAGATTCCGATCTTATCTTCAAGACTAACCTCGCCTATTGTACCCACGGGAAGAGTCATTTGACCATTCGTTGAAGTCAATTTGGTTTCAATAGGTGGCGTAATCGGTGTTGATGACTCTTCTGTATCCGGTTGGGACGGTTGCACTGGCAGGTTCGCGGTTTTAGCTTCCACCAGATTGGAAGCCATTCTGTAACCTGGAGCAAAATTGGCGCTCAGGCGGAATTGATAGTTTGTATTGTCTGTCAATGGAGCAATCGTTGTCTGCGTTTCATTGGCAGCCAAGGCTTTTTTGCTCCAGCTTTTTCCGTCTTGCGACCATTCAAGTTCGAGATCGTTTGCCCCCTCTACCTCAGACCATGTGACGGTTGCTTGGTTTGAAGTTGTCACGATTTGCGGGCTGACCAAGGTGAGTGAAAATTTTTGCACACGGCGCAGCATGGAATCATCTACATAGATATTCCCGGCATTGTCGGCGGCAACACCGAATGTAACTTCAAATTCTCCTGGAGCTGAGCCTTCCTTGCCCCACATTCGGATTGATTTCCCGTACGGATCAAGTACTTGAATTCGATAATTCTTCGTCTCCATCACATGCAGATTTCCGAATTGATCAAAGGTGAGCGCTTGTGGAAAACTGAATTTCCCCGGTTCGGCGCTTTCCGTCTCTCCCCATTGTCCAAGATACTGGCCCATGCTATCGAATTTCTGGATGCGGAAGTTGCCCGGGTCCGCGATAAAAATGGTGCCATCGCGGTCGACCGCGATGCCAGACGGCGCATTGAATTGACCTGGATCAGCCCCACGCGCTCCCCATGTGAGCAAAGTTTGACCCATCGGATCATATTTGCGTATCTGATGCAATCCGGCATTCGATACATACACATTCCCCTGTTGGTCGACTGCCATTCCCAATACACCAGCATTCAGATAATTACTATCATCCCAATGCCTCAGCTCGGTGCCGTCTGACTGAAATACCCGAATGTTACCTTGTCCATTATTGACATAGACAAGACCGCTATGATCAACCGCAATGGCCCTCGGCATGCCGAAGATCATTCCGTCAATATCCCATGCTTGCAGAAACTGCCCATTTGATGTGAATTTCTGTACACGGCTGTTCATTGTATCCGCGACGTAAAGATTTCCTGCTTGATCAATCGCCATCCCTTGGGGAAAACTGAATTGCCCCTCTTCTTCGCCATCTTCTCCCCATTGACTAAACACAGGAGCAGCGAACGCCTTTTCTCCATATCCGACGTACAGTGCAGACGTCATTACAGTAGCTGACAAAACACATTTTAAAATTATTGACTTGCTTTTCTTCATTGTCTCACATTCCTTTTCAGCATTCTTGTTGGTATAAATCAATCTAGTAGCTGTTAAACCTGATCCTTACTGCATATTTCTCCTCTCAAAATAGCCCAGTTAATTGATAGGGATAATCATTCTCAATTGTTTCGTAAAAAAAGAGAATGACCTCTCTTATAACAGCTTACTTTTTGTGATAATGAAAATCATTATCAGGTATGTAATATTGCTATAGTAGCAATAAAACAAATTTCTTGTCAAATTAATTATTTTATGAATGTCGTAGTTCCGTCCTCTATCTAATAATTCGTGGTAATAACGGGAGAAGTCGATCCATCGTAATCGGATCGTCAAAATTCCATTTCGCTTCAAGCACATGAACGTGATCTTCCCCCATCGATTTCCAATAAGGATGATTAGTCACTTTCTGAGCCTTAATCTTCGATCGCTTACACTCATCCACAAGAAGAAACAGATGGTCAGCCTCGTAATCATTGATCATCTCGTGTTCAATAGCGAAAAATGGAATGTTCTTAGCTATCAAATCCTTCACTTTGTCAGAAGGCTCGAAAGCAGATGATGGATGATATAACGTAAACGCTACACCTCTCATTCCCATGACATAGATAACACCATCGTTCACGACAAAAATTGTGGCTTGTTTCCGATTGTCCATAGGATACGCAAACAGCTGCTTCCATATCTCTGTGGATCTCATCTTATGGCTCTCCACCCAATTGCGAGCCTGGTTGGTCCTACCGAATAGATCAGCTACTTTTATAAGCCGATCATACGTATGTTCAAACCGGTCAATAGCTACGATGGGAGAAATATTAGACAGCTTATCTATCCAATCGAGCCGGAAACCACTATATACAATGAGATCGGGATTCAACGCTTTCACTTTGCCGGGTTCACCTAAGAGCCCGACATCTGCGATGTTGTTCAATTCCTCGCGATAGACTACTTTTTTGCCAATTACCGTCATATCTGCACCAATCGGCCTAATGCCTAAAGCCAATAAATCACCAAGGACAGCACCCACTGCCACAACTCTTGTGAAAGGGCTTGTGCTTCGTTCATTGGTTACCCCTTTGTTGCTTTTTGAGCGGACATATTGTTTGGGCGTCATCCCCATCTCATGCCGAAACTTGCGGGAGAAATAATACTCGTCCTTAAAACCGACTCGGCGGGCAATTTCGCGTAAAGGGTCATCCGTTTGGAGAAGAAGCTCCTTGGCCCTGTTAATGCGTACCTCCGTCAAATATTCAAGCGGTTTTTTGCCAATCAACGACTGAAACAAATCACTATATTTCCAACGGCCCACACCTGACATTCGCGATAGCAGTTCAACCGTAATTTCTTCCCGATAGTTGTTATTGAGATAGTTAATGGTCTGTTGAACAGCTGATGTGGAATCGGTGAAAGAATGCATGGTTTGGACATTTTCCATAAGCAATACAAGAAGCTCTTGCAGACGAATCTGCTGTTTACAACGTTCTATGTACTCATGTCTCAAGGCATCACTAGCTCCATGAGCAACCTGTTCTAGTAAATCGACAAGCCGCGACAATGGCCTCACATCGATCTTCGTCTCGTAGGGAACACAGGGCCCAATATCCATCGAAGGTTCTTTTTCCCCCATGGCATAGGCATGGAAACGAATCATATACACAGCTCCAAGCAGATCACTTCCGCCGCTAATCTCTATTTCCGCCTTGTCCCCAGGGGCCAAAAGCATACAAGATCCTTGCTCCGCATACAGGATATGCCCGGCCAGACGAAGGTTCCCTCCCATTCGGGCAAAGCAAATGATGCGATGGCCCGTCCTATCCGTTGGAACAACCAACTTGTTAGATAACAAATCTATGATTTTTACCTCTAATATATCGTATATGTGCATGTGCGGGTTCCCTTCCTTTTCCAGTCAATCATGCTTGTGTCTCGGGATATCTTCTCTTTTTTGTCCAATAAAAAAACAGTTATTTCTCCATTGTTAAGTATAGCAAAACAAAATAATATAAACGAGCATGATAATCATTATCACCACAATACAAAGGGGAATTAATCCGATGATCCGTAAAAAATCAACTCGCTTCCTACCCAAAATAGCGGTGCTATTAGCCTTGCTTATCACTGTATTAGGCTGCGCGAATCCAAAGCCAGCAGCCAACGATAAAGCTGCTCCGACACAGAAACCAAAGGAGATCACCGTTTCCTGGATGAGAGATTTGGGCCCGTCGAATCCTCATGCCTACTACCCTAATCAATTATTTTCACAATCGATGATTTACGAGCCGCTTGTCAGCTATAACGAAGGCGGAGAGCTTAAACCTTACCTTGCCGAGTCATGGAACATTTCCACGGATGGCAAAGAGTACACGTTCAAACTTCGTAAAAATATTAAGTTCTCGGATGGTTCGTCATTTAACGCTGCTATCGTGAAAAGAAATTTCGATGCCATCCTGAAAAATAAAAGCACGCATTCTTGGCTTGGCATCGCAAAGGTGCTGGAAAAGACCGAGATTGTTGATGAGCAGACGATTAAATTAACGCTCTCTGAGCCGTATTATCCAACTTTACAGGATTTGGCGACAGTTCGGCCTTTCCGTTTCCTAGGTGAGGCTGGCTTCCCAGAAGGCGATGATACCCTAAAAGATCTAAAAGCACCGATAGGTACAGGACCGTGGATGATTACAGAGTACAAACAAGATCAATACACCGTTTTCACTAGAAACCCTAACTATTGGGGTGAACAGCCAAAGGTTGATAAGGTAACGGTTAAAATCATTCCTGACAGCGAAACACGTGTACTAGCTTTTGAAAAAGGCGAACTGGATATGATATTTGGCGAAGGCGCGATTAGCCTGGATGCCTATAAACAACTGCAAAGCACAGGCAAATACGGAACTGCTCTCTCGGATCCGGTAGGTACTAGAAATATGTTGTTGAACTCCTCCAACGAGAAGCTTGCGGATCAACGCGTTCGTCTTGCACTCCAACATGGCTTGAATAAACAGAGCATCGTGGATGGTATTACAGGCGGTGTAGAACAAAAAGCCGATTCGCTTTTATCTAACAACTATCCGTACGTGGATTTGAAAGTTAACCCGGTTGATTACAGCACAGCCAAAGCAATGGCATATCTAGATGATGCCGGTTGGAAACTGGCTCCGGGGCAAACCATTCGGGAAAAAGACGGCAAAAAATTAGAGCTGGAATTAGTATACGATAAAACCGATCCGATTCAAAAAGTAATGGGAGAAGCCGTACAGGCGGCATGGGGAGAAATTGGCGTTAAGCTGAACATCGCCGGTGTGGAATTAACGACCGCAACGAAGCTGCTCCGAGAAGGCAAGTTCGACGTCCGCTTCTGGTTTAATTCCGGCGTCCCTTATGATCCCCATACGCTTATTAATGCTGTGAAAGAACCAAGCTTTGGTGTAGCCGAAGCCCATTCACGAATTCCTATGAAGCAGGAGCTGGACCGGAAGATACAGACGGTACTTGCTTCCACGAATGAAGTCGAACGCAAGAAGCTTTATACGGAAATTTTGACAACTTTGCATGAGCAGTCCGTCATCGTCCCCATTTCTTACATTAAACAAACCGTTGTTTACAATAAATCATTATCCAATGTTACCTTCCCTGCAAGCCGTTGGGATCACCCTTTCAATGGAATTAAGTAGCTATATCGGGAAGCGACTGCTCGCCATTATTCCTTTGGTTATATTCGCTACACTTCTCACATTTATCTTGATTCAGCTTTCGCCGGTAGACCCGGCGGAAGCTTATTTCTCCGCTTCGCATATTCAACCGACGGAGGAACTGCTTGCTGAGAAGAGGCACGAACTGGGACTGGACCAACCGCTTTACGTGCAGTACTTGCATTCATTAGCCCAAATCGCCCGGCTTGATTTCGGAACATCCTATCTGTCCAATAAACCTGTATGGGACGAGGTGACACTGCGACTGCCGGCCACCTTGCAGCTTGCTTTCACCAGCATCATATTGACGATTATTGTCAGCATAGGACTGGGGTATTTGTCAGCTGTTTACTCCCACAGCTGGGTGGATTATTTCAGCAAAGCACTTTCCTTTTTTGGCGCATCCATTCCGCAGTTCTGGCTCGGCTATCTATTGATCTTTTTCTTCGCTGTTCAATTGGATTGGCTACCTGTTAATGGCATGGGAAGCTGGAAGCATCTAGTCCTGCCTTCACTAACCCTGTCACTTGCACTTATCGCGGTCTATAGCCGACTTTTGCGGGCAAGCATTTTGGAGCAATTACAAGAAGTTTATGTGTTATATGCCAGAACTCGTGGTATACATGAAAAAGTGATTATGCTTAAACATGTGATGAAAATTGCCATCTCCCCCGTCATTACTGGCTTAGGTATGAATTTCGGCAAGCTGCTCACGGGGACGATTATTGTAGAGCAAGTGTTTTCATGGCCAGGGATTGGCAGATACTTCATTGAAGCCATCTTTAATCGAGATATCCCGGTCGTTCAATGCTATGTGCTTCTCGCTGCATGCGCATTCCTTCTTTGCAACCTGATCGTTGATATTGTTCAAATGTATATGGACCCTCGAATTTCCTTGAAAGGAAGAACCGATTCGTGATTAAACCTATGAAGAATCTTCTCTCCGGTAGGAAGACCATCATCGCGTGTTCTTGCTTCCTGCTGCTTTGTTTCTTAATCACGATTCTGGCACCTTGGCTTGCCCCCCATGATCCGATCAAGGTCAATCTAGCCTTGAAGCTGCAGCCTCCTTCGTCTGACTATTTATTAGGTACGGATCATTTGGGGCGTGATCTATTATCCCGACTGTTGTACGGAGCTCGCATATCGTTAGGCTTAGTTTTCCTTGTGTTTATTTTATCCTTAACTATAGGGCTAATCGTTGGAACGGTTGCGGGCTACAAAGGCGGATGGATCGATACCTTCCTCATGCGCTTCTGCGATGGCGTTATGGCTTTTCCAAACCTTGTGCTTGTGCTCGGAATTGTAGCGATGCTAGGTCCCGGTATTATGCAGATCGTGTTTGCCCTGCTTCTTGTTCAGTGGGTAACCTATGCTCGTATGTTTCGCGGCCTTGTTGTCAGTTTAAGAGAACGCCAATTTATTACGGCTGCTATGATAAGCGGGTCCTCACCATGGACCATTATGAGGCAACACATCATTCCGAATGTTCTGCCCCCGATTGTCGTAATCGGGACACTTGAGATTGGTTGGGCGATTATGGATATATCTGCGCTGTCTTTCCTTGGCTTAGGCATTCAGCCGCCTACCCCTGAGTGGGGCGCCATGATTCATGAGGGCAAGAGCTACATTCGGAGCCATCCTGAACTGATGATGTACCCCGGATTTTTTATTTTACTTGTCGTCATTAATTTCAATCTGCTCGGTGAAGCGCTATCGAATAAATTTGGGGTAAAAAAACGATTTTAAACAAGAAATGAGGCTCTTAGATGGACACAACTCGCAAAGTCTTGCAGGTAAGTGGGCTGAACGTCAAAGTCACAACAGATCAAGGCCAGCTTCAGCTTCTTCATGATATTCATTTTGATTTAAATGAGGGGCAAATTCTCGGTCTAGTCGGCGAAAGCGGCTGCGGCAAAAGCATTACATGCCATTCACTCTTGCAGTTGATGGATCAACATACCATTGTCGAAGGCAGCATTCAACTGGGTGGCCGGGAGCTTAACGGCTTGGATCCGAAGGAGATGCGCCGCATTCGCGGCAAAGAAATAGGCTTTATTAGGCAAAATCCGATGAATGCCTTCACGCCAGTGTATTCAATTGGCAATCAATTTATCGAGACCATCCGTACGCACTGTAAGCTGAGCAAAAAAGAAGCCTATGAGTTGGCTGCCGTTTCGCTAGAAAAAGTGAATTTGCCCAAGCCTTACGAGATTCTCAAGATGTACCCTTTTCAACTGAGCGGCGGCATGCTGCAGCGGGTGATGATTGCTATGTGCATGTGCCTGAAGCCCGCCGTCGTCATCGCTGATGAACCAACGACTGCACTCGATATGGTCAATCAATTGCAAGTGTTAACACAGCTGGAACGGTTGCGATCGGAATGCGGCACAACCATTTTGCTGATATCTCATGACTTAAGCGTCATTGCAGAGATGGCAGATGAAGTTATGGTCATGCAGCATGGGAAAATTGTTGAACAAGCCAATGTCTTTGAGCTGTTCGATCACCCTGCAAATGCCTATACCAAAAAATTGCTAAACGCGAGGTTGCAGCTGCCCGATCTTTCTAACAAGCAGACGGTAGAATATGCTGTAAACTTTTAAAAATGGGGTAACAACAATGAGTTTGTTGCAAGTACAGGAAGTCAGTCATACTTACGGAAAAAATCGATTATTTGGCTCAATTCGCCAACAACGGCCGATCCTTTCCAACATTTCTCTCTCTATCAATGAAGGCGTTTGTCTCGGATTATTGGGAAGCAGCGGAGCTGGGAAAAGCACGCTGGGAAAAGTCATTCTTGGTTTGGAAAAACCACAGCAAGGCAAGATCACCTTTATGGGGCACGATATGTACAGCATGAATGCAACAGCCCGCAGAAAGATTCGTCGGGATCTGCAAGTTGTTTTTCAAGATTGTTATTCGGCGGTTAATCCACGGATGTGTGCCGAACAAATCATTGGAGAGCCGCTCAGCAACTACAAGTCCATGTCGTCACTTGAACAAAAGCGAGCGATCGGCGAGCTGTTGGAAAGGGTCGGTCTGCAGGCAGCGGACATGGTGAAATACCCCCACCAATTCAGTGGCGGCCAACTGCAAAGAATCAACATTGCCAGGGCGATTGCGCTAAACCCGAAACTCATCGTGTTAGATGAGCCGATTAGCAGCCTTGATATGGTCAATCAAAGCCAAATCCTAGCATTGCTGCATGACTTGAAGCTATCATTTGGGCTTTCTTATCTGTTCATTACCCATGATATCAAGGCTGCTTACGCCCTTTCGGATCGGTTAGCGGTCATGGATCAGGGAGAGCTCGTGGGACAGTTCGAAAATAAGGAATCGATTTTCACATCGGCACATCCTGCTGTGAAGCTTTTGTTGCAATCTGTCCTTGCTGAGCATCCTCGAGACCGGAAAATCAAGTCCGTTAAAGCGGAATGTCGGTCGCTATGAACAGAAACGGCCCCTTATCTTTACCTTTTATCAAGCTATACGCCATTACTTTTCTATTTTTCAGCGCGAATCCGATCTTGAATATCATTGTGCCTTTACGCAGTGAAGCTCAAGGTGCGAGCAATGCAGCAATCGGCGTTATGATGGGCGCTTATATGATAACGAGCATGCTCTTCCGTCCGTGGGCGGGCAGCATCGTTCAGCGCTTCGGACCGCTGTCTGTCTTACGTGTTTTATTACTCACAAATGGCCTTATTCTAATTCTGTATACGATTTCAAGGCTGGAATGGTACTTCGCACTTCGTGCAATGCAGGGTATAACGACGGCATTTTTCTCCTTATCGCTGCAGCTAGGTATTGTTGATAAGCTGGCTCACAAGGATCGTTCTCAAGGCATATCGCTTTATTTGTTAGCGGGCATGCTGCCTACCGTAATCGGTCCTATTCTGGCATTAACCTTGTGGGACTGGGGTGGAATGAACGCATTCACCATAGCTATGATCATTATTGCCCTTGCCACAGGTATCTTAGGCTTCAAGGCTCCGCTACCCTCAGGTTCGCAAGTCACTCAGGATGAGCAGCAGCAAGCAAGCTCCATGTCTTCTCAACTGCGCCAACTCTGGACTCATCGCGCCTTTCTCGTATGCAGCACAGCCATGCTGATTGCTTCTGTCTCCTTCGGGGCTGTTACAACATTTATTGCGCTCTATACCAAACAAAGCGGTGTCGGTCATGCCGGCATTTACTTGATGCTCCAAGCTGGTGTGATGGTATTTTGCAGATTCGCCTTACGCAAAAAAGTTCCTTCAGACGGCCAATGGCATCCCCGTTTCCTCGTCTGCTTACTGCTAAGTATGGCTGTTGGCTTACAGCTATTGGCACTAGCCGTATATGGCGGAGCCTCATTCATGTATGCGGGTTCCATATTGATTGGGTTAGGCATGGCACTGCTTTACCCTCATTTAGTGACGTATTTGACCATAGTTCTGCCAATGTCATCCCGCAATACGTTAATCGGTGTGTTCATTGCCGTATCCGATCTGGGCTCTGTACTTGGCAACATCGTGATGGGCACGATTGCCGATCATTTGTCCTACTCTTATATGTATGGCATATGCGCTGGCTTATTGCTGACCACTGTTGCGATTATACTCATAACCGGTCGCCGTTTAGCGACTTACTCGAACTGATTTCGATAGCTTCCCGGCGTCATGCCGACAATCCTTTTAAAAATCGAGATAAACGAATTTAGATCCTTGTACCCTACCGATTCCGCAATCGATCTAATCTTATGCGGTGAATCGCGCAGCTGCTCGCAGCTTTTGCGGATACGCAAGCTTTGCAGATAAGAATGAAAGGTTTGACTTGTATGTCGGTTAAACAATCGTTGAAGCTGCCGTTCACTCCATTGAAATTTCTGCGTCAGATGAGATAATGTCAACCCCTCAGCATAATGCTGCTCCATATAAAGAAGGACTTGGAGAAACCTGTCCGGTTGAGCGGATTCAGCCGGCAGTCCTGCTCTTTGCTCCCTGTTAATCAATCGGTAAATCGTAACAAGCAGCTGCAGCAGGAGACTGTTCAGGTAAGTTGTGGACCCGCTCTGCGGTAAAGAAAACTCCTGATACAGCGCAAGGAACAGCTTCTCGATCGAAGCATCGACATCAACAATCGAATCATATTTGTACGCCTCTTCTTTCAGCAATTGCATAAACGCCGCGATAGCCGGATCGGTTACGCCAGGCAGCAAGCTTTCGAGCAATTGCGGAGTGAAAATGCAGTTATATATAATTAACGGCTCTTTTGATTCATCGGCTGACGATGGGCGAAAAACATGTGAAACCCCGATCGGGATGACATAGAGCTGGCCTCGCGCTGCCCGATGAACCTCATTTTCAATATAATGAAACCCTCTGCCCTCCCCAACATATGCCAGTTCGATAAACTCATGCGAATGCTGGGATAACCGGAAAGTTTCCGTTACTCGGTTAATGTAAAGCATCTGATGATGCGGGAAAAAAAGATCCCCTTTAAGCGTATGCTTTGGAAACTCCATGGCGCTTAACCCCCTATTCTATAAAATGTCCGTTTAACCTATATTTGATGTCCTAAATACCTACATAAAAGCAAGTTGGAACTCTTTTATAATTATAATAGAAATTAAATACATGGTAAATTGGACATTGAAATCAAAGGGAGTGAGCCTCATGGCATTAGTAAACAAGCTGCGATGCGAGTATAAGGAAAATCCAATCGGTATCGATATCCGTCATCCAAGGATCTCTTGGCAGATTCAGTCGGATACGCGGTCGTGGCTGCAATCCGCTTATCACATACAAATTTCGCAGGATCCCTCATTCTCCAGACTTCTCTGGGACTCTGCCAAGGTGCATACCGATCAATCCATCCATGTGGAACTGACAGCTTTGGTTTGGCAGCCAGGTGGACGCTACTACTACCGCGTTAAGGTTTGGAGCGATCAGGGAGAGGAAACGGATTGGTCGGACCCTGCTTTCTGGGAAATGGGGCTGCTCGATGTTCAAGATTGGCAAGCTGCGTGGATCAGCGCTCCAATAGGATTGTGGGGAGCGGAGTCCTGTCCCTTGCTGCGTCGCACATTTCAGGTCAACAAACCAGTGAAAAGCGCCCGCATTTATGCCACCAGCCTGGGACTTTATGAAATGCTGCTGAACGGCCGCAGAGTAGGCGACTATTACTTCACACCCGGGTGGACCAGCTATAAGCATCGTCTACAGTATCAAACATATGACGTTACGGAGCTGCTTTCGACAGGTGGCAATGCGCTCGGCGCTGTACTCGGAAACGGCTGGTACAAGGGTAAATTAACCGGGAAGCATCGGCCGAACGTGTATGGTGAAAGATCAGCTTTCCTGATGCAGCTGCATATCCAATATGAGAATGGCACGAAAGATGTCATCATGACGGATAGCGATTGGAAGACAGCGGAAAGCCCGATCCTGATGTCGGAATTGTATGACGGGGAAACGTATGATGCTCGATTGGAGAAAACCGATTGGAGCATGTCTGGTTACGACGATGCGGAATGGATGGTCGTGGATACGCTGCCGCACGCCAAAGATGCCCTTCTCGCTCAAGAAAATGAACCGGTGCGGAAAATCGAGGAGATCCCCCCCGTCGCTCTGCTGACGACACCATCCGGAGAAACGGTTATCGATCTGGGCCAAAATATGGTCGGATGGGTGAGGTTCACAGTACAAGGCCACTCCGGTCAAGAAGTGACGCTGCAGCATGCCGAAGTGTTGGACCGGGACGGCAACTTTTATACAGATAATTTGCGCAATGCCAAGCAGACGATCCGCTATGTGCTGAGAGGCGGCGAGCCCGAAACCTACGAGCCCCGCTTCACCTTCCAAGGTTTTCGTTACGTGAAACTCAACGGTTTTGGGGCGAAGATTCAACTTGCGCAATTCACCGGTATAGTGCTCCATTCCGACATGGAGCGGACAGGCGATTTTCAATGTTCGGATCCACTGGTGAATCAACTGCAGCACAATATTCTTTGGGGGCAGAAAGGCAATTTCCTCGATGTGCCCACCGATTGTCCGCAGCGCGATGAGCGTCTGGGTTGGACGGGAGATGCGCAAATGTTTATTCGCACCTCCGCCCATCTCATGAATGTTGCTCCATTCTTCAGCAAATGGCTGCATGACTTAGCAGCAGATCAGCTTGCAAGCGGTGGCGTTCCTTTCGTTATTCCCCATGTGCTCAGTGAAAACAGCCACTCTTCAGCAGCTTGGGGCGATGCGGCCGTCATATGTCCATGGGAAATTTATCAACTCTACGGTGACAAGCGAATTCTCGAGCAGCAGTACGAGAGCATGAAAGCCTGGGTCGAATATATACACAGGCAAGGTGAAAACACCTTTCTATGGAATACGGGCTTCCATTTCGGCGATTGGTTAGGACTGGATTCCAAGCCGGGCAGCTATATCGGCGCTACCGACCGCGACTTCATTGCAACCGCTTTTTATGCCCACTCGGTCTCACTGCTCGCTAAAACAGCTAAAGTGCTGAAGAAAGATCATGATGCAGAAAGCTATATGGAGCTGCACACGCAAATACGGAATGCTTTTCAACAAGAGTTTGTTACACTGGGCGGAAGATTGTCTGTCCCTACACAGACGGCACACGTATTGGCGCTCATGTTCGAGCTAGTGGATGGCAACGCTAAGGAACGTGCGGCCCATAAACTTGTAGAACTTCTGGAAGAAAGCGAATTCCATCTAACGACCGGATTTGTCGGCACCCCCTATCTGAATCTCGTGTTAAGTCAAACAGGTCATACGGATGCGGCTTACAAGCTATTGTTTCAAACGGATTATCCGTCTTGGCTGTACCAGGTTACCAAAGGAGCTACCACGATTTGGGAGCATTGGGACGGTATCAAGGAGGATGGAAGCTTCTGGAGCACGGATATGAATTCATTTAATCATTATGCTTATGGCGCCGTTGGCGAATGGTTGTATCGCTGTGTTGCCGGTATTCAGGTTGATGAAGATGCGCCAGGGTACAAGCATTTTCACATTAAACCGCTGCCGGGCGAAGGTCTGACTTGGGTGGAAGCCTCTCTGGAATCCATGTATGGATTGATCCATTCAGCATGGCGGCGGTTGGAAGATCAATCGATGGACATCAGGGTTAGCATTCCACCGAATACGATGGCAACCGTGCATCTTCCGAATGCCAAAGAGACCATACTCCGTGAGAATGGCTTGGCGTTGGGGCAAAGCGAAGGAATTCAAGCCATCAAACCTTCCGACTTGGGTGTCTCGCTGACTTTAGGATCAGGAACATATCGTTTCACCTATTGAAGATAAGGGCACCCTTAATGGGTGCCCTTGTTGCTTCTTAACCTCTCAAGTTAAACCGGAACATTTCTTCAAACAACACGAAGTGGCTATCCAAAATCTCATCTGCCGTCAATTTAATGCCAGGAGCATCCAATCCCATATTGGATTCAAAAGTCATACTCATGCCTCCGCAAACATGGTGGATCGCAGAAGTGAGATTAATCGAAGGATAAGGAAATATCCCTTCATCCACGACCATTTGATTCCGTTCCGTAAACGGAAGCCCTTGCTTCGCATATGCATCAACAAGACTATGGTTGAACGCCTGTTGCTTTTGCATAACGACATAGGGGAGATAATGAATTTCATAAAAATGATTTTCATAATTAGCTCCACCATGCAGCAAAACTGTGAAATCAGTAGCCTCTTGGTCAGCCAGACCAAGCAGTGCACTCGTTTCCAGAGCCATAGGGACAAAAAAGTTGTCGTGCATCAAGTTGACACCATCATCATTAAAATAGGAGCCCAAATAATCTGCATAATCCTTGATCGGATGAACCGCCTTACAGTCTGGCCACGCGCATAAGGTGCCGTCTTTCCACGTCCCCTGCATATAGTAAACGAATTTCTCATAACTTACATCGATCATCGTATCAACTGGCAGCCGTGCCCTTCCATCAGGATTCATGCAAGGGATGAGGAGAAGCCGGAATCGATGGGCATTTTCATAGATGTAATCATGCCGCTTCCCCCGATAATCCGTACCCGTTTCGAGCAGATGAATCAAATTCATGACAGCGACAATACCTTCCAATTCCCCGCCGTGTATGCCTCCGACAAGGAGCAGCACAGGTTTGCTATCTTCACCTTTATGTGCATAATGCTCCGAATTCCCCGCACCAGTAGCTGAACTGTAATTGGCCCTCCGGACAAAGTCTTCCTTCTCTCCGTATTCCACCATATAAATGTCTCTTCCACCCGCCGATGTAGCAAGTACTCGGGTGCTGCCCAAGGTGACATTCGTTAGGTATTCCTTGATCTCTGCCAACCTACTTTTCCAAAATGATGCAACCAACCTGAACCCACTCCTACCCTAAGTCTACTTAAATTCATGCATAGCCAATATCAGACTAGCAACAGCTGCAAGGTCAGCAAAGTTGATGATGCCGTCATTGTTGATATCCGCTTGTTTGTATAGATGCCAGTTAGGATCAGCAGACGTGCTTCCATAATGTGCAGCAACGATACCTAGATCACCAATACTGACTTTACCATCACCATTCAGGTCGCCTGGAATAGCTGCATTCACTGAAACTGTAAAAGTTTGTACAGCCGCCTGTAACTGCGTGAGGGCTTGATCCACTTGCAATTGGGTAGCCGTACTCTGATTGGCTACTGCTCGCGCGCTATCGATTGCCGCTTGCAGAATGGCTTTCGCACCAGTCGGATACTTGCCTACTCCCGCTCCCTCTACAGCCGCATTATGTAAAGCTTGGCTGCTCATAAGCAGCGCTTGTAAGGCCGCTTTCTCCACAATGGTAATTTGAACCTGATGAGCGGCAGCGTTGTTCACAATCGTTTCGAGCCCATTTCCATCCGAGACAACTACGTTGGTCAAGTAAACGGAGCCTGTCACGGTTTGCGTTACTTCTTTGGCCTTGAAGTGCAGTTTCAGCAAATCAGCCGTACCCGTTACCGCATTTACCGCCCCCGAACTTGCCGCAATGATTCTCACTTGGCCCGGTGTCTTATTTTGCTCTGCAATCGAAAGTCCGCTTTGGAGAGACTCCGCAGAAAGGAATTCATATTGAGTGGCATCATACTGCAAGGTTACATCCTGTGCAAATACGCTTTGTGTAACCTGGCTCAATCCATAGGTCACATCAAATGACTGACCAGACATGACACTAGTGACTCCGGTTAATGTAGATGTAGGTGCAGTTACACCTGTACTACCCATATAAGTAAGTGTATACGTTCCCACAGTTCCGTTAAAGTAGAGGACACCCCCCTCTTCACTTACTGTTCTAACAGTGTCAACGCCATTACGACTTATTTTCCACGTTCCAGACACAAGATCAGTGACCACATATTGCATATTGGTTTCTGTTCCGTACACCGAAAGCGTTACGCTGCCGTCGAGGCGATTGCCGGTCTTGCTGAAGAATACCGCATTATCTGCGACTTTCGCGCCAACCATCCGCTCCATATCAAGCTTCTGTGTAACGAGTGGCTGTGTGCCGTTGTTGTCCATGACCTGCATAACATTGAGGAAATAATCTGTTTGTGCGGGTGCATTCGGCGAAATCTGTACGCGCCATGCGCCTGCTTCAATGGAATTAGTTGCTGCCGGTCCCGATCTTGATTCGGGATAGTTCGTGCCAAACACTTCAAATTCGTGCCCTGGGCCTCCGACCTTCTCGATGTTGGTATTACCTGCTACAGGCAGAAGTGTTTCATTAACTAATTTAGAGTTATATCCATTTTCATTGCGTGTAATGGTTGTTGTATTACCGGTTACTAATGGCTCGTTCATACTGTGCAGCAGCCAATATTTTTTGAAATTTGGATTAGAGGCCGCCACTTTGTCATACACGATCATTGCAGCTGGGTGTTGACTATTTTTTAAATTCAGGAAAACGAAGGAACGCATAGATTGTTTTACTTTCGCTGTATAAGCAGCTGTTAAATCACCTTTGAGATAACTGAAATTCGGAGCAAGTACATTAGGACCAAATTCGTGACCAAGCACCTTGCCCATATAAGCGTCTTTTCCAACTAGTTCCTCCAGCTTCAACGCATCATATCCCTTGTTCGCTCTGCGTTGTCCTCCATCGTTAGCTACAGCTGCTCCCATCCAAGTTTTTGTTTCATTCGGATCATAGACTAACATCGTATTATTAGCGATTGCTTGTTTATTGTAATTTCTGTCATAATATTTGCCGTAGCCGCTTTCGCTCCCGTTGGCATCCCCTTCGTAAATACCGCTATTTAGCGCGAGACTGCCCTTATAATAGATGTCGAAATTCCCCATATCCTGATGTTGATGATTATTAAACATGTACCCGCCGACCTTCATCTCCGTTACGACCGCAGGTGAAGTCTTATTGATGGTTGCTCCAGTGTCCCAACCTGTACGAGCCATCATTGTGCCAATGGGAAACCCAAAATATTTCGTGAGCGGTAACTGCTGATCAGACTGCGTAGGCAGATTCATATCAACAAATAAAATCTCACTAACAGGATCAATCGTGCCAGGTTGGTATTGACGCAAAAATTCGTTTTGCAGATAAGGATCTCTGTAATAAGAGGCCCCCAGCATGATCGTAGGCGCATACTTCCAGTACGTATCTCTAGCTGTATAGGTCGCTGAGAAGGAATCCCCCGAACGCATTAATTGTCCATCCGGACGCCTTTCGTAGAGGGCACGATAAAGTCTGGCTCCTCCTTGCTGCTCATTGTATACATTCTCAATCCCCATTCCCTTGAAAATCGTACGTGCCCACAGCTCCGCTTCCATTCTGGTTTGACCGTAGGAATCACCTTGGGAGTTCATATCCGCCATGGAGATAAAATCGTTCGCTGGCACATGCTCCTGGAAAAACCGAAGCGCGGAATGCTGATACATATTCGGTTTCTCATCATAGATGGCAACTCCACCCGCAAGCAAATATTTCAATAGTTGATTGCCGCTGCCGTGACTAACAATCGCCCCCTGGTTGAAAACTGGATATCCGAGTTCTGTTTGGGATGCAATAAATTCTATTCGGTTAATGATTGTGGTTTTCTCTGCTTCCGTTAACAAATCGAAGCACCAATCATACACCATAGCAGCTGCGTTAATCGTGTCACCAATTTGTGTATACTGGCCTTGATCCGTAAACTGAATCGAGTTCAAATTATTCATAAGCATCGTGATGGCCCTTCTACCCCGCTGCGGATCACCTTCCAATAAATAAATCAAAGCGTTCGAATCAATCGCTTTACGGACAGCAATGGAATAGTTCATCGGTTTCGTCCCTAGAGGTTCGACTGTCCCCTCTGGTACGGTAAGACCCAATTCGATCTTTGTCCATGAGACATTATCAGACGATACATAAATGTCAAAGTATGACTTTCTTGTATGACCTGAATACCATGCGAGCCCTACGGATCCAACAGGCTGAATAGAGCCAAGATCATAGTTCAACCACTCCCCTGATCCCTCCGCCGACCACCTCGACTCCGGAGCCATGTTGCCGTCGAGTGTCTTATCAGGGTCACCGCCGCTAGCGACCACACTTTGTACGGCCAACTTATTAGTTACGCTCGCAGAAACGGTAGGATATATTTCCGTTTCTACGATGGAATTCCAGAGGCTGCCCGAACTGCTGCCATACCCCACGATTTTGACATAGCGCGCGTTGTTAACACTCGGGAAGCTGTATGTCTCGATCTCATCTGTTGTACCGCTGGATGTACCTGTATAGGATGCGCTTTCACTCGTCGCAATCACCTTATTCCATACCGCATTCATCGGTCCCCCAACGGCTATTTTCTGCTGCAGGGCAGGAATATCGCCCTGTCTGACATAAAGACGCGGATGTTCAGGCGGTGGCGTCGGTATTGTCTGTGCTGTAGCTGTGACAGCAGCAGGCATACGAATATCAGCATTCACCGCGTCAGACTCGAACAAAGCCAAGGGGTAATTGGTTGTCATATATCCCCCTAATGTGGCTCGAACGACATATCGGTTACCTACCAAACGGTTATTAATAGTGAAGCTCCCATCCGCTGCCGTAACGGCTGTTCCGAGAGAAACAAGATAAGAGGTATCCCCTTCCGCATAGACATTCAGTACCGCACCAGGAAGAAACTTCACATCGATCTCTGCTGCTTTCACTTTCCCGCTTATTGCGTATAACGGATCTGAAGCATCCACGGCTAGATGAAAATCCGTGTTAGACACATCGTTGTCCGTAAACGTTAGGGGGATTGATCCGCTCATGAAACCTGCTTTATTAGCCTTTACTACATAAGAGCCGCTGCTTGGTACAATAAGTGAATAAGTACCATCAGGTAAGGTTGGCATGCTTGCAAGCGGCGCAGCAAATGTTGTATCAGCAGCCGCATACAAGCTCACTGTTGTCAAACCAAGTGCCTCACCCGCCGTATTCGTCACTTTGCCCTTCACGCTTAGTAATGTCTTGACGGTGACATCATCGATATAATAGGAACCTGAATTAGCCCCTGTAGTGAACGAAAACTGATCAACACTCGAAATGCCCGCTGTAATAAAATTTTTACCAAGCATCGCAACGGTATTAGGACCCTCTCTCGTAATTCCACTGCTTAAATAGGAAACATGAGCTTCATCCAATTGATCACTTGTCATGTTAACGTCATATGTGCCAGCATTCATATCCAGCACGACTTTCATCGTATACCAGCTGTTATCCGTGATGGCTGCAGACGCACTTGGAATAAACTGTCCGACAAAAGGTTCCGATTGAATTGTGTACCGAGTAGCACCGTTGTTCAATAGGGAGAAGGAAACAAGCGGCTTCGACGACGTATTAGATCCCACCTTACCATTCAGATTGAAGTTCAACACATTAAACGTATTCGTTGCATCCTTTTTAAATTTATATTTGGTTTCAACAATGAGCTTCCCACTTGATATGGGAGTAAACGATTTAGTAATCGTGGCACCGGCACTACCCGAATCGGTATCCTTCAGCTCGATGCTTTTGTTGCCATTTCCGGCTGGATCATTAATGAGAGCGCTACCACCGGAACCAGAAACTAGATATCCTGCAGGTGCTGCACCTGTCTGTTCCGTGTCGAACGTATCATTGATAGGTAGAGTGACTACCGCCGCCTCAGCACGTTGGGGCACTAATCCGATAAGAAAACCGCCGAGCATAGTCAAGCATAATACCGTAGAGATCCATCTTTGATTGTTTCTAGTCAAGCAGCTGACCATTCCACTCACCCTTTCTTTTGTAGCATGGCTTCTCTCTTCTTACCGACACATGATCTAACGGTTATCCGTAGGATACCTCTCTAGGCATCCCAGGATAACCTTTCTTATCTAAATGATTACTTATTTGTAGCCAAATATTGCGCAACCTGTTTGGCCATTTCTTCACGAATTTTTTCCAAACCTGCTTCTTTTAATTTCTGGTTGAGCAACGGTAATGCCGTCTGTGGATCAACTAAACCAAAATTAATCGGTTCTCCATACTGTTTGACAACACCCTGTACAGCAGCCAACTCGGCTTTGAACGGTGAAGTATCCAGTATGAAATTGGTTAGCTTCGCATCGTATAAATTGCCTTCCAACTTCTTCTTGGTGTCGACATATTTGGGCCATACTTGATCGGCTTCTCTTACGAATTGCTTAACTCTCCATCCCCATCCACCCAATGCTTCTGGTGCAAGACCGTTATCCACAGCGCTCAGTCCTGCAGGCAATGTCAATCTGCCCTCTGGCGTTAATTCATAGTTTTTACCTTTGATCCCGTACATCGTTAAGTCGTAATACTCCTGATTGTTACGCAGCAATTCAAGAAGCATGAGTGCGCGTTCCGGATTTGCCGCTTTGGCATTAATCGCCATCCCATCGACGATATAAGAGCTTCTTGCAATCGGTTTGTCCATTCCTCCATAAATAATCCAATCTAGTTCCCAATCCGGATGCTTATCCATGATTTTCTTATATTCATCTTTCGCATTCATTAGGTTCATGTAGGCAACCACACTTTTGCCATTGATGAAGGAGTCCTTAGCATTGGTCTGATTCGACAATACACTCTTAGACCAATAGCCCTTGGATGACCAATCCTTCATTCGATCCGCAAACTTGTTAAATCCCGGAGTCTCATACAGGGTTAACAGCTTATCGGGATGGTCGTTATCATAGAAAAATGGAATTGAACCTGTTCCGCCGACACCCAGCCAATTTTCCTTGCTTTCCTTAAAAGCCCAGTAGGTAATGTTATTCTTGTCAACGCCGCCTATGTTATATGGAATCATATCGGGCTCGTTTTTCTTAACCGCTTCCAAATAGACACCTAGATCGTCCAACGTTTTAATCGATGGAACATTATACTTCTTTCGCAAGTCTTCGCGAATCATAATCCCTTGTCCGCCTGGCACACTGTCTGTTTGCGGGGTCATATATATTTTCCCGTTAACTTTCGATTGCTCCCACGCCACAGCTGGGGTTTCCTTCAGTGTTTTTGGCGCATACTTCGGCAATAAGTCATCAAGCGCCATAAACGCACCTTTTGGTGCCTCTTGTTGGAAAAAAGCCCAATTCGACGTATAAATGAGATCAAACTTCTCACCAGAAGCAAGTAAGAGCGGATATTTCGTATTCTGGTCACCCCATGAAATATAGTTGATTTTCAGGGTAGCGTTAATATCATTTTTTAGCTTTTTGTTCACTTCCTTCATGACCGGTTCTAGATCTTTTGGCGGATCTCCAAGCAGGTACATCGTGAGTTCAACTTCCTTCTCAGGCTTTGTCACTACTGCCTCGGTGGCCTTCTGACCTTCCATAGGCTTTGGGCTTACGGTCGTTTGTTTGCTTGTGTTTGTCGTCGAACAGCCTGTAAACACAGTGATGGCAAGTGTAAGGCTAAGTAGTACTGCGGCCGAGCTGATGCGCTTTGTTCTTCTCATTGATTATGCCTCCCGTTTAAAATGAATCGAAACTATATGCCAACCGCTTTCGCGGATTTAGCCTTTGATCGCGCCAATCGTCAGCCCTTTAACAAAATATTTCTGAACGAATGGATAGAGGAATACAATGGGTCCCGTCGCCACAACCGCCATAGCCATTTTGAGCGACTCCGTTGGCACTTCTGGCAAGACGATGGACGCCTCGGAAACAACTGTTTCTGCAAACTTAGCTTTATTCAGCATGTTGTACAAGAAATATTGCAGCGGAAAGAGCTTCCGATCTTCGATATATAACATCGCGTGAAACCAATCGTTCCAATAATTAAGCGCGATGAACAATCCAATTGTAGCCAGTCCCGGTGTTGCTAGCGGCACAATAAGTCGGATGAATATCTTAAAATCGCCTGCCCCATCCATCTTGGCCGACTCGATAATTGCATCTGGAATCGTCTTTATAAAGTTCCGCATCAGGAAGATCAGCCAAGCGCTGAGCAGCCCCGGCAGTAATAAAGAAAGGAAGTGATCTTTCAACTGCAAATATCGAACGACCAGGATATAAGCCGGAATCAAGCCCCCACTGAACAGTGTTGTAAAATAGAAGAAAAAGGCAAAGTGATTGCGGTATTTGAAATCATACCGCTGAAGAACGTATGCCGTCATGGATGTGACGAATAAACCGGTAATCGTCCCAAGCAACGTCAGTTGGATCGTTACGCTGTAAGCGCGTAGCATATCCATTGGCGCTTTGAAAATGACTTGATACGCCTCCAATGAGAATTTGGATGGAATCAACCTGTAACCATCCTTGAAAATGGACTCATTCTCGGTAATCGAAGCGGATATCAGCAGCAAGAAGGGAATCAGGCACAAGATGGCCACCACGCCGATAAACAAATACCCTATCGCTTGAAAAGCAACTCTGTCTTTAGTCATGTGTACTCCCTCCGTTAAAACAACGCATATTCACTGTTGATTTTTTTGATGATGTAATTGACTGTGACAACGAGCAGGAGGCCGAATACCGACTGATAAAATCCGACTGCCGATCCCATGCCGATATCGAAGCTTCGTGTTAATGCCCGGAAGACGTAAGTGTCAATAATATCCGTAGCTTCAAACAAATTTCCGTTATCACCAATCAATTGATAAAAGAGATCAAATTGCCCTCGCAAAAGCGAACCGATATTGAACAAGAACAGGATGACTACAGTAGGCATAATAAGTGGCAGCGTAATGTAGCGAATTTCTTGGAAGACTGTTGCTCCGTCCATACGCCCCGCTTCATAATACTCACTATTGATGCTCATGATTGCTGCTAGATATATGATAGATCCGTAGCCGATCCATTTCCATAAATAGAAACAGCTAATGATATATTTCCAAATCCAAGGCGTGCCATAAACATCCATGGGCGCTAGGTTAAACGTTTTCAACAACGTGTTTAGAGAGCCAAATTCGAAGTTGAATATATTGTACACGAAAGCGCCAAGCAATACATAGGAGATAAAGTAAGGCAGGAACATTAGAGATTGGCTCAATTTTTTAAAGTATTTCCCCGTCATTTCACTCAAAAAGACAGCTGCTGCAATCTGAGTTACCGTGCCTAACCCAATAAAAACAAAATTGTATACAATGGTGTTGGTTGTTATCCGATAAATCGCCCCAGAAACGAACAAAAACTTGAAATTATCAAAGCCAACCCATGGGCTATTGAAAATACCGTCCGTGTAATTGTAGTTTTTGAAAGCTAGTACAAGTCCTGTCATAGGAAAATAAGCAAAGACGATAAACCAAATGACGGCCGGTAACAGCATCAGAAACAATACTTTGTTTTTTTTCATTTCATATAGAAGTCCTCTATTCTTTGGTTTGGGTGCAATACTTCCCCTTCCGGTTTTAATATCTGGGAGCCTGTTAGAAGCCGGTTCGGTACCAACTGCATTCATATAAGCTGCCTCCTCCTTCATATTCTTTTGTAAGTCAACGGTGTCTGCCTGCCGTCTTACCTAACAACACTGTAACGGTTTCTTTCTCTCAAAAAAACTGCAAATCGGTGTGTGCCGCTCTATTTTCAATGAAAAAACCACTCTAAAAATCGTACATCACTGTAAATTTGATAAACAGGTAATAAAAGGGTTGTGTGCATCCCGTTCGGTTGCTTATAATGGTTCCACTTAGATCAACTTATTGGATAGTGGAGGTATGGACATGATGACAGAACAAACAGCTTCCACTAACACAAATCGTCTTTACGCCAAGCTGCTTTTATCACTTGTCGTCTCTATTGTCGTTACTCTTTTTGTTGTTTCATTGATCCTGTATATGAATTTTGTTAAGGTCATCTTCTCTCATATTAACGATTCGGAGAAAACGAGCTTGTCCCAAGCTAGCTTCAGCGTTAAGTTTATGAATGATTCTGCCCAGACGCTGGCTCTCCTCGTGTATTCCGACCCAGCCATCGCACAGCTGTTGTATTACCCTTCCCGTAATCCGGTTGAGAATAATAGTGCTTTAGACAAATTACACACGTATCGGTACATCACACCATTTATTCACTCTATCTACATTTATAACGATAAATCGGAAACATTTTATATTACATCCCCGGTTATCGACGAAACTGTTCAAAGCAAAACGACGTTCATTGATAAAGAAGCATTGTCTCTCATCCAAAATTTTCGAAGCTATAAAGAGTTCAGCCCCATTCCTCGCTTAATTCCAGAAAGGTCTGCCGGTGGTGAAACAAAGATGGTCAGCGTGTATACCTATTTGTTTCACGACCTACCTGGGAACAGTGAGAAACTAGACAGTGTCGTTGTTCTAAATATCTCTGAGCAGTGGATGCGCGATACGATTCAGGCGTTGGATGCTGGAGCGCCAAGTAACACTTTCATCATTAATGCCAAAGGTCATTTGATTATCAGCAACCAGCAGATGCCCATGTTTACCGATATAACCGATCAAACTTATATTCAGCAGATTCGTCAGTCCGATCAGCAATCCGGTTATTTCGTGGACAATGTGGACGGCGTGAAGTCACTGGTCATTTATGTCTCCAACGATGCACTGGATTGGACGTTTATCCGTACGATTCCGTACGAACGCATTATCGCCAAAATTGATCGCATGAAGCAGTTGACTCTGCTGATCGGGATTGTGATCCTCTTGGTGGGGATGGCGATTTCCTATGTACTTTCTCGTAGGCTTTATAGGCCAATTCATACCGCATTAACGAACTTGAATGTGCTTCAAATCGAGAAAAGAGATCGTTTTCATCAGGATAAACAGGAGTTTTTGCGAAATTTGCTAAGGGACACAGAAGGAAATGCCAACAACCTGTCCAAACATTTTACGAAGCTTCATATTGACCTGCGGATGGATCGGCCCTTGGTGCTTCTCTTATTACAAATCGACCATTATGTCTCGTTTTGTTCTGACTATCCTTTTACGGACCGCAGGCTTCTGAAATTTTCTATGATGAATATCGCATCTGAACTCATTGCTGAACATTACCACCCAGAAGCTGTTGATATGGAGAACGATCAGTTAGTCATCATATTGAATATTGACAATGACGACCGAGAAGCCTGTGATCAAACTCTGTATGAGCTGATCCGTCAGGTGCAAGCATCTGTACAGTCTTATCTCCATCTCACCTTGACTGCCACCATCTCTGCTCGTTTCCATTGGAGTGATGGCATCCATGAGGTATACCAAGAAGCGGCGCAGGCTTCTCAGTATAGACTTGTATATGGTCACCAAAGCATCATCGATGTCGAGACGCTAGGTGAAGATACATCAGACCATTTCATGTATCCCTCTCAAAAAGGGCAGGTCTTCTCAGAAGCCTTGCTTTCCGGCAAAATAGAGGAAGCGAAGATGCGCTATGCGGACATCGTCAGCCAGGCTGTATCAACCAATAACTACCCGACCATTCAACTAACCCTTACTCATCTGGCTTTCTCATTCAGTAGATGTCTCGATACCATGAGAATAAATGGCAGCCGCATTCCCGACATCAAGAATAGTCCATTTGTTACCCTAATTAATCAATTAGAGACGCTGGAAGAGATTGAAAAAAACTTTTTCCATCTGTACGAACAGTTGATAGCTGATCCGGAAGACAAGAAAAAATCACGCTATGAAGAGCTTTCATCCAATGTCATCTCACTCGTACAGGAACAATACATGGATCCCAACCTATCCCTTGTGAGTGTGGCCGATACCGTTGGCATGTCTCCAGCCTACTTGGGAAGGCTATTCAAGAAAATGACGGCCAAATCGATTCCGGATTATATCCTTGAGGTACGCATCGACAAAGCCAAGGAACTACTGGCCTATTCCAACGCGTCCATCAACGACATTGCGGAACAAGTCGGCTTTGCCAGCAGCCCTTATTTCTTCAAAGTGTTTAAGAAAACAAATGGGGTAACACCGAACGATTACCGGCAAAAAGCTGCTTTGGGAACTAACACCCCTGTTGATAATACGCTGGATTCCTGCAATGAATAGAATTTGTTCCGATAAAACCAAAAAAACCGCAATTTCTGCGGTTTTTTTGGTTTATTTTCTTGTCTCTCGACACTTGGCATAGGGCCTGCCTTGTCCATTACGTCAATAACATTTTCAGAAAACCAGCAAGCCTAGGCGCGTGATTGCCAAACAAACTCGTAGCAAGTTGGAGAACGTCATCTTCACTTACTTCCGGTGAAGCCTTTCTCTGCACTATCAACGCAAGCTTCGCGTTCAGCATCGATCGCATCGGATTCGGCGTCAGGCAGCTCAGGGTGAAAAAGGCTTCTTTCGACTTCACGCCCCATCGCTCATTTAGCCCCAAATCAACTTCGTTTTGTCTCCGCTTCATTTCTTTTTCCTGTTCAAGTTCTTCTACCGTCACCATTCCGTCCTTCGGAATTCCGATACGCTCATACTGCTCGGTTGGTGCATCATGCTCTCGCATTAGCCTTGCGATATGGCCGATCATGGTCACCTCCACCACCGGATCAGCTATGACGGTCTCTTGTGACGAATCGGTTTCAAGATCAAACAATAAATCACCGTATAGGTACGGGTTCAAAAAGTTTGAGGCTAGGAGCCTCATCACGGAACACCCTTTCGTGAACGAAAACGGAGCGGCGAGTTCCATTCCGGCAAACTCTTTCGGATTGAACATATGATGCATGTGCGTCGGCATCAGCGTATATTCATACAGCGGGCCGTTGTTTATGTCCTTAGGTCCCCTCATGTACACGTACCTTCCATCGGTGCAATTAATTTGACCGCCATGTATGCCAAATAAAGCAGCTACACGAATGGGACTATTCGATTCGATAATCGGGCGGATGGAACTGCCCTGCATATCGGCAGGAATGTCTACCTCGAAAAACTCGAGCAGCGTTGGAGGAAGATCGATCGTTTGAACGAGTGCGTCTGTTCTCCTGCTTCGCACATCGTATCTGGGATCCCAGATACATAGCGGGAGGTTCGTGATCTCATTGTAGAGAGGTTGGATGTTTTTCCCCCACCAGCGATGTTCACCTAGCAAAAATCCATGATCGGTATTCACGATTAGCAGCGTATCTTTCCAAAGGTTGTACTGATCGAAGACGTCTAGCACTTTACCCAAATATTCGTCACACATGCTGACGAGCGCCGCATATTCGTATTTCATATGCTGAACTTCCTCCGGCTGTTGTGTGACTTTCGAATAATCCGGCCAGTCGTAATGTTTGCCTTGATAATCATGAGGATACAAATCCTTATATTTGGAATGGGTAAAAAAAGGCTCATGCGGATCGAAAGCTTCGATTTGCAAAAACCAGCGGTCTTGATCGTGGTTCTTCTCAATGAATTCAATACCCCGGTTAAATGTTACTGCCAGTGGCATCTTCTCTTCACTATCCAAATATTTCCGATTCACCCAATCCTGTCTCCATAAATCACCCTGCTTGGGACCGCTCAAGCTTTCCGGAATGTGTGGATCCTCGACGTTTCCTTTCCACGGATCTCCCTCTTGACCGCGGGCAAATTCCCAAGAATTGTACCTCGTGTGATACGTAGCTCCCCCGTCCTCGAAATAATGAGTATGATCGGTCGTTAAATGCGTATACACACCGCTTTTCCGAAGTAAATCGATCATCGAATCGTCATAAGGCTCAAGCGGCCCCCAGCTTCGATGCAAAAAGTTGTAACGTCCTGTATGAATCTCACGCCGTGACGGCACACAGGGCAAGCTGCCCGCGTAGCATTTGTCAAATGTCATCGTCCGTTCAGACAGACGTTGAAAGTGGGGAGCGTGAATCCAATCGCAGCCATAATTCGGCAGCATATGTTTATTTAAAGAATCGAACATGATCATGACCGCTTTCATAGCCTCATCCTCCCATCATTACCCATTATTTCACAGAACCAATTGTAATCCCTTTGATGAAGTACTTTTGGAAAAACGGATACGCCACCAGAATCGGAAGTACGCCGACGACAGCAATCGCCATTTTTACCGATGTGCTCGGAAGCTCTGCGACCTTCGCCCCCACGCCCGATGCCATGTCGGAGTTGCTGCTCAAAAATTGGACGTCTTGAATGAGCCGATTCAAAATATTCTGAATGCTAAACAGCTTAGGGTTGGTCACATAAGTCAATCCGTTAAACCAATCGTTCCAATACAGGATGGCCTCGAAAAGACCGATGGTCGCCATGATCGGTACCGACAGCGGGAGAACAATTTTGTAGAACGTTTTAATCTCTCCCGCCCCATCGATTTTGGCCGCTTCGATAAGCGCTGGCGGAATGGATGTCATGAAGAAGGTGCGGACGAGCAGGACGTTAAATCCGTTCATGAGCAGTCCAGGAATAAGCAGCGCCCAAATCGTATTTTTCACATGCAAAACCTGCGTATAAATCAAGTACGTAGGGACAAGGCCCCCATTAAATAAAAGTGTAAAGAAAACAAAGAATGCCCAAAATTTCTTCCATGGCAGATCTTGACGGGAAATCGGATACGCCAGCATCGACGTGATGGATAAGCTTGCAGTGGTGCCCACCACCGTAATGAACACGGTAATCCCATACGCGCGGCCCAACTCTTGCCAGTGATTCAGTAAATACACATACGCTTTGGAACTAAATTCTTGCGGAAATAGAGAGTATCCATGTTGAATAATGCTTGTCTCACTTGAAATGGAGGACATGATGAGCAGTAAAAAAGGCAGAAGGCTTGCAGCGGATAATGCGATCAGAACAATATGAGTAGTCCACTGCAGTGCTTTACTATCTTGTGCCATGAATCTTTTCCCCCTCTAAAATAAGGCATTGTCTTTGCTGAATTTGCGCACCGCATAGTTGGATACGATAACCAACACGAATCCGACAAGCGATTGGTACAAACCGGCTGCCGATGACATCCCGATATCCCCGAGGTTCATCAGGCCTCTATACACGTAGGTATCAATGACATTTGTCGTTTTGGACAATGCGCCCGAGTCCATTGGCACTTGATAAAACAGGCCGAAATCCGAATAAAAAATGCGTCCGATCGCCATCATGGTCATCATAATAATGACAGGCATGATCAAAGGAATGGTAATGGAGCGAATCTGATACCATCTTGAAGCGCCATCCAGTGTCGCTGCCTCGTAATACTCCGTGTCGATGCTGATGATGGAAGCTAAATAAACGACGCATAGGAATCCGACACCTTTCCAAATATGCACCAGTGTCAGAATGTACGGCCAGTACTTCGCTTCTGAATACCAAGAAATGCTGTCAATTCCGAACAGCGGAAGAATGGCCTTGTTCATCAACCCTGATTCGACACTTAACATGGAATAGACGAGATAGCTGACAATAACCATAGAAATCAGATATGGAAGCAGAATGACACTTTGATAAAAACGGGATAAAAATTTCTTCTTCACTTCATTCAGTAAAATTGCCACAAATATAGCAATTACTGTGTGTACAACGATAAAAAGCGAATTGTACAGAATCGTATTGCGTGTAATGATTAAGGCATCTTTCGTTTTGAATAAATATTCAAAATTTTTAAAGCCGATCCAATCGCTGCCGAGAATACCTGCCTGATAATTGATATCTTTGAACGCGATGATAGCACCGAACATCGGTACATAATTGTTAATGAGCAAGTAAAGCACGCCTGGGATCATCAAAAGGTAAAGTGGAAAATAATTTTTCCACCTGCTGCGCCTATTACTGGTTGAGGATTTATTCGTTATTGCTTGTGTCATCATGCACACTTCCTCCACTTCATGGCATCTATTGGTTGCTTACACTCTCATTATAGGAAGTAGCCGGGACCGTCACTACTCCGTTTTCGACTTCCCGTTTGTACGATTCCGACCAGCCATTCTCTCCCTATGTAAAATGAGACGTTTAATAGGAGAAAACCAGCTTCGCCCCCTGAGAGATTAGCCTCTTAAAAAAAACAAATCCTGTTAAGGGAACTCTAGGGCGCTATTTAGGCATATAACAGGGATCCTAGGGTAATAGCGGAACTACAGGGCCTTATTTCCACGAAAAGTGCTGAATTTCCCATCAAACAGCAGAATAACGCCCTATAGTTCCCTCAATCTAGATAAAATTCCACTTTTTACTATAATAGCGGATTGACGTTCCCTTATCTCAGAGCGAGGTAGCCGGGGCAAGCTTCGCACACCTTCATATATGGTAAAAAAAGAAGGAGCCACCGTCCGCTCCTTCTTCCCCTATGTTTATTTAACCCCAGATTACAGCTGTCAGCTCTTCCAAACGATGAAGATGATGGTCTGCTCTCGCACTCTTAATAGCTGTACCCGTGGCAGCTGTCTTCATGCCGGCACGCTTAGCAGCGATTAGGCCAGCCTCCGCATCTTCAACGACAATACAATATTTGGGATCTATGGCAAGCTTCTTCGCTGCGAGTAGAAATACTTCAGGATCCGGCTTACTATTGACGATCTCATTGCCATCTGCCACAGCTTCAAACAGGTGCGTAAGGCCAAGCCTTTCCAGAATGACTGGCGTATTCCTACTGGATGATCCAATCGCAACTTTAATCCCCTGCTCCGTGCAAGCAGCAAGGAGTTCGCGTGAACCAGGCGCCGCATCTGCTGGCGTCAATTGCTCAAGCAGTTCACGGTAGTAGCCGTTCTTCCGCTCGGCGAGTGCCTCTTTTTCAACGTTTGTATACGTTCTGCCGCTCTTCTCCAGAATAACTTCCAAGCTCTCCATACGGCTAACGCCACGCAGTCGGTCACCCGCGGACTCCTCGAATACAATGCCTTCTTCGTCCGCCATACGCTTCCATGCTTGGTAGTGATACTGATCTGTATGCACAAGCACGCCGTCCAAATCAAAAATGACTGCTAGTATCGACATGGTAGAAATCCCCTTTCATCGTCCGGCTTACGCGTATTGCTTACAGACGAGTATCCCAATAGCCGCAAAATGGATCTACTGGGTTAATCCCCTTGAAGGAGGAGCGTCCCAGCAGCTTCTCAATAATCGCGTCCACGACATGCTCGCTGGCTGAATACGCATTAATAAACGTTGGGATGCGCGGTACATCCAGCAGATGGTACGGATTAGCTACGGAAATGAACATCGTTGGCAGTTCCTGAATAAACCACGGCATATCTAGACCATAAGGAGGCGCCCAGTTAATGCGGACAGTAGTTTGGTTGCTGTGAGTCTCAAAATTGGAGAAGTAGATAGCAGCATCATACTGATCACTCATCGCCTTCACTCCAGCAAACATCGTTCTGAAATCGAAATTTTTCGAATCAAATATCTTGATCTCGAAGCCCTCCGCTTCCATTTTGGAAATGAAGTAAGGTGCAATGTTCGTTGATTTGAACAAGCCGTCCTCGCCGCCAAGAGAGAACAGTAGAATACGCTTGTGATGGTCTGGGCTTATGGGCAGCAATTGCTGCGTGTCCTTCACGAGCGTGACCGATTGATCAGCACACTCCTCTGCCCATCTCAGATGTTCGTCGCATTTCAGAACGGATAGCGCCTCTACGCCCGGCACAAGTGTCCCTTCCCGCTTCATCTTATGCAAGCCAAGCGACGCTTTAACACCAAGAATGCGTGTCACCGCTTCATCCACCCGCTCCACGGTCAGGATGCCCGTCTCGATCCCTTTCATCATGAAGAAAAAATCTTCCTCGATACTCTTATTAAACAAGAACATATCGCAGCCTGCAGCAATCGAAGCCGGAACGGCTGTCTCCCGCTTCATCGCCATCATAAATCCGGCCATAGGCGTAGCATCCGTCGTAATAAGCCCATTGAATCCGAGTTTTCCTCGCAGCAGATCGTTCAGCAGCTCCGGCGCCAAAGTTGCAGGCATAATGTCCGAATCTGGGATCTCTGGACGAAGCTGCCTGCTGTACGCAGGCTGAGCGATATGTCCGACCATTACGCTCAAGGCTCCGGCATCAATACAATCTTGATACACGCTGCCGAACGTAGCGTCCCACTCCTCAACCGATAACGAGTTGATCGACGTTACCAAATGCTGATCGCGTTCATCCACGCCGTCGCCTGGGAAATGCTTAATCGATACAGCCATGCCAAGCTCCTGAACCGCAGTTGTATAAGCTTTGCTCATACGAGCAACCCGGTCTGGATCAGAACCAAACGTTCTCACATTGGTGATTGGATTGCGGAAGTTGATGTCGATATCCACAACTGGCGCGAACGCCCAGTTTGCGCCTACTGCGCTGCCTTCCCGAGCTGCAATGACACCGAGTCTGCGGGCCATTTCCGTATTATCCGTAGCAGCAACTTGTAATTGCTTACCGAAAAAAGTACCATCCACAGTGGAGCCGTTGCCCCCTGCTTCCAGATTAGCCGCAATAAGGAGAGGAATTTCCGATGTATCCTGCAAAAAGCGATGCGTTTCCTGAACTTTCTCCCCGGGTCCAGGCCGATACAGGATGCCGCCAATCCTCATCTTTTGCGTCAGCTTCGCTAGCTGCTCTTTGTCATCGGTGAATCCAATTGGGCAAAACAACTGTCCAACCTTAGCTGTAAGATCCATGGCGGCCAAAGTATCCTTGACCCACTTCATCCCCTCGTCATCCAGATGAAAAGGTTTTGCCTGCAAATCAACCATGTATCGTTCCTCATCTCTTATGACAAATTTGGCCATATCACTTTTACTCTAAATAAAAGCTTTTCAATTTTTCTCGCGCCTCAGGCGTCAAGCCGAGCACTTCTTCCATATAAGTTTCCATCGTCCCATAGTTCATTTGGATTTCATTTAGTGCCGTAGTCAAGTATTCCTGCTTTACAGCCATCATTTCCCTAACCTTTGCAAGCTTCACGTCATCTCCTAGCCTTTCTTGAATCGAGCTAAGCATGTGCTCTATCGCTTCTTTCCGGTTATTATTGCTTCTTAAGAAATCTTCCATGACGGTTTCCATCGGCACTTCTAATGCAAGAAGCAGGATGGCTCCAGCAAAACCCGTTCGGTCTTTACCTGCTGCACAGTGCCAGAGCAGCGGACTGCCTTCTGCCTGCAGCACCAGATCAAAAAATCGGCGATAAGCAGCCTGAGCGACTGGATCAGAGACAAACTGTACATATACGTTTTCCAGCCAATCTCCCTTGAACTCAGATATGTCCATTTTCATAATCACTTCAAACATTTCTTGTGGATTTACAACTCCACCAAGTACGGAAATATGAATGTCTTCTGCACCAGTGACGACTGGGTTCGGCTTAGCTCTTTGTTCACCTTCCGAACGGAAATCGCAAATATAACGCAAACCGTTTTCTTGCAGGTAAGCAATATCTGCTCCGTTCATTTCCGCTAGCTCTGCGGAACGGAACAATAGATTAGGCTTGATTGTCCTTCCATCTGTCGTGTGATATCCACCTAAATTACGCAAGTTGGTTCTGTGCTCTATTTCCTCTACTCTTTGCTTGTAGGCAGTTTCCATCATATCCTCCTGAATTTCACTGATATTTCGCTTACTTCACGTTATTTTCTTTGGCCCAAACATCCAACTGTTTTTGCTTTTCAGCAATAATTTTATCGATTCCAGCAGCTTTCAGCTCCGAAATGAACTTAGGCAGTTCTTTATCCGGATCGAAGGCTCCATCCTCCAGCCCTAATCGGTACTGATTCACGACGTTGCTTACAGCGGCAACTTCTGTCTTCACCGACGTGTTGTCATACGTGAACCCAAGTGCTTTCGATCTTGTTGCACTTTCGTTGAACTTCTTCGTTTCCTGCCATATATTCTTGTCATTACCTTCCCATACATCGGCAAGGAACGAATTACCGAACATAAACCCTTGGTTCAAAGCGTAACCTGTATTATTCTCATCTACTCCTGAAGGGTAGCTGATCAAACCGTCTTGCTTTTTGATATAATGCTTGCCTTCGATACCCCAAGAGAACAAATTGACAATCTCTTTGTTAGCGTACATCAGATTAAGGAATTGCATAGCTTTCTCGGGATTTTTGGAGCCTTGGGAAATTCCCCACATTACGCTATTTACCGTACTTGTATTCGCAGCAGCTGGAGCAAGTTTGACCGAGGTCATTTCAGTACCGATTATTTTCGACTGCTGCTCAGCAAAGCCCGGTTTCATATGTGTTAGATTCCCTGCTGCTTTACCTGCTTTAATAATGGTGTTTTCACTTTCTTTATTTGTCACGACATCTTTAATCGCGTATCCCGCTTGGTTCCATTTTCTCATGAGTTTCACCATGTCGGCATATTCAGGAGTCTCGTACCAGTTCACGACTTTCAACTCGCCTTGTCCATTATTCAGGAGCACCCCTAAATCGTCGCCCAAAGAATCTCTAGTGCTAAACGAACCGTATAGGGAACTAGTCACCTTATTCGTCATAGGAGCCATGCTCGGCTCGTTTTCTTTAAGCACCTTTAGCACACTTTCAAGATCGTCCAATTTTTTCACATTACTCAAATCTATGTTGTATTTGGTCACCAAGTCTTTTCTCAAGATAAAGCCGTAATCTTGCGCTAAATCACGAATGGTCGGCACGCCATAAATTTTACCCTTCACTTTCGGGGCATTTAGAAATACAGGCCCTAATGATTCTGAAACATCTTTGCCGTATTTGTTGAGTAAATCATCAAGTGCAAGCAATTGTCCTTTGGCAATATAGTTGGAGTAAAACGCTCCCCATTCCACCATTAAATCGAGCTTTTCACCGCCGGTCATCATCAAATTCATTTGATTCACATAGGCACTGTAACTGATCGGCAGGAGCTTCACGGTGGCGTTGATTTTCTCTTTGGCAATCTTGTTAATTTCGTCATTCACCAACTGCATGTCTTTCGGAATGGCACCTTTAACTGGGAATGCCACTGTAAGCTCATATGGCGCTTCGGTCTTCTTGTCGTCCTGCTTCTTGGGACTTGCTGCATCATTCTCGGAACCGCAACCTGAAACAATAACCGTCAATGCGACAATCGAACTTAAGAAACTCAATCTTTTCTTCATGGTTATCTCCTTTTATGTGTTGTTCTCCGATACAATTTTCATTATAAGTACCCAGTACAACGGTCACTACTCCGTTTTCGACTTTCCGTTTGTATCATTCCGACCATGCTGCTGTCGATAATCATTCGGATTCATCCCTGCCACACTTTTGAATCGTTTGGAGAAATGCGCAAGATTCGAGTACCCGACATGCGCGGCGATGCTGCTGATCGACATGCCGCTTTTGGACAACAGCTCCTTGGCCATTCCCATACGCTCCTGAACCAAATATTCAGTAACAGATACACCGGTTTCTTTTTTGAAAATGCGATCCAAATAATCCGGGTTCAAATAGACATAATTAGCAATTTCCTCGCGTGAAAGCTCCTGTTCATTCAAGTGAAGAGCAATATGATTTTTAACACGTTCCGCAACAGACTGCGTTTGCTCAATCGTTTTCACGTATTGTAGAGATCTCTCCATGATGTGCTTGATCCATGCCATCGTATCCGTTACAGAACGTGTAGCACGCGGTGCAAGCTCAATCGAAACAGCATCACTTAACAGCTCGCGTGCTTGAATGCCTTTCAGCATAATGACGTGATACAGCATTTGCAGGAAATCGTGGTGAAATTGATGCAATATCCTTGCATCCAGTTCTCCTGTCTGCATCAAACTCTCCAAATATCGCTCAGCCTCCGCTAGAACCTTCGACATTGAACCTTCCTTCAACATGACCGACCACACAGGCAGATTAGGCATTGCAACTTGCTTGGAGGATTGTTTTTTATCAGATAGCATGAAAATTGTATTGTTATAGGCAACATTGCTTTTCTCGCGATGAGACAGCTCGTGAACCATCGATGGCAGTTCATGCACGAACACCCGATTCCCGATATAGCAGGAGATATCGCAATAGAAGAAGCTTCTGCAGGAAGCGATGAAAGCTTCGCACTTTTGTTTCAATCGCTCCATCTCCGGTTCAGCTTCTTGATCCCAAGACACGATTGCAAGCAGATTTTGGCTGCCCAACAACAGAACTTGTCCCTTTTCTTTTTGTTCAACGATCATTTCTTCGGCGCTGTTTTGAATGGCATATTCCAGAATCTTCTCATCACGTAAACTCAACTCTTTATGATAACGTTGTATGCTGATCAGAACTGGCAAGAACCTCATTTCCTCGGAAAAGGGGATATTGCGCTCCGCGGCAGACGCTCGAATAGCTTCCAGATTTGACGGTATGGTTTCATGCAAAATATCAAGCCAAAACCGCTCAATCAGGATCGGCTGATGCTGGACCCAAAATTGGCCGTAACGGCTGTATTGCTGCAGTTCGCTTTCTTTATTGATTTTGGCCCCTGCTTTCACAATCACTTCTTCCAGCTGAGCAAGAGTAACTGGTTTCAATAAATAATCAAAGCAGCCAAGCTGAATGGCTTGCTGCGCAAATTTAAAATCAGCATGACAAGTTAAGAATATCGATTCCGTTTTTGGATAGTGTTCCCTTACCCATATCAAGAGATCCAGGCCGCTGCCTTGCGGCATTTCAATGTCACAAAGCATCATATCGATGGGATGATTCTCAAAAACTTCTTTCGCTTGCCTAATATTATAAGCCGTATGGACGGTTGAAACCCCGAACGTCTCCCAGTGTAAATCTGATTTAAGACCTTCCACGAACAAAATTTCATCGTCTACAATAAGCAGCTGCATCATAATCGCTCTCCTTTTCCCATATCCGGTGTAAGTGGCAGTGTAATAACAATGACAGCACCACCAGAAGCCACATTGGCAAATAAGATGTCAGCGCGGCTCTGGTACAACAACAACAACCTTTGTTGAACATTCCAAATGCCGATATGTTCACCTTGTGCACTCGTCATCTGGATTCCACTGCGAATTTCCTCCAGCACGTCCTCTGGAAATCCAGGTCCCGTATCTTGTATCGTTATTTGCAGAGTGGGGGCCGCAGCCGCATCGTCAAGTTCCATGTCGATCGTCAACAGAACCGGTTCGTCCATCGTTACCGCATGCTTGATCGCATTTTCCACAAAAGTTTGAACGACAAGCGGGGGGATCGGGGTACGCAGCAAATAGTCAGGAACCTGAATCGTACACTGTAAATGATTCGGGAAACGCAGCTCCTGAATACGCAAATAATTACGAACATGCTGTAATTCTTCTTGTACGGAGACAAAGGTCAAATTGCTTCGGAACATATAGCGGAAATAACCAACCAAACATAGCGCCATCTCTTCAATCAGCGCATAATTTTTGGCGCGCGCGAGCGTGTGCATAATATTAAGCGAATTCAAATAAAAATGCGGATTGATTTGCAGCTGCAAATGCTGAAGCTCCGCCTTTTGCTTGTTCATCTGCTCTTCATAGACATGGATCCGCAATTCTTGAATTTGTGACATCATAGTATTAAAGGTTTCATAGACAAGCTGAAATTCATCTGAAGTCCGAAAGGATTGAATCCGCATATCCAAATTGCCGTCCTTAATCCGCTTCATCGCCGAAATTAGGCGATTGATTGGAAGAAGCACCGTTTTTCGTAGAAGCAGCAAACAGACGGGCAATAAGATGAGAACGCCGACGAGAATGAAATTAACAATGTTTCGGAGGATCGGTAGATTTTTCAGAATTTGTTCATCTGGGATGAGGGCGATCAAGTTGAAATTCCCCACAGCCGACTTTTCGCCGACAACCAAATAACGGTGATCGTCTCCGGTTAAATAATAGTGTTGCAGATTTTTGTTGACATCAAGCCGGTTATTTTTAACAATTTCCGCATTCACCAAAGGCACGCCATCATTCGTTGTAAATAAAACAGCTCCTTTATCTCCTAGTCCGATAAGATTTAGCGGCATCATCAAATTGTCGAATAAAATCCAAGTACCCACATACGTATTGCTAACCTTGATCGTACGCAACAAATAATATTTTTCTCCAATTTCCTGCACGTACCAACGATTAATCGGTAAATTGGGCGCTGCCTTCCCCGTTTCATCCTCAATAAAGTTTCTGACCGATTCGCGTTCCGCATAACTCGTAACTTCCCGGAAGGCATTCATGTAATATTGATTAGGAGCCGAATAAATGAAAAAACCGTCCACCGATTTGAAATTCAACATATTTTCAGTAATCCGATTAGATAATCTTCTTAGAGCGAAGTAGCGATCACTCTCCGAAACTTTGTTCTCAATACCGGTAAAATCGGCTTCAGCGATCGTCAAGCCCATTAAAGACGATTCGGCAAACCGTAATTGCTCATCGATTTGTCCCATATACAAAGACATCATTTTTTTGTTGGAATCGGCCACTTGGCTCCGAACAACGCCTATCGCATAATAGTTGGTATAAATGAGCAGCAAGCTCAGCGGCACTGTAATCAGCACCACGCCGACGATCAGCTTGAAACGAATGGAATTGAAAGGAATTCGGAAAAAACGGCTTGTCATGCATGCTCCTCCTGTTCATATTGTTCTCTACTCATTATTGACGGAATATGCGAATAAAAAAAGCCAGCAATCTGCTGGCTTCGCCTGTTAACAAGAATAATATATTTATCATAGTGACTGGTCAGGAAAATCACTACTCCGTTTTTGACTTCTTGCTTGTACAATTTCGACCATGTAAGTTAGAAAGCCCCCTCAATTTTTCGATTTCATGTCTAGAATTAAGATTCCGTGTTGCATTCGCAAGAATCCTATTATAATGAAATTATCAACTATGGTGTACTGTAAGGGGGATCTTCATGAAGCTTTTGCTTGTGGATGACGAACAATTGATTCGCAAAGGGATACTGATGAAGACCGACTGGCAACAATATGGTATCGATGAAGTGATGCAGGCAGATGATGGCCGTGATGCTGTTCGGATCGCCGAGCTGTTCCGCCCCGACATCCTGCTTACCGATATTCGAATGCCCCGTATGGATGGAATTGAAGCAGCGCGCTGCATTCGGATGTTTTGTCCGAAAGTTTGCATCATCTTTATGAGCGGATTCTCGGACAAAGAGTACCTGAAAGCCGCTATTTCCATGCAAGCCGTTGATTATGTAGAAAAGCCCATCCATCCAGACGAACTGGGCAAAGCTATCCTCAACGCTTCCAGCATGATCAAGAAAGACCGGCAAACCGACATGGGCGAGGAAGAAAGCATACCTCTAATCAAACGGGAAATAGCCGCACTGCTTTGTTCTCCCCACTATCAGGCAGACAAGCTTGCTCGATTATTCCCGTTAATCGGGTCGCAACTGTGGGATTCCAGTTCCTGTATGTCCTCCATTCTCAAATGGCATCATCCTATCGAACAGCCCGAGAGCCTTCTGCACAAGCTTGAATCGGCTGCACAGACGGTAGGTTTGATTTGTTTTAATATGATGAAAGACGACTTTCATGTCGTCATCCATTTGATCTCTCGTTTCGAGAAAGATGACTCCTTCGAGGATAATGTTCATCGATGGGTCCGTGATGTATCCCATTGTTTACCCAAACATCCGGGCTTCCACATGGCAGTTGGCCAACAAGTTCATGGTATAGATCAGTTGTATACCTCCTATTTATCCGCGGTGATCCATCTTCAAAGAAGCTTTTACGAGCCGTCGAATACCATTATTTGGAAGATGTCCGATCATTCCTACACCGATGCTTTCTTTTTTGACGACAAGCGTGCTGGAGCTTTTGCCCTCTCCCTTCAACAAGATGGAGCCACTCAGGCAAAGAACTGGCTGGCGGATTTGATGAATGACATTCGGAAATATCCAAATACATCTGTGAGTTATACCAAAGGCATTTATTTGCAGCTCTATCAAACGGTTCAACAAGTCGGCAAAGAAAGCGGTATTCCTTCCTTGAAACAGGAGGCGTCTGTCATTAAATACGCAGAGCGATTGTACGCTTGTCAGACATTGGACGATCTAGCTCAGCTCCTGAACGATGAACTAGATGTGCTTTTTGATTATTTGGAAGCTCGCAAAGGTAACTCGATCATCCGGTATGTGACGCTTTATATCGAGAGAAACTACCCCAATCGTCAGCTGTCCCTGAACGAAATCAGCGAGTTTGTAGGTGTGACAGTCCCCCACTTATGTTTCGTTTTTAAAGAAGGTACCGGCATGACGATCAAGCATTTCCTGTCGGAATATCGAATTGATCGGGCCAAAGAGCTTTTGATCAACAGGGAGCTCAAGCTGTTTGATATCGCCTTGCAGGTGGGATATGGGGACGGCGAATATTTCAGCAAAATATTCAAAAAAATAACCGGCCTGCAGCCTTCGGAATATAGGAAGCGGCTTGCCGATGTCTAATATCTTCAATCGCATTCTACTAAAGCTGAGATTGAAACAAAAGTTGCTTCTTTCTTACCTGCTGCTCATCCTGCTTCCGATTCTCTATCTCCAATTCTATGCATCCGGGAGGGTGGCTGGCATTATTCAGGAAATGGTCAGCTTTTCATTGGATCAAAGTTTTAGCCAAACGCATTCCTTTCTAGCTTATAAACTGAATCGCATAACCGACGTTTCAGATCTAATCGCACTGGACGAGGTTCAAATGACTCGCATACTGACCACCAACGTGGCCGATTACCAACTCCAAGATCAGTTGCAAGACGGAAATAAGCTGGTTCAGTTTCTTTCTTCCTTCCGCGATGGCACAGATGTAAGTAAGATTCGACTCTATTTACCGGACGGTTTCCTGTTCGCCAATGAAGGCAGCAGCATATTCCCATTACAAGAAGCGCAGAGCACGACATGGTATGCCAAATTGGTTACTTCGAGGGTGAAGCTCATGTGGTTCTCCTCACTCGATTACCCAAGTAAAACGACCGATACGACTCCAGTCATATCGCTTGTCCGCCTCATTCGCCATCCCGATCACTATAACGAAACCATCGGAATTCTGCGTTTGGACATGGATGAACGAATGCTCAAAGAAATCGTTTCTCGTGCCAACACCGTGAAGAATAGTCTAACTTACTTGCAGAGTAGTGATGGCCTGGTTTTGATCGCTTCGGATGATGCACTCCTGGAGCAATATCTTCCTGCTGAAGGCACCGCACCTCCAATATTCCAGCCTGCCAACAGCAATAATACGCAGCTCATAAAGGGCAAAAGGCTAGAATTCCACCAATTGCAAATTCCGCAAACTGACCTGACTATGGTTACGGTGATTCCACATCAGGAGATTGTGTCAACAAGCACACGCCTCCAACAGGAGCTTCTTGTTAGTTTGCTTGCCGTCGGACTGCTAGCCATCGGACTTGCCCATTTCATCTCCCTTCATATGACAAGGCGGATTACTCACTTAAGTCAAAAGATGAAGGCCATGGAGGCTGGAATTCTTGAGCCTATCGTAAAGCCATCAGGAGATGATGAGGTCGGAGAACTCATCCAAAGCTATAACTATATGTCGCAAAAGCTGGCATTGTTAAAGGATATAGAAGTGAAGGCAATCAAATCTGAATTAAAGGCTCTTCAATCCCAAATCAATCCTCACTTCTTATACAATACACTGGATCAAATCAATTGGATGGCTCAATTCGGGATGTACGATCAAATCACAACAATTGTACAGTCGCTAGCCGGATACTATAAACTCACGCTGAGCAACGGGCAGGATATCATAACAATTGGGCAGGAATTGAAGCTGGTCACCTATTATGTTGAAATCCAAAACATTCGTTTCGAACAAAGAATCGAGCTTAACTTGCAGGTCGATGAGGCATTTCAACAGGGACTCATTCCAAAGCTAACTCTTCAGCCAATCATCGAGAATGCCATTCTACATGGCATTTTAAGGAATGAGAACCGTGAGGGAGGCATTACGGTAACCTGCGAACGCCATGCAGATCGGATCGTCCTGTCTGTCATTGACGATGGCGTTGGGATGGACGATATGCATCTGGAAGCACTTCGTTCCGGCAACAAGATCATAAATCCCACCGGCAGTGGATATGGGATTCGCAACGTTCAGGAGCGTATCAAATTATACTATGGTGAAGCATTCGGATTGCATTTTTTCAGTTCACCCGGAGATGGTATGATCGTTGAAGTGCACATACCGTTAATTGTGGAATCGGATTCCGTGTGAAAATATCTCATGTACATGCTGGCAAATATCAGCTATTAAAGGTATCACAAGAACTCTCAAGATCAAATGATCTTGAGAGTTTGAATGATGCATACTCACAGCTGAAATAGTATCGTTGGACTTGTTGCGATGTTATTTACGCTTTCCTTGTGAGTTCCTCCATATGTCACACTAAACGTATAGGAACCAGACAACAATTCCTTGTTAATCTCTCCGTTGTTTGTAGTTCCGAAAGGCCTCCAGCTTCCTGCATAATAGCTCACTATGCCGCCTCCCATTGAATTCCCTTGGCTATCCTTCAGCTGCACCTTAACGTTGATTGTTTGGAAGACAACCAAAGGGTCAGTTCCAATATTTTGTACCTTTTCGTTGTGCGTTCCTTCATAAGTCATGTTAAACGTATAGGAGCCAGGCAATAATTCCTTGTTGATCTCACCGCTGTTTGTAGTTCCAATGGCCCGCCAGCTTCCAGCATAGTAGCTTGCGCTGCCAACATCCAGTGGATTCCCTTGACTATCCTTCAATTGCAGCTTGACTTTAACTGTCTGGAACACAATGACGGCGTCGGCTTCCGTATTCTGTACCTTTTCCTTATGCGTTCCTTCATAAGTCATGTCAAACGTATAGGAGCCAGGCAATAATTCCTTGCTAATCTCACCGCCGCTTGTAGTTCCGATAGCCCGCCAGCTCCCTGCATAATAGCTCGCACTGCCGCCATCCAGCGGATTCCCCTGGCTATCCTTCAATTGCAGATTGACTTTAACCGTCTGGAACACAACCACAGCGTCGGTTCCAGTATTCTGTACCTTCTCCTTGATCGTGCCTTCATATTTCATGGAGAAAGTGTAGCTTTTATTTGGCAAAGCTTTACTTACTGATCCGGAGGCATCCGTTATGCCAAAATCCTTCCATCCTCCGTCGTAATAACTGACTTCCCCTCCACGGAGTGGATTTCCGCTGCTGTCTTTGAGTTGTACCTTAACAGCTGTCGACGACAGTGTAAAGCCAACCATTTGCGGAGTCTCAATATTCCCTGCTTGATCCGTTGACTTATAACTCAAGCTGACCTGCCCTTGCTTATCAAACGTGACCAGCGCCGCATAAAGCTGCCAGGTAGTCCCGTTATCCAGACTGTACTCGGTTTTGGCTACACCCGATGAACTATCGCTGCTATTCAAGTTAACCGTGACAGGACCTGCGTACGTCCCGTTCGGTCCATCCGGCTGCAAAGGCGATACGCTTGCTGTAGTAACTGGAGCTATTTTATCGATATTACTTACTACATAACTAGCTTCATTGGATACGTTGCCTGCGGCATCGGCGGCTCTTGCATACAAGGTGTTATTGTCCGAAACGGCGATAGGACTTGTGTATGCTGTCCATGCACCGCCAGAGCCTAGTTTATATTGTTTCACTGCTGCGTTAGTTGGATAGCCGATCGTTACGGTGACGTCCGTGTTGGTCGACGTTGTCTTATCTGCAGTAAAGGTAGGATCAGACGACTGGGATTTGACCAAGCCTATCCAGTCCAAATTCATCGCCCCCATTACGTCCCACATTTTAAGTTCAACAGGTCCCGCCGGCAGATTCGTTCCGGAATGTATAGTCGACGCTCTCCAGTATTCCGGCTTCGTCCCCCAGTCCGTCGTAGTCGGCGCTTCTGCAGAATAGAATTGAGAGCCTAGTTTAATCAATCGCGTCGTAATTCCGTTGGTTAAATCCCAACCACCTACATATTTCATCACGATATCGTATTTACCAGCTTCAGGAACATTCAGCATCCATGAAATACTTTGACCGGGGTTGCTCCATCCTGTGACGCCTTTCCCCCCTGATAAAAACGGACGTGTGCTGTAAATGGATAATGCTCCACCGTCGGAATCACTGAAGCTTTCGGCTTCCGCAAAAACATCCAGGCCGCTCTTCACGGTATCGTAATCGGCCGTAGCGTCGGCTGGTGTTTTGGCTCCCGAGCCAGCGCTGCGCAGCTTCAGGGTTCCGCTTTGGTTAGGCACAATGATCTTCGCACTCGCTCCTAAGAACATGACTGGCTTCACGCCGCCGATTGCCTCGAAGATAAGGCCACTAGGAGCTTCAAGAACTTCGTACAGGCCAGCGGTATTGGTCAATGCTCCCCATGCGGCAACACCCCCGTTTCCGTTGCCGTAGGCTGACAACGTTACCGTTGATGCCACACCGTTAATCTCAACCGGCAAGGAAACTGCGGCCATTGGAGCCGGTGCCGGGACATTGCTCAATCGAAGCTGATGCTGACCCGGTTCAACATTTACTGTTAATGTGCTGGCAGATGCAACCCAATGGACACCGCGTGCATAAACGGCTGCCGTCACGCTGCCACCTTGCGGAATGCTGCGGTACGATTCATCAAGCATAGTTGTAATACCAGGCTTTTGCAGGCTCACTTGCGTTGCCTTCGTACCGGTGATGGACAGCTCGTCACCCGATAGTGCGATTGTTGCCGGTTGTGCGCTGCTGATCAGAGTTACTTCGTTCTTGATCAACTGGGTCCCGCCAACTAGCAGAATGGAATCTCCTTTTACAGTAGCAGCAATCCCTTCGAACTGTATGCTGCCGGTATCGACGACACCGCTTTGCGCCTTGCGAACGTAAACATCCGTTCCATCGTTAAAATGCAGCTTCCGGTATGTGCTGTATTCTTCGCTTACAATATTCTCCGGAGTGGACTCCTTACTGTAGGGTACATACGTGGAGACGATCGTCGCATAATCCGTTTTTGGAGTTGTAAACCCGGCATGAACCCGTGTAAGACCTATATATAAATTATTTGCAGTTGGAGGCAGTTCTTCGTCATTAACGCCGAGATACTTGTCTGTGATCGACGCCGTCAGATTCGGATAGTACAGTCTCACTTTCATCGCAGCCTTGTTTTTGACGATCGTCGCGCCACTCTGATCCGCATCCAACGTCATCTGCTTGTCGGCGTGCAGCCAATATTCGAAGCTGGAACCGCCAGGCTCCCGGGTTTTCAAATTATCGACGACCACGAATGCGCCTGGCTTCACATAAATGATGCTGCGCTGAGCCTGATCCAGGCCGATTTTGCTTGAATCGATGTTGTAGGCCGCTGTGGCGTCACCCACCGCAGCGTCGAAATCCTTGTTGGTCGCGAAGCCTGTGATTTGTCCCGAGGCTTTCATATCCCAATTTGTTTGTCCTTTTTTGCCATCGTACGTAATCGCATTTTTGGCAAACGTTTGTTTGGCATATTTCGAATGATGATTATTCCCGAAAGAATCATAAAATCCGCCGTCTACCGCAAGCTCCTCGCCGAATGCGTTGATGATGATCCCGTTTTGATCCGCATGGCTATGATTATAGCTGCCGAAAGGACTGGATCTGAAATAGAGTGATATTCGCTTCGGATCATACAGACTGGAATGCATGGCTACCGAACCGATGGTATCGAAATATTTGGCCGTCGGCATCTCTACAGGGGGGCGCGCTATCAAGCTGCTGTCGGCATATAGATAGCTGACCCAGTCACTAGGATCGTACGTATTCATCTGAGCATACCACTGCATCACCGGATTTTGGAGCATCTGTGCGTTTCGCGTAATACTTTCAGAGGAATAAGATCTATCCATTTCGTTGATAGAGTCGCCGAATTCGCCCGATTTCTGGCCGACCGGGAACATGTAGAACGGGAACCAGGACTCGTTGCGTGAAAATGCCTTTTGATAAGCATTAAAGTCTGTCGCTGCATAGAGTACATCCATGAACAACTTGTTGCTGAGTGTAGAATATTGCCAATAGCCGATTCCATTGCCCCAGCCGCCGTCTTCTCCTCCCCATGGCGGCAGTAGATTAATGTAAGTAGGAACGATCTTATTGAACCATTCCTGTGCTTTCGCCGAAGTGACGGTACCGTTGACGTTGATGTCGTCATGCAGGAGGGACATAGCAATGATGCCTAAGTAACCATACACAGTCCAGCCATGGGAATCGTAGGGCTTTGTAGTGATTGGCAAATCATCGTATAGAACATCGTCAGCAATCGTTTGGGCTCTGTCCATAATCATCGTTAAAGCTGTCATTTTATCTTGTGGGTTAAGACGGTCGTAGATCCAGTCATAGGCCATGGCGCTTTGCAATGCGATATCCCGATGGATCTGGTCATTGACCGCATAGGAAGTTGGACCTACCTTTGTTCTCCAAGTTGAGAGATTCAGCAGCCTCGCTTTCGCGTAGTCCCCGTATGCAGCATTACCGGTGATCAAATAAACGAAAGCGGCATTCATCATTTTACTCGTTTCCGCGCCTTGTAGAGCACGTGCTGTTTTGGTATCTATCGGATCCATCGGTTCAGCCGTCAATGCTGTGTCGGTCAAATTGACTTTCGAGAAAACTTTATCATAGGTTAACTTGCCGTCACCATCTTTCCTCGAACGAAATGTACTTAAATTGGAAGGATTCGTCAGGATACGCGGATGAGAGGTCGACACGCTATTCATCAGCTGTGAAACAGGCGGCACCGGGAACGGTACGGCATTCGCATCGATACGGAATTTGCGAATATCACTCCAATTCGACCAGCCTGCCGGTTTATGAAACCTTACCCTCCAGAAGTACGATTGACCTGCCACAAATGGTTGCGGGAAATTATAGTAGTTGATAGCGATATCGTTCTTTTGGTAGACGATATTATTGAACGTGTTATCATTTGCCACTTGCAACTCATACAAATCCCCGCCTGCTATGAATGGCCAGCCGAAATCTGGTGGATTCTGAGTCGTTACGAAATCATTGCCCGGTTGAAAGTGCCTTGTTTCGGACGGTTCGAGTACAGTTGGCCATATAAGCGTTCCTGCCGGTGGCGTTGACGATGGCGTTGGCGTGACTGTCGGCGTAGGAGTCGGTCCCGGGGTTGCATCGGATGCCGTCAACGATGCTTGATCGAAATATACATCGGCTTTCCCTACGCCAGGCGTAGACAATTCCATCTGTACATCGGTCGTACCGGCAGGTGGTACAGCCGATAAAGATAAGGTTTCCCAGCTGCCCGTGATTGTTGACTGCGCTTCCATATATGGTTGGCCAGCGGACCCGATAAAGTGCATAATCAGAATCCCGTTGCCCGACAGCACATTGGTTTTCACGGTTGCCGTGTACGTTTTGTTGGACACAACAGGAATCGTCGGACTTTTTACACTATATGCGTCAGTTGTCGGGCTATCAGAGATGTGCAGCGACTTCCAACCGTGAGCCACATAGACCGCTGTGGTGACCGCAGTGATGCTGGATGACAACCCATGGTCAATGGCGGTCCATCCCGTTGGCCTTGAACCCGACGTTGCTTCAAAGCTCGGATTGACGAGCAGCTCGGTTGTCTTAAACGATACGTCGTCCAAATAAGCAGTGCCAGTGCCAGCGCCGTTATTGGCGAAGCTCGGAATGACAAGAACAATCTGTATATTCACAGTACTGGATGGCGGTGTATCGCTAACCTCAATCGTCTGCCAGTCCGCAGCGGGCAATTTGTTTGCAACTTTTTGCGTGAAAGCATTGTTTTTATCGAAATAACGGACAAGCATGGAAACTCCGCCATCCACAATTTTCGCTTTGACGCTGGCTTGGTAGGAGGTTCCCGGGGAATAGGGCATCATCGGACTTACGATTCCCGCTCCTGCAGTTGACGTAGTGTCCGTGAGCTTCACACTGCGTATCCCTCCCGTAGCCTGGTCGGTAACCGACACTACGGATATGCCCGTTGTATTTTCGAATATCGTCCAGCTTGAAGGCATGTTTCCAGACACCTGTTCAAATCCGGGATTGACGAGCAGCTCAGGTCCCAGGACCGGGTTACTGCCGGCCGCGCTGGCGAATTGAAAAGAAAACAAATTCAGAATCAGACTAATTCCCAATACGAATACAAGACATGTAGAAATTTTGCGCTGCCAATAACGATTGACCAAATTGATTCGCCTCCTACTTTTTCAAATTGCCGTCTCGATACGTTTGCTACTTCCTTCCACTTCTAAGTTAGACTAGTGAAACCCATATAATGAATGCGCTTTCAATTATCCCCTCCTTTCACGTCCATGAATGCAACAAACCGCCGCTAGATCAATCAACTGAACGGCAGAATGTTTATCTTTTTTAGAATCTTCATGGCTGTTTCATTACAAACCGGAACATCTCACTCAGCCTTTTACGGAGCCAATCAAGGCACCTTTAACAAAGTGCTTCTGAATAAAAGGATATACCAACAGAATTGGCAGTGTGCTAACGAGAATAACCGTATACTTCAGCGATTCCAATACGAGCGTCTTATTCCCGATGGCAGAACTTACGGTATTTTCTTCGACTTGACCTATCAGGACGATATTCCGAACCGCTACCTGGAGCGGGAACAAGTTTGGATCCCGTAAATAGAGAAGCGCGGAGAAGAAGTTGCCCCAAATCGCCACAGCGTAGAATAACGAGATCGTCATCATCACGGGCTTCGTTAAAGGGAGAACGATTCTTAGCAGGATGCCAAAATTGGATAACCCATCTATTCTACCGGACTCCTCGAGCTCTCGAGGAATTCCTTGAAAAAATGTGCGCATGATGATCAGGTAATAGGAAGACACTAGTCCTGGCAACACCATTGCCCATATCGTATTCAACAAACCATAACTGCGTATAACGAGATAAGTTGGAATCATGCCGCCGTTGAACAGCATAGTGAATACGATCATCAACATAAACGTTTTACCGAATACTAGATTTTTTCTGGACAATGCATAGGCTCCCATCGTTGTGAATATCAGCGAGAGCGTAGTTCCTAGCACCACATAAATGATTGTATTTTTGTAGCCAACGAGAATACGTTTGTCCCTTAGAACAGCCGTATATGCATCAAATTTGATACCTTTGGGCCATAGAGTAATTTCATTTTTAAGTACATACTCCGAAGAACTTATGGAAACCGCTGCCATATGGATGAAAGGAAACAGCATGGAGCAAACGACGATTCCCATCAATAGAACATTAACAATATCGAAAAGACGAATACGCTTATTCATACAATAGATTCTCCCTTACCATAAGCTGGTTTCCCCTACTCTGCGGCTAATCTTATTGCTTATATAAACAAGCAGGAAACCGATGACACCCATGAATAAATCGATCGCCGTAGCATAGCTAAATCCACCTTGTATAATACCTACACGGTACACATATGTGGCGATAACGTCCGAAGTGTCGTAAGTAGCTGCATTGGATAGCAGAAATACCTTTTCAAAACCAATTTCCAGTACATGACCGATCTGCAAGATGAACAGGATAACAATAGCCGGCGCAATCCCCGGCAATGATACATGCAAGGTTTGCTTCCACCTGCCTGCGCCATCCATTTTTGACGCCTCATACAGTTGTGGGTCAATTGTGGTTAAGGCCGCTAGATAGATAATGGAGCCCCAGCCAACCTGCTGCCATACTTCTGAGCTGATGTAGATCGTACGAAACCAATCTGCCTTCTGTAAAAAATCGATAGTCGGGAGCCCGAGCCCTTGCATCGCATGGCTGACCCAACCCGTGCTCGGGGATAATAGCATGACAATCATGCTAGAAACCACTACACTGGACAAAAAATGGGGAAGATAGCTAACCGTCTGTACGAATCGTTTGTATATTGAACTCCTAAGCTCATTAAGCAAAAGGGCTAGAATGATCGGTGCAGGAAATCCAAAAAAGAGATTATATCCCCCAAGGAGAATCGTATTTTTGATAATGACTAAGGCATCACGGTTTTCCAAGAATATCTTGTAATGTTTAAATCCAACCCATGGACTCGCCAAAAATCCCTTGAACATATTGTAATCAAGGAAAGATATACTAATGCCGAACATAGGAACATACTTAAACAGGATGTAATAGATCAACACAGGTGCCAGCAGAAGCACATAGGTCTGATCACGCTTCAACTGCTTGAAGATGGATAGCTTCATACGGTGTCTCCTTCCAAAAAGAAATGGATAGGGCTGGAGGCTCATCAACCTGATTGTCAGCCCTATCATCTTCATGCAATTACTTCTTCACTTTAATCCGATCCAACCCAACCTGATAGGTATCTATGATTTTCTGCACTCCGAGCTTATTCAAATCACTAATAAATGTGTCCCATTGCGTCATTGGTGTTTGTCCCAGAATAAATTTAGCTACGGATGTCTCATAGAATTTGGTCACCTTTTCCTGATCTACCGCGATCGCAGCTCTCTCTTCTTCTTTTAGTATAGGCAGGATGGGAACAACAGGGTATTGATATTTCTCTGCCTCTTTGTAGGAATATTGTTCATTCTCACTTCTGAGCGACATCACGGCATTAGCATCGGCTATTCCGTAAGTGCCTGCTGTCATAATACCCGCTTCTTTGGCCAGGTCAACAACTTCTTTGAATTGCGGCATAAACTTCCGTTTACCGTTTTCGATTGTATAGGTTTCTCCTTCTTTACCCCAACTAAGGATATCCTTTCCTTCTTTGGAATAGATAAAATCGAGGAAACGCAGTGCAGCATCCAAGTTTTTCGTTTTTGAGTATACGGCAAATCCTAAAACATCGAAATCAGCTTTGGGAATGTATGCTTTGCTGCCAGCTCCAAGCGGCGGCGGCATAAACTTCAAATGAGCGCCATTCTGAAGCTGATTGTTCATGATTTCAATTTGTGGGATATATTGAATTGTGATGAACGACTTGTTCGTCGTTATAAATTGTGTCCATGCCTTATAGTCCATAGAGAGCCAGTCTGGTGGGATTAGCCCTTCCTTGTAAAATTTATTCAAATATTCAATCATCGTTTTGAAAGCCGGATCGTTCACCCCATACTTGAACTTACCCGTATCCTTTTCCTCGAAAAACGTCGGATACAAACCAAATGACGGACCAAAAGCACCTAGGGTATTCAATCCATGGCGGAAAACAAACGGATAGCTGTCCGGGTATAGCTGTTTCAGTTTCTTCGCTGTCTCATATAATTCTTCCCACGTTTTCGGCTCGTTCAAAGAGTGCTTCTTGAAGATATCATCCCTATAAAACCAGACCCTCATGTTTCCTGCACCTGCACCATCGTTGAGCAATTCGTACTTTTCCCCTCCTGGTGACGTCAGTCTTTGGGCGACATCAGGTCTGGAGGCTAAAAATGCTTTCGCATTAGGCATTTTGTCCATATATTTAGACAAGTCGAGGAAAGCACCCTGGGCTCCATACTTCTGAGCTTCTTCAGGATAAACAGAGTACAGGTCAGGCATATCTCCCGATGCGATCGAAAGCGCTACTGACTCCGGTCCTGTTTGCGTCTCCTGCAAGATCGTGATATTCGTCTTCTCCTTCACCCATTTCCATACAGCCCAATCTTTCTTAGCCGGCCATGACGGTGAATTTTCCGTTAAAATACGAAGACTTGCTACTTCTGGCAATTTGACCTTAGTTAATTCACTTGGTTCAGGTGATTCCACTTTCAATTCCGTTTTGCTTCCATTCATGGAACAACCTGCAATGATAACGAGTATAAGGACTACTATTATCAACATAAAATTACTTTTCGTTATTCGCTTCAAGTTAAATCCACCCGCCCTTATTATATTGTTGTATTTCCCAATCACTCACGAAATCCGTTTCAATCGCTGCACCTCCTCTTGATAGCGTCATCTTAAGCCATTGATAGCTGTTAGGTAAATGTACAGAACTGTTGAGCCTGCAACTACTTTACGGTTTTCTTAAAATAAGCCCAGCTTTCGCAAAATCGCCCATTACATGGATTCCGCAGTATGAGGTTTTCATACAAATGAAAAAAAAGTCCCTCTACGGAACTTTTTTTTCAGAAGCGGAATCGTACTTTTTCCGGTATTCACTTGGCGTTAACCCCGTATATTTCTTGAACATTCGATTAAATGACGTAATATTTTGGTATCCAACTGCCTGCGCTGCCTCAAGAATTTTAGTTTGATTATCGGCTAGAAGACTTGTCGCTTTCGTGATTCGAGTTTCATTAATATAGTCTACGATATTCTTACCGGTTTTCCCCTTGAAATAGGAGGACAAGTATCCACTGCTCATCTTTACCTTTTCCGCCAGTAGATCCAAATATAAATCTTCAGCTAAGTGCTCGTTAATATAATCAATAACAAAAGATGTAACCGGGTACTTTTCTTCTTTTTTTTCCTGAACGGCTTCTGCTGTCTTCGTCACCCATTCAATTAGCAGAAGCTCCAGTTCCCTGATCGTGCAGCAACGTTGTATTCGTTCTACTGCTTTCTCAAGAATTGCATCCAATCCGTCCGGAGCAAGAGGAAAAGGCGTTGTCGCATTCTGGATCTTGCCGATCAGCGATTCGGCAAACCGCATCATCACAGCCGCCGACAGTCTTTTACTGTGCCATCGAGCAAATAAATGCTCCAGAAGTGCAACTAGCTGCTGGGTATTGCCTGCTTTCAAATGAACTTCAAACTCCTTTTCCTGATCAGGGGAAAAGCCGACCGCAACTTGTGCCGCAGCACGCTTATGTATAATTTGTGTTTCGTCGATTAATAGACGTTCTCCCAACAGTTCTTGGACTTCCTCATAAGCCGCAGACAATTGATCCGAAGTCAAATAAACCGATGTGATCGCAATCGTAATGACACCGTATTCCTTATCGTGATCGAAGACCTCTTTCATTTGACTAAGCAGTTCCATTAAGTCAGGCACTTGTTTGGTGAACACTAAACTTAAAATCTGATCACGTTCGATTTGAAACGTCAGAGAGTCAGCAAATGTTGGTCTTAACTTGCTATCTATAAATATCTTAATATAATACAACCATTTCTGGACTAAAGCTTGCGTATTCAAATCACTTTTGTAATGTTGGATTTGAAAAAGCACAAAGACGAACGGCTTGTTAGTAAAATCGAGTTTCATGGTATCGTGATCATGATTTCGAATTTCTTTTAAATGGTTTATAAATGACATCTGCTTGCGCATCATTGTATGATCATGAATTTCACCACTGATAATATCAAATTCCTTGATATTCGACCGGTAGGGAACTTCGTCGTTCATATGACGTATCGATTCGATCACTTTCTTCAACGGGTTATTGATTCGTGCAGCAAACAGGAAAGAGAACAGGATGCTGAGTGTAATCGCTGTCACAATAATCACAATAAGTGTAATATTCAATCGTGTTTGACTTACAATTTGTTCAACAGGCACCCGGTAGACATACGTTAAACCAGTACCCTCTCCTTTTATCAGAAAATAATACTTTTTATCCTTAATGAACTCACTGCTTCCGTATTTCTGCAGATCTTCAAAGGCAATGAAAGGCCCCTGTTCCGCTACCTTGAAAATGGTCTTTCCGTCCTCGTCATATATGATAAAGTCATTATAGATACTTTGATGAAACGCATTGTATATTTTATTAGCATCAATAAAAACGATCATATACAAATCCTGATTTTCTTTGTTTTTGATAATGATCGGAATTAACTCGCCAAGCAACTGTGGGCTAGTGCGATACATCGTATTCGAAAAATGGGCAGATGGCAAGATCCGACTCATATAAGGTTCTTTGAACTGCTGCCTCCAGAAGTCCAATGGATATTCACTGCTCGTATTAAATACGTTGAACATCATACCAGCATTCGTACTTGTCGCCTTCTCCAGAACCAGTTCTTCACGCTTTGAATATAAAACAATATTATTGATAAACAGATAGGGATTGCTAGTCCATGTTCGAATTTCCTCCACAATGTCGGGGAGCTTTTCGTATTGTGGGCTATCTTTCAGCTGTTGAATTTCTTTATTGATAAAAAACAGATACATTTGCCGTTTGATGAGATCCAAGTGTTTTTCATAGCTGTCCCTTGTGTTGTTAAGCATCATCGTGTTGTATTTAACAATTTCCTGCTTAATATTTTTTTGGGAAATCGAGATGGCGTAGAACGTAAGGGAAGCCAGCAGAAGAACAATACATAAAAAACCCACAACCAGCCGTAGGAAGAGGGAATTTGATTTGTTCCTGATAAAAAGGATCGACTGAATATTTTTGATTGAACCTCCCCACCTTTTCATGAATATCTGTTTTACAATATCGAGCTTAAGTACTTGTATTTTATCAAACAAGTTAAATAGTGTAAACAAAATCGCACATTCCCGTCAAACGGTTCCACAAATCTGGCAGCAAAACAAAATAGCGGGCCATGAGGCCCGCTTGTTATATGAATGAGAGAATGGATAGATACTCATTTATGGAGATAGAGCACGAGAGTGGCTCCATTTAATTAGATAAACCTGAGTTTATCCTAACTACAGATAAGGCCAAGAGCCCTGCGCCAATCTCCAATGCATCTAAATTAAATTGCATCTGCGGATGATGCAGTCCGGGAAGTAATCCGCAACCGAGGCCGATCATGGTGGCGTGAAGCTCTGGCTTGTGTAAGGGATAAAAGTGAAAATCTTCCCCACCTGGCGTCAACGGAGGCTGAGCCAAACTGGCATCTCCAAGGAACTCTGATATTACATCTCCAATCAGAGTTTCAAGATAGAGATCAGGACTTGCAGCCACCATACGGGACGCCATTTGAAGCTCCATTGAGATACCGTATGCCCTGCCAACTGAGTGAACAGCAGCTTCTAACTTAGGAAGTAAAGCGTCCATAGCAACATTCGTCTGTGCGCGTATATCAATGGTGAAGGTTCCAAAGTCAGGTATTATATTGCTGCTTCCATTTGGAACATGAAGCTTAGTCACTTTACAGGAAGCCGGGACAGCAGCATAATCTGTCGAGACAGCACGAACAGCCTGTATGATGTCTGCCAATACCTCAATCACGTTTAATCCGTCACTTGGTCGGGAAGCATGGGCCTGAGCGCCTGTGACCTTCCCTTCCATAACGGCACAAGCCCCATGATAGATGGCGCTGGAGGCTTGTCCATATGGAAGCTCCTTTGCCGGCCTCAAATGGATCCCTAATAAATAGTCTACGTCCTCTAGACTACCTGCTTCAAGCAGCTTGAGCGCACCTTCCCCAGCTTCCTCGGCAGGTTGAAACAACACCCGCAGTTCCCCGGCAGGCTTAAACCCAATTGCTTGTAATACCTTAAGTGCGAACAATACCATGGTCATATGTGCATCATGACCACAAGAATGATTCGCTCTGCCTACTCCATCCACTTGCTGCCATAGAGCGTCGATATCCGTACGAAGCGCTATTGTTGAGCCTTTCTTCTCATCATCAAGCGATGAGATCTTACTTCCATACCAACGAGCTACAAGGCCAGTATGAGTAGAGAAACCCTCGAACTCTACCTCCATCTCATCTAAAACTTGCTGCAAATATCGAGTCGTCTGATGCTCCTGCCAGCTTGTTTCCGCTAAATCATGCAATTCTTCATAGGTCATCTTCAACTCTTGGCGATGTGCGTGGAGCCATGCCACTATCGCTTCTTTCATACTTTCATTTCAAGCACGTAGTCTTGAACCTCAGGTTTCGATTGATGGCAAGATACAACTTGGTAACCATGTGCAAAAGCTGACGTGGATAGCTCTCGAAATTGCCGCTGCCAAACCTTATACAGATCAGGTTGTGTTTGCCTTAACTTAGACGCTGCCTGTGGGACTGGTAACCTCAGTCCATGTGAATTGCCTATCTTAGACTTTGCTGCCATATCCACAAGACCTGTCACCTTACCATCTGTATATTCGAATTCCAGAAGTTGAGGATAATCAGTCGAGTCACCATTCAATTGGTGCTGCCTATTGATTGCGCGTACCACACGATCTGAGGACAACATCCACTCCACAAGGAAGCGATCCGTTGGGTAACCGGCAGGATCGCTTCCATAGAAATCGGGTATATAGGTAGACACCGTCCCACCAAGTTTGCAAATATTCAGGTAAGCATTCCTTGATTCAAAGGGATCGAAGGTCCATACGATTTTGCTGAGTCCAGCGTGCATCGCCCATAACCGCTGCTCTAGCTTCAAACGCATACCTATTCCTCTGTCCCGATAAGCAGGATGGATAGCCATCATGTGTGAACCCACGTAAGGGTTTTTGCCGTCATAGCCAATGAAGCCATAACAGAATCCAACGAGAGCCTCTTTACAGAATGCTCCAATCACCGCTCCTCCGTGTAGAATCGCTGCACGCATATGCTGCATGGAGGAGACCGGATCGGGTCCCCACACCATTTTCTGCAGCTCAACAACCTCGCCAAGCTCTCTAACTTCCGTAACTATACGATATTGAACGCTATCGTCATGAGCATGTGTCAAACTGTTCCCCTCCTTGTCGAGCCCGTCATTACGGCTCCAAATGACCGCTCTTGAAGCGATCAGCCCGTGATCTTATCCAATAATCATCCAATAATTCCAGGTTGAATTCTTGCACAATATCCTGAATCGTGAACGCCTCGCTTTCGCTTGAGATCACGAACGCATTCAGTCGGGTAGGATCACTGATTAGAACATTCGAGCCGTACTTCTGTTTCACCAACTCGAGCTTTTCCCAGTTATAATCATAATGAACGACCGCACAATCCATATTCACAGTCCTTGTCACAAAGGGATAAAAGAGCGTACTTTCCCCGACAACTTCACCTACAGGGTTAAGAATGGAACAAGGATCGGGACGCCATATTGCACCCGCGAAATGTGCCCTGCATGTGTAAGCCCAATAGGATTGCATCAAGCCCCCATGGTAAGCTGAAGAAAACACGATCAAATCAGGCTTTTGCTTCACATATTGCTCTAACAATTCATTAAAATTAATATCAAAGCAGACCATGCAAGCAACACGGCCAAAATCAGTCTCAATAACTTGAGCTTCTTTACCGTATAACGTGCTGGACGTTGACTTCTGTCTAATCGTAATATGATTCTTGTTATAAACACCACAAATAACTCCAGAACGATCAATAAACTGGGTAGCATTACGGAAGGTACCATCTTGCATCTCCACCATAGCTGAATAAGCAATATAACACCGATGAGTTTTCGCAATCCCGGCGAAGAAATCGAGGATCCGATTCCCTCGATAGCGATAAAATTCGTACAACCATTCTGGACTCGTGGCATTAATCTGCGGATCATCACAACACTCAGGCAATACGATTAGATCAGGCTGTTCCGGCAGGACATGCTGCAGCTGCTTTTCCCATTTTGCTATCATTTGAAGAACAACGCCTTCCAAACCCTGTCCAGAATCAACCTCTTTATTTGGAGGTGCTAAGCAGCTTATTTTCACATACTTGGACATGCCAATACTCTCCCCTCTGTACTTCGTTTAAGCGCTCCGTGTTAGCTTCCTGATTGTCAATCGCTCAAGCAATTGCTCACATACTTCGTGACCGATACCATCTCTAGTGGGAACTGCTATAACTCCTGGCTGAAGCATTTCAATGTTCGGTATAACAATGTCCTGCTCCCAAAATCTCTTTGAGGCCGATACATCCCCAGGTATTGCGAAATTTGACAAGGATGAAAGTGCAATGTTATGGAGACGTCCTATACCGAGTTCAAGCATGCCTCCGCACCAGACCGGGATTCCTCGTTCCATACAAAGGTCATGAATTTTCTTCGCATTCGTTAATCCTCCTACCCGGCCGATCTTAATATTCATGATCCGGCAGCTCCCAAGATCAATGGCATGACGAGCATCTACTAAGGTGTGAATACTCTCATCCAGACACACAGGTGTTCGCAGCTGCCGCTGCAGCGCAGCATGTTCGATAATATCATCATGCGCAAGCGGCTGCTCAATCATCATCAGATTATAATTGTCCATCTCCTTCAATATATGCACATCTTGAAGTGAATAGGCGGAGTTTGCATCAACCATCAGAGGCACATCTTCCCCAAATCGTTTGCGGATCGCTTCGACTAATTGGATATCAAACCCTGGTTTAATCTTAACCTTCATTCGCTTATAGCCTTGCTCCAGAAATCGTTCTACGTTCTGAACAACCAGTTCAATCGTAGGCTCAATACCGATACTCACACCAACCTCGATTTCTTGCTTCTCGCCTCCCAGTGCATGCGCTAGCGAAATTCCATTCTGTTTGGCATACAAATCCCACACTGCCGTCTCGATCGCGGCAATAGCCATATGATTTCGGCGGATTGGAGCGAATAAAACGGATATTTCCTCGGGATTAGTCACTTCTCTCCCTACTAATGCCGGAATTAAATAATGCTCCAACATATACCAGATCGTTTCCGTCGTTTCCTCATTGTAATAGGGTGCCGAGAAAGCTACGCTTTCTCCATACCCGATCATCCCGTCGCTATGTACACTGACGATCACACAATCCTTCTTGGCCATCCGTCCGAAGCTTGTCTCGAATGGAGCCTTTAAGGGAACTTGAACCTGTCTTAACTCAATTTTATTTATTTTCATCTGCTAACCATTCCTTTCATCGTTCGCGTTTCCATTCATAATTGTAAAGGAACCGCTCTTCATTTGGACCCCATCAAACTTTCGATTTCATGTCCTGAATTAAGGTTCTTCAAAGACGGGAGAGATCGCCTTCTTCAGAAGGCAATCCTCAAGTAAAGAAGCCGTACCACGGGCAGACCCCTAAGTACGGCATTTACGCTTTAATTCCGTTACCAATCATTCTGACTTCTACTTCTTAACAAAGAATTTCAGCTCAGAGATGGATACCCATTCCGGGTCCGCTGTAGCGTCTGGTGAACCGAAAACAGCTACTCTTAAGTATTTGCAGCTCAGTGACGAGAAGTTGAAAGGAATAAAACCGCTGGCATTGGGAGCCGTAACTCCTCCGTACACATGCGTCCAATTTTCGCCGTCTTCCGAAACGGAAAACATGAGTTTGTTGGATCTCATTTTTCCGTAGTTATGCATGGCTACGTCCAACCTCTCCAATTGAATGGTTTCTCCGAAATTAAATATAATATGGGATCCAATATCACCTGACCAGCGTGATGCGTTGGATTGCTCATTATCAAACATTTTCCAAACATTTTGCGGGGAGATGGTTGACCTGAAGCTCCTATATTTGATTTCTTTTAAGTTTGCACTTGGCATCGGCACAACAGGATCAAGAGCTTTTGCCTGCCATTGCAGCGGCACGACCGGCGGTAGGGTGTCAAACTCAATGACTTGTTTTTCAACATCCCAGATCGCTTTATAACGCATGTTTTGCGGAATAAACGTATGTGGAATACGCATTTGGTTATTAGCGCCGGTTGCTGGGGCATCCATCGTTTTATTCACTCCGTTGACCTTAGCGATATTGCTGCCCGTTACAAGCTGAATCGTCAAGTTGCCTTTGGTCGCCGTTGCCGTTTGCGTGGCAGCATTCCAATCTACCGCCATCCCCAGCGCTTCAAAGACTCCTTTCATCGGAACCATCACGAGATTATTGTTCAGCGTTGGTCGAACATCCAATTCCTGTCCCTGTGCATCAATCCGGACACGAATCTTTCTCTCTACCGGTTCTGACGAAACCTTGCCGGCGAGCGGAAGCGTACTTGAATCTGCTTTCCGTAACGTATACGTGCCTGGTTTACCCTCAAAATAGATCGAATTTCCTTCTTGGACTACTTGATACTTGACCGCTGCCGTCCCGCCTTCCGTCACGGCTGTCCAGTATCCGTCTTTCAGGTCGGTAACCAAAATCTTATAGGTCTGATTCGCAACGCCATCGAAGGTAATTGTCGCTTCTTGATTGATCAGATCAAAGCCTTTTGCAAAAAACACAACGCGATCCTGAATTCTGGCCCCTGCATAGTCATTCGTCTCGGAATAATAAACATCTTGCGGCGCAGGACCATACACAGCATCCATCACCTGCATCACGTTTAAGAACCGCGTTTGGTTAGCAGGAGCCTTATTGGAAAGCTCAATCCTCCAATTACCAGCATCAATGGTGGCAATGTCGGATGGATTGGTGGACATAATTGGCTTATTCACGCCATCTACCTCAAATTCACGTCCAGGGCCGCCGATTTTTTCGACCTTCAGATCACTGCTCTTTGGCAGAAGCGTGTTGGTAACCAACTTGCCGTTATAGCTCCGCTCCGTCACTTCATTGGTGTATCTGCTGCCTTCAACTGCAGGCTCAAAACCGGTATGGAGCAGCCATTTTTTCTCGGCGCTTGCATTCGGCGTGTTGATATGATCATATACGATCATCGCAGCCGGATATTTATCATTCTTGAAATTCAAAAATGCCATGCTTCTCGTATAATTCCCGGTTCTAGTCTTTCCATAGGCCAAACTGAGCTCACCCTTGATGTAAGAGTAATCGGGATACATCTCATCATCTCCGATGGAGTGGGAAATCATCGTTCCTCTTTGGTAGTTACGATCGGTATTCCACTGCTCGATCGTTCTTGGGATTTGTGTATAATAGAGCTGATTTGACGGGGAAAAGGTTCCCTTCTCAAGCGCATTCGGATCGTTGATTTGCACAACATTATGCGCGATGGACTGCTTATGATATTGCAGGTCGTGTTCGGATCCGTATCCCATTTCAGCTCCTGTTGCCGGATTTTTTCCTGAATAAATGCCTGAGTCAATCGCCAGATTGCCTTTATAGTAGAGAGAGAATGCACCGGCGTCGAAATGCTGATGATTGGTCTGGTTTCTTTCTCCGATATTCATGACTGCGACTGCCGCTTTGGAATCCTGATCTTCATCCCAGCCTGTTCTTGCAACCATAGAACCATACGGCGCGGGGAAGTATCTGGACAGCGGCGTATCATAGACGGACTGCGACGGTGCGTTCGGATTGAAGAAAAGAAGATAATACAAATCATCCTCATAAGTCTTTTGCTTTAAAAACTCGTTCTGCGCTCTTGGATTGTTGTAAATGCTGCCGGCTATCATATTAGTGATATTACCTTGAACGAATCTATTCCATGACGTTTGATAATCCGTATTAAAATCATCGCCCTCCGTCATGATATAGCCGTCCGATCTGCGGGTATACACCTGGCGGTCGAGCGCTAAACCGACTTTCTCCGTTAGCGGCTCAACGCCAATAGCCTTCCAAAGCTGATTGCCCATCATGATATACTTCAGCCTGTTGTCTCCATAGGGGGGGCCTTCAAACATCATCTCGGCGTCGAGCAATGTATTGAATCCAGGCATGCTAACATTCAAGATGAAGTCCGCGATGTCATTGTAGTACTCGGGATTCGTATCATAAACTGCAATCGCCATGGCCAATTTAAACTGATGGTGCACGTCGCCGTTGACATGCCCGGCAAGAATAACCTTGTCATTCTCCTTCATCGGATACGGGTACTCAAGGCCATTTCTCACCCAAGTCCCAAGGGCTTGGCGGATGGCTGATTTCTGTCCGTCATTCATGAGCGTATAGCACCAATCATAGACAACTGATTCAAGGAAGATCAGGCTTCCTACTTCTCTGCCTACATTAAAGACAGTGGTGGAATTATTCCGATCCGGGTTCCACTGCACCGAATTCGCCATATTCACAGCAAGTTGAACCGCTTTTTGACCAGCTACTTCATCTCCGTATATCAGATATCGAATTGCATTGGCTTTCATGACTTCCACCGTATTTTTATCAATATTGGTGGTTGCAGATCCTGTTCTAGGGGGAAAGTTGCCGTTCACCTGGGTTTGTGCTTTCGTGTTGATGTTGTTCCATACACTGGTAAACGCTGATTGTGTCACTCTTGTCTTCAGAGCCGGAAGCGTTTCCTTATTGACCAAAACACGCGGACGATCGCTCGGCGGCAGCGGAATCGGATCGTACTGATTGGATTGTTTGGGAGCTACGACGCCTGGCGTTTGCACCTGAAACAATACGATCGGATTTGCCGCAAGATCGCCTACTTTCTGGGTTGTCGTTCCTCCATAATTCATAGCGAAAGTATAGGAGCCGGGCAGCAATTGCTTGCTCGCTTCGCCACTCGCGGTGGTGCCGAGTGCCCTCCAGCCATCCGCATAATAGGACACAATGCCTCCGTTCAGCGGATTATTCTGACTGTTCTTCAACTGTACTCTGGCGTTTACAGTCTGAAAAATAACCACGGGATCGGTACCGGTATGCTGCACCTTATCCAATCCGGTCCCTACATAAGTGACATGAAACGTATACGATTGATCCGGCAGAGGCTTGCTGGCCATCCCGCCTTCATCGGTCGTTCCGAACGATTTCCACCCCGAATCATAATAATCAACCGTTGCGCCAGCGAGCGGATTCCCGTTGCTATCTTTTAATTGAACTATAACGGTCGATACGGCTGCTTGCACCTTCTGTGGAGCTATTCCGAATAATTCCCCTCCTGCCATGATTAAACATAACAACACTGCAATCCATTTATTGTTCATACCAGTCAACAAACCGGTCATTTTCTTCACCCTTTCCTTAAATTTAAAGAAGAGTGCCGGGCTGCGGTTTCATAGGACAATACAATAGCAGCCCAGCCATCGTCTTTATATCTTTGCCTAGGATTCAGTTAGATCATTTCTACTTCTTCACAAAGAACTTCATCTCAGAGAATGATATCCATTCCGGATTCGATAGAGCGTCTGTTGAACCGAAAACTGCCACTCTAAAGTATCTGAATTTCGGTGACGGGAAGTTGAAAGGAATAAAATCACTGGTGTCACCCACAGTATCACCTCCGTACACATGCGTCCAATGTTCACCATCTTCCGAAACAGAGAGCATGATCCTGCTTGATCTCGTATGACCGTTATATATCGCTGCGTCAAATCTCTCAAGTTGAATGGTTTCTCCGAAATCAAATATAATATGAGATCCAATATTACCTGCCCAACGTGATGCATTGGACTGGATATTGTCAAACAATTTTGGAACATTTTCCGGACTAACGGTTGCCGTGAAGATCTTATACTTCACTTCTTTTAGGTCTGTAATCGGAAGCGGAGTAACAGGTGCAAGTGCTTTTCTCTCCCATTGGAGAATCTCAACCGGCGGTAGGGTGAAAATCTCAATGACTTGATTTTCACGATCCCAGGTAACTTTATCATGGAGGCTTTCCGCAATAAATGTATGGGGAATAAGCATTTGGTTATTAGCGCCGGTTGCCGGGGCGTCCATGTTCATACTCTGACCGTTGACTTTCGCCATATTGCTGCCCGTTACAAGCTCAATCTTCAAACTTCCTTTGGTTGCCGTTGCCGTTTGAGTGGCAGCATTCCAATCCACCGCCATGCCCAGCGCTTCAAAGACTCCTTTCATCGGAACCATCACAAGGTTATTGTTCAGCGTAGGCCGAACATCCAATTCCTGCCCCTGTGCATCAATTCTGACACGGATCTTTCTCTCCACCGGTTCTGACGGAACCTTGCCGGCGAGCGGAAGCGTACTTGAGTCTGCTTTCCGTAACGTATACGTGCCTGGTTTCCCCTCAAAATAGATCGAATTTCCTTCTTGGACTGCTTGATACTTGACCGCCGCCGTACCGCCTTCCGTCACAGCTGTCCAGTATCCGTCTTTCAGGTCGGTAACCAAAATCTTATAGGTCTGATTCGCAACGCCATCGAAGGTAATCGTCGCTTCTTGATTGATCAGATCAAAGCCTTTTGCGAAAAACACAACGCGATCCTGAATTCTGGCCCCTGCATAGTCATTCGTCTCGGAATAATGAACATCTTGCGGCGCAGGACCATATACAGCATCCATCACCTGCATCACATTTAAGAACCGTGTTTGGTTAGCAGGAGCCTTATTGGAAAGCTCAAGTCTCCATTTACCTGCATCCATGCTGGCAATGTTGGTTTCATTATTGGACTTAATCGGCTTATTCACGCCATCTACCTCAAATTCACGTCCAGGGCCGCCGATTTTTTCAACCTTCAGATCCCCGCTCTTGGGCAGCAGCGTGTCGGTAACCAGCTTACCGTTATAGCTCCGCTCCGTCACTTCATTGGTGTATCTGCTGCCTTCGACTAAAGGCTCAAAACCGGTATGGAGCAGCCATTTTTTCTCAGCGCTGGCATTCGGCGTGTTGATATGATCATATACGATCATCGCAGCCGGATATTTATCATTCTTGAAATTCAAAAATGCCATGCTCCTCGTATAATTCTCGGTTCTTGTCTTTCCATAGGCCAAACTGAGCTCACCCTTGATATAAGAGTAATCGGGATACATCTCATTATCTCCGATGGAGTGGGAAATCATCTTTCCTCTTTGGTAGTTACGATCGGTATTCCACTGCTCGATCGTTCTTGGGATTTGTGTAGAATAGAGCTGATTTGACGGGGAGAAGGTTCCCTTCTCAAGCGCATTCGGATCGTTGATTTGCACAACATTATGCGCAATGGACTGCTTATGATACTGCAGGTCATGTGGACTTCCATATTCCATAGCTACTCCGGTTGCCGGATTTTTTCCTGAATAAATGCCTGAGTCAATCGCCAGATTGCCTTTATAGTAGAGAGAGAATGCACCGGCGTCGAAATGCTGATGATTGGTCTGGTTTCTTTCTCCAATATTCATGACAGCAACTACTGCTTTGGAATCCTGTCCTTCATCCCAGCCTGTTCTTGCCACAATGGAGCCATACGGCGCAGGGAAGTATCTGGATAGTGGCGTATCATATACGGACTGCGACAGCGCGTTCGGGTCAAAGAAAAGTAGGTAATACAACTCATCCTGATAGACATTTTGCTTTATAAATTCGTACTGCGCTCTCGGATTGTTGTAAATGCTGCCTGCTATCATGTTTGTGATGTTACCTTGAATGAACCTTTTCCATGGCGATTGATAATCGGTATTAAAGTCATCGCCCTCCGTCATGATAAAACCGTCCGATCTTCGGGTATAAATCTGTCTGTCGAGCGCCAATCCGACTTTCTCCGTGAGCGGCTCCACACCAATGGCCTTCCAGAGCTGATTGCCCATCATGATATACTTCAGCCTGTTGTCTCCGTAGGCGGAGCCTTCAAAGCTCATCTCCGCATCGAGTAATACATTGAACCCGGGCATGGTAACATTTAAGAGATAGTCTGCGATGTCATTGTAATACTCAGGATTCGTATCATAAAGCGCAATACCCATGGCAAGTTTAAACTGATGATGCACATCGCCGTTGGCATGCCCGGCAATAATAACCTTGTCATTCTCCTTCATCGGATACGGGTACTCAAGACCATTCCTTACCCAAGTGTCAAGCGCTTGGCGGATTGCTGATCTCTGTACGTCATTCATAAGAGGATAGCACCAATCATAGACAACAGATTCAAGGAAGATCAAGTTCCCTATTTCTCTGCCTACATTAAATACGACGGTCGAATCCGGATTCGGGTTCCATTGTGCCGTTTTCGCCATATTCACAGCAAGCTGGACCGCTTTTTGACCCGCAGCTATATCTTCATGAATCAGATATCGAACGGCATTGGCTTTCATGACCTCCACCGTTCTTACATCAATATTGGTGTATGCGGTTCCTGTTCTAAGGGGGAAGTTGCCGTCCACTTGTCTTTGCGCTTTCGTGTTGATGCTTGCCCATACATCATCAAAAGCCGCAAGATTCAATCTCTCTTTCAGAGCTGGAAGTGTTCCCTTGTTTACCAAAACACGCGGTCGATCCATCGGCGGTTGTGGTAACGGTTCGTATTGATTGGATTGTTTGGGAGCAATGACGCCTGGTGTTTGCACCTGGAACAATACGATCGGATTTGCCGCAAGATCGCCTACCTTCTGGGTTGTCGTTCCTCCATAATTCATAGCGACAGTATAGGAGCCGGGCAGCAATTGCTTGCTCGCTTCGCCACTCGCAGTGGTCCCGAATGCCCTCCAGCCATCCGCATAATAAGACACAACGCCTCCGTTCAGCGGATTATTCTGACTGTTCTTCAACTGTACTCTGGCGTTTACAGTCTGAAAAATAACCACGGGATTGGTACCGATATGCTGCACTTTATCCAATTTAGTTCCTTCATATGTCATGTTGAAGGTATAAGAACCTGGAAGAAGCTCTTTGCTGACTTGGCCGCCGGTTACATGTCCGAAAGTTTTCCAACCATCCGCATAGTAAGAAGCTTCGCCCCCGTTCAGCGGATTCCCTTGACTATCCTTCAGCTGCACCTTCACATTCGCTGTTTGAAATACAACCACGGGATCGGTACCGGTATGCTGCACCTTATCCAATTTAGTCCCTTCATACGTCACGTTGAAGGTATATGAGCCTGGAAGAAGCTCCTTACTAACTTGGCCGCCGGTTACATGTCCGAAAGTTTTCCAACCATCCGCATAGTAGGAGGCTTCGCCCCCGCTCAGCGGATTCCCTTGACTATCCTTCAGCTGCACCTTCGCATTCACCGTTTGGAACACAACCACTGGATCAGTTCCCGTATGCTGCATCTTATCCAATCCGGTCCCTTCATAAGTGACATGAAACGTATACGACTGATCCGGAAGAGGTTTGCTTGCTATCCCCGATGCATCGGTCGTTCCGAACGGTTTCCATCCCGCATCATAATAATCAACAGGTGCGCCAACGAGCGGATTTCCGTTGCTATCTTTTAATTGAACCTTAACGGTTGATACTGCCGCTTGTACCTTCCGTGGAGCTAATCCGAATAATACCCCTCCTACCATGATCAAACATAACAACATAGCGATCCATTTTCTGTTCATCCCAGTCAATAAACCGGTCATCTTCTTCACCCATTCTTTATGAACTTGAACTCTCTCTTCAGTCGAAGCCCCTCATACGCACATTTGTAAGCGCTTTACAATTTTTCAATATAAACATCACTGCAACATTCATTCGCTCCAGTTCGACCAACCGAAACACGGAGCTACTGAGCTTTTAAATTTAATAGAGCGGGGCTGCCGTTTCATAGGAAAGAAACATGAGTAGCCCCGCCAAAGTCTTTATTTCTTGCTTTCGATATAGGCATCCAATTGTGCTTGGAACTCTGCCTGAACCTTCTCAATTCCTGCTTGCTTCAGCTTTTCGAGCACTTGAGGAACACCTACTTCCGGTTTGACCAAGCCGTGGTATATCGGCAGCAAATAGGTTTGTTGGACATTATCAAGTGCGGCCAACTCGTTTTTGATTTTTGAATCATCCAGAGCAAAGGTTTCAAGCGGACTATGGATAATATTCCCCGCTTTCCATCTGCTGTAGACAGACTGAACCAAATCGCCGGTTACCCCCTCCAGCTGTAGGGAATTCGGGGTTCTCCAGCCCCAGGGACTAGCACCTTCAGGCGGATAACCAGCAGATGCCGCCAGACTTTTGAACTTTTTATCTCCGACAGGTTCCCAGTGCTTCCCTTTGATCCCATAGAAGGTTAAGTAATACAAATCTTTGTCGTACCGGAGAAGATCCAGCGCCATCAACGCCCGCTCAGCATTCTTGGAGGTTGCGTGAATCCCGATTCCACCGCCGACCAGCGGGGCTTGGTACTGTTTCGCCGTCGGATTTACGTCAATTAATTCTGGTTTCCACTCCGGATGAGTTCTCAGAATAGTGTCCATCGAGCCAGCCAACGTCGATATATTGCTAAAGTCAGCAGCCGTCTTGCCTTCTTTAAATGCCACTCTCCAATCCGTCTTGGACACAATCGAATCCTTCGTCCAAACGCCTTGCTGAGCCATGTCATAAAACATTTTCAATTTTTCCATCGTTTTCGGGTTCTCGAGATAATTCGTGAGCTTCGGATTCTTGCTTTTCAAGTCGTAGACCAGTGGAACGCCTCCATGGACGAAGCGCATTTCCATATCGAGGAAGAACACAGGAACCCCGACAGCACTTAATTTGGCAGGAGGACCGCTAAAAGCAATCATGTCCTTCTCGTTCTTGGCAATCGTAGTCAAATAGTTGACCAAATCGGTTTGCGTCTTCACTTCTGGCAGCTTATATTTTTCTCTCAAGTCGCCTCGGATCAATCCTACTTGAAAACCGCTTTCGAAGGTATCCTGCGGCACCATATAAATCTTTCCGTTGATCTTGGCTTGATCCCAACCGATCTTGTCCTGTTTTTCCCACGTGTTTGGCGTGTATTTTTTGAGCATATCTTCGGTTAATTCCAGGAAACCGTCTTTACGAGCCGTTTGATTGTAGAACGCCCAGTCACCGGTAAAGATCATGTCAAAATCCTCATTAGCGGCAAACAATAGCGGGTATTTCTGATTGTATTCATTCCAGTCCAAGAACCTGACCTCTAATTCAGCATTGATTTTTTGCTTAAGTATTTTGTTGACTTCCGCATAAACTTCATCCGTATCCGGCTGTTTCGTACCAACCAATATCAATTTCAGCTTGACCGGTGTTGAAGTGTCTATTTTCGCTGCGCTTTCGGAAGGCTTCGCTGACATGGACGCATTTGGCGATGACGATGATTGGCCCCCCGCATCTCCGCCGCACGCACTTACCAGCACGCTCAGCAAAAGGGCCGGCACGATGCCCATCCAAGTTCTTTTTTGTATACTCTTCATTGTCTTCATCCCTGTCATGCACTTCCCCCCTATTATATGCCATGCTATGATAAACCGGATTTACCGGGATTATCCTTTAACTGCACCAATCGTAAGTCCCTTGACAAAATAGCGTTGAATAAATGGATAAAGAAGCACGATCGGTCCAGTTACTACGATAGTCAGAGCCATTTTGAGACCTTCACCTGGTAGCTCCCGTGCGCTGATTCCGCTTTTCTCCGCAACGCTTTTGAGAGCATCGACACTGCCAATAACCTTATATAAATAATATTGTAAGGGGTAGAGTTTTTGATTATTAATGAAAAGCAAAGAGTTAAACCAATCATTCCAATAACCGAGAGCCACAAACAGTCCAATCGTAGCAAGTGCAGGTTTGCATAAAGGTAGAATAAGCCTGATGAAAATCGTAAAGTCTCCTGCACCATCAATTTTAGCAGATTCTGTGATTGCCGCTGGAATGCTCTTCATAAAACTTTTCATGACCAAAATATAGAATACATTAATAAGAGGAAGCAATAGCAATACAAGGTACGTATCGTTTAATTTCAAATAGTTGACAACCAGGATATAGAGTGGAACCAGTCCTCCGCTAAACAAGGTCGTGAAATAGTAGTAGAACGAGAACGCATTTCTCCACTTGAAGTCCGATCGTTGAAGCACATAACTGCTCATGGAGATCAGAAAAAGCGAAAGACATGTCCCGATAAGAGTCAAAGAAACGGTCACGCCATAAGCCCGGAGAATCTCTTCAGGAATCTTAAAAATAAATTGATAAGCCTTGAAAGAAATGCTTGAAGGAAATAGTTTATAGCCCTCCAGGATGATTGCTCTCTCTTCCGTTATGGAACCACTGAGAATAAGCAGGAAGGGTATGATACAAATCAGAGCTACGAACGATACACAACTATAAGCCAATACGTTCATGACTAACTGGTCTGTCCGGATCTTTGCGGAGCGCGTCATACTTAAGTCCGCGACTTCCGTTTGTTGTTTAAATGCCGACTTCATCGAAGGGCAACCTCCTTTCCAGTTTAAAACAAAGCTGAATCTTTATCTGCTTTACGTACGATTCCGTTAACCACCAGGATCGTGACAAAACATAGGATGGATTGAAAGAATCCGATGGCCGCCGACATGCCAATTTCATTGCTTTGTACTAAGGAGCGGTAAACGTAGGTATCAATGACGTCCGTGTTGGCGAATAATAAGCCGTTATTCCCGATCACATTGTAGAAGAGTCCGAAATCGCCTCGGAAAATATGGCCAACAGACAACAGTGTCAGGATGATCATCGTTGGTTTCAAACAGGGAATGGTAATATGCCAGACTTTCTGGAAAACGTTGGCTCCATCGGTCTCAGCCGCTTCATACATTTCCTGATCGATGCTCATGATGGCTGCCAGATAGAAAACAACGCCATAACCAACAGATTTCCAAGCCGAGAAGAACACGAGCAAGTATGGCCAAATCCCGGTAGTGCTGTAGAAATTGACTGATTCCATACCGAATGTTCGCAATAAGGTATTGACAGTGCCATGCTCATAATTCAACAAGTTATAAGCGATTGACCCTACCACAACCCAGGAAAAGAAGTAAGGCAAGAACATGACGGATTGGCTGATCTTCTTAAACCATCTGCCTTTAATTTCCGAAATCAAGATAGCAATTCCTACCTGCAGTACCAGATTGATGACGATAAACACCGCATTATAAAGCACAGTATTGCGAGTCACCCTCCAGGCATCTCCCGAGATAAAGAAGAACCGGAAATTTTCTATACCGCTCCAGTCGCTGCCTAGAATCCCTTTACTGTACGTATAATGTTTGAATGCCATTACCAAGCCGAGCATCGGCACATATTGGAATAACGCTACAAACAGAACGGAAGGGATAAGCATAAGCAGCATGGTTCTGTAACTGATCAAATCGCGAATGAACGGTGTTTTCATTGTTTTTCTCCTCCTTCTCTGTGATCACCGCTCTATATCCGTTATTATAATGGAACCGTTGTCATTTGGGTCCCCATCATTCTTTCGACTTCATGTCCAGAATTAAGATTATGAAGCAAAATCTAACGAATTCCTGATGAGCTATTTCGAGCAAACTTCTTGAACATCAATAAGAAAAACCGTCAGGGAAAACATCCTGACGGTCCTTTTAGTCAAAACTCTATATAAAATGGATGAAGTTCACACAGGTGCCCGGTCGGTAGGGCTCACCGCGAATGACATACAGGCAAGCAAAATCTTCTTCCATATTCGTACCTCCGTTTGCCATCTGGGGAATGTTTCCACTATTTATCGTAACTCAAACTGAGTCTGAATAAAATCCCTTTTTACTGACGCCTCACTCATATTTCAATAACGCTGATAAACAGCACAAGTTTTCCAACATCTCCTTTAATGAAAAAGAGGAACTGCATCACTGCTAGCTCCTCCACTATTATGAGTACATTAGTATGGCTTGAGCACCATTAGTAGGATCGAGATGAGCGCTGCAACATTCGCGATCCCTTCCAACCAAGCGGAGCGTCTGCGACTCAATCGGTACGCCTCAGGCAGCACATCGCCCTGCGTCTGCTGAAGCAGCGTAAGCTGCTGTTTAATGCCGGAGGGAATTAGGCCAGCAAAGATAACTAGAATGACAATGAAAATGGCAATTGAGGACACATACCACAGCTCTCGGAACAAAGAAATTTCTAAGAAGCCAAGAGCAAGCCCTGTAAGAAGCAACAGCGTGCCACCGAATTTCGGCAGGATCGCCGTCTTCTCCAGCAACGCAAGCGCGAACTTGGCTTGACCTACTGTCTTGGCGCTGCTCATAATCAAGGGATAGCAGATGATTGCAGCCATGGCCACCACGGCGGAAATAATATGGATGAACAACAGGTAAATATACATGAACTGCCCCCTTATTTTAGATATACCTTTCAGATGATAATCCTGATCTAGTATTTGCTTTTTGAACTCGCTGTTCTTCTCGATACAACATCCAACCTACTGCAAGTCCATATACCGCAGTAATAATATGAATCCAAGAAGGTGTTTTATCTACGGCATTCGTTAATACCAATAATGCATCAATTGCAGGCATTAAAACAGAAGTTAACATAACAACGATCAATGCTTTTCTCATACGAAGTATCATCATGGCTAGTAAGAAGATTCCAATAAACAGATCACGATCTGCTTTTATTAGAACAAGATATTTATCAGAAACGTCATGCAGGGGGATACCAAAATCTCGAATCGCAGCTTCTGGCTGGATAAAACCTTTTACTCCTAAAAACAACATCAACAGTGTAACAACGCCTACTAACCAAAATGTTACTGACTTTAGTCCCCAATATGGTTTACTCATTTGACTGTCTCCTTTTTCCAATTGATTTGATTGACTTTATTGTATATCGGTACTAATATTCTGTTAAGAACGCACTTTAAAGTACGGTACATACTTAAAAGTAAGGGAGTGATTTATCAATGATTCATCAGCGCGAATGTCCAATAGAGACTGTCATTCATGTTTTAGGTGGGAAATGGAAGCCGATGATTTTATGGCATTTGATTGAATCAACCAAGCGGTATAACGATCTGGAAAAGCTAATACCTGATGTCTCCCAAAAAATGCTCACGCAACATCTTCGAGACTTGGAACAAGAAGGCGTGATCGAAAGAACGGTCTACCCCACCGTCCCGCCAAAAGTAGAATATTCGCTTAGTAAATATGGCAGAACATTAATTCCTGTAACAGAAGTGATGTGTGCTTGGGGAGAAAATCATAATGAGCGAAAACAAGAAGAACCAGCGTCTTAACGCTGGTTCTTCTTGTTTTCGTAACTTTGATGGACGAGCTTCCTAGTGGAAAAACAAACCAAAAATCACCACTGGATCTCCGATGACTCTTCGCTTCGGATAAGCCCTACTACCTGATCCATCAACTCTTCTCCTTTTCCCATTCCCCTTACGAACTCAGCAACCTTTATTCGCTCAAAATCTCTCTTTCAGAAAATCTAATGAATTCCATCTGCTCTATTTCAAGTAAATGATCACCTTTCCGCCTAAAATCTGCACGATAGCGCCTATTCAGTTCATTAAGTCTCGAAAGTAACCATTTTCTCGTCTATAAGCATCATACAGTTCATTGGTTGCCCTCCTCAATTTTCATCTTATAGGTACTTCAAAATGATAGTACTTAATTAGTGATTCTTAAACTGATACCCTGCTATGCTGCAATTCCAGCCCACCCGCTTTTGTTCTCAGAATCAGCCATAACAAGATTACAGCAAGTAATAGCTAATATTAAGCTGTATACCAATAAGATTCTCGGAACTATTCTATCCAATACTCCGTTAATCCCAAACCATAATAAGTGATCCGTCATCTGTTACAGGTACGCTGTGAATGCCCGCTATTCTTTTATCTGTCGGAAATACTTAGCTCACACCAAACAGTCCAGCCCTTTAGATCACGAAAAAGCAGGATCGCCGCGACGCCTGCTCGGATAGTTCTTATAAAGCTATCGTTTTCAGTTGCTCAATAGCAAGTGAATGACAACTCGTTATTTCTCCCAAAGCTCGACCAACCGACCTTCAGGATCTTCAATCCAAATAAACTTTCCAAAGTCACTACTCTCTTCTTGCTTGGCAAGAGGTACACCCAAATGCTCAAGATGCTTAATAGTCTCGTCTAGATTATGTACTTGGAAATTTAACATCACTTGTTGTTCTGTTGGAAAGTAACTGTCATTCTCAGTAAAGAAAGAAAAGATAGTCTCATTTCCTAATTGGGGTTGTATCACTGTCCCATTCCAATTTTCTATTTCAATCTTCAACACTTCACTGTACCATTTTTTTACAACTTCAAGATTCTTAGTTCTCCAAAATATTCCTCCAAAACCTTTTATCATTGGATCTAACTCCTGTCGTCATCAAATTTTTCCTGTATAGATTTCAGTGTCTGCTCGTTAAAACAACTTATGTTGCTTTAATAATGCTATCATATTTCCCCATGTAAGAGCAAAGCACTGTTCCAGAGGAAATGGCTTTCAGTTATCCTCCACTAGCGAACGCGGATAACGATTTTACCTCGCGCTCGGCGACTTTCGCTCTTTTCAAGTGCTTTGGCCAAGGCGCAGGCCGAGTTGCACGCGACTTTCATTCCTCGTTTGCTTAATCGACTTTTTCATTCTTTTTGAATAAGTAGCGAATCCCTTTTCCCGCCATTGATTCGTCAGCATACCGAGGAATTATATGTAAATGGGAATGAAAAACATGTTGTCCCCCCACATGACCACAATTCCAACCAACATTGTAGCCATCTGGTTTGTAATTCCGATCCAAGTACAGCTTAACTTCTTGTAGCAACCGATATGTTTCGTTCCATTCATCTTGAGTTAACTCAAAAACATTTTCCCTATGTTCTTTTGGAACAATAATACCAGCTCCTTTAATCTCTTGTACTTTAAGCAAAGTATAGATGCATTTTTCATTGCTTAGTATGACTTCATGACTGTTATCATCGGAAATATTGCAATATGGACAATTCAACAAACACCACACCTCACAGATTATATGCTCTGAACTAATGTTCGCCATGCTGGGCAATCCTATGGTAGATAACTCAGAACCTCCAAGCAATTTCAGCCAAATTCATTCACGACCGTCCATGAATTGTTTCGGACTTTTCCCCGTAATTTTTTTGAATGTTCTGCTGAAATGTTCAGGTGACGTGTACCCTACTTTTTCCGTGACTTCATACATTTTCAGGTTGGAAGTTTTTATTAATTCAATAGCTTTTGTTATTCGAATATGCGCTAAATAATCTATGAAATTTGTATTCACTTTTTCAGAGAAAAGACGGCTAAGGTAACTGCTGTTTATATTGAATTTATTGGCGACGGATTGCAGGCTGATATCATTCGTATAATTCTCTTCAACAAAGTGTTTTACATGGCTGATGATCGAGTTTTCACCTTTGTTGGCCTTAATCTTTGTCATTATGGAAGCAAGCCATTTATTCAAAGAATCAAGGTCGTCGTAAAGCTTCAAATGCTTTATATACTCATTGCTTAAAGCGCGTATTTCGCCGTCAAGTCCGTTTTGCAACGAAAAATCAACAAGGATAAAATGGTACTTCATGTAAAGATCTTTAATCTCATGCATATGGCTGACACTCACGGAACGGGGAGCGACCATGACTTCACTGATATCCACTTTGCATGAATCAAAGAGTAAGGAATTAAGCAGTTTCTTCAAAATAGTAATTTGTTTCATACTATCTATTTCATATGGAGGCGTTTGATCAAATTGTGCTTGGTATCGGATTATGGACCCGTTGCCAGCTACAAAACAATAATCATTGGAAATCCTCGCTTCATGAATGAGCTGTGGGAGTTTGTCGAAATGAGAGGAAATATGGCTTAAACCTAGATTTATCTTGAATCCTAGGGGACAAAATTGGTCATAAAAATATGTTAAATAAGTCAATATAGAAGAGTCTGATTCCTGTTGGGCAAAGAGAAGAAGGATTAAGAACTCGTAGGGTGAAATCTGAACAATTTCATAGTGCACTTCACTGCTATAATCCAACATCTCTTCCTTATAAGATAAGTATTTTGAAATTCCATGTATAACAGATGCTTCTGGAACTGAGGCATGAATATCCGACTTATTCATTTTTAATATCATCAGTACTAATCTTTTCTTTTTATTTTCGCACAATAATTCCTTGAGAGCATCGATATCGTTTGTATGTATGTTTCCCGCAACTAGCCGGCTCAATAAGCTTTCCTTAATAAGTTCTCTGTTTGAAAAAGTTTGCGATTCCAGGCTGTAAGCTCCAGGTATCTGTTCCAGTCTGGTTATAGGATTTTTGGTATCGATTATTCGCAGATTAGACAAAGCATTATAGAGATGATCCTCCGTCATTTCGGACTTCAATAAATGATCTAATGCACCAAGTTTGAAAGCTTCTTTCACTAAATGATAGTCATCATAGGCACTGATTACTACAAATTTTAATTCGGGTCGAAAGGCTAACGCTTCTTTTATCAGGTTCAGCCCATCCATTACCGGCATTCGTAAATCCGAAATAACCAGATCAATGCTGCTGTCTTGCTTAATCCAGTTGTAATCATCTTCTCCATTGAAGAACTCGCCGACTAATTCCAGTGATAATTGATTCCAATTAATCATACTTTTTATCATCTGTCTTACGTAAGGTTCATCATCTACAATGATTACTTTCATCGCCATTCTTCACCCACTTCTCTCTGAAGTATAGTTTTCGATTTGATCGAACGAAATGGGAATGGATTCCTCCATATTTCTAATTACAGGTAAAATGAATTTCACATTGGTATATTCTCCAACAACGCTTTGAATTTCGATGCCATAGGGTTCCCCATATTGGAGTCTTATTCTTTTATGAATATTGTATAATCCGATTTGTGTAGAGTCCGAAACAATATTGGAATGATGTTCCATGATATTCTCCATTATAGGGCTTGCAATTCCGCCCCCATTATCATAAATGGAAATAATATGGGTATTATTATCATCTAAGTAGGAATTCAGAATGATGTTTGCAAAGCCACCTGAATTTAATTTCAAATTTAATCCATGCATAATAGAATTCTCAATAATTGGCTGTAAAATCATATAAGGAACATATAAATGCTGTGTTTTTCCTTCGATGTTATACTCTACATTCAACTTGTTGTCATATCTAAGCTGCTGCAAAATAATATAATCCCTAATAGTTTGCATTTCCTTCTTCAATTGAATTAAATTGCTCTTATGACTAAGTGTATTTCTAAGCAGACGGCTTAAGGTTATCAGCATATTGGTCGTTATTTCATCTTTGTGCTTCATAGCAGAAAATCGTATTGAATTTATCGTGTTATATAAAAAATGCGGATTTATCTGATATTTTAACATATCAATCTCAGACTTTCGCTTCTTGCGTTCGATTTCAATCATGAGTGTAAATAAATCGTCTATTCTTTTTATCATTTGATTAAATCCGCTTATGATTTCTCCGATTTCGTTCTTTGGTTTCTTGACGACTTCAATGTTAATTTTCGTCTCTCCAACCTTTTTCATAGCATGCGCCAAACGTTTAATAGGAAGTATGATCTCTTTTGAAATGAAATAAGAAAATAGAAACAAGATAACTAACAAGCCTAATACCAATAAAATGGCAAAGAGAATAATAGCCGTAGATGCTTTTGTTACATACTTGGATGGAGATAATTGCAGGATATTCTAATTGGAAGCACTTGAATAACTCTGTAAAAAGAGATAGTTGTCGAAATAGTTCGCCGTGTTTGCATGTTGATCAAAGGGCTTCTTTGGCATAATTTTATTGAAATGTTCATCGCAAGTCTGAGGATCACATGCATTGCTGGCAATAATGTTATCGTTTTCATCTATAACTCTAATTAAACTATCCGCATAGCGAAGATGTGTATCTAGTATTTCGCTCATTTTTTGCTGCTTAATCAAGATGATAAATTGGCAAATGCTGTACGTCGGGTTATTTCCTAAGATATCATAGATATTTTTTGTAACAATAGTATATTCCCCTTCGAACGAATCGAATGGATTATCCTGTTTGCTAAACCAGTGCATATTAGGAGTGTCTTCGGTATTCCTGATTATCGGATTATCTTTATAATTGTTTACAATGGAGACAAAATCTTTATAACTGTACACGACTCGTCCGTCGATAACGACCAAGGCGGCTGAAATTACTTCATCCGTTGCAAACAAACTCTTTAGTTGCGGTTCAAGGTTAATAGCAGCGAAGTATTTCGCTTGTTTGAAATCCCCTTTTTTAATTTCATTAGATGTCGTGACAACCGCATTATAAAAAACAGTGGAATTTGATAATATATCTGTATACTTCTGAAACCTCGTATATAAATTATCAAGTGAAGATTGGATTTGCCGCATATCGAATGAGATGGAATTGACCAATTCTTTTTGGGTGTTCGTCTTGATGTTGTAATAAGAATAATAGGAAAGTGCGATTAGCGGGATAACGGACAGAAAAAGATAGTACAAAATAAATTGCGTTTGAATTTTTGTTTTTATATGAATCAACTCCTAAAACTTACACACTTATTTGTTATACAATCTGTTGGCATTCCTCACTAATTCATCGCCATTTTGTTGTTTCCAATCCGCAATAAAGCTATCAAAATCTTCGATTTTTTTGGCGCCAACGATGACAGATGTGAACATGGTGTCCCATTCGGTCATGAACAAGTACTTCATAACATCCAATCTTTCACCGGATTCAGACGTAATTGGACCTTCTATACTCGGTTTATCCGCTGTGACAAGATAATCAATATTCTTCCGGCTGTATATTCCGTTATCATCATAGATCAGCTTTTGTCTATTTTCTTGAACAAAAGGAGGAAGAACAACTTTGTTCACTTCATCTGTCGGATCAAACGTGCTGTTGAAGACCCAACCAAAGCCTTCCATAGCTTTAGCATCATTCGTTGAAAACTCTTGTTTAGCAACAATAGCACCGTTAATTATAGAATAATGAGTATCCTTCAGACCATACTTTACAAGCGTATACAACTTAGGGTCACTAAATATTTTATCCCATGCAGACATAATGGCATGCAGTTTATCTCTATCTTTTTCCAGACTCTTGCTGAAGAAAGTTAAATTAGAAAACATTGGGGCGTTGGAGAAAACGGGCTTACTGCCGTCCCCCAAGGTTGGGAGCGGAACCCAATCAAGCTTGGCATTAGGGAAATTAAGCATTAACATGGCTCCAATGCTTCCTTCATCATACGGCGGGTTGATCTGAAGAATGGTATTGTAATATTGGTAAAAGAGAGCATTTTCTTTTACAAATTCCTTAATCGGTATGGTTGAATTTTGATACATGGCATAATATTCAGGATTAATATAGCCCTCTTCATACCATTTGTTGAGCTGAATAAGCGCATCTCTCATGCCTGGCATAAATGGAGCGAACTGAAACACATTATCTTTGTAGATCAATGCGTCGCGTCTTACGCCATAAGCAGACAGAAAGTAATACATCGCTTGGCTTTCTCCGCCATTTTGAACGGTGATCGGGTACTTGTTCGGGTACTTTACTTTATACTTTTTCAACAGTTGATCCCAATCCGCGATCGTCCTTGGCATATTAACTCCAAGCTCCGCCAATATATCCGAACGAATGACAACGCCATAAGGCAGGGAGTTGTTCAGGTTGCCATTACTAAACCCTTTAAGTTTACCGCCTTTTGACCATGTTTGGAGAATATGATCTTTTTGATCGCCCGCTCTGCTGACAAACGACGCATAGATATGGGGGGCAAATTGCTTAATTTCTTCCTCGGTCAAGTCTGCCGCTGAGTCAAATAGAGCATCACTGCTGAATGTATAGCCACCATAAACATCTGGCATCTGACCGGATGCAATAAACTGGTTTAACTTAGTATCATAATCTGCGTCGGGAACAGCGGTTACGTTAAATTGGAGGCCCAGCATTTCATTAATCTGTTTCATAACTTCAGATTTGGGATCCGGTTGGATTCTTGTTGTAAATATATGGACTGTGTTATCTTTTATTGACTGTGAGGCTTGCTCCTTACCATCGCTGGATGAAGAACAACCCGAAACGATAGTTACACCAGCCATGACAAAAGAAAGTGATGCCGTAAGCCATCTGAGTTTTTTCATAGGTGTGTTCCCCTTGCCTGTATCAAAATCCTTTCATATATTGTAGCGCTTTCACAAAATAAAAGACATGATTATTCTTTACAATAATTGATTAATTAATATAGCTCCTTCATTCTCGGCAAGCAGCGAGTGAAAATCAATGTGCCGAATAAAATTTCGGCACATTGATCACGCAGTTAACCCAAAGGATTTAATAACTAATTCTGATTGTTTTAATCTCGAACGGCTTAAAGCTTAGCTCAACATTGTTTATACACTCCAATTTCTGGATATCCTCTTCCAGCATGTTGGTCACTGTAACCAATTTTGCATTTCTATCAAACACCAGCGTTGAATTCGTATAGGTGCCTTCTGCTTCATACAGTCTAATCACATAAGCTTTTTCGTTATCTTCACAAGGCTTGATCGCTTCAACGATGATATTGGGTGCACTTACGCTGATAAATTTTGTGAAGCTGCACTCACCTGGAATAATAAGCGGCTTATAATTAAACACATAGGCAGGCTTGATTACAGAGTCGGCATCAAATCCGCTATGATGCGGCAAAAAAGCATAAGAGCACATATGCTCACCCTTGTCTCCCCTGAAATCCGGTCGGCATCCGCCTTTATGCAAGGTGAGAGCAAGCTGTGAATGATGGACGGAAATTCCGTATTTACAGTCGTTCAACAGACTGACACCGTACTTGTTTTCTGAAAGATCGGTATATTTATGATTGCAAACCTCAAACTTCGCCTTCTCCATATCCGTATTTCGGGTCGTCGGACGCTTGATGTACCCGAATTGAAGCTCCTGTCTCGCAAAATCCGCAAAAACATTCGTATCAAATACGGTCTTCAGCAATCTGTGATCATCTTGCCAATTCATGAGCGTTTCGAATTTGACCAACTTGCTGTCGCTATAAAAAATCAGGTCCTGAACCAAGCTTGATTTCTCGGTCAGCTTATAGGTATTGCGAATTCTAAATTCTACTAAACCATCCGATACGATTTCGCTTGCCAGTAGAACAGCGCTGTTCTTGAATTTCAACTCAATATCGGCATCGATGTCCCAGCTGTCCCACGCTGTAGGTACATCCTCAGCTATGAGCAAGGTATTCAGGGCATAACCTTCACCTCTTAATTCTCTGTTCAGGCTTTTATCGATAAATGACTTGATATACCTTCGATCATCTAGAACCACTTTGAAAAATGGCGTATCAAGCACCTTACCGTCAAAAGTAAAGCAAGAGCCTTGTCCTGGATAGCCTTCAATTCGTTCAAGCACCGCAGAGGACAACGCTTCCACTGTTACGCCTGAAACAGCCAACATTCTATGGCCCGAAATATCCGTTACAAGTTGCTGATTATATGCTCCTTCTACCACATACCCTTCAACATAATCCAGGTAAATAACATCGCTGCGGTCGAAAGATAAGGTGTTTATGATTGAAATTTTGTTCTGCGCATCGCTTACCGGCACAGCTTGCCTGATTAATTCATCGGCTCTTTGAATGATGTGCGTTGTTTCCGCAATACTTCTGTCATGGACTGCGGGAATGGACGTACCAGGCAATATGTCATGAAACTGATTGACAAGCAGCGTTTCGACAAGTGGCTTGATATGGGTATCCCTGCAAATAGAATCATTACTGACTGCATCGCGGACCGTGAGGTATTCCAAATCGTGCAAACGTATTTCTGACAATCGGTTATTCCGTTTAATTGTATGCTGGTTCGTAAGCGTTCCCCTGTGAAGCTCCAGATATAGTTCACCCGCATAGACGGAAGGGTTTGTAAGCGTCTTCTCCAGCCTTTGCATAAAATCGCCTACAAACATGGTCTCCACCTTCGGACATCCTTCCAAATCCGCAGATCTCCGAGCCATTTCAATCATTTCAAACTGTGGACCTCCTCCGCCATCGCCAAAGCCGTACGCTAATAGACGCATGTTGGATACCGATTTATCTGTAATAGTATCTTTGGAGCGATAGCCGTCCATTACGGAGTCAATGCAAGTTTCCGGGTCCGGCCACAAATGAGTTTTGTTCAAGTGTGTCAACACCCTCGTACCATCCAGCCCCTGCCAGTAAAAGGTATCGTAAGGGAATTTATTTGTATCATTCCATGCCATTTTGGTCGTAAGGAAATAATCGACCCCACACCCCTTCATAATTTGGGGAATGGAAGGACTATATCCGAACGTATCCGGCAGCCAAAAACAGTTTGAAGTATAACCGAAATGCTCCCGAGTAAATCTTTGCCCCCATAAGAATTGTCGCAGCAGCATTTCCCCGCCTACCAGATTGCAGTCACTCTCAATCCAGACAGCTCCATTCGGTTCATATCTGCCCGCTTTTACCGCATCTTTTATTTTTTCGAATAGATCGGGATAGTGATCCTTAATCATTTTCCCATGATACGCAGAGCTCTGTACAAATTTGTACTCTGGATACTGCTGCATGAGGCTTAGTTGGTTGGAGAAGGTTCGCGTACATTTTTTGATAGTTTCTTCAATTGTCCAACGCCATGCCGTATCCATATGAGAATGACCAATCACTGCAGCAATAGGTGCTAATGACGTATTCTTGTATTCATATAAGGTTTTGATTACCTTGCTTGCTCGTTCCACTGCCTCATCAAAAGTTTCTTTCTCAATATTATCCGGAGAATAATAAAGAATTTCATGGATCTGCGTTAACGTTTTTATGATATTTGCCCGGACAAAACTGTTTTTATCCAGTACACTGGCCATTTGATTAAAGGTTTTCAGATCAAAGTAAAAGTCCGCGATTTTCTCGTTTTTCACACAGATGTCCAGCGACTCGTATCTATGCATAAAATCGGAGTGCGGTGTTGGGGCTAAAGGCTGGCTCGCTATTGAAAAATGACCCGCATAGGATTCCAAGGCAATTTCAATTATTTCTCCACTCTGAACATTAGACTTCAACAGATCACAGTAGTGATTGCCGTGACTTGGGCTTGCTGTAAACGTAAATGTCCCAAATGGCGACCCATTCACCCATAGAAGTGATTCATGTCCTCCAACATGGGGTTTAAGAAACAGGGTTTGATTATTTAAGTCTTGCTTAACCTCGTATTTTCCCTTAAACCAGCAATAATTCTCCTCGCCGCCCCACATCTCTCCTGCTTCAGCCTTGATGAACAAATGGCTCTCAGGTATTCGATGGAATCTTTCCTTTGTCTTGAAAATCCCAACATCAAGGGTATCTACTCTTGTAAAAATGAAGGGTTCAATCGTATTTTCAAATCGTTTCAACTTGCCAAGCATTCGTTCTGTCTGTTTTTCATTCAGCATATTGAACTCCTCATTTAATAAAATTACAATTGACTTATTTTTTGTTATACAATCTGTTGGCACTCTTAACTAGTTCATCGCCAATTTGTTTTTTCCAATCTGCGATAAAGCTATCGAAATCTTCGATTTTTTTTGAACCAACGATTATAGATGTGAAGATGGTGTTCCATTGGGTCATGTATGTTTGGTTTTTGATATCCAATTTTTCACCGGATTCAGACGTAATCGGACCATTCACATTTGGTTTATCGTTCGTGTTTATATATTCGAGATTCTTTCGGCTGTATATTCCGTTATCATCAAAGAGCAGCTTTTGTCTGTTCTCTTGAACAAATGGAGGAAGAACGACCTTGTTCACTTCATCTGTCGGATCAAACGCGCTGTTAAAGGGCCATCCAAAGCCTTCTTTCGCTTTAGCATCATTCGTGGAAAACTCTTGTTTGGTCACAATAGCACCGTTAACAATCGAATAATGTGTGTCTTTAAGACCATATTTCACAAGCGTATACAATTCAGGATCACTAAACAGTTTATCCCATGCTGTCATAATGGCATGCAGCTTATCCCTATCTTTTTCCAAACTCTTGCTGAAGAAAGTTAAATTAGAAAACATTGGAGCGTTGGCAATAATGGGCTTGCTGCCGTCCTCCAAGGTTGGAAGTGGCACCCAATCAAGCTTGGCATTCGGGAAATTAGCCAACAGCTTGGCACCGACACTTCCTTCATCATAAGGTGGATTGCTCTGAAGAGTGGTATTGTAATATTGGTAAAAGAGCGCATTTCCTTTGACAAATTCATTCACTGGTGCGGTTGAATTCTGATACATCGTATAATACTCAGGATTAATGTAGCCGGCTTTATACCATTTATTAAGCTGAATAAGCGCATCTCTCATGCCGGGCATAAAAGGAGCAAACTGAAACGAATTTTCCTTGTAGATCCATTCGTCCCGTCTTACTCCAAACGCTGACAGGAAGTAATACATCGCTTGCTTTTCTCCGCCATTTTGAACGGTGATCGGGTAATTTTTCGGGTATTTGTCTTTATACTTTTTCAATAATTGATCCCAATCCGCAATCGTCTTAGGCATACTGACCCCAAGCTCTGCCAATATATCCGAGCGAACGACAACGCCATAGGGCAAGGAGTTGTTCAGGTTGCCATTACTAAACCCTTTAAGCTTTCCGCCTTTTGACCAGGTTTTAAGAATGTTAGCTTTTTGATCACCTGCTCTACTAACAAACGAAGCATAGGTTTTAGGTGCATATTGCTTGATTTCTTCTTCTGTCAAATCAGCAGCTGAGTCAAATAGAGCATCACTGCTGTTTGTGTAGCCGCCATAAACATCTGGCATCTGACCAGATGCAATAAACAGGTTTAGCTTGGTATCATAATCTGCATCAGGAACGGCGGTAACATTTAGTTTGAGACCCAGCTTTTCATTCACTTGCTTCATAACTTCGGATTTAGGATCCGGTTGGATTCGGATGGTAAACACATCGGCTGTGTAATCTTTTTTGGGCTGGCTTGATTGAGCTGGTTGCCCTGTTCCTTCTGAAGCCTCATTCTTGTCATTGCTGGTTGAAGAACAACCCGAAACTGCGATAACACTAGCCATGACCAAAGAAAGTGATGCTGTACGCCATTTGACATTTTTCATTGTGTTTTCCCCTTTACTTACATAGTTTTATTAGATAAAAAGCGCGTGAGCGCTGGTGAAACCCAGATTAACCCTTAACAGAACCAATCATAATTCCTTTGACAAAATACTTCTGAAGGAACGGATAGACCAAGATGATCGGTAGGGTAGTAACCAGAAGGATGGCTGCCTTTACTGATTATGCGTTGTATTTTTGTCCAGACATATCTACGGTTTCAAATCCCTTTACATCCGTCATCGCAGCATCCTGGGCATTATTAAGTACATCTCTCAACAGAAGTTGCAGAATCTTTATTTCTCCATTTGATACATATATCATCGCATCAAACCAGGCATTCCATTGGCCTACCATGGACCATAACGTTACAGTTGCAATAATAGGCGCAGAAAGCGGCAAAACGATTTTAAAGAAGACAGTAATATCATTGGCACCATCCATATAGGCACTTTCTTCAACCTCAACAGGCAGAGCAGTGAAGAAATTTCGAATGATAACGATGGTATAAGCACTGAGAAGTCCAGGCAATACCAGAGACCATATTGAATTTAGCATGTGCAGTTCTTTGACAAGCAAATAGGTTGGAATTAATCCACCACCAAAAAACATTGTGAAAATAATCAGCCCCATCCACACTTTCCTTCCAAGCAGATATCTTTTGGAAAGTGGATAAGCAAGCATGGCTGAAATCACAACCGTAAGTACGGTTCCTAGAACTGTGCGCAGAATTGTCCAGTAATAGGCTTCTAACACAGAACCCATTGAAAATATTTGCCTATAAGAATCCAAGGTAGGATTCTTCGTATACAGGTGAAGTCCGATTTCGCTAGATTCATTAGGCTGACTCATTGATATAACAACTTGCTGGACAAAAGGGAATACAATCGTCAAACATATAAATAACATCAGTGCTATATTAAAAATGTCGAATATTCTTGCTCCTATGCTTTTTTTCATGAGAACACTCCTTTATTACGTTAAAAGCTAAAAGATCGTATAGTTTGAAAGCTTGCCTACGATCCAGTTGGCACTCAGTACAAGAATGAGAGCAATAACACTTTTGGCAATACCAACCGCAGTTGAGAAACTATATTGCATTTCAACTAGGCCAATACGATAAACAAATGTATCGATGATATCCGCTGTAGGCATTACCATTGAATTGTATAAATTGAAAATTTGATCAAACCCGCCATCCAAAATTCCGCCAAGTCCAAGGACAAATAGCATGCATATGGTAGGCAATATACTTGGGATCGTGATATGAATAATCTGTTTAAACCGTCCTGCCCCGTCCATATAAGCAGATTCATACATTTCTGGGTTAATCCCGGCTATGGCAGCCAAGTAGATGATGCTGCTGTAACCGATCTCCTTCCACACATTGGAAACCAATAAGATTTGCAGAAATGATTTGCTATCACCCAATAACACTCTTGGCTCCCAACCAAATACATCACACAATAATCCGTATATACCATAGCTGGGTGAAACCAATTGATAAATTAAACCAGCTACAATCACCCAAGAAAGAAAGTGCGGAAGATACGAAATTGTTTGGACAATTCGTCTAAATTTGTTGGAAGCAAGCTCATTCAACAGTAGAGCAAAAATGATCGGTGCAGGGAAACCTACGAGAATCTTCATGAGACTAATTTTCAAAGTGTTTCCCGCAACGGTCCAAAAATATTTCATGTCAAACATCTGGTGGAAATACTTTAACCCTACCCAAGGACTTCCTAATATCCCCTCATGTGGGTTGTACTCTTTAAATGCAAGAAGAATGCCATACATAGGACCATATCTGAAAAGCATGAAATAAACTAAACCAGGCAATAACAACAAGAATAGAAACTTTTGTTTCATTAACATTGGAAGTATCCTTGATCTCTTTTTCGCAATACTGAAGTTTACTCCGATTTCTCCCTTAACTGCATTCATACTCATCGCCTGCCTGCCTTATTGTTTTGTTAACAGCACACCTAACTCATGATTACTTTTCCTTTACTCCTTTGCGTTGTTGAAATTATTGTAACGCTTTCATAAATTGAATTGAATGATGTATCTTTACAAATTTTGACGTATTTTTACTGTCGAGTGATTCGCTGGACATCTTGTGATCCAATGTTTTTCACACTGGTGTCCAATAAATAAGCACTTTCAGCTTACGAACTCAATACCCTTTATTCGAGCAAAATGGGGGATTTGAAAAATCTAATGAATCTCCAACACGTTATCTCGCGCAAACGGTCACCATTCCGCCTAAAATATGCTCGATAACCCCAATTCAGTTCATTAGATTATCAAAAACACTATTTTCTCCTCTATAAGCATCATACAGTTCATTAGAGTGAAGTTTGCATTAACCATCAAATTCTCGATCACTGCACTTTTTTGCTGCAACCAAGGAAACAAGGAAAGACCACACCGGATTATTTCCGAAGTGGCCTTATTTGTACTATGTTGTTGTCTGTGGTGGATTGGAATCGGCGTCCTGTTTTCTGGAACTGTCAGTGTGGTACTGTTCGGCTTTGGCGGCGGGGTGTTGGTCGATAAGTTAGGTAACGTATTCACCATGTTAGTTGGCTTACTTATGATTGGCGCAAGCTTTCTTTGCGTTTTATTGTTCCCGGATCGAACGCCATGGCTTATCTCTCTCTCCATGGTTTTGACATTCGGCGGACTTGCGTTTGTGAAAACCGTCGTATCCACCAGTGTTGCAGGAACCTTGGATTCCGAGGAATCTGGTTCGGGCATGGGCTTTTTGAACTTTGCTTGCTTCCTGGGCGAAGGGATTGGCGTGGCCGCAGTCGGAAGCTTGCTCACAAAACCATGGCTCGCCTTCCCACTTCTTCCTACTGTGACCGTTGATGCTGCATTTCATTACAGCAACTTGATGCTTATCTTTATTGCAGCTCTGGTTATGGGGACGATCGGTTTCCTTTCCTGTAATAAGGCAGCCTTCCGAGCGGCACTTCAATATCTTTCTTGATCGGGCCTATCACAATTGTGCCATCATCCCCCACCCAAGTCCCGGCTGGGAAACTTACTTGACGAGTACGTGCTCCTTTGACGATAACCGGGGCAACCAGCAGCGAGCTTCCCAACATAAATTGATCACGGATCGTCTCCAACCTCTCCTCAGGAAATTCATAGGCCATGTGGCGTAAAATGGGTTCTCCCGTTATAGCCGCCTGATTCGCGAGCTCCAGAACTTCCTCGCCGAAGGATGCATGCAGCTGCGCAGCCTCCACGCAATAACGCAGATGTTCGGAATCAAGAACTCGCCAAGGCGCCGCCGAAAACTGCATCATTGGAAATAAAGCCGAACATTGGGCTGAACGAACAAACAGCTCTGAATCCAACTTCTCTAGCGAAAAGCTCAAAAATTCGCCTCCACCAATCATATCGGGGCACGTATACGCATAGCCGAGAAGCCCTTGTGCCAGCCCATCGGGAATCAAACAATCCAGTCCGTTTCCCTCCCACTTATGCTGTTTGTCTTTCAGTCGCTGAACCAAAGGCTGACCAGCCAGTTTCCAGCATGCACGATACTCATTAAGCGGGTATTTCAAACCTACACGAGCCCATGCTTCGCTTTGTCCGTTTGGCGTTGTTTTTAAGTAACTCCGGTCATCAGGCTCGTAAAATTCCAAATCGCCCGCATCCAACTTGAACCCGTCAATGCCATAATCAGACCGCAGAGCGTCAAGCTGATCTTGAATCCACGCGACAGCCTGCGGGTTGGTGCAGTCCAGAACGGCACTGTGCCCGTTCCACCATTTGCGAATAGCCGTCTTGCCGTCGCGATCTTGCAGAAGAATGCCCTCCGGTTCAAGCTTTCGAAAAGTGATAGAATCCGGGCTGACAAACGGGCATACCCATAGCATGACTTGGAAACCCAACGTATGAAGTTCTTCGACCATTTGTTTCGACTGTGGAAAACGCCCAGAATGAAACATCCACGTGCCATAAGGCTCATGCCAATTGTCATCAATCATGATGACGCCAGGCGGCATGCCATTTGCCAACACATCTCTTGCGTACTGCAGCACTTTCTCCTGCGTTGGCTCATACAGCAGCTCAATCCATAGATTATACTGCGGAGCCGTGAACAACAACGGTTCAGGGATGGATGGAATCGGCGGAAAGTACGTGCGAGCCGCATAGAGGTAAGCTCCTTTTAAACTTCCATGTCCTTCTCCTACAATCAGCGGCGCATGCTCGCTTTCTACTTGTAAGCGCTCATCATCAATCTGGAAAGCAAATGGCTCCTCACTCCAAATAAATCGGCCCTTACTCGAGATGAGCAGCGGGCTGGCTTGATTTGCTCCGCTGTCAACAGCTAAATTCATTTGGAAAAGGGATTTACCAAAGGGCATACTTGTGCCATCCGCTACACGGCCTCCCCACCAATATTCATCCGGCAATAATTGAATTACTATTTCATGATTAGCCATCCCATAATCACTCCTTTATCTAAGAATGATTGTACCGTCCGTATAATAAGGCGACAATCTTAAAGTTGTGATTTATACTATAACAAAATTGACTTTTCAGGAGAATCCTATGCTGAAACCTTCATCATATGCCTTTCGCAACGACGACACCTCCATCCTGACAATGGATTCCATCGGGTGGCAAACGATCAATAGCTCTGCTTACAGTTTCACTGGCGATAACCGCCCTGACTGCGGGCATGTCATTTTTCAATATACGCTGAGCGGTCAAGGCTATCTTGACTATGAGCAGCAGAGCATCCCGTTGCCGAAAGGTACAGCCTTTCTTGTCAAAGTGCCAAGCAGTCACAGATACTTTTATCAAAATCAGGGGGAACCATGGGAGGTTATTTGGCTGAATCTGCGTGGAGATGAGGCGAACCGCATCTGGGATTTGGTCATCGCGTTGGAAGGACCCGTGATTCGCAGAGAATCGGGGGCCCCACTGATTCAAGGACTCTGGAAGCTGCTGCGCATGGTTGCTGAAGGCAAGGCCACCGATAAGTACCAACTGTCAGTCGCGGTATATGAATGGATGATAACCTTGCTCCAATCGAGCCGAGAGCAGACGAAGGACATGAGCCCAAACTCAAGCACGTTAATTCATACAGCCAAGAAATTCATGAAAGAGCACTATGCAAAGCCACTTACACTGGACATGATCTCTCAGTACTGTGAAATCAATAAACATTATCTATGCAGATTGTTTCAGCGTTCCGAGCAAACCTCGCCACTAGCCTATCTGCGCGATCGGAGAGTGGAGGCTGCCCTTGCTCTTCTTCGAACCACAGAGATGCCAATTCAAGACATTGGCCAACATTGCGGCTTCGATAGTCCTAGCTACTTTGGCAAAATTTTTCGTGCATACATGAATATGACACCGAAAGAATATCGGTTAAAACAACTTGAGTTTCCTTTTGATGCGATTTACTATGAGTAGTCAGCATAACACCATCAACATCGTTTATTCGCCGTCTTGATATAGAACGGACTACGTTTCGTAATTCAAGACACCAAACAAAAAGCTTCATTGGATTAATCCAATGAAATCAGCTTTAAAGCAGTTGAAAACAACCTTTCACTGGATCTATCCAATCTTTTAACAGGGAATCGCTCTACAAGAGCCGATTCTGGAAATCCCATTGGAAATACCCAATGAAAGAGGGTTTTGAAGCGCAAAAACGAGGAAAACACTGGATAAATCCAATGTTTTCCTCAACGGAAGGAGCAGCGGCAGAGTGGTGTAGCCGCTAGGCGCTTTCCGCCAGTTCGTGTCGCTCTCCACTCCCCAGATAGTCTCACTCACCGAACCAAGCAACTCGACTCCCACCACTGCCGCGCCACGCACCAACTATAATAAGTTAATTCGAATGTGGCAGAACTTTTTTAACCATTTACTCTGTCCTTCTATGAGATTGAGCAAAGGCCCACAACCCCATTGACTTCATTAAAGTAGTCGTCAATCTTACAGTTATCCTTTAAAATCAAAGACCTTATATTATCCTGATGGAGCATATTCAAAATCATCGGTTTACTTTTTTTTTCGAATCCAGCATTCCATTCAAACATTTTCATGAATATAGTGAATGTTGGTTTATAGTTCGCTTTTTCGATCCCTAGTTTTTGCAAAATAAATCTTTTGGTAATCCTACTTATTCTTATTGCATACGGGGTATCCAAGAAAATGATTAAATCAGCATTTTGAAAGCTTTTGAAAACCCATTCATGGTTATGAGCACCTTCTATAATCCATCGATCAGTACGAATTATTGTATTTAAGTACTCATCTCTTTCTTCGTCAGATCTTCTAATATCTTCAGAATTATGCCTTTTCCAAACCACATTGTCTAATTCATAATAAGGAATGTTGATCTTTCCGGATAAATTTCTAGCAAGTGTGGTTTTTCCGCTGCCGACTGAGCCTATAATATGTATTTTGTTCGGAATATGCCTATTCAGATAGATCACCGCTTTGTGTGAAAGTTGTAATTCCTTAATTCTGTAAAAGAGCTTCAATATCCTTCACATATTCGTCCCAAAATAACATCACGAGCAGCTCGTTCGCATGCTTTCCCAATTATTGAATACATTTAAGTATTCGATAAACAGGAGGACACATGTCATGTCACAACACGGGCAATCGTTCATGAGAGGTACGCTGGTCTTGTCTGTCGCTGCTTTCATCAACCGTATTCTCGGTTTTATCAGCGGTATGTATATCGCTCGCGTACTGGGCGCAGAAGGAATCGGTATCTTGATGATGGCGCATCCGCTCGTCCCGCTCGTCATTACGATTACGGAGCTTGGATTGCCGGTGGCAATTTCAAAGTTGGTCGCGGAGGCTCACGCCCGCGGTGAACGAATGAAAGTGAGACGCATTCTGCATGTCTCGCTTGCTGTTACAGGTGTCTTGAGCGTAGCGCTCACGACCGTAACGTTACTTGGATCTGAGTGGATTGCATCCATTCTTCTAAGCGACCAACGCGCTTACTACGCGATGCTGGCGATTACGCCTATCGCGCCTATCGTCGCTGTTTCCGCCGTATTAAAGGGATATTTCCGCGGCATGCAGCAGATGAAGACTATTGCCGCTTCCGATGTATTGGAGCATACGGTACAAATCGCCTGTGTACTTGCACTGGTTCACCTATTGCTGCCATATGGTGTTGCATACGCAGCTGCCGGAGCAATGACTGCCTCAGTTGTCAGCGAAGCGATCAGCCTCCTATTCCTGGTGATAAGCTACAAGCTATACGGTGAATCGAAGCTGCCCGGTGAAACTTGGTCAAGCCACTTGAAACAAGGAAGAAGCACGCTGGGCGAGCTGCTCCAGATTGGATTGCCGACGACCGTGCATGGAATTATTCATTCGTTGTATAGCACTTTTCAGCCGCTTCTTATTACAACCAGCCTGGCGCTGGCTGGCATCGGCACGGCGTTAGCAACGAAGCAATTCGGGCAGCTGGCTGGCTATGCGTTTCCATTGCTGTTCATGCCTAGCTTCATCACGCAGTCCTTGTCCACCGCTCTCATTCCTGCGATTGGCGAGGCAGCGGCGAACAAGAACAGTCTGCTCATACATGAGCGGATGAATCAGGCTATGATCTTGGGACTCCTGATCGGCGCGCCTGCTACCGTTATCCTGTATGAGTGGGCAACTCCACTAATGATACTTGTCTATCATGCACCGGAAGCAGGATTGCTTCTGAAAATCCTTGCGCCGATGTTTTTCCTGCATTATTTCGACGCTCCGCTACATGCAATTTTGCTCGGGCTCGGACGTGCGAAGACTACCTTATGGAATTACGTAATAGCTACTGTATTCAAAGGTGTCTCGATCTTCGTGTTCGGCAGCCAATTTGGTATTATTGGCGTTGCGTACGGAATCGGTATCGGCATTGTAATACAAACGCTGCTAAACTTCTTTTCCATCTCAAGCTCGATTGGATTTTATTGGAATATTCGTCCTTATGTCAAGGTTATGATCTGCATGATGCTGATGGTGATATGCGGTCACTGGACCTATGACTATGTTGCCAGCCATGGTATGTCGCAGTTGTGGTGTGTAGTCACTTCAATCGTCTGTTCCTTGCTTCTCTATTTCGCTGCACTCCTATTGACGGGTACTTTGAATTGGAAAAGTACGCGTCACCGATTTTCGATACCATGGTAAGTTTACTCGAAAAGGAAAAAGCAGCCATTACAATATTTCAATATACCCTTCTGTTCCATGCACGCGGATTCGTTGCCCATCTTTTATCAGCTTGGTAGCATGTTCCACTCCAACAACTGCTGGCAAGCCATATTCACGAGCGATAACTGCTCCATGGGTCATCAGTCCGCCAACTTCGGTGACTAGTCCTTTTATGGATACAAACAATGGGGTCCAGCCAGGGTCAGTAAAAGAGGTGACTAAGATGTCTCCATCCTCTAGATTGGCATTTTCCATACTTAAAATGACACGTGCTCGGCCCTCAATCACTCCGGAAGAAACAGGCAAACCTACAATAGCTTCCGCTGGGAGATTTTCTCGTTCGTACTTACCTGCAATGATTTCACCATCAGACGTGATTACACGCGGGGGGGTTAATTTCCCGAAAAATTTGTAATCATCTTTTCGTTTGTTGATGATCTGCTCATCCAGTTTATTAGTGCGTACGACATCATGAAATTCTTCAAAAGTGAGATAATATACATCTTCTTTTTCGTGAATAACGCCCGCTAGTACGAGTTGTTCGGCTGCTTTCATTAAAGCTTGCTTATATACGAAGTAGCGATTAATCATGCCATATTTGGGATATTCACGATAACCGATGTAATTCCGGATTAGGTTGATCGCTTGTTCCGTCTCTTTGGCTTTTCGTTCACCATCCGGTAATTGTTTCAATCGATCTAATAACTCTTGTTCTTTTTCTAAAGCTTCCTGTCGCCCTTGTTCAAATTTCCGTTTACCAGCATTAGGCTCAAAGTTTTGGATGTTACCGAGAATCAACGCGACAAGTGTAAGTGGTTTTTCACTCCAACGAGTTTTGGTTATATCGATTTCTCCGGCGCAACGCATTCCGAATTTATGGAGGAAAGCATAGATAGCGTCTTGGGTTTCCAGTCCACCATTAAACTTAACTAGTTCATTCAAAAAGTTATCATCTTTTGCCTGTTGTAAATAATCAATTACTTCTGGATAGGGACGAATCACATCCGCGACATCCAATAACGCCAGACCCATTTCTGAGGTAATATTGTTTGGTACAGATTGAGAAAGCGTATCTGCTGCATTTTTTTCGCCTAACCACTCGTTCATGTTTTCATTGATCCATGAGGTAGTATTTATAGCAGACATAAACACAGCCGTACTTTGTGGGTCAAATAAGATCTTCTTTAATTGCTGAATATCTTCCAGAATAAAATCAAACAAATCCGATCCCGATTTCGTTTGGATGTTTTGTTTTAACTCTTCTATCGATGTTTGATTACGCTTAATCAAATCAGAAACAATGGTCGGATCGTGCTCAAATTGTGCCAGCATATCTATATTATTTTTGCCCGGAATCGGTGCTGTTTGATCATTTGGTAACAATTGTATAAAATCTCGCTCTATTATGGTCATGAGTGCACCTTTTGTAAGCGGATCGGATCCAATGGTATTTAATAAAGTTTCCCGGCCGACAGTTGTAGCCAACCTAGGTGCAACATCAATAAACAACCTCCCACCGGCTTTACGCATAGGCGCAGGAGTAATTAACAGGTAAAAAGACAATCCCAATGGTTTTATAGGATCTGTCATCATTTGTTGATGACCAACAGAGAGATAGACGTGATTTTCTTGATCCTTCGCTTCAGGGATCGGGTATAAAGTAGTGATTGGCCGACTCTGGACAATATAAAATGTATCATGGGCCAAGCACCATTCGATGTCTTGTGGGCTTCCAAAATAAGCTTCGATCTGTCTTCCGATATGTGCCAGTTGAAGAATTTGTTGTTCAGTAAGTGTTTGAGTCTTTTGTTGATCAGGATCGATCTGCTTTGTCACTGTTCCGCCTTCTTCTCGTCCATAGATAGCCAATTTTTTGGTTGCTATCCGCTTATTGACGATTTTCCCTTCCTGTACTTGATAGCTATCAGCAGTAACCAAGCCAGAGACCAGCGCTTCTCCAAGTCCAAAACTGGCGTCAATGGATAACGACTTACGGTTCGAAGTAATGGGATCAGCGGTAAATAAAATCCCCGAAGCCTCTGGGAATACCATTTTTTGAACGATAACGGATAAATAAACTTGGCTGTGGTCGAATCCATTTTGCATACGGTAGATTACCGCGCGGTCCGTAAATAGGGAAGCCCAACATTTGCTGATATGCTGCAAGATTGCTTCTATGCCGATGATATTCAAATACGTGTCTTGCTGACCAGCAAAAGAGGCCGATGGTAAATCTTCAGCAGTCGCACTTGAGCGAACTGCATAAGCCTGTTCATCACCAAGCAGTGAAAGATGGTGAGTAACTGCTTTCACAACATCGGAAGGAATTTCTATTTCCATAATGATTTGTCGAATCTCACGGCTGATTTCACCAATTTGATCTCGATCTTCTGCTTTTAGTACGGTTAATCGATCCAACAAAGCCTGATACGTTTCGTTTTGTGCAATAGCTTTAGGATATCCCCATGTTGTAACACAAAATCCTTCTGGTACTTGTATGCCTTCAATTTTTGATAATTCCCCTAAATTCAACCCTTTTCCACCAACGAGCAAAAGCTGGTTTTTTTCTATTTCCTGAAAACCGAGTACCAAAGAATTCATTCCGCATCTCTCCTAACGATTAAATTGAGGAAATCATTTGACAAGAGCTTACCGACATGGTATATTTAAATTGTAGAATGCATTAGCTATGTCCATGAATTCAAATATAGTCGTGATGTGATTATATCATCGTGTCTGTTTATATGCAATACTAAGAACCGGATAAACCTATCCAGGTTCTTTTTTGAATATATAGCGATCTCCGCGTTCCCCAAGCTGTCTCGTTGGGAGGGAACTACAGTACGCTATTCTAGCCAAAAGTGGCATTATCGCGACTGAGTTGGAACTACAGTACGCTATTTTGCTAATTGCTGCGAAATTTTGCTCATTTCGTGGATATAAGGCCCTGTAGTTCCGCTATTTCGTTAGCATCCCCGATATTTGCCTAATTAGCGTACTTGAGTTCCCTTACTGGGATTTATCGATTGGAAGTGGCTCATCGAAACATCCACTCTTACATCCCCTGCTCTGGCCTGTCTTATGTCTTTCCCCTCCGGTTTGATCTTTGCCTCTGTTTTCCAATCCAGCTTCATTTCAATATACATCACCCAACGTTCTAATCTGTCTTGAGCTACGATCAATGCATTGCTTGTTATGTTTGGAACCAGTGACGTGTTAGGCAATTGATACGCAGGGAAACTGCTGTCTGTGCAACTGTTCTCTTCTATCCCCTCGTTTTGGGGTTGTCCTATATTTTATATATATTTTCACTTTGCTCTTGAAACTTACGTAACGTAATGCATTATGATGTGGATGCCGGTAAAAAACCTCGCGCGAAAAAAAGGTAATGATCATGAAGCAGGAGTGGAAATTTGGAGAACATGCGAAATTATCAGGCATCGCCCGTGCCGGTATTTCCCTTCTGGCCGGACCCGTCAGCCAAAGCCCGGTGGTTCGCAAAGCCGACGAGTTTGACATTCGGGTTGGCGGTCGAGAAATCAACAAAGGCATCCCGCTGAACGGTCCTATATACATTTTCGACGCTGCTACGGCACAAAATTCAAGTTAGATAAGCTGGGCTTGGAGCTGCATAATGAATGAAGAACACCTTATTTGGAAATGAGCTGAAGGCCGGCATAAGGGAATGGATAGGGCTTGCAGTACTAGCCCTGCTAGCCTACCAGCTCTAAGCGCTCAGCATTTGCGGATCATCGACATCTACGGGTTCATGCTAGCCGGGTTATTGATCACCATGAGGACACTGGGAGATCGGTGGGCTCGGTGTTCCTTAAGGGCATGCCTGTCATGTTGCTTTTACTAATAACCAGACCCATGTTGCTGCCCGAATACCGGCACCCCGAAGCCGGCCCGCTGGACTTGACCAGTGTCGCGGCAGCGCAGGTTGACGAGTCCCCTACTGAACGTACCTATTCGCAAGTCCCGGATTCAACGCTGCACTGGGGGCATGTTCGGTGATACTCAGTCTAACCAAGTCGGTAGCATTCCAGAAGTGGCAACCTGCGCTGCCAAAGATTCAAGGTAGTTACATTAACTAATCAAGCATAAAAATGAGAGGTAGTTGAAGAGAATGACGAAGCAAATAAGAATTGGTAAAACTGATTTACTTGTCAATCCAATCGGACTTGGAACAAGCGCTGTAGGTGGGCACAATATTTTTCCTAATTTAAATGAAGAAGCGGGAAAAGATTTGGTGCGGGCTGCAATCAACCATGGAGTGAATTTTTTAGATACAGCGTTTTTTTATGGAACAGGACGTTCAGAGGAGCTAGTTGGTGAAGTGATAAAAGAAGCAGGAAAGCGTCATGAATTCATCCTTGCAACAAAAGGCGGGCTTACACTTGTCCGCAATGATATTGCCATGGATAATTCGCCTGCTTTTTTAAAACAAGCCGTTGAAGATAGTTTGAAAAGGCTGCAGACAGATTACATAGATTTATTTTATATTCATGTTCCAGATCAGGATACACCAAAAGATGAGGCGGTTGGAGTCTTAAAACAGCTAAAGGACGAAGGTAAAATCAGAGCAATTGGCGTTTCTAACTTCTCACTTGAACAATTGAAAGAAGCAAATAAGGATGGTTATATCGATGTCTTACAGGGAAACTACAATTTGCTGCAGCGTGAAGCGGAACAAGAATTCTTTCCATATACGACTGAGAATAATATCTCGTTTATTCCATATTTCCCACTAGCATCAGGCTTGCTGGCCGGTAAATACAATAAGGATATGACATTCAATGATCTGCGCAAAGATATGCCTCACTTCCAGATCGATAAATTCACAAAAAATCTAGAAAAGGTAGAGCAGCTCCGTAAAATTGCAAATGAAAAAAATGCCGAAGTTGCTCATATAGTCCTTGCTTGGTATTTGGCACATGATTCAATAGATGTTGTCATTCCCGGAGCAAAAATAGCAGAGCAAGTGCTGGATAATTTAAAAACATTAGACGTCCATCTGACTGAAGAAGAAATCAACGAAATTGATCGTATTTTCAGATAGGTTTGGTAAAACCGCTTGAATTACCTGCACTTTTTTACATGTATTCAACGTATTCTTGGTAAGAGCATCAACAAAGCCGGCCACAACTGGAACAATCTGTCCAGTAAACCCTTATTATCTTTTGTCGCTAAACCCAATGCAATTAAGAAAAGCAGCTTTGCCGCCCAAAGTGATGAGCGTCTTTATTACGGTTTTCAACAATATAGCGGCCCCTAGTTCCCTTTAGGCCTTGCAATGACAGAGAGCGTCGTGTGAAAAGGAACTATGATCCTCTATATGGCGGAAACTAGGGTAAACGCAGCATGAAAGGGAACTGAGATCCGCTATTTAAGCGAAAACTGCTGATTCCAACCGGAAAATGGTGACATAGCGGATCGTAGTTCCCTCTAGCGTGGAATATCGCGGTTTTCAGAATGATAGCGCACTGTAGTTCCCTCCAACTCGCTATCCTGACATATTTTTCTAGTATCGCGGATTGACGTTCCCTTAGACCTTCGTCGATGGTTGACATGACATACATTCTCAGACAAGACTCGGCTCCACTCTTCCGTTTCTACACATGAACACGTCGTGCAGAAAGTCCCTTGCACCGATAGGGAACCACCTCAAGATCGTGGCACCCTTCACTTGTGAGCAGCTTAAACCATTTTTTTGGGGTCCCGCAATCTCGAAACTTTTGGATTTCTTTCTGCACTATGGGACGTATCTTTTGGCCATGCTCACTTTTAAAGGCTTCCCAGTACCGATTCTCATCAAAGAAAATTCGATATAGGATGTCCTGTTTCATATTCCAAATGTACCAAAAACTAAAAAGGGAGAATCCCTTAAATCCAATCGATTTTCAGTGCTTTCTCCCCTTACAGAATGCCCGCTCTGTAATAATCCGCGAAAAAATGTTACATATAGCCTTGCAAGATCGTTTCCAGATATTGTTCGATGGGAAGCGAATTCCGCAGCGCCAGCAAGTTATTGCCTGCTTCGCCAACGACCGTTCGGAATTGGTTGCTTTCTCCGGTTGCTTGAGCCGCAATGGCATCGACGATGATTTGTGGATCATCGAGATTGCTGTGATCGGAATTATTCATCATCGTGGTAATTTTATTCATTAGCTCGTCATACGCCGTGATGCTCTCTTCTTTGTTCCATCGGATATTATTCTTAAAATTGTTACCCGTAGAGCCGCCTTGTTCGATGAGTCGAAGTTCAATATTCAAAGGTTTGAGCTCGTAATAGAGTCCTTCCGTCAAACCTTCCAGCGCAAATTTGGACATATTATACAAGGAGCCGAGCGGAACGGCCGTGGTGAAACCCATGAATGAACTAATATTGATAAACATGCCTCCGCCTTCGGCTCTGAAATGTGGCAAAAATTTACGAATGACATTGATCGGACCACGAACATTCACGGCATACTGCCAATCGATGGTCTCTTCCAAAGCCAATTCCAACGCACCGTAGACGCCCATTCCTGCGTTGTTGACGACGACGTCGATTTTCCCGAAGGCCGCAATCGCATCGTCGACGGCGGAATTGACTTCCTCCAGGTTCGTGACGTCTAGCTTAAATAGCTTTACGTTCTCGTATGCTGTCAACTCGGTTTCATTTTCCGGGGTGCGCATCGTTGCAGCAACATTCCAGCCGCGCTTCGCGAAATGAATTGCCGTCAACTTGCCAAGCCCCGTACTGGTTCCACTAATAAAAATGGTTTTTGTTGGCATAATAATTCCTCCGATACTAATTATAGTATTTCGTTGTAATGAACGTTCATTCTATAAATAAATCGAACGTTCGATCTAATTTGATTAAAAGAAACAGGCTGAACTTAACCGTTCGAACCTTTTTCTTTGCTCACCGCGTTCCAGCAGGCTAGGATTGCTTGATCAACGATTTCTTTTGTAAGGTCCTGCATGTTTCGTTGATATAACTTTAGAAGATAGACGATCGACCCGTAATGCATCTGAACCATCATATGCGGCTCAAGCGCAACGAACACACCGTCCTCGACCGCCTGTCGATACAGCTTCTCGAGCGGCCCGCACCAACCACCTTTGTAGGCATCTTCCTTGGTCTGCTCATAAATATAGGGTGAGAATGAGTACTGCTCAATAAACCGAAAGCCTTTCGGATACTTCCTGCCCAGTTCAAAAACACGATTCCAAGCCTGTTGGAACTGTTCCTGTACAGAATCGGCATGGTTCAGGTCCTTCGTTACGAACTCCCCGTTGAACTGCACGATAGCCTTGTAAAGCTCATTAATGATGTCTTCCTTACTGCTGAAGTAATGATAGATGTTACCTGTTGAGACTCCGGAATCCTTAGCAATCAATGACATCGATGTAGCCTGCAGCTCCCGATCAATAATCAGATGCAGCGTTGTCTCCAAAACAGCTTTCTGAACTTTATTGTATCGTTCGAACATGTCCTGCCTCCTCTCGCTCAAAATAGATCGAATGATCGTTCTAACCATAATACAAATGAGTCCTTAAGTCAACCCTCCCTGGGTATAGGTAATTCCTACCATATAGATAGGATATCTCATTTATTTGAGGGCATAAAGTCTTGGTCTTTTTAACCCTAGTAAAATATTACCAATCTCTGATAAGATAATATTTCCAAGGATTTCCGCTTAATAAATAGGTAATAAAGGAGACAATAATTGATGAGAAAACTAACATTAGGTTTTATTACTGCATCTTTAGTAGTCTGTATGTTACTAACATTTTCCGGAGCAGCCAGTGCAAGTGACTGGCCTGGACCAAAGGTATATTCGGAGGATTGGCCTGAAAGAGGTTGGTGCTGATCTAGCTTAACTGACCGCAGAACGAGCCTTAAGTATCACTTCTAAGGCTTGTTTTGTGTTTAGGTGGACTTATTGGGCCCACCTAAATCCATTAGCAAACAAGGTGATTCCCCTTCTTTCTCCTACAAGTCGCTAATTTGCAAGCCATTGCTTTAACGTACATTCCTGTTTATTGGAATTCTCAGATCATTAAGGAAAAGGAAGACGCTCTATGACACATATAAATCAGAAAGAAAAATTGCTATTGCGATTAGAACAAATCAGCCAATCTTTACAGAATACAGGAGTAGCCAGAGCATTAATCGGTTTTGGCTCTGTCGCAGAAACCGAGCGTATGGATGCTTATTCAGATTTGGATTTCTTAGCCATTGCCAAAAAAGGCAGTAAGTTAACACTTATTGAAAATATCGATTGGTTAACCTCCATTGCTCCTATAGGCTACTATTATTTGTTTACCAAAGATGGATACAGGATTTTCTATGAAGATGGGATCTACTGTGATTTCGGTATTCTGGAGGAGGATGAAGTGGCCCAAATTCCTCATGCTAATGGTCGGATCATCTGGTGTGAAGAAGATTTCGATCAAAGTCTTTGTTTACCTACTCACACATGTAACTATGAGGAAACGGATTTGAGCAGAGTTGTAGGTGATGTGCTAACAAGTCTTTATGTGGGGCTTTGTCGTTTTGCTCGCGGAGAAAAGTTATCTGCTGCAAGGCATATTCAACATGCAGCAATCGACCACTTATTGTCTTATTCTAATCAATTAGTTAATGAGACCGCTTATTTCAAGGACCTCTTTCAAAATGAAAGACGCTATGAGATACGTTACCCGTCATTGGCCGCATCCTTACCAAATATGATTCAAGGTTATGAAAAATGCCCTGAATCTGCATTGGCAATTTTGGCATTCATCGAAACCCACTTTGACATCAACCTTTTTATGAAAAATAAAATTGCTGGATTTGCCAATGATTTAATTCAAAATAAAGCATAGCGGCTCTAGATGATCTCGCAATGGCAATCTTTCATCACTTGACTTACAAAGCTATCGTCTCTCGTTTAAATTAATTTTTTAGTCAAAATAATTTCCAACGGCTCATTTTCGAGTAATAAACATCCAGCATCCTGATAGCTTAACTTTCTATAGAAATGCTGTGCTTCTTCATTAGCCTGGGTAGACGTCATAACCAATTTAAAGCCTTTTTGTTTCATTTCATCTTCCCATAATAGGACAGCTTGCTTGCCTACACCCTTGCCTCGATATTGTTCTTCGATCCAAATCATATTCATGAAAGGCGTATTATCCCAGAAATATCCGTACCTCATCCATCCAATATTACTTCCTTTTTGGTTCTTTAGTATATATATTTCTTTATTTCTAATTTTTGGTAATATCAAATTCTCTAAAATATGATGATCATGTTTAAATATGTACTCAAAGTCTGAATCCATTGCGACAACTATCTTCATCTTATTCCTCCTTGATACCGCTATTCAATGTGTCGTCCTATGGTCTCCACAATATTACTAAAAACTTCTTCCCAGTCAAGGTTATCATTTTCAATTGTATAGGATGGAAATGGCAGCCTATCAAGCAAGCTCAATTCGATCCGCTTGCGGTTTTCCATAAACCTAATATTTTGTTCCGTTGCGACGTGGGGTTTTGAACGGATGGAAGAAATCCAAACCTGCTGCTCCCGCACACTCGGCTGAGTTAAATAAATCACCACAGGATGCAAATCAACAATCTGAGTGGCGATTTCCTGAATATGATGCTCGATTTGGCGATCAACAGCTTCATAATGACCCAACAAATCATGTATCTGATGTTGGAAAAACACCGCTTCGAGCACATATACTTCCTCCACGGCGCTGGCAAGCTCAGCGAAACGTGCCCAATGCCGCTGAATCGAAATTGTAAACTCTGACAGCGAGGCTACAGGCGTATCCGTCCAACATAGTTCACGAGACTTCAGCTCGGAATAGAGTGCATCCAACTCGTGGAATTCCTTGACTTCACGATAAGGAATCAGATAATTGCTACCATTTTTTATGGCCCATGAACGGATTTCATTAGCGGCGTCTGGATACCGCATCAGAAGTTCCTTATATTCCTCTTCGCGGAAGAAAGCGTGCCAATTCAAACTCGTTGGATGTCCTTTTGATCCCTCGTCATAGAAACGGGAGGAAATACCTTGCTGTACCAGGTAGCTATGCGATCGTTCTGCTAGAGTTGATTTGCCCGTGCCGCACAACCCTTCAACCAAAATCAATTTGCAATTCTTTCGCATGCGATTCACTCTTCCTAAACTTTCTTATAAAAGTATGGTCTTTACATAGATTCATGAGTGTGTACCCTACTTATCGTGGAATGTGTTAACACCGTTGTGATGATGGAATTGTTTCACTGTTTGTTTAAACATACACTTCTCCCCAATCCATCAACGTTATGGTAATAATACCCACACCATTTATAAGAGTCAAGGTTAAACTCTCCTGTCCGATCGCTGAGAAGGCAGCCGAGCACCCTTAACAGAGTCATATCCACAAGGATTAACCGCCTTGGTTAGTGGAGTCATTGCTGCCGATTACTTGAGCAAAAAAGAGAACCTAGCCTGTAGCTAGGTTCTGTAATAGGCACGTTTAGCTGCCTTATTCTTAGCGAATCGACCCTCTTCTATTATGGTTATAAGATAAGCCTCTTCAAAGCTTACTGCTGAATGCCCGTAACGGTATGCACACGGATCGTTTTACCCGGCAAACCGTTGATATCTGTCACCGTACCGGTCGAATTGGTTATTTGTGCCGAGGTGACCTCAACGCTGCCGATGCCAGTTGCCGATTTGGCACGAAGCATCAATTGGAGCAGTTTTTGATCACCGCTGACCGTTCCGCTTCCATAACCACTGTTGCTGACATTGACGGTAACCGTTCCGTTAGCTTGATCATACACCGTATTCGTAACCGTAATACCGGTTTGAGTGCTGTTCAAGCTGACAAAGTCAAATAATTGAGTATTGTAGTGAAAAGCAACTTTCTCAGAGGCAATATTTGTTACATTACGCAAACTAAAATCAATGGGAACTAACTCAGCTATTCCTGCACGGTCAGGCGCTGTAAGCGCAGCCTCAGGCAGGACGGTTTCCTTGTAGAATGCCAGATCATCCAATGTATAATCCCCCGTGTACCGGGTCGGGCTAAAATTGAAAGAATCTATGGCATTAATCGTCGTGTTCCCGTTATAGAAGGGCACACCGGAAATTCGATAAATACCGTTTGTCTTGTCTAATGTGCCAGGAGAATCTACATTACCGGGGTAGTTCTTCAGACTAGCTGTGGCGAACTCAAAATCATAGGTTTTCGTACTCGTGTCAACAACGACCTTTAATTTGATCCAATCGCCGACAGGAATTTTGAAACCTCCTGTATTGGACGGAATCGACATCGTTTTCAAAGTGCCATTATTCAGCACCCAATAACCAAAGCCTCCTCCCGAAAAACCTGACAGACGAGCGGCGATCGCTCCGCTCTTGTGAAGCTCAATTTCATAATTGCCATATGGATTGCTGACCGGGTTGAACTTGTATTTTGTTTCGAAGACAACTCTTCCGCTCATAGCCGGAATGTTCCTTGCCAAAACGGGAGCTCTTCGGTATTCATCCGCTAGATCGTAATACGTATCCTTAAGACTGACCGCCTTATCGGATGTGTAAGCCGACGATGTTACGCTCACTGACGTTCCATGATTCGTATCGACAATCCAGCCGTTTCCGGAAGCAAGCGGTCCCACAGGCATATTCGTAAACGATTCATAAAACCCTCCACTTAAGCCTGGAGCCAGAGTCTTCACCAGGACGGATGGTCCGTACATGGATTGATTACCTCGCAAGTCGGCAGCCTCCACCTTGAAGCGATACATACTGCTAGGCTGCAATCCTTGCACATCATATGTTGTCCCGCTGACAGTCGCAATCTTGTCTACGGCGGATCCGTTGATAAGATAAAGGTTGTAAGTAACCGGTTGACCGGAGTTATCAGTCGCCTCACTCCAAGACAGTCTTGCCGTCTCAGGGAAAATAAGCGTCGTACGCAAGGCAGCATCACCACTCCAGTCGGGTGCAGCGGAATCCGCGGTCACGATATCAAGCGGTAAGCTGTCAAACGACGGGTTATCGCTCGTATCGATTGCTCTCAACTTAATCCGGTAGCCGTTTCCAGCAGTGAGTCCAGGAACGATCGCCTCGGTCACGTTCCCTGTAACGGTCGCTTGAAATACATCGTTCACATAAACTCGGTATTCCTTAATGCCTGCATTATCGCTGGAGGCATCCCAACCAATCGTTGCAGTCGTATCCGTGGTCGTTACCAGACGAAGGTTGGCGGGGACCGTCGGAGGAACTTCGTCATCCTTCACTTCCATAAGGCCGATCCAATCCAAATTCATCAGACCGTTCGAGTTCCACATGGTCAATCTAACGGGTCCGGGCTCTAGCATTGTACCCGTTTTGACTCGCAGCGATCTCCAATTTGCTTGATCTTGCCCGTAATCAAGTGTAGGAGGAACTTGGAAATAGGCGGGAATGTTGATTCCGATTTGCAAGTACCTTGCCGTTCCAACGGCTGGTCCAGACACATACTTTAGAACCAGGTCATAGTTGCCTCGTTTCGGAACGTCAAGTGAATAGCTAAGCCATTGCCCTTTCGTGATCCAGTTGCCGACTCCAATTTTATTAGACAAGAATTCACGCGTCGCATACCGGGTGAACGTCCCTCCTCTTGAAGAATCAAACCTTTCTGCTTCCTGCTGGACGCTAAGCAAATTTCTCACATTGTCATAATCATCTCGAACCTGCGTGTTGACTGGAATATTTGACCCCAGTTTGCGAAGCGTTAGCGGATGATCTGCAGCACCATGTAAAATAATAGACGCGTCCTGTTCCAAATAGAGAGTTTTCTGACTTCCGCTATGTTCGAACAGAAAGCCATTCGGTGCCTCAACGACCTCATAAAGTCCTTCTGAGTTAACCAAATTGCCCCAAGCTACGCTATTACCTTCCAGATCGCTCTGCGCATGCAGCACGACGGATTGATTCGAGCCGTTAACGTTAGTTTGGAGCGTAACGTTGCCTAGTGGTTCCGAGCTCGGGGCGTTATTCAATTTAAACGACTGAGAGCCCTTCTCGACACGCAACGTAAGCGCCGTGGGCGAAGCTTGCCAAAACACTCCTCGGAGTCCCAAAGATTCGCTCGCACTTCCCGTATTCGGAATATCCGTCCCTTGCTCATCTCTCACTCGAGCAATACCATTCGCATGGATCGTCACGTTCGTTTCTTCCGCTCCTGAAATAGACAATTCCTGCTTGCCGAATGCGATGGTTGCCGGCTTATCGCTGGACAGCAGTGTGACGCCATCTTTCACAAGCTTCGTCCCCGATACGAGCATGACAGAATCTCCACGAACTGAAGCTGCTGCGCCGTCGAAACGAATCGCTCCGGCATCAACTTCTCCGCTTTCCGTCAGCCTGACGTATACCGTACTCCCATCTTCAAAGCTCATCTTCATATAATTCCCATGGTTTTCAGAAACGACATTCGGTGCTGCTGTTCCTGACTCGTAGACCCCCATGGTTGCAACGATCGTCGAATTGTTAGACTTGGGCGTAATGAATGCAGCATGTTTCTGGCTCGGTATATTGGCATAATCGCCTTTCGGCAGTACCTCTTGCCCATCCATACTTATGAATTTATCTTCCAGCGTCGCTCGCATGTTCGCAGGATACTGGATTCGCGTCTTGAGTCCCGCCTTTCCTTTGAGAATGGTCGCACCAGCCTGATCCGCATCTAGTATTAGCTGGTCCTCGGCATGCAGTCTCCACTCGAATTCAGAACCGGCTGGATTCGCAGATTTCAGTTGATCTACCACAACGAACATGGACGGCTTCACGTAAATCATATGCCGAACGGCCTTCGTCAGACTTCCCTGATAGGCTGCTGTGGCATCGCCGCTGGTCGCATCGAAATCAGGATGCGTTACAAAACCGAGAATGTTTCCATCTGCATCGATATTGTTGATGGGCTGCCCCTTTTTCCCGTCGATCGTGATCGCATTGCTTGATAATGTCTGAGCCGTATAATTCGTACGATGGGCGCTGTTAAAGTCATCGTAATAGCCGGTCTTCGCCGCAAGCGATTCGCCGTACGCATTGATGACAAAGCTGTTCTGATCCGCTTGGCTATGGATATAGCTGCCATAGGGACTTGATTTGAAATACATCGAAATGCGTTCCGGGTTCAGAAGATCGGAATGCATGGCGACCAGGCCAATGTCTTTAAACCATTTGGAGTTTGGCAAATCGACCGGAGGGCGAGCTTCTACGCTGTTGTCACCGTAGAAATACTTGCTCAATTGATCTAACGAAGGCGAACCTACCGCCTGCGCGCCCCATTGCATCCGTGGGTCTTGAAACATTTGAGCCAGTCTTTGAAAAGTGGTAACGTTTGGCGCTCCGGGAGCGTCATGTGTCCCATCACCGATGATCCCTTTGGGAGATCCATGCGGAAACGCATACAAGGGGAACATTCCTTCATTGCGTGAAAACGCTTTCCCATATAGATTCATACCTGTAGCGCTTAGCAGAACGTCCATAAATTCTTTATTTGTCAAATTTGACCATTGCCAATACCCGGTTCCTTGCGACCAGCCTCCATCTTCACCGCCCCAGTTGGGCATCAAATTGATGTAAGGCGGAACGATTGCTTTAAACCACGGCTCCGCATTTGGGATATCACGCAGGAGAGCAATAGAGACAATTCCCATGAACCCTAAGGCGGTCCAGCCATGTGCATCGTAAGGATTCTTCGTAATGGGATGTTGGACGAGAAGATCATCATACATGGCAGTCATACGGGATACAATCATCGTCTGAATCTTTGTTTTATCGCTTGGACTGAGCAAACTATACACCCAGTCATAGGCCATTGCTGATTGATAAGTGATTGCTCGGTGCACCTGGCCAACTTTCACGTAACTCGTTGTGCCATTCGTATCCCAATTAGCCACGTTGAGCAGCTGTGCCCTTGCACTTTGTCCGAATCGTTCCTCACCTGAAATCAGGTAAACAAAAGCAGCAGTCATTAAATTGTTCAAAACGTCATCGGTATATGATTTCCCCTGAGTGGTTGGCTCCGAAGGCATTGATGCGTTCAAATTGCTGACAGCTTGCGTATACTTGGCATCATAGAACGTTTTACCGCTCGTCAACGCGTAGCTGCGGAACTGCAGAAGCGTATCGGGTGTCGTCCATATGCGTGGATGGGCTGCTGGCACCTTGCTGATCATTGTATCTACAGTGGGTACAGGAAAAGGTACAGCATTCTCCTGGATTCGAAACCGCCGAATTGTCGTCCATTCCGAAGCCGTACCGCTTTGGAAGTAGCGTACCCTCCAATACCAAGAACCCGCTGCGAACGCATCCGCAAAGTTGTAGAAATTGGTCATCAAAGCGCTCGCTTCGTGTGCAACTACCGCAAAATCCGACGTTCGCGATACTTGAAGCTGGTACGATTCTGCACCTAGTGCGGGCGGCCAGCTGAAATCGGGCGGACTTTGCGAGGTGACGAGCGAGTCCTCCGGCCGATAGGGCATATGCTCGCCATTGGCGAATACCGGCCACTGCAGCGCCGTACCTTCAGCACTGGCGTACTGTGGAAATGAAGCAGGATATAGTCCCCCTAGCAACAGCAAGGAAAGCCAGAAAGCTATGATTTTTATTATTCTTACGTGCATTATTCATTCCCCTTTCTCATGATATCGGGATTACCCCAACACTAAAGTGAAAGCTTCCTGCAAAGCATTATTTGCCCGCTTTCTGTCGTTCTAGAGCGGTTTGGTACGTTTCGAGCAGCTTAGCAAGTCCATACTGATTCAAGGAGGAAATGAATGTATCCCACAGCGCTAACGGCATTTCGCCCATGATGAACTTGCTAACGGAAGTCGTGTAATATTTATTGAGTTGATCAGCTTGTGTGACGATGGCGTCGATCTCTTCTTTCGTCAAAATAGGTAAAATGTTGTTGACTGGGAATTGGTATTTCTGCGCTTCAACATAAGCCTCTTGTTCGCTATCTTTTACAAGGGAGAGCCAGGCATCAAAGTCGAACCATCCATACGTTCCAGCCGTTTGAATGCCAGCTTCTTTGCGCAAATCATTCGCTTCCTTAAAGATCGGTTTAAATTTGCGCTTGCCGTTCTCGACGGTGTACGTCTCTCCTTCTTTCCCCCAACTGAGCACATCGCGGCCTTTCTGCGAATAGATGAAATTCAGGTAACGCAGCGATGCTTCCAGGTTTGTCGTCTTGGAGGCAACAGCAAAGCCGTAATCTTCATAATTGCCTTTTGGCAGAAACGCTTTGCTCCCTGCTCCTAGCGGAGGCGCCATAAATTTCAAATGTCCTTCCTTCATCTGATTGTTCATGATTTCAATTTGTCCAATGTATTGCACGGTGATAAATGATTTGTTCGTCGCCATGAATTGGGACCAAGCTTTATAATCCATGGAGAGCCAATCGGGAGGGAACAAGCCCTCTGTATAGAACTTATTCAGATACTCGATCATCTTCTTGAAATTAGGATCGTTCACACCGTATTTCATCTTGCCGGTAACCGGATCTTTATGGAATTCCGGATATACCCCGAACGTAGGAGCGAATGCAAACAGAGTATTAATGCCATGGCGGAATACAAGAGGATAACTTTCCGGGTAAAGCTCTTTCAACTTCTTTGCTGTAAGATAAAGCTCATCCCAGGTCGACGGCGCCTTCAAGTTGTTTTTCTGGAAAACATCGTCGCGATAGAACCAGACTAACTGGTTGCCTGTACCCGCTCCATCGTTAATGATGTTGTAGATCTTTCCATCGGGCTGTGTAACTCTGGCACGAATATCCGGCTTAACATCCAGATAAGCTTTCACATTGGGCATTTTGTCCATATATTTGGACAAATCGAGGAAAGCTCCCTGTGCGCCGAATTTCTGCACATCACCTGGGAAAACGGACATGACATCCGGCATGTTGCCGGAGGCGACTTCCAGCGAGAGCGACTCTGGTGAGGTCGCCGTTTTCTGATTGACCGTAATGTTCGTCTCTTCTTTCACCCACTTCCATACACCCCAATCCTTTTTCGGTGGCCAAGCGGTATTGTACTCGGTAAACACACGAATCGTAGCGGGAGTATAAACAGATGAGCTCGATACGGCATTGTTGGTCGGACTCACCGTTCCTGCACGATTAGGTTCCGCTGAATGATCGGTGGAGCTGCTGCAGCCGGCAAACACTGCGGATGCCAAAACGATCATCGAAACCAAATAACTTCTCTTTGATACTCGTATCATTAAATAACTCCTTTCAATCCTTATCATAGATACCATTGAACGATCCGTAAATGAACGAAAGCCATTCATTCTTCTACTTTTTTGGTATATCCAAAGAAAATCTCAAAAAGCCAAAAAAGTGCACAGCTTGCGATGAAAAAGGAAAAGCTCCGCACTGCGGAGCTTACAGTTATGTATCAAATTCGGGTTTCTTGCGAAATTCGCTAGGTGTAAGCCCGACATACTTCTTAAACATACGATTAAATGATGTAATATTCCGGTACCCTACCGCTGCTGCAACGTCGTGGATTTTCAATTTGTTGTCGGTGAGCAGTGTAGTTGCCTGCATAATTCTTTTTTCATTAATAAAGTCTACGATATTCATCCCCGTCTTCTCTTTGAAGTAGTAGGACAAATAGCTTCCACTCAAATTCAGACGTTCCGCAAGGAGGTCCAGATAGATCTCTTCCTCAAGATGATCGGTTACATAATCGACAACGAACGACGTGATTGGATCACGCAGCTGTTTCTTCTCGCGAAATGCCTCCGCAGCCTGTGTAACCCAATTGAGAAGCAACTGCTCCAGTTCTTCCATCGTAATGCAAGCCTGCATTTGGCTTTCGGCATGTTGGAAGATAGACTGCAGCCGGCCTAGAGAAATATCCAGCGGGGATGCCTCGCTTTTTATTTTGCCAACCAAGCTTCCTCCGAATTCAACCATCGTGGCAGCGGACGGTTCCTTCCCTAGCCATCTGATAAACGTTCGTTCCACTAAGTTCGTCAATTGTAATTCATTTCCTTCGCGCAGGTTTACCTGAAACTCCTTCCATTGATCCGACGCGAAGGCGATTAAATCTGCCTGCTCCCTTCGTTCCGTTATGATCTGTGTTTTGTCAACCATTCTGCGTTCCCGAATCAAGATCTGAACTTCTCGGTAAGCAACAGCAATCTCTTCGGAATGACTATGCACGGAGGAGACCCCCATCGTAATCGTGCCGAATGCTCTATCCTGCTCGAATAAAGCTTCCATTCGGGCAAGTTGACTCGCTAATTCCTCCCTTCGGTCCGAAAAAACAAGACTGAGGATCTGATTATGCTCAATTTGAAAAGTTAAGGAACCCGGAAATGCCTTACTAATTCTATCTTCCATGTACACATTCATGTAGCTAAGCCAAGTTTGAAAAGAAGCGTGCTCCTTCTCTCCCTCTCCTCTGATCATCGCGTGGAACAAAACAACCATAAATGATTTGTTTACAAATGAGATGGGGGTTGCATCCTGACCTTGTATCGCTCTTAGCTGGTGGAGAAAGGATAACTGCTTATGCAACTTGTTCTTGTCCTGTATTTGATGGCGGATAATATTAAATTCTCGAATGGAGGAACGAAAGACGCTTCCGTCATTCTCCCCTCGAATCGTTGCGATTACCTTCTGAAGCGGATTGTTAATGCCAGCAGCGAACAACCAGGAAATGACGATACTTGCCGCGATTGAGATCGCGATGGCGATAATTAAGGTAATGTTCAAACGGGTTTGGGAGGCGATTCTTTCAATCGGGACCCGCTGGACATACGTGAAACCGCTTTCCGCTCCCGTAGACTGAAAATAATATGCGGTTTCCCTCTGGTATTCTGTGGTACTGTGCTTGCCCAGATCTTCTAAATCAATGGGCGGATCCTGACCCTTACTTCGGAAAAGGGCTAGACCCTGTCCGTTATGAATCATAAAATCTTCGTTGATCGTACGATGAAAAGCTTCATACATCTTGCTTGCATCAAGGAATACGATCATCATGAAATCGCTATTGCCTGACGTTTTGAAAATGACGGGAATCAGCTCTTCGTCCCCTGTCTGATCCCGATACATCTGGTTATGAAAAATGGAGGAAGGAAAGATGCGAATATTATAATCCTGGTTAAACTGCCCGCGCCAGAAGTCAGGCAAATACGCTTCGTTCTCATAGAAAACCTGGAACATCGTATCTACTTTTGTACTCGTTCCCTTTTCCAAGATCATCTCATTGCGCTTCGAGTAAAGAACAATATTGTTGATAAACAACTGATTATTGGAGACCCATGAATTTATATCCTGTTGTATGCCGGGGAAATCAATGTATTTCGGATTCGAGTGAAACTTTTGCACTTTCTCACTGATGAAATAAAGCAGCATTTGCCTTTTGATCATGTCAAAATGCTTCTCGTAGCTTTCCATCGTATTATGCAGCATAAGGGTATTATACTTAACGATTTCCTTCCGGACATTTTGTTTGGAAACAGTAAAAGAATATAACGTAAGGGTACTCAAAAGCAAAGTAATGCACAGAAAGCCTGAGAGAAGTCTAAGAAACAAGGATGTAGATCTATTCTTGATATAAAAGAATGGTTGAAGTTTTCTCATGCAGCTCCGCCTTTCTTGATACTACCATTTAATCAGAGGAAGTACTGGCATGTAAAGGCGGTTTTTCGCGCGGCTTACAAATAATTAAAACCCGCGCTAACGCGGGTTCAGTTCCTCTAAGTATTTGCTTTGGGAGCGATCTGGTAAATATGAATTTGCCCCATCAAACCATATGGACGAAGGACATATTCGGGTGAATACGCCTGTCCAGCAGGATGAAAAGACCACCAATCAACCCAAGTTGGATTTGGACTGGCCTCATGCAAGGGACCAAGAAGATTTCGCGGACTGCCAACAACCTCGATATCAAGGGAGTTGATTCCATTTGTAAGTAATCCAGTCAGTTCTACTCCCCTCGCAGGACGCCATGGGATTGGCTGCTCATGCTGTCCGTTTATTGTCATAGATAATGTGACTGCCTCATAAGGACCAAGTTCCAACACGATCCGATTGCCTTCCTCAAGATTCACATTAAACTCGAAGTGGTAGACCATACTTCCGCAATAGTGGGGATAACCTTGCAAGCACCAATCTCCAAATTGCAGACTCGTTGGTTCCTTAACCAGACTCCAATTGCTGTCAAGAGCGAAGTCGCCGATTAGAAATGCATCCTCGATCTCCATATCATGTGTATATTCACAACTGATCTCGAGCCTGTTCTCTCCTTGAAGCAGTAACGGAAGCTTAAGTTTTGACATACTGCGATCCAAATACCAGCCGTCTGGTTTATCTGAAATGAATTGTCCGTTGCATCGAAATTGAAAGCGATGCGCTTGCTCGAAGACAATAAACGTATCGGTTACCGGGATATCCTTCACATGGAAAACGAACCTAATCGTCATTGGCGTGCCATTATTCATATGAGAATCGTGGATCCAAAAATGTCTCTGAAGATTGCCATTAGCAAAAACTTGTCTCATCTGCAGTCTCTCGCGAACGAGTTGTTGAGCTTGCCAAACACTCATCATCTCAGACCATGGTTCATCTATGATCCGGTATTGGCAGGAGTCAAGGACAACGGCGTTAGGAGCTGTCTTGGTGAACCGGGTAACTGGGCCAAGGCTGGTCAATGGTTGTGAATTACCCCATTTCTGTTCTGCGGGCAACGTTGTCTCTCCTGAATGGGATAAGATATACAATTTGGAATCTGCTTGACCGAAATGCTCTTGGAAAATGATATCCCCATTGTGAGACTGGACAGGCTTCTCCCAACTTTCACCTGTAAGCGGGTTCCATTCTTCTAGCCGTCCACTTCCTTTGATTCGAACTTCTACCTCACATCCGGATTCTCGGTCATTATTGACAACAAATAAAACCGTGCAGTCCGACAGCTCTCGACGCATGCACATTAGTTGGACGGCCTCTTGTCCGTTGTGGTCTATTAAACGAAGCGTACGGCCTGCATAAGATGCAAGTTCTTTCAAAAGCTCATGTTGGGTCTGAAGCCGATGAAATCGTGGGTGACCCAGCAAGGATTGCAATTCGTGTGTTTGTTCTCCATCTATGCACATTGGAACTTCTCCGCAAGATAGTACGCTTCCTCCAGCATCCAGGTAAGTGATCAGCAGTTCGTACGTTGTTCTGAGCAAGTTATGGAGTCCGGGCAGTACGACAACTTGGTAACTTGCTTGTCCAACGAGCAGCGTATCTTGATGTACGCGACCTATCTCCTCCAGAATCAATTCGTCTCCCAGATCAAAATCATAGTGTTCGCTAAGGAGTTGTTGGATGAGTTCGTTGAATGCTCTGTTGTATTCCTTCAGCTCTTCCGTATTTCCGGCATGATTGAGCCATTCGGTTGAGCAAACATCCTGTCCGAGTTTCGTCCAAACCGAGGTCGCTGGATGAATCACCAATATATCCCTGACTACGGTGCCTTCACTAAGCACTCCTCCTAGCCGTGCGAAATAGTCTTCCATGACACGATTATGCTCCCACCAGTTCACATGATAATTGAAGGAAGGCGGATAATCGCGCTTGCGGCATCCACGAAGAGAATACAGGGCAAGATGATGGGTCAAAAAGTTAACGCCAAGCGCAAACTGCCAGTCCCCAATCCATTTGCGGCTTTCGAACGTCAGGCCCCATCCTGTGACACCATAGGTTTCCGTAATGACCTTTTTCTTTCCATATTGATTCGCTACGCTGGACACCTGCTTAATCGTCAGGCTCTCATCCGTTTGCTCGCACAACGTATCGATTCCGGGGATATCCATATACCGATAATGAGGCATGACAGCTCCGCAGTGTCGGACCGCGCCGACGATATCTCCTTCCTCACAGAAATGCCCGGCAAAGGAGATACCATTTACTCCACACCAGTTGCCGATCTGCTTCGTGTAGGCATCACAGAACATTTCGGTGACGATCTTCCAGTAGTCATGGCGAATCTTCGAGGAGAACGGGCCCAGGAAAAAAAAGTAAGGGAGTGTATCCCAAATCTCATAACCGTTCCTATCTGAGAAAGCTTGGGGTAAGAGATCCGACCAGGATATCCAAGTCAACTCCGGCTCATTAAGCTGCTCCTGAAATCCCCGAATCGATGGTTCATCCGTAAAAATCCCTGGAACCGTGCGCCCAAACTCCTCTCCCACCGCTTCCTTATAGCATTCATATGTCGTCTCGATAAATAATTGGGCCGACTGGGGATTCATGTTGTCTGGATAGGTATCACCGTGACACCACTCATTCGGCGATGCGATATGACGGCGCATAACCAAATAGACTTCTTCTCCCGCTTGCAAATGAATCGGATTTTTCCAATCGTGTATGCTTTTGCAGCTATGCAGCTCGTTGCCGAGAATACTCGCCTGATAGACCGCCTGGATCGTATCGTCTTCTTCATAATTGCGGCAAATCGATAATGATAATGCTTTAGCCCGCACAGCGTCGCCGCCTAACCGGGGGACCCTGCCTCCGCCCATTCCTGATGAATAGCGGTCTTCATCATATAACCACGCAGAAACGCCTTCCTTCTTCGCTGTGGCAACTGTTTCTTTAATACGTTCTATAAATTCATCACCTAAGTACGGCGTTTCCAGACCTTCCCTTACATGGATCATAAAGCCGCCCATTCCCTGTTTCTTGAATCCTTCAATTTGTGCGTCCAATTCATTCTGGTCCAGCAAACCATTCCATGACCAGAACGGTACGGAGCGATGTTCCATCGGAGGCGTCCTAAATTTTTCTTTTAGAAGCTCGTAATCGGTTGGTTTTTTCCTGTTCATTCCAAGTGACCTCCGTTGTTAAACTGAATCAGAGATCTATGTTGCTCAACTCTCCGCTGCACCTATTTTAGAGTTGTTTTGGAAAGACGTATATAAACAAAAACCTACAAATGTTTTATTTATTTAAGATATCGCAAAATAATACCAACTATCTTAAAATCAGCTCATCCCCAAGCATAGGTGAATTCCCTGATCCACGAGCACAACTTCTGATCTTTTTCTTAGTAGAATATACTAGACATTGAAAAAATAGGAACAAAGGAGATGGCTTTATGTGGAGAAAAGTTTCATTCCTCGTACTGTTCGGAGTCAGCATGCAGCTCGGTCTGTTAACCGCAACAGGAAGCGCCTATGAATATGCCGATACGCCAACAGAGCCAGCGGACGGTATCTTTATTCCGAAGCAGCTCACATTTATTGAAAACATGCCCTACTATGTCATCCCCAATACACTGCGCAATCAGCCAGAAGGTACCTTCGCGCCGCAAACGGTTGAAGTCCTTGAAGCCGAGGTCCAATGGGCGACAGGCGGCAATTGGTGGAAAATACATACGGATATCGGCGACCGCTGGATCAAAACCGCACCATGGCAAATTGAAGTCCCTGCTCCTCAAACCCTGCGCTTAATGTCGGAAACGCCGCTATACGCGCGGCCATCGGAAGCCGGAGATCCAACCGCGGCGCTGTCGCCGCAGGAAGTCACTGTCGTCGATGCGGAGAAGACCTGGTTTCGCCAAGCTGAAGGGAATTACAATCCGAAGCGGTGGATCAAAATCCACACAACGTGGCTAGGGGATCAGTGGGTTCATTTGCATTTGGATGAGATCGGGAATTTGCAGCCGCTGGATCAGCAAGTGTTCTATGCGAGTACTTATTACAATAGCAATCCGCGAATGGATTACATTACGTATCAATATGAGGGGTATCTGACGTCTCTTTTCGTTCATCAAACAGCGAAATTCCGTTCTGTACTTGGAAGCTCCTATCAATTTGAAACGAAACAAGGCTTGAAATGGGCGTTCGGACCAGGCATGCTGATTGTGCCCGAAAAGCAAATCCTCAAACGAAAGCATCAAAGTTCTTTATTCGCGTATCCCGATGCGAATGCGAAGATTACAGCAACGCTTCCTTCCGGTGATCTGAACGTAATAGAGACCACTACCAATTTGGATGCGCTATGGAGCCCTGAGAACTGGTATCATGTCAAAAACGATCAAGCTGAAGGCTGGTTCAGCCCGAGCTATGCCGAACCCGAAGACACCATGGACGATACGTCTTCCATCGAGCTTAAGGCGTACAGCACAGCGATCTACCGATTCCCGAATACGAGAATATCGCTGGATAATGGCCAAATCGGGGCTCAAACGATCTCCCCTCTCGCTGCTTGGACTGCACCTGACGGCACACGTTGGTTCAAAATTAACTCCTTTGTGGGCCAAGGTTGGATTCAAATGAATCCATATCAAGACCGTGTTGTACTGAAAGACCACGAGAATGACATCCAAATTCATTCGAAAACCTCCTATCAAGGGGTATTTTATCAGAACGAATCCGGTGTATTTACGTATGGTCCCGATACGATCGGAGGTATGCAGAAAGGAGAACCGGCTTTTCGTTCAGCATTTTTGGCCAGTCTATATCATTATGAGCTATCTGGGCCTGACTCCGAGGGCTGGTGGACCTTTAAGAAAGCAGACGGCTATGCGGTACAACTTAAAGCTGGCGAGTCTGCAGCCAAAACATTGTGGAACGGCAAGCTGGCAAATGTCGTGAAACTCACGGAAGCGCCGGCTACCGATCCGGATTCGAAACAAGGGGCACCTCTTCTAAGCTTAGCTCATCTGAGGATTTTATTCGGTGTGACAACTGCCTACAATGATAAGGTTTCCTATGGAGATAGAAATGTGACGCTCAGCACCACAGAGTATGAAATTTCCGACTATAACCTGCAGGAGAAGGCAGACGTCGCACTGAAGCTTCATCTCGCGGGGCTGCTTTATGAGGACTTGTACAAGGATGAAAAGGCGATTAAACCGCAATTGCAAATCATTGTCAACAACCGTGATTCTGCTGACAACCAGTCCCCTGTTCAACTGGCGCAAATAAATCACCTCTACAAATTGGGTTATCAATTCGGATTATCTGATATGGGACTTGACGTTAAGTTGAAACCAGGGATCAATCACCTCTCCATCCAATTCAAAGCTGGGGAACGCATTCTTATGCAGCGAGATTGGGAAGTGATCGCTCCGGGAAATTAAGCCGATGCATTTAAGAAAAGCGGCTATGGTGCCCTAAGAGATGAGTGTCTTCATAACGGTTATCAATAAACTAGCGGATCCTAGTTCCCTTTGAGCTTTGCAATAACAGAGAGCTTCGGAGAAACGGAACTATGATCCGCTATATGGCGGGATCTGGGGTAAACGTAGCATAAAAGGGAACTGAGATCCGCTATTTAAGCGGAAACTGCTGATTCTGAGCGAGAAATGGCGAAATAGCGGACCGTAGTTCCCTCTAGCCTGGAATATCGCGGTTTTCAGAATGATAGCGTACTGTAGTTCCCTCTGGATCCCTTTTATGACACATTTTCTAGTATCGCAGCTTGACGTTCCCTTATCTCCGCGCTATTGCTAATCTAAAGGATCTCATTCTGCCAAATAGCTTGTTTATACCTCCAAACCAGCAGCAAATGGAACAAATAGGAACATTCACATTCTAAAAAACTAAAAGGGAAAACACCTGAAATCCAACCAAAAACTTATACTTTCACAATTAACAAAAAGGCTGTTCGTTAATAAAACGAACCAGCCTTTTTTGGAGTTTCGGCCACAAGTAGTTACCGCTATCCGTACCTCATTCATCCAACTTCTTAACATCTAGTTTAGATTCAATGGAAGCAAGAAGCTGTTTAATCTGCATCAACTCGTTGCTAAACTGTTCTTGAGTATGCAAACTATTATCTTCTATACGATGTAAGTGCTTTTGAATATCATCAATTTCTTGTTCTGCTTTATAATTAATGGCAAAATCGATAACCGACTCATGTTTATCTCTGGCATTTTGCCGATTTTGGCTCATCATAATGATTGGTGCTTGGAAGGCTGCGAGAAAAGATAAGCACAAGTTCAGAAGAATAAATGGAGGTTCGTCAAAGTGATAAGGCTTATTAAAAGGAAGCATATTCCATACCGTCCAAGCCAGAAGAACTGCGCCAAAGTATCCGATGAAAGTCCAGCTTCCACCGAACTTGGCAATTCGATCTGCAAGACGTTCAGAAAACGTTGTATTTACTGAATACTCTTCATCAACTCGATTTAAAATACTTTTTTCGAAATCATCAACTAATCTGTCTATGCGTTGCGCATTTTTTTCACTAAGCTCAATGTCAAACCCCTGAATGATAGAGGCCTCATCAAAATTGTTAGTGCTTTTTATATTCTTATTGTTCATTTCTCTACTTCCATCCTTCCCTCATTCCATTTCTTTTTCCATAATAAAATCATCCATCACAAACCCATTCCCGATATCTGCAATTTGTTCCCTTACTGTCCGGAAACCTTTTTTCTCATAAATCGCAATACTCGATTCATTATCACGATTGACCGTCAGCCATATATGGCTTAGGTTGCGGTCTTTACACAGCTGCTCCAGGAATGCCATCGCTTGGCTGGCATAGCTGCGCCCCCGGTGCTCCTTCCCGATATAAAACTTGCTCAGAAAGAGCTTCCCCTCATCTTGTCTGGCCGACATATATCCGATTGCGGAGCCATCGTGTTGGATCAAGTAATATTCGTAGCCCTGATGGTAGATTTGATCCGTAATGGCTGGAACCGCTTGGAATTTACCAATCATGTAATCGATCTGCTCGATTGTAATGAGGGTTACATAATATTCACGCCATATTTCAGCCGCCAATCGAGCAACTTCTGTGATGTCTTCCTCTGTATTCACGTGTAGTAACTTAATATTCAAGTTATGTGCCCGCCTTTCTTTGATCTCTCGCTTCCTGAATTTACAAGTACGAGAATATGCCAACAGACTTATTTTACCACAAGCATTATACGTTCCGGTATTGCGACCGATATTCACTGGGGCTATGGCCATATTTTGAGCGAAAGGCACGGCAGAAGTAAGGGTAGCTGCGGAAACCGGAAGCTTCGGCAGCGTCCTCAAGTCGCATATCACTGTACAGGATGCGGTCACAGGCAATGGCCAAACGAACCTCAACGGCATAACGGATAGGCGGCAAGCCAAAGGCCAGCTTGAACAAATGGGAGGCAGTTGACGAACTGACGCCATTGCGAGCTGCCAGCTTATCCAGCGTGAGCGGTTCCGTCGCATGCTTTTCAATATATTGCTTGAGCTTATAGGCAATGAAATGCTCCTTGCGGCCGTCGGCGGACAATGTTTTGGCAATGGACCGTTCAAGCGTCAAGCATAGCAGCTTGGCGCAGCAAATAATGATTTCTGCGTTATTCTCATGCAAATTCCGCTTTTCATAGATGAGCCTTCGCCACAGGCTAAGCAACTCCTCATTGACCTCAATGGGAACGACATCGGGTAATGTCTGACTGGAGAGCCAATGATCCACCAAGAGGTGGCAAATCGGGTATCCATGAACTACTCTTATTTCAGCAAGCTGTTTAAAGAACGGATGGGGTTGACCTTTACCGCTTATTTGACCAAGATACGCATAGAGGAAGCACAAAAACTCTTGAAGGACCCCGCTTTGCGCATCCATGAAATTTCGGAAAAGGTCGGTTACAGCAACGCTTATCATTTCTCGCGGGCTTTTAAAAACCACTGCGGCATTTCTCCCAAGGAGTTTCGCAATACAATGCAATGAAAAGCAAGCCCCGGTATCGATAGCTACCGGGGCTTGCTTCGTTATTATTCCTTTATGATTCACGCATATAAATCTTCAATGCCTGAGCCAAACGCCTGCCTAACCGCCGAAGTGAATCCGCCGTATACTGCATATAAACGAGACCGAAATAGGGGATTTCCATCGAAACAGCCATAGGTACGTTTTCCTGAATCATAAATGATGAGCAAGTGGGAGACAGCTGGTTCCAATCATCGCCCATCTCGATATCATAGGAAGGATCGTACGGAATCTCCCGATTGCTGTCTAATCCCTGCGTCAGATCATGCAGCAGTTGCCCGAGTCGCTCGATCCGGCGGTCTGCCTCGGTACCTGTCTTAACGAAAAAGACGTGATCATTGCGTTCGCCCCATTTGTGCGGGCAATGGAAATCAATGCCGACTTCGGGCTGCAAGGCACTCACATATCGCATAATCGCTGGTGTAGCTGCATAAATTGGTTGATCGATGTAATCCCGATTATGGTCGTGTGGCGCCCTTCCTTTACCTTGATTACCATTTTCGACCCCGTCTATGTCAACGAAAGGTACGAAGTGTATGCAAAATTGATCGAGAAACCCAGATACGGAATGCTCCTCTATGAATAACTCCAACAAACCCTCCAATACGTAGTTCACCGTAGATTCGCAGGCATGGTGACGACTGGAGAAGAACATATGTTGCGGCGCATCCGCATTGCCGATTCGTAAGAGAGGCACTTCTCTCTTTTGTTCAGATAGGCAAAGGGTATCACGACGCACAATCGAATAATCCTTGAATTTATCATAAAATCTTTCCAAATGCAGCAATTGATAGGGCAGCGAAAATGCGAAATAAACTTCGGGGTGTTCTGAAACGAATCGGTATACAAATGATTTGGAGTTAATTAAACTTTGTTCTCCAAGCCATGTCCAGTTCATGCCATCTAAGCTATAAGCCGGTCCCCATGGTCCAATCACTTCGCCATTCATGAATTCGAAGACGATTTCCCGTTCTTCTTCACAGCGAATACAGAAGTTCCAATAAAACCACCAATAGGAGGAATCCCGGATATCCTGCTCCAACCTCACAATTTCATCCAACGAGACTACCTTTATATTGCCGCCTGCATAGTCCGAACGAATGTGAATCACGCGCAGCCCTCCTTTGGACTAATTGTAGCCGGTATTTGGCATATCCAACCTATAGAAATAATCTCCATCTACCTCATGCTCACCCGTTGCCCTTCTCACAGCCCCAGTTCACCGAATTAGAGCTGTTGTTATTATGCTAGGAATAACAACGAATTTCATAGATCGCAGCCGATGGGTCACCGTTGGTTGCCTCGATGACAACGCGCAGCTTAGCAGTTTGAACTGGCTGCTCAAGTGTATATCGGCAGTGACGCTGGTAATTCTCCTTCACCTCAAGGAACTGCTGCCAGTCACCTCCAACGAAGGCTTCGATCCGATAATCCTTCGGACATTGCGGGTCACGATATAACGGTGCATACCCTCGGTATTCCCATAGCAGGCTGCCAGGGAACGTAATCTCAATTTGTTGAATGGATTGAAGCTCTTCCCAACGCAGCTCAAGCCATTGCGGGAGCGACTCGCGCGGATCTGAGCGCCACAGGTTCGTAAATCGATAGGGTCTGGTGACACCATTAATGACATGCTCTGGACGGTAGGCATTCTGCGGAGGCTCCACACGGAAGCTGCGGGTCGGCCCATTCCAATCCCGGCGCATCTTCCCCTCACCCATTTCATACGCACACGTTTGCCCTGGCACGATGCCATCCGAACAATGCCAAACGATGTGGGGATTCGCAAGCAAATCCAAGCGAACGTAGCTGCCGGACTTCAAGCCAGTGGTCTCGTCCAGATGGACATTCCAATCGATCCATTGATACTTGCCAGGCATGATGCGCAGCTCCGCTGCAGCAATTGCAGGATTCGCTTCCGAGCGGTAATCCCAGATATGATCGACAGGAATGATTCTGGCTTCCACAATTTGCGGGGTGTCGCTCCAATTGCTCAAACAAACCGAAACTTGGTTCAGAACTCCTTCCGAAATCGCCATCCATTGCCCTTTCCGTTGGCGAAGAAAATCATCCTGGGGCCCCCGTTCACCTGACTCTTGCAGGTCTGCCCTCACTTCAGCGCCATGGCACGCCGCTTGGCTGCTTGCCGTCACCTGCGCGCTGCGCGCAAGATCCAACTCATCTTCGTTCGTTGTATTCAGCAGGAAGCAGCCATCACGAAGAAGCGTTTGCTTCACTTCCTGAATCGCCTGACTTGGTACATCGGCAAGTACCAATCCTTTCCGCAAAGCAATCGCTGCGGCTGTTCCAACCGCTTGCCCAACAAGCGCGGTCGTCGCCATAACACGCACCGTTCCTAATGCTGCATGTGTCACAGAAATGTTCCTGCCGGCCATCATCAAGTTATCCACATCCTTGGCAATCGTTGACCTGAGTGGTATGCCATAAGGGCCACAGTAGCTTTTGACCATATAGGCAGACGTCTCATCATATCCTTCTGAACTGGCATGCTCGCTCGTTGGCGCAAGTAATCCACCCGGCGTGTGCAAATCAAGGAACCAGCCTCCATAAGCAATTTCGTCTTCAAAGACAGTGTTGTTTAATGGATCATGCTCAGTCATTAAATACTGCCCCATAATTCTGCGGCTTTCTCGTTTGCCCGGCACCTGACCGATCCAATCTATCGCATGATTGACAGCCAGTTCTTTGGTAAGCGGATCTTTGTTCTTGATCCACTCCCAGATGCCTAAGACATAGCGCGTCAGCTCATGGCGAATATCTTCACTTTCATAAATCGTATGCCAAGGCACACCAATCTCGATCCACCAGTAACCCCCACGCAGATCATTCGGGTTACGTCCCTGTTTATAGAAAAAGTCCGGATTATCAAGCTTCGCCGCCCAATCAGGAGCGGTAAACGGAACCGGGTAACCAAGATCCTTCGTTTTAAAATGAATCGAACTTCCCATAACATCTCCACTGGCCTCAAGTGGCGCATGCGGTTCGCCAAACTCCTCGCGTCCTTCGGAACCCATCCGCCATTCACAGCCGGCCCGGTCGGCAACGATAGCGTCCCCCGTGCAATCGACGAATACGTCCGCTTCCAACTCAAGTTCAGTTTCAGCATTTGCCACGTATCCCACGACCGACGCGATCTTTCGCTCATTGCTCATCCGGACATCCAGAATGGACGTATTCAAATAGAAGGTCAAATTCTCTGTTCGCTGCGCCAGATCATAAAGCGTCATATCCCAAACGCTGTTCGTCCAGCCGTTCTCGAATACCGTCTCGTGATTGCGTGCGCGTTCCTCAATCAACAACTCCGATATGATGCCGGTTTCCTTGGCATATACGTGAAACGCTGCGGCACCATGCGGTGTCACTCTGACCTCGGACGAGCTATTCCCTCCGAAGACGGGGCGATCCTGGACCAGACATGTTTTCGCCCCTTGTCTAGCTGAAGCAACAGCCGCACAGAAACCTGCCAGCCCGCCTCCACAAACGACAACGTCGTACTTCTCCTTCTTCTGCCGATTTTTTCTTGCTGCATGATCCCCTGCTGTACGAGTATCTTTGAAATCAGTCGTCATTTGCTCAAATCTCCCTTAATCAAGCCTCATCTACCTATCCAGAGATGAGAGCGTTTTCTTTTCCTCCTCTACACTTTATCGTGCTTACAACTATAATAAAATATCTCCATTTTTGATTTGATGCCTTCATTTTGGTTAGGGCAGAACTCTGCGTTTTTTCTGACTGAAGTCATCTGACTATGTTAGCTATACGAACCTTTCATAACTGATTGGCGCTTGAGGTATAGGGATTCGGGAGTTCGCTCCACTATGTGGAAGGGAACTACAGGGCGCTATTCCATTCAAAAGTATCATTATAGCGAGCTTGAGGGAACTACGGGACGCTATTTAGCTTTTTAGCAGGAAATTCAGCACTTTTCGCGTATATAAGACCCTGTAGTTCCGCTACGGACCTCGTTTCCCTGCTATTTGCCCAAATAGCGTCTTGTAGTTCCTTCCACCAGCCAATTCGCCAATTCTTCCGTTTGAGACAGTACGGCGATGGGATCGTAATACCAAGAGTGCTCTTCTTTCCAGACATAGACATGGTTGTTCTTGAAAGCCGGCAGTGAATTCCACAGCGGATCCTTTTGAAAGTCTTCAAGTGTTTTGCTGTTGGAGGTTATGACCAGATAATCCCCGGCATATTCCACCATCATCTCCGGGCTGAGCTCCGCCCATTGCTTTTCCATAATCGTGCTGGCGACCTTCGCAGGAGGCTTGCGTCCAAGCGATTGATACACTGGTTGGCCACCTCGTCCGAAGTTATTTCCGTAAGTATATATCGTCTTTTCGGTTACCTCCAGGATCGAGAAAGTTGCCTCCGGCGGCACAGCTTTGTCCACGCGGGCTTTGGCTAAAGCTATACGCCTGTCATAATCGATTAGCCAAGCAGCTGCTTCTTTTTGCTTGCCAAGCAGCTGCCCGAAGTAGGTCAACTCCTCATGGGCATTTTTCAGTTCTCCGTAAGGCACAATAACGGTTGGAGCAATCTTGCTCAGTTGCACGTAGTTGTCGCTATTGGAGGACAAAATGAGGTCCGGGTTAAGCTGAGCGATTTTTTCAAGATTCATTTTCCCGTAGTCTCCCGTATCCGCCACTTTTTGGAGTGCTTCTTTGAAATAAATATTTTTCAGAATCAAGCTTGGAGCACCAACCGGGATAACACCTAGCGGAATCAGGCTCCCGAGATATTCCTCGGCGACGATCCGCTGCGGCTGCAGAGGAATTCTGATATCGCCGTTCATTGTCTTTACCGTCTTTACTTCCGTCCTCTGCTCTGCGACGGGGGAAACGGTTGCCGCTGTCGGCGCAGCTCTGGAAATGCTTGCGCCTTCTGCACCTTGAGTAACGTTCCTATTCGATGTGCCATTCCCGATGCTGCTGCATGCCGTCAGCGCAACCATCAGTATAGCTGGCGCCAGCCAGCCAATCACACGACCAATTGCAGTTCTCTCCGTTTTCCTTCTGATTATTGTGCTGTGTACGACCTCTATCGGGACCATCGATTGCCCAAATACGTTTGTCATGTTCTCTCCCCGCTTCTAATTGATATTAATTCTCAATTAACAGTACACAACTGGACAATCTTTGGCTATGCCTTGGCATGATAAGAAGGCATGGATTTTTGTGAGGTCTGCAAAGCCGAAGCGATGCTGCCGTTAAGCATAATTCGTTCCAGCTCCTGCAACTGCGCACGGCACGATATCGGATCGTACCCGTAAAACAGCTCTGACTGGCCCAACATGAACACACGTCCAGCGAGGACAGCCTCCAGGCACTTCCATTCCTCTGAGGCAAGCACCATCTTCAATCGATCTGCGGCCTGCGGTTGATTTGGGCAGCCCGTAATAAATATGAATCCGCCTTGTGCTTCGCCAGATCACGGATATCCACCTCGACATATCCTTTGTGTTCAATGTTCTGTTCCTTGAACTGCCCAGGCAGCCGATATCCGAGTTCGCCATACATTAACTGCGCACCACGACCATGACTCGCCGCGATTCCATATGCCAAATGGTCGCCAATCTCCCACACAATTGCGCTGCCAGGTGCGCCATACCTCCGCTTCAGACCATCCCGCAAGCGCTCGGCCTCCTCGCCGATCTGCTCCACCAGTTCATCGGCTTGCCGCTGGCGGCCAACAATATTCGCAATCAGCTTGAACTGGCCACGCCAGCTCATTCGCGTAGGAGACAACTGCACCAAGGGCGCAAACGCAAGCAACTCTTCATATCGGTGCGGCAGCTCATAGTCCAGTATCACATCCGGTCTTGGCACCGCTCGGCCCGTCCTGTTCCAACCGTCCAACAGTCGCTCCGGAGAATAGTGCGCTTTTGCGCCCTGACTTGCAGCAAACCAACTCGCGTACATTCCCCATTCAGGTTGGATGCCAAGCGCCCATAAGGAAGCGCTATGATTGATATTAAGAGCTGCCGGTCGCAGTGTAGACTTGATATAAACGAAAAAGTAGTGCCGGTATGACGCCGGAAGCATCGCGAATAATGCTCCGGACTAATCCCGGCCCGCCTTGCCATATCCTCGCGAGTCAGTTCTTCGCTGTAATGATTATGCAGGTGAGTTATACTCTCCTCCATCCAACCATCCAGCTGTCTTTCCCTCCTCTGCTCTTCCTCGCTTAACCGGCTCATCAGCTCCAGAAACTGCGTTTGCAGTGACCAAGGATTTCCCTGCTCGCCGACCCAATTGCGCGCCAAATTTTTGGCCGCTGATAGTAACTCAGATCCCGCCTGCTTCAGATACTGACATTTTGGAGTCACTTGCTTCCCTCCGACCAGCCGCAAGTCCAGTTCAAGGAGCATACCTTCCGCTGGCACTTCGATATTCCGTCCTTGTTGGATCTCATCCGCATGCTGCAATCTCAATCTTAGCTTCGATCCGCACAGCAGTAAATCTCCTGCCTCAAGTACTAACTTGTCTTTATCATCAACCTCGCAAATTACGGTACCCTGCCAAACAGCAAGCAGCAAGCTTCCAGAAACCATCCATTCCTCTCCCTGCCGCAGCCACTCCACCGAACTCATCCTCACTGGATGGCCCAATTGAGTCCCTTCCGGCAAACCTATATAAACGGGGTTCTCCAATCTCTTCCCACCTTTTAGCTATACAATAAAAAATTACAAAAAACAATTTTCTTGCAGAATAGTCAAAACCAAGCGCTTACTCCGCTAATTTCAAGAGATTTTCGGCAGCCAAGCGGATAGCCAGGACGCTTCCCGAGTTGAGTGAATTATCAAACAAAACGACATGATTGTTCTTTACGGCTTTCAATGATTTCCACACGGCCAAACCTTCCTTTTCCAGAATGGCTTGCTTGGCCACGTCAAGCGTGTGCTGAATGATAAGATAATCAGGATTCATCTCCGACAAAGCCTCCAGAGTAAGGATGGCGCTATCTTCCGGATATCGATCAGGCTTCATTAGCCCAAAGCCGGTCGTTTCGTTATAGTACGTGGTGTTTTTGGTCCCCTGAGCGGTAAAATTGGATTTGCCGTCAACCCTTAACAAAGCAAAGCTTTTATTCTTTAAGTCTCCCAACTGATCTTTGGTTTTCTTGATAATTCCTTGAGTTTCCTTGATCAACTGATCCGCCTTATCCTCTTTGCCAATGATGCGAGCGCAAATCATTGTCGCATTTTCCCATTTATCGCTGTAGTCGATTTGGATGACAGGAGCGATTTTGCTTAACTTATCATAATTTGTCTCATCGATATGGCCTTTAAAAGTAACAATGACATCCGGCATTGCCTCAATAATTGCTTCCATATTCAAGTCTTTTCCAGCGCCCAGGTCCGCTATCTCTGCTTTTCCGACATAGGGCTGCAGTGTAGCGAACTCCTTCATCGATTTCGCTGCGCTTCCCGAGGCAATCGGAGGGGTGTCGAGCGCGAAGAAATAATCCAGATACAACGGATGGAGCACGGCTACGCGCTCCGGACGTTCCTTGAGCACCACTTTACGGCTAGTTGCGTCCGTAATCGTTCTTGGCCACCCTTCCCCCACTTCAAGTGTACTTGCTCCCTTAGCCTGTTCACCTGCACGTTCTTTTGCAGCATTCGTGGAAGACGTATTCCCTGCAGTCGTTTGGGAACTTGAACAAGCGGCTAATATGCCTGTCAGCAGGACAAGCGCAGCAATCAGACTAATCCATCTTTTCATAGTGCTCCTCCTGCATGCTCTCCCGTTTTGGCGTACAAATGCTGCATCAGATCCCTATTTTTTTGCGCGAAAACGTCATTATGCGAAGATATCATCCCGTTTGGATTGGCGCCCGGCGAAATATATTGCTTGGCTTTATTAACTGCATTCGCAGCATCTTGGAACGCTCCGGCAATCAAATGCAACTTTCCTTCATGATGCAAAACATCCCCCGCCGCATACAGTCCAGGCACCGATGTCTCGCTCATCGAAGAGCCTGCAATCCAGTGATCTTTCAACTCGATTGCCACCTCACTGTTGGCCAGCAAATCTCTGTCGCGTTCATAGCCGTGATTGATAATTACATCGTCCACCGCCACTTCGAACGTCATCGCATCCTCGCTATTTTTCAGAATCACGGTTTCAATGGTTTGATGATCAGCAGCTGCAATCAACTTCTCGATGGACGTGTTCAACAAACAGATGACAGAGCTATTCTCAAGACGTGAGATTTCTGCTTCATGCCCTTTAAGTGTATCTTTCCGATACGTTAAATACACTTTTTTAGCAATCGGCTCCAGTTCATTTGCCCAATCGACCGCTGAATTCCCACCACCAGAAATAAGCACCGTCTTCCCTTTAAAGTGAGAAAGCGCCTTTACGGTATAATGCAAGTTCGTAATCTCGAAACGCTCCGCGCCTTCAATATCCAGTTTAATCGGTTTAAGAATACCGCCACCAATAGCCAATATGACGGTTTTGGAATAATGCTCTTGCCCAGAGACACTATGCAGAACCCAGTGATCTTCTACTCTGGTTATGGACGTAACCTTCTCCCCAAGTACAACTTCCGGCTGGAACGTCAGCCCTTGAGCAACCATTTGTTCGATCAGCTGTAAGCCAGGAACAGGCCTAAGTCCACCCACATCCCAGATCATTTTCTCCGGATATACGTGCACTTTACCCCCTAGATGAGGCTGGAACTCAATGATTTTCGTTTTCATTTCTCGCAAACCGCTATAGAATGCAGCATACAATCCCGCAGGGCCGCCGCCAACAATCGTGACATCAAACAATTCCTTATCAGGCATCATTAATTCTCCTTGTATGTTGAGAGCATCTCTTAATTCGAGGTTGCTCTTATTTATTTTTGGTACTTTGTTAGATGCTAAATACCTAAATGCTCCCTCAGAGATGAGCCCGTATATTCGCTTCGGAACATACCTAGTTCAACCAGTTGAGGCATCAGCTTTTCAAAAAACAATGCCATGGAGTGTTCTGATCCTCCCGGAAGAGCTATAAAACCATCGATAGCGCCTGCTTCGAACCGTTGTATAATATCGTTCAACACGTCATCTACCGTTCCGACCGAAACCCAGTGCGCAGATCCTACGACCTCCGGTCTTGCCAACACCTCAGCAACTGTTGGTTGATAGTTGACAATATATCTCCTAAGCAGTTCGGCATGCGTTCGACTGCGGACTGGCTGATTCGTGTCAGGAAGCATATCGCTGGTCACGTGATCATTCAACTCAAATCCGCTTAAATCAAGACCCAAAACAGTCTTGAGTGCCGCATGTCTGCGTTCAATACTGAAGTGTGCGTTAGCAAGCTCAAATAATGCTTGAGCTTCCTCGCGCGTTTCGGCCAAGAAAAAATAGAGTCCTGGCAAAACTTTAATCGTGCTCGGATGACGTCCATGCTTCTCCGCTCTTCTCCTCAGATCGCTCCGCAGTTCGATCCCTGACTCCAGATCCGGCATCGCCGCAAAGATAGCATCTGCTACTGAAGAGGCGAAATCTCGTCCAATATCCGATGCGCCTGCTTGAAATAAAGGAATGGCTCCTGATTGATGGGCAGGCAGCGTAAGTGGTCCTTTAACACGGAAATACTCACCTGAATGATCGATCGGGGAAACTTGATCAGGATCTGAAAATTTGCCTGACTCACGATCAATGAGAATTGCTTCATGCGGGAAACTCCCCCACAGCTTCTGCATGACATGAGTAAATTCCTTTGCTCTCTTATATCTCACTTGTGGCGAAGGCATCTGTGAATCTCCGAAATTCTCCGCTCCTTCAATCGACGTAACAATATTCCAACCAGCACGTCCGTTGCTAAGCCAGTGCAGAGACTGAAGTTGTCTGGCTACGACATACGGTGGATTAAAGGTCGTGGAAACTGTCGTTACCAGTCCAATTCGTTCCGTTGCACAAGCAATAGCCGCAAACATGACCGTAGGGTCTGGACTTCCAAAATTAGCAGAGTCGCCCAACATCTGCGGGCTAATATAAAGATAATCTGCTCGGAAAAGAAAATCGAGCTTGGCCTTCTCTGCCAATTGGGCCAAATGGATATAATAATCGATTGACGCAAGCTTCTCGACACCGCTATCCTGTTCCCGCCAGCCGTGCCCTTTCATCCAAGTTGCTGATAAAGAAAACCCGATGCATAAATGCCTTTCTGTATTCACTGGTTGCTAACATCCTTTCAGCTATGAATAATAACGATAATCATTCTCACTGAATAGTGTAGCAAGGGCTCCTCCTTATGGGAATACATAGATAACGAATACGACATGCACAATTATCAAATCTAGCTAGCTCACTCAATCTTCTTTGCCCAAGTATGCGGAGGGAGAAACACCAAATTTCTTTTTAAATGCTCTACTGAAATAGAGCGGATTCGCATACCCGACACTAACCGCAATGTCACTAATAGGAAAATTCCCAATTCTAAGCAGCTCACTAGCTCTCTCCATTCGATACTGAATAACAAAGTCGATAGGACGGAAACCCGTATATTTATAAAAGTAGTAGGAGAAGCGTTTGCTATTCATGGCATGTATGTCAGCTAGCTCTTCAAGTGTCACCTGATTCATGTAATTTCTCTTAATATAAGAAATAGCCTCCTCGATCACTTCTTTATTCGCAGAGCTGCTATTCACTCGATTCTTGTATCCAACCAGCACTTGATGCATGACACTCAGAAATATTTCCTTTACACGAAGCTTTCCGATTCCCCCAGAAGTATGTGCATTCTGATGAAGCATTGTCAACAATTCAATGACTCTTGGGATGGTTTCAACCTCCAGCTTGAAGTGAGAATTACACTCATGATTGCTATTTTCAACAGACCTCTTGTCCAAGCTATAAAAGATGGAGTAATACTCCAACTCAGTCTCACTTGTCACCTTGGCTTCCATGTGCATGCCAGGAGCCGCATGAAATACATCTCCCCGCCGCAGATCGTAAATCGTATCATTTACGCTGATTCTGACGGAACCACGGATGATAAAGAGAAATCCATACTTAAGAGTTCTAAAAGCATTATGTACACTTTTTGGCTGAATGACCAAACGATAAATATTGTCTATATGATAGGAATCATTAGCGAATCTCTCCGCTAGTCTCTCCACATCAAGCATCATGTGCTCTCCCCTCCATCCGTTCCACTATGAGCCATTAAACCAAAACCAGAACGATTCCCATACCATACCGTCATTGATTTTTCTTGTCAATATTAAAAAGCCTTCCAGAGCTAACGGCTCATGGAAAGCTTTTTACCAAACTCACAATTCATTTGCAGCCTTTAAAGCTCCTCCAGCGGCTTGACGTTGCCGAAGACTGGCACTGTCGTACCCTTCACTGGCGCGGCCCAGTGGACCGAATTCGCAATCACCTTCAGTATTTCCTGATTATGGTACGTAGGCGAGGTTTCGTGGCCAGGTCGAAAGACGAAAATCTTCCCTTTGCCTCTCGTATAAGTCATACCGCTGCGGAAAATTTCTCCACCCTGGAACCAGCTCACCATAATGAGCTCATCCGGCGCCGGGACATCAAAAAACTCGCCGTACATCTCCTCTTCCGCCAGCTCGATATACTCTCCAAGCCCTTCGGTGATAGGGTGGTTCGGTTGGAGAATCCAGATGCGTTCCTTCTCGTTGGCTTCCCGCCATTTGATATTGCACGAGGTGCCCATCAACTTTTTAAATATTTTCGATTGGGAAGCTGAATGCAGTACGATAAGTCCCATCCCACTTAGGATACGATCGTGTATTTTTTCAACAATGTCATCCCGTACTTCATCGCCTGCGATATGTCCCCACCAGACAAGCACATCGGTGCGGTTCAACACTTCATCGGTCAGCCCGTGCTCCGGCTCATCCAACGTTGCTGTAGTAACGTTTAATCGCTGTTTGCTCAGATAATCGCCAATGACGCGATGAATGCCTTGCGGATATATTTTCATCGCTGGCTCATAATTCAATTCGTGTCTAAATTCATTCCATACGGTAACGTTAATCGTTGATTCCATGTTTAGATCTCCTTTGGGGGCTCTATTTTTATTTTCATGCCGCTTTTCGCCGAGTCTGCCGCACTGCATGCCATTGACCAGCTAATCAGGTTGTCTCCAATATGCGTAGCAGGCAATCTGCGTTCTCGGATCGCATCGACCATATCTCCGATTGAATATTCCAGATAATCCGAATCATTGAATTCAAAGACAGGAATCGGAATATTCTCCCGCGTACCATCCGGCCAAACGATCTGAGGTACATCGTCCTTCAGCTCAATAGCTCCTTGACTGCCCGTAAGAATAATATCGCCGTTCCATGAAGTGCTCTTCCCCTTATTCACCCAACTTCCAAAGTAAGTCATAAATACGCCGTCTTCAAAGTTAAACACAGCTGCGGTCACTGAGTCCCCATTGATTGGACTCCAAGTAGGGTTCATGCTTTCCGCATAGACCGAAATCGGATTTTTCCCGAGAATATATCGAACGGAGTCAAAATGATGAATGCTCATTTCTTTCAGCATGATGTCATTGAAAGCCCGGCGCCAGCCGGTAAGTTCGATATTCTTGTGATCCAAGGAAAACCGCCATTCCACATTTTCGATTGTGCCTACTTTACCTGAATCCACGCATGCTTTGAGCGCTTGAATAACGGGTCTGCGGCGGTAATTTTGATTGACCATGACGTATTTGCCGCAGGTTTGGGCGAACTTATATATTTTAACGGCATCCTCATAACTGCTGGAGACCGGTTTCTCCATAATCACATGCATGCCGGCTTCCACCGCATCAATCGTTAAAGCTCTATGCGTATGTGGCGGTGTAATTAGCAGTACGAGATCTGCCTTCACTTCGCGCAGCGCTTTTGTGTGGTCTTGATACAACGGAATATTTCTCCCTGCAAACCTTTGGGCCGCCACCGCTAAATTGTTCTCTTCCATATCCACGACGGCCACCAATTCCACTTCTTCCACATTCAATACAGCACCTAGCCAAAACTTGCCAAAGCCGCCAAGTCCGATTTGAATCACCTTTATTTTCTCCATGCGTCTCACTCCATTCCGTCAGCTCTAATACTTCATGCAAATCGTCGAGATGTCGCTATAGAAATCGATGCTGTACATGCCGCCCTGCCGTCCAATCCCACTCTCTTTGACACCGCCGTAAGGCGTTCTTGGATCACGGAGAAACCACGTGTTAACCCAGGTTAATCCGACGTCGATCTGCTCGGCTACCCGAAATGCGCGGCTAACATCATTAGTCCATATGGAAGCACTTAATCCATAATGCGAATCATTGGCCTGCTGGATGACCTCCTCCTCGGTATCGAATACCTGAATCGTCACTACGGGACCGAAAATTTCTTCCCGAACGACGCGGGAATCTTGGGATACACCGGTAATGATCGTCGGTTCGACGAAATAGCCTTTCTCGCAACCCTTGACTCTGTTGCCTCCTGTTTCAATCGTACCTCCTTCTTCGCGGGCAAAATCGATATAACGGAGCACACGCTCGTAATGCTCCTTGCTTATCAAGGCGCCTATGTTCGTTTGGGCTTGCATCGGATCGCCGACAACCTGCTCGCGGGTCTTGGCTACAAAACGCTGCAAGAAAGTTTCATAAATAGCTCGCTGCACATAGATCCGCGAACCACTGAGGCACACTTCTCCTTGATTAATAAAACTGGAACGAATCGTCGTATCCACAACCTTATCGAGATCGCATTCCGCAAAAATAAGGTTCGGATTTTTCCCGCCCAGCTCGAAGGACAATCTTTTCAAATTGCCTGCCGCCGCTCTCATAATCTGTTTGCCTGTATGATTTTCGCCTGTAAAAGCGATTGCGCTCACATCCGGATGTTCCGCCAACGCTTCGCCTGCGGCATCCTTGCCAAAGCCGTGAACGATGTTAACTACGCCGTCAGGAAGACCGGCATCCTTGCATATCTGCGCAAGCACGGTTGCCGTCATTGGCGTCCATTCCGCCGGCTTGATGACGACGGTATTTCCCATCGCCAAGCAAGGAGCCAGCTTGGCGCTAAGCAGCAGAAGCGGCAAGTTCCAAGGGCAGATCAAGCCTACGACACCAATAGGCTTGCGGATCACATAGTTGAGCGCTCCAGCTTCCATCGGGTAAGCTTCCGTTCCCAGCGTCGAGATAAGATTGGAGAAATAGTGAAAGCTGCCAGCTGCGCGCGGAATATCTACAGCTGTTGACAACGATAACGGCTTCCCGGTATCGAGCGACTCCAGCATGGCCAATTCATCCTTGCGCTGCAGGATCAGCTCACCGATACGGCGCAGAATGGCTGCCCTTTCACTCCATTTACTATTCTTCCACCCGCCATAGTAGGCTTTTCTTGCGGCTGCCACCGCCCAATCAATTTCCGTTTTGCCTCCCTCCGCTACGCTGCCGATCATCTGTTCCGTAGCCGGATTCGTATTCACAAACGTTTTTTGATTGTGTGATGGAACGTACTTGCCGTCGATAACATGCAAACAATCCATGACTGCTGTTGGTTCTGTTTCCATATGGAGTCCTCCAATCCAATCGATATTCTTCTGTGAATCGTCATTGCCGCAGCGTTCCCATTGCTCCTCTTGCCAAAACAACAGCTGGCATATAAAATCCGCATCCATGGACATCGCTCGACCCCTTCCAATGAACGAAAATTAATGAACGCCTGAAAGTAGGAGTACCTGCTGCATTCGCTTGGCAGCCTCCTCGGGGTTAATCAGAAGACCTGCTTGATCAGCCAGGGTGAAAATCCGTGCAAGATGAATAACCGAGCGTGAACTTTCCGCTCCGGCAATCATCCGAAAATGCGTTTGATGACCGTTCAGATACGCCATGAAGACAATTCCCGTTTTATACGATGAGGTCGGTTTTTGAAAAATATGCCGAGCCAAGGGTACCGTCTTCTCCAGAAGATGACTATACCTGTTTAAATCACCTTCATCCAGCGCCTGAATTGCGGCTGCAGCTGCAGGAGCAATCGCATCGAAAATGCCGAGCAAAGCATGACTGTAGCCCTGCTCATCCCCTGCAATCAATGTTGGGTAATTGAAATCATCGCCTGTATACATGCGAACGTTCTGAGGTAAAAGACGACGCATCGCGATTTCCTTGTCCGCATCAAGCAAGGAGATTTTGATGCCGTCGATTTTATCGGCATGTGTCCGAATAATGCGCAAGCAAACCTCCATCGCCTGATCCAAGCTGTCCTGTCCCCAATAGCCCTTTAGCGCCGGATCGAACATATCTCCCAGCCAGTGGAGAATGACGGGCTGAGAGACTTGATGCAGAATTCGGCCGTATATCCGCTCATAATCGTCCGGTCCTTTCGCAGCACGGGCCAAGGCTCTGCTCGCCATCAAGATGATCTGTCCCCCATGCCTTTCCACAAAAGCGCACTGCTCTTCATACGCCTGCTCAATGTTGGCAAGCGTAATTTGCGAGTTGGGAATCAACTGATCCGTACCTGCACCGCAGGCGATATGTCCACCCACTGCACGCGCCTCGGCGACCGATCGTTGAATCAGCTCTTTTGATGTTTCCCATCCTAGACCCATACCGCGCTGGGCAGTATCCATCGCTTCTGCTACGGAAAGCCCAAGCGACCACAAGTAGCGACGATATGCCATTGTCGCATCCCAATCCACTTGAGCATTGGCGAGCGGATCTGTATTAGCTAACGGATCACAAGCGACATGAGCCGCCGAGAAGGCGATGCGGCTTTTTAGTGGCTTTCCTGTAATTCCAGCTTTTCCCGCATAAGATCCTTCGCTTTGCGTGGTATAGGCATATAACGAGCCGTCTTCATGCGGCAGCTTTAACGTAACCATTCCGCTTCCCTCCTAGAGCTTCAGTTCCGGTACATCCAACCAACTTCGCTTTTGCCATGATAGCAGGGCAAGCTCGGACAATTGCGTTCCCTTGGCACCTTCAAGAAGATCCCATGGGAACGGCTGATCTTCATGAACATTCTTCAGAAACATTTCCCACTGTATTTTGAATGCGTTATCAAAATGTTGGTTATCCGGAACCTCACTCCACAGTTCTCTGAAATTGAACGGATTCGGAATGTCCGGATTCCAAACAGGCTTACACGTATTCACCCGGTGCTGCACCTTGCAATCACGCAAGCCCGCAACTGCGCTGCCTTCCGTACCGTCCACTTGAATCGTCAGCAAATCTTCACGGTTCACGCGAACCGCCCAAGAGGAATTAGCCTGCACCACTATGCCGCCCTCCAGCTCAAACGTTGCATAAGCCGCATCGTCCGCTGTGCTGGTATAGCTTTTCCCGTTCTCATCCCATCGCTGTGGAATATGGGTTGCTCCCAGACAAGAGACGCTGCGAATCTTCCCGAACAAATGATCGATCACATAACGCCAGTGTGCGAACATGTCCACGATAATTCCACCGCCATCCTCCTTCCGGTAATTCCATGATGGACGCTGTCCTGGCTGCCAATCCCCCTCAAATACCCAGTAGCCAAACTCCATCCGTACAGATAAAATGTGACCGAAAAATCCAGCATCGATCAGTCTTTTCAGCTTCAACAGCCCTGGTAGAAAGAGCTTATCCTGCACAACGCCGTTTTTCACACCGGCATCCTTGGCCAGCCGTGCCAGTTCCATGGATTCCTCCAAGGTGGCGGCTGTAGGCTTTTCACAATAAATATGCTTGCCTGCTGCAATTGCCTTGCGAATGCTATCTACACGGAAGCTCGTCATTTGCGAATCAAAATAAATCCGGTCACGCTCATCTGCCAAGCATTCGTCAAGGTTCGTGCTCCAACGCGAAATGCCATGCGTCTGCGCCAGCGCTTTCAGCTTTTGCTCTTGCCGTCCAACCAAAATCGGATCGGGCATTAGCACATCCCCACTGGCAAGCTTCACCCCGCCCTGATTGCGGATTGCAAGGATAGAACGGATCAGATGCTGATTGGTTCCCATCCGGCCAGTTACCCCGTTCATGATGATTCCGATTGTATATTCTGCCATTTGTAGTTCCCCTTTCATTGCCTGCAAGCAAAGGAATATTCTTATCATAAGTCAGCTAAAGCAAATACGTCTTATGCATATAGGAACTGCATTCTTTATAATGGAAATTGATTTTATGCCGGTTTCAGACAGCCGATCATGCATTCCCCCCTTTTTTCTGTGGGAGCTCAGAAGTAGGTCAATAGTGATTAGCACCATTAATAGTTAATGTCATTAATTAAAGCTGTGAATGTTTGGACCAATGCAACCAAATGTTAACTTTTAAACTCAAAAAACGGAAAATAAATGACTCAAAACTCCTATAAATCAGCTAAAATAAAAGCAGTGGGTGACAGAAAAATTAACATTTTGGATTTTAAGTATATGTTTGAAACTTCAAAAAAAAATCCCCGAGGCATACACACCTCGGAGAATTTCTTAATTACATACGGCTAACCGCCACTGATACTAAACTAAACCATAATCTTTTGCTAAACCACCAAGACCATCTCTATATCCACTGCCTACCGCTGAGAACTTCCACTCACCTGAATTCCTATATAACTCACCTACGACAACAGCAGTTTCAATTGAGAAATCCTCACCCAGGTCATAACGAATTAGTTCTTGGCCATCCACTTCATTTATAATACGAACATAAGCATTTGAAACTTGTCCGAAGTTTTGATTGCGCTCTGCAGCTTCGTGAATCGTAATAGCAAAAGCAACTTTATCGATACTTGCAGGAACCGTCGATAAATCAATTTTAATTTGCTCGTCATCACCATCGCCAGTACCTGTACGATTGTCACCATTATGTACAACAGATCCATTCTCATTTTCCTTGTTGTTATAATAAACAAAGTTTTTTTCGTTATCAACTTTGCCTGCAGCGTTTGTACAAAATACAGAACAATCAAGATCAAAAGCGCCGCCGCCATCGTATTTATTCGTGTCCCAACCAAGACCTACAAAGATTTTTGCAAGTCCAGGATTAGTTTTTGTAAGATCTACTTTCTGACCTTTAGATAGATTAATTGCCATTGTATGATTACCTCGATTTATTTTATTTTTATTGGTAACGTTCAGCTAAGTAATCAATATGAGCTGCATGAGCTCCTTCGCCAATTGCATTAAATTTCCACTCGCCATTATTACGATATAATTCTCCCGTAATCAGCGCCGTCATAGTAGAGTAATTGTCAGTTAAATTAAACCGAATCAACTCTTGATTATTGGCAGCGTTCACTACTCGGATATAAGCCGATTTAATCATGCCAAAATGCTGGTTTCTTTCATCAGCTTCATAAATGTTTACAACTACAAGAATCTTATGAACATCTGATGGAACTCTGGCAAGATCAATTGCAATTTGTTCATCGTCGCCATGTCCATCGCCTGTCAAATTATCACCAGAATGCACGACAGATTCGCAGTCACTGGCAAGGTTATGAAAACATACAACATTCTCGTCTTTCACTAACTTGCCATGTTCATTAAGAAGAAGTGCAGAAGAATCACAATCAATTTCTGGAGTAGTTTGCTTATGGGAGCCAAATAATCCTTTGGATTCACTTGTCGCTGGATCCCATCCAAGGCCAACTACAAGTTTAGATAAGCCAGTAGTGCCCTTAGTTAAGTCTATTTTTTGACCCTTTACCAGATTAATACTCATTGTCTAGGTCACCTCCTTTCAAGGAAACAAGCGCTTATGAAACTAGTACGACAATACTCTCAAATAGTTCCAAAAAAGAAATAATGTTCATCAAAAAATTTATTAGATATGAGCAAAGCACCTCTAATAGACCGGAACGTTTCCAAAATGGAAAAAAAAATCGCCCTCCACTCAGCCAAATAGGCTAATGGAGCAAGCGATCTTAATGACTGAATTGGGTTCTGTTCCTGGCAATACCTACTGAATGACGATACTATCCAGATTTGGTGCGCTGCCAGTATTATTATAAAATTTAATTGTATTATTCCCTGCATTAAGCTGGATGGAGATCGACGTATTGTAAGTCGTGCTCCAAGAGGTGCCCGTTAATGGATGAGCTGTTCCAGTACCGCCGTTAATGCTTATATAATAGGTCTTGGTGTTGTTGGTTAAATAATTAATTTTCATCGTGTAAGTCCCTGCCGCTGCGACATTAACATTAGCAAAGGTCACATAATTTGTCGTGCCGTTCCCAATATTATTGACCGCATTGCCTGCTGAGCAATAAGAACAACTGGCAATCCCTACCGTTCCGCTCAAGGTTGCCGCTTCCGCCTCATAATTAGTTGCTGTTGGGGTAGGAGTCGGCGTTGGTGTCGCAGTAGGAGTCGGTGTTGCCGTAGGAGTAGGAGTTGCTGTTGGCGTCGGTGTCGGTGTAGATGTGCCAATCGTAATCTGGTATTTTTGATTGTAATCCGCGCTGAATGTAATATTGCCTCCACTTACTGTCGGCGTAAATGCGCTTCCGCTGGGATTACCACTAGAGTCAAGCGGTTGTACACTTGGTGTACCGCTGCTCCACGGATTTTTAATCGTGACAGGCAAACTGATTTGCTGCTTATTCACATTATTAATTTGAATACTGTTTACAGCTCCGCTTGATAAAGCGCTCGATACTTCGAAGCCGCCTTTGGCTAGTAGCCGCTTAAAGGAAGCGTCATTGCTCGTCGGCCAGTCGGGAAATAACTTGATCACGCCGTTCTCCGTTTGCATCAGCATCGAATTCACACCCTCAATGGCTCCAGATGTCTCGATACCGCCTCCGCCTTCAAAAGCTGTAACATTGCTTGCTCTCCACAGCTTGGTTGATGTCGTATTCGTTAGAGATGCCTTGAACTTACTCAACAGATCCGCCGCAGGCCAGCCTAACCTTGCCGCAATCGGCCAAACTTTCGGGAAGCCGTTATGGTTGCTGTATCCCGTTAAAGTCCAAGGATGCATATAGCTTAGCGTATTTGTAGCGGTTTGTTTGTAAGCCGTGTCGGTGCTGACATAAGATTCTCCTGGAAAAACAGAGCCTTCCAATTGAACCGGCTGTCCATCAACATAGATGTATGCGGGAGCAGCATCGTTAGGTCCCATAACCTCCATTAATACATAAACTGGAGTATTCGCCACCCCGTTCACCGTGAAATTCTGGGTAGGGTAAGCAGCGATATGATCGCGCAAGTCCTGCCATTTAGCTACTAGGTTCGCGTCCACACCCAACGTTTGACTCGCATCAATCAGGAATTGGGAATATCTTTTGATAAAACCAATGTCGATGGCAGGATTCAAATCGTCTCCGCCTTCATGTGCCGAGCTGTGCTGGATATCATATTTATAATTCCCGCCGCCAAGATCCACTTTCGTTACATAATCGAGAAAAAACGCTTCAATATTTTTGGCAAGCGGATATAACGTATTTTGCAAATAGGTTTTATCCCCGGTGTACTCGTAATACCAGATTAGCGGCATCACCGCGAAACTGCCATCGGACTTCTGGTCTTGAAGCTTCGTCCAATCTTTGGTTGAAGCAGGTGCATTAATAGAAGGCGCTGTTGTAATTAAATTGTAAGGCGCAAGGCTCCTTTGATACAAAATACCTTTATAACCCGCCGAAGCCGTTTTATTTTGCTGAAATGGCGATTCTTTCACAATCACGTTGCTATAAGGCAATACCGAATCGGAGCGATTGCTGGAAAAAGCTCCATAATACAGCGCCTCCGCATTGTAATTCAAGAAATATCTACCGCCCCAATTAGGTATATCGTTGGTTATCCAGTTGCCCCAAATCGACGGCGGCGTTACGCTGTTCGCTCTGCTGGAAGCCCCCAATACATAAAGTGCGCCAAAATAAAATTTATTCATGACGCTGTCATTCAGATTCACATAGGATTTCATCCAGAAGTCCTTCCACCAGGTTTGGTGTTCGGCTTTCAGCGTTGTGATATTCGCTGCGGTTAAGGCATTCACGCCATTGATCGCATTATTCTTCACGGTAGTTAAAGATGGGGCTGCACCGCCGATACCGATGCCGCTTTTGATAGTCGTAATAAGCTGCACGGTTGTCCCCGGACTCAAAGTAAACGTTCCTTTGGCATCCGCTGTGCCGTCCGTCGTACCGCTGAAGGAGCCCCCTAACAGCTTAGTCGCTACGGCAATTCGCGACTTATAGTCGGAGGCGCCATTCAAATTGTTCTCGCGCGAGACCCAAAGTACTCCGCTCGTAATCCCGCTTGAATAGGGATACGTGCTGTTATTGTCCTGTGAGACGTTGGATATCGTAATTTTATCCGGCACCCATAAATCCGCGTTTATCGTAACAGCGCTGCTCCCAGCTGGACTTGATAACTCGGTAACGAACACGTCGTCCGAATCCGCCGTCCAGGAGGTCATCGTTACGGTCGTACTGCCGAACTGCATGTTCGTGATGACTTGCGCGTTTTGAATATCCTGTTTCATGCTGTAGACCGAAGCTGGATTCGTGCCTGCAGTTGGAGAATTGATCGTTAATCCGCCGGCGGACAAGATAGACGGCTGCCATGATGGAGAATTGGCCGTATCCGTCGGATTCTTAATCGCATTCCCCCAGAAATCGTTCTTGCCAAAATAAAATTTCTGGCTGCTGACGGTATCTCCAGCCACTACACCGATATTGCCGTTGCCTAGAAGCTGACCCGGCGAGTAATTTTTCGTTTGCACGCCGCTAATCGGTGTAGTAACGGTTGGTGAAATGCCAGAGAGCAGGCTCTGAATCGCCGCCCAGTCATCGGCTTGCTCGGAAGCAAATGCTGTAGTCGGACCACTTAATCCTGTCGGTAGAGCAACCGACAACACCAACACTAACAATAACCCCCAGACATAGCCTTTTTGACTTGATTTGAACGTTGACATACTTAAAGCACCTCCTAATTAATTTTTGGGAAGTTCTTCTAAGGTAGCGTTTGCAAATGGGACGGGATAAGAACTCCCTTATTTAACAATAGGTTAAATAACAAATTTAAGCTTCCGAAAATCAGAAATTTGTTATTAAAAATAGCGCACGTTTTGTCGATCACCTTTCATACTAAAACCTGTTCATTTCTGGACCGTACCCGGTGAACAACCCGATATTGGTTTGGCGACATCTGGATATAATTTTTGAACATTCTGTAGAAGCTGGATAAAGTCTCAAAACCCACTTCAAAGCAAATGCTGACAATTTCCTTGTCTGTTTCAACAAGCATTTTTTTGGCCATTTCGATTCGGACCTCCGTCAAATATTGAATCGGCGTAATCGAATACTGCTTTTTAAAAATATTGTTAACATGCCTGGTACTCATGCCCAATTTGATGGAAATATCGTTCGAATGCAGAATTTCAAAGTAATGCGTATCAATATAAAGACGCAGCTTCTCCGCACGCAAGCTGTCCGCATCAATAACGTGCGAAGGCTGCTGCGCCCTTGCAAGCACAAGCAGCAGCTCAGACAATTTGAGCTTCATGGCGAGAAAATTCAACGGATTTCCGCGAGACAGCTCGAACAGCATTTTCCGCAGCAACTGCCGAAGCTCGCTGCCGAGAAATGGATTCAAGCGGATCAAGCTGGAAACGTTGAAAAAGACGGCAAGCAGCTCTTTTTGTACAGAGATGTCCAGCAGTTGTGCATCAAAGGCGAGCACGAGAATCGTCAGATTGGAATCGGATACTACCGCATGCGGCGAGAACGGGACGATCACAACGCCATGGTCCTTGTTGAAATCCAACTGCTTTCCGTCAAGTATAATTTGACCCTCCCCATCCAACGCATATAGAATTTCATGGAAAGGATGGTCATGCTCCATAATCACATCCCCTTCTTCATGTTTGACCTCATACAAATGAATTCCTTGGATGGAGAGATCGATCACTCTACGATTGCTCATTGCGGCGTTCCTCCCGAATCATCAGACATGTCTTGCATAACGCATTTTCAGCAAAGCCAGAACCTCGTCTCCCGGTTGATCCCAAATGGTCTGATTGAATATTTCAACCTCAATCGGTCCATGATACCCTGCCGCTTCCACCGCCTTGCGTATTCGTCTCAGCTCAATCACGCCATCCCCCATCATCCCCCGTCCCATTAACATATCCGGCGTAGGCACGATCCAATCGGAAACGTGAAAACCTAATATACGTCCGCTTGCCCTTTGAATTTGAGGATACAAGTCGGGGTCCCACCATACATGGAACACATCGATAATAACGCCAACCTGCTGCGGCGTAAATTTCTCGGCCATAGCATTTGCTTGGGCTAAAGTAACGACCACCGATCGTTCTGCGGCAAACATCGGATGCAGCGGCTCGATCCCCAATCTAATTCCATAAGACTGAGCAAAAGGGACAAGCTCAGCAATACCTTCCTCCACCCATTGCCGTGCGCTGTCTATATCTCGGTCAGGAGCAGCCCCGCAAACCAGCACCAACACCTCAGCACCCAGCTCGGCAGCCTCTTCGATAGCACGGCGATTATCGTCTAGCTTGGCCCGGCGCTCATCCGCGCTCGCCGCCGGAAACATTCCCCCTCGGCACAGGCTGGATACGCTTAATCCAGCGTCACGTACTAACCGCTTGCTTTCAGCAAGGCCTGTTTCGGTTACTTTGTGCCGCCATAAGCCGATCCAAGGGATTCCCGCTCGGGCGCTTCCCTCAACCGCTTCCTTCAAGCTCCAGCGCTCCGTTGTGATTTGATTTAAACTGAGGCGTTCTTTTGAATCGAATGCTTCCATTGATTTCTCCTCCTGAGGACAGTTTAAGTCAACCTTTCACCGCACCTGAAAGCATACCTGACACAATATAACGTTGCCCAAATAAATACACGATGACAATCGGCAGCGTGGTCAGCACGATTGCCGCGCATACTAGATTCCAGCTGGATATATAGGTGCCATAAAAGTTATAAACGGCCAGTGTCATCGGGTTATTCGTCGATTTGTTAAATACATATAGGGGCAGAATAAAGTCATTCCAAGCATTCATGAAATTAATCAGCAGCGAAGTAATCGTCACCGGCATAAGCAGCGGATATTGAATCCGAAAAAAAAGCTGCCACGCGTTGCTACCATCAATCACCGCCGATTCGTCCATTTCTCGTGGGACGGAATGAATGAATCCGTAATAGAGAAAGACGGTAAAGGGCATCATCAATGCCGAATAAAGTAAAATGATTCCTTGAAACGTATTCATGATATGCAAGGATTGCATAATCTTAATCGTAGGTATCATATTGACAGGTGCGATCAAGCCGACGATAAAATAGTAATACAGCATTTTATTAAGCTTTGTTCTTCTTCTGGACAGAACAAAAGCCCCCATGGCGGACGCGATATTCGTAAGCAGTACCGAACCGACGGTAATGATCATACTATTTTTAAAAGCGCGGATCATTTTCCCTTCTTTTATAACTGTCGCGTAATTATTAAATTGAATGTGTTTAGGAAAGCTGAGATTCATTGAATCCGCTTCTGCCGATGTTTTCACTGAATTAATAACGACCAAAAATAAAGGAATTAATATGACTAACGTGAGCAACCATACCGAAATTTCCTTGACTATTTTCATTCGCTAACCTCCGACCGCCTGGACAGCAGGCTTAGCGTAGAGAGCGCAATCAAGGTAGTCATTAAAAACAGGATAATACCAATGGCTGTCGCTGAGCCGTAACGCCCAGAAGAAAACTCTCTGAAAACAGCGGTGTTCAGAACCTCCGTCGTATTGCCGGGACCACCTTTGGTAAGGACAAAGATGAGATCAAATACCTTAAAACCGTTGATGAGATTCAAAATCAGATTAATCGTAATCGCAGGCATGATAAGGGGCAGTGTAATATGAATGAGCTGCTGCCATTTGCTTGAACCGTCTATGGAAGCCGCCTCGTAATAAGAACGCGAGATGGTTTGCAAGCCGGCCAAATAAATAATCATATTAAAGCCGATAAACTTCCATGTTTCTACCGAAACAACGGAAAGCATGGCGAATTTTACATCTACCAGCCAAGCATGCTTCCAACTCTCCAGTCCGATATAGCCTAGGAAATTGTTGATTAAGCCATGGCTCGGATCGAATACCGAGGAAAAAATCAACCCGATTATCAGAGGAGAGATCGTGACGGGCAAATAAAAGATCGATCGGAGCACATTTTTCGTGCGGAGTCCTTCGTTCAACAGCAAAGCTAAAGATAAGCCCAGCAAATTTTTCAACAGTGTAGTCGACAATGCAAATTCAAAAGTATGTGAAATATATTCCCAATAAAGCGCGCGATCTTTCAACATATCCCTGAAATTATCCAGCCCAATAAAGCGCATGTTTTCGTTATACGTATTCCAGTCGGTCAGAGCGTAGTAAAAGCTGAATAAACTTGGGGTAAAGTACAGAAGTGTATAAATGCCTACCGGTAATATTAGAAAATATAATGGGTAAATCTTCTTAGTATTCATATCGCCCCTGCTTCCTCTTAGCCATATGTCAGTAAAGTCAGAAGGACAAGCGGCGCCGGTGAACGCTGGAATATGCTTTTTTTGCTCACCGGCGAACCCGCTTTGATGTCCATCCAATTATTTGGCAGTTGCTTTGAAAGATTTTTCTCTGTTGTCGTCCAATTTTTTCAAGACATCTAACGGTGTTAATTTGCCAAACAACATGTCTTGCATCGCCTTGGCGATGATTGCCCCCGAATCCCCGTAGAATTTGACGGAGTCGTTTAAATCAATAAGCTGGGAGCTGGCAATGGATTGTACGCTTTGCAGAGCTTGCGTTGCAGGTGCAACTTCTATTCCTTTAAAAGAAATCGGGCCTAAATCTTTGCGCTCCGTATAGTATGCTTTTAAATTGTCCTGACTGGATAGAAAAGCGAAATATTGACGAATCGAATCGATGTTTTTCGTTTCTTTATTCACAACACGGATAATCCCTCCGGCAGAATGGCCGAATGTTGTATTGTCCCCCATTGGAACCGGGAACATCTTCCATTTATCCGCCCCCGAGTTCGGGAACTTCGCCAATACTTCCTGTTGATAGGTCGTATAGACGAGATTCATCGCGTATTTTCCAGACCCCATAGCTTCATAGCCTTTGGTCCATTCGTTCGATAAAGCGTCTTTGCCGAAGTACCCCTTTTTGTTCATCTCATTGTATTGACCCAGACCGGTTGCCAACACTTTGCTGTCGGCAAATTTCCCTGTATTGTTATTCAATTTATCGATGAATCCCGGATCTTCTTTGACCGCAGCTCCAGCCAATTCCTGCAGCCAGATTGGCAGATGCCATTCATCTTTGGCATTTTCGAAAATCGGTGTGATGCCATTCTTTAGAAGCGTATCGCAAATTTGCGTAAACTCTGCATACGTTTTTGGCGGTTGCAAGTTGTACTTGGCAAAAATATCCGTATTGTAAAGCAAGCCCCAACCATCAACAGACCATGTGTTGAATCCGTAGATCTTGCCGCCAATGCTTGCTCCCGCTTTGGCCCAGTCTGTATAATTGGCTGCCCAAGGCTCGTTCGATAAGTCCATAAAATTCTTTTCCGGCTGAAAGCTGTCAATTCCGATGCCGCTCGCCATATAGAGGATGTCCGGCGCTTCTTTTGTCGCAATCTTGGTTTTGAGAATATTGATATACTGATCATCCGGATTCACCTGAAAATCAATTTTTATGCCTGTTTTTTGTGTGAATTGATCAGCAAGCTTACGGTCAATGTCTTTAATCCAGTTTTGAGAAGCACCAACTGTAATCGTTACATCCTTTTTGGCTGCCTCCGGCTTTGCTGTTGGTGCTTGCGTTGCGGCTGTACTTTCTGCTGGTTTCACTGAGCTTGCCGGATCTTTGGAACTACTGCCGCAGCCTGAGATCACAAGTGAAAATGTCGATATACAGGTAAGCATCACTAGAAGAGATTTTTTCAATGTTCATTCCCCCTAAGCTTTTTTCAGACTATTTCTCGTCTGCCTCTGAATTATAAAGCGTTTTCATTTTATCTTCGATGCACAAAACGCGCTAGTTGCGATGGACTTTTTTCACCTTATTATTCACCTTGCAGCTTCATTCCTTCACTGTAGTCCGATAGATTTTGTCCAGTCATATTCTTGAAGATGCGGCTGAAATAATGTGAATCCGGGTAACCAACGATCGCCCCAATTTCTTTAAAGCTTAACTCTGGATGCTGCTGTATCAAGCGCTTGGCCTCGTCCATACGCAGCGAGATTAAGTATTTAATTGGTGTCATATGCTTGTATTTTTTGAAAATTTTCGTTAAGTAGGAGGAGTCGAAATTGAATTTTGCCGCAATATCCTCCAGCGTGATCGGATGGGCAAAGTTTGTCTTCAAGTAGCTCTCGATTGAATGGGTCAACTCCTCAGCACCTTCCGAAAGATGCTCCTCATTTAGAAAGGCTGTGTTTTCTAAAAGGGTCAGAATTCTCTCGGAAATGCTCGGGAAATTGGCAGCCGTATAGAGGGTATTCAGCATATCGTACTCCAGATGGAATATTTCCTCATCAGAGAAATGAATCGCCTGCTGATGGACAATTTGAATGAGATGCTGCAATTTTTTCTCGATCCATTTTTGCGGGTAAGCCTCCACGGTCCAATGCTCGAATAAGCTGCACAGCTCCTTGTTAAAGTTCACTCTTTTATTTCCTTGGATGAAAGAGACCAGCTTGTGCTGGGTGTTGGGATCGATCCATGCCGACGGTAAATCCCTTACTTTGCCGGTGTTCGAGAAGATAGCCGACCTACCGGGAGCGAGCCCTCTTTCCATGGCGACTCTCAATCCTTGTGAGGTGCTCCACAATTTCTCCAGTTTTGCAGGCTCCGCTGCATGAACGATGGTGACGGGATAAGGCTCTACTTGCTCGCGAACTGCTGCCAGCAAAGCATCAGCACAAACAAGAGGCTGCTGCATGACCGCTTCCTCTGTTTTGATCACAAGATACTTGCCGTGAAAGGGCAGTTGGTCCACCAGCCACCAGTCTTCTGCGTCTCCAAGCAAGGTTGGAATGGCTTTGCTTCTGTTCACCTTCATCCATAAATGATCAAAAAATCCGGCTAGTCCAGACGAATAAGATGTATTCGCCAAGTGCCCGATTTGAATTAGAAAAAGCTTAAAAACACTGCCTTGCAAAGCTGCATGCTGTGGAAGGATCTCTCCTGTTTGAAGAGCGGAATGCACTTGTTCCTTTTCGGAAAATGCTTTTTCTTGATCTAGCTGAGCGCATATGCGGGATAGCGTTTTTTTAATATCATCAGCATCAAGCGGCTTAAGCAGGAAGTCTCTGGCTCCGTAGCGGAGCGCCTGCTGGGCATAATCGAATTCGTCATGCCCGCTGATGACAACAATCTGAATGCGTGGATATTTGCTGGAAACTTGCTCAATCAATTCAATTCCGTTCATCTGCGGCATTTGAATGTCCGTAAAAAGCACCTGCGGCCGCAAGGCTTCAATCACATCCAAAGCTTCTTTTCCGTTCTCAGCATACAGAATTTCAAACTGATCCGTGGCATTTTCAATTTTCGCGGCGATATTTCTCATGATCAGGGGTTCGTCTTCCGCTATAAGAATTCGGTAGGACCCCTTCGTGTTTGCTCTCATCCTGCCAGTTCCTCCTCTGATGGTTTAGAATCTTGGACCGATTGCCGAATCAAGCCGCCTATCACTATCCATGCCCCGCCTTCCGGGTGGTTGGAGGCTTCAAAAATGGCTTCTTCTCCGTACAAAAGCTGTAGTCTTTCAGCAATGTTTTTGAGTCCCAACCCTTTTCCCTGCGATTCCTGAGCATACAAATTCAGCTTTGGCTGGGACAAGGCTTGCAGTGCTTCAGGGGTAAAGCCTCCGCCGTAATCGCGGATATGGATCGTCCACTTCTCCCCATCCGTTCTTCCTGTCAACTCGATCTTCCAAGGCGGCGCAACATGAATGCCGTATTTCATACAGTTTTCCACGATCGGTTGAATGATTAGAATCGGCACGGCAATCTCCATCATGGCTGGATCGACATCAATTTGAAATCTTAGCTTCTCGCCATATCGAATCTGCATCAATGTCAAATAGCTTGCAGCATATGCCACTTCATCCGACATGGTTACGTTCCTCGCATGATTGGATAAGATGTAGCGCAGCATTTTCGAAAGATGCTTGCATACCTTTACGATATCGTGATCCTCCTTCTCCTCGGCCATGATGCTGATCAGCGTAATCGTGTTATAGAGAAAGTGAGGATTCATCTGCGACTGCAAGGCAACCATTCGGGCCTGCATTTCCTGTGAACGCGATTGGATGACTTCTTCAATAGAATCCTGTAGTCGAATGCACATTCGCTTGAACGACGTGTTCAGAATATCCAGTTCATTCAAACTGGTGTTGCTTTCAATCTGTGATGATGGCAGCAGTGTATCGACCCGCAGCGCGCGAATGGATTTGTGCATTTCCTTTATAGGTGACGTCAACCCCCTCGCAACGAAGAACGAGACGATTAAGGTTATGAGCAGCAAGCCGAACACAGCGATAAACATCGAATTGCGAAACGTCACCACAGGCTGAAGCAGCACATTTTCCGACTCTACGGCCACAACAATCCAATTCGTATAGTCCGAATGCGTATAAGCCATAATTTCACGCTGCTTATTAAGCGGATTGTTAATCGTAGAGGTGCCAGTCGCCAGGTTCTCTCTTTGCAACTGCTTCCAGTAGAGCTCCGGATAAGCGTTGGGCCGATTGCTATAAGGATAGATCAGATTCCCTGCCTGATTATAAATATAAATCGATTTATTTGCACTGGCCCCGCCATTAGGCTCAGCCATAAGCTTTCCGATCAAATTAGCCATAACGGTGTAGCTTTGTTGGATTTCCAAAATGCCCTGCTGCTTACCGCCCAGAGCCCACGAGAAGACACGAGCCAAAGAAATAACCGTCTTGCCCGAGCTGTCCCAATCATCTGAATGAGGCGGCGAAATCACTTTCGCACCATCGGCAGCAAGCGTATCTTGGACCCATGCCATATTGTTCATCTTCCCGCCTGGGAAAAGCTTGCTGACGGAATTATTGCCAGTTCCGAAAAAGCGCCCATTCATATCGAAAAGATTAATTTGCCAATCCAATTGAATCGGCCCCATAATCGAAAAAATATAATCGTTCATTTTTCTAACATTGTAAGAAGAAATCGTTGGGTCGACCGGATTATCTTCTTCAAAAAATAATTGCTTGATGTCGTCTGAGAAAATGACCTTGACAGCAGCGTTGTCGATGTTTTGAATTAACGAATCGAGCTGTGTGGAAATATACGTCGTCGATTGAAAAATAGATTCCGAATCTCTTTTACTTAAAATGTCTGAGACATAGTAATAAAATGAAATCGCTGCAATGGCTACGATGGCCGTGATGAGGATGGAATACGTTACGAATAACTTAAACTGAATGGATCTGAACTTTAGCATCGACACCATCCTCCCCTTTTTCAAACCGCCTGTAAACTGATTTTCACACAAAAACGGATAAACTTGCAAGACTATTAAGGCTGAGGATAAGCAATTAAGCTGAACTGGAGAAATCTAAAGCCAACGTGTTGTAGGTACTTTATGTTTCCTTAGAAGAATGTGCTAATATAAGGATAGGCAGACTCTTTATCTGCCAATGCTAGCGCACAGAGATTTCCAAAAAATTTAATTTGGGAGGTTATAATATGGATGATTATTTTTTGGTTAAAGACGGTAGAATTGTACGCTGGGACGGACTAATATTAGGGGGAAGCAAGATCCGCGCCGATGAGCTAATAGAATCTTTTGGACGTAAGGCTTTAGATGAAATCGAACAATTCGGGTTTTACACCATAAAGAAATCCTAACGAACCTAACCATTAGCATAAAGGAGGCTGCCATTTGTAATGGCAGCCTCCTTTACGTATGTTCATCTATAATTCCCTGTTGCATTCCAGCCGCAAGACATTTAATTAGATATTTCGACGATGGCTTGATAGGACGCCGAATCCTGAACGGATTTGATCATGTAGGACGCCAAATCCGCCCGCGAAATACCCTGCGCCTTCGTCAAATGTTGATTAAGCGCCGTCCGGTATGCCCCCGACAACGGTCCATTCGTTAGTCGCGGAGGGCGAATGACGGTCCAGATTAGCCCGGATTTCCGCAGCTTCTCTTCCATCCGAGCCATATCTTCGTAAGCGTATTTAAACATCGGTTGAATGACGAAACGGATCGTTTGCCGCACCATCCACGGCATATCATCAGGTATCTTTAAACCGGAGGAGGACAAGCCGATGAATCGGCGCACTCCCGCCTCCCCCATCGCTTTAATGATATTTTCCGTTCCTTCAGAGTAAACGGTCGTCGGCTTGCGATGATTGACGCCGAGCGCGGATATCACTGCATCTTGACCAATGATCCGCTTACTGAACGACGATAAGTCGAGCACGTCCCCCTGGATAACTTCCAACCTTTCGCTTCCAATATTGACGGCTTCGGGTTTCCGCGCGATGACGGTGACTTCGTGCCCCAACTCAATAGCTTGAGTCACGACTTGGCGGCCGGTTCCTCCCGTAGCTCCGAATACGACGATTTTCATCTCTCTTTGCCCCCGCTAAGGCATTCGATAACACTACGAACGATCGCAATGTGTCCATCGATCGAGGGATGGACACCATCCGGGCCCATATATTTCGGCTGCGCTTGTTGCCCGAAAACCGCTTGCGTGTCTACGACCGGATCGGACATGCCGCGCATCATTTCGCCAATGGCGATGATGTCTTCGTTTCTCCAGCTGAGGTGCCCCATCTGGAAATACGGATACGCAGCTGCTCGCGCTTCATCGAAAGTCGGTGGCGTCATCCATACCCAGCGGGATTGGCTTCTCGCCGCAGCAATTCGCCGAATCTCATGCAGATTTTTGGCCGTTTCCTCGGCGCTCACTTGCGTTTTGGCAGATTCTGGACCGACCCTCATGGCATCGTTGCCTCCGATCAAACAAAGGATCCAATCCGGTTGTTTGCTGACGATTCCGTTAATTCGGCTAAGTACTTGGGTGGATGTATTCCCGGAGATTCCTTCGTTGATCAGACGAATTCCATCCTGCGGCCTTTGCCGTTCAAGCAGGTGGCGAAGAATTTCGAACCACGAAAGCAAGTCGTCTGTCGTGCTCTCGCCCACTCCGATAACAGTTTCGCCTGCTTTGAACGGCAAATTATCGACGAGAGCAGCAAAATCGGAATTTTCAAGCAGATGCTCTGCCACCTCTTTCGCTTGTTGAATCAATTGTGCTTTAACGAGCAGGTACGTATCCACGTCCATGCCATAAATTGCTGCCAAAACCTTGTCGTCCAGGTGGCGCGCATAAGTCAATACTTTCTCGGGATGCTGTGATTGAATCAGTTTAACCCATTGCGGATTCAAATGAGTTTCCATGGTATTCGATTCTCCTTTTGCAATTAATTATACCGTTTTGACCGAACCCCAGAACAGCAGCAATGCGATTACCGGATGCAACGCCGCAATTATCCCGGTCGACGAGAAAACTTGGATAGACAGAAACTGAAACACGACAAGCACGAACAGTCCAAGACTCACCCAACGTTTAGGACCCTTAATTCTACCGACGAATGTCAGCAGGAACATAAGCAAGGGAGCCAAAGCGAAAATTTTGACGAACGACTTATGCGTCTCCCAACTGGAAGTATCCGCGAAAGTGGCTATTCCGGCGATAAAGACTTGTGCCACGATACAGACCAGAAATGTCCAAGCCATTACTTTGAATATGAATCCCCAGACTTGCATGCGCTTTTCCTCCCTCCTACTCTGATTCGCATATTGACATAGCTAATGATAACTGATGATTATCACCAAACACCGAGTGAATAAGTCACAAAACGCTCAACATCTGGTATCATTCCGCTCAATTGAGACACGGGCCTGAGGGGATATGCTATAATGGTGCCAATTCAGGGCTTTCTGGGCCAATTTGGAGGAAACAGCAGCCATATGAAACAAACGATAATGATTGTCGATGACGATAAAGAAATCGCGGAATTAATGAGGGATTATCTCGAAGACGAACAGTTCGAAGTGGTGGAAGCATATAACGCTGTTCAAGCGATTGAAGCAATAGAGCGCAGCCAAGTCGACTGTATTTTACTGGACGTAATGATGCCCGGCCAGAGCGGGCTGGATCTTTGCAGGCAAATTCGGAAAACGCAAGATACACCGATCCTATTCCTTAGTGCGCGCGGCGATGACATGGACAAAATCAGAGGACTCAGCTTGGGTAGCGACGATTATATCGTGAAATCTGCAACACCCGAAGAAGTTGTCGCCCGCATTAAAGCCGTACTCCGCCGTTACGGCAGACAGGATAAAAAAACCAAGCTCGAACTGGACTTCGGCCGGCTCATCCTGGACGTCATGGCTCATGAAGTGAGAATTGATGGGGTTCCTGTATCGATGACGCCCAAGGAGTTCGATATTCTTTGCTTGTTCGCTGAGTACCCCCGCCAAGTTTTCACCTACGAGCAATTACTGCAGCGATTCTGGGAAGGGATCGGAGACAAGCATTCTGTGACCGTTCATATCGGTAGAATCCGCGAAAAAATCGAAGAAGACCCGAAAAAACCGGTATACATCGCCAACGTCTGGGGCGTCGGTTATCGTTTCGAGGGGGGCACGCGATGAAACCGCTCCGCATCCGTCAGTGGATGGTGATTGGCATGCTTATCGTACTCATCCTTCCGCAATTGTTTTATGAAATCCCTGGCCTATTCGATAAGTATGTATTAGAAAATGCTAAATTTTCGCGCCAGCAGGAAGCCATGAATGGCTTGATCCGCGAAGTCGGCGAAGCGGATGTCATTCGCTGGCGCGATCCAGACTGGCAGGCTGAAATCGAAAAAAAGACCGCTGCTTCAGATTCGGGTATCGTCTTGCTCGATGCTTCAGGACGTGAAATTTACCGTTCCGTCCCCCCGCGATCAGAGTCGACTGCTCAGCGAGAATTAAGCGTAATGGATCAAGGTCAACTGCGGGGAAAAGCTCTGTTCTACGCGCCCAAACAAAGGAGCGAATTAGCGACGGCGTTCGCCTTATTCGCGGGAGTATTCGCCATTCTGTTCATTGGCTTCCAGATGGCCCGCGTCGTCGTGAAGCCTTTGGAAGCCATGGGCCTCGCGGCCAGACGAATCGCCAGCGGAGATTTGGAATTCCAACTGCCTGAGTCTACGGTTAAAGAGGTGGCGGACGTACGCGGCGCTTTTCAAGTGATGGGCACGAGCCTCCGGGAATCGCTCATTCGCCAGTCCGAACTGGAAGCGGAGCGACGGTTCTTCATCAGTTCAATCGCGCATGACTTAAGGACCCCGTTATTCGCGTTGCGTGGGTTTTTGAAGAGACTGGAAAGCGGTGCCAATCCGGAGAAGGCAGCGAGATATACCGCCATATGCAGCAAAAAAGCCGAGCAATTGGAACGTCTCGTGTCCGATCTTTTTTCATACGGACAGATGTCTTCCTTAGAGCAATTGCTGCGGCTGAAGCCGCTGGACATCGGCGAATTGTTCGAGGATATTACGGCGGATTATTTGCCCCTGGCTTGGGAAAAAGAAATTAAATTGACGTACGAGGCTCCGGCGGAGAACATCGTGATTCAGGGCGACGCCCATCTGCTGCGGCGTGCGATCGGAAACCTGATCGATAACGCCCTTCACTATTCTCCAGCGAACAGCAATTTGATGATCCGCTTGCGCAGGGAGGATTCACGAGCCCACTTTACCGTCGAAGATACCGGACCCGGAATTCCCGAGCAACAACTGCCCCATATTTTTGATGCGTTCTACCGGGGGGACGACTCGAGAAACCTAGAGTACGGCGGCAGCGGGCTTGGACTTACGATTGCTCGACGAATTGTGAGGGCGCACAACGGTGATCTTGTGGCTGGGAATCGCAGTCAAGGGGGCAGCGTCTTTACCGGTTGGATCGGATAAACTTAAAATCCTCAACCTTTACTGTGCCTTCAACACTAACAAGCATGCGTTTTCCAAATTTAACATGGTGAACACTCACCTTTATGTAAGTACCTGTACTAAAAGTGCATACTTACATATTCGCAGCAACATCTTTATACTCAAAAAAGGAAATAGATAAGAATTAAGGAGGAAAAGTCATTGAAAACTCTTGTTGTGGTAACTCACCCAAGCATAGAAACATCCATAATTAATAAGCGATGGGTAGAAGAACTCAAGAAATATCCGGAAAAGTATACGGTTCACCAACTGCAGGAGGCATACCCTGATGGACACATAGACGTGGAAAAGGAACAAAAATTGATTGAATCACATGGAAATCTAGTTTTGCAGTTCCCTATATTTTGGTTTAATTGTCCACCATTCCTTAAAAAATGGCTTGACGATGTTTTAACTTATGGTTGGGCTTATGGTTCACATGGAGGCGATAAATTAAAGAATCGCAAAGTTGCCTTAGCTGTTTCTGCCGGAATTAAGGAAGAAAATTATAATCAAGAGAGAAAATATCGCCATACACTTGCTCATTTATTGTCACCTTTTGAATCTACCTTCCTGTACTGCAATGCAAATTATCGTTCGTTCTTTGCGTTTTATGGTACGGAGAATGAGCCTGGTGAAAATGTGCCTGGTGCAGAAAATGAGCAACCTTCAAGCGAACTAGTAAAAAGCGCACAAGATTATTTGAAATTTGTTGATAACCTCTAACAGGCAGCTTTATTTATAAAGCTTAGCTATACCTTATGCTGTAAAACGTCCAGCGTTGGAGGACTGTTTTTCTCTCCCCATTCGCACATCATATTTAATAATGGAAGGAGAGAAAGACCACGCTCTGATAACGAATATTCAACTTTTGGAGGTATCTGTGGGAATTCTTTACGTATAATAAGCCCATCTGCCTCCAGCTCCTTTAACATGATACTTAACGTTTTAAAGGAAATACTACCGATACTTCGCTTCAACTCATTATGCCGCATAACTTTATTATCAGACAGCTTATACATAATGATCATTTTATATTTACCGCCTATCAAAGACAACGTATATCCAAAACCGGTATCTTTTAATTCCACGCCAGTCGGAACACAGGTTTCGAGCATAAGTTACACACTCCTTTTTAGTAAAATAACCCACAGCACGTGCTGTGGGTCTGAGTATTTAGGTTGATTCATTTAGAGCCTTTCATCGACTTGTGATTTGTTCCCTTCCTGATTTTCTTTCCATAAAGGGCCGATGTATGTTTCTAATGTGTTAACAATAACATCTCTCTGGTTCTCAGTGACATTTCCAATATCATTTGCAAAATCATTTCTGAGTCGTATGAGCACAAATAATGGTGGTAATTCCGTCTCACGGAAAGCTTTAATCATGGATTCTTCTTGTGGTGTAATATCCATAAAGCACCTCTTCCTTTCCCGATAGATGATACGGACAAATATTAAATTGTATCTTCTCAACTTATTCTAAACCCTGACGTTAGCGTTAGGGTCAAGATGAAATAAGGCCCAGCTCCCGCAATTAACTGAACTAACTGCGGGAGTAGCCTTTTGTTTATATCTATTCAGGTGTCGACCATGTTTTCTAGTTATCGTTCCTATAGCGGAACTGGGGTACGCTATGTAGGCATAAATCTATTATTTAAGGGTATTAGCGGAACTACAGGGTCTTATTCTCACGATAAACGAAGAATTTTCTCGCCAATCCGCAACATAGCGCACTGTAGTTCCCTCTAGCCTATTTAAATGTCACTTTTTACTTAAATAGCGGCTTGTAGTTCCCACTTGGCGACTCGCTTCGCTAAACTGACTATTTACGTTGGGTTTGCAGACACCCTAATCATTTAATCCCTTCCCATCGAGTATTCGCTGCATACATTTTTCAACCCTGGACTCTCGCGTTTTGGATTGTTTAGGATCAGAAAAATGAAGAAGGTAAGCTCTTTGCCGTCCGGGCGTCAATGCTTCAAAAGCCGTTTTCAAAGCCGGGATTTCATCGAGCTTATTTTGAAATTCATCAGGCATTGTGAATTCTGTACTCTTTTTAAAATTGACTTCCAATCCGGCTTTTTCAACTTCAATAGCTTCATATATATAGTCTTTTAGGATGGCTTCCATTGCAGCTATTTCTCGAACATCCGTGAACCGAATCTGACGCGCCGCCTGTACATTCTCCGTTTGTTGGATTAGGATGCCATGGGCATCTTTTAACAAGGCGCCTTTGTGAAACAAGAGAGCACAGTATTGTTTAAATCCATGTATTAAAACAATGTTTTTATTCTGAAACGTGTAACAAGGATGCATCCACTTAAATTCTTCGGTCAGCTCACAGTCAAGAACAATATTTCTCAACTTCTCATATTCTTCTTTCCATGTTTTAGCCTTATTTAAAAAACCATCAACCTTAGGATTCAAATTACTAGTTGTCATCAGAGCCCCCCTTTTTTTCTTGTCACTTATTTCAAATAATTATTTCAAGTATTTTCCTGTAATCGACTGTTCCGCATGGATGATCTGCGGGGGAGTACCCTCGAATACGACTTGGCCGCCCTTGCTGCCTCCATCTGGTCCCATATCGATAATCCAATCCGCTTGGCTAATCACATCGAGGTTGTGCTCGATGACGATCACTGTATTTCCGGCATCCACGAGGCGGTTCATGATCTCCAGAAGATGACCGATATCTGACATATGCAGGCCGGTCGTCGGCTCGTCCATTACATAGATGCTGCCTTTCTTATGCAACTCGCTTGCCAGCTTGATGCGCTGACATTCACCACCGGAGAGTGTGCTAAGCGGCTGGCCGAGTGTAATATAGTTCAGTCCCACATCACTCATCGCCTGAAGCTTGCGAGCAACTTCTTTTAGCTCAAAAAAATTCAATGCCTGCTCCACAGTCATCTCCAGCACTTCTGCAATTGACTTGCCGTTCAGCTTGTACGCAAGCACTTCTTCCTTAAAGCGTCTGCCTCCGCATACTTCGCATGGCAGCTTCACGCTGTCGAGGAATGCAAGATCCGTGTACACAACTCCCAGCCCTTGGCAGTTCTCGCATGCCCCTTTGGAGTTGAAGCTGAACAAGCCTTGATTGACCTTGTTCGCGGCAGCAAACGCCTTGCGCACATCATCCATAATACCTGTGTAAGTGGCAGGATTCGAACGGGTTGACACTCCTACCGCCGATTGGTCGATAACGATTGCTTCCGGATGCTTGCTAAGGAATACATCGTTAATCAGCGTACTCTTGCCTGAGCCAGCGACACCCGCAACTACAGTCAGCACGCCAGTTGGAATATCTACACTCACGTTCTGCAGGTTGTGAAGGTTGGCATCCCTGATCGGCAGTTTGCCAGATGGCTGCCTGCAATCAGACTTCAACTGGAGCGGCCGCTTCATATGAGTGCCAGTCAATGTGCCTGCTTCCAGCAAGCCTTGGTAGCTGCCTTCATACATGATCGTACCGCCGCGGCTGCCAGCATGAGGCCCGACATCGACAATATGATCCGCCAGCTTGATCACATCGGGATCATGCTCGACGACTATCACGGTATTGCCCTTGTCGCGCAGCTTCTGCAGCAAGCCATTTAACCGGTGTACGTCGCGGGGGTGCAAGCCAACACTTGGCTCATCGAAGATATACGTAACATCCACCAGACTACCGCTTAGATGCTTCACCATCTTGACGCGCTGCGACTCGCCGCCGGACAAGGTATCCGTCTCACGGTCCAGCGTCAAATAGTCAAGTCCGATATCCACCAGATGTTGCAGCCGTTCTGTCAGCGATTTGATGACCGGCGCGGCGATAGAATCGTCGATCTCCCGAATGATGCGGATGAGCTGCCCGACCTCCATCGATGCAAGCTCCGCAATGTTGCGTCCATTGATCCTGCAGCCCAGCGCAGCCTGACTGAGTCTCGCACCTCGGCAACTTGAGCAAGGCCCCTCGCAGATGTACGGCGCGACAGCTTGTTGCGTACGCTCAGACTTGGTCTTCACATCCTGCTTGATGTACTTGTTCGTGAACTTCTCGATGATGCCTTCTATTGTGATATTCACTGCCTTCCCGGCGAACTGCATCTCCACTTTCCTAGCTTTGCCGTACAGCAATTGTTCTAGCTCATCATCTGAATAATCGTTCAACTTCTTCTCAGGGTCGAAGAACCCCGCTTGCACGATCATCGACCAATCCATGCTGTTTACCGCATAGCCGGGCAACAGAATGGCCCCTTCATTCAGCGACATTGACGTATCCACCGCCTTGCTCATGTCGACGGACAGTCTGCGACCGATCCCATTGCACTCGGGACACATACCTTGCGGATCGTTGAAAGAGAACATGTTCGCTTGTCCAACATAGGGCTGACCTACTCGGGAGAAGAGAAGCCGGAGAATCGGAGAGATATCGGTAATCGTACCCATCGTGGAATGAGAACCGCCGCCCAACCGCTTCTGGTCCACAATTACAGCCATACTCAGGTTCTCGATCGCGTCCGTATCCGGCTGGGGATAGCGTGGCAGGAAATTGCGCACGAATAAGCTGAAATTCTCATTCAGCAATCGCGTAGACTCTGCGGCGATCGTATCGAAGACAATCGATGACTTGCCGGATCCGGATACCCCGGTGAAAATTGTGATTTTCCGCTTGGGAATGCGCAAGGATACGTTCTTGAGATTGTTTTCCCTCGCACCCGAGATGACAATATATTCCTGATTAGATTCGCTCATATTCAACATCCTTCCGATCGTGTTAATTTCGACTAATATTCCTATTGTACCATTAATAAACCGGCTGCAAACTACATGCAGCCGGTTTATGTTAATTCAAGTCTATCGATTTCGATTATTGTATGAGCATCTTTTCTAGCTCACCTAACCAGTTAGTCCAACCATGCTTAGCCCCACCTAGTGCTTGAGCGTTGAAGAATCCGGTTTGTTCGATATGTAGGTTAGCCTTCCCGCGTCCCTTGGCGATGAGCCACCCCAAGCGACAAGTCCAAGTAAGGGAACTCAGGGACGCTATTTAGACAAATAGCGGAGATGCTAGGGGAGAAGCGGAACTACAGGGTCTTATTTCCACGCAATGAGCTAATTTTTCCATCAAACAGCAAAATAGCGTACTGCAGTTCCCTCTCCCTCGCAATAATGCCACTTTTTGCTATAATAGCGTACTGTAGTTCCCTTTATCTCCGTGCGAGGCAGCTTAAAGAAGTGATTTTAGGACAATAGCAATGGCATCAATAAAACCGCTCCCCATCTTTTGACTTAATCATCTCGCCTGCTATTCTCGCTATCGTTTACGCGATCTCCAATGATTCATTCAAAGTTACCCCCTGTTCGATCAAATATTTTTTGATAATGGCAGCAATCGCATGCTGCTCATGATGAATGGTGATGTCATCAGCCATCTTTTTCAAATCGGGATGCGCATTCTCAACGGCATACCCCATATCAGCGCTTTCCATAAGAGAGATGTCGTTTAGATTATCGCCTACAGCCATTGTATAAGCATTTTCTATAGACAGAATACGCAAAAGTTCTTGCAAGGCATTTCCCTTTGATACATTGGGAGGCAGTATCTCTAGATAATTCCACTCCGAATATACGATTTCATTAGGCATACCATGGTCATGAACGAGCTGCTCTACAGCCTTCAGCAAACCAAGATCGGAGGAAATTAGCAGCAGCTTTGTAATCCTGTCCATAACCATATTCTCAGTAAGCAGTGAACACTTAACTTGATCCTTCTCTTCATGTTTCTTTACAATCTCATTCCGATTAGGGGTATATACTTGGCCGTCTCGATAGACGAATAAACCTACATCAATCGTCAAACTGCTTACAATTTGCTGCCACAGCTCCTGCAATAAGGGAAGATGCTTATCGTAAAGTACTTCTTCTGTAATTGGATTGTAAATTCTAGCGCCATTGTAAAGTATTACCGGCACGTCTAGGTCCAATTCTTTAATAAATGGCATAACAGCTGCTTCCATTCTTCCCGTCGCTAAAGTAAAGATTCCGCCAAGCTCACGGAAAATTCGAATTGCCGCCAAATTTTGCTGGCTAATTTGCTGATCCTTATTCAGTAGGGTCCCGTCAAGGTCTGAAACAAATAATGTTTGATTCACCAGTCTTTCGCCACCTATCCATCTTATTGATTTTGAGGATAAAACAGATATGCATCCTTGGGATGTTATTTTCTCCAGCACACTCTTCGCTAAGCGCATTTTCACATTGGCAATTTGGTAGGCAAATCCGAGCGAGTCATCCAAGACCCAACTTCACTAAATGGCACCGTTCCTTCCCCTTTACCGTCGGCTTCCCCTGCCATCCCGCGTTTTTCGTGCCATTCAGCACGATGCCAAACTTCTCCTTATAGGCTTTCGCCATATCATCGGAATTAGCGACAAAAGCGACGAACATATCCATCTGTGCGGGCGATTGCAGAGGATCAACCATCAACACTCGATTTTTCCACTCCGGTGTGGTCAAACCCCACCAATTCGAAAGCGGCAGCGTCTTATTCTGCTCAGTGTTATAGAACAATGTGCGAAATTCCAGGTAAGGCACAAATGCGATGCACTTGCTTCTCTAAGGCTCATGAATTTTCTCTGCAATATCTGTTCACGGATCACCTTATCCATAATGGCGTTAGACTTGAGATCGAAACATTTCTATCAACTAGAGGATTCCCGCAGCCCCTCTCGTAGTTAAGTTACTCATTTTATAACTGAGGTGCAGGTTTCCCTAATGATAAGCTTGGTAGGCAACAATATCGATTGCGCAGTCAATATGTTCTCCGTTAACATCTGTAGAAGTACTTCAGCCGCCTTACGACCCATTTCCTTCCTCGGCTGAGCAACAGTCGTTAGTTTAATCCAGTGAAGATCCGAAACTTCCAAATTATCAAAGCCAATAACACTCATACGCTCTGGCACAGATAGTTTGTGTTCTGCTAACCACTCCAAGGCGCCGATACCCAGCAAGTCGTTTGCCGCGAATACAGCTGTCATGGACGGGTAATCTTCCATCAACTTGCCCATAGCTCGGTACCCGCATGCGATGGTTCGTCCGTCCCATACGATGCCATTCGGATCAGGCTCCAATCCGCTTTTCTTCAGACGATCCACATAACCACGATATCGTTCCTGACCTGTAAACGAATACGGCGGCATCCCCATAAACCCGATTCGAGAATGTCCCAGTGAGAGTAAATAATCCATCGCGTTATAAGCACCCTCATAATGATCAACGTCGACATAAGGCATATCCAAATCTTGCGGAGGTCTCCTGCGCAGGAATACAACAGGAATTTCCAAGCGACGCAGAATATCTAAGGCTTCTTCATCCAAAAAATCTGGCGTGACAATGATACCATCCATCTTACGTTCCATTACGCTGGTTAGAAATCTCTTCTCTTTCTCTAGCCTTCGTGAGGTATTCACATACACGACTTGATAGCCATTGTCCGATAGGACCTCTTCAACATCGTGCGCCATGGCAGAGAAGAAGGGATCCGTAATATCAGGAATCATCAATCCTATCGTATTCGATTTGCGACTAATCAAGCTTCTGGCCACCGCGTTCGGTGTGTAATTGATTCGTTTCATCGCTTCCAGCACTTCATTCTTCGTATCCTGTTTAATATCTGGATGATTATTTAATGCTCTTGAAACAGTGGATACGGATACACCCAAATATTTGGCTACATCTTTGATTGTTGGCATAGTTATAAATCCCCTTTGGCAACGATTCCGGTAACGTTACCAAAATTGTATGACATCGTCCATTGTCATGTCAACTGAAGCTGATGGCCGTAAGCTAAATGAGACTGCCGAATAACTTAGCGGCAGCCTCATTTAGCAGTAAATTAAGTTATCGTTCCATGTTCAATCATTTTGCATTTCTCAAAAAAAGTGTAATTGCCGATTGGCTACCTGGTGTTTGTGTTCCCCGCCATACATTAGCATTAATGTTATACTTGCTAAGAAATGCCGTGCCTTCAGAATGCCGTTCGAATTTGACGGCATCAGCCCTCGTATAAATCATATCGGCAGGAAGAGTTGGCGGATCTACCGTTGTCTGAGTTTCTCTGGTTAAACGTACATACTCGCTGCCATCTCCTGTAAAGTCGAAAGTTCCCAGATTAACCCAACCCGAAGAGCCGACTGTCGCGTCGATATACGTAGTCTCGGTAACCGACTGATGCTTCACTTCCACTTTGACATGATTATCATTTGCCGTCGTGTGGACGAGCTTGTAGATGGAGACTGTATATCTTCCCTCAGGAAATTGAGCCTTCCACGTCGCGGATGATCCTTGTACGGTAGAGTACCGTGACTTAACACCAATTTTGTAGCCGGCTAAATTGCTTTGGCTCCAAGACCCTTCCGTGGTGTATAAGCCAGTCGTATTCGTGCTGTCGACAATAACCGTCAGGTCCTTAATCGTTATAGCCAAAGACGGTGTTGTTAAGGTCACTCCGTCCATCGTTACAGTAGCCCACACCGTGATATGATCCGTGGCTCCATCAAGGCTTTGAAGGGACAACAAACCGCTGCTGTTCACTACAGCCAGATCGGTTCTATCAACAAAATACTGCACACTAGCATGTGCCAGATCACTGATCAGACCGTTGTCCAAATAACCGGTTACGCTCAGTTGAGCAGCTCGAGTCATCTGCAGCTCATCTTGATTTGACAGAATGGCCACCGACTCCAGCAGCGGCATCCGATTCGGATCCACCCACATCATCGCATCGGCAACTACCCGTGACTTATTGGCCTTATTGGTTAATTCAACATATCCACTATCGCCAGCTGCAAAAGGGTAAGCTCCCAGGAACACCCAAGTCCCATTGGCCGTTGTCTCATCAACAGTAACCGTCTGTGAACCACCGCTGTAATAAACGGTAAAAGCGGCATTGGTTGCCCAATTTTCACTCGTGGCGGTTATTTGCGGGAGCTTGTAATACACGCTATAAGTGACACTTTCCGGCAGCTCGGGCCGCCAGACAATCTTGCTAGTCGCTGTACCCGAAGTTGATTTGGCATATACATAGTTGTCGTAGTAATAGTCATTAGCCGTTGTATCCCGTATCCAGACGCCTTCTGTCTCCGCCTCCGTATTATCCACAATGATGGATGACCCTGCCTGCCAATCGGGTTGTATTGGCGTCGCCGTTACTTGATCAGGCAGATATAGCGTACGCTTGCGGGTCTGTTTCCCATCCGATTCCACGTAATAAGTGAAGGTTTGGGACAAATCGTTTACCCGTATCGACCATTCCATCGGATAGATCGTATCCGGAACAGTCGTGTAGGTGGCCCCGCCATCCAATGAGTAATGGATCGTTGCTGGTTTCGTCGTTTTGGCCTCTACATAAGCATCGTAAGACGTTTTGTCTGGCTTGACGATCAGCATGCCTTTAACGGCATCAATGGGACTGTGAACATCGAAGAAATAGCTTGCATCCGATGTGTCAGCCGTTCTAACCTGATGGAGCGGCACATGAATGTTAAGTCCTTCCACAATGATCGCTGTCATTCCCTTGCTTGAAACCGTGGCCTGAATGATTCCGCCACTCATAACCGCATGCTCAGGTGTGCCATTATCACGGATGATGGTTACGTTATAATCTTGTGCCGGGTCGAACCCAATGAGCTGTGCATTCAATTTAATTGGAGTCTGTACTTCGGCAGTCGATTCATTGCTTAATCCAATGTAGAACTTATTCCCACTTTCACCCGTTATCCAGTTCAATTGAGGATGGTTGGTCTGGATAATCCCTTTGGGCATCCAGAGCCAAACGTTCGAATTGCCGTAGAATTGACCTGGTTTATTCCCATAGAGATGATATTTGAACCATAGAAAATTCGTTTCGAATACAGAAGGGAATGTAATGTTCCCATTGGATTTCAGCGATTGTTCGCTGATTAGATAATCCATCGTTTGCCCAAGCTGCGCTGGCATATGGTGATAATAGATGGATGTAGCCCCGCTGGGACCTTCCAAAGCAAAATCCGGTTCCAGTTGACTAACGGCGAAGCCCTTATAGTAATAACCTGGATAACTGGAATAGCGTCCAATAACTGCATTATGAGCGATATCCTGCAGCAGTTTGTCGCCTGTATAGAGCGACAATCTCAGCATAAATGGAGCTTCCTGCGCATTCATCCGATAATAACCGGTTGTACTTCCCGCCTCAAACGTCAACCCGTTTGGTGAAACAAGCCAACTGTCCGCTTGTACGCCACCGGCTACGTCTTCAGGGAGCTTAGTCCTGGGATAATTGTACTTACCGCTTTCCGGCCAATGGAAAGACTCCGCGTAATTATACGTCTCCGGCTGCGGAATCGTAACGGTGCCTCCGGGAACCGGACGAGCAACGAACATGGTCGCATACTGTTTGGCTTCCTTGTAAGCGGCATTCAAGTATTTGGGATCCTTTGTTTCCTCATAGAGCTCCAAGATCTCCATCCACAGCTTGCCGTAATAATAAATAAACTCATTTTTACTCACATTTACAGTTTCAGGAGTATCGATATTTTGAATGATATAACTGTCGGCTGCATCCTTGGCAGCCTGTAAATACTGCGCATCCCCCGTCATACGGTACATCATCAGGGGCTGAATAACTGGCCCGCGATCTTTCTGATCCGGATTGCGCACAAGGTACTCTTGCTGTCCTAACGCCCCAATTCCAGCCGAAGTGCCCATCATCTGATTGACAGCCGCTACGCTTGAAACATCGAACGGCAAGGTTGCCATTTTCCATAACGAAGGCACGCCATATACGGGCTTCTGTGTCGGCGACCAACCGATCCCATTTCGCGATACACCGTACTGGATGGACGGCAGCGCCCTCGTATCGTAAAGTTGGTCGTCTCCGGTCAAATAGTAAGCTCCCAGCAGAACCGCATTCGATGTTGTTCGAACGCTATCCTCGTTCTCGATGTCAATGAAGCCCTTGGCTCGGTTCCACCAACCACTGGGCGAAGGAACATAATTAACAGAATCGTCGCCCTGAGGCTCAATCTTGAGCAGATCGATCATATTGAACATCGCATCCGTAAGTGACTGTTCAGCGACATTTTCCCGGTAGGCTGAATAACCGTATTCACTGCGAAGAATATCCCCGTAGGCCTTATACAGACTGCTGCTTTGAGCGATTAGCCCCATATGAAATTGATATGTGCTTTCCGCAGTCATTTGCGAATAAGTCCCTAGTTGAGGAGCATACAGGATCGGCTGGACGCTGCCTTCGTTGTTGACAAGACTCATGCCCAGTCGTTGTTTCGTAAGGCCTCCTGTCGGCTCAAATTCGACCGGAAGTTCTTCCGACGGTACGAATACGCCATACGTCAAAGCTTTACCCGCTCCATCATTCTTTTCAACCAAACTCATCGGAGCGCTCAACTCTCGTAAGCTTGTTGATTCCACAGAACCTACCATTTTGGCATGCGATCTGAAACCATTTAACACTTCATTAATGCCAGAGATTTGCTCTGTCGTGAAAGACTGATAGCCAATCACATAATTGCCATCCCGGCGAGGTGTAAAGGCGAAGGAAACATCTGGTTTGTCCCCGGACAAGGACCAGTTCACTTGTAAATCGTAATCGCTTCCATGAGAAGAATCAGTTAATACCGCCGTGTGGCTATCTGGGAAATGAATCCCGTCGAATGTAATCCAGCGTTTGTTCATCGTATCGTAGTAATTGGTACGACTTCCTGCATTCCCATCCAACAAGACCCATTGTTCTTCAAGTCTTTCCGCCACATTATTGATTGCCACCCAGTTCCCCGTAACCGCGTCCTTGTAGAACAGATCACGAACGATGGATTTGCCTCCATCCCAAGCAGCTTCATAGAAAGTTGCCTTATAGTTAGCGTTCTCGATGCTGCCTTTGTTCGTATAACTGAGATTCGCCAATGTGCGGCTGCGCAGCGGAGGCAGCGGTGGAGCCTGCTGCCTAATATTTCCTTCGAACTTGACCGCATCCGCCCGCGTAATGATGGTGCCCGTCGTTGGCTGCGTGCGAGTCAATCTGACAAATTCGGTGTCATTGCCGCTGAAAACATACGTTCCCAGATCAACCCATCCGGCAGCTGGTCCCGACGAGGGCCTGAGATCCATAAACATGACATCCGTAATCCCATTGTGCACAATTTCGATTTTGACATTACTATCTGCTTTATCCGCCCAATTAAGCTTGTTGAACGATATTCTCGCCGTTCCTGCTTCCAAGCGCGGATTCCATGTGATGCTTCTTCCCACCGCATCCGTAAAGTTGGAACTGGAGTTATTATACCCCTTCACGCCTGCACTAGTGCTCCAATAAGGAGCCGAGAATCCGTTATTCTTGTTCTCCACATCAGTGGTGACGACACCATTAATCGTGAGGCTTCCATCATCAATAATGATCGTCTTGTAAGGCTCTTTCTGCTGAATGTTCCCTTCGAACTTGACCGCATCAGCACGTGTTAGAACCGTACTGCTGCTGCTGGCAGACCGAGTCAATTTAACGAATTCCTCGCCAGACCCAGAGAAATAATACTCGCCCAAATCAACCCATCCCGCCGAAGCGCCGACTGAAGGCCTAAGATCCATAAATAGTACATCTGTCGTTCCATTATGAACGATTTCAATTTTTACATTGCTATCCGCTTTGTCCTCCCAGTTCAGCTTATAGAACGATATTCTCGCCGTTCCAGCTTCCAAGCGCGGATTCCACGTTATGGCTCTGCCTGCTGTACTCGTATATTTGGAGCTGGAATTATTATACCCCTTCACGCCTGTACTTGTGGTCCAATTCGGTGCCGAGTATCCGTTATCCGCATTATCCGCATCAGGGGTCACAACCCCATCGATCGTGAGGCTGCCGTCATCGATGATGATGGTCTTGAACGGTACAGTTTCCGCACTAGTCGTCCTTATTCCGAATAGACTTAATGGAACTAATATCGTCATGATAAATAAAATTAAGAAAAACAACTTTCTTATCCGCATTCAACTCATTCCTTCCCTTATTATGGTAACGCTTTCAAAAATTCGCAACCTCCTTTATTTTCATGTACGCAAAGAAGCAATTACCCGCACTCTATTGGCTAATCCCCCCTTCGTCTTTGCTATCATAGCATGTCGCTTAACCATGAAATTTCTTTAATTTTTAGAATTTCTTATAAGATTTTATGTAAAAATAAACTTGCAACATTCTGGTCTGCTTAACGGCAGTCAGAAACGTTGCAAGTCTTACATTTGAAACAAACCAACTGTAAACTACACTAAAGGCGGCTGTACGAACAACAACTTGCCAAGCTGGATCACGGTTTGATCATACCAATCCGGATGCTGCCGAACATGTTCAAGGCTACGTTCATTACCGCATGCTTCAAACACGGCCACTTTGTCTGTCTTCTCGGTATCGATTTCGAATCGAACTGTATGTTTCCCATTCGGGAGCTCCGGCAAGAATACATACTGATTCCGATTATGATCGTTATACAGTGTGAATCGATCCACAACGAAGGGATCCCCGCCGTCCACCGTCACCTTCAATCTGCCGGAATCCGGCCCCCCGATATCGAACAGTCCAATATGTGTGCCTTCGAACTGCACTGTGAAAGCCTCCCCCGGATCGACCGCTCGCCAAAGTCCGGAGAACAACCAGTCGTACTTGCGGGCCAAAGCTGAATCTTCAGGAGTCACGTAGGACCATCCCGCCGACAAATGGGCATGACCATCCAGCGGCAGCATAGTCGCATACTCCCAAGGATTCGCTGGGACCAAAGAAGCCTGGGGCAAATTATGTTCGAAACGCCCCGAGGGATCTCGAAGTTCACTTATTTTCTCGAACGAGCGGGTAATCGTATCCGTGTAAATCTGGTGTCCTTCGGGAATTGTCGGATGAATGGAATCATGCGTAAAAACTATAGCTCCAGGAATCGACTTATCTGGCCCTGAGGTAAAAATGATCTTTCCTTCGGACACCAAATGACTGACCGCTACCCCCAGATGAATCGAAGGAATACCGTAATAATCGGCCACTTCCTCCTGCATAATTGCTCCCTTCTGGTATTCTCCGGACTGAAATAAGGCCACATCGCGCTCCTTCAGCGTATAAACGAACAGGATATCGGTGAAACGGCTCATTTTGCGGATTTGACGGACGATTCCTTCGATGCGCGCCTTGGACTCGGGCACTCCGCCATCGTTGCCGACAAATTCAACAAACACTAGGTCAGGCTGATGACGCAGCACATCCCTCTCCAAACGGGCGCAGCCCAAATCCGATCCAGTTCCGTCAATGCCTGCATTCACACAGCGGATATCAGCCTTGGGATATTGCCCACGAAGCCAATCCGCCGTCATGACCCTGTATCCTTCAGAACGCGTATTGCTGCCGCCAAAGTAGACGATTGTCACGCTTTCCCCATTCTCTAACTTCTGAATGACATTAGGCAGTCCTTTTCGAGGGAATAATTCTTTCATTGCACCTTCACCTGACCCTTACTTATCGTTGTAGGAGCAAACAATTTTACGGCAAACACTTCAAAATAAGGCGAACCGAAAGTCGCGGAGAAATCGAAGCGGATTCTGGTTACACCTTGCGCATCCACCTTATGTTTATTCAACGTGAGGTAATTCCCGCGGATGATGACTTCCCTCTCGGTTCCGTCTTCGAAAGTCAAAGTCACATCATAATCTTGAATAAGGGACTCGATAGGATCGTCGAAATGCTCCAAATCCAACTGCGAATTGAAAACCAGATGGATTTCATCCAGATTTCTGGGGCTTGCAAAAGAAAGTTCCAACCATTCCCGTCCTTCCGTGCGTTCGGAAATCCAACCGTTCGGCAGACCATAGGGTCTGGAGTAGCCGTTGACGACATTCTCGGGATTATACATAATCTGAGGTGGCAGCAGGTCCTTAAAACAAATGCTCTGATTGAATTTCTTCAGCTTGGACGGCACTTCCGGCTTATAATGGAAGCTAACCGCGCCTGTAATCTTCTCTTCGTTGACATACACGGCTAACCTAGCCGTACCTTCTAACACGATGTAGATTTTGTCGTCCGCCGGCTTCTCGCAGCCCATGTCCAGTGTAATCCAGTCGTCATGTCCTGCTGCAATAGCCAATCGATAGTCTTTCAACTCGCAAGAAGGAATATAATTTTCCTTTCTGTCCCCGCCAAACAGCTTCACATGAAGCGTTTCCGAATGCTCGGAAACATTTTTAACTTTGATCCGCACGCTTTCTGCCATGGACGTCTCAATCGGAAGGACCAAACATAACCCTTTCTCCAAGGGAATCGCTGCGGTTGGATGAGGATTGGCATAGCTGCGCTGAGATGAAGCGCGAATCTGTAATCCGTCCGCGAAATAAGGATCCAATTCCTCTTGAAGTCCTACAATCGTTTGTCCGTCTCGAAGCAGCAGCGCCTGCAGCTCCCCCATATGAGATTCGACGATGGCTGCGGGGTCTACCTCATATTTCAGGCACAACGAAGCTGCCGTTCCAACAGCCTGCCCCATACAACCGCAGGTAGCCATTACTCTTGTAGATCCGAAAGCAACATGAGTAGCACTAATATTGCGACCAGCGAACATGAGATTGGGAATATTCTGGGAAAATAAACTGCGGAACGGAATATTGTACAAGCCAGGGACGAAATTCCATGCTGTAGCTGGCCCCTCATCATAGATGCCTTTAGCAGCATGCAAATCCATATACCATCCCCCGACGGATACCGCATCTTCGAAATGCGGCTTTGTGGTAAGATCGTTCTGAGACAACATGTGATCCCCAATAAATCGCCTCGACTCCCTTTTCCCCGGAATCGGACATACATAATCCAAGATGAGATTGTCCACATCATCAAATTCGCCGCTATTTTTGATATAATCCCAAATCCCGTAAACCAATTTCCGCAGCTCCAATGCGATGTCTTCATTGTTTGCGATAACATCCATATGTCCGCCGTATTCCAGCCACCACAATCCGCCGAGCCCGTTGATTTTTCTAGGAAAAGCCCGGTGGTTCAAGCCTTTTCTGATACTATCAAAAAAGTCCAACTTCGTAATATCATACGCAAAGCTAGGTCTCTTGTACGGAACGGAATATTCGACGTCACGGGCTTGAAACAGGATCGTGTCTCCCATGGTGTAATGATCCGCCACTTCAGGAGCCAAGTCTTCCTTGAATTCATGACTTGCTTCTCTACCCCGCCTAAAGAGAGCACCTGCTTGATATCCGACAACCCCGTCACCAGAGCAATCAATGTAGGTACGGCTTTCAAACCGGAATTTCCTTTCAGACGCCAATTGAAGGCCTTCCACCCACTTAATTCTGCCGTTCTCCATTCCCGTTTCATGCACGCATGTATTCAGAAATAGAGCAATATTAGGCTCATCATAGATCATATCCAACAAGACCGTATCCGAAAGCGAGAGCATAAGCTTCTTGTTGTATAACGGATTATAGTGAAATATCTTCAACTTAAGTTCTTCAACCAACCCGCCCTCACGCGCATAATACGATGGACTGTTTCCGAGATAGGCCGAACCATTAATATGGACTCTGACCTCGCTGCTGGCATTCCCCCCAAGAACAGGACGATCATTAATAAGTGAAACTTGCAACCCTTGCCGTGCCGCAGCTATGGCGGCGCATAGCCCCGCAATACCTCCGCCTACGACCGTTACATCCGATTTAATAAGCTCCATTGTGATAACCTCCATGATTAGATACAAGTATCATGGTAGTCCTTTTGATGCCCGATTTTTTACAGGATTTCGAGAAAAACTCACACATTTTTTTGCAACCTTATTTGGTTTCATAGCGCGTCATTTTTATCCGGTATTGCTTGGGCGTATCACCTGTATATTCTTTAAATAATTTACAAAAATAACCTTCGTTAACAATCCCTACTTCCTCGCACAATTCCAATAAAGAATAATCCTGAACGTTTAACAGCTCAAGAGCCAATTGAATTTTTTTACGATTGATGTAACTGATAACGCCTTCGTTCATTGTCTTTTTGAATAGACTGCTGAAATACGACGGTGCTAAATTCACTTCCTCGGCAATAGCCTCCAACGTTAAACGCTGCTTCAGATTTTTCTCGATAAATCGCATGGCACTCATGATTTCTGCCCGATGTATGAGTTGGCCTGCGTGTACATATTCGAATGTGAAATCGCCAATATACGCAAGCTGTTCCCAAAATGACATGAACTCGATTGGAAACTCTGCCACATCTGTGGTCAACATGTTCCCCGATTTAAATTTCGCCGCAATGGCTCTGTACAAGTCTCGAAGCATAGGTGCCATAATAGACTTATGGATTTTATGATCTGAAACAAATTGGTTTAAAGCAGTAAATTCTTTCTCCAGCTCTTCCTTGGAAACCTTTCTTTGCAGCCAAGCTAGTAAATCAGCCAGTTTCTGCTGGAATTCCTCCTTTTTGTCATTGCTGTAATGCAACCGATGCGCGGGTGTCTTCACTGCTTTCTCTGTATGATAATAGAAATCCTCGCTCACATGTTGAGCTTCCGTGTAAGCTTGTTTGATGGCTTCCCAACCTCGGTGCGGACCGCCAAAAGCTACCGATACCCTTTGATTCAAATATTGCTGCAAATGGGACACGATCTGACTCCCGAGTGTCTGGCAAGCGTACTCCGTATCCATATCACTGCGACTATTCTCCCAGGAAAGAAAGCCAATAAAACGATTATCGGATAGATCCACAGCTACCCCCCTGCCGCAATTCATCACCGTTTCTTCGATTACATTCGTAATCGCATACTTCAAGATGTTTTGGTCAACCGCTGAATATTCATGGCGGAAACTCTCATACAGATTCATTTCAACAATAAAGCAGCAATAATTGGCTTGAAAGAAATGAAACTGCATCCGATTGGCGAAATCGGATGCCCGATGTGACGGGATTTCTCCTCGGATCAGCTCGTTAAAAAATTGCTTGCGGACTCTATATTTATTTTCAAGAACGGATACGTTCAGAGATTGAAATTCCTCTTCTTTTTTCTTAATCTCATCCCAAATTCCGGCTGCCTTATCCAAAGCCCGATTCAAATCCGCTTCCCGCAAAGGAACCTTAACGATGTACTCCAAAACGTTGGCATGGATAGCTCGCTGCGCGTATTCAAATGACGAATAGGCGGTCAGTAGAATGTATTGGGTGTTGGGTAGCTCCGGCTTTAACTGCTCGATCATGGAGATTCCATCCATCTTAGGCATGACGATATCAGAGATGACGATATCCGGTTTAAGCCGTAGAATCTCCTCGATCCCCTTCAACCCGTTATTCGCTTTGCCCACCAAATGGAACCGTCTTTCCTTCTCGGAAAGCTCGCTAAAAAACAGTTCCAATCTTTGGATGATTAGGTCTTCATCATCAACGATGAAGCAGGTGTACTCTCTCGCCATCATGCATCTCCTTTAAACATACCTGCCGGGAATATTGCGCGAACACGGGTGATTTCATGCGGTATGCTTATGATTTGGAGCCCGAATTGTTCGCCATAGTGAAGCCTTATTCGACCATGAATATTGTTCAGCCCGATTCTTTTCCTTTTTACCGATATATCACTCGGTTCAGAATCTAGGATATACGTTATTCGATCCGCTGGAATTCCTTCGCCTTGATCAACGACTTCAATCATGACGATATCGCCCTCCCTGTAGGCATGAATAGTAATCGAACCTTCGATTCCCCCTCCGTTATAGCCATGGAAGATGCTATTCTCCACAATGGGCTGGAGCAGCATCCGGAATACGGGGAAATCCATTAACCCCTCTTCGATATTCTCAATCAAGTCAAAGTGCCTGTTATAACGGATGTTTTGGATCGCGATATAGTCCGATACATTTTGCAATTCCTGACGCAGTGAAACTTTCTCCGAAGCGTCGGCTATCCCGTATTCCAATAATGAAATGAGAGATCCGATCACAACATCTACTTTCTCTATTTGTCCAAGACGTATGACATTGCTGATAGAGCCAAGCGTATTATACAGAAAATGAGGATTTATTTGCGATTGCAGCACTTGGATTTCCAGCTTTCGCTCAAGTTCGTTATGAAGCTCCGCTCGCCGAATCAGTTCCACAATTTGCTGAAGCATACGGTCGGAAGCTCGGGAAAGATCGCCGAATTCATCGTTTCGGTTTATCGTCATTGTCGTTGTCAGATCGCCTTGCTCCACCCGCTTCATTTTTGTTTTGAGCGCATAGAGCGGATTTCTTATATATTTGGCAATAAAAAAGGAAATGAACAGACTTAAAAGAAGACCTGCGACTAGAAGCCCGATATAATAGGTTTCCAATCTGGACAACGCAGCTTCTAAGCGAGATTCATCGTTGATCGAGATGATGGACCAATTGAATTTCTCCGTCTGTTTCTTCAGAATAGAGACAGGCATGCCATCCTTAGTATGCAGTTGAAGGCTAGTTCCCGTAGTATCTAGAATTTCTCTCGCCGACGTTTCCCCGATTGCAAATGTATGATCTTGAATATTCAGAGGCCCTCTATTTTCTGAAAATCCGGCAATAATTTTGCCAGATAGGGTGATCAGAGCCAGATTCATTTGCTCTTGTTTATTAATCTTGAATAAGGTTTCTTCAATAGCATTGAGGTCCAAATCTACCGCGATGGCCATCGGAGACGGAGACCCGTTCAGATAGCGAACCATCGTAACGGTCCAGCCGGAATACTTGGATTTATAAGGATCACTGACAAATGTAGTCCTTTTGTTCTTGTCGGCTGCATCAAACAAAGGTTTTCGGTCTGCCAAAGGTTCATCGAAAATTCGCGTGGGCATACTTCCGCCTAGAATGGATAAATCGCTTTTGATCAAGTAAATGTCACTGACGTAATTACTATTGAGCTCATACAGTTCTCTTAATTGCTTTTGAATCACTTCCGTATTCGTAATATTTGCTTTCACCGATGTTTCGACTGAGAACAGGATCGTCTGGAAAGAGGAAAAATTAACCGCCAAATACTGGTCGACTTTATCCAGTATTTGTTTTGTGTAATACATGTCATTGGTCCTAATTTCCTTCTGGACATAGCGATAGGACAATTGGCTTATCAAGATGATGCAGCTTAATACAAACGCAAACACGATAAAAAATAGTTTTAAGGGCAAGCTGATTCTTCTTCGCATCGGTCATCTTCCTTTTAAATCTGGATTAACCTAAGAATAGCATAGTACAACAAAGAGAGGGGCTATTTATCGCCACTCTCTTCGTTTATTTACTTGATTAGGCCTGCTTCTTTAAATTGCTTGATTGCTGTTTCCTTATATTTCGCCATGTCAAACTTGGTATCCAACGTTTTGAGGAAATTATCCCAGTTGGTCAGAGGGTCTTTGCCTGTCATGAATTTAACTAAGCTTTCATTAATGAACCGTGTGCGATCTGCTGCCAAAGTATCACTTGGGTCTGCTGTCAATAAATTTCCGGGTAAAGTAAGCCCCACATATTTCTGGTTGTTGGTGAACGCTTCTGCCGTCTTCGGGTTCTGGAAGCTGAAGTACTCAGCATCATCGCCACGACGCGGCATTCTATAATGATCGACCCATAGGTACTTCTCTTTCATTTCCTTCGATAATTCAGAGTTTTTATTTTTAACCTTGCCATCCACGATATCCCAATGAATCCCTTTGATCCCGTATGCGAAATTCGGATAGGCATCTTTGTCCGTAAAGAGATATTCCAGCATAGACAAGATTCGAATAATTTTCTCCTTGTCCGCTTTCTTGGAAATAGCCCATGAATTGCCTTGGAATGATTTTCTCTCTACGATTTGATCGCCGTAAGGCCCTTTCATTGGAGGAATGACGATCCACTCCGGCACCTCTCCGCCAATTTCTTTCATTTTCTGCTGATAGTCCGGTTCTAGTCTGCGGGCATCTCTGATCATGAAACCCACTTTTCCTTTGAATAACTTTTGATCCAACAAATCGGGCGTATTCATCGTCACCCAGTCAGGGTCCACAACTTTGGCTGTCATCATTTTATTGATGTAAGCGAGCGCTTCCTTCATTTTCGGATCGATAAACAGGTAAACCGGTTTATTGTCTTTTACATCAATGGCTGAGGGAGGATTGACGCCGAACATCCACATCAAGCTATCGAAGCCGTAAGTTTGCAAATTGCCTTCTTTATTCATACCGCCGATGAATCCGTACGTATCGTTTTTGCCGTTTCCGTCCGGGTCTTTCTCCGTAAAGGCTTTCATCACTTCGAACAACTCGTCAGGAGTTGTCGGTACGTTCAAATTCAACTTTTTGAGCCAATCGTTGCGGATGAAGAAGCTTCGGCTGATACCGTTCACATTATCATAACCTGGAACACCTATCGTTTTTCCTTGATAGGACATCGCTTCCCAAGAGTCATTAGCGAAACGCTTCTTTAATTCAGGAAATTGGTCCAAGTACGGAGTCAGATCCGCAAGGACACCTTGGTCGTAATACTGCGCTAGATCGGAACGACTTTTCAAGAAGAGCAAATCTGGAATATCCCCGCCTGCTATGAGCGTGTTCAGTTTGGTTGTTGCTTGCCCCGCTTGAGGAATCATCATATCCAGATCGATGTTCACTGCCTTTTCCAACATTTGACGTTGAATATCTTCTTCCCGTGGAGGTATCGGAGCAGCAGCGTTGAAAGTACCTTGGTTAAACATCGTGATTTTCATTTTGTTCGCAAACTTGTTAGCCTCGGATTGAGGGCTGCTTGAAGCTGCCGGCTTCACTTTTTCTTGGTCTCCACATCCTGACAATAGCGTTCCCAGTCCTACGATAGTTGCCAGAACGGTAAGTGAAATCTGTTTACGTTGCATATTGACCTCTCCTTTTGCTTGTATATATATTATCACGGTGTCCCCGTAACAACCTAGGTAGAAATTACCTTTTAACCCTTAATCGATCCCATAAGTACACCCTTTGTAAAATGTTTCTGCATAAAAGGATAAACGATTAATATCGGAACCGTCGTCACGACCACAGCTGCCATTTGCACAGCGAACTGGCTAACCGTTCCGGAATTGGCAAGCGAATCAGCGTTTTGTGTAGCGACGTTAAGCAGAATGTTGCGCAAAACGACTTGAAGCGGCATCAAGTTCGAGTCATTCAAATAAACAATCGCATCGAAATAACTGTTCCAATGCCCCACGGCATAAAATAAGGAAACGGTGGCAAGAACGGGCAAGGAAAGCGGTAATATGATCCGCCATAACGACTGAAGTTCACTTGCGCCGTCTACCCTCGCCGATTCCTCGATTTCAGCAGGCAATTGCTCGAAAAAGCCTTTAATGATCACTAGATTAAATGCACTAATGAGCTGCGGTATAATCAATACCCACGGACTGTCTAGCAATCCCAGAGAGCGAATTAACAAATACGACGGAATTAACCCTCCGCTAAACATCATAGTAAACACAATGAATAGTAAAATTGGTTTGCGGCCAGGTAAATATTTCTTGGATAATGGATAAGCTGCTATGATTGTAAAAAACACATTAAGCGCTGTGCCTACAATCGTTCGAAACAACGTAATTTTATACGCCTGCCCTATACCATGAGAGATGAATACTTCTTTATAGGCTGTAAAAGTAAAGGATTCTGGTATAATAACAATTCCTCTTCTCAACACTTCCGATTCTGGCGTCACGGATACAGCAACCACATATAGGAAGGGAAGCAAACAAAGTAGGGATAGCACAATAAGAATCATATAAACGGCTGCTTGCCATACTTTTTCCCCGATAGTCAGATTAATCATACGAAAACCACCTCACCAAATTTGCCCATCGAATTTTTTGGCGAGCTTGTTCGCAGCCAGAACCAATATAAATCCGATGACAGCTTTAAATAATCCCACTGCAGTAGCCAAGCCAATCTTCAGTCGCTCCAACCCTTCACGATATACCCATGTGTCGATAATATCGATCTTCTCCTGATTAAAGCTGTTGGCAAACATGAATATTTGATCAAAACCTGCGTCCAAAATGTGACTCAACTTAAGGATCAACATGAGAATAATGACCCCTCGAATGCCGGGTAAGGTGACATGCCATAGCTGTCTCAACTTGGAAGCGCCATCAATTCGTGCCGCTTCATATTGGCTTGGATCGATTCCCGCTAATGCGGCAAGGTACAATATCGCTCCCCATCCAATATCCTTCCATATTTCAGATAAGATGACCAGCAGTCTGCCCCAAGCAGGTTCCGTCAGAAACGAGATGGGCCCCATACCATTTTCCTTCAAAATCATATTAAACAGGCCATCACCGGGGGCTAGTAAGGCCACCATCAGTCCATAAACGATAACCCATGACAGAAAATGAGGTAAATAAGTGATCGTTTGTACAATTTTCTTGAACCATTGCGTATAAACTTCATTCAGCAGCAGAGCAAGTATGATAGGAGCGGAGAAACCGAACAATAGCTTATACAGCGATATAAGAATCGTATTCCTCATGATGTCCCAGAAATAAACGCCATTAATAAAATCTTTGAAATTTTTCAATCCCACCCATGGGCTGTCCCATAGTCCCAAAGCCAGATTGTAGTTTTTAAAAGCAATAATGATTCCCGCCATTGGAATGTATTTGAATACAGCAAAGTAAATTAATGCCGGTAATAAAAGAGCATACATCACTTTATACTTTTGTATCGTCCTTATCCATGAGTTCCGCTTTTTGGGGAAGGGAATGGCGTCGGCTGCCAATTTCGCTTGCATTTCATCACCTCGTCTTTATTTATATTTGTATAATAACATCGCCCAATCGGATAAATTTCTGTAATTTCGAGAATTTCTTATAAGATATTAAGTTACTCGTGCCTTGGATTATTTCAATGTAATAGACATGAAAAAAACGGACTGAGTGACCGTCACCTTATCTAGGTGCTTCACTTTGTCCGTTTTACTCGAAGTCGCGAGTTAACTTATACCTCTTTATTATCTTTCAAATTTCCTTTCATTAAAGAAGAAATTTTACGTTCATCCGTTTTGGGAATTTGCTCCAGTTGCTGAATAACTAGTTCTTGCCGATGTAAGGAGTGATTCTGACTTAACTTTGCTTTCCCTTCGATCTTGTTGATCTTCAATTTAAATCCTTGAACGCCTTTGTTTAACCCGCTCAGAAACTCTTTGTCTAAATGCTGCAAGCTATATGAGCTATTAGGCGCTTCATACTTTACTACCATGTCATGCAGGCAATTCATGAGTTCATTCTCATCCTCTATGAGTTCTATTTCGCCATAAACATGAACGGTGACGTAGTTCCAAGTCGGAACGGCTTTATTGGTCTCATACCATGAAGGTGAGATGTAACAATGAGGACCATGAAATACTGCCAATACAACTTGTTTATCAATATCTTTCCATTGAGGATTTAGACGAGCAAAATGTCCGTATAAGTACTTGATTTCTTTATCTAAAATCAATGGTAAATGAGTCGCGTATGGCGCACCAGCATGTTGAGAAAACAAAGTTGCGAAGCTATTTTCTCTCATCATGTTGCAAGCGGTAGTTACATCTGTCATTTCAAAATGGGACGGAATATACAAGGATGCTTTCCTCCTATCAAATTCACATATTGGCTATTTAACATCATAACCATAGCGCTGAATTCAATGAAGTACCGATTCTAACTATTTTTATTGTACCAATTAGCTAAACTCTATCTAGAAGGAATCGCTCCTTGTCCGATTAGCTTTAACCTTTTTAAGTTGGGCAACAAGGATAACGCTAATAATCACCAGAAGGAACCATGAGCTGATTTTGCTGAAACTAACTAAATGCCAAGTTTGGTGTTGATCAGGATATTTCCACGCATCAAAAAATGTTGCGATATTTTCTGCTAACCAAATAAAGAAACCTACAATAATAAAAGAGATCGTTAAAGGCATACGATACGTGATCGTTCTTACCCGGTAGATGATCTGTGTTTTCCGGAAGATAATAAAGACAAGTGCCGTCAACCACCAACGAAAATCAGGAATAAAATGATGGGTAAAAAAGTTGAAATAGATCGCACCGCCCAATAAAGCTGAAGACTTAAGACCAGGCCAGCCAGTCATGTCCATCCGCAGTCTCCGCCACACCTGACACATGAAGCTTGCTACACTTGCATACATAAATCCGCTATAGAGCGGGACACCGAACAACTTCGTATACCCTGGCTCAGGATAAGACCATGATCCCATCCCTACCTTATATATTTCCAACATCAATCCAATGAAGTGAAATACACAGATCACTTTGATTTCATCAACTGTCTCTAATCCGCTGCGGTACATGAAGTATTGCACGCCAAGCAATATAAGTAGAATAGCATCATAACGATGAAGGAAAGGTACCGCTATTACATTAGAGAGGGCTAAAGTTCCAAAGATCGCAACAGGGAATATACAGCTCATCGACTGATGATAGCCAAAATGTACTAGTTGAATGATTGATTTCAATGAAGCTTTCTCCTTCCATACTCAGTTAGCTCAAGAATACTGGTAAACTGCTAGCTCAAGAATAAAGGCAAACTGTCTAATGAAAAAGAGAAGCTTTTTCGTTTATTATTTCTTGTTTTCGGTATCTGTTCTCGTCCCACCTAGATTCCCCAGCACGTTACAGCAACTCAGCCTCTCCTTCCAACACAAGAAAAACTATGCTTGCGTGCTAATTCACACAGTCAATGAACCTTGAGGAAAACCAGGCTCCCTAACGAACTCCATATTCTTTATTCGGCCAAAATCGCTCATTCTGAAAATCTAATGAATTCTAGATGCACTAATGCAAGAAAATGATACCAAATCGGGCAATTAAGTACCGGGTAACGCCAATCCAGTTCATTACATCTCCAAAGTAGCCATTTTCTCGTCTATAAGCATCCTACAGTTCTTTAGATGCCACTCAAGTCCGCCCCCCCAAAGCAAAGAAGCCTGTGGTGGACGTCAGCTAAAAAGGGAGAACCCCTTAAATCATCATCCCTAAATCGAATGGGCAGCTCTGGATTTTTGCGGGGTTAAGCTCCTAGCCACATTGTCGAAAGCTCCCAGCCAGTCGGTAGTGATGATGCTTCCGATGTAACCGTCTGGGCGAATCAGGACCAACGTGTCGCCGGTTATACCGTAAATGCTGATCAGACTGCCAGTGCTGTCATTGAGGCAAGCGTGCTCGACGCTGTCCTTGGTACCGACAGCGTATCGGTGCAGTTCTGCGCCGCCAGTCGGCCAGCTCAGCTTGGGGAGTATCGCAACGGCGGTGTCACCGAAAGCCAGCAGCGTGAAGTGTGGCCCCTGATACACATCGAACAAACGTCGTTCCCCGCTGGGCCCGGTGCACGGCGCATCAGGTGCGCGGTCGCCCACATGCAGGGTCTTGGTCGATGGCGCATCTGCGGGAGCGAGTAACCCGCCGTGGTACGAAAGTTTAAGCTGTCGCTCCTCGTCTCCGCGCTTAAGGCCGGAGATACGGTGCTTGCTGAGACTGGCGTAAAGCTCGCTCGACTTGCCGAGGACCCGCGCGGCAATCGGTTGCCGTTCGGCCTCGTAGCTGTCGAGGAGGCTATCGGGTGCGCCTGCGATGACCTGGCCGAGTTTCCAGCCGAGGTTGTAGGCGTCTTGCACACCGGTGTTGAGGCCCTGCCCGCCGGCAGGCGTGTGGACGTGGGCGGCATCCCCCGCCAGGAAGACGTTGCCCACCCGGTAGTGCTCGGCAAGCCGGACGTTGGGCCGGAACACCGAGGTCCAGATGATGTCGCGGAGCCGGAAACCAGTGAGCGTGCGGAACTGGGAAGCCAGATTGGCTTCGTCCAGATCAGGCGTCTCGCCCGGCGTCAGCCGAATCATGACCTGGAACTGGTCGGTGTGGGGCAGCGGGCAGGCTCCGACCGTTTTGCCGTGCGTGCGTGGCCATATGTGCCACCGCTTGCGTGAAAGACCGTCGATCGACCCGTCGATGATGAGCATTCGGTCGGAATCGTTGGTCTCTCCGACAAACCGAATACCCGAAGCCTTGCGGACAGCGCTCGAGCCTCCGTCGGCCCCGACCAGATACCGGCTGCGGACCTTCTCTCCGGATGAGAGTGTCGTCATCACGCCATCAGTATCTTGTTCGAAACCCTCCACCGCCATGCCGAACTCGATGCGCAGCCCGAGTCGGTCGAGCAGGCGGTGCAAGATGGCGTCGGTACGGTGTTGAGGCAGCATTACAATGTTCGGATACGGCACGCTCAAGGTCGGTCTGTTCTGCTGCTGCATCCGCCACGGCACTATGAACGGTCCAAGATGGAAGCCCGCGAGCGGGTAAGGGCCGCCCTCTGCAAGAGCCTCGCCCAGTACGCCGAGGTCTTCGAAGACCTCCTGGGTGCGCGGCTGGACTCCCTTCGCACGAGAACCCTTAAAGGCGTGCGGCGCCTTGTCAACCACTCGGACGCGAAGGCCGCGCCGCAGCAGGTCCGCCGCCAGCGTAGAACCCGTCGGACCCGCACCGGCCACGAGTACGTCAATGTCGATATGTTCTGTCAATTGGATCATCCCCCTTGTTCTTGTTGCACAATTGATTGGCTACTCCCTTTTTCTCGAGCAGCTCAACCCAGTAATTTAATTTCCCAAGAAACTTAAAGTTTCCTTTGAAACAATAATAGAACAATCCCATTTTCTTTGTCAATATGGTTTCCAAGAAACTTTATTTGAGGACCTCCTCTTGCTATACTGGAATTAGATAAACGATAGGAGGAGATATCCATGATCAACCATGCGGAAAAACAAAAGAAAGACCGCTTAATCAAAGAAGTATTGAAAACTGTGAATGGATTACAACATAAATTCCAGGCGGAAGATGACGAAGAGAAACAGTGGCTAGTCCAGAATAGCCCTACTCCTGCTATTGCTGAGTTGATGAAAGAATTGACTGTTATGATGCTGCATGTGCTGGATGCAATTGGTAAGCTTGAGCCCGTTAACGGTATAACAATCTCCAAGCAATTCGGCTTTTCCAAAGGGAATGTCTCTAAAATCACGAGGAAACTGCTGGACAAACAAATCATCTTTATTGAATACCTTCCCGATAACAAAAAGGAAATTCTGTTTCGTACCACATCACTTGGCAAGGAAATTTATCGTTTGCATCTAGCCTTGCATCAGCAAATTGATCTTGGGGTCAATAAATTCTTGCAACGGTACAACGAAGATGAATTGCAATTTCTCATCACAACCCTTCACGAAACTTTGCAGGCATCATGGATTCATTCGGAGTCAAGCACTGTGCAAGACACTGACAAGCTCCTTCCTTCTGTAACGGTTGCTGAAGAAATGAACGAAGTCATCGCGATGCTCGATAAGTTGGATTCCCGCAGCTTAAAGAAAGCAAAAGCGATTCTTAACGATGTTTTTTTTACAGAATATGAGGATTACGGATGATAGCAATAAGAGAAGCGGATTTGCCGCCACAAGAGATGAGCGTCTTCATAGCGCTTATTAACAACATAGCGGATCCTAGTTCCCTTTGGGCTTTGCCATGACAGTGAACGTCGTGTGAAAAGGAACTATGTTCCTCTATATGGCGAGAACTAGGGAAAACGTAGCCTGAAAGGGAACTGAGGTCCGCTATTTCAGCGGAACCTGCTGATTCCGACGGAGAAATGGTGACATAGCGGATCGTAGTTCCCTCTGGCGTGGAATATGGCTGTTTTCAGAATGATAGCGTACTGTAGTTCCCTCAAACTCGCTATCCTGACACATTTTGCTAGTAACGCGGCTTAACGTTCTCTTAACTCCGCGCGAAAGCTAAGCTAGCGGATCTCATTCTGTCAAATAGCTTGTTTATACCTCCAAACCAGCAGCCATTCGAACACATAAGTACGTTCACAGCTACCTTGTTCTCATCGCATCTCGTCGCATCTCTTCTCATCTCTTCGCATCTCATCGCATCTCGTCTCATCTCATTCTTGCACCGAAAAGGGCACCGCCTTAAGATCGCGGCACCCTTCACATGCGAGCAACTTAATCCCCTTTTTCGGTACCCACAATCTCGAAACTTTTGGATTTCTTTCAGCACTACGGGACATATCTTTTTGCCATGCTTGCTTTTAAAGGCTTCCCTGTGCCGATTCTCATCAAAGAAAATTCGGTGTCGGATGTCCTGTTTCATACTCTATATCCACGCAAAAACTTATACTTTCTGGCGTGTAATTTAAGAAAGAGCCTCTCCCTTTTCAAGGAGAAGCCCTTTCCGCATACCTTCTGTTATTTCTAAGTCGCATTAACGGGTTTCGGTGCTGTTTTGAATTCCGGTTCTTCTTCGGCCTGACCTACACGCTTAATAAAGAAGGAAAGCAGCAAGCCAACAACACCAATGCCAATAATGACAAGATAAGAATCATTGATCCCTTGAATTGATGCTTCTTTGATAAGTTCCTTGGTCGCAGTCGCTGTTTTGCTTGCTGTCATCATCTCTACCAAATGAGATTTGGTTCTTGTCGTCATAACCGTGATCAGTAGTGCGGTTCCTACACCACCCGCTACTTGCTTAATGGTATTAGAGATTGCTGTCCCATGCGCATTCAGTCTTGAAGGCAATTGATTGAGGCCCGCCGTCGTGATTGGCATTAAGAAGAGAGCCATCCCAAAGCGTCGTCCTGTGGACATGAGAACTAAATACGTGTAACTGGTAGCATCCGTCAAATTGATAAATCCAAGAGTGGTTACGATGGTAATGACCATTCCGACAACGGACAACCATTTTGCTCCGAACTTATCGAACAACTTACCAGCCACTGGCATCATGAGTCCCATGAGCAGGGCTCCAGGTAGCATAAGAATACCTGATTCCAGCGCCGTATATCCGCGGGCATTTTGCAAATATAATGGAAGCAGCATCATATCCGCATACATAACCATTGTAACCGCAATGTTGATCAGTGTTGTCAGGGTAAACATGTTGTATTTGAACGCTCTAAGATCTAAGAGTGGGTCTTTAATAACCAGTTGACGCCATGTAAACAATATTAAAGCGACAACACCTACAATGATAGATAGGATAACTTCAGCACTCGACCAGCCTTTACCGCCAGCGCTACTGAAACCGTAAAGAAGGAAACCGAATCCGATTGTCGAGAGAACAGCACCCCACGCATCAATTTTGGGATAGGTGCGTTCTGCGACATTTTTCAGATAGATAGAAGCAACTACAATTACGATGACAACAAATGGAATGATGCCATAAAAAAGGGTACGCCATGAATAATGCTCCAAAATATAACCAGCTATAGCAGGTCCAACAGCAGGGGCAAAAATGATCGCCAACCCAACCATTCCCATAGCTGCGCCCCGCTTATCTGGCGGATAGATCGTCAAGATGACATTCATGAGAAGCGGCATGATAATACCAGCTCCAGCCGCTTGAATCAGACGGCCAACCAATAATAATTCAAAGCCAGGTGCCACGGCTGAAACAATAGTACCAATGAGGAAAATAATCATGGAAGCCTGGAACAGCTCCCGCGTCGTAAAGCGTTGCATCAGGAACGCTGTGACTGGAATTAAGACACCGTTAACCAGCATATAACCCGTGGTCAGCCATTGACCTGTCGAAGCGGCAATATCAAATTCAACCATGAGCTTCGGTAAGGCAACACTCATAATCGTCTGATTCAGAACGGCAATGAACGCCCCCAAAATCATTACAAACAACAAGGGTCCTTTCTTAATGGAACTACTGTCAAATGCTGCAATTTTACTCATTTCACTGATTCCTTTCAAATTCAATTTCAAACTAATTTACATTGTGTAGTATAATTAATTGATGTAAATAGTATTATAGTCATCTATCTTACCGTTCACAAGCAACAGCTTTTTTATAAATGTATATTAAATGACACTTCCAAAGGATCTGTCGTCTAACTAATACATAATCCACAACTCTCGCTGAATTTGTCGCATAATACCCTTGAGGAGAATGGAAGTGAATGCTCGTGTCATCAAAAGCACACCGAGTAGACCCGCGTGTACTTCGCACACGCCAATTGATTCGAGATGCCTTTATTGAATTGCTTTACGAGCTTGAGCTTGAGAAAATAACCGTGAATCGCATCTCGGAACGAGCAACGATCAATCGTGTCACTTTCTATCTTCATTATCGAGATATTCCAGATATGATCGATAGATTTGCTGATGATATGATTAATGAAATCCACGCCATCTTGAAGGAATTTCCTAACCATCCCGATTCTAACATGCAAATGATCATCAAAATTCTTGAGCATATCGCAGAAAATTCGAAATATTATAAGGTTCTGCTCGCTTCCAAACGCATACCCGTATTTACGGAACGACTCATGAAGCTGTTCGCTGAATTTATTACCACTCGAATGAACAAGCTAGAGGAATCCTCAACATTGAAAGTTCAAAAAGATATTGCAATCTGGTACGGCTCCTCCGCCATTATTGGTACGATAGTATTCTGGCTTCGCAATGATTTACCCTATACGCCTATTTATTTGGCTGCACAGCTTTCAGAATTGCTCCATCTCCCTCAAAAAGAAGCAAAATAAAAGCAAGACAGCTCAAAGAGGCTTCTCCAAGGTTTATAACCTTTTGAGACAGCCTCTTTGAGCTTGTTGAGAACAAAAATCAGGTCTATTGATTAAACTAGGAAGCCGTAAACATCCAGGATACACCAAACTTATCCACGAACTGTCCGAAAAATCCGCCCCAAGGTGCTTGTCCGAATGGAAATAGCACATTACCGCCATCCGATAGCTTATTGTAAGCATCGCGGCCTTCGCCTTCCGAAGCGAATTCAAGATTCAAACTTATCCCATTCCCGTGAGTATGTCCATCGAAATCACTCATAAACAGGTTACATCCCGCGACAGCTATGCACATGTGCATGACCTTGTCTTTAATTGCTTCCGAGGTTTCCCCCATTTGGCCATGTGTCATAACCGACACAATTTCTCCGCCGAGAGAGCTGATGTAGAACGCTGCTTGAGCCCTGGCGTCCTCAGAGATAATATAGGGTGTAAGTTTTGCCATGAATAAACATCCTCTCTTGGTTAGTTTTATTTCACACTCTTACTATACCCATCGTTTTTCGTTTGTTCAAGGGTAAGTTGTTCAAATTAGTATATTGACTATTTTTGCAAATAAAGAGTAATTGAAACATAAATGGCGGATATTAAGTCCAACTGAAATTACATGCAAAAGGCGAGATGAGAGATGAACACCTCGACAAGGGAAGCAAAACTAACCTATATTGATCAAGTATTTGAGCGTAATTCTGATTTTATTAATAAGGAAGCCTATATTTATCAGGTCCAGGTCCAAGTCTGCTATTTGGGGACACTCGTTCATTATGAAGATTCTTATGACACACTAGTAGCTAGATTGGCACACTTGGATGTGAAAGATAACCTGATCGATCAGATCGCCCTATCCCCTTCGACTAGGGTGAATGTTCCCTTAACCGAACTCGTGAATTCCATCTTACAAGGCATGCTGATTATTTTCCCTCAAGATGGTTACGAGAATATCGTGATTGAGCCCTCTTCGATCAATAGCAGTCGTAGTATTGTGGAAGCTCAAACGGAGAATCCGATTCAGACATCATTAGATGCCTTTACGGAAGACATGTATGCAAATATTAGTCTCATTCGCAGAAAAATGCGGGTCAAAGATTTACACGTCCAGACGTACACCCTTGGAGCAGAGCTCCCTCGCGAAGTGGCTGTCCTCTATATGGAAGGACAAGCCGATCCGAATGTCGTTCAACTCATCCATAACTGTTTGAATGAAAACGACAGCATGGATATTTCTGATGTGCAAGGACTGATGAAAGCTCTTAAACAGCCCAGTTACAGTCTTGTTCCTACTTATCTAACTTCCGAGCTTCCTTCCACAACCAAACACAATTTGATGGACGGCCGCGTGGTCATCTTCTTGGATCATTTTCCATTCTCACTTTCATTCCCCTCGATTATATCGGACTTTTGGGATGTGAAAACGGATAAAGATCAACCAACGCTGTATATGTATTTATACAGGATAATTCGTATCGCGAGTTTAATCATCGCCATTACGATGCCAGGGTTATATGTGGTTCTCAATTCAGTCAACCCTGAACTTTTGCGTATCCAGTTGGCTGTATCGATCACAAACTCCAGGGAGGGAGTTCCCTATCCTGTTCTTGTTGAATTATTGATGATGCTGTTTATCATTGAAATGGTTATCGAAGCAAGTATTCGTCTTCCCAAAAGTATTGGCCCAACCATTACGATGGTCGGAGGTATTATTCTGGGACAAGCTGTCGTTTCAGCCCGGTTAGTCAGTTACTTTCTTATTATTGTCGTGGCCGGCTCGACGATCGCGCATTTTACGATGGGCACGTATATGAACACTGTCTCCATTCGGTTGTACAAGTATGTCGTAATCATGTTTTGTGCATTGTATGGCATACTCGGACTTATGTCGTCCATCGCCTTGTTTTGTTTTTACCTTGGGACGATTACAACGTTTGAGGTCCCTTATTTGAGCCTCTCCACTAGAAGAGGAAAATCCAAATGAGCAATAGAGCCTTATTAACCATGTTTGTCATCGTTCATCTCTCGCTGTATTTTTATATCTATCCGGTCAAAATGATTGAAGCGACATCCACAGGGCATTGGGAACCTATTATTGTTGGTTTTCTTATAGAATTGTGTTGTGTTTGGGTATATGCGAAGGGGCTCTCTGCTTTTCCCGGTAAAGATATCGTGGATATATGTAAAATGGTAGCGGGGAATTGGATGGCTCGCCTTCTGCTTATTCCATTGTTGGCCTTTTTATTCTTGAATTCCAACATTACCCACAGCTATGAGATGGAATCGGTCAGCATCCTTCTGCTGCCTAATACCCCAACGTATTTCATTTTATTTCTCTATGTCATTCCCCTCTACATTGCATGGAAAGGCTACGGAGCGATTTCAAGAGGGGGGATTTTGTTATTCATCTGTGTGCTGCCTTTGGTTGTATTCTCATTGATAAGCGCGATGAGTAATTTCGATTTCGATAACATCTTTCCACTCTATAATACGCACTTGAGTTTCTTCAAGAGGCCGATGTTTTATTCTGCCTTTTTTGCGCATGCCGGTTTCTTATTCTTAGGAATGGTTAAGCTGAGACACAAGTTGCCTATGCGCTATGTCATTCCTATTTTAGGCATACTTTTTATTTTTGCGTTATCCTCTGTTTATGTGCCGATGCTCATTTTCGGTCAGGAATCGATTATCTATTTTCGTTATCCGAATGTGTTGACATCAGATACGGTTGACAGTGAGTGGGTTGTATTTGATTGGCTCCCGACTTTTTTTGTTATTGCGATGATCGCCATCTCTATGATAGAAACGGCAGTGACTTTCTGGATGATGGCAACGTTGATGGAAAAGCTGTTTTTGAAAAAGAAAAGGGGGATCGCAGTCCTCATCGTTGGTGTATTATCCTACATCTTCAGCTGTTATTTGGATAACATTGATACGTTGGAGAAATTTACACTCGTGCGTACCTACCTCTGCTTCTACAGTATCATTGGTATACCGCTTGCCGTCATTCTCATGAGTCTGAGGTATAGGAGGAATCCTGCTTGATCCGTCGCTCATTCGTATCGGTTATACTTCTGCTATGTACCTTAAGTGCACTCCTTACTGGCTGTTGGGACACGAAAGATATTAATAAGCGACTCATGCCTGTTGTTATGGGAATATGCAAGGAGAAAAATCAGGATTACCGAATTATCTTGCAAATACCAAGTCCTGAAAAAAAAGGCTCTCAATATATGGAGAGCAGCTCCGCGACAATCACCAATGCGATTGACAACATTCGGACAAAATCGGAAAAAGGTATCGACCTTCTACATATTCGACTGTTTCTTGTCTGTGAGAAAACGGCAAAAGAAAGTCTTGCTGATATCATCGATTACGCGGTGCAGGCCAACGATATCTCCATTAAAGGATTGCTGGCGATTGTTAGAGGAAATTTCGATGAAGTGATCCATCACCAAATAACTGCGAACCCAGAGCTTTCTTCTTATGATTTTTTCAGTGAGCAGGCTGGCTGGACACCCGAATCGACAATCATTCGCTTATGGGAAGCATACCGGGATATAAAGTCTTATACGCAAGACATGTCCATCCCTATTCTCATTAAAGGAACGGACACGCTGTACCAATTTGAAGGATCAGCCATCATCCGTGTGGATAAAATGGTAGATGAAATTTCTTCTGACGAGGTTCTTCTTTACAACATATTTCAGGAAAAATATACTGGTGGTACCATTGAGGTTGCCGACCAAAGCAGTGTTAAGATTAAAAAGGCAACTATCAAACATGACATCAAATGGCTGGCAACAGGACCTCAAATAAAGAGTCGCATTAAATTGAAAGTAGAAATTTTGGAGAATAAAAATGAAGAATCCGAGGAGCAGATTGCAACGAAGCTCAAAGAAACCATTGAAAAAAGAGCCAACAAATTACTAAATCAGCTTAAAAATGATCGAGCAGACGCTCTTGGCATAGGACAACTCTTTCGAAAAAAGATGAACGAAGAGCAGATTAAAACTTGGAAGCAGCACTGGTATCTGAATATGGAATATGACATTACCGTAGAGGTTACCATACTGAATAGTCTGTATCTTAAGTCTCCGAATAAAATCAAGAAACCAGTTTCATAAAAATGTTATGTAAACAAGCTGGCGCCGTCTACCCGTGTCAGCTTGTTTATTGTTGAATTAGCTTGTCTCTTGGGAGATCGCCTCGAAATAGTCTACAACAACCTCACGGAATTCCAGTGCAGCGCGTGAGAGGTATCGACTCCTGTTGCTTAATAAAGCAATCTCCCGGACCAATTCATGATTCTCTACTTGGAGATAATGGATCTGTTCCCGTGAATTCACTGCCGTGCTTGGTATGAAAGCAATCCCAATTCCGGCTTCCACGAGAGCACTTAACCTCGTTGGCTCATTTCCCTCATACACATATCTAGGCACAAATCCAGCCGAACTGCATACAGAGTCTACTAAATCGCGAGTAAGATAGCCTCTTTTGACGCCGACAAATCTTTCGTCCTTAAGTTCTGATAAAGATATGCGGCTTCGGTCTGCCAGCCGATGCCCCAATGGAACAGCTACAAGGATGGGGTCGGCAAACACGATTTGACATTCAATTTCATCCTCATTCGTAGGGGGTGAGGACAAACCGAAATCTACCTCTCCCCGGTGAAGAAGCGTAATCATTTCTTGTGTGGTCAGCATTTGCACATGAAACTGGATTTGGGGATGCTTTTTCTGAAATATTCGAAGGATATTGGGCAGCGTGCTTGCATTGGTCACTGCCAATTCAATGGTCCCATGTTGGGGGCTGGACAAATCGCTAAGCTCCTGCTTCCCCTGTTCCAATTCAAATAATGCCCGTTCCGCACGGTGCAAGAACCTGCTTCCGAAAGCATTCAATCGCAGCTTCCTTCCTGTTCGATCGAATAACGGGACTCCAAGATCCTCCTCCAGGCGTTGAATCGTTTTACTTAGTGACGATTGAGTGACGTGCAGACTACGAGCGGCATCTGTCACATGTTCCAATCGAGCTACCGCGAGAAAATATTGCAATTGAAGAAGCTCCACTTCTCACCCTCCTTTCATTCCTCCTAGTCAATGAGATCATAACATAAAATGCGTTGGAGTAAATAATCTATTTCAAGTACGATATCATTAAAACACTAAGGGGGAACTCAAAGATGAATACTAGCAGTAGGTGGTTAATGATTTCTGTTGGCCTTGGGATGCTCTTGAACCCATTGAACTCTTCGATGGTCGCTGTTGCTATTCCAAGGCTGCAAAATGCGTTCCAACTTGACTTTACCGTAGTCGCCTGGATTATCTTCTCATTCTACATTGCAAGTGCTATCTCTAACCCTATCATGGGAAAGGCCAGCGATTTATTCGGACGCAAGAAGATATTTCTTGCCGGGCTAGTTGTAGCCTTCATTTCATCATTGTTAGCGCCGATATCACCAAACTTTGGCTGGCTCATCGTGTTCCGTATTGTGCAATCTATTGGAACAAGTATGATGCTTTCAGTAGGAATGGCCATTATTCGAATTCATATTACGGAGAAACAAGCGACTGCGCTGTCCGTCTTGACCATTTTCCAATCCGGAGCGGCAGCCATTGGCCCGTTTATTGGCGGGCTTCTGATTCACTGGTGGGGATGGCCAGCGATCTTTTTCGTCAATATTCCGTTCATAGTAGTGAGTTTTCTTCTTTCTTGGAGGATTATTCCTAAAGATGATGCACCAACAGCCAACGGACGGGGAATATCCTTTCGCAAATGGTTGGATCTCATTGATGCATCGGGGATCCTGCTCTTCACAGTGGGTCTCGTCGCCTTACTCGTTGGCTTACTGTCGGCAAAATCATCTGGGCATTTCTCATTCATAAATGTCATTATCGGGCTAATAGGTCTAGTTGCATTGGGGATTTTCGTACGGCGTGAGCTGCAAACCAAGTCACCCTTCATACCTTTGCACACTTTCGCCAAGTATCCAGCTTTAACTTGGGTAAATATCCAATTCATGGTCGTTAACGTACTCTTTTACGCACTCTTCTTCGGGATTCCTTCCTATTTGCAAATGGTACGTCATGTCAGCGAGTTCCATACAGGGATACTCATGCTTAGCTTAGGTTTATGTTCCCTCATCGCCTCTCCGCTAGCAGGACGCTGGATCGATAAATCAGGACCTAGGCCGGCACTGCTCGTGTCCGCAATCCTAATGACTTTGGGGTCCGTGTGGATCGTGACATTAAATCAAACTTCACCGGTTATTAGCGTGTGCTTAGCGTTAGCTGCCTTTGGTATTAGCAACGGGTTAAACAGTGTCGGCATGCAAGCGGCCTTATTCAAAAGTTCTCCAAAAGAAATAATTGGAGTAGCCTCTGGATTATTTAGCACATCAAGAAATCTGGGAGCCATTCTCTCCTCCTTATTGATAAGTATCGTAATGGGAGATGTGTTCAGCTTCAGTGGATTCCGAATGCTGGGGGTAATCCTCTCGGTAATTGCCTTATCCTTGGTATTCATGAATTGGCGGCGCCGGGAGTCAGGACAATTGGAAGCGTCCTAGTCTCACTATAAATTCTATGTTAACAAAAGCGGCTTTACCGCACTAAGAGATGAGCGTCTTCCTAGCGGTTTTCAGCAATCAGCGGATCCTAGTTCCGTTTAGGCTTTGCAATGACAGAGAGCGTCGTGTGAAAAGGAACTATGATCTGCTAAATGGCGGGAACTAGGGTAAACGTAGCATGAAAGGGAACTGAGATCCGCTATTTTAGCGGAACTTGCCGATTCCAACCGGGAAATGGTGAAATAGGGGACCGTAGTTCCCTTTGAAGCGGAATATGGCGGTTTTCAGAAATATAGCGGACTGTAGTTCCCTCAAACTCGCTATCCTGACACATTTTGCTAGTATCGCGGCTTGACGTTCCCTTTTCTCCGCGCGGTAGCTACGCTATCGGATCTCATTCTGCCAAATACTTGTTTATACCTCCAAACCAACAGCTATTCGAACAAATAAGTACGTTCACAGCTACCTTGTTTCTTATCGCATCTCATTTATACTTTTTCCAGCTATTATTCTAAAAAGTCCAGTCAAAGGCTGACTGGACTTTTTAAACGAATGGATTCATATGCGGCTAACGCAATGATAGTGGATTTATAACCATCCATGCCCGTAATTGACACAGGTCTTTTTTCTTTCAGGCAGGTGATAAAGTCCTCGATCAACATCTCATCTTTGTCGTCACCCCAGTAGCTCCACTCCGCATGACCCATAGTTTCGCTATATACCTCATTAATCTGCGCGAAATAATCAATGGATATAATATTGTTAAATCACGTTTGGAATTAACTATTTATCTGACTTAAAGCATCAGGTCCTCTACATTTCCGCTTACTTGTTGCGTCGGTCCTCCAATTGCTTCATATACAAGCTGCGCGGTAAAACATGCTTGCCTGCTGCATTCATATACCCGTCACTTCTCGGGCGAGGATCGTGTTCATTCGGTGCCCGCCCTTTCTTCCTCTCACCAACGTGACCAATTGCATAATTCTGCGCAGTCGGCGGCTGCTGTAGTGTTAAATCTCCCTCCGTGTTCCATGTGACATAGTTGGCTCCCGCCCAACCGTGTCCACTGCCAAGCCAAATGCGGTCTTGAATAGCGATAGGCGCCTTCACGTTGTCGTACAATCCGCCTACCGACCAGCGATGATGCGGTTCACTTGTGTTATAGTCCGTGCTAGACTTGCAATCGAGAAACACATTCGGACCCGTCACCCATTTGTCGACCACGAACGCATGCCTCGCTGTTTCCGTGTAAGCCCGCTGGACTAGAATCAATTGTCCACAAACATGGAAGCTGTAGCGGCGTCCTCCGGTTATGATGCTGACCATATCCAAAACCGTACAATCTTGAATTGTCACCCACTTGCTCCCATAGTCGGCAAGAACAAGACTATGATCGAGATGGTACCCTGTTACATCACGTACCCAAGCATTCTTGACATGATTCAGAACGGCAAAGTTAGTCGTGTGGTTTTCGTCAGCGCAATATGGATCAAGAGCGCCTTTGCGATCATCAATCTGCGTATCTGTCACTGAAGGATCGAATTCCACGTCAATTCGTATATTTTCTACGCCTACATGCTCGATGCGATTTGGATCTTCATATTTGAATACCTGCGCTCCACCCCAACGCTGTTCAACTGAATTCGTCAATGGTGCGTCAACGGTTATTTTGTTACCTGCCATCTCAACGATCATTCGGTCAAAATCAAGTTCAAATGGACTCCACATTTGGGTTCCCCCAGTTACCGGGCGCTGGACTATCGCATCCATACCAATTTCATGAATCCACGCATCGTTCCCATATCGACGGATGATTATTGAATCTCCTACTCGGAAATGCTGAGCATCCTCCACATGAAAGGAATTGGATCCTGAAGGAACATACAGTTCAGAAACCATCGTACTCGTTTCTTCCAACAGAGTGATTCCGCTCGATCCGCCAATTTCCAAGACATTTTTCTTCACCGCACCTGTCGCATACAGAAGTGTGCCGTCTCCATCCTGCCCTTCTCCTCGAAGAACAACCCCGCTAACTGCAATCTTCAACGTTCTGTCCAAATAGTACGTCCCTCGTCTCAGCAAGACAGCGCCGCGGATTCCTCCTGCCGTGGGGGGCAGCTGAGACACAGAATCAATGGCTTCCTGAATGCGCGATGTAGCATCCCCTTCTCCAGGTTCGACGATCACTCGGGTGGGCACATCCGGAAGCTCTATGCCGCCGCCCATATAGCCTGCATGAGAAAAATCTGCGATGCGGTTTCCTTTGAAGTCTGGTATGTAAACAAGCTTACCGTCCGCCCCCATATATGCAATATCTGATTGATCGATCCTATCTAGCAATGGATCTTCTACATAAAAGTAAAAGGCATCGTGCAAATTCGGATAACCAGGACGAGAGAATGTTAGCTGTAAGATGTGCATACCGAACCTCTTAACGACTCCTGAAAAAGTGATTGTTTGCTCATCTCCCGGTTGAAGCATTTGGGATGGAGTGTGAATGTCCTCTCCTGCCTCCGTATGTACGGATGCGCTTATCGTCAACTCTGTGTATGATTGAATACGTACACTCGGAAATACATCACCAAGCTGGAGATGGGCTGGTTGACCGAGTTCCATGACGAGAGTTGGATGTTCCAACCATGTTCTAACGATTTCCATTATTGCCTCCGTATGATACAAATTTATAGAATTACATCATACCGTTTTGGACCCCTACACACCATGGTGAAACTTAAAGGCGTTCTGTGTTTTTTTATGGAAACCTTACTACTTGGCAGTTGACTTTGCCCTTAGGGGAAGGTGGATACTAGAACTGAACAAAAGTCCTGAAGAAAGGAGATAACCACATGCTATCGATAGGGGAATTCTCAAAGATATGCGAAGTATCGACCAAAACGCTTCGCTATTATGATGAAATTGGCTTAATTACTCCTGATCAAATTAATCCTGAGAACGGGTACAGATACTACTCCATCAATCAGCTTAAAAAGATGCTCTTTATTAACCGCTTAAAGACCTATCATTTCTCTTTGGAAGAAATCAAGGCTATTCTCGAAATGGATAAGGATCAATCCGCAGATCATCTTTACTCTGCTCTTCACAGCAAAAGAAGCGAAATTCAGGAAAAGCTAAACGCTTTTGAATTTACTCTAAACCAAATGAGTGCTGATATTTTGGCTATAGAGAAAGGATTATCTGTTTTATCTTACATTGACGAATTAGAAGTGAAACTTGTTGAAACCCAGCCATTGAATATCCTTTGTATGCGTCAGATGTTGACTAGTGATGACCATGCTGCCGGATATGGCAAGTATTTTAGCAGGCTATATGAAATCATTGCTAGAGAGAAACTCACCTTGCTTGGTACGCCAATGACGATTTATCACAGAGCTGAATACAATCCAGCCGGTAATGATACTGAGTTTGCTATTTCCATCAAGGAAACCGTAAAAGGAACGAGAGATTTATCTGGAGGCCTTTGTGCGATGTCTGTTTTGAAAGGATCTTACTCAGAATTGACATCGGTATATGCTAAGCTCCGTGAATGGGTTGAATTGGAAGGTTATGATTTGGTCAATTCTCCTTATGAAATCTATGTGACTGACCCAAATCATGCCACCGGTCCAGCGGAAATAATAACCGAGGTTTATTTTCCAGTGAAGAAAAAATAAGTTCAGGAGGCAAATTTCATGCAAAGAAACTACTGGCCGACGAAAGAGTGGCAAACCTTAGCTCCGGAATCCCTGAGAATGAACTCTGATAAACTTTCCGAGCTTGAACCTTTGATAAAATCTGAGTACAGCAATATTAACGCTGTTGTTATTGTGCGAAATGGATATATTGCTTATGAGAATTATTATAATGGCTATGGCCCGGATGATACGCATCACGTGGCATCTGTAACGAAAAGTATTTTATCAGCACTTATTGGCATTGCCATAGATGCAGGATTTATTAAACATCTAGACCAGAAGGTGCTGGATTTTTTCCCTGAATATGTACCCAAGGTTTCGAATGGGCAGAAACGAGAAATCACGATACGCCATCTTCTCACGATGACAGCCCCCTATCCATTTGAGAACTGGCATGAACCCTTGGATAAGATGTGTATGCACCCGGATTGGGTGACATATACGCTGGATATGCTGGGGGAAAATGGTGCTATCGGGGATTTCAAGTATTCCACTGCTGGTGCACACTTGCTCTCGGCTATTATTACCCGCAGCTCAGGTAAAAGTGCTCGGGAGTTTGCCAATGAAAGGTTATTTAAACCTATCGGCATCAATGAAACTCCGGATTATGAAATGAAATCATTCGAGTTTGAGGATTTATTCGGGAAAAGGGTGAAAGGATGGGTGAATGACCCTGCTGGTAACTCCACTGGCGGGTGGGGACTTACGCTAACCCCCCGTGAAATGGCTCGTTTTGGCTTGCTGTATGTGAACCAAGGGATTTGGGACGACAAAGAAATTGTTTCTCCTTCGTGGATTGAGAAATCAACAGCTATGAACCCCAATAACTACGGTTATTTATGGTGGTTACGTGAAGAGGACGGGCTTCTGGCATACCTTGCTTTAGGTGATGGTGGTCATGTTATTTGTTGCTTACCAGACAAGGATTTGGTTGTAGCTATTGCATCGGAGTTCATTCTTAATCCTCGTGATAGGTGGACACTCATTAAGGAGCATATGATTCCGTCTTTGATTGATTAACTAGATTTATCTGTGCTCCTAACCCCCGGATTGGATAGCAGTGCACTGCCCCCGAGCACTAGCATCCCCGCGCAACGCTCCCGAGCCCCTGCACAACCAATCTGTCATACTAACGAACTCTGTGATGCTTATTGACGAAAAATTGGCTACTTTTAAGATCTAATGAACTGTATTAGCGTTATCGAGCAGTTTTTAGGCGGAATGGTGGTCATTTATATGACATAACGTATCCGGAATTCGTTGGATTTTTCAAATGCCCCGTTTGGGCTAAATAACGGGGATTGGGTTCGTTAGCATCCCCGCGCAATGTTCCCGAACCCTGTACAACCAATCTGACATTCTAACGAACTCTGTGATGCTTATAGACGAAAAATTGGCTACTTTTGAGATCTAATGAACTGTATTGGCGTTATCGAGCAGTTTTTAGGCGGATTGGTGGTCATTTATATGACATAACGCATCTGGAATTCGTTGGATTTTTCAAATGCCCCGTTTTGGCTAAATAACGGGTATTGGGTTCGTTAGAGTACCCCGCAGCGTTACGGGGACTCACAGCAGCGGGCGGGCTCTGGGTTTCATCGACTTATTGGACGCCCCTCTCTGGACTGCCCCAGTAGCAGCCATTCGAACAATAAGTTTTAGCTGCCTTATTCTCAGCGCATCAACCGGTCCAATAAAAAAAAGGAGCTCTGCCGCGAGGCAGAGCTCCTTTTTTTATGATACGGTTCGACGTGCTAATTGTAACGGTAAATTCCCGTTGAGACCAAGGGTCTCTGCTGTTGAAGTATGAATTTCGTGCAGAAGCTCTGGGTTCTCCAAGAGTGACACGCCATAAGAAGGTATCATTTCTTTAATTTTCGCTTCCCATTCTTTGATATGCTCTGGGAAGCATTTGGTAATGACCTCAAGCATAACGTGAACAGCCGTGGAAGCACCTGGAGAAGCACCTAGCAATGCTGCAATCGAGCCATCCGCTGCACTAATAACTTCCGTTCCAAATTGAAGCGTTCCTTTGCCGCCAGCTTCCGTATCTTTGATAACTTGTACACGTTGGCCTGCTACTTCTAAATCCCAATCCTCGCTTTTGGCGGTCGGGATAAACTCACGCAACTCATCCATGCGTTTTTCTTTGGACAGCATAACTTGCTCGATCAAGTATTTGGTTAATGACATGTTTTTGGCACCTGCCGACAACATCGTAACAAGATTGTCCGGTTTTACGGAAGTTACCAAATCAAACATGGAACCTGTTTTTAAAAACTTTGGCGAGAAGCCGGCAAACGGCCCAAACAACAATGATTTCTTATTATCGATAAATCTGGTGTCAAGATGCGGAACAGACATTGGAGGAGCTCCGACCTTGGCTTTGCCATATACTTTGGCATGATGCTGAGCTACAACATCCGGATTATTGCACACCATAAAAATCCCGCTTACCGGGAAGCCGCCAATATGTTTTCCTTCAGGAATACCGGATTTTTGCAGTAAATGCAGGCTTCCGCCTCCGCCTCCGATGAATACGAATTTAGCCGTATGGCGTTCAACTTTATCACTGTTGTTTCGTACTTTTAATTCCCACGAGCCGTCTTCAGCACGTTTAATATTATCTACACTATGCTTGTATTTGATATCGACTTTTTTACTCTTCAGGTGATCAAACAAAATGCGCGTTAAAGCACCAAAGTTTACATCTGTACCCGAGTCGATTTTCGTTGCTGCTATAGGTTCATTCGTAGGTCGATCTTGTATAATAAGTGGAATCCATTCCATCAGTTTTGCAGGGTCATCGGAAAATTCCATCCCTTGAAACAAAGGATTCGTTGACATAGCCTCAAAACGCTTCTTCAAAAACGTTACATTCTGTTCCCCTTGTACCAAACTCATATGAGGCAACGGTATGATAAAGTCCTGCGGATTCCGTATCAGCTTGCTATTTACTAAATAAGACCAAAACTGCATGGAAAGCTGAAACTGTTCATTAATTTTGATCGCTTTGCTAATATCTATAGATCCGTCTGGTTTTTCGTCAGTGTAGTTAAGCTCGCAAAGTGCTGCATGCCCAGTCCCTGCATTATTCCACTCATTTGAGCTTTCCTCACCTGCATTCTCGAGCTTCTCAAACACTGTAATTTTCCATTCCGGTTTTAGTTCTTTCAGAAGTGTCCCTAAAGTCGCACTCATGATTCCGGCACCAATTAAGATTACGTCTGTTTTCGTTTCTCTGTTGCTCATCTTTACCATCCTTATATCCTAAAATTTGCAGAAAGGATGTAGGCGCTACAGCAAGCCATGGCGCGACCTAGTTACACACCTTTTCTGGTTCAATTATTACCCTATCGATTAAATATTTATTTACTATTATATGATAGTTATAAGCTATACGACAAGCCTTATCGGAGAATCGGAATCGCGTGAAAGTCCACGCGTTTAAGTTCAATCACTATAATATAGAACAAATGATTAATGAATTTCCAAATAATACTTACAATTGTGTGAACCTTTTTCGAAAAATCAGGAAGCAACGACAACTAAACCCAAAAATGAAACAGCGGCGGTCTAGGACGTAAAAAAGTCGTAGACTGCCGCTGCTAATTTTCAACTAACCTTTTCCAATTCGAGAACTTTCTTACTTCTCAACTTTTACATATAGATACATATGGACTATCATAAAATAATTTAATTTGTTGGTCATTTATTTGGGGTACAAAATTCGCGTTGTTGGGACTGGTGGCACGCATTAAATTTTCTGGATGTTTCAGTGGATCTTCATGTTGATAATTAGGTGATTTTGGATCTTTGGGCGCCATACTTAGTGGGTCAGCAATCCTTTGGAAATTCGGACAACTAGAAAGCAAAACATGACCAAATTCATGAGCTATCGTGTACGCATTTGCTGCTGCAACTGCATTTGGGGAGATCCAGACAAATGCGCGCGTTTTTTTTCCTTGTTGTATTCTCACCGTACTCGCGAGTGTAGTTGGATCTGCGAAACTTAAACCCGTATTGATGATGATAATCGTTTTGGGATTTAAACTGGCAAATTGTTGAAGCCGTGGAGTATTGTTAATATAGGCTGTCATCAAATCTGTAGTTAAAGCTCTTTGCACACATCCTTTGCTTGTCTTTACACAACATAAAGAACCGGGACGTACGGTATCGCAATTGATGTTAATGGTTTGCGTTTCTCCGATGGAAAACGAAATATTGCAATACTCTTGAAATAATCTGTTTGCTCTTAGTATACGTGCAAACACAATTACATCCTCTATGGGGATCGCCCCCGTGTTCCCTTGAACATTGAATACCTGGACTTTCACATTTCTAGGGATGCTTGGCTTCGCTTTAAGCTTAAGATTGGGCAGGAAAAGCAAGGGGGTACTTCTTTTCGCCTTCACATGATCACACTCCATTCATGGAATAACACTCATGTTATTCCATGGCGACGGATTGGCTTGGACCGATGTCCTTCTATAGCGAAATAAATCATTTTACGGGATTAGCCGCAATCTCGTTATACATAACGATTTAATCTTTTATTATAAAGCACTGCGAGACCCGCGGTAATTATCACTATGCAGGAACAGAGCATGTACACAACAGAAAAGGACATCAAGTCCGCAATGGGTCCCATCGCAACACCTCCGAGCGATACTCCGAGATCCGCCGAAGCAATGAATATACCGAGCATGATGTTTCGCGAGGAAGTTGGCAGCACGAACGTCAAATAGGTCGTTAACGTTGGGTATAACATGGCTTGCGCGATGCCCATAAGAATAGCAGCCAAGTAGAGAAAAAGCGGTCCAGCGGTCGCCGATATCGATAACAACATGGCAGCGACAGCAGCTAGCAGCATAATGCCGCTGACGAAACGGGGATGCCACTTCCCGTCGGAAGGTACCCGCTTGCGAAACATGAAGCGTGACAGAACGATGACTCCCGCCTGCAACATGAAGTAAATACCCGCATTGCCGTATTCAACTTGGTTTACATACAATGGAATAAAAAAAGCAACCGATCCGAAAACGACCGAAGCCGCGAACATCAAGACACTGCAAATGAGCAAATCCGGCTGCCGAACTAATTTGCTAACTGCTTTCAGCACGCCTTGACCTGTCTTCTCTTCCTCCCTCCCACTGGAAACATGATCGATGCGTGTACGGTATCCAAATAAACCTGTAATGACAGCAATAGCAATCATTGTAACGGTGAATGCCTGCATGCCTCCCCATCCCCAAATTCCCAAAGCAATCAAAGGTCCCACGATGGTAGGCATATAAGTAAAGAGCGAATACAAGGAAACTCCCTGAGATCGCTGCTCGTCTGAGAGGGATTCAATGATTGCTATTTGCAGCGCCATGGAAAAAAAAGCGGTAGAGGCTCCCTGTAGAAGTCGTGCCACAATAAAGCCGTGAAGTCCAGTCACCGTATATAAGATGAGCGCGCCCCCATTGATAATCAATAATACACGCAGCACTTTAGCTGCGCCGTACTTGTGTACAATATGACCTGCCCACGGGCGAAATAGCATGCACGTCAGCATGTACGTGCCCATGATGATACCAATCATCGTGTTGCTCGCGCCCATGGATTCACTCCTTATCGGGACAATCACATTCAAGATCGCATTTGCACTGAAAAAGAGGAATGCGAGCGCATAAAGGCGCAAATACGGCCACGAAGTTGCCAATTGAGTACTCAATGCCAAACTCCTCCAGCAGCTAGGATAAATTTAATCTATATAAATGCAGCTATTATGCGTCTCATAGTCTCGCGTTAACAACTCTGAGTTCATGTGCAGGGTAGATTCTGGAACATTCAGGCTTTGAGTCAAGTCTAGTCTATAATTTGCGCTAGCGGCAGGGCTTTGACTCCAAGGCTGAAGTTCATTTGCCATCGAACGTACTGTTTCCATCTCAACTTTGGCTGCAAACCCTTGCTGCTCTATCCACTCATCATTGAATAATGTATGGATGTAACGCTCCCCTCCATCTGCAATCATGCAGACAACACGATCTTGGGATGTAAGCTCCTGGGCAACTTTGAGGGCAACTAACGCACAAGCCCCGCTGGAAGGTCCCATCAATATGCCTTCATTGCGAGCAAAAGCGCGGGCTGTCAGGAAGGCCTGTTCATCAGTAATTTTATACGTGCAATCGATGTGGTCCATGTTCAAATTCATAGGCGTCCAACCGAGGCCTACACCTGGTATACGATAGGAATGGGTGTCGCCTCCAAATATGGAAGAACCAACAGCATCCACACCAATGATTTGCACATGAGGAGCAAACGTCTTGAGATACTTGGAAATGCCCCCTAATTGCCCTCCTGTACTAACCGCTGTTATGAAAGCAGTGATCTGATTGGAGCAATCATCCATAATTTCACGAGCTGTGCTCTTGTAATGCGCTTCACTGTTAAGAAGATTAAAGCACTGATCTGGCCTATAGGCATTATCAATTTCTTTGGCCAGTTTGTTGGCAAGTGAAATTCTTGTTTTATGATAACTACCCGTATCATCTTGTTCCCTGACGACAATGACCTCAGCCCCAAAGCATTTTAGGAGCGCAAGATTAGACTTGGTTGTTTTGGGATCTACCAGGATGATGACACGGTAGCCTTTGGCCGCACCAATCATCGCCAAGGAAATACCGAAATTGCCGCTTGAAGATTCAATAATCGTGCCTCCAGGCTTGAGTAACCCCCTACGTTCGGCTTCGTTAATGATATACATGGCTGCGCGATCTTTGATGCTTCCTCCAGGATTATATCGTTCGTATTTGAACAAAACTTGGCCTTCATTCGCCTTATTGGTGCCCGCTATCGTTAGCAGCGGCGTATTGCCAATGGTCTCAAGAATACTGCAAATCATATGTCCTGTCCCCTCCTTTTGCATAAAAGCCATCTTCCAAATCGCCAGCACAGTTGAGCAGCAACTGGGTATACGCATGCGTACTTGCGCGGAGTTGATCTGCCGGTCTCATCTCACAAAACTTCCCCTGATTCATCACCGCAATATGATGACAAAAAGACTCAAGCACACGGATATCGTGCGAAATCATGATGATCGAGAACCCAAGTTGTTGTTGCATACGCTGCAGCAATTCTAATATTTGTGCTCTTACGCTCATATCCAGTGATGATACCGCCTCATCACAAATCAGGATGTCCGGGCCAAGCACCAGCGCTCTTGCAATGGCAACACGTTGACATTGACCTGAACTTAATTGAGGAGGTCTCCTATTCCATGCATCGCCACAGATCCCTACCTCTTCCAAAATCAGCTTGGCCTTTGTTTTCCATTCTTTTTTCTGGCCTATATGCAAGTATCTCAGTGGTTCTTGCACCAATTGCCAAGCCGTTCGTCCAGGATTGAGACTTGCTCTGGCATCTTGAAATACCATTTGAATATGCTGGCACATTTCTCGCTTTCTCTTGCCTTTCAAGCGGCTAATCTCTCTGCCGCGATAAAGGATACTCCCTCGACTCAAAGGTTCCAAACCGGCTAGACATTTTGCCAAAGTTGATTTCCCGCATCCACTTTCTCCTAGAATCCCTACGATGTCGCCCTTGTGAAGCTGCAGATTGACATTGTGCAGAACAGGCTTTTGATCATACCTCTTCTCAAGTTGGCTAATTTCGAGAATTAGTTCTTGCTCATCCCTTATCCCGAGTACTTGAGAAGGACTTGCTATGTGATAGCGGGAATTGAGCAAATGGCGCGTATAGGCAGTCTGCGGGTTGGTGAAAACACTTCGGGCATCTCCTTCTTCTTCAATGACACCGTTATGTAAAACAAGGACTCTATCACTCACCGCGTTGGCTACGGCAATATCATGTGTTATGAGGAGGACTGCTAAGCCGTATTCTTCCTGCATACTTTTGAGCAAATCGAGAACTTCTTTCTGACTCACGATATCCAAAGATGACGTCGGCTCATCAGCAATCAGCACCAATGGTTTAAGGCACAACGCCAGTGCAAGACAAATACGTTGACACATGCCGCCGCTGAGTTGAAACGGGTAACAATCCAGTATCCTTAGTTCATCCTCAAAATGAAGCTTCCTCAGCATTTGAATTGTAATCGGCATGACTTGATCAGATGTGGCCGCGCGATGGAACAGCAGCGTTTCCTTGAAATGGTCTCTGATCTTAAGAACCGGATTAAGAGCTTGCCGAGCATCCTGGAAAAGCATCGCGATCTGTCTTCCTCTGATGCCTTTCCAATTCACCCTTGTGCTGGCAAGGTCGGCAACAACATGAGTGCCAATATGCAGCATCCCGCTTGGGATATGGGCAGAAGCAGGAAGCAGCCCTGAGAGTGCCTTGGCAATCGTCGACTTTCCCGATCCGCTTTCCCCCAGCAGCGACAGGATTTCCCCTTCTCTAAGCTCGAAAGAAAGATGATTCAGGATGTTCGCTTCTTGAGAACTTTGCTTATACGCCACATGTAGATTCTTTACTTGCAGGATAGCCTCACGCTGTTTTATTGCCATGTACGATTCTCCTATAGCCTGGTAATTTCATATGGATCAAGCCGATCGCGCAGTCCCTCGCCAATTAAATTGAAAGCTAGAACAGTAAGAATGATAAAAAGTGTTGGTCCTAGTAAAATATAGGGCGCTTGCAGAAAGTGATCACGTCCATCTGCTAACATGCTGCCCCATTCAGGCGTTGGCGGTTGTGCGCCTAACCCTAAGAATGAAAGGGCGGAGATGGCAAGAATCAAGCTCCCTAACTCAAAAGTCGCCAAAATCAGCACTGGACTTAATGCTTTTGGCAATAATTCTCGCAGGATGATGACCTCGTTCTTAGCCCCGAGTACTCGGGCCGCTGCAAAAGCAGTTTCACTCTTGGCATACAGAACAACACTGCGCGTTAATCGGGCAAAAGATACCCACCATACAGATACGACAGCGATTAGCAGGTGGATATAGCTTGTGCCGAACAGCGCCGCGATGACCATCACAAGCACCATAAAGGGAAAAGCCAGCAGCACATCAATCAGTCGCATCAATAGGATATCGATGATCGTTCCGTGGAACATGCCCGCAACCAATCCCACGAGCATTCCTATAAGAAGTGCCGCTCCAAGCGCGAGGATGGTTGATACCAGCGTCGTTTGCCCACCGTGAAGAGTTCGTGAAAGAACATCTCTGCCAAATCGGTCTGTGCCTAAAGGGTGGACCTTGGCTGGTTTCTCCAGTCGTTCCGAGACATGCTGCTCCAAGGGGTCGTATGGCGTAAACAAGGGGGCTCCTATAACGAGAATGCCGATTAAACCAAGTAATACACAGCCAGCAACGAAGCTGATCGGAAATTTGAATTTACGCTTCCGCTTTGGCATCTGCCCCTCCTTGGTATGAAATTCGAGGATCTATGAGAATATAGACCACATCAACAAGTACATGGATGAGTACCACGATCGTTACCATGACAAATGCATACCCTTGAATGACGGGATAATCTTTGACCAGGATACTATCAAGCGCATATTTGCCAATGCCAGGCCATGAAAAGATGCTCTCAATGACGACAGCTCCGCTTATAAGTGTTGTGAGTGATAAAGCAACCATCGTTACGATAGGCAGATAAGCATTTCTTAAGGCATGCCCAACTACCAGCTTTCTTGACAATCCTCTTGAAAGGGCTGAAAGGATATAACTCTGACCAAACTCGGATAGCATGTTCGCTCTCACTAAGCGAATCAATTGCGGTGCGCCAATTAAGCCTAAGGTAATGGCTGGAAGACTTAGCCTGCTCAGGTTGGCGTCGCTGCTTATTTCATACAAGTGCCACGTCACGGCAAAAAGGGATAATAACATCAAGCCGATGACAAACGCCGGGAGCGAGGCGAACGCCACGCAAATAAAGCGGATGAGGGTATCCAAGGACTTGCCTGCATGAAGGGCTGAAACGATGCCAAACAACAGTCCCAGGCCGACTTGAATAACCAAAGCTGATAGGGAAAGCAGCATAGTTGCCGGGAGTCTTCCTGCTATTTCCATGCCAACATCTCTCCCTGTATGCATGGATGTACCCAAGTCCAACCGGGCTAGATGCCCCATCCAAGTAGCATACTGAACAAGGATGTTCTGATCGAGGCCCCACTCCGCTCGCAACTCCGCCGCTTTCTGCTCATACGCCTCTGTGTCGCTGCTCGCGACTTGCGCCGGTTGGTTCAACAGCAAACTCACAGGGTCTCCTGGAGCCAAATGAGTCAAAATGAATATGAGCAGCGTTGCACAAAATAGCGTAATGATGCCTTGTAATCCCTTCTCAAACAATGCTTTGCACATAAAGTCTCTTATTTACCGATGCCAGAACCGAATGAAAGGTTGGCATTCACGGCATTCTCGAATTGCATGAAATGCTCTTCGAATCCTGTGAGATTTTTGCTAACAGCTGTCAGTTGTGGACGCGGGAATAAAGCTATGATCGGAGCTTGCTGAGCGACTCGCTCATTAATTTGCACAGCGATCACATGACGCGCAGCATCATCTCCAGCGGCTTTTAATTGATCAAGCAAGGCATTCGTTTGAGCATCGTTGTAAACGCCATAGTTTCCCTTGCCTTTGGGTGAAAATTGCCCGCTTAGCAGGGTATGTGTATTGCCAAAGGTGCTCCATGCTTCAATGGAAGCATCCCAATCGCCTTTGTCACGAGCAGCCTGAATTAAACTATAGTCACCGTGCTGTACGTCTGCTTTCACACCAAGCTTGGTCCATTGGTTCTGCAAGGCTTCCCCAAGCGCTTTATCGCCGCCCCACGTCATCAAACGAATCGATAAGGGGTTGCCGTCCTTCATTCGTATGCCATCAGCACCTTTCATCCACCCGGCTTCATCGAGTAATTGGTTGGCTTTAGCGGGATCAGATTTGGGGTATACAGCGTTTCTTGCTTCAGCAAATTCTGGATTGGAGCTTAGCCATGTGGTTACTGGAATACTCTGCCCTTCTGCACCAAGAACAACCAGTTCCTTGCGATCTAACGCCCAGGATAGTGCTTGCCTTACTCTGCTATCCGCCAATTGCGGTTTACTTACATTTAAATAGATGGTTTGCGTATTGGCTGCCGGAGCTGCGGAAATTCTCACGTCTTTATTGTCTTTGAACTGTGCCAAGCTGGTTACCGGTATATTCAATGCCAGTTGGCTTTTCCCGCTCAGTACAGAAAGCACTCTTGTTTGGCCATCCGTGATTTCTTCATATACCACTCTTTTGATAGTTGGCTTCTTCCCCCAATAATTTTCATTCAGCACCGCCACCATTTTCTGTTTAGGAATGAACTCAACGATTTTATACATCCCTGATAAATCCATGGTGTCTACAGCGGCTTGCTTAGCTTCCGTGTTATGTATAACCGTTTGGTAGTAGGAAAGGTTCAAAGGCACTGGCACATGCGGACTGGTCGTTTTCACTTGTATGGTGTAGTCATCAAGCCTCGTGAACGTTAGATCAGCGAGAAATGGCAGTGCTTGTAGATCCTTGGCCTTGGAACGTTCCAAAGAGGCGATTACAGCAGCAGCATCGATAGCTTTCCCACTCCAGAAATGGGCATTGGATCTTAATTTGATTTCCCAAGTCAGAGCGTCCACTTCTTTGGAATTCTCGGCCAGAGACGGTTCCACTTTCCCGGATGAATTCACTTTAAATAACGCCTCTGCTGCGCCGATGTTTCTCAAATAGCTGGAGGTCAAAGGTTGCACAGGGTCCAAGCTGGCTGCGATTTCCTGACCAACAATAACTAAATCTTTAGCTTCTGCATTGGCAGACAGAGCACTTGGTGATGCCGTAATGCTGCTGTTGCTAGTGTTGTTATCGTTGTTAATGCCGCATCCCATTACTGTAATAATTACGAATAATAACGATATTGAAAGCAAACCTTTCTTCATATGAGCCTCCTTGTGATTCGTTGCCTACGAAATGCGAAATTTTATATCGCTTGCGCAATGATCTGCATACGTCTGCCTACCATTTCATTGCTAAAAGAAAGAGGGCCTTGCAGGTCGTAATTGTTAATATGAGGATCTGGTTTATCAAAGAGCTGCACGAGGCGGAAACCAGAAGAAGCGAGATACTGCACCAATTCCTGGGGAAATAAGAGACGATGCCTGAGATGCTCTACAATCGGCTTAAATCCATCAACTGTCCAGCAATAATCGCGCTCCAGTATTTGGTTTGCCAAGTCTATGCTGAATCGCGTTTGCAGAGAAATAACCTTGTCTTTCACCTGCCTCTGTTCAACAAGTTCATCTGTAAGCCAGCGCTGTCCTTCTTTCGTCAGAAAAAAAGCGGCGTTTCGCATATCAAGGTACAGCATCCCGTCTGTATGAAGATGACTGCGGAAACACTGCAAACTTGAGAGAACAGCATCATTCGTAAAGTTGTATAGAAAGGTGCTTCCTACACAAAAGAGTGCATCAAACTGCTGGTGAAGCGAGAAATTAGCTTGATCACCATGCACGAATGACATTTCGGGATAATGTTCTTTTGCCCATAAGAGCATCTCTTCCGAGTTGTCAAGCCCGACAGCCTCATATCCCATATGATTCAGATAAGCCACCTCACGACCAGGTCCGCAGCCGATATCCAGCACTTTTTTGCCTACCTTATATTCGCTCAAAAGCTTATGCATGAAATGCGCCATGCTTAGATCGTCCTCGCCACTGAATGCCAAGTAAAGCGAAGGGTTCGTATGTAAAAAGTTATCTGTATCCAACTTGAGGTTCATTCGCGTCACCTTCCTTTTCACATGTGTAGCCAAAGAGAAGTGATTCGCCTGCGCTGAACTGGGTGAATGGGAACGGTTCTGCAACAAGTGCTGTGACGCCTTGATTAATAAATTGAGCAATAACAGCACTTCCTGTTTGTGCATATACGGTTAAAGGAATTTGCCTTTCACGGACTCTCTTCAAAATATGATCAAACGTTCCATTGCTTAGCGTCATGCCTGTGCAGATCACACTGTCCGCATCATTCAGCACGCTATCCATATCCTTCTCCACAATATCCCCCCACTGGGTTTGCGCGAGCTGCAAATCACAAGGCAAACAAATCCCGCCATGTGCTCGAATTGCTTCAATCAGTGGATTGACCACGCCGATGAGCGCCACTTTCTGCGAGGGTTGAATATTCGCCATATCCGCAATAAGAGCATCACGCAGCTTCGCTTTCTGAATTGGCGATCCTGCAGGGATTCGGGTTATCCTGTCGCATAACACATCATGCGGGTAGACACTGCCTAGATAAGCGTCCAAAGCCGCGATTTGCACTGGCAATCTTGTATCCTGCAGCGCAACATGCAAGGGAGTTCCAGAAAGCTGCGCTGCCGCTTCCATTTCCACTTGGTCCGAAGTATGTGAACAAGCGCCGAAAGCCGCTTCCACTCTAACTAGTACATAGTAATTGTGATACTTGGTTATGGAGGATGGAAACTGCGTCGTTTGATAAATATAGGATGATCCCGTAACTGTTAATGTTTCTGGTTTAGGTCCAAGCTTGCCTTCCAGTACGGCTTGTCGCAATTCCGCAATGGTATGCGGTGAATCTGTCAGAGTTGGTCTCATACGGATGCCTCATGATGATCATAATGAAAGATCATGCGCTTAACCGCTTCTTCTGCATAAGCTCTGGCATTTAATCCTTCCTTATCATGGGTGATGACATAGCCTAAGTAGCAGGCGTTATCTATCGGAGTGGCAATCGTTGTACACTCACAGTCTTCGACGTTGAAGCGGGTAATATGGTCATCCGACGCTAGTAAATCAATACCTTGAATGCGAGTAAGCTTGCCACCATGCGGTGGAACGAGGAACATCACAGCGCCGCTTGTAATCCCATTATTTTTGGGAGCGATAAGAGGTTTGAAGCCTAATGAGATGTCAACAAATGCTTGAAGCAAATGGATATCCGTAACATTTTGTATAAGTTCAACAATATAGTTCCCTGCCGTCCTTGGATTGATCTCGACAATACGAGGCCCATCTGCGGTAATTTTCACTTCTGTATGGGCAATCCCATGATTAAAATCTACGGCTTTCAGCGCGTCAAGAACAAACTGAGTCACTGCCATTCTAGTTTCTTCGCTTAACTTTGCAGGGAACATGTGCCCATTCTCGATGAAATAGGGGGAGCCAGTAACGGATTTGTCCGTAATGCCGATTATGGTTGTTTCACCCTGGTAGGTGACGCTCTCTACACTCACTTCTTCCCCTGTCATGAATTCTTCGAGAAGATAGGTACAATCCCTTGCCTGGTCTCGAAAATTAAGCGGGAAGTCCTTCAATGCCTGATAAGCATCCTTTAGTTCATCTGCATTCTGAATAAGCCTAACAAATGCGCTGGATGCCAGATCTACCGGTTTGATAACTAGCGGAAAGCCGATGTCTTGAGCAGCTTCTTCGACTTCTGCCAGATGATGCGCAAGTCGATACTTAGGGTTGGCAAGACCTGCTATATCAAGTGCGCCGCGCATAAGATGTTTATGACGGACAGTTTTCACCGCTTTTGGGAACGGACATGGGAGTTTCAATGCATCTGCTACCTCTCTCACCACCTCAATGTAGTAATCACACACTGTAATGACACCATCGAAAGACATTGGACGTAAAAATGCAATCAGATGAGGAATATCATTCGTTTCTGTTACATAAACAGAATCGGCATTTCTGATCACTGGATGCTTTTCTGGGCTATGTGCATGCTGATAATGCTCCAACTTTCGAGTAACAAACGTGTACGTGTGCCCCTGCGACTTGAGCAAAGCCGGCAACAGAATACCGCTTGCTCCTACCCAGCTCTCAATCATTAAAAGATGTGCCATGGGATATCTCCTTGGATTTTAGTTAATAGTAAATTTTACTATTAGCAGCGAGTATACGTCACCTGTTTTACATTGTCAATCGTCTAATGAAATTTTTTCCACTTCTTAGCCCTTGCAACAGTACTCGCTTCGATAACGAATTAAAATGGCCATTAGGTTTGCGGATTTATGCTTTTGACTGGATATACTCCAGTAAAAGTTGCATTTTCACCCCCCAAACTCGATAATACTGGAGTTTTCTCCAATTAAATCTCAAAATTATCCTTTTATTGGAGTTTATGAGCCAAAATATTGGATAAATCCAGTCAAAGGCTGATTTCAATCTCTTTCGAGCCAATTTCATTGGATTAATCCAATGAAGAAGAAACACTAGCTAGTTTTTGGTGCATGGTGCCGCAAAGTGAGTGGTTGCAAGGTGTATGGTGCGGTGGGCGAGATTAGGAGTTGGAAAAGCAGTCAGGTGGAATCGCGCGTTGTCAGATAGCTGGAGACTCTTGCAGATTGCAATTGCTTCTTATAATTTCATTGGATAAATCCAATGAAATGCACAATTTCCGGGTTGAAAACTCACTTTCATTGGATATTTCCAATGAAAATCTCAAAATCAGCCCTTTCTGGGCGATTCCAAGCCAAACCATTGGAATAATCCAATGAAAGGTTGATTTCAGCCTCCTTTGAGCCAATTTCATTGGATATTTCCATTGGTAGAAACACTTGCTAGTTTTTGGCGCATGGTGCCGCAAAGTGAGTGGTTGCAAGGTGTATGGTGCGGTGGGCGAGATTAGGCGTTGGAAAAGCAGTCAGGTGGAATCGCGCGTTGTCAGATAGCTGGAGACTCTTGCAGATTGCAATTGCTTTTTGTGATTTCATTGGATAAACTCCAGTGGAATTCGGATTGCGGCCTCTAGGATGGCGATTTTAGGCTTTTCACTGGATAAACTCCAATCAAAGTTGCATTTCTACCCTCCAAACACCGATAACACTGGAGTTTTTCCAGTGGAACTTAGGAACAAGCTTGGGGGTTGGGGTTGGGGATAAGGTGTACCAGTTGGAGCCGCTAAAAAAAGAAGAGGCTGTCTCACAGTCATTATCGACTTTTGAGACAACCACTCCATTCTATAATTAATAATTTGCGGAGACCACAATGGGTTAGTGTAAACCTGCTTTATTCAATCCAAATACGGCGTCAGCCGAACCCGGTACATTCTTGAAGGCTACGTTTATGCGATTCCATGCATTAATCGCCATAATGGAGAACGTCAGATCGGAGATTTCTTTTTCAGAGAACTGCTCTCTAGCGCGATCATAAACATCATCAGGCACACCTTGTTCAGGCAGTTTGGTCAGGATTTCTGTCCATGCCAGCGCAGCACGTTCACGCGGATTAAACAACGTCGATTCCCACCAAATTGAGATGTGGTAGAGGCGAAGCTCACTCTCGCCATGAATCTTAGCCTGCTTGACATGCATGTCCAAACAGAATCCGCAGCCATTCATTTGCGAAGCTCTAATGTGAACGAGATCAAGAATCTTCTCCTCAATTACACTTTCCTGCTCAGCATTGCTGAATTCCAGCATTTTTTTGAAAAGTTCAGGTGATTGCTGCATATAATTAATGCGTTGTGTCATATTGGTATACCTCCTATTTATTTTGACACTGATAAGACAATTGGCAGCTTCAATGTGTGACATCATAAAATCAGTGCAGTAATTTTATCAGGGTTTACGATAATGTAAATACGCTGAATCGACGTCGCTAGGGCATCCCATTCGAAACAAATGACTCCAGTAGGAATGCCTTCTTTGGTTAACAATATCCCAGGCTGGTTATTAACTTCGATTAATTGTGCCTTAGATTCAGGAAATCGATTTATCGAAAGGGCTCTCAAAATGTCGAGCACACGTGCTCTATTAGATATTGGATGAGTTGCCGCGGACACTTTTCCTCCACCGTCGGCAATCAAAATGACATCCTCGGTTAACATTTCCACCAGAGATTGTATCTGACCATTCGAAATGGCTGCAATGAAGCGAGTTACCAATTCATTTTTTTCCAGTAGATACGTTGATTGCACATCATGTTTTACCGAGGATAAATCTATTTTTTTCTTGACACGGCTGAATATTTTTCGACAATTGACCTCTGATTTATTAAGTATTTCGCCAATTTCACCATGTTCATAAGCCAAGACTTCTTTTAAAATAAACACAGCTCGTTCCAAGGGAGTAAGCTTATCCATAAGAATAAGAAAACCATACGAAATAGATTCTTGACGCTCAATGATTTCTAACGGACTATCTTCGATAAGTTGTACAGTTGGTTCTGGAAGCCAATTCCCGACGTAGCTAATTCTTTGTTTGCGCGCAGATTTTAATTCGTTCAAACATCGATTGACCATCATTTTGCTTAAATAGGATTTAATATTAGTAATATTGTCGTTCAAATAGTCATATATGCTTATAAACAAATCTTGAACCATATCCTCAGCATCTGCTCTAGAGCCAAGCATACGGTATGCAATTGAAAATAAATGAGGTTTGTAGGTTGAATACAAGTCCTCAATGGTATTAGAAAATGGATCCATTGTCTGAAACTCCATAATTTCCGCCTTTCTTAAATTCGATAACCCCATTGATAAGACAATTGGCAGCTTCAATGTGTGACATCAATTGCCAAAAGTTAAAAAAAACTGCCCACAACGAGAATTCAATCGTTTGTGGGCAAGTTTCTATTCAGACTATATGGCCGGTCTAATCACATTTCGTTGACGCCAATGGTCTATTTTTTGGCCAAGGCCAATATTTCATCTGCTACGAGATCAGGGCGGTATTGATGGATATAATGCTCCGTATCCACGACTACCAGCTGCTTCCCTTGTAAGGACCAGGAAGTGAATTCCGCCTCGTATTTGTTCCAAACCTCATTGGTAACACCTAAGTAATCCGATGTCAGTATGGTAATAGGGAACGGGAAAGGCTTTTTGTTATCCAATACGACCTTCGCATTAACCTTGAATTGCTGCAGCTCGTCTGCTATATTGGCATTTTCAAGCTTCAGCAATGAAGCTGTCAGGTCAATCCCTTTCAGTTCCTCCGGCACGAACTTCAAGTCGTTACGAATTGAACGCGAGCTAGCGACAACACTGTCAGATTGAAAAAGCAACCGAATCACGCCTGATTTTATGAGCAGCTTTTTCATTAAGCCGTCACTTACTGGATCTGCGTCATTGTAATAATATTCCGGACTTCCGCTATCCAGCATCACGATGCCTTTTACTTCACCCGGGTATTTCTGCGCAAACCGCAGCGTTTCAAGGGAACCTAGAGAATGCCCCACGAACAGGTACGGCGGCTTTTGGCCGGATAGCTGCAGCACTTCGTGTATTTCGTTCGTGATTGTATCAATGTCGCGTTTCTTGTCCGTCGTATCACTGTACCCATACCCGAACCGATCATACACGGCGAATTTAACATGTGGCGTAAGCTTCTCATATAACGGAGAGAAATCAACATACGGATTGGCTGTACCCCAACCAGATGCGAATACAACCGTAACATCCCCTTGACCGCCGGAAAATAAATGCATGTTTTTTCCATCCACTTTGTACAATTTGCCGCTAGGTGTATATGATTTCAGATCCCTTCGGACGCTCACCTGCTCAAATATCGCACCTGATCCCAGTAGAACAAGAATAGCTGCCAACCCGATAACAACAGTCTTCCATAATCTTCTAAGCCATTTATTCATCTCTCACACTCCCTTGTAGTACCTTAAGTATACATCTCCAATCTTACTCAAGAAAAAACAGTACCTTAATTCCAGCTTAATTATTTACGATGTGAAGCGATTACTGAAAAAATAGCTGTTCCAAACTGTCACTGAACGGTGAGCCACGCCCCTTACGAACTCAACAACCCTTATTTAATCAGAATGGGCCATTTAAAAAATCTAATGAACTTCCGAAGCCTTATTTCAAACAAATGATCACCATTCTGCCTAAAAACTAGTCGGTAACACCAATACAGTTCATTAGATCTCCCAACAAGCCAATTTCTCGTCTATAAGCATCATACGGTTCATTAGAATGATAGATTAACCATGCGGAGGGCTCGGTGAACCGGGGACCGAAACGGCGACGGTTCGGCAGTGCGGGGAGTAAGGCCTAGGGGAACCAGGTTCGAACTTGGCTCGGGCTTCGTTCGAGCTTGGCTCCTGCTTGGTTCCTGCTTCGCTCCAGCTTGGCTCGGGTTTCGTTCCGGCTTGGCTCCAGCTCGGCTCAAACTTGGTTAGGACTAGCAGTTGCCCATAATTTGGCGATGAACGACACGTACAAAAGAGCTAAGCAGACGCTTAGCTCTTTTCAATCATCATTTGAAGATGTCCCTCCCACCATGCTTATCTGCTGTAATCCTCACTTGCATACCAGTCATAGGAAGGCTCAACCAGCAAATGGGCATAGCCTCCTCCTCATCAACATGCAAAATCCGTACATCATTCATTGTCTTTCGTTTCCCATCACATATGTATCTAAAAAGTCATTCCGGAACTTACCTTGCGGATCACAACGCAGAAGCAGCTTATGAAAGTCTGGCAGCTTCGCATAGAGGGATTTTACCTGAGCGGGCGGCATGGTAAACAATTTCCCCCAATGTGGACGTGCCTGGAAAGGCGCAAGCTCCTTTTCGATCATCGGCAGCACTTGCCGGACGGCTTCCCAATTCGGTTTCCATGTAAAATGAATAGCTATTGACCCTTGTTTGTAACAAGGACTCATCCACAAGTTGTCTGCCGCAACGGTACGAACCTCAGAGATATAAAGCAGTGGCGCGATATGCTCCCGAATGCGATTAAGCGCACACAAGGCAGCGTAGGCATCGCTTCGCGGTACGAAGTACTCGCTTTGGAGCTCCTCACCCGCACTCGGGGTGAAATCCATGCGAAAGTGCGGCAATCGTTCATGCCAAGGCCCCTGTACACCCAGCTGTTGACTGCAATTCTCAGCCGTATGTCCAGGTACCGGATGCCGCGGCGAGTCGGCAAGTCTCGCGCCGAAAAATTCAGATTCTGCCTGATCAGAAGCCTGTTTAACCATTTGACGCTTCAGCCAGACTTGATTGAAACTCGCCATCTTCCAATCAGTGAACAGACTAACACTATAGCCACTGGAGAAAATATCGTCGAAGTGTTTTTCTAGCTGTGCCCAAGGCAGGTTGTCGTACACATGCTGGCTCATCTGAAAATCCGGAATTACATCCAATGTGATTTTCGTGACTACGCCCAATGCTCCAAGCCCAACGACTGCGCCTAAGAAGTCTCCGTTTTGCTGCGCACGAGAGAACACGACTACGCTCCCATCAGCTTGGACGATCTCCATTGCAGCTACAGCGGTAGCCAAATTGCCATTCCGATCACCTGATCCATGCGTTGCCGTTGCGCATGCACCTGCGACGGTAATATGCGGCAGCGACGCCAAATTGTGAAGCGCATAGCCCTCATTGTGAAGATATTGACAGAGTTCTCCATATCTTATTCCGCCCTCAACCGTTACTGTATGGTTCACACGATCTAAGGCGATGACTTGGTTCAGATTCTGAAGGGAGAGAAGCCCTTCCGCACAGTCGGCGATGCTATTAAAAGAGTGCCTCGTGCCAAGCACCTTGATTTGTTTGCTGCAAGCTACTAATTCTTGTACTTGTTCCACGTTTCCTGGAACATGAAGTTGAGTAGCTCTATACGTGTAATTTCCAGCCCAATTCCGATTATTCTCCAAATCTTCGCACTCCTTTCACAGCTGTTATTCGTTAATTTTATCATATCTTTGCAAGGCAGGTAACGCGAACAGCGTTAACCCACCCCAATATATAGGAATGTGCTAACGCTGTTTGTACGGAAATAATCTTAAGAGCCGCTCTTAACGAGCATATCTGTGATCAAATCCGCTTGGCCAAGTATGGAAATTGGATCGTAATAAAGGTATGTATTATAGTCCAGAATGTGCACTTTATTGTTCTTCACAGCGGGAAGCGTCTTCCAGACGGGACTATCCAGAACCGCTTTCACCTGCTCTTCCGTTGTGCCGGCATTCATACAGATGAAAATATGATCCGCATTGGCATATGTCGGCAATGTTTCCATCGAGATTTCGACTAGCTGCTTGCCGCTGTCAATGGCTTGCTTTTGTACAAAATCAGGCACCTTGAATTTAAGCATATTGTAAATGACTTCGCCGCCTCGCCCATAATTATCACCGAGCAGCGAAATCTTTTTCTCGCGGACATTGATAATGACAGCCGATTCGTCTTCTTTGACCGAAGCTTTAATCTTCTCGCGGCTCTCCTTAGCTTTCTGCTCATATTTAACCAGCCAATCTGCGGCTTCCTTTTGTCGGCCGAATGTGTCGCCGAGCAGCTTCATTTCTTCTCTGACATTTTTATAAGAGGTATAAGGAATAAATACGGTTGGAGTGATTTTAGCAAACTTATCGTAATTCTCTTCCGAGAATCCGTTGATGACAATCAAATCGGGGTCCATGGACGTCACTTTTTCCAAAGAAGCAGGAGATCCAATATCCGCCATTTTCGCTTCTTGCTCCTTGAGGAACGGGCTGCCCATCCACCACTCCTTACTGGCGCCGATTGGCGTAATGCCTAGTGCAGCCAATGTCCCATGATAATAAGCTGCTACGACACGCTTGGGTGCAGCCGGAATTGTCACATCTCCCTTCGCAGTTTTCGCTGCATATGTCTTCGGCGCTGAAGCCGTAGCTTCTGCTTGCGCAGTTGCCGCAGGGGTTGTTGTTGCTTGCGTGCCTGTCTTGGTTGAGCTTGTTGTATCTGTACCGTTGCCGCAAGCGCTCAAAACGAGCAGCAAAGCTGTCATCCCTGCGGATAACCATGTTTTCTTGACGATCATGCTGTGTATCTCTCCCTTTGATAATGATAATAGTTCTCACCGGAATCATAACAATCTGTTCCTCTTGCCGTCCATGCACATTCATGACGATTATTCCCTACAATTGTGATGAAAGGCGCTTAATAATTTCCTGCAATTGAAGCTTTAAGGAAAGCGGGTCGAAGCCATAGAAGACATCACGATTGACTTCATAGACCTGATTTTTGCGAACGGCTGCGAATTTCTTCCAGTTCGGATGCGCTTTGAAGGATTCCCCGCTTTCCAGCCAATTGGATTCATAATTAATGAGGAAAACATGATCAGCGGAGTACTCGCCTAGTTCAGACAGCGATATGCAGCGGTTCAGCAGCTTCGCATCGATAATATGCTCCTTGACGATTGGCGGTGGAGACAGTAGTAACCCTCGATAGAGCATGGGCCCGCCCATGCTTCTCAAATCACCGTAAATATATATTTTACCGGATACAACTTTCATGATGATGAAGGTATCCTGTGCAGATAGATGACTTCCAAGCTGCTCTCTAGCCGCTGCAAGTTGCTGATCGAACGTTTGCAGCCATACTTCCGCCTCCTGCTGCTTGCCCACGACATCGGCAATAAAGCGGAGGTGGGCCCGCCACTCCATATTTTCCATATCGACCGACGCGACTGGGCCTAAACTGCGTATCCAATTCATATCCTGCTTATGAATATTAGAGAAAATAAGATCCGGCTGCAGCTCCGTGACCATTACTGCGCTATGCTCGTCCAAGCCCTCAATCGGCTTAAACTCCGCCTGACTGAGCAAGCTCTGGTAATGCTCCGACATCCAGGGGTTCATGATGCCGACACGCGGAACGACGCCCAAAGTAAGCAAGCTTGATGTCATGCAAGCATCCAACGATACATATTTCTTGGGCTGAAGCAGGTACGTGCTAGGTGAAACACCGACTAATTGTTTAAATTTCCGGCTGAAATAATATTGACTCTGAAAGCCTACTTCCTCAGCAATTTCTTGCAGATTGAATTTGGAGAGCAGCAGCAGCTCCCGCGATTTCTCAATGCGAAGATGGAGCAAATAGTCGATAAAGCTCATGCCTTTCTCTCTTTTGAACAATCGGGAGAAATGCTCCGGACTAATGCCTAGCTGCTCGGCGATCTGATCGCGTGTCAAATCATCCCTATAATGCTGATCGATGAGGGAAACCGCATGTGTGATGACATTATGCGTTTCCAGTGGTCGCTCTTCACTTGTATGGCGAACAATCCGATCCATCATTGTATAAAATAATAGCTGCCGCTTAAACAATCCTTGCGGTTGTCCACTCACTTGCATCGCATCCAATTCTTTGGATATCTGAAGCGCCCAATATGGCGTTTGCAGTTGAATCGGCTCTTGAAACATACGCTTCATCTTATGCGGAAGATAGGCGCCTCGATCCGCAGCCGTGCTGCTTCGCTGCAGCACATCGAAGGCAATCCGATCGAGCTGCAGCAGGCTGCTGCTCGTATTGACGACATGCATCCCGCTGCCGGAAGGCGCATATACAACCATCCCGTACCTAAGTACGACCTTCTTCCCATCCATGAACAACTCGCCAGTCCCCTCACGAACGAGCAGCAGCATATCCACTTCTGTCACATTCCATTCTTTTTGAGCGAAAGGTTCGTAGGTCAACTGCTTCGTATCCAATAAGACAAATACGGGGATATCCTGCCGCACCTCAGCCAAATGACTGACTTCACTTTCCACTGATCCAACCTTCTGCCCGGCTTGCCACTGACCTTGTTCCTTCAATGCCTGACGCACCTCGGCTGCCTCTTCATCCGTTAGCTTGCCTAGATGCTTTACGACACGGTGCTTATTTTTTCCAGCATCATCTTTATAGGTGCTGACGATTTTATAATAGAGATAGGACTTTCCATTTCTTGTAAAACTGCTTTTTTTTAAAAACATGTGGGTTCTTCCTCCAATGTTTTGGTGACTATGTTGGGTACTATAATTATTATACGAGGTCTTCCTCCAATAAGAAAACCGGCTTCGCCGCCCTAAGAGATGAACGTCTTCATAACGGCTTTCAACAATCTAGCAGATCCTAGTTCCCTTCAGGCTATGCAATGACAGAGAGCGTCGTGTGAAAAGGAACTATGATCCGCTAACTGGCGGGAAATGGGGTAAACGTAGCATGAAAGGGAACTGAGGTCCGCTATTTAAGCGGAACCTGCTGATTCCGACGGAGAAATGGTGACATAGCGGATCATAGTTCCCTTTGGCGTGGAATATGGTGGTTTTCAGAATTATAGCGTACTGTAGTTCCCTCAAACTCGCGATCATGACACATGTTGCTAGTATCGCGGCTTCACGTTCCCTTAACTTCGCGCGATTGCAAAGCTAGCGGATCTCATTCTGCCAAATAGCTTATTTATACACATGTCTCTTAGACCTTCGTCGATTGTCAAGATACCCTGTCTATGGTTGACTTGACATACGTCCCCAGACAAGACCCGGCTCCACTCCTTCCGTTTCTCCGCATGAACACATCGTTCAGAAACGTCCCTTGCACCCATAGGGTACCACCTTAAGAATGTGGCACCCTTCACTGCCAATTCTCATCAAAGAACATTCGGTGTAGGATGTCCTGTTTCATATTCGAAATGGACCCAAAAACTAAAAAGGTAGAACCCCTTAAATCCACGCAAAATTTATACTTTATTATTCTAAAAAAGACACATCTCCCCCCGAAAGAGAAGATGCGTCTTCGTTTACTTAATTCGGATTTTTATTCCCTTTAAAATAAGCCCAATCTGTCTGTATGCCCACGAGAAGTGCAGGTTGACTGGAGTTTCCAATCACGAAGTTCCCAGCTTGCGTGCCGATGGAAATCGGCGTGTCTTTCGCCAAGGTTCCCGTAAACCCATTCAATTGGCTTTTTTTCATAATCCCCTCCGTCAGCACTCTTCCCGACTTCCCTGGTATGATCCGCTCCAGCGTGATGCCTACAAAGCTCTCAGCAGAATCACCGGCGCTCATGAGCCGCAGCGTGTTAGTGTCCGTATCATAGCGCACGGCTGCAAATCGGGGAATGCCCACAGCTGTATGATTTTGCAAGGTTAGCTGCTTATCTGGCACCTGTGGATAGTATTCCGTCCCTGTGACGTTATACTCCGCCGTTCTTCCTGAAGCTCCCAGAACGTTATTCATTTGCGCTACAATATAGGCGTTGGGCTGATTCGTATAATTCTCATTAAATACGATTGTTTTGGTTGTTCCATCTTCAAATGTCACTTGCAGTGTTTGGTTCAGGAACGTGCAATCCCCCAGCCTTCTGCCAAGCGTATTATTGACATCAATGTTGGTGTTAAGGCCTACTTTGATCCCGGAAATATCCCAATACCCGTATAAATAGCCGCTCAGCCCACCGCCTCCGTCCCGGGTTTCATACGCCCCCAGAAGAGCCGGCACAGCACTGCCGCTGACCCTTACACTGGAACTGCTGCCAGTCGACTTGCTGAATATGGCCAGCGCTCTTCCCCGGTGCTCATCCGAATAGCCAATAGGTGTGCTGTTGTTCAAAGTAACTCGATAATCCGCATGGTTGGCATATTGATTTTCCGGCTTTTGGGTAATCCAAGGCAAATCGTCCTGAACCATATAAGTGCCTATAATCTCGGTGTTATTGAAGATAACCTCATCTCGGGTCCCGCTGCCTAACGATTCGATCATAATTGGCTTCAAAGTTTCCGTCGAAACAATTTTGCTGTTATTGATGACATTGATCTGTGGTTTGGTGAAATCCTCCCGATTGTGCACATACCAGCCATCAGCTTTGGACACAAAAGTGCTGCCATACACAATTTCCGTTACACCGCTGGCGGAGCCATACCCCCAAGCGTGGGAACCAACCCCGCTGATTCCTCCCCATACTTTAGCCGGATCTAAGTCGTCCGGTGGCGTAATTCCCGGATGTGCAGCCACCCAGCCCTTTCGATACTCAACTGCTTCCAGATTGCCGTAATGCTCGATATGAGCATTTTTCACGATATGGATCGCATCCTTGTTATTGCCATTATCTTCGATGTGAATCGGATATCGCATGTTTTTGGCGGTAACTGTGAGATTCTCCAGATTGGCTGTTGCCTTCAACCATAGCGTCGATTGATTGGTAATTTCACTGTTCGTGGCTGAGGCTGCGTTCTCTCCCTTCAGGACAACTTGATCTCTGTCGGTTCCTCGCAGCGTGGTATATGGCTTCACCACCCAATTTTTCTCCGTATATACGCCTGGATAGATTTCAATGACATACGGCTTCGCAGAGCTGCTATCCTGGATGCTGTCATTAGCCAATTTGGGAGAGAGGAAATCGCCGCTTCCGTCAGGCTTAACGGTCAAAGTAACCGTTTCATGAACGCCTGATCGGACGGTGACAGAGGAAGCAGCCGTTTTCCCGCCATCTACAGTTGTAACCATAATTTGAGCGATTCCCTCTTTTTTCCCATAAACAGCCCCATTCACGTCTACGATGGCCACTTCTGGATTGCTCGAGCTCCACACAACTGATCTTTCCACCGCGTTAAGTGGCAGTATTGCCGCCTTTAGCCTTGTGGTCGTTCCAGGATTCATCTCTATCGCTGTTTTATTCAAACTGACTCCCGACACTTTAGCCGGAATTGGATCATTGGCATAAGTCACTGGACGGATCTCCACGTCATCCAAATAATAGCTGTCTGCGGCTGCCGGAAAATCCGTATAGATATACATCGTCAAATTCGTAATATTGCCGGTTTCATTCAGCTTAAAATAACCTTCTGCCTTTTTCCAGGTGGAGGCATCCATAGCTGGCCCCGTAACCATGACCACTTGTTTGGTTTCTCCGTTCACTTTGTACTGCAAGCAAATCCGGATCTTCTCCCCCGCTGTGGAGCCGGCAGCCAGCTTGCCCCAAGCCGAGTAATAGTATTCTTTCTCATTCTCTACGCCGGGGAAAAGTATTTTCCCATAGGCATAATCCTTGGTGATTTTCACAGACTGATGGCCGGAATGAGACTCCGTGGTGCTTAGCTCCATGGCGACTCTTTCGCCGGAGTAGGCAAGCGTGCTCATTTCCATCCCCGGGTCTGTCAACAGATTATCTCCTGTTAGTTTGAAGGGGCCTGAAACATACAAAGTTTCCGCAAGCGCATCCCATGCTGTGTTGTATCCAAACAATTCTTTGAGCGCATCAGATGAAACAAGCAGGTCATAGCTGGACGCTACAGGAATATGCTGCAAAGTTACAGCCGTATTTCCTTTATAAGCGGTAAGCTGATCTGGTAAGACCCGAATAACGATGCCATTCTTGACAGCAAGGATGGCGCCAGTATCATCCCGTTCTGCCAGTATCCCATCCTTCGCCAGAACTTCGGCCAGCGGCAGCATGACGCTGCCGTCCCTCATTTCCAGCGGTGTTACGGTTTTCATCGGTTGCCCGTTCAGATGCATCTTCACACCCGTTAGGGGGACGTTGATGATTCCGATCTGGTCAATGCTGAAATCACCTGTTGTTGTCAGGGGATCGAACCGGATGGCTTCAATGCTTCCCGTCCATTTCTTATTGCTCCACATGGGAACATAATAGTCTGTGTAACCGCTGTCATTTGGTTTTATAAATAAACCAATTCCTTTGGCTTCATTCCATGTTTTATCGGTTTCCGTAATGAAATAAATCTGCCCGGCCGTATCACTGGAGCTATTTTTCATGCGGATATGGATATATGGATTGTCTTCTGCAGATAGGCCTAAGCCAGCCGGCGAATGGATGCCTGGATCGCTGCCCGTCGATGTACCCGAATAGTGGCCTCCACTAACAGTCACATGATACACTTGCTTCGCAACCGTCCAGCCCTGAGTGTCCCCATCTGTGTTAAAATCCCACAACTTGCTGTAAATTAGCGGTGTGGTCTCCGTGATCGGCGGAACTTCCACCGTTTTGGGAGGCACAATCCGCCCCTCGGGATACAAGCCACGGAGTCTTTCTTTCTGCGCCTCAGTAGGCATCGCATCCGAATGTTCTCCGCCTTCCGTAAACACGCTGCGTACCGCATTCAGATAATTGAAACCGTGAAGTCCAGCAGGCATAATAAAGTGGCCTTCTCCATACTCATTCCAGTTGTCCAAGAGCACCATTTTCCGGCCCACACTATTGGCTGGCAAGGATGGCACAAAGGTATCTTTCACCCATTGCCCCGTTGACTGAAACTCGGCAGGCGACGCATAGTATCCGGCAGGACCATCCCAAGCGCGATCATCCCTCCCCATGCTGACAACGGGAACGACATCCATAGAACCAGCATCTCTTTGCTGCTCGAGCTTTGTCTTCTGCAATTCTTCCTTGCCTGCATAAGCTCCCCATGAGTAGGAAAACATCGCATCCAGTCCCGCTTCGGTCTTCATTTCTTCGATAACAGCAGGGTCAGCACTTGAATTGGAGATCAAAATAATGACATCATCGAAGCCGGCATCTTTGCACGCCTGTCTCAAATAGTCTATTTCGGCTTTAACCCCCGCCGCCGTACCGCCAAAATTCCGTTTCAAACGGGAATAACTGAAAATCCCAATGACAGGCTTATTGTCAATGACGACATATCTGGGATCTTTGAAGTAATATTCCATCCAGTAGGGCACGACATTGTTCCGAAAATCGGCGCTACCGTTAACTTTGGACGAAGAAGCCTCCCACATGATCATGAAATCGGTTTTATTGCTGTATTTGGCATTAAAATAACCATCATGAAGCGCTGCACCCAAGCGAGGCTCCTTGATCGGCTTCCCTTCCGTGCCTGTTGGTCTGTACCAGCAATACATCTGGAAGTCAATGCCATGCTCAGCCATCCATTTGATTTCCCAATCGGCGACCTCCGGGTTGCCTTCATCATAGAATCCAAGATAAGGCACCCTTTCTGGATAAGGATTGATGCGATCCCAACCAAGGTGCTGCCCCTCTCTCCACAAGGAACAAGCTTGAGTCCCTACTAATTCGCCACTGGATGGTACCGGGACAGGTACGGGCACATAATCCTGAGGCTCTGCCGCCTCGTGATACAGAAGGATATCATCCAAGGACATACTTCCTCTATTGGCGCCTTCAATTGAAAAAACAACATGGTCAACTGGGCTTAATGGGACATCGATTTGTTCCACTTTCAATTTGCCGTTCAGATACAGATCTGCTTTGCCTGTCTCTGTATTCAGTTTAAGCTTCACATGATACCACAGGTTAGGGATATAGTCGTAAAAACCCACTGTTTGACCGCTTGTGTTTTTATATGCAAATTTGCCGTCTTTGGTAAGCCACTGGAAGACTGTTGTGTTTTCATTTTTTAGCGCTGCTGAGAAATCGTCCATCTTGACCGGAATAAATATTTTATACTCAAAAATGAGATTTCCATCCTGAGCAGGGATAGATTTATTTATACGCATAGCTGAAGCAGCTTGAGCTGCGTTCATTTTCAGACTAAATACATCCGGCGGCTTGGCATTATCCATCTTCTCCACGGCGATCACACCGCCGTTCGTCTGTGACTGCCAATCCTCAGGCAAGGGACCTTGAACCGTTGAAAGAAACCTTTCATTAATGGCATACCCTTTGTAAATTTTCACTGGAGCGAAAAACAGTTCTCCCGTTGTAACATCACCTGTAGTAACGAGAAAGTTGTCTATCAATGCCACATCATGAGTAAAATTCTTCTCCGATGCCTTCAATAAACCGTTTACATAAACCTGAACTTTTTTCGTGTCCAAATTAACGATCACTTTAACCCCATATTCCGTATTCGCATTAATCGTCTGAAGATTGTAACTGGCATCGCTGGATTTAAGCACTAGATTGCCATTCTTCACCTCAAGGCTAACCCCTTCGGTGACTCCGCTGCGAAGCTGCCATTTTACGCCGTTTACGACAGCCGGCATTTTAAAGCGATACTCCAGAGTAAGGGTCCCGCTAGGCTGGGAGCGGATCTTCTTGTTCAAGGAAACGGGAAGCACATCGCTGGTATCGCTGATTTTGAACCAATTATTGAAGCTGTAGGAAATGGAGCCCCCCGCTCTTTTCACATCCCAACCACTGGGTACAATGTCCGTAGGTTCATAGGAAGTGGCAAGGTTAGAAAAATCTTCGTCCAAGATATATTCCGCTTTGTCCGGAGAAGCTATCGGATCGGCATAAACCGTGGAAGTTTCCCAAGGATTTACGATTAACGTGGACAACATACACACCAACATAAGGATAGCTACGAACCTGCGCCTTGTCCCCATATCACTTGCCCCCTTCATGATTTAACATGCTCGTGCATCTCTTGGCATAACATCAGCAAGGCAATTCCTTGGCCCCACGGCATAATCGAGTCCCTAGGAATCGCTTTGTATTCCTGTATACTGTGTTGAATGCCCGTTCCTGCCGAAACACTCGTCACCGTTCCTTCCTCCGTAATATGCTGAAGTACAGCCTTATAGCCTTTCTCCGCGCAGCGCAAGTATTTGCGATCCAAATACCCCATCTGCATACTTTTCCATATGCCATATACAAAGCCCGCCGTGGCGGAGGTTTCCTCATAGGAGGAGGCGTCAGTTAGAATCGTGGGCCACAGGCCCGTGTCATTCTGAACAGCTGCCAAGGCTTCGACTTGCCGCTGAATTCTTCCGAAAAACCATTCCTTCTCCTGCTCATAACCTTTCAAGGTTGTGAATATTTCCGGTATGCTGATCGTGACCCAGCTGTTTCCTCTGGCCCAGAGACAGCCACTGAGATGATCGTTGCCTAATAAGCTGTAGCCATGGTACAGCAAGCCATTGTCCCCGGTTTGAAGGTACTCAATATGCAGTCTTGCCTGCCGCAGCCCTTCCTCAATATAAGCCGCATTATTCACCAACTGTCCCAACTCGGTTAGGAATACCCCGGCCATAAATACGGTATCGACCCACATCTCTCCGGCAAACTTATCGTTAATGACGGTATGCTCAAGAGCCCCGTTGGACAGCCTTGGTGCTTCCTTCATCAGCCAACTGGCGAATTTTTCGGCAAAATCAAGATAATGCGGTTCTCCTGTTTCTCGATAAAGCAGCAAAACGGAAAGCAGCGGTGCAGTGGTATTGATGTTGTACGAAATCTTCTGGCTTTGCGCCATGTTACCGTCGATGAACGTCTTGATGAATTGGTAAATCTCCTGGCTTCCTGTCGTCTCATAAACTTTCCGCAATCCGTACAAAGCGACGCCTGCGCCCCAGTCCCAGTCGCCCTTCTTGTCTACATTAAAATCCATCTGCATCGTCGCTTGCGCTACTTTCTTCAATATTCCTTTCACTTTACACACCTCCGGTTATTCCTGTTTGACCGTTATTTGGTTAAAATCGTAGATGGCCTTACTTCCATTGGACCTCACTTCAATCACTCCACTGTTAAAAGCGGAAACCATATAAGGACCGTTATAGGTCGGATACGGAAAGATCACCGTTTCTCCTTGTATCGCTCGCATGGATTCGTTCATGAACAGCTCCCCCACTTGGGAGGAACGGTATGCTAACTCCATTCGGACAGGATCGAAATCTAGGCGGTTCTGCACAATCATCCTGCGAAACGACGCAAAATCCCCATAGGTCCGATCATCTCCCACTTCGCACATAACCGCATTGCGCCTTCCATGGCTGATGACTTCTCTTCCGGCGAATTCACCTTCTGTTGTCCAGTTATAGCCGTTGTAGATAAATAAGGAGATGTAGATCCCTGATTTTCGCAGGAAAAGGTAGTTGCCTTCTTCCTCCACCTCATCAAAGGCATCCCTCGGAATATGGACGTGAATCCAGTGCAGCGCTTGTGTCTCTGGAATCTGATACATGGCCATCACGACATTTTTTTCACCGAAAAAGTGGCCGCAGCCGCAGCCCAAATCTCCCGTCCAGTAGCCATGCTCGCTTCCTTCTGTGCCGTGATGCCCTGGATGATGACTGAAAATCTTCAAGTTGGTTGCCTCTGGAAGGCTCAAATCCCACTGATGCTGCTGATGATGGGCATACCAGCCCGCTTCGCTGCCCTGAGCGTAGGCATCTTGATAATTCACGGCCCCCATGATAAAGCGGGGTGTGCAATACGTATATTTGTTAATGCTTCCTTCCTCCTGCGGCAGCTGCTTGTGCGGCGTTTCACAGGTGATGCAGTGTAAATGCTTGCTTTCTTGATGAACGTAAGCCTTCGTTCGCCCCAGTGCAATCTCATAAATCTGCTGAGAGGGCCGATAATTCGAACAAATAGCAGCAATCAGGCAGGGAGCCTGAATCATCGCTCTGTAGCTATGCCCGAAATACAGCTCGTATATAGGAAATGTACCGCTGCGGGCATGATCCAAGGCGACAGGCGCATAGATGCGGCCATGAGCACCTCCGTACAAACCGTCGAGGCTATCGCATACCATATCCAGCAGCAATACATCCAGCATCATCCCGGCAAGCTTAACCAGTTCCAGGTCATTAGCGTAATCATAAAGACACAGCAGGCACTCCATGACTTCCGGCATGTAGCTGGAGGAATCAAACTCTGCCCATCCCCGCTTGGCTCGGAATACAAGGTATTCCCGGAGGAAGTTTCCTTCCTCCTCCAGAAGTTCCCTGCCTTCTTTTCCATACGCCTTGAAGCACTCTAGCGGAAACTTATGTGCGGCTAGATACCGCGACGTATGGAAAAGCAGCATATGATTCTCCGACTTGTATTTGCTTTCAAAATTATGACTCAGATAAAAATTTCGGATGGCACTGCAGGTCTGTTCCTCCAAAAGCCCAACCGATTCAAACTGGTACAAGGCGCGTATAAGCTTTATCGCGGCAAAATCCGATTCTCCTTGCGGATCGCGCCCATAAAGATGCGGATGCTTAAACCATTCAGCGGTGCGCACCAAACTCTGATTGCTTGCCTCTACATAGATGGCTTTACTTAGGTTCGCTATGGCGATGCCTCCGTATAGATCCTTGGACAAATCCTGCTGGATTTGCTTATCTAGCAAGTAGTCGCTTCTTTCTGCGAAGCTCATCATGGCCTTGCTTGCCAGAAACTCTGCATCGCTGGACAATTGAATGAAATCCATGTTATCTCACCTTATTATTTTTTGGCTAGAAATTGGTAAATGTCTTTGGTCAGGAACGCATTCTTTTTATTTTGCTCATACCACTTCGCGTACCAATCCAGCGTCTGATTTTGTCCAATCTTCTGTTTTAAGCTTTTCAGGTCGTTCATCGCTTGATCAACCGTATAGCTGCCCCCGCTAACAACTGTCTTGGCGATCAGGTCCTTGCTTTGCTGGGTCCAATCGTTGTTAATTTTGAGCAAATCAGCCGGAAGCGTTGGCATATGCTCAAGATGAGTTAGCGTATACAGCGGAACAGCAGGATTCTCGTACAGATCGCGGGTTTCATTTTTGATTTTGCTCCATTCCTCGGAATTCGGAATCTCCTTGTTAACAACTGGAATATTGCAAATCTCTTTGGAATCAATCGTTGTCGCTGACATATACAAATCCGTGTTATACCCGATTTCAATTTTGCGCAAATCCGGATTAATCGCTCTCGGACATCCCAGCTCATCATTTTTCCAATGAACGTTTTCCGTGCCGAATTTGAGCGTTTTCCAGGTCTTCTCAGCCAGCATGAAGTCCATCTCTTTCATGGCAGAGGCCGGATCTTTGGAGCCTGCATACACGACAGTCGTCATCTGAAGCGGATTCAGCATTCTGATCGTGTACTGTCCGAATTCTGTCTTCGGCATAAGCATCGGGGCTATCGTCGCCTCTTTATTCGTGCTGCGAAGCGTCGTTAGAAAATCAACATTCGCATTGTCAGCCACATAGATGCCAAGCTTGCCAGACAGAAAATCTTTCTTCGCCTTCTCGCCATTTTTATCTGTCAAATAATCACGATCTACGACCCCTTCGTCAAACAATCGTTTTTTGAAGGAAACGGCCGCTTTCATTCTCGCCTCATCCTCGGTCAACTTGTCATCTTTAATAAACATCGTATTGCCATGCATAGCGTCAATCGCCTCATCGCCTAAATAAGCGAGCGAATAGCCGTAAGTATCCTTTTTCCCGTTGCCGTCAGGATCCTGCTCTGTGAACGCTTTCGCAACTTTAAGCAGTTCATCCGGTGTTTGGGGGATGGGCAGCGAAAGTTTTTTCAGCCAGTCGGTGCGGATGAAAACAGCTACTTGCACGGAGCTGGGAATCACACGTCCCATTTCGTACATTTTACCGTCAGGCTTCGTGCCGATCTTGCGCAGGATTGGATACTTATCCAGCATCTTCGTGTAGTTCGGCGCATATTGCTTGACCAGATCATCCAGTGGCATTAGCTGCTTCTGACTGTAGAGCTGATCCCGGTAGCCCGTCTCAAACTCATTGATCACGTCAGGCGCTTCTCCGGAAGCAAACAACGTATTAAATTTCTGCTTGGATTCAAATCTAGGAACGGCAACAAATTCCACATCTGCTGGCCCGTTTTCATTAATCCATTTCGTCCAGCGGTTGTTCGTAATCGAGCCTTCTGCCGCTGGCGTATTGCCGCGGTCGTAGAGGGACATTTTGATTTTGCCCCGTTTCTCAGGTGCGGATGTCGATGCCCCTGCTTTGGTGGGGGAAACGGTGCTCTCTCCTTGCGGTTTACTGCAACCAGCAGCTACCGTCCCTGCCGCCAACAATGTGACCACTGCCAATAACGTACTTTTCTTCTTATAGTCTCCCATTTCGTTCATCCCCTTTTGTATGTATCAACTGATTTCTAATCCCATTATCCTATCACGATTTCTCGGTTACCCTTTAATTGCGCCAAGCATCACTCCCTTTACAAAATACTTTTGCAGAAGTGGATAGACAATCAGCATCGGCAAGGTCATGATCACAATACCTCCGGCTTTCACAGCCTCAGGCGACATATTCTCCAGATCTTCCGGCTGCAAGGCAATCGTCTGAATCAGCATGCTCTGACTTTGCACCATTTGCTGCACGAATACGGTCAAATTCATCTTTTCTGCATCATTGATGAAGATGAGAACGTTTAAGAACGAGTTCCAGTAACCAACCGCCAAGAATAAGCAAATCGTAGCAACCACAGGCATGGACAAAGGCAGAAATATTTGCACAAGAAGCCGCCATTCCCCACAGCCGTCGATGCGCGCAGACTCTTCGATTTCGGCTGGAATTCCTTCGAAATAGCTTCGCATGAGCAGCAAATTATAGGCGCCAACTAACTCTGGGAGCCATAGAGACCAGTAGGTGTTAATGAGCCCTAAGGTTTTCATCAGAAGAAAAAAGGGAATCAGTCCGCCGCTGAACATCATCGTAAACACCATAGCCAGCGTTATAAATTTACGACCATAGCAGTATTTACGGGACAGTGCGTAAGCCGCAAGAGTCGTACAGAGCAAGCTTAACCCCGTTCCGATTACTGTGATGTACAAGCTATTCATGAAGGAAGGGATGACTCTCGAACCGATAAAAAGGGTTTTATAGGCTTCCAGATTGAAATGAATGGGCCAAAGCCAGACGAACCCGGAATCAATGGCCGCTGAGTCGCTGAACGAAACAGCGATAATATTGATCAGCGGTATCAGGCAGCTGACGGCTGCGAGCAGCAGAATGGTATGCACCGATGCATGGAACCATTTCCCTGCGGTATTTTCTCTCATGTTCTCACTTCCTTTCAAGCTCGATTACCATAGACTCTGGTTGAATTTGCGGGCAATTTGGTTGGCTGTTAGTACCAGTGTGAAGCCTACTAAGGATTCAAATAATCCCATCGCTGCGGGAACGCCGAACTCGCCCCCCTGAATGCCTATCTTGAATGTGTACGTGCTGATAACCTCTGAAATATCGGCAACCACACGATTCTGCATCACGTAGATGTGGTCGAAGCCAACCTCCATGACACGCCCTATGCCAAGAATCAGCATTAGAATGATAGTCGGGCGAATGCCCGGAAGCGACACGTGCCACATCTGGCGCCATTTGCCAGCACCATCCATGGCGGTCGACTCGTACAAGCTTGGATCAATCGTCGTAAGCGCCGCCAAATAAATAATCGCAGAGAAGCCAGCTTCTTTCCAAATACCTGAGCTTATGAAAACAGTAATCCAGGAAAACGGTTGATACAGAAAGGCAAACCGCTCAAACCCCAGCTTCTCCAGCACGTCGTTCACCATGCCGGTATCCTGCGAAAACAATGTAATAAAGATGCCGCCGACAATGACCCAGGAAAGGAAATGAGGCAAATACAGCAGTGTTTGCACGATTTTCTTAAACCACATTTTCCGAACTTCATTCAGCATCAAAGCAACCAATATCGGAACTGGAAATCCAATAAAGCTAAGCAAACTAAGCATGAATGTATTCCGAATGATTTTCCATCCTTGCGGATTCGTAAATAAATAATCAAAATGCTTGAACCCCACCCAAGGACTACCCCAAATACCATCCCAGAAGTTATAGTCCTTGAAGGCAAGAATGATCCCGCCCATCGGCGCATACTTGAATAGGATAAAACATACAAGGGCTGGAGTTAGCATGATATATAGCGGAATATTTTGCTTTATATACTTACGGCTCCTCTTTTTCGTATCTTTGATTTGACTCCAAGTTTCTGTTTCCCTATCCATAGTTATGTGCTTCGAAGATACTTGCATGAGACTTTACCTCCTATGTCGCCCTGCCGAGCGTGATATCGCATGGTTGTGATCGTTTGTATTCCGCTCACAACTCAACAGTACACGGAAGTCGTTCGATACGGCAATTCACACATTTAGACCTGATGCACAACTTCAATAATCCGCAGTACATAAGGGTTTTATCAACAAAAAACGATCGATTCAAGGACTTGCTCAGCTATCCTTGAATCGATCGTTTTCGATTATTGAAACTCCTTGCGATAATCGCCTGGTGTCCGGCCCACGATTTTCTTGAATACACGAATGAATGAAAAAGTATGTGTATATCCAACCTTCACGGCGATTTCCTGGATTGCCGTAGTTGTCGTTACCAGCAAATGTTTGGCTTGTTCGATCCGCAACCCAGCCAAATAATCAATAAATTTCTCACCGAATTCTTCTTTAAACAAACGGCTTAAATAATTCGGTGTCAACTTAAATCGATCACTCAGCATGACAAGCGAGAAATCGGGATTGTTAAATTCAACTTCGATATAAGCTTTCACTTGATCGATTAGATCATGTTGGCTTCGCTGCGCGCGAAGGTTATCAAGCCGATGGCAGGCATCCTGCAAAATAGCGTGCAGTTCATGCTCCAATTCATCTACAGCATCGAAGCTCGCTATCCATTCATTAATTGGATTCAACGCGTATTCTCGCCAACATTCCAGATATTCCGGGGACAACCCTGACATTTCCTTGTAAAAATGAAATAATAAATAATTCATCAGATTGACAACTTGTTCCCGTGAAAACAACTGGATGCGAATTTCACCAAACAAGGTCTTATAGTGCTGTTCCCACTGAGGATCTCCGATCCTGAATAGTTGAACCAGCTCACGTATAGATGGAAGCGACCTGAATATTTCTTCCCCTGATTTAGTAGTGATATTCTTGAAATCAATGACGCTGCTGATTCCGAACGTCGTCTTATAGCTAAGCGCTTCCAAGGCTTCTTCATAGGAGCTTGATACCCGTTGCAGACTTGATACTTTCGTCCCAAGTCCACAGGTAATCGTAATTGCTGCATTGGTTTGGACCCAATCCACCGTTTTGCGCATAATCTCATGAAGCAGATCACTGGATACTAGCTCGTTCGGCATCTGACAGACGACGCAAAGACGATGTTTCTCGATCCACTCCGGACAAATCAGGATGCCTGCATTCTGACTCAGCTCTTGAACAACGTTATCAATGATAAATTTAATCAAATATTGATCCTTATTCGTGTAAGTTGAGGTGAAATTCGAATACTTGTCGATCTCAAGAATGGCCACCCTGTATGTATCGCTTGACTCTTGAAAGCCGAAACGCGACAGCTCCTTGTCCCACCCATCTTCTAGCTTAAGCTGTGTTCCGGTCAGCAATTCCTCGAACAAATATCGCCGACGATAGCTGAAATTCTCATCGTTTTCCAATCGATACTTGCCGAATTGCTCCAGCAGATGATCCAGCAGATTGTCAATAATTTTGAATTCATCGTGCTTCACTTGGGCTAGAATATGGGGTCTCTGCAAGGGAACGGAAGATAGCCGCTCCAGCAGCGATTCAATCGGCTTATAGTTTTGTCGGCTCACGTATACGATCCATGCAGCACCTGCAAGAACTGTTAAGATGCCGATTACCATCCAGAATGCATTGAGGTTCGACAGAAAGCGAAAGACGACGCCGTCGACAAATCCGCTGCGAATCGTCCAACCCGTGTATTCCGATTTAATAACAGTAACATCTTCCCTATTCTTGCTTGCTGCTCCGCTTATCGTGTCATCACCAATGATGTATTCGCCACGGGCATCCAGGAGGTGCAGATAACTAAATTTAGAACGCGACACGTTGTCGATGAGTTTTGAGAGCGTATGCAATTTGATATTGGCAACCAGCACGCCATCCGTTCCAAGCGGCAAAGGCATCCGCATGATGAGAGAAACCACAGGTGTCGTTACACCGGAATTGTCGAGATACTCGCGACCAATGCTCCAGCGATTGGCAGGAGGAGCGGCTAGTAAAGTATGCAAATAAGAGCTGTTGGCGAATTGTTCAAGCCCCATCATGGACGAGTCACTTAAAACGATTTGGTCGCGGGTGCGATATAAATAAACGGAATCAATTTCACTGAAGCTGTCTCGCAGCAAAATCAATTTCTTATATACGTCTCGGTCATTCAAATAACGATTCTGCGCTAACGGAGATACGTTGTAAAAATCAATCACAGATTGGTCATCGAGAAAGGTCTGCACGATATATTGTTCGACGGTTCGCAGTTTAGAATCCACATATTGCATCGTATTTTCTGCGTAGATCTCGTTTGCCTTCAGCGCCTGCTGCTTGGACAACTCGCTCATCGTGACGAAAAAAATCCACAGCAGTACAACAATAACGAGAATGAAGACGGGTAAATAAGCAAATACAAGGCGATTTCTCCACTTTTTCCTCATGTGCACAGCCCCTTTATTCGTACAAAGTACAACGAGACGGTTCGCCAAGTCAATACGCAATTCGAAGAATCATGCACAATTCTCATTTCTTTACATTCATTTACGATTTAGAGCATGTTTGGGTGTACATTGGACATAACGATGAGATCATTTATTGCGAAGTCAGCTTCCACGGGAAATATATGATTGGTTTATTAAGCGATCGCAGCAATATACAGGAAGATGGCCGCGTTCAGGTGTATGTGCAGCCTGGGAAGCATGTGATGGCAGCGCTTGATGAGCTGTTCCGCTTACTTCCGGATGTAGAAGCAGTCAACAACGAATTTGCCGGAAACGGCGGAGTATTGGAAAACGAGATGTTCCAGGGGCAGTTCAAATTCGGCGTTAACATCGACAAGCTCGCCGAAGATCATCTCCGCACCTTCAGCTTCCAGCCCAGCTTCATCTATACACCTTATGAATGGACACCCGACATGTTTGTGACATGGGACGAGCTTAAAGCAGAAATACCTGTACGCTTGCGAGCACTTCTAGAAAGCCTGAGCAACTAACAAAAGAGGGGCTGTCCCATAAGTAGATAAACCTACTTGAGGGACAGCTTTTTGCTTTTTCTATTGGGATTCGGAGAGGTTCGACTTTCTCTAAACCTGCAATTATACATCTTTTTTGCTCTTGGTATAGCCGCAACGATTAAATGCCTGCGTTTGCTCCAATTGCAGGCATTTCCACTTTTTAACCGAATCCGCTTGGAATATTTTTGCAGGCTTTTACACTTGGGTGAACGGATCTGGTCTGGAAACCCCTTCATCCCACATGAAAGTAATCAACCCCATCATCTATCGACGCTTTCCTACTTAATTCGACTTATAGGACAGCCTCTTCTCGTGTAGCAATTACAGTTTTAAAACCATTAAATCTTCATCTGCATATTGCCCGTTGAACTTCAGCGCGTTTGGTTCCACGCCGTAAACTACAAATCCCAAGGACAAATACAACTGCTTTGCTGAGTCATTATTTGATACAACCATTAAGTTTATTTGCTCTAAACCATCGAGATCTCGTGCCTGTTTTATCAATTCCAGCATGAGCAGCTTGCCTAAACCCGTCCCTCGTGCCAGCGGTGCTACATACATGCCGTAAACATTGCCCTTATGGGCCGTTTTAAGACTATTTTCACGCACAAAAGTCACAATGCCAACTAGCGAATCACTGCCATCAAAAGCCCCTAAAACAAATTTGCCAGAGGTCGGCTTTAAACGTTCCGCTACCGTCTCTAGTGAAAATTCCACTTCTCTCTCATACGTTGACCCGAATGCATCAGGGCTGACTTTTAACGAACTCAACCGCAGCTCTTGATACAATTGGGCATCTCGTTCGTGCAAGATACGTATATGCATTGATTCTCCTCCATCTGCCCTGCCAGTGTCATACTACTCCGCCGTAATTGCAAATATGTTGTGATCTTCCCACGCCCCGTTAATTTTCAAATACGTTTTAGCTAACCCCTCGTGTCTAAAGCAAGCCTTTGATAACACTCGAATAGACGGCAAGTTTCTTGGCATGACCGAAGCTTCAACACGGTGCAAATTAAGCTCGCTAAACGCAATTTCTACACATAATGAAACTGCCGCGGTTGCATACCCTTTGCCGTTGTACTTTTGATCTATGTAATAGCCCATAAATGCGTTTTGAAAAACGCCGCGAGCAATGCCTGTTAATGCAATTCTTCCGACCACCTCATCATTTTCTTTAAGAAAGATTCCAAAAAAATAAGATTGATCGTTTTGCGCCCCTTGAATACCATTGGCAATCTCATTTTCTTGTCCTTCTAAGGTAAAATGTGATTCGTCCCTGATCGGTTCAAAGGGTTGGAAAAAATCGCGATTTCTTCGCTTTATATCAAGAATAGCCTCGGCGTCCTTCATTTCGAGAAGTTTCAAATAGATGTTGCTGCTGCTCAAATCATTTCCTCCCCCTTGTTTCCTGATATCATCACCGCTACTCGTGGATAATCCGTCAGTCTAGCTCCTTGAACATCCTCCAAACCACATATTTGCTTGTCTCTTCTTCCAGCAGCCTCAAACCGGATTTCTCATAAAATTTAACAGCAAATTGATTGGTCGGAGAAACTCTCAAATGATACGCCTTCACCTGATGCCTATTGAAAAAGCTTTCTGCATATGCCAACAAGTGCCGCCCAAGCCTCTTGCCGCGATACTCAGGTGTTAGGTAAAACAGATTTACGTAACCAATGTCACTCCCCTCATAGGGAACGATTTGAAGCTCAATTTGGCCAATCGGTTTGCCGTTATCTTCAACAAGAACTAATCCATCAGGAAAGGATTTGATTCGTTCTTCAATGCGTTTTACATAGTCATCTTCATCGCCAAAACCTTCATCGCTTCCAAAGCTCACCCTATAGGAATCTTTGCGGAAAGAGATAATCGTTTCTCTATTATTCTTAACATCAATCGTTCTGAATTCCATAATTCCACTCCTTGCAAGGTATCAACATGACAAAATATCTTTTCACAGCGGCGGCAGAAAAGCTACAAAAGCTTCACTGATTTGCTGAAGGGAAGCCTGCACAATGATCAGCTCACTCACCTTCCCATCGCGCATAAGGGGTCGAATGAAAACAACGCTGCGTGTCCCACTAATCGTATCTGTCCATTCCTCTTCAATCATTTTCCCGTTATCTAAAATGCTTTTCCGTTCTTCTGTCAGCGGGAACCATTCTTCAAGGGCAAGAAACAAAATGCCTTGCCGCGAATTCCATTGATTAGTCGAAGGCAGTACACCGTCGGTGATAACGCCCGAAATTTTAACCAATGGCTCGTTCGTTACCGTATCTAAATTGCCTATATCCTTGGGGCCATCCTCTCGATGAATCATTACCGGGTAGAAGAGATCTTTCGTGCTCTGTTCCTCAAAGTATCTCTGCACCTCGATCTTATCTCCGCGCTGAAGGTTCGCATCCAGCAGCTTCCTCAAGTTGGAATTCAGTAGAAAGGAGAGGGAGATGCGAATTGAGTTTCCATTATCATCCTTAATGACGATACGAAACAAGTTATCATACTTCATATTGCCTTCAGGTCCCAGAATGGCAAGCTGCGCTTTATTTTGGTTGATGAACAGCGCCATTTCGCGAGAGATACGGCGATCATCTCAACGCTTTTTCTCGTAAGTGTCACTAAAAGTCTTAAGCTGTTTTTCTAATGATGCGGTTTTCTGGTGCTGATAAAAGGTTTCAAATAAATTAAGCTGCCCCACCAAAATGATCGCGTAGAACAACAGAAAAAAGAAGGCTGTGAATGCAAACAGCTTCATCGTAACCCCTATTCATCTCATCATTCCTCCTCGAATTTATACCCGGATGCGACCTTCAATTAATGGAAATCTGCCCAAAATTCAGAAGGTGCTCGTCTTTCCCTACGGTTCCTTCGACACGCTTCATCAGACTGATGGCTCGAGCTACGAGTACTTTGGGGCTGAAGGGTTTGGTTACGTAATCGTCCGCCCCCAACTCAAATCCAAGCATTTTATCGTCGTCCTCGGATTTGGCAGTCAGCATAATAATCGGTACGGCTGATTGGGCGCGAATCCGTTTGCAAACAGCCCATCCGTCCAACTCCGGCATAAGAATATCCAAAATAACCAGATCGGCATCCAGCTTTTCCAGCATTTCTAGCGCTTGCAAGCCATTCTCCGCCTCATAGACGATCCATTGCTCCCGTTTGAAATAATCGCCTAACTCGTACGTTATAAGACAAGAATAGCGGATTCTGGTGTTTTCTATGTGTTCTCAGATAGAGCTATTATACAAAATTACTCCTGATAAAACACATGAAGGACACAACACGCCGCTATAATCAGGATGGAGCAGATAGAAATTGAGGTCCTGAAAGGAAGTCGTTTATGAATATCAAGGCTATTTTGCAAAAAAAAGAAGTGCAGCGCTTTGCCGTATTAGCATTGTTTTGCCTTGTTCTCTATTTTATTCGCAGCATGCTGAATCTTGTTCTACTGACGTTCTTGCTGACATTTTTAATGAATCGGCTGCACCAATACAGTAAGCGATGGATCGAAAAAATTGTTCCCGTCAACTCCAAATTTCTGCTTGCGCTCATATATGGTGCCCTTCTAACGCTGTTGATTGTTGCAGGCGCAAAATTTTTCCCTGCTCTGGTCCGACAAATCGCCCAGCTGTTCGAGCTTGTCAGGCAGCTCTATGACAATCCTCAAAACGAAGTGGCGGGCTACATAACCACATGGTTGGACAGTCTCGACCTTCCAAGCATGGTGAAGCCAGGCTTCGATTTTATGATCAAAATCGGCAACCTCGGATTTCAAGCCTTTTTGGCCTTGATGCTCAGCCTGTTCCTGCTGCTAGGCAAAGAAAACGTCATTCGATTTACCGCGCAATTCCACACCAGCAAGCTGGGCTGGTTCTCCAGGGAAGTTGAGTTTTTCGGCAAAAAACTCGTTCAGACGTTCGGCAAAGTCATCGAAGCCCAACTGCTGATTGCCTTGATCAACTCCTTGCTGACAACCTTCGCGCTATGGCTGATGGGCTTTCCCAATCTGATCGGTTTGGCCTTGCTTATTTATGTCCTTGGGCTTGTACCGGTGGCTGGCGTCTTTCTATCACTGATTCCATTAAGTATGATTGCTTTTAGTTTGGGCGGATTCACTTATATTATCTACCTAGTTGTTGCTGTAACGATTATTCATGCGGTGGAGGCTTACATGCTCAATCCCCGGCTGATGGCATCCAAAACGCATTTGCCCGTCTTCTACACCTTTCTTGTTTTGCTCTTTTCCGAGCATTTCTTCGGCATTTGGGGATTGATCATCGGCATCCCAACCTTTGTTTTCTTACTTGATATTCTGGATATTCAAAAAACGGAAAAAACCAAACTTTCCAACACCTAGAAAAGGAGTGATCCCATGTCAGTTCAAACCATTCCTACTTTGCTCAAAATGGCTGTTCTCAGTGGGGGCATGATGTCCATGTTTTTCTCGTTTCACGATAAACCATCCCAAGCGGTGCTTTGCATTGTACTAGCGGCTGTATTGGCCGGATTTGACGAGTATATCGTCAGTAGACTGAACCTTGCCACCGAATTCGGCAAAGAGTTCCGTTCGCTCGCAGAGCTGATTTCCTTCGGCGCGGCCCCAGCCTTGATCGTTTATCTAATCAGCTTGCACAAATTGCCCGTTTCAGGGCTGCTGCTTGCTTCCCTTTTCATCATTTGCGGAGCACTTCGCCTGGCTCGGTTTAACATTGCAACCTGTGTTCATCGTCATCATACAGGTTTGCCTATCCATATTGCAGGATGCCTGTTAGCCGTGCTTACGCTTTGGTCACCGATCCTGAATCATATGGAATTAATGGTGATCCTGGTCATCGCATTGTGCGGCCTGATGGTTAGCCGAATCAGAATACCTAAAATCAGCAAACCCCATCTTATCCACAAAAAAAGCTTCTGAGGCAACCGCCGATAACTCAGCAGACTTCCAGTAGAAAAGGAGCGTGGCCGCCATAGCTTTCCTACAAGACATCATTATACAATACGGATACATCGCCATTTTCTTCTGTTTGGCTCTTGGTATTATCGGCTTGCCCGTCCCTGATGAAATCCTAATGACGATTGTCGGCTACCTCTCCTCGATGGGGCTGCTCCTTCTCCCGCTATCCCTTGCGGTCAGCTTCTTCGGGGCTATGACCGGCATGCTGTGCAGCTACACTCTCGGGCGCAAATTCGGCAAGCCGCTGCTCTGGAAATACGGCAAATGGATCAAGCTTACGTCAAAAAGGCTGGAAAAAACAGAGACTTGGTTCGAGCGCTATGGCCCCTGGGCCATATGCATCGGCTACTACATTCCAGGTCTCCGCCATCTTACCTGTTACTTGGCAGGAGTGAGCGCTATGAGCCCCCGGAAATATATACTCTATTCGGGCATGGGGGCTATGGTCTGGTGTGCTATTTTTATCTCAATCGGTTACTTCCTGGGAGCATCCGTCGATTTTTCCAATTATCATGCTTCATTGCTGCGTTTGTTCTTCTAGAGACGCTTTGAGCCGTCCTTGCGTTAAGTCATAGGATGGACAAGACTTACCTTATATAGCAAATTGCAAATCGTCTGCACTCCCGCGCGAAAAGGAACTATGATCCCCTATTTGCCCCAGAACCTTCTTTTTCCAGCTGAAAGGGAAGTAGGATCCCTTATTTCACCTCTGAATGATGATATTCCTGCAAATTAGACCAATTAGCGTACCTCAGTTCCCTTTGACAAGCCAAATGGTCGTTTCGTGGCTAAATAAGGGAACACAGTTCCCTCTGGAGTTCAACATTCGAATTTAGTCAATTCCAAGCAGTCCAATTGAATATTTCACCTTGCAGGACTTGATCTCAAGCACAAGGATATTCCTCCTTTCGACCCTTGTATTTCCTTTATTTGTTATATATAGTGTAAAAGGTGAGTTGGAACTAATACAGATACGAGGAGAGATACGGATGAAAAAAACGATAGTTTCTATCGTCGGGTTGTCATTGCTTTTGGGCGCAGCAGGCGGCGTTTATGCAGGAGCTAATTTACAAGAAATTAAGGCTTATCTGAACAACGATATAAAGGTAAAAGTAAACGGGGCGACAGTTCAGCTATTGGATGCACAAGGGAATGTAGTAACTCCGATTACATATGATGGAAGCACTTACTTACCAGCACGTGCTATAGCGAATTCTTTAAACGTAGCCGTAGACTATGATGCCGCTTCAAACAGCGTATTATTTGGTGAAAAGGTTGATGGCACTCCCGTTAATGCTGGACAAACTTTCTATCAAGCTATTAAAGATCCTAATTTGACGAAATATAAAAGCAAAGATTATACGGAAGTCATTAAAGATACTAAAAGCTCAGGATCCAACTTCACCTTAGAGCCAAAAGGCAAGTACCAAAAACTTTATTTGCAAGTTGCTGCTATCGGTTCTGATGTTCAACTGAAAATTCAAGACAAGAACAGCGTTTTGCTTAAACAAGATACCGTGAGTATCGCTGACGGATTAAAAACAATTGAAGTCAATATAGCGGGATTAAGTGATGTCACCGTTTTCTATTCTTATGAAAATGACGATAAATCAGGCATTTTCGTACCTTTAACAACTTCTTACTATAAATAAAGCTTGCTAATGAACGCTTACCTCCCCAAATACCGAAAAAGTCCTTGAAATCAATGATTTCAAGGACTTTTTTATACTAGACAATATTCAAACCCTGCAGATTAGGGATAGACTTTTAATCAAAAAACACGCTCGGATATTCTACAACCCCTGAAACATGATCAAGAGAGTTCTCTCGCAATTCTTATGCCATAAATACCTCATCTGCTACTTCCTGGTAAAACGTCCTTGAACAGCCCCATTTCATCGTCTTTATTGCGTGTTCATTCCAACGCCGCGGCTGCTCATCCATCCATAGTTCCTTTATCGTTTAAGCTTTTGTCAACGTAAGGCATAGCTTGGAAAGCTTGGCTTGCTTATAGGCGCCAGTTAATCCAAGCAGTGAAACTTCGGCTGTCTCAACTTCACGATATGGAACTTCCAGCTGCAAATCTGTTTGAAAAGGGAACGCGGTAAGCCGGACAATCGCTTCTCCGTCCCAACTAGGGATCACCGGATTCCCCCCGAGAAAATCAAAGGTTTCCGTCAATCCATCACGAAACCAAGTCTCCTTCGACTTCACAGTGCCCGGAGGATGGATACACATATATATACTCAAATCATCGCAGAAACGGAGCAAGGCTAGGTGAAACGCAAGTCTTTCCTTGGCATCTTGGCTCTGGAGATGAAGTCGTTCCTCGAGCCTTTCCTGACGTTTCTTTTCCAATTTAAGAAAATCAATAGCGTGAGGGTCTTCAGGTATCATTTGCAAGAGCTTGCAGAATTGAAGGCTGCAAAGAAGAGCAGCATAAAGATTTACGTCCTCTACTTCATTTACGCCCAAGTGGTAAAAATGCTTTTTGATAGCAAGCGGATAGTTCCAGAAGCCATAGGGCAACCGTTGACCAACTTCCCACATCGGGCTGTCATCCAGATCAATCCAACCTCGATCATGCTCTTTCACTGCATACATCACATCATCCCAGTACTCCGCTCCAATAAAATAATCCTTTTTCCAGGCAGCCGCTATCTTCCCCGCCAATTGAGCATGCTGATGTTGCTCATAGAATCGCAAAGTGCCCTTATGCTCATAAACGATCATCACTCCACCCCCAGCTTTTATAACGTAATATTATTTTTCAACTTAGAGGATGTCAATGGAAATAATGAATATAGTTAACCTTGTCAAACAAAAAACAAACAAGCAATGGTAGCCTTATACGGGGCTCTGGCGTCCGTACAGCTAATCCTGATATGTATGGCAAGCCAAACAGAGTATCCAAAACATCAGAGTAGCACATCGGAACTCCGTCAAACAGGGGGATGATGTGACAGGAGCTCCTGTTACAGAGCTAAAGTATAAGCATTACATGTAATGCCGTACTTGAAGAGGCTAATATGGCGACATATTGGCGAATCTGGGGTGGTACCACGAGTTCAACAATCTCGTCCCTAAGACTGAAACAAGTCTTGGGGGTGGGATTTTTTTTTGTTGTGCTAAAGAAATGCAACATATCGGCAGATGAGGGTACACCAAATCAGCTGGATCAGCATCCCTGGTTTCAAGTAACGACGATTGCGGCTAGTGCCGGTTCAGCAGGTAAAACGTATGAAGAATGTTCCACCTGCTAAATTACACGACTTTACCGTAGTCGCTCGCGTACCTCAGTTCCCTTTCATGTTACTTTTACCTCAGTTCCCGCCATTTAGCGAATCGTAGTTCCTTTTCATATTAGGCTTTCTAATGTGAGGGTATCCAACCTAAAATTTGCAAAACCGTTAAGACGACTTCAATGACGATCAGAATGACGACAATCCATTCGACGAACAGTCCTCGAATCGAATGACTGATCGTAGAAAAACCTTCCAGGATGTGATACAGGATATCTGTTTTACTTTTCAAAATTTTATATCGATCGTTCAATTCAAAAAAATTCATCATCCCATCGTAAACTTGGCTTGCTGAATTATGCGTCCAAGTAAGCTCTGGTTTATCCAAGATCATGATATAGGCAAGCGTATTATACTCGTGACGGACGATCTTGGCCGTTGTCCTTGCCAGTTCCCTGTTGCCAACGCGCAGCTTTCCTTTTTCAAGCCTGTCTATCATAATTTCAAGATTATCTTGAATCTGTCCCAACTGCTCCTCTATTTTCTCAAGTGCTACTGATTTAGCGAGAACCGTTGCAATCACTTCTGGCAAAAAATATTCATATTCGGTCACAACCACATAGTTGTCCGTCAATTCCAAGCTGCCGTTTTCATCGATGTGGAGACTGTAATCATCTTTGAACCTATCTTCCGGTGCTAGGTCTATTTCGGGTTCAAAGGATTGGATGAATTTCAAAAAGGTTGTTAGCTCATCTTTGTGCGCGTAGTTAACAAAGACAACACTACCGAAAGAAAATACAAGTACTTGCTGGAATTCATCTACATTTTTCTGATAGATCTTTTCCAGAATTCTGTTCTTCAGGATTAATGGCTGTTCCCATGTATACTTCTTAGGAATTCCACAGTAAATGGCGATTTTGTTCAAATCGATTTCATTTGTGACGGCCATTGCCTTAAATGCAATATCTTTCATATGATTATTGTTCCTTTAAGTTTTAAAATAATTTTGATCGCATTGTGGATAACAGGAGCTTGGCCCTTTATAGATGGCATCTTTTGTAATATGTCCATAATTTTGCTTACTCACTCAAACACAAAAAAGGTATATCCTGCGGATTCTGTTACGATTCCGAGGATATACCTGAGCTATTTTCATCGGTTCACTTCCACTCTCTTACTACAGGTTACCATTCCAGAACAAGACATCATCTATCGGTAAACGCACGGTTGGGTGCCCTGCTTGTGCTGCCTTGCCTATCGCGATAAGCATCACAGGAACATAACGCTCGGATATGCCAAACTCTGCTTTGAATTTAACTGCGTCGTATCCAGCCATGGGAACAGTATCATAACCACGAGCTTTGGCAACAAGCATAAGCTGCATTGAAACTAATCCGCAGTCAATCAGCACACTATTTTTAAGATCATTCGAGTCTATTTGGGACAATACACCATTTATATTAGCTACTATCGTGTTTTTTATTTCCTCCGTCATGTAGCCTGCCTCTACGGCAGCAGCATATATTTTCTCCGAATAACTATAGCTCTCCAAATCTCCTAAAACCGCAATTACCGCTGATGCATCAACAACTTGCCTCTGATTATTGGCAATCGGAAGCAGCTTCTCTTGGACAGCTTGATCATTGAATACAATAAATTTCCATGGTTGCAAGTTAGCGCCTGACGGTGCAAGGGTCGCTTCTGTCACTATATCTTTCAGTTCCTGCTCTGAAATGCGAACAGTAGGGTCATAATGGCGTACCGAGCGTCTTTCCTTAATTACCTCAAAAAAGTCCTGCCCATGTTTCGTGTTCGTCTCCATCTTTCTGCGCCTCCGATTCTTTTCTATAAAACCAAATTTAAACTGAGTAAAAATACACACAGTTTACACTAAAAAAAACTGAAAGTTAACTGTGTTATATTATGCACAGTATAGTTTGTTTTAAGATTCGTGTCAATTACTTTTAATGATGGCTTCGTTCGCCAAATCTGCAATCGTACGCTTCCTGAGCACATCCAAAATGCCTTGTTGCAATTCTTCTGCCATATCGGCAAAAACATCATTCATTTGAAGCCCTAATGGGTGGTCTCCTGTAGAATCTAACAACCCAGAGCACAGTGACTCCCCTACCTGAAGCGCCGTATACACATCTGCAAATGTTATGGACTCGGGCGGCTTTTTAATCCAATAGCCTCCGTCACGTCCCTCTCTTACTTCCAATATTTGTTCATGAGCAAGCTTAGCCATAATACGGCGCATAAGCGATGCTTCAGAACATAAGTGATTAGCAATATTACTGCTTGCGAAACGATTCGGATTCATGGACATGACAGCCAGAGCCTGCAAGGCTAATCCAAAAGCTTTGTTATTTGAAGGGGGACTTTGCTTGGACTTTTTCAATGTTAATCTGCTCCCTTCGATCTGCAATACTGACTTGATACTAATAAACTCCTCACATCGTACCAAAGAATAGGCTTTAATTCAAGGAATGTGCGTCTTGCACCAGCTCCCGTATTTCATCATCATCTGCTGAATATCTGCGTCTAGCTATATGAACAAGGCTGCCATCGTCCATTTGGACATGTGGCAGCCTGTTTGGCTGGTTCCATAGCTAAGACTGCATCTCTTTATCAACCCAGTACTTCCGTTATCTCCAATTCTAAAACTCTTAAATCTAACAATTTCCCCTCGATCTCTACAACAGGACGTGTAGGATAATTCACATTCGTTAGTACAATAGTTCCAAGTCGGCCATCCAATAACCGAACCTCTTTGCCAACTTGCATCGACATAAGCATATTCAGAAATGTTAAGCCAATTTTCGAGTCGAATTTACCTTGGAATACATCATTCTGCAAGGTTTGGATAACTTCATGGAATGGCAATGCCTTTCGATGTGGACGCTCCGAAATCATTGCGACATACACATCGGCGACAGCTATGATTTGACTTATTGGATCAATCTCATTTCCAATTAAACCGCTAGGATATCCGCTTCCGTCGATCCTTTCATGATGTTGAAGTGCAGCCAGTGCGACACGGGGATTAACGTCAGAATTCATTAAAATTTCGTAACCGAAAATCGTATGTTGCTTGACTATATCCTTCTCGTGTGCTTGGTAACGCCCATTGCTATCCAGCATCGTAGAGGGAAGTTTGACGGAACCGATATCAAAGAGGCTAGCAGCTAGTGAGAGGAGTTCTAATTCTGCCTCAGGAAGATGAAGCCATTTCCCCAACTTAATGGCAACGATGGCAACGGCAAGACTATGCTTATATCTGAAATCCTCATGGGAGCGCAATTGTTCAAGCAAGCTAAACAGGTTTCGCTTTTTCGTAGCTGCAATAATGGATGGAAGCACCTTATTCTGTGCAGTTTTATCGGGAAGCTTTCCATTGTGGTAAACAAAATCCTGAATCTCCTGAAATCCGGACTCCGCTTGCTTGATTTGTTCATAGGAAGGATCATGAATAGCTTCTTTTACATGAATAGCTTGCATATTGATGTTTAATTTCTTCAATTGGATTATATGTGATTCAGTGAGAATAACATTGGAAGAAATCATCAAAACCCCGTGCGGGTTCCAGATGCTATGTACTAGTCTCTTCCCAATCAGTCGCGTATAGTCTTCATTCTGCATCTCGGTTCCAGGATCCCCTTTCGGCTAATAGATTTGTATAATCACAACATATTCCATTCCTTTGCCTGATAAGATCCCTTAACAAATCGTCCGTAAGCGCTTGCTAACACTTCCTTGCCATCATAAACGAGTTGTCCTCTTACATAAGTTCTTTCAATTCTTCCTTTGACAATCATATCGTGATATAAGCTCCATCCCGCGGATGAATACTCTTCGGACTCATCTATCCTCCACTGCGCTTCCGGATCAAAGATGACGATATCCGCATCATATCCCACAGTCAGTCTCCCTTTTGATTTCCCCAAGCCAAATCTATCAGCTGGACTCTGACTAATTACTCGAACAAAGTCATGCAAATTTATAACGCCCGTAGCTACACCACTGCTATAAAGGATAGGCAATAATGACTCAATACCAGGTACGCCCGAGGCATTCTGAAAAATATCTCGCGAGCTCTTGCGATCCAGTTTCCATGACGCGTGATCCGAAGTGACCATTGAAATACGCCCTGAAGCCAGGTACGTCCACAATCCCTCGGCGTCTATTGCCTGCCGGAGTGGAGGATTTATTTTCCCTTTAGCCCCTAATCGAAGCATGTCGTCTTCATGAAAAATCAGATAATGCGTACACGTTTCTGCTGTTACGTCTGCTCCCAACTTCGCATAATATTGAACAGAATCGAAGATTTCGGGGAAGGTGCATTGAAACAAATGCAATTTGACGCCTGTCAGCAGTGCTAGTTCCATCACCGTATTCGCAGCAATGGATTCTGCAATCTTAGGCCTGCTCCAACAGTGAGCTCGAGGATCTCCCCCCAGCGGCGCCATACTAACAGTTGCAGCTCTAATAATTTCATCAACTTCGCAGTGGACACCAACAGGCAATTCGGTTTCAGCAATTATGCTAAATGCGTCCAACAATCTGCCATCATCTATACGAGGAATGCTAGTGGAGTCATTATTAAACATGGAAACATAAAAGCCGCAGGCACCAGCCTCTGCCATTGCATAGATTTCGTCCAGTGATCCTTCCTTCTGTATCGTAGCCAATAAAGCAAAATCTACAACTGATTCTTGTTCCATCCATTCTTTCTTCTCTGAAAGCAACTGTGCTGTACATATTATCCCACTTGCATTGTAGGGCATTTCAATGATGGTAGTTACACCTCCTGCAGCTGCAGCGCGTGTGAGGTTGCCTACCCCCTCTTCCATCGATGAGTAACAATGAACATGTGCATCAATAGCCCCAGGTAAGACTAACTTCCCAGACGCGTCAAGATATTCTCCAGCTTCTAAGATGTCATTGTGATCCCCAATGTATACGACAACACCATTCTCGATTCCAATAATGCTATTGTTCAATACACAGTCTGGAAGCACAATATTCCCTCTAATTGCAAGATCGACTTTCATTGTTCTGCCCCCTATGGAGTAATGTAATCACAGTTTTCTCGCAAAAAACGAGATACCCGTTTGCAGTCATTCGATTCTTATCACCGCCATAATTATCATAATATGATAATGCATTATCATTATACATGCAGACTTTAACATCTATTAATCTAAAATGTCAAGTTACGTCACATCAATTTCATGATGTCTTATTCTAATTGATTATTAGTAACCATTAGATTATTATCAATATATGATAATTCGATTTTTTCAACGATTTCACCCCAAATTGTGCCTACTTTAATGAGATGAGGATGAGTACAGTTCATGAACGGGACTCAAACATTGGACAGAGCTTTAGAAATTTTATTCGCCTTGGCAGAAACACATGAAATGTTAACGGTTAGTCAAATCGCAGATAAAGTTGGAATCCCTGATAGTACAGCCTACCGTTTCCTTCAAACCTTGGAACAACACGGCCTTATCGAACGAAAAGGCAAAGGACAAATTACTTTGGGTCTGCGAATTCTCGATCTTGCCCGCAATGTGCACCACCAAATTAACAAACAATTGATTGAACTCGCGATCCCTTTCATGGAGGACCTCACCAAAGAGACAGGTGAAACCTCAATCCTCGCCCTAAGATCGGGAGGGAGCGTAATTTGTATTCATTACGTTGAAAGCAGCAAACCTATTCGATTAAAAGCCGAAATTGGAAAAGCGTTCCCCTTGCAATTAGGCGCGTCTGGGAAAGTTTTGCTTGCATTCGAGTCTAGTAAAGTAGTCGATCAATTCCTAAGTGGAATCAAGGATTCTGACACGATTGGACTCATCCAGGGTCTAGCCAAAATAAGAAAAGACGGCTATTCCATCTCCTCCGGCGAAATCTACCCCGATGTTATTGCCATCGCTGCGCCCGTATTCGACTACCGCAATCAGGTTATTGCTTCTCTAACCATTGCAGGGCCAGTCTCTCGCGAGAGTATAGATGAAACACTCATTCAAAAGATCGTTCATACAACAACTTCGCTTTCAGTAAAACTTGGTATGAAGAATGAATACTGAGGTAGAATAGACCAAAAAGCCATGATCCAACATCGTTGGATATGGCTTTTTTGGTTATTTGAAGCTAACTTCTACTCATTTCACTGTAATTGTGACATAGTACATATACATACCGCAGTGCAATTTATAGGTTCCCGGCTTTAAATCTTGCAAGGTTGTGAAGTTATCCCCTTTTTCCAGATAGAGATCAAGTCCTATGTCGCGGGAAGCCACACTTCTTATGCAGGTAAAGCCACTTGGCTTTTTGAAATTCAGCTTTGTTGGAACGCCTGCCTTAACTTCAATATTGGCTGGATAAAAGCCATCATCCTTCACTTGAAATGTCGCAATTTGATAGCCGTCGCTTTCCGTCATGACGGGTCCATTGGCCGATGACTCTGTGTTCTGGAAATAAAATAAAGCGAAGATGAAGAGGCATGTAAAAAGGATGCCGGCCATAGTCCCGATTGCCCTGAACTTTGTCATATTCCTCATAGGAACCACCTTTCCGTTTCATTATAGTGGCTCATTGCTGCTACTTTTACGCCCTCCTAACCAGAACAACAATCCAATAGCGCCAATAACAACGAGAAAAGGTGCGACGAAGATAAGAAAAATTTCCAGCATAGATGAACCCCCCTCTTTCCGTCATGGAATCATTATTGTGATCTCATTTGTTGCGCTTGCCCTGCACATAGTTGGCATCGAACAAGAAAAGTCGCATTAGAAGATACAAGGATGGAATAAGCAGCAGCAAGCCCAATACGAACACAGAGATTAACGCAATCGCCATTGGTTCGCTGGTGAAATTATCATAGATTGTTAAATAAGGATACAGAATGTATGGTAAATGCCCTGCCCCATAGCCGAAGAAGGCGAATCCAAACTGCAGCAAGACGAAGATGAATGACAGCCCTAGCCGTTTGCGCGCCCATACCAGATAAATGGCCACGACGAAGCAGACAAAGGATAGAACGAACATCCAGGCATAATCCTCCATCCGCTGGAAATGTCCTGCATTATGCCCGCGGATCGCGAAGAATACCAGCAGACTGCTCAGAATGGTCGGGCCGCTCCAGGCGATCGCATACTTACGCACAAGCTCGAACGCTCCTCGATCATTTGCCCGATTGGCATAGTAACACAAGAACATAGCTGAGATGTAGAGCACGCTCACAATCGCAAGAAGAACTACGGTCCACGAATATGCGCTCGTGAACAGCTTGGTGAACAGGAAGGTTATCTGATTGTTATCGTCTACGGCAATGTAGCCGCCTTCGGAAATGGTCAAGACGGTTGATAGCGAAGCCGGAATAAGTAGTCCGCTTGCCCCATATAAGAACAAGTAAAACCGACTGTCTTTCTTGCTTCCATAGTTGCTAAAGGCATAGTATGATCCCCTAATGGCGAGCAAAATGATAGCCACACTGCCTGGAAGCAATAATGCTGTGCCGTAGTAGTACGCCGTATCTGGGAAAAAACCAACAAAGCCGACGAAGAAAAAAACAAGAAACACATTGGTGACTTCCCATACCGGAGAAAGATAACGCTCGATCACCTTGTTGATCAGATGCCGTTTGCCGGTTATCGTGCTGTAGTAGCTAAAGAAGCCGGCACCGAAGTCAATGGAAGCTACGATTAAATAGCCGAATAGGAATATCCATAACACGGTAATTCCAATTACTTCATAGCTCATTGCTGGCCGCCCCCTTCTATCCCTCTCGCGGCGATTTCATCCTCAGCCCGATTATTGCGGAACATGCGTAACAGTACCCGAACGGCCGTTAATCCAAGGACAATATAGAGAAGTGCGAAGACGATAAGCATCGTATCCACGTGATCGGAGACCGTTGCTCCTTCAGAAGTTCTCATGATGCCATGAAGAATCCATGGTTGGCGTCCAACTTCAGCGAAGATCCAGCCGTGCTCGATCGTCAGCATCGCAAGGGGAGCGGTTAAAATGATGCCGCGCAGCAGCCATTTATTCGAATAGACAAGTGACCTTTTGCGCCATAATAACAATAAGAACACCAATGCGACCAGTACCATCATGGCAACGAAACTCATTTTCAAATCGAATAAATAATGAATCCAAAGTGGAGGCGTTTCGTCAGCCGGAATATCATTAAGTCCTGTGACTTCGGCATTAGGCCGCCCATGAGCAAGAACACTGAGTGCGTACGGGATTTTAATGCCGTATTTGATCTCGTTATCCTCAGTCAAGATACCTCCGAAGACCAGTGGCGCTTGTTTGGTCGTTTCGAAATGCCATTCCATCGCGGCCAGCTTCTCCGGTTGATAGTTCGCCAAGTATTTACCCGATAAGTCACCTATTATCGCGCTTGAAAGAAGGAATACGCAAGCTGATATCATGGTGAGCTTGAGGGCTTTTTTGTAGTACACATGATTGCGGCCCTTGAGCAAGGACCAAGCTGAAATAGCGGCTAGAATGAAGGCACAGGTCAAGTAAGCAGTAATGAGCACATGTGAAACCTTGGTCGGCATCGCAGGACTCAGCATGGCGCCGAAAGGAGAAATATCAGTAATTTTGCCGTCTACTACAGTTACACCTGCTGGTGCATTCATGAAGGCATTGACAACCGTAATAAAGAAAGCGGATGCGGATGATCCAATGACGACTGGAGTGAGCATCCAGAAGTGTGTCATTTTATTCTTGAAGCGATCCCAAGTGTAGAGGTAAATACCGAGGAAAATCGCTTCAAAGAAGAAGGCGAAAGTCTCCAGGAAGAGCGGGATAGCGATCGATTGACCAGCTACTTTCATAAAGCTGGGCCATAGCAGGCTGAGCTGCAGCCCAATTGCAGTTCCCGTTACGACACCGACAGCCACGGTAATGACAAAGCCGCGCGCCCACCTCCTTGCCATAAGCAGATAATGCTCATCCTTGCGTCTAATGCCAATCCATTCCGCAAGAGCAATCATAAGTGGAACGCCTACCCCGATGGTAGCGAATATAATGTGGAATGCAAGAGTTAGCCCTGTTAGCATTCGGCTATACATGACTGGATCGTAGCTAGCTAATAACATGATGATTCCCCCTCCTAAAGCTTGGCTAACTAACAATTGTTATTTAAAGAGATACTTGGATAAAGACAGCAGCATAATGCCTGCTACGGTGATGCACAGAATAATTAGGCGCTTTTCTTGCTTAACAATTCGTTTATTTTCTTCATTAGGATTCATAGCCACCCATCCCTCCATGGCATATTAGCTAGTGTTAAATAACGATATACTGGCATTATAAACGAAACGCAAGTTAATATGTGATTTTTTTCACAATGAATGTGGCGAGGTTTTGAATATCTTGTTGCAGATATATGAACTTCCGTTTCTCCACTCCTTTTTCTTCTACAATCGGATTATCTGTCTTAAAGTATACCTTGAAGATGAGTAATTTATATGACTCCTTAGAGCTATAATTGCAACAGTTATTTGACTAAAAGGCCACGAAGCCAAGTTATTTCTGTGAAAAACAAAAATCCGCCCCTTTCGGCGGATGCGATGCTACGTCTTATTTTTTAAAAGGCAATTCAATTTCAACTGTAGTCCCCTGATTAATTTGGCTTTGAATAGACAATTTGCCACCATGTCCTTCGATGATCCGTTTGCAAACCATTAAACCTAAACCGTTGCCATTAACCTTTGTAGTGAAGAATGGTTGCCCTAACAGCGATAATCTTTCTTCCGTGATGCCTACACCTTGATCTTCGACGCTGATAACCAAGCTATGATTTAACTTTCGGGATGATATGCGTATGAACCCTCCGTTAGTCATAGACTCAATTGCATTCTTTAGTACATTAAGCAAAACTTGTTTGATTTGGTCCGGGTTGCAATAAATGGCAGGAATATCTTGCTGCATGTTCAATTGGATTTGAACGTTATATAGATGAGTATGGGGTTGCAGAAAACCAACTACACTTTGCACAAGCTCTTGCGTCGTACTCTCCATGTAAAAATGAAGATGCGGTTTGGCCAATGTCATAAATTCGTTGACTACATAATTAATATGTTCTAATTCTTCCATCATAACATCAACATAGTCTGCATTCTTAGCCTTTAGTAAATGAACAAACCCTTTCAAAGAAGTTAAGGGATTACGAATATCGTGCGCGATACCAGCCGCTAATTGACCAATTAGTGATAGTTTTTCCGATCTAATGATTGCTTCTTCCGACTTTTTGCGCTCTGTCAGATCACGAATCACGGTTTGTACAACAGGAAACCCCAAGTTTTTGTGGACATAAATAGAGGATATTTCGGCATCAAAAAAAGTTCCGTCTAATTTCTGAAGTTTCCTCTCCATAAAATCCGTGTAGTTATCCGACTGCATAACCTGCTCAAGCTGCGCTGAAATGAGGTCCTTGTCATTTGAACAGAAAAAATCATAGATCGATCTTCCCTTGAAGTCATCTGTTGTAGCGCCGCCAAAAAGTTTGCAGCAAGCATCATTCACAAAGTTCACGTAACCGTCTTTATGCAGAACTATTGGTTCAGGACTAAGCTTAATTAATCTTCTGAACTGTTTTTCTCTCTCCAGCAGCTCTTCTTCCGCTCTTTTCTTTTCACTAATGTCCCTTTCCACACCAACAAACCCGATCACGACTCCCTCATTATTCTTCACTGGTGAAACCGTCACATTGGCGTAAAAGGTAGAACCATCTTTTCTAAGTTTAAGCGCTTCGAAATCCTTGACTTGCCCACCGTTTATTAAAGTCTGATATAAACGAAGAGCATCTTCTTTATAAATTTCAGGCGTCATTGGCAGTACTTTTCCGATAACTTCTTCCCTTGTCCAGCCATGCAACTCTTCAAATTTCTTGTTAACCTCCAACACAGTGCCATGTGTATCCACGATCACGATCCCGTCAGAGGTTAAATTCATTAAGGAATCAATTAGATGTTCTTTCAGACGCATGAGTAAACATCCCCTAATTCAACAGTGTTTCTAGGATAATTCGTCTCCGATAGGAAAATTCCTTTTTTACCCGGTCATATTCTCCCAATCCATTATCCTATCACATAACTTGTTGACTAATTGCCGCTCATGACTAATGATCAATATGCCCGCATCATTTCGTTTCGCCCATTTCAGCACAGAGTGCCAAATTTGGGCCTGCGTGATCGCATCCAACATAGTCGTCATTTCATCCGCAATCAGATAGCGGGTCCCTGCTCCTAGAGCGCGCGCTACACACATTCGTTGTAACTCGCCTCCAGACAGCTCGTTCGGATAACGATCCAACCAATGGTCTTCGATGGCTAGTTCTGTCATCCAATTATCGTCGGGCACTCCTGACTCCTGAAGAGTGCGCCTCAGCTTCCAACTGGGGTTCACCGCTAGCTCGGGATGTTGCAATACCAATTGTACTGGATTCCGTTGACCTACGGCGATAGGCCCTCCATCTTGAATAACTTGTCCTTGATTGGGATGAAGATGACCGGCAAGCAATTTCCCAAGCGTGGATTTCCCACAACCGCTAGGTCCAACCAGGCCTACAATCTCCCCCGCCTCAATAAAAATGTCGGTATGTTGAAAAATCCATGATGCTTTGTGATAACGATATCCGAGAGACTTCCCCTCAAGTGGCATGCAAGCACCTCACTTCACCGTTCCTCACATAACGAGTTTCTGGAAAAGCCTCATTACATTCGGAAGTAGCCAATGGGCATCGTGGAGCAAACAAGCACCCTTTAGGCAACTTATCCGGCAACGGTTGAGAGCCGGGTAAAGCAGCAAATTGTTGCCCAGGCAGCGCTTGCCAAAGAGCCTTGGTGTAAGGGTGCCTCAGTAGTGCTCCTGCTCCAGTGAAGTCGCTGCGGAGAGCGATTTCTACTACAGTTCCTGCATAAAGAACGGCGATTCGATCCGCTACCGTTAAGGCCGCCTCGATATCATGCGTAATCAGCATAACGGCGCACCCCTCCTCCGCCAACTGTCGAAAGCGACTCAGAGTCTCCGTCATTGCTGAGCCGTCAAGGCCAGGCGTCGGTTCATCAGCGATTAGCAAGCGAGCTCCGCTTACCGTTGCCGTCGAAATGAGAATTTTCCGTGCCATTCCGCCGGATAATTGAAATGGAAACCATTTAGCAACTATGCCGGCAAGGTTATATTTGTAAAAAGCTTTCCGTTGGAGCTCCGCAGGATCGCCCTGGCGAACGGATTGCCGTACTTGCTCGCCAACGCGCATTAACGGATCCAAATACTGTACAGATTGCGGGATGAGCGAGATTTCTTTTCCACGCAACTGTCTTTGCCTGTCCGGCGTCAATGCTTCTCCCTTGAAATAAATGTGGCCTGTGACCTCAGCATTCCCAGGTAGAATGCCGAGTATTGCGTGAGCGAGCAGACTTTTGCCTGAACCGCTGGATCCTACCACCGCCAAAATTTCACCTGAAGTTATGGACAGTTGAAGGTTACGAATGATTTCAGTCTGCACCTGTCGCAGACCGCGATCAAACCGTTTGAAACGAATAGAAAGCTTACTTACTTCCAGCATAAGCGGCCCCTTTCTTCCAGATTTCTAACTTTATCTATCATGAGCATGCCGTGGATCCACCCATTGTTTCAAGTTTTCTCCCAATCTAGCAAAGGCCATTACCATGAATAACAAACTTAACCCAGGAAACAAGGCCAACCACCAAAACCCGGAAGATAAATAGCGCATCGATTCCGATAAAATAATTCCAATTGCTGGTTCATGAGGTGATAGCCCCATACCGATAAAGGTAATCGATGCTTCATGCAGAATAGCATGCGGGACGATAAGTATGAGTCCGACCAATAGCTGCGGAATCAGGTGAGGAATGATGTGCCTGGTCACGATCCACCAGTTGGATTTGCCAAAATTGCGTGAAATGGCTAGATAGGGCGCTGTTTGAATCTGCATGACTTCCGCGCGAATGACCCTCGACAAACTTGGCCAATGTGTCAATGCGACACCGATAATAATGCCTTTCGCCCCTCCACCAAGTACAAATGAAATCAAGAGCAGCGTCACTAAATGCGGCACACTAAGAAATAAATCAGTCACCCAGCTTATGAAGCGATTGACCATAGTACCCATAACAGCAGCCGCAATCCCCATCATACTGGCGATTATCACACTTGAAACTCCCGCGATCAGACCGACTTGAAGACTGCGTCCGAGACCTTTGATCGTCCGAGTGAGCATATCCCTCCCAAGCCAATCTGTCCCAAAAAGATGTCGGATGGCAGGGCCTAAATTACGCTGTTCCAAGTTCGTAGCTAGACCGGATGCATCGAACCACACGGACATCGCGATAATACTTAGTAATACGAACAATGCGGTCAATGATGAAATCCAAATTCTCAGTCGATAATGAAGTTTGGGAAGCGTCATACCGACGCGCATAAGATGCTTCATGATCGCCTGCCTTTCTTCATCCTAGGGTCGATTAGACGATAACTTAGCTCAGCCATCGCATTTCCTGTATACACGAATACTGCACTAAACAACACAATTCCCAATAACAAAGGAATGTCGCCACGAAGTCCAGCTTCAACTGCCGCCTGTCCCAAACCTGGATACGAAAATACTTGCTCAGCCAGAACGACTCCGCCGAACAGCTCGCTGAATGAAGCAAATTGCAGTGTGATAGCTGGCAATGCCACATTGCGCAGCCCGTGTCTCCAAAAGATTGTAAACCCTCGTTCACCACGTGCTCTTGCAAACAACCAATAGTCCTTATTCATCACTTCAATAAGCTTTTCTTTCGTATGAAGCGCGATTGCTGCGATCCCTGTAACACTAAGCGTCAGTACTGGCAGCAGCATATGCCGGAGTCGATCCATCCATTGAACCTGATCTGAGGCAATACCTGCTGGGGTGGCAAGCCCTACTGGCAGGATACCGAGCCATACAGCAAAAACAAGCATGAACAGCAAGCCTATCCAGAAAGTCGGCGTTGAAGAGAGGGTGTAACAATACCAACGGACTAAATTATCGATCCATGTGTTCCGATTCATCGCAGCGAACACGCCAGAAACGAATCCAAGCAGTCCGGATAACACCCAGGCAGCCCCCATTAGTACTAAAGATGCGGTAAAACGTTCACCGATCACTTCCAATACAGGGCGGCGGTAGACCATAGAAGTTCCTAAATCTCCACTCACCAATGCGCTCAACCAACTCCAATACCGCAAGAGTGGCGGGTCATTTAAACCCCAATAATGCATAATTGCCTCTCGCTGTTCCCCACTAACCCTGATCATATCCGCACCAACATAAGCTTGAATGGGATCAATTGGCGATAAATGAACCAACATAAATGAAATAGCGCTCACGGCAAACAGCAGTAGGATCAGACCTATTCCTTTGCGTACTAAGATTTCCATCGCCATTCCTCAATGTTCGCGGTTACCGGCCAGCCATGTCCATGTGGATGTATGTTTTGCTTACCGATATCAAGTCCTGATTTAACTAAATAAAGATGATCGAGATTAACCAACCATGCCCATGGCGCATCCCCTTTTGCGCTTAAGCCGGTTTCACCGTCCCATTGGGCCTTTCTCCAGAATGCCCAAGCATCCTTTTCATTCGTTGCCCGCAAGGCTTGCATCATGTAATCCTCAACTCTGGGATTGTTGTAAAATCCAGGATTGTAGTATTCAACTCCGCCAAATTTATTGCTGTAAACATTGTACATTTCGAGCGGATCATGGCTTCCCCAGCCCAAAAGAACAGGATTAGCATGCATTTGCTTCTCAATGTCGTCCCAGCTCTTCCCTTCCGCTTTAACCTGGATGCCTAACGGTTTCAGCATATCCGCTGCTGCGATAGCAAGGGATTGACGCGTCACATCACTGGCGGGATAAAGCAGATTTAATTCTGCTTTTAATGTCTGTTTTTCAACTATTCCATCATTATCTATGTCTTGCCATCCGTTATCGGCCAGCAGTTTCTTCGCTGCATGCATATCTGCATCCACGAAAATCGCTTCTTCGTTGAACCAAGGAAGACCATCATTCAATGTGTATGCGGGTGTGCCGTGTCCTTCTAGAATACCTTTTACCAAAGCTTTCCTGTCCAGCGCTATATTAATCGCCTTACGAATGGCAGCATCCGCTGTAACATCGTTGCCGATCGGATATCCTTCCTTCGTTTTACTTCCAGATTTCACATAAGGAAACATGATGCCTCGATTGTCAACCGACTGGACGCCAACAAATTGCATCCCGTTCACCGCGTGTTTGCTAAATGCTGCAGGAATTGCAGCCATATCAACTGTCCCAGCCTTAGCAGAAGCAAATGCCGCATCCTCACCTAAGAAAAGGAAAGTGATCTTTTGGAAAAAAGGCTTACTTCCGTAATAATCATGATTAGCTTCGACCATTAATTGCTGTCCTTTATCCCATTGAACCAACTTGTACGGACCAGAGCCAATCGGTTTAAGAGCATAGTCTTTCCCATGCGCATGCTTGGGAACTATGCCTGTTGACACAAGCATCTGTGCAAACGTAGATTGCGGTTCTTTTAAAATAAACTTTACCGTTATATCATTTACGATTTGCACACTTTTTAGATTGCCTAGATCAATCGACGAGCCGCTGGCAGCTGCGGTTTCATAGGTATACTGAACATCATCTGCCGTTAACGGATGTCCATCGCTGAACTTAACTTCCTTGCGCAGCTTTACTGTCCAGATCGTTCCATCCTGACTTACCTCATACTCAGTAGCCAGATCATTGACAATATTCAAATCTTTGTCTCGTTTGAGCAGCGTGCTTTGAAATAACGGTGAACCATAACGCCCCCAACCCGTTGTCGGATCAAAACCTGCCTCGGGTTCGCCACCGATAGCTAGAACAATTTCTGTTCTCTCAGTCTCAGCCACTCGCTGAGGCTTCTCTGCTTTACAAGCAGATACACAAATTAGTATGGATAACAAAATCAAAATAATGGATAAACGATGCCTCAAATTCATCACACCCCATAATGTTCACGTGTGCAGTAACACGATTTTATAAAATAGTAACACATTATGGCGATCTAGTCATTATTAATTTCAAAATATTGGGTTTTCAATGACAGAGAGCGTCGGTGAAAAGGAACTATGATCCGCTAACTGGCGGAAACTGAGATAAACGTAGCCTGAAAGGGAACTGCGATCCGCTATTTAAGCGGAACCTGCTGATTCCAACCGTGAAAAGGTGAAATAGCGTATCTCAGTTCCCTCTGGCTTAGAAAATGGCGGTTTTCAGAATGATAGCGGACTGTAGTTCCCTCAAACTCGCTATCCTGACACATTTTGCTAGTATCGCGGCTTGACGTTCTCTTATCTCCACGCGATAGCTAATATTGGTCATAAGAACCGAGCAAACCTAACTTGTATCCTTTGGCCACCGCACCGATGCGTGTTTTGACGCCGAGCTTCTGATTGATCGACGCGAGATGGTATTCGACCGTGCGCTGGCTGATAGCCAACTGCTGGGCGATCTCTTTGTTCGTCAACTCCACAGCGACCAACTCCAACACCTCTCGCTCCTTCAGGGTAAGATGGTCTGGGGATCGGGACATCATTTTTTCCGAAACGAGTGCATAGCCCATCACACTTTGTTTAATGGCGTTAATAATCTGGGCATAAGTGCTCTGCTTGGACAAGTAAGCATGCGCCCCGATTTCATAGGCTTTGGCGTAAAACTCATCATACATATAGCCGGACAGCAGGATGATTTTCAGAGAATGGCCGAAGCGTTCTTTCAGCATTTTCCCCAGCTCAAATCCGTTCAAATACGGCATCGAGATGTCCATGACGAGCACGTCCGGCCGGCAGTCTCCAATTTTCTCCAGCAGCTCGCGAGGATCGCCGAACGTTTGCGGGACCTCGATGTCCGGCTCTTTTTCGAGTCGATTTTTCAGCCCTTCGAGCACAAGGGGATGGTCGTCGAGTAGCACGACTCTTATTGGGTCAGGCATGGGCATGCGCCTCCGTTCCAAGTGGCAATTTGATCGTGACGACCGTTCCGTTTCCAGGGGAGGAGTCGATGTCCGTATCCCCGCCGAGGTGGCGAATTTGGCTGTGCACGGACAGAAGGCCGAAACTTCTTTCCCCCTCAGGAGAAGGATACAAAACCGACGCGATGTCGAATCCTTTGCCGTTATCGGCAATTTCACAGCAGATTGTTAGCCGATCCATCCATAATCGGATGGTCATGTCGGTCGCTTCGGAATGCTTGAAGGCGTTATGGACGATTTCGCGGATAGCCCGGAATAAATTCGTTTTGATCAGCTCGTTGGCCGGTTCTCCGGGAGAAAGCCCGTAATCGAGTTCCATTCGGATATCTCCTTTTTCCTGCATCGTGCGCATGAGCCAATGCAGCGCCTCTTTCAAATCGCCTTTATCGATAATATGAGGATACAAATCGTCGCATAGCGTTCGAATATCGCGCTGCGAATCGTAGACGCATTTCAGCCAAACGGCGATTTGCTCTTTGTCCGCTGTCCCCGTATCGTGCAGTTCCTCCAGGTCACGCGACAAAAAGATCAAATTTTGCAGCAAATGGTCGTGCAAATAGTACGTGGTGCGAATGCGTTCGGACTGCTGCGCCTCGAGCAGGATTCGATTGTACGGGATCATGTCACCCTGTGCATGCGGTTTGATCCCTTTCTCCGCTAGCTGCTTATATAGCTGAAGCTTTTGCCGTTCCAGCCATTCTGCTTGCCGCTGGGATTTGCGCCGATAGCGCTGCAAGCATTTCTGATAACCGAAAGTTAGCAGGGCGAACAGCACAAAAAGCAGATAGAGCGCGACAGCTGGCTCTTTGGAAGCGAAAGTGAACAGCGCGAACGAACTGCCCAAATACATGCCGTGAATGAGCAGCCGTGGAAAATAAAGCCGGATATCGAGCATGCTCCTGTCGATGAGCAGGTAAGTGATCGCGCCGGAAAATGGAATGAGACCGATGAGCGTATATTTGATGAGAACGATAGGTTCCTCCCCGAGGAGTATCGGAATGGCGTATAGAAACGTGTATGGCAGCAGGCTTAAGAACAGCCCGCTAAACAGGACGAGCAGCTGGTTTTGCTCTTGCCGGCCGAACGTTTTCCAGTAAACGAAGGTGATACCCGCCAGCAGCAGGAGTGTGCCGACAACCGTCAAATTGAGTATGTTCACGACCCAATTGTACACATCTTGGCCGACCGCGATAAAGTAAACGAGCGATAGCGAGAGGACGATCGAATAAACCAGATAGCCTGCAAGCAGCTTCTTGAACCGGGTAAGGACCGTTCGGAACACCAACAGCAAATAAAAAGAAAGAAGCAGATGCGGCAGCCAAATCGAGCATAAAATGATGATCAGTTCAGACACCGTTTTCTCGTCTGAAAACTGACTCAGCACGCATAGCGCCATCAACCCGTTCAGCATGTAAAACTGGCGGATAATGCGCGATTCCGGCTTCATCCGGACGGCAAAGACACCAATGCCGAGCAGCATCACTTCTAAGCCGGCCGAGATCATCATCTGGACGATGTCGCTCGCGCGTGGCGTGCTTCGGAACTCGAGCCGCGTTCCATCTTGCTTCTCCACATCGATATAGCCCGCTCTGGTCAAGAGGGTCCCCGAATCGGTCTCGATCAACTTCGGACGGGGATTTCCATCCATAGCTACGATCTTGTCGCCCGGCCGGATATTCCAAAGCGCCGCCTTGCCGCTTTCGTCGATCGATTCGACGGGCCATCCGGTACTGGAGGATTGCCCAAGCTCAATGCCGAGGTAAGGTGCATTGAAAGAAACGATATGTATGTAAACGGCAAGCATAAGGTAACAAACGATGGTTGCGGCAATCCATCGGCCATTTTTTTGTTTTGTCTGCAAACGTTTAAGTCCGTTCATTGTATGCGATCACCCGTTTCAAGTATAGCATGCATGTCGCAAGAATAGAGCAAGCCTCGCCGTCAAAGGGAGGTTTGCTCTATGTCAACAACGACAGCTTTATGGAAACCGATAAAACATAGCGGCCGCTTCTTTGCGCAGCATCGGCTGTTTCGACCGGTAGTCAACCGCGCCGGTTGCATCCGGAACGACCTCCGGGCCGTAATAGCCTCTGGCGACGACGGTTTGCACACCTTCCAGCGCCCAGTCGTCGGTCTTTCCTTGCAGCGCAGCTTCGAGCGGAACGGCTCCGGCCGAGCCGAAGCCAAGCAGCAGAGCACGCGCCATGATGACAGCGGCTTCCTGGCGGATGATCGGCCGGTCCGGTTCGAAAGCGTCGCCGGTCGTACCATTGACGAGGCCTAACGCAAGAGCCGTCTGGATTTCGGACGCATACGGACTTTGCGCGGTGTCGGCGAACGACACTGGTTCCGGGGACAATGGGATATCCGATAGTTTCAACAACTGCCCGACGAATTGGGCGCGGGTGATCGGCTGGTCCGGGTTAAACACCAGGCTGTCTTCTTTCCCGAGCAAGCCCTGCTGCTGAACATAGTAGATGAATCTCGCATAGGGGTGATTGTCTGGCACATCGGAGAAAGGTATCGGGCCAGGCAGCTTCTCTGACCAGCTGTCTGCTTTATTATAGGAAAAGTACAGCTTGCCTTCGCCGCCATCCTTGAAAGCCGCTTTTCTGCCGTCAACATCCTCGAACAGCAGCTCCTTGATTTGCTTCAAGCGATGCGTCCCGTAAGAGTCAGTGATAAGCAGTCCGCCGACTTGTGCGACTACATCGTAATGCCACATCGGAAGCCTTAAATCGCGGTAAAAGCCTTCCAGACGCCTAAGCTGATCCTTCGTTTGGCTTATGGGGGACACTGTTTCTTGCGGCGGGTTTGGCGATTCCGGAAAATAATGATCCATGAACGCTTTGAACAGCTGAGAGCGGATCGTTCTCGCTTGCTGCGCACTGTTCAAAGCGATGAACAATCCTGTTTTGCGTTCGGGCAGCAGCCACATTTGCGCTTGAAAGCCTGAAGAAACGCCGGCCTTATCAACGACGGTTTGCCCATTCGCGTACTCTGGGAACGAGGATTCGAAGCCGTAGCCGACGCCAGGAATGTCGGGATGAATCGATACGTCTAGCTGCTGCATGTCGCGAATGGACTGCGCGCTCAGGATAGACGCTTCTCCCAGCTTTCCGCCGTTTAGCTCAGCCTGCATGAACCGGGCCATATCGGCGCCTGTCGATATCAGGCCTCCGTCTGGCGAATTATTCGGAAACGTAGCGTACTGCGGAAGCGGTTCGCCGGCTCCGTCATGCGGAACGGCAAGTCGTTTTTGCACGTCCGGTGTGAGGGTTAAATAGCTGTCGGTCATACCGAGCGGCGTGAATATGCGATCAACGACGACTTCGTCGAACGGTTTGCCAGAGACATTTTGTACGATAAAACCCAGCAGGTCGTATGCGTAGTTGTCGTAACGGAACGCTTCTCCCGGCTTTCGGATGACAGTAGGAAGGTTGTCTTTGACGAAGGCTTCCAGCGGATAAACATCCTGCGGAGCGCCCTCGTCCGTTTCCGCCTCCGTTTGATCGAATCCGCTCGTATGCGTCATCAGATGCTTAAGTGTCAGCGGAGCGCCTGTAATGTTCGGAATCCGGAGTCCGTTCAAATAGCCGCCGATATCGCGGTCCAGATCGACTTGGTGCTGCTCGGCCAATTGCATGACGGCGGTGGCGGTAAACGTTTTGGAAAGGGAGGCTAGACGGAACAGCGTTTGGTCTGGATCGACTGCTGTCTGACGCTCCGCGTCGGCGTAGCCGTATCCTTTGGCAAGCAGCGTCCGATCGTCCTTGACAACGGCGATAACCGCACCCGCGAGTTTTGCTTGAATGTCCGCCCGGTTGAAGAAGCTATCGATGAACGCCTCCGTCTCTTTTGGATCGGAAGGTCCGCCTTTCTGCTCGGTCGCATAACTGGCTGGCGGGATGAACAGTGCTGCGTTCAACAAAGCTGCAATCAATAAAGCCAAAAGCGATTTGCGGATCTTGGAAGCGGAGAAAGCTGAGTGAATGTACATAGGTATCTCCTTTGCCTTGAGATAGGATAGTGACTTAACGTCCATCCTTACCGTAGCACATTCTCTCAAGTGACAAATCCGTATCGCTGCGCGGTATCCGCGCCGTTCACGCATTTGTATTGCGTGATCGCGCCAAACTAATGGAGTATGAGACTGGATTCACGACAGACCTCAATTTTAATGCTGCTGGCTACCTATAGGGCTGCGGACGGTTTACGAAGAGTCATTCTAGCTGCCTTGAGCGGAGATGGAGGGAACTACAGTACGCTATTTTAGCAAAAACTGGCATTATCGCGAGGTTGGGGGAACTACAGTACGCTATTCTGCTGTTTCATGGGCAATTTCAGCGTTTTTCGTGGAAATAAGACCCTGTAGTTCCGCTATGTCCTTCGCATCCCTCTATTTTCCTAAATAACGTACCAGAGTTCCTTTTAATCGGGTTTTTCGCTAATATAGAGACCGATTCCTCAGGCCGGCAAAGCCGTATTTCTCGGAATTACCGGATTTTCTTATTTTTCTCATCTTCACTCATCTTGTCTCGTTTTTTCGTCATTTCTCATCTTCACTTGTCTTGTCTCGTTTTTTCGTCATTTCTCATCTTCACACGTCTTATCTCGTTTTTTCGTCATTCCCCCATCGTCCATTCTTGCCCTTTTCGCCCTTTATCGTCCATTCCTGCCCTTTTTCACCTTTATCGTCCATTCTTGCCCTTTCGCCCTTTATCGTCCATTCCTGCCCTTTTTCGCCCGTTCTCGTCCATTATTGCTCATCTTTCACCATTTTCCGCTTTTTCGTCTATTCTTGCCCTTATCCGCCCATTCTCGTCTATTCCCACCCCTTCTCGCCTATTCTTTGAACCTCTCTTTCTTATCCTCTTCTAACAAATCCTTCGTTCCCTGTCTAAACTCTTTTATCGTTGTGCCGAGAGCACGGCCTAATTGCGGAAGCTTCGTAGGGCCAAATAACAGCAGCGCAACAGCAAAAATGATGATAACTCCTGATACACCGATGCCAGAAAGCATGTTTTCATCATCTACCTTTCATGTTTTTTAGAATTTGACCATTAAGGCCGTCACATACATAATGAGAATTCCAGCTGATAAGCCTCCAAAATTCAACCAAGAAACGGGAGAAAGTCCCTTCTTCTCCGATTCTTTAAGAATCATTTTAGAAATCACATAAATGACCTGTAAAATAGCACCAGCACCTATGCCAAAGAATAACGCAGCCAGTGTATCGTTAAATATGAATCCTCCGGCCCAGGTTCCAATAATGGCAGGTCCACCAGCTATCAAAGCTAACTTAACAAAGGTCTTCCAATTTGGACGTTCTTTAAGTAGTGGCGACGCAATTCCTACGCCTTCTGTGATATTGTGCAGGGTAAATCCAATGATGAGAAATGTGCCTAAAGCTGCCTCTCCAACTGCAAATGCAGATCCGATCGCAAGTCCTTCGCCTAAATTATGCAAGCCAATGCCTGTGGCAATTTTGGCAGCCACCCTTCTTCCATCGCTTTTATTGCTCAACTTGCGCTCATTGGACTGATCCACAGCAATCAAGAAGAGACAACTAAGTAGTGCTCCAAACCATACTAACCCAGTCCCTTGAAATACGCCTGGCGCTTCCGTAGCCATTTCAAACCCTTCTTGAAAGGTATCAATAACTAGAAAGAATAACAGGCCAATCGTCATTGCGAGAATTGCATGCATTCCTTTAACTGAAAATCTACGTAAGAATGGATACCAGAGTAAACCAAGTCCAACAGGAATAACCCCAACATAGAACCCAATTAAAGCATACTGCCAAAAGAGTTTGCCACTCGGTTCCGGCGTTGCGGCTGCTGCAGCCACTTCCCCCGTGAAGATTAAACCGTTCGAGGTAATAAATTTAATTTCATGAGGATCCCCTTGTACCCATGGGTATGGAATTTTCACAGTTCCTTGTTCAAACCTCTTTAAGGTATCACTTGGTGAAAAACTTGCGTTCCAGAAGGCTCCATCAACGACAACTTGAGCAATGGTTATTGCCTCAGGTCCTGAGTTTAAAACTCTAACTTGAATGCCCTCGTCATTGAGAGTGATTTTTTCAACATTCAAGACTTCAATTGGAGCAGCAGGCTCACTTTCAATTCCAGTCCCTACTTTGGCTATCGTTATGATAATTGCAATTAATAATACCAATGGAAGAATGCCCCAAAGAATCGCTTTTAACTTGTTAGAAGATGTCTTTTCTACGATATCATTGTTAATACTCATAGCAATCGTTCGCCTCCTTTCTTATTCTGCAATGAAGAATCCCATCCATCCGAGCTCTGCAAATTCACTTTGATGGGCATGAAACATATATCGTCCCGGTGCTGGGAAAACAATTTCAAGGATGCCACGTTCACCTTGACACTGCATAATCGTATCCGTGAAATTGGGGCGTGCTTCTGGATCTGCTCCAGTTGCATAATAGTTAAAGAAATTGGCATGCAGATGAAAAGAATTAATGAGATCAAACTCCGTTAAATTACTTAGATAAATACGGACAAGTTCTCCGACTTTCACTTTGATCGGCTCTTGCTGATATGCAAAGGCATACCCATTCACGGTATAAATTTCATTTTCACCATCAAGGTCAAGATCATAGCCATTCATAAGCATATTGAATTCCTTGGCAACAGCTCTTGGTTTCTTAGGATCAATGATGAAGTTTCCGTACAGTCCTTTATGAATATGTCTGGCAAGAGGGGCTACATGACAATGATAGACATGCATGCCTGCTGGTTTCGCTTCGAATTCATATGTAAAAGAGTCCCCTGAATTGATCGCTTCCAGCCCATCCATATTCGTAGGGTGCATGCCATGGAAATGGATCGAATGCGGATGGCTCGTTGCGTTGGAAAAATTCACGCGAAGGACATCCCCTTCTGTACAGCGAATCGTTGGGCCAGGTATTGTACCATTAAAAGTCCAACCGGGGAATTTGATCCCTTTCGCAATCTCAACGTTTGCTTCATAGGCAGTAATCTCATATTCCCGCAGGGTTCTTCCGTCCGGCAGCTTGCTCACCTTCCCATAATCAAATGTGGTGAGTGCTTTCTGCGCTGCTTTAAAACCCTCCGTCACTTCACCACTGGGTACATATCCATGCTTCATGCCTTCGTGCAGTTGTCCCTTCATAGCCTCATGAATGTCATGCTTACCCGCCGCTAATGTTGATTTACCAAACAAAGAGGACGGATTCAATAATGTACTGCCAATGACAGCAAAAGCCCCTGCCGTTCCCATCTTCAGAAGATTGCGTCGCGATACCTTTTTATCTTGTTTCTGAAACATCTTTTGGCCCTCCCAACAATTATTGCTTGTTTACAATTTTTTTGACCTAGGGAAACATTTAGCACAAAAATTTGTTTCCAATGGGACAAAAAGTTTACCAAAGGAAACAATGTAATTTAACTATAAGCTGAAAGTTATGGTTTGTAAACCTATTTTTAACTTGGAAAAGCACATAAATTTTGAGCATCCAAAAACGCTGCGCGATAGGAACCTATCTAACTTCTACAACAATTGGATCAAGCAATCGGCCATGTACATATGGCAGCAAACGCCAACGTCCAACTTCTGGCATCATCATCATCATCGTAGGCGCATGACGATCCGATCCGTTTAGTTCTCCAGCCAATGGATTTGAAGAGAAGACATCGATAATCTTATCTGAACCTTCGCCTGCTCTTGCATTTGGCTGAGGAGCGATAGAAAACAACAAACGTCCATGATCGTAGTATTCTTTCCGCTCACTCAAACTTACATTGGCCTTATGTTTATTCAGAAAACCAGTACCTACTGTCAAAGCTTCATCTAGTTAAAAAGCTTTCTCTATTCTGTAAAAAAATGACGTACAAACTGTTGACAGTTTGCACGCCTTTAAGGCAACTACATCATTCGTACTTACTCGTACCGTTGCAGCATGAAGATTTTGATGTTTTTAATTGGGGCGCTGGTGAACAACAAGTATTGGTGACATCGGCTCTAATACTGCATACCCCTGTTTCCGGCAGTCTAAGTTCCACTCTCTCTGCTGCTTCGCGATCTCCTGCAATATAGGAGACAACGGAACGCACTTGTTCATACCCTGTGGCCATCAAAAAAGTTGGTGCTCTGCCATAGCTTTTTGCTCCGACAATGTAGAGGTCCTTTTCTGGTTGACGCAGTTCCTTCTCTCCATGTGGTCTCACAGTACCACAACTATGAACATTCGGATCGATCAAAGGTGCCAGTTCCATTGCACTTTCTAGACTAGGATCTGCCAAAACCCTAACTTCTCTTAGAAAGGAGAAATCTGGGCGAGAACCGGTATTGGCAACAATTTCATCAATCCCATCGATCCGTTGAAATTCACCATTCAAAGTTCCGATGACTTGAATTTTATCTTTATTCTTTTTTACCTCTTGCACATAAAATGGCGTTATTACTTTCACATTGCCTGTTCCGACAAGTTTTTGAATCCGTATTCCAAGTTCTCCTCTTGCCGCAAGTTGATCTTGCTCCCTTCCTCCGTAAACATCCTCCAAGTTAGATTTTCTCAAGAGCCAGACAATTTCAGTTTCCGGTACTTGCTCCTTGAGCTCTCCAAGTTCTAATAATGTATTAATCGCAGAATGACCACTGCCCACAACAAGCACTTTCTTTCCACTATAACGATCTTTATGCTTATGAAGAATATCAGGTATCCCGTAGGATATTTGCTTACTGAAAGCTTGTTCTTCTGTTGTCCATACACCTTCAGATCGGATTGGATTGGGATTCGTCCAGGTCCCGGAGGCATCAATGACGGCTTTGGCCTTTACGATGCTACGTTCACCATTCATTTCAACGTGCAAAACAAACGGAAGATCCTCCCGGCCATGCGTTTTAACTTTGTTTAAGCCTTCACGGCTCACAGCAACCACTTTGGCACTCAAGTATAGGAATGGTTTAATTTCGGGCAATTCAGCAAAAGGTGTCAAATAGTCTTTAACCATTTCTAATCCTGTGGGAATATCTAACGGATTCGGAACATTCCAACCGTGTGAAATAAGCAATTGTTTAGCTGCTTTATCGATATTGTATTCCCATGGTGAAAAGAGGCGTACATGAGCCCATTGAAGGATGCTAGCTCCCACCGCATGACCAACATCAAATAGTACAAACGATTCCCCACGAGTAACCAGATGGGCTGCCGCGGCAAGACCTACAGGTCCAGCACCTATAATGGCTACTGGCAGTTGTGCTTTGGACAAACTAGAATATTGATTCATCATACTACCTCCAGGTTATAATTCAGTTCTATTAATCAAGAAAATTTGATTTATTAAACAAAAAAAATTAAGATCCGCTCGGTTTAAAAATGCAGCACAATTGTTCTGAAAGCAGTGCATTAACTTCACTCGAATGGATTTCATAGTAACTCCAGGTGCCGATGATTTCTTTTGTAATAAGATTGGCATCCAACAAGATTTTTAAGTGATACGATAATTTGGATTGAGCCATCTCTACGATATCGCATAGATCACAAACACATGTTTTTCCACGTTGCGTTAGCTCATACATAATCTGCAGTCTCTTGCGGTCTGCTAACGCTTTAAACTTTGCTTCAAAGGTTTCGAATAATGCCTCATTTGAAGCAGTTTTGACTGTTTCCTGATTTAAAGGAATGACGGTTTTCATTATTCGCACTCGTTTCATTAATCAATTTTTTTTGATATAGATACAATATATCCCACTCTACACTCAAATGCAATCTAAATTCCGGATTCCCTTCCCCGCGATTCGTTGCCAAATAACGGATTAAGGATCCGGTTTACACTGTCCTCAACAAACACACGTTGTCGAAATATGAGAAAAGCGGCATTGCCGACCTAAGAGATAAGCGTCTTCATGACGGTTTTCAACAATCTAGCGGATTGTAGTTCCCTTTGGGCTGTGCAATGACAGAGAGCGTCGTGTGAAAAGGAACTATGATCCTCTATATGGCAGGAAATGGGGTAAACGTAGCATGAAAGGGAACTGAGATCCGCTATTTCAGCGGAAACTGCTGATTCTAGCCGGGAAATGGTGGAATAGCGGACCGTAGTTCCCTCTGGCGTGTAATATGGCGGTTTTCAGAATGATAGCGTACTGTAGTTCCCTCAAACTCGCTATCCTGAGACATTTTGCTAGTAACGCGGTTTGACGTTCCCTATTCTCCGCGCGATAGCAAAGCTAGCGGATCTCATTCTGCCAAATAGCTTATTTATACCTCCAAACCAGCAGCCACTCGAACAAATACGTACGTTTACAGCTACCTTGTTCTCGTCACACCGCATCAAACCACTCCATCGTGCTGGGGCGGCCTACAACCCAAGTCTGGAGACTGGCGTCAATCTCCAACATTTCACTTCAGCGCAAGCTTCACTCACCCCAACCATCGACATGTCTCTTAAACCTTCGTCGATGGTCAAGATAACCTGTCGATAGTTGACTTGACATACGTCCACAGACAACCCCCGGCTCCACTCTCCCGTTTCTCCGCATGAACACGTCGTGCAGAAACGTCCCTTGCACCGATAAGGCACCACCTTAAGATCGTGGCACACCAATCACATGCAAGCAGCATATATCCTTTCTTCGGGTCTCCCCAATCGCGAAATGCAGTGGGGCGCAAATAACATAGACCTAGCCTGCGGCTAGGTCCATTAAATACAAGTGCTCGATGATGATTTAGCAAGCTAGTGCTTATTTCTGCTATCGACACAAAGTAATCTCGTCATTGAAATTAACTTAATACATATCCGCCATCGGGAAAGAGCGTACTCCCCGTCGTATAGCGGTTAGTCATTAAGTAAACAACGGAATGAGCAACGTCTTCGACATCCCCCACTCGCTTCAACAGACACATCCCTTTATAGGCCTCGTAGGCTTCCGTCCGTTCTTTCTCTGTTCGGATGGTGCCAGGAGCAACCACATTAACCCGCACTGGAGCCAGCTCAATGGCCAGCGCTTTGCCCAGACTCTCAATGGCGCCATTACAAGCTGCATAGGAAGCAGCGCCAGGAATGGGTCTTTGCCCGGCTGCGCCTGACATCAGCACAATAGAACCACTCTGTGAGATATAGGGAACCGCATGTTTGGCAGCATAATACTGTGGCCAGAACTTCCCATTGAAACTGCTCTCAGCAATGTCCGACTCTGCCGTTATAGGTCCGAGTACATACGCGGCTCCAGGTGTGAACAGATGATCGAAATGCCCCACCTTTTCAAAAAAAGCTTTAAGCGCTTCCTCATTCTTGTTATCCACTTGTATCACCTGAAGAGCATCACTATTGATTTCTGCTTTGGCTTTCTCCAATTTCTCTAACGATCGTCCTGCAATGACAACACTGGCGCCTTGCTCTATAGCTGTCTTAGCGGTCGCCAAACCGATGCCTGTGCTTCCGCCGATAATAATTACGCGTTTGTCTTTCAGTGTCATTATGATCCTCTCCCTCACTTGTATGCTCTGAAACTATAATTCAAATATAACAAGAAGGGCCCTGCCCTCCTATGGAGTAGGACCCAAAATAGATGGCCTCCATTTGGGCAGCGTCACAAAAAGCAGCGTGTTACTTCCCTCTTGCCCGTTTCAACTTCCAAAACCGAATCGCTAATACAAGTCTCAAATGAACCTCGGCGTCACTCAGATCTTTTTGCAAAATCTCTCTAATGCGCTCCAAACGGTACAAGACCGAATTACGATGGATAAATAGCTCTTCGGCCACTTGTTTCGTATTACTTCCCAATCTTAAGTAGGCTTCCAAAGTAATTAATAAATTCGCTCCGAATTCCTGATCATACACTTCCAATGGTGCAATGAACTCTTCATACAATACGTTTAATACGTGGTGATCAGAGGTATCCATTAGCAATTGTTCGACTAAAACATCCTTAATATGAACAACCATTTGCTTAGGCAAACTGATCTCACCGATGGCCAAAGCCTTCTGAGCCTCTCGACAACTGTCAGAAATCTCGCTAATCTGCTCCCGGAAACTCCCCATTCCGCAAACGAAACGTATATCTTCATTGAAGCCATGATGATTCGCTTTGGTCAAAAGGTCCTTGACGAACTGTTCGGTTTCTTTGCGCTGGTTATCTATGTCCTTATGAACCAAGTGGCATAAGATCAAGAGCTGCCCGTTAATCTCTATCCCTTTGCGCGCAAAGCTTCCCGGGTTGTTAATCTCGCGCAGCAGCCAATGATTCAAATTATTGATCTTTTCATTGTCCATAGCTATTGAGCTTGAATGCTTCATGACAATGACATAAGGAAAGGGGCCAAGTGGGATACCAAGGCGTTTGGCCCGATAATTCAGCAGCTCTTCCTGATGATTGGACCCCGACAACAGCTCGACTAGAAAAGCCTCCTGTTCCCGCTCCAGATGCAGCTGCTGGGATTGCCGTATTGTAAATTCCAGAGCTAATACGGTAACCGCATGTTCCAGACAGCTTATCTCGAAATGATCCTGCTCTCCCAGCTTGCGCGTGATGGCCAAATACCCAAACTTACGACTGCCTACGCGTACATCATGCTTCTCTGCTATGTTCGCTTTGGCAAAATGGAGCGTGCCGCTTTCTATTTCTTCCTGGCTGTTGACTACCGCGGCTTCGCATTGCAGGAGCTGACCAATCAATATAACAAGTTCAGTCGTCCTTCGATTCAAAACTAAATTCGTAAACTGCTGATTCACTTCACGCAGTTCGCGAAGCATATAAGCTTGTCGCTGAAGAATCTGATCTAGAATGGATCGAGTCATGTCCATGAAAGGAACTTCAAGTGGAATATCAAATAATGGAATGTTATATAAATTGCTTTTGTAAATAGCTTCCTCAGGCACCTCTTGAAGAAACCGCCTCGTCTTAATGCCAACCGCAGAGCCGCCGACCCTATGCATCTCATCAAGCAAACCGCACAGCATAGTTGGCTCGTGACGGAAAGAATATCCTGTCGTGAGGATAAGCTCATTGGGTCGCAGCCAACCTGTCAGATCCGGCATCTCCATACTATCGATATAATAAATTTCATTCGTTACGCCGGCTTGCCCACCGATAATTTTGGCTTCTCGGAACAAGGGCATTTGCAGCAAATGCTGCACAGTAAAAGGGGTGTTCTCCATACGCTCACCTCAAGTAAATGGTTAACTCGATGTTACCACACTTTCAATAGAAAGCTAGATTGATCCTATTGGCGGGTGAGCAGGTTGGTCAACGCGTTGCGATTCCTTCCGAATGATAAACATTTATGGGTTTGCCAATAACCTCTTCAATTGATTGCAGCAAGTCAGGTTTACTCATTGTAGTGCTTAGAAGCAGCTTACTTTTGGGCGCATGAATGATCGCGACGGCTTGGCCCTTGGTAATGGCTGCAGAAACAAGGGGTCTTGCCGTATTCGCATCAAGCGTCATGATTAAATCGGGAAAAGTCGCTAGCCGCTGCCCCTTATGTTCCAACGTCATATATTCGTTCCAAAATGTGAGCTCCCAATGATCCTCGATCGTCACATGCCCAACATCGAAGCCTCCGTCGGTCTTCAGTGTAAAGGCAGTTACAGCACCTGACATGATAACCGTTCCGCCCAGTTTAGCGCATACAGCCTCAATGGCAGATTCACCCTTATGGCTCAGAAGTGTTTCACCCAGTTCAATCGCCTGACTGATGGCTCCTGGCGCGCCGTTTGCTGTCGCATAACCTACCGTCACCGGATTACGTGCGACAGCAACTAGTCCACCCGCGTCAATAGATACTCTCCTAAGTAATGATGAGGCTTGCTCGATCGTTCCTGACACGACTACCTCCGTATAACGGTTAGCCCACCCACCAACAGCTGCTTGATGGGAAACATATCCGAGTCTTTCGTGAAGGTTCATTGCTCCCATGATCGAAGTAGGATGAGCGCGGCCATTACATGCCAAATCGACAACTGGAAGCCCTGTCACGACCGCCTGAAACCAACCATTCACTGTCGTGTTAGCGCCATTCTCGTTGGTGATGATGCCGTTAATCGGCTTTTGAAGCCTGCCCGACATTAGTTCCATAGCCCTGACATAGTGAATAGGTTTCACAAATTTCTCCTTCGCAGCCGGCGCGCCGACAAGCGATGTCGTAAGGAGCATGTCTTCCTCCATCAGCTCATCTACTGAGAAAAGTTGGGGTGAGCCTACTTCAAGTGCCAATTGTCCCAGTTTCAGACCGTCTTGGATCCACCCGCCTCCGCCTCCGCCAAGAATAGCGCCGCCATATACAGCGAATTCCATCATCCGTTCATCCAAATATGTCTTCGCCATTTGTTTTCCCTACTTACTTTTATATTTTTGAAGCCAACGACTGTATGCCATCTAAACGATATTAACAACCAAACAATAATCACAACCAAACTATATCAAAAGCCATCTTTCCTTCCTATGGAAAGCCTCCCAAATGCAAGACCTCCTTTTTAGGCGTCCCCACAATGACCAAGAGCCTGGAAACTGTGCAGCCGCACAAGTGAACGTAACTACGTTTGTTCGTTACAATATATTAAATTGTTCACACAAATTTTATAATTCAGAGGAAACTACAAACGCTGGAGGATGATTGTAATGACCCAACATGCCCCTAAAACAGATGACTTCTCTCTTGTAAGGGTACCTGCCCATGCCAGATTGCCGATGTGGGAAGTTCTGCTTGTTCGAATTGGCGCGCTAACTTGTATCTCTCAATTCATGCTTGGCGCTGCCCTTGGTTATGGTATGACATTTTGGCAAGCTTTTTGGGCGACTATGTTTGGCAGTATCATCCTGCAGGTCGTTAGCGTACTGCTTGGCATTGCAGGAGCCCGTGAAGGATTGTCAACCAGTATGTTAGCCCGGTGGGCTGGATTCGGAAAATACGGCTCGGGTTTAATAGGCGCTATATTTGCCATCAGCCTCGCTGGCTGGTTCGGCATTCAGAACTCCGTATTTGCCCAAGGCGTCGATCAAGCCCTGGGAGGCAAGCTCGGATTTCCTTTATCCGCTGCCCTAACTGGGCTATTTGTAACCATCATCGTTATTTTCGGCTTCAAATGGCTCAGCTGGACAGCGAAAATTGCCGTCCCGGGATTTCTGCTTGTGATGGCCTATGGTATTTACAAAGTTTTGGAAAACCACTCCCTTTCAAGCCTGATATCCTCGCCAGCTCCAGGTCCCGCACTATCGATTAGCGCAGCTACAACGATCGTTGCTGGCGGCTTCATCGTAGGCTGCGTCATCACCCCCGATATCAGCCGATATTGCCGTTCCAGCAAAGATGTATTCGGAATGACCGTGATAGGCATCTTCCTCGGTGAACTGGGTGTCAATATGATCGCCGTACTTATGGCCCATGCCATAAAAAGCAATGACATTATGACAATCGTTCTCCAGCTAACCGGCTTGTTCGGCGCCGTTCTGGTTACTTTTGCAACCATCAAAATTAATGACATTAACCTTTACTCCTCTTCGCTCGGCTTCACCAATGCCATCCATACCTTGTTTAAAGTTAAATCTAACCGAGCCATCGTCACATTAGTCGTAGGGATATTTGGAACCGCTTTATCAATCATGGGAATCTTGGATCAATTTATCGGCTTCTTAATCCTGCTAGGTATATGTGTCCCTCCCATTCCTGGAATCATAATAGTCGACTATTATATTCTCAAACGCAGTCGCAAAATTCTGGACGAGAGTCGCCATCTAGGCACATTGCCTTCAGAATCTGAGAACTTCCATCCAATTATGCTCGTGGCATGGGGGATTGGCATCCTGGCAGGATATTACATTGACGCAGGTATTCCATCGGTCAATGCTATCCTGGCCACTGGATTATCTTATTACATCGGCATGAAGCTGCTTCAAGCATTCAATCAAAGCAAGATCAAAGTAGAAGAAGTCGTTTAGCAGGGACTGCAAGATTGTTGACGCGAAGAGGCTGTCTCACGAGGTTAAAAACCAAGGAGGCAGCCTCTTATTCTTATATCCAAACGATTACGAGTCTTTAGAAGCTCTTATACGTGCCAAAAGCTGCTCATATTGGGGAATAGGAGCCTTTGGGGGCTCTTAACTCCAACCAATACACTCAAAATGCCCCCAAACGAAGAAAATAAAAGCCCCTAGCAGCTCTTATACACGCCAAAAGCGGCTCATATTCGGGAATAGGAGCCTTTGAAGGCTCTTAACTTTCATTGTGCTAATTCCAGAGCACTCACCAGCATCATTCAACCCAGGATTCATCTTTTCGTTCATAATAAATGCATCTTTCAAGCAAACTAATTGCAATGACTTCTATTTCTATTTCATATTCGCTCAACGATCCGTTTCGCACGAACAGCAACTTGCTTTAAAAGCTCATCTTCATCGATCGTCATTAATTTCCGGTTTCTCATAAGCACTTTTCCATTAACTATCGTTGTATCAACGTCGGCTCCATTAACACTGTAGGCAAGGAGCGATCCAACATTATGAATAGGCTGTAAATGGGGTTTGTTCATATCTATGAGTATGATGTCCGCTTTTTTCCCAATTTCAAGTGTGCCGACTTCATCTCCAATGTTTAACAACGAAGCACTTCCTGTTGTCGCCATTTGCAAAACTTGTCTGGCAGGCAGCACAGTTGGACTTCCATAATCTAATTTCTGCAACCAAGTAGCTGCCTTAATCTCCTCAAACATATCGATCGTTGTGGCACTTCCTGCGCCGTCCGTTCCCAGACCAACCGTAATTCCCTGATTCATCATTTCAAGCACTGGTGTTATCCCGCACCCTAACTTTAAGTTACTTACTGGGTTATGAGACACACCTCCACGCATGCCTTTCAAGAGTCTAATATCCCGACGGTTTAGATGTACACTATGAGCTAACAGAACATGTAATTTTGCAAAAAGACCTTCATTATATAAATACTCTGTCGGCGTTTGGTTATATCTTTCCTGAATTTTTATTACTTCTTCTTTTGTTTCAGCCAGATGGATATGTATTGGAAGCTTGAGTTCTTCCGCAATATTCACAATATTTCTTAATGCTTCTGGCGGACAAGTGTATGGCGAGTGGGGTCCCAACATGGTTGTGATTCTACCATCAGCTTTACCATTCCACTGTTCAACCAGTTCCAGCGCTTCTGTTAACCGTTTGCCACCATCGTCTTGAAGAAAAACCAATCCTCGCGTTAAAGAAGCACGCATACCAACTTCTTGAACAGCTAAAGCAATTTCATTCATCTGGATATACATATCAGCAAAAGCCGTTGTTCCTGACTTAATCATTTCTGCCATCGATAGTTTGGCACCCCAATATATATCTTCTGGCGTCATTCTGGCCTCTGCCGGCAGCATTTTTTTCTCCAGCCAATCCATTAACTTCAGATCATCGGAAAAGCCTTTAAGCAAACTCATGGGAGAATGTTGATGAGCATTAATCAAGCCAGGCATCGCAATCATGCCTTGGCCCTGTATCACTTCATCTACCTCATCCGTAATTGGATTCCCTAACTTTCTAATCTTGTCATCTTCAACGAGAATATCGCCTGTGATTGGTTGCTCCTCGCCGACCATCGTAAGGATAATTACATTCTTAATTAATATTTTCATAAAAAAAACCTCCTAATATGATTGATAATAGGAGGTTAAACTATGACGTAAGGTGAATGTCAATCGTTAGCAGATATTTTTTTGAAATAATAACTTCGTTTGGCATAGGGGGTAAATCCATTTTTCTCATACAAATTAATCGCTTTAGTGTTAGTCGAACTGACACTTAGGATTACTTCTTTAGCACCTGCCATTTGTAACCTATCTATGATTTCCAAAAGTAAATATGTTCCTATACCTTGACTTTGAGCATCTCGTCTAACAGCAAGCGTTGGAATTTGGCCTACTTCCCCAACTAACTTCGCAGAAATGAACGCCACAGGTTCACCCTTCATGTTACATGCCAACACATACAATTTAGAATTAAAGTCAGAACTATTAAACTCATGAACCACACTTTCAGTCGTTTTTTTGCCATTAAATGCATCATTATAGATTGCTGCCCATGCCGCTGCATCCTTAATTGTAGGTGAACTAATGTAGCAGCCACTCTTTAAATGAGAAAGATTAGGCCTAGTGAGTTCTTTATTACTGAGTACCCAATAATTTGCTCATGGCTGACAGCTACAAATGTATGGTCTCGACTCCTGGCTCCAGGATCATCTAAATATCGTTCAAATTCTTGGATGGTCATGCCTTTTTGCAAATTATATTCATCTTGATTGATCAAATTGACGATGGGCGCGGCGTCGGAACTGTCATATTTACGTATAGTTATATTCATCATTTTTCACATCTCATCATCTTCATCGCTGAACAAATCATTCAGAACCGATTTTCTGTTTTCGAGAAAACGTCTTGTTAGGATGTAATGCAACGTGTCCTCATAGCGTATTTCAGCAACAGGATCTACATCAAAGTTAATAATCTGTGCATCCGGAAATCCAAGAAGTATCGGGGAATGCGTCGCAATGATGAACTGAGCTTCTTTCTCTAAATCCTTAATTACCCGCATTAATGCCAATTGCCTGGCAGGTGATAATGCCGCTTCGGGTTCATCGAGCAAGTAAATCGCCTTTTTCCCAAAACGATGTTTAAAAAGCGAAAGAAATGCTTCACCATGCGATTGCTCATGCAAAGAACGGCCGCCATAATACTGCAGGCTTTCGGGCAAAGTATCCAAATGAGAAGCAAAATGGTAAAAGGTTTCAGCTCTTAGGAAAAAGCCATTTGTGATCTTAGGCATCCACGAAAGTCGTATGTGATCCCCCAGAATGGAATGGGCAGCATCCACATCATAGTAGTTGTTCTTCCCGCCGCCAGCCGTATTAAAGCCGCTTTGATAGGCGATTGCTTCAAGAAGCGTTGATTTGCCCGACCCATTTTCCCCAACAAGAAAGGTGACATTTGTTCGAAATGTTAGTGTATTCAAAGATTTTATGGCAGGTATGGAAAATGGATACGTTTTCGGATTCGTTTGTTCATTTTTTAGTATCTTAATGCTTCTCAAGTACATGAATTTCAACTCCAGATAGGACTTTATAAATTAAATTCTTGTTCTTTTATTGTTTAAGTTTCTTTATGGATGTTGATATCTTATCGTAAGTGTTTACTGGAAAATCGTAACTCCATCTTTCTTTAAACTCTTCCATTCCTAGATCCTTCATCTTAGTTAATTCTCTATAGATCATTCTAAGTAATTTAATAGTATGTACATGTTCACTTATTAATAATTTGCCTTTAAAAAGTTCTTCAGAACTGAAATTATCATCCATTTCATATAACTCAAATAGAATCAATTCTCTCGAGATCTTTGAGTATTTAATTCGGTATTCTCCAGGTTCAGTCTGTATGGATATTAAAAATTCATTTGCATGTTCAAGCAAATTTGACGTTTTATCCGTAAGATCACTTATCGCGTCAGATAAAAAAGAAGCTGGAATCTCAATCTCAGTGCCTTCATTACTAGTGATAACAATATCTAACCATCCGTGAGGTTCAAGACTCATTCTGAAATCCATCATTTCACCTTACTTTTGCATTATTCTAGGTTTCTTTCGCATCTTCTCTTAATTATATAAACTTCAACACAACTATGTAAGTAGTCAAACAGAAAAACCAGCAAACCATTGGGTTTGCTGGCACTATTTCAATATAATTAATTACTGATAAATTCCTGAACCCACTCACCATTGTAATAAGCGACACCTATTTGGGTAAAGTTGGGGCTTAGGATGTTTTGACGGTGACCCGTGCTGTTCATCCATGCTTTCATGACGGCTTCAGGCGTTTGCTGCCCTTTTGCGATATTTTCACCTGCATAGGAATAACGAATGCCATAAGTGCTCATCATATCAAAAGGAGAGCCATACGTAGGCGAGGTATGATCAAAATAGCCATTATTGTACATATCCTTCGCTTTATCCAAAGCCATCGTTGTAAGTGCGCTATTGCTGGTCAAAGGACTAAGCCCCGCCTTCGCACGCTCCTGATTCACAATAGTAACGACCTGGCTAGCAAATGTTGCTTGCGATGGTGCTGTAACAACCGGTGTTTGGGGAGCTGGGGTAGTGCTTGGGCCTCCAGGTATGTTCAATTTCATACCTGACCAGATCACATTGGGATTGGCAACCTGAGGGTTAGCCTGAATGAGTGATGTTAGACTGATCCCATACTTTTGGGAGATTAGCCACATCGTATCGTTGCCGGATACATGATAAGTCGATGATGCGGCCATCGCCGCGGTCGAACCCACTAGAAGGCTTAATCCTAATGCGCCGGTTACCATAAATTTTTTGTAGCGTTTCAACATACATCTCTCCTTTTTACGGCCTGCGAGGTTAGCTGTCGGATTCGGATCAAAGAGTAATCACCCGGTCGCTCACGCGACTTCACCCCAAAGAATGGTTCCCCCGTGCTTCATACTAAAGCTTCGGCCTTCTAAGTTTTTTTGATCCAAAATGGATCCTATAAATTGTAACACGTGAAAACGATGAAATCATGATGCAATATTTCCCATTAAGGTTGTTTTTCATTCTTATAAATGAGAAAACCCTCTCATATACAGCTTTAACGATGATTTGCAGCGTTAATGCCTCGAAAAGGTTAATCTCCAGTATAGTTCCCTTATGTTAACGTTGTTTTTCACCCTTACAGATACGAAATCTCTCGCTTTTACAATTTTAACGATGATTTTCAACGTTATTGCCACAGTTTCTTTTCTGTATAACGACGACGACAGTCGTCGAATTAACTATGCCCAAGCGCCTCTAGAACGAAGCGGATATGCACGCCTGCGCCAATGATAAGGGCCGACTCGTCCACATCAAAGCGAGGATGATGCAGCGGATGAACAATACCAAGCTCTTCATTGCGTATTCCCAGGAAAGCGAAGGCACACGGGATCCGCTCTGCATAGAGCGCGAAATCTTCCCCTGCAAGACTTGGAGCCTCCAGCCACTCAACTTCTACGCCTCCGGTCACCGCTGCGTTTGCTGCCATCTGTACGATTTCCGCATTATTCAGGAGTGCCGTGCCTAGGCGGTAGCGGGAGGTGTACGTCCCTCCGAAGGATTGGGCGACGGACTCGGCACGCGTTTCAAGCAAACTTTTCATCCGCTGAACAGCTTCATTGCCAAATGTGCGGAAACTGCCCGTCACTTTCCCCGCGTCAGCAATCGCATTCAGCACCGTTCCCGCTTGCATCGTGCCGAATGAAAGCACGGCTGGGACCAGCGGATTCCACTGTGTGGCTGCTGCTGTCTTGGCTTCGATGACGAACTGTGCTGTCATCACCAAAGCGTCCACCGCCAGATGCGGTGTAGCATGATGACCCGAGAGTCCGTGGAACTCGTATGTAAAATGCGAAGAGGCGGCCATGATATAGCCTTCCTTAAGCCCGATTGTCCCAGTGGGAAGGTCCGGCCAGACATGTAAAGCAAAACCTAGCTCAACTTCGTCCAATACGCCGTCGTCGATGAGATCCCGGCTGCCGCTGACGAGGCTGCCGTCTTCGGGACAGGGCCGAGCGCCTTCTTCGGCAGGTTGGAATACAAAAAACACAGCTCCACTCAAGCTCTTCGCTTCCCTGCTAAGCGCATACGCGGCGCCGAGAAGCATCGCTGTGTGCGCATCATGCCCGCAAGCATGCATGAAGCCATCTCTAAGCGAGCGGTACGGCGTCTCCGTTTGCTCCTGGATAGGCAAAGCGTCCATATCCGCTCGCAGCATAATCGTGCGCCCGGGCAGTCCGCCTCGGAGGATGCCGACAACCCCGGCCTTGAAGCGCTTGCCAACATTGCGTCTTACCTCAAGTCCCCATTCCTCCAACTGTTGTGCGACAAGTGATGCGGTTCGTTCCACATCGAACATGCTCTCGGGATTACGATGCAAGTCGCGCCGTACCGTAATCATTTCGTTGTCCCAATTGTCCAAATGCACTTTCAAGCGCTGTGAGAGATTCATAGGTGAACCTCCTCTGCTCGGCTTAGGTAGCTGTTGGTTGGAATCGCAAGCTCCAAGTTCCCCCGCAGAGTGTCTTTTTCATACTCAGTTCGGTAGATGCCTCTCTCCTGCAAAATGGGCACGACCTGCTCAACAAACGCCTCCAGCGCCTTAGGTGTAACCGTTTGAATGATGAAACCGTCCGCGGCACCTTCCTCGTGCCAATGCTGGATCAGATCAGCGATATACAAAGGTGTGCCGACGAACTCGCCAGGCGGAGTTACAGCGCGAAATGCAACCTGCCTAAGCGTTAATTTCTGTTCCTCAGCCATACGCTTGATTCGCCCGGTGATACTTTGGTAGCTATTGCTGCCAAGGTCGCCCAGATCAGGGAACGGCGCATCCAAAGGATACTGTGAGAAGTCGTGATGCTCAAAAAATCTGCCCAGATGGGCGATTGCGCCTTCAATTGTAACCAGATTCGCTATTTCCTCGCGTTTACGCTCTGCTTCTTCCTGGGTTCGACCTATAATCAAGCCGATGCCATGCATAATAGCAATATCATCTTCCGAGCGTCCATAAGCCTTGGCTCGAGCTTTTACATCACGGTAGAACTCCTTCGCTTTCTCGATGTCCTCATGCTCAGTTAACACAGCATCGGCTGACTTGGCAGCCAGATTTCTGCCAGCTTCCGACGAGCCTGCCTGGAAAATGACGGGCTGACTATGGAACCCATCTTCCCATGTGTTCCACAATCCTCTAGTTGCCTGCAGATGTTCCTCCGCTATGCGATAGCGCTCAGCATGGCTCGGGTGCTGTCCTTTGTTGAAGTTGCGGGCTGAACCTTCAAGCGGTGAGGTGACGACATTCCACCCTGCCCTGCCTCCGCTGATATGATCAAGAGAAGCGAACTGCCTGGCTACGCTGAAAGGCTCGCTGTAAGAGGTTGACAGCGTGCCAACTAGTCCAATTCGGTTCGTCACAGCTGCTAGTGCTGAAAGAATCGTAATCGGCTCGAAGCGATTCAGAAAGTGAGGAATCGACTGTTCGTTAATATAGAGGCCGTCAGCGATGAAGACCAAATCAAATTTCCCTGCTTCCGCAATTTGAGCTTGGCTCTTATAGAATTCCAGACTAACGCTGGCATCCACCTGTGCGTCCGGATGCCGCCATAAGCCAATATGGGCGCCAACTCCTTGTATCAGGGCACCGAATTTGAGCATTTTTTTCTTGGACATTTGTTCCCACGCTCCTAGTTGATATGACAGATCTAACTATTTTCGCCCTTTAACTTACTTATCCTATGAAAATAATAGGAATAATACTTTGCCTATCTTAGCACCGCCTCTTCGTTGCGGTCTAATCGATTTTTTTATTTAAAACTTGAAAAATAATCGAAAAATTTAATGATATTTTTAAAGGCAAATACGCTTAGATAATTTTTATAGTTAAGTTAAACCATTCATATACCTTCATATATGTATGTTACATCGGGACATTATTTTATAAAATTATTGGTTACGGTTTGTTTCTATATGCATCAAAAAAAAGCCATCCATTGAGCAACACCAGCTCATCGGATAGCCAATCAACATTTAATAGGAACTCTACTTAATTTTTTGCCCCAAGTTTTGCAAGATTGGTGAAGCTGATCTCCAGACTTTCAAAGGGATTGCGGTCATAACAGTCATCCTGTTCGACCGCTGCCCACTCTACGCCAATCTCTTCACAGGCTTGAAGAATACCTTTGAAATTCATATTGCCTTCACCAACTTCTGAAAACCGCTGTTTCCGATCCGCGGTCACAATCATATCCTTAAAATGCACAACCTTCATACGCCCGTCCATCTTGCGAATCCACTCGATGGGATCGGCGCCTCCAGCTTGCACCCAATAAACGTCCAACTCGAAATCCACGGCGTCAGGATCTGATTCCTCGAATAAAATCTGCATGCCGGTTTTACCATCATATTTGGAAAACTCAAAATCATGGTTATGATAGATGAACGTTAATCCTGCACTTTTCAGTTGTCTGCCGAATTCAGAAGCTTGCTTCGCAAATGCCGCATAACCTTGGCTATTTTCACGGAATTTCTCGGGGAGTCCGCCTAAACCAACGTATTTGCAGTCCCATGCTTGATGTTTAGCAATAACCGAATCCATATCATTCAACAGGTCATTGTACCCGATGTGCGTCGCGCAGATTGTCAAACCTTCTTGATCTGCAAGCGCTTTAAATTCTGCGTCATCGATAGGCCCAACTCCAGAAGCCTGGATGGCCCGATAACCCATTTGTTTGACTTTTTTCAAGCTATTGCCAATGTCTTGGTGGGTTCCCAAAAAGTCGCGTAACGTATACAATTGTGCGGCGATTCTCATTCATTTCACTCCATTTCATGATATATATGAGTCCTATCATATATATCATGAAATGGAGATTAGAACCATCTAAAGTTTCTATTTCGCATCATGAAAAATAATCCCTAAACTGTATCTCGTACCTGTCTTCACAGTACTTACACCATGTCGGAGTGTAGTTTTGTAATACCCGCGCGTTCCTAATAGAGGGCGATGATTCGTAGGAAAAACCAGCCCCTCTCCTTGTTCCAAGGTGATGACATGGCCCCGGCTTTGCGCCCTCGGCCTTTGCTCCACCAGTAAGAATTCCCCGCCTGTGAAATCTATCTCTCTTTGATTCAGAGCGAAAACCACCTGAAAAGGAAAGCACACATTCCCGTATAAATCCTGATGCAAACAATTGTATCCGCCTGTTTCATATTTCAGGATCAGCGGGGTTGGCCGATTCTGTCCTTCTAGATGACATAGATCAAGGAATTCTGCTAATGTTGCCGGATACGTAGCAGGTTGGCCCAATTGCCCCAGCCATCGGTTAGCTGTTATTGCAAGTTCAGGGTATAAACCCTCTCGAAGCTGCTGCAGCAATGGTGGCAGCGGTGTATTGTAATATTTGTACTCTCCAATCCCAAAACGGTACCTTGCCATATCGATGGTCGTTCGAAAGTAATCCTCTTCCTCATATCCGCTGATGACATCCTCACAATCCTGTTTATTTAATAAAGCAGGCAATTTGACATATCCCTGTTCATCCAGCGATTGTTGGATTGAGGGCCAATTCAGATTTTCTAAACTTGTTTGCAGTTGCTTAGGCATGTTGCTTAACCCCCAGTTTAAGATCAGTTTATTAACTTCTGGGATCAGTATAACCGCAGCATGAAGCTTTTGTACGCTTTCTCGAATGGAAGAGCAAGATAATGAAAGAATGACACTTCGGTTACGCTGATTTTTTCTTATTTTTCACGTTTTGATTAAGAAAATGGATTAGTGCTTGATAAAAATCGCGTTCGTTTTCCACCTTTTGAAAACCATGACCTTCATTCCGCTTGAGCATATAAGGAACGTCTACATCCAGCTTGCGCAGCGCTTCAACCATTTGATCAGATTCTGCCCTATTCACCCTGGGATCATTCACGCCTTGTACAATCATCAGCGGTGATTTAATTTGACTCGCGTGAAGCAAAGGTGATACCATTTCGAGCTGCTTCCTATCTTTTATGGGGTCACCTACCTGTTGAATCATCTGGGGGCGATTTAGTTCCCAATAAGGGGGAATCGTGTTCATGAAGGTTAAGAGATTCGAAGGCCCTACGTAATCAATACCTGCAGCATACAAATCAGGCGTGAAAGTCATGCCAGCTAGTGTCGCATACCCACCATAGGAAGCTCCATATATCGCGACGCGTTCAGGGTCAGCTGTCCCCCTCTTAATCAGCCAGTTTACTCCGTCGGTAATATCATTCTGCATGGCTTTGCCCCATTGTTTGTCACCGGCATGCAAAAAGGCTTTCCCATAGCCTGTGGAACCGCGGAAATTCAATTGAAGCACGGCATACCCTTGGCTGGCCAGCAGCTGAACTTCCATCTGATACCCCCATGAATCACGAGCCCAAGGTCCCCCATGTGGATTGATAACTACAGGAAGTTTGTTGGGAACAACGCCTTTGGGAAGCGTTAAGTAACCGTGAATAATTAAGCCATCCCTACTTTTAAAAGAAATCGGCTTCATATCAGCCAGCTTAGACTCATCGATTTTCGGATGAATGTCATCTATTTTATCAAGCTTATCCGCCTTGCGGTCATATAAATAATAAGTGCCATATGATTTATCACTACCCGAATACAAAAGCAGTAGATTCTTATCCGGCGATCCGACTAGATTCCAATGGCGAGTATTCAGCTTGGCTTCAATTTTGTGCGACAGCTCTTCAAATTCTTTGTCCAAGTAATGCATTTTCATATCATCCGTCTCATAGTATACGGCAAGAATCGCTTTTTTCTTGTAGGAAACGATAAAATTATCGATATCGACTTCGTCATTCTCATAAACGACTTCTGTCTCTTTCTTCGTAATCGGATCAAATTTCACTAAAGCTTGCTTATCGCGTCCAACGTTCGAAGCAGCGTAGATTTGTTCATTATTAAAGGAGAACATGACTGGAATAAAGGTATCTTTTGCGTCAAAAGTAGTGATTTTGTCAAAATCTTTGTCCTCGTCTTCTCTGTAAAGCAGGCTGGTCGTATCGCCGTCTCTGGCAATCGCAGTCCGAATTTCGCCCCAATTATCAGTCTGCCAGTACACGACGTTCCCGGGGTTCTGTATCTGCAACTTGGTATCTCCGGTACTTAGCTTAACCCGATATACATCCATAACTTTGGGATCACGTTTGTTCATTGTAAGCAAAAGCTCAATGTCGCTTTCATCCTTTGCTGGCAGAATGTCAAGCAAATCTGACTTTACGTTCGTATAAGGAGTTAGGTCCATATCTCCCGAACCGTCAATGTGAACAGCGCGAATATGCTGATTTTCCGTTCCGCCGCTATCGACTGTGTAGATGAGAATCTTGTCGGTAATCCATATTAAACTGTGAATGTTCTCATCCTTGGAGCTGGTGATTCGCGTGCTTTGCGTCTCTCCAACCTTTTGGATATGAACATTCATCCGATTCTCCCATGGCTGCAAGTAAGCCAGCGTTTTGCTGTCAGGCGAGAGCCTCATTGAGACCTTATCCGGCATTCGCAAAAAGTCTTCCAAAGAAACAGGACCTTGCGCTGTTTCCTCCTTTTGAGAAAGGGTGCGATAAATAAATAAGACAAGCTGTGCACGGGTCACCTGGTTTTGCGGCATAAATTCCATCTGCTCTGTAATGAAATTCTGCTTTAACTTCATGACATCGTCGTGGTGAACTTTGCCGATCGTTGTTTCATCTTTGAGCCATGCCTGTATGCCGTTATCTCGGAGTTGAAAAGCGCGAACGAGCAAACTCGCCATTTGTTCACGGGTTAGGAGAGAATCTGGCTCGTACAGCCCCTCATTGCCCTGCACAATGTTCTGCTCCTTCAAGGCATTGACCGCCTCAGCATAAGGACTCGTCACTTTCACATCCGTAAACGCGTTTAACGATTTGGGTTTATTCAGCTTGAGCGCCTTGCTCAGCCATAAGGCCGCATCTCCCCGTGTAACTGCGTCATCTGGATGAAAGCTTCCATCCTCAGCAGCACTAACGATTCCTTTCTGCTTTAGCACCGTGATTTCTTGGCTTGCATAATAGTCTGTAGGCACATCCGGATAGGCGGTTGAGTCGCTGTTGGCCTGAACACCGGTTGGCAGCACAATAGCGGCAATCCAGACGGCTGCCACCATATGAGCTATTCGTTTTCTAAAAGAAACTTTCATGTAAATCCCCCTGTAAAGTTGATACAACATATTAACACAATAGATTCCATTATATACCAGAAGCTGCTAGAATCATAGACTCATAGATAGCGGATCGTAGTTCCTTTTCATGCTGCGCTTTCTGTCATCGCACAGCCCAGAGCATTCCTGTAGATGCTAATATTTTGGTTTTGCAAAAAACAAGCACCCTCTGTACATTAAGATCATGTCACCGGCCAGTGACTAACATGATCTAATAACAGGAGAGTGCTCACTATGAAGTTTAAACAAAGACATTCGGAAAATCAACGGATCGAACGAATTACCACGAATCATCTTATCGTTGGTGTAGATATTGCCAAAGAAAAACACGTTGCTCGGGCTGTCAACTTCCGTGGGATCGAAATCGGACGACCTATTTCGTTTGAAAACGGAAGAGAGGGTTTCGAAAAATTATTTCGCTGGATTCAAAATTTACTAGCCCAAAAAAATCTCACTTCGTTCCTCATTGGACTCGAACCAACGGGGCACTACTGGTTTAATCTTACTGACTGGCTAACGCAAAACAACCATGAAGTCGTTCTGGTCAATCCCTTAACCACGTATAGAAACAAAGAGAATCGAGACAACAGTCAGTCCAAAAACGACTTCAAAGATGCTTTGGTTATCGCAGATGCGGTCTGTCGGGGATTTTACTTTCCTTATTATCAGCATGGGGACGTTTACCAGCGCATACGTATGGTCATGAATGACCGGGAATACTGGGTGAACCAGCAAACAAGCCTAAAAAACCGCATCTTCCGCTTACTTGACATCCACTTTCCCGAGTACTGCCGTGTTTTTGAGGACTGGACAACCGTCCGTTCCCTGGCCTCACTCAAGATCTTTCCGTTGCCGGCAGACGTAAGACTATTAACGCCGCTGGAGATGGTATCTTTATGGAGAGAAAAAGGCGGAATGAAGCGAGCTGGGGGTAGAACCGGCATGGAGATTGCTACCAGACTCATCGCAGCAGCCCGCAATTCCGTCGGCAGTAAAGTAGGGTACGTGGAAGCGCGAAATGATCTGAAAAGGCTTCTTGAGGACTATGAGCGCTTGGCTGAACGACTGCGAGAGTTCGAACAAGAGCTGGAAGGGCTGCTTGAACCACTACCGGAGGTCCCCTTACTACGGAGTCTGAAGGGTTTGAGCACGTTGATGATCTCGGCATTGTTGGCAGGGTGCGGGGACCTAAGCAAGTATGCGCACGGTCAACAAATCCTCTCGCAAGCCGGGATGAACCTCGTGAATCAGAGTTCAGGCAAGCATCAAGGTAAAGTGACCCTTTCAAAACGTGGAAGGCCCCAATTGCGAAAATATTTGTATTTAGCGGTACTCACACTTGTCAACAATCATCCGAGTTTTCAGCAGTGGCATATCCACAATGTACAGGTCATGAAGATGAAAAAGCACCGCTCTATTTTTAAATTAATCGGTAAATTAGCACGTATAATCATCGGTATGGTAAAACGGCAAGAAGAATTCAAATCGGACATGGAGCAGCAGCAAGCTGCTTAGTTTATCCTGGTCATTGTTTATTGTGCTCCGCTGGAGTGTCAGAAAGTTGAAGGAAGCAACGCTTTTTAACTAGGGGCGTATGTTGGCCCATTCGTAGGATCACGCATGACGAAAAGCACGGAAGTACCGAGTAGTAGTTCCCAAAGGGCACAGACCCGTTACTAGAGCATCTCGGCCTCCACCTCTTGGACAGGTATAACGAAGGAATGTAAGGGCTGCGACCCGTTGAGTCATGGGAGGGTAAACCACCAAGAGACCGTGGAATCAAACGTGCATATATGGGAAAATGAGGAATTAATAGCACATCCTCTATTCCCGTATGCCCTCTTGATGATTTTAGAGAAACAGCTCCCTTATCTTCTAGAGAACCCTGCTTCAAGAATGTTGTATTCCTACGAATGGGCGAGTATATGTAAGAAAAACGCTAAGAACAGAGGGAGGGAACTACGATCCGCTATATTGCTGAAAACCACCAGATTACACTCCAGAGGGAACTATGGTCCGCTATTTCACCATTTCCCAGTCAGAATCAGCATGTTCTTCTTTATTAGCGTACCTCAGTTCCCATTCATGCTACTTTTGCTCCCGTTTCCGCCAATTAGCGGATCGTAGTTCCTTTTCATGCTGCGCCTTCTGTCATCGCACAGCCCAAAGGGAACTATGATCCGCTATATTGCTGAAAACCACCAAATTCCACTCCAGAGGGAACTATGGTCCGCTATTTCACCATTTCCCAGTCAGAATCAGCATGTTCTGCTTTATTAGCGTACCTCCGTTCCCATTCATGCTACTTTTGCTCCCGTTTCCGCCAATTAGCGGATTGTAGTTCCTTTTCATGCTGCGCTCTCTGTCATCGCAGCTAATAACTCGCCCATCACAATAGCAGAAGGACTGCTTCAACGAATTGGAGCGTGAAACCCTTATGGAAACAAAACCGCGAAATATCAATCCCGAGGGAATTATTCTCGCATTTGATCCTCCAAGCAAGCTCGTAATGAGTTGGCGGTTTCTCTCTTTCCCTGATGAATTCGCACAGGCTGCCAGCACCGCTGTAATTCTGGAAAATGGTTTACCAATCGTACTTTCAGGAATGAAGTCCTTGGTGGAGACAGGTTCCTCATTCACGTCAATATAGGTGTATTGGGTCATAGAGGATGCGAATCGAGGGTACATCAAGGTGGCTGTCCCTGAAGGTTTTACCTTGGGGGCAGCCATGTTTAGCAAAACTCGTTAATCTAAACGCTTTTGCGAAGAACATCTGGCAGCACGTTCAGCAGGCGTTCCAGCGTAATTGAATCATCATAATTCCATTTGGCATCCATGAGGTAAACAAGATTATTTTGCACAGGTGCAAGCTCTCGCCATAACGGACTAATGATTAACAGCTTGGCTGAATCCAAGGAGATCTGGTCTTCGCCCACGAGTAAAAATAACCGATCCCCGGCATAGGCTGCTATCATTTCAGCCGAAATCTCCTGATATTCAACCCCCATTTCCATCATGGCTCTGACTTTCTCTGAAGGTTTAAAGGCCAGAGGATGATGAAGTGTGAAGGAGAGTCCATGGTTCCCCATGACATACAGCCGCCCATCTACGATAACAATGACAGTTACCGTTTCATTCGCTTTGATATCTAGCCGATATTGGTTCCATAATGCCTTGGATTTGGACTTATAGTTCTTAATCCATTTCTCAGCATGAGGTCTCTTGCCCAATACGGCCGCCATTAATCTAAGCTGCTCGAAGTTGGCATCTTCTCTGTCAAGAACCAAGGTCGGCGCAATCTGGGAAATAGGCGTTGCTGCGGTTTCAACCGTGTTGCAGTAAAAAATAAAATCGGGCGCGAGTGCCTTTATTCGCTCCAAATCCTCTCTGGGTCCAATATCCATAATATGTTGGAGTTCATTGCGATAAACAACCTGTTTGCCGATTACCGTCAAATCAGCGCCGACTGGCCTCACGCCAAGCGTAAGCAAATTTCCCAAGGCATATCCAATCACAACAATCCTTGAATTCTGCAAAGGCAGCTCAATCTGGGAACCTAGCTCCTTCTGAATCATGACATTCCTTGGATGTGTACGCGCATATTGCTTGGGGGAAATCCCCATAGATTGCCGGAATCTACGATTAAAATAATATTCATCCTTAAATCCTACCCGGTGCGCGATGTCTCTGAGGGGCGCATTGGAGAGCAGCAACAGTTCTTTCGCGCGCTTCATTCGCACTTCTGTTAAATAATCCAAAGGTTTATAACCTGTGATAGCTTGAAAAATAGAACTATATTCCCAGCGCCTGACACCCGAATGCTGTACAAGCTGTTCAACCGTAATATGTTCAATGAAGTGCTCTTCCAAATAGGCAACAGATTGTTCAACTGCCTGTATGGAATCTGTAGCAGCACGCTTGGCTTGATGACTTTCCAGCATCAATAGCAGCAATTCTTGCAAACGAATTTGCTGCTTGTAGCTCTCAAATGGCCCCCCATCTTCCCCTTTATGGACGATTTGCTCCAGCAGGTCCACGCATTTGATGAATGGTGTTGGGGTTATTGGATACCCAAAGGGAACGTGCGGGTGTATAGGAAGAGGACGATTCGTACCCAAACAGTGCATACTGAAAGTGACCCATAACCCCGTTAGGTCATCACCTTCTCGAGTATCAAACACTAATTTAGTTTCAGCGTGTGCAATCAGGCATACTCCCTGTTTAATAGGCACAGTAATCCCATCAATCAGGAGAGAACCGCGGCCTTCGGTAAAAGCAATGATCCCATGTCGCCCTTCCAATGGGCTTACATCTATCGATCCGTCAGTGCTATTCATCGAACCAACGCCACATATGGAAAATAATAGATCATGAAGGATTTGGGCTTCCCTGACATCTTGATTCAATGGTGATCCTCCTGAAAAAGCTATTTGAGAATGGTTATCAATATCAAGTTAATTGTACAGAAAAAAAAGAAGCTTATCAACTTGAAGTTGAAAGCTTCCCACCTAACGAAGGCTGATAGCTCTAATTATTTCATTATCTTCGGAAGTTCATCCAATAATCGGTCCTTGGTAATCGGATCATCGAAGTTCCATTTCGTTGGGATGTAGTACACTTGTTTGTTGACAACAGCTTTAAGGGATTTAAAAACCGAAGCATTCGTAAAAGAATCTGCCGCAGCTCTGGCTGCTTCATTATCATCCGTTAATACAAACAGATAGTCCCCTGCAAATTCGGGCAGAACTTCGTTGCTTACATCACTGAATCTTTCATTCTTATCAATTAAAGTTTGCTTAACTTTGGGAGCAGGCTTGTAACCGAGTGTATCATATAGGATCGTAGAAAACCCGCTATTCCCCATCACATAGAATTCTTTCCCTAAGCGTATGAAAACAGTGGCCGTTTCACCCTCTTTGACAGTTAACTTCCCTTTCATTCCAGCAACTTTCCCTTTGAAATCTTGTATCCATTTCTCTGCTACTTGTTTCTTTCCGATAATATCACCGATGACAAGCAATCGTTCAAAAGTAGGCAGCCTGTCATACGTTACCGTTGGTGCAATCTTATTAAGCGCGTCATAATCTGTAGATTTATAATAAGTGCCTCCACTGTCCATCAGGATCAGATCCGGTTCAAGTGAGAGAACCTTCTCCAGATTCGCTGACACGTCTCCAATATCTTCAATACCTACTAACAAATCCGGATAAGCAACCTGTTTGGCAATAACTCCTAGTGTGGCACCTGCTGGCTTAACGCCTAATGCCAACAAATCTCCCAAGTCACTGCCTGTGTATACGATTTTTTTGGCTTGCGTTGGGATGACTACTGTATGACCTTTGGAATCTGTTATCTTTCTAGTAGCTGGTTCTGCTTTAGATTGTTCTGTGGCATCCTTTAGTGTTGATTTTTCAACTTTAGTTCCACAAGCTGCAACCAAAGCGATCATCAGAGTTGTTAATGCTAATAGGATGACAAATCTACGTGCGGTTCTCATCTCGCTCTTTTTCCCCCAATAGTGAATTTATGAAGACAATGATAATCATTATCGTTGATAAGCATAATAAAGTTTGCTTTTATTAGCAATGGAGAAACCTCATGATTTTTTTGGCACAAACCTCAGTTTATAAATAAAAAAGGCTCAATTCGCATCAAGTGCGCATGAGCCGTTCCTGGTTACTCGTCCTTTGATTCAATTGGGCCAAAATGTTTCAATCTAGTTAACAAATGAGCTATATTGTAGATGGAGAAGTAGATACAAACGTCATATATATATTTCCAATTTTTCGGATTATAGAAACCCGTCTTCGTAAAGAAAGGTTCAATTAGATACGCGCAAATAAGTCCTAAAATAATTCCTTTAAGAATTGGATTTAATTTCGGTTTTATTTGAATGGCAAACATAACGCCAACTGGAAGCATTGAAAAGTGATAAGGCAGAAATGTCGTTCCCGAGCAAGGAATAAACTTGATCGGATACGACCATTTCCCCATGGACAAGGCAAACATATCGATGATTTGACCTAGTAGAATCGAACAAAGACCAGCTAAAAACAGTCTATTTGAGCTATCCTTCTTCTTATATTTCAACCAAATCAGCCATGGCACAATAAACAAGGCAATGCCCAGCCACCATCTCCATGTAAATAAAAAGCTATGAATAATAGCATCATTAATCAATGTATTGGCTTCAACGATTTCCTGCTGTGCTTGTTCGACTTGATTAATTCCATCTTGTATCGTCATGCTAGTTACATCCCTTCTCCAATTGGACGCTATCCTCAAGCGTACATGTATTAGAGGATAGTTTATCCAGTTGAAGAGAAGATGATACTACCTTACACATTTGCTATGTTACTTATTCAACACTATGATACTGGTTCATCAAATCCAGAAATTTAGCTGCGGCATCGTCTCCGAAAGTAAGCTCGAGATTGGCTTGTGATTCCTCCGCTGATTTGGACGAATAGACGTACATTTTCTCCTCGTATGCTTGAATTGCTTGGTTGATATCGGCATGTTCAATAATAGACAACGCAAGTTCTGTAGCATCCAGCATCGCTAAGTTTACGCCTTCTCCCGCAAAAGGAGACATTAGATGCGCTGCATCACCGATGAGTGTAATTCCCGGTTTACTGGTCCACTTTAATCCAACAGGCAGCATATAAATGCGTCTTGGGAACATCGGACCTTGGGCAGAGCGGATATAATTCTTTAATGATTCGTCCCAATCGTCGAAATGTTGCAGCAGCAATCCTTTGGCATCTTCTGGCTGATCGAATGAAATGCCGCAGGTATTCAGCCATTCCCGTTCAACTTGAAAGGCCAAATATACGCAGATTCGGCCATCCCCATTAAGCTGCCCCAAGATCCCTTTATGATCCGAGAGGGCAAACATTTTGCCTCTTCCGTTCAAAGCTGAAATTTCTGGATGATCGACCGCTGCATTATTCACATAAATCTCAACCATACTAAGTCCTGAATACGCAGGAGTAGATTCCGTGAGAAGCGGCCGTATGCGTGAAAACGCGCCATCTGCAGCTACAACGAGATTAACGGTATCGATATGTCCGTTCTCGAAATGCAGCTCATGCTGCCCATTCTCCAACGGAACCACGTGGGTTAAATTATGCCCCCAACGAATGGCAGCGGGGTCAAGTGACTGTATCAACAGCTCACGCAGAACGCCGCGGTCGATTTCAGGACGATCCCCTTCCTGGGGCTCTGCCACCTCATCCAGATAAATTTTGCCGGTTTTATCAAATAAGCGGAAATCCTGTCCTTCATACCGGGCGAGCGCTTCGAATTGGTCGATTAAACCCGCCTCTCGCAGTGCCTTTTGGCCAGAATCATGATGAATATCTAATGATCCGCCCTGCCCTCGGCTGCTCGGAGATTGTTCTCGTTCATAGACGACGCTCGCCACACCATGCTGCTGTAAAATACGCGCCAATGTCAGCCCTCCAGGGCCTGCCCCCACGATAGCGATGCGTTGTTGTTGTTTTGTATTTGCGATTGTTGTTGTCATATCGATTTACACCTCGGAGTTAGATTTTGAATGTCTTGATCTATTTATAACACAACGAACGGTGTTCGTAAAGGACGTAGTTCGTAAAGGACATAGTTCGCGACGGGTGCGATCTATAGTAACTTTCAAATCTAATCTAAACTAATCAACTCCAATGAGACTCCGATTATCCCAATTAAGAAACAACCGGACTTTGATCCCTGCGAGATGAGCCTCCTACCAGCGAGAAATCCTGTAAGAGAACTCTAATCCGCTATTTAGTCAAAAAGCAGGCATGTTTGGACGATAGCGGAACTACAGTCTCTTATATCAGCGAAAAGCGCTGAATTTCCCTTCAAACAGCAATATAGCGCACCATAGTTCCCTCAAACTAGCTATAATGTCACTTTTGGCTAGAATAGCGGACCATAGTTCCCACAAACTAGCTATAATGTCACTTTCGGCTAGAAAAGCGAACTGTAGTTCCCTCAAACTAGCTATAATGTCAATTTTGGCTAGAATAGCAAACTGTAGTTCCCTCAAACTAGCTATACTGTCAATTTTGACCAGAATAGCGGACTGTAGCTCCTCCAACCTCACGATAATGTCACTTTCAGCTAGTATAGCGCGTGACGTTCCCATTTCTCCGTACGTGGCAGCCGGGGCAACCTCTCGATCACTCCAAAACATGACAAAAAACCTAGCCAGCGGCTAGGTTCACCAAGTCCATGTACCTTGAGGCAAGCCCCAAACCACTAACGAACTCAATACCCTTTATTCCGCTAAAATCGCCCATTCTGAAAATCTAATGAACTCCAGATGCGCTATCTCAAGCAAATGATCACCATTCGGCCAATAAAGTGCTCGTTAGCGCCAACTCCGTTCATTAAATCTCCAAAGTAGCCATTTTCACGTATATAAGCATCGTACGGTTCATTAGAGGTTCTTTGAGACCAAAAACCGCCGTAGCAAAGAAGTCTGTGGTGGACGCCAAAAAGGGATAAGCTTTGCTCACCCCAAACCCAAAACATATAAAATCTAGCAAAAAACCTAGCCAGCGGCTAGGTCAATTATGAGCGAAGTGATAAATACGATAGCCGCTAGGGCTTCCCCCCAACTTCTCAGTACCGTATTCACCGAGCAACGCCCCCTTAAATTTTGTTTAATTAGCCAACTCTTTATTGCTTGTTTTCATATCATTCGTTTTCAGCTTCATGATTGCTACCTGAAGGGTATTATAGGCAATTGTATACGCTGGAGCCCCGGTTCCTGCGTCAGTTGTATCTATCCCATGCAGTGGTTTATTCGTTATTATTTGGCTATTCTTAATGGTAAAACCCTTCACTTTGGAAGGTTTTGTTGCGCCTGCAATTGAACCCACTTTTATTAACGGTGTTTTGGTAGCCGTGAGATTAGTAGCATTAAAAATACTGCCTAGAATGGATAGCTGCTTCACCCCTTGAATATAAATGGCTGCCGCGTAGCCAACATCATTGGAAATCTTAAAGTCAGCATTATTAAAAATGACATCAGGTTCCCCATACATTTCATTAATCGTGAAGATCTTACCCAAAGAGTGGAAAGAGCAGTCATTGAAAATATATTTGCCAGCTTGATTAATACCCAATCCAATAGACTCATTGGTTGTCGATGTGAACTTGCATTTATTGTAAGTACCAGCAGGCAGTGTCGTCCCGTTGTAGGCATTATAATCTTGCACAACTACTTGATCATAGATGTTTTGATCCGTTCCTTTACCGCCTATCGCAGAGAGTTTGGTTAACCCCTTTATGGTGACATTGGAGAGTCGAACTGGACGGTTGCCAACATTTAAGGAAGTAGAAACGGAGGTATCCGTATTGGTCATTGTAATTTGATCTACTTTGGAGCCAAAAGGATCTGTATTATTCAAATTTAAATTACTATTTACAAAAGTTGAATTAGTTAACGTATTGCTTGTTGCCAGTAGATTAACTTCGGCGTTATGAAAAGTGTTTTGATCTGCAACGCCTGTACCCGCCATTGTCAGTCCGCCTTGATGAAAAGTGTTGTTTTTAACGACCGTATTGGGAAATGCCTTGTAAATATACACATTTATATTGCTCTCAAATAGATTATTGCTTATTGTCGCCGTGTCTCCGTCAGCGAATACAATGTCTCCACCTTTATTATTGTGAAAGTGATTATTGTTTATCGTAATGTTCTTGTTAGGGAAAAAGCCTCCTGCCTCTGAATCAATGCCATATTGAGGCGCTGTACCTTGGATATCATGAATTTTATTGTTCGTGATTTCAATCCCATCTACGCCTACAAGTGAGATGCCTTGTCTTCTGTTAAATGCGGATTCCGAGTTTTTAATCGTCACATTTCTTGAAACATCATTACTGAACAATTTCACAAAAAAATTAGCCAAATCCGTTGAACTGAAAACAGGGTAAAAGCTGCTAGCATTAGTTGGGATTTGAACGAGATCAATGCCAAATCTGATTTGTTTAACGGCAGAAACATATTTGCCATCTTTATTATAGAAATAGACATCATATAGGTTACTTGAAACAGCTTGAGGCTGTTCGTAAGCAAAATACGCTCTCCCTTTAAATAATGGATTAGTGAGATCCACGGCTGTTTTACTTCTAATCTTCGATGTAGAAGGAATAAACTTGCCTAACGGATCAATATCTCCTTTAAGGTAGCTCTTCCCATAAGTACCTTCAATGCCAACGATAGATCCGTTGATCGATATGCCATCCCCAGTAAAATGAGTGGTTCGAACACCGTCTATGGTTAATTGGTATGCTCCTTCCGAGGAGATTCCACTGCCAAATTCATGAGTCCCATAACTCGAGGAGTTGTCTTTTTTGCTATAATTATGAGTATCTTTGTCTCCTTTCAATGTTCCGCCTTTGATTGTTGCGTTATTCACGCCATAGCCCACATAGAAAGTTCTATAATTCTCAAAACCATTCGATTCTTTTTGAATTACCGCTGCATCATTCAGTAAGAAAGTCATCTGACTAACCATGTTGATTTGAGCTTGCGAGTCATTCGGACTAGTTCCTTTACTGATTAAATAAGTGCCCGCTGGTACTTTGAAAACTTGATATCCTTGTTCGTGCGACCATTGCAGCGCTTTATTGATCCCTGTCGTCGTTTCGATTGGGTGAGTGCCGTCGTTATATATGTGCCATCGGGCAAGCTCTAAGTTGTACGTTCTGGGGTTCGTAATTTCTTCTGAAGATGCATTAACCATAAAAATTTGAAAAGAAAACATAACGAGCAGGAATATGGATACCGCTTTTTTAGTCATTTTTTCACCATCTTTTTGGATTTATGTCGAGACCTGTTCTATTATACATGATTAAATGGAAAATAGTTGGAAGAAGTCTCAAACTGTATCCTATTCGTGAAAAAAACACAATTGAAGTCGTGTTAGCCGATAACCTCCACTTGTTTCCGGTAATGTTGGGGTGTACAGTGATACAGCTTTTTAAACATTTTCGAAAAATAGGAAAAATTACTATAGCCAAGCGATTTGGCGATATCCGAGATTGGAATCGTCGAATTTCGAATCAGCTCTTGCGCCAACTTCATGCGTTCAATCAAAATATAGTCTGTTATCGATTCACCCACCTCTTTTTTGAACAAGCGAGATAAATAAGCTGGGTTCAAATGGACATAATCAGCCAGTTGCTCCCTTGTAATCATTTCGTTGAGATGATCTGCGATGTAGCATTGAATTCGTTGAATAACGGAGTCATTTTGATGCAAATAGTCGCAGACCACAGCGATTAATTGCAACGCCCATGACTGAAGCTGTTCTAGCGAACGTGGTAATTTGCCATTGAAAATATCCTGATGATCCTGGAGAAGTTCATGGGCAGATAAGCCATTTTTATGCAAGATGTAATGAATCATTTGAAGAAATCCATGATAGAAAGCATGCAGCGCATTGGCTCCATATCGCGGATCTTCACGAATCTCTTTCAAATTGCGGGCAATCTCTCTCTCCATCTCCCCCCGTTTCCCCTGTTCAATAAGAATCGTCCAGGCGGAGAACTCAGGAAGCTTCGGCATCAGTTGGTTAGCTTGATACTCGTGCTGCCAGTAAATCTTGTTCGATTTCTGCAAATTATTATATTCCATGTCGAGCAATTTGATATAGGTTTCACGTATCCCAACTAAATCTGAAGGCTCGCCTATATAGCAGGAAATGCTGCAGCTAAAATACTGCTTGCATGAAGCTATGTAAGTTAAACATTTGTCATTAATGCTCGTATAGTCCATCTGCTCTTCTTGTTCCAAAAAGAATAGCACGACATTTACACCTTGCTTGGTCTGAATCACTTCCCCTTGATAGCCGCTTAGCAGGACCTCGGAAGCTGCATTGCGGAGCGCATATTCCAACAGTTCCTCGTCGCCTGTGTCCAAGTCGCGATCCCAGGACTCGACACTAATCACGATGGGCAAGATGCGTGACTGCGCGGTGAGGGGCAAATGATGATCCGCAATAAACTGTGACACCTCATGTGGTCTGCAAACCATTTTTTTGGCGAATAATTGATTCCAGAAAGTATCGCTGAGCACCGCTTTATTCTTTATCCAGAGCTCATAGTAAGGCTTGTATTGCTCCCTTAATTGGTGGAGTTCTTGGTCATGCGCAATAGATTGCAACGCTTTGGCAATGGTTGCTTGCAAGACACTAAACTCGATTGGCTTGAGCATATAATCGAAGCTATCGAGCTGAACGGCTCGCTGAACGAAACTGAAATCAGCATGTGCGGTAAGGAAAATGGTCTCTGTTGCCGGTGAATGAACATTAACCCATTCCAGCAGCTCAATCCCTGTTCCCTTGGGCATTTCAATATCGCAGATCAGAATATCTATGTTCGTTTGCTCAAATACTTTCATCGCCTCACGAATGTTATAAGCTTCATACACTTCAGAAATATTCAGTTCTTGCCAATTCAGACCACTTTTAATGCCCATTACTGCATAGATCTCATCATCTACAATAAGTGCTGTTCTGTTCATGGATATCCTCCTTCAAAGCCGCTTCGACTAGGCAAATGAATCCAAATTACGAATTGGCATGCGAATTGTGATACAGGCACCTGAATCTGGCAAATTGGTAAATTGAAGACTTGCTTCCTGTCCGAAAATATACTGGAGACGATGATAGACATTCCATATGCCCAAATGTTCATCACTCTGAGAAAGGAAATATTGCCCCGATCGCAAGTGAGCTAGAATGTCAGGGTTGAAGCCGCTCCCATTGTCAGAGATCACAATCTCCATGATGTGCGAGTGTTTCTCCGATGCAATCTGAATATCCAGATGAAACGGATGCTCCATGAAGTCGAAGCCGTATTTCATGCTATTTTCAATGAATGGCTGAATAATCAATGGGGGAATACACCTGGATTGCAGCGAGTTCTCTACTTCAAAGTTATACGTTATGCGATCTGGGAAACGCAATTGTTGGATTTTGATGTAACTTTCCATATGCTCCAGCTCTTCAGCAATCGACACGACGTTGCGATGAGTTTGGGTGGTAAATCGAAAATATTTGACTAAATTCAAGCTCATCAATTGGATGATATCGTATTTCTGAATTTGCGCCAGATTATAGATAATATTGATTGAATTCAGCAAAAAATGCGGATTCATTTGAAGCTGCAAATGCTTCACTTCTGCTTTGTGCAGTTTAATTTGCTCCTCATACACGTGAATTTTTAAATCATGGATTTGTGCTGCCATTTCGTTAAATGTTTCATTAATAATCGTGAATTCTTTGGTTTGCGAAGGTGCCAGACGCGTGCTCCAGTCGCCATGTTTAATCTTCCGCATCCCCCGAATGAGATTGTAAATCGGTCTCAGAATCATTTTATTCAAATAAAATACGTAAAAAATCAAGACGATAGCCGCCAGAAATGGCAGCATGAAAATAAAGCCGCGAAAATAGGTTAATTTTTGAACCAATTTTTTTTCTGGAATAAAAGCGCTTAACATCGTGTCTGTACCCTTAATCGGATTGGAAACAACGATATACTTTTTATCGTCAATAAGGACTAATTGGTAGGTATCTTGACTGCCCTCTGGCTCTATGGCAAGCGCTGTTGACATCTCTTTATTCGAAATAATCTTCCCTTCGTCCGAGATGAACGAAGCAAATCCATCGGAACCTAATTGAATTAAGTCCAAAGGAATCATCAAGTTCTTTAATTGAACGGAAGCACCCAAATAATAGCCTTCTCCAGTATCTACCAAGCGGACTAAAGCGTACTGATCCCCGTATTTAACCGCTTTCCATTTTTGAAAATAGATACTCCCAGGCTTTGCTTCTCTTAACAATTCTTCTAGCGTCGTTTGAATCGTAATTAACTCTTCATAGGATTTGGTTTTGATTGCTGTATTAAAAATATCTTTATTTTGAACGGAATAAATAAACTGGAAATCGACGCTGCTGTCAAAGCGGTGATAGCGATTCAGCTCATTAATAATCCGCTCCTTGGTGAGGATATACTCGGTTGGATCATGGATAACACGGGACAAAAGTGAGATATTAGGGTCTTCGTAAGCCAAATTATATAAGAAATTCGTTTCACGGTTTAGTTCTGCCTGTAATTGATTAGAGTACAGTATAATCGCATTTTTGTTCGATTCAGCCACCTGCTCTCGGACTGTGCTCGATGCGAATAAGTTATTGAAAAGCAGTAAAATCAACAAAGGAATAGCAATGGTAATAAATCCGATAATCAGCTTGAATCGAAGAGAACTCGTCATCTATTCAGGTCTCTCCTAACCAATGGGAATACAATCATTATAGTTAGTTTAGTGAAAATAAGGAATCCCCACCCCTATGGCAATTACATAGAGGTAGGGTTTGCAAGGAGCCTATGCGAACTATTTTTGTGTAGCTGACCATTCTTTCAATTGTTTCTCGACTTCTTCCTTCACACGAGCAAAACCAGCAGCAGCCCTCTTCTCTTTCCATTTGGCGATCGTCTTCTCAGCATCTACAGCGCCGGTATAGAGAGATTTGAATTCATTTTCGACATTCGTAATGGAGGCCATCTCCGACTTCACAGGCTCTTGATTGAACGTAAAGCCAAGCGCAATCGAGCGTTCCGAACGGGCATTGAACTCTTTGAACAGCTTCCATTTGTTCGGATCTTCATTGGCAAATAGATAGGAATTGAATTGATTTCCGAACATCCAGCCGCCTGGATTCGGGTATGTTTCTGTATCTGCCGTCATGCCTGCCGGATAGTCGATAATCGTATCGGATTTTTTCACATAATGCTTGTTCTCAAGTCCCCAATCCAGCATATTCACCAGTTTGGCATCCGTATATAGCATGTTGAGGAACATCATGACTCTCGCTGGATCTTTGGACGTTCTTGAAATTCCTAGCATAGCGCCTTGCGCATCGCCAGTTGTTGTAAATGGTGCAGCCGTTTCGATTTGAACAACTTCGGTGCCTGATGTAAGACTCATCTCTTTATCTTTGCCAGGCTTCAAGGATTGCGCGACGGCAAAGCCTTTGCCGGCCTTAATCATATTCATCGCCTGATCCGAATCCGAGGTGAGGACGTCTTTATCAAACCAGCCATTCTTGTACCATTGATTCATACGTTTGTAAAAATTCAGGACATTCGGATCCTCTAGCGTATCTATAACTTTAAGCTCTTTGCTTCCGCGAGGAATGGCTAAGCCGGCAACGAGTCCGTCATAGTTAGCCGCATTCCAGATATTAGAGAATTTACTGCTTATGATTGGTGTTACACCTGGCTCATTGTCTTTGATGTTTTTAAACATCGCTTCCAACTCGTCCATAGATTTGATACCTTTGGTATCGATGTTGTATTTATCAACTAGTTTTTTGTTCAGCAAGAAACCAAAGCCTTGACCGAATTCCTTATTCGTAGGCAGTGCGAAGAGCTTGCCGCCAATGCGTGAACCTTTGATGAAGTCTGGTCCCAGAACGCCCGGAATATCTTTGCCGTATTTCGACATGAGATCATCCAATTCAAGGTACTGACCTTTGGCAGCATCCCTTGGATAATAGTACCAGCTAGCCGTAAACATAAGGTCAAATGGTTCATTGGATATTTTCATTAAGTTCGTTTTGTCGTCCCATGAACCCCACTCGATAGGCTTTAATTCAATTGTTGCGTTAATTTTCTCCGTTAAATATTTGCTCATTTCCGCTTGGACTAGAGCTAAATCTTTCGGAGCGGAAGCCGGGTACACAAGTGTAATTTTGTATGGAGCTAACGTTTTGGATCCAGAATCTGCTGCCGTACTTGCAATTGGAGCTGCTGAGGTTGACGGTTCCGCTTTATTCGTGTCTTTGCTGCATGCCGACAATGTGAATGTGCTGCCGATCAGGAGTGCTGCTGTGATTTTGAAAGTCTTCTTCATGGATCTATGGTCCCCTCTCAATGTAACTGTATTGTGAATAACCTTTCCTGCTTGCAGTCAGCCTTACCCTTTTACGGCTCCGCTGGTGATTCCACTAATGTAATATTTCTGAAAGAACGGATACGCCAGTAGCAGCGGGCCAATTCCGACGATAGCTAAAGCCATGCGCACGGTTTCTCTTGGCATTTTGGCTAGCAGTTCACCGGCTTGTGCGGATGAATTGGATTTCATGATGAGATATTGAATATTTGTAAGCGTCTTCGTCATTAAATATTGAATATTATAAAGTGCCGGTTTATCTATAAAAAGCATGCAATTATACCAATCATTCCAGTAAGCTAACGTTGTAAACAATCCGATGGTTGCCATAATGGGCAGCGAAAGTGGAATAACAATTTTCGAGAAAATTTGAATTTCGCTGGCGCCATCAATCGTTGCCGACTCAATTACCGATTCCGGGATGGAATTTGTGAAAAAAGTACGCATTAACAGAATGTTAAAGGCACTTAACAGCATACCCGGGATGATCATAGCGAGCATTGAATTTTTCATAGGCAACAGATTCACGAATGTCATATACCATGGCACCATCCCCCCACTAAACAACATTGTGAAGAAAATGTAGAACGCTAAACTTCTCCGAAACGGTAAATTTACTCGTGATAACGGATACGCCATTAGTGTTGTAATAAGTAAACTTAACATAGTCCCGATAATCGTGCAAAAGATTGTAATTCCATAAGCCTTGGTAATTTCAGAGAAATTAAAAAATAGAAACTCATAGGCGGCGAAGCTGATTTTGCTCGGAATTAAGGAATAGCCGTTAGATTCAATAGACGATTCGTCCGAGATGGACACCATGAAAATAAGGAGAAACGGCAGTAAGGAACCAATGGTGAATAACCAGAAGAAGACATGAATACTTGTTTGACTGAACTTGTTCGTCTTTATCATCAAAGTACACCCTTTCCTAGAATAAAGCTTCTTGTTTATTCACTCTACGCACAGCATAATTGGCTGCTAGGATGAGGAAGAAACATACGAGAGACTGATAGAGCCCTGCTGCGGATGACATGCCGATATCCCCTAATTGTCCCATGGCTCGATACACGAACGTATCAATCGTATTGGTAGTCGAGATCAAAGCGCCTGTATTCATCGGAACTTGATAGAACAAGCCAAAGTCGGATCTCAGAATACCACTGACCGCTAATAGGGTCATCGTTGTGATTATGGGCGTAATCAGCGGTATCGTGATTCGTGTCATCTGTTTCCACTTATTCGCGCCATCGATCGTGGCAGCTTCATAGTACTCTTTATCGATGCCTAGCATCGCAGCAAAATAAATGATGGATAGGTAACCGACATGTTTCCAGGCATTGACGATAACGAGAATATACGGCCAATAACCTGCTTCACTGTACCAGGAAATAGCTTCTTTCTGAAACCATTTGCCCATCAGTCGGTTGACGAGACCATTCTCCATATTTAGGAAGCTGTATACCAGATAGGCAACGACAACCATTGAAATGATATGCGGCAACAGAAACGTACTTTGATAAAAACGTGAGATGACTTTGTCTTTGATTTCATTGATGAGAAGTGCGGCTAACAAGGCCAAGATCAAATTGAGAATAATGAAAACGACATTATATAGAATCGTGTTGCGTGTGATGATATAAGCATCTGGTGAATTAAACAGAAATTTGAAGTTATTCAAACCCACCCATTCACTGCCCCACATGCCTTTAGCAAAATTATAATTTTTGAAGGCAAGCACTAAACCGTACATCGGAATGTAATTGTTGATGAATAAGTACAGTACGCCTGGCACCGTCATCAGCAGCAGCCATTTGAATTTATTTAGTTTTCTTAGCCTGACTTGCATTTTTCTCTTCGCTGATGTTTCGTATTTCGGTTGTATTGAAACGGTTTCAATTCCTTTCATGAGCCCACCCTTTCTGTCCAACGATCGCTTACAGTGCCATTATAGTACATCCAAAATCGCCCCGACCACTAGGATCATGACTTGGTAATACGACGATGGTGACTTGTTAATTGAAACCGCCATAGCGATATTGACAGTGGAAATAGGACTCTTTATGCTAAAAACGAATTGATCTTTCTATAAGTAATAATGCTGCTTTCACTTTCAAAATACGGAGGTTTTGCACAATGTTTATTCATCCTGTTGAACGTGTTTTTATCCTAGGAATGGACGGTGCTGGTTCGTTTATTCAACACACGGCTACGCCACACCTGGATGCGTTTCTGGCTCAAGGAGCTTTCACGTATGAGGCTCAAGCAGAATCGCCTACGATTAGCGCGCAATGCTGGGGATCCGTCCTGCATGGCGTGCATCCAGAGAAACATTTACTGACTAATGACATTGCGGCCAGCGAACGTTATTCCGCGGATTCGCCCTACCCTTCCATCTTTCGCTTGGCTAGAGAAGCGTGGCCGGAAGCCAAATTAGCCTCCTTTGTTGGGTGGTCGCCCATTAATGAAGGAATCATTGAAGAAGGTCTTGCTATTCATAAAGTGTCTCTGCCGGATGAACAGCTTGTTACTGCGATTGAGCAATATTTGATCCATAATCAAGATGTCAAACTACTCTTCCTGCAATTGGATGAACCAGACGGCTCTGGACATAAGCATAGCTATGGGCCTAATTCTCCTGACTATTTGCAAGCGATTACCAACTGTGACCGCCTGATAGGAATGGTTCTTGCCTCCATTGAACGTTTGAACTTACTAACAGATAGTCTAGTTATTGTGTTAACCGATCATGGCGGCGGCGGTGCTGATGCCTATAATCACGGCAGCGACCATCCGATGGATAAACAAGTATTCTGGGGATGCGTGGGGCCGGGCATTGAAGCCGCTGCGGTGCTTCCAGCCTTGTCGATCATGGACACAGCGGCAATCGCTGCCTTCGCACTAGGCTTGGAAACTCCTTCAACTTGGGATGCGCAGCTGCCAGAATCCTTGATTGGCCAATCCAGAAAGAGGTGACGACAACATGATCTATCAAATTTTTAGCGCGAATGAATGGCTCTATCCAGATCAGGTTATTAACGATTCCTGTGATCAACGAATTTCACTCGCTGTGGCAAGAGGAACCCGTGCAGGCTGTCAAATTCTGATACAAGGCTTGGCGATTGGTAACAATCTGATATGGAGCTATCATCCTAGTACGAAGACTGCCTCAGATCAAGACAACCTCATTGAAGTATTTCGAATGAAAGACGTACTCGTCAATGAGAACACAGGTCCGCAATACTCGACCATCCCAGTAGGGACGCCCGCTGACTATGTAACTCGTCTGGCCCCTTTTCGCGTATATGACGCTTTACAACGAATCGATCAAGCTTTTATTGTTGATAGTTCAACGGAAGCTCTATATGTTTCATGGCATATTCCCTCTCGGATCACGCCTGGCGTTTATCCAGGAGAACTACATATCCAAATCGACGAACATCAGATCATCATAGAAGTCGCGCTCGAAGTTTTCCAGGCAACCGTACCTGAACGAGAAACACTTGCCATCACGAACTGGTTTTCCAATAACAATGCAGCCACCTATCATGGTCTAGAGCTTTGGTCGGAAGATCACTGGCAGATGATCCGCCAGTATGGGGAAGCCATGCGAAGAACACGCCAAACCCATTTTTTAGTTGATTTAGCGCTTGTTGATGTGTGTGATCATGCGGGAACATACACATTTGATTTTGCTAAAGTCCAAAGATACATCGAGCTCTTCCTGTCCCTTGGCTTCTCCGGCATTGAGGCTGGACATCTGGCAAGCAGGCTTGGCTGGGATGATCCCGCCTTTGTGCTCAGCTACAAGCCGGAAATCCAAGCTACCTCACCAGCAGGCTACGCCTTCCTGGCTCAATTTCTACCGGCATGGCACCAATTTCTCAAGATCAATGATTGGTTGGAGCTAACCATTCAACATGTGGCCGATGAGCCGATTCAAGAATCTGCGAGCGATTTCCGTATTCTATCCAGCATCGTACGCAAGTTCATGCCAGGGGTCAAACTCATTGAAGCTATGATCTATCCTCATATCGAAGGCTCTATCGATATCTGGGTGCCGACGAATGAAGGATTCGACAAACATCAAGAACATTTCGAACACCTTAAGCGGCTGGGAGAAACCGTCTGGTTCTATACGTGCTGGAATCCCGGAGGTCATTACTTAAATCGTTTCTTGGATCTGGCGCTCCTCAAAACGCGTTATTTGCATTGGGGCAATTACAAATATGGCTTGCAAGGCTATCTTCATTGGGGTTTCAACATGTATTTGGAGGACCAAAATCCATTTGAATTGACCTGCCCCTTCCTCGCGCCAGGTGTGCATGCCAAAAGAGTTCCTGCCGGAGATACGCACATCGTCTATCCAGGTTCAGACGGTCCCCTTCTAAGCATGCGGCTAGAAGCAATGCGCGCTGGAGTGGAAGATTATGAGCTTTTTCAATTGCTTGCTGAAGTCAATAAGCCTTTGGCCGATGAGATTATTCAAGCTTGCATGACAAGCTTCACGGAAGTGAATACGGATAGTGTCAACTTCGAGGACGTTTATCGGCGATTGCTCGAAGCCGTTTCGGCCAGTTGTCACCCACAAGATAGAAATGAGGTTGCACTATGAAAAAACAACTGCGATTTCGCGCAGACGGCACCTTCAAAATTGTCCAATTCACCGACGTTGAATTCAGCGATAGTCAAGCCGATGATGAAATTAAAATGAGAGCGATGATGCAGCGGATCCTGCAGTCTGAGAAGCCCGATCTCGTTGTGTACACGGGGGATGTGATTGCAAGCGGCGGCAGCTCCGACGTCACTCAATTATTCCGCAACGCCGTGGCGCTGCCTGAACAAATGGAGATTCCGTGGGCGGTCGTTTTCGGGAATCACGATTCCGAGACCGTCAACATGACGCGTGAGCAATTGCACGCGCTTCAGTTGACTCATCGGTTTTGTTATGCGAAACCCGATCCGCCACTCGTTGACGGAGTAGGCAATTACGTCATCACCATTCAAGATCGGCATAATGATCCAGCCGCAGCGCTCTATTTCCTTGACTCGGGCAGTTACTCTCCGCTTGAGTATTCGCGATTAGGATTCTATGACTGGATTCGCAGAAGCCAAATCCAATGGTATGTCGATCAATCCTATCGATTAACCGACCAGAATGGCGGGCAACCCTTGCCATCTCTTGCCTTTTTCCATATTCCTTTGCCGGAATACAATGATATATGGGATTTCAGCACATGTTATGGACATAAACTGGAGAGCAGCTGTTGTACGCCGTGGATTAACACAGGATTTTTCGCGGCTATGGTGGAAATGGGTGATGTTATGGGGACTTTTGTGGGACATGATCATGGCAATGACTTTTGGGGGACCTTGCACGGGATTCGCCTCTGCTATGGCCGAACGACACGGAATGCCTACTTGAATCGCCCCTTCCTGACCGGAGCCAGAGTCATTGCATTAACGGAGGGTGTCCGTGATTTTCAGACTTGGCTCCATCTGGAGGATGGTTCCATCATAAACGCGCAGCCGGAGCATCTGCCTGAGGGACGCGCACTTCGCGTTTAGTTACATTTTGTGCGCAGGCAATGTTCTTTTGCCTAACGAACTCAATAAGCCTTATTTGAGCAAAATGCGTGAAATTAAAATCTTTACGAACTCCTGAGGCGTTATTTCCCTAAAAACATCCCCATTCTGCCTATATTTCATGCCATAACGCCTCTTGAGTTCGTTAGTTAAATTGAACAGCCATTTTATCGTATATAAAGACTGTTCAGTTCGTTAAAGCAATGCTAGCCTATATAAAAACCCAGCCTGTACACCTTTTGGTGTTTTGACTGGGTTTTTAAATAAACCGGGCGGCTTGCCGATCGCTGTTTGGGTCAAAGGATAACTGCAATCACTCTTGCCTTGCTGCTGATATTATGGTTCCCTCTCAGCTATACCTAACACTCGCTGCTTGCTTTGATCATTGGAATCTTCCTCCTTGATCTGGCGGAGCAAGCCGTGCATGTCACAAATCAGAGCTTGGTCTTTAACATGCGCCCAGAGACGTGCAGTCAACTCACAGCCTGCTACATGATTTTCTACTCCTTAAGCAGCGCCATCGGTGCAATTGCATCGACCAGTTTCTATGCTTACGCTGGCTGGTTTCAAGCGACAACCCCTATTAAGGGAACTCCAGGTCGCTAATTGGGCAAATGGCAGGGTTACGAAGGCGCAAGCGGAACTACAGGGCCTTATTTCCACGAAAAGCATGCAAATTTCCCTTCAAAAAGCAAAATAGCGAACTGTAGTTCCCTTAAATTCACTTTTTTTACACTTTTCACTAAAATAACGCACCATAGTTCCCCCTGCCTAACGATAATGATACTTGTTACTACAATAGCGGTTGGACGGTTCCCTTATCTCCACGCAAGCAGCAAGGGTAACTCCTCGATTACTCCATAAAACTTAAGAAAAGACCCCGAGGGAACGCTCCCTGCCAGTCGCTTAAACACATCATTATGGCGCTTTAACGGTATCCGAGAGCTGGAACCGCCGTTCCACCCGTCTCAACTTCCGTAAACCAGGCTCATACTCGAGCCTGGTGAACTGTAACCTAGGCGCAGCACAGGCCATTTGATCGCATAAACGTTGTATCGATGCAGTGATTCGTTTGGACACATTGTCTCTTAGATGCTCGTCTGCTGGTTGAAGTCTGAACGAGATCTGTACGGTATCGGCCGTGTGTTGAACAGCCAGATATTCCAACACTTCTTCGGCAGCTGAGATAATGCAGCGGCTAATAAAATCAGGATATACAACAACAAGCGCTTCACCCTGTTTGGCAGGGAAGTAAAACAAATCGTCGCAGCGACCCTCAATTCGCGCCAAGGCCATATGGGGCGAACCACAAGGACAGGGTTCTGTACGCTCTGTCAAAATATCATGCAAACGGTAGCGTATAATCGGTTGAGTCGTTCGCGAAAAGTCCGTAATGATGGGGACGAACCTTCCGGAGTCAGCATCCAAGTACTCTTTCTGTACGGCAACGATATCTTCGTTGATATGCAGAGTCCCGTGGACGCATGAACTTGCCAGAAATCCCTCTGTGCATTGATAAATCTGGTGAATAGGCAGGCAGAATGCGGCTTCAATATGCTTGCCATCCAGGGGATCGAGCACCTCTGCAACCGCGATAAGCTTGCCCGGCCGGATATGCAGAATGCCTTCCTGCGAAGCCGTCGCCAGCAGCCGCAATAGGGATGGCGGCGCTGCAATAAGACTGGGTTGTTGCTTGTTCAATTGATCTATATGCGCTTGGAGGGGATTGAGCAGATCATAGAATTGGAACTGCAGCCTGCGGCTTCCAACACTGCCATAGAGATTGCTGTCGGCGCGGAGAAAGAAGGCAATTCGCTCGGGATGCAGCAGCGAGTGCGGCAACACTTTTGCCAAAATCGTGCCTGCCCATGCCAGCCGTTCATTACGGCTCACAAGAAATAACCCCCTGTTGCCGGACGTACCGGAAGACATTCCAATGGTAACTGAACCTAGCATCGGAGTGAAGTCACGGGTTTGCTCAGCATGCAGCGCAAGCTCGAATGCCTGCTCTTTCTCTATTCCTACGGTATTTAACTGATTAAAATGTGTCATCATGTCTGATTTTTCAATTATTGGAAATTGTCTCCAGTTTGAATCAGGCAGATTCGCCCAAAGCTTTCGGTAATAGGGTGACTTCTTGCGAACAAAACGGATATGGCGGCGAATACGCTTCTCCTGCCATTGCTCGGCGAGAGCTCCCCCTCTTCGCTGCATGCGATATTTGGTTTTCAAGTAATGCCCAACCATGATTAATTTCTCCATCATGATCCGCCACCTCGGGGAACAAGCTCCTCCCACACCTCACTGCAATGCGATGGAATGATTCTTATATCTGGGTATTGCTTATGTAATTGGTAAATTCGCGCAAAGCTTTCTTGATATTGATGGCGATCAGTCATGATGATACCCGCCAACCTGTGCGGAAGCACATGCTCCCGATATGCGCGGCTGCTCCACACCGCGTCAGCGCATAAGAAATAAGTTTCAGATCCCGTGGACAGCAGGAGTCCAATCTGACCTGATGCATGTCCAGGAATATCAACAGCGATCAGACTTCCGTCTCCCAAAATATCGAGTCCCCTGCTGAATGGAAATCCCTCAGGCAGATCTATGAGCTGCGTTTCATCAAATGGCTGCGATCTCGCTTCGAAATCGCTCGGTAATAAACCCGGCAAATAGCCCGCTATCACCGCTTTCCAGCCTGTTCGATGGCGAACGGCATCATAGGCTTCCTGTAAATAAAGAAAGCGGGCATTCGGAAAATCCTGCAATCCGGCAACATGGTCTGCATGGAAATGCGAGAGGACGATATAGCCAATGTCTTCAGGCGCAATCCCCTGTTGGCGCAGCTGATACGCTGCACTTTCTTCCGTCTTATAAAAAACCGGCGTCATCCTTGCATACAGAGAAAATGGCAATTTGCTCGTTTCATGAAAGAAGCGTTCCGTATAGCCAGTATCGAACAAGATATACCCTAAGCGCGGATGCTGAATAAGTGCGAATAACGCAGGAAATCTCACGGTACGCAGGCTGCCGTCACGGATTGTAACTCTTTCAGTATGCGTGCAATAACCAGCCGCCATGAAGGAGCACTGGACATCAACCTTAACGATGTTGCTTTTTATACCATGCTGCATAGATGTCAATTCCTTTCTTGATGGATATTTCCGGCTTGTATCCCAACTGCTCTCTGGCGGCTGAAATATCCAGCGTCTGGTTGCGTCCGAGAAGCCCTACACTATATCGGGTTAGCAGCGGCTCCTCAGCACTGCCAGATAATTTGGCAGCCAATTCCATCATTCCAGCGATCCAATAAGCCAGTTGATAGGGAACCGTTCTACTCCTAATCGGTTCTTCCAATCTATCGAATAACTGGATAAGTACTTCGATGAACGACGAAGGTTCTCCATTCGTAATGTTGAACTTGCCCCCTAGTATAGTGGCCGGTGCCTTCATACATAACAGCAAGGCATGAATCACATTATCGATATAGGTTAAATCAATGATGGCGCGTCCGCTTCGAATGAGCGGAAGCTTCCCTGCACGGTTCGCCTCAATCAAGCGCGGAACAATAGCTTGATCACCTGGACCAAAGATAGCGCGTGGGCGAATAGTAATGACGGGCAATCCAGATTGAAAAGCTTTGTCCACTTCCACCTCAGCCAGTCGTTTCGTCTCTGCGTAAGCATTGGCTGAGCGACGTGGAAGGCGTGCTGATTCATGAATATTGAGCCTGTCTCTATAGTCAAAATAAATACTTGGTGTCGAGACATGTATAAGCCGCTGCACCCCGCTCCCCAAGCATCCATCAATGATATTGCGAGTTCCAATGACATTGCTGTCATAAAAATCGGTATAACTGCCCCATAGAGATGATTTGGCACCGCAGTGGAACACGATGTCTTGCCCTGAACATCTCTCTAAAGTCGCTGTCCGATCTTCCAAATGGCCTGGCAAAAAAATGATTCCCTGCTTCGCAAGTTGCGCTCCAATCTGCTGATTTCTGCCTGTTGCTGTTACGTTATGTCCAAGATTGTGCAAGGCTATTGCCAGGCTTTTGCCTAGAAAGCCCGTTCCTCCGGTGACTAAAATGTTCAGAACATTTCACCCCCATTCCATTCGATATCCATCGTCGAGGCTTCCATTACCGAAATGCGATGCCGCACGCCAACCCGCCAATTCCAGTGAATGAGCCGAAACTGCTGCCAGAATGGCTGGAAATCGCGGGAGCGAAATACGACATCTTCACTGGAAAAGAGAAACCGCATCCACGCTGTAATCTTTTTCCACGATCGGCCTTTTAGGCAATTGGCAGCCCCAAAGCTTAACATGGCTAAAGTAATCATTGCCCTTCGTGAAGGGCGTGGTACGATCCGTGTCGGCAGTGGTTGATCCGCTTCCACAAGGAAAGCACGGTCCAACCGGTCTTCGGGGGTGAACAAATGAATTCCGCTAGTCGCTCGCGGGTTGCATTCCAGCGGATAAATCTCGTCCTCATCTGTCACGATGAAATCAAAGGCAATTTGGCCTGTGAAGCCTTCCTCCCGCACGAACCGTTCAACCCATGCATCAATCTGACGATGCTGGGCTGGCTCGAAGGCTATGCAGGCGCCGCGTCCGACAGTGAACCCGACGGGATATACGGCATGTGCCGTTATCTCGCCTTGATGAGCTACGCTGTAGCTGCAAAAGCCTGTTCCCTCTACGAATTGCTGTGCGATCCACGGTGTCGCCGCTGATAGGTCCTCGTCTCCCAAGTGAAAAGTCGTTGTCCAGCCATTTGCCGTGACCTCCGCCAAATGAACTTTACTCGAAAATCGGGAGAAGACCGGTTTGAATACCCACTTGCTGGATGCCTTCGCATTGTTCACCGCTGCTTCCATGAAAGCCAAACCTTCTTGCTTGGATGAAAGGAGATGGGTGCCAGGAACAACCAAGCCAAGTTTTTGCACTCGAAGGATAAACTCCCACTTGCTATGAAGCCGTCTGAGTTTCCCAAGCGGCTCAACGAAAACATGGCAGTACGCGCCTAAATACGCTAGACCTCCCGAAATATAAAAGAGTTCCTCGCACATCGGTATTAACCACTCTATTTGCTCCGTCTGAATAATGTTTCTTATCTCATCAAGATACGCCTGCGGATCGGAAACAGGTTCCTGCACGAGATAGCTTCGCTTGACAGCGCGTGAGTGCTGACACAAATGTTCCTTGCAGCTCTCTGCCACGAAGATTTCATGTCCGTTGGCCGCCAGCTGCCGCGCCAGGTCAAGCGTTGCCGGAGCTCTCCCGCCAGTCAGCAGAATTCTGCTGCCAACTGAATTAATCTGAGCCTGCTCCCTAATAATCAAGAATCATCCCTCCGATAGATAATCCCGCTGAAGTTCCCAACAGCATCAATCGCGCCCCCCGTGTGATGCGCCCTTCGCGAATCGCTTCATGCAGTCCCATTGGAATCGAAGCGGCAATTGTGTTGCCATGTGTAGGCGTAATAAACATCAATTGCTCTTCCGAAATTCTCAATTTTCTACTGATAAGTCGCATAGCCATGGCACTTCCTTGGTGTGGAATAACGACCTGAATGTCTTTCATCGCACAGCCCGCTTCCTGCAGAAGCGAAGCAACGAAACTTGGCAATAAGCGCGAAGCCATCTTGTAAATCTCCGGTCCGTCCATCTCAAAAAGGAACGCTGCTTCCTCCTGCGTGGATAAAGCCGGCAGTCTCGTGCCGCCGCCGCGAATTTGCGACAAATGAGCCCCTTGACTGTAAGTCTTCATAGCTGAACTGAGAATACGTGAGCCCTCTTGCTCACTGGAAGCCTCAATAACGACGGCTGCCGCTCCGTCTCCGAACAAGGCTGCACTTTCCTTATTCGACCAATTCAAGCCGAGCGATGCAATCTCCGTAGATACTAGCAGTATCCGGTGGTATCGTCCTGAGGTCACCATATAGGACATCACGTCAAGAGCGGTTAAAAAGCTTAAGCAAGTCGCATTGATATCAAAACAAGGTACCCCTGATTTCTCCTGACCTAACGCTCGCTGAATTAAGGAAGCTGTGCTTGGAATGGGCTGCTCCATCGTACCGCTGGCACAGACCAGGCAGTCGATGTCAAGGAAGTTGAGATTAGCCTGCTTGAGCGCTTCTAGTGCAGCGAATGCTCCCATCTGAGAAGCGCTCTCATCTTCAACGAAATGTCTCCGCAAGACATTTGATTTCTTCTCGACCCAGCCGGCGGGGACCCCAAGCAATAAATCCATCTCTTGGGCGGTCACGACTTTTTTCGGTAAATATTTGCCAGTGCCTGTTATTCGAATATGTCTATTATGCATAGTGAAATCTCCTCAAACCTAAATGTCGAATCTTGTAATATCTATTGTAAACGATTCTTTCCTTACGAACAGTACTATCTTTATCTACTACCTGATCTCCCTTATTCCAGAATAAATCGTTATACATTGCACACTTTGACATATACTCAAGTAATCTTTCGTACGTAACAGGTCGGGATGGATCTTTCCAAAGGGTGAGGCGAAGCTAATGCTGAAGAAGCTGGAATCAGATGCGGACCTATTTGCCGCAGCGTTGTCGCAATCTTCGGTTTCCGTGTGGCAGACGGATATAGACGGTGTTTATTGCGAAGTAGATCGAGGTATCATCGACAGGTTCACGAAAAATTCAGTAAGGTTAACTACCATCCAAGATGAGATCGCTTATTATTTTCGTGATGATGGTACCTTGTTTCGTGTGGAAACTTGAATGATAAATAAAAGGCTGCTTGTCAGGTTTTTCAACCTTATGAGACAGCCTTGTTTGTTATCTGATTGAGTTGTTGGCATCAAAACTTCCGTTGCTCCCCACTTTTCACTTCCACTGGCTGACCGTCAACACTTAACCACACGCTAAGCGCCGTTGGATTATAGACAAAATCCATAGCAGCTGAAAACTTCAACTGTTCAAATGCTTTCGTATAATCAACAATCTCGATATTCGACGCATACCAGATGTCATCTTTCCCACCAATACATGTACAAAATTGTTCAATCAATTCCCAATTGTTGTCCAGATCGAATTCATAACTATGCCCCCATACGTACATGAGGTACAAGTATTGCGTCTTGTTCAGGTTTAGAAACGTTTGGGCATGTTTCATCAAATCACGATTATGATGGCAAGTAGGCTGCCACTCCAGCCAGTCATCGGGCATCCCATAATGATCAGTGCCTGCAACTACTCTTGCATATTCGATACCTAATCCAGGCAATAACTCCTTGATCCTGCTATTGTAGGAACCATTCGGATAGGACATTCCCCTTATCGTGTAACCTACAATCCGCTCCAGATTTTTGCGGTCTTCCATCACTTCATGAACGATTTGTTCGTTAGGACAGCGAGCAATAGTAGGATGAGTGAGCGTATGTGCTGAAACTTCATGTCCTTCGTAAAGGGTCTGCACTTCCTCTTCCGTCAATCGGTCTGGCTGATCGAATAAACCGGAATTGATATGGAAAGTTCCTTTTATGCCGTTTCGATTGAAAATATCTACCAATCTTCTATCCGCATTTCTACCATCATCATAGCTCATAGTCAGAGCCTTGTGCCGTCCCTCAGGATAACACATCAGTACTTTGGCCAAATGGATCTTCCCCTTTGCATAAAGTTGTCATGATGTATTCCTCTTCAACCATCAGAAATCCTGCTTAGGCTCGTGTTGCAGTGTCCTAGATGTGCAGCTTGACTTGCGTGGATTACACATGTAATATAGTGAGTGTATTACAGCTGTAATCCAAATAAACAAGGAGGTAAACCTGTGACAAGCGTCCCCCATATTTCAGATGCCGAGTGGGAAGTTATGAAAGTGCTTTGGGCCAAGACACCATGTACGGCTAATGAAGTCATTGAAGCATTAGCTGATCAAACGGATTGGAAACCGAAAACAATTCGAACACTTTTAAACCGATTGGCCCTCAAACAAGCCATTTCGTATTCACAAGAGAACAAAGTATATGCCTATTTCCCCTTGGTGTCCGAAGACGAATGTGTGAAGTCCGAAACCACATCTTTCCTGAAACGCATATATGGCGGTGCTTTTAAGCCTCTGCTTGTCAACTTTTTGAAAGAGGATCACCTCTCTCAGGAAGATATTCAAGAATTGAAAAATATCTTGGATGACAAAACAAAATGAAACAGTTAACTGAACACTTGATTCAGCTCTTTGATTGGGTTTGGTCTGTTTCGACGATGACAAGTGTTTTGGTTGTGCTGATTATTGGGATGCAGAAGGTGCTCAAGCATCGACTCAAACCAAGATGGCATTATCTTATGTGGCTTATGGTAATTGTCCGATTAATTCTACCCTGGGGCTTAGAAAGTGAATTCAGCATCTATAATTGGGTTGGATATACAGATTCAGTCCACTCTGCGATAGATGTTAATCAAGAAGTAATTAGCCAAATTACTAACACTCAACCAACTGCAGCCCCATCTATGTATCGAGCTTTATTCGCAATTTGGCTGTTTGGTGTATGTTCTTTAGGTACTTATACGATCTGGATCAATCGTAAATTTGCTCGAAAGATACAACGTGAAACGATTATGATTACCGATGCGCGCATACGTAAACTTTTCAATCAATCCAAAGTCATGATGTCGTTTCAAAGACCCATAGTGCTTCTACAATCTGATGAAGTAGCGACACCTACTCTTTTCGGCCTTATAAAGCCCAAACTCATTATGCCGAGATCTATTCTTAACAGTTTAAATGACGATCAATTGCAGCATGTGTTCTTGCACGAACTAGCCCATAGCAAGAGAAATGACATCGCGATCAACTGGCTCATGCATGTTCTTCTTATTATTCATTGGTTTAATCCAATTCTTTGGTATGCCAATCGTCGCATGCAGGAAGATCAGGAAATCGCTAGCGATGCTCTCGCCCTCAACTGCTTACCACCTGAACAAAGTCAGGACTACGGCTATACGCTCATCAAGCTGTTGGAAAATTTCACTCAACCTAGGCGTGTAGCAGGGAACGTCCATCTCTCAGGAAATAAAGGTCAACTACAAAGGAGAATTACCATGATCAAACAATTCAAAACCAATTCCTATCGATGGTCATTTCTTGGCCTAGCCACCATTCTTATTATTAGTGGATGCACCTTAACCAATCCTAAGGGCACTGAGACAGCGGCTCCCCCAGCATCAAGCACCAAAGTGTCCGAAGAAAAATCAACGCCTAATGTACCGCAAACAACACCAACTGGTGTTACAACGCAACAAACCGATTTGGCAAGCGGTACGCAACCGCCAGCCGTTGATAGTAAGCCAAAATCAGAGACATCCGAAGTTCAATCTGCTGTGACTGTGGAGAAGCCGGGACCTGCAGCTTCAGATGGGGCAGCGCGAGTTATACCGACTGAGAATACTCGTGCAACTGCTCCGGCAGTTGCGCAGCCTGCTGCGGTGAGTGATCAACGACAGCAGCCGAGAGCTGTACCTTCTGTCAAGGAGCTGCCTTCTGACTCGGGCGTCAAGCCGAGAGAGGCTGCTTCTGTAAGAAGTCAGCCATCTGCAACAAAAGAAGAGCCGCAACAATCGGGCCCTGTCAGAGCCCTCCCTCAGGTAGTCGAAGCTAAGCCGACTGCTGCGCCTGCAGCTCCATAATTGATGTCTACTCAAAAATGCAAAAGCCAAAGCCCTGCATCTCTTTCGATGCAAGGCTTTAGCTACGTCATCACTGCTTTTTCCGTAGTATTAATCGAATCGATTTCTTATCCCCTGTTAAATTGAACCGAAGAAAAACCAACTCATTCTTAATAATCTTCGCTTCATCAACTTCTGAACAAGTATCGATTTCATACTCATGCAAATCATCCCAGTACACGATTCCTAAGGGAATCGGCTTCCAGTTCCCAATTTCATAAACAAGCTCAATACGATCGTCCGTGCGCTCATACTTGGTTACGAATAAATTAGGAATATCTTCTTGGAACATTTCGTTCATATTCCATTGTCCAACGTAGTTGCGCAGCAAACGCGGTGTGCTCTCTCCTTTCACGAAAACCATCTGACACTGGTTGTCGTAATAAAGGAACGTGTCCGGCCATGGCCCGGTGGCCACACCGCCTAAAGTCATCGTATATTCATTGACTTCGGGGCGAATCGGCTTATCTTTCGTTAACATATAGACAGGGGCCGTGATTGGATTGCGCTCGTGATAGGACGCGAGCGCCTTCGGCAAGGTTGTGAGTGTGACCTCAAACTGCGAAATATAGGCAAAGAATCGGTCCAGCATCCCTTCACAAGCCTCCACATGCGAAGCAGGGAAAACGGCGAAGCGTTCGGTGAACTCCATCTCGTGGGCTTCCTGCTGCTGCAGAAAAAACACCTGATCATTATGATCTGTATTCTCCAAATACTCATCAAACATCAGTTTCCAGTAAGTGATATCTTCCCCCGTGCATAGACCTGCGCGCAGAACATCATTAGGGTCGGTTGAGTAAATAACAGGACTGCCTGTATGGTAAGTCAGATGCAAATCCCGTGCTGTCCACTCGCAGGCGACAACCTTGCCTTTCCCTTGGTGAGGAACCTTATACCGCTGGCTATCCACATACCACGTGCCCCATGGAATACCTTTATGCGTAATGCCATCCCACCATACTTGCTCCCAACAGTAGCCCCACATGCCCTGGAAATCCAGTTCCTCCAACACTTCGATCACTTCATTGTAAATTTTGCCTCGCCCGGCGATCTTGGTGGTCGCCCATGGAAAGGCTTCTTGCACAAGGAGCCAATCCGCTTCCAGCCAAGCTTTTAACTCTTCTTTTGACATTTTGGCATCTTCCATAAAAAACGGACATTGCAAAATAACATCATCGCCATATTCAGCATGCCACTTCCGAATCTGTTCGCCAAGCACGGGGATAGACCCCCGGTTGACAATCCAAGTCACAGGAATGTTGTAAGCGTGCGCCAATTTGGCTGTCCGCTCTACACCTTCAACAGCCGTTCCATGTCCCCAAGGAGTATCATAATGGGAGGCATAACTGACGAAGGTATAGATGAGATTCTGGGGTTTCAACGGGAATCACCTCTGCAATCTGGCTATTTTTTGTTTTCTTTCCACCAAGCATCGATTTGCGTTTGCAGTTCAGTTTTCACTTTCTCAAGACCTGCTGCTTTCAGCTTCGCATTCCGCTCATCAAGCAATTTCACTGGATTCGGAACAGCTCCCGTACTGATAACTTTGTATTCATTCACAATAGTCGTAAGCTGGGCAATCTCATTTTTCACATTCGTATCGTCAAAAACAAATCCAAGAAGCGGAAAACGCTTAGCATCATTGTTGAACTTTTTCCAACTTTCATACAGATCGTCCGGTTGTCCTGGTTTCAAATAATTGAGGAATTGATTGCCAAGTACCCAGAATAAGCCGCCGTCATAACCAGAATCCTTAATTGGTTCAATCCGATTAGCGCTTATTTTCTTGTAATGCTTACCCTCAATACCGTTAACAACTAAATTGATAACATAAGGATCTGTGTGCAGGTAGTTGAGCACCATCATCGCTCTTTCTGGATTCTTCGACGTTCTGGAAATGGAAAGCATAGAACCTGTCGCTAAATCCGTCGTTACAATAGGCTCCTCGATCACATGGGATACCCAGTCAAAGTTATCGGAAAGTTTTAACTCAATGTCTGAACCTGGTTTCCAAACCGTTGTTTGCTGCCAAATTTTCCCTTGTTTGCGGATATCGGCAATGTTCGTCGTTACCGTAGCCGCATCGGCATTCGTGTAACCTTTTTCATAGTATCTGCGGAACATCTCGGCATCTGCTTTGTTCAGATCAATAATATCCTGGTCGAGTACTGTCTTGACCTTCATCTCCTGAGACTTGTAATCCAAGAAGAACATCGGCAGCTTCGCAGGAACCGGTCCAATCGGACGATAGTTGGATTTGCTTTCATACATCATGAAGCTTGCAGGTCCGCCAGCCACATAGTTATTGATCATTTCCGGTTCTTTTTGTTTAATAATTTCAAAATAAGGTTCCAAATCTTCCATCTTGTTAATCTTATCAGTGGGAATATTATATTTATCGACGATATCTTTTCGGAATGTAAAAGCTTTACCCTGCGTAATCTCCTTATTCGTAGGAATCGCATAGAGTTTCCCTTTGTAGCGTGGAGCCTCCAAATATAACGGATGCAGTGCTTTCTTCGTGTCAGGAGCGAATTTATCCAGCAGCGCATCCAGCTCAATAAAAGCGCCTTTGGTCACATTCGCGGAGAAATCAAGCCACGATGCGGTGAATACAAGGTCCATCTTTTCACCCGTGTTCATCATCAGCTCGGTTTTTTTCTTGTAATCACTTGGTGCAATCGGTTGGAGCAATACGGTAGTATTCATCTTTGCTTTTAAATACTCATTCAATTTCTCCTGCACCAAAGCATCGTCCTTCTGCGGTTTCCCGTGATACACGATCGATACTTCATAGGGAGCCAAAGCTTGCGGACTGGCAACCGCAGCAGTGCTTGCAGATGTACTTGCAGCTGTTGCTGCAGGGCTAGCCGAACTCCCCTTGTTGTCACTGGAGCAAGCCGGTAAAATAGCGGATAAACCAAGAGCCAGCGCTAGCGGTGCAAACACGACAGTCTTTCTACTTTTCATAGTGGACCCTCCTGAAATGGATATTATATAAATCGGCTGATTGATGCAATAGGCAATCTGAACAGCCGGCAATGCCAAATTATTCAACCTTTTACAGCGCCAACTGTCAGCCCTTTGACAAAGTATTTCTGGAAGAACGGATACACCAGAAGAATCGGCCCCATCCCGATAAAAGCAATAGCCATCTGCAAAGATTCATTCGGCAGATTTTTGAGAAGCTCTGGATTTTGCGAAACCAGCGTCATATTTTCCCTGATGTACTGCACATCCTTTAAGACTCGCATCATCAGGTATTGAACTGGATATTTATTCTCTGTATTGATAAACAGGAGCGCATTGAACCAATCATTCCAATATAAAATCGTGGCAAAAAGCGCCATAGTTGCCAGTACCGGAAGAGACAACGGAAGCACAATCCGGAAAAAGATGCGCAGTTCACTCGCTCCATCGATTCTTGCGGACTCGATCAAGGCTGGATGAATCGTCGTTTGAAAAAACGTCCGCATAATAATCACATTGAACGGAACAATGAGAAGCGGCAGGATCAGGGCGATATACGAATCTTTTAGATGCAGAGTCTGCGTGTAGATCATATATCTACTGACTAATCCCCCGTTGAACAGCATCGTAAAAAACAGGAAGAAAGTGAAGAAGGAACGGAATGGATAGTCTTTGCGGGAAATCGGATACGCATATAAGGCCATTAGCAGGACGCTTAGAACTGTTCCTACGACCGTTATCCCAATGCTCACCCGGTACGCAGCAGCGATGGTTGAGAATTCTTTTAATAATGTTGTGTAAGCGGTAACTGACCATTGTGACGGAAAGAAACTATACCCCTGGTTCACAAGTGAATCATTATGCGTAAAGGAAACAATGATAACCAGCATAACAGGCAGCACACAGGCTAGCGACAGCAGAATGAATATCACATTCAATATCGTCGCAGACAACGGGGAAATGCGATTTTCCCGTTTATACGCTTTGGAGATCAAGAAGCTCACCTCATCTCAGTTGATTTAGAACAAGGCTTGATCCGAATTTATTTTCCGGACCGCTCCATTCGTGATAAAGACCATGATGAAACCCAGGACAGACTGCACCATTGCCGCAGCGGAAGACATGCCGATATCGTTTAGCTGCATTAAGACGCGGTATACGTAAGTATCCACCGTATCTGTCACGGGGTACAACATTCCGGAATCCATCGGCACCTGATAAAATAAGCCGAAATCGGAATTAAACACATGTCCCATATTCAGGATAGTCATGATAATCACGATCGGCATAATCGCAGGAAGTGTAATATGGACAATTTGCTTCCATTTGGAGGCTCCGTCGATGACTGCGGCTTCGTAATATTCGGGATCAATCCCGGCGATAGCGGCAATGTAGATGACAGCTCCGATTCCGATGCCTTTCCAGGCGTTGACCACGGTCAGAATATACGGCCAGTATTCTTTGGCCATATACCAAGACACTGGCGCTTTGCCAAGCGGTTCCAAGATGGATGCATTAATGAAACCATTCGTTGGATGCAGGAATGCGTACACGAGATAGCTGATCACTACCATCGATAAAAAGTGCGGCATGATCAAAAAGCTCTGATAGCTTTTGACCGCCAAACGGCTGCGCAGCTCGTTAATCGCCACCGCGATGGCTACCGATAAAACCAAGTTGAGAATCATAAATGTCATGCTGTAAGCAACCGTATTCCTCACAATTCTCCATAGCGACCCATTATTGAATAGAAACGTGAAGTTATCGAAACCAATCCATGGGCTATGCCAAATGCCATCCACATAATTGATTTTTTTGAATGCGATAAACAAACCGAACATGGGCAAATAGTTGTTCAATACAAGCACGAGTGCCGCTGGCACGATCATGAAAGTTAAATGTCTGAACTGCCAAAAGCTGCGAAAAAATCGATACGCTTTCACTTGGCGATTCGTTCGCACGGCATTTGGTGAAGGTACGACGGTCTCTCTCACTTCTTTCACTCCTTCCTCTGTTACATTAAGTATATGATAACGTTTTCCTGTTTTCGATGATGTATATATATAAGAGCGTGATGCATTCTCTCAACTAGAAACACCCGCTATGCAGTGACAGAGAGCGTCGTGTGAAAAGGAACTATGATCCTCTATATGGCAGGAATTGGGGTAAACGTAGCATGAAAAGGAACTGAGATCCGCTATTTAAGCCAAATCTGCTGATTCCAACTGGGAAATGGTCAGATAGCGGATCGTAGTTCCCTCTGACGTGGAATATCGCGGTTTTCAGAATGATAGCGTACTGTAGTTCCCTCAAACCCGCTATCCTGACAGGGTAGCCTCCGACTTTCTTTCGGGTCTCCAAAATCACAAAAAAATCCGGCATATCGCCGGATCCAATGCTGCTTATTCACTTGGCTGCGCAGGTATAACAATGTGGGCGATCAAGCCCCCGCCTTCTCTTAATCGATAACTCAGACCATAACCTTCACCATAATGCAGTTGGATACGTTGGTGAACGTTCCGGATGCCATAGCCCTTATCTTGTAAGTGACCGTGTACAATACTTTGAAGTTTATCAAGGTTCACCGGAATGAACCCATTGTCTTCTACCAGAATATGGACATCCTCTGCGCTGCGTCGCATGCGTACCCAGAGATGTCCTTCCCCATCCATGCTCTGAATGCCATGGAAAATAGCATTTTCAACCAAGGGCTGGATGAGGACCTTCGGCATAGTGTAGGCGCCTATGCCTTCCTCTATCTCCCAGAACACTTCAAAGTTTCCTGGATACCTTTTCATCTGGAGTCTAATGTAGGCTTGAATATGTTCCAATTCTTCGCTGGTAGAGATAATGCTCTTGCCTTTGCTTAGCCCGATGCGCAGCAGCTTCGATAAATCCTTGACCATGCTGCCTACACCCTCATTGCCGCTTTCCAGCGCATACCAATAAATAGAATCAAGCGTGTTATACAATAAGTGCGGCGTAATTTGAGAATGCAGTGTAGTCAGTTCTTGTTCCTTCTGCTTAATCTTCATCCCATAATTTTCTTCGATGGAGTCATTCAGCCTGCCTGTCATCCGAATGAAAGCTTTGTAGAGGACGCCGAATTCATCCGTGCTGGCACGCGAGGATAGGTTTCCAAAATCAAAGGGCCGCCCCGGCTCATATAAACGGGTGAACATAACCAGCTTGGCCAACGGCTTAATAATATTGCGCAACAAATATAAGACGAATAGCAGCACAAGCAGGAGGTAGACAGCCAGCATCACCATAATCATCCGCTGAAAGTCGGTTTGATTGCCCATAATAGACGCCAAAGGTATTTTATAAATTAATCTTGTATTGAAATTTATATCATTGGAAATGGCGTACAAGTCTTGATGATTCCGACTATTGGCAAAATAGAAACCAGACGTTTGATTGCGCATATTTTCCGGCAATTCCGTAAGATCCATCGTGCCGGTCCCGGCCTGCATCAGAAGCTCGTCTCGGTCATCGAATAAATAGACACCGGCATTCGGAGGCAGTTGAACCGAAACCATATTTTTGGTCAGCAAAACCTCCAGTTTGGAAACGACGAGAAAACCAATCGATTCGTCATATTTCCCTGGATGCAGAATGCTTCTGGTGAAACTTACGGTCGATTGTCCATTGCTCATTGTAGCAAGGCGAATGCTTCCGGCCCCTTTTTCCTTTTGGGTTTGCTCGGCCCATTCCGGATAAGGGCTTCCTTGATCCAGATAGATTAAGCCTTGGTTTTTATAAAGCGCATTGAGTGGAAAGGGTTGCTCTCCTTTATTCTCCAAATATAAGGTATATTCGGTCCCATCCGATGACCAGCGTTCCAGAATCGTATCCGCTTCACTAAGCTCGCTAATCGACGAAATATGCGTCCAAAATGCAAATTGTTTAGGATTGCTAAAAAAATGATTATCCAAGAAAGTGACGGTCTTGTCCCTTGCAGAAGACATGGTGTTCTCCATCGTTGCATGATTCTGCTTCACAAGTTGAAGCATCGTCTTTCCGACCTCATTCTTCATGGTTGCGGAAGTTCGCGAAGCGGAGTACCAGCCTACGAGCAGAAAGGGCCCAATGATAAACAGGCAAAATGCCAAAATCATCTTATACTGGAGCCTCAGATGAATTCCCCCTGATCTCTTTGCGATAATCGGCCGGTGAACTGCCTAGGAATCGCTTGAACATCCGACTGAAATGCTCCGGCGATTGATATCCGACTTGGTAGGAGATTTCGTACCTCTTCAAATCGGTTGTTGCCAGCAGATGCTTGGCCTCCTCAATACGGACTTCAGATACATAGTCCCAGACGTTTTTGTTCGTTTCTTTTTTAAATAGATAGCTCACATAGGCTGCGCTGAAATGCACCTCGCCGGCAATATCCTGAATCTTGAGCTCATGATTGCCGAAATGTTGATGAATGTAGGCGGATATCCGGGAAACAACGGTCTGATCCCTTTTGCTGATACTTTCGCGAATTAAGGATGAAAGCCCTTGCACATACGACTTTAGACAATCAACCTTTTGGCTGCTATCCATGCCGCGGTAATAAACATCTGGATCATAGTGGCGAAAGCTGCTGCTAGCCTCTTGCCCATTATCAAAAAGCAATCCATAAAGCCGATAAACCAACAGACCGAAACAGCTGTGAAATAAACCATCTGATTTCTTGAGCGATGACAATACTTTGACAACATGATATAACTCATCAGGCAAATGAGCATCGGTATCCGTTTTTAATTGAAGGACCACTGTTTCCACCAGAGCTGCCCATTCCATCATTCGCAAATTGCCCAAGGCTGACATATCCTCATAATAGAGAACCTTATTATTCGGATGCAGCTTCCTCCACTCGATAGCAGCATTAGCCTCCTCCATGAGCCTAGGCAGCGTTGTAATTTCAGGACTCAGCGTGCTGACACCAACTGTCACATCTACATTCAAATATTGCTTGAGATTCATAATAATCGTTTGACCAATGAGATTAAGCTGTGAATTCATAGACATTCTCGTATCTAGCGGCTCCGAAACGTTCAATTGAATGACGCAAACCAACTGATTGCCGAAACCGTAAAAAGCAACACCGCACCAGTCCGACAAGCTTTCCTCCAGAATATTAACCGAGGCATATTTCAATAGTTTACGATCTACCAACGTTATATCCTGATTGCTGAAGCCGCCTTTGCTTAGATTCAAATGTACAGCCGCGATGCCGTACCAATAGCCTTCTTCTTTCAGTGGACCGCCGATTTCACGCAGCAGATCGGCATAATCCTTTTCCTGGAGATCTTTCTCCGTAACTAGCTCAATTAAAGCTTCATGCCGTTTCTTGAGCAGGCGATTATCCATGGCGGAAGTCGATTCTGGCCGCTGCAGCGTTTGTCTTCCTATTTCTTTCTTTTCTATCAGCGCTTTGCCCACCACGCGAATCAGTTCATCCAGTTCAACTGGTTTTATGAGGTAATCCTTAGCACCCAAACGCAGTGATCTCTTGGCAAATTCAAATTTCTCATGAGCAGAAATCACGATAACCGGCAGATGCGGCTGCTCCAGAAGGATTGCTTCCATCAATTCGATGCCGTTCATCATGCCCATCTGAATGTCAGTTAAGACGAGGTCATAAATGTCCATCCGCAAACAATCCAGCGCTTCAAAACCATTGATAGCTGTCTCTACATGATCAATCTGCAGCTCCGATCTCATCAAATAGTTCTTAATCCCCGAGCTAACCGTTGGCTCATCATCCACGACCAGAATCTTATACATCGCTGCTCACCCTTTATCATGCTGAATTCGTTAAATATCGCTATGATACCATGTTAGCCACTGCACTTAGGTCTGGCAATGATTCATTTTCAGAATAATGTGATTAATGCTAGGAAGTTTTATTGTCTAAAATAAAAAACCGCGCAATGCGCGGTTTGAGGTCTTATTCAACGTTATGATACACCTGTTGTACATCTTCTAAATCTTCCAAAGCGTCAATTAATTTATCGAATTGGACTTGTCCATCATCTGGCAATGTGACATTGTTTTGCGCCAACATCGTTAATTCCGCAATCGAGAACTCCGTGATGCCAGCTTTCTTGAATGCTTCTTGCACAGCATGGAATTGCTCCGGATCGGCATAAACCATCACGATGCCTTCTTCTTCAATAATGTCACGAATATCAACATCCGATTCCAGCAGAAATTCCATAATGTCATCGATGCTCTTGTCTTCAATACCGATAACAGCTGTGGCATCGAACATGTAGGCAACAGATCCTGTTACACCCATATTGCCGCCGTTTTTGCTAAAAGCCGCTCGAACACTTGAAGCCGTGCGGTTGACATTATTCGTCAACGTGTCCACAATGACCATTGAACCGTTAGGTCCGAATCCTTCATAGCGAAGCTCGACATAGATTTCATCGGAGCTGCCTTTGGCTTTATCGATGGCGCGATCAATAATCGCTTTGGGCACATTGTAGGTTTTGGCCCGCTCCAGGACAACTTTCAAAGCGCGATTCGATTCAGGGTCTGGTTCACCCTTGCGTGCTGCTACATAAATTTCGAGTCCGAACTTGGCATAAATTCGACTTGTATTTGCATCTTTGGAAGCTTTCTTTTCTTTAATGTTATTCCACTTACGGCCCACGAGTGATCCCACTTTCTTTTTTAATTTCATTATATATAATACCTGATTTTTGTTCTAAATGTAAAAAAAAATGTTGAGCCTTTCAATTTCCGCCTACATGTAACCCTGACACATCTTCCGAAATCTCCCCGGCGTCATGCCAACTTTCCTATGAAACAACCGAACAAAATAGTTGCTATTGGGAAAACCTATCTGCTCTGCAATATGTTCTACCGGCAGTGCCGTACCCGTTAATAAGAGTTTGGCATCTTCGATCCGCAAATAATGCAAATACTCGACAGGTGTCATGCCCGCATGCTTCTTCAAACAACGATTCAAATAATCTGGATTGAAATGGAGTTCTCGCTCCATCTCACTGGCTTTATACGGTTCATGACGTCTTGCCTGCAAATACTGCATCACGCGGTCACAGATCGTTTGGGAGCGCGAAGTATGCCGATTGCGTATTGATTTTTGTAATTTGCTAAATAAAAGCCCTAACAACGCATGAAGCTCAAGCGCGTTTTCTACTTGAAATTGATTATGCAAGGCGTACATTTCTTCCAAAATGGGGATAATCGGCGCCAAATCAAGTGACGTATATTTAGGAATATACATCGTTTGCTTAGAGGGCGTGATGTCGGTATCCGTTCCTTTTTTAATCACAGAGGTCCACTCTATTTCTTCATGAAATAAGGTTCTATTCGGCCGTTCATGAACAAAATGCACCCAATAGATATCCGAATTAACCTCAGTCGGCCGATACCCCCAATGCTCTTTGCCTGCCTCCAGAACTAACATGTGTCCAGCCAGAACTTCATAAGATTGCTCGTCTTCCGACATATAGAAAGCACCACTCGTACAAAAAAGCATGTCATAAACATCAAATGTTCTCCGGAAATGCTGCATCCCCTGTTCCCACCTAGCTCGCCCGATGGTAACGAACTGCGGGAGCGGCGGCATGGTCAACTCCAAGCATAGCATTCGCTCTGATCACCTCATGTCCCTATCGTATCACAAATAAGTTAAAGTCGATATTAGGCTATTAATAGTCGTTTTCCTTGCTAGTGGAATAGAGTAATTCTCCGTACAGTTAGAGTAGTGAATTTAACTTTAAAGGAGAATAGAAAATGAGATTCAGACAAGTGCATTTAGATTTCCATACCTCAGAAGCAATTGAACTCATTGGTGCCCAATTTGAGAAAAAACAATTTCAAGAAATGCTCAAGCTCGGACATGTAGATTCCATTACGGTCTTCTCCAAATGTCATCATGGATGGGCTTATCATCCCTCTGCAGTTAATGACATGCATCCAGGGCTTACCTTTGATTTATTGCAAGCAATGATAGAGGCCGCACATGATATCAATGTGAAAACACCTGTCTACCTTTCAGCAGGTTTAGATGAAAAACTAGCCCGGAAGCATCCAGAATGGCTTTTTCGTGATCAAACGGATGGCACTAGTTGGGTTAATGGTTTCATGAAACCAGGATATCACCTGTTTTGCATGAACTCACCTTATCTTGAAATTCTGCTGTCGCAGATCAAAGAAGTCGTTACCAACTATGACGTAGACGGTATCTTCTTAGACATTGTCGGTGTAAAGAATTGTTATTGTCACAATTGTATAAATTCCTTATTGGAGCAAGGCAAAGATCCACGGGATCCGAACGCTGTGCTCGAATTAGGCGAACTGACCTATGCTAATTACACAGCCAGAGTGAACGAAACTATCCATGCAATCAAGCCTGGGACACCTATTTTTCATAATGGGGGGCATATACGGCGAGGACGTCGGGATTTGGCTGCGATGAATACGCATTTAGAGTTAGAATCTCTGCCGACAGGGGGTTGGGGTTATGATCATTTCCCTCTATCTGCACGCTATGTGCAAAACTTAGGTTTACCTTATCTCGGAATGACCGGGAAATTTCACACAAGCTGGGGCGAATTTGGCGGATATAAGCATCCGAATGCCCTCAGATATGAAACAGCTTTAAGCTTGGCTAACGGGGCGCGCTGCTCTGTCGGAGATCAACTGCACCCCAGCGGTGTCATGGATGAAGCTACTTACACTTTAATCGGGGCAGCTTATCAAGAAGTCCAAACGAAGGAAGCCTGGTGTGTACAAGCCGACAATGTGGCTGATATTGCTTTAATAAGCCTAGAAGCCGCAGGTGCTCATTATGCAGCAGACAGCACCAAATTACAATCCGATGCAGGCGCAGTGAGAATGCTCTTGGAAAGCAAGTATCTATTCGATGTTATTGATCTGGATCAACATTTTGACCCATACAAAGTTATCATTCTCCCTGACCGCATCGTCATTCATGAAGCTTTAAAGAAGAAATTGCAGGCCTTCCTACTTAACGGCGGCAAACTATTAGCAACTGGTAAATCCGGATTAAATGAAGCGGGTGATGCTTTCGCCATCGACTTAGGCGTGAAATGGGTTTGTGAGAATCCGTACAAACCGGATTACTTCCGTCCTCATTTTGCGTTAGCGAATCTTAGGAACGCCGCCTTCGTCTTCTATTCCCTCGGCCAGAAAATTGAGCTTGACGGCGGCGTGGAATTAGGTCAACGGGAAAACCCCTATTTCAATCGGGATGTTTTCACCTTTTGCTCACATCAGCATACGCCAAGCCGTCATCATCATGCAGGTCCTGGCATGGTTGAAAGTGCTTCTGGCATTTATTTCGCCTGGGACGTCTTCGATGATTATGCGAAAATGGGCAGCCTAGCACTCAAGGAATCCGTACAATATGCTTTAGATAGACTTCTAATGGAACATAAAACCTTACAAACCAATTTGCCCGCACAAGGAATTGCGACATTGACGAAACAAATATCGGAGAAGCGATACGTGCAGCATCTGCTCTATGCTTCCCCTGTCAAACGCGGCAAAGATATCGAGGTCATCGAGGATATTGTACCTCTCTATCAAATAAACGTTGCCATCCGAATCCCGGAAGCGGCAACTGATGTTTATTTAGCTCCACAGATGGAGCCATTGGCTTTCGAGACCAGAGAACAGCTGCTCACCTTTACTGTCCCTAAGCTGGATCTGCATCAAATGGTTGTTATCGAATATTGAAATGGCGCCTCAACATCAACAGCAACATCAACAGCAACATCAACATCAACATCAACATCAACATCATCAACTACAACTATAACAACAGCAACAGCAACATCAACTACAACAACGCTCACCGCTTACGAACTGCATGATGCTTATTGAGGCGAAAATGGCTGCTTTAAAAATCTAACGAACTGAATTAGCGTTATGATGCATTTTTTGGGCGGAATGGTGGTTAATTTCTTGCAATAACGCATCTGGAATTCGTTATCTTTTCAAATTGAACCATTTTGATCAAATAAGGGTTACTGAGTTCGTAAGTGCTGGGGTTGGGGGTTGCGGGTTGGGCTTTGCGGTCTGCGCTTTGCGCTATGCGCTCTGCGGGCTGCGCTCTGCTCTCTGCGCTCTGCGCTCTGCGGTCTACGCTCTGCGCTCTGGGCTTTGCGGACTGCGCTCTGCGGTCTGCACTCTGCGCTCTGCGGTCTGCGCTCTGCGATCTGCGCTTTGCGGTCTGCGCTCTGCTCTCTGCGGTCCACGGGCTGCGCTCTGCGGCCTGCGCTCTGCGCTCTGCGCTCTGCGGTCTGCGCTCTACGCTATGCGGTCTGCGCTCTACGCTATGCGCTATGCTCTCTGCGCTATGCTCTCTGCGCTATGCGCTCTGCGGCCTGCGCTCTGCGCTCTGCGCTCTGCGCTCTGCGCTCTGCGGTCTACGCTCTGCGCTCTGCGCTTTGCGGTCGGCGCTCTGAGGTCCACGGGCTGCGCTCTGCGGTCTGCGGTCTGCGCTCTGCGCTCTGCAGCCTGCGGTCTGCGGTCTGCGCTTGCGCTCTGCGGTCTGCGGTCGGCGCTCTGCGGTCGGCGCTCTGCGGTCGGCGCTCTGCGGTTTGGAATCTGGAGAGTCAGGTTCGGGGGGCAGGGAGTCGGGGTTCCGAGTTCGAAGTTCAGGGTTTGAGTGATCTAGGGTTCAGGGGTCGGACAGAGCTTCAAGGCTTCAGGGCTTCAAGGCCTCAAAGCTTCAGTACTTTCCGGCTCCCCCCAAGGCCATAAGCCTTAAGGAAGCCCCCCTTACCCTGCCACATAGCTCGACATGGGAAATAAGGCAGCTGAAAGTGCATATTTGATCGAATTTCGCTAAGTTCATGTCACGAACTTAGCGGAAACAAGCACTTGTAGCTTACCTATTTACCACAACGCCCATAATATTAGAAAACCTAGCCGCTGGCTAGGTTTTTGACATTTAAAACATCTTTAGAACCAACCCGAAGAGTTGCTCAGCTGCCTTACCAAGAGATAAGTGAACGTCAATCCTCTATTTCAGCCAGAAACGTCATTATCTCGAGGTTGAGGGAACTATAGTACGCTATTTTGCTGTTTAGAGGGAAATTCAGCGCTTTTCGAGGAAATAAGACCCTGTAGTTCCGCTATGACCCTCGCATCCCTGCAATTTGCCGAAATAGCGGATCAGAGTTCCCTTAAATCTACAACTGAACAATCAAACCATCATAAGCAACCTGAATTCCATGAGGTTCAAAAATTTCAAGCAAATCCTCATGAAGCAAGCCAGCATTATGTGAGAAATGCGTAACCAGGACCGGTGCGCTTTCTTTCAGAACACCGTTCGCCTCCATCCACGCCTTCGTTTCCAACACCGCATCGACGTTCATATGATTATTGCGATGTGAGCTCTTTCCTGTCGTGCATTCCAGTATGGCCAGATCCAACTTTTTATCCTTGAGCCATGCCCAAGTCTGTTCAGGAAACCAACCGCTGTCATTGCCATATAGGATAGCTTTGCCATCTTTTTCAATGTAATAAAGCAGACATGTTTCTAGTTGATCATGATCAGCCAATAAGGGCACAATCATCGCTGTTTGCGTCTTAACCGGAACGAATGGCAGCACGCGATGAAACTGGTAGTTATGCTCTAGCCCATTAAGTGCTTGGAAACAGAGCCGGAAGGGCAGATCATGCCCATATACATGGATGGCCTTATCCCCAGACTGTGCGTAGCCTTCTGCTCGAATCGCCATATCCTCGGCATACAAATGATCAGAGTGAGAATGCGTGATAAGCAAATCCTGGATTGAATTCATATCCAAGCCATACCGATGCGAGTGATATAAGGTGTCGGGAGGAAAATCAACCTTTAACACTTGATCAATTATCACCGATGTACGTGATCGCATATTTTTACCGCCTCGTTCACGAGCTTGCTTACATGTCGAGCATTGGCAAAATAGCGAAGGAATTCCCTCAAAAGCCGCTGTTCCAAGGAATTGTACCTCCATATCCGTTCTCCTCCTTTTAGCTAAACAAGTGTTTCCGATTTTGGTTTCGTGTTGATTCATACATATTTCATGTGTTGTTTCGTGGTAATTGTATAGTGGTTTTACACATATGTCAAAACATTTCTAGTCAATTCCATGCAATCGCTCACGCGTATCTGTTTCATGGCCTAATAACCGTTTGGCAAACGTCTGTCTCCAGTTCACCGAAAGCTCCTTGACTTCTAGAATGCGTTGCATTTCTTCCCAATTATTCTTATCAACATGCATAATACGGTTAGCAAAAGCAACTGTAATGGATTTCGGATGAGCCGAAATTTGTTCCAACCTGTCGGTTAAGCCGACCTTCCCTTCCTTCAAAACACGGAAATAAAAGCCTGAGTAGCCGGACGTTTGAACTTTTAACGGCATTTCAGGATCATTGTAGCGAACAGATAGTTTAAAACAAGGTTGTCGCGGTTGACTGACTTGCAAGATGGTTTCTCCTAATGCAAAGATGTCTCCGATGCAAACATCCGTTTCCAGAACTCCGCGAACTGTTAGATTCTCTCCAAAAGCCCCGTATTCCAGTGCTGTCTGCAACTCTTGTTCCCAATAGGGATAATGTTCAAAAGGATATACACATACCGCCTTCTCTCGCCCGCCATGGTGAACAAGATCTGCCTGACCGTCGCCTTCGAAATTCTCCCAAGTTAAATACAAGGCGTCAAGCACGGGCAATTTATAGATCCCAGTAGAAATTTCCTTATTATTATAGTGGACTTTCATCGGTTGACTAATATTAAGAGAGAGAAGCTCTCCGCTAAGCATATGTGATCCTCCTCCATGCACGAATGATTCACTTATTTCCAAATTAAATACCACGTTCCTGCATACGATCATACGCGGAAAGTGTGGATATCTCAATGCCTTTCATGGGTGCTCCCAGATTACGGGATATCCTCGCAATCAAGCCGTAATCCGAATAATGTGTGGTCGCTTCGACAATCGCGCGAGCAAATTTCTCAGGATGCTCGGATTTAAATATCCCTGATCCAACAAATACGCCATCCGCGCCCAAAACCATCATTAAAGCTGCATCTGCCGGAGTAGCCACACCTCCTGCTGCAAAATTGACAACCGGTAATTTGCCTGTGGTTTTTATCTCCAACAGCAATTCATATGGTGCACCAAGATGCTTAGCCTCTACCATTAATTCATCCTTGTTCATTCCTTGAACCTTGCGAATTTGCCCTAACAGCATGCGAATATGGCGAACCGCCTCAACAATATTGCCTGTACCCGGTTCTCCCTTCGTCCGTATCATCGATGCCCCTTCGCCGATGCGGCGTAAAGCTTCGCCTAAATCTCTTGCCCCACAAACGAACGGCACTTTAAAATCCTGCTTATCGATATGATAAACATCATCGGCTGGCGTCAAAACTTCGCTTTCATCGATATAGTCAACTCCCAAGGATTCAAGTACCCTTGCTTCTACATAATGGCCTATACGCGCTTTCGCCATCACCGGTATCGTCACAGCCTTCATCACCTGTTCGACTATCAGCGGATCTGCCATCCGAGCTACGCCTCCGGCAGCCCGAATATCAGCAGGCACTCTTTCCAAAGCCATGACTGCCGTAGCACCCGCAGCTTCGGCAATTCGAGCCTGCTCAGCATTCATCACGTCCATGATGACGCCGCCTTTTTGCATTTCTGCCATTCCTCTTTTAACTCGTTCTGTTCCTGTTGCCAACTTACATTCCCCCTGCTTAGATAGTTTTTAATCACCAATATTCCGAAATGAACCTCTAGGCGCCTCATCGAATGTGTGAGTTTGCTCCCGATTCCACGCTTGGGCCTTGGCTTCCATGGCATCAAGCAATTGAGTTAAGATCTCATTGGATTGTTCCAGCCATTGGCTCCGACCCAACATTTCTGCGGGTTGCTGCACATAGGTTCCTTGTTCCAAATCCGTTTTGCAATGCTCGATAATTCTCTGAATACTCGTATCGCTGAACTCCAAGTGAAATTGCAATCCAACAACATGATCCCCGTAAACAAATGCCTGATTGATGCATCCTGGGCTTGAAGCTATTCTCGAGGCTTCGGACGGCAGATGAAACGTATCTCCATGCCAGTGAAAGGGAACAAAGTCTCTCGGAAAATTCTTGAAATACTCTGATTGGGCGGCGTCATTCGTTAAATGGACTGGAAACCAGCCTATTTCCTTTTTATCGTTTTTGTAAACCTCTCCCCCGATGACCTCAGCAATCAATTGGGCACCTAAACAAATGCCAAGCACCAATGTTCGCGATTGAATAGCTTCCTTGATTAATTGCTTTTCCGTAGCCAACCAAGGAAACTCCTTTTCATCCTTAACACCCATGGGACCACCTAAAACAACGAGCATGTCCACATCCGATAAAGAAGGAAACGGATCATTTTCAAATAGCCGTTGACTCGTTACTTCATGACCTTTGTCTTGCGCCCAGACCGCAATCATCTCCGGTGTTTCAAAAGGAACATGCTGTACATAATGAATTCTCACTTTCCTCACCCTTCCAATTCAATTAAGCATTCGTTATACTGTATCATTATGATGATAATGATTGAATTTACCTATGATTGTCGCAGATGAACCTCATCAAGGAGGAAGCCAAATGGAACTCAAGCAATTGGAATACTTTATGGCCGTATGCCGGGAGCTGCATTTTACTCGAGCGGCCGAAAAACTTGGTATTTCTCAACCTTCCCTAAGCCAACAGATTCGCTTGCTGGAACATGAAATGGGAACACCATTATTTGACCGGATTGGCAAACGCACCGTCATTACAGAAGCAGGCAAAACGCTGCTGCATCATGGGTATAATGTGTTTCATGAAATAGCCCAAGCCCGTACAGCCATCAGTGAATTGCAAGGTTTACAAAGAGGGTCACTGAAGATTGGCGCGCTTTTAACCGTAGTGAATTATTTACTTCCGCCAGCTGTCATATCTTTTCATCACAATTATCCGAAGGTGGAGCTGTCCATCCTAGGATTACGAACCGGGGATATCTATAATGGGCTGTTGCAAAATGAGCTTGATTTGGGCATTGTCATGCTGCCTGTGGTACATGAAGATTTGGAAGCGATCCCCCTCTGCGAGCAAAATCTGGCCTTCGCCGCACCTGTTGATCATCCTATTGCCAATCAACCCTTCGTAACCCTGCATGTGCTAAAAGAATACCCCAGTGTGCTGCTGCCAAATACGTATCAACTGCGACAGCTTATCAATGATGAATGTCGCGAATTGGCATTTGCGCCAAAGCCAGCCTTGGAGATGACAACGATGGAATCGATTGTCAATATGGTTTCAAAAGGGGTCGGAATCACCATTCTGCCAAAACCATATCTTGATTATATGGACCATCAACAGGTCCGAACCATCCCTATCGATCAACCAGCATTAAAGACGCATATGGGTATCGTATATCGCAAAAACAAACATATGTGCGCGGCAAGTCGTGTATTCATGGAGCAATTGATTGAAACAGTTACTACGAGCTCTTGAAAAAAGTTTGCGTTTGCAGCAACGCCTCTATCAAACGGTCTACATCATTTTCCGTGTTGTACAAATAAAAACTGGCTCGCGCCGTTGCGGACACTTCAAAATGTCTCATCAACGGTTGGCAGCAATGATGGCCTGCCCGGATGGCTATTCCGAATGTATCCAGAACCGTCGCCACATCATGGGGATGAATCAGGTCTATCGTAAAGGTGATCAAGCCCAACCGTTCGCACTCAGGTCCGATAATGGTGATCCCGTCGATCTCATTCATTTGTTGCAAGGCATATTGCGTCAAATAGCGATCATGCGCTTCGATTTGTTCCAGCCCTATTTCCTCCAGAAAATCGATGGCCGTTCCTAGTCCAATTGCTCCGGCTATGTTAGGTGTTCCTGCTTCGAACTTCCATGGAAGCTCTCTCCAAGAGGATTCATATAATCCGACATCATCAATCATTTCGCCGCCGAATTCAATCGGATGCATTTGTTCAAGATGATCTTTTTTGCCATATAGAGCACCAATCCCCGTGGGTCCGCACATTTTATGCCCCGAAAACACATAGAAATCACAGTCTAAATCCTGTACATCCACTCGGATATGAGGCGCACTTTGCGCACCATCAACAACTAGCACTGCTCCGTGCTTATGAGCAATTGCGGCAATTTCCTTTACTGGATTGACCGTGCCCAGAACGTTGGATACATGCGACATCGAAACGACTTTGGTGCGACTAGTGATCGCTTTCTCCACATCCTGAATTGCTAAAGTTCCATCTGACTGTAAGGGAATATAGGTTAACGAAGCTCCCGTAGCTTGAGCCACTTGCTGCCAGGGAAGCAAATTGCTGTGATGTTCCATCGCCGAAATGACAATTTCATCCCCAATTCCGCAAACCGCTTGCCCATAACCGCTGGCTATCAGATTTAGTCCAGATGTTGTTCCGCGAGTAAAGATAATTTCCTGTACCGATGAAGCCTGAAGAAATCGGGCGACTTTGTATCGCGCTTTTTCATAGGCGTCTGTTGCTCTTGATCCTAAAGTGTGTATCCCCCGGTGGACATTGGCATTATCCCATTCATAATAGTGTTGGATGGCTTCAATCACTTGCAATGGCTTCTGAGTTGTTGCCGCGTTATCCAAGTAAACGAGGGGATTTCCGTTAATTTGTTGGTTGAAGATTGGGAAAATAGACCGCAATTCATTCAATGATATAGACATTTGCTTTCCCTCCTTACTTTTCGTTCTCATAAAGAGGAAACCTTGAAGTGAGTTCCTTCACTCTATCTGTTAAATGCTTGTTGGAAGCCGCAAGCGTCGGATTTTTCAAAGCAAGTGCAATAAAATGGGCGATTTCTTTCATTTCATTTTCCCCCATCCCTCTAGTCGTTGCTGCCGGCGTCCCAAGACGGATTCCGCTAGTCACAGTTGGACTTGCTGTATCGAACGGGATCGCATTTTTATTTACGGTTATTCCGATAGAATCTAGAACATGTTGTGCCTCTAGACCGGTTACCCCCAAGTTACGCAGATCCAATAGCATGAGATGATTATCCGTACCACCTGAAACGACATTCAATCCTTCTGTTTGCAGAGCCTCAGCCAGCATTTTGGCATTTCGCAGAACACGGCTGATGTAATCTTGGAATGCGGGCTCTGCCGCTTCTTGGAAAGCTACCGCTTTGGCTGCTATCGTGTGCATGAACGGGCCGCCTTGTGTGGTCGGAAAGACGGCTCTATCAATCGCTTGAGCCCATGAATTTCGGCATAAAATGACGCCGCCTCTTGGCCCGCGAAGTGTTTTATGCGTCGTCGTGGTCACGAAATGCGCATAAGGCACCGGATTGGGATGCAGTCCTGCTGCCACAATCCCGGCAATATGAGCCATATCCACAAGGAACAATGCCCCTGTTTCTTCAGCAATTTGTGCAAATGGCTCGAATTCAATCGTTCTAGAATAGGCGCTCGCGCCTGCCACGATCATTCTCGGTTTATGCTTGTGGGCAAGTTTCCGCAATTCATCAAAATCAAGACGAAATGTTTGCGGATCCACCCCATATGGAATGAAATTGTACATGCGGCCTGATACATTCACTGGGCTTCCGTGTGTCAAATGACCGCCATGCGAGAGATTCATGCCCAGAATCGTATCATTAGGCTTAACCGCAGCAAAGTATACGGACATATTCGCCTGCGCTCCTGAATGGGGCTGCACATTGGCATGTTCAGCGCCAAATAGATCCTTGACTCGCTGCCTCGCCGTTTCCTCCACGATATCTACGGCTTCGCAACCCCCATAATATCTTTTTCCTGGATAGCCTTCTGCATATTTATTGGTAAGTACCGTACCCATAGTTTCCAGAACGGCCCCACTCACAAAATTTTCGGATGCAATCAGTTCTATTTTGTCCCGTTGACGTCTTAGTTCTTCGTGTATCGCTTGTGCGATAGCTGGGTCTTGCTTCATCAAATGATTCATGCAGTTTGCCTCCAACGTTATGTTTTTGATTAATGACTACATTAAGACAAGATGACATATAGTTCAATTCAATTATTTGTATGATAATGATCACGTTTGCCTATGATTAATCACAAAAAGAGCAGATACGTCAGAACATATTCTGACGTATCTGCTCAATTCTAGGCAAATCAGGTGATAGGCCCAGCTTATTTGGCGAAAAAATTACTTTCGTGTACGAGATCCGCAATCTTAAATGAATCGAGGATGTGTGTCTTTTCTCTGCCATCAGGTTGATCGCCTACTAGAGTCCCATCGTTAAGAATGGTGAAATTCCGCTTTGTATTAACCAGATTTTTCCCCATGGCGGTACCGCTGAACTGATGTGTGTCCACCCCCATCAGATACGCAAGTGTTGGCAAGGTATCCACCTGGCCGCCGACTTGATCGATGGTCTCTCCTTGCAAGCCTTTTTGATATACAAGAAAGGGCAGCTTCAAAGTTGGCGCTCTCCACTCCTCGTTTTCAATAGCAGCAATCGCATTAATTTGATCTTGGTAATATTTATGGACACCTGTATGGTCCCCGTAGATAGCGATCACGGATTGTTCAAGAAGTCCAGACTTGTCTAATTTGTCCAAGAAAGCACCGATCTGCTTATCTGCATAATGCACAGCCTGAAAATAAGCCCCCATCGTTGTCTGGTTAAATTCTGGCGAGAGACGAAGTTCTTGTTTCTTCTCTGGAATATGAAACGGGCCATGAGAGGACAGCGTTACAAAATGCATTAGAAACGGCTGCTTTTGATCCTTGATTTTATCACTCAATTGCCGTAAGTACGATTCATCTGAAAAACCAATGCCTACTTGTTCATCCACATTGAATTGGCTTAAATCCCAGATCTTTCGATACCCAATGCTATGGTGGGCTTCAACCCAATTCCAGTTCCCGGCTGGTTCCGGATGCGAAGAGATCGTCTGGTAGCCCATTCCCTCCAGTAATTTGGGTAACGTGTTGTAGACGTTCGTTGGATACCGATAGAAATTGGAGCCCTCCCGCAAAGGGAACACAGAAGTCGTAGTCAGCAAATCGCTGTCTGAGCTGGTGCCATTGTTCACTTGTTCATAAAAGTTAGTAAACTGCAGGCTGCTGCCCAGGAGCCGATTCAGATTAGGCGTAATTTCTTGACCCCCCACTTGCTCATTCAGAACGAATGCTTCCAGTGATTCCACTTGGATGATAATCAAATTTTTTCCGCGAAACTTTCCTTTATATGCGTTATCTGGCAGATTTTCGTCCTGCTGCGAGAACCAAGCTTGAACATCCGCCCGTTCCTGTGGCGCCAAGGCATGTTCTTTGTTGTCGCCGAACAACCGCAGACCATCATACAGATGGTACCCGATTGGTGACATGTTCGACATGGTTTGGAACGGCACCCAACACATTCTCACAAACATCATTTGACCATTGGTTGTGTCTTTAATGTCAATTCGGTAATGATCGTAAGAGACCACCGATACAGCCGCTGCCATGACTAGGGCAGCAAGCACAGGATGTCGATGCGAACTTTGCCTCGTGGTACCCAATTTCCTGTTCTTACGCACTAGCATGACGCAAACGATTAAGATTAGATCGATCAGAAACCAGAAATCAAACAGCCGGATGAAGCCCCCAAGATTTAAAGCAAGCGGATTAAAACCTGCGGGATGTTCAAGAAAACGAAGGGAAAGAAATGCGGCATACGCTCGGTAATAAATTAGATCACAAAAGAGCACCAAGCTGATGATCACATTTAACACAATCAAATATAATCGTCGAACCTTACTTTTGAAAAACAAACCAATCGCCACAAAAAATACGATGATCATAAGGTGTGAGAAAATAGGCGGCACCGTATAAAACATGTGGCCAATATCAACACCCGCAACACCCGGTGCATGCAAGGCTGCTAGCAGCAAAAGCGATTTAAGCAGAATCGCCAGAAACGTGTAATACAGGAACTTGCCGTTTTTCAGAGCCAGTCTTAAAGAATTTGCAGGACGTATGCGAAATGCTTGCCGTAACTGCGATGCTAATGGAAACACTGATCTTTCACCTCTTCATCTTTGAACGAAAACCGATTTTTCCATTTTAACATAAGTTGCTCGCATTCGTTAAACATAGAAAAAACGCAAGCAACCCATGTTCGGTTGTTTGCGTCTGGTTTCTTAATGAATAGCGGCTAATCTCTGATGCAGCTCTTCTATTTTTACAGGCTTGCCGCCATTCAAACGTGATTCCTCTGCGGCAAAAGCCATCAGATGGCTTCGCACAGAAACGGATGCCGATGATTCGCTTTCTCCGCCCGCATAAGATCTAACTTCGCGAAGGAAGCTGCGCATAATTCCCGCATCCCCGCCATTATGCCCTTCATGGGATGCCTCAACACGCACTGTCGTCTTCTCATTGGTAATAAAGTCATGAATGGTAAATTCATGCTCTTCCATATTTCCGCGGATATCGCCTTTCGTCCCCATGATCTGAAGAATACGCGTATTGTCACGCGTAAATCCACACATGCTGAACATCGCTGTAGCTCCACTCGCAAACGCCATATTCACTACTTGATGATCCACCACGTTATTGTTGCTGCGATACACACATTTGCCATACGGTGTTGTGCCTAAAGCTTCAATAATACCTTCAAGACTCGTATCCGTCGTGAATTTCCCGGCCCATCCACGCCCTGTGCCCAAATAATACTTGGGCGCGTAGTATTGGCAAGTGGCTTCTGCCGGACACCCATCCAAACAGCGTTCTGGCGCCCCGGCTGGCGCGTTCTCCGCTGTAAAATGCATCAGAGATCCAAACGAACTGACGACCTCGCAGGGCTCATCCATGATATAAGAAAGAATGTCCATATCATGACATGATTTGGCTAGAATCATGGGGCTGGAGGTATCTGAATTGCTCCAATTACCACGAACAAAGCTATGTGCCATGTGCATATTGCCGACATTTTCATTCAATTGAATGTTGACAATTTGACCAATTTTCCCATCCTCAATCACTCTTTTCATCGCCGTCCAGAACGCTGTATAACGAAGCACATGGCAAATCGTAAGCAAACGATTATGCTTCTTAGCCATAAGCTCCATCTCTACGCATTCTTCCGGACTTGGCGACATAGGTTTCTCCAATAGGACATGATAGCCTAATGCGAGGGCTTGCAGTGTTGGATGGTAATGCATCTGATCTTGTGTGCAAATTATGGCGATATCAGCAAGCTTAGGTTGTGCCAGCAGTTGTTCCCAATCTGAAAAGGCATGCTCAGCCGCGATCTGATGAGCAGCGGTGAACGCTGCGCGCCGCTCTTCATCAGGCTCAGCAACCGCAATAATATCGAGCTCATGCGGATAATTCAGCGCATAAGGTGCATAGGATTGCGCTCCGCGGTTTCCCGCCCCAAGCAGGATAGCCGTAACTTTTTGCATGTTAAATTCCCCCTGAAGACTACGTATGTAGATATCTTATCTGTTCGTAAATAAACTTCTTCAAGACTTGCTTCCAGTGAAAGCAATTCCTTGGATAAACGATCGTTGAAAAACGAAAAAGATCACGATCATCGGTAAAATGGCCATCATGGAGCCAGCCATTATGATGGTATAGTTCGTTTTGTGTTCCCCTTCCAGGAAGGCAATCCCCGCGGAAAGAACCATTTTATCAGGCGAGCTGTTCACAATGAGAGGCCACATCAAATCATTCCAGGACCATAGCATTGTGAAAATGGCCAGGGCAATCATCCCCGATTTGGCCAGCGGCAGCATGATTTGCCAGTAAATCCGGAATTGGTTGCAACCATCCAGCTTCGCTGCCTCCTCAAGTTCATGCGGGAGCGTCATGAAGAATTGACGCAGTAAGAAAGTACCGAATGCACTGAATAAGCCAGGCACAATTAGCGCTGTAAGAGAATTAAGCCAGCCCATATCTTTCATAATCATATATTGCGGGATCAAGAATACTTGGCCAGGCACCATGAGTACCGAAAGCATAAGGATGAAGAAGAAATGACGTCCTGGAAAGGAAATACGTGCAAACGCATAAGCGGCTAAGGAACAAATAATCAATTGTCCAACTACTTTAACAACCGTCGTAATCAATGTATTCCAGTAGAAAGTAAAGAATGGCAAGTTCACAAAAACTTTCGCATAATTATCCCAACGGAAAGATTTCGGAAAAAAAACAGGCGGTATTGCCGTCGACTCACCCAACGTTTTGACCGATGTAAGAAACATCCATATAAAAGGAGTGACCATGATCACTGCACCTAAGACAAGAATAAGATGGACGAACCCGATCTGAAGTGATTTTTGGCGGTAGGATTTGGTATTCATACACTCAACCTCCTCATTCGTAGTGAACCCATTTCTTCTGAATTTTCATTTGAATATACGTGATGATCATAATGATCCCGAACAACAGCACAGCGATGGAGGATGCATATCCTTTGCTATTTTTCAAGAATCCGTATTTGTAGTACAAGAAAACAACCGATTGTGTTGACTCCATAACAATATCGCCAACCATCATATAGATGAAGTCGAATACCTGAAAAGCGCCAATTAAAGAGGTTACCATGACGAAAAATATCGTCGGCGTTAACAAAGGCAGCGTAATTCGTGTGAATTTAGTGAATGCCCCTGCCCCATCAATCGATGCGGCTTCATAATAGGAAACCGATATGCCTTGCAGCCCTGAAAGAAAGATAATCATGTGACTTCCGATGGAACTCCAAATCGCCACAATAATAATGGAGAGCAAAGCCGTTCGATTGTCGGTTAACCAATGCGGTCCCGGAATGGATAAACGTCCAAGCACATAATTAATCAGTCCGAAATCGGAATTATACAGCCATTTCCAAACCATCGCGACAGCCGCAGGCATCGTCACAACAGGTAAGAAATACAAGGTGCGATACACCGACAACCCCTTTACCTTCTGATTTAGAAGGACCGCAAGAAATATCGATAAGATAATGCCAATCGGCACAGCCGTAATGATATAAATACTTGTATTTCGAAAGGCATAGAGTAGATCCCGATCCGTTAGCAGCCGCTTATAGTTGGAAAGTCCTGACCAGGTGTACTTACCGAAAGAGCCCCAGTCCGTAAACGAGAAATAAAAGGTTTGAAACACGGGCCAAATATAAAAGAATAGCAAACCCAGCATTAAAGGTGTGATCATGATGTACGCCCACATCCAATCGGAGCGGCGTTTTGAGCTGATTCGCATGAGTATTCACGCTCCCATAATGAATTAGGGAGGGAGATTCGTTAGAAAATCACGAATCTCCGCACCGAAAACTTATTTCTCTGCAGCTAACGCTTGATTCATTTTGGCTCCGAGCTCTTTGGCTGCATCAGCAACTGGCTTCTCACCTGTCCAGGCATTTTTCAAAATTTCTGTTTCATACGTCGTCCAAACGGAAGTATTTTTCGAGACCGGATAAGGTGTTGCATATTCCGTCATATCAATAAAAGCTTTCGCGTGATACTGCGGGAATGCAGCTAACCAAGCCGCTTCACTGCCTTTGAACGCTGGGATAGCTCCGCCTTGCTTGGCAGCGATTTCTGCTGCTTCTTTGGAGCCAAGGAATTTGACGAATTCCCACGCTTCTTTGGGGTGCTTGGAATTTGCCGAAATGACATGACTCAAACCGTGGATCACAACCCCTTGTTTCTTCCCTTTTGGCAGCGGTGCCACATCAGCATTGTTTTTCATCTCGGCATTTTGAATAATTGTGAAAGCAGCCCAAGATCCATCGAAGTACATGGCTAGCTTGCCGGATGTAAATAAGTCCGCTGGCGCAGTTTCTGTCATTTGAGCCAGTGTTGGCGATACTTTATGCACCTGAATGAGGTCAGTCAAAAATTTCAGGCCTTCGATCGCTTCTGGTTGGTCAAAGCCGGATTTTTTGTGATCGTCAGAAATAATGTTTCCGCCTGCTTGAAGAATCGTATTATAGTAGTCCTCTTGATTCATCATCGGTGCAGCAAATCCATAGATACCCTTGGAGCTATCGGTTAATTTCTTGGCCGCTTCCGTCAATTTAGCCCAATCCCATGTGCCGTCCGGATACGGAATGCCTTTTTCATCAAACAACTTCTTGTTGTACCACAATCCAATGGTGTCATAATCCTTAGGAATTCCGTAGTTTTTCCCACCAAGACTATATAAGGAAATGAGTGAAGTTGGATAATTTTTGAGATCGACCTGATCCTTCTTGATGTTATCGGACAAATCTTTCAACATGTTATTCTCAGCGTATTTAATGAAATTCGGACCGTTCATCCAGAGCACGTCCGGCATAGTCCCGCCTTGTGCGGCCGTTTCTAATTTGGTGAAATATTGTTTGTACGGTGTGTTCTCTGCCTTGACTTCAATGTTCGGATGGCTCGCATTAAATGCTTTGATCACGTCCGTCATCGTGTCCAAGCTCCAACCGCCATAAGAAATGGTTACTTTCTCACCGGATGCTGCAGCCGTTTCTTTCGCACTGCTGGTAGGCGAGTCCGTTGAACTCGAACTTCCGCAAGCACTTACAACAACCATAGTGGACATAAGCATTGAAATCGCAACTACTTTTTTCGCATTTTTAACCATTTCGCGATCACCCTTTTTCGTTTTTTGTGAGAGAACTTGGTCCATACTTCACATCGTTGTCAAATTGTTACGGCCGGAAAGCAAGACTCACCCCCTTTATAGAATCGAATTTATATTGGCGCCAAATTATGGATAACGTTATCCAGAGATCCAAAAAAAAATTAATTGCGGTCAAATACCGACGATTGTCTCACCATTAATTTATGTGGAAGCAGTACTTTCGACAATAGGGGCTGCTCTCCTCTTAGCATATCCAGCAGTGTTGCTGCCGCTGTCATACCTATCTCTACTTTAGGCACATGTACGGAAGATAGAGGCGGTGTTGTATATTGGGCAAATTCAATGTTGTCCATCGAAATGAAAGCGATATCATTTGGAATTAGCAAATTGTTCTCAATGATGGCACGCATGGCTGGGATAGCCAACTGGTCGCTTGCTGAGAAGAACGCCGTTGGACGCTCAAGTGATGGCTGCTTCAATTGCTCCATAACACGTTCATAACTAAGATCGATGCCCCATCTTGTGTCTATGATCCATTCTTTCTGTAACGGAATTCCCGCATCATACATTGCAAATTTAAACCCTTGGAATCTCTCTTCGCTATTGAGTTCACCAGTATGCCCTGGACCTCCGATAAAACCGATGGACCGATGTCCTTGTGCAATCAGATGGTCAACAGCTGATTTAGCTGCATGAATACGATCATAATCAACCATCGTAATTTCAGTCCCATTGGTACAAATCCCAATCAAGGCCAGATCTTCTGTCTTTTGCAAATAATCAAGGATGGCCGGACCTACTTCTCCAACAATAATAATCCCATCCACTTGAATCTCGTGAATGCATCGATGCAGGAGCGCATCATCAGCAAGTTCATCCGACGTATGTATGAATGCTAAAGAATAACCGGATTCCAATATTTTCTTATTAAATGACGTAATAATGGGTGAGTAATAGGGATGATCATCATTCAACCGGGCCGTCTGAATAATGCAGCCGATTTGTTTGGTCATCTTTTTCTCAGCCTTCTGTTTGTTGACCAGATGACGAGCTGACTCGTTAGGCGTATAATCCAGTTGACGAACAGCTTCCCACACCTTGGCTTTGGTCTCCGCATTAATGTGCCTGCTGGTATCGTTTCTGATCACACGAGAGGCTGTTGAAATCGAGACGCCCACTAATTCAGCGACATCTTTAAGTGTAGGCATGACATACAGCTCCTTTGGCTTCTTACATGTTTCCATCTATGTTGCCCAAACGTTATCCAAGAAAGTTAAGTTTAAGTAAATATTAGTTCATCCCTCTCAATCAGTCAATACAATGTTATAAAAAGCAAATAAAAAGACAGCTCGTTAGAGTCTGTCTTCGTCCCTATCAGCTAGATTTCACTTTCTGTTTCTTCAAACTTATGTCCGCAAGTCGAACAGAACTTGGTGTCAGTCGCCACGACTTTACCGCAAACACATTCTTTTTCATTGCGAACTTCACTTATTTTATGTTCGAGCAAAGAGATCTCCTGCTTGATCACATCGATCCCGACACATAGATCAGCTCTGCGTTCTTCAGACTGCGCTGCATCTCCAGCAACATAAGCCGCATAGACCGATTCGCCAATAAGATGATAGGTTCTCTCGATTTCTTTCTCTTTCGCTGAAATTTGCGTTTTCAACTTCGTTATCTCTACCGTTTGCTGCGCTTTTTTCGCAGCATCTGACGCTCCTTGTTTCACCTTATCAAAAAAAGACATTTGTCCATCTCTCCCTTTTTATAAATGGTACTAAGGCATCATATGCTTTGTTAGAGCAAAGTAATACCCATTAACATTGGATCAATTTCTCCTCTTGAATTCATTAAATACGCTGAACCGCAAGGGAATTTTCTATGAATTCAACTTGCAGCTCAGGAAAAGATGAGCGCAATTGGTTAACAACTGTTTGCATGCCAGCCTCTTCACTTTTCTGATGACCCGTTATGATCAGCGCCTTGGCAAGCCCCATATCCACAGCATCTCTCACGTATTCATTCGTCTCCCATTCACTCGTTTCACCAACAATCAACAGATCAATATCTCTGCTTCCCAAGAACTGAATATGGGATCTACCGCCAGATGCGCCAGGCAACAATCCCATATTGCTCACTGGCTGCTCCAGATCACCAACCACCAACATATGTTCAATGCCTAGTTTGCTTTTGAGATGAGCAACGATCGAGCGTACAGAATACTTTTCTCCATCTGGAAGACGGAGCATATTCCTATCTGCCGGGTCCGCCAAGGCTTCCCATTCCAGTGCCTTAAGCATGCCGATGAGGATGCCATCGGGCTCGTAGCTGTGCACGTAATCGTGCAGCCGGAAAATCGCCACACCGGATTCTTCGATAAACTTCCTCTTCTGTTCATAGACCAAGTCACCAGCTAACCAATTACCTTCATCCATATGGTTATAGTAGGTAGGCTCATGGGTAATGATAAGATCAGCCCCTAACTCAACCGCTTCTTTAATTGAAGCGTACGTTGTCATGAACATAACGGCAATTTTGCGAACTTGCGCATCCGAACGTCCGCTTTTCAGCGTGTCAACTGTTGATGGAAGTAGCCCAACAGGTTCGATGAGATGATCCAGAATCGTCTGTACAGTAATTGTCACAAGAATGGCCTCCTTCATTAAGTTGCAGCAGTCGTGCATGCTGGCCTTTTCTGACTATACAGTAATGATAGCAATAGTCCTTTCCCTTGTAAATGCTTCCATTTCTTTTCGTATGCCAGCAGACATAACAGGAAGCTCATTCCACAAAGATATCTTTCGTGAAGCGAATCCACTCTCTCGCTGCCAAAGAAAGATAGCCTTCTTTTCTCCAAACCATCATCAGCTGCCAAGGTATGCTTGGATTTAACAATGGAATTGCCTTCACCTTCTCTGGATTGAGCAATTGACAGATCGTATCCGGCAGCATAGCGATACCGAGTTCTGCGCCAACCATCTCTCCGATAAAATCCCATTGCGAGCTCTCATAGACGATCTGCGCTTCGAAGCCCACCAAACGGCATGCAGTAATAATGCGATCATGCAGCGTAAAATCACTATTAAACAAGATGAACTTCTCGTTCTTCAGTTCAATAAGTTCAATTTGCTGTTGACTGGCAAGCTTGTGTGTGAGGGGCACAATGACCTTTAATTCGTCCTTAACGAGCAAAAAAGACTCAAATAATTCCTCCTGAATGGGCGAAAGCACAACCCCTACGTCAATACTTCCATCTTCAACGAATCCTTGAATTTTATTAGCCCCGTCTTCAATCATTTTAATCGCAATACCCTCATATTGCTTTTGAAATTTCTTGATCACACTTGGAAAAAAGTTGGCACCTGCCATTGGTGGCAGCCCGATACGTATGCTTCCTTTATTCAAATAAGTCAGATCCTTGAGTTCACCTTGCAGTTGATCGAATAAGTGAAGAATTGGCACTGCGTAATGGCTGATCGCTTGGCCAGCATCCGTCAGTTTCACTTGCTTCCCATCCCGGGTGAATAATTCTACATTCAGTTCAGCCTCCAAATTTTTGATCGCTTTACTGATCGTCGGCTGTGTAATATGCAGCGCTTGCGCGGCCTTCGTAAAACTATTTAAACGAACAATTTCATGTACATATTGCAAATGACGTATATCCAGAAAGACCCCTCTTTCCATAGCTAAATGGAATGTAATTCATGGTATATATTCATTTTACCTATAATAATTCATTCTGTATACTAACATACCAAGAGGGATGGATGAACTTATGCAGACATGGATGAAGACCATCATACAAATTATCTTTTTTGTTGCGATTTCTAAACTTGCGGATTTCACCGTAGAGAGGTTTCATTTACCGATGCCTCCCAGTGTATTTGGCATTTTACTCGTATTCGCGCTCTTGCAGAGCAAAATAATTCCACTAAAATGGATGGAACTCGGCTCGAGTTGGTTACTGGCACAGATGCTGCTGTTCTTCATTCCTGCAGCCGTAGGCATCATAAAGTACAAATCATTAATCATAACGAGCGGTTTACCCATCACAATAACGATTATCGCAAGCACCATCGCTGTTATGATGTGTTCAGGTTTAATGGGGCAATGGGTATCGAAATTACTAAGGAGGAGTTCGGAGTGAATGATACCTTGTTATCTTTGATTTGGTTAGGATCGACAATCCTTATTTACGGGGGAGCGAAGAAGTTACATCAATATTTCCCGAAAGCGTATCTGACCCCTCTGCTGATTACACCAATGATCCTAATTGCGCTTATATCTGGCACAGGGGTTTCCTTCGATACCTATAATGAAGGTGCGGGCTGGCTCAGTAAAATGATTGAACCTGCCACGATCGCCTTAGCGGTTATGCTGTATAAATATTATAATGTCATGAAAAAACATGCCATTGTTATCCTGACGAGCGTCACTTGCGGTGCCATCGCTTCGATTGTTACTTCTGCTGGCTTGGCGCATCTTTTTGGATTGAGTGCGGAAATAACGGACAGCTTAGCGCCTCGTTCGGCTACAACCCCGATTGCCATAGCCATTTCCAATCTGATCGGCGGAGTGCCCACGATAACGGCAGTAGCTACTTTAATTACTGGCATTCTAGGTCTTATACTGGGACCCGTTATTGTAAAATGGTGCGGCATTCAGAATCCTGTTGCGCGAGGTGTCTTGCTTGGAACGAGCGCCCATTCTGCCGGCATCAGCAAAGCGCTTGAATACGATGCGGTTACGGGATCTGTCGCCGGCATTGCCATGCTGACAACGGCATTCGTAACTTTGGCAGTTGCCCCGTTTCTCATTGTTCTATTCAGGTAACTCTCATTTAATTCGATTTATCGTGTAAGGAGGCACTTTGAAGTGGCCTACTTCTTTAGATGCCTAGGAAAAGAAGCTTTGCCGCCCTAAGGGATGAGCGTCTTCATAATGGTTTTCAGCAATCTAGTGGATTCTAGTTCCCTTTGGGCTTTGCGATGACAGAAAGTGTCGTGTGAAAAGGAACTATGATCCTCTATATGGCGGAAACAGGGGTAAACGTAGCAAGAAAAGGAACTGAGATCCGCTATTTAAGTGGAAACTGCTGATTCCAACCGGGAAATGGTGACATAGCGGATCGTAGTTCCCTCTGGCGTGGAATATCGCGGTTTTCAGCATTATAGCGTACTGTAGTTCCCTCAGACTCGCTATCCTGACACATTTTGCTTGGATGAATTCCAGTGAAGCTGAGCTATGAGAAGCTAAAATTCAAGTTGTTACTTTCGTATAAACAGCAAAGAAAACCATCAATTCGCCGATAATGACGTAATTCGGTACCACAACAAACAAATTCAACAATAAGAATAGGCAAAGCAGGCCTAACATGAAAATCAAATGTTGTACGCCCAATCTTTGATCTATATGCCTATATTTATGAAAAACCAGAGTAGTTGAGAAAAAATACAGCAGCACAGACCCAAAAATAAAAAACAACATAAAGGCATAACTTACTTGTTGCAAAAATAATAATTGGATCGAAGCCGCTATCATGCACATGGACAAATAAATGAATAAATGACCATAGATGATGGTCTGGCCGGCTGTTTCCAACGCTTTGTTCACTTTCTTTTCTACATTGTCAAAATACTGCCACCACATCGCTATGATTAGCATAAATGTGAGCGCCGCGAACAGAATTGATTCCCAGGTCCATGCGCTAGACTGCAAGACGGCGAGAATACTTATGACTGATTCGCCTAAGAGGATAAGCGTGAATAATGAGAAGCGTTCCAATAAATGATGCGTATTGATTGGACTTTTCACCAGGAATTTACGCCCGATCAGCGGCAGTAAAATATCAACGATAATCCCTGTATACAAAACAGCGTAACGAATCCATGAATCAAAGAATAGGGATAATGCTGAGATCGCAAGCCCTATCCAAAACCGACTTCCCAGATAGCGGGCTGTATCTCTGCGGTGCGCGTCTTCTTTTTTATGAACGGATAAATATTGTATCGCTGTCATCGCTCTTAAACCGATATATCCAATTAGAAATGGCACATAATACTGGTCAAAATCCACGGATAAACTTGCTGTCATGATTAAAACAAAAAATAATTGCAAAATCAGAAATACACGATGTGACAAAATATCTTGTCCATAACGATTCACAAAAAGCGATTGGCCCACCCAGGCCCACCAAATCGGGACGAAGATGAGTACAAATTTGAGCAAATACTCCGTTGGAATAATGCCATCATCGACATGCAGCAAGACATGGCTCGCCTTGGAAACAGCTGCTACAAACAGCAGATCATAGAAAAGTTCCAACCATGTCACTTTTTTCTCAATTAAGGCATTGAACTTTTGTTTCATTGTTGCCCTCCTTGAAATGATGTTTATGTACATAGTGACTATTCATTTACTTGCCTCTGACACCAAAAAAGCCACCATCATAGCGGCTTCATTTGTGTAATCCTTTTCTATTTATACCTTTTTAACAAATTCAGACTTTAATTTCATCGCGCCAAAAGTATCAATCTTGCAATCAATATCATGATCGCCGTCAACTAAGCGAATGTTTTTCACTTTAGTGCCAATTTTCACGACTAATGAGCTGCCTTTGACTTTTAAATCTTTGATGACGGTGACTGTATCACCATCAGTCAGGATATTTCCATTGGCGTCTTTCACTACTTTTGTTGCTTCACTTTGATCTGTTGCTGATTCTAGCGACCACTCATGCGCGCATTCTGGACAAACCAATTGGCTTCCATCATCGTAGGTATAAGCGGAGCTGCATTTCGGGCAATTTGGTAAATCTGACATAATCTTAAATTCTCCTCAATCTGTTTAGGATAAGCTGATCTATTGTTCTTCTATACTGCCACATTCCGCTTTTTTTAACAATACTTTCCCCACTTGTCTCGTTTTCCTTACGATATTTCCTGCGGACGAGCTACGTATTCCATTGTTGGAAGTCATGCCGACTGAATCTCACTTTGTTTGAAATGTGCTTATGGTTGTACGCGCTGGATTACCTAATCCGCTATTGACACTTCAAATTCACTTACATAAACGGCGTTGCCCGTAATTTCAATCACATCAGGATGGATCACTTTTACGCCAACTCTGCCATCTCTTTCAATCTCCTGGCCTTGCTCAATGACAAGTTTTACGGAAGTATCCGCATTCTTGTTCATATATCTTGTGTAGTAGGCTCCCATCACTCCTGATGCTGTACCTGTAACAGGGTCCTCAACGGTCCCTGAGAATGGTGAAGAGAAGTGCCGGGCATGCATATGAGCATTGGAATCATAGGTTTCCAGGCAAAATGGATGAACAGACGCTCTTGGCATTTCCTTCAGTATACTTGGAAAGATCTTATTATCGGGCTTCATTCGTCTAAAAGCTGCTAGCTTTTTGATTGGAATTAACAAGGTCCATGCCCCCGTACTCCCATACAAGGTAGGAAGGTCTTGCTCGATATCCTCCACTTCGATCCCCATGGAATGAGCAAGCTCTTCAAGACTTCCATGGAATTCCCGGAATTCCGGGGCAGCCTGCCTCATGGTGATGGCAAGGTCTTCCGTTATCGCTAAACGAATCGGCAATATCCCTGCTTTCGTTTCAATGGTGAGCGATGTTTGATCTCCTAGTAAGCCTCTCGTTTTCAAGGCATAGATGGTTGCCATTGTCGCATGACCACAAAGATTAATTTCATGACCTGGCGTGAAAAAGCGAATTCTCCAATCTGCTTTTTCTGACTTCATGGGAAAAGCCGTTTCATTAAACCCAACTTTCGCTGCGATCTCCTGCATCTGCTCTTCTGTTAAATGATCGCCATTCAGCACGACACCAGCCGGGTTGCCCATGTTGGGAATACAGCTGAACGCATCGTAATGGTACACTTTTATTGTGCGCATGTAGACAATCCTCTCCCTTGCTCAATGTTACGATACCGCCTTCTTCTATTGGTTGCAAGCATTATCCAATCAATGGTGCTAAGTGAGCTAGTGTACCTTCTACTTCATTTCCTTCTCTACGCCAGTATTCAATCCCGCCGATCATTTCTTTTACTTGAAACCCCAGCGCCGCAAGCCGCGAAGCCCCTTTGGTACCTCCGTTACAAGCCGGTCCCCAACAGTAGACAACGATCACTTTATCTTTGGAAAAAGATGACGTAGTTGCCTCATTGATTTGGTTAGATGCTAAATGGATGGCACCGGGAATATGACACTCTTCATAGGCTTTCGAGCTCCTTACATCTATAAGCACGAAGCTGTCAATGCCTCGCTGCAAATCATTACGAACATCAGCAACATCGGTCTCTACTGCTAATTTGTTGCTAAAATGCCTATGCGCAGCCTCTGGCGAAGCAGCAGGTGTTTCCAGAACGAGCGAAAATAACATTTGATTTTCCATAGGTGTAACCTCCATTTGGTTTGTGATATCAAGCTCGAATGACTTGAAATCACTATAGCACAGCGCTAAACCATGGAGTTATCGATAGAAATCGATACCAAACTTCATTTATTCCGATAGATGGCTTCCGTTGATAAGTTCCAAAAAACCAAAAAAGGCCTTGGATTGCCATTTTTTCTTGGCATAGACAAGCTGGGTGTAAAATTTAAAGTGAGGGTGAATTAGCGGAAATGCACTCACTTGGCCTTTGGCGATATCGGAAGCGACTACAATTCGTGGCAGCAAAGCAATACCCAGGCCATACGTTACACATTGTTTAATGGCTTCCAGATTGCCGAATTCATAAGATAAAGAGAAATTGATTTGGTTGCTTTTCAACGTTTGCAGCAGCATTGCACGATAGGTACAACCATCTTCGGTCAGAATCAGAGATTCGCCCTGGAGATCCGAAATCTGAATCTCGCTCTTCCCTGCGAACTTGTGATTCGGATTCGTAATAATGACTAGCTCTTCTTCCCTTAACTTGCAGCTGTGCAGCTCAGGATCCAGAAAGGGGGGATCCAGGATAAAACCAACATCGATCGTGCCGTCTTTCACTGAATTAATAATAGAAGGCTCATTGGCTGGTTGAATCATGACATTCATATCCGGAAAAAGCTGACGGTACTTTTGAAGATAAGGGGGTAGAAAGAATGCCGCCAAGGTTTCAATCGTGCCAATTGTAAGAATGCCTTTGGACTGATGGGATACGACTTCCTTGGACTCCTCATGAAGCCTTAGGATATCATTCGCATAGTGCAGCAGCGCTTCTCCGGCAATGGTCAACTTCATTCCTCTTCCCAATCGCTCCAAGAGCACGGCCCCATAAGATTCCTCCAGTTTTTGAATCTGCGTTGTAATGCTCGATTGCGCATATCCTAACACTTCAGCAGCCCGCGTGTAGCTTCCCCATTTCGCGACCTCGCGAAAGGTCTTCAAATACGTTAATTCCAACTTAACCATCCTTTCGATCCTTCTGGCCTTCCAATTCATGCATAAAACATCACACGTACTCAAACAATAACCACTATGTTATGAAAAGGAACTGATTACATGTTGGATAAAATTATTCTCTACGCTGTCTGGGTCTTTACGGCAACGCTTTTGCTAATCTTCATTAAAAAAAAAGATCTGATCAAAGCTCAAATCAGCTTTTTATTTATGCAGGTTCCCAGTTGGTTATTCGGGGCTCTTGTTGTTGAAGGCGGATTAATTGAGTATCCGGTCGGATTGCTTAAAATGGTCTATAAAGCAAGCTTTACCTTTGAATTTTTTGTTTTTCCAGCGGTAAGCGCGATTTTCAATGTTCATTTCCCAAGAGAGAAATCAAAGTTCATTAAAGTTTTATATACACTTAGTTTTCCTACGTTCATTACAGTTATTGAAGTTTTACTGGAGAAGCATACGGAATTAGTGAAATACTTGAACTGGACTTGGTACTGGAGTTTTATCACGGTAACCTTAACATTGCTGCTTTCCTATGCGTACTATCTATGGTTTTTCAATAAAATCAAAAATTTGTATAAGCAAAATTAAAACTCTATCAAAATTACCAAAAATACGACACCGTGTTTCGAGCGACATTTCAGTCAATCTGCGATAATCTATGAAAAATGATTCATAGGAGGTCGACGTATGCCGCGTGAATTGGAATTCTGTGCCATGCTATTTCTGATCATTGGTCTAATGTTCTATTTTTTTGTCGATGTGCTGCAAAGAAACAGGAACAACCTTCACCTTCAACTTGATCAGCTCGAATCCCAGAATGAACCCGATGCTCCAATTGATCGAATAGAATCGCCGATTTATCCGATGTATATTGATTGTAGTCTGCCTAGTTCTCCGCGGATAGCCTCATAGCCTCATCAGAGCCCTCCGCTCGGCATGCGGCTTACATCTTTGGCATACACCCACAACACTCCCATTCTCATCAGAGTAATAGGAAAGCTTAGCTGATTTTTTGCGACAGAAGGAACATGGCTGGTTCCTAAACTTTGTCGCTCTTTTTCTGTGCGCTGACATTTGCACGACTCTTTGCGCTCGCGAGGTCGCTTTCTTCTTGACTTGCATCCGGTAAATAAGCGTTGCGACGGCAAACAGGATGACTCCGACTATGATCCATTTCATAAGCAGCTTCCACCTTTCAAAAAAAGGGATGTGATCCACAAGATCATATCCCTTTATTCTTGTCTTCTTTTTGTACCATACTAAGCTTATCTAGTAAACAATCCCGAGAACAAAACCATCATATCCCTTACTTCCCACTGTTTGAATGGCTGTCGCCGTAATTCTGGATTCTTCGGCTAGCAGCTCGTAAAATGATTGCACACCTTTTACCCGAGGGTCCTCTGTACGCCCATTGATGATTTCACCCTCACGAATGACGTTATCGCCAAGAATAACTGTTCCGGCATGTGAAAATTGCAGAGCCCATTTCAAATAGTGTGGATTATTAGGTTTATCTGCATCAATAAATATAAAATCGAAAGGTTCAACCCCCTCTGCTTCCATCTGAGCCAATTGTTCCAGGGCATCTCCAACACGAAGTTCTACCTTGTCAGCCACTTTGGCAAGTTTGAGATTTGCCAAGGCGACTTGCGCATGTCGCGGGTCCAACTCCAACGTGACGATATGTCCATCTGCCGGCAATGCTCTGGCCATCCAAATCGTACTATACCCACCCAAAGTGCCAATCTCCAGGATCCGTTTGGCTCCTTTCATCTGAACAAGCAAGTTCAAAAACTTGCCTTGCGTAGTCGAAACATCATACGGCGGAAGGCTGGCATTATGATTGGCCTCCAAAACCTGTTCCAACACGGTGTCATGTGGAATTAGTTTCTCTGTTACATACTGATCGACCTTATTCCAAGTAATCGCTGCGCTCATCTCCATCACTTCTCCTTTTTTAACTTCTAAGGATAGTGTATACGCGTTATACTTATAAATATAATATATATTAATTCACGAACCATATATTTATTATATGATTGGTTGCAAAGGAGTTATTCCATGAACTTGCATGCGCTTCGTTTATTCCACATGATTGCAACGACTGGGAGCGTGACCCGATCGTCTGAACGTTTGCTCATCAGTCAACCGGCCATAACCGCGCAAATTAAAAAGTTTGAAAAAGAGTTGGATCTAACCCTCTTTGAGCCTGAAGGAAGAGGTATCCGGTTGACCGATGCCGGTGCTGAACTCGCTGTGCTTGCCAAGAGATTATTTTCAGTAGAACAGCAAATCGAACAGTTTGTGCAAGATTATCGCAATGGAACGAATGGCAGCATTCGTCTGGCAGCCACGTATTTACCCGCTCATTACCTGATACCTACATGGATTGCCAAGTTCAAGCAGCACTTTGACCGTGTCGAGATGATGATTACAACGACAAACTCCAGTGATGCTCTTCAACAGCTCCTAAATGTCGATGTTGATATTGCCATTTATGGCGGACTACCCGAATCTTACCCGGAGACGATTCAAACGGATGAATTATTTCAAGATCAACTGTGGTTTGTCGTTTCTCCGCAGCACCGCTTTGCCAATCAGCATATTTCATTGCGTGACATGATGACAGAACCATTTGTCATGCGGGAAGTAGGCAGTTCAACAAGGGAACGCTTGTTATCCTTATGCCGGACCTACAATCTGCCTTCCCCTACAATTTCTCTGCAATTTAATGGTTTGCAGGAAGCTATTCAAGCTGTAATCGCAGGTTATGGAGCAAACTTTGTTTCTTCTCTAGTTGTAAGAGAGTACGTCGAACGCGGGGAATTAAGTCGTGTTTATGTGGAAGGCATCCAATTAGAAAACACCATAGCCATTTGTACGCGAAAAAATGAAACGCTACCGGCTTCTGTCAGAAACTTCATTCAAATGATTCGCCAAAATCCTTGGAGGTGCTAACTTATGCATATTGGCATTGATCTAGATAATACAATTCTCGACGCCACTTCAGCTCATCTAAAATACTATAATATAGCCTCCGGGCAATCCTTTACAGCCGAAGACGTGAATGATTTCTATATCTATCGTTTATATGGTTGGAATCGAGCCGAACGTGAAGCCATTTATCATCAATATGGTCACGACATTCATTGGCATTCTTCGCCTTTTCCACTGGCCGTAGACATGATCCAACAACTCTTTCAACATCACCAGATCTCGATTATTACTGCGCGCCCAGAGCTTTTTCGCAAGGTTACCCTAGACTGGTTGAAACATCACAACATTAACTATCACCAAATCGCCCTTGTTGAAAATAAACTTCAGCAATGTATTTCCGCCAAGGTTGATGTGCTGATTGATGATGGACCGCACTATGCGGAAGAGTTTGCCCGATCCAATAAGTCTGTAATCTTGTATGAACAACCCTATAATCTATCCGTGCGGCATGATTCGGTTCTACGCGCTTCGAATTGGCATGAAGTTAAGGATCATATCGATAACTTAGCTTTGAAATTAAAACAAACGAATCTGACTCTGTCAGACACTATGTAAATGGGCAGCCGTTAGGCTGCCCTCTTGGTCTCAAATGAGTAATTCCATCTCATACAACTTGTCAAAAATAAGCTGGCACACAGCGGAAACGCGATCTTTGTCCGCGTAACTTAACCATACCAAATCTTCAATTTCAGATGCAGGACTCAGTCTCCCTGCAAATTCGCCGGTATAACAGGACATCTTCACCTGAACACCTTCTGATTTATCATGCGCTTGAGCTTCAAATGCCCCAAAAAACTTAATGGTTTCCGGTTTTACCTGCACGCTTAGCTCCTCTTGTATTTCTCTTACGAGCGTTTCGCTGTCGGTTTCACCTGGCTCTCTTTTGCCACCAGGCAGGTAACACGTGTTTTTCCCTTTGGATCTTGCTGTTAAAATGTGACCATTAGCAATGTGAATCCATGCAATTTTATCTATGACGGTTGGCATGTGAACTCCTTCACTCTTTTCATCAAATTATAGCACAGTTAGCTCCGCCAACCTCACAAATCCAGCTCAACCGCTCCCTTACAAAGGCAAATCTCGCTTCTTAAACAACATGACAGCTAACCCAAAAGTAATGACTCCAATAATGAAGAGAACCGATAAAGAAACGGTTAAGTCAACATTTCCGTTAATGATTTCGCCCGGTTTATATAAGGTAAAAATGGAGAAATACTTCATCCAACTGATTTGCTCACTAATTTTAGCGAGCAAATCCAAGCTGAAGAAGCCAAACGTGATGACACCGGACAAGCTCAGCGCCTTCTTCTCGTCATTAGACAGGGCTGAGATCAAAAAGCAAATACCCCCGATGGCAAAGAACAATAAGAAGGCCGCGATATTCATCTCGATAAATTTGGACGTATTGAACTCAAATTCGCCGCGTAGAAACCAGATATTAGCCAAGAAGCCAGCCAAAGTCGTAACCGCCATAATTAGAAATAAACCTGTGACCAGAACACTCGCTTGGGTGAACGCTACTTTGCCTCTTGTCGTCGGAGTGGATAGTAAATAGCCCATTGCTCCCTGATCGATTAATTTAGCCATGAGCTGTGTAGACAGTTGGACACATACAATTGCGAGAATCAGAACCAGAATTAATCCGTAGTATTCCCCCGAAATGAAGGCTTCCGCACTGCCAAACCCGTTCAACCCAAACGCTCTGCCCACACCTTCGGGCATCGATTGCACCAATTCATCTATGGCTTTGGCGCTTCGGCCAATGCTGGGGTAGAGCCAAAACATAAGGATGATATAGAAAGCCGAGCCGATGGCGTAATTCATAAATCCCTTCACATTTACTTTCATCATCTGCTTATATAAGGTAGTATTCATTTCAGCATCCCTTTCCGATCGTAATAATTCATAAAGATATCTTCCAGATTTTGCGTGAAAATATCAATATTACGGACGCTATATTTGGCAGTTTCGGCTGCAAATCTATCATAATTGCCCTGAACAGCAACGCTGACACGATTTCCCTCGTGCGATTCGATGAGCAGTCCGGAGTTCACGAATGCTAAGGCATCAGCTTGATGTGCAAATGTCACTTCAAACAATTTCCGCTGCATGGATTGCAGTTCATGGATATCTTTCAGCGCGATGATGACGCCATCCTTAATGATGGCTGCTCGATCACAGGTCCGCTCGATTTCAGGAAAGCTGTGTGAGGACATCAGAAATGTTTTCCCCCTGCTCTTCTCCTCAAGAACAATCTCAATAAACACTTTCTGCATAAGTGGATCCAGACCGGAAGTCGGCTCATCCAAAATAAGCACAGCAGGATCGTGCATGAACGCCGCAACAATCCCTACCTTCTGTTTCATTCCCTTGGACATTTTCCGAATGGGTGTATTTACATCAAATTGCAATCGGTCTATGAGGTGATTTCGCTTGGACAAGTCCTTCACCCCCTGCATGTTCCCCATGAAATCGAGGAAAGTCTTCCCTGTCATTCCTTCAATGAAGGAGATTTCGCCAGGCAAATAGCCCATATAGGCTTGAAACTTGCCTTGCTGCTTCCATGTGTCAAGTCCGTTCACGGTCACAACGCCCTTATCTGGTTTCATAAAGCCCATGATGTGCCGAATCGTCGTCGATTTCCCTGCGCCATTAGGCCCGAGAAAACCGAAAACCTCACCTTCCTTTACTTCAAATGAGACATCGAAAATACCTTTCCCATTCGAAAATGTCTTTGTCACATGCTGAACGGTTAACATACTTGCACCTCCAAGTAAAGAAATGAACTATTATGATTACCATATTTCATATGTTATACTATACCCGAGCAATCAATTCGTCAATAATTTAATGAAATATATTTATATTTATATTTCATTAATTACATAATATGCTATCTAGATAGGATGGTTCATCATGAATGGTTTTGAAAAAAGAGCGCATGCGATTAAAGAAAAAATCATGAAATCCACCATGGATTTGCTGCGGACATCAGACCCTAAACGGATTCGAATCTCGGATATCTCTAAAAAGGCCAACGTTTCGCAAGTCACCATTTACAATTATTTCGGAAGCAAAGAAGCTCTGGTCCGCGAAGTTTTCGTCAACTTCGTGGACAGAGCTATTCAAGAATTCGAAGCCTATATGAATGCCGGGCACTCCTTAAAGGAGAAAATTGCCCATATTATTTTACTGGAGAAAGAATCCTATAAGGATTTCCCACCAGCTCTTATGAAAGAGTTATTGATCAACGATGACGAACTTGCGCGATACATTGAACTGCAATACAAGGAAAAGACGATCCCTTTAACCATTCGCATCATTCAGGAAGGCAAAGACAGCGGCGAAATTTCCGAGGATATATCGATCGAGACCGTGCTGTCGTTCATCCAATTGTACATGAACCAGTATGATAAATTACTGGAAATGGCACAGCAAAGCGGCGATATCGAGAAATTCCTTGAAGGAATGGTTCATATGTTCTTCTATGGCATTTGCGGGAAACCCTAAACGATTAGCTGCAGCCTGCTAAATCCATTCTCCATCATCTGGGATGAGTACAGAATCAAGTAAGTTTTCTGCGATAATTCGTTTTCTCAAATCATCTTTGGTTACCAAACAATGATTGATCGCATCCATATGCACGGCAACCACTTTCGTGTATGGCGCGTAGCGAATAACCTGAACAACATCAGCAGCATCCATCGTAATCGGATCCCCCATGACGAAACGCGCTCCGCCAGCATTGACGACGGTTACGCTCGGCTTATATAAATCCAGCGCTTCTTGCACATCTTCACACCATATCGTATCTCCCGCAATGTACAGGGTTGGTTGGCCTTCAGCCTGGAATACAAATCCAGAGACATTGCCCATTTGCTCGCCAATTTCGCCTACACCGTGCTGGCCAGTCGTTCTGCTGATCGTGATATGTTGCAAGACTATAACTGACTCGATGGCTTGCACAGACTGAAATCCTGCTGCCGTTATGGCAGCCTCATCGCCAGGTTGACAAAAGATTTGCGTCTCTTTGTTCAAGACTGCTTTGGCCGCTTCATCCCAGTGATCCCCATGCAAATGTGTAACTAGAATAGCATCAGGCGCATTTATTTCAGCGATAGAAACAGGCAGCTCCACGAGCGGATTCCTTCTTTCATTTGCTGTATGGATGATGGGGGGATTACTCCCTTGCGGACTGAACATCGGATCGATTAGAAAAGTGAAATCCGCGTATTGCACCTTAAGCGTAGCATGTCGAATTAGTTGAATTTTCATGTTTATCTACCTCTTATCTTTCTTCCTATGTTATGTTTAAGAGTATATCTCAGTTAGAAAAAGCCTTACATAGGACGGTGAAATGAAAATAGGTATTTTCGTTTCATGTTGAAAGGAGTTATGTGTTTTGGGAGTTTCTGGTATGGATGAGGTTGATCTGCAAATCTTGCAGCACTTGTTGGAAAATTCAATTCGCCCTCACAAAGAGATTGGGCAGCTCGTTCATCTAACGGGACAAGCGGTCGGAGCGCGTATTCGCAAAATGCAAGATCTGGGGATCATCGAGGGCTATACACTGCTGTGGAATCCTGAGAAAATCGGGCTCACTATTCAAGCTTTTATTACGGTATTCATGAAATCCAATAATGCCCATCAAGCTTTTCAACGATTTGCAAACGAGAACGAACATATCGTCGAAACTCATCGTGTGAGCGGGGAAGGTTGTTACTGGATGCGCGTTCGTATTCGTTCAACTTCAGAATTAAATACATTCCTTGATGAGCTTTTGCAGTTTGGCAATTATCGAATCAGCTTATCGATTGGTCAGCTTAAATGATAGAATTAAATTATATAATGAATTTTCATTTTCAAACTCCATTCGGACTCTAAGATTAACTTTCATAACGTTTTGTAAAAGCAGTATCTAGTGATGTAAACAACATATCTATTTTATCCTTCGAGCAAATATTAAGAACTGCTAATGTATAATAATAATGTTTGGCTGCCGTAATCAATTTTAACACCAGTTCAAATTCAGGCATTATTTTAGAAGCATAAATTTCGTTTTCACCATAAACCAATTTAAAAGAACTTGGTCATTCACAAGTGATTCCATTGTCAAAGTTAATCTATTTTGGTGAAAAAAACCTGTTCCATAATTTTGTTTAAAAAGTTGATCAAGTATGTCCAATAGTATAGACCACTGATCAGAATCATAATTGTTAAAATTCAAAATATAATCCCCATTATGCTCAATAATTACTGCTGTATTGAAAACCCTCATTCTTACTTTTCCAAGTTGAACCCTCTTACTTATCACTAGTTTTTTCATTTCAACTAAATCATTAACATTTACGAAACATTCTAACGCATATTGAAGGAAAAAGTGATTATCGTAAGCCAATCCAAGATGGTCAAATCGTTCCCGAATTAATTCGAATTTTTTCATAAGATACGTTTCTACGTTTATCATTTGAATGTGCTTCGCTCCTTTACTATGCGAAAGTAAGGATGTTTGAACTTTCTCTGCAACCTGCCAAAGAAAGTTCAAACATTTCAAATCAGTTCACTTCAGCATTATTGTCTGGGTATAAGACATTATTTCTGTTTTGTGATAGAAGTGACGGAGGAAATCATGCTCAAAGTCAGCAACGACAAAAAAGCCCGGTTAGCCAGGCACTCTCAAGGATTCAAGGATTAGTCAAACGAAGATTGTCAAAAGTCCAACGAACTGCTCGCGAGGTTAATTCGGACGTTCATAGAGTTAGTGAACCCTGCTCACCCACTCTATGAACGTGGACTCTTGCTAATTTTAGAAGCGTACCATCTCACCTGATTTAATCTTAATGGCTTCTTGGTTCACACTGATCCATACAGGAATAGCGCTCGGATTGTAAATCACCTTCCCATTGACGGTAAGCTGAAGCGAACGAACAGCGTTCATATAATCGTAGATCTCAATATTGGTTGCAAACCAAACGTCTTCCCTTGCTGACAATAATTTCCCGAAAGATTCCATGAGCTCCCAGTTCGAATCATTATCGAACTCATAGCTATGACCCCACACATACAGCAGACCTGTGGTATGCCAAACGGAACGATTTAGAAATTCTTCGGTTCTTTGCAGCAAATTATTATTATGATGGCAAGTAGCGCCCCATTGCAGGAATTGATTCGGCAATTTGAAAGAAAGATGCGATTCGGTCGTTCTCGAGTAAGCGATACCAAGAGAGGACAACACTTCAACAACGCGTGAATCCGTCGTACCAAAAGGATAGGACATCCCTCTGACCGGGTAGCCGGCCAGTTCTTCAAGCGCGCTGCGGTCTTCCATAATTTCCATGATCAATCGCTCACGAGGAATTTCCGTCAAATGCGGATGAGTAACGGTATGAATAGCAATCTCGTGGCCTTGAAATAAGGCGGCTACTTCATCGCGGCGAATGAATCCCTCTTTATCTAGATTGCTCGAATTCAAATGAAATGTGCTTTTCAGACCATGTCGATTCAATATTTCAACAAGTGCACGGTCTTGCACTCGGCCATCATCATAGCTTAAGGTAACTGCCTTGTCTTTCCCGTCTGGGAAGCGATTTAAGCGAATTTTCATCTCGCACCTACCTTAATTGGGAGTCCACTATGGGATGACGCTAAAGCCGCTAATGTAATGCGCAGTGTAACAGCCGCGTCGGTATAATCAGTTAAGATGCGCGAGCGGTCTCCTGTCTTAATCGCATACAAGAAGGCATCCGTTTCTCTTTCGTAAGGATTCGCATTGTCCTTATATTCCGTAATCCGAGAACTTTCATGATGTTTCAAATATCGGCCTTGCTCGATTTCCAGCACGCCTTGATCCGTAAACAGTTCGAGGCCAGAGCGGTGTCCAAAAGGAAGAATACAAGTATTCGTCAACGACGCGATTGCCCCATTCGCAAGTTTCAGTGTGACTGCGCCGACATCCGCAACTTCAACACCCTCATGGCTCGTATGCATGTGACGCTGCGCATAGGCGGCATACACTTCTTCTACTTCACCGACCAAATAACGGACTAAATCCACGATATGCGTCGTTTGCTCGACGAATTGTCCGCCGGATCCACCCTGTTTGCGCCACCAAGGAACACCGGGCATCTGCCCCATCCAACCGCCGACAGCCATGCCGACTGTTCTTGTTTCAAGTAGTTTACGGGCTGTTTGGACAGCATCCGTATAGCGGATATGATAACCAACCGAGGTGATGATCTGTTTGCTTTCTACAAGCTGCTGAATCCGATCAACCGTTTGCAAGTCGAGTCCAATTGGCTTTTCTACCAAAAAAGGAAGATTGCGCGCGAGGATAGCCTCTTCAATCGGGCCATGAGCCATCGGCGGAACATTGATATAAACCGCATCCGGTTTACACGTATCCAATAACTGTTCAATGTCATCAAATGCTTGAGAACCTGCATAGCGCTGAGCCAGCTTCTCCGCTTTGTGGATTGACGTGCCAAGGAATGCTACGACTTGCACGTCGTCTCTTGCAGCTAATAAATCAGCGTGTTTATCAGCAAACCAACCGGTGCCGATAATGGCAATTTTCAACATAATTTGACTTCTCCCTCTAATTGAGTGATAGAATGTACATCATAACCCAGTATAACCCTTGTCACCGTCATTTTCGATATTTACCACAAAAAAATTTGTTATTGATTTCCACATTGGAAAGATCTTTCAATGCCTTTATCCCCAAAGTATGTTTAAATAGACATATCACGTTTTGAAAAATCCAGTGAAAGGTAATAAATAACTATGAAAACAGCCTCTTTTTTGTTACCGAAAGATAAAGTTGCCTATATCCATTCCTCTTCATCGATGAAAGAAGCACTTGAACAATTAGAACAGCATTATTACACAGCACTGCCCATCGTTGATCCCGAAGGGAAATACGCGGGAACACTATCCGAAGGCGATCTGTTGTGGACACTAAAGGACACGCCTGGCCTGGACTTCACCAACATGGATCAAATCCAAGTCTGTGACATTGAAAAGAATACGCGTAATGAATCGGTATCGATTCATGCCCATATGGAAGATATGCTGGCGCTGGCGGCCGATCAGAACTTTGTTCCAGTAGTCGATGATAACTTTATTTTCCTTGGGATCATTCGTCGTAAAGATATCATTGAATACTACATGAGAAATATTACTGACTGATGGATAGATGCAAATGATAAAAATCGCCTCCGTGACGGGGGCGATTTTTATGTTCAGGAATTAATGACGATGTTGCCGAACCAAAACTTATTTGGGGCAAGAGGTGTCGGCACGCGAAAACTAAGCCGCTTCTAGATATTGTTTGGCTTGGGAGTAGTGATTCTAAAGATAAGAGTCCCCAAAGACTCCTATGCCCCCAAATGAGCCTACTTTTGCGCACTTAGGAGCTCCTAGAGACTCTTATTTCTTTGGTTGGAAGGGTTTGAACGGAATTGGTTGACGATAAGAGTCCCCAAAGGCTCCTATTTCCCAAAATGAGCCTACTTTTGCGCAAATAAGAGCTCCTAGAGACTCTTATTTCTTTGGTTGGATTCGAGGAGATATAAGAAAGTGAATGGGCTATCCCACTCTCAGGGTTAAAACCTTGGGAGCGGGATAGCCCTTTGTTTCAAACGAGAGGTGCGATGCAGAAAACTAGGCATCTGAAAGTGCATATTTGTTCAAATTGCTCCTGTAACAAGCGAATATGCAAGCTATTTCGTATCAAACAGCCTGATCCTCCACAGGCTTGAGACATTTATCCAAAGGCAACCGCAAGGTCATACGTGTACCTTGGTTCTCCTCACTTTCAAAGGCAAATTCCGCTTCGTCGCCATAGTACATTTTCATCCGTGCAATGACATTCCGCAGTCCGAACAAATCATTCTCCCGCTTGCGGTCCGTCGAAATGCCCTCGGCAGCAAGCTTGGCCGATTCTTCCAGCTTAGCGCGGATATAGGCGAGTTTGGCCTTATTTACCCCTACACCGTTGTCGGCGACCTCAAAAACAAGCAGATTACCATCCGTATACGAAGAAATGATAAGCTCCCCGCCCGTGCTTTGTTTTTCCAGACCATGCAGAACGGCATTCTCTACGAGCGGCTGCAGCAACAACTTAAGCACATGGTAGGGCTCGCTCTCTTTGGCAATCTCATATCGGACAGTAAAATGATCTAAGAATCGCAGCTGCTGAACTTTAATATAATACGTCAGATGCATGATGGTTTCACTGACCGGAAATGTTTCATTGCCTTTATTCAGACTTAACCGAAAAAACCTGGATAAATTCAAAACCATTTCACTAATTTCATCCGCGTCATAATTCTTGGCCGTCCAATAGATAGAATCCAGCGTATTGTAGAGAAAATGCGGATTGATCTGCGACTGGAGAAATTTCAGTTCCATTTTGGAAAGCAGCAGCTGTTTCTCGTAATGGTCGCGAATGAGCGATTTCTGGTTCTCCGCCATGCGGTTAAAGGACTCAATTACATAGCCTAACTCGTCCACTCGCGTATCTTCCAGCTGTATGGTGAAATTCCCGGTGCGGAGCTGCTTCATTCCGTAAGCCAGTTTCCGCAGAGGTGCCGAGAAGCCACGATACACGATCCATGATATCAAGATGGCGAGTACCACACTGACAACAACGATGCCATACGTAAATACTTTCAAAGAATCGGTATGACTGCGAATTTCCCACAAGGGCTGCTCCATCATGAGAGACCATCCCGAGAATTTGGATTTGACACTGATTGTAACCATTTCCGTGCCGGTTTGCGGCGATCTGCGCACCGATCTGATGTCATGCTCTTGTTTCCATACTTGCGGGTTTACACGTGCCCCCGTGCCCGTTATCGGACTTCCATCGCTGTCAAACAAATAAATATTCGCGTTTTTGGAAGGAAGAAGCGGCTTCGCCAACTCAATCAACGCTGTTTTCTTAATGGAGATCACGAGTAAATTGGGATTCATTAATGTGCGGTTGTAAGGATCCATTGTCCGAATTAGATGCACACTATCGGTGTCAAAATAGGACTCACTGTCCTGCGGTGTATAAAATACGGTACCCCCGCTAGCTTCCATTAGCCGAATATACCATTCTTGTTTCTCAACGCCTTCAGGCAGCTTGCGGCCGCCGATTTTCGTGGAAATGACGGTTCGTGAAGGCATATGAATAATCGTTATTTGATCTACCGTAAGATTGACGGTTGTCATATTCGTGATCTGATCCATCACTTGCGCCAGCTGTACGAATGACTGCTTATCAGGCTCCTGACCGATGGATTGGAGCGTCGTATTGATATTCATATCGAAAGCAATCAAGGAGGATAACTGCTCAATATTTTGCAGCGTAAGGTCAATGTAATCAGCCATCGTATGCAAGGCTCCCTGGGTTCTTTCCCCCGTTTGCACCTCTAGAATCATTTGTGATTTAACGATGGCAAACAAACTGAAGCCCGATATCGGGAGTAAGATCAGCAGAAAGTAACACATAAGCCTGACTTGAATAAAACCGGTCAATAATTTGCGGATTCTGGTCCAGAAATCTTGGGCTTTGCTACGATTATTTGCCGGATTCCCGCCACCATTCATTGACTTCCCCCGATATCTCATCGCCTCCGGCCTCCTTCCATCTTTTCACAAAGGCATCGAATTCATCAAGGGGACTCATTCCTGCGATAATCCGCGTAAATGTTTCTTCCTGCAGCTTAGAAAGCTTCACTTGATGCTTGCCCATGGCAGGTGTCGGCGGTCCATTAAAGCGATTCAACTGCAAATGACTTTCAATTCGCTGCAAATTGTCATACAGTCTATACTGCTCGCCCAGGCCTTCTAACCGATCCCGCGTCATAGCTGGATCTACTGTATCCGCCAAGGCTCCATAAATGCCCCGATAGGCCTGTTTAATATGTTCATCAAATTGAATCGTCAGCTTTCCGTTTACCTGCTTCCATACTTTGTTTTCAAAACCAAGCTTCAACGTTTTTTGACCGGGTCCTGCGATAAAATCAAGGAATTTCACAACTGCTTCCGCGTTTTGGCTTTTTACTGGGACAACATTATAAGAACGTACATTGGATGTACTGTATACGCCGCGGTTACCAGAAGGACCGATTGGAAAATCCAGCGGGATCCATACCGCTTGTGGATCATGTTTGCGATTCTCAGCAATACTCGCTCGAGTATCTGACCAAGCCGCCGAGAAAAGTCCTACTTTCCCAAGCGCCACCTTTTCATTGAGAACATCAATTTTGTTCAATGGGAATTCCGGGTCCAATATATTTTGCTCATATAAACTGCGCAGGTAAGCGAGTGCTTCTTTCATCTCTGGCAATATGCCGGCATAAACCAACTTGCCCTCGCGTTCGTACCATGCATTCTTCTGGACGCCAAAAGCGCCAAGAAAAGGAGAAGTCCTTCCAAGGCGCTCTAAAATCGAAAGTCCAAAGGTATCCTTCTGCCCATTGCCATCCGGATCTCTCTCCGCGAAAGCTTTCATAACTGCCGTGTATTCCTCAATCGTTCGCGGAGGCTCCAGACCCAGCTTATCCAGCCAATCTTTGCGGACATACATAATCTCTGTCCCCTTTACCTCATTCAAACTCGGAATCGCATAAATGTTGCCATTGACGGTTACATTATCCCAAGCTTCCTTAGGTATTTTGGCTTTCAAATTAGGGCCATATCGCTCAATATAGCTGTTCAACGGTGTTAACGCTTTTTGGTTTACAAAGTTAATAAACCAGGAAGGACTGCTTGTGTTGAGCAGATCCGGAGGATCACCCGATGTCATAATAACATTTAATTTTTCATCATATCCATTAAGCGGCGGCAAAGTCACACTTACTTCTACGCCAGTATTTTTCTCGATGTAGGCTAGATAAGGATTATTGTTCGCATCCATACCCTCCGGAAAGTTAAGTCCCAAGCTGTTGGCGACAATACGTATGGCAGGTGCTTGGGCATTGGGACTAGATGTGCTTAGATTTCCATTCTCTTGATAGCTGCAGCCGCTCACAGTCAAACAGGTGATCAATGTAAGTACAACGTGAACAAATTGCTTTCTTTCTGTCATGGAACCCCTCCTTCACTCCTACCCGTTCCCCCTACTTGCCCGCTAATATCTGCTTGATAACCGGCGTAAGTCCATCAGCCATTCGTAGAAATCCAAGGTCAGTTGGATGTACGCCATCGACTGTACATTCATGAGCATGCTCACCAAGCAGTTGGGAACCATCACAAAAGAATATATGCATGTCCTGCAATTCTTGACGCCTGTGAGCTACCGTTTGAATTTGAAATTGTTTGTTTACTTCCCGCTCCTGCGACAACCGCTTATCAAATCTTTCTTTAGCATAAATAATTCTGGAAATGACAAGAATCGGGATCAGAGGATGCTTCTCTCTATAGATGGATATAAAGGCTGGCAATGTCTGTTTGAATACTTCCGTAGACACACTGTTAGCTTCATAATCCAAAATCAACATCGCCGGGTCGGGAATTTCACTCAGAATCCGGGCAAGTTCCGGCTCACCCCTGCCATTTCCCGAGAAACCAAGATTCAGGAATTCCATGTTGATGCGTCGCGACAAAATGTTGGTATAGGACATCCCAGGTCTCGTTGCACAGCCCCCTTGGGTGATTGAAGTACCGTATAGGATGATCTTTTTATTGCTTTCATAAGATGGTGGAGGTGTCACGCTTGCTTCGCTGTTTAAACCGACCCAGACCTCTTCGACCCCTTGATAGAGCGGAAAGTTTAACGTAATGAAGCGATTCTCAGGTGAGAACTGACGAAAGATCGTGCTTTCATACGCCGTCAACTGATGATTAAACGTAGTGGTTCCATAATAAAACTGCTCTCCGGGATCGCCAATGTAACAATCAAATCCACATTGTCCAGTGGCAGGCATATGGTTCATATTCGCTGCACCTGACAATTTCACTTTCACAATCAATGTTGATGCATCTGTCATAAAGCGAATTTGTCCGCCAGATGTACAGTTGGCTAACGAATCGACAGCTTCCGAAATGGGCTGTGAGGGCTGAATAGGCAAACGGCGATACTGTCTTTCTGTTTGCAGCCAGCCAAAACCAGCAATTTGATAAGGCAGCTCAAGCGGGCTGTACCATACGATTCCTGTATCATCGGATTGTTGAATACGCATGTTGGCATCCAGCTTCATGGCATTCACGGATGAAGATTGTTGACTCATTGAAAAGCGCCTCCTGACGACTTGCCTCATAATATTTTCTCGTGATATTCATTTTCGTCATTTGCGCGTTAATCCCTTTTTTGGACGGATCAATGGTTATTAAAGTACCAAAAGAAGTCATCGTCCTCCGCTGTGGCGCCGTTCCGGCTGTAATACAATGGGGGTAGCCTGTGGAAACCTGTAGGTGAGAAGCAACTTAAAGGAGGGATTCATCCGTTGGGAGCTACAACAAGCGAAACTAATACCGTACATAACCAACAAGAAATGAGTGCCGATATCGCCATTATCGGCGGTGGAACCGGCGGCTTCGCCGCTGCGCTTGCGGCAGCGAAGTCAGGTAAATCGGTTATTATGACCGAAGAAACCGAATGGATCGGCGGACAGCTTACCAGTCAGGCGGTTCCGCCGGATGAACATCCGTGGATTGAGCAATTCGGCTGTACCCGCACGTATCGGCAATTTCGTGACGGTGTCAGGGATTACTACCGTCGACATTTCCCCCTGACAGCCGAAGCACAGTCCCGTGTTCATCTAAATCCCGGGAACGGCGGTGTGTCTCGCCTGTGTCACGAGCCGCGCGCGGCTTTGGCGGTCTTGAAGGATATGCTAGCCCCTTATGTTCACAGCGGCCGCTTGCAAATTCTTTACCGCCATCGCGTTGTCTCCGCCGTGTTGGAAGGCAACGACATCCGCCAAGTCATCGTTCGCAATCTGCTGACGGATGAACTCGTAACGCTAACCGCCGCGTATTTCCTCGATGCGACGGAGTGCGGGGATGTTCTGCCGCTTGCTGGAGCGGAATATGTGACCGGTGCCGAATCGTTCAGCCAAACCGGCGAACCCCATGCCGTCGAAGGAGCGGCACTTCCGCAGGACATGCAGGGTTTTACCCATTGTTTCGCCATGGATTATGTCGAAGGCGAAGATCACACGATCGAACGGCCTGAGCGCTATGACTTCTGGCGGGCGTATAAGGCGGATTTCTGGCCCGATCGCTTGTTAAGCTGGACCGGTGTTCGCCCTCATACACTGGAAGCCGTTAATTATGAACTTTTTGAAGGCACGGAAAGATACTCGCTCTTCTACTATCGGCGTATCATTGATGCTGCGAACTTCGAGAAGGGCTTCTATCCGGGGAGTATAACACTCGTCAACTGGCCTCAGAACGATTATTGGATAGGTTCTGTCATTGACGTCAGCGAAAGTGAAAGAGAGCAGCATCTTTGGGATGCCAAACAGCTAAGCCTCTCGCTACTCTACTGGCTGCAAACCGAGGCGCCTCGGCCAGATGGCGGACACGGGTACCCGGGACTGCGTCTTCGCAAAGATGTTGTTGGCACTGAAGACGGCCTGGCTATGTACCCTTACATTCGGGAATCACGCCGCATTAAAGCAGAATTTACTGTGCTTGAACAACATGTAAGCGCAGCTTGTCGGCCTGACGGGAAAGCGGAGACGTTCGATGACTCCGTCGGCATCGGATGCTACCGCATTGACCTTCATCCCAGTACCGGCAATCGCCACTACATCGATATCTCTTCCCTGCCATTTCAAATTCCGCTCGGCAGCTTGATTCCGGTACGAATCAATAACCTGCTGCCTGCGTGCAAAAATTTGGGAGTCACCCATATCACGAACGGCTGCTATCGACTCCATCCCGTCGAATGGAATATTGGTGAAGCCGCTGGGTATCTCGCAAGTCATTGTATAGACCGCGGCTTGCTTCCCCGTGAAGTTCGCAATCAACAACCAGAACTTCGCGAATTCCAGCGAAAGCTCACGAACGATGGGATCGAACTTACTTGGCCTTCCATTCATTCCGTTTAATACATTCTACTGAATAAGGGGTTATTCACTAATGAGCAAACAACGCATTGCCGTCATCGGCGCAGGTTCCATATCTGAAATGCATTTGAAATCATATCAAAACAACCCGGACGCCGAGCTTTACGCGATCTGCGATCTGAACGAAGAACGGGCGCAAGCCAAAGCAGAGAAATACGGCATTCCTCATGTTTTTACAGACTACAAAACACTATTGGCTGATGCGAGCATAGATGCCGTAAGTATCTGTACTTGGAATAACAGTCATGCCCCTATCTCCATTGCGGCGCTTGAAGCCGGGAAAAATGTGCTCACCGAAAAGCCGCTTTGCAAAACCGTGGAAGAGGCACTCGCTGTCGAACAGGCTGTCCGTCGTTCAGGAAAAACCCTTCAGGTTGGCTTCGTAAGGCGGTACGCATCGAACACCAGCATCGTGAAATCCTTCTTGGATAACGGGGAGCTTGGCGATATTTACTATGCCAAAGCTTCGTGTATTCGCCGTCTAGGCAACCCTGGTGGTTGGTTTTCGGATATCGAGCGCTCCGGCGGCGGTCCTCTGATCGATGTCGGCGTACATGTGATCGATTTGTGCTGGTATTTAATGGGGAAACCGAAAGTAAAGTCAGTATCCGGCAATACGTACAAAAAACTTGGCAATCGGGCTAATGTCAAAAATCTCGCTTTTTACAAAGCGGCTGACTATGATGCTACCCACAATACGGTGGAAGATTTGGCGAACGCCTTGATCCGTTTCGAGAATGGGGCCTCCCTGCTCGTAGACGTCAGTTTCACGCTTCATGCGAAGGAAGATGAGCTGACTGTTAAGCTTTATGGTGAAAACGGCGGTGCCGAACTGGAACCGGAATTAGCTATTATTACGGAAAAATACGACACGATTTTGAATCTTACGCCTCAAATCAATAACTTGTCCTTCGACTTTGTTGCCGGTTTCCAGCAAGAAATCAACTATTTCATTGAAGTTTGCCAAGGAAAGAAAGCAACGCTTTCGCCCGTTGAAGATGGCGTCGAGATGATGAAAATTCTTTGCGGCATTTATGAATCAAGCGAGCAAGGAAAAGAAATACACTTCTAACGATGAAAGGAATGTGTATCCCGTTGAAAACACCCAAATGGCTAAGTATTGCGCTACTGTTGACATTAATTGTTTCTTTGATCCCGATGACGGCCTTTGCAGCAAATGCAGCTGATTATATCGAAGTGGAAGCTGCTCCCGTTGACATTACGATTGATATCGAAGGTCCGCGAAAGCAAATTAATCTCGTTGATAAAGACACCAGTGGTATCACCGATTACCTAGCCTTATTTACAACGGAGTATGCATCTGAGATAACCGTAGCCAAAACATCCGTTGGCGTCGTCGTTGACTCTGCGAACCATGTGACTCAAGTCATAAACCCTTCTATCAATGGCGCTGTTCCCGTTTGGTCTGGACCGACCACCCTGTCAATTCCGCAAGGCGGCTATGTGTTGGTCGCCAACGATGATAGCTGGGCCAACAAAACTTTTAAACAGTACTTGGCCAAAAACTTCAAAGTTGGCGATCTTATAAAACTGCGTAAAAACGGCGGGGTCATCCCTGTTGCCGATCTCATGACAGGCCAAGGTCTCAAAGTTCAGCTTAAACTAAACAATGAGGAATGGTTTACAGTCACAGAACCGAAAGTAACGGTATCCGGCAAGCTGGAGAATGTGGAGGCAAGCAGCGTCTACACCGTGCGAGTTAATCAAACAGCCGCTGCGTTACTAGCGAATCAAACGTTTCAGCTTGAAATCAACCTTGTAGAAGGTGTCAACTACCTGGATGTCGTCATTGCCAAAAATGGCGTACAAAGCGCCAAAAAGTCACTTATCGCCTTTTACAAAAAGCAGACAAGCGCCCCCAAAGAAGTCGTTCTCTGGGTCGATCAAGGAACGAACATTTTTAAGCTGCAAACCCCCGAGAATGTCCGTGATATGCTTACCAAAGCGAAGGATGCCGGCGTCACTGCTGTTGCCCTTGATGTCAAGGGTGTTGAAGGCTTTGCCAACTACAAACGAAATGATTTGACCGGGCGGCCGCATATTTCCATGATGACTGCTCCAACGCGGGCTGGCGCTAATCCGAACCTGGATATGCTGCAGGAATTCATTACATATGGACATCAGCTTGGGATTAAAATCCATGCCGCCTTTAACGTCTTCGCCGAAGGTTCCCCTGCTCATAATGAATATGCGCTGTTGAATCAGCACCTCGACTGGGAGGAGCAGGTCTATCGCCCGGAAGATGGCGGTCAAATTCTTCGGCTGCGGGAGAGTAATTACTACAAATCCGGTAAGTCTCTCGTAGCTTTCGTCAATCCGGCTAATGAGGCTGTGCGAGCATTTGAATTAACTAACATGGAAGAAGTTATCAAAAATTATGATGTCGATGGCGTTGTGCTCGATCGGACGCGCTATGACAATGAAACGGCTGACTTCAGCCCCTTGACTCGCACTAAATTCGAAGCCTTTCTTGCTGCACGTGGCAAGCAGTTGACCAATTGGCCTGCTGACGTATTCTCCTACGTCAATAATGTTCGGGTTAACGGACCACTCATCAACGACTGGTGGGAATTCCGCTCCCAAACCATTAAGACGTTTACAGATGATGTTCGTCAATTAACCGACAGATATACGGCCTTGAAGGGCAAAAAGGTTTACGCTTCTGCTTATGTAGGCTCGTGGTTTGAGTCCTATTATTTGAACGGCGTCCATTGGGGCAGCACGAATTTCCATTACGATAGCCGACTCCAATTTCCCGAAGACAGCATGTATACAGACTCTTACGCCACAGCCGGATATGCGAAGAACATCGATTTCCTTATGATCGGCACCTATCAAACGACGCAAAAGGAAATTGAGCACCATATTACGCTGGGCAATATCGTGACCAACGGCGAGATCCCGATGTATGCCAGCATCGCGCTTGCCAACATTCAAGATCCCCCACTACAGCGTTCTGTATTTCAAGCAGGCTTGTCACAATCCAACGGCCTCATGCTTTTCGACTACTCACAGGTCAACTGGCCTGTTGTCAAAGCATCGCTGCAGAATGTCCCGTATGTGCAAGACTATCAAGTCGGCTCGAGCGTTCCAGGAAATCCCGAAGCGTTCTTGCTAGGCGATATGTACAACGTTAGCCGCAATGAGAATAATTTGAATGTATATTCGGATGCCTTTGGTTTAACCACGGCGACCACAACATTCGGCGTTGAAGCCGTCGTTGGGAGCAATGGCAAAGTTACCAATGTTGTTAATCGTCAACAAGCGCTAACCTGGAACTGGACGAATATGCTGCCCAATAACAGCGTAATTCCGCAAGGCGGGTTTGTCATCTCTGCGCTGGATGCTTCTGGCGTTAGAACCAAGCGTCAACTGGTCGCCAACACTTACAAAATCGGCGATAATGTGAGGTCCGCTGTTCTGCGCGGCCACTTGGCTTATGCGAATGCGACCACATCTCTTCCGAATTTTGAAATCAAAGGCAATGTGGAAGTGCTTGGTCCCGGTACAGCGGAAGTTCGTCTGAACAACGTCCCTGCTGCTTTATCAACCAATGGCGACTTCAGCGGTCATGTGAATCTAAACATAGGATCGAATGCCGTGAAAATCTCGGTCTATGTGGATGGCCTCAAAACAAACGAAAAAACCGTCACGATTACTCGGTCGGCTCCCATACTCACAGAAATCAAACTCGACTCCCCAGCCTATCGTCTTGTCGTTAACGACCAACTTCCCGTGGTCACCTCGGCTGTTTATTCCGATGGTTCATCGGCCGTTATATCCGGGGCTAGCTTCAGTTCCAGCAAGCCCAATGTCGTAAGCATTACGGCAGATGGCACCCTTAGGGCGCTAAAAACGGGTACGGCGGAGATCACGGCGCAATACGAGGGCAAAGTCACGAAGTCACTGGTCACCGTAGTCGAGCTGAAATCTATTGACTTTGTTGGGAAGAAAATTAGCCTTGTCAAAGGTGAGACACAGCTGGCGCAGCTGAAAGCTACTTATTCTGACGGTGTAACGGCAATCCTTACGCAAGGAGTGCAGTTTAGCTCTTCACATGATACAGTCGCCACGGTTTCAGCGAACGGCACGATCACAGCCGTGAAACCCGGCACTGCCACGATCAGCGCGTCCTATCGCGGCAAAAAAGATGAAATTAAAGTCAAGGTATTCAACAACCATAAAGACAAAATGGATGATAGAGAGATTGAATAAGATATGAAAAAGTAGCCTCAATAAGAAAACCGGCTTTGCCGCCCTAAGAGATGAGCGGCTTCATAACGGTTTTCAACAAACTAGCGGATCGTAGTTCCCTTTGGGCTTTGCAATGACCGAGAGCGTCGTGTGAAAAGGAACTATGATCCTCTATATGGCGGAAACTGGGGTAAACGTAGCATGAAAGGGAACTGAGATCCGCTATTTAAGCGGAAACTGCTGATTCCGACGGAGAAATGGTGACATAGCGGATTGTAGTTCCCTCTGGCGCTAAATATAGCTGTTTTCAGAATTATAGCGGACTGTAGTTCCCTCAAACTCGCTATCCTGACACATTTTTCTAGTATCGCGGCTTGACGTTCCCTTATCTCCGCGCGATTGCTAAGCTAGTGGATCTCATTCTCCAAATAGCTTGTTTATACCTCCAAACCAGCAGCCATTCGAATAAATACGTACGTTCACAGCAACCTTGTTCTCATCTCATCGAACCAATCCATCGTGATAGGGTGACTTGGAACCCAAGCCTCGAGACTGGAGTCTCTCTTCCGTTTCTCCGCATGAACACGTCGTGCAGAAACGTCCCTGGCACCGATAGGACACCACCTTAAGATCGTGGCATCCTTCACATGCGAGCAGCTTAAACCCTTTTTTCGGATCTCCACAATAATGGGAGAATCCCTTAAATCCACGCAAAAAGCATCCGGTACCTTCCTTATGGAAGTTCCGGATGCTTTTGTGTTGGGGTTGCTTTTGTGTTCGGGCTGCTTTTGTGCTCGGGCTGCTTCTGTGTTCTCGATACTTCTGCGTTCTCAATGCTTTGTGTTCTCAATGCTTCTGTGTTCTCGATGCTTCTGCGTTCTCAATGCTTTTGCGTTCTCAATGCTTTTGTGTTCTGGATGCTTCTGTGTTCTCAATGCTTCTGTGTTCTCGATGCTTCTGTATTCCAAATGCTTCTGTGTTCTAGATGCTTCGGTTAGGCACGTCTTGCATTAGAGGAACCACTGAGATTAAGGCAGCTGAAAGTGCTTATTAGTCAGAATTCCTACTGATCTAGAGGTATAAGCAAGGCAGCAGTGCTTATCGTTCATTCTGAGCAAGCAGATCCGGAAATGAGGCAGATAAGCACCCTCAATGGTCTTATTTCACGAAATGCCCCATAATTCAGCAGAATAAGCCCTCGTGGATTGTTCTATTTATCCCTGTGCTTATCATTGTAGGTGACCAAGCCGCAGGCTCCTGCTCATTCCAATGAATGAGCAGGAACTTCCTCCTTTAGTCTTCTCAGAAACTAAATTAACACCCACTGATGCGGCGTGAAACGCGCCTTCAAGCCCCGCTCCAAAACCGTCGCAATAGCGATGGTTTCCGCTTGGGATACAACAGGCTTGCCGGTTTCGAAGAAGCCGACAAGGTTTGCAATAAATCGGCCGAAGAAATCCGACTCGATTTGGATAAACTTCGATGCGCCTTCCTCATAGCGCAAGGCCATGTTGAATGGGCAATCCCAGCCGTACAAGTTAATCGTCGCCTGACGACCATCTGCATAGCCGATAATCAAAGATGGCGTCTTGTCGGTCCCCGTCCACATGACTCGTTTCACATCTATGCCCATCAGCATAATGATCGGTTCAACTTGATGAATCGCATAGTTCCCGAATTCTCCTGGCCCCAAGCTGCAGATAGACTCGATGCCCGTCTTCTGAAGATCGGTATACTCAACTGCAAACCGCAGTGCCGAGGTAGAATACATAGGTGTTCTGTGCTTCTCTGCGAGTTCAAACATACGTGAGGCAGCCGCTTGACTTGGCGCGAATGTTTTATCGATATACGTTGGTTTGCCGGATCGAAGCGCAAGAAGCGACAATTCTTCATGAAATTCTGGATGATCAGGCGATAAAATGACCAAATAGTCACTTTGTTCCACAACAGCCTCTATCGTACTAAACAGTTGAATGCCTTTCTTCGCACACCATGCTGCGTTGCTGCTCTTGTCAGGCAAGTCTATATGGCCATAAGCAAATTCAACTTTCATCTTTCCACCTGAAGCCTGCTCTATCCAAGCCGGATATTTCTCCGCATGCCATTCATCCAAATAATAATCAATAAACCCGATTTTCTTCATAACTCCCACTCCCTTAGTCCTAATAAACCCCCGTGGCAGTCAACCACAGGGGAATTGCGTGTCTATTATTTCTTATTCGCAGCGTACCACTCGTTAGCAGCTTTGGTCATTTCATCGCCGCCCTCCGCTTTCCACTGTGCCAGGAATTTATCATAGTTTTCAAGCGGTTCTGCACCGGTAATGTATTTCAAATACGTATCTTCCATCAATTTTTGCAGCTTCTGATTATTCTTCCCAATCGCTTCAAGCGGCGGTGCGAAGGAAAGCGGATCGACCACTGTGCTGCCTTTGGCCGCTTCTTGATTTTTATTGAAAGCGTCCGTTAGAATCGGATCTTTACGAACACGAGCCTGCCAATAAATCGGATAGTTTTTCTCATCAACCCCTGTAAGGAAGGAGGACGCATTGTTGTACTGATCGTTGAAAATAGGCAGAATAGGGAAATAGTTGCCATTCTCTACTTTGTGGTGAACCCCTTCTTTACCGATCGTTGCTTCTTTATGTATCTCTTTATCCAACTTTAAATCCAGGTACTTAATGATTTCTTCCTTCTTGTCGGCCCATTTGGGGATACCTACATAATAGCTGATCCCAGCAGTTGCCATGACCTGCACTTTCCCATCATCGCCTTTCAGATAAGGCAGGGCGGCAATTTTGGCGTTCGGCGTGTTTTTCAAAAGTGCATTTTGCACGGTAGGCGCATTGAAATAGCCATTGGATATGATCGCTGCTTTACCGCTTGTGAAATTCTCAATGACTTTATTGGCTTGGTTCAGTGACCATTCCTGATCAATCAGCTTCTCGCTGTACAGCTTTTTCATAAACGTCAAGTACGATTTCATGTTCGGGTTCTCGACAGCATTAACAAGTTTCCCGTTCACATCCTGCCAGCCTGTTGTCAAGGTCGATTGAACCATCGTTAATCCAAACGTTGGCAATATTTCAGGCAATAGCGGACTTTTGCCGCCTGATATGGCCATGACATTCTTCTTTTCTTTGATCGTTTTCATCACCGTATACAACTCATCACGCGTAGTCGGAGGCTTGAGTCCTAATTCATCCATCCAGTCTTGCCGGACAATAAGCGAGGAGTTGACGACCGTGCCTGATCCCGTTTGTGGAATACCGTAAATTTTACCGTTTAGCTTAGCCCCGTTCCAGGAGTTTTGCGAAATCACATTTTTCATATTGGTGCCATATTTGTTAACCAACTCATCAATCGGTTCAAGGGCTCCGGAAGATGCGAGTTTAGAATACTGCGGACCTGTTAACAGCATGAAAGCATATTGTTCTTTGTTGGCCATGAGCAGGTTCAGTTTGTCATCCGGATTTTCAACTGGCAGCATGTCATAGGTAACTTTGTATCCTGTTTTCTCATTCAGAAATTTCGCCACTACCTCAGCGTTGGGATCGAACCGGGCATATTGCAGCAGCGCTTTGAATTCTGGTTTAGTCGCATTTGTGCTTGCAACAGCCGTTGGTGAAGTTGACGTACTTGGTACTGTCGTACTGCCAGCAGGTTCATTGCCGCCGCCGCAAGCGCTTAGTGCAGCCGCTAACGTGGTAATGGATAGGACTGTTAAATATTTTTTTAACATGCAGATGCCTCCCTTTGCATTTCAAGATTGGATAGAAGATAGCCAAACTAACTTGCCATACGGTCGCTGCCCAACCACCACCCTTCATGAGGTTGCTACTTTGAATTCAGCCTTTAACCGAGCCCACCAGTACGCCTTTCACGAAATATTTCTGCAAGAAAGGATACACGAGGATAATCGGCAGTGTCGCCAAAATGATGGAAGCAGCTTGAATCGACTGCGGCGATACATTCAGAGAAGCATCCACATTCGTTCTCAGGAACGCATCGGTTGAAGTGACGAAGAGCTCTTTTAAATAAAGCTGCAATGGCTTCAAATCCGCGGAGTTGATATAGATCAATGACGTAAAATAATCATTCCAGAATGTAACCGCATAGAAAAGGGCAATCGTTGCAAGTACAGGCATGGATAGCGGTAAAATGATTCGCACCAAAATTTTCATATTGCTCGCCCCATCGATTTTCGCCGATTCCTCCAGACTGTCAGGCAAACTTTCAAAATAGCTTTTGATAATCAGCATGTTGTAGACATTGATCATGAAGGGCAGAAAAAGCACCGGCAGTTTATCGATCAAATGAAGCTTATGCATGAGTAAATAAGTCGGGATTAGCCCGCCACTAAACAGCATCGTAAAGAGATACATTAGGATGAAAAACTTGCGTCCTCGCAGTCTAGGCTTGGACAGCGGATAAGCTGCTAGGGTTGTCATGACCAGAGCCAAGAGCGATCCAATTAACGTGACGGTGACGGAGACCGTAAAGGCGTTCAAGAATAGTGAATTGCTTGCCACATAAACGTAGGTCCCCACTTGAAAATCAATGGGATACATCGTCACCATCCCCGAGACGACAGCGGCTTCTCCACTTAGCGATTTGGCAATTAAATTAATGAATGGAAAGATTGTGGAGAGACCTAATAAGATAAAAAAGAGAACGTTTACGACTTGGAAAATGCGCTCTCCCGTTGAAGCGCGAATGACGCCCGCGCCCGACTTTGGTCCAATAGATCCTTTAACGGTAAGGTTTTCACTCATTCTTGTTCCTCCTTCATGCGCCGATCACCAGATACCGCGCCCAAAAAATTTCCTCGCCAATCCGTTGCCTGTCAAAATTAAGATAAAAGCGACCACAGATTCGAATACGCCTACAGCTGTCGAAAAACTATAATCCTGTTCGCCTAATCCAATGCGGTAAACATAAGTGCCTATGACGTCAGCCACGTTATAAACGCTCGGATTATACATAACAAGCACTTGTTCTGTACCCGCTTCAAGCACATATCCTAGCCTTAGAATAAACATCAGCAGTATTATCGGCAGTAAGCCTGGCAGCGTAATATGAATAATTTGCTTCCATTTATTCGCTCCGTCCATTTTCGCGGATTCATATAGTCCAGGGTCGATGCCAGCCAAGGCAGCCAAATAAATGATCGTATTCCAACCGGTGTCCTTCCACCCAGCGGATGTCACTAGCACCGAGCGAAAGATATCGCTGTCCAGAAAGAAGCGGATCGGTTCGCCACCCAGCGAAACAATCATTTTATTCACAATACCTCCGTTCGTGGACAAAATATCAATGAACAAACCGCTCACAATGACCCATGACAAGAAATGCGGCAAGTAGATGACCGTTTGCACACTCCGTTTAAAAGCAACCTGTCTTAATTCATTAAGCAAGATCGCTACGATAATCGGCAGCGGGAAAAGGAACAAAATTTTATAGACCGAAATAATCAATGTGTTCTGAAAAACAGATAAGAAACTTTCAGATGAAATCAACTTTTCAAAATGCTTCCAGCCTACCCATGGACTTGCTGCCATTCCCTCAAAAATATTGAAATCCTTAAAGGCAATGATGATGCCATACATCGGCGTATACTTAAACAGCAGTAGAAAGGCAAGGCCAGGAAGGAGCGCAAGATATAAGTCCCAATCTTTGCGAATATCAATCCATAATTGACGTGAATAGTGCTTTTTTACTCTCAAAACGACGCCTCCTTCTTGCCTCTTAGTCTTGTAATTAGTGTATCATCCGGCGATTTTTTGCGAATTAGAGTTATATTACTTGTTTTGGTACTTTGATAACTTCTCGATTAGGAAACAAGAAAAAAAGCCTTCTCCACCTAGGAGAAAGCTTGCACTTGCAGGTGAATGAGCGTTCAATTCCGAACCTCACCCGGTGTCACGCCCCAATATTTGCGAAATACCCTTGTAAAATAACTCACATCTCTATAGCCGACAGCAGCCGCAGCATCATAGACTCTTGCGCCTTCTTGCAGGGTAGCCTTGGCCTTCTCCATTTTCCTTTCAAGTACATAAGTGGAGAAAGCTTTGCCTGTTTCCTGCTTGAACAAACGGCTCAAATAGGAGGAATTAACGTACAACCTATCAGCTACAGCTTGGAGTGTCATTTCCTGATCAATTTCATTTTCGACCAAGCCAAGAATGGTCTTAATCACACCATGACTCGTTGATTTTCTTCGCTGATTCGCGTAAGCCAAATACGCTTTAATCATGCGCTGCAGCCAAAAGAAAATCTGATCCTTCGCTGTCAGCTCCCGATGATTATGAAAGTAGACATAGTCGTCCCCTGCCACTTCCTGCACCGGCCAGCCCTGTTTCTGAATCATTCGGACGAACAAGCTGCCAAAATAAAGAATATACTCCTGCATAGCCACAAGTGTCTCCGCACTACGCATTCCGCTATCCCAAAGCATGCTTAACGTTTCGCTAGCCTTCTCGGCTTCGCCCGTTTCGAGCGCGATCTCCAGAGCCTTCTCCAAGTTCGGCTGGAGCTGCAATTCCGCCTCTCTTCCCTGCTCTTCCCGATACGGAATTGCCAAATCATGTCCAAGCACAATCCGGTTTTGCAGCGCACGCATAGCTTGTATATACAGCTTGTTCATTTCATCACGCCGGCCCAGAAATCCGCTAATGCCTGCGCTTGCACTAAGTCTGAGACAGCTATGCACCGTGAAAAGCAGCTTCTCTGTCAGGGCATTAATTTTCTGCAGTGCAAGATTAGCAGCTTCATTTCCTGTTAAATGGAAGATAACGACTGTCCCGCCGGCATAATCTGAAATAACCCAACACGCTTCTTGCTGGAGGAATTCCTTCGTGATACTGCCAAGCGAGAATTGCAGCAAGGACGTGTCCTTCCTGCTGAACCTCGTCTCCTCTTCCGAGATCGGGTCCATATCAATGACGACAACGGCGTAATGATCCTCCTGCGGCAATTCCAACTGCAGCGTATTGCTTTTGTGCTCAATCTCCCATGGCTCGAATTTGCCTTTCAAGCAGCCGAATAAAAAATCATTCACCAGATGCGGCAAATGCAGCCGCCACTTCTCCTTTAACTCCACTTCGTTATGATGCTGTTCAAGCTCGGATTTCAACCTTTCTGCCGCTTCAAGCACGGTAGCCAGAATTTCCTCATCTCCAGCAGGCTTCAGCAAATATTTCATGACACCTAGTTCAAGCGCTTGCTGGGCATAGGAGAAATCATCATGGCCGCTTAACACGATGATTTTCAGAAAGGGGTCGGTTTCGCGAAGCTGCCTGGCCAACGTCAAGCCGTCCATCTCAGGCATTTGCAAATCCAGCAAAATAATTTCCGGTTTTTTCAAATCGATTAAGCGCAAAGCTTCTTTGCCATTGCCAGCTTGGCCGACAACCTCAATATCATGTTGGTCCCAAGGGATGTTATTAGCTAGTGCGTGTCTGAGTCGAATTTCATCTTCCACAATTAATAAGTTCATGGCTGTCTCTCCTTGTGGATTCAGATTGATTTCGAAACCCATATCCAAAATATCACAAGTCCGACGTACAATTCTAGAGTCAAATGGATACTATTTATGGTACATTGACAGCCAAAATCCTGAACTCATCCCCATTTGTTTGGCACGTTCCATGAGGAGTATGTCATAGATCTGCGACGGATTGCTAATTTTCCTCTGCGTCCATTCTTCGGAAATATCATCTTCCATCGGGCAATTAAATAACGATTTGAGCCCGTTCCCGTATCTCATCATAATTCTCACTGACTTAGGGGCGACCTGCTTGAGTTCCTCCAGCAGCTCCAATTTATTGCTGACAAGTGAAGCGATTAACACATGCGTAGCCTTCCTCGTAAATGCTAATTCCAATAAGCTTGTAGTCGTAAAAGTAATGTTGCCTTCGAGGCCTGACATCCTTGCTGTATGTCTTCCCAGTTCTACCGCTTCCGAGTCAATATCCACACACAGTACTTCAGCTCCTGTTTGCTCTGCAATGATCAACGACGAGGTCGGGAGCGCGCCAGAACCAACAAATATGACCTTAGACTGACGATCAATCTGCAGCAGGTCGAGCTCATTTATAACCGAGTGGGATAAGTTGCGAATATAGTCGCTTATCTGGCTTTCTCCTTTATGTAGGCGTCTTGATTGATATTTCTCTACATGACAAAGAGCTTCAATGGAGCTAGCTCTAAGCAGCTGTGCTTGAGTTCGAATCTCTGCGTCATGACTGCATAAATGCCATTCACGGATATGTTCCTCGTTATTAATAAACGCGCACAGTTCATCCAATTTATTTTGCAGCACCTGCATACAGTCGTGACCTTCACGCAAATTAAATGTCAATTGTTTTAGCTGCGATTCCATTTTATGCAAAGCAAACAAAAAAGCATCATCGTTTTTCATCGCCCACCTCATTATGCACCTGATATCTATGCATATCTGACTTTTCGCCTGAAAAGTACAGAAATGAGTAAGTTGCCAAAAAACCTTAATGCCACTAGTGGCATTAAGGTTTAGATTCAGTTGCCGGATTAAATAAGGAATGTGTAACCTGCAAGTGAGCATTACGTGAATAAAACCGACCGATTCCAAAAGCTTGCCCGCAGCTGATGGCAAAGACCAGCATAGCTGCTACAAACCAACCTTGGATGCCAAACTGGGCAACGATAATCCCCCCAATGAGCGGGCCGGATAAACTGCCGAGGAACATCCAGGAATTTACCATAGCAAAGGTCTGCCCTTCCATCCCCTTCTGAACCAATCCCCTCACCTGTGCCTGGATATTAGGCATCATGCCTGCTACACACAACCCAAGCAGAAATCGGCATCCAAGAATAATGGGATAGAAATGTGTTATCGCTTGCACCAAACAAAGCAACAGCGCAGTACTTGTCGCCACTTTCAGGAGCAGCAAGGGTCCAACGCGGTCAGAAATCATGCCAAGGAAGGGAGAGAACAGAATGACCGCAAGCGAAGTTGTCGATAAAGTAACACCGAGCAGCCACTGCTCATTGAGAAATGGCAACGTATGCGTCGCTTGCTTCACATAGTAGGGCAAGACGGGATTCGTCCCGATGATGGCAAAATTCACACATAAGGCACTGATCAACAAGGAGGGCAATGGCTTCATACGCCACAATCGTTTCCAATCAGTGAGCAGGGAGTCCCTCACCTTCGTAGGTATATGCGTTGTGCGCGGGCCTTCATTCACAAATAGCAAGACACACATCGCTGCCATGAAAATAAATACGCTCATGGCTGGGTAGGCACTTTGCACAGGCATGAAGGACAGCAAGGATGAAGCGATGAGGGGTCCGATGAGTGACCCGCTCTCTCCCATCATCTGCATCGTGCCTGCTGATACGCCGACTTTTTTGCGAGAGGCTCCGATCAGTACTAACACCATGGTGAAAGGCAAAATACCGGTGAAGCAGCCTTGCAGAAAACGCAGCAGCGTTAACTGCCATGGTTCCGAAGCAAGCGGCATGCAGGCAGTAATGACGGCCATCCCGAATCCCGACCAGAGCATAACAGGCTTGCGGCCATAACGGTCACCAATGCGGCCAAGGAACGGCATAGCCAGCATCATCGCAATAAAGTTGGCAGAGAATACAACTCCTGACCAAATATAGAGCGAGTCCCCACGAACATGCCCAACGTCCTCAAGGAAGTTGGGCAGTAAAGGAACAAACATGCCATGAGCTGTTGAGACAAGCAATTGCACCGTCAGAAGCGCAGTGAATTGCCGATTCCAGTGCTCCATGCGATTAGAATGAACCTTCAATGATACTTTCGTTCAGAACTCGCCGACCGTTCGGAATTTCACGTTGCTGCAATTCCTCCGGCAATGTTTCACCAGCACCGCGATAGCCTAGGGCAATTACAGCATGCAGTTCATACTCAGCCGGGATCTGTAGCACTTCACGCGCTTTGTCTTTGTCATAACCGCCAACAGCCCGAGTAGCGAGGCCCAGCAGATGCGCCTGAAAAGCAATCGACGCCCAAGCTGCTCCCGTATCAAAGGCATGTGCCCCATTCAGCTCGCCATCTGGACGATGCTTATTAGAAATCAACAGAAAGAGAACAGGTGCATGATCCGTCCATAAACGGTTGTTTGGCTTAATGAAATCTTGAAATTTCAGTTTCTGTGCTTCTGTTTTTGCAACAATAAATTTCCAAGGCTGTAGATTACTTGCCGACGGCGCCCATCGAGCAGCTTCAAGTATAGTCGCAAGCGTCTCCTCTGCTACGGCTTTGGGTTCGAAAGCACGAGACGACCAACGGTTTAGAAAAAGCGCATGAACCGGGTGTTCAGCCTTGCGATTAGCCTCAACCTCTGGGGATATTGAAGCTTGATAAACGGCCTGCGTAGTAGTCGTCATGTTTACATTTCCTTTCGTCATCGAAATATCGGCTTATTTTAGAATCCACTGATTCAGATCAAAATCTTTCTCTGCCAGCTTCTCATCGACTAGAAACTTCTTCGTCCCATCGAGCAGCTTGAGTCCATCATCGGTGAAATTAACAGCTTTAATCGTCTCGATCGGCGTAACTTTCTTGTTCAGTTCTGGAGTAAAGCCATTTAACTGCGAAAGGAATTGGTAATATTCATCAGGTTTAGCCTGCAAATCCTTCAGTGCTTTGAGACGCGCTTCATTCCAAACTTTTTGGAAATCAGGAAATTTCTTCAGATACTCTTCAGAAGCCACGGTGATGCTGGTACCGATCAAATTGGGATGTTTGGACGCATCATCAATTAACGGATAGCCTTGTTCGATTTGCTTTAAAGCGAAGATTGCGCTGTTGGTCATCGCATCGACTTCTCCACGAGAGAGAGCAGCTTCGCCGTCAGGGCGCAGCATATGGATGAATTTCACATCCGGAACGTTCTGTTCTTTCACCAAACCAGCAATATAACGGTGCATAAAGGAACCCTTTTGAATCGCAACCGTTTTGCCTTTCAGATCAGCGATGGACTGAGGTCCGCCTTTCTTGCCAATCAAGTAGCCGATACTGTCCGTAGCCCCTTGTGTAATGGCTCTTGTTTTGGCTCCGGTAGAACGAGCAAGAAGTGCAGGCGTATCACCCAAACTACCGAAATCAAGTCTGCCGCTGATCAGCGATTCACTTTGATCGGGTCCGTTCGGGAAAGCAACCAATTTAACATCCGTTATGCCGTATTTCTTGAATTCTTCTTGAATAATTCCTTTATAAAAGCCCCAGCCTTCCGCCCCGCCCGGAAAATTAAGCTTATTCGTCCCAATGTAACCATAATTGATGACACTTGGCGGCTGCACTTTGGCTCCGCTGCTAGTTGCTGTGGCACTGCTGTTCGCCGGCTTAGAGGCTCCTTCGGAATTGCCGCATGCCGCTACCAAGCCAACCATTGTCGCTAACAAAACGACCAAACTTGATGACCGTAAAAATCCCCTTTTTCTTTGTATCTGTTTCTCTGTCATGATTGTCCGATCTCCTCTCAGGTTGCAGCCACAGGGATTACCCTATGGCGGTTCTTTTCGCTAATTCATACATATAAGGATGTTCGGCGACCGGTTTGCGGCCTTTGCCCCAACCTACTTTCTCACGATAGCCGCCCAATAGACCTTGTTCATCCAGAAGCGCTTCACTTACAGCCGTTGGCCCTTCTGCATCCGCAGCGACATAAAGCGCATCTGCCGGACAATACAACTCGCACATGAAGCAGGTTTGGCAGTCGCTTTGACGCGCAATAACCGGAATACCATGCTCCCCGCGATCAAACACGTTCGTTGGACAAACCGACACGCATAAATTGCACTCTACACATTTGGACTCGCTGACCAATTCAATCATGGCGTAACGGCCTCCTTGCTTACTTCAGCCTTTTGCGTCCAGACCTGGTCAAGCCCGCCGCTGATTAACCGATAGCGCTGCGAATCATCCAATGTCGGATAATCCTCACGTTTGTGCATCCCTCTAGTCTCCGTACGAACCTGTGCGGTATTGTACATCCATCGAGCCGTCGCTGTCATAGCTGTAGCTTCACGATGGCGAACACCTTGCAGATCCAGGGTCGTCGTACGTTCGCGCAGATCCGTCCAAAGTCCATCCAGACGGGTGATTGAGCTAGCCAGCCCTTCTTGCGTACGGAACAAATTGCGATCATACGGCGTTACTTCCTCTTGCACGGCACGAATGGCTTCTGCTGTTTTGCCTTTATCCTCACTGCCTCCGGCTTTGGCGAATGTGGTGGTGGAGACACTTTTCAACTGGCGATTGGATGCTCTGTCACCGAGATCACGCGCAAACTTGGAAGCTCCCTCGCCTGCGAACGAACCGGATGACATCGCCCAAGCGGCATTATGACTGCCACCGCCTGTGAAACCTCCGCATATCAGTTCGCGAGTAGCCGCATCTCCAGCCGCATAGAGGCCTGGCACAATCGTCGAACATTGCTCGTCAATAATACGAATACCTCCTGTACCGCGAACGGTTCCTTCCAAGCGCAGTGTGACCGGGAATTTATCTTTGAATGGATCGATACCGAGCCGATCGAAAGGCAGGAAGAAATTCGTTTGGTTCACGCGCAGAAGCGGACGAATATCCTCAGGCGCTTGATCCAAGCTTGCATACACTTGACGACCTTGCAGCAGATTGCGAGCGATGATGGATCGACCGCGTTGCGAGCCTGCCCCCTCCACAATGGTTCCATCTTCATAATAGAAGGAAGCATACCGATAGTAAGCTGTTTTGGTCACGGAAGAGAATGTCGGGCAAATCGCGTACGCATTCGAGAACTCCATGCCGGAGAAGTCTGCCCCTGCCTCAGCAGCCAGCAAATAACCATCCCCCGTTAAAACATTCGTTCCTAATGCTTTGCTTAGGAAAGCACAACCGCCTGTCGCGATCACTACCGCCCCGGCACGCACCGTCCACGTTTGGCCGCTTTGCGTCCTTACGCCTGTCGCACCGCCAACACCGTGTTCATCGGCAAGCAGTTCAAGTACAGGACTGTGATCGAGAATTTGCACACCAGCTTTTTGTACCAATTTACGCATGAGCTTCATATATTCAGGCCCTTGCAAGCCTCTTTTGTAAGGATCACCGTTATCATCTTTGGGAAAAGGGTAGCCCCACGCTCCCAATTTATTCATATTCTCATACGTGCGATCGAGCACACGATTCATCCAAGGAACCTCAGCCAATTTACCGCCGAGTAAATATCGACTTTGCCTTGCTTCCTCACGAAGCTGTTCGTCCGGCTTGATATACCAAACGCCCGTACCTGATGGCGCCGTTGCTCCGCTTGTGCCGCAATACCCTTTATCTACCAGAATGACTTTGGAGCCATTCGTTGCAGCCGTTAAGGCCGCCCAAGTTCCAGATGGCCCGCCACCAATGACCAGAACATCAGCAGACAACCGCAATTCACTATCTTCCCATACCTTCGCCATATCCATTGCCCCCTAAACAATTATTCTCAATTGAAATGCCAACATACGACCTCTTCAGTCACCAAGCAAAAAACAAAAAGGAGGCATCCCTAATAAGGAACGCCTCCGTTCGTACGGTTGGACGAGTAGTCATATCGTTCATTCCTAGTAAAGAGTTCGCGATACATGTGTTGTACATTATATCCACAAAACCAAGGTGTTTACTAAGAATAATATCATAGTAGCATCTTCATTTATATTCGTCAACTAAGTTTTATCCGGATATAAAACAAAATAAGCTTAGATTTCCAACCGTTTTATTTGAAATATGATTTGAAATATATATAGGTTAGCTATATAATATAAATGAACTTGGGAATATATAACTTTTTTTGGAGTGAATAACATGAATCATCCTGATTCGCTGGATCAACTTGCCGCCTCACTGATTGCCGTTAATCGTTATCTGCGGTATACGACATTCGGGCTTGAGAGCCGAACCATAACACGTGTCCAATGGCTGCTTCTGCGCCATCTTTCCAATGAAGCGAATCAAACGATCGGTCAACTCGCCGTTAAATTGGATGTTCAACAGAGCACAATGTCACAAATGCTGGATCGCTTAGAGAAAAGCGGCCTCGTGCTTAGGCAAATCAGCGAAACGGATACACGCGTGAAAACGGTGATTTTAACAGATGCGGGTTATGCCGTTATTCAGCAAACCGAACAAGCATGGAAAGAAAAACTGGCCGAGCCCTTCGAGCAATTCTCGCAAGCAGAGAAGCTGATGCTGGTAGAGCTGCTAGGCAGGCTCGTTGACAAACTGCCCACCAGAGAAGACAACAAATAATTATTTGATTGAAGAGCCGTCAAAACTCGATCTGAGCTAGTCGGCTTTCTATCTGTTTCCATTAGCGACGCGGCGGTAAAATAAGATCGATGAATGGCGTTGTATCTACTTCCGCTAGCGTCGTTCGTCCTTTCCCCCAACCAATCGTTTCTCTCCAGCTGCCAAGCAGCTTGGTTTGGATTAATTCTTCTTCACTCGGAACTACGTCCAGCGGGTCTTCGAATGGCGCTACATACAAAGCATCTACAGGGCAATAAGCTTCGCAAATAAAGCAGGTTTGGCAATCCTCCTGCCTGGCGATGATCGGCACCCCATCCTCATTTTTGTCAAATACATTCGTAGGGCAGACCTTCACACATAGCGTGCAGCCTACACAACGTTCAGAACTTACGAGCTCAATCAAGGGATCAACACCTCCTGTGCAGACTTCTCCTCTTTGCGGATGTGGATCTCATCAATCCCTGATACCAGCAAGCGATACTGCTGTGCAGGGTCTGTCTCAGGGTATTCTTGGAGCATATGCAAGCCACGCGTCTCCTTGCGTTCCAGCGCTGCGGTGTACATCCAACGCGCTGTCGCGATCATCGCCGCGACTTCTCTCGTGCGCACCCGCCCCTGCACCGTCGGCTGCACGGTTCCCCGCAAGCTCGCCCACAGCCCGTTCAATCGCTCCAGCGATTGGCGGATCACGGGCTCGCTGCGGAAATAGTTGATGTCCAGCGGGAATACCTCTTGCTGGACAGCCTTAACCAAGGCCCCCGCATCGATGATGCGCTCGGGTGCCGCTTCCTTGTCGACCAGGCCATAGCGGCCGGCTGGTCGCAAGTCCCTTCCGGCTGCGCCGCGGCCCAAGGCCAGCGCATGCTTCGCTGCGCCGGCGCCGGCCCACGTGCCGGAAGAGATCGCCCAGGAGGCGTTGAACGCGCCTCCACCAGACTTCGCACCCGTGACGCGCTCACGGGTTGCGGCGTCACCGGCGGCATAAAGGCCGGGAACCGTTGATTCGCAGCTGTCATCGGTCAGGCGGATGCCGCCTGTTCCGCGAACGGTTCCCTCGTAGCGAAGCGTCAGCGGGAACCGTTCCTTGAAAGGATCGATGCCCGCACGATCCAGCGGCAGGAAGAAAATTGCATGTGATTTGCGTAATATCTCCTGCTTCTCTGGGGTATCTGCATGGTTAAGCACCGCATAGACAGGTCCCTTGCTCAGCATCGTTGGCAGAAAGTCACCTGCACGCGGACCACCCCCTTGCAGCACGGTTCCATCTTCCGCGGTGTAGGTTGCCCAGTTCAGCAGCCGGCCGCGAGTTACCGTGCCAAATGCCGCACTTGGCGCGTATTGCCGCGTAAATTCCATACCGGACAGCTCTGCGCCAAGCTCGCTTGCCATAAGCAAGCCATCGCCCGTCAGCACATTGCAGCCCAAGCCTCTGCTGAGGAATGCGCAGCCCCCCGTCGCAATTACGACGGCATTAGCGCGAACTTCCCATTCTGTCTCATCGAGTCTTGAGATCCCGCGAGCGCCTCCAACGCCATTCTCATCCACCAGCAGTTCAAGCGCCGGTGACTGATCCAAGATCTTCACACCCGCGCGTTTCACTTGGCGGCGCATGATTTTCATATACTCAGGCCCCTGCAAATGATCGCGCAACGGGACACCTTGCTCATCCCGACGAAACGGATAGCCCCAGCCCTCAACCAACAGCAAGCTCTCATACACTTGATCCAGTACACGGTGAATCCATGCAGGTTCTGCCAAATAACCGCTCTCTCGGTAGCGCTGCTGGACAGCCTTCTCCCTAAGCTCAGGATCTGGCGGTAAATACAAGAGATTCGTTCCTCCGGGAGCCGTAGCTCCGCTCGATCCCAAGTAGCCTTTATCAACCAAAATCACCTTGGCATTCTGTTGGGCTGCGCTCCATGCTGCCCATGCCCCTGCGGGACCGCCGCCGATAACTAAGACATCGGCCTCCCATTTTACAACCTCGGCTGAGCTCATCGGTTTCCCCCCTTGATGTTCATCTAGCCTTGAAAGCTGTCTCTCCAGCTCAGCCATTTTCTTTCCAGCAAACGCACGAGCGAATCCACGAGTTTGCCGATCACAGCAAAAATAATAACACCGACAAAAATAAGTTCAGCACTTGAATTCTGCTTGCCATAATTGATCAGGAAACCGATTCCTTCCTGAGAGCCGATCAATTCTGCGACCACTAGACCTAACCATGAAATAGCTACAGATAAGCGCAGCCCTAACAAAATACCAGGCAACGAGGCCGGAAGAATTAAACGGAAAATCTGCTTCGATTTGCTGAAATTCAGCACTTGAGCCACCTCGAAAAACTTATGATCTACACTGCGAATTCCCAAAAATGTATAGATATACATCGGGAAAAAAGCGCCATTTGCGATGATCACAATCTTGGATACTTCCCCAAAGCCAAACCACAGAATAATAAGCGGAGCGATCGCCAAATGAGGAATCATCCGCAGCATTTGGAACGACGGATCGAGCATAAATTCCAGCTTTTGAATAAAACCAACGAAAAACCCGAAAATAAGCCCTATCGATCCCCCAATTACAAAACCGATGGCCGCTCGTTGCAGGGAAATCGCTAAGTGCTGCGAGAGCTCGCCGGATGCTATTAAGGTGCGAAATTCAGAAGCAATTTGCCAAGGAGTAGGTAGAAAAGTAGGTGAGAACAGCCCTAAGTCACCTGAAAGTTGCCAGATAACTACAATTAATAACGGCAAAATCGAGCCGATGACGATGTCATTTAGTTTATCCCGATACCATTTTATTCTAAGTAGTCCCAGTTCCCCCTTGTCTGACTCCCCGATTCCTTGTGGCGCTTGTCGAATCGCTTTGACACTATTACTCATTTCATCACGCCTCCTATGCCTTAGTAATGATCACTTATCTTCCTTTATAACTGTCTTGCCAGCTAAGCCATTTACGTTCTAGTAATCTCACTGCCGAATCCGCCACGATTCCGAAAACAGCGAAAATGAGGATACCGACGAAAACGACCGGTGTTTTGGAAAATTGTCTCGCATCCGACATCATATAACCGATACCCGAGGTGGAACCCATTAGTTCCGCTACGACAAGGCCAAGCCACGATACGCCAAGCGAGATTCGAACGCCCAGTAAAATATGGGGCAGCGCTCCTGGTATGGTTAAACGAATAATTTGCTTCCATTTACTAAATCCAAGCACACGTGTCACATCAAACAATTTATTGTCTACGCCGCGAATTCCCAGAAAAGCATTGATATAAAGCGGAAAGAAAGCTCCTTTGGCAATTAACAAAACCTTGGCGGTTTCACCGATCCCGAACCACAAAATAAACAAAGGCGCAATCGCAAGATGTGGCACCATACGAATCATTTGAACCGTTGGATCTAACGCCCTCTCCGTTTTGCGAAATAAACCAACGAAAATACCGAAAGCAAGCCCAAGCGATCCTCCTAACACGAAGCCTGAGAGCGCTCGCAGCACGCTGATTTTGATATTGTCATAAAGCTCACCTGTTTGAATTAAGCGAATGCCAGCGTTGATGATTCGGATTGGTGTCGGAAACAGCAACGATGAAATAATTCCGAATTGACCTAATACCTGCCACGCGATCAGTACGATTATGGGGACAAGTGCCCCAAGAAGTGTTCGATATATACGTTGTTTGACTCTCACCTGTCGATCTGTCAGCGGCCTTTTCTGTCCAGTGTCCAGTTCAACACCAACTAAATGTCCTTGTCGGCTCATCGAAATCCCCCTCCCTATTAGATACCAGAGCTATCTACGAGTTCCAGCTCTTCGATCTTTTCGAATTCACTAAGCACCTTTAGACGTAACTCTTGAAATGATGTCGTTGTTTTTTTGCGGGGAATCGGCAAATCAATAGAAACAATATTCCGAATCGCGCCAGGACGCGGTTTAAGAATGACAACACGATTGCCCAAATAGATCGCCTCATCAATATCATGCGTGACAAAAATCATCGTCGTTTTATTTTTTTGCCAAATATCGATCAGCACTTCCTGCATATGCGTTCTCGTAAAAGCATCCAAGGCTCCGAATGGTTCATCAAGCAGCAGCACCTTAGGATTCCGGAGTAGAGCTCTTGCGATCGCCACTCGTTGAGCCATCCCACCGGACAATTCTCTTGGAAACGACTTCTGAAATCCCTCTAAACGAACTAGTCCAATCAGTTCATCCACTTTTTTGCGGACATTTGGATCCCGGAGAGAAAGATCTGCGGCGATGTTTTTTTCAACGGTCAGCCAAGGGAATAGGCGCGGCTCTTGAAAAATAAATCCTTTGTCAATACCTGGCCCCTTAATCGGCTGTCCGCCGAGATGAACATCTCCAGAGTATTGAACATCCAGTCCTGCTATAATTTTGAGCAGCGTGCTTTTGCCGCAGCCGCTTGGACCAATGACGGTAATAAACTCTCCCTCTTTTACATGCAATTGGATGTTATGCAGCGCTTGAACAGACCCTTTGTTCGACTGAAACGTTTTGTTTAAATGTTGGATTTTCAATAATGGTTCGCTCATGAAGATCAACTCCTCTTTAAAATGTAAGAAAATCAGTGTAGTCACCATGCGACACGTCCTATTAAGGGAACTGTAGGACCCTATTTAGGTAAATAGCAGGGATGTTGACGCAATAGAGGAACTACAGGGTCTTATTTCTACGAAATGTGCTGAATTTCCCAGCAAACAGCAAAATAGCGCCCTGTAGTTCCCTCAACCTTGCTATAAGGCCACTTTTTGCTAGTATAGCGGCTTGTAGTTCCCTTATCTCAACCCAATCCATTTAGCTGATAGGTAAAAAAAAAGACACTTTTCTCTAGGTAGAGAAAAAGCGTCTCCGTTTAAACGGTAGTCACAATTCAAGCGTATGGAAGTTGTTGATTAATTTCATTGTTTATCCGTAGGATTAATATGAATTAAACTTTTCTATTCATAGATTAACATTCTTTATTAAACTTCGTCAATTATATTTTCTTATATTCCGATAAGTTTTATCGGGATGCACTATTTCACCGTGAAATAAGGTGCTGCCAGCTTACGAACACGCTCGATACCTTCCCACATGTCGCCAGGCCCGTCATATACAAGCGTAATCGGCCCTTCATAACCGGCCTGCTTTACGAGATCCATGCAGCGAATGAACTCATCCTCATCGGGAATCCCACCCGCATCTGTTTGCGCCTTGGCATGAATGGATTCACTGCGTGGAATCGTTCTGGCAAGCGCCTTATATTTGCCTTCTCCTTTAAAATTACCGAAATCGGAAGTAAATCCAATGGTTTCGCCACATCTCTCTAACAAGGCAAGGCAGTTGTCTGCCTCCGAGGTTAACGCATGGAAGTTTTCAGTGACCACTTTCACGCCTCTCGCAGCAGCGTACTGTCCCAACTCGCTCAGCCCGTTAGCTGAACGTTCCAGTGCTTCTTGATCCGCAGGATTCGCATCGCCAGCAATGACGCGAACCCTCTCGGCTCCAGCATTAGCCGCAATATCAATCCAACCTTCGATCCATGCAAGATCGGCTTCTCTGCGGCCAGCATCCGCACTAGATATATCTCCATATTCAATAAGCAGCGTATAAAAACGAATACCCGCCTTTTGGAAGGATTGCTTCAAAGCCTGCAGGTAGCCCGCGCTAGTATCTGGAAAATGAAAATGGCATATTTCAACGGAAGTGAACCCCTTGTCAGCTAGAATCGCCGGCAATTCCAATAAAGTAAGAAGCTCTGGTTGATCCTGCGTCTCCGTATATGTCGTACGTGCTGTTTCATCCCAGCGTGTCCAACGCAAAGGTCCCAGATTACGGTGCAAACTCCAACTCGTTAATGATAAGTAAGGCATAAGCTCAATCCTTTCATTTCTCTGAATGATAGTAGTTTATCAACCTGAAACCTTAATCACCATATGCGAAAACGCCGATTTATCTCCTATTGTGCTTTTTTTCTGCTTACCACTTTATTGTGCGGGAAAAGGGAAACACTTTTTCGCCTATTTTCTACTCCATAATGCCACATGCCCTTCACCCTCTGCCGCGATAGGCTTTTTCATGGTAGTCCGTAATATGAGTGAATAGGGTCTGCCCATCATCCGGAAGTTCCGATTGTTCATCCAAATCCAAATACATAGCCCGGTAAGTTTCGGGAACCCACACATACGTGTGGACATAATCGGTCAAATGAAATCCGACCTTTTGCCAAAACGCTATACGGGCTATATTCTCTTCCGTCATTTCAGCTTCAACTTCAATAACAAGCTCCCGGCAGTTCCCTTGGGTCTTCGCCCAATGCCGAATATCTGCTAGGCAAGTTCGGCCCAGACCTTTCCCCCGCTGAGATTTGCGAACAGCTATATAATCAATAATGAGTACCTTGGTCTCCTGATTCGTCGCCGTGAGCGCCATGGCAACAACTTGAGTTGGATCGCGCCAAATATGAAGCGTGCAAATGCCTCTTTGGAACATCCGTCGGATCAGCTCTCGCGGTTTCCTGCCATGCTTAGGAAAAGCCTCGTTATACACGCTTTCAGCTTGCAGCCATAGCGCTTCATCCCACGTCTCGGTCGTCATGTATTCCCAAGTCATCGATCGTCACTCTTTTCTGTATGGAAATTTACTTATGATTTATTATCACTCATTTTCAGCTGCTTCATCAAGAAAGAAAAGCTTCACCAACGCTCAAGTTTAAGCGCAAGTGAAGCCTTAACTGTACTGCTATTTTAAATTAGTTCTTTGGCATGTATTTCTTGTTTGATACGCTCGACGAACGCTTGAATACTCACAGAGCCGAGATCTCCCTCTCCCCGTTTGCGTACAGCTACGCTTTCCGAGTTCTTCTCTGTCTCGCCAAGTACAAGCATATAAGGTACTTTCTCAAGCTGCGCTTCACGAATTTTGTAACCCAACTTCTCGTTTCTTCCATCTACTTCTACACGGATGCCAGCCTGTTCTAACTGCTTCTTCACTTGGAACGCATAGTCCAGATAATGATCTGAGACAGGCAGAACTTTCGCTTGGACCGGAGAGAGCCATACAGGGAATGCGCCAACAAAATGTTCTGTCAAAATACCGATAAAGCGCTCGATAGAGCCGTACAAAGCGCGATGTATAACCACCGGCCGATGCTTGAGGCTATCTTCACCGATGTAAGTGAGATCGAATTTCTCCGGCATCTGGAAATCCAATTGAATCGTCCCGCACTGCCAGCTTCGTTTGAGGGCATCCAAAATGTGAAAATCAATTTTGGGACCATAGAAGGCTCCATCGCCTTCATTAACAACATAATCAATGCCCAGCTTATCAAGCACATTCGCCAGAGACTTTTCAGCCTGATCCCAAAGCTCCTCGGAGCCCATGGAATCTTCGGGACGAGTGGATAACTCAACCTTATATTCGAAGCCTAGTACTTGATAGACATGGTCAATCAGCGAGATGATTCGTCCAATTTCGTCTTCTATTTGCTCGGGCAATACGAATAAATGAGCATCATCCTGGCAAAATGTCCGCACCCGCATCATCCCATTCAATGCTCCGGAATACTCGTGACGATGCACTTGTCCAAACTCCGAAAGTCTGATAGGCAATTCCCGATAAGAGTGAAGCGCATTTTTGAAAATAAGCATATGTCCCGGACAGTTCATTGGTTTGAGCGCAAATTTCGTATCATCGACATTCGTGAAGTACATATTCTCTTTGTAGTGATCCCAATGTCCGGATTGCTCCCAAACACGATTGTTCATCATGAGCGGTGTCCGCACTTCATCGTAATCCCGCTGTCTTTGCAGCTCACGGGCAAAATTCTCCAACTCTGTGCGGATAGTCATCCCCTTAGGCAAAAAGAAAGGCATGCCAGGCGCTTCTTCCGAAAACATAAACAGCTCGAGTTCCTTGCCCAGCTTGCGGTGATCGCGTTTCTTCGCTTCTTCAAGGACGTGCAGATGTTCTTCTAACTGGCTCTTCTTAGGAAAGGAAGTACCATAAATGCGCTGCAGCATCTTATTCTTTGAATCGCCGCGCCAATATGCGCCAGCAACACTCAGTAATTTAAATGCTTTAACTCTGCCTGTTGAAGGAAGATGAGGGCCACGGCATAAATCCAGAAATTCACCTTGATCATAGATGGTGATGACCGCCTCTTCTGGCAAATCACGAATCAACTCCAGTTTCAAAGGATCTTCAAGTTCTTCAAAAATTTGTATCGCTTCCGCCCGACTAACGATTCGGCGGACAATCGGCACATTTTCTTGGATCACTTTTTCGATCTCTTTCTCAATCAATCCAAGATCATCAGGGGAAAGCGGCTTTTCAAGATCCATATCATAATAGAAGCCATCCTCAATCACAGGTCCTATGCCGAGCTTAACTGCTTTGCTCCCATAAATTCGCTTAATCGCTTGAGCCATGATATGAGCGGTTGTATGCCTATAGACCTCTAATCCTTCCTTGCTATCCAGAGTTACAATTTCGATTAGGCCATCCTGCTGGATTGGATAGTTCAAATCAACGAGCTTTCCATTTTCCTTTCCGGCGACTGCCTGTTTCTTCAAGCCCATACTTATTGACTCAGCAACTTGTTCAACTGTGGTGCCAAGCGGATACCTCCTGATTGATCCATCCGACAACGAAACTTTAATTTCCATGATGCAGCCTCCATTTCTACTTTTTCTCGATTTATATGAACGCAAAAAAACGCATCTCGCCCAAGAAGGGACGAGTGCGTTCAGCTCGTGGTTCCACCCTAATTCGACCTGCCTGACAATTGGGTTCAATACCCAAGATTGCAGCTGCAAGGTCCTTATTAGTATCTGATATCGAAGATAACTCGGTGTTGTTTACTGCCGCCAAGCTAATCTTAACGGGTTCTACAACACGGCTGCAAAGGGGTAATTTCACATCCGTTTACAGGAGAAGCTTTCAGCCTGAACTTCTCTCTCTGGGCAGTTCGTGAAGGAAATCATGTCTTTGGTCAATGCCTGTTATGCAATTAATTTATTATATTACTCATCACAGAGCGGGAAGTCAAGGAAATCCTTCTAACGGTTGCGAAATTCGCATAAGAATGAGGGGGGATTAAGCTAGCGGTTGCCACTGCGCATTGTCATCATTATTGAGGAGGCCTTGGAATGACGAACCATTCTCATCTTCAATCCCGATTTATCCTCGCATCTGATCCGTCTGTGCAAGAACTTATTTACCCATTGCCAGAAACATGGTGGAGTCGTCCTTATGAATATGCTTGGTGCACATCGTTCATGAATGAGCATGATATTGCCTTGGATGCTGCATGCGGAGTGCCTCATCCTTTCAAATTCGCCCTAGGTCAGCGATGCCAAGAAGCTTATGCCTGTGATTGGGATGCGCGAATTCATTCCGAACAAAGTATATTGGATGCTGTGCGAACCGAGATCAACGTAGAGGCTGTCGAGCTAATAAAAGCAATTGATTACAGGCGGACCAGGCTTACTCAATCCAGCATTACACAACTGCCCTATGCGGATGATTTTTTCGATAAAATCTATTGTATTTCTGTCGTTGAACACATGGATCTCACGGATATGCGGCTTGCTCTGAAAGAATTTAGAAGAACTTTGAAAGCCGATGGTTATCTCCTGCTTACACTAGACTTTCCGACTATCGACTTATCGATGTTTCGCTCATTGGTGCATGAGACAGGACTTGCTTTTGCTTTTGATGCGCAATTCGAGCTTCCCGCAGATGCGCTTTACAGCGATATCTGGGGACGATTATATTGCTTCCGCGCGGTTTTGAAGAGAAACACATCAGCCCAGGAGTGACGCTCGGTTTCAGGATCAACCTCCCGCTGATCACGAACAAGCCAAACTCCCTTACCAATCCGGTTGCTTGGCTTGTCATCTATCCGTTTGCGATACGCTCCAACAGATGATCCCCATACACGCGGCTCAGCGCCAACTCCGGCATATGAATATAACCGATGTAACAATCGCAGCAGCTCATTGTGCACGGCCTGTCTGCGGACAGGCCTTCCAGACCATCCCGATAGAGATGACCAATTACCGTGCGATCCTTGTAACACCTTTTCACGATACCAGCGCCTTGCACGTAGAAAACATCTCTTCCCGTCGAGCAAGGTCTACCCTGGCTGCTATAATCCACAGCATTCCGCTCAAAATGAGGATCGATTTCACGTAAAAAAGCGACATCGGCAGCCGTGTAATAGTCTTTTTTATCTTTAAAGGCATTAACCCACATGTACACATCTGTTGGCAAACCCTGCCGCAGGGAAGCTAGCGCAGAGAAAGCGCTCTTCACGCCAACTGAACCCACACTAAAAGAAAGGCCTCGTCGATGCAATTCTGAACATTGGTTCAGAAAAAAGGCCTCATCCACTTGCCCAGGATGATAGGATGCCCAGAAGGCGGCATTCTTCGGATTCAAGTCATCCGTCCAGTTCAGCTTTGCCGACAAATTCGTTTGGATCGCCACTTTGTCAACATGGGGCATCAGAGACAGCTCAATCATGGCTTCTCGATACCAGCGATGAACCAGCCCTTCCCCATAAGGATTAAAAAATAGAGCAAGACGATGCCCCTCTCTCTCCTGCGCTTTAACCCAATTAACAAACGTGAGAAGTTGAGAACGATCTTTGGCCAAAGTTGCCGCATTGTCTTTATTCTTGCTAAAAGGACAGTACGGACAATCATAATTACAAGAAGACAAGCTGCCTCTGTAATAAATGGTTGCTCTCATACGAAAACATATCCTTCCATGCGTTCCTTCACTTCTGGAGAAATGAACCAATCACCGATCGCATCCGAATACGCTAAACCTTCATCCGTCAGTCGCAATATCCCATCTGTGTTCGTCGCAAAACCATTTTCCAGCAATAGAGCAAGGTCCGGGTAATCCTCCAAAGCTTGACTAGCGAAGCGTTCAACGTAACTTGAAAGCTCCAATCCTTCTGTATGCAAAATGGCTTTGAGAATAAATCGGCGCTGTTGCTCCGCTTTATTCAACTGATAGCCGTAGTCTGCTCTATCATGGCGCTCGGCAGCGACATAATCGGCAATAATACTTGCCGTAGCTTGGCGATCCACGGCGTAGCGTGAAGCATAATGGAGCTCTCTGGTGTACGAGCGTGCGCCGCAGCCTAAACCAACCATCCCGTCTTCCTGGCAGCCATATGGCAGCAATTGCTTGGCCGAAGAGGCCGTTGGTTTAGCGAATCGACGCATGGAATGCTGGATATATCCCGCTTCTCGCAAACGATCGCGCGCAGCCAAATAACAGTCCATCCGAATGTCGATACCAACGCGGCGAATATCATCAGGTTTAACAATGGTTTGCTCACGTGTATATAACGGATAGATGAACACTTCTTCCGGTTCATAAGCCAGTGTTCGCTCAACAGAATACAGCCAAGTGGCAACCGTTTGTCCAGGCAACCCATAAATGAGGTCCAAATTAAGAATTGGAAACGGCTCGCTCTTCAACAAGGTCAAAGCTCTCTCCACTTCAAGAGGTTTTTGCGGCCGATATATCGCTGCTGATTCATCCTCAATAAAGCTTTGAATCCCCATACTGACTCGATCTACGCGGTGCGCATGCAAGATTCGAAGCCTTGCCTCCGTCACCGTTTCCGGGGATGTCTCGACAGAGATGGACGCTTGCCGGGTATCTAACCCCATCACTTCCTCGGCAATCCCAAATAAGCGCTCAAGCTGTTGCGGCTCAAGCAAGGTCGGCGTTCCGCCACCGATTGCGAACCGGGCAAATGGCTTGCCGCCTGCAAAAGAAGCCCACTCGCGCGCTTGCCGTTCCAATGCATCAACGTATTGTTCATGACTGCTAGTTCTTTTATCAGGCAAAGTGAACAAATTGCAGAAACCGCAGCGTGCTCCGCAAAATGGGATGTGCATGTACAAGAAATACGTTTCAGCCGTTTCTTGGGCCCAAAGCTCTGACAATGGCCTGCTCGGTTCCAGCTCCCGATAGGCGGTTTTGTGCGGATAAGCATATAAATAAGAACGGTAAGGTTCTGCACGCATATGATCAGCCCAACTGCGGATCCTTGAAGTATCGCTAGAAGTCATCTTCCGCTCACATCCTTTATAGAATAAACTCACGATAAGGTACAGTCCATACAGCTTCATGCGCAAGCCGATGTCCTTCATAACCATCTTCCCCATAACAAGTGCCGTGATCTGAGAAAACAAGACAGAACACAGGCCGTTCCCGCTTTCGCAGTACATCGAACAAACGACCTAATTCACCATCCACATAGCGCAGTGCTGCACGTTGGGTCTCTATGGAGTCTCGCTTGGCCCCCTTAACGTAATAGTGATTAGGTCCATGAATCGCAGATACATTTAGAAATAGAAACAGCCGTTCCTTCTCATCCAACTGATCCAGAAGTTTAATTGTGTGATTGACCTGATGCTCTGTGGAACGAGGGTTCGTTACGCCAAACGTCATCCGCCAGTAGCTTTGTTGAAAATAACCTGGCAGCACTCGGGCAAGCGGCACTTTCTTGGTAAAGAAAATAACGCCGCCGATGCAGATCGTTCGGTAGCCTTCCGCTTGCAACCCTGATACGAGATCCGGTGTATCGAATAGCCATGTATGCGGATGCGTCTTGAGCCCGGTATGTTTGGAGTGAAACAAACGCACATGATCAGCTTTGTTCGGCGTTGCCGGCGTCGGCAAAAAGCCGCCAAAAAAAGCGTGATGAGCCGCATACGTAAAGCTGCCTGGCGTATGCCTCTTCTCCCAAGATCCGCTGCCGCATAAGTTTGGACAATTGGACTCCTCCAGATCAGCAGCATCATAACGCAGTGTATCCAGCGTAATCATGACAAGATCATGGGTGCCGATAATCGCGTTCATATCTGTCATATCTGTTCCCCTTTAGCACAGTTCATAAGTTCCCAGGCATAAGTGTCTTCTCCTTGGAACTGCACCTTGTAAAGCAAGTCGCCGAACGGATTGACGTCTAACACATACGGCTGCAATGCCCCGCGGCTCAGCAATACATCCACGCCAGCAACCAAAGAACCGGGAAATGCCGCAAGTGCTTGAGCCGCACACACCCCTACGGAATTTCGCAAGTTTGCATCCAATCCTACAGCCTCCAGACTCATCCGCTCACTGCGCAAATGCAGGTTCGTAATCGGGGATCGACTAACCCTGGCAATGCTATGACAGGGTTCTCCAGCAACAACAAGTTGACGGACATCGAAGGACCTCTCTTCGTAAGCGGCCTTCGCTATCCATTGCTCGATATGCGTACCCTGCTGAAGCAGCCAGTTAACGATGGTTCTGATCGTCTTCCTGTCTGAATAGGTGAGAATCTTCATAGAATTATAAAACATCGAAGGCCTGGACAGATAAGACTCAACGCCAACTGTTGTTACTGCTAATTCCGCGCCAGTGACTGGATTAATTTGATAAGCGACAACACCGCATGCGCCCGATCCGCAAGCTAGCTTGATGAATATCCGGTGCTTCCGTTGCATGAGCATGAATTCCTTCAATTCTTCATAATTCGAAATCCGATCAGGCTCAGCCAATGGCCGAGGAACAGGCACACCTGCCGCTTGCAACACCTCATGCGTCCTTCTTTTATCAAACATAGCGACTATGTCTCGCGGCGCGTTCACCCACTGTCCTTCTGGCCATAGCTCGGCTGCTTCCTGCTCAATCCGAGCAAGCAAGCGTCCATAGCCGCGAAACCACTGGGATGGATGATACAGTCGACCTGGCTGCTCCTTCAAACCCGCGATCATCGCTTGAGACCACGGATCAGGATCGCTTCGCTCGCCGAATGGCAGCAACCGATCTCCGCCATTCAAGCCTGCGGCATCTGGAGAACCTAGTGCCATTAATGCGCATTCAACTTCATGATCCTCCCCAGGTGCATCCAAACGCAGCCAAGGTGTCTTCCCCAACTGCAAGCCCTCACGTTCAGCCACTTCGGCTAGCGAAATCTCGCCTTTTAACAAAGCCAGATAGGGCACGACAACCGCTGGGGACATGCCAAGTCTAACCCTTGCTGCTTGCACGCCGTTCGTCCGGCGATTCCCAGGGTTGCCGATTAATAGCATCGGTGCCATGCTTTATTCCGTAAGCGAAGGATAGCGATAGTCTTCATCCTCATCCGCATCTTGTTGTTCGTCTGTATCAACCGAAAGTCCAGAGGCCTGCCATCGTTGTACCATGTCATCTGACATGTAATGATAGCTGAGATCAAGGAATTGCAATTTTCTCACCTGATCGCTTGCAAGAAGCGCTTCTGCGCCTTTATCCGTTAACGTTCCCAGCGACAAATCCAACGTATGAAGCTGACTCAGAATTGGCGCATCTGCCAACGCAATCGCAATCTCATCTTCAAGTTCACTATTTTTCAAACCCAGATACGTCAATTCAGGAAATTTACCCTGTTCAATGAGAGGAAGAATATCCGCTAGCTCACCATCAAACCCATAGTCTTCAACCCCCATGTAAAGCTCCAACTTTTTTAATTGCGGAAATGAAGATTGACTAATACTAGCAAGAACTTTTTTGCCTAGTCCACCACAAATAATGACAAGTTCCTGCAGCTTCGCATGGCTCACCGGCTCTATCTCCAACCCTGTGCTTCCCTTTATCGTCAATGATTCCAGTTCAGGGAATTCCGTTAGGATAGGGGTAAGATTGCTTTGCATAATCCAAGATACCTCGCATTCCTCGAACCCCATATCACCAATGAATAATTTGCGCAGGTTGGGAAACCGGTCTTTCAATTGCGTCAACGCAGCGACAATTTCGCTGGAATCATTCTCATAAGAGCCGCCCCAATCACCGATAATGAGGCTGTTTAGCTCCGTACTCTCTGGTTTCGCGGCTAGCTCTTCCAGAAGATCCTTGATTTTAACACCCTCTTCATACTGCTCATAATCAATTGATAATTTCACTTCTGTCATGATATTCCCCTCCGGTTCCATTAATTTCCTACCTATGTGCCTAGACTAACTATAAACGATCTCAAAAAAAACATGCAACTTCTGCTCCAACAGGGACAACAGCACAATCATTCCATTGGCCCAAACATCTTGACCGAGAATCCATACATTAGGTATGTAGCACAAGCAACTCCAAAGAAAGGGTGATTTAAATGTCTTATGTTGGTGGCGCAGGTTGTGGAACAGGCGGCGTAGGTACTTCTTCAGCAGCAATTTTGGTACTTTTCATTTTGTTGGTTATTATTACAAGCGCATTCGTTTGGTAAGTTAATACCTATTTGCATATAGAAAAAACCGTCACACCCACTTGCAACAAGTGAGGTTGACGGTTTACTTTGCTTAGTTTAGGAAAGCGGAAGCGTCACTTCAAATTTCGTTCCTATCCCTTTGCGCGATGTGGCTGTCATATTCCCTTTATGATTTTCAATGATCCGATAACAGATGGATAAACCAAGTCCAACGCCGTTTTCTTTTGTTGAAAAAAATGGATTTACGATTTGCGCGAGCTCTTCCTTCGTCATGCCCACGCCGTTATCTTCAATGCTGATTTGGAACATTTTATTATTGGCACCCATCTTCGTTGAAAGCTGGATAAATCCATTTTTGTCGATGGAATCTATCGCATTCTGAATTAAATTAACCAGTACCTGTTTAATTTGAGCAGGATCAATCCAAGCCATTGTTAATGATTCATCATATATAGCGGTGATAGATGTATTTTTTAGAATGGCTTGACTGTCCATAAACCGAATCGTATCTTTCAAAAATTCTTGCAAGTTTACGGCCTTTCTCTCCGGCGTGCTTGGTTTTGCCATGACAACGAAGTCAGAAACCAACTGCTTCATGTTTTGCAGCTCCGTATTGATGAGTCCCACGTAATTCTGAAATTTCTGCGGATCATTTGATTTCTGAAGCAGCTGAAAAAAACCGATAATCGAGGTTAGCGGATTCCTTATTTCGTGGGCTAAACCTGCTGCCATCTTCCCGATGGCTGAGAACTTTTCCGCATTAATGAATTGCCGTTCAAGAACAACACGATCCGTAATATCACGAAATTGAGCAAAAGCGCCTAAAATTTCGCCCTTTTCATTGATAATGGGAAGTAAATCGAACAGGCACACATTCTTCTGATCCAACGAATATCGGAAAGAAAGCTCTATATTTTCGAATTGCTTCCGATACTTGAGAGCTTGATAGAAATAGCTTCCGAAATGTTCGAAAGGAAAGACAGGCGTATGGATGACACTTTCCCGATTTCTTCCTGTTATTTTCTCGGCATAGGCGTTAAACTCTGTAATAATACCGCGCTCATCTGTCATAATAATGCCGTTGCGCATGTTATTGACAACAAGCTGCTGAATAAGATTTTGATTCTGATTCGTCATTCGAAGCGATAGTTCTCTTTCAATAGAATCAGCCATATTAGAAAGAAGTGCTAGATAGGTATGATTATGGTGCTCGACCGAGGTCATGATGGCAATGGTCCCTGATAAATTATGATACATTGGGAAATGGAACGGCACACAATAACACGCCGTATTTCCCAGCATCTCATGATAATGTTCCTCGCCGACGATCTGGATGGGTGCCTGCTCTTGCAGAGCGAGTGTGACTACATTCGTGCCCATAAACTCTTCGTCGCATTTGATTCCCGCATGAATGCCATAATTGTTGATGACTGATTTGAATCCTTCATCCCCATAGCTGTCTAAGATGTATCCCTGTTCGTTATTAACAAGGATCAGATGCGGCTTTCCGGCCAAGAGTGACAATATTTTTTCAGCAAAATACTGAATTACAGCAAGAATATCCCGATATCGTTCTTTTTCCACTTGCAGTTGATTGTCTGATAATTTAATTCCCGCCGAAGATATTCTTGTAGGATCCATCCCGCGATCCTTACATCTTTGGCGAGATAATTCTATCCATTGCTTCATAACCCTTCTCCTCAACTTGACGACGATCTCATTTTAATATTTTTAAAAAATGCATTCAAATATTTTCAATTTTATCATAAATTATACTTTATATGTAAATTTACTTTTTCTTATCTATTTCATAGTCTATAAGGTATTTACTAGTGATAGCAACTCGATGTATAATTTGTGTACTAAGAACTATAACAGGGCGCAATGAAGCTTGGTCATTATATGGGCACTTTGACCTAGTGGAGCGAATAGTGCAACCGACCTTCTTTCAATGAGAGAGATGGTTTTTTTGTCGTCTCTTTCCTTGCGGACAATTATACACCAACATAATTGGGGAAGGAACATTTCCATGACAACTTACAATGCAGGCAATAAACAAGGGATAACGAATGAATTTGAACCGGGGCATCCGTCCGATGTCAGTCCGGCTGAGGACTCCATTGACGCGCATCGTTTCGAGATGACTGATTTCACCGAGAACACATTCTATCAATTCGTTTCTTGGGTATTGAAAGGCCAACAGAAATAAGCTTGTAAATAACCGTGTTCAATTATTGACATAACGGTGGTGTGACCCTAAGAATCGGATAATCCCGACCTTGGGGTTTATTCATGCGAACTTTTGTGGAAAATTGTAGAATTATTGGTTATACTCAAAGTGGCATGGAACTCATACATAAGATGGTGGTTCAATATGGATTTGTTATTGGATATGAAGACAATCTTCATCACGTTAGTCATTGGGCACCTGTTTACCGTTATTTTAATTAGCGCTTATTGGAGTCAACACCCTAAAGATACAACAATGAATATCTTTTTTGCTGGAAAATGTGTTCAAGCTCTAGCCTGGATTGTCCTAATTTGGCGTGGTGGAATTCCTGATACGGTAACAATCTCATTGACCAATTCTCTCCTTTTCCTCGGATTCAGCTTGGAAACTGTAGCGTTGCTCAAACTGCAGCAGCAATTTCATGTGTCCACCAGAAGATTCTATATCAGCATGACAAGTGCCATCATGATCTGTTTTCACTTATGTCTTTTCTTTTACAATGTTGAGCGAGTGCGCATTCTCGTTGGGTCTTTGGGCCTAGCCGTCCTTATTATTCTTCCCGCTTACCGAATGATGAAGGACGAAGCTTCATCTTTGCTTATGAAAATGATGGGCTGCATCTATCTATTAATCAGCTTAGCCCTTGTAATAAGAAGTGTGTTTGCACTTCTTTTGAATAATCTTATGGGGTTTTTCACACCAAGTTTTTATCAAACCATCTCTTTTATAGTCCTTTATCTGGTCATGATTCTAGGGAATACAGGTTTTGTCCTACTTTTGAAAGAACGGGCCGATCGCGAATTAACCATGCTTGCGAATTATGATGATTTAACCGGCATTCTCAACCGGCGAATGTTTGTTCTCCACGCTCGAAGAATTCTTAGCAGTTTCGCTAAAAAAGGGAAGCCTGTTTCCTTATTGCTGTTCGATATCGATGAGTTCAAAACGATTAATGATACCTACGGGCACGATACAGGTGATCTGGTCCTGCAGGATCTATGCAAAAGGATATCGAGCCTATTGGGGAAACATGATTTGTTTGGGCGATATGGCGGCGACGAGTTCGCTATTTTACTTCCCGGCGCGGGCATAGAAGAATCGACTGCTAAAGCGGAATTATTCCGGCGAGCTATCGCTGGGACAACCAATTCGGAACTGCCAGCAGCCTATACCATAAGTTTAGGCGTTGTTACGCTGATTCCAAATCCCGATACACAATTAGAAACGCTGTATTCTTCTTGTGACAAAGCACTCTATGGCGCCAAAAATAACGGTCGAAACGGTGTGTTTCGACACTAAAGAAGGAAATTTTGTAGACTTATGTCTACGGGATACAGAAGCACCTTCAGCTGCCTTATTTTGACGCAAGATAAAGAAAAACGGCTTCGCCGCCCTGAGAGATCAGCCTCTTCGTAGCGACAAAACCTGTTAAGGGAACTATAGGACGCTAAATAGGCATATAGCAGGGATGCTAGGGTATTAGCGGAACTACAGGGTCTTATTTCCACGAAAAACGCTGAATTTGCCTTGAAACAGCAAAATAGCGGATTGTAGTTCCCTCACTCCCGCGATATGGATACTTTTGGCTAGAATAGCGGACTGTAGTTCCCTCCCTCTGTTCGCACAAGGCGGCTGGAGTAACTCCGCGCTCACCCCAAAACATATAAACTCTTATATTTTAAAAAAAGAGGCTGTGCCAAAAGGTAATTATACAACCTTTTGGCACAGCCTCTTCTTTATTGGTGGGCGGTTGATTCACAAGTACTCAGTACCCTCCAGCAAACCGATTTGCCTTCGGAGGAGCGTCGTCCTCATAGTTTCTCATATAGGCGAGTCGCTTCGTAACGGTAGCAGCTGCCGCTTCTTTCGCTGCTCTATTGTCACCGTGATGGACTTCATCGATGATCCATTTCTGGCCAAAGCTGGCATGAACGACCTCATCTGCCCAATCGAAATCCTGGAAGGTCGTCATCAAGGGATCCTTGGCAATATCCCGGCAAAACTCCCATTCTTCCCGCTTGCCAGGGGGATATTTCATCGCTGCCTTTTCAATCGCAATGGTCAGATGCGTGTAGGCTTCATCTTTTTCGAACAGTTGGGCCGTCATATCGTACCAACCAGTCCAGTTGGGAACTTCATAAATATCGTAACCGTTCTTACGGAGCGCAGCTTCGCCAAACCACGCGTGTCTGACCTCGTCCCAGAGATGACGCGCCGTATCGTAATAGAACGCCCACGGCTTGCCTACGGTCGTAAAATGCACATAAGCCACACCTTCCGCTGGTGACATTTCGAAAAAACGAGTGAACATCATCTGTTCGAGTCTTCCCTGATCCGAATCAGCGAAATGCTGATCTTTATGTTTCTTAATCGCAGAAACGAATCGAGAGTCGCGCGTACTTTGACGGGGAACTTCGAAAGGCCGTGTCTTCAAGATGAGCGCCTCCGCTGTCTCTTCCCGCTTATCCGTCCCCTCTATTCCCCCTGCTGCTCTAAGAAGTGCCTCCGTATAACCCTTCCACTTCACAGCATACTCCAGTTCGTCTTCCTTCGCCGCTTGGGATAATTCAGCAATCGCAGCAATCCCCCAAGCGACTTGATCTTCTCTCTCCGGCAGTTGTCTTTTAAACAGCGATAACGTCGGCTCATCAACCAAAGGTTGTGCCAGACTCATATAAGATCGAATTGCCGCTATCTGCGCTGGCTTGATTACTTCGAATAGAACCTTCAATCGGATCAAAGTCGACTCGGCCTCCAGTGACCTATCCAAGAGTTCCTTCAGTGCCACATCCTGGCATTTATCGAAGGCGACCACACTCATCCTGAGCTGCTTGCAGCGGCTTCGAAGTTCGTCATGATGGCTGGCATCTTGCCATACCATCCTTGACAGAGCACCCTTCACTTCATATTCTGGCGTGGCAATCATAAACCCGGCCTCCATATGCATGAGACCACGATCCATATAAGCAATTCTTTGAAGCCTTCTTGCCGACTCTTCCACGGATAGACCCACTCGGTCCCAATCTTCGATTCCCATGAATGGATGAAGCATTCTAATCACTCCTGTCATGTTCCTATGTGCTAGATGATTTTGCTGATGCTCTCTTTATCTTAAAGAGTAATTAGGCTAAAATGAATAGACTTAACCACACAATATTGGTACTTTTCTACCTAAGAAGAGGGTGATCTATCATATTAGAACTAGCAGCTCAACTACAGCTCAACTGCAATATAGGAAAGGTAACCTGTGAAAAGAACTGGAAATGGGACACACGTCATCAACCTTTAATCGATTATGATTTGTGGTATACCTGGAGTGGGGCAGGAACGATGAACTTGCACAATCATACCTATGAGATTCGTAAAGGGAGTTGTTTTCTATTCCGTCCTGGGGACCGAACGCTCGCTGAGCACAATCCTCAACAACCACTGACTGTCACGTTTATTCATTTCTCATTACCAATGGCGATGGCTAGCGAACTTCCTGTCTACTACCATGTCGTCCGAGACACGTATCTTTTTGAAACTTATTTAAACCATTTTGTTGAAACGATGATTCCTCCTGCAAGCGAAGATGATTCCGAAGCAAAGCTATTGTTAACTTTGCTGCTCAAGCAGCTTCGCCGGGAAGAGATAAGCACACAACAACCTATGATAGATCGGCCAAATTCTGTCATTCGTACAATTGCCCATCAAATCAAACAATCTCCTGGTACTCTTCACACTGTGGAAGCACTAGCTGAGCAAGCTCAGCTCTCGCCTCGATACTTCGCGCTTAAATTCAAACAGGTTATGGGTATTACTTTTGATCAGTACTTGATCAGAATGCGGATTGATCGCGCCGAGCATTTATTGCGCTACAATGGCATGAACGTTACCGAAGTTGCGGAAGCACTTGGCTACAACGATCTCTCCTTCTTCAGCCGACAATTCAAGCAGATACGGGGTAAAACGCCCTCACAAATGATGAAGGAAGCCGGCAGAATTCTTTGAAATCATTTGCCTTTTTTGAAATAACGAACCAAATAATAAATGCTCATGCCTAAAGCCATCATGCCAATTAACTCAAGGCTTATTTGCCAATTACTGGCCGCTTGTCCGAAAGCCACTTTACTTTGACCATTACCTACCGATCCAGTGGTGTTGGCGAAGTCTGGTGCATAACGAAAGGTTATGATCATGCCCCAACTAATCTGGTAAGCATAATATGCAAAGATAAACAGAGTGCCAACCCCAAGAGCTCGAAAGATTGATTTATTCATTTGCAGCCTCCGATTGCATGGGGATAGATCTTACAGAAACACCATTATCCCCGCCGACGATAATCATTTCCGCCATATTCACAAAGAGTCCTGTCTCAACGACACCTATAATCTTAGTCAGTTGTTCATTCAGTACCTCTGGATGCTGTATTTCTGTAAAATAACAGTCGAGGATATAGTTTCCATTGTCCGTAATAAAGGGCCCTGCCGTATGAAGGCGAAGTTCTGGAGAGCAGCCCAGTTTCGCAATATTGCGGCTTGTGATTTCCCAACCGAAGGGCACGACTTCAACGGGCAAAGGAAATTTCCCTAATGTATTCACCACTTTGGAGTCATCAACGACAATAAGCAGACGGCGGGAAAGTGACGCCACCATTTTCTCTCGAAACAACGCTCCGCCTCCACCTTTGATAAGAGCAAAATGTGGATTTACTTCGTCTGCACCATCAATCGTCAAATCAATTTCCTGCACTTCGGAAATATCTAGAATTGGAATGCCAAGTTCTCTTGCCTGCTGTTCCGTTGCCTTGGAAGTTGGAATTCCCTTGATCCTAAGTCCCTGTTTTACAAGCTCTCCTAGTTTTTGAATCGTCCAATATACCGTCGAACCGGTTCCCAAACCTAGTATCATTCCCTCCTCGATATAGGTTGCAGCCTGCTCCCCGGCAAGCTTCTTCTTGTCCATCTCATCTCCACCCTTCTTCCATAAATCGCCAATTTATTTCATTTTATCACAATTACGAACATCTACAAGCTTGTCGGCAAACCATGAAGTATCATTTGTATGCAGTCTGTATGCTGTTTTAATGTATCTATAGTCTTCTTATTGGGTTGTATATAAATCCCAGCATAATCAACTTCGTCGTAATGTTCCCTGATCGGAAAAGCAAGTTTTTCCTCGTCAATGGCGAATTCGGCTTGTACCCCCACCTTGTTGCCCCTTGCATCCAGACGTATCCATTTATCGAGTGATTTCAAGTAGACCGCATTCAAAGCATGCAGACAATACCCTGTATCCGGGGTATCTCCTAACGTTAAACGTTGATAGCAAAAACCAGTCGGGATCCCTTTGCTTCTTAGTATTGCGCATAGTAAACCAGACTTTGCATAACAAATCCCTTCCCGAAAATGCAGCGTCTCAGAAGCTGTGCGGGTAATCCGCGAGCTTTGAATATCCCAGGAATGTGAAATGCGGTCACGCACAAATTCGAAAGCTTTTTGCACAAAATCAACTTCAGTTTTTGCTTCCAGGAAGAGAGTATTTGCTAATATTTGAATTGCAGGATCGGTATAATCTACTTCTTCACTCTCGATTAAGTAGTCTTCCAGCTGTAAAGACTCGTGGGTCAATATCATTCCAATCACCCTTTTTATCAAATTTTACCGTAGGTCACAGAATTATTATGCATTATATTGCATGAATATACAAATTTACTTAGACCTAGCTCCACCATAAAAAAAGTGGGCTGACCCACAAGTAAATATCGACTTGTGAGTCCAGCCCATTTAACATCTGCAAACCATCAAAAGATTACCATCAGGATCTTTGAAATTGATCCACTGATTATGCTCAATGCCTGTGGCGAGTTCAATGTCGCTAGCTTTGAGGAATTCGAATGCCGCTTCGATATTCGTCGTGTTGAAATGGAAAGCCGGCGTTTTGTACAGCCGATCTTCTTGGTATATTTTACTGTCCAGTACAATCCCTGTACCCTCCATAGGCAGGATGAATAGATGACCGAACAGCACTTCTCCGTCTGCCGGCAAACCTAGCAGCTTGCAATACCAATCACGAGCATTTTCAATGTTGCTTACGGGAATAAACACAGTTCCAATACGATTCATAATGGGATTCATTCTTATAAAGCCTCCCTTTTACTGCATCAGCTCGTCCAATTCCGAAGTTTTCAATTCTGCGTTTGGTTTATTGCCTGGCATTAACCCCAAACGCTGCGTCATCTGTTGACTGATAGAGCCAAGACGCTTCGTATGTTCAGTCGCAGATTGGATGATTGTGCGATTCGACTGCTCGAACAAATCCAAGGCGGCAAATAGATCAGTCATCCCACGTTCGATGGATTCCATCTGAACGCCGGGTTTGCCTAGCAAGTCATTCGTCCTTTGCGTCGTTTCTTTGAGCAAGCGCGAATTCTCTTCGAACATTTTGTTAAGCGTAGAATTCGCGGCATTGACGGCATCAATCGTTTGAACTTGATCGTCGATAGCCATGGAAATCATCGCGGAAACGGTAAGCAGGTTTTGCGTTTTATCAATTGTCGCATCCACAGCATCGATGAGTTTATCATTATTGTCATTAATAATATCCGTTCCGGCGATCGCTTGTTGATACAGAATAATCATCTCTTGAAAGGATTGAATGCGTGTAACGACTTTACGCAGGCCTCTTTCCAGGTGTGTTTTGCGATGCTCATTGTCGGGTTTGGCGATCTCTTGTTCAAATAGCTGCTTCAGGTTCTCTCCCATCGCGATTCTCATCTGCAAATTGTAAACAGATTCGAGAGAGTTTCGTTTCAAAGTTTTCATGTAAGCCATATTTTCTTCCAAGGTTTCTTTGCCGTTGCGTAATGATTGCACAATCGCATTCACATTTGTTTTGACGGATTGATATTTGTAAATATAGTTTTTAAGCGGCGTCTTCTTCATGATTTTCTCAAAAAAGCCCAGCTGCTTGCTTTTGCTCAAAGAATCGATTTCACCGCGCAGTTTCAAAATGTTGTTTTGAACATCAGATCGCTTTCCTGACATTAAGTCATTCACGGGCCGCTCCAGCATCGCTAACGATTGGCCGGCCTGCTCCATAGTTTTGGAGCCCATTCGCCCAATGGAATCCATCAGTGTTTCGAGTTCCATGGTATCCGTTGTTGAAACTTTCTGAAGCAGCTGCTTCGCCTCTTGTTCCACTTTGATGATGTCGGCTTCCTTCAATTGCACCAATTGTGTTGTCATGATTGATGACCTCCTTGTTAGTCTGAAGAACGATACCTTTGCTGGATGAGATCCATGCGAGTCTGCAATTCGATCAGATCTTTTTGTTCAATGGTCTCCACATAGGCCGAGAGTTTAGAATTAATATCTTTCAAGCCATTAAGCAAAAGCCGCCGATTCAAACGTTTGGCCTCACCGCCCAGCTTAAGAAACGGGTTGATGGCGCCGTTCAAATCTTTAAATACTAATCGTTGAATGTTATGATTCATATTGCCATCATTCAGTTCTTTTAACTGCGGAATAATACGGCTTACCCTGGCGAGCAAGCTAAGTGTTTTCTCCACAATCTCATCATCCAGGCTGCTTTTCTGACCTTCTGAGATGACCATTTCTTCAATCACATGAATATACTCGGTGACGGGTCCCCAGAAGGAATCCTCCTCCGTTCTCACCTCAGCAGAGACTTCCACAGAACGATCAGGAATCGGCAATTGCGAGTTGTCACTTGAGTCATTGATTCTTGGTGGAACGGTTGGCTCATCCAAAGTTGTCGAACGACGATTCAGAACCATCACCCCGCCTAGTGAGAAGGCTGCAGGAATGAGCAAGTTTACTGCGCCTGGAATAAAAGTGGAAGTGATTAAACTTATGAGATAGCCGGCGACTGCGAGACTAGCGGCTGTTTTGAATTTCTTTTGCACCGTGGATGCCTACCTCCAATCTCTTTCAACTTACAAATTCATTACTTAAATGATAGCTCTGATAAGGAGGCTAGTCAATTATTCGTCGGTTTGAGAAGCCTGCTTATCGGCTATAAATGAAAAAAATAACCGACCTCAGCACCAACAAAGTGCCGAACATCGGTCATTCCACCATAGAATCCGCTCTTACTCACGCCTCTTCCCATACACCTGAAAATCGTAAATGGACCAATAATTGCCTGCTTTGGACGTCTGAACGATCTTCACAAATCTAGCGTTATGTGGCTCAAATGTGATATTCGTCTGTGTGGATCCCGCACCAGAAGCAATGGAGGCTGTCCAATTCACCCCATCGGCTGAAAGGAAGACCTCATAATTCCTTGGAAAATCATTAGGCGAGCCCGCTGTTTGCAGCTCAATCCGGCTGATCGTAAACGATTCTTTCATATCGACTTGGATGAATTGACCAGGCACCTGATTTTTCGCTGTATCCCACCGGCTGTAAGGATTACTGTCAATCGCGCTTTGCGGTTTCCCCGAGCTGCTGGTGATGACCCAATCTGATCGGTTAAGCGCAGCTTCGTCCGTAACGGTCACAAGTGCCTCAGCTGATGCTTCTTTCTTGCCCGCCACGCGAATTTGATAGGCATAGGTTTGACCAACTGCCGTTTTCATATCCGTCCAATGCGGATCAGGCACCTCTTTGGCGACTAATTGATACTTCATCGCTCCGCGTTCTTTTCGCCAAACTTCATAGCTTTGAGCGCCCTCCGACTCCAGCCAATTGACTTCAATTGCATGATCGGGCTGCGAAACAGCTTTTACCCAACTTGGCGCTTTGGGCTTCACATCCTCAGTCCGCGTAAGGATATATTGGACTGCTTCACCTGGAGCAAGCGTCTCCTTGAACTCAAGCTCTGGAGAAGCTTGCAGTTGACTCACATAAGTACGAGCGGATTCATAGGTGTCCCCATTTCCGAATCGTTCTCCTTCATATTGCCCAGCCTCTGGCATGGCAACTTTGACATGCACAGTTTGTGAACTATTTTCAAAATTCACGAAATTAAGCAGGAGTTTGTTCGATGTGCCTTTGGATCCAGGCAGCGGCGCCAAACTCGAGGTATCTACACCGCGAAAATAGACCAGTTTATCACTTAGCTCTGTTTTATTCGTAATCTCATAAGTGAGAGGTCTGCCATGTGTGGCATATGCCAGATTCAATCTTCTCATGACACTGACTCTGGAGTCTGTATCAGGCAAATTCTTATGAATCTTCATCTCTGCGGGATTCTGACCGTTTAAGTCAATATTCGGTTCAAACAAGGCATATTGCGGGTAAAAAGCCGCATGCTGCATGAACATATCCGCAAAGCCGATATGGGCTCTCAGAATTCGATCAAATACGGCTGCTTTCGGTTGCACAGCGCCATAAGCCTGGTTATCTACATGAGTATCCGATGTCCCATACTCGGTATTCAACATTAGTTTAGGCAAGCCGTCCTCAGCCCCATCGAACGTTTGCAAATTTTCCAGCAAACTCCCTCCCTTATTCTCGGAGTACGAGGTGCCGTATGCATGACCATTGGTTAAATCGGTTACCTTCTCCAATTCGAGGCGCTGCTGGGAATCACCTTCCCAACCATCGGGTTCTCCGCATTGCAGTCTGCCTGACGCATCTTGATTGCGACAAGTCCGCACCGCATATTTGGGTGCATACGCCCATCCTGGAGCAACAGTTTTCAAGTGCGGCGCCAGCTCTGGGATATGACCTTTGAGCCAATTGGCAATGGCTAGATTAACACCTTTGGAACGATTAAACAGGCCTGGCTCGTTATCAATTTCATAGTATTGAAACATCGACCCATAGGCTGTCACATAATCCTGCAGCTTTTTCTCGGCATCTGCCGGTAAAGATCCATCTTCCTGCAGCTTTACATTTCCTGTGTGCAAGTGCAAAGCTACAGCTTGCGTGTTGTAATCGCGCAGCGTTTCGTAATAAGCCTTGATCGCTGAGCAGCCCTGCCGGACATCAGTCGCGCAATCTACTCGCATGATGTTGCCGCTGTAGGCAATACCCAACCATTTTAAAACATATGGCAAATGTCTGACCGCTCCCTCATCATAGTAGAAGGATAAATTACTGACTTTCGTGCCGGATTCGACGTATTTGCCATGAATCGGTTCCGCGGCAGGTTCCGTCAAGGCATCCAACTCAATAAAGTCCCATTTCCACCATAAATATTTATCTTCATCGGCCGTACAGTATAAACACCCAGTTGCCATGAATTTGAGCTCGTTATCTCCAACCTGAAGCTGCTCTTTGGGAATATAAAGTTCATACGTTTTTTTAAACGGATACGCACTGGTGGTCCCTCCAACACCGGCAATTTGAACGATGCCAGAGAGAAGCTGATTCGTAAATACAGCCATTTGAGGTACCGCTTTGTGAGCATCCAAGATACGGACTTTTAACACTACACCGTGCTCGGGCACCGTGCTCAGTGGGAATTGAACTTGAAAGCTTGGATTCACTGATTTGCGCAGTCCTTGCGGTACCGATTTCAAATCTTGCGGTTGACTTGAATCCGCGGATACGGTGTAATGCGTTAAAGCGCTATTCTCTTTGCTGAATTCCTCATCAGCATCATTGGGATTTCCTAGCCGCCATAGCTGGTTGCCGATCATCTCAGACACAGGCTTCACCTCATTGAGCGCAGCAATCTTATTGGCAACGACACCATGATTATTGGATGCAGATGTGAAAATCAATAAAATCAAAAAACTGACGAGTATGATCATAACTCTTATGAATTTCGGGTTCATCCTGCTCGCTCCATCTTCTGTAGTTTCCTGCTTATTCATCAAGGAAGAAACAGGGCATCGTCAGGAATCAATTGTTTGGTTTGGGATTGACTTTCCCAGCTGACTTTGGCAACAGCGCCATTCGTATTATCATAATACTCCACTTTGAAATCAACTGGGACTCCTGCTTGTAAGGCAATACTGCCTTTTCGCTCCACCCAGCTCTGGTTGAACCAACTGTCAATGACCAACTCACCATTCACCCACACGCGAATACCATCATCCGATAAGGTTGAAATTTGATAATTTTCTGTATACTTGGGTTTCAGCTTCCCCGTCCAGCGAACAGAGAAGGTATCTGCCTGCATGGAAGGAAATGGCGCCGCATTCGACCAATTGAAATCGATCTTCCGATCTTCCCTGACCTCTTTCAATGCAGTCAAATCTTTATTATCGTAATATTCTCCGCGTAATCCATTCCTCGCCACGACGGGTGCTGTTTCCGGCTTGGGCACCGGAGCCGGTGATGGTGCTGGAACAATAGCATTCAGAAGATCACTAAGGAATGTCTCCCTCGTTAACAACCGTGGATTTGCATAAGAGGAAGTGATTTCAGCAAGTCCGTTATTATCGGATAACATTTTTCCCCAAGTCATGAAATACGCCCATTTGGATTGATTGGAAAGAACCGTTTGGCTAGGCAATTCTCCATTCTCGCCAATGGCGATTGGTTTACCTGCTGCTAATTCCACAATTTTATTGTAGTAGTCGGGATTATAGTCATTGTCATAGATATCAACTGCCAACACATCCACTTTGGATATCCCTGGAAAACTGGCATTATACGGATCTGATGAGGCATTGGGAGCATTGGGACTCCATACCCACAACAAATTATTCAACTTATGCACTTGAACAAAACGCTCGTACATCAAATTCCACAGCGCGGAGAAATTCGTTTTCTTCCCCCACCAGAACCAGCCTCCATTGCTTTCATGATAGGGGCGCCATAACACAGGAACGCCAGCATCCTTTAGCTTGCCTAAATAGACTGCCGTTTTGTCCAAATCGGCAATCAACTGGTTATACTGCGGTGTGCCAGGTGTCACGTACTTATCAAAATCAGCCTGGCTCATTTCTTTCTTCACATTCGCCCAGCATAAGCATGTTCCAGGAATGTTCTCATGATAAGAAATGGTCACTAAGCCGCCTGCCTGATGCCAGGCAATTGCGCTATTGACGACATTCTCGCGCTGCGCAGCTTGCTCGCTTGCAGTCTGATTCATGATCGCTCCAAGTTCATAACCGTGGATACTCGGATATTTGCCAGTAATTCCCTTCACACGGTTATTCCATTCATCAGGACTTTCCAAATAATCGTGTTGACCACTAATCGTTTTGAGCCCCGATACCGCATATAGCTGTTGCAGGACGACCTTCGCCTCCAGCGTTGCTTGCGAATTAATCGGAACTGTTGCCGCATTCGAAACATCTGGATGCAACAAAAGATGCGGTGATAATAATGAGAGTAGAAACAACAAGGAAGTCACCTTTATTCGCACACCCACCTTTTTGGATTTCTTCAACATAATCAAACCTCCCGAACCATAGATTTGCACGGCGAGCCAACGTGCTATCTCTATCGTACAGGTTAGATATTAAGCTTTTATCAGGTAAGTTTAAGGGTTTTGCAAGTTTTTTCCAAATGCAGATTTCTGACGAAATAAATAATCGCCCTCCATTCATATTCGAATAGAAGGCGGTCTATTTATGGGTCTGCAACCTGCTAAATAAACTGATGAAGGGGAATATCGTGCCATTCCAGACAAATTCGGATATTATCTTCTTCCACCAGTTCAGAGCCGCTTTGAACTTCGATGAATTCAACATCCGTTATGGCTCGAATACTGTGACGCGTTCCATCTGGAATCCGTACCACATCCCCCGGTTTCACTTGATAGAGTTTGTCATTAATGACAATGTCCGCCACGCCACTAACGATCGTCCACACTTCACTGCGTTTATAATGCAGCTGATAACTTATATTCTTGCCTGCGCGCACAAGAATGCGCTTCGTCAAAACTTCATTATCCTCCGTGTATTTGACATAATCAATGACTCGGTAACGTCCCCATCTGCGCTCTTCGTACATAGGGCGCTGCTCAATTGCATTCATGACTTCTTTAATCCGCGGACTTTCCGCTTTGGAGGTGACGAGGATGCCATCAGGACTTACCGCGATGACAGCATCTTGAATGCCAATCACCGTGACCGGGATATCCAGTTCGTTAATTAAATGCGTATTGGACGAATCTTCCGTTACGATACCTGTTCCGATCTGCGAACGGCTCATTTCTTCTGTGAGCGTGTTCCAAGTACCCAAATCTTTCCAGTAGCCATCATAAGGAACGACCACAATACTCGATTCATTCTCAACGACTTCATAATCGAAACTGATCTTGCTTAATTTTTTGTAATTTTTGAGCAGTTCCTCGTACTTGAGCGGCACGCCTTTCTCCACCATCAGCTCGATGAGATAACCTAGACGGAAAGCGAAGACGCCGCAGTTCCATAGCGCTTTTTGCTCAATGAGAGCAGCCGCTTGCTCGCGATTCGGTTTCTCTGCAAAATGGTTCACCCACAGCGCTTCTGTACCCATAAGCCGTTGTTCCGATGGCACAATATAACCATATTTCTCCGAAGGCACAGTCGGGACTACGCCCATTAAGGCTAAGTTCGACTCCGTATCTTGGAGCACTTGCTCCAACTGCTTTATTTTATGAAAAAAGGCTTCGTCGACATAAGGATCAACCGGCATAACGGTTACTACCGTATCCAGGGGGAGACTTTCAACATCGTAGAGATAGGCCGCTGCAAGGGCAATCGCCGGGAACGTATCTCTGCGTTCCGGCTCGACAATCAATGGCGCATCGCTGCCTAATTGACTCATGAGCATTTCAACTTGCGAGCGATTGGTCGCCAGGTAGGCAGAATCACCCAGTCCACTATCCCGAAGCTGCCTCCATACGCGTTGTACCATCGATTCACTGCGACCGTCCTTATCCTCAAGCACTTTCAGAAACTGCTTGGATCTTGAATCATTAGACAAAGGCCACAACCGTTTACCTGAGCCGCCGGAAAGAAGAACTATTTTCATGAAAACCACACTCCAATCGGTTTTATAGGAATTCGTTGCAGGATTCCGTGCCTTTAGACAACTGCTTTATGACGAGCGACGTGTTTCTGATCAGGTCTTCCGACAGAGTAATAATGAATCCCCGTCCCGTCGATTTGCTCGCGTGTGAATACGTTGCGCCCATCAATCAAGATTGGCTTCTCCATGATGAAAATAAGTTGTGTCAGCGGAGCTGCCTTGAACTCTTCCCAGTCGGTCAGTAAACAGACAGCGTCTGCCCCGGTAGCCGCTTCCAACGCTGATTCGCACCATTGAATGGCCGGATGGTCGATATGGGCTCTGAATTTATCCATTGCGATCGGATCGTACAGCTTCAGACGTGCGCCTGCTCTTATCAAGGTTTCTACGATTTCAATCGACGGAGCATAGCGGATGTCGTCTGTGTTCGGCTTGAAGGACAATCCCCAAATCCCAATCAATTTGCCCGATAAGTTCCCTAGAGAACCTTCTAGTTTCGTAATAATTTTATATCTTTGCGATTTATTGACTTCAACGACTGACTTCAGCAATTGGAATTCATAATCCACATTGCCGGCAATTTGAATCAAGGCATCTGTATCCTTCGGAAAGCAAGAACCGCCATAGCCGATGCCTGCATTCAGGAAGGAAGCTCCGATTCGGCGATCTTGCCCCATGCCTTTCGCCACTTCGGTGACATCAGCGCCAACCTTCTCGCAGATATTGGATATTTCATTAATGAACGAAATTTTTGTTGCTAAGAAGGCGTTCGAAGCATATTTGATCATTTCCGCGCTGCGAATACTCGTGACGAAGATTTGATCCGTGAATGGTTTGTGAAGTTCAGTCAAGGGCTCGGTTAAAGTCAGATTATCCAAACCAATCACGATGCGATCTGGCTCAAGTGTATCCTGGATGGCAGAGCCTTCGCGCAGAAACTCCGGAATCGACACCACATCGAAGGATTCCAACGTATTCATCGCGAGAATCATTTGAATATGCTCATTGGTGCCAACTGGCACCGTGCTTTTGGTAGCAACGATTTTGTAACTATTCATCGCTTTGCCGATTTCTATCACGGCTTGCTCGATATATTGAAGATCCGCTTCCCCATTCGGCAAGGATGGCGTCCCAACAGCGATAATAATGAGCTCTGATTGACGGATCGCCTGGGCAAGATCCGTTGTGAACGACAATCGGCCTGCCTTTTGATTGCTTTCCATGAGTTCTTCGATCCCCGGTTCAAAAATAGGCGATACCAGATTTTGCAATTTCTCAATCTTCTGCTTATCATGATCAACACAGATCACATGATTGCCTTTTTCAGCAAAACAAACCCCGGATACTAACCCCACATACCCTGTTCCGATGACTGCTATTTTCATACGATCAATGCCCCTCTCTAAATTGTTGGTAGGATGTACTCATATACGTTTTCAACTTATCCATGAACGTTTTCTCGTCAAACTTCTGAGCGTGGCCGATAATTTGTTGGACATCCCATGCATGGTTTTCCACGTCGCGAATTGCGCCAAGCAAATCCTCAACCTCTTGCCGCTTGAAAAACACTCCATTCACATGCGGCACGATCGTATCTAATGCTCCACCAGCCTGGTAAGCTACTACAGGTCTGCCGGCCGCATTGGCTTCAAGAGGCGTAATACCGAAATCTTCTTCCCCCGGGAAAATAAGCGCGCGGCATTCGGCCATCATTTTGGTCACGACACGATCCTCCAGCCTTCCCATGAAATGAACATTGGCTTTGGCCATGGCTTTGAGCCTGGCTGAATCCGGCCCTTCTCCAACAATGTAGAGCGGAAGACCATTCTTATTGAACGCCTCAACAGCCAAGTCAATTCGTTTGTAAGAGACCAAGCGCGACACGATTAAATAATAATTCCCGATCTCCTTCGAACTATGGAACCGTGAGGTATTAATCGGCGGGAAAATAACGTCAGCGTCGCGTTGATAGTAATTCCGAATGCGATGTTTCACGACGGAAGAATTCGCAATAAATTGATTCACGTTAGCAGACGTTTTTTGATCCCAATGCTTCAACCTGTCAATATAAATTTTCAGCAGCCTTTTCATCACACTGGATTTCGTTTGCCGCTCCATGTAAGTATCATAGTCCCATGCAAAGCGCATAGGCGTATGGCAATAACAGAGATGGAACGTGCTCTTAGGGACTTCGATGCTCTTCATGAAAGCGCTGCTGGAGCTTAGAACAATATCGAATTCCCGGAAGTCGAAATCTTTGATGGCAAATGGATACAGTGGAAGCATTTCTTTGAAGTGGCTCTTCCCCCCAGGCATCTTCTGCAGCCACGAGGCACGTATATCTGCATCTCGAAGCTCGTCCAGCAATCGATGGCTGCTGAACATGGTTGTATAGATGGGGGCATTCGGAAACATTTGGTGAAAGACCTCGACAACTCTTTCAGCGCCGCCCATTTGAACCAAATAATCATGCGCAATTGCTATTTTCATTTGATCCATCCTTTATTTACTCGGGGATTAATTACGTATTAGCAATTAATCCAGCGTAGTAATGGGTGATTTGGGTAACGGTTTTTTCTATGACAAAGTGTTGTTCCACACGTTTCAGGCCATTCTCGCTCATTCGACTGCGCACATCTGGGTTCTCCAGCAGATAGCGAATCGCTTCGGCCAGCAGCTTGGGATCACCTGGTGTGATGAGCAGTCCTGTTTCTCCAGGGACGACCGTTTCCCGCGGACCACCTTCGTTGGAAGCAATGACTGGCAATCCGGCTGCCATTCCTTCCACAATGACTTGACCGAAGGGCTCCGGCGTGATGGAAGTATGAACTAGAATGTCAACTTTCTGCATTAAGGCTTGAATGTCGTCGACATGACCAAGCAACTTGACATTGTATAAGTGATTGTCAGCCATTTGCTGCAAAAGCTGCTGTTTGTAGGCATCCTCTCCGAAAAGAGCATCCCCTGCCAGCCAAAACTCGACTTGTGAATCGTGCAAGAACGTCTTCGCAGCTTCGAGCAGAATATGTTGACCCTTCCACTCTGCTAATCGACCGACTAGCAGAATGATGTAGGACTTCGTATTTCTATCTACGGACTTGATCCGATTCGGAGCGCGCAATTGCTGGGCATAAGCCGAATACACGACAAGCGTTTTCTTCGATTTGGGCAATTGCAAAGCATCCAACGTTGAATTGGAATTAGCTATGACGCCATTGGGCAGCATGCGTGACAGGAACCGAATCGCCCGGGCAACGATCGGTTTGAGATACGGAACACCGATATGATCGCGGATATGCCAGATCAGCGGAACGCCGGCAAACTTAGCTGCCACAGCGCCATAGAACGCCGATTTCAAAGAATTCGTATGCACGCAGGCAACCTGCTCTGCACGCAGCAGCTTGGAGATTCGCTTGCCGTAAGTGAAGAGTTCCAGCGCGCCGAATACGGCATCCAAATTGACGGCATTGCGATTGCGGTTCCTCACTTTATCACTTAGAGGTACGACACGGACATCAATTCCTTTATCCCGCAAGCGCTGGACTAGCGCGCCGTCCTCCGCTACAATAACCAGGGGTTTCACTTCATCCCCCAAATTCGTAATTAAATTGTATAAGGCAACTTCGCCTCCGCTCCATCTAGCGGTATGATCCAAATACGCTATTTTCAACATCCTTCTCATGTCCTCCTTTTCGTTCAGCCTGAACCCGAGGTGAACGGTTGCGGCCATAAGCAATTAGATGATTATCAATGACGGATCGGAAAATACCTTCCACTTGGTCGGACACTCGTTCCCACGTGTAATTCTCCAGCACATGATTTCTACATTGTTCGGCAGTAGGCCAGTGATCTTGATTCTGCAAGCTGCGAATTAAGCCAGCCGCCATATCCTGGCTGCTTTTGCCTGCGAACAGCAGCTCCGGGCGAAATTTCTGCAGAATTTCACGATTGCCGCCGACGGGGGTAGCCATTACCGGCACACCAGCCGCCATAGCTTCAACCGTGATCAATCCGAATCCCTCCAACGCTTGCGAGGGTACAACGAACAGGTCTGCGGCTTGATAGTAATCTGCCAGTTCATGATCCGGCACATACCCTAAGAGTCGAACACGAGACTCAAGTCCGTATTCGGCAATTTTCTTCTCCAATTCTTCTTTCAACGGCCCCTTGCCGCCTAATAGAAGAACGGTATCCGGTACTTCACGTACAACCTCCTTCCAAGCATCGATAAGTTGAAGTAATCCCATCCGATTGACCAATCTTCGCAGCGTCAATACAGCTGTTGTTCCTTCTGTTATATGAAGTCTTTCTCGTATTGCTTTACGCTCGGTGGAAGGCTGGAATCTAACAATATCAGCGGCACCTGGTACGATATGGATCTTTGTAAGCGGAATTTGATAATTCTGATGAAGAATGTCGCGAAAGGTTTCACTTAATACGATGAAAGCATCGGCATATCGATAAGCTTTCATCTCCATATTCTTGGCGATCCGGGTTTTCACCCAGTGTTTAAGGCCCTTGCCCTCAAGCTTAATCTCTTCACTCCATGGACCGTGAAAAGTCATTACGACCGGTATATTGCGTTGTTTGGCCTCCATGGCAACCCCAGTACTATAAGGGGCAAAATGGGAATAAACGATATCCACATCCTGATTGTCCATCAGCCAAGCAGCATGCTGGCGAAAAGCATCACGCCTTTTGCTCAGTTTCAACTGCGTCTTGGCTACATTCGTAACTTGAAGCCCTTCTTTCACAACAGGCTTCTCACTGCTGCTAACCAAAGCTTGCAGATCATGATTCTCAGCTAAAGCTTCATTAATATGTTTGAAATACGTGTTAAGTCCACCTGGCTGCGCAGAAGGCCATCCCATTCCGGTAGAAAGAATTCGCAAGCTATTGTTGAATCGCATAAGCACTTCCCTCCTTAATAGGTTCGCCCTCAGGCTTTTTCGTTTTTTTGCGAACTAACTGCAATTCGTACTGTTTTAAACAAACCAGAAACTCATACATGCCCCAGAAAAGTGCTACAGCCAGTCCCGGAACTCCTTTTCTATATAACCCTTGAAAAATATATTTCTGCACAAAGCGCAATGGCGGCCGCACCAGCATGCGTAACAAATTAAATCTCTTCCCCAAAGCGACGGCGCCTTCTGCTTCCAAATCCGTATACTTATTAAACCTTTGAATATGATCATGAATGCTGCGAAAGCCATAATGCCATAAGATACCAGGCAGCAAGGAAACTTGATCCTGTTGCACATCCGGAGTTTCATGTACAAGACTATCCTTATACTGAATCTCTGTCCGATTATACAGCCGAACCAATCGTTCTCCTTTCCCCATCCAACGTCCCAAAAAGTCACCAATGCGCAAGACGGAGTAGGCTTTACTCGTATCCGACAAATCAAATTTCAGTTCCCGAATGGCCGCCGCAAGTGTTTCGCTGACTACCTCATCCGTATCGATGACGAATATCCAATCATAGGTGGCACGATCACTTCCATAAATACGCTGCTTCGCGTAACCGGGCCATGCATTGGTGTATACCTTACAACCTAATTGTTCCGATACACGGACAGTTCCATCCTGGCTTCCCCCGTCAATGACAACAATTTCGTCTGCAAACGACTTGCAGGATTCAATTGCACTGCCTATTCTCGATTCATCATTCTGCGCGATGATGACAACAGAGAGGCCATTCTTTCCCGCAAGGTCACGTTGGTGACTCATTTGATTCGCCCCTTTCCCCCAATTTCAATCCGACTGTTTACTTTTATTGGCCGATATTGCCTTGAGCAACCAGCGAATATCCGCTTTATTTATGAATAATTTAGGCAGTTTTGTTTTTAATGTGAATTTCACATTGATGAGAATAAATAAGAAGCGTAAGACGCCTGAGGATAATATGGCGATACCTGCTCCGAACAAGCCAAATTTCGGGATTAAGAACATCAGCAGCGGGATGACGATTAGTAAGCCAAGCCCCTGCAGAATGGTCACGATTTTGGGCTTGCCCAAAGCCATGAAGGCTTGCGCCAGAACCATCGTTCCACCGGATATGGAAACTTCCAGCAACAACATACGAAAGACGCTAATGGCTTCTTTGAAATCCGAACCATACAGAAGCGGCATAATGAGTGGTGCCACGAGCATAATGCAGAGTGAACAAAACAGTGCAATACAAGTGCTTAGCCGGTACACACGGAAGGTCATTTCCACAACCTGATCCTTAGGAAGACCAGATGCTTTGGGAAACAAAACGACAATAATCGAAGTCGAGAAGATATTGACCACACGCGATAAGCTAACAGCTACAGCATATAAGCCAAGCTCTGCAGGATTCAACAAACCAACAATGACAATTTGATCGATGTAATAAGACACATTGCCCATCAAATCATTGCCATAAGAACCAATCCCATATCGAATCAACGTACGGAAGGATTGCCAAGCATCCTTGATTTCAAAACGATACTGCTTCAACAAACGCGCCGTTGTCCAAACATAAAACGGCAGCGCAGGAGCTAAGTAGGCAACGGCAGATGTGAATGGCGTCATCATTTTGGTCACGATAAGAATTCCCAGAATGACGAGTGTACTAAGTGGAATCAGAAACCGCAGTCGGTTGAACAGCTTGTACTCGCCTCTGACTTGCATCATTGCGTTATTAATTTGCGACAACACGATTAATGGAACAAGCAGCATAGACCATTGCGAGAATAAAACTACACTGTGTGAGTAAGTACCGAGCCAGTATGGCAGAATCAGGACCCCAACGATGAGTGCCAGCACACCTGCCATCAGCCCCATCAGGACAGCGGTCGTGTACAGCTTGGCGGAATCTTGTATATTCTTCTTGACGTTGTAAATAATCGCGGAAGGGATGCCAAAGGTGAAGCTGAAGGCAAGAAACTGAGACCACAACACCATAGCAGCTTGCTCCCCCCTGCCGGAAGGTCCAAGAAATCGTGCCGTCAAGATGCCCGTCAACATGTTAATCAATAGAATCAACACGCTGAAAAACATCGTTTTAATCGAACTTGCCATATGACCTTTACTGGAATAAAACGACTTTATGATACCTAGAAGCGGTTTAGAGCGAATTATCTTTAAATCGACCGGTTGCTGCATCCGTTCGTTGCCTCCTTTCTTGCGTGTTCATACGATGCGCCATAATCCCAATCCCAACAACCAACCATAGTAGAAAGCCTTTTAATCCTGTATAACCATTTTCGAAAATGAGACACACGATACTTCCCTCCAAGGCGGATAAAGCAAGCCGTGTATAAGGGTTTAAACCGCCGGTTTCTTTTCGTTTGGAGATCAAATACTTAATAACAAGCCAAAGTCCCCAGAAGAATAAAATCCCCCCGATAATTCCGAATGTTAGGAATATCGCTACAAAACCATTATCAAAAATACCATATTCACCGAGCGCACCATCATTGCTCAGCTTGGTTCCAACCCCAATGCTCCCCAGCCCTAGACCCTGCGGCTTCGCAAACAACATGGGGAACACCGTATGGAAGAAATCCAATCTTTCATTATAGGAATGATCATCCTGGATCGCAGTCATCGTGTCCAAGCGAGCTACAAGACCCTGAGCACCTGGAAGTTTGGGAATAATGAAATACATCGCAGCGATAACAGCGGATAATTGAGCCAGCAATTTCCACTTCTGCTTTCCGGCCGATACGGCGGTGTAGATGGCTATATCAATGAACAGCATGACCCAAGCGGAACGAACGAGAGTAATTAATAACCCTACGGTGACGAGAATGACGCCAATCCAACCTAACGGCCCCCGCCATCTTTTCTCCAGAATCATAGGCGCTAGCGCTGTTCCCATATACATACCAGCGGGTCCTGGCGAGTTCAGAAACGAGAACACGCGAATCTCAAGCGGATAAGGTTGACCAATCGAAGTCATTTCCACATGATTCATCCAAAAAGCATCCCAAGGCGGTACCACAATATATTGGATAATGCCGTAGACCGCAATGAGGATGGCTGTATTGGAAAAGGCGACCAGCAAGCGATCCAAATCCTTTTTCTCAAAGTTACTCAAGGCCGCATACGGAATTAACAGCATCGGTATGAGATAGTTAGCTAAATCATAAAAGGTTCCCATCCCATTCTTGGTCATCCCAATTAGGCTTCCATACAACAAGGCGATACAAAAGTAAATCAACAAACGTTTGAGTGCGGATTCTAACTGATGTATTTTCGATAGGATCGGAATGATAACGACAGCACTTGTCAAAAGCGGCGCAATACTTAGTAAAGATACCGAATGATAGGTCCCTTCCATCCAATCCTCAAATCTTCGTATTTCGGGACAGACAACCCAGACCAGCAATAGGTAGGGGATTAGTTTGCGGGAATCCAATAAAGCGAGCATAAATGCCGGAAAGATCAGCATAGCCAGCATAGCAATTTGCGATTTGTTCTCATGACCTAACGTGGCGCTTCCATAGCCGATGACTAGAGAAACAGCCAAGGCTCCAACTAACCAAGCCATTGTGGCTCTGCTTGCATATAGGGATACAAAAGGATTGCGTGCTCTCAACGTTCTCATAACGGATAGCTCCTTGCCGATTTCGTTCCTAGAGTGACAGGTTTCTGTGTCGCTACCAGCAGATTACTCATTTTGCTTGGATAATCCATTGTTAACTCCCGTCCCCTCCCTTTTCAGCTTAAAATGCTTCTTCCATTCCATCCAGAGCATAACGATAAACATGGAGTCATGAATCAAATACCGTTTCCACAATCTCCGAGGCTCCTGCGCCAGACGCCAGAACCATTCAAAGCCTGTTTTTTGCATAATATTGGGAGCTCTCTTCACAGAACCTGAGAGGAAGTCAAACGTAGCTCCTACTCCGATTGAAATCGGCACTTGGTACGCTAAGTAGTTTTCATAAATCCATTTTTCTTGCTTGGGCGCGCCAACCCCGACGAAAACAATGTCAGGCTGCGCCTTAATCAACATTTGAACTATCTGCTCATTCTCTTCCGCTTTTTTCTCGAAGCCATAGGAAGGCGAGTAATAGCCAACAATATTGAGCGCTGGGAAGGATAATTTCAAATTTTTGATCGCCAGCTCCGGGATCCCTTCCGCAGACCCCAAGAAAAACAATTTGTACTGCCTCTTGGCGAATGCTTCACCTAACTTGGCGAATAGATCGGAACCGGATACTTTCTCCTTCAATGGCTTTCTCAACATCTTGGAAGCCCAGATAATCGGCATTCCATCCGCTACAATTGCCCCTGCCTCTGAATAGACTTTCTGAAATTCGACATCCTTCCTGAGCTTGATCAAATGATCGACATTGCAAGTCAAAATGTAAGAATGGCTTCTCTGGCGAATTCTCTCGTCCATGAAGGCAAGCAAGTCCAGGAAATCATAATTATCAAAATTAACATCGAACATAGTCACTCTACTCATCTAATCACTTCTTCTTTTTTCGGATTTGTCGTTGATTGGATATACAAACCGTTCAAATACCAACAGAAAGGAATGATAAATTGGACCGTGGATAACGTATTATCAGAAAAGGAATATAGGAAGAATCCCAGAATAAAAGTGGCATAATACACTTTAATTTTGGACGGTATCACTCGGTAAATCATTACGAATACGATCAATAAAGAAAGAAAAAGAGCGATACTCCCCGTATAGCCGGCATCATAATAGAAGCGAATATACTCATTGTGCGGAACAACAAATCCTTCGTATAAGCTGCCATCGTTGGCAACCGTCACTGCCCCCAAACCTCTGCCTGCTAGGGGAGAATCCTGTACACCTTTTAGAAAATACGTCCATGCTTCTGTTCGTCCGGATAAGTCTATACCTGTTCCTGTTTGGCGTTCGAAGGAACGCTTCGTCATATTGTCCCATTGCACATACACGGCTCCGCCGATCAAAGCCAGGGAGCAAACTAGCGGCACGATCAAAATCAATTTGCCTTTGATATATTGTTTGACCATATCGTAGAAATAATAGGCAGCCATAGCCAGCATCGCGAGGATAGGCCCTCTTGTTCCTGTTGCAATCAAAATTGCAAAGTTAGAAGCAAGCGTGCAGTAATAAAATTTGGCTCGCGACGGATCACGCTTGGTCTCCATCAGCCCAATCGTAATGCCCAGAAAAGCCAACATGGCCAAATGCGGCGCTATATTCGCTCCCTGCACTCTAACGGCTCCTGTAAACTCAACGTTTAAGAAGGAATACAGATGAGCTAGCTGCAAGACAATACCGGTTGCTACGCTGATCAGGGGCAATAAACAAATAATTTGAATATGCCGCTGCGCCGTTTCCCTCTTCCATTTGATCATTAGGAAAAAAAAAGGCAATGTTAGCCCGATGAATGCTTTGACGGTGAGCGATGTCGTCAATCTTGGATGCCAATCGGAAAAAAAGAAGGTTAGAAATAACATCAGCATGAACGCTGCGATCGGATACATGAACTTTAAGCGCAACCCGTTTTGCAGCATACAGGGCACCAAGAGAATTAGAATACCCAGCTTGTAGAGTGAGATGATTTCCAGACCGCCTACACTCGCTGTAATAATATAATTGACCGAGATAGCCGTAGAAATAAGGACAGGGTAGCTGACGATTTCCGGGTTGCGAACCGACAAGGCAAGCAGGAGAAGGACAGCCATTCCCATCAGGCTAATCAAAGGCTGATACACAGCTGCGATTCCCATCACAATGGCGATACCTAGGTAGCCGACACCGTAGTACACTGGCTTTTTCACATGTAAGGAAAGTTCTGTCATATGCGCCCTCACCTAGTCAATTGCATGTTATTGCGTTTACGCATCGTATCAAGTGTGCCACGAATACTCTCCATACGGCAGGCAACAAGCAGTTTCTTCCCTGCGGACCGAGCACATAAAGCCTCTCCTGCAATGTAAACCACTTTCGCTGCCACTTTTCCAAGCAAAATGAGCTTTGCAACATTCCCTTTATGCATAGAGCCATTCGTGACCCCTTGATAGTAGTACCTTTTCTTAATCCAATCTTGTGTTAAGCGGCTGTCCGGGATGAAGTGATCAACGATCATATCAGGATGATACAGAATTACTTTCCGCTGTTTCTTCATTTGTTCGAATAACCATGATTCTTCTCCGGATAGCAGCATGTTTCCGATCCGTCCCAGGTGGGTAGGAAAGTAGTGAGCCACCAAAAATGATTTCCTGATAGCCATATTCGCCCCAAAAGGATGAAGCGTGACTGGATATTCCTGTTTCTTGGGTCCCAAATCAACGATGGTATAGGGCATTTCTAAACCTTTAATCAACCACTCAGGACGTTCACTTTCAAAATTCGGACGAATCCGGCCGCCCATCGCCTCGACTTCCAACTGTTCACCAAAGGTGGTCAACATGGTACGAATCCAGACCTTGCACGGGATGGCATCATCATCAAGAAATGCGACAATGTCTCCTTGAGCTTGCTCGATACCGCTGTTTCGTGCTGCCGACAATCCTTGTTTTTGTTCAAATACGTACTGAACACGCAAGATGCCAAGATAACGCTGAATGAATGTATCAGCAACATCTCGGGTATGATCCGTGGAATTGTTATCCACAATCAGAATCTCAGTTTGATCCAAATCTTCAAGGGCAAGAATGGACTCTAGCGTAAGATGCAGAAGATCCGCTCGATTAAACGTACAAATGACGATAGATATACTAGGTTTGGACTGGTTTCGTACCATGGCTATCCTCCCTTCGTTACTTCCCTGGTCTTAGAATGCGTCTTTGGAGCCTAGCAGAACGAGAACCGTTTTCATCACGATTTTGATATCAAACAACAAACTGCGATGCGTGATATAGTTCAAATCGAGCTCAACCATTTGTTGAAAGCTCACATTGCTTCTTCCACTTACCTGCCATAGCCCTGTGCAACCCGGAGTTACCGTTAAACGCTGCTTCTCGTAGGGCGTATATTCAGCAACTTCATTTGGCAAAGCCGGCCTAGGGCCAACCAAACTCATATGGCCGATAAATACATTCCACAATTGCGGCAATTCATCAATACTTGTCTTCCGGATCAGGCGGCCTACACGTGTCACACGGGGATCGTTTTTCATTTTGAACATAGCGCCTTCAACTTCGTTTTGCGCCAATAATTGCTGTTTGAGCTCTTCGGCATTGGACACCATCGAACGGAATTTATACATGGGAAACAGAACTTCATCTTTCCCGACGCGATTCTGTTTGAAGAACACAGTCCCTTTGGGATCTTCCACTTTGATCCAGATCGCAATGACAGCGAACAATGGTATCAGGAAAAGCATCCCGAGCAAAGAAAGTACGATATCGAGCATTCGCTTGACGAACAAATAGGATGTAAGGCTCTTCCCGCGAGGGATTTTCGCAGCTTGATAATAGCTTTGCTTAGGGCCTAAATACTCATAATCCTCCTGCAGTTCGCGCAAACTCATTATCGACACCTCCCAGATGATCCAGCATCGGTTGATATTTCTCTTTGATTAGAATTTCAGCCATAGCTTCCATCACATCGAAGCGAAGATCCTTGCTTTCCATTGCAAAAGCCATTGTTGTAAGAATGTAACCCAAGCGCTCGCCAACATCATAACGGATACCGTCAAAATGGTAAGCTAGAACGCGTTCTATTTGATTAAGCTTCTGAATAGCATCCGTCAGCTGGATTTCTCCGCCTGCGCCTTTCTCCTGAAGCTCCAAAAATTCAAAGATTTTAGGGGAGAAAACGTATCTACCCATAATGGCAAGATTGGAAGGCGCTGTTCCCAGCTTAGGCTTTTCAACAAAATCATTGACTTGATACAACCGGTTATTTTGCACACCAGGATCAATAATGCCGTAACGGTTTGTCAATTCTGGCGGCACGGCCTGCACACCAATGACAGAATTTTCAGTTAATTCATATTGCTGAATGAGCTGTTTTAGACATGGCACCCGTCCTGTGACGATATCATCCCCGAGTAGAACTGCGAATGGTTCATTGCCGATAAATCTTCTGGCACACCAGACAGCGTGTCCCAACCCTTTAGGTTCCTTCTGACGAATATAATGAATCTCCACTTTGGCAGAACGCTGCACTTCTTTCAGCATCTCAAGTTTGCCTGACTCCAAGAGCTTGTTCTCCAATTCAAAAGCGTTATCGAAATGATCCTCGATCGCCCGCTTCCCTTTACCGGTCACAATAATAATATCTTCAATACCGGATTCAATGGCTTCTTCCACGATGTATTGGATAGTGGGTTTATTGATGATAGGGAGCATCTCTTTGGGCATCGCTTTCGTGGCAGGCAGGAATCTGGTTCCCAGTCCCGCAGCCGGAATAATTGCTTTCTTCACCGTTTTCATCTAATCTCATCCTCCTATCGATTATGGAAAGTCCAGCCTCTCTATGATTGATTGAACACAATGCCGAGCATTCTTGCTCCCGACTGTTCAAGCTGGATTCTAGCCTGTTTCGCCCATTCGCGCTTGGTCTTGCCATTCTTCGCGACCAAAACGACTCCGTCGCTATACTCCGTCAATAAACTGGCATCGGTGTAATCCAGCGTGGATGGAGAATCCAAGATGATTACGTCATATTGCTGTTTCAATTGAGCCACGAGTTCAGCCATTTTCACCGATCCCAGCAGCTCTGACGGATTTACGGGCTGGCCGCCGGCTACGATGAGCTCAAGACCTGGAATGCCGCTTGCTGTTACAATGTCCTGCTGAGCCATGCCTTTGGCAAGTCCCTGCAGCAACCCTTTGTTATTTTTCACGCCAAATACGTCATGAAGCGATGGCTGGCGCAAATTTCCATCGACGAGGACAACGGCTTTGCCCTCTTGTGCATAAGCGATAGCCAGATTGGCCGCAGTCGTTGTCTTACCTTCTTGTGATTTAGGAGAAGCAATCATGATTATGATGCCTCTAGCCGTTGGTACAAGCTTCTTGTACCTTATGGCTGTCCGCAGTGCGCGATAGGATTCTGATACCGGCGATATCGGGTCGAACTCGGTCACAAGCGCATTACTTAACTGTGGCATACGTTTGTTCTCCCACCTCTCTGGACGCTGCTTTGGCTGGTTTGCCGATCTGATTCTTCTTGATCGTACCGATCGAGCTCAGAACTGGCAGTCCAATGCTGTGTTCAGCTTCTTTTTCAGAGCGAATCGTGTCATTCATGTTTTCCAAGAAGAAAAACACGCCAATCGCCGCCATTGCCGATAGAATGAAGCTGACGGCCAAGTTGATTGCCACACTCGAATTAATTGGCAACGGCTTGACTGCTGGATCGGAAGAAGAAAGGATTTTGACATTATTCATATTCATTAAGCTTGGAACTTCACTTATGAATGTGTCAGCGAGTGCTTTCGTAATCACAACCGCTTTGTCATAGCTCTTGTCTTCAAATTCCATTTTGATGATCTGCGTCTTGTCCGTTGAACTCACTTTGAGATTCTTCAGCAATTCCTTTTGCGTCAGATTGAATTCAGGGTGATTTTGCAGCAGTAGATTAATCGTATGATCCGATTTCATAATTTCCTTGTAGCTTTCAATCAAATTCAAGTTCATTGACACTTCGTTCAGATCGATGGCTTCTTCGCTCTTAATGCTGCTGCTAACCAACACTTGTGTGTTTGCCTTATATACCGGCTCGACGAATGTCTTGCTGACGTAAAAGGTGGTCAAGCAGGAGAGTAGAACGAACAACCCAATCATCCACAGTTTTTTGCGAATGAGTACGAAGTAATCCAGCAACGATTTCTCCATGACACCCTCCCGAAAAAAAGTTTGTAATTCTAGTTAAACTCCATTGATTTTTAAACTTGTCTAAGCTATTATTGGTGTAATGAAAGCGTTTCATTTCTCTTAGCCCTCGCCTACTCTCTGTCATCAATCACTCCTTCAGAGGAGCATTCCTCCCTTTCTTTCGACAGGATCAGCAGTTGATCTGTCCCAGACATAGGATCGTGTCAAAAGGAAGAAAGCATGCCGCTTTTTGTCAATTATTTGGTTATACTTAAAGCTTATCTGAATTCCCGTGATTATGATATTACTCAATATTGTGATTTTTGGGTCTATTTGGTATATACCCCTTTGGCTATATGTAACGAAACGATGGTATACTTTAGGACCACAAAAGCTTAGTATTCTACTGAAAACTGCCGACCAACCCTTTGGATTGCGCTAATAAAGCTGCTTGTGTACGGTCATTCACGCTTAATTTATTAAGTATTTGACTGACATGCTTCTTCACAGTAAACTCCGTAACCATCAATTTCTTGGCCATCCCTTGGTTGGACAGCCCTTCCCCGAGTCCGATCAACACTTCCCGCTCTTTCGGCGTAAGCTTGCTGATACTGTCCTCATCTTCTTTCTTGAACATCATTTCCATCAACCCTGGATCGTAATATTTCTTGCCTTTGAAAATCAATTTGATTGCAAGCAGCAATTCTTCCGGCAGCGCTTCTTTCAGCACATAGCCATCAGCGCCTGCCGCTTCAGCTCTCCTGACATCTTGCTCCATAGTCGATGAAGTAAGAATAATGCTTCGGCAGGATGAATCCCGAATTTGTTCAACCACTTCAATACCGGAGCGATTTCCGAGCTTGAGATCGACAATTGCCAGATCTGGCTTCGTTCGCACAATTAAGTCTACAGCCTGCTCCACCGTTTCTGCCTCGCCAGTAACTTCCACATTATTTTCGAGTTTTAATACGGCTGATAATCCTTTGCGCACTAATGGGTGATCATCTACGATAATGACTTTCACAGTAACACCTGCTTTCGTTAGAATGGGGGTTTACTTGGTTTAGCCCATCGCTTGAAGCTCATCCGGTACCTTCTGCTCGTGATGTTGAATGGGTAACTCTACTTGAATATGCGTACCTTTGCCTTCGTTGCTGGTAATGACGATTGTTCCGCCCAATGCATGGACTAGCAATTTCATATTGTTGACACCAAGACCCGATGATAACGGGTCGGACAACCTTTCAGTGACGGAGAAGCCACGCCCGTTATCCAGCACAGATAAGTGGATCCCACTAAGTTTCATGCTCAACTCCACATAAATTTGAGAACTGCTGCCATGACGAATCGCATTGCCTGTTGCCTCCGAAATAATGCGGAACAACGCCTTTTGATAATTAAGGGGCAGTCCATGGTCGTCGCCAGTCACTTTCAGACTAACTTTGACCGCATGCAATTTAGACAAACTGTCCAGATGTGATTTGACCGTTGTTATCCAGAAATTACCGCCATTTTTCCTGGAGCTCAAACTATAGATCGTTGAACGTAGCTCTTGGGAAGCCGCAACAGAGGATTCTTGAATGACCTGGAGCTGCTCTTTGATCTGCTCTGCCGTAATGTCTCCCCATTTGCGGTTCAACGAATGCACCGCATACACGATGCCAAACATATATTGCGAGACACTGTCATGCATCTCGTCCGCAATCCGGTTCTGTTCCTCAATGATCATTAATTGATTCTCAATCCGCTCCAACTGGTGTCTTTCCAGGATGACAGCACACAGCTCGGACAGGAAATATAGCTGCTTAACGAACCAATGCCTGCCTTCTTCGTAACTGGAGCGCTCAATTTTCACCCCCATCACACCCCAGAACCGGGTTGAGGATTTAATCGGAATCACCAGAAATTCACCTTGTTCCGGCATCGTCATCACCATACAACTGTCGAGTTGTCTTAGTTCTGCTACATTGTCTTCAATAGCCGCGCTGAGCGCAGCTTCAAGTCCTTGCGGTGTAATTCCTTGCGTAATAAGTCGCTCGTCACGTTCTTGTCCATTGACATCCCAGAAGAAGGCCATTTTCAATCTTGTCAGCTTGAGCGCGAATTCGGCGAAAATCATTTTCAAATTTTCGGATTCGCTATGCGTCGCTGCCTCTACGATTTGATAAAGCGACTTCATGTGCTCCATCGTTTCGGTCGATCTTGCATTGGCAATTTCCAGTCTGGTTTTCACGCCGACCAGCAGTTGAATGGATAAGGTCATGAACAGCAGCACGAGATAAAAATGATTGTCATTCAACAATATTTGACCTAGGGTCTCGTGATTTCCGTTAACGAAGAAGTAGGAAAACGCGGTGATGACTAAAAAATAACTGATCATCATACACCAGCAATACACCGAGGATAGATAACTGGCAGCCATCCAAGCTGGATTGAATACACACCATAGGAATGGACTTTCCATGCCGCCGCTGAGCAGATGCAGAATCATCATACCGGCCATTTCCAAGCCCACAGTTATTTTGATCACCTGCGAAGCTTGTCTGCTTTTGGTATACATGTCTGTAATCCATTTGGCGAATAAAAATAAAGAGAGAATAATACAGATCTTCACGCCCATCGGAGGGCCTCGATCCTCAATGGCATAAACTAACGATGTCACGGCTAACGTAATATAACGATACAAGTAAAAGACTCTACCTTCACCTGAGAACAATCTTCTCATAGGAATAACCCATCCCTCACCTGATATTTAAATATTTACAGACGTATCCCTTCGTATACATCTCGCTTCCTCAACAATACCCAAGTTTATAGGCAACAAAACAGTAAAATTTTTACAATCGTCTGCCTGACTTATTCCTATAGACTTCGTATAAAATGTATTTTTCTGTCTCAAAAATTGGAAAATGCTTAATTTCAGGCACTAAGGGCTAGTCATTTTGAACACTTCGACCTACTTAAGATACGAACTGTATTTGGAAAAGGAGATAAGCACCAGATAAGAATTCATTCTTTTGTCGCATACATTTTTTTGCAAAAAATTAAGAAAAACGCAAAAAAAGAACCCAAAAATGCGTAAGGTTCTTACTTGCCTATTTGCTATGTAAGTTAATCTTCCACTTTATTCCTTATCATTTAACTTAAAACGCCAATCATTGCATCGCATAAAAGTCCCCGGCGGGTACTCGAACGAACATTCAGCGACCCATTCCATCTCTAATTTGCGGCAAATGGCATTGGAAGCAGGGTTATCAACGGCCGGAAAAGCATGTAAGAACCGATGTTTATTCGCATCTTTGGCGGTAGAAATAGCAGCAGCTGTCGCTATGGCAGCAATACCTTGACCTTGGTAGGGAGGCAACACTCCCCACCCCATTTCGTAGATTGGTTCCCCTTGCCATTCCGTTTCCCAAAAACCGACATTGCCGACGGCTATGTTTTCAGGCAGCAGAATGATGCTAAACATGCATCCTTTACCATTTGCCTTTAGCTCCTTGTAACGCTTATGGCGATTATGCACCTGATCTTCCGTTTCAGTTCCTCCCAAATGGTCCAGCATTTCAGGGATATTCAGCCGAACTAGCAAAGGTAGATCCGATTCCGCCCACGGCTCGATGCGCACACCGAAAACAGGCTTCGATGTTGATAAATCGTTCATTCCTACTCCCCCTCTTATAAATGCAAGCCAAAACGTTTCAGTTCAATAAAAATACCTTCCAAATTTCTTCCTTTGTCGGTAAGCGTATATTCGACACGCGGCGGTACCTCGGGATAAACCTTGCGACTGACAACACCATTATGCTCTAATTCCCGCAGTCGAAGTGAGAGCGTCTTGGGACTGATTCCGTCCATAGATCGCATCAGATCACTGAAACGCAAGGTCCCCTCAATCAGCAAATCACGAATAATTAAGAACGTCCACTTAGTTCCAATTAAATCAATCGTTTTGGCAATTGGGCACATCACACCAGGGGTTCCTTTGGTTAGTTGTATTTGCTCCTTGTTGTTCATCTCTGTGTCCTCCTATTTCCCCGTCATTTCCTGAATCATATCACAATAGTATCTTTTGGGAAACTATATGTATTTATTTTCATTACTTCCCTTAATGAAGTTAGTGTGTTTATAATAACATGAAATACACGACTAGGAGGAACTTATATGTTTCAAAATCAAAAAATCGTTCTTATCGGAGGAAGCTCCGGCATTGGATTAGCGGCGGCAAAACGGTTGATTGCCCAAGGTGCGGAGGTCATCATTGCCAGTCGTTCCGAGATCAAGCTGCAACAGGCACTGGCACAACTGGGCAAGCAAGCATCCGCCTATCCCCTCGATACAACCAACGAACTGGAGGTACAAGCTTTTTTCGAAAAAGTCGGCACGTTCAACCACTTAATCGTGAGTGCGGCAGAAACATCTGGCGGCCCCTTTCTTCACACAGAGACAGCCAAAGCCCGCCAGTTGTTTGAGAGCAAATTCTGGGGGCAATACTATGCCGCCAAATACGGTGCTCCGAACATCTTGCCTAATGGTTCAATAACGCTATTCTCAGGTGTAGTCGCCTACAAATCGATGATCGGTTCCTCCGTGCTTGGCGCCGTCAATGCAGCCATCGCGAATCTTGGCCAGACATTAGCCCTGGAGCTTGCGCCACTCCGTGTCAATGTCGTTTCACCAGGGATCATTGATACGCCTTCACGCAGTCAAATGCCCGAAGAGGCGCGGGCTAACTTCTACTCAACCATTGCCAATAAGCTGCCTGTACAGCGTGTGGGGCAACCGGAGGATGTAGCATTAAGCTTGATTTATCTAATCCAGAACAGCTTTGTAACAGGCACAGTGCTTCATGTGGAAGGCGGGCATGTGCTCACGTAAAGCTTCGCTTGACTGCCACGGAGTGGACACTAAGAAAAGCGGCTTTGCCACCCTAAGAGATGAGCGTCTTCATAACGGTTTTCAACAAACTAGCGGATGTAGTTCCCTTTGGGCTTTGCAATGACTGAGAGCGTCGTGTGAAAAGGAACTATGATCCGCTATATAGCAGGAAATGGGGTAAACGTAGCATGAAAGGGAACTGAGATCCGCTATTTAAGCGGAAACTGCTGATTCCAACCGGGAAATGGTGGAATAGCGGATCGTAGTTCCTTCTGGCTTGAAATATAGCCGTTTTCAGCATTATAGCGCCCTGTAGTGCCCTCTGGATCGCTATCATGACATATTTTGCTAGAATCGCGGCTTGACGTTTTTCCAGCTCCCTCTGCATCAAACCGGACGTGAGGTTTTCCCTCATTTTCAACAAACTAGCGGATCGTAGTTCCCTTTGGGCTTTGCAATGACAGAGAGCGCCGTGTGAAAAGGAACTATGATCCGCTATATGGCAGGAACTGGGGTAAACGCAGCATGAAAGGGAACTGAGATCCGCTATTTAAGCGGAACCTGCTGATTCCAACCGGGAAATGGTGGAATAGCGGATCGTAGTTCCTTCTGGCTTGAAATATAGCCGTTTTCAGAATTATAGCGCCCTGTAGTTCCCTCAGACTCGCTATCCTGACACATTTTGCTAGTATCGCGGGCTTGACGTTTTCCCAGCTCCCTCTGCATCAAACCGGACGTGAGGTTTTCCCTCATTTTCAACAAACTAGCGGATCGTAGTTCCCTTTGGGCTTTGCAATGACAGAGAGCGTCGTGTGAAAAGGAACTATGATCCGCTATATAGCAGGAAATGGGGTAAACGTAGCATGAAAGGGAACTGAGATCCGCTATTTAAGCGGAAACTGCTGATTCCAACCGGGAAATGGTGGAATAGCGGATCGTAGTTCCTTCTGGCTTGAAATATAGCCGTTTTCAGAATTATAGCGCCCTGTAGTTCCCTCAAACTCGTTATCATGACATATTTTGCTAGTATCGCGGGCTTGACGTTTTTCCAGCTCCCCTTGCATCAAACCTGACGTGAGGTTTCCCCTCATCCGGCTTTCCGTTGTTCTTCTTTTTTCCGCTTTACGGTACTTTCCTAACCTACAAGCTTCTTCAGCCCAGATTGCAGAGCAACAATGCCCGCTAATCTGGAATTGCTGTGCTTCATACGACGATTGCAGTTCTTGTTTCAAAACAGTATCAGTCTTTTTCGAATGTACCAGTCGATTTTATTCAGAAATAAATCGGCAAAGGAGTCTATCCCGTAGTAGTTTCTCCATCCCTGAATTTTCGGATTGAGTTCTTCAACCATTCTGTTCATTGTCCAGAATAGTCGGTTTCGTGGTTCGGCGTGCGAGAGAGGATAACGCGGCAGGATTCACTTCATGTTACGACCTGCTGTTATGCCTCGCTCCCCATGCAGGGATACTTTGTCACAGGGCTTCGGCTTTAGGATCTCTCCACCAGTTGCCTGCCAGCTACGAGGCGACTTGGCTCTTACCTCGATTGAACTTTCATCAATTAGTTGTGCCTAGTTTGGCTAGGCGCGCTATTCAAAAAACCTAGCCTACGGCTAGGTCACCTAGAATTATGAGATCGGAATGAGATCGGGAATGAGATCGGGGATCCGATTAGGATGAATAGGCAAGCTAGATGATCTTATTCCGCTAAATCATGTGACACTTAATGAAATAAGACCACAGAACGTGCTTATCTGGCTAAACTTTCTTTTAACCGATTAACCTGCAGACGGTGATGACGGAAGTGCATCTCGATCAACTGAAACCACTCTTTGGCGTTCAAGTCACCTAATCTCGGATGTGCAGCGGTATATTTGGAAGAATTTACATCGAGTTGAGCTTGAATAACCTGCATTTTAGCAATGACTGTTTGCAAGCCTGTAACGATCTGTTCCTTATCGACTGGTTGCGAGGGTGTGTACTGCGGAGAAGGCGGCACATGAATCTTAGTTGGCGGAAAGCTGCCGAGTTCAAAAACAGCACTTCCTGCTGCTGTTTTTTCAAAATTGGGCTTCTCTTCATTTGCCGCGAGACAAGTCTCAATGTTTCGAATTTGCATATAAAGTGCGGTTTGAATCAAATGTACATATACTTGACCAATCGACCATTCATCCTCACTCGGTTTCTGTGTCAGCTGGGCCATATTAAAATCATGTAATTCTTGCTCATATACACGGGTTACTTCTTCAAGATTTTTCAGTGTTTGCATCGTATTCATCAGGGATATACAGCTCCTCTTTCGTTTGGTAGCCTAATCATACAAAAACGCTACTGACAACAGTATGTCAGTAGCGTTTCAACGTATTTTCCAGTTCTTCGCGAACACGTTGGCGAAGCTGATCAGGTTCCAGTACAACTACATCTGATCCCCAACTGAGGACCCAGTGCAGGATATCTTCGATCTGTCGGACACGAAAAGTTACAATTAATCCCCTCTCTTCAACCTGTATGTCTTCCAAATAAAAGTTGTTCGATTCTTTGATTTGCTCTGCCAATCGCACATTCGTATGAACGCGAATGAGCAGATGCCGGTCATCAGCCGGGCTATAATCCTTCAGATTAAACTCAGCGGGAACTTCGTAGACTTCGCCCGTCTCATGAAGATCCGACATGCGTGAGAGGCGAAAATGCCGGATGGCATCGCGCAATTCACAAGCTGCGATTAATACCCAATACCCATTAATAAGAATGAGGCCATAGGGTGCAACTCTGCGGCGAGTTGGTTCAACATCTTCACCATATCGGCTTTTTTTGGCATAACGAAACTCCACTTTGGTCATCTGTAAGATCGCTTGACGAAGCTGAACTAAGTACTCTTTCTCCATTCGGCTAATTCTAATTTCATTGGGGTCTGCCACTTTCGTTATTGCTCGAATTCGCCGTACCTCATCAAGCACCTTCTCAGGCAGAATAGCTTCTATTTTCGCTTGCGAGGTGTGCGCGGTTGCTCGATAACGAGAATCAAACTTGGTTTCAACAAAATCAGTGCCAATCAGCAGTGCAACCGCCTCTTCTATCGTGAAACTTAGCGGCGGCAAAAAATATCCTTCCATTAATGAATAACCAATTCCTGTAGAACCGACAATCGGTACCCCTGCTTCACTCAACGCCTGGATATCTCGATAGATCGTTCTTCGGCTGGTTTCGAAAGTCGCTGCCAAATCCTCAGCACGCATTGTACCATTGCGCTGTAATTCAAGGACGATGGCCAGCAGTCGATCTGTTTTGTTCAAACACGCCACCACCACTCTGATCAGATATCAATTGACCTGTCACTTCTCATATCTTATGATGAGCATAATAACACAGCTTACGTGAAAAAAGGAGTCTGTCCTATGACTAATTTCGCACGCCCGCCCTGTTAAGATCTAGCAGATCATTCATCACGAGCCCCGCCTTGACTGATTGAGCCTCATTGCCCAATCAGACTTGAGAGGAGCTTCATCATGAAAGATACTTTTACCATTCGAATACTGTACGCCATTCGCTTTTTTTCCAGCCTAATCCCAGCATACGTCATCGAGAGGCTATACTGGGAGGAGCGAGGTATGACGATCCAAATGGTCGTATATACCGAGATCATCTATGCATTGACAATTGTGTTGCTAGAAGTTCCTACGGGTGTGCTCGCGGATAGATGGAGCCGCAAAAAAATGATCGTGCTCAGCGCCCTGCTTGGCTGCGCAGAGTTTCTGCTCTTAGTATTTGCAACGGAATTCTGGCACTTTGCGGTCGTTGTTTTTCTCGCAGGCATCAGCCATAGCGCAATGAGCGGTTCAGAGAATGCCTTGCTCTACGATACATTGAAGCTTCAGGGTAAAGAAGCCTCATTCGAGAAGCTGCTTGGCCGTCTGAACGCTATTCATTTCCTATCTGCGATGCTTGCTGCACTTAGCGGAAGTTTGCTCGCCAGCCGATTCGGGCTCGAGCTCAACTACTGGATTTCACTGGGAAGTGCGCTGATAGCGCTGCTGCTGTCCCTATGGATAGTTGAGCCTCCAACGACTGGCAGCGAGAATCCAGAAGCGGATACTATTCCACTCCAACACTACATCACGGTACCTTTGCATTTTTTCAAAGTCAATCCCGGGGTCAGCCTCATGCTGCTCTCCGGGATGGTGACGGGTACGGCTATTGGTTTCATCGACGAATTCTGGCAGTTATATGCAGCTAGGCTATCGATGCCTGTCATCTACTTTGGTTCTATTTCTGCCGCGCTGATGGTTCTGAGACTTCCCGGAAATATATTAGCCCATCATTTGCTTAAGAGATTCAGCTATCGGACCATTCTTTCAGGCGTTATGAGCGTTGTCACACTTGGCTTTCTATATGCAGCGATGAGCAAAGACATTCTGGGTCTCCTCGCGATGCTTGTCATTTGCCTATTCTCTGGCATCATCGAACCGCTGGCTGCCGGATATTTGCATCACCGGATCGAATCAACCATGCGAGCGACCACCGATTCCTTCCAGTCACTCGGGGAAAATGCCATTCATATTCTCGCTGGCTTAGGCTTCGGCTACTTCTCTACTCAGTACGATGTGTTCGGCGGCTATGGGTTCATCGCGATCCTCTGTGGCCTATTCCTGATCGTCTTTCTAGCATCAGCCAATAAAATCAAACACTGAATTTCATAAGTAAAAGCCTTGGTTTCTGTCGAGCAGCGTCGGCAGCAACTAAGGCTTTATTTCATTTCTTGAGATCCATAGTAGCTTGTGTAATGTGATACCCATCCTTATCATGGCTGATCACTTTAATATTGCTGCTCAGTGGATCGATGATCCAGACCGTATCTTTATCCATATGAACCGTTTGATAGGGCTGCGGAACCACTGGTCCCGGCACACCCTGTACCGTGATGTTTCGACTATCATGCAGAGAACTTTTGATGGAGCTTACAGCCCATATCGTCAGAATCGTGAACCACAGCATAATTAAGATAAATGTTTTATTCTTCATTCGCTACTCTCCACCAACCTTTTCCCCAAATAATTTCACTTTATTATACGTCCAAGCTGCCATAAAGTTGTTACAACCGAAAGGTTTCATTCGCAGACTGTTGGTGTAAGTAGTAATAGAAACCGTAATTGTCAATGTACAACAATATAGAACTTTCCAACTTAAAGGAGGAACTACCTATGACGAACAAAATTCAGCTTGAAGCCGCCGCTCAGAAATTTGCTGATGATAACGCCAACCCCCCATTTCTCTTCGACCTCAGTCCTGAGAAAGGGCGTGAAACGGTGGATAAGGTCCAATCCAAACCTGTACATAAAGAACCCGTAGATATGGAGGATCTTACGATTGACGGCGGACCCTCAGGACAAGTGTCAGTCAGGATTATGCGGCCCAAAAATGCACCAGGTCCACTTCCCGTCATTGTGTACATCCACGGAGCAGGCTGGGTATTCGGCAATGAACATACACATGATCGCCTCATTCGAGAACTGGCGGTTGGTTCGCAATCTATTGTTGTGTTCCCCAACTACAGCTTATCGCCGGAAGCCAAATACCCAACAGCTCTAGAAGAAATTTATGCTGTTGTGCAGTGGGTTGCGGATAATAGCCGCGACTATGGCTTTGATGCGGAGCGACTCACCCTTGCAGGTGACAGCGTCGGAGGGAACATGGCTGCTGCGATTACGTTGGTAGCGAAAGAACGCAAAGGCCCAGCCATCCAGAAGCAGCTTCTCTTCTATCCTGTCACAGATGCAAACTTCGATACCGATTCCTACAATGCCTTTGAGACCGGCTATTTCCTGCGCCGGGATGCGATGCAGTGGTTTTGGGATCAGTATACGACGGATCCCCGCGAAAGAGCGGAAATCACCGCCTCGCCGCTGCGCGCCACATTGGAACAGCTAAGCCATCTCCCCCCAGCGTTGATTATCACTGGCGAAGCCGACGTCCTTCGCGACGAAGGCGAAGCCTACGCCAATAAACTGCGCGAAGCCGGCGTACATGTTACAGCCGTCCGTTTCCAAGGCATCATCCACGACTTCGTGATGCTGAATGCCTTGGCTGACACCGCCGCTGCGCGCGGGGCTATCCTGCTAGCGAATGCATGGCTGCGCGAGCAATAAGGCCTTGAAGAACCTCCGCCACACATCGTGTGAGCGGGGGTTCTTTTTTACCCCAAACAACGCAAAAACAGGCTTACGCTAACGCGTAAACCTGCCCTGCTTCGTCCCGCTCTATTTCATTTCGGCGCTGTCCGAGCTGTATACATCGGAGTATTGGGTATCCGATTTGGACCACACATCCGCATATTCAGGGTGCTGCTGAAATTCTTCCAAGGCAAAAGAACAAGAAGGAATAATTTTACGACCCCTCTCTCTCGCCTCTTCCACTACAAAGTCAAGTAACTGACGTCCCAAGTGTCTGCCACGGAACCGCGGATCAACAAAGGTATGATCAATCACCCAAGTATCAACATCAACCAATTGATAAGTAATTTCACCTACTGTTCCTGCAAGTGTGGATAGGATATAGCTGTTTCCTTGTTTTTGCACAACGATTTCTTCTTCTGCTTCATGGAAAGCCGGATTGACTTGGCTCATGGTTGATGCACCTCCTGAAATAGTGGTAATTTGTTAAACTTCATTACCCATACAGGTTGAATTTGAACCATATGTCACAAATCAGTTACGGCACCTTTGGCTGCGGAGGAGACCAATCGTGCATATTTGACTAAGGCTCCACGATTTACTTTGAGTGGAGGCTGAACCCAAGCCATTTGCCTTCGTTCAAGCTCGGCCTCTGTAATCTCGAAGGAGATTTCTTGTGTTTCACTGTCAATCGTGACCGAATCACCATGATGCAGCAAAGCAATAGGACCGCCGACCTGCGCTTCTGGGGCTACATGGCCAACAACAAATCCGTGCGATCCTCCGGAAAAGCGGCCATCCGTGATAAGCGCTACTTCACCGCCAAGCCCTTTTCCAACGATCAAAGCGGTTACGGAAAGCATTTCAGGCATGCCTGGCCCACCCTTGGGCCCACAATATCGGATGACAAGCACATCCCCTTTCTGGATATCATCTCGGAGAATTGCCTCTGTCGCCTCTGCCTCACTATCGTATACCCGCGCTGGTCCTGTAAAACGCAGCTTTTTCATCCCTGACATCTTGGCAATAGCTCCTTCTGGCGCCAGATTTCCTTTTAATACAACTAACGGTCCGGTAGGTTTCAAGGGTTGGTCAAAAGGATAAATTATAGCCTGATTTTCCTGCAATGAGGCTGCGTCAGCCAAGTTTTCGGCTAATGTTCGGCCAGTGACCGTTAGGCAATCCCCATGGAGAAGCCCTTGGGCAAGCAGAAGCTTCATTACGCCCGGCACGCCGCCAATATCATTTAAATCTTGCATCACATATTTACCGCTGGGCTTGAGATCGGCAAGATGCGGAACCCGCATTCGGACCCGTTCAAAATCATCATACGTCAACTCGACATCAACCGAATGCGCCATAGCGATAAGATGCAGGAAAGCATTGGTGGATCCGCCTAGCGCCATAACAACTGTGATCGCATTCTCGAATGCTTTTTTGGTCATGATATCGCGTGGATATATCCCCATTTTCAGCAACTGTATGACTTGTTCGCCGGCTCGTTCACATTCGACTAATTTATTAGCCGAAATCGCTGGTGTAGACGATGATCCCGGCAAGCTCATGCCTAATGCTTCTGCAGCGGAAGCCATCGTATTGGCTGTATACATCCCTCCACACGCCCCGGCGCCAGGACATACGCTGCATTCCACTTCATGCAGTTCTTCCTCCGACATTCTTCCATCATGATATTTCCCCACTGCTTCGAAAGCCGTGACAATATCCACATCTTTCCCATCTAATTTCCCCGGTTGAATGGTGCCCCCATAGACATACACCGCAGGTAGATTCATCCGACCGATCGCCATCAAACAGGCTGGTGTGTTTTTATCACATCCCCCTACCGCAACCAAACCATCAAAACGTTCCGCACTCGTGACAATTTCGATGGAATCCGCAATCGCTTCCCGACTGGGCAAGGAGAACAACATCCCTTCGTGTCCCATCGAAATGCCGTCTGATACGGTAATCGTATTGAAAATTAAAGGGGCGCCGCCATGCGCTTGGACACCTTTTTTGGCGTTCAGCGCCAATTCATTAATGTGCATATTGCATGGCGTAACTTCACTCCAGGTACTCGCAACGCCGATCATCGGTTTGAGAAAGTCTTCATCCTTAAATCCAACAGCCCTTAACATCGCTCTGTTCGGTACGCGATTTACACCTTCACTGATTACTTTGCTGCGTATTCTTAGATCTTTATTATTCGTCATGGCTCTGTGTCCTTTCATCGATAAATTATATTATATGCAATATATCGCATATGAATATTGAATGCAAACTTTATTTTCAATCAACCTCATCAGCCGGCCGTCCCCCAACAGGCAAATTCGGTTTAAAGCGACCACTATAGTGGTCCCACAACGCGAACTTGTGGAAAGAAGCGCCTCTCTCTTCTATATAAAAAACCTTCGAATTCCACCATAATAGTGAAATCGAAGGTTCGTGCAGCTGTGCTGCCTATGCGTAGTCTCAGCCTGCACTGGAAGAAGTTGCTGGTTGGCTGGCAGGAAGTTCTTCGGTGGTCGCAAGCACTTCTTTTTTCATAAACAAGCACGCGATGAAGGCGACAATCGCAAAACCAATGCTAATAGCAAAAATGTGTTGAAACGCGCCGGTAAAAATATGTTTAATGCTCAGCAGCAGTTCGGGAGAGATCCCTTTGGGAATCCCGCCATTCATGATCGTTTCACTTGTACCTTCTGGAAACTGCCCGGATAATCCGGCGATTCCACCAGAAATATTACGCGATAGCAGGCTGCCGAAAATACTGAATCCGAGCGTCGTCCCAATTGCTTGGAACAATTGAACCGTTGCTACGCCAACTCCGCTGTGTTCCTTTTGGACCGACTCCTGCACGATAAGATTGTCTGATCCGAACAGAACGCCAATACCTAATCCCAAAATGAAGAAAGCGACGATGACATACAGCACAGTCGTATCGATATGAATGCGCGACAGCATGATAAAACTTGCAATCGGGAAAATGAAAGAAACAATGAATAGCTGTTTATAAGCAAGTTTGGTAATCAAATTACCACAAACGATGCTAGCTGGAATTGCCCCCGCCATGAAGGCCAGTGACAAGTAGCCAGAGGCAGTCGGCGATAGGCCCATGACATTTTGCGCGAAGAACGGAAACCCTGACATTCCACCCATAATGCCTAGCATCGTGAGAAAAACGATGACTGATAGGACGATGATGGAGCGATTTTGAAATAAAACTAAGGGAATAATCGGCTCCTTCGCCCTCGCCTCAATGCGTACGAAAAGTACGATAAGTGCTAAAGCCCCAATCAGTAAAGCAATAATGACCGGTGAACCCCATGTGTATCCTTTGACATCAATCAGAACGGGTGCCAGCAAGAGGGAAAGCATTGAAAGTACGAGTGTGATTGCTCCTGCCCAGTCAATAGATTTTTTCTCCGTACTGACTGATTCGCGCAAGCCTTTGGAAACTACGATGGCCGAGGCAATCCCGACAGGAATGTTGATCAGAAAAATCCAATGCCAGCTCACATGGCTTACGAAGAAGCCCCCGATGGTTGGACCCAGCAACTGTGGAAGTATGAGCATAGGACCTATTAAACTTTGAAGCTTAGCTCGCTGCTCTAGTGGAAACGTATCTCCGATGATGATCATCGCGAGTGGCATGAGCCCTCCGGCCCCAATGCCCTGAATGCCCCTACCGATCAATAAAGTCGTCATGGAACCCGCCAATCCACAGATCACAGACCCCGTCAAAAATAAGATAACGCAAGTGAGATAGATCTTCTTCCGTCCATAAATATCCGCTAATTTCCCGAAAATCGGCATAAACATGGTGATCGACAGCATGTAAATACCCGCGACCCAGCCATAAAGCGATAAGCCATGCAGATCACGAATGATCGTTGGCAAAGCGGTGGACACAATCGTTTGATCCAGTTCAGAGAAAACTAGACCAAGCAGCAGTCCGATTAATACTAATTTCTTGTTGTTGCCTTCCGTTTTCAAAAGTGCACCTCAACTTTATCCAATTTGGTTGCCTCGTGTTCAATCTTCACTATAAGCATAAATCCAAATGGACTTCCGATCATCCGACTGCAGTATTTAAAAGCTCTCGGTCTGAGGAACTAGTTTACTTGGCTTTTGGGCTGACGTAAAGGGCTGAGAAACACGGCACCCATGACTAGCAAGATACCACTGATCAGGTAGACAGGAAAAAGGGTAAGCCCATTTTTTAAATAACCGGACGATGACATCCCGATGACCATCATCCCCATAAAAATTGGCGTAATCGCTCCACCCACGCGCCCTAAGAAGGCGCCTTCGGTGTTTTTCATGATCATCGTTTGAATGCCTACTTGAATGCAGGGATAAAACATACCGCTAATAATTTGAAGCAGGATGGTCAATACCGTGCTGTGAGATGCGCCAATAGCTACCGTCGAACACGCCGTTACGAGTAATCCTACAGCTAGAAGCAGCTGTGGTTTCACCTTTTTGGCTATCCCCATAATGAGTATGCCACCGACCAGCATTGCCGCGCCGTTCACCATAAGCAGCCATTGCAAAAATTGTTTATCCTGACCCAAGTTCTCTACGGTTATAAACAGCGCGAGCGGCTGAATGATCCCTGCTGCAAGCCCGGTAACGGCGAATGTCGCGCTTAAAGTTCGGAGCGCCTGATTCGTCCAGAGATAACGAATGCCTGCCATCATCTCGCTCATAAAATGAGTATGGCTGGCTGCTTGAGATTCTTGCTGATCTCGGGGAAGGCTTGTTAGGACTAACGCCGAACCGCAAAAAGTGACAAACGTTACGATAAGAGAAACCTGCATACCATAGTGCAAATAAATGAAAGTCCCGATCATCGGACCCAAGACCATGAAGATGGCGATTAATGATTGATTCATTGCCATAGCACTTTGCAAATGTTCTGCGGAAACATGGTTCTTATACAATTTCATCGCCGATGGTTGTGAGAATTGCGATAAACTTGCCGACACCAGTGTGCCGATCAACAGCACCAGCCATGAACCGGAATGCAAAGCAAGGAGAACAAGCAGAATGGATACGGCCGATAACCAATCACACCCAACCATGGTACGTTTAGGCTGCCAACGATCAGCAAACGTCCCACCAATGATCGCAAACACAAATATCGGCGCATACTCCGCTACAGATATAAGAGAAATATACTGCGGATTGTTCTGGGTAACTTCAGCAACATAAAGCAGAATTGCAAAGTTCCTGATCCAAATCCCAAGCTGCAAAAGCACGCGAGAAATAAGAATCGTACGTACATAACGATTGGACAACATGAAAATTTACACCCTTCCTATATCTAATTGCATATAACGCTCGATTTTATTTATAAACAAAATAACAAATCGATCGCTAATATATAGACATTATATTAAATTGTTTATATATTTACAACATGTTTTATAGACAGATTGCATTTCCGTCTATAAAAATTAATTCAAAACAGAGAAAGACCCAGCCTGCGGCTGAGTCTTTCTGTCGTTCTGTATGGCTGTGCTCCTTAATGCTAATTCGTCATCTTAACCGTCATCGTCTCACTAAAAGTAACACCCGCGGTATTCACTTGCTCTGCGCGGTATCCAGCAGCTTAATCTATGCAATTAATTACAGTTGTTATTGCTTTGCTTAGCTAGTAGGTAAATCACGGTTATTTTCAGCTTGCTCATCTTCTGCACAGGTGAAACAAAGCAGCGTTTTATCAGTGAAAATAACACCTGTAAAAAAACCATCCAGACAATAAATCTCCTTCTGACAATTGTGGCAGTGTCCCACCAATTCTTGCATGCTGCTCCCTCCTAGTACTAATCAGGATACTTATTAAGCATACTGCAACCATGTGATCTTGCAAGTAAGTAAATCGGCTTCACCCTTTAATAGATAAACCATTAAAAGCAGCAAATCCTATTAAGAGAGGGAACTCAAGTACGTTATTTAGGCAAAAAGCAGGGATGCGAGGGTCATAGCGGAACTACAGGGTCTTATTTCCACAAAACGGCTTGATTTCAACAGCAAATAGCAGAATAGCGGACCGTAGTTCCCACACCCTCGCTATATGAACACTTTAGCTAGAATAGCGTACTGTAGTTCCCTCCCTCCGCCTCTACATAAAAAAGAACTCCTTGCGGAGTTCTTTTCGACGGTGATTGGATTGATGGTACTTATGCTCTGATCCTTACTTGGCTTGGTCTTTACCTCATCCATTATTGCAGTACAGGTACTACATTAATTGTCTGCGGCACATCTCCTCGCTTCTATATGGATTCAATAACAACTTCCCTGGTATTTATCTCGTTGAATGCTCAACGGAACCACACCTCTCTTGTTTCACCGTCAAGATATAGGATGTCCGAATTAACTTCTTTTATACATCCGAATCTCGCTCATGCGCTAAATGTTTTTTCATAAACCAGCCATAACAACCCTGGCCAGAATCCGGAAACCCAATCATCTGCCGAGGTCCATGCGAATCACTGCTTCCGGAAAATGTCCGGCGTTACACCATAATATTTTTTGAATCTCCGAATAAAATGTTGAGGGCTTTGGTATCCTACCTTTTCAGTAATTTCATAAATCTTATACGTGGATTTCTCCAATAAATTTTTGGCCTCTTCCATACGAGCATGTAAAATATATTCACTTAAATTAAGTCCTGTAATCTCTTTGTACAATTTGGATAAATAGACCGAATGCAAATAAACATATTCACTTATCGATTGCAGCGTCACATCTTTCGACAAGTTTTGATGGATATAAGCATGTATTTTATTGACCAGTTGCTGGTGATTCTCATCATCCGCCGCTGGGATTTCCTCAATCAACACATTCATGATGATGGTACTCCATGTTCGTAACTGCTTTGCGGAATGGATTACACTGTGTTCCTTATAAACGGAAGCTATACCGATAATATCTTCCAGCACTTTGCCCTTCTTGTGCGCCAGGAATGTGAAACAACTCAATACATGCAAATACGCTTCGCGGATATGCGCTCGTGAATCAGCGTGAGTTTGTTCCAGTTCTTCGAAGATGGATGTAAATTTAGCGTTTATTTTATCGACAGTGCCGTTATCCATAAGTTGTATCAGCATGGGTGCTTGATACAACGTACGCAGCGGTTCCAGTGCGCGGCTTGACACTTCATCGGTATCCATCATGAATACCCCTTGTCGTTCTGCCGATCGAATTACCTTGGAGGCAACGGAAGCGTAAGCAGAATGAACTTCTTCAGGGAATATCGCCGATTGCGACAGATAGATGCAAACGCTCCCTTTTAGATAACGTCTCACTTGTTCGATCAATCGGTTCGCTAACGAAAACAAGTCTATTCCTTCACGTTGTTCACCTTCCATGGCGACCGTCCGGCCTAGAGTCGCAATGGGTTTTAGTAGAAGTGTTAAGTTGTCTTGCGCCGCTATTCTTGTCCATATTTGATAATAGCCTTGGAGCAGTTCCTCCGCCATATTCATAACGGCATAATCAAAGAGTTTCATGTCCGAGGCCGTGTAAGATTCATAGAAATTAGAATCAAATTTAATAACCATCAATTTAACGGTGTCCCCGGTTGCAAATGGGATTTGGTACATCTGCAGCTTCTCTTGCAATTGCGTGGACGAAAACTTTGATCCTTGCAAAAGGTCATTGAGCAAGCTCTCTTTTAACAGTGGTAAATTCTGATGAAGTATCGCATTGGCCTGTTCAAACGCTTGAGAATGCTGCAAATCATTCTGTATCTTGCTGATGATTCGGCTTACGGCATCCAAAAGCAATTGATCTCGCACCGGTTTGATGAAATAGTCAATAGCATGCAGCTCGATCGCCTTCTTGGCATATTCGAACTCCGCATACCCGGTCAGCAGAATGCATTGGACCTTCCGTTTAGACGTGTTGATATGCTCTATTAATTCAAGACCATTCATACCAGGCATGCGAATATCTGTGATCAGAATATCGATGGGATGCGTCTCGATGATCGCAAGCGCGCCTTGGCCTTCATATGCTCTATGAATGGTAGTTATCCCCAGCTCATCCCAGGGCAATGTAATGGCTAATGTATCGACTTGATGCTTATGATCATCCACAATTAATAAAGAGAACATCTTTGATTTCACTCCCCTGCTGCTTTCTCCCAGAACAACTCGATTCGCAATCCACCCAGAGCAGAATTATCCAACCGCATGCCGGAATGCTTCCCGAAATAATACTTGAAGCGATGATTCACATTCCAAATCCCTTTTTGCGCTGTCTCATTTTCCTCAAGTTCATTTTTCCTGCGAAGATTCACCAGATCCTCAGCACTCAAACCCGGACCATTATCTTCGATGATAAGCCGGAACAATGGACCGTCATCCAAGCCAACAATGGTGATCAGCCCCTCATTAGAAATCTCTTCCAGACCATGCACAATCGCATTTTCAATAATCGGTTGAATCATCAATTTGGGAATTTTCTTCATTTTCATCGAATCAGGGACCGAGACAATATAACGAAATTTATCCAATTGATGATTCATAATATTCATGTAGTTCACAGCCAATTCAAGTTCCGTTGACAGCGTCGTCTCCAAGGTTTCATTCCGGGTCGTGTATTTATAATAATCTCCCAGATTGTGCGCCATGGCGATAACGGATTGATTTTTGTTCATTTTGGCCATATTTACGATGTAAGCCAGACAATTATAGAGAAAGTGCGGATTAATTTGGGACTGCAGCTGCTTCATAACTGCCTCTCTGGAGCGAATTTCTTCCGCATAGACTCTTTTAATCAAATCATCGATTTCTTTGGCCATGTCATTGAAGGAATCAAACAACTGTCGAAACTCATTATTGCGCAAACTATGAATCCGATAGGCAAAATTTTTGTTCTTGATATGCTCTGAGCTGCGTATCAGAATACGGATGGGAACCTGAATGTAAAAGTACAGCAAATACGCCGCAACAATGCCTAGAAGCAGCAGCAGAAACAGAATAATGTAGAATAAATTCCGACTGTGATTCACTGGTTTCAGAATTTCATCCAAGGGCTCGATATCCACCAAGCTCCAGTTGATCTTATCCGAAGGAAGCACATATAGGATGTATTTCTTTCCATTTAGTTCTACAATATTATGCTTGTTTTGTATCTTCTTAGATAAATCGAAGGGGTATTCCTCCATCAACTGCTTGATGAGATTCATATTTGCTGTACTGTTGTAGACAATTTGATCGGCGCTATTGTAAAAAAAGGCGTCACTATAACCAGCCAATTTAAACTCATCCAGCACATTTGTTATATTTTTTGTGAAAAAGTCGACCCTGATAATAAAATCAGAATTCATAATGTCAGAGGGCTCGGCATGATACGGGGAAACAAAGAATCGCGAGAACGCTTCCATTTTCACTCCGCTTACATCAACTTTCGTTAATTTCCAATTGGACGTGTAATCCTTGTAGATATCTTGTTTATTAAAAACGGTTGCAGGAACCGTAGACAATGCAAGCTCACTTTTCGGAAAATAGATTGAGATGATATTCATGATTTGATTCGTAATACTGAACAGGTTGAGCTTCCCTTCAATGGACTGAACCACACTTACGCGATCATAACCAGATGGAGGTAAACTGCCATAGGCGACATTTTTAATTTCAGGATCTTTGGTAACAAGCGTAGCGTACATCATATTCTGATCCAGCAAACTTTCAATCCGGTTGAGGAAATACGATAATTTCTCTTCATTTCTTATGTTGATTTGATTTTCAATAACCTTAACACTTTGTCGGTACGAATAGGCGTATAGGGCAAGAATGACGATTAAGCTCATCACAATAAGAAGGATAACTCTCTTAATTAAATTCATAGCTGCTCCTCCTCCTCTTCCAATAGTTCTATTATACCAATTTCTTGCATTCCACAGTAGCATGTCGGAAGGTTATAAGGCAATTGCGGTTGAGAGGGCTCTTTCATTATTGCATCCGTTTACGGGAAAATAAATGATCGAGATTCAAGATCATGAACTTTCTTTAATGACCTAACGAACTCAATACCCTTTGAGACCAAAATCCGCCGACATAGCATGAGAAAACAGGTTTCTCCACTTTTTGCTGAAACAGCTCACTGTAATTCCCTTTTAGCAATCCCCCTGTTTTACTCATTCGCTGCAACAAAAAAAGACCCGAATTCTCACTCAGGTCACTCTTGTCACTATCATTATTCTAATTTCTGATGGTTTGCATAAACGCCAATAATGGAAATCACCGCTGCTACACCGTTAGCAATCGCGTTCATATCCTCGTCATGGATAAGTTCAAGACCAAAAGCATTCAAAATCAATTTCGCGGCGCCCAACAAGCCCAGACTTAATGTGTAATAATTTACTTTCATCTCTCTCACCTCCTATGTGAATAGGATGCTATATTTTATGTGAGAGAGTAGTCATTGGACAGGACCAATAGCAGGGGTTCATCATACAAAAAAAGTGCTGCACCTTGCATGCAAGGTAACAGCACTTTTCTTATTATTTAACAGTTGCTGGCTCAGCAGTCGCTTTATATTTGGAAGAAACATAGGTTTCTGCTTTTGCTTCCGTAATAACAGCTGGATACATCATATCTGGCTTGGGATCGTGCAAGGTATACGTAATTACCGCTTGACCATCCGCATTGAATTGAATACTGTTGATTTCAATGCTGTAGCCTGGGTTCGGTTTGTCACCACGGGATAGCGTGATTTTATTGACATCATCGTTCACTTTATCCACTTTAACCGTAACATCTTCTATTGGCGCAGGTGCTTGTGCGTGCGCGTCTTTGAATTTAATCGCTTGGTAGATCCAACTCGCTGCTTCTCCGCGCGTTAATTCAGCTTTCGGGCTAAACTTGCCATCTTGATCCAGTTTAGTGATTTTGTACAGCAGCAATCTTTGTAATGTACCTTGATAATCGATGTTAACTTGATCTGCATCCTGAATGTTGATAAACATTTTGACCAATGGGAAATTGCCTTTTTTCTCAAGTGCACGCACTAACAAATCACCGAATTGCTCACGAGTAATCGTTGCGTTCGGATTAACATCCTTAGGAATCTCAAGGCCATTATAGTGAGCTATGATGAAAGCCTCTGCAAACCAAGCATCATTAGGAATGTTCGTGTAAGTGTCAGATGCAACAGGCTGCTTAATGAAACGAAGCGTATCCATGTTCAAATCCAAACCTTTTACAATCATTTGCACAGTCTGAGCATAGCTGATTTTACCTTTTGGTACGTAATGATCTTGATCAATACCGCTCACGACACCACGATCCTGCAAACCTTTAACAGCCTCTGCTTGTCCTTCTTCCACATCTGAAAAGGCAAATGCTGTACTAAATGTTAAACTGCTCACCAACAGGGTCGTTAACGTTAAAGCTGCTATCTTTTTCATTCGTAATCTCTCCTCTTATTGTATATATTTACTTCCTCGCTTCCGAGTTATCTTCTAAACGTGACCTGTACATAGAATGTTGCACAACCACTTTTTATTTTTTTCCATAAGCATTCAAAAGCTGAAATAATTTAGATTTAATAGCATCATCAATCGGTTCATCTTCAATAAATCTCTTGACTGCAGACTCGTTTACCTCGCTGCGCAAGAGGAAGTTGAATAGTAACTCCGCTTTCGCATCCCTGCCCATCATCATATAAGCCACAAACCAAATTTCAGGAGCGCCTACGTGAATGCCATGCCAGATAGAACTAGCCGCTAGCGGAAAAGTTACGGTGCCTGAGCTGCTATGAAGAGCAAACTTGCCTATGATATCTATGTTCTGCTCGATGAGTTGCAGGCGAAATTGACTGGCGAATGGATAATCCCCACTCTTTTGCTCGGAGTACGGATAAGGTTCTAGAACTGCTTTTAATTTCTCTAGGGAACAATCCACTAACAAATCCCAGTCATTCACTTGATCGATGAGTCCCAAACTAGCCAGGAGTCCACTGCCTCCTAGTGTATAGGGTATTTGATTCTGTACAAGCAAACCTGCGACACCTTGCAGTTCCTTGATGTTCATCCCTTATCCCCTTTCTTCCACTATTGTTCCAGACCCTGAATTTCACGCGAAAATGCTTACAATGTTAATAAACGTTAGATTTACCTGTCAAGGAAGAAATACTCATCAACTTCTAACGGAATTTTAATAATGGCTATAAATACTAGTACTGTTAAGACTTTCAGACTTCCGAGGTAAATTTTAGGGACTTCGAAGTGTGATACAGTGAGTTTAGATGAAGCAATCATCTTATCATTGATTCCACAAGGAGGAAGTCTTTCATGCCAAAAAGGAAACACTACTTTGGGAAAAAAGCAATGCTGTCCGTAGGTCTAGCGATTTCGATGTTGGGTGGCTTTTCAGCGACAGCACTTGCTGCTCCTGTTGCAACTGCTACCGTGAATAAAGGTGTAAATTTCCGTGCTGATCAGAATGTGAATGCTCCCGTCTGGGGCTTTATTAACGCAGGTACAACGCTTTCTGTTGAAGCGGCGAACGACTACTGGGTTTTAGTTAATTATAATGGTAAAAAAGGCTATGTTTCACGTTCTTATGTAACCGTACACGAGAAAGGAACAACACCTTCAAAACCATCGACTGGTTCCAGCTTTGCCAGCAGAATCCTCAATACTGCTTCTTCGTTCAAAGGCAGAGTGACTTATGTGTTTGGTTCCGAAGACATTCAGCGATTACGTCTGGACTGCTCCTCTTTCACTCAATATGTCTTTCAATTACAAGGAAAAGCGATTCCTCGTTCTTCTAAAGCCCAATCTCAAGCTGGCTCCTTTGTTCCTAAGAGTCAACTGCAACCAGGCGATCTAGTTTTCTTCAGTGTTGGCACACCTGGCGTTGTAAACCACGTAGGAATCTATATGGGGAACGGACAGTTCATTAATAATCTGCCTAATGAAGGCGTTGTCGTTTCCAACTTTACGAACGCATATTGGACAAGCCATTATATTACCGGCCGCAGGATGTAGTCCATTTACATAAGCCCTCCTTCACTTTGAAGGAGGATTTTTTATATAAATAGTTAGATAATATTGGAATTTACTTCATATACTGATGTTAACTCCTTGGACATGCATGAATAGCGATGAAAGGATCACTTTCGATGCAAGATTGGATCATTATATTCCTCTATAATATATTTACCAATATCGACAATGCGATCATGGTTCAAGGATCTTTAATGAAATACAGTGTGCGAAGTAATTACAAACTTTATCTCATTGGGCTTCTCTGCCTACTCCGTGTTCTCTATATCATCTCGATCCAGTCTTTCTCCAGACTACCTTACATCAATATGATGACTGGGCTCATCATGTTGATCTTTTCCATCCAAATGGTCTTGCCTAAGAAATCAATGCGCAGGCATTTTTCCTTACTGTGGATCTTCAGTAGTGTCGCTTTTCTGGATTTAATTATGAGTGTGGACAGTATACTCCTGACCGCCAAACTGTCTGATAACGTCGGCTTTGTTGCGATAGCTGTCGTTCCCGCACTCTGTTTACTGTTCTTTTTCTTTTCCAAGATGGAGCTATTACTTATTAAAATGCCGTGGATCGAGGCTGTTGTCGCTGGTTTGCTTGCCCAATTAGCTGTTCTCCAAATTAAAAAAGAACCTGGCATCCTGCAGTGGCTCCAAGATGACGGGTTCGACTTAATGAGCATTATTGCCTTGTGCATCATATGTTCTGTGGGTTGGTACAATCAGTTTAAAAAGAATTTTTAAACCGATCCCCTAAAATCGCAGCAGCATAATCTCATCGATCGATTTTTGAGCGCGGAGGTTTAACGACTTCTTATCTTTCAAATGATAGTGATGTAAGTCATGCCCAGGGTCGATGACGAGCGGTTTGGCAAGGATATCTTCCAGGATTCTTAAAGCTTGCTGATAAGCTGAATACCGATTCTCTTGGGTGATGACAGGCCTCAGCGAGACAATCAACGAGATTAGCCGCTCTGCATACATAAGCTTCACAATGCTGTCAGCCCCCATAATTTGGCGAGTTATGAAGTTCATCACACTTTCCAGCATGCGTTCATCTTGATAATATTTGGCAAGTGCTTCCAAACTACTAACAGCATCCCAATCACGAATGGATAAATCAAGCGATAACTTCGCAATCAGCTCTTGATACCACTCGATCTCTGTTTGGCGCTCTATTCCGCAATCTCTATAGTCCTCGAGGACACCATCCCGATGCATCTGAATGAAGTGCCCTCTATATAATGTAAACAACCCTTTAGCGACAACGATCCGCTCTTCCATACAATCACCACTCTTTGCATACTCATCTAGCTATCTTATCATATGCCTTCCTAAGAGAAAACTCATTTAATTTTGAAAACGGCAGCTGCATCATGCAAGTTCTCAGCAAGCTTGGCTAATTCCTGAGAGGTTGCTGCTGTTTCTTGTGCACCTGCTGCGCACTCTTCACTTGTTGCTGCGACTGACTCGATAGCTGTCATAACTTCCGACGCCTGCGCAGCTTGTTCTTCGCTGGCAGCTGCAATCTCAGTCACTTTGCTCGACGTTTCATTGACCTTATTGACAATGCTTTCGAAAGCATCATACGTTAGTTTCGATTGGGCTACGCCATCAGCGACAACACGCACGCTCTTATTCGTATTAACCTGCATATCACGGATGATCTGGGCGATTTGTTTGGTTGCAAGACTGCTGCGCTCAGCTAATTTGCGCACTTCTTCGGCCACGACAGCGAAGCCTCGGCCTTGTTCGCCTGCTCTCGCAGCTTCAATCGCAGCATTCAGCGCGAGCAGATTCGTTTGCTCCGAAATATCATCAATGACCTCGATAATCTCGCCAATTCGCTGAGAATCTGTTTCCAACAGCTTCATTTGCTGGTTGACTTGATCCATCCCGTTAATCGAGTTGTGAATCGTACTGCTGCCTTTTTTGGCAATGTGCACCGTTTGTGCAGCCAGTTCCGCCGCATCTTCTGCACTGATCGCCACGGTGTTAATCGCAGCTGACAACTCTTTGAACAACTCAGCCATCGTTTGCGAGGCTGTAGCTTGATGCGTGCTGCCTTGCGCGATCTCTTCCGTGCTCGCCGAAATCTGATCGGCAGCCACTGCAACGCTGCCCGAAGTTTGAATAACTCCGCCAATCAGCGTGCGTAGATTGGCAATCATCTCATTGACCGCTGTAGATAATTGGCTAATCTCATCTTTATTTGTGACCACGAGCGGTTTCACAGTGAAATCGCCTTTTGCTGCCAAGAGCATCAAGTTCGAGATGGCAAGTATCGGTCTTACGGCTACGGAACCAATGAGATATGCAAGAACACTGACAATCAAACAACAGATTACAACGATAATGATCGAATTTCGCATAGCGATGCTTCTGTCTTTGAACACTTCCGTCTCTGGTGCTGTTACGATAAGTCTCCAGCCTAGAGTGCCTATTTTCTCATAGGTGGCTTGCATTTTTTCTCCTGATTTCAACGTATACGCTGTTTTCCCCTCAACTTGACTCACCATACTTTCTTTGATTTCTTTACTAGAAACTAATAAGTCATCGAGCTTTTTGCCAATAAGCTCTTTCATTGGGTGAACGAGAACGGTTCCATCTTGACCGACCAAATAACCATATCCACTTGCCCCAAAGTGCACATTGGATATAATGTCCACGACTCTTGAAGGGTCAAGAATCGTTTGAATCGCCCCATCGTAATCGCCTTTCGCATTCAGAATCGGAATATCAATAATAATGATCATTTTATTGGTTCTGGCATCCATAATAATATCCGAAACCGCCATGTTCTTCGTTGTTTTCAGTTGGATAATATTCGCGAAACTCGCACCATCAAAAGAGGAGCCATCCGTTTGGGTAATAAATCCTTTGGAATCGGCATAGGCAAAAAAAGCGACATCCTCGTTGCTCTCTTTGAGCTGCATCAAGATAGGCATAACTTTGCTAGTTTCATTATTTTGAAATTCAGGATGTGCTTTAATTGTGTTCTCGACAAGTCGTATCTTCTGATTAACAAAGGCTTGAATGGCATCACCATGCGCTCTAGCCAATTGCAGCTGTCCATCATCTGTTATGGTTTGTACGGATTTGGTTGATTGTGTGGTCAGAATGAACATGGAAATTATTAAAGGGATTAAAGAAACGGCTAGCAATAAAGAAGTTAGCTTGAATTTCAAAGATTTACTTGTATGTACCACTCGTTCGAACATTGGATGTCCCCCATCTTTCTCATTGGATGTTATTGGCTATGTATACTCCAAGTATCGCACAACAAAATTTGCTAAGTTTGTGAAAAGTATGAGCAGACTATGCATTTTCTTAACAAACTTAATCTCCTTGTCTCTTTCCTGAAGCGCAAAAAAGAGCCTCGCGGAAGTCCGCAAAGCTCTGTCTATTACTCCTATTCCAGCAATCCTAGAAGCGATAATGCTTCCTCATGATGAGGACTTAATATCAAGGTTTGTTCTATATACGCCTTGGTCCCTGCCATATCTCCGATCTCATAGCAGCAAATCGCCATCTCATATACAATACTTGCATCTTGCATGTCTTCCGCCGCTAGATAGAAAGGCAAAGCCTCGCTAAACATTTCCATCCGGTAGTAAAGTGACGCACACGCAAGAGCAACTTTGTTAGAAATCTCCATGGCGTAATACCCGCTCCACATCTCAGCAATCCCTTGTGAGATTCCTGCGCAATCTGCCTCCTCCGAGGTCACAATAAGGTCCATTAGACGACTTGCATTTTGCAAGAAAAATTGTGAGTCAAAGCCGCTCAAGCGCCAGTAAGCTAACATTTGTGGAATGTCCAAGTGTGCAAGATGATCATCCAGCCATTCCTTGATCGTAATAAAATCGTCCGGTCCAAAACGCTCAATGTATCTACGATACGCCAAACGCGTAAGACCGTATGACGGCAGATCAGCAAGATGGAGCACGCAGCCAACATTCAAATGATGATGCGGATGAGCTGTGAATAAGCTCTCAGCTCCCTTTTCCTCATAGTAGGCAGTAATAGCATGATAATTCGCCGTCAATGAAAAACTGCCGTGATGAATCAGTTCTGGAGGCTCATTATACGCCCAACTTGCAAGCTGATGTTCCCCCTTGTCTGCAGTCAGCAAGAGAAATCCTTCGGTCGAGAGCTGACTCAACCGATCCAGACAATCTAACCCAACAATCGGAAATAGCACATGGGAATCATCTAACTCTCGCGCATAAAGCTCAATTAATGACTGATACGCATAAGACCCCGCCTCGAACTCGGCTGACTTCCGATACTCATATTCAGCTACCAAATTCTTCAGCTGCTCCGAAGCAGTCCAATCCTTATCTAGCTTTGGAATATAACAGTTAATCCAGCACTCGTAGACCTGATTATTTTCAATATAAATTAATTCCTGCGGAATACTATCAAAAAAGTAGTTTGCAATAATCAGCAGAGGCTGCCGCAAGCTTCCCCGAGCCAAACATTCTCCTGATACTACCAGATGAAGTTCAGTATCCACAGCCGCATCAAACTTAGCAAAGTCGAGATTGCCTTGCTCCACATAAGACATCAAACTAGGATGCTGCTGCCAGTATGCAATATTGCCCTCCGCCAAATCACTCATCACATATCGGTATGGAGGAAGCGGAAAGCCTGCAAGCGCTGATAATTGGCGCAGCTCCTTCAGGACATGAAAGGCAAGTCGCCCCGAACCTGCACCAAGTTCTACGATCGTCACGGGTTCCGATGTCTCATCCAGGCGCGCGCGATCTTGCAGGAATCCAAAAATAACCTCGGCATAAGAACCAGCCAGCATTGGATTGCTTGTAATATAAGACGGCACCTCATCACGCTGCCAAGCTGTTATACCTTGCTCTTCATAATAGGCACGCTGCAGATCCCATATGGGGGCCTCACTGAATCGATAGCTTTGGGGTTCACTTAATGACATCCTATAATCCTACTTTTCTTTTATTTGCCCAACTTTTACATCTTAACATAAAGCCGTTTAGATATAAAAAAGACAGCTACCCTGTCAGGTAATAACTGTCTCATCAACATCTATTCACTTTCCTTCTTCAAGGGAATGCAGTTTTTGATATGCTGTAAATTATAATGAAACTTAAGTTCTTCCGCCGTAATCAATTCGACAAAAGAATTATTGATTGTCTGAAGCAAACCAATTTTATTAGCCTTTAGACCGGAATCAATACCAACCATTTCTCCTTCTAATCCTTTCATTAATTGTTCAAATGTGGGCGGCAAAGCATTAACAGAACCCTCAATGACCTCTTTTGAAAGGTGTTTTTGATCTAACGAATACGGAGTCTGATCTGATTCAAAGGGAGTAATCCATTTTAAATGATCCAAAGGAATATACATGGTTTTATAAAATTGCGAATAAAAGACTAAATAATCTTGCGCGATTGCTTTTACGTAGCCATGAATGGATTGATGATCAGAGATATAAATCTCTACGAATTTATCTATTGCGTTATGCAAGACTAGAATAAAGGTGATAGCCCCCGTTTGATTAATTGGATCCGGGGCCGTATCTGTGTTCGTCTTGTCTTCCGTATTTAATTTGATCGTTTTGACATGAGCACTTGGCACATAGACATATTTTTTGTCCATATAAATGACGAATACATCGGGGCCTGCATCAACTAGATAGCCCATCTTGTCCCTATCTCCCAGCAATTCAATGTGTACCAGTTTACCCAAATATGAATGTGCAAATAACATGGTTGAACCTCCTATTCAACAAAATATTAAAAAATCCAGCTGACCCAAAGCGCTAGACAGACAAGCGTGAAAATCAAGGCAGGTGGAATCGTTAAAAAAGTGACTTTGCAATACTCCCTCCAGCTCACTTTCACTTTGTTTTGTTTGAGAATATGCAGCCAAATGAGCGAAGCAAGCGTTCCAATTGGCAATAATAAAGACCCGAGGTCGCTCCCTACGACACTAGCTAAATAAGTAACTTTTAAGGTGATTGGATCTAACTCCATACCTGTTAATGTAATCGTTCCGATCATTAAAGCCGGATGATTATTGACCAAGGTCGACATCAGAGTGACCAGTCCGCCCATTATCAAGCTACCATTCATTAAATCACCCGAAACTAGTGGTTTCAAATAACTAACCAGAAGCTGTGTAAGGCCGATGTTGTTTAAACCGAATATAATTACGTACATGCCGAATGCAAAGATGAGAATATGCCATGGCGTCTTTTTGACCATATCAAGCGGCGAAATTTTAAGATAAATCCAGCGCCAGAGCAACAAAATCAATGATCCGGTTACAGCAACGATACTTACGGGTATGCCCATATACGATGCGATGAAAAGACTAACTCGGACCATGAAAACAAACAGCAAGATGTTGAGCATAAATCGCGTTCTATTTTTACTTATAGGCAGCACTTCTGGTGATTGAGCTTGCAGCGGATGTTGACCTTTACCATTTCTCGGCAGTTTCTTGGGCAGAACTCGGTAAAAACATAGAAATAATAACAATAAGAAAAACAATAATCCTAATGTTGATGGTATAAACATCATTAACGTATGCATGTACAAATCCATACCAACGATCTTGAGCGCAATGAGATTAACGATGTTGCTAACACCAATAGGTGCACTTGATGCGGTAGCAATCAAAGCACCAGAAAGTAAATACGGTATTTTCTGATGATTTTTCAACCCTAAATTTTGGAGAACGATGATTAAAATCGGTGTTGTGATCATGATACTTCCATCATTGTTGAAAAATAAAGTCATCAGAAAACAGAGCAAATTAACATACCAGAATAACCGTATACCAGAGCCTTTCGCTCGGGCCATTAGTCCTTCAGCTGCCCATCCAAAGAATCCGAAGCTTTCTAACACGATAGCCATCACGATCGTCGCCATTATGGTGATAGCTGCATCACTGATCGTATTCGTAATTTTGATGATATCGTTCACTGATACACTTCCGCTTAGAAAAACAAGTATAGCGCCTCCTATAGCTGGAATAGCTTCATTAATCTCCTTAGGACGCCAAAGAATGAGAATAACAGTCATTACAAATGCTGCAATCGTAAGGGATATTGTAGCGGAACCAAACATGCATTTTCACCCCAATTCTAGCGAAATATAGATCTGAAACCTATCGTTTGACGAATCAAGCATCCAACCTATTCACATAAGCCATATCAGAAACTTTTAAATCAGTTGCCGCTTCCTGTTCTACGAGTTCGGATTCCACTGCTGTATAGGGTGGTTTAATCACAAAAAATAGAAAAATACCCGCTAAGATGATGATGAGAAGCACGATCATTGTCACTCACTCCTTCCTAATGGCTGCTACCAAATATCATTAGTAGATATTGATACAGTATATATACGAGACCCCCATAATGTTTGCTATAAACAAATACCCTCCTCGCAAGAAGATTCCACGACTACCTAATCGTAGTAAGAAAACACAAAAATAAAGCCAAATGCTTTGGACATTTGGCTGGTTATAGCTTTTTGAGTTCCTGTTTAATGATCAATCTGCGTTCCTGCACATAGTTTCGAATTAACTCGGGTTCCCCTTTAAATTCGGAATAGGGCCATTTACGATAGGAATCTTCCTTCATATAGGGAGCTATATTCCCATGTAAATGTTCGACAATCGGTCCTATCTGTTTCCAAGTGAAGGATGATCGCAGTATCGAAGATAGAATTTGTTTATAACGCAGTCTAGCGCTCTGAATACCCAGCAACTTCTCGGTAAGACCGTTGTACCCTTTCACTCTTACCAAGTCACTCCCGCACACTTTTCCGTAACAATTTCGTCCCCAGGTTCCTTCATAGTCCCAAGGAATAATTCGATATAATTTCGTAGGTTTATGCCGGTAAATCGCATAGTTTTGGTCAAATCCATCAAAATTTCCTGTAAAAACAGCACCTGCCAGCCACCGCAAATAATTATCTACGTCTAATTGAGAGTTTATATAATAGGCCAGAGGCTTTCTCGATAATTGGTTGATTTGTGCGATGAATCTCCTCAACTCTTTTTTCTCACTACTGAGTCCCATAATTTGTTCATAGCCTTCAAACATCGTTTTTTTGGCTTTCTTCGTTTCGGGATGGAATGTTTCGAAGTTGGCATCATCATCCACGGCATAGAAAAGCGATTGCACACCTATTTTTCTGAATTGAAAAAAGTTCTTATCGACCGCTTCAATTTCCAAATAAACCCCTTGGCTCACCCCATTTAATTTCAAATGGATATGCTTGGTTTGCGGGCTCGGCACGCCGATTTTTTGAAAAAAACGAAAGGATAACGCATTTCGAATCATTGATGGATCGTCATATTCCGCATTGAGATGGTAGGTTCTGCCTCCGCTGACAATTTCGAATGACTTCTTGGCATACTCTCGCGTATGCCCGCCTCGATACCGGACTTTGATGGCTCCGCGTTGTCCTTTTGAGATAAGAACTCCGTTCACATATTGCTTGCTCCAAACATCTTCATTCAATTTTCTGAGCTGTTGCTCTTGGATAACGATATGTCGAGTCGGTATCATCGCGCACCACCTTTTCTTCATAACAAAAAGCCTATCTACAAGAGATAGACTTTCATCATAGAATAATTTATTCCAGGTTATTAACGGTTGCCACGGCTTTTGTTCCCTCTTGTTTTGTTTCCGCGAGATTTGCCGCCTTGTGATTTTCCACCGGATTTGCCACCATGTGATCTACCACCTGATTTGCCGCCTTGCGATCTTCCACCTGATTTGCCGCCTTGCGATTTTCCACCTGATTTGCCGCCTTGTGTTTTGTGATTGCAGGATTTGTCACCCCGTGTTTTGTCGTTGCCGGATTTGTTTCCTCTTGTTTTGTTCCCTCTTGATTTGTTGCCTTGTGTTTTGTCACCTTTAGTTTTGTCGCAATTGCATTTGTTAGAAATGCTAGCCATCATATTTAAAACCTCCTCATAGTTTAATAGTGCAGTATATGATAGGAGATTTTAAACGGATAGAGATATTGGTTGATATGGACAAAATATTTTACCAATAGTTCCAGTACCACTAGCTGGTCCAATGCGGAATTAGCAATAAATGAGCGCAAAAATAGATTTGAATCTAGTACCATTTTTCCAGGGATTCATATACTTATATTACAAATGAGCAGCAATGACAAACATATAGGAGGTGAACATACCAATCAAATTAGCATCTGCTGCTTATTAGATCGTACAAAATAAAAGTTCTGAGAGGGGAAATGACAAAATGGGTTTAAACTATTTGGGTTCATTAGTCGGCACTGAGGTTAAAGTCAATCGCGGAGGTCCTGATTCAATTATTGGTAGATTGGTAGCCGTTCAACATGATTACTTAACACTTCAATTAAAAGATGGCACACTTGTTTATATTCAATTGCAACACGTCAAAAGTATCAGCGCAACGAACGGCAACGCCAGCAGATCTTACAAGACTACTCACCGCGCTGAGCAAGCTCACAACTTCGAAGGTGTTCTAGCACAATTAAAGTATACGTTTGTACAAATTAATCGCGGTGGCCCTGAGAAAATTGAAGGTGTCGTCGTAGAAACTTGGGATCATTACTTGCTGATCGTAGTGAACAATGAAATAGTTCGTATTCCAGTCTTCCATATTAAAAGTATTAATGCCATTAACAAAAACAATAGCAACGGCAACAAATCCAATAAATCCAATAGCTCCAATAAATCCAACAAAAGCAACAAAAGCAACAAAGCAACTGCTGCACAAATCGTTGCAATCAAACTTATGTTAAAAAAATATCGCTCTCGATAAGCCTTTCTCCTATCGATTAACCCCAAACTCGTCGCAGGCGCGTTGATTGCTACGGCACTCAGCGCGCCTTTTAGGGTTATTTCTACTATAGGGAGAGGAGGAATTTATCATGGATGCTATGAATTCGATGCTAGATAAGCAAGTGGAGATCACATTTTCGGGGATTCAACAACCATTAAAGGGAGTATTACTAGAAGTAAGCAGTGATCTGATCGTAATCTACAATGAACTAAACTTTTACTATATTCCCACGATTCATTTACAATACATGACACTGAATCAGCATCCGACCACATTCCTGGATCCTCCTACTGAGTATCCCTTTGAACTTGAATCCTCATCCATCTCCTATCGCAAAATGCTAATGAGCGCCAAAGGGATGTTTGTTGAGATCTACATTACCGGCAATCAAAGTGTGCATGGATATTTGACCCATATTATGAATGATTATTTCGCTTTTCATTCACCGATCTTCCAAACCATCTTCATCTCTATGAAACATGTCAAGTATGTGGTTCCCTATCACCCCAACACAACACCTTATTCTATGAAGCTGGAAAATTTTCTTGTGCAGCCATCCCAAGTAACCTTCTCTCGCACCTTCGAGCAGCAATTAAAAAAACTGGAAACGATGTTTGTCGTTTTGGATCTTGGCGAAAACCCACACAAAATAGGCGTTCTTAATACTTGTAATCATCCTTTTCTAGAAGTACACACAGCCACAGGCAAATCTGTTATCCATAGCGATCATGTGAAAACCATTCACCTGCCTGCCTCGCGCAAAGGCGACAATTTCACAGGACGCATAGTCTAACCCTGACGTCCTATTGGGACGTCTTTCACATTTCCATTGGCAAATGCCTAATCTGGGCATATAGTGTTACATCTAAATCCGAAAGGGAGTTCCCCATGATTTACAATTATGATTATGTGCCCCAGCCTCCTCAGGCTTGGCCTTTTCCGCACCCGGTTCAGCCCAATTTCCCAACAGCTGGTTGGCCCTTTGCAGCCGCTCCTTGGGCGTCTGAGCAAGAATATGACATGCGTGAACGCGAGCAGACTTTGACCTTTGTACTCATCCATGGCGCCTGGGCGGATGCCAGCTTCTGGGCAGGTACCGCGGCGGAGCTGCGCAAGAAGGGTCATACCGTCTATGTGCCCGAATATCCGGGACATGGGGCTGACCCTAATAAAAAAGTCACGCATGCGATGCTGTCCAAATCGATTGCGGATTACATCATCTCGCACAATTTGCACAACATCATTCTCGTTGGACATAGCTTCGGGGGATCCCTAGTTCAGAAAGTAGCGGAGCTCGTACCTGATCGTTTACGACGTCTCGTCTTCCTTAATGCCTTCGTTCTCAAAGATGGTGAAAGGGTAGCGGATGAGTTCCCGCCTACGGTGATCGCCGTGTTTGAACAGCTTCGTAAAAGCACGAAGGATGATACCATCATGCTGCCATTTCCTTTGTACCGGGAAACCTTTGCCAATCTTGGGAGCATGGAGCAAGTTCAAATGATGTACAAGAAAGTTTCACCGGAGCCCGCCGCGCCATCCTTTGAGAAGCTTGATCTGAAAAAGTTTTACAGTCTGACAATACCAAAAAGTTATCTTCACCTGACGGATGATACCGCACTGCCTTTGGGCAATCCGGATTATGGCTGGCATCCGCATATGTCGAGCCGTTTGGGCTTATTCCGGCTAATTCAGACGAGTGGCGATCATATGACGACAATCCAGTTTGAGCCAAAACGCATAGCCAGAAAACTCTACGAGGCTGCGAGGGATTAAGAACAAGCTGCACGGTTTGGTGGCACCGGATTATTTTTAAGCCAGTTCAACATATCATCGAGGGTTTTAACAGGCACGATACGTAAGCTCGGCGCTCCTTTTCTTGCCTCCTCCTCATTCGATGCCGGAACAAAGAAAACATCGGCATCCGTGCGGCTGATCGTATAGGCCTTCTGCTCCAATCCGCCAACTGCGCCTACAGAACCATCAGGTTCAATCGTTCCAGTACCCGCCACATGATGCCCGTACGTGACCCCGCAAGGGGTCAACTGATCGATGAGCGTCAAGGCCAGCATCGCGCCGTGGGACGGTCCCCCCTCATGCAATAAGTAATTGTGATAAGTCACAATTTCAGGGATGTCATACTGGATTTCATTCGCCACTTGAATCCCAAAAGCAGCGCGGCTTGGATCATCCGGATTAGCTCGAGTCTCAAGTGAAAGCTGCGTCGTTTGACCGTTGCGTAGAACTTGGACGGAGGCTTGGTCGCCAGGTTTGGTCTGTTTCATCACATCGGTCAATTCTGAGATCATCGCAACCGCATGGCCGTTTACTTGCACGATCACATCACCAAGCAGCAAAATACCAGTTACAGAGCTATCTTTCACAATCGCGGTAACACGTACACCGTGGGACGTAATACCTTGACCTTTCCCTACCTTCTCATAGGCAATGGCGCTTCCTGCTGCATTCGCATCAGCTTTCATCGTACGAACTTCTAAATTGTATTCGCCTAGCGACATACCCAGATCCTCAACCTCAAAGGAGTACTTAGGAAAAAGCTTCGCATACAGCCAATCGATGGGAAAAGCAGGCCGTTCGAATATCAGAACACCCGTGATATCCCCATGCGATTGCCCGCTCGCCGCTTGTGCGTAGCGATTCATATTCAATGTTAAACCTGGATAGGTGACCAAATATTTCGTCGGATAGAACAGCACGAAGAGTAGACATAGTGAAGCTCCGCCGACAAGTAAATTTCGAATCGGCAGCCTTCTACGCACACGCTCATTGCAGACGAGATCGACAAACACCAGCACCAAGGTTATGACGAAAATAGTTGCCGAGTATTCAATTTTCTTAGGAATCGTTATCAGGGTAACGACACTGACCAAGCTGGTTAAGCCAATAGCCAGACATCTGACCTGGCTCCATCTCCCTTCAACAGCTGTAAGATGAAGGAGCGCTCCGATCAGCCAAAGACAAGGAACCAACGCCAGCACATAAATCAAGGTATCGATGAGGTCAATCCAATAGAGGCCAATTCCAATCCGCAGCGGATCCGGCAGCCAGATGAGCTCACCTAGAATCGCTAACAGCAGGGTCAATACCATACCGCCGTAATAAAGTCTTTGCCAGAAGCGCATGTGGTCCTTACATCCCCTCGTGACGAAAAAGTAGCCGACACTCTTATCCTTCGAGTATCCGCTACTTTTCCGTGTTACTCTTGCGTGATTGACAAGTTTTCCATGTAGGCGACAACTTCTTGATAAGAAAGCTGTCCGCCAAAAATATCTAGGGCACTCCCTATTGTGATATCCAATTTGCCACCCGACAATTCTTGGAACAACGCAATATCTGCAAATGAGCGGGCTCCACCGGCATAGGTTGTCGGGATGTTAACCCACCCTGCCAACGATTGAACGAGACTTTGCTGAATACCGCTTTGTTTCCCTTCCACATCAACGGCATGGACAAGGAACTCATCGCAGAACTGCTCCAGATAGCGAATAGATTGCTCATTCACTTCAAAATCGCTTAGCTGCTTCCACTGATTAGTAGCTACAAACCATCTGCCCTCTTTCTCTTTGCAGCTTAGATCGATAACTAATTTATCTTTGCCAACTGCAGCCACAATCTTCTCAAGATGCTCAAGATTAAGCTGCCCGTCACGGAAAATATACGAAGTTACGATGACATGAGAAGCGCCGTAAGCTAGATACTCGCTAGCGTTCTCTGCATGAATGCCACCGCCGATTTGCAAACCTCCTGGATACGTTTGCAGCGCAGCTACAGCTTCTTCTTTATTGCCATCCCCTAACATGATGACATGTCCGCCAACTAAGTGATTGCTTTTAAACATGTCGGCATAATACGTGGAATCATAGGAAGAAACGAAATTTTCCACCACTTTTTTCTCTTCTGAACCTAATGTTTCACCAACGATTTGTTTGACTTTACCATTATGAAGATCAATACAAGGCCGAAATTTCATGAAAATCCTCCACTACCTGTGTTTATTCTTGACTCAATTTCCCAATAATTATAGCACAAACGCTGAATGGAACACTATGCTCACTGCAACTGCTGGTTAAACAGAAAATAAGGCCTGTCCCCGAGGCCAATTGACCTTGAGGCAAGCCCCTTACGAACCCTATTAATTAAAACAAGCACTTTACCTACAACTTTTTGGCGAAACCTTCTTCGTTCATGTACTCCTCAACCTCTTCATAGGTTTCAAATGCACAATCAAGATTCTCGCCTGCATAGATGTACCATAAATCTTCAACGAATGTGACCGTAAGTTGATGACCTTCTTCGTCCAACCACTGCTCTTCCACTTCTTCCGTGGAACGCGGTTCAGCCACTTTGGGGGATGCCTTCCCTGTTAAAGAAGCAATCGATTTCGCAATCACGGAGCGAAGCTCCTCTGCGCTGAAATCCCGGATATTCACGAGTCCCTTGTTGTCTGTCGCATATCCTTTGATAAACTCGGCATACACAAAACCGTTTCCATTCGGATGCAGATGATAAACAACATTCTTCTTATCGTATACACTATCTTCATAATGAAAATTAATCCGGCCCAATGAGACATCCTTGCGCTGCAGCTCGGGGAAGGATGCCACAATGGCTAACTTTTCTTCTAAACTAAGCATACAAGCCTCCGTAACTTACTCTACCACTTGAATTTTAAACACGTTCTCCAGTTTACCGTCTGTCCTTTTCTTCAAAGGCACTTTGATATCTCGGCCGAGTTCTTTGAAAAAAGTTTCAACATCACACTGCACATTGGATAGAACAACTTTAAATGAACCATCTTCCACAATGTTTTGATTAGCATCTACGGGAACCTTAATATCAACTGCATACTTTTTCGTTAATGTGTTGATATATCGGCTGAAAATTTCAATGAGCTCCTCGTTATTGAAATTTTCAATCACCAATTTACCTTTGTTCGTAAAATTTAAATGAACGTTCACCTTTAAATGCCCCTTTTCCATTAAACCGTTTATTTTCTTGTGGGTATTGAACTTGTTGCTTACAGGCTTCTTTTCGTTGAAAAGGATTCAATCCACTAGTCGGTTAAACATCGTACATAGAAATGCTTCACTTCTATTTTACTTGTTTTCATATGCATGAAGCAATACAAAAGCGAAATTCATTTTGAAAATAAAAAAAAGCAGTCATATCCTGCCTATTTCTGTAGCATATTGTATAATTATAACACACTTTTATTAATTCTAAGCTTTTTAGTGGGATAAAATTAAACATAGGATGGAATTACATATGGCCTTTGGCATTAAGCGTGAAGAACTTCAAGCCTGGAAAGCCGCAGTCAGCCGCGGCGAGATTTCTTTTTTGACACATTATTGGCAGGACGCACGTTTCGCAGGCATCCGAACTGTAACCAAAGTTGGCTGTGCGGATCTGCCTAAATTAACCAACTGGTGCCTATCGCAGGGTCTTAACCCGCAGTATATTCACCATAGCCCTTCTTACCCGCATTATGATTTATTCGGTCCTATCCAGAAGAGAATCCTGATATCCGAACAACAATGGGAGCAAATTGCAAGATTCAAGCTTTAGCACAACAGCACCTGACAATCCTCTCGTATAAAACTGGAAAGCTATGCTATACTAGTTAAATATATTTTTTTTGTAAAAGAATCCAAACACACAGGTGACCTAAGCGTGATTCCCAAATTAAAAGTTACATTCGTTTTGCTTATCAGCATTTTTGCATTTCTTGTTTTCATTTTGATTGCCTCCATGATTAAGGGGCAATGGATCGCGCAATTCGATCATACTTTGATCTCCTTCATTCAAGGGCTAGAATCACCCGGCCTTACGTCAATTATGAAAAGCTTCACTTTCATTGGTTCAACCCTGATGGTCATTATCATTGCTTTTGCCGCTATTCTTTTTCTGTATTTCGTTTTGCATCATCGCTTGGAGCTTATCTTTTTCCTCGTAGTTGTGATCGGTACAGCTATAGCCAATTCGATGCTTAAACATTATTTTGTTCGTCAGAGGCCGGATTTACACCGACTCATTGAAGTAACAGGCTACAGTTTTCCAAGCGGCCATTCGATGGCATCCTTTGCCCTATATGCCTCATTGGCTTTTCTGCTTTGGCGGCATATTTCTACCCGAGTAGGCAGAACAATAGTCATTATGTTATGTATCATCATGATTCTAAGTATAGGTATAAGCCGGATTTATCTGGGAGTTCATTATCCCAGTGATGTTGTAGGAGGCTACTTCGCTAGCGGCTTCTGTTTCGCATTAGCCGTCTGGCTGTTCCAGTGGTACAAAGAATATCGTGCATATAGTAAGCAAAAGTAACTAGTAGAGGCTGCATCAAGGTCACTTAGCCTTGATGCAACCTTGCCTAATGTGTAAATAAGAGTCTTTAGCAGCTCCTATTTGCACAAAAAGCGAGGGATCTGCCTAAATAGCGGTCCTTGGAGACTCTTATCTCTGGTGAAACAGGCAAATATTCCCCAAGATGAAGCAATAAGAGTCTCCAAAAGCTCTTATTGGCTGGGAATACAGCCATATCCAACCAATAGAAGTCCTTGGAGGTTACTACTTACCTTCTTCCAAACGCGGAAAACGAAACTCCCCACGAAAAGTAACAATAAGCGTCGAGAGTACAGGTAAATTTTGTTTACGAAGGGTTGAAATGAAGCCGCGCGCGCGGGCGAACTGATGAGCCCCGTCCCAGGTACGGAATAAGCCGGAGACTTTGGCTTTGACCTTGGCCATCCGCAAGTCTCGTTCGGCGACATTGTTGTCAAAAGGAACACGGACATCTTGAATAAACCGGAGAATCGGTTCCTTGTGACGACGGAAACGTTCACCCAGATTGGCCGATTTACTTTTGCTTTGCCTGCCTTGCGGTCCGGTTTTGGCTTTGGTACGCCCTTGATTCCATTCCAGCTCGCCCTGCTGCAGGATGTCATCGTACCAATTCTCTAGCCATTTAACCGTACTCGGAGCTAAGCAGCACAAGACTTTACGGGCGGCTAGCGTGAGACGCCAGGCTACTTGTAGCAAGCGTTTCATCTGCACGGCCCACTGGTGATGATCATAATCGGCGATTCCTTGGCATTCCCGCAGTAAGTGCGCATTGCATAAGGCATGCTGGAACGTGTATTTTTCTTTAAAATACGGCCCGTTGCAGTCATGCACTAGAATGCCCGAGTAAGCCGGCAGCAGACCGATGGCATCAAAAGCGAGGGTGCCCCGGTTTTCGTGAACCGCCTGGAACGTCCAGTCCACATTAGAGAGGGTGTGCAGCCATCGCTGTTTGCCATCGACGTGAATGCCGGTTTCATCAGCGTGCAAAACATCGGCATTCAGCAGGTTTTGGCGAATTTGTTCCTCATAGGGACCTAGCTGCTTGTGCGATTTCTTCAAATGGGCGATGACCGTAGCCTCGCTCAGCGAATGCCCGGTCAGGTCCGCAAACATCTCGCTCACCCTTTTCAGTGGAATCATATGGTACGCACTCACATACACGATCCAGCCCGTAACACCAGCTCCATATTGGACAGAGGCGCTGACATGCGACGGAAAAGCAGCCTGATGAACCCCGCTACACTGCGGGCAGCAGCTCGTATGAGCGCGAAACTCGGTTGTCTGGATGCGTGGTTCAGGCAGATCGATCTGCTGACGCCGGTCGTAGCCTATACAGTTCTCCTGGTCCATTGGAGCATGACACGCAGGGCAGGTAGTTAGGCAAAAGTCGAGGATGGCATCCGGATCATCCACCATACTAAGTGTGTGTCCTTCATGACCTAGGGGTGCTCCCTTTTTGCCACCAGCGATGCGGGAGTTTGCGGGCTTACGAAACCCGTCACTTGAAGGCGGCTTGCTACTATTCTTGCTGTTAAGCCCTAGCTGGCGCTCCAACTCGGCTACTCTGTTTTCCAGTTCAGTGATCCGTTCTAGCAGTTTCGTAATGACCTTCTCGATTTGATCTGGACTACTGTGGCTAATTTGTTTGATTTCTTCGAGGCTCATTTTCATCCTGATCCCTCTTCTCCATTAAATTCGTTAAGTATTCTTAACCAATTTTTAGGGGTTTGAATAAGGGGACCTAAGTAGTAACCCTTGGAGACTCTTATCAGGATGCCAAACCAACAACCCTAGAGATAGCCTCCCCTGCTGGGAGCACAGACAAAGGAGCTAAGCGTACAATCGCTTGGCTCCTTTGTCATTTCAAAATCTCGGTTTCTATCGATTGAAACCGACTTATGACTTGTTTCTGCTCGGCTCTCTCAATCTGGTTTCATAGCGACTGATACTAATAATCGTATAATCGCCGAAATCTGCCATCCGTTCCCGGACAGACTGAGGGAAACTAGGATGTTCGGTTTCCAAATAATCATCCAGTTCATTATACCAGGGCAATAAATTCGTTTTAATCACCAATACACGACTTTTCACGTTCGAATACCACCTTTTCAACGCCATATTAAAGTTTATTCACGTCTGACTGCTTGTGTCCTAGTTGAATAAGCCAATTCGGTATAGTGGTATGCCCTATTTCTTTTATATTGCTATGTATAGCCCTACTTTTGAGGGCTGAACCTGATAGATGTTAACTTTTTAATAGAAATTTGGCATATCTCATAGGTGTCTCATAGGTTTGAATAAACGTTTCTGTCATTTTCAAATTTTTAAATTCGTACCTTTGATCCCTGCCATTGACTTCAATCAAGCGGATTCGGCGCTCGTCATCCACCCCAATATCCAATCCAACATCGGCTATCCCTGGAAGCCGCTCCGCTAAACTTTCTACAATCAGCAACGATGCCTCCTCAACCGCTCTCCTCATACGATATGAATCGAAACCACTGTAGCGGAATAACTCCTCACATCTTCTTGCATCTCCACCCTTGGCTAAATTCGTTACATGGCGTCCTGAAGCCGCCACCTTGCCAGCAATGCCGTTGACCTGCCATTTCCCTTGGTCCCCTCGCTGCACGGATATTCTCAAGTCATACGGTCTCCCCTGATAAGTAGCCAAAGAGATCGCTTGCTGAATCATATAGCTTTGGGTTCCCACTTTCTCCTGAATGAGCGCAACTACCTGTTTTTCACTCACGATTTGCGGCTTCTTATTACTCCAGAAAAACTGCCAATCCTTGTCATTCATCAGCGTTAGTTTCATAATCCCTCTACCCACACTGCTGTTGGTAGGCTTGATAAAAAGCGATGAGTAACGATTCATAGCTTTCTTTAAATTTTTGGTTGAATAACGTAAAGATGCCGGCAGGTATTCTGCAACCGACTTATTTGCAATCAACAAAGAGTGGATAAACAGCTTATCGTAGCGATTCTGACGGTTAAAGACAATACTGGATTTTGAAAGCATGGATAATCGTTTCTGCAAAGACGACGTCAACGTCATCGCACGGTTATGAGTAACCTTGGGAATAGGCAATCGAACAAGTCGGTACTTCTTATTTTCATAGCACAAACCAAGCGCTGACTTCTGACTTATATGCTGCGGACACATATAAAACGGTGTCATTCCCAGTTTCTCTGCTGCTTTATTGTAAAGATCGATCTGCTCATAGCCCGTTTGTTTACTCGTAATCCCTAGGTACTTTTTTCGATCTAATAGTATGCCTACCACATTGCGCACGGTTATCACCTTCACCTATAGGATCATCCTTATCACTGTATGCATCCGTAGTCTCCAAGGTCCAAACCAATGCAGTCAAAAAAAAAGGAGCTGCATATGCAGCTCCTGCCAACAATTCAAATCATCAGGCTGTTGCCAAGTTTCTCACCAGCCTACGCTTTCAAACCAAACACCTTGCTGCTTATTGTCCAATGCTGTTCGAATATAAGAAACCATATTGTCCGGGAGCTGCTTGGCGGGAAACCATTTGAGCTGCTCACATTTCTCAGGTTCTTGATTCCTGATTTCTCCCTGCCAGCTGTGTGCTTTAAGAAAGAAATCCACCCATTCCGATGTCGTGTTTTTGCGGTGCATGACACCAATAATTTCTATGTCCTCCGGCTCAATCACGACGCCTGCTTCTTCTCTGGCTTCCCGGATTGCAGCTGCGATGACTTCCTCATCCCCATCCATGCGTCCCGCAACAACACTCCAGTTGCCATCCTGGAACCCGGTATTTTGCCGTTTTAACAACAGAACCTCTTCATCTTGGTAAAATAAAACATGCACAGATCCGTACAAAATCGGTGTTCTCACTTGCGTCCTCCTTATGGATTACTCCTTCGCATTCTGGCTCTGGAATGACAATGCCACGTCCATAAAAGCATCATCATTAGGATACTGAGCAATGTCCGCTTTCCCGTTTCCATCGAAATCGTCCACGATTAAACGTCCTGAAGTTCTTCCCCATGGACCAAATACAGATAACAGTTTGTATTCATCCTCTGTGGTCCCTTGATAAACACGACTAGTTAAATTTTTCGCATCGTAACGAAGAATGTCCTCTTTCCCGTCGCCATTAAAATCACCAAAGCGGATATTGCCAAGCTCATCCGGAATGTTTAAGGTCACTTTCGCCAGCTTCCATTGCATAACGGTTTTATCCAACTGGAATTCCACGCCTTGCGACGTATCTTCTTTAAACAAGAATAAACCTTGGCGATCCGGACTCGCCATATTTCTAACGATCAGGTCTCTGGAAGAATTGGACCGGAACGTATAAGGTTTGATAGGTTTTACATCTTTCCCATGCACATACACACCTAAAAGCTGACTACGGTCCCAAGATTGACCCGCAAGTATGCAATCACCATTGGGCTGACGAAGTTCATATAAATCATACCAGCGATTGGCCGGTATTTTCCAGCTTTGGTGCTTGGCAAAACCACTGCCATCAGGGGAATATTCATCAAGTCTGCCGCTCGGATTAACAACCCACAGCCCTTTTTTACTGCGATCCAACCGACTATCGAGAGCAAAAGCCGCGCCATCCGTATAAGGAATCGAACCAACAACCTGCGAAGCAGGCTGGGCAGCACTGCGAATGGGTGAGTATTCTCCCTTCGTAATCGATATACTTGCTGTTTTCTTATTCCATGTAACAACATCAACTTGGCTTCTGCCCGTCAGATGACCCGTTTGAACAAGCGTCGATTTGGCGCTGCCTATTTTCAAGCGTTGTGCTGGCGTGAAAGGGATGTAATCATGCACCGAATAGAACGGATACCCTTTCGCATGCAGTTGGGTAATTAATTTTTGCAGAACACTCTTGTTGTCACCGGAATAATGATAGGCGGGTATGCCATCTTTCACAACAGGGCTGCCCCATTCATCCAGGATTGGCTCCAGATAGTTAAATTCCAGAAAAGGATGATAGAAAAAGGAATTAATGCGTTCGATTTTGCCCAATTGATTGAGGATAAACTTCTCATCTTTCCCGCTTGGGATATAGGATAAAGTCGTAGGCACATGAACATTTCCAAGGGAAGGCACACCATTGCTTGTGTTAAGTGCATTTTCATACTGCGCAAATGGCGGATTTACCTGAACAGCCGTGTCCGGCTGATACAACAGCCCGAAATAAGACCGAAACACCTTATCCTGCTCTGGCGTTGTATGATAATGCGGCGCTTCCCAGAAATGCGGAGTAAATCCCGCTTGCTGAAAACGAGCTAACCCTTCTTTCACCCGACTTTCGGCGAATGCAGTCGTTGCCGTCTCAGGCTTATCGGGAACATTAAATTCATTGCCTATCCCAGAAGCTTGATGTCCATCCTCCCGCAGTTCCTCGCCAACTTGATGCGTATAGCCATGCATACCGATTGTGCCATTCGTTTGTTCAGCTTCACGCAGAACTTTGTTAAAAGCTTGCACATAACTATCGCTCAATTGACTAATAGATCGGTCATAGCGCGTTCCATCCGCCGAAATATTCTTCCAACGTGGAACGACGGCGAGGCTGTAGTGAACATGCTGTTCATTCAGATACGCCAAAACAGCTCTTAATTTGCCGACCCCTTCAAGGGAGCTGTAGTAACCACCTGGCCCGATATCTTCCAACCGGATCATCATAAACCGTGGATTATTATCGGCTCCTTCAACAGTCATCATGTGATACAATCCCAGATACAAGCCAAATGAAACCACACCAGCTATCACATATCGTAACCACGTATTTTTTTGTATTAAGATCCGCATACAAGCAATCTCCCCCCAAGGCTGCTGGACCATTTTCCCCGATATAGAAACAAGTTCATTCGTACGATTAAGGCCATAATTTCATTGGACAATAATCAGACGAAAATGTCTATTATACGTTATTACGATAATATTTGGTGATCGGTGTGCAAAATTCCTTTCAAAAAAATTATAACCTGTTTTTCTGTGGATTACGCTCCTATTTCACCCAAATTCCAACATATTCTGGAACGATCCTCCAGTTATGAAGTCAAACCGCTTTCTCCGCACACTTATGCTTCAAGAAAACACCAAAGTTAAGTCTCCGCGTTTGACTCATTTCGGCTGAAATGCTACAATTCAAGCAAATTTGGTTCAATGTAAGGATCAGGAGGGGATACTCCTTGCGTCTTTTTCTACGAAAGTATCAGTGGCAAATTTTGGTTTGGATCATCCTCGGCTTATTTATTTTCCCGTTGACACCACCGATTTCCCATCATTTCTCATCTGATACCGAAATACTTGTGTTGGCTAATACCACGCAAGTCTTGAGCATACAAGAACATTCACTGACCAAAAAAACATTTTTCCAGCACGTCGATAAAATTCGATGGCACAATGATTTTTTCGCCCAATATGATATCACCGTGTTTGTTATTTTCATTGTTTATATCTTAGCTAAAATATGGCTTCGACTAAAGGAAATACTCCTCGCCTTTCTCAAATTCATTTCGGGTTATACGGGCCTCATTCATTATTTTTCAACCTAGAAAAAGAATTGAATCAGGGAAAGAGGAACCTTACATGTCAAACTCATTATCCGGAGCAGAACACACAAGCTCCCAGCATCGCAAGTTAACTCGCACCAAATTTCTGCGTAGAATCTTATTCATGATTTTCGGGTCTGGCTTAGTATCTGTTGGGTTGGAAATTTTCTTGGTCCCCAACAACATCATTGATGGCGGAATTGTCGGGATATCTATAATCCTCGCTCATTTAACGCATATCCCGCTAGGTATATTTTTAATTTTGCTTAACTTGCCATTCTTACTTTTAGGCTACAAACAGATCGGTAAGACATTCGCCTTATCCACTTTATTTTCGGTCATTCTGATGTCGGTTGGCACTTACTTGCTGCACCCCGTTCAGGCCATAACGATTGATCCCCTATTAGCCGCTGTTTTCGGAGGTATCATCTTAGGTATCGGTGTAGGGCTTGTCATACGGTCAGGCGGATCCTTGGATGGAACAGAAATTGTCGCGATCTTGATCAGCAAAAAGTCGCCATTCTCGGTTGGTGAAATCGTCATGTTCTTCAACTTCTTCATCCTGGGAAGCGCAGGCTTCGTATTTGGTTGGGATCATGCCATGTACTCGCTGATTGCCTACTTCATTGCCTTCAAAATGATTGACATCGTCATTGAAGGACTCGATCAATCCAAATCCGTGTGGATTATCAGTGACGAATACGAAACAATCGGAGAAGCCATCACGTACCGTTTGGGCCGCGGCGTAACCTACCTGAAAGGCGAAGGCGCCTTTACCGGAGATGACAAAAAAGTCATCTTCAGCGTCATTACCCGCCTGGAAGAAGCCAAGCTAAAGTCCATCGTCGACGAACTGGACGCCAAGGCATTCCTCGCCATCGGCAACATTCACGATGTGAAGGGCGGACGATTTAAAAAGAAAGATATTCACTAAACAAGAATGCAAAATGGCCCGTGCGCCTGCTTGTTCCTAAGGGAACTGCAGGTCACGGGCCATTTTCAAATTTGGTACGGTTCCCCAGCGCTCAGCTCCAATAATCGCGCAAATCCACCTTCTGCCCGAGCTTGGCGCTTTCGATGGCGCCGAGCACCATCGCCATGCTCTTGATGTTGTCGCGGCAGTCGGTTTCCGCGGGACGGCCTTCCTCCAGCGCTGCGAACATCTCGTCCAGACATCCCGCGTGGCCGCTGCTGCCTGGCCAGTTCAGCTCCGCCTCCACTCGCGTGTAATCGCGGATGAACTTGCCTGTCTGGTCGCCGCTCGCGACAATTTCGGCGTATGGTGCGCCTGTGCCGTCCCATATGACGCTGCCCTGCTCGCCCGTCACGCGCCATGCGGACTCCCATGAGGTCGGAACACCTTCTGCGCACCAGGAGCCGCGATAGCAGAACACAGAGCCGTCAGACATCTCATAGATGCAGACCGCAGAAGCATTACCCGCATACCAGGAACCAGGCGGGTTAAATTCTTGGCAGTACACAGACACGGGGTCTGCCCCTGTAATAAAGCGAGCCTGATCGAAAGTATGGATCGCCATGTCCAGAATCAACGGGCTGTCCATCGCATCGCGGAAGCCCCCAAAATGCGCGCCGATGAAAAAATCGGCACCCGCATACCCCACACGGCCAATCGTGCCTGTGTGAATGAGATCCCGCATAGCGCGGATGTTCGGCAGATAGCGGCGGTTTTGCATCACCGAAAGAGTCTTGCCCGTACGTTCCGCCAGCTGTACAATCTCCCGAGCTTCAGCCATCGTGGCTGCCATCGGTTTTTCGCCAAAAACGTTGCAGCCAAGACGCAGTCCTGTGGTGCATACTTGAAAGTGACTGTCCGGTATCGTTATATCCAACACCAAATTAGCCCCGCTCTCTTGAATAGCCTGCTCCAAATTGGTGTAAACGCTGCAGCTTAGGCTATGACGATCTGCCATTGCCTGCGCGAATTCCGTTTTAATATCGACGAGGGCAACGACGGTGCTGTCAGCCCGTTTCAAGATATACTCAACCCACACATTGGCCATGCCTCCGCACCCAACAACGACAACTTGATGCTTGTTCATTTACGCTCACTCCTTCAATATCTACCTTATATTGGCTGCATCGTATCCTGCTAAACGGACAGGCAATAAGCTTGATAAGCTCATTTTATCGCTTATAGTAGGTACGATCTCTATCCAATCTTGTGAGAATAAGGTCAAATATTGTGCAGAGAATGCTCAACGATAAGATTCGAACAAATCAAAAATGACATGCATCGCTTCTTCCTCATCTTTGCCTCGCGTTAACAAACGCAAGGATGTACCCGCTTTGATAGGAACGAGCAGCATCCCTAGCAAACTTTTCACATCTACGTGATAGGCTTTATGCTCCTGTTCGAAATCGATCGTAATATCCGATATAAAATGAGAGGACTTGGCTGAAATGTCGGACATATCACTTCGCTGTAAATCCCGCCGAATGCTAAATTCATGGACTCTCATAGATGCGCCATCCTTTTGTACATAGTAATTTCACTTAATCGATTGTATGGTATGCCTGGACCTGCGAATTTTTTTCCATTTGCGATAGCCTCTGCGAACCACATTCAAAGCAAATCCAGGAATCCGTAATCTGCGAATCCATGAATAGTAGAAGCGGTCATACGCCTGTTTCAAATCGTCCCACATCGGACAATATTCACTTTTCATAAAATCAGACACGTCTACGACTAGTCCCCTGCCGTCCTGCATCATCACGTTTTTCCCGTGAACATCGTGCGGATTTAGTCCCCTGCTCACCGCATAAGCAAGTGCTTGATCAATATCTACGATGACCTGCCGCGGGATAGGCAGCCCGCGCTGTAAACAATTGTACAAGGTTACGCCAGTCAAACGTCGCAAAACAAGGAAATTGTCCCCTGCATGCAAACATTCCGAGAAAGCCGGGTGCTTCCCTAGTCGACTATACACTTCCGTTTCCTCAACGATCCCATGCCTGCCAGGCGCATACACTTTTACCACCACTTCCGGATGGTTTGGATGCATGAAAACCGCTGCATAGTTGCCAGCACCTACTAATTTCCAAGGTTTTGGGTATACATGCACAACAATGGGTTCGAACGGGTCTTCACTATGAATTTCCAGGTTTGGAAGCAATTGATGTTGAATATCGATTAGCCAAGGTTTTAACATAACTTTTTTGCCTCCCCCATGAGATCGTCAATGGACAGACCTATCGGCATGGTTTGTTAATTTCTACTATGTGTGGTATTATACAAAGATATTTGTGTAAAGTGAAGTGTTGATTATGTCCTATTATTTTGTACTAGATTCCCATTCCCATATAAAAAACAATGAAAATCCCTTGACCCTTGGTCAAGGGATTTTTTTTCCTTGGGGAAACACTTCTGTAGGAGGTCATCTTTGATGAGCAGTAACAACAAATCATCTGTCTGGGCCATTTGGCTCTCTCTCATTAGCAACATCGTTCTAACTTTTATGAAAATTATTATCGGACTTGTCTTTCAAAGTGAGGTGCTATTAGCAGACGGGGTTCATAATGCCGGTGACATTATCGCAACTGTCGCAGCCCTCAGCGCCATGCGCATATCCAAACTTCCAGCCGATGAAGATCACCCCTATGGACATGGCAAAGCAGAAGTGCTCGGCTCCGGATTTGTCGCATTTATTCTTGTGTTAGCAGCACTTTATATCGGTTATCATGCGACAGCCGCCTTTTTCCACGAGCCCCTGGCTCCAAGCTATATCGCTTTCTTCGCAGCCATTTTATCTGCTATTTGGAAATATGCCCTCTACGTATATACGATTCGGATCGGCAAAGAGACGAATAGCAAAGGGCTTATCGCAACAGCCAAAGATCATCTAGCCGATGTCTACGCATCGTTAGCCGCAGTGATTGGGATTGGCTTAGCTTTTATAGGCAATGTCTACAATGTTCATTGGTTATCTTATGGCGATGCGGCAGCCGGAATTATCGTTTCCCTATTGGTTCTTCGTTTAGGCATTGAAATGGCTAAGGAATCCTTCGATATTCTGATGGAAAAAACCGTCGATCAACAGCGACTAACCGAATACACACAATTAATTCAAGCCATCCCACAGGTCAAAAGAATCGATCGCATTCGCGCGCGAGAGCATGGTCATTATATTTTGGTAGATGCCCGCGTCTCCATTCCAGGAGAGCTCACCGTTCAGCAAGGTCACGATATCTCAAGGGCCATCAAGCAGTCCATTAAAAATGAACACCATGATGTCGATGAAGTTCTGATTCATTTAAATCCTTGGTACAAAGAATAAACAATTTTCCAAATAAACAGAAAGACGCCTGCCCAAGTTAAATCTGGGAAGCGTCTTTTTTTATTACATGCGCCAATACGCAGGACTTAAACTGCCATGGGGCTTACTTCTCTTCAAAAAAAGGTATGAATGCCGCATACCCTTCCTTTTCAAGCTCATCGAGTGGAATAAAGCGCAATGCAGCTGAATTAATGCAGTACCTCAATCCGTTCGGTCCCGGACCATCATTAAATACATGGCCGAGATGGGAATCGGCTTCATGACTTCTAACTTCCGTACGAACCATGAAATGACTGACATCCGTCTTTTCTTTGACACTGCCGCCAAATAGCGGCTTCGTGAAGCTCGGCCATCCGCAGCCGGAATCGAATTTATCGTAGGAACTGAATAGAGGCTCACCCGAGACAATGTCAACATAGAGGCCTTTCCCTTTATGATCCCAGAATTCATTATCAAAAGGTCGCTCAGTACCATTATTTTGCGTCACTTCGAATTGTATCGGAGTTAGCTTTTGTTTGCGCTCAGCTTTATCCTTCGCTGTATTCCAGTGCTTCTCAATATAGCTATCACGTCCTGAACCTTTGCGATAAGCTTTATAACGCAGCGGATTCTTATGATGGTAATCCTGATGATACTCTTCTCCTGGATAAAAGGCTTCCGCATCGATCCGCACGATTTCCGTCACAATCGGACGATCAAAGCGCCCGCTTGCTTGCAGTTCCTGCTTGGAAGTTTCCGCTTGTACTTGCTGCTCATCGCTATGGGCAAAAATGGCGGTTCGATACGATGATCCACGGTCATGGAATTGACCTCCTGCATCCGTTGGATCGATCTGGCGCCAATATGTTTCAAGTAATTTAGAATAAGGATATAGAACGGGATCGAACGTAATTTGAACGGCTTCTGCATGACCGGTCGTTTCCGAACATACTTCTTGGTAAGTCGGATTGCTCGTGTGCCCGCCAATATAACCGGAAACAACTGAAATTATGCCTGGAAGTTCCTCAAACGGTGTTACCATACACCAGAAACATCCTCCTGCGAATGTTGCCTTATCATAGTTTCCTTGCTGAACGTTGTTAACCATCTCCTGCTCCACCTCTTTCTTTGATCTCTTCACTATCATACCAAAAGATTGCGCTGCGACAAAATGACCCTAGCGTTATTTTGCACGAAGTGAAAAAAACATAAAGAAAAACGGCTTCGCCGCCCCGAGAGATCATCCTCTTCGGAGCGACAAAACCTGTTAAGGGAACTAGAGGACACTATTTAGGCAAATAGCAGGGATGCAATGGTATTAGCGGAACTACAGGGTCTTATTTCCACGAAAAACGCTGAATTTGCCTTGAAACAGCAAAATAGCGGACTGTAGTTCCCTCACCTCTGCGATATGGATACATTTGGCTAAAATAGCGGACTATAGTTCCCTCCCTCTGTTCGTACAAGGCGGCTGGAGTAGCTCCGCGCTCACTCCAACTCTTATATTTTCAAAGAAACGCCGTTCATCGAAATGAACGGCGTCCTCATCCAAACCTTACAGCGTGTTGAAAATGTCCGTAAGAACGGGAACGATTTGGGATTTACGGGAAACTACGCCTTTAAGCAATGCTTTGTTATCTACAAGTGTTACATTGTAGGCTTTCTCCACAGCATCTGCTTTGCGACCTAGTGCCAAACCAACGGAATCATTGTTCAAGATGTCAGTCACAACGAACAAGAATAGATCCAGATTTTTCTCAGCGATGATCGTGTTCAAAGCGGATTCAATTTCTGTTTGTTGGGACAGAACATCATTCACGTCAACCGCATTAACTTGTGCAATCTCAGCTTTGTAGCTGCCCATTTGGAATTCTTTCGCATCCAGCGAGATCAGTTGCGCAACGGTTTTGTCGCTCAAATCTGCTCCTGCTTTCAGCATTTCCAACCCGTAGCTTTCAGCGTTCACGCCAGCAATTTCAGCAAGCTCATGTGCTGCTGCAACGTCTTGCTCTGTGCAAGTCGGGGATTTGAACAACAAGGAATCAGAAATGATAGCAGAAAGCATCAAGCCTGCGATATCTTTATCGATGGACACGCCATTTTCTTTGTACAATTTATTCAGGATGGTCGCCGTGCAACCAACCGGCTCTGCACGGTAATAAAGCGGGTGGCTCGTTTCAAAGTTCGCGATACGGTGATGGTCAATAACTTCCACAACACGTACTTTATCAATATCCGCAGCACTTTGTTGACGTTCAACATGGTCAACTAAGATTACATTTTCAGCTTCATTGGCTACAGTCTCAACTTGACGAGGAGCAGCTACTTTGAACGTATCAAGCGCATATTGGGTTTCACCGTTCACACTGCCAAGACGAACAGCTTCAACCTCTTGACCTAGTTTTGTTTTCAGTGCTGCATAAGCAATAGCTGAAGTGATTGAATCAGTGTCTGGATTTTTATGACCGAAAATTAGTGTTTTTGACATGATATGACTCCTTAAACGAAATAGTTTAGTAAAAAAATATTATCTATATGTACGATTATACTCAAAAAACTCGGTAAATCCACTACTATACCAAAAGCATTAGTGTGAATTAGGTAAATTAGCTGCAAATCCGTCTAAAAGCACCTGCAGACCATAAGCAAATTCTTGCTCTTCCTCTCCGCTTGTCGTGTAAGCCGCGAGACGAATCATCTGTGGAAACTGCTCTGGCGGCAGCTTTTGAAAAACAGTACGGTAAGCTGCTCCGAGTTCCTCCGTGCGACCCTCTTTCATTTTCGCCATATAGTGATGTCGGACTTCTTCAGCCACGAAGCTGGTGATATAGTTCTTCAACATTCCTGCAAGCCATGGAATTTGATGATCCCCAAAGCCTGCCACAGCCAGCACCTCATAGAGTTTCTCTATGTGCCGCAGTCTTCCAAAAGTTGTCGCAATTGTGGCATTGAAAATGTCTACTGCATCTCGATACGCATGCAGCGCTTCCCGAAAAGTTAAAGCCCAACTGGTCAACTGCTCGCGCCAATCCTTCCTGTCGGAAGACCATACCAATCGCTCGCTAATGCGATCACCAAGAAGCTGCAAAAGCTCATCTTTATCCTTCACATGATAATAAAGAGAAGCTGCTTTTACACCCAATGCGTCAGCGATTCTGCGCATACTCAGCTCCTTGAGACCAACCTCGTTAAGTATCTCCAACGCCTTATCGGTAATTCGGTTGCGATCCAGCGGAATATAGGCCTCTCCTTCTGCCTGTAAAGCATCCCTATTCTCCAGCGAATGAACTTTCCTTCTAGCCACTCTTCAATCTCCTCTTTTGCATAAGCATCCATGATCATTTCACTTTTGTATTGACAATTATATCACAAACATTTAATCTAACGTCATTAGATTATGGCTAACGACGTTAGATTAATGTAATCAAATGACTAAAGGAGCTGCTATTATGAAACCTTTATCCACATTTTCCAAAGAAAAACAACTCTCCATCCATAACCTTGCTGCCTATGCCAATCAAGTGATCGCTGAGACTTGGACAACTGTACTGGAGGAACAGCGCGCTGAACTAATTGAGATGTTCACTGTTTACGGAGACCGCGCTTACGGAGTCTTCATTCAAAAATTTATGGCACCGTTGTTCGAACAACTCGCGCAAAATGAATTTATCACCCGTCCAGGCTTCAACCTAGCGGATTCGTTGGAGAAATGGGGGCCGCCCGAAGAACGCGAGCGCTGCGCTTGGTACATCATCGAGAAGCCAGATGGCTCATCCGTCGGCACCCTTGTGCTGCAAATTTTTCACTCTCATGTCCAATTTCATCTCCCGCATCCTCCACATATTATGGCACTGGAAGAAACAGAACGGGAAGATATTCTCGATGCCCTCTCCTACACGATAAGGCGAGCCAAGAAAAAGGCATCTGACGGCTACCAACGCATCCATGAGCAAGAAACGATGACAAAGTGGGAATACAGCGCAGAAACAGGGCTCGCTGATGCGTTCCGCTCCTTCAAAGGACAATCTGGCGGCAGCTATGTAGATCTAGCCCTTGCTGCATGGGGACGCAATGGCTGGGAGTTGGTATCGATTGTGCCTCAACAAGATCAACTGATTGCTTTTTTCAAACGGCCTGTTTTCGCCTCAAGGAACGGATAGCCGTTGCTTCCAAGTCTCGAAGCTATCCTCGCTGCGTACAACCAAACGACTTCGTTCATAGGGAGATTGGGCTGACGTTGCCCATCCCTCCTGGGTCGTGAAGCCCCATTGAAATCCAGCTTCTTGCAAAATCTCCAGCGTCTGAGTGTTGTACTCGCCATACGGATAAGCAAAAGCAGCCGCTCGCTTTCCCAGCTTCTGCTCAATCCAGCGGCGCGATTCCGTGATCTCCTCGCGCTGCTGCTTCTTGGTGAGCTGCGGGAGATGCGGATGGGTCATGCCATGCGGCTCAATGTCCCATCCCGCTGCGCTCAGCTCTTGCACTTGCGGCCAGCTCAGATAGCCCGGCTGGCCCACGGCTCCAGGCGACAGGAACAGCGTCGCCGGAAAACCGTGCTGCCGGAGGATCGGCAGCGCCGCCTCCGCATTGTCTGCATAGCCGTCGTCGAACGTGAGCAGCACGGGCTTCTGCGGCGACGGCAGCTCTTTCGCGAGGACGCGGGCGAAGTCCGCCAGCGTCAGCGGGGTGTAGTGCTCCGCAGCCAAATAGGCCATTTGGCGCGCGAAGACATCGGGGTGGAGCACGTACGTGTTCCCCGGCTCCACCCCGATGCTGTGGTAGTTCAACACGGGAATCCGGATGATTCCGTGCTTCAGTTCCTCAGCGGCATGCGCCCAGCCAGACGAGATCATAAGCAGCCCCGCGATGGTTACTGGGATGATGCGCACGAATGCGATGAAGCGCACTATTGCGATGAAGCGTTTACGGTATTCTCTCATCAGACTTTCGACCTCCTCCTGCCTAAGCATTCGCTTAGTTTCTGCAGGATTGACAAGAAAATACTGGCTTTCTCACGTTCTCATTAACAAATCATAAGATAGAGGGTCTACGATCCCTCTGGATTTGAATTTGTCTGGTTGGTGTTGGTTTATATTGGCTGGTGGAGTTAGATAGAGGGGTGGGAGAAACACATATTTGCAAGGGAAAGTAGCAGCCTAGTTGGACGGTATGGCAACACGTCCTCTGTTAAAGAAACGACAACCACATAAGAATAGCGGCTTTGCCGCCCTGAGAAATTAGCGTCTTCATAACGGTATTCAACAACCTAGCGGATCCTAGTTCCCTTTGGGCTTTGCAATAACAGAGAGCGTCGTGTGAAAAGGAACTGTGATCCTCTATATGGCGGGAAATGGGGTAAACGTAGCATAAAAGGGAACTGAGATCCGCTATTTAAGCGGAATCTGCTGATTCCAACCGGGAAAGGGTAAAATAGCGGACCGTAGTTCCCCCTGGCGTGGAATATCGCGGTTTTCAGAATGATAACGCCCTATAGTTCCCTCAAACTCGCTATCAGGATACATTTTGCAGTAGTCGCGGCTTGACGTTCCCTTCTTCCGCATGAACACGTCATGCAGAAACGTCCCTTGCACCAATAGGGCACCACTTTAAGATCGTGGCACCCTTCATATGCGATCAGCTTAACCCTTTTCGGGTTCTCCACAATCTCGAAATTTACGGCTTGCGCTTATTGTACCCACGCTCATCGAAGGGTTGCAGCTGCTCAAGCCACTTCTCTTCCAGCTTGCGGAGGGCGTCTTTCTCGTCGAAATACCCCGTCTCCTTCACTTCAAGCACTTCCAGAACTTCCATGACGAAGGCATCGCTTCCGAACTCATTCCATTCTTTTTGAAGTTCCTTGTTCATGTGCCCCCCCATCTCAAGCTGCATGCGTTTCCCGTTCATAGAACGCAAATTTCTCGTGCTGTCGACCCATAATTTATTATTCACAGTATTGCGAACTTGAAACACGCCCGCTTCTTGCTTCGTTTCTTTATATTGCATCTGTAATTCTTGTCTGCGGTTCATAGATCCTGACTCCTTTTTACTCATATTGTAGTCACCCTTTGCGCCAATATTGGCTGCCATCTGGTTCTCGGTCAAGAAAACCGTATTCAATCAAGTATCTGCGTAATTTCACATAATCGTGAAACGCTGGCTTCAAAATTTCATTGACTTCTTTTTCATTATAGAAATGGTCTTGTTCGAACCGCTTGGCAATCTCGCGCAGCACGACAATTTTGTGTTTCTCTTGCTGCGAGAAGGATGACAGTTCTCCGGAGGTGCCGTCCGGGAAATACTTCTTGATAATTTTCTCATACTCATCTTGCGTAATATTGTATCTTTCATCCACCATTTTGGCGGTTTTATGAATGTCTACAAAAACTGGCGCATGCTGGTCTTTCTCCTTCAACAGCTCCATCATGACTAGAAAAACTTTGGCTTGACGTTCTTTCTCTTTGAGTCCAAACCGGTGATTACGAATTGTAGACGCGCTGCCAATATTCAGCTCCTGCTGAATTTCGCTGTCGCTCTTTCCTTCATAAAACAACTGAAGCAAACTATTCTGATGGTCCGTAAGACCTGTCAATTTCTTATCCAAGCCAACTAAATATTGAAAGACAGAGCCATGCGCCTGTGCGATATGCCATTTCAAATAACGCTCCGCATCATACAAGACATCCTCGACTGGATAAATAACACCTATTTCGGTTTGTTTGCCACATAACAAACAAATATGAAAATCGCCTTCCTGTACATAGCCTCTTTTCCACTCGTCAAACGAGGCTTGCCAGAACAATTCAGTTACTTCCACAACAAACACTCCTTATCTATGTCTTGTATATAATAGACATTATATTGTTTTGTTTGCTTTTTTGTCAACACAACCAAATAAAAACCATCAGAAAGATTTCCTGATGGTCAGTTTTGCAGGTTATAGGATTCGCATTGACTCTATTTCACCACTAGCCGCGAGAATTCCGCATCGCATACAATAATTTCGGGGCGTCAGGAGCTCCCCCATTCCCCGCCTCAACAAATTGCTGATATGCCTCTGATTCCATCGGAAATATAGCAATTTTACCTTGTTTATCATAATGTACACCCCAACCATGCTTCTTGGGCAGCATAGATGCGCGTAAACAGGGATGGCTTTTGGCAAAAAGTGCCTGACGAATGTCTTCGCCTCTATCCTCGATTTCACTCTGAGGAATTTGTTTGTGACGCAGATGAACTTGATAAATCAGTTCTCCTTGTGTAAAGCGATAAGGATTTTGAGATAATAACTCATATTGAATCAAATGAGCGGTTTTCCCTTCTTTCTTGTTCGCCGGAACTGTTCCTGTCTCCACCGGACAGTCTGCTGAAACAAGGATGAAGGTATTGGTGTAACTCATTCGCGAATCATCATAAGCCATACTAATCAGCTCCCTTCCTCAGCTAATTGAATCAGTTTGTTCATCGTTTGCCAATTTCTTGTCGTTGCGGTCACACCTAGTTTTTTCTCCAGGAAATTGTTGCTGAACTTCGTTTCACCATAATTCTTGCGAATAAGCATATAAACGGTAAGCCCAATCACCCGGAATTCATCCACTTCATTCTGAAAGGATGCCAATTTCTCTACCGCCTCGTCTGTAGGAAGTTGAGACAATAAAGTAACGTAACGCTGTTCCCCCTCTTCCTCGTCAACAGTTAGATAGGGTGTCTGCTCAACAATCTCATGCATCTCAGTGAGTGATCGAATAATAACAGGTATATCATAATTGAGCTGAGCCAACAATTCTTGGACAATGCGCTCACGGGTAGTTTCTGCACTTTCCTCACTATCGAAAATCACATTCCCACTCTGAATATACGTGATTACACGTTGATACCCCATCGCTTCGAAAATGCTTCGCAGCTTGTCCATTTTAATCAATTTCTGACCGCTTACATTAATACCGCGCAATAACGCCATATATCTAGGCATAAGACAACCTCGCTTTTTTATTCCATTATACACCATCCAGATCCGTCAAAAAAATGCTTTCATACCTACCAGTCTCCTTCAAATGTGTATGCCTTGACACTTCTAATAGGACTTGATAACCTACATGGCGAGAGGTGATGTATGATGAGAGCTTTTAAACGTCATTGGTGGAAATGGGCCTTAGTCTTATTAATTATACTTGTGGCTATTATTTATTGGTATTTGCGACCTTATCAACCTGATGCTGCCGCACTTGAAGCTATGAAAAGCAATGAAACCGTTACTGTAAGCGAACAAGGTCAAGTCATTCTGTTTGAACCTAAGAATCCGGTACAACCGAGCATGATCTACTATCCCGGAGGTCTAGTTAAACCGGAAAGCTACGCCACTTATGCGCAAGCCTTAGCGCAGGCAGGGCATAGGACCTATATTGTGAAAATGCCTATGAATCTGGCCGTTTTTGGCGGTGATCGAGCAGCTTCTATTCTGGCGGCCCATCATCCTGATGAAATTTTCGTAATCGGTGGGCATTCCCTCGGAGGTGTGATGGCCTCCCGTTTTGCTGCTGCACATGCGGATGCTTTTGCCGGTGTTTTTTTTCTGGCCTCGTATCCAGACCCCAAAGGGAGTCTGCTAACAGCAAATCTGCCCGTGATCTCTTTGATTGGCTCCAAGGATGGCGCGGTCAAACAGGATGCCTTCACTGCGGCAAGAAGCGACCTTCCGACCACAACCGAATATCATACGATTCAAGGCGGAAACCATTCTCAATTCGGCAGCTACGGCTTTCAAAAAGGCGATCACCCCGCAGACATTTCTGCCAAGCAGCAGTTGGACGAAACCATTAAATTACTGCTCAATTGGGAAAAAGTTGCTTTAAAATCAATCAAAGCCACGCCTTAACATCAAAGGGGGCTCGTGGTATAGTATACTTTTGGCAAATCTACCCTCAGGAGTGAACGACCATGGAGCAGCCCTCTGCGACCAACTACGAAATCGCACAAGTCTGTTTGCTTGCCGGTAAAATCATGCTGGAAAATGGCGGCGAAACGTATCGTGTCGAAGATACCATGAGCCATGTTGCCCAAGCTTTCGGCATTCCCAATTCACATAGCTTTGTGACGCCAACCGGCATTATTTTCTCCATCGATGGACCCGAACAGACAACCCGGCTGATTCGAATTTCCGCTCGTTCTACCGACCTTCACAAAGTAACTGTTGTCAATGCCGTTTCCAGACGAATCAGTCAAGGAGAACTTACACCTGCTGAAGCTTATCGGTTGCTTGTCGATATAGATACAGCCAAAACAGGCTATCCTGCTTGGATCAAAATCCTGTCCGCAGCCATAGCCAGCGGCTGCTTTTTAATTATGTTCCAGGGGAAATGGACCGACTTTCTGCCCGCTTTTGTTGCCGGCGGCGCCGGGTTTTCTTTTCTTGGTTATTTTCATCGATTAGTGCCGATTAAGTTTTTTGCGGAGTTCCTGGCTTCCTTATTGATAGGAACCATGGCCTATCTCTGGGTAATCGCGGGCCTGGGCCATGATCTTGATAAGATCATTATCGGCTCTGTCATGCCGCTTGTGCCTGGACTTCTCATCACCAACGCTGTGCGCGATTTGATGGCTGGGCATTTCGTTTCAGGCGTTTCCAAAGGTGCTGAAGCATTTCTAACGGCTTTTGCGATTGGCGCAGGTATCGCCTTCGTGCTGTCCTTCTATAACGGGGAGGGAATCACAGGATGATCATGCTCGAACAGCTCCTCACAAGCTTCATCGCTACTGCAGCTTTTGCAATCTTGTTCAATGTGCCGAAGCGAACCCTGCTGCAATGCGGCTTCGTTGGAATGGTGGGCTGGTTGTTATATGTTTCCTGCTTGCTCATTCCCCTTGATCCAATCTTGGCAACGCTGATCGCTTCTTTCTTTGTTACGGTTGTGAGTCAGTTTCTGGCTAAAATCTATAAAACACCAGTCATTGTTTTCAGTGTTTCCGGGATCATTCCATTAGTACCCGGCGGTCTTGCCTATGATGCCATGAGGAACGTCGTCCTTAACCACTATGATCTTGCCGTACAGCTGGCAGCCAAAGCGTTTCTGCTGTCAGGAGCTATTGCCATTGGCCTTGTCTTCTCTGAGGTGCTCAATCAATTATTCCGTCGTGTAAAATAAGAGAATATCCGCCTATTCACAATAGGCATCGTTCACTTTATAGGTTTTACCTATAATTATGATCGGTTTTATATCTTAGATTTCTTCCCCTTTACCAGTTAAACTAACAACAAGACATACGATTGTATCACGAAGTGAACGGAGTTGAAGAAGAGTGCAACATCAAGACAAACAACACATCAGCACAAAATTTGATGAAATTGCCGAAAAGTATGATAGCCAACGAAAAAAGCTAATTCCCTGTTTCGATGATTTCTACGGCATTGCCGCCTCACTTGTACAGGCAGATCATCCAGCACCGCGTATTCTCGATCTAGGCGCCGGAACAGGTCTCCTCTCCTCCTATGTGCTCCATCAACTTCCTGGAGCCCATATTACGTTAATTGATCTTTCAGAGGGGATGTTGGATGTTGCCAAGCTGCGCTTTGGAGAAGATTCCGCCCATCTCACCTTCGTTGCCGGGGATTACAGCCATTTCGAAAGCACTGAAACGTTTGACTGCATAATCTCGGCACTTTCCATCCATCACCTTGAAGAACCCGCCAAAGAAGCCTTATTCCATCATATCTTCGGATTGCTTAAACCGGGCGGCGTCTTCGTCAATGCCGATCAAGTGCAGGGCAGCAGCCCGTTTCTCGACCAGCTCTACCGCTCGGATTGGACGACCAAGATTGAAGCCACGGATCTGACGGCTGACGCGCTCCAAGCAGCTTATGAACGGACGAAACTGGATAAAATGGCTCCCCTTGAACAACAGTTAGGTTGGTTGCGGGAAGCAGGATTCGCTGACGTAGATTGCATATACAAATATTATAATTTTGTAGTCATGCACGCTCGCAAACCGGCTCTGTAGCCTACCAAAGGGTTGGTTTGGCCACCATAAACCACATCATGGATAAGGTGATTAAGACGTACCAGATCAAGGCTTTACGCAGTCTATTGACCAAATCATTGCGATCTTCATGAGGCGCTTTGAGCTTGCGAAGCAGGGGCGAGAATGCGCGGGCAATAAAATACAACGAGGCAACCATAATGAGCACGGTGACGATAATCCAGGAAGTCTTCCATGTCCAAGACGTAATCCATGTCAGTATGATGCCTGTCGCAACTAGAACATGTCCCGCATGCTTCGTAAGTCGTACGGTAATACGAAATGGCTCCAGATAATCCGGCAGCTGCTCGAATGGTGCTGTTCGTATTTTTGCCAGCAGTGGAAATAAGACGAAATAAGGACCAATACTTAATACGACACTAAAAATATGGATATATAACAGTAAAATGTACCAACTCAACACCATCATCCATTCTATGAGAAAATTCAACAAAACAGTGTAGATCCTAAGAATCCACACTGTTTTTGGTTTGCTTTATTCCGCTTTTTGGAACTCGTGAACCCATACTTTCATTTGCGGCAGCCACGGCATGCCCGGATGAATGGATAGAATGCTATCGCGATATTCGTCGATAGTTGTATGTCCTTCCGCCTTCGCATCCTCAACGGTCAAATCTCCTAATGACTGCTGATACACCTTGGTAACCGTGAAGGCTGTGCCTTCCAAGTCCATCGTTTCACCGATATCGGCATAGCGTCCATTGCGTCGGCAAGCTGTCTTTTGACCAGCAAGCACTTTGCTGACCTCAGCTTCTTTGGTAACCAGTCGGTCAATCGTACATGTTTTTGGTGGTAAAGTTTCGTTCATTTGATTTCCCTCCTTTTGGCAGTTTTCATTATACCGAAAGCGACTCCGTTTGTCGAACGATCGGCGAAACTAACGTGTTATTCTCTCAACGCTTCTTTTAATTTGGTCGACATCGTGTCCATCACATCCCCGGAAGGACGCTTAACGCCGCGCAATTTGGCAATCTCTTGTTTTAATCGCTCATTCTCCTGTCGGAGTCGTTTGATTTCTGCGAGTAAAGCGTCTTTCTCGGATACTTCGTTAGTTTCCATTCGTAAGCACCTCTCCTTTCCGATAAAAATACCCCTCACAGCAGGAGATCATCACGTCGGATTCTCTCCATGCGTCTAAGGGGTACCTGTATGTTTCTTATTTCTTCAATTCAATTGTATATAATCTTGCTCTCTCGCCCCAAACCTCACCTGGTTCCAAAGATACGAGTCCAATTGGCTCAGCAGGAAGCTTCACATTCGGAGCATTAACCAAATTCATTTGCGGTTCCGGACAGAAAAAACCTTCCGAAGCGCCATTGTTCCAAATCATCCACTGTTTGTAGGAAGTTCCTACATCATAGACCAGTTTGACGCCTTCACGGGAATCTGTCAACTCCATGTAGTTGCGGCCATTTTGCGGTGCTGTTGTGTAATGATTATCCATGGATTCGAAGAATGGGGATAGTCCGCCAACTTTCATCTTCTCTTCATCGGCTGTTAATGTCTGAAATTCGCCTGTAGGAAGCATTCTCTCATTCAACTGCCAGCGGTTGCCGATGGTCATTTTGAATCCGTAGTCAGATGCTTGACTGTTAGGTGCGAATGGTGCATTAATCGTCGTGTGATAAGCCAGCAAACAAGGCATTGCGTCCTTGCCTTCATTATGTACGGAAATATCCTGATGCAGCCCAAATGCATTCAACGTATAAGTCAAGCGGATCGTAAATTCATGCGGCAAATACGTATATACGGAGTGTCCTTCTCTGACTTGCAGAGCCAGTGTGACATGACTCTCGGCATCGTCCGTTCCGAATTTCTCGACAGTCCATGGAATATTGTGTACAAAACCATGCAAATGGTTGCCTGTTTTGGGTTCGTTTACAGGAAATTCATAGACCTTTCCTTGCCATGGGAATTTGCCGTCTTCATATCGGTTTGGCGGAAAGAGCACTGGAATTCCATGTACAATCGGACGTTCCTTGAAAGCAGCCATTTCTTCTAGAGCCGGCTCGCGCAAGAAACGGTACGCTTTCTCCGTATCTCGGAATGCAATTAGATTAGCGCCGATTTCAGGCAAAACAATTGCTTCGTATCGCCCAGCTTGCAGCCAGACCGCTTTCTCACCTTGATAAGTACCTTCATATGCCGTTGTTGTCATCGCTAGTAATCCTCCCACACGTCCATCCCTTTCCGGGACAGGCTTATATGCATTCACTTTATAGCATCTTAATTAAAGAAGTCAATGGATGAAAGTTTCGCAAACATCGACAAATGTGACTTTATGAACATAGGCAAGAACGAGAAAACCGCCCCTCTCCAGAAGGAGGAACGGTCTTCAATCATTTACTTAGCGTTTCCACGCCGCCTCGTTCCAGCGAAGCTCATTGCGGAATTGCAAGGGAGATGTGTTTTTATTAATGATGACCACTTCCACACCCGCCAATTCAGCCCAATCAACCAACTGTTCTGTACTAACGTTGTAAGAGAATACCGTGTGATGCGCTCCGCCAGCTAGAATCCAGGACTCAGCGGAATCACGCAGCGATGGCTGCGGCTTCCACAGCACGCGAGCAACAGGCAGTTTTGGCATCGCCTGAACCGGTTGAACGGCATCCACCTCATTGATCAGCAAACGGAAGCGATTTCCCATATCAATCAGCGATGCATTCAGAGCGGCGCCTGAAGAACCATCAAATACGAGGCGCGCCGGATCCGCTTTACCGCCAATGCCCAGGGGATGAACCTCAATTTTCGGACGCGTTGCTGCGATCGTTGGACAAATTTCAAGCATATGCGCTCCTAAGACAAGCTCATTTCCTGGTTCCATATGATATGTGTAGTCCTCCATGAAGGAAGTCCCTTTATTATCGGCGATAATCTTCATAACCCGCGTAAGAGCTGCTGTTTTCCAGTCGCCTTCTCCACCGAAGCCATATCCTTGTTCCATTAAACGCTGAACGGCCAAGCCAGGGAGCTGCTTGAGACCGTGCAGATCTTCGAATGTCGTCGTGAAAGCTCCAAAGCCGCCTTCCTGCAAGAACCCTTTCAAGCCTAGCTCAATGCGGGCTTGCTCACGAATCGCATCACGCACAGGCCCGCTCGTACGTCCTTCGGCAGCAATATCGTAAACATCCTGATACTCATCCATTAACTGATCCACATCAGCTTCCGAAATATCACCTACACGTTGAACAAGATCCCCTATGCCATATCCATTAATGGACCAGCCAAATTTGATTTGCGCTTCTACTTTATCGCCTTCTGTAACTGCCACTTGACGCATGTTGTCGCCAAAACGGGCGACTTTCAAACTGCGCCCTTCGATGAAAGCAACCGCTGTGCGCATCCATCCAGCAATGCGTTCAATAACCGCCGGATCTTCCCAATAGCCTACAACAACCTTGCGGGAAATTCCCATGCGAGCTCCAATGAAACCATACTCGCGATCGCCATGCGCTGCTTGATTCAAGTTCATGAAATCCATATCAATGGTTTCCCAGGGAATGTCGCGATTGAATTGCGTATGCAAATGAAGCAGCGGTTTGCGATATTCAGCCAAGCCGGCAATCCACATTTTTGCTGGAGAAAACGTATGCATCCAAGTAATGATTCCCGCACAGGAGTCATCGGCATTAGCATCCAGACAAAGTCTGCGAATCGCATCTGGCGTCGTCAATACAGGTTTGAAAATAAGCTTGCTCGGAATCGATTCCTGACGGTCAATGCCTTCTGTCATTTGTTTGGAATGCTCCTCGACCTGGAGCAGCGTCTCAGGTCCATATAAATGCTGGCTCCCGGTAACGAACCAAAAAACTTTCTCTTTAAAAGGGTTCATGCTAGTATTGCCTCCTTGGTTAGTCGTGTTAATATGGACAGTATAACACTTGTACGTACAAGTTGGCTATCATTATTTTCTCCGAATTAAACGCCTATTGTTGATTCCCTAACGATCAATTCCGGCTTATACACTTTACTGGTCTCACTGCTGTTTACCCGCTTATTCTCTATCATATCTATTAAAAGCTCAGCCGCATCTGCACCTAACTGGGTTTTCGGATGTGTGAGTGTTGTAAGCTTCACTTCGGTAGCTATCGCCAAAGAGGAATCATCAAAACCTACCAATGAGACATCCTCTGGCACTTGAAGACCTAATGTACGTACAGCTTCAAGCAAATGAATTGCCAATTCATCGTTATAACAGACAAATGCGGTCGGACGTTCCGCTTTATGACTCAAGAGTTCAACCGCGGACTGATACGGTTTCTGCCTTTTCTCCTCCGTGGCATAGTGAACGACCAGCTCTGGAAGAAGCGGAATCTGATAGTGCTGGTGGGCACGAATAAAACCTTTCAGCCGATTTACACCCTGCAAATCATCCGTTTTGAAGAAGCCGGCGATCTGCCGATGGCCGAGCTCAATCAGATGCTGAGCCGCTTTAAAACCACCTTCTTCATCATCCACGATCAAGGAAGGACAGTTCATCTCCGGATACCGTTCATTGATCATTAAATAAGGAATATGTTGATAGTCCAGCGATAAGTAAAAGCTCAAATTCGGGTTGCCTTCCGCACTTCTTGTCGGTTCAATAATCAAGCCGCTCAGCGGTTGGCTCATCATCATATCCAGGCTTTCTTTTTCCTTGGCCTTATCGTTGTCCGTCGAAGACAGGAGAAGTCTGTATCCGCGTGCACGCAAAGCCGACTCTGCACCTCTCACAATATGCGGAAAAATATAATCCGAAATATAAGTCGTCAAAATGCCGATGGTCTGTACATCTCTGCTTTTTTGCGTTTGAGGCGTGGATACGTATGTCCCTTTCCCCTGCAGTCGATACAGCCAGCCTTCTTGCTCCAGTTCACCGAACGTCTGCCGCACCGTTTGCCGGCTCATCTGAAATTGCTCCGCGATTTCGTTCTCTGAAGGCATCTGGTCATTCGCTTTTAATTTCCCGGCGTGAAGCCACGATAAGATTTCTTGTTTCAGCTGCATGTATTTCGGTATTGGTTTCTCTTTCATGGTTTCACCTCTGTTGTATGAATACTGAAGGTATTATACCATTCGTCTAACTTGTATGTACATATAAGGACAGCAAAGCTCCCACATCGGACTCGTTAAATTGCACTCGCCAAAATCAAAAAATAAGCGCATTCAGCAGTTGTCCTTTGTTCGCAAGTGCTGAAACCGAACAAAAGAAAACGTCTAAAAGCGCTTATTTGTTACATCCTGCTTAACCCTTTACGCTGCCTGCCGCAACGCCTTGAATAATCTGCTTTTGCAGAACCGTGTAAACGATAATCACTGGCAACGCACTGATCATCACCGAAGCCGTTAACGCGCCGTAATTCATTTGGAATTTATCCATAAAAGCAACAACCGCTACGGGCAATGTGCGCAGATCCTGGCTGGATAGAAACAAATTCGCCATAATAAATTCATTCCAATGCCCCATGAAGTTCAGAATAAAGACAGTCACCAACGTGGGTAAAGTCAGCGGCATAATAATCCGGCCCAGCAGCCCAAACACCGAAAGTCCATCCATGACGCCAGCCTCTTCCAGTTCGCGCGGGATCGACTTCAGAAATGCCGCCATGACAAACACGGAAATCGGAATACTGAAAGCGGTATAAGGAACAATCAGAGCAAATGGCGTATTGTAGATGCCTAAACTTCTGATCATAATATACAAAGGTATAAGTAAAGAGGCAGGCGAGATCAATAGCGATAATAGCAAACCGCCATACACAAGCTTACTAATGCGAGGAAACCTCATTCTAGTAATGGCATATGCAATCGCAGTTGCCAGTATTATCCCTGCAACAGTTGCGATTGTACTTATATACAAGCTGTTCATGAAATATTTGCCAATATGCGAATTTCCAAAGGCATCGATGTAGTTGCCCATTTGGAATTTCTCTGGCAGCGCCCACGGATGCAGAACGACTTCCGAGTTATTTTTGAAAGAGGAATTAAAAATAAACAAAAGCGGATACAAAATGATCGCTAAGTAACCTAAAAGGATGACGTGCCGGAGAATGCCTGTTGCTTTTCTCATCTTAGTAGTCGACCTCCTCTGTCCGTCGGGTAAGGAAATGAAATATCACGGTTAGGACGACCGTAAATAAGAAAATAATAACTGAAATGGCATTCGCGTATCCGAATAATGACATCGAATAAGCTTGTTTGTACATATAGGTAGCCATCACTTCCGAACTACCGAACGGACCGCCTTTGGTCATGATAAACACGATATCCAGCGCTTTCATGGCCCCAGTTATCGACAGCATCATCACTACGAGAATAACAGGGCGAATGAGCGGAATCGTAATGTAGCGCGCCTTGCGCCATCCGATCGCTCCGTCCATTTCTCCGGCTTCTTGCATTTCTTTGGGAATCGCGAAAATGGCAGCTAGTACAAGAACGATGTAGAATCCGGTCCATTGCCAGCCGTTCGTTACGAGAATCGCTAACATCGAGTAACCTTCTTCACCCAGCCAGCCATGCGTCCAACTCTCAAGACCAAACATGCGCAGCAATTGATTCACTAATCCCGCATCAGGATGATAAATAAACTGCCAAATAACCCCGATTATCGCTGTGGACAGTACACTTGGCAGAAAGACGGTCGTTTTGTAAAAGCCTAGAAACCGCTTAGCACCACTAATTAATATAGAGAAGAAGATAATAACGGGTATTTGAACGAATACCGAGAACAATACAAAATAGATATTGTTTTTAAAAGCTATCCAAAACTTTTCGTCATGGAATGCTTTCACGAAATTGTCTAAACCATTAAAAGTCGCTTCATTAATGCCGTTCCAACTTGTGACCGCATACTTCAAAGAATTCAGCATTGGTACAATGTAAAACGTCAGATAAAGCGCCATCGCAGGCACCACAAACAGCACATAGGCATACGGATTACGCAATACTTTATTCATGGTATCCTCCATCTTTCCGTTTAAATAGCGTAAATTAGGACACCAACGCTTACGCGTGGTGCCCCTTTCCCACATGTGCCCAGTTACTTAGCGTCTTGTGCGGCCTGCATTTTTTCTGCTGCTTTTTGCGCAGTGATTTTACCACCGATCAACTCTTCGGAAGTCGCCTCCAGGGTTTTCTTCACGGCTGGTGAAACCAGCGCATCGAATGCCGGGAAAGCCCCTTTCTTCGCTGACAATTGCGCTTGCACGATTTCCGCGATCAAACCTGTTGCATCGCCAATATCCGTCAACTTCAAGGCAGGAATGTTACCGGATTCTTTCAGCGCTAATTTTTGGTTAGCTTCGGTATAGAAGTTTTTGATAAACGATTTAACCGCTTTCAACTCATTTTCATTCAATTTAGAGGAGAATCCGTAACCATTCGACCAACCACCATTGATCATATCGTCACCACCACCGCCCATATTCGGGAAGTTGAAGAAACTCGCGTCGTTGGCCACGATCGACTTAGGACTCTTAATGGCTGAAGCAGCCCAGCTTCCGTCAAATAACATAGCCGCCTGACCTGTATAGAATCTGGCTTGCCCATCTGAATACTTGGTAGCGATCACGTTTTTATCGATGTAACCTTTCGTTTTCAGCTCTTCCAGCTTTTTGAAAGCTTCAACAACCGCTGGATCCGTCCATTTGGATTTGCCCGTTGCAAAACCATCTTGAACCTGAGGTCCGCCGATCCGCACGAACAACGTATTCAATAACATGTTAATGACCCAACCGTCTCCGGCTCCTCCACCCATCGCGATTGGTGTGATGCCTTTGGCTTTAATCGCTTCGCAAACTTTCAAGAACTCATCCCAAGTTTTAGGGACTTGAACGCCTGCATCTGCAAACATTTTCTTATTATAGAAAACGCCTTCAACAAACCCCGATCTTGGCAATCCATAAATTTTGCCATCGACAGTAAACTCGTTCAGATTCATAAATTTATCTTTTAAACCTAGCTCAGTAAGAATTGGTGTCAAATCCAGCAAACGACCCGCTTTGGAATAATTCAACGTATCCGCTCCACCAAAAAGATCAAAAATAGGCGGCGGGCTGCCCGCTTGCATTTCTGCTTTCAACTTCGTGTCACGATTGACTACATCCTCAACACCATCCAATTCGAACTTAAGTCCAGGCACTTCTGCTTCAGTTGCTTTTACTGCACTAGTCAAAATCGCTAAATTCGATTTCGCTGTGTCTCTAATCTCAATGTGTCGAAGCGTCATCTTGAACTCTTTCGGTTTCTCTTTTTCAGCTGCTTTTACTGGGGTGGATGGACTTGGGGACGTAGTTGTCGCCGTCGTTGCCGTTTGACTTCCAGAGCTGCAAGCTACCGAGGTAGCCGTCATAGCCATTACTACCGCTAAAGATAAACCACTTTTTACTTTGTTCATTGTTGACCTCCTAGAATTTCTTCTTTTTTTGGGTACACCTCGATTATAAAAAATTAATTGGAAAAAGTTAGGTTGCTATTCTTATAAAACAGGGATAAATTTATCTATTTCTGGAAATTAGCAAGAAAACCTAGCCTGCGGCTAATTCATCAAGCAATATCTTGAGGCAAACCCCGTGTCCCCTAACGAACTCAATACCCTTTATTCGGCCAAAATCGCTCATCCTGAAAATCTAATGAATTCCAGATGCTCTATTTCAAGAAAATGACCACATTTCCGTCTAAAGTTTGCGCGGTAGCGCCAACTCGGTTCATTAAAATTCCAAAGCAGCCATTTTACGGTCAATAAGCATCATGCAGTTCGTTAGATGCCCGTTGAGACCAAAAAGCCCCGTAGCAAGAACGCTTCGGTGGACGTCATGAAAAATACTCCGCCCCTAACGGTCTACCTGAATGTTTGACCTCGATTCTCCGCGCTTCTTCGCTCCCCAACTTCTGTCTGGTGCATCGCGGTTTCTTCAGCACTACTCTTCCACCAGTTCCAGGCTTCGCACCAAGTCCCTGCCTTTTGGGTCAGGGCTTGTACCAGGACGTTCCCCTTCTTTCGCAGGGTTGTCCGATCTCGCCAGCCAACTTAGTCTAGCCGCTTATTCCGGGATTTGCCTTCAAGCCCTCCGCACGCATCCTCACGGACTACGCACTGCCTGTCAGCTATTTACTTCCGCCACCTCGCGGTGTACTTGAGACTTTCACTCCTTAGTCAATGCGCTGCCAAGCGCACAAAAACCCATCCGTTGCCGGATGGGTTTAACTATTTTTTTCTCGCTAGAATAGCTTGGTAATCTACTTGCGTGCCATCCATTGGGATGAGCGTGAATTGTTCGATGTCAAATACTTCGGCCACTTTACGCTGGATATGCTCATCCTCATAAAAGGAGAAGAATCGCTGAGGCCGATACGTATCATGCTCCCATATCCCCTCACTCTCGTACCCGCCGTAAAGTCCCAAATACAACAGCCCTTCCGGCTTGAGCACAGTTTCTATGTTGGTGAGAACTTGGTGAAGTCCCTCCTTGGGTACATGAAGCAATGCATTCATCGTCCAAACGGCATCAAATGATTGCTCAGGCAAGCCCAGGTGATAGAAATCCATTGCAAAGGCAGCCAACCCTTTTTCTTTGCATATAGCTACCATTTCTTCGGAAAGATCAACACATGTGACCTCGCAACCTTGATTTTGCAAATAGACAGCTTGATGACCAGGACCGCTGCCCAGATCCAGCACCCGCCTGTGCGTATCCGGAGAAAGCTCATGCAGCCGTTTAAGGAAACGATCCATTTCTTCGCTTTTCCAGGTTTGAATCGTTTCCTCGTTGCGCAAGCGGGCTTGTTGATCGTAGCTGGCCTTGAGTGTTTGTTTCACTTGAGCATCCAAGCGGACTTCCTCCCTTCATGCAACTTGCGTTTTACTTCACCAAAGCCTTTTGCGCAGCATCCACAAGTTGATCGAAGTATTCATCTTCTTCAAGCAACTCCTCAACAGCTTCAATGTCTTCTTCTTTCCCGGACTCGTTCAAAAAGTTCAAAGCGTAGCTCCAATCATCTTTCCCGCGTTTACTGTGCAGCGTGATTTCGTAGGGATGTTCGTGCCCGTTTACTTTAAATTCAACCTTGCCTACGTACCCATCTTCTTTGGCGAACTCCATGTTCGCTTTCAGTACTTCAATCATGTTCATCTTCCTTTTCTGATCGGTTTAGCCAAGTCCATATGGCTTTTATTGTGGTTTGCAAGTTGGTTGTATCCTGCCAAATATAAGGATTATGATCTCTAAAATAATCGGCATGACCGCCTATCAAAGGCAGCGTCTGCTGGTGATTCGGTGCATGCTTCATTCGATTCCAACGCCTTAAGCCAAGGCGTGTCTTGGACCATCCGCCCCAAGTGCCCAGACGCGGTACCGGATCTTTCGCTTGATTCAGCTGGTTCGATGCATTCAGATAAAGCACTTGATTCCTAAGATTTGGCGGTATCGCGCATTTGGGGGATCCAATTTGGATCACACCCAGAAGTGAATATCCTTGTTGCACAACCATTTCAGCAGCTTGAATAGAAGCTACCCCGCCTGCGCTATGCCCTATAAGCAGAACTTGTTGTCTGGCTGATAAGTTAGCGGTTAGATAGGCAATCAAGCTTTCCCCTCCATATATGGATGGTTTGCCATGGGCGTTGCGCCAAAGATCGCTTATAATTTCACTGAGCTGCCGCCCCCGTTGACGTGTCCAATCCCCGTAGGGAAAGTGAATAACAACGCGGTTCGCCATACCCTCGTGATCGAACTGAGCGGACAATGCCGTTCCAAAAGCATCCAAAAAATAAGGAGCCGTCGCGAACCCCGCTGATATCATGATGACGACTTCCTCCGCAGCGGAGTACCTTGCCATGGGTGTGTCAGTTCCCTTCTTCTGCGAAATGGGTTAGGAACGCGGTTTAGCGCGATTGGTCGGCATCGCAGCCATCGGATCATCCGGCCAGTAGTGTTTAGGATATCGGCCTTTGAGATCTTTTTTGACTTCAAAGTAGGCTTCCCGCCAAAAACTGGCCAAATCTTTCGTCACCTGAACAGGACGCTGGGCCGGCGACAATAGGTGCAAGGTCACTGGAATTCTGCCCTTCGCAATCCGGGGAGTATCTGCAAGGCCGAACATTTCTTGCAAGCGAACTGCAATCGCAGGAGATTCACCCATCCTATAGTCAACGGGAACACGGGATCCGCTTGGCACTTGAATATGCGTGGGTGCCCACTCGTCCAATCGGCGTCGCTGCTCCCATGTTAGCATTTCTTCTAATATACTTGTCAAATTTAGCCGCCCTATCGCGCCTTTGGTTTTCAGTCCATACAGATGGGGCCCCAGCCAATCTTCCAATGTAACCAGTAAAGTTGCGTCCCGCATATCGGGCCACTCCCCTTCATGCCTATGGATAAAGGTAACACGCTCCTGCAATTGGCGCGCACTCTTCGTCCAAGGCAGCAGTTCCAAAGATTCGGCACGAATGCCCGAGATCAGCGCCTGCACATATAATTCCGGGCTGAGCTCCTGCAAGGGGTTGTCTCTGAGGATAATCGCTCCAAACCGCAAGCGTTGCCTTGCTTTTACAGATTCAGTCGCTTTATCCCAAAGCACTTCTTTCTCCTGCTGCAAAAGACTTTCGAATACGTCAAGCAGCTCATCTTCCTGAACGGGCGCTGCCAAATAAATGCGGCTTTCCGGGCCATTATCGTCCAGCTCGGCAGCAACGAGATAGCGCTCGTTGGATAGCGGCTGCAGCTCAGGCAGCACCGCTCCGCGCCCGCTGCTTAGCAAGAAGCGGCCCGTCGATCGTCGCTGCGCGACGCGATCGGGGTAAGCGAAGGCGAGCAGCAGGCCGCTCGCCGAAGCCCGCCGGGCGCTCTGGCGGATGCCGAGCGCCTGCATGAGCACTTTGGCTTCCGCCGCGATGCGCCGGCACAAGCCAAAGTCAACATCTGCGCGCTGCTCGCCCTGCGCAGCGCGCCAGAGCACTTCGATGCGGGTGCGAACATCCGCATCGCGCCCTTCCGCAGCGCGCATGAAATCGCGCTCGCTGAGCATTACCGCGAGCTCGCACGCCATGGCGCCGAGCTCAAGAGCTATGGCTTGCAGCACCATGTGCGCAAGCCTCGGGTGCAGCCCTAGCGGCGCGAGGCGCTTGCCGTGCGCCGTTAGGGCCCCGTGCGCGTGCAAGGCGCCGAGCTGCACGAGCAGATCCCGAGCCTGCTGATAGGCAGCAGCAGGCGGGGGGTCGAGCCAGACCAGCTCCGCTGGGTCTGACACGCCCCAGGCGGCCAGTTCCAGCGCTAGCGGCGCCAGATCCGCTTCGCGGATTTCTGGCGTGCTGCTCAGCGGGAGCTGCCGCTGCTCGGTCTCGGTCCATAGGCGATAGCACACGCCAGGACCGAGACGACCAGCCCGGCCTCTGCGCTGATCAGCAGAGGCTGCGGAAACTGGAACCGTCGTCAGACGGGTCAGGCCAGTCCGTGGCGAGAAGGCCGGCACACGCATCAAGCCGCTGTCGATAACAACCGCGACACCTTCAACGGTCAAGCTCGTCTCTGCGATCGACGTAGCGAGCACGACCTTGCGGTGACCCGCGGTGCTTGGCGCAAGCGCCCGATCCTGCGCTTCTTGAGAAAGATTGCCATATAGCGGCGCAATCTCCACCTCTTGACCCAATCGCAGTGAGCTGAGACTGCCAGCTACACGATGAATCTCTGCTGCTCCTGGCAGAAAAACAAGCAAACTCCCTGCTTGTTCGGCTAAGGCTTGTTGAATGCTTTTGATAACTACAGTTTCTATCCTGCCCATCACTTTGGTTGTTAAGTAATGCGTTGTAACCGGGTAAGTTCGCCCTTCACTTCTAATAATAGGGGCCTGATCCAGCATGGAAGCGACAGGTTCGGCTTCAATAGTTGCTGACATCACGAGGATGCGCATGTCTTCACGAAGCAAGGTCTGCGTCTGCCGGCTCAAAGCCAACCCCAGATCAGCATGCAGACTGCGTTCATGAAACTCATCAAAAATAACGGCACCTACACCATCTAGCGCTGGATCACTTTGAAGCATCCTCGTTAGTACGCCTTCCGTAATGACTTCAATACGTGTTCTCGGACCGACTCGTGTATCATTTTTCACCCGATAACCCACTGTGTTTCCTACTTCTTCACCTAAAAGCTTGGACATGTAGCCCGCAGCAGCTCTTGCGGCCAGCCTTCGCGGCTCAAGCATTAAGATCTTCTGATCTTGCAGCCATGTTTCTTGCAGAAGAGCAAGCGGAACCCGGGTTGTCTTACCCGCTCCAGGCTGAGCAACCAGCACCGCGCAGGGGCTCCCGCGCAAAGCGTCCAATAACTGTGGAAGAACAGATTCAATCGGCAATGCACTCATTTGTTTCACTCCGAGCTATGTAGAAGTCTGGTTTCAATTTTATGCCTCTATTCTCTTTCTGCTGTTCCTTCCGCAAGCAATCGTGTATACTTAGATAGAATCTGGTCACTAAAGGAGATCTTTAAGATGAACGTACATGAAGCGATATCCAAACATTCGAATGCACAGCATTTGCATCTCGTGCGCTTTGCGGAACTGGATGAACAGCGTGAGCAAGCGATCGATGCTGCCGTTGATCTGTGCAAACGTGGGCTACCCTTCACCGTTGATGCCATCAACGCCATTACAGCCCAAATCATCGCCCATGCGAAAGAGGGCATTTCTCCGCTCCGTTCTTATGTAAATGAGGACATGGTGCGTGATTACGTAAACAAAGGGTAAGGAGATAAGATGTAATGGGTGTTCTGACTTTTATTTCGATGTTAGTTATGGGTTCCGCCTTCAGTGCCGGATTCCTGCTTCTTTTCAAGCGTAAAACAGCTCTGGGAATTATCTGTATCGGACTTTCCGTTGTCTGTTATATTGCTTACGCCTACATAGCGAATAAGTATTTTGCTTAAGACCTTTACTTGGATGAAAGAAGAACCGAGCGGAACGTGCGCATCGGTTCTTTGTCTATGCCTGTGGAATAAAGCCGTATTCCCTCAGTTTCCGAAATACCAGTTCATAATACGCAGTGGGATGGGGAACAATTTGTTCCAAACGCACCACTAGATTCTCCTCTTCCAGGAAACCCGCCGCGTTCAGTCGATAGCCTTTCGCCGTCAGCTCTTCAATTTCAGAACGAATTAAACGTTCAAAACTGGCCGCTTTTACCGCAAAAATCCCGCTGACCTCATCAGGTTGCAGTACATACGCCTGAAGCTGCTGATCGCATCGATGCATGAAAACATGACAAAACTCACGATCGATAAGGTTTTCGGAGATGAGATCTTCTTCCGCAAATATGCCGCATGGCATTAATTGATCGAAGTTAACCTTGAGCCCTAACTCTTCCTCCAGCTCGCGCGCTCCCTCTTTTGTTGTTTCACCAGCCGCAAGATGTCCTGCACAAGAAATGTCCAGTAAATTCGGAAATAAATCTTTATCTGGATGCCTCAATTGCAGAAGAAGAGCCGGTTCTCCCCCTTCATGTGTAACAATCCAGCATTGAAAAGTTTGATGCCAAAGTCCTTTGGCATGCACTTCCGAACGTGGAGCAGCGCCAAGCCAATTCATGTTTTCGTCATAAATATCAAACATCTCTTCGGTTTTGTTCAAGATACTGTCTAACTCCCCTCAGAGCGATCTATTCGAATGCCGCAAAATCGATTTCCTGAAAACGGCTAACTTCTTTCATCCAACGCTCGGCAACATACTGCGTATGTATGGGATGGATATTGTAAGCGTCATATGCCGCTTGATTGGCAAATACCATCGAGAAACCATAGTCAAAATCCGTTTTCACGCTTACTTGACGCAGTACACGGAACTCTTCTACACCAGGAATCGCCGCCAATTCCTCTGCGCTGCTTGTTAGAAATTGTTCAGCCTCTTGTGTATCTTTACCAGCATGCAAATTAAAAATAACCATATGTTGAATATTTCCTAAAGTCATCGTCTTTGTGCTCCTTTTTCATGATCTGCCTCTATTATAGCGGATTTTGTCCATAATATGGAGCATAAAATCGAACGTATGTGTACAGGTTAAGGCTGAACGCTAATTTGTCCAGAAAGGATGGCTCTCATGGAAAACAAAAAACATGCAGGCAATTACACCGGAACCACGAATACAAACGCCAAAAATCAAGACTTGGCCTTCGTCAATGACACCTTAGAGAACGCCCCGAACACAACATCCGTTAACATTGCCAAAGATGATATTAGCGAAGAAAACGAACAAATCCAATTGAATCAGAAATAAGATCATCTGGTAAAAATGAGCAGGCAGCTAGTTCCGCGTTTCGGGCGGCTCCTGTTCTTTTTCTGACGACCAAAAACTTGGCATCCCTCTCGGCTTGCGCTACTATGGAAAGAGATTCAGTCTTGAGGAGGTCAGTCATTTTGGAAAATGTTATTATCATTGGCGCAGGCCCTTGCGGGTTGTCTGCCGCAGTCGCTTTACAACGCGAAGGTCTGTCACCCTTACTAATAGAAAAAAGCAGCATCGTCAATGCCATTTATTTGTATCCTACGTATTTGCAATTTTTCAGCACGCCTGAACTGCTTGAAATTGGAGGCTATCCATTTTCAACCCCTCATGATAAACCCTATCGTCAAGAAGCATTGGTCTATTACAGAGAGGTCGCTCGCAGAGAACAACTGCGCATTCGCTCTTATGAGGAAGTCGTTGCCATAGAACAGCTAGAAACAGGCTTCCATGTACATACCGTAAATCAGTTTGGCAAATCGGCAGTTTATAGCGCTCATCGTGTCATCGTTGCTACCGGTTATTTTGATCATCCTAATTTGCTTGGGATCCCCGGCGAGGATTCACCTAAGACAACCCACTATTACAAGGAAGCTCACCCCTATGCAGGTACCAAAGTAGCCATTATCGGCGGCAATAATTCCGCTGTTGACGCGGCTATGGATTTGATGCGGGTCGGCGCTGAAGTAACCGTTATTTACCGCGGACCCCATTTCTCCGCCAATATTAAACCCTGGGTTCGTCCGATATTCGAAAGCATGGTAAACAAAGGACGCATCCACATGTGGTTTAACTCTCAGGTTGAACGTATCGAAGAACAATCGATTGTTGTACGCAGAGACTCCGAAAGCGTCATTATAGCGAATGACTTCGTTCTTGCCCTTACAGGCTTCAGACCTGATCGTCAGCTGCTGACATCCATTGGTGTGAACTTTCATGAAGAAACGAATGCTCCGCTGGTCAATCCCGAGACGATGGAAACGAATATTCCGGGACTCTATGTCGCTGGTGTCGTTGCTTCTTCCAAATATGATGCGAACGAAATCTTTATTGAAACCGGACGGATGCATGGGATAGCCATTACGAAACATATCATGGCCGAATAAACCTAATTTACGGCTTGGTCACCAAGTCAAGTCATTGAACCCTGAGGAAAACCCGAGGCCTCTAACGAACTCAATGCCCTTTATTCGACCCATATCGCTCACTCTGAAAATCTAATGAATTCCAGAGGCGCTATTTCAAGCATAGCTCACCTTCACACCTAAAATCTGCTCGATAACGCCATTCCAGTTCATTAAATCGCAAAAGTAGCCATTTTCTCGTCTATAAGCATCGTACAGTTCATTAGATGTCCTTGGAGACCTAATTTGACCTCACAAGGAACTCTATTCCTCTATTTCGCTGTTTCGCCCCCGAAATGGGCGGATTCACGCGTATTAGCGGATTCTAGTTCCGCATGGATGCGCGCATCGGCCGATTCGTCACATATTGCGGATTGTAGTTCCTCTTGACGGCTGCCTTCCCGCCCATCCAATCAAGCTACTTTCCCGTACTGCTACTCTCCGCGCTCACTCAACCATCTATTTATCTCCACCACTAGTAGCAAATCCACGCCAGAGGGAACGTCGTTACTCTACACTGAGAATTCACTCCACATTTTCATTCTTCGTGGAGCTGCGCAGCAGCATGGGTGACTATTTTAGGGGTAAGCGCTCACCAAAGACCCAAAAAACTTTCAATCTAGCTGATTGAAAGTTTTTTTATATGAAAATATTTCCCATTTTTCAAAGTTCCCTCTTCCAATACGAACATTTGTTTGTTATGATGAAAACAAGAACAAATGTTCCAATTAGATGAGGAGGTTGTTAACATGATGAACACTAGTCACAATTTTCGCTTTATTGAGAGAGATTATTGGTACCACAAGGCATTGTGTGACACTGACCATCTTCTTCCCGGACAGATAGATGCCATGCTCGATGAAGCACATGCCTATTACGCCGATTATACGTTCAAGTTTTATGATGACGGATCGGTGACAATCATAGACAACGACACCAACAATCGCATTAAACCACGAGAATTAACAGGAGCTGTTTATGACTTCTACATCCGCAAGCGTATCTACCTTATTAAAACGAATCTTATGGAGAAACAACTTCAATACGCATAAATTCTCCAGAAGAAAGGCCACCAAACAAGGGGGCTCCCTTATCTGATGGCCTTTTCTTCTATTTACACATCGCTGTATCGAAAACAAGTCTCGAAGTGATCATTCACCATTCCTACCGCTTGCATATAGGCATAACAAATGGTTGACCCTACGAATTTGAATCCTCGCTTTTTCAAATCTTTGCTCATTGCATTTGATATTTCCGATGTTGCTGGAACTTCACTCATACTGCGCCAATGATTGCGAATCGGTTGGCCGCCTACGAATCCCCATATGTATTGATCGAACGTGCCAAACTCTTGCTGAACGTTGAGAAAAGCTTTCGCATTCTGAACAACAGCTGCGATTTTCAAGCGATTTCGTACGATTCCCGCATTTTGCAAAAGCTCTTGCATCTTGTTATCATCGTAATTCACAATGATTAACGGATCAAATTGATCGAATGCTTCACGGTAGTTCTCGCGCTTCTTCAGAATGGTATACCAACTGAGTCCTGCCTGTGCCCCCTCGAGATTAAGCATCTCAAATAAATGGCGATCGTCATGGACTGGTACGCCCCATTCTTGATCATGGTAATGGATATATAACGGATCTTCATTGACCCAACCGCAGCGGACAGTCATTTCTACGTTCACCTCACCTAGATATAGAACAAGTGTTCTTGTTCATTATAAAACCAATACGAACACTTGTCCAGTTCCAAATTAATTAAATAGGGAGATCATAGAATTGCTGGGTATTCCGATGAATGATTACGGCTGCTGTTTCTCTTGGCACACCATGCAGCAGCGCTATCTGTTCAATAACTGGATGAATCATCTGCGGGTGTGTTTCTTGCCCTTGGAAAGGCCCTTCGAAGGGCCAGGGACCATCAGTCTCAACCATTAGCTGTGTAATTGGATACTGACGAACAAGCGTTTGTATTTCTTCTTCATACAGAACATCAGGTGTAATGGAGATCATATAACCAGCTTGAATCATGCGTTGCACAACATGTGGAGCCCCTTTGAACCAATGAAAATGAGCTTTGCGAATACTATGCTTCACAAGCAGATCACAGACGATTTCCGCATCTTCATAAACCGCGTGCAGCACAACTGGTTTATCCAATTCCGCAGCCAGCTTCAAGAAGCTTTCCAGTAGCGCCACATAGGGAGCAAGATCAAAGGCGTGCCCCTTCTCTTGTGCTTCAACCCGATTATAGTAAGGCAAGCCGATCTCTCCAACTGCAACCATCTCATCTGCGTGTTCGCGAATCCAAGCGAATAGTTCTTCCACTTCTACTTCATCAGGCAGCGCCTGTTCAGGATGGAAGCCATAAGCAGCGAAAACTTTGCCTTCTGCGATTGTTTTCAATCGCTTCGTCGCTTTACAAGAATCCAAATATCTGGATACCGCAATGAGAGCTTCAATCTGGCTCTCGGCTAAATCAGATACGATTTGCTTAGCAGAATCTTCCGTATACATATCAAGATGTATATGGGCATCAATAGCGAAAATCATGATTGGACCTCCTGACGCAATAGACTTTGTATATGTTGACGAAGCTTGTGGAATTCCGGCTCAAGATTGACTTCCTCCTGACGCGGCCGGGCGAAAGGAACCACCAGTTCCTCCAGTATTTCGGCAGGCTTATTCGAAAGCACATAGATCCGATCAGATAAGAAAAGAGCTTCTTCGATACTATGGGTCACAAATAAGATAGACCGCTTGTTCTTCTCCCAAATATTGAGCAGCCAGGCTTGCATATCTTGGCGCGTCAGCGCGTCCAATGAGCCGAAGGGTTCATCCAAGCACATGACTTCCTGCGGACTAAGCAGCGCTCTGAGAAACGACACACGCTGCTGCATCCCGCCTGACAAGACGTGTGGCAGCTCCTGTTCGTACCCGGCAAGTCCAACCTTGGGCAGCCACTCTCTGGCTTTTGCCACCGCATCCTGCCTAGATACGCCAGCAACCTCTTGAGCAAGTGCTACATTGGCTTCAATCGTCCGCCAGGGGAACAATGCGGGCTGCTGCGGCATGTAGCTGATCAAGCCTTTGATGCCCGTCACCTTCGCTCCATCCAACCAAACATCGCCTGCTGTAGGCGTGACGAGGCCTCCAATGATATGGAACAGGGTACTTTTCCCACTGCCGGACGGGCCGATAATGGACACGAACTCGCCTTCTTTTACATGCAGTGAAATATCAGATAACACAGTCACACGTTGTTTTTTGCCCGCGAATGTGTGTTGAATTCCTTGAAGTTCTAACTTATTCATGCTCGTACTCCTTCATCTCTAGGATGACTTTTTCGCATTCCAGCGAATGATCAGCTTCTCCAGCCCGGCAATGAACCAGAAGAACAACAAGCTTAGTATAACGATGATAAATATCGCTACAAATTCACGATCCGCACGAAAGGCCGATTTCTGTAAAATCATATAATAACCAAGTCCAACACCGCCACCCAACCATTCCGCAATAACCGCTCCCATTACACTGTAGGTTGCTGATATTTTGAGTCCGGTAAACAGAGCCGGCAATGCATGAGGCACCTCAAGCTTATAGAAAATTTGCCTTCTGCTAGCCCCAATCATCTGCATGTAATTATACATATTCCGATCTGTTTGCATGAAGCCATCCAGGGTAGACATCGTTACGGGGAAGAAACAAACCAGTGAAATTAATAAGATTTTAGGCAAAAGACCAAATCCAAATAAAATAATTAAAAGAGGGCCCAACGCAATCGTAGGAACATTCTGTGAAAGAATCAACAGCGGATAGAATCCGGCTTTGAGCGCGGGTATCCGGTGCAGACAACCAGCGACGACAGCGCCGCCTGTTACACCGACAGCGAAGCCCATTAACATCAATCGCAGAGTGGCGAAGCTATGCATCCAGACGCGCGGCATATCCGTTGTACCGTCTCTCCATATCTTGAGCGGACTCGGCAGCAGCCAACTCGCTGTTCCTCCCCAAGTCACTGTTAGCTGCCATATAAGCAGCAGAAGGATGACCACGACAATAGGTGGCCATCCTGCTTTGAACCAGCGTTGCTGTTTCATTATCTGTATTTCTCCGTTAACTTGTCCATCGACGCTCCAGAGGGGTTGAAATATATTTTCACTTGGGAAATAACGTTAGGGCTGCCCATTTCAATCATTGCGGCGTTCATATCCTGAATGATTGCCAGCAATTGATCCAATTCCCCTTCCATCGTTGTTTCCAACGGTGAAACGAAATATTTCACACCAGATTTCGCGATCACCTCAATCGCTCGATCGACATAAGGAATCACATCTTCATTATTTTTCGTTTTAGGAATGATTTGAATACTAACAAGTGCATTAGCCATGGGAATTGCTCCTTCCAATTGATCGTCTGATTTCAGTTCGAGCTTATTTCGCAGCTGCTGGCAAGAAATTGTTCGTAAAAGCAGCGTCTACATCCAGGTTCTTCTCCAGAAGCTTATGCTCCAGCATCCAGTTCGCATAATTTTCCCAGACTGCCCGTTTTTGTTCACCCCAACGCGGGGCATCATCCTGATAACGTGTGCTTAGCCATTTTTGGCTAGCAAGCACAAGCTTTTTATCCAAGTCTGGAACTGCTTTGATCAGAATGTTCGCCGCATCATCTGGCTTGCTGATTGCGAATTGATAGCCCTTGGTCGCTGCTGCCATGAAGGCTTTCACGACTTCTGGTTTTTCTTTGATCATTTTCTCATTCGTTGCCAGAACAGGTGTGTAATAATCCAGTTTATCGGAGTATTTATTCAAATAAATCATATTTAGCGGCTCTCCACGCAGCTCAGCATCCACGCCGGTCCAAGCGTAGTATATCCAGGCAAAATCAATATCACGTTTCACCGCTGTGAAGTAATCAGCTTCACCAATATTAACAATCTTCACTTTGCTCGGATCCGCTTTCTCTGATTGCATGAGGGATTCAATCATAGCATTTTCAGCCGGAGCCCCCCAACCACCGTATGTTTTATTCTCAAAATCCTTGGGCGATTTGATGTTCTTCGCCACCGGCGAAGCAAATCCTGATGTATTATGCTGGATCACTGCGGCAAGCGAAACCAAAGGAACACCTTGGATACGACCTTGTGTAATGCTTTCTTGATAACTAACCCCGAATTCAGCAGCTCCTGAAGCGATCATCGTATCCGCGCCGCCCTCTCCGGGAGCGATGATTTGCACATTCAAGCCTTCTTGTTCGAAAAAGCCTTGATCCTTAGCCACGTACAGTCCCGTATGATTCGTGTTCGGCGTCCAGTCCAAAACCACCTTAATATTCGTCAGTGCCTTGGCCGGTTTGGCCGATTCCGTCGGTTTAACGGCTTCATTGCCACACGCTGCCAACGCGATAGACAGGCTTACCAGCATCCATGGTGCGATTTTCTTCCAGTTCATTCCTAGTTTCCCCTCTCGTCTTTACATCCAACCATAAGAAAAAGCTCCCATTATCCGGGAGCGCCATAAGTAGAAAATGATAAACCCTATCGAAGCTTGACCGAAAGGACGTGCATTTGTGTGAATTCTCTACGCTGGCATTACCCAAGATACAAAAAAGCCGCAAAAGACAAAATCGTCTCGTGCGGCGTATACGTTGACATTAGTACACTAATTAATTGTACTATCATTCTCTGCGCTAGCATTACCTAGATCAGATCGAACGGTCAGCGGTATATCCCGCACTCTCAGCCTGACTAATCAAGCTCCCGGTTGGTGGTTATTCAATTCACATAAGAGAAATATACCCCTACTTATTGAATTAAGCAAGCTTACCTTCTAAATTATTAACTTCTAGGGGCCCAAAGCATAATGGAGACCCCTACAACACAAACAGCAGCTCCGATCCAATCGTACATATCAGGTGTTTTTTTATCAACAAACCATCCCCACAGCACGGCAAGAATGATGAATACACCGCCGTAAGCTGCATAGACTCGCCCAAATGTTGGAAAGCTCTGCAGAGTTGGAATAATACCGTACAAGACAAGGATTATTCCTCCTACAATACCGTACGAGAGTGGCTTGGATTCTCGCAGCCAGAGCCACACCAGGTATCCTCCGCCAATTTCAGCGATCCCAGCGATTACGAAAAGCAGGATAGTTAACAACAATCACGAATACTCCTTTCCAAGAGCAAGTTCCGTTGTACTTAACAGGTTACTCCTTATCATTCCCTAGTAAATTCAACTGCCAGGAAACACCAAACTTGTCCCCAACCCAACCGAATTTCTTACTGAACGGATAGGTCCCGAGCGCCATATAGACTTGACCATCCTGCGATAGTTGAGCAAAAACACGCTCAATCTCCTCTTCCGTTTCGCAATTTACATAAAGTGAAATGGATGGCGTGAACGTAAATGCATGTTTCACACTGCTGTCTATACACATAAACTCCTGTCCATGGATGGAAAACCTCGCCTGCATCACACTGCCCTCCGCTCCCGCTTCATTCTGGCCGTATCGCTTTATGCTGACGATTTCAGATTGATCGAAGACAGAAGTATACAGATTCATAGCTTCTTCGGCCTGGCCAGTGAACATCAAAAATGTTGTGATTTTTTGTTGAGATACGCCCATACGAACAGCTCCTTTGTCGCTTATGTCAATAACCAGTTTTTTAATTGGGAACCCATCCGCTTCGCATCCGAGTAGCCCAAATCATGCAGATCTTCCAATTTCTTCGGGTTCTTCTCCATCCGGCCTACAAGCACTTTGGCAGAAGGACGGATGATGATTGCACTGCCATCAGCTTCCATTTTGGAAATGGTCTCCAAGGTAGCATTGTAGATTTCACTTCGATTCACAAGCACATTCACGAGGCCGTCATATTTCGGATAAAAGCTTTTGGCAAGCCACCGTTGTTTGAATGGACTCTTGCGATATCCTTGTTCTTTGGTCAGCACGATAATGTGTTTCTTATTGCCATCCGCAACTGACTTCTGTACCGGAATCGGATCGACCAATCCGCCATCGAATAACGTGCGGCCTTCGTAATGAATCGGCTTTGCTACAAACGGCAGTGAGCTAGAAGCCTGTACAATAGGCATTGTCTCTTTCATTAACTGATGCTTGGTATAATAGATCGGTTCGCCGGTATGCGCATCCGTCGTTCCAATCGCAAATTGCTGTGTTGAATTATAGAAAGCATCATAATCAAAGGGAACCAATTTATTCGGCAGTTCATTGAAAATGAAATCCATGCCAAAAATACTTTTGTGGCGCACCAAGTTGCGATAACTTAAATACCGATGATCTCCAATATAATCGATGGTTACTTTTTTGTTTCGTCCAGGTTGTTTCGCTATATATGACACCGCGTTACATGCCCCTGCTGATACTCCGACAACGTAGGGGAAATATAAATCCTGCTCCATAAAGTATTCCAAGACTCCTGCGGTATATACCCCTCGCATACCTCCGCCTTCCAGTACGAGTCCAATGTCTTCCATAGGTGACACCTTCTTTCTATCTGTCTCAAGCCCCTTTCTAGCATACAGGAAATGTAAATCAAAAGAAATGCTCCTTCATCTCCGAAAAAGAGACAAAGAAGCAGATTATAACCCATTTTTGTAGACAGTTTCCGTAATTATCGCTGATAATCCGCATTTTTGCTGCTAAATGAATGAATGCTATTAACGTTGTTCTTTATATTGCTCTTTGATCACTAAGAATTGATCTAGATTAGTTAAGAAAATATCGACGATATCAGGGTCAAAATGTTTGCCGCGTTCCGTTTTCAGTAAATCCAATACACGATCCAGCTCCCATGCCTTCTTGTACACACGATCACTGCATAGCGCATCAAAAACATCAGCAAGCGCAGTTATACGGCCATAAAGATGAATCTCTTCGCCTTTCAGTCCTAATGGGTAGCCCGTCCCATCATATCGCTCATGGTGCTGCCCAGCGATAATCGCAGCCGCATTCAGTACTTGTTTGTTTGAATGCTTGAGCATTTCATACCCCAAATTCGAGTGAGTTTTCATAATGTCGAATTCTTCTTTTGTTAACGCCCCGGGCTTATTGAGGATTGCATCTGGAATCCCTACTTTGCCGACATCATGCATAGGAGAAGCTAAGCGAATTACTTCCGCCTCTTGCGCTGGCAACCCGTATTTAATCGCGAGCAAATGTGAATATTCAGCAACCCGCTTCACGTGATGACCTGTTTCTTTGGATCTTGTTTCCGTAATTTCCCCCATTGTATAAATGATTTCTTGCTGCGTGCTTTCCAATTCTTCATTCAAATAAATATTCTCGAAAGCTACGGAAACATTCGTGCAATAAATATCAACCAAATAACGTTCCCACTCGCTAAGTGCTTTGAAACCGTTCATGTAAATGACGTTCTCCATCCCCATCTTGCTTTGGAAATAAATCACAAAACGATCGGAAGCGAAGCGGCTTGTCTTGGTTTGAAACGCCTGTTCAATCTCATCCAGCATTTCCGACGGAACGACATCACGAGCACGGTCATCCTGATTGGCGGCATAGTCTCCGCTTGCAGCCAGAATATAAATATCCTCGACCCCTTTGGTCACTGCAAAGCTGCAATGAATGGCATTTTTGTGCAGATTCACAATTGAGGTCATCTGTGTCAAAACACCGGAGGCAAATTTCTTCATCGATTGCAATTCAAACAATGTTGAAGCTGATTTAATAATCTCTTCCAGACCTGCTCTGCTTTTCTCAATCGTTTTCAAATCTCGATAGGAGCGCAATGCCGTAACTACCGTGGTAAAAAGCTTTTGGGTCGTCAATTCTGTTTTTTCTTTGTAATCATTAATATCATAATCCATGATCACTGTCCGTTCTGGCGCTTGACCAGGCTGGCCAGTACGCAGGATAATACGAATCGAGGAATTTTTCAACTCTTCGCGTATATATTTAACGATTTGAAGTCCTGCATCTTCGTACTCCATCACCACATCTAATAAAATTAAGGCGGCATCTGGATGCTGCTTTAATAATTGCTTGGCTTCCAATGCAGAATATGCGCTATGAAACTCCAGCTTCTTGCCATCAAATTCGAAGTCATCGAGTACCATTTTGGTCACTTGATGGATTTGCTTCTCATCATCTACGATCAAAGCAATCCAAGGTTCTTGTTCAACCGGTTTATCTTGCGTAGAATCAGCAACTTCTTCCTCAGCAAAAAGAAGCTCATCTTGGTCTATGGACCGATCTTGACTTGTCATAGCTCAGCTTCCTCCTCTTTCGGGATTGTAATCACAAATAAGCTTCCTTGTCCCAGTACACTGGAGCATTGAATCGTTCCGTTCATCGATTGCGTCACGAGGTTGTAGACAATATTCATCCCTAATCCTGTGCCGCCCTTGCCACGGCTTGTTGTGAAGAATGGGTCAAAAATGTGATCGAGCACTTCTTGGTTCATCCCTTTGCCGTCATCGGAATAAACGATTGTTATCGTATCTTGATCATGTGTAACGCGAATGCTTAAACTGCCTTCTTCGTCCATCTCATAAGCATGGTTTAAAGAATTCATGACTAGATTAGTAATTAATTGCGACAAGGCACCTGGATATGTGTACAGATTAAGCTCATGATCACAATAAACATCCACGCGCAGCCTGGTTTTCTTCAGTGTCGGCTTTAAACTGGCAATAATCCCTTCCAAATACTCCTGCAAAAGGAAAGTACGCTTCACTTCCACACTTTGGTCGACTGAGATTTGTTTAAAGCTGCGGACAAGGGACGACGCACGTTCCAAATTGGACTGCACCATGGCATTCGTCTCACTAACGACAAGAAGAAACTGCTCCAAATCCGACTTTTTCATTTTACCAGTTTCATACAAGCTTTTGAAATCCTTCGTCTTTTGATCCAAATAGGATACCGCGGTAACCCCAATGCCAATCGGTGTATTAATTTCATGTGAAACACCAGCTACCAGATTTCCCAATGCTCCCATTTTCTCGGATTGAACGAGTTGATCTTGCGTCACTTGCAGCGATTGCAGGGCATGCTGGAGCTCGTGATATCGCTCATCCAGATCCGTCACCATCTCATTGAACGCTTCGGATACTTCTTCTATTTCCGGAGATGCCTTGAATTGCAGCGTCGGTAATTCGCCTCCCTGCTTGACCCTTACCGCGGCTTCCCGCAAACGACTCAAAGGCCGAATAACGATGACGCGTAAAATAAGCCATAATACCGTCGATAGAACGATCGCAATCGTTAGGCCCACGATAAAGATTAGCTTGGTCCGTTCTTTGAGCAGCACCGTTTCCTCCGACGAATCAAAAATAACCTCTACCGCACCAACGACCATGCCATCCTCTTGAAGGGGGGCTGTAAGGCGAACAATGGGAATTTCACTTGTTTCCATCGGAACACGGTCAACGATTGTTTGATCCTGTTTGGGGATAATGATATTGGCGGGGTGCATATGCTTCCCCACTTCTTTGCGGTTGGACGCTGCGAGAATTTCGCCATCCTTGTTATACAATTTCATTTCAAGAACACGCGCATTTTTATATTGAATATAATCAAAAATTTGCTGAACATCATTAATCGACCGCGATTCTTCATACCGTCCATTGATCGCCATCGTCATTCCGCTAATTTGACTCACATAGGCTTGTCGGATTGAGGTATTTAAACTCCTCGTGTCAAAAATCATCATCGTCGAAATCATGCTGACTGTGACAATGGTCACGAGGAAAACAATGCGTTTTTGCAGGCTGACTTTCTTTGGTTGAGATTTCATATGTAAGCAGCCCCTACTTCACTTCGAACGTAACGGTTTTACTAACGTCATAGGGCGTGTGATCATTATTGTGCAAAGATACTTTAATTTCGTGTTGGCCTTTGCTTACATGTTCATATACTTTCACTTTCTCGGTAAGAATCTCTTTTTCTCCCTTGTCAAAGGAAAGATGGACATGCCCCTCCCCTTCTTTGCGCACTTGATCATAGTGCTCTCTGGACAATTTCAAATCCGTTGTTAAGTTAAGCGTAGCCGTATCACCGTTTATTTCAATACTCGCATCGAGCGTAGGTTTGTACATACTTTCAGTTGTCTTATTGCTTTTAGAAGATCCACATCCCGAAATCAATAGGGCTACAGCCGCAATTAAACACATACTTTTAACTATTTTCATACTTTCATCCCCTGTATCTGACCCAATTTGTCTGATGTTGTCAAAAAAAGCTATCTTCTTTAGCTTATGAATAATCCAGAGGTTTGTCCACTTTTATTTTGCATAAATTGGGTATTCAACCTAATTGTTTCTGTATTCGAAATTTTCTGACTTTTGATGTCGAAATATCATAAGAACGCGCAGTTTTTGCGCTTCCCCAGGAAATAATTTCATTTCCCAAGTCAAGAATGATTTCCCCACTTTTGGAGCAATGTAGTAAAGTCACATCTCTCTTTTCAACGACACATCTACTATCCTTAGGAGGCTCTCCCCTATGACGAACACGAATCAGCATCAACAACCCGTCCAACACGCCATTGATGCAGCAGATCATGCCATTCTTCAAGCTCAGGATGCTGAACATAAACTGCAAGTTGCTATCTCGGAATCGAACCCTCATGCGATTCAATCTGCGCAAGCTGCGATTACGCAAGCCAAACATCAGGTACATCAAGCGCACGAGCAGCTTCAAACTTTCAACAACGAGCAGTTCGGACAGCAGATCCAGCAAACGATGGAGCAGTTGACGCAAGCTTCTCAAGATCTCGATGCCAATCAAAACAAGTTCAGCACCCCAAAACAAATTAGATAGCCATTGGATATTTTAAAAGTGATCGAAATTCGATCACTTTTTCTTTTTATATCAAGTCTATGGTAAACTACTGTGGAAGGTTTTCAAGTTATTTGGGGAGGCACTACATTTCATGCTCGTTATCGGAATTGCCGGTGGGACCGGATCAGGAAAAACAACAGTAGCAAGATCGATCATCAACAAGCTTGGTTCGACCAAAGTGACATTAATTTCACAGGATAATTACTATCTTCATCATAGCGGCCTTACGTTTGAGGAACGGGAACGCATTAATTATGATCATCCCCGTGCCTTCGAGAATACTTTGCTGCTCAAGCATTTAAATGAGCTAAAAAACGGCAATCCCGTTGATATTCCAGTCTATGATTTCTCACAGCATGCCCGTTCACAGGAAACGATTCGCATTGATGTTAAACCGATTGTGCTGCTTGAGGGCATTCATGTCTTGACAGATGAAGAGCTTCGCGGCGCTTTGAACATCAAAGTATTCGTCGATACGGATCCCGATGTGCGTATTCTTAGACGGCTATCCCGAGATATCAATGAACGCGGTCGTTCGCTGCAATCGGTTTTCGATCAATACTTAACGACAGTAAAACCGATGCATGATGCCTTCATAGAGCCTTCCAAGAAATACGCGGATATCATTATCCCAGAAGGCGGAGAAAACCAAATCGGTATTTCCATGTTAACTATTTTGACCGAGCGCTACATGACAGATCAGGCTGCCAGCTACGAAATTGGTTGATTCACCATCGGACCTCGAGCGCAGCAACTGCGCCCCGTCACCAAGCTCCCGCGTCTGGATAGTCAATCTTTCCTTTTAATGAACTGGATAATGCTTATTGACGTGAAAATGGCTTGTTTGGCGATCTAGTGAACCGAGTTGACGTTATCGAGCAGTTTATAGGCGGAATGGTGATCATTTGAATGAAATAGCGCGTCGGGAATTCATTAGATTTTCTAAATGACCCATTTTGATTAAATAAAGGGTATTGAGTTCGTAAGGGGGATTCGCCTCAAGATTCATTGAGGGATATCCCCCTTTTTGTACATAAATTAATGAGATTAAACATCATCGTTGCCTAAATCCACAGTTTCCCATCTTTCTGCATAGTCATTCAACTTGCCGTGAAGCGGGACATGAAATTGATTGATAATGAAAAGTCTGACTTTTTTAATCCATTCTTTGAACGAAGGATACGTGATAAATTGATTCGCATAGCGATCACTGATGCACAAGAAATGAGGTCCCGGCGTTTTATCAGTCAAGAAGTTCAAGGAGGTATCGATAGGCGTATACTTTTTGCGCTTCCCTTCCCATGTATCCAAATCAAGTTGAAGGGTCGTCGATGTCTGTCTCAACAAGGCTTCCAAATGCTTCACGCGCGCGTAGTACGGCTCTTTGCTCGGAATCTCCATCCTGCGAAGGGTTTCTTCATGCTGTGGATAGAAAATGGCTCTGACGAATTTGCGCTCTTCGGCCCACTTGATAAAAGCATTCATATCGGATTCTGTCCAATCCTCAAAGGTTTCGAACACAAACACGGTACCTTTGCGTGTTTGGGCTGGCGGTTCGTACCCGAACGGCACTTTAATCTGCTCTCTTGCCATGGCTTCCTCCTCTGTTCGTGTCCTCTGGTTGTTCGTCTTTGCTCCATATCCTGCTAGCTCTTTATTGTAGCATACCCCAGTAACCGGACGAAATGATTCGTTCATTGGATTTAGATCGCCTATTAAGCTATAATTTCTAAGTATTAATTTTCAATTGAGGGAGACCACTATAATGAGAGATCCGCGACTACAAACCTTCGCCCGCAACATTATTCGTTACTCTGTTAGCCTACAGCCCGGCGAGAACATATTGATTGAAATGATAGGCGTCAAAGACCCTGAACTTGCCAAATGCTTTATTGAAGAAGTATATGCCGTCGGAGGAAAACCCTTCATCGAACTGCGTGATCCTGTCATCACCAGAAGTTTGCAAATGAAGGGCTCACAAGAGCAGTTCAGCCAATGGTCTGATTTCGAGCTGCAGCGTATGAAGCAAATGGATGCCTACGTCGCTGTACGAAGCGGGGATAATATTACTGAGTCTTCCGATGTGCCGGATGATCAAATGAAATTGTATCTGAAGCACTTCCAACGCCCGCTGTTCGACGAACGAATCAACAACACCAAATGGTGTGTAATGCGCTATCCGAACCCATCTATGGCCCAGCTAGCCGGCAAAAGCACCGAAGAGTTCGAAGACTTTTATTTCAAAGTCTGCAACCTTGATTACAGCAAAATGGCTGTCGCCATGGAGTCTCTTGTGGATCTGATGAACCGCACAGATCGTGTCCGTCTTGTCGCCAAAGGAACCGATATCAGCTTCTCCATCCAAAATATCGGAGCCGTTCCTTGCTCAGGCTTGCGAAACATCCCGGATGGCGAGGTCTATTCCGCTCCTGTGAAAGATTCCGTGAATGGCGTCATCAGTTACAACACGCCAACCATTTATTCCGGAACTTCGTTTGAAAACATCGTTCTGCGTTTTGAGAACGGGCGAATTATAGAAGCCACGAGCAATGATACGAAGAAGTTGAATGACATTTTGGATACGGATGATGGCGCTCGTTATATCGGTGAGTTCGCTATCGGCGTGAACCCTCATATTCAGCATCCAATGAAAGACATCCTCTTCGATGAGAAGATTGATGGCAGCATTCACTTCACTCCAGGTCAAGCGTATGAAACTGCCGATAACACGAACCGTTCCTCCGTCCACTGGGATATGGTCCTGATCCAACGACCTGAGTACGGCGGCGGCGAAATTTACTTCGACGATGTGTTAATCCGCAAGGATGGGCGCTTCGTCATTCCTGAATTAGAGAAGTTGAACCCCGAAAACTTAATGTAATAAAATAAAAAGCAGGTAAAGTATCCATTCAACCGGAGTACTTTATCTGCTTTTTTCACCCTTGAAGTTAAGGGCATTAATCATTATTAGTTAACCTAGCCAATGAAAAATAACATGCTCCGGCGACTGATCAAGCTCAGGTTTTTTCAAAGGAATCAAGGTTTCCGTGTTCTTGATAAGCTTTGCATCACCCGACTTCCATTGGGAGGCTTCAATTTGAACAACCGTGCCTTTAGGCACAAAAGGAAACAGCGCTTGAACATCTTCGTTCGTGAGACGTACGCAGCCCAATGATTTATCGCTTCCAATTGAGCTCTCATCGTACGTGCCGTGAAGCGCAATGTCTCCTAGACCGAGGCCTGCATCGCCATAGCTGGAAGCGTTCTTGCCTTTTGGTTGTTGCACACGGTCATTCACAATGAAATCTCCAAGTGGTGTTGCCGCATTAGCGCCGAGGCCAACCACTTTATCCTCTAACAAATAATTCCCGCTCATAAGCCTCAATCGATGCTCAACCTTATTGATTTCTATATGTACCGGTTCAAAGGAGATAGACTCCGGCCCAACCGTATTGGGATAAAACATAGCTGCAGCATCGCCTGCCTCACTGTTGTAAACCCATCCCCCCTGCCCATTATTAGCCGCGGAAACTTCGTTAGAGCCCGTCTCAGCCTCTAAAGGAATGAAGCTTAGATAGTTATTCGGATAATCCTGCAGCAGCTTATTCAGGCTTTCTGGAGCTTTCCCATTGTCCCTCATATAGGCTGCTAGAGCTGTACGAACTAAATTAGCACCAATCGCACTAAGCGGTTGGTGCTTGTCATAAGCCGAATTCAGGAAGCGTATTCTTACTGAGGTGTCCGTTTCCGGATGGTACTGAGCAACGACGATCGCACGCTTGGCCATCTCTTCATTGGTGAGGACCATGGTCTTTCCTCTCAGCGTTTGATCCTGAGAAACAATTCCGTAGATGATAATGCTGCGTTTGGGCATATCCTTTGCCAAGGCAACAGCTTGCTTATGCAGTGCATCCTCAATTTCTTCATTAGCGCTTTCAGGCGTTAAATACATAATAAACGGCGTATCCACAGTCTCGTAGGTGATGCTGCTCCCGACTCCCCACACCTTCATGTTGGAAATCGTTTTGTAGATTGGCTTATCCCCAACGAATAATAGTACCAACAGCAAGTTAAACACGAGCAGAACGATAAGCAATGTTTTCATAAAAGGGGGCAGCAGTCCTTTATTCTTACCTGGGAAAGCTTGCTGAAGATTGGCAGCGTGCTGCGCTTGCTGCTGATCCAACTGCTGGATGGCGCGATTGGCAGCCGAATAAAACGGTGAAGGATACGTTTTCAAAACTTCCTTGTAATGAAACACAGCTCTTTTGAGGTTCCCTTTTAACTGAAATTTCTGCCCAATCTTATAATGAGCTTCCGGCGAATTGGCATCCAGATACCGAATCACCTTCTCATAGTATTGGGGATCAGAGGGGCTTACGAAAAAATTTTTGTGCAGATGAATCAAATTGTCATCCAGGTGATTCTGAAATCGTTGTTGGTGGCGAATCATTAGGCTCCTCTCCGTTTCAATAGAGTAGCTTGTCCAATCTCGCTGCTTGATACATTTAGTATCTCTGATACATAATGTATCACGAGTGATATAGAAAGACAACTGTTTTGTTGCTTCCCTGTATGAATGACCCCCGATCAGCAAAAACTGAACGACGGAGGTGATGAAAGATGAGTGGACGAAATAGCAAACCCAAAAACACTGGACCTGCCAGCAGCCCTTCTCGCTTAGATCAATTCGGTGAAAAAGCGGTTCAGCAAGAAAAACAGGAAGCTAAAGAACAAAACAGAAGACCAAACTAGCCTTTACATCTTACGCTTACGTAAAAAAGGCAGATTTAACATTGAAAAACTTTGGCAATCTAATGAACTGACATGGCGTTTGAGTGTCTTCATAACGGTTTTCAAGAATATAATAGCGAATCTTAGTTCCCTTTGGCTTTGCAATGTCAGAGAGCTTCTGTGAACGGAACTATGATCCGCTATAAGGCGGGAATTGGGGTAAACGTAGCATGAAAGGGAATTGAGATCCGCTATTTAAGCGGAAACTGCTGATTCCAACCGGAAAATGGTGACATAGCGGATCGTAGTTCCCTCAACCTCCCGATAATGACACTTTTGGCTAGAATAACGCACCGTAGTTCCCTTACGTCCGCGCGAGGCAGCTGGAGTAACTCGGCGTTCACTCCTTATATGTACACAAAGACGCTCCCGCCTAAGATCCTTAGGTGAGAGCGTCTTGTCGTTGTACAACAGTAAACTTAGTGCGCCACTTGGTTATAGGTCATAATCCAGATGGAGCCTCCTACGATCGTAACTAGAATAATGAGCCCAAAGATCAGCGCCATTATATTCCAGCGTGCATTCTCGCCTTCCCTCACATGCATGAAGAACAGAAGTTGAACACCGAACTGCAGGACGGCCATAACGAGAATCACCAACAGTGTACCCGTTTTATTGAGCATGTGGTTCATGACAACGACCAAAGGAATAATCGTTAAGATAATCGATAAGGCGAAGCCTATGATGTAAGACTTCAATGATCCATGAGCATCATGATTCTGATGCGAGCTTGTATGCTGCCCACTCATTTACATCACCCCCATCAGATATACAATCGTAAATACGAAGATCCACACGACATCAAGAAAATGCCAGTATAACGAAATGACAGCTACTTTCCGTTTGGTCACAGCCGTAATTCCTCTGCGTCTCAATTGGAAAATCAAACCAATCATCCAGATCAGACCGACCGATACGTGCAATCCGTGCGTACCCACTAAGGTAAAGAAAGCCGATAAGAAAGCGCTCGTGCTGATGGTTGCTCCTTCATGATTAACCATCGTAATAAATTCACTTAGCTCAAGCCCAACGAATGAAGCCCCTAGAACCACTGTAACAGCGAGCCAGCCAATTAGCTGTTTCAAATTACCTTTGTTCATTCCCAGGACAGCCAGACCGCTTGTGAAGCTGCTGGTGAGCAAGATGAAGGTCTCGGCGATGATCCCCGGCATTTTGAACAGTTCTTCCGGTGTGGGTCCGCCATTTGTATTTTGGTGAAGTACTATATAGGTCGCAAATAACGAACCAAACAAGATAACATCCGTTATTAGAAAGATCCAAAAACCAAACGTTTTGAGCGATTCATGATCATGTTCATGATCGTGGTCATGGGCGTGCTCCCCACTGTGTGCGGCTGCATGTGCCATTAGAGTTTCGCTCCTTTCAATGCGGCTTCTGTCCGTTTCACTTCATCAGCCGGTATATAGTAATCCGTATCATACGAGAACGAACGTGCAATCATGCAGATCCCTACTCCGATTAAAGCCGGAATCGTCAGCCACATCCAGCCCCATACGAAACCGAATCCGGCAAAGAACCAGAACGTCGAAATAATGAATGGAATCGCTGAGTTCTTAGGCATATGAATAGGTTCATAGACAATTGGTGCAGCGGATTTGCCTGAGGCAGCTCGCTTCTCTTTCTCTTCCCACCAAGCATCTGCTTCGCTAACTTGCGGAAGCACCGCAAAGTTATAGATCGGAGCTGGTGATGGAATGGACCATTCGAGCGTACGACCTTCCCACGGATCACCGTTCACATCCGCTTCTCTGAATTTAATCGAGTGGGCGATTTGCCATACTTGGAAGATGAACCCGACCCCCATCAAGAAGCCGCCAACTGTGGACACGAGATTAAGCGGTCCCCAGCCCATATCGAAATCGTACGTATACGTACGGCGAGTCATACCATCCAAGCCCAAGAAATATTGCGGCATGAAACATACATAGAAACCAATGTTCCACAGCCAGAAAGCCCATTTGCCTAAATGCTCATTAAGCTTGAAGCCGAACATTTTTGGCCACCAGTAGTAAAGGCCTGCGAAGTAACCGAACGCTACCCCGCCGATTAAAACCTGATGGAAATGCGCAATCAAGAAGTAACTGTTGTGAAATTGGAAATCCGCAGGAGCTACAGAGAGCAGAACCCCTGTCATACCACCAATAACAAAACATGGAATGAAAGCGACCGTCCACATCATCGGTGTTGTAAAGCGAATTTTACCGCGGTACATCGTGAAGAGCCAGTTAAACACTTTGGCCCCCGTCGGGATCGCGATCAACATGGTGCTGATGGCGAAAAAGGCGTTCACATTCGCACCTGAACCCATCGTGAAGAAGTGATGAGCCCATGTGAAGAAGGACAATAAACTGATAATCAACATGGCGAAAACCATGGATTTGTAGCCGAATAATTTCTTTTTGGAGAACGTCGACACGATTTCCGAGAAAATCCCGAAAGCGGGTACGACGACAATGTAAACCTCGGGGTGCCCCCACATCCAAATTAAGTTGATGTACATCATCGGATTTCCGCCGCCATCCAAGGTGAAGAAATGTGCGCCAAGAAAGCGATCCAGGAACAGCAAAGCCAAAGTTACCGTCAAGATTGGGAAAGCAAAGATAATCATGATACAGCTTGAAAATACGGACCAAGTAAACATAGGCATCTTCATTAGCTTCATGCCTGGTGCACGCATTTTCAGAATCGTTACGATAAAGTTGATCCCGGTTGCCAAACTACCAATACCGGAAATCTGAATTCCCCAGATATAGAAGTTCTGCCCTACGCCGGGACTATGCGACAACTCCGAAAGCGGTGGATAGCTGAGCCACCCTGCGTCCGGTGAACCACCGATAACGAACGATACATTGAACAGCATTGCGCCCCAGAAAAACATCCAGAAGCTAAGTGAGTTCAAGAACGGATAGGCCACGTCTCTGGCTCCGATTTGAAGCGGGACAACAATGTTAAACAAACCGAACATCAATGGCATCGCCATGAACAAAATCATGATTACACCATGGGTAGTGAAAATTTGATTATAATGATCTGCTTGTAAAAACTCACTATTCGGCATTGCGAGCTGCAGACGCATAAGGAGCGCATCGACACCGCCGCGGAACAACATCATAATCGAACAGATGATATACATAATCCCAATTCGTTTATGATCAACGCTTGTTAACCATTCTTTCCAAAGCCAGCCCCATTTTCTGAAATAGGTCAGCACAAAAATCATGGCCACCATCGAGAGTCCGATACTTACTTGAGCGCCTAAAATGAGCGGATCGCCGGTAACGAAAAACTCCGATGCGAACTGTTTGATTTTATCCAACATGAGCACGACTTCCTTTCCTTAAGCTTCCGTCAATCATTTGGTCATTTTCATTTGACTGTGGTCCATCTTGTCCATATCCTTAGATGTCTCCGACCCTGAGGCTTTCTTCGCCTCTGTCGTCGTTTCTCCACTGCCATGACCACTGTGCGCGGATTGACCTTTTGTATACTTGGTAACAACCTTCTCGAACAAGCCATCTGGAATAGCTGAGAAATATTGCACGCCAGACTTGCCTGGCTTAGCTAAAGCTTCATAGCTTTCCATCGTTAGTTTCGTCGGAACTTTTTTCGTTTTGGCGATAAACTCTTCGAAATCTTGCTGTGAAGTTGCATTCACGTCGAAGGTCATATCAGCAAAGTGCTCGCCGCTGAAGTTAGCACCCGTTCCAAAATAATGGCCAATTTCATCCGCTTGCAAATAAAGCGTCATCGCCATGCCAGACATCGTATAAATTTGTCCTCCCAGCTGCGGAACCCAGAATGAGTTCATCGGTGCATCGGAAGTAAGTTCAAACTTAATCGGCGTATCTTCCGGGATCTGCAAGTAGTTGACTGTAGCAATGCCTTGTTCCGGATAAGTGAACAGCCATTTCCAATCGAGCGATGTAACTTGAATCGTGATGGGAGCCTTATCGGATTTCAAAGGTTTAGAAGGTTCGAGTGCGTGCGTATAACGCACGGTCACAACAGCAAGTGTAGCGATAATAATAATCGGTATCGCCCACCACACTACTTCCAACGTTGTGCTATGTGCCCAATTCGGCTTATAGGAAGCCTTGTTACCAGCTTTATCTCGATACCGCCATACAATCCAAGCTGTAAGTGCAAGGACTGGTACAAGGATAATCGTGCATAAAACGGTTGAAATCATAATCAAATCTTTCTGTTCCGCTCCAACGGGACCTTTGGGATCCAGTACCATGGCTTGGCTGCAGCCTGACAAGACAACGATGAAAGCAATCATCATCAGGGGCAGTAGAGCTCGTACGAGTTTTCTTTTCTTCATCCAACTAACCTCCCTATCCACAAATCTGCAAATTGCGTTTTCGTATTATTTAACTTGCATGATATCGTTCTATTACCAAGATATCAAATTGCGCTTAAAAGTACACATGCGCACATATGACTTAACAAATACGTCAAAGGATCGACGTTTTACTGTAAAACAAATGTCACAGAACGTTTGTTGACTATTATGAAAATGTATGAAAAATCAAAAAGCCCTTCAAGTTAGTTACTTGAAAGGCTTTATTCACTTTTTCGTTGTATCGAATTCATTCAGCCTTTGAAGCAGCACGTGAATGAACCAAGTGGATAGCGGTCCGAATCACATAGATGTGAACACTACCTACCATGAAGCCTACGCCAACCATAAGAGAAGCATTGCGATCGCTAAAATGATTTATGTTGAGCAAGCTCAAAACTAATCCTATGCCAAGTAAAGCCCAAGCCGCGATCGTCATCAACTTCACAAGTGGCATAACATCGCGCTCACTGCGCTCAATACTACTGACCGAAATAGCTCTATTCGCCATTAATATCACTCCAAACTCTGATGTAAGTGCTTTATAAATATAGTATAACACAAAAAAAGAATTTTGTTCATATTTTATTCACACGTCGCTCAAATTTTGGACAAAATTAAGTCGGCAGAACTTCACAAAATTTAATATTGACATTTATCAATTTTTATGATATAATAAAATATTTTATTGACTTTACCACACCCTTCTCGATATGATAGCCATATTCTTTCAAATCATTTTCTGTTGGAGGGTTTTGCATGCAAATTGCTAATGGTCTTTTTATGCTCGAGCTTTCTGTCCCTGTAATGGGCGGGATCGACGTGATTCATCCTACTCTTTTGTGTGATGAGAATGGCGCCGTCTTAGTGGATACTGGTTTCCCTGGCGTTCTCCCGCTTATCCGCCAAGCAATGGAGCAAGAAGGCGTGTCACTTCAAGCACTTCACTCCGTTATTATTACCCACCAAGACATCGATCATATCGGGAGTTTGCCAACTTTATTATCCGAATTGGAACAGAAATTGCATGTTTTGGCTACCGAGATCGAAAGACCCTATATTCAAGGTGAAAAAATGCTGATTAAAGTAACACCTGAGGCTATCGATAAAGCTGTGGCAAGCTTACCCGCTAATGTCTCGCCGGAATGGCGCCAAGCATTTCGCACAACCTTAGAAAATCCACCCAAGGGCCAAGTCACCGGGCTGCTAAGCAGCAATCAGCAGCTTCCTTATGCCGGCGGCCTTCTTGTCATCGATACACCTGGACATACACCGGGTCACATCAGTCTGTACCACCCTGCCAGTAAAACCTTGATCGCAGCAGATGCTCTCGTTATTCATAACGGTCAACTCCTGGGACCTGTGCCTGATTACTGTGTGGATTATGCCCTGGCGATGCAGTCCGTCAAGAAACTCACCGCTCTGGATATTGACCAAGTGATTTGCTTTCACGGTGGCTTGTATCGCGCCAATGTCAACAGTCGTATCGCTGAGCTTGCGGCAGCGGCGAAAAACATATAAATTCTGCTATATTAAAAACAGGCTGCCCCTAAGGGCAGCCCATTGTTTCACTATGTATGCTTATTTCAAAAGCGTGTACTTCCCGATCAGCGGCAATGGCTTGGCTTGACCTTGTGCCGCAGCTACGATGCCCAAGATGGCAAGAATAAAAATTGCCAAGTTAGCTAACGGCAGCAGAATCCAACCAATGAACGGAATAATACCTAAAATCACATTCACAATTACCGCCGTTACCAATAATGTGAGACCTTGATTCGCATGGTACCAAGCGAATTTGGAATCTTTGGCAGCGATGAGCGGGATGAAAAACAAGATGTAAGCAACGATTGCCATTCCCTTATTGTTTTGAATATCCGTCGAATCATGCATGGACAACACCTCTTTTTCTCAAAGTTTACTCTTTCATTATATTCGGAGTTTTCCATCTATTCTATGGATTTTCTCACATTCCCGAAATTTTTTTCTAGGTTCCAACGATTAAACGTCTAAATTTGCTAATAAACGTCTAGCCTCCATGACTTTGTCCACGGAAACAAGTTCGATTCGATCAGCCCCACCGGTAATCACGGTTACACACGATGTCCCAACAGCCAATCCAGCTGACTAATTTGGACTTTAGCAGGCATAATACCAAGAACCTTGTTACGAAGCATCAGCCCTATCGGATTGCTCATTTGAACGACTCGCGACATCCGTCTGGATTGCTGAACGACGCGATGTGCACGGGGCATTCGAGTTCGTTCGTAAGCAGCCAACGCCGCTTCAAGATCTTCTAAGCGGGAAGCTTCAATTTGAGATAAGCAATCAGCAAGGACACTGGCATCTTCCATCGCTTGTGCTCCGCCCTGCCCCAGATTAGGCAGCATGGGATGCGCGGCATCTCCTAGCAGCGTTACTCGCCCTTTGCTCCAACTTTTAAGCGGCACCCGATCATAAATATCATGAAAAAGAATGGATGCCTCCGCCGTGGACTGAATGACAGCCTCAATCGGTTGGAACCAACCCTTGAATTGCTGAAGGGCATGCTCTTTCTTAAGAAGTATCTTGGCTCCTGGCGCGGAGTTAACAGCAGCAAACCAATAAACCTGATTCTCGCCAATTTGCGAAAAGCCGAAGCGCTTCCCTTTTCCCCACGCCTCAAAGCCGCCACCGATCTCTCGTGGATACCGTTGATCCGTAAAGGTTGTTATGCCGCGCAAAGCATGAAACCCCGAGTATCTAAGCGGTTGATGCCCGAATAACAAAGCAACCGATTGTGAATGAATACCATCGCAACCAATCAAGAGATGCCCCTTATCTTCGCTGCCATCCTCGAATCTAAGCGTCACACCGGTTTCATCCTGAACGATATCATTCAGTTTTTTATTCATATGGAGAGTTACACGGGCACCGAGCTCGTGAGCCAAAATAGCTTGCAGCTTGGCGCGATGGATTAGATAGCTGTAAGTCTTATATTTATCGGCTTGTAGATCAACGGGTACAGACGTAATGGCTCGGCCTTCCCAAGCACGGATATCAGCCTTCCCAACTTTTGCGCCCGCCTGCTTAACTTTGTCTGCTACATCAAGTTTCTTTAATACATGCATGGCGTTCGCGGCCAACACAATGCCTGCACCAAATTCAGAGAGTTCTTGCTTCTTCTCATAGATGGCAATGTCCCAACCTTGCTTTTGCAAAAAAAGCGCTGTGGTCAGACCGCCGATTCCCGCTCCTAGAATAAGCGCCTTTTTAGAAGCTGCACCATTGTTCTTCATGTCAGCCTCCTCTTGCCTGTCTTTTCCATCTACTGTACCATAATCTGGACAAGACAAAAACTCCTCAAAGATCACATTAAGGAGTTAGGATGCAGACATGCACGCAGTTGTTTGGGAGATTGGATGCTTATTAGGTAGCAATCAATTGTTGTTGAACTTCCACAAGCTCCAAGTTTGAGAAAAACCGGCTTAACTTTGCCATTTTCTCCGTTGCAGCTAGCTTGGGCATCGGTTTACACATAGGCTTTCCTTGGTAACAGACCGTAAATAACAAATTCATCACCTTAACCTTCAATGAATTTTTAGTTCTTGATACAAATTGTATCACATCGTTAGATTCCCGACAAGATCAGATTTTTAACGCCACTATTCGCGCTATGAACAAGCAACTTCTCAGGACTATATACCCGCGTGTAATAAATATCAAACAGGCTTTCAAAAAAAAATGCAAAAAAACCTTACATTCGACAATCATTCAGCATTATAATGGTATAAAATAGTTGAAAACCCTTTAATTACTACAAAATACGACGTTATCCCACTTGCTAGCGGCTAGTTATATAATACGAAAGACCCCCTCGAAATTGAGGGGGTCTTTCCTAATTAAACGATCGACAATTCTGAAAGTTTAGCGCGAACTTGATCTACCAGTGCTAAAGCATCTTCCGAACGGTTAACGACATCCACAACATCCATATCGATAATCAAAACTTCAGATGCCTGATAGTGGTTCATCACCCAATCATCGTACCCCGACCACAGCTGACGATAGTAGTCAACTAATGACTGATCTTGTTCAAAGCTGCGACCGCGCAATCCAATACGGTGCATAACCGTTTCGAAAGAGGCTTTGAGATAAACCATTAAATCCGGTGCTTTCTTGGGAAGTTCAGCAAGTTCAGACATCATATTGTCTGCCAACCCTTCATAAACTTCGAATTCCAGCTGAGAAATACGTCCCAATTCACGATTCACCTTCGCAAAGTACCAATCTTCGTAGATGCTCCGATCCAACACATTGCGATTATGTACTAATGCTTGTTTGATCGCCTTAAATCTAGTATTCAGGAAGTGCAATTGCAGCAGAAACGGGTAACGTTTCTTCTCAATTTCTTCCGGGGTTGCTGTATAAAATAATGGCAATATCGGATTATCGTCCACACTCTCATAAAATACATTTGAATTAAGCTCTTGACCCAACAAAGTGGATACGGATGTCTTGCCTAAACCGATCATTCCCCCAACCACAATCACTGCCATTGACCCCTTTCTCCTTCTAACCCAACTTGAATTTACCGATAGTCAATAAATCTAAAGCTTTCCTATTATACAAGGAAAACTAAAAGGAGGGAACCCTCTTTTTTTACCTTTCACAGTCACCCCTGCCTGGCAATATGAACTTACCGGCAAAAAAATCGAAAATGATTTGTGATTGTTTCTGCGTTCATACTGTCACTACTTATATGTGCAATTTCATCAAAATAATAAGACAGAGGTGTGAAAATGATTTACGGAACTAAACTACTGGATACAGATATAGAGATATTTATTGCAGCTCTCTGCAAAACACCTGTCTATGTTTGGTCGTTAGATCCTTTAGGCGTTTATTATCAGGTTAATTCGGGAATTATCATGAAATATACACCTGATGGAGTACGAATTCATAATGAACAAGATCCTTCAATCTCACAATGGTATTCTCGTGAATCCAACGAGTTCAGCATTAATTTCTGACATGAAGAAACCGCCATTCCTGATCACAGGCTTGGCGGTTTTTGTTTTTTTCCTACGTGCTTTCCACGATCTCTCCGTTATTCGGTTGGGTAGGCAGAAATACGTCTATCATCGTTCCTTCACCCAATTGACTTTGAATCGTCATCGTCCCTTTGTGGGCTTCTACGATTTTGAAACACATCATCAAACCGAGTCCTGTCCCCTTCTCCTTCGTCGTGTAGAAAGGTTCTCCCAGCTGTTTCAGTCGTTCCTCCGGGATGCCGCAGCCGTTATCCTCAGTTCTGACTCTAATCAAATCAGTCCCTTGCAGGGAAACTGTCATCTTGATTTGGCCATCTTTGGGGATGGCTTCCATCGCATTTTTAACCAAATTAATAAATAATTGCTTTAAATGCATCTCCGAACAAATCAACTCAGGTATCTCGGATTCGAACTCCAGGATTAACTCTACATTGCAAAGCACTGCTTGTGTTTCCAATAGAGCCACTACGGTTTGCAGAATCCCCTGCAAGTCACTTTTTTTATAGTGAATGGCTTCCGGCTTGGCAATCACTAGGAACTCGCTCACAATGAAATTAATCCGATCCAATTCAGACAGCATAATGTCAAAATAGTGCTGCTTTCCTTTCATATCACTCTGCAGCAGCTGCAAGAATCCGCGAAGCGAGGTTAACGGATTTCTAATTTCATGCGCCAGCCCTGCCGCTAATTGACCCGCGACAGACAGCTTATCCGACTTGCGCAGCAGCTCTTCCGTTCGCTTGCGCTCCGTAATATCTCGCGTGATACCTGCGAATCCGATAATTTCGCCTTTCTCGTTTTTGATCGGTGTTTTGGTCACGCTCACATGTACAAGCTGTCCATCTTTGCGCAAGCGAACTGTCTCCAAACCGGAGATCTGCTTGCCCGCCTTGAGCATTTCGTATATTTCTCTGCGCTGCTCTTCCAGATAGGCTGGATAGATCGGCAAAGTTCGATTAAGCAGTTCACCGGGAGGCCATCCAAAGATTTGCTCGTACGCGGCATTTACGGAAATGACGCACGCATGCAAATCGAGCACACAGATCGCATCCGTTGTATTATTGATGAATGACTCCAGCAGCTCTTTCGTTTCTCTAAGCTCCGTCTCCATCCGCTTGCGCTCCGTAATATCCACACAAGATCCGATGACTTCAACTACACGACCATTTTCATAAATGGGACGCAGTGAGGTCAGATACGTAATCCCTCGGAACGTGGTCTCGTACATCACATTTTGATCGCCGTTCCAGGATTTGCTGTAATAGCTTTCAATGTTGGCTGCCATATAGAACGGCCAAATTTTATATAAATCATTGCCTAATATATTCGACGGCTTATACCCTAATCGATACAGCAGTTCCCCATCACATAACGTATGTATGAATTTCCCGCGCATCTGTCTGAACTTCATCGTCATCCCTTGCTGTCTGCGAACAGTGTCATGGAGATCCTGCTGCGCTACCCGCAAGGATTCACGATCCTTATTATGCTGCGTTATATCTCTTGCTATTAAGTAAACGCCTTCTATTGTCCCATTGACAATGATTGGCACATTTTTTAATCCAAGTTCTATGATTCCGCCATTCTTATGTGAAACCCTAAGCATATAGTTGTCAGCTTGCATAACGACATTATCGGATGAGCCTATGTCCTCATTTTCTTTGCCCCAAAAGTGATTGATAGGCTGTCCTATCATATCCGACTCCAGAAAGCCCAGAATTCGTTCCATCGCAGGGTTCACGTTTTTAATCAAACCGTTCAGATCACACGTCAGAATCCCGGCTGGATTATGTTCGATTAATGATTTGTAGCGTTGTTCACTCTCAGCAAGTTTTTGTTCCATTTCTGATTTTGGTGGTAAAGGTCTGATTTGAGAAATAAAATAAAGCGGTTGATTGTAAGCGTCTCTTACTAATGACATGTCACATTCTACGCCTAAAATATTGCCTTCCTTCTGAATCAGTTTCTTCTCCATGTGAATGGCACGAATATCTCCGGATAGCAATTGCGAAATGCGCGCTCGCATTTTTATCTTCTCATCAGGCAGAAAAAGATCATGTAGCTCTTTGTATAACAAATCTTCTTCCGCGTAGCCTGACAAACTGCACATACTGCTATTCATTCTCATCCAGTGTCCATGAAGTGAAATAAGCGCCATACCAACCGTCGTGTATTCAAAGATTGAGGCAAAGGACGGTTCCGTTCTCGAAAGCAGACCCTGAATATTGTCTGGATCTGCACTGGTTGTGACATTCAGCGGATTATTGACCCTATTCATTCTATATCTCCCATCTTAAAATTACATTGGATGGTTACCATCACCGATAGTTTGAATTCGACAATTTGAAGATTATTCCTGCCTTTGCAAGAGTTGGATTTGAAATAGTTCACAAAATGTGCCTTTGACATTTCTTCCTATGGTAGAATGGAAGGGGTCAATTTCAACTATTTTCTGTAAGGAGGTCCACCGTTGCCAAATATTTGGACGCATCTTATTTTCGGACAAGAAATAATGAAACAGCTCGGCCATGCTCCTATGCTGAATGATAAGCAACTGCGAAATATTTTCTCTCTTGGCTGTCAGGGGCCTGATTTCCTTTTCTATCATAACTTTCTGCCTTGGAAAAAAGACAAGAAGATGAATGAATTAGGCTCTCTTATGCATGCACAGCAGTGCGGGCCATTCATCGAGGATATCCTTCTTCATGTACAAGGCAGAGGCTTGTATAATCCTGCTGTTGTATATGCGCTTGGATTCATCACCCATCACATTCTCGATCGCAACATGCATCCCTATGTATTCTACAAATCTGGTTTCAAAAAGTGGGATCATCAACGTTTTGAGATTATTCTGGACACGCTGATCGTTCGTCAAAAGCTGGGCATACAGACTTGGAAAACACCAGTTTGGAAAGAAATTTACGTCGGTGACGCGCTCCCGTTAGGGATTATTCCCGCGCTTGCGAATGCAGCTGCTAATCAGTATAAGGATCGAACATCGCAAATTACCGAGAAGGATTGGAACGATGCCTATAGCGATATGATCCGGGCACAGCGGTTATTTCATGATCCAAAAGGGATCAAACGCCTGTTGACCTTGGGTCAAATCTCACCGCTAGTCTACACCAAACATCCGGCTCCGCTAGATTATCTCAACGAAGCCAAGACGGTTTGGAATTGTCCTACCTCACAGGGCGAAACTTACACGTACAGTGTTTGGGACCTCTGGGACCTTGCGATGGAAGATGGGCTGCTTGTTGTCCAATCCGCCATACAAGCGCTGCAAAGCGGTTCCTCGTCCGACTTTAGCCTTTTGCATGAAAGACTCGGCAATCGTTCATATGAAACTGGCAAACCTTGCGACAGCGGCTTACAAATCAAGTATGTGAAGCCTATCCTTTAGAGGCTTTTATCGTCAATCTGGTCAAGCCAAGACTCAATCTGGCCGATGACTGAAGCGACACAACCGTCTTGAAACGGAGAAATGAGCCGCGCTACTTCAACAAGCTCGGTGAAACTCTGACTTCCCCCTTGCTTGCATAAACGCAAGTAGTCCTGCCAAGCTGTCTCCGGATTTTCATTAGCCCGTTTCCAGAACTGAAATGCGCACACTTGAGCTAATGTGTAGTCGATGTAATAGAACGGGCTTTTGTAAATGTGGGGCTGCTGCTGCCAGAAGCCTCCTCTTTCCAAATAATCGTTATCTTCGTAGACGCGATGCGGTAAATATTTGCGTTCAACTTCACGCCAGACTTGTTTCCGCTCTGCAGGTGTCAGCTCCGGCTGCTCGTATACCCGGTGTTGAAACTCATCAACGGCAACGCCATATGGGATGAACAAAAGCGACTCGCTTAAATGTTTAAACTTGTACTTATCCGTCTCTTCCGCGAAGAACAACGACATCCACGGCCACGCCAGAAACTCCATACTCATGGAATGGATCTCACAGGCTTCCAACGTCGGGAAAATATATTCCGGCACTTGGAACTCACGGCTGCTAAAGCCCTGAAAAGCATGTCCTACCTCGTGAGTTAGGACATCAATATCCCCTGAAGTTCCATTGAAGTTGGAGAAGATATACGGAGCTTGGTAACTGCTGATATACGAGCAATACCCACCAACTCTTTTGCCTTTCTTGGCGACTAGATCCATTAATCCATTCTCAATCATGAAAGTAAAAAATTCATCCGTTTCAGGTGAAAGCTCGGCATACATCTTGCTGGCTTGTTCTACGATCCAATCCGCATCACCCTTGGGTGTCGCATTCCCGGATGGGAAGCCAAACTTATCGTCATAATAGTGCAGTGAATCTACACCAATTCTAGCTTTCTGACGATTTTTGAGTTTAGTAGCAGCGGGAACAATATGCTCATGCACTTGTTTGCGGAACGCTTCAACATCCTTCGCATTGTAGTCTGATCGGTTTAAGCGCGCGTAAGCGAGCTCAACAAAATTAGTAAATCCCAATTTGCGGGCAATAACTGAGCGGATTTTCACTAATTGATCATACAACTCATCCAATTTGGCTTCATGCGCGATGAAGAAGCTATATCTCACATCATTCGCTTCTTTGCGCACTTTTCGGTCTGTCGAAACTTGAAAAGGAGCAAGTTGCGATAAATTACGTTCTTCTCCTTCATAAACCAGCTTGGCTGAAGCCAACAGCTTGGAATATTCACTTGCTAGTTTATTCTCCTGAACCAAATCCTCGACAATCTCCGGTGAAAATGTTTTCAGAGCGAGCGAAGCAATTCTGAACAGCTGTTTCCCCCATTTAAGCTCAAGTTCTGTGCGGTATGTAGAATCAATAAGCGCTTGATAGAAATCAGTAACCAACCCTTGATATAACGGTTCTATTTCATCCAGAAACTCTTGCTCCGCTTTATAGAACTCATCCGTTGTATCCACACTATGACGAATTCTCGCAATAGACTCCATAGAATCCAATTCACTGCGCAGATGAACGATTGCTTCCATCGCTTGATCTTGGTCGGCAAACGAAGAAGCTTGTTTAAATTGTTCCAAGAGTCCTTTGAATTTGGCTTCAAAAGCTTGAAAGTCAGGCCTTTCATACTTAAAATCTTGAAATTTCATGCGAATCTCTCCTTCGTCCTTGACTATTTACTCCACTTACATGACAGCGATGCTGTACGGATACAATTCACTAGTCATCAGTTGATTGGCGACAGCTGGATCCTGCTCCATGATCAATCTGGCTTCTAATTCATTATCTACGCGCAAGATCACGATGCCAAATGTTTTCTCGTCAGACGTTTGCGTTCGTCCTGCTAAAATAAGCTCTCCCGCTTCTTTTAATTGCAAAAGATACTGAAAATGCTCTTCTATAATATTGTTTTCTTTATCCGTCCAAATGCTTCGATCTAGATAAGCAGGCTGCAATCGTATGACATATATAAATTCTTGCTTATCACTCATCCTTCCTGCTCCTTCCTGTTCAAGTTTGGCAATTGCCAATCGATTTCTTCCCTGTTTTGTTCTATCAAATAAGCATTCACCTTGGAAAAAGGTTTACTGCCAAAAAATCCGCGATACGAAGACAGCGGACTAGGATGTACCGATTTGATTATATAATGCTTTGTTGTATCGATAAGCCGTTCCTTCGCTTGGGCATGACTTCCCCACAGCACGAAGATGACGGGTTGTTCACGATCGCTTAGCGTTCGGATGATGTTATCCGTAAACATTTCCCAGCCTTTTCCCTTATGGGAGTTCGGAGTATCCTCACGTACAGTCAACACCGTGTTCAGCAGAAGAACGCCTTGATCAGCCCATTTCTTGAGGTAGCCGTTATCCGGGATGAAACAGCCAAGATCGTTCTGTAATTCTTTGTATATATTTTGCAAGGATGGCGGTGGTGTTATACCTGGTTTAACGGAAAAACTGAGGCCATGCGCTTGGCCTCTTCCATGATAGGGATCCTGTCCCAAGATAACAACTCTGGTATCTTTGTATGAAGTGAACTGAAGGGCCGCATAAATCTCATTTTGTTCAGGAAAAATGGTTTGCGTCTGATATTCAATTTCCAGAAAAGCACACAGGCTTTGGAAATAGGGCTTCTCAAATTCGAATCTCAGGCAGGAAGCCCAATCGTTCGTTAAGTGTGATAAGTCACTCACGGCATGTCTCCTTTATTCCGTTTCGACTCCCAGTTCCCCGGTATCGATGTTTTTCAAAACAATCCGACCATCCGCTGCTGTCCCGTCAGCCAGAACGAGCTTGAGCTTCGTCGTTTTCCCTTTATTGACTAACGCTTGAACTTGCGCATCTGTTAAATTCCGCCCAAAGCTTTCTTTCCAAATCACGAATTTGCAGCCTTCCTTATAGTGTGAGCAGCCATAGCCTTTGCGGCCCATGAATAAAGTGCCTCCGCAGCCTGGTCTAGGACAAGTCGCCAGGAAAGTGCTTGCGCCATCCGTTTGTTTCGCTGCGGCTGTCTTCTTGGGGGCTGCCGCTTTCTTGGCACTACTTTCGGAGGACGTGGAAGATGATCTTGCTGCTCCCCGTTTAGCTCCTCCTGCCGGAGGCGTCTCCCCTTCAAAAGCATCTTTGGAAGCTTTGGTCTGCACACGAACCTTGTTCACAATCAAGGTTGCAAACTTCTTCACATTGAGCATGAACTGCTCGTCCGATGCCGTACCACGGGAAATTTCATTCAATCTGCGTTCCCATTGCCCCGTCATCTCTGGCGATGTCAGCAGCTCAATACCTGCGCCGCGGATAAGCTCTACAACCGTCCGTCCCTTTTGCGTCAGCACAATTTTCTTGCCTTGCATATCAATGTACCCGACCTTTTTGAGTCGTTCGATCGTTGCAGCTCGCGTTGCAGGTGTGCCCAGGCCGGAATCTTTCATCGCATCGCGAAGTTCTTCATCCTCTATCTGCTTGCCCGCGCTTTCCATCGCTTTCAACAGGGTTCCTTCGTTAAAATGCTTAGGGGGTTGCGTGTCCTTCTCTTTCACAATTGCATCATGACAAATGACATTGCCCTGAGGATCTACAGTAAATGGTTCGCTAACCTCCACTTCCTCATCCTCTTCGTCGTCTTTGTCCTTGCCTTTCGAAGCTTTAGGTTTTTCCTTCTTCTGATCGGCATAAATGACCTTCCAGCCCAAATCGAGCAGTTCTTTCACTGTCGTCTTGAACATCTCTTGCTCCACTTCCGTCATCACGGTGTGAACCTTGTACTCGGCTGGCGGATAAAACTGAGATAAAAAACGTCGGACAATTAAGTCATATAGCTTCTGCTCATCTGGACTAAGCCCCGAAGCTTTGCGATTCGTCGGAAGGATGGCATGATGATCTTCTACCTTCGTCGGATTGCAAATAAATTTGTTATTTTTATGCACCAGATTGCGGTTAGCCCCTTGCACTAAATCGTTATACGCAGTCCCTTGCAAAGCAGACAACGATTTATGCATTTCGGGAATATTTTGTTCCGTCACATAGTTCGAATTCGTTCTTGGGTATGAAATTACCTTGTGCTTCTCATACAGTGCTTGTGCCGTATCCAGGGTCTTCTTAGCAGAGAAAGCGTATTTGCCGTTCGCCTCACGCTGAAGAAGCGTCAAATCATATAATTTGAACGGATATTCCTTTGTATCCTTCACTTCATACGAAATGATGCGTGCTGGCTTCCCTTTGACCTTGGCCGCGAGAGCTTCAACTTTGGGTTGATCTGTCAATCGCTCGCCTTGCCACATGCCGCGATAAGTCGTTTCGCCTTGGGTAAAATGTCCTTCCAATTCATAAAATTTGAGGGACGAGAAAGCTTCAATCTGCTTCTGGCGATCATAAATAAGCGCGAGCACCGGCGTCTGAACACGGCCTACAGAGAGCAGGACATTATGCTTCGTTGTAAATGCGCGTGAGCCATTCATACCAATCAACCAGTCTGCTTCACTGCGAGAGCGGGCAGCGCGAGTCAAGTTTTCGTATTCTGCGCCGTCTTTCAGTGTAGCAAAGCCATGTCGAATAGTTTCCGACGTTAAATCGGAGATCCATAGGCGTTTCACAGGCTGCTTCAGTCCCAAATGCCGCTGAATCAGTGAAAAAATGTGCTGTCCTTCCCGCCCCGCATCACAAGCATTGACGAGCTGATCACACTTCTTAGCCAGTTCTGCGATCACTTTCAGTTGATCATAAGTCCTTGGATTGGGAATCAGCTTGAATTCATCCGGAATGATGGGCAAGTGATTGATGTTCCATTTTTTATATTTATCATCATATTTATCCGGTTCAGCCAGCTCAATTAAATGCCCGATCGCCCAGGTGATGATATATTGTTCACCTTCCAGATAGGACCTGAGATTCTTGGCTTTAGGTTCTATTGCGGCGGCTATATTTCGCCCCATATCAGGTTTTTCCGCAATAATTAAAGTCTTCAAAAGAGTATCGCTCCTTATAAAATCTATCTAGATAAACGGGAATCTGTTGACTCAGTTTATCCCACTTTATAGCCTGCTGCAATATGAATACAGGTGAAAATTTTAGCCGGCTTATTTTTTTTGAAGAATTTCGCATATCACAAGGGCGTTTCGTAGGTTCGACGATGAGCCATTTCCAGACGTCAGAAATCCTATTAAGGGAACTGTAAGCCGCTATTTAGACGAACATCAGGGATGCTAGGGTAGTAGCGGAACTACAGGGCCTTATTTCCACGAAATGAGCTAAATTTCACAGCAAACAGCAAAATAGCGCCCTGTAGTTCCCTCAGACACCCTATAATGCCACTTTTCTCCAAAATAGCGAACCGTAGTTCCTTCATCTCTACGCGTGGCAGCCTGGGCTAACTCTGTGATTACTGCAAACCATTTATGGCTGTCACAGTGTACGTCCTATTGATGTTTATTAACACTGTAGATTCATAAAAATACCGTCTAACTTAGTCGGATAATGTTAATCGTGGCACCAGGCGGAGCTAGCCTGTTTTTTCGAACAACTATTTTAAAACTAGAATTTTCCGGTTTGTTCTAAATACCTTTTATTGTGAAGGATAGAAGGATGTGTGGGGTTATATGAAAAAGCAATATCATGATGGAATTTCACTTTGTCCAGATTTCCGACACGGTCATAGCATAGACACAGCTGTACGTGAGGCAGCCAGGTCCAAGAAGAATGATCAAAAGTCCCCATTACTTCAGTTGGTTTCGTGGATTTCGCCGCTTGCTCATACCAATAAATCGCTTGATGATAATCAAGTTCACTTAGGTAAACCGCTCCAATTCGGCAGCAGCAATCCGCACGAGGCAAGTCATATTCAAATGTTCGAAATAACGCGAGCAACTGCTCCTCTCTCTGGCCCAAATGACTGTAACACTCACCTAAATGTAAGGAAGCTGCTATTTTATCTTCTTGCCAACCTTCTTCCTCCAAGAAGAGTTCATAGTACGTAATGGCTTCCTCAAAGCATCTATGTTCACGCAATTCATTGGCGAAATAATAATGATCACGTGGCGTAAAGAGTTGGCCATCTTCTATGCGCTTCCTATAAATTTGCAAATTGCGGTCCGTATGCGCTTTGTCTTTGCGATGGGTGATGGCAACTTCACTATGATAAACAGAACCGCTCGCAGCCAAATATTCATGAACAGCACCGATCCACTGAAATTGGCATGCTCGACGCACCAATCGATTTCGCCTCAAGCTATGTGTCACATTATGATTCTCATCGAAGCTTAAATGGTACGCCATCGTCACACGATCAACTTCCGAATCCAGACCGCCTATTAACGACAAAAAGAGTCCGCGATCTTTTTCCGTGAGCGTATCATCGGCATCGAGCCACAAAACATACTGCTGCGTTGCTTTGGAAAAAGCAAAATTTCGAGCTGCAGCAAAATCGTCAATCCACGGAAAATCATAGACATGATCTGTGTATGTAGCGGCTACTTCTTTGGTCCGATCCGTTGACCCTGTATCCACAATGATAATTTCATCGGGAATACCTCTTACGCTATGCAGACAAATGGGAAGGGCTTGCTGTTCATTTTTTACGATGATGCATAAGCTGATGGTGATTTTCCGGTCACTGGCCGTCAGTTCCTGATAACTTTGCCGAAATGCATCAACGCCGGCCAGATCAGCCGCACGATAGATATGATAAGCAGGATAATGGGTGTCCACATGAAGTGTGAACCCTAATGCGCGTGCCCGGATACAGAAGTGTCTGTCTTCTCCCCAGAAGGACAAATTGGGTATTTCAGCGAAACGAACGCCCGCCTGTAAGGCTTTACTGCTTATTAGGGTACAAGCTCCAAGTCCTCCTACTTCATAGATGCCCGGCACTCGCAATTGATGTAGAAACTCCCACATGCGGATAGCCGATTCTTGATCTGTTAATGTCTCTTTTCTTTCTTTTCGGTACAACGTATATTGGTCGCTTATCCACACCTGAGGCATCTCACATGTATCTGGCTGCCACTTCGTCCAGTAAATATTTGCGATAATATCTTTATCTGCAAGCAAGATTTGTTCTAAGGTATGTGGATGCAAAACCAAATCAGAATCGATCAGAAACAAATAATCAAACTGATGTTCCAAGGCGTATTCGATGATCGTATCTTTCATCCGCGCTACTTTCCATATCGCATCTTCTTGCCAATAATGCGTAATTTCATCTTTCACATATACATGGTCGTGATTCGCTTCATGCTGGATCTCTGTACTGCCTTGCTCGATTTGAAATTGACAAAGCAATTGGCTCGCAGGGTCATCCACATTATCATCAATGAACAAATAACTTACCTCAACGGTCATTTTCTCCAGGTCTGCGAGAGAACGTAAAAAAGGCGAAAGAATGTCCGCTGTTTGTCGGACAGGGCTGCTAATCAATACTCGTTTAAGCGAACTCATATCGATCGCTCCTCTCGCCTGATCGAGGCAAAATAAGCTTGATTGTGCACAATACTCGGATGAGTAGGATTGTAAACAGCCGCAATTTCATTGTGGAGTTGTGCTCTTGAGGTATCTCCCAATCGGTCGTAGCACAAACAGAGCTGCAAATGCGGCAGCCATGTCCATGCTGAATAATCAACAACGCCAGCGTATCCCTTGGGTTCTCCTAACGTTGTGGCTGAATGAAACCAATGCACCGCCAAATCCAAGCGCTGCTCTTCCAGGAACAAAGCGCCTAACCGACAACACATTTCCGCTCTCGGTTTACCATACAGAAGCGTCTTTAACAAGGATCGGATTTGCAGCTTACGATTCTCCAGCTTGGCGTAGCAGTCCCCCATTTTCAAACAAGCCGCGAAACAATCCTCACTCCACCCAAGCTTCGTAGCAAGAAAACGTTCATAATAGTCAATCGCTTCTTCCTTACAGTCATGATCTTTCAGTTCATTGGCGAAATAATATAAATCACGCGGTGTGAATGATTCATTAGCCGCAGCGCGCTGCCGATATATTCTCAGATTGCGGTCTGTATAGGGTTTATCTTTTTTATGCGTAATGGCGATGTCGGAATGTATGATGTTCCCGCTCACCAGCAAAACCTCATGCACAGGGCCTTCCCAACGAAAGCCGCAGGCACGTCGAACTAACCGGTTGCGCTTGAGACTGGTCGTCACCTGATTGTCAGCATTAAACCCTAGATAATAGTGCATCATGACGCTGTCTACCGAGCTTTCCAAGGTTCGTTTTAGTTCCATAAACTTCAAACGGTCCTCTTCCACTACCTCATCATCCGCATCCAGCCAAAGAATATAGTCCATATTTGCTTTCGAAAAAGCGAAATTCCGGGCTTCACCGAAATTATCATTCCATGCCAAATCAAAGATTAGTGCACCGAAAGCGGCGGCTGTCTCCTTGGTCCGATCTGTGGAACCGGTATCGACAATGATGATTTCATCGGCAATATCTCGAATGGATTGCAAACAACGGGCAAGAGATTGCTCTTCATTCTTGACGATCATACAGAGGCTTATCGTTATCAACGGGCTATTCCTCCCATTTCACAAGTTGGGGATAGACATCGAGAATGGATTCATATTGTTCTTTCCATCCATACTGAGCGTCTGGATCAAGTTTCATATATCGTTCATACTTCGATTTCCGGTCCTCCGGCTTCGCCCAGCCGTAATGCTTGACTCTCGCCGCATGACATAGGTAAGTGAACATTTGGATCGTTGCTGGGAATCGTCCGCAATGCTGAGGCGTTTCCCGCCATAAATAAGCGAAGTTCGGTTTATATCGCAGAAGGAAGGGCCGATAAGTATGATGTGCACTCCAATAGGCATCTTCCCGGTAGCTGCTCTCATTCCACATATCGTACAGGCGAAAATAAATCGCATCCTGTTCACAATGATCGATTAAAGGCCTTACTTGATTAGCAAATTGATCGTCCATGATCTCATCTGCATCCAAGTTGAGAATCCACTCCGGATTGCTCTGAATCGTGGCCTCCCATTGCTGTTTGCGCAGCTGCACTTCATTAGAGAAGCGGGATTCGGTATTTTGTATCACATGCAGCGGAATCCCGGAGAGCAGTTCCTGACATATCGCTACCGTGTCGTCTGTACTGCCATCATCAATAATAACCGCCTCATCAATCCAGTCCCGGTGTTTGCTCAGAGCATGGACGAGATAGCGTTGACTTTCGTTTTTCACAATCATCGACAAGGTCAATTTACTCATGGCGGTGCCCTGCAACGCCAAAAATTTCATGTCCATGCCACCCAGACTGAAGACTAATCATCATTTTAATTTTATTCGTTTCCTTCATATTGGCGAGATGGCTTTGAATTAGTGGATTTAGCTTCAAATCTCGTTCAAGCCGAGAAGGCTCTTCTCGGGAGAACAAAGAAATGAGCTCATAATCACACTGGCTCAGAAGCAGTTCCAGATGCTCTTTTCCATAGTGAAATAAATGATCAACTTCCATCAACAGCGGGGAGGAAGTCCCCAGCATCGCGTTGGTTAACGAATGCTGGTTAGGCACGCTAAACAACACTTTTCCGCCAGCATTAAGCCTTTCTTTCACTTGTTTCAGAAAGCTTTTGGGATTCGAGATGTGTTCAAGCACATGCCAGAAAACAATCGCGTCGAACGTTTCTCCCTGTTCCAAAAGGGATTGCGTCCAGAGCTCATTCCGCAGATTTAAATCATAACGTTCTTTGGCATACTCACAGGCGACCCCAGATGGCTCGATACCCGTCACCTGCCAGCCCGCATCGCGAGCTAACCATAGAAATTCACCAGTTCCTGATCCAATTTCGAGCAGTTTCCCCTTTTGACGTGAAAACATATCCAGCAGCAGTACACCGAAAGAAGCATGCTCTCGCAAGGTATCAATCGCATATCGATCCCTCATGGCTACCCAATCGGCATCATAGATCTCGCGAATTAACTGCTCTGTCTGAATACTAGAAAGCTGCTTCCGGTAAATCAAATCACATTCGCTGCACCTAATAAGCGTAAAGTTGGGATAACTATGATACGGCACACTTTTGGGGGCTTCGCATAAAGGACATGACTCCATCTACAATCCCTTCTTTCATGTTATTGCTCTTGGCTGCATATCTATGGCACTAAGTCCCTGCACCTAACCTGCACGAACAAGGGATAACCGGAGGTGATCTCGAATGAACCAACCGACGATTTCGCTTTGTATGATCGTGAAAGATGAAGAAGCGCAGCTTGCATCCTGTCTCCAAAGCGTGAAGGATTGGGTTACGGAAATGATCATTGTAGATACTGGTTCTACAGATCGCACCAAAGAAATATGCGAATCGTTTGGTGCCAAAGTATTTGACTATACATGGAACAACCATTTTGCTGAAGCTCGCAACTTCGGTCTTGCCCAAGCCAAAGGAGATTGGATACTCTATCTGGACGCAGATGAAGAGTTCGAACCTCTTCATGACTTTGCGCTGTTTGCGCTGTTCACACAGCTCACCCAAGAACAAGCAGCTATTCTTACTGTGCATTTAATTAATTATATTGGCGATCATCCAAATGAAGACGAAGCATTTCATATTGCTCATCCACGTTTTTTCCGCAATCATCTTGGCCTGCGGTTTCAATATCCCATTCATGAGACACTCAATGCGGAGCAAATCTTCCCTCAGCAGCACTTATCCGAGATTATGGGCCATATTCCCTTAAAACTGCTCCATCGCGGCTACATGCCTGCCATAACTGCTCAGAAGAATAAATATCAACGCAATATGGCACTGCTGAATCAAGAAGCGAATCAAGCATCTTCCAACCCCTGGGTTGAATATCACATCGCAAGCGAGTATTACAGAGTTCAGCAGTACGACAAAGCTTTCGAGTATGTGAATTTGTCTATTGTACGATTCATTCAGAGCGGCTTGATGCCGCCTTCTCTCCTGTACAAATTAAAGTATGCCATCCTCTTCAGCACAGGAAGCATAGATGGCGCGTGGCCAGGGATCGATAAAGCCATTGCGCTTTACCCTGATTATGTTGATCTTCATTTCTATAAAGGGGTCATTTTTTACTTGAAAAAGTGGGCTTCTAGCGCATTGGATGTATTCAATCATTGTTTATCAATCGGGGAACCAACGGGACAGCATTTGACCTTAAAGGGTGCCGGAAGTTTTCATGCTTGGTACTACATAGGTTTGTGCTGGGAGAGTCTGGAAAACAATCAAAAGGCTGTTCAAGCCTACCAAGCTGCCTTGGAGTTGTCACCAACCTATACATTGGCAGCGGAGGCTATCCAACATATACAAAAAAAGCAAAGCTTATGAGGGAATCCCCTTAAACTTTGCTCTCATAATAGAAATGTTCGGCATGTATCGTCTCACTTAGTTCGAGTATGCCGTACGAGTACTTGGGCTGTCTCCTTTTGTCCGTTGGAGAACCGGGATTAAACATCAAGATACCGTCGATGGTTTGCTTATAAGGAATATGGGAATGCCCGAAAATAACCGCATCCGGCCGCTCGGTTTGGAAGGCTTCTCTTGCTCGCTCTTCGGTTGTTTTGCGAAATCCATCTCCGTGAATGAGTCCTATTCGATACCGGCCAAGCGTCAATATCTTCCTCAACCCATAACGATCGATGATGTCTGGACCATCATTATTTCCTGCCACAGATTCACAAGGTGCTATCGCTTCAACTAAATCAATGACATGGTCACTCACCCAATCCCCTGCATGAATAATCAAATCTACACCCTGTAAACCACGTATAAGTTCATCTGGCAGCTTGGGGACCCTCGCTGATAAATGGGTGTCTGAAATAACGCCAATCCGCATGATGATCGCTCCTTTATATAAATACTCGCCTCTATTGTAGCATATTCGAAGTTTACGCGGCAGTTTGGTACAATGAAACATACGTACTTAACTACGCCAAGGGGGACAACAATGATGAAAGAACCCATCGTTATACAGAACAAACTAAGGGAAGCAATGGGACATCTCGAAAAAAGGTTTATGGAACGCGAAGAGCTTATCCGTGTCTTGCTCTTGGCTATTATGAGCGGAGAACATCTTCTGTTGGTAGGACCTCCGGGCTCAGCCAAATCACAATTAGCACGCGCCGCGGCAGAGCTGTTTGGGCAAGAGCCTTATTTCGATTATTTGTTGACGCGCTTCACAACGCCGGATGAACTATTCGGTCCTGTTTCCTTGCAAAAGTTGAAAAATGACGAATATATTCGACTTACCGAAGGTTATTTGCCAAGTGCTCGCTTCGCTTTCTTGGATGAAATATTCAAAGCCAACAGCGCCATCCTCAACTCGCTGCTGTCGGTCTTGAATGAACGAATCTTCTTCAATGGCCGTCACAAGCAAATCTCCCCTCTGCTCTTCTTAATGGCCGCCTCCAATGAATTGCCAGAAGATAACGAACAGTTAGCCGCTTTGTATGATCGCTTTCTGTTTCGCTTCGAAGTCGAATACGTCAAGCAAATATCCAGCTTCGAGCTGATGTTTCAAGCTCCTACCACACCGGTACCGGCCTTGTTAGCGACCGACATGGTCAAGCAGGTCAACCAGCAAGCGGCTGATGTCCAATTGCCGGAATCGCTCATTTATATGCTGTTCCAATTGAAAACGGCTCTAGAAGAAAAAGAATACGTGCTTTCAGATCGTCGCTGGCATAAGATTGGCCACACCTGGAAAATTTCAGCAGCCATACACGGACGTTCTGCCGTCAACGTTTGGGATACGGTGCTGACCCCTCATCTGCTTTGGGATTTCCCAGAAGATTTGGTTGACATCAGAGCGATCTTCGATACGTTGTTTCAGGACATGCTGAAACGAGAAATGGAGCAGGAACTCCCGCTTCTTACGTACAATTTAACTGTTAAAAAGTGGTTGGACAAAGAAGACGAGCTGCATGCCTTCCAATTCAAAAAAGAGATTGGCGGCGCTCTAAACAAAGATGCCGCAGAGCGTTTGAAGGCTACGACAGAAGAATGTCGAACGGAACTCGAAGAAACCGCACGGAGTCTTCGCGGCAGACTGGTTTCCTGGCAGGAAAAAGAGAAAAAATTACCGGAATGGATAGCGTCACAGTCCATTTTCCTGCAGCATCCTGATCAATATGCCGTGAAGTTCACTCATTTGCGGATTCAAGGCGAACGTATATTACAAACTATTCAAGGCTTATATCGCACCCTTTTTGACCGTGAGATACCAGGTATTGTTTACGACTATACGCTATAAGAGGTTACTCCTATGATCATTCGCTGTACACGAGTAGACAGATATGTGTTCGATGGCTATGTTCATTCATCGCGAGTTGCCCAAGAATGGATGCGTGAAGCCTTACGCCAAGCACCTTGGTTTACGTTGGAGTTGTTTGCCGACTTCTTTATGTGCTTTTATCTAACGAAGCCTGACATCGATGGCACCGCAGAGGAAACGTCCTTTCATCGCTGGATGATTCTGACGCTGCGCAAGCAGTATTTCTATGTATCCATCCATCCACGCACCATCGGACAGGTAAATGCTTCTTTCAAAACTGCGCTAAAGGCGCTGATGTGGCTGACAGAGTCCTACGAAAAAGAAGTGAAAAAACGTCAAAAAGAACAAAAAGACAGCGGCATTGGCCTGGAGAAAAAACAGCAGCAAAGCGGACAGGACGAAAACAACGTCAGCGAGCGGCTATCTGAGAAGCAGATCGAGAAGCTGCGTCTAGTCGGCTACACACTGCAGCAAGGCAAGCGCGCTGTCGAAGATAAGCAAGAAGCCGTTGATTCGCGGCCGCTGCTTGCGGAGGAGATTCGCGCGTTGAAGCAGCGGATTGCCGCGCTGCAAGACGAAATGCGCACCGAGTTCATGAAGCGCGACAAGCTGAAAGCCAAGCTGCGCAAGGCGGAAGAGGAACTCGACCGCCGAGAGCGGCAGCTGGACCGCATGAGCGCGCGCGAGCTCGCCGCCATGAAGCAGATCGAGGACGAGCTGGGCGAATGGCTCGGTCGAGCTTTGAAAGAGACGCTGTCCCTCGAAGAGACAGACAGCTTCAACGTCCACGAGCTCGTGCAAGCGAGTCAGCGGCTCGCGAACCGGCGCTGGGGCAGCGAGCTTGGCAAGCTGCGTCGACAGACGTTCGAGCAGTACGTGCAGTGGATCGAGAAGCTCAAGCGGAGCAAGGATTTGGTCGCCTTCCTGCAGGAAGTGGGACGCAATGTCCACCACCTGCGCGTGCAGCGCAAGAAGATGCGCTCCCCCTTCGTGCCGGAATCATACGATGATCTGCGCCAATCCGGCGATATCGCGCATTTGCTTCCAAGTGAAGCAAGTTTGCTGGCCGACGATGATTTCGAGCCTTATTTTCTATTCAAATGGATGGAAAACAAGCTTATGACTTACAACTACACGGGCTCGATTACGGAACCGCAGAAAGGCCCGGTCATCTGCATGCTCGATACCTCGCATTCCATGCGCGGCAACAAGCTGCGGCTGGCGCAGCTGTTCACGGCGACCTTCGCCTCCTTCGCGCTTCTTGAGCGGCGGGATTTCGTTCTGCTCCTATTCGGAGCGAAGGGCGAACTCATTGAGCATGTGCTGTCTTACAAACGTCCCGATTGGGAACGTTTCTATGGACTTGCTCAACTAGCCTTCGGCGGCGGCACGAATTTCGACGCTCCCTTAGAACGTGGCATGGCTATCATCCAGCACCAGCCGCAGTTCCGAGACGCCGACTTCGTGATGGTCACCGACGGTGTCGGCCAAATCTCCAAGCCGATTCAACATAGACTTGGTGTTCTCGGCCAAAAGAAACAGCTTCGCCTGCATTCACTCATCATTGGATCAGCCAGGCAGCATCTGGTTCAGACCTATGAAATCGTCGGCGTTTCCCATCAAGTGCGCTTCGCAACCGCTTGGGATCTTCAGGATCCTGTGAAGGATGAACTTTTACTGGATGTTTTTGCAAATCGTTCCTTGAAGGTACGCCGCTAACGCAAAGAGGTCTATTTCCAAAGTAGATAAAACTACTTTCGAGACAGACCTCTTTGCCCATGCTATTCGTAGGCATACCCTTATGCCCTTATTAATTCTTTGATCGTCTTCAACGAGACGCCTGTTTGGTGATATACCTCAATCAAGGTAGCTCGTGGATGATTTCGCATGAAATCCTTCACTTTGTGCGACTCAGCTATTTGCAACTGAAAGCAACTGTTACAGCGTTTCTGGTAACTCGTTATGAAAACTTGACCGCATTGTTCGCAATTGCAAAGTGTCATTCGTCCACACCTTCCTAGGCATCTACCAGCTTGCTGTATCTACAGATACAGCATTCGCAACGCCTTTCTCACTTGTGGGGGTCGCATACATTAGGCCACATCACGCCATCCTGCCAACCGAGGACAAATGCCTCCCACCGACGATTTTCCGGGAAGTTTGCCAGATCTCCGAATGATTTCTCAATCGCGATATGCTGCGTCGCATGCGCTTTTAGTGCGGCTGCTTTCATCGTCCACCAACGTTCCGTATCCACGCGAATGGAGGGTGTATGACCGCTCGCTATCAGCGAAGCTGAAGCTGTATAGTAAAGTTTGCGCACGCTCGGACATTCGCCGCTTAGCACAGCGGCCGTCGTGGCTTTGGAAATCGTCACATGATCAGGATGACCATTCCCGCCGTCCTCAGAGAATGTAAACAGGTACGCCAGTTCATGCTTCTGAATAAAAGCAATAACACCAGCGACTAATGCCTCAAAATCAATTGTTGCCAGTTGACCATCCGGCCACCCCAAATGCTCAATATGAGCAATGCCCAGTATCCCTGCAGCTACTTTCATTTCTTCCTCACGCAGCCGCGCTAATTCCGTGCGATCTTTGGCCCGCTCCAAGCCTTGTCGGCCTGCGTCGCCACGAGTTGCCAGCAATAAGGCAGGAGCTTCCCCCTTGTCTGCAAGTTCGCGAATAAGAGCAGCGCTAAGAAAAGTTTCATCATCCGGATGTGCATAGATAAATCCATATCGAGTCCCCATATGTTCACACTACTTTTCATTGAATTTGGTAAAATCATTAGATTATGTAAAATCAGCTGGCGGATATCTTTTTTCTATCCGATAAATAGCCTGATCCAGCGGTATAAGAGACTGTTCTTGTTCTTCACTATCCCATAAATACACGAGGTTTGTCCACGGCTCGGCACTGCCAACTTCCAGAACAAAACAAATCCCCTGTTGCTCAGCTACTTGTTTCCAGTCCTCATCCCTGCCGTTAGCCGTTTGAAGTTGAATGTCTGCCAATCTCAGTTCTTCAATAATAGCAAGCAAGGCTTCAGACCTATCCGAAAAAGGAGTTACAAGGAGTACCACAGCCGATTCATTTCCCATGGAACTAAAGTGTGTTAATTCCTCTTCCCAGTTTCTTTGGTTTTGACGTTCATTTTGCATCTTCGCACCTTCCCCTTCTCAACGAGATAAAAAAACGCGCCGGACCTATGGTCCTGCGCGAATTGTATCCCGCAGGGAGGCCAACGCGAAATGCGTTAGCCCACCCTGATCATTCCAGGTATGTGCTAACGCCTATCAAAATAATGAAATTGTACGAACCGAATACGAGTTGTCATATGATTCGACTCCTTCATGTCATAATTAACCTGATTATAACGAGCAACCTGTCTAGATGCAACTATCTTTTTGGCCTAAGCCAACAAAGCCTCAATATCCGGGGTAATTTCAGCCGGTTCTGTCCGTGCTCCGTACTGTTTAACAACGTTGCCATTCGCATCAATTAAGAATTTGACGAAATTCCACTCAATTTCCCCTGTACGATAAGGCTCTGGGGTATGGCTTAGCAAATAGGTATACAAAGGATGTGCGTTCTCACCTTTGACATCCAATTTAGCAAACAGCGGAAAAGTTACGTTATAGTTGAGCTCGCAGAAGCTTTGAATTTCTTCATTCGTACCTGGCTCTTGACCAGCAAATTGATTGCAGGGGAATCCAAGTACAACCAAACCCTTATCTTCGAACTGCTCGTACAAACTTTGCAAGCCTTTGTAATGAGGAGTCAGTCCACAAGCACTCGCCGTATTCACAACAAGCAGTACCTTGCCTTTATAAGCAGAAAGCGACTTCTTCTCACCGTTAATCGTCTCAACCTCGATATCATATAGGGACATATTCTCTACTCCTTTATACATAATAACTACAAGTCCCAGTATACCATTGTTTGCCACTGACACCCAAATGTCGTGAGGACGGTTTAGCTTCCCATATACTGACAGGTATGATATATTGTTTACCTGTTTATTTCGAAAATCATTCGTTCATAAACAACATCTGATCTTAGGAGGTAACTGATCTTGGACACAAAGACTCAAAGTGCCTATCAAGAAGAATTGCAGCGTCTTGAGCAAACGAATACCGAAATCGATAAACAACTTGCACGGCTTCGAAGCACACCTGTTTATTATGGACCGGATTTAACGGAACAAGCTTTGGAGGTTGCTCGGGAGAATGGCCGCCATAACTTGACCAAGGCGATAGACGAACCGTATTTCGGACGTCTTGATTTCCAGGAGAATGGCATGGCTGAGGCGAATCCACTCTACATTGGCAAATCCGGCGTCGAAGACGAACGCAATGGTCAACTGCTCGTCATCGATTGGCGTGCGCCCGTTGCAAGCCTATTCTATTCATTTACTGGCGGACTCGATGCCGCATCGTATGATTCCCCGGATGGCCTCATTGAAGGCCTCGTTTATTTGAAACGAAACCTCGTTGTCCGCAAACAAATTTTGCAGCGGGTCGTGGACACGTATGATCGCACAGAGGACTCTCTATCTGTTGGTGATGAGTTCCTGCTTTATCGATTAGGTGAAAATAAGGATAACAAGCTGCGTGATATCGTTTCCACGATTCAAGCAGAGCAAGATCGTATTATACGTGCCGTCAAAAATACGGCATTAATCATTCAAGGAGTTGCCGGAAGCGGTAAAACAACCGTTGCTCTTCATCGCCTTGCCTTCCTCCTTTATCAATACCGGGAACAAGTGCGCGCGGAGCGGATGATTATTTTTGCGCCTAACTCCATGTTCCTTGATTATATTTCCGGTGTACTGCCAGAATTGGGTGTGGGAAATATTCAACAAAGCACTTTCACGGATTGGGCGCTTGATGTGCTGGATCACGAAGTCACGATGGCTGATCAGGCGTTGACCCTGCAAACTTGGTTCTCCCTAGGAAGCAAAAGGCCCCCAGTTGACGACCAGGCGCCCGGCAGATTCAAAGGATCTATGGCATTCAAAATGTACTTGGAAGATTGTCTGACCAAATTCGAAGCCTCTTACGTGCCTACGGTGGATTTCAGCCCCTGGGACGGAGCCAAGCTGCCGATTGCCTCTATTCGCGAGTGGTTTTTCGTTGAAAACAAACACTATCCACTTGTCAAACGACGTGAACGGGTCGTTGCCCGTATCAAACGGTGGATGGACATGCAGCTTGATAAGATTTGGGAGCAAAGCAAGAAAAAAGAACTCAAAAAGAAATCAAGTCAAAAGCTGCGTACCTATTTGACGGGTTGGCCTGAGCATTCTGCCTTTACCTTCTATAAAATGCTATTTTCAGACAAAAGCCGTCCAGATAGCCTTCCCGTTGATTTGCTAGCACAGATACCAGCGTCGATTATCACTGCATCCCTGAAAAACTTCAAGAAAAAAGAAGTGCAGTTGGAAGATCTTGCTCCACTCCTTCATATCCATACACGCTTGTACGGCATCCCCTCTGATCGGCTATTCGACCATGTTGTTATTGATGAAGCACAGGACTTCTCACCTTTCCAGGTTGCCGTGCTTGATAGTTATACTAGAAATAGCTCCTTTACAATCCTTGGCGATTTATCACAAGGGATTCATGCCTATCAAGGCATTACCGACTGGAAGGAATTTTCCAGTTTATTTCCGGCAGATGCAACCGCATATTTCGAACTTGAACGCAGTTATCGTTCTACGATGGAAATTATCCAGTTTGCCAATACTGTCTTGCAACGCGGGGTCGAACATCCGCTCCTTGCCGTACCGGTTTTCCGCAGCGGCAACAAGGTTCACGTCTTGCAGACGGATCTCAAAGGTAGGCTTCCGCTGCTTCTACGTGCGATTGCTACACTGAAACAAGGCAGCTCAAGTACCATAGCTGTTGTTGCCCGTACCGAGAAGCACGCGCTGGAGCTGCATGAGGCATTGACCGAAGCCGGTATCGAAACGAATCTCATTACTTCCAAACAGCGTGTCTATCGCGGCGGCATATCCGTCCTCCCTGTCTACCTCACCAAGGGATTGGAATTCGATGCTGTTCTGCTGATGGATGTTACGGCTGGGCATTACGAAACGAGCTTGATGGATGCCAAGCTGCTGTACGTCGGCTGTACTCGGGCCCTGCACGAACTGTGGTTGATGGCTCCAGGCGAGCTGTCTCCACTCGTTTCTATCGAAGACGAGGAGATCGTAACGACAAAGGCTCCTGCTTAATCTAATGTGTGACTAAACGCATACAAAGAAATATGGATTTACCTCTTTACAACTAACAAGCTGACGCTGGAACTTATCCGGCGTCAGCTTGTTTCGTTTTTCGACACTTAAACTGGTTTCATATACCGTAATAAAACACACCGAATGCGTAGCACCGTGCATTGAGTTCAAGATGCAGGGCCCCTACAATTAAGTAATTACTGGAAGTAATCCCTTAGTTTTACTGATCGAAAGGAGGTGATTTGAGCAACAGGTTGGTTCTCGAGTTAAGCAGTTCGATATGAACAATTTGAGGAGGAATGAATGTTGAATGGAAAGCAATTTATGAGTTCAAACAAAACAGCCAAATGGTGTTGTATGGTCATTCTAGTTCTGGCCATACTGCCACTCTATGCCAGCTTCAGTTCCGCTGCTACCAATCTGGCGGCGGGCAAGGTTATGAGCGCCAGCAGCTATAATCAAACGTATGCGGCAGGCAACACGAATGACGGAAATCCTTCAACGTACTGGGAAAGCGCCAATAATGCTTTCCCTCAGTGGCTTAAGGTTGATTTAGGCAGCGCGGCCTCGGTCAACCAAGTGACCCTCAAGCTGCCAGCAAGCTGGGGAAGTCGCAATCAAACGGTATCCCTCTTGGGAAGCAGCGATGATGTGACTTATACAACTTTGAAAGCATCGCAAACGTATACATTTGATGTCAATAGTGCCAACACCGTGACAATCGTGTTTAACGCTGCGAGTGTTCGATATCTCAAACTCAATTTTACCGCCAATACCGCCTGGCCAGCCGCCCAACTCGCTGAATTTGAAGTGTACGGCGACGCGGTAACTCCCAATCCTACACCTACGCCTACGCCATCTCCTGGCACAACCACCACTTATCAAGCAGAAAACGCAGTATTAAGCGGCAGCGCAGCCGTTACGACGAATCATACCGGTTACCAGGGTACAGGGTTTGTTGAGGGCTACTGGGCACAAGGCGCAGCCACCACCTTCAACGTGAACGCAGCCTCAGCCGGCTATATGGATGTAGCCCTGCGTTACGGCAATGGATTTGCCGCTTCCAGCATATCGCTGTATGTCAATGGCACGAAGGTTACACAGAGTACCCTGCCTACTACTAACAGTTGGGATACTTGGCTGACCAAAACAGAAACCGTATATGTAACGGCTGGCAGCAATACGATCGCCTACAAATATGATGCAGGAGATGGGGCCAATATTAACCTGGATCAAATCACCGTTAGCGCTTCCAGCGCTCAGAAACCGGATCTCACGGTAACGAATATAGGCTGGGCGCCAAGCGGAACCCTTACAGAGGGGGCGAATGTGACTTTTCAAGCAGAAGTAACGAATTCGGGTACAGCCGCTACCGCCAATGTGCCACACAAAGTTTCATTCCGTATCAATGGCAATGAAATTGCAAGCGGTACAGCCTCTACGAGTATCGCCATCAATGGGAAAACGACAATAACGGCATCAAGCCCTTGGCTATCCTCTTCGGGGTCGTACGCCATCGTTGCTGTTGTCGATTCGGATAACACGATCAATGAATGGAATGAAACCAATAATTCCTATACCAAATCTTTAACAATCGCGCCACTGCCAGGACCTGATTTAATTGTGCAAAATGTGAGTTGGTCGCCAAGCAATCCGCAGCCTGGCAATGCGGTAAGCTTCACGGTAACCGTGAAAAACCAAGGAGCCGATCCAGCGAATGGCGCTATTGCCGCTCGCGCAGTCATTGGTTCAACCACGCTGAACGGCAGCTTATCTGGCGGGCTTGCAGCAGGAGCTGTAGGTACTGTCAGCTTATCAGGATCTTGGACGGCTGTGAATGGATCAACACCGGTCACAGCAACCGTCGACCCGGCTAATACCATAGCTGAAGTAAAAGAAACGAACAATACCTTCAGTAGTTCGATCGGAGTTTCCACCGCAGGGCCTGCGCTGCCATACGCAGAAGTTCAAGCCGAAGATGCGGTCACCAATGGCACCATCATCGGACCTGATCGCTCCTATCCTAGCTTGGCTGGCGAAGCATCGGGACGCAAAGCGGTAACGCTAAGCGCTCAAGGACAATATGTAGAATTTACAGTCCCCCAAAATGCGAATTCAATCGTGATGCGCTACAGCATCCCTGACAACGCAGCCGGTACGGGCATTACAGCACCACTTGCCTTATACATCAATGGCGTGAAACAATCCGATTTAACGCTTACGTCCAAGTATGGCTGGATCTACGGCGGTTATCCGTTTAATAATAATCCTGTCGATGTCCGCCCCCATCATTTCTATGATGAAGTAAACCGTTTGGTCAGCCAAATGACGCCAGGAACCAAAGTCAAAGTACAAGTGGACTCTGGCAACAATGCCGGATCGTATACAATTGACTTGATGGATTTCGAACAAGTTGCACCAGCAGCGACTCAACCAACAGGCTCCTTATCCTTAACAGCAGATTTTGGCGCAGATCCGACAGGCGCTGTCGATGCAACAGCCGCAACACAAAATGCGGTAAACACCGCTTCCGCCCAAGGCAAAGTTCTATGGGTGCCGCCTGGCACCTATACCATCAACACGCAAATTCTTGTTAATAACGTAACGATTCGCGGTGCAGGTATCTGGTACACTAAATTCCATTTCACAAGCTCAACAGGGAATAGCGAAGGATTCTATGGTAACTATGCGCCAAATCCGAGCACGAACGTCCATCTCTCCGATTTTGCTATTTTCGGTGAGGTCATGACGCGGATTGACAATGATCAAATTAATGGCATCGGCGGAGCTTTAACGAATTCCACGATCAGCAATCTTTGGATTGAGCATACCAAGTGCGGAATGTGGCTGGACGGACCGTTCGATAATTTGAAAATCAGCGGCGTACGCATTCGCAATCAGAATGCAGATGGAATTAACTTCCACAAAGGTGTCACGAACTCATCTGTCACCCAATCCTTTTTCCGCAATACGGGCGATGACGCTCTGGCCATGTGGAGCGATTCAAGCGGCAACGCCATCCCTAATGCCAACAATGCTTTCACTTTCAATCGTGTAGAGTTGCCCGTTCTCGCTAATGGCATCGCCTTGTATGGCGGTACCAACAATGATGTTACCGACAATTATGTTGCTGATCAGCAAGCGGAAGGCGGCGGCATTCATGTCGGAAATCGATTCTCTCCGGTTACGCCTGTCAGCGGCATCACCCACATATCGCGCAACACCATCATTCGGAGCGGTTCGAGAGACTACTACAATGGTTGGAATTTCGGCACAGGCGCGCTCTGGTTCTTCGCGTTGGATCAGCCTTTGAATGGAACCATTCTTGTGGAAGACAACAAAATCATCGACAGCAATTATGAAGCGATTCACTTCATAGGCTCAAACATCAGCAATATTACTTTCAATCGCGATCAAATTATCGGAACTGGCACTTATGCGATTGAGAATAGAGCTAACGGAGGCTCCGTCACCTTCAACAACGTGACAGCTACGGGCTTGGGCAGAGGCAGCTATTTTGGCAATGCCAATGGCTTTACCATTGTTCAAGGACCTGGCAATTCAGGATGGAGTGCAACTCCTGTCCTGATCGATCCTTATCCTACACCTGTTTATTCACCTGTTGTCTATCCATAGCGCAAAAAGCAGCTGCCAAAGGATCTAATTCCTTTGAGCAGCTGCTCTTTTGGCTTCTTTTAATAAGCGATCAACACGCCACCTTCGCCTGCATAGGTACCGATCACAGTTCCCATGTTTGAGAACAGCACCGTGCGGAACGGATACTTCTCCAGCAGTTGACCTAACACTTCGCGCGCCCGCTCCTCGCAATTGCTATGAGCAACTGCAATCACATCTTTCTCGAAATCATGAACAGATTCGCCTACTTTGGAAATCATACGCTTCAGCGCCTGCTGGGTACCACGAATCTTCTCGATGACTTCAACGGAGCCTTCCTCGCTAGCTTTCATGAGCAGTTTAATGTTCAAAACAGAGGCTACCGCCCCGCGAACACGATCTAGCCTGCCACCTTTAATCACATTTTCCAATGTATCCAAAAAGAAATAAGTGCCGGAAGTTGCAATAGAACATTTAATTTTTTCGACAATTTCTGCAAAAGGGACGTGCGCTTCTGCCATTTTAGCCGCTTTGTACACCAAGACACCTAAGCCCAGCGAAGCCGTCCTTGAATCGATTACCTCAATCTGGCCTTTGTAGCCTGCTTCCAGCAAAAGCTCCTTGCCCATAAGCGCATGATGATACGTGCTGCTAAGCGCAGAAGAAAGACTAATAACAAGAATATCCTGACCAACATCGGCTGTCTCATAATTCGCAAAGAAATGAAGCGGAGATGGGCTTGATGTCTTAGGCAAGACACTCTCTACCTTCATTCTTGCATAAAAGTCGCAGAGTTCCATCTGCGGGGACATGCACTCCTCTCCAAAGTGCACAGATAGTGGAACGACATTAATCCCGTGCTCCTCTATGATCATTCTTGGGAGGTCGCAACTGCTGTCAGTGATAATCTTGATTGTCGTCATGATGTGTCCACTCATTTCTTAGTTTTTGGCGAATACAATGCCAACTGTACGTGGGCCGCAATGACTCGATACAACACAGCCTGTATCCGTAATAAACACTTGCTTCACCCTTGTATGTCGTTCAATCTGTTGTTTGACGTAAGCCGCTTCATCCGCTGCCGAAGAATGTGTAACGAACAGGAAATCCGTGTTCATGTTGTCTTTGTGCTTCAATGCATTATTCAAAAGCTGATCTAGCGCTTTCTCTCGTTTGCCCCTTACTTTATCCGTCGAGGTCATGGCTCCGTCAATCACTTTCACAAGAGGTCTGATTTTCAGCAGACTTCCCAAAAAATGCTGAACACTTGAACACCTTCCGCCTTTATGCAAATATTCTAACGTATCGATAATGAATTCCACTTCGATTTTGGCGGTTAAGGACATAACCATTTCCGTGATTTCCTTACTGCTTTGGCCATCTCTAGCGGCTTGAGCCGCTTTCAACACTAGCAGACCGATTCCCGTTGATAGATTTCTAGAATCAATCACGGTTACTTTTCCATCCGGATAATTGGCAGCCGCAATAGCTGCATTTTGAACCGTGGAGGAAAGCTCCGAGGAAAGTCCGATATACACAATCTCATCACCGCTGCCAATAATTGGCGCAAAAGCTCGTTCAAAATCAGCCGGTGAAGGTGCTGCCGTTTTGGGCAGTTTTCCCGTTTGTTCTACAAGCTCATACAATCTATCAGCTTTAATCGAAACCCCATCCTGATAGGATTGGTCTTCAAAAATAACATAAAGAGGCACGCTCACAATTTGGTAGCCTTGCAGCAGCTCATCACTTAAATCACATGTGCTATCTGTACATATACGTACTCGAGTCAATTAGGTTTCAACCACCTTATCTATCCATTAATTCATTCACTGGAAAACTCATTCCTCCAAAATGAAGGATAAAGCATTGTTGCGACGTCCAATCTATAAGGTAACAAGAAATTGCTTGCAGAAAGAAGGAATAACATGGAATACTCCATTCAAGAAGAGCGCGCTAACGCCATCAGTCATGGTGTAGGGGTCTTGTTAAGCATCGTAGCCCTAGTCATGCTTATCCTGCAAGCCTGTCTACATGGCAATGTATGGCATATTGTAAGCTTTAGCATTTTCGGAACAGCGCTAGTCACTTTATACACATGCTCCACCTTGCTGCACAGCATTTCGCAACCTCGATGGAAAGATCTTTTCGAGATTTTTGACCATTCGGCCATTTATTTGCTAATCGCCGGCAGTTATACGCCCTATCTCCTCGTAACGTTGAGGGGCCCGCTTGGCTGGTCCTTTTTAGGCGTCATTTGGGGCTTGGCGCTTGTTGGCATTGTGCTGAAAATTTTTTATGTGAAGCGGTTCATCCTCGTTTCAACACTTTGCTACATTCTCATGGGATGGCTGATTGTGCTTGCCTTCAAGCCTTTATACGTCCATCTGCCGTTTGGCGGAATTGTATGGCTGGTCATCGGCGGACTGCTGTATACGTTTGGTTCGATCTTCTATGTATGGCGGCGCATCCCTTATCACCATGCAATCTGGCATGTGTTCGTGTTAGCTGGTAGCGCCTGTCACTTCTTCTCCGTCTTTGGGTATGTCATCGCATCTTAATTAGACGATTAGCTGCTGCAGTTGGTCTAGAGAAAAGGCTTTCTCAACCTGCTGCGCCAGCGCATCATACCCCTGTTCATTAGGATGAATGGCATCCTCAGATAAATAGGTCCCGTCTCGCCCCACGAAGGCATCGTACACTTGCACGATGCGAACATGCGGCTGCTCTAGTTTACGCAAAAATAAATTAAACCGCTGCACCCAATATGCAGCATCAGGGATCTGAGGCAATGGGTTGTATAACCCAATTAATGCGATATAGCAAGGTGTCTCGATGCCTTTACGCAGTGCTTTGATTTGACCCATTAATTTCTTATAGTTGGCTTCATACGTTTGCAAAGCTGTCTTCAACAACATGGGGTCGTTCTGATAAAAAAACGGAATAGCGGCTTGAATCAAATCATTCCCGCCTGCCGTAATTGTTATAATATCCGCTTCCTGAACGTCCTTCTGAATAGTTGGGTTGGACCCCAGCGCCTCAAGCAGCTCGGTGGTCGTGGCTCCGTTCTTGCCAGCGTGATGCAAGTGAACAGGAACGTTCAGCAATCTCTCTACCTTCTGCCGATAGATCGATACGAACCCAAGACCTTCCGGTGCTCCGAATCCCACGGTTAGTGAATCGCCAAATGCCAAATAATTGATGATCGTCTTTACCATTCCTACCCTCTCCCTAAAGCCAGACGTACCATAGTATATGCGTCAGCGCCCAGTTTGGGAAGGGACACTCTCACTAGTCTTTGACAAGTTTTTTTAAACGGTTACATGCTGCTGGACATACGCTTCGATTTGCGCCTTTTCGGAGTAAGTGAATTGAAATTCACAGTCACAGCCTTCGTCATGAAGCACGATTTGCACAATTTCCCCTTCCAAATTACAAATAACGAGAACGGATGGATCGATTAGATCCTCTGGCCATGACTCGCCCTCAAGCAAATGAATGCCCAGGAAAACGTCTTTCCATTGGCCTCTCAACTCCGACTCCGTAAAAGAAAGCGCAAAGCGGTGTTCTACATGTTCTTCTCCATATTTCATCATCTCTTATTCCCCCTGAATGGTTTCGAAGAAAACCTGCTGTCTGCAAGTCCAAATTGGCTCACCCATTGTAACCCAGCCGGTGGCAAAGTGGTAGTTTATGCTTCTTTATACTACAATGGAGTTAAGTACCTTTCAATAAAGGAGCACATCTAGATGAAATCTGCTATTGCACAAACCATTGACCATAATGCTGATCGCTTCAAAGCTGTTTCCAGTTTTATTGGGGCAAATCCGGAACTCGGGCATGAAGAATTTCTAGCGTCAGCCCGCTTAACGGAGGAACTTAACCATCATGGTTTTCACATTGAACGAGGTATCCTGGATATTCCGACCTCCTTCCTAGCCTCCTACGATTCAGGCAAAGCCGGCCCTGTCGTTGCCTTTTTAGCTGAATATGATGCCTTGCCTGATCTTGGTCATGCTTGCGGCCATCACTTGATCTGTATGATGAGCATCGGCGCAGCGATTGGACTCAAATCCGTCCTTGCCGAAACAGGAGGCAGAATCCGTGTCTATGGCACACCTGCCGAAGAGACCAAAGGAGCCAAAGTTCCGATGGCAGCAGCCGGGCTTTTCAAGGATGTCGATATTGCGCTTATGGCTCATCCCTATTATACGTATGAGAGATCCGGGGAATCCCTCGCCATGGATGCGATACAGTACGAATTCTTCGGACGTTCCGCACATGCTGCCGCTCAGCCGTATGAGGGAATTAACGCGTTGGATGCCGTGCTGCAGCTATTCAATAGCGTTAACGCACTGCGTCAGCAAACCAAATCCGATGCACGTATTCACGGCATAATCAGCGAGGGCGGCAAAGCTCCTAATATCATCCCGGACTATGCTGTTGCCCAATTCTACGTCCGTTCCGCCTCGCGTGCATACACGAACGAACTGGTGCAGAAAGTTCTGCATTGTGCAGAAGGCGCCGCATTGCAAACTGGCTGTACACTCAAGAGCTCATTCTATGAATACTCGTATGATGAACTCCGAACCAATGAAACCTTATCTGAGGTGTTTAATGATCAATTGCTCGCAATGGGCATTGAACCGCAAGCTATCGAAGTCGGCAAAGATCACGGTTCCCTGGATCTCGGCAATGTATCCACCCAGTGCCCGACGATTCATCCCTTTGTGAAAGTGGTCAATGAGAAGCACATGCTCCACACGAAGGAGTTCCGTGATCTGGCGCTGCAAGAACCTGCGCTCAATGCGATGATTTTCGCAGCCAAAGTGTTAGCTAACACCGCGTATGAAGTGCTCAGCACGCCAGAGTTATTGCAAAAAATCAAAGCGGAATTCGCCTCCGCGAACAAATAGCTTTGAGAAACAAAAGCCACATGAGCTTGAGTATTCTACTCAAACCTATGTGGCTTAAACAATTATTTCTTTTCATTGCTGCGCAAAAACATTCCGACACCGACTAATAACACACAGCCCGCAAGCAATTGCACGGTAGTAATCGTTTCGCCAAGTATGAAATAAGCCAGGATGGACGCACCAAGCGGCTCCCCCAAAACAGTCATCGAGACAGAGGATGCCTTCATATATTTCAGAAGCCAATTGAACACATAATGTCCAAATACGGTAGGAACAATGGCTAACAGCAGGAAAATCCCCCACTCTTTGGGCACATAGTCCGTGAAAGATACTCCGCTATACACATTGGTAACGGCAAGAACTAGCCCTGCGAATAAGAAAACGAAAAAGCTGTAAACAAACGCAGACATGTGCTCTCTTATGCTTTTGCCTAATAGCATGTGCAGCGCTACCGCAAGAGTACCCAACAACGACAACATATCCCCTTTGAGCGCGATACCAGAAAACTGAAAGTCTCCCCATCCGATACAAACAGCGCCTGCAATCGCTACACACATCGCAATTAATGCGTGACGACTTGTCCGCTGCCCATACAGCAAAAAGGCCCCAAATAGAACAAAAATGGGTTCTAGCGTTAAAATAGCAGTTGAACTAGCGACTGTTGTGAAGCGCAGAGAATCCATCCAGAATAGAAAATGCAGTCCAAGCGCTATGCCGGATATTGCTGTTTTCAGCCAATCCCTCCAACGAACCTTGGCAATTTCGACACGGTAGTTCCAGAGAAAAGGAAGCATCAGCACGTTCGTCATCAGCAGCCGATACATCGCGATAATAGCAGCTGGCGCTTCTGACCAGCGCACGAAAATGGCAGAAAACGAGATTGCAACAATACCGATCAACAGAAAAACGGGAATCGGCACTTTGGTTTTATTCATAGCATTCATGTTGTAGAGCTCCTTGAAGTTGATTACCTGCAGTACATTTAACCCAAATAAGTATATAGGAGGATCCGCGGCTTGCCAATCCTTTTTAAACATTGTTCAATTCTTCCAACACACAAAAAAAAGCTCTGAAATTCTACCTAGTCACGCCTAGGCAGTTTCCAGAGCTTCTCACCAACAGGAAGACGATTAGTCTAAAACAGCGGTAATATGTTTGTTCGTAACAGACCAATGGGATGTATTCCATACGGATTCTTTATCTTTGAAATAAAGAATTTGCGGAGAGGCATGCTTGATGCCAAGATCCTCTGCAATTTGGTTCGAGACAGGACGGGATTCAATCACTTTCACCAAATAGTAATCCACATCGCCATTAGGTTTGCCTGACAAATATTGCTCATACTCGTCGAGCGCGCTTGCGCTTACCGGACATGTCGTGCTGTGTTTCAGGACTACAGCCGGTTTATCAGAGGAGCGTTCTAGAATATCCTGCCACTCTTCAACAGTCGTTAATTCTTTCCATGTAGACATATGAACAACTCCATTTCATTAAATAATTATTTTATAGATAATAATAATTATAAAGTAACACAGCCTGATATGCAAATCGCAGAACTCGCGTCAGCGGCTAGTGAACTGGTATAATCTTCATAAAAGAACCTGAACTTCGGACAGGAGGAACTTATGCATTCACCACCCCCGATCTCAAGACGCTCTTTTCTCAAGAAAGGCGCTGTGTTTGCAGGCTCCCTGCTGGCATCCGGCGGTTTACTCGGCAGTTACTCCGGTTACGTTGAGCCCAAATGGCTGGAATTCAAACGCTTGACACTTACTTTTGATCGACTACCCAATGCCTTTCACGGGCTCAAACTCTTGCAATTCAGCGATTTACACATCGGCCATCACTTTGATCTCAACAATCTCAAACATATCGTTGCCCTTATCAACAAGGAAAAAGCCGATATTCTCTGTTTTACTGGCGATTTATTCGATACCCATGTCATTGAAGATGCTGCTTTAACCAGTGAAATTCTAGCCAGCCTGCAAGCTCCGCTTGGCAAATGGTCCGTTCTCGGCAACCACGACAAATGGAAAGGCCCCAATCTGACCTTGCCGATTCTCCAGGACGGCGGGTTTCAATCGCTTGTAAATGCTTATCAAACCCTCACCTACAAAGGACAATCCATTCAGATCGCTGGCGTGGAGGATATGCTGACAGGCAAACCGGATATTAAGAAAACGTTAACCGGCTACAATGCCCAAATGTTTACCTTGCTGCTCTCCCATTGTCCTGATTTCGCAGATCAAGTCGGCAGCTATGCCATCGATCTGCAATTATCCGGTCATACGCATGGCGGCCAGATACGCTTGCCTTTCGTAGGTGCCGTCATTACTCCACCTCGTGGCAGAAACTATGTAATGGGGCTGCAAGAAGTCCCCAATTCATCGATGCGTGTATATACCAATCGCGGCATCGGTACAACGACCCTTCCATTTCGACTGCTGTGCCGACCGGAAATCACTATCTTTACGTTAGAAAAAAGAAAACCCTGAGCGCTACAAGAAAGCGGCTCAGGGTTTCTATTTTACTGTCTGACATGTAGGAATTGACGGAATAAGAAGACAGCTTTTAGTTTCAATAAGTCATTGACCTTTTTGAAATCTACTTGCAGTAAATCGCTGATTTTTTCTAACCGGTAAGTAACTGTATTACGATGTATGAATAATTGCTTTGCTGCCTCGCTCACTTGACCATCATTCCGAATAAAAACTTCCAATGTGCGAATCATTTCTTGAGAGTACTCCGCATCTTTTTCCAACAAAGGGCGCAAGGTTTTGGCACAATAGTCCTCCATCATACTGGCGGAAACATGCTGAAAAAGGTGGGCAAATTCAATGGTTTCATAATGCAAGATACGATCCGGCAAACCTAGCTTTGAGCCCATTCGTTCCGTCTCCATGCATTCGTGATAAGCCTCTCTGAGCGCTGGCGGCTTTCCTTTCGTAGAGCTAGTGTAGAAGAACATTTCACCTGCTTCTTCCACGCATCCAGAATCGCCAGCATATTTGGTTAACAGTTGAGCCAACTCTTCTTCGGGAAACCCTTCTGACTGGATAGAAGTATAAATGGAAAACAGCCGATCCTTGAGTACAAAATGATTGCCTCGCAGATTGTTCGATTTGGGATGCGACTCCATGTACGTTTTCATTTTTTTCAATTTGCTTTGCAATTGATCTTCCACGTGATCGGGTTTACTTTTGCTAATCACACATTGGTAAGCACCAGTAAAGAGCGTTAGTCCTCTAGCCTCTGCTTGCTCCATGAATTCCTCTAGCGGCGTCCCCTTATCTAAATAGCGCATCAGCATATTCTGCAAATCACGCTGTGCAGATGCTTCAACGTGTGAACGGAACGTATAGCTCATATGAAAAGTCAAAATATCCGCTGCTTGCTGAAACAGTCCCTCTTCTACATTGGCTAGGAGGACAGTGTCCGGCATAATCAACAAATGCCCTAGCAGCTCCTCCTCTTGTTGATGGAGGCCAACGCGATATGCGCGGTCTTTGCCGGCGTACACCCAGCCTGACTTGCGCTTCAGCGGCCAGTTTTGCGCTAGATGTTCAGGGCTCCAACTGCTAGTGTTATACAGAATTTGTCCTCTAGCCCCTACTACAGCCATCGGATAGCCTAGAATTTCACTGATTAACTGGAACATAGAGAGCATGTTATCCTGTTTCAAACCGAATTGCATCAGCTTGGTTTGTTTCTCAAGTACCGTTTGCAATAATTTCGTATTCCTTCTATATTCGGCATTGAACAGAGCGTTCATTTGATCTGAAAATGTAAATTGAAAGGGCATTTCAATAATAGGAAAGTGCAGCCGATCGGCTTCATCCACAACAACCTGCGGCAGTTCCGTCCAAAATCTGCCCAGTTTGATGCCTAAACCTGCTGCTCCTCGATCGTTCAATTTGCGTAATAAATTAACCGTTTCCTGCGGACTATCCTTCATAGCGAATGCGGTGGTGAAGAGCATCTCGCCAGATTTGGTCCAATCCGCGATATCTGGAGCGTCCATGACATTAACCGATTTCACGATTCGGGATTCTCCTTGCTTCCCTGCAACCAGCTTCGCTTCCGTTAATGGATATATAGCTAATGCCTCACGAATGGTAAGATGCATTGTAACTCCCCCTTATGCCTTTTTAACGATTATAGGATGACGATGCACGATCAGTCAATGGATTTATGTTAGTATATATGACATATATGATGTAAATATGAAAATTTTATGACCAATCGTCAATTTAATGTTATGTTATATAACATTATTCGAGTTTGTCATAATGATTTGCTTATGGTAAGTCACCTTTTTATTAGCTTGTCCCTACCGAACCCCATTCCCCTTATTTTTGATCAAAAAGCATCAAATCGCAGCTGTAATGAATTCTAAAAGCGTTACTTCGATTAAAATCTCACCATTCCACCAATTTTCTAATCTATAACGCCGTTTTAGTTCGTTAGATCAATATCCATACTGTATTCTCGTCCGTAAGGACAGTACAGTTCATTAGATCCAAACCCATGCTGTATTTTCGTCCGTAAGGACGGTACAGTTCATTAGATCCAAACCCATGCTGTATTTTCGTCCGTAAGGACGGTACAGTTCATTAGATCCAAACCCATGCTGTATTCTCGTCCGTAAAGACGGTACAGTTCATTAGATCCAAACCCAATGCTGTATTTTCGTCCGTAAAGACGGTACAGTTCATTAGATCCAAACCCAATGCTGTATTTTCGTCCGTAAGGACAGTACAGTTCATTAGATCCAAACCCATGCTGTATTTTCGTCCGTAAAGACGGTACAGATCGTTAGAAAGTGGTGGAGGTCGATAGGCGGTAGTTCCCTCTGCCCAACAAGAAAAACAGCCTCGCTTCCCTGAGAAAAGGACCTCTTAAAAGCATCGAATCCTTTTAAAGGGAACTCAGGTACGCTATTTAATGAAATAGCAGGGTTGCAAGGGTAGTAGCGGAACTACAGGGTCTTATTTTCACAAAAAGCGCTGAATTTCCCATCAAAATAGCAAAATAGCGCACTGTAGTTCCCTCAGCCTCGCGATAATCACACTTTCAGCTCGAATAGCGAACTGTAGTTCCCTTTACCTGGCATAATGTCACTTTAGGCATGAATTGCGGCCTGAGTTCCCTTATCTCCGCGCGAGGCAGATTGGATAGCGCCTCGATTACGCCAAAACATATCAATAAAGAAAAGACTAAGCCGAAGGCTAAGTCATCTACAGGGTCTCTACAGTTGTCTTATCTTCCGCACGTCAAAAAAACCATCAAGGAAAACGACCCTGACGGCCCTTTTGTGAATAATTCGCAGCACGGGCACGCTCTCAAATCACCCGGAAAGTCCCCGTCCCCATCGTTCCCAAATTACCCTGTTGGTCAACGACACGACCTTGCGTCGTCAGCATTTTGCGCGATTGATGAATAAGTTCTGCAGTTACGAATAACCGACCTTCATACAGCGGAGAAACGAAGTGAACATTGAGATTAGTCGTTACTACCTTCTCTTCCGGTCTCGCCATCATGACAACAATCCCCATAGCATTATCCAGCAGTGAAGACAGCACGCCACCATGCACGATGCCAATCGGATTCAAGTGGTGCCTTTTGGCATCCAATGCAATCGTTACAACTTGATTTTCCATACTCACGAACTCACAGCCAAGAAACCCCCAAAAGGTAGGCTCCGCTGCCGCCGCTAATTGCTGCAATCTTCGATTCATCTGCTCCTTGAACTCATCCATCGGATTTCCTCCATTCCTAGTATCGGTTTCCCCTCTTATGTTCGCAAGTCAATTTCATGAAGTCAATCCTTCCTTTCTTCTTCCAGAAGCTGTCGCCGCAGCACTTTGCCAATCATCGTCTTGGGCAGCGATTGTCGAAATTCTACTTTGCGAGGCACTTTATAAGCGGCCAATCGTTCCCTGCACCACAGCTCTAGTTCCTTGGCTGTTAACGACATCCCTGCTTTCAAAACAACAAAAGCCTTCACGGTTTCACCGCGATACTCATCAGGCACGCCTGCTACCGCAGCTTCCTGGATAGCGGGGTGCTCAAACAGCACTTCCTCGATCTCGCGCGGATAAATATTATAACCACCTGCAATAATCAGATCCTTCTTGCGATCTACAATGGAGAAGAAACCGTCTTCATCCATCCTCCCCATATCTCCTGTATAGAGCCATCCGTCTTGAATCGTCAATGCCGTCTCTAGTTCTCTGTGCCAATAACCTTTCATGACCTGTGGCCCTTTGATGAGAATTTCTCCAATTTCACCTATAGGCATCTCCTCACCGCTATTCACATCAACGACCTTCGCCTCTGTATCCGGGAGTGGGATCCCTATGGAACCTATCTTCCGATAGCCCCAAATGGGATTGGCATGCGTGACAGGGGAGGATTCTGTGAGCCCGTAACCTTCAATTAATCGGCCGCCAGTAAGCTCCTCAAATTTCTCTTGAATTTCCAGAGGGAGTGGTGCTGAACCGCTTACACAAACATTGATGGAAGAAATATCGACTTCTTTCACCCGCTTATGGTTGATTAAAGCAATATACATCGTTGGAGCACCAGGGAAAATCGTCGGTTTCAACTTGTTTATCGTATCCAATATCAAATCGATATCGAATTTGGGGATAAGTATCAGCATCCCAGCACGCAGCATGGATTGATTCAACAGCACTGTAAGCCCAAACACATGAAAACAAGGAATAGCACCGAGAAACCGTTCCTCCCCCATACGAATGCGATAACACCAATGACACGTTTGATACGTATTGGCGATCAAGTTGGAATGCGTCAACATGACACCTTTGGACAGACCAGTCGTGCCACCCGTATATTGCAGAAGAGCAATGTCTTGATCAGCATCCACATCCACGCAAACGGGAGCGGACGATGCTTTGCGAAGCAGTTTCTTAAAGTTGTAAATGCCTTCACTATAGCTGACATCCAGCTTGGCGCCGTCTTTCTTCATTTTAATCGGATAGAGGAGATTTTTGGGGAAGGGCAAATAATCCTTGATAGACGTAACGAGCACGTGCCGAATCATCGTTTTCCCCTTCGCTTTCTGCACGCGTTCAAACAATAAATCGAGCGTAACGATGACCGTTGCCCCGGAATCGGAGAGCTGGTGAACCAGCTCTCTTTCTACATAAAGCGGATTCGTCATGACAACAATTCCGCCCATCATCAGCGTTCCGAAATAGGCAATAATCGCGGAGGGACAATTCGGCAGCATAATCGACACGCGATCTCCCGCATTCACACCTAACCCTTTCAACGCATTAGCAAAACGATAGGACGCTTCCAGAACTTCCCGGTAATTCAGTGTTTTCCCCATAAAATATAGGGCTGGCTGGATCGGAAACAACTCCGCGGAATCCACTAACAACCTAGCCAGATTGTGTTTAGGATACTTGTAAGTCGGCGACACTTCTTCTGTGTAATGCTGCAGCCAAGGTTTTGCCCCACTCATACAACAACCATCCCCTTCAGGTTCTTGACATCGATGACTATACGATGAATTTCTCACCCTGAATAACACGTGCGGCGATGTCCCGTTTCAGACCAACCGTATTCACACTGCTGCGTCTGGTAAGCTTCTTCAGAATAGATAGCTGCGTCCTCAGCACATCCCCTTCTTCCATCGTACTAAGCGCTTCCTTCGCATATGCCTCGATTTTGTCGAATGCCTCATGAACGAATATCGTCGTCATCTGAATCGCATTCTTCGCTTTGTCTTCCCCTGACTTGGCAATCAGCTTTTGTGTACGCAGCAAACCGCTTTCTGCGGCAAATATTTGAATCATCATATCCGCAAGATTGCTCAGCACTTCCTGATTTTTCTCCAAAGCCATGCCGTACTTCTGCACAGCCAGCCCGCCAACCATCAGGAACACTTTCTTCGCCATCGCAACCAGATGAATTTCTTCTGCCAACGTTCCCTCGAAGGTTTGACCTGGTACAAGTGAAAGCAGTTCACCTTGGAGCTCTTGCGCCTTTTGCAGCAAAGGCAGCTCGCCTTTCATTGCTTTCTTCACTAATGTGCCTGGGATCAGCAGTCGATTGATTTCATTCGTCCCTTCGAAAATCCGGTTTATGCGAGAATCACGATAAATCCGTTCTACTTTATATTCTTGGATAAAACCGTAACCGCCATGAATTTGAACCCCTTCATCCGCCACGAAATCCAATACCTCAGAAGCAAACACCTTATTGATCGAGCATTCCAACGCATATTCAGAAATCCCTTTAGCCGAAATTTTACCCGCTTCCAGACTCGTATAATCAATATCTTGAAGAATATGATCAAACAAACCGGAGGTTCGGTAAACCATGCTTTCCAGCATATACGTTTGAACGTTCATTTCAGCCAATTTTTTACCAATTAGCGGGAATCGTGAGATCGGCGTGTTAAACTGTTGACGGGTATTGGCATACTTCACGGACAATTCCAGCGTTTCCTTTGCCGCTCCGACACAGCCGGTAGCAAGTTTGTATCGACCAATATTGAGAATGTTAAAAGCAATCAGATGCCCTTTGCCGATCTCGCCAAGCAAGTTCTCGACAGGCACAGGCACATCTTCAAAAAAGAGCGGACGTGTCGACGAACCCTTGATCCCCATCTTTTTCTCTTCAGGTCCCATCGTGAAGCCTGGATCGCCTTTTTCCACGATAAAAGCGGAGAAATCCGTGCCATTGATTTTGGCATAAACAATGAAAATGTCAGCAAAACCAGCATTAGTAATATACAATTTGGACCCATTCAGAATGTAGGATTTCCCGTCGTCAGAGAGACGCGCCGTCGTTTTTGCACCCAAAGCATCTGAACCTGATGTGGGTTCTGTTAAGCAATAAGCCGCAATTTTAGCGCCTGTCGCTAAATCCGGTAAATACTTCTTCTTCTGCTCCGGTGTTCCAAAAAAGACAATGGGCAGCGTCCCAATGCCAACATGCGCCCCAATGGACAAGGCAAATGAGGACGCTCGAGCCAAGTTCTCGCTAATCACCGTCGAACTCAATTTATCAAGCCCCAGTCCCCCGTAGATCTCCGGCACGTCCGCGCCTAATAATCCAAGCTCGCCTGCGCTGCGCATCAGTTTCACCGTCAAGTCATAGTCGAGCTTCTCCAGATGCTCATCATTAGGCAATACCTCACCTGCAACAAAATCCCGAGTGGTCTCAGCAATCATCCGATGCTCTTCCGTAAAATCCTCCGGAGTTACAATGGACTGAAAATCGGCATCTGCAATCACAAAACTCCCGCCTACAACTTTATCAGACATGCGTCATCTCTCCTTTGAAATAATTGTACAAGGGTAAATTTATTGCGACAGTTCGTTATTTAGCTGCTACTCAGCATGGTTGCTGCCTCTGCCACGATAGAGGGAACGCTGTTCCTCTATTTCGGCGAAAACTAAGCCGGATAAACCTCGAATACGCCAGCAGCCCCCATTCCGCCACCAATGCACATGGAGACTACGCCGAATCCGCCACCCCGGCGTTGCAGCTCATGGATCAAGCTAGTGGAAAGTTTAGCCCCTGTGCAACCTAACGGGTGCCCAAGCGCGATGGCGCCTCCGTTTACATTGACGATCTCTTCGTCGAGCCCTAACTCGCGAATTATATGCACGCATTGCGACGCGAATGCTTCGTTAATTTCAAAAAGCTTCACTTGTTCCTGCGTGATGCCTGCCATGTGCAAGGCCTTCGGAATGGCCTTCACGGGGCCAACACCCATAATTTCCGGCTCCACGCCGGAAAGCGCAAAAGCCCTGAACGCCGCGAGCGGCTTCAACCCGAGCGCTTCCGCGCGCTCGCGGCTCATCAGCACGGCAGCCGCTGCGCCGTCGGACGTCTGTGACGCGTTGCCCGCCGTCACGGAACCCCCCAAGCTGAACGCAGGCTTCAGCTTGCTCAGCCCTTCCACGGATGTATCGGGGCGAACGCCCTCATCCGTGGCGAACACGAACTTCCGCTCGAACGCTTTGCCGCGTTCGTCGATGCCCTTCACGCTCGTGCTGACCGGCACGATCTCATCCACGAACTTGCCAGCGGCGATCGCCGCCGCCGCTTTCTGATGGCTGCGCGTTGCGAAGCCATCCTGCGCTTCGCGCGAGATGCCGAAGCGCTGCGCGACTTCTTCGGCAGTGTGACCCATGCCCATGTACACCTCGGGCATGCTCTCCACAAGCCCCGGATGCGGCGAGAGCTTGAAGCCCGTCATCGGGACGTGGCTCATGCTCTCTACGCCTCCGGCGATGATCACCTCCGCGTAGCCCAGCATAATGCGCTCCGCTGCATAAGCAATGGCCTGCAGCCCGGAGGAACAGAACCGATTGACCGTAATCGCCGGAACGGTCACGGGAAAGCCCGCATAGAGAGACATCGTGCGGGCGAAGTTCAGCCCTTGCTCGCCTTCGGGCATCGCGCACCCGATGATAATATCTTCGACATCACCCTTGTCGAGACCGGGAACCCGCCGAACGGCTTCCTCCAGTACGGCTTTCCCTAGATCCTCCGCCCTCGTTTGAGCGAAGCTGCCTTTCTTCGCGCGTCCGACAGCGGTGCGCGTAATCGATACAATGACGGCTTCCTTCATCGCTTTCACCTCAAATTGGAATAGTGGTTGAGTGATCAGTTTCTAAGCGCTTTTCCCTTGGAGAGCATATACTGCATGCGCTGCTGTGTTTTTATTTCACCGCACAGGCTAAGGAATGCCTCACGCTCTAGATCCAGCATGTATTGCTCCGTAACCAACGTGCCTGCCGGTACATTGCCGCCGGCCAGAACATGAGCAAGCTTATTCGCGATCAATTGATCATGTTCACTGATATATCCACCTTGCCGCATCGTGTAGGCAGCAATTTGCATCACCGCTTTGCCATTCTCACCCACGACGCGAATTTTCTCTTGCGCTTGCGGGATATAACCAGCCGCATCAAGACGAAGAACTGCTTGCTTCGCTTCATAAATTCGGTGATCCGGATTCACAACAACAGTATCTGAAGCGCTCATATAGCCCAGCCGTTTGGTGTCATGCCCGCTTGTCGACACTTTCGCCATCGCCACCGTTTCAAAAATCGCATTGATCCAGGGCTGGAGATCAACCTCAGGATCACGAACCGCTTGGCTCGCTCTGAGAGCCAGTTCCTTGCAGCCTCCACCGGCTGGAATTAATCCAACCCCTACCTCGACGAGCCCATAATACGTTTCCGCCGAGAACAAGATTTGATCCGCTGGCATACAAGCCTCTACACCGCCGCCGAGCGTCATTTTGTGAGGAGCCGCAACCACGGGTTTATCCAAGCTTTTCAGTTTCATCATGGAATTTTGGAACAGACGAATAATGCCATCCACTTCATCCCATTCGCCATCCTGCGCTTCCATCAACAGCAGCATAACGTTAGCGCCAACACAGAAATTCTTGCCTTCATTCGCCACTACAAGGCCGCGATAATTGCAGCGTACTTCCTCAACACTCTGCTGAATCATCGTTAGAATATCAGCCCCAATCGCATTATTGGGAGAATGAAACTCCAGACATGCGACCCCGTCGCCAATATCGATTAAGCTTGCTCCGCTATTGGCGCGGATCACTTTCTTCTGCTGCTTGAGCGCTGCCAAAGAAATTAGTTCAGGCCTGACTTCAAACCCTTGAAACTCATTTTTCAAATAGTAAAAACTCTGCCCTCCCTTATGCTCATAGAAACTGTCATGACCACCTGCAATCCAATCTTTAACCCACTCCGGCACCTTGCTGCCTTCAGCTTCCATTCGCTCTACAGAGCGTTTCAGTCCGATCGCATCCCAAGTCTCAAATGGTCCCAAATCCCAGTTAAAGCCCCATTTAAGCGCATTATCAATCTCTACGATGGAGTCCGCAATCTCTTCCAGCTTCTCAGCCGAATAGAGCAGCACAGGTTTCAAAATGTTCCACGCCAGCATCGAATAGCGATCTTTGGCCCCCAGCAAAGCCTTGAGCTTGCCAGCCGTCCCTTTGGCCTGCTTCGCAGCCTCCAAGGAACCGGAACTTATTTTCCGACTAGCCGAATACGTCAACGTATTTAAATCTAAGACTTGAATTTCTTTGCCAGCCACAGATTTCACTTTTTGATAAAACCCTTGGCCCGTCTTCTCCCCAATCCAGCCATTCGCCACCATCGTTTTCAGAATAACCGGTGTATCAAAAACCGCCTTCTCTTCAGGGTCCGTAACCAAGTCAAACACATTGCCCGCCACGTGAACAAAAGTGTCCAGTCCCACCAGATCGAGTGTACGGAAAGTTGCGCTTTTGGGCCGCCCCATGGCAGGACCTGACACAGCGTCAACTTCTTCCACCGAATAACCACCTGCAAGCATCTCACGCAAAGTAACGAGCAGCCCATAAGTTCCTATCCGATTCCCAATAAAGTTAGGTGTATCCTTGGCTTTGACGACGCCTTTGCCCAAGTTCTTCTCACAAAAATCTGACATAAACGCCACGATAGCAGGATCTGTCTCTTTATTGGGTATAACCTCAAGCAATTTCATATAACGTGGCGGATTAAAAAAATGAGTGCCCAGGAAATGCTTCTTAAACTCCGTACATGTCTGTTCAACCATCGCATTGATCGATATTCCTGAGGTATTCGAGGAGACGATTGTGCCAGGCTTCCAGACCGCTTCTATCCGGCTTAACAGTTGCTGTTTGGCTGACAAATTCTCCACAATCACTTCAATGATCCAGTCGACTCCACTCAGCTTTGCTAAATCATCTTCCAGATTGCCTGGCGTTATGCGCTCAGCGAAATCTTCACGGTAAAGCGGTGCCGGATTCGTCTTTTTGAGCTTATCTATCGCGCTCACTGCCAATCGATTCCGCACCCTCGGATGCTCTAAAGAAAGGCCAGCCGCCGTTTCCTGCGGCAATAATTGAAGCGGAACCACATCCAGCAGTAACACGGGAATGCCTGCATTCGCCAAATGGGCAGCAATGCCGGAGCCCATCACGCCGGAGCCGATAACGGCCGCTGTACGGATCTTTGTCATATGGAAATATCCTCCTACATGAGTTTTTCGGTTTTCCCAAACACCGATAAGGCAAGAATTTCAGCGATATCTCGCGCTTTAACTCGCTCCTCGACCTCCTTGAGCTTCGTTCCATCCTCCACCATCGTCAAACAATAAGGGCAGGCCGAGCTGATAACGGTCGGATTTACACTCAAAAGCTGCTCCGTCCGCGCCACATTCACGCGTGTTCCTGCGGTTTCTTCCATCCACATCATCCCACCGCCTGCACCGCAGCACATGCTGTTCTCACGGGAACGCGCTTGTTCAACCAGTTGCACACCGGGGATCGCCTTAAGTATGCGGCGCGGTTCTTCATAAACCTCGTTATAGCGGCCCAAATAACAAGAATCATGGTAAGTAATGCGCTCTTGCACTTCATGCAGCGGCCTCAGACGCCCCTCCTTCACCCACACATCCAACAGCTCCGTGTGGTGGAAAACTTCAGCCTCGAGACCGAAATCGGGGTATTCATTTTTAAAAGTATGATACGTATGCGGGCACGTCGTTACGATTTTCTTCACCTTATACTTCTGAAAAGTCGCAATATTATCCGCACACAGCTGTTGGAAAAGGAATTCATTGCCCATACGTCTCGGGGTATCGCCGGAATTTTTCTCTTCATTGCCCAATATGGCAAATGAGATGCCGGCTTCTTTCATTAGTTTCACGAATGCATGCATAATTTTGCGACTGCGATTATCGTAAGCTCCCATAGAACCTAAGAAGAACAAATAATCAAATTGCGGATTCTCCTTGACCGTTCGGATGGCTAGTTCATCTTCGGGATCTACCTCTTTGACCCATTTCACGCGATCATTGCGGCTGATTCCCCACGGGTTTCCTTGCCTTTCGATATTTTGCAGCGCACGTTGGCCGTCATGCGGCATGCTGCCTTGCGTTAAGACGAGATGTCGGCGCAGATCGATAATTTTATCCACATGCTCATTGCCGACTGGACATTGATCCTCGCAATTACGGCATGTCGTACAAGCCCACAATTCTTCTTCCGTAATAACACCACCGATAAGCTCAACCTCCAGCGGATTGTGATCACTATGGCTGGCAAAAGCAAGGGCCGGAACCCACGGAGATTTGGATGTAATGGCAGCGCCTTTTTCCGTCAAATGATCCCGCAGCTTCGTAATCAAATGCATCGGGGACAGCATTTTCCCCGTCGTATTGGCTGGACATACATTCGTGCAGCGCCCGCATTCGACACAGGAATAGAAATCGAGCATCTGCTTCTGCGTGAAGCCCTCTATTTTGCCGACCCCGAACGATTCCGCATCCTCGTCTTCCAGATCCAGAGATGCCAGTTTGCCAATTGGCTCCGTACGGCGAAGCAGGATATTAATCGGCGCTGTAATAATATGAAAATGCTTGGATTGCGGCACGTAAATCAGAAAAGATAATAGAATTAATAAATGCATCCACCAGCTGACATGAAAGCCAATCGTTGCACCTGTATGGGACAGGCCTTGGAATATGGCGGCAAATAAAGATGAAATCGGAGCAAATCCCGAAGTTGCAAGCCCCTCGCGCACGCGTTCAAAACCTCCGCTCACAACAACCGAGAGCATCAAGAAGAAAATAAAGAATACAACGATGCTTGGTTTCCATCCGCGTTTTAATCGTTTCAGCTTCTCCACATACCGTCGATAAGTGGCGTAGCTCATAGCCAAGAGAATCAAAGCTACCGTAACTTCCTGCATCAATGTAAAGTAATCATAGCCGGGGATTGGTAACCCATGGCCAATTAATCCTTTCAGGATGAGATCAAGCGCACCTAATTGCAGAATAATGAACCCATAGAAGATGACAATATGCATGACACCGCTCTTCTTATCCTTGAGAAGCTTGGTTTGACCAAACACCTGAATAGCGAATTCCTTGAGCCGCGCTTTGGCTTCTTTTTTCAAGTGCACGGATTTCCCAAGTTTGATGTACAAATACCGGTGATACACAACTCGGCCAAACAGGTAAATCGCGCACCCTGTAACCGCTAAAAACAATAGGAACTGAATAATGCTACCTATCATGGAGCAGCCTCCTTGCCGTTGTGATAATTGGGGCGATAAGAGCCTTTTGAGACTTCTATTTCGCCGTTTAGTAGGTCTTTGGGGAAGATACGAGTCTTTAAAGGCTGCTATTTGTGTAAAAACCCCTTCTGGAATCCCTTTTCCCATTGGATAAGAGCCTTTAAGGACCTCTATTTCAACTTTTAGTCCCGACATTTGTGTTTTAGAAGCCTTTAGAGACTTCTATCTCGTTTAAAAGCCCAACCCTCAAATTTGCTCGTTCTTGCTCTTGCTCTCGCTCTTGCTCTTGCTCTCGCTCTTGCTCTCGCTCTCGCTCTCGCTCTTGTTCTTGCTCTCGCTCTTGCTCTCGCTCTTGCTCTTGCTCTTGCTCTTGCTCTTGCTCTTGCTCTTGCTCTTGCTCTCGCCCTTGCTCTTGCTCTTGCTCTTGCTCTTGCTCTTGCTCTTGCTCGTGCTCGTGCTCTTGCTCTTGCCCTTGCCCTTGCTCTTGCTCTTGCTCTTGCTCTTGCCCTTGTACCCCACACTTGCACTTGCATCAACACCCACCAAGAAACCGCTTACATTCAAGCATCGTAAAAAAGCAAATCCCTTATCCTCTTATTCACAGAGTCGAAAATTGCTTCAATGTTTGCTGTAGGCCCACTACAATTCTTACTTGCTTAGATAAGCTGAAGAAGTCGTTGACAAGGCGTACTACGTATTTTATGATGAACTTACGAAAATGAATGAGTATTCATTCACCGATATTTGTATCTTAACACCGAGGTGATCTCCTTGACAAGTAGCAAAAAACCAGACAAGTATTATGCCATTCTCGAAGGTGCCCTGAAAGTATTTGCCGAGAACGGGTTCCACAAATCACAAGTTTCTCGCATCGCCAAGGAAGCCGGTGTCGCTGACGGAACGATCTATCTCTACTTCAAGAAGAAGGAGGATATTTTGACCAGCCTGTTTCAAGAAAAATTAGGCGAACTTGTAGAGAAGTTTAATCAAGCTGTGGGCGAGCACATGTCAGCCCGAGCAGCACTGATGAAAGTTTGCGAAATTCATTTCAGTGAGCTTGAAAACAACATTCATCTAGCCTACCTTACTCAGATCGAGCTTCGCCAGAGTGATATGCTCCTTCGCCAAGAGATTGGTCTGGCACTAAAGAGATATATTATCCTGATCGAAAATATATTAGAAAGAGGCAAGCGCGAAGGGAGCTTCCGTCCTGATTTTGATGTGAAACTTGTGAGACTGCTCATATTTGGCGGTATGGACGAAGTGGTGACTTCTTGGCTCATTTCTGGTCAGAAATATTCCTTAACCGCTCAGGTCGGCCCCACGATTGATTTCTTCATGAAAGGCATTGAGCCATAAGGGTCTGTATATCATGTATATTCAGGAAGGAGCTTGACTATGGACATTTTTGTATTAGTAAAGCAAACGTTTGATACCGAGGAGAAAATCGTCCTGCAAGGGGGCAGCGTGCAAGAGGACGGCGCTAAATTTGTCATCAATCCGTATGATGAATACGCAGTAGAGCAAGCTATCCAAATTCGTGATGATCTTGGGGGAAAAGTAACCCTGCTTTCGATTGGCCCAGATCGCACAGCGGAAGCACTCCTAACTGCGCTAGCTATGGGTGCCGACGAGGCTGTCCTGATTACTGACGAACGCATTCTAGGAGATGAGTATGAAGTTGCGGAAATTCTAGCCGGCTATTTGCGCAACCAGTCCTATGATCTTATTCTTGGCGGCAATTTCTCCGTGGATAACGGAGCAGGCCAAGTCGCCGTCCGCCTCGCCTCTTTGCTCGGATTACCTCATGTTGGCTCTATTACGAAATTGGACATCGAAGCAAGCAAAGCGGTAGCCCATCGCGATGCCGAAGGGGATGTTGAAATCATCGAAGTGCCGCTGCCTGCCTTATTCACGGCGCAGCAAGGTTTGAATGAACCGCGCTATCCTTCCCTTCCCGGCATCATGAAAGCCAAGAAGAAACCTTTTCAACATCTAACGTTGGATGATATTGAAGGCTCAGCATCAGCAGTTGCCAAAACGACACAAATCGAACTTGCTCTGCCCCCGGAACGCAAAGCGGGGCGTATTCTCAAAGGGGATTTGAACGCGCAGGTATCGGAACTTGTGCAAGCACTACGCAACGAATCCAAAGTGATCTAAGAAGGGGAGGCTATTCCTATGGCGAAAACATTTCTCGTTGTTGCTGAAGCACGTGGAGGCAAACTGCGTCAAGTATCCTTTGAGGCCTTGCGAGCGGCCCAGCTATCGGCTGCTGAGGGCGATAGCATCACCACCGCTCTGATCGGCGGAGCCGGAAGCCAAACACTCGCTGCTGAACTCGCCGCTTACGGCGCTTCCAGCATCTACGTGGTGGAAAACACCGCGCTTGACCACTACAGCCCAGAAGCTTATGCCAGTGCCCTTCTTGCTGTTGCGGACACGGTCCAGCCTGGCGCTATTTACTTAGGCCACACGGCCATTGGCCGAGATCTAGCTCCCCTCGTTGCGGCCCGCCTCGCCGCCGGGCAAATCTCAGATGTCACCGCTATTGCGCGCAGCGGCGACACCGTGCAGTTCACTCGACCGCTCTATGCGGGCAAAGCCGTCGAAAAGAAAGCGTTTACCGACCCAGATGACACTTGGGTCGTGACGATCAGACCGAACAACATCGCAGCTTCAGAGCCTGACGCTTCGCGTCAAGCCTCCGTGATCGATGTTGCATATCCAGCTCCCTCCCTGCGCAGCATCGTCCGGGAGGTCGTGAAGAAAACGTCCGGCACCATCGACTTGGCAGAAGCCAAGATCGTTGTCTCCGGCGGACGGGGCGTGCGCAGCGCCGATGGGTTCCAGCCGCTCGAAGAGCTGGCTGCCGTCTTGGGCGGCGCTGTCGGGGCTTCCCGCGGAGCCTGCGACGCGGGCTACTGCGAGTACGCGATGCAAATCGGCCAGACCGGCAAGGTGGTGACGCCTGAGATCTACATCGCGTGCGGGATTAGCGGCGCCATCCAGCATCTTGCGGGGATGAGCTCATCGCGTGTGATCATCGCGATCAACAAGGACGCCGAAGCGCCGATCTTCAAAGTCGCCGACTACGGCATCGTCGGCGATCTCTTCGAGGTCGTGCCGCTGCTGACCGAGGAGTTCCGTCAGCTGCTGAAATAGCAGCTTCCATAACCCGCCCCGATAGGATGATTTTGCTGTCGGAGGTGGGTATTTATATGTTCTCGGCTTGATATCACTCCCTTCTTTCCAGTAAACTCAACATACAAACAACGAAGAGGAGTGCTTACAGCCAATGACGCCTACCGAAATCGTCCAACGATTTTTCCGTGACGTGCGATCCGGTCTGCTGCCAGATGCCGCCCATACCTATATGGCCGAGCAAGTGCTGGCCCACCAGATAACGTCCGAAAACGAGACAACCGTTCACCGTACACCTGCCAATTATGCCGATCATGTAAGAGAAATGATCGCAGCTTATGGCGCGTTTGAGTTGGAAATCCAAGAATTGATTGCCCAAGATGAGCGTGTTTATGTTCGATGGAAACAAACCGGAACCCATGTGGGAGAAGTTGATGGCTTCCCGCCGACGGGCCAAACCATCGTTGAGATCGCAAGCGCTGTGTACCGGGTCCATAACGAACGTATCGTTGAGTACTGGATACAAATTGATCGCGAAGGCATTCGCTTGCAACTCCAAAATAACGCCTGATCCCGCCGGTTCACACTCATACCTGTGAAATATGGCTACTTGGGCTAGTGAGATGAGCTAAATGAGCTTCTTAGAAGCGAAAAATCTTGTAAAAGGAACTACATTACGCTATTTGGGCAATTATCTAGGATTATATGGCAATAGCGGAATTACAGGGACTTATTTCCAATAAAAGCGCTAAATTTCACAGCAAATAGCAAAATAGCGCACTATAGTTCCCTCAAACTCGCTATAATGCCACTTTTGGCTGGAATAGCGCACCGCAGTTCCCTCTCATCTCTGCGCAAGGCAGTTGAGGCAACTCCTCGATCACTCCTCAAAGAAAAACAAACGACTCATCTTGAAATGAGTCGTTCAAAAATAATCTCATATGCCATAGGTTTACCATGACCATTATAGTTTGTTGGTAAAACCTGCACTAACCTCCATCCTTCTTTGGCGTTTTCGTCAATGGTTTCCCGATGCTTTGCGGAGGAGAAAAATCCACCTAATGATGTTTCTACATATTTGTATTCGTACAATCCGATTTCCACCCTTCTTACCATGTTTATACTTAATATTACGGTTTCTATTGCTAATTGTTTCTTCGACCGATAAACGCGAGTGAGAGCAAGCTGCCGCCAAATAAGATAACGGTAATAACGATAAGCGACAAATGCATTCCCTCAATAAAAGATCCTTTTCCGCTTAGAATAGAACCGAGGACGGCAACACCAAGCATCGCACCAATCTGTCGGCTTGCATTCAGCGCACCTGACACGGCCCCGGTCTGTTCTTTGGGGACAGACGCGATCACGGTCGCCATCAAAGCGGGAAGTGTCAAGGACACCCCGAAACCGATCAGCAGCAAACCGATCAGAGTAAGGGCATAACTCGTGTTTACATTCAACCACACTAGCAGCAGTGTCCCCAGTGCCCCAAGGCTGAACCCGACTGTCATCGGAATTCTCGCTCCGATCCGACCTACAATTCGGCCGGTAAGAATCGGATTGAAGGCCAGTGGAATCATCATCGGCAGGAGTGCGAATCCGGCTAAATGAGCCGATAATCCTAACATCTGTTGAAAGAACAATGGCAGGACAAAAAGAATTCCCGACAAGCCGTAATTAATGGCCATCCCGGCAATCATTCCTGCGGATACGGTAGCATTCCTGAACAGCCTAAGCGGAAGCAGCGGCGCCTTGCCCTTCATTTCAACAATCAAAAATAGGGTGGCACAGAGCAGTGTCAGACAAAATGAAGCGATAATAACTATGGAATTCCATCCGTAAGTTTCCCCTTCCATAAGAGCGAAGGCCAATGAAGCAATGGCGATAATGGCCATGATTTGGCCTGCCAGATCAAAACGTATCTGCGGCTTGCGGGTTGTTTCGCTGACAAGCAGCGAAGTCATGATCAAGCTTATGACGGCAAGCGGAACGTTAAGAAGGAATATGCTGCGCCAACCGAGCGAGTCAACCAAGAGTCCGCCAACGATAGGTCCCGCCGCCATTGCTGCTCCGGTAACGGCTGCCCAGACACCAAGAGCCCTGGCACGTTCAGATGGTTCGGGAAATGCATGGGCAATAAGAGTAAGCGAGGCCGGCATCAGAGCCGCTCCTCCCAAACCAAGTATCGAGCGCGTAACGATAAGCACATGAAGTGACGGTGCGGCTGCCGAGAAAGCCGATGCCGCGAGAAATAGGAGCAGACCACCGATATAGACACGCTTGGCTCCCAGTTTGTCTGCAAACGCACCCATCGATAGCAGAAATCCCGCAAAAACAACCGTGTACGCGTTGACAACCCATTGAAGTCCCGCTAATCCGCCGCCCAAATCAGCACGAATGGCAGGCAGCGCGACGCTCACCACCGTCGTATCCAGGAGTACCATAAAGTATCCAAGTGAAATTCCGAGAAGCAGATGACCTTTGGCCAACATGCCGGTCCTATTGAACTGTAATTGCCTCACTTTCTCCAAAGCAAGTCCTCCCTAGATTACATTTTTAAATTATCTATCTTCCACTTTGAAAGTGTAATTTAAAATGTATACTAGTATAAGATGAGGGTTTATCCTAGGAGTATTTCTCCTATGCTATATAACTGACTAGGGGGCAGGTATGAAGTGACAGAACAATTAAACAATGAACGGCTTCTTGAGCTTGCGCAGTTTTTGCGGACTCGGCGCGCCCGAATTTCACCCGAGCAGGCCGGCTTGCCTGCTAGCGGGCGTCGCCGCACACCAGGACTTAGGCGCGGGGAAGTAGCGCTCCTCTCGGGCGTTAGTGTGGATTGGTATACATGGCTGGAACAAGCGCGGAACATTCAGGTATCATCTCAAGTCCTCGAAAGCCTTGCGCGTACACTCCAGCTTGATTCAAGCGAGCGGAAACATTTATTTCTGTTGGCCTTACAGCAGCTGCCTCCGGAACTGACTTCGGCAGAAAGCACCGTTAGTCAGACGCTGCAGAGCTTCCTAGACCTGCAAGGGACTAGCCCGGCCATCGTCACCGATCAACGCTTGAATATTGTTGCATGGAACAAGATGGCTTGCCTGATTTACGGGAACTATGAAGTTATGTCGACACGCGAGCGCAACTCCGTCTGGCGGACGTTCACTTCGCCGCATGTCCGTCAATTGCTTCAGGAAAACTGGGAGTCGCACGCCCGGCACCGTTTGGCTCATTTTCGCGCCAGCTATGGGAAATTCGTAGGCGATCCTTGGTGGATGGCATTCATCGAGGAACTGAATGAGGTAAGTGCGGAATTTAGGGCATGGTGGCCACAGCACAATGTTTTGAATGGCCCGGAAGGAAAGAAAATCAATCATCATCCTACGGCTGGATTGCTCGTATTTGATCAAATTTCATTTCTTGTATCGGACTCGCACCACCTTACCGTCACCATCAATATACCGTCAAAGGATGACGATACAATCTCCAAGCTAGATTGGTTAATGGCCGCAAGGTCTGGCGAACCATCACCCGGACATTAAGGCGATCCGCGGGTTGATAGCCGGCCGGTACGCTAGCAACGGATAACGCCTCGCGGGCGATCGGTTATTGTGATAGATAATAAGCATAGTCCAACGGTCTGCTATAAATTTTACGTCTGTAGCACCTGAGGTCTTTGTATATATTTTTTTGGGGTTTTCCGTTAAGCTCGATAATCCATAACTTGCTTTGTTCGTCTATTGCAAAATCTACACTCAATTCTCCCAAAGAACCCATCAGAGTTTCCGTTTCTCGTGCGGCCTGTATACTAATCTCATGCAGGGATCGAAGGATCTCATTGATTTTATCCGGTGAACATATTTGCGGAAGAATTTCTACAACATCATAAATGGTTTCACACATACTCGTGTTAAAGTAGTGTTCATAAGCCAATCTAGATGTAATGGCGGAAACCGTCCATTCGCCAAGAATGCCTTTTTGAACAAGGACACGGATATCAAAATACTGATGATCGAATTGACTCATACGAATCCCTTGCTGCACCATGTATTTCTTCAGGTTGAGTACATCCAATTTTTCCTGAATGTCCTCATTTTTTCTGCAAATATATCTTGGAGCCATGCTATGCAACGAGATGTGAGTATCTCCATTATCCGTTAGTTCAACCCGATACACAGACTTACCCTTAGCTCCGTAAGATGGTTTAATGAATATCAGTTTATATTTCTCTAATAATTCTGATATATTCACTTCATTATATATAAATGTGTCTGGAACATAGGTTGTAAGATTTGACTGTTTTAAGTTGTTATAGACATGCCATTTATTAAAAAAATTGATACTATTAAAACATTTGTTTCTACCAATTGCCTTTTCTAGACGTTGAATAGTTACAAGCTTTTTGTTAAAACATTGGTTATAAACGACATGAGGAAAAGGAAACGAACTTTGCTTCCAGATGCCATTCTTCAAGCTAAGTCCAATAATACGTCGTTCCTTCCAATGTATATCTGCAGGTGTAAAGACGTACAGTTTCAGGTTTAAATTGTGATAACGTTGATAAAGCCCCAAAATTCTTTTTCTACTTTTTCTTTTAGTTACCATAATACCTACTAACGGTTGATTCTCCAAACTCATCACTCCCTTGCACTTGCTCTATTTATTAGCTAATGCAGGAATTGACATAATGTTATGGACAAGAACATACATGAGCAGAAAATCAGCGAATTTACTAATCTATCAGCCTAAATTTTAGTTTATAGGTACTAGCTGTGCTCATTCTATATGCTTGTAATATGATACATTACGTTTAATCATAAGGAGTGAGACTATGGGAAGATGTAATTGTCCACCAGGGCCACCTGGACCCGAAGGTCCGCGAGGGCCTCAAGGGCCTCCTGGACCAGCAGGAGCGCAGTTGTTACAAGAACTGGGAGGAGCAATCGCAGCGGTTGGACCTGCTGGAACTGCTGGAGCGCTTGGACCTGCGGGTCTTTCAGGACTTGTAGGAGCAATTGGTCAAGCGGGACCTGCGGGACTCGCAGGAATTGCAGGAGCACTTGGAGCAGCAGGGTTGGCGGGACCAACAGGCCCAGCGGGACCAGCAGGTTCAGCGGGACCAGCAGGTTCAGTAGGACCAGCAGGGCCCGAAGGAGCAGCAGGACCAGCAGGAGCAACAGGAGCAACAGGACCAGCAGGAGCAACAGGAGCAACAGGACCCCAAGGCATACCAGGTCTAGTTGGAGCTACAGGTCCGACAGGACCATCAGCAGGAGGAATAATTCCATTTTCAACGGGGATCATCCTAAGTGGTGCTACAGTCGTATCAGCTGCTCCGATTTTAATGGGTTTTGGCAGTCACACAGTAGAAGTTATAGACGCTTCTGGAGAATCAACGATGCCGCCAGAAGCAGGAGGTTTTGCTTTCCCAATTCCTTTTGCAGGTACCGTTCAAAATCTGCAAATAAGTGCAGATTTATTGGTAGCTTCTGTTGCTTCAATAAATACGCTCGGTCTTCAATATGAATTTACAGTATTCCGCGCATCTTCAGTTCCTAATAATGGGATTGATCACAGTTCTTCACCCTACGTAACAACGCTACTGACTAGTTCGGTTAGATTCGGATTTCCGAATACGGTTATTACACCTGGTAACCCCTCTGGTTTCCGTACCGCAACGAATAGAAATGTCGGGGGCTCATTAGTCGTAGCTGAGGGTGATCGTATTGGTATTCGGGTAAGGACGTTAGCGGAGACAGATCCATCAGCAGCTGATATTACTCAACTCTCCTTTAGTGCCAGTCTCTCTTATACTCCTTCTTAATCCACATTGTGCAGTCATTTATCACCGTACTTCAAAAGGGACCCCTATCCAAAGGCTCCCTTTTGAACGTAAATTTAACCAATCCTAGACTACCGTTGTTTCATCGTACTATCGTTTCCCCTCCGAAGAGCAGCTACCTGCCTATTCAGCCACTCACTAATATCCGACATCACTTCTTCCCGATTCACTTCATTCAACATTTCATGTCTGCCGCCTGGATACAGCTTGCTGCTTACCTTCTGTAGTCCAATGGCTTGGTACATGGCAAGCAATCTACGAACCCCTTTTCCATGACCGCCAACAGGATCTTCCTCACCGGAGAAAACGAAAATCGGCAAATCTTTACGAATTCGGCTTACATGCGAGGGTTGATGAATCTCTTTCAATCCTTTGAAGAAGTCACGGAAATAACCGGACGTGAAGATCACCCCACAATAAGGATCGTCCACATACCTATCTACTTCCTCAGCATCACGGCTAAGCCAGTCAGACTCCGTTCGGTTCGGAGCGAATCGTTTATTGAAGGCTCCGAAGGATAAATTAGTCAGCAGCTTGCTGCGATGATGATCGCCGCGAATAGCCGCTTCTAGGCTTGCCACAACGATGCCAACTTGCAGAACAGGTCCTTCCTTGCCGTTAGTCCCAGACAAAATGATGCCTTGAACATGTTCCGGATTCTCATTTACATAAGTAACCATGTAAGACTGGGTCAGAAAAGAACCCATGCTGTGCCCCAATACATACAATGGAATATCCTTTGCATGGCGAAGCCGGATTTGCTCCGTGATGCCGCCCATATTGGCTGCCATGCTGTGAAAGCAATCCTTGCCAAATTTACCGACATTCTCGGGTACTCCAGCCGTTAATCCGTGACCGAGATGATCATTCGCATAAACGGCATATCCTTGCTCCGTCAATGTTTCTGCTAATCTTTCATATCTGGCCGCAGTCTCCGACATCCCATGTGCAATTTGCACAATTGCTTTTATAGCATTCGCCTCATCCGGCAACCATTCATAGACATAGTGTTTGTTCATCTGTGCATCGTTCCAATGGAAATATTGCTTCAGCATGCTTGATCCAACTCCTATCATCGTACACGCACACGATGTTTGTTTGCGCTTTCCCTCTCAGTATACCGTTTCTATTTCATGAAAACAGCCCCCTTTCCGAAGAAAGAGGGCTGTTCCTATAATTTAAAATAATTGCTATCGCGGCGTCTATCCTTTACTTGTTTGCTTGACTGCTTTCACTGCCTGGAGCTGTGATGACTGTTGAGATGACGCATCAAATCGCTTTCTTTCTGTCTTATCAATTTGGGCAATCTTCCCATCATGGACCACAATTTGAACGGAGCCGTATTCTAACCCATTTAGCATTTGCTTAATTCTGTCCACCCAAACATCATCTAACTCCAATGGTTTCGCCATCTCAATTCCTCCGCTTCTTTTATATCGTCCAGTCGTTCCAATCATTTTTTTGTTTGTGAAGAAAGGTTAACCAATTTCCTGTTTTTTCAAATAGTTCTTTGGTTGAACCATTCGTTGAGTACGTATGATCCGCTTGAAAAATCAAATCTATTTCGCATTGACCTTCATTTCTCAGCCAGAACATTTTCTGATATAACGGCGCGTAATCAACGGGTACCGTATCATCTGCAGTTCCATGCATGACCAGAACATCACCATTAAATTTGCGCAGCTGCTCGAAGGGTTGATGCTGTGACAACGAATCAAAGAATCGACTTGTCAGCAAGTAGCCATGATGATCAATTGCTCCTCCAAGCGGCAGTTTCTCGTAGTCACTCTTGCCTACGATCCTTACAATATCGTTGTGCGGGTGAGCTACAGCTGACCAGAGGACAAGCGTTTTGATCCGGCTATCCTTAGCTGCTGTCAGCACGGCCGTTGCACCACCTAAGCTGTGACCGACCAGAATAACCCGGCTTAGATCCACACAATCAATGGTCAGTGCATAATCAATGACACTTCGTGTTTGCTCGATAAGCACATCAAGTCCGCCCGCGCCATAGTCGCCTGTGCTTTCCCCGCATCCGCCATAATCAAAACGCAGGACCAAATATCCTTGCGAGCTAAACTCACGAGCTGCTTTCACAAACAGCCGATCCACCCCTATCCGGCTCCCGATAAAACCGTGACAGATGATGATAAGCGGCCAACGTTGACAGTCTGCTTTGGCAGGGACTGTTTGATTCGTCGGGTAATGCAGCGTTGCGGCCAATTCGACGTCTTCGCTTTTAATTGTGATTGCGTGCTCCATGATGTTAACTCCCTTTCGTGATTGCATATAATTCCGATAAAATTAGTATGGATTAATTGTTATACCCATATTAGCATCCCCAAGGCAGAGGTGTCAATCCTATTTTTAACATATTCCCAGCAAAAAATTCTGTACGTGAAAAGACTCTCAACTTGCTTCTGCACAAGTGAGAGCCTTGCAAGATCATCCTCCGGCTGACTTATGAAAATGATTATCGGAATCTAATTTTGTACTGGTAATAAATCGTGCAGCCAATGCAGTAGCCCAGGAGCGCAGCTCCCGCGGCTAAAAGGAGGAAACCTGTGAAGATATACCCTGCAATATTCCACCCTAGCGCAAATGCTGCCACTGAGAAGGTAAGGAAGATAACTGCCAAGGCATTGTTAAACTTCGTTAACTCCGTTGCCTGTGTTTCTTTGCCCTTCGTCAATAGAAATGGCTTCGAAATCGTGACAAACAGATTCCACTTCCCGCCCCCTATCAGTCCCACAACCTGAATGGCCCATAGCAAGGCCACCAACCAAGGTAGTTGAAAAGCAAATGCGAGCAATACACCAACCACAATACCGGTTTGATTCGCTTTCACGTAAGCCATTGGGATCTCTTTCATCTTATATCCTCCTTATTTCAGCAACAGTGTACCCGCGGAAAGACCATGAATTCTTCTTGGCTGTGAAACTTTAAATTGAAAATGCTTCTACAGCTGATATTCGCGCTTGTTCATACGGTTTCTTAACTAACAAGCGATCCAAGATCGTTTTCTCAAAATAAGCGAAACCGCTATCATGTTCTCTGGGCCTAGCCAGTGATATTTTCAAATCCAACCCTATTTTCCCTTCTTCAATAATGATTACGCGATCCGCCAGTGCAACAGCCTCACTCACATCATGCGTGACTAACAAAACAGTAAATTGCTGCTCTAGCCAGAGCTGTTCGATGAGCTGCTGCATTTCGATCCGTGTCAAAGCATCCAACGCACCCAACGGTTCATCCAGCAGCAATAACCTTGGATTGCCAGCCAATGCGCGAGCTAGGGCTACTCTCTGTCTTTGACCGCCAGAAAGCACAGAAGGCCAATCATCTTGCTTGTGTTCAAGGCCAACCTGCTGCAAAGCTCGATAAGCAATTTCCTTATCACCTGACTTAACACCAATCCGGACGTTATCGATATTCTTTTTCCACGGGAGCAATCGATGTTCCTGGAATAACACCCTGGTGTCTTCATGAACGCCCTGAATCGATTGGGCATCGAGCAGAATAGCACCACTTGTAGCTTCGTCCAATCCTGCGATCAAACGCAGCAGCGTGCTCTTGCCGCAGCCGCTGCGGCCAACAATAGCAACAAATTCTCCTTGTCTGATGTTCAAATCAATGCCGGACAATACTTGAGTAGATCCAAATGCTTTATTGACATTGCGTATATTGAGATGAATTCCTCCAAGTTTACTGCTCATGACCGCACCCCTTATTTGGATTATTGACTATGCGTTAGTTAACGAGAAGACTCCCATTCCGTGCCCAACATCGTTGGCAAGAATGGGAATCTCCAGTCATCTGGTTGACTCTTTCCTCACAAAATAATAATTCATACCCGTTTACTTGGATATAAGTTGAGTCTTATACTATCATCGTGAATTCCACTCGTCAATGATAATTTTCCAAAACCGAATCACTTCATCTTATAGAATGAAAATAGATTGAAAATTTTAATTTCTTGAATAAAAAGTCAGTTGATGTATTGACAAATAAGTCCAACGACTGGTATATTCAATTTACTATTCCGAGTAAAAAGGTATGATTAATAACAATAGGTGGTGTAACGTGGGAAATAAGGTGTTTAAAGCTACGGTTCGATCTGTGCTTATTGGCTATCTGATTGTACTTCTGCTTATCCCGATTGGATCCATTTATATGAAAGGATTTTCATTAGGATGGGACCCCTTCTGGAAAGAAGTCACAGGACCGCTAGCCTTGAAATCGATTTTGCTTACAGTTAAGCTCAGTATTATCTCTACTATTATTGAAGCGATTATTGGAACCATCATTGCTTATGTCCTTGTCAGATATACATTCCGAGGCAAAAGCATTCTGAACAGCATGGTTGATCTTCCCTTCTCGCTGCCAACTTCCGTTGCTGGGCTAATGTTCCTTACCCTACTAGGACCTTCAAGTCCACTAGGTGTTTGGCTGGATCATTTTGGCATCAAGCTGCTTTATAATCAGACAGCTGTTGTCATCGGACTTGTCTTCGTGACATTCCCATTCGTTATCCGGACCGTTCAGCCACTATTGGAACAGCTCGATCCCGCTGAAGAACAAGCAAGCTTTACGCTGGGTGCAGGTAAATTTTACACGTTCCTGCGAATTGTATTCCCTGCCATTTTCCCCGGTATTATCGCCGGCAGTATGCTCGCATTTTCACGATCGTTAGCCGAGTTTGGGGCCATCTCCTTAATTTCCGGTAATTTGCCGGGCAAAACAATGGTCGCCTCGGTCTATATATATGGTGAAACACAGAACTTCAATCCCGAAGGCGCAGCCGCCATTTCGATCGTACTCCTTACATTGTCCGTCCTGATTCTATGGCTGATCAATGTATTGACTCGCGGAAAGGGGCGACTGGCATGAGAAAAGTTTTAATCACCATCTCATTTCTCGTTATTTTACTACTCATTATACTTCCGTTTCTGGGGATTGCCTTTGGCGCATTTGAAGATGGCTTTCAAGCCTTCATTGATTCGCTGAAGCGGCCAGAAGCTTTGCACGCTTTGAAAATTTCAGCCATTATCGTCGTCATCGTTACCCTTCTTAATACCATAGTAGGCGTATATGTTTCCTTAGCTATCGTTCGCGGCTCTTGGATTGCCCGTTGGTTAAAACCCATCATTAACGCAATCATTGATTTACCTTTTGCCGTCTCACCTATCATTGTCGGTTTAATGGTTATTTTAATCTTCGGACCGAATACGGCATTAGGCGCTTTTATGGAAGATCATCATATGAAAATCGTTTATGCCATTCCCGGCATGGTTCTGGCCACGATGTTTATCACGTTCCCTTTAATGGTTCGCGAAGTTGTGCCTTTGCTTGAAGAAATCGGCACCCAATCGGAAGAAGCTTCTGCCACATTAGGCGCTGGTCCTTGGCGAACATTCATTCAAATCACATGGCCAGGTATCCGCTGGGGCGTTCTCTACGGGCTCATTCTTACCGTGGCAAGATCGCTGGGCGAGTTCGGTTCCATACTGGTCGTTTCCGGCAACATTATCAATCAAACGCAAACCGCTACAACACTTGTCTATCAAGATGCTGAACAATTCCAACTCGTTGCAGCCAACAGCTTGGCATTCGTTCTGGGACTCATCTCCATTTCAATTCTACTGACACTTGAATGGTTAAAAAGAAGAAGCGAGCATTTGCGGAATCAATAAGGGGGAGCATTCCTATGCACATCGAGGTCAAAAACTTAAACAAACATTTCGGACAATTTCATGCCATCAAAGATGTTAATTTCAGCATTACCAAAGGCCATCTCGTCGGCTTGATCGGACCTAGCGGCGGCGGTAAAACGTCCATTCTTCGCATGTTGTCCGGTCTTGAGTCTCCTACCGCTGGCGATATTTATTTCGATGGCAAACTTGCCACTCATCTTCCCGTTCAAGAACGAGGTATTGGTTTTGTTTTTCAGAGTTATGCTCTTTTCAAGCATATGACCGTCTTTGATAATGTAGCTTATGGGCTTAAAGTTCTGAAAAAACCAAAAGATTTCATCCAAGATCGGGTCACTTATTTGCTAAAACTTATGGGTCTTGCTGGCAGTGAGCGCAAATATCCGCATCAGCTTTCCGGTGGACAGCGTCAGCGCGTTGCTTTTGCCAGAGCGCTTGCGCCTGAACCTCAGCTGCTCCTGCTCGATGAACCGTTCGCTGCGATTGATGCCAAAATCCGCAAGGAGCTGCGCGTTTGGCTGCGCAACCTCATTGATGAATTTAAAGTAACGACATTGTTCGTTACCCATGATCAGGATGAAGCGATCGAAGTTGCTGACGAGATCATTCTCGTTCAAGGCGGCAAGATCGAACAACAAGGCAGCCCATGGGAAATTTACACGAAGCCTGCTTCTTCCTTCGTAGCTTCCTTTATCGGTGAATCCAACATTATCTCGCAATATACCCCTCTCATTGGCTTCCCATATCTGCAAGAAGTACAGCAAGATGGCCATTGGCTGCCAGATGTTAATGTGATGATTCGTCCCGAATCCATCGAAGTCCGCTCCCGCGATGTAAGCCATTTGGCAACTGCCGGAGAAAAAGGAACAGTAACTCACATTCATTTCCGCGGAGATTCATGGTATTTGGAGATTGATACTGGTTCCCTCAAACTATTTGCTTATCAATCTGTGAAAGAAAAGATTTATCAACCTGGTGATGAAGTTAATATTCTTATCCATCAGATTTCTGTCTTCACCAAAACCGAGAACAAAGTCATTGAAAATCAGGCGAAACAAGATCCGCTGCCTGTTTTTATATAACCAAATCATATAAATTAGAAGGGGAGTTATCAGGATGAAAAATTTCAAATCTCTAGGCTTAATCACAGCAACATTATTTACAGCGAGCATTGCCCTTACAGCTTGCGGCTCAGGCACAAGCACCAAAACGGCAAGCAGCCCTGCTCCGTCAGCAGCAGCAACAACTGCGGCTACAGCAGCGGCAAGTACGACACCCAAAGCAGATGGCGGTAAAGTAACCATCACACTTGGCGCTTATTCCATTGTGAAAGATTCATTCGATCAAATCATTCCTAAATTTAAAGAAGAGTGGAAAAAGAAAACCGGCCAAACCGTAGAATTCCAAGAATCCTATGTCGCATCAGGTTCGCAAGCAACCGCGATTATCCAAGGTTTTGAAGCTGACATTGCCCCTCTCTCTCTCGAAGGAGATATCCAAAAAATCGTGGAAAAAGGCTTAATCACCCATGATTGGAAAAATAATAAATACAAAGGCTTCATCACTGGCTCGATCGCTGCAATTGGCGTACGTGAAGGGAATCCGAAAGGCATTAAAGACTGGGCTGATTTAACAAAACCAGGCGTTGAAGTGCTGATTCCAAACCCAAGCACATCCGGCGGAGCCAAATGGGATATCAATGCCGTGTATGGCGCAGGTTTGAAAGCTTCCGAAGCCGCTGGAAAACAAGACCCTGCCGCAGCCAAAGATCTGCTGGCTAAAATTTATAAAAACATTAAAGTATTGGATAAAAGTGGAGCTGACTCCCTTACAACCTTCGATAAAGGTGTAGGCGATGCTATCATCACGTATGAAAATGAACTAGTCGCTCGTATTCAATCCGGCAAAAAATATGTAGAAGTCATCCCGCAGTACACGACATCCATTGAAAATCCAGTAGCTCTCATTGATAAATATGTAGATAAACACGGAAATCGTGAAGTCGTTCAAGCATTCCTTGATTTCCTGTATACACCTGATGCACAAAAAGTATTCGCAGACAAAGGCTTCCGTTCCGTACTTCCAGAGGTAGCTAAGCTATATGAGAAAAACTATACGACACCTGCTGGTTTGTTCAACATTGAATACCTCGGCGGTTGGGATAAAGTGAACAAAGAGCTTTATGGCAAAGGCGCAATCTGGGAAACCATCCTAGCTGAAGGCGGCGCGAAGTAATACGCACAAGAAAGCCCGGGTCGAAGGGAAACCTTCGCATCCGGGCTTTCTTGTGTTCAGGATCTACGATCCCTCTAGAGTGTGGCAGTCCTTACAAATTCGCATTCCGTTCCTCTTTGCGAAGCTTACGGGCAGCAAACCTTGTTTCTGCTGTTTCAAACAGACGCTTTTCTTCATCCGTCTCAGCGATGATCGCAGGCACTGGACAAGGCTGTCCATGCTCATCCAAGGCGACAAAGGTCAAATAGGAAGTCGCCGTGCGCTTTTTCTCACCTGTCAGCAAATTCTCGGATTCCACTTTCACGAATACTTCCATGGAGCTGCGATGTGTCCACGTAACGAAGGCCTCAAGCTGAATCGCTTCTCCCAGTTTAACGGGGGCAAAGAAATCCAAGCTGTCACTGGAGGCGGTAACGACACCTCTGCGGCAGTGGCGCATGGAAGCAATCGTGGCAACTTTATCGATATATTGCATCACACGGCCACCAAATACAGTATTATGATAATTCGTATCTGCCGGCAAAATAATTTCCGTCAATATTGTTCTGGAGAGTCTTGCTGGTTTGGCTTCCACAGTATGTTCCTCCTGATGTTACTAGCGTGCTACTATTCGTAGTTCAAAGTCAGCTTCCCTGCTGCTTGCTTAGCAAGGCTGCGCGCTTCTTCCACCGTACTGCCGCTGCTGAGCGCGACAGCCATTCGACGGCCGACTTTCGTTTCCGGCTTGCCAAATACACGAACTTGCGTATTAGGAACGGATAACGCTTCTTCGAGTCCGCTGATCGTATAGGCCACCTGCTCACGATCTGCTTTGAGGGTATAGCTGGCTCCTGGTGTTAATAAGCGAATTCCTGTAATAGGCAAACCAAGAATAGCTCTGGCATGCAGCGCAAATTCGCTCAAATCCTGCGTTGCCATGGTGACCATTCCCGTATCATGCGGCCGAGGCGAAACTTCGCTGAAATAAACGCCATCTTGGGTTAAAAATAATTCAACCCCATAAATGCCATAACCACCGAGCGCATCGGTAATCGTTTTGGCCATATGCTGAGCGTCTAGAATCTGCTGCTCTGTCATGGCGTGAGGCTGCCAAGACTCGATGTAATCTCCCTCTTTTTGGATATGGCCAATAGGTTCGCAATAGGTAGTTCCTGAGACGGAACGAACGGTTAGCAGTGTGATTTCCGATTCGAAATGAATGAATTCTTCCACAATCACGCGAGCGTTCTTGGCACGTCCGCCTTCCATGGCGATGTTCCACGATTGTTCAATATGTTCCGGAGTTCGACAGACGCTTTGTCCTTTGCCGGAAGAGCTCATAATTGGTTTGATCACGCAAGGAGTGCCGATTTCAGCAACAGCCGCATGGAGTTCTTCCAAACTGTTGGCAAAAGCATACTTGGCTGTTCGCAGTTCCAGTGTTTCGGAAGCTAGACGACGGATCCCTTCACGATCCATGGTCAAGCGGGATGCCGTTGCCGTAGGAATAACGCGATAGCCTTCCTTTTCAAGTTCAACAAGAATAGGTGTTGCGATCGCTTCAATTTCCGGGACAATAAGATCAGGTCGTTCTTGTTCGATTAATGCTCTCAACTGCTCTCCATCAAGCATATTGATCACATGACTGCGATGTGCAACCTGCATGGCTGGCGCATTCGCGTAGCGGTCGACGGCAATCGTTTCAATGCCGAGGCGCTGTGCTTCAATCACCACTTCTTTGCCTAGTTCTCCTGAACCTAATAGCATGATTTTCTTAGCCTTATTCGATAACGGAGCTCCGTACATGACGAACAATTCCCCTTTCATTTTGCCCATTCTCAGATCTTCTAACAAAGACGCACTATATATGTAGTAAAAAACGAACAACTCAGAAATACAGGGTACTTCTCCCTATCATTCATAAAATACCCTGATCTATTGTAATGGATTTCGACATTAAAAGATAGATTTCAGCAGAAGTTTACGCAAAATCGGCACTAATTGCTCATGCAGCTCATCAACATGAGGGACGACAATGCTGCTGCGTCCATACATATTTCGCATCATAATCCGCTGTGTTTCGTGAATAACCCCACTCGCCAGAAAAATACTAATGACCTCAATGCCTAGGCGCCTCGCATTCATCACGGCCTCATAGGTATCGAGAATGCCGATATCGTTATAATTGGCTGCCGAAGGCTCCCCATCCGAGAAGACGATGAGGATGCGCTGCCGCTCTGTGCGGCGCAGCAGCCGCTCGGTCATCTGACGGATTGCGAAGCCGTCGCGATTGTCCTGCTGCGGCTCCAGCTGCATCAGAGCTGCCCCGCTGCCGGACGTGAGCGAAGAGGAGAAGTCAACGGCTACCTGGAACAGGTTCGGCGCCTCCTCGTCGGTAACACGGTCCGCGTCCTCCCAGAAGCCCACGATTTCATGCGGGATTCGCAGGGTATGCAGGGTCTCGTGAAACAGCACGAGACCTAGCTTGGTTTCGTCCATTTTGTCGTACATGGACGCGGAGCAGTCGACGAGCAGCGAGAACGCGGCGTCGAGCTGCGGAACCGGCGCGCGCTTCTTGTAGAAGAGGCGCGGCATCTCTTGCGTGAAGGCTCGCGTCAGACGCTTGTCGAGCCGCCCGAATAAGCGATCGCCGCGCGGGGCGATCCGCTTCTGCTCCAGCGTGCGCCGGATCGCACGCTGCAAAGGCTTCGCGAGCGGCGCTGCGCGCTCGCTCAGGCGCCTGTAGGCGGCCTCCTGCGCAGCAGTGGACCGCCCTGGCGCTAGCCACGTCGCCGTCGCGTACGCGGCGACAGCGCCCGCCCCGTGCCCCGCGGCAGCGGGCACGGCAAGGCTCTCGCGCCGGCCGGAGGCGGCGCCGGTGCGCTGGGCGCGCAGCGATCGCCCCTGGGCGATGGCGAGCGCCTGGTCGGCTGCGTCGCCCTCGCGGGGCGCAGACCCTTGCGCGGCGGTGCGTGAGCCGCGCTCCAGCTCGAACCGCAGCAGCCCCGGGCTGCGGTCGCTGGTCTCGCGGTGCCAGGTCGGCAGCCGCTCCTGGCCCGATAATTGACGCTCCCCCTCCAACTCGGGGAGCACATCCTCATTGGCGAGCCGCTTCGCGCGCTTGAGCTCGCCCTTGTAGCCCGCAGGCAGCGGCTCCGCCACGCCGCTGCCGCGCTGTGTCCAGAAGTAAGCGGCCACAGCGTCACCGTCGAGCCAAACACTCAGCGAGTCCAACATCGCCTCGCAGCAAGCTGCAACTTCTGCCGTATGTTGCGCTTCTTCCATTTGCTCCAGCAAAGGATATAACTTGACCATTCGAGTGCTCACTTCATCTGCCTCAGCGAGTTTCCAATCTACTCCTGTAAACCAGCCATAAGTAAATAGCACAACAGCGTCAGCGAACTCTTTTTTGTTCAAATGTGTCTTCAACTTATGCTGAAAATAAGCGCTTAGAATCCGATGCCGATGAGCAAAAACGCGTGCAGTTCCCGGTCGCCGAACTCGGCATATACGCTCCAAGCGCATGTCTTCACAGAGTGCGAAGAGACTGTTCGCGAGTTTAGGATACTTCGCTTGCTGGCAGAATTGTAAATACGCTTTGACAGCCTCTGCTCCTGTAAACCAGGCACTGCCAATACCGCGCAAGTAAACATCGCTTTTCATGCCAGCAGATTTATCAATTGGCGGATAATCCCACCAAAATTGACTCACCTTGATACGCGCGGCTTCTTCCTCATAATCCGCATGGAAAGCTGATTCCACCTCAACCTCTTTACGCTTGGTAAACATCCTCGCCAAATCTACAAGCTGCATCTGCAGCATGGCGTCCACTTTATCGTCTAATAAGCTCAACTTCCCTACGAACATAGGCTAGAATAACGTTTCCGCCGCATTGATAACGGCAGCACGTTCCCTTTCATCCTCCAATTTATCTGCAATTGCCCGAGCAACTGCCCGCAAGGGAGGGATGTACGCTGTCAAATCACAAGCATCCAACAGGGCTCGAATAGAGCCCGCTTCATCAGGAAGCTGCCCCATCTCAATGAGCGTCAATAGATCGGCCGAAAGCTGTACAAAGGTTTTCAACTGCTTCTCATCTTGCAGAACGGATTTGCTTTTAAGCAGATGGTATAAAGCATCTCCCTGCAAATAGGGAACATCAATCGTAATAAAGCGATTTTTGAGAGCCTCGTTGAGCGGCACGGTACCCATATACCCTTCGTTAATAGCTGCAACCACCCTGAAGTCAGGGTGGGCGGTAACGACTTCTCCTGTAAACGGATTTGTTATCGAACGCCGGTAATCCAGTACCCCGTTAATCAAGGATAACGTTTCTGGTTTAGCCATATTGATTTCATCTATGTACAAAAAGTGTCCTTTGGTCATCGCCTTCATAATTGGCCCTGGGATAAATACGATATGGGCTTTCCCCTGTTCGTCATGCGCAAGCGTCTTAAATCCAAGTAAAGCTTCGGCATCCAAATCTGTTGAACAGTTCACAGCGTGCATCGGTTGTTCAAAAAGTGCGGACACATGCTCCGCAAGCTTCGTTTTACCTGACCCGGTAGGACCCTTCAGCAGCACATTTTTGTTCAGAAATATCGCAATCAAAGCATCGGCTAAAATATCTTCATCAGGTACTTCAAATGCGGCTGAACCAATCAGTTTACGTTCGTCCTCGTCAGGAACTGAACTTCTGCTCTGTATCATTTGTTCCAATTGCTCGTGTATGATTTCGGGTACACCCGCTGTCCTTAGCATGATTCATAGTCCTCTCCTGAAACTTTCTATTGTTCCTCTTACTATTTATCAGGAAAGGTTAGCTTGTCAAGCTTTCTGCCTAGAATGCCAAAACCCCCAGCAATCAGCTGAGGGAGACCGTGAGGTTTGTTAAGGCAATATATTTTTCTGTCCTGTCGAATAGGTTGGAAACGTGTATTGAACCATCGTATTAAACTCATTCAAAAAAGGGTCCATTCGTTTATTGTTGCGTTGTTGACCATCATAAAACAGCATCCGATTCACATAATGCGGGTTCGTAGAAATAAAAATGTTGGCGTCCGGATAAATCCGCGTCAGCAAATGCTTAATGGCATTCGAACTTTCGGCAGGCAAAGGCTTGGCAGAGAGCCAATCCAACTGTGAACCTGCTCCGGAACCGAATAAACCTGCTCCAGTCTCGGGATCATTGGTTTTGCTCAACATTTTAACGCCATCATCGGTGCTCATCGCCTGCATACCGCCCATATCAACGGCTACATAGATGTTGTTGTCCGTAAGGGCAATGGCTGTTGAGCCTAGATGCGCTGCTTGAATAACTTGATCCGCCAAATCGCGGTTCATCGTCAGATGCGTGTTCGTGTGTGCTTTAATGTTATCGATTGTAGCCACCTTCATGGAAGGCTGAGGAGATTGGTTCACACTTTTAGCGCCAAGTGAGGCATTCTCATTATTTCTTAGACTCGTGTCCCAGCTTCCAGCATGGGGATTGGAAGAGCTTGCTCCAGCCTGATTTTGCGGACTAGCTGCCCCGCAGCCTGTTACTAAACCGATGAGCACCGCGGATGCGGCGAATTTAAATAGCTTTTTCCTCATAAGAACCCCTCTTTCTACCTAACATCAAGCTTTGGCAGTTTCTTTGATCTCCTGGGTATACGCAATCAGAGCAACTTCATAGCCTAACTCGTCCTTCATACGCGACTCGAGGCTGCGTAGATCTTCTAGGAGATCTTCTCGCGCATCCAGATTAGCAAATTCATACGAATCTATCGGCATGATTCCCATATTCCCCCCTTCCAGATCAACTGACATATCGTTAATATGGACATTTAACCTGATTTTTACCAAAGAAAAAAAGCCTGCTGCCTTTTAGAGGCTATGCAAGCTTTTGGATAAGGAAATGATCACGATATTCGGTTGATTACTCTTCATTTTTACGTGTTTGATCAAGTTCTTCAAGCAATTTACGAACCGCTTCCGGATCTGTCACGCCGTTTTCTTTGAAGGATCGCAGCTTCTGCAATAAATCAGCAGCTATCGCTTCATCTTCTGATGCCTGCAGTTCATGCGTAGGATCAAACCAGATATAAAATCCTTCTGGACCGTTACGCAGAAAAGAGCTGCGCCAATGCTCCGGATACGCATAGCCCTGTTCGCCAACGATTATCCCAATAACGTCATCATTCTCAATGGGCAGTAAATAATGAAAGGATTCCGGTTCCCCTGTACTTGAAAAGTCGCGGTGCATATACGCATAATGGAGATAATGTTCGCCCGTTTCGACATCTTTGGATACTTCATAAAGGTCCAGCTCCGTTTGGAGCAGTTCCTTCACCGAAGTGATGCGCGCGGCAATCAGCTCTGCAGAAATCTTGTGCAAGGTGGACAGTGATGCTTCCATATGAACCCCCCCCTCCTTCCTAGCTTTGATTCAAACTAATTTAGAACTCCGACCTACGCGTTCCTTCAGGCAATGCATTTCGTAATGAACGCTTTGGCAGCTTCCATTTGTAGAAGACAGAAAGCATTCGTAAGCTTACGATTAGAACAAAGAGTACGGCGAGCTGCCAAGTTCCTTGCATCCAGCCAAGTCCGACTAATGCACCCGCGAGCATTCCCCAAACTGCATAAATCTCATCCTTGAGAACGAGCGGTTTGCGGCCTGCCAGAACATCACGGATCATGCCTCCGCCAATCCCTGTGAGCACGGCAGCTACGATAATCGCGCTAAGTGGATGTCCCATATTCGTTGCGTAGATAGCACCTTGAATGGAGAATGCAGCAAGCCCGATGGCATCGAAAAATGCTTCCCATGTTTTCCACATTTTGATGTATCGAACAGGCATAAAGAAAACAAGCGTCATTGCGAACAAGGCAATCTGGAAATACAACCCCTGCTCCCATAGAAGAACAATCGGCTTGCCAATTAATAAGTTACGGATAATCCCTCCGCCAAAAGCTGTTACCAGACCAAGAACATAAACGCCTAATATATCATATTCCTCTTCCATCGCAACAATGGCTCCACTCACCGCGAATGCAATCGTTCCAATGATGCTAAATAACTCCCAGTTCACTTGCTGCAGCCCCTATCTCTACTCGATGTCCCAGTCCAGTTTCACTTCATTGCCGGTCTGCGAAGAACGATAAATCGCATCCAGTATTAGATTGTTCGTATACCCTGTCATGACTGACGTAATCGGCTGCAAGCCGCTTTCAATACACGATAGGAAATGCCGGGCCATCCTGACGCGCGGACCTTCGTCAAGCTCCGGGACTGTAAGTTCAACATCAGCTTCACGATCAAACATTTCTGCAAAAAGTTTGCCTTTTGTTCCGCGAATGGAGGCTCCGCCCTCAGTTCCGAGAAGCTGCACATAAGGCTGGCTATCTGTTTCAATAAGCGCTGCCCAGCTGACATCAAGCGACAAAGTAGCTCCGTTATCTAATTTGATCAAAGCGGTTGCTAAATCTTCTACATCGTAATGACCTGCCCAATTCGGCGCTCCCCAAGAGCCAATGCCTTTTTTGCGAGGTCCGAATTCCGCATAAGTCGCCCCATAGACGGAAACCGGCTTAGGATTGCCCATTAAATACAGCGATAAATCCAGCATATGGACACCAAGATCGATCAGCGGTCCACCGCCTGATTTATCCATCTGGGTAAACCAAGTTCCCCAGCCTGGAATCCCTTTTCGTCTCAACCAACCAGCTTTGGCATGATAAATATGACCAAGTGCCCCTTTTTCCGCCTGCTGTTTCACAGCCATGGATAACGTATCCCAACGCAGTTGGTGAGGTATCATCAATATTTTGCCGGCTTTGCGCTCGGCTTCCACAATCTGTTTGGCGGAAGCAAGATTCAATGCCATCGGCTTCTCCAGCATCACATGCTTGCCAGCTTCCAAAGCTTGTACCGCAATTGGAGCATGCCATTCATTCGATACAGCAATGACAACAGCATCGATAGAAGGATCCGCCAATAGCTTCTCTGTACTGTCATATACGCGTTCAATACCATGTTCTTTGGCTCTTGCTTCGGCAAGCGGCAAATAGGCATCCGTAACAGCCGTGATTTGTGCCTCGGGCACTTTTTTCAGTACTTCCATATGTACGTTGCCTATATTTCCTGAGCCAATAATTCCTATGCGAATTGGTTTACCAGTCGTCATTATGCTTAACCTCCAGAACTAGTTCAATACAATCTTATTCATTATAAATGTCGTTAACTTTCCTCGCAACTGGAAAGTCCAATCCTTTTTTGCGGAAAGACATATGTATATATTATCTTGGAAAAAGGAGTTAAAACCAATGGAACGTACATTAAAATCAACCAAATGCATTCCACACCATAAACGCCATACGATTCGCGAAATCGCTCACAAAAACGTGGGACGAATCGTCGTCGTCCAGTCATTAGCAGGAACGTTTACAGGCTGTATCGTGAGTGCTCACAACACTTTCCTTCGATTACGAGTATTCAATCCAGTCATCGGAAGATTCGTCATTATCCGAATTCCCTTTGCCATTATTATCCGCATCAGACTTTTCCCTTGTAAATCTTGTAATTAATCTTTGTGGAACTAGCCCACTTTGGGCGTTCCTTTACATATAATAAGTTGCTAAAACTTTTTTAATAGTTTGTCTCAAACATATCTAACATTTGAAATGTATGCTTACTATGTAGACCGGAAGTAAGAACGAATGCTTACTAGGTCAGTTTTCCTCCGGGAAAACGTGAAGGAGGGCTTAACATGCAAGCAATTCATATTAGATTCAAAAACAAATCCATCCCTGTTCATAATTTCACACATCGCCATTCCCACATAGAGATGCTGTCGAGTAAACTGAAAGAGTTTGAGCTTCATTTTGAATTTCGCAAGAAATTAAAAATGATCTCGATGATCGAGATCATTGGCGATGTAGCTATTTTCAAATATAACGATGGCACGAAATTATATCTGGAAGTCTCCTGATTTTATCCAGGGAAATAGTCCTTTTGCAACTGATCAAGCTCCTGCAGAGAGCGTCGCGCCCATGCTTCCATGTCCGACAGCTTGCTGATTTGCGCCGATAACGCTCTCTTCAGAGAATCTTGATACTCAGGTATGTTCCCCGTATATAGACGAATCGTTGATATCGGCATCAAGGCAATCTCTTGGTTAGCCAGTGCTCTGCGTTGGTGGAAAAAAGGCACGCTTGGATCCATGGGATTATGCAAATCCCCCTGTGTTGGATGTTCCTTTACAGCCAGAATACGGACAGCCGCTTTCATACTTGTCGTCAATTCCACAACTTCACCAAAATAAGTTCCTGTTTTGTATTCCGCGGTCACACGATCTCCTATTTGAAAACTACTCATCATTATCCATCCCTTTCATTCGTCCGTTACGCTTTCAATAATGGCATTAATCTGCGGTACAACTCATCTACCGACTGCATGCGATACATCATTTCTTTCTCTTTCCCTGCTTCTAAAATGACTATACACGGAACACTAGTAATTTGCCACTCACGGCTAATTTGCGGAAGAAAATTGATATTGCTTTTGACTAGTGGCAAAGCAGGCTGCATCGTCATAATAATATCCAGCATTCGCTCCGTAATTTTGCAAGTACCGCAGAATGGTGTATACAGAAAAACAGCAAAAGCGCCATCATCGAGGTTGTTGACTCGGTTCAATAACTCCTGCTGGGTCAAATCCTGCATCTTAATCCTCTCTTTCATCCAACCAAAACAGACTGTCAGCCGCATAGTTAATCAGGTCCGGGAAATCATCGATCTGGCTTTCATCCACTTTACGACCAAAAGATAATGTAATTTGATTGCTGTAATAACTCGCTTGGTTTCCATATGTGTACGAAATCAACTGGGTAATTTGCGGGCGATGCTCCCAGATCAAACCCAGTTCCTCTTCAATTTGCTTGCACTCCAAGGTCGGATCATTCACTTTGGTAAACAGTTTAATTGTTAACGTACAGCCAGGCTTGGCTGTTGGGTTTTCTAAAATTTCAGCCGCCAGATCACTTAAATGAACCTTTAAATTTATTTCCGCTTTACTGGGCTTATCCACTTTTCTGGCAAATTCAATCGCATAAGTGCGTGACATGGAAGACAAGTCAACAAGATCTTCCCGCCTTGTTATTAAAATATGACCATCCAAATCGAGATCATAAACGGCTCCTTCCAACACGACTTTGATATTGTCATAGATCGTTGGATCAAACATCCGGGCACCTTCTTTCATCTTTTCGCTGATTCGATTATACTTAGAACATACCACGTAAAGAAGGTGTTCCTATGTCAGACAAGCCACAAGATCAACAAGAAGAACAACAAGGCCCCAAAAAAGTCAGTCTAGCTGACGCAATCAAACAAAAGCTCGCCCAAAAGAAAGCCGATCAAGCTGCGGCTAGAGCCAACCCGAAAGCAGCTGGAAATGCCAATCAAAGCGCTAAAAGTCAAATGACCAAAAAAGTCAACAATCAACGCCGTCGTACTGGCGGCAGCTAATTCACGCTTTGCATGCGGCAAAAGCGCCCTGAGAGGTTCACATCAGGGCGCTTTTTTATTGCAGGCTTACGCGTATTGCGTTTCGCGTTGTTTCTTGACATCTTCACTTTCCAGATACTCATCATACGTAAGCATTTTGTCGATAAGACCTTTTGGCGTAATTTCCATAATGCGAGTAGCGATCGTTTGGATGAACTGATGGTCATGAGACACAAACAGCATCGTGCCATCAAAATCGACAAGTCCGTTATTGAGTGCTGTGATGGACTCCAAATCCAAATGGTTCGTAGGCTCATCGAGAATTAACACATTGGCGCCGCTAAGCATCATTTTGGAGAACATACAGCGGACTTTTTCTCCCCCGGACAGGACATTCGTTTTCTTCAAGGCTTCTTCCCCTGAGAATAACATACGTCCCAAGAATCCGCGAATGAACGATTCGTCTGGATCTTTGGAATATTGACGCAACCAGTCTACCAAGTTCAGTTCCGAGTTGAAGTAATCTTGGCTATCCTTAGGGAAATACGCTTGGGAAGTCGTAATCCCCCATGTGTATGTGCCTTCATCCGCTTCCATTTCACCCATGAGGATTTTGAAAAGCGTCGTTTTGGCAATCCCATCCGGGCCTACAAAGGCGATTTTGTCCCCTTTGTTAATCGTAAACGTCAAGTTATTCAACACTTTCACGCCATCAATCGTTTTGGACAAACTCTCAACGGCAAGCAGTTGTTTACCGGCCTCACGCTCACCTTTGAAGTGAATGAACGGATATTTACGGCTCGAAGGACGAATATCTTCAAGCGTAAGCTTCTCGAGTTGTTTCTTCCGGGATGTAGCTTGCTTGGATTTGGACGCATTTGCGCTGAATCGTGCGATAAAGGCTTCCAACTCTTTGCGTTTCTCTTCGGTTTTCTTGTTGGCATCTCTCGTCAATCGAAGCGCCAATTGGCTGGATTCGTACCACCAGTCATAGTTACCGACATACATTTGAATTTTACCAAAATCAATATCCGCGATATGTGTACATACTTGGTTCAGGAAGTGACGATCATGGGATACCACGATAACAGTACCTTCGAATCGGGACAAGAAGTGTTCCAGCCAACGAATCGATTCCAAGTTCAAATGGTTGGTAGGCTCATCGAGGAGAAGAATATTCGGATTACCGAACAAAGCTTGCGCCAAGAGGACACGCACTTTCTCGTTGCCGTCAAGGTCTTTCATTTTCGTATCATGAAGGCTTGTAGGAATACCCAGACCAATTAGAAGCTCAGCGGCATCAGATTCTGCTTGCCAGCCATCTAAATCCTGAAATTCTCCTTCAAGTTCAGCGGCTCTCATGCCGTCTTCTTCAGAGAAGTCTGCTTTGGCATACAGCGCATCTTTCTCTTCCATGATTTTAAATAACCGCGAGTGACCCATTACAACAGTTTTCAAAACTTCAATTTCATCAAACTCATAATGATTCTGTTTCAGAACAGCCATACGCTCGCCTGGCGTAATGCTGACTTCACCTGTATTCGGCTCGATTTCACCGGAAAGAATTTTGAGGAAAGTAGATTTCCCTGCACCGTTTGCGCCGATCAGACCATAACAGTTGCCTGGGGTAAATTTAATGTTGGCGTCTTCGAATAGGGCTCTCTTGCCATAGCGAAGCGTCACGTTATTAACATTGATCATGTGGAATACATACCTGCCTTTATAGTAGTTTGTTCTATCATATCATAGATAAGGGTCTTAAATCGAAGATTAAACAATTACTTGCGTTCTATTTCTTCTACTAACTCGGATAAATAAGTCCATCTTTCCATCGCTGCTTCCAGATCAGCCGTGGTTTGCTGCTCTTGTTCATACAAATCGCGCACCCGATCAAAATCGCTGCCGGCTGATTCGATCTGTTGCTTCAAGCTCGCTGCTTTATCTTCCAAGGCGGCAATCGTCCCTTCGATTTCGTCCCATTCCTTCTGTTCTTTGAAAGACAGCTTCTTAGGACGGTTCGATGAGGAAGAATTGCTTGGAATAGGAGTCGTATTGGCTGCTGACGGCGCTGATTTCGCCGCACTCGCATTGCGAATAAGTTCTTTGCGCGCCTGTTCCGCTTCTTCCTCTTCGCGTTTCTCCTCCAAATAGTCGGAGTAATTGCCGATGTAAGGCTCAATACGGCCGCTGCCGTCGAATGCGAATAGATGCGAAACCGTGCGATCCAAAAAGTAACGATCATGGGATACCGTAATGACGGCACCTGGGAATTGATCCAGATAATCTTCCAGTATGGTCAAGGTTTGGATATCCAAGTCATTCGTCGGTTCATCAAGCAGCAGAACATTCGGTTCGCCCATAAGCGTACGGAGCAAATAAAGTCTGCGTCGCTCGCCACCGGAGAGTTTGCCGATAGGGGACCACTGCAAAGTAGGCGAGAATAAAAAGCGTTCGAGCATCTGGGAAGCAGAAATCGACTCCCCATCCGAAGTGCGAATGACCTCCGCGGCTTCCTTGATGTACTCGATAACGCGCATTTTCTCGTCCATCTCGACGTTCTCTTGGGTGTAGTAAGCAAGCTTCACCGTCGTTCCCGTCTCGATCGTGCCGCTGTCCGGCTGGATGCGCCCGGCCAGCATGTTCAGCAGCGTCGATTTGCCGCTGCCGTTCGGGCCGATGATGCCCAGACGGTCTCTGGGCATCACGATGTAGCTGAAGCCGCTCAGCAGCGGCTTCCCGCTCTCGAAAGCTTTGGTGATGGCTTCCAGCTCCATCACCTTCTTGCCAAGGCGGCTGCCAGCCAGCGCCATGTCCATCTTCTCGCCGGGACCATCCACCTTGTGGTCCCGCAAATCTTCGGCGCGCTGAATCCGCGCCTTCTGTTTGGTCGTGCGCGCCTTCGCGCCGCGACGAAGCCAAGCGAGCTCGCGGCGGAGTAAATTCTGCCGCTTGTCTTCGCTGGATGCTTCGGACTCCATCCGCTCTGCTTTCTTCTCGAGGAACGACTCATAGTTGCCCTCGTAGCTGTAGATCTTCCCCCGGTCCAGTTCCAGCATGCGGTTCGTTACCCGCTCCAGGAAGTACCGGTCATGCGTAACGAGCAGCAAGGCGCCGCGCCACTTGCCGAGGAACTCCTCGAGCCAGATAGCGGTCTCGTTGTCGATATGGTTCGTCGGCTCATCCAGAATGAGCAGATCCGCCGGCTGAATAAGCACGCGAGCCATGGCGACGCGTTTGCGCTGACCGCCGGAGAGCTGGCCGACCGGCTTGTCGAACTGGCTGATGCCTAGCTTCATCAGCACAGTTTTGGCCAGGGTGCTGGCTTCCCAAGCACCCTGTTCATCCATGCGCGACTGGGCTGCGAACAGCCGCGATTGTTTCTTCTCGTTGGCAGCGTCCAGCTCCAACTCGGCAAGTGCAAGCTCATAGTCGCGAAGCGTCTTCATGAGCGGTGTATCACCGTGGAACACTTGCTCAAGAACCGTTGAGTTCGGATCGAACTCTGGGTTCTGCGGCAAGTATTCCACCCGGAAATGGTTCGCGTGCACGAGCTTGCCGCGATCCGCCGTTTCGAGCCCCGCCAGCAGCTTGAGCAGCGTGGATTTGCCTGTGCCGTTCACGCCAATGAGACCGATGCGCTGCTTCTCGTTCACCGTGAACGAGATATCGTCGAACAACACTTTGTCGCCAAATGTTTTGGTTATGTTGACTGCACTCAGTATATTCATGCTTCTACCGGCTCCATGATGTAGGCTGCAAGCAGAGCTGCTGTGTTCACTACAGCATCCATATGCGTACGCTCCATGCTGTGTGACGCATGAACACCCGGTCCTATCAACGCGGCGCGAATATCGCGTCCGCCTCTAAGCGCAGCGGAAGCATCTGAGCCGTATCTTGGATATATATCGACGGCATAGCCGATTTCAAGCTTCTCAGCAAGCTCAATCATTTTCGAAGTCATCTGATAATCGTAGGGACCTGAAGAGTCTTTGGCACAAATCGAAACATCTCTTTCACTGCCGCTCAAATCATCACCCAACGCGCCCATATCAACTGCGATAAAATCAGTGATATCCTCAGGAATGAAAGCCGAACCATGCCCAACCTCTTCATAATTAGAGAAAAACAGCTTTATGGTAAACCGTGGTTTCACGGCTGCTTCTTTTATCCATTTCAGCAAACCGAATAAGGAAGCAACACTAGCTTTATCATCCAAATGCCGCGACTTTACGAAGCCATTGGCTTTGATTTGCACGCGCGGATCGAAAGAGATGTAATCTCCAACACGAATACCCAAAGCCTGCACATCTTTCTTAGATGTCACGAGTTCATCGATACGAACTTCCATATTCGCTTCATCCCGTTTAAATTCTCTCGCATCCTCATATACGTGTACAGACGGGCGTGACGTCAAAATAGTCCCATCGTAGGCCTGCTCATCGCGCGTATGAATCTGAACGTATTCGTTCTCAATTGCCCCCATCATAAAACCGCCTAATGAGGTGATTTTCAAGGTGCCATTATCTTTAATGGATCGTACCATAGCTCCGAGTGTGTCCACATGCGCAGAAATTCCGAGCACGCGATCCTGACTCGTACCAGGAACGGTGACAATACCGCAGCCTTTATTTGTATATGTAAGCTCATACCCCAGTTTGCCAACTTCTTGTTGAACCTTTTGCATAATATGGTGTGTATAACCTGTCGGACTTGGAGTCCGCAGCAGCATCTCGAGGATGTCTGTCATATATGTTTGATCAAATTTGGTCTTCACTTGGGATTCCTCCCTTTTCTATAAATTAATTACTGCCCTATAAACACACAAAAACAGTGCAGCTCTTCTAAGGATACTACACTGTTCCCTTATGTTTTTCAAACTCAATTAGCTAACAAAATCAACACAAATCGAAGTGCCATCAAGAACTGTCTTCATATGAGCCTTCACTGCTTCATGAACTGGATGCGTATCATAAGCCTTTAAATCCTCGAGGGAGTCGAACTTCGTGATTAACGCAATATCATAAGAACGTTCCAAATGAAGGATATCGGTTCCGACTTCAAGATGTCGCAGCACTTCAATTTTGCCTTCCATATTGGTGAGTACATTTTTCGTTATTTCTACGGCTTCCGGACTGCGGTCTTTCAACTTAAAAAATACAACGTGAGTTAACATGAATCATTTCCCCCTATGAATTTAATTGGTTACTTTAGCAGACCATTCTTCAACATCCCAAACTCTGGTTACCCAGCCTTCATAAAATTCCGGCTCATGGCAAACTAATAAAACAGTGCCTTTATATGCTTTTAAAGCGCGCTGCAGCTCTTCTTTGGCTACGACGTCCAAATGGTTTGTCGGCTCATCGAACAGCAGCCAGTTGCTTTCTCGCATCAGCAATTTACAAAGACGTACTTTGGCTTGCTCGCCACCGCTAAGCTTGCTCATCGCACGAGTAATGTGCTCATTTTTGAGGCCGACCCGCGCAAGCGCTCCACGAACCTCATTCTGCGTCATCGATGAGAACTCATTCCAGACGTCATCAATCGGTGTCATATTCGGCGCTTTAACCTCTTGCTCAAAATAAGCGGGGCTCAAATAATCACCACGGAATGTTTTGCCAGTGAATGGCTCAATTTTGCCTAGAATAGTTTTGAGCAGCGTAGATTTCCCTACCCCATTGCATCCGACAATGGCAATCTTTTCGCCACGTTCAATGGTCACATTCATCTCTGGCAACAAGGGGCGATCATAGCCGATTTGCAGCTTTTCCGCTTCAAAAACGACCCTGCTGCTTGAACGTGATTCTTTGAACACAAAGGTTGGCTTCATAGCTGTCTCTGGGCGCTCAATTCGTTCAATCTTATCCAATTGCTTCTCACGACTCTTGGCTCGTGTAGAAGTTGATGCCCGAGCTTTGTTGCGCGCGATGAAATCTTCTTGCTTTTTGATAAACTCTTGCTGCTTTTCATACGCATCAATGTGCTGTGTTTTATTCATTTCAGCCATATCCAGGAATTTCTCATAATTCGCTGTATATCTAGTTAGCTTAGTAAATTCCAAGTGATAGACCACATTGACAACTTCATTCATAAATTCCGTGTCATGTGAAATCAACATAAAGGCAAACGGATAATCTTTCAGATACATTTTCAACCATTCAATATGTTCGACATCCAAATAGTTGGTAGGCTCATCTAAAAGAAGTACTGTCGGCTTCTCTAAGAGAAGCTTTGCCAAAAGAACCTTCGTACGTTGTCCCCCGCTTAGGGAGGTAACATCACGGTCAAGGCCAATCGCGTTAAGGCCAAGTCCGTTGCCCATCTCTTCAATTTTCACATCCAACAGATAGAAGCCGCCAATCTCTAGGCGCTCTTGGATTTCACCCATTTGCTCCAAGAGCACTTCAAGCTCATCTGGTGAGGCATCTCCCATCTTCTCAGTGATGCTCATCATTTCTTTCTCCGCCTCAAAAAGCGGCAAAAAGGCATCGCGTAAAATATCCCGAATCGTTCTGCCTGGTGTCAAAACGGAATGCTGATCCAAATAACCATAATGTACCCGCGGAGTCCATTCTACTTTTCCTGTATCCTTCAAAAGCTTTCCAGTCAATATATTCATCAACGTGGACTTCCCCACGCCATTCGCTCCAACAATACCAACACGTTCACCGGCCAGTAAACGGAAGGATACATTTTTGAATAATGTACGATCACCGAAACTGTGGCTTAAATCTTCAATTGTTAAAAGACTCATCTCGTAAACACAAACCCCTGTCTGTTAGAAAATAATCGCAAAGATTCGCGACTTCTTATTATAACACTGCTTCTGCCAGACAGGAAGTAGCTAAATTGCCCTCGAAAGCGCATTCACTAGAAAAATACGAATTATTGCGTCTAAATAGCTAAATACGGAATGCCAACTCTACCTTGACAATTCTAATTTCATCTCCATCCTTCAACGGATACGATTGATAGGTCACGAGTGCTTCTCCATTTAAGTAAGTCCCATTCGTTGATCCCGTATCTTGTATCGCATAGCCCTGATCTGTTTTCTTAATTTCTGCATGGCTGCGGGAAACGCCCGCCTCTTCCATAGCATAGTCAACTTTAACATTAGCCCCACCCCTCCCTATTGTAAAATGTTCTCCCGGAATTGAGATCACTTTGATTTTGCCATTGATGGACTCTTCGATTCGCGGCCCCTGCGGCTGCAGCTTTGCTTCCCCAAGAAATACGGTTTGATCTGGCTGATTATAAGTCAGCAGCGTTGTTTGCCTAGGTAAATTCCGATAATAACTTTGTGCATCGAAGGGATCCTCATCTTGTTCAGGCTCAGTTTCCAATAACTGAGAGGAGATAGTGGGATTAGCCTGTTTGGAAACAGTCTCGTTCATCATTGGCTGCAGCTTGCCCACACGTTTAAAGCTCGGGTATCCAAGATTTCGCAATACAAACCAACCATCAATTAGTAAAATGGTAACACCACATGTCATTTGCAATGTGCTATTAGACAAATCCGTCAAGTAATTTTGCCATAAAAATGCACATAACAAAACCAATAGGCCAATCACAGCAAGATTCGTTGTGGGATGGATTGGCTTAAAAGTGAGTGTTGAACCCCCGGCTTTTTCCCCTTCTTGTTCTTTAAGCTTCGACCATGCTTCTTCCTGGGCAGTACGTAACGTTTGCCAAGAAGAACCCAAATGATGGGAATGTGGTTTAGGCAAGGTTTCGATTGGTTCTACTTCTATTATTGGTGTTTGCACTGTGGAAGCAGAATCGCAATGAATGGTTTCACTTCCCATCAACATCAGTAAAAGTTCCTTGTAGGTTTGTATACTTAGTTGAGATTGCGATTCACGATGATTCAAGACTGCCTTTACAGCATCCCTTTCTTCCTCCTTCACAAATAACAAAAGCTGGTTCATTAACATCTCAAGCGAAGTGATGAAAGGGGGTTCTTCACTTAGATTTTTTAATGGCACATAAGTCAGACTAACATTTGACCAGTCGTTACCAACAAAAATGAAATTCTTATGGAGCACAAACCCCGATTCAACCAACATATAGTTTTTGCTTGTTTCCAAAGTACAAACAATAGAAAACAGGCACTGTGCAAAATGCTGCTTTGTCAACCCTTCAACCTTCAAAATATGAGCTAACATCCGTTTCGCCGAAAGATTGTAATACAAACTGATATCAAAATCTAATTCTTGTATCTCCACTGGCAAGAGATTGGGAATCGTATTGGTTTCAAGCATTTTAACTTGCAGCGATGACAAATCATTCGAGTTGAGGCCAGTCTCATTGTACAGTTTCATGTAATGACCATGCCGGTATACAAACTCATACCTAAGTCCAAAAACTTCCTGCGCCATGATTCACCTTCCTTATAAAAACGAATAATACCAAGTGAATACTGTGCTAGGCGCAACAGCATACATAAAAGGAAACTTGGTGTTGCTCTGGCGTTTCAAAGAAAATAGGCTGTCCAATTCTTGGCAAGCTATCATTGTAAATAACCAGCCAGCTAACTTATTTCCTGTAGCTATCATTCGCTTTTGGATACATAGCAAACCAAGACCAATCGCACCAGCGCACAATATCGCAAATAGGGTCAATTGCAGAACGAACAAGCCTCCCATAATTGCTCCTATTGCCGTAAAGAGTTTTACATCGCCAGCACCTAACGCACCAAGAATATAAAGGATAAACAGCGTCATGAAACCTAGCCCTGCACCAATGAGAGCAAAGAAAAACCCCCTCCAGCCAGCTGTTGCTGTGTGGAATCCCATGCCAATAATCGTTCCGCCTATAGTCAATTTATTTGGAATTATGGCGTACCTCACATCCGATATCAATGCGATTGCGATTAATATGAAAAACAGTAAATGTATGATTGTTTCCTCCACGTTAAACACCTACCCAGGCCCGCTCATAAGCTTTCTTTCTCAAAGTGATTGTGTGACTCATAAAAGGCAGCGGAAGCTTATACGTAATTTGAGCTTCTATTCCAATAAAAGCATCTCCTCCGCTTTCCATACTTGGCAAGGTCATGGATGAAACCTTAAAACTATCTTTTCGAATGGTTCCACGATCACAAAAGGCATAAACAATAGGTGTAAATGCTGCATACATTCTCGGTAAAATTTGATTTTCGTAGAGGTCGCTCAGCTCAGCTCCAGCTTTGCTCTCCCCGAACTCACGCTTTTCTTTTTCCCAACGTATTAATTCCATGAGAGAGTCGGGAATATATGCCGCGTACTCCTCCGCCAAGTTTTCAGTGTTCTTAACCTGAGATCTGGCTGACATCACTCGTTCAATAGCTGAATTAAGCATCTCGCCACCTGTGCTTTGATCATATTTTGTTTTAGCTTCCAACATCAGGAGTCGAAGTGGATATAACTGGCCTGCAATGGTTTTAGTGGCTTCAGCCACCCCAGTTTGCAAAGCCAGTTCCAATAAAGCAATTTGGATACAAATGACCATCCCAACCACAAAGGCCAAAAAGAAAGGCAGCACCAAGGAAGCCTCCAAAACAATGCTGCCTCTCTGCTCTTTGCAAAATAATCGCATCAATACAATCCCCCTCATTTCTTCAGTACGAAGCGGCAGCTGTTTGTGTAAATAAGCAGCGGTTCCCCTCTACTTTGCAGCCTAATAATCCCGTTCCATCTATGGCCTTCATCAGTTGTGGAATAAACCATAGACTAATTTCACTAGCCGCATTCCCCTGTACATAGGTGATTTCTTTCAATAAATCCTTGCCTGTGTTCAGTTCTATTAGAGCCTGCATTCTAGACATCAGCTTGGAGTTTGAGCTATGCAAAAGCAGAAAAATGCGCAAATAATCTTTATAAGTCAAACTTAAAGCAGATTTGGTTATTTTTGCAGTTAGCTCCACGGCTTCTCCATTCGTAAGCTTCGTCATATCTTGAAAAGCCTTTAGTGCTCCTTCCGCAGCAGCTGCCAGAAGAACAAGCATCGGAGAGCCAACATTTAGCAGTTCTTTTTTCGGATCCAAAAGTGCTTCTACCGTGCGAATCGCCATACGGAAAGCAAACATTTCTGCATAAGCTGAAGCGATATTCGCCTTGCATGAGGAAAATCCATATAATAAATATTCCACTTCTTGATTTGCTAAAGGATGCGAGCCAGGATCAATCAGCTCATTGGAATTTTTCGCTTTTCCTGCCGAATCCAACTCTAGCCCATACGTACGGGAATTAAATTTGGTTAAGGCATATTCATTCACATAGAGCTCGTCCCTCAATTTCTCAGCTGCGTTATTAAAAGCTTCCAACATCCCCATTGCCTTTAAGCTTACAGGTTCAGATTTCTCAAGGTCATAAGCAATTTCGCTGCCAACAATTACATCTTGTGCGTTTGCTTCACGATATTTTTGATAATATCCCACTGTGCCTCCGGGTTGTTCACCCGTACCTTGAAGACGGTTGTACATAAAGGTATCATCCCCCGTTAATGAACATCCCCCAATTGCTTCCTTCGCTTGGTCCAAAACTGCTTGAATTTGACTTTGTTGTTTCTTCTTACTCGCAGCAATGGAACTGTTTCTGTCAATCCTCTTCTTTTCTAACAAACTTTGTTCACCATAAAAATCTGTTGATGCTTTATAGAAAGCATCATTGGCCGAATTTGCTTTAACCGTTTGGTCAGGCGAATATAGATAAATCGAGGAAATGAGTTCTTGAAACGCCGAGAAAAGTGCAATAATACTAGCTGCCGAAGTTTGATATTTATAAAAGTAATCATCTCCGATGATCGGAATATTCTGAAACACCTCATTCACTTCATTCGCTGCTCTTACAACGGTATGCTCCTCATTTATTTTGGCACGTATCTCGTCGTTTCGCTGTTTAGCTATCCTAAGATCAGATTCAATTGTTTGTTGCAACTGCCGGACTATACGTTCATTCGCCGGCACTTCCAGCTTTGTTGCCATTAAAAGGGCGGTATACTCCATTATTAATTTCAATAACGCTTCTAAGTCATTTAACTTTTGTTTAAGCATTTGCAGTTGCTCTCCAAGTTCACTTTTTGATGCATGGAGCGATTGGAGCTGAAGTTTCACATTCATTATCTCTTCTCTTACCTCATCAACCGTATGTATGCCAATTTGAGCAGCCAAGCGATCTAATTCCGTAATTCGTGATTGATAATAAAGATGATACGTTGATGCCTTCTTAATTAACTCTTCACTGTTCTGCCAAGCATCGTCAAGTGCGGCTTCCCGCTGTTCAATGAGTTTTTCCAGTACAGCCGCTTGTTTCGCAAATTGCGAGCCTAACTGAAACGGAGCTGTGGTTCCACTTTTGCGGAACTTGTCTGTAATCTCCAGCGTATATTCAATTGGGGCCTTGATTTTCATATCTTCAAGCACTTGCCTCTGGAAGATGTTATGACTAGCTAAAGAATAGACAGGAGTAACTTGCATTCTTTGATCAACAGGGCGTGTATCGACATATTGAAAGGAACCTTTCGCAGATGCAGACGACAAATTAGCCGTAAATACTTGACGAAATAGTTCTTCACTTTCCAGTTGAGAAATCCCTAAACCATAAAGTCCTAACGGCTGGATCTCTCGATCAAACGATGACATTACAGAGCGTGTCGCTGCTTTCACTGCCGATTCACTCTCCCTCTCGGCTAATTTGATACGCGCAAAATCAATGAGTACCGCTTGAAACAAAAAGATAGGAACAATAATCAGAATTAAATAGACGGATACGGCTCCATGCTCTGAATAAAAGAGTCTTCTCAAAAACTCCCCCCTTACTAGTTATGAATGACAATCACTATGCCTTTACTTTCCAATTCCTTTCGAAATGAACTAGATGGTATCCCCTTACCATTAGCCCCCTTTTTGAAAAAATGCCAAACCACGCCCTGAATTTGTGTGCCTTGTTCAATCAGTTCAAGATCCTTTGGCAATTGTTCCATGCGCAGTTGAAACTCTGTCATATTATAAAAAGCTTGATGCCCTATCCCTCTAGCATCCAAGGCGTCTACAGTCCTGTTCTTACCAGATAAAGTCATTAGCACAACTTCCTTGCCGCCTACCAGCGATCTCAAATAAGCTGCTGCTTGACGTTCGGACTGAATGGTTACCGAGGGCCCTGATAGTTCGGTACGATCGGGTTCAACCAGAGCTTCCCTCGCCTTTTGCGGAGAGATTCTTCCCTTAATAGCTTTAAAATAAGTTCGTGTAATATCCGTTAAGCGTATTAGCTCGATTGGCTCCACAACATGTGAAATCCCTTTTCCGGATGTTGTCTCCGCATTGAACCATTTTTCAATAAATACGGGTATCAAAAATGGTTTATCTAACTGCACCTCAACCTGTCTATCTAAGGCGTAATTTGTAAATTTGGCCGTCCCGGTGATGCCCTGTGGCAGGATCACAGCAGATTTAGCGAGTTTTCGTTCTACAAGGCTGCTACTATTATTAGCGGGAATTGCTATTTGTGTAGTACCACCACCGACTAACAATCCGAATAAATCTGATATCTTGTCTTGCGTCAGCCTCCAGTAAAGCCCATCCGTCTCGTTTGGAGCATAATTTCCTGTGACGATATCTTTGTGACTGTTATCCCAAGTAGATGCAAGCCGCTCTGCGATCGTTATTGCCGTCTGTTGGATATATACTCGCTGATACATGTAAATACCTACAAATAGAAGCGCGATTGTACATAGTAAAATGAAAGGAAAGACGAGTGTTGCTTCCAAGGTGAAACTCCCTCGCTCACTCGAAATCAAGTTTCGATTCCTCGAACTAAGGCGCACAACTAGTTGTTGGACTTGGTGCACAGGGAGCAACAGCACTGTTATCCTTTAAGTCAGTATTTGCGTCTCCAATCAGCTTTTGAAACCACGAGACTATCCACTTTCTAAAAATAATTGCTATCGCTACTAACACAGCTACAATCAATAAAATTTCCAATGTTCCCAGCCCTTCTTCATCTTCCCAAAAGCTTTTGAAACTCCGGCCGATTGTTTCCATCTATGTTCCTCCTATTATTGTTTCATCATGAGTAAAGCAGGTGCTGCAACGATTACCATAACAATTAAGAATATAAGCACCATGGGAAAGACCAACTTCGATGAAGCTTCTTCACCTAATGTTCTCGAAACGGATTTCCTGCGCTGCCATAGATCTAACGAGAGTGATTGGAGCGACAGGACAAAATCATGTCCCCCACGTTTATGATTTAACAGCAGGGTTGACGTGAATAAGGAAACTTCATGAAGCGCACATCGCTTGCTAAAATCCTCCATAACTTTCGTGAACGATACATTCATCTCCAGCTCATGGACTGCCTGGGCGAGTTCCTTATAAAGCGGTGTTTCACTTTTTTGAGGCATTGCCTCCACGCAGCGTACCCAAGCGCGATGAACCGTCTCTCCAGCGTTTACGAGCAGTACGATCGTACTTAAAACCTCAGGCAATTCAAGAATGATCATTTGCCGCTTTTTGCGAATTTTCACATCCAAATCACGAACCATTAGCACGGGGACTATGGCGGATAGCAATAAACCAAAACCTAACAAAGACGCATCTTTGCCCGCTAGAACTGAAAGTAAGGTAAATGCCATACAGATTAACGTACTTGCTGAAACCATCTCTGTTATCAACCATTTACTGCCTTGTGCAGATAGACTTCGCCCATGTAAAGCAATTAGTTTATGATGTATTTTCGCTGTAATATCAGGCCAGTTTTCCATGACATGCAAGGTATCTACTAGGAAATAACTGTAAGGCAGTAATACCTTCAACCGATAGGGATATTGTATTTCCATAAGTTGTTTGGCATAACGCCAACTCCCCCAAAAATAGATGAGTAAACACATGCAAATTTGTACGATAAGCAACCATATCATCCACATGTTACACCTTGATATTCATGATTTTTTGAGTTAATAGGAAGCAAGCACCTAACAGCACTAAACTAACCGTCATGATCACAATTCCACTCCCGCTATACAAAGGCACCATGTATTCAGGGGATGAGAAGGCCAGAACCGCAACGATGGCAATTGGAGCAAAAAGCAGCACCCTCGATTCGAAACGTTTCTGGGCAATCATGACAGATATGTCTTGTGAAATCTCAAGCTTCTCCCCAATAACTGTTGCCGTACGCTTCATAACCTCTACCAAATTGCCTCCTGTTCGTTTGCATGTCACAAAGACATCCATAAAGCTTCTTACATCTTCCAAATCACTTCGATCGGCAAAATTTTTCAATGCAACTTCCAGTGGCTCGCCATTTTCAACTTTGCGACAAATAATACTGAACTCCAATACAATGAAACAAGCAGGATCGGGATAAAGCAGCCGCAGATCCTCTAACGCCTCTCCAAATGCCGTTTCTATCGATTTCCCGACTGTCATTGAGGAAGACAAGCAGCTAAGTGCTTGTTTAAACTGCACATATAGCTTATTTTTACGAATTTGAATCAGTTGGTGCTTGCGAACTCGTGGAAATAGGAAGCCAGTAACCGAAAGCGCTGTGGCGAGAATAAAGCTTTTGTAGAAAATATAGCCGACGACAAACGTTGGCAGTGACATCATCAAGATGGCATACCCTTTTTCTTTGAACGTTAAGTGATAGTTCGTATAATCAATTAATTGATTAATGGGGGTGATGGGAGTATTCACACGGGAAGATTCAGATTTCACGATTTGCTTTCTTCGTTCGAGGTAACCGAGGAATAGCCAGCTTAGAATAGCAACAATGATAAGCATCAGAATGATTCTCATATTGAATTGCTTTCATTCTGACAGGTGATCCACTCCGGCAGTTTCTTTCCGGCCATTTGGATTTTATGTCTATTCGTTAATTTGTTGCCTGTAAAGACAAGATCGCCAACCACTTTCCCATCTGATGTTTCACCCTTTTCTTCAAAGAGGAATAAAGGATGAAGCTGAATCTCGCCATTTGCCAGCCCCAAAACTTCATGGATCTCAGTCACTCTGCGAGAGCGATCACGAATGCGGCTTATATGAACTAAAATATCGAGCGCTGAAGCGATTTGTTTGCGGATAACTTCTACAGGGAGCGGCGCACTGCTGAGCACCATTGTCTCAAGACGACTTAACATGTCTAAGGATGTATTCGAATGCCCCGAACTGAGACTTCCATCATGTCCAGTATTCATCGCAGCTAGCATATCTAATGCCTCAGCCCCCCGGACCTCCCCTACAATTATCCGATTAGGCCGCATACGAAGCGATGAACGAATCAGGTCACGTATTGTGATTTCTCCCTTTCCTTCCGTATTTGCATTTCTGGTTTCCATCCGTACCAAATTAGGCACCGTTAGAATCTGCAATTCAGCAGAGTCTTCAATCGTAATAATCCGCTCATGGGAAGGTATCCAGGCACTCAGCGCATTGAGAAATGTCGTTTTACCAGTTCCTGTTCCCCCTCCAACAAATATGTTGTAACCTGACTCAACTAAGACTTGTAAAACACTTGCCGCTTCCTGTGAAATGCTGCCCATTTGAATTAAATCTTCCATGAGCAGCGGTTTTTCTGGAAACTTACGAATGGTCAAAGTTGGACCACTTAAAGAAGCTGGAGGCAGTACAATATTTACTCTGGATCCATTCTGCAAGCGCGCATCAACAATGGGAGTTGATTGATTGACGATACGATTCACTTTGGAAACAATCATTTGAATTAAATCTTCTAATTTTTCTTCGCTTTCTAACACAACGGGATATCTTTCAACGGCTCCTTTTCTTTCAAAAAAGATGTTCTTATGACCATTGACCATGATTTCCGTTACGGTAGGATCATCTACAAGCGGCTGAAGAACATCCAATCCTCGAAAAGAATCGAAAATTCGTTTGACAGCAAGCTGCATCTCGTTGGATGTCCAGCTAATCCTAACCGCAGCGCTGAATACGGAGTCCTCTATAAGCTCTACCAACTTGGCGTCACTGACTGTACTTGACAAATCCAACCGCTCTTTGACTTCCTGCTTTAATGCATGGAAAACTTCCTGATTCATGAAACAGCAGCTCCTTCTAAGTGGGAAGCGGACTGCGAATAACTGCGACCATGGATGACTGAAAACATTTCGTACACCTGACCTGAAAAAATAGCAGATTGCCACAACTGTTCAGGCGAACTTAAAGATTTCCACTCAGGAATGTAAGGCAGTTTAAAAGTCAGCTTCTTATCCAAGGCTTGCACATCATTCATTTGAGAACCTGTATATTTATTCATTACAAAATGTACAGTGGACTTCAAACCCAGTTGCTTATACAGAGCCTTCGTTTTGAAAAAGTCATTCAAATCATCCCGCACTAACCACAGAATGCAATCACTTAACTCTAAACTTTTCAAGATTCTAGGATAGATCGACGATTCCAAATCAATCAGGATAAAATCATAGGTATCAAGAGCGATTAATGCCTCAACGAGCAACTTGGTATGCTCACCGCTCATTTCATACATTTCCCTAATCTGATCATTCGCTATTAAATAATCAAAGCGCAATTTGGCATCATGTGATTTGTGTAATTGCAGTTTCGGGGCTAGTGAGTCTGGTGTCGATTTCAGATAATAGAGCAGTTGAGAAAATCCGCCCGAATCACCATTCAGCCATAGAGAAGCCGCGCTTATGGACTCAAGACTTAAATAGAACACCCTTTCGCCTCGTAAAGACAATTGCTTGGCTAAGTGCAGAGCAGTTATTGATTTCCCGCTGCTACCACTGCTGCTGTAGAAAGAAAGCACCTTTGTTCGTTTGGTGAGAGCGCCCATACTAGTTTGGCTCATCTCAGCGTAAAATGCTTGAAGACGCGAAAGCATTTGTTGCAGTGACTGAAACCGATAGAGAAAAGGTACTTTCGTTTCAACGTCACTGGAATTCGCAATCGTTTCACTTAAAACCATTTTGCATAAACTCGTGTTCTGATGAATCATTAAGGGGTAGTACGTCTCTGAAATTAATAGCACTCCATCCAACTGCTGACTTTCCATCACATCTAGAATAAATTCCGGCTTGGAAAACAACTTTACTTGCCATCGCTCAGCGAACTCCGAACATCGTATGAAAGCTGCGAGCCTATCGGCATATTCAGTATCATCGTCCAATATATACAGTTGTATTTTATTCATGATTCCCTCCCTCTATAATGATGTGAGCTTGGTATACATCCCGCTGCCAATTAAGAGCAGGCCTGTAATCATAAGTACAATGGCGATGCGTTTGATTGTTTCAGTTGTCATATACCACCCTCCTTCAACGTTCGGAAAACAAAAAAGCACCGCTGATGGTAGAGAACGAGTCTCCACGATCAGCGGTGCTTCCGCTTGTCCGAAAATATGTACCCAAATTATACCACATGTGACAAAAAAGACAATCTTTTTATTCCCATGGGTAATTCACCGTAAAAAAACCAGCTAACTTCTTACTCTCGACTCTTCGCATGCGTCTCATTTCTGCTCTCTGTGGTGCCGACTCATGTAATTTCGTTTCTTCTTCCGTTTCGGGAACCACTTGAGGCACTTCAACGGGCACCTTATTATCGTCCAAAGCAACGAATGTTAGGAAGGATGTCGCGGCAATTTTTCTAGCACCTGTTTTCAAGTCCTCCGTGACAACCTTCACGAAAACCTCCATCGAGCTTGTCCCCGTCCATGTGACGAAAGACTCCAAGCAGACAGAATCGGAAGTATGAATAGGTGACAGAAAGTCTACGGAATCTGTAGAGGCCGTTACAACGGACCTGCGGCAATGCTTGTGAGCGGCAATCGACGCAATGTCATCAATGTAGGACATCAACTTACCACCGAACAACGTATTGTGATTGTTTACATCTGTAGGGAAAATACGCGAAGTCTTGAAGCAGCGAGATTCTCTGGCAAAGCGTTGTTCCAACTTTCATACCCCCAATATGGATAAAAAATTCAAAATATGAACCATCATATCACACTTATTGCGCTTGTGGTTATAACTTGGGACACGTGTGTAATATAGTAATACAAGCTTGATACATTCATATGGAGGTGCTGCAATGTTTACATTTATCGTCGTATTCCTCATTACTTACGCGCTTTTTTCGATTTCAGGTGTCCTCTTCCCTACTGATCTTGCTTACTACAGTACATTGAAAAAACCGAGTTGGAATCCACCTGCGAAGTTGTTTGGACTAGCTTGGGGGATTCTTTATGCGCTAATCTCTGCCTCAGTAGCCATCGTCTATACCAAAACGGATGGTTTTCAAGAAGCTGCAACGGGCTATGTACTTATTTTGCTCATCAACTATTTAGTTAATCAGGCATTTACCTTTTTTGAATTTAAATTAAAAGATCGACGTCTTGCCTTTATCGATGCAGCACTCGTTGCAATTACCACCTTCTTCTTAATAATTGCTACGATACCCTACTCCAAATTAGCAGCATGGCTATTGGTTCCTTACTTATTGTGGTCTTGCTTTGCTACCGTGCTGGCTTGGTCGATTTATCAGTTAAACAAGGATGCTAACCGTGCTTTTTGAATTTGGAAATCCATGACCTAGAAGCGTTCACAGCTTTTTCTTTGTGTAAAATAACCGGTGGTAAAATGTGAGTAAGCAAAGGAGCTAACGCACGGTTGAGCTCGTCTGCTATATCAGGCTGGTCTTGGATAAACTGCCCTCTCCAAACCTTATGCCGAACTTCATCACGCGGGAAATCAGGTATCGTACATAGAGGAACAATCGGTAGGCTTTCGACCCATTCCTGACTAACTTTGCGGGGTAAATTCCCGTTTGCTAGTAAGTGAACCCTTTTCCCCCTTTTCTGATAGGTCTCAAATTTCTCCAACAAGGATCGAGAACGAGGACGATTGCATTTTCCGGGAGAACCGTCAAGAACGACTATAATTTCATCCGCGCTGTGACATAATTCTTGAACGGAAGCTTCTTCCCAATGAGTCGATACGTCCCAAATGACGATCGGCTTTTTAATTGTATGTAAGAGTTTAAAGGATTCAGCAGACTGCCAAGTGTCCGTTAGGCCATCCGGATGAATGGGAAACCAGCTCGAATAACCATCCGTCCACACAGTTGAAGTCGGTGCCTGTTGATCCTTCACTATGCTGTGGCTGAACTGATAACCTTTTGGTGCCCGGGTATCTCCATAGAGGAGCATGTAAAGGTCTGGTTCTATGACGGGATGCTCTACCAAGGCGTTCGGGATTCGCAGGGCATGCAAGAGCCTGGATAGCGAAATTGCTGCAAATGTCGAACCGACGCCGGCAAATAAACTGCCGATAATAATTAATTTTTCAGGGATAGCTGTCTGGTCTGCAACATCATTTTTCGCAAGATTTGGTATAGGAATTGTGGTATTCGAAGAATAGGTTCGAAGTCTCATTTTCACTTCCATTGCGGATTGACAGCGATTATGAGGGTGTTCCTGAAGTAGAAGTCCAACTGTTGATGTTATCACTTCCGGTAAGTCGGGACATAGAAGTTCAAGTGGTTTCTGAGTAATATAGGCAAATTGCCCACCTGAGTATAAATAGTAGAGCATCGCGCCCAGGGTAAATAAATCTGAGCGTGCATCCGTTTGAACGCCTAGAAATTGCTCAGGAGCAGCGAACCCTAATGTACCCATTTGCACCGTATCCGACTGCTTCTCATGATGGAAATGACGGGCTACGCCAAAATCAATTAATCGAACTTGACCGTGTTCATTCAGCATGACATTGGAGGGCTTGAGATCTCGGAAAATGATTGGCCGCGGCTGAAACGAGTGCAAATAATGAAACAAATCACAAAGCTGAAACGCGATATGCACAATTTGGGAAACAGGCAAGATCCTGCCCTTTTCTTCGAATAAGTCTTGCAAAGTAGGTCCCTGAATATAGTCCATAACCAAGAATCCTTGCCCTGCCTCTGTCATAAAATAATCGACTAATTGCGGGAGCTGTGGATGTTGAAGTTGCGCCAGCATCTCAGCTTCTTCCAGAAAACTTGTCCGATCTTCTTCCATGGAAAAGCATTCTTTCACAGCCCATTTCTTTCCTTTGAGTTTCAAATCTTCAGCAAGATACACATGACTCATCCCGCCTTGTCCAAGCAAAGCCTCTAATTGATACCGCCCCTCTAAGCATGAACCCAGCAAATTTTTATGACTTGTCACAATAGATAAAAGCCCCCTATCAGGTAAGAATTACCTTGATTATAAGAGGGCCACACATAAATATCTACCTATTTTTTCCTAATTCTATGTCTTTTGTAAATATAGTGTAAATTCTTCTCGATTGTGAAAAAGCTGTTTGGCTTTAATCAGAAAAAGGGATGGTTCCAATATGCGTAAAATATCCTTCACCGTTTGGAACGGCTTTTTATGCATCAGTTTAACCGTTATAATCGCAGTTCCGCCGCTCTGCAAGGAGTACAACAAATCAGCGACCAGACGTCCCATCTGGCGTGGGTCCCAACTCATATCACAAACAAGCAAATCAAACTCATTGTCTTTGAGCTTGACATCCCCTGCATTCTTCTTGTAAATTTTCAAATTGGGATTGCCAAGAAGCCGTGGACTCATAGCAGCTGGATCAATCGCCGTGACACGCAAACCGCGTTCTAACAATAACGATGTCCAACCCCCAGGAGCTGCTCCTATATCCAGCGCTGTTCTTGCCACACTAAAATCAATGCCGAATCGTTGTTCAGCTTCGAGCAGTTTAAATTTTGCGCGGGAAATTTGATCTTCTTCTTTCATAAAACGAATAGCGCCACCAGACCAGTCAGACAAATTATCCGCAGGCTTGGAGAGCCCTACGAACACTTTGGAAGCACTGATATACACGGAAATGATGAAATCCGAATAACGTACCACAGGTTCTGATTGAATTTCGCCGACAATAATGTCATCCAAAGCAGCTTTAATCGTAAAAGGTGCATAAGGTACATTAGCACGCTCTTCTTTGCGAACTTGAGTCGCAATTTTCTGACCGGAACCTAAACGTCCGGCACGATACGCTTCCCTAAGCCACTCTTTCAGATTTTCAATGTCCGCATCTGTGCGGCTAAGTTCCCACTCCTGATGGACAGGTTGAACATGCCGAAGAAACATGGGTTCCTGCTCTTTCAGTGCTGTTAGTGACTCTTCTGTACCCGCAGGTACTTCAAACAAAAACACTTCGGTAGGCACCAGCAAATAAAACTTGGTCATCGGAAATAATTTACGAATTTCATCTTGCGCATATTGGGCGAACCCATGATTCGAGGTGCCAATATAGGTAGTTGTTTGTGTCATAGCCGCATCCTTTATATAAACTGCAATTTCTAATCAAAAACTTTGATCCAAGGCCGATCTTGATACCATTCCAAAGCGATTTGCACATCAAAAGCCTTTTGAATATTGGCTGGGGTCAACACATCTTCTTTACGTCCAGCCGCAATGAGTTCACCTTGTTCAATAATAGCAACATGCGTAAATAAGGGGATAATTTCTTCAATATGATGCGTCACGTAAACGACGGTAATATTCTGCTTGCTTAAATCATTAACATCCCTCAAGAAACGCTCTCTCTCATACAAATCCAATCCAGCCGCGGGTTCATCCATGATCAAGATGGAAGGTTTCATCATCAGAGAACGAGCCAACATGACTTTTTTGCGCTCCCCTTGCGATAAACTGCCCAGCGGCTGATCAGCCAAATGCGGGATACGAACACGTTCCAGCATCACTAGTGCTCGATCTTTCACTTCTTGCGGGATTTCCTGATAGAAACGTAAAAAGGCATATTCCCCCGTAGCAACTACCTCAAGAACAGGATCACTTAAGTTCATTTTCTCGAATAAGGATTGCGAGATATAACCAATTTTCTTGCGTACTTCCCTCACGTCACATTGCCCATAGCGATTTCCCAGTACATCTACCGTCCCCCGGCTTGGGAATTCGTATCCATTCATCATCTCCAGCAAGGTCGTTTTGCCCGAACCATTGCGTCCTAGTAATACCCAGTGTTCTCCTGGTGCAATGTGCAAGCTGACATCATTGAGAATATGACGCTCGCCACGTATAAAGTGAATATTAGATAAATGTATCATATAACAGTAAAATCCTTTCTTATTCCTGATCCTGCTTATACGTCCCTTGAGATATTTGTATAAGCACTTCATCCGGGATTCGGTTCGGGTATAAGCCCATCCCCTCAGGTTTGGCGGTATAAAGCATTTGAAACATAGCGGTGCATGCGGAAGGACTAGAGGTATGAATATAAATGGTTCGCGGAAATTTTCGCTTCTGGAGCAGCCAAATAACAACATCCATGCCCGTTTGTGCCGATGTCCAGCCTAAGTCATGATCAAGCGATAAAATGTCTACTTCAAACTCATCCAATAATAATTGACACTCAAGGACGTTCCTGGCTAAAGAAAATCCTTGGGGACAAGGGCGCAAGTCATCTAAGTATACATGAATCATGAGCGGATTTCCTTCCTGTTCATGTGGAATGCCCACTACGGACCCTGGATCAACGATTTCACGAGAGCAATCTCCTGTAAATGGGTCCCGTCCGTACCTGAGGCTGTCTCTAGCACAATAGGCATATGGTTAAGGTATGGGGATCCAAGGAACTCTCTGAAATGATCCAGACCAATAAATCCACTTCCAATATTGGCATGACGATCTCGCTTTGACCCGTAAGGATGGAGCGAGTCATTGAGATGAACGGCTTTGAGATGTGGAAGATAATCAAGCTGCAAGGCCTTTGACTCCAAATCCCTCCAATTATGCCCCTGCCAAAGACCACTTGCAAAAGCATGGCAAGTATCCAAGCAAAAACCGACCTTGTCCGGATGCTCACAAAGCTTGCGTACCTGAACCATTTCTTCCATTGTCAATCCAAGCTGCGAACCTTCCCCTGCCTGATTCTCCAGTAAAATCACTGCTGAACCCTCATATCCCTGAGTCGCACTATTCAAACATTGTATTATATTTTTATAACCTTGTAACGGGTCTTTTCCAATATATTTTCCAAAATGCACCACCAAACCAACTGAACCACAGGCATCAGTGATGGCTAGGCCACTTTTTAAAATACTTACCATCAAATCGCGTTCGACCTCATCAGCTGCTGGGTTAAGCGGATAAGGCGCATGACCAATCGATAATAGACCATGTTCCTGACATAATTGCGCGCAAACTTGCGCATCATGAACGTTCACTTGCTTCGTTGAGAGCCGCCGCGGATTCATTGGAAAATATTGAAAAGCACTCGCCTGGATCGAGAGAGCCATTTTGGCCGCACCTGAATACCCTTTGCGTGTGCTGACATGTGCGCCAATAAATTTTGCTTGCTTTGTCATGATTGGCAGTTTGCGCAATAAAAACATTTGCGACTTGAAACTTCAGTCTTAATCAAAGGATGACCGCAGCGTACACAAGGCTCCCCTTCTCGATCATAGACACGACATTTGGCATCAAACTGCCCCGTTAGCCGGTCTCCTACAAATAAGGGCTCGTCAATATAGCCACCGAACTGAATAGCTTCAAGCAGGACGGACCTCATCGCTGCAAACAGTCGATGTTGCTCCTCTTCGGTCAAAGACGGCAGCTTACGAAGCGGTAATAAGCCCGCATAAAAACAAATTTCATCCGAATAACAATTTCCGATTCCGGAAAGAAAGGTTTGATCGACCAATGAAACTTTGAGATTGCCTTTTTTGCTTTTCAAAACTTTTTGGAACTCTCCAAAAGTAAAATTAGGCGCTAAGGGCTCTGGTCCAAGCTTCGCAAATAGTTTCTCTGCTTCTGATACTGCGTGCAAATGCAAGTAACCTAAGCGCAAACCTATAAAATATAAATTCCGCACGCCAAATCGAATCACAACTTGTGTAGTTCGATCAGGCTTTTCAGCTTCTGAGCCATAAAACATCCAACCGCCCAACATTAAATGCAAGATCAAAACTTCACCTGATCCTAGATGAAACACCAAATGCTTGGCTCTGCGGTCTAGACCAACAAATTGATTGCCAACTAGCTTATGGATAAATAGTTCAGGATCCACATTCAAGGATTTAGGACGCTCCACCTCTACGCCGGTTACTACGTTCCCTAGAATCAAACGCGACAACTGTTGTCGATATGTTTCCATCTCCGGAAGCTCTGGCATGGCATTCCCTCCTTGCTGTTTTCTTCTTTGTATATCCAAATCTAGGATAAAGTAAACAACGCCACAGGAGGGCCGGCCCACATTTCGATGATTAAATTAACCCTTCGCTGACATAGATCGGTTTAGCTTTACGCGTGGATTGAGGGGAAGCTGTCTTGCTCAGCTTAGCTTTCAAACGCCGGATGCGTTTCTCCAATGCTTCTTCAACCTCATTTTGCTTTTTGTCTCCGCGATGCAGGGAGCGGCGGCGCCACAGTTTGGCCCATGCCTCTTCCGCATAAAAAATGGCCTGATGGATATTTCTCTCCCGATGCTCATAATACATCGCTAACTCCAGATAAGCATCTATTTGCAGAGCAATACTTGCGTTTCTGATCTCGATCCATCGTTTCCACAAATCTACGGCAAGCTGATATTGCCCATTCTTCTTATAAAAGGCAGCTAATTGCAAAAGCGTGTTCTCTTGCTCTGCAGAGTTGGCCTGACTATTGCCGCTCATTAACTTGTGAAACAAGGCATCAAAGTAAGATTGAGCTTTCGCTGTGCGGTTCATTTTGTCCAGCCATTGGCCTGTTCGAAACAGTTCTTCAAGTTCTGAATGATCAATAACGGCAACATCTTCCGTTTCGTCAATTAACAATTTGCCAAAATGAGTAGCTAGCGCTGCCATCGTTACGATATCATACTCATTATGAATAAAGACACCTTCAAGGATGGATGGATTTTTCTCCGCCAAATATTGAAAATATAACGCAGGCGCCATAGAACCTGGCACATCGTCCACTCGTTCAAAGCCCAGTCTGCTTTCTTCGACCTTGCTCAAACGACATGACGGCAGTGTATTGCGCCAAATACTGCGCGAGGGGTACAGAAGATCTAATTGCAGCAGATCAGCATCGTCCAATTGGAGACGATTCAGGACGTAGCGATTCTTCAGGATCGGCCAGTCAAACGTGCGTCCATTATAGGAAACAATATGTGTAAAGCGTTCGAGCAGCGTTTGCAAATAAATGAGCATCGCCTGCTCTTCCGCAGGATTGCGAATCAGAAGCTGTTCCACAGTGAATGACTCCCCTGTGTAATAGCCGATGCCGACCATGAACGGCACGTTGCCCGCACCGACGCCGAGTCCGGTCGTCTCGGTATCGAAGAACAGCAGATCTTCGTGCCGGACGACGGCGTCATGGTCGTGAAAGCAGGACAGCTGCTGCGCAACATCGGACAGCTCCTGCAGCCGATATTTGCCGTGCATGCTGTCCGCGCCGTACAAACGGCGCCGCATGATGAACGAGCCCGCCGGGCTCGTGTGGACATGGGCGCCGATCTGCGCCCACTCGCCGTCTGCCGGAGGCAGCGGCGGCGGTGTCACTTGCGCCGCCGCCTGGCCTTTCAGACGGCCCAGCCTTTCACGGAGCCCGCTCATCGGGCACCGCCTGGATAGCGGTCGTTATGCAGTTCTTCCTCCGGCAAACGGATGGAACCAGAACTTACGTACCCGTGAGTCTTTAGCCGAATTTTAATTAAGGATCGTACAGAACCACGCATTTATAACCCCTCCAGTAAAAGAAGGGATTTTCTCTTTGCGTCCCTCCCTTCTATTTCAGTTCCAATACATGAAGGACAGCCGTCCTCACATGGACATTTTCGAATTAAGTTCCTGGCCGCTTCTTTTATTTCGTCGAATCGCTTATATACGTCTTCCGCTAATCCAATACCGCCTGGGTAATGGTCGTAAATAAAGATCGTAGGCAGCTGTGAATGTTCAGCCCTTATTTGGGAAACTACATGAATGTCGCTGCGGTCACACATTACATGAATAGGTACGATATGCCTTATCACATTGGATAATCCCATTAATAGTTGCTCTAGCGTTTTTGTTTCTAATGTGGGGTCAATCTCCGTTATTTCTACCCAGGTCGCACTGGTATGCAGTTCTTCTTCGGGAAGCTTAATTGGCCCGTATCCGATATTTTCAAAACTCGTCAAACGGATTTTTTTAAACATCGTTGCCATAACATTTACGGCTACGTCGCCATGATTTAACGACGTTGTTCGCCTTTTTTTCGTTAGGTCAGTTGATAACACTTTTAGCTTAACTGCCAGGTTCGCATCGGTGTAATATTCTACATCGACTTCCCGTACGTATGCTTTCTTATGTTCCCAGTCTAACTTTTCGACTTGAAACTGTGCGCCTTCATGCAAGTAGATTGCTTCGTCATGTAAAAGGGTCATAGCGCTAAATCTGTCCATCTCGCCGATAATTTTTACGTTTGCTACGTCCGATTGGTCGACAATTACTACGTTTTCCTGCGCTGCTGATCGCAGACTTACTTCATGGGCGGGGAAAGATTGATTTGCCCAGTAAAACGAATCGCCAGCTTGAGTAAGCACCCTTTCTTCTACCAGGTATTCCAGTATATCAGTTATCTCCAACGGGCCGAATTCTTCGCCGATTTTTACAGGAAGTTCATACGCTGCACAACGCAAATGATCTACCAGGATTAACAAATTTTCAGGGTTAATTCTCGCAGATTCCGGGGAACGCTCGAAAAAATATTCAGGATTTTGGACTACATACTGGTCTATAGGAGTATTGCTGGCTACCATAACTACCAGGGCTTCCCCATGCCGTCTACCAGCCCGGCCTGCTTGCTGCCAGGTGCTGGCGACGCTGCCAGGATACCCTGACATAATGCAGACTTGCAGCTGCCCAATATCTACACCAAGTTCTAAGGCGTTCGTGCTTACTACCCCCAGTATTTCCCCGTTTCGCAAGCCCCGTTCAATTTCCCTCCGCTGATTCGGTAAGTAGCCGCCCCGGTAGCCCCTTATGGACTTAGTCCCTAATTCATTCTTCACGATTTCTTGTAAGTGACTTAGTATTAACTCTACCCTTACCCGACTGCGGGCAAAAACGATTGTCTGTACTTTATTCGTCAGGAATTCTTTAGCAAGCTGGTTTACTTCTACCGTCGCGCTTTTCCGAAGGTTTAGCGGCTTATTTACTATAGGCGGGTTATAAAAAGCAAAATGCTTCCTTCCCCTTGGCGCGCCGTTGTTGTCAATCAGTCGCATAGGTTTACCTGTAAGCTGTTCGGCCAGTTCCTGCGGATTCGCAATCGTAGCAGACGTACAGATAAAAAGCGGATCGCTGCCGTAAAATTTGCAAATACGCTGCAGCCTACGGATTACGTTTGCTACATGGCTGCCGAATACCCCCCTGTACGTATGCAGTTCATCAATTACTATGTATTTAAGATTACTAAATAAGCTTACCCATTTCGTATGATGTGGCAGAATGGCTGAATGCAGCATATCCGGGTTCGTAATAACGATATGGCCGACGTTCTTCACTATTTGCCGAATGGCTGGAGAAGTATCTCCGTCGTAGGTAAAGCTTTTTATGTCGATACCCATTTCGTTAATGATTTCGTTTAATTCGCTTTTTTGATCTTGCGCCAGGGCCTTCGTTGGGAACAAGTAAAGCGCACGGCTGGCGTCGTCTTCGGCGATTGCCTGTAGAACAGGAAGGTTATAACATAACGTCTTGCCCGAAGCAGTCGGCGTTACAGCTACGACATTTTCGCACTTTCGGATAGTTTCATATGCAGTATGCTGGTGAATGTATAGCTGTTCAATACCTCTTTTAGCCAAGGCTGCTTTTATCCTGGCGTCTACGCTTTCGGGCATGGGTCTTGTTTTGGCTTCTGTGGGTTCAACCTCGTGCCAATTTACTATATTTTCATTACTTTTTAATCCGTTTATTAAATCCGAGAGGGATTTTTTTCTTATCATATCTTCAACTCCGTATAGAACGATTGTTCCCCTATTATATACGTCTAACACAAAATAAAAAAGCCCCTTTTCGAGAAAGGGCTTGATCATTTATGTTTAATTAATATACGTTCGTATGTCTACATCAGATCAGAGGAATCATCGTAATCATAGCGAACACCGTCTAGATCTGCACTGGCCAGATGCGTATCAACGTGGAGAGCATGCTTGGCACTCTCTTGCATTTTAAGCAAAACCTCTTGATAATCTCTAGAACGCAGCTCTTCTGCATCATATTTCATCGCTGTTCGTAAAGCTCTTTCAATTATAATGACATCATGACTAGTAAAATTCATAGTTTCCGCACCTCATCTTGAACCTCAATTTCCTACTAACTAGTTTTGCCACAATTGAGAAAACCCATACTTTACAAGGTGTATTTCAAAAATTCGTAATCCGCGTTGATTTCAGTTAAAATTAGGAAGATTACAAAAATGAGGAGGAATTCATAGTGACAACTTCTTTACCGACCGAAATCGAAAGCAATCGCCAGCCTGATCACGAAATCAACCCACAGTTCCTTACCCGGTGGTCACCACGCTCATTTACGGATCAAGAAGTAACCGAAGATGTACTCCTAAGCTTATTCGAAGCAGCACGATGGGCTCCATCCGGCAGCAATTTGCAGCCATGGCGTTTCATTATTGCAAGAACAGAAGAAGAAAAAGCCAAATTCTATGACTTTATCATGCCGGCAAATCGCGAATGGTGTGAGAAAGCTCCCGTCCTTACACTAGTTATCTCCTACACCAAAACGTCAAGAGGCGATAGCAATCCCAGCCATCAGTTCGACGCAGGCACAGCATGGGGATATCTGGCTCTGGAAGCTAACAATCAAGGTTTAATTACACATGCAATGGGCGGATTCCATCGCGATCAAGCTCGCGAAGCTCTGCAAATTCCTGAAGATTATGATATTCATGCTGTCATCGCCATTGGTCACCGTGGACCGGTAGACGCATTGTCAGAGAAATTCCAGGAACGTGAAACGCCATCAACAAGACGCCCGATTAATGAGCTTCTGTTTGCAGGAGAATTCGGTAAATCACTTTAAAAAAAGAACACTTCATCCCCTATCATCTCGGGTTGAAGTGTTCGCTTTTTTTAATACGGCGTTTCCACTTTATCTACCTTAATGACAAACCCAAATAACAAAAAAGCCCAGCTCCCGAAGGAGCTAGACTTTTTTTCCATTTAAACATAGGGTGGATCCCACGCCTTTTTATCCCAACCTAACGTGTCGCTGACAACGTTCATATCGTGGTCCAGCATGACATTGACGCCGAATGACAGCTTCTGTTTATACCAGAAACGCACATCGCGCCACTGCACTTCGTAGCCGCCATTCTTCTCGCTCCAACTGACATGAATACGCTGCGCAAAGTGCAGAAAGGCTCTGACTCCATCCGTCGTCATCGTCGCCTTCACAATGGGATGTGTAGATTCATATGAGTAATTAGAACTACTATACTCTTTCTCCAGAGTCACATTCCCTTCGCGAATCTCACCCAAGTAGTATTGATGATCCCCCTCGATGACAAATTGCCACTGGAACCAATTAAGACTCGGAATTAAATGACAAGTACCTTCCGCCAGGTTAAGTTTACTCTTAACTAACTGGATATTTCTCTTGCGCTGCGCGGCTCTAATCGCGATATAGAAGAAGCTAGCCGCGTAGATCAGGGCAAACATCTCCCCAATATGAGCACCTTCAGCGCCTCCCCAAACGAATAACCAAATTAGAAGCCCTATACTATGAAGTCCAAATAAGAAAGGTTCATACAGACTAAGCGTATCCAGATGAAACCATTTCTTCGAGAATGGGCGCAAGCACTGAACCCCGTAAACGTTAAATAAATCGAGCGCAACATGAAGGACAACAGCCGCGAAGATCCAAGCATATAAGCTAAACAGATGCTCCCAAACGCCAAACATTGCCGCAAGAGGAAGGCTGATCAGTGCCGGCCAGATGAACAAGGCTGGCAGGGAATGCGTGAATCCCCGATGGACACGCAAATACGTTGCATAGCCTCTCAGGCGAGCCAACGTATCGAAATCCGGGGCATGTGAACCAATAAGCGTACCCGCAAGTACGGCATGCGCCAAAGCAGGATCTTGTACAATCGCCGGTTCCAAACAGGCTAATCCTGCTAGGGTGACACCGAATAATAAGTGACTTCCTGTGTCCATTTTCTCATCACCAGTCCTTTGGATCAATATGTGCTAACCCGCTTCCGCTGTCGTCAAAGGCTTGCTGTCTTGCAAATCGGTGAAATCTATTTTGTATGCACCCGCGTTTTCCCAGCGTTCATGCACATTAAACCAATAAAACCAAGAGGCTGGTTGTTCACGAATGACCTGCTCGATAAAAGAATTCAGAACGACGTTAGCCGCGGCACGTTCTTTACGTCCAGAATGCTCAAATTGCTTATATAATTCAATCGGAGTACCAAACACAAGACGATGACGGAATCCCTTCATCCGATAGCCGTAGAATGGAACCACAGGCACTTGAAGCTCCAGAGCTAGCATGGCAGCGCCTTCCGGGCTCCTTGTCAGCTTGCCGAACAGTCTGGTTAAGGGAAAGTTCGGCCGCCAGAAATCACCGAGAATGAACACAACACCGCCACGGAGCACATGCCTTCTGAGCGTTCGATACATTTCAAGCTGCGGCACGCTGTCATAATCCAATCCTTTGCAACCCAAAGCTGCGAACTTTCCATACAAAGGTTTGAGTTCTGGACTGCCGGCAGAGGCAACGGTCAGGCAATCAAATTTTTGACTCAAATACCAATAATAGAAGAAAAAGTTCCCGATATGCGGCGTGTAGATGACCATTCCCTTCCCCATCGCCAGACGATAAGCTTCCTCTAGATGCTCCTCCCCCTGAACACTTAGAAAGGCCTTCGAATTTGCTTGCAGCTGCTCCGAACGGAACAAAACTTCGTATAAGGTAAACACGACATTTTGCAAATATTTCTTTGTGATTTTTGTGTAATAAACGTCAGGCAGCTCTCCCAAAAGATCGCCCAAATTTGATTTCATTCGTCTCAGAAAAGTCGTGCCTATAGCTGCATACATGATCATCGACAGGACTGTACAACTATCTGCCATCAACCTATCTGGAAACATGCGCAAACCTTTTTCAATGCGAGCAAGATTTCGTTCATTTGAAGTCAATCGTCCAATCCATTCGTACAACGCACAATCCTCCCTACTGCTTATTCCGCTAAAAAGTGCCGCTTATAACGCTTAGTGATCCGTTCTTTTTGCAGAACGATGAAGAAGTCAACGGTTTTGAACAACGCATCATACGCCGGTTCTCCGCCAATTTCAGCACCAAGCCATTGATAGCCTTTCATCAGAGGAGGCAGTTTGCGAAAAACATCCTTATCATTACTGTCAATAGGAATTTGCGCTATCCCTTGGATGAGATGAGTCGCGAGTGGTTTAATTCCGTAACGATCTGTAATCATTTGTTTTTGTAAAAGTAAGGAGTAGATCAAATTGAGTTCCTCGACCTGGTTAACATGTACGCTGGCGCATCCAATTAGATGGCTATAATTTCGCTCTGCAATGTACCCGGCAATGCCTTCCCATAGCAACTGAATTGCCCTTCCTCCACGATATTCAGGTGCTATGCAGCTTCGTCCTAGTTCAAGCGATTGTTTTTTATAAGTTGTATAAGAAGTCAAATCAAATTCCGTCTCTGAATAAAACCCAATGCCTGTCAAAGCGCGATCCCCTGGCAGCAACCGATACGTGCCTATCACTTTATCCATGTCCAAATCTTTAACGATTAGATGGTCGCAATAAGCGTCATACGCATCTCTTTCGAGCCCATCCTCATTGTGCAGCAGCATGTTGTTCTCTTCTACTACGAAAACCTGATACCTCAATCGCAGAGCTTGCTCAATGTCATTTGTACGGTTTGCTAGCATGACCGATAGATTCGTTTTCCGGGGCGCTGTATTCAGAAGTAATCCACTCAACTTCCTCACACCTTTCAACTGGAGTCTTACTTCTTCAAGGTTAACAGAGGTTTATTAAGTGTTTATTTTCGGCTTATTAATATTTTGTTTTGTTTTTTTCCCAAATGTAAAGAGACCGTCATTCGTCTTTACAACGAATGCGGTCTGCGAATTAATTAATAAAATGCATATAGACTAGAAGTCTGTTCAGCATAACTGCTGCTTGAGCTCTGGTCGCATTCGCATGCGGCTCCAGTTTAGTTTCGGTGATACCTTGCATAAGGCCATTTTCCAACGTAAATGCCATCGCTTCACGAGCCCAATCGTCAATCACATCATGATCTTTAAATGGCGTTAGCACGGCTTCAGCGGAAGCGCTTACCACTGATTGACCTGCACGCTGAATCGTTCGATTCACCATAGCCGCCATCTGCTCGCGGGAAACATGCTCGGATGGACGGAAGGTCCCATCATCATAGCCTTGGATGAGTCCAGCTTGCGCGGCCGTATTGACTAAACCAGCATACCAGTCTCCCTTAAGTATATCCCTGAAGGCAGAACCTGCTGCCGGCTCGGAGTTGTCAACCTTCATTCCTTGGGAGCGAATCAGCAAGGCCGCGAATTCAGCGCGAGAGATTTCTTTTTCAGGATCAAATTTATCACCGCTTACACCGCTGATGATTCCCTTGGAAGCAAGCTTCTCCACATCTTCACGGGCCCAGTGTGCTGACATGTCGGCAAAGGATTTAGCTGCACTGATGGCTGTATATATCCCACCACTCTGATCCTTCACAAGCATACTCCAGCTGCCGCCTACATTCATTAATTGCGAAGGTACGAAAGACGATTCCCCCGTTGTCGCATCGATTCGGACTGCCGTCGCATTGGCTGCATAGGAAGTGCCCGGCAATGCCAGTGTGCGTTCAACGTAGTTGCCGTCCCAACCGTTCAAATCACTTCCATTGACACTAATTTCGAATTCAATGGGATTAGTGAGAAGAAGACTCGCATTGAGCTCCGTCATTTTTTGACTCACTTGGGCAGCTAAGGGACCTGCGTCATGCCGGATAAGCACACGAATGAATCCATCTCCTTCGACAGCATGATTTTTTAGAAAGAGCAGTGGAATGGAAAGGCTGTTCGCATCCAGTTCAACCCGAATGACCGAATGATTATCGCTTACTTGCAGATTGTTAAAAGAACTTGTTGGAAATTGAATCACCGTCGTATCTTTGTAATCTTGTACATGCAAGGTTAGCAGGGTTGCCGGATTCGAGTTCAGCGATTGGAAGGCTGTAGCTAAACGATCCGCATCCACCGTAACTCGAGATAGAAGACCGCCTTCCGGCGAATTCTCGCGCACCAGGTTACTGCTTAGTGCAGCTCCCGCTGTATTCGCAAGCGGGGCGACAGGAGCACTTTTCAAACTAACATTAACGGATGGTCCTGTTGTAGACCAATTATTCGCAAGATCCCCCGCTTCCACTTTAAACTGATAATCCTGTCCTTCTGTTAACCCGGTTATCGTAGCCGATAACTCACTTCCACTTACAGTTGTCACTACATTCGAACCCTTGTAAACACGGTATGACGTTATACCAACATTGTCTGTCGCCGATGTCCAAGTTAATGTAGTCGATGTAGCAGTTGCCTCAGAGGACGTCACGCTGGAACCGTAGTTCCAGGTCGGAGCTGATGAATCCAGCGCACCTACCGTTACGTATATTGTCGTTGATATGCCGCTGTAAGTAACTGTAATTGTCGCCGTACCTGCCGATGAAGCAGACAGATAACCACTTGAACTGGCATAGACAACGGAGGGATTGGAGCTGACGAAGCTGGCACTTGAGGTCACAGTCGTGCTGGTATTGTTCGCATCGTAAGCACGAATAACGACATATTTGGTAGCATTCAGCTCCATATTCACATAACTGGCATCGGCTTCAATGCGGCTAACCGTGGTGGTCACATAAACGGTAGCTGAAGCCGTGAAAGATCCATAACTCGCAGTAATGTTTGCCGACCCAGATGTGACTGCCGTGATCGAGCCACTGCTATTAACCGTGGCCACCGACGGATTGGAACTGACGAAAGTGATGCCGCTGGATATCGTCTGTGTACTGCCATCATTCAGATAAGCTGTCACATAAGGATAGCGGTATGCGCCAATCTGCATGGAATAAGAGTAAGTATCAAACGCAATACGATTCAGATTGGCTAAGGTCGTCGAAACTGTCACTGTGGATGTCGTCGTTTTCCCCATATAAGAAACCGTTACATTCGTTGTTCCCGCTGAAACGCCAGTAATGACGCCACTTGTGTTAACCGTCGCAATCGCCGTATTGCTGATCGAATAGATTGCCCCTGAAGTAATACTTTGTGAATTGCTGTTGCTGTAAGTCCCCGTCAAACGAGTAGTGGATGTTTGCCCCGTTTGCACGGAATACGAAGTACGATCAAGCGCTATGCTGTTTAAAATTTGTTGGTTCCCGGGCGTCGTCCCGCCGTCAGGCCCATAAATTTGAAATTCGGCGACATTCGCATAAGTGCCAGCTGTCCCCACACTCGTCGTCGTTAAGCGAAAATAACGGGCAGTCACATTGCCTGCATCCACATACCGCGGCTCCCCGCGCTGTGAATTGCTTGTGCGATCTGTAAAGGTATACCACGTCAGACCATCCACAGAAAAATCAATCTTATACCCGTACACTTCATCTTGTTTCTCATACGTCGTCTCAAACCGCTGCACATTAAGCAGTTGTCCAAGATCGACTACCAGCCATTGCGGTAAAGACACATTGCTTGGTGCCCAACGGGTTGAAAGCTGCCCGTCTACTGCCTTGGAAGAACCCAGAGATGTCGAAAAACTGCTGTAGGCTGCTGTTGTTTTATTTAAAGATAACAGCATGAGCGGCGTATTGGATGTATATACACGAAAATCATAAATGCTTGCTCCATCGCCAGGCGTACCTACACCAAGTACTTGAATTCGGACAAAACGCGCCTGAACATCTCCCGAATCAGAGTAATACGGGAAACTGATGTCGGAATTCGATGATTGATCGGCAAATAAGCTCCAATTTATTCCATCTGCTGACGTTTCAATGGTATATTGATAGGAACTAGCCGCGTGCTCGAACACAGTCTCTACACGTTTTACATGAACATTCTGAGCAAGATCAACCGTCAGCCATTGAGGCAATTGCAAGCTGCTGGCGGTCCATTTGGTTTGAATAAATCCATCTACCGCTTGGTCTGCACTGTAGGTAGCACTGGTTACACTGGATGCGAACGCAGATTTACCTTGAGAAACTGGAATTTCAGCGGCTTTTGCATGGTGATTCCAACCAACAATACTGAATAAAATACTTACAAACACGACTAGCAATATTTCCATTACAGCCCGTCTGTAAACATAATACGTCATGTCCACCCCCTTTTATTAAGCGGTTACATTAATTTTATCAGATGAAGGACTAATCCGTATATAGTCGAATAGTCGTCTAGCAAATAGAACTAGCCCACCCCTTCCTATCAAGGGGCAGGCGGATGATTCATCCCATCTTTTCACTCAGAATCTCTGTAAGCGTGGCTGATTTCTCTGATCATAATGTAAAAAATCGAGGACATAAAGATGGATAGCAGCACTTCTGCCCATGTGATCCCCATACCTTCACCTCGGTTTTACGGGCTATGGTTAGTGTATGAGGATTCCAGGATTAAATAACTACTTTTCATTCAAAATGCCGCTTACTTTATTAAAAAGCAAGAAGCCTTCTCCACGAGTGGAGAAGGCTTCTTTTTTTTTACGCTTTACGCGGTATTTCAAAGTTCCAGAAATCTTTGGCTACATAGCTATTCGCATGAAACTGCTGTGCTTCTTGCAACAGCTCATTCACAGCATCTCCTTGATAGCGTGAGCTGATATGCGTAAGGATCAACGCGCCCGCTCCCGCGTCGCGGGCAATCTTGGCTGCATCATGCGATGTCGCATGATCGAAAGAGTACGCGAGTTCCTGCTTATCCATAGCGAAAGTCGCCTCATGCACCAACACATCCGCGCCGCGGGCTAAGTACTCAGCCCCTTGGCAATAACGCGTGTCACCAAGGATGACAACGATTCGCCCAGGTATAGGAGCTCCTAAATAATCAGCTCCATGCAGTGTTCGGCCGTCTTCCAACTGAACAGTCAAGCCTTGTTTCAATTGTCCATACACAGGGCCCGCTGGAATACCCAGTGCCGCAAGCTTATCGTGCATCAGCTTGCCTGGCTGATCTTTCTCAATAATCCGAAATCCAAAACATTCAATGCGGTGTTCCAACCGCGCTGTTTCAACGGTGAAGCTTTGATCTTCGAAAATGACGCCTTCTTGGTCGATCTCAACAATGTTCAGCGAATAAGTCAAATGTGCACCGCTCACTTCAAGGGCCGTCTCCACAAAACGTTTCAGTCCTGGTGGCCCATAAAGGGTAAGTGGTGTATCCCCGCCCAAATAGGAACGGCTCGACAACAATCCGGGCAAACCATAGAGATGATCGCCATGCAAGTGAGAAATGAAAAGCATCTCTGTACGTCCCAATTTCACCGGTGAATTCAAAATTTGCTGCTGCGTCCCTTCACCACAATCAAAAAGCCAATAAGTGCCGCGTTCTTCCAGCAAATTGAGCGCAATGGAAGTAACATTCCGCTGCTTGGAGGGCATACCCGCCCCAGTCCCTAGAAAATACAATTCCACAATCTAAACTCCTTAACCTACGTTAAAGTAACGTGCTTCTTTATGACCGAATACAATCGCTGAAACGGATGCTTCCGGCTCCATCATGAACGACTCTGTCAGCTCAACGCCAATATCTTCTGGCTTCAGAAGATTGAACAGCTTCGCTTGATCTTCCAGATTCGGACATGCCGGGTATCCAAAGGAGAAGCGTTGACCGATATATTTAGCGCCGAATCGTTCCTGCATCGTCATATCTGCGCGATCTGCAATCCCAAGTACATCCCGCATAATATGATGAATTCGCTCCGCGAAACCTTCCGCCACTTCCAAAGCAGTCGCTTGGAGGGCATGGGATTTCAAGTAGTCTCCGTTATCGCGCCATTCTTTGGCTAATTCATTAATATCATGCCCTGCTGTGACTAACAAGAAGCCAACGTAATCCATTTGACCACTCTCTACCGACTTCAAATAATCAGACAAGCACAGGTACGGCTCTTTATCCTGACGCGGGAACGTAAACGTTTCTAGCACCTTGCTGTGATCCTGCGGGTCATAGATAATGACGTCATTTCCACTCGACTGTGCAGGGAAGAAACGGTACATGCCATGAGCTTTGATAATCCCATCTTTCTGAGCTGCGTACAAAATGGAATCCACCGTATCTTTCAACTGCATAGCCTTCGCATTCTTTTCGCCTAATAGCTGTTCAACCTTGCCTTTCAGACCTAGGTGATGTCCTAGAAGCATCTGCATATTCACATATGGCATCAGATGACTGATGGGGTAATCTCTTAAAATGTGGCGCTCAGTATCCTGTGGCACATTCACGGGCAAATCCTTGGAAACAGCCGACGAACTCACACGAGTTAGCTGTGGCAAAGCTTCTTCTTTCTTCCCGGCGTCCATCACATCGGATTCCAGACTCTCCCTGAGTTCCTGAATAAGTCGTTTGCGTTGTTCAGGATCGCTGAGACGGTTAGCAATGTCGAGACCATCCATCGCATCTTTTGCATAGAGTACGACACCTTCATACTCCGGTTGGATGCGTGTTTTCGTGAACTTGCGCGTAAGCGCGGCACCACCAACCAGAATAGGCACATCAACACCAGCGGTGCGCAGATCCTGAGCGGTAATGACCATTTGCTGAGCGGATTTGACCAATAGTCCTGATAAGCCAATTGCATCCGGCAGTTCTCTGCGGTAAGCTTCGATAATTTGATCCGGCGGTACTTTGATACCGAGGTTTATTATTTTATAGCCATTGTTTGAGAGAATAATCTCCACGAGATTTTTCCCAATATCATGCACATCGCCTTTCACCGTAGCCAGTATGATTTTCCCTTTGACCGCTGTCTCCGATTTCTCCATAAATGGTTCCAGATAGGTTACAGATGCCTTCATAACTTCGGCACTTTGCAGAACCTCAGCTACGATCAACTCATTATTATTGAAAAGGCGTCCAACTTGCTCCATCCCCTTCATGAGAGGTCCATTAATGACCTCAAGCGGCGAGTAAGTTTGCAGCGCTATTTCTAAATCCGTAATCAGTCCTTCTTTCGTTCCTTCTACGACATAAGAACCAAGTCTGTCTTCGAGAGACAGATTCGAAATCTTCTCTTTCTTTTCCACTTTTTTCTCACGGAAATGCGCAACAAACTGGGCGAGAGTTTCATCTGTTGTATTATAAATGAGTTCTTCAGCCAAGTGGCGTTCAGTATCGGGAATCGAGGCATAACGCTCGAGTTTCTCCGTATTCACGATCGCATAATCAAGACCGGCCTTCGTACAATGGTACAAATAAACCGAGTTCAATACTTCACGGCCCGCATCCGGCAATCCAAAGGAAATGTTGCTTAAGCCAAGAATCGTTTTGGCCTTTGGATATTTCTCTTTAATCATCTTGATCCCTTCGATCGTTTCCACCGCAGAGCCAATATATTGCGGATCTCCCGAGCCGACAGGGAACATATTAGGATCGAAGATAATATCTTCCGGATTCATGCCATATTTCTCAGTCAAAAGCTCATAGGAACGCGTGGCAACTTCAATCTTCGCTTCACGCGAAACAGCCTGCCCTCGCTCGTCAATCAGGATACAGACAACCGCGGCACCGTACCGTTTAATCAGCGGTAAAATCCCTTCAAACTTCGTTTCCCCGTCCTCCAGGTTAATCGAGTTAATAATCGCTTTCCCCTGTGAATATTTGAGGCCAAGTTCAATAATATGGTCATACGTCGAGTCAATCATCAATGGAACTTTCACTTTTTTCACAACTTGCTGCATAAATTCTTCAACCGCATAAGCTTCGTCGATATCTGTATCCTGCAAGTTAATATCGATAACATGAGCGCCGTTCTTCACTTGATTCCGCGCGATCTCCGAACCTTCTTCGAACTTGCCTTCTTTAATCAAGCGTTTGAATTTCCGCGAGCCCGAAATATTCGTCCGTTCGCCAACCATGATTGGCCGGTTCTCAGGCTCAATGAATAAAGTTTCAATACCCGACACAGCTGGTAAATGCGTCCCGTTCTGCAATCTTGGCTTGTATTGACCAAGCGTTTCTGCCAAAGCTCGAATATGATCTGGCGTAGTACCGCAACAACCACCTGCGATGTTCAACCAGCCTTGTTCGGCAAAGCCAGCCATTTTCTTGGCTAGAGACTCAGGTGACTCATGATAGTGACCATTCTCATCGGGCAAGCCTGCGTTCGGGTAACAACTGATAGCCGTATCCGCTATATCCGACAACGTACGAATATGATCCCTCATGAACTCAGGACCTGTTGCACAGTTAAGTCCCATGGAAATCGGTTTTAAATGCTCGAGCGAAATATAGAAAGATTCGATATTTTGCCCTGCCAACGTAGTTCCCATCGGTTCAATCGTACCTGATATCATAATCGGCAGCTCAATACCTGTTTTCTCATAGGCTCTGCGAATGCCAATACTTCCTGCTTTCACGTTCAGCGTATCTTGCGAAGTTTCCAATAGAATAGCATCCACACCAGCCTCAACCAGTGCTAATGCTTGCTCATAATAGCTGTCTTCGAGTTCTTCGAAAGTTACACCGCCAGTAACCGATAAGGTTTTGGTGGTTGGCCCCATAGCGCCAACAACATAACGCGGCCACTCCGGTGTTGAGTATTTATTAGCTGCTTCAATCGCCAGTTTGGCTGCAGCAAGATTTAATTCACGGTGACGGTCCTGCAAATCATACTCGGCAAGTACGACACTTGTGGTTCCGAACGTGTTCGTTTCTATCATATCAGCGCCAGCGGCGAAGTAAGCTTCATGAATTTTGCGGATAACATCTGGACGTGTAACACAAAGAATTTCATTACATCCATCTAGATCATCGCTTCCGAAATCCTCAGCTGTTAAGTTCTCTTGCTGAATCATCGTACCCATGGCACCATCGAGGATCATAATCTTTTTCTTTAGCTGCTCTTGAATCGGCGGTTTCGACATTACATGACTCCCTTTCAACTTATCCTAAAGCGTATACGAAATAAAAACGACAATTTATGTTAAGATTTAGTGTAACAGAATACGGCTTCTATGAAAAGATTATGAATTATCTTTATTTCCTATAGGATTTATCGGAAAAATTTTTCTTCATCCATCGACAGCCTTCCTCATTTCCACTATAATACATAGTATATTTACTTAGAAAGAGGGATGCAGCATGGCACAAATAAGAATTCGCAATACCAATGAACGAATTGAAGGCGAAGCAGAAGTTAAAGCCTTCTTGGATAGTCAACAAGTTGTCTACGAACACTGGGATCCAAACAAGCTTCCTGAAGCGCTTCGCGAGAAATTCATCCTGAATGATGAAGAGAAAGATCAGATTATCAGCACGTATGAAGAAGAAATTCGCGACCTGGCCGCTAGACGCGGCTACGAAATTTGGGATGTTATCGCACTATCCGATGCAACCCCAAACATCGAGGAGCTCCTGAAGAAATTCGAACAAGTCCATACACATACCGAAGATGAAATTCGGGGCATCGTGTCCGGCAAAGGCATTTTCATTATTAAATCCGAAAGCGAAGTTGGTTATTTCGACGTTGAACTTGAGCCAGGTGACGTCATTTCCGTTCCTGAGAATACGAACCACTTCTTTACCTTAATGGACAACCGCGAAATCGTAGCGGTGCGCCTCTTCATCGAGAAAGATGGCTGGGTTGCTTACAACATCGATGACCCTGAATTTATCAAAGCGTAATTCATATTAATGAACAAAGCCCAACGGCAAAGGACCTAGCGTCCAATGAACCGTTGGGCTTATGTTTGTTTATCTCTCAAGCGTTGGCAATAATCGGTAAAATATCTTGAAGTCGTGTAACTTCATGTACCGGAACTATCTCGTCACCGCTTTGAAGGCCATGATGGTTAATCCAAATGTTACGCATTCCAACGCTGCCTGAGCCTAGAATATCCGTAGTCAGCTTGTCCCCGATCATAATTCCTTCTTCTGCCTGAATGCCGAGCAATCCCAAGGCATGATTAAAAATGGACTTCGCAGGTTTGCCTTCGCCAAACTCGCCTGATATCACAATGTGATCGAAGTAAGCGGCAATAGTCGGCACGCCAGCTAATTTCTCCTTTTGCAAGTCCGGAGAGCCGTTTGTTAAAAGCAGCAATTGATAATTCCCTTTCAATGCATCTAGAACTTGAAATGTCTCTTCATAGACCAAAGGGCGGCTGCGTCGTTCCGCAGGAAACAATTCCCCCAATTTATAACCCAGCTCACGATCTTCGATTCCAAGTGCACGAAGACCCCTTGTCCAAGATTCCGTCCGGTATCCAGGCGCCAGTTCCTCCAATTTACGAAAGTTCTCATTCTCACCTTGCGTAAAATTAGCCCATAACCCCTCAAAAGGATTAATACCAATCATCTTGGTGAATGGAAACGTATCAAATGTTTCATATAAAGCGCGTGCTTCTTTACGAACAGAAGCTTCTAATTCTACGGGATTCACAGCCACATGTTTGGCAGCTTCCGCACAAGTCGCATCAAAAGCTTCTTGCACACTGCGATCATCCCATAACAAAGTGTCATCCAAATCAAAAAGTACAGCTTTCAACGCCATCATTCATATCCCCTTTTGAATGTTGTTTCTATATGAACAAGCAATTACTCTTCGTCCGTAAACTTGATCGAATCAAGTTGAACTTTAAGATTGCCTCGAAAAGCCTCAATGTACTTCCTTCTTAATTCATTTCGCTCATCGATTTCTGCATCTGTTAAGCCCACTGTTTTGGCTTTGCGTGCAAGCTCGTTGATACGTTCGATGTTTTTATCCATTTCGTCGCTCATAAAGATCCTCCCTAGCAAAAATTCAATATGAATATTACTTTGCCATCCCAATTCAGTAATGTCAAGGAAACAACGAAAAGAGACGTAGGAACATGTCCTCGTCTCAGCTAATTAGTGAGTATGAAATCAATCGCTTTAAGAACCAGGCAGGATCAGTACCTGCCCTTCTTGCAATGAACTGGTGGTCAAATGATTGATTGCTTTGATTTTATCGATATAAGAACGAATGTTCTCCCTATTCTTTTTATGTAAGGAAGCAATCTGCCAAATCGTGTCTCCACGTTGAATAACTATTTTCTCTGGTACTACTATTGAGGAGACTTCTCTGATGACAGCTTGCTTGGCTAGTGATGTACTCGTTGTCGTTGCTGCCGGATCCCCCGCATAGGCCTGCACAATTGCACCAAATGAGAACACGGTTCCAAGAATAATTGCTAACAGAACAAAGCGAACAATAGCTTTAGTATAGCCAGAAGTGAAAGTCATCCCTTTGGATGTGTTAGCGGATCTATGAAGTGTACGTGAGTTGGTTGTGTTGGTATAAGCCATATACATGAGTAATCATCTCCCAAACATTTGTTCTTGTATTAGAATAACACGAACAAATGTTTGAGTCAACCCATTTTCTCGAACTTATGTTTGTACGAACTCGGGTTCTATGTTATACTTTGGGTAATGATTCCCAGTATTGGAGTGATAACTATTGAGCAAGATTTCGCAGCGTCAACAAGCTATATTGGATTTCATTAAGAACGAAGTGAAAGATAAGGGGTATCCACCTTCCGTCAGAGAAATCGGCGAAGCTGTTGGACTAGCATCCAGTTCTACCGTACATGGCCATTTGGAGCGTCTTGAGAAGAAAGGTTTAATTCGTCGAGATCCTACCAAACCTCGTGCTATCGAAATTCTGGGCCTCGATGGCGCAGAAACTCACTTTGCCATTTCAGTCGCGCGTGTTCCCTTAGTTGGTAAAGTAACCGCCGGTGTTCCTATTACAGCAACCGAGAATATCGAAGACTACTTCCCGCTTCCCGTGAGCATGGTCAAAGATAATAACGTATTTATGCTTAGCGTAATGGGAGACAGTATGATTGAAGCTGGCATTCATAATGGCGATTATGTCATTGTGAAACAGCAACAAACGGCGAACAACGGGGACATCGTAGTTGCCATGACAGAAGACGATGAAGCCACAGTGAAGCGTTTCTACAAAGAGCGCGATCATATTCGCCTACAACCTGAGAATTCCGCCTTACAGCCGATTCTCCTCAAGCATGTGACGATTTTAGGACGTGTCATCGGCTTGTTCCGGGATATGTAGTCAACCATCTTAGAATAACAAAGAAACCGAGCGGAGATTGTCTCCCTCGGTTTCTTCGTTTCACAGCCTATTCAACCAACTAAAATACAAGTGCCCAGTTCCCGCCACGAAAAATAGCCTCAACCGTGCCATCTTCCAAATAACCATCAATCTCCAGATCCGATGTCCCAATCATGAAATCAACATGAATCAAGCTCGTATTGCCGCCTCGTGCTTTTAATTCATCTGTCGACAAAGAAGCGCCACCTTGGATATTAATTGGGTAACAACTCCCCAGAGCAAGATGACAGGAAGCATTCTCATCAATACCTGTATTATAAAAAATTCGATTCATGTTAGAAATTGGTGAACCGTAAGGCACAAGGGCAACTTCACCCAAATAGCGGGCGCCTTCGTCCATTTCGAGCAACCGGGCCAAATGTTCATAACCTACTTCCGCTTGATAATCAACGACCTTCCCCTCTTCAAAGCGGAACGAAAAGCGATCCACCAAAGCCCCATTGACATTCAAGGGTTTTGTACTTGATACGGTACCGCGAACACCCGTTCTATCCGGCATCGTAAAGACTTCTTCCGTTGGCATATTAGCCACAAAACGGATGCCACTAGCGTTCGCTTTATCGCCGCCTAACCAAATATGATGCGCAGGCAAATCCACCTCCAAATCGGTGCCCGCCGCGCGATAACGCAGGGTTTTGTATTGTTTCTCATTCAGCAGTTTCCGAACACGTTTCAACTGTTCAATGTGAACGCGCCAAGCAGCTACGGGATCCTCTTCATACACCCGGTTCATTTGAAAAATAGCATCCCACATCGCCTCTACCCGCTGATCTTCTGGCAGATCCGCGTACACCTTGGATGCCCAGGCAACTGTCGGCGCTTTAATAAGGCACCAACTAAACGTACTCGTTCGGACATATTGTTGATACTTCGTACGAGCGGTAGCCGCAGCTTTGGAAGCCCTGGAGATTAGACTAGCCTCAATACCTGCGTACAGATCTGGATCTGGCACCTTAATATTCAGCAAGGCCCCGCCATTTTCGACAAATCGCTCCAGCATTTCCGTGTACCAAGTTGGATAATAATCCAATGCCTCATCATGCGCATGTTCAAATTTACTGCGTGTAATCACATCATCCTGCCAATGAACGTGCACGTAATTTGCTCCAGCTTCATAGGCTTTTTTCACAATAAGTCTTGTTAATTCTAAAGATTCCAGCGGAGATTCGACTAACAAATCCTGCCCTTTATTCAAGTTCACACCAATCTTAACGACAAGCTCCGCATATTTTTCCAAATTTCTCGTGAAATCGTCCATTCCTATATTTCTCTCCTTCGTGTGAAAAAGCCCATCCAATTAGGAAACTCCTAATTCTGACGGGATTCTCCTATCGTACATCATTTCGTTCCGAAAATAAAATAGTGCTCTCATCATCCTATCCAATAATATATATCTACTAAACCAATACCCTCACACTTATTTTTCAGAAGAATATGTTAATAGAAACTAAGGAAGGGAGGTAAGTTGGACATGCCTTTTACAACTGGTGTAATTACGAATACGAATACAGGAGCCGCTAACATTGTAGTAAACACAAGAAATATCGATACCCATAACACCGCGATAATAACGGTACAAATCTTTGCTTCTGTGGATTCAACGGTATTTCATACGGACTATGTATCCTCTTATATCGTGCTCGCTAATTCTTTTGATGTTCGTGAGTTTGTTATTGCTGGCAACGTTGCCTATGAAGTTCAAATTAATGTTTTAAACTCAACGAGTACAGTTATGTCTATATTCGGCATTGATGCATTCGGAAACCTGATTACCGATCAACGTATTCTTCAGCAGGACCTGACTTACATTTCTACTTTGAGTCCACCTATCCAACCTATTTACAGCCCTCATTCTTTCTTGAGGGCTTTCCTATCAGCCTCCTTACGAACTCAATGCCTTTTATTCGATTAAAATTGGTCATTCTGAAAATCTAATGAATTCCAGACGCGCTATTCCAAGCAAACGATCACCTTTCCGCCTAAAATCTGCTCGATAACACCAATTCAGTTCATTAAATCGCAAAAGTAGCCAATTTCTCGTCGATAAGCTTCATGCAGTTCATTAGATTCCCTTTGAGACCCAAACCGAAAATCGCATAGCAAAGAAGTTTCCGGTGAACGTTAACAAAAAAACCCTCAACGCCAACGGCGTCAAGGGTTTCAATTCTAGTAAAGGGAAAGATACTGATCTCTTTCCCATTGGTGAACTTGCGTTCTATACATATCCCACTCGATTTCTTTGAGCTCATAGAAGTGAGCCAAAGCATGCTCGCCAAGTGTGTCACAAATCACATCATCACGAAGCAGCTCGTCCAACGCTTGTTTCAGGTTGAGCGGCAAGCTAGGGATGCCTTGGCTTTCTCTCTCTTCTTCCGACATCACGTAGATATTGCGGTCAGTTGGAGGAGGCAGCTGCATTTTGTTCTTAATGCCGTCCAAACCAGCAGCCAGCATAACAGCGAGCGCTAAGTAAGGATTCGCAGCAGGATCCGGGTTGCGCACTTCAACGCGCGTGCTTAATCCACGGGAAGCTGGAATACGAATCATCGGGCTGCGGTTGCTTGCAGACCATGCCACATAGCAAGGCGCTTCATAACCTGGAACTAGACGTTTATAGGAGTTAACAGTCGGATTCGTAATCGCAGCAAAAGAGCGTGCATGACGAAGTACGCCTGCCATATACTGTCTTGCGACGGTGCTCAAACCTAACTTGTCGCTTTCTTCGTAAAATACGTTCACATCGCCTTTGAACAGCGATTGGTGACAGTGCATGCCTGAACCGTTCATGCCGAATAATGGTTTTGGCATGAATGTCGCATGAAGACCATGCTGTCTTGCAACGGTTTTTACAACTAATTTGAATGTTTGAATTTGGTCAGCCGCTTTGATGGCATCGGCATATTTGAAATCGATTTCGTGTTGACCAGGCGCAACTTCATGGTGAGAAGCTTCAATTTCAAAGCCCATTTCTTCCAACGTCAAAACGATATCACGGCGACAGTTTTCGCCGAGATCCATCGGAGCCAAGTCGAAGTACCCACCTTGGTCATTCAGTTCTGTTGTCGGATTCCCTTTGTCATCGGTTTTGAACAGGAAAAATTCCGGTTCTGGCCCAACGTTCATCGCTGTATAGCCCATTTCTTCGGCTTGTTTCAGCGCATTTTTGAGAATAGCCCGCGGATCTCCAGCGAATGGGTTGCCATCCGGCATATAAATATCGCAGATCAAACGAGCTACTTTGCTCTCCGTTACCCATGGGAAAATAACCCATGTATCCAGATCCGGGTATAAGTACATATCCGATTCTTCAATACGAACATAACCTTCGATGGATGAACCATCAAACATCATTTTATTATCGAGTGCTTTCTCAAGTTGGCTGAAAGGGATTTCAACGTTCTTGATGCTGCCCATCAAATCGGTGAATTGAAGGCGAATGAAACGAACATTCTCTTCCTTGGCAATACGTAGAATATCTTCTCTTGAGTAGTTGTTGTTGTAAGTCACGGTTCAGTCTCCTCTCAATTTTACAAGCGCTTACGAAAAGTTATTTATAAAACCGGGAAAGTTGACCTTGGATCAGAGAAACCTGATCAGGGCGCTTACCCCCGCCAATCAACTGCTGCTTCAACATTTTGTGCAGTTGGGAGTCAGTTAATTCTTTACGCTTAACTTCTGTGTGCTCGTTCAAAATGGTTGCGTCTTCGGAATCTTTATCCACCGGGATGAGTACCTGCTTGATACCGGCGATATTTACACCTTTTTCAATCAAGTCCTTAATTTCAAGAAGTCGTTCAACATCATTAAAGGAATAGAGGCGTTGATTACCAGCTGTTCGGGCCGGAATAATAAGTTCGTGTTGCTCATAATAGCGAATTTGTCTCGCGGTTAAATCAGTCAGCTTCATGACGATTCCGATGGGGAATAACGCCATATTTCTACGTATGTCATCACTCATGCTAATCACTCCTGATAAATAAAGTACCTCAACCTTATTGTACCTTTCTAACAAAAACGTGTCAAGGAGTGTCAGGTTTGTTCACAGTCTGAATTTTCACAACAATCCCTTGTCTTCCATATGCTGGATGGCCGTCATTACTCCTAATTTGCAGTGGGAATAGGTGAGCCCACCCTGCATATACGCGATATACGGCTCACGAATCGGCGCATCTGCGGACAATTCCAAGCTGCCCCCTTGGATGAACGTTCCTGCCGCCATAATAACAGGATGCTCATAGCCAGGCATATCCCATGGTTCAGGAACCACGTGCGAATCCACCGCAGCCGCCTTCTGGATGCCCTGCACGAACGTGATCAAGTGATCCGCGGACGTGAAGCGGATCGCTTGAATCAGGTCCGTGCGCGGCGTCTGCCAACGCGGATGGCTCTCGAAGCCCAGCTCTTCGAACACCGCAGCGGCGAAGACAGAGCCCTTGACAGCTTGCCCCACCAAGTGAGGGGCCAGGAAGAGCCCTTGAAACATCGCGCGCGTGGCGCCGAGCATGGCACCGACCTCGCCCCCGATTCCGGGGGCGGTCAAGCGGTAGGCGGCAAGCTCGACAAGGTCGCGCCGCCCGGCAATATAACCGCCGGAAGGGGCGATGCCGCCGCCGGGGTTCTTGATGAGCGAGCCCGCCATGAGGTCGACGCCAACTTGCGTCGGCTCCTGCAGCTCGGTGAATTCCCCATAGCAATTATCGACGAACACGATAAGGGCTGGGTTGATTTCTTTGACGAAGCGAACCATTTCGCCAATCTGTTCGATCGTGAACGACGGGCGCCACGAATAGCCGCGCGAGCGCTGGATACCGATCACCTTGGTGTTCGGCTGAATAGCCGCGGTGATGGCGCTCCAATCGGGAGCGCCATCTTCCGTTAAAGCGACTTCGCTGTATCCGATGCCGAAGTCCTGCAATGAACCTGTCCCATCACCAGGTTTTCCGATGACTTTGTGCAATGTGTCATAGGGCTTCCCTGTGATGTAAAGTAGATGTTCGCTTGGTCGCAGAACGCCAAACAACGCAGTGCCAATTGTATGCGTGCCTGATACAAAATGAGGACGAACTAGCGCTGCTTCTGCTCCCATCGCATCCGCATACACGAGATCCAATACTTCACGACCGCGATCATTATACCCATAACCAGTCGATGAAGCAAAATGATAATCACTTACTTTATGCTCCTGAAAAGCGCGAATCACTTTCCACTGATTCAAATCAATGGTCTTCTCAATCTGACGGAAAGCACCTTCCACGGTGCACTCGGCGCTTTCCATTAAACCCATGACTTTATCCCCGAATTGCATGATTAGTAACTCTCTCCCTCATGATCTTGTAACTCTTGCTGCGCTTGCAAGTCGAAGGCCACTAATTGATGGGCTACTTTGACATAATCATCTGTATTTAAGCGAACTTTGAACACCATGTCTTCCCCATCGACATCCGTTTCGAGCACATCTCCAATCCGATACATCAAGGAAATGATATCCCCTTTATCCGCCGGAATGCGAAACTCTCTGCTTTCGCCCATAAGCTTTTCTTGAATGACATTGCGCAAGCGTTCCAAATCTGCCGCGTTATACGCACTGATTTTCAGAAATTCGCCTTCCGTTGAGAGCATCTCCACATCATCTTGCGAACACATATCTATTTTATTGAAAATCGTCAATTGTTCTTTCTGATGCGCGCCAAGTTCTTCCAGGACCTCGGCAACAACTCGCATTTGCTCGCCGCGCATATCTGTTGAGCTGTCCACTACGTGCAGAATCAAGTCAGCCTCATTCGCTTCTTCCAATGTAGCGCGGAATGAAGCAACCAGATCATGCGGCAAATTCTGAATAAAGCCTACGGTATCGGTCAAAACAATTTCTTTGCCGCTTGGCAGTTCCATCGTCCGGGAAGTCGGGTCCAGCGTGGCAAACAATTGATTCTCAATATAGACGTCCGCTTGTGTCAATTGTTTCAATAAAGTTGATTTCCCTGCGTTCGTATAACCAACCAAGGCGACCTGAAACACACCGGTCTTCTTGCGGCGTTCCCGATGCAATGTGCGGTGGCGAACCACTTCTTCCAGCTGCGCTTTCAATTCGTCAATACGCCCACGGATGTGTCTGCGATCCGTCTCCAGTTTGGATTCACCAGGACCTCTGGTCCCGATACCTCCTCCTAGTCGGGAGAGATTCTTCCCTTGCCCAGACAATCGAGGAAGCAAGTAACTCAGTTGGGCTAGTTCAACCTGGATGATCCCTTCTCTTGTTTTCGCGCGCTGTGCGAAAATATCCAGAATTAATTGCGTCCGGTCAATAATTTTGACATCCAGCGCAGCTTCCAAATTCCGCACTTGCGCTCCCGACAATTCCTGATCGAAGATAGCCGTATTGCCGCCAAGCTCCTCAAGACGAAGCTTTAGCTCTTCTACTTTCCCTTTGCCGATAAACCATTTGGCATCCTTCGTTTCCTTGTTCTGCGTCATCGTTTCAAGCACCAGAACGCCTGCGGTTTCAGCTAACTTGACCAATTCCTGCAGGGAATACTCGGCAAGCAGTTCATTTTTCTTCTGCTTCTGCGTAACTAGACTGACGAGCACAGCTCTGTCATCGATTTCTTTCTCTACCATATGTGAAGTTGTTTTCATAAAGGTCTCCTTTGGATCTCAATCCGACGTTAGAAATAGGCTAAGAATCAGCGTATTCCTTCATCATTGTGTAGGAAATGCTTGGGAAAGTCAATTTAAGGAGCCGGAATATTTGATTATAACAGTGTGGCCGCCTGACATAGGAAAAACGGCTTTGCCAGCCTGAGAGATGCTCCTCTTAAAGGCGACAAATCATAGATGGAGGGAACTCTAGGCCGCTATTTAGGCAGAAAGCAGGGATGTCAGCGCAGTAGCGGAACTACAGGGTCTTATTTCTACGAAAAGTGCTAAATTTCATGCCAAACAGCAAAATAGCGCCCCGTAGTTCCCTTAAGCACGCGATAAGGACACTTTTGGCTGGAATAGCGTACTGCAGTTCCCTTAAGCACGCGATAAGGACACTTTTGGCTGGAATAGCGTACTGTAGTTCCCTCCGCGCGAGGTAGCTCGGGTAATTCCTCGATCACTCCAAAACATTTAGATTATATAAATGTTAAAAAGAGGCTCCCTCAAGGTAGTTACCCTGATGGCAGCCTCAGCATTCCATTCATAATTAAGCGAGTTAGGCAAACAAACCTTGACCCAGATAGGAGCCTTTGGCCGTTACGCCAGGCAGAACAGCGAAATAACCTCCGCCCGTTGTATCGGTATAGGCTAACATTTGATCAGGGAGCTTAGGGTTAGTCAAGCGCTTCTGGATGGATTCAAACTGCGTTTGAATATTCCGATTGAAGCAGACGAACAACAGTCCTGCATTAATGCGGCCCACATCGTCTAGATTCTCCATAAAATTGTAGCCGCGGCGCAGAATCCGTTCACGCTCTGAACTTTCACCAGCTCGTGGATTCGAAAGCCTGATGTGTGAATCCAAGGCTGTCACCTTCCCTTGATCATCTTCACTGAATTTCGGTTGATCCATTTCCGCATGACCGTCCAGCGGAGCCCCAGATACCTTCTGACGGCCTATAATCGTCTCTTGAGCGGAGTAGGTCTGCTGATCCCACGTCTCAATCCGCATATGAATACGTCGAACGACCATGTACGTGCCGCCGGCTAACCAGGCAGCGCCATCACCTGATTCCAGCCATACATTATTTTTCATGAAATTCTCATCATTAAGTGCAGGATTATTCGTACCGTCTTTGAAACCAAACAGATTCCTCTTGGTGCCTTGCGATTTCACGCCGAGCTGTCCGGTTTGCTGCCAACGCAGATGAGCAACACCGCGTGCCGCTTTGGCTAAGTTGCGAATCGCATGGAAGCAAATCATCGGATCATCCGAACAAGCCTGAATCACGATATCCCCGTGCGTTAATTGCTCTTGTAACGTATCTTTGTGAAAAATAGGCATTTCAGTAAGGCCAGCAGGCTTCTTCGCACGCAGACCGAATCGGTCTACGCCCTCTTTGTCAAACAGCGTTGCACCCACGGCGAAGGTAATGGTCAACTTCCCCGTATCTAGGCCGATTTGTTCCCCAGTATCTGTAGGAGGAAACTTGGCATCTTGCGGTTCTGCCGCCAATGGCTTGCCAGCCATTAACGTTGCCGCCATTTCCGTCCAATGTTTCATAAGCTCTTGCAGTTCTTTCACGTCCGATGTTGTAACATCGAAAGCAGCAATATTAGCGAAGTTCTGGGCAGGAGTTACAACTCCGGTTTGATGGGCACCATAGAATGAGATGGTTTCATTCGCAACATCCGCTGATGCCACATGAGAACCGCCAGGCAGAATTTGTTTGGTTTTCCCTAGCAAATCTCCTAATACTACACCGGCAGCACCCGCTGCCGTCATCCCCAAAAAAGCACGGCGATTCATTTTATCCCCCATACCCGTGACACCCCTTCACAATCTTTATTTATTTACTTAAAGTGCCTGGCATTTTGACAAGCGGTTCTGCCAGAGCTTCTAATTTATTTTTCAAATCCACTTGTTTGGATTGTTCAATTTTACTGAAATCATTCCAAGTTGTACCTACAGGAGAAAGTGTGTTCATCGTCTCGATAACCGTATTCAAGCTTTTGCTGATCTTCTCATCGAGTGCCGCGTCTTTCTTCTTCAATTCACCTTTAACCAGATCATAAATGGCTTTGGCACCTTCAACATTTGCCCGAATAACAGGAACTGTCGCACCGCTCCAACGCTCTTCTTCACCTGTGATTTTGCTGGACTGCGCTTCTTCCATCAGCTCACCCACGCCGGCGATGAAATCTGCTGGTTCAATGGTTGTTGAAGCAATAGCCTGCTGCATTTTCTTGCCGTCTTCCAGTAACCGAGCAGAATAGGTTTCTGCATCTTTCACATTTTTCTTCACGAACAGCAAATACTCTATGCGGTGATAGCCTGTAAATGCAGGATCTTTTTCGTTCTTGAAATCATCCACACGCGCGTCCATGACTCCGTCCAGCTCGCTGAAAGTTTCAATGATAGGCTCAATTCTCTCATAGGGCATCCGGGATTGTCCATAGGCTTCTTGTGCCTTTTTCAAATCACCGCTCTTCACAGCCGCATCAAGTTGTTCCAGAAGAGTAACCAGTTGTTTCCCTTGGTCTTGTACGTACTTGTTGTATTCTTTTGCCGCCTCTTGAAGCTCTTTGGAAGCTGAAATCACGTCTTTATTGACGGCTCCTTTGTTATCAGCGAAGGAAGCTGTCAGTTCCGTAACGGCTGTTTTCAAATTGTTATTAAGCGCCGTCAAGGTTGGATAGTCCAGCTTGTCTTGCTTCAAACCAGCTTCCAGCGGGGTTAGAAATTTTTCCACTTTAAAATAAAGCTCTGGGAATTTTGGTTTCACTTCATCTTCAAAACTAGCCCATTGATCTTCCAGTTGGGAGGATAGCTTTTTAGGATCTTTTACTTTGCTTGCATCCAATTGTGTTTTTAATTGGTCAAGACTTGTCGTTAATGCCGCCGAACCATCTTTGAAAGGAACCTTAGTTACCTCTGTTGTTTCTGATTTGCCGCAGCCTGCGAGTACCAATGCTGTAGCTGCTGTAAGAATAATAAGTTGTTGACGTTTGTTCATGGAAAAGTCCCCTCCGAGTTTCTATTTATAGGATTTATTTGTTTAGAGCTGTATTTCTAACTTGAATAGTTTTATAACGATCCCTAAGGACTGCGAAGACGGCTGCCAATAAGAGAATTAGCTGCGGAATCGCGCTTTCCAACGTGGGATACAAGGCAACGAAATCCCAGCTAGGAAGCCAAGAAGCTGTCGTTGCCGGCAAATAACCTGCCAGTTGCAGTCCGTGCACACCCATCCCGGCAAATTTGAAGCAGAGATAGAAAACAAAAAAGCTGGATACAAGGAAAAAGGGGCGCATCGGTATTTTTAACCCAATTTTCAAAATCAAGATAGAAACGATCAACAGAACAGCAACGCCAATCGCGATACCTCCAACTAAAGATTTCAAACTAATCGAGGATGCCATCCCGATCATGAATAGAACGGTTTCTGTCCCTTCACGAAAAACAGCTAGAAAGGCAAGCACACTCAGTGAAGCCAAACTTCCCGTAGCCAGAGCTTTGACGCTTTGATCCCGGATATACTGCTGCCAATTGGAAATGTTGGATTTGCTATGCAGCCAATAGCTCATATAAAGCAGCATCACAGCGGCAAAAATACCTGTACAGCCCGCGATCAAGAAGTTGTTATTGCCAAAGGCCGTTGCCGAGAAGAGCTGTTGAACAACGATCCCCAAAGCAATACTGACCACCAAGCCTCCAATGACACCAAACCAAATCCACTTCTTCTTATCCGCATGACCGGATTTCGTTAGGAATCCAAGCAGCGCGATAACGACTAGCAGTGCTTCTAAGCCTTCTCGAAGCAGAATCGTTGTAGCATCCAGCATTGAATAGCTGGTTTTCGCAGCTAATGGCCCCAGATCGGCATGCATCCGGGCAATCGTCGTGGCCGCTTCGCTTGCTTGTGCAGGTTCAGCTGACAATTGGGCATAAGCCGTAACCATGTCCCGTTCCATTGATGTGTATACAGCCGAAGATTGTGTAAGAACTATACCTTCGATTTGCAGCCAAGAATTGCGAAGAGTCTGAATGCTTGCCGAAGCACCGGCAATATCGTTCTGTTTGATCTGATCTGACGCGCTCTCGAGCAAAGTAAGCAAGCTGGCTACCGTAACATTGCCATCACTTTTAGCCACTTTACCGAAAGTATCCAGCTTTCCATCAATAAAATTTTGATTCAGATTATGCAAATCTTTCAGTCCGGCAACCAACTTAACCGCATCAACAGGCTGTTTCAGGGTTTGGAAAGAAACTTCGCCCATCGCTTGTTCGATTTTCTGATAAGCAGCCAACGAACGTTCTTTGATTCCCTCTTCGTAGGTCAACCAATTCATTTGAAACGTGTCAAACAATTTGGAGGCCTCCTCTAATTTGCCGCTTTCAGCTGCTTGTATGGCACTGACGATGCCTTCATCTGCTTTGGCCAAATCATTCTCTGCAGCCGCGTTCGCTGTAAATGGGATAGCCATGAACATCATTAACGCGATCCAACTTGCCATAAAAACTTTACGCATGTAGCCCACAACTCCCTATCGTATACAACCTGAATTCACCTTGGATAATACTGATAATCATTATCACCTTGAAAGTTCACTCTGTCTATTTTACTCCGATCGTCCTTTCTGTCAATTACTTTATAAAATAAAAAAGCCATTTAACTTAAAATAAGTTAAATAGCTCGAAGAAAATTTCATTTAAATTTCATATCTTCCGGCCGGATGGACATCAATTCAATCTTGGAAGGCGCATTGACATATTGGCTTAGCAATCTTACAGCTTGATGCCTCATTGATTTCTCGAGGATATTGCGGACATATCTCGCATTGCTGAATGCCCGCCAAGTCGATGCCTTTTCTTCGATTAAATGCTGTTTCAACTTCACAAGGGTCTGCGGCAGCAGCACATACTCACGGTCTTTGGCCATAAGCTCCGTAATCTGAATCAATTGTTCAATCGGATAATCCTCAAAATCAATTTGTATCGGAAACCGCGAAGGCAGCCCGGGATTCGTGGCCAGAAATTGATCCATTTCATCGCTATAGCCGGCTAGAATAAGAATAAATTCATTCTTTTTATCCTCCATACCTTTGACCAGCGCATCAATCGATTCTTTCCCAAAATCCTTGTCACCACCGCGTGCCAAGCTATAAGCTTCATCGATAAAGAGAATGCCGCCCATCGCTTTTTTCATCAGTTCACGTGTCTTAAGTGCCGTATGCCCAATATATTCACCGACAAGATCCGCGCGTTCCACTTCGATAAAGTGACCTTTGCTCAAGACACCCATCGCATGGAACATGCGCCCCATCAACCTGGCGACAGTCGTTTTGCCAGTGCCTGGGCTGCCTTTAAATATCATATGATACACGTGGGCGTTGCTGATCAAACCTGCTTCTGCGCGGAACTGCGCAATTTGGAGCAGCGCATAAATTTCATGAACGAGCTCTTTGACATTATCGAGACCAATCAATTGGGCCAGCTCTTTGAAAATATCCGAGAGAGGACCTTCCATTGGCGTCCTTTTTCCGTTCAGATGAGGCTCGGAATCAGCCAGCGGCGAAGCGTTCAATGGGTCGCCCACACCATCGACCGATCGCTTATGCGTGCCAGGCTCAGGCTGCCGCAAGACGATGTTGATCTGTCTGGATGGCAAGCTTCGACCACTCATGAGGATCACCTCGTTTACAGGATGGTTTAATGGTTCGTATCCATCCATCCTACGCTCGTATCATCCATTTTAGACCGCGATCGCCTTTATTCCGGCATATAGGCTTGGGTAGGCGTATAATGTTCCACGACAGGGAACGGATCATAGAAATGATGCAGCAGTTTGCGCCATTCTTGATATTCAGCCGAACCTCGAAATCCAACCGTATGATCTTCCAGCGTTTCCCACTTCACAAGCAGCAAATATTTGTTATTGTCTTCCATACAGGTTTGCAATTCATGCGAAATATAGCCTTTCATCGACGAAATAATCGACGAAGCTTGACGGAACGCGGTTTCAAACTCGGCATTTTTCCCCGCAATAACCGGTAGTATAGCGACTTCAAGAATCATGGTAACGTCCTCCTTCAAATCCTGTCATTAATACCCAAACGCCTCTTTTTGATAATGGGACGTATCCCCATGAAGTCGAATGTTGGGTTCTTGATCAATAAATTCAACAATACTTAAACAAGTCGGATGAAAATATGGCGGGTTCCACAGCTCAGCAAGCGTTCTACGTTCCAAATACGCCATCATCATCTTTAGGGTAACCGTATGAGAAATTAAAGCGATCGTTTTTCCTGCGTGCTCGTTAATCAATTGTGTCAGCGCAGGTATGACCCGATCTCGCAAATCCTCGTAGGATTCACCATGCGCAGACTTGTACAGCTGAGGAGCATGCCAGAATGCATGGAAATTGTCTGGTTCCAACTCCTCGATTTCTGCCGATATCCGACCTTCCCAGGCCCCTAAATTCATTTCTTTCCAGTCGTCAGAAACATGGATTTGCAGGTCGCGCGAACCCTTGATGATCTCTGCTGTCTGCCGCGTGCGTCCGCTGCTGCTTGCACATACGACATCGAATTCGATGTCGCTGAGCGCTTGAGACAACCAAGCGGCTTGCTGCTCACCTAACGCTGAAAGCGGTGAATCCAGATGACCCTGCATTCTCCGCTCTACATTCCACAACGTCTCACCATGACGAATCAAATAAAGCTTGGTCATTGCTTGAATACCTCCCTCACAGTCAACTATGCCATCAGCAGCAAAGCTACAAAAGAATCCTGATCCAGCGTGCCAAAATAGCGACGCAGTTCTATGTCAGCCAATCGTTCTCTAATGGCAGACTCTTCATATCGGCAGCCTTGCAAGATCCCCTCCAGCTCGGCCACATCCCCTGCTCCAAAGTAGTCCCCATAGATTTTAATTTGCTTCACATGGCCTTCTTCAATATCCAGACGCACATCAAGGGTTCCTACTCCTTCGAAGCGTTTGGAATTTTGCACTGTGCTGCGTGGAGATTTGCCATAATTCCAATCCCAATTCTGATAACGCTCTTCAGATAACGCATGGATGCGTACCCAATCTTCTTCCGTTAAGATATACGTTGGCACTTTGTCAGCATCGACTCCGAAAATAAAAGTAAGCAGTTTCGCGCGGAATTCTTCCATCAGCATCGGCTCTTTCAACAATTCCACAATGTTAGCGACTCGGCTGCGAATCGATTTGATCCCTTTCGACTGAATTTTGTCGGCATTGACGCGCAGCGCCGATACCACATTTTCAATTTCTGAATCGAATAAAAGAGTCCCGTGGCTGAACATTCTGCCTTTGGTCGCAAATTGGGCGTTGCCCGAAATTTTACGTTCACCCACTTGGATATCATTGCGTCCAGTTAAAGCCGCTTCTACCCCAAGGCTGTGAAGAGCCGCAACCACCGGTTCCGTAAACTTTTGGAAATTGTGAAATGAATTGCCGTCATCTTGGGTGATGAAGCTGAAATTGAGATTACCCAAATCATGATAGACGGCTCCACCGCCGGATAGTCGGCGAACCACATGCAGATTGTTTTCTTTGACATACTCAGGATTGATTTCTTCCAATGTATTTTGATTTTTGCCAATAATAATGGAGGATTCGTTGATATAAAAGAGAAGGTAACTTTCCTCCGCAGGAAGATGTCTCAGGGCGTACTCCTCAATGGCTAGATTAATGCGCGGATCCGTAATTCCTTCATTATGAATGAATAACATCGGCTTGCTCCTTTTATTAAAGTGATAAATTCATAGACATGGTACGATTCAAAGTAAGCATCCCTAGGGATTGATAGAAAGCAATAGCCCGCTCGTTGAATTCCCAGACGTTGAGTTCCAGCGTAGACGCACCCCGTTCTTGAGCCCAGCTAACCGAAGATTTGTAAAGCGCTGTGCCAATGCCTTGCCGCTGAGCATCGGGTGAAACAGCTAGTTCGTTGAGATAAGCATAGGTTCGGGGCACCAAAGCTTCATAGGAAGGGCTCTTCTTCATTTCGAGCATAGCAACACCAACAACCCTGCCCTGTGTTTCGGCAACCAGTATCGCTTTATTGTGCTGATCTGCAAAACTGCGATACCAACCCATCGCCACCACACGATCCAAACGGGCAAAACGATCCGGAAGCGCATCCGCATGCTCCTCCTGACCTGCATAAATGATGGTATTGACAGCCTCATAATCATCTAATTGCGCTGTTCTTATGCTAATATCCAACTGCAGCATCTCCCGCTTCTACAATGTGAGTTGGACAATTCCAACAAGCATCATTGAATTTTTATGCACAAAATTGTATATTTATTAATATTATATGTATTCATATCTAGGAGATGATCCTTTTTGAACAGCGACACTGCCCTATGTCAACACATTGATCTCATTGCGGCAAACACATGGCCTTCTGAAACCTCAACCTTCGTGGAGCATTGGCTGCTGAGAGCTTCTCGCGGCGTTACCAAACGTGCCAACAGCGTGCTGGCTATCAACGGCTTTCCCTCCAATGATAACTGGTTGGCACACATCGAGCAATTCTATCAATCCAAAGGGCTGCCTGCTGCTTTTCATGTGAGCAGTGCATCTCCAGAGGGCTTGGATGAGCTGCTGGCAAGTCAAGGCTATGTTCTCGATACCCCTTGTCTCCTCATGATCGCCTCCAGTCAATATGCAGCGGAACAGACTAGTCAGCGAATAAATCAAAGAACATCTAACGGTATTTCAACATCATGTTCAGGCACCGCGGATACGGAATGGCTGGATGCTTTCCTTGCCTTAGAGCAGTTACCTGAAGAACGGAGAACTTTCTATAGGGGTCTATTTGATAGAATGCCTGATTCGAAAGGGTTCGTCAAGCTCAAGCAAGATGGTCAAATCATCGCGCTAGGAACAGCCATTGTCGAAGGCAATTGGGCTGGTTTCGTTAACGTCGTAGTCCATGAGAACTTCCGCGGCAGAGGGATCAGTTACCTGCTGATGGATGAATTAACCAAGTGGAGTATCGCCCACGGAGCTGTGCAGCAATATTTGCAGGTGATCACCAGCAATAAACCAGCGATTCATTTGTACGAAAAGCTTGGCTATCAAGCAAGATTCAACTATCATTACCGCGTGAAGAATGATTTACCTTCCTTTGCATCATCCTAAGTTAGAATTGGATAGGATGAAAGGAGCCGTGCAACTTGGCAACAACAACGCAAGAGAAACCTGTTTTCCCACCGCAACATCAGAATCAACAGCCTGGGATCGAGTCGCAGATGAACCCTCGGCCTGAGTTTGATCAGGCACAATACAAGGCAGCCGGTAAGCTGAAGGATAAGGTCGCACTCATTACGGGAGGCGACAGCGGAATCGGAAGAGCAATCGCCATTGCATATGCCAAAGAAGGCGCTGATGTTGTGCTGGTTTATCTGAACGAGCACAGCGATGCGGAAAAGACCCACTCGCTCGTTGAGCAAGCTGGACGAAAGTGCCTCCACGTCGCTGGAGACATCGGGGATGAAAACTTTTGCAAACAGGTAATTGAGCAGGCTGTGAAACAATTCGGCAAACTCGATATCTTGGTCAATAATGCCGCTGAACAGCATCCTCAACCGAGTATTGCCGACATTACAGCCGAGCAGCTCGAACGGACTTTCCGGACGAATATTTTCTCGTTTTTCTATTTGAGCAAAGCTGCACTTCCCCATCTGAAATCAGGGAGTGCCATCATCAATACAGCTTCTATTACAGCCTATCACGGTCATGAGCAGCTAGTTGACTATTCAGCAACCAAAGGCGCCATCGTGACCTTCACGCGCTCTCTGTCGCTGCAATTAAACCCCAAGGGTATTCGCGTGAATGCCGTTGCTCCAGGACCGATCTGGACGCCTCTCATCCCCTCTACGTTCACGGCGGAGGAAGTGGCGACCTTCGGTTCAACTACACCGATGAAGCGTGCAGGGCAGCCGGGTGAGCTCGCTGCCAGCTACGTCTTTCTGGCCAGTGAGGATTCTTCCTATATGGCGGGGCAGGTTCTGCATGTAAACGGCGGGACGATCGTCAACGGCTAACCCGCAACAAAAAACAGAGACTGTCTCAGCAGGTTGTGAAAACCTAAGAGCAGTCTCTGTTTTATTATGGCTTACACGCCAGCTTTGAGCCGCATTTTCGTCAAAAACCACTTCGTATACGCCAACGTTTCCCTTGCCTCATGATAAGGCATGAACAGTACCTCAGACTTCGTAGAGGAGACAATTGGCTGTTTCAAGCCAATCGTTTCAGCAATGTCCAACGAGCGTGAACCATGGAATTGATGGGTGACGATAATCGAGCTCACCAGACCCTGCTTATCCATAATTTGCTTGCTGAACAGCAGATTTTCATAGGTGCTGGTAGCTTTAGGCTCCAGCAGAATGCTTTTGGCAGGCAATCCTTGTTTCACCAAATAATCACGCATGCCTTCCGCTTCTGTTAGCTTAGACCCGTTATGATCCAACCCGCCGCTAACGATCAATTGTTTGAATTTACCCTGCTTATATAAATTGACAGCTAAATCCAATCGTTCTTGCAGTCCAGGACTCGGTATATCCATCCGTAAAGAGGCGCCTAGAACAATCCCTACATCGACTTGATCCGGCAAAGGTTGGTTGGGAGCTACTTGTACTTTCCATTGCACATAGGCAATCCAGGCAACACCTAGTAAGAAAACAATGACGATTAGACGAAATAAGTTAGTAAACGTGCGTCTAAGCTTTGATTTCGGTAATTTTCCAGTTTTTTTAGATTTTGGAGCAACGGTTCTTTGTTTATTGTTCATAGGGGCCTTCGCTGCCATGCACGTTTACTCCTTATCCAAAAATACGCTAACTTGACGAAACAAATTCGGTGCATCGTCACTATGACAAATCAGATGATTGGATCTGGGATGCCAATGGATCTCGCGTGGCCCTCTCAGCTTACTATAAATGTAGCGTGCGCTTTGCGGATGTATCACCTGATCTTTTTCGGACTGCGCAATCATAGTCGGTATGTTCACTTGACTTAGTTCCGGTTTCAGATGCCGTACCAGTCGAGTAAATTGCCAGGTGGCTCGGAGCGGTGTCGATGTGGCTTTCACCAGACTGACTTTCCGTTGGTACTTCCACTCATCGCGAATTACTTCCAGCATTCGCCCGGGACTGACATAAATAACTGCCGTGTTCAGCAGAATAAGCTTTCTGATCGGATATCTGACGGATAAATAAGCAGCAAGCAGCCCCCCCATGGAGAAGCCAATCATATCAAAAGAACCGTGTCTCGCGGTCATGCTCTGGGCATGAGCTTCAGCCGCCCGCACCCAATCTTCCCAATGAGAAGCTTTCAAGTGGTGATAAGAATCCCCATTCCAAGGCAGATTCGGAACCTCGCAACTTTGTCCGCGTTCACGCAAATGCCGAGCTAACGGTTCGACTTCGTAGGGCCCGCCTGTAAATCCGTGGAACAATAAACAGGGTTGTTTCACTCGGCATCATCTCCCATCTCATCCTAAGTAAATATCCATGATAGAACAGACTATTTCTCTTTAATCGTGATCGATGTAATGGTCACTTTTTCCTTTGGCTTGGATGGCGTCGCTTCTCCGCCCATCTCTACTGGCGTTTCCGCGATTTTGGCAATCGTGGCCATGCCTTCCGCTGTTACTTTTCCGAAAATAGAATAATTCGGCGATTTGTTCAGGGATGCGCAATCATCACCGGAACAAATGAAGAACTGACTGCCGTTTGTATTCGGACCGGAATTCGCCATAGCGACAATGCCTGCTTCATATTTATGTGTTGTTTTCAACTCATCAGCGAATTTATATCCCGGTCCGCCGGTGCCTGTGCCTTTGGGATCTCCCGTTTGAATCATGAACGTTTTGATAATACGGTGAAACGTAATGTTGTTGTAAAACCCTTCTTTGGACAAGAAAACGAAGTTATTTACCGTTTTTGGCGCTTCATCAGCGAATAGATCAATCGTGAATGAACCTTTGGATGTTACGACATCGGCTTGATACGTTTTCTTGACATCAATCATCATATCAGGCGCCTTCGTCCATTGCTTGGCTGCTCCTGCGGCAGGTGAAGCTGTTGCGGAAGTTGCTGGCGTGGCTGTTGGAGCCGTTGTTGCTGTGCCACTTTTGGGAGTAGCTGTGCCGCCGGTTGTTTCTGTAGGTTTATTGCCGCATGCTGAGGCGAATAAAGTCAATCCAATTAATGCAATGGGAAGCAGCTTCGTTGATTTAAACAAGTTCATGTGGTTTCCTCCAAGAATGAGTTAGTTGGTGTGCCAGCTGTTAAGCTGGCGTATTCGTTATTGTGCTTTCGGTGCCAGTGCGTCCTCTTTGCCATCCTTGGGCTTATCTGCCGGTCCATCAACAGGCTTATTCACTGGAGAAGGCGATGGACTCGGACTTGGGCTCGGATTCGGGTTCGCAGTTGGGCTAGGTGTTGGACTCGTACCAGGCTTACCCGAAGGCGTAGGCGATGGTGTCGGCTTGGTTCCCGGCGAAGGCGAAGGAACAATGGGATCTTTCCCATTCCCAGGTGAAGGCGAAGGCGATGGTGATGGCGAGACACCTGGTGATGGTGAAGGACTTACGCCGCCAGGCAGTGTGTCGTCCTTAGGTATCTCGACCGTTGCCACATTCGATTTGGCGCCTTCAATATTCGTCTCCAAATTAAGAGGAACAACATAATATTGATACGTGTCTCCTCTGTTCATCGAGGTATCGTTAATACCTGGCGTCGGCGTTTGAATGATCATTTTCGCCTCTGGTTCATTGGCACCTTTACGGAACAGTCGATAAGCAATCTTGTCTCCCTGTGATGCCCATGTGACTTGCACTAGTTTCGTTTCAGGCACGTAGACAGCCGCTAAATCAGCAATGCCGCTTGGCGGTTCAGTTAAATCCTGAACACCCTCCGGTTTCACGAAATTCGTTACCGGACGACCTTTCAAGGACTCCGTCATCACTTCTTTGAAAATGGAAGACGGGCTTCCGCTGCCGATCGTGACGTAGTGCTTGGCATCTACCTTGTCGAAGCCTTCCCACACAGCGGCTGTCCACTCTGGCGTGTAACCGACGAACCACACATCACGGTCGAATTTCTCCAAGCCTTTGATATCCAAGCCTGTCGTTCCTGTTTTACCGGCAACCGGACGGTTCATTTTCGCTTGTGTCCCCGTCCCGCCCTTCTCAACTACCCCCTGCAACAGCAAGGTCATATAGTAAGAGGTTTTCGGTTGGATCACTTGTTTCTTCTCTGGCTTATAGACCGCAATTTCCTTATCGTGTGCATCTGTAATTCGGAGAATAGCATGCGTTTTGTTTTGCACGCCTTGATTCGCAAATGCCGTGTAAGCTGCTGCCATTTGAAGCGGCGACACGCCATCGCTCAGACCGCCTAGCGCGATAGCCAAGTTGCGATCATTCTTCTCATTTAATTTAATGCCTAGCTTTTCGGCAAATTTCAATGCGGTCGGCACTTTAATTTGGTCCAACAACCATACAGGAGCCAAGTTGTAGGATTTCTTAACAGCCTCAAACATCGTTACTTGACCATGAGTAATCCGGTCATAGTTTCGAGGCGAATACGTTCCATTGCCGAAAGACGTTTGGGTATCGTCCATCATGGAGTAAGGCGTATAGTTCCCGCTTTCCAAAGCAGGCCCGTAAGCAGCAATCGGCTTAAACGAGGAGCCTGGCTGTCTTTTGGAATAAACCCGACTGAAGCCCCTCGATTTATAATCTCGACCGCCAATCATCGCCATCAAACCGCCCGTTTTATTATCCATGATAACCATTGCGCTTTGAATCTTCTCGCCATCGGAAGCATCTGCTTGGAAGAATTTTGGATTCGCGTACGTTTGCTCCATCACTTTTTGAGCATTCACATTCATCGACGTGTAGATGCGATAGCCTTTTGTCAGCAATTCATCTTCATCAATGCCATACATATCTTCGGCTTCATTCATCACATAGTCAACATAAGAAGCATACGCTTGTGAGCCTTGTGTTGAAGCCGCAGGCGCCACATAATCAACAGCCGCTGCCTCTGCACGCTCAGCTTCGGTAATATAGCCTTGATCCGTCATCAGTCTTAGCACAACCGCACGACGCTCTTTGGAAAGATCCGGATTCTTGATTGGCGAATATTTCGATGGCGCCTTAGGCAAAGCGGCTAGTGTAGCCATCTCCCAGATTTTCAAGTCATTCAGATTCGATTTACCAAAGTAAACCTTGGCTGCCGCTTTAATTCCATAAGCATTGCTCCCGAAAAATATTCGGTTCAAATAGCGTTCAAGAATTTCATCCTTCGTATATTTCTCGTCCAGTGCAAAAGCAATTGACATTTCCGTCCCTTTACGGAACGCTGTTTTCTCCGAGCTGAGAAACACATTTTTGGCAAGCTGCTGCGTAATTGTGCTGCCGCCTTCTACTGCGCTCATATGTATGACGTCTTTGACCAGAGCCCTGCCAATCGCCCAGAAGTCGACCCCTGCGTGCTGCTCAAAACGGCGGTCTTCTGTGGCAATGAAGGCTTGCTTCAAGCGCTCAGGCACATCTTTAATATTGACGCTCTCACGGTTCTCGCCTTTGTAGATTTTGGAAATTTCGGTTGGCGGCTTATCTTTCCCATCCTTATCTTTGCCTTCTTCCTGGGCATAAATAAGAGTGGATTCATTTGTCGTTTCAATTTTATCAATGTTGCTCTCCAAAATCTTGAAACCACTCATAATAACGACGATATAGATGGCTAAGGCACAGATAACAGCTAATATACCTGCAATGATCGTACCCATAATCAACTTGCGAAAGCTAAACCCCTTCTTCTTAGAGCTTTTATTGCTGCCTTGTGGCTTCGATTTCGTACTCGTTGTAGTTTGCTTATTCGTAGGTTTCTCCAAATCCACCGACTCCCCCGTTGTTCATTTCTTTATCTAATAACCAACAAAAGAACAACCTTAAACAAGGTTGCTCCCACAAGTTTCTATTCGGTTAGACGATTCAGTCCATCGAAAAGTTGCAAAACGAACGAAACGAAGAAGATCTTATTCCGTTGCTTCAGCCGCAGCCATGAGTGAAACGGCACGTTGCGGTGTGAAGGTTGAGATCGCATGCTTGTAAACCATTTGTTGACGGCCTTCACTATCAATGATGATGGTGAAGTTGTCGAAAGCACGAATTAGTCCTCTGATTTGGAACCCATTAGTTAAATAGACGGTGACGGGAATGCTCTCTTTGCGTAGTTGGTTAAGAAAATTGTCCTGGATATTAATGGATCTGTTCATCAGTAGGTCCCCCTTAATGGAATGAAACTATCGCCCTGAAGGCGCTATTTTCTAATGGTGATATTTGTTAATTATATTCAATTTTATGTACAAACTTTCCTGCTAGTATATCATTAATAATTTGGAAATGGGCAGAAAAATTTGCTGAATCCGTAACATCTACCCAATGAATGTCTTTCATATGCCGAAACCAGGACAATTGTCGCTTGGCAAATCGGCGTGTATCACGCTTTAACAAGGTAACAGCCTCTTCAAGACTCATTTCGCCTTCTAGATACCCCACAATTTCTTTGTATCCGAGTGCTTGCATCGAAATCGCCTGTTTCGGACAGCCAGCGGCTAGAAGGGATTGAACTTCTTCAATAAGGCCCTCCTGCATCATCGCGTCGATCCGCTCTTCAATACGCTTGTATAAGAGGGCACGATCCATCGTTAAACCAATGATACATAGTTCGTAGGGCGATTCTTTTTTTTGGGCTGCCAAGTGGGCAGACATCGTTTCACCCGAGATATGATAAATCTCAAGGGCTCGTATAACACGCCTGCGATCATTGGCATGCAGACGATCCGCACTGCCTGGATCAATCTGCCGCAGCTTCTCATGCAGGGCTTCATCGCCATAAGTGAGCGCGAACGCTTCCTGTTCTTGGCGGAACGCCTCATCCATACTTACATCCGTAAATTGATAGTTGTAACAGACGGACTCGATATAGAGACCTGTTCCTCCAACGATAAATGGCAGCTTGCCGCGCGAATGGATATCCATAATTAAATCCTTCACACGCTCCTGAAATTCGGCAGCCGAAAAGGGATACGAAGGATCATGAATATCGATCAAATGATGCGGGACAAGCTTCTGCTCGGCAGCGCTGGCTTTGGCCGTTCCGATATCCATCCCGCGGTAAACCTGCATGGAATCTCCGGATATAATTTCGCAGCCAAATTGCTGGGCAATTTCCAGGCTCAGCTTCGTCTTGCCAACTGCCGTGGGACCAAGCAGCACGAGTAATTTCGGCTTGGCTGATGGGGCTAACACAGTCGAATCACTCCATAGGTTGTTTTGGTCGTCGATCGTAACACATGCTCGAATCCGAGCCGGGCAAACTCTTGACTGTCTCTGTTTTCTTTGAGCACGATGCTCTTGCGGGCCACACGTTTAGCTTCTGAGATTGATGCTAAACTGACCGCATCATCGTTCGCGCTGCGTCTTAGATGAGAAATCGCTTGTGATTCCTCAATAGGACTCCGAAACATCGGATCAAAATAGACGATATCCACACTCTGATCAGCCAACTGCTGCAAATAAGCGAGATGTTGCATCTTAAGGACTTTAATCCGTCTCATAGCTTCGTTAAGCTCAGCAACTTCAGATTCATAAACAGCTAGCCCTTCATGTATCAGCATCGCTGGTATGTCTTCACTTTCAATGGCAGTCACGCTTCCCTGCGAGCCAACCGCATAAGAAAACACGATGGCATCCGATGCCAGGCCAGCCGTACAGTCCACGATCACATGGCCGCTTGCGGCGCCTGACACTTCAATCAAGAGGTCTGACTCGCCTCGCTGCATGCGTTTAACACGAACGAGTGCCATGCTCGGGTGAAAAAAATACGCAGGATGTTCATCTTCATAGTACCTGATCTCATCCCTCGTCACAAGCAGTAGGGCATTATCCTGATGATTTCTTCTAAGATGTTCCAAAGCATACTTTTTGCGGGGAACAAGTCGGCCGTTATAAATAGCAGCCAACCGCCCCGCCTTTCCCCATAATTCAGGGGATGGATTATAAGAAGTTGTAACTAACACATTTTCACATCACTCGCTTAAACATTTTTTCCAGTTCATAAGTTGTAAAACTGACAACAATGGGCCGTCCATGCGGGCATGTATAAGGATTACGGCAGCTGGCAAGACGATCAATCAACGTTTCCATCTCAAGTACGCTAAGTCCTTGATTGGCTTTGATTGAGGCTTTGCAGGAACACATAATGGCCGCCTTCTCCCGCAGCTTGGCAATGTCAACAGCCTTCTTCTCGCTGAGCACCCATTCGCACATTTCTTCCACAATCCCTTTCTCTTCACCGGACGGGAACCAATGGGGATGAGCGCGCACCAGAAAAGTATTGCCGCCGAAAGCTTCCATATACACGCCAGCCTGTTCAAAAAGGGGCAGTTTATCCGCAATCAAGCCTGCCTCCGCTGGCGTAAACTCCAACGTTATCGGAACGAGCAATTCTTGGCTTGCCTCAGCAGGATTGCCAAAACGCTCATAGTAATATTCATAGTTAATACGCTCATGGGCTGCATGCTGGTCAATCAAGAACAAGCCGTCTTCGTTCTGCGCGACCAGATAGGTGCCGTGCATTTGGCCGATCGGGTCCAATCGCGGAAATGCCGGCAGCTTGGGTGCCTCGCTGTCCTCCATCTTGGGCAGCAAGTCCATAAAAGCTTCATTCGTACGCCGCTGCTGCTGAATGGATGTGCTTCTTGGATTGCTGACAGGAGGCGAGTAGGAAGGTGTCGATGCAGAAGCTGCTCGATATGTGTTCGCATTGCTTGAGTTTGGCGTACTTGGCGTACTACTCGGTGTCTGGACAGGAGGCGTCCAGGCAACCGTCTCACGCGATTTAAGCGGTTCTGGCCGATATGGCGCAACCATTTCTTTGATCTGCGGCGACGATACGGGCTCTCCGATACCGCTTGCCTCTCGTTGACTCGGCAACGAAACAGGAGCGGTGCTCTGCGTTGTCGTCGTTGACAGCGGGTTGGGAGCCGCTTCCGGTTCCAACGTCCGCGACAGATCCAGCTGCTCCTGAACGTAAGCCCCTTTGGGAGCGGCTGGCTTGACGCCTTGCGGAATCAAGACCTGCCGACCAAACAAGCGCTTCACTTCCGCTTCGATAAGCGCCGTCAATTCCGCTTCCTTGCTGAAGCGGACCTCCAGCTTGGAAGGATGTACGTTCACATCCACCAAGGACGGGTCCATCCCGATTTGCAGCACCGCAACGGGAAAGCGGTTGATCGGCAGCAGGGTATGGTACCCCTGCAGCAGCGCTTGATTCAGCGCGAAATTGCGCACATAGCGACCATTCACAATGGTCGAGATACCGCCGCGGTTCGCGCGCGTCATCTCAGGCTTCGCGACGAAGCCCGTGATGGTGTAATCCAAGCTGTCCACTTGGATGGGCAGCATTTGCTTGCCGATGGCTGTGCCATAAATGCCGGCAATGACTTGCAGCAAATCCCCATTGCCAAGTGTTTGGAGCAGTGTGTTGCCATTATGCTTCAAGGTGAAAGCAACACCGGGGTGCGCAAGCGCCAAGCGGTACAAATAATCAGAGATATGCCCGAGCTCTGTCTGAATCGTTTTCATATATTTCAACCGAGCTGGCGTGTTGTAAAATAAATCCCGTACTGTGACTTCCGTCCCACGGGATGCGGCCGTTTCTTCCACGCTTCGAATCGTGCCGCCTTCGATGACAATTTTCCGGCCCAATCCATCGTTCGTTGAACTTGTGACACATTCGAGTCTTGATACAGAGGCAATACTGGGCAGCGCCTCCCCCCGAAAGCCTAGCGTGCGAATAGAGAACAAATCTTTGCTCGTGGCAATTTTGCTTGTCGCATGGCGTTGAAAGGCTAATTCACAATCTTCCAAGGCCATTCCGGAACCATTATCCGCCACACGGATTAATTGCAGACCGCCCTCTTCAATCGTCACGTCAATCCGCGTGCTGGCGGCATCGACCGAGTTCTCAACCAACTCCTTGACCACAGAGGATGGGCGTTCCACCACTTCCCCTGCGGCAATCTGGTTGGCGATATGTTCACTTAAAAGCTGAATTTTACCCATATTTCCTAGTTCCCCTTTACAGCGCGAATGGAAACATTCTCTCCTTGGTCATTCACTTTCAATTGTGGAAAATAATCGTCAAATAGATCCACATTGATGTAACTAATCCCATTCTCAATAATCAATTTATCCTCTTCAACCGGAATCGCATGCGTGCCTTTGCTGTCGGCAATATCAACCGTATGATTCGCTTCATTCCAAGTGATGGTGGCTCCGACGAGTGCGGCAAGCCCACGGGTATTAGCAAACAATTTGCCTTTTTCATGGAAAGTGCCAAATCCGGTTGCCAGCTCCTTGCCATTATAGGTCACCGTATGTTTCGTGATTTCCACATTAATATCTGAAATGCCAGCGACTTGCAACGCCGTAATCAATTGAGCGGCAGATCCATCTACTTTGATATCCGGGGTAATCCCCACTTTGTTCACTTTGCGCTTGTTCGGTGTCAGGTACTCTTCAATCGTTACCTTCAAAGCACTTTTGTTGTCCAATTGGAAAAGTTGCTGGACGCTTCCTTTGCCATACGTTTGCATCCCAATAACTTTCGCTACTTTGTAATCCTGCAAGGCTCCCGACAGTACCTCAGATGCGCTTGCACTGTTCTCATTCGCCAAGACATACACCGGTATATTCAACTCTGATCCACCCGTGATGGTGACAGGATCATCTACACCATTGCGATCTCTCGTATGAATCAAAACGCCTTCTTTGACAAAATGCTTAGCAATGTTCTGCGCCGTATCGACCAATCCGCCTGGGTTGTTGCGAACGTCGAGAATTAATGATTTCAAGCCTTTGGCCTGAAGATCCTGGAGTTGCTTGTCAAAATCCTCGTCCGCATCACTGGAGAAATCCGTAATTTGAATGTATCCAACCCCATCGGTCAAAGCTTTACTATACACCTCAGGGACATTAACCCCTTTGCGCGTTAATTCTACGGTCAGTTCTTTACCAGCCCGTTCAACGGTTACTTTCACTTTGGAACCTTCCACGCCGACAATCTTGTTCCGCACTTCATCTATCGACGTTTTGGAGGCTGTGACGCCATCAACAGCACGCACATAATCATCACGCTTCAAACCAGCGATTTCGGCCGGCGAGCCGGCAAAAATTTCCGATAAATAGACACCCTGATCATCGATCCCGATGCGAGCGCCCATCCCGACATAGTTATTTTCCAAGGAACTGGAGAATTGACCATACTCTTCTTGGCTAAAAAAGACGGTGTACGGATCTTTCAATCCTTCGATCATTTGCTTGATGCTTTGGTTCGCCAGCGCTTCTTCTGTCACGCCACTGACATGCAGTTTGCCGATAATTTCCCGCACTTGCTGCGTTTGCAAATCTTCTTGTGCGATGGCACTGACAGGCAGTACCGTCATTAGAGCCGACGCTAACGCTAAGGATACTTTCATCGTTTTCATTCTTGGCTGTTTGTTCATATGCGGCTCTCTCCTTGGATTATCAAATGAATAATGGCATTATTGCAGCTTTTGTTTCCACTCATAAACTAAATTAAGCGCCTGCAGCGGCGTCATATTAATTAAATCGATCCCCTTCAGCTGGTCGATCACCAGCTGAGATTTGCCGTCCGGCTTCTTCTTGACGGCAGAGCTTGCTGCATGCTCTTCCTCGAAGAGTGACAATTGCTGGATCGGGGCTGCCTTCACGGGGAAGGCAGCCGCTGTCGTCGCCGCGATCTGGGCTGCGCCCGCCGCCCGCTCTTCAAACCCGTTCAGCAGCTCGTAGGAGCGCTGAATGATCGCATCGGGCAGCCCGGCGATTTCGGCACAGTAGATGCCGTAACTTGTACTGGCTGCCCCGGGAATGAGCTTGCGCAGGAACGTCACCTGCCGGCCGCTTTCTTTGACCGCCATGCAGTGGTTCCGCAGATGCGACAAACTCTCTTCCAAGTGGGCAAGCTCGTGGAAATGCGTAGATACAAGCGTCTTGCAGCCAATGCGGTCGTGCAGGAACTCAATAACCGCCTGCGCGATCGCCATGCCTTCGCCGGTCGATGTCCCGCGGCCCAACTCATCGATGATGACGAGACTCTTGCTCGTCGCCTTCTCGGTCATCACCTGAATGTCCATCATCTCGACCATGAAGGTGCTTTGGCCGCCGATTAGGTCATCCGCCGCTCCGATCCGCGTGAAAATGCGGTCGGTAACCGGAATGCGCGCGGATCGGGCAGGCACGAAACAGCCAATCTGCGCGAGCAGGCAGATCACGGCAACCTGCCGCATATACGTGCTTTTGCCGGCCATATTCGGACCGGTAATCAGCAGAATGCGGCCCTGCTCTTGCTCAAGGCGCGTATCGTTCGCGATGAACGAGCCGTCTTGGATAACCGCCTCCACGACTGGATGGCGGCCTTCTTCGATCTGGAGATCGAAGCCTTCGCCGATCTCCGGCTTGCGGAAGTGCTGCGCGGCGCTGACCGCGGCCAGCGATTGATACACATCAGCGGTCGCAATAACTTCCGCCAGCTTCTGCAATCTGGAGATATGCTGTGAAATCCGGTCGCGCAGCTCTGTGAACAGCTCATACTCCAGATCGACCATTTTGTCCTGCGCTTCCAGAATCAGCGCTTCTTTCTCCTTGAGTTCCGGCGTTACGTAGCGCTCGGCGTTGGCCAACGTTTGCTTGCGCTCATAACGGCCTTCCTGCAGCGCTGACATGTTCGCCTTGGTCACTTCGATGAAATAGCCGAACACCTTGTTGTAGCCGATTTTGAGTGACTTAATCCCCGTTGCTTCACGCTCCTGGCGCTCCAGCTCGGCAATCCATTGCTTGCCGTTTTTGCTCGCTTCACGCAATTGATCCAGATACGGCTGATAGCCTTCACGGATCATCCCGCCATCCCGAATCGAAACCGGCGGCTCATCTTCAATCGCATTCGCAATCCAGGACATAACATCCTCACAGTTGTCCATTTGGTCAACGAGCTTACGCAGTGTCTCTGAGCCAGAATTCGTGCATACCTGCTGCAGCAGCGGAACTTGCTGCAAGGAATGCTTCAAAGCTATCATATCGCGGGCATTCGCATTCCCATACGAAATACGAGCAACCAGGCGTTCCAAATCGTAAACTTCTTTCAAAGCTTGTTTTACATCGTCGCGCACGATGAGCTGATTATAGAGCAAATTGACAGCTTCCAAGCGTTCTTCGATACGTGAAACACTCATCAAGGGCTTCTCAATCCAGCGGCGCAGCATCCGGGCTCCCATCGCAGTAACCGTTTTGTCCAGCAACCATAAGAGAGAACCTTTCTTGGCGCGTTCCCGAACGGTTTCTACGAGTTCCAGATTACGTCTTGTAAAAGGGTCCATCGTCATGAATTGATCGGGTTCATATAAACGAATGTGCTTGACATGGGTCAACGCGCGTTTCTGTGTTTCTTTCAAATAAGCAAGAAGCGCTGCTACGCCCTGACGGTTCAAGGCAGACAAGGAAGTCAAAGCGGGATCGTCTGCAAAGTGCTCATCGAGCAGCTTTTCGTCCACCAGCGTCCATTCCGTCAAAACCGTGTTGCGTCCCCAAGTAACTCCCGTTTCGCGAATGGTTGTCAACAACCCCTGACTCGTAATGATTTCCGAAGGGTTGTACACATTCAACTCATCGACAACAAGTTCCCAGGAATTCGCCAGCAAAGTTGTATACAGCTCACCCGTTGAAATATCACAAGCTGTAAAAGCATAACCATCCTCACGACTGACCAAAGAAACGATATAATTGTTGCTCGATTCTCCCAGCAGCTTGCTGTCCATAACCGTTCCTGGCGTCACGATACGCACAATTTCACGGCGCACAACGCCCTTGGCTTCGGCCGGGTCTTCGACTTGCTCGCAGATCGCGACCTTGTAGCCTTTCTCGATAAGCCGGGACATATAATTCTCGGCTGCATGATGAGGAACACCGCACATCGGTATTTTCTCATCAGCGCCGCCTTCTCTGCCAGTTAAGGTAATCTCAAGCTCGCGTGAAGCATTGATCGCATCATCAAAAAACATTTCGTAGAAATCTCCCAGGCGAAAAAACAGAAATGCATCCGGGACTTGCGCCTTCACGGCCAAGTATTGCTGAATCATCGGCGTATATTGGGCCACCTTGCGTTCCTCCAACCAATCAGTGAATTCATGGTAAATCTATGAAACTATTATGTTGCTGTTTTCATATGTTTGCAATAAAACAGGTCAAAGGCACCGAATTGTTCGCCTAGGACGCTAAGTATGTTAACCATGCAGGAAGTCATAGAGACTCTTAAATCAACCTAAGAGCCTCTATAGACTGGATAAATTATTATAACATGATTTGTTCTTCAAAAGCTTCTTTCAGGGTGATACGGCGCAATTTTCCATGCCTTGCGAATATCGGCCTTTTCATCCCATGGCACCAAGGACATGATTCTCGTCTTAAGGCGATCCAAATCTGCCGAAAGGACTTCATACCCTTTCAACTGCTCAAGATCCTGCCACAGCTTCGTCACCGCACTCAGGATTCTCTGCTTATCGCCGCCATAATAAGCGGCTTGCATATCAGGGTCCTGCAAAGGCTGCCGCGGCAGCAGCCAGTAATTGTCCGCGATCAGCGAAGCTAGCGCAAAGATGCCTCGCGTGATCAGCGGCGACTGCATCCAGCTTGGCAGTGTGCGGTATTCGAAGCCTCCATGCGACTTCTTGCGAAAGTCGCCCAGGAAGCCATACCGGGGACGGCGCGCACGTGTCGTATCCCCCTCGATCAAGATCAAAGGCAGCGCGAGGTAATTATCGAGCGCCCGCAGCAAATGCCCATTCAGCCAACAGCGGCTGAAGTGGATGTGTCCGCCGAGGGGATAGCCGCCAACCGGCATGCCGCCCGAGAGCCACGCCAGGCTCTCGTCGGGGATCGCCTGCGTCGCGAGCTTCATCGTTGCCTGCAGATTTCTCGCGAGCTCACGCGGGTCCGTGCTCGGCTGCGGGCGCAGCTCGGCCAGCGGGAGGATCAGACGATGCCCGCTGAGCACGATCGCATCGCAGCCCACTTCGCCTTCCCGCGTCAGGAATTTGTCGGCGAAAACCACCTTGCCCTGCGGGCTGAGCAGCAGGAACTCAGGGTCGCTGCCGAGCATCACGCGTTCCTTCCGGCGCAGTTCCTTCGCCAGGCCGAGCTCGTAGCGATCGAGCGCCTGCGCAAACAGCTGCGCCAAGCGTTCATTAAGCTTGGGCACCGGATCCACGTCCAGCACAAGGGTATGCCCGCTGCGCAGCACGCCGATAGTCACAAGCCCATAATCCAAGCCTAGCGCGTAGATTGATTTGACTGCCTCCCGGCTAGCTCTGCGAACATGAAAACTCGCTCTAGCCGGAGACACTTCTATGTATGCTGGGTGAGCGTTTGATTTTCTTTGCTCAAACAGCGTTTTCTCCGTAAGCAACAAGGTTTCATTCTTTTCATAAACGACTAATGTCTGCAAGTGAAAGACAGCAACTTTATATTTATGAGCAAAAGCGACGTTGTCCTCTTTATGTGAAACCATGGTCTTGATCCCATGCAAATGCAGCATTTCTTCGCGTTTGGAGCGCTTTTGGGCTCTAATAATCGCTTTAATGGGCTGAAGCGCTTGCTTGAGCGGCCATTCATCATGCGCCGCTCCCCAATGAATGATAACCTTGCCGCGCCAGTCCTGAGGCAATTGGGATCCACTGGGAATCCGCGCAAGACCGGCTAACTCCAATGCATCTGGTTCCTGTGCATGCAGCAGAAATGTTTCCATATCCAAGCCCCTTATCCTCACACTATGGCAATCCCCGAATCGCAGAATGGCCTAATGCCCAATTATCGCCAAAAAACAAAAAAGAGGGCAAATGCCCTCTGCCGAATCTCTCGCGCCAGCATACACTGGCGTATAGATTCTTAATCCAAATCTTCCTCGAGCAAGTCGGCATCGAGATCCTCGAAATCTCCATCGCCGTGATCATCGAAATCCACATGCTTGTCGTCAAAGTCATTGCAGCCGTTGGTGCAAACGACTACACAGACTTTCGTTTCGGCAATCAGTTCGACTTGGAATTCGCGTTCTACCCGAATAATAACGCTGTCGCCGCTTGAAGAGATACTGGCTTCCACACAGTTCGGTTCTTGCGTTGCGACAGCAGACACTTCGGCAGTAGTCGGCTTATGTTTTTTGTCCAGATAGCTTAGTCCAACGATTTCTACATACGAAATGGTTTCTTTTGCTACGTCTGTTTTGGTGTTGCGATCGTAAGAATACCAGATGTTGATATCATAAGTACCAACTACCTCTACGCCATCTCCGGATTGGATCGCCTCGAATTGGTTATTAATAATCCAAGCGCCCAATATACTGGTCGGAGAAAAGGGCGGAGTCACGGTATGACTTACATGTGAAAATTTGCGACCTTTACCGCAGACAGCCTTTGTAATGATCTCTCTGCATTGCAAATCTTTATCTAATGACATCCTTTCAACCTCCTCCATACAATCATTCATTACAAGTGTATGCAGGACAGTAGTCTAGAGTGACAATTATTTTATATTATTTTTACTTAATAAAAATACCGATATCTGTCAGAGTCAACCTGCCTCGGGACGCTGTTTTTTTTGCTTTTTGGCGATCGATAAATAGTGCATGAGTTCCCGGTTTAGCTGAAATATCGCGGATCGCACCTCAAATTCCTCGCGGCTCTCCGGCAGCGGCATTTTTTTGTAACGAGCCTCCAGTTCTTGCAAGTCTTTCTCCGATTCGCCTGTATAGTAATCTTGCTTGACAGAGTGACTGATATCTTCAAGGATATCAGCGACAAGCTCCCCTTGCGGCAGCGTCTGGTACACTTGAGCGACTAGATCAATCATCCGATGTATCGATTCCAGCTGCTCCCCCCGCATGAAGAAATAGACACGCCAATAAGGGTCCCCTCCGAAAATAAGCCGATTTTCCATGGAGCGCTTCGCCAGCCCAGCCCCCTGCTCGATTTCTTCGCTAACCTCCAGCAGCTCTTTCCCATCCCAAATTACCGTATTATCGCGCAGATGCTTGGCCAAATTGACAAAAATAGCCGAAAATAAAACTTCAATCTGCTCTTTATGCCCTACAATCGCCTTATCTGCCTTAGGCATATAAGCAATATTGATAAGTGTCGCCGTGCCTAATCCAACCACTAGGAGAATGACTTCATTGAGAACAGCTCCCCAACTGGCATCTTCATAAGCAAAAAGATGCAGCATCACGACAGCTCCCGTCACAGCCCCTTCTGTAATTCGCAAGCGATACAGCAGCGGAAAAACAAGGAGCAGGAAGATGCCGACAACCCATACATGAAAACCGATCATACGAAACAGCAAACAACCCATTAACAGGGCAAGCAGGGACGCTGCAATCCGATGAAGTGCGCTTTGAATCCCTTTTTTCTTCGTCACTTCTATGCCAAGAATGGCAAGAAGACCTGCTGCGGCAGGTGTTTTGATTCCTAGTATATGCGCTAAATACATGGCAATGACGACCGCAAGGGCGGTTTTAAGCACACGAAAGCCCATAGCGTTTCACCTCTTTACTGGTTTTAACTATGGGCTCATTATTTCATTTTCGACAGAAAGTGGCAAGCTTCACCGATGTTTGGTCAATCTTTTTTCCAGATAAGACACGACCTGATACATCACTGTCGCGACGATCGCAATGACAAACAAAGTGGAAATGACCAAAGTGAAATTAAACACTTGAAAACCATATATGATCAAGTAACCGAGGCCTATTTGAGAAACGAGAAATTCCCCAACAATGACACCAACCCAAGCTAAGCCTACATTGACTTTCAGCGTGGAGACGATAGCGGGAAAAGAGGCTGGGAGAATAGCCTTTAGAAAGATTTTACGCTGAGATCCCCCGAATAACGTAACGACTTTGACATAGTTGTGATCAACTTCTTTAAAACTCCCATACACGACAAGTGTTGTAATGATTACGGTAATGGATAGCGTTGTGGCAATGATAGATAGGAGACCAGGACCGAGACCGACAATAAATAGAGGACCAAGCGCCACCTTGGGCATGCTGTTCAGAACTACGATGTATGGATCAAGCACCCTGGATAGAAATGGCGACCACCAAATAACAACCGCTAATGCAGTTCCGAATAAGGTACCCAAAGCAAATCCGATTATCGTCTCTACCACCGTGACCCCCACATGCGGCAGAAGACTTCCATCCAGCAATTTATCCCATAACAACTTGAAAACTTTCGTCGGGTAACTAAATAGGAGCACATCAATCCATTTTAACCGCGCAGCCAGTTCCCAGAGCGCAAAAAATAGCAGGAGAATCGCGGCTTGAACCAGCCTGACGTACTTCGTTTCCTTTTTCCTGGCCACAACAAAATCCTGATGAACTTGATTGGTCAGCATTCTATCTGCGGATTGTTTCTGCAGCTGTTTCTCGCTCATGCTTCATGCCCTCCAAATTCCTGCCATATCCTGCGAAAGAGTGCATGAAACCCAGCTAACTCCCGTGCTTCGAAAGGCGTCGTTTGCCGAATGTCATCCGGAATCTGGAAGGTTTGCCGAATACGGCCCGGATTGGGATCAAGAACAATAATGCGATCACTCATCGCAATCGCTTCTGTGATGTCATGCGTCACCAGCAGTGCCGTCTTCTGTTTGGCATGCAGCGTCTCAACAACCAGATCTTCCAACTGCAGCTTGGTTTGATAATCAAGAGCCGAGAACGGTTCATCAAGCAGTAATAATTCGGGCTCTGTGGCAAGCGTACGTACTAACGCCACCCTTTGACGCATGCCCCCTGACAGCTGCGAAGGGTAATAATCTTTGAATCCGAGCAGTCCCATCTCCTCCAATAAATGCAGAACATGCTGCTTGGTGTCCTTCGTCAATGTGCCTGTAATTTCCAGCCCCATGCAGGCATTAGCTTCAATCGTGCGCCAAGGAAAGAGATAATCCTGCTGCAGCATATAACCAACCGCGGTTGAAGGGCCGCTTACCTTCTTCCCTGCCACCGTTACAGTCCCCGCAGTGGGTTTGATGAGCCCGGCTATAATGGATAAGAGAGTCGTCTTCCCGCAGCCGCTGGGACCGATCAAACTAACGAATTCACCACGTTCAATCGTAAAATCAATCTGCTCCACAGCGAGTGTTGCCCGCTCCTCGGTTACATAGACTTGTGTTACGTCTTTAACAGTCACAGCTGAATCCATGTTCGTACTCCTCTCTCGTTCCATTCAACCGCTTCATGACACCTGCTTTAAGGTTTTACAGTGGTTCTTGCTTTTTCCGCAAAGGAATTGTTGACTAATGTTTTCCAAGCCACTCTCTCTTTCAATTCACCTGCTGAAGCCATTACATCCAACAAATTGTTCCACTCTTGTTCATCTACAATGCCATCTGTTGCAAAAGAGCCTTGGTCTTTATATCGTTTCACAACACTCTTCACGATCCCCACATCAATATCTTTGAAATAGGGCAGTACAGCCGTAGTAATTTCATCTACGCTTTTGGAGGCAACCCACAGCTGCGCGCGTTGAATCGCATTCGTGAATTTCTGTGTAGTAGCGGCATTGGACTTCAGGAAGCTTTGTTTGGTCATATACACGGTGTACGGCAAATGTCCACTTTCCACACCGAAGGAAGCGACCACAAAGCCTTTGCCTTCTTTCTCCACGATGGAAGCCTGCGGTTCGAAGAGCTGCACATACTCCCCGGTGCCCGACGAATAGGCGGAGGCAATATTCGCGAATTCAATATTTTGAATCAGCTCCAGGTCTTTCTTAGGATCAATATTATGCTTCTTGAGGGTGAACTCTCCAGCCATTTGGGGCATGCCGCCTTTTCGTTGGCCGAGAAACACGGACCCTTTCAATGCTTTCCAATCAAACGTATCCGCTTTTTTGCGAGCTACCAGGAAAGTGCCATCGGTTTGCGTCAATTGAGCAAAATTGATCACGGGATCATCCGATCCTTGCTGGGAGACATAGATCGATGTTTCCGAACCAACGAGCGCGACATCAATCGCGTTGGACAGCAAAGCCGTCATCGTTTTATCGCCGCCAGGTGTTGTTGTAAGTTCTACATCCAGGCCCTCATCCTTGAAAAAACCTTGAGACAACGCGACATACTGCGGCGCATAAAAGATCGATCGTGTTACTTCACCAATCCGTACTTTTGTGGTTTCTGTACTCTTGGTGCCGCACGCTGAAACGACAATGCTAAGCAGTAGGACGGCAGATAAGGCGATTCCCATTCTTTTCCGATTGTTCATAGACGTCCCTCCGATTTAAGTTGTACTGTATCCTATGCAGGAGCCCAGAAGTCGGTTAACGCTGATCACTCGGGAAACCGTTGTCAAAATAAAAAAAGGCTGGTACCTGCACCCATCCCCATCCCCTCTCTCGTTCTCATTGGCAGCAGCTACACAACCACTCCGTCACTCTAATGAACTGTATGATGCTTATTGACGAGAAATTGGCTACTTTGGCGATCTAATGAACTCAATTGGCGTTATCAAGCAGTTTTTAGGCGGAATAGTGACCGTTTAAGTGAGATAACATGCTGGGGATTCATTAGATTTTTTAAATGCACCATTTTGATCAAATACAGGGTATTGAGTTCGTAAGGGGATTAGTAGTCGCGCCAAAAATAAAAGAGCTAAGCAGATACAAGCTGCTTAGCTCCTTTGTCGTTCAATTATTCTTTTCCAACGAATGAATCTGGCCTGACATCAATAGTAGCTGCTTTTAGTCAGAGACGCTTAGAGCCAGCAATTAAATGTCATAAACGGCTTTGTATTTCTCTTCCAAATAAGCGACTAAGTAATCAGGATTCAATTCTTCCCCAGTCACTTGCACAATAATTTCATTCGGAGTCAACAGTTTGCCGTGTTGGTACACTTTGTCCGTTAACCATTCTTTGATGGGCACCAGGTTGCCCGCAGCTATTAACTGGTCAAAGTTCGGGAGTTCTTTGCGCAGCGTCTCGGTGAACTGCGCGGCGTACATGTTGCCTAACGCATAGGATGGGAAATAGCCAAATGCACCACCAGACCAATGAACATCCTGCAGCACACCCTCCCCATCGTTCGCAGGCACAACACCCAAATACTCTTCATATTTGGCGTTCCACGCTTGCGGTAAATCTGCGACAGCAATCGTCCCATTGAATAAGCCTTTTTCCAGCTCATAACGAATCATAATATGCAGGTTATACGTTAATTCATCCGCTTCAATCCGAATTAGGGATGGTTCGATATGATTAATCGCCCTGTAGAAGTCATTGACATCTACGTCATCAATCTGGCCGTTGAATGTCGTTTGCAGCTCTCCGTAGTACCGTTCCCAGAACGCTTTGCTGCGGCCGATAACATTTTCCCAGAATCGGGATTGTGATTCGTGAATTCCCATCGAGGTGCCCGTGCACAGATTCGTGCCGACCAGATCTTGGGAAATATTTTGCTCATACAAGGCATGACCGCCTTCGTGAATCGTTCCGAAGAGAGCGGATGTAATATCATTCGGCAAGTAACGAGTAGTGATTCTTACATCACCTGGGTTAAGGGCTGTAGCAAACGGATGTACGGTCTCATCCAGGCGGCCTGCATCAAAGTCATACTGCATCTGTTTCAAAATGGACAAGGAAAATTGCTTCTGTTTGCTGATTTCAAACTGTTGATCCAAAAAGGCGCGATTCGGCTGTTTGGGAGAAGCTTGAATCCTTTGCAGCAAAGGAACAGCTTTCTCACGCAGTGCGCCGAATACTTCATCTAATTTGTCTACGGTCATTCCCGGTTCGTACATATCTAATAACGTGTTATATTTATGACCCTCATATCCCCACAATTCAATAAATTCTTGCGTTGCAGCAACAATTTTCTCGAGGTATGGCTGGAAGGAAGCCCAATCGGAATTGTGCTTGGCGCCTTCCCAGGCGGACTCCGCTTGTGAAGTAAGAACAACATAGGCTTGATATTTCTCAGCCGGTATCTTTTTACTGCGATCGTATTCCTTCTTGCATTCCAGAACCATTTTTCGGGAAATCGCATCTAACTGCTCAAGCTCATCAGGTTGTGTAAAGAACTCTACATAGCTGCCCATCTCATCGGATGTAGACATACGGAAAACCTCTGTAGATAATTCGCCGACAACTTCCGAACGTGTTTCAATGCCTTTCTTCGGAGCGCCGGTGCGCATATCCCAATAAATTAAGGCAATAGCCTCCTCGTACTGCTTCATTTTGCGAACATAGGCCTTAAACGATTCCAGCTTGGCTGGGGCTGCTTGCACACTCATGCTTCAATCTCCTCCCAAAAGTTTCTTAATTTATCATACTTCGTCCCCTACTCAGAATCAAATTTATGCGGGAGTATGTTAGAATAATGACAGGCCTTTTGGAAAGAATCCATTTAACCGCATATATTATGAAGGAGTTGATCACTATGAACGTTACTTTTACTGATACAGCCATAGATCGCATTGCCCCGCTGCTGCAAGAGGACTCTGTCATAAATTTGGTTTTCGATACGGAGGATTGCGGTTGTTCCGTGAACGGCGTGCCTACTTTGTGGATTGTTCCCCAAGACAAAGAGGAAAAACTGGTCGCTGAAACGAATCAATTCAAACTGACTTACAAAGCCAAAGACGAAATTTTTTTCGAAGAGAAGATGACGATTGACTTTCACGATAAGAATAAATCCTATATACTAAAGAGTAATAATCAGATTTATAATGCGGGTATGAGCTTAGTAGACAAGAGATAAACGCTGCAAAAATAAAGACAAGCAGCAAAACAACTTAGTGGAGGGAAGCCCATGTCTTTGGTGAATGAGATTTTAAATTACAATGAAGAATTTGTAGAAACCCAGCGGTACAAACAATTTCTGACCACGAAATTCCCAGATAAGCGAATGGTTGTCCTCACTTGTATGGATACTCGGTTAGTTGAGCTGCTGCCTAAAGCGATGAATTTGCATAATGGCGATGCCAAAATCATTAAAAATGCCGGTGCGATCGTCTCTCACCCCTTCGGCAGTATTATGCGGAGTATCGTCGTAGCCGTCTATGAATTGGATGCCGATGAAGTCTTCGTCATTGGGCATTATGATTGCGGGATGACAGGCTTAAACTCCGATCATGTGATAGCCAATGCCAAGAAACGCGGAATCTCCGATGACGTCATTGCGACGCTAGGCCACTCCGGCATTAATTTATCTCGTTGGCTGACTGGTTTTGAACATGTCAGAGAAGGGATTGAGAAAAGTGTCAACATCATTCGCAATCATCCTCTGCTTCCCAAAAACCTGCCTGTGCACGGACTCATCATCGATCCGCAAACAGGTCGTCTTGATCTGATTGAGGATGGGTATCAAGCGGTTGACGAATCGCATACATAGCACAAAAACAGACTGTCCCAGAAGGTTGAGAACCTTGAGGGGCAGTCTATTTTAATGCTCTTATTTAGAACTGCTAACTGCCCTTACATTTTCAACGATTTTATCAAACGTTTGGCATCACCATTCGGCGTCGCCACAACTTCATACATATTAATCGTTACATTAGACTCTAATTGCTCCGACTTGATCGTTCCGAAATCGATAAATTGAACGCCGGACATAATCTTCTGCTGCCCAGTGAAGTTCATTGCCTTCGTACTTAGCAGACGTCCTTGAGAATCAACGACTTCAAAAGCCAACGTTGAGAAGCTGGCATCCGTAATGACCTGCTCCAGCCGATCTACATCCAGATCCAAGCGCAGACGATACGCATAAGATGAATCTTTGTTATAGGTCGCACTTACCGAGTAGTCATTCAATTTAATGCTGAATGGATACAAAGACACCGCGCCTTCCGTCGGTACAGCTTGAACAGTTGTTTTGTAAGAACCTACGGCCAGGCGATTCGCATCGTATAAGTTAAGGGCAAGCTTATCCGCTTTCTCAGTCCCAGGCAGCAAATAAGAATAACTAAGTACATAACTTGTGTTTGGCGCAATGTTTTTGGCAACTGTTGTTTGACGGACACCTGAATAGGTGTATCCTTCGGCATTTGTAAGATCGGTTTGGAAATCCGGAATTGCCAGGGTAGTCGTCCCTTTATTCGTAAGCTTATACTTCGCCACAACCGTTTTGAAGCCAAAATCGGCGTTCTCACTCATACCCATCTCCACTAAGGAAACATCCACATTAGAATCGATCAGATTGCTCGCTGTGAATTTAAACGGCGTACCCACGGTATAATTCTCCGCCGCCGAATAAGAGGAAACTTCTCCGCCGCTGCCCGCTCCAGCTAAGGTCGTAACCGATACTGGCAAGGTTGCTGTTTGCTTGCTGCCGGTGTCCGTACTATTCGTGTTGTTGCCTGTTGTGCCCGAGCCTGAGCCTGTTGTACCCGATCCCGTCGTTCCGCCTTGTGGCGTAGTCGAAGCAGCTGCCTGTTTCTCCAGGACAACTAATTGCAGCGCATCTGTATTGAGTCCGGCCGGCAATATCCCCGAGAAACGGAAGGTCGTCGACTCATTCGGTGACAAGTAGGTCGTCCGCACGGCGTTGTCTGTGGAGGAAACCGCCACGCTGCCGCGCAGCGCTTGGAACTCTGCCGACAAGCCGGGAATCGTTACAACCCCTTCGCTTTTATTCGTTAAAGTCACATTCGCCTGCAAATGAAGCCCGTCTGATTGCTTGCTTGCAGCGGCCCAGGATGTAGAAATAGCGAGACCGTTGTCATCCGTATTGGGATACTCTTTGCTTTCCCCGATTTTGCCAATCACGAAAGTTTTGGCTGTGCTCAAAGATCCGAGGACCGTCGTTTTCACTTTCCCTTTTGGCGAGAAGAGCAATGAGAAGTTGTTCGTATCCAGCGATGCTGGAACCGCTGCTTGTAGAATCGCCTTAATCGGCTGCTGCGGGAGCAAAGACTGTCCAGCTCCTTTGGCAAACGTTGCGGTATAAGTCAGTCCCTTGCTGTCCTGATAGTTGAATTCAAGCCCATCAGGGAGCTTGAGCGTAGCGTCGCTTAAATTTTCCAGCACAAGATCGGAATACACCATCCAAACGCCATCTTTGTAAATTTTATAGCTGCTGCCCAATTGTGCCGTAATTAAGGCATTATCTCCCAAAGTTGCGTCAATTTCTTGGAGGCTAATAACCGCTTGCTGGTGAACGGATTGCCCAGATTCCGCTAAAGCGGCGTCAACTGACAAAGCTCCAATATCACGCATCGCATTATAGTTCCACTCAAAAATATCGACCTTCAACTGACTCGCATCCAGGCTCGACGGAATCTCGGACGTAAACTTGAACGTCCCGGTTTCTCCCGCTTTCACACGCGCGGTCACTTTTTCAGTAAGCTTCGCTGTATAAGATACACCGTTCGTGTCGATAACTTTTACACCATAATTATTAAAATCAACGGGGGTGCTGCTGTTATTATTCAGCCCCAGCGAGAAGCGCAATGAACCGTCTTCGGCTCCCGCAGACAAGGCAACCTTGTCCAGCGTGAAATAGACGGAGTCGCTGAGAAACACACCCTCTTTGCCAGCGAATGCCGAAGTAGCCAATGGTAGTGTCAGGAAGCTTGCGGCCGTTAGCATGATTGCCGAACGGCTGAACAAGCGTTTCATCTTTCGTTGTTGGTTCACAGGGAGTCCTCCTTAGTTTTTGTTAATCGGAACGCAAAGCGTCGATCGGACGCAGCTTGGATGCTTTATTGGCCGGATACAGACCAAAAATGACACCCACGAGAACTGAAAATAAGAATGCGTACAAGCTGATATCGAAGGATAAGCTCGTGGTCTGTTTGGGGCTGAAATAGGGCAGCGCATAAGAGAGTCCAATCCCTAACGCAAGTCCGATTAATCCGCCCATGCCGCTGATAACGACAGCTTCTACGAGAAATTGCAGCAAAATATTGCGTCGCTTGGCGCCAATCGATTTGCGAATACCGATTTCACGCGTCCGTTCACTTACCGTTACCAACATAATATTCATAATGCCGATACCGCCGACAAGCAATGAAATCAGCGCTACAGCTACTAGTTGATTCGTAAGCGTATTGGTCGCTTCAGTCCGTGCTTTCAGCAGCTCATCCTGATTCGTTAAGACGAAACCGGTGTCGCTTTTGAATTTATAAGTCAAATATTGCTTCATCGTTTCTTGCGCTGTATAAATATCGTCTTTGGTTGGCGCTTCCACGTAGGTAGTACGGATTTGCCCTAGTTTAAAGACACGTCTGGCAGTCTCCAGTGGAACGATAACCGAGCTGTCGACGGATGCCCCGCCAATGTTGGAACCCTTCTCTTTGAGCGTACCGATGACACTGAACACGGCGCCATCAATATTTATTTCCTCGCCAACGGGGTCCAGAGTTCCGAAGTATGTTTTGGCAACCTCGCTGCCCAGCACGGCTACATTCGAGCGAAACTCAAGATCCGTAGGAGACAGGTTGCGCCCCTTGTCTACCGTCGCTTTAATGATCCCGAAGTAACGGTCATTCGTGCCAATTACATTGTATTTCTCCTGTGTACGGTCATATTTAATATTGGAGCCGTTCTTCGTCATCGTTGGCGCAATGGATTTAAATTCCGGGAAGTTCTCGAAATTCATCAGTTCATTATAATCCAATTGCGTAGCGCGCCCGTTCCCGGTTGCCGTAACAACCAACAGATTCGTCCCCATGTTCTCGTACTGCTTGGCAATTTGCTCGGAAGTCCCTTGCCCGATGGATACCAACGTGACAACCGAACTAACTCCGATGATGACGCCAAGCATGGTCAGAAATGTTCGCAACGGGCTCGAAATAATCGTCCGCAGAGACATTCTGAGCAGTTCATTTACCTTCATACGCTCACCTCTTGCTTCACAGCGCCCTTGTCCGTGGAATTCCGATAGTCATCAATGATGACTCCGTCGCGCAGAGCAACAACGCGCTGGGCATTATCGGCAATATGATGATCATGCGTAATCAGGACGATCGTATTCCCTTGTGCATTCAACTGTAAAATTAATTCCAGTACTTCTTCGCCAGTTCTGGAATCCAGTGCGCCTGTCGGCTCATCTGCCAGAATAAGCGATGGGGAGATGGCCAACGCTCGCGCAATCGCGACACGCTGCTGTTGACCGCCGGATAACTCGCTCGGCTTATGATGACCGCGTTCGCCCATACCAAGCATCTTCAGCATATTGTGTGCTCGTTCTCGCCGCTCTTTCTTCGCAATCCCCGCATAAATCATCGGAAGTTCCACATTTTCCATTGCTGATAAACGCGGCAAAAGGTTAAATTGTTGGAAAATAAAGCCGATTTTCTGATTCCGCAGTTCAGCCAGGGCGTTATCGTTCATATGTTCCGTTACGACGCCATCCAGAATATAACTGCCTGAGGTAGGAACATCCAACAAACCAATCGTGTTCATCAGCGTCGATTTCCCTGATCCACTCGGCCCGATGATCGCTACAAAATCACCTTCGGCCACAGATAGCGATATGCCACGCAAAATGGGCAGATCTTCCAGACCGCGCTTATAGGTTTTGGTAATTTCTTTAAGTTCAATGATATTCATACCACAATAGCTCCCTTCCCAGCAGTATTATCTAGCACCGCCACCGCCGTTGGTCCGGACAGCTCCTGTATTGCCGCCAGCTCCCGCTCCACCAGCTCCGCCGCCTTGGAATCCTCCTGAGCCTCCGCCACCAAAGCCGCCTGCACCGCCTGCGCCTCCGTTTTGCTGGAACTGCTGTCTCAAACGATTTATTTCGTCCTGACTTAAATTTTGCTGTCTTTTTACACCAGGCAACACGACTTTGTCGCCTTCTTTAAGCCCATCTGTTATCTCGACTTGTGTCTTGGAGCGAATCCCAATCGTAACCTCATGCTCTGTCTCTAACGTACCGTCCGCTTTTTTCAAAGTAACGACGCGTTTTCCTTTTTGCGATTGAAGAGCTTCAGGCGGGATGTAGAGAATATCTTTCTTATCTTGAATCAGGATTTCACCTGTTGCCGTCATCCCATATTTCAACACATTATCCTTATTGTCAGCAGCTAGCACCACATCATAGAAGGTAACGCCATTCGTTGTTGTCCCTACCGTAGAAACTTGCGTAACTTCTGCTGGGAACACGCGGCCTGGGTAAGAATCCACCTTAATCTCCGCTTTCATCCCCGTCTTAATGTTGGGAAGATCCAACTCATCGACTTGGACGGGCAGCTGCATTTTGGCAAAACTAGCCACAGCGCCCAGCTGTGTTCCGCTATTTACTTTGCTTCCGGCTTGATAGTTGCCTAGAATATCATTTCTCTTATTGACGAAGTCCGTGGAGAACACACCGTCGAAAGGCGCGACAATTTTGAGATTATCCACTTTATCCTGAGCTGCTGCCACTTTCAGTTTCTGACGTTCAAGCGCTGATTGTTTGGCTAGAATATCATCACCGAGCGTATCATTCACAAAGGAGGCAATCTGATCGCCCTGATGAACCATATTCCCGGTTTTGAAAGGCAGCGTAGACACGTTACCCGTTGTCCCGGCCAGAATCGTTGTCACTTTCTGATACTGCAGTGCGCCTTTGGCTTGTGAATCGACAGCACGTCCGCCAATCGTCACAGAACCAAGTACATTGGTGCCTGCGTCCATGGAGTTATCATTCGGAACCGTAATGTCGATATCAATCAATTTGCCGCCCTTCCCATCGGACTTGGGGTCCTTGGAAATCGTTTGAATCGTTCCCGTTTTCGTAATCATAAAACCATCTAACGTAATATCTACGGCATCACCCTTATGAAGCTGCGCTGCATCTTCCACGAAGAAAGGAAGTGTGACTGTCAAAGTGCTCACATCGGCGATCGTAGCAATTTTCGTTGATTTATTAATCGATGAACCGAGGTCTAGATTGGTTGCATATGTAAGCTTGCCGGAAACCGGCGCTCTTACGCCCATTAACCCTTGCTGCTGCTCAAGTGAACTCAAATCCTTCTGTAGCTGCTCATAATTAAGCTGAGCGTCTTGCAGATCACTCTCCAAGCTGGAGCTGGTGAGTTCAATCAGCACATCACCGGCTTTGACGGCTTGATTTCGTTTCAAATTTATCGATTTAATATTCGCATCCTGTGTAATTGTGATCGTTTGTGTTTCCTTAGGCTCGAATTGCGCTGTACCGGATACCGAAGAACGAATATTCCCTTTCTTCACATCGGCCGTCACCTCTTTGACATCCGCTGCTTTCGTTTTCTTTCCTTTTGCCAGATAGGCATAGGAACCCCCAGCGCACAGGATGACCGCGATACTTACAATAAGCCACTTGCTGCGATACCATTTCATGAAGTTGCTTCCTCCTTAGGGATAATTCGACCGAAGTTGATTTATTGCGCATGCTCTTAGTTGTCTTTTCATTCATGACTGCCAACCTAATCTTGCTTGGAAACAAGTAATTCCACGAGTTGTTGTTCAATGCTCTTCCCCATACTTCGAGGATCTAATTGCTGAGTTCCCCCATCCACTCGATCAATTTGGCCAGCTTCGACTGCCCGTTCTGCTTTTCGTTGCTCGATGAAAGCGTTGATTCGCTTCTCGCGTTCTTCCTGTGACAGCTCAGCATGCGGTTTATCCACCCGCTCTTTGATGCGCTTATTCACTTGTTTGGATTGTTCGTCCAAAAAAGTTCTTTGCTCGCTCGTTAAGCTGCCAAGGACTTGCTTGCGTTCGGTATCATTCATACTTCCTTCTTCCATGCTTTCACGAATGTAGGGCAGCATGGCCACGGCTTGCTTGGCCGATATGGTCAAAGAGGCATTGCGATCCATGCGAAGCAAAGCTTGAAACAGCATGACCAGCCGCATCTCCGTCAGATTCTGAACATCTTCATTCGGGCGATCTTCTGGTGAAGTGTGCCCGGCCGTTGGAGAAGGCGCAGCCTTTATCGCTGCTGAATCCGTAACAGTCAAGGGATGACTGCAAGCACTTAACAGGCAGGCCAAGAGTGTGATACTTGCTATCACTTTTTGTGTGTACCTAATCTTACATACACCTCCAAAACAAAAAATCCTGTCCACTAGCAACAGGATACGAAATAAACATGAATTAAGTTTGCTTAACTTGTAAAAAAATTGTAAACAAACTACGCAATTCGCGGAAAAGTAACACAAAACTCGGTACCTTCCCCCACTCGGCTGCGCACTTGAATGGTTCCATCCATCCCCGTTACCAAATGCTTCACAATCGTCAGACCAAGACCGGTACCTGTTGACACATCGGATCGCGAGGTTCTGGCCTCATCAGCTTTGTAGAAGCGGTCCCAAATACGAGCAAGCTCGGCATCTGTCATCCCTGCCCCAGTGTCCCTGATGTACATATGAACCTCATGTTCTTGTTCCTTCAAGGCAACCGTCAACGTCCCGCCTTCGGACGTGAATTTGAGCGAATTGTAGATCAAATTCTGCACAATTTGGGCAAAACGATCCGGATCCAACGCCACTTGCGCTGGCTCCTGCAGCGGATCCGGAAGAATAACATGAAGTGAAATTTGCTTTACAGCAATGGGTGCCTTCAATAGCTCCAATGAATTCTCCAGCGTTTCTGCCATAATCACCGGCCTCATCCGAAACACATCTATGCCATTCTGAATTTGCGCCAAATCGAGTAAATCCGTAACCAGACGTTGAAGACGCTGAACCTCTTGATCGCAAATGCGCAAGTAATGTGAATATTTCTCCTCCGGAATGACCTTATCGTTCATAGCAACGATGAAACCACGAAGCGTTGTTAGCGGAGAACGCAGCTCATGCGACACATTAGTTAGAAATTCTTGCCTGGTTCCTTCCCACTCTTCTAGTTGATCCACCATGAAGTTGAAACTGGCAGCGAGTTGACCCACCTCATCATGCGAGGTGATCGGAACTCGAGTGGTGAAATCGCCATGCGCCAGCTCGAGCGCAGCGCGATTCATTTGTTGAAGCGGCCCAGCCAGCTTGCGGGAAATTACAAAGAGAATGAATCCGACGGCAAGCAGCGAGAAGAGCAGCGGCACCATAATATTCACACGCACGGCAGATATCGCCTCACTGATATCCCCCGCTGGAAAATGCAGGATAATGACCATCGGCTGACCATTGAGCTGATAAGGAGCGTGATAGGTAAACAGGTTAATTTCCCGCCCGTCCGGCATCGTCAAACCGACCATTCCGTAACCGGAATGACCATGCAAGCCATCGATGAACAAGGCATCCATCTGCTTCGGGATTCCTCGGCCTTCACTATCAGAGGAGCCATTCAGAATAGTGCCTTTCTCATCCACGAGCCATACTTGTCCATTGATGCTTCGCGCCAAAATACGAATAGTGTATTTCAATTCCCGCGTTGTAATAGTCCCATCTTGGACAGAATTCATTAAGCGCGTGACTTCCACATTGCGTTTCTCCATCAATTCGATCTTATCTTTATAAAATAAATCCGTAAAATAGTAGTTCCAGAACAGGAAAAGGCCCGCGAAGAAAAGCACACAAGTCGCCAGAAAAGACAGAAATATTTTCAGATACAGACTGTTGTACTTGCTCACGATCCATCGTCTGACCTTAGCCATGTTGAACCACCTCAAACGAGTAGCCGATCCCCCATAATGTTTGAATGTTCCACATGTCATGCTGCCCAAGTTTTTTGCGCAAATTTTTCACATGGGCATCCACCGTTCGCGTACCGCCTGTAAAATCAAAATTCCACACATAACCAAGTAAATCTTCCCTTGTAAATACCCGACCTGGATGCGTTGTCAGGAAAAATAGCAATTCGATTTCCTTCGGTGTCAACTCCACTCTTTTCCCGCCAACCGTGACCCGGTACTGGTCCAAATCGATGACAATATTGCCAATTTCAAGCCATTTGCGGGAAGCACTCTGAGGATTAGCGGGTTCGCTTGCTATTTGCACAGTACGACGCAAAACAGCCTTAATGCGGGCAATCAGCTCATTCGGATCAAAAGGCTTGACCAAATAATCATCAACACCTAGATTAAAGCCTCTTAATTTATCGATAGACTCTCCTTTGGCTGTCAGGAAAATGATCGGTGTTTGGTGAAAAGGCGCATCCATCTTGCGAATTTGATCACAGAGTTCATACCCGGAAATATCCGGCAGCATAATGTCCAGCAGTACCAAATGAGGCCTCTCTGCGGCAATGGTTTGGAGCACCTCCTGTCCGCGCGGCAGCAAAATCGCTTCATAATTGGAATGCTCCAAATACAAGCGGACCACCTCGGCAATATTGGGTTCATCATCCACAACAAGAATTTTTCCTTCCGAAATCACTTCGCTCCACCCTTTTCTTTGCGGATTTGCTGTTGTCTTGCTCTCTCTAGAATGACCTCGGAGCGATCCCGCTTCGTATGCTTATGGGTAAGCTGCTCATCCTGCAACGGACTTGGCGCTAGCCATGTCCATCCTTTACGCTCACATGCCTCCATGCACCAAGCGGCTAACTCGGGATCGGCAATCGGTAAATTAATATCATCGTAGCTATATACATTATGTTCAATTAGCCTTAACGTTTCACTTAATAAGTGCTGAAGCTTATCGGAATCCAGTCCAAGCGAGCTGATATGAATCGCTTCCGCATTGGCTTTTGCACTTTGCAGCATTTTGAGCGCGCCTATGCGATTCCCACGGCGAATGTGGTACATCCCCACGGCGATTTGGATCAGAGCCACGTATGTTCTGCCGCGTTCATCTCCTGGATGCTCCTTCCAGAACTCCTCCATCACTTCATGGCACTCAAAATAGTCCCGCTCCGCATGAAAATAAAGTAAATAATCGAGATAAGCTTCCGGATATTGCTTCATTCCTGTTCCTCCACCTTGTTGTAATCACGACAATGCTTCTATTCTCTTCATGTTACTCGAAAGTCGTGCCATCGTCCAATCTCTCAGACAATATCTTCATGCTTTCTATCATTTTCCAACGCAACCATTCTCCCATTTGAAACGTCCAATAGAGTAGATTACTAGAAAGAGGCGTGATAGATGAAGATTGGAAAATGGATGCTTGCTGGCACTTTGCTGCTAGCCATGACCGTACCTCATGCGGTTCATGCCGCAGGTGCCACCACACCTGACAAAACGACCAAATACCGCGTTTACCAATACAATCACGTGCTGATGGAATTCGCTTCGTATACGCAAGCTGAAGCGTTTGCCAAGGGATTCACCAATAGCCACGTAGAAGAAATCGGTTCGCGCAAATGGCTGTGGAACAATTTCCCCCGCTATCAGGTTTATCAATTGGATGCAACCTTGCCGGAATGGCAATTCACCACGCTCGATGCCGCCATTGCTGAAGCTAAGAAATGGACGAACGCAAGCGTACGAGATCTGCAATCCACAGGCTGGGCTTGGAATAATTATCCGAGATACCAGGTCTATCAGAATGAAATTACCCTGGACAGCTGGAAATTCCTTACCTTGAATGAAGCCATGGCTGAAGCCAAAAAGTGGGGCAGCGCCCACATCATCAACCTGGACAACAACCAATGGGTATGGGATAACATCGCCTCTGATGTCAAAAAGCTTGTAAGCTCCGGGGAGCCCGCTTATAAAGTGTATCAAGGGACCTTTTCAGCTGATAATTGGAAATTCGCTTCGCTCGAAGATGCGATCAAGGAATCTCTGAAATGGGGAAATTCAACCGTTGTCAATACGACAACCAATCAAACCGTGTACAGCAATCTTAAAACGTATAAAGTATTTCAGAACGATTCCTTTTTACAAGACTTTACTTCCCTTGATGAGGCCATCGCCTATGCAACACAATGGGGACATAGCGCCATTTTCAAAGAAGGACATAAAATTTGGAATAACTTCGCCTCTTACCAAGTCCTGCAAAACACAGCGCTCATCGGCGAGTTTAAAACCATTCCGGAAGCATTAAACTACAGCGTGCAGTACAGCAATGCCTCCATTCAAACATTAGACCATACGCTGCTGTGGGATAATTTCAAAAAACTTCAAGTATGGGGCTGGAACGGCCAATCAGGCGCAGATACGATCAAAGCGCAAGTGAACAACACAATTGGACTGGATGTCGATTCTCCCAGCTATTTTGAACTTGCTGATGCAGGCGGCGGATTGAAAGATAATTCCAACGCTGATACGGTCAAATGGCTGCAAAAAAACGGCTACACCGTGTACCCGCTAGTCAATAATCAATTCAATTCAACCTTAACATCACAATTTCTGGCAGATAGCGCGGCCCAGGATAAATTTATTACCGCTCTGGTAGACCGCTCCGTTCAACTCGGTGTTCCAGGCATTAATGTGGATTTCGAGAGTCTGGCTGGATCGGACCGCAATGCTTTTACAGCCTTCATGACCAAATTAACCACTTATGCCCACCTGCACAGCTTGGTTGTCTCCATCGACCTTCCTCGCGGCAGTGTCAAATGGAATCATCTTTCTGCGTTCGATCATGAGAAGCTGGGCAGCTTGGTCGATTATGTAGCTATCATGGCTTACGATCAGTTCTACAAAGGCAGCACATCGGCCGGATCTGTTTCCGGACTTCCTTGGACAGACGGCGGCATACAAGAATTCCTTTCCTATGGCATTCCGCGGGACAAAATAATTCTTGGAATTCCCTACTATGTTCGCGAGTGGAAGCTGGATGCTGCTGGTGCCTTGCAAGGCAACCGAACCGTGCTTATGAAAGATATCCCTGCCCTGATGGCATCCAAAACAACCACAAAGACGTGGGACAAAACGTTTGAACAGTACAAAATCGAATATCAGGAAAATGGATTTACCTATGTATTCTGGTTGGAAGATGAGGCAACCGTCAAAGCTCGTCTGGATATGGCCAAAAAATACGACATTGCCGGTGTTGCGGCTTGGCGGCTTGGCTACGATCAAGCGGATTTATGGAAAATGATTTTGCAAAATAAATAGCTGCAACCTGAAAAGCAAAGAGCACCCCCAAGTTCCACCGGGGGTGCTCTTTTTCCATTAAATTAAACCTAATTCACTGAAAATCGTTGCCGTGCCGCAATCCGAGCAGAATTTGGCATCCGCTTTATTCACTTTACTGCACCCTTTGTGAAGAAGCGATTTCTCCTTCGTGCACTTATTTTTCAGCGGCGCCCCGCATCGAATGCAATACCGTTCTTCCTTATCCGCGACATAGTGACAGCGCACACAAGTTTGCAGCTCTTTTTCGGCCATAAAATCAACCCCTTGAAGTAAAATCCCTTCCTCCAAGTATATGTAACGACGCAGCAAAACGGTAATGCTATCCTCCGGAAATAATTCATTTCCAGACTATGTATAAAAATAGGCCTATTTCGCCCACCCTAGAAGGTAAAGGAGGTGAAATAAACATGGCAAAAGATGTCCTTTGTGAAGTGAATTCCTGTAAAAACTGGGCTAGTGGCAACAAATGCAACGCGAACTCGATTTATGTCGTGAGCCACCACGGCAGCAATCAAGCTCGTAATTCCGAAGAAACCGATTGTAAGACTTTTGAACCGAAAGTTTAACTGACCGCAAGAATGGAATGCTTAACTGCTTGAAAGAAGCGAAAGTTCGAAAAGAAGAGGCCTTCGAGGCCTCTTTTTCGCCCTCTATAGACATTGTAACCAATAATGATAATTATTATCACTCTTTCGAGGATAAATTAGTTCAATAATTTCTTTGCTGCTGCTTCTGAAAGAGAATTAACCATACTAAAGTATCTGTTGCGGCTTACCTTTTCCTGATATTTTATTAGAAAAGCAGCTATTTCAGGGAGGTTGAGACTGTTGAGGAATTCAGGTAGAAGGACTGCTGTAATTACTGGCGTGTTATTAATTGCCGGGATAGTTGCAGGTATATTTAGTGTTGTTCCTGTTATAGATGGAGCAGACTACCTTGGCGAAGCTTTTGCAAATGAAAACCAAGTACTACTGGGCGCGTTTTTCCAATTGTTAATGGTTGTTTCCTATGTTGGTATTCCTATTTTGATGTATCCGATTTTAAGTAAGCTTAATAAAGGTTTAGCTCTTGGATCTGTTGCGTTCGGCATTATTGCAGGTGCGTTCATTATTATTGGTGTAATCATTCTTCTCCTGCTATTGACATTAAGCCACGAATTCACAAAAGTGGGAACTCTGGAGATATCGTACTTCCAGACCTTGGGTAGATTGTTGCAAGCCGGACGTGATTTGGTGAACCATGTCGCAACGACACTGGCCTTTGTTTTGGCTATGTTCTTGTTTAACTGCCTATTCTACCAAACAAAACTAGTTCCACGTTGGTTGTCCGTTTGGGGTGTTATTGGATCTGCATTGTCCATATTGGCAAGCTTATTATTTATGATTCGCTTCATCGATCTGGATGCAGCCTACATGATGTTGAACATGCCAATAGCCTTTCAACAAATGGTGTTGGCTGTATGGCTAATCGTTAAAGGATTCAGCCGGGCGGAGCAGGATCCTGTATCGAATTAAGATGTAGGCTTCTAGACGAGAAAGTATCTCAGGAAGTAAGATTTGCGAGGTCCTCCAGATCTTGCGTTGGCGCTTGGCAGGCAAAATTCTGGCATACGTAAGCTGTAGCCTGCCCACCAAGCTGCAGCTTGTCTTGCACAAGCGGAATAAGCTTGCGCACTTCTTCGCCAGCCTCTCCTGGCGGGTGAAGAATCAGCAGCGTATTCGGCAGATACTGCCGCTGCACCGTGCGCAGCATCTGCTGCGTCTGCGGCTTCGCCGGGTCGCCGGCGATGACGATTTCGCTGGCTTCGCCGCAAGCGAAATCCAGCGCGGCCAGCGTCAGCGCATAGCCCGGCGGGTAAGCGGCAACAGCTCCGGCGAACGCCTGGAGCTGGACATCGGCTGCCTGCGACAGCTTCGCGTCGTAGGTCAGCCTGGATAGCCGCAGCAGGTTCAGCGCGGCGGCCCCGTTCCCCGACGGCATCGCGCCGTCGTAGATCTCTTTGGGGCGGGTGAGCAGCTGCTCGGCATCGCTGCCGTAGAAGAAGAGCCCGCCCTTCTCTTCGTCTCCGAAGAGGCGAAGCATCTCGGCGTTCAGCTGGACTGCTTCACGGAGGTAGCGCAGCTCGAACGTGGTCTCGTACAGCTCGATCAAGCCCCATACGAGGAATGCATAATCGTCCACGTAGCCGAGGAAAGCAGCTTCGCCGTCGCGATAGCGGGCGAGCAAACGCTCATCCTCGCGGCGCAGCTCGCGAAGCAGGAAATCCGCGGCTTTCGCGGCAGCCTCCGCGTAAGAAGGTTTGTCCAAGGCGCGCGCAGCCTTGGACAGCGCAGCAATCATCAGACCGTTCCACGAGGTCAGAATCTTATCATCCTTGCCCGGATGAATGCGCTGCTCGCGGTGCGCGAACAGCTTGGCACGGGCCGCCATAATCCGCTGCTTCAGCTCCTCTAGGGGAATCTGCTTCCGCTTCGCAAACGACACCAGAGTCGTGTCAATCAAATTCGGGATATTACGCCCCTCATAATTCCCCGACTCCGTAATATCGTACAGCTCCGAATAAAGATCGCCTTCGTCTATGCCAAGAACGACCTCCACTTCATCTGGCGTCCAGACATAGAACTTGCCTTCCTCGCCTTCGGAATCCGCATCCTCAGCGGAGTAGAACGCTCCGCCCTCATCCGTCATATCGCGAAGCACGTAAGTGATGATCTGCTCTGCGACCTCCGCATACTTCTCTTTTCCTGTCACTTGATAAGCTTCTATATAGGTCATAACTAGCAATGCGTTGTCATACAGCATCTTTTCAAAATGAGGAACCAACCATCTCTCATCGACGGAATATCTCGAAAATCCGAATCCGATGTGGTCGTACATCCCTCCACGATGCATAGCATCGAGCGTCTTTTCAACCATTTCAAGCGCTTTTTCCTTACCGGTTTTATAATAATACCTTAGTAGAAACGATAGATTTTGAGCGGTCGGAAACTTGGGCGAGCTGCCAAAGCCACCGTTCGCTGGATCAAATGTACGCTCATACAAACGGAATGCCTCATGGAGCGTTTCCTCCGAAACCTCGCCACCCATACGATGCTCAAGCAGTCGACTTGTCATATCTTGCATAACCTGCTCCCCTACCTCACGAATGCGTTCCGGGTCTTCCTTCCACTTCGCTGCCATCTGGGCTATGATCTCTACGAATCCAGCTCGGTTATACTTACGGCTGCGCGGGAAGTACGTTCCTGCGAAGAAAGGCTTCTTCTCCGGCGTCAGGAACACCGTCAGCGGCCAGCCGCCTCGGCCTGTCATCGCCTGGCATACCGCCATGTAGATGTGGTCGACATCCGGCCGTTCTTCACGATCGACTTTGATGGAGATGAAGTCCTTGTTTAGCATGTCTGCTACAGCTTGGTCTTCGAAAGATTCGTGTGCCATGACGTGGCACCAATGACAAGTTCTCCAGATATCCAACGTCAGCTATACCCAATAGATAAGAAGACTGGCTTATTATCGCGTTTGGCGATTTCAAAAGCCTCGTCTGACCAAGGGAACCAATCTACCAGATTGTATTGATGTTGCAGCAAATACGGCGACTTTTCCTTGGATAATCTATTGAGTTTGTTGTTCGTTGTCATGGGCATCACCTCCTTGTTTTTCTGGAAAATTTTGTTTATAGGTCAAGTTTAGCATACCCCTATTATAAAGAAAAAACCTCAGCTGCTATAGCTAAAGTTTCTGCAATGTTTTCTAGTGTTTTTGTTCAGGAGTGTTCAATAAGAATAAAGAAGCATAACCGAAAATAATAGCAAGACCATTTAGAGCAGACCATTGAAAGTGAAGTAATTGACCAGACTGCCAAAATGTGACGAGATGATTTCCCCCTAGTAAGATGCTGAGCGTAGGCAGAATCATACATAGATACTTTTTAAGAGCTGAATCTCGAGTAAATACGGAATAAAGAGCTGTGCACGCCAGAACTAAGTCGAAATATCCAATCTCCCGCTGCCAACCGGCAGCCATTCCCCAAACCGATGCAGCCGCAACCCGTTCAGTGAAGAATTGGTGAGCAATTGTAGCACCCAGTGCACTTAGCGCCCATATAACTAAAAAAACATTTGGTAGAAATTTCTTTATCATAGTGTAATCATCTCTTTTCTCGATAGTGGTATAGACTACATCTCAACACCCAAAGCTAATATGTCTTAGCGGACTGTCTGGAGCAATAAGCAGCTTAATAAGGAAATCTTGGTTTTTATTCACATATTCAAAAGAAGAAGAAGACTCTGTGAAGTCCGCTCCTGCCGCATATCCGATAGCATAGTCCTTCCAGCTTGAATATGATTTTCTAACATCCCGAGCACTGACAGTCACCATTCTCCATTTATCCTCTTCCGTTAAATATCCGAGTTCATATCCCGCGCAGCAAGCATATACGCACCAAGAATGATCGTATGCAGCTATGCCTTCCACTGGCAAGCGTGTCAAATAATGATTGGAGACAATCAGCTTTGCTCTCCTTGGATCCCCGTCAGGCAGTGATTGTATATATTCAGCGCGTTCCGATATTGAAAGCCCTGAGAGCAGCATACTACTGTCACGAAACTCTTTTCTGTGCCCAGTTTGAAAGAACCAGTCCAACTTCTCTTTTAGCATTTCGGCATCATCGATTTCCCATTTGTACAGCAATTGACGCAACCGACTTTTATTTTCGAATATTAGGTGCATATTTTTGGCAAAAGGATAAGGATTATGCCCTTTCAAGCAAAAAGACGAAAGTGCATGAATATATAAAGATAATTGTTGGCGAGCTTCGAGATTGTAATAATCCATTTTGAAACAAAGACAACTCCTTTCTACTTGCTCCATAGACCACCGAAAGCTAATACTAAAATAGTTTTGCAAGCTTAAATAACAGCTCTTTAATTTTTGCAAATAACGCCAGTAAGGGAGGCTGAGCACTCAGTTGGAGTTCCATCTCATCTGTAGGCTCTAATTCCTCCGATTGCCCAAAGCTCTTTTGCTTAATTGTGGACCTCTCGAAATCCGCAAGATAAACAAGTGCTTCGATATCGTTCGAATGGATGTCCAGTATCCGATGATAGCTTTCTCTAGCTTGGTTTAATTGTCCCAACTTGATATAACATTTTCCCAAAAGAGATAACATATCCAGATTTTCTGGCATTTTAGAAAGAAGATAGTCTAAATCCTGAATCGCATCAACCAGCTTGTCTTGTTTATAGTAAATACGAGAGCGATAGAAATAAGAATCCATATCGTCAGGAGCAATACGAATACAATGATCGAAGGCAATAAGAGCACGATTTAAATCATCCGTTCGAAAGTAAAATTCCCCTTGAAGGCGAAGCAAATCCGGATCACTGGGAAACACTTCGCAGGCCTTATTCAGCATTTCTTCCGCAGTCTGTAAGTCATGGTCTTTGAGCGCTCTCAACGCCATTACCCGATAATGCAGAAAGGCATCGTAATCAATGTTTCCTGCATCTGCAAGGAACGAATACCGCAAGCTTGTCGCATATTGCTGATCCTCAAGTGCATAAATAAACACATTAGGATACCGTTTGGAAAACAAATCCCGATCCTCTTGCGCTTTCTCCTTCCATCGAAAACTGCCTTCGAGCAGTTGCCAAACCGATCTTGGCAAATAAGGATGACTTTCTAAAAAATTGAGCATTCGTTCGTAAACGGAACGTTGAAGATTTACATTCCACATGACATCGTCATTCATTAGTTCCAACCAATAATCTGTATCGATTCGTGATATGAAAGTGTTGTATATCATTTTGACCTTACCCATAAACTCATCTAATTGATGTTCAGGACTGCGAGGTACATGATCCTGCTCTGGCAGGATCATGATGCGGTTAGAAACAGACACATGCTGACTTTCCTGCTGCTCAACTTCTTCCTCCGAAACAATACGGTTGACTGATCGGTTACTCTGCTGTTTGGCCTGCCTAAGCGCTTGATCATAAGCTTCCCGCAACCGTTGATAACCCTCCGGGTCTTCCTCAGGGTGATGGAGTTTCAACTGCTTCGCGTAAGCTCTCTTAATGACGGAACTGTCACTACTGGGATCAATTCCCAGCGCATTCCAAATATGCATGAATAGTTATCAGTCCTTTTCAAGCAGATAGATTTCTGTTTTTTATTTTGAGTTGTCATGGGGCATCACCACTTGAAAACTCCAACAGCGGGTCAAATATCCATCAAATCACCAATCCCTGAAACTCAACTGAAACTCAATCATATTGTTCATGTTTCAATGACATCCTTCATTTCATCGCAGCACTCGTTCGCCCTATAATAGAGCTGAAATGAACAACTCCCCTGAAGCGGGTTGTAAAAATGAACTATTTGCGGAGGTCGATTAAGATGGTTAAGAAACTTAAAGCGGCAATTATTGGTTGCGGCGGCATTGCATTCGAGAAGCATTTCCCTGCGCTTGCCAAATTGAAAGAGCTGGAAATGGTCGCTTTCTGCGATATTATTGTCGATAAAGCAGAAAGAGCTGCGGCAAAACATGGTGCTATTGGGGCAAAATCTTATTACGATTATAGGGAAATCCTTAAGGATGACGCTATCGATGTGATCTATGTATGTACACCAAACGACTCACATGCCGAGATCTCTATTGCGGCAATGGAGTCCGGCAAGCATGTCATGTGCGAGAAACCGATGGCCAAGAATGCAGCTGAGGCGCAAGCCATGTTGGATGCAGCTAGACGGACCGGCAAAAAGCTATCGATTGCTTACCAGAATAACTTCCGGCCGGACAGTCGTTACTTGCAGCAAATTTGCGATAATGGCGAGCTTGGGGACATTTATTTTGCCAAAGCTCATGCCATCCGCAGACGTGGGGTTCCCACCTGGGGCGTCTTTCTGGACCAAGAGAAACAAGGCGGCGGCCCGCTCATCGACATCGGCAGCCATGCACTGGATTTAACCTTGCGTATGATGAACAATTATGCACCAAAATGTGTCCTGGGATCAACTTTCAACAAGCTTAGCCGCAAAGAAAATGCAGCAAACTTCTGGGGACCTTGGGATCCTGAAAAGTTTACAGTAGAAGATTCTGCGTTCGGTTTCATTACCATGCAGAATGGAGCGACCGTTATACTTGAATCCAGTTGGGCACTCAACTCACTTGACACCCTTGAGGCAAAAACGACGCTTTGCGGTACAGAAGGTGGAGCGGATATGCGTGACGGTCTTCGCATTAACGGCGAAAGAATGGGCAGAATGTTCGCAACCACCACCGATATGAGCGTAGGCGGAGTTGATTTTTTTGAAGGCAGCGAAGAAAGCCCAAGCGATCTGGAAGCGCGGATGTGGCTCGATTGCATACTTCATGATACGGAGCCGTTGGTAAAACCTGAGCAAGCGCTAGTTGTCACACAAATATTGGAAGCTATCTATGAATCTTCGAGGACCGGGAAAGCGATTTATTTCGAATAACTTAATTCAAATCTGCGACGAAGCCGCAGGTGTGTTCACGATATTAAACCTCCTCATCCTGAGTTTATTCCAAGGAGAAGGAGGTTTTTGTGTTCCCATGATCAAATGTGGAGCGGAATTCGGATTTCGACCGTTGTCCCCTCTCCCAATTTACTTCGATAAGTTAAACCATAAGAACTCCCAAAGTGTTGCTTCAACCTTTCGTTGACGTTTCTAATCCCGAATCCATGCAAGTCATCCGTTTGTTCATCTGGATCAGTGTGTTGAAAAATCCGCTCAATTTGCTCTTCCGTCATGCCAACTCCGTCATCCTCGATATACATAATAAGATGGTCATTCTCCAGCTTTCCGCTTATCTTAATGGTGCCGGTGCTCCCGGATTTTTTATAAATGCCGTGCATAATCGAATTCTCAACAAGAGGATGCAACGTGATTTTAGGAATTCTATACGGTTGAATGCTGGCAACATCCAATTCCAATTGCACGCAATTTTCAAACCGATAATTTTGAATTTGCAAATAGGTTTGGATATGCATTGCTTCATCGCGAATCGTCACAATGTCTGCACCTTTTCTTAAACTTAGTTTATAGAACCGCGACAAGGAATAAATCAAAGATTCGATATCCGGACAATTATATTTGATGGCCATCCAATTAATTAAATCCAACGTATTGTAAAGAAAGTGCGGATTAATCTGAGCCTGTAAGGTCTTGAACTCTGCTTGAACCAATTTAAGCTCTGCTTCCTTAACCTCCTGCCCGCTCTTGTATTGTTCCTCGATTAATTCATTTATTTTTTTTATCATAAAATTAAAATTGACTGCCAGCTCACCGATTTCGTCTCTGCTATCCTTTGAAATGGTTACGGACAAATCACCCTTTTGAACCCGCCGCATGTTATCAACTAGATTGTAAATCCGTTTGGTGCTTGAAGCAGAAATGAAATAAGCCAACAGGTAAGCTAACGCTCCCATTACAAGCAGTAATACGATCAACGAATTTCTTTCATGGCTGCTTGAAGCAAGGATTTCCTTTAAGGGAACGACCGATACAATCCGCAAATCCGTTTTCTCAATATTTTTATAGCCCACAAAAGCCATTTCGTCGTTAATCTTTATTTTCTGCCAATCTCCCTCGTGCAAAGCATTCGAATATTTTTCTGGAACTCTCCAATTTTCTGTTATGCCCAAGGATGTGCTGGACTGAATGATACCTTCGCTGTTTTCGATGTATACAATTCCTGTTTCCGTTAGATCAGCAGCCTTTTTAAGCATGCTATGAATATCACTCTCCAGGATATCAATGCTCAAAACAGCTATATTCTTAGTATAGTCATCTGGTTTTTTCACCAGACGCAAAGCTGACAAAACCCTTTCTTCGATCGTCTTCCCGGAAGAATCTATCGTTACAGATGTCGTAGGGTACCACAAAATATTGACTGACTTGTTTAGTAAGTCTTCATACCACTTCTTATCGTACGCTGCTTCCAAGCTGAAAAAGTTTTGTCCATCACCGGAATACATGAGATTGTCAGGGATAAACAGACGGATATGGAAGACATCCGCATTTCGCTGCAAATAGGTAAATAACCTGCTCAAATACGTATAATCATTGATTTGATGGGGAATTTCTTCATTGGGTACAATCATTTTACTGAAGGCTCGGGTAGCTTCGGCATCAAGAATGATTAAATCCGACATATTCTTGGCATTCTCCACTCTGGATGAAAAAGAAAAGACGGCTTGATCGAACGATTGTTTAACAGAAAACATCGTGTTGTTCTGGATTGTTTGCGCAATTTTGTGGTATGCGATCAATGAAAAAATCAACAGCGGTATGATAATTAATACAAAATAGGTAATAAATAATTTCTTTTTAATTTTTTGATCCAATATATACTTCAATACGACGTTTTTTATGCTGAATGTCATAAGAAATGCCTTTCTCTGAATTCCGAAGGATTCATTCCCGTCAATTTTTTGAAGGTTTTAGCAAAATGATTGGGACTAAGATAGCCTACCCGATGTGATATTTCCAATAGCTTTATTTTTTCTTCCTTCAAAAGCCCCTTGGCTTTTTCAATTCTCACTTCGGTAATGTATTGGTTGATTGTTTTCCCCGTTTTGTTTTTAAAGATCTTGCATATATAAGTCGGCGTCAAATACATATTGTTCGCTATAGCAGCAATCGTTAAGCTTTCTTCTGCAAAGTTTTCACTGATATACTGCATGATTTGATAAATATTCTCTCCGATATTATCCATCGTTTTCATTTTGTCGAATACAAAATCAATCCGCTCCAACAAATACACTTCAATTTCCGTTAAGGTCGGGATTTTCGTAATCATTTCCCATAAGAAATCTTTCTTATGTTCATCCTCAATAATCGTAATATTGAACTCTTCAGCAAATTTATTTAATCCCACAAGCATATTGAAATATACATTTTTAATTGAATTCACGAGCAGATTTGTATTTCTTCTGAAATCATCATTTAAACTTCTTATGTAATCCTTGGCTTTTTCCTGCTCATGTTCTTTGATAAAGGCCAGAAACCTGTTGCTCAAAGATTCATCTAATACATACACACTTTCACATTCTTCCTCATACAGGACAATCCGGTTATGGCCGATAAAAAACTGCTTTTGGAGAGCGATAGCTGCAGTGAAATAGGATTCTTGAACATCCGAAATCGTATGTACTTTCTTTCCCAAAGCGATAAATAAATTGGTTTTCAAACCGACAATATGTTCAATACTCATCTTAAGCTCATCTAATAAACTCGCTGAAAAAAATAGATTGCGGATACTTTGCCCATAAAAATGGACTAAAATATGGTTTGTATGCTTAAAACCCGCTAAATGCTTGATCTGCAGGTCTTTAAAGATGGTTTCAACTGAGTTTATTATTTGATCCTTATGCTTCTGCTGTATCTCTATCTGACTATCCGATTCGATATCCAGCTTAATTAAGGCGGTCACAAAATCCCCGGTTAACGGCATATCCAGCTGTAAAGTAGCAAAGTACATCTTAATTTCATCTGGCAGCACCTGCCCGTTCGTCATTTCCAGAACGAGCTTCTCCTTAAACACGCTGCTGCTTCTTTCAAATCTTACCCTCATGTCCACGTCTGCTGCTCTTTTTCGCTCTTCTACAACAATAGCTTGGACGGCATCCTTAATTGCACTTTTCACTTCTTCCCGGTTAACCGGCTTTTCAAGATAATGGAGTGCTTTTAGATGAATAGCCGATTTCAAGTACTCCTTATCTGCATATGCACTCAAAAACAGGATTGTACATTGCGGTAAAATATCCCTAAGTTTGCTTGCAAGTTCAATCCCATCCATATCAGGCATCCTTATATCACTTAAGATGATGTCGGGCTGCAAACGCTCAGCGATTTCCAACGCTTCAAACCCATCCCCAGCGATTTCAACGACATCAACGCCAAGATCATGCCAAGGGATATACTGGAGCAAACCTTCCCTTGTTATCTTCTCATCATCAACAATAACAAGTTTTATCACAGTCAAACGCCCCTTATTCTAATAATTTGTACCCATTGTAACATAGGCCAACACCTGGAGTAATACGAGATTAAGGCTATCCCTCAAGATATACCTACTCTTGGGGATAACCTCGTTCTCCGTTCGCAATTTGGTTCTATGAGAAGCCCTACTTCGTTACGGTGATAGTCATCTTTTCGGTTGTTGTTGCTCCAGCATAGTTAATGAGTTCAGCTCGATATTCATAGGTACCTTTAGCTTTATTGGCTAAGGACGTTAGGGCGGTTTGGGCAGTCGGTGTACGATTCTCCAAAACCTGTGTATCGATGAGAACGCCGTTCTCGTATAAATGATAGGAAGTGCCGTTGGTTCCCCACCACATATTCATGCTGACATTGTAATTGCCATCCCCATCCCAATTATCGCCCGAAAGCACCGCTTTTTCTGGCGCTGCGTTCGTTACCGTTACCAAATGCGTACTGCTCGTTGTTGTGCCAAATGCATTGGTAAGCGTTGCATAGTAACGATAAGTCCCATTTTGCTTGTAGGTAATGGATGTTACGGCGGATTGAGCTGATGGTGAATTGTCGGTAAGAATTTTCGTATCGATTACGATGTCATTCTCATAAAGCTTATAGATTCTACCGTTTGCGCCGTTCCACATATTCATTGTCACCTGATAGTTACCATCCTGAAGTCCTGTGTCGTACCCATTGTCATTAGAGAGGACTGGTGTACCCGGTTTGGCTCTGCTCTTCAAACCAAGATCATTCACCGTTGCTGTAGCCGTCCCTTGATTTCCTGCTGCATCAACAAATTCGAAGGTATAGCTGCCATCAAGGTAAAATGTGTAGCTGCTCAGTCCCCCATTATTTGTAATTGTAACCGGTTTGCTCGGTACAATTGTGGCAACCACACTTTGGTCGCTTACTGGACTATAGGCCACTGTTGCAGTTGGTATTGTTCTATCGATGTTGCTCACCACATAGTTGGTTACTTGGGACACATTGCCAACAGCATTCTTTCCTCTTGCATACACCGTGTTATTGCCGGCAACAACGACAGGTGCTGTGTATGTTGTCCACGTGCCGCTAGCGCCCACTTTGTATTCTTTCACCACTGCGTCAGTTGGGTAGTTAATCGTTACCCTGACATCGGTGTTCGTCGGCACGGTGATGTCTGCGGAAAGGATCGCATCTGCTGGTGCTGTGATGTTCGGTACGGAGGTCAACGTGTAAGTCGTTCCCGCAGGACCGTTGAAGCTGAGCACATTGCCTTCCTTCGTGACTGTACCAAATTGAGCTACGCCGTCATGCTCGATTCTCCAAAAGCCCGGCTCTAGATCCGTTACGATGAATTGCGATTCATTGGAACCGCTATAGACGGCAAAAGTTACTGTTCCTGACTGTCTCTTGCCCGACTTGCTGAAAAGGACTGCTTTATCGGCTAGCTGCACGCCGACAAGTTCCGGGGCATCCAGCTTCTGTATAGGCAACGGCTGTTTGTCACCATCCATGACTTGCAGCACATTCAGGAACAAGTCCTCCTTCTCCGCTGTTCCCGGCGAAAGCTGAATACGCCATGCGCCTGGTTCTTCGGTATTATTCGGATTTGTAGGCGTTATCGGATAGTTGGTTCCGAATACATCGAATTCGTGCCCAGGACCGCCGACTTTTTGGATAACGGCATTGGATGCTTGGGGAAGCAGCGTTTGATTGACAAGCTTGCCGCTGTCACCCTTATCTGTTCGCCGGATCGTCGACGTTTTCGTAGCTTCATCTATAATAGGCTCCTCCATGCTGTGCAGCAGCCAGTACTTCTTGAAATTCGGATCAGAAGAGACAACCCGGTCAAAGACGATCATTGCCGCTGGATTTGTCGAATCCTTCAGATTCAGGAACATCATAGAACGTTGGTACTGTTCCATCTTGGCGGTGTATGCAGACGATAGATCGCCCTTAATGTAGCTGTAATCTGGTGTAATGGGATCGGGTCCGAACGCATGTCCCTGCACTTCCCCAAACTTGTAGTTGCTGCCGAACACATCCTGAAGCGTCTGTGCATCGTTGCCGCTGCGAGTCGGGCCTGTATCGAGCCACCGCTGTCCGCCGTCGTTGCCGGTTGGGCGTTCGTTCGGGTCGTACACTAGCATCGAATTATGAGCGATTGTGCGCTTGTTGTAATATTGATCGTGCGGGCCAAAATAACTACTGGCTACTCCGTTTGTCATACCAGAGTAGATACCTGAATCGATCGCAAGACCTCCCTTATAATAAATCTGGAAGCTGCCGAAATCCATATGCTCATGATTGCCGAAGCGACGGTTGCCGATCTTCATCTCGGCGACAACGCTGGATGATTGGTGTGTGGTCGTGGATACATCGTCCCAGCCTGATCTTGCAATCATCGACGCTTCCGGATCGTTAAAGTAATGTGTTAGTGGAAGATCGTTTGGCGGTTTGGCCTGCGAAGCCGTGTTCCCGTCCAGTAACAGAATTTCGTAGATCGGCATCTCATTCGGCGTATACGTTTCCATAAATTCGTTCTTGATATAGGGATCATTAAAAAGAGCAGCAGCAAGCATCGCGAGTGGTTGGTAGTGCCATACCGTGTTCAGCGGGGTGTATACGGAATTAAATTCGTCACCATCCCGCAGCATCTGTCCATCCGGTCTGCGTGCATAGATTTGTTTGTAAATGACCTTACTCTGCTTGATGGAAAAGGGGCTGGGTAGTCCCATTTTGGTGAAAATCGCCGTTGCCCACAATTCTGTGCTGTAGCGGGTAGCTCCGTAAGAACCACCCTGATGATGGGAATCAGAGGCGTAGAAATAATCACGTACCGGTACAGCTTTGTTAAGAAACTCGGGAACTACCCGATTATAAATATTCGGGTATTCATCATAAACGGCGATAGCTGCGCTGAGCAAATGGCGGAACAACTGGTCTTCGCCACCATGCCCCGTACCCAGAGCAAAATCAAAAACTTTAGTGCCAGAATCGTAATAATGCATCTCCAGATCCGCTGCGAAGCGCAGGATGGCATCCTTAAAATGTATCTTTTGCTCATTCGTGAGCAATGGATAACACCAGTCGTATACAAGTGCAACCATTTCCAAGAGCTGACCGGTATTATTATTGTAATCCCTTGGTACATATTGCGCGGTATCCACAATATTCATAGCCATATTCACGGCTTTCTGGCCTTGTGCAAGATTGTGCTCCCTGTCGAGCATATAGGCAAAGGCATTGGCATTCACCTGCGAAAGCAAACTAGCTATGATATTGCTTTGGCCAGCAGGAGCTGGCGGCAATGCGCCCCCGCCCATACCAAGATCGACAAGTTTCCAATTCGTGTTGTCCTTGGATACCAAAATGTCGAACAGATAGACGCGGCTGGTGTCATAATTAAAGATGATATCAAGTGATTGAATGAATGTATTAGAGCCCATATCCAGGGTAAAGGTTCCCATAAGGTCAAAGTTGCAGTATAAGGTATTCACATCCTTATCGATCGCCTTGTCTGCAGCAAATTCACTTGAGTTCGAGCATTTGGCACTGCTAGTCGCGCCTTGTACAGGTACCTCTACCCGTCCTCCTCCTGAGCCATTCTTGAAGACTTCGATTTCTCTGATCGCTAGCGCATTTGATCCTGTACTTCCACGACTAACAAGACGTACATAGCGAGCTTCCTCTATCGAAGGGAATGTAAACGTTTGCATTTGATTTGCTGTTGAAGTCAGATTGCTTCGCGATGTGTAGCCCTGCGTGTCTCGCAGATTTTGTAAATTTGCAAAAAGAGGCTGGAAGAACGGCATCGATTGCTTGGCCCGTATCCCTGGAATATCCCCACTTTGGACGAATAGTCTAGGGTGACCGACAATGGGCTTGGGTATGGTTGCAGCCGTATAAATAGGGGGCTCGATTGGAACCTGTACATCGGCATCTAAGACTGGACCGTCGTAGACATACACCGGCTCCCGTGTCGTTACGTAACCAGACTTTTCTACTTTGACAAAATAACGATCGGCTGGCGCGACAGCCGGGAACGAATAGCTCCCATTCGCGTTAGTCGTCACACTGGCCGTCAACTCCATGGTCGCTTCATGATCAGTTTCCTTAAATAAGCTGATCTTCGCACCTTGGAGAGGTTGCCCGTATACAAGCTCCGTTACCGTTCCAGAAACGGGACGTGGCGGGAAAGCAGGATCCGGCACCATTTGAATATTGAGGGGTGTACTGGATCCATCAACGACAAGGACAGAGAACGTTTGTGCGACGAATCCGTTTCGTACGGCTCGAAGGACGTACGAGCCTGGCGCCATGTTGGACAACGTGTACGAGCCGTCCTTGGCGCTTACAGCACTTGCGATAAGATGGGTAAAAGCTGTATCCGATACATCATACAGGTTCAAATTTACCCAAGGTAAGGAAGTTCCTAAGCCTATCTCGGTAACCTTGCCTGTCAAAACTGGCAATTTCTCTACTTTCACGTCGTCAAAATATACTTTTCCCGTCTGTGTTAAACCGCTGATTAGTCGCACCCTGACGGAAGCCGTATTTGCGGGAGCCTGCAGTGAAACTGTCATCTCGCTCCATTTGCCTGGCCCTCCGGAAACCGATACCCTGGTATCCTTAATCGTCTGGCCTGATTTATTGTCAAAAGCAAGCACGAGAACACCATATGCATTGGTCTCGTAATACGCACTAACGGTGACTTTATACGATTCGCCTTCTACCGCCGGGATGGGTAACGAGTTGACTCCATAATACCCATCGATTTTTGTATCGTTCAGAACGAGGCTGTTGACGCCTGAATGGACCGGGGATGTAGCGATCATTGCCGGATTTTCGGGCCAAAGTTGCTGCCAACCTGTGAGACCATTTTCAAAACCAGGATTACTAACAGTCACTGGAACCGAAGCTTCGGCAGACGGAACAGCCATTATTGGAACTATACCGGCTGCAAGAATGAAAATGAGCAACCACTTTACCATTTTGGACATTTTTAGCCTCCTACTATTTATGATTCTTCAAATATTCATCCATCTGCGCTTTAGTGGCATCCACATATTTCTCCACGCCGGCTTCTTTCAGCTTTTGTTTATACGTCTCAACTGCTTTGTCTACGTCATCCACAAACCCCATAAAGAGCGGTGTACCATATTGGGTGTAAAGGTTCGCTATATTGGCTGCAACGTCGCTGATATCTTTGGTATTAAGTACAAAATCTACGAGTGGATTCGCTTTATACCGCTTCTTCTCATCGTTAATCAAATCTGCATAGTTCGGCATCGTAACTGCAGGGGTTTTGATAAATTTATCGTTGGATACGCCCCATATTCCACCTTGGAAGCTTGGGCCAGGATAGCTTATTTTACCTTCAGTATTAAGCGTATAGTGCTTGCCTTCAACACCATACTTACTCAGCACATTGTACTTTTCATTATTTCTTAATAAATCTAGAACCATAAGGGCTCTTTCAGCATTCTTGGATTTGGCCCCGATCACCATAGAGTTATTAGAATAGGAATACGCATCTACACTCCCCTTGAAGAAGGCCGGAAATACTCTTACATCCCAATCTGGATGTTCTTTTGCAAAGTCAAAATAGTTTGCATTCGCACCATCAACAGTGCCCGCGAATGAAACAGCACTCTTTCCATTCTTAAATGAATCACCTATGCTAACAGGATTTGCCAATGTGTTTTTTGCCCAGAAGCCTTTTTCTTTCCAATCTTTCATTGTTTTAAGGAATTGAACAACTTCAGGCATGTCAAGAGCATAATTGAGTTTAAGAGAGCTGTCTGTCTTTCTAATCTGAATCGGACTTGTTGAATTTGCTGCCCCTGGCGCCGTGATATCATTACTTCCATAAAAGACGGCCGGAAGCATCCAGCTATCATTTTTGCCCAAATTGAAAGGGATGATGTTAGGCTCATTTTTCTTCACAGCATCCAGGAATACGCCTAAGTCATCCAACGACTTGATGTCAGGAACATTGTACTTTTTCATTAAGTCGCCTCTGACAAGCAATAAGTTGTAATAGTAATTGGTTATAGGTGCTGGCAATCCGAACATTTTCCCATCTACGTAACCAGAGCTTAATTTCGCCTTTTCTTCATTGGCAGTCATTGGTGCATATGTTTTCAACATTTCAGATGTTATTTCTTTAAACGCTCCTTTTCTGGCATTATCCGCATAATTCAACCAACTGGCGGAGTACGCTAAATCAAAATCTTCACCGGAGGTTAACATCAGTTTGTAAGCATCGGTTGTCAGTAGAGAAATTTTTACAGTCGTATTAATGTCCTGCTTCAGCATCTTATTCAGCTCATCTTCCAATATCTGAATATCATCTGATTTAGGGTTTGTCAGATACATCGTCAGATTAACCGCCTTTGAAGTATCTGGCTTCCCAGCAGCAGGAGCTGGCGTGGCGCTTGCCTTATTACTTGATGTGCTCTCCACTCCTTTATTGTCCGTTTTTGTACATCCCGTAATAAGCGACACCATAAGAAGTGAAACGGCTAAACCTTGAACAGCTTTGGATATCTTTCTTCTCATTTCTGTAACCCTCCTGTTTCATATATTGATAAGCGGTTTCCCGGGTTATCCTTTCACAGCTCCAACCGTCATTCCCTTAATGAAATACTTTTGTAAAAACGGATACAATACGATGATCGGACCAATTGTAACCATGGTCATCGCCATTTTGAATGTTTCCGAAGGCATATTGCCAACAGATATCCCCGTTTGTGAAGCTACCTGTTGGGCAAATTGCATATCATTAAACACCTTGTAAAGTTGGTATTGTAAGGGGATCAATTCGTCTTTGCTAATAAACAGCATCGCCGGATACCAATCATTCCAATAGGTAATAGCTAAAAACAAACCAATCGTAGCCAAAGCGGGAACAGACATAGGTAGATAAAGTTTGCGATATATCGTAAAATCACCTGCGCCGTCGATTTTCGCGGATTCACCTATACTCTCCGGTATGGCCGTAAAGAAGGTGCGCATAATGATAATGTTAAAGACAGAGAGCAGATTGGGAAGAAGAAGCGCCAAGTAATTATTTTTCATACCTAGGTTGATCATAATGATGTACCACGGAACAATGCCTCCGCTAAACAATGTCGTGAAGAAGAAGTAAAAGGCAAATTTATTCCTATACCTGAAATCCTTTCTATGGAGAACAAAAGATGTCATTGTAGTTAAGAACAAACCTAATGCCGTGCCTAGCACAACAAGCGAAATCGTAACACCATAAGCGCCAAATATGACTTTGGGACTTTTAAAGATCAACGCGTAGGCATCCAGTGAAACTGACTTGGGTATCAGCCTGTAACCATCCTGAAAAAGTGAGGATTCCTCTGTAAATGACCCTGATAAAGTAAGGAGAAAAGGAATAAGACATACTATCGTGAAGATAATTACAACACTGTATCCAATCATATTAAATGTGAGCATATCTCTTCTTGCTGAATGATTAACTTTCATTGCTGGCCTCCCACCTAGAATAATGCATAATCGGAATTCACTTTTTTCGCTAAATAATTGAATGTAAGGATGACTACAAAACCAATTGCATTCTGATATAAGCCTATAGCCGATGGCAGTCCCATATCATTGGCCGAGATTAAAGCTCTAAATACAAACGTATCAATCACATCCGTTGCATTGAACAGCACCCCGTTATTTCCTACTAATTGATAGAACATATCCAGATTCCCTCTGAGAATGTGTCCAATCTGCAATAATACCATAATCATGATGGTAACTTTCAATAAAGGAAATGTAATATGATAGATCTTCTGATAGATGCTAGCACCATCCAAATCTGCCGCCTCGTATAATTCAGGGTTTATTCCGGTTATCACCGCAAGGTAAATGATGCTGCCATAGCCAACAGTCTTCCAAAGATAGAAACCGACAATGATGTATTTCCATAAAGCTGGAGTGCCATACACATCTACGGGTTGAAGATGAAGCCCTTTCATTAAGGTGTTCAAACTACCAAACTCATAGTTCAACATACTATAGACAAAAGCTCCGACAACAACCCAGGAAATAAAGAAAGGTAAAAACATCGCCGCATGCGTAATCTTTTTGAAATACTTCCCCTTGATCTCTGAGAATATGATGGCAATCCCTATCGAACATACGACCCCTGTGACTATAAAGGCTAAATTGTAAAGTATCGTATTTTTGGTGAGCAGCCAGGCTTGCCCGGATTGGAAGAAAAAACTGAAATTCTTAAACCCTATCCATGGACTAAACAAGATGCCCTTGTCATATTGAAAGTGTTTAAAAGCTACGATGGCTCCAGTCATTGGTAGATAATTAAAGATGAAGAAATAGATGACAGCTGGCGCTATCATGAGAAACATCGTTCTATTTTTCTTTAATTCAAAAAGTAATCTAGTTGCTTTTTGCATATACACATCCTCTTTCATGGCAATGTTCTATTGATATACACATCGTACAATAGAAGGTATTTATAATAAATGATGCAGGATTATGATAATCAGCGGAAAACTATCCTTTTGCCACCTTGCCAAGGCATCAACCTGCCGTATTGCTCCAGCCTGACTTAGAGGAGCAAATCTGAAAAATTCAATCATTTTGTTCATGTTTCAATGACATCCTTCATTTCAAGTTGAGACCGTTCTTTTTATAATGAATCAGAAATGAACTATTTTTGTTAATTTGGGAGGTACTATTGAATGAGAAAAATGGGAATTGGTCTGCAATTATACACACTTCGAGATGAAATGGCTCAAGACGCCGCGTCGGTTTTGCAAAAGGTAGCCGAAATGGGTTATGAAGGTGTCGAGTTTGCTGGATATTACGATTTTAGCCCTGAACAGTTAAAGACGCTGCTTACCGACTTGTCGCTGAAAGCTATCAGCAGTCATGTAAACATGGAACGTCTACAGAACCATTTGGAAGAAGAAATTGCAATGAATGTTGCCATCGGCAGCAGTTATGTCGTCTGTCCCGGAATAAATCAAGCTCAGCGGCACGCTTTGCCCGAAACAATTGCTTTTTTTAACGAATGCAGCAGCCAATTCGCTAGCAAAGGCATCGCATTCGGCTTTCATAATCACTATGTTGAATTCACCGAAAATTATGGGGATCAACCATGGTTCGACGCTTTTTTGGGCAGTACTTCCCCAGATGCAATGAAAAGCGAGCTCGATGTTTGTTGGGTACATCACGCAGGCTGCGATCCCATTACATACCTTGACAAATACGCCGGGCGAGTACCTTTGATTCATTTGAAGGATATACGCAAGTTCGAAGATGGCACTTATCAAACGTTGGAGTTAGGACGGGGCGAGATGAATTTACCAGCCATCATTGCGAAAGCAGAAGCCGCGGGAACGGAATGGCTCATCATTGAACAAGACGATTGTGAACTACCTGCGTTAGAAAGTGTAAAGATAAGTATAGAATGGCTGCGTCGAAATGTTAGCTTTGCAGAAGTCAATTAATACAAATAGGATCGCCCTGTTCGAGGGCGGTCCTATTTATTTCAGGAAATATTTGCATACATGTGTCTAGAAAATTTGTATAATTAGCTAATAGAAAACATGAACGATTTACTCAAGACTAAGGTGGGATCTAATGTGCTTCATGAACGCGAGGATAAATTGCAAGCTGAAGCGCTTTATGCAGGGATGGCACATCATAAAAAGCGGTTTCGAAATCCGCATGAGTTTCTAAGCACTTATATCATCCGGCTGCAGACAAGCGGTTACTGTGAAGCACTTATCGATAACGAATTTGTCGTGATTGCGCCTGGAGACCTGCTTATGTTTCGTCCAGGCGAAAAGTACGAGCTCATCATGAAAGACACTAGCATCGACTACTATGTGATTTGCAAGGGAACATGGATCGACCAATGGTGGGCACATTTCTCCCCTCCACAAAAGACGACCATCCCCCTCGACGACGATCTCCTGAAGCAGTGGAACCAGTTGGCGAAGGAAACGTTGCGGGTGAATGACACCAGTGCAGAGCTAACGGATTATATCCTGCGCGTCCTTTGTTTATCCTTACAGCGATTGCATGAAATTGCCGGTATGGGACAAACATCAAGCCCATCCTACATTGCCTATCGCATCAAAAATTTCATCGATCAGCATGCAACAGAAGATCTCAAATTGGAACAAATTGCCAAACATGCGGGAATTAGCATTTCCAGAGCTGTCTATTTGTTTAAAACGAATTTCGGTCAATCCATCATGAGTTATGCCATTGAAGTCCGCCTTGCGATCGCATGTGAGCGTATTCGTTTCAGCGTAATGTCGCTGGAGTATATCGCTAAAGCGAGTGGCTTTAATAGCTATACCTACTTCTATAGACAATTTCGCATGCACTATGGGGTATCCCCCCGACAGTATAAAGAAGAACAGCAGAAACGCTTGAAGCTTCCGGTGGAGTAGTAGGGAGATCCTTATACGTTCCTGGATAAGTCATCGCGAATGTATAGTGCCCCAATCTGTAAAATAACTCAAAAATACCCACCGCACACTTAATCCTCAATTGTTGGATTACAAGGTGACAAATACATATTTTCTTTTTGAGTAACTATTCCTCTAGCTATTCTTTCATTCTTGCAAATTTGATACATCACACTTAGTAAATATTCGCTCAAAATCACCTTGTATTATCAAGCTATGGATCACTTCTTCTATACGATCACGACTACATTGATCCACGAGTATCATGTCGCTTCCCCAAAAGTACTTTCCATGTAAGCATTCCCCCGTTTGTTGGTTTTTTTCAGCTAGCGTTTTAATATTATTGTAGGTAAAAAATGAGGCAACCCAACTTGAACCATCTTGTAGAGTTACTATTACATCAGTATTATCATCATGTATGTTCCATTCTCCTTCAGCCCATTGTTCAGCTTCTATCCAGATGGAATGCTTATTATCATTCACTTAAATTCCTCCTTTATTTTTACTTTGCTTGTATTGGCAATTATTAAATTAGAAGAGTATTGTTTGCAAGATGTTCTCCATATTCCTTATAAAAACGTGCTTCAATCTGGAGTCGCGATTTCTTTATATTCAAAGTAATCGGCAATTCCAAGATCACAATGCAAAAAACATGCTCTCAATTGTAAGTATCCATTTAGCAGAGCAAACTGGGAAAATAAATCTCTTTTTATATTTAAGGGGTACATCCATTATTTAGCTCTCTAGCTCTCAAAATAATTCCTATTAACTTAATAGGAATTATGTGGTATCATTATTTTGAATGTATACATAACAAAGGAGTGAGTACAATCGCTATTACAACATTTAAAGCAACAGCACATCTGCAAGAAGGTGTTGTTGTCAAAGTTAGCTCCAGAAATTTTGAATTTACGATTGATGAACCTAAAAGTTTAGGTGGAACCGATACTGGTATGAATCCAGTTGAAGCGCTGCTTGGTTCGTTAGGCGCATGTCAATCCATTGTAGCCAGAGTATATGCCAAGAAGTTTGATATCAATCTTGAAGACTTCCGAGTAGAAGTCGAAGGTGATTTGGACTTGGACGGATTCTTTAAAAAGTCAGATGTTCGACCTGGTTATTCTGACATTCGCTACACTTTTTATATCAAAACAGACGCTTCCAAAGAACGGGTTGAAGAATTTGTTAAGTTTTTAGAAGAAACTTGCCCGGTTGGCGATACGATAGCAAACTTGGTCAATCTAAAGTTAAAAGATATTGTCATTGAAAACTAAGATTTATACTAGCACCCTGTCGGGTGTTTTTTATTTGCAACTAGCCTGTCTGCGGCCAGGGTTTCTAACCTTTGTGGGCCAGTAGATGAATAAGCAAGGTCGACGCCTCCAGCTGCCTTATTTCTATTTCGACCCCGTACAACAACACCTATTCGCAGCCTAAAAAGAGGCACAAAATTAAGAAAACTTAGCCTGCAGGTTAAGTCACACAGTCAATGAACCTTGAGGAAAACCAAGTTCCCTAACGAACTCAATACCCTTTATCCAGCCAAAATCGCTCATTCTGAAAATCTAATGAACTACAGGTGCTCTATCTCAAGAAAATGATCACCATTCTGCCAATAAAGTGCCGGGAAGCGCCAACTCAGTTCATTAAATTTTCAAAGCAGCCATTTTCTCGTCTATAAGCATCCTACAGTTCATTAGCTGCCCTTTAAGACCGAAAGCCTCAAAAGCAAAGAGCCAGTGGTAAACACCAATATGAAAAACCCGAGCCTGCGGCTAAGTCACACAGTCAATGAACCTTGGGGAAACCAAGCTCCCTAACGAACTCAATACCCTCTATCCAGCCAAAATCGCTAATTCTGAAAATCTAATGAACTCCAGATGCTCTATTTCAAGAAAATGATCACCATTCTGCCAATAAAGTGCCGGGTAGCGCCAACTCCGTTCATTAAATTTTCAAAGTAGCCATTTTCTCGTCTATAAGCATCCTACAGTTCATTAGCTGCCCTTTAAGACCGAAAGCCTCAAAAGCAAAGAGCCAGTGGTAAACACCAATATGAAAAACCCGAGCCTGCGGCTAAGTCACACAGTCAATGAACCTTGGGGAAACCAAGCTCCCTAACGAACTCAATACCCTCTATCCAGCCAAAATCGCTAATTCTGAAAATCTAATGAACTCCAGATGCTCTATTTCAAGAAAATGATCACCATTCTGCCAATAAAGTGCCGGGTAGCGCCAACTCCGTTCATTAAATTTTCAAAGTAGCCATTTTCTCGTCTATAAGCATCCTACAGTTCATTAGCTGCCCTTTAAGACCGAAAGCCTCAAAAGCAAAGAGCCAGTGGTAAACACCAATATGAAAAACCCGAGCCTGCGGCTAAGTCACACAGTCAATGAACCTTGAGGAAAACCAAGCTCCCTAACGAACTCAATACCCTTTATCCAGCCAAAATCGCTCATTCTGAAAATCTAATAAACTCCAGCTGCTCTATTTCAAGAAAATGATCACCATTCTGCCAATAAAGTGCCGGGTAGCGCCAACTCCGTTCATTAAATCTCCAAAGTAGCCATTTTCTCGTCTATAAGCATCCTACAGTTCATTAGCTGCCCTTTAAGACCGAAAGGCCTCGAAAGCAAAGAGAACCAGTGGTGAAGCCAATAATTAAAAGGAAAAGCTTCGCTCATCCAAAAAAAATAGGGTAAGCTCATCGCTTACCCCAAGTCCAAACTTCGTACTCACTACTGCGCCGTCTCCAACTCCAACCCTTTAACCATTCGATTAAATAAATGCCCGCTAACCGTTACAATGCCATCTTCTTTATACCCCATCTTAACGTACAAAGCCTTCGCGGCTTTATTCTCCAGATCCACAAGCAGCATAATTTTATCATGGCCAAGCTCTGCAGCTTGCTGTTCGAACAATCGCAGCAGCTTGGTTCCAATCCCTCTGCCTTGGTAATCCGCATGAACGGCGATAGAGTCCAAATAATACTCATCCTCGCGTGCTTCGCGCTCAATGCTCACCGTTGTGCTGCCAATCGCAGCTAGGCGATTAAGAAATGGACGATCCAGTTCCGCCGCTCGACTGCCATGGTAGGCTAGCATAAAGGCGATGACGCGATTGTCTTCTTCGAGCACCAACACGTTTTCGAAACTGATGCGGTTGCCTTTTTCCTGGAAAAATCCCTCCAGCACCTGACAAGCTGTCCCAACATCCTGGGTTCCCGCCAACGTGTGGGCAATATCGCCTATCGCCGTGTACATTAAGCTAATTACTGCAGCAGCATCTTCTTTTTTTGCCTGACGTATCATGATTTTCCCTCCTTTTTAAGCAACTACTCTTCTTCTCGCCTTTACGGATAAAACGTAACATAAGATGAGGACGATGGAAGCAGAAATATAGGGATAATTAATATCAATATCGAATAAAAAGCCTGCAACTATAGGTCCAACGATATTTCCGAGACTTGTATAAGCCGAGTTAAGGCCTGCAACATATCCTTGCTGATCAGGAGCTACTTTGGACATTTGAGTACTAATTGCCGGACGTAAGACATCCATTGCCAAAAACACAATAAAAGTAACCACAACAACCAACCAATATTTGTTTACAAATAAAGTTAACAGAACGAATATACCTGAAATGATTAAACTATAAGAGATTACTTTCTTCTCTCCAAAACGGTTCAAAAGCCATCCGAATAGGGTCGCTTGCACGACAGCACCGGCAATGGATCCGAATGTGATAATGTAAGCTATGTCTTTCGGTGTAAAACCAAATTTGTGGTCAACGAACAAACCAAAGATAGTCTCGTAGTTCGCCAAACCGAAAGAAGAAACAAACACGATAATCAAACTTAAAAAGTAAGGCTCTCGGTATGAATACCGCAGTTGAAGAAACAGGTTTGGTTTATCCACAGCCTTAGAGACTTGACGCTTTTCTACAGGTAATGATTCTGGCAGAATCATTGCGGTGATTACCGCTGCTAAACCGCCTGCGACTGCCGCCGCATAGAAGGGAAACCGAATTCCGTATTCCGCTAAAAACCCTCCGATACCTGGCCCAATAATAAATCCCGTTGTTATCGCTGCGGTAATGTATCCCATACCTCTGGCTCTTTCTTCATTGGAGGTAACATCTGCAGTATAGGCCATGATGGCAGGCATGATGAGTGCAGCACCAATTCCCCCCAGAAATCTAGCAGCAAAGAGCAAATAAGTCGAACTAACAGCTCCGAATAGCCACTCCGAGAGTGCAAAAATGACCATCCCAGAAACAATTATCTTTTTGCGTCCCCAAGTATCAGACAATCTTCCGGCCAAAGGTGAAAACAATAATTGTGTGAGTGAAAAAGCCGCGACAAGCATCCCTACTGTACTTCCGCTTATATGAAGTTCCGTCATGTACTTAGGCATAATCGGAACTACGAGTCCTATCCCTGTGAAGACTAGAAAAATATTGAATATGAGGAGCAATAGCGCGCCCCTGTTTCTTAGTAGTATGTTCATAATAATTCTCCTGGATGTATTTGTAATCTGCGTAAAAATGTATACTGAATGTTCATTCTGTAAAATAACAAAAAAAAGCTAATGATTCAACTGCGGTTTTCTGTAATCCCATTCAGGAAAACTTGAATCGCTAAATGATATAAGGCGAGCGCATCCTTCTGGCTTAATTTTTGAGACATCTGGCTGAGGCCCATGGTTAAACTTTCAAAAATAACGGAAAGCCCTTTTACGTTGCTTTGCTTGAATTCCCCGCTATCAATCCCTTGTTGTATCAGCGTTTCATAGAATTTAAGATGTCCATTCACCAGTTCGGTTATTCGTTCTTCAACATCACTGGCTTTCTCCTCGTTATTAAAAAATTCATTGGCAGCTTTGGTCAAAGGATGGTTTAGATCTTCAAGAACCATTTGCTCTGCAATTCCGAACATTTTCTCTGTCGTTGTAGGGTAAAGCGACTCTTTTTGTTTCCATTGGGCTTCCCATTCCCGGTCCCATTCCTCAATTAAATAGAGAAACAGCCCTTCCTTGCTTTTGAAATGATAATAAATATTCCCCTTGCTGCTGCCTGTTGCACCCACAATATCCTCAATCGAAGTTGCCTTATAACCTTTTTGAACAAACAGGCTCCTGGCAGCGTCCGCAACTCTTTTCTTGGTACTCTCGCTTTGCAGTTGCTTTTTGTTCATACGCTCGCACTCCGATTCAATGGATAATAGATTAACTAATTTCAATAATACTGAACGTTCATTCAGTATACTAGCACAAATAGCAGCTTTATTCAAGCCGCGCCATTCATCAAGACCGAGTGACATCAACTGCAAAGAGTCGAAACTCACCAGCAGTAGGGTGATTTCCGACTCTTTTGTTTCTGATTATGAGCTTTTGGCTACTGATTAGAAGTCAGTTTTGAAAGTGGGAGTCCTAATTCCAAATTGGATAGCGCTTCATCAATTGAATCAACATAGCTAGCCTCTGGATGACTGGCACAATAAAGCTGAACAGCCATCATTGCACCAGTCACCGAACCGGCAAACGTAAGTATTTCAAGATCATCTACGGTGCGATGAAGACGATCTGCCACAAGTTTGGCAATCAACAGTAAGGATTCGTTCGTCTGAATTAATGAAGCAGCACGCAGCTCTGGAACAGATGATATTAATTTCGTTCGCTCGTGCAAGGCTTCTTTTCTATCCTGATCAACGGACTCAAATACGGCCTTCAAGGACACCCGCAGCGCTTGAATGGGATTCAAGTCGAGAGGTTGTTTCTGGAATTCATGAATAATCATTGGATCAAACTCATCCTCGATAACCAGTGCTTCTTTGGTCGAGAAGTAGCGGAACAATGTACTTAGGGAAATCTCGCTTGCTTCTGCAATCTGTTCGATCGTCGTTGCATGATAACCTTGTTCGTGGAACAAACGCAGTGCTTGCTGCTGCAGCATCGATCGGGTTTTCTGTTTTTTCTTTTCGCGAAGCCCGATCTTCACTGGTTCCGCTTGTTCAGAGAGCATGAATCTATCACCTCAACTGTCATTATAACAGGTTCGATTCTTATGTTTCCAGCCCCACCGCTTCTTCTTGGGGGGACGAGATTGCAATCACTTCTCTTTTCAAAAAGAAACAGATGCAGATAACGACTATGGCAATGATGCAACTGACCCAGAAGAGATTCTGGAAAGCCTCCGAGAAAACGGATTTAATCTGTTCGATCATTTTCCAGTCAAGGCCAAACGGAATACTTCCCTGCGCGGCATCACCGATGATTGCAGCGCTGTTCGCTGGCAATGTTAAGACGAGCTTGTCAATGCCAGATTTAACGTGGGAAGCGAGCAAGCTGCCGAAAACACTGACCCCAATCGTCATCCCGAACGACTGAAATAACGTGATCGATGTAAGTGCGACACCGCTGTTCTCCTTCTCTACTGACTCTTGCACAATCAGATTATTATTAAGTAGAAAACCGTAACCGAGCCCAAGAAGAATAAAGAAGCCCAGGATTTCCATAATAGGTGTGTTCATATCAAGACTGGTCAGCAAGAAAAGAGCAAGTACAGTAAGCACCATCGATACGATGAAAATGGTTCTATAAGCTACTTTAGTCATTAATCGACCGGTTACCAGGCTCGAGACAATGACTCCGGCCATTAATGGCAAAGTAAGGTATCCGGATGCAATCGGCGAGAGGCCGAGCACGTTCTGAGCGAAGAACGGGAACGAAGCGAAGGAACCCATAATCGCTATCACCAGCGTAAATACCAGAAGCGATAGTACGACGAACGTTCGATTCTTGAAGAGATGCAGCGGCAGAATCGGTTCTTTCGCCTTATGCTCGGCGAATACGAACAAGCCGATCAAGATGACGCCGAGCGCCCACAAGCCAACGATCGGAGGCGAACCCCAAGCGAGTCCCTCGGTCTCGTGGAGAACTGGCGTTAGGAGCAGGGAAACGATCGCTCCAACGAGTAGAATCGCGCCTGCCCAGTCGATGCTCGATTTCATGTTGCCTCTGGATTCGGTCAACCCGATAGAAAGCAGGATAGCCGCAACGATGCCGACCGGGATATTGACCCAGAAAATCCAATGCCAAGAAATATGCTGCGTGAAGTATCCCCCGAGCAATGGTCCTAGGAGCTGCGGAACAAACATGACTGCACCGAAAATCCCTTGAGTTTTGGCGCGCTGCTCAACGGTAAACGTATCGCCGAAAATAACCATAGCCAGCGGCAGCAGCCCCCCAGCTCCGATCCCTTGAATGCCGCGCCCCAAAAGTAATGTCGGCATCGAGCTTGCGAATCCGCTTATGATCGATCCCCCTATGAATAAGCTCATGCTCAGAATATAAATTCGCTTACGTCCAAACAAATCCGCCAACTTTCCCAGAATCGGCATGAAAGCTGTCATCGTGAGCATGTAGATCCCAGCCACCCAGCCATACAACGACAATCCGTTCAAATCACGAATAATACTGGGCAGAGCCGTGCTAACGACGGTTTCATCAAGCTCAGCGAAAATAATTCCGATAATTAGGCCAGTTACAATTAGAACTTTGTTGTTTTTTCGTTTCAAAGTAGATGCCTCCTTTTGTTGTTCAACTTCAATAATGAAAGTTTATACCTTATGACAGTTACTGTCAAATTATATTTAATGTCACTTTTCATAAGTGCAAACTGCTCCGTTTGCTGCTGTCCGGCGGATTCCCGGAACTTCCCTACGCTCAGGCGCCAATGAAGCGGATTGTAGATGCCTTATTCGGTCCAAATTCAGACAAATTGCTAGTTTGAGGGAACTTAGATCACTTATTCCGCGGTGTTTCCGCCTCCAATCAGGCGATCTCCTAACATATAACGAACACGATCCGCAACAGCCTCATTTATGTGCATATCCCCCAATATAACGGATCAACGTTCCGCTTCATTCAGCAGACGCACAAAAAACGCCAACAGCATCCTTCGCTGTTAGCGTTCCGTTTTCACCATAAATGACACTACATCCGAAATTTCGCAGCATCCGAAGCGTCTGCAGCAGCATCGGAGGGATCTGCCTCATGCGCAGTATCCACTTCATCTGCCTCATTCGAAATACGAACATGCAGCGCTCCCATACCTCTTGATAGGCTAGCTTGTGAAGTTGAATCTGGTTGTAAAAAGTCGAGCATCGCTTGAATAGCTACTTGGGGATCGACCGTTTCTCCGCACGTATAGCAATCCAGTGCTGCGAAGCCTTTTTCCGGATACGTGTGGATTGACATGTGACTCTCGGATAAGAGAAGCAACACCGTGGCGCCTTGCGGCTCGAATTGTTTGGATTGGACCGAAAGAATCGTGGCTCCGCTCGCTTCTGCCGCTTGGACCATTTGTTTGCACAGGAGGTCAGCCGCATTTAAGTGATCAAAATGTACTCCCCAAGCATCCACAGCAACATGACGTCCATACGTTGAATATTCCATCATTCAGCACTCCTCTATTCGCATTTTACGCAATTCTCTGTTGTACACTCGTCGACGGTCATAAAAGGGCGCAACCACACCTTGCTTGTGATTGGCATGAAGTTTAGCGAAATCCAGCTCAGCGAACACGAACATATCTCGGTTCACCTCGCCTGCCTGGATTATGCCATCTGCTGAAAAAGGCACGTCGCATGGCGTAAATATGCCAGCCTGACAATATCCTTGATCCACCTGCGGACGCTCATCCGGCAATGAGCCCACCATCCCGCTTAGCACGACATAGTATTGATTCTCGATCGCTCTGGCCTGACAGCAATACCGGACACGGTGATAGCCGAAAGCACTATCTGTGTAAGAAGGGCACAATACCAATTGCACACCGCTCTCCCCAGCCAATCGGGCAAGTTCAGGAAATTCAATATCATAACAAGTCAGAATCGCCCAACGTCCCCACTGCGTTTCAATGATATTCAGCTTGTCACCTGCTGCAAGCGGCCAGCGGTTTCTCTCTTCGGGCGTTAAATGGAGCTTATTCTGCTCCTCGATGCGGCCATCCGGGAAAAAAAGGCTGGCTTTGTTTACGAAGCCTTTGTCCTCTTGGCAAATATGGGTTCCCCCAAGGATGACAACATTCAGTTCACGGCTGTAACGCTGAAAAAAGGCGATATATTCACTTGTGTAAGCATTTAGATGCCGACATGCCTCTTCATGTGTCATTACGGGCTGATGGCTAAGCAAATGCGCGGTCACATATTCAGGGAAAATAATGAGATTTGCGCCTTTTGCCACCGTCTCGCGCAATTTCATTCCTAGTCGGGACCAGAAGTCAGCGTCAGACTGGACATCTGCGAGGCCATATTGTGCGGTAGCTACTTTAAGGGTTTGCATATACATGAGCTAAAGCTCCTCCCTGTCTAGGAACGAATTTGAAGGGAATAGATGTCGGTTCGTCGATCTCGAAAGGTCAAAACATCCGTCGATTTGCGGTGGCGCTGCAAAATCTCCATGTCGACCTCCGCCATGATGACTGTCTCTGTATTCTCGCTGCATTCGCCAGCGATCCCATCCCGCGGGAAGGAGAAATCAGCAGGGGTATATACACCAGACTGTGCGTATTGAATATCGACATTGTCCACATGTGTAAGATTGCCAACAGTTCCAGAAGTCACGGTGAACACTTGATTCTCAATCGCCCGTGCCTGGGCACAATATTTCACACGAAGAAATGCTTGACGATCTTCCGCGCAAAAAGGCACGAAAATAATCTGAGCGCCTTCCTCGGCAACAATACGCGAAATTTCCGGATACTCGATATCGCTGCTTAGCTGGATCGATATCTTCCCGCAGTCTGTATCGAAAACTTCAAGCTTCGAGCCGCCGTTGATTCCCCACCATCTTCGTTCGTTCGGTGAGATATGCAGCTTGTACTGCTGTGCAATCGTTCCGTCCCGGCGGAATAAATGGCCGACGTTATAGATACGATTGTTTTTTTCGACGAAATGAGAGCCGCCAATGATGTTCACATTATATTTAACCGCTAATTCGGTAAATAACTCAACATACTGCATCGTGAACGTGCTGAGTTTTCGAACGGCAAGGCTCGGTGAGCGTTCCTCGAGGAACGAGAGCAGCTGCATCGTCACATTTTCCGGGAAAACGGCAAAATCGGATTTATAATCAGCAGAAACATCGACATAGTGCTCGCATTGTGTCGCGAACTCCTCGAAGGAGTCAATTTTTTTCATCATATATTGAATGACACAAATGCGAACAGGGAACGACAGCTTGTAGTGTGTCTTGCTGTTGCTGGGCTTATAGTCAATATTGTTCCATTCGAGCAATGCGGCGAAGTTCATGGAATCCTCGTCATCGGACAAATAGTTCGTAATAATCCGCTTCAGGGTGAAGCCGTTCATCATCTGGAAGGTGAGAACAGGATCATAAATGTTCTGTTGAAGCACTTCTTCCGCATATTCTCGCGGCGACATCATGTCACTATGTTTGTGATACCCGGGAATGCGGCCCCCAACAATGATGCTCCGAAGATTCAGCTTCTCAGCTAATCGCTTGCGAGCCTCATATAATCTTCTGCCGATTTTCATTCGACGATAGTCAGGATGCACCATGACTTCCATCCCGTACAAATTTTCACCACGCGGGTTATGGTTGCGGATAAAACCTTTATCCGTAATCTCAGAATAGGTATGCTGCTCCAAGTAATCATCGAAATTAACAATTAAGCTCGAACAGGAGCCGATGATATCGCCATCCAGTTCCACACAAATTTGTCCCTCAGGAAAAATACGAATGTGGCTCTCCAAATGCGATATCTGCCAAGGGTTCATATTCGGGAAGCATATGTGCTGCAAGGCAATTATTTTCTGGAAATCTGCGGCTTCAATGCTGCGGATTATCACTTTCTTTTCAAATTGTGAAATTTGATCGGATGTCATATGTTCTCCCCATTCAAGCGTTAGTTTGTCTTCATTATAGGAGGGGACTTTCATACCCGTATTATTGGAGAGTAAAAGGATTGTAAAATTTGACACGTTTCGTCAAAAGTTGGCGTTAAACAAAAACAAAAAGAGCCAAATGACCACCAATCCGCCTAGAAGCTGCTCGATAACGAGGATTGAGTTTAGAATGCTAGATGGATTGTGCTGACGTAAAACCGAGCCTGCGGCATGGTCACCCAGTCAATGAACCTTGAGGAAAACCAAGCCACCTAACGAACCCAATACCCTTTATTTGGCCAAAATCGCTCATTCTGAAAATCTAATGAATGCCAGATGCTCTATTACAAGCAAATGACCATCATTCTGCCAATAAAGTGCCGGATAGCGTCAACTCAGTTCATTAAATTTCCAAAGTAGCCATTTTATCGTCTATAAGCATCATACAGTTCATTAGATGCCCTTTGAGACCGTGAACCTCCAAAGCAAAGAGGTCTGTGGTGGACACCATTATGAATAACCGAGCCTGCAGCATGGTCACCCAGTCAATGAACCTTGAGGAAAATCAAGCCACCTAACGAACTCAATACCCCTTATTCGGCCAAAATCGCTTATTTTGAAAATCTAATGAATGCCAGATGCTCTATTTAAAGCAAATGACCAGCATTCTGCCAATAAAGTGCCGGGTAGCGCCAACTCAGTTCATTAAATTTCCAAAGTAGCCATTTTATCGTCTATAAGCATCATACAGTTCATTAGATGCTCTTTAAGACCGAAAACCTCCAAAGCAAAGAAGTCTGTGGTGGACACCAATATGAAAAACCGAGCCTGCGGCGTGATCACCCAGTCAATGAACCTTGAGGAAAACCAAGCCACCTAACGAACTCAATACCCTTTATTCGGCCAAAATCGCTTATTCTGAAAATCTAATGAATGCCAGATGCTCTATTTCAAGCAAATGGCCATCATTCTGCCAATAAAGTGCCGGGTAGCGCCAACTCCGTTCATTAAAACTCAAAAGTAGCCATTTTATCGTCTATAAGCATCATACAGTTCATTAGATGCCCTTTGAGACCGAGAACCTCCAAAGCAAAGAAGTCTGTGGTAAACACCATTATGAATAACCGAGCCTGCAGGCTAAGTCACCCAGTCAATGAACCCTGAGGGAAACCAAGCCACCTAACGAACTCAATACCCTTTATTCGGCCAAAATCGCTTATTTTGAAAATCTAATGAATTCCAGATGCTCTATTTCAAGCAAATGATCATCATTCTGCCAATAAAGTGCCGGATAGCGCCAACTCCGTTCATTAAATTTCCAAAATAGCCATTTTCTCATCTATAAGCATCATACAGTTCATTAGATGCCCTTTAAGACCGAGAACCTCCAAAGCAAAGAAGTCTGTGGTGGACACCATTATGAAAAACCGAGCCTGCAGCATGGTCACCCAGTCAATGAACCTTGAGGAAAATCAAGCCACCTAACGAACTCAATACCCCTTATTCGGCCAAAATCGCTTATTTTGAAAATCTAATGAATGCCAGATGCTCTATTTAAAGCAAATGACCAGCATTCTGCCAATAAAGTGCCGGGTAGCGCCAACTCAGTTCATTAAATTTCCAAAGTAGCCATTTTATCGTCTATAAGCATCATACAGTTCATTAGATGCCCTTTGAGACCGTGAACCTCCAAAGCAAAGAAGTCTGTGGTGAACACCATTATGAATAACCAAGCCTGCAGGCTAAGTCACCCAGTCAATGAATCCTGATGAAAACCAAGCCACCTAACTAACCCAATACCCTTTATTCGGCCAAAATCGCTTATTTTGAAAATCTAATGAATGCCAGATGCTCTATTTCAAGCAAATGACCAGCATTCTGCCAATAAAGTGCCGGGTAGCGCCAACTCCGTTCATTAAATTTCCAAAGTAGCCATTTTATCGTCTATAAGCATCATACAGTTCATTAGATGCTCTTTAAGACCGAAAACCTCCAAAGCAAAGAAGTCTGTGGTGGACACCAATATGAAAAACCGAGCCTGCGGCGTGATCACCCAGTCAATGAACCTTGAGGAAAACCAAGCCACCTAACGAACTCAATACCCTTTATTCGGCCAAAATCGCTTATTCTGAAAATCTAATGAATGCCAGATGCTCTATTTCAAGCAAATGGCCATCATTCTGCCAATAAAGTGCCGGGTAGCGCCAACTCCGTTCATTAAAACTCAAAAGTAGCCATTTTATCGTCTATAAGCATCATACAGTTCATTAGATGCCCTTTGAGACCGAGAACCTCCAAAGCAAAGAAGTCTGTGGTAAACACCATTATGAATAACCGAGCCTGCAGGCTAAGTCACCCAGTCAATGAACCCTGAGGGAAACCAAGCCACCTAACGAACTCAATACCCTTTATTCGGCCAAAATCGCTTATTTTGAAAATCTAATGAATGCCAGATGCTCTATTTCAAGCAAATGACCAGCATTCTGCCAATAAAGTGCCGGATAGCGCCAACTCAGTTCATTAAATTTCCAAAATAGCCATTTTCTCATCTATAAGCATCATACAGTTCATTAGATGCCCTTTAAGACCGAGAACCTCCAAAGCAAAGAAGTCTGTGGTGGACACCATTATGAATAACCTAGCCTGCAGGCTAGGTCACCCAGTCAATGAACCTTGAGGAAAACCAAGCCACCTAACGAACTCAATACCCTTTATTCGGCCAAAATCACTCATCCCAAACCCAAAAACATATAAATTTTTATATGTTAAATAGGGCTAAGCTTCGCTTACCCAAAACCATGTAAATTCTTATATGTAAAAAAAGGAGCTAAGCGTACAAGCCGCCTAGCTCCTTTTGAAATTCATCATTCGGCAATGAGTGATACCTCTTCCCACGCCGCGACTTCCTTGATCCTTTGGCCCAGAGCATCCCGAATGCCATATGTCGCCAGTGCACCGACCGGGAAATGCAGCGGCGGATTCTCACTGTTGATCATCGTGATCATCGCTTTTACCGCTTTACCTTGATCACCCTTTTTCAAAGACTCATATCCTCGGTAGAATGCTTCATAAATAGGGGCATATTCAGGTAAAGGTTCAGCTAATTTCCTTGAATGTCCCATAAATTCTGTTTCGAATACACCGGGTTCCACAATTGTTGTCTTGATCCCGAAGGGTTCTAGTTCAGCAGCCATTGCTTTGGAGAAACCTTCTACAGCAAATTTGGAAGCTGCATACAGGCTGAACGTTGGAACAGCCCACACACCAAAGATCGATGAGATATTCACATAATGACCCGATTTTTGCTTTTTGAAGACTGGCAGGGTCTCACGAATGACATCCAGCATACCAAATACATTCACATCAAATTGCTTTCTGATTTCTTCATCTGTATATTCCTCCAGCATCCCAAAAAGCCCGTATCCAGCATTATTAACAACAATATCAATCCGTCCGAATCGCTCAACAGCTTCTTGAACCGCAGCTTGAATCTGCTCTTTCTTGGTCACATCCAATGATGCAATATGGACTTGATCTGGGGATGCTTTTTGCAGATCAGCTATGTCATTCAGATTACGCGCAGTTGCCACAATTCTGTCTCCCGTGTGAAGCAATTGCTCGACAAACTTACGACCGAAACCCGTGGAAGTTCCTGTAATAAACCATACTCTACTCATAGAAAATGTACTCCTTTAAGTTAGGAATTGTTATTAAGCTAGATAGATCGGAGCGCCAAATGGGGAAGAACCTGCGCCTCCGTCTACGCTAATTTCGGCCCCCTGGACGAATGCAGCAGCATCCGAGGCTAAGAACAACGCAACATTGGCAATCTCATCCGGTTCGCCCAAACGGTTCAGCGGAATCGAACGGGTAAGCTTGGACTCTATCTGGGCTAATCCTTCAGGCTGCCCCCATATTGGCGTTCTCGTCGCTCCAGGCGAGATTGTATTCACGCGAATGCCTCGCGGCGATAATTCCGAAACCATCACTCTTGCCATGCTGCTGATCGCGCCTTTGCTAGCCGCATAGGCGGACCATCCAGGGCTACCTGCACCCGCAAGCACCGAACTGTTCAGGATGACCGAAGCCTGCGGTTTCAGATATGGCAGCGCAGCTTGAACGGTGAAAAAGACGCCAGTAACGTTAATTTTGAGAATCTCCTCGAAAACGGAAAGTTCTGTCCCCCCTACTGGGGTATGACCAGAAATACCCGCATTTGCAAAAACCACATCCAGTTCACCAAATCTCTCCACCGCTGCAGCAACAGCTTTCTCCAAGCTGGCTGGATCGGTTGTATCCGCCTGAACGGCAAAACCATTGACAGTTCCCAGCTCCTCCAACGCCGCGTCTAAAGTAACCTGATTCCTGCCGGTAATCACAACTTTCGCTCCCTCAGCCACGAACAACTTGGCGGTTGCCAAACCAATGCCGCTATTCCCACCTGTAATAAACGCTACTTTGCCATCAAGTTTTCCCATTTTCGATTGCTCCTTTGTTTTCTAGAATGATCATTCCCAAATAGCCAAAAAAAAATTTACACACTCATTTCTCTAAAATTGCTTTGGAAACATTGGCTATACGATGAAGTTTCTCCTTATTGGTTGAAGCCCGAGCTAATACCCGCAGTCCTAGAAGCGCATTGTGCAGGCTTTCCGCTAGTTCTTCGGCGCTGCGATCCGTTGTAAACTCTCCCGCTTCCTGACCCCTCCGGATAATGTCTGTGAGAAGCCGCTCCGATCGGATGAAGCTTTCACTAACCTTCGCTTCCACCTCTGAATCCTGCGAGGCAAGTTCAATAGCCATATTCACGTACAAGCAACCTGGAGGACTGTCTTCAGCAATTCCATCTATCATCAAATCGAACATAAAGTTGATAGCTTCTTTAGGGGTTGCACGTAGGACACCTGCCTCGAGCCTCGAGTTGACCAGTTTGCTGTATCGATCAGCAGCCTGAAGGTATAGCTTATGTTTATCGCCGAATGTATCATACAAACTTCTGCGGTGTATACCCATAGAAGCGACTAGATCATTCATGGATGTCTTTTCATAACCTTGCTCCCAAAACAGCCTCATGGCTCTATATAAAACGATATCTTCATCAAATTCCTTTGTTCTTGCCATTTCGTACTGTCCTCCTTTCTGAAATGATCTTAACATATTGAGAACGATCGGTAAATAATTATTTTTTACTGATCGTTCTCAATATAAGGTTTGCTTCAGAAATCTTAAATGATACCGTTGTTCCCTCGCCAGGCTTGCTTTGGATTTGCAAGCCTGCTCCATATAAGCGTGTCAATCGGCAGTGCGTATTCAGCAGCCCGATTCCCCGATTTTTTGTACCGTCATGTGTTAACAGTCTGCTAATTTGATCTTCGTTCATCCCGATTCCCGTGTCTGAAACGAAGAAATGGACAGCTTCATCTTGTTTTTCAATCCGAATTGACGCAGTATCCCGTGTCGTACGGCATTCTCCACGAGCGGCTGCAAAGCAAGCGGTGGAATCAACATGTCCAGATCCGCCTGAACTTCCCACTCTACATGCAGGCGTTCCTCGAAACGCTGCTGTTCGATATATAAATAGTTTTCCACCAGTTGCAGTTCGTTGGACAACGGAACAAGCTGGCCAGCGGTCAAGAAGGAAAAGCTGATGCGCAGATAAGACATAAAAGCTTCGGCAAGTTCTCTCATTTTGGCCGTATCCATGTCGCTAAGAGCCAGGATCGAATTCAAGGTATTAAAGAGAAAATGCGGGTGAATCTGCGCCTGCAAATAGGCGGCTTCCATGTGCAAGCGGTCGTTGACGGCTTGCTTGAGTGACGAGAGCGACCAAGCGCGATACTTTAATTCCAAAGCATCCACAGGCTTAGTCACATAATCATTCGCTCCGGCAAGGAAGCCCGCATAGATGTCTTGCGGTTCACTGCGCGCTGTCAGCAGGATAATCGGCAATTCGTACAGGGTGAAACGCTCGCGAATCAATCGTGTCAACTCATAACCTGACATGCCAGGCATCATAACGTCAGCTATAACCAGATCCCATTGGCTCCTATGCAGTCTGCGAAGCGCTTCGTTCGCGGAAGACACGGTTTCGATATGGTAATTATCCATAGATAATATATGGACCAGCACTTTCAGATTGACGGGATCATCATCAACTGCCAACACCCTGACTGGATTACCGCTAGTTGTGTGCTTCGCAATCGGATCGGTTGCCATCATGTCATAGCTGGCTGCTACCATCGCGCCCGTTTCCGCAATAAGCTGCCTTGCCGCAACCCCTGTCGTATCCATCTCACACTCTGCTCGAACAAGATCCTGCGGCAACGAAGACTGCAGTTTCTCATTCATGATGGACAGTTTGAAACTGAAAGTACTTCCCTTGCCCAGCTTAGATTGTACTTGCAACTCGCTGCCGTGCAGTTCCACTAGATCTTTGCAAATGCTAAGCCCCAGTCCGATACCGCCACTGCCAAATGTCCCTTGCTCGTACGGCTTAAAAGCACGCTTTTGCATGGCTTCATCCATACCTATACCCGTATCTTGCACATGAATCCATACATGCCCTTGGTCTTCAACGGCTGCAAGCACGACACTGCCTTCATGGGTATATTTCAACGCATTATGTACCAAATTAATTAAAATCTGCACAAGCCGTTCTTCATCGGCGCAAACGCGAGGCAGTTCATCCTCTATGCGCATGCGCAACTCAACTTGCGTTCCCTTGGTTAGAAACCGCAGCATATCAAGTACGCCAGTCGCTAAGGATTGCACGTCTACCGCTTTCATACGCACGGTTATTCGTTTTTCCTGCAATCTTACAACATCCAGCAAATCATTTAGCATAAGTGACATTCGACGACTTACCATCACAAGCAGTTCCATGTCTCGTTGACTCTGCTCATCCAGCACTTGCTTCTTCCTCGTCAGCACGCTCTGAGCGATGTTCATAATGCCATGCAGCGGCGTCCGCAATTCATGCGATGTATTGGCAAGAAAGCGATCTTTCAGCCGGTTCGCTTCTGCAAGCTGCAAGTTGAGCAGCATATTCTCGTTCGTTTGGTGAAAGTATCTTTTGAACCAATGGGCGGAAAAACTGGTGAGAGCTGCAATCATATCTATAGGATAAAACATAAACTGAGCCGGTCCCGCGTAATAGGCAATTCCCCATAAAATATTATTGATGACACAAATGACAGAAAATAGCAGAAACAACGCGCCTTCTACTTTGTTGATGACCATTTTCAGAAAATAGTAAGCTGTCCAAAAGAGCGGTACATAATAGAAGATCATGTAATGCTCTTGCTCAATGGAATAGAGTGCGGCCTCATGCGGGCCTACGAAAACAAATAGGGTATAAGCAATCAGCAAAATAATGTAACATTTAAAAGCCACGATTCTCCGTTTGACACCGCTAACCATTCTTCCCATCAGCAATAGAAAAAAACTGAACCACATATAGGCAAAAGCTTTCAGCTTCAACATCCAAGCAAATTCGGTGTCAATCCACATGTACAAAAGACCATTGTGATGGACAGCAACCGTCATAGCCGAAAGGACCATGATCATGAAAAATACGATGAACTCCGTTTTCCTTATATTCATCAAGTAAATGATCAGGATATACAACGCATGCAGCAGCAAAATCACACAGGTGATAAGTTGAAAACTGATAGAGAACAAATATTTCTGGTTGATCTCTTTGTGTAAGCCAAACTGTACAGACCTTATGATACCGCCTTTCAGCGGCGACTCATAGTTGGCAGCTCGCACGAACAAATTCAACTCTCTTTGATCTCCTGGCGCATAATTGACCAGAAATGATTTGGTTTCGGAAACATGTTTACCCGGCTCCTCGGCGAGAACACCATAATGCGCGAGCACCTGACCATCGATCTCCACCTCAGACGCGGTATAAATCGATTGAAACCATAAGCTCAACTGTTCGGATATAGGGTGATCCAACAAGATGCGGACATGATAGGTACCGTAGCCATATGATCTATTGTGCGCAGAATCAACCGCTTCATGCCAATCTCCTGGGACATGCAGTTTTAATCCCTGCGAGGCGCTGCTTAGGCTTGACGCTCCGATCCATTGCTCAGGATAAAATGTCCACTCCCCATCCATGGGAAATGAACTTACTTGGGCAAGATCCACACCGCGCAAGTCCAGAACACCTTGCTTCACAGTTGGCGAATTAGGTACGTACAGGCGATCATGCCAAGTCCAGCGCACCGCAACCAGCAAGACAATGAAAAATAGCAAAAAACAAATATGTTTTAATTTAATTTCCCGCTTCGAAATTGTCATGAAGGCCTCATTCATCAAATATATTCAATCGGACATGGTTCAGTAATTCTAGCAACTAGTTTATCACATTTCCTGTCATGATTTGCTAACAAAAAAGAAGCTGCCTAACAAGTAAATACATCTACTTGGAGGCAGCGAGTGCATGTGTTCTTCTATAATCCTAACAGGACATAAACAATTTTGGCAGCTTCCGCACGTGTCGCAGCGGCAGAAGTGGAATTCGGATCGCTGAAGCTTGAATAAGTCGTCAGTATATCCGCGTTCTTCCCAAGGATAGCAGCCGCCTTTAGCGTCATTGCTGCCATCTGCTGCTTCGTTAACGTCTGGTTAGGATTGAAATTACCTGCTGAATCCCGTTCCACGATACCTTTGCCTGCCGCCGCAATAATCGCCGGATAATCTGCGTTGCCAGATGCGCTCATATCTGCAAAGACAGTCGGCGCATCAGAGTAATCGTTAGGAATTTGCAGAGCTTTTGCGAGCATAACGGTAAAATCCGCTTTAGTAATCAGCGCTTCCGGTAAATAATAGCTCGCAGTTCCACCAGCAGTAATTCCCTTGGAAGCTACCGTTTGGATTGCTGATTTGGCCCAATAATTGGCATTGACATCATCAAATGTTTTTTCGTGAAGTTTCACCACGGTCATCGTGTACGGTTTCAAAGTAGTAGTAGCGGAGAACTGATTGACTGGGATAGTGGGATATGGATTGCTTTTCGGTTCCTGTCTCCATATGGTGTAGTCGTTAACAAGAAACTCAGGCACCGGATCTCCACCGTATGACCAGATAGGCATCATTTGCTGACCTGGCAGCGATACTTCGATTTCTTTGTTGGTCCGATTGCTGAACACGACGGTTTTAACGCCATTGCCATCCCCTAGACCCCAAGCTCCTACGTCATTCACTTTCAAGTCTTTGCCATACACGTAGTCGGCTGGCATTGCGTTATTCATCATCCTGAAATCGCCTGAAGTCATAGTCATATCATAATAATACTCATTTTCTTTCAGCAATTGCCCGATTTCTCTGAAGGTGTAGTAAGGGGGAAGAACGACCATCCCTGCCTTATTATTGGTATCAAACCGATCCTGTACGACACCAAAAAATTGATTGTCAACCAGGCAATGATAGGCCGAAATCTGCACTTTGCCGGATTTAATGAAATTCAAAAATCTTTCCATATAATGCATGGCAAAGGCAGGCGTCTTTCCTAAATGAATTCTTCCTTTTTCAGCCAAATTCGTTTCGCCGCCAAAAATAAGTCCGCTAATGCCACCGTATTCTGTAATCCAGAACTCCTTATTCGGAAATTGCAATGACTGCTCTTTGATCAATTGATATCTGTTTTCATTATTCACAGTAAGAAAGTCCATGAATTTCTCCTGCGTCAAATTGTCAAGATCATGGATGCCTGTGTATTCATGTGGGATGACAGCATCATAGATATCTGGATTTGCGGCAATAGTCCTATTCCACTCCTCCCATCTGACATAGCGATTATGGGCGGTGTCGACGAGATCAAGCGGATCATTGGGCTTATGTGCGTCAGGATTGCCTACAATGATCGTTTCTTGCCATTTATCCAAAATCACAATGCCGACTTTAATCGTCGGATCAATTTGTTTAATCGCTTTGTACACTTGGCGCGCTTTATAGACGTAGTCGGTCACCGAAGGAAAAGCAGTGCCATATTTATTCAGATAAAATTCATTGCCCATCTCGATGCGAATCGGCTGCTCCGACAGCGTTCGAATTTCCTGCACCTCATCAATGATGTCCGCTACAGACTGGTAGGCAACATTGAGTACATAAGTGCTTGGCAAATTAAGTTCATTCGGGGTCTGAAATATATCGTTCAGATAAATGCCATTTTTGCCATTATTCTTGCCGCTGACAGAAGTATACTCGAATCCCGTTGTCACATTCGCATAACGCGGATCATTCGCATTGACTAATGAACCGTCCTTATGTAAATAATAATTGGCCGCTGTGCCGTCAGGCACTCTAAGGAGATCTAACCCCAGATCCTTCATCAGCGAATTGTTTCTTGGACTGAACCATTGATCGGATCGACCGAGATCATTCAGTTTGGGATCATTCATACCATATAGAGCCGTTGGGATAGCTTGCTTCTCCCCATACACAGCAAATGATGCTGTACCATAAGCCTGTGCCGCGGCCGGAGTTACTGTGACCTGACAGGTTGCAACAATGCTGTTATTGGCAGTTACCGCTTGGATCACAGCAGTTCCTGGCGATACGGCAGTTACAGCCCTTGCTTTTGAAGCACTTCCAGTTAACTTTACGATTTGTTCGTTGCTGCTGCTCCATATAACACTGTCATCGTCCAACTCCACATTTTTGGGTTCGTAGATCGCCCTCAAGTTTTCGGTGTCACCTACACGAAGGTTCATCGTTGTTTTATAGAGCTGCAAGCTGCTCACAATCGGTCCCGTATACGGATTATCGGCAGCTGATGCTAGTACCCGTACATCGTCCAGACTCGGCTTCAATAAATTATGCCCGAATGTGACCGTTCTTTTGATAGCTGTGGATAACCCGTTGTACATCCCCATCGTTTGATAGGCGGTTTCGGTTTTTTTCTTGATTTGCACGATGACCGAATTGCCATCCACCAATAATCTGACATCGTAGCTAACCCCAGACTCTATGGTGTAATCGGCAAGCTTCGTTTCACCAACGATGCCTGATTTGTAAAATGAGATTTTATTTTGTTTCACTAACAACGAATCATAATTGCTGCTTTGGCTATCGCCAAGATCAACCCTCATGAACGCGCCTGACGCCGAAACATCAGGAATGATGAGATTGAACGTCAACAGAAATTTCTTCCATGACTTGCCTTTGATCCTCGCCTTGGAGATAGAGTTAGCGTCCTTGGCTACAAACCTGCCATCCACATATTGATAGTTCATATAATTCCCCGGTGCCGCATCCCACTTGCTTGACGCTGTCGCAAACGTATCCTCAAAAACCGCAGGCCAAGAAGCTGTTGCTTGGTCTACATCGGGAATTTGCGGGAATTCAGCTTCCGGCGAATACACTTTGACATTGTCCAAACTTGGCTTCAACAGATTGTGTCCGAAAGTCACCGTCCTTTTCTCAGCTGCAAACAGGTTGGTATACATCCCTATCGTCTGATAGACGGTTTGAACATTCTTCTTCATTTGTACGATCGCCGAATTGCCATCAACCAGTATTTTAAAATCATAGCTGACCCCAGATTCCAGCGTGTAATCAGCCAGCTTCGTCTCGCCGACGATACCTGATTTGTAAAATGAGATTTTATTGGATTTCACTAATAAGGAATCATAATTGCTGCTTTGGCTGTCACCAAGATCAACCCTCATGAATGAGCCTGCTGTCGAGACATCCGGGATCACGAGATTAAAGGTTAAAAGAAACTGCGACCAATTCCTGCCTTTGATCCTTGCTTTTGAACTGGCATTTGTATCCTTGGCTGCAAAACGTCCATTCAAATACTCATAATTCATATAGTTGCCCGTGGGAGCATCCCATTTGGCTGTGGGTGAAGCAAAAGCATCCTCGAAGACTACTGGCCATGAAGCCGATACTTGATCGATATCAGGAATGACTGGGTCTTGGGCAGATACTTGCGACGGCATTGTGCTGATAACGCTCAATAATAAAGTGATGACCATACAGACACTCACGAATCTTGTGAAAACCTTCATTTTCCATCCTCCTATTCACATTCCATTACTCCCTGGATTCAGGGAACAGCAGTTTGTACTGTTGGGGCGTTATCCCTTCTCTTTTCTTAAATTTACGAATAAAATGGGACTGGTCTAGGTAGCCGACCCGCTCCACAATCTCTTTGACGCTCATCGACCTTGCTTGCAGCAATTCCTTCGCGCGATTCATGCGAATTTCTTCCACGTAGTCGCTTAGCGTCGTTCCTGTCTGATTTTTGAAATATCGCGATAAATACGAAGGAGAAACCCCAAAGGTATCGGCAATTTGGTTGGAATTTAAGGTCACGTCCGCATAATGCTGCGCAACAAAATCCACGATTTTATCGCGCAGCTCGTAATTCCTGCTTTCCTTCTTGCGGCCCGTTTCGTCCGCAAATCGGATACAGTAACGCAGGAAGATGCGCTCAAACTCCTCCACAGTTTCAAAAGCAAAAGCTTGCAGCATCTCATCTGAATCCCGATCCTGTTCTTCCCGGGAAATTTCCTTAGCCAATTTGAGCACAGCCATAATCAACCCTTGGCATAGCGCTTGCGCGGCTCTGGGCGCCAGATCGCTGCCGCGGATTGCTTGAATTTCTTCGGCAATGACCGTGCTCGTCAATTCGCGATCGCCCAACTTAATAGCCTTAATCAATTTGGCGGCAGCCTCATCCATAAACTCATAGTGCGAGTTCGCTTCTTCCATCGGGGCATCTTGATACAGCAGAACGAGATTGTTCCCTTCCAAGAATCGACGATGCGACGTTTCAACGGCTTGCCTGTAATACACTGGCATATCCAGTACATGATGAAACAATTCGCTGATTCCTAACGTAACCGTGAAAGGGAAAAGCCGCTCAAAGAAATCGCGAATTTTTTCTGCTGCCTCATGCAGCATCTCTTCACATTCTGCGTCTTCATCCGCTTTAATCCCTACCAAGAGCGCTACACCGCGGTTCTCGGTTAAATCGATGGCATAGCCATGGCCTAACTCCATGGAGATTTCCTCCGCTACATTCATAATGCTGTATTTGAGGACATTCTGAATGATCGCTGTGTTCGTCTTCTCGAAGTTGCGGTAATCATCAATACGAATAAGCAGCACAGCGAAACGTTCATAAGCAAGCTGCATGCCCGCTTTCCCAGTCAATTCGTCCAGTTCCTCACGGGATCTCACATTGCCTTTGATCAGATCAGCCAGAATCTTTTCTTTCCATGCCGCTGATTTGGTCCGCAGATGCGAGCGCAGGTCGTTATTCTCCAGATTCATATGTTCAAATGCTTCGCTCAACCAGCCAAGCTCATTATTTTGCCGATGCACCTCGGATGACGGGTTCTTGCGAACGGAATCCAGCAGCCTCTTGATTGGCTTATAATGTTGTCTGGCAAGGAAGAGCGATAAACCAATCCCCAGCAGCAGAACAGATACCACAATGACATAAAATATCGTCTGTGTTTGCCTAACCACAGTAAGAAACTGCGCCGTCGGCACGACTACGTAGTAAGACCAAGGCATGAAGCCGGATTCGAGTTGGACGGAAGAATGCGGTCCTTCCGGCAAATTCAAACTGCTCACGATGGAGGCCGTACGATCAACAGGCAGCCATGGAAGCAGTCTGGCTGCGTCCTTCCCTTCCCCGCTTCCACTGGAAGCGGATACGATTACTCGATCATCTTTATCAATTATGAAAGCCTCGCCTTCAAACTCCTTAATTGCCCCCCCTATCGCCTTTTTCAATTCCGCCCCACTGATCAAATACAGAACCACTTGCGTCGGTTTAACCCCGTTGCCTGGGAGTGGGAACATATAGATAGCCGCGTCCAACTTGTTGGCGCCATTCACGCTTATCGACTGAACGGGCAATAAATACGGCTCCTTGAGTCCTGCAGCAAGTTGCTCGAATTCCTCATGGTTCAAATTCGCGAAAGGGTATACGTTTTCAAAAAAAGTGTCCAGATCATAGACACCGCTTGCCGCATAAATCTTCTGCTCCGGCATGCCATTGAAATACAGACCAATATCCAGCAGGTAGGAGTGTGTAGAACCATATGACCTCAGCTCTTGAATACCCTGTTTCGTCTCATAGCCGCCTTCAGAGAAAGAATACCGCAACAGCTTATTATTACTTGTGATTTGCAACGACATTTGCCGCAATTCTGTAAATCGTTGATCGATCTGATCACGGATCTGCTTCAATGAGGTGATATTGGACTGTTCGACAATCCCCTCGAGTGTATCGAAAAACTTCGTGTAGACGAAGCCTCCGATAGCGGCAAGTAGAAAGACGACTAAGAACAGATAAGAAAAAAAGTAAGTCATAAGTCGTGATACCTGAGGTGTTCTTTGCTTTTTTCCAGTGCTCATATGTCGTCTTACTCCTTTACCGGACTTTCTTAATTGCTGGCTTTATTAACCAATTGCTTCAAGGCAGCATTTTCCGTCACACATGTCCCTGCCTTTATATCATCTTCGGTAAACACGGCCATTACTATTTCCTTGGCTTTCTCCCGTTCCCTGTCATAAATGATGTAAATAAGACCTTCCCGATCCTCTACGCCATCCGGGTAAGAAATATCTGATCTTTCATCCAGAACCAACCCGCTATTCCACGTGAGTCCATCATCCTCGGACAGCATGGCGGTCAGGTGGCTTCGCCCTTTGAAGCCATAATGGTTAACCAGCAGCAAACGGCCTGATTGCAGTCTGCGTATGAAGAAACGCGAGCTCGGACCGCCAAGCGCAGTCGGCTTGCCAGGCGACCAGGAACGTCCGCCGTCCAGCGAGACACTTTCCCCGATGCCATAGAACGTTCTGACCAGCATCCAGAGACTTCCGTCCGCACGTTCAACAAGCATATGCTCGTCGAAGTGACGATTCGGAATGTCCGCAGAACCTCGCAGTTGGAAGGTTGCTCCCTCATCGGTCGACACATACACATTCGAAAAGGCTTGCTCAGGCAATTCGTTCAGCGGTGATTCGTGGCATGCCCATACAGCAATCGGGAGCAGCCATTCTCCGCTCTTCAGCACCGTTGGTTTATTCATCATAATACCATCGGCAATACGCTTCGGGCTAGACCAGACAACCTCGTCAGCTCCCGGATCCGCGCAGACGGAAGCCCACACCCCACAGCGTCCGTCGTACCAGCCAAAGCTTTGGGACCAGAATACCCACAAGCGTCCTGCAGGGTCCTTCCACAAGCAAGGATCGAAAGCCCGCACCTGATCCGGCGGATCGATCACATAAAGCAGATCCGACCAGGTCTGTCCGCGATCCTCGCTTTTCACGAGAGCGACATAATTATTGGGGCCTTCTCCTTTGCCTCCGCTATAGAATGCTGCCCACAACCTATGGTCCGGTGCGCATTCGATACCGGGGATACCTTGCCACTGGCGAACTTGGTAGCGTTCGCCGTTCACGGGCTGAATCGCCGCCCCGTCCAACGCCAAATCATAATTGGGTCTCATGGCGCTTCCTCACTTTCTGCCTAGTTGCGTTTGTAGCGATCATAAGCGTCTTTATGGATCTTCATATATTCGTCCAATCCCATTTTCTTGATTGTCGCTACATATTCATCCCACTTGGAGAACGGCGCTTTTCCCATAATGAATTGGGTCTGCATTTCACCCACATACGTGTGGATATCGTTGCTCAGCGCTTTAAGGCGATCATTCTCTTCCTTGGTGAACAAGAACGCAGGCCATATTTCTTTCGGCACGAACGGCTTCAAGTTGTTGGCTGCTGCGATAACTTCCGGCATGCCTTCTCCGGTATCCCAAGCAAACCGCTCTTCACGAACAATAGGGTGTACAGAAAATGGTGAAACAAGCTCGCGGGAAATCGTTTGATCCAGAGTCAGACCGTCTTTGTTGTTCACAATGTCCTGAACAAAGCGATATTTGCCATCCTTCATTTCGAAAGTCTTGCCTTCTACGCCCATCCAGTAGAGAACGGCTCCCTCGCCATCCAGAAAGTAATCCGCCCAACGCATCGTGGCTTCCGGCTCTTTGTTGTTCTTAGTGATAACGAAAGCACCTTGGTTTTGCAGGACAGGGCTGATGCCTCCCCAGTTCTGATCGCCAGCTGGACCTTTCAGCGCAGCGCCCAAACCAGCATAATTCGCTTTCAATTGTCCTGCTGGCACGACATTAATATTGGCAAACCCGCCTACAAGTCCTTTGGAGATTTTGGCGGTAAGGATCGTTGCATTGTTGGTGAAAATTTCTTTATCCAGCAAGCCTTCCGCATACAGTTTGTTCATGTAGGTCAGCAAATCTTTGTATTTCGGATCGGTTTGCATAAACCGCATTACCCCAGCTTTATCATCGTAGTCGACGTAAGCGTTCGCATTGCCGCGGCTGTAAAGTCCCCATGCTCCTGCTAAAGAACGCAGGGTATTATTGATATCCGTGCTGCTCAGCGGAATGCGCTCCGGATCTTTGGCCTTGAAGGCTTTGAGCACATCGTAGAGCTCATCCGTTGTTGCAGGCATTTTCTTTCCTGCTTCATCCAGCCATTTCTGATTAATGAACATCTTCGTGCCAATCCGGTGCGTGATATTGGAGGACATTTTGGGAAGTCCATAAATTTTGCCATCAGGTGCTGTGATTCCTTTGAGCACTTCTGGATTTGCTTTGAGAATTTTGGAGAAGTTAGGCGCGTATTTATCTATCAGATCATTCAATGGAATGAATAAACCTTGTTGTCCATACGTAATCATGTCCTGTGAATTAATCCCTCCGCCGTAGAAAGCATCAGGAATATCATTGGTCGCCAGCAGGAGGTTCTTCTTCTCTTCCAAGCTCGCTTGCGGAACCAGGTTCCAATCGATATGAATGCCCGTTTTTTTCTCCGCTTCCTTCCAGAGGAGCTTATCCTTCCATTCCCCTTGAAGCGGCGATTGGCCCGCCATCATCCGAAGCGTAATCGGCTGCTTCACGATTGGCATACCCGTTTCATTCAATGTCTTGCTTGCTTTAGCAGGTTGCACGGACGGTGTTGCCTTATCTGTATTGGAACAGGCCGAGAGCAGGCTTGTCGCCATAATAACAACGAAAGCGGTTTTAATGGATTTAAGATGCAGCATGATGTAAATCCCCCTATTTAGCCTTTGATAGCTCCAATCATAACTCCTTTGACGAAGTAACGTTGGAGAAATGGATATAACAGTAATACCGGCAGACTGGAAACGATAATGACGGCATATTTCAAACCTTCTGTCAGCATGATTTGGTCCACTGAAGCTTCGGAGCCACTAACCATGTTGCCCATCTGATTTTGCAAAAGAATCTGTCTAAGAATTAATTGCAGTGGATATTTCTGAGAATCCGACAAGTAGATAAGTGCATTGAAAAAAGAATTCCAGTGGCCGATTCCATAAAACAAGAGCATGACGGCTATAACCGGCATCGACAGCGGAAGGATGATGCTTATGAGCATGCGGAAATTCGAGCATCCATCGATCTGGGCTGACTCTTGCAGTTCAACCGGAATCGCCTGAAAAAAAGTTCGCATTATAATAATATTCCACATCGATACGGCACCCGGAATAATAATCGCCCAAATGGTATTAATCAAACCGAGGTTCTTGATTAACAAGTAGGTTGGAATCAACCCGCCGCTGAAAAACATCGTTATGACAAAGATAATGGTCAAAACATGACGACCTACAAAATCTTTACGTGACAGAGGATAAGCAGCGCCTATGGTTAAAAGTAGATTAAGCGTCGTGCCTACACAAGTATAAATCAATGTATTGATATATCCTCTCATAATCCCGTCATCTTGGAAAACTCGGATATAGGATTGCACGTTGATCTGCTTGGGCAGCAGCCATACTTGACCTTCAACCACAGCGGCCGGACTGCTGAATGAAGCACTTAATACGAATACAAGTGGATAGAGAACAAGCATTGTTACTAAACTTAATATCACAACATTGACAACATCGAATACGCTATCTCCTCTGGTTTGCGCTAGTCTGCCCACCTTCAATTCCTCCTTACCATAGGCTTGTATCCGTCAGCCTTTTCGAAATTCGATTCACTACGATTAACAAGATTAAGTTGATGACTGAATTGAACAATCCTACCGCCGCAGAGAAGCTGTACTGAGCCCCCAACACGCCCGATCGATACACATAAGTGGATATAATATCGGATGCGCTGATGTTTACATCATTTTGCATCAAGAACACTTTCTCGAAGCCTACGGCCATAATTTGCCCGCATTGCATAATAAACAGGATCATCACCGTTGGCATAATCGCCGGCACATTGATATGCCAGATACGCTGGAGCTTGCTGGCTCCTTCCAGTGTGGCCGATTCATGCTGCTGCGGATCAACGCCGGCCAATGCCGCGATGAACAGGATGGAATTCCAGCCTATGTTCTGCCATACACCTGAAAACACATACAACGACTTGAACCATGAAGGCTCCGCCATAAAATCAATCGGAGTTCCTCCTGCCCATAGGATGAATTGATTCACTAACCCTGTTTTTGGGGAAAGGAAAATCGCCATCATCCCTACCAGGACTACGGTTGAAATGAAATGAGGCGCATACGTGACAAGCTGTACCGTCTTCTTGAACATAACTTGCCTAATTTCATTAATTAACAGCGCGAACATGATTGACAGCGGAAAGCTGATAATTAAGTAGTACACGCTAATCAACACCGTATTCGTCAACAGCCTTTGGAAGTAATACCCTTGAAAAAATCGTTCAAAATGCTGCAGTCCCACCCAAGGACTTCCCCATATTCCTTGCACGGCGTTGAAGTCTTTGAAAGCAATTTGGACGCCATACATGGGAATGTAATCAAACACGATAACATACACAAGGGCTGGCAAGATCAATAGGTATAATTCCCAATTTCGTCTGATTCCTTTAAGCGATACGCTGTTCACAATTCTGGTTGCCCCCTCTCCGATATCCATGCATTCTGTCTCTACTCCCTGTCTTCTCCATACTAACCTCAGCTTCTCATCAGCATCTCCTCCTCCTCTGCGGGATACCTCCATCCTAGTGTCAGAGCCCCTAAATCGTATATAGAAGTCTGTTGACCTGTATGGTTCATTGATTACAATTGCGGGTTTTATAAGGTTTTTCTGCTTGTTAGGATAGATGTTTGGTCCTAGGCATGTCATAATAGAGCCTATACTTAACTTGGAGGATCTTACTATGAATCGTGAAAAAGGATTACTTGAAATTGAACGCACCCGAATCATTGCCATTGTCAGAGGTGTCGAAGAACAACATATGGCATTCGTAGCTGACGCTTTGCTGCAAGGTGGCGTGACGGTCATGGAAATTACCTTGAATACGCCTGGCGCTCTAACCATGATTACTCAACTGCAAGAAAAGCTTGGAGATCAGATGTACATAGGTGCAGGCACTGTTCTTGATTTGGACGATGCCAAACGCGCTATAGCTGCTGGCGCTGCTTTCATCGTGACACCCAACACCGATGAGGAAGTCATTCGTTTTGCTCACAGTCAACAAATCCCCATCTTCCCAGGCGCTCTAACGCCAACGGAAATTGTGAAAGCTTGGAAAGCCGGCGCGACAGCAGTCAAAGTATTCCCAAGCGCCAGCCTTGGCCTCACGTATATCAAAGAACTGATGGGACCTCTCTCCCATATTCCTATGATGGCCGTTGGCGGTGTTACCGAAGAAAACATCCACGAATTTCTGCAAATCGGCTGTTATGGCTTAGGCATTGGCGGCTCACTCATTAATCTTCCACAAATTCAAGCTGGCAACTACGCATGGATTACAAATAAAGCATCACGCTTGCTTGCTGCGTCCAAGGGCTAACGAATAGCAAAAACCTTCAGGAATGGTTCATCCTGAAGGTTTTTTTCTTTTTTTTGCTCAAACATGAATTCGCATGTATAAGACTCCCTTTCACTCCACACAATACTATTACACCACGAGATAGGAGTTGGCTAAGATGGCTAACAATAACAACACATTAGTAGTTCCACAGGCAAAAGCAGCTTTAAATCAAATTAAACTGGAAGTCGCACAAGAACTTGGAATTCCGCTGCAACCAAATGGTTACAACGGCAACCTTGCTACACGGGATGCAGGCGCTATTGGCGGCAATATCACGAAAAGATTAGTGCAAATTGCTGAGCAGCAACTTACTGGCTACACGCGCTAAACAACAAAAAAGACTACAGTCACCTTGCGGTGCTGTAGTCTTTTTGCAATTCATATGAAATTATTGAGCTTTAATAATCTCTCTGCCTTTATATGAACCGCAGTTTTTGCAAACACGGTGGGAAAGTTTGAATTCTCCACATTGTTCACACTTCACCATACCTGGAACTTCCAGTTTAAAGTGAGTACGGCGCTTATCGCGACGTGTTTTGGACGTTCTTCTTTGAGGAACAGCCATTGTCAAAACACCTCCTTAAACAACTTTTATATAATACCATTACTTTGGGTAATTGTCTAATGGATTCAGGAAAAATTTACGATAAAAAAAGTTTGCGCACTTGCTCATTCCGCAGCCAAAGGCCTCCCCAAACCAAGATTGCCAAATACACCGAAAATAAAAGGGTCGAGAAAAGCGGAGCATCCATCCGTAATTGTGTAGCGATCACGCCGCCAAAATAACCGGTTAACAAAATTGCACCCAAAATCGTCGTACGGGGAATGGCATAAAGAATCGTAGCCAACAGCCCCAATATACCGATCACAACGATATGATGCTCCTGGAACCCGAGTGAAACCGTCGATTCTACGACCACTGCGGGCTTGATCAATTTCATGCTACCGTCAAAAAGCATAAATAAAATTGCAATCCAGCTCAATACTCTACCTGTCCACAAACGTCCTTTGGATATGTTTCTTGTCATTGTTCTTCGCTCCTTTATACTGACTCCCTATTGATTACATACTACTGATTACAAACCTATATTATCACAAATTCAGTCTGTTGATTTCTACTAAATTGCTGTTTTGCAATAATATTATTGATTATCCCATCAACGCTGCTCCCACCGCTTCCAGATGCGCCTACAGTGTATCATGACCCATAGCGAAGAAGCCCTCCCGCTAGCGGGAGAGCTTTATTAGTTAGTCTGGTCCTTCTGCTTCTCTTTTCTAAACTAACGAATGCTGCGATGCTTATCAATGCGAAATTGGCGACTTTTAAGAGCTAACGAGCTGAATCATCGTTATGAAGTAGTTTTAAGGCGGAATTGTGATCATTTGCTTGCAATAACGTATCTGGAATTCGTTATCTTTTCCACTGCATTCATTTTGGTCAAATAAGCAGTATTGAGTTCGTAAGCGAGATCCACCTATGTGCCTGTTCCATGCGGCATATCCTGTTAAGAGAACTCTATGACGCTATTTAGGCAAATCGTAGCATTGCTAGGGTAGCAGCGGAACTACAGGGTCTTATTTCCACAAAATGAGCAAAATTTCCCATCAATCAGTAAAATAGCACCCTGTAGTTCCCTCACCCTCGATAAAATTCCATTTTTTCCCTTAATAACACATTCAAGGCGCTTGGCGTCGTTGGCGCTTCGTTGTCCTATTTTACTTTCACATTATCGAAACTAACTTTCTGCAAATGCGCGAAAAATCCGATTTTCCCATTGCCGAATGTCGCGTCAGTTGCGGTTAGAGCAAGTTCACCGTCCAGTAACGCGAATAAGGAGCTGCCCTGAACTGAAAAGGCAATGCGATGACTTGCACCTGTCGTCGGCGGCGTTGCCAGCCATTTAGTCGCCAGCACAGTCTGTGCGCCATTGACCATACGGCAAATTTGCAAAATACGGTAGGTCGAATTATAAGAAACATAATAATAGTTATTGCTGTCTCTGTATCTGGCGACAAGCCCCGCTTCTGAATGCCAAGTGTCTACCTTCATATCAGCGCTGACCGTGTAGTCGGTCCAAGAGCTTTGGCCTGCCACAAGCTTTAAACCGCCCTTCGTTTCATCATTATTGCTGTAAACATGGTTGGCACTGCCGTCAGATCTTAGGCTCCACGTCCCCCAACCATTGACGTCCTTCCAACTGTTCAAATTCCCCCGTTCAAAATCGTCCTGCATCAGCGTATCGAACGTCGTCACGTTGACTGAATTACTAGCCACGGATATATTGCCTGCGACATCGGTCGCTTTAATCATGTATGTGTAAGTTGTTCCTTGCGACAAGCCACTATCCGTAAACGTTAGGGACTGCGCGCCAAGCGAAGCAATTTGCGTGCCATCGCGGTAGATTTGGTACTGTGTCACGGCCCCCCCAGCATCAGTCGATGCACTCCACGCCAAATTCACTTGTGAACTGTTAAGTGCCTCGCCGGTGACATTACCTGGCGCTGTAGGAGGTACGGCATCCATACCCATTACAACAAAATTATCGTACTGCGCTTTCTGCAAATGTGCGAACAGTCCTGCCTTTCCACTCGTAAAGACGGTATCCGATACGGATAATTTCTCCACGCCGTCCAAATAACCCGTCAATAGGCTTCCTTTGGCTTCAAGCTTGAATCGATGAAAATCCCCTGTTGTCATTGGCGAAGCCAACCATTTCGTCTTGAGTACTGACTGCACGCCGTTCTGGATACGGCAGATCTGCAGGATCTGGTATTGCGAATTATAAGATAAATAATAATAGTTCTGCGGGTTTACATATCTGGCAATTATCCCGACTTCGGCTTTCCAATCGTCCACAAGGATGTCTGAGCTCACGCTGTAATCCGTCCAACCGCTTAGACCTGTAAGCAGTTTGAGCCCGCCTTTGGTATCATCAATATTGGCATAAACGTGATTGGTAACGCTATTGCTAATCTGGTTCCACGTCCCCCAGCCGTTGATATCTTGCCAATTATGAAGATTGCTTTGTTCAAAATCATCATCAAGCAGTGGCGCATAGACAAGCTCGAATGCGAAACCTTTGTCTGTCGCTAGCTGCACACCAATACCATTCGCAGTTGGAAAGACTGGAAGTTCAGCAATCCGCTCGCCATTCATCGCCAATTGATATGCTTTGTATCCATCCGCTTGGCGCGATGTATTTAAGCGAAATTGTGCTGTTCCCAATTGGGATAAGGTTGGCAATGTACCCTTGTAGAATTTCACTGATCCATCTGCTTGTGCAACGCTTTGCTCACCTGTTCCTTTAACATCCGTCGTATACATAGCCAAGATGCGGTTGCTGCTGCCAAGCGACTTCTCATCCAATGAAGAAGCGAAGAACGTTCCTCTCTCGCTAGTTGCCGTTACTTCCGCTTGATTGAATGTAAAGTTATGATTGTTCAGGGTGCCAACAGCAGCAATCGTTTTGGTTGTATCCACTTGATATGTATTCAAATTAAGATCAAAGAGGAGTTCTCCGGTATCTGAAACTAATTTATTCTGATTCAAATTTGCCAGCATCTTGATTTTAAGCGCAGCGTCGTCTAACGAATTAATGAATACCTCCGCTGTTTCTTTAAAACTCATGTCAGGCGTTAGGTACAGCTTGTTCGCAGTTGGTAGATTGCCGCTTGAGATTTGCTGGGAAGTAACATCCGGCGTAACTTTATAAACAGCAAAGGTTACCCCTGTTTCAGCATAGACCGTCTGCGTATTAAATAAATGCGGGATATACGATAAATTCTCAATGCTATCTGCAAATTGATTCGCTTGCCCCTGCGTCTGCGACCATGTCCGATCACGGACAATGACGAATTTCGGCGTGCTGGCTTGCAGGGCATTATTGCGGAACAACAGCGAGGATTCAACTTCGGATACGATGCCAAGCGGGTCCCCGGCAATCATCAACCAATTTTGTCCATACGGAATATCTTCGACGAGTTCATTTCCATTCAATTCACCGCCAAACTCAAAACGATTCATGAGATCCCAATTCTGATAGGCACCAAGTGCGCTGGTCATAATGCCAATCTCTTCTCGGCCGGCAACTGGTAGTCCGTCGTTAAACTCCGTTAGCGCGAACGGCTTCTTATACTGCTGACGCAAAGAAAGCGCAGGATAATAATAGAAATACGGACTATCTGTATCAAAAGATTTCACATAACTGGCTGCGGTTGCCGCTGAAAATGTTGTACTGAGACGCGGAAATTTCAGTGGATTATAGAGCAGTCCCGTTCCGCTGCTATCCGAGAACTTGGTTTGCACCAAGGCATGATACATATGGGTCTCATAGATATCTGCTTGCGTACGCCAACTGCTGACCAATGGGCTGTCTAAATAGTTCATTCCGCCAATTGGAACCTTTATACTCAGCGTATTTTGCAAATAACTTTTCATCTGTTCATAGGCAGTTAACGTTTTATCCGACATATATGCAGCCAGCTGATTCTGTGCATCACCACTTACAGCCCAATAATTACTTGGAAATGAAGTGGCTGCTGGCAAGTTTTTCGTACTCAGAAACTGATTGAAATCCGTCAGCAACCATTGCCGCAAAGCAGGCTTGAACGTAGAACTGGTCAAATTTACATTGGCAAGCAGCCCTTCGTTCCACGGACTGACACCAATCAATACGGGATCGTCCTTCAGAGCTAAGCCCGTATACGGATTAATGTGTGTTAGCCATTTCTGCGCTGCCGATTGCCATACCTCATAAGCAGCCGGCATCAACTGGACTAAGATGTTGGATGCATAATTATTTCCAGCATATGGAGCTAGATCGGGCACCATCGACATGTCGAAGAAAGTTAAGATATCAATAGAGACATAAATGCCACGCAATTTGAGTTGCGCAATCAAGTATTCAAGTCGATCAAGCTTCGTCAGATTAAGTTCAACGGTTGTTGAGGTTGGCTGCTCGAAGATCCCTTGCGCCCATGTCTGCATCCAATCCTGCCCATGGATGCGGATAACGTTATAGCCCATTTGTGCCATTCGATCAGCAATAGCTTTTGCTTGTTCATCAGGTGTAAACAAGGACGCATTGACCAGGTTTGCCCCATAGAAGCGCACTTTCCGACTAGGCTCATTCTCAAAATAGTAGTTGCCCTCTTCATCGATTTTCACAAATCCATGTTTGCCTGCGGGAGCCTCATTCATAAACGATAAATCCAGTGCGCTGCCGATCACGCCATGTGGATTTGTATCGATTGGATGCCAGATCTCATTCGCAGCGACCCGTACATCCCGCTGCCATACCAGCAAAAGTGTGCACAGGAATAAGAAAGCAACTGTCAACTTAGAAACTTTTCGTATTAATATCATCATTTGGCCTCCTATTTACAACGTATACTAATTACAGGATTTCCTTGCACTCGGCTTCCCTTACACCACATTTCTATCCTAATTTATTAGAAAAACAACGCAGCGTCTGACAATTCATTCACAGCCGCTGCGTTGTTGCTTCCTTATCTCGTATAATCTTCTTTCTTGAACTTGCCAGCGGCAAGTGCCGTATCGTAAGCGCCATTATAGATGTCGTTCAACTGCTGAAGGGCCGGTTCAATCGGTTTATCCGTTAGGAATAACTCTGTGAGTGTTTCCCGATACGTTTTACCTTTCACTTCCATGAACGAGCTTGGCGGCCACATCATGGATCGCTCCGTCGGTTTAACCAGGAATCCCACCGATCCTTTGGCGTTCGACGCATAAGCAGGATCTGCCGCCTCCGGGTTGAGGGCAATAATTTTGCCCGCCTTTTGCAATACCTGACTCATCTGCTTGCCGTTGAAGAACTCGAATACTTTGGCTGCTTCTTTGGGATGTTTGGAGCCGGACCAGATCGACCAGGAGCCGCCGGTTGAGGCAACGCCTCCCGAATTTACCGTTCCATCCGGTACCGGCAGTGCAGCTACACCCCAATCTGCTTTGCTTTTGAACTGATCATTCAGCACGCCGACATCCCAGGTTTGGGCAACAAACATGCCGATTTTGCCGTCTGCAAAGGCAGAGCGCATCGGGTCATTGTCCAAACTGCTGGCGCCGGGGAAAGCCCATTTGTTTTTGATGATCTCGCGAACCATTTCGACGGCTGGTTTGTATTTATCCATTTCGAACTTGCCGGTTTTCACATTGTACGTTGACGACGAGAGATCCCCGTTGCCCGCAGCGATAAGCGGGTCAATTCCCCAATCCACGTATCCGACATATTTAAGCGGAATCCCTATCCCGTATGATTCGCCTTTGCCCGCTTCGGTAATTTTCTTGGCTGCAGCCTTCATTTCACTAAATGTAACCGGCGGTTTCTCCGGGTCAAGACCTGCACTGCGGAATAAATCCTTGTTATAAATGAGACGCGAGGTGATCGCCGTCGTTGGCAGTGAATATAGCTTTCCATCTGGACTTTTGCCCGAAGTAAAGGGCTTGAGAGTGCTGATTAGCTTCTGGTCAACAAGCCCTTCAATCGGTAGCACCCACTTATTCTTGTCATAGTCGATGCCGCCAACCCGGGTGAAAATATCAGGCGCTTGATTGGTTTGCAAAGCAAGCGTTAACACTTTGGCATAGTCATCGCTTTGCACGACATAATTAATTTGAACATCTTTATTAGCGCTATTAAATTGTTTCACTTGCTCCGTCACTACATCCATGGCTGATCTGTCGTTGGACCACGCGGTTATGGTAACGGGCTCTTTGGCTGGAGCTTTGTCAGCTGTTGTGGGCTGCGAGCCCGCCGATGCGGAAGCGCTTGCATTATTGCTCTTATTTTCTGATGAAGTGCCGCAGGCACTGAGCATACTCATAGCTACAAATGGTATAACGATTACGGATAATACCGACTTCATTTTCTTGTTGTAATGGGTTGACATCGCTTCGTATCCCCCTATGGAATCCTAGAATATGTTTATAATTGTATACTACCTGAAAGCCTGACTCGATTACTTCTTCAACAGATCAACCATCTATCCCTTTACACAGGGACCACCTCCCTTATCTCGGATGTCCTTATCCTTTTAGCGCGCCGCCAGACAACGAAGTTATGAATTGTTTTTGCAGCAGTAGAAAAAGCAGCACGATAGGCATTAAGGCAATCATCGAGCCCGCCATCATAAAATGCCAAGAAGTGGCACCTGCGGCACTGCTCCTAAGCGAGTACACACCGATAATGACTGTCCGCCAATCCGGATTCGCAAGCGTAAAGACCAGTGGCAATAGAAAGTCATTCCATGAAGCTTGGAAAGAAAACAAGGCAACACTGGCTAACATCGGACGCATGATTGGCAAGGCAATCAACCGATAAATTTGAAAGAAACTAGCACCATCTATCACGGCTGCTTCATCGATTTCTTTGCTAAGCGTCTGTATGAATGATTTAATCAGAAAGGTATTGACTAGTAAACCACCAGCAGCCTGCACAATGACTACCCCATATAAGTTAAGAATGTGAAACTGCAAGGCAATTTTCATAATCGGGAATAACAGGGCTGAACCGAAACTTGCAAATATCGTAGCTGAAAATAAGACCTCCACAATACGTGTTGCCAATATCCTCTTCCTGGCCAGAACGAAGCCAAACATCGATGAATTTATCATGATAATAACAACACTAAAGAAAGTTACAAAAATACTGTTTTTGAAATATCTCGCGAAATTAGACAACTCCCAAACCTCTCGGTAATTGGCCCAACGCCATGTTTTGGGCAGCAGCGAGGAACCTTCCGACATCAGTTCATGAAGCGGTTTGAACGATGCAAAGAAGGCGTACACAATAGGAAATAAAGTGATTGCAGCTATAACGAGCAGAAAGCTGATTTTCAAAAAGGAGGGGATTAGCAGCTTATATCTCCTATTTTGATTTTTCGTTGATACGAACATGTCGATCCCTCTCATTCTTGATGCTGTGTTTTACGTTGCATGCGGAAATATAAGACAGATATGACCCCGATGATAACGGTTGCAATGATACTTAGCGCTGAACCATAGCCCTGCTGCTGGGAGGTCATGGAATCACTGAAAAAATAGCGGTAGATATAGGTAAACATGATTTCCGTCTTTCCGTATGGCCCTCCATCTGTAAGCACTTTGACGATATCGAACGTTTTTAGCGTGTACACGATCATCATCATGACAATGATGGAGAAGATCGGCCCCAGCATAGGAATCGTAATACGGATTAATTTTCTAGTCTCGCTCGCTCCTTCAAGATCTGCGCATTCATACAATTCTTTGGGAATCGTCTGCAAGCCAATGAGAAAGTAGATCATATTGACCCCAAATCCGCTCCAGATCCCAATCAAGATTAAACACGTCATCGACCAGAAGGGCGAACCCAAGAAATCGACAGGCGCCCCGATTAGATGCAGCATCTCCAGAACACCATTGATTACACCATCTACAGGACGCAGCAGGAAATAAAAGATGACGCCCATAACAGCCATACTGACCAAATGAGGCAAAAAGAAGATCGTGCGAAACCAATTGGCTGCGAATACTTTCTTGTTCAAAATGATCGCTAGAATCAGCGCAAGCGGTGCTTCAATGAGTATCTTAAACAAAGCAAAAATGAAGGTATTCCATACTGCATTCCACCAGACCTGATCCTTTAGTGCATAAGCAAAATTATCCAGTCCTACCCATCGAGGCGTCCCTGCGCCGTCATAGCTTGTAAAACTGATATAAAGCACCCACAGCATGGGAAGAAAGACAAACACGGCATATAGCGCAAATCCTGGCGTCATCATCAAATAGGCAGACAAATTATCTGCTCTTCGCCGCTTCGAGCCGGTAGATCTATTCATTTCCTTCCATCCCTTTCGTTTGTATCTCTCCGTTGTTTGGAGGTCATATTTATCTTATTTGAACCCTGCCTTGCGGTCGATGTCCTACAACGACATCTCTTGTGCTATAAAAATCAAACCGAACAGACCCGGTAATCGTTCCTAGACGCGCATGATCACGTGGGTTATAATTACGTCGATCATATGGAAATAAATCGCTTTCATATAAGCCAGGTAAGGATGTGTCGCCTTTCATGCCGTCTATGATCCAGCTCTGGATGAATCGCTCTTTGCGAACGAAACTATTTGTACTCATGATTGTGGTCGCCGTCATTCCGAATATCGTGACCAATATGATTACACAAATTTACTATCGGGACATGACCAAGGAAATTGAGCTGGACCGCATGCAGCGCGCGATTCATCAGACCAGCTCCAATCTGGATGCAACGCTGAAAACAATCGTCTCCGACATGTTCTATTTCATCGCCTATTCCGATCAGGGTGATGAACTCTTGGAAGCAGATGCCACGCCAGGCGGGCTGACCGAAGACTTGCGGAAAGCTGCCAAGCAGCTGGGTAATTTCCGCATGCGCTACCCTGAGTTTGTCGATTCCGTCTTTTTCTATCGAGATGATGGTGTTTTCTTTCATGACTCCGGATTGTCTCTGAATGAAACCGTTGATCCGTATCGTATGCAGTGGTATTCTCACTTTCAACAGAAAACAAGTGAAATCTGGGGACAACCTTCCGAGGAAGCGCTTTTTAATCAAGATAAATCCGCCAAAACCGTTTATGTAATGATGGGGATGTATGGCCTGCTCTCGCATGATGGCATGCTTGTCGTTCGTATTAATCCAGATATTTTCGGCAAATATTTTCAACATCTAACTAGCGCTAATACCACCATCCGCATTCAAAATAACCAAGGTGACACGCTTTTCGATTCGTCCACCACCACTCCAGGTGTTTCGGATGAACAGCCCGTCCAGTTTCAAGAGCGCGTGGCAGACGATGAGTTTGTCATCCATGTCAGCATCAGTGAAAGCCTTATTTATCAACGTATTAATCAAATCAAGAAAATCAATACCCTCATTGTCAGCCTTTCCATCATCTTGGCCTTTATGCTTTCCCTGCTGTTCTCATCCACCTTAACCAAACAATTGAGAAAATTGCTGCAGCTTATGCGCATTGTCGAAAAGGGCGATTTCCAGGTAGCTGCCCCTGTTCCTTATCAGGATGAAATCAGTAAGCTAAGCCATGTTTTCAATCAAATGGTCAAAAAGATTTCCCACTTGATCAGGGAGGTTTATGATACTAGGATGGAGACAATGGCCGCTCAGCTGCGGCAGCGCGAAGCCGTTATTCTCGCCATGCAAAATCAAATAAATCCGCATTTTTTATATAACACCCTTGAAACTATTAACTGCCGTGCGATTATTCATCAGACACCGGACATCAGCGTAATGTGTACCTCACTGGCCAGCTTCTTTCGCTATGCCATCGAGAAGCAGCAAATTATCGTTCCCCTGCACAAAGAAATTGAGCATGTGAAGACCTATTTGCGCATACAGGAAGAAAGGTTCGGCGAACTGTTAGTGGATATCGACATTCCAGATGAGCTATTCCCCTGCCCGACTGTTAAACTGACTTTGCAACCTTTGCTTGAGAACGCATTCAATTATGGTTTTACCGCTGAAGGCGAGTATGGACTTCGGATTTGGGGGGAAGAAGCGGATGGTAACTGCCTAATCTTCATTGAAGACAATGGAGTAGGGATGGCTGAGGATAAGCGCGACTACTTCAATCATTTGTTCATTGATGACCTTACAGAAGAATCGGATAATCATGCAGCCGCAACGTCCAAATGGGGTGAGCAAGATGAGAGTAATGATGCAGTCATCTCCGCCATCCCGATTTCTACAGGAATCGGGATGCTGAACGTTCATCGCCGGATTCGGTTGCTGTTTGGCCATCCATTTGGCTTATATTTGCTGTCCACGCCAGGCGGCGGCGTCACAGTCAGAATGACACTGCCTTGGAAAAATACGGAGGTGCCCCTGTGAATATTATTATTGTCGATGACGAACCGACCATTCGCGCCGGGCTGCGCGTACTGCTTGCGAACTGCTTTGAGAGCCTGGTCGTTACGGGCGAAGCCCGCAATGGCAAAGAGGCGCTGCAGCTTCTGGAAGATACCCGCGCTGATGTGATGCTCACCGATATCCGCATGCCAGTTATGGATGGTTTGCAGTTGATTCAATCGGTGAAGGATCGGTATCCGCACATTGAATGCATTATCTTAACCGGTCATTCCGATTTCGAATATGCACGCCTGGCTTTGCAGTTCGGCGTAACTGATTATCTCGTCAAACCCATAACGCAAGAAAAAATGAATGAAGCCATTCTTAGGGTCATTGGCCGCAATCCGAATCATTGGATCACCCAACTATCTGCGGGTATTATGCGCGAACTTAAACGAACCGTCGACAATATTGTGAAAGGAATTGCATCCGGGGACCGTTTAAGCCTTCTCCAAGCTGCAGCCATGTGGCAGCAAAATTGTCAAACTTGGAGTCTTAGTCCTACCTTGCAGAAACACCTGATCGGGTATATCAAACTAGCCTATGAGACAGAACTGCTGGCATCCTGGCCCTCCATGCCTGTTCTGGGCAGCGCTCTGGGCAGCGCTCTGGGCAGCGCTGAAATTAATGAACAGGAAGCTTATGAACGCTGGACAATCGACTTGGCTGACAAAGCAAATTGGATTTCAACGCGTACTTCACCACGCAATCGACGAATTTACGAGCAAGTCTTGTCGTATCTGGATAACCACTATGCTAATCCTGCATTGACGATTCATGACATCGCTGCACACTGCGGCATTACGGCAGCCTATTTAAGCAAATTAATTCGCGATACCGCCAATCGTCCGCTAACGGCATTGCTTTCTGAGCTGCGAATGGACAAAGCCAAGGAACAATTAAAGCAGCTGGATCATAGCAAGCTGTCCGTTGTCGCCGAAAATTGCGGGTTTGGCGACTACCCTCATTTCTCCAAACTATTCAAAAAAATGCACGGCATTTCACCCCAAGAGTTCAGGGACAAACGATCGTAGATCCTCTATATAGGCGAAAAGTACACCATATCCAAAAAAAAGAAGACGCCCTCAACGGGCAGTCTTCTTTCCCTCATTCCAATCCCCCACAACTCAGGCTCTCTTTTTCCGCGTAACGACATCGAAAATAACAGCAATAGCCAGCACCGCGCCACGGATCATATACTGGTACGAGATCCCGATCCCGAGTAAATTCATCCCGCTGGATAACGACGCCATGACGATCGCTCCGATAATCGAGCCTGTCACTTTACCAACGCCGCCTGCGGCTGAAACCCCACCCACATAGGCGGCTGCAATGGCATCTAGTTCAAATAAAGTGCCTGCTGTCGTCGTAGCCGATTGCAACCTGGCTGTGAACAGAATCCCCGATAAGGCCGAAAGCATCCCCATCGAACCAAACACGATGTACGTAATCTTCTTCACACTGATCCCGCTTAAATTCGCTGCTTCCGGGTTGCTGCCTACGGCATAAATATGTCGTCCTAATACCGTCGAACTGGTCAGAAAGTGGTACACAACCACGACCAGCAAAACAACAATTACCGTCCAAGAAAATCCATTGTACCCAGCGAGAATCCAAGTAATATACGCAATAATTGCCGAAACAAAAATTAGTTTGACCGCAAAAATAGGTTTGGAAATAACCTCAAATTGATACTTGAGCTTACTCCTGCGCTTGGATAATTCGCTGTACAAATAAATGACAATGATCACAGCACCCACGATGAGCGAAAGCAAATTTAATCCATTCACTTTAGCGATAGCTGGAATAAATCCGTTGCCGATTGCATTGAAATGATCATCTTTAATAATAATCGTACCCGTTTTTTCCGTTACACGCAGCAAAGCGCCTCTAAAAATCAGCATCCCCGCCAAGGAAGCGACAAAGGACGGAATCCCGAATTGAGCGACCAATAAACCATTGAATAAACCAACAACAATACCAAGAACGAGAATAATAGGTATCGTCAAGTAAAATGGAACTCCTGCCTGTGTCAGTAGCACCGCAGTAATCGCCCCTAGAAATCCCGCTGCAAAACCAACGGATAGATCAATATGGCGAATGACAATAACAAGCGTCATCCCTACTGCCAGTACAGCAATATAGCCTGTAGCATCAATTAAATTGCTGATGTTGCGTGATGACATGAATAATCCATCCGTCATAATGGAGAAGGTTGCCATAATAATAAATAAGGCTATATACATCCCATAATCCCGAATATTATGTTTGATCAAAGATTTTGCTTCCTGATAAAATGGCACGGGTCTTCCTCCTAATGCGTAGCAAGCTTCATTATGGTTTCTTGATCAGCTTCTTCAATCGATAGCTCGCCTGTTATTTTCCCTTCAGCCATGACATAGACACGATCACTCATTCCTAATACTTCCGTCAACTCCGACGAAATCATGATGATGCTCATGCCTTCGCTAATCAGCTTATTCATTATTGTATAAATTTCAAATTTAGCACCAACGTCAATTCCACGTGTAGGTTCATCCAGAATAAGCAAGCTAGGATTAACAAATAACCATTTGCCCAGCGACACTTTTTGCTGATTCCCTCCGCTCAAATGACCAACGGTTTGTTCGATCGAGGACGCTTTAACATTCAAAGATTGTTTATAATGATTAGCGATTTTCACTTCTTCATTATTGTTAATAACACCCTGTGAAGAAATTGCGTTCAAATTGGCTACAGACATATTTTGCTTAATATCCTGAATTAGAAATAAGCCATCCCCTTTGCGATCCTCGGTCACATAGGCGATCCCGGAATCGATAGCATCCCTTGGATGTTTGAACACTTTTTTCACACCATCTTGGTAAAGATCCCCATGCAGCTTATACGCTTTGGGGTTGCCAAAAATACTTTGTGCCAGTTCAGTCCGACCCGAACCCATTAACCCCGCAATACCTACAATCTCACCTTTGTTAACGTGCATGTGAACGTCTTTCACAACTTCTCTGCCCAGCTGAACATCGTAGGCAGTCCAATTATGAATAGCTAGAAGGGGATCGCCAATCTGTTTATTTGCTCTTTTCGGATAGATATCCTCGATTTCACGGCCGACCATGTTTTTGATAATCACACTTTCGGAAATTTCCCCTTTGGAAGCATCCAAGGTACAAATTGTCTGACCATCACGCAGAACGGTCACTCTATCCGCAATGGCTATAACCTCTTTCAGCTTGTGAGAAATCATAATACTAGTAATCCCTTGATGCTTGAGCTCTCTCAAAAGCTCCAGCAAGTTTTCACTCTCGGTTTCATTCAGCGCTGCGGTTGGCTCATCCAAGATGAGCAGTTTGACCTTCTTGCTTAAAGCCTTGGCGATTTCAATTAGCTGTTGTTTGCCAACGCCCAAATCTTTGACCAGCACTTCAGGACTAACAGTGAGCTTCACTTTCCTCAGCATTTCTTTGGATTGAAGTATCGTTTGATTCCAGTCCACCAACAGGCCTTTCCTCACTTCATTCCCGGCATAAATATTTTCATAAACAGTAAGATCGGGAAACAGGGCTAACTCCTGATAAATGATAGCAATGCCTGCCTGAACACTGTCACTGATTCTGGAGAACTGCTGCACGTTGCCCTCAAAGACGATATCCCCCGAGTAAGTACCATGGGGATAGACGCCGCTCAGCACTTTCATCAACGTCGATTTTCCCGCGCCATTTTCGCCGATCAAGCAGTGAATTTCACCGGTGCTCACCTTAAAATCAACATGCGAGAGTGCTTTGACACCTGTGAATTCTTTGGAAATCTGCTTCATTTCTAATATCCATTCATTCATAATCACACAACGCCCCTTAACAAAAAACAACGCATGAAATAGAGGAATAGTGATAGATGTGTCTATCACTATCCGTCCAACCTATGTTTGTTTGTGATTATAGACCTTTAAAATCACTGGCTTGGTAGTAACCGGAATCAATAAGTGCAGATTTAACATTGCTTTTCTCAACAACAATCACGTTCGTTTGTTTCGCTTTTACATCAATCTTACCGTTCTTGTAGGAGCCCGTCGTTTCTGGTGGTTTACCGTCCAGGATGGAAACTGCCATGCCCATAGCATCTTTCACTAGTGTACGAACATCTTTGAAAACCGTCATCGATTGTTTGCTGTCAATAATGTACTGAATGGAAGCTTTCTCCGCATCTTGACCTGTCACGAAGAAACTCGTGATCGCTTTATCTGTTGCGAATACATCCGCAATGGAGCGAGCTGTCCCGTCATTTGGCGCCAAAATCGCGACATCGCCTTTTTTATCCGCAGAAGCAGCAGTCAAATGGGTTTGAGCTTTGTTCTTTGCTTCGTTCGCATCCCAGTTCGTTGTCACCTGACCAATGATTTTGCTTAATTGATCACGGCTGAGTTCAGCAGTAGATTGCAGGGTCACAGCTTCGCTGGAGTTCGCAACTTTGAACGTGCCGTCAGCAATTTTTGGTTGAAGCACTGACCAAGCGCCTTGGAAGAACAAGAATGCGTTGTTATCAGAGGCTGCGCCAGCATACAAGTACAGAGGTTGGCCTTTGCCTTTGGCATGATCCACCAAATATTTAGCTTGTGCTTTACCTACAGCGACGCTGTCGAATGTAACATAGTAGTTAACGGCATCCGTATTCGTAATCAAGCGGTCATAAGAAATGACCTGGATACCGGCTTTTTTGGCTGCTTCAACAGAAGCTGCGGCTGCGTCACCGTCTTGTGGACAAATAATGAGAACCTTGATTCCTTTGGCAATCAAAGCATCCACGTTTTCCTTTTCTTTCGCGGAAGAACCTTGGCTGAACAAAATTTCGGTCGTATATTTCGTACCGTTTAACGCATCTTTGAATCTTTGCTCATCCTGAACCCATCTAGGTTCATCTTTCGTTGGCAAAACAATACCTACACTCACTTTGCTGCTCGACCCGCACGCTGCTGCTACAATGGTAAACAACAGGATGACTACCAGTAGAGAAATCGCTTTCAAACTGCTTTTCATTCGGTTACCCCTCTCATTTGTTTTGGCTTCACGCCAATTACATGATGAGTATATCACCCGAAATCACCTTTGATTGCGACAAATGATAGCACTTTCATTCATATTTCTAGATTATTTTGTCATTTGATATTTTCTGACTTCACGTTCTTATAAACCTCGGCTTTCTTGTGAAAGCCGTCAGCAATAATCGTGTCATCGATATTAAATTTATCAACGGCAATTGGTTCAAGCAGGATCGATGGCACATCCATTTTCTTATTGTTGACTTTTCTATCTGCCTGAATGTTTTCTCCCCTAGCCATACGTACCGCAAGTTCCGCCGCTTTTTCAGCTAATTTGGCTATCGGTTTGTAAACAGTCATCGTTTGAGTCCCTTCAACGATGCGCTGGGCAGCAGCCAGTTCTGCATCCTGCCCGGACACAGGGATTATGCCTGCCAGATGCTCGGCAGCCAACGCTTGAATAACCCCGCCAGCGGTCGCATCATTTGCCGCTACAACCGCATCAATCTGGTTGCGGTTCGCTCGAAGTGCGGTTTCCATATTCGCCAGAGCATTCGCAGGCTTCCATTCCTTCGTTGATTGATCAAACACGATATGAATATCGCCTTTCTCAATAAGCGGCTTTAGAATAGCCATTTGGCCATTTTTGAACATATGAGCATTATTATCTGTATCTGCGCCTTCGATCAGCACATAGTTCCCTTTCGGGGCCTTGGCAACAATCGCCTTCGCTTGCAGTTCCCCCGCCTTCTCATTATCAAAAGAGACATAGAGATCAACATCCGAATTGACGATTAAACGATCGTAAGACATCACTTTGATTCCTGCTTTATGCGCTTTATCCACAATAGCCGCCGAAACTTCGGCATTATGTGGAACGACCACCAGAACGTCGACTCCCTGTGAGATCATGTTCTCGGCCTGGGCTATTTGCTTCGCATCATCTCCATTCGCAGCTTGCACTTCAATCTCCGCACCAAGCCTTTCTACAGCTGCTTTAAACAAATCTCTATCTTTTAGCCATCGCTCTTCAAGAAGCGTATCAATCGATAAGCCGACCACCACTTTTTTGTTTTTCAAATCCATTACAGTGGATACAACCCTAGGTTCGGCAGTCTCCTTACAGTTTTCGATGGATGATGAGTTGTCTTGGAAAATCGAACATGCCGACAGCGAGAGTGCCAGTAAGCCAACTAAACTAAGGAGTCCACGCCATTTCCACCTGGTTATCAGAATAAACCTCTCCTTCGCAGCTAGATCTGCTTTTTCTTCGTAGGTCTGAGCAGCAGTTTACGATACTCTGTCGGAGAGCAGCCAACAAGCTTCTTAAATACTCGGCTAAAATAATTGGGATCGTTGTACCCAACTTCAAATGTGATCTCCTTGAGACTTTTATCGGACTCTTGCATGAGCTGTTTAGCCGTTTCAATGCGATATTCGGTAAGAAAGTCAATATAATTCATGCCATAATTCTCTTTGAACAACTTGCTGACATAGAAAGGGTTTCGATTCACAGCAGCTGCAATTCTTTCCAGGGAAAGATCCTCATGGGCATGTTGTTGGATAAATTGTTTGATAGTTACGAGCATATCGGACTCTACTTGCTCAACTTGAAATAAGCCGTTTAACAAGATGCGGGTCTCCGCTTTCAACTGCCTATAGTTGGATGCATAATAAGGAAAATAGGGCTTGCCGACTTCAATTCCCATTTCCTGCAGCATGTTAGTCACAATAATCAACACTTCGAAAATGCGCTGCTGCGCCATTCCGACCTGTTGGCCACTCCCTTCGAAGACATCCATGATGATAGCTAGCTTATCACTGGCCAATTCCCAGTTGCCGCGCCGTACTTCTTCAAGTACGTTTTTCTCCATCTCAAGTGCCCGGCTGCCGATCTCCACTTTGTCCTGTGGAGGCAAATCTTCGTACAAACAATAATGGGATGGCCAAGACGTATCGAGAGAGGCATGCAGCGCTTCCTGATAAGAACGGCGCATATCCCTTAAATTCTGGCAAACCCCGCCAATCCCGATGAACAAGCTGGATGTTTCGCTCTTATGAAAAGCTTGAATTAATTTCCTTGCTATCCCAACGGCTTGTGCGCGGTAGGTCATCGCTCCATCCAGAAAAACAATGAGCTGAACTTGTTTGCCAGACATTTTACCAACCCAGCACGGGATATTGAATTCCTGCAGCTGTTGGATGAAATATGCGTACAGCTCTGATGATGATAAAAGCACATGCATGACGAATCCATCCCGCACACTGGGGTGATCCAACAAAACGATCATTTCATTCACATCGGAGTAATGGACATCATCAAATAACAAATGCTCTACAATGTCCGCTTCTACCATCGGCATCATCATTTGCATCCGCTGCTTATCCATACTTCTGTCTGCATGCTCAATCCTGGCATTCTTAATCTCAGTGGCTACTCGCCCAATCGTTTCAAGGACAACTGAAATTCGGCTAGGTTTAAGCAGGTAATCATACACTCCCAATCTTATCGCCTGCTGAGCAAACTCAAACGTGTCGAACGCTGTCACAATGATAAATGCAATCCTATGGTGATCTTCCTTTATTTTCTCAATGGCTTCAAGCCCGTTCATGCCTGGCATTTTAATATCCATCGTAATCAAATCCGGCTGAAGCCTCTCTGCTGCTGCTATCGCTTCTCTCCCGTTGGATGCCTGACCCACTACCTCGATATCGAGTGAACCCTCCTCAATGATTTGTTGCAGCGCGATGCGTTCGATCGGTTCATCATCCACGATCAACAGACGAATCATATCTTTTGCCCCCTTGGCAGCCTTAATGTGATGCACGTCCCCATACCAATCTGGGATCCAATTTCAATAATATCTTCTACACCATAAAATAATTGCAGCCGGTGGATAACATTCCAGATGCCAATTCCGGTTGAATGCCCTTTATAATTCGCATTTTCTGGCTGTGTTAAAAGCCGCTTCAATTGCTCAGGCTCCATGCCTTGCCCCGTATCTTGGATTTGCACAATGACGCAATCCCCTTGATCCTTTACGCGAAAAGTTAGTGTCCCGCCTTCTTCTGCCGGTTCGATCGCATAAATAAAAGCATTTTCTGCAAGCGGTTGCAAAATAAGAATCGGCAGCTCTATGTAAAGGGCTTGATCGTCAATTTCTTTCACGACACGAAGCCGATCTCCGAATCGCGCTTTTTGAATCGTCAAGTATTCATCCAGAACCTCCAACTCATCCTTTAACGATACTTTGCTGTCTAATTTTCGAAGATTGTATCTAAGCATGCCAGCTACCGAGCTAATTAACTCGCTTGTCTTCCCTGCCCCTGCCAAATAGGCCTCCTTAGACAGCATGTTTAACGTATTAAAAAGAAAATGAGGATTAATTTGACTTTGCAAGCTCTTCAGCTCGCTTTCTTTCAGCATCAACTTGTGTTTATGAAGGTCATACTCCAATTGGGCCTTACTCTGAATATCATCGATTAAAGTGCCAATTTTCAACCTCATGCTATCTAGCGTTTTAGCTAAAAAGGTCATTTCATCATTATTGTTGATCACAATGGGATTCTTGAAATTCCCTCGCGATAATTCACGAGCAGCCTGTGTCAATCTTAACAAGGGCTGCGTTACACTGTTAACAAATCGATAAGAAAACAGCAGCAGCAGCAAGGATACCAAAGCTAATGTCCAAAAACCCATTTTTTTAATATCATCACTGCGCTTAATTATGTTGCGATAGAAAGCATCATAGGTGTTCTGTTCGCCGCTGATCAAAGTCAAAGTCGCATCCGAAATATATTTGGAAATGTGAGTTGCTTCATCAAATGCTTTGGCTGCATTCTCCTCATCATTATCCTTCTGGAATCGCACCGCCAGATCCATCGCTTCCGACTGACTTTCGAGCATATGCTGAAGATTATCGAGCGGCAATCTATTGCTTAAGTTGCGCAGCCAATTTAAATCTGACTTTGTCCTAAGCAGAGCTTTGTTTGCACTGTCGTACTGGTTCAGGCTTTCAAGTGTAGGAGACATACGAACTTTATTCAAGGAGGTCAATGATTGCTGACTTAACTGCGAGGCTTGGTTCATCTGCATATAGCGCTGTAAAATTTCGTTGTATTTTTCCACGGTTCGTTGGTTGTAAATGCTCATAGAGAGCCAAATAATCGCCATAATGATCCAAATCAGGATCGACAGCATCATCATTTTACTGCGTATGGTTTTCAAGGGCTGACTCCTTTTCACTGGCGGATGTAACCACACTGATCGTCGTGAAATAACTGCTATTCAGAGGAAGTTCAGCAGCATCCAGCCATCGTCTCATCAGTTTGACACTTAAACTCCCCATTTCTTCATAGTGTTGAGAAAGCCCTGCCTGAATTTGGCCATTCCTGAGCAGCAACCTCGTTTGCGGAGAATCATCAAAAAGAAAGATCTGATATTGTTTGGTCTGAGAACGCGCATGCGCCGCTTGCACAATACTGTTTCCAGATTCTGTGGGCAATCCAATAAAGGCACTAACCTTGGGATAATGATTTAAGATATCGTACGTTTGCATATTAGGCTGTGTAATTTCATGGTCATCAGCGGCAAATACCATCTGAATTCCTTCATATTTACTGAATACTTCACCCAAACCCTTCAATCGCATATCATCCATAGTTGGCGTTGTCATATTACGGATCACCCCGACTATTCCCTGGCCTTTCAGTTTGGCAGCAATATGCTCTCCTATCAGAATACCTTCCTGATAATGGTCTGAACCAATATACGTTTTGCGCAGGCTGCTTGGCGCATCGGAATTAATCGTAATCACCGGTATCCCTTTGGCGGTCGCTTTCTTCACCATGCGATCGAACTCTGGATGATCCAAGCCTTCGACGATAATCCCGCTCACTTTGGAAGCGATTGCAATGTCAAGCTGCTTGATTAACTCTTCAACATTCGATCGATATACGCCCCAAAAATCAATCAACATTAGATTCGTTTCAGCGGCATCACGCGCACCTTTTTGAACGTCATTCATCATGAAACTACCCTGCTCTTGCGAAATAATAACGACGCGGTCCGAGTGTTCGTTAGGCAATGGTTTTACCGCTGACATCATGCCCGATTCGCTTTGCAAAATCATTAGCAAATAATACAGAGAATAGGCCAGCGTAAAGCAGCTGCTGAGAATGATGGCAATAACGATCAATTTTTTCATGCGTTCTCCACGTTAAATGACATGACTACTATCTAGTATATACCTAAAACAAAGTAATTAGGTGTTACATAATCTATGACTTTTAGTTGAATTTTTCTATATGTACGCGTTCAGACAACAAAAATCCCAGCCAACAAACTTAAAAAAATATAAATATCAGGCGTTTGTCCAAGCGAGCAGGTTGCTGCCTGCATTAAATAGTTTAGAAACTAACAATAGGAGGTATTTGCAATGGCTTGTAATTCAACTTCAAGCGCTTTGACTTGTTGCTCAGATAAAAATTACGTCCAAGATAAGGTTTGTACACCTTGGAGCGGTACCGTTGTTGCTGCAGATATACTCATAGTCGCCTTCACTAATAACTTGAATCAGAATATTGTGGGAACCGGATATTTGCAGTACGACGTAGGACCAGCAAGTATTACACTTGATTTCCTGGATAGCGCGGGTAATCCGATCAATGCCACCCTTACTCTTGCACCTGGCACTAGTCTCGCTTTTACTTACCGAAGATTCAGTGTTATTCAGATCACACTCCCGGCAGCAACTGCTGGCACATATCAAGGAGAGTTCTGTATTACAACTCGTTACCCAATCCAATAATAAGCCAATTAGGAGGGAAATTCGCTTATGTGTCATACAGCTACAGACCTGAGTTGTTGCACGGAAAAAATTATTGTACAAGATAAAGTTTGTACGAATTGGCAATTGGTTGCTGCTGGTACCCAAACACTCTTTACTGATAACATTTCTCAGATAATCACAGGCACTGGTTATGTAAAATCTGAAATAGGTACAGGAACGATCACTGTCAATTTCCTAAGATCAGGTGTCGTAGCTCCGATTCAAACAATAACCATTCCTGCAGGCGGAAGTTCATCTTTTAGCGTTGCAAGATTCAATACAATTTCTGTTACAACAACAGCTGCGGCACAGGGTGAATTCTGCATCACAGTACGTTACAACCTATAACTACAGAGTCTAAAAGCTAGACATTTCTATGATTTATTAAGAATTGGCTAGCCATTTTTTATTATTTGCAATGTCGTTGAAATCACGTATTTTCCTTCCACATAAGACAATTCATTACCTTGTGTAACAATTTTTACGGAAGTAATGCCTTTTCCGATCAAATTGGTTGTACTGCCGGGTGGAACGAACATGGTTTTCCTCGTTTCCCCTTCAACTTCTACTTCCAGTGCTTCTGAACTATTTGAATTTGAGAAAATACTGATTTGCACAACACTCATATTTGCATCTACATCATTCTCCCATATAATAAATCCAGGTTGCTTCCCTTGGAGCATTATATTGCCGCAGCATTCTTTATCCACCACCGTGCTGATCTGAGACTTCCCAGGATCGACAGGATCAACCGGATTGACCGGATCAACGGGTCTAAAGCACGGTGGACTTAAATAGCAATTTCGATTTCGTTTTTTTATGTGCATCCGTTTGGGAGGACACGGATATACAGGAAAAACGGGTCTCCTTGGCTCCTGTTTTTCGCAACGCTTCTTCTTAGGGATGCAGCAGCATTTCCGTTTCTTTTTAGGTTTACAGGAGGATTTTGCTTCCAGAACGATCATAAAGGCAATTATTTTCTTCTTCGTCTTGCATGTTCGATTTTGCAGCTCGTTCCCTCCTCATGTAAAACCACGTTTTCGAACCTCACTTCTATTAAATGAAATTACTGATCACATGGTCATACATAATTCAGATTTATTTCAACTTATGTCAGCTCGTGCATGGACCATACGACGCCATTTGTTGAACCATTCCCCACATTGAGCGAAATTGTCAAACCGTTAGCAACGTAGAAAAGTCCAATAACATCACCTGCTGTGAGCGTAACCTCACCTGCCAGTGTAACAGCACCATTTCCAAGAACAGCCCTTAAAGTCAATAAGAGCGCAATATTTACATTGAGAATAGGTAAAAGTCCATTAATTAAACTAGTTGCAGTTGGCGATGTTCTTTGAACAGCAAAGTAAGGATTGATTCCAGCACCAAGATTTACTGTCAGAGCAGTTGTGGTGGAATAGTTGACCGTTGCTAAAATCGAATATCTTCCCGTCACTGGAACGGTGAAATTCCCTGTCACTGCATTAAAAGCGGCATTGCCAAAATACGGATTCGCAACTGACCAATTCGAAAGCTGCGAGCTCGTCGCAATGGTAAGATTAGACAAAAAAGCCGAAAATCCAACAGCCGCAAAGTTAGGCCCCGTTTCTCCAGTTGCTCCTGTTGCTCCCGTTGCACCTGTAGCTCCTGTTGCCCCCGTCACACCCGTCGTCCCTGTTGCTCCCGCCGTTCCTGTCGCTCCCGTCGCCCCTGTCACTCCCGTTACTCCCGTTACTCCCGTTACACCCGTCGTCCCTGTTGCTCCCGTCACTCCCGTCACTCCCGTTGCTCCCGTTGCACCTGTTGCTCCCGCTCCCGTCACTCCCGTCGTCCCTGTCGCTCCCGTTGCACCCGTCACTCCCGTCGCCCCTGTCACTCCCGTTGCACCCGCCGCTCCCGTTACTCCCGTCGCCCCTGTCGCTCCCGTTACTCCCGTTGCTCCCGTTGCCCCTGTTGCTCCCGTCGTCCCTGTCGCTCCCGTTGCACCCGTCACTCCCGTCGCCCCTGTCGCTCCCGTTGCACCCGTCACTCCCGTTGCACCCGTAGCACCCGTCGCCCCTGTCGCTCCCGTCGCCCCTGTCGTCCCCGTCACTCCCGTTGCTCCCGTCGCCCCTGTCGCTCCCGTTACTCCCGTTGCACCCGCCGCTCCCGTTGCACCCGTCGCCCCTGTCGCTCCCGTTTCCCCCGTAGCTCCTGCTACTCCCGTTGCACCCGTCGCCCCTGTCGCTCCCGTCGCACCCGTCACTCCCGCCGTCCCTGTTGCTCCCGTCGCTCCCGTCACTCCTGTCACTCCCGTTACTCCCGTTGCACCCGCCGCTCCCGTCACTCCCGTCGCCCCTGTTACTCCCGTTGCACCCGTCCCCCCTGTCGCCCCCGTCGCCCCAGTCGCACCCATTGGCCCTGTTGGTCCAGTTGGCCCAGTCACTCCTGTTTTCTTCGTGATGCCATCACAACTTAAACTTCCTGAACAGGAGCAATGACTAGTAGAGCAGCCGCACGATAACCTACTATATTTTGAAAAGCTCACAATAACTAGCCCCTTTCTTCTTCACGGAATAGCTCCTATTCTCTTCTTGGATATCACTCCATGCCTGCTTAAACTAACTCTATTACTAGTAAATGAAATTTCCGTCCCCATTGCTTGTACGCTAGCCTTTTCTGAAAATAAAATTTTACAACGCTCTGCTCTTCCTCATCATTTTCATTGGAAAACCATACATAAATCTTGTATTGACAGCATGCATCAAGCACTCTAATATATTATTTAGCCGACTAACTAAAAAAGGAGTTGCCTATCATGTCCCAACAACCTCAAAATGAACCCTTAACACACCTGATGTCCCATTTGCTGAAAATGCACCGCCGAACCATTGATCAAATTATTCATTCCTATGATGTATATCCAGGGCAGCCGCCTCTTCTGCTAAGCTTGTCCGTTGAAGACGGCCTAAGCCAAAGCGAGCTCGCTGCACGTATTCACAACAAACCCGCTACCCTGACGGTCATGGTTGATCGAATGGAAAAGACAGGATTAGTCGAACGTCGACCCGATCCGCATGATCAGCGTGTCACACGCGTTTACTTAACCGATAAAGGACGGGAAGTAACCGTACATGTCAAAGAAGCCATTCAGGCCACGGATGAGCAAACATTTGCCCACTTTCTGCCTGAAGAGCTGCTATTATTTCGCCGACTTCTGCTTCAAATGCAAGATAATTTGCGTCTCAAAGATTCACAAAATTAGTTAGCCGACAAACAAAAGAAAGGAACTCTTTCGATGTGGAAACTAAAATCATTTGTTAAACCTTACTGGCTGATCACCCTGATGGCTCCACTTTTGATGATTATGGAAGTCTGCATGGATCTGACGCAGCCTCGGCTGATGGCAGCAATCGTGAATCAAGGAGTTAGCCAAGGAAATTTGGCATTCGTATGGTCGACAGGCCTTCAGATGCTTGGCGTCGCCCTTGTTGGACTAGTAGGTGGCGTCGGCTGTACATATTTCACAGTCAAAGCGGCGCAAAACTTCGGCTCTGATCTCCGGCTAAGCATTTTCCAGAAAGTCCAAACGTTCTCCTTCCGCCAACTGGACACATTCTCAACTGGATCATTAATAACCCGCCTAACTGGCGATGTGATGCAAATGCTCAATTTACTGCTCATGCTGCTGCGTCAATTTACGAGGGAATTCTCTCTACTTATTGGCAGTATCCTAATGTCTATCGTCATTTCTCCCAAGCTGTCCTTGATTCTGCTCCTAGTTATTCCCGTTCAATTCGTCATTCTGTTTGTGCTGATGAAGCGTTCTACACCTCTGTTTCGCAAGATGCAGCAGCGTTTGGACAAAGTGAACACAGTGATGCAAGAAAGTACGACAGGTATTCGTGTTATCAAAGCTTTCGTTCGGGCAGCCTTCGAGCGAAGCCGTTTCTCCAAAGCTAATACTGCCTTGTTGGAATCCAGTCTTGGTTCTGCTAGGGCGCTCGCCACAAGCGGTCCTTTAATGACACTAATTTTGAATATCAGCATTGTCGCTGTAATCTGGTTCGGTGCCGGTCAGACGTGGCATGGGGAGATGGCCATAGGTGACTTAGCCGCATTCATCATCTATATCACGCAAGTTTTATATTCTTTGGTCTCGATCAGCAATACGCTTATGGTCATTTCACGTGCTCAAGTCTCGGCTGAGCGGATCTGTGAAGTACTAGAAACAGCACCGGATATGAATGAACCTGTTCATGACGGAAATAAACATAACCAAGTCTCGGCCTCTGCTTCACTAGGCTGCGAACTGGAATTTGAACATGTTTCTTTCGCTTACGATGCTGTACCGCACCAACCCGTTCTTCAAGACATCTCATTTAAAGCATTGCCTGGTCAAACCATTGGTATTTTGGGAGCGACGGGTTCTGGGAAATCAACACTTGTCAGTTTAATTCCTCGACTTTATGACACAACCAAGGGGCGTATTCTCCTTAATGGCATAGATGTGCGTGATATGCCCGTTGAGCAGCTGCGCAGTCAAATCGGCATCGTGCTTCAACAGTCGATTTTGTTTAGTGGGACGATTCGGGACAACATTCGATTCGGGAAGCCGAACGCTTCTGAGGAGGAAGTTGCAACAGCCGCACAAGCAGCAGAAGCCGATGAGTTTATTCGCAAGCTGCCTGAAGGTTATGAAGCAATGCTCGGACAACGCGGTGTCAATCTCTCCGGAGGGCAAAAACAGCGTATCGCTATCGCACGAGCTTTGTTGATGCGTTCTCCACTTCTAGTGCTTGATGACAGTACCAGCGCAATTGACCTTGGTACTGAAAGGCGCATTCAGCGATCTCTTGCGCATTTAATGGCAGGCAGCACAAGAATCATCATCGCCCAACGCATCTCGTCGGTCATGCACGCTGATCAAATTCTTGTTTTTGATGAAGGACGCATCGCAGCCCAAGGCACGCATGACGAGCTCCTGGCATCAAGCCCGATCTACCAAGATATTTATCGTTCCCAACAGAGAAAGGAGACTGCCCTTCATGGCTAATAAACCTGCGCGCAAACCGCGCGCCAAGCATACAGGCGCTACTCTTCTCCGTATGTGGGGATATCTCCGGCATCAACGTGCTGGAATAGTCACAGTTGCTGTTCTCACGATTCTTGGCAGCGGCCTCGCCCTGCTCGGTCCTTATCTAATCGGCGTAGCCATCGACGATTACATTCTCCCGAGGAATGCAGACGGACTAGTCCGTCTTTGTTTCCTGCTGCTTGGCAGTTATTTGATGATTGGAGCCGCTTCATGGATTCAATCTTATGTCATGGCTGGTGTTTCGCAACGAACGGTTTGGGAGATGCGACAGGATCTTTTTCAACATTTGCACCAACTTCCAGTAAGCTACTTTGATCAGACCTCTCATGGGGAGCTAATGAGCCGTACAACCAATGACGTGGATAATGTCTCAACAACTCTCAGTCAGAATGTCACACAAATCATTACCAGCATCATTACCATTGCAGGCTCTTTCGTGATGATGCTTACTTTGAACATCTGGCTAACTCTGATATCCCTGATGACTGTTCCAATCGTCCTATTCACTACTAGGCAAATTACGAAACGCACACAGCGATTGTTCAAAGAGCAGCAGCAGCGGCTTGGTCAGCTCAACGGCTTAATCGAGGAAACCATTTCCGGGCAAAAGGTGGTCAAAACATTCCGCCGCGAAGCCGCTTCGGTCGAGCAGCTCCATACGATCAATGAGCAATTGCGCGTTGCTGGCACAGGTGCGCAGCAGCTTTCCGGCATGATGGGGCCAAGCATGAATATGATTAATCATTTCAGCTTCATACTCTTGGCTGCTGTCGGTGGTTGGATGGTTCTGCAAGGCTGGACGATGGTCGGCGTTATTATTAGTTTTTTGAATTATTCCAAACAATTCAGCCGTCCAATCAATGATTTGGCAAATCAGTATAATATGATTCAAGCCGGCGTTGCCGGAGCGGAACGCGTATTTGAGGTCATGGATAACCCAACGGAATATGAAGCAGATTCTGGTGCGGCCTTGTTAAGCGATGTGAAAGGTGAAGTCATTTTTCAGAACGTTTCGTTTCGCTACACGGATGAAGTGCCCACACTGAAGGCGATTTCCTTCACAGCTCAACCAGGCGATTTGATCGCTCTAGTCGGGCCGACTGGCGCCGGCAAAACGACGATCATCAACTTATTGACGCGCTTCTATGACATCAACGCGGGAAGCATTACGATCGATGGCCGCGACATTCGCGATCTCAACAAGGACAGCCTCCGCAGCCGTCTGGGCATTGTGCTGCAGGATGTCTACTTGTTCTCGGATACCGTCCGAGAAAATATCCGTTTCGGCCGGCTCGACGCGACGGACGAAGAAGTCGAGGCCGCCGCGAAACTGGCCAACGCGGACGGGTTCATCAGCAAGCTGCCTAACGGCTTTGACACGAAGTTGACCGCTGATGGCGGCAACCTTAGTCAAGGCCAGCGGCAGCTGTTAACGATCGCGAGGGCGATTCTCGCCGATCCCGCGATACTTGTTCTCGACGAAGCGACAAGCGCTGTCGATACGCGCACGGAACTGCACATCCAACAGGCGATGAGCCTTCTAATGAAAGGGCGAACGAGCTTCGTCATCGCCCACCGCCTCAGCACAATACGCGAAGCTAGTGCGATTCTGGTCATCCGAGGCGGAGAAATCGTAGAGCGCGGCACCCATGATGAATTATTGGCTCAGGAAGGGCATTACTACGACTTGTATGCCAATCAATTCAGCCAGAAGACCAGCTAAACTTACAGGGATTTCTTCTGCAACAAGCATGACATAACGGGTCATCTGGGATTTGCATGATTGTGCTCGATGTGGAATAAGCATGGGATACACGCAAAAGAGGGCTGCCGCAGGGCAACCCTCTTTTTCAATTCAAATATTTGCTATTCATTGTGGAAAGACCGAACCTGATTACGTCCTGCTCGCTTCGCTTGATACAGCGCCATATCTGCGTCTCGGAGGAGTGCCTCCAAGGTATCTCCGCTATCTCCCCGCGCAGCCAGTCCAAAACTAGCCGTGATAACAATACTGCCAAAGGTGCTGCTTAAGGGAGTGTTTGCAAGTAGTGAGCGAATGCGTTCAGCCAACTCAGCGGTCTCATTCAGAGAATAAGAAGCCATAATGAAAACAAATTCTTCACCGCCATATCTCCCGAACAGAACATCCGGGTCAAGGGCTTCTCGCGCTAAACGAACCACATGCTGAATGGCGCGGTCGCCTGTTTCATGACCATAAGTATCATTGATATTTTTGAAATGGTCGATATCAAATAGAACGATAGCTACTGGAATCTTAGTCTGAGCCGCTTCATCCAGCAGCAGCTTGCTGCGATGGATAAACTCAGTGCGATTCAACAACTTTGTCAGACCGTCATAATAGGCTAACTGCTTTAATTGGTCCTGGAGCAGCCTCTGCTCCGTCACATCGATGAACATCAGCAAGCTGCCCAAGCTTTCGCCACTGCGGCCGCGCACAATGGATGAGCGAACCTGATAATAGCACGGCAGCCCACCGGCAGCCCGCCAAACAATCTCGCCTTGCTTAGTGCCATCTAGTAAGACAACAGCTGGAAAATCTGTACCTGTCAAGCGAATCCACGCTTCATCCAGTGTTAATCCAATTAAATCCAGCGTTAAATTAGGCACCATTTTATGGATAGCGCCATTAAAATCAATCAAACGATTGGCATAATCCATTACGATTACGCCTTCTTGCATACTTTCGAAGATGCTTTCTTTGGCGATGGGGACAATCGTCATGACCCGTGTGGACACCATTGCCCAAATATACACGGCAGAGGTTACGCATAAAACAAGCGGAACAGGATCAATGCTGTAGGGTGTCAAGCCCATTAAATAAACAAATGCCGAAACCATCGGCAGAAATTGTCCGATGATCAGAATGACCAACTGCAATCGATGTGCTTTCTTCGTCTTCGCCCATTTACGGATGAGGAGGACCACGGCAGCAAGCATGCATCCGAACGTATAGGCCCCATGAACAATGTACCATTGCCCAATTTCAATATCTGTCATAGGCATCGTTGTATCATTGCGAAAGAAAATTGTTTTATAGAACAAATGATGATAATCGTTCGTTGCCACCATCACGAATGTGATGACAGGAATAATAAAAAATGCAGCTACCATGGTGCGTGTAAGCTTTTTGCCAATATACTGCAGAACCAGAATTAACCCCAATGCCGGTGCGGCAGAAATACCGATATATTCAACAATCGTCCATCCTTTGATTTGTTCAATCGTCGCGCTTGCCATTTCGAACGAAACAGCGAAAATATAGATTGCTTGCGTTGCTGTGTATAAGACGAAGGTTAATGCCCCTGGAATTTCTGAACGCTTGATTAGGGCATATAAACACAGGAATGAAGTAAACACACCTGATGTTGCGACAAGCGATATTAACATGGTGATAGAAGGCTCCATAATTAGCACTCCATGAGTCATAGTTTAACATTGAGGGGAAAGTTACTTCAGGACAAGAAAGGAAACGACAGTTCCCAGACCAGGTTGACTTTGAATTCGCAGCCCTTGCCCATACATTTGTTTCAAGCGTCGATCGACATTAAGAAGCCCAATGCCCTGTCTGCCATCCAGCTGTCGTTCGAAGATGCGTTGCACCGTTTCTTCATCCATGCCACTCCCGTTATCAGCAACAGTAATCTCTGCACGATCTTGTTGGTTTTTAATCCCGATAGTGATCTTGCCGCCTTTGGATCGGCTCATGATGCCATGCCTGACGGCATTTTCCACCAAGGGTTGGATCGACAAAGGCGGGATTTTAAGATTTAGATCCGCATCGATTTCCCAAATAACCTCTAGTCTGTGTTCGAATCGCTGCTTTTCAATGTATAAATAAGAGCGAACGAATTCAAGCTCACGATCAATTAGAACGAGCCGATCAGAATTTTTAAAATCAAAGCTCGACCTCAAATAATTACTGAATTCGTTCAGAAGAAGGTGCATTTTGGACAGATCGATCTCACTAAGTGCAGCAATGGAATTCAACGAATTAAACAAGAAATGCGGCTTAATCTGTGCTTGCAGCCAGGCAGCTTCCATGAGCAGCCTTGCGTTAACAGAACGATTCAAATTAATGAGCGCATTCACTCGCGTCTTCAGTTCCGTTGCGTCCGCTGGTTTCGTCACGTAATCATTTGCCCCTGACTGGAAGCCAGCAGCAATATCTTCCGGTCTGTTACGAGCTGTAAGCAGCAGAATCGGCAGCTCTGACATCGAAAAACGTTCCCGAATTATTCGCGTTAATTCATAACCTGACATATGAGGCATCATGATATCCGTAATCACTAAATCCCAATTTCTAGTTTCCAATTGCGCCAAGGCATCCTTGCCGCTAGTTACTGCAGCTATTTCGAATGATTCAGAATCGAGGATATGTCCTAGTATTTTTAAATTTAGCGTGTCATCGTCTACGACCAATAAGGCTGGTTTCTCTTTACGAACCGTTGCCACAGATTCAAACACCGGACTAACTGCTGCGCTTGCGGCGGCAGTTTCAGCATAAACCGGCGATTTAAATTCCGCCTTCGTCTGAACAGACAGGCTAGCAAGCGGCAGCGTGAATGTAAACTTTGAGCCTTGACCAAGGAATGAAACGGCTTCAAGAGTTCCATTATGCAATTCAACCAGTTGTCTACAAATACTCAGCCCGAGTCCAATGCCACCACCTGGAGAAGCCGTTAGACTGGAATCACCCTGCTCGTAAGGCTCAAATATCCGCTGTCTCGTCTCCTCGTCCATCCCAATGCCTGTATCCTCCATGCTGATGTAAACCCTCATATCCTGGACATATCCAGATATGGTTATGTCGCCATCATTCGTAAATTTGATCGCATTATGCAGGAGATTAAACAAAATTTGGATAAGCCGGTCCTCATCAGCCATAACAGGCGGAAAGTTGTCAGCCAGGGTATTGTTCAATCGAATCGGTTTGCCTTCCAACATATAACGAAGCATGTCAATTACACCTGAAACAACCGTTTGCACCTGTAGACTTTTCACATGCAACCGCACATTGTCTTCTTTGAGAAGCGTTAAATCGATCAGATCATTCAGCATAAACGACATACGCCGACCTACAGTAAGAATCAATTCCAGATTTTTGACATTGTTCTCACTTAGAGAATGTTTATCACTGTCTAGAACAATCTGCGTCATATTCAGCATACCGTGAAGCGGATTGCGCAATTCATGCGAAGTGTTCGCCAAGAAATCATCTTTCTGTTTATCGGCTCTTTGCAGCTCTTTGGACAATTTATCCGTTTGGGCATACGTATGTATATACCTTTTAAACCAGTAAGACACGAATGCCAAAAAGGACACAACCAAATCAACAGGATAATAAAAAATTTCCACCCATCCCGCATCTTTGACGATTCCCCATATAATATTGTTCGCGAGCGCCGCCGCACCGAGTACTAAAGCAACCGCATCGGTATTGCTCTTCATCGCCGTACGCAGTGTAATGATGGGGACAATAAAAAAGGAAAGTAACACAAAGCCTATGATTTCACCAAATGCTGGTTGGACATATTGAACCGGGGCTAGAAGAATATAGACAGCAACTAAGACGCCAACGATGGAATACCAGCGAAATAGGCTTACATGCAAGTATTCCGTTAACAGCCTTTTCGTAAATTCAAGCATAAAAACAGCAGCGCCCAAAAAAATTAATAATTGAATTTTCACAATCCAATCATAATGAAGCGGCAGCCAGACCATCAACAACAAATCGTCAGATACTAATACCCATAGAGTTGAGAAAATAATAGCTCCAGCGAAAAACAACAATACCCGTTGACGCACTCCCATAAAATACAAAATGAAAGCATACACGGCATGGAGCAAAAAGGTTGTACAAACCATCAACTGCAAGATGATAGCCAACCGTGTCTCATAATTTACAGCCTGCTGGGTGCCGAAAGTAATTGAAGAATGGATACCGCCAACAAGTGCAGTTTCATAGTTCGAAACTTGAATGACGATATCGATTTGGGCTCCATCTTCCATAAAAGCAGCAGAGTAAGGTACATTTCGAGCAATATAGTCATTATCGTTTTGTCCAGGCTGCCCTGATTGTGCCAGTAGTTTCCCGTTTACATACAAAGCAGAAGCTGATGGAATATTAAACAATCGCATGCCATATGATTGACCTTCCCGAGGATCCACGAGGACGCGAAGATGATACGTTCCAAATCCATGAGATGAACGACCTTCCACGGACAGTGATTTCTTCCAGTCTCCGGGTACCTGAATGAACGCATACTCTATGCCAGATGTGTCAGTATCCCGATTAGCCTCTTTGATCAATGCATTCGGATAGAACTCCCATTCTCCATCCAATTTAAGTGCACGTGTCTGCGTCAAGTCCATCCCCCGCAAATCCAGTTGACCTCGGATTGCAACAGGCTGTTGTGGTGGCATAAACACAAAAATCCAGACGATTCGAACTGCGATCAGCAAGAACAGGAAAATACCGGTGTTTAGTAATACTTTTCGTTTAGTTTGCATAATCGTTTGTATTTCGACAATAACTGCAACTATTCCTTCCAGTATACGCCAAAAATAAAGGAGCTAAGCAGAACAAGCCGCTTAACCCCTTTTACATTTTACCCAACGAATGGAGTCTGTCCGATATCAGCAATAGTCACTTTTCGGACATACTCTTTTTTGGCGTTTGACAAACAGCAGCTATCTGCTGCAAAAAACGCTCATGATTGAAAGCCGTATGCTCGTTCCAAGGTGATTCTAGACCCGTAAATCCTGAAGTGAGATACACTTGATTATTCTTCACTGCTTGTAATCCGCTCCAAGCTGCCAATTTGGAAATACGCTGCCAGGTGGACTGAGAGATAGCATCCCTTGGCACATTCACAATGAGACGGTCTGCTGCGTAGTCTGCCAATTCGCAAGCTTCAATGTCCTTGGTCCATTCTATCTGATCTAACTGATGCCCATAGGCAAGTTGGAGATCATCATACAAGACAGTCCCCGCGCGGCGTCCCCAAAGGATCAAACGCTCATAGTAGACCACGACCAGCAGTACTTTATCATCTTGGATAGTTAACTTCAGGGATTCCCTCAAGCTTGCCGCTTTTTCATCATATTGTTTCAGCCATTTTGCAGCATCCTTCGTTCTGTTCACCAGGTCTGCGATTTGCAGCAGATGCTTGCGCCAGGTTTGATCCCAGGACAAGAAAAGCACAGGCGTTATTAGTTCCAATCTCTCCTGCTCATCCACTTTGATCCAATCATCAATCCCCAGAATGAGGTCAGGCTTTGACTGCTGCAGCGCTTCGCGATTGAACTCGTAGTGATGACTTAGCGGCACGGTAACGTCAAACGAATATTTACTCCGATAGTAATCGGTCCAATAATGATCCATAGGAGCCGCATAAGGTATGATTTGCAAAGCCAGCAGCTGACCGAAATTGACCCAACTGTAAGCAGCAATTTTCAATGTCCTGTTTTTCAAATAAACGGCTGGCGCGACGCCCATATGCTTCTTGAACAAATTGCTGAAGTACGTTTCATTCTTATACCCGACGCGAAATGCTATTTCCCTGAGCGAAAGGTCCGGCTGATCTCTCATCAACTGCTTCGCTTCATTCAGCCGCAGTTCAGTCACATATTCAATGACACCTTTACCGAATTTCTCTTTAAATAGACGCATGAAATGAAAGCGGCTGAGCCCAGCGGTCGCCGTCAATTGTTCGATTGTGATCTCTTCTGCGAAGTCACGTTCCAGCACCCACTTGGCATATTCAAGCGCCATCGCTGTTTTGTGTTCCTCATTTTTCAGCACAAGTCCCATGAATTCATAGAACCCAGCTTCACTGCTAAATCGATCTGCCAAGCTGCCATTACGCCAATTCATCCAAATCAATCGACACAAAGGGAGAACGACAGAAGCATTTAAAAGAGTAGCTTCGCCTTCCCCCGGAAAAGGATTTATGTGCAGCAGTTTCGTTGACTGCTCGTGTGACGTTTGCGCCATCTCAATGGCCCTAAACCGCATGATAATGAGCCCTTGCTCTTCGGCATGCAGCCCCGCTTCAATCAACTGACCCGGTCTGCCAATGAAGACAGCACCGGGACGCAGCTGGAAATAATGGCCATTGACCACGAGACGCCCTTCACTTGTTTCGGATACGATAAACATGAGGGAATCGGATTCTATGAAATCCCGTTCCACCGGCCATTTCATTTGCTTGTCTGTCAAGCGATCAACGGAAATTAATTTGAACCATAGTTTGGAAAATTGATCCTCATAGTCTGCATAGGTGATGGATTGTTCCTGTGTCATAGTCCGAATTATTTCACAAGCGCTTTGAGAACATCATCGATAACCAATTTGTTCGCAATCGCGTTTTGATTGAACCAGTGACCGGAATCCACCTCATACACATGCCCTTGTTTTACCGCAGGCAGTTGCTGCCATAGCGGGTTGTCCACAGGTGGTTTCGCTCGTCCTTTACCAGACAGCACGAAGATATAATCCACATCGTCCAGTTGAGCCAACGTTTCCAAGGAATACGTCTCATAATCCCCTTTGAGCAATTTCGGCTGCTTGAAGCCAATACCTTGATACAGCAATTTCCCGCTGTAGAAATTAGCCCCGAACAACTTGAAGCCTTTTTCATTGGCTGATTGGAAGAGTACGGCTGATTTATCACCTACAGCTGCGCGGATTTTATCCTTCGATTCACTTATTTGTTGATCGTATTTCTTAAGCGCTTGTTCCGCTTCGCTTGTTTTGCCTAGCACTTCGCCAAGCTTCGTCAAATTACCGCGCCAATCATTCTCATCATTGGATAGCACATAAGTAGGAGCCACTTTGGAAAACTCCTCGTAGGTCCCGTTTTTCATATAGTTGGGAGAAACGAGTATAATTAAATCTGGATTGTGGCTCAAAGCTTGCTCCGGTTTCAATCCACCTGTCATATCCAAAATGGGTACGCCTTTCAAAACATTTTGCAAATATTGCTGTGGTTCACCCGCTGCCGACCATTGGGCTGCCGGTTTCACGCCAATCGCTGTTAATGAATCTTCCAAGAATGGTGCAATAACATTTTTCGGCTGCGCTGGGATTTTCACTTCATGCCCCATTGCATCCTTCAGTATACGTTCTTTCGGTGCAACAGCTGCAGTCGCATGTGCAGTTGGCTGTGCTGAAGCAGTAGCAGTTCCCCCTTGTTTGGTATCGTTTCCGGCTCCACAGCCAGCAAGAATAACCGTTGTTAACATACAAACGACAGCTAGACCCACCCATTTTCTTGATCGTTTCATTTCTATCTCCCCTTAGATGATACTGATAATCATTATCGATATAAGGAGTATATAGGAAACAACTCTTTTTGTGAATACTTAATAATGCTGACTTTTCTTGCAATCACAGCACAATCGTGCAAGAATCCTGCTTTCGTCCCTCGAAACTTGATGCAAATCTTCCCGAAATAAGAACCCTTAGCCTAGTAATGCAGAGCTTCTAGCGATTCATCGAAAGATACGCGATCAATCGCAGGTCTGAGTTGATTCTCCACAATCGACTTAATCATCGATTCGAACATTTCGCGGCTGCCGACGTTTATGGCTTGAAGACGTGCTTTTCGCTGGATCCCTGGAATAGTATCCAATCCCTCCACACGGTCGGTAACCTGAGAGGCCACCGAACTCAATAACCTTTATTCAGCCTAAATCGCTCATTCTTAAAATCCAATGAATTCCAGATGTGCTATTTCTAGCAAACAACCATCTTTCCACCTAAAATCTGTTCGCTAGCGCCAACTCAATTCATTAAATCTCCAAAGCAGCCATTTTCTCGTCATTCTGGCGTGCTAAGCAAAACGGCTTGCCGCCCCTTTAATTAGCGAAAAAACCTATTGAGGGAACTATGGGACGCTATTTCGACAAATAGTAGAGATTCTGCCGCGATAGCGGAACTACAGGGTCTTATTTCCACGAAAAGAGGCAAATTTCCCTTGAAAAAGCAATTTAGCGCACTGTAGTTCCCTCACCCTCACAAAAATATCGCTTTTCACCAAAATAGCGTACTGTAGTTCCCTAACCTCGCTATAGTAACACTTTTTGCTATAATACACTCTGTAGTTCCCTCCCTCTCCGTGAGGCTGCTGGGGTAACTCCCCGATCACTCCACAACATATTAATTCATTTAAATGTGCGGTAGGCTTCGCTTACCCTAACACCTAAACATATGAATGGTTGCATATCAAAAAATGCACACCCCATCTTGACGATGAGATGCGCACCTGTATGCACACTTGTTCCTTCAGAGCACGCCATTTCCTTCGCTTTCTTCAAAGCCCGCTGTTCCCTTCGTTTTCCCTCAGAGCCTGCCGTTCCCTTCGTTTTCCTTCAAAGCCCGCTGTTCCCTTCGCTTTCCTCAAAGCCCGCTGTTCCCTTCGTTTTCCCTCAGAGCCTGCCGTTTCCTTCGCTTAAGCAGCTCAGGCAGCGCGATCCCGAACATCGTGATAATCACGCCAAGCCATTGCAGTCCGTTCACGGTTTCATGCAGCACGACGAATGACATAATTACCGCCGTAGGCAATTCGGCCGCACTCATAATGGTCGCCATCCCTCCTCCGATACGAGGAACACCGATAGCAAAAAATAGCGGCGGAATGACGACGCCAAAAAAGGCCAGAAGCAGCGCCCACGGCAGCAACTCTTCATGCAGAGAGCCATTGAACAAAAAATGTGGCGGAAAGATACACATCACCAGCACTAAAGATCCGGATTGCATGATCGCGCTGCGCGTAATCGGTGCCACTTGGGCGGATACTTTGCCGTTAAAAGCAATAAATAACGCGTACGTCAGCGCGGACAGCAAGCCCAGCAGAATCCCGATCCAGGACGGAGCTTCCTGGCCGCCTTTTAAATATCCACTAGCCATGATGATGCCTACAAACAAAATAAGAAGCGAAAGCAGCTTCTCTTTGCCTGGTCGCTTGCGCTCTATAATGGCTTCCAGAACAATTCCCATCCATGTGAATTGAAACAAGAGAATAATTGCAAATGAGGCCGGAATATATTGCAAAGCTGCATAATAACAAATACCGGTTAAGCCGGAAGTTGTGCCAATAGCCATCAGCATGAGCGCTTGCCGCGGCGCGACTCGGTAATTCGCAGGCGCGGAAGTGCTGCTGCTTCTGGCTGATTTGGCTGCGACCAGAACTAAGATCCACATCATCAGAACGCCGAACACATTCTGGCTGCCAACGACTTCTCCTACGTGGAAACCAGATTCATACGCTTTTTTTACAAAGGTAGACAGAAGACCAAAGCTGCAAGCACCAGCCAATACATACGCATAATATTTCATGACAGCGAACGCATCAAAATGTCTTTGACGGTCTCGCGCGTCATGATTTTATATTGCCCCACTTTGTCCTTCATAAATGATTTTTCCACCAGTTCATCGATTCGAGAGGCATCGATCCCATAGTCGCCAAGCTTACTCGGCGCGCCTAATGAGTTCCAGAAATTACGCAGCGCAAGGATGCCCTCTGAAGCAATCTCATAATCCGTCTTACCTGCCGAATCAATACCGAATACGTTCATTGCCAGCTTTTTCATCCGTGAGGGATCGTCCTCTGCACAATGCTGCATCCAGTTCGGGAATAAGATCGCCAGGCCTCCCCCATGCGGGATATCATAAATCGCTGATAAGCCATGCTCAATTTGGTGAGAGGCCCAGTCCCCGCCATCCGTGCCGCTGGATAACAATCCGTTGAATGCCGTAGTCCCCGCATACATAATCGCAGCGCGATGATCCGTATTGTTCAGATCGGCAAGCAACAACGGCGCGGCTTCAATCACCGTCAACAACACGGATTCCATGAAGCGATCGATCATCGTGGTATTTGAAGTCCTATGGAAATACTGTTCCAGCACATGAGACATCATATCCACGATGCCATAAACGGTCTGGTCCATGGGCACCGAATGCGTATAAGTCGGGTCCAGAATGGAAAATGTCGGATAAGCAAGCGGACTGCTCCATCCTCGTTTTTCATTTCGTTCCCAATGTGTGATGACCGATATGTTATTCATCTCTGAGCCTGTCGCGGCTAGCGTTAATACCGTTCCAAATGGGATTGCCCGTGTCGGTACCGCTTGGCGTGTAACGATATCCCAGAAATCTCCTTCATAATAAACTCCTGCGGAAATTGCTTTGACGCAATCGATCACACTGCCTCCGCCTACGGCCAAAATGAGTTCAATTTGATTATCACGGCAAATCTCAATCCCTGTGTTAACAGTGGTAAGCCGCGGATTCGGCTCTACTCCAGAAAGTTCAAAGACCTCGGCTTGCCTATGCTCAAGCTGTTCCTTGACAGCTTTATATACACCATTCGCCTTAATGCTCCCTCCGCCATAAACGAGCAGAACCCTTTTGCCCGCGGAACCAAGTTCCTGCTGTAACTGCTTAATCTGACCTTCCCCGAACCAAATTCGGGTTGGATTCTCCTGTACAAATGATTGCATGTCTGTTTCTCCTTTGGTGACTGAATTCCTACGAAGTATACCATAAGTAAATTCGAATTTCGAAAAAGCTTATTTCCATTTACACCTTCTTACATAGAATATACAGAGGTGAACTTATCATGCCAAATTACCGTATTATTGTGGACTTATCTGATTTCCAGCTGTACCTGCTGGATGTCAACCGAGTCGTACGGGGCTTCCCTGTTGGTATTGGCAAAATGGTTACCAAAACGCCCACAGGCGAGTATTACATTATTAACAAGCAACCTAATCCAGGTGGACCTTTTGGCGTTCTCTGGATGGGACTCAGCAAGCCCCACTATGGGATACATGGCACGAACGATCCTTCTTCGATTGGGAAGCAAACGTCTCACGGCTGCATTAGAATGCACAACGATGATGTTTTAGAGCTTGCCGCGCTTGTCCCTATTCATACTAGAGTTACCATTCGACCATAAAAACAAAAAATATCCCACATTATATGTGAGATATTCCTAGTTAAATCCGATGTACGGGCAAGGAGAAAGAGATGCTGCAGCCTTTGCCGAGGCGGCTTTCCGCCCATATTTGTCCACCATGATATTGGACAATTTCTTTGGCAATGGCAAGACCCAGCCCGCTTCCACCAGATGTACTGCGCGATTTGGAAACTTTATAGAAGCGTTCGAAAATGTGCGGCAAATCCTCTTCACTAATCCCTACGCCCGTGTCGGTTACCCGAACGACCAGTTCGAACGGTTCGGGTCTAATCGTCACAAACACGTTGATGAATCCGCCTCTAGCCGTAAATTTAATTGCATTGTACAAAATATTGGCATATACCTGTTCAATACGATCCGTATCTACGGTCAAGAGCAAGTCATCTCCACCATCATTCGGCGACATATCCAGCGTGTACGTAATGCCTGCATTCGCTGCATCCAATTCATATTTGGCAAATAGCTGACGAACCATCGATTGACAGGAGGTCGGAGCCAATTGAAAATGGAATTGTTTGGTCTCCAAGCGGCTAAGCTGATAGAGATCTGTAATGAGTCGCTGAATACCGACAATTCGCATATGGACGACTGAAAGATACTTTCTCTGCTCCTCAGGCTCCTGAATCACACCATCCAGAATAGCTTCCACATAGCCTTGAATACTCGTTAAGGGTGTACCCAGGTCATGGGAAATATTCGAGAGCAAGTCACGACGCGATGTTTCCATCAAGATCAACTCATTGGTCCGCTCTTTCACTTTGGATTCCAGGTCATTGTAAAGCCTTGCATTTTCGATGGAAATTGCAGCCTGCGCAGACAGCAGCTTAATAATATCCAAGCGGTCTGAAGTAAAGGCATTGCGAATCAAGTTATTTTCCAAATAAAAAACGCCGACGAGATTTCCCTGATGCAGGATGGGCTCACAGAAAATAGATTTCACTTCGGATGCGCGAATATAAGGATCGTGCGTAAAGAATCCTTTATTCGTAGCATCATCAAGAACGACGCCTTCTTTGGTGCGCGCCACAAACTGAATGACCGAAGCCGGAAGATCATCTTTGCTTTCTAACGATATCGCATTCACCATACAAGAATCCTTGCCATCAATCGCCAGCATCTCGGCTTCAACAAGTAAGCTGTCTCTCTCTTTCAACACAAGGACGCTTCGCTCTGCGCCGGAAGAGAACGTAACGACTTCCATCAAACGCTTGATTAACTGCTCCAGGTTGACCTCACTGGATAAGGATCTGGATGTGTTCATGATCGTCATGAAATCGAGCGCCTGCAGCGAATAATCGCTGATGTTCGTTGTACTCCAATCCTGTTGTTCCTTGAGAGAGGTCAAATAATTTGGATACCTCATTTTAAGTTCATCGGCCTTCGCTTTTGCCCCCCAGCTTAAGTAGCCGTAGTAAGCATCCACGAGGAAAGTCTTGGCGATTTTGTCCCGGCCAGCCTCTTTGTAATGCCTTCCGGCCAGCTCGCAGGCTATCGCTTCATGTTGGATGAAACCTTGCTCCCGCGCTTGCCGAATAGACTGCTCATAGGCTAGTTCCGCTTTCTGGATATGACCTGTTACACGATGCCATTCCGCATGCATGAGCAAGCTAAGATGCAGGAAATTCTCTGGACAATGGGCAGCCCATTTGTCCATTTTGCGCAGCATTTTTCGGATCAATTTGGCATGCATCCGCTGATCAGCCAATGCAGCTCCTCTATACACGGCCGCAATCGACAGCGTATAGTAGAAAAAGTTCTCAGGAATATGGAACAAACCGAATGAGACCGACTGCATCGGTTCAGCATTCTTCCCCATCTTAACCGCATCAGCAAATTGACCGAATAAATAGTACAGCATCATTTTTTTCACGGTATACTCATGTAAAATGACTTGATTCGGATGGATTTCCAGCTTGCGCACGAAGCGATCTTCTTCCTCGTCATCTGTACCGATAATCAAAGGATTTGCAGCTTTTCCTTCCAAATTCAGAATCACCATACGAAGCATTTCCAACATGAGAAGCGTATCATGATGATTGGTTTGTTCCAGAATACGGTAATGTTTAGCGAGGTCTTCCTGCACTTCGGAAAGCGCGACACCTTGAAAATCTTTGGCCAACACCTGATACGTTAAGGCATACCCAGCGAAAACCAAATCGCCATCCTCGATCCCGTTTTTGAACGACTCCTTCAAATGCTCCAAACAGACTTGCAGCGGCTTGACCCATGGCGTTACGAATAAACCGAATGAAAAATGGCTTTTGCTGCGGAACTGATGGGATTGAAATCGGGTATTCATTCTATCGCCCAATTGTCCGTACTGATACCCGAGTTGATAATCCCCAAAGCCCGATCCGAGAATCAAGCCATAGGAACCATACACATAGGCCATCACCGAGGAATTACCGTACTTCAAGGCATTTTTGGTCATGATAAACATGAAGAGGACGAATAAATTCGTATTGACGAAATACGCGGAGACCGCGATACTCATCATTAAATTCATGAGTCGTGTCATGTACGCGTCTTCCATGAGCGGCAGATCATACAGCTGCAGCGTGTTCTTGCGTCCAATCTTCGCCTTCAAATTCATATAGGCTAAGAAGATATTCACGCTGGTCGGCTCCCTGGGAATACGGAGTCCTTGCTCGGCTAAAGCCTTGAGTCCGACTTCTACACTCTTGTGCTGTTTGCCGACATTGGTGTACAAAATAACTTGCAGATTATACACTTCCAGCTTCAATTCATTCGTTCCTGCGTCTGACAGCAGCAGCTCGTAAGAGGCTTCCGCTTCATCGGCTTGACCATTCAAATAAAGCACTTCCGACTTCTCAAGTCGGATAGAGAAGCTAAGTTCAGCAAGTTCTTTTCCCTCTACGAGCGTAAGCAGCGCCAAAGACTTGTTGTAATACTGCAAAGCAGAGCGATAGGCATTGGAAGACTTGGCTTTGCGCCCTGCACGGAGATTAAACTCCAGCAATTGAATAAGCGCTTGCCGCTCCTTCAGGAGTCCTGAACCTAAGTTCATATGGTTCACAATATCGAAAAGGCGCTGCTCAATTTCTTCCTCTTGCAAGAGCTCCAAAAGCTTATTGGCGATCATGAGATGCATGTCCGGAAGTTCAGACTGCTCAATAGAACCATAGACGGCTTCTTGAATGGAATCATGCACGAACATAAATCGAATATCTTGTGCCGCTGAATTTCCTTGCGAGTCGTGATAGAACTTGTAGTCGGTTCCTACCGGAATAATCAAGCCGGTTTGAATGGAGATTTCCAGCACCTGCAGAACTTCTGTGAACCCCGTCATCGCGATAATCCCCAATGCTTCGAGATCAAAGGAAGCGCCCAAGCATGCGGCTAAGCGCAATAAATGCTGCGTTCGGGCAGGCATTCTTAGCAGCTTCTCAGCCAGGAGAAACATCAGATTATCTGTAATTCTAAGCTTCTGAATCTCCTTTATATCCCAAATCCAACGATTGTCCTCATAGCTGAAAGTAAGCAAGTTCTGCTCATACAAGGCTGTGAGGAATTGCTTGACGAAGAAGGGATTTCCCCCTGTTTTCTGGAGAATCAACTGTGCAAGCTCTGCGACTTGCTGCTGTTCGGTCTTGAGTGACTCTGCGATAAGCAGCTCTATGGCTCCGATCTCCAGTGGCTGGAGTGAAATCCGCTCGGAAACAAGCCGCACAGGCAGCTTATCCAGCAATTGAACGTGCGTAGTGGACAGCAAATTCTCGCTTTCACTGCGATAAGAACCGATGAACAGGAAATGCCGCATTTGCGAATCGTTCAAAAGCAGCTCAATAAATTGCAAGGAGGCGGCATCCGCCCATTGCAGATCATCGAGAAACAACACAATCGGCCGATCTTTCACACAGAAAGTAAAAAGAAACTGCTGGAGTAAAAAATGCAATCGATTCTGAGTTTCTTGCGGCGGCAACTGCTTGACACTCGGCTGTTCGCCGATAAGCACCAAGAGCTCAGGAATGAGATCAATCAAGACTTTACCACTTGAGCCCAACGCTCTGAGCAGCTTTCCGCGATATTCCGCGATTTGTTCATCTTTTTCGGTTAAGAGCTGTCGCACAAGCTGTCTTAACGCTTTGGCGAGCGCATGGTAGGAGACATGCTGCTTGTTCGGCTCGAATCGGCCTGGCAAGAACCAGCCATTCTCCTTCATAATCGTCTTCATCGTTTCGGCGATCAGAAAGGATTTGCCATAACCGGAATCGCCGGTGACCCAAACGGCCTCCAAAGAACCGTGAACGGCACGTCCATACACATGGAGCAGTTTCTCAATTTCTTTGGCTCGTCCGTACAATCCTTGCGGAATCTGAAACATATCCGTCATATCATAGAGCCCAATTTCAAAGATTTGCCTCTCATCTGGTGAGTTCACGATCATTAAGCAATGTTCAAGATCCTGAATGATACCGTAGGCGCTTTGATACCGTTCTTCCGCGTTCTTGGCAAGCAGTTTCATCACAATATCCGATAACGGCTTAGGGATATCCATCCGAATGTGATCAGGTGGTATCGGGGTCACAGCAAAATGCGAGTGAATCAGCTCAACCGGATCTTCCGTTTGGAACGGAAGCCTCCCGGTGAGCATTTCGTAAAACGTAACACCTAAGGAATAATAATCAGTACGATAATCAATAATGCGGTTCATTCGACCCGTTTGTTCCGGAGACATATAGCTGAGCGTACCCTCGAGCATCAAGGGATCCAGCATTTCCTGCCGTTCTCTGGTAAACGATGAAATACTGAAATCCGCCAGCTTCATAATTTGTTTTTCTGGATTTATAATAATATTGCTGGGTTTAATATCTTTATGTATGACATAACGTTGATGAATGTCCCCGACGATTTTGACTAATTGAATCGCAGAGGTTAAGAAGGTTTGCAGCGACTGGCGAAAAACAGGGAAATAAGCGGACAATGTCTCCCCATCGAAGTCCTCTAGGATAAGCGCGACACCATTCTGATGTTTGGGCAGCGCAAGCGGTTTAACAATCCCAGGTATGTCCAGCATGCTGCCGATCTCAAACTCTCGTTTCAATCTAGCAATATCCGCGGGAATAGGGAAATCTGAACGCAGTGTTTTGATGATCACTTTTTCCAAAGTTACCTTATGAATCGCGCGAAAAAGCACGGTCCGATCCCCTTGATAAATTTGTCTGATCAAATCATATTCCGGCAAAAGTAACATACAATCCTCCTAGGTAAACAAGCAGCTAGGTACGTCTCTAAAAAAGCTTGCCATCCCAAGGAAGTCCTTTTTCAAAGCGACGCTTGTCGTGGTGATGATACGGCTTCAAAACGTCAATGTTCCATAGCTCAAACGTATACATATCCCAAATTTCACACAGTTCTTCCGTCGACCCGTCTTGCATCAAAATGGCGTTTACCGCGCGGCGTGCTGCTTCATTCGCTCCCTCCATAGTAGCAAGGTTCGTATTCGTACGCACATAATCCGCGGCAAGAAACAGATTAGGAATAGCTGTGTAGGCTTCCGGTCTTAAATCCCAAGTGCCTACGCGATTAATAAGCAGAGGTTCCATATTCGTACAAGCTTGGTCTGGATTCTCAAATTGAATATCTGTGTCCAAGAACCAGGAATGCAGAACGTCGTCTTCCAGGATGACAGCGCCGTCTACATTCAAACTTTTCTTCATTTGCGCCCATACTTCCGCTTTAATCTCTTCTGCTGTACAATAAGTAGCTGATTTGCCAAATAAGATTCCTGGCGTATCCCAATCCGAAATATCGACGGATAACACGCCTTTCACCGTACCGTCTCCGTAGTTGCTTAAGTCAACATCCGGCCAGAATTGCTTCTGGGATACAGAAGTCAATGACCAAGGGGCATCCAAATAAATCACATGACCATGCGTAATAGGCAGCTCTTCCTTCAAATAGAACTGAATGCCGTTCATCCAGGCTACCGAATCCACCAGTTTCTGCACGCCTGCTAAACCTGGGTCCGCTTGAACCATCGCATCGGTGACGAATTTCCCCATCACTTCCACAGGGAATGCGGCGATATAATAATCAGCTTCGATCTCAAATGTTTGACCATTTTCGGTAATTTTCGCACCGCTTATGACACCATCTACGCAGTCGATGCTCTCAACCTTCGCAGCCAAATGATAATCAACACCGTGTCCTTGCAAAAAGTTCAGCCAAGGTTGAATCCATTTATCATTCGTCGGACCGTTTAGTAGACGTACGAAGCTAGTGCCTGGCGTTGTGATATCCAGTGTCATCTGAACAGCCACAGGACCTACCGTTTGTGTATTGGCAATTTTGGATTGGCAGGCGACAAGCGTCTTGGTAAAGCCAGCAAAAATCTTCTGAAACGCTGGGGATTGTTGTTCAGCTTCAATGAAGTTCCACCAATCAATGAGGTTGTATTCCTCACGGATGCGTTCATCGCAGCTCGTCATCACTTGCCACAGCTTCCGTCCATATTGCTCCATATCGTCAGCCGTGAGTCCCAATCCATTATCAAATAAATCTCTAATGATCACAAGAAAATTATCCAAACTAAATTCAATTTTGGCCAATAATGGAAGTAATGGTGCTGTGTAAGTAGCAATATCCAAACGTGTTACTTCCATTAAATTATCATATACAAAGCCATCTTCATAAGGAATTCGTTTCAACGTATCAATAACATGTCTATAAAAGCGAGGGAATAAGCGGAATCCATGCTCTCCAGGCAGATCCTTCCTGCCATCAACACCGCTGCCAACAAAAGGCATGCTTCTGGCTTTGCCACCTGGAATACTCTTAAACTCGTAAACCGATACCTCATAACCTCTGACAATCAATTCATGCGCGGCGCTCATCCCGGCTACCCCGCCGCCCAAAATTGCGACTTTTTTCACCAATTTTCCTCCTCAATTTGGATCATATTGTAAATAATACTGTAAATCCATCATATCATTTAGGCCAAATGAATCATAGACTTTAGTTCAATAGAAATAGAAAAAGTAAATCGCCCAGGCGTTATCCCCTTTTTCAATCTCAAGAACTTTGATCCTAAATTCCTAAATGCACACGAATCATATATAATAGAAGGAAATCCTGATGAGCCACCTAGGAGAGGATGTCATTCGCATGCACAATAAAATGGGAACAAGATATAAACCTGGAGCTCTGATCCTCTCTTTACCACAGGGAAATCTGACTTACGGTGACGATATCTTTCTAACGCGCACAGTTCATCTTTATCATATAAAGTTACAGCCCGGACAATCCGGCGTAGAATATATAAGCAAGTTAAATCACAAAGCCGCCTTCATCCACGATGGTTTTCAACATATTCTGGATACCTCCGTGGACGAAACTTCCGTAACCATTATTTTGCAAGCAAAGCCCGGCACCTTATTTTCACAACGAATGAAGGGATGGACATATCCAGCCATCGTCGCGCTAATAGCAGATTTAGGCGTCTCCCTGCTCGATGCGATGGAAGAGCGGATTACCGGATTTTCCGTGGACACTGATAATCTCTGGCTATCCGATCATGACAAACTGTCCGTTATCAATTACTGGGATGTAGGCCATCCGCAGACCCAAGGTGCTGTGGGACTATGCCGTTTAATGATTCAGCTCTTTACTGGCGCGGAGACGATTCCGGGCGCTTTCGAGGTGATGCACACCCATTTGGAGCGGGCTTCAATTCCTACGGCTACCTATGAGCAGAAAATGGCACTCATTCGTCTGATCAAACTCGTTTGCCAAGGTCAGGCCTCCCTCTCCTCCCTGATTTTCGGTTTAAGGAGTCTGCCTTCAACCACTGCAAACGTAGAAGCTGTATCGACTCCAGTTCAGCCTATTTATCAACGGGAACCATTAACCGTGACGGAAGAAACAGCTTTCATTGAGGAAGCAAATGAAATCCGCGAGGAGTCGCACGCACGGACTAACCGCAAACAGCCTGTTAGTTGGCTAACCAAAGCAGGTCTGGGTGCTATCGCAGTTTTGGTCGTCGTCATCATCGTCGTCTGGGCCTTATGGCCCTCCAATACTGATCATCCGACAGCCGTGACGCCAACCCAAACAACGTTGGCACCGACTCCTACAGCAACGCCGCCAGCTAGCGCTGTCCCGACAAAACCTGCCGGAGATGTTAACAAACAAGCGGAAGAAGTCGTCATTCCGAATCTGGTAGGCCAGACACAGGAAGAAGCTGAGCAGCTAATGCTTGCAGTAGGACTGCATTACAACTATGTCATTGAAGTAAACGATCAGCCCAAAGGGACCGTTACTAAGCAGGACCCTAAGTCTGGTACCAAGGGGCTGCAAGGCGATAACGTCACGTTTTGGGTTAGTAAGGGCAGTAATTAGCGTTTAGCGAGAGCTGGCCTTTCGGCGTGATAAGGTGAATTAAGAGTCCCTATGGACTCTTATTCAGCTCTATACTGAGCGTTAGCCAGTAATGAAATGAAATAGAGGATCTAGGATCCCTCTCGAGCCGAATTTATCTGGTTGGTGGAGTTAGAGAGAGGGTTGGGAGAACTTATACGTGGCTCAAGGGAAAGTAGCTGCCTAGTTGAACGATGCGGCAGCACGTCCTCCGTTTTTGCATAAAAAAAGAGCCCCCAAGAGGCTCTTTTTCACTTACCCTTTTACAGCCGAACCAACAGTTAACGCTTTTTCAACTTGCTCGCTGAACAGGACATACACGAGGACCGTCGGCAAGCTCGCGATCGTCATAGCCGCGCCCATAGCTCCCCAATTAGTTGTGAACTGACCTTGGAAGAATAAGAGTCCGAGCGGAAGTGTCTTCAAGGATTCCTTGGTGATCAAGATGAGGGCCATGGTGAATTCATTCCATGCCGCCAAGAAGACGAAGATCACCATCGTAGCGATCGCTGGTTTGATGATTGGCAGAATAATTGAATAGAATGTTCGGTAAATACTGGCGCCATCCATGCAGGCAGATTCTTCAAGTTCAACGGGAATACTTCGAAAGAAGCCGTAGAACACCATGCTGGAAAATGAGATGTTAAAAGCAATATAGGGAACGATTAAAGCCCAGTACGTATTAGCCAAATGGAATTCGCGCACGAGAATCGCCAGCGGTATCATAATCACCTGGACGGGAATGAACATGCCGATCACTACGTAGATGCGAGCCGCTTCCTTCCAACGCCACTGCATTCTCGCAACGGCATACGAAAACGTCACCGAAAGTACAATCGTACCTACAACGGTCGCGGCAGCCACCAGCAAGCTGTTGCTGAAGTAGACGGGAACATTGAATCGGGACCAAGCATCCACGTAATTTTCAAACCGCAAATGCGTAGGAAAACCAAATGGATTGGTAACGAAGATTTCATTATTATTTTTGAGCGAGTAAAAGACCATCCAAATCAGCGGATAGACCGACAAGCCTGCATACACCCATAAGAAGATGCCCAGGAGCGGATTCTTTTTGCGCAATTTGAGTATTCCGTTCATCTGTCATCCTCCTTAGAAAGAAATTCGTTCTCTGGCGATCAAACGGTTAATCGCAAGCGTCACAATCAAACATTCGATAACAAGGAAAGCTGCCGCGGCGCTGCCATAACCGAACTCGCCTACACGGAATGCCGAGCGATACATCAGATAAGTCAGCGTGTATGTGGAGTTCCCCGGACCCCCGCCCGTCATAATAAACATGTTGGCAAAGGCATTTAATCCACCTGTAATCGCCAAAACCAAACAGAATTTATAGGTTTCAGCCAACATCGGAATCGTAATGGAGATGTGCGCTCGTAACTTGGAAGCACCATCGATACGCGCGGCCTCCAAGTACTGTTCTGGAACGGATTTCACTGCCGCTAGCAACAGCGCGAACTGATACCCCATGTACTGCCAAGCATTTACGAAAGCAATGGCAAAAATAGCCGTCTTGCTGTTCGTCAACCAATCTTGGCGATAAGAAAGGCCAAGTGCTTCGAACACTTTATTGATCAACCCATATTCACCGTTATACATCGCCAGCCAAAGCTGACACACAACCGTAATCGAAAGCACGACAGGAATAAAGTAACTGATGCGCAGAAACTTGCTTCCCTTGAAACCTTCGGCCACGGCAAAAGCAAGCACGCTGCCGATACCAATTTGAACGACTGCCAAGATGCCTGCAAAAACAAGACCATTATACAAAGAGGTATAGAAAATGCTGTCTTGAAATAAGCGAATGTAATTATCAAGAAAAATAAAAGTGCCTTCGCTGAGTCCATCCCATTCGAATGTGCTGCGATAGAATGTTTGCAGAATCGGATAAAACACAATTACTGTATACAAAAGGAGCGCAGGCAGCGTAAACAACATAATCGCTGCCCTGTTTCCCATGAATTTGCGCATGTCATCACTTCCCTTTTTTAGTAGAAAACTCACACCGGACTTGCGATCCAGTGTGAGTTTCCTTTTCCATAGAAACTTCTTTTATTTCGCGGTTACTGCGGCTTTATTCAAGTCTTTAACGAATTGATCTGCTGTGTAGTTACCTGTCATTAAGTTTTGCGTGGCATCTTCAAGTGCTGCTTTGAATTTAGGATTGGACAATCCCCATGAGAAAGCGGTTGTGCTTGTTGTTTTTGGAATATCTTTGGACAGTTGATCCATCATAGCCGGGAATGGCTTCACGATCGGCTTGTCAACTTTCGTTGCCACGATAGGATTGCTGCGGTTTGTGTATTTGTACTCGGCATATTTCAAGGAAATGAACGATGCTACTTTCGCTGCAAGTTCTTTGTCCTTGGTGTTCGCGGATACGGCATATCCACCAGGTCCACCGCTGCCGCTGAATGCTGTTTTGCCTTTTTCGTAAGCAGTTGCGTCTGCAGCCGGAAGGTACATATAGCCTGCTTTGTCGCCAAGCGCTTTGGTTGCTGCTTCTATTTCCCATTGACCATTGATGAACATCGCTGCTTTGCCTTCATGGTAAAGGGCTGCTGCTTGGTCATAGTTCAAGTTGGTAGCACCCTTAGGCAGCATGCCAGCTTTAACAAGCTCAATGATTTTCTCTGCAGCTGTTTTGTAGGCAGGATCGTCAGCTTTAGCCAATCCTTTATCCAGCTTCGTTACTCCAGCAGGCTCGGCACGCGATACGAACATGTCATAAAGCGCTACGCAAGGCCATTTCTCTTTGGCGAAGATGGATAATGGCGTTATCCCTTTGGCATTGAAAGTTTGAACAGCTGTCATCATTTCATCGTAGGTTGTCGGCACTTTCACGCCATTTTGCGTAAATAGATCTTTATTGTAATAAAGAAGAGCTACTTCGTTGCCGGCATAAGGGAATGCGTACGTATGTCCATCATCGGTAACTAAAGTATTCATCGCGCTAGGCTGCATTTTATCTTTGAAACCGAATTTCGTTACGTAATCGTCCAAAACCAAAATGTTGTTGGATTTTTTAAATGTATCAATAATGTCCAGCCCTGCTTGGAAAATATCTGGCAAGTTGCCTGTAGCCGCATAAGTTTTCAGCTTTTGGCCATCATCTTGTGCTTGAATATCAAGCTCAAGCTCAACATTCGGCATTTCCTTCTTCAGTTCCGCAACCGCATAGTCATAAGGTGTTTTTGTATCTTCATCTGCATATTGCGCATAAATTTTGAGCTTAACCGGTTTTGCGTCCGATTTAGCCGCTGCTGTTGCTGCCGCTGTAGTTGCAGGAGTTGTTGTTGCGCTTCCCTCTTTGGTTGTGTTCGTGGATCCACAAGCCGCTAGACTTGTTGCGGCAAGTAAACTTACCAACGTGACTGCCATCTTTTTCATTTGTTTGGACCTCCCAGGCATCGTGTGCGTTTCTCTTCTTTACAAGATTGAGTATAAAAGGAAATAAGCCTTGTGATAATGGAATAACTGAGGGCTTCTTGTAAAATCCGCACATTTCAGAAATCACCGCTACAACCGATTATTCTCATATTCACTAGGGGAATATCCAAAAAACTTTTTAAAACTTTTACTAAAATAGCTGGGATCGCTAAATCCAATCTGTTCAGCAATATCCGCTAACCGGATGTTCCCTTTGCCGAGCAAATCTTTGGCTCTATGCATACGAATATGCGTCACATAATCTGTAACGGTCATCCCAATTTCCTTCTTAAATACAGCGCGCAAGTAGCTGGAATTAATAAAAACCTGTTGAGCGATTTGGTCGAGCTGCAGATCCGGATCACCATAGTGCTGTTCTATATACTCTTTGGCCGATTGAGCAATTTTGGACGAGCGCGTCTTACGATGCTTGCCTGCATAGACAATTGCCTGATGGAACAACTGCTTAATCCACATCGAAGTGGCTTCGATGGATTCCAACCGCTTAATTTCACTGTATGGGAAAAAGGCTTCTCCGAAGCAGTCTTCGATCGGATGTCCTGTTTCCGTCACATACGACAAACAAACGGAAATCAAGCCCATACTAATGACATACGTATAGTCCAGAGACAATCGCTGTTCACGAATGGACTGAAAGATTTCCTCCAGCTTCGCTTCAACCTTATCCTCGTTTTGCATACGCATTTGCATCAGGATATCTTCGTTCACCTCTGTAGGATAGAAAGCTTGTCCCCCGGTCTCGAGTGCCGTGGAACCATAAGCAATGACACGGTCATTGCCAAGCACAAATTTGTTTTGCAATCCCTCGAGCGCTTCCAGATAAGAAGAACGAATACCTTTATAACCGGGTTGACTTCGCCCCACGCCGACCGTGATGGTGAACTTCAAATATTTTTTGATTAGAAAACATAACTTCTCATAGCCACCCAGCATCGGTATTTCCAGGCTTTTTTTCCCTTGATGCTCAACTAAACAAATAATCCGCCCCTCCGGTCCATTGAAGATCAGATGGTTCTCGGTTTCCTCCAATGCTTCGTTGAGAATATTCGTTACCGCATACTTCCAAAGCAAGCGTTCACTCACTTTATTCCATTTGAGATCCATATTATCAATCTCGATGCAAGCCACAACAAAGCAAGTTGACTCGAAATACTCGCCGAATTGCGCAAGTTTCAGCCGCGTTTCCTCGTCGGAATGATTATAGTCGCTGCTGAGCAGGTGATTAAGAAAGCTCTCCTTCATCAACTGCTGATTTTCCTTGAGCGTCGACTTCTCCTCTTGCGCCCGCTGATGCTCCTTCTGCAGCTTGAGCAGCGTCAAAATCAGCTCGTCTTTGGAAAAAGGCTTGAGAATATAATCCTCAACGCCAAGTTTGAGCGCTTTGCGTGCATAGTCGAATTCGTTATGCCCCGTAATCAAAACCACACTGGTCCCAGGGTAACGCTCCTTTAATTGCTCCGTTAAGCTGAGTCCGTCCATGAATGGCATCGTGATATCCACCAAGGCAATGTCCGGATGATGGCGGTCCACCTGCTCCAACGCTTCAATCCCATTCTTAGCTTCCGCACAAATCTCAAAGCCATAAGCTTCCCAATCTAAAGCCGTACGCAAGTATTCACGGAAAATGGATTCATCATCCACGATCAATATTTTCTGCATGTCTTCTTATTCCTCACTTTGAAAAGGGAGCCACAGGGTCACTTCCGTCCCCTGCCCCAATTGACTTTGGATTTGTAGGCCGTACTCATCGCCAAAATATAACCGGATGCGATCATTGACATTCCGCATGCCGAAACCAATCGCATCCTCCAGTGTTTCCGGATTCATCGTCCAAGCCTCCAGACGGTCTGGCGGCATGCCCACTCCATCATCACTGACCCTGATCCGGATCTTGCCTTCGACGATTTCACCCGTTAATTTTAGAAGTCCGAGACTTCCTTTGGTCTTCAACCCGTGATAGATCGCATTCTCCACGAGAGGCTGGATTGTAAGCTTGGGTATCAATCCGCTTAGCGCATCATTATGAATATCGAATTCATAGTTAAATACATCGGAGTAGCGGATACGCTGGATCGATAAATAATCTTTCACATTGCGGATTTCTTCCTCCAGCGTAATCGTTTCTCGCCCTTTGCTCAGCGCAACCCGATAAAAATCGGCCAGCGCTTTGGTCGTACGCTGCACGTCCCGGGCCCGTCCCATCTCCGACAAGGTGTAGATCACATCCAGCGTGTTATACAGAAAATGCGGTTTAATTTGGGCCTGAATGAGTGCGAGTTCATATTCGCGTTTCTTTTTTTGTTCAAAATTAACGTTCGTAATGAGCTCTTGTATACGCTGAATCATCGCGTTAAAGCCGGACGCCAGAAGTCCGATTTCATCCTCGGAATCAACTTGGAATTCTTGGTCCAGTGTGCCTTCTTTGACCTTCTTCATGTGCTTGGTCAGCCCCATAATCGGCTTTGCGATTAATTGTGACAACATGCCTGCCCCCAATAAAGCAAAGAACAAACAAACGAATCCAATCAGCACGATAAGCAGCGTGATTTTGTGCGTATCTGCGGTTAAGGACTCCAGAGGCGCCATCGAGATGAGCTTCCAGCCGAAGCTGGGAACATCGGAGCTGACAACAAGCGTTTTCTCATGCTGAAAGGAAGTTAAATCCGATTGATGCGTACTGGATGTGATCCACGATTTCAATGCCGGGTCAGCCACTTCCTGAAGTACCTCCTGCGGCTGCTGTGACGATACGACCACACCTTGCTCATTGACAATGAAGTAGCTGCCATCTTGTATGGAGCCGATTTTCTGATAAATCGAGGATAAAGAGCTTTCTTTGATGTTCAAAACGAGAATCCCCAGCTTCTGTCCGGTATAAATATTCACGATCCGCTTCCCAAGCGTCATAACGGTTTCATCGGAATCATGTGTCAAATAGTCTCGCCGCTGCATGGGGTACCAAATGTTATTCCCGCTCGAGCTGTCAATCTGACGCAGCATTTCGCTGCTGCGGATCTGTTCCAAATTACGTTCCAACAAAAGATTTGATCCAAAAACCCGATTGCTCGTATCAATAAAGGCCGCAGACTGCACATCCGGAAAGACGAGCAAAGCAAAACTCAGTTGGTTCGTAATCTGTGTGTATAATTGCAGGCTCGTTTCGGGTGCCCCCTGTGATTGCGGATCTTCGACAATCAATTTATTTAAATTGATCGTCAGCATATTCGCGCAGCTTTCCACATTCGTCAACATGCCCGTAATTCGGGTAATAATCAGGGAAGAATTGTCGGAGACATTTTTGATCGTCTTCTTAACAATTGCATCTGTGTACACGTGATTGGAGACGAAGCCCAGAATAAACAACGGAATGAAGATCAACGGAAAATAAATAAAGATGATTTTATAGCGAATGCGTTGATTGCGAAACCAATGCATAGATAACCTTTTTTGTGAAAATATCATGCTATCCCCCCCTGCGATTCTTTAAACACATGGTAAAGAATTCAGCTTAGCATTGAAATATCGCGGAATCAACTGGTTGGCAAATAATCGTTTATTGGTCTAGAACAATAAGACATATAGGGATTTTCATATTGGATACAAAAAATAGCGGCTGATACAATAAAATTAATACCGATAATCCTTAGTGGAATTATAGGTTTATAGAAGGAGGTGAATCCATGCCCGAAGAGAACGCCTTTTTACACTTGCAGCAGTTGAGTGTTACCTATCCAGGTGAAGCCCAGCAGGTTTTAAGTCCGCTTAATATCCAAATCAATGAGGGAGAATTCGTTTGTTTATTAGGTCCAAGCGGTTGCGGCAAAACGACACTGCTGAACTGCGTGGCCGGTTTTCAATCCTATGAAGGGAATCTCCTGCTCCAGGGACAAACCGTAACGAAGCCTGGACGCGAGCGCGGAGTGGTCTTTCAAGAATATGCCTTATTTCCCTGGTTTACTGTGGAACAGAATGTGATGCTTGGCCCCCGAATCAACGGGCTTCCAAAAACGGAACGCATACGCATTGCTCGCAAATGCATTCAATTGGTCGGACTTGATGGATATGAAGCCTATTACCCGAACCGTTTATCAGGGGGGATGAAGCAACGGGCCAGCTTGGCAAGGGCGTTGGCGAACGAGCCGTCCATCCTGCTGTTGGACGAACCTTTTGCCGCATTGGATGAACAAACGAGAGAAACTATGCAGAGTGAATTGCTGCGCATTCAAGATGAGAGCGGGGTCACTTGTATATTCGTTACTCACAGCATTGCGGAAGCCGTTTATCTCGCGGATCGAATTCTCGTTCTATTGCCTAAACCCGGTCGTATAGCGCTGGATCTTAGGCTCAAACTGCCGCGAATCCGAGACCGGAATGATGATCGACTTTTCCATTATCAGAAAATAATCAGTTCGGTGCTGCGAGAGGAGGAAATTCCATCCTTATTCTCGGCAAGAAAACAGCTATCCAATCCCTTGGCATTATAGGCGTACTTATCTTATGGGCGTTCATTACGTCGCTGCATATTGTCCCCCCTGCACTACTTCCAGGCCCGCTTGAAGTTGGCGCAACCATGGCTGGCATGCTGGCAAACGGATCATTGCTTACGCATACGCTAGCCAGTCTTCAGCGCGTGCTGCTCGGGTTTCTGCTCGCTTTCAGTCTCGCGCTTCCGCTTGGCATCGCCATGGGCACTTGGACTTGGTTGAGAAATGCCTTATCCCCGCTGATCGAGCTCATCCGGCCCATCCCCCCGATTGCCGTGATCCCGCTAGCCATTCTTTGGTTTGGTATAGGCGAGATGTCCAAACTATTTATTATTGTGTTCGGAGCCTTATTCCCCATTCTGCTGAATGTCATCGGAGGCGTCAGTCAAACGGAAGTCCTCCATATCAAAGCAGCTCAGTCACTCGGCGCCAGCCGCTTTCATATTTTCTATTACGTTACTTTGCGGGCGGCGATCCCGAACATCGTTATTGGCATGCGCTCCGGTATCTCCATGGCTTTCATCTGCCTTGTCGGCTCCGAACTTATCGCTGCTAATGCGGGGCTTGGTTTCCTGATCCAAGAAGGTAGATCTTTATACAAAACGGACCAAGTCATTGTTGGCATGATCGCTATTGGCTTAGTCGGATTAACCATCAATCGGCTGCTAATCGCACTAGAAAACCAACTGATTCGTTGGAAATAAACGCACACACAAACGGAGGCAAACACCCTATGCAGATAAATACTCAAAGATTTACTCAGAGATTTAAACGCCTGACCCCTCATCTTCTCCTTGTTCTGGTTGTGTTTGTTGCTGCTGCGTGCGGACAAACCAAACAAGCTGCTGCTCCCTCCAGTTCACCTACTGCTGCTGCAGCGCCCAAGCTGGAAACGACTGCTCTCACCATTGGCTCAGGACGTGACCCTCAATTGTCACCACTCCTGATTATTGCCAAAGAGCAAGGTTATTTCCAAAAAGAAGGACTAACCGTGGATCTCAAATTATTTGCCGCTGGTCCCGATGTTGTTTCGGCCATTGCTTCCAAGAGCATTCAGCTTGGTTCCACGGGAGATATCCCTCCCCTTATTGCCAAAGCTTCCGGCCTGCCGCTGCAAGCAATTGCGCAGCATTCCGATATTTCAGGTGTACAAACACTAGTGGTCTATCCGGATAAAATAAAAAAACCGGCGGATTTAAAAGGCAAAAAAGTCGCCTATGTTTCCGGTACCGCATCGGAAGCCTTTTTCCTCAAAATTGTTGAAAAATACGGGATCGACGTCGGCAGCATTCAAGCCTATAAAGTAGGTCCAACCGAAATTTTGCCTGCCTTTCAGAAAAAAGATATCGACGCCTTCGTCATTTGGCAGCCCATTGCCGCTAAAGGCGTCAAAGAAGCTGGCGGACTTCAACTTCTCACCGCTACTCAATCCTATGTACCCGGGGAAGAGGGCCCCCAAGCCCTATTTGCTTCTTACTCCCTACTTGTCGGCCACAAAGACTTCCTGGACAAAAACCCAGAAACAACCAAAGCCATACTCCGAGCCTTGCGTCAAGCTGCCGCCTACATCAAATCCAATCCTGACGAATCCGCCGCCTATGTCAGCAAAACCTTGGACACAGAGGTCGATTCCATCAAAAGCATCTTCAAATTAAATAAATATGCGCTGGACATTACGCCTCAAGTCGTTGATTCCTTAGCCAGCATTTCTAACTTTCTGCTCAAAAACGAAAAAATAAAAGCCGTGCCTGATCTGAAGGAATTCATTCAAACTTCATATTTGAAAGCCGTCGATCCGGCCTTAGTTACTTGGACGCCTTAACGTGCGCAAACCCTCGATTCCACTTTGGTGGGATCGAGGGTTTTTGGCAGGTTAAGCGACGCATTGAAGGCTATCTGTTCAGAGATGGTTGCTTATGAACGAGGAGATTAGGTGGAACGAAGACTTTGGTAGAACGACCGGCACAAGTGGAACGACGGCTTTGATAGAGCGACCGGCACAAGTGGAACGACGGTTCGCACCCTCGAGAGTCTACGATCCACCATATAGAAAACCGGCTTCGCCGCCCTTAGAGATCAGCCTCTAAGTAGCGACAAACCTGCTTAGGGAACTAGAGGACGCTATTTAGGCAAAAAGCAGGGATGCTGAGGTATTAGCGGAACTACAGGGTCTTATTTCCACGAAAAACGCTGAATTTGCCTTGAAACAGCAAAATAGCGGACTGTAGTTCCCTAACCCCCGCGATATGGATACTTTTGGCTAGAATAGCGGACTGTAGTTCCCTCCCTCTGTTCGCACAAGGCGACTGGAGTCACTCCGCGCTCACTCCAAAACATATAAACTAAACAAAAGGAGTTAAGCACAAACAAGCTGCTTAACTCCCCAACTACTACGGATTCCTTACTTCCGCTGAGACTCCCGCAAAGCGGTAAAAGCTTTCATCGAACGGCACTGGCCCTCCGGAGGTTACAAACCGCTTGGCTCCCTCTCCCGTATAGAGATTGCGGGTGCCATGGAAAATCCCCTGCGGCACATAGATTAGATCACCTGCCTCGAATGGCTGCCATTCTCCGTTCAAATACACCTCCCCCTTGCCCTCGATGCCAATAAATAACTCACTGGATGACGGGTGCTGGTGCACAGCAAAGCTTTGCCCAGGCTCCTGAATGCCGCAATGGAGCGACAGTTGCGCACTTCCTGTGCCAGGCCAGAAGAGGAAATTCATGTTCGCAGGGTTCTCAACCTGCTGCGTTGGATCATTTCCTTTGTAGGCTTTCAACTGCGTTTCTTCGTTGTATAGCTCATTAAACAATCGCGGATGCGTTGCCCTAGCAGCTCCTTCAGGCAGCGGGCTTTGCCAGATATAGAGCGTAACCGTCTCTCCCTGATCCGCATGTACGGCATAGTCGACGCCAGAGGGCGCATGCAGCGCAGAAGTTGCTGATACACCCTGAGTTTCCGTTCCCACACGTGCGCTGCCAGCTCCACTATGGATAATGGCGACGATCTCTTGCGCAGTCCCTTTCTCACAGCTCGCCCATGTGCCGCCTGGCAATAGGCGCACAACTAAACCAGTAACATGCACTGCTCCCTTGTCCTCTGTGACAGGTTTCGCAAGTTGATACGTCCCTCGATCTTCCCATTCGAGCTCCGAAACTTTAATTACCGCACCTGATAATAATGGTTTAACAGCTGTTGTCATCGTAATTCCTCCTTCAACTTTTACCCTATTTAGTGAAAAGGACTCCCTGATACTTGTTCAAATGTTGCAATTGGAGCCGGCGCATAATTCACTGATCGCCCATCCGGCTTGCCGAATTTCCCGCGATCAAATACGATCTGACCGCTGCGAATCGTCACGAGCGGAACACCAGACAATGTCAGCCCTTCATAAGGCGACCATCCGCTAAATGAATGTAAATCCTTAGCCTCAACCTGCCAGGTCCGTTGATCATCCACAATGACAAGGTCCGCATCTAGCCCCGCGCGAAGACTTCCTTTGCGATGATTTAAACGAAACCGATTGGCAGGCCCTTCTGCCAGCAAGCTGACCACCTTGCTCAGTCGTTCATCCCGACTAAGCTCAGGAAGAAAGCGTTCTAGGCCTGTAAGCAGAACAGGCAGCAATTCCTGTACCCCTGGCAAGCCTGGCGGGGCTTCCCCGAACTCTGCCGCTTTCTCTTCTTGAGAATGCGGTGCATGGTCGCTTCCCACTGAAGTTAGCGCGCCATTCTTAACGGCGGCCCACAGCCTTGTCCGATCCCTGCTGCTGCGAATAGCCGGGCTCAGCTTGGTCTTCGTCCCGAGTGCAGTCGCACTGTCCAGATCAAACCACAGCTGATGCGCTGTTGTCTCGAACGTAACAGGATAACCGGCGCTAGCAGCTGTTTCCAAGAGATCCACTTCCTCCTCAGAGGAAACGTGGAGAACATGGATGGAAGTCCCGTACTTCCGTACGAGACGAAGTACTCTGGCAATGGCTGCAATAGCTCCACTCCGGGGTGCTATTGCCTCATAGGAAGCCAGATTATCCGGTAATTTATGCACCCGGCGATACAGGTGCAGAACCGCATCATCTTCCGCATGCAGCGTTAACGGAATTTGACGATGGGCGGCAAGCCGAAATATCGTTTCGAGATCGGCATCTTGATCAATCACATTACGAGCTGTGCGGTGACCTGTTAAAAAAAGCTTGATACTCGCCGCATGCTCCTGCCTAAGCACTTCCAGAGGCAGCAGCTTGCCTGGAACAACTCCGATGTGAAAGCCATAGTCAACTAAGGAATGTCCTTGAATCAGCGTTTCCTTCTCTCTGATTCGATCGACTGAATCCGTATAAGGGTGTGTATTAGGCATATCCAACACTGTCGTAATGCCACCTGTGACCGCTGCTTTGCTGGCTGATTCCCAATTCTCCTTGTGTTCAAGCCCTGGCGTGCGGAAATGAACATGGGAATCGATCAGACCCGGGAGGACATAATGCCCTCCTGCATCCAATTCCTGGTTCCCTTGAGGACGCTCCTGATCATTAAAGACAAGTACTATTTTCCCATCCTGAACCGCAATGCCTCCCGATCGGACTGCATCTTTATAAACAAGACGACCATTATAAATCACAAGATCATAAACCTCACTCACGATACCAACTCTTTTCCAATAATTTCCTTAGCAAGCCGATTTACGGGGCCCATCAGCGAAACAGCGCGAGCGTCACGGAGCAGCCTTTCTAATTTACGTCCCCGCACATAGCTGGAGCCGCCAATGATTTGCTGTGCTTCCCGACATATTTTTTCGCTCGCCTCAGAAGCGAATATTTTGGATTGGTAGGCGATTTTGGCCAGATGCTCGCCACCTTCTTTAGCGGCAACTTTATCAACCAATGCCCTGACAGCTTCCAAATTTAAATGCAAATCTGATAAGGCGGATTGAAGCAGCGGGCTGCTTTTCAAGCCTTTGCTGCAAACGTGATCCAACGCAAGCTCGTAAGCTGCTTGGCTAATACCAAGGGACACAGCTCCTAACGTTAGCCCGCATTGCCGAATGCCGTTAATCACATGTGGAGCTCCACCCAACGAACCGATAAATTGCTCAGAGGAAACAAGACATTTATTCAGATGGATAAATCCCGTAGACGAACCTCTCATGCCAGCCAAATTCGTATCCGCATCAGCCGTAATACCTTGGGAAGTTTCAATAAGGAAGAACGTTTGACTTGAATTCCCATAGGTAGATTTCTCATCATTCGCCCCTGTTTGTACGAGTACCAAATAGATATCTGCCAAACCTGCCCCTGTCGTAAAGGACTTGGTCCCTTCAATCAACCAATGACCTTCATCTAATTGCACGGCTTTGGTCGACAGGTTCTGTTTATTCGCTCCTGCCCCTGTCTCCGACCAGGCAGATGCTGCAAGCCAACGGCCATCCGCAAGCTTAGGCAAATATTGCTGACGCTGAGCTTCGGTGCCCCATTCCAGAATCCGTGAAACGACAGATAAGTGTTGAAAAGCAATAATGGCAATAGATGGATCTACACTTGCAACCGATTCAATAAACCGGCTGGCAAACAACGAGGTTTCTCCCAGCCCGCCATATTCAACGGGGACCAGACTGCCCAGCAAACCAGATTGCCGCAATGCAGCAAGCGCTTCTTTCTGTGGCGCCCCTTGCTCATCTGCCGTACCGGCAAATTGTTCCAATTGTTCAAGCAAAGCAGCTAATTCTAGGCGAACACTTTGGACTGCAGTTCCCATTCTCGCGCCGCCCCTTTCTTTAATGGCAATGAGCCGATTAACCGAACATTTTTATCCGAAATGCTGTTGTACAATAAATAATCATTCAGTTCAGAACCCGTAGTTGAGGTTGAAATTAACGTACTTCCACCTTTGGTTCTAACAGGTAACCGATACGTCGATGACTTCGATGCTTGCACGATTCGGTACACAACAGAGCCTTTGATGGAAGCGGCTGCCCCCACGCAGGCTGCGCCTGTAAGCGCAATTGTCGGGTGCCACGAAGGAACAGAAATCGCTCTGAACGATAGTGATCCCTGTTGATAACTGCCAACCACCGCAATCTTGGGAAAGACTCCCTCCGGATTTAATCCGATCAACAACGCTGCGGCTCGGCGAATCTCTTGCAGCTGAGCGAGCGCACCATCTCCGGCTTCGAATAACGCCTCTTCCGATCGGATGCCTAAAGAGTCTGCTTGTACGAATACATAGGAATTACCAGATGAAACAATAGACACCTCAATCTCGCCAAAGGACGTTGTCAGTTGATTCGTCACTTGGCCTGTAGGAAGCAAACTTCCGAGGCTTGTACCTTGATTTTCAATAAAGTGAGCTGTGCAATTCATCCCGGATCGAACAGCGTGATCTACTTCGCAAACAAGACTGTCCCCGACATTTTCTATGTACACACGCACCCTTAATCCTGGACTTGCCGAAGCCACCCAGCCCCATTTCATCGCGACTTGGATCGCTGCCAGAATGGAATGCCCACAGCTGCCTTCATAGTCGAAGGAAACCGGATTCCCTGGAACAAGCTGAAAAAACCAATAACTCAAATCGTACATCGGATGAGAGGAGGGACGAATCACCACAAATTTGGAAATTAAACCGTGCGGATGCTGACTATCATCCAAATCGGCATGAATACGGTGAAGCACAGGAATGACATCCTGCGGGTTCGTACCGATCTCCGATCCATCAATAATAATGGAAGAAGAAACGCTTCCTTCAGCGTGAGCCAGATAGGTCAACATGTGCGTCACCCCTCAAATTGATATTGTTTAGACGATGAAATCGATACCTGGAACTGATCCAGCCAAAGTTGGAAGATGGCTAAGGACCACAATGTCAAGGCTGTTCTTCCGCTGGGTGCAGTGGCTTGCAGCTGAAGCAGCTTCTCTACCGCTTTTGGATTAAACACATTTTGCCTGCGAATGGTTTCACGATCCAACGCTTGTTCGATCGCTGTAAACAGCGGAAGTCCTTTGCGCATCATGGCATCAATCGGTAAGGTGAAAGGCTGTTTTTTGCGCGTTAATATCGAGTCAGGCAGCAAGCCTTCCGATGTGCGATAGAGCAGCTTTTTCACTTTGCCGCCGTCCACTCTCCAGCTGTCTGGCAAGCGATTGGCTAAATCCAGGATGCGTGGCTGGCAATAAGGAACCCTAACTTCCACGGAATGAGCCATACTTAGATGATCGACACGACGAAGGTGATAGGAAGGCAGCCGATACTCGCGTTCGAATGATAAAATGGTGTCCAGTCGTCCGCGATTCGATCGCCTGAGCGTGTGTTCAATATGGTCCTCGATGGAACCATTTTCTTTCACAAAACTGCGGTAGTCATCACTATAAAGCTCCCAACGTTGACGCGCATCAGCTACACCGAGTGAGCCAATATAGGGCTTCACCCAATCACCCAGCGTATGCACCGCTTCTGCGAAACGATCATAACCGCCGAACATTTCATCGGCTCCGTCACCGGAAATAGTGACTTTAAAGCCAGCTTGCTGAATAGCCTCGAAAAGCGCATAACTGCTGAGTGTAATGGGATCGGCATTCGGTTGACCCAGATGAGTTACAACGGAAGGCAGCAGCTTTTGAAAATTCCTAGGGTCCATAAGTACTTCATGATGCGTTGTACCGAAACGCTGCGCAACTTCGCGAGCGTAGGCCTTCTCATCAAGCGGCCAGTCACCTACATAAGAGAGGTTAAAGGAGTGGATGCCATCATTGCTGCTGCTGGCCAAAGTGGTAATTAAGCTGGAATCCAGTCCACCACTATTCACCGTACTGACGGGAACATCGGCAAGCAGCAAGGCATTGACTTCTTCCCCCAGATGCTTGCGCAGATGGGCTGCTGTCTCCTCCAGGTTATCTGTTGGAATATTCGCATATAAATGCGTTGACCAGCGCTGCAATTTCGGTTTTTCGCCTAACCGGGCATGAAGCAGAGAAGAAGGGGGAAGTGCGTATACGCCATCGAACATTGTTCGCTCTCCGAACACCACTTTCGTCGTTAAATAGAAGTCAACTCCGGATAACCACAGTTGTTTCGGAATACGCTCGAAAGCAAGCAGTGATGGCAGCTCCGATGAGAAATAAATCGTCTGCTTTTGCTCATCCCAATAATAATAAAGCGACTTCATTCCTGAGGGGTCCGTAACCAGTGTCAATGTTACCGTATCCCGAAGATCGATAATCGCAATGGCGAACATCCCATCCAAATAACGTACAAATTCAGTCCCATATTCGGCATACAAGGCCGGAAGGATAGTGCCATCACACGTATCCGTAAATTGGTAGCCCTTCAATTCCAGCTTTTTTCTTAATGCATGATGATTATAAATTTCACCGTTAAATACAATTCGAATATGCTCTCCACCTGCATACGGCTGCTCGCCGCCATCCAAACCGACAATTGACAACCGATTGTTGCCTATAGCCCAGTTGCTTTCCGATAAGACGGACTGCTGGTCAGGTCCACCTTTGAATTGCAGATCAGATACCGCCTTCAAACGCTTTGCATCTACAAAATCATAACCAAGATAACCAAATATACGGCACATGATCTTAAACGCCTCTCTTTCTCTCCTCCGATTGTGAACAGTTAGCCTCTTTTAGTTCCCTCCTTCTTTCTGAAAAAACCAAGTAATTTCATTTACAAAGTATTCATATTTATTTACTTGGTTTTACTATTGCAAATGTACCATGCCTCTTAAAATCACGTCCAATATCAGTTCACATATCGGTTACATTGTCACAGAACTATGAAAATCCCATTATTTTACATGAAATGACAAATCCGTGACAGGATAAGTAACCGATCCAACTTCTCCAGAAAATAATCGAACAACCGCAAATTTGCGTTCATTCGCCAACTTAAAAGCATGATAGCGCCCCTGCGGCACAACAACCACATCTCCTATGGACACACCCAATTCAAAATAATGATCTCCATGAAGGCTCTTAATAATGAAAACACCTTTGCCCGCAACAACAATTCGGACTTCATCTTCCTTGTGGTAATGGACGTCTCCAAATTTTTGCAGCATATCCGGTGTCTCTACAGAGAGTACGGCGATATCCCACTTCGTGTAACCCCTTTTTTGGGCAAATTCGACAATTTGCTCCTCATAGATAGCAAGCAACTGCTGCTTTTCAACTTCACTAAAAGCTATTTTCTCATTCACAAACGCTGGCGTGAAATCTGCGTCCCATTTTTCGAAGTGAATACCTTCTCTGTGCAAATAAGCGGCAATTCGATCTTGTGCGACATATTGACGTGTAACTCTCTCATAAATACTGGACATTTACATTCCTCTTCTCTTATAAAATAGGTTTTTGTAACGGCATCTTATTGAAATAACCGGGATTTGTCAACGCATAGATTAGATCCTATATATCCTATATCGAATTTGGTATTGGAAGTTCCGAATAAGATTTGACTATACTTTTGTATGAAACCTATAGGGATACTATGAAAATGGAGTGTGCAAACATGAGTAAAACTGTTCTATTCATTAGCGGAAGTCCACGAGCAAATTCAAGAACCAGAGCGGTAACTAACGTCGTCTATCGGCTGTTAAGAGATCAACGCGGGCATGCCCAGCTAATTGATCTTCATTTGCATGAACTGCCCCTTTTTAATGGCGATCCTGCTCAAAATGAGTATGCTTCCGTCCAGGAACTGCGCGAATCAGCAGCACAGGCAGGCGGCTTCTTCATCGTTACGCCGGAGTACCATAACGGCATTAGCGGCGCTCTGAAAAATGCGCTTGATTTCCTGAATTCCGAGCATTTTCTTAACAAACCTGTGGCAATAGCTGCAGCATCCGGCGGCGGCAAGAATGGCATTAATGCGTTGAACAATTTGCGCCTTGTCTTGCGCGGCGTTTCCGCGAACGTATTGGCTGATCAATTCGCGGCTGACCCCAACCAAATCGATGAGCATGGCACATTTACAGACGAGGCTGGCGTGAAGTCGCTGAATGCCCTTGTGCATGATTTAATTGCAAACGTATGAAGTCAAGTCAACTGACACGCGGAAAGACGAGCATTCGACTTGCTCTCGCTTCTGTTCAGTGGGCTTTCTTCATCCTAACTGGCGGATTGGTAGCACCCATCGTCGTCGCCGCCGCCTTTCATCTCACGGGTCCGGAAACGGTCGGACTCCTCCAACGAACATTAGCTGTAATCGGTGTTTCATCCTTATTACAGGTACTATTCGGCCATAAACTGCCGATTCTTGAAGGGCCTGCTGGTGTTTGGTGGGGCGTATTCATTTTATTAGCCAGCAGTGTTGAAGCTGGGCCTGCCTCAGTTACCCTTTTGCAGCAAATGGAAATGGGCTTGCTGATCAGCGGGGTTCTCATCCTGCTGTTAAGTTCCTTTCATGTTATTGCACATGTGAAAAAGCTTTTTACGCCTGTCGTTATAGGCACTTATCTGCTTTTGCTTATTTTCCAATTCAGTTCATCCATCGTCAAAGGGATTCTCGGTGTAGGCTACTCAGACTCCTATATCCATGCACAAATTGCTTTGCCTGCCCTGGCAACTCTCCTTTTCACTTTTATTTGCGGGCGTTTGAAATATGTCTTTTTTCGCAATTTCTCTGTTTTGCTTGGCGTTATGTTTGGCTATGCCCTTTTTGGATTGCTCGGTTTGATCCCTGCATTCCCTGTTCTGCAGATGAGCTTTACACTTCCTTCCTTGTTCGCATGGGGGAAACCTGAATTCAATGGAGGCATTCTGCTAACGACTCTCGTCATTGCCCTGCCGCTGCTGATTAACATGATTGCTGCAATTGTGATTGTAGAGAAGGCAGCCGGCAGAGCAGCACAGAATGTGTACCGCCGTGCAGGTGTCGTGATGGGCATTAATCAGTTATTGTCCGGATTGTTCTCTGCCGTTGGGTGTGTGTCCAATTCGCATACCGCTGGATTCATCACTTCCACACAAATGACCAAACGACTGCCTTTTATCCTAGGCTGCCTGATCATCATCGCAATTAGCTTCTTCCCTTTCTTCACGGTAGCTTTAGCCTCAATTCCCGTGCCCGTCGCCTTTGCGGTTATCTTCTATTCCTTTACTCATCTCCTGACCGCCGGACTGCGCGAATATGAACCCATTCTCCAAGAGGAGAAGAAACTGCTTGTTATCGGTGTCGCCCTCTTCGCAGGCGTGGGCAGCATGTTCATTCCAGCCGCAAGTCTTGCGCATACGCCCGATGTAATGAAGCCGATTTTGAACAATGGACTTATCGTTGGCGTACTTACTTCGATTTTGTTTGAGCAAGGTATTCGCGGGAAAGATACTTTCGTCTCTTGGCTGCAAACCCGCAGCAATCAACAGCAAATTTTCCGCGAAAGGAACTCTAAACATGGCGTTAACGATCAAAGTGTACTCTGATTATGTCTGTCCGTTCTGTCTCTTAGCCGAGGATCAGCTAGAACAAGCCGCAGCTGAGCGCGATGTTATCATCGAATATAGGCCATTTGAGCTTCGACCATACCCTAAGCCTACTCTGCGGCCAGAGGATGCGTATATGCAGACCAATTGGGCCGAGAAGGTTTATCCGCTGGCTGAACAGCTTGGCGTTAAGATGGTGATGCCTCCTTTTTCACCGCAACCCTACACGCATTTGGCTTTTGAAGGCTTCCAATTTGCCCAAGAGCATGGCAGGGGCAAAGCCTACAATTCAAGGATGTACAGCGCTTTTTTCCAAGATAGCCTCGACATTGGCAGCATCGACGTTTTGACCCGGCTCGCGGAAGAACTGGGCCTTGACGGCAAAGCCTTCCGCCATGCCTTGGAACAGCGAACTTACCAAGAGCATCACCGCAAGGCGCTCCATCATGCCTGCGAGGAAGCTAAGATAACGGCTGCCCCAACCTTTGTCATCGGTGATACAGCAGTCAAATGGCTCATTTATAAAGAGCAGTTTCTGGAAGCCATTGATGCTGAGCTAGCCAAACGCCAAAGGCTCGAACGCTGGTCCGAAGGAGTAAGCTGCCACGCAGACGGCTGTTACTAAACATTTCAAGATTGGCGAGAGGAGCATGAACGATGGCACTAACCCTGAAAGTATATTCCGATTACGTCTGTCCCTACTGCATTCTGGCAGAGGGCGAACTCGAAGCCGCAGCAGCGGAACGAGGCATTGAAGTTGACTATTTGCCTTACGAGCTCCGGCCTTACCCCACACCCACCTTGCGGCCAGAAGGCGAATATATCACCAAGGATTGGCGAGAACGTGTATATCCGATTGCTGCCGAGCTAGGTATCCCCATTGTGAAGCCGCCTTTTTCACCGCAGCCCTACACTCATTTAGCCTTCGAAGGCTACCAGTTTGCCAAGGAGCATGGCCAAGCCAAGGCATACAATTCCCGGATCTATCAAGCTTTTTTCCTAGAAAGCAAGGATATTGGCAGCATCGACGTATTGACGGAGTTGGCTGGTGAGGTTGGTCTTGATCCTGCTGCCTATCGACATGCGCTGGAACAAAGGACTTACAAAGAAAAGCATGGTCAAGCGCTTCATCACGCCAACTACGAAGCTAATATTACTTCAGCCCCTACATTCGTCATCGGAGAAACGGTTATACGCGGCATGGCCTTCAAACATCAATTCTTGGACGCGATTGACCGGGAATTAGCTAAATCAGCGCGGTAAGCATAAGCGATTGTTTCAAATCATTCAAAAAGAAGCTGCTCTCGAGGTTATCAACCTTTTGAGGCAGCTTCCGCTTTTTCTAACCGACATTCACACTAGGTTCAAGTTGCTCGGCAGGATGATCATGAACAACCTGGCCATTCACAACCTGCGGATGCTGCAGCAAATTCAAGATGGGGCAAGCCAATTCCACAGCTTTGTGCAGCGCCTCAATCTCTTGGCTCGTTGCCGGTGAGATCAGATGGAGCGTGTAACCAATATTATGTAAGTAAACGGGAATCTCCTCATAACCGGGACGCCCTGCGAAGGGATGCATTTCGCCAGTTACTTCCACCTCGATCGCATGAAGTTCCACACCTCGATCAGCGGCTTGAATCAACGTTATATGCGAGAGACAACTGCCCAACACGCCAAGCTGCAATTCAGGTGAGCCTGGCCCGAGATTGAACCCGGCAAAGTCCTCGCCGCTATCACTGAGAATTTGAAAATCGCGAATCCGAATTTCACGTATCCCGCTTCTGCCTGCGACTTGGACTTTGGCTTTCAATTGCTGAGAAGCAATCCGTTCTTCTTGTTCCAAACGTTTTTTACGTGTGAGAAGCGCATTCTTTTTCTGTACTAGGTATTCTACAAGTCCACTCATTTGAAAATCCTCCTCTAAATTAAGGTCTATAATCCAACTTCATTCCCATAAGGCTCATTTGCTTTGCGTTCCAGACGCATTTGGATGTAGCCAAATAAGATCGCTGTCACCCAATACAGAATCGCAGCGGCTAAGAAACATTCCAGGAACTTGTAAGTGTCGGCTGCAAGCAGCTTCGCTTTAGCCAGCATCTCCGTAAGGCCAAGCGTGAAACCGAGCGAAGTTTCTTTGAGAATCGTAACGAAGGTATTCCCTAACGAGGGAAGTGCAATGCGAAAAGCTTGCGGCAATATGATGCGCTTCATACTTTGCCACCTCGTCATGCCAATGGAAAGCCCTGCTTCCCACTGGCCATGATCGACGGAGCGAACGGCAGCGCGGATAATCTCCGCCATATAAGCAGCACTATTGAGGCTGATACCGATAATGGTGGCTGTAAAAGCGTTCATTTCACTGAAAATCGGAATGATTTGCGGGATGCCATAGTAGAGAATAAATAATTGAACCAGCAATGGCGTTGCCCGGAAAAATGAAATGTACACTTTTGCTGCCCAAGCCAGTACCTTGATCCTCTTGCGGATCACATGTTCAAGAACGAGTCCGAGAATAAGTCCCAAAATCATGGAAATGACTGCAATGCTAATCGTCAAGTACATGTATTGAAGCAATCTAGGGATTGCTAACAGCAGGTAAGTCAAATCGAACTGCATCTGGATGGCCTCCCTTCCTCCTTAGGGACGCAAGCTCTATGGATTGGTTAAGTCTTCGGTAAACCATTTCTTCGATAAATTGCCTAGCGTACCGTCCTTGCGAAGCTCCTGAAACGCTTTGTTCACTTGTTCGACTAATTGCTTGTTCTCATCATTGGTCACAAACGGATTCGCAGCCGGCAGCACATTGAATTGTTGACCAGCCAATTGCAGTGGCAGCCCCGTCTTTTTGATCGTCGCTAATGCAGAAGCTTTCGTTGAGAATGTAGCATCCACTCGACTTAGCGCGACATCATTGAAGCCAGCCTCCGCTGTTTCATAGTTGACGACCGTAATTTCTCCTTTCTTATCAAAATCTTTGACGAAATTAATAAAATTCGTTCCAGATTGAATCGCTACTTTCTTGCCCTTCAAATTTTCCAGCGACTGAATGCCATCGTTCCCCTTCTTAACCACTAGTTGCGCACCGGAGTATACATACGGATCATCGAATAAGTACTTCTTTTTGCGTTCATCCGTTACGGAAATAGAATTGGCAATCGTATTGATTTTGCCAGTATCCAGCAGTCCGAAAAGTCCGCTGAATTCCGAAGTTTGCCACTTGATTTCATACTTAATCTTCTTGCCGATTTCCGTCCACACATCAACTTCGTAGCCTTCCAGCTTATTCGTCTCGCTATTTTGGAAAACATAGGGATAGAACCCCGCTGTTGTTCCAATGCTCAGCACCTTGTTCGCTCCTGCCGCTCCAACAGATTTCTTCGAACATGCCGTCAAACTAATGGCAAGTAAACCCGCAGCAAGCAGAATACCCGCTCTCTTACCAAACTGCAACCCCTTCGAAACTACCATTTGCTGCACATCTCCTTTAAATTTCTTTTCTTTGTATGCCCCATCGTTAACTCATTATTCTTATGAGTTTTGTAGGAATTAGCTACAAAAAAAATTATAGATGTGCTTCTACTTAATTTCCAATATGAAAATCCTTATATCTCTTATTGTTTAATAACTATGAATGACCTTGGACAAGTTTCGCGGCTTAGGCTTCTGGTGCTGCAAATGATGAAAGTAATTAATAATAAACAAACGGAACCGCTCGAAAGCTGGCGATTGCTCTGTTCGATTCAACCAGGAAAGGGCTAATGTCCGCGTGCATTCGGGGTCCATAATCGTCAAGCACTCCGTCTCTGGTTCTATTTCATTAAGGCCAAATAATTCGGGTATGAAAGCTATGCCAACTCCTGAACGAACTAGCGTCTGCATTAACCTTGGCTCTTCTACCTCAAATACAATGTTAGGTGCAAAGCCGGCACGTTGGCAAAATTCATCCGTAGATTCACGCAACCCGAATCCTGCTTTCAAACTAATAAAGGGTTCATTCGCTAATTCAGCAAGCTTCACTTGCCCTCGTCCGGCCAAGCGATGCCCTTTGGGCACCAGCAGCCTGATTTCTTCCGTCAAGAGGACCGTACTGGAAACCGAAGGAAGATCAATAGGCGGCGCTGAAATGCACAAATCAATTTCCCGCGCTTCAAGCAGCTTCTTCATGGAGGGGTAACATCCTTGATGAAAGCGAAAGTGAACACCAGGTTGTTTGGTCACGAAGTTAGCGATGACTTGCGGCAGGAAGGGTAGATGAATTGCTGCAATAGACAGCACTTCCTGATGTTTTCCAGCTAACTTTCGCGCTTCTTCCTTCCCTTTCTCCAGTTCCATAAACACACGATCTACATGCTCCAAAAAAGCCTTCCCGGATTCATTCAAGCGAATATTCCGCCCATGTCTATAAAACAATGAAACACCGAGATCCTCTTCTAATCGAGCAATCGTCTGGCTTAGGGAAGGTTGGGCGATGTTCAATTCTCTCGCTGCCTGTGTAATATGTTCACGTCTGGCTACCGTTTGAAAATATTTCAGCTGCAATAAATCCATCATAATCCCTGCTTTCCTCGATTAATGGCTTATTGAACAAAATAGACACGAAGCGTATGCGACGTGTCTACAGATGTCTGTTTGACTATATTGGTTCAAACTGGAAAATCAATAAGATTGTTCCTTATTCTAGGCGAATTCGTTCTTCTAGTCAAGAGGCTTATACGTTTATTTGCTCAATCGACTTTCTCATCTCATCGGTTAACCCGCTTAAGGCATCGGCTGAATCTGCGATTTCCTTGGCAATTCGGAGCTGATCATGGGTCAGCTTATGAATATTCGATGTGCCGTCTGAAGAGACCTTAGCAATATGGGCAATATCCACCACCGACGCTGTCACTTCTTCTGCTCCTGCGGACATCTGCTCCGTTACCGTTGAGATATCTTGAATTTGCTCGGATACGAAACGGAATTGCTCCACGATATGTGTGAAAAAAGCTTCCGCTTTTTTGGATAAGGCGGCCCCCGTCTGTACTTCCTTCATCCCGTTTTCCATCGCTTCGCCCATGCGCTCAACTTCGTTGTGAATATTTTGCAGCAAGGAAGCAATCTGGCTCGCCGAGCTCGCCGCATGGTCAGCCAGCTTGCGCACTTCACCCGCGACAACTGCGAATCCGGCGCCTTGTTCTCCAGCTCTGGCAGCCTCAATCGAAGCATTCAGTGCCAATAATTTCGTCTGTTCCGCGATCTCCGTTATCGAAGTTAAAGCAACGCCGATATCTTGCGAGTGCCCGCGCAGCAAACCTGCTCGCCGCAGCGCTTCTTCTGTTGCAGACGTGATTGTCACAAACTGGCCATTCATGTTGTGAACGATAGCCTGACCGGATTCTGCGCTTCCGAGCGCATTCGTGGAAGCATCCGATACCGTGAATGAAGCTTCCGAAATACGCTGAATGGCTGTTGCCATCTCTTCCATCGAACGAGCGCTATCATTTGTGCTGATTTGAACAGTGTTCGCTCCTTCAGCTACCTCTTCAATCGATGCACTTACTCTCGTATTCATATCCAGCAAATGGTGTGCTTGCTGATTGAAGTGCTGTGTCGTCAGAACGAACTGGTCCGAAGTAATGGACACATTGGACACGATGTTTTTGAGCATATCATTGATCTCATTGGACATTTGCAGCATGGCTTTGTACACGGTGCCGATTTCATCTACCGATTTTACCGGATTAGCGGTCAGCAGCTGTTGGGCATGCAAAAGATCCCCCTTGGCTATGCTTTCAGCACCTGCACCAATCCACTTCAATGGCCGCAACGAACGAGAAACAAACAACATAACCAAAGCGAGTCCCAATAAAGTTAGAACTAACATAAGTATGTAAATGGGAACGTTGCTCTTCATCAAACTGCTTGTCATCCGTTCCAATTCTCCCGCTTCCGTATCGATCCCCAGAATCGCGATCATCTTGCCATCGGCATTTTTCACCGCTGAATAGGTTGAAATGTATTTCCCGTATTTGGGATTTTCGATAAGATCCGAGCTCGTGGATTCACTTTTTAACAGCTTTTGTACCGCCGCTTCGGAAATATCGGTTACCTCATTGATCGGCGAAGCGGAGTCTGAATCTTTGGGCTGGCCGTCGATCATAATGAGCGGCTGGCTTTTGTCATCAATCCGCACAATATACACGTATAGAGCGCCAATCTGTTTGCGATATGTATCTAACTCCTGCCTGATCGTCCAATACAGGTCATTTTCTTTGGGTTCCTTCAGAAATTGCTCCAGTTTGCCTGCATCCATCCCCTTGCTGTAGCTTTCAGCTAACCGAATACCATAGCTAGATATCGTTTCCATTCCCGCAGATTTAGCATTGCGAAGTTCCATCCAGATGTAGCCTGCCGACAATGCCATAACAACGATCATAACGGCCGAAACTATGCGAACAACCAACCGCTTTCTTAGCCATGCAACCCCATTTAACATCGAAACTCTCCTTTAACCCAACAGTATTCGATTGATTTCGACGAAAACTTCAGAATACCTGCCTGTATCAAGCCTGTTGTTATCATTTTAAGCTAAATTTCAGCTATTTATGGTAGGTTAAAGGAACTACAACCGATTCTGAAACACGTTTGAGCAAACTAGCGTTCATTAACAATACCTAACATACACAAGGAGCCTTTAAATCCTACTGGTGGTGGCATGAAATAGAGGGTTGGGAGAACGCGCAGAGTCACTTCACTTTCAAGTGGTTCTGTCCCAGCTCCCCGCCCCTCAACCTCCTACTGCTTAACCAACTGCCACTGCTGACTGGTTGCGCCATTATCGGTAAACTGCACGATCGTCGCGCCGTTCGTTGTGGAGGATGCGCTCACATCCATCAGCTTGTTGCTGTTGCGGTTCTGCAATTTGACATAGCCGCCGCTTGTGTTCAGCGGCTTCCACTGCTGATTGTTTCCGCCATTATCCGTATATTGGATGACCGCGATGCCATCGCTTTGCGAGGCGTTGGTCACATCCAACACCTTGCCGCTATTGCGATTTTTCAGCTTATAGTAGCCGCTGCCAGCATCTACGAACTGCCACTGCTGATTCGTCCCGCCATTATCCGTGTATTGGATAATCGCTCCGCCATTGGCCGTGGACGCGCCGCTTACATCAATTAATTTGCCACTATTGCGGTCCACGATTTTATAATAGGCAGCCGTATCAATGGCCGGCGAAGTCGTGGGTGTATATTGCGCCCCAGTGATGACGAAGGTTGCGATTGCTCCCGCAGGAAGTGTATGTTGAAAGGTTTTGTTGCTGAGTGTGAGCCCCGTTATCGGAGCCACATTCTCACTGGTGCTCGTTACCGTTCTTGTTCCCGTGACAGAGCCTGTAATCGAACTGAACGCCGACAAGTCGTATGTTACAGTGTTGGCTGAGCTGCTGTCATTGATCGTCACGATAACGATTTTGTTCGAGACTGGATCATACGCCGCAATGGAATTGCCATCTTGAATATCAATGATTTTATATCCCGGACGAATGTATTTGCTCCACTGCGCCATGACCCAGTATTTCTTATTTTGGACAGCGGTGAAGGTGGAATTGGCGTCATTCAAATCATTGACATCAAGCATGCCCCATCCGCCGCCGTCTACGGCTTGCCAATACATCCAGGCTGAGTTTTTCATATAGCGCATATCGTAGACGATGGATCTGGCCATTTGCATGCCGGAAGCATCACCGTCACCATGCTCGGACATCCAGATTTTCTTGCCCGCAGCCGCTTGATTAAAGCCTACCCGGTCATTTCCCCCATACGTATGGACATTGTACTGAGAAACGACTGCTTTGGTCGCTGCTGAGAAGCTGTTGATCGTATCCCGCCCCACGTCAATGCTCGTTTCGTCAGAAGCGCTGACGGTCGTTGTAGAGCCTTGCAGCGTTAGTGCTGCTGCTACTTTTTGAATGATCTGCTCCTGATTCGGACGGTCAAAGTGGGCTCCTTCCTGACGGTTGCCGAACGTCCACCAGGAAGCCATCGGTTCATTCAGCGGCGTTAAAGTCCGGAACGTGACGCCCCAATCATCTTTGAAATGTTTGTTCACCGTGACCAAATAATCCGCGAAAGCATCATACATATCCGTTCTTAGATTGTTCGCAGCGCCATAATTGCCCGTCACACTGCCGCTTTGCGTCATCCACCATGGCGGTGAATTGGAGAAAGCTTCGGCAATGAACTCATTGGACGCGATGCGTGATTTCGCCGCTTGGAGAAACCAACGCTGGTTCGCATCCTGCGTCCAATCATAGGTCCCTTGCGTTGGCTGGAAACCGGGGACGCGTGCGCGCAGCTCCATATTGTTGGGGTAAGCTGGATTCTCGCCACCGCCAATATTATAACGGACGATATTCATATTCAGTCCGCTTGAGCTGAAGAGCTGGTCGGCATAAGTAGAGCGAACAGCCTCCGGTGCTCCCCCGATGCGATTGGCAAACCACGCCAGAGAGGTTCCCCACCCTTCCCACGTCTGGGACTGCGCATTCGGATCCACTACCGCCGTATACGTTCCGGCACTAGCCATAGGCACACTAATCGTCGCACATAAACTGGAAATGAGCATCATGGATGTCAAAGCCCCCTTCGCTTTTCTCGGGAATATCATCCTTTCATTACCTCCTATTCATTGTGTACTCTGCCTAATCAGGAGTGTAGGTTCCAGAATCGTCAGTTTCTTCACCTTTTCTTTCTGAATCAATTTGGATAAAATCAACATCGCTTGCCTGCCTAGCTGTTCACTATGCTGAGAAACGGTTGTGAGCTCCGGATTCATCGCCGAAGCCAACTGCGTATCGTCAAATCCCGCAATCGCGATATCTTCGGGAATTCGCAGCCCACGTGAAATCGCTGCTTTCATCGCACCAATGGCCACGTAATCATTAATGCATAAGAAAGCCGTTGGCCGTTCTGGCATCATCATAAACTGATCCATCTGTTTACGCCCGCAGGCCATCGAGAAATCCCCCAAACGCACCCAATCTTGGCGATAAGAGAGAGAATTCGCAAGTAATGTGCGCTTGTAAGCTTGCAATTTTTCAACCGTTGTCGTCGTTTCTGCGGTTCCGCCTATGAAGCCGATGCAGCGGTGTCCGCGATCAATCAAATGCTGCATGACCAATTGCGTACCCAAGTATTCGTCCGTTTTCACGCGATGGCAAGGGTGACCCGGCAAAGAGCCGTTAATTAGCACAATCGGAATTTTCTTCTGAATATGAACGACTTCCTGCACAAGCGCATCCGGACAATGACGTGAATTAATACGTCCGCCCATGAATAAGAGTCCTTCCACCTGCCTTTCGCAAAGCGAATTTAAATATTCGGATTCTCTGCTGCAATCGCTGAAGGTGTTGCATAGAAACAGGGTATACCCCAACTTTTGCGCAGCTCTCTCTGCCCCTCCGAACACCTCTGGGAAAAACATGTTGCTGCTATCGGGAAATAATACACCAATCATGCCCGTCTTCTTATTCACCAGACTGCGCGCCAAGACATTCGGCTGAAAGTTATGCTTTTCGATAATCGCCATAATCTTCTGCCGGGTTGATGTTCGCACAGGAGCTGTATCATTAAGAACACGGGAAACTGTCGCGACGGAAACGTTCGCTTCCCTAGCAATGTCGTAGACTGTAATAGATTCCAGGAGCACACACTCTCCGTTACATCGAATTAGCAAGAGAAAGATCGAAGGCCTGCTCTGCAACAGACCTTCGATGACCTAATTCCTATTTGCTGCTTTCTACCGTTGTTTTAAAAGCATCCAACTGCTTCTGAATTTCGGTCATCAGCTTATCAAATCCGGCTGCTTTCAATTTTGCACGGAAATCGTCCACCGCTTTCACAGGGTCGCCTGCTTTGCCGTACAGGATGGCTGGTCCCATTTGACCAACAATTTGGGTAATCGCCGTTAATTCATTCGTGACCGGCGCTTTATCGAATACAAATCGACCGTAAGGATACGCTTTTTTGACTTTGTCATACGAGGCGTACAGATCCCCTTTGCCTACCCAGTCATTGCCGTCCGGAATTTCATTCTTATCGATGCGTCCACCCCAGAAATCGGTGTAGAAGTCGTCTCTTTGCACATCATAGCCATCTGGACGATACCGTTTGCCATCTTTCACAACATATTGCACGCCTTCAAGCCCATAGTTCATCAGACGGTACACTTCAGGGTCTTGGCGAATCAAGTCATAGACCATCAAAGCGCGTTCCGGATGCTTGCTTTTGGCACCGATCGAAGTTCCGCCATGCGTGATCGACATAGACACGAGGTTATTGCGCGTCGCCGAGAAAGGGAAGAATTGCAGATCTGACCCTGGCTGCAGCTTATCCATTTTGATCCGTTCCCCGAGGAATGTTTGCGTATGGTGCTGGTCTACAGATGATTTGCCAGCTTCCAGCTCCGAGCGATTGTCGCCTTTATAGTTGAGCACATCCTCACGCCAGAAGCCCTTATCTCCCCAATCCTTCATCATTTTCGCGAAATTCACGAAAGTATCATCGAGAATCGGACTGTAGGCTTTATACTTTTCATCATACGATTTGCCGTACACGAGACCGAATAACCCCGTACTGATTGGCAGTTCAATCGCATCCGTGTATGAATTGATATAGCCGGCGATATTACCTGCCGCCGTACCGTTCGCATCCCAAGGCACAACGCCCGGCTTCTTGTCTTTGACACCCTGGAAGTAAGTTTCCATCGTCTTCCAATCTTTAATCGGCGACGTGATACCGAATTCCTTGGCCCAATCTCCCCGATACAAGAAGCCGTGATTCACCCACTGCGTATAGTGGTCTTCCGGGATCAGCATAATCTGATTCTTATATTTGGTCTCCGCCCAGTTCTCAGGCGGTACTTCCTTCCATGTTAACGGTGCGTAGACAGGCAGCAGCTTATCCAGCGGTTGGAAAGCACCTTTTTGCGCATTTTGCCATGTATCCAGCCAATCCGTTGCCACCGTGATCAAATCAACGGGCTCCCCGGAAGCGAGCAGCAGGTTGTACTTGGTTTGCCAATCTGCCCATTCCACCCATTTAATTTCCAATTTAGCATTCACTTTTTGCTTCAGAATAGCATTCAGCTTTTCCATTACTTTTTCGAACTGGCCATTTTTCGGCTTATCGCCCAGCATCACGTAGGAAATCGTTTGAAATTCAGAGGTATCGATTTTCGCTGTTGCCCCTCCTGCTGCTGTGGCTGCAGCTGTCGTTGTGGCCTTATCCGTCGAGCCTTTATCGGTGCTGCTAGGCGTCGTACAGGCTGTCAAACTCACGGCGAGCGTTGCAGCCAACGCTACACCAAGCACTTTTTTCTTTTTCTTCATCATCGGAAACTGCCTCCCCATTTTCATTTTGCAACTAGGCTATATTTTGCGTCAGCCTTTCACAGCGCCAACGGTAATGCCTTTGATAAAATATTTTTGGACCATCGGATAGAACAGAATGACGGGTCCCGTAGCGACGACCGCTGTCGCCATTTTCATCGACTCCAGAGGCATATCCCTAGGCTGAACATTGGAAGAGACGGATGAATTTTTGATAAAATCAGCGCTAGTAACGACATTGTAGAGAAACAATTGCAGCGGTCTATATTTCATATCAGGTGAGAGGAACAACATGGCATTGTACCATTCATTCCAATAACCAAGTGCGATAAACAACCCAATTGTAGCCAGCGCCGGCGTGGTCATCGGCAGAATCAACTTGGTGAAGATTTTGAAATCCCCCGCTCCATCCATTTTCGCTGACTCGGTAATCGCATGAGGGATTGAGGTCACGAAACTTTTCATCATGATGATGAGAAAAGGACTCATTAAACCTGGCAGCAGCACCGCCATATAGCTGTCTTTCAGGTGCAGCCACTGCGTCATGATCAGATAAAAAGGGACAACCCCACCTTGAAACAAGGTTGTAAAATAGATGAAAAAGGAGATCCGATTGCGATAAGGAAAGTCCGGCCGCTGCAAGGAATAACCTGTCATGGCAACTATGAATAGTCCAACCGTGGTCCCCACTATCGTGATCCCCAGTGTTACTCCGTAGGAGCCAATGATCACAGCCGGATTCTCAAAAACAATTTTGTAAGCAAATGTACTGAATTCTTTGGGCCATAAATTATAGCCATGCAGCGTGATCGATTTCTCTGCCGTCAACGAAGTTCCGAGAACGAGCAGGAAGGGCAGCAAACAACAAAGTGCAAACAGACCAATAAACAGATAGCCGAACGCCCTGATAGCTACCGAGGAAAAATCCGTTCCTCTTTGACGTGCGATGACTTGTTCCACAGGATATCCCTCCTTAACGATCCTTCATGAACCTAGTGCGTTAATTGTCCTAGAAAAGCGTATTTTCTGGCGAAGCCTTTTTAACCAGCCAGTTTGCTGTAATGACGATGAAAAAACCGAATACAGACTGATATAGACTGACAGCGCTTCCCAAAGAGAAGTTAAAGTTGTTCATTAAGGAGCGGAAAACGAAAGTTTCAATAATATCTGTCGCGTCGAATAGCGCCGTGTTATTAGCACCGACCAGATTATAAAACAAGCCGAAATTGCCACGAAGTATTCCCCCCAAGGAGAACAGCAGTAAAATAATGAACGTCGGTTTCAGCCAAGGCAGCACGATATAACGAATGCGCTGCAATGCGTTGGCACCGTCGATTTCAGCGGCTTCTACGATCTCGGAGTCCAGGCCCATAATGGCTGCGAAATAGACGATAGATCCATATCCTGTCGATTGCCATAGGTAGGTGATTACGATGATAAATGGCCAGATACCAGGGTTTGAGTAGGTTTTAACGGGATCCCAGCCGATTGATTTGAGCATGCTGTTCAGTAAACCGTAGTCGTAGCTGAGAATGTTGTAAGCGATCAAACCGACAAGCACGAAAGAGATAAAAAAGGGCAGGAACATCAAGGACTGCGTGATTTTCTTGAACCACTTTTTACGCAGCTCATTGAGCAAAATCGCAATGCTGATTTGCAGGGTGTTGCCGATCAAAATAAACGCAAGATTGTAGGCGATCGTATTGAATGTCAACTTCCATAGCGCCCCGGAGGTGACGAGAAACTTGAAATTATCGAAGCCTACAAACTGGCTGCCGAAGATGCCCGATGTATAGTTGTAATTGATAAAAGCGAGATACAATCCTGGCATGGGCAGATAGGACATCAACAAGAAAAATAAAATCGCTGGCACACACATGAACAGCAAGGTGCGATGGGTCCAAAACCTGCGAAACGGAGTTGCACGCTTTTTGATGACGAGCGATGTTCCCTCTAGTGATCGGGATGTGGTGGCAGTATCCATGCGTAAGCTCCTTTCCTATTATGTAGCAGTGACGGGTACGAAACGCAGCGGTTCCAAGCTTGCATCCGCGCTTGTTCCCACGGATTCCAACAGTATGACAACTTCATTGCCTGCTTCGTGATCGCGGAACCAAGGTCCTGGCAAGTAAAAGGATTCGTCGCTGCCCCCTCGGAATATCGGCCTATTCGCCCCGCCTTGCGTCCATAATCGGCCAACGAGATGGCCATTAAAGAACACCGTGAGTTTCATATCGCGCCCCTGAACATAAACTCGCCAGCCCAAACCTTGATTGCTGTCATCAAGCTGTCCATACAACCAGGAAACTGCTCCAGGTTTCAGCGCTATCGCGCCCTCCACAGGCTGATCTGCGGATTTGCTTAGTCGGGCATGATGCAGCAATTCCTTCTCTTGACCGGCCGCCAATGACCATGATTTCGCGGATCTTCCTTCATAGATGTTGATATGTCCATCTAATGCCCCATACGTTTTATCCAGAAAAAATGTCAATGCTGCTGTTTCACCCGCTTTAACGTAAGGCGTGAGATCCAGATAGGGATCAAGTGGATTCACTTGCCCAAGGGAGTGTCCGTTGACATAAGCGTAGGCATAGCTGAAATTGCCTGGCGTATGCAGAATCCAGCTATCTGCTTGGTCAGATAGTTGCACCCGATTGCGGTAGCAGTGATGTGCCGGTTGATCTGCGGATAACCAGCCGCCAATATGAACAATAGGCCATTGCTGATCATCCAAGTCGACTCGGGCATACTCAGCCTTGTCATCCTCTTGCTGAATCCGCTTGAATCGCCAATTGGCATTCAAATCTCTCATTGCTGTAACACCCATAATGCCAGTTAAGCCTTTCAGACTGCTCAGATGCAGGGCTGGTAAATTCGTATCATGAAAGTTGGTGTGTCCCCAAATCTCCACACGCGCCGTTAGCTCAGAATTGGCCTGCACAGACGGTGGTAGCGGCACATAATGACTCGATCCTCCTGGTATGGCCGTACCTAGATATAGTTCACCCAGGTTGAGAGAAACAACATCACTTGCCTGCTGAATAATAAAACCTTGGTAATCCCCAGTCTGCGGGATCGGCAATTGGGCTTGATACCACGCAAACCCGCGGTAAATCGCATGTTTCTCCAAATAATCGGCGGAATCTCCGATGGAAACCAACTTTTCTGCGAAAGGAATCACAGGATTCACTTCACTTTGCGTCCAGTGTGCCTCCACTTCACGACTTTCGGATGACCTCTCAAGCTGAGTTTCAACCTGCAGTTTGCCCTCTTCATCTATTCCTTCTAGAAGCAGTGCGTTAGCACGGCTGATTCCGATGACTTCCAAGAGTTGACCATCTGCCAATGAAATTGAGCTTCTGGCTTCCTTTTCTACGGATGAAAAGGACAAGGTTACACGATATTCAGCCACTTCTCGCTGCGTCATCGTGCCTTCAATCAGCTGAATTTCCGTGTCAAAAGTAAAACAAATTTCACCTTCGCCCTCCGTGTGAAACAGGAACAACGTTCGATCTGACAGCTGCTTTACTAGCAGCAGTTCTCCTGTCGCATAGTGAAGCGTACCTCCTCCTGCAATGCCCCAAGCAGCCAACGGAACCTGCGAGGGCAAGATCGGACAATGCCCGGCTATGGCGACAAGTTTCGTATAACGCGGAATCTGCTCTTCGGCGATTTGTAGGAGAACGCCTTCATCTTGCTCTTTGACATTGGCTAAGAAGAGGAGCTCACCGCCATGTTGCAGCGCTAACCGATAAGGAAGCGAACTCTGGCCTTCTGTACAGATTTCCGCCGGGCAGGCTTCTGCCAAGGAACGACCATACGTCTGAAGGATATGATGCAATAATCTACCTTCGTACGCTTCTTCGCGAATGTGTCCTTCCGGGGTAATCATGCCATGGAAATCGTAATCCGATGTCAAGAAAGATAGGGGATTACCCCAATTATTGGCCGCATTCGTAAAACCAAAATTCGTTCCCGATGCTTGCAGATAAGGTCCCAGCAACTTGGCACCTGCTGATAATAACCGGCGAAGCAGGAAGTGCGAACGATTCGTTTCCGTGACGAGCAGCGGGTATCCGCGTTTAGCTAGTTCCTCTCTGTAGAAGAGTACTTTCTCTTCAAATACAGGATCTCGATCATTCGGATAGAAGTTGCAGGTCGGCACGACGTCCTCTGCGAAACCAGTGGCTTCATACAAGCCGCCTTGACCTGCACAAGCGATTAATGGAACGCTGATTCCATGCGCATTTGCCATATCTCGCAAGGCCGAGATGTACCCTTTGGGGTCCGAGCAAGGATAGAAATCAAGCTCATTATCTAGTTGTACGGCGATAACGGTTCCACCTTGTCCCAGTTCAAACTTCTGTATTTTCGGTAAAATCTGCGCATACCATCTGGCCACATGCTGCAAGAAGTGGGGATCATTATCACGCAAATGCAGGTTCTCTTTGACCAATAAATAGGCAGGAAGCGCGCCCCCATCCCACTCGGAACAGATGTATGGCCCTGGCCTCGCGATCACCCATAAGCCTGCCTCAGCCGCATCTTGCAAGAACTGGGCAACATCCTTTTCCCCATTGAAATCCCAAATCCCCTCCTCGGTTTCATGGTGATTCCAAGGAAAATATACATCAATGGCGTTATAGCCATAAGTCTTCACTTTGAGCAATCGCTCTTTCCATAATGCTCTCGGCAACCGGAAATAAAATAAAGAAGCGCAAAGGATGATCTCGGATCGACCGTTTATTCGCAGCGCTTGCTGCGTTAATTGGATGGCAGTTTCTGTGCTTTTGGACAATTGCAATGGAGTACCTCCCTATGTTTCGCATCCGCCTTCGTTTATGAAACCCGTTTCATTCGCCAGATGTGTGATTATTGTTTGTCTTGATGCTAGTATAAGTTGTTTTAAAAGCGCTTACATTGCAGGAAACTTTAAAATATATAACAAAACGATGAAGATTCCTGTTCGTTTACATAGCAAAAAAGCGGTGAATTCTAATGGAATTCACCGCTTTTTTCCTTCTATATTTCACTGAATTCTTATACAAATCACAGAACTGTTGACTTAAACGAGCTTCTTCTAACGTTCACTGCGATATTCCTTTACGGTTTTGCCTTCCAGTTCCTTAAACACCTTGCAAAAATAAGAAGCCTCTTGAAATCCGGTTTTCTCTGCGACCTCATACACTTTCATCGAAGCATCCTGCAAAAGCAGCTTCGCCCTGCGAATCCGACAGCGGTTCATATACTCCACGATGCGCATCCCCGTTTCGCTTTTAAATAAATTAGATAAATAATTACTGCTAAGATGCAGCACTTCCGCCAATCTGACCACCGTGATATCTTCTGCATAATGCTCTTCTATATAGGCCATTGCGGTTTGAATTTCTTTGCGCATACTCGTATTTTCATAGGGATAGGGTCCGAATATTCGTCGATTAGCCTCCAGCATCAATCGCTTGATCTCGTTTAATTGGGGCAGCGGTTCTAGTAATGTCATCATCTGCTTGTATAGTTGTTCAACCTGCTCAGAGAACCGATGCCTTTCCAAAGCCGATGTCTTCACCAGAAGGATAATCTCCGTGAGCACATTCTTTAGTTCGTCAATCGGCGGTTTCACATCCAGTAAATGATGAAAAAAGAGTTCCGCTTGCGTTTCTGCTTCTGCCACACTCCCGTTTCGCATCGCGGCTGCAACAAAATGAACGGACAGTTTGCTTTTGGCGGATTCCACCTCTTGCAGCGGCAAGCATGTATAGGTATAGATTTGCCCTGCGCCTCCATATACGGATTGTATGAGCGCCGCCTCTGCTTGCTGATAGAGCACCGCCCAGTCCTTGAGACCATAACCAATTGTACTGATTCCAACCGTTGCTTTGTTTGCGTCTTGCAAGCGGTTAAGGAAGAGTGATGCTTGATGCAGCGTATCCTCCCTGCATTTGCGTTCACTTCTTTCTTGTGCAAAAGAGATCATCACAACTGTTTTCTGGTTCGTAATCGGAATGGCAAGCGTGATCATCGCTTGCGTTTCTTCTGACGCGGAGTGATCAGCGGAGCGTGGGTATGCCCCGTCGATGACAATCGCGGCTGTCGGACCCTGTTTGAACGGAAACCGCACCGCACACGCTTGGCTTGCTATTTCTTCCGCTGATTTCAGTTCCCCAAGCAGCAGCTTGCGTCCCAATAGACAGCGCATTTCATGCAAATTGGCTTCCCGGATTTGCGCTTGCTTGCGCTGCTCGTGATCCTCCAGAATTTTGCTATTCATAAGCTGCAATAACTGCTGCAGCGTTTCTGGTTCCAGATCATGCTTCAACAAATAATCTTCTGCGCCTAATTTCAAAGCTTCCTTCACGAACCGGAAATCATCGTAGGAACTGAGCGCCACGATTTTGATCGAGGCATCCTTATGCTTAACCTGCTGAATTAAATCAATGCCATTCATCTCTGGCATCGAGATGTCCGTAACAATTAAATCCACATGCTGCTGCTGCAATAGATCCAGCGCATGAACGCCATTGAGCGCTTCGCTCACAATTTGGAAGCCGTAATCCTCCCAGCGAATAATCGTTTTAATCGCATATCGGTAAATCGCATTATCCTCAACGATCATGGCGTTCAACATGCTCATTCCTCCTTTGACGATACGGTCGATATGGCATACGCACAATAGCTTTCGTGCCTGCGCCAAGCGCACTTTCGTAGCTCAGTCCATAATTATTTCCATAATAAAGTTGAATGCGCTCATTCACATTGTGAATGCCAATTCCAGTAACGCCTGGCACAGACTCTTTGCGGGTGACCGTATTCAATAAATTAGCTGCCTGTTCGTCCGACATTCCGATACCATTGTCGGCTACAATCAGAATTAGCTGATTCTCCTGAGCCTTCGCGCATACCCGAATGCAACCATTGCCTTTGGACATCTCGATTCCATGAAGGATGGCATTCTCGACCAACGGCTGCAAAACGAAATAAGGCACCTCACATCCCAAACAAAGCTCCTCTACTTCATATTCCACCCGAAAAGCATCCCCGTAACCAATCTTCTGAATATAAATATAATTGTTTAGTTGCACGATTTCTTGCTCTAATGGATGAAATTCGCCTACACGGCGAACTGAAGACTTTAACAGATCAATTACCGAGGTGACCATGCGTTCTATTTCCAACTGTTGATTCATCCGCGCATACCATTTCACCGTGCCTAACGTGTTATACAGGAAATGCGGATTGATCTGACTCATCAACACAGTGAACTCCGCTTGCTGCTTCGCGATTTGTTCCTTGTACACCGTGGTAATTAATTCATTAATACGAACCAGCATGAAATTAAAACGGACCGCTAAACTTCCAATTTCATCTTTCCCTAATGGCGCAATGCGCACATCAAAATTGCCATCTTCCACTCTTCGCATCGTCTGCTCCAAGATTTTGATATTGCGCGTCGATGATTTGGACAGTTGGGCAGCAATTCCCGTTGAAATCATAACAGCCAGCACAGAAACCAACAAGATAACTAACACCAGCACCCGCGTATCCGAAAGCAAGACAGACATGGGGATAAAGCAGAGGACCCGCCATTTCAGAGTTGGCGTTCGTTCCTGGACGAATAAATGACTGCCCGATCCGGCGTTTTCCACGGTTGCCATTGAAGCATCTTCTTCAGCAAGCTCATCCTTGGAACTTAGCAAAATCAAATTGTCCGTTACCGGATCGCCGCCGCCAGCCAGCAATTCATTGTACGGATTGAGAATGGCGACATTGTTTTGCTTGATGATCGAGCTTCCGCTTCCGAGGGAAAGGAAATAAGCAGAGTCGATGCTGAATACAATCGTCCCCAAACTGCGGTCAATTTGACTTATATCCACAAAATTTCTGACGAGCAACACTTCATTCCGCTTTCTCAGTGAAGGGGACCATCCCATATCCAGTCCATGATTCGTTAAATATGCTGCTCCATTCTTCGTTATTTCTGCGGTATCTTCTTGATTTAACGCATGATCGAGTCCTTTTTTATTTTCCCACCAATAGACTTGCCCTTTGCCCGTTTGAATCATAATGGCATTCATATAGGGATTGCCATTGCCGTATTGCGCTAACAAGAATTCCATACGACTGCGAAAAGCCGGATAATTATCGGTGTTTACCTGCTCCCCTTGTTCGGATACAATCTGGCGGATGCTGCTATCGCTCAAAATATACACCGAAGAAGTAAATATCTCCTTGGCTCTATTCTCAATGTTGTCCGATACCTGATGGATAACTTGCATCGAGAGATCTCTTGTATTGGACTCAATGAACTTGGTAGAAGCATAGATAGCAGCACCGCCTATTGCCGTTGAGATAAATAAAATGAGGATCATATTGGATAGAAATAGTTTGGTGCGAATGCGAAAATCCTTGATATGATACAGACTCCATCTTTTACCTGACACACGTCAACACCCCTTGCCGACTTCTCTCATTGGATTGGTTTGCGGATCCGATCGAAGGCTTGGTCAAGCTCCTCTATACTGGCTTCGACATTGTGATTCCGATCGAGAACAAACTTGGTCAGCGCATTGACGAAAATTTTCTGCAGATCCTGGTTCACGAAATCCGTTGTCAAGCGGGTCCAGTCATAGGTTTGACCCGTTTGGATATAAGTCTTATTCAGCTCAATATAAGTAGGATCGAAATCGCTTGGAAGCCCCTTAATGACAGATAAGGCCTTCTTGTTCGATTGAAAAATCGCCCCGACTTCCTTCGAAGCAAATAATTCAAGAGTTTGCAAGGCTGCTTCCTTATGCGGCGAATGGGGATTGACCACAATTCCTCCCGTTGATTTCAAACCAAATTTGGCATCCTTAGGATTATTCGTGTAAGGGAAGGCGAACAACCCTAAATTACTCGCCGGATTTTTCGATTTCACCCCATCCACGGTCCAAGTCCCGTTAATGATCATAGCCGCCCTTCCTTCGGCAAGCAGCAGCTGCGCCTGATTCCAATCGGTTTCAAACGGCTTCAAGTTGACATAATTCAACCGCTCGCCGTATCGTTTCAGAATGTCTCTGAAATGAATGCGATCCTCTGCAAACGTAGTTCGGCCTGCTTCAATATCAGCCATCCAGTTCCGACCGGACACGTATTGATTCGCTAAGAGATCAGCGGCGATATCCCAAATAATCGTCCAGCTGTCCTTATAACCTGCGGCAATCGGAATGATTCCAACATTCTCAAGCGCTTCGCAAGTCTCAAGAAACTGCGCCCATGTGGTTGGGGGCTTGTCAATACCTGCTTTGGCGAAAGCATCTTTGTTATAAATTACGCCCGCCCCATTAACATCAATCGGCAATGCCCAGATTCGCCCATCGGCCGACTTCACCCCATTCAGGAATTGCTCATCGATTTGTGCTAGAAATGGCTGCTCGCTTAAATCCATGGCATAGCCCGATCGAATTAAGTCCTGCGCAGATTCCAGGTTATCTATCATATACATATCCGGCATGTTGTTCGAGATCGCCCGCGTGCGCAGCAGGCTCATATAATTCCCGCCATCCACACCTGTAAGCGCGAAGGTATAGATTGGATGCTGTTTTGTATAAAGCTGTGTACCTAACTCCAGCCATCTGCGAGCTCCCTCTTCGTCAAAATGGTGGATCCATGTCAAAGTCTGCTCCTTGGGCTGCTTCTTAGGCACAGTTGTCACTTGTTGCGATTGGCAAGCCGTTATCAGCATGGTGATCGCGATCCCTAGCGCCATTAAACGTATTTTCATCTCTTTCACTCATTCCATGATAGCGTTTACAATAGTATAGCGGACAATTCTTATAAAATAAACTAGCCTGAGGATAATAAGCATGCTGCATGATCTGATACCTGCTAACCTCGGAGATGAGCCACTTCCAAGGACAAATTCGAGGGAGGGAACTACAGGACGCTATTTAGGCAAATATCGGGGATACTAGAGTAATAGCGGAACTACAGGGCCTTATATCCAAGAAAAGCGCAGAGTTTCCCTGCAAACAGCAGAATAGCGCCCTGTAGTTCCCTCTCACTTGCGATAATGCCACTTTTAGCTAGAATAGCGCCCTGTAGTTCCCTCCCTCTGTTCTTAGCGTTTTTCTTACATATACTCGCCCATTCGTAGGAATACAACATTCTTGAAGCAGGGTTCTCTAGAAGATAAGGGAGCTGTTTCTCTAAAATCATCAAGAGGGCATACGGGAATAGAGGATGTGCTATTAATTCCTCATTTTCCCATATATGCACGTTTGATTCCACGGTCTCTTGGTGGTTTACCCTCCCATGACTCAACGGGTCGCAGCCCTTACATTCCTTCGTTATACCTGTCCAAGAGGTGGAGGCCGAGATGCTCTAGTAACGGGTCTGTGCCCTTTGGGAACTACTACTCGGTACTTCCGTGCTTTTCGTCATGCGTGATCCTACGAATGGGCCAACATACGCCCCTAGTTAAAAAGCGTTGCTTCCTTCAACTTTCTGACACTCCAGCGGAGCACAATAAACAATGACCAGGATAAACTAAGCAGCTTGCTGCTGCTCCATGTCCGATTTGAATTCTTCTTGCCGTTTTACCATACCGATGATTATACGTGCTAATTTACCGATTAATTTAAAAATAGAGCGGTGCTTTTTCATCTTCATGACCTGTACATTGTGGATATGCCACTGCTGAAAACTCGGATGATTGTTGACAAGTGTGAGTACCGCTAAATACAAATATTTTCGCAATTGGGGCCTTCCACGTTTTGAAAGGGTCACTTTACCTTGATGCTTGCCTGAACTCTGATTCACGAGGTTCATCCCGGCTTGCGAGAGGATTTGTTGACCGTGCGCATACTTGCTTAGGTCCCCGCACCCTGCCAACAATGCCGAGATCATCAACGTGCTCAAACCCTTCAGACTCCGTAGTAAGGGGACCTCCGGTAGTGGTTCAAGCAGCCCTTCCAGCTCTTGTTCGAACTCTCGCAGTCGTTCAGCCAAGCGCTCATAGTCCTCAAGAAGCCTTTTCAGATCATTTCGCGCTTCCACGTACCCTACTTTACTGCCGACGGAATTGCGGGCTGCTGCGATGAGTCTGGTAGCAATCTCCATGCCGGTTCTACCCCCAGCTCGCTTCATTCCGCCTTTTTCTCTCCATAAAGATACCATCTCCAGCGGCGTTAATAGTCTTACGTCTGCCGGCAACGGAAAGATCTTGAGTGAGGCCAGGGAACGGACGGTTGTCCAGTCCTCAAAAACACGGCAGTACTCGGGAAAGTGGATGTCAAGTAAGCGGAAGATGCGGTTTTTTAGGCTTGTTTGCTGGTTCACCCAGTATTCCCGGTCATTCATGACCATACGTATGCGCTGGTAAACGTCCCCATGCTGATAATAAGGAAAGTAAAATCCCCGACAGACCGCATCTGCGATAACCAAAGCATCTTTGAAGTCGTTTTTGGACTGACTGTTGTCTCGATTCTCTTTGTTTCTATACGTGGTTAAGGGATTGACCAGAACGACTTCATGGTTGTTTTGCGTTAGCCAGTCAGTAAGATTAAACCAGTAGTGCCCCGTTGGTTCGAGTCCAATGAGGAACGAAGTGAGATTTTTTTGGGCTAGTAAATTTTGAATCCAGCGAAATAATTTTTCGAAACCCTCTCTTCCGTTTTCAAACGAAATAGGTCGTCCGATTTCGATCCCACGGAAGTTGACAGCCCGAGCAACGTGTTTTTCTTTGGCAATATCTACACCAACGATAAGATGATTCGTGGTAATTCGTTCGATCCGTTGATTTTCCGAATGTCTTTGTTTAAACTTCATAGTGAGCACTCTCCTGTTATTAGATCATGTTAGTCACTGGCCGGTGACATGATCTTAATGTACAGAGGGTGCTTGTTTTTTGCAAAACCAAAATATTAGCATCTACAGGAATGCTCTCACTTACGATAATGCCACTTTTAGCTAGAATAGCGCCCTGCAGTTCCCTCTCACTTACGATAATGCCACTTTTAGCTAGAATAGCGCCCTGCAGTTCCTTCTCACTTACGATAATGCCACTTTTAGCTAGAATAGCGCCCTGCAGTTCCCTCTCACTTACGATAATGCCACTTTTAGCTAGAATAGCGCCCTGTAGTTCCTTTGTCTCGCGTGAGGCAGCTGGGTTATTGTTCTATGTTAAGAAAAACCTAGCCTGCGGTGGACGTCATTGAGAGAAACCTAGCCTGCGGCTAGGTCACCAAGTCAATGCCCATGAGGCAAGCCCCAAGCCTCCTTACGAACTCAATAACCTCTATTCGGCTATAATCGCTCATTTTGAAAATCTAATGAATGCCAGACGCTTTATTTCAAGCAAATGATCACCATTTCGCCAATAAAGTGCCGGGTAGCGCCAACTGAGTTCATTACATTGCCAAAGCAACCATTTTCCTGTCTATAAGCATCCTACAGTTTCTTAGATGCCCTATGAGACCAAGAGCCTCCAAAAGCAAAGAAATCTGAGGTGGACGTCAATGAGAGAAACCTAGCCTGCGGCTAGGTCACCAAGTCAATCCCCTTGAGGCAAGCCCCAAGCCTCCTTACGAACTCAATACCCTCTATTCGGCTAAAATCGCTCATTTTGAAAATCTAATGAATGCCAGACACTTTATTTCAAGCAAATGATCACCATTTCGCCAATAAAGTGCCTGGTAGCGCCAACTGAGTTCATTACATCGCCAAAGCAAGCATTTTCCGGTCTATAAGCATCCTACAGTTTCTTAGATGCCCTATGAGACCAAGAGCCTCCAAAAGCAAAGAAATCTGAGGTGGACGTCAATGAGAGAAACCTAGCCTGCGGCTAGGTCACCAAGTCAATGCCCATGAGGCAAGCCCCAAGCCTCCTTACGAACTCAATACCCTTTATTCGGCCAAAATCGCTCATTTTGAAAATCTAATGAATGCCAGACGCGCTATTTCAAGCAAATGATCACCATTTCGCCAATAAAGTGCCGGGTAGCGCCAACTGAGTTCATTACATCTCCAAAGCAAGCATTTTCCGGTCAATAAGCATCCTAGAGTTCATTAGATGCCCTGTGAGACCAAGAGCCTCCAAAAGCAAAGAAATCTGCGGTGGACGTCAATAAATCAGGGATAAGCTGCGTTTCACTCCAAACCCAAAAACAGCCAATTCCCCAAAAGGGAAATTGGCTGTTTCCTTAAACTATATCATCATGAACAACGAGAAATCAACGTGACAATATGCTTAATTCTTTTTTCTCAAAGTTGAGTCTGATCTCGCCTCAATGATTTCCATCATTTTCTTCATGGATAATTGAATTTGTTCCGAGGAGGGCATAGAAAAACTGCTATAGGTTTGTTTGACAACATCCGTTAATACGGAATCGAAAATTCCATCAAAATGGTCATTCTTCATGTTCATGATGAATTCCCTCCTTTTTTAACATTAAATAGGAAATTTACACAATCTTATCATAACGCGAAGCACCAAGAATGTCAGTGCAAAAATAAATTCGTTCTTTCACATATTTCTTACATACTCATGCAAAAAGATGCAATTTTTCACCAGTTTTTACATGAGTACGCAAATAAAGAAGCCTTCTGTTCCACTGGGAAGTGGTTTTGAAGGCTTCTTTAGAATAACTTTGGGGCTATTGCCCCGCATTGAATTCCTTGAATTACTTGCTATTATGCAGTTTAACAACAGCTCTGATGGCAGCGTCAATTTCCCGCTCAACGGCACCGGAAACAACGTCGGTATGCGGATCGTAAACTTCGCGCAAATCAGCATCTGCATAGCCGTCCAAGGCGACAATCGCCCCAGCTTGTACGCCGCGAAGCGAAGCAATGACAAACAGCGCCGCAATCTCCATCTCAACAGCCAAGGCGCCCGCTTTCTTGTATTTCTGATGCGGGAATTCTTCTACGCCTTGGAAGAAAGCGTCCAACGTCACGGTAATCCCTTGTTTAACCAGACCTTCTGTCTCACTTGCCGCTTCATAAAGAGCTCGAGTCACTTCATGATCCGCGACAGCTGGAAAGCCAATCGGCACCAACTGGCGCGTTAAACCTTCTTCACGCACCGCGGCAGTGCTGACAACCAGACTGCCTGGCGGCACATCGGCCGAATAGGAGCCTGCTGTCCCTACACGAATCAGCGTCTTCACGCCGCCTTTAATTAATTCTTCAAAGCACACCGCTGCGCCTGGCGAACCTACGCCGTGACTGACCACCGTAATCGGAACGCCGGCAGATTCACCGATGAACGTCCGATATTCCCGGCTGAAGGACAGTTCGCGGGTGTTGTCTAATTTAGCCGCAATAGCTTGCGCTCTGAATGGATCTCCGCAGACAATCGCATAAGGCGTAAGCTCCTCTGAATTCACTTGTAAAATGGATAAACGCATATTAATCAAAATCCTTTCTTACCCATTCATCCTCGGGTATTGGAATCGCTTCGCCAGAAAACCGCTGTTCCTCGAAGGGGTCCGCAATATTATGGAACCCATTGCGTTCCCAGAACCCTTCGCGGTCCTCCGCCATGAATTCAATGCCCTGAATCCATTTGGCACTTTTCCAGAAATAGAGATGGGGAACAACGAGGCGCAGCGGCCAGCCATGCTTCTGGGTGAGCGGTTTGCCATCAAACGTCATCGCGAGCAAAATATCATCGCCCATTAAGTCTTCCAATGGCACATTGGTTTCATAATCATTGTCAGCATGAATCATGACATACTTGCCTTCCGGCTGCACATCCAGCAGCCGAAGAAAATCGCGAAACAAGATGCCTTCCCACACGGTATCCAGCTTGGACCAGCGCGTCACACAGTGAATATCACAAACGACTTGGGTCCGCGGCAAAGCCATCAGCTGCTCGTAGCTGAATGATTTCTCTTCCTTCACCAAACCGAATACACGCAAGGACCAAGCCGTCATATCGTACTGCGGCACTTCACCTTCATGTAAGATCGGAAAGCGATCTGTCACAACCTGCCCGGGTGGAATTCTGTCCGCAAGTTCAGGCGGAATCTCTACATTCGGAATCTGCATACGCTTGATGCGATCCGCTTTGCTGTCTTTTGCCATCTGTCATCCTCCTACTATCTGGAACTGCCATTCGCTTTCTGCGCATCTGCCAAGTAATTGCTTTTCCGGAAAAACAGCATGGCAAGCAGCGTTACGACATAAGGCAGCATCTGGGTGAAATGGGTCGGAAGTGAAAAACCTTGAAGCCGAATGCTGAAGGCATCCATTAAACCGAACAGCAAACTGGACGCCATGACACCAATCGGATTGGCTTGTCCCAGCATCGTAGCCACAAGAGCGATAAAGCCTCTTCCAGCCGTCATGCCTTCGGTAAACATCGTAACCTGTCCGAGTGAAAGCTGCGCACCAGCCAGTCCGCAAAGCAACCCGCAAATCAGCACAGCCAAGTACTGCATCCGACTCACCTTGATGCCGATACTTTTGGCGGCGACGGGATTTTCTCCCACAGCGATCAAGCGGAAACCCAAGACCGACTTGAAAAGGAAAAATTGAAGTCCAAACACGAGCACAAACGCTAGATAGACTAGCGGAGAATGCCCGGAGATAATTCCGCCAATAACAGGAATATCCTGAATAATGGGGATGTTTAATTTGGGCAGACCAATCATATTTTTATCATAGAAAGCCCCTTTGACATGAAAAATAGCTTTTAGACAAAAAGCCGTTAATCCCAGGGCCAAAAAGTTAAAGGAGATCCCGACGACGATGACGTTGGCCTGCAAATGAATGCTCATATACGCAAAAATAAGTGAAAATAACATTGTCACCGCAATCGCAATCAGAACAGCCACATAAACATTTCCCGTATAAAAATTACCTACGATGGCGGAGAAGGCACCGACCAACACGAAACCTTCCAAACCTACATTGAACAAACCGACTCGCGAACAGATCGCCCCGCCCAGTGCCGCAAGCAGAATGGGCGCAACCATTCGAATCATCGAATTGAATAAAGATACATCAAGAAGATGCTGCATCGCTCTTGCCTCCTTTCCGTCGTTTCCATAGGGTATAACTGAATTTTGCCGTGACGAACAAGATCAAAAGGGACTGAATAACACTGGAAATCTCCAGCGGAATATTCGTATTTCGTTCAACACCCATGCCGCCGGTTTGCAGCGCAGCCAGAAGAACTGCGGCTACAGCCGTACCAAGCGGATGCGCGCCTGACAGCAAGGTCGCCATAATACCGGACCAGGCATAACCTGGATTCGAAATCATCCCATCCGTGTACCTGTACTGCATACCCAGCACCTCGACTGCTCCGGCAAGGCCCGCGAACCCTCCGCTGACAAACATACTCGTCAGCATCATTTTTCGCCGATTCACACCGCCATATGCAGCGAACAAAGGATTATAGCCCAGCATCCGGATTTCATAACCCGCTACCGTATATTTGATAAATAAATACAAAAGAATCGCCAGCCCGATCGCAATGATAAAACCCGCGTGAATACTCATCCCTTGAAACAATTTGGGCAGCCAAACCGCTTTATCGACCATCATGGTTTGGGCAAGCGCAGCGGAACCCGTCTTGTCCTTCAATGGATAGGCCACCATATAACCAGCGAATAACGCTGCAATATAATTGAGCAGGAGAGTTGTAATAATCAAATTCATGCGAAATTTGGCGTCCAGCCAACCTGCGAAGGCTGACCAAATACCGCCTGCCACAATGCCGCCGATGATGGCAACGAGCAATTTCAATAGCGGTGGACCAGGCAAATAGAGGGCAAGCAACGCGCTGGATAGTGCGCCTAGAATCATTTGCCCTTCCGAGCCCATGTTAAAGAATCCGGCGCGGAAAGCGATTGAGACGCCTAACCCCACAAGAATAAGCGGAGTAGCCCGTGTTAGCGTATTGGTAAAAAAGTAGAAATTGCCAAATGCGCCTTTCCACATCTGCGCGTACGTGTCAGCAACAGAGCCACCGATCAAGACAATGGCGATAGCGCCGCCTGTCAAACCAATCAATACGGCGAGCAGCGGCTGAATCCAAGCGCTTATTGGCCATTTACGTTTAAGCATCTGAATCTCCTCCTGCCATCCATAAGCTGATCTGCTCTTCCGTTGCCTGTTCAGCAGATAATTCTCCGGCAATACGCCCTTCGTACATGACCAGAATTCGATCCGACAGTTTGAGAATTTCCGTTAACTCTGAGGAGACTAATAAAATGGCTCCCTGGTCATCCCGTTTTCGCAGCAGCTCTTCATGAATCAGCTCCATCGCCCCAATATCAACGCCGCGCGTCGGTTCTGCTGCAATCAGAAATGGCTGATTCTGAGCAATCTCCCTGGCGACAATGAGCTTCTGTAAATTACCGCCGGACAAATACTTGACCTTGGTCTCCTGGGAACCGGCTTTAATCTGAAATTGCTGAATAAAACGATCGACCATTTGTCGAAGCTCTTTCCCTTGCAGCAACCCAGAACGGCTTCTCGTTTGATGATGACCCATCGTTCCGTTATCCAGCACGGTTCCTTCCTTGGCCGCCCCCCATTGATACCGATCTTCGGGCACGTGCGATAAACCGATTTCTCTAATGTCACGGACAGAGCGGCCTGTGATATTCTCGCCTAATAGCTGGATGACCCCTTGATCGATCGGGAGCAAGCCTGTAATCGCTTGGATCAATTCAGACTGACCATTGCCGGAAATACCGGCGATGCCGACAATTTCTCCGGCCTTAATGTGCAGATTCACCCGATCCAGTACCGGCTTGCCTTTATCTCCATGAAGGCTAAGATCCTTCACTTGCAGAACAGTCTTGCCGACCTGTACATCTCGTCTGGCAGACTCCAGCAAATCTCGGCCAACCATCAGCTTGGACAGTTCTTCCACATTCGTCGCCGATGCTTCAAGCGTACCGGTTACTTTGCCGTCACGCAGCACTGTAACCCGATCCGCAATCTCCATCACTTCATGGAGTTTGTGGGTAATGATGATGAAGCTTTTGCCCTGATTGGCCAAACTTCTCATGATCACAAGCAATTCCTTCGCCTCGAGCGGTGTAAGAACCCCCGTTGGCTCGTCCAATATAATGATATCAGCGCCTTGGTACAGCACTTTAAGAATTTCTACTCGCTGCTGCATCCCAAGCGGAATGTCTGCCACTTTCTTGTTGGGATCTATCGGCAAACGGTAAGTCGCGCATAATGCTTCAACTTGCTTAACCGCCGTTTTGCGGTCAAAGGTGAGGCCTGCCTTCGGCTCATTGCCAATCACAATGTTTTCGGCCACCGTAAAAGAAGGAAACAGCATGAAGTGCTGATGCACCATGCCGATTCGATGAGCAATGGCATCTGTTGGATTCGTGAACTGGACCTCTTTGCCATTTAACTGAATAAGACCTTCCGTCGGCTGCTCCATACCGTACAAGATGCGCATTAAGGTTGTTTTACCGGCTCCGTTTTCTCCGACTAATGCATGAATTTCACCTTGACGCAGCGAGAAATCAACGTTTGAATTCGCGTTTAAAGTGCCATATGTTTTCGTAATTTGACGCATTTGAAGCAGCATGACGGTTATTCGCTCCTCTACCTAGACATGAGGAAACTGTTTACGTCACCGTAAACAGTCTCCATGGGCAATATGCGATTATTTACTTATTATTTGACTGGGTTTTCTACTTTCACTTTACCAGAAACGATATCATCACGTATAGCTTTTACTTTCGTAATAACATCCTGTCCAACGAACGGGCTTAGCGTAGATTTGCTTTCTTTCGTTACGAAAGTAAGACCAACGCCATCTTCTTTCAAGCCGTAGTCGACCGCACCGAATTTGAATGAGCCGTTAACGAAATCTTTCACCGTTTGATAAGCAACCGCATCCGTTCCTTTCAATTGGGAAAGAACGATATGCTCCGGATCTGTAACCGTACGGTCAATATCTTGACCCGACGTGTAGAAGCCTTTTTCTTTCGCTGCTTCAAATACGCCCAAATCGCCTACAGCAGATGCGCCAGCAATGAAGTCTGCGCCTTGAGCGAATTGCGTCAATGCCAATTCTTTGGCTTTAGCTGGGTCCGTGAAGCTGCCCACATAGTTCACGATGAATTTGGCATTCGGGTTAGTCGCTTTCAGACCTTCTTGAAAGCCAACTGTAAATTTCTTAATTAAAGGGATATCAACGGCTGCAACCATCCCAACAACATTTTTCTTCGTTGCAAGACCAGCTGCTGCTCCTAACAAGTAAGAAGCTTCATGTTCACGAAAAACAACGCTGCGTACGTTCGGCAGATCAACAACGGTATCGATAATCGCGAATGATTTCTTCGGATTTTCAGCAGCTACTTTTTTGAGAGCATCTTCGGATTCGAAGGAACTAGTAATGATCAGATCATAATTATCCGCTACAGCTGCACGTAAATTTTGCTCAATGGCGCTTGCATCGGTGGATTCAACCGTTTTAACCACAACACCAAATTCTTTACCTGCTTTTTTGACACCCTCATCTTCTTGGGCGAAAAATGGATTAACACCGATTTTCTCTGGCGTGATCAGAATAACTTTCTTATCCGATTTAGCTGTTGGCGCTTTCGTGGCATCCGCGCTAGCAGCCGGTGCATTCGAAGCTTTAGGGGTTGCTGTGTCCGTTTTTGCAGTTGCACAGCCAGTCATTAATACGGTTACCGCAAAAAGGGAAATTAACGCTTTTTTCATATGGTTAGCTCCTTCGTGATTTTCTATCTGTATTTGTGTAGACTCTGTTAACGATCCTACTAAATAACTCGGGTACAGTCAAAGGTTTTATTTATTTTTTCGACAAAAACCAACAAATCTGTGAAAATAGACAAAGACCCTGGTTACAGGAAGAAATTGCATTGACATTGCCGATTTAAATTGATATATTTCTCTAAATCATACTATTCCTATCAGAATTTAATTGGAGGTTATCATCATGAAACCATTACGCACATTACAATTTGCACGCGCTGTTGCATTGTCAGCCGTACTTGTCTCTTCCCTTTCAGCCTTCAGCCCCTCAGCTTGGGCTGCAGATTCCACTGCCACTACGTCCACGTACAAACAGTACTTGAATGATCATTTCAATGTTAGTCTATCTTCCAGTTTAACCAAAGGCGACTTCATCAATGCCGTTAACAGCATTCTCAAATTGAAAGCCAGCACTCCAGATAATAAATTCACTGATCTGCAAAAAGACAGCGCTTATTACCAAGCTGCACAAGCACTATTTGAAAAAGGAATTCTTACCAGCACTACGCTGCAAGGTGATTCGTCGCTGACGGAACAACAAGCTATTTTTATTGCTGTAAAAGCTGCCGGACTGAAAGAACTTGCTTACACGTATAAGGAAGAAAAGATCAAAACCGCGCTAGCGAAAGTACATATTGATTACGACGGAGATCATTCGTTCTCGCTGCAAGCTGCTCAGGAACTGGCCGCTGCCATCGACACCAATCTGCTTCCAACCGAATGGTTCTCACGTTTTCAGACAAACGCACCCGCAAGCAGCTCCTTTGTTGAAGACGTGCTGGGCAAAGTGATTGCCTTCCAAGGCCTCGACAAGAACTATATCGGAACAACAACCGATGCGGATATTTTCAGCAAAATCAATAAAGCCTGGCAAACAGAAGATCTGATCACAGCAAGTGATTTGCGTTCCGTGTTCGACACCGCTTTGAAGCAAAATTTGGTCACAGGCTACAATTTGAAGGATGCTCGCTTCGACGCCCATTTCGATCCGAAACTCGCGCTTACTTACGGTCATTCTGACATCCAACATGCCATCCAGTTAATTGGCCTGCTGCGCAGCGAGAATATCCAAGCCAAAGTTCAACTTGAACCGAAAACGTCCGCTTTCATCTATTTAAAAGAATGGGGCGAGCCAAAACAAACCGACGACTACCAAGTTGTCCAAATCGAGAACGGAAACTATATCGCCTACGCCAAAGAGTATGACATTGAATTTGAGTTCGACAATGCGCAGCAAAAGGATAACTTCCAAAAGGTGATTCTTCAATATGCCAAAAAGAACAGTGATGATCAAACCGGCCTCATCTACTCCTCATGGTGGCAGCCGCTTTACTACTCGCTGACGGACATTAAGGATTATAAAGTGATTGCAAACAACAAAATCAGCAAAGGCCATTACTATGCCCAGTCTTTCTCCCTGAATGAGAAAGCAGCTGATGTTGAATCCGGCATCAAAAAAATCAATCCTAGTCTAACGGTTGAATCCTATAAATTCTGGGTTGATGAGCCTTTCTTCCATTATTTGAAGGGCGACGATTTCAAATAAGACAAAACCAAGCGGGCTGCCCCTGAAGGTAACAAGACTTCGAGGGGCAGCCTCTTTCTGTTCGCAGATAAGAGGCTTTGGGAGCTTCTATTAGCACAATCAGCGGTCATTTTTCGCAAATAGAAGTCTCTCGAGACTCTAATCGTCAGTGAAACACGCAAAAACTCCCCAATACGAAGCAATAAGAGGCTTTGGGAGCTTCTATTCACACTACAAACGGCTGTTTTTCGCAGATAAGAGGCTTTGGAGACTCTTATCTGGGGCTGAAGCATCACGCAACAAAGGAGCTAAGCGCGTACAAGCCGCTCAGCTCCTTTGTCATGACTACTCTTCTACATGATGGTGTTGATCGGCGACAATCGTTGCTGCTTCCATCAATTCTCGCATCACATCAGATTGCAATTGGGAGTTAATATACATCCCTTTTATGAACAACTGCCCTTTTTCACTGGAGGTGTAGCGGGGTGGTATTTTATTTAAAACCAAGGCAAGGATATCTTCTTTACATTTCGTACAATCGCATTTAAGTTCATAACTTTTCGTAAACTCATCATACATATTAATCACTATTGTTTCCATCGCATTGAAGACTGCCATCCAAGTTGCTCCTTCTCTTCGTCCAATATAAGCTATTATACCGCATAAATGCTTATTCAAAAAGACAAGAAAAGAACCCCCTTTCCAACCCAATAGGTGGAAGGAAGGCTCTTCTTCTTTTATCGCATTCCACTCGGTGCTACACGGATTTCATAGACACCTGATCCCAGTTCCAGATGCAGCTCCTCATCGGTTGGATCAATCAACTTGCTGTCTGTCCCCTGACTCAACGTCTGATCATTAATCGTAACAACTGCTGCACTAGCTCCTCGCAACGTGACCCCCCCCGTCGTGTTAGGAGGAAGCTCAAACACATACACCACTGTACCGTCTGCTTCTTTTCTCCACTCACTGCGGTTCAAACCATAATTGGATTGGAAAGCAGCTTTGGCAAATTCAAGGGCAGAATCCGTCCTCGGTCGGAAGATTAACCGTTTGTACCCTGCCTGCTCATCGTCAGAATCAAGCCCCGCGACAGTTCGATACAGCCAATCACCAATGGAGCCATAAGCATAGTGGTTATAGGAATTCATATTGTCACTCCAGAATGAACCATCCGGTTTAATGCCATCCCAGTGCTCCCAGATCGTCGTGGCTCCTTTGTGGATCGCATACAACCAGGAAGGATAGTCTTCCTGCTGAACAAGCTTAACCGCAACATCGTGATAGCCATTGTCAGAAAGAACCTGACACAGATAAGGAGTTCCCACGAACCCAGTTGTCAGATGATAGTTTTGTTCCACCACATATTCGGCTAATGTCTTAGCCAAACGCTCACGTGCGCGGCCTGAGACTAACCCGAACATGAGGGGAAGGACATGAGCTGTCTGTGTATGTGCAGCCAAGCGTCCGCTGGGTGTCATGAATTCTTCGTTGAATGCAGCTAAAATATGTTCATATAATTCACTGTATTCAGTAACGTCCTCCCTACGTCCGAGGACCTTAGCAGCTTTAATAAACAGCGAAGTGGAATAGGCATAGAAACAGCTCGCTATTAAATCCCTTGGTGTAGCGCCTATGTAGCTGCCTTCTTTGGCGTCGAGCCCAAGCCAATCTCCGAAATGAAACCCCGTATTCCACAGGTATTCATTCTCTCCTTGATTACGCATATAAGTAATCCAGGCTTTCATGCTGTCATACTGCTCTTCAAGCACGCGAGTATCCCCATAAACTTGATACAGTGTCCAAGGGCAAATGACAGCCGCATCTCCCCAAGCGGAGGAGGAGTGATCCGTTTCAGACAAAACATGTGGAATTACGAAGGGCACGCCGCCATTCTCATATTGATCCGCTTTCAAATCCCGCAGCCATTTGCTGAAAAATGGCGCCACACCATAGTTAAAAGCTGCCGTCCGAATAAATACCTGCGCATCTCCTGTCCATCCAAGACGCTCATCTCGCTGTGGACAATCAGTTGGAACGTCAAGGAAATTCCCTCTTTGTCCCCAAACAATGTTGGCCTGCAATTGATTAAGCAGTGGGTTGGAGCAAACAAAGTTGCCTTTGGCAACCATATCCGTATGGATGACATGCCCTGTGAAGCGATCCGCTTCCAATGCAACGTCCAGTGGCCATCCAAGTACTTTCACATAGCGAAATCCTTGGAAAGAGAAGTGAGGCTCGTATTGTTCCTCACCGCCTCCTTTGCAAATATAGGTGACGGTTTGCTTGGCTGAACGAAGATTTCCAATATAGAAATTCCCATCTCGATCGAGCACTTCGGCATGCAGCAGCTGAATGCGGCTTCCTACAGGCAAGTCCAAGCGCATATGCACTTTCCCCACCATATTCTGGCCGAAATCCAAGACGGTTTCTCCGCTAGGCGTCTGGATTACGTCTATAGGTTTTAACCGCTCTGTTATGCGCGCGGGCTCGTTCTCTTGCATAATCAGTATGCTTTTGGAGTGAGCCAGCAACGTAACTGCGTGCCACTCTTCAACTTTACCTCTGGGCAAGCTCCATGCATCCTGTTCCAAATTGGCATCATAGGTTTCGCCATGATAAAGTTCCGACATACGAATAGGTCCCGTCGAGGCACGCCACGTATCATCACTTGCGACGACCTCGGAAGTTCCGTCCGCATAATCAATATGCAGTTGAAGCAGCAAGGCTCTTACCTCGCCGAAGATACTATGCTGGTCTTTCCATGCCAAGTTTCCTTTGTACCAGCCGTTGGCCAGCACGGCACCAATCGTATGCAGTTCGCCTTGCTGAAGAGCTGCGGTCACATCGTAGCTCTGTACCTGCAATCGATGACGATAACTGGTCCACCCCGGGGTGAACTCCCAGTCTCCAACACGCACCCCGTTCAATTCAAGTTCATAAATGCCTAAACTCGTAGCATAGATCGTTGCTTTGCTTATCGGTTTGTGTGTTGCAAATGTCTTTCTGAGATAAAAAGCGGCAGCTTCATTCGGATCAATTGAATCCCCATCCGGGGTAATCCAGGAAGCCGACCAGTCGTTCTCTCCCAGCAGTCCCAACTCGAAGAATGCGGTTTCACTCCACTCCAGTTCAAGCTCAGACTGATCCCAGGCCTTGATTCGATAATAATAGCGATGCCGCGAATGCAGCGCTGAACCTTCATAAGCAATAAGATCAGATTGCTCCGACCCTACTTTCCCTGAATCCCAGACCAAATGATCCGAATCAAAAGAATGCAGGACATCTGCCACTTGAATATGATACGCTGTTTGCACCATATTGTTATCATCCGCTTGGAATTGCCAAGTGAATCGCGGTGAGAGCGTATCCAAGCCGATTGGATTCACGCGATATTCACACGTTAAGTTCGTAATTTGAGTGCTTCCCATGTCTGATAGTACCCTCCTGCATAAATAGAAAGTGTGCGCTTGAGCCTACTTTAGCAGCACCTGATACGTCCTATTTTAGTGGATTCACGTTTACCGTAAGAGGGCTGATCTAGACATTCATATAGGTGAATTAGGACGCTTTCTCGACATTTCCCCCTCAAATGAAGGTCCAACGACGAATGATATACAGTTATGACCAATTTATGTGAATCAGGAGTTTATCATGTTACAAAAAACACACAGTATTGCCGGATTTATTTCCGCGGAAATCGTTCTTATTAGCCAGGATATCTCTTTTTTCTCCTGGGATGCTGCCGGCGTTCTGCTGCTTGGCTGTTTAGCGGGCACACTAGCGGATGTCGATAAACCGGGATCCACAATGGCCAAAGTGCTTTTCCCCTTGTCAGCCCTGCTTCGACTACTCAAGATCAAACATCGTACGCTTACGCACTCTCTCCTGTTCATGCTATTGTTAGGGATGATCGCGATGCCTTTGCCGCCTTTATTTTTCTGGGCATTTCTCATCAGTTATGCTTCTCATCCACTGATCGATTTATTGAATGAACGTGGCGTTGAACTCTTCTGGCCGATTTCGTTCAAAATTCGGATACTGCCCAAGTTTATCGCGATTGACACAGGCTCCGCCAGTGAGACCGTTTTTCGTTGGCTGCTTCTAATCGTTAGTTTGCTTGTCCCGCTTCTCCATCTCTTTCCACAGCTTCTTCATGTGGGACAGTATTTATCGTAGTTAAGGAACAGCATACTGCCGGCATTCGCAAAGGCTTCCCTCAAGGTCCATTGGCCTTTGGGGGGCAGCCTTTATTTGTTATTTGATTGCTACAATATAATCGCCTGTATCCTTGACCAAAAACCGTGCCTGATAGACACCCTTTCGATCTGGAACCGCTACACTCTGGACATGCTCACCGACCGCAGGTATGCCAAGGAAATCCGTTAATTCCTGATTCATCCCAGCATGAAAACGCAATTCAACATTCCTTCCTTTGTTAGCAGGCGATACTACAGGCTGGCTTAGTCTAACATTCCTCGTATTGTTGGATAACTCAGAATGCCTCAAGAGATCTTTGGGCACTACCAAGTTATCTGGAACAGAAACAAGCAGCACCGTCTCTGATTCGCCACGCACTACCTGCTGCACAGTTCCTGCTACATAATTAGGATTTAACGGATAGCCCGGCATATCCAGAAAGGTCTTCTCCGGCGAGACAAACGAGCACAGAACAAAAAGCGGAAACAAGCGCAGCAAACTTTTTTTGAATTCCAGCTTGTACCTTCGTGAGTGCATATCCATTCTGATAGCCTCCCTCGTTCTTTTATAGCGTCACGGCCCTATTCATGCCTTTACCATTTTTCTACCCGCTGAACATGAAATTGAAACAAAAAAAAGAACCAACCGAATGAATCGGTCCGTTCTTAGCTTCGCTGCATAGGAATAGAAATTTGAAAACAGATACACCCATCTGCGACAGACACTTCAATCGTACCTTTATAGTACTCAATGCGTTCCTTCACCACAGATAAACCAAGCCCTTGATGCTCTCCCTGGCCTTTGGTGCTGTAACCAATGGAGAACATTTGATTATAATCATCAAGTTGGAAGTCAGGCTGTACCGGATTGGATACCAATATCCTCAATTGACTCGACTCCGACCATCCACTCACCATCACATCGCGTTCCCCAAGGGGAAATTTATTGACTTCATCAAAGGCATTATCGATTAAATTCCCCATAATTTTCACAATGTCAACGGATTTCACACCTAAAGCTAAACCTTCCAGGCCTGTAAATTCGTAACTGAAATTAATTTTAGTCCGCATCGCTAGTGCAATCTTCGCTTGAATTAATGCGGCAATCGCAGGATGACCAATTCGTATAATGTCATTGACCTCGTTAATTTCTTCAATTAACTCTTTCATATATTTCATTTGGTCTTCTTTTTTACCATTTGCAAGCAGGGCATACATGGTTTGTACATGATTGAGGAAATCATGCCGCTGGCTGCGAATCGTCGCAAACATAAGATCGACGTTCTGGATATACAGCTCTTGGGTGGATTTCACAGCCGTTTCACGGCTTTTGGTAATAATACGAAACACAACATACAAAAATACGCAGCTGAATACCGTAAACAACACGATGACGAGGAGCAGGCGAACAAGCTGATTATTCAGCGTATCCTGAATCGATTGATAATCCGAAACAATGGCAATGACATAGGGAATTTCGCTTTGAACTTCGGTCATTTTTTTCTTGACAGGTACAAAGACGAAGGTTTTGAGGACAGGTTTCCCCTGCCATTTCTCTACTACACTAATGGGTTTGTTCGTCTCAATCGCTTTCCTGTAATACGCTACATCCTCTTCATTCATAATCTCGTAAGTGCCGAATAAGAGAGGGCGGTCATAGACAGATATGAAAGGAATGCCGTTATTATCTTTATATTCAATTGGCTGTGTACCAAAGGTAACGCCATTCAAACCCGCTATCTCCAAAATATCCGGGTTGGCTGATAACGTTTTTTTGACAATCGTATCTGCGCCAACATTTTCTTTGAATCGCTTGATTTTATCTGCGTTCACAAATACACAGGTCAAATAATTCGTAGTCCCATCATGAAAATAACCGAATTTGCTGACATCACTTGAGCCAGAGGCTGGAACCTCATAGATGCCTGACCAGAAATTGGGCAGCTTTTGCCCTTCCTGTATCGTCACTTGCTTATTGTCTAGCAATTGATTAAAAGCCGTGAACCAATACCCGAACGATTTGGTGCTCATTAGTTTAAGTTCCTTGGGCTCGGAAGATTTGCCGACCACGATGTCATCACCGCTGCGTTTCATTAATGTGATGCCATCAACACCTGCCCGCTTCGCCAGTTCAACTAATTGTTCGTTGGTCACCTTGGCGATATCGGGGTCCAACTGATCATTGACATAAAGGGAAACTGAACGAAGATTTTCTCCGATCAAATCTTCCACAAAGAAAGAACCAACCTCTGATTGCTCAATCGAGGTGCGAATTTGAACTGCCGTAGATTCCATACGTTCAGATAAAGCTTGTGTGAGCAGCGATTTCGTAAACCAATAATAGGAAGTATTGTTCGTAACCAGCAGCAAAATAACAATAATAAATGTGATAAAAAGGGCTTTAGCGTTGATTCTCATGAAGTTTCACACTTTCCTAATAATACATTCCACATAAACGCAGAGAAATCTTCTCTTTCAGTAGTATAGTTGGATAAGAAAGCGATGTCTATCAATTAATATCCATCGTTCAAGTATGCGTAACAGCTCTGCGCCAATAGATGACGATTCAACAAAAGCGGAAATACAAAGTAGATTTAGTTAATCAACTTGCTTTACTTGCCTCGGTTACTTTAGTAGTATAACTAGTATCGCACACATGAGGAGCTGTAAAAATGTCCAATGACGAGATCATTTTAACCCCAGACGGGTTACGTAGTTTAGAACTGGAGCTTGAAGATTTGAAAACCGTTAAACGCAAAGAATTGGCTGCCCGGATCAAAATGGCGATCAGCTACGGAGATTTGAAGGAAAACAGCGAGTATCATTCCGCCAAAAATGATCAATCGTTTATGGAAACCAGAATTCTGACCATTGAAAGAATGTTGAAAAAAGCTCGCGTCGTGACGAACACCGATTCGTCCAAAGTTCAAGTCGGCTCCACCGTTATCTTGAATGATGTCGAATTTGCTGAGAAAATCGAGTACAAGATTGTAGGCACATCGGAAGCCGATGTCAATGAAAACAAAATTTCTTACGAGAGTCCACTCGGGATCTCCTTAATGAATAAAAAAGTTGGCGACACGATTTCAGTTAATGCGCCGATGGGCGTCATCACGTACGAACTGTTGGAAATTAAACTTTAAATAGCTGATTCCTTTGTACCCAACAGGCAAAATATGCGGTGAAAAAGGCTGTCCGTCAAGGGACAGCCTTTTTATATGTGTACTCAAGTCAAGGACAACCTGTAACGGGAACTCTGGTACGCTATTTAGGCAAAAAGCAGCGATGCTGGGTCAATAGCGGAACTACAGGGTCTTATTCCCACGAAAAGCGCTGAATTTCCCAGCAATCTGCCTAATAGCGCACTGTAGTTCCTTTACCTTCGCTATCATGCCACTTTTTGCTAGAATAGCGTACTGTAGTTCCCTTACGCGAGGCCAGAAGGGAATAAGATCAGCTAACTTGCTTATGTACCCTTAGACTCCAACGTCGCGGAATACATTCAGCGCCTTTTCCATCTTAAGAATGTGCACAGCATCGTTGCTTGAGCACATGAATTTAAGATCGCCATGTCCTTCTCCTTGCAATTGGCCACGATGCTCCAGAAGCTGGATCAGTCGTTTCACGGTTCCTGAGCTGCCATCCACAATCTGGATATGTGACGGCAGCAGGTTGCGCAAGGCACGTCTGTAAAAAGGATAATGTGTGCAGCCCAGAACGACGGTGCCAAATGAGTCTAGATCGAAAGGCGCCAGCTGAGCGTGAAAATAATCGTTAATCCGTGGACCTTCCACTTGAAGCTGCTCGCAGAATTCAACCAACTCAGGCAATGGCAGCGAATCCACCATGCCTGTATCATCAATGCGAGAAACCAGTTCGCGATATTTGGATTCCTTCAGCGTTAGCGGCGTCGCGAATACCAGCACCCTTTTGCCCGATGAACGGTTCATCTCTAGCGCAGGTTTCACCGCGGGCTCCATCCCAATGATAGGCATATCATAAAGCTTTCTAAGCTCTGCAATCGCAATGCTGGTCGCCGTATTGCAAGCAATGACGAGCGCTTTGACTTCCTCATGATGAATGGTTTCCACGCAGGCTTTGACAAAAGCAAGAACCTCATCCTTGGATTTCGTCCCGTAGGGAACGTGCAGCGTATCAGCAAAATATAAAAAATCTTCCTGAGGCAACTGCCTCATGGCTTCGTGCAAGACCGATATTCCGCCTATTCCTGAATCAAAAAAAGCTATTCTCATCGTATTCACCCTGTATGTATTCTGGCTTACTTATAGCAGTCCGGCGGTAACCAGCCCGTTGCGAATCCCCTCTTCATCCACATGTGTGGTGACATGGTCCGCATAAGGCAGCAAATCTTTATGGGAATTGCCCATCGCAATGCCGAATCCGACATAGGACAGCATTTCCATATCATTCAATCCATCGCCGAACGCAACGGCTTCTTCCGGTTTCAAACCAACAAGCTCCAGCAGCGCGGCAATGCCTTGTGCCTTGGAACCGCCTGCAGGCAGCACATCAATCGCATGTTGATGCCAGCGAATAAGCTTAAATTCCTTATGCAATTCCTCATACAATTGTTCGTCTCCGTCTTCACAATGCAGAAAAATTTGATAAATATCATTCGTTTTCCAAAAGTGAGGGTCGAAGCCAGGCAAATCAACCTTCAACGAGGACACAGATCCAATAACAAAGGGATGATCCTCGGTATCTGTGAAGAAGGAATGCTCACCTTCAAAGACTAGGGAATGCTTATGTTTGGCAGCTAGCTCAACCAAAGCTTCAATGCTGCTTTTGGCGATAATTCGTTTATAGAGCGGTTCTCCGCGATATACGGCATAGCCGCCATTCAAGCAAACATAGGAATCAATGCCGAGCTGTTCAGCTAGCGGTTTAATAAAATACGGCGCTCTCCCCGTAGCAATGACGGGCTCAATCCCTTGCTCTTTGAGCTGATGTATGGCTTGTACAGTACTAGCTGGGACTTGTTTTTCTTCATTGACTAAGGTTCCATCGATATCAAAAAAGACAATTTTATACACAGTGTGATTCTTCCTCTCCCTAGGCAGCAACGAGCGTTGCCAGCCAACTCTCTTTCTCTCATTAAACACCAAAAAGCAATAAAAAACAAAGAAAAAGAGAATCCCCTCGGCTTCTCTCCACGGCTTGCTATACAATTTCATCAATGATCCCTACCGACAAGGCTTCATCAGGGCTCATATACCAATTACGCTGGTTCTCCTGAACGCGAAGCAGCTCTTCTATGCTCAGCGTCGTTTTCGATAGAATATATTGATCATAAATGTTTTGCAGGCGCTGTGTTTCATCCACGCGGTTTTTCAGATGCTCCAAATGCCCATCTATATGAGTGGATACGGAATGATACATAAACGTGCTCAGTCTGCCCGCGTGCCGCTTATGTCCACTAACAGCTATCAGTAAGCTCATGCTTGCAGCAAGTCCATACACATAGGTATGCACTGGCGTCTTGCTATTATCAATTACATTGATTAGCGCCAACCCATCGTACACGCTGCCCCCGTTGCTATTAATGATCAGGTCAATGGGGACGCGCTTGAAATCCTTCTCTTTTTTATCTTTGTCATCATCAAATTGATTTACTTTCATGATTTGCTCGATGATTGCTTTCACAGAGCTTTTATTGATGCCATCGAAAAGATACAAGGTTCTGTCACTCATAACATGCCTCCTGTCCGTATGGCCTACTGATACAGACAGTCTATTCCTGTCTCCTAGACTTTGTAACTATTTTCAATGATTTTTGGGCAAAAAAATGCCATCAAGTCGATTTCTCTGCTTGACAGCATTGCATTTGCTATATGAATTCTTCGTCTTGATGCTGAAAATGAGCCAATGAAACGAATCGTTGGTCTGTGATCGTTACCCCTTCTGCTTGCAGAAGAAAGCTTTGCATATGTGATCCCTCATCATCCTGTATCGCGATTTCACCTTTGGCATTAATCACTCTATGCCAAGGTAGACGATGTTTGGTGCTCATCGCATGTAAAATACGCACAACCTGCCTAGCTCCCCTTGGACTACCGGCAAGTCGCGCGATCTGTCCATACGTCATGACTTTGCCCTCAGGGATGGATCGGATGATTTGAATAACACGCTCCGTGAACGGTGTCATTGTGTTTCGGCGAATTTAATGCAAACTGGTTTGGACAGTTTAAGCTCGCTTCCGGTTGGCTTTAATTTGCCGGTTACCGCATCTCTGGAGAAGGAAACGATATTGTCCGTATCCTTATTGGCTACGAGCACATGCTTCCCATCAGGCGAAATGGCGAAATTACGCGGATGTTTGCCAAGCACAGGCGCATATTCCACGATGGATAATAACCCTGTCGCGGCATCAATCGCATATACCACAATGCTTTCATGTCCGCGATTTGAGCCATATAGAAAGCGGCCATCTGGAGATACATGAATATCCGCGCAAGCATTTTCACCTTCAAACGTATCAGGCAAGGTAGAAATCGTTTGAATTTCTGTTAATTCTCCGCGTTCTTCGTCATAACGGAACGCCGTAACCGTCGAACTTAGTTCATTGATCACATACCCGAATGCATAGGACGGGTGGAAAGCAAAATGCCTTGGACCTGATCCCGGATTGACTTGCACTTCGCTATGAGGAAACAGTTTCTTCTCCGCTAGGTCAAGTTTATACAGCTTTATCTTGTCCAAGCCTAAGTCGCAAACCCCTATGTAACGGCTGGTGCGATCCAAGAAAACAGAATGTGCACGGGGTCTATCCTGCACGGTGAGGACGCTTGCTCCATGATGCTGCTGAATATCCGCTGTTGTCCCTATGCCGCCATCGTCTAATATTGGAGATAAACCAACCATTCCGCCATGATAGCTGGCGACCATCACGACTTGGTTGTCATGATCTAGCTGAATATGACATGTCGTTGCTGGCAAGGTTATCTCATTATTCAGGAATGTTAAATCCCCATTGGCAGGATTAACCGTATAAGCGCTAGCCGCACCGCAGCGCTGCTGATTAGCATCCAAGCCTTCCGTCAACGCATATAGTCTCCAATTTGTCGCATCGACAGTTAAAAAGGTTGGATTCTGCAAACCATCTACTTGATGCGTGAGCTCCAAGCTGCCATCCTCCGTATCGTATTGACAGGTGTATACACCTGGATTAGCCGCGTCAGCGTAAGATCCTATGAAAGCAAATGTCTTTTTCGTCATTTCCCCATGCCACTCCTATTCATCTATCATTTTCTAGATGCATTATCTCAAATCCGCATGAAAGGAGCAAGCGTTCGGCAGGATCAGCGGGATTGGACCGGGGGGCTTGGCCGCTTGGCTGCGCCGTCTGTTAGGCCCGCCTAAACTGCAGCAAGCTAGCTTGGCATCTTTTTCGAGTTAAGCTGGCACCCCGTTTCATAATCCGGTATACTTTAAGTATCTAAATTAAGCTGGTCGTGAAGCACACGCCGCTTTCCATGATGTTAGTCCGGATTCATTTCTGGTCGAGCATAGTGGAAAGCGGCGTTTTGTTTTATTATCCAGCAATTCTAATGAAAGTGGGATGAGAGGAATGAAATTTGAACAAGCGTTCGAGGCATTCATGTCTTCACAAATTATGGAGGAAACGAACAATCGCAGGCGAGAACGGTTAGAGCGTGGGCTCGGCTATGCAGAAATAGAATTTCTACGAAGCGTTTGGTATCCAGCGGCAGGAAATTTCAATCACTTATACCCTGAATGGGAGGTAAAAGATTTCTCCAACAGCTATCGTTATTTGGACTTTGCCTATATGCCCGGTCAAGTAAAAGGCGCGATCGAGATTCAAGGCTATGGCTCCCACGCCCGAGATATGGAAATTTGGAGATTCAAGGACCTGTGTATTCGGCACTGTTATCTGGCTTTGGACGGATGGGTCGTCATGCCGCTTGCCTTTCCTTCAATTACAGAGTCACCCAAGCAGTGCCAGCAGCTTATTCTTTCTTTTATCGGAAAATTTATTTCGACGCACGTGCCCGTATCTCTGTCTTGGGTTGAAAACGAAACCATCCGATTCGCACGAGGCTTGCTTCGTCCCTTCCCACCATCTGAACTTTCAGCTCATCTCAAAGTCAGCACAAAATACGCAAGGATAATTTTGCATCGTTTATGCGACATGCAACTGCTAGTTGTTACGAAAGGGCAGGAACGAGCCCGCATGTACCAGTTGAATCTAGCCGTTTAAGCTGGAAATGAGCAACACCCCTTTCGAGACGGAACTATGATCCGCTAAATAGCTCAAAAGCAGCAAATTGCAGTTGAAAGGGAACTATGATCACTTATTCCACCTCAAAGGGGTGAAATTCCAGCAAATTAGGTAAAATAGCGTACCATAGTTCCTTCTGACTAGCTGAATGGCTGCTTTGTTGATAAATAAGGGAACATAGTTCCCTTTCGGGAAGGGGAAGGGTGGCGAGGCGAAGGGACTGAGGGGGAGGTAGGGCTTGACAAGGGGCGAGGCTTGGCAAAGGACAAGACTTGGCGAAGGACTAGGCTTGGTAAAGAACAAGACTTGGCGAAGGACTAGACTTGGGTAGCAGCTAGATCCAACTTGAGCCCGCTGACTCAGTTAAGTTCCAGCTGGAAGTGAGCCCCCCTTTCGAAACGGAGCTATGATCAGCTAAATAACTCTAAAAGCCGCAAATTGCAGATGAAAGGGAACTATGATTACTCTCTGTGCTTCCAGTTACTCCTTGTTGCTTTCCCCTTGCTACTCTCCTTGCTATTAGTTACTTCCAGCTACCCTTAGTTACTTACAGCTACTCTTAGTCACTTTCAGATGCTCTTAGTCACTTGCTGCTACTCTTAGTCACTTTCAGATGCTCTTAGTCACTTGCTGCTACTCTTAGTCACTTTCAACTGCTCTTAGTCACTTTCAGCTACTCTTAGTCACTTTAAGCTGCTCTTAGTTACTTGTAGCAACTCTCAGTCACTTTTAGATTGCTCTTAGTTACTTGCAGATGCTCTTAGTTACTTACAGCTACTCTTAGTCACTTTCAACTACTCTTAGTCACTTTCAGATGCTCTTAGTCACTTTCAACTGCTCTTAGTTACTAACAGCTATCATAGTTACTCTCTGCTACTTGTCACTCTCAGCTCCCCATACTTACACCCAACTGGATCAGCTCCGCCGCGGCAGCAATCAAAAAAATAAGAAGGCCGGACTACACGTCCGCCTTCTCTAATTCAACTAAACCTTGCGCGAAGTCAGCTTCGCTTGTGTGAACAGCAGCAGGTAGTCGTAGCCGCCTGCTTTGGAGTCGGTTCCCGACATGTTGAAGCCGCCAAACGGATGCACCCCAACCAGGGCGCCTGTACATTTGCGGTTAATATACAAGTTGCCGCAATGTACCGTGTCCAGTGCCTCCTCAATACGCTGTTCATCCGCTGAGAAATACGAACCGGTCAAACCGAACTCCGTATCATTGTACATTGCGATAGCATCCTGCCAGTCTTTGGCTTTGGCAATCGCGAGCACGGGTCCGAAAATCTCCTCCTGCATCAAACGTGCTTTGCCGCTAACATCACCGAAGACCGTTGGCTGAATGTAATAGCCGTTGCCTTCTGCTTTGCTGCCGCCTGCAAGCAGTGTTCCTTCTTGTTTGCCAATCTCGATGTAATCCAGAATACGCTCATACGAAGCTTTATCGATGACAGGACCAGCCGCGAAGTTAAGCTCTGGCAAACCGCTTTGCAGCTTGCCTGTCAATGCAACCACTTTGGCTACCACTTCCTCGTAGACGGATTCCACGATGATGGCACGGGAGCCAGCTGAACATTTCTGGCCTTGGAAACCAAAAGCGGAAGCCACAATCGCTGCTGCTGCGGCATCAAGATCGGCTGTTTCGTCGACGACGATCCCGTCTTTTCCGCCCATTTCAGCGACTACTCGTTTGATCCAGATTTGGCCTGGCGCCGTATCCGCAGCAAGTCTGTTAATACGCAAGCCAATTTCCTTGGACCCAGTGAAGCTAATAAAACGTGTCTTAGGATGCGTCGTCAAATAATCGCCAACTTCCGCTCCACTGCCGGGAATGAAGTTAATAACGCCAGCTGGAAGTCCAACTTCCTCCATCAAGGCAACAAATTTGTGAGCAATTACCGGTGTCGTTGAAGCTGGCTTCAGCAGCACCGTATTTCCGGAAACAACCGCTGCTGTCGTCATCCCTACACAGATGGCAAGCGGGAAATTCCAAGGAGGAATAACAACGCCTACCCCAAGTGGGATATAGGAAATGCGGTTGTTCTCACCTGGAATTCGCACAAGCGGCTGGGTTTCATTAATCTCGCTAAGACGGATCATTTCACGCGCATAAAACTCTATAAAATCAATGGCTTCCGCCGTATCTACATCGGCTTCCACATAGTTTTTGCCTGATTCAAGAATCATTAATGCAGAAAATTCATGCTTGCGCTCACGCATCAGCGCAGCAGCTTTCAGCAAATACTCCGCGCGTTCGCGGGCGGGAACTTTTTTCCAAGATTCAAACGTCTCCAAAGCCACGTTCATCGCTTTCTCAGCGAGCACTTGATCTGCTTTGCTCACATAACCAATGATTTCATCGACATTTCCAGGGTTAATCGATGTAATTTTTGCCTCGGTCACTACTTTTTCAGCACCGATATGAAGCGGATATTCGCGCCCCAGCTCGCTTTTCACTTTGGAGATAGCTGCTTGCAGCGCCTTCTGATTCACCTCAAGATTAAAATCTGTAAAAGGCTCATTCGCGTAAGTACTAACCGTTTTATAGGTGGGCATAATAAATCTCCTCTCTATTTGAACATATTTTTAAGCACAAACCAGACATTCGCTGGACGTTCAGCCAGCCTTCTCATGAAATAACCGAACCAATCCACACCATAAGGCACATAAACGCGGACCCGGTAGCCTTCTTTGACTAGCTGTTTTTGCAACTCTTCGCAAATGCCATAGAGCATTTGAAATTCAAATTGCTGATTGGGTATTTGCTGGTCATGGACGAATTGTTTGGTGAACTGAATGATCGCTTCATCATGACTGGCAATCGCCGTATAGTGAGCATTTAGCAGATGTTTCTGAATGATTTTTTTATAATTCTCATCAACATCACTTTTTTCTGGAAATGCTACTTGCGGGGATTCCTTATAGGCCCCCTTCACAAGTCGCAGATTAGCTGCTAGCACATCTAAATCATCTATATCCTGCATGGTGCGGAACAAATAAGCTTGGATGACGATCCCTACATTGTCATAGTCTTGGCGAAGTTCTCTGTAAATATCTAAGGAGATTTGGCAATGCGCGAAATCCTCCATATCAATGCGTACGAAGTTATCATACAACCGCGCACGATCCAGAATTCGTCTCATATTGCTGATGCATAGGTCCCTGCTGATGTCCAGACCCAGCGATGTCATTTTTAAAGAAAGATTGGAGGTAACCCCTGACTCCGCAATCGCATCCAAAGTCTGCATGCACATAGCGGCAGATTCCAACGCTTCCTCTTCGCTAAAAACGAACTCGCCCAAATGATCCAAAGTCGCTACGCGCCCATCCTGATTCAGCGCATGTACAGCTGCGATCGATTGGGCAATCGTTTCTCCGGCCACAAAACGAGCCGCTCCAAAGCGCAATCCGTATTTTTTAGCTAACCGGTTTGCTGTGCGACTTTTGCCCAGCGATTGAAACATATTACGCATCATAAGTTCCATATGTGTGATCCCTCCCAAAGGGAATTGTACAATATTGTTCAATATTTAATTTAATTGTACAACATAACCGTTAATTTGAACACTATTAATTCAAATTAATCACAAGTGTTTATCGAAAGTTTTTATCTTTCTTTTCTTTATCATACTCAGAGCAACTACTCAACGTGTTGAATCGCCCCCCCTTTCATGGTAAATTTATAGCAAATGCTGCTACACAAAATGAGGTCATTATGTTCAAAAATGAACACATCCCGTTGAACACTACCATTGTCCAACTCCCATTAGAAATTTCCCTGCTAGAGATTGCTGCCTATTTGCAGCAAGGAAAAGCGGTCTTCACCGAATTGAACGATGTCATAAGTTTATTCATACCAGAAGAAGCCTCTCTGCTGTCTTGTTTTAAAGCCAGCACGCTTCATGATCTATTAGAAGAAACCAGTTATTTTACGACGCAAGCTATATCGTTACCTTCCAGCTCACTTCTTCCCGAGCTCATTCAGACAACGAATCGACCGGTGCTTATCAAAGATAAAAAAGGCACTGTTCAGGGATACGCCACGTTATTAGACCTTTATCAGGCTTCTGTTCTTGAACAACACAAATGGGCCTCCTATTTCGCTGTGCTGGCCGATACCGTCACAGATGCTGTGACCGTTGTCGATCGAGATGGAGCCGTTATCTGTTGGAATCATGTCGCCGAAGAACTGTATCATCTGCCAAGTGCCGATGTGCTGGGGAAACGTATCGGTGAACATTTTGATGTGGAGACGCTGATGGTCCTGAAAATTTTGGACGAAGGCCGCGTTATTCGCAATACGTACCATCGCCCAAGACCTGACACGCACGTCCTGATTAATGCTTCACCGATCCGCGACGGACATGGTCAGATTATTGGCGGAATCGCTACGGAACAAGATATTACACAGTTGGTGCGGCTAAATGAACAACTTACGACCGCTGATTCATATGGTATTGCCCAAGTCGAGCAAGCGAATGATTTATTCAGCTTGATTTCGGGCAAAGGCCCCGCCATCGGTAAAGTCATCCAATGGGCCAAGAAGGTCGCCGCTACAGAAACACCCGTCCTCCTCATCGGAGAATCGGGTGTCGGCAAAGAACAGCTGGCTCATATCATTCACCAATCCAGTTCAAGAGCCCAAGAACCGTTCTTGACCTTGAATTGCGGGATTGTACCTTCGGGATTGCTTGAAGCTGAACTTTTCGGTTACCAAGGGGGTGCCTTCAGCGGAAGCGAAAGCGGGCAAGCCGGGAAATTAGAGCAAGCCAAAGACGGCACCCTGTTTATCAATGAAATCGAGAAGCTGCCTCTGGATCTACAGGCCAAGCTTTATCATTCCCTGACACAGCAAACGATCATCCGTTCCGGCGGCACGCTGCCAATCGGCGTGCGAACACGAATTATCATTGCAACAACGGCGGACTTGGCCGGCAAACTAGCGAAGCAGGAATTCCGTTCTGATTTGTACTATGCGCTCAACGTGATATCCATTCGGATTCCGCCCCTGCGAGATCGAACCGAAGATATCCCTGCCATGGTGCAAATGTATCTCAAGCAGTTTTCCTTACAGTACCAGAAGCCGGTTCCGACGCTCTCACCGGAAGTTCTTCTGGCCTTCACCAACCACGATTGGCCGGGCAATATCCAGGAATTAAAAAACGTAATCGAACGCTGTCTCATTCTCAGCGACGAAGATACGATCCAGCTTGAGCACCTGCCCACAGCTTTGCAGCAGTTGCAGCCAAGTCTTGCTCTCGCGGAGTCTGATAACCAGACCAGCCTAAGGGCGAAAATTTCCGAGGATGAAGAAATGATTTTCATTGAGGAAGCGCTGGTCAAAACAGGAAGAAACAAAAGCGCAGCCGCTAAGCTGCTCGGCATATCCCGCGGCACTTTGTACAATAAAATGAGAGAGTTTGGATTGGAGTAACAGGTGAGCTCAACAATCACAATTGTTGAGTTTTTTTATTTGTCGAAATGAATGCATTCCGCTAAACTTAATGAAGCGCTCAGGTCAACGAGGGGGCACACGGGGAGGAATTCGCATTGAAACCTGCTTTAGTCCTGCAATCAGTTAAACGAAGTCCTTATCTCGAAGTATTATGGGTATCAACCAAATTGGGATTGACCTCCTTCGGAGGACCGATCGCGCATCTGGGCTATTTTCATCATGAATATATCCAAAAAAGAAAATGGATGGACGAGAAAAGCTATGCTGATCTCGTAGCTCTCTGTCAATTTCTCCCTGGTCCTGCGAGCAGCCAGGTCGGAATTGGGATCGGAACGATTCGTGCTGGACTGCTCGGAGGAGCTTTAGCCTGGCTTGGCTTCACGCTGCCTTCCATTCTCATCCTTCTGTTCTTCGCACTCCTCGTAAAAACGATGGACATGAGCAGTGCCGGATGGATTCACGGACTCAAAATCGTAGCTGTCGCGATTGTCGCACAAGCTGTCCTCAGCATGGGCAAAAAACTCGCTGCAACGAAGAGCACCGCCTCCATTGCACTTGTTGCCGCTTCTATCACATTGCTTTGGCATGAAGTTTACAGCCAACTCTTGATTATCTGCCTAGCCGGACTTATTGGCATGTTTGCCTTCCAAACAGTGCCCCAACAGGAGAACAACAGTCTCATCGAGATCAGAGTTCCTCGCTCAGCAGCCATTCTTTGTCTAATTCTGTACATATTGCTAATGGTTGTTCTCCCAACGATAAGTAGTCTGGGACACTCTCAATCACTTGCTCTTTTCGATTCTTTTTATCGTGTCGGTTCCTTAGTTTTTGGAGGCGGGCATGTCATTCTTCCACTCTTGGAACGTGAGGTCGTACCGCCAGACTGGATCAGCAAAGAAGTGTTTCTGGCTGGATATGGCGCCGCCCAAGCTGTCCCAGGTCCACTTTTTACATTTGCCACTTATTTGGGTGCTATGTTCCTTGGTTTCAAAGGGGCTGTTGTCGGCACTCTGGCGATTTTTCTGCCTGCCTATTTACTCATTGTCGGGGCTTTGCCATTTTGGAAATCCTTACGCGCTAGTCTCAAAGTCCAGGGCGCACTCATCGCCATTAATGCCGCCGTTGTTGGCATCTTGCTGGCAGCCTTGTACAATCCGCTTTGGACAACGGCTATTGTCCATTCCACTGATTTCGCTCTTGCCCTTCTCCTTTTTGGTTTACTGGTCGTTTGGAAATCCCCCCCTTGGATCATCGTGCTGCTTGGGGCTGGGGCTGGTGAGGTTTTGACGTATTTGGGGTAGATCCCCCTAGAAAGGGCCATCCTTACCCTTCCGCATGAAGAGATAAGAGTCTCAAAGAGCTCTTATATGTGCAAAAGCAAGCTCATTTTGGGGAATAGAAGTCTTTGCAGACTCTTATCCCCAGCCAATTCCGGTCAAACTCCTCCAAATGAAGAGATAAGGGTCTCCGGGAGTTACTACTTACCTTCTTCCAAACGCGGAAAACGAAACTCCCCACGAAAAGTAACAATAAGCGTCGAGAGTACAGGTAAATTTTGTTTACGAAGGGTTGAAATGAAGCCGCGCGCGCGGGCGAACTGATGAGCCCCGTCCCAGGTACGGAATAAGCCGGAGACTTTGGCTTTGACCTTGGCCATCCGCAAGTCTCGTTCGGCGACATTGTTGTCAAAAGGAACACGGACATCTTGAATAAACCGGTTGAATAAACCGGAGAATCGGTTCCTTGTGACGACGGAAACGTTCACCCAGATTGGCCGATTTACTTTTGCTTTGCCTGCCTTGCGGTCCGGTTTTGGCTTTGGTACGCCCTTGATTCCATTCCAGCTCGCCCTGCTGCAGGATGTCATCGTACCAATTCTCTAGCCATTTAACCGTACTCGGAGCTAAGCAGCACAAGACTTTACGGGCGGCTAGCGTGAGACGCCAGGCTACTTGTAGCAAGCGTTTCATCTGCACGGCCCACTGGTGATGATCATAATCGGCGATTCCTTGGCATTCCCGCAGTAAGTGCGCATTGCATAAGGCATGCTGGAACGTGTATTTTTCTTTAAAATACGGCCCGTTGCAGTCATGCACTAGAATGCCCGAGTAAGCCGGCAGCAGACCGATGGCATCAAAAGCGAGGGTGCCCCGGTTTTCGTGAACCGCCTGGAACGTCCAGTCCACATTAGAGAGGGTGTGCAGCCATCGCTGTTTGCCATCGACGTGAATGCCGGTTTCATCAGCGTGCAAAACATCGGCATTCAGCAGGTTTTGGCGAATTTGTTCCTCATAGGGACCTAGCTGCTTGTGCGATTTCTTCAAATGGGCGATGACCGTAGCCTCGCTCAGCGAATGCCCGGTCAGGTCCGCAAACATCTCGCTCACCCTTTTCAGTGGAATCATATGGTACGCACTCACATACACGATCCAGCCCGTAACACCAGCTCCATATTGGACAGAGGCGCTGACATGCGACGGAAAAGCAGCCTGATGAACCCCGCTACACTGCGGGCAGCAGCTCGTATGAGCGCGAAACTCGGTTGTCTGGATGCGTGGTTCAGGCAGATCGATCTGCTGACGCCGGTCGTAGCCTATACAGTTCTCCTGGTCCATTGGAGCATGACACGCAGGGCAGGTAGTTAGGCAAAAGTCGAGGATGGCATCCGGATCATCCACCATACTAAGTGTGTGTCCTTCATGACCTAGGGGTGCTCCCTTTTTGCCACCAGCGATGCGGGAGTTTGCGGGCTTACGAAACCCGTCACTTGAAGGCGGCTTGCTACTATTCTTGCTGTTAAGCCCTAGCTGGCGCTCCAACTCGGCTACTCTGTTTTCCAGTTCAGTGATCCGTTCTAGCAGTTTCGTAATGACCTTCTCGATTTGATCTGGACTACTGTGGCTAATTTGTTTGATTTCTTCGAGGCTCATTTTCATCCTGATCCCTCTTCTCCATTAAATTCGTTAAGTATTCTTAACCAATTTTTAGGGGTTTGAATAAGGGGACCTAAGTAGTAACCTCCGGGAGCTCTTATATGCACAAAAGTCGGCACATTTGGGCGAATAGGAGCCGTTGGAGACTCTTATGTCTAGTAATGACTACACCCAAGTCAAACAAATAGAGGCCGGCAGGCTTTCGCGTGCCGACCCCCCTTGCCCAAAATCAGTCCGGCATCGTCGATAATTGCTATTATTCCTCTATCAAGGCCTCTCCGAACGAATATGTTTTCGTCCCCTTCACACCGGGTTTGACAGCGAATAGGCCACCGGCATGCGGTTGATCCGCGGCCTGTTCCGGTTGAAGCCCCTTGCGCGCCGTCGTAATATACAAAACATCTAAATCCTTGCCACCAAAAATGCATGATGAGGCTTTGGCTGCGGGAACTGCAATGGACGACAGCTTTTGCTTGGTGCGAGGATTCCAGCGGGACACCTGCCAACCGTCCCAATGCGCAATCCAGAGCATCCCCTCTTCATCGATGGTCATGCCGTCGGGAAATCCTTGCTCATCCCGAAAATCGATTAAGACCTGCGGGTTGCTAATATGTCCTCGCTCCGCATCAAAATCAAAACTGTACACCAACTTCTTCATCGAATCTACGTAGTACATTTCTTTCTCATCCAGGCTCCAGGCGATACCGTTGGACACGCCGACCCCATCAAACACTTTGCGATAACTGCAATCCGTGTCCAGCACATACAATGCGCCGCTTTCCGATTGTTCTGCGTTGTCCATGGTGCCCGCCCAGAACCTTCCTTGGGCATCGCACTTCCCATCATTAAAGCGATTGCCAGGGATATGCGCTTCTGGATCTATCAAGGCGGTTAATGTACGATCCAATAGATCGTACATTTGAAAACCCGATTGCGTAGCTAACATCACCTTGTTATCCCCTGCAGGCACAACGGCTCCAACATATTCGCCGATTGAAAAATCCTCGTTTTCCCCTGTAACTGGATCGAACCGCCCGAACTTTTGCCCTATAATATCAACCCAATACAGCTTTTCTTCCTTGGCATACCAGCTTGGCCCTTCTGCCAGGGTCGCCTTAGCATCCAGGACTAGCTCCACTTTCTGAAAACTCATTTGCCAAACTCCTCTCTTTGTTAACGCTTAGGATTCTTAGAATGCTTAGGATGATTTCACGGCATGAATAGGAGGAAACGCAACCTCAACTGGAAGTGGAGATAATTTATCCATTCGCGTAGCCAGCGCATTTTTATCCTTGAAAGTGACATGGCTTCGCTCGAAAAGCACGGGAGACTCGAGCCCGCACGATGCGCCTAACATGAAGACACCTTCACGCAAAGTAGCCAAATAGTTCGCTGTGCGAAAACGCTTCTCTTCGACGACAAGCCCTTGCTTGAGCTCCGGCTTATGACTTGTGACGCCTGTCGGACATTCATTGGTATTGCATTTAAGCGCGTTGATGCAGCCAATTGTATTCATCGCTGCTCTTGCTACATTTACGAGATCAGCGCCGAAAGAGAAGGCAATCGCCATTTTATCGGCTGTTGCCAGCATACCACTGGCGAATACTTTGACGCGATCCCTAACGCCATATTGACGCAGTGTATTATCAATGATGAGGATCGCCGAGTAAAGCGGCAGCCCTAGCGAGTCCGCCATCTCCATGTAAGTGGCGCCTGTGCCGCCTTCCCCGCCGTCAACGGTGATGAAATCCGGCGCCTGGCCGGTTTCCTGCATGTATGCGGCCATCTCTTCAATGGCATGTTCACTGCCTGCTACGACTTTAATCCCAACCGGTTTGCCCGAAATCCGCCGCAATTTCGCAATAAAGTCAAACAAGCTGGGGATATCATTGAAATCGGTAAAGCGATTCGGCGATTCCACATCATAATTCCAATCCATCGGTATGCCGCGGATTTTGCGGATCATCGGGGTCAGCTTGCTCTTCGGCAGCTTGCCGCCCCGCACTTTAGCGCCTTGCGCCAGTTTCAGCTCAATAAGCTTTACTTCCGCTCTCCCAGCGGTGCGCAGAAATTCAGCTTCATCGAAGGTACCGATGGCATCGGAGCGCGAACCATTCTTCGCCGAACCAATTTGATAAATGAGGTCGGTTTCTTTTTTAAGCAAGTAGCCGCTGGCAGCCAGCCGATTTACAGCCAGAATGTAAGGATGATCCTCCATTGCAAAAACATCCATGGAATCGTATTCGATATGCGCTAATTCCTTAAGAATTTCAAAATTGGAAACGAGCTTGCGCTTCTTAATGAAGTCATAAACAATAAGTTCATCCGGTTGCACAGGCGTTTGGTGCGTGTGTTCCAGCATTTCATACACTTTGGATAAATGATAGGGCGCTAAGCCCCCTTCACCCGTGTTCATCCACGTTCCTGTTGCAATAGCAGCACCTTGCGCCAGCGCCATGACCGCATGATCGGATAACGACCCGAAACTCATGGCCGAAATTCCAATGAACCCTTTGGTTTTGTACGGCTCCGGCACTTGATTGTATTCACCGATAACAACCGCGTGCTGATCCTGCAGCAGCCATGGATTCGAAGAGGTTTGGAACCTTTTCTCCTTTCTGGAGATCATTCCCTCACTCATGATTTGATATTTGTAGGTGGTTGTAATCGGCTTGGATTGATCGACGGCAAGCTCATTCATATTTTTGGGAAACATCGAATTATTCAAGAAAAAGCCTTCTTGCGAAAAGTCTTTGCGCGAGCCAAAGCCAATAACCGTTGAGCCATATTTGCCCGCTTTGGCAATATAGCCTTGCGTATCGCGATCAATCGGCTTGCCCTCCTTATCTCCCCAAATAAAATATTGCCGCAGCTCGGGCCCAAGCATCTCGAATACATAACGCAGTCGACCGATGACCGGATGTGTTTTGAGAATGGAATGCTGCTTCTGAATATAGCGATCCCACACATACACACCCGCAACACCTACTGGCAGCGCTAATATCACTACTTTGGTCATAATATCAATAAACGTCCATAGCCATTCGAACATGTGCAACCCCTCTTTTCCCATCTGTATACAAGATACATTCGCAGTGAATGAGGCAGATTCCTCTAAGGAAACGCATACAACTTCCAACTTCTGCCTATCGAACAGAACGAACAAGATAATCAGGCGCATCAGCAAATAGCTTATCCTTGTTCCGCTGCCATCTTTTCCTACTTTTTCTTTGGCATCTTACACGCCGCGTGATAGAATGGAGTTTTCATCAGCTTTATGCTAATTCACCAGGAAGGTAAAGGTCATTCATGAATTCTTCAAATCGATTGCGTACTTTCAACTTTTTGTATTTTGCCTTACTCGCCATGTTCATTTCATTTCTTCCCGTTTATCTGGATGCACAGGGTCTGCCTGCAACGAAGATTGGCTTGATTATCGGAACAGGCGGTATCATCACGATATTCTCACAACCTCTATGGGGCATGATCAGCGATCGAACCAAAACCATTAAGAAAATTATGCTGCTCCTCTTAGGCTGCTCCACGATCATTGGTTATCTGCTGTATGCTTCCAATAGCTTTCTAGTGCTGCTTATGTTTACGATGTTGATGTACTTCTTCCTCATGCCGCTTGATCCTTTGACGGAGAGTCTTAATTTCCAAACGGCTGAAGCCAACGGTGTTAGCTATGGCTCCATCCGGACTTTTGGCGCTGTCGGCTATGCCGTCATGTCGCTGGCTGTGGGCTACACGATTCAATATCTAGGCCTCAATAGCTTGGCTCTTTTATTCGCAGCATTTGGTGTCATCAGCGTCCTCATCTGCTTTTCCCTGCCTGATGCGCCTGTAACTGGCAAACCGATCACGCTAACTAGCTTGAAAAAGTTCCTAAGCAATAAAGAAACCATTTGGTTCTTAATGTTGATCTTCATTATTGCAGTCCCTCAGCGTATCAACGATACGTTTCTGGGTGTCTATATTCGCAAATTAGGCGGCAGCCCGGATTTAGTCGGCTTAGCCTGGTTTCTTGCCGCGGGCAGTGAAATTCTCGTATTTGCGCTCAGCTTCTGGTGGCTCCGCAAAGGCAAAGAATTGGCGATCATCGCCTTCTCGGCTGTCTTTTACTTTATCCGCTTCTTCATGTCCGCCTGGGTAACAGACCCACATGTGCTCGTTTATTTGCAGCTATTTCAAACCTTCACTTTCCCCATCTTCTACTCGGCAGCGATTCAATATCTGTACCGAATCGTGCCTGAAGAATGGCGTGCCACTGGACAGACCGTCTTGGCTCTGCTCTTCTTCGGCGTATCCGGAATCGTCGCTTCGTATATCGGCGGATGGTTCTATGAAAGCTTTGGTGGAAAGCCTTTATACCTATGGATTTCAGGGATGTCCTTTATCGGCCTGCTGTTTAGCTTGATTCTCAGCGCCATTTATGGAAAAAGGAAGATGGTATCCTAAGTTTTTTCTGTTAAAATGGAAAGCACAGAGATGGAACGGGGGCAAACAACATGGACTACATTATTCTTGATATCGAATTTAACGGCCGCAAATTTGCAAGTGACTTGCCGATGGAAGTCATCGAGATTGGTGCCGTAAGGCTGAATGCTTCCTTAGAAGCAGTAGATGAGTTTTCTTTCTTGATCAAACCGGTATATTTCTCCAAACTGAACAGCTTTATTAAGAAAAAAACCGGCATCCCGCAAGAAGAAATCGATCAAGCGGACGGTTTCCGCAAAGTCATCGGGGATTTTATTGCTTGGTTAAACCGCAGTGAACAACTGCTCCTGATCACTTGGGGCGGCGAGGATTTGAAACGCATTGTATTCGATACACGCATGCATAAGCTGGATGATGCTTACTGGATGGCAGCGAATTATTTTGATCTTCTAAAAGGATATATCCGCTACAAGAATGTGAACAATGATGTGAGCGTCGAAGGCGCATTGCTTGACCTGAATATTGAAGCCGAAGGTTCGGCACACCGAGCCTTGGACGATGCGCGGATGACCGCGGAAGTATTTCGGGCGATTTATGGCCACCTAGACTTCGACCGCAAACAGCAGTACATTGACGTATATGCCAATGCCAAAGAGCGCCGGCTTGTGAAGACGGCCATCAAAGCCATCACCTCGCAGAAGGTTGTACCTACATGGGAGCTGTTAATGGAGCATTATTTTACAGATAAAATGGCCCTTACCGATCCACGGAAAATTGCCGAGCTCCAGACGCTTTTTGCCGCCGAGATGGTTAAGGCGAAGCCCATGCCCGTTCAAACGCCTTCACAGCAATAAAACCAATCTAGCCCGCGGCTAGCATTAAAAAAGCCAATCCAGATGACCTCCTTGCGGACAAGTCAACGGAATTGGCTTTTTCTCATACAAATCAAAACTGGTCAACACCCAAGCGGTTCGTGTAACCCGTTGGCATAAATTCATGTTCACTGCGATTCGAACCGTTCTGTTGAAGGGTGAACAACGTGTCTGTGAGCTCCATAAACCACTGTTCATCCCGTGTTGTCAAAGCAATATCAATTAAGCTCTTGACTTGATCTTCTATATCAAATGCCGCTACAGGCAATTTCTTCATATCCTGCTGAGCGACTTCCATCACTTTGCCAATCGCAGAATCATGATCGGATGCGATGACATAGATGCGAGCCACTCCATGCCGACTATCCATCGATTGAACAAAACCGTGAATCAATTCATCCTCATTGGTCGTTGCCATAACCCAATCACTGATTTTAATGCTCATCATCATCACCGCCACTTCTTATTTGTAAGTAACTTTATACTGTAATTATATTTGTTACAGAATGAAAAGTCAAGCGCCCTTTCTATTTTTCCATATGCACATCATTAACAGGATCAATGGATATACCAGTCCCAGAATCAAAGCCTCTGAGGTCCATGTCGAAGAGTCCCACTTACTTTTGTAGACAAAGTTCGGATAGATGACAAGCGAAAGGACGGTCACAATCATGCCTAATGGAAAAATAAGTACTTTCCCTTGATTGGGCAGTTGAAACACTTGCCCGAATCCTACAATCATCGCATAGAAATACAGGGTAAGCTTGAAATAAACAAAAACGAACCATAGAAACGCGACAATCACCTCGATACGCTGCAAAAAATTACCGACATTAATCTTCCTTGCCAGCACATAGGTTGGATATATTTGCGTTTCTGTGTTTGCCGGGCCCAGTACAGTCGTACTTACCACAACAAGGATCATCAGCATCAGGCCGCTGAGCAAGCCTCCGTAGACATAAGCTTTTCCTATTTGGGGCTTCCACACCACCACTGAATTAAAAGCGGCAAAAGTGATAAATAAGGGCAAGTAGGAATAGTTCACCACCTGCAAGGCGCCGCGTATCAACGACATCCCCTTCAATTCACTTATTGGCAGCAATTGGCCAGGTTTGATCTCTGGGATAATTAACAAAATAAAGACGACAAACAAGAGGATAATCCACGGAAAAAAAATTTCCGCCGTACGGGCTAAATTGGCAATACCAAAATTAACGCCGATCATAACAGCGATAATAAACAAAACATGAATAGCTTGAAGCGGAGTATCCGGCATAATTTGCGTTGTAATAAAGCTGCCAATGTAATATAAAACCTGAGCACAAGTAATCAGCAGTGTGCAAATAATGATCATGCTGATCCCTTTGCCCATCCAGCGGCCAAAGAGCTGTTCATTCATTTGATACAAGCTTTTCTCCGAATTCCGCTTGAAAATGAGCATATACAACCATAAGAAAAACATCCCGCTCCCTGTCCCAATCACCTCGAGAAGCCAAGCATTCTGCTTGGCTTCATTGGCTAAGGCTGATGGGACGACCAGAATGGTTGTTCCGACCATGAAGAGAAGGACAAGTATCATCATTTGCCTCGGGGAAAGCATCTCATTCATTATCAGCACCTCCGTTTCACGCTTTAATGAGATCCATCGCAAGCAACAGTTTCGTGATCGGCTGCATAATCAGAGAGATCCAATCTCCTGGATTAGGAATCGGTTGCCCCAATACTCTTAACATGACTAAAAGGTTCCCTAAGCCTAGAAAAATAAGATAAACGGCTGCATTCCCCTTGGCCCCTTTACTGCGTAGTTTCGGAACTTCAATACTAGCGAAAAAGATAGAAATCGCGAGTATACAGATTCCCAGCACCATCTCTCCCTACTCCTCTACACGATTTACTGGCGATTTACCGATCGTGCCTGTACTGTTGATATTCGTATCAATTTGAATATGGATTGGCAGTTGGTTAAACGTCTTGTCCCAGTCATTCTTGTATTGGTTCCAATAGGTGGGATCCGCGCGGTGTACAGCTGTGCCAAATCCAAACACATCGGTTCCTAAGCTTTTAGCTTTCTGAATGGCTTTCTCCATCAGCGATTTTTCTACTTCGGAAACTTTTTCGTTCACCATGTTAATCGTCTCCATTTTGGTTAGATCAATCTGGCATCCAACACTTGAAATGCTTCCCTTCACCATGCTTTTCACCCAAATTTCCGGTTTATTATTGATCATCTTACTGCGAATATGCGTGTGGACATTCGAAATATCAATCCCTATATTGCCTCCTTCCTGACAAGGAATATGAATTGAAGTACGTTGAACACGATCCGTAATCAGTGAAAAGCCCCTTGCTTCGTTTTCATCCAACCAGCCCAGCAGCTTATCCTTCTTAAACATGCCAATTCCCGCATGCTCGAACTTCACTAACGGTGACGCAAGCCGCAAATTCGCTGCTTCTTTTCCTTTTGTTTTGTCCCCGCTGATCCGAATCCCGCTGAGTACAGGGTCCATCCCCTCGCCCAGTATATTGTTGACGACTTCGTCCAGCTTAATGGATGCGACGTGCGACCATTCCTTATTCGCCACTTCCAGCGCATTAAAGATGTAGTTAGCCGGAATTTTTTCCAACGGGGTAAAGATGCTTAACACTTCTTTCGCTGAGCTTTCCCTGGCAATGACCACATTGAAATCCGAACGAATTTCATTGCCCCGCATCAAAAAATCAAGCGGTTTGGCAATTCCTTGCTTCGCCACATGCTCCGAGATGACCACAATCCGGATATGGGCAAAAAATATTTTCCTAGCGAGTGAAGCCGTCAATCGACGAACAGCTTCATTCAAGGTAATCCCTTTGGCCGAATACACAACAATCGATGTGTTGGCGCTATCTTGTTTTTTAGAAAAATCGGCTGGATTTACGATCTGAACGGTTAAGACATACTGATTGTCTTCTATGTCAATGCCGATTCCCTGCGCAATGGATATGGCATTCAATTCTTTGCGGCTCCAGCAGCCGCTTGTCATTAGCACAGCAGCGATCAGACATATAACCAGCAATAGTCGATTAATCACACCCACCTCGAGGAAATTCACTTTTTCACACTACTGCGGCTTGCGTTTGGCTTCCTCATTCTGCTTGCTTATTTGGCTAATGCGTGAAAAGGTTCTTTGGAAAGGCAGTCGAAACATCGCGTCTCTTTGCCTATCCAATTCCAGTGGCGCAAACGGGCTCAGATAAGGTACGCCGAAGGATTGCAAGCTGTTTAAATGCATGACGAGAACGAGCAGACCGACAAAAATACCTACCAATCCAAAGGAGGCTGCCAAAGCCATCATCGGGAAACGAAGAATACGAATGGCATTGGATAAGTCATAAGAGGGAAATACGAAACTGCATATCGCCGTTATCGAGACAACAATGACCATCGCGGCCGAAATGATTCCGGCTTCAACAGCGGCTTGACCGATAACCAAGGTGCCCACGAACGACAACGCCGAACCGATACTTCGCGGCATACGGAGCGCTGCTTCCCGCAATACTTCGAACGTGACCTCCATCATCAAGGCTTCGATAAAAGCCGGGAACGGCGTCCCTTCTCGCTGGGCGCTCAAGCTGATCAACAGTGATGTCGGGATCATTTCTTGATGATATGTTGTAATCGCAACATAGAGGGATGGCGCCAATAAGGCGATAAGAAAGCCCGCATACCTCAGCATGCGGATCAAAGTGCTTATATCGACTCGGTGATAGTAATCTTCGGATGCTTTAAGGAAAGTTTCGAACAAGGCCGGCGCAATTAATACGAAGGGCGTTCCATCCACTAGAATCGCGATCTTCCCCTGCATCAGCTCCAGCGCAATCACATCAGGCCGCTCGGAGTTGTATAATGTAGGAAACACGGTTATTTGCTGATCCTGTATCATTTCCTCAATATTGCTGCTTTCGAAAACACCATCAATCTGAATGCTGTTCAATCGTCTCCGCACCTCAGCAATCAAGGACTCGCGGGCAACGCCTTTTATGTAAATAAGAATCATATCCGTCTTCGTTACGTTGCCGATCCGAAATGTTTCTAACCATAGATTCGGATCCTTTATTTTTCTTCGAATCAGTGCTGAATTCGTTCTGATGGATTCTGAAAAAGCTTCCCGCGGGCCGCGAATCACGGTCTCTACACTGGTTTCCGAAACGCCTCTGTCCTTCCAGCCCTTGGTATTGGCCGCCAGGGCAATCGCCGAGCCTTCAACGAAGATAACAGAATCCCCGGACAGCACATGGTTGAGGACCAGTTCCATATCAGAGATTTGATTGATTTCGCCAATGGCGAGTGTAAAAGATTCCATGATCTTTAGCGGATCATCTTCGGGACCTGCAAGGATCGATTCCGACATCAACGATCTCATGATAAAATCATTGATAATCGTCACATCAACCAGGCCATCTGTGTAAATAATCGCCATGGGTCTGCCAATCGCGTGAAACATACTTTCACGAATAATGATATCCGAGCTGTAGCCAACGATTTGTTCAATATAATCGATATTCGTTTTCAGATTAGGTGATATCGGCGTAGAAGTCGATGGTGCCGATTGAACAGTTTGCGGTTCTATATGCTTCTTCGAACGCAACCAACGAGCAAACATGATGGATTCCCCTAAAGCAGTTTGACATGCCTTCATTATCCCCTCTAAATTCTGGTATATACATCATTGGAATTGATCAAATTTACAATCTCCTGATCACTCTTTATACTTAGAGGATTGTTAGTTCCGTTCATTCATCACTATTTTGGCAAGGAGCTTCTTAATGAGTTCTACTCCCCTTTTAAATGACAGCCAGTGGTTGAAGTTAATCGAGTATGTAGCCGCCACCTATAATGAAGTTACACTAAGTCGAGGTTTTACACATTTTAAGCAGGAACAGGTAAAACAACTTACGATTTCTGAAGGGCGCACTGTTCAAGCCCGAGTTGAGGAAGCCGATACCTATCAGGTTTCTTTGAACCTGGACAAGCTTAGTCTGAGCCAATGCACATGCCCGGTTCAGCATGCTTGCAAGCATCTAGCCGCCGTCATGATGGAGCTGGCTGACCGCCAGGGTTACCTTCCATCGCAAATTATGAACGCCAAACTCTATCTCAAACGGGCTGCTGCCAGCTCCGACCTGGACTCTGCCATGCAGCAATTGCCCAATATGGATGTCACGGGCTGGCATCGCTGGCTGAATCAATACACGTCATCTATCAAACCGTCCTTGGATCAGAGCACCTATGCGGAAAGTTTACGAAAAAGCTTGGCGTCGATAACCAGGGCTTCTGTTCCTTTTACAGATCGGGAATATCCCTACTGGGAACTCCATCAATCCTTGTTTATTTTGCGCAAAATAAAGGAACTGCAGTTGCAAGCTGGTCCTATTCACTATTCGTCTTCAACAATTTACCGTATCGCTGAGGATCTGCAAATTTGGCTAAAAAACCAGGGAGACGCCGTCGGTTCATTGGAAAGCAGCGCCCTGCTGCAACAGACTTCAGCCTACTGCAGAGAACAGATGGCCGAAGATGCCGGTCAGAAGTATCATGATTTTGGCATCTATATGACCTTCTGGCAATATTGGATTCTCCCTGGGCCTGAGGCTGCCTCTCTCCTTCCTGCAGAGATCGCAGAGTTGGATAAATGGTTGGATGAACATCCGACTCCTTCCCTTGCCGCAGCCAAAGCTTTTCTGCTTTTACGGATGGCCAAAGGCGATATGGCCTGGAAAGCGCTAGAAGAAAGTCCAGGTTTCAAAGCTGCTCCAGCTAGTTTATTCATCACTTTTCTAACGCTACTTATTGAAACTCAGAACTGGGAAATCCTTGTGGATTGGCTGCATAAATCCAGCTCTTTTTTCAATACGAGACGAACCAGAGAGCTTGAAATCTATGCAAATATGTGGAAAACAGCCATTGCACACGTTCCAGAATCCGAGGAACAAATGTGGCGCATTTTCGAAGATTTCCTGCCGCAGTCCTTGCGTGTCATTGAACAAATGCTGTATGAGCAAGAGAAATGGAAGCCTTGGCTAGAGATGCAAATGCTGTTTGGCCACGATCCCTTTCACCACCGTGTCAGTGTGCTCCAGCCAATCGAAAAGGCTAACCCTTCGCTGCTGCTGCCCTATTTCCATCAAGCGGTGGATCATTATGTGAGTTTGAAAAATCGGCGCGATTACAAAGCTGCGACCCGGCTGCTGAAACGTCTGGAAAAAGTATACAAAAAAATGAAACAACCCGAGCGTTGGGACTCATACTTCTCAGGGTTCGTAGAACGTCACAGCCGTTTGCGGGCTCTGCAAGAGGAGCTCAGGAAAGGAAAGCTTCTAGAATGATCACTAAACTGCATGATATGACGATCCATGTGACCTTAGCCGAAACCGGCGATGCATTGCTGTGGGGATTTCAAGATGGACGTGATCTACCCGGTGAAACCTTGCGCAAGCTGCTCTTCACCTGGCATGAGCCCTCCTGCTATGGAACATTATTGGAAGTAAAGCCAGCAGGCGATGTCACTGTCGTTATCCTTCCCGTAGAGATGGTTCTTCCGTTCTTCGCTGATCCAAGTTTTATGGATGTTCTAAGGTGGGAAGGCGGCAATGGCTGCGCAAAAGGGCTGCTAGAAACTGCCCATCTGCTTCATCAAGCCGCCAAGCAAGGCCACTATGTGCCAAGTTACCAAGCTTACCGTGAAGGAACACTGCTGTGGAACTGGGACGTTGAAGCCGCAGAACTTAAAGAACTTGATTGGGCATCACACTATGGTCGAGCTGAGTTCAATCAAGTGAAATCGGGCTTGCAGGCTGCATTCTCCGCAGTCGTAACGGCTGAGCACTATCCCGATGAAGCTGCGCTTGCTGATCTTAGGCGTGAATATCCGGCACTGTTTCACGGACGTAAGTCCACGAATGCTTCCGCCAATGCCTATACAGAAGATGAATGGCTGCAATCGCTCGGCTGGAAGCCTGATACAACGCCCTTCCGACCAGCCCTTCAATTGCTGGAACCTGATGAGGAAGACGACGAATGGCGTCTTCGTCTCGTCTTGCAGGATAAAACGGAAGGCGCAATAGTAACGCCAATCCGCCTATTCACAGATGGACAAGCCACAGGCGCATGGCCTGGTGATTGGGGTTCATCCATTCAAGATCGCTCCCCTGGCTGGACAGCAAGATTGCAAGAAGCTTTGCCTAATTTGAGCGATGGGGATGAGCTATTGGCTGAACCGCTAAGCGATGAAGCGGCATGGGAATTTCTGACCACAGACAGCCGCCACCTCCTTGAAGATGGCTGGCACGTCATGCTGCCAGCCTGGTGGGAAGCTGCCTCGAAGCGGAAGCCGCGTTTGCGCGCCAAAGTAACTTCCGATGTTGGCGGCGGCGGCAAAGGTCAATCGCTGTTTGGTCTCAATGCCTTGGTCAACTTCGATTGGCGCATAGCGATTGGTGATTCAGAGCTTAGCGAAGCTGAGTTTGCGGCACTTCTAAGCCGCAACGAACGCCTCATCCGATTTCGCGGTCAATGGGTTTATTTGGACCCCGCGCTGCTGGAGCAAATCCGCAGGCTGATGGCGAGTGTCAATCCAGATGAAGGTTTGTCCTTGCAGGATATTTTCCAACTGCATCTGCTCAATGAAGCTGAGAACGGCGCTAAGCAGCCAAACGCAGGCCTCACCGAAGAAGAAGAAAAAGAGCAAGAAGCACGCATTCAGTTGGAAGTTGAATTGAACGCGCATCTGCTTGCCCTGCTGCGCCAGCTTGGCCAGCCTTCCGAACTAACCTTATTAGAAGTTCCGACGGGGCTGCGCGCGCATCTGCGTCATTACCAGCTCGAAGGCTTCACTTGGCTGAGCTTCCTGCGCAAATTCGGCTTGGGAGCTTGTCTAGCAGATGATATGGGACTTGGGAAAACGGTCCAATTCATCACTTACTTGCTGCATCATCAAGCGGAGTCTTCCTCTCCTGCTCTGCTTATCTGCCCTACTTCCGTGCTTGGCAACTGGCAGAAAGAGCTCGCCCGTTTTGCGCCAGAACTCAAGGTTGTGCTGCATTATGGCAAGGGACGACTAAGCGGAGATGCGCTGAATGCCCAATTGAAAGAGGCGGATATCGTCCTCACCTCTTACACGACCGCATTAATGGACCAAGACACACTGCAAGAAACCGTATGGAGTTCCCTTTGCTTGGACGAAGCCCAGAATATTAAAAATGCCCAAAACAAACAATCCGCGGCTGTCCGAGCCATTGAGGCCAAGCACCGCATCGCCTTGACAGGCACACCGATTGAGAATCGATTATCAGAGCTTTGGTCCATCTATGATTTCCTCAATCCCGGTTATCTGGGCAACCAGCGCGGATTTCAACACCGCTTCGCCAACCCGATTGAGAAGCATCAGGATGAGGAGCGCACGGTTCAGCTCCAGAAGCTCGTGAAACCTTTTATGCTGCGCCGCAAAAAGAAAGATCCTGCGATCCAGCTTGATTTGCCGGACAAGCAGGAAATGAAGGTCTACATGAATCTGACCGCCGAACAAGGCGCTCTGTATGAGCAGGCGGTCAAGAGTCTGCTTGAGCGGATGCAGAAGCTCGAGGGCATGGAGCGCAAAGGCGCCATCCTCGCAGCGTTAACGCAGCTCAAACAGCTCTGCAACCATCCGCTGCTGCTGACGAAAGAAGCGATGCTCTCCGAGGATGCGCTGCAGGATGAAAACCAGCGCGAAGCTTTCGTTGCGCGATCCGCGAAGCTGGAGCGGATCGTAGCCATGGTCGGCGAGCTTAGGGATGAAGGCGAGTCTTGCCTGATCTTCACGCAGTACGTCGGCATGGGACGTATACTCGCTGATGTTTTGCAAGCAGAGCGGAACGAGCCTGTGCTTTACTTGAATGGCAGCACGTCCAAAACAGAACGTGACAAGATGATTGACACGTTCCAAGCAGGCGGCGCTAACGGTCCTGGGATCTTCGTACTATCCCTGAAAGCCGGCGGCGTCGGGTTGAACTTGACCGCGGCGAATCACGTGTTCCACTTCGATCGCTGGTGGAACCCCGCCGTGGAGAACCAGGCCACCGACCGTGCCTATCGCATGGGACAAACGCGCAACGTGCTCGTGCATAAGTTCATCTCTCTAGGCACATTGGAGGAACGAATCGACGAGATGCTCGAGAACAAGATGAGCCTCAGCGAGAATGTCATCTCCACCTCCGAAGGCTGGATCACGGAATTGTCCAACGATGAGCTTCGCGACTTGTTCACGCTTCGAAAGACTTGGTGATAGTGAGATGAGGCGCGGAAAGTAGCAGTTGAAACGGATTTAGAGCCACTGGGTGCACTTATCTGTGGCTGAAGCGCGGATTAGCTAGCTTCTTGAGTGAATAAGAGTCTTTGGAGGCTTCTATCTGCGCCGAAAGTAGTTGTTTCCGCGGATTAAGAGCCTCTGGAGGCTCTTATCTGTGGCTGAGGCGCGAATTAGCTAGCTTCTTGAGTGAATAAGAGTCTTTGGAGGCTTCTATCTGCGCCGAAAGTAGTTGTTTCCGCGGATTAAGAGCCTCTGGAGGCTCTTATCTGTCATCAGCACAGATGGGCTGACGAGCAATTAGTTGTGCCTAGCTTAACCATTAGGCGCGCCAGTAAGAAAAGCGGCTTTGCCGCCCTAAGAGATGAGCGTCTTCATAACGGTTTTCAGCAAACTAGCGGATCCTAGTTCGCTTTGGGCTTTGCCATGACAGAGAGCGTCGTGTGAAAAGGAACTATGATCCGCTAAATGCCGGGAATTGGGGTAAACGTAGCATGAAAGGGAACTGGGATCCGCTAAATGGCGGAAACTGGGTTAAATGCAACATGAAAGGGAACTGAGATCCGCTATTTAAGCGGAACCTGCTGATTCCGCCGGAAAACTGGTGACATAGCGGATCGTAGTTCCCTCTGGCGTGGAATATGGCGGTTTTCAGAATGATAGCGTACTGTAGTTCCCTCAAACTCGCTATAATGACACATTTCCCTATAATCGCGGATTGACGTTTCCTTATCTCCGCGCGATAGCTAAGCTAGAGGATCTCATCCTGCCAAGGCTTGTTTATACCTCCAAACCAGCAGCAATTCAACACATAAGTACGTTCACAGCTACCTTGTTCTCCTCTCATCGCAATGTACAAAGAAACCGTTCCTTTCGTAAGTGGGTGGGTGGTACCTCCATTTACCAAAGAACGGTTTCTTTTTGTTTACAAAAAATGAGAGGGTGTCCCAAGTCATTTCCATGACTTATGGGACACCCTCTTAATCATTTAGTGCAAACCCTCTAACGCGACTTCTGTTTTCACCGCGCTTGATGGCTGCTCCTTGCCTCGGCGCAAGAACAAGCCCAAGAAAACACCTGCGATCGCAATGAACAGCATCACACGGAACGTATGCCCGAATGCTTCGGGCGCAACAGCAAGCATCGCTTTTTGCAAGTCCGCCGGTCCGTTCACGGGAATCTTCTGCGCGGCAATCGTTGAACTCACACGAGAAGAAAGTATCGTTACCAGCGTCGCCACTGCGAAGGAATTAATAACCTGCTGCATGGCACTGGTCAGGGAGGTTACCCGGCTTACCAAGTCCGATGGAGCTTTCTTGATTAAATGAGAGTTAAGCGGCATCATCATCAGTCCCATGCCTGAACCAGCCATAATAAGCGGAAGGATTAAATCAGAACCTTCTGTTGTTAGGTCGACATGCGAATATTGGAAGATCGCTCCGGAAACTAAGCTTAATCCGACAACGACTAGCCAGCGCACCCCGATTTTATCAAACAAATAACCACCAATCGGCATCATAACAGCAGAGGCGATCGCTTGCGGGAATAATGTCATTCCAGTGTCAAAAGCTCCGTAGCCGCGGGCCTGCTGCAAGAATTGCGGCAGTAGGAAGATCGCGCCAAAAAGACAGAACTGCAGCACCCATTGCACGAAAATACCAAAAGAAAAGTCAATGGATTTAAACACGCGCAGCTCAAGCAAAGGTACCTTGGCTTTCAATTCAACGATGATGAAAGCAATTAATGCGACAGCGCCAATGATAATTCCGCCAAGCGTTTTGCCGGAGGACCAGCTTTCAGCGCCTTGCGTAATTCCATAGGATAAGGCTGCGAAAGCAATCGGCCCAAGAATCATACCAGGTAAATCAAAGCCTGCTATTTGTTTACGAGCCACCTTAGGCAGCTTCCACAAGCCAAATATAAAACTGAAAATACCAACAGGAAGATTAATCAGGAAAATCCAGTGCCAGGAATGATATTCGACCAACCAACCAGCGAGAATAGGTCCAATCGCGGGAGCTAACAATATAGGAACGCCCAGCATCCCCATGACCTGACCGATTTTATTCGGAGGGCTAAGCCGGAATACATACGCCATGGCTACAGGCATAACGAAGCCGCCGCCCAAACCTTGCAAGATACGGAAAATAATGAGCCATTCAGCACTATTGGGGGTCGCGCATAACACGGATGCGATCGTGAACAAGAGGACGGATGTCAGAAAAACATTCTTTGCCCCAAATCGATCGGATAACCATCCAGCTAACGGAATGACCGCAGCAGTAGCCAGCATATAGCCTGTTACTGTCCATTGTATCGTCGGCAAGTCGGTTTTAAAATCAACGACCAACTTCGACAAGGCCACATTCATAGCCGTTGAATCCAGAATAACCATGAAAATACCTGTAATAATAGCGATCAACGGTACCAAAATACTGCTAATCTTAAATTCCGGTGCTTGATCACCGGATGCTGATGTTTGACTCACGTATGGTTCCTCCTTCGACAATCTCTCTCTTTTTGTGTTACAATAGTAACGGACAATTGTCCGCAACCCAATAATACGGACAATTGTCCGTTTTGTCAAATGATTATTTTGTAATCGGATTGCTGTTCAGGAGGCGTACGCAGATGAAACATATAGATGAACCCCAAGATTCCTTGTATGCACTTGAAGTTGAAGCTAAACTTAGCTGTGGTCGTCGCGAAGAGAAAGATTCGGAGTACCGCAGACGCATTCTGACGACAGCTCGCAACTTGTTCAAGACCCATAAGATTGACACCGTCACCATGCATCAGATCGCCAAAGAAGCAGGCGTTGGACAAGGGACACTGTACCGCAGATATGCACATATTGGTGAGGTATGCAGTGATTTACTGCGTTCAACCACCTCGCAATTTATCGCGTCACTGGAAGCAAGGATCGCGGATACAACTCGGGAAGGCACTGCCTTAAATCAAATGTCCGAAGCGATCATCATGATTATTGACTTCATCGATGATAAAGCTTCCTTGCTCTCTGCCATCAACCTGATTTACACGGATAAGGAACGGTTCTATTTGCATAAAAAACCGATTTATGTTCGTTTGCACAATCTGCTTGCCCCATTAATTGAGCGGGCCGTGAATCAAGGTGAAATCGAACAGATTGACGTTACCTTAACAGTGAATACCATCCTTGGCTCCCTCATGCCCGAACAATATTTGTATCACAGAGAAGTTCTGGGCTATACCAAGGAGCAATTCATCTCGGGTATCTGTCGACTATTCGTGAAAGGAATCTGAGTTCATGCGATCCGATATGAATGAAAGTCAGCGCACCTTTTGGAAGAAATATATTGCGAAGGCCAGACTGGATATGTCATATGCAGCCTATACCAAGGTCCCCTTTTCCTGGAAAGACGAGAATACCGCGTGCCCCTTTAATCGGCTTTATTTTATTCGTGAAGGGGAAGGCTACGTCCGGATCGGGGATCAAACGTATTATCCTAAGCCCGGAGAATTGTATCTCCTCCCTGCTGGCAGCGATCAAGCTTATGGGACCATCAGTGAGGATACGTTCGGCAAATACTGGTGTCATTTCACAGCGAAAATCGGAGATTTGGATTTATTTCAAATTTTGCAGACTTCCCCCTTCATCCCGCTCAAGGATCCGGAGGCGTTTCAACTCCAGTTCGATCAGCTCATTGCCTATGCCAAAAGTGACGAATTAACTTCTGAATTCCGAATCAATGCGATACTGTTGGAATTTATCGCAGCGTATATCGAGCAAAGTGAAGTTGTTAAGCTCAACATTGCCTCAACGCCTACTTTTGAGAAAATGAACAGTGTGCTTCAATACATGGAACAGCACATTGCAGAGAACGTATCGGTCGATACCTTATCTCGTATCGCACATTATCATCCTAACTATTTTATCAATGCTTTCAAGCAGTTTACCGGGTATTCTCCGATTCAATATATGAATCATTTGCGCTCAGAGAAGGCGAAGGACTATCTCACTACTACCGAGCTTAATGTATCGCAAATCGCCGATATGCTGGGGATGGAACTATCCTATTTCTCGCGCATGTTCCGTGAGCAGACCGGCTTCAAACCGACAGCTTTTCGTGAGCTGAAACCTAAGATACCCACTGATTTCTCTGCGTTGTAAACGACTACAAAAAGGCCTGTGCTCTGAAAGTTCCGCGGACGGAACATTCAGAAACACAGGCCTTTCATTTGTATGTCTTACGGGTAAAAAGCGTTAGCTTTGTTCGTTGTCGGGCACCAACGGGAATTCAGCAAAAATTTGATCAGCGTATTCTTAGCCCGCTCGGAGCCGATATAATTCAGGGATTCTGCGGCATGGGCACGCACATACCGATTCTCATCCTCCAGCGCTGCGGCCAATTGCGGTACTGCGGCTTCCGCCGACGCCCCCAAACGAGATAGAGATAAGCTAGCCATGAAGCGAACTTGCGTGTTCACATCCTGCAGGGCATTCGCCAACCCAGCGACAATCTCGTCGATTGGAGCCGTCATATAACCAAGCGCATCAACGACCGCGATGCGGATCGCATCTGCCGGATGGCCCAGCAGTTGAAGCAGCGCAGGCACCGCCTTCGCAGCTAACCTGCTTAGTTCGCCTAATGCAAATACCGCGCGTACGACGACAGCTTCTTCCTTATGATTTAAGGCTTCGATCAAGCCGTCTACAGCCTCTTTGCCAGCAGCGGATAAACCATAAGCTGCAACGCGAGAAACTTGTTTCTGATCACTGTACAATCCTTCCAACAAAGCTTCAACACCTTGAGGACCACGCCTCGCCAAATCATATGAGGCATTGATAGCTGTAGGTTCGAAGCCACCCAATTGACCTGCCAGCGCCTTGATCTGTTCAGGATCAGTTGAAGCGGTTCCCGCCAAACTGCCTATTTCCCCGGAAAGCCAATTCCACGTTTCTTCCCACATCAGATCATTCTCCGCAATAGGCGCCAATAGATTGACCGGTCTCTTCCATCCGGTTTCTTGGTTATTCCAACTCGGTTCCTGCGGCATCTCTGTGCGCATGAATTCAAATTTCAACATATAGCGGGGCTGCCCGAGAAGGTTGGGCGTTGAGCGATGCCAGATATCATAATGGATCAACGCAAAGGTCCCTGCCTCGCCGTTCGCCAGCACTTCACCCTGCGGTTCATTCGATTCGAAGTTGCGAGAATCATAATTCTGAGTCCCTGGCAGAATGCCGGTTGGTCCTAATTCCACGGGTGTATCTTGCGGGAAATACATGATCATTGCCCAATTCGGATGGTGATTCCGCATCCGCTCATAGCCCCAGTAGCTGTCCTTGTGCCAGCCTCCGGCTGTTGCCGACGCATTAAAGTGACCATGCCGGTGGGCATGCATCATGTAATTAGCGCCAAGCACACTCGTTAGTGCTCCGGTGACAACCGGGTGATCAAATATTTTTTGCACTTCGCGGATACGCGGCAGCAAGTTATTACCCGGGTTCCCCTCCTCGGTGTATACGGTATTCAATTGTTCCAAGAGTTGTTGATGAAATTCGGGTGAAAAATCAGTTTTGAGTAACAGACACCCGTTTGTAATAAAAGTCCGCATTTGCTCATCTGTCAATAATAATGGTGTATTTGGCTGCATGTAAATCTGGCCTCCTTGGCGTTGGATGATTGCAGTAACAATACCCTTATTATAAGAGCGACACCGGCAAGTATTAATAGACGATCTTAATCAGAGGTAGCACAAAACTAAGATAGCTTTGGCTTAGTCCGGATGATCCCAGCTTCGTACTCCCCATTGTCCATCCCTCCTATATTGAGTTATGATCATTTAATAAAAGCATTATTATCGCATAATACGCCAACTATCTATCTAATTTTGTGTAATGCTTCTCGTATTTAGCTTTTGGAGGAAGTGAGGCCCCTAATGACATACCCACCGAATTTAATGGAACGCACGCCTGGATGGAGCAGCAGCTATCCGATCTGGTTCTATCGCAACCACCCCGATAATGCGAGTAAGGACGCCAACATTCTCTATCTCCATTGGCATGAGCATTTCGAAATTATTGACATGCAATTCGGCCAAGCTGTCTTTCATATCGATAGTCGTCCCTACGAAGTCGCCGCCGGGGATCTTCTATTCATTCCCTCCGGCGCGCTGCATGTGGGCTACAGTACCGCAGATGAGGAACTCGAATATGTTGCAGTTGTCTTTAATGCTGCTCTGCTTCGGGTACTGCCGCCTGATCCTGCTTACGAGCGGTACATCTTGCCCTATCTGGATGGCCGTGTCCATTTCCCGGCTAAGCTTCCTGCATCCGATGAGCTTGCCGAACCATTTCGCAGGCTAATTCGTGAGTCTACCGCTGAATTTGAGTTAAAGCCGCCCGCTTACGAGCTGGTTATCAAACATAACTTTCAGCTTCTGTTCACCCGATTGTCGCGGCAGTACTTGCCGGACAAGTTTGCGGATAAACCCGTTCCTGCCCGCCATTCGGAATCATTCAAACCGCTGATTGAATATCTGGAAGCTCATATTGCTGAACCGCTTTCAGTCGAGCAGGCTGCGAAGATGGTTCATTTAAATCCTTACCATTTTTGCAAAACGTTCAAAAAAATGACCGGACGCACTTTCGTCGATTATATGAACGGGCTGCGCATTCATGAAGCTGATCGCTTGCTGCGGGAAACAGATGCTACGGTAACGCAAATCGCCGAGCGCATCGGCTGCGGGAACCCGAACTATTTTACCAAGCTGTACAAAAAATATAAAAATTATCCGCCCTCCGAAGCAAGGCGAAGATCGCTGCCCCCCTATTGATGCATAACAGCAAGATACCGAGATAAGATGAAAGTCACCTTGGAGAAGGATGCGCATGGCACATGAGTTTACGAGTTTATAGCAGCGATGGCATGACATAGGCATACACCGCAATGAAGTGGCAGCTGCTTCCACCTAGGACGAACAGATGCCAGATCGTATGATGATACCTTAATTGGCGCCACAAAAAAAACACTAAGCCTATAAGATAAGATGATACACCCAATAAAATCCACACTACAGCCGCGGCAGGAAGCCGCTCGTACAAAGGAGCGATCAGGGATATCATGAAGGCTCCCATCATGAGGTAGAAACAGAGTCCCCATGGCAGAAAACGGTGGATAATGAACTTCACATAGCGAACGCCGCCGATGGCCAGCACCCAGATCAGCCCAAGTAATGAGTAGCCGATCCAACCGGGCAGCGTGATGAGCAAGAACGGCGTATAGGACCCTGCGATCGCAATAAAAATGGCTGCGTGATCCAGCCGCTCGAACCGCTCTCCCCATTTGCGTGAACGAGAAGCGTGGAGCAGCGTCGAGGACAAATACACCAAACAATATGATGCGCCGTAGATCAGATTGCTAATTGTGTAGGTCAAATCCTCGAACAATGAGGATCGCTGAAGCAGCATCACAAGTCCGAATATGCTGAGCACCATGCCGATGCCATGACTGATCGCATTCCATCGTTCTTCCTTTAAGTGCAGTCTATCGTCCATACAAAAGGGTCACTCCTCTCTGATTATGCTAGGTTTTCCCATGGTCGGGACTAGTATGTAATCAGGTGGATGACCCTTTTTTTGATTTCCAAGCTTACGTGGACTTGTTAAAAAAATTCTCCCAACAGGTGCGCAGTTCCTTTCGATGCGTGTACATCATCAACAGCACATTGCCAAGCCAAATCCAGATGATTGCATGGCCAAAGTCCCTAATAAACAAATACCACCCGACAAGAAGCAGGCCAAGCACAACCTGCAAGCCATCTGCCGCTGAGGAGGCGGGCTTTCCTTTATTCAACAGCTTGAATCCACCTAGGAGAATAGCTAGAATCACAGCAAGGGCAAGGGAAATCTCAAATCCGCTCAATGCGCTCCATACGCCGAACGTTACAGCGATTGCTTTGCCGCCTCTCCCTTTGAGAAATGGCGAGAAAGCGTGCCCCACAATAGGGGCCAATGCAATGGGAATCATTGAATTGCCCAGCATATTTTCACTCTTCACTAAAATGAAAAGAAGGACATACCCTTTTAGAAAATCAAGGATAATCCCTGCTATTCCCCATCTATACCCGGCTGCTTTCCATAGGTTAAGCCCCCCAGGATTCCCGTCCCCTACTGCGTTCAAATTATGACGAGCCCATCTGCCAAGCCAATAAGAAAACATCAAAGAGCCGCAAGCAAAGGCCAACACCGTCCATACAAGGGTCATGGTCATCGCCTGCTTCCTACTTTGACTTGCCGTCCTTTCCACGCTACATGGCCTAGGAATACCACTTGATAAATAGAATACAGCATTACAAAAATAAAGAATAACGTCGATAACACATGCAGAATCGGCATGATAACGCCAAAAACACCTACATACTTAACAAAATAGAAGATTTGAACGATATACAGCAAATAGCCTATGAACAGCGGCACCCACCAGGAAGTGTGGAGAAACAGAAAAAAGGATTCAGAAATAAGCAACCCTGCCACCCAAAGCGCGACGAGAAAAACAGTTCCCGCTCTTAGCTTAGACGTACCTAATACAGCCCCTTTCCCGAAGCCTTGAATCTGGCTTTTGAGGCCTTGCGGATACATCCGAAAGGAGACCAAACCACTCCCTAGAAAATTCGTAACAGCAATCCCCGCTCTCCGAAATGTAGCCCCCAAGTTCAGATCATCCAACATCTCCGATTTAATGCTTTCATGTCCATGAATCGATTCGTAGTCTTCGCGCGTGGTTAATATGCAGGAGCCATAGAGACCTTTTTGGGGATTATTCTTTTCAAATGGGGACGTGAAGGCGAATACGCCGAGAAAATTAAAGATCAGGGCAAGTCGCTCCACCCACTTCACGGTAAAATGAAAAGGAACAACAGAAATAACGCCTCCGGCTTTGTGCCTAACTTTCACCAAGGACTCCAATGCACGCGGCGCCAGCTTAATATCTGCATCAAGAAAAGCAAAATAATCACCTGTAGCTTGTAAATATCCATTCCAGACAGCCCAGTTCTTACCCGTCCAACCATCGGGAAGACTCGTATTGGCAATGACCTTGGCGCCGTAGCTGTCAGCTACTTCCTGCGTATCGTCCTCGGAGAAATCATCAACGACAATAATCTCATAGGGCTCCAGCGTTTGAATCTTCAAAGCATGGAGCAGATGAGGCAGATTGCCCGCTTCGTTTCTAGCAGGGATAATGACGGACACTTTGACGGCGTGCAAGATGAGATCCGCTTCCACCTTGAGCACATTTTTTCGAAACAACAGGAAACCTGAGAGACATCCGATTACACATAATAGCCCTATCGCCATCCTCGAAACCTCCTCTTCCACATTGCGCACAACCGCTCGATAATCAGGCAGCCCTTTCCCTTGGGGAGATTCAGCTTGTATTCATATATATGAACTTGAAGGAGAAATTAAACCCATCCATTTGGAGGGCGACGCGCATTCCCTTTCCTGCATACGATCAGCCCGCGGATTATGTTATAATGGTCCATATCACATTACTGGAGGCAATTGGGCATGAAAATATATGTTATCCTCTCCTTCGACGGCGAAGGAATGGACAATGTTTACGTCGGACCTGACGAGGAGAAAGCTTTGTCTTTTAAACCGGAAGACTTTGAGAATTGCGACGCTCTATTCGTAGAGATTTGGGAAGACGGCGAGAAAACCGATGATTTCCGCTTGGAAACGGATGAGGGCGAGTCGACGGATAGCACGAATACCACACAGACATAGAAAGGCGGAGACCTGATGGATTACAGTTTTACAATCGAACCCCTGTCGCACACGACCTTCGAAGATGAGTCTGACCAGTTGGATCAGTGCAAAGAATGGGGTTTGCTATCGGAGAAAGCAGCCAAAACGAAAGCTTTTTTCTATAAGGGAAATGGCCAGAACATCCCTTGCAACATTATCGGTTTCGTAGATAAAATGACGGCAGTCATCGAATTCGAAAACAAGCAGCTGCACTGTATTCATCCTTCCTATCTCAAGGAAATGCAGGCTGCCAATTATAGTCAGAGGCTTGCAGCCGCCGAAGATTCCGGTGCCGCTGAGGAAGGTGAAGTTTTACCAGAGATCAGTGCCGTTACGACAGATGACGTGTCGGATTCTGAAGCTCCTGCGGAGCTGGAAGTTCCTAAAGAGCCAGATGTTCCTAAGGCCAAAGCAGACAAGCCTGCTGCTTCCAAAAGCAAAACCAAGAAAGAGAAAGCACCAAAATTGGAGCTTCCTGAAGATAAGGTAAAAATGATCGCTACGGTCAGCGAATTTACAACCGTACCTAACAATTTCTCGGATACGGAAGATGAAGTCGTCATCTATGAAGCGGTTTCCATCACAGACCCCGCAACTGAAATCGGGACTGCGTGGTCCAGCCACAGCAATACGCTCAAGAAGCTGGAACTGCAAATCGGCGATACGCTCACGTTCGAATGCAAAATTGTGGCCAAGAAATTGTCCAAACATCCCGTGCCTTACAAGATCAATAACCCGGCCAAAATGCAAAAGGTTGCCGTTGAATAGCACGAACAGGAATAGCTCTTGCTAAATCATGCAATGTCTCACGCAATTCGAGAGATGCGCTGATTTATCGGGAGCTTTTCTCGCAAATAACGATTGTCATCCTACATAGCGAGGTGTGCCTCTTATGACCTTCATCCAGGATCTCGGCCTCCATGAAATTCCGCTTTATTTCACCTATCGCCGCAGTACAATTGGAAGTTCTGAATACCAAGGCACGTTTCATGCCCATCAAGGCGTTGAAATGTTGTATATACATGAGGGACACGGCACGCTCATTGTCAATCAAAAAAGCTACGAAGTAAGCGCTGGCATGCTTTGTATCTTCCAACCCTTTCAACTCCACCACATTCAGATGAATGCTGATCAGCCTTTCACTCGTTCCATCGTGCATTATGAGCCATCGCTTTACGAGCCTTATTTCGAAAAGTGGCCCAGCCTGCACGCCTTTTTCAAGATTATGTACACGAGCAAACTGCCCGCGCCCTGCCTATCCAAGATAGACGAGCCCGAGCCGTTATTATCCCTATTTCCTAGTCTCGAGGAAAAGCTGCGCACTCTGCCCAAGAAAGATTATCTGGAAGAGTTCTCCTTATTCCTGATTGCTTACTTTCGCGCTTTTAGAACCATCTGGGAACGCAGTGACATCCAGTCCAACACGGTGATTACACGGCAGAAACATCAAGCTGAACGTATTCTGAATTGGTTGGAAAGCCACTTTACCGAGCCCTTGCGCTTGGAACATATGGCTAGCGAACTTCATCTGTCGCCGCACCATCTATCCCATCTCTTCAAGGAATGCACGGGCAGCAGCATTTCTGACTATGTGACTGCCCGCCGTATCCAGCAAGCGGTCCAATTGCTGAATGCGACGGATCAGTCGATCGCCCAAATCGGTGAAGCCATCGGACTTAGCAATACATCCTATTTTTGCAAAATATTCAAAAGCCACATGGGCAGTACGCCCCATCAATTCCGCAATCGGCACCAGCGTCGCTAGCAGCCAAGTCTTCAGGAGATTAGCCTTGCGTAATATGAATCGCATCACGCTGCGCAATTAAGCACAATTCGGCTGCTTTGAACGTGTGCTCCTGGGTCATGGCAAGCTCTGTGCGCTGGAGACAATCCAGAATCAGCTGACCAAAATAGGGGAATCCTACTTGACCATTCACAGCAAAATGCTGCTCACCGTCTTTATTCACCAGATACACATGGTCGCTCGTCTTGTCTCTGGCGATATCCACGTATTTGCGAAGCTCGATGTAACCCTCGGTGCCCAGAATGGTCATGCGGCCATCCCCCCATGTGCTCAGCCCATCCGGCGTCAGCCAATCCACACGGAAATACCCCGTTGCGCCATTGTCCGCTATTAGCGTAGCATCGCCAAAATCCTCAAAAGTCGGGTGCTGTGGAAATTGATAATTGGCAACCTTGCTGTGAACCACCTTCGCATCCTTCGCCCCTGTAAAATAGAGAAACTGCTCAATTTGATGACTGCCGATATCGCACAATATACCGCCAAATCGCTCCCGATCAAAAAACCAATCCGGTCGACTGGATAAGCTGATCCGATGCGGTCCCAAGCCGATGACTTGCAGTACGCGGCCGATTGCCCCTTGTTCGATCAGCTGCCCTGCATAGATGGAGCTTTCGACATGAAGCCGTTCACTATAATAAACGGCGAATTTCTGCCCCGTTTGGGCGACCATGGTACGCGCAGCTTCCAACTGCTCCAGCGTCGTAAATGGCGCTTTATCTGTGAAATAGTCCTTCCCGCTGGACATAACGCGAAGCCCGAGCGGACCGCGATCAGACGGAATTGCTGCACTAGCCACAAGCTTCACTTCAGGGTCTTGCAAAATTTGTTCTAGCGAAGCCGCGATACGCACTTCTGGATATGTGCTCACAAACTTGTCCACTTTGACAGGATCCGGGTCATAGACCCACTTTAAAACAGCGCCTGCTTCTTTCAAGCCATTGCACATGCCATAAATATGCCCGTGATCCAGAGCTGCAGCTGCGAATACAAATTCACCTGGCTCGCATACGGAATGAAAGCTTCCGATAGGCGCGTAGTTCATACCATCACTTTTTTGTATCATGGTCAATCCCCTGTTCATACCGTTATTTTTGGACTTCCTGCTGCAAGTATAGCAAGAATACGTTTACAAAAGTGACGGGATCTTGTGCGAAAATACCACTATTTTGCGGTTTTTGGCATCTTGCGCAGGTGGGCAGAGGCTCGCGGGGCGGCAGACGGGTTGACGCGGGCTGCCGCCGGAGCGCGGGCGGGCTCGGGGCGGCGGGGGCGACGGTGGTAGGGGCGCGGGGCGGAACAGCCGGGTGCTGGCGAGTAACATGAGATAACAACCTTCTCCCCCTGAGAAATGGGCTTTATTCCAAGCAACAAGTCCTGTTAAGGGAACTCCAGTACTCTATTTAGGCAAAAAGCAGAGATGCTAGAGGGTTACGGTCAGGCCCCCTAATTCCGGAGAATCGGTTGTACAACAAGGTGTTATCTTCGTATTGCTTGTTTTTTGAAGCGCTGTCGGCTTCTTTTGCTAGTTAAATGGCGAGCACATAGCTGGACGTATCCATCGATGCTTTTTCTACCCACCTCATAAATGCGGCTGGCGATCGTTTACCGAGGCTTCTATGCATGCGACGATTATTATAAAAATCCATGTACGTATGAATAGCTCGATAAGCTTCTTCAAACGTTTCAAAGCTTTCTTTCCTCAATAAGTCACGCTCTAATGTGGCATGGAATGATTCGATATAGGCATTTTTATTGGGCGTTTTGGGTGGAATCCGCTCGTGAATCATCGTTTCATCCTCACACATGTCTCCAAAAGCCTTGCTAATAAACTGAGGACCGTTGTCTGTGCGAATAATCGGCTTGCTTGCACCTGATGCTATGCGTGAACGTAGAGCGTCTTTAACCGCTTGGCAAACATGCTTAGCTTCGCAGCTGGATCCAAGATGATAGCCGACGATGCTTCGATCAAATACATCGATAATATCCGCGAGATAAAAGAATTGATCATAGCCTGCTACGTACCCATATTTGATGTCTAATTGCCATAGTTGGTTGGACGCGTTAATGGTATGATTGCGGGCTAAACGTCTCGGATAATGAATCTTTTTGCGCCGCTGCGGATTTAAAATACCGAGCTTCTGACATAACCGATACACTTTCTTTTTGTTGATTACAAGGCTATGTTGAACGCGCAAACACTCCGTCAGTAGAACGTAACCATAACTATGCTCCTCACCCGAAACTAGCTCTAACAGCCATTCCTCAATCTGGGCATTGCTTACGATTTGACCCGTATGCGTCTTCGAGTGAAGTGTGGCTGGACGCCCCCTTCCAGGTGCTGAAGGGCGCTTTAGCGAAGAACGCATAACTTTGTGACGGTCGTAGTAGGTCGAAGAAGCCACATTAGTTAGGCGCAGTACAGTCGTTATGGGATGTCCCTGCTCGATGAACGTTTGGGCAATGTTGAGTTTATCTTCGAGGCAGGGCTGGACTTTTTTACAAGTTCTCTCAGAATATTGTTTTCCAACTCTTTCTCTCCGAGTGCTTTTAGCGCACAAGCATATTTTTCTTCCAGTTCAGCTAGGCGCTTGGATTCAGCCATACGTTCATCTAATGTTGGTAACGCATCATCCCCAAAGGTCTCTTGATATTCCTTTACCCAGTTACGGATGGTTTTTGGCGATACATCATATCTTCGCGAAAGAACACCCGTCTTAATTCCACCAAGCGCTTCTTGAGCTACCTTGAAACGCACTTCTTCAAACACCTTGTTACGTTGTTGCACGGTATTCGCCTCCCTAATAAAAAGTGTACCTTATTTCCCGTGGTATTCTCCAATCTAATTAGGGGGCTTAATAGCAAAAGCGGCCCATTCTGCGTGATAGAAGTCTTTGGAGACTCTTATCTTCCATCACGTAAAAGATCACCAACAGCCTAAACGCTACTTCATAGCGTCGGTTCGGTTCGTTAGATCATGGATGAACAGTGTTGTGCAAATCACATTTTATCGAGCTGACGAGAATAACGATTAGTTGGCCGCATGCACCAACGATGGCTTGCTCTCCCATACGGTGCTGGGCAATTCTCGGCGAAGGACGGGCATGACTTCTGATGCGAAGCGCTCAACTTGTTCGCGCTGTTCCGCCTCGGTTAAGCCATCCACACTGATGCTCACCACTTGGTGACCATATGCTGCGTGGTAGTTCAAGATTTTCTCGATCACCTGCTCCGAACTGCCTACGAGCACAGGACCATTGGCGATATTATCTTCCAAATCCCGGAATGGCGAGTTATTGTGCTGCGCTGACGCCGTAGACCGGAACGCATCATAATAAGGACGATATCGCTTGATTGCTTCTTCCGAAGTATTGGCAAGATACAAGCTGCCGAAGCCCGAGCCTACTACGGCTTGGCTGGGATCATGACCGTAGTACGCGAGTCGCTCTCGGTAGTGATCAATCAAGGCTTTGTACTTCGCCTGCGGATGGAAGGTATTCGAAGAGAAAATAGGTTCACCATATTTAGCTGCTAATTCCGTGGAGAGCTGACTGGATGCACTGCCATGCCATATTGGAATCGACTTCTGAAACGGTCTTGGCTGTGTAGTCACTTCATTCAGCGGCGGGCGATAACGGCCCTCCCACGTCACGTTTTCCTCCGTCCACAGCTGCTTGAGCAGCGCATACCGCTCGGCCATTGATTCCCACTGCTCGTCTTCGGTAATCCCGAACAGCGGATAGTGGCGCGGGTCATTTCCCTTGCCGATGATTAATTCCAGTCGCCCGTCGGACAAATGGTCCAGCGTTGCATAATCCTCTGCGACGCGCACCGGGTCAAGCACGCTCAACACGGTTACGGTCGTTAACAACCGAATCTTCGACGTTCTTGCGGCGATAGCCGTGAGCACAACCGGCGGCGATGAGGAAAGGAACGGAGCTCCGTGCCGCTCCCCCACGCCATATGCCTCGAAGCCTAGCTCCTCTGCGAGTTCCGCTTGCTTGAGAACATTTTCGAATTTCTGCCGAGTTGTCAGACTTTCACCGGACAGCGCATTCGGGAGATTCATCATAAGACTGAATAAAGCGAATTTCATGTTCTGTCGACTCCCTTCAGCTGTTCAAATCCTTTTGATAAGCCAGTACTAAATCCCAGTTCCCGCTATAAATCGGCACACGATAATAACCAACCCGCTCATAAAGGGCGGCTGCTTCCGGCTGCTTGGGTCCCGTTTGCAGCTTAATGCTCGTATAGCCGAACTGAGTGGCGAGCCGCTCCGCTTCGGATAGAATCGCTTGCGCTACGCCTTTCCGGCGGAAATCCGGCCTCGTATACATCCGTTTCACTTCGACTGTCGTCTCATCGATAGGACGCAAGGCGCCACATCCGACAGGGTGTCCATCCAATCTGGCAACGATGAAAGCAGCGCGCGGAACTTCGACGTCTGAAGCTTGAAAGCCGGCTGTTCCGTCCGATTCGTAAAGCCGCCCCAATTCCACACTTAACTCTTTGATCAATTGTTCAGAATCCGATGTTCTAATATCTTCTTGCGCGGCAAGGACAGTTGGAATCTTCGGATTGTTTTTGTTACTGCTAGTGTTGTTACTGCTAGTATTGCTAGTATTGCTACTGTTGCTCTTATAGATATAAGCAAAATAAGCATCAGCTAAGCTTCTCACCCCACGAACAATCTCAGCTTCACTCACATAGCTGAAACAGAGTCTCGCATAATGAAACCCTTCGGGGTTGACATAAAAACTTTTGCCATCCACGAAGCTAACGCCCCGATCTGCGGCATCCTGCAGGAAGTCACTTGTATTCACATGGTCCGGGAAACGGAGCCAAATATAGAAGCCGCCCTCCGGCAAATGAAAGCTTACATGCTCACCGAAACTTTCGCGTACGGCTTTGGCCATGATGTCCCTTTGATTGCGATAATGATCAATCAGGCTATCCACATGTTCTTGAAAAGCAAAACCACTGAGCAGCTTGGCCACGATCTCTTGTGTAAATACGCCGATGCTGCCGCCAAGGCTCAACAGCCTTATTTTCGCAATCACACTTGAATCGGCGATGATCCAACCTAAGCGAAGGCCAGGAGCAATGATTTTGGAAAAAGTATTGAGATAGATCACTCTCTCTGGATATAACGTGTATAGCGGTGGATACGTGTTGCCTGTGAAATTCAGTTCGGAATAGGCGTCGTCTTCCAAAATAAAGAAATTGTAAATCTCAGCCAGCTGCGCAAGGCGTTTCCTGCGTTCAAGGGAGAGCGTAACCCCACCGGGATTATGATAGGTAGGCATGGTATAGAGAAATTTAGGGATCGGTTTGTTGTTCTGCCTCGCATCCAATAGTGCATTCTCGATCAAATCAACACGTACACCCTCATCATCAATCGGAAAAGAGGTAATGACCGCTTCGGCCGTGCGGAAAGCTTGCAGCGCACTGAAAAAAGAAGGCGATTCTACCCATACGTGATCGCCGGGATCAACGAGAATACGCGTCGCCAAATCGATACCTTGCGTGGAGCCGTATGTCACCAGGATTTGATCGAGCTCAGCGTGAATCCCGTGAACCTTGGAGCGAGCCTGAATCCACGATAGAATTTGGCCAGGACCTCCGGAGCCTGAGTACTGCAAAGCTTTTCTGCCATGCAAAGTGACGGCATCTGCTGCTGCTTGCGACAATTGTTCAATCGGGAATAAATGCGGTGCTGCAAAGCCAAAGGATAAGTGCACATGATCCGGTTTGGTCACGGTTGTGCTGCCAATGGACGGTGTCGTTGGTATCCGTTTGGCAAAAGAAAAAGGTGTTATGGTTTGGGACATTGTTGTAACCTCCACTTCCCTCAATTTACTGTCTGACATAGCTTGGATTCCACTGCAGCCACCATTTCTCCAGCCATTTCGCAGCGCTGTCCGATAATTTACCCAACAATGCATAAATGAGAATACTGAGAACGATAACGTCCATTTGGAAAAATTCCCTGGCACTATTCGCCATATAGCCCAAGCCTGATTTGGCTGCAACCGTTTCGGCCACGATGAGCGTGAGCCACATAATGCCTAGTGCGTAACGCAGACCGACCAGGATAGAAGGCAAAGCACCCGGCAAAATAATATGCCAATACAAGGCTAAGCGATTTAAACCATATACTTTTCCCATTTCAATCAAGCCTGGATCAATCGAGCGAATGCCATGGAACGTATTAAGATACACCGGGAAGAAAACGCCCAAGGATACAAGCACCAGCTTCGCTGACTCATCAATCCCAAACCAGATGATCACCAGTGGGATCAGGGCGAGATGGGGAATCGTTCGAATCATTTGGATGGACGAGTCCGCCAATTTCTCCGCTACTCGCGAGAATCCATTCAGCAGGCCAAACAGAAACCCTATGCCTCCGCCAAGCAGCAGTCCACTGAAAGCTCGCCTGGCACTTATCGTAATGTGAGTCAACAACTCACCTGATTTCAGCATAGCGACAAAGACGCTTAGCACTTTGACGGGCTGTGGCAGCACATTCGCACCAACAACCCCGGTTGTCGTCAAAACATGCCAGGCGATGATGATAACAATCGGAATAATCCAAGGAGCGATGACAAAGAAGCGTTGTTTTCCTTTCGATTCTTTCATTTGCACACACACCTTTCCACATATCACCAACTTATGGCGCTGCTGTTATCTTCTTGAGTTCTTCCTCGAAGGCCCGGCTCCATGTAGCGCTGACATCAATTTTATTTTTCAATACCCCTACACTTGTCAGTGCATCGGCCACATCCTGCTCTGAAGCAATGGCTTTATCGAAATTAGAAGAAATTTTGGAAGGACGTTGGATCTCGCCTTTTTTGAGTGTGTCCAGTGCCTGTTCAACCGGTTGCTTCGTATTAGTTGCTGTAATTTCAGCCCATTTCTGCTGATTATTGCGTGTCCATGCGTAAAACTTATTCAATCTGCTCAAAAAATCTACGATTGCCGCATGCTTGGCCGGATCACTGATCGCATCTGGTGTTGCTTCATATAAAAAGTTTCCAGATAAAATATCTTTGGCACTGGCCAGTTCTGTTGCGCCATTCTGATGGGCAGAAATAATCGCATTCCCGTAACTCGCTAAGGCATCCACTTTGCCGCTAATTAACGCACTAAGTCCATCCGACGTAGATAAAGGCACCGCTTCAACATCCGTCCAAGAGAGACCCGCATTCTGCAAGATTTTCACCAAAAAGTAATGCGCTGTCGTCGCGTTCACATAGGCAACTTTCTTGCCTTTCAGTTCAGCGACACTTTTGATCGGCGATCCTTTGGGGACGACAATTTCTTGGTTTAATGTCGTAGATTCAAAGGAGGCGATGACCTTGAAATTACCGCCATTAGCAGCCTGCGAGGCAAAAATAGGTGGAATTTCGCTCGTTGAGCCTAGGTCCAAATTGTTCGCCGCCATTGCCTCCAACTGGAGATTGCCACCTTGAAACACGCTGAATTGCAGCTTATAAGGCGTATCCGTCAAACCAGCTTCTTTGAAGCCGATTTCCAAATTGGCCCACCCCGTCTGTCCGACGCGAAGTGTCACTTTGCTCAAGTCTACGGCAGGTGCTGATGCTTTGGTCTGCGCCGCTGCCGAAGGTGATGGTGCGGGAGAACTAGACGACTTGGCACCTCCCGCTGTTGTTGCTTGGTTGGCACAACCCGCCGCAAATGCGAGTACGAATAAAGAAACAATGGTTTGGCTGAATCGTTTTTTGGCTGTTGACATAAGAAATGACTCCCCTTCTATTTATAAAATATGTTTATTGCTGAACGTAATTTTCCTGCGCGATGCGCTGTCCCCATTGATCAGCCGTTTGGATGGCTTGTGCGAGCAATGTCTCATTCACCGCAAAGGATAAATGACTGATCGCTTCCTCACGCAGTTGAACGCCTTGGGCAATCGTCGCTGCCACTTCCGCAGACGGCTGTTCAATCCCAAGCTCCTTAAGCGTAATGGGGAGTTGGAGTTGGTGGAGTAGACTAGCGAGACGATGAATCTCATCTTCTGCTCGCTTCTCCAGCACGACCTGAGTTAGTAATCCGAAGGCAACCTTCTCACCGTGCAAGGTGTCTTTCGTTTCTGGAAGGAAGGTCAGACTATTATGGATGCCATGGGCAATGCCCGCACGCGGTGTATTTCCTTGAGCGCTTCCTGCTAATCCCGCCAGAACAATGACAGCATCCACAGCTTCTTTAAACGCAGGTGTGACTTCTCCTGTCCCCGCCGCTTCATAAGCTGACTTGGCATATATCTGCAATCGTTCTAGGGCTAATTTGGCTATTTGTATCGAGATTCGTATATCCAATCCATCCGGCTCTTCGTTGTGATTGACGACCGTTTCGTACCATTTCACGAGCGTATCGCCGATGCCAGAAGCCAAGTACCGCTTAGGAGCAGCTACCAATACTTGCAGATCAGCAAGCACTAATGAAGGGGACTGCTTCAGCAGCCTGTACGAGGATGAGCGGCCCAACTCATCGTAGAGCACGGATAAAGCAGCCCAAGATGCGCAGGTTGCAGCTATGGTCGGCACCGCAACAACGGGAATACCCAAATGGTCAGCGACTGCTTTGGAGATATCCAGGGATTTGCCGCCGCCGATACCGATAATGACATCAACTTCTTTGTCTGCTGCAATGTTTCGATAGGTTTGAATCTCCGTCGTCGTCACTTTGCCACTGAACAAAGCAATGGAATATGTAATCCCGGATTCTTGCAGGCCCAAAAGAAAGGAAGATGAACTAATTGCCTCAAGGGCCTGTTTCCCAGCAATAATAAGTGCTTTTTGACCGAGTGGAGCGATAAGTGCTCCGCCTTTTGCTAAAATGTGTGACTCATTCCAGTACTGATTTGGTGCTTTGAAAGATATCATTCGCCTTGGCCCCTTCCCTTGCATCATATTCACGACAATTCCTATCGTTTATATAGGATTTATTTTCATACTGTATCATTTGCCTGCTATTTGCGTCTAATCGATCTTTCCTATTCGTACATTTGTTCAATAGAAATGTTCTATTCGAAGGTTATTCCTTGTGCAATCTGGGGGTAAACGAAGCTAATGTTCTAATTTAAAGGAAATTCACAAATTATGTCGAATATATGCGTATATTCTTTGCGCACATGTAACGGTACTTTTTGCTATTTTCGAGGAGGAAGGTCTTTGACAGCTTTAGATAATCTAACAGGCCTCTTGCAGAATTTGGCTAATATTACGTTGTTCATCATCATTATTAATCATCTCTCGCCTTATTTGACCACCCAAAGGTGGTATTATCAGCAGCTTGCCTATGGCGTTATGTTCGGTCTAGCGGGTATTATTTCAATGCACATGCCTGTTCAAGTGACTTCTGGTGTGTTTCTTGATATGAATGTGGTGTTGTCTGCTGTATCCGGAAGTATGGGAGGCGGGCTTTCATCACTGATAACCATTCTGCTTATCGGCGGCTTTCGGTATTCGATCGGGGGCAGCGGCATGCTTCCTGGCGTGTTTGCCATTCTAACATCCGGTTTGATGGGGATCTTTTTTTATCATTACAAGAAGCCTTTTGGTCGTAGGAGAAGTGTGATTTCTACGGGCATCTTCAGCCTGCTCATTGCTATTCAAAGTATTGCCTGGAGCGTCCTGCTTCCTCAGCACATTGCCATGCTCTTGATTAAACAATTCGCAGGACCTATCCTGATCCTCTATCCGATTGCCATTTTTACGATTCAACATTTTATACAAGTAGAAGTACAGAGAAATCATAATTCGTTGTTCGATACAATTACAGGCCTCCCTAATCTTCAGCGAATGTCCAAACTGATGAAGAAAATCATCCATACGCATGCCAAATCCACGTTTTTATTATTCACCGTCAATAATTTGAAGGTCATTCATGATTTACATGGCTTGCAGGTAACCAATCAACTCTTGCAAGAAGTTGGCAGCCGCATTTCAGCTCATTTGCCGAGCGGAAGTTATGTAGGGCGCATTACTTATAATGAATTTCTGATTCTGCTGCCGCTTGCCAGAGATGAAGCGTACATCCATGAGTGGAACCGTCAAGCCTTGAATTCGCTTGTCAAAGGATACAACGGGGGAACACCTGCCATTGAGATTTCACTCAGCACAGGAGTTTATATGTATGAGGGCCGTTCGATTGAGGTTGAGCAAATTATTGAGCAAATCCGAACTGCGAATTACTATGCCCAGAAGCAAGGCAATAACCGGATTGTACTCTATAAAGAACAATTGACTTTAGATCAGCTTCACCATGCGAATTTATCGGAGTCGCTTCGGAGCGCTTTGACTAGAAATGAATTCCATCTGATGTATCAACCGCAAATTGACCTGCAAACCAGCAGCATCCGTGGCTTTGAAGCTTTGCTTCGCTGGCAGCATGGCGTGCTGGGCCCTATTATGCCTAATGAATTCATCCCCATTGCCGAAGAGAATGGCATGATCATTCCGATTGGCAAGTGGGTTATTCAACAGGCTTGTGAAACGCTAAAAACCCTATTGGTTACTTGTCCCTATGCCATCATGGCTATCAATATCTCGCCTGCGCAGCTTAGAGAAGATGATTTCGTGGAAAGTGTTGTCCAGATGGTGCAAAGTGCGGGTATCTCCCCCTCTTCCATCGAACTGGAAGTAACAGAGAGCGCTCTGATCGAGTCCATAGATACCGCCGCTAAGCGCCTGAATCAGCTTATGGAAGCAGGCTTCAAACTCGCGCTCGATGACTTCGGCACTGGGTTCTCTTCCTTGAGTTATTTAAGAACGTTGCCCTTCCATCTCATCAAAATCGACAAAAGTTTCATCCAAGATCTGTCCCACCTCGAAGATGAACGCAATCTAACTTCTGCCATCATTCATTTAGTCAAGAAATTGAATTTATCTGTGATCGCTGAAGGGGTTGAAACCAACTATCAACTGGACATCCTCAAAACGTTAGACTGTGATAACGTGCAAGGTTATTATTTTAGCAAGCCTCTGGTTGAAAATCAGCTCTTGCCTTTTCTAAACAGCCATACCTTGTCTAGAAAGTAAGCAAGAGCGATACCCATTACATAGCGAAGCAAATCTAGTTTTAGAAAGCCTTGCCCTAGGATGAGGCCGCCGAGAACTGTATGCCTAAGAGCAACTATCCAATCCGCTTGATATAATTGACTGAATTCTATGGCAAAACTGAATAAGACGCTCAACCCAACAGCCCAGAGAAGACTTTTGTTGTACCCAACAAATCGGAATCCTAGATACACCATACTGGCCCAGAGAATATCCCCGGCATGGATGGCAATGACAGGTGGCAGCAAGCTCGCAAAGTGTCTTGAGCCAATGCCTAGAAGTATCGTCACGAAGACGGCAATTCCGTACTTGCTCATTTATTTTTCCTCACGCACACGCCTGATTCTTCTTAGGAATGCGGACAACGGAAGCTTTCCTTTAATAATACCGACCAACTCAGCACCCGCAAGAATCAACAACGCAACCAGCAACAACAACATAACAAGGGTTATCCCCGATTGAGACGCTTTGGTGAGTATAATCGCACAAATCCCCAAGAAGGCAGATATGACGTACAAGGTATACACCGTTTTACGACGACTAACCCCTAGATCTGTCAATCGATGATGCACATGACCCCGGTCAGCTTCATACACAGGACGCCCTTGCAGAGCGCGACGCACCATCGCAAGCAGCGTGTCCAATATCGGAACACCTAGAATTAATAACGGGACAATAAACGAGACAAAAATAGCCTGTTTGAACCCAAGGATGGCAAGGACAGCCAATACAAATCCAAGGAAGGCTGATCCGGATTCCCCCATAAAAATGGAAGCAGGCTCGGCGTTGAATAGATAAAACCCTGCTAAACTCCCCAGTAATGTTGCGCTAATTATCAGAACAGGCACATTGCCTGTCATCGCAGCGATGATACATAATGCTAAACAGGATATGCCCGCAATACCTGTCGCCAGACCATCTAACCCATCGATCCAGTTCAGAGCATTAATCATGCCCACAATCCAACCTATGGTTAACAGAATAGAAAGCCATGCCGGGAAATACATGTCACTGCCAAATGGGATATGGATCTGATCAATCGTAAACCCGGACAAGGCTACTGTCGATGCTGCCAGCAGTTGACCGAGCATTTTCCACTTGGCACTCAATGTATAAACATCATCAATTACCCCAACAACTTCAATGATACATGCGGCTATGAATAGTCCCCAAAATGCCGGCAGAGTTGGTGCTAGCTTGGCATAAAACAAGGCTGCTGCTGACATAAAAGAAATAAAGATAGCCAATCCCCCCAACCGGGGCATAATCGAACTGTGCATCGTGCGATGATTCGGCACAGCTACCGCTCCTATGGCAATGGACAGCCGTCTTATGAACGGCATAATCAGAATCAATACGATTCCTGAAGTTAATAACGCAGCTATGGATGACAGGATCACGCTCAAATCACTCTCCTTTTTTTCTACTAAATTAGACTGCTCCTGCCCGAGAAAAGTTTCAATTTTTTGGCAACATTAATAGAGACTGTTGGTTAAGTCGCGATACCTACTTAACAAACAGCCTCTTCAAATCCGAGCATCCTAATAATCAACTTAATGACGCTGCTTTCTCCTTAGTTCCAATTCCTTCTTCAAGGCATTCTCCACAGATTCTGCCAATAGATCGAATTTTTCCGCCACGGAGTAGGAAAGCACAACACCGCAATGCGTGCAGCGATGCATTTGCAGTTCCGTTAATTTTGCGCAGCTTTTACATCTAATCACTGTTCGCATACCACCTTCCACAAAATCAGTAGATGACCAGCACCATTTCACATTTCACATTTCACGAGACCATTAACTCTATTATACACAAACCTATCAAAAAGAAACGTCCGCTGCGCAGCGAAAACCAATATTTCCCGTAGAGCTGTCTGGCGTGTTCTTACTGCGGGCAGCTACTCGGTAGCGATTACAATAGGAACGATGGCACAAATATGAGCCGCCACGCATCGCGCGGGCTTCTCCTTTAGGTGGACCGCTTGGGTTGTCGCGCTTGTCTTTGATATGGAAATTTGGGCTGAACCAGTCGGAGCACCATTCCCAAACATTGCCTGACACATTATATAAGCCATAGCCATTGGGTTCGAAAGCCTTTACAGGCGCAGTACCGGCATAGCCGTCACTTTTGTTATTCTTATCCGGGAATTTCCCCTGCCAAATATTGCACATGTGCTTGCCGCCGGGCTTCAGCTCGTCTCCCCAAGGGTAGCGTTTCTTCACTAAGCCTCCCCGAGCAGCGAATTCCCATTCTGCTTCCGTCGGCAAACGCTTCCCGGACCAGCGACAATAGGCCATAGCGTCATGCCATGATACCTGTGTGACCGGATGATCCATCCGATCCTCCACATGCGAATCCGGGCCTTCGGGATGCTGCCAATCCGCACCTTCTACAACCCACCACCATGGTGTTTGCTGGACCGTGGTTTTCACCTGCTTGGCTGTTTCTTCGGACACGAACAAATGGAAAACAAAGGACCATCCGAACGATTCCGCTTCCGTCTTGTAGCCTGTTTGATCAACGAACTGCTTGAACTCCGCATTCGTTACCGCACAAGGATCTATATAGAAAGCTTTAACCGTTACTTCGCGCACAGGACCTTCTCCATCGGAAGGGAAGCCTTCCTGATCATCCGTCCCCATTAAAAAAGTTCCGCCTTGTATCAGAACCATGTCATGCAGTTTCGGAACGTTCGGAGCATCTGTTTGAGCAACTTCAAGCGTGGGGATTGGTGGCTGTTCCTGTCCCGCGGTATGACGGCTCGCCGAACAACATGCTTTACTGTTTGTATCCATAGATAGCTTCCTTTCTCAACTCTAAAATGGTATTTACTCTTTTAATCTATAACTAACAAAAGCTAATTGGCGGCTATCTGGCGACCAAGAATTCACATTCAATGTACCCTGACCACCAAACAGTTCAACTAACCGCTTGGAAGGTCCGCCCTCACTGGACATTAAGCGAATCTCCACCTGTTTGTTCGGAGGATGATCACCGGGAGCCACGTCCCCTTTTCGATAGGAGAGGTAGGCAACGGTTTGGCTGTCTGGTGAAATGTGCGGAAACCAATTATTGCTCTCGTCGAAAGTCATCTGTGTCTGTGCGCTTCCGTCCACATCCATCCGCCATACCTGCATAAGTCCGGTGCGAACGGAATTAAACCAAATATGTCGGCCATCAGGGGAGTATTCTGGCCCATCATCAAGACCAGGCAGATTCGTTAATTGTGTTTCTACGCCGCCTATCGCCGGAATGGTATAAATATCATATTGGCCGTTTCGCTCTGCGCAATAAGCCAATTGCTTGCCGTCCGGCGACCATCCATGCAAATAGCTTGGCGCCAGCGGAGTAATTAAGACAGGATGGCCGCCGCTAAGCGGAAACACATAAATTCGGGATTGACCGTCTTCCTGCGTATGATTACTAACAGCGATATATGAATTATCAGGTGACAGTACATGGTCATTGTTGCAATGCGCAGCAAATCCAGCTTCTATTAACGTACTTTCACAACTTGCAATATCAAAGGAAAATAAGCTTCCTTGGCTGTTATAGATCAACCTTCGGCCATCGAGCGTCCAATTCGGCGCTTCGATTAGGCCATCGAATGTGGCGAGCAGCGTTCTCTCTCCAGTTAAGCAGTCGACGGTTTCCAGCATACTGATCACATTGCGATCTTCCATCTTATTGGGTACTGGTAATGTATACACAGCTTGTCTTCCCCCTCTCGTTGACTATTCCTAGATTGAACAGCAAACTTCTACTCTCCTCAGGTTAACAGGCAAATCACAAGCTGTAAACTCAAAAAGCCGGGAGCATCCGCTCCCAGCTTTCTCAATTTTATTTCACTTTACTCTGCAGCAGCTCGACAAGCTGTTTGCCAGGGTCGCCAAACCCGCGATTGCCTCCACCATTACCGTTGCCAGTGCCGCCAGGCCCTTTGCCGTCACCTTGACCTCTTGCTGGCTTTTGCTCACTTCCTGTTCCTGACGCTGCGTTGCCAGTGCTGCTCGCATCCGGCTTTGCAGCCGCGTCTGGTTTCGTCTGATCACCGGTTGGGGCATTGCGTTTACCGCCGCCAGTTCCGCCATTCCCCGCAGTTCCGCCATTTGCCTCCGGATTACCTCCATTGCCACGATTGCTCATGCGGGTTGCTGCATCATCCATATATTTCTTCTGAGCTTCAGTAAGCTTCTCTAGCAGCTTGGTTTTATTCTCGTCCGTTAGTTCGCCTTTGGCAACGGCATCTTCCGCAACCGGCAGCATGATTGTCGCTTGATCCTTCGTGATCGCGAGTCCCTCCGCTTTATCCAGCATAATCAGCGACTGCATCGTGCTGAACATTTGTCGCTGTTCCGTACTCATTGCTGTACGGTTCGCTCCGTTCGCCGCCGGCGATGGCTTAGCACTTTGATCTTGCTGCTGTGCAGGCTTTGTTGTCGCCGCTGCAGCTGCATTGTTGGTTGTTGGTTGACTAGCATTTCCGCAACCTGCTAATAACACGGGAATAAGGATGCAGAGTCCCGCCATCTTTTGTATTTTCATATTATCATCACTCCTATGTCGATATGTACAACCCTATCTTACTTTCCATTTATGAACAAAATTTGAAGCGAACCTGAAGTCCCGATAAATGTTTGCTTAAAATTAGGTGAGTATGGGGGCAGGTATAGCTAAGATAAGAGCCTTCAAAGACTCCTATTCTACAGAATGATCCGACTTTGGGGCATATAGGAGCTCCTAGTGTATCTAAGTCAATAGAGTGGACACAAAAAAAGAGCTAAGAAGTTAGTTTTATTTGCTTGTAGTATTGGGATTCAAACTTGTCTGGAGACAAATAGCCAAGCTTGCTGTGCGTACGTTTCCTGTTGTAGAAAAACTCAATGTACCAGTAGATTCGTTGGTGTGCTTCTTGGCGGCTTTGAAATTTATATCTGTACACCAATTCCCGCTTGAGAATGCTGTGAAAAGCCTCTATACAAGCGTTATCGTAGCAATTGCCTTTACGGCTCATACTACGAATCATATGGTATTCTTTCAGTTGTTTACGGTACTCATTAGATGCATACTGCGATCCCCGGTCTGAATGATGGATAAGGCCTTTAGGCGGCCTTTTGGCTTCGTATGCTTGATTTAAGGCGTCTAGCGTCAGTTCCACGGTCATGCGATTGCCCAGCTGCCAGCCAACGATTTTGCGGGTAAACAAGTCAAGAACGCTTGCTAAATAAAGGTTTCCTTGACGTGTATGGATGTACGTGATGTCGGTAACCCATACTTGATTCGGTCTTGTACACACATCAAAATGCTGATTTAACCAATTTGGCGCAATCGGGTGGCTGTGATTGGAATCCGTTGTTTGTACCTTGAATTTCCCTATAGCTTGTGAGCGTAAGCCCTTCTTTTTCATGATGCGTCCAACCGTTTTGACAGCGACTTTGAAACCTTTTTTTCTCAGTTCCTTTGTGATTTTCGGACTCCCGTAATTCCGATCCGATTCCAAGTACTCCTTTTCCACCTCTTTAGCCAACGCTTCGCGGTGCTTTTTCCGCTCACTTGGGGGTGTGGTTCGCCATTTATAATAGCCGCTCTTGGATACACCTAGTACGCTGCACATCTTCTCAACTCGAAATGTTGAACGGTGGTCATCAATGAACTTGAATCTCACTTCGGGTCTTTGCTGAAGATGTGCAGCGCCTTTTTTAAGATAGCTAGTTCTTCCTCTAGGTCTTTGTTGCGTTGTTCCAAGTCTTTCATGATCCGGTCATGGCTACGTAGATTGCCACTTCCTACGAAGGGCTCATCTGGAAATTGGCGATATTTACTGACCCAACTGCTCAATGTTTTCGCTGGAATGTTCAGTTCGTTTGCAATATCCGGAATCGATTTACTATGTTGTTGAATGTACTTAACCGTTTCTTCTTTGAACTTTTGATTGTACCGTTGGCGGAATTCATTCATCTCGGACACCTCGTCATTTAGATATGTCTATTATCTAATTTCCCAATTCGTTGTGTCCACTGTTAAGTCTAAATGCATAGAGACTCTTATTTCTTTGTTTTGAGGTACTTTGTAAGGGATTTGGCGACGATAAGAGCCTCCAAAGACTTCTATTCTACAGAATGAGCAGAATTTGGTGCGTATAGGAGCTCCTAAAGGCTCTTATTTCTTTGTTTTGAGGTACTTTGAGGGGTTTTTGGATGGGAGGCACGGGAGGCATCAGGGATGCGAGAGTTTTGAAGTCATTGAAGGTGAAAACAGCAGCAGAGTAGATACAATAATAAGAAAAACGGCTTCGCCGCCCTGATTGATGAGCGTCCTCATAACAGTTTTCAACACTCTAGCGGATCGTAGTTCCCTTTGGGCTGTGCAATGACAAAGAGCATCGTGTGAAAAGGAACTATGATCCTCTATATGGCAGGAAATGGGGTAAACGTAGCATGAAAGGGAACTGAGATCCGCTATTCAAGCGGAAACTGCAGATTTCACCCGGGAAATGGTGGAATAGCGGACCGTAGTTCCCTCCCTCTGTTCTTAGCGTTTTTCTTACATATACTCGCCCATTCGTAGGAATACAACATTCTTGAAGCAGGGTTCTCTAGAAGATAAGGGAGCTGTTTCTCTAAAATCATCAAGAGGGCATACGGGAATAGAGGATGTGCTATTAATTCCTCATTTTCCCATATATGCACGTTTGATTCCACGGTCTCTTGGTGGTTTACCCTCCCATGACTCAACGGGTCGCAGCCCTTACATTCCTTCGTTATACCTGTCCAAGAGGTGGAGGCCGAGATGCTCTAGTAACGGGTCTGTGCCCTTTGGGAACTACTACTCGGTACTTCCGTGCTTTTCGTCATGCGTGATCCTACGAATGGGCCAACATACGCCCCTAGTTAAAAAGCGTTGCTTCCTTCAACTTTCTGACACTCCAGCGGAGCACAATAAACAATGACCAGGATAAACTAAGCAGCTTGCTGCTGCTCCATGTCCGATTTGAATTCTTCTTGCCGTTTTACCATACCGATGATTATACGTGCTAATTTACCGATTAATTTAAAAATAGAGCGGTGCTTTTTCATCTTCATGACCTGTACATTGTGGATATGCCACTGCTGAAAACTCGGATGATTGTTGACAAGTGTGAGTACCGCTAAATACAAATATTTTCGCAATTGGGGCCTTCCACGTTTTGAAAGGGTCACTTTACCTTGATGCTTGCCTGAACTCTGATTCACGAGGTTCATCCCGGCTTGCGAGAGGATTTGTTGACCGTGCGCATACTTGCTTAGGTCCCCGCACCCTGCCAACAATGCCGAGATCATCAACGTGCTCAAACCCTTCAGACTCCGTAGTAAGGGGACCTCCGGTAGTGGTTCAAGCAGCCCTTCCAGCTCTTGTTCGAACTCTCGCAGTCGTTCAGCCAAGCGCTCATAGTCCTCAAGAAGCCTTTTCAGATCATTTCGCGCTTCCACGTACCCTACTTTACTGCCGACGGAATTGCGGGCTGCTGCGATGAGTCTGGTAGCAATCTCCATGCCGGTTCTACCCCCAGCTCGCTTCATTCCGCCTTTTTCTCTCCATAAAGATACCATCTCCAGCGGCGTTAATAGTCTTACGTCTGCCGGCAACGGAAAGATCTTGAGTGAGGCCAGGGAACGGACGGTTGTCCAGTCCTCAAAAACACGGCAGTACTCGGGAAAGTGGATGTCAAGTAAGCGGAAGATGCGGTTTTTTAGGCTTGTTTGCTGGTTCACCCAGTATTCCCGGTCATTCATGACCATACGTATGCGCTGGTAAACGTCCCCATGCTGATAATAAGGAAAGTAAAATCCCCGACAGACCGCATCTGCGATAACCAAAGCATCTTTGAAGTCGTTTTTGGACTGACTGTTGTCTCGATTCTCTTTGTTTCTATACGTGGTTAAGGGATTGACCAGAACGACTTCATGGTTGTTTTGCGTTAGCCAGTCAGTAAGATTAAACCAGTAGTGCCCCGTTGGTTCGAGTCCAATGAGGAACGAAGTGAGATTTTTTTGGGCTAGTAAATTTTGAATCCAGCGAAATAATTTTTCGAAACCCTCTCTTCCGTTTTCAAACGAAATAGGTCGTCCGATTTCGATCCCACGGAAGTTGACAGCCCGAGCAACGTGTTTTTCTTTGGCAATATCTACACCAACGATAAGATGATTCGTGGTAATTCGTTCGATCCGTTGATTTTCCGAATGTCTTTGTTTAAACTTCATAGTGAGCACTCTCCTGTTATTAGATCATGTTAGTCACTGGCCGGTGACATGATCTTAATGTACAGAGGGTGCTTGTTTTTTGCAAAACCAAAATATTAGCATCTACAGGAATGCTCTGGCGTAGAATATGGCGGTTTTCAGAATGATAGCGAACTGTAGTTCCCTCAAACTCGCTATCAGGACACATTTTGCTAGTATCGCGGCTTGACGTTCCCTTCTCCGTATGAACACATCGCGGAGAAACGTCCCCTGCACCGATAGGGCACCACTTTAAGATCGTGGCCCCCTTCACATGCGAGCAGCTTAAACTCTTTTTCGGGTCACTACAATCTCGAAATTTTTGGATTTCTTTCAGCACTACGGGACGTATCTTTTTGCCATGATTGCCTCGCTCATTCTGGAAATCTAATGAATGCCAGATGCTCTATTTCAAGAAAACGGTCACCTTTCCACCTAAAATCTACTCGATAACGGCAATCCAGTTCATTACATCTCCAAAGTAGTCATTTTCTCGTCTATAAGCATCATACAGTTCATTAGATTCCCTCTGAGACCGAAGACCACAAGCAAAGAAGATAGCAAAGAAGTCTGCGGTGGACGCCAATAAATAAGGGTTAAGCTTCGCTCTCCCATACCCAAAAACATATAATATGGAAAAAAGCATCTGCTAATCCCATGGACTAGACAGATGCTAATTCCGTATCCTATCAGCCGAAGTATGCCGTCCTAATTGTTCGCGGCAAATTTGCGGACCGTCTCCTCATTCAGCGAGAAACCTAGTCCCGGTTCGTCCTTTATCGTCAACCAACCGTCGCCGTAAGCGGGCAGTCCGTCGATGAGTTCGTGTCTGAGCGGATTCAGCAGTTGATTGTATTCGAACAAATACGAATTTTTGAACGCTGCCATGACTTGACTAGACGAAGCAATGACAATACCCCCTCCTACGCCGTGAGGAGAAAGTTTAACCCCGAACGCCATGGCCAAAGCATTGATTCGTGTCATTCCGGTAATGCCGCCGCACCTGGAAATATTGGGCATAATAACATCGACGGCGCCACGCTTCAATATTTCCCGAAACCCGTGTACCGAAAACTCGTTTTCACCTGTGGCGAGCGGAACGTTGATCGCCCGGTGAATCGCGTACAGACCGTCAACGTCTTCCGGAGAAATCGGTTCTTCGAACCATCCGATCCGGTACGGCTCCAACTCTTTGGCGAACATGATGGCCGAACGAACATCATAACCGCAATTCATGTCCAGCAGCAGCCGTATGTTGGGTCCGACTTCTTCCCGGACGGCGGCCACATGGGCGATGTCCGTCTCGATGCCTCTGCCGACCTTCAGCTTGATGGTGCGAAATCCTCGATTCACAAACTCTCGGGCTTTGGTTTTCGTCTCCTCGACGGTTTGAAAAAACTGAACGGGACTCGCATAACATTCGATGCGTTCATGCTGTTTTCCCCCGATTAACGTATGAACCGGCACCCCGAGCAATTTTCCTTTCAAATCCCACAGGGCAATATCAATACCGCTGATCGCCTCCCAAATTACCCCCCGGGTATGGCCGATTTTTTCCGGGAAGGCGACGAGCGCCTCGAAAATGCATGAGGTGTGCAACGGATCTTTGCCGATGAGCATGGGGCCGATGACTTCGTTGATAAACACCGCGCTCATTTTCGGGGTGGGCAGTCCGAACGCTTCCCCTACTCCAGTCGTGCCGTCTTCGGCTGTGATGACCACAACCGTCGAATATTGACCGTATCTGGGATAAGTGGCGAAATTAGAGGAGGGATACAACAGCGACTCAGGGACTTTATCCAACCCGCCAAACATATCTTCAAACCGCGCAATCAGAGGCAACGCTTCTACTTTACGAATTTTCACGACTATTCTCCTATTTACGTTATTTTGAATACGCTTACCACACGTTAAACAGGTGGTAAGCGTATTTGTTTAATCCGGAGTTATCCTTTCACAGCCGAACTCATCATTCCGCGGATAATAAATTTTTGCCCGATCAAGAAAACGATCAGCATCGGCAATACGCCGGCGGTGGCCGCTGCCATCATGCCGTTGTAGTCGATCGTGTTTTCCAGAATAAAGTTTTGCATCGCTAACGGGACTGTATATTTGCTTTTGTCGATCAAGAAGACGAGTGCGTTCTCGTAATCGTTCCAGTGCCAGGAAAAATCTAGAACGGCCAAGGTTGCCAAAGCCGGTTTCGACACCGGCAAAACAAGCCGCAGGAAAATGCTCGCATGACCCGCGCCGTCTATCATTCCCGATTCGATAATATCTTTGGGAATCGACGCGAAAAATTGGCGTAACATAAAAACCCCGAATATTGTGAACAAGCCCGGCAAAATGAGTGCCCAGTGAGTATTATAAATTCCCAGCCTGTCGAACATCAGAAATCTCGGCACAAACAAGACTTGCGGCGGAACCATCATCATAGAAAGATACAGGAAAAACAGTACATTCCGACCTTTAAACTCAATTTTGGAAAATCCGTAGGCCGCCATCGCCGCCAGGAAGGTAGCTCCGATCGCATCGATTAGCGAAATTTTAATTGAATTGAAATAGTACCTCCAGAAGCTGTTGGAACCTGTCCACACTTTCAGATGGTGTTCCAGGATGGGCTTCTGCGGCAACCACTCGACCGGATAGGCGAACACTTCCAACGGGGTCTTGAACGATGTGCTGATCATCCATATAAATGGATATATCATATAGCACCCTAGCACGATCATGACCAAAGTCACGCCCCATTTTTGCATGGCCTTCCTTCTGTAACGGGACATGAACCGAGGCCGCGGGCGTATGGCTGCTATCGGTGGCTTGGTGTCTGTCATCGAAGGGTCCCCCCACTCGCGATTAATCATGAACCCACCTCTTTTGTAATACCCATTGGAGCAAAGTCAGTACAAATATGAAGGAAAAAAGAATCCACGATGCAGCCGAAGCGTATCCCATTTCGTAATAGCGAAACGCCGTCTTATAGATAAATAAGGATAAGACCATTGTGCTATTTCCCGGACCGCCTTGCGTGATAGCCTCGATAATGCCAAACTGTTTAATCGTCACGATAAATCCAGTAACGAGCAAAAACAACGTTGTCGGGCTAACCAAGGGAACGACAATATGCCAAATCCGTTGCCAGACTGTAGCTCCTTCGATAGAGGACGCTTCCAACAATTCGGAGGGGATGTCCTGCAGCGCAGCCAAATAGATGATCATGTTGTAACCCAGTAAAAACCAGATCCAGATCACGTCGATGGCCGCCATGGCCATATCTGTGGAAGCGAGCCATTCCGGAGGGTTGGTCACCCCCAAAGAATGCAAAAACTGGTTGATGGGTCCCTTCTGCGGATGGAACAACAGCATCCAGACGAAAGCAATCGCTACGCCGCTCGTAATATAAGGCAGGAAAAACATCGCCCGCAGCAGTTTTTTGAAATAGACACTGTCATTCAACACGGCAGCCACGGCAAATGCCAGTCCGATGGATATGGGAACCGCTAGCAAAAATTTCAGCGTCTGGAGCATAGCCGAGTAAAATTTCTCATCTTGTAACAAATGGGTATAGTTTCCGAAGCCGATAAAATCTCTTGTTTTACTTGTAAACTGCCAATCAAAGAAGGAGAGCCACAACGAATACAGGGCAGGCAGCGCGAAGAAAATGAGAATGCCTAATACACTCGGCGCCACGAACAAATATCCGGCAAGCTGCTGTCTTTTCATCCAATTTGTTTTCATACCGGTTCTCCAAGATCATTTGGCATTTTTCAAATATTCGTTATGACGCTTTACCATATTGTCGATCGTCTGGTTGAGCGGCTGCTTGTTGATCAAATATTTTTCGTATTCTTCTCTCCGCATATCGACGATCTGCTGATTCAGTTTCGGCACATAAGAGGGCATCTCGTGGTACAATGTTTTTTCCAGCGACGGCACATCATACGTGTCCTTCGCATCTCCCAACAGCAGCTTCAGCACCTGTTCCCGATTCACCGCTTTCGAAGACGGCAGACGTCCTCCTTTGGCCATAGGCAGCATTCCACCATCGGCGTACCATTTCAGAAACTTCCATGCCGCTTCTTTATGAGCCGTCTTGGCGTTGATTGAAATCGCATCGCCTAATCCGCTGAATACTTTGAAGTCTTTTTGATCCTTGTTGACCCCTTTTGGCGGCGGCGCCAGAGCGATTTTGAAATTCCGTGGATAATCTTTCAAATTGTTGGTAAAACGGAATGCATAATTGCCGCCGTTGAACATGAATGCCTCTCCTTTGAGAAACGTAGCCTCAACCGGCATTTTGGTCGAAATTTGTTCGGCCAGCGTAGGAGTCGTTTTATCGGTATGCATCATGTCGTGGAGCATTTGTAAATACGTTTTGATATATGGATTGTCGAAGTTCGATGTACCGTCCGCCTTCGTATATCCTTGCGCGACCAGGGAACCGTCAAGGGAAGCGACATGGTAGCCCGTGCCCGTATCCTGAACCAGACCCCATTTGTTCTGCGCTTTTAATTTCGTCGAGTATTCCCGCACGTCCTCCCAGGTCCATTCGTAAGGCACCGGCAACCCTGCTTTGTCAAGCGCGTCTTTGTTCAGGAAAAACAATTCTTTGATAAATTTCGTGGGCAGCGCATAGTATTTGTCGTTGATTTTCCAATCAGCCGCTGCCGGACCCATCATTTTGTCGATGTCGTAATCCTTGAATTCACTCAGGTTAAGCGTGTACCCCGCTTTCGTTCTTTGCTCCAGCCGCGGCAGCAAATACGTAGCGAACAAGTCGATCTGCTGCCCGGTCAAGAGCGCCGTATCCAGCTTTAAATTCCCCGCATCGTCATTGACATAGCGAACATATTCCACCTGAATATCGGGATTCGCCTTGTTCCAGGTCTCGACCACTTCCTTCGGACCGGCATCTTCGGGAACCCCTCCCCAAAACATCAATTTGATCGGTTCCGTTTTTGCAGCCTCCTCCTGCTTGCCGCTCTTCTCAGCAGGCTTTTCGGGCGCCGGAGCCGATGTACTGCAGGCAACGAGCCCAAGTGACAACACCAAACTTACTAACAACGACGACATTCTCCGCGCTTTCATATTGACCCTCCCCATTGAATCTGGTTGATACATCTCCATTTTAACAATATGAAAGCGATCCCATAAGTGACAGAACATTTGCGTTTCTAGCATAATTCACATATTGCCGTGATGCGTTTTGCGGTAATGCCCCGGAGCAATGCCCTTGTACCGCTTGAAAATGCGCACGAAATAATTGATGTCCATAAATCCGACCTGCCTCGCGATTTCTTCGATCGACACCGTCGTTTCCCGTAAAAGCGCAAGCGATCTTTCGATTCTGTACTGATGAATAAAACTGATCAGGTTGACTCCAGTCTCCTTTTTGAACAAATTGCTCAGGTAGGTATCGTCAAGAACAACGATTTTCGCCAACATTTTCACAGTAATATCCTTTTCAAAATTTTGCCGGATATACGCAAGAACCTGAGTGATTTGCGGGTGACTGCTGATCTCGCCAGATTGCGACGACAGCCGGGCATCCAGATAGCCGTTAACGCGGCCGATCATTGTCCAGAGAAGCTCATTCGCCGTTGCCGCCTGCACAATCGCCTCTTGACCTCCGGAAGGAACCTGGGCGATTCGCCGAAACATTTGATCCCAAGCGATACAAGCTTCCTTTATCTGATACATAGGCACCAAATATGCGGACAATTCGGACCAAAGTTGGCGCAAAATGCCCGCGCAATCATCCCGCTTGAAATTTTCAAAACTCCAAATTAGTTTCCGTTCATATTCCCATCCGTGAAATTCAGCATTCTTTCTTAGCCGCTGCAAGGAGGATATCCTGTTTGCGACCTGTTTTCCATACCAAACCTGATCGAACTCCATCAACGCCCCTCTCCATGCGGGCAGCAAATCCTTGGGTGCCACGACGGGGGACAGCAGAAACCCGGCTTCTTCCTGCGAAGGACGCAGATCGCATTCCGCAGGCAACCAATAAAATACCGAAGCGACTCCCATCTTGTTAAAAACATGCACGATGGCATCGCGGAGGATATGCGGTTCCTCCGATGTCACCATCGTCTCCATCCGCCGGGAATTCGCTATGGCGTCCGCACATACGGCCACCGCCAGTCTTCGGGACGAATCGCCTTCCAGAGGAACGGCAGGTTCCTCCGCGTCTGCGCCGGACCTTCCCCACACCCGGTCCCACATCATACTGTAATAGCTGTCAATTTCCAAATGCGTGCGCCGGGAGGCATGCAGATCCAACTCCCGCCTCACTTTCTTCAACGTTTCCTGCAGCTTCTCAGCGCTCAGCGACAGCTTCAAAATATAATTGGACGCTCCATATTCCAAAGCCTGACGCGCATAATCGAAATCGTTGGCGCAGCTTAGCATGATGAACTTGCTGTCAATCTGTTCTTCGCGAACCTTTTGCAGCAATTCCACGCCGTCCATCAAAGGCATGATAATATCACAGATGACAATATCCGGCTTATGCTCCCGTATGAAAGCGAGCGCCTCGAGGCCGTTGCCGGCTTCGCCAGCCAGACGCAAGCCCGCGCTTTCCCAATCGATAATTTCGCGAAGCATGTCTCTTGTAAACTGTTCATCTTCCACGATCAATATCGATTTCCATTTCATCTGCGGCACCCCCTTTCGAGAAAGGCGGGGACAGCAGCAGCGGCAATTGGATGCGAACCAGGGTTCCTTGCGGAATGGGAACAAACTCCAATTTGGCGTTTTCCTTGAACAGCAAATCCAGCCTTTCCTGCAAATTTTTAATGCCGATCTTCTGCCTTCTACGCGGAGGGGCCATATCCGGAATCTTCGTATGATGAATCCCGATGCCGTTATCTTGAATTTCGAGAACTAACTGATGGTTCTCCTCCTTCACGCCAATACGGATAATCCCTTGTCCTTCAAGTATGCAAAATCCGTGAAAAATGGCATTTTCCACGATCGGTTGCAGGCTTAGTTTGGGAACTAACGCGCATCGGAGCCGCTCATCGCATTCGAGCGAGATCTCGAACCATTTCTTGTAACGATATTGTTGGATGCGAACAAATGCTTCTACCAGGACCAATTCATCTTCCAGCCGGATCAATTCGACTTCGGAATTGAGACTCGTCTCCAGCAGATCGCCCAAAGACAAGCATATTTCCGTAATCTCCTTGTTTTTATCGCGCAGCGCAATGCCTTTCACGGTGTTGAGCGTGTTCAACAGGAAATGAGGATTCATTTGCGACAGCAGCATCTGAAAACGAACCGCTTCCCGCTGCTTTTGCTCCCTTTTCAGTTCTTCAATCATCGCGTTTAAATCGGACATCATCTGGTTGAATGCGACCGTTAATTGCAAAATTTCCCCTCTGTATGAATCGGTCGGCAAATATACATTCAGTCGTTGATTAACAGCCTTGCTCATTTTTAACTGCAGTCGATTTAGAGGGTTGGTCACTGTTCGGGAAATGAAATAGGTCATGAACACAAACAAAATCGTTAGCGAAAAAAAGGCGACAATGTACTTATGTTTAATCTTGTTGATTTCTTCATACAGGGAATCCAGTGGAATGCGGTTAACCAGATACAAACGGAGCCTGGGGTTATAAGTGTAATTGACGAGCATTTTCGATCCGTGATCGGTAAAATAACCGCTGCCTTCGCCATGATTGAGGATGCTGGTTTTCATCCGATCCGTCCACTCGCTTAACATCGCCGTATGCGCCAACAACTCGCCTTCACTGCTCATGAGCAAATAGTCTTGAGGGCTTTCCTGTTTTTTGGTCACATTATGAAACCAGTTTGCATAATTCATGCTGATGCGCGTTACGCCGTACGCTTCATTCCGCGAATCCCGCAGCAGTGCAAACAACGTAATCAAATAAGGACTGCTCTTGCGTTCCGCAGCCAAATAATTGTCGTCTTGTGGAACCCAAACGGTCTCAATTCTTTGGTTAATTACCTTTTGTACGGTTGGCAACTCGAAGAATTTCTGTGCGTCAAGCTTTTCGTCAGGCTGGAACGACGTGTACAAATTTTGGTGAAAATCCGCGATTGTGTAAAATACAAATGGGGAATTGAACAAAAAAAGACTGCTGTCAATATGAACAATCTTTTCTTCTATCAGGTTTCTCCGCTCCAACACCGTGTAGTTGTCAGGATGCTTCAGGATATTACCAATCGTGGAATCGCTTTCAATTAAGAGAAGCGTTTTAAACACAATCGTCATCAGATCGTCCAGCGACTGCTCCATTCGAATGAGCTGCTCGTGGCTGCTTTGGCTGACTTTATCCTGCAGCGTCATTTGAATGTGATAGAAAAAATAAATCATTAAGATGGACAACGGGAAGATGATAAAACATAGAAAAGCGAGCCACAGCTTGTTTCTTAATTTGTGCGGTGTGAGCCATGCCCATATTCTCATCATTGATGTCTCCCTCGTGTATCACTTATTTGTGCTAACTCTTACTGCAAAGGTGAGCATTTGATACGTTGCAGCATCATTCGCCCCTACTTATTCAGTATATCCAATCGGACCTCCTCTTGTAATGGAAGAAAGATGAGAAATGAAGATTTCAAAAACCGCTTTTGGAGTTTTGGAGGAGATTTGAAGATATTGAAGGTGAAAACCGGAGTATAGTGGATACATAAAAGAAGGGCTGCTCCCTAGGTTCATTAACCTCGCGGGAGCAGCCCCTATTCTCACATCATCTAACCAACAACTGCAGCAATAAATTTTTCCAGTGCCAACGTATCTGTGATGTTCTTATTACATGCCTGACTATCCATGCACAAGTAGTTGCCCACAGATTTGTAGTAGTCCGGTGAGGACTTCGCTGGCCTTGTTTTGGAAACGGCGGAGAACAGAACAAGCTCCTCAAACCGATTGCATAAGAAGCAGAAGTTTTTCTTAGAAGTCAGCGTGTACTTCCCTTCAATTCCCACGAATTGCCCGTTCTGATGATACACCAGAAACAACTTATTCGTGGAGATATCCACCCAACTCAGATACGTGATGTACCGATAATCGATCGCGGATAAATCCGGGACCTTGAGCTTTTTATTTTTGGGAAATAACTTCTGAATCTGTTTCTCCGTGATGGCTGGAAATTCCGATACATACGGCACAAACTGCCGCAGATAAGCTTGGAAATCCTCCGCTTTTTCCACGGTAGAAATGCTTCCCAGCATGGCTTTTTCGCTATCAGGAACATCCGGAAATAGGTCGACAATTTTGCTTTGAACGCTATATTTCACCGATTCCAAGACTTTGAGATCTGCATTGGTTCTAAGTGTATTTTGCAGCAGGTCGGCTTGTTTCTTCATAAAATTATATTGATGGTTTCTAATAAATGGTTTATACATGGTTTGTTCAGCCCCTTATTGGATAACTTATTGAATAAGGCGCAAAGCCAAGTATTAGAAACGAATTTGTTTACTTGGGCGATGATTTTCATTTCACGATCAACCCACACAAAGTATCGCCTCTAAACTTAGGCTTTGCATGAGGCTGTGCCAATCTGGCAATCTTTTATTGCCATATCTATACCACTCCCTTGCATCTAGGTTATGGTTATTATAGTGAAACTTCCACGATGAGGTCAACGGAAAAAATCATTTTACACAAAATTTCACCGGATTCTGAATGCGGTTCAATTAATTGGACGCATAAGGTCTGGCAAATTTCGCAATGAAACGGTTGGGATATTCGGAAGGAAGAGCGCTTGCTTCATCCAGTCGATCCCAGATGTCCTGCGGCATTCGCCAACCTACGGCCCCCATATTATCTGCAAATTGTTCAAGCGTTGTTGCACCAAAAATCGGCGATGTGATGCCTTTTCTTTGCAATAACCAGGCTAGAGCGATCTGCGCCGGAGTCTTATCCAATTCTCTAGCTGCCGAATAGACAGCATCCAAAATAGTGAAATTACGCTCTGTTCCGCGCAATGCCCAAGCACTTTCGCCCACTTTGGCTGAGAGGCGCCCAGATGTCGGCTCTTCTCTCGTATAACGGCCAGTAAGGAAACCACCGCCGAGCGGAGCCCAAGGAATGACGCCAACATTCTCTTCCAAGCATAATGACATCATTTCACGATCCATTTCACGGCTGACAAGGCTGTACTGCGGCTGGATGGAAATAAAGCGCACATAGCGGTTTGCATCACTGCAAGCGAGAGATTTCATCAGATGCCAAGCAAAAAAATTAGAACAGCCGATATACCGGACCTTCCCTGAAGTGACCAGATCATCAAGCGCGCGAAGCGTTTCTTCAATTGGCGTTAGATGATCCCACACATGAACTTGATAGAGATCAATATAGTCCGTCTGGAGCCGCTGCAAGCTCTCTTCCACGCTTTGTAAAATATGTTTGCGCGAAATACCCGATCCGTTCGGATGGTCAGCCGTTTGCATACGTACCTTGGTGGCTAAAACAACCTCTGAGCGAATATCCTTGATCGCTTTGCCTACAATCTCTTCCGAACGGCCAGCGACATACACATTAGCCGTATCCAAAAATTGCCGCCCTGCTCCTTGAACTGATGGATCATCCGAATGGCATCCGCCTCGCTGGTTGTATTGCCAAAACTCATCGTCCCCAAACAAAGCTCCGAAACGGCAAGCCCACTGCGACCTAACGTTCTAATTTGCATAATGATTAACCTCCAACCGAATTTTGTTTACTTGTCTGTTTGTTTCTTTATCTGTTTGTTTACTTATCTGTTCGCGCTTTGTTGTATTTCGCAATTAATTTGCGGAATTGCAACTCTTTCTCTGTGATAAATTGTTTCACATACTCATTCCTGTTTCTGGCTTGGAAGGCTTGTTCCAATCGGTGAATCTCAGCATCCAACCAGTCCAAGGTGACTGTAGCGGATTCCACCAATTTCTTGCGACGTTTGGTTTGGCTCCATTGCTGCAGAAACAAGCGCACGGAAACCAAATATTGCATGCGATCCCAAGCAACTTTGCAATCCAATCCCAAGCGTATAGTACGTTCATACAATTGGACGGCTTTCCCCATATTCACCACTGTGAAGAATTCGATAAAAATACCGTACTCTTTCAAATAAGAAGGACCTTCAATTGCTCTATACGCTTTATTCGCCGTAAGAATCGCTTGGTCAAATTCACCTAATTTAAGCAGCGGATGAATGATTTGGCTGTATGTATTTTGTGGAATCGTACGGCAGCTTAGTTTTCCTTCTAAGATCGGTTTGAGGACGTGCATCCCTCTTTTATAATGATTAATTCTGAAATGGTAGACGCCAAATAAATTCTGCTCACAGGCTTGGCAGTCCGAAATGCGATCTCTGGGCGCTTCTCTCCACTGCTTATACTGTAAGGAGGCTTCTTTTAAATCACCTTGCGAAAGATAAAAATTCACTCGCTGTTGATAGTAAGCCCTCAAAGAGAAACCATATTGCAAACACTTTTCCTTAAAATCGGCAAAAAGCAGTTCAATTTGTTCCAGGCTGAATTGAGGGATACGCCAAACATGGTTCAGAACCCATTTATAATGCCACATAATCGTTGTACTTGAATAGTCACTCGGATTCTTCTCGAATTTGGCTAAACACCATGCGAATGAAATAAACAATCTTTCCGGGCAACCGCATTCAATAGCCGCATCTGTATACTCCATTCGTGAGTCGTAAGCATCTTGCTCGGTCAAATAGGCATCCGCAATGCGAATCATTTCTTCCTTTATCGCGAGTTTCTGTTTGCCATTCGGCATTCTCCATGCTTCACTTCGCAGATTATTGTACCTGGTCTTCACTTGTTCGTACCACCTGCCCGCTCTAAGCCGAGATTCATAAAGCTGAGCAGCGAGTCATTCATTAGCCGCAGCTCTTCCGAACTCAATGGATGATTGCCCATTAATAAGGATTGTGTATAAAACATATGTATACAAATCTCCTGAAGCTTGGGATCATTCGATGCAATTGCCTTTCGCACAAGAGGATTGTTGTAGTTAAAGCAGAGTCTTGCGTAAGGTTTCTCATACAATTCCGTGCGAATTACTTGGATAATATTCGCGAACAATGGGTTGGATTCCTTCTCACTTTCTTCCGCCAGCTTAAAAAAGTTAACATCCTGATTCGTATTATAGAGCACAGGAAGCTCGGCCGGTTCAAACCATCTAACCAAACTGCGACATTGATACGGATCAAGCAAGCTATCTGACAACTCCAAAAACGGATTAACTTCCTGCTCTTCGCTCCTATTTAACGTTTCAAACCGATTGGAAAACTCCAAAATATTCAAAACCGAAACTTGAACATGCTTGAATACACTAGGGACCTTACGAATGAGTTCAAAGTCATGGACATATCCACCATTAATTACCATTAGTTCTTGCGCTTTTGCAACTCTAACAACCTGTCTGAATTCGTCCAGCGAGGAAGTTATGAGAAGGGAACCATGACTTTCCATCATTTTCGTCATAGTCAGATCGCCATAGGAGGTTTCGAAGCTCAAATACGGAATAAATAACGCGTATAATTCCTCATCTTCAACTGCCATCGCTTTAATAGAAGCATAATGAACTAGAATAATTCTTTTAAAAAGCGCAGGATCTTCTTTGGCCAATCGAATCAGATGCGCCTTGATACACTCGCCAAGTTCATCCCTTACGGCAAAAAACAGATCATTCTCCTGAAAAGTCTCTCTTGATGCTGTTGGTTTCAAGCTATCCGTATTCACAATCCCATTGACGAAGAATGCCCATGGCGGCAGAATATTGTTCATTTTATTGGAGAGCAAGATTTTCTTCAAATAAACCCGGTGGTTCTTCTCCTCTTGCAAGCTAACGGAATAAGGAAGAATATACGCAACTCCCTTCACACCGCCAAGCAACGAATGCAATGGAATAACATCCATTGGCTTGTTGTAAGTTATTTCTTCGTAATAAGCCATCGCGGCGTCTCTATCCATCTCCCAGGGTGGCAGTGATTCGTTCACGCGACGATCCCACTCATCCTTAATCAAATGAATCGGAGACGCAAGAAACTGTCCAAAATCCTCGAGCAGCTCACGTATTTTACCGTATGTAAAATATTCTTCATATTCCGGTTTTGCCTTGAGATAGACCGTTGTGCCAATAGCGACGTCATTTTGCAGTCTTTTTATCTGATACGTGCCATCCGGCCTTCCCCTCCACTCCAGTGAAATGCCCTCTAGAGCGGAGCGAGTAATTAAGACGATTTCATTGCTTACCACAAAACAAGATAACAGCCCTACCCCGAATTGCCCGATAAAATCATTCGTTGTATCCAAATTTTGTTTCTTAATCGTGCTGCCGATGCGCGCCAAAAACTGCTCAATTTCAATCTCCGTCAACCCGCTTCCATTATCCTGGAATGAGATTGTATGCGAGGAAGGGAAGATCTCCACCTTCACAATTTCATCAAATGTGTGGCCTAGTTGCTTTCTGGCCGTAATCGCATCCACGGCATTTTGCAGCAGTTCACGGACAAAGATACCTGGATCCGAATAAAGATGGTTGGACAATAAATCGATTATACCTTGCAAATTCACTTGAAACTTCATCGTACTCATTTATTTATCCCCCTTCTCGCGCATAATCTATCGTAGGCATGCATGCTTTAAATAAGCTTTAAAACTCGTTATATTCATGCGGATATGGCGATTGCTGCCTTCGAGCTTACTCATCATCACAGCGCCTTCCATAATAGATAATGTAAAGGTGGCTAAAGCTTCAATATCGAGATCAGCTTTAAACTCCCCGCTTTCCACCCCTTGTGAAATAATAGCACGCATCTTAGCCAGCGTAGCTTCCAAGCCTTGCTGCGCTCTCTTCCGCAGGATGGGATGGCCGTCGTCGCTTTCGACCGCTGCATTCAGAAGTGGACAACCGCCGATAAATGGCGGGTTTTCCACCACATTTTCATAAATATGCAAATAAGCCAGCAGCTTGTCTGACGCCGTTTCTTGTTGATTGATCGCTTCTTGCATCTTGCTGCCAACTACGCTGCCCGCATAGTTATAAGCCTCAAGCGCAATCTCATCTTTATTGACAAAATGGCGATAAATGCCACCCTTCTTAATGCCTGTTAACTCCGTTATATCCGACAAGGATGAGGCTGAATAACCTTTCTGGTTAAAAAGCTCCGCCGATTTAGCAATAATATGCTTGCGGGTATTTTCTCCTTTTTGCATATACATTCCTCCGATACGCGCGTGAAATAGCCCTTTCATTATAACAAATGAATATCAACTATTGAAAAGAAAAATGATTATGATATGATAAAGATACCAATCGGTATCTTTATTTAAGGGGAGTGTTCAATGGGAACGACATGGCTTAACGAATCTAAATATGCATGGCTTGGATTAGGCTCGCTTTGGATAATTGGCTTTATTAGCGCACTGACTCGATTCATCATGGCTTATTTTCAAGTGCAGATTTCAGAAGACCTGGGCATCAGCCGGGGCTTTATTTCGATGGCATGGTCAACGAATTTATTGATTGCAGCTCTATGCGCGCCTCTGGGTGGATGGCTTGTCGATCGTTATGGTCCTAAGAAAATCATGCTGGCTAGCGCAATTATGAGTACTGTCGGCACGGGAACCGTCGTATTCGGGCATGACTCTCTCCTGTTTTTTATTGGATATGGCGTTATCTCAGGGTTTGTTGGCATCGGTTCAACTACGACCTATATGCTGATGTTTAAATGGTTCCAGCACCATCGTGCCAAAGCTACTGCGCTTCTGGCAAGTGCTTCCTCCGTTGGATTGGCGATCAGCACTCCGATTTTCGTTTCATCGAGTTGGCTGACTTGGAAGGATGCCTTCCTAGCCTCATTTGTCCTAGGTATTATCGTCACTTTACCTGTCATTTGGTTTGGCATTAAGGCGGCGGCTTCGCCAAATAAAGCAAATTCACAAGATGCAGAGCTTCAACCAGTGACGAAGGAGACGCAACCGGAAGCTGAGAATCCTCCATTCAAAAGAGCAGCCCGCCATGTGCCGATCTTCATCGTGGTTTCGCTCGCCTTGTTTACTTGCGGCTTCAATATGGGGACTGTGGAAATGAACTTGGTCGCTATTCATCAGTTGGCGAATGTAACTCCAAGTATGATTGCTCTATCGATGAGTGTGCTAGGCGTTTTGGAAATTACGGGTTCTCTTCTGTTTGGCTACTTGCTAGATCGTCTCAATAAGCTAGTCATGATGAGCATTCTGTATGGCATTCGCGTACTGGGATTTGCTTTCCTCTTCCTGCATGTCGGATGGTCACCTCTCTTGTTTGCCATCGCCTTTGGTATCACCTATTTAAGTGCCATTCCTGGCGGACTGCTGATTGTCAATGAATCTGCCAACGGAAAAGGCCGTCAAACGGGCTTCCTGCTCCTGTTCCATCAAGGCGGCGGCATCCTTGGAGCGCTGATCGGCGGACTTTCCTTCGATTATTTCCACAATTATCAAGTACTGATTGGTGTTGACGTCGCCATCTGCTTGCTGATGACACTCAGTTATTTCTTTCTATATACAACTCGAAAACGTAGACCTCTTGTTCATGTAGTGAGCGCCTCTGTTTAATTATTAGTGGGGGCTCTCCCCCACTTTTTTCCCCCAATTATGTGACTTCCTCCAGCAAATTCATATTATCCGCCTGCCCCTTCTCCTAATTTCAACATCAGCAAGGGCTATTTCGTATGATCTTCCAATGAAATCGGGCAATTCGTACGGTTTTGGACAGAAGTGTACCTATCCACAGCCAGAATAGTTTATATATAATCGGACTTGTGCAGCAGCTTGAAGACCGCCATTTCTAAAGCGCTTACAAGGAGGTGCATACTCGCAGCCACGCAACGGCGCATACGAAGAAGAATTATCTACCCACAATTCAAGCAAACGACAAAGGAGCTAGAAAAGATGAAAAATAAGCTTCAACGCCACAGGAAAATTTGGCTGGGATTGCTATTAGCTATCGTGGTCATTGCGCAAATTGGATACGTCCCTGCCGGTGGGAGCATCGCCAAAGCGGCAGACAATGGATTAGCGCAGAAGCCTTATATGGGCTGGAGCAGTTACAGTATGCAAGTATATGACGGTCCCGCTGGCAATTGGATATCCGAGGCCAAGATCAAACAAATGTCCGATGCGATGCACGAGAAGCTGCAAGCTCACGGCTATAATCGGATTAATATCGATGCAGGTTGGAACGGCAGCATGGATGGATATGGAAGACCGGTTCCCAGCACAACGTTATATCCCGGCGGATTCCAGAATCTGATCGACTATGTGCACGCTAACGGTCAGAAAATCGGCATTTATTTCATTCCGGGCTTATCGCCCGATGCCGTGAACAACAATCTTCCGATTTATAATGCTCCCGGCTGCACAATCGGCGACATCGCCGTCAAACCCTACAAATACGCGGACTATTGGAATATTGGTTATAAAATCGATTTCAGCAATCCTTGCGCGCAGAAATATATCGATTCCATCGCAGATTTGATTGCTTCCTGGGGCATCGATTTCGTCAAATTCGACAGTGTCACACCGGGATCAGGTCATAACGATGTGACCATTGACGCTCGCGACGACGTGAAAGCTTGGTCCGCTGCGCTCGGCAGGCATAACATTTGGTTCGAGCTGTCGTGGGCTCTTGATCACAACTATGTGGATTATTGGAAAAAATACGCCAATGGTTGGCGCGTCGATTGGGATGTGGAATCCTACGATCGCGAGGTCGGCATGACACAATGGGCTAATATCGCCCGTTTGTTCCCCGATGCAGCATTATGGTGGCGAGATGCCGGTCCAGGCGGCTGGAATGACTTCGATTCCTTGAATGTCGGCAACGGCTCAACTTCTGGACTGACCAAAGATGAAAGGCAAACAGCGACGACCCTATGGGCAGCTTCATCCGCTCAATTGTATACAGGGGACGATTTAACCAATTTGGACGCCTATGGCCTCGAGTTATTGACCAATGATGAGGTCATTGCCGTCAACCAAGCAGGCCGACCGGTACACCCGGTTTCCACAGCTACCAGTCAACAGGTATGGTATGCCAATAATGGAGATGGAACATATACCGTGGCGCTTTTCAATCTTGGCAACAAAGGCACGGGCGTCAGCGTGAATTGGAGTGATATAGGCCTAAGTGGGTCAGCTTCTGTTCGTGACTTATGGAGCCATACTGAGCTCGGCACATTCACTTCCGGTTTAGGTCAAATTTACCTGGAGCCCCACGCTTCGCGCTTGTTCAAAGTAACGGCGCAGAATGGGACATCGATCGTCAATGACGACGACACGGGAATGAGATATACAGGCAGTTGGACGCGTAATGGCGGCCAAGAACGAGCACGCGATGCACAGGATTTGTCAATTGCCATTACCGATTCTTCCTCTGCTTCTTCGAATCCAGCTACGGGCGACAACACGCAGCCGCCTAATTCGCCTAATCAGTCTGTAACCCATTCCGTCTATATCAATGACAATGATCCGACCATTCAATACACGAACAGATGGGGTTACAGCAGCGGCAGGGCATTCAATGATTTTTCCGGTGATGTTCACTACGGAGAGCCTGACAATGGTATTGAACCAGAGTTTACCTACACGTTTACAGGCACCGGCATCGAGGTGTTATCCGAGCAAGGCTCCAGTAATGGCCGCATGGATATCTATGTGGATGGTTTGCTGAAGGCAACAGCCGACTCAGAGGGTTCGCCGCAAGCAGGTCAGCATTCGGTGTATCAAGTCACCGACTTACCACAGGGACCACATACGCTCAAGGCAGTAAGAAATGGCAGTGGTCAATACTATTTCATCCTAGATGCTTTGAAGGTGACAACCGCATCGCTGCTTAGCCCACCTTCCGCAACTGCTTTTGATAAAGATCAGCCATCCGATATTACGACGCAGCTTGTGCTTGGCGCAAATTCGCTCCGTAGTATTAAGAATGGATCGACCTCCCTTCAGTTGAATACAGACTACACAGTAAGCAACAGTATTGTAACGATCAAAAAAGAATTCTGGCTGCAGCAGCCTTCCAGTCAATTGACAACACTGGATTTCGCTTTTGCCGGCGGGGATACCCAATCGCTGTCCATCGCGGTTACCGGGACATCGCTGCATCCCACAACCGCCAATTTTGATAAAAAAGCTTCTGCTCAAGCCGATGTAGCAGCAACGTTGACCCTAGGTGGCAGCAACAGCCTTTCTAGCATCATGAACGGAACAGCCCCTCTGACCGCAAATGAAGATTATACGATTTCAAACGGTCAAGTCAAAATTCTCAAATCTTATTTGATTCAGCAGCCAATCGGCGTCACCAATTTGACATTCACATTCAGTTCCGGGAATCCGCAGACATTAGCGATCACGATAAGCAACTCAGCATCTCCTGGACGATTTGCTTACATCAACGACGATCATCCCGGCATTCATTACACTGGATCATGGAATCGCAGCACCAATCGCCCTTTTAATGATTATGGCAAAGATGTGCATTATTTGGAGCAAAATAACGACTACTTCACCTACACGTTTACTGGAACAGGCATCACTTATATAACCGAGGTCGATCAAGGCCAAGGCGATGTCGATATATATATCGACGGGCAGCTGCATGGCACTGCACATACCTATGGGGCCAATGCACACAATGACGCTCAAAGGGACGTCTACACTGTTTCAAATTTACCGCTCAGTGTTCATACACTCAAAGCCGTAAAAAAAACCGGACAATTTATGCTGCTTGACGCTTTGAAAGTTCAGCTTCCCGATCTGATCGACATCTCATCTGCGGATTTTAACAAAGCTGGATCTGCACAAGCTGACGTTACCCTCAACATCGTTGGCAACTCGCAAAGCCTAAGCGGCATTTCGAACGGAAGCCAAGCCCTCCGTAATCACACGGATTATGAAATTTCCGGCAATCATGTCACGATCAAAAAAGACTATCTGGCAACTCAACCCATCGGCACGTCGAAACTCACTTTCTCCTTTGTGGGCGATTATGCGGATGATATTCATGCTGCCGCCGCCAATGGAGACCTCTTCGAATATACGTTCAAAGGTACGGGCATTGAACTCTTGGCCCCTTTAGGACCAGAGCAAGGAGAAATGGACGTATTTATCGATGGCGTTTTGAAGCAAACTATTAATGCTTATTCAACCATACGAAGCTCCCAACAAAGCTTGTTTCATGCAGACTCACTGGCAGCTGGTACGCATACCCTCCAAGTCGTCAAGAAAACGGGCAGCATCATGCTGGTGGATGCACTTAAATTCAACGTAGCTGCCCAAGCAACACTTCCTCCGACGAGTGGCGGAAGCTATGGCGGCGGTGGAGCTGGCTCCAATACTGGAGCCGTTAATGTTGTACGTACAACGCAAGCTGATGGAAGCAGCCAAGACGAAGTGAAGCTTACTAACGACAACTCACAGGCACTGGTCGACAAGGCCAAAGCTGCTGGGCTCAAGTCAGCAGTCATCACCCTGCCGGATGCCAAGGATGAAGTATCGCTAACCAAGATCAGCATTCCACAAAGTTCGCACAGCTTAATCGAAAAGAGCGGCTTGGGCTTGGATCTCGACACTGCCCATGTAAAAATTCATATTCCAAGCGTTTCGCTTCATGGCTTTAGCCAAGATGCCTACTTTAATCTAACACCCGTCAAATCGGCGGATGCCACTCAGAAACTGGCGAATCGGGCCCATTCGTCCAAAATTGTGCTAGCCGTTGCCGGAAAAGCCAACGTTACTTTGCTTGGCCATCCAATTGAGATTGAGACCAACCTGCAAAACCGCGAAGTCACCGTGGTGCTGCCAGTGAAGTCCACGGATTGGCATGATGCCGATTTGGAACAGCTTGGTGTGTACATCGAACATAGCGATGGCACGACTGAGTTCAAGAAGGTCGTTCTTACAACGTTCAATGGCGGCAAAGGCGTCCAGTTCACAATTACCAAATTCAGCACATTCGCATTATTGAAAGTCGCAACGGATTCTTCGCTTTTCTCGCATACTCCTTACATTCAGGGCTATGATGGCGGCTTTTTTAAACCGGACAATCAAATCACTCGTGCAGAAATGGCTATGATTCTTTCGCGAATTGCAACCAATCAAGAAGTAATAAGCGATCCATTATACACAGATGTGAAACCAGATCACTGGGCATCAGAAGCTATCGCAAAAGTGGCCCGGATGGGGCTCATGCAGGGCTATGCAGATGACGCCTTTAAGCCAGATCAGCCGATAACCCGCGCCGAAATGGCCGCTCTTGCCGCTAAATTCGCACCTGACTCCGTTGAATCAGGCGTTGGCTTCTCTGACACCATTGGCCATTGGGCAGAAGCCGTCATTAAAATTTCACAAAAAGCAGGATTTATCAGCGGATATTCCGATGGCTCCTTCGGCCCTGCTAACCCGATAACACGCGCCGAAGCCGTTACTGTAATTAATCATATGCTAAGCAGAGGCCCCCTCTTCGGAACAGAACATTCGTCATGGATGGACGTGCCTGATAATCACTGGGCAAGCCGAGATATTGAAGAAGCTTCGGTCAAACATTCCTTTGAACCAAGGTCCAATGGAGGAGAACAAACGACGAAATAAAACATAGCGCTAAGGAACAAATAGAGTCATCAACAGTGAGCCTTCATTGTTGATGACTCAAAATAGTCACATCTTACTCTGGAAACCTATAACATATTCGACAGCATTCGCCGAAATAAGATAAGGATAATTTATCCATAGCAAAGGGAAAACATGACCCCTTATAAAAAAGAGAAACTTCGGAGGCTGTGCGCAATGAAACTTACGCTTTTCAAGAAACTGCTTTTTAGCTTTGTGATCGTTCTACTGCTACTTTCGGCAATAAGTGTGACGTCCATCATGCAGATGAAATCAATGGGCGAGACAGGACGACAAACAACACAAACCGGGTTGCCTAATGTCATCATGCTAGGAAACCTGAATCATGATCTCAAGAACCTCGATGACCTTATGCTGCGCATTCAATTGAACATGCAAGATAAATCCCAAGGCAATTATGCAACAGGCAGTTCAACGGAGGATAGCGTTTCCTCACCATCAGATCGAGCAAAAACATTGTTTGAGGAAATTCAGAAGAAAGTCAAACTTCTTGAAACTATCCCTCATGTAGATGATGATAATAAATTAATCAAAGTGTTCCAAGAACAATGGACACAATACGCCAATCAATTTCCTTCCACGTTGGCAGGTGCTCAGAAACACGGAGAAGAAGGCTTGAGACTTATTCAGCAATCGGATTCCAATCTTGGCAGCTGCAGCATTCTAATCGAATTGTTTACCAAAAGAATTCAGGAACAATCAGATGGTTGGGCAACCGATCTCGATTCTACCTACAAAGCAGGACTAGGTTGGATTATTACTTTAAGTGCGATTGCCATCATTCTAGGTTTGGTTATTTCCTTCCTGATCGCTCGCCATGTATCTCAGCCCATCATTACCTTAAGTAAAGCTGCTAAACGGATTTCCGACGGAGACCTCTCCAGCCAATATGTTGCACTGACTCGACAAGATGAGATTGGAGGACTCAGTACCTCTTTTGCTCAAATGTCTGATCATATGCGAACGATGATCCAAACGGTCAATGGCCATGCACAAAGTGTTGCTTCTTCCGCCGATCAATTGAGAGTCAGTTCCAATGAGATGCAGCAAGTGTCCGAGCAAATTACATTGACAGTACAAGAAGTTGCCAGCGGAGCAGATCAACAGACGCTAACCATGGAGGAAACTTCTCGTTCTATGGAGGAAGTCGGTGCAGGTATTTATCGAATGGCAGAAAGCGCTTCTTCCATCGCTGAATCTGTCGAATGGACCAAACAGCAAGCAGAAGCTGGGGAATCCTATGTGCAAAACACCGTTCAACAGATGGAATCCATCCATAATTCCGTACATCAAACGGATCAGGTCATGGCTTTGCTGGAAATCAAATCCCAAGAGATCGGCCATATCCTGCAATCTATTCAGGACATTACCCAACAAACAAATCTGCTTGCCCTCAACGCAGCTATTGAGGCTGCAAGGGCCGGTGAACAAGGACGCGGGTTTGCGGTTGTAGCTTCAGAAGTGCGTAAACTGGCAGAGCAATCAAGTTCATTCTCGAGTGAAATATCTAAGCTGTTAGGCGAAATTCAATCCACTGTTCACGAATCAGGCGATGCCCTTGGCCATGTGAAAGATGAAGTGCAAACGGGCATCCTACTCGTTCAGAAAACAGAGCAAAATTTCGGGGAAATCTTGCAGTCAACCTCCCAGGTTGCATCGCAAATTCAAGAGATGGCAGCAACTTCTGAACAAATGTCTGCAGGCGCCCAGGAAATCACAGCATCGGTGCAGCAAGTTGCGTCAATCGCCAAACAAACCGCAACTTCCTCTCAAAACGTCTCGCATTCTACAATCAACCAGTTGGAAACAACGGGTGAAGTGAATGTGGCAGCACAATCTTTATCCGAGATGGCAGAGGAACTTCAGCAAATCTTGGCTCGCTTCCGAACGGCTTAATTGATTCAACCAAAGTGGTTGTGCAACTTACTGCACAACCACTTTTTTATGTCACTTGAGGGGAATCGAAACGTTAAAGAAAAACGGCTTCGCCGCCCTGAGAGATCAGCCTCTTCGTAGCGACAAAACCTGTTAAGGGAACTAGAGGACGCTATATAGGTAAATAGCAGGGATGCTGAGGTATTAGCGGAACTACAGGGTCTTTTTTCTACGAAAAACGCTGAATTTGCCTTGAAACAGCAAAATAAAGGACTGGAGTTCCCTCCAAGCGAGGCAGCTGGGTTTACTATCTCCGCACAACGTAAAAAAGACTCCACGAAGCGGAGTCTTTTCTTTATATCTTCAAGTCTGCCAGTCTGCTAATGGCGATCCCGGCTAACAAAGCGGCTCCAGTTGGCAAGCACTCCTCATGGAGTGTGAACTTAGGATGATGAAGTCCATAGGCATGCTCGGCATCTTCCACAGGACCGGATCCAAGCCAAAAGAAACAACCAGGGATGCGCTCCAAATAGAGCGAGAAGTCCTCGCCAGCCATGGTCGGCTTTGCTTCCACCCTATTTTCAGGCAAAAGCATTTGGTCAATGACGCTCTCTACATGCTGCAGAGCATCATCATGATTAATGAGTACTGGTGTTTGCTCTATATAGCGAACCTTGGCTTCACAGCGGTAAGCCTCAGCAATCGAACGGATTATGCGCGTTAGCCGATCCCCCATGCCGAGCTGCGTTGTCTTGGCGAATGTTCGAACTGTCCCCGTCAATGCAGCCCGATGGGGAATAACATTATTCGCTTCGCCCGCTTGAAAGCTGCCAATTGTAACGACCGCCGGCTCGAATGGCGAGATCTCTCGGCTGACTGCCGTTTGCAGACCCATCACGATAGCCGAAGCAGCTACGATGGGATCAATGCTTTGATCGGGAATAGCACCATGGCCGCCCTTACCGGTCAGTTCGATCTCAATCCTGTCGACTGAGCCCATTAAAGCACCTTGCCGAGTTGCCGTCTTCCCATGAGCTAGCGTTGGCAAATTGTGTAGTCCATAAATTTCATCAACGCCAGCGAGCGCGCCATCATCGATCATGGCCTTCGCACCGGCATTAATCTCCTCCGCTGCTTGGAACAGCAAGCGAATCCGTCCGCGAAGAGGAACGCGGCAATTGACAAGCAGCTTAGCTGCGCCCAGTAACATAGCGGTATGACCATCATGTCCACAGGCATGCATCCGCCCAAGCTTCTTGGAGGCAAAAGGCAAATCCGTCTCTTCCTGAATAGGAAGAGCATCCATATCTGCCCGCAGGGCGATAGTTGGCCCGTCTTCGCTGAATCGAATATCGGCTGCAAGACCATGGCCGCCAACACCAACTGTGGGCTCGAGCCCCAGCAAGCGAAGACCATCGGCGACTTTGGCTGCTGTCTCGCCTTCCTCCAAACTCAGTTCAGGCTCTTCGTGCAAGTTGCGGCGGAACGCCACAATGGCAGCTTGATTCGCTTGCGCTTCATGCAGCAAAGAAGTCAACTCATCCTGCAAATCGCTAGCCTTCATAGCTGCTCACCCCCATCTTCTGACTTCTCATGCGGTTTGCCTTGGCCAAACAGTTCCTTCATGATACGTGTTCCTGTCGGAGTGGCCGCCAAGCCCCCCTTCGCGGTTTCACGATATTTGTCCGGCATGGTAGCGCCGACTTCAAGCATCGCACCGATGACTTCATCGGATGGAATTGCGCTGCGAACACCCGCGATCGCCATCTCTGATGCCGTGATTGCCGAAACAGCGCCAAACCCATTCCGTACAATGCAAGGAATTTCAACAAGTCCTCCAACAGGGTCACAGATCAGACCCAGTGAATTCTTCAGGGCCAATCCTACCGCGTGAACAGCTTGATCAGGTGATCCACCCCGCAGCTCCGTCAGAGCACCGGCAGCCATCGCGACCGCAGAGCCAATCTCGGCTTGGCAGCCGCCCTCTGCCCCCGAAACGAACGAACGGTTCGCAATCACATAGCCGAGCGCACCAGCGGTGAACAAGCCTTTCGTCATCAGCTCATCGCTCCAGCCGAAGTGTTCCTGCACACTCAAAAAAACACCGGGGATCACGCCGCAAGATCCTGCCGTTGGCGTCGCAATTATACGCCCCATGCTGGCATTTACTTCCGAAACTGATAACGCGTAAGCTAGCGCTTTGCCAGCAACAGGACCCAGGAGGAAAGTTTGCGCCTCAATCAAGGCCATGACCCGTTTGGCATCATTACCTGTTAGACCGCTGCGCGACAACGTATCCCTCGTCAACCCACGGTTTACAGCATCTTTCATCACCAGATAATAGCTGTGCATTTTATCGCTTTCCTGCTGCAAGGAACGTCCTGATTCCTGCGCTTGCTCCTCCAGCATAAGCTGATGAATCGGCTTTTCCTCCTGAACACAAAGCGCCGCAAGCTCATGTAAATGAGAAAATCTCATATAACCTCCCGGGGCTTGAAGATCCCATTTTAATAATGACCATAATTAGGAAAGAACAAGCAAACGCAGTGAACGCACAGCATCTATTGCAGAAACGGCACGCACCAGTTCATCTGGAAATTCACTGTCTGCCTCAATTACGGTTAGAACTTCACCACAGCGGCTGCGACGGTCAACATCCATAGAACCAATATTCACGCCACTTTGCCGAAAACAACCGGTAATCTCAGCCAGCATGCCAATCTGGTCGGTATGTGTAATGACCATCGTCGGGAAACTAGCTGAGAAACGGACATCGAAATCATCGATACCGACAATTTCAATATTTCCGCCTCCAATAGAAGTACCTAATACAGTTAAGTCAGAAAAGCCCTCTGCTTTCAGGCATATGCGCACTGTGTTTGGATGACCGACGATACCTTGTGAGGGAATAAGCAGCAGCTCCATCCCCTGCTCCTTCGCAGCTTCCAACGCCTCCGGAATCCGCTCGTTATCCGTGCCCCAACCCAGCAAACCTGCGGCAAGTGCCACATCCGTGCCATGACCGCGGTACGTCTCCGCGAATGATCCGTAGAGATAAAGTTCAGCGCGCTCAGGCTGCCTGCCGAACAACTGACGCGCAGCTAGCCCGATCCTTACTGCGCCGGCTGTATGTGAACTGGAGGGTCCTATCATGTCAGGTCCAATGATCGAAAACACGTCCTTAAACCGCATGCAATCCCCTCCTTTAAATGAACCTGCCGCTTCGCCAGCCTATCGAAATCTTCGTTTATGACAACCATTCGGCCAAATGCTTTTTCACAAATGCATCATCATTCAATTGCGGATAATCGCGATACATCCGATCGATTTCTTCCGATTGTCCAGGTGACAATTGTTCATGCGGATTCAAACACCATGTTCCTTTGATTAGCCCCTGGCGGCGCAAAACTTCATGAATGCCAGGGATACAGCCAGCAAATGCATGAGCAGGATCGAAGAACGCTGCATTCGAATCGGTAACTTCCACGTTGCGTGTCAACCAATCCAAGGCGATTTGATCATGTAATCTTGCTTTCTTCACTTCAGCCAGAAGCTCAACTGCTTTATGCGTCCAAACAGCCCAATGACCGAGCAGCCCACCAACGATGCGCTTTTCCACGCTTTGACCCTCAACCTGAAAACGATAGACCGTCAACAAATCATTGACGATATTATCATCATTGCCGGTGTACAAGGCGATCTCATCACGACGATCAGAGTAACAAACGGCGCGAGCAACATCGATTGTTTGATAGCGGTTGAACGGGGCCATTTTGATGGCGACAATGCCAGGGATGTTCGCGAACTCTTTCCAAAAATCGAAACTGAATACTTTCCCTCCAACAGAGGGTTGCAAATAAAAGCCGATAACCGGAATTTGTTCCGCTATTCGTGCGGTCCGCTCCAGAATTTGCGCCTCGCTCCAATCGCTCAGTCCACCCATGGACAGAAGTCCTGTGTCGTACCCAAGCCCTTTGGCGATATCGGTCTCGTGCAGCGCCTGCTCCGTTGGACCACAGATGCCGGCTACCTTAAGGAATGGCCGATCCAATTGCGCGCGATCCACTTCCTCTGAAGCCATCCGCAGCACTTTTTCAAACAAATTAAACTTAGGGTCACGAATTTCAAATTGCGTCGAGTGCACACCAACCGCGATGCCGCCCGCTCCGCTTGCCATATAATATCGGGATAATGCCCGTTGACTTTGTTCATCCAACTGTCGATCCGCATTCAGCGCAAGCGGATGTGCCGGGATGACCAGCCCGTCATGCAGCGCAATTTTCTGTAAAGTAGATAATTCCCGCCGTGTCGCCATGTTTAGAATTTCCCCTCTCTCTCCTGAAAGTGAGTCGGTTTGTTGATCATGCTGCCGCCATGTTGCAGCCATTCTGCGACCCAATCAAACATTTGCAGCAGGGAAACGCGCGGATAACCGAATAATTGCATGCTTTTGGAAGCATTGCTGAGCAAGGCAGTTTCGGATTCTTGACCGACAAACTGCGGTTCAATACCAAGTCGCAATCCTAATTGCTGAGCAGCATATTTGACGGAAACCGTCTCAGGACCTGTGACATTCAGGAAATTAGCCGGGCTTTGCGTCGCAAGCAGCGAACGAATGGCAATCTCATTGGCATCTCCTTGCCAAATACAGTTAAAGTGTCCCATTGCCAAATTAATCGGACGTCCTTCTTTAATCGACTTCGCGATTTCAAGCAGTACGCCATAACGCAGGTCGATCGCGTAGTTCAAACGGTACACTAACACCGGTGTTCCATTCTTTTGACTATAGTGCTCGAATACCCGCTCACGGCCCAGACAGGACTGTCCATACTCACCGATTGGTGCTGGAGCAATAGATTCATGCGCGCCTCCATAAGTCACTGGCGTAAAAGGATAAACATTTCCTGTAGAGAACACGACAATGCGTGATTGGCTGAATTTCTCTGCTACACGCCCCGGTAAATAAGCATTCATAATCCATGTAAAATGTTCCTTGCCCGTCGTTCCGAACTTTGTTCCTGCCATGTAAATGACATTTTTTACGTCAGGCAGCTCTTGCAATGCTTGATCATTGAGCAGATCACAAGCTATAGTTTGCACGCCGTAAGACTGTAGCTCGTCTTTTAATCCAGTCTCGGAGAAACGCGAAACACCATAGACGACTTTCTTCACCCCTGCCGCCGCAATAGCATTCATAGCCAGCTTCGCAAGGCTGGGTCCCATCTTCCCGCCAACCCCAAGAAGCATGATATCCCCGTCTAATTCCCGCATAAACTCTATTAATGCCGCTGACGGCTCCGCCATTACTTGATCCAAATCTTCCAATGTTCTCATCCTGTCTTTCCCCTCTCACCTTGCATATTGTGCGATTATGAAAAAAGTATACCGTGCCCGATACATAAAAGACAAATCTATTAATTGTCTTTAAATAAAGGAGAAGCTCCCACGATTTCAGATGAAAAACGCTTTGCAGCGAGAAAACATCCGAATGTGCAGGAACTTCTTTCCATGGCTACATATTTTCCAAAAATGAGAGACGAAACAATTGCTTAGGCCTTCCTTTGGGCACTTTCACAGACCCTGCAATCGTGATCAGATCATGATCCATCCATTGCAGTAAAAGTCGATGTGTGCTGCGCACGGTTATGCCAAGAATCGTGGCTAGGTCATGCACTTCATAATCCAACTTGCTCGTCCTCGCGACAGTGGCTAATAGTCGGCTTAAATAGGCCGAAGTCATTCCCGCATCCTCGGCTTTTTTGAGAAGCTCAGGATCTGTGACGGACAAATCGCGGCTTAGTGAATCCGCCATTTCCAAGGGGCCAATTAACGTCTTGTCTTCACGAACAATGAAGCAAGTATTGCCTCCGGCTTCTTTGCACCGCCGCAGAGCCAACCTGGCATGCGTGCCCGCTTCATTCGCGCTGCGTCCGAAGCCGATACCCATGCTTAACGACAGTCCGAGCGATTTCCAGATTTCCCTGGCCAATGGCACCGTCTTGTACCCAACCGTTTCTCGTTCGAAGATGCCTCGTGTCGTAAAGAATAAGTACTCATCGGCCCCCAGATGGGTCAAATAACCATCAAGCGATTCCACATAATCGATCAACATCCGGTGAATATCAAGCTTAAAGCGCTGGATATCGTGTTCGGATCCTTTGAACTGCAGCCTTTTGCCGAAGTCGTCCACATTCAGCATACCGACTAGAATCTGCGCCTCTTTGCTACGTCTCGTCTCCGTTGACAAGAGTGCTCGTTCCAACACAACCGTAATGTTTTGATCCGTCGGCTTGATCCATTCGCACGGAATCCCTTTCTTCGTGAGTGCATCCGCAACCTCACTCTCCGTTGTTAGAGCAGCCAGGGTGCTGCCACTCACATAGGCAGCGGTATGAAACGCCACAAGCTCGCCTGCTCGCGGATAGGGCTGACCGTCATAAACCTGAAAGCTGGCTGGCGCCTCGCCGATTTCGGCGACGATTCTTCCTACAGCGGAGGCCGTGAAAGAATCAATGCTGTAGACGGCTGGCTTCGTGTCATGCCAGCGCCCGCTTTTGAGACGATAAAGCGCACTGAATAAACCGGTATCCGTTAGTGGAATCACATGCACGGGCAGCGGGGTAACCACTTGCTCCTTCACCCTTCGGTACAGGGTAGGGCCGGTAATCAGGAGCACCTCGACCTTCGTCAACAGTTCTTCCGCAGCGGCTGGCGCTTCCTCCACCGAACATATTCGCGCCACAGGATGAAAGGAAGGAAAGGACGAAGTGATGACATGCAGCACCTTGTTCACCAACGCTTCCGGTCCAAGAATCCCGATGGCGATCCGATTGGCAATATCCATAACAGGCTGACTCCTTTAAGTGGTTAGTGACCCCATTATAACCACATGCTGCCCAGATGGACAAGGGATTTACCCTATTCACATGTTATTCGCTGATTTTGGGTCAACAGAAATGCTAGCATGGACGCGCCGCCGCACCGTCCAATTAACTCAGCTACTTTCCCTTGCAGCTACTCTACGCGCTCTCCCCACCATCTATCTGACTCCATCAACAAGACAAATTCGACTTTAGAGGAATCAGCGATCCTCTTATCCAGCCTGAGCCCGTGCAAAATGGACTCCCCGCACAACAAATACGAGCCTTTGAAGGCTTCTATCGGAGTAAAATGTACTCACTTGCGAGAGATAAGAGTCTTTGGAGACTGCTATGACTTCCCACATCCAATCAAAATTGGATTTTCTGGAAAATAAGAGCCTCCAAAGGCTTCTATCCGAGTAAAATGAGCTCATTTACACGGAATAAGAGCCTTTGGAGACTGCTATTGGCTACAATCTGTCCATTGCCGCGGTACCACGCTCGACTTCATCAAGCTGGGAACCAAAATAGAGCCAAACAGCATGTGCTGTCTGGCTCACTCTTATTTCATCACTAATCGCTCATACCTACTCGCTAGCGATCAGCCAGCACACCACGAAGAAACTTCAGCGTCCGCCCAAAAGCATCCTTGGCGGATGCAGCATGGTAACTTGGACGCGTGTCATTGAAGAACGCATGCTGAGCAGCTGGGTAAATGTAGTACTCGAAGGATTTGTCCGCGGCTTCCGCTTGCTCCGCAAAGCCTGGGATCTGCTCCGAAATCCGCGTATCAAGCTCGCCATACAGTCCCAGCAGCGGCGCTTTGATGTTCGCTAGCAGTTCTGGCGATGGCGGATTGCCATAAAAAATGACTCCGCCGCGAAGCGCCGGGTCATGGCCCGCAAGCGCGGCTGAGAGCGCGCCGCCCAAGCAGAATCCGACCGAGGCCACGCCCTGGCCCTGTGTCGGCTCATACTCATCGCGCAGAAATTGCGATGTCGTCTCCAACTGCTGGACGAAGTCACTCCATCTCGTCTGCAAATTAAGGAGAAGATTCAGCGTCTCGGTGATTTGGATCTGCTCCGCTTCCGGATATCCAGCCAACGCCTCTGCCCGTTCCTCGGGATTACGCCATGCAGATGAAGGAATCGCGTTCAGAAACGCCTGTGCCGCAGCTACGCGAGGCGCTTCAAGAACGGCTTCCCTCGACTGATTGCGGGAAAATAAATCAGGTGCAAAAGCCACAAACCCCGCTTCTGCAAATCTTCGGGTTACGTCCTGGATGTGCGCATCCAAACCCCAGATTTCCTGAATAATAATCACGGCAGGAAGCGGACCAGCCGCATCTTCCGGTCTCGCCGCATAGCCTGTATATGCTCCTTGTCCATAATGAACCCATTCTGACACAACACTCATGATCAATTCCTCCTATGGTCGACTGCCTTTATTTGCCTACAAGTTCCAAATGCGCTTGACGCGTGATTGCATCAATTTCATTCAATTCATCCACATTTAATCTTTCATGAGCTGTCGGCCACGCGTCCGTAATATGATGAGGCTTCGACGCCCCCAGAATAGCCGAGGTAATGCCTTGTCTGCTCAGCACCCAGCTAAGCGCCAACTGTGGCAGGGTCCACTTTTTCCGCGCAGCAATGGGCTTCAATCGCTCTACAATGCGGAAATGATGCTCCTGCTCCAGCAAGGTCTGAATCCGTTTTTCACCGAAAGCGCCTCTTGTACCGGCTGGAGGCTGCTCGCCATAAGCATATTTGCCTGTCAAAAGCCCTCGGCCGAGCGGACTATAGACGATAACGCCTACGCCTTCCGAAATGGCAAATGGCAGCAGCTCCTGTTCGATGCCGCGCGTGATAATGCTGTATTCCGGCTGAACGCTTTGGAACCGCTCCAAGTGCAATTGCACGGAGATCCCGTGCGCTTTGGCAATTTGCCAGGCTGCATAATTGGAAGCGCCGATGTAACGGACTTTCCCCGATCGAACCAGATCGTCCAGTGCACGCAGACTTTCTTCAAGCGGAGTCTGCTCATCAAAACGATGAACTTGGTACAAGTCTATGTAATCGGTCTTTAATCTTTGCAAACTGTTATCAATCGCCCGATGAATATGATACCGGCTTTGTCCAGCATCATTAATGCCCAGCCCGACACGTCCATGAACCTTCGTTGCCAGAACGATCTGATGTCTGCGCGCGCCAAGCAAATTACCGAGAATCGTCTCAGATTCTCCCGTCTCAAGCGGATTATCCTTATCCATGCCCGAGCCGTAGACATCTGCCGTATCCACCAAATTAATACCGGCCTCAAGCGCTGCATCCAACACGTCGGCCGATTCTTTCTCGCTGATCCAGCGGCCAAAGGCCATAGTCCCCAAACTCACTTCAGATACTTGCAATCCTGTTCGGCCTAATGTTCGATAGCCAATACTCATACCATCATCTCCCTAATCTTGCTATTCATACTTACAAAATAATCCAGGATAAATACCGACTCCAGGAAAGACAAAAAACGAAGCAGCACTTCTGTTGAAGCACGTCTCCGTTGATACGGTAGAACAATCGACAGCACATATGCATTTCATTGCCAAGTTCTCAATGCCAAGTCATTCACTTGGATTAAACTCATCGTATCACCCCGGCATAAACACGTCAAGCCATGACCTCGGATATCCGAGCAGCATGGCTTTGGTCGTTTAATACCAACTTGTAAATACCGATGATGTCCCATAAGCAAGCGGAATGGCAGCCCCAATCATCAGCAGCGGCCCCCACCAAGTAAAGAATGAAATGCCGGCGAATAAGCTGATTAACACGATGGCTGGCAGCACTAATACGGGAATTGCTGTTTGCAGCGCTTGATGCTTATCGGTGTCCTGTATTGGAAAAAGGGTCAAGAACGGCGCTCTTAATTCATCTTTGCAAAAGGATTTCCGCCAGAAGACCAGCAAACAAGCGGCGATTATCCAAACAATGATTTTAAGCGCACCAGGCAGAGCAAACATAGCCCCGCTAAGCACAACAACGAATTGGAGCGTTTGTTTCCACTGCGTGCCGCTTCTGTAAAAGGACTTGGTCAACAAATCAGCGAGCCCATTGCCGGCCCCTTTTCCCTTGAACAAGCGCTGTGATCTGGCAAAAAACAGCGGATACTTCCGCGTTGGTTTTCTTTTCTTCTCCAGTACGCGGATTAACATTAACGAGACGATTCGCATCCGCGCATCACGTTCTCTGGCAATGTCCGCGAAAAAGGTCCCTTTTTCTTGCAAACGAGCCCGGGTTAAGAAAACAACCAAGACCACCAGCAAGAGGATCGCTACCCAATTGTACAAGGCGTGATTTGCCTCAATGACGATAAACTGGTACACAAAAAATGCGCCTGCAAAAATGACGATTCGCAAAAGCCACAGCACAATCCCGTAGAACCGCAGTGCGAGCAGTTGACGTAACAAGCCAAAGTTAAGCTTTAACACATAAGTTAGCAGCCAGAAAGCAATCACTTGCGTCACGCTGTAGGAATAGCTTTGCATCAATAGCGGAAGAAAAACAAGGATCAACAAAAGCGTCGTTAAACCCTGCAAAACCAAAGAATACCTGTAGCCAAGCACCATCAGGTGATGAAACCACGTCTGGTTCTGCCTGAGAAAGAGCTGATCGCCTTCCTCCACAAAATATCGAATCGTGCCCAGCCAAGTAAATAGATAGAAGACAACAGCCACTACCATTGGCGTTATCCAACTAAACCAAGCAGGCTGCTTCACCCACCATGAATAATACTGATACCCAGCCACAATGATCAGCGGAATAACAAAATAAATCGCAATGATCCAATCCACTGCCATCCGCAAAGCTTTATATTGAAAGAACCAATCCGAACGAACTCTTCGCGTAAATAGCTGAAAGCTGCTGTTCAACAATGCGCTCCCTCCTTTCATAATAAGGAATGGAAGCAGTCGAAGAGCGGCGCTTCCGGCATGCCGCATTGTTGTTGAATATCCTGCAACGTTCCATTGGCGACCAATCGTCCGCCTGATAGCAGCACAAACGATGTACAGATGCGTTCTGCCGTATCTAGTACATGTGTACTCATTAGAATTCCTGCGCCGCGCTTGCGTTCTTCATCCAGCATTCCCAAGAAATCTTTGATCGCCTTAGGGTCCAGACCGATGAAGGGCTCGTCCACAATATACACATCAGGCTTATTCAAAAATCCGAGGATCAGCATAATTTTCTGCTGCATCCCTTTGGAGAATTTACCAGGTAAATGGTGCTTCTCATCCAATAGTCGAAAACGATGCAAGAGATCATCCGCGCGCTCAAGGAATACCGTACGATCCAGTTCATAGACGGAAGCCGCGAATTCCATATGCTCCCATAATGTCAATTCATCGTACAGAATCGGGTGCTCCGGAATGTAGGCATAACTTTTGCGTTCACCCATAAAGGAGATCTTCCCTTTAAAATCCTTCAACAAACCTAGGATACTCTTAATCGTCGTACTCTTTCCTGCTCCATTGGGACCCAATAAACCGACCAGTTCCCCTTGCTTCACGTCAAAATGAATCTGTTTAATGGTATCAGGCTGTTCCTCATACCCAGCTTGATCAATATGTACTTGTAAAACAGCTAATCGTTCATCTGACACTTACTTTCGCCTTCCCTTCTGCCCATCGCTTACCTCATCATATAGCACGGATCACGAATTTCCAACATCATCTTTTCAGCATCATTTATGAGCGGCTGTGTATTGATCCATATACTCCTTCAGGATTGAACTGCCCACGCCTTTGGACCAAGCATCAATTTGATTCTGTACGCCCTCATAGGTGCTTTCTCCCATAACGTACTTGAGCATCGCTTCATTGACATTTTTCAAATGATCCGGTGTTTTGGCCAATGTAGAAGAAGCATAGAAAATAAAAGGGTTCTCAATGCCGATTGTGCTGATCGCATCCAATGCCGATTTCTGCGCTGCTAATACTTCCGGTCTCGTGCTGTTTGCGTAAATATAAGGATCATATCTGTTTTCGAGTACCCATTGATCCGGACGTTCGGCATTGAACACATTCGTTTGTTCCGGTGTACGATGAACCACGCCATCTATATAACCGTTTGAATGAACGCCGATAACGCCCGTTTTGGCAAAATGAAAGTTATCTTCATTCGCTGAGAAGTTCAAAAAATTCACGATGCTCTGCACTTTGTCTTTGGGTACGGACGAGGGGATCGCCCATATGCCATAGAAGCCAGTCGTGACAATCACACCTTTGTCGCCTTTGGGACCCGTTAAGACTGGAATGAAGACAGGATTTGCCTTCGGGTCCGCTTTTTTGAGCTTATCCAGATACAAATCACTCATAAGGCTTGCGTTGCTCACAATTGCCCCTGCCGTTCCTGCAAGGAATTTGTCTACAGATTGCTGGGATTTAATAATTGGCGATTCCAAGTCTACTAATTGCTCACTCCATAGCTGTTTGAGCCAGTCCAGATATAATTTGTATTGGGGTGCTTGGATCGCCGCAACGGCTTTATTCCCTTCCACTTTATATCCATAAGGAAGCCCGAAAGCAAACGTAAAAGGCAGTGTTTCATTGAATGGCGGATTCCAGTCCACTTCGTTGCTAAGCGTAAGCGGAATCGTTTTGCCGCCGCCAACCGGGTCTTTCTTTTTGAAAATTTGGAGATCATGATAGAACTCATCCAACGTTTGCGGAAGAGGCAGCTGGTAGGCATCCAACCAGTCTTTGCGTATAACAACATGGGCCAAGCCGCCGCCATACAGACCACGCGGTCTTGGAATACCATAGTTTTTGCCATCTACTTGAAGTCCTTGCAGCGTAGCTGTGGGGATGAGATTCAAGTTTTTTTGTCCTTGCAAATACGGCGTGATCTCGTGAAAAGCGCCCTGTTTCACAAGCTTCTGAAATTTATCAATCGGATCCGTCCAAAGGATCAAATCATAGGAATGACCGGAAGACAGCGCCACGTTCATTTTATCCGAGTAAGCATCGCCGGGGACGAAATCGACTTCAAGCTTCACATTGCCGCGTTGTTCCAAATCAGCCTGCGCCTTGTTGTTCGTACTTGGCGTCTGCCCGAAGAGGATCGCAAGCGCCTTAATTTTCGTTGGCGCAGAGGCTATTGTGCTATCTGAGGACGACGTATTGGTTGCTTTTGGGTTTGCGCTTGATCCAGGTTTCGTTTCTGATGAGCACGCCACAAGCGGCATACACGCTATAAGCATGGTCACTGCCATAATCAATGATTTTTTTCTTGTCATGTTAGTCAGTTCACCCTCCAATTCAAAACGATTCCACATCCTGCTAATTTGTTTTATGCTATGATTATACAGCAGTTGGAGGGGAGGATCTCAGTGCAAATTCAATTCCTGCATTTTTTGCGAAGAAGCTTTCTCGTTAAAATTCTTATCCTCATGATGACCTTGTTCTTGATCCCCTTGTTAATCTTGGCCTCCATTTCACAGCACGTTGCGAATACAGCCGTTGAAGTCCAAGTAAATAAAGTCAACTATCAAGTCGTCGGCCAAGTGATGGATCGCATTGAACTCACGATGAACCAACTTGAATCCTTGGGCTACCAATATGGATCGCTGCCTGCAATTGAGCGTGTTTTATCGCCAAATAACAGCCCCTTCAGCCATGTCATGCAAATCAATGATATGATCGCTTCCCTGAACAATGTAGTTTCTATTGCCAGTACAATTCAAGGTATAACCGTGTATTCCGTGTGGAGTGATCAACTTATTCCCACTACAGGAACAAGTGCTGAAGATCTAGGTCGTTATAAATTACTTATCCAAAATTTCATGGCTTCGACGGCTACGCGGAGCTATATGAATTTCCCCCCCGATGAACTAAATTCCACGTATGTGAATGCGGCTGTCTATATGCAAAAGATCCCCTACGGGACCAAAGAAGATGCCCGAGGTGTTCTGCTAATTGCACTGCGTGATACCTTGTATCAGCAGTTAACCGCCAAGATTGAATTAGGCAATCTTAGTACACTCGCTATTACTACACCGAATGGCAGCATCATTGAAGCCAAAGGCCCTTCAAGTCCTTCTCAGACACAAGACCGCATCTACGCCATTTTGAATCAGTGGAATGAGCAGCAGCAGCCTTCACAATTTCAATTTGAACAATCCATCGTCTCGCTTCGTCAGTCTGAACAATTCGATGGCAGTATCGTCATCTCGGAAATTCCTTCCAGTGAAATTACACAAAGCACGGGCACGATTAGGGCAACCGTTCGTTTCTTTCTTTTCCTGTTAACCTTCCTGGGGCTGCTCGCCACCCTTGCTTTCGGTTTTTATTTATATCAGCCCTTAATCGGCATTCGCAGACAAATTGAACGCATCAAACATGGCGATTTTACGCCATACCAAGCTGTGAATACGCAGAATGAAATTGGCGAACTCAGCGTCGTACTGAACGCCATGTCCTCCCGTTTGCAATCGCTTATGTCGGAACTGCAAGAAACCGAAGAAATCAAGAGACGCAACGAAATTAAATTTCTGCAATCCCAGATTAATCCTCACTTTTTGTATAACAGCTTGAATACCATTCGTATGTTCGCCATGTTGAAAGATTATGATAAAATCAACGTGCTCATGGGGCGGCTCACGGCTTTGCTTCGCTATTCAATGGAAAGCTACGAACAGACTGTGCCTTTTCACCGGGAAATTGACTACTTGCGCGATTTTCTTGCGATGCTGGAGCTGCGCTATAATCGACATTTTCATTTGCATGTGGAAGCAGATCCCAGTCTAATGGAAATGCAAGTTCCACGGATGCTGCTGCAGCCGATGATTGAGAACGCCATTTTTCACGGCATCTTGCCTGTTGCTGACATGGATGGACAACTGACCATTCGGCTTCGACCAGACTCACGCACGAACCGGCTGATTCTTGAAATCGAAGACAATGGCGAAGGGATCGAAGCCAGTCGATTGCGGATTATTGAGCACAAGCTGCATCAGCAGGAAATTAGCGAAAATATTGGTTTGAAAAACGTTTGGGAACGCGTCAAACTTGTCTTCGGCGCGAATTCCGAAGTCACCATCCAGAGCCTTCCACATCAGGGGACACTCATACGTTTCACCCTGCCGATGAAGTCTATCACGAACTAAAGGAGCTGTTGTCCATTGGTGCCGCCGTATACCGTAATTGTCGTCGAAGACGAAGAACCCGCGCGTCGTATTTTCCGCCAAATGATTGAGCTGCGCAGCGATTTGTTCACCTGCATCAGCGACGCCGAGAACGGCTCCTTGGGTTTGGAGCAAATTAAGCAATATCAGCCCCATTTTGTCATAACCGACATTACTATGCCCAAAATGAGCGGGTTGGATATGCTGCGAAACATGCAGGATTTATCGCTCAAACCGCATGTGCTGATTTTAAGTTGTCATGAGGATTTCCACTTTGCACAGCAAGCGATGGGTTTAGGTGCTTCCTCTTATCTGCTCAAAGACCATTGTCTCAACGAGCCCCATCTGCTGACATCTGCGATGGAGCAGTGTATTCCCTCCATTCGCCTTGCGAATGAAACGAACCAACTACGGGAACGTCTCGAGCATAAGCTCAAGACCAACCAATTGGATATCGACCGCAGCGCCTTTTTGGACATGATGTTGGGCAATGAAACTGCATGGCTGAGCCATTTGAAGGAATCAGGGTATCCGCTGCACGAGGGCCCTCACACCATGTTTTTGATCGAGCTGGATCGGAGATCCCTGCGTTTCTCGTTAGATCAAGCGGAAGAATTGAAAATTTGGCAGTTTGCCTGCTTCAATGTCATGTTTGAAGTTTTGGGTATCTTTGGTCCGAGCCACATTATTACTTTGGATAGAGGCCGTTTCATGGTCATTGGCAGATTTGAACGCGATGATGTTGATATTAGCGCCCAATTAGGGCATTCGCTGCAAAATTACTTAAAAATGCCCTCTTATATCTTGCAAATTAAACTTCCAGATACTCAGATTGAAACTTGTTTGCCCGTAATCAAAAAGTGTTATCAGGAACGTCATCCCTTCTTTTATCAAACCGAGCTCATTGCCCAGAAATCCGCCCAGACGTTTATTAACAACCAGACCTTCACCACACTCCCTGCGGAAGATAGGCAGCTTTATTTGAAACAATTGCGGGGCGAATTGCTGGTAGCAGAGTCTCCTCCCGCCAGTAACCAGCCATCCCGCGTTTGGCAAGAAGCACTTCACAGCAACTGGCAGCCAGATCATGTCAAAGCGCTCTATCTCCATGCTTTTGCGATGATACAGCCTTTGCCCGATACGGAACAGGAACACCAGGATTTAATTATCTCGCTGCGCAAAGATGTGGACCTCTGCCAAACATTTGGGGCCGTGCATGATGCCACATCCGCTGCTTTTCACCGATATCAGCTGATCTCCAAAAAGGGGAATGAAGCCGAGCTTGCGGTAGCTGATGTTATCCAAGCCATTACTTCCGATCTGAGCAAAACCTACTCCCTGGAAGCGTTAGCGGAGTCTTGCAACTATAACAGTCATTACTTAGGGCAATTATTCAAAAAGGTGACGGGTGAGCTGTTCTCTCAGTACATCACCAATCGGCGGCTTGAACGCGCCAAACTTCTGCTGCTGACGACTGAGCTCAAAACCTATGAAGTTGCTCATCGAGTAGGCTTGCCAAACTACCGCCATTTCAATCGGATGTTCAAAAAGGCGACCAACTGCTCGCCATCCGAATTTCGCGATAAATTTAAAACTTAGCAGCAGCTTGGCTTTAACAAGGGCTGTCCCTCAAGTAGTTCAACCTACTTGAGGGACAGCCCTTTTGGTATTTCCATATGATCTCCATACCTGTGAAAGTATAGGAGATCATCACGCGATAGACATGGCCTAAAGGTCGCATAATGTATCCTAATGGTAGGTCTTGCGTGTGCAATATAGGCAAGGCAAAATGCGTATTCTATAATGCGGATGAGGCCCACGAAGGGGTCATCCAAGGAAGAAGAAGGTGGGAAATTAATGCGAAAAAGTTTATTGCTAGCTATTATTTTTCTGTTAGTTGTTAGCGTTGTACCCCCGCTGGATTGGTTACCCGGTGCGGCTTCCCAAGCACAGGCAGCCAATGCGAATCTCGTCCTTAACGGTTCCATGGAACTCACGGCTACAGCGGCAGCGGGTTCCGGCTGGACGACAAAAAGCGCCAACTCCTGGGGCGTGTCCGTATTATCAGGAACGCCTGCGATCACAGTGGATAACTATCACGGATATTTGAGTGTGAACGCGGTAAAAGTGAGCGCTACTGCAGCCAGCAGCGCTACGATTAACCAAAGCGGCATTCCTGTGACAGGCGGCGTCACGTATAAGCTGATTGGCGCTATTCGCAGCCAATCGCTCGTCGGCATCGGCTCCGCATCTGGTGCCAATATCCGAGTTATCTTCTATAATGCTTCGAATAGTGAAGTAGGTTCAGGCCAGATCACCTCCGACGTTCTCAAGGGTTACAAAGATTGGGTAACACCTATTCCCTATGAGAAGAATCTGGTAGCTCCGGCAAATGCTACGAATGCCAAAATTGAACTCAGTTTCGCCGGTACAGGCAGTGTCTGGTTTGATGAAATTCAACTGTTCCCCTGGATTCCTGTCACCGGAGTTACTCTCCAGCAGCCTTCAACTCGCGTTGAAGCAGGAAAAACAACAACCGTCCCGGTTCTTGTCTCTCCGCCAAATGCAAGCAACCCCACACTTGAGTGGTCCAGCTCCAATGCGCAGGTGGCAACCGTTCAGCAAGGCGTTGTGACAGGAATAGCCGCCGGAACGGCAATTATCACAGCGCAGACGCCAGCAAGCGCCGTAGAACCAAGCTTCTCTGTCACTTACCCGGTAACCGTAACAAGCGCGAATCTCCTGCCCAATGGTTCCTTCGAAGAGGTAACGGCAGGTACGTCTAATGGTTGGACGAATGATTCCGCTAACTCCTGGCAGGCAACTTCATCTTACGGCAGTCCAGTTGTCTCTGTCAGCGATAGTGTTTATCATGATGGCGGCCATGCCATACGGATCAGCGCCGATACGAAGAGCTCGGCTTCTGTCGCAACGACGATCAATGTTGCAAGCAATCAGATTTATCGTCTAAGCGCTTGGATGAACACACAGAACTTAGTCGGAAAAGGGGCTTCCTTGCGGATTAATTGGCTCAACGCCGCTAATGCTGTTGTAAGCAGTGCCAATGTGCCTGCTGTCAGCTTGACCGGCACCCAGAACTGGGTGCTCAAAGAAGACAACGTGCAAGCACCCGCTACCGCAACCAAAGCACGCATCTATGCGATTTATGATAACAGTACCGGTTTAGCTTTTTTCGATGAGATTCAACTCTTGCCATGGACACCCATTGCGAGTGTTTCCCTGGGCGCAGCGAATGGCAGTTTGGACGTAGGAGACTCGCCAATATCACTTAGTGCCGTGTTCATTCCGGCACAAGCCACAGATAAACGACTTACTTGGAGCTCATCCAATCCGTCGGTCGCGACAGTTGTCGACGGGAAAGTCACAGCCGTTTCACGCGGTATAGCGATCATTACGGCTACCTCTGTCGACGGCGGCGTCTCCGCTTCGTATTTCTTAAATGTCAATGCCGCTAGCATCTTAGAAAACGGCAACATGGAGACAACAGATTTCAATTATGCCGGCAGCGGTTGGAACACTAGCAAAGACACAAAAATTGCCAAATGGGGCGCTTATAGTCCAGACAGCTTGCAAAAGCCTGTAGCCGACTGGGATTCAAATTCTCATTCCGGCGGAAAAGCCTTGAAGATTACGGCGGCAACCAGTGGCAGCATGAGTTTAAATCAAATCAAACCAGTGGTGCCTGGCCAGTACTACAAAGTCACAGGTTGGATCAAAACATCACAAATTGCTGGCGGACGCGGGGTTGCCATCCGGCTAACTTCGAACACACCCGCTTACCAGGATACACACATTTTCCCGATCAGTTATCTCAGTGGCAACAATGATTGGGTTCAAATTGATGAAATTGTTCAAATACCTGCATCTGCTAATTCAGCTCGCATAGATTTAAATCTCGACACTAGCACAGGAACAGCTTGGTTCGATGATATCAAACTGTTTCCATGGACACCTATTAGCGACCTGACTTTGCCAAGTTACAGCGGGTACGCAGTCGTTGGTCAGTCTCTCTCTATTCCTGCCACGATTGCGCCAAGCAATGCGTCTAATCCATTTTTAACCTGGAGCACATCCAATCCAAACCTTGTCACTGTCACGACGGATGCTTACAGCACTACGGCTACCGTCAAAGCAATTGCTGGCGGCGTTGCAACGGTAACTGGAGCTACCTACGGAAATAAAGAATCCGTAACATATGTCGTTATGGCCGAAGACCCAACAGACATTACGGCAAGCAATGCACAGCTTCAAGTGAATCAGGACGCCTCCTTGCATGGAACCGTAACTGCTGCAGATACAGGCGGTCACACACTAACCTATTCCAAAATTGTTGAACCGAAGAATGGGCAACTCTTCGTAGAAACAGGCGGTGCGTGGACTTACTATCCCAAGGAAAATTATATCGGGAAAGATCGCTTCGCCGTGCTGGTGAGTGATGCAAATGGCCACTACGCCACATCGACGATACAAGTTACTGTTAATGCCATTCAGCATGCGCCTACGCTAGATCCAGTCGTCATCATTCGCAATAGAGATCTTGGCAATCAATTCGTAGGAACTCTGCTTGGCAAAGATCGTGACAATGATACACTGAGCTACACCTTGGTCCAAACAACCAGTCACGGGTCGCTCACACTAGGCACTTCTGGCAATTATGAATACATTCCGACTGCAGGCTACTACGGCTATGACGCATTCATAGCTCGTGTTGATGATGGCCACGGCGGCACAGCAACAACTACGATGACGATCTTCATTGGGTTGCCAGGAAGCCAAATCATTGCAAATCTCAAGACTAGTCAGCCCAATCAGCAGCATCCCCGGCTTATGGCCAATGCGGATGACTTCGCAAGGATGCGAGATATGTTGACAACGAATCCTGATCCTACAGCGCAAGAATGGTTTGCCAAGATACAAGCTGCTGCCGACGTCTATGTGAACAGCACGCCTTTGCTCGATTACAAGGTATATCAGCCTGGTAATTCTATTCTGCCTGTCGCGCAAGATTTGCTGAAACGCATTCAAACCTTGGGGCTAACCTATCAACTGACAGGGCAAACCCAATATGCCACGAGAGCCATCAGCGAACTCGAGCATATGGAGAACTATCCTAATTGGTCAGGAGACAGCAATTTCCTGAGCATCTCCGAGATGGCGCATACCGCTGCTATTGGGTACGACTGGCTCTACCAGGCCATGACTCCAGCCCAGCGAACTGCGCTTAGGCAGAACATGATGACCAAAATTATGCTGCCAGCCAAAAAAGCTTATATCGATGGCACCTCAGACTGGTGGACCCGTTCACCAAGCAATTGGAATCTTGTCGTCAATGGTGGGCTCGTAACAGCAGCACTAGCCATTGCAGACGAAGATGATACGATTCTGGATGATCCCCTTCTGAAGGATGCGACCAAAAGCGTCAAAGTTGTGGAGAGTGTCCTGGAAAAAGGGCTCGATAGCGTGCAGATAGGCATGTCCGTTTTTGCCACTGATGGTGCCTGGTCCGAAGGTACGGCCTATTGGGATTATGCAGCCGTTTATTTCACCTATATGCTCTCTTCCCTGCAAACCTCTCTAGGTACGAATTACGGGTTGTTGAATCGTCCCGGCATCCCGGAAACTGGCAATTTCATGGCCAATTTATCAAGTGTCAAAGGACCGTTTAACTACGGTGATTCGGACTATCAGTTCATCGCTACACCGGAATTGTTGTGGTTAGCCAAGCATCTGAACACACCGGATATTTCTTGGTACCGTCACTTCGCTTATGACAAAACAGGGCAAGTAACACCCATGGATCTGGTCTGGTATCGACCAGGCTTCTACAGCACAACGGCACCAACGAATCTGGATAATGTTTACCGGGTTCATGATCGGCCTGGTCGCGTAGATGTGGCTACATTCCGTGATTCTTGGAACGATCCAGGCGCATTTATTGCTGGGATCAAAGGCGGAATTAATGATCATAATGTCACAGGCTCCCTGCACGAAGATCTCGATAGCGGTACATTCATCCTAGATGCGCTTGGCGTGCGTTGGGCACTTGATTTGGGTAAAGGAAATTATGCGGACCCAGGCTATTTCATCATTGAACCTGATGGGAAAACAAACCCGCTGCGCTTTGATTATTATCGGAAAAGAGCCGAGGGACAAAATACGCTCGTAATTAATCCTGATAATCAACCCGACCAATCCCTCACGGCTGTCTCACAAATCACGAATTACCAAACTTCTGCGCCGGAGGGCGGGTTTGCCATTGTTGACACGACTTCAGCTTACCGAGATGAAGTCGTCCATTCGCAAAGAGGTCTGATGCTGTTCAATCAGCGCAGCGAGTTTCTCGTCCAAGACGAAGTTCAAACCAAGGCACCTTGGGACATGTATTGGTTTATGCACACGAACGCAGACATTGACATAGCACCTGACGGGAAATCTGCCATCCTAACCCAAAACAACAAACGCTTGTATGCCCAGCTATTGTCACCAACACAGGGCACCTTCTCACAGATGAATGCTGAACCTTTACCTACTTCTCCTCATCCGACTCAAGATGAATTGACGAATGTGCGCAAGCTGGTGGTTCAGTTAACGAATGCCGGCAATACAACCATCGCGATCCGTTTCGTACCGCTTGTAGCCGGTCAGTCCAAACCGCTAGACACGCCAACTGTTACACCGCTTGCGAATTGGCAGCTGAGCACGACAGCACATGCTTCCTTGTCTTCCATGACGATCAATGGCCAGCCTTTAAGCACATTCACATCGGCCAAACGCAGCTACACCATTGATCTTCCTTATGGGACATCGCAAGTGCCAACGATTACCGCTGTATCCTCCGATCCGTCCGATACGGTGACGATTATTCCAGCAGCCCAGCTTACGGGCTCAACCCAAGTGCAAGTCACACACCCGCAAGGTGGCGTACTGCCAAGCACTTATTACATTAGTTTCAATGTCAAAAGCAAAGTTGGCTTGCCCACTGATGCCCCTCAGCTGCCGATTACTTACTACCAAGCGAGCAGCATTGTACCAGAGTTTCCGCCGCAAAATACGCTCGATCAAGACTTCAACACCTATTGGTCAGCCAAAGGCCAACAGTCGATTCAGTACCAGCTTAACCAACCGTCGACTGTCGGATCTGTCTCTATTGCATGGCATCGAGGCTCAGAACGTGTCTATACCTTCCAAATCGAAGGTTCCAGCGATGGTACGAATTGGACCCCTCTGTATGCCGGAAACTCCGGAAGCATCAGCGGTTATGAAACCTACGATGTGATCGACACGAATGTGCGGTTCGTCAAAATTATTTGTACGGGCAACAGTGCTTCCGTATATAACAGCATCTCGGAAGTATCCGTTTCAGGCAATTAACAAGATAAGCGGTTTCGCCGGACGCAGAGTTGAGCGCTTAACAGCGACGAATTTTATATAAAGGAACTCTAGGGCTCTATTTTGGCAAATTGCAGCGATTACAGGATATTAACGGAACTACAGGGTCTTATTTCCACAAAAAGCGCTGAATTTTCCAGCAAACAGCACTATAGCGCCCTGTAGTTCCCTCAACATCGCTAGATGGACACTTTTGGCCAGAATAACGGCTTGTAGTTCCCTTACCTCCGCGCATTGACCCCTATCATGGTGGGGGCCTCTAGGCAAACATATACAAGCAAAAGACCGCCAGGGAATTTTCAACCCTGACGGTCTTTTGTTTATAAACCTCTATTCTAGCAACCTTCGTTCAACGATGGTTTACTGCCGCACCGTCGAATCCATCAGCTACTTTTCCTTGCACCAACACTCCGTGTTCTCCCAGCCATTTATCTAGCTCCACCACCACCAGCACCTTAGCAGCTTCCGCGTGGTTCCGGCTTATACTTGCTTCTCATATAAGCTCCCTAACCAGCTATGTTCCCCCGCATGCAATTCATAGGTGCCGATATAAGTAAACTCCTGTTTGCGATAATAAGAATTCAACACCTCATTGGTAGCCATGCAATCCAGTCTTACGTACTTTTTGTTGTGAGACTTCACATAAGCTTCGATCCACTTGAGAAAGTATTCACCGTATTTGTGTCCTGACTTTGTTCGGCGAACCACAAACCTGTGCAAATAACCGGACTCTTCATTATGTAAATCTCCCCACACGCGAGGATCAGACCATTGCAGAGCGAAGCTGCCTACATATTCCCCGTTATGCTTAGCCAGAAAAATCTGTCTATCCTCAAAATAAGCCAGCACGACATCACGATTAAAATGTTCAGGACGCCATTGATTAATGCCTTTGGACAGCATCCAATGCGCAGCTTCAAGCCATAAGGCCAACACGTCATCCACTTGTGCGGGGGAAGCCTCAACGATTTCTACATCTTCCAATTATGAAACACTCCTGACGATTCGAAATTACATTATCCCAATAGATTAACTTGGTATATGAAGGATTATGAATTTAACTTTACCATTCTCTTCTTTTCGCTGTCAATCCATGGCTTTAGGATAGCCAATCGTAGGAGGAAGCTTCTAACCGCTTCTGATAATACGGAGAGACGATGTAGGGTTTACCAGCTTGCAAGACGAGCTGATCCCCCTCTGTCAATCCGAGATTGCGTGATGCCAAGCGCTCCACCAGCCTTTGCCGCCACATTGCTAATGCGTCATGCCACTCTGGATGAGAAGCCAAATTCACACTTTCGCTCAGGTCTGTTTGCAGATCAAACAACTGCTCTGTTCCCAGCCGGGGAAACCAGATATATTTGATTTTGCCATCCGTCAGAAATTGCATCTCCTGCTCTTCGGAGTAACAGGTGGCATGTTCACCGTGAATATACGTGCGTTCATGCCCCGTATCGCCGCTCATTAATCCTTTCATGCTGATTCCATCCAGCTTCGTCTTCACTTTCAGACTGAGAAAATCAAGGATGGTGGGCATGACATCTTGGATGACGACAGGGTGAGAGACTTCCCTGAGAACGGGTTGCTGCCAAGTAGCAGGAGGCTTCACAATGAGCGGAATACGCGCCGATCCTTCATAAGCGTACGTTTTGCGCCACAAATTGTGATCCCCCAGCATGTCGCCATGATCAGACAGAAACACGAATAAGGTGGGGTCAAACAAGCCTTTCTTTTGCAGTACCCTTATTAATCGCCCCAACTGATGGTCGATGAAAGTAATGGAACCATAGTATCCCTGCCGCGCGCGCCGGATGGTTTCCGGACTTTGAACGCCACGCCACGCGTCAGGCTTCAATGCTTCTACCGGATCGTTATGCTGCTCATCCCAGTCGCCGCGATAAGGCTCAGGAATCGGCTTATCCCCATAAAGGTCAAAGTAATACGATGGCGGATCATAAGGGGAATGCGGCCTGGCAAAAGATACTTTTAAGAAAAACGGCTTGGTGGGATCCCGCCTTTCTACGAAGGAGATGGCTTCATTAACCGTCCACGCCGTTGGATGAAGAGCTTCAGGAGCATGATAAGGCCGAGTCATCCAGCTATTCCAGCCAATGCCATGATCAGAAATATCGTACGGGCCGCTGCGCTGCTGCAAAAACCAGCTCCTGTAATCCGACACGAAGCCAGGATCTTCTTGGCGCCCAGATTCATCCAAGACCGTCTCATGGAATCCATTCCTAGCTCGCTGCGGGTAAAAGTGCATTTTGCCTACGCCAAAAGTTTGATAGCCAGCCTCAGCAAGCGCACCTGGCAAGGTGTAGTCGAAGCCTACCCCCATCGGCCCCTGTCCTCTGCCCATCCCGAGAATTCCTGTATGCCAGGGGTCCAAGCCTGTAAGCAGGGAAGCCCTGGCTGGCACGCAGGATGGCGATGGCGAGTAAGCATGTGTAAAGCGCGTCCCCTGTGAGGCCAGCCAATCCAGATTAGGCATCTCTACGACACTATTACCATAACAGCCCAGCGCATCAGCACGATGCTGATCCGTCATGATCATGATGACGTTATTCATCAGCTTTTCACCCCAGTCAATGCAATTCCTTGGATAAAATACCGCTGCAGCAAAATAAACATCAAGATCAGCGGCAGGACGGAAATACAAGCAGCCGCCATCATAAGCGGATAATCCGTGGCAAATTCGCCAACGAAGCTGGCGACCCCTAAGGACAGCACACGCATTTTGTCCGAACTAGTTAGAATCAAGGGATTCAAGAAATCATTCCATGAAGCAATGATGACAAAGATCGATAATGAGATCAGTCCCGGCTTCGAGAGCGACAGATACAAACTCCAGTAAATCCGAGGATAGGATGCGCCATCCATTTTGGCGGCTTCGCCGATTTCAATAGGTAAGGACAGGAAGAATTGGCGCAGCAGGAAGATGCCAAAACCGCTGGCAAGCCCCGGAACAATTAGCGCTTGGTACGTATTCAGCCAGCCTAACTGTTTCATTAGAATAAAAGTAGGCAAGAGTGCGAGTTGGTGCGGCAGCATCATGACGGATAAAACCAGCAAAAACACAGTATTTTTCCATGGAAACCGCATGGTGGCGAAGGCAAACGCAGCCAGCGAGCAGAACAGCAGCTGCCCTGTTGTTTTGACCACGGTCACGAACAACGTGTTGCCGAAATAACGCAAGAACTCGGTTTTTTGCAGTACTTTGCCATAATTCGCAAACTGCCAGGCAGCTGGCAATATCGTTGGCGGCGCCTGCATAGATTCCGCAAAAGTTTTGACGGAAGTAAGAGCCATCCACACCAAAGGCATCGCCATTGCCATAACGCCCAGCAGAAGTGCAGCGTGCAGCAAGAATCTTCCTAATTTCACATGTACCTCTCCTTATCCTGAATAGTGAACCCATCTACGCTGTAATTTCATCTGGATCATAGTCACCACGAAAATAGCCAGGAAAAGAACAACGGCCTGCGAGGAGGCTGCACCCATGTGAAATAGGGTAAACCCTTCCTCATATACGTTATAAACGACGCTTCGCGACGTATTCAAAAGTGCTGGATTGCCATTGGTCATGACGAATACGAGATCAAACAATTGGAGCGCTTGTATCGTTGCCGTTAGGATCACAAAAAATAAACTGGGCGACAACAGCGGCAGTGTAATTCTAAAAAAGGTATAGGATCTGCTCGCTCCATCCATCTCAGCCGCTTCATAGTAACTGGGTGCGATGCCTTGAAGTCCTGCAAGTAGCACAATCATATGATGTCCAAGTGAAGACCACACGCTAACGATGATAACGGATGGCATGATGTAACTAGGATCAGAAAGCCAATTCGGCGCAGGCAAATGCAGCGCGTGAAGAACGGCATTAATGGGGCCATAATCGGAGTTAAACAACCATTTCCAGATCAAACCAACCGCAGTTGACATCGTAACAACCGGCACGAAATACATCGTTCGATAGAAGGTGCGTCCGCGAATGTTTTTGTTCAGCGCAGCGGCAATGACCGTTGCGATTGCCACAGAAACAGGCACGCTTATAAGCGCAAATAAGAAGGTATGACGACAAGCTTGAAGGAAATGCTCGTCATGCATGAGCCCGATGTAATTGTTCCAACCTGCAAAGCTGGCTGTAGAAAGACCGTCCCAATCCAGGACGGAAATAACGATAGAAGCTGCTGCTGGCAGCAGGTGAAACAAACCGAGAAACAGGAAAGCGGGCAGAATGAAGACATACGCCCACCAAGCCTCCGCGGTTCTACTGCGCCACCTCCTACTTGCGGAGACGCCACCAGCCATATGAGGAGCGGCTGCTCTAGCTGCGCTGTGATTATCCAATGGAAGACGCCCCTTTCTGTTTACTTCTCTTTGGCTAACAAATCATTCATTTTGACAGCCGCGTTGTCTAACGCTTCTTTGACCGGCGTTTTGCCGAGCAAAGCGTTCGTCACTTGTTCAATAAGCATATTCTGCCATTCTGCCGTGTTTTTCGAAACCGGATAAGGTCCTGTTTGGTCAACGGTGCGGATGAAAGCTTTCATATCCAGCGATGGAATGGCTTGCAGCCAGAGATCGACGGACCCTTTGTGCGCCGGATAGTTAAAGGCGCTTTTGGCAAGCAAATCTTCGCCCACTTTCCCCGTCAATACTTTCAAAACTTCCCAAGCTTCTTGCTGATGTTTGGATTTCTGATTGATAACCCAGCTTGATCCATGTATATAGTAGCCTTTTTGTTTGCCAGCCGGCAGTTCGGCCACACCAAGCTTGTCACCTAGCATTTTGTATAAGGTTGAGGCATCGAACGATCCGCCAGGAACCATAGCCGCTTTACCTGAGCCGAAAATTTGCGTAGGCTTCGTTTCAACCTGCTGTTGAGCCGTAGGCGAAATCCCCTGATCGATGAAATCCTTCATAAACTGGATAGCAGATTGTGTTTCCGGCAAATTCAGACCTGATTTGTTATGTTCATTGTTGATGACGGAGCCGCCAGCTTGATAAATAAGCGGATAGAAGCCGGTTTGGATTTCGTTAGCCGCGATATAACCGTATTGTTTTTGACTTTTATCTGTAAGCTTTGCCGCGTTCGTCTTCAACGTCTCCCAAGTCCACGTATCATCGGGGTACGGCACCTTTGCTTTATCAAACAGTTCCTTGTTATAAAATAAGCCGACTGTACCTTGGAAATAAGGGATACCGTACTGCTTGTTGTTGTATCTGTACAGCTCATTGATCCCTTTCGGATAGACGGACGTATCCCATTTATCGCGATCTACCAAAGGTTGGAGATCCGCCAACAAATTCAAAGAAGCAAATTTATAGAAGTTGGGACCATTCATCAAGAAGAGATCAGGCCCTTCCCCGCCAACCAGCGAGGTTTGCAGCTTCGTATAGTAATCTTTGACAGGTGTTATGGTCAAATTGACTTCTACGTTGGTATGGTCTTTCGTGTACACGGCGACAGTTTGATTGATCGTTTCTTTTAATTCTTCTACCCAGACAGCCAAATTAAGGGTTACTTTCTCCTTCGGTGCAGCTGTTGCTGCCTTGACGGCATCAGATGACGCCTTGGGACTGGCAACACTTGTCGTAGTTCCCTGTGAGCAACCTGACAATAAAGCACCAATCGTCGCAATGCTTACTACAACACTTCCGGTTTTCCGCATTTTTCTTCCCAATCGCATTTTCATAAATAAATCCTCCTAATTCGATTTTCTGGTTCTGGCATGATGGACGGCTTTTTTGGTCCGTTCCAATGCTTCAATATGTACGTCATAATTCCGATCAACTAGCCCCACATACAAAATATCAATGACATTCAACTGCGCAATCCTGGAAGCCATGGCTCCGTTGCGAAAGTCTTTTTCAACCGTACTGGAGAACAAGTTAATCTCAGCAAACTGTGCAATCGGGTTCACCCCAAATTGGGTCAGCGAAATTAATTTAGCCCCGTTTTGCCGGGCGAGTTCCATCGCTTCGAGTACTGTTTGCGTCTGGCCAGTATAGGAAATAGCGAGCACCGCATCCTCCGCAGTCAAGTTTGCTGCGATGATGGTTTGCGCGTCTTCACTATAGCCAGGTTCACACCACAGCCCCAGCCGAACGGCTTTATGCCTGAAATCGTCTGCGACTACGGAGGATGACTCGATGCCAAACAGAGCAATTTTGCGCGCACGGAACAAGGTGTTAATCGCTTGTTCCACGGCCTCCGCATCAAGCACTGACAACGTATCCTTGATCGATTTGATGTTATTGTTGGAGATTGATTCCAATAAATCACTCGTCGATCCTTTGACTTGGAATTGCTGATACACATTCGGATCTTTCTGCTCGATGGCAACATCAGAAGCAATGCCGATCTTGAGCTCTTTGAATCCCTTGTACTTCAAGGATTGGGACAAACGGATAAGCGTTGCTTTGCTAACTGCTGCCTGCTCTGCCAGTTTCTGAATCGAACATTGCACAGCCAGTTCCGGATGATCCAGAATAAATCGGGCCGCTTGCTGTTCCATTGGCGTCAAGGAATGAAAGGCCTCACGAATACTGATTAAACCGCCTTTGACCATCTGATACCCCCCTATCTCCGGATAATTGTTACATTATTTTCTTATTTTTTCGGACAAAAGTTTCATTTTGCCGTAAAAAAAAAGCCATAAAAAAAGCCAGATAAGAAGACGGCAAAATAACTACCGTTCCTTCCATCTGGACCTCTAGTTTACTAGTCGGTATCCTGGACAAAAACTATGTGCTTCTCATAATAAACACATTATTCATAGTTGTCAACTCAGAATTAAAGCTCATTTTCGTTCATCCGATTTTGCTAAGATCGATGCTACGATTTCTGCTATCATCTCTCCGGTAAATCCATGCCGCATTTCTGTAATGAACTCAATAAATAACAGTGACAACAACTTGTGAATATCCATGTCTAAGGAATCTTCATAGTTACATACCCAATCGGCAAAGAACACGTCTACCCGTTTGACCTCAGATTCGCGAAGACCCACATTCAAAGTTAAGTATCCCTTCGATCCATCCACGCCTCCTTTGCCAGGCAGGCTCCACTGAAAGTTAGGAACTCTATCAGGAAACGATAGGTTCCGTTCTTTTACATACGTATTCGCATTTAATAAATCCTCGTAGTTGCTTTTCAAATTCAACATGTAATCATACATATCTTTCCCTTGTCTTACATGACTTAGAAAATTGTCAAACAAGAGCTTGACCAGGAAAGTTTTATTCAATCCCGGAAGTTCTTCCTCTGTGGTATACAGCAAATCTTCTATAAAAACGTCCGCACGATCGAAATAATCACGAGGCGCACGAACCTTCACGGTCAAATAGAAAGCGGGCGCGGCCCGATGAAAAATGCTTGTCCATGATTTCAAAGTGAGCATACAAGCGTCCTCCTTTATCTCTCTCTTACTATGTATTCCGAATCTAGCAATTTTATGACAGATGAGTATTCGCTTTAACCCCAATTTAATCTACAAATGAGCGGCAAACGGCTCTTGACTTATACATCGCGCCGCGATATACTCCATAATATGATATATCGCGGCGCGTTATATCGAAAGGCGATCTAGCATGGAAGGATTTCGCCATACCAAAGGAGACTTCCCAATGAGTAACGATAAGCTTCAACGCAGCTACCTGCCCATGTCTGAAACCGCCTATTACATCCTGCTTTCTCTTGCCCAGATCCGTCACGGATATGGCATTATGCAGCATGTGGAGGAGATTACGAAGAGCAGAATCAAGCTAGGACCAGGCACCTTATACGGTAGCCTTTCGAAGATGGAAAAGGATAAGTTAATTGCTGTCATCGCCGAGGAAGATCGGCGGAAAATGTATCAGATAACACCACTGGGACGCGAAATCCTCACGCAAGAAATTTCTCGTATCCGTGAGCTGTTCCATAATGCGAAGCAGATGGAGGATGATCCGCATGTCGGAAATTAAAAAAACAATAAAAATTTGGGCTAGCTGGAATAGTGATAAATTTGAAGACTATCTGGAAGAGATGGAAGCTCAAGGCTGGAACCTCATAACGATTAAAAAACTTGGATATCGGGTGCATTTTATTAAGGGAATGCCCCGGAAGATCCGCTACTGTGTCGATTTCCAGAACAAAAAAAGTCCAGAGTACGAATCCCTTTGCCGTGAGGCAGGTTGGAAATGCGAATTGTCATCCAGCGGTTGGTATGTATGGAGTATGCCTTATACCGATGAACGGCCAGCTATTTATACCGATATTGACTCTCTCATCGATCGCAACAAACGGCTGATGAGCATAATGATTGTCCTCATGTCGGCCCAAACCCCCGTATTTATGATGAATATCGCTAGTGATCCTTTTCGGCTTACACTCACCATTTTTTATGTGCTATTATACGGACTTTTCTTTTATGGCATTTATCAATTGAACAAAACAAATCGGAAATTGCGCGAGAAAAATCAGCTTTGAGCGCAGCACCCGCGTACAGCACAAAGAACCTTGCTTCCATCAAGGATGGAAGCAAGGTTCTTAAGAGGCACGCCACGATAAATCATCCGTTTCAAAGCCGGCTTGCTCCTCTCACGCGTTTCTTCCTATCTTCTCATTTCTAGGTAAGAATCACATGAGCAAACGGCCGGAACCGGGTGGGCAATCCTTGCAAAAACACATACTGCTGTCTGTAAACACGTCTTTCACTAGACGCAGATAATCAATAGATTGCTGCCGATCATAACCGGCTGTCGATATCCGTTGGCATTCTCCACTCATCAAATGATAGATCTGCAGCTGCTCGGGCGGTTTACCGAATGCCTCATAGCTGCATACAATGGTCCAATGAACGAACAGTTCAATAGCCGCTTCACTCGGCTCCATCATATATTTATGGATGGTGAATAAGTTCTCAGTTACCTCCATGACTTGCACAATCATCGAGAGATGGCTTTCCAGCTCTTGAACCCAAACGCTTCTGCTCTCAAACACCATAAACGGTTCATCTGAATGATCCGAATCGGACAGGAACTTATACAGATTAGCCACCACGATGCGTTTGACATCCCAATAGAACGCAGAAGATTTGAATTTATGTACTTTGTTAGTCCAGCGACGCTCGAACATTGCGGCTAATGTCATCTCTGTTCGGTATTGGGGATGTAGACAATGCCAATCATGAATGGCGTGATAGGCTGCATATTGTGTGAGCTGCTTCCATTCTGGATCTTCATGAGATTGGGTTCGCGCATCGGAAAAATTAGCGTGAATCCAATTCTCAAGTTGATAATCAGCTAGCAGTGGCGGCGTTGCAATCTTGTAGTCCTGTTGAATGTTCATTGAGATTCACACTCGGATGGACTAAGCGCCAAGCGACTGGACGAATTGTTTGCCAAATTCACGGCATAATACTTTATCATCCTTGGAAGGCGACAACTCAACTTTCAATCCGTCGAGCGTTACTTCCGCGCCAAGCTCTTTCAATTTTGTTATCAATGTGTCGACAGCTGCCCCGTATTCCGCATAGGAAGAATCAGCAGACCCGAACACAGCCGCCTTTTTCCCATCTAACTGAATGTCATCCATCTCATCGTAAAAGTCGAGGAAATCATCGGCTAAATCTCCGTCTCCCCATGTATAGCTGCCCAGGATGATACCGTCATATTTCGTAATCTCCTCGGCATTCGTGTCAATGACATTTTTCACGACAGGCTCAATCCCTGCTTCTTGCAACCCTTCTGCAATGGCCTCCGCCATTTCTTCCGTGTTACCTGTCATGCTTGCAAAAACTACGATTACTGAACTCATTTGTATTCCTCCTGTTAGTTGTTATTTATTTGGATTATTGCTGGATTCCTCATTGTTCCTAAGAGCTGCCGCTTTGGGTTTCTTTATGTAGCCAGCGTTCGAATTTGCTTGTGAATCCTTGCTTTGCTGATCGCGCTTATGATTATTCTTTTTAACCAATTCATACAAAAGACCCACGGTCCGACACGCTCCTTTCCTGCCTCCACAAAGTTGAGAATGATTTTCATTTGCATTTGTCAATATGAATGATAACTATTCTCAGTCGAGTTGTCAATATGTCTGTGACATTTTTTTTGAAAAATATCTAACACGAAGAAGCATTCCCATAAAATTTCTACAACCATTCCTTTACAGGCATATTCTTTGCGCGGTATATTTACATTAGAAGGGAGATCGGTATCATGGGCATGACGATTACAACGATGAGTGCGCTTGCCGAGCCCAACCGCTTACACATTGTCGAGCTACTACGTGACGGCCCCCTTACGGTAGGAGAAATCACCGAACAACTTGGGCTAGCACAGCCACAGGTTTCCAAACACCTTCGTGTATTAAGTGATTGCGGTTTCGTTGAAGTACACCCTAGCGCCAATCGGCGCATTTACACGCTGCAGCCTCAGCCGCTTATAGAGATGGATGCCTGGTTGGATTCATTCCGTCGCATGTGGGAAGAACGATTCGACCGCTTGGACGATTATCTGAAGCTGCTTCAGAGCAAAGAGGAAAAACAGAGCAGCACGGAAGGCGCGGAAGATAAATAATCCGCCCCAAAGCGAACTAGGATCCGCTATCATGCTGAAAAACGCCTAATTCCACTCCAATGGGAACTACGATCCGCTATTTCACCATTTCCCGGTCGGAATCAACTTTTCCGCTTAAATAGCGTACCTCAGTTCCCTTTCATGCTACGTTTACCCCATTTCCCGCCAATTAGCGGATCGTAGTTCCTTTTCACACTACGTTTTCTCTAGAATGTGCCGCTTTTGGCGCGTATTGGAGCTTTGAGAGGTCTTTATTAGCTTGGAAATAAAAAATGGCTGCTCCCTAGGTTTACACCTTGTGAGACAGCCTCTTTGATGCGATTATTAATCCCAGGCACTGATTCGTATTGAAGCAGCACAAGCTGCCGTGCCGTTCAGTTAATGATTCCAGGTCTAGTCAACTTCACGGTGACATGCGGCTCTATCTTGATCCCGGGATAAACCTCATCCCAGTTCGACGTTGCCCAGTAGTCATGGTGAAAGGCAATTAACCTTCTGCCAATTCCCAAAGCATCACAGTTAAACTTCTGAAGTTTTTGAATGACTTGCCTCGCATCTTCTGTTAATTCTGAGGAAATAAACTCATTTAGTTTTTTAACATTGCTTTCATCGAACTGATGCTCCTTCGGATATTCCTCCACTTGAGCTTTCATCGTTAACTGGATATTAACTTGTACTTGTTGATCAACGATAGCAAGCTTTATCTGACTATGGGCTTTGTAGACCCGCAGCGTTAATAAGCTGCCCACTTTATCTGTATTTTTTTCCGTTTTCACGCTAAAAGTAGCTGTTTCACCCATTTGTCCAGCCAATAATAAATAAATAGGCGATTCCGAATCGGATAGAAATCCTGACAAAACCTGGTTGCTAAAAAGGGCAACCCCCTTCACCCTGCTGCCGGAATGTCCAGGCCCCATATAGGGAAGGACAATATCCTGACCAGGATCATGGATAAACTTCAGAACAGATTGCAAGTTGATATTCGGAACAATCGTAGCCTTCTCAGCGCCGATTACTTGCCTGTCTAAGTTAACGATTAAGTTGGGCTTATGCTTATGCTCATTGGCTAAGAAATCATTAGCTTTTCCATCGATAACGACAATTTTGGCGCTTAAAGCGCTTTTGGGATCTCGGTAAAACACATCCAAAATATCACCAAGCTTATTTTTCGCCATTTTATCGCCAATAGCGACTAATCGATTCTTGGAAGTGTCCGGCTCTCTCGTCAGCTCTTTGGCAAGATTAACCCTCGTATCCCTTGGCGTATTGCCTTCTGCCGCGACTAAGCGCGGCTTGCTTTTTTTATCCACCACGACAAAAGTCGTCCTCAGGTTTGCTTGCGTCCCCTCATCCAATCCTGTATTCAGAATCAGCCTTACATCCTTTAACAATATTTGATCCCAGCAGCCAGTTAATACACAGATAAGCACGCATAAGCTCACTGATTTATACCACATTTTCATTCTACCACCGTCTTATTTTTTCTGTGCTTCCACACGGTGACTGCAAATAGAAGAATAGGTAATCCATAGATCATAATTAAAGTTGCTTTCGAGAACCACTTATTGATCTTTTCCATTTGCAAGACATCACTGGGTATCAAAACAAGCAGCCAACAAACCATAACCACGATGAAGGTTACCAGGGTTGGTTGGTTCACTTTCAGCAACTTCTGAATACTCGTCGCAGCGAAAAAGACGTAATTTGCGATGGAGGTCATAACAATCGGAACCCAAAAAGACAGGAAGATAAGATCAGTGCGCTCAAAAAATCGGAAGGAAACCGCTTTGAGCATATAAAGTACAGGCTCAGGTACGATATCCATTTCTTTCGGACTGAAAAATACAAAGCATGAAATTACGATAATCAAATAGAAAGTAGTAATGATAACGTAAGACAGCATCATTGTTTTCAGTACCGTTCGATCCTTTGATTGAATCTGCGGATAAATCACGAACATCAGCTCAAAACCGGCCATGGCAATCGCTGCATTCTCTATCCCTTTGATGATAGGCCAGCTCCCCGATAAGCCAATAGGCAGCAGGTAAAGTACATTCCCTTTGAATAGAGGAAACATGACCAAGCCCAATAAGATAACCAAGATACTCGATAGAAGCACTTCAAACCGTGCAATCATGCGCAAGCTCTCTTTGGCCAAGTAAAAGGTGGTGAACATCATTAATGCCATAATGACCCATCTTGGCGTTGTCGGGAAAATCCATGAAGAAATAATTCTTGTGTAGTTTAATAGCACAATACTAGCCAAAGCAGTGAAATAGGCGATAAATAGAACGCTGATCACTCTGCCCACCAGTTTTCCCACCAGCTTTGGCAAAATGTCCATAAGGGTCAGCTCCGGGTATCTCCGGCATATCCCCCAGATAAGCACAATGATAATTTGGGTCGTAAGGCCAGCCAAAAGCAGCGATATCCAACCATCCCCCGATGAAATGGCGTGCAAGGTGAACGGCAACGTTAATGCGCCTTCGCCGATAGCAGTTTGTATCGTAAAAAAGGCTAACTGTGTCGATGAGATCTTATTTTTTGTTTCTCCCATGTTTCACCGAGCCTCTCAACCATAAATTCCTCCACTTCTTCTGAGGTTTACTATCCTGAGGCCTCTGGTTCATTTGCCAGATGGACATTCGGATAAAGGTATCTTTCATTCCCTTCCAATTCAGTGGTGACAGCGGGTAGAAGTAAGGAATACCCAATACTTCCAGCTTGCACATGTGAATCAACAGGATTGATAATCCAAAGGCGATTCCAAGAAAGCCAAATGAAGCAGCTAGAATCATAATGGGGAACCTGAGGATACGGAGCGTCTCTCGAAATTCGTACGAGGGCACAACAAACGAAGATATTGCCGTTAGTGCAACAACAACAATCATAATATTAGAGACAAGACCCACTCGGACAATGGCATCTCCGATAACCAATCCTCCTACGACGCCGATGGTTTGTCCGACAGCCGAATGCAAACGCAGCCCCGCTTCTCGGATTAGCTCCACGGTTAACTCCATGAGCATCGCTTCCATAATCGGCGGGAAAGGGATATCCAGCACCGCGTTCTGCATGGGCAGCACCAATTCGTTCGGAATCGTCTCGAAATGGAAACTGACCACTGCGATATAAATGGCCGGCAGCGTGATAGCGATGAAAAAACTGGAAACCCGCAGCAGCCGAAAAAAACTGCCATTCAGAATACGCAGATTATAATCATCCGGCGATTGATAGAAAGCAAAGAAACTTACAGGCAGAATAATGGCATTCGATGAACCATCGGCCAGCAAAGCGATGCGCCCCTCCATAAGATTGGCCGATACACGGTCAACCCTTTCGGTGCTCAGCAGCTGTGGAAATGGTGAGTACGGTGCATCTTCGATGAATTGCTCGACAATGCCGACCGAAGAAATATAATCAATGCTGATCTCTGCAATCCGCTTATTAATCTCCTCGACAATTTCCAGATTCGCCAGTTGATCCATATAAACAATAGCCAACTTGGTGTCGGCCTCCAATCCAACATGGGCATAACGTATGGCTAGATGCTGGCTTGTTATTTTCTTGCGAATCAAGTGCAAGTTAATATCCAGTCGTTCAATGAATCCCTCATGCGAATTACCCAGCACCTTTTCATTGACAGGTTCCGTAATGCTTCTCTGATAACTCGATGGGGTATGGAAGAGATACAGATCCGCATCATCATCGAAATAAATCACACAATAGCCTCTTAATAAAGCGTCTACAGCTTGTTCGAGCAGACAGGTAATCTGCATCTGCCCCAAGGTAATGGTTTGCAGAAATTCTCCCTGTTCAGTGTGTTTAAGCGGCGTCAAAACACCATCTTGAATCGACTGCTCATTCACTAAAGTAATTAAGTAAACGATATGTATCGGCTTATGATTCCAACTTAACGTATGTATAATTAAATCATTTGCATGATTAAATTCCTTCTGAAAGTAGGTCCTTACATCTTGAGTTAAATGATGCATGTCCTCACCTTTCGATCTTTGATTTCACCATTACAGGGTATTCTTCCGCGGTTTCATCTACGCTATACATTATTTCCCTTGGATAAAAATAGTTGGAATGGCAAAACCTAAAAGCAATCAAATCCAAGGTGATAGCCATGTTGATATTCTTATCCGCTCTAATCCTGCTCATTATTGGTCATCCCCCCAAAAAAGTTCGTGAACAAGACAGCCGAATCGTGATTGCCTATGTCTCTTTATTTCTATTAGGCCTTATTCTGGCTTTACTTCATTTAACCGGAACGTTGTACATCCTCTCGACCTTATTTCAAAATGTGATGCACAGCATCGTTGTAAAGGCAGGCGCTTAAGATGTCTTTTTTTGATAAGCTGCTCAAAGGGTCCACGGTCCCTGCACCTCCTCCCCTCCATCAGGAATCAGCCCGGTTGCAAGCGCTCGCCGATCTGCAGTTGAGTACTAGCCTGGAAGAAAACTTGGCTGCAATCAAAGAAACTATTCAGCATGCGTCCGATTTAATCGTTCGTGAAATTATTTTGCAAAGTGAGGAAAATCTGGAGATTCGAGCGGTTGTTATGTACATTGACGGACTAGCGGAGAAAGATATTGTTCACCAATGCGTTATACTTCCGCTTATGAAAATGGAGCAAACAACACAGATAACACTAAGTTATATCGAGAATTATGTGATTACAGCCAGTGGAATTAAGCGGGAGACCACTTTGAAAGAAAGCATCTCGGGGCTTCTGTACTCGAGCACGCTGTTGATCATCGATGGGTTTGCTGAGTCTTTGCTTATCACATCAGAGGGATGGGAGCATAGATTCGTCTCCAAGCCTACCGTAGAGCCGATCATTCGGGGGCCTCAGGATGCCTTTAATGAGGTGCTTAGAACCAATACGGCTTTGATCAGAAGGAAAATTAAGGATCCCCAACTCGTTTTCTATCCCATTCAAATTGGTACTCGCACATTAACGGATGGCGTTGTCGCTTATTTGCAGGACGTCGCCAACCCCAGCATTGTGAAAGAGGTCAAACGGAGACTTTCTTTGGTTGATACGGAGGGCATTCTGGATAGCGGGCAATTGGAAGATTATTTGGAGGATTCACCTCGCTCCCCCTTCCCGCAAGTCAGCTCGACGGAGAGAGCGGATAAGGCTGCGGCAGCTCTTCTAGAGGGGAAAATTGTTGTGCTTGTGGATGGCACGCCATTCGCCCTGCTCATGCCGATTACATTCCCGGAATTCCTCCTGTCGACAGAGGATTATTATACCAACTATCTAGCGGTTACGATGCTTCGTTGGGTACGGTTCTTCGCGATCATGATGGCGCTTATGCTTCCCTCCATTTATATTGCAATTACTTCTTATCACCAAGAAATGCTGCCGACGCAGCTGATGCTTGCGATTGCAGCCAATCGCAGCGGGATTCCATTCCCAGCTTTCTTCGAAGCCTTGATTATGGAAATCAGTTTGGAACTGCTGCGGGAAGCCAGTCTTCGTCTGCCAGGCTCCATGGGACAAACGATCGGTATCGTTGGCGCATTAGTGATCGGACAAGCGGCTGTACAAGCGAATATTGTCGGTCCGGTTCTAACCATCATCGTGTCGTTTACCGCTATCGGAACCTTCGTCATTCCTAATTATAATGCGTCTCTAGCCATCCGTTTCCTCCGCTTCCCTTTAATGGTCTTAGCCGCAGTCTTCGGTATTTTTGGCATCGTCTTTGGCACCAGTATGATTCTCATTCATATGATCCATTTACGTTCTTTTGGGGTCAGCTACCTGGCTACGTTGACACCTCAGACTTTAAGTGCTGTAGACGATTCCTTTATTTTCAAAAAACCTTCCTATGCCTTGAATTATCGACAACGTTTTCTCGGGCTCAAAAAGCAAAAACCTTAGACAGTTGGAGGAACCTTCTTGCTCTCACCCAATCTAACGACCAAACAAACACTTTTACTTCTCTGTTTTAGTGTCTATGGTACGCTTTTCTTTACACTGCCGCGCAACCTGACACAAGCAGCAGGACACAACGGCTGGCTATCGATTCTAATCGGCAGTCTCCTGGTCATCCCCATTATTTGGCTGATCTCAGAAGTAGGATCATCTATGCAGGAAAAAAGTATTATCGCCTATTGTTTAAGTCTATTCGGACCTGTCTTTGGACGCCTCTTTGCGCTCCTGTTGCTAGGTCCTTTACTCCTTTTTTCAGCGATTACGGTTCGCATCATTACAGAGTTATTCGTTACATTAATACTGCCGGAGACTCCCCTTGAACTCATTGTTGTCATGATGTTAATTCTAAGATATTACTTAGCTCACGGCGGAATACTATCCATTGCACGTTGGAGCGAAGTTATTCTACCTGGCATTGCTGTATTAATGCTGATTTTATTCGTACTCTCATTGGAAAATGTCGAGTTCCAGCGCATGCTGCCTCTTTTCAACGCCTCGATGCTGGATACGCTCAAAGGCTCCTTGGGCATCTGCAGCGCGTTCTCGGAAATGACACTGGTGCTATTTATTTATCCACACGTCAAAAATAAAAGCAAAATGATTCATACGATGGTTTGGACAATAATTATCGTTACCTTTTCGTTCGAAATCGTCTTTCTTGTTACCTTGGGCACCTATGGCAGCGCGTTTACGCAACGACTCACCTTCCCGGTTATGGAATTAATCAAAGATATTGCCATCTTTGAATTTATTGAACATCTGGAAAGTCCTTTTCTGGCACTATGGATTTTCCTGAACTTAACCAAAGGGACATTCACCTTTTATTGTTGTTGTACCGGCTTCCAAGATTGGTTTGGAACTAGTCATTTTCGTGGCCTTATGATTCCGATAAGCGTAATTATCTTCTATTTGTCATTAATTCCTGACAATGTTTATAACGCCATCGTCGAATATGAAATTGCCAAAGGCGCGGTCTTCTGCTTCTACGCCCTGCTTCTTCTAACCATTCTATGGCTTGCTGGCAAGTTGAAAGCAAGGAGATCCGCACATGAAGAAAACCGTTAAAACCATGCTCTTGCTAAGCTTGTTGCTAACTTTAACTACCGGTTGTTGGAATCGGCATGAATCTGATAAAGTCGAATATGTCTTAGCGGCGGGCATTGATATCAACGATCGTGGACAAATCGTGCTAACTGTCCTCACCCCCGTTCTTGAAGAAATGAAACCATCCGGCGGGTTTAAGGGCGAGCAAAAAAAAACCTTGAGCGTAGCAGGCAATACAACCTTCGAAGCAGCGCGCAATTATATTAAAATCACCGGAAGAAAGCTCTTCTGGGCTCACTTGCAGGTGCTCTTGATCGGGGAACAAGCGGCTAAAACCAATACACGTCAATACTTGGACTTCTTCTCATCAGACCCCGAACTCCGTGGGACCGCTAATATCGCTATGGTGAGTGGACGTGCGCTGGATTTACTGGAATCCAGTCCTGATATTTCTACCCTATCTTCAAGATATATGAAAGACCTCTTGCTGAATACCGATTTGGAAGGAAAATCCAGCAAAGTATTGTTAACTGAATTCCTTCGCAAGCTTGCGGAACCTATCGGCGGCCAGCCTTTCATGCCGATTCTCCATTTAATCGAACAAAATGATTATGTAAAATCCATAGTCGGCATGAAGCCTTACTAAGGAAAAGATACCCATCAATCCTCCTTATTCTACGCTTCCGGCTCAGCCGTATTTCATAATGGTCAACTTGCTGGAACGTTGAGCGGTCAGGAGACACGAGGTTTTCTCTGGGCAATAGAAAAGTTGAAATCTGCGATCGTTGTAGTCCCCTGCCAGAACGAAAAGGATTGCCACATATCGCTAGAATTAGCGGGAGAGAAAAAGAGCGTCAGGAGGGTTACCTATCAAGATGGCCAAGCTTCCATCCGCATTCATATTGCATTGGAATTCAATATTGGCGACAAAGCGAGCACTACGTTCAAAACAGATGAGAAATCGATTGCCTATTTAGAGGGACAATTCGCCAAAAAGGTCGAAAACGAAGTGAAAGTGGCTTTCCGAAAAATAGCTGTCGATTATAAATCAGATATTTTTGCTTTCGGCAATAGTCTGGAAGACAGAAATCCCAAACAGTGGAAACAAATCAAGGATCAATGGGAGGAGACGATCTTACCGCATGCTGATCTTGAAGTTCAAGTGAAAGCCAAGCTCCGAAGAACGTCCAGGAACTTGTATTCTCCTTGGGTGAAATCCCCGGAATCGTAAGAAACCCCCTCATCCGATGACTGAGGGGGTTTTCCCAATCCTAATCTTTCTCCAACAATATTCCTTGACAGGAATATTCCATTCGGGGTATATTATGAATACAAGGACGGTACATACCTAAGAAACGAGGTGGCCTGATATGAAGGGACCCAAACACAGAGACCGAGACTTGAAGACACTCGATTCATTTAAGGAACATCACAACTATGGATATAACGACATTTAGCGCGCTGGCTGAACCTAATCGATTGCGTATTGTGGAGCTGCTACTGGACGGCCCTCTGCCCGTTGGGGCAATCGCCGAACGGCTTGAACTCCAGCAACCGCAAGCCTCGAAACATTTGCGCGTACTGCTCGATGCCGGACTCGTCGAAGTTCAGGCCATGGCAAATCGGCGCAACTACAAGCTACGCCTGGACCCCTTTCAGGAGTTGGATGCTTGGCTCAAAACATATCGGGTAGTATGGGATGAGCGATTTGACGCCTTGGAGAATTACCTGCAGAAACTAAAGTTAAAAGAACACAAAACCAATTCAAACTCAGGAGGAATCCGCAATGACATCCAAAATGATAACTAAAATAGAAGGTCAAGTCCTTATTCTTGAGCGTGAATTCCAAGCTCCTCGTGCACTTGTTTTCAAAGCATTCTCAGAGGCTGAACATTTGAAGCATTGGTGGGGACCTCGCGGCTGGGAAGTTACCGTTTGCACGGTCGACTTCCGCCCGGGCGGAGTCTGGCACTATTGCATGAAATGTATGGATAAAAACCAAGGTGATTTTTACGGTTATGAATCTTGGGGCAAAGCCGTTTATGGCGACATCGTCCCAGCTGAAAAAATCGACTATGTCGACTTCTTTTCAGATGCCGAGGGCAACGTAAAGGAAGATCTGCCATCCAGTGAAATTAGCATGTTGTTTGAAGAGCACGATGGGAAAACAAAATTGATCAGCCGTTCTAAATATGCGTCTGAGGAAGCACTGCAGAAGGTAATGGACATGGGTATGGAGCAAGGTATCACAGAAACTTGGGATCGCTTATCCGAGCACTTGCAGTCCCTTCAATAAGAATTGGTTCTATAAAGGAGCTTTCCACACGGCCCATTGGGCTTGTTGGGATAGCTCTTTTTTTATATGTTCAGATGATTATCGCGCATTCTGCTTACTAAAGTTGAGAAACTAACAAAAAACGAGTAAACTATAACTTAGATAAGGAGGCGACAAGCTTATATGACCGATCAAATAGCAAACATGGAAATTGGAATTAGTACATTCTTAGAGACAACACCAGACCCAAAGACCGGAGAGGTGATGAGTCACGCCGAACGACTGCGCAATGCGGTTGAGGAGATCGTGCTGGCTGATCAAGTAGGCTTGGATGTCTATGGCATTGGCGAGCATCATCGCGCCGATTATGCGGGAACTGCTCCAGCCGTCGTGTTGGCTGCTGCGGCCGCCATGACCAAGAATATCAGGCTGACCAGCGCGGTAACTGTGCTGTCCTCTGATGATCCCGTTCGCGTCTATCAAGCCTTCTCTACCCTTGACGGCATCTCGAATGGCCGCGCCGAAATCATGGCAGGTCGAGGCTCCTTCGTCGAATCCTTCCCGCTTTTCGGATATAGCCTAGAGGATTACGACGAATTATTCGAAGAAAATCTGGAACTGCTGCTCGCGATTAGAGAATCGGAAAAGGTAACTTGGCGCGGCGGCCACCGCCCTGCCATTAACAATCTGGGCGTCTATCCCAGATCCGTTCAGAGCCCGCTTCCCGTATGGATTGCCAGTGGCGGGAATGCCCAATCCGCTGTGCGCGCTGGCATGCTGGGACTTCCGATCGCCTTCGCCATCATCGGCGGCATGCCAGAGAGCTTCGCTCCCTTGGTCGCTCTCTACAAAGAAGCCGCTGTGCGCGCTGGGCATGACCCAAGCAAACTGCAGATCGCAACGCATTCGCATGGGTTTGTAAGCGACACGACTGAGCAGGCTGCTGAGTCCTTCTTCGCTCCAACCCAAGCCCAAATGAATGTCATCGGACGTGAACGCGGCTGGGGACAAAGCTACAACAGGGCGACATTCGATGCCGCAAGAAGCCTCCGCGGGGCGCTTTATGTCGGAGATCCGGAATATGTGGCAGAGAAAATTCTGCTGCTGCGCAAAAACTTGGGCATCTCTCGTTTCTTCCTGCATGTGAACGTCGGCACAATGCCGCACCGTGAGGTTCTCCGCGCTATTGAACTGCTGGGCACCAAAGTTGCCCCTATCGTTCGCAAGGAGATTGCCCGTTTAGAGGCCAAATAAAGATCATTGGTAAAAACGGCTTCGCCTTCTTACGAGATGACCCTCTTAAAAGTGGAAAATTTTTATTTAAAGGAACTCCAGGACTCTATTTAGGCAAATAGCGGGGATGCTTGGGTATTAGCGGAACTATAGGGTCTTATTTCCACGAAAAACGCTCAGTTTGCCTTGAAATAGCAAAATAGCGGACTATAGTTCCCTCACCCCCGCGATATGAGCAATTTTGGCTAGAATAGCGGACTGTAGTTCCCTCCGCGCGCGAGGTAGCACTTTCAGCTACCTTTCCGGCAAAAAAGAAGTGTATAAGCCGTCACTGGCTTATACACTTCTTTATTTAAGAGCATCGCCGGATTCGCGCGTTGAAATCAGTAAGCCGCGACGCCGATTCGATTAATGATCTCCTGAATAAAAGCCGGCTCGTCCTCCGGTGTACGCGAGGTAATCAGATTGCCGTCCACCACGACTTCCTGGTCGACGAAAGTGCCTCCTGCCGCTTTGACCTCATCGGCAATTCCCGGGTAAGCCGTCAACGTCCTGCCTTGCAGCAAGCCGGCTTTGGCCAGTACTTGCGGCCCGTGGCAGATCGCTGCGATCGTCGTGCCCGCTTGGTCGGCTTTTTGGACAAAAGCCAGAATATGTTCATTCTCCAGCAGCTTGGCCGGAGATTTCCCTCCAGGAATCACGACAGCTTGATAGTCTCCCGCATTCGCTTCCTCAGCGGCTAGATGCGAGGTGTACGAAATCGTGCCTTTCTTGCCGTTTAGCAGTGCGCCTTTTTCCAAACTGATAATGACAACATCGGTTCCATTTTGCGTTAGCGCCTCATAAGGATTCTTCATTTCTGAGTCTTCGTAACCGTCTGCGAGTAGAAAAGCAACTTTCTTGACCATCATCTTCATCTAGATCCACTCCTCTTTTTACATGTATTCACATGCTTACCTTATACGATTACCCTTTTTGGCTATTTAAATAACAGACAACGGTTAGAAAACTGGAAAATCAGATTCTGAAACCGATAGAAAGGGTAAAAGGTGAGGAGGAGGTGTTCAACATGACAAATTTTCCCAACGATAATACGAATGAGCAAAAGAAAACTCCAGAGATTACACCGGAGCTCATCCCAGAAATCAAGCCGGATGTCCCCCCAGAGTTTCAACCAGCGGTTACGCCCGAAATAACGCCTAAACAGGTGCCTGAGGTTCGACCTGAGAAAATTACAGAAATTCCGGCGATGCCAGAAAATCAATCGTGACGTGAAAGTAGAGCTTTCCCCTTGCTGGCCAATGGCCTTGGGGGAAGCCCCTTGTGTACGAAAAGCCTGATGCACGGAAGTACTAATGAACTCAAGTACCTTTATTTGATCAAAATGGGCACATTTGAATTTATAACGAATTATACATGCTTTATTTCACATAAATGATCACGATTCCGCCTAATAATTACTGTATAACGCCGTTTCAGTTCGTTAAATTTCTAAAGTGCCCATTTTCTCGTCTATAAGCATCGTACAGTTCGTTAGCTATGGCTGACTGATGGGTGACAGGTGACTGGATGACTTTGGACGTACATGATGCCGCATCGCCCAACAAACTAGCTACTTTTCCTTGCAGCAACTCTACGCGTTCTCCCAGCCATCTATCTAACTCCGCCATCTGAGCAAATTCGACTCTAGAGGGATCGTAGATCCTCTATCTTCCATTACCCTAGGCGGCGATAAAGAGGCATTTTCCAATGAGACAACTGTTACGCAATGGAATGCTGGGAGCTGATGCGTTCTACCCCCGCCCTACTCCTTGACCGATCCTAACGTGATCCCATGAATAAAAAACCGCTGCAAAAACGGATAAATCACTAAAACCGGGATCATCGCTATAAATATTTTGGCGGAGTTCAAGGTCTGGTTGGACAGCTCACTCATCTTCTGAATTTGCTCCGCTGTCATCGTATTGGCGTCGACAATGACGACCAATTGCTGAATATAAGTCTGCAGCGGATAATGATCCGCATTGGACATCAGCACAAGGCCGTTAAAAAATTCATTCCAGTGATACACGATGCTAAACAAAGTGACAGTCGCCAGAACGGGGACGGCTAACGGAATAAATATTTGGATCAGCATGTACCAAGGACCTGCCCCATCTACAAGCGCAGCTTCCTCCAGCTCTTTAGGTAAATTGCGGAAGTAATTGATTACCAAGATCACACTGAAAATCGGCACACTGTTGCCAAGCACCAACGCCCAAATATTGTTGATTAAACCCAATGATTTGACCGTTTGATACCACGGAATCAATCCCCCGTTGAACAGCATCGTGAAGACCAGAATCCACATGAGCACATTGCGGAACGGCAAATCCTTGGCATTTTTGGATAACGGATAACCCATCAGAATAATAATGACGAAATTGAGACTCGAACCTAGAACGACACGTTGAATGGAAATCCAGAAGGAATTGAAAAATTTGCTGTCGCCCATGATCTCCTGATACGAGTTGAAATTAAAGCCCACAGGCCATAAACTGACCTGCCCTGATGAAGCAGCCGCATTATCACTCAATGAGACGGCCAGTGTATACCACAATGGCAGCACACACATGATGGAGATCCCGACCAGCAGCACGATGAGCACAAGATCGAATGCTTTGGAGCCGAGTGTTGTCTCTTTAACCATAGTCATGCTCCTTTATATTAAAAAATACGATAATTTGCAAACTTAGCAGCTAGAAAATAGGACGTCGTAATTAGTACAAAACTAATGACCGATTTCAATAATCCCATAGCCGTGGCCAGTCCATATTGTAAATTCAGCAATCCTGTCCGATAGACCCAGGTATCAATAATATCACCGCTTGAATACACGAGTGGATTATACAGATTAAAAATTTGATCGAAACCTGCGTTAAGCACATTGCCCAAACTGAGGACAGAAAGCAAGATAACCGTCGTTATGATGCCGGGGAGCGTGACATGCCATAATCGCTGCCAACGCGATGCGCCATCTATCGCCGCAGCTTCGTAGAGTGAAGGATTAATACCGGTTAAAGCGGCCAAAAAGATAATCGTATTGAACCCAAATTCCTTCCAAACATCACTGCCTACAATGATAAAAGGAAACAATTCCGCCTTGGCAAAAAATAAGGTCGGGCTGATGCCAAAGATGCCCAAAATTCCGTTTACAGGACCTTTATAAGACAATACGTCCAAAAGGATGCCCGAAAGAATGACCCACGATAAGAAATGCGGCAAGTAAACAATCGTTTGCACCCATCTTTTTAAGATGGCAATCCGCAATTCATTCAGCATCAGTGCAAAGACAAGCGGCACGATCATGTTCGCAATAATTTTCATAACAGCAATAAACAGCGTGTTAACAAAGACGGTTTTGCTATCGTTGAGCGTAAACATATACCGAAAATTTTCCAACCCAACCCAATCCGAATGAAACATGCCTAACCCTGGATTAAAATCTTGAAAAGCAATCACGATTCCGAACATAGGGACAATGCTGAATAGCGTCAACCAGATAAAGCCTGGAAGCAGCATAAGATAATAATGTTTGGCAAACCCTTTCGTAACCATCCGATTCATCACTTCCATTCTCTCTGTTGTGAAGCGAAGGCGCCAGCTTTCACTGACGCCTCCAAGGTTAGCTTACTTAGCTATTTCATCGATTTCCGCTAGAATCTGATCTCCGCCCTGCTTCTTCCAGTCCTGAACAAACTTATCGAAAGAATCCAGCGGTGCAGCCCCCATAATAATTTTCAGGAACGTTTCCTTTTCCAACTTATCCAGTGTAGCCCACTTGCTTTCCGTCGTTTTCGTTTGTGAATACGTCACACTGTACATTTTCTTGTATGGCTGTTGCAGCGGAGCCATACCTACCAAGGTGGAATACATTCTTTTCCAAGCGCCTAGGTCGGCATTAGGATTCCAATATTGAATATCCAGCTTATCGTAAGGCTCAAGTTTCACTTTTTTTATGTTCTCGGCATCCGCTTTGAGCAATTTGTAGCCTGGAAGATCAAGTTCTTCCGGTTTTTTGGTGCCAGCCAGAACCTCTTTTATCATTTTGTACGTAACATCCATTTCATCCATCGGAGCAAAAACGATACGTAAAGGGTAGTTGCCAATATTCACTTTGACATCAAATTTGGATTCATCACGAAGCAGCAAATTCTCCATCTGAATAGCAGCTTCTGGATGTTCGTATCCTTTGCGGACAACGAGATACTGATTCGTTGGGTTCCCCATATGCGGTGTAAATTCCCCATTCACATCCAGCGGTGCAGCATAGGCTTGCCAGTTTGCTTTGGGATTATTTTTGATCGCATCGGCCAAAGGACCATAACCGCCAGCCCACCACAAGCCAAAGTAAATACCGGACGTGCCATTCTTAATTAGCTCCTGAGCATCCTTGCGGATGGTCATTTCTTTGTCTATTAAGCCTTTGGCATATAAATCACGGAGCTTGGATAGCGCTTGCTTCGTTTCCGGCTGCAAAGAGCCGTAGGCCGTTTTCCCGTCTGCCCCTTTTACCCAAAATCCTGGGTAGGAATGGTAGGAGGCAAAGATCGGATCAAAACCATAGTTATTATTATTAGGATTGATAAAATCCGCGTTCAGCAATCCCCCAAGTTGCGGACCTGTGATCCCGATCGTATCCGCTTTCCCATTGCCATCAGGATCTTGTTCAACAAATGCTTTGGCTACTTTCTCCAGATCATCCATCGTTTTGGGCGGCTGCAAGCCTAGTTTATCCAACCAATCCTTGCGAATCCACATCATATGAACCATATCAGATTCGGTCGTGACGTTCGGAAGGGCATACATCTTGCCGTCAACGGTAACGGATTTCAGGGCAAGTCCTTGCGTCGTTTCAATGATATGCTTGAGCGCAGGTGAGGCGTATTTGTTATAAACTTCGGTGAGATCAGCAAGCTGCCCACTTTTCACCATTTGCCTGAATTGGGTATCTTTCACGACCAGAGCATCCGGCAAATCATTGCTGGCAATGGATAGATTCACCTTCTGATCATAGTCTTTGCCCGTGGCAGCCTGCCAGACGATTTTCGTATCAATATTCAAATTCTCTTTGATATAACGGGTATACGGGTTGCTTTCCGGGGAATCTCCGGCTGGCAAACTCTTATCTGCGGCGTCAACATCTTTGCCTATCTTGATCGTTATCGGCTTCGCCGATTTGGCGAACGGACCTGCCTCACCAGACCCAGCAGCCGTCTGTGTGCCACCTGTTGCTGCCGGTACCGCAGAAGCTTTTGGTGATTCTTTCGTTTTACCTGCATCCGAACAAGCGGATAATACAACTAGCATGCCAGCGAGCAGCAGCATCATGCTTTTTTTAGACTTGCTCATGTATGGCCCCTTCTTTCGCTTTTAGAATTTGTCTACACCCTAAAAGTACCATGTAATCTGGGATGTGATGGATAGAAAGCGGTTACAGGTTTAGAGGGGGAAATGACTGCAAATCACACAATCTTCTTCCCTAAATCCGTTCCAATCAGCATTTGACCCTCTATTTATCGGACATTTCTCTACCTATGGTTGCTTTCTGTCGATATTCACTCGGTAATTGACCTGTCTGCTCCCGAAACGTGCGGCTGAAATACTTCTCATCCATATAACCCACTTGCTCAGCAATCAAGGCGATCGTTTGATTCGTATACTGCAGGAGTTCCTTCGCTTTCTCCATGCGATTATGGCGCAAATGCTCACTGAAACTGATGCCAACGATTTCTTTGAAGCATTGACTGAAGTAGCTTCTGCTCATATTCACCCTTTTGGCGATATGCAATGCAGTCGTTTGCTCGCTCAAATCTTCCTGCGCAATGTGCACAGCTTTCATAATACAAGCCACAACTTCCTGGGAAAATGATGGCTTATCCATTGCTTTCCTAATGAATTCACGTGTTTGCACGAACCACTCGTCCACCTCACGCCAATTGCCAAAAGCATCCGGCAGCTGAATATCCACTTTATGCACACGGCTAAAAAGTTCATTCCACTTGTCAATCAACGCATACAGCAGCCCCATCAACTTCGTTGGCGGCAGCTGCAGTTGCTTCAAATCTTGCCTATAGCTGGCAAAAACCTGGTCTTGATATATCCACTCGTGCCCAGACCACTGTTCCTTCACCAAAGATAAGTCCTTCTCGTTAACGTCCAATTGAGCTGAGGCCCAACCTCCCTGAACCTCCTCATCATAAAAGGTCGCTTGGGGAGGAGGTACCTGCTTCTGCTCTTCCAGAATCCGTTTATGAATTCTTCCCAGCACTTCGTCAAAAATTTCTTTTTCCAGCTGAACCTTGGCAATATAATCAATAGCTCCCAGTCGCAAAACCTCTTGAATATATTCAAAATCCTGATGAAACGTTAACACGACTGTATAGATGTGGGGAAATTGTTTGCGAACAATCTTCAGCAGTTCAATCCCCGACATAACGGGCATAGCCAAATCCGTCAACAGTAGATCCACCGCATTCGCTGCCAGGAACTCCAGCGCTTTCTCACCGTTGCTCGCTTCTCCCACAACCTCCATATCAAAACGGTTCCAAGGCATGGCTGAAATAAGCCCTTTTCGCACTAATTTATCATCATCGACAATTAACACTTTAATCATGACGAGCTTTCACCTCCGTAATAGGTAATGACACCGTTATCGTTGTCCCTTTTCCGCGTATGCTTTGAATTCGCAGTTCTGCTTGGTCTCCGTATTGCGACTCGAGCATTCGCTTCACATAATTAAGTCCAATGCCCATGCCGACTTTCGTGTTCTCAGCATCCGGATTGTTCAACAAATTGTGAATCGTTTCATCTGACATCCCTGAGCCATTATCTCGAATGGCGATCTGAATTGCGCTGTTTAGCGTGACATCCACCTTGATATAACCATCATCGCTTAACCCGTGGTAGAGTGAATTCTCAACAAGCGGCTGCAAAATAAACCGTGGAATCGGCACATCCCACACCTCTTGATCGACATGCATTTGCACATCAAACTTAAAGTCATAGCGAATTTGTTGTAAAATCAAATATTGCTTTAAAGCTTCAATTTCCTCCTTAATCGTTGAAGCCTGCCCCAACTTCCCCAGATTATAATGCAGCAGCTTATTAAGCGATGACACCAGTCGATCGATCTCCGTTTGCCCATTCATAAGCGCTAACCAATGCACCGTATCCAGCGTATTCATTAAGAAGTGCGGATTAATTTGGTAGAGCAGCTTTTCGACTTCCAAATCGACCCTTCGCTTCTCCTTCAACTCTACCTCGGCGAATAACGTCCAAATTTGCTCCTTCATTGAACGAAATTGATGCAATAAGAAATCAAACTCGGGAATATTCGTTTTGACCGCCACAGTCTGCGCTCTGCTTTGAGCCATTAGCTTGATTTCTTTATTAAAACCATTTAAAGGGCGGTAAACCATCTTCCATAGAAGCCAAGCCAACAGCAAACTCATGCCTAGAAAAATCAGCGAAAACAAAGCAATTTGTACAAACCATTGATTCATTTCTTTGTTGTAATCAGCTTTTGGAATCATAGAGACCAGACTCCACCCTTGATTGCTAACTTGCCTGAACCAGTAATAATCTGTGAGCGTGCCAAAGGTTTGATTTGGGGCAAAATTGGGGAATATCGTATCTTTCGCAAATACTTCCGGAAGATCACTAAACGCAATCCGCCCCTTATTATCGAGAAAAATATGCGAATTCACGCCGCCAAATTGATCGCTGTTCAAAATATTTTGCGTTAAATGAAACCCCGTTTCAATATACACATAAACATCATCACGAAGTGGCAAATCCACCTTGCGCATGGCAGACAGCACGAACTGATTATCGAACCGATTGTTGCTGACATGCGGCCCATAATAAGAAATTCCCGAGTATTCAGCGAGCAGCGGCAGATTCTCCGGCGTGAACTTCTCCTTCACGGCCGAATTTTCAAGATCATACGTACGATCATTCTGAAAATAATACAACGTTAACCCGATGTTTGGATTCGTGAACGTGACTAAACTTAGTTCATCCTTCAAATCACTGAGCATTTGCGACCGTTCAAACGATTGACTGACTGGAAGCTGCAGCATCTCATCCAACTTCTTGCCCACACTTCCGGCAAAAGCAAGCTGCTGCGAGACATGATTCAAGTTGCTTATCGTGCTTTCCAGCGACAACTCCACCTGCTTCAAATTGCTTTGAATGCCGTTCTGAATTTTGTTCGTCAGAATCGAATAAATCGTGTAGTAGGAAATAAGCACAATACAAATAAACGGAATTGACGTGCTGAATAAGAAGATAATAAAAATCCTCTTCTTTAAAGTTAAATAATCCGTTAATGCCGACTTCACCTTCGCGCTCATGGTGCCTATCAAATGAAGTCCCTCCTCCCCTATCACTTTGTTCACCTTTTGAACTAATTCGCGGATAAACACCTATTTCCTCTATGCGCCAAAAATAGCTAATGGGAAGGTTGGGGCTGGCTTCTGTTGAATCTTAACGCTGTTTTACAGCGTTACAGAATAATAAAACCGTCAGGATTCCTGACGGTCGGGTCATTACCTAGCCGCGTGCTGTCACATCGTCTACAAACTGGCTACTTTACCTTACACCTACTCTATGCGTTCTCCCAACCCTCTATCTAGCTCCAGCAACAGAACAAATACAAACTCCTGAGGGATCCTGTAAAACATGCTTAATGGCTGAGGAACATCTTCTGAAAGCGATTGCAGCGGGGTTTAAGGTTGATATACAGCGTTAAAGTGGAAGTATGTGTGGAAAACCCATTTGTAACGCTGTAAAACATCCTTAAAGCTGGGGAACAGCTACATGAAAGCGATCGCAGTAGGATTTAAAGTTGAAATTCAGCGTTAAAGTGGAAGTATGTGCGGAAAACCCATCTGTAACGCTGTAAAACAGCGTTACAGAATAATAAAACCGTCAGGATTCCTGACGGTCGGGTCATTCCTAGCCGCGTGCTGTCGCATCGTCTACAAACTGGCTACTTTACCTTACACCTACTCTAAGCAGTCTCCCAACCCTCTATCTAGCTCCACCAACAGAACAAATACAAACTCCAGAGGGATCGTAGTTCCTCTATATTGTTGACTTCACGCAATAGAAGCATTCCGCGCATCCTGGTTCCTCTAAGTCGAACGTACTGCCTCATCGTCCAACCTAATCAGCTACTTTACCTTACACCTACTCTATGCAGTCTCCCAACCCTCTATCTAGCTCCACCAACAGAACAAATTCGAACCTCCTACCGTTTACGATCCCGCTCCAGCGCCTGCTGCTGGATCTGGATCGCCCGGTCGATCTTCAGGGCTTTGAGCTGGCTGACATAGCTGTCGAATGTGTCGGGGGATTCAACGCCGAGGATGATTTTCAGCGACATTTCGTCAACAAGGGTCGTCACATCATTCATGATCGAGGAAAGCTCTGCATTCTCCAGCTCTGTCTTGGGAATTTGCGGGAGGATGTTGCTGTCGACGTCTGTGTCCGACCAGATTTGCACGGCCTTTTTCTGCTGCGGCAGCGTGTAGAACTGCTCCATGTACCGGACGTCCTGGACGAAGGGGCCAAAATAGCTAGATCTGCTGTACATCGCCAACGCTTGAGCAGGTGCAAGCTTGTCGGGGTTTCGCAAAATGAGATCCGTATACGTTGGATAACCGTTCACTAGTTTGTAGCTGATTCCTTCCACGCCGAAATTAAACAGCATGTGCCCCTCTGGACTGTAGCCGTAGTCCAACAGCTTCGCTGCTTCTTCCGCGTGCTTGCTTTTGCTGGAAATCGCTACGCCGCCAGTTCCTTCATACGCATAGCTACGCTGACTGAATTTGGGGCGGTCGCCCTTCTTAAGAACTGGATATGGCGCCGCTTCGAACATGGCCTTCTTGTCCTTATCCTCAACGAGCGGCTGCCACTTGCCGAGCCCTGCGCCTGCATTCCAGATCGTTGCGCCGCTGCGGCCCGAGATCATATTGGCATCCATCGTTTTCGTATCCACCGTAGCAATATTCTTGTCGATCAACCCCTCCGCATACCACTGCCGGAAAGTCGTCAGAAAGTCTTTATATCCCTGCTCAGCAGCGCCGAACTTCACATGACCTTGGTCCACGTAGAAGCCTTTCTTGATCCCGAAAGCCCCCACAAACCCGCCGCCTTCAATCCCGAACAGCGTGTTTGGAACCCCAAGGAACGTTAATGGCGCTTCCACGCCTTTCTTCTCCTTGAAAGCTTGCAAAACCGCATGCCACTCCGCGATCGTCGTCGGCGTCTGCAGCCCCAGTTCCTCCAGCCAATCCTTGCGAACAATTGGCCCTTGGTACGTGCGAAGCTGATCATCGCCGCGAATGAAGGGAAACACATAGTAGCTGCCGTCATCCGTTTTAATTTGTTTGTCGACGTCCGGATGTTCACTTAAATATTTCTTTAAATTCGGCGCATACTGATCGATAAGTTCATTCAACCGGATGATATAGCCGTCATTAATCGCTTTGACGGGTCCACCGGGAAATTGGTTCCACTCATACTCCATCATATCGGGCAAATCTCCCGAAGCCAGGAGCACATTTATCGCTTCTTTGGCTTGATTGGTCGGTGGTTGAATGAATTTGAGCTGAACGCCTGTCCGCTTTTGCCATTCTTGGAAGAAAGGAACCTCCAGGAAGCTGGGCTTCACGCTGCCCGCATTGCCATTAAGCTCTGCCCAATAAGTCAACTTTGGCTTAGCCGGATTATCGTCTGGAACCGAATGCTGCGGACTGTCCGAACAAGCGGTCGCCAGCACCGTCACGAAGGTCAATGATACCATCAGCCATGCGTATGATTTTCTTGTGCGTCTCATCTAATGCCCCTCCGTAACCTAACCCATTTCTTTGAATTTGCCTGGGGTGATGCCTTCATATTTCTTGAACACGCGGATAAAGGTAGCTACTTCATTGTAGCCAACGATTTTGGCGATGTCGGAAATGGAGTCTTTTTTGCTGCCCATCATCCTCTTCGCTTGTTCAATGCGGTACTTCGAAATGTAATCCAACAGCCCGTCCCCGGTCTGCTCTTTGAACAATTTGGAAATGTAACTGCCTTTCAACTCAAATCGTTCACCAATTGTATTGACACTCAAATTAGCATCATGATAGTGCTCCGCAATATGCTTCATTACGCCTGAGATCAGATCGCGCAGCGTTTCTGTCCGTTCCTTGGATAGATTCGACTCAACTTTAGCTGCTGCAAAAACGCAAACTTCTTGAAGCAAGGTTTGAAGTTCATGCTGCATTTCTGTGAAGGTATCGCACGCAATAATATTTTCCATCCACAAAGGATTATTCCCCAAAAAACCGCTATCGCTCTCCCCAAGCTCATTAATCGCCTTCACCATCGTGCCGACTAAATTGAAAATGAGACATTTGGCCAACGTTAGAGATACAAACGGTTTGTTAAAATTCCGTTCCGTCACATCGTTCATGAACGATGAAGCTTGGTTATAATCGCCAACTTTGATCAAGTTTATGATCATTTGCTCCACTTGCAGCGGATAATAATAGCCTAACTGAGACTTGTCGTCAGCGTCTCTGCGTAAGTCATCGTAGGCAATAATCTCTTTCTTGCCGATAATCATTTTATATTCCATCGCATCCATTGCCTCTTGATAGGCCATAGCCGCACCGGACAGCATTGTATGAACCCCCCCGATGGATACGGTTAAATCCATCCGAAACCGAGTGAGAAACCGCTGCGCTTCGGATGCAATCCATACCAAATCCGCATTCAAGTCGGACGTTTGTATATCTCCAAAATTAATCAAGCAAGCCATCATCTCGTCCATTTCGGCCACATATCCTGCATGCTGACGTTGTCCGACAAGTTCTTCGACGACATTGGTAATGATGAACTGAACCAACTTGCGCCGCTCATTCATATCCATACCAGGCAAATTCGTATGAAGGCTTTCATGATTCTCAACAGCGAATAAAATAACAGCAAATTTGTTAGATATCAGTTCAATATCGAATGATTTGAAAGCCTCTTCATAAGAAATTAGTGTATCCATTTTCCCTTTCATTAGGCGGCTGAGCATATTGGAGCGCAACAGATGATGGTGAGATTGCAGCTGCAGCGCAATTCTCTCTTTTTCATCCAGCGTATGGAAGATTTCATTTTGGATAAAATGCAATTCATTTCCGTCATCTCTATCCGTCAACGAACTTCGATCAGAAATCGATTTCACCAGCTGGCGAATCGGCGAATAATTGCGGCGCAGGAAAAACCAAGTCAACACACCTGCTCCCAGGATGCTGATGAAAATACTGATATAGGTGAATTTGCGGACATATTCCGCTTTCTGCCAATAAATCGTACTGGGAATGACCAGCACGTATTTCAAATCGGATATTTCGGATTGAATATAGGAAAGCTCAGGATCTCCGTTCGCGGACGGTGCATAAATGACGTGATCCGCGTCCATCAACTGCTGCACGATCACATTTTCCTTATCCGTCACTGGTAAATTGGACATCAGAACTTGATTGTCATGGTTAAGAATTAAAATTTGACCGCCATTGAACAGCGAAATGCTTTCCATCGCTTTCTGGAATCGCGCCATATCCGCCATAACGACGACAGTCCCCGCTTGTTTTCCATTCAAATCTTTGGGCAAATGCGTAATATAAGCAATTGACGATTGCGGACTGGCCGAATCGACATGCGGCAGCAGCACGAACTCGTTATTGGGCGCATTGTTCATCGTATCCAGCCACTGCTCGTAACGCAGTGAGCCTGTGTTATGAATCGTATTGAAGGCTGTTTGTTTGTCACGAATATTGCCAGGTCGAAGGACCGAGGAACCTTGATCCCACGTTACATAAAATTCGTCGATCGTCGCATAGGAAGTCTGATACATCCTGAAATCTTTGACTAACTGATAGGCAAGAAATTGCGCATCGCTTGCTGGTTTAGTCGAATACATTAACGTTTGAAGCTTGGTGTTCCAGGAAATCTCCATATTGAGACGTTTCATTAAGTCAATTTGTGTATCTATGGAATATCGTACCTGCTTGAGCAAAGAATCATTGGCACGATGGATTTCACTTTTCAACGCTTGACTGGACTGCGAATAAATGATCAAGCTCATCATCATCGGGATGAATAATACAGCACTGTAGGAGATCAGCCAAGTAAAAATAATACTCTTTCGTTTCTGCCAAAGCACATGGAGATTCACATGGTTCTCCTCCCAAAGTTTGAGTGATATAAATATGAAGGGATTGTCTCCACCTCTAGTATTATAGCAATAAATACAGCGGGAGGAATGTCCAAAAAGAGGAATTGGATGGACAAAAGAGCAAATAGAAGCCAATTCATTGGCTTCTCGCTCTTTCTTTACCCCTTCAAAGATCCGACCATAACGCCTTTGACAAAGAATCGCTGCACGAACGGATAGACGCATAGGATCGGCAATGTCGCTACAACAATCGTCGCATATTTAATCGTTTCCGCCATTTGGAAGCGATCTCCCGCATCAGCTCCGGCGGACATGCCGTCCGTTGAGTTGGCAATCAGGATCTCGCGCAGCACCAGCTGCAAAGGGAACAATTCCCGGCTTTTGATAAATACGGAAGCATAGAACCAACCGTTCCATTTATCCACCGCATAATACAGGATCATCACTGCAATAACCGGCATGGAAAGCGGGATGATGATGCGGAACAGGATCGTAAAGTGGTTTGCGCCATCGATTTTCGCCGACTCCTCCAAACTGTCCGGGATGCCCATGAACGCTGTTCGCATAATAATTAAGTTAAACGTTCCGATGGAAAAAGGTATGATCGTTGCCCATAACGAGTCGAGCAGTCCGATATTTTTCACGACCAGATACAAGGGAATCAGCCCGCCATTGAAGAACATTGTGAAGACGATGATCATCATAAAGGCTTTATTCCAAATCACATTTTTCCTCGAAAGTACATACGCCCCTAATGCCGTCATGAACAAGTTCACGACTACGCCCGCCACAAGAATAAACAGGGTATTCCGATAACCGATCAAAATGCCCGGATTGCTCATGACATTTTTGTACGCTTCCAAACTAAAGCCCAGCGGTCTGAACAGGATACCCTTGAAAGCAATCAGTTGGCTTGCATCGCTCAAGGAAGCCATGACGACGTAGAGCAGCGGGTACAAGGTAACAACAACAAGGAATATCAACACCGCATAAATCCCGATATCGAACGATCTTTCCAACAAACCAGGTCCTTTTTTCATCACTTTCACCTCACCATAAACTGCTTTTATTGACTTTGCGGCTAATATAATTCGCGGATATGAGCAGCACGAGATTAATAACGGAGTTAAACAAGCCTACCGCGGAGCTGTAGCTCCACCCGAATTCCAGCAACCCTTTGCGATATACGAAGGAAGAAATAACGTCGGCTGTATCGTAGGTAACCGGATTGTAGAGCAGAATGATTTTCTCAAAGCCTACGTTCAGCAAATTCCCCATTCGCAAAATAAACATGATCGCAATCGTCGGCAGGATGCCAGGCAGCGTAATATGAAGAATTTGCTTCCAGCGCGTAGCTCCATCCATTCTGGCTGCTTCATACTGCTCCTGATCAATGCTCATTAAGGCCGCGATATAAATAATCGACTCCCAGCCAATTCTTTGCCAAATTTCAGACAAAATGTAGATGGAACGGAACAACTGCGGCTTCTGCAGCATCGCTTGTCCATCGTAGCCCATCAGCATGAACAGCCTGTTAATCACGCCGTCTGCATTCGTGAAGTCTGTGATAATTCCACAAATGACGACAAGTGAAATAAAGTACGGCATATATGTGATCGTTTGCGCTACACGCTTGAACATCTTGCTGCGAACTTCATTTATGAGCAATGCCAAAATGATTGGCGCAGGAAATTCGAAAATGAGGGAGTACAGACTGATTACAATCGTATTTTTCAGGATTCGCCAGAAATAATAGCTGCCAAAAAAATCTTTGAAATGAGCGAAACCGACCCATTCACTGCCCAAAATCCCTTTCATGGGCGAATATTCTTTGAAAGCAATCAGTGCGCCGTACATTGGCGCGTAGTGGAAAATAACATAATAGGCGAGAACGGGAATCATCATGATATATAAATACTTATTAAGCATCAAATCGCGCACATATTTATTCGTGCCTGCCTTCGGTTTGCGTGTTTGCATTTGCTGTATCGGCTCAGCCTTCGCCATGTTCGTCGTCACCTCTATTCAAACGGATAGAGAGGGCAGATCGGCCCTCCCTCGTATTCAATTTTTAACGTTTGTTAAAACGGTCGTACGCTGCTTTTTGAATTTCAATCGCGCGGTCTAATTTTAACGATTTCATTTTGGCTAAATACGAATCGAACTGAACGACTTTCTCATTCCCCAGAATGATCTTGAGCGTCATTTCGTCCACCAATGTATTGATATCACTCATAATTTTGGCGTACTCCGTACTTTCCTCCGGTGTTGGGGTAACCGGTGGCAGGTTGTACTTGGCCGCATCTGTTTTCTTCCAAATGTTCACTGCGCTGCGCTGCGTTTCCAAGGTGAAAAACTGCTCTGCATACCGTTTGTCTTGGACGAATGGCCCGTTGTAGCTGCCGCGGGTATACAAGGAGATCGCTTGCGCCGGAGCTAATTTATCCGGGTTTTTGAGCAGCAAATCCGTATACTTCGGATAGCCGTTTTCATCCTTGTAGCTTACACCTTCCGTTCCAAAATTGAAGAACATATGACCCTCATCGCCATATCCATAGTCAAGCAATTTGGCCGTAAGCGCCGGATCTTTGGCCTTCGTCGAGATCGCAACCATACCGCCGGAGTCAAAGGCAGAACCGCGTTGGCCGAATTTAGGCGTATCGCCCTTCTTCACAACCGGGTAAGGTGCCGCGACCAATTGCGCTTTGGGATCTTTGCCCTGAACTAGCGGCTGCCATTTGCCGATACCGCCACCGGCATTCCCGATGCTAGCCCCCGTGGCTCCTGAGGCAAATCCGCCATCGAGTGCTTTGTTGTCCGCTGTGGCAATATTTTTATCCAACAGACCTTCTTGATACCATTGGTGGAATAAGTTCAAATACTCTTTATACCCGCTTTCCGCTGGGCCGAATTTAATCGCGCCATCTTCCAGATAGAAATTGCGGTTGACTCCGAAAGCTCCCAAGAACGCGCCGTTATACGATTCATTGAAGAAACGCGGCTTGCTTACAAAAGAAAGCGGAGCTGCTGCGCCTTTCTTCTCTTTGAACGCTCTTAAAGCTGCTGTCCACTCATCAATCGTCTCTGGAACCGGCAGCCCCAGCTCATCCAACCAATCCTTGCGGATAATAGGTCCCTGGAAAACCTGCAGATAGTCGTCGCCTCGAATAAAAGGGAAGGCGTAATAACTGCCATTATCGGTTTTGATCAATTTGTCGACCTCTGGGTGTTCTTTCAAATACTTTTTCAAATTCGGCGCATATTTATCAAATAAATCATTCAGTTTAAGAATGTAGCCATCCTTAATGGCTTTCTCAGGTCCTCCCGGGAAATCATTCAGGAAGTTATATTCGATCATATCCGGCAAATCCCCGGAAGCCAGCATCACGTTAAGGGCTTCCTTCACTTGACCTGTCGGCGGCGCTGTGAATTTCACCGGCACGCCCGTTTTCTTCTGCCAATCTTGGAAGAAAGGCACCTCGCTATGCGCGGTTTTCACACCGGTTAGATTTCCGTTCATTTCTCCCCAGTAGGTCAGCGTTTTATCTGTTTTCATCGGATACGTTGTTGCTGTCGTCGCAGCAGGCGCTTGTGTATCTGTTGTTGGTTTCGTATCTGCCTGTGAGGAACACGCGATCAGCGTTGATCCCATCATCATGACAGCTACTGTAGAAGCTAGCATTTTCTTCATTCAAATGACCCTCCAAATGTGTAGTAGGAAATGTGAGATGCATCTCTTTCCTAAGACTACGGGATGAGGCCGCCGTGCGATATGAGCAAAAACCGAAAAACCATGCTGATTTCAACATGGCCGATTGACGATTTCGCAAATTTCATGGGTAAAAAAAGAAAGAGCCTTCCCCAAGAGGCCATTTTTCACCTCGAGGAAAGCTCTCTTTTTCGCTAAACCTATACCAAGCTCGACAACGCCTTCGCGTACAAAGCATGTCCGTACTCATTGGGGTGGTTGATGTGATTGATGAGCAGGCTTGCTTGTGATTTGCCTGCCGCCAGCTCTTGGTGCCACAGTTGCTGAACATCAGCAAGCCCTACCTTGTAAGTTTGGGCTAATCGGCGCAGGGCATCCGCATAGTCAGTCACATTCTCACTGGCAAAATGCCACTTAACGTTAGGCAGACAAGGTGTAATTAAAATAATAACAGCGTCTGTCTGCGCTTGAATACGTTCAATCATTGCAGCTACATTCTGTTCATACGCCTGAAGAGGCACACCATTTCCGCCGGATTCGCTCACATTCTGGTCATTCATGCCATAACCGATTGTCACCAAATCAGGGCTAGCTGCGATCACATCCGCTTGCAGACGCTGCAAGCCGCTTGGACTGGCTTCACCACTAATGGCTTTATTCGTCAAAGTTACTTCCGCATGAGGGAATTGCTCCCGCAGATGCTCTCTGAAACGTTCAGCGAAAGTATGGTGCGGATTCAGGATCTCTGCGCCCGCCGAGATGCTGTCACCCAACACAACATAGGAGATAGCCTTTTTATTTTGCAGCTTCTCCCTCCATAGGGCTGACATGCCGCCCGAAGCGACTGCTCCCTCGTTAGGAGCTTCGTAATCGTAGTCTGCATAAACGGTAAACAAACGGTTAGACACGTTGGCAAATTCACGATGGTCAAACTTTGGCAAACCGTAAAGCGGATGCTGCTGCCAATCAGGCAATCGCCCACTCGCTATCCGGGTAAGGGTTCCCTTCTCATAGTCAACCGTATAGTCGATTCCCTCCGTAAATGTGATGGAATCAGGATACGAATCTTCCGGTTGACTTCTAAGGTGAATACGGCCCCCTCCGGAAAGTGGCCAATACCGCATAATTTGCTCTTCCGTTCCAGCGAATACAAATGTTTCTCCAATCTGTCTGCTAATCCCCACTCTGACACACTCCTACTAAATCAATGATTACCAGAGTATATCAATTTTACCTGTAATCCCCTTCAGCAATAAGCGGTCTTGGTGTACGGATCCAGATAAATCCAAATACTCTTTGTCATTCAATCGTACTTCCACAAGCCCGTTCTGTAAAGCCTCTACCGGAGGAAAAACAGTTACATCTGCGTTGCTTAAATGCCAAACCGACAGATTACGATTGGATTGCCTTTTCCATGTTGGAAAGGCTTGATTCTCTCGGCACAGAACTTTCGTTCGGTCTTTTTGCAAGACGAAGATGCGGCACTCCTCATGGAAAGTTCGATCCAAAGCATACAGCCCTGTCGCTCCCCCCAACTGAACCGATTGCCCAGGAAATAAAGGTACCCCTTCCGGCATTCCTAAATGCAATTGCACTGTCGTATCTTGTTTACAGCCAGTGAACCAGAACGCGTTCTCGTGACGCGACACGAAGAAGAGCGCTGCTTGCGAGGACTGATTTTGTTTCTTTTGTGTTATCGCGTATCCAAACACTTGGAGCATGTATCGCAGAAGGACAGAGGAATCATAGCATTCATCTGGTTGGCGCACTGGCAAGTGAGTAACACCGGCAGGTTCAAACGGCAAGGAACCGCGCATCCAGCCCATTCGCCCTTTGTTTACTGCTCTCGATATAGCAAACACACGTTCCCTCCCCTGTTGAGTGGCAGATGCGTGAACCTGCGCATTCGAACCTGCGCGCAAGGTGAGCGCAAGGCCTCCATCACCAATTTCGGCACGATGCCTGAGCAGATGCGCTGGCTCGTTATTGTCCACTTCATCTTGCTTCAAAGAGATATGGAGTTGGAAATCCCCTTCCAGTTCCTCATCTCTTGTAAGTTGCAGCAGTTCCAGCAAGGCAGGTTCGCGGACATCGCCATAAAATAAGACATGAGCGCCCTCTTGAACGAGTTCTTCAATCTCAGAAAGTCGCTCTGCGCTCAACCCCAATGTCGATACAAGCAGCACGGTGCCTTTCATCTTGGCTTTAGCTTCCTCACTCATCATACGGAAAGTATCCGTCCCTAGGACTGTATTCAGGGGCAAGCCTTCATTAATCGCATTGCGAATCAGCCAGTCATGGAAAAATACGCGTCCAGTTGCCTGATTGTCTGCCTTCGCCGTTTCATGAATCTCACGGAACGGATACAGCCATGTGACAAGTCCTGGTTGATCAGGCGCATCCTTGAACGCTTTCTGAATATGTTGAAGGATTTCCGCCGCAGCTTCGCCATCCAGTTCGCCATATTCCGTGTCAATCGTGAGAATTTGAACGACACCAGGCGGCTCAACATCGCCATTCGCATTCACCCTTGCTGCTGCGAGTGGACAATAAATGTCGTGCGGCTCACGATCATAGTAATCCCACCAAGGATTTTGCCAGAACCAAGGGTCGTTGGCATAGAAACGGTAGAAATACGTATCCTTGGGAATCTCCGCTATTTTGGATAAATGCCCCGTTATTTCCAGTCCGAAATCATAGTTAAGCGCTCCCCATGGCGAATTCGGCGCCGGATAGTCGAGATACTCTCTATCATAAAGATCCAGCATGGGAATGTAATCTTTGGCGATATCCATCCCTGTTCCATAATTAGTGCCTCTGATTTCTGTGTGGACGCCAGGACATTCCCGCTTGAAGATGTCCCAAAACGAAAGCATCTTGGACGAAATTTCTTCATAATCAGCAATGCCCAGGTTGGTCCCGTCATAATTAGCACCCAAATATGTCCATGGGAAATACGAAATCGCAAAGCCATTGGAAAACCAGATGTAATCAAAGCCAAGCGCCGGCAAATAATGGTGGCATTGCTTGCCAAGAAACTCGCCGAACGGCAAATCTTCCGGAATGCCATTCGGATAGGCGGCATAGCTGACAGCATCGGATTTCAACTTCGACCAACTGCACACAACGGTGTAGTGTGATTTCAGATTTACATAAGTTCCGCCGAGCTCTGCGCGATTAATTTCTGGATGGTCCTTATATTTGAAATCCGAGTAGGCAAATTCCGGTCCGGCATCGAAGGTGGCTCCAACCTCCATCTGCAAGCCATACTGCTGCTTAGCAATCCGCTTAATTGAGGCAATTACCCGCTTGAGATCCCCGTATGTGAAGGAAACTGGCGACTCCGTATAGCGCTTGGCAATATGGGGATCATTTGAATCAGACACATGACTGAACATTTCTTCATTTGCGAAGCCAATATACCGCGCCCACTCGAATGGCTGTTCCAAATCATCGTTCCATGTGAGAATTTCACTGCCGTCGGAAACCCAGAGCAGCATCGAGGCGGTTTCCGCCATATCGAGCAGCGGCTGCCACTGGCGAAGAGCTTCTGCAATCACAGCGTCAATCGCCGATGGTTCTAGACTTTTGAACGGTTTCAGGCTCATTTCCAGTGAAGCCCGTTTGAGCTTCTTGTTTGTAGGATGGGTAGGCATTTCCTTCATCTCCTTGGACCTTGTTGTTGAAAAAAGAGAACTGTCACATCTTCCTGCGCAATCTGCCACGGCAGCGTCTCACTTGCTTGCACTCGCAAGACCGACGCTTCCCCCGTCTTCGTAAGACTCTTGAGTTGACCTGCTACGGCAAACGACAGGTTGGCCGTCGTTTCAAGTCCCTTATTCATAATAATTAAGATCACGCCTTCGGGATGCTCTAATGTTCTCATCCTCAAATCCGCATGGCTGTTCGCCAGCCTGACAGTTCCATCGATGCGCTTACCCGCGTGCTCTTGAAGCAGGGACAACAAGCGGACATCTGGTTTAGCAAAATAGTGTTGGAAAAAGTTGGTGCCTATCCGAATAACTTGGCCACCTGATCCGCATTCCTCTTTGACCATGGCCGCACTTCCATCTGTGAATCGCCCCCAGACCTCAGCGCTACCCAGCGGTTCAAGCGGCAGCCGATAAAACCAACCCGGCCATTCGCTGCCATGAAGTCCAGTAATGCTAAAGGATTCTCCATCTGTCACAATATCCTTGAATTGAGCTCCGAGCAGTTGGGATGCTTCAAGCATCGTTGCCGGATCCAATTTGCCATTGCGGTCTTTCATTCCGATCAATCCATCGGCGATTAACAAACCGCCACGACTTACATAAGCCCTGAGCACTTCTATTTCTGCCAATCCAAGCACAATTGTATTCGGCAGCACAAACACCTGGATCGCCTCCGGTATCCCCTCATGTACCAACCGATCTTCATTGATAAAGATGACTTCCGCAGACAGGTCGGAGAACATGAGGTACGCGCCTGCCAGCGCATCCGCATACATATTGACATTGCGCGGATTGCCGGGGTCATGACCAGTGCCTTCAACAGCGCCGAGCGCCCAGGAGGCTTCCGAATATAGCACCATGACATGCGCTGCTTCGCTTCTGCTCAGATCGAACAATGGCTGATGCTCCGCAATGACGCCAGCCGCTTCCTTCACGGCCTCGAGCCTTGGCGATGAACCGCCCCACGGGTTCAGAAGCGCCCATTCCCCTGCTTCGTAGCCCGAGTTCCGGGCATTGAAACACCAGAAGACAACGGCTTTGGCCCCGCTGCCCAAGCCCTCCCAGATCCATTCGCGGATAACCTCCTTGGATGGTGTGTATGCCTGGCCAGCGGAGTATAAGGTCAGCCCGCCCTGAAGCTCTGTGACCCAGAACTTTCCGTCCGGGTGGCGCGTTGCGCTCTTCATCAAGTCGGCGAAGAAAGCGACCGACTGCCCCCACCTCTTCTCCGGAAAGCGCAGCGAATGCCACATCGGATGCGCCGAACAACCAAGGAAATCAACGACCTCACTCTGCTGCCAGATGGATTGTCCCCCGCCTTGCATCTCAGCCCCAAGATTATGAGGATTAATGTGGACCTCGTGGCTAGAGCCATTTTCCCGAATAACATCCCGGATCCAAGCCAACTGCTGATTCATGTTGTACACAGAAAACCGCGACCAACTGAGCCGTTCGGCAAAAGATTGAAACGGCTGCGCATTCAGCTGACTCCCCTCATCGTCATCCGCTGCCAACGCCTCGAAGCTTTCGTATTGTGTATACGAAATTTGATTATAGGCTTCGATCGTATCGAAGTTCTCCCGGATGTACCTTGCATAGGCCTCCATAGCAAATTTGCTCTTGGTTATATAACGGGTAGGCTCGTTCCACAAAATCCAGGAGTCAAGCGCAGGATGATTCCCATAACGCTGAGCGATCTTCTCCACATAGCCGCGTGCTTTGGTTTGGTAGGCTGGATCATCCAAATCCGAGACAGATTGCGGGCCATCGGTCAATTTCATCCAACCGGGAGGACTGACCGACATCAGCGTGGGAACGACCTTCAGCCCACATATTGAAGCTTCATCCAAACAAGCATCATAGGACCCAAATTGCCATTCCCCTGCTCGCGGTTCCACCTGTTCCCAAATCATAAACAGCCGAATCACCGTCAGACCGTGTTCCTGCATGCTTCTTACCCATGCTCTCACCGCTTCTTCTGTATCATCTTTGTTAATAAATAATTGACTGCCTATTCGCAAGGACTCGCCCATCTTGTCTAACTCCCTTTCGCTTTCTCCCTAATGCCTTATTCACCAATGATTTATTCGTTCTGGCTTATTCCTTCACACTGCCCAAAATAATCCCTTTCGTGAAATACCGCTGCAAGAAGGGGTAGATGACCAATATCGGTAAAGCGCCCAAAAATATTTGCGCTGCGCGAGCCGTTCGATCAGAAATCAAACTGAGTACTTCCAAGTCGGTGTTGCTTTTAATTAACGTGTCCAGTCCAACAACAACCGTGTACAAATAGCTCTGAAGCGGATAGTTAACCGGCGTATTCATGAATAAAATACCGTCAAACCATGCATTCCAATGCGATACGGTGGCAAATAAGGTGAGAGTCGCCAAGGAAGGCGTTGACAATGGCAGGTAAACGCTCCATAATGTGCGCCAAGCACCGGCTCCATCAATTAAAGCAGCCTCCTCTAGTTCCTTGGGCAAAGCACGGAAAAAATTTAATAAAATAACCACATTATAGACTGGAACAGCATGAGTAAGGACCAAAGCCCAAATCGTGTCCAGCATACCAAGTGACCGCATAGTCATGTATAACGGAATAATGCCTCCGCTAAACAGCATCGTAAAGACGAAAATCCATACATAAATCGTTCTGCCTTTGAATTTCCCAGCTTCTTTGGACAAGGGATAGGCCACCAGAATGGTCAAAACCATATTGATAACCACGCCCAGGAACACTCTTTTGACTGAAATGAAAAAAGAAGTCATGAATTCCGGTTTCTCGATAATAAATTGGTACGACTTCCATGTAAATTCCACAGGCCAGAACGTAACAGACCCCGTAGCTACCGCATTATTTGAGCTTAATGACATCGCTAGCAAATGAATTAATGGCAGCACGCAGAGGACAGATATACCAATCAGAAACACATAGTTCACAACAGTAAAGCTTCTTAATGCCCATGAGGCACTCTTGCTCATCACGATCTTCCCCCTTCTGCTCAAAAAATGCGATAGTTAGCAAAGCGATAAGCCAATACATACGAAACGGAGATAAGAATTAAGGAAACAAGCGATTTGAATAAACCAACAGCTGTCGCAACGCCATACTGAGCATCGACCATACCGATCCGATAGACGAAGGTGTCGATAATATCTCCGCTTTCATAGACCACTGGACTATACAGGTTAAATACTTGTTCGAAGCCCGCATTCATCACATTGCCGATACTGAGTGTAGCCAGAAGCACGATAATGGGCGCCATTCCCGGCAGCGTAATATGGAGAATTTGTTTAAACCGGTTCGCGCCATCCATGGTCGCTGCTTCATAAAGCGCGGGGTTAATGCCCAGGATAGCGGCCAAATACACAATCGTGCTGAAACCAAACTCCTTCCACTCGTTGGTCACAACAAGCGTGAAGGGAAACCAGTGATTGCTCCCGAGGAAGAAGATCGACGGCAAGCCGAGTGCGCGCAGGGCGGCATTCACGATCCCATCTTTGGGCGAAAGCACATCGAGCAAGATCCCGCTCAGAATGACCCACGATAGAAAGTGCGGCAGGTACACCAACGTCTGAATCAGCCTTTTGAAAACTTCTTTGCGCACCTCGTTGAGCAAGATCGCAATGACAATGGGCACTACGAGTCCAACAACAATTTTCATGAACGCAATATAAATGGTATTCCACAGCACGCGGTAGAAATCGGGCAGTTCCAATAGATAACGGAAGTTATCCAAACCGATCCATTTGGAATGAAACAACCCTTGCGTAGGCATGAATTTCTGGAAGGCAATAACGATGCCAGCCATCGGATAATACTGAAAAATAAGGATTGCTGCCAATCCGGGAATGAGCATCAAATGCAAGGGCATCTGCGCTTTCCATTTTAGTCTGTTCACATCTTTTCCCCCTTACCGGATGAAAAAAGAGGCTGGAATCGCTCCAACCTCTTCCATATATTTATTATAAAATCAACGGGCAGGCTTGCGATACGGGACATTATTGCGGGTCTTGCCTTATTTTAACCAGTTAATATGGTATCCCGGTACACCTGTGGAGTGATGCCCGTTATCTTCTTGAACAGCCTTGTAAAATAGGGGGCAGATTCCAATCCGACGAGTGCGGCAATCTCATGAATTTTATGCTCGCTTGTCATTAACAGTGTCTTCGCCCGTTGAATGCGCACCTCGGTAATATAATCGAGCAGCCCTTGACCTGTGGTCTGTTTGTACATCCTCGACAAATAAGGGGGACTGAGATACACAAGCTCTGCCAGGCGTGTCAACGACAGTTCTTCTTGCAAGAAGGCATGGACGTAATGATGAATTTGGCCGATCATATCGCTTGTGCGCTCCGCTTTTTTTAGTCCGTTGTAGTCCGCCAGAGATAGACCGATTCCTGCCAAATAGTGCACAGCAGCGAGCGGATTGTTATGCAGAAAAGGATTCACTAGCTCTTCGATTCGAAACGAACCCCCTAGCTGCGGCATCAAGTGCCGTTTGTTGATGTACGTCAGCAAAAAAGCGGATAAATGCGAGAACGCTTCATATCCGAGTGCCTCTCCAGAGGAACTGGTCGCCAGCAGGCGAATCGCATCTTCGAGTTCCGTAAACAGATGATCGCAAGCTTCCTTTTCCCCGTTATCCAAATATGCTTCCAGTAATTCCAGCTTCCGCAATTGAATGCGCAGATCCTGCTCGTCATAGAAATCACGACTGGACCGCAGCTCTTCCTTGTTCGCATTCGGCTGCTCCGTCAGCAGCATCTCATGCCCCTTCCCTACACCGTAGGCCAACTGCAGCTTGAGCTGCTCTATGCGCTGCATCAAAGACTCCCAGCTGCAGAAGCTGGAGGCCAGCATCAAGGAGACCGGCACCTTGAGCAGCCGACGGCAAGCGGCCTGAATGAGTTCAGCCCCACCAGCAAGCGAACGGAGCGCTTGTTCTTGCAGCGGCTGATTGTCCGCAGGAGCGGTTGGCTGCACGAGCCAAATAAACCGATTGCGATCATACGGCAGCGCGATGAGCGCAAGCGACCCTTTCAAATATTCCTCGGCAATATTATGAACGGAATAGAACAGCAGCGATTGATCCGCAGGAGCGGCGAATGATCCCCACTCATCCATGCGTCCAATTGCGAGCAAGACAGAGCGGCTTGCATCCAAGCCGATCGAGAGCTCCTCGAAGCGGCGAACCCGAACGGGCAGCACTTCTGTCTCGCCATGAATCAACTGCAGCAAATAGTCTCTGCGGATCGTCGGCAAAGCTGTGCGCAGCTGATCTCTGGACCGCTGCAGAATCTCTTCGCGGTCAATTTCCAGCGCAATATCCTGAATCGCCTTCTCCACAGCGTGAATAATCGCTTCATCACCCTCCGTTTTGAGAACAAAATCAATCCCGCCTTTGCGAATCGCCGTCTGCGCATAGGAGAAATCGTCATAGCCCGTAAGGAAGATAATGCGGCATCGCGGCCACCTTTTTCGCGTTATGTCGGCAAGCTCCATTCCGCTCATCCCTGGCATCCGGATATCCGTCAGCAGGATATCCACTTTGCCGGCTTCCATTTTCTCCAGCGCTTCCTTCCCTGAGTGGGCTTTGACAATTTCAAACTCCATTTCCTCCAGTTCCAGCAATGTTTCTGTCAAATAGTGCACGGCCAATGGCTCGTCATCAACAATCATCATCGTCAACATGGGATCACGTCCTTCTTAATCATGGTTCATCATGGTGTTATCTGAATAGGAGAACGGAATGCACACGGAGACAATTAATCCCCCACCCTCTCGGGATGCTAGGTGAACCCCCGCTTTATCGCCGAATCTCAGCCGCAATCTGCGGTGCACATTCAACATTCCGGTAATTTCTTCGGAAGCATCCTCATCGAGCATTTTGGCTTTGTAAGTCCGCAGCTCTTCCTCCGTCATACCTTGTCCGTTGTCTTCCACATGAATAGCGACTAAAGACATTCCGTCTTCCAGTTCACTATGAGTCGCATAGACGCGAAGATGGCGATCCGTATGATCCAGATCAAAGCCATGATGATAAGCATTTTCTACTATTGGCTGCAAAATAAGTCTAGGCACGATGATCATCTTGCACGCTTCCGGCAGCGGATCCATGGTGAACGTGATCCGATTCATATAACGGATTGTTTGGATCTCGGCAAATGCACGCACATGACTCAGCTCTCGTTCCAACGGCACCTCTTCGCTGCCATTGCGCGTCATATACTGGAAATAATCACCCAGAAACTTCGTAAACCGTGTTGAATTATCAAAGTCATGCGCTTTCGTCATTCGATACAACAAATAAAAGCTATTGTATAAGAAATGAGGGTTGATCTGCGATTGCAGCTGCTTGAGTTCGGATTGTTGGGCGCGAATTTTTTGTTCATAGATTTCAAAAATCAGTTTTTTCAAATGCGCCACCATATTATTAAATTGTTCATATAAATAATTGAATTCATCGCTGCTTTTGTAAGTTAACTCGACTTGCAAATCACCGGATTCCACTTTGCGGAAAGCCCGAACAAGTCTGCTGAGCGGCCGATGGATAATCCGATATACATAATAGGAGAACAAAACAATTACAATTAATGCAATAAAGGAAATGAGCCACAGATAGATTTGGTAATGCTCAAGCGGTCCCATGACAGCCTTTTCTGGAACAAAAGCCAATACGGTAAGGTCTAATGAGGACGAATAAGCAGCAACAGTCAGCAGTCTCTGCTTGCCAACCGTGACAATGTGATTCTCAACTGGAGTCGCTTGAGAGGGATGATCACGCCAGGTTGTCATGCTTTCGCGGACCGTTTTGCTAATGATCGCGTACGCTTCGTTATTTTGCGTATTGACGAGGTCCCAGTCGTCTTTCACGATGGCAGCACCGCCAAGTTCATAACTTGAAATTTGTGTGAGGTACTTTTGCATAGCCGGAATGGATAACTCCAGTTCCAGCACGAACACCGGATCGCGTCCATCTATCAACTGATTGCTCGGATAATATTCTCTCATATATAAGCGATCGTCATCGAGGTAAAAAAGCCCTTTGTGCAAAGAGGTGGCATCCCGTTTCAACGCATCCAGCCGATCTCTGGGCAGTGTTCCTGCCAGTTCTTCTGATGAAATGATTTTGTTGATCGGCGGGATATAGACACTTGCCTTGGCTATATAAATACTCGATTCCTTCAAGAGTACAAGTCGCTGCTGAAAGCGTTTGACCGTGACCAACTTCTGATATTCCGTCAAGCTCTCAGGCGTTACACTCAGAGATACCAGGTCCTCATCATTCACATATTGACGCTGGATGCGGCCCATCCGGTCAATTTCATTTTCCAGCGAAGTTCGATAGAACTGGATCTGCGATTGCAGTGATTTGGAAATTTCATTGCGGACAAGCTGTGCTCCCCATTCATTAATACGGGTTCCAATCACATACATGGGTGAGATTACGATTAAAAAGGTCAAGATTAATTTGCCAAGTATCGAAAATCGTCTTTTGCCCAAGTTCATGCGGTTAACCCCTCACCTGTTCGTCCTAATTTTCACTATACAAAAGATTGCTTCCGTTGGATATAATACAGCCTCCTTATGACAATAAAAAGCAAGTAAAACAAAAATGTCTCGTATCCGCTTCACGAAGCCTCAGTCAACGGAACGACGATTCGTTATTAGAGGATCTACGATCCCTCTGGTGTCGAATTTGTCTGGTTGGTGAAAAAAACCAGACCCCCAAGCTCAGCTTGAGGGCCTTCTCTTCACAACTATTTGTTCTTCGCATACCAATCGTTGACTTCTTGATCGATCTTATCGCCGCCCAACTTTTTGTACTCATCGGCGAATTTGTCAAACTCATCAATGGAGGAGTCGCCCATGATGATTTTAGTGAATGTCTCTGCGACTTTTTTCTTGAGTGTCGGCAGCTTCTCCGACATGGTCGGCGTTGCAGGAGCTAGAAACAGATTATACTGGCCAAGCTTCGCTTTGTTGTATTTGTCGATGACACTGTAGGAGCCGCCTTCGCCCATAACAAAATTACCACCCCACTGGGAATCATCGCCAGCAAGATATTTTGACACACGGTCGAAATGAATGCTTGCCGGGAAGCCGAGTTTGCTTCCATCGCCAGCTTTAATTGCTGCTTGCACCAAGCCAAAAGCCTCCAGGTTCAAGTTAAGCGGATCGAGTGAAACTGGCGCATATTTGGCTGGCATAATACCGGTTTTGGTGTCGGTAATAAACGGATTTGGATCCGGTGCATACGATTTTTCATAGAAACGATTTGTATAAATATTCGCTAAATTAATCGCTGCTTCCGGATGTTTTGCCCCTTTTTTAACCACATAGAAGGTATTAGCTGTATCATACAACTGCGGTATAGCCGGTTTGCTGTCAATGGACAACAGCGGGAATGCTTTCCACTGGGCTTTAGGGTCTTTCGTATGGTTTTCCTTCTGGATGTATCCGGCATCAGAAACGTAACCGTAAGCTAAACCAACACGGCCAGCCGCAACGTCTTCTTGAATTTTGGCCGGCGGCTTAACGCCAAACTCCTTATCGAGTATGCCGTCTTTATACAATTCCTGAAGCTTCTTTAGTGGCTCCTTGAGTTCCTTCTGAACAGATCCATAGACAATCTTACCAGCTGCATCTTTGATGAAAATATCGGTAAAAGCATGATAGCTGTTAAAGAAACCGCGCAGCGAGCCATGTCCGTAGTCGAGGAAATCTTTGTTGACCGCGAGTCCGATTGTATCTGCTTTGCCATTGCCGTCTGGATCTTGCTTGGCAAATGCCGTAGCGATTTTGAATACATCATCCATCGATTGCGGCTCAGGCAGGTTCAGTTTCTTCAACCAATCGGTACGAACATAGAGCATTTCTGCTGTACTGACACCCCCGTTACTAAACGTATGCGGAATGCCCAGCAGCTTGCCGTCAATCGTAGCTGCCTTTAAACCAATGCCTTGGTCTTGACTCATTAAACTCTTCAGAAACGGAGTCGAGTACTGCTCCCATACTTTGGTTAAATCCTCCAGCATCCCGGCATCTGCAAGACGCTTCATTTCTTCCTTATTCACCTCGAGGAAATCCGGAATATCGCCGGAAGCAATCGAAACGTTCAATTTCTGATGATATTGCGTACCATCCACCGACCACACATTCTTGACTTTGATTCCGTAATCCTGTTCAAAAATTTTCGTCCAAATATTACTGTCAATGGAATCCCCTGCAGCATACTTGAATGAAGCATCCACCGAACGTACTGTCGTTACTTCAATAGGCGGATCATACTTGGTCATAGGCTTAACAGCAACCTCAGTTGTCGGTTTAGCAGTCGTACCAGCAGCAGCTGCTGTAGCTGCAGTTGAAGCCTCCGGCTTATCGGCAGAATTACTGCAAGCGCTCGCGATTAACGATAACAGCATGATGGAACCTAGCGATACGGCGCCGTATTTTCTTCCTTGTTTCATTGCCATTTCCCCCTCGTTTGCCTATTCATATTGGATACGCTCTCATTATAGAATTTCACGAGCCTGACTCGAAACAGGACATTCTTGCGAACCTTGCCTTTTTTTATTCATTTGTCTTTATCATCGCGGATTGTCGCATAGAACGCAATATAGCCAAGCGGCTTCACCGCCCTGAGAGATCACCACTTCAAAGCGACAACTCCTACCGAGAGGAACTACAGTACGCTATTTAGGCAAATTGCAGGGTTGCGAGGGTCATAGCGGAACTACAGGGTCTTATTTCCTCGAAAAACGCTGGATTTCCCGTGAAACAGTAAAATAGCGGACTGTAGTTCCCTCAACCTAGCAAAAATGCCGCTTTTTTCTAAAATAGCGTACTCTAGTTCCCTCCCATAGCGCAAGACGACAGGGGACTCCTCGATCACCCAAAACATATAAATGATAGCACAAAAAAAGCCTTTTCTCCCCTTTAACGGGAGAAACGACTTCTTTTGTGCCTGAACAACAAGCTGCTATTGCCGGCTAGCCTGCCAACCTGCCAACCTGCCTGCCTGTCTGTCTGTTTGTCTGCCGGCCGGCTAACCCGTCCATCTATCTGTCAGTCTGTCGGCCGCCTAACCTGTCTATCTGTTTATCTGTTTGTCTGTTTATCTGTCTGCCTGTCTGCCGGCAGACCTACCTATCTACCTATCTATCTACCTATCTATCTACCTATCTATCTACCTATCTACCTATCTACCTATCTACATCTACCTATCTACATCTACCTATCTACATCTACCTACCTACCTACCTATCTATCTATCTATCTATCTATCTATCTATCTATCCTCTGTCCATCAACCTGCAGTAGACAAAGCTACCCGTTCACACTTAGCTTTTCTCAACAATTTGCTCCAGGCCTGTTTCAGCGGAACGATACACAGCCTCCAGTGCAGCGATAACCCCTCGCGCATAGGCAGGTGAACAGCTTGTTTCACTGCGCTGTTGTATAGCTGTGAGCAAATCCATATACTGCAATTCGAAAGGGGGGATGCTATCTCCAATATCCACTTCCTCATACGGTCCCCCCCGGCTGATCCATAAACTGTCACCCGTCATAAGTTTCAACATGCCTCCGGTGAAAATCAATTCCGTTTCGTTGCGGGAAGCGCCCAAATAACCGGATTGCGAAATAGTCGCAGGAATTCCGCTCTCCAGTTCCAGGTAAATCAGCCCGCTTCCTTCAACATTCCCGCGAGTTCCATGGAAGCTGGCCGATGCCCTTAATTTGTTTACGGCTTGATCAGTGAGCCACTGAATTTTATCGAGTGAATGTGTACCTAGATTCGCTAAAATACCACCGCCCGACTTCTCTTTCTCAAGAAACCATTGTGGTCGGGATTCATGGAAATAATTCGTGTGGCGCACATCATTAATCATTACCAAGCTCCCGAGCTCTCCGCTTTGGAGGATGCTTTTGGCAACTCTATTTTCCGCTATATAATGCTGGGTATGGCCGACCAGAAGGCGAATATCCGCCTTGCGCGCGGCTTCAATGATGTCGTCACACTCCGCAACGGACAGTGCCATTGGTTTTTCCAACATCAAATGGCAGCCTCGTTCAGCCGCATAAATAGCCGCCTCTCTGTGCAAAAAATGCGGCAATGCAATGACCACAACGTCCGGCTGTTCCGTGTCTATCATTTCTTTATAGTCACCATACGCCTTAATATTGTAGCTTTGCGCGATTTCCTCGGCTTTTTTGAGATGGATATCTACGACTGCACAAGCCACGAAGCCATTCGTTTTCTGGATCGCGTCGAAGTGATTTTTGGCAATAATTCCCGCGCCAAGCACCGCTACACTTAATTCTGCTTTTTGCATAGGTGTCCCTTCTTTCTGTTAACTTTATAAAATGACCGGTCGGCCGGATTCACGACTTTCATTAGCCGCCTCCAGAAACCGAATAATTTGCAGCGTTTCCGCTAGCTCAATATCCGCTTTTTTCGTAACGAACATGCTCATAATCTGCTCAAGCAAGCTGGCATAATACGATTTGGGATGCCCGTAGACATCGATGAATTGTGTCTTCTTTTCCCGATGCAGCAGTGCCCCAAAATCCGAATTCCCTTGACGATTCCCACGAATCGTACCGATAGCCCCATTTTCCCAGAGGCCTGTAATTACATCATGATGCTCATTCGATACGGCAGAAACCTGCACGCAACCTGAACCCAACGCTCTATACAGCATTTCCACCGTATGAATCCCGTACCAGAATACACCGGGCTGCGTAGCTTGCAAGGCCATTGGGCCATAGCAGTCCATCCCAATAACAGGGCCATGCTCGGTTGTTAGCAACGCCTCCGTAAAGCTCTCCGCATAACGAAGCGCCGAACAGCTCATCAGCGGCACCCCATGCTTATGAGCTAAATCAGCTATCTCTCTCGCTTCCCGAGAAGAAAGAGCAAAGGGCTTATCAATGAAAGTCGGTTTGCCGTAAGGGGCAATACGGCGAAATTGGTCCAAATGAATGCGTCCATCCACTGACTCTAGCAGAATCGCATCGCACGTCTCCGCAACTTCTTCCAAGGAATCAACGATTTTGACGCCAAATCGATTGCGTACTTGTTCGGTAAAGCCTTCCACACGGGAGTAACTCATCTCAAAGTCAGGCGAAACCTCGGAATAGGCGACGATAACTTCTCCGCCTGGTATATGATAAGTATGGTTCTGGTCATGCAGCAATTCGGTAAATGCGACTACATGCGATGAATCCAGACCGATAAGGCCAATTTTCAGCTTTTTCTCCGACATCAGTTAATCATTCCTTCCTTCATCTATGTATATTTTAAATAGTAAATCTATTAAAGACAAGTCTTTAAGTAGTCCTTTTGTTTTGTTAAAAGCACAAAAACCGTCATAGTGAACATGACGGCGCTATCAACAGCTATCCTTGTTTATTCTTGTATTGTGTCGGCGTACTGCCTGTATAGCTTTTGAACAGCTTGCAGAAATAACGATAATCAGAAATGCCAACGGCCCCGGATACTTCGTAAATCTTCATTGATGTCCGTTCCAGCAGTTCACTCGCTTTGTCCATCCGCACACGGTTCAAGTAGTCAGAGAAGTTCTCTCCTACTTCCTGTTTGAACATCTGGCCTGCATAGGATGGATGTAGTTGGACCAGCTTCGCAAGCTCTACGACCTGCACATCCTCTTTGTAGTGCTCGTGAATGTACCGGCACATCAGTTGGATCTCTTTGCGGACCGTCACGGGCGGATGCAGCCGTTTATTGAACCACTCCCTAATATCCTGGATGATTGCGCTCCACCATTCTTGATAGGCAGCCCACGTTTCCAAGCGGTCAATCTCCGTTAAGCGTGCAATTGCCGATTCCGGGAGACTCACAAGTTCAGGTTGGAGGATTTGCTTTGTCACACGAACCAAATCTGCCGGGTGGATCGGTGGATCGGCAAGCTGCCTCATCACGGACACACTTTCCTGAAAAGCTTCTGCATTTTCACGCTGCAAAGCCTTGACCGCATTGGCCGTCCAAGTTCGAATCAGTTCAGGTTCCAGTCTCCGCAGCGCGATCCCCAGTTTGCCGACAATGTCGGAATCGGGCTTATAGAAGTAGGCTGCCAATCCATCTATGCCTTCACGCAAGCATTCCGCAATGCACGTTGCGGTTACTGATTGCTTGCCAAGATCCTGCACATGTCCGACATGAACAAAACTTTTGATCGATGAAATGCCTTGCAAAACCTTCCGCACAGCCAATGCTAATTGGTTCAAATGCAAAATCGTGATCTGCTGCTTAGATCCAATAAGAAGGAGCAGGCGATTATGCCGGATTGGAAAAAGGAGGAACTTTCCGGCTTCCCAGGCCATTTGGGTATCCGCATTGGCTTCGAGCAATTTACCTATTTGTCTTTGCAGCTGAACAAGATCCTCGTCCGAAAGTTGTTCAGCCTCCTTACCGACAGACGCGCGCCATCCAATCGTCAATCCCGCTGCATAACTTACTGGCTGCATGCCAATCAACCATTCCCCGGGCATTGGAGGGATGTTGACGTTGCGGTAATCAGAGACAAGGCGGTCTGTCCATTGCCGCTTCTTCACCCACATTTGCTCCCGAGCAAGCTCTAACTGCATTTCCAATTTCTGATCGACATCCATCTCTTGCACAATATCTTCAGCCACCTTGCGGCAAGCTTCGAGGATTTGTTCCGGTGTCTGTGCCAGCTTAATTAAATAATTATCGATGCCAAGGCCGATTGCTTTGCGGGCATATTCGAATTCACCATAGGCGGTCAGAATAACAATCCGGACTCGAGGCCATCGCTTGCGTACATAAGCAGCGAGCTCCAAGCCATTCATATTCGGCATCGTAATATCCGTAAGCAGCAAATGGGGCAAATCTCGCTCCATCATGGCTATTGCCTCTTCCGCGCCAGAAGCCGCCCCCATGAAAACAAACCCCGCATCAGACCAAGGAATCCGCTCAGAAAAGCGTTCGCGTATCCATGATTCATCATCGACCATTAACAATTTTAACATGACACTCACCTCTTCACCCTATCAAGTCTCTAACTGCTCGTTTATCGGAAGATCAATCGTCACGGTAAGTCCCTCATCTTGCTCGTTATAGAAGTGCAGCCCATAAGGATAACCGAAGGTCATGCGAATTCGTTCCTGAACATTGCGCAGCCCCAGATTATTCAATCCTTTATGCGGATTGGTCGAGCTGGCTTCCTCCGTCAACAAGGTCAGTTGATCGGGATCGATACCTGGGCCGGTATCGGAGACTTCCAACGTCATGGCATCCGCTCGCCCTTTTTTTCCCGAAACAATGATATGGTTGACCCCCTTCTTCGTTAACCCGTAAAAAATACTGTTTTCAACCAGCGTAATCAAGGTTAACTTAGGAATCGACGTCTGCATATATGCTTCCGGTACGGCAACGTCCATCTCGAATACATCGCCATAGCGCAAACTCATAATCTGGGCATAATTGTCCAGCTGCTGCAGTTCGTCCTCTACCGTTACGATATCCCCGACCTTATCGGTCGAATACTGCAGCAATCCCATCAGTGAACGAATCATTTCGCACATTTTCTCCGTCTGCTCGGTTTCCCCAAGGCAATAAATAGCATTCAGCGTATTATTCAAAAAATGGGGGTGAATCTGAGATTGCAGCACCTTCAATTCATGATGCCGTTTCCTCTCTTCCGCTTCCCGCAAATCATCAAATAAAGATTGAATATCATCCATCATCCCATTGAAGCCGTTAGCAATATGCGTAAACTCATCGTTGCGTTTAAGCGTAATCCGAGCTTCCAGTTCCCCCCGCGCAGCGGCTTTGAATTGCCGGGTGATGGCTGTCACCGGTTTGCGAATATAGCTCGTTATCCAGACGGATACGATAATCGCCAGGATAATCGCCATGAGCAGCACAAGCACCAATTGACGCTTCAGCGAATCCAGCAGCGGGAAGGCTTGCGACTCTTCAATGACGGAATAGACGACCCAATCCCAGCGATTCTGATTGCTGCTGAGCACCGTATAATTGCCATACGAGGTATGAATCTCATTATACGAAGAGCCCCTCTTCTGGGTCAGCTCGTGCAAGGCTTCCTTCATTTCCAAATGATCCTTAAACATCTTCGGGTAATCCAAGTACGTATTGGTTGATAAATATTCCCCATGTCCTGTAAACAAATAGATGCGCCGCTGTTCACCCTGGATAATCTGCGGTCCTGTAAGCGCACTCAAATTTAAATCCAGCGCAATAACGCGGTTGCTGTCAATTTGCTTAGACACGGTAATAACTGAACGTTCACTACTGGTGTACGCTGGACTCCACCAGAAACCAGTTTTGCTAGTCTGGGATTTAATCTCCTGAATGCGATCTGGCGTTATGTAGAAACGATACCCGTAAGGGGAACTAATCTTCACTTTATCGTATTCAATCAGATAGATACTGTGGATTTGGTCTTGATGGTACGTCATGATATTATCAATCAGCGCGGTGTAGTCGGACTCATCCATTTTATTGTATAAAACAGGGTTGGCTAGAAAAATCAATTGACTCTGCAAAGAGTTCATTAGAGTTTTGATATAATTTTCGACTTGGACGACAGAAGCTTGCAGCTCCTTTTCATTGTTTTGCCGGATTGGGTTGAACAACCGTTGGTATCCAAAGGCACCGATGAACAGAAACACGATGATGACAGACAAAAAAGTAAGAATAAACAACTTCGTACTGACGCTGGAAGTAAATCTCGTTCCTGTTAGCCGTCGAATCATGCAAGATCACCTCTTATGCGATTCCTCTTTTTTCAATTATAGCATGGTCCTTAGGATCGATTATAGGTCCAGTAGAAATGCGAAACTAGTAGACGTTTTCAAGAAACTGTGTGTGGATTCAAGATTCGCCTCAAAAAAGGTTTGACAGTCCATTTACGATCGCATACCATTTGAATATGATCCAGATAAGAACCAATATTTCCAACTAACGACGGATCTAAATGACGTAAAGAAAGGAGTTGTTTGTTGAGGAGTTGTTCAAATTTGAGAGAGAGGTGAGTGTATGACTACGTTTAAAGCAACAAAATATCCGTTTTACAAATGGTGGTTGTGCAGTATATTAGCTTTACTGGGTCTTATCTTTGTGGCTGACACCACAGCGCGCGCTGGTGATATGATTTCAGAAATCACGGTACCGAACGCGCAATTTGAACTGCTGCCGGAATCGGGAACCCTGCCTCCGAATTGGAGTTATTACACGGGTGGTGCTCCGCAGACAGGCCTTTCTTTATCTACAACCGAGAAATTCAATGGCAGCAGAAGCCTGCGCTTTGTCAAAACATTACCGTCTCCCCTCCCTACGCCTCCGGCGGCCCCCCCTCCTCTTGGTGCAGAGAGTGCCCAATTAGCCGTTGAACCTGGCGATACCTATGAAGCCTCCATTAAACTCAAAATCCAAAGTTACAGCGGAACGCCGGCACTATGGATTCGCTGGTATGATGCAAGCCACCAACTGCTCGGCAAACAAGCCGTTTATCATTTACCCATCAATACGACATTGAATCAATGGCTGGATATCAAGGTGAAAGGAATGGCGCCATACAACGCCAAATTTGCGACGATTTTCGTGTACGTCCCAACAACCAGTGAAATGACGGCAAATGTGGATGAGGTACAATTTTTCCGGATAGGCGATTATAACCTTCTTATTAACCCCGGTTTTGAGGACGGAACGGTCACTGATATTCCTAAATGGAGCGTATCCGGAGTTTTGCAAGCGTATACATCCTTTGAGCGGATCACATCGGATAAGCCTGTGGGCGGTGAAACAGCAAGTTTACGAATAACAGACAGCACAAGCACCGGCAGCATCGACTTCCTCAGCGACCCCATCTTCGTCGTGACTGGCACGGAATTTGATGTGAAAGCCAATGTGAAATTAAAGTCCGGCACACAGAAATTAGAGCTCAAATTTTACAGTAATTCCGCTGGCACAAGCGAAGTCATACCACCCCCTCCTGGTACCTTCTTCAAAAGTATTGCCAACGTGCCCACGGATCCGAATTCACCGAATGCAACAACTTGGACCCCTGTCAGTTTTCAAGGCAAAGCTCCACCATCAGCGATACGCGCACGGGTTGTCATTTCTTCTTCGCCAGCTGATACGAGCGAGGCACTGTATGACAACATCTCTTTGTATCCCGTCGGGCTTGATGTGCCGCACACGCACAGTTCGCCGATTAATTTGGGCAATGTGGCACAATCGTTATCTACACAAGGCGGAGCGATCTCCCGCACAAATAATGAGATTTATTTCGTCACCAACGGGAATCCGGGAACGTTCTATGCCGTGAATGCGACCACTGGCGCGATTAATTATTCGGAAGTTGTGTATGGCACAACGAATACGTGGGCTGTGGCAGTAGCTTCGAATAATCAGGTGTATTTCAGCAGCACGAATGACGGTAAACTATGGCGATACGATCCTGTGAACCATAAAATTGAATGGATCGGCACCAACCCGGCTCCCAATAGCAAGTTCACCTGGGACCTGGATGCGGATGCCAATGGCAAATTAATTGGTTCCACCTACTCTGATCCGAATGATGGAAGAATATTCGAATTTAATACCAGCACCAATACATTTAGTTCCAGTCTTGTGACAGATGGATTCGTCATGAAACCTGGTCAAGACTACGTGCGTGGGGCTGCCGTTACTAATGATTACGTTTATGCCGGCATAGGTGCAAATCGCTATTTAATCAAGATGAACAGGACAACACAGGTCAAAACGCAGATCCCCCTTCCTGTCTCCTTTCAAGGAACTGAGGGTTTTGTCCATAATATCTGGGTCTATAATGGCAAATTGTATGTCTTAACCGGCACAACCATTGTGGTTATGGCTGAGAGTTCTCCACACACCGAGTACACACAAATCGGGTATACAGACAGCAAGATTTCTCCCCCATCGCCATATAATGCTGATCTCCTCTATTATCGCAATGTGACAACCAGTACCCTGTGGGTTTACAATGCCTCTACCAAAGACAGATCACAAGTTTTGACAACAGGAGGTGCTCCGATCCATCTGCCCCTTGAGGAAATGAGAGCGGTCGAGTGGATTTCTATCGGCGGCGTCAATAAACTCGCCATGCTTTTCGCCGATACTTCTTATCTTCTCTTTGATCCGGCAACAGCTTCACTCTCAACAGTCTCTTTGAATATTCCGAAGAATGGGATTAATATTCAAAGCTTGGCCAGAGAACAGGGGAGCAGCAACATATTTATCGGAGGCTTCATTGATTCGATGAGCATGTTTAATGAATCGACACCTAACAGTATTAACGCCTATTCCAATCCAAATTCCCCGCATCAAATTGAAGAGATGGGGTTCCTGAACGGGAAAACCTATTTGGGTGTATACGGCGGCGCAAAAATTTATCGCTATAACCCATCAGTTGCTTATCATTACGGGGAAACGCCTTCGGACAATCCAGGGCTTGTGTATACGGTTCCTACGACGGAGGAGCAAGATCGACCTTATGCGTTTGCATCAGGCGACAACAAGCTGTTCATTGGAACCGTCCCTTCCTATGGCAAATTAGGAGGTTCATTAACCGTCTACAATGAATCCACTGCAACTTGGACGACCAAACGAAACGTGGTAGCGAATCAGAGCATCACGTCTCTCGCCTACAAGAACGGTATCCTCTACGGCGGTTCGTCCATTGAAGGCGGTTTAGGGATCAATCCCACAGCCACGGCTGCCAAACTGTTCAAATGGGATATCGTTGGCGGGAATATCAACAGTATTCCAACAAGCGATTTGAACATTCCGAATTTCACACCCACGTTGATCGGCCATTTCACTTTTGACGCCAACAACAATCTTTGGGGCGCCGCCTATGGAACCAAAGCAGCGGGTGGAACGACTTTCGTCATTTTCCAATTAAATCCATCTGATTTCTCCGTTATGAAGTCCTATTTCATCTATGACAACAGTTCACCTGGCAATGCATGGCGAGGATTCTATTTGTACTTTGGAAGTGACGGCTTGCTCTACACAACGGTAGGTCGCTACCTCACGGTTTTCGATCCCAATGATTTATCCCGAAATACCAAGGTTGTGAATAGAAACGTTCAATTGATGATATTAGGCGCAAACGGAGATATTTACTATACAACAGGCGGGCCAGAGCTTTATACGCTGCCTAAATCTCCGTAACTGGTCGCAAATAAGGACCTGGCCAGCGGGCTAGGTCCTTCAATTGCCTTGCGATCCTAGTTAGACGTACATCGAATCCTTCAACTGGCGGCAAACACTTTCGAAATCATCAAGTCTTGCCCAGTACAGCTTGAACATATGGCGCATCGCTTCCAATTCTTTAAATGTCACATTCATGTCTGAATAGAAGCTGAACGTTGGAATAATGTCCCGGTACATCATGTAACGGGACGGTCTGGACAATGTTTCTTTTCCAGTAGACTCGGCAACGGTTTTGAAGCTTGGAATGCTGAGCGTCGTCTTGCGAAGATGCATTTGTGCTTCTGACGAAGCAAGGAAATCCACCAAAGTTTTGGCTGCATCTTTGTTTTTGCTCAACTTATGAATTGCCAATCCAATAATTAATAACTGAGTCTTCGCCTCTTTGGAGTAAGGCAACGGAGCGATATCATAGGCGAATTCGGCATTGCGCAAATGGTTCAAACTGTAATAGCTGGTTACGATCATCGAAGCCTTCTGCTGCAAGAAAAATCGTTCCGCATCCGAATCGTTTTCTGACATATAGACCGTTTCCGGATTCATGTCTTCAAATAATTGGTAGCTGATCTGCATCGCTTCTTTGAAATTCTCATTATCCAGCATCAGCTTCCCTTGCGCATCTCTTTCAAAAACGACGCGGTTCTGCAGCAAGAACAGCGGCCAGCGATTAATCGACTGCAAATGAAACAGGATGCCAATCCGATCCTGCTTCTGTCTGATGGCTGCAGCCGCTTTTTGCACGTCCGACCACTTCCAACTGCTGTCCGGCTCAGGCCAATTCGCTTCTTGGAAATGATCTTTGTTGTAACAGAGCACGATCGGCGAAAAAATCATAGGCTGCACATACAAATGATTGTCTTCAGCGAATGGCTCCTGCAGAAATGGGTATGTGCTATCTCGGCGTTCCATCGTTTCCAGAATATCCCCGACAGCCCCTTCTCCGCGAATAGATTCATAATTGTACGTATTCATCGTGATCAGATCGATTCCGTCCCTCTGCAGCGCCTCTTTGACATTCTGGCTAAAATACGATTGTGACAGCGGAATCATCTGCACATCCACGTGAGGGTGCCGGTGTTTGAACATCTCGACCAACTGCAATAAGTTGGCTTCCAGCGTTAAGCTGGGGTAATATCCGAATTTCAAAGTAACCCTTTCGCTTAAACCAGGTCCAACGACACGCGTGCCGATACGCGGCACCTTCTCGATCATCTTCTGATCCAGCAAGGTGTCCAACCCTTTGCGAATGGAATTCTTGCTAAGTTGAAACTGCTCAGCCAGCATTAATTCAGATGCCAGATACTCGCCAGGCTTGAGATTCCCCGTTACGATATCTGTACGAAGTGAGGTGACCATCTCTTCCAAGCGGTTTCGGAAGGTAGATCGTTTAGGTTTGCCCGCCATTATATCCCAGAACCTCCGAGTAATTCAAACTATTGGTCTCTATCTGGGTTATATTATAGCGTAAACGTTTGCAATTCACCAACAGTTAAATTTCAACAACAGTTCCTTGTATAAAGTGATCTCCAAGCAGCAACTTAATTAGCTTCGTTGCCACATCCGCAGGAGAAGCCAGCATACCGCGATCTTTGACCATTTGAAAAATATCCGCAGAAGCGAAGGTTTCCTTGTCCATATTCCTGGCTTCTGTCTGTAGAGCCGTATCAATCATACCTGGCCAAACGGACACCACTTTTACAGCATCTGCTCCTTCTCCCTGCTCAGCTCCAACGCCTTTGGAGAACACGTCCAGCCCGGCTTTCGAGGCAGAATAAACGCTCATACCTGGAAGCAGGTTTTTGGCGGAGCTTGAGGAGATGTTCAACACTCGTTTTTCCGCATGATAAGGCTCAGATAAACGAATGAACGTAGATGTCATCACAATAGGGGCAAGTAGATTTACGGTGAGATTCTGTTTGAACTGCTCTGTGTTTCCTTGCTCAATTCTAGATAACGGAGTCACTACGGCTGCATTATTAATCAGGTAGATTCCTTCCGCGTTCGTTCTATCTATCCTGCTGAAGGCTTGTTCCATGACCAGAGCAATCTGGTCAACCTCGTTTAAATCAATTTCTAGGTAGTCCATTTGTGGATCTTTAGAAATAAGTGCCTTGTTCATCGTTCTCGACAGACAGATCAAATGGTGTTCGGGATGAATAAGTTGTTCAGCAAGAGCTTCACCGAGGCCGCGAGAGGTGCCAGTAAGCAAGAAATATTTCATTCCATATCACTCCTTAAAAGTAGTAATTAGTACCTAGTACTAGTACCAGATCAATATAACCCATTTTGTGGAATAAATCAATTTCTGCTCTTTGCGCAGCCGTTCAATAAAACCGGCTTCGCCGCATTGAGGGATGAGCATCTTTTTAAGGGGCAAAATTCTATCAATGGGAACTATGGTACGCTATTTGGGTAAATAGAAGGGGTATGAGGTTGATAGCGGAACTACAGGACCTTATTCCCACGAAAACCTTGCAAATATGGTCACTTTGGCAGGATTAGCGCACTGTAGTTCCCTCAAGCCCGTAATCATGGTGCTTTTTGCCAAAATAGCGGACTGTAGTTCCCTCAAGCCCGCTATCCCGACACTTTTGCTATAATAGCGGACTGTAGTTCCCCCAAGCCCGCTATCCTGACACTTTTGCTATAATAGCGGCTTAATCTCCACGCGCGAGCAGCTCAGGGAATTCCTCGATCACTCCAAAACAAATTGTGAAGAACCTAGTCATAGGCCAGGTTCTTCACCATTTTGTGCTCGAGGATGAGCCTGACAGACGAATAGGCAAGCTAGAAGTGCTTATCTATCCCTAGCAGGCGCCTTTCGCATAAATAAGTACTTTCAGCTGCCTTATTTTCAATATCCAGCACCTAATGCAAGATTTTCTGGGCTAAGAAGGCTAGATCAGCCAGATCCACTTTACCATCCTTATTGATATCAGCTTTCTTATGCAATGACCATCCGCTGTCGGTTGATTTCATATTCAATCTACTTGCAACGTAGCTATAATCCCCGATATCGATCCCATCGCCGACATTGACAATATCTCCTGTGGATGAGGTTATCCGATTGCTCTCAAACTCCACGGTTGCCGCTTGCAGTTGAGCGAGAGCTTGATTCACTTGCTCCTCCGTTGCAGTTTCTACATCGGCGATGTTCTGCGCTGCATGGATGACAGCTTGTAAAATACTTTTTAGATTAGCCAGCGTACTCGTGAAATATTGACCTGGCTGCAGGCCGCCAACGGCTGAATTGTAAGCTGCATTCGCAGCCATGAGGGCGTCCAACAAAGGACCTTTATTCACCAACTTTTGAATCAAAACATGAATGCTCCGAGAAGCAAGCACGGTCTTCGCACCTTCTGAATCGGCAGCAACACCTGTGAAAGTAAATGTTGTATCACCGAGACTAGCCCCACTTTTAACCTTAAAATAGGTTCGAATTAATTCCGCACTCCCATATACGGCACCAGTAACACCTGGATTTCCGATAATAAACCGCACCTGCCCCGTGTTCACATTGTTATATACATCCGAAATAACAGTACTAGGCCGTAAAATTTCGGGACCATCGACAAACTCATATTTCGTTGGGTCATAGGAGATACTGGCATCTACCCCAGAGACATTCAGCACATTCCGCAGACCTAAATCGAGCCTTACCCATTCATCCAAGTTCACACTTTGTTGGTAGGTTGCGCCTGTAACAGATGGCTGAGGCTCAATCACTTGCAGGGCAATTGTGTTCACCGTCAGTGCCTGTGAACCGTCAATTTGAACAACAGCACTAATGGTTGCGGTTCCCGTGGTGTCCCCCGCAACCGCCTTGCCATCCACAATAGAAACAATGCTTGGATCTGAACTTGTAAACATCACTTTGGAAACCGCATTGACATTCGCCGCCTTATTGTTCATCAGAGTTCCAGCTGTCACTTTCAAGGTAGTGGACGTCATCTTCTCGAGAACCACCGAGTCCGCAGCAATCGTTGCCTCTTTCAGTGGCACTGGGAGAATCCCAATCGCACCGCCTGCTTTGTAATAGATGGTCCCCTCTGCGCCAATATCGAAAATTTCCACATCATCGAGCAGTTTGACATAATTCAAGTTAGGCGAATGCGTATCGAAGACCGTCAGCTTGCGGCCAATCGCTGCAAAGAGCAGCCCATCGTCACCCCAGCGCATAATAAATTGGCGCCAGTTGCCGAATGATTTTTGATTCCTGTTCAAAACTTTGTATGTAACAACTTGATCAGTGGCCGGATTAATGGCATAGAGCACGACTGCCATACCGCCTTCTTGATCGATCTTCCCGTACGCGGAGCCCCATAATAAACCATCGGGACCAAAGGTCAATGCACCAATTAATTTGGGTTCTATAATTTCCGGGATATTCAGATCCCACTCTTTTACTTTTACCTTGTGGATGACATCATATTTGAACAGCTTTGCTTTGGCATTCGGCGCGGATGCAATGCCTAGCCCACCTTCGACGGTCGTACCGCCGTATAGAATACCCGTACTGGTCTGATAAGCAAGCCCTGCTATGCTTTGATCATCAACAATTTCACTCTGAATATCCCATGTGTTTGTGATGGAATCATAGATGGCCATCGCACCTTCCAGATGGCCATAATGCCCAACGGTGCCAATGAACAATTTATTGTCTGCAGTTTCCATCGTAAAAGGCCGATCTCCCCCGTCGTTAGAGAGACTCTTAAACAAAATTGGATTCGTCCACGTTTGTTGGTACGGCATATGGTAAGGTTGGGTCGGATCGTATTTGACAATCTCCGCGCTCACATAAGAACCGGCATAACCATAACCGTTCATCCAAACACTTTCTTCGATTTGGAGCGGAGCGTCCTCGGATACTTTGAGCTTACGTTCCTCAACATCGTAGATGCCGAAGCCCATCATGAATGCACCTACCAGCATTTGCTTCTTCTGCTCATCCAAACGGAAGCTGCGAATTTCAAGCGGTATTCGCTGCAAACCATTCAAATCTACATACGTGCTGCTTCCATCATGTGGATCGAAGAGCGAGTACAGCACATTAGGCGAACCCTGCACAATACCGAGCAGCTTGCGGCCTGCTTTGGGATGACCGCTGGGCATCGTTACCCATCCCATCCCTTTTACCTCGCCAGGAAGTAAAGCGTCGCCAGCTTTTTGAATGGCATTGGTCGTGCTGTTGTAGGTCCATATTTCACCTGTATTCGCATGATGCCAGTAGTAAAGATTCGGGTGTTCAGGATCTGGTGGAGATAGATACGTGTCAAACACATCATAATCCCCGTAGCCAGCTGTGAAAATTTGCTCTTGTGTCGATTCATTAAACACCAATAACGAGGTGCTGTTCGCTACAAAAATGAGGCCATTATATACCCATATTTCATGAATAAAGCCAGCTGTACCAGAAATCACGTTGCCCGCTTTATCTTTCAACGTAATTTCCGTCTTTTCTCCAGTTACACGATCCATTCGGAATAAATGTCTTATAGAGCCGAGTCCCGCGTAAACATATTGATCCGTAACGGCAATCCCGTGCACGTAGTCCCCATCCGGATTCACATTGCCATAATCACGATATTCCCCGGTATCCGTCTTGTAAGAAAACACCTTGCCTGTACCGTAAGTTCCACCGAATACATACGATCCTGAAGCTGCTGATGAACCTTCCAGTTCCATCATATTGCTGTCTTTCACGCCAACCGGCCTGCTTGCAATCATTGTCAGTGTTTTCGCATCTGGATCATATTTGGAGATATTGCCCAAAGCACCGCCTGTATACACATTACCGTCCGCTGCCAATGTCAACGAGTAGGTCGTGTCTTCGGGAAGCGCTTTTTGGAAAATAATCGCTCCTGTGATGGCATCGAAAGCATAGAAATTGCCCGGCGAACCACTGGTCGTCACATAGATTTGACCGCGAGCAGTATCCACAATGGAAACTAAGGATTTTGCACCAGAAATCGGTTCTATGTTGTTTTTGCCGCTTGCATTCTTCACATAGGGTGTACCATATTTCACAGGCAGGTTTAAGAAATCATCATTCTCGGAAACACTGAAATCATCCACGTAGATGACATCCTTGCTCGCTTCAGCGGAATAACTGGTTACTCTTGCAGCAACCGTCCCCGCCGGAGCAACCCCCTCAGCGGCAAAAGAAAGCCAAGAATTATACGTCTTTAAATCTTGCGATGATCCCCTTCCTAATTCAATGCCCTTATTGTCGAAAAAGGAGAGGAAGAAAGCAACCGCGCTGCTCCCGGTTTCCATATAGACCGATCCGGAAACCGTGTACCTTTTGGCTGGCGAAGCAGGGAAATAGGAACTGGTCATAGAAGCTTTATTTGTTGCTGAATCATCCACAATTTTAAGACTTTGCGTTCCTGAATGCGCTTTCTCATTAGTGATTACAGAGGACGTATTTGCCAGTTGCGTATTGTTAAGCCAATTCCAGCCTGGCGTGATCCCCTCTGTGAACGGTTCTTCGAAAGAGCCGTTCTTCAACCAAGATTTAGATAGATGAACATCATCGAAATAGGCCTCCGTCTCCGTCGCTGCACTGTTCACGGTGAACAGGACAGCTGCATATGCGGCATTGCTTGGTGCAATACCCGAAACCTCTAGTGAAAACCATGTATTCATGGGCATCAACGCGACAGGAATCGTATTGATACCTTGTGTGGAGGTCAGAAGCGTGTTAGCGCTGTCATACCAACGAATCATGATGCCTGACGCCCCGCCATTCATCGATTTGTAATGAGCTTTGGCCTTCGCCTGGTAGGGTACTCCTCCTGTTATGGCGACCTTCTTGCTTTCAAAGTAGGAAGAACCCTTCACTGCCCCGGCATTCGGATGATACAATCTTGCACTCTTCGTACCGGAAGCTACCGTCCCGGTGTCTATTGTCAAAGTTGCTCCTGTGCCTAGCCCCGTTCCCCAATCTGGTATTTTGCCGCCTACTAACGGGTTCTCAAAATTTGCATTAAGCAGCGGAAGCTCTCCCTCCGTAGGAGGAACACCAGGATTGTTGTCAGCAAACACATGGCCTATGGGCATAAGCATCCCCACTAATAGGCTGAAAATGAGCAAGACGAACAAAATTCTGACGTTCTTAATAGATAATGACATGATATTCCACCTTCCTTGGCATGAATTGGATTCGCTTTCAGTATAAACGGCGACAAAAGAGTTCCGATATGAACAATTTCCCATTAAGATGAATCATATGATTGTCATGCACAATTTGAATAGCCAAAATGTATATTCAGATATTGCTTCGTTTGAAACGACCCTTTATGATGGTTTTATCAAATAAGCAGGCGTAAGAGGAGCTGATGATTCATGGAAGAGTCTGATTCCAAGATTATTGCCATTGCCGCCGGGTTTACCCATTATTCCAAACCTTACAATTACCCTCGCACTTTACTCGATACGTTTATTATTCGGCTTCAACTGGACGGGGACTGCAGCGCCCTTATTGATGACAAATTAGTTCCACTCGCTCCAGGCGATCTGCTTATGTGTCAACCCGGACAGCTGTATCAGCTCGTTTTGAAAAAAGGCAGCAAAGATTATTATCTCATTTGCCAAGGTTCCTGGGTGGAGCAATGGTGGGCTAAGCATCAGTTTGCCACACGCATGACCCTGCCGATGGACGACGACCTCATCTATCTGTGGGAACATTTGGCCAAAGAAATCAATCACAACAGCGAGCCGATGCAAGATCTTATCGAGAATTTGATCCGTGTCTTCTGCTTTCATTTGCAGCGTTTAATGAGCAAATCTGTCCAAAAAGATAAGCCTTACCGTATGAAAAGATACATAGAACTGCACGCAATGGAAGAAATTACGCTGGAGGATGTGGCCAAGCACATCGGGGTTGGGGTCTCGTGGGCCGTTCATTTGTTTAAACATGCTTTTGGACAATCCATCATGGATTATGCCATTGAAGTCCGCCTCGAAACCGCCAAACAGAAGATCCGCTCAAGCGCGATGTCCCTGGAGCAAATCGCAGAAATATGCGGGTTTAACAGCTATTCCTATTTCCACAGACAGTTTCGCAAAAGGTACGGCATCTCACCCAGACATTACCGGGATGAACAATGGCATCGCCCCTCTCCTGCATCCAACACTCAAAATGCAACCAAATAAAAGAGGCTTTCTCAAGGTTGTAAACCTCGAGATCAGCCTCTGATTTCTGCCTGCTAAGTTACAGTCTGCGAAGAACTTTCCTCTCTAACGTTGCTGCTCCACGTACGCAAGCAGATTTTGGATCAGCATCGCAGCCTGCGCCCGATTGGATGTTTCTTTCGGATGGATGCCCTGATCATATCCTTGAATCAGTCCAAGTTTCACGAGTATCGCAACACTGCCGATGGCATAATCGGAAATAATGGACACGTCATTGAACTCACTTAGAACGGATTCACTGGTTGCTAGGCTTAATTGCGCCGCGTGCAGTGCCCGATCCGTAAGCACCATCATATCCTCTCTTGTAATTGAGGCTTGGGGCCGGAAATTGTTACTTTCGTCCCCTTGTACAATATCCAAACCTCTAGCCTGCGCCAATGCTGTTGTATAGTACAGGCCGTCCTGCACATCATCGAAGCTCTGACCTGCCTCGCCCTTGAGCTTCAGTGTCCGCATAAGCAGAACAACAAAATCTGCGCGCGTTATCGAAGCATCCGGACTGAACATACGATCCGAGGTGCCAGTAACGATGCCGGCTTTGGCCAGTGCTTCAATGGCTTTAATGGCCCATTCGAAATCATCTAGATCATCGAATAGATAAGGACTTTTTATCGTAAAATTATGCTTAGCATCTATCTGAAGTGTCGCACTTGCAAGTGCCGAATCGACAGTCTTCACCTTGCTGATGCGCAGCTCAACTTGTCCATAGCGAACGGCTTCGAACTTCACTTTATATAAGATTTGATCACCGTCGATTCCCTTGACTTGACCAACACGTGTATGCGCAAGTTGAATGTGATTCTCCTTTTGAATAGGTCCAACCGAAAATCCCGCTACCTCTGTCTTAGCTTCTATCAGTTTCAATTTTGTGGCATCCACATCCAGATTAATTTCAAAAGCATAGAGATCTTTGAGATGGCTTCCTTTGATCAGAACTTCCACCGTATCGCCTTTGGAAGGCGTATCATTCGAGACGGATAACGTATAAACAGGTTGCTTATCTACTTCCGTTGCCGCAGATGCGAATGGAAGATTCATCGTAAGTAGAATCAGTAACGCCAAACAACGGGTACCCCATTTCCGCAAGCCCATTCGGATTCCCCCATCTCCATCATAATGTGTATGGATAACTAACAGGAAAACCCGCCACGCAAGATACATTTCGTATCAGTCATGGCGGAGTTTTACCTGTTGGATGTTACATCAAACTATTGCAATATTTTTTGTGCAACCGCAGCCAAATCTTGGATATCCACTTGATTATCATTGTTATAATCTGCCTTCTTGTATTGTTCCCAATCTGGATCAGCAGAAGTTTTCCCATAAGCAGCTGCAACAATGGCCAAATCGCCAATGGAGAATTTGCCATCTCCGTTCGTGTCCCCAGGTGTTCTGGTATTAACGGATTGCGTAAATGTTTGCAACGCTGCATTCAGTGTTGTTACGGCTTGCGCCACTTGTTGACGCGTCGCATCAGGGTTCGCAGCGACTGCTTTCGCTTGATTAATTGCCGCTTGCAGCGCAGCTTTCGCTCCGGCTGGATATTGACCAGCTTGTGTGCCTTCAACTGCCGCATCATACGCAGCTTGCGCATCTGCAATTCGCGTATTAAGCGCCGTAAGATCAACACTTGCTTTAATCGCTAACGGATGAGTAGCACCATCCATTTGCACTTCAATCCCTTGCCCATCCGCCAGCGTCAATTGCGTTAGCGTAATGACTGTATTCGCAAGATCCTCTGGCGACTTCGCTTTCCAATGAAGCTTAATCAATTCGCCATTGGTGCTTGTGCCGCTTACATTGGCTGTGATCAAGCGAATTTTATTGGATTCCAGCTTCTTATCTACGAGGATTAAACCCTCCTTCACTGCATCCGCAGAAACGAATTCCAGCAGATTTCCATCGAATCCTATGCTGATATCTTGTGCGTAGACACTTGTCGCAACTCCATTAACGACTAATGTTGTATCAAAAGATTGCCCGCCAGCAACCGTAGACGGTCCCGTCAATGATGTGCCAGCAGTCGTACTGCCAAATACATTGACTTCCCTGACAGACCACCAACTTGACGATGTTCCCGTTTGTACAACCTTGATATAACGAGCATTTTGCGCTGAGAAATTGGCTGTAACGACGGGTCCAGTGCCTGTTCCGCTGGCAATTGGACTGCCCCAGTTCGTGCCATCTGTAGAAACATACACCTCATAGCCACGCGCATAATCTTGACTGCTTCCAGTTGAGTCCATCACAATCTTATAAATGCTTTTGACCGCTTTCATATCCAGTGTAAAAGATTGCCCTAGAACCATCACCGTTCCTGTGCTCCAACGCGTATTCATGGAGCCATCGATCAGATTCGCCGCACCATCTCCGCTTGTCGGGGATGAAGTCGCTGTCCAGCCCGTGCGGTCCAACGGTTTGGCCGGTGTTGTTCCGCTCGCCGTATTGCTGGCTGCGGATACGTTGCCTGCCGCATCTTTTGCCTTAACCGTATACGTGTAGGCTGTTGCTTCAGCTAACCCTGTGTCATTATACGAGTTCGAAGCTGGTGTTGCGATAAGCAATCCATTTCGATACACTTCATAGCCAGCTACGCCCACGTTGTCAGTGGAAGCAGTCCAGCTCAAATTGATTTGGCTGCTCGAATTCACCGTAGCCGTCAAATTCGCCGGCACTGTTGGCGCAGTCGTATCTCCAGCGTCCGAGCCAATGAATTCCGTTACCGTTTGCCGCATCGCATTACCCGGTGAATTGGCATAAACGCTGCCTCCGGTTGAGTTGATAATATGCGTGATTTCGCTGCCAGGCGTTCCGTTCAACCAAATCGTTGTCGCATGGTGAATTTTTACACCATCCACTTTTGGTACTTCAATTGCGCTCTCGAGCTTAACAGCCGCATCTTTGAAGTATGCGTACACACCAAGGCCCCAAGCTTCATGACTGGTTACAGAATCAGCAACCTTATAAGAAGCATACCCCTTGACGGTTCCGTTTTGACTCATCCAAGCTGCTTGATTGGGAACATCATAAGGAATTTCTGATTGATAAAAGTAGACCCGCCCGCCATTGCCATTCCACAACGTTTGATACTCATTATGGTGTTCATTAAACAGGCCATACAGAGTGACATTGTTGCCATTCACGACGAGACCGTTCTTCGAAACGTTGTTCGTCCATGCAGCCCCAGCGCCATGGTCTGCGCGCCACAACCAGAAATGATCACCGATCACCTGATTGCTGTTAATCTTGAGCGCCACATCATTGGACCCCGCCGTAGCACCGCCTGTTCGGAAGAAAATATCATGCAGCGAAGTGGGATTAGCCGAATGATCCGCTGCGCTGCCGGTAGGACCAACTTCGAGAAGAGTAGCCGATGTGATGGGCCCTGCTTCATAAACAAGACCTGCAATCTTCACGCCATCGACGTCAGCAACTGTCATTATCGCTTTGCCAGTATCCGGTATTAACGTAGGAAGCCCTAGACCGAGTACGACTGTATTGGCATTATTGATACGAATCGTATCATTCAAGTGATAGATTCCCGGCGTAAATAAAAGATTCTTGCCCTGCCCTAGCGCTTCATTAATACTGGCCGCATTGGAAGTATCCGGACGCGCTATGTAGAACTGATCGATTCCAATCGATTGGCCTGGCGTCGAGCCATTCGCCCAGCTAACTCCCTGCGTATTCGTTTGAAGCGAGGGTACGAACACCTGGTACTGCCCAGCATCATTGATATACACATAAGGTTTCTCACGAATAATTGGCGTTTTTTCCACTACCGTGTAAGGTGGATCCGGGAATTGACCAGCAGGCGGTTTGGCATCACCAACGAATACCATGTTCCAAACCCCGTTGGACCAACTGGCATATTGGCTGTTTCGCGTTAACCATTGCTGCTGTGAAGCTGGCACGATCGCGTTGTCTACAATCGAATCTGCGAGAAATCCTCCGCTTGCCCATCCAGCATTCCAATTCGCATCAAAATCAAACAATTGCAGCTCGCCCTTGATATGAAGCCTACGAAGAGGCGCAGCCTGTGAAACCGCAATTTGCGTTTTGCCGCTTGATGGCGCAATCGTCAGGTTCTCGATCGACCGCCAGAAATTGCGGGTCGCATTGCCGTTATCCCAGTCCGCATTCACATTCAAACCGCCGTTGATCGTCACATCCCCTGGATTCCGACCGAGCCCCACCACTTGCGTGTTAAAACCAACATTGAAGTTAACATTATAGCTGCCTGGCTTGAACAGGAAGGCATCTCTTTCGTTTCCAAACTCGTTGGACTCTTGTCGGCTGAACACCGAATTCGTAATGCCTTGAATGTCAGAGGCCGACATCGAAGGATCAAACACATATACATTGGGGCCAAAAATCGATGAGTTGGCCTCCGTAATTGGCGTAGCCGCCTTGGAAACGCCAGGAATCAATAAACTAAGAGCAACAGCCATCACAGAAATTGATGAAACAATTTTACTTATCTTTCGCATCTTTTACCTCCCGTATAGTTAAATCCGTTCAGTTTCGTTGTCCACTCTCAATGCGTAAGCGTTTGCATTATTAGTACTCGAAAACTCCTTTCCTTGTGAATCTGGCGTGTATTCGTAGTTGATAGAACCATCATAGAAAAATAACCCCCCTTTTGAAAGGGGAGAAATTAAGATTAAAGGGTTGGTTTATCAAGATTATGGGATAAATTAACTTATCATGGAAGGTACTTTGCGCGTTACCGGGAAAACCTCCTGTGGATTCGGCACTCATTTGGCCTTTTCCCTGCTGTTAAGGTTGTTTTTCAGCCTTACAGATGCCGATTCCTGTCCTGCCTTAGCGTTAGCGATGTTTTTCAGCGTTATCTCCGTGGATTCGGCACTCTTCTGGCCTTTTCCCTGCTGTTAAGGTTGTTTTTCGGCCTTACAGATGCCGATTCCTGTCCTGCCTTAGCGTTAGCGATGTTTTTCAGCGTTATCTCCGTGGATTCGGCACTCTTCTGGCCTTTACCCTGCTGTTAAGGCTGTTTTTCAGCCTTACAGATGCCGATTCCTGTCCTGCCTTAGCGTTAGCGATGTTTTTCAGCGTTATCTCCGTGGATTCGGCACTCTTCTGGCCTTTTCCCTGCTGTTAAGGTTGTTTTTCAGCCTTACAGACTCCGATTTCTGTCCTGCCTTAGTGTTAACGATGTTTTTCAGCGTTATCTCCGTGGATTCGGCACTCATTTGGCCTTTTCCCTGCTGTTAAGGCTGTTTTTCAGCCTTACAGATGCCGATTTCTATCCTGCCTTAGCGTTAGCGATGTTTTTCAGCGTTATCTCCGTGGATTCGGCACTCATTTGGCCTTTCCCTGCTGTTAAGGCTGTTTTTCAGCCTTACAGATGCCGATTTCTATCCTGCCTTAGCGTTAGCGATGTTTTCAGCGTTATCTCCGTGGATTCGGCACTCATTTTGCATTTAGACTTAACAGTGGACACAGCGAATTGGGAAATTAGATAATAGACCTATCTAAATGACGAGGTGTCCGAGATGAATGAATTCCGCCAACGGTACAATCAAAAGTTCAAAGAAGAAACGGTTAAGTACATTCAACAACATAGTAAATCGATTCCGGATATTGCAAGCGAATTGAACATTCCAGCGAAGACATTGAGCAGTTGGGTCAGTAAATATCGCCAATTTCCAGATGAGCCCTTCGTAGGAAGTGGCAATCTACGTAGCCATGATCAGTTCGTGAAAGACTTGGAACAACGCAACAAAGACCTAGAGGAAGAACTAGCTATCTTAAAAAAGGCGCTGCACATCTTCAGCAAAGACCCGAAGTGAGATTCAAGTTCATTGATGACCACCGTTCAACATTTCGAGTTGAGAAGATGTGCAGCGTACTAGGTGTATCCAAGAGCGGCTATTATAAATGGCGAACCACACCCCCAAGTGAGCGGAAAAAGCACCGCGAAGCGTTGGCTAAAGAGGTGGAAAAGGAGTATTTGGAATCGGATCGGAATTACGGGAGTCCGAAAATCACAAAGGAACTGAGAAAAAAAGGTTTCAAAGTCGCTGTCAAAACGGTTGGGCGTATCATGAAAAAGAAGGGTTTACGCTCACAAGCTATAGGGAAATTCAAGGTGCAAACAACGGATTCCAATCACAGCCACCCGATTGCGCCAAATTGGTTAAATCAGCATTTTGATGTGTGTACAAGACCGAATCAAGTATGGGTTACCGACATCACGTACATCCATACACGTCAAGGAAACCTTTATTTAGCAAGCGTTCTTGACTTGTTTACCCGCAAAATCGTTGGCTGGCAGCTTGGCAATCGTATGACCGTGGAACTGACGCTAGACGCCTTAAATCAAGCATACGAAGCCAAAAGGCCGCCTAAAGGCCTTATCCATCATTCAGACCGGGGATCGCAGTATGCATCTAATGAGTACCGTAAACAACTGAAAGAATACCATATGATTCGTAGTATGAGCCGTAAAGGCAATTGCTACGATAACGCTTGTATAGAGGCTTTTCACAGCATTCTCAAGCGGGAATTAGTGTACAGATATAAATTTCAAAGCCGCCAAGAAGCACACCAACGAATCTACTGGTACATTGAGTTTTTTTACAATAGGAAACGTACGCACAGCAAGCTTGGCTATTTGTCTCCAGACAAGTTTGAATCCCAGTACTACAAGCAAATAAAACTGATTTCTTAGCTCTTTTTTTTGTGTCCACTCTATTGACTCAGATACATTTGGCCTTTTCCCTGCTGTTAAGGTTGTTTTTCAGCCTTACAGACTCCGATTCCTGTCCTGCCTTAGCGTTAGCGATGTTTTTCAGCGTTATCTCCGTGGATTCGGCACTTCCAGCTGCCTTTTCTGCCCTTCGCCTACCCAATATCGCCTTTGATAGATCCTCGTCCCTTTCACTTTAGCCTACCCAATATCGCCTCCGATGGATCCTCTTCCCTTTCACTTTCGCCGTGCTGCCACATCCGTCCTAGCTTTTAGCTACTCTCCCTCACTGCTACTCCCAGTGTTCTCCCAACCAGCTATTAAACTCCATCCCCCAGACAAATTTCGGCTTCAAGGGATCGACGATCCGCAGCCACACCTTTTGCGCGTAGATTTGAGAGAAATAACGCCTCCTCGTTCCGCATCAATTTCTCAGAAAAACTAGCCTTAAGCTTAGTTCTCTTAAATTTGCTGCTCGGCGATAAATAAGCAAGGGAGGTGGTCTTATTCCCGCCTACTCTCCCATTTAGCCTATGATAAGGCCACATAACGTGCCTATTCGCTGCATTCACTGGCATGCCGGGCACATAAAAGAATAATAAGCACTTGCATCTTGCCTATGCCTCCCAAACAGGTGCCATTCGAACAAATAAGCACTTCCCGCTGTCATATTCCCCCCCTTTCGTCGCCATTGTTTCACTTCACCCGTTTCCATCTTCTCCGCTCCCCTCGCTCACCCCTTATCGCCTCTGATACCCACTCCACAACACCAAAAAACCGCCCAACAAACCACAGCATCACACACTGCAGAAGTTGGTCGGTCTTTTCACTTATTTAAAACCCGTCAAAGCAATTCCCCGAATAATCTGTTTCTGGAAAACGAAAAACAAGACAATGAGCGGGATGACCGACAAAGAGGCGCCAGTCATTACCAACACCCAGCTGGCGCGGTCTTTCAGCTCGCTGGAGAAATAAGAAATCCCTACCGGAATCGTCAGATGCTCCGGAGTTTGTGTGACGATCAGCGGCCAGATAAACGCGTTCCAGCTGCCTAAGAAAGACAGGATGCACAAGGTAGCGAGCGCCGGCTTCACAAGCGGAACGGCAATGCGCAGCATGATGCTCCACTCGTTCATGCCATCGATTCGGGCCGCATCCAATAGATCGCTAGGCAATGATTCCAAGAACTGTTTCATCAGGAAGATACCAAACGCCGAGATCAAGCCCGGAAATAAAATGCCCGCATAGGAATCTACCCACCCGAACTTGACCGTCAGCAAATACCAAGGAATGATCAACATTTCGGTAGGGACCATCAGCGTACTAAGGATCGCAACAAAAATCAGCTTCTTGCCGACAAAAGTGAATTTAGCCAATACATAGCCGATGACTGTATCAAAAAGACAAACACTTAACGTTGTGATCACAGCGACAACCAAGCTGTTTCGAACCCACTGGGTGAACGGGGTCTTTTTAAACACTTCCACATAATTGTCTAGTGTCAGCCCCGTCGGTATCACGCTTAGCGAGAAAGCGTCCGTTGAATCCTTCAACGACGTAGCAATCATCCAAACCAGCGGAAAAATCATCCCGATACTGCCCACACTCAATAGCAAATACCAAGCTGCTTTACGCAGAACCCCACCTCCTTTACTCATAATCGACTCGCCTGTTCAGCACTTTCATTTGGATCAGGGACAACGAGAGAATGATGACGAACAGGATGATGGTTGCTGCGGCAGCCTCTCCCATTTTGAAATGCTTAAAAGCCAAATTATAAATATAAAGCACCATAGATATAGTTGAGTTCAGCGGCCCTCCGCCTGTCATATTTAAGATCTGTGTAAAAGATTGCAGGAAACTTATACTGGCGATGACAACCGAAAATACAATGACTGGGTTCAGCAAGGGCAAGGTGATATGCCACAGTCGCTGCCAACTATTCGCGCCATCAATGGCCGCCGCTTCCTCATAGGATTTGGGGATCGTCTCCAAGCCTGTTAGGAAAATCAGCATTTGGAAACCGACACTTTGCCAAATCATAACAGCAATAACGACATAGATCCCTTGGGAAGGTGAGCCGAGAAAGAGCTGCGGTTCCAAACCAATTTTAATCAGCCAAGCATTCACAATGCCATTCTTCAACAGCGTCCATCGAAACACCCAACTAACAGCTACAACACTTGTGACATATGGGATAAAATACAAGGTGCGAAATAAACCTTTGAAGCGATTCACCCGCTGCAGCAAAAGCGCAATAGCGAGACCAGCCAGCAGCTGCACCGGCACACCAATAACAACGTATTTAACCGTGTTCCGCAAGGCAATGAGAAAGATCTCATCGTGAAACAGCTGAACAAAATTTTGCAGCCCAATGAAGGGCTTTTCTTCCGACAGCATATCCCACTCCCGCACACTGATGTTGAACGAATACAAGATAGGCGCGATACGAATGCCTAGAAAAAACAATAATGGAATCAGCAAGCAGCTGTAGACGAAGACATACTTATGCCTGACCATTATTTTTTATCCTGTTTGGCCCAATACTCGTCATATAGCTTTTGCGTTTTGGCAACGAGCTCGTCATAAGCTTTGTCGTAGGGTACTTTGTTCAATACCACTTGATCGACGGCATCCGTGAAATAGTCTTTTTCCAACTTCTCATCTACAAAATAGTGCGCATGCGCATAAGACAGTTGGCTAATGAACGGCCCCAGTTTCTCATCCTTTTTATAGATATCTTGCAGCGCTACATCCTTCTTGGCCGGGAGTTCCCCTACCTTCTCAACCCACTGCTCCTGCACTTCTTTGCTTGTCAGAAATTGCAAGAACTTCGTTGCGGCTTCAAGCTTTTTGCCCTGCACGTTTTTGGTGATGGCATTCGCCCAGAAGGACACCTGTGTCGCTTTATCTTTATATGAAGGCAGTGGGGCGATGGCATAATTCAAATTTGGAGCATCCTTTTTGATCGCGCCAAGCTGGAAAGATCCGTCGATCGTAATTGCGGCATGACCGCCTTTAAACGCTGTAATATCATCATTGTAGAAGTCCTTGGTGCCCAATTGATGCACAAATGACAGGTCAATTAAATATTTGAATGCCTCTAGGCCCGCAGGTGTTTCTTTCCACAAAACTTTGCGTCGATCATCGCTGATATCTTTGCCGCCAGCCTGATAAACGAGCGCATCGCGGAACCAGTGATGCAATTGAGCGTTCGGCTGCCAAGCTAGTCCTTCTACGACATATTGGCCGTTTTTATCCTTTTCCGTCAGCTTCTTGCCCTGTGAAACCAGTTCATCCCACGTCGCAGGCGGTTTGTTCGGATCAAGCCCAGCCTTGGTATATAGATCTTTATTGTAAAATAAAGCGAGCGTCCGAACGGCTGTCGGAATCGCATAATATTTGCCGTTCAGCTTCGCTGTGTCCACGAACGGGAAGAACTCTGCCTTGATTTTATCCTCGGAGAAGGCGCTGTCCGGCAAAGGCTGCAGATAGCCGGATGCAACGTATTTGGGCAGCCAGCCATAGTACAGATTGATAACATCCGGACCTTTCCCCGCCGGAACGAGCGTGGCTACTTTTTCGTTGTACTGATCATACGGGAAGTTCGTCTGCTTGACTTCTATATTCGGATTTTGCTTTTGAAAATCGGCGATTAGTTTTGTGATCAGGTCGACCTTTGCGGGAAACTGATACTGCCAGTATTCGATGGTCACCTTTTCAGCTGGGCTGGATGCGGTTGCTGCAGCGCTCTGAGTTGCACTAGGACTAGTGCTGGCTGCCACTGACGTCGCTGTTGGCTGACTGCCTCCTGCCGAGCATCCGGTTAACAAAATCACAAATCCCAGGGATGAAACGATCGCGCCCTTGGTCGTACGGTTATTGATTGTCATCTTTTTTCTCCTCCACTTACATATGTTGGCTGATTGATATTCAGCAGTTTTCTGGCATTATTCCCAAAAATAAGTTCGATGTCTGTTTCCGAAAAACGCAGATCCCTTGTTACCCTTACTTGATCCTGCAAGTAACGGTTCACGAAACCTCGCGGAAACGCACTCGAATCCGTTCCAAAAAGAATGCGTTCAGGGCCAATCAGCTCGTACGTCTTGCGAAATAACGTCTCCAGTGTCAATTCATACGGACTCCAGCGAATCCATTGATTGGACCCCGAAGTATCAATGTGTACATTGGGGCAGCTCCAGCACAAATGCAGCAGCTCTTGGAAGTACCCAGCACCAAAGTGTGGAATAATGAACGGAATTTCGGGATATTCCCTGGCTACATTGAAGATTGCTAAAGGATTAATGTTCAAATGCTGCGCAATGCCCCCCGTATGACCTAAAAGTCCAAAATGGATCAGCACCGGCAGCTTTCTTTCCGCCAAAAAGCGCCAAACCGGGGTCAGTTTCGGATCATGAAAAGGAAGCTCCACTAAGGGACCGAAGAGTTTATAGCCTTTCAAGCCAAGTTCGTCCACAGCTCTCTGGAGTTCCTCAGCCGCATTAGGCTCCTCTATCGAATGGTGGGCAAAGCCCGTCATACGATCTGGATATTGCTGTATTTGCGCAGCGAGATCATCATTGCTCCAGGCCGTAAGGAAATTGATCCCGCCAATCTGATGGCGATCCAATTCATCTATCCAGCGATCTACGAGCGGACGGCTGGCTTCCTCTTCTGAATCGGGCTGGTTGGGGAAATCCCAGGTGAGGCGCATACGTTCGTTGCGCTCCGCTTTGTGAAGCTCAATAAATTCGTTGCGCGCCGCCCAAGGCCATTGATAAGGCAGATGGGCGTGCAAATCAAACACTTTGAAACCATTTTTAAACAACATGGTATTTCCTCCTTCTGTGTCTCTTGGTCATAAGGGTAAGTTTGGACAACAAAAAGGAGATGTGCCCTATCTTCTCAACAGAAGAAAACTCATCTCCGGGTGTCCGGTCAATTCTTATAGGAACAGCTTCTGAAGCTCGCGCTCAACATTCTCTTGTGCAGCGCGTATGGCTCTTCTTTTATCGGTGAGCCACGCTTTATCATTGTTTAATCGCTGTGTCTGTCCATTCAAGGCCCGCTCCACCTCGTTGGCGTTGGGTCCTCCGATCAATGTCCTGACCTGAACGAAATGTTTGGCATTCAAGGCCAGCGCTAGTTTCTCCTCATTGAATGACAACTTCCTGCCAATGACCTCCAGCGCTGACTCGTTCAGCACACCCAAGGTCAAGAATCGTTTGTCATTGCCGTTAGCGAGCGCTTTGCGCACAGAAGCACTGACAATATGATGGGCAGTGCGGAAGGAAAGCTTCTCTTCCCGCACCAAAGTATCTGCCAGCTCCGTGACGGTAGAGAAGCTTGCTTCTGCCCTAGCCTCCAGCGCCTCCTTGTTGATGGATAGCGTTGCGATCACATTCGCCAATAGCCGATACACCGATGAGAGAACGGCAAGACTTTTCCAGGCGTATGGCTGCATATCGTCCTCCGTATCAACAATATCGCCGAAAGGTGTATTATGTATCATACTTAAAACCGTTTGTGTAAGACCAACACAGCTGGACAAGAGTGAACGCATATGTTCAATCGAAACCGGATTTCGTTTCTGCGGCATGATCGAACTGATTTGAACATAGGGCGCCGCCACCTGCAGCACCGCGAATTCCTGCGTGCTCCACAGCAGCAGCTCTTGAATGAAACGGCCCAGATTAATCGCTGCAAGCTGCACGCCCGTCGCGATTTCACCGACATAATCGGCTCCGCTAACGGCATCGTATGCATTCTCGATTAGACCATCGAAAGCCAGCAGCTTTGCCATCCGCTGCCTGTTCAGCGGAAATCCGGATGTCGTTAACGCTGCCGCTCCCATGCTGCTGCGATTGCAATTCGCATACGCACTTTGCAATCGGCGGATATCGCGACTTAAACTATCCGATACAGCTGCCGTATAGTGGCCTAACGTTGTTGGCTGAGCTTGCTGCGTATGCGTATAGCCGATCATGATCGTATCCACATGCGAACGCGCAAACTGCAGCAGATGCTCTTCCAGAAATAAGGCAGATTCCAACGTATGCAGCAGCTTTTCTCTCAGCGTGAGCCGATAAATCGCGATCCCCATATCATTGCGGCTGCGCCCGATGTGCAGATTGCCTGCCGCTTCGCCGGCCAACAAGTGAAGCTCCTGCTCCACTTCAAAGAATAGATCCTCAAATTCCCCCGTATAGGAAGATGCGCGAAGCCGCTCGGCATCTAACGCTTGCAGAGCGCGTCCAATGGCGTCGGCATCTTGTTCATCAATTAACGACTGCTCGCGAAGCATAATCAAATGGGCTCTGTGAATATCCAGCATTGGGCTTAGCAACTGCTCTTTGGCGTGGTCATAGGCAGGGCTTAACACCACTTCCGCATACGTCTTTCCTGGAAAAGCATGATTCTGATCTAATGCCGGAGCTGCTTGATTAGGCATCGGAAACTCCTCCTAGTTAAGAATCGTGCGCAAGAATTCAATAATAGCCGTTTGCTCCTGGTTTCGTTCTTTGGGTCGCTGCTCTTTCAAATAATTAAGAAAAGCTCTGCGCACATCTTCATCTAATTCAGCAAGAGCTAGATCCCTTCCCTGCCACTGCGGATGCTGCTCCCAGAATTCTTCTTTCCAATCACGAATACGAGCCGTTATCACATCAGGGCGTTCAATAAATACCCCAAGTTCCTCCCCCGCTTCATCAAAAAAGACATACGTAGGAATATGATTTTTTCCATCCTCTTGCAAATAAGCGGCGGCAATATCTTGGTTATCCGGGTCACGCAGCAAAATATGCAGCTTCAGCTTGCCTGTCACTTGTTCAATCTTGGCAAACAGCGGCAAATTAGCAACGACATCTCCACACCAGTCATGAGCCAAAACCAGCACATGAACAGGCTCGGCAAGCCCTGCGAAATAAGCAAGCTCCTGCTCGCTTAAGACATAATGATCGTAATTGTCTTGCAGCCTGTCGACATTTACTTGGGCACTTTCAATAAATTGCGGGTACGTCAAAGCTTCCCTAAACGCTCTTTCCCTGCGTTCTTGCGAAATGCCCGTTACTTTTTGAATACTCATCGGTCTTCCTCCTGCTGTCAATTTATTAAATTCCAATTTGTTTACTTGGTTATTAACCGAATGGTAACACCGGCCCCTAAATTCTGTCAAATAGATCTTTTCTATTCAACCTTTAAAGGACACATTCCGTATGCTCGTCATTTCCCCACTCATCCCACGAACCCTCATAGGGGCGAATATCTGGATAACCCATTAATCGTAAAATAAAATACGTATGCGCTCCCCGCTGATTCGATTGGCAATAAGGAATAATCGTGTGGTCAGGTCGCACGCCAAGCGTTTCAAACTCTTGTTTTAATGTTGTGTACTTCTTGAAATGTACAACACCGTTGCCGTCGGCAGCGCTTAGCGCATCCTTCCACTCTTTATGGACCGCGCCCTTGATATGGCCGCCCTTCCGGTTCGTACGCTGATCGGCTCCCGTATACTCGAGCGCTGAGCGAGCATCCAATAGAATGGCGTTATCCACACCCTTTTGTATACGCTCTTTGGTAACGACTAGCTGATCTTGAGCAACCAGATTAATCCTTCCTTCTGCCACCTCTGCAGCTTGTGTCGACACCGCGTTGCCTGCTGCAAGCCAAGCCGTGTAACCGCCGTGCAGCAATTTCACGCGATCCCTCAGTCCGAAATATTCCAGCACATAGAAAATGCGCGTCGCAAATACACCCGCTCCATCGTCGTAAACGATAATCGTTGTATCCCTACTAACTCCGCGTTTCTCAAGTTCGCGTTGAGTTATCTCTGGAGCAGCGAAGGCAGGACGCTCTGCATCCTTTACTACCTTCACAGGCAAACTGATAGCTCCAGGGATATGCCCGGATTCATAGCCTTGCGTTCGCGTATCCAAAACAACGATATCTGGGTTGCTGCTGTTATCTTTCACCCACTGGGCATCGACCAGCAAGTGTTGGTTGGGATATTCGGACTGTTCGGACTTGTTCTGAATGGTCATATTTGATTCCCCCTTTTATCCCTATTATAGACCTAAATTCTCACGCAATGTACCGCCCGCATAGGATTCCGGGAACAAGCCTCTTCGCTGCAATTCCGGCACGACTAGGTTCAGAAAATCCTCCACGCCTCCAAAAGACAGCTGAGGCATCACACTAAAGCCATCCGCCGCACCGGTCGTATACCATTCCTCCATCACGTCGGCTATTTGCTCAGCCGTGCCTGCTATGCAGAGCTGACCATTGCCGATCCAATGTTTCGTCAAAAACTCCCGCAGCGTCAGCTTCTCCTTTTGCACAATGTTAAGCACCATTTGATAGAAAGTTTGATACGCATTGACTTGGGTTGATTCCGGCAGTTCAGGGAAAGGGTCATCGAGCGCATACACCGAAAAGTCGATCCCCAGCAGGTTGGACAGGGACATCACGGAACGTTCGATGGAGCCCAGCTCACTTAGTTCGCTTGCCTTTTCCCTGGCTTCAGCTTCCGTTGCTCCCACGATAACATGCAAACCGGGCAAAATTTTGATGCTGTCGGGAGAGCGCCCCTCCTTCGCCGTCCTTGCTTTCACATCTTGATAAAAAAGCCTAGCCTCCTCAATTGTATGCTGAACCGTAAAGATAAGCTCGGCATAGCGCGCAGCCAAATTCTTCCCTTCGTCAGAAGCGCCTGCCTGCACAAGAATTGGCCTGCCTTGCGGCGGACGCATAATGTTAAGAGCACCTCGCACCGTAAAGTAAGTACCTTGATGATGAATATCATGGACCTTATTGGCATTCGCATAAATTCCCGACACCTTATCTTGAACAAGGGCATCTTCTTCCCAGCTATCCCACAGTTTGAGTACAACATCGGCAAATTCCTGCGCCCTAGCGTAGCGATGAGAATGCGACGGCAGCTGCTCCATCCCGAAGTTATGCGCTGTTCGCTGCACCCCTGTCGTCACCATATTCCACCCCGCGCGCCCTCCGCTAATATGATCTAACGATGCGAATAATCTCGCCACATTATACGGTTCATTGAAGCTCGTAGACATGGTTGCGATTAATCCAATGTTCTCTGTCACCGCCGCAATAGCCGATAATAACGTTAACGGTTCAAAGCCAAATATGGGGCCATGCTGAACAGCTTTGACTTCAACCGACAAGCCATCCGCCAGAAAAAGCGAATCAATTCGTGCAGCTTCCGCCTTTTGCGCCAGCCGCTGGAAATGCTTGATGTCATGGATCTCCTCAACTTTGGTGCTCGCATGACGCCATGCTCCCCGATGCGATCCGGCATTGTGCAGCATGAGATTCAGAATCATTCTTCGGTTTGTTGTACTCATAATCATCACCTTTGCCTGTAAATGAAATGGACTTCCAGAGTGATAAGAACCCTCGTGCTCTAATTGTAAATATTTCCACCTGTTTTGTAAACAAAGTTTAGTGGAATAGTCGGATTTAAATTAAGAGGCTGTTCCCTAAGTCAATTTAGTGACTTATGGGCAGCCTCTTTCTTTCAATGATATTGCACTACATGGAAAAGCTACCGTTAATTTAGGTATTTTTGCATGAAAACCCGGTTTATATGGAAAATCTCCCGTTATTTCTGATAATTTCTCACCGAATAGCGATTTCCCACTAAATTAGCGGTAGATTTTCCAGTTAGATGACCGTGTAGAATTAGTAAAGCCAAAATAGCAGGAGAAATTCCTGTTAGATTTCACTCCAAATCTAACCTTTTGAGTCAGCCTCCTTCGGTTAAGAAAAACGGCTTTGCCGCCATAATAAATCAGCCTCTTCTTAGCGGAAAAACCTAGTAAGGGAACTAGGAGACGCTAATTAGGTATAAAGTAGGGATACGAGGGTAATAGCGGAACTACAGGGTCTTATATCCACAAAAAACGTAAAAATTCCCATGAAACAGCAAAATAACGTACTGTAGTTCCCTCAACCTCCCGATAATGACACTTTTGGCTAGAATAGCGCACCGTAGTTCCCTTACGTCCGCGCGAGGCAGCTGGAGTAACTCCGCGTTCACTCCAAAACATATAAACTCTTATATATCAAGAAATTTAGTTGCTTTCCCTCGCAGCTATGCGGGAAGGATCACGTATCTTCCCCCCAATTCCACAGGGAATTGAAGGATTGGATTGTCCGCCGATTGGCGAGCCAGCACGCGGCCATCCTCATTGGTTACCGCAAGAGGAACTGCGCTGCGAATCGTACAGGTTCCACTCTGCGCAGCAAGCAGTGTGCCTCTGGCAAATACGCCATCACACCACGCGATGCCGACTTCATATCCGCCGCGGGCGCGCAAACCGCGGACACGCCCGCTTGGCCAAGCGCTTGGCAGCGCGGGGAGCAGTACAATCTCATCCCTGTGGGATTGAAGCAGCATTTCGGCTATCGCAGCCGTCGCGCCGAAGTTGGCATCAATTTGAAATGGCGGATGATCGCCAAACAAATTCGGATGCACAGCATGATCCAGCAGTGCCACAACATTGGCATGTGCCTGGTCGCCCTCATTCAACCTCGCCCAGAAGTTGATGATCCATGCGCGGCTCCAACCCGTATGACCCCCGCCGTGGGCAAGCCGTCTTTCCAGCGTTAGGCGAGCTGCTTGCGCCAATTCAGGCGTATGATGAATCGTAATCTGCTCGCCCGGATGCAGAGCAAACAAGTGAGAGATATGACGATGACCAGGTTCCAACTCCTCATAATCTTCTGCCCATTCCATCAACTGTCCGTGCTGACCTATCGCAGGCTTAGGAAGACGCCCCCTTGACTCCGCCACTTGTTCAAGGAACAAGTCATCTTCGCCGAGCAGCCGTCCTGCTTCCACACAGGCGCCAAAAAGTGCATGAATGATTTGCGAATCCATCGATGGTCCAATGCTGAGACAGCCGCTATTGCCACTTGGCAAACGGTACGTGTTTTCTGGCGAGAGGGATGGAACGGTCACAAGGCGACCCTGCTCATCCTCCACAAGAAAATCAAGAAAGAACAGCGCCGCTTCCCTGAGAATCGGATACGCCCGTTTACGGAGAAACGCCATGTCCAAATTAAATCGATAATGCTCCCATAGATGCAAAGACAGCCAGGCGCCGCCCATTGGCCAAAAGACAGCTGGCACATAGACGCCGCAAATGTCCGTCTCCGCCCATAGATTCGTCGCATGATGCGCCGTGAAGCCGCGGGCACCGTAAATCTCCTTGGCAGTCTTTCGCCCATTCACGCACAGCCGATCCAGAAGGTCGAATACGGGTTCGTGGCATTCCGCTAGATTGCAAACTTCAGCCAGCCAATAGTTCATTTGCAAATTAATATTCAAATGAAAGTCGCTTTCCCATGGGGGCGTATGACTTTCATTCCATATGCCTTGCAGATTAGCGGGCAACGAACCCGGACGGGAGCTCGCCATGAGCAAATAACGGCCGAATTGAAAAAACAGCACTGTCAATCCGTGATCTGATTCCCCAGCCCGAATACGAAACAGCCGCTCGTCAGTAGGCAGCTCAGACCCATCCTCATCAGGCGCATCGATCTCCAACTGAACGCGCTCAAATACCGCGCGATGCTCCGCATCATGCGCTTCGCGAATCGCCTCAAACCCCTTGGCAGCAGCCGCTTCAACACGTGTACAGCATATCGCAAGCGGATCTTCATAACGAAACGTTGTCGCCGCTGCCACATACAAGGTTACGCAATCAGCAGACTCCACAGAGAGGTAATCACCGATGATTCGTACCGCGCCGCCCTCTGCTGCAGCATGCAGCAGGGCTGAATAGCGGACGCCATCAGGCCCGCTTTGACCGTTCATCTGGATGCTGTCAGCACCCTTTCGCCCTGTCGTTCCCTCGAAAGGACGACGACTCAGATTAGCCGCGAAGCTAAGTGCTCCAGGCCGATCTGACGTAAGCCTAACAACAAGCACATGATCAACCGTGCTGACCATAGTTTCCCTTTGATACTTTGTTTCTCCCAATCTATAGGACACTTTGATAATGCCCGACGCCAAATCCAGTTCCCGCACATAATCATGGACGTCTCCATCCATATCGCGAAAATACAGGTGGATATCCCCCAGTGTTTGATAAGGAGCCAAATACTTGGGCGCCGCCGTCAACGCCATCCGTGCCAAATATTCCGCATCTTGCGGGCGGCCTTCGAACATCAAGCGACGAATTTCTTCCAGATGTTTGTGCGCATCAGGCTGCTCTCTCGTCTTAGGTCCCCCATACCATAGGGAATCTTCATTGAGTTGCATCCGCTCTTCCTTAATCCTGCCGAATACCATAGCGCCCAGCCGTCCATTCCCAACAGGAAGTGCTTGCACCCAAGCGTCAGCAGGCTGTTTGTACCATAGTTTCAAATCTTGCGCGCACATGAGAATCAACCGCCCTTTTTGGCTGTGTGGTGAAAGCTGAGATTGCGTAGTGAAACTTCCCCATCCCGCTGGGTAATTTCAATATGGACGCCGCTTACTTGAACAGCTGGAATTCGTATAATCGCCTTATGTCCGATGTTTTGACCTTCATAGAGGGTTACGGGGCGCTTCGATTTATGACTGATAATGGTAATTTTAAAATGGCGGATATGCTCTCCGTTCGACAAATCCTCTTGTAAGATAATGCAGTCCAGCAGATGGGACTCCTGCGGCTCATAAATCCATGTGTCATTCTCTCTCACGCACGCTTCAAGCGTAGCGATTGGGCTGCCAAATTGGCTGCGAATTTCCGCACCGAACTCCAGCAAACGCGCGATATCCTTAGCTGGAAGTCTCCCTTCACGGTCAGGTCCGATATTCAGCAGCAGGTTAGCGCCCCTGCCGATAGACAGCTCGTATAGACCCATCAGCTCATCTTTGCTTTTGATCAGATGCTCATCGTTGTCGCTATAAAACCAATTGGCTCGCAGCTGAACATCACACTCTGCAGGCAGCCACAATTGGCCTTCCAACTGCTCCAATTTTTCCGTTAAAATCGAAAACTCCGTGGAATCAGCAACATTCCAGCAAGGTATCGGAGCGATGCCATCCTCATTGCCTACCCAACGAAAGTCCGGGTCTCCCATGTTAAAAATGAGAATGCCAGGCTGCAGCCGGCGGATTTCACCAATGATTCGTTTCCAATCATACTCATGTTCTTCGGAACCGCAGCCGTCAAACCACAGAATGTCGATCTCGCCGTACGCTGACAACAATTCTGTAATCTGATTAACGAAGTAATCGTCGTACGCTTTAGCGTCCTGATTGTAGAAATTGGCCGAGCCATCGAATGGCGAATAATAGAGCCCTGGCTTCATATCGTACTTCCGGCAAGCGTCGACGAATTCGCGAACCACATCGCCTTTCCCTTCTTTCCACGGAGAACCCGCTACGGAGAATGTCGAGTAACGCGTCGGCCAATTCGAAAAACCATCGTGATGTTTGGCGGTTAGTACCGCATAATTCATACCGGCCTCTTTGGCCGTTCTAATCCACTGTTCACAATCCAGCTGTGAAGGAAGAAAGGTCGAGGGCTCCATCTTTCTTTCATCGAAGTCGTGGTAGCCCTCATAGAAAGTCCGCAAACCGAAGTGCAGGAACAGTCCGAACTCCCAATCCTGGAAAGCAAGCTGTCTGGCTGTTGGTATCAAATGCTGTGTTGATTGCATCGTAGTTCTCCTCCCTAAGAGAAAACCCGACAACGCCTAAATTACGGCACGATCGGGTTTGAATGGTTGTCGACTCTCTTATTTCGCTTTCTCTTTGTAGAAGTCGTTAGTTTCTTTAATATGCTGTTGGAAGCTTGTATCATCTTTAAATTGTTTCACGAATTTGTCCCAGTCCTCAAGGGAGTTTTTCCCAATGATGACGTTCACGATCATATCATTCAGCTTCTTATCCCAGTCAGCGCCTTTTTCTTTGAATGCTGCAGATTTCATCAAGCCGTAAGTCGGATCTGGAATGGAACTGATCGTATCGATAACTTTTTTGTTTTGTTCAAGCACGTCAGTTGGAATGCCGGAAATTTTGGCTCTGGAATACTTATCGAAGTATCCGGTTACCCATTGTCCTGTCGTATCGCCCGAATAGCCTTTTTTCTTGCCTTCTTCCGTTTGCTCAACACTTCCGTCCGGCTTCACTTTGTAGTCAACATCATTGATGCCATAAGCAGCCAAGTTGTATCCTTCAACGGATGCCGTATAGTCGTAAACTTCAAGAATTTTCTTAAGTTTCGCCTCGTCCACGGATTTTTTATTGATTAAGAATTGTCCGTAATAGCCGCTGGCTTGCTCATAGTAAGCTTTGCCATCTGCCGCTTTTGGCATTTCAACAGCAATAAGATTAGCCTGTGGATTTACTTTTTGCAGTTCCACGTTGTATTTGTAAGCATCAATGACATTTGCAATTGCCACGCCTGCTTTCCCCTGCACGAGCATATCTTTGATTTGCGCTGTTTTTAGAACAGGGAAATCAGGTAGAATGCCTCCTGCTTTGTATGTTTTATTCCAGAATGTCAACGCGTCTTTGGCTTGGGACGTCCACCAGTAAGGGACTAAGCTGCCGTTCTCATCCTTCCACTTCGTTCCCGTTCCAAACATGGAGAGCACATAGCTGGAAGGCCCGGGAGAACCAGGCATAACAGCGCCGTAGGTATCGGCTTTGCCATTGCCATCCGGATCTTTTTTGGCGAATGCCTCGAGAACTGTGTACAGCTCATCCATCGTTTTGGGCTGCTGCAAACCAAGCTTATCCAGCCAGTCTTTGCGGATCAGCAGTGATTCATGGCCGTCCAGCGGCCGAACACGTGGAAGCGAGTACAGTTTGCCTTTCAATGAAGCGTTCTTGTAGACGTTTTCCGGATATTTGGCCAAATTCGGGTAGTTTTTAATATAAGAACTCAATTCCCAGAAAGCACCTTGATCAATCGCATTCAGGAACGCAGGCGTTGCATTGAAATCTTCCACAAAAAGGACATCCGGCAAGTCGCGGGATGCGAGCAGCGCATTTAATTTCTCCGAAATTTGAGCGGATGGAATCCAGCTCAGGTTCAGATTGACATTCAGTTTCTCATTCAGCTTTTTGACAGCTTCCAGCTCTCCCGTTGGTGCCGCGGCGAAAGCTAGTGTCGTAATCGAGATGTTCGTTGGCGCTGCCGGTTTGCTGCTTGCTGTGCCAGCTTTCGTTTGTCCTTCATTCGTTCCTTTGCTGCAAGCCGCCAAGGAAGCGACCAGTCCTGCTGCTGTTAAGATGACAGCCATTTTTTTAACCATTGGTTTCATGTAAAGACCTCCCGTTATATGATTACTATACTATCAAATCAAACGTCCTGTCGCACGGTCATCTCGAACCCGCCTCACCCCTTTCAAAGCGGAAGCCATTATCCTTTCACAGAGCCAACCATCATGCCTTTGACAAAATATTTTTGCAAAAACGGATATACCATTACGATCGGTAAGGAGGAAAGGACGACAGCAGCCATTTTGATGACTTGCGGCGGAACGGTTCGTTCACTCTCCAACATCGCAGCCATGGAAGGATCGGCCATTTGTGAAGCTGAGATCAGCAGCATTTGGAGCAGCACCTGCAGCGGACGCAAACTGTCACGATTGATGTAAAGCACTCCGCTGAAGTACGTATTCCAGTACGCTACTGCGTAAAATAAACCGAAGGCGGCAAGCGCCGAAACTGAAATTGGCAGCATGATGCGAAAGAACACGCCGATATCCGAGCAACCATCCATTTTGGCTGCTTCCTCCAATTCGTCCGGGATTTCCTGATAAAAGTTTTTCATCAAAAAGACGTACCATGCACTAGTCAAAGCCGGCAAAATCAGCGCCCAAATGGAATCCATTAACCCCAAGCTGTCTACGAGCAGGTAGTTCGGTATCATCCCCGGATTAAAGAGCATCGTCATAAGGATCGCGACAAGGAAAAACTTTTTCCCTTTTAAGCGTTTGCGTGATAGTACGTACGCCAATGCACTGGTTACAATTAAACTTACCAAGGTGCCGAACACCGCCAGAAATCCGCTGACCCCCATAGCGTGAACGAAGGCATTCGTTGAGAAGATGTACTCGTACGCTGACAAGCTCCATTTCTCTGGAATCAGGACTAGCGACTTCGTCAAATATTCGGTAGGATCGGCAAATGAAATGATAACGACATATATAAAAGGCAGCAGCGTTACCAGCCCGACTATCGTCAATACGGTATAGTTCAGCGCATTAAAAATTTTGGCTCCCATGCTTTTATCCATCTTAGTAAAGTCCCTCCTCTCCGAATTTCTTGGCTAGACGGTTCGCTGAGACGACCAGAATAAGCCCTACAACTGATTTGAAAAGTCCTGCGACTGTCGCGTAACTGAAACGTCCTTGTTGAATACCAACACGGTACACATACGTATCAAATACGTCTGCAACTTGAGCAACCGGTCCGCTTGCCATCAAATAAATTTGCTCAAACCCTACGTCCATTACTTGTCCCAAACGTAAGATGAGCAGCACAATAATTGTGCTTTTGATGCCGGGAATCGTTACATTCCTCATTTGCTGCCATCTGGTAGCCCCATCAATCTGCGCCGCTTCATACAGCTCCGAGTTGATGCCCGCAAGCGCTGCCAGGAAAATAATCGTGCCCCAGCCCGCTTCCTTCCATATGCTCTGCGCCGTCAGCATCGCCCAGAATAAATTCGGCTCCGTCAGGAATTGAATTTTTTGCCCGCCAAATTCCACGATCAATTGATTGACAACGCCGCTGCCTTCTCCAAGAATCAGGAAACAAATTCCGACGATAATGACCCATGACAAGAAATGCGGCAAATAAATGACCGTTTGAATGAATTTTTTGAAAGCCAGCTTCCTCACTTCATTCAGCAGCAGAGCCACCACGATCGGAATTGGGAAGAAGAAGACGATATTCAGCAGGCTGATCGCCATCGTATTGCGGAACAGCAGCATGAAATCCGGATTGTCAAAAAACTCTGCAAAATACTTGAATCCCACCCATTCGCTATCCCAAAAGCCCAAATAGGGAGAAAAATTCTGAAAAGCCAGCAGTAACCCCCACAGCGGGACATATTTAAAAATAAGGAAAAATAAAAGTCCCGGCGCAGCCATTACATATAAATATTTGTCTCGCTTCAATGCGACCTGCCATTCCTGCACCCAAGATTTCTTGGGATGCGCGCCTTCGCTCCGTCCAGCTGGCAGCGCTTCTTGAAGCCGTTCCAATTGACTATGCGACAATGTCATCACCTCTCGTTATGTCGTTTGCATCTCGCCTTCTTGCCTGAAACGATCGTACATGACCACAAGCCATGCGGACAATGACCAATTCTTAACCGCATTCTGCGCCCAGGCAAAAAAAGAGGAACCCCGCAGCAGCGGGGCTCCTCATGCTATTTGTCACTTTTTTTGCCTCTAGATCAGGGTTGGAACAATAATTGTGCATCCTAGTTTTCGCTGTCTGCTCCCCGATACTGGCCTGGGGTAACACCGATATGCTTTTTGAATACACGAATGAAATTCTTCGTCTGGTAACCCACTCGCTCCGCGACATCGGAAACCGACAAATCAGTCGTATTCAGCAGCGCAATGGATTGATCAATACGCGTCTTCGTCAAGTACTCAATAAAAGAGACGTCCATGTTCTTTTTGAACAGCTTGCTCAAATAGTGCGGACTCAAGCCGCAAATTTGCGCACATTGGTCAAGCGACAGATCAAAGTGATAGTTTTCCTCGATGTAGCGGACCACTTTCTGGATCAACTGTTCATGTTCCTGATGCTGTTTGCCATGTACGAAGGCCACAATGGGTTCAACCAAGCAAGCTTTGAACCAACTGTTTAATTCTAGAATGGTGCTGATTTTGCGGATATGCAGATAAGGATCTGAACTCTCTTCCCCGAACAGTTGATTCGTATCAAGCCCCAACAGGTAAGCGGTGCGAATAGCTGCCGTGAGCAGACGATAGTATGACATTTGAATCAACTCCGGCTTGTGAATCGCCTCCTCCATCGATTTGGCAAATTCATCCATCATCCGTTCTGCTTCTTCCCGGTCGCCAAGCTGCAAGGAATTCTCGAAATGCGTTTCGATTTCCAGTGGATAACGATAATGGATCTCTGAATGGCCGCTGCCGCCGGTATGGGCGATCACTTGATTCCCCCCAACGATCATGCGGGAACGGACAGCGAGCAGCGCTTCCTCGTATAATTCAGGCACTTCGCCAATCCTCTCGCTTTGTCCGCTTAGACCAATCGTCACCGATAATCTTAGGTAATCGGATACAAGCACCCGCAATCTTTCGGAGAAAAGTTTAATGCTCGAATCTCCCTCTTCCGTCTGCATCGGATCACAGAATAGCCAGACAGCAACCTGATCGTTCAGCAGATTGATGACGATGCCTTCCATTTCCTGCGCTTGCAGCAGTTCACTGACGATGTTCTTCACCGCGAAGACGATTAAATCCCGATCCTTCTCCTGAAAGCGTACCCCACCATCTGTTTGCAAATCGAAGGCAATCACGATCACACTGCTCTCTCGCTCGGCAGGCACATCATACCTGCGCAGCATGCCCGCAAGCTGATCCGGAGAATAGTGAAGAAACCGCCCTTGCAGGAGCTGCAGCGCAAAAATTTCGCGAATCAGCGGCAATTGATCACTAAGCTGCTGCTGCAAGTCATTTGCCGTAGAACTAAGTTCTGCCCAGCGTTTATGCATGAAGCCAACTTCGTCCGCCTCAGCGTCATCCGCTTGGCCCCCTTTGACATGAGCCACGAGATTCTGAATCGGCCGATACACCCGCCGCGTCCCCCATAAGGCGAATAAAGCTCCGAACACAAGGCAGACGGCAACAATAATTAGTGTAATCGTCGCGATACCATTTGATTTGGCATTCAATTGCTTGATTGGCACCATATTAATGTACTGCCACTTGTTATAAGAGGAAGTAATGGAGGTAACCATGTAGTCCGTCTCATTGTAGGCAAAAGCAAACCGCTGCTCGGAACCCTTCTGAGCAACCAAATCAAACAAGCCTTGCGGCACCTCGTCACTGCCTGTTGAAGTAACCAGCTGCCCCTTCGCGTCCAGAATAAACATCTGCTCTCCGTCATAGCTGATAAATCGGTTCATGATGTTTTGAAACTGTGCTTCATCAATACGTATGAACAGCAGTCCGATCGGCTGCTTGGCTAGAAGCGGTGCCTTCGCAATTAAGGTTACCCCGTTCACATTGTAGCCAGGCAAAGCTGGATAAGGACCGATCACCCATTTGAGCTGATCTTCCGAGCTAAGCTCCTTCTGCAGGGCATCACGTTCCGGTTGGCTCTCAATTTTGCGGCCGCCATAGATCGGCGAAGTTAAATAGCCTTCATCCGGTACGTAAATCGCGACATCCCCCGCCTCTTTGTTGCTGCTCATCAGCGCTGATAATTCGCGGGCAATACCGGAGTAAAGACCGGAATAATTGGTATTTTTCAACTCCGTCAGATTTGAGCTGAAAAAAGTGCCCAGCAGCATTTGAATACCGTTGTTCTGTATGCGATCCAATGTCGAATCTATGGTGGACGAGACGTTATTGAGAATCCGCACATTCGATTGATTGACTTCGCTTTGCACCGCCGAGGCGGAATATAAATAGCTGCCTATTCCAACAACAAGCACAGGGATAATCGCCACGAATAGAGCCAACGTTACCATGTTGCGAAACATCGTTTTACGCTGAAAGAAGCGTTTCCAATTGAAGTTAAGTACTTTGCGCAGGACGATCACCTCGCTAACAGATTAATGAGCATTTTAATCGGTTAGCGGCTTAAAATCAATCACTTTTTGCAACGACATTCATATAATGTGTCATATATAATTTAAAACCTCTATTTCAATGATATTTCAATGCGATTTAATTATTTTAACATTATATATTGTGTACTATATAGTTATATGTTACATTAATGACGTACTAATTAAAGATTTGGGGGATGGAGATGCGAGTTGGAATTAGTGGAACAGGCAGAATAGGAAGACTGTGTTTGAGAAAGGCTTTAAGCACAAAACAACAGGATTACGAAGTAATCGCAATCAACTCCACAAGTCCCATTCATGTTCTTGCCCATTTGTTGAAATATGATTCGGTTCATGGTACTTGGGATGCAACGATTGAAGTGCTGCATGACAACTTCATCCAGATCAACGGACAGCAAATCTCCGTCATCAGTGAAAGAGAACCTGATCTATTGCCGTGGAAGGATTACGGCGTTGAATTGGTCGTAGATGCAACCGGAAAGTTTAATCATCGGCATGGCGCTGAACGGCACCTATTCGCCGGAGCCAACAAGGTTGTGATCACGGCACCTGGGACGAACATGGATCTGACTGTTGTCATGGGCGTGAACGAAGATCGATATGACCCCAAGCAGCATCACTTGCTATCTGCTGCCTCCTGTACGACCAACTGCATCGCACCCATTCTACATATTCTGGATGAAGCTTTTGGCATTAAGACTGGGTTTATGACAACGGTTCATGCCTTCACGAATGATCAAAATCACATGGATAACCCGCATAAAGATCTCAGGCGTGCGAGGGCCTGCACGAATGCTATTATTCCAACTTCAACCGGCGTTGGGAAGGCGCTAGTTGATGTCATTCCTCATCTCGCTTCCCATATCCAAGGCGTATCTATTCGCGTACCGACGCAAGATGTCTCACTGCTCGATCTTCAGGTTGCAGTCGGCCGCAAAGTACAAATCGAAGAAGTGAAGCATGCCATCCAACAAGCGATTGCCGGGCACATTGGCACTTATGTGGACTACAATGAATTACCTCTAGTTTCTGTCGACTATATTGGAAACGACAAATCCGCCATCATCGATGGGCTTAGCATTATGACGAATGAAGACCAGATCAAGCTGCTGGCTTGGTATGACAATGAATGGGGTTATGCGAACCGAGTCCTTGATTTCGTATCCTATATCTCGCGCGCTGAATCCTTAAATTCGAAGGAGGAAAAACAATGTCTAACACAAATGATGTAAAATTGGCGGCCATCCATCGCTATGATCTTGGTGTTATTATTTGTAAATCTTGCAATGAAGTGATTGCAACCTTGCCTACGAATGGATATAAAAAGTTTTATAGTTTGTGCTGCTCCATCACATGCATAGAAAAAAATAAGGAGGAAAACAAACGATGAGCAAGACGCAAGTAATTCCCTTTCAAGATGGCCATGCTTCAATGAAAGCTTTATTAGGAGGAAAAGGAGCCAATCTAGCTGAAATGACACGTGCTGGCCTTCCCGTTCCTCCGGGTTTTACGATTACAACCGAGGCATGCTTGGCTTTTTTCCAAACGGGGAATCGAATCTCAGACGAACTGCACGAACAGATGACAACCGCCCTCAAACAGCTTGAGAAACAGAGAGGACTATCGTTCGGAGATGCCATCAACCCCCTGCTCGTTTCCGTACGTTCCGGTTCAGTCTCCTCGATGCCGGGAATGATGGATACCATTCTAAATCTCGGGCTCAACGATACAACCGTTCAAGGATTAGCAAATCTTACGCAAAATGAAAGATTCGCTTACGATTGTTACCGTCGTCTGATTCAGATGTTTGGCAATGTGGTTCTCAGCATTGAATCCCGCCATTTCGAGAAGCTTTTGCACCATTTGAAAGAGACAGCTTGCGTAGAGCAAGATCAGGATGTAACAGCTGAGGGTTGGAAAGCGCTTATCGAAGCTTACAAACAATGTATCCTAACGCAAACAGGCCGGGCTTTTCCACAAAATGTCTACGAGCAGTTACGAATGGCCGTTGAGGCTGTTTTTAAATCCTGGAACAATGCTAGAGCTCAGATTTACCGTAAAATGCATCGGATTCCCGATGAACAGGGCACGGCCGTTAACATTCAGAGCATGGTATTTGGCAACATGGGCAGTAATTGCGGTACGGGGGTTGTTTTTACGAGAAACCCTTCTACGGGTGAGAATACGTTTTTCGGTGAATATTTGATCAACGCTCAGGGGGAAGACGTCGTAGCAGGTACCCGAACGCCGCTTGCGATCCAAGCGCTGAAAAGCGAAATGCCGGGAATCTATGAGCAATTGTTTAAAGCCTCCAAACAGCTTGAGAAGCACTACAAAGATATGCAGGACATTGAGTTTACAGTGGAAAATAATAAGCTTTACCTGCTGCAAACACGCAATGGAAAACGAAACGCCCAAGCCGCGCTGAAGATTGCTGTGGATATGGTTCACGAAGGATTAGTATCCAAGCAGGAAGCCCTCGGGCGCATAGAGGTGGCGCATCTTGATCAGCTTCTGCACAGAGGCATCCAAGAAGATGCGATCAAGGATGTGTTGACCAAAGGACTGCCAGCATCGCCGGGAGCAGCGGTTGGGCAGCTAGTCTTTGACGCGGATACGGCCGCTGAATGGCATCGTGCCGGCAAGATGGTCATTCTGGCAAGAAGCGAAACGACACCCGAAGATATTCATGGCGTGATCGCCTCCGAAGGCGTTCTTACGAGCCGTGGAGGCATGACGAGCCACGCTGCCGTTGTCGCTAGAGGCATGGGCAAACCTTGTGTATGCGGCTGTGAGGACATCCGAATATCATCTGATGAGAAGCAATTGCTGGTTGGGTCCAGCGTCCTGAAAGAAGGTGACTGGATCACATTGGATGGTGCAACCGGACGCGTCATTGCTGGTGCCATGCCCTTGCAAGAAGCCCGAATGACAGATGAACTGCTCGTCATGCTGGCTTGGGCGGATGAGATTCGGTCGTTAAAAGTCTACGCGAATGCAGACAATCCGGAAGACGCCATACTAGCAAGACAGCTAGGGGCGCAAGGGATCGGATTATGTAGAACGGAGCATATGTTTTTCTCCCCCGCTCGTCTGCCTGTCGTTCAACGCATGATCCTGGCAGATGACAAGGAGGAACGATTGCGGGCTCTTGCCCAGCTGCTCCCTATGCAGCAGTCGGATTTCGAAGGTATTTTCGAGGCAATGACTGGCCTTCCTGTCACGATTCGCTTGCTTGACCCGCCGCTGCATGAGTTTCTGCCAAACCTGGAAGATTTGCAAAAAAGACATGCTCAACTGACTTATGATCAGACTGGAACAAACGTAGAAAGAGAGGAGATCGCCAACCTCCTCCGCAAAGTACAGGCTCTCCATGAAGCCAATCCCATGCTGGGACAGCGGGGCTGCCGTTTGGGTATCGTATTTCCGGAAATTTATGACATGCAGATTGAGGCTATTTTCCGCGCTGCTTCCTCCTGTACAGACAGAGGCATCCGCGTACTTCCCGAGATCATGATCCCACTCGTTGGGCATGCCAACGAACTGAAAATCGTCAGAGAACTTGTTGATTTCGTAGCGGAACAGGTGCTGGGGAAAGATAAGCTCCGTGATTGTCCGTACAAAGTGGGGACCATGATTGAGGTGCCGCGAGCGGCGCTTACGGCACGCCAAATTGTCGCTTATGCCGATTTCTTCTCCTTTGGCACGAATGATTTAACTCAGATGACTTTTGGTTACAGCCGCGACGATGCCGAGGGAAAATTTCTATCCCATTATGTCGATCACAAGCTTCTTCCGCATAATCCTTTTCAAGTGCTCGACACCGAAGGGGTGGGACAACTCATTGAACTGGCTGTGAATGCCGGACGTCTCATTAAGCCTGCGCTTAAAACGGGTATATGCGGGGAGCATGGCGGCGATAAAGAATCGATTTTCTTTTGTCATCTGACCGGTTTGGATTATGTCAGTTGCTCACCTTACCGCATCCCCTTAGCTCGAATTGCCGCTGCGCAAGCGTTCATTCAGCATGGAATCAAGGGGCAGCAGCGCGTCTCGCTGGCAATATGAATGACGGAGCTAGAATCAGATGGAATCGGGCGATACTGGCGTATCCCTATGAATTTAGTCCGAATTTATGGTATTCTAACTTCATCAGTGATGAAGTTTCGTTGCTTCGCTGAAATGCCTGTTAAAGGAGATAGATCCATGACCAACCCTAACACTCCTGCCGACTCCGTTTCGGTACTTCCCTTATTTAAGTCCTTTCACTCGGACCACTTGGACTTAACCAATCGCATCGTCATGGCGCCCATGACACGCGGTTTCTCACCTAATGGCGTTCCTGGGCAAGACGTAGCGGATTATTATCGCCGCCGCGCCGAGCACGGCGTAGGTCTCATCGTAACCGAAGGTACGCTCATCAACCATCCGGCGGCGGGCGCAAGCCCGAGTTTGCCGAACTTCCATGGGGAAGCCGCCTTGCAGGGCTGGGCCAAAGTCGTAGCTGGCGTACATGAAGCTGGCGGGAAAATCATTCCACAGCTCTGGCATGTAGGCACAACACGCGCAGTCGGCAGTCAACCGAATCCGGAAGCTCCACCGGTAGGCCCATCCGGCCTTGACCTGAACGGTGTCAAAGTATCCGAGCCGCTAACGGTAGATGAAATTAGCGCGCTGGTCGCAGCCTATGCCCAAGCAGCCGCGGATGCGAAGCGCATCGGCTTCGATGGCATCGAGCTTCATGGCGCGCATGGTTACTTAATCGACCAGTTCTTCTGGGAGAAAACAAATCAGCGCAGCGATCAATATGGCGGAAGCCTCGTTGCCCGCTCCCGCTTCGCGGTTGAAATCGTAGAAGCTTGCCGATGCGCCGTTGGCCCTGACTTCCCGATCGTCTTCCGCTTCTCGCAATGGAAAAGTTCTGATTATACTGCGAAACTGGCCAACACGCCCGAAGAACTTGAGCAGTTTTTAACGCCTTTAGTGCAAGCGGGTGTCGATATCTTCCACTGTTCAACCAGACGTTTCTGGGACCCTGAATTCGAAGGTTCCACACTCAACCTAGCTGGCTGGACCAAAAAAATCACAGGCAAACCAACCATCACCGTCGGCTCCGTAGGGCTGGATGCAGAATTCACGAAGCTCTTTCAAGAGGGAGCTGGCGCCAACGCAGTTCATCTCGGAAATCTGCTTGAGCGATTGGAGCAAGGAGAGTTCGACTTAATCGCCGTCGGCCGCGCCTTGCTGCAAGATCCGCAATGGGCGGAGAAAATCCGCGAAGGCCGCACGGATGAACTGCTGCCATTTACGCCTGAGTCAACACGAACGCTGACTTAATTAAAATGAACCTAGCCTGCAGGACTGCGGCTAGGTTCATTTTATTCTACGATCCCATGGAGTCGAATTTTTCTGGGTGGTGGAGTAGGATAGAGGGTTGGGAGAACGCTGAGAGTAGCTGTGAAGGAAAGTAGCTAATTGGCTTGGGCGATGCGGCAGCACGTCCAAGCTAAAAGGAACTACGATACGCTATTTGTGACAAATCGGCTGATTTGGCTGTTACGCGGAACTATAATAGCGAACTGTAGTTCCCTCCGCACGAGGCAGCTGGGGTAACATTCATACAGAAAAGACCGTCATATCATCCTGACGGCCCTTCTATGTCGGTTAAATCTGCAATGCCGACTATTCGCCAACGCCATAAAAGCGCGCCGCATTGTCTCCGAATAAGGCCGCCTGCGCCTCTTCAGATAAATGCGCAGGCAAAGCTTGAAGCAGCGCCTCGTAGACCTCATCATAACTGCTGGCGAGCAAACACACCGGCCAATCGCTGCCAAACATAATGCGATGTGGGCCAAACATCTCTACGACGGCGTGCACATAGGGAGCCAAATCCTCCCATCGCCAAACTGGATGATTCGCTTCTATGACCAGTCCTGACAGCTTACACATGATGTGAGGAAAAGCAGCCAGTTCGGTGAGCTGCGACTTCCATGGTTCGATCAAACCAGCCGCAATAAAGGGTTTCGCCGCATGATCCACCACAGCCCTAAGTGTCGGAAACCTCCGCAACAGCTCCAGAATATAAGGAAGATGCCTTGGCCTAAGCTGCAAATCCAGCGGAAACTCGTCCTCAACTACCCGTTCGAGATGATCCAGAACGCGTGGTCGAAGGATCCAATCATCCTCCAAGTCCTGAAGCATTGGGCGAAAGCCTACGAATCCTCTGTGTTTGCGAAGCTTGGCGTACTGCTCGGGGAAGTGAGGGGAATCGAGATCCAACCACCCCACTACGCCAGCGATACTATCATGCTCCTCATACAAAGAAAGCAGGAACTCCGTTTCCGCTACCGTAGGTGCGGCTTGCACGACAATTGTATGCTCAAAGTGGTAGCGCTGCCGTGCATCTGCCAATCGTTCCGGCATATAGTCCTCAAATAGAATGCCCTGCTCAGGGGCCAACCAGCCATAATCGCCACGTTCTGTTAGCCAATAATGTTGATGAGCATCAATTCTCATGGTTCACCCGAACAAGATATCTGTAAAATAGTAATGCGGTCCAGGAATGCTGGTCTCCTTAATCGCCACTGGCAAAATATAGACCTCTAGAGGACTGCCATTCCTTACTGCTTCTACTTCCACCTTGTAGCTTCCGGCAGCTAATGTTAGCTCAATCAATTGTTCATCATGAGCCCGGTGATACGCCGGCATAAATTCCAAAATTTCATCGCAATTGATGACAAGCTTGCCATCTAAGATGAGCTTAACCGGGCTGTTCGCCGCTGCGATAAGTCTGACCGTGCGAGGCTCAGGGTTAAATAGCGTCGTTTGCGCACGGTACACGCCATCATCCTCGGAAGCAAGCGCCTGCTCGAGTTCCAGTCGGTTTCCAGTGACGTAGACCTCTTTCCCCTCCGTGTTATTCGGTCCCCAGACGGTCCATTTGGCCGCATTGACCAGCGCAAAAGGCACGCGATGAGCCGTCCAAATCGAAGCATCATGCGAACGCGTCCATACACATGTCAGTTCATAACTCGGTTTAGCCGTTTCAGAAGCGCATACGAGGGCATTCCACTCCGTGGACTCGTTAGGCTGCAAGCTAACTTCTACCGCAGTTGGCCCCTCCCAACCATCTGGCAATTCCAAGGCCAGCCAACCTGTAACAGGCGTCAAAGCACGATTGGTCAGTGTGATTTGCAAGGTTTTCGTTTGATTTACACCGATCGCCGGACCTGTTTGGCCAAAATCAATTTCCAACTCGGCATCCGCGTTCTGCTGTGTGCCAAGAGGCAGCAAGTAGTGATTAGCCGTTACTTTCTTGGTCCAAAGCTCACGAATGCGCGAAGCCTGCTCTACCTGGACAGGCTGATCCCACGACGTAGGCAGGTCGGGATGAACGATAATCCCCGTGTCCCAGGCAGCGAGTATTTGTTTGCCCATACGGATTGTGCGCTGCGTGAGTTCGTCCAAATTCTTCGGCGCGGGAAAGCCTTTAATCGGCGGGCTGACAACAATGCGATCCCCAACCGGATCTACCCATGCAGCAGGCAAGCCTTCTGGCCCTAGCAGCATGCCTAGAATGGCCCCCAGCGTAGCTGCCGTGCAATCCGTATCATAGCCGCAATTAACGGCTTTCAAGATGGCATCTTCGAAATCTTCCCCATACAACCAGCCGAGGATGGTGAAAGCAATATTTTGCGGAGCATCGGTGAAATTATCACTGCCATGGTGTTCCAAAATCAAGGCGCGCGCTTCGAGCCAGTCTTTCCCTTCTTGATGCCAGATCAGCAGATCCTTCAAAGCTTTGGCCGTACGGGAATCTTCCGGGATATAGGTCATCCCTATGGCAATTAAACGATCCCGATCCTTCTCGAAGAAAATGGCGCTTTCCAGCGCAGCAAAGAACATTTCTCCGTATACGCCTTCACCGCCTGCATGATCAACGATCGCATCTTGATAGGCATAATGAGCTGCTGTTTCCGGTGATCCGGGAGTTACCATCGCCCAAATTTCAGAGCGAATCGGCGAACCCATACAGTTCGTAAATGGATTATTGAAAGCTCCTGCAACCGGCGCAACGAGTCCTCTGCGCATATTCGTAATCGCGTAACCGTATTCATCAAAAGGGAAAAAGACATGCTCCAGCCATTCCTGACCTAATTCACGCGCAGTCAAACCAGGGCCGTACTGCTCCAATGCATGCAGCCACACCAATTGCAAATCCAAATCATCATTTTCCAGCGGCCCGTCCGGCAGCTCCGGATAGTAGGTCAATGTGAGCAGTTCTTTCACGCCTTCGACAGGCGCGCCGAGCGTCCCTCCGATATTTTTACCCAGCCATCCTCCATATACAATGCGATAGTAATCCTTTTCATTAAGAATCTGACAGCTCATGTAGAAACCTCCGTTATTTTGATATAATGGTTATGAGTTCATCATACGTGCGGTTTCGTTCTCAATCCATGTACATCAATTAGACTTCAAAATAATAAATCTCGGAGGATGTCATGCCATGTACTACTCTCTATCGCGATTGTCCAAGCTTGACGTCATTTGGGCGGATCTGTTCGATACCAAAAACAGTTCCTTTTACCGCGAGCAGCATCATAATCCCTATTACGAGCTGATTGTTATTGCTGACGGAACGGTACATCTGCAAACAGGTGAAACCCGCATGAGTCTGCATGCCGGCCAGTCGCTGCTAATGCTGCCTTGGGAATCGCATACCGGCTGGAATCCGGAGGAGCGGCAGGGCCAGTTCTTTTGGGCGCAATTTTCTTGCGACCCCGGCCTGAATGAATTCCTTCTGGATCAAGCAAGCCAACTAAATATTGTCCATGCCGAAAGAACCGAGCTGCGTACGACGGAAATGAAACATGAGGATGTATTGGTCGTTCCACGTCAATTCCAAGCGATCCAGCGCTACAAACTGCTGGGGTTGTTCGAAGAACTGGTATCGACCATGAAACAGCCTAAAGGCTATTTCCGTTTCCATGCGACCCTGTTGTTGGGCGAGATTCTGCGGCTCATTGCTAGTGATTTTCTGGAGCAGAGTGCTGTGGATACGAATTTTTCAGCTTCTTATATCACTTTCCGTGGACTGGTCAACCACTTAAACAATTCCTATGAATCCGATATTTCCAAAGATCAGCTGGAGCAAGTGTTGAATCGGAAATATGAATATTTGTGCCAAGTGTTCAAACGCTATGCCCATACGAACATCCATCATTACATCCATCAGCTGCGAGCGCAGCGCGCCAAATACTTGCTCCTGAATACGGGCAAAAGCGTGAAAGATATCGCCGAAGAAGTCGGTTATCAGGACCCCTTTTATTTCAGCCGGATGTTCAAAAAAATCGAAGGAACTTCACCCCAGCATTTCCGAGGGGCAAGTTCTAAGAACTAGCAGTGAAGGCAGCCGGTGCAATGACCGGCTGCCTTCTTAAGGTTTATGATTTAATTGATGTACTCACTAACTTTCGCGCCTGCAGGGTTATAGAGCTCGACCGCATCGGATTCTGTATCGTTCCAGACCTCCGATGTTGTCCAAAGCAGGCTTCGGGAGTACGTCCGGAATTCCGTACCGTTAACACCCGTTTGTTCATAGGATTTACCTTCTTTGCCGCTAAGGAGCATGACATAAGAATCCGGGTTCAATACATAGCTTTCTTTGAACGGATATACTTCCTGGCCGTTTACACTTATAACTTTCCAGCCTTTAAGATCGATTTCCTTGGTGCCCCGATTTTTCAACACAACGAACTCCGCCTTCTTGTCGCGTTCAACGATAATCATGTCAGATTGTACATTTGGCGTCGAAGTAGTTGGCTTTGCAGCAGGAGTAACCATTGGATCAGCAACGATCAAATTGATTAATCCCTGACGGTCCGAGTTAAAATTGATGCGCAAAACTTGAATTCCCGTCACGTCCAAATCCACGGGAGCAGCATTCTTCCCTGCGGTGATGGCATCAATGACGAGAAGTTCCTTCCCGTCACCGATGAACTTGATCGTTCCTGACGCCGTATTGGACAGCGTGCTGTCATCGGCCCCGACAAAAGCAGTAAGCTTCACGTATTTGCCATCTAACGGGTATTGAACGGTTCCACCTGTTTTGATATTCGGAGGATAAGGATGATCATGATGGTAAAGACCTAATCCCTTTTTATAGTTCGTGCCAGCAATTTGAAAAGCAGGTTTATGCACAGCCGTGTTGTGGCCTTTTCCCCAGCTGTTTACGTTAAGCATGCTAGCTTCATCTTCCTTGGTCATCCCGGTCAAATCTGTCAAATACACAGCAGCTTCTGTTCCTGTAGATGTCGGATTGCTGCCGTTCTCGTTCCCAGCATTTGTATTTGTATTCTCCGGCTGCTTCCCGATCCAAATCGTCTTGGATGTGCCATTCCAACCAACCTCCTTGCCGAGAGATTCACTCACGAAACGCAATGGCACATACGTTGTCCCCTTATAGATAAACCCTTGTCCTTGTTCTGCCGTGGGTTGCTTCTCGACCCCTTCGAAAACATACTTCAACTTTTCAAAATAAACCTCGATCTGTGTCCCGCCTGCCGCATAGGCTACGGTTGCCCCTAGCATAAGACATGTGGTTACAACGCCTAACATAAAACCTTTTAAACTGGATTTCATCGTAGTTCCCCTTTGGCATGTATAATAATTCCTTACTTATAATACCATTACAGGAAGTCAAGCTGTCAATGGAGATTATTAAAACTGCGTACCAGACAACAGGCGGAATCTTATTACATTGGATAAATCCAATGTAATCGTGAATTTGGCCGCCAATCGGGCTGGTAGATTGGATTTATCCATTGAAATCCTCAAATCTGCGGCGTTTTTATCAGATCCCATTGGATAAATCCATTGTAGATGCGAATTTAACCGCCAATACGGCTGTTGGATTGGATTTATCCAATCAACAGCGTGAGGCGTTCCTTAGACAATGGACGTGCTACCGCACAGTCCGAGTATTTCAGCTACTTTCCCTTGCAGCTACTCTCAGCGTTCTCCCAACCATCTGTCTAAACTAGTTAACTTCAAGATTCCGTACCAGACAACTGGAGAAATCTTATTACATTGGATAAATCCAATGTAATCGTTAATTTGGCCGCCAATCGGGCTGTTGGATTGGATTTATCCATTGAAATCTTCAAATCTGCGGCGTATATGGCGTTTTTTATCAGATCCCATTGGATAAATCCATTGTAGATGCGAATTTATCCGCCAATACGGCTGTTGGATTGGATTTATCCAATCAACAACGTGAGGTGTTCCTTAGACACTGGACGTGCCACCGCACAGTCCCGATATTTCAGCTACTTTCCCTTGCAGCTACTCTCAGCATTCTCCCAACCATCTGTCTAAACTAGCTAACTTCAAGATTCCGTACCAGACAACAGGCGGAATCTTATTACATTGGATAAATCCAATGTAATCGTGAATTTGGCCGCCAATCGGGCTGATAGATTGGATTTATCCATTGAAATCCTCAAATCCGCGGCGTTTTTATCAGATCCCATTGGACAAATCCATTGTAGATGCGAATTTAACCGCCAATAAGGCTGTTGGATTGGATTTATCCAATCAACAACGTGAGGAGCTCCTTAGACAATGGACGTGCTGCCGCACAGTCCGAGTATTTCAGCTACTTTCCCTTGCAGCTACTCTCAGCATTCTCCCAACCATCTGTCTAAACTAGCTAACTTCAAGATTCCGTACCAGACAACAGGCGGAATCTTATTACATTGGATAAATCCAATGTAATCGTGAATTTGGCCGCCAATCGGGCTGTTGGATTGGATTTATTCATTGAAATCTTCAAATCTGCGGCGTATATGGCGTTTTTTATCAGATCCCATTGGATAAATCCATTGTAGATGCGAATTTAACCGCCTATACGGCTGTTGGATTGGATTTATCCAATCAACAACGTGAGGAGCTCCTTAGACAATGGACGTGCTGCCGCACAGTCCCGATATTTCAGCTACTTTCCCTTGCAGCTACTCTCAGCGTTCTCCCAACCATCTGTCTAAACTAGCTAACTTCAAGATTCTGCTCCAGCGGGATGGGGAGCCCCCCAATAAGTTACCTCTTATTTGCCCAAAGTGGCCCTATTTGAATTTACAACTCAGTTCGGCAGATCGTCAAAAAAGCACTCAGCCAATGAATCCAACAGTTCCATAAAGGAACTTCAGCTCACAGACCAAGTGCTTTTTAATTTTTAAAATTTTAATAATTCATTCAAGCGAATCGTGCTGATATTTACTTCGTTGGATCTGGGTAAACATCGACAGTGATTGTTTTCCCACTTGCTGTGATCATGGTCACGGTAAAGGATGTGACTTCTACAACGGACCCGTCAATCGCAGATTTGGCAGGTTTGTAGACATACTTGGCGTCCCCGCGATTCAGCCGTACGACTGGATTCTTATTCGGATCGGCATTCGGTACGGTTGAGAACACCCAGTCGGTTGGATCAACACCTGCTGGCAGAGCTTCAACAGCGTTCGATTTGCCATTTAAACTGTTGACGCCAGAACTATTATACTCAACTGCGATGTAGCCCGAATTAGGTACAATCGCCTCATTCGCCCATTTGACATTGCTTACAAAAAACTGAATGCCGAAGATGGGGGCGACACGGAATACGGAGCTGTTTTTGAATCCATTGTTACCATACTGATCCATTAATGTAATATTGCTGAACGTTTGTTTTTGATTCAGTTTGCCGCTATCATTACCTGCCCAAACATTAATGCCGTCTGTCGTGTTCTTCAGTGCTGACAGCCAGATGTTTTTCGCCTTGCCGTTATAAGTTGCTGTTAGCGTACTAACGGTCAGCGCATCATCTTTAATTGCAATACTATCGAGGAAAGCGACTTTGCTGCCAACATAGTTAGAAGGTTTGAAAACTACGGAAATACTTGTTGTCCCCACATCTTTGCCACGAATGCCGTACCCATCTGATAGGTTGCCCGTTTGGCCATCTGCCTTAGGCTTAATGACAACAGATGAAGCACGCGTATTCGACGTTGTGATGGAATTAAGCGCTTGAATCGTGTTGTTCGGCAGTTGTACCACGTTGCCACTGGCATCCTTGGCAGTAAGTACCACTTTACCCGAGAACATGTTTTCCAAAGAATAGGCTTCTGTCGAGTACACATTAGAAACAACGGTCGAACTTACGTTGGAGATCACATTATTTTCTGCGCCTTTCAGCGTATCTTTGATCTTATCAACGGCATAGATTCCATTAGCAAAAGGCGTCAGCGTATACACCAAATTATTGGCCTCTTTGCCTTTAATCAGCTGCGTAGAACTTACGGCTGTTGATATTAAGGATGCTGTTCCGGCAGCTACAGCAGCTTGATCTCCTTTGAATAACTGAGCCACAACCTGATACGTTCCTTCATTGTTGTTATCCGTTTTGGCGATGAAGAAGAAGTCTCGGTCACGGAAGTAGCCAAAATCGGCTGGTGCCTTACCAGAGTCATAGCCATCAGCAGTCCCGTCTACGCCTTTTACAATGAACGATGAATTAACGGTATCCAAGGTATTCGCCCCCCGGACTACATACACAGCATCCGTGACCGTTCCTGATGTTTTGGCAAAACTCAATTTCATCGAATAGCCTCTGTAATCGCGATCGAAATCTTCATTGTATTGATCTTTGAACTTCAATCTGAAGGCATTTTCCGTTCTACCGTTCACCATCTCGATGGAGGGCAGCATTTTAGCCTTAGGCACGACGGATAAATAGACCGTTTTCGGGAAACGCTTGGCTACGATATTCGTCGTATTCGATGCTGTTTTTCCACTTGTATTCACAGATGCCTTGACCGTTAACTGTCCTTTATTTTGATCTGTCAACGTTCTTAAGTCAGACACGCGAATTGTACCTCTATTTGCACCGCTCTTCTCGATACCGCCAATTAGTTTGCCAGATGCGTCTTTGGCACCAATTGTCGCACTGCCGTTAGCAAAACCATAAACAGTGATTTTGTCGGCATTCTCTATGACATCATCTGTGCTAAGAATGTTACCACCTTGGTCTTTGACCACGATAGGCAGATAGAAATCATCGTCGCCAACAGCAACGGTATTCGGGAAGTTGCCTACGCTGATATCGTATGGAGCTTTGGAAGCTGCCACTTTCAACACTTTGGTCGCTGCTTGACCAGAACCGAATCCGGCCACAGAAAGCGTGACATCTTCTACACTAAATTGGCTGAAATTTGCGGCAGCTCTAACTTTCAACTCTGGAATGCCGTCGCCTGTTTCATCCGCTATAAAACCGAATCCATGTGGTGGATACGTCGCTGCAGTATCAATGACTCCCGCTGCTGTGGAATAGGCATTGGCATTCTTGGTCAATACATCAAGATCTGTCACTTGGAAGCCATATTGGTCAAAAGCTTTGTAAGGAACAGTGACCACATCACCCGCTTCAAACTTCGTTTTCCCATTGACATAAGCAATCTCGCCTAATTCAATCTTGCTGACGGTTTGCGGATCGCCAACAGTAAACGTTTTGTTCGCTTGAACCGTATAATCCGGCGCGATGATCCTGACTTCAAATTTGGAATCTCTGCGCAATTTATTCGCGTAAACCGCATTCGTCACATCAATCGTCAGTGACTGCGAATCACCAGCAGGAATCGCATCCAGTTCTGGGCTGGTATATAAGCCGAATATGGCCGCACTAATATCGGACACTTCCTTGTACTGATTCGTAGCTTTGAAAGTCAGCTTAATTTTGCCTTGGGCCACCGTTTCAGCGGCAGTTGTAAAATCAATTTGCGTTATTTTCTCATTCGAAACGGATACTTCCGCTGTGCCCTTGTCGATCGTCAATCCGCCATCTTTCACTGCTTCCAACTTCAGGGTGTAGATGCCTTCCGTCATTTTGGTATCCAATGTGATCGTGGCTTCGTTTTTATTGGCATTCCATTTCGCTGTGCTCGTTACGGCTGATCCTGTTATACTGCCACGAAGCACGGTAACAGTTAGCTTCGTGGTGTCGGCAATCACACCGTTTAATTTCAGCACAAGTGTTTTCGCACCTGTGACTTTGAAATCAGCGACAGATACTTTGGTGACAGCCGGACCTCCAGCTTGAACCAATAGATACGCCGCATAGGCGTAGTTAACAAGCTGCTCGCGCTTCGCAGATTTCGTATAATCTGCTGCACTGGTCATAAGACCAGCTTTGATAGCTGCGGCTACCTGGCCTTTGGCCCACTCGGATACGGTGCCGGTTAGCTTGGACGTATCTGCTTCTTCTGCTTGCAGTTTGAACACACGAGCAAGCACCGAAGCCGCTTGCTCCAACGTTACGATACCATTCGGAGCGAATTGGTCTTTGGCAACACCTTCCATGTACCCGGCTTTGGTTGCAGCTCCGATAAATCCAGCTGCCCAAGCGGCATTGTCCAAGTCTTTGTACGTTTCGCTCGATGGCTTATCTTCCTTCAAGCCATTCAGCAAAACAATCGTCTTGGCAAGCTGCGCTCGCGTCACTTCTTTATCAAGCCCTGCTGATCCGGTGTCATCGGTTCCTTCCAAGATGCCTTTTTCTTTTAAAACATTAAACTTAGCCTGTGTGTCCATTTGAGGTGCAGCCGGTTTCGTGGATGGAGTTTCCGCTGGTGCAGTGCCTGCAGGAGTCGTAACCGTTGGTGCTGCAGCTGCCGGAGTCGCAGCCGCTGGTGTCGCAGTTGCAGTCGGAACTACATCTGCATAAGCCAGATCAACGGAAGCAAACAAAGAGAATACCATTGCAGATGCTAAGAGTACGCTTACCTTTTTTTTCATAACCATTGGCTTCATTTTTCCTCCATCATTTCGTCGTAATTTCAACCCACTTCTGATACACAACCGTCACATGCAAACGCTTACCAAAAAGTGCCCCCTCCTTCCATTCCCTTAATCAAATGATAGTTTAAGGGAGCGGAGGCCACATACTAGTTATTTAAGCGGTTATTAAACAAACTTAAGGTTTTTCAACTTTTAATTTACAAGCTTCAACCATCAATAAGAGCGTCATCGACTGACCGTAAGGCATCGGGCATTGTTTGATATTGCGATAATAGTCCAAGTTATCTTTCAGCGCCGTTCCATAGGATACGCCATGCACGACACCTTCCTCATCTATTTTGCCCAGCACGCCATCCAAAGCTTTAAGTCCAACTGCCAGATAGCGCTCATCGATAAAGCCTCGTCGCACTGCTTTTAGTATCCCATAGGCGAATGCGGCAGAAGCCGACGTTTCCAGATAGGAATCCGGATGATCCAATAACGTATGCCATAGCCCGCTTTCATCCTGAAGTGCTGCTAGCGCTTGAACCTGTCTTTCCAAAGAGGAAATCAGAAATTGGCTGATCCCTTCCGGTAGGGGAGCAATGTCCAGGTAGTCCACCAAACCCGCCGTGTACCAAGAGTTCCCTCTAGCCCACAAAGCACCTGCGAAATGATGATTCCCGATAAACGTCCAGCCATGATAAAACAGCCCAGTTCGAACATCGGTTAAATATTTGAGATGCACCAGAAACTGCCTGATACTTTCCTGTAAATAGGGATCCTCATCCAGCAGAACGCCCATCCGAGCAACGAATAGGACTGTCATATACAATGTATCATCCCATAGCTGGCCTGCGTTGAGATTTCGGGTCACGATATGTTGAAAACCGCCTTCCTCTGTCCTTGGCAGCTCTTCCATGGCATAAGTTACCCATTCTTTGCAAAGTTTCAGATAGGTTGGATTGCCGGTCTCTTCTGCCAGAAAACTCAAAGTTAACATGGGGCACATCGTGTTTACATTTTTGTCCGGCACCCCCTCCCCAATACGCTTGTCAAACCATTGGATCAACTCGTCTTTAATCGCTTGATTGCCGGTTTCCTTATAATAGGAATACAAGGCAAACAGCCCTACACCTTGGGGCCACTCCCAGTTATCCATAGACACTATACCAATCGAGACGCTTTCTTGGAAAGCTGGCTTTAACTCTTTCATCTTTCGAATCAGCTTAGCGATAATATCTTCGTATTGATTCACTGTCATAGATTGAGTCATCTATCAATTCCTCCTTGAATGTTGGCCACGGCTTCCGGACCAAGACGGTCCATCAGCTGCTGCACATATAAACTACGTGGAGTCACATGCTGCCCCAAGCTTTCCCAATAGGCTTGCTTGCGCTCCCGGGGATCATAAGGACAAGGAAGCAGCGGCTTGCCTTGTCTGCCGACATGCCCGATGGCATAGTTTTGCGCGGTTGGAGGCTGCTGGGAGACCAGTTCGTTCGTTGTGTTCCACGCGACATAATTAGCGCCTGCCCAACCCTGACCGCTGCCGAGCCAACCACGGTCTTGAATGTGAATCCGTCCATTCACATTGTCATACAAACAGCCAACAGACCACCTATGATGAGGTTCGCTTGTGTTGTAATCCAGCGTCGACTCGCTGTCTAGGAATACGTTGGGCCCGGCTACTCGCGCGTCAACCGCGAAGGCGTGTCTGGCAGTCTCCGTATATGCGCGCTGAACCAACGTTAGTTCGCCCATTAGATGAAATGGATACCGACGTCCCCCGGTAATGACGCTGATAAACGCCAAGACGACGCAGTCTTGTATGGTGACCCATTTGGCATTGCGGCCGACTTGTACGAGCGCATGCTGCAGATGTAAGCCAACAATATCGCGAACCCAACTATTTGTGACATTATCCATATAAATAAAATTGATCGCGTGATCCTCATCCGCCAAATAAACCGTATTTCCTTCATTGCCATCAATTCGCGTGTCCGTAATACTTGGATCATATTCCACGTCTACCCGCATGTTCTCTACTCCGACATGCTCGATTCGGCCCGAATCCTCATATTTCACGACAGAACCCCAGCCCCATTGCTTCTCAATCGCATTGGCGATAGGCGCGTCCAGTTGCAAGCAATTCCCTTCGATATGTGTAATAACGCGGTCAAATTCCAAATGAAATGGCGGCCATTGTACCGTTCCCCCTGCCACCGGGCGCATCCGAATCGTATCCATGCCAATCGCATGAATCCAACGTTCATTGCCGAAACGAAGCACTTTAACCTTGTTGCCTACGCTAAAGTTGGAAGCGTTTCTCACATGAATCGAACGCGAACCCGCAGGAACATACAAATCGATAATTGTTGTATGGGTATCAGGCAGCATGCCCGGAGCTGAAGTTCCGGCAATCTCAATGAGATTGCGTTTTAATTTGCCCGTTGCGTACAGCAGTGTTCCATTCTCATCTGTCCCCTCACCCCGGAGCACGATGCCGCTTGCCTCTATCTTCAAGGAACCGCTTACCCGGTAAATGCCTTTCCTCAAAAGAATCGTCCCCCTCAATCCTTCGGCGGATTGCGGCCAAGCAGCTACGAGATTTATCGCATTCTGAATGTGCTCTGTATTATCCCCATCAACAGCTGACAAACTCAGAACAGGCTCCACAAACGGTATTAGGATACCTCCTCCGCCATAACCGCTATTGGAGAAATCAAGTATTTGATTGCCCTTGTAATCAGGCACATACGTCAGCTTGCCGCTTTCACCTAGATAAACGATCTGACTTTGGCCAGCCTTGCCAGCAATCCGATCTAGCACAGTGAAATAAAAGGCATCGTAAAAGATCAACTCGTCCGTCAAAAACAGTTCAACACGCAGTTGATAAGTCCCGGCTTGATCAGCTCTGCCTGGGAAGGGGAACGTGTACTCCGTTAACGCTTCGATCTGCTGCTTGTGCAAGTGCGCCAAGGCTTCGCCTGTTGCGGCATGCAGCAACACAGCTTTCACAGTCATTGCATCCGCAGGCATAATATGCAGTTCAGGAAAGCTGCTGCCAGCAGCGATTATCGCTGGATGACCGATCTCCATCGCCATAGCGGGATGCGTCAGCCAGATATCCGCCAATGGCTCAGAAGGATCGTTGACATCGATAAAGATCGAGGTCTCTTTGGTCACACCTTGCCAAGTTACCGTCGCTTTCATGTGCGCGACACCAACCTTATGGGTGGTAAGATTGCCCATCTCATCGATGGAAGCCACACCCGAATGCCTGCTTTCGAATGCGATACTTCCGCCCACAAGATCGGCTTCCTCACCGTTTGTCAGAATGCCTTTTATATGGAGTTTCAATTGGCTATTCGTTTGCAATGTTAATGTGACTTCATCCTCATATTCGTTAAACTGCGGATCACAGAGGATGACTCTCTCCAGTAAGGGACCGGTTGGGATATCCAAGTTGTCGTGGATCTCCAACTGAATCAGCTGAAAATCGCGCTCCGGATCAAATAAATCCACCTCAAGCTTCACGTATCTTCCTGCAACCTTAGAAAACAGAGCGATATCTTGCGTGCTTATTCCTCCACGAGAGGCATCGCGCTGGAAAGCTGTTTGCCACAGCAGGTTATCTGGAGAATAGAGAATGCGATATCCGCTTATGAATCCTGACGCCAATTTAAGATTAACCTGATTGAAAGGTACGTTTTGACCCAAATCTACCATCAGCCAAACACGATTGTCATCCATCCGATCCGAGCCTAATGGTTGCCATAAAGTACTCATATCCCCGTCAACTGCATGACAACTGGCAGCATCCGCGCTTTCCGAACTGCAAGTGACTGTGCGATGCAGTGCCAGGTTTGCCAGTAAAACAGACATGTGACTCTACCTCCATTACGTTAATTGTCATGCCTGTAAGATGTTCTCGATTTCCTCTATATCGGCTTCGGACAAGGTAATGCCCGAAGCCCTGACGTTTTCTTCGATCTGCTCTGGTCGGGAAGCGCCAATAATGCAACTGGATACATTATCCAGCCTTAGGATCCAAGCCAATGCCAATTGAGCCATGCTTAGCTCGTTGCGCGCTGAAATCACTTTCAGCTTCTCAACCTTGAGCAACTGCTCTTCTTTCATGAGATGAACGATCGCGCCGTTCTGCTCTGGATCTGCCGCCCTTGAATCCACCGGGTAAGGCCTGCCAGGCTGATATTTGCCGGTCAGAATCCCCTGCGCCAGCGGCGAGTAGACGATTTGACCGATCCCTTCCCTTTTGCACAGTGGAACGATCTCTTGCTCAATACCACGGCGGAACATATGATACTGCGGTTGATTGGCAATAATGCGGTTCAAATTGAGCGCATTGGCCGTCCGAACCCCATCCAGCAGCTGTTCCGCTTTCCACATACTGACACCTGTATATAAAATTTTGCCCTGTTTGATCAAATCATCCATTGCTCGCAGCGTTTCATCAAGGGGCGTCTCGGGATCATAGCGATGGCATTGATATAAATCGATGTACTCGACACCAAGCCGACGCAGGCTGGCATCGCATTGCTCTTTGATATGTTTGCGTGACAAGCCGCGATCATTCGGACCCTCACCCATAGGCACACATACTTTGGTTGCCAAGACATACGAGTCCCTGGGGTATTTGGCTAACGCTTTGCCAACAACCTGCTCCGCCTCCCCCTTGTGGTACACATTGGCTGTATCGAACAGATTGATACCAAGCTCGTAGGCTTTATCAATGATTCTCTCCGATTGATTGGAATCCACAGCGCCGCCATAGGTAAGCCAACTGCCCAAACTAAGTTCGCTCACTTTCAAACCACTGCTGCCTAAACGTCTGTACTGCATAGTAGAACCTCCTTGAAAAGTTGATGATGGCTCGAGGCTACGACCTCTTCAAAGCTGCGATCCATTCAAGCAGCTTGCTCGCTGTTGCCTCATCGATTAGATGGCCTTTCTGTGCTTTGACCAACACTTCAAGAGCTTGCAGCCCCTGATTAACATGCTCTTTGGGCGCTTTCTGAATGACACCAACCAGCGCCGTTAATCCTTTATACACGAGGTCACTCTTGATCCAGCCTTTCTGCTTCGCGTACAGTAAAGCTTCGTCCAAGTGATCGATATCCATGCTGACTTTGAGCACGAATTGCTGCTCTGATTGGTTGCCAACCCTATCGGCCGCTATAACCGAAACGAGGTGATTGCCCAGGGTCAGTGACATGGGTTCAATAACATACGGAGAAGCTACCAGCTTGCCGTCCAGCTTAATTACTTTATCGTTAACGCCACTGAAGGTGTCCGCGATTCCAAAATTAAAAGACACAGTATCCGTCACATAAACAGCCATAGAGACAGTTGGTGTAATTGTAGGGCCGCTTTTATCCACTTGAATGAGCGTTGATTTCTTGAATTCCCGATTGCCTGCGGTGTCCACACTGTAGTAAGCAAGCTCATTACTGCCTTCTTGATCAATGTTGACGACGGTTCCCTCTGTCTCAGGCCCGCCATTCAAACTGTAGTACGTATGCGCGACTCCGCTTCCACTATCTACCGCTGACAAATGAATAATTTGATTATCAGCATGCCAACCACTTTGTCCATCATCTGTCGTTACAGGTGCTGCCACATCTTCGACCACACCGCCAATGTAGATTTCATTGATATTATTCCATGTATCCTTGGAATTGCCTTTCCCGTTATATTTCACATATCTAGCATTGACCTGCTCGAATGGGAAGATTTCCAGCCCAGCTGTTTTCCCGCTGCTTTTGCCGCTGTACACAGAGGTCCACACGAGTCCGTCTTCCGATACTTGCAAATCAAAGGTATAACGATCCACATCCCCTTTCAAAAAGGAGATCACCGCCGAACGAATCGGCTTGTTTGCGCCAAGGTCAAATTGAATCCAATGGGTAATTCCTTTGGCTGCATAGCGAGTATTCAGATCGCCATCAATGGCATTGGCGGGTGGGAAGCTGGCATGATAACCTGCGCTTGCCGTCACACTTTGGATAGGAAAGGTCATAAATCGATCTGGAATATCGCCATAAATCGGGAATCCCGTCATTTGGACCTCATACTTAGCCTGCAAATAAGGATCTTGGCGGTCTTTGACCGTAATAATTGCCGTTCCAAAAACCTGCTGAGCCTGCGTAATCTCGACATTATGCAGACTGGTTGCGCTAATTATAGGAATCACTTTGGTGCCCAGCGGCAATGCAGCGGTATAGCTGTATGTCGATGGAGCAAAATTAGCAAGGGAAACGCCATTGATTCGAATATCCGTCAGTTTCGGCAAAAGCGCATCGATCGGCGGAGTCGGACTTTTGGATAAGACGATTTTATCCAGCTGCGCGCCATTGCCCTGCGACGTGATCGTTAGCTGATGGGGGCCATCTGCTAAAGTCAGGGCTTGTGAAGCTGTTGTCCATCCCCAACCGGAAGACGAAGTTGTAGCATTCACTTCTGGACCCGCATCTACGTACAACTTCAAGCTGCCTCCCCCGGCTCCGCTGGATGATCCAAGAATATGCACATACAAATTGCCGCCATGCGCAACACTCAAACGATAATTCAGCTTAGACACTGAATCCTCCGGCGATTGCATATAGGCTCCTTTGGAGCAAACCTCACATGCCTGCCTTGTAAAAGCCCCCGATCTGCTTGAATAGCTTTCCGCTTCCCATGCGGGCGACAGATCGGCATCCACATTCCGGGTCCAGCTTGTATGTTCTTTCACCCACATCATTCGCGCAAAATAGATCGGGCTCGTAAGCACAGTGCTCATATAGTAGGGATTGGCTAGCAAGCGGTAAACGGCCGGATCAGGATTATACGGCGCGATATGCAAATATTCGCTCCACAGATTCGTCAGCGTACAGCTCGTCGGAAGTCCGTCCACTTTACAGTAAAAGTTGCCTGTTCCCGTAGAAATCACATACCGAATCGTGTTCGATAGTTTGATCAGTGTCTCTTGCGTCACACCATATTTGCCTCGGTCGTAAGCCCGGGTCATCCCCATAATGTCGTTAGCTGCATGAACGCCATCCGCATCCTCTACTTTGCCGAAATAGTCGGCCACATACCACCATTTATACACATCGTGTCCAGCGACTTGATAAGGTTCCAGGGAAGCCGTGAACCACTCAATCGATGCTTTGACGATCTTATCGTAGAGGTCCACTCTTGGCTGATCATCAGCAAGCAGCTCGTGGCATTCCGCCAACCGCATGAAACCGTTATTGATCATCATTTGCTGATTCCAGGGAATCGCTGAATTCGGCGCTGCGCTTCCGGTGCTGCTCCACCTTGGGTCATTCGGCCAGTATTGACGGAACGTATCCGGTTTGACGAAATTTGGGATCATGTATGTGTCCATCGTCCGATCAAGCTCTGCGATGTATTTCTTTGCCCTCTGCAAATAGGTTTCACCGTACAGGGCACCATCGCCATAAGGCACGATTTGATTCCAAAGCGATTTATTTTGTAAAATGAGTTTCGCACTGTACGCAATGTGCCCGATAACATCTCCATTCTCGCTGCCTGAGTAGCCGTCAATAACTAAACCATCGCTGTTGGTTTCACCAACCTTTTTGTTAGGCCAAGACAGCTCTCGATTCCCATTCCACAGCACACGTCCTGTATCCGGATTGTTCCGGGCAGACAGCATCAACTCACTGAATTTAACCATCTGATCAAGGATCGAACGATCTCCGCTGATTTCATACATATACCCCATAGCCTCAACGTTCTGGCCGCTTGGTCCGTATACGAAATCATTTCCATAATTGTTTACTGGCAGATTGACCGAACTCGAAAGAATATACTGCTTAAAGGAATTAATCTCCTCTTGTGTGACTGATCCTTCCAAGCTGCTAACCACCATTGGCGCTCCGGTTGCAGCCGCAACTTTCGGCATCGCCGGTACCCAGAGACCAGAGAAAACAAGCGTCATGGTCACGCAAGCTATAATGATTTTATGCCACATAATAAAGCCCCCCTTATTCTATCCAAAGATCATTGAAATCGTTTACAGTATTTATCATAATTTCTCTATTACTCTTGAGCATACTAGTATCTTAAGGCTCTATTGATTAAATTTATGCTGACTCCACTACAAAAACAGCGGAGGCTGCCCGCAAGGTTTCGCAACCTTCTGGGCAGCCCCTTCACTGCAAATTTACTGATTATACACTTCAATCTCATTAATCGTTGGCACGGCGCTTGCTGTACTGATATATAGTCGCAGATATCTGGCAGACAGCTCTGTGAAGTTGATCGTTTTGCTTGCTCCGATGGAAGTGCCGCTCGTTCCGGCAATATCTGCATATGTTATGCCATCGGACGAGGACTGCAGCTTGTAGCCCGTCACTCTTTGATAGGTTGTTTCTTTGATGACAACCTGATCCACGGCGGTTGCTGCGCCCAAATCAACGCTGATCCACTGATTGCTTAGCGAGCCGTTGGAAGCTGACCAACGCGTTGTGCTGCTTCCATCAAATGCTTGCGCAGCCGTGTAAGAGGCACTCCAGGTTGTCGATGCATTGTACGTCTTGCCTAGCGCCAGATTACCGGACGGAGTCGGTGTTGGACTAGGGGTCGTCGTTGGAGTTGCCGTCGGTGTCGGTGTCGCCGTCGGCGTAGCAGTCGGTGTTGGCGTAGTTCCCGAAGAAACAGGTGACCACCAATTTCCGGAAACGACGATCATCGACAACAGACGAATGCTATTTTCATAATAGCCAGTTGATGCCGTGGTTGTGCTCGTCATATTGCTCCAAAGGCTGTTCAACCAAGTCTGATTGCTGGAATCGATCATCGCGCTCACAGCAAACGGAGCAATAAAGGCTTGAACGCCTGAGGATGTGCCGGAAAGCGCCGTACCGCTAAGCGAATAACCGTCTTTGATGTTGGCAGGGTTGCTCGAAGTCTTGGTTTTGATCCAGCTGTTCAGCTTCGTAAGTTCATTCCAAGAACTCGTATCACCTGAAATTAAATAGTCGGTAGCTATACGCCAAGGTGTGCGGCATGAGTTGTAAGCGTAACTGCCATCCGTTACATCTTCCAAATAATTTGCAGCAACCGGTGCATAGGTCGTGCCTGAGCTGCTGTTGGCAAAGTCTGGCAGCAAGCCAGTATTCGGGCTGTTATTTGTATAGAGCTGATTGATTATGGCATAAGTTTTGTTGATTACATTTCCCCAGTTGGCATTGCCGGTAGCATCTTGGAAAGCTTTGAGATGGCTTAACATGAAATCGGAAGGCCGCGTTCCTTTGCCGTAAGTCGCATCGCTATTCGCCGCCCAATCTCCTAGTTTCAAGTTCCATACACTAGCGTTGACATCAGCCTGCATGATCCCATTGATTGCATTGGTTGCTGCAGCCAAATAGTTGATCGTTCCGCTGCTCCCCCACTGCTTATCCGCGAGCAGCAGTGCGTAGGCAATATCCATATCGCCATCAGTCGCTGAGTCACTGCCGCCACTGGCTGCCACAATGTTGCCACTGCTGTCTTTGCGCTGCTGCCAACCCATCGTATAGGCATTGTTAGCGCTTGGATGCGACTTGTAAAATTTATAGAGTTTGTCAAAATGGGTCTTAGCATTCGCACTGTAGCCAGCCATCAGCGCCGTGACCAGCATCCCGTATCCATGACCTTCTGAGGTGGATACGATACTCGCGTCCGAAGCCCCTTCGCCCTCCTTGTTATACCAAACGTATTCTTCGCTTGGCACATTCGGGCTCGCAACAATATAACGGCTTACCCATTCGTCATAATACTGCTCTACCGATGCATCCATGGCCGCTTGTGTTACGTTGTTCGGCTTAATTGTCCCTGCTGTGTACACGGTATGCTGTGGAAAAGGCCTCATTTCCCCTACCGCCAATGTAGGTTGTGCCGTTAGATACGCCGTTACCAAGCTGATGGATAGAACGAGCGCTGCGCCAATATGTTTATAATTCTTCATGATCACTTCTCCTCTTCCTTATTGGTTATAGACTTCAACTTCATTGATCGTTGGGACCGCGCTTGCTGAAGTCATATAGAGCCGAACATATCTGGCTGTAATAGGAGAGAAGTTGATCGTTTTGCTCGCTCCGAGCGCAGTTCCTGACGTGCCGGAGATATCCGTATAAGTGACCCCGTCCGTAGAGGACTGGAGTTTATACCCGGTCACTCGCTGAAACGTGATTTCTTTGACAACTACCTGATTGAACGTAGTCGCTGCTCCGAAATCCACACTGAGCCATTGATTGCTAACAGATCCGCTGGATGCGGACCAGCGTGAGACATCATCAACGTCAAATGCTTTGGAAGCTGGGTAGGTCGCGCTCCATGTCGTCGAGGCATTGTACGTTTTACCAAGAGCCAGATTTCCCAAACCCAGCGTTGTTGCACTGGCTGCGCTGCTCGCTCCCGAAACATTCGCTGCCGCATCCTTCGCTTTGACCGTGTAGCTGTAAGCTGTCGAGGCTGTGAGCCCAGTATCGCTGTAGGACGTTGCAGCCGTTGAGCCTACCCATGCTGCTCCCCGGTACACATCATAACCTGTAACAGCCACATTGTCTGTGGAAGCTGTCCAGCTTAGGTTGATTTGACTGCTGGAAACTGCCGATGCAGCCAAACCTGTTGGCGTTGTTGGCGCCGTTGTATCCGCTGCGCCCGCATTGCTGTAAACCTCCATTTCATCGATGGTCGGCACCGCACTTGCTGCGCTAACATACAAACGCAAATATCTCGCATTCACACTGCCAAAGGTAATGGTTTTATTAGCTCCAATTGTCGTCCCTGCCGTACCGGCAATATCGGTGAAAGTGGTACCATCACTGGACGATTGCAGCTTGTATGATGTGACTCGCTGGAATGAAATTTCCTTCAGATTAACTTGATCGAAAGCTGTACTGGCTCCAAAATCTACGCTGATCCATTGATTAGTCAAGGAACCGTTAGCAGCAGACCAGCGCGTAGCTGTATTCTGGTCAAAGGCTTTATCCGCAGCATATGTCGTGTTCCACGTCGTAGATGCATTGTAGGTTTTGCCGATCACCAAGTTTCCCGACGTCGTCGAAGTTGTCGTAGTCGCAGTGGCCGTATTGCTTGCAGCCGATACATTCGCTGCCGCATCTTTCGCTTTGACGGTATAGCTGTAAGTCGTCGAGGCCGTTAGTCCCATGTCGCTGTAGGAAGTTGTGGCAGAAGTGCCCACCAGCGTGCCGCCGCGGTAAATCGCATAACTGGCAACACCGACGTTATCCGTGGCGGCTGTCCAGCTCAAATTGATTTGACTGCCAGATACCGCTGCAGCCGTCAAATTTGTTGGTGCCGTAGGCGCTTGGGTATCACTGCCGAGATTGCGCTGGTTTTTCACATACATAAACCGGGAATACGTAGCCATACTGGTGCTCGTTAAGTTAGGCAAATCCGCATTGGCTAGCGCATAGTACATATCCGGACGCAGCGCTGCCAAGAAAAGATTGCCGCTGCGAGCATACGTCGTTGGCGCGCCATGTCCCGTTCCGTCGGTGCCATCAACACGGCCTGCGAAATCATTTGGCCCTCTCATCATTACATCCGCATACATGTTGGCAAATGGCATCATCATAGCCGTCGTAATGCCATAACGACCGCTTAAATAGGCGCGATAGAAACCAGCGACATCCAAGCTAGCATGGTTGGAATCCTCGCCTCCTAATAGCGTTGGATTGTAACCCCAGTTGTAAGTCGTTTTGCCAGCGCTGTTCGTATACGTTTGCTTGGCAGTATTATCGTTAAAGAACCAGTTCAGGTTCGTTTGAACGATACCGTCGTATTGTGCAACACGGGTCGGATTATCGCCTAGAATCGCATGCGCTGCTGCCAGATTCTGCAAACCATAAGAAATCATCATCTGTTGATTCCAAGGCATAATCCCACCGCTCATGTAAGGCGATTGCGTGGAAAAGTAATATTTATTGCCATTGGATAGATTAAGCAGTTTCGGTAAAATGAATTGATTCACCACATAATCGGCTTCCGTTACGAAAGTCGCCGCCCGCTGCGCATAGGTGGCTCCATGCCCATAACTGTCGCCGCCGGGCACCACCGTACTCCCAAGGGCTGGATGCTGCAGGATCAATTTGGCACAATAAGCCAAATGTCCAACTGGATCGCCATTGGCCGAGTCGGCCGACGCCGTTCCTGTATTGTTGCCAGGCCATACCGGGGCAATGGTATTCGTCCAAACCGTGCGCTGTCCGTACGGAGCAGCAAGAATATCATTCCGCTGGGAGAGAAGAACATCGCAGAAATAAATCATCCGGTCGAGGATTTGCGTATCTCCTGTCATCTCATACATGAGCCCCATGGCTTTAATATTTTCACCACTGGCGCCTTGCGCATATTCTCCCTGCATCGATCCGGTATTGGGCCAAACAACAGGCTCAACCGTTTGCATATAGGCTTTGAACGAATTAATTTCATTCTGTGTCAGTGCCCCATCGTAGCTGTCTACCACCATCGGATTGGCCGCATAGACCAAGGAAGGTGAAAGCAAGGCAAGCAGCCAAGCGAAACAAAGTCCAAACCATATAAGATGTTTTTTGGACGGCATTATATAACCCTCTTTGCATATCCCCATCGGCTGGAGGTTTGGCTGAAAACGTCTCTGAGATCACATCGAGATCAGACGCACAAACTCTTTCCCACTCCTCCCTCAACAAAAATACTTCCAGTTCAACCTAATTTTAAAGCGTTTTCATAAAAATAAACATATACCCCGCTAACTCGTTATTTAGTAAAACTAACCTTTGTTTAATTCGGACTGTTTGGGGTCGCGCGAAACTCGGAAGGAGACATGCCGACATGCTTTTTAAATGAAGTTGAGAAATGAGAAGCATCCTGAAATCCCGTCATATGTGCGACTTCGTTCACCGTCAGTGAGGCAATAACCAGCAGCTCCTTGGCTTTTTCCAGTCTTCTATCATGAATATATCTCATAGGCGGCACGCCGAGATGTGCTTTGAAAAAACGAATGAAATAATTCGGGTGAAAATGCGCCGTTTGGGAAAGCTCCTGAATCGTCATTTCTTTATGCAGGTTCGCATCAATGTATTTGATAGTTTCGATCAATTTATCCCAGGCGGCGAATTGCACGGTGACGTGGTCTTCCTTCATCCCTTGATCGATATACGCGGAAATCAACTCAAGCAAAGCTGCCTGAATTTTGATCGGAGACGTCAGTCCTGGCTGCTTGCAATTGTCGATGATATGTTCGAAACAGCTAACCAGACGGGAGTTAGAATCCACGGCTAGAATATGAGGGAGGCCAAGCGACCGTAATATGTGATGAAAGCTGAGATTCGAAGTGAAATGGCACCAATACATGGTAAACGGTGCTGCGTTTGTTGCAGAGAACGATTGCAGCACGCCCGCAGGCGCAAAAAACAATTGACCAGCTTGCGGCTGGTACAATTTGTCGTCAAGCTGGATCCACCCCTCGCCTTCACAGATGTAGTAAAACTTATTGTAGTCGGGTACGAAATTGAATCGCTTCCAGTCCTTCGAACAGACGCTGAGCTTGGCATGCAGCATTTTTACTTTTAACTCAGAAAGCTTATGTGCCAACAACGGATTGGTTACTTGCACAGCCTCCACTTCCTTTATCCTAATGGTCTACGCTCTCCTTGTTGCTAAAGAAGAAAACCCCGCCAACCAGATGGCAGGCGGAGCATCGTTATCCTTATTTCTTCATAGCATCATAGGCTTGTTGGTAAATTTGCAGATATCTTGGCAGCTTCATATTGTCCATATTTTTCAAATATTCATCCCACTTCTTATCGATATCCAGATCACCGATAATCATTCTGGCTGTTGACTCCTTGCGGTAGTCGTCAATTGTTTTGCTAATATTGGCGATTTCATCTGTCTGTTCATTCGTGAAGTTTAAGGTCGGGATCGTCTTCTTAGGGTCTGGTTTATAAGGCTCGTATTTGGTCAGTGTTTCTTTATACAGAATATCCTCGAGCGGGTTTTTGGGATCGGCTGTCTGACCCAAACGCCATTCGTTCGTGCGCAGGGAAGGACCTACTTGCCCCCAAGTCGCATTTTTGGCGCCTGACGAGCTGTTGCCCAGTACGGTGTACTTGGCTGGTTTGCCGTTGATGCCAATATCGCTCGGCCCAGCCGCTTTCCATTCCATATCCGGCCTGCCAAGGATAGCGCGGTTGGTGGCTTCTTCGGAGTAGAGGAAGTCAGCTAAGCGCATGGCAATTTCCGGATTTTTGGCTTTATTGGTGACAACGAAGGAGCCAGACGTAATCCCTTGTGGAATGTATTTGGATGCTTGGACGCCTTTCGGACCCTTTAACGGCGGAACAGCCACGTAATCCTTCCAGCGCGAGCCTTCAAGTGTGTTGAAGACCGTCGGATTCTGGGCAGCAACGACCCCAAGGATAACACTGTCTGGATTTTCACCCAACTTCCTTAATTGGTTTCGGTCCTGTGTCAGCGATTGCGGATCAATCAAACCTTCTTTGAACAGCTTATTAATATATTTAAGTCCTTCCTTGTATTCTGGCTGCGTAAAGGCGGCATTGATTTTGCCGTCTTTCAGGAACTGCATATTGCGGTCGCTGTCAATGAATGCTTGCAAGAGGAACGTATCAATGTAGGAATTAGCGATGTTAGCTCCAATTAGCGGGATTTCATCGGCTTTTTTATTGCCGTTCGGATCTTTCTCTTTAAACGCTTTCAATACTTGATAGAACTCGTCTGTGGTCGTCGGCATCTTCATGCCAACCGCATCTAGCCATTTCTGGTTAATCCATAATTTGGTACTGTGCGTACAGTGGAAGCACTCGTTGACAGACGGCAGACCGTAAATGTTGCCATCCGGTGAAGCAGAAAGTTCTTTGGTATAAGGCAGTGAAGTAAACATTTTCTTCGTTTCAACGCCATATTTGTCGATCAGTTTATTCAGCGGAATAAACACGCCGTCTTTGCCATAAAGCGTAAGTTGAATTTGATCGATATTAAATCCAAGATAAACATCCGGATAGTCGCCGCTAGCTAGCGAAATATTCAACTTCTGCTTGGGATCGTTGGCAATTTCCCAATCAAGATGAATATTCGTCTTCTCTTCCAGCCATTTGGTAAACTCATTCGTGGCGAAGTTTTCCACGCTCGGATTCGTTCGCGACAACACTTTCAGTGTGGTTTTCTCTTTGGTGATGGGCAGTACGCCTGGCGGGTTCACTACTTCGTTAACAACCGCAGCCTCTGGTTTCTTGCTGGCCTCTGATCCAGTCTCCGACGTGTTACAACCTGTTAAGAGAACGGTTGCACTTAAAACTACACATAAAGCTGAACCCCATAATCTCTTTCCTTGCATGTGTAATTCCTCCCTTTTTTATACTGCTCAATGCTTACCCTTTCAGAGACCCAATCATCATACCTTTAACGAAATGTCGCTGGATAAAAGGATAAACAACTAAAACCGGAATGGTAGAAATAACGATCAATGAGTACTTTAGAAGCTCTCTCATGCCTTCTCGCTGGGCCGCACCGACCACATCGGAAATCACTTCTTCATCAAATGTGTTCTTAATCAGCACATCACGCAGAATGATTTGCAGCGGAAACAGATCCGGTGATTTTAAATACAGCAGAGCGGCAAAATAAGTATTCCAATGGCCTACGGCGTAAAATAACGATAAGACAGCGATGATTGGTCCTGACAATGGGGCTACAATTTTCACAAGAAATTTATAATCGCTGCAACCATCCAAATGGGCCGCTTCCAGCAATTCCTCGGGGATTGTCGTTTGGAAGTACGTTCTAGCAATAATGACACTCATGACACTCATCACACCTGGAATAATCAACGCCCAACGGGTATCAATCATCCCTAACTCTTTGATCAAAAGGTAGTTGGGGATCAGTCCGCCGCCAAACATCATGGTGAATACGAAGAGCGCCATCACCGCATTGCGGATATAGAAATCTTTGCGGGACAAAGGATAGGCCGCAATAAGCGTCATAGCCACATTAATCATCGTTCCAACGACGGCATAGTACATGGAGTTTGCAAACCCAACCCAAATCCGTTTGTCTTTGAAAACGGCTTCATAGCCTTGTAAGGAAATATCCACGGGCCATAGCCATACTTTTCCTGAAATGACAGCTGCCGAGGAACTGAAGGAAGCGCTGACCACATAGATTAGCGGGTATAAGACTGACAGTGTAAAGAGGCACAGCATCGTATAATTGAAGATATTAAAGATTTGATCTCCTCTTGGCTCTTGAATGCGGGTCGACTTCATCCTTGTCTTTGCACCTCTCTACCACAGGCTTGTTTGCCCTAATTTTTTGGCTGCTTTGTTAACAGTGAACAATAGAATCAAATTGATGACTGAGGTGAACAATCCAATGGCTGAAGCGTAGGAATATTTAATTCCCGTCGACAGCAGTCCCACCTTGTACACGTAAGTGTCAATAACCTCGGATGTGCTCAAATTGAGCGGGTTTTGCATCAATAGAACCTTTTCAAAACCTACATCCATCAAATTCCCTACACTCATAATCAATAATATAATTGCAACCGGTAAAATGCCGGGAATATCCACGTGCCACATTCGTTGCACTTTGCTTGCCCCATCCATGACAGCTGCTTCATGCAGCGAAGGATCGATTGCAGCCAAAGCGGCTAAATAAATGATACAGCCAAAACCTACATTCTGCCAAATACCTGACCAGACATAAAGTGACTTAAAGTGATCCGGATTCCCGAAAAAATCCACCTTGTCAAAACCCAACTGGGCTATAATCATGTTGACAATGCCTGTTTTCGGATCCAACAATTGGATGATGATGCCCATCATCACAACCATCGAAATGAAATGCGGAGCATAGGTGATCATCTGCACCGTCTTCTTCACGGATGCCCGGCTCACATAGTTCAAACAAAGCGCTAGGATGATAGGAAACGGAAACCCAGCCAATAAACTGTAAAAACTAAGGCCCAGCGTATTCTTGATAACTTTCCAGAATTCATAGGATTCAAAAAAATTTTTGAAATGCTTTAATCCTACCCACTCGCTGCCAAAAAATCCTTTGTGAGGCACATAATCCTGAAAGGCAATGACTGCCCCGTACATCGGTATATATTTAAATATGAGAATATACAGAATGGGCAGCAAAGACAGCAAGTACAACTGAGGCACTTTCTTGATATTGCGCAAAAGCTTACTTACCATATTGGCTTGCGCTTTCTTGTGTACATGCGGAATTTCTCTGACGATTTCCAATCCAAGCCTCCTCCTCTCTCGTGTTAATTTCATGATAGTTTTTTGAGGGAAGGAGCGCATACTAGTTTTTTAAGCACCTATTCAACTAATTTATGATACTTGCTCCTTTTCACAAAAGATAACCGGCTTCGCCGCCCTGAGAGATCAGCCTCTTCAAAGCGACAATTCCTGCTAAAGGAACTACAGGACTCTATTTAAGCAAATAGCTGTCACGCTGGGGTGATAGCGGAACTACGGGGTCTTATTTTCACGAATAGCGCTGAAATTCCCAGTAAACAGCAATATAGCGGACTGTAGTTCCCTTAACCTCGCAATAAAGGCACTTTCTGCTGTAATAGCGTACCGTAGTTCCCCCTCAACCTCACTATAATGACACTTTTGGCTATATTAGCAGCTTGATGTTCCCTTATCTCCGCACGAGTCAGCAGGCGTAACTCCACAACTCCTCGAGTACTCCACCCTGCGGCTGGACCACTGAAGAACTGGCGCGCACTCTGTTTAAGTGGTTACTCATTTACACAAAGAAGACATCACCCTCACGGGATGATGCCTTCTTTGTGCTGCAAGCGGCTGCTCAGTGGAGTGCCTCTGATCAGATTCGGGGATGGGAGTCACCCTCAGCCATGTGATTTGGAATAAGCTACGCTTCCCGCATCCTTGCTCTCTCCTACATCGCAATTGCTTCAGCCGAGTGAACCAAATCTTCGCTCTGATTGGGCATTCTCAGTGTAATCTTGGTGCCGGACTGCGCGTCATTATTCGAGATAGAGAGTCCATAGGTCTCCCCAAAGACGATTTGAATGCGGCTGTTCACATTGGCTAGACCTATGCCGCCCTCACGTTCCACGCGAACGGGCAGCTGGGATGAGGATTGATGCATCGCAAGTCTGGTATGCAGCTCTTGAAGTCTCTCTGGCGCAATCCCTTCGCCATTATCGGTGACAGTGACCACGAAATCATCCTCATCCATGAAAGCGTCGATGCTGATTTGATGATGGCTTTCTATGCCATTAGGAAAGGCATGCTTAAACACATTCTCGATCACAGGCTGCAGGGTAAGCCGCACCATTTTTTGCAGCAGCAGTTCTGGCGGGACCAGCACCTCCACTTCGAAGTTCTGACCCAGTCGATAGTTCATAATGTTCATGAAGTGCAGGACGTGCTTCAACTCATTCGCTAACGTGATTTCCTCCAAATCCGCTCTAACCGAATAACGAAGCATGTAGGAAAGCGAGCGAACGATCTCCTTAATCTCTTGCGAATCCTGCACAACGGCATAACAAACGATCGTTTCGAGCGTATTGTACAAAAAGTGAGGATTAATTTGCAGTTGCAGTGCTTGAAATTCCGCCGCCTGCCGTTTGAGGAGATACTCCTTATTCTTGAGTTCCTCCGCATAGACCTGCTCCATCAGCTCCTCCAAGCGCGAAACCATTTTGTTATAACTGACGGTTAAACGATCCATTTCGTCTGCTCGCCCTGTAAGCGCGACATGCGTCCAATCGCCCTTCTCTGTTTTGCGCATCCCATATTCCAGCATCTTGATGGGCCGAATAATCGATTGCCCAAAACGATACGCAAAGAACAAAGCAATAATGATAGCAATCGCACACGTATATAGTGTCGTTTTTCTTATATTCTGAGTAGGGACTCTGAGTTCATCGAGCGGCATGGAAGCAACCAGCGTCAAGCCTGAATAATCCGATCGTCGGTTGAAATGTACCCGTTCAACATCATCCTTATACTCAAAAATACGATTTTGATTTTCCTTTAACGTGGTAAGCAGCTTGTCATCCAGCTGTCTCCCCACCATCTCCGTTTTCGGATGATAGACGATTTTCCCCTTGTCGTTCACAATGTAGAAATAACCTGTTTCCCCTAAGCGAATACCTTTCCATAACGAAGTAAGCTCATCCGTATTCAGCTCAATGCCCACAATGCCTTTAAAAATTTTGGACGTCTGCCGATCAGATATTTTACGGGTTAAGGCAAGCCTGCCATCCAGGAAACTCCAATCCATAATCGTCAATTTACCGTCTTTATTCGTAATTCCTTTCAATTGCTCCATCTTATCCAACAAAATAGAATTGCTGAAATCCGTCATTTCCGCGTTGTGATCATAGATTGTAAGGCCATTATAACCAAGTAAATAAACCATACTGATTTCGGGATTATTAATAAAAAGCGGTTGTATAACCTTTTCCTTGATCGGTCTAATCGACAAAAAATAAGAAATAAAGTTATTGCCGTCCAAGTTCAAGAAGTCTTTCACATTGGTCGAGGTCAGCATGGACAGCGTAGCGCGATCGTATTTTTTCAAATACATATCCGTATGATTCATCGCATTGTCAACGATTTGGGTCAAAAGCTCATTGGTCTGCTTATCCACTTCATTCGAAGACTGCACATACAGAACGAATCCGACAATCGAAGAGGAAATGACGATGACAATGACGAAATAAGCGAACATTCTAGCCGCCAAATTCGATCTCATTATTTGATCCCCAGCATGCTGCGGTATTCCGTAGGCGAGCAGCCTGTCATTTTTTTGAAAATTTTCGTGAAGTACGGATAGTTCTGGTACCCGATGGTTACCCCGACATCAACGACCTTATAGTGCGGGATTTCCAGCAGCCTTTTGGCCATTTCGATCCGTTTTCTCATCCGATATTGGACGAACGTTTCATTCGTCATTTTTTTGAAAATGTAGCTGAAATAGGTCGGCGCAAGTCCCATCTTCTCCGCTACTTCCTCCAGGCTGAGCTCTTCCGAAATGTGATTGTCGATGTAAGACTTCGCTTCCTCGAACAAGTTCTTCTGATTTCCGCCCCGCCAGTGAAACAGTTGGTTGTACAAATCGAAGAGCTCGCTTTGGAGATACGCGATGGCTTCCGGGATCGTATTCAGCTGTTCCGCCGGCGGTTTCGAAGTGAAGGTGACCAAGCCGTGCGCGTTGAGCTTTTTAACGACTATTTTCAAGCCGTCCGCAATTATGCGCTCCAACTGTTCAACTTGAATCCCTTTGCTCATATCACCTTTTTTCCAATCATCCATCAATACATGCAGCGCATTCAAATCAGCGGCCCAGATCGTCGCCTCTACGCGCTCCAGCCATTCCTCCACCTGGAAAAAGGAAATCGGAACAGAAACATCCTGCTGCAAAAGAAGTCTGTTCAACACAGGATACAGCTCATATTCAGTAAGCGGTTTCAATAAGTACTCTTTGACACCGTAAGTCAGACACTTTTGCGCATAAGAGAAATCATCATACCCCGATATAACAACGATGGGGAGACTTACATTCATAGCTTGAATCTGCTTGCACAGCTCCAGACCGTCCATCTTCGGCATCTGTATATCCGTCAACAATAGATCCGGACGCTGCTTGTTGATCTGATCGATCGCTTCTACCCCATTCGCCACGACAACCGTGCGAAACAGCGAGTTGCACTGCCTGACCAGCTGCGCCAACCCCATTCGAACCATCGGTTCATCATCTACAATGAGGATATGTTTCATTCTGCCTACACTCCCTTTTAGAAAATACGTGTCGTCCATCCAAGAAGTTTAGCTATCGCTTCCACATAAAAGTAATCGCCATAAATAAGCGAAACATTCACATTGCTTTCTGCCGGTTTATTACCGGTGCCTTCCAATAAAATGCCTTGGTAATCAGGCTGATCGAGTGTGCTGTATTTGGTCGACAAGGCATGAATGATCCGTTCAGCAGCAGCCTGATAGAGTCGTCCATCCGCTGGCGGCAACTGACTGGCAATCTCCAATAAGCCCGAAGCGGCGCAGCTCGCTGCCGACGTATCACGCGGTTCAGCGGCAATATTCGGTACGCGGAAATCCCAATGTGCCACGAAATCCTCCGGCAAGCAGCTGATAAAATAATGCGCTACTCGTTGAGCCGCTTGCAAATATCGCTGCTCCCCCGTGTACCGGTAAGCATTCGCCATGCCATACAGCGCCCAGGCTTGCCCCCTGCTCCAGGAGGAATACGGCCCATAGCCCTGCCCGCCCAGATAGTCAGACACGGACCCGTTCTTTGCATCGAACACCGCAATGTGATGCACAGAACCATCCGGACGGATGAAGTGATTAAGCACCGTATCCGCATGCGCTGTAGCTATTTGTTGGAAGCGTGGATCTCCGATCTCTTCCGAAGCCCAGAATAACAAAGAGAGATTCATCATTGAATCAATGATGGCCCAGCCTGTTTTGTCCTGATTCCATGCGCGCAGAAACTTGCCTGCCAAATTAAATCTCCCAGCCAGGAAATTGGCTGCCGCCAAACTGCGGCGCCGACCTGCCGAGTCGCCTGTAAGCTTATACTTCACCATTGCTGTAGGCAAGAACTGGAACCCCACATCATGATGAAGATTGTTATCGCGCAGGAAGCAAGCTTCAATCCGCTCATCCCATCCCCACGCTGCATCTCTATAGTGATCATGCCCCGTCATCTCATGCAAAATCCACAGCATCCCCGGCCAAAAACCGGATGTCCAAACGCATGTTGTCATAGACACCCGCAGGGGAAAGATGTGGAGAACGGTCTCCGATCGCAGCGATCATGCGATCCGCTTTGATCTGAATTTGTTCCCACCAAACAAGCAGTTGTTGTTTCTCCAGAGCATTCGTACCCAGCATCCTAGTCCTCCATGATCATACACATATTTTACCATAGTCGATACGCATAGGTAATCTCATTTTAAAGTATACCGTTTATCGCCTGCTGCCTTATTATGTTTATTTACGATCATATTTTGTTTTTTTACTTTGTTGAGCTTTTCTCCTAATGTTTCCCCCCCTTGTTGCCTAACGAACTGTATGATGCTTATGGACCAGTATTTGGCTTCTTTGTCGATCTAACGAACTGTATGATGCTTATAGACCAGTATTTGGCCTCTTTGTCGATCTAACGAACTGAAGCCGCGTTATGTAGTTGCGTAGAGGGGGAAAAGTAGTCTTTTTCTTGAAATAACGAATCTGGAATTCGTTAACTTTGGATATTCACCCTTTTTTGAGCAAATAAGGATGATTGAATTCGTTAGCGAATTCCCTACACTGGAAATGAGTATAGGGAAGCCTCCATAAGTTACTCCTAGCCTCCAGAGATATTAGGGGGGCATCACTCTTCGACTGCCTAAAAGCCAAGTCCGCATCTCTCGCGGATCGTAGATGACTTATTCCACCTCATTCAGCCGGTTTCCCTCTTCACGGGAATCGTAGATCACTTGTTCCGGCAGCTTCTTCGACATTTGGAGCATTTCCTACACATAGCGCATCCACGATCCGCGGGTTCTCCATTTCCGTGCATTTCCACCAAAATAACGAATCTACGATCCGCCGCAAGCAGCACAATAGACCCAGCCGGCGGCTGGATCTATTGGAATATCGAGACAGCCTGCTAGAGCGGCAGTTGCTGGACAAGTGCTTCCTAAGCTGCATCGCCGCGCAATCACAGCATCGATTCCCCTTTTATGTCATACAAAGGGGTACTAACTATACAGCCACGCTGATCTGTGATCTGCACGAAATAAGCCGACGTAACCGCTTCAAGATCAGCGCGGATTTCACGCGCATCTCTGTCGAGGTGCGCTTCTTTCACGAGCCACTCGACCTCAAACCAGTTCGAAGTATTCAAGGCATAGCGCAGCTCCGCTTTCACGATCGGAATTTCCGACGTAAATTGGATGCTAAGCTGGTTCCCGCTTACTTCTTGCGCAACAATTTGAGCTAAAGCTTCGCTCCCTTTTGTTAAGTGATCAGCAAACGCATAAATTTCCAAAGGCTTCCATCCTGCTGCATGGGAATGCCGAAGTCCGAAATGAATGCTTAAGCTAGACGGATATACACCTTGCTTCGCCGCCTGAAACGATTTGCTGAACAAATGAAGCGGAAAGTGGGGATCATGACTCCAATTCACCCAGAGCATAGGGATAGCAATACGGTGAAAATACGCTGATGGATCCCATAACTGTTTGACTTTAGCAGCAAACTCGGCACTCATCTGAGCAAAGCTTCGACCGTATTGATTGCTAGCCTCGTACAAATATCCGCAGCCATACACTGGAATTGCGAATGTAAAACGTACGTCTACACCTGCAACGATGCCGGTTACAATGCCTCCCCAGGAGACGCCATGAATGCCGATCGTATCTTCCGCGACGTTATCCAAAGAACGCAGAAAGGAATTAGCGAGGATCACATCAGCAACGGCATGATACATCCACTGTTCATCTACTGGGAGCTCGTAATCGGCAAATTCCCCCTGCCGAAACGGACCGCTCCACTCGTGATTTGGCCTGACTCCGTCCTGATTCTTATCGGCGCCGATGTGTCCTTCCAGATCCATCGCGATCGCTGCATATCCCCGATCCACCCACAACTGCACCCATTCCTTGAAGGCTGCTCCCCCGCCGCCATGTACGAGTACAATGCCTGGCAGCTTGGCTCCCACCATGGACTCGGGCATCCCATAATAGGCAAATACTCTGGTCTTGCGTCCTTGATAGGGCAGCCCTTCATAGAAGATCGCTTTGATATTCCCTTCATCCATCTCAGGAATAGGGAATACATTCGGAACTTGATTGAGCGCCTCAAGATTCCATGGAAGTGCTGGCTGACTTTGGTTCAATGATCTCTCTCCTCTCTTACGCTAAGCTGACGGTTCAGCCAAAATAGAAAGTTTCGCAGCTGCTAAACCGGTCGATGTCGCGGTCACTACGATCTCGCCAGCTAACAAGCTGGATTGAATGAGAAGCAAGCAATATCCGTTGAAAGCTCTGCGGCGATTCGCTTTATCCGGTTCATGGCTGCTGGGATTTCCATTGCCTACGCCCAGGATGGCGCCTGGTCCTTCCACTGCGAACATCACTTCTTGATCAGCGGTCGGAACGACATTGCCACTCTCGTCGCGAATCGATACTCTGACAAGACAAACATCAACACCATCTGCCTGAACAATACGTCGATCAGGTTCCATATGAAGGACAGCAGGAGTGCCGGTTGTTTGGACTCTTTTCACAGCAATAATTTGGCCATCCTGTCTGGCTATTGCGCTAAGTTCACCTGGTTCATAAGGTACTTGCCATGTTAAGTGTCCACCTTGGACCATCGGTTTCATGCCAAGGCTTCGTCCATTCAATGCGAGCTCAACCTGTTCGCCATTGCTGTAAACCCATACATCGATCAACTCTCCAATACGGTCCCCCCAATTCCAATGTGGCATGATGTGAATCATCGGCTCTGGTGTCCATACGGACTTGAGATAATAATACACATCTTTGGGAAATCCACAAGTATCCATGATGCCAAAATGGGAGTTCACACAAGGCCAACTGTAAGGGGTGGGTTCTCCTCGATAATCAAAGCCTGTCCAAAGAAATACGCCCGTTAGAAAGGGATTGTTCAAGACATCGTTCCATGCTTGTTCAACCGTGCAAGACCATGAAGGCATGTAGACGCCCTCATAGGCAGGACAATATCCTCTCTCCTTATCGAGTTCATAGATGCCGCGGGTCGTTGTGCTGCTTGCACTCTCACTTCCCAGCATAATTCTAGACGGATAGGCGGCATGATCGTTGATATCCTGTTGGTTTCTTTGTCCATAATTGTAGCCGACTATATCCACTTGATCACTGTAGCCCTCTCCGTTCCAGCCATGATTCATCGCGGCCATCGTAGGCCGGGTTGGGTCCAGCTTACGGGTCACATTCGCCAATGAGCGCAGTATTCGCGCTCCCGTGGTTTTCCCCTCCAGGATTTCTTCATTCTCCATACACCATATAATAATCGAGGGATGATTGCGATCCCTTTTAATTAAATTCTGAAGATCGGCCATGCCACTCGGTGAACTATCCAGCAGGCGGTTCTCATCAACGACCATCAGGCCAAGCCTATCGCACATATCTAATAATTCAGGTGTAGGGGGATGATGAGCGCTTCGGTACGCGTTACACCCCATTTCCTTCAACAATTGAAGTTTGTAAGCGATCACCGCTTCCGGCAAGGCCACGCCGACGCCTGCAAAATCCTGATGATTGCACGTACCTTTAATCAGTGTAGGCCTTCCGTTTAAAATAAAACCATCTCTTGTAAAAGCGATCGTGCGAACGCCGAACATCGTTTCATACGAATCTACTTGCTGCCCGTTAACAATGACTTCCGTAATTAATTTATATAAATTTGGGTGCTCTGGTGACCATAGTTGGGGAGCCGTGATGCTAAGCTTATGTTCTGTTTCCATTTGATCCAGCCAAGGCACAGTTATGGTTTCTGTAAAGTTGGCGACCCTTATCCCGTGGTTATTTACAATTGTAGATCTAAGCTCGCATGTCTGATCCTGCTCATACTCGTTATGTATGATCGTGCGGACAAGTACGTCAGCCGACTCCTCTGACACGCGCGGTGTGGTGACATATGTGCCCGAATGAGCGACGTGCAAACAATCCGTTTTTTGCAGCCACGTATGCCGGTAGATCCCTCCGCCTTCGTACCACCAACCCTCATAACGGTTAGCATCTACCTTGACGACAATAACGTTGAGCCCTTCGTCTCCGTACCGTATTTTATCCGAAATGTCATAATAAACCTCGGTATATCCGCTCTCATGCGTACCGAGCAGATGACCATTCAACCAGACTGTGCTTACCCCCATAACACCATCGAAATGAACCGTTATCTTTTTCCCGAGATCATCGGATGGCATCGCAAACATTTTACGGTATACGCCGACGCCTGTGGGCAAATAACCATGACTGCCTGGTCGGCTTCCTAAATCCGGGTCGTTGACAGCGCTTCCTTCCACAACCCAGTCATGAGGTATCTGGACACGCTGCCAGTCTTTAGGGATCGGGATATCTCCCGTATCCTTATCCACATAAGCGATTTCCAGCCAGTCTCCCTCCTCTCGCTTCCCGCAATCCGTGATGCCTCCAGTCATCCCAGCTTTGACGGCATACTTGATCGGGATATCCCCTTTGTGAAAAAACCAGTCCTTATCGAAGCTTTCTCTACCTCTTGCAGATTGAAGCGGCATATTGACGTCTCTCCCTCACCTGAATATAATTTTATTGATAATTATATGCCTCAATAAAACCATCATCAATCAAAGGATATTTACCTTAATATAATAATATTAATATTTGCAAGGGATGGTTGATATGGAAAATAAGCATTTTTTCTGGAATTTACTAACGGATATTGACTTTCATTTACCCCTCTATCTCGTATCGACTGGCTACTGGGAGAATCAACCGCAAGTGGCCAGAAAAGATGGATATAAGGGATTTCAATGGTTTCAATGCTTCTCCGGACAAGGCATTCTCGAAATTGCCGGTAAGTCGCTAACGTTATCTCAAGGTCAAGGCATGCTATTGTATCCGGGAGTGCCTCATCGCTATTTCCCAATCAGTGAACCTTGGACCGTACAATGGGTTGAATTTAATGGCAATTTCGCCGAATCTCTCCTTCATTCGCTGCATTTTTTTGAATCCATCGTGCTGTATATAACCAAACCGGAAGTTCTGCAGGCACGAATTAATGAAATCAATCATAGGTACAACAGGCACAAAAACCATCTTTCGAGCTACGAGGGTTCCCAACTGTTGTATGGTTTGCTCCTTGATTTATTTCGGTATACTTCCGCTTCCGACAACCGTTCCAATCATGAGCATTTCGAACAATTAAAACCAATTATCGACTATATCGAGAAGCATTATGGCAAGCCTATTACCCTGCAGAATTTAGCCGATCAATTGGAAGTTACACCGCATTATACTTGTGTTTTATTCCAGCGGACATTAGGCATAAGGCCCTTCGCCTATATCAATCGCTACCGGATCCAGAAAGCGAAGGAATTTCTTCAACAAATACCCGAAATGGAAGTTAGATACATCGCTGAGCAGGTCGGTTTTGAGAGTCCCAGCTATTTTATCAAGCTATTTAAGAACAGTGAGGGATTAACGCCTAACGCTTTTCGAAGGATGCATGCTGTCCGATGATCGCCTGAGAATGTTATACTAGTAAAAAGGTGATGAACTTAGTCATGTGGAAACCAGATAGATCAACTAGAAAACCTATTTACCAGCAAATAACAGATTACATGGAACGCAGAATTTCTTTCGGTGAATTTCCGCCTGGAAGTGTGCTGCCTTCAGAGAGAAAGCTGGCTAACCTGCTCGGAGTAAACCGCAGCACCGTTGTCCTTGCCTACGAGGAACTGCGGGCTTCCGGCATCGTTGAAAGCGCTCAAGGAAGCGGCACACGGGTGACGAAACATAAATGGGGGCTTACGCCTAAACAAACTCCGAATTGGAAAACCTATGTCGAAGGCGGTACCTTCCTTCCGAATCTTCCTTTCATTCGCAGAATTCGTGAGGAACTGCGCAAAAAGACGGGGATCATCGACTTCGCAAGCGGGGAATTATCGAATGATTTATTTCCTGCGGACACCATACGCAACCTGCTGCAAGAGCATCCCTTCCTTGGACAACTGGGCTATGAAGACCCGCAGGGCTATCGCCCTCTGAGACAAACGCTTGTCTCGTTTCTAGAGGAGCACTTGCAGATTCAGAGTACAGATGCTTCCATTCTGATAACATCAGGCTCTCAGCAATCCTTGTATTTGATCACTCAATGTCTCCTTAGCCCGAACGACGCGGTTGCCATCGAGGATCCTTCTTACAGTTATTCCTTGCCCATGTTTCAATCCGCAGGATTACGTCTATTTCGATTGCCTGTCGATGAGCATGGCATTAATCCCGAGGATATGATTACGTTATACCGACAGCACCGTATACGCATGATCTTTTTGAATCCTAATTTTCAGAATCCCACAGGCAGCATCATGGCGACCGAGCGCAGAATCCGCTTGCTCGAGATTGCTTCCGATCTCGGAATTCCGATCGTTGAGGACGATCCTTTTACACTCACAGCTCTGGATGGGAACCCTCCGCCTACCTTGAAGTCATTGGATAAAACCGGCAATGTCTTGTACATAGGATCCCTTTCCAAAATTGCCGCCTCCGGCTTACGCATTGGCTGGCTGCTGGCTCCTCAAACCGTTGTTGATCGCTTAACTGACGCACGGCAGCAAATGGATTTCGGCTTGAGTACGATTCCGCAATGGATCGCTGAACAATTTATTTCCGAAGGGCATTTCGAGAATCATCTGAAGGCCTTGCGAAGAGAATTAGAAAAGAAAAGAAATGAGATGGTTCGAGGTTTGCAAACGATTATGGGCGATTATATGTCCTATACGTTGCCGCAGGGCGGGCTTAATCTTTGGTGTAAAATCAACCGGGAAGTCGATGATTTCAAATTGCTGGATGAGGCCATCAAACGAGGCGTGCTCTTTGTTCCGGGTAGTGTTTATGGTTCTGATCAAGGTCATATTCGTATCAGTTATGCGAGACCTCATTTCGATGAGATCCTTCCTGGCCTTTGTTATCTGAAAGAAGCTTTGGACATCCATTGTAAGTAAAAGATGACAACGTCTTCGAATTCAATCCCGAAGACGTTGTCATCTTTATTCAACAGCGTACCGTATATAAGCTAATAAGGCCAACAACCCTGCCGCAATCGCAATGACATAGAGAGCAGTAAGTCGCACCCATTTTACCCCTGTTTTTTGAAAATACGTTTGATCCCCGTCCTGATTCTTGCGCGAAATCCCGATCATAACCGTAGCAACAGAACCGAACAGCAAGATAACCGCAAATATGATGTAATAGGCATATAAGTTCATAAGACACCCCTCTGATCCATTTTGTTAGTCCATATGTCTATGAGGAAAGTATAGCTGAATGATCTATAAATATCATCAGCCACTTTTGTCCCTTTCATACCATCCACTTGGCTTGTACAACAAAAAAGAGCAGACTGCCGCGGCACCTGCCCCTTCCTTCCGATCATCATGTTACGCGGCTCACTATTTTCAATACAGCATCTCTTGTCAACTTGTTCCCGCCTGCGGAGATGAGGTTTACGGTTGCATGAGCCAGCGCTAATGGGATCTTGCAAAATTTCAAAGCCGGCCCATTCTTCAGATCAGCTACATACGAATCAGCGATCTGCAAGTTGCGGCGTGTATACTGCTGCATTTCCTTGAATCCCCATCCATCTGGAAAGAAACTCACACCGCGTTCCGCATCTTCCTTTTGATTTCTAAGAATATTTACCGCCTGTAAACCTCGTCCAAAGGCAACCGCCTTCGTTAAATCAGATTTGGTGCCGTCATGCCATAACCAAAGTTCGGATAACATTTCTCCAACCATGCCTGCCACGCTGTAGGTATAACGATCCAAATCCTCTTCTGTCTGGATATGCCACCCTTTTTGCACCCATTCTGCCATTTCGAAGGCCATTTTGGCAATGTAGCGAAAGACAATTGGCGCTGCTGTCGTCGGACAAAGAATGAACCAATCATTCAGCTGCAGCGTCACATCAGGGAGATTCTTCTCGTATGGAGCGAACAGTTTCTGTGTAGCTTCCTTCAAATCTGAAGTTTGAAATACTTCGCTAACGCCAAACAAGAGCTTCACTTTCAATTCATCTGTCAGTTCATGATGATCCTCAATCTCATCTATGGCCCGCATACACAAATATGCAGAGGATACAGCCTCCTTCAGTCCCGCATCCAAGTGGCTTATGGGGATATAAAAAGTACGGCTCGTTTTCTTCAACATGGTCAGTGCATCGGTCAGTGCGGTGTTATTAATGACAATTACCTCCAAATATGCGCTTAGCTTTTGACTTATTCATAGTTTACTACCTATCATAACACACTTTGATAATGTCAATCCAAATATCGGCGTGGCGATTAAGTTAAAGTAAAGTTCATCGCATGATCTTCCGCGAGATTCATAAGATGGAGAGATGAATCTAAATTCGTTTTGGAATAGGCAGGTGGACGAGAAATGCCTGTTTGGAGGGACGTTGCCGCGGAAATACACCGCATGACCGGCATGCTCGAACGTGTACAAAAAGAAGACGGCTCTTGGCGATTTTGCTTTGAAAATGGTATTTTGACAGATGCCTACTTGATTATTGTCCTTAAGACGTTGGAACAACCGCAGGAGACGCTGATCAGGCAGCTCCATGACCGAATCCTTTCCAAGCAGGAAACGAATGGCGCCTGGAAGGTCTACCAGGATGAAGAAGACGGTAACCTAGACGCCACAGTTGATGCCTATTACGCGTTGTTGTATTCCGGCTATAGCCAGAAAACGGACGAATCGATGCTAAAAGCAGCAAAGTTCATCCTCTCCAAGGGTGGCCTCCAGCAAGTGAAAACGGTCCTCACCCATGCTTTTCTAGCAGCTACCGGACAATCCCCATGGCCAACTTCGCTAAAAATCCCACCGGAATTCTTGCTGCTGCCTCCTTCCTCACCGATCAGTTTTTTCGACTTTTCCGGATATGCGCGCGTTCACTTTACACCAATTTTAATAATGGCGAATCTAGGTTTCAGCAAGCGCAACGCCGCTACACCTGATCTATCCGATTTGTATACCCGCAATGACTGGACGTCTGTTGAGAGGCACAACTCAGAGCGGGAAGACTTAACTTCCACCCGCACGCTCAAGGAGCTGCTCAGCACCATTCAATCCGCCCTGAAGGAACTGTCAGGACTGCCATGGCTCCTACGTGATCGCGGGATACACTCTGCGGAGCAGTATATGCTCAAACGGATAGAAGCCGATGGAACGCTTTACAGCTATTCCTCCTGTACGCTGCTCATGATTATGGCTTTGCTGGCCCTTGGGTATGATAAGCAGCACCCTGTTATTACAAATGCACTCAGCGGCCTAACGGCGATGCTATGGAACCTGAACGGACACGTTCATCTGCAAAATTCTCCTTCAACGGTTTGGGATACAGCCTTGCTTTCTTACGCTCTCCAGCAAGCCGGCACATCGCCGGATCACCCCTCCATTCGCAAATCGATGGATTACCTGTTGCGTGTTCAGCAAACCCTATTAGGCGACTGGAGCCTTCATGTATCTCATCCCCTTCCCGGCGGTTGGGGCTTCTCCGAGTCCAATGCAATTAACCCGGATGTTGACGACACTACTGCTGCTCTGAGGGCTATACGGGGATTATCACTCGTTGACCCTGAATACCGCGATGCTTGGAACCGGGGCTTAAACTGGGTGCTGTCTATGCAAAATAAAGATGGCGGCTGGCCCGCTTTCGAGAAAGGAGTCACCAACAAGCTGCTCACCTTGTTCCCGATCGACGGCGCGGCTGACGCGGCTATTGACCCTTCTACGGCTGATTTAACGGGAAGAACGTTGGAATTCCTTGGGACAACCGCAGGTTTGGATAGGAAACATGCTTTCATAGGAAGAGGTGCCGATTGGTTGCTCAGCAACCAGGAAGCGAACGGATCATGGTACGGACGCTGGGGGATTTGCTATATCTATGGCACATGGTCAGCCCTGACAGGTCTAGCGGCTGTGGGAATTGAAGCAGATCACCCTGCTGTCAGGAACGCCGTTCAATGGCTGCTTAGCATTCAGAATGCCGATGGCGGCTGGGGGGAATCCTGCACCAGCGACCGCAGCAAACGATATGTGCCGCTCGGCGCCAGCACTCCCTCCCAAACGGCATGGGCACTTGATGCCCTTATCGCCGTAAGTCCTGAACCGTCGCCCGAGATCGATAAAGGCATAGAGCGATTGCTCAGCCTACTGCATCTGGAGGACTGGACGACTCGCTATCCCACAGGCTCAGGGTTGCCGGGCTGCCTCTACACCGATTATCACAGTTATCGCTATATTTGGCCGCTCCTCACACTGAATATGTATCAAAACAAATATGCGAAGGAAACTTCGAGGAAACTCTTACGAACTCAATATCCCTTATTCGAGCAAAAACACTCACTCTGAAAATCTAACGAATTCCTGAGGCGCTGCTTCAAGCAAATGATCACCATTTCGCTAATAAAGTGCCGGGTAGCGCCAACTCCGTTCATTAAATCTCTACAGTAGCCATTTTCCGGTCTATAAGCATCCTACCGTTCATTAGTTGCCTTTGGAGACCGAAAACTTCCAAATTAAAGAAAGCTGCGGGACGCCAATTAAGAAGAGCGGCTGTGCCGCCCTAAGAGATGAGCGACTTCATATCGGTTTTCAACAATCTAGCGGACCCTAGTTCCCTTTGGGCTTTGCCGTGACAGAGAGCGTCGTGTGAAAAGGAACTATGTTCCTCTATATGGCGAAAACTGGGGTAAACCTAGCATGAAAGGGAACTGAGATCCGCTATTTAAGCGGAACCTGGCGATTCCAGCGGGGAAATGGTGACATAGCGGATCGTAGTTCCCTTTGAAGCGAAATATAGCGGTTTTCGGCACTATAGCGGATCGTAGTTCCCTTTGACGCGAAATATAGCGCTTTTCAGCACTATAGCGTACTGTAGTTCCCTCAAACTCGCTATCCTGACACTTTTTGCTAGTATCGCGGCTTGATACGAACTCTTTACAAAAAAGAGCTTATCCAGGGATCCCCCAGACAAATTCTTTTTCATCCCAATTGGCCTTTGTACGCTCTGGGCGAAACCCCATAATACTTCGTAAATGTCCTTGTGAACGCATATAGCTCTGGATAGCCCAAGGACAGGGCAACCTCCGTCACGGACCAGTCACATTCCCGCAATAGGCGAGCGCCCTTCTCCATTCTTAACTTTTGCAAATAGTGCTGCGGTGAACAACCGAACTTCTTAACAAAAGCGACGGAAAGATGGGAGCGGTGAATCCCCACCTGGCGGGCTGCATCTTCAATCCGAATATTTTCGGTAAAATGCAGATCCAGATACGCCTTCACTTGATCGAGCCAATGGGTCCCCGCCAAGCTAGTCGAACCCTTCGCGCTTATTTTCATTTTCCAAAATAAATCAAACAACAAACTTTGTTCCCTCAAAGGATCATGTTCCTGCTTTTCAAATAATTCAAGCACGCTGTGAATAGCCCCAATGACATTCGGATTCACGATCCCTTTGGTCCAGAACAGCGCAGTTGAAAGCCCTAAATCGGCAAGCATATGGGGCAGTTGGTGCCCTTCCATGGCTAGCCAGGCCATCCGCAGGGGCAGCGTGTTCGGCGCCTCCATGGTTTCATACACATAAGAAATACCTGGAAACAGACAAAACAAATCTCCCCTGCTGAGGATAACGATTTGATGGCCGTTCGTAACCCTCACGGTTCCTTGAAGAATCCAATGGATGCTGATCTGTTCGATAACTTTAGGTCCAACATGATAGCTGGGTTTGGCTATATTCTGTCCAGCCCTTACAACCCAGCATCCTCCGGCAGTTTGTATGTCTTGGGGAATTGAATACCAAAAGTCGGCAAACTCATTTCCAAATTCCTGCATGTCACATTAAGCTCCCCATATCCTCGGCATCGGCATTGGTTCTTTGCCAAGTTCTGCCCATGCATACTTGAGCAGCAATTCGGATTTCAAATCGGCAAATGCCTGATCCGCCCAAAGATTATTAATTTCTCCAGGATCATTTTCCAAATCAAAAAGTTCCCCGTACGTTTCATTATAGTATATCGTGATCTTAAATCTATCATTGACATAGGTTTTCTGATGAATCGTCGTTGGTTGATGATGGAATTCGCACAATACATGGTCTCTTGCCTGTTCCTTCTGACCAAGCCAGACTTCACGCTGATCTACGCCTGTCATGGTCCGTGGAATCGGAATGTCGCAGAAGGAGAGGAACGTTGGCGCCAAATCAACTAACGATTGCAGAGCGGAACTTTCTTTTCCTTGCGGTATATGACCTGGGTAACGTGCTATAAAAGGGATTTTGATGAGATCCTCATAATGAAAACCGCCCTTGGCCTGCAAACCGTGCTGCCCAAAGAAATGACCGTGGTCCGTCGTAAAAATCACGATCGTATTTTCAGTCAAACCAAGCTCATCGAGTTTATCCAAAATCTTGCCGATATAGGCATCCATCATGCTGATCATGCCGTAATACACAGCTACCATCTTCGCCTTATGCTCATCGGTTAAGCGAAACTTGTCCCCATAGCCATAGTACAGATGGGAGTGATATCCGTGAGCCTCATGACCCCCAGGCTCTTTCAGATAAGAGAAATCAGGATTATCCTCCTGGGTTAATCCAAAATGCGGTGGATTTTTATCATGTTCCCCTGGTGTCACCACAGGAATCGTCAATTGGGATGGATCATACATCGTATCCCACGGCTCTGGCACCAAATATTCCGGATGAGGATCAAAGAAGCTGCTCCAGAGGAAAAAGCTCTCCTCCTTGTCTTTGTACGTTTCCAACATCGCATTTGAACGTTCCGCAATCCACGTATTATAGTGAAACTCTTCCGGAATAGGCCATTTATACGTCGTTGAAGGGTCCATCGTACCCGTTGGAGGCAAGAAATAGTCCCGCCAGTTCAGACATCCCTTCTCCTCTAGCCACAGTGCATAATGTTGGCCGACATGGGCTTCGTTCGTATGATTTCTGGCGAGCTCCACATGGTCGAATCCATAAAATTTCTCTTTATAATTTCGCCAATATTCCAAATCCTGCATGATCGGATATGACTCAACGGAAGGATATTCCTCTGTAGAACGCAGCGGCTGAAAATGGGCTTTGCCGATTAAGGCGGACTGATAGCCACCCGCACGGAAATCTTCGGTCATCACATGTCGATCCTCCAACAGCTTGGTCCCAAGCGTCCAGGCACCGTGCTGACTTGGATACATCCCAGTAATAATAGACGCCCGCGTTGGCGTGCAGGTCGGATTCGGACAATAGGCCCGATTAAACATCGTACCTTCTCGAACTAAACGATCCAAGTTCGGTGTCGAAATTTCATGATTATAAGCTCCGAGCGTATTCCAGTGCTGCTGATCGGTTGTAATTAGCAATATATTAGGTTTCTTCATCGTAGACTCGCCTCCTATTGGGAATATCATAGCTATGAATATGTTTCATTGACAATGGCTTCAAGTTGTCTATTATTATCATTTTGTTAGATTTTAACGCTATGAGCCGAGTGCATTGGTTGCGGAACATGAAAAAGATCACAAGTCACTAAGCCCAAGGGCAAGGTGACATTGTGATCTTTTTATTTATTTGGGCGTTAGTCTGCGGTAGTGAGACAAGGTGACTTGACCAAGCAGTTCTTCGCCACTTACAAAACGCTGCAGCTCATCCACGATGAAATCGCAGAGTTCACGTTTCAGCAGGCCATGATATCCACCGATATGCGGCAGGCATAGCACGTTCTGCAACGTCAGCAAAGCATGATCGGCAGGCAGCGGCTCCTCGTCATAAACGTCTAGCGCTGCGAAAATACGACCTGTGCGCAGCTCCTCCACGAGAGCCTTCTCCTCTACAATAGGTCCTCGCGCTGTATTCACCAAGAGCGCTCCATCGCGGAGCCGCTTGAGCTGCTCAGCACCGACCATTCCTTGCGTGCGTGGCGTCAATGTCGTGTGCAAGGAAACAATATCACTGCGCTCAAACAGCTCATCTAAACCGCAAAGTTCTACACCTAGCGCAGCCGCTTCCTCCTGAGTACAATAGCCAGAGGTCAGCAATATCTGCACTTGGAAAGGCTGCAGCATCCGAATGACCTGCTTGGAGATTTCACCGTAACCAACAAGTCCGACAACTCTTCGTGTTACACCAAGAATCGTTTCCCGATTGTTCTGGCTCCACTGCCCCTGTTTCAAGCGATGGCTGTAACCAGCTATGTCCCAGGCTCCTGCCATAATAAGCGATACTGCACATTCTGCTGTCGAGAGGGCGAGCACTTTATTGGCCGATGTCACAGCAATGGAAGTGGCGAACACGTCCTCATTGACAATAGCCGCTACACTGCCGGCTCCATGGCCGATAAACTTCAATCTATCCGCCCGTGCAAGCACCTCCGGCGTAAAATAAGGAGATCCCCATGAGGTGATGCACGCATCATATTCACCGATTCGCTCAGCCAACTGATCTATCGTAAATCTTTCATTGATGGGGACAAAATCAACCTCTGAACAACGCAACAATTTATTCAATGTGTGCTCCGGCCAGAACAACTCCCGTAATCCAGCGTCAGATATGGCAACTAAAGTTTTCATGTCGTGGTCCTCATTCCCCTATAGATTGAAAAATATCGTTTAGCATTCGGGTATAGCCAGGAAATATGATTTCCGGCTCCATACCGGGAAGTTGCAGTTCCTTGCGCCATTTGCTTTCCCACTCGAGGGAATAGCTGCCGCTGTAGCCTGTCTTCTCAAGCAGCTCAATAATTTCACGAATCGGGATTTGTCCCTCCCCGACCTTCGTATATTTCCAGTTGCTCTCGATCGGATCTTCATAAGGAATCCCATCTTTGATATGTACATGCACGCAATGCGAGCCCAGCAGCGCTATTGTTTCTTCCGGGGATTCTCCCTCTTCCAAAGGATGGATGACATCATAGATGACAGCGCAATTCGGGCGATTAACGTCATCCAGCAGCTTGCGCAGCACACGGCCAGTGGCAAATTCATTATGCGTTTCGATCCATACCTGAACACCGCAGGAGGCTGCATAGTCGCAAGCCTGCTGGATCCGTGCTACGATATCGCTGTATACGATGTATGGCCCCGGCTCATCTCTACGGCTAGTGAAGTAGCCTAGAAAAATCCTTATCCCACAAGCCTGCAAATCGCTAGCTAGTGAACATACGTTTTGAAAATCAACAAGCTGCGCTTCATCTTCAGGTCGGCCTGTCAAGGTGACACTTGAGCCAATGTTGGTGATGCGAATACCCGCCTTCTCGAATTTCCGAACGGCCTCTTCTCGCTGCTCTAACGTCATTGCTGTCGATATGCCCCAATACGGCCCTTCCCGCAACTCCATACCATCAAAACCGCACGTCTGTGCTAAGGCAATCATCTTGTCCAAGGACCACCCCTCGCAAGGCAGTGTGCTGAAAGCCAGTTGTCTCATCCTGTACCCTCCGCTTCTTCTCCTCTATGCTTCTACATTATGGCATGGTCATTTAGGCAGCGCTTTCCCTTTTCCATGTATTTTTTGAACTATTCCACGAATCCGTGTACCATAATGCTTAGAACACAAATAAACGACGATCCGCGGAGGACATCATGCCTGATTATCCGATCTATGCGTACAAGGAGATGCTTGATGAAGAGTTTCCTTTTAAAATTGAGGTGCGCAGACCGCTTACGATGAATCGCCATCTACACGCCCACGAGCATCTACAGTTGTGCTATATGTTGTCTGGCAGTTGTCTGCATTGGGCCGCAGGTCAGCAATATGTGCTGACCAAAGGGGATCTGTTCTCGATTCCCCCCTTTCAGGAGCATCGTTTGGAAGAACGCAATGCGATGGATTTCGTCATGATCCAGGTCGATTTCATGCCCCATGCCATCAATGAAAGCTTTCGGGACATGTCCCAAATACAAACCTTTGTCGATTTTGCCTATATTCGCCCCCTTATATCCGAAGCCGATTTAATGCCAAAAATGACGCTTCCACCCTCTACTCAGACTGTGGTGGAGAATCTATTGCAAGTCACACTTGTAGAATGGGAAGAGAAGGAAGAGGGGTATAAACTGGCGATCAAAGCCGAGCTGCTCAAGCTGCTCGTCATTACCTGCCGACAATACCAACGCCATTCTCAGATGCAAAGTCCGAATGAACGTCAAATTGTGGCTCATCATCGGGAAGCTTTCTATGAGGCAATTGCTTACATGGAGACCCATTATCAGGAGGAGCTTCATTTGGAGGGAATGGCGGCCAAAGCCTTAATGGCCGCATCATATTTCAGTCATATGCTGAAGTTGGTGAGGGGCAAATCATTCATCGAACTTTTATCAGCCATCCGCATTCAGGCATCTATGGAGTTGCTCCGGGGAACGGATCTTAGCGTAACCGAAATAGCTATCCGTGTTGGATATAACCACATCAGCCATTTCAACCGCACGTTTAAGAAACATACAGGCGTCACGCCAGGCGATTATCGTAAACATCAAACTTAAATGCGGGGACTACAGCCTATTACGCTGACGCTTTCGAAACTCCGTAGGCGATACGCCATGAAATTGCGTAAATTGTTTCGTGAAATGGTGAACCGAGGAATAACCGAAATCCTCCGCAATGGCGGTAACGGATCGGTTGCTCTCCCAAAGTGCAGCTTCCACATGCCTCATGATCGCTTGGGTCCAGTACGCCTTGGGAGACATGCCTGTTGCTTGCTTGAACAATTCATGAAATTGCGTTTTGTGGAGCCCGCATTCAGCCATCCATTCTTCATAGCCTCGGCTTCTGCTTGCTTCTTTGTCGATTCGCTCGATGATAGGAAGAATTCGATAGTCTGAGAACTGGGATCGTGAAGCCGCTTGCACTAACTCTAAAAGAAAAGCTTTGACCAGACTATTGACAATTAATTCGGTATAAGGTTCTTTTTTATTGAATTGGGTCACGGCATGTATAAGGGTTTGTCCCAACAGGGAGTGGTATTGTACTGGCGTAATGACGGATAACGACTCTAACTCCGGGCAAGGATTTACAAGCGTGAGCAGGTCAGGATTAAAATTGGATTCGTCCCATACTAGATGCTGGCTTGTCGCGATATTGCAGTTCCAGAGTTCACAATACAAATTATACGTAGATAAGGGATGATCCTCATTGGAGTAAAAAGCATGTCTGACTTCAGGCGGAAAATAAATCAAGTCTCCTTTTTTTACCGGGTATGTTCGACCTCCGACCGTAATGCTTCCTCTGCCTCCGGCAACGAAATGGAAAGCATAACAATAACCGATTCTAACCCGCTCATCCTGATTTCGAACGATAGGAAAACGATAATAGTGAGCCACTCTTACAAAAGGATTAGCTGATGTTATAAGGGACATATTCCGCCTCGCATTCTCACTCATTTCACCGGAAGAATTGATCAATTAATGAACTCTTGACCAAATACAGTTGCACGATGAGATGATACCATATATCTATCTTACAACAAATATTGGAGGTTGAGCAGCTTGAACAAACAACTACAAAGCGGAAGTTTAACCAAGAAGAATTAGCGCCCGCTCGCGAAGCCATGACCCAGAAGGTTTCTAGCATTGCCGATGAGCTTTATCTGGATGGACTTATTACTGACAAGCTGGAGGATCGACCCTTTCCGTACCGATTGGCCGAGCTTTTCCAAGATTTATCAGCAGATCATTTCCTGAAATATGGCCGGAGCTGGCGCGACCGCATTCCTGGCTACTTCACGCTCATGAGCAACCCTAAAATCTTGGACGCTGTTGAATCTTTAATTGGAGGTGAGCTATTCTCGAATCCCGTGTACAACGTCCGCCCGAAAGTTCCGAAGGTAGCAGCCGGAGCCGTTCCTTGGCACCAAGACAAATCGTATTGGCCTGATGCCAATTCTAATCCCGTTATTACAGTGTGGATCCCGCTTGTTGATGCCAATGAGATAAACGGATGCCTTCATATCAAGCCCAAGACGCACCGTAAACGTGTGCTCAAATGGCATCAAGAGACTTACACAGGAACAGGTTACACGGCTTTGAAGGAAAGCCAGCTAGGCAAAACGGAAACTGTAGCCTTGCCTGTACCTGCAGGAAGCGCAATTCTTTTCAATGACCGCTGCCTGCATATGTCCACTCCGAATCTGTCTAATGAGGTTCGCTGGAGCGTTGATCTTCGTTATCAGCCTACGGATCAAGATCCTATGCTTAATCACGGTGCAGGTTTTCTCGCAAGAAGCCGCAAAAAACCTGCGCTTGTCGCTACTTTGGAGGATTGGCTTGCGAACAGGCCTGAACACGCGGAATAAACCTGACTAGGCTATCGATGCTATTTCACTTGAACGGCCACCCTTGTTCCATTCGGATATTTCTCCAACTGGTTAGAGAACCACGAGCCTGCTCCACGATTGTCCGATGGCGAAACATACCGGATATCGGCGCCTTTGCCGCCTTCCGAGCACATCGCCATCGGCCACTCGTCACGATCGAATCCGCTCTTGGTCGCAACGCCTTTCAGCGATAGTTTGCGGTGCTCTTCGGCATGAACTCGATCTATCGTGCACACAGACGATTTGCCATTCGAGATGGCATCCCTAATGTGCGCTGCCGTTTCCGGATAGCGATCACTTGGGAATGTAATGGTCACTCGGACGCCTTCTTCTCCTTGCAGAATCTCACTATTATACAAATAATAAGAAGTTGCTACTGCAAGCAGCATAACGATCAGGAATAAAAAACTCTTCTTCATGCGGATCATATTGAGTTCCCTTCTTAGATGATGAGAAATAGAACATTTGTTTGTATTATACTACAAGGAAGTACATGTTAAGCAAGCATTATTTTCAAATCTACCATCTCATCCCCTCTACTCGGTTCGTACCAATCATGAGATAAACGGCTTTATCGCCCTGAATGATGAGCCTTTTCCAACTGACCAATCCTGGGAGGGAACTACAGGCCGCTATTTATGCCAATATCGGGAATGCAAGGGTCATAGCGGAACTACAGGGTCTTATTTTCACGAAACACGCTGAATTTCCTAGTAAAAGACAAAATAGCGGACTGTAGTTCCTTCTCGCTCGCGATCATGCCACTTTTTGATAGAATAGCGCACTGTAGTTCCCTCCCGCGAGGCAGCCCCATCTCTATTCATCCCGCAATGCAAAATCCACAGCGTATTCAGCGTGAATCCTAGTCGTATCAAACACAGGAATGCTGCAATCCTTTGCCGATAGTAATAAGCCAATTTCTGTGCAGCCAAGAATCACTGCCTCTGCTCCCTCTTGGACAAGATCCTGAATGATCGCAATATAGGAGGCTTTAGAGCTTTCTTTGACAATTCCGAGGCAAAGTTCTTGATAGATGATATCATGAATAATCTTCCTTGCTGCGTCACCTGGAACAAGGACCTCAAGTCCAAATTTGTCAGTTAGTCTGCCCTTGTAAAAATCTTGCTCCATTGTAAAAGCTGTACCCAGCAAAGCGACTTTACGAATACCGCACTTTACAATCTCAGCCGCCGTCGCGTCAGCTATATGTACCAAAGGAATTGTCACTGATTCCGCTACTTCCTTAGCCATCTTATGCATCGTATTCGTGCATATCACAATGAAATCAGAACCCCCGGCTTGGAGTCGCTGCGCAGAATCAATCATGATTCGTGTAGCTTCCTCCCATTTCCCTTGATCTTGAAGCGTCTTAATTTCATGAAAATCCACCGAGTACATCAAACATTTCGCAGAATGGTATCCGCCTAGTTTTTCTTTTACACGCTGATTGATAATTTGATAATACAGCAAGGATGACTCCCAGCTCATGCCACCTATTAGCCCAATTGTTTTCATATACAACTCCTTTGAGTCATTGTAAGGAATGATTTCATTTTGGAACTAATTGTAACAGTTAAACTATTAATTCTCTACGTTCTCTAGACTAACCACACAGAACCTAGTAAAAAGTATGTTCAATCAATGAATAATCATTGACCAAACATGCTTTAGGTTCGCATAGCTAGTTAGACATCGCTTACGCCGATAAAGTTAAAGCTCTCAGGACCCACGCGAATAGTGCCTAGTGCAGATGTCTGAATAAATACACTATAAGCGGCACCAGCCGTATTGGGAGCATTGAAATCGGAACCGGAGAATGAGATTAGCTGTGGACCTAGAAGAGATAGATCCAAATTCTGAGCTGCTGAAAATACAATGACGCCTCCTGCTGTCAGCCCTCGTACGACGCTTACCAATACGGTAGTAGCTAACGGCAGAAGCGGCAGCTGCACGGCGACAACGCCCGAGAATTCAACGCGCGTCAAATTGGCTGTTCCTCCAGATAAATCAAGCGTCTGTTGAGCAATCAACTGAGGCGTATTGATAACCAGAATCGGAATTGCAATCGAGTTGGCATAACTGGCATTCTGCGATGTTTTCAAATCTAAGAAAGTTGTCATTCCATTTGGCCTCCTTTCTGTTTGTCTTATACTAATCTATGCGGCTACTCTAGCACGCGATTGGGCATATCGAGGGGTCTACTGACGCAATCTCTCCCTCTCAGTCGAATCACCGAGCCATGGCGTGCACCTGCTGGCAGCTTCATTCCATCACCAAGCAGCTCCCATATTTCCAAATCTGCAGATCGGAACGCTCCGTAATACTGCTTCTGAAAACCGAATATGAGGAGAATCCATGCCTTCTCCCCCTCGTGTTCCACTTCATAAAGCGTCGATCCCTCTGTCAAGGGCGGTTTGAACGGTGCGGGATATGTGCGACCACAGATCGATCGCCCCCCTGTTTCTCCAGATAGCAAGCGCGTATAGCTTTATAATCTGTTCGTTGCTCATTGCATCTGTTCAGCTACATTAAAGTTGGTAAATGAAGGGTGCACCCCTATTGAAATGGTCCACTGCCTTTTCCATACTCGTTGCCAAACCCTCACAAGAAACCACGTGGGTCAAGAGCTAATATTCTTTGTTTTGTCAGAAAAATACAACGCTTAGCAAGACTTATTCGTTTATATTGGCCACCGTATTATTTAATGCTTCATTGGGTTACAAGTAAATCATAGAATTACCAAGGTTCAACCACGATGTGTATAACTCATGGGTAATTACTTATTCCATCAAATTAATTCCTGAAGATCCATCCGTAAGGACATAATAATTATATACCCATCTATCCTGTTTGAACCCTGAAACAATAGAATCAATTTGCCCATCATTTGTCCACGTAATATAAAGTTGAGCTCCGATACTTCCATTTTCTAAACCACTAAAATCCAAATTATTTTGTGATGACTCTGAGTATTTATAATCATTTCTAGCCGAAATATCATATCTCCAAATTTCTTTTTTAAAATTATTGGTGATTTTGGAAGGCTCTCCAAAAATCGATATGATGTGATTTTTGTCATCTCCTACATGTATTCGATATTGTATTTGCCATATTTTTTTTTCCGCCTCGTTATCACCACTAGGCTCAGTCATAATAGAGATTGTGTTATCCTTATTTCTGTAATTAATACCTTGATTTAATTTTTCTGCAACAAAACGTACAGGTACATATGCATGACCCTTATAGTTAAGCACTGCGTAGTCATCCCCTAATTCATGGGATTTTCCATTGATTTCAAACTGAACAGGCCAAAGTAATGATTGAATCGAATCTGATGCGTAAATAACCGACGATGTAGAAAGAACTGCTCCAAAGATAAAACCAATAATATATTTCTTCATAAACTCACTCTCCATGTTTTATAATATAAATATTTATGTAATATACGACGCTCCTAAGCTTGTCTTTGTTTCCATAAAGGCTAAGGCTAAGACCATAGCCCATTTCCTTAAACAGCTTTTGTCCAGATAATTCTATAAACTCCGCAACAACCTCCCAAGACAATTTAAAAAGAGGAACAAAAATTTTCATTTTGATTCATAGCCAGACTCAAAAGACCTAAACTTTTGACGACTTGATCCCGCTTGTTTTCCCGGTATGTGCTGCAAAATCCCTTAAAAATAATGCTCTATTATTTTGGATATGGCTTGATGCTGTTCTTCCCCTTTTGAGGTTAAAGCAAAGCGATTTATATTGGCTCAATTGATTAGATCCGGAGTTTATGGCTGTAACAACTTATGACATTCTTTTTGGAATTTGCTTACTTGATTTTCTTTTTTCGTTATGCTTCAGAACCAACTCCAGCAATAATTATATTTACTAGCAACACCATGTGAATAGATTCAAGTCGAAGCTGGGGAGGAATCAACTCACTAGTCATATTGTTTATAGCAAACAGCAGCAGCTCCAAATCCTGTTCAATGTCTCCCGTACTGACAAGCGAATCAATTTCATCCGTCAGCACAGCGAACAAAACAGGCATCGGATCATAAGCAAACTGGGTCCATTGCTCGCGTGTATCACTTGGCCGGCCTTCTCCGAGCAGCAATCTTCGTATAAAAAACGCTTCCATATGTAGCATTCATCTACAAAGTTGGGATAAGCCAACAAACAACAACAAAAAAGAAGCTGCAACCCGGGCAGCTTCTTCACACAACAAGGGTTATTTTACTTTGAACTGCGCCGAGAAATCAGCGAGATTCTTCGTTAAGCTGTCGATGCTCGCCACCATGCCGGCAAGGGTTTGAACCATGGAAGATTGATCTTGTACAGTAGCCGTTACTTCTTCTACAGATGCGGAAACTTCTTCACCGGAAGCGGATAAGCTTTGCGCGGACTCCAGCACATCATCTTTATCTTGTTCCATATGGATAACATCGCCTGCCATTGATTGAATTTGATCGGTTATATCCTTCACGTGTTCTTGGATCACCGTGAACGCTTGTTGTGTTTTACCAACGAACTCATCTTGTTTCAAGGCAATCGACTGAATTTCACCCACACTTTGATTGTTCTCATCGACATGTGAAAGCGTCATTCGAATGATTTCATTAATTTCTCCGGACTGCTTGGAAGATTGCTCGGCTAATTTGCGGATTTCATCCGCTACAACAGCGAAGCCTCTTCCATGCTCGCCTGCTCTTGCCGCTTCAATCGAGGCATTCAGCGCCAATAGGTTCGTCTGCTTGGCAATATCGCCTATCGTCCCGGTAATGGTGCGAATGTGGTTGGAGCTTTCAGCCAGTAATCCCGTAATCGCCGATATTTTTTGGACTTCTTGTTCATTCCTTTGATTGATGTCTATCAAATTCTCGATAATTTCCTTGTTCGTATCAAAAACTTCAAGAATCGCTTCCGAACGTTCCTTCACGGATTGTGTTTTACTGCCGATCGTTTCTATCTTTTCGCCCAATTCATAGAACTTGCCTACAATCGTTTCCGTCTCATTAGACTGCGAATCCATGGCTCTTGCGATTTCCATCGTGGTTACGGACGTTTCCTGAATCGATTGCGCCGTTTTCTTCGACGTTTGTTCCAATTCGCTTGTGCTTGTATTCAACACCTCAATGGAGGTGTTCATATGACCGATTAATTCTTTGTTTTTTGCTACCATGGTATCAAAGCTATCAGCTAGCTCGCCGAATTCGCCATTATATTTGCCTTCCGTTCGCACTGTCAAATCCCCGGAGGATAGCTTCTTGAACAGAACTACCAGCTTCGTAATAGGAGACGTAATGCTTCTGGAAATCAAGATACCAGCCAACAAAGCAATAACAACAGCAGCAATCGTAATCATAACGATTTTTGTCATCAAATCATCTAAAGGTCTTTGAATATCACTATAGTCATCCGCAACAACAATCATCCAATCTGCTCTCGGGATCTTCGCATAGCGAATGTACGTTTCCTCGTTATCGAGATTTCCCATCAAAAGTTGGTCAGACGCTTTTTGCTTAAGAACATCCGCATATTGCTCGGATTCTAATTTCTTCCCAATCATATCCGGTACTGTCGAGTGATAGATAATGGTTCCTTGGCGGCTTACGACAAATACCCGTCCTTCTTCGTTAATGGTAATCCCTTTCAGCTTATTGACAAATAGCGATGTATCAATGGTGAGAATACACACGCCAAGAACTGTGCCATCTTCACCTTTTACGGGCTGCGCGAAAACATTGACCAACGTACCTGTCGTCTTGGAGATCAATGCGTCACTGATAGCAAATTTGCCCTGCATGGCTTCTTTGAAATAATCGCGTTCCGAAAGATCGGCTTTCAACGACCCCGGATTGTTGCTGGCAATTGTAGTTCCTTTATTATCAACGAGTGTGATCGTCTGGATACCTTGTGTACCTTTTATGCTTTGCGCAAGTAAGGCATTCGTCTTGGCTTGCAGTTCATTTTTGGGAGCGAAAAAGTCTTGATCTGACAAGGTTTTTTGATTTCTTAGCTTCAACAAATCCTTCAGTTCACCTTCGACCGATACCAGGTAAAGACTCTGCTCCTCCAACTCAGCAGTGGATTGCAAATATTGTCCGATTCGTTCTACATTCGTATTGATCTCATCTTTGCTTTTCTTCATCACAATTTGGGACCCGAACATATACGTGCATATGCTCGTTGCTGCAAGTACAAGAATGACTAACAAGCTGATCCAAACAGGCAGTTTGACTTTCAATGAGACTTGTGAAAATGACCTTCGACGCTCAGTACCTTGTGTTTTCATCATGTTGGCTCCTCTTTTAAACAATATTGTAGTCTATAATCTACTTCTATCCACTATCTTTATCGGTTGCAGCTGAACAAAAATTCATATCATGATGCGAAAGATTTCCTAACATCTGACCGTAACCTGATAGAAATAAAAAAAAGGCTTCCTCTGCAAGGTTTTCAACCTTGTGGGAGAGCCTCATCTAGCTAATTCGTCTTGACCGCTGCCATCAACAGGAAGATGGGGCGACGGGTTTCATCCTTCATTTCGGGAATCTGCTCCAGTGCTTCTTGCGTTGGTTGAGGCTCGGCAATCCTTGTCAGCTTAAATCCAGCCTCAATCAAAGCATTCATGTAGGTAGCAATCGTTCGATGGTATTTCACGACATCATGATCCAGAAACCTTGCCTCCCGGACACCTTCACTCTGGTAGTTGTCTACAGGCCAGTGCATCCGTTCGCCACTCGCGCCATAATGCCAATCCTGCGCAGCGAGTGCGGTAAATACCGGATGTTCCACGGAAAGGACGAATGTTCCACCAGGAGCTAAGTACTGATGCACCTTGCGGCATACGCTATCGATGTTCTCCACATAATGGAGCGCAAGCGAACTTATCACAACATCAAATTCCTCAGCCGCAAATTGGATGTCTTCAATCGCAAGCCTCCGATATTCGATCGCGGGATCATTATTATTGGCCCTTGCATAAGCCAGCATACTCTCAGACAGATCTACCCCAACCACGGATCGAGCGTTCTGCTCGCGCGCATATTGACAATGCCAGCCAAAGCCGCATCCAAGATCAAGAACCCGCTTGTCTCGAAGTTCAGGCAGCATCGTTCGGAGTACAGGCCATTCCCCAGCAGCTTTGAGCCCATCAATTGAACGGGGCATTCCACTGTATTTTTCAAAGAATGCAGGGTCATCATATTTGTTCTGTTTCATATTGAACACAAAACTCCTAACTTTGTAAAAGGTTATCTATATAATATCATATGCTGCCCTTTTATACCGCGCCGTAAGCTGTCCCCATGTCATCGTTTTGCATTTTCTGAAAATGAATTTGCAACGAGCCAAAAAAGGCTTTTCCTTGATTGTAATGCAGCTCACACTTATACCCGTACGAACGTGATGCCGATTGCAGCGCCTTGTATCCAGGCAACGCAGTAACTAACGTGATAATCCGTTTAATAACATGGTTCGGGACTTTGGAGAACATCGTCGCATTGATCCCATCAGCCACCGAAATAAAGCTGGGAAACGTACGCGTGTTGACATGCGAAAGTTTGACGTAGTCCGCAGCGATGACCAGCATATCTTTGTTCAAACGATTCAGATTTACCGTGATATCCTTGTAAAAGTAAATGCCAAAGCCCAGTTTGTTCGTCAATGGGTTCAATCTTTTTTTCCACTTCAACAGGGTGGCAGCCGCATAAGTGTCAAGTTGCTCCATCCAGGTATGCCAGCGAATGAATGATCTTTTTTTCATGAAGTACACCTTCGTTCCTATCTGTTAACGCCTATTTAGACGTTTATTTAATTTGACTCCAGAGGAAGCTGGTTTGTTCGCTAAAATGCATTGGTAAATGTAGGAAACAATCTTTTGAAAATCTAGTGCATGCCAGATGCGCTATTTCAAGCAATTAAATCACCATTCGGCCATTAAAGTGCCGGGTAGCGCCAATTCCGTTCATTACATCTTCAAAGTAGCTATTTTCCGGTCTATAAGCATCATACAGTTCATAAGATGCCCTTTGGGACAGAAAACCTCCAAAGCAAAGATATCTGCGGTGGAAGCTTATTATGCTAAATAAAAGCAGCTTTGCCGCCCTGAGAGATCAGCCTCATCTTAGCAGCAAAACCTAGTAAGGGAACTAGGGGACGCTAATTAGGCAAAAAGAAGGGATGCGAGGGGGATAGCGGAACTACAGGGTCTTATTTCCACAAAAAACGTTGAAATTTCCATAAAACAGCAAAATAACGTACTGTAGTTCCCTCAACCTCTCGATTCTGGCACTTTTGGCGAGAATAACGTACTGTAGTTCCCTCAACCTCTCGATTTTGGCACTTTTGGCGAGAATAACGCACCGTTGTTCCCCCAGCCTCCCGATAATGGCACTTTTGGCTAGAATAACGTACTCTAGTTCCCCCAACCTCCCGATTTCGGCACTTTTGGCTAGAATAACGCACCGTTGTTCCCCCATCCGCGCGAGGCAGCTGGAGTAACTCCGTATTCACTCCAGAACGCGCAAAAAGAGCTGCTCGAAAGCAGCTCTTCTTCCCTGAATCACGAAGTTACAATTGTTTCTTCGTTTCACTTTCAATACGCGGCTCGGGGTCGATATCCTCAATGATGTTGCGGGTCGAGTTGCGAAATTCACGGAGGGTATCCCCGAATGCCCTTCCTAACTGCGGCAGCTTGGAAGGGCCGAAGACGATTAAAGCAATAGCCAGAATCAAGATTAACCCTGAAACACCAATATTGTTGAACATGAGCATCTTCCTCTTTTCTTATGCTGATTAGCTTTTAGCTGTTTGCCGGACTTTGCTGCATGGATCGCCATTGCCAGCCCGCCACCATCACGCTAATTTCGAAAAGTAAAATGAGCGGCAGCGTGACCGAGAGATGGGAGATCATATCAGGAGGCGAGATACAAGAACCTGTAATGGCAAGTCCTACGTAGGCGTATTTTCTCGTCATTTTCAATCGCTGTGGGGTGAGCAAGCCAATTCTTGTGAGAAACAGTACGACAACAGGCAGCTCGAAGGCAATTGCCATGGGGAACACAATTTCAAACAGAAATGAAAAGTAACGGTCGATCCCGTATGTTTCCACAGCGCCGACTTTACGGTTCATGCTCATCATGAAGCGAACCATCATCGGGAATACCACCCAATAACTGAACGATACCCCGATGATAAACAGAGCGAATGAGACGGGAATGTAAGGAAGGGTGCTCTTGGCCTCTACCTCCGTAAGACCGGGCTTAACGAAAGCCCACACTTGATAGAGCAGCAACGGAACCGTGAACAGCAAAGCAACGAGGAACGCACATTTCATATAGATCATCAGCCCGTCTGTGAAGGAAAAAACGTTCCACGCAATTTCGCCCACCATAGGCTGCGATTTCATGTACTTTAGTATGCTCGGCGCCACATACAAGCCCGCACTAAACGTTAGTACAAACCAGGCAAGAATAATGATCAGTCGTTTGCGCACTTCGGTCAAATGTAAGATCCAATCTTCCTGTTCCATCCCATCCCCCCTTTAAACCATGTGATTCGCGCTGCTGGCGACTACACAATAATTCCACCCTGTTTCAAATATTTGGAAATACCTTCGACTGCTCGATAGGCTAGCGCACCAACAGTACCCGTAGGGTTATAGCCGCTGTTATGGGCGAAAGCTGACGCGCCGACAACGAACACATTCTCAACATCCCACATTTGCAAATAGGAATTAACTGCTGAAGTTTCAGGCTGTGCGCCCATAATCACGCCGCCTGTATTGTGTGTAGATTGATACGGAACGATATTGTAAGGTCCGAGCTGATCCGATGATCCAATGGTCGTCGCCTTCATTTCCTTCATGATTTCTGCGGATTTGCCAGCCACGAACTTGATCATTTGCCGGTCCTGCTCTTCGAAATCGAAGGTGATCCGTGGTAGCGGCAACCCATAAGCATCTTTGTAGGTCGGATCCAAATCCACATAATGATGCTTCCAAGGCATACTGCTGCCCTGCGGAGAAACAGCTAATACACTGTTCGCATATTTGAGAGACTGCTCCTTGAAGGCTTTCCCCCAGGACGGCGTTCCTTTGGGAACTGAGTTGGTCGCGATTGGCCGCTGCCCCGTTTGCGAAATGCGGATGCCTGCGCCATGAATAAAATTCAAGTCGCTGTGGTCGAAATTATCGCCATTGAAATCAGGGATTTCCATGCCCAGCGATCCAGCGCCTGCATATAAGTTGAATTCTTTATCGTCAAAAAAACCTGCTGCTGATCCACCATTGGTCTGATAGCAATAATTTTTGCCAATCACGCCTTTGCCTGTTACCGGATCGTAAGGCTTGCCTAATTTGGAAGTCAACAAGAGCTTTATGTTGTTGAACACGTAGCTAGCCATGATGACCACATCAGCTGGCTGTTCGAACTGTTCGCCTGTAACCGTGTTCACATAAACAACTCCGCTTGCTTTCTTGCCATCATTCAGCACTTGAATGACATTCGAATAGGAGCGCAGCTCGAAATTCCCTGTTTTCTGCGCGACTGGCAGCACCGTGACTACGGCATCCGCCTTTGCCCCGTATTCACAGCCGAAACGCTCGCAATAACCGCAATATTGACAAGCTGCCCGGGTTACCCCATCGGGATTGGTATATTGCTCAGATAGATTCGCCGAAGGCATCATGTAAGGATGATACCCCAATTTTTTGGTCGCCTCTTCAAATAGCTTTAAGACGGGCGTTTTGATCATCGGTTTCGTGGGAAAAGGGTTCGATCGCTTACCCACCATCGGATTTTGCTCCGCATCACCGGAGATGCCTGCCAGCTTTTCGAATTTATCAAAATACGGCTCTAATTGGTCATAGGTAATGCCCCAATCTTGTATGGTCATCCCCTCGGGTATTTTCTGCTTCCCGTATCGTTCAACTGTTTTGCTGTAAATCTCGAAATCGTATGGCAGGAAACGGTACGTTTGCCCATTCCAGTGTATACTGGCCCCGCCTAATCCCTCCCCAAGCAGGAAGGAACCATATTCGCGCATGGGCACTGCTGCGACTTTCTCTGTATTTCGAAACGTGACCGTCTCTTTGGAAAGATCCTGCATAAGATCATAGCGCTGAGCATAACGAAGCTCGTCATGCACCATATAGTAGTCTTGTGTTCCACGCGGCTTCCCGCGTTCCAAACCCAAGACTTTAACCCCTTGTTTGGACAATTCCGCGGCAATGATTCCGCCGACCCAGCCCATCCCAACAATCACTACTGGAACTTTTGGCATTTTTGTAGCCATGAGCTATTCCCTTCCTCACTATATAGATCTTATTAATGTGCAAAATGGTCATGCAAACTGCGTGGTTCCATGGCGACGAATTGATCCTTGTCCATAATGTTCGCGTAAGCCATCTGGTTGCCTGGATATTTGCGCAATTTCCAACCTTGCATATTCTTATTTCCTCCATAAAGAGGATCCGAATATACCCCCTCTATCGTCAGACTGCGAAACAGATTAAAAAAGGTTTTTCCCGTAATGCCGTTCACGACCATGATTTCGCCTTTTTCCATAGAGGTTAGAATCGCATCCTTCTCCTCAGGCGCCAAATCCACAAACGATTTGCTGTATTTGGTCTTGCTCGTATCTTCCATACTTTGCAGTCCCATCGTGATCAGCTCATGACGCTTAATGCTTTGATAGTCCCCCTGCGTGATTTCCCCTTTGACAAAAGGGCCTGTTCGGTACTCCCTGGAATTCACTCCCCAGGGACTCGCCAGCTGATGGTCGATATAGAAGGCGACGCCCAAGTCTGTCGCTCCCGGCCCCTTATCGTCCTTAGGGAAAATCCGCTCAGCGGCTGCTTCCGTAATTTGCAGTTGGCTTTGATTTAAGAACATCGGGGCTTGATTATAGTCTGCCGCCTGCTGCGGCGCCTGTGGTGAGGCAGATGGCGAAGGCGCTGCTTGTTTGTTGCCAAATTTACTCGATAGGGCGCTTCCGACAGCACCTCCCACAACGACTCCGCCAATGGCGGTCCCGGTATATTTCAAGAAACTGCGCCGCGACGGATCTGGCGATTTTCCTTTATGATCCTCAGCCAATTGTTCCTTCCTCCTTTGGAATTTATATGTAACTTTGCGTTGTTGAGGATATGATGAGCATTGGCCTTATTTATTATTCATTCTTTGCATGAAAAATTGCGATGTCGGGAAATGTAGTATCAGAACCTGATTGATGTGAAAGGAGAATTACAAGGATGAACAAATCATTTCTATGTCTATCTCTTTTGCTTGCCGTTTCCCTGTCTGCTTGTGGGAAGAGCAACACAACCAAGCCTTCCCCAACCACGGGAACTACCGGAACACCAGCAGCAACCAGCAGTGGGACCACAACAAAAGTCGATGCTCAAGCTGTCTTCAAAGCCAACTGTGTAAGTTGTCACGGCGCTAATCTGGAGGGGCTTGTTGGACCGAATTTGCAGAAGGTAGGCAGCAAGCTTTCCAAGGAACAGATCGTATCGATTGTGACGAATGGCAAGGGTGCGATGCCTAGCTTCAAAGGAAAACTCTCGGATGATGAAATCAGTTCCGTAGCCACTTGGCTCGCAGATAAAAAATAAGGCAGCATACAGATCGAAGGCTTCATCTTTGGGTATTCCTAAGGATGAGCCTTTTTGTTTTGAAATCATTCCAGAAGAGCGTATAATTTTATAATAATAAATTTGAACAGATAGGATGATATCCTTTTGAATGATAAAATCGTAATGCCTCTATGGACACTTGGACTTTTCATCGTCGTTATGAATACAACCATGTTCAATGTCTCCATTCCCAGCATCATCCAGGATCTTGCGATTTCTGCCGATCTTGGTTCGTGGATCATTTCCAGTTATTCGCTCGGCTATGCCTTATCCACAGTTATTTACAGCCGTCTGTCCGATATCATCTCGATTCGGCGACTATTGACCGTGGGATTATTAACGCTTGGATTGTCTTCCGTCTTTGGGGTTTTTGCGCATAATTTTCAGATGCTGTTGCTAGCCCGCATTCTGCAATCTGCGGGAGCCGGAGCAATGGCTGGATTGGGGCTGGTGTTGGCAAGCCGCTACATTCCTATCGAGAGACGCGGAAGAGCAATCGCGATGATCTCAGCAGGAAGCGCAATGGCTTTCGGACTTGGTCCGATTATTGGCGGTTTAATCAGTGAGTACTTTGGCTGGAACGGATTGTTCACAGTTACATGTTTGGTACTCCTCATCCTTCCGTTTCTTCTGCGCTTGCTGCCCAAAGATTCGCTTCCCGAGAAAGCTAACTTCGACATTTGGGGCGCTATTTTAACCATTAGCCATGCCATAACGCTGCTTACAGCTGTAACCCAGCAATCACTGATTTGGTTGGCAGCGAGTGTCATCTCGTTTCTTCTCCATGGATGGCACTTGAAAAGGAAGCAAGAAACATTCATCAACATAGATCTGCTTAAGAAACCAGGATACAGAAAACTCTTGGTCGTGGGTTTTTGTATTCTGGTACTCAATCTGGGCAATCTATTCCTGATGCCGCTCGCTCTTGCGAGTCTATTCAATAAATCAGCAATGACGATCGGACTGATGATCGCCCCGGGAGCGATTTTCTCAGCCATTATGACGCGCTTTGTGGGCCAATGGATTGATCGTTATGGCAATTTGCGATTTTTGCTAATCGGGCACATCCTTCTTGCAGCCGTTCTGCTGTTTTATTCGTTCAGTCTGTCTTATTCAGCTGTCATCATTCTCATCGGCTATCTTTGCTTTTCGCCTGCTTTCTCAGCCACAATGGCTTCGCTTAATAATGAAGCCTCGCGAATTCTGCCCAAAACGATGATCGGTTCCGGCATGGGACTCCTCCAACTGATTCAATTCTTCGGCGGCTCCGTTTCCGTTGCTTTATGCGGACTGCTCCTTGAATACCAAAAGGCAAGTTTGCCCGTTCATGCTTTTCAGCATGTGTACGAATTACTGCTAGCTGTAAGCTTATGCTCGATGGCTGCTCTGCTGTGGTATTGGCGGTCAGCAAAAAGGACCTAGCCTGCGCTAGGTTCTTTTTGCTGATTTATTGAGGAACGTCGATGCGCGCATTTTGCAAGACTATCTGCTGCATTTCCTTACTAGCTGTGCGTGCTGCCTTATTTTCATATTCCTATTGCTTTATCTCACACATTTAAGGTATAGTTTACTTACCGAACGGTAAGTAAGTAATTGAATAGAGGGGGAAATATCAATGAAACCAACTTCGACGTATGAAGATATCTTAAATACCGGGTATCGCCTATTCGCTGAACACGGCTTTGAGAAAACTAGCATGACCATGATCGCCAAGGAAGTGAAAATTTCCAAACCTGCTTTGTACTATCACTTTGTATCCAAAGAAGCCATGATCGATGTCCTGTTTGATGAAATATGTAAAAGCATCGGTTTCACTAGTTTTTTTCACATTCCAAACTACACAACGACTAATTTTAAAGAGAGATTGATCTCGGATGGCCTGAACGTCATCGCTCAGCAAAAAGAAGACGAAAATTACTCACGCATCATGCATCAGTATCAAGCGCTTGGCTTCAGGAACATGAAGTACTCGCAGAAATTGATCGAAGTTCTCGACGGATTTACATCGGGGTTTGCCGGACTGCTGCAGCATGGGGCTGCAATTGGGGTGATCCATGACACCGATCTGCTTGTGAAAGCGCAATTGCTGAATATGATCATATCGAGCATCGATAATTTTATCAGCTATGGGATTGAATGTAATTATGAAGACATATGGACCAAGGCCGTCCATACGATTGTAAGGAGAGTTGAGGCCACATGAGCGCGTCGGCACAACGAATCACAGCGCTTGATTTTGCTAGGGCACTGGCAATTTTCGGCATGATTATTGTGAATTATAAGCTTGCCATGGAGGCCGATAATGGCGGAGCGGCATGGTTAATCGCTGTAGCAGGACTGTTTGAGGGGAGAGCCGCAGCCCTCTTTGTCATACTCGCTGGCATTGGCGTGTCATTAATGACATCGAAAGCATATCTTTCACGCAATAAAGACCTTATTCGGCAAAACAGGAGTAGTTTGTTGAAGCGAGCCGGTTTCCTCCTACTAGCAGGTGCAGGCTTGCTTCTTATGGGTTGGAATGCCGATATTTTGCACTATTATGCGCTATTCCTGCTCGTCGCCTCAACGTTGATCACCTTATCTGATAAAAAAATACTCTTGTTGTTTGTTGGCCTGTTAGTAACCTCACAGTTCTTTTTGATCGTTTTTGATTATAGTCTTGGTTGGGACTCACGTTTTCATGTTTATACCGATTTTTGGACATTGGCAGGTTTCAGCCGCAATCTATTGCTCAATGGCTTTCATCCGTTTTTCCCCTGGTTTTGTTTTTTCCTAATTGGCATGTGGATCGGCAGAAAACGTTGGCTGGGTACGGAAAACAGAGCGAAATTGCTGATTTATGCTCTCTTGGGAACTGTTTTCTTCGAGACAGTCTCCTTCCTTCTTATTAAATGGAGCTATCCCTTCCTTGATCTAGAATCTGCTAGTTATTTATTTACGACCAAACCGATGCCCCCTACGATGCTGTATATATTATCAGCAACTTGTCTAGCTTTAGCAGTCATCGCTATCAGTCTTTATATGGTAGACATATGCGGCAACTTCCTTGTAGTTCGAATGCTTATGAATACCGGCCAGCTATCGCTAACGCATTATGTCGGCCACATCATCATCGGTTTGGGCTTTCTGGAGTTGATACATTTTTTGGAAAATGGCAATCTTTCCTTCTCCATTGCCTATGGCTGCGGCTATTTCATTATCGCTGTCCTCTTCTCCTATGTCTGGAGAAAATGGATGAAACGTGGCCCGATCGAATGGGTCATGCGACGGCTTAGTTGAATACTAAGCGGGAATGAGGATATGAATGTGCAGCTTCCATTCAGCCTCGCTCCCGCTTCTTTATGTCTTCATTTAATCTTTTGCGATACTGAGATGGGGTACAACCAAAATGCATTTTAAACACGCCAATGAAATAACTCAACGTGTTGAATCCAACATCCAACGAAATCTCGGTGATCTTCTTGTCCGTATCCTTCAGTAACAACGCCGCTTGTTTTGCTCGCAACTGATTTAAATAATCCATTGGGCTTTTCCCAGTAAAACCTTTGAAATACCGACAAAAATAGGACTCGCTAAAAGAGACAATCGCTGCAAGGTCCTCCAATCGAATCGCTGAGCTGAAGTTCGCCTGCATATAGGCAATAATCTCCTTTAATCGATCGATATGCGCCGGGTTAACAGGAAGCGGAAGTCCACGGAAAGAGGGCCCTCCGAGCATCATAAGCTTGGAAATTATCAACTGCAGATACGCCTTTGTAGAAAGCTCGAAGAGAGGTTTTTCGTTAAGATTAAGCTCAAACACTTGCCCAAGCAGTGTCAGAATCTCTCTTTCTTCCACTGTATCTTGACGAATTCGGACGGGAACAACATATTTCTGCTGGATCAGCGGGTTAATGTATTTCTCGCGAACGAGATCAAATCGGTCCCCTCCCAAGATATCGGCATGAAACACAATCGCAGTGAAGGAACATCCCTCATCCGTAACGATTTGACCGGAATGGAGTTGACCGCCATTCACGAATATGGCTTCTCCCGCTTCCAATTCATAGTCTTGCATGGAAACGCGAAATAGAGCCTCTCCCTTGGTAAGCATAAGGAATTCTAATTCGTCATGCCAGTGAAGTTCAAGCAGTTCCTCCCCAGGCTGGCAGTTGATTTCATAAACTCGGATCGGATACAGCGGGTCACCGTGTATGCGATCCTCTTTGAATTGTGCCTGCTCCATTGATGGATCTCCTTTTCTCAAGAAATCAATGTAATGTCAAAATACTGATATTAACAAGCAATATTCCGAAAGATCTAGAATTATTAAATCAATATAATGATATTACAACATTTTGAGAGGATGATGGCAATGAAATTTTCGAATGGTTATTGGATGGTCAAAGACGGCTACACAGTCCTTAATCCAGTCGATGTCCGCGATGTGCATCAAGAAGCGAACAGCCTGACTGTCTACGCCGCTGCAAGAAAGATTCAGCATAAAGGCGATACCTTGAATGGAGCCATGTTGACTTGTGAATTAAGCTCCCCGCTTCCTGATATTATCCGTGTACGTTGGACCCATCACGCTGGTAAGCGTTCGAATGGACCCGCATTTGATATCGCTGAAAATGAACAAACCCCCGTTTCAATCGATGAACGGGGGGACCATGTTACGCTGAAATCAGGTAGTTTAACCGTGAAAGTCAACAAACACCAGACCTGGGGCGCTGAGTTTTTCTTCGAAGACCGCCGTTTGACCGGAACCAACAGCAAAGGTGCGGGGCATATTACAACTGCGGATAAAGCGGTTTTCTTTCGCGAGCAGCTTGAGCTGGGCATCGGCGAACATATTTACGGACTCGGGGAACGTTTCACCAATGTCGTTAAAAACGGGCAAACCGTTGATATCTGGAACGAAGATGGCGGCACAAGCAGCGAACAAGCCTACAAAAATGTGCCCTTCTATTTATCCAGTAAAGGCTATGGTGTTTTCGTCAATCATCCCGAGCATGTATCGTTTGAAGTCGGCTCTGAGGTAGTGTCCAAAGTCCAGTTCAGCGTACCCGGTGAACAGATTGAGTATTTCATTATAGGCGGGAACACATTAAAAGATGTGCTGGGTAATTACACGAAACTCACGGGTAAACCCGCTCTGCCGCCTGCCTGGTCGTTCGGTCTGTGGTTAACGACATCCTTCACAACGGATTATGACGAAGCTACTGTGAACCGTTTCATCGACGGCATGTTTGAACGAGACATCCCGCTTCATGTCTTCCATTTCGACTGCTTCTGGATGAAAGAATACCAATGGACCAACTTTGAGTGGGATGCGGATATGTTCCCAGATCCGGTGGGCATGCTGCGTCGCCTCAAAGACAAGGGACTGAAGATTTGTGTCTGGATTAATTCCTACATAGGCCAGAAATCACCGCTTTTCCAAGAGGGCATGGATCATGGTTATTTGGTCAAAACTGTGGACGGACATGTGTGGCAGTGGGATCTCTGGCAAGCTGGCATGGGGCTTGTGGATTTCACCAATCCAGAAGCCACAGAGTGGTACAAAGGGCATTTGCGTCGCCTCATTGATATGGGCGTGGATTGCTTTAAAACCGATTTCGGCGAACGCATCCCAACCGATGTTCAGTATCACGATGGTTCGGATCCGCTCAAAATGCACAACTATTATACATTCCTATACAATAAGGCGGTTTTCGAAGTATTGGAAGAAAAACTTGGCAAGAACGAAGCCATGCTGTTCGCCCGCTCCGCTACAGCCGGAGGACAGCAATTCCCTGTCCACTGGGGCGGCGATTGCTCGGCTAACTACGATTCGATGGCAGAATCGCTCCGCGGTGGCCTCTCCCTTGGTTTATCCGGATTCGGATTCTGGAGCCATGACATCAGCGGCTTTGAGAAAACCGCGCCGCCTGATATTTATAAGCGCTGGGTCGCTTTTGGCCTGCTATCGTCGCACAGCCGCTTGCATGGGAATGAGTCTTACCGGGTTCCTTGGTTGTTTGACGATGAAGCCGTCGATGTGCTCCGACATTTTACAAAGCTAAAAAGCAAGTTAATGCCTTATTTGTTCGCAAGTGCAATCCAATCCACAGAGTTAGGAATTCCCATGATGCGCGCGATGGTGCTTGATTTCCCGGCCGATCCGACCGCACATCACCTGGATACGCAGTACATGTTAGGAGACAACCTCCTCGTTGCTCCCATCTTCAATGAGCTAGGTACTGTTCAGTATTATGTTCCCGAGGGGCGTTGGACCGATTTCTTCCATGGTCATGTGGTTGAAGGCGGCAAATGGCACCAGGAAACGCATGGCTATATGACACTTCCATTATTGGTTAAACCGAATACCTTGCTGGCTATTGGAGCCAACGACCAGAAGCCAGATTATAATTATGCGGAAAATGTGTCGCTTCATTTGTTTGAATTGGCGGATGGCGCTGCCGTAGAAACAACCATTTATGACATGCAAGCAAACAAACAAATGACGGTGAAAGCTACGCGCAGACTTGATGTTATTGATATCTCGGTTCAAGGGAGCAATCAACCATACACGATCGTGCTTAGAGGCATCCATCAAATCTCTGCGCTCGAAGGCGCATCTTGGACGAATTCAGATCATGGTATCGTGCTTGCTCCTGTGCCGGCTGCTTCTGCGATTTCGGTAAGTTTATAAAATCTTTGGTGATGGATAATTAGATCCCACCCAGAACCTCCTGGTTCGAACACACTTTATTCCTGCCATTCATTTTAGCTTTGTACAACGCTTTGTCGGCTTGTTCAATAAGTTCCTCCTTCGTATCTGGATACGTTGCAGCACCTATTGAAACCGTAATCTTGATGGTTTGACCATCATTAAGAACAAATTCATGTTTACTTATCGCACTTCGTACCCGATCTCCTACGACAAGTGCATGTTTATGCGGCAAATCGTAAAGTAAAATCGAGAATTCCTCTCCTCCATTTCGTGAGACAATATCAAAGGAGCGAGAGGCATTCTTTATTAATTTACCAAATTGTTTCAGCACGACATCCCCGTTGGAATGCCCATACGTATCATTTATCTTCTTAAAATGGTCGATATCTATCATCAGCAAGGACAACGATTCATTTTTCTCTATAGCTTTCTGCAACGAAACATTGAATACTTCATCAAATGTTCGATGGTTGTTCAACTCTGTCAGGAAATCAAACGTTGCGGCCTTTTCCATTCTTTGAAAATGAGATTTAGCTTTGACCAGGAAAGCTGTCAAGTAGCCGGCTACTCCCCCTCCAACCGTCAACATAATCACATAGATGAAGGCGGGCAAAAACCCTTTGGTCCCAAGATTTATGAAAAATACAATAGCTGTAGAGAAATTACAAACAACGAGCGCGTAGATCCATTTCTTCCAAAATGTCAAATTAAATCGGCTGATAACTCCAACAGCCAGGGATAAAAAAATGATATTTGAAGCCGCTATAACCGAAGTATGGCTTATTACGCCAAAGGCGAACAAACGCATAAAAAAGATCATAAGTCCTGTTAAAATAGAAGCATATATGCCACCAAAAAGCGCTGAAATAATAACAGCAATCTGCCTAAAGTCCAAAATGCTTCCATTAAACTCAACAGTAAAGACCATCAATACGATTCCAAGTATGCCAGCTGAGAACCCGATAAGAACTTTGGTGCTTATGGATGCCGTGGAATCCAAAGTCTTATTCTTAAATATAACTTGGCTGGTTAGAAACAAATAAGCTGTAACAATTGCAAAATTCGCAATCAAATCCCTGCATATACCGAATAGTGTATTATTCATTCCAGCACCCCCTAGTTGCTAATAACTTAACACGAATATGTCAAGAATTTATTAGGGTGTCGTTTTAAAACGTTACGGCCATTGTCAAACCTGCGCCAGATGACGCCGGGACATTTCCCAGGAAATCGGGCCGCATCGGACAAATCATCGAGTTAAAAAGTAGTGGCCTGCGAGCCTTCGCTCCTACTCAATATCGCATGCTGCACTAAGTTGCGTAAGAAAAACGGCTTCGCCGCCCTGAGAGATCAGCCTCTAAGTAGCGACAAAACCTATTAAGGGAACTAGAAGACGCTATATAGGCAAATAGCAGGGATTCTATGGTATTAGCGGAACTACAGGGTCTTATTTCCACGAAAAACGCTGAATTTTCCTTGAAACAGCAAAATAGCGGACTGTAGTTCCCTCACCCCCGCGATTTGGATACTTTTGGCTAGAATAGCGGACTGTAGTTCCCTCTGTTCGCACAAGGCGGCTGGAGTAACTCCGCGCTCACTCCAAAACATATAAACTTTTATATTTCCAAAAAGCCGCTGTCGGATGGCTCCGAATAGCGGCTTCTTGGTGTTATTGGCAATTTGGTTCACCCAAAAAAGGACTGTGAATAGTTCATCTCACCTTTAATTAACAATATCAACAAGCTGCCCTTCCGAAGCTGCTGCTACATCATCTCCGCGCAGGAAGATTTGCAGTCCACGACGGCCACCGCTAATGCTTACAAGCTCCATTGATCTTACGGACGATTGTATGTAAAAGGGGTACTTTTTCTTCATGCCCAGCGGCGAGACACCGCCCCTTATATAGCCTGTAAGAGCTTGAATTTCTTTGACAGAGACCATTTCAACCTTTTTATTGCCGCTTACAGACGCTAGGCTCTTTAGGTTTAATTCCTGATCTCCCGGAATACAAGCGGCAAGAATACCTGACTTGTCACCTCTTAGAATAAGAGTTTTGAATAACTCGTTGGGCTGCAAGCCCACTTTAACAGCAACAGTTGCCACATCCAATTGATTCTCATCCCAATCATACTCCTGGAGCTTATAAGGAATACGGAGAGAATCTAATATTCGGCATGCATTCGTCTTGTTTGACATAGCGACTCCTCTTTCATTTGAATACAACTATATTAACACCACTATCAGCTTCTCAAAAGGGACAAAACATTTGATAATCAATTATCCGATTACTGAAACATATTCCCCTGTGAAACCGTTAAGTAGATATAGAAAAATTTGGCATACAATTTTTAAGATGAAGGGATGAAAACATTTGAAGAAAAAAGTAAGGACCATCGGACTTCTGCTTAGCGCAATGATCTTAACATCCACGTTTACTCCAGTTGCCACGAAAGCCGCTCAAGAACCCGTTGTCCTGTTGGAGGGGCAGCCGATTGTTTTCTCCCAGCAGCCGATGAAGCTGGACGGCATTCTGATGGCATCGGTTCGGGATCTAGCCAAAATTACGGGGATGGATGTTACATGGAACGATACAGATCAGATGGCAATTGTTTCTCAGAACGAGTACGAGCTTAAGCTGCCTATGAATTCAGACGTTGCCTATGTGAACGGTAAAGCAAACACGATTTACGGCAGTACACAAATGGTAAATGGTACGATGTACGTTCCACTGCGATTTTTTATGGAAAGCACCAATTATGTGGTTCGCTGGGATTCTGCCACCAGCTCTGTGAATATCACGAAGCAAACGGACAGTTTGCCTGTTGTCGGCACCTATGACCACTTGCTCACTCTGCTCTCGCAGAATCAAAGCATTGGGAATATCAGAGTTATTCCCCTGGGTAAAACCGTTGTAACCGAAATGTCCACTGAAGCCATATCTCCAACTAGTGTTGATTCATCTAGTGCTAAGAAGGACTCGACCACAGCAGTTGTTCCCGAGTATTCCAGTACGAATGTTCAAGTGCAAGGCGTGGATGAATCCGATGTTGTCAAAACAGACGGAACCTACATCTATACGGTTAACAGACAACGCATTGTCGTTACTCAGGCTTATCCTGCCGATCAGATGAAAGTGCTGAGCATTCTCGATTTCCCCAAAAATCAAAGCGCGCAGTTCCAACCTAGTGAAATCTACGTGGATGACAAACATCTTATCGTGATCGGCAACTCTCTCAACTACGATACACCAGTCCCTTATAACGGCCCGGCTGGCCTCACAGAAAAGCGACTCATCATGCCGATGAAGTCCCAAGGTAACGCTAAAGTTATGGTTTACGATCTCACGGATCGAAACAGTCTGAAGCTTGTGAAAGAAGCTGAGCTTGAAGGAAACTACATCTCCTCTCGCAAAGTCGGGTCGTCACTGTACTTTATCTCCAATAAGTTTGTGAATTACAATCGATATCAGAAAATAAAGAAGCATGATGATGAAGTCTTAACAGACCTTGCCCCGGCCTACCGGGATTCAGTCTCAGGCGATTCTTTTACCAAGATTCCATTAGATCAAGTCTATTACCTGCCTAAAGCCATAGAGCCTAACTATGTGCTTATCGGGAGCATTAATCTTAATGATTTGCAACAGACCATGAACGTCACTTCTTATCTCGGTTCTGGACAAAATGTGTATGCCTCCGAAGAAAACTTAACTATCGCCGTTACGAATTATGAACAGCAATCGTTCCAACCAGAAACGATTATTTATCAATTTGGGCTAAAAGCAGGGAAAGCAACGTTCACGAATACCGGCAAAGTGCCAGGCCGTTTACTGAATCAATTTTCCATGGATGAACATAATGGGCATTTCCGGATCGCGACGACAACTGGCGAAATGGGGCGGACAGATGAAGGAACATCGATGAACCATGTTTTCATCCTTGACGCTAACCTGAAAATGACAGGTAAAATTGAAAATATTGCGCCTGGGGAAAGAATCTATGCCGTGCGTTTCATGGGTGACCGGGCTTACATGGTTACTTTCAGAAACACGGATCCCCTTTTTGTTATGGATTTGAAGGATCCAGCTGCACCGAAATTACTAGGTGCGTTAAAAATTCCTGGCTATAGCGATTATTTGCATCCCTATGATGAGAACCATGTGATTGGCTTCGGCAAAGATACGATCGAGGTTGACCTCAAGAATTCGCAAGAACCGCAGTCTATCGCCTATTATCAAGGTATGAAAATGGCGCTGTTCGATATCACCGATGTGAATCATCCTAAGGAAAAATTCAAGGAACTGATTGGTGACCGAGGAACGGATTCCGAGCTGCTGCACAATCATAGAGCTTTACTCTTTTCCAAGGAAAAGAATTTACTCTCGTTTCCTGTCAATGTGATGAAATTTGATGCTTCTAGTAACACTAACTCGGTAAGCTCGTATGGTACTTTTGCTTTTCAAGGTGCTTACGTATACAAAATCGATTTGGACAAAGGCTTCCAGCTCCGCGGCAGTATCACCCATCTCAGCGAGGATGATCTGAAAAAAGCAGGGCAATATGTTCAGGCAGGCGATAAACAGGTACAGCGCGTGCTATACATCGGGGATACCCTGTACACCATCTCGAACGATTTAATTAAAGCGAACGATCTGGCCACGCTGCAGGAGAAGAACACGCTGATTATTCCGTAGTCCTTTTCACGGAAATTTGGGATTGGATCGGACTGATACAAAAACATCTTATTTCCATCATAAACGCAGGCTCTTAGCGGCTTGCGTTTTTATTGTGTCTATTCTTTAAAAAAAACAGCATAATACAGCATTTAAAAGTATTTAATTGTTATATTTATTAAAAAGTCGTAATTAAATATTGTATTATGCGTTTTTTTCCTTATAATTGGAATTAAATAAGCTAACAAATATTACCTTTTAAAATATAGGAAGCGCTTCCAACTTAAGTCAATCCCCCCCCCTATCCGCTCACGAGTGTCACTCATTGCAAGCACTGTGCGGGAGTCAGTCAGTGGCGGCTCCCCTGGATGGTGTGTCAACGTTGCGCAGTTTCCGGAGCTGTGCCAAGCGAGAACATTGGTGATCCAAACGAGCTTGATTATACATTTAAATTTGAACCTAACCGAGGAGGAAATTCATGTTGCAGATTAAACGTATGTTAAGAAACAGCATTTCCACAGTTTTGGTCTTCGCTCTCCTGCTAGCCGCAATAGGGAACGTATCCGCCGATATTAGTGCTGCCGAGCGTAAAAGTCTGAAGTTTCAGCCAAGCAACTATGGCATCATGGACAAGCCCGTAGAGAGCATTCCAGCGACCGTGGAAGTGTGGGTCAAGTTGAAACCAAATGTAAACACGCGTCAGATTATCATCGGCAATTATAAAGACGGCAGCCAAAACAGTTGGTCGTTAGAGCTAACCGTAGACAATCGACTTCGCTATTGGGAACAATATTATGATGCACAAGGTGCAAGACATGATATTTACGATCTATACGTAACAGGTGTTGACGTGGCAACGAATGAGTGGATGCTTCTCTCCGTTGTTCGCGATGTTGTGAACAAGAAGATTATATTCTATAAGAATGGTACAAAAGTGTTCGAGAGAACCGGTTATACCGCTATTGCGCCTTACAATACGCCTTCGTCACTGCCGATGTTTGTAGGTACGGATCACAGAAAGAGCACGTGGCTGAACGGGGAGATTTCTGAAATCCGTTTGTGGAATCAGATGCGCACACCAGATCAGATTAGCCAATATGTAACGACTGCGTTGACAGGCAGTGAGCCTGGATTAACTCATGCTTGGCGGCTAAGCGACGATGCGGGCACGTCGCCAACCACTGCCTTCAGCGATTTCGTAAGTACGAATCCGATCAAGATCACAACGGAGGGCTTTCCGCTCGCCTTCAATGCTGCTGGTGTTCGCTTTGCAAACAGCGACGTACAATATGCCATGAAAAATAAACTGCCGGAAATTCCGCGATCCTTCGAGGCTGTGATCAAGCTGCCTTCACAAGGTAATCAGGGCGGCGTTATTGCCAGCAATTTCATGGATGCAGGCTACTATGACTATGATCTGCCTTATGTCAACTTTGAAGTGACCGCACAGGGAGAGCCTAGACTTTATTGGAAGAAGGATTTGAACCACCAAAAAAATGATCAGAACATCGTTATTACTGGCGTGAATTTGCGCCAGGACAAATGGGTACATGTCGCCATGACGTTTGATGAAACTACGGATCAAGTGAAATGCTATATCAACGGCGTGCTGGTAGCGACTCGAACCAACGCCGTTTTCCAACCGGACATTCCAGCGATGCCGCTTAAGATTGGCGGCGATTATCGTGTAGGAAACACGCAATATTTCAAAGGCGAAATCGCTTCTCTTCGCATGTGGTCAACGGTCCGCACCGAGCAACAAATTGGCGCTAACATGGTGACCGAACCTGCGAATCAAGCAGGTTTGCTGGGCAGTTGGCAGTTTAAAGCGATGGTGAATGGCGTCTATGCAGACAAATCGCCGCAAAGAAACGATGTTTCGACATTCGCAGATTGGATTGCCCCTTCACTGGCGCAAGGCGATTACAGTATGGTTGTACTACCGGATACGCAAATTCTAGCCAAATCGTATCCAAATAAATTTTATAATATGATGAATTGGATTAAGAATAACAAGTCCGCCTACAATATTAAGGCTGTGATGAATTTGGGGGATATCGTGGATGGATGGGACAGCGGTGCACAGTGGCAGGTGGCACAAAATGCTTATAATATCCTGGATGGCGTCGTTCCCTATATGCCTCTGCCGGGGAACCATGACTTTCCAATGCAACTGAACCGCGAAGCCGTTCAATACAACCAATATTTCCCTTACGCTAAATTTTCTCCGATGTCTCATTTTGGCGGCGCATACAAAGTAGGAGATATGAGCAATGTCTACTATTATGTCACGGTGGGCAACAAGCAATATATGATTTTCAGTCTCGCATATGGACCAAATGAAAGTATTTTGAATTGGGTCAACCAGCAAATTGCTGCGCATCCTGAGAAAAATGTTATTCTTGCGACGCATGCCTATATGTACTGGAACGGGGAGCATCTCTCCAACCAGTACTTAGACTACGCTTCTACGCAACTTAGCGATGCCAAAAATGGCGACGAGATCTGGAATGAAGTTGCCAGCAAACATAAGAATGTCATCCTTGTCTTGTCCGGCCATATCGGTTATCCGGATATCGTTAAACGGGTAGACACGGGAGTGTACGGCAACCGGGTGAATCAACTGCTTACGGATGCGCAAGGCTTGGACTGGCGATACGGTGGATACGGTATGTTGATGCTGTTAACCTTCCATACTAATAGCAACAAGGTGGATGTCAACTGGTATTCAGCCGACAAAAACCAATTGTACCGTGCGAAAAATCAATTCACGATTGACATGGACTATATTTCTCCGTGACCTCCTTTTCAACAGATACATCGCGCGAGGCTCATCTTTCCTTCCCGCATAACTGAGCTTGATGGGTACACAAAAAGCCACTTGAGATCGTACTCAAATGGCTTTCTGTGCAGCTGATTCTAAGTTCATTTCATCTAGCTTCATCTTCTTACTTCTTGTTAGAAATTTGCCGAGCCATATGGATGGCTTCTCGATGAAAAAGTACATCATAGAAGCAATAAATAGAGAGACTAGCAGCGAACCACTCAGGAGGATACCGATTGATATACCCTGAGCATATAATGTTTGGACCACTGTAAGAATTATCACCACATGGATTAGATACAAACTATAGGAGATTTTACCTAAAAATATCACGAAAAAATTTCTCATCATACGGGACAATCGTGCGGAGTTTAAAGTGAAAATTATCAAAATGACAGCCCCTAAAGTAATAAACCAAGAATCTATAACTGTTCTATAGAAGGGGGATATGTTCTGAAATATGAGTGCTTTTATTACAAATGAAGGGTGTACAAATAAATAAGTAGCTATTCCAAATGCGAAAACTGAAGTTTTCACTTTAACGCTAAGTGAATTGAATTTATGAGAGATATAACTTCTATATTTCGCTAACAACGCACCTATAATGAACAAAGCTGTGTAATTAAGTGATGCCACATATTCTGTCCCTGTACTTGCAGGCTTGAAAATAATAAATAATACGATTGCCAGCAGACTTACCAAAGCGCTGAAAGCTAACGCCTTTTTCCAATCTAACTTCGATATGATTATCATAATTAATGGGAAAATAATGGATATTCTCATTTCATGAACAAGCGACCATATAACAGGATTTAGATTACTAAGAAAATCACTTAACATGATCACATGTTCTTTGATGAGTTGAAAGCTAATAGGGGCTGACCAGAAGGTATTGATCCAACTGCTCAGTCCTTTTATTTGCCCTGTATAAAAGGCTTCTCGACAAGAAATCGCAAATAGTAAAGCAAAGATGTAAGGTAAATAAATTCGACAAATACGTTTAATAATGTACGAAGAGTACTTCAACTGCTTATTGCTAAAATAAGGAAGTGCCAAAACAAATCCACTTAAAACAAAAAATAGGACCACCGACTCCCCACCAGAAATAAATAAACGGAGAGGGCTGTATTCGAATATTACTTTAAAAAGTTTGTTGATTGGAATTACTTGATACAAATGAAAAAACACAACACAGAGCGCTGCCAAACCACGCAGGGAATCCAACTCTTCATATCGCTTGTTCACCTTGAGCGCCCCCAGAATAACATTATTAAGAACAAAGTAGTTCTTAATAAAGAATATAACAAATTGTGGTAGCGATTAAAAGAGTTAATTCATTATGCTAAGGACAGAATCACCAATATCTTCTTAGACTTGTCATAGGGTAATGAGAAAGCAATTTTCTTGGCTACTGGACCGACAATAAATAAATCGACTAAGGAGGCAATAATAAAGACCAGAATAAGCTGAATCACAATTCCTTTCAAAGTTATCGTACCTAACAAACCATGTGTAAATAAATTATACAATGTCATGAATACGACCATCCCAAAGCACATCATCAAACCAAAATATAATTCCTCTTTCTTTGTCGTTGGCAATTTCCATCATCCTTTCTATCTCGTTATTATAGCGATAATGGAATTTCTTCATAAGTGAAATGTCTGTGAACGTTTGGATCGCTGAATAGAGAAAAACGGCTTCGCTGCCCTGAGAGATCAACCTCTAAAAGCGACAAAGTCTATTAAAGGGAACTCCAGTTCGCTATTTAGGCAAAAAGCAGGGTTTCGCGAGTCATAGCGGAACTACAGGGTCTTATTCTCACGAAAAGCGCTGAATTTCCCATAATACAGCAAAATAGCGTACTGTAGTTCCCTCAACCTCGTTATAATGGTACTTTTTGCTAGAATAGCGTACTGCAGTTCCCTCCATTCCGCGCGAGGCTGCTGAGTAACTTCTTGATTACTCCAAAACCTATAATTTTCTTAAACAAAAGGGTAAGCTTCTAACGCCACCTACAACAAAAAGAGCACCTGCCGTGGCAGTCTGCTCCTTCTTTGTCTGCTTCAGTCAATGATGTCTGGCAGATCGACGTCCAAAAATCCTTCTTTTGGATCTGCGATTCTCGTTGCCCTCCCCTTCCGACATACCCTCCGTGACGTTCCCAAAATCCGAAAATGCACCTGCATGGTTGATGGCATAATTCGCTTCTTTTGGCTCCAATTTATTCACTTCATCTGAGTTTTAATCTTAAAAAGCAGCCAGAGTTTGGCCTGTTTCAAGCAGGCTCTTTAAATTGCTTAGAATAACAGGCCAGCCATTATTAAATCCTTCAATCTTGCCTTCATCTTTACGAATATCCTTGTCTAATAATTCCTCGTGTCGGAGCGACAGTTTTACAGTAGCGTCCATGGGTGTTAATTCATAAGTAACCGTAGACATTCGCTCTACTTCAACGTCCTTAACGCTCCAGGAAATGGTTAGTAATCGATACGGCTCATAGACAAGAACTTCACCATAATGTTCAACTTTATCTTTATTCATCAATTTAAAGCTAGATCCAACTTGCCAATCCGAGACGATTTCACGACCGAAAAAATACTGCTTGGTGAATTCACTGGTAGTTAGCGCTGCCCAAAGTTTCTCGGGTGTAGTTGCGATGTAAGTCGTATACGCGAATGAAGTTTTATTCATGATTAGTATCCTCCTCTAAGGCTTGCTTTAGTGTGTTTAATGCCTCGATCCGGTGACGCTCAAACTTGCCGATCCAGCGCTCATAAATTTCCCCGATAGGTACCGGGTTAAGATAATGCAGCTTTTCACGGCCTTGCCAAACGATAGTAACTAAATTTGCCTCTTCCAGCAGCAAAAGGTGCTTCGTAACAGCTTGACGACTCATTGTCATTTGTTTACAAAGTTCTCCTAAGGATTGTCCGTTATTCGCGAACAAGAGGTCGAGCAATTCTCTGCGTGTGCCATCAGCAAGTGCTTTAAAGAGTTTATCCATACCTCAATTATATGCAACAATTTGGTTGCATGTCAAATATAAAAAAACCTGCAGCATATGCCACAGGAACTAGATCATGGTAAACCTTAGTAAAGCTCATCTTTCAATAAATCAAGAAAGCGTTCGAACCGGACTTCCGGATAAATAAGCTTCAATATTTCCAACTACATCTGTATAAAAAGCTTCATAATTCGCTTTCGATACATAGCCAATATGCGGCGTAGTAAGAAGATTCGGAAGCGACCGGTAGATATCGTCCTTAGGCAGCGGTTCCACCTCGAAAACATCTACCGCGGCGCCAGCGATCCAGCCGTTCTGCAAAGCTTCAGCAAGTGCAGCCTGATCCACGATTGGAGCGCGGGACGTATTGATCAGGTATGACGAAGGACGCATACGTTTGAGCTCTACGGCGCCAATTAACCCTCTTGTCCGGTCGCTTAATACAAGATGAATGGACACAAAGTCGCTGTTCTCCAGAAGTTCTTCCTTGGAGGCTGCTAATCGCACGCCAACTTCGTCCGCTCGCTCTTTCGTTAAATTCTGGCTCCACGCCATGACGTCCATGCCGAACGCTTGTCCGAATTTAGCGATTTTGCTGCCCAGTTTGCCGAGTCCAAGTACGCCAAGCTTCTTCCCATACAAATCCGTTCCAATCGTACTTTGCCACTGACCGCTGCGGATCGCGTTGTGCTCCTGCACAATGTTGCGGGCTAGCCCCAATAACAAAGCCCACGTGAGCTCGGCGGTTGCGTTGCCTGCGCCTCCCGTGCCGCAAACGATAACGCCTTGCGAAGCGGCTGCGGTCATGTCGATCGACGCATTGCGCATGCCTGTAGTAATTAGCAGCTTCAAGCGGGGAAGCTGAGCAAGAAGCGCTGCACGGAAAGGAGTCCGTTCACGCATAATCACTACAATCTCACAGTCGGAAATCTGTTCAACCAGTTCACTCGGTTGATCGATATGCCGATCAATACTCTTGACTTCCACCTTGTCCGAAATCCGGGACCAATCCGCGGCAGTCAACGCCACTTGCTGGTAGTCGTCTAGAATGGCACAGCGAAGCTTCATCATCTATTTGCCTCCTTCATAAAATACCTAGTTCTCGCTAGCGGTCACTGAGGGGAGGTTCACCTTCCAACCAATTCCATTCGTTGTTCACGATAAAGCGGCTGACTGATTCATTCGGCGTAATTCCCCAATCGTGGAAGGAACGAACGCACTCAACGAATGTGCTGATTGTTTCTTTGTTTGGCCTAGCAAGCATCTCATTCTGCAATTGCACATATGATTTTGGTTTTTCAGGTACCCTCTCCAACGAACTCATCATTGATTTATGGCAGGGAAAGAGTGTTCTATTATAAGCAAGAATCAATCGTCCTGCAAATAATGCAACTTGACTAACCGCTTGCGATAATAAGTATGCGTTATTCAAGGCTAACGCTCGATCAGCGAAATATCCTCCGTACAACTCCACTTGAGCAAAGAAGTCCTTAAAGTTACTCTCCCGCCGATCTTCCGGATACACGGATATACGACTGACAAGTTCGTCCAAGTTTGGTATTCGAGAAAAGGCGACGATCGCTCCTTCAAAAGAGGCGCGTGTCGGCTCACTCCCCTTTTCTACCGCTGCCTGCAGGAAATCAGAATTGATAATTTTCCCGTCATAATAACCCCCCTTGTAATCGCAGCCATCTTCTGCATAATAAAACAAACGATCCCGCTGTTTCCGGTCCTGGAATATCTCATCTTTTACAACCAAATAACAGTCAATATCTGAATCCTCACGTGCTAATCCTTTAGCCACAGAGCCCGTAATAATCACAGCCAAATAATCCGAATCCTGTTGTAAACGATTCACTAGGTTGATGATTGCTTTCTTGTGATGTCCTCTGATTCCACTTTTCTCAATTTGCTCAGTCATTAAGAATCACATCCCCAATCTCACTATATACTCATTTTACCATATATAGGAACCTAGATCAGTATAAAACTACGTTGTAGCAAAAGATACCGCGTTCAACAAAGCTTTCGCATAGTCCGACTTGGGGTCGGACAGAACCACGCCCGTTTCGCCCATCTCTTGAATAACGCCATCTTTCATTACTGCAACACGATCAGCGAATTGGGAGATCGTTTCAAGTCGACTGTGCCTGTTGTGTGAAGGTAATAATTGGGATGGCGGCCCTTACGAACTCCATACCCTTTATTCAGCCAAAATAGCGCATTTTGAAAATCTAACGATTTCCAGATGCGCTATTTCGTACAAACTATCACTTTCCCGCTTAAAATTTGCTCGATAACGCGAATCCAGTTCATTATACCGCCAAACAAGCCATTTTCTCATCAATAAGCATCATACAGTTCGTTAGATGCCCATTGAGTCTGAAAACCGCCTTCTCACTAGTCCCTCACACTCAAAATAACCCCAACAATAATGATCAGTCCACCGATCAGATCAAATATATGTAAGACTTCATGCAGGAATACGGTTGAGAATAGCACGCCAAAGAGAGGGACAAGGTTCATCAACGCCATAGCAGTACCTGAACTGAGCTTCCTCAGTCCATAATTATAAAGCATAAAAGCTGTTACAGAGCAGAATACTCCCAGATAAAGCAGCATCCAGAGAGACTCTGTGCTAGGCACCTGCCATCTTGACCTTTCAATTAGCGCAAGCGGAATGAATGCAAGTGTTCCTGCGATCGTCTGATAGAACGAAACGGTTACCATTGAATAATTTTTGACAACTTTACGTGTGGTAAAATTATAAGCTGCGAACACAACGCCCGCCAGAATTAGAATGAGGTTGCCCTTCAGCTGTCCTGAACTCCCCCCTAAACTGCCGCCAGAAATCTGATACACGCCGACTACGGCCATAACAATCCCGAGTCCCTTCAGCCAGGAAATTCTCACGCGATAAAAAATGAACTCAAGCAGCGCTGTTATGGCAGGGTAAGAAGCGACAATCAGCGCAGCGCTCGATGCGGTTGTCTGCTCAAGTCCGATATTCTCCAGCGCAAAATAAAGAGTCGTTCCCAGAATTCCGCTCAGTGCCATCAATCCCAGATCCTTAGGTGCAGGCCTTATAAATTCTTTTCTAGACAGCATAATCGCGCCTAAAATAATCGATGCAATTACAAAACGGGCCGCCCCCAATGTAAGAGGAGGAAAGGAATTGTAGGCAATCTTAGTCCCAACAAACGAGGTGCTCCATAGCAAAATAGCGATAATGACAGCGATTAGATAAAGACTGCTGCTTGTTTGCGCCTTGGTTAATCGTACCTTTTGGATCTCTTTCGTTGCATCCATGCCATACCTCCAAGTAATTCTTAGAATTTCATTATAGTAGCTACTTTTGTAGCCACTACAATCATGGTACACTATTGGCACTATCTCCTGTCAAGTGTAATAATGGAGTAGATCGGATATAGTGAAAGAAACGGCCTTATCTACGACGTGGAGGTAGGAAATTACTAAATGAAAATAGAAATCATTAAGATGTTGCAGGATTTGAATTTTACCGAATATGAAGCCAAAGCGTACCTTGCGCTCCTAGATAAATCTCCTTTATCAGGGTATGCGATTTCATTGAACTCGGGTGTCCCTCGTTCCAAAATCTATGAAGTGCTAAGCGGAATGGTGGAGCGCGGCGAAGTTATGGTCAGTCACGAAGATCCTTCGTTATACACGCCACTGCCGCCGCAAGAGCTGATGCGGCTGAAGAAAAGCAAAATCGACTCCTCCTTCGAAGCAGCTGAGACAGCGCTCGCCCATTACTCGTATGTCTCCTTAAATCGGGAAAACATTTGGAATATCACTGGGTTTGATGCCATTCTAAGCCGGGCGTCGGAAGCGATCAATCGGGCTACTGGTCGTGTCTTGCTTGAAATCTGGACAGAAGAAGCCAAACTGTTGGAGCCGGAACTGCGCAGGGCTGCGGAACGAGGCGTCGAAATTCTGATCGTCGTTTATGGAGAACTGCAGTTCGATTTTGCGCAAGTGTACCCGCACGATTCGAGTGAAGAGATTACACGGGAATACGGCGGACGTTGGATTGTGGCGAGCATAGACGACCGCGAAGTGGTTGCCGGTATCGTTTCTCTTGGAACGGACAGCCGCGCCGCTTGGACCATGCACCCAGGTCTCGTCATGCCGATCACGGAGGTCATTATCCATGACCTCTACATCTATGAGATTATGCACGTGCACCGTGAAACGCTGGAACAAACATTCGGTCCCAACCTAATCGAACTGCGCAAAAGGTATAACTTCGGTCCGGCTGGCTACAGCATGGCGGTGAAGCTCGGCTTTCATTAGAAGCATCAAAACCCAGCAGCCTCAAGGGCTGCTGGGTTCTTCCGTGCAATAATGGGTGGGTGCTTGTAATATTCCACCATTCAGATTTTGCGACATTTGCTCCGTAATTAATCGCGCTGCCTCTGTCGTGCTGCCTCTATCCCGCCGCCTCTATCCTGCTGCCTCTATCGTGCTGCTTCAATCGGGTTAATCCAAACGTAGTCTCCTCGCACTATTTGCCGGTCGCCTAACGAACTCAATAACCTTTATTTGATCAAAATAGATCATTTTTAAAATCTAATGAATCCCCGAGGCGTTATTTCATGTAAATGATCACCATTCCGCCAATAAACAACTCGATAACGCCAATTCAGTTCATTAGATTTCTAAACACGCCATTTTTTCGTCAATAAGCAGCATACAGTTCATTAGAATGACAGATTGATTAGGCAGCAGTTGCGGGGGAGAAAACGAAAATGCCTATGAAATCCAGCACCCTGGGCACTAGGTGTATCGCCTCCGCATGGTGCTTGCGGTCCGACGTATGAGCAAGTTCAAGCTCGTGTTTGGCGATAGAAAGAGCAACCGTGCTTTCAAAAGTTTCCGCTTGCCCATAGCCTGTTGAAGAAAACGGCAGTTGACGCCAAAAATAAAGATACTAAGCTCGTACAAGCCGCTACAGGCGAAATTCGAACAAATAAGCACCTTTAGCTGCCTTATTTCACGTAATGGGAATTCTATAAATAGTGATCCCCTTAAGGAAATCCATTTAGGGGAACTACAGGACCCTATTTAGGCAAAAAGCAGATTTCCTAGAGCAGTAGCGGAACTACAGGGTCTTATTTCCACAAAAAGCGCCGAATTTTCCACCAAAGAGCAAAATAGCGCACTCTAGTTCCCTCGACCTTGCCATATTGACACTTTTGGCTATAATAGCGCACTGTAGTTCCCGCAACCTAGCTATTTTGATACTTTCGGCTATAATAGCGCCCTGTAGTTCCCTCAACCTAGCTATTTTGACACTTTCGGCTATAATTGCGCACTCTAGTTCCCTCAACCTAGCTATTTTCACACTTTCGGCTATAATAGCGCCCTGTAGTTCCCGCAACCTAGCTATTTTGACACTTTCGGCTATAATTGCTATTAAGCCCCCTAATTAGATTGGAGAATACCACGGGAAATAAGGTACACTTTTTATTAGGGAGGCGAATACCGTGCAACAACGTAACAAGGTGTTTGAAGAAGTGCGTTTCAAGGTAGCTCAAGAAGCGCTTGGTGGAATTAAGACGGGTGTTCTTTCGCGAAGATATGATGTATCGCCAAAAACCATCCGTAACTGGGTAAAGGAATATCAAGAGACCTTTGGGGATGATGCGTTACCAACATTAGATGAACGTATGGCTGAATCCAAGCGCCTAGCTGAACTGGAAGAAAAATATGCTTGTGCGCTAAAAGCACTCGGAGAGAAAGAGTTGGAAAACAATATTCTGAGAGAACTTGTAAAAAAGTCCAGCCCTGCCTCGAAGATAAACTCAACATTGCCCAAACGTTCATCGAGCAGGGACATCCCATAACGACTGTACTGCGCCTAACTAATGTGGCTTCTTCGACCTACTACGACCGTCACAAAGTTATGCGTTCTTCGCTAAAGCGCCCTTCAGCACCTGGAAGGGGGCGTCCAGCCACACTTCACTCGAAGACGCATACGGGTCAAATCGTAAGCAATGCCCAGATTGAGGAATGGCTGTTAGAGCTAGTTTCGGGTGAGGAGCATAGTTATGGTTACGTTCTACTGACGGAGTGTTTGCGCGTTCAACATAGCCTTGTAATCAACAAAAAGAAAGTGTATCGGTTATGTCAGAAGCTCGGTATTTTAAATCCGCAGCGGCGCAAAAAGATTCATTATCCGAGACGTTTAGCCCGCAATCATACCATTAACGCGTCCAACCAACTATGGCAATTAGACATCAAATATGGGTACGTAGCAGGCTATGATCAATTCTTTTATCTCGCGGATATTATCGATGTATTTGATCGAAGCATCGTCGGCTATCATCTTGGATCCAGCTGCGAAGCTAAGCATGTTTGCCAAGCGGTTAAAGACGCTCTACGTTCACGCATAGCATCAGGTGCAAGCAAGCCGATTATTCGCACAGACAACGGTCCTCAGTTTATTAGCAAGGCTTTTGGAGACATGTGTGAGGATGAAACGATGATTCACGAGCGGATTCCACCCAAAACGCCCAATAAAAATGCCTATATCGAATCATTCCATGCCACATTAGAGCGTGACTTATTGAGGAAAGAAAGCTTTGAAACGTTTGAAGAAGCTTATCGAGCTATTCATACGTACATGGATTTTTATAATAATCGTCGCATGCATAGAAGCCTCGGTAAACGATCGCCAGCCGCATTTATGAGGTGGGTAGAAAAAGCATCGATGGATACGTCCAGCTATGTGCTCGCCATTTAACTAGCAAAAGAAGCCGACAGCGCTTCAAAAAACAAGCAATACGAAGATAACACCTTGTTGTACAACCGATTCTCCGGAATTAGGGGGCCTGACCGATTGCGCACTCTAGTTCCCCACGATAGTGACACTCTTTACTGTAATAGCCGCACGACGTCCCTAACATCCGCACAAGGCAGCTGCATTAACTCCGCGACCGCCCCAAAACATACAAATTCCCCAAAAAAAAGACTGCCAGGCAAAATCCCAGCAGCTTCAATAACTAATCACCAATCGGTATCACCATGTTCCATGTGTTCCGGCCTCCGAAGTTGCCTTCCCCATCTGCCGTAGCGGCGAACAAATGAGTCGGTCTGCCCTCTTGAAAAAGCAGAAACGGCCTTTCAAAATTGCCCATCTGTTTAATCGTGCCATCGTTCCAGGTAATAAGTCTCGAATAAGCCTTAGGATGAGCGGCGATGTGCCAATTCAAACCATCAGAGGAATAGGCTTGAATGCCGCCATGCCGTTCACCGCCGACGTTCCCTTTCATGTCTTTGGCGATCATCGCGTAACCGTTCTCTGTCTGCCAGATGAACGGATCTTCCAGATGCACATCCGCCGGAGGAAACAACGGCTCCTCGCTCAACACGCGGTAGGGTCCCCTGTAATGATCCGCCCGTGCCGCCCCAAGTGCCATATCACTATATGTATGGCCTTTGTAGGCTCTGGATTTGTAAATCAGCAGCACGGAACCGTCTTCATGCACGCATGGAGCCGGATTCGACGTTAGATAGCTGTCAAATTTGCCAGGGCGAACGCCTAGGATTGGAGAATCAAGCCTCTCCCAAGGGCCTTCAACATGATCCGCAATAGCCAGCCCGATCCGTTTGTTTGCTCTGGCAACTATGCAGCGCGGATCATCCAGCCCATACGCTTCGCCTGGCAAGACGTCAGGAAACGGATAAGTTGTCCCCATATAGTAGAGAAGATATTTATCAGCGTGCTTTACAATATGAGGGTTATGCGTACTGCGGCCATCCCAATACTCGGCTCCTCTTGCCGGAAGAACAACTTCCGCAAATTCATACGGCCCTTCCGGCGCAGCGGCAACGGCCCGCACGACCTCTGAATGGACGAGCCATCCAGGATGCATGGGAAGATGTTTGGGCCAACGCGAGGCAAACATGTGGAATTGTCCGTCCTCACCCTGCACAACCGAACCGCACCAGACCCAGTAGTCTGTCATCTGGAATCCGCCATTTCGGGGAGCTGGCAGCAATTTTTCGTATAAGTTTTTGGTCATCCTCAACGTCACTCCATTCTAGTAGGAAAGGTCATGTTCTTCTTTCATTATAGAAGCACTCCCTCCATCTTACTATTCAGATAATCAGTGAACTTAAGTACAAAATCAGTTTTTATCACTTGCATCCTGACAAGCAAAGGACTATACTTAGGCCACAAAATAATGGCAAAGGTTGATTTTCATGCTATGTCTCGAGCTTTCTATACCGCCCCTTCCTGTTTTGGTCATGATCAATAAAGTGAATTTCCCTAAGTCATACAGTCATCTTGATCGGGTTTTCCATCTATACGATATCATTATCGTACGCAGAGGTACTTTGTATATGACAGAAGACGGGATTCCCTACGAAATCAGCGAAAATCAGATGTTGGTCTTAGAACCAGGCAAACGTCACTACAGCCATATAGCTTGCCAGCAAGACACGCTGGTCTACTATTTGCATGTCCAACACCCACCAGCCCAGCATCTGGTTCCCGCCGAGGAAATCCGTTGGCATGCCATTCTCCCCATCAGCACCTATAAGGACCACGAACCGCAAGAACATGTCATCTACCTGCCCAAATTCAAGGAACTTAACACAGGGCAACTATGGTCTCTCTTGGACGACCTTATTGAGCTTCACAATCGTTCCGAACTTGAGAAGATGCTCCCGCTTCAAATTATGTTCGGGCAGCTCCTCATCATGCTTCAGAATTTCGCCAAGTCTTCCCACAATCAATCGAGCAGGCAGCTCTGCGACGACATCATCGCCTATCTGGGTGAACAAAGCGAAAAGCCATTTCGGCTTGAAGAAATGGCGAAGGCATTGCATTTTTCGATTGATTATATATCCAAATGCTTAAAGAAACATACCGGCTTAACGCCGCTCCAATATATGAATAGAATTCGCATCCAGAAGGCGCGAAATCTGCTGGAGCACTCCGACCTTTCCTTGCGGGAAATCAGCCTCAAAGTCGGCATCCCCGACATGAATTATTTCTTCCGGCTGTTTCGCAAGCACGTAGGGATGCCTCCTGCCAAATACCGCTCCTCCCTGTATGCGGAAACTGCTGAGTGTCCTCCCCCGCGCACAAACACGGCTCCACCGGATAAAGTGTGAGCCGTACGATTTCAGCTAACCATATCTACACCTTCGCTCTAAGCTTCTTCTTAATTCTTGTGGCCAGAATTTCCAACAGAACAGCAAAGAAGAGAATAAAATAGGTAACAACCCCGACTTCTCTAACGTCATAATAAAAACCACTAGCCATAAACATATCAAACCCGATTCCACCTGCGCCGGCTGCCGCTCCCATAGCAACAGCAACAGCAAAGTTGATCTCAAAGCGCGTGAATGTCCATGATATCAAATACGTAACAGACGAAGGAATGACAGCTTGAAACACAATCTGCCACCAAGTAGCACCGCTAGCTTTCAGCGCTTCAATTACCCCCTTGTCTAGTTCTTCGAACGACTCCGAATAAGCTTTGACCAAATAGCTTACAGAATGGAAGGTCATGCCAATAACTGCCGCAACACTTCCCAGTCCAGCAGCAACGGCAAAAATCAGTACCCATAATACAGTAGGAACAGCTCTGATGAAAGTTACGCCCGCTTTAATGATAATCGAAGCTGTGCCTGTAGATAGATTGCGTGCCGCCAATAAAGCTAGAAACAAGGCAATGACAGCACCGAACAGCGTGGTAAGAAAAGCCAAACCTAATGTGATGATAACTTGCATAAGGGCTTCCCCGAATGTAAAGTGCTTCAAATGGGGTTCCAAGAACATCGTTTTGATCGTCACCGCGGTTGATTGGATGCTGTCCAGCAGATTTATATTCTTATAGTCAAAAGTTGCAAACCCATATATGCTCAAAGCTGCCAGCATACCTAAGGTAAGCTGAATCACAAGCGCGGCATGGCTGAAAGGTTTAGCCTTAATGTGTTTATCTGGAAACCCCTTCGGCCCTCTGGTTCCGTCAATGGTTTTTTTGGCAATTTCATGGAGTTCCATGCTAGAGAATCACCCTCCTGACATAATTGGAAATGGCTTCTATCAGCATAATGGCAGCCACAATCACGAGTACCACCAATGAGGCGGAGCTATAATTCAGGCTTTTGTAATACAAGCTGAACAGAAACCCGATTCCCGTCCCCGTTAAAATGCCAATTAATGTCGCTTGGCGGATATTCGTTTCCACCATAAAAAGGATCCAACTCAGCAATTGAGGAATGCTTGAAGGAATGACAGATTGGAAGATGATGGAGAAATAAGAAGCTCCAGTCGCTCTTAGCGCCTCCACGGAGCTGTTGCTTACTTCATCGATAGATTCAATAAACGCGCGGGTCAAAAATCCGAAAGAACCGAAAAAAAGAGCAAAGTAGCCTGTCATTACACTTTGCCCGAATGAAAACAGCAGAATCATCGACCAAGCGGCAACATCAATATTGCGAAACAAAGTTGCGATTGAACGACTGATTAGGCTTACTACACCACCAACTCCGGTCGTGTTGGAACCAAGAATGGCAAACAACAATGCGAATATAGAAGCAACGGTTGTCGCTGCAATCGAGACTAGTACAGTTTCGATCAAAGAATCCATAATAGCAGGAAGTTTCTTCATTGCTTTCTCATTGGGATAGAAATTCTGAAACGCCCACTCGGCTGCTTTGGGAATCGAGGTGAATCCTTTGACCACGTTATAATCGGTTATTGTTATTGCGGCCACAGTGGCCAGAATGAGCAATACGTAATAAATGAACGAATTCCTTCTTTTTCTGGCAAAAAAGTTAGCCTGCATGCTGCCCTCCCTGATCAGCCATGAACTCATGCAGCTCTGCCCCGTAGATTTTGCTGAGCTGGTCCGCATGGATGCCTGCCGGGTGACCATCATAGATGATTGTTCCCTTATTTACACCGATCACTCGGTCTGAGTATTTCAAAGCTATGTCCACTTGATGCAAATTAATGATAACGGTAATGCCCATTTTGGAACAGATGCTGCGTAGATGCTCCATAATAATTTTGGAAGCATTCGGATCCAAGGAGGCTATGGGTTCGTCGCACAGCAGCATTTTGGGGTTCTGAATCAGAGCCCTCGCAATGCCAACCCGCTGTTTCTGACCGCCGCTCAATTGATCACAGCGTTTGTAAACCTGCTCTTCCAGACCGAGCATTTGCAGGATGCTGTACGCCTGCCTCTTCTCTGCTTCAGAGTAAATGCCAAACATCCCGGCCAACGTTGACTTGTAGCCAAGCCGTCCATGCAGAACATTCTCGATGACACTCAGCCGATTAACCAGATTATAATGCTGAAAAATCATCCCAATCCGTGTTCTCAACCTCTTCAGATCGCGTTTCTTAAAACCGAGTACACTCGCACCATCAAAAATGATCTCTCCGCTGCTAGCGTCAATCATACGGTTAATACAGCGAAGCAGCGTGGATTTCCCAGCACCCGAAGGTCCGATGATCGAAACAAATTCCCCTTCTTTCACAGCGAAGTTAACATCTAATAACGCTCTTGTATCCGCACCATACTGCTTCGATACCTGCTTTAATTCCAATAACGTTGTCATAGTTAACTCCTTTGGCAAATTAGGTAGGTACGATTGGTACAGTTACTTCGATAGCTCTCTAACCGGGTTAAACCAAGCATCTTCGACCGTCAGAAATTTCTCCTTACCTGACTTTTGCTTGAACATCCCGGACTCTTTTGAATCTTTTTGCAGAATAATCTTCGGGTTTTTGGTCACGATGTCGGAGATGAACGCGTCCTTCAGCTTCTTTTGATCGTCCGTACTAATGGTGTTTGTGTTGATTGCAAATGGGGAGTTTAATACCGGTGTGACAGAAATGAGGGAAAATTCCTTGCCAATAAGTGTATTGAATGGCTCAGCCGCGCCTTGTTTAACTTTATAAACCGCTCCAGGTTTGTTGGCCGTTCCAGAAGACAGTTCTACATAATTGCCCACGCAAGTATCACAGAATGCGGCAATATCTGCTTTGCCAGTCAACAGGTTGACTGCCGATCCCTGATGTGAGCCGCCAAATAGCACCTCGCTGAAGAACTTGTCCTTCCCGCCTTGAATCAGATCATCGGTAGTCAGACTCTTATATTTGTCTTTCTTGCTGAAGTAGCTTACGATTCCAGCGGAAGGCACTTTGAAACCGGATGTGGAAGAATTGGATACAAAAGAGAATTTCTTGCCAGCAATGTTATCAATCGAGAAACTGCTGCCGTTTTTGTACGCCTCTTCCTCCCCTTTTCTAACGTTCAGCCAGCTGTAATACACAGCATCATCCAGCGTTCCTGACTCACCGCTCATTACAACCAGAGGCTGAACCTTCTTATTCTTTGCATTGGCTTCGATATATCCTTGAGGTCCCATGAAAGCTACATCCGCATTGCCGCTCGCAATGGCTTCGATGGCGATAATATAATCTGTCGTTGTTTTATGCTCTACTTTCTTGCCTGTTGCCGTTTCAATGACTTTGCCAAGCTCATCGCGGGCATCTTTCAGATCCGCTCCGGACTCATTGGGGTACCAAGCAATCGTGATGGTGTCCTTGGTTTTTACGGGTACAGCAGCTTTCTCAGCGTCGCCAGCCTTGGATGCGCAGCCTGTAACTACAGCTGCAAGGGTTAATGAAATAGCAAGTACCAAAAGTTTTTTCAAGTTAACTCTCCTCCCGATTTGCAAAGCTTTGTAATGGACAACCTTCATACCCAAGCTATATATCAACGGACGGTTTGGACAATTTTAATGTGGTGTAAGGTTGGTCTGTCGATCAGCCATTAAGAATTTGCCGTCCTTTATTTGATATTCCCGATTGCATAGGTTCTCCATAAATTCAAGGTCGTGGAAAATACCCAGCATCGTCGTGCCTTCCTTCATGAGCTGTTCAATCAGTACCTTTACTTTCACTTTGGAGCCATGATCCAGACTTGCCGTGGGCTCATCCAGCAGCAGCAGCCTTGGCCGCTTGACCATCGCTCTGGCGATGTTTAGGCGCAGCTTCTCACCACCGGAGAAAGTTCCCGGATAGCTGTCCCATAAGCTTCGATCCAGCTCGAAATGCTCGAGCATTTTTACCGTTTCATTCTCCGCATAATCCGTGTCATAGCCCATCTCTACAATGGCGTGGCGGACGAGCTCTCTGGCTGTCGTGCGCGGCATCACATTGAGAAATTGAGACACATACCCGATTTCGAATCTCCGCAATTCAATCATCATCCGCTCCGACACAGTGACCAGATCAATCCGGCCAAAACGTTGAGAATGATACCAGATATGCCCTGAATGAGGCAGGTATGTGCGGTAAATGCATCTGAGCACGGTTGACTTTCCGCTTCCGCTTTTCCCGGTAATGCCTACGAATTCGCCTTCTTTCAGGTAGAGATTTACGTCTTCAACCGCATTGATATGTTTGTTCAAGTTATGCAATGTGAACGATTTGGACAACTGTTCGATTGACAGGAGGCTATCCATGCCATCACCCCCATTAAATTCTATAATTCGTTTTCTGAATCAACTTGCCATCTACCATTACTGCTGTAATGACAGGGAAATCATCAGGCTCCAACCGTTCAATAATGAGCAGATCCGCCTTCTTCCCTTCTCGAATCGAACCTAACTGCTCATCCATATTAACGGCTCTTGCAGGATTCAGGGTGACGAGTTTGAACATTTCGGCCAAGCTCTTCTTATACTGACTGGCTAGTTGAAAGACGGCGTGAAGCATCGCAGATGGATAGTAATCGCTGCATAGAATATCGATAGAGCCGTCGTTGACAGCCTCCGCAGCAGAGAGATTGCCGCTATGCGAGCCTCCCAGTATAACGTTAGGCGCTCCGGCTATCGTGAACATTCCTTTTTCCTTCGCTTTGCGGGCAATTTCAAGCGTAATCGGGAATTCGCTGATCGTCGTGCCGAAACTCTGCACCAAATCCAGCTTTTCCACAGAATCGTCATCATGCGAAGCAACGGCAATATTTCTGGCTTTGGCCATCTCGGCGATTTCACGGATGGCATCCACGGTCATTTTCTGCTTGGACTGGTGATTAGCAATAATGAGTTCCACATTTTCATCCGAAACGTCTTCGTATCCGCGAATTGTCTTTTTATACATTTCCAAATCCCTGTACTGCCCTTGGCCTGGCGTATGATCCATGAAGGATAGGAGATGGACCTTTTCCTCCAAGATGTAGCTTTTTAAGCTTTCGATTTCATCCAGATTATCAATCTCGAATCTGGCATGAAACCGGTGACGGACCAAATGCTTGCTATTGTGCGTCTCATCGATCAGGTCAACCAGCTTGCGCACATTCTCAGGCTCTCGGATAGGCCGATACTTATAATCGACAGACTTGAAAATGGATAAGGAATGAAACATGGTCGTGATACCGTGAGCGATCAACTCCTTCTCCGTCTCGCGCAGACTCAGGCGGAAATCGATTAAAGATGTAGGCCTTGGAGCCGTCATATGCTCAATATAGTCGGAATGGATATCGATAAGCCCTGGAGCAATGTATCCGCCACACGCATCAATAATTTCTGTATTGGCATCTACAATAAACTCACCTTGACGTGCGATCTTAGCGATTCGATCGTGCTGGACAAGCAGGTCATAACCTTCTAATAGCGTTTCTTCTGTAATAATAATGCCGTTCGTTATCAGATACATGGGATGGACTCCTCCTGTAAATTCGCTACAGCATCGAATGAACGAGTTGCTGCGTATAGGCGTGTTGGGGGTCTTCGAGAATTTGATCCGTTAAGCCTTGCTCTACAACCTGTCCATCCAGCATGACCATCGTTCGGTCCGCCAGCATCCGGATGACGCCAAGATCGTGCGATACAAGCAGAATGCTGATGTTCAGTTCCCTCTGCAAGTGCTTAATTAGATCCAAAACATTGGCTTGCACAGATAAATCCAGTCCGGTGGTTACTTCATCGAGCAAGAGAATAGGCGGATTGTTGGACATCGCCTTGGCAATCTGCACACGCTGCTGCATGCCGCCCGAGAAATTTTTCGGTGCTTCTTTCATTCGATAGAGCGGAATATGAACGCGCTCCAGCAGTTCGCTGCCTCGGGATTCCATCGCTGCCACATTGCGGCTTCCGGCGGCGATCATCTTCTCGGCAATATTTCCGATGGAGGAAAAGTTCATCCTAAGCCCCATCACTGGATTTTGATACACTTTGCCCATGAGCTGGTTGCGGATAAATCTTCGCTGTTGGGAGGATTCTTCGAATAGGTTGCTGCTGCCATCTTTATAAGGTGTCAGGTACGCTTCCCCCGCTGTTACTTCTTGATCAAAGTACAGACACCTCATCAACGTCGATTTGCCGCTCCCGCTCTCACCTACGATGCCAAGAACTTCGCCGGGAAATAAATCGAACGAAATATCCTGGCAAGAATACACCGTAGAGCAGACAGGGCAATAATTTTTATCCAATTGGCGCTTTGTTGCATCGCGGCATTCCCTGCAGCCTGCACCAAATTGTTTATTCAAATTTTTCACACTTAGGATCGGGGTTGAACATTCACTCATTTCTCTTCACCTCATTAAGAAAACTGCTGATTCATTCGGCTTAGACAGTAGCTCGTATCGTTGCATTGATAGTAATTAGCGTCTTCTTCCGTATCGTAAAGTTCATCCATGAACACATCCTGAGCCCCGCACTGCTTGCAGCTCTTGCCAGGAAAGGACTCTGGTTCGAATGGAACATCTTCGAAGGCCAGGGAGACCACCTTGGTAAATGGCGGAACTGCGTAAATTTTCTTCTCCCGTCCTGCGCCAAGCAGAATTAATGCTTCCGAGCTGTTCATCTTAGGGTTGTCGAACTTAGGGATCGGACTAGGAGCCATGACATAACGATCATGTACGAACACGGGATGGTCAGCGCCCGTGGAGACGCTGCGATACTTCATAATCTGCTCAAACAGCATAAGCCATGCGCCGCTATATTCCTTCTCCCCGTGCAGCCTCTTCGTCTCCAGCTCACTGGATTCATACATGCGCAGCGGCTCCGGCATTGGAACCTGCAGGACCAGAATTTGACCCGTCTTCAGAGGAATTTCTGGTATACGATGCCGTGATTGGATCAGTGTAGCCTCAGAAGTCTCCTCCACAGCGATGACTCCCGTCGTCTTGTTAATCAGCTTCTTCATACTGACCGCATTAACCGATTCATCTGAGCCTTGGTCGATCACTTTAAGCCTGTCTAATTTCCCGATCAAGGAGAGTGTAAGCTGTAGCCCGCCTGTTCCCCAACCACGTCCAATTGGCATCTCTCTGGAGGCGAATGGGACTTGATAGCCAGGAATCGCAATAGCTTTCAGCGTAGCTCGTCTAATTTCCCTTTTGGATCCTTCGTCTAGAAAAGCGAAGTTGTATTGAATTTGCATAGGCTCTACTCCTCTTCCGTTTCCTTCGACTGGATCTTCCTTGTTTTGCGCACATCGTTAAGCTTGGATTGAAAGGTCACATAGTGCGGCATTTTCAAGTGTGAAATGAAGCCTGTCGATTCCACGGAGTCGATATGATATAGCACGAACTCTTCGTTCTGCGTCGGAACATTTTTGTCACCAGCCTCAAGGCTTTTATCCAAAATGCTCATGGCGATGGCTTTCGTTTCATTCTGCCCAAAGCAGAGCCCATAGCCGAATGCCAGTTGAAGCTCTTTATGGCCATTCTCCTTCTCAACCGTTGCTGGGACAAGCATCTCCACTTCTGTAACTTTAATCTCGCCTATAAAATAAGCATCATCCTCATCATGTGTCGGATGCAGAGGATTTTCCAAGTAGATTGGAAGCTGACCTACGCGCAGTTCGCCCACCGTCGGGTGAATCATGCCGTATCCCCGAATCACAGCGTAGGCCAAAGATGTTACAGCTCCTGTCTGACCCCTTGTCAGAATCTGCAGCTTTTCACTCCTACTGGCTGGAAAGGTCAGGCTTGTTCGCGTAACATCATCCGGCTCGGTGTGATCGGTCGGGCAGTCCGCTATCAAGCCTTCTTTCCTGAGATAGTCCAGCACTTTGGGAAGACGACTTTCTGCAGTTTCCATGAATTCGGCGCCCTCACCAGATGCAAAGTCCTGCAACCAGTTGCTTACTTCAGCTTCCGTTTCATCCATGAGGTCGAAGTCCAGCATGCGATGGGAGTAATCCGCAGAAGCTCCCAGAATCTGTCCGCCAGGGATATCCTTGAAGGAAGCAGAAATCCGTCTTTCCACACGCATCTCCTCAGGCTGGATGGTTTTGGAGTAGTGTTTTCTTGGCAGCGTTGACCGATAGGCGCGCAGCAGGAACACCGCTTCTTCGGGATTTCCTTCCGCTTGCTTAATAGCCAGAGCTGCTAGCTGCTCACTATAAAAACTGCTTTCTGACATCACTTGATCAATGAGACCTCGCATCCCGGCTTCAATCACATCAACATCCAGGACTTTATTGTTTTTCAATCTTTCGAACTGCATGCGTTTTAACGATTCTTCAATGGCATGTGTGCCACCTTTGACTGCTACATACCCCATTCAACTAACCTCCTCAACCAGAACCTGCGTCGTTCTCGGCAAAGCGAGCAGACGATGCTTCGTATCCACGAAGAGGCAATCCAGCCCAAGCGGGTATTCGGCATTTCGCTCCGCTCGGATATCCAGCCACCCCTCACTAGCAAGTACTTGAGCGTTGGCGAAGGACTGAATACCCGGTCCAGAAAGTCGCAGCTTGCTTCCCGCAGACAAACTTTCTACTTCAATAATTAACGTTGCCGAGAAATGCGGATCACTTAAATTACCAATTTTCGCTTCTTCAAACGCTTGTTGCAAATCATCCTGCTGTGCGTCTCTGAGCACAAAAATAAAATCTGCCTCGCTCGCTTCCGCTTCTCTGGCGTAACTCATTTGTTTGAACAATTGCGTCACTTGAACTTTCCGCTCCGAGAACACGTTGAAGGAGACTTCCGTATCCAGCAGCATCTCGGCCAGTACCAGCGTTGCAGGCAAACAGCCTTTATCCAACGCTAGTTCTCCGGCTTCTTCGGCGAGATCTGAGAGAGTCCCAGGTCTTGACTGGGAGTCGATCAATTTTCTATAAGCTCTTTGTATATCATGAATGAAATCCAAGCTCATGGTTGTCTCTCCTTTCAATCCGTGTCCATCGTTTCAAAATTCACTTTTGTTTGCAGAAGCTTCGATTGAAATGCGGCTTGCCGAGCAGCCAAGCGCTCGCTTTCCTGCTGAAGCAGAATTGACCATTCCGCAGTTTCTTTAAGATCTGCCCCGAAAGCTGCATCAATAACAGCCAAATCATAGGCTTTGTTTGGGTCATCCCCCTTGACAAGACCAACGCCGATTGCTCCTTCAATCTGCACTTTGCATTCCGTCACCAACACTTCGCCCAAATAAAACAGGCTTTTCTGTGCGGTTTCTCTCACCTTGACCATGACCAATCCGTGATTAGGCTCTTCGATCACAACAATGTTGTAACGGCTCGCAATATCTTGTGAAAGCGACACAGCCAGATCAGCCGTTCCATTTATTAAAATCTCTGTTCTTTGCTTTCGTTTCATCCTTGGACCTCCTTGCTCTGAGAAGTCATCATTCACTTCGAAATTCACTCTATCTTGTTGCCAGGCTGATGGCTGTTAAGATTACGTAAATTTAGATCTCGTAAGAAAAACAGTCTCCACGATACAAAATTTTGCTGCATTCCAGCATTTTGCCTGATTCACCATCCATGCACCCGGATTCCAGCACCAATAACGGAATAAGGCTGGAGCAAGCTAGCAGATCCCTCTCGCTTTTAGAAGGGTACGTTACGCTAAGAATTGTTTGGATAGAACGAAAATTGTGATAGCCCTTGCTTCTGTAATACTGAAACATCGAAGTTATCTCTCTTCCCTCGGTACTGATTTCAGGAAACATGCATGCCGTCACATACGAAATGTGCAAGGCAATAGACTGTCCATTTACAATTCGGAGCCGGCCCACTCGATAGACCATGCTGTCTTCAGGTGCGCGAAGGGATTGATAAATTTTATTGTTAAACGAGATGGGCTCACAAAATATGTTCTTGGACTGATAGTTATAGCCTAGATCAAGCATCTTCTGACTAAAACTGATATTCCCGGAAAGAACGAGAGGAATGCGAAGATTTCGATCCTGTACAAAGCTGCCTTTGCCTTGCTTGGAGTAGATATAGCCCAGTTCCTGCAAGCGCTCGTAGGCTTTGCGCGCAGTGATTCTGGGGACCTTGAATCGGTCTGCCAACTCATTTTCCGAAGGCAATTTATCGTCAGGCTCATATTTGCCGGATTGGATAGCCGCAGTGAGATAATCCATGATATCCACCTCTTCAGACATGCTCGTTACCTCCAGAGCTGAAATCAGCCATATTTTTGGATGAAGCCATAAACATCATTTAATTCATGAAATCTCGTTTCCAACAACTCACGAGGCCAGTCCCACCAAGCGATCTGCTGCAATTTATCGCAAACTTCCTTGGGAAATCGGGTTTTGATTGGCTTCGCCGCCACGCCAACCACGATCGTATAGGGCTCAACATCTTTGGTCACGACAGCACCTGAACCGACAACCGCGCCATTCCCAATTTCAACACCCTTCATAACAATAGCCCCGTGTCCAATCCAGACATCATGGCCTATTGTCACGCGATTGCCCCTGCGCCAGTCGAAAATCCCCTCATCATCGGTCTCAGCGAAACCGTAGTCCATTCGCCTATACGTCATATGATGCTGAGACACCCGTTCCATCGGATGGTCAACTGGGTTAATACAAACATGGGAAGCAATAGAAGTGAATTTACCCACCTCTGCATAATTGATCGTGACATCGTCCATTGTATAAGTGTAATCCCCAATTGAGGCTTCAATGATCTTGTTGTTTGGACCGATCGAGGTCCACTCCCCTGCGAAGCTGTTGAAAATATTACTGCTCTCATGAATATCAGGCTCAGCAGACTGCAGCGAATGGCTGTGTATTTGATGAATATGTTTCATGCGTCGATGCCTCCTTTGACGGATGATTGTTTACGCGCTTGGAGTTGGCCGATTGTGTCTATACCAGGACTTTTACTACCAAGCTCAACCTCTTTCTCTCCATAAAAACCATGAAAATCGGACCCGCCAGTCATGACGAGATCATATTTGAAAGCAAATTCTCGCGCTTGATCTTCATCATCCGGTCCATGCAGCGGGTGCCAAACCTCAATGCCTTGAAGTCCTGCTTGCACAAGCTCCGGCACAATTTCGAAGCTCCGATATTGACCAGGATGGGCAAGGACGGGGACTCCGCCTGCCTTCAGAATGGCGCGAACAGCATCGCAAGCATCCACATACTTGGTCGGAATATATGCCGTGCCCTGCGGTTCTCCATTTTGACCGCGCGCGAACAGTTTTTTGTACAAATCGCCATAGATTGTCGTGGTATAACCCTGATCTATTAACGCATGCATAATATGCTGTTTGTAAACTCCCGTACCTCCTGCGGCGTGCTTGAGCACTTGCTCCCATGTAATGGAATAGCCCGCTTCAATCAGTCTATCCACTGCCATTCGACAGCCATCGTGGCGCATCTCAAGCAGCGGACTGCACAGCGTTTCAAGTTCGGCATGTCCAGGTTCGATATAATAACCAAGAATATGCACTCTGCGATTTCTTCTAAAGTCATAGGCCGAAACTTCAATACCTGGGATAATCTCAATCCCCCGTTCCAACCCTCTATTTATCATCTCATTGATCTCCAGCGTCGTATCATGATTCGTTATCGCTAGATAACGAATATCTTCCTTAACAGCCAACTCCAAAATTTCCTCAAAAGTGAACGAACCGTCTGACAAATTCGTATGGCAGTGCAACTCTACTTTCATATAAACCTCCGCGAAAATTGATATAGGTACGAAAGGCCTGCGGCTCGCAAAGCCTCATGCATGCACATTAGTAATTGTCTATGGACCTAGTCTAACTTGATGCCAAGTTGCAAGGATCAATGCAGTGTAATGCTCACGTTAAGAAATTGTAAATTATCGACAAAAGTTGGAGGATTCCTTCCAAGAGGATGTGCTCCTGAAGGAGACGATGATAAAATCACTGCAATAGTGGGAATGCACAAAAAAATGCAATAGTGGGAACGCAAAAAAATGCCTATAGAAGGAATGCACAAAAAACCTAGCCTGCGGCTACGTCACCAAGTCAATGCACCTTGAGGCAAGCCCAAGCCGCCCCCCTTACGAACTCAATACCCTTTATTCGATCAAAATCGCTCCTTATGAAAATCTAGCGATTTCCAGATGCTCTATTTCAAGAAAACAAACACCTTTCCGACAAAAAGCTGCTCGATAACGCCAATCCAGTTCATTAAATCGCTAAAGTAGCCATTTTCTCGTCTATAAGCATCGTACAGTTCATTAGATGCCCTTGAGACCAAAAACCACCGCAGCAAAGAAGTCTGCGGTGGACAGCACTAATAAAGGGGCAAGCTTCGCTCACCCCTAACCCATAAACATATAAATCCCGTAAGAAAAGCGGCTTTGCCGCCCTAAGAGATGAGCGTCTTCATAACGGTTTTCAGTAATCTAGCGGATCCTAGTTCCCTTCAAGGCTACACAATGACAGAGAGCGTCGTGTGAAAAGGAACTATGATCCGCTAAATGGCAGGAATTGGGGTAAACGTAGCATGAAAGGGAACTGAGATCCGCTATTTAAGCGGAACCTGCTGATTCCGCCGGAGTAATGGTGACATAGCGGATCGTAGTTCCCTCTGGCGCGGAAAATAGCGATTTTCAGAATTATAGCGTACTGTAGTTCCCTCAAACTCGCTATCCTGACACAATTCGCTAGTATCGCGGCGTGACGTTCCCTTATCTCCGCGCAGTTGCAAAGCTAGAGGTTCTCATTCAGCCAAATAGCTTGTTTACACCTCCAAACCAGCAGCCATTCGAACACATAAGTACGTTCACATCGATGGTCAAGATAACATGTCGATGGTTGACTTGACATACGTCCGCAGACAAGATCCGTGCTCCACTCTTCCGTTTCTCCGCATGAACACTTCGTGCAGAAACGTCACTTTCACCGATAGGGCACCACCTTAAGATCGTGGCACCCTTCACATGTGAGCAGCTTAAACCATTTTTTCGTGGTCTCCACAATCTCGAAATTCTCGGATAAATTCAGCACTACGAGACGTATCTTTTTGCCATGCTTGCTTTTAAAGGCTTCCCAGTGCCGATTCTCATCAAAGAAGATTCGGTGCAGGATGTCCTGTTTCATCTTCTAAATGTACTTTTAACTCCACACAAAAATTTATACTTTCTGGCGCACAAAAAACCTAGCCGAAGGCTAGGTTCTTTAACTATTTTCGAAGCTGACTCTTAAGCTCCCTGTGAATGGCATTACGCGCGAGATTGCTATGAGGGACAATCAAACACCTATGACTCCGAAATCATCCGATTCGTCAAGGTTCCGAGCTTTTCAATTTCGATCGACACGATGTCCCCATCCTTGAGATATACTTGCTTCTCAGGCGGATATCCTAATACTACGCCTTCTGGAGTTCCTGTTAGAATGATATCGCCAGGTACGAGCGTCATATGCTGGGATATGTAGCTGACAATCTCATCACAATGGAAAATCATGTCCGATGTGTTCGACTGCTGCCGCACTTCCCCATTCACATAGGTCTTAATTTCAAGATCATTGGGATTAGCTATTTCATCGGCCGTTACGAGATATGGACCGATCGGCGCGAATTTATCGCAAGATTTGCCCAGCAGCCATTGCTGTGTTCTCACCTGCAAATCACGAGCAGACAGATCATTGGCGTTGCAGTAGCCTAAAACATAGTCCAACGCTTCATCCTTAGAAATTGATTTGGCTGTTTTACCAATGACAATTGCTAATTCTGCTTCATAATCTACTTTCTCCGAAACCTTCGGCAACGGAATGTCATCACCATGGCCTGTAATGGTATTGTTGAATTTATTGAACAGAATCGGATACCGCGGGATTTGAGCGCCCGTTTCCTCCGCATGCCTGCGATAGTTAAGTCCTACGCAAATAATTTTATTGGGGTGCGTGACACAAGGACCAAGGTCCAAAGTCGACTCCTCCCTTACATATGCGGTTGTGTCGTTAACCGCGGCGACCACCTGATTGGAGTAAATCCGGAGTTCATTTAATGCTTCAGCACCCCCGGCAATAACTTCCTGTATGCTAGTCGGAATTGTTTTTTCTGAAGGCACAACGGAGAGCGCTGCCAAGACGTCAAGCACGCCCTGTTCCTTTTTCACACCTAAACGGTAGGTCCCACCCAGCATAAATGTTAGTAATTTCATAGTCAAAATACTCCTAACTGTCGCTTATTTGCTGACTAGCTCTTTCAAGACAGATTCAATAATGTCCAGTGTTGTGTCAACATCCTGATCCGTATGACTATAACTGATATGATTGCGCTTAATGTTCATCGGCATCTTGTAAATGCCCTTTTCGATAAGTCTCTTCCGATAAGCTACATAGAACTCTGCATCATTTTGTTGCAAATCCGAGTAGTTCTTGGGTTCGCTTGTCATGAAATACGTCGTCCACACCGAACCGAAGCCTGCTACAAACGCCTCGATGCCCAGCCGCTCGTGAATGCCACGAATGCCGGAGCGCATCTTCTCGCCCAAGCGGAAAATGTGCTCATGCACAGGCTCATTCTCCATGAGCTCAAGTGTTGCGATAGAGGCGGATGTCCCTACTGCATGACCGTTGTAGGTTCCCGCAAACCAGACGTCTCCGCCCGGATACGTATTGAAACGCTGCATGTATTCACGTTTACCCGCTACTGCGGCAATAGGGTAGCCGTTTGCCATCGCTTTCCCCATCGTTGTCAAATCAGGCGTTACCCCTGCCACCTTCTGGAAACCCCCGATATCATGACGGAAGCCAGTGATCACTTCATCAAAGATCAGCAGCGCTCCATGCGCCGTGCATAGCTCACGGAGTCCTTCAAGGAAGCCAGGCTGCGGCATCACACAACCGATGTTGTGCGGAATCGGCTCCACGATTAAAGAAGCAATTTGCCCTTTATTCTCACGGAAAGTCCTTTCCACATCATCAAGATCATTAAACGTGCAAACCAGCGTGTTATCTATGGCTTCGTCCAGCATCCCAGCCGAACCTGGATCGCGTTTGCCGATCATGTCCCAAGAGCTAAGCATGTTGCGAGCGACATAATCATGCCAGCCGTGGTAGCAGCCTTGAAATTTGATCAGCTTGTTGCGCCCAGTAATCGCGCGCGTTAAGCGAATCGCATGATACGTAGCCTCAGATCCCGAATTGCAAAAAAGCACTTGCTCGGATGAAGGAACATGCTGACAAATCTTACGAGCCAGTTCAACTTCCAGATCCGTACAGCCAACACCGTACAAATCGGTTCGTTCAATCGCTTCAATGACCTTTTTATTCACATAAGGATGGCTATGACCAAGAATGATGGGCCCAAAAGCACCCTGATAGTCAATGTACTTGTTCCCTTCCGCATCATAAATGTAAGCACCCTCTCCTTTGGTGAAGACTTTCATAGGGTTTACATTGCGAATGGACGTATGCACGCCGCCTGGCGAATAAAGCTTTGATTCTTCATAGAGTTCTGCATTTTTGGACATGTGTTTACCCTCCTGAGAATAAATCAATTGGTTAACTAAAGTTCAATATACTGAATTTCATTTATGGTTATTATATCGCTTATATCTCATTATTTCAACTGTATTATAATCTTAAAAACAATATATTGAACAATATTCCATATGTTAAATGAATCACAGTGAACTTTTAGCAAAAAAAAAAGATCGTAATCATCCGGCATCTTTTGCCTTCGTGAAAACGATCTATGCACTTGCATGATTCAAAAGTTAATTAACGCCTGTTGACATCGTCAGCAGAAGACTCCTTGCGAGCCTGTGCCAGAGGCTGTGCCTGTGATTGCGGATCATCAGGCCCGAGTAATTCCTTGGTTCCGTTTTTAAATTCCTTCAAGGTCTTGCCGAACGCCCGACCTAATTCCGGCAGTTTGCTGGGCCCAAACAAGACGAGAGCCGTTATAAGCAATAACAGAATGGTTGAAGCACTAAAGTGCGGCATCTAACTTCCCCCTCTTGGTTACGGTTCAAATAGCTGCTATTTATGTTGTACTTAGCGTAAGGCGCTCCTCGATTTGCGCGCATAACGCCTCTTCCGTTTCCAAACCTGCCCAATACATCTTCAATTCCTGATTAATTTCGGACAGTTCTCTTGCGCTAATGGCCAAATCCGTGAAATATCTAAAACCCGGAATCGTTTCGCGAAACAGCGAAAATCTGGAAGGCAGATACCGCTTTTCTTCCCCAACCCATTCAGCGGCTGATTTTCTGGCAGGAAGACTATAGGTATGCTGCCGAACGAATAGCTGCGCCTTCGTGCTCGTGAGAAATTCGACCAGCTTGACGGCGGCGTCTTTGACGTTCGACTGACGGTTGACAGCAAGGCCCGTGTTAAGCAGCATGGTCATCGGCGTGCCGAAGTGCGGCACAGGCGCGACGTCAAAGGACAGACGCTCACCAAGCAAATAGTTCAAGTAAAAATAACTAGTCATAATCATCGACGCCTTGCCCTTAGCCAAGAGCAGTTCCGATTCACCTGTCGTTATCCCTTCCGATAGAGAGGGAATACTGTGTTTCATCTCCCCGCAGTAGCGAAGCGCATCCATCATCGGCGTGCCGGCAAGTTTAAGCCGGCCGTCTTCATGCCTCTCGAACTTTTTACCGGTTTGCAACAGCAGCAAAGGCCAACGATTAGATGAATACAAGTCGCAATGAAAACCAAGCCGTTCATTTGGGATGGCCAGCTTTGACGAATATTCGATCAAGTCCTTCCATTGCCAGCTGCTATCCGGCTCGGACAAATTCGCCGCTTGAAAGTGCTCACGGTTGTAGCACAGAATGAGTGGGGAGAAAATAAACGGCTGCACGAGCTGGCGGCCCTCCACCTGAAAGGCATCTGACAAGAACGAATACAGCTCTGGATTCCGTTCCATCGGCTCCAGCAGTCCTTCGTCTCCATTTTCCGCGCATTCCTGAAAATTCTTGAAGTTCATCATCACCACATCAAGCAGGCCGCTGGACAAGTACTCGCTGATATAACCGTAATTGTTGCTGGAGGTAGGCACAGCTTGTACCCGAATATGCGGGTTTTCCTTTTGAAAGATGGCGAGCAGCCTGTGCAAATCGGCTTCGCCAGTTACGGAGCTGTGGAAGCCTAACTTCACAGTAACGAAGGCCCCGTCCGGTGGACCGACAACCTTGGTGCCGACGCGCGGTATTTTCTCAATCAACCCTTCTGAAACAAGAACTTCGAGCCCTTTGCGCACAGATTGGTTGCTTAGAAAGAATTGCGCAGCGAATGTCTTCTCAGAAGGCAGATATTCCCCCACCGCCCGCTTTCCTGTCAGTATGTCTTCCCGCAGCGTACTGACGAGTTCGCTTAACCGTTCGCGGGACGTCTTGCGTATTGTCCGTTCTTCCATCGTTAGACCTCATTTCCATCCGATACACTGTCAAGATCAGGAAGCAACAGTCTTTTCCTGCATCTGCATTGCTAATTTTATTATAGCCATGTTCCACCATTACCTGTCAATGTACTAGGGATTAGGAAAACAAAAAATTTCCAGTACTATGCTTCACTGTATCACTTTCTGGCGGCAGCGCTGTCCGGTTAACCCCTTCTTCCACACAAGACGCCATTAAGAAGTAAGTCCCGCTGCCTAAGTTAGCTTCCGCCACATACTTTCCTCCAATAAATCGAGAGCCGATCGCTTTCCATTTGTTCACGCCGTCCTGCATATGGAAATGCGCCATGTTCACATCGGCAGCGCTACTCGTTAAATTCCCGAAGTTCCAAGTCATCACGTTAGTCGGGTCAACGCTCTTCAAGAAAGCTCTCTCGCTATTGCTCCCGCTGAATACTGCTCCGCCATCGATCGTGATCGACTGATCCGGCTTATTCTTGGCGCTGTTCACATCGCCAACTTTATCCCAAGCGCCCGTAAACAAGAAGCAGCAATCCACGAGCCCGCCGCCCTGCATGATGATTTCACGAGTTCCTACCCTAACCGTACCACCCGTTTGAGGCACCCCCTTGAACCACGTATTAACAAGCGTCAGCTTATTGATACTCCCGAGGTTGACGTCTTCGATGTTATAGAACTCGCTGTTCAGAATCGTCAATTCTCCATTGCTTGGCGTATACCCTACCTGCGTCGTTCCCGTACGGATCGGGCGGGCGATTTCGTATCCCTTGAGCATGCCGAAGGAGCAGCTATCGATGATGTTTTTCCTTTTTCCGCGAGACGAGCCCTTCGAAATCGTAACCATCTCTTCGGCCGTGCAGCCTCGCATTTGCAACCCATCCATATTGACCCAGAAGGAACCGGAATTGGCCATCTTCACACCAGGTTTGGTATACGTTACGACCGCATGACAATCCTCAAGTGTCAGATCCGTTAAGCGCTTGCTCGCCACGATCCGGGAAGCGATATGTTTCTTCACCGTCACCCGCTTGGCGCTGTCTCCCCAAGTTGTGCCGCTGTTCGCGAACGATAGCAGTCCTGAGTTGTTCAGATACGTCAGATCGTGCTCATATTGCCCATGGGTAACGAACGGGCCGTATTCATCGCCGTCACCGTGGCAATTTTCCACCAGACTATAGGCTGCACATGTAAAATCGTTCAAGTGCCGAGCGTTGCTCGTATTGCAATCCCTGACATGCCCGTACAGCACGTTGAGCTGTTGCGTCAAATAGCCGGTACCGCCCCAGTCGCGTTCTTCCGGATTCATCAATTGACAGCGCTCCGTCACATAATGAGTGTTGTATCTCCGCATGACGACTGGCCAGAACACCTTGGTCGCCTTAATCCCCGATGCGTCGCATTCGACGGCGAACTCGTAGGCAACAGGATTCGATCCAATCTGATCCCATGTTGGGAACGGTCTAACGCTTGTGCCATTGGGAGGCACCGGTATGCCGATAAATTGCATATTGCGAACGTGGCAGCGGAAAGCAGGGTGAACTTTTTTGTAAGTAACCGGCCGTCCCTTGGCAAGCAGCCAGCCCAACTTGTAATTGAACCGAACATGGGTGGCATCGAAAATTTCCGTTACTTTGATCAAATAGTCAAGTTCACGCTGCGCGCCGCCGGCAGCATTGTTTTTGATCTGGGCATGCCACCAGCTGTCCACTTCAAAAATCGACGAATCAGCGACTTCAAATATATCAGAGTACTCCTGTAAATCTTGTGTTAGTGTTACCGTTTGCACGATTCCGGTTACTATTCCTTGAAAAAACATCACAGCGCCGAACGGATTATCCAGCGTGTTCAACTCCATGCCTTCGGTCGTCACAGTGTGACCGTGGAAATCAATTTCTATGTCGCTGCGATGGAACACATGACGCTTCACGAAGTTCAAATCCGAGTACGCCTCAACCCGGTGGATCGAAGGATCATTGATCAGCGCCTCGAGCGCATCATCGGCATTCTTCTTCACATCGAATATGCCGAACCAGCGAAAGTCGCCAACCCCACTATGTACGACTTCGAAACAACCCTCCGTCTTAGGCGGCTTCCGTCCCATGCTATCGTCATTCTCGCGACCTTTGCCGCCCTTGATCGGCTTGATCGGCTTGTGCACCGTACCGCCGTTATCCGCTTTGGTGCTGCCTACTACAAAGCGAACAAGCTTGGCGCCTCCGTCACCGTTCTTATAGTAGCCTCCGACAAACACATAGAGGCCGTCATCCAATTGGCCGGAAGGGAGTGACTTGAGCTCCTCCACGTTGCTGACTCGCAGCACTTGATTCCCTTGGCTGCTGTTGCTGAATTTCTCATTGTCTGCTGATGCGATACGAGGAACCAAAGCGCTTCCAGCCAGCATCGCACCGCCAATCCCTAGCGTTGCCAGCATCTTTCGTCTACTGATTGCTTCGCCCGCTTTACCTGTTGCTTGATTCGCCTCGCCAGTTACGTTCGTCGCATTCGATTTTCCTTTTTTGTCAGTCAGGAAAAACATCGTTCAACAACTCCATTTCGCAAAGGGTTTAGGTAAGCTCGCCTGATGATCATGTTCCGGGAACAGCAGGCCATATCCGCGCTCATACGCGGGGATTGGAGACTGCCGCAGCAAGGAACGTCTAAATGGTCAGACTAGCGAACATCTGGAACCTCCGCTAGTCTGACCATCATGCCGTACAACGTCTACGTATTAGTTTTCCGCTTTGAACTTGATCGTTTTGCCTTTGGCTGCTGTAGCAAGCTCAGCATAGTTGTCAAAAATCGCCTTGCCGCCGAATTTCGTCATGATTTCTTGACGGTATTGCGGCCAATTGGATGCATCCTTGTCTTTATACACAACTTGGATATGCAGTTCATTCATCCGTTTGCGCATCGCGCCCAAATCCATGCCTTCCTTGACAGTCAGAGCCGTGCCGACAGAAGGAAGAATTTTGTAACTGTTGATTTTCTCCACGATTTTCTTATCGCGCTCCGTAATTTTCGGATCGACGACATTCAGCCCGAACACCTCCGGTTTGCGCGGTGTAAACCAGCCATAGATTTCAATGAAGTTATTGTTGTCGATTACGTCTTTCTTGTAAGCATCTTGATTCACTTCTATTGTCTTGCCGTTGCGCTTGTAATGAACGCCTTCTTTGCCGTAACGGGTCAACAGAAATCCTTCTTCGCCAGCCAGCCAGTCGAGAATTTCAATGGAACGCTGTACTTTGGCATCGGAAGTCTTGGAGCTGATCAGGAACGGATTGCCTGGAATCGTCTCGACCCATGTGCCGGTTTTTTCCCATGGATGGAACGGCTCCCAATCCGCTGTCGTTTGACCCGCTTGCTTGGATTTCATTTGCAGGCCTGCCGGATTGTTGTCGAAGGCAAGGTCTCTGCCTTGACCGATCACGATACCCGCTTTGCCCTGCGCCGCTTTATCAAAGTGCTGCCCGTATTTGTTGAGGAACCAATCCGGATCGACAACTTTCAGATCCAGCAGTTTCTTAATATCTGTAAGCACATTTTGCATGCGGATATCGCTGCGGACGTCGATGAATTGATCGCCGTCGACATAGGTGTCGCCGACCAAGCCATTTTGCAGGAATTCCGGGAAATCCATAGAAACGCTGGTGCCGCTGCCTGCAGCCGTAAAGCCGTAGGTGTCATTCTTGCCGTTGCCATCCGGATCATTGAACGTGAAGGCTTTCATAACATTAACGAGTTCATCGTAGTTCGTCGGCATTTTCAAATTCAACTTGTCAAGCCAATCCTTCCGTATATAAAAGGTACGGTAATAGTTCGTTTCATAAGGAACAGGCGCACGTTTAAACGCGCTTTGCACTTGGTATGATTTCAAGTTAGCTTCAGTTACCCAATTTTTGAAATAGTTCGGCATTTTCTCAGGTGTAACAATGCCCGTCAAGTCGCGGGCCACGCCGTCACGGATGTAGTTATTGGAAGGGACACCCTCTGCATAGAAGAGGTCCGGAATGTCGCCGGAAGCGATCATCGTATTCAACTTATTGGTGTAGTCTTGACCAAGCGGCAAGTAAGTCATTTTCAGAGTGACATTGAACTTCTCTTCGATTGCACTCTTCACGAAATCTTTATCTGCCGAAGGAAGTTGGGAACTTGCATCTGCGATAACCGTCCATTTCAGATCCAGCTTTTCCTTCTTAGCGTCCGGACTGGAAGAAACGCCGGTCTTCCCTGCTGGTGACGATGAAGCACCTTCTTTGGCGTCCGAACATGCAGCGAGCAAGAGTGAAGAAGCCAACAATACAGTCGTTACTTTTGAAAACGTTCTCAAACCAATGACCCCCTATTCGATTTCGAAGAATTAGATTCCTTTTACCATCAAGCCATTTTCTTACTTCCGTCAATTCATCTGAATCGTTTGATCGTCAAACCCACATGCATTGCCCTCAAGGTTCACCTCCCGTAAGTAATACACTGTTCCTGAAAAACAAAGCCGCCGTCAGACCTACCCTTTGACGGCACCCAACAGCATGCCCTTAACGAAATATTTTTGCAAAAACGGATATACGATCAACACGGGTACAATCGCTACCACTACGGTAGCCATTTTAATCGTTTCTGGCGGCATCGTATTCAGCGCAGATTGCGGGACAGCCAGCTCCTGACTGATAGCGGGCGACACAATCATGTTGCGCAGCACGACCTGCAGCGGATACAGACTCCGATCATTCAAATACATGACCCCGCCGAAGTACGCATTCCAATGATTCACACCATAGAATAAGCCGAGTGTTGCCATGATCGGCAGCGAGAGCGGCAGCACAATCCGAGTCAGCGTGCCGATATCGCTGCAGCCGTCTACCTTCGCCGCTTCCTCAATCTCATACGGCAGACCTTCGAAGAAAGTCTTCATAATCAATATATTGAACGATGACACGAGACCCGGAATAATCAGCGCCCAGACGGTATTCATCAAACCGGTTGCCTTGACGGTTAAATAAATGGGGATAATCCCCCCTGAGAACAACATCGTAAACACGATGCCCATCAGCACAATATTGCGTCCTGGCAGAAATTTCTTCGATAACGGATACGCCAGCATCGTCGTAATCGCCAGGTTGCACGCCGTACCGACGACTGTGATAAAGACTGTCACTTGCAGCGCTTTGGGAACCGTATTGCTGGAGAAAATCGTTTTGAATGCCTCGAACGTGACGGCATGCGGGAAAATGATGAAACCGCCGTTCTTGAGCACTTCCGTATATGGCGTGATCGCCATGACGAAAACAAAGTAAATCGGGAACAGCGTTGCCAAACAGAATATCGCCAGAACCGTATAAAGAACGGCATCTACAACGCGGTCTGATTTGGTTTTTTTAAGTATGAATGGCATGGCGATGCCTCCTTTACCAGATGCCGGACCCGCCGACCTTTTTGGCTAATTTGTTCGCTCCTATCACGAGCACAAGACCGATCACTGATTTGAACACACCCATCGCCGCTGGAACACTGAATTCCATCTGCTCGATGCCTCGCCTGAAAATCCATGTATCGAGAATATCACCCACATCGTAAACTCTAGCGTTCAGGAAAATGTAGACTTGCTCGAAGCCGGCATCCATAATATGCCCGATTCGCAAGATTAGCAGCAAAATGAATACTTCTCGAATGCCTGGCAGCGTAATATGCCACAGCTGCCGCCAACGCCCCGCGCCGTCGACCACGGCCGCTTCATACAATTCGTGATTGATCGAGGACAGCGCGGCCAAATAGATGATTGCTCCAAAACCGGTGCTCTTCCAAATATCCGACGTGACCAGCAGCGAGCGGAAATAATCCGAATTGGCAAGTACATCCAAATCTCCCCAACCCATATCGCGGAAGAACGTTGTAACTAGCCCTGCTCCAGGAGCAAAGAAGGAAAAGACAAGTCCATACACGATAATCCACGATAAGAAATGCGGTCCATAGGTAATCGTCTGCACAACCCTTTTGAACCATGGCGCGCGAATCTCATTGAGAATAAGCGCCAGCATCACGTCAGGCAGCATGTTGAATAAAATACGGTACACACTGATCAGAATCGTATTGCGCATCAGACTCGGAAATTCCGGCGACGAGAAGATCGTCCGAAAATTATCAAAGCCGACCCATTCGCTCCCCCACATCCCCTTCAACAGGTTGTATTTCTTGAATGCGATCACGAGCCCGAACATCGGCACATAATGATAAACGATGTAATAGGCGATTCCCGGAACCATAAGCAAATACAGCCATTTGTAACGGAGAAATGTTTTCCAGATCGTCGGTATTATCCGTTTTTTGACCGTAGAGTCACCAGAAATCGCATTCACATTTGCTCCCATATTCAACCTCCTTCATCATTGGTGAATGTGATCCTTACCTTAAGCAGGTTTGAGTTTCCCGTGACGAACAACAATCCCCATCGATTGCTGCGGCTTTTCCAGACAGCTTTGATACATAGAAGGCAGCTCATCGAGCGCACATTCATTCGTGATGAGCGATTGCATATCGATCCGTTTCTCCGCAATTAAGCGTAAGAATTCCCCCATATTCCTGCCTTCTGTCCATCGCACGTATCCTAACGGATAATCGACTCCTTGCTGCTCATACGTATGCTCATAGCGGCCAGGACCGCCCGCCCGCGAGATGTGCACACTCGCTTCTTTCATAAAAAGCAGATCCCGATCAAATTCCGTCCCGGTATCCCCAACAATTACGACGCGTCCACGATCGCGAAGCCAGCCGATCGCATCATCCACCATACTATGTTTCCGGCTGCTTGCACAAAGCATAACAGCATCTGCGCCAAGCCAGGAAGGATCTGATTCAACAAGACGTCTAAGCTCAACTTGTGAGCGGCAAGCTTTGGCCCCGACTGCTTCAAGCGTGCGACAGCGCTCCTCCATCAGTTCCAGTCCAATTACTCTGTAGCTCGCAGCATGCGCAATACGGGCGATTACCTGCCCTAATATGCCAAGCCCTGCAATGATCATCGCTTCCCCGAAACTCAAACTAGCTTGACGCAGGGCATGAATCGCAATCGCTCCAATGCCGACGAATGCTGCTTCCTGCAGCGTGACACCTTCCGGTATCGGCGTTACTAAATGTTTCGGCACGAGCAGGAACTCTCTGTGGGCAGGCACCCCGTAGCAAGCGACTTTTTGCCCGGGAACAACGTGAGTTACACCTTCTCCTACCTCCTCAACAATCCCGCTCGCGCTGTAACCCAAATTAGCATCCCCGCTATTTTGTATCATCATTAGCTCGGTACCTACACTTACAACGGAATATTCCGTTTTCACTTTGACGAATTGAGGTATCATCTCCGGGGGTGGAAGCTCTAATAATTGCGCCGACCCATTTATGCCTTTAACTGCTCTCATCATGCTTACCTCTTTCTGGTTTGTATCTGATTTAATAATTACACCAGAAACTAACTAACTTCGATTTGTGATTTGTTTCTGATTTATTTTTATTATAAATAGGCTAAATATGAATGTCAATCCTTTTTTGTGTTTGCAATCGCTTTCAATGTTAGGTTATATAACGCATATTGATTAACGCATTACATATACCTAACATTAGAAATCAGGACCGCACCGCAAGGATACACGCTAAAATAAGAAAGAAGCCCACCTATTAACAGGTAGACTTCAACGATGAATTAAACAAGGATCATGTTTCCGGCCTCATGTTTGACTAGATGACTTTCCACCGGCAGCAAAGATCGATCGACCTTATCTTCTATGCAAGCCGTCATAAGCATATACGAATCACGGTTGAATGCGCCTTCCGCAACTATGTATTTGCCTCCAGAAAACCGGGAGCCTATGGCTCTCATTTTATTAATGCCGCCTTGAATGTGAAAGTGCGCTGTATCAGCATCAGGGGCTGCACTATCGCAATCCCCGAGAATCCATGTTATAATTCCTGCCGTGTTCCTACTCTTCAAATAAGCCTTATCTGCATTCGCGCCCCGAAATGACGTGCCTCCATCTATCGTAATGGACTGGTTGTTCGTTCCGCTCAGCTCGATACCGGAATCTTTAAAACCACCGCCATGAATCACCACCTCATCAGAACAGATCTGAATCGGACTCGCTTCAGGAGAAGCGCCGACAAACCACGTGTTCGTCAGCCTCAGACGCTTGATGCTTCCGACTAAATTTCCATCGACGTTGTGAAAATAGCAATTCAACATGGCGAAATCGCTTGAGACTGGGCCAAATCCAGCATGCGCAACTCCGGGAAGCCGCGCCATTTCCCCGTTCTTGGTCATTCCGAAGGCGCAGCCGTCAGCCAAATTACCGCGTTTCGAGCGGGATGAACTTTGCGAAAGGGTCAGCATCGTGTCCGCTGTACAGCCCCTCATTTGCAAACCATCCGCATTTGCCCATATCGTACCGGAATCGACCAACCCTTCCTTGTAAACGGCATGAACATCCTCCAGTGTTAAATCGGTTATGCGCTTGTGCGCTACCACTCGTGAACCGACATGCTTTTTGACAGTGATTCGCTTGGCACTATCTCCCCAGGTTGTACCGCTGTTAGCGAATGAGAGCAAACCCGAATTCCCAACAAATGTGAGATCATGTTCATACTGTCCATGAGTAACGAACGATCCATGTTCATCGCCATCGCCGTGGCAGTTCTCAACCATACAATAGGCCGCACATGTGAAATCATTCAAATGTCTTGCGTTGCTTGTATGGCAATCACGAACATGCCCATACAGCACGTTCAGTTGTTGCGTCAGATAACCGGTTCCGCCCCAAATCACTTCCTCAGGGTTCGTCAACCTGCATCGTTCCGTCACATAATGAGTACAGTAGCGCCGCTCAACAACTGGCCAAAATACCTTTGTCGCCGTAATATCAGCAACATTGCACGCAACGGCAAACTCGTAGGCGATCGGATTTGAACCCAATTGATCCCAGTTCTCCGATGGCTTCTCGCTTGTTGAACCATTATCCGGCACGGGGACGCCGACGAAATTCATGTTCCGCACATGACTGCGGAAGACAGGATTCATCTTCATGTAAGTGATTTCCCGTCCCGCAGCAAGGGGCCAGCCAAGCTTGTAGTTAACCCGGACGTGGCTGCCATCGATGATTTCTGTAATCTGCAGCAGGTAGTCCAACTCCCGCTGCGCACTGCCTGCCGGATTATTCTTCACCCTGACTTTCCACCAGTCATCCACCGTAAAAAGGGTCGAATCCAACACCTCCAGAATATCGGTTTGCTCGGGAAGATCAGCAGAAAGTGTAAGGATTTGCGTTTCGCCGGATACCTTCCCCTGGAAGAATATCACCGCTCCGAACGGGTTTGCTGGCGTATTTAACTCAATACCTTCCGTCGTGATGGTATGCCCGCCAAAATTAAGTTCAATATCGCTGCGGTCATATGTATGTCTTCGCACAAAATTAAGATCCGTATGCGCCTCAATCAAATGAATTGAGTCGTCATTGACCATTGCATCCATGGCATCGTCCGCATTCACTGTCGCATCCATAATGCCGAACCACCTGAAGTCGCCCACCCCGCGATGAACGGTTTCCCAGCGTCCGCTGCCGCCTGTGCGAGGATCATGAATCGTCCCGCCATTATCGGTTTTGTTGCTGCTCGCCATCCAACGTACAAGCTTGCAGCCGCCATCCCCCTTTTCATAATAGCCTTCTACATACACAAGCTGACCATCATCCATGGGATGCGGTTTACAGGCCAACAGCTCCTCCAGGTTGGAAAGTTGAATCATCTCATGACCTCCTGCTCTTATTGGTTTTCCAATCCTATGTCTCAAACAAGTGTTTCAAACAAAATTCAACCCTCCGGCATGCGGAAAAGGAACAGGGAACAACTGGCCTAACAATTCCTTCAACGGTTCTGGAACAGCGATGTCAGCTTCCGGATCGAACAATACCGCTACAAGTTCTTCCTCACTCAAAGCGACCGCTTCCACGCCATCCACATACAAAATAGTCCCGCCGCTGGCGCCGGATCGGAGAAAACTCAGCCTGGATGCAGCTAATGGCGCCTTCTCCACCAAATAAGGCAATAGCTCGCTGAACAATCGTTCCGGATCAATGATCTGTGCGGTGCCATGATTCCTCATTTTCTTATGGGGGAAATCAGCCAATACCTGCAACAGCCTCGATTCATGCCACAGTACCGGAACTTCCAGAACATCAACAAGCCGCTCGCGCAAAACATGACCAAAAATAGATGCCACTGCTTCCGCACTGCCGCCCCATTCCACCACAAAAGGAGCTTCTTCATTAACATCATCCCCCTCTGAGGGCACCGCAATGACAACATAGGAAGCAATATCATCCGATTCGAAAGCCGCAAACACAGCATGCTGCATATGATAACAGCTGGCGATGGCTTCGCTAGCGATCAAAGCGGCAAGTTCTGCCACTCCCTGCTCATACCTTACAGGACGAGTTCTAGCTGCTCCATGAAGTCGGAACAGATCTTCCGAACCAATTCGCCGAACTGTGAAGTCGGAACTGGCAGCAATCACTGGCAGCTTCTCGTCTTTAGCGGATATTATAAACCTTGTCACCCTGCCATAATAATGACAGCCACTGCGCATATAGAGCGGACCATCACCAGAAACAAGCATCATACTTGCTCCAATGCGATCTGCATGAGCCAACACTTGACCCAGCATCGCAGAGGCGATTTTCTTTCCCCGATAGCTCGGAGATGTACACACGGAACCAAGGGATACCACATTCAGATTAGCAGCTCCAATGCGTATAATCGAAGGAACTAATCCCATGAAAGCAACAAGTCTCTCCCCCTCAAATGCACCGAAGGATTGCCCGAGGCGTCCGTCGAATGCACTCGGAAACGCTCTCAACATAGAAGCCTGCTTAGCATCGCGAAACGTTTCATCAGCCAATTGAACCGCCTGCGCCATTTCGCGTTCACTCATTGTACGTATCTCAATCATGAGATATCCTCCTTGAAAACTTGTAGTCTTCCATTGTTCTGGTTTCTTTCTGATTTATTAATGTAATATTAAAATATAAATTAAACCAGCTAGTTTGTTTCAGGTTTATTTCAAGTCAATAATCAGTCAATTCCAATCCGTTGTCAACCTTTTTTTCCGCACATCCATTAAACAACACCGTTATTTAAAGCAATTCGACAGATGAAACGCAAAAAGAGCAAAGCCAAGCTTTATCAGCTTGAACTTTGCTCTTACCTGCCGTTTGATATAAGCTACTAACCTAATCTTGCACTACTCGAGCTTCTTCTAACGAGAAAGAAGTAGGCCAGCATCGCTGCAGCGCTCGTCAATAAAATAATCACGCCCAGCGGAACGGCCGTGTCTTCGCCCGCGATGCCGACAAGCGGTGAGACGACTGCACCGAGCAGGAAGGGAATGACCCCTAGCAGGGCAGCAGCGCTGCCCGCCATATGAGCCTGAGTCTCCATTGCCAGCGGGAATGCTGCCGTAGATGTGATGCCGATTGCCGCCACGAAGAAGAACAGCGGAATCACCAATGCGAAAAGCGGTCCATGGACGATGGCCACCACCAAGACAATAACGCTTGCCAAACAAGCAAGCCATAGGCCGAACAACAGAAACGCATGCTCGGATACACGATGCGACATCCGCCCGACCAGCTGAGAACCGATGATCAGGCTGATGCCGTTCGATCCAAACAAAAGAGCGAATACGGTCGGTGATGCCCCATAAATATTTTGATAAATAAAGGGCGTTCCCGAAACATACGCGAAGACGCCCGCGATCATAATGCCCTGTGCCAGCATGTAGCCGACAAACTTGCGATCTCGCAAGAGCAGTCCATAGTTCCGCAGCTGCTCCACGAAGTTGCTGGGCCTGCGGCGATCAACTGGCAAAGTCTCCTGCAGCTTCCATTTGGTCATCGTCAATAAGTAGATTCCCAGTAGTGACAGCGCTACAAATACGCCGATCCAAGATGTGAAAGAAAGAATCCCACTACCGGTAACCGGCGCCACGAGCGGACCCAAATTACCTACAAGCAGGAGCAGCGAGAAAAATTTGGTAAGCTCGTGACCACTATACAAATCGCGTGCGATCGCGCGGGAAATGACAATGCCCGCCGAAGCGGCAAAACCCTGCACGAAGCGGAATGCGATCAACAACCCGATATTGGGCGAGAATGCGCAAGCTAACGAAGCGACGACATAAACCGCCATGGAGATCAGCAGCGGATTCCGTCTACCGTAGACGTCGCTCAGCGAACCCATGACGAGCTGGCCGATGCCGAGTCCGAGTAAGCAAGCGGTCAAGCTGAGCTGCACCAGCGAAGCTGTCGTACCGAATTGCTTCACAATCTCCGGAAACGCCGGTAAATACATATCGATCGTAAAAGGCCCGAGTGTCGAAAATAAACCGAGCAGCATAGCTAATCTAAACACATGCTGATTGTTCTTGTTGGTCATAGTAAATAGAATCTCCTATTCTTCGTTCCGTATCCGCAGACTCTTTATCTCTATTGGTCAAGTCTGTTTTTCATCTTAACACATCTGTACAGATTTCGACAACAGTTTAGTTGCACGAACTCGAAAAGAAAACGAGATCAAGCTGCAATAGCAACCTGATCTCGTAACACTCCACCTATTTAAACTGTTCAAGCAAAGATTTCACATCAGGATTCAGGCTCAGCGCACGCAAGATAATAGTCAAAGCTTCTGCTCTAGTAGAAGATTCGTTAGGAGCAAAAGTATTTGCGTCTCGACCTTCAACTAACCCAGAGGAGGCAGCCGCTTCAATCTCTTTGGCATTCCAAGAACTTCCTACATCCCTAAAAGAAGCAGCTTGGTGTTTATCTGTCGCATTTAGATCGATTAAACGCCCTAAAATGGCAATGATTTCTGCTCGAGAAATGGTTTTATCCGGTTTAAACGTACCATCTTCATATCCCGTTATGATTCCGTTTGAGGAAAGAGCTGCAATCGCTTTATTCGCCCAGTGCTCCTTCACATCTTTCAATAAAGCGGATTTGTCCGCAGCTTCGACGTGAAATACTTTAGCTATCATAACTGCAAATTCTGCACGCGTGATGCTAGCATCCGGCTTGAATGTATTGTCTTCATATCCCGATATAACGCCCAGTTTTACAAAAAGATCGATATTAGATTTGCTCCAGTGCTTGTTCACATCGGAGAATTGGGTATTGTTTGATTTCGTTTTTGCTTCTTCAATCTTGCTTTTTATGAACTCCTCGACCTTGGCAAGGTTAACCACTGAAGTGAAAACAGCTGTTGGTTGTTTCGTTGGAGGTGCTGTGTCTATACTTGGAGACGAAACTTGACCTTCCGAAGAATTATTATCTGGCAGTTGCGCCGCAACTGTTATCGTAACGAGATAATCTTTGAAAGTAGCATCTTCCGCGTAAACGGCATAGTTGACAGTGTTCCGAAAATCTTGTTTGGTACTGCCGCTAATTTGATCAAGAAGACCAACTTTTGCTTTGGTGCCTGTAATCGTAAAGGTTGGAATTAATTCAGATACATTCGTCCCATAAGGAACAGTCAGCGATACGGTTTGATTATTTTGATTTATAACCCCATTGACTTGCGGAGTCGTTAGTCCAAAAGAGGTCATATCCTTCGCAGGATTCAACGCCCTATTCAGAATCAAAGTGTAAGGTACTGCAGCATTCTCAGAGTCTACCGCATAAATGGTTGGTGAGAGACTAATATCATTTTCAGTAACACCTGATTGTTGAACAATGCCATTCATTTTAAGGTGGTCTGCCGTTGTTGTGTAAACGGCTTTTGTTGCACTTAAATCAGTGCCATAAGGGATTTGGAAGGAAATCTTTTTATTGACCTCATCAATGACACCATGAACTTGAATCGGGTAGCTTAAATCATAGGAAACTATTTGTTTTTGCAACTCTACGGATACTACATAATCTTGCGTTAATCCATTTTCAGCAAAAACCGTATATGTTACTGGTTGTGAGAAGTCATTGATGCTTTGACCCGAAACTTGGAGTTGGTTGCCAACTCTTACAGATTGACCATTGGCGGTAAAGTTTGCAGCTTGATTAGCACGGTCATAGCCTGTTGGTACTTGTACCGCTATAGTATGATTAGATTCATTGACAATACCATCTACACCACCAACGTTAAATGTCAGCAGTTGTTTAGTTGCACTTGCATTTTGAGGCGCTTCATTGACGGTTACCAAATAATCTTGAACATCCAATCCCTCATCCAACACGGTATAAGTGATAGGTGCAGTAAAATTGCGCGCTTCTTCACCACTAATTTGTTGTTGCCCGTTAATTTGAACCATATAACCTGTAGTCATGAAAACAGGCACTAAAGCTGACAGGTTCGTTCCATAAGGAACTGTAATTGAAATGGTTTTACTGGACTCATCAATAATTCCGGTTGCAGGAAGGGATGCTAAAGCAAAGTACGTGAATTCTTTTGCCTTACTGAGCACTTTTTGTATACTGACAGTAACCAAGTAGTTGCGGGAGCTTTCGTCATCCGCGACCACCGTATACATCACCGGTTGTGTAAAGTCCACGACAGATACACCACTCGTTTGAATAGCCCCATTTACTTGTACCGAAGCTCCGTCCGTTGCGAACGAAGGCGTCAATTGCGTTAGGTCTGCGCCCTTCGGGACTGTGAGAAATACGGCGTATGCTTCGTCATCAATCAGGCCCGTTGCCGGTGGATTGGTTAAATTAAAAGCTGTGATAGACTTTAAGTTGCTCGGCCCAATGGTCACAGTTACCGTGTAATCTTGTGTACTATTATCCTCCGCAACGACGGTTAATACGACAGGATTCGTATAGTTAGTACGCGTCATATCGCTCGTATGATTAATGACAGATGCTCCCGAAATCGTAAATGATTCAAACATATTATTAACGGCAGATCGGTAAGGAACGATCACGCTAATCGTATGATTGCTCTCATCAATCACGCCAGGATTACCTTCTACAGAAAACGAAAGAAATGCCTTGTTTGAACTTAAACTAGTGGCAAATATCGCTTGTGGAAGCACACTCAAAACCAAGCTTATAACTAGAAATAGCCCTGCTAATCTTTTGAAATTTCTTAACAACCTTTTCAACCTCCATTTTTCTTTCAGTCAATTCTAGTTTGAATTGACATGACTTCGCTGTAGTACCATGTATTATATTCTCGCAGCATTCGACATTTTCCTCTATTTCCCGACAAGCACCTCCGTCATCAAACGTCGCAGTCGCTTTTTTGGGCGCATATTGAATGCGATTTGACCGTCGGCATACACCAGAAACCCAATGCGCGCCCGAAATTCGCCCCTGAGACGGGGCACCTCTCCGTCTTTGGGATCGCAGATCACCTATTTCCGTAATTATATGGAATATTAACCCCTCCGCGGATCGTAGAATCGCTATTTCGCGCAAACTGCCCAGTTTTGGGCGCAGCACAGTGAAATAGCGGAAGCACGTTCCGCGCTAGCGGAAGCTGCGCTGCCAGATAGGCAGTTTCATTGGAAAAATCCAGTGAAATCCTCCATTTCACATTCAAAATCCCGATCACATTGGATAATTACAATGTAAATCTCCAAATTGGCCCTTGGAAGCTGATTTCAAGTAAAACCATTGGACTAATCCAATTAAAGGTTGATTTCAAGTGTCTCCAAGCTAATTTCAGTGGAAATATCCAATGAAGTGCTTGATTACTTAGTGGTGCAATGAGCAGCAAAAGCCAGTTGAGAGTTGAAATGTGTGGTAAGAGAGGCTTTAGGTGGGAGGAACAACCAGTGGAATCGTAGATTCGCTATTTCCGCGGTTTGGAGGCTTCTACCACCTCCACAAACACCTTAATAATGAACCGTAGTTCCGCGAGATCACTATTTTAACCATTTAGTTCACAAGTAGAGCATTTACGATCCGCAGGACTGGGACTAGGAATCGGACGGGGACGGGACGGGACAGGGACGGGACGGGGACCGAACCGGAACTGCACCTGGGACTTATGCGTCTGCCGCACAAATAAAAAACCAGCAAAGCCAAATCTTTGCCGGTTTTTCATCGTGATTGGTTATGGTATAACTTCTTGGCTACTGCTTAGCCAGATGTGCGGCAACTTCCGCCAACCGCGAGGCATAGCCCCATTCATTATCGTACCAAGTGGCAATAGATAAAATCTCGCCTTGAACTTGTGTAAGAGGAAGATCAATGATGGAGGAATGTGAATCTCCGACGATGCGTGAAGATGCCCACTCGCCTTCCAGAACATCAAGCACGTTCTTCAGTTCGCCCTCTTTAGCTGCTGAACGGAACATATCGTTCACTTCCTGTACGGTACAAGGCTTCTCAGTAATTAAATTTAATTCAGCAATACTTCCCGTACGCGTAGGAATGCGATAGGCTTTCCCCGTAATCTGCAGATCCGGCCAAATAAATTTAAGTGCTTTAGCCGCACCTGAGGAAGAAGGGATAATATTTTCTGCCGCCGCCCAGGAATCTCTGCGATCCTTCATCGGCTGGTCCGTGAGCGACTGCGTGTTCGTATAAGAATGCACCGTAGAGAATAATCCGTACTTAATTCCAAAATTCTCTTTTACGAGTTTAACGACAGCGGCCAACGCATTCGTCGTACAGCTCGCCATGCTGATGATTTTGTGTTTGTCTGGATCGAAACTATCCAAATTGATGCCTTTAAGCAATACCGCATCGCAATCTTCCAGACTTTTGCTTGGTCCGCTAACCAGTACGCGTTTCGCGCCACGATCCAAATGGATTTGCGCAACCGGACGAGTCACGGCTCTTCCCGTACAGTCAATGACAAGATCTACGCCAAGAGCTCCCCAGTCAGGCACTTCCTTGAGCGAGTTTATATAGGGTATTTCGCGTCCTCCAATGACAATGACGCCTTCTTGAGAGGAGACCTCTTCCGGCCAACGCTTGTAGTTCGTATCAACTTCAAATAATGCGGCCAGCGTAGCTTCATCTTTAATATCTGAAATAGAAAGAGGAACAAATAATTTGTCCTGCAATGCAACGCGAAGCAACTGCCTGCCGATACGTCCAAAGCCAAAGATAGCAATTTTACTCATGATTCTCTCCAACTCCTATCATTATTCAACATATTCCCCCAAAAGTAACGATATCACATTCATTCGGCCCTGTATATACGAGGAGGCAAGCCTCCACCAATTGTACAAATAAGAGTCTTTAGCAGCTTCTATTTACACAAAAAGCGGGACTTTTTCATAAATAGCGGTCCTGAAAGACTCTTATCTTCGCTGAAACACGCAAAAACCCCCAAACACGAAGTAATAAGAGTCTCAAAAAGCTCCTATTTGCGCGAAAAGCGGCCGTTTGTATCTGAGTCAATAGAGTGGACACAAAAAAAAGAGCTAAGAAATCAGTTTTATTTGCTTGTAGTACTGGGATTCAAACTTGTCTGGAGACAAATAGCCAAGCTTGCTGTGCGTACGTTTCCTGTTGTAGAAAAACTCAATGTACCAGTAGATTCGTTGGTGTGCTTCTTGGCGGCTTTGAAATTTATATCTGTACACCAATTCCCGCTTGAGAATGCTGTGAAAAGCCTCTATACAAGCGTTATCGTAGCAATTGCCTTTACGGCTCATACTACGAATCATATGGTATTCTTTCAGTTGTTTACGGTACTCATTAGATGCATACTGCGATCCCCGGTCTGAATGATGGATAAGGCCTTTAGGCGGCCTTTTGGCTTCGTATGCTTGATTTAAGGCGTCTAGCGTCAGTTCCACGGTCATACGATTGCCCAGCTGCCAGCCAACGATTTTGCGGGTAAACAAGTCAAGAACGCTTGCTAAATAAAGGTTTCCTTGACGTGTATGGATGTACGTGATGTCGGTAACCCATACTTGATTCGGTCTTGTACACACATCAAAATGCTGATTTAACCAATTTGGCGCAATCGGGTGGCTGTGATTGGAATCCGTTGTTTGCACCTTGAATTTCCCTATAGCTTGTGAGCGTAAACCCTTCTTTTTCATGATACGCCCAACCGTTTTGACAGCGACTTTGAAACCTTTCTTTCTCAGTTCCTTTGTAATTTTCGGACTCCCGTAATTCCGATCCGATTCCAAGTACTCCTTTTCCACCTCTTTAGCCAACGCTTCGCGGTACTTTTTCCGCTCACTTGGGGGTGTGGTTCGCCATTTATAATAGCCGCTCTTGGATACACCTAGTACGCTGCACATCTTCTCAACTCGAAATGTTGAACGGTGGTCATCAATGAACTTGAATCTCACTTCGGGTCTTTGCTGAAGATGTGCAGCGCCTTTTTTAAGATAGCTAGTTCTTCCTCTAGGTCTTTGTTGCGTTGTTCCAAGTCTTTCATGATCTGGTCATGGCTACGTAGATTGCCACTTCCTACGAAGGGCTCATCTGGAAATTGGCGATATTTACTGACCCAACTGCTCAATGTTTTCGCTGGAATGTTCAGTTCGTTTGCAATATCCGGAATCGATTTACTATGTTGTTGAATGTACTTAACCGTTTCTTCTTTGAACTTTTGATTGTACCGTTGGCGGAATTCACTCATCTCGGACACCTCGTCATTTAGATAGGTCTATTATCTAATTTCCCAATTCGCTGTGTCCACTGTTAAGTCTAAATGCAGTTTTACGCGATTAGAAGTCCTTGGGGACCTTTATCAGAAACCCAGCCTACCACACGTTCCATATGGATTGCCGAAAGGCATCGCCCGCAATACCTGCCACGAAGAAAAAACCTAGCCTGCGGCTAGGTCTTCAAGTCAATGTACCTTCGCAAGTCTCCTTACGAACTCAATACCCTTTATTCGGCCAAAATCGCTCATTCTGAAAATCTAATGAATGCCAGATGCGCTATTTCAAGTAACCGATCACTTTTCCGCCTACAAACTGCTCAATAGCGCTAATACAGCTCATTAGATCACCAAAGCAGCCATTTTCTCGTCTATAAGCATCATACAGTTCATTAGATGTCCTTGGAGGCAGCAAACCGACATAACAAGAAGTCTACGTGGACATCAATTACATCAATTACTAAGGAGGAAGCTTCGCTCACCCCTTGATCGAACCCAACAAAGCACCTTTAACAAAGTACTTTTGCAGGAACGGATAGATGACCAGAAGCGGCAGTGTAGCGACAACGACTACCGCCATTTTGATCGTTTCAGGTGGCAGCGCATCTAGAACCATCGAGTTAATCGATAGCTCCGTGCTGATATTTGGAGCTTGTATCATGCTTCTTAGCACGACTTGCATCGGCATCAGCGTTTTATCAGATAAATAGAAAATGCCTTTGAAATATTCATTCCAATGTGTGACACCGTAGAAAAGACCAATAGTAGCCATAATCGGAGCAGATAGCGGAAGAACAATTCGTATTAACGTTGAAACTTCTCCGCATCCGTCGACCCGAGCAGCTTCCTCTACTTCGGCAGGCAGATTTTCGAAGTACGTTTTTACAATCAATAAGTTAAAGGTGGAAACCATGCCTGGAATGACGAGTGCCCAAACTGAATCATATAATCCGAGGCTGCGCACCAAAATGTAAAGCGGGATAATCCCGCCACTGAAAATCATCGTGAACACAATCAACATGAGAATAATATTGCGTCCTGGCACCGATTTCTTGGATAACGGATACGCCAACAGCGTAGTCACTATCAAATTCAAAGACGTGCCTACCACGGTAATGAATACCGTGATTTTCAATGCTTGCGGAATTCGTGCAGACTGGAATATTTCCTTATAGGCTTGCAGCGTGAAATGTTCAGGCCAAATCACAAAGCCGCCATTTTTCATGACTTCTACATAGGGCGTTAAGGAGACGATAACGACATAATACAGCGGAAATAGCGTGACAAGAGCACAGATAAAGAGTACCGAGTAAATACCTGCGTCAATCACTTTATCCTCTTTTGTTTTATGACTCACGAATGACATACGAATGAGCCTCCTTTTCCAACATCACGCTTACCATATGCCAGAACCTCCGATTTTCTTAGCCAGCTTATTGGCGCCTATTACCAAAATTAGTCCGACCAAGGATTTAAATATACCCATTGCTGCCGCTACCCCAAACTCCAAGCGTTCGAATCCATAGCGATACACCCAGGTATCTACGATATCCCCAACATCATATACGCGAGCATTCAAGAAAATGAAGATTTGATCGAAGCCTGCATCCAGAATGCCGCCAATGCGAATGATCAGCAAAAGCACGAATACATCACGGATGCCCGGCAGCGTAATATGCCAGAGCTGACGCCAACGTCCTGCACCATCAACGACGGCAGCCTCGTAAAGTTCCTGATTGATGGATGCCAGAGCAGCCAAATAAATAATCGCTCCGAATCCGGTATTTTTCCATATTTCCGTCAAAACCAGCAAAGGTCTGAAGAAATCCTTATTCGTCAATAAATCTATTTGCCCCCAACCCATGTCGCGCACAAAAGTACTAATCAAGCCTGAGCCCGGCGCAAGGAAGGAAAAAACTAACCCATAAACAATGACCCAGGAGAGAAAATAAGGTCCGTAAGTAATGGTTTGCACTAATTTTTTGAACCAGCGCACCCTGACTTCATTCAACATAATCGCAAGAATAACATCAGGCACCATATTGCCAACAATTTTGTAAATACTGATCAACAGCGTGTTTCTCATAATTTTCAAAAATTCAGGGTTGTCAAAAATAACTCGGAAGTTATCAAAGCCTACCCACGGACTTCCCCAGATTCCCTTCATTAAGTTGTAGTTCTGAAAGGCAATCAAAGTTCCTACCATAGGGGCATAATGGAACACCGCATAGTAGAGCAAACCAGGTATCATCATGAAATAAAACCATCTGCTGCGATAGATGCTGCTTAGTTTGCCTTGTTTTATTGGACGTGCAACAATCCGTTTATCTTTATTTGCAGCTATGGTTTCCGCCATCGCCATCTCCTCCTAGCTGTCTTTACGAGATGGAAGACAGAAGGAAACCCATGAACAACTCCGGGTTCCCCTCGATGCCTTCACTATCTTATTTGAAATCGTTAAGTTTCTTGTCTTTCAGAACCCCATTCAATTGCTTCGTATATTCAGTGAAAATTTCTCTGCCTTTGAACTTGGTCATCAGCTCTTCACGATATTGCGGCCAGTTTTTGCCGCTCTTGTCTTCAAGAACCGCTTTAATATGATATTTGCTCATTTCTTTACGGAAATCTCCGATGTTGATGCCATTAGGCGGTACCAAGCTTACTGGCGGCAATGCGTTATGTTTCGGGAAGCTTTCGATCGTCTTCAAAATCGTACGATCATGCTCGGAAATACGCGGATCAATTAGTTCAAGTCCAAGAACATTCGGCTCTTCCGGCGTAAAAGCGGCATATACGTTCAACCAGTTGCCCGCTTTGGCGATGTCCGCATCGAAATTAGCCACATTCAATGTAATCTTATTGCCAGCTCTCGTATAATGTTTGCCTTCTTGCCCATAGTGAGTCAAGATGAAGCCTTCTTCCCCTGTAAGCCAGTTCAGAATTTCCAGGGAACGCTTCACTTTATCAGGGTTTTTGTCAGCGGAAGTTTTGCTTATCAGGATGGTGTTTTCAGGGATGTTATATTTCCAAATAACCGGTTTATCCAATGGGAAAATAGGCTGCCAATTCGCTTTAGGATCAAGCGCTTTGGCGCGATTCTGCACGCTGGTCGCAACGCTGTCGAGCGCAATGCTCTTATCGCCTGAGAAGAACATGCCCGCTTTGCCTTGAGCAGCTTTATCATAGTGTGCTGGCGCTTTGTTGAGGAACCAGTCCGGATCTACGATCCCTGCGTTGTTCCATTCCACGACTTGATCAATAACGCCCTGTACTTTAAGGTCGGTCCGGTTATCTACGTAATTGTTGTCGACAATCATGAAGTCAGCAACGAAACCATTATTCAACCATTGCGGGAAGTCGAAAGGCATCGTTACACCGCTGCCAGCAGTCGTGAAACCGTACGTATCCTGCTTGCCATTGCCATCCGGATCACCCTTGGTGAACTGCGTCATAACATTGGTTAACTCAGCGAAATTTTTCGGAGCTTTCAATCCGAGCTTATCCAGCCAGTCCTGACGAATATACCAAGATACATAGGTATTGCGTTGGAATGGATCAATGGCACGCGTGAAATCACCTTGCTTAAGCTGGAAGGCGTCTACTTCTTCCTTGGACACCCATTTGAAGTAGTTAGGCACGATTTCCTTGGTGAAATAAGGAGTGAGATTAGCGGATATGCCATCTGATATATATTTTTGCGACTCTGCGCCGCCCGCGATGAACAGATCCGGCACATTCCCTCCAGCTAAGGTCGCGTTCAACTTGTCGTGGTACTCTTTGCCTAACATCATATAATCAATCTTCAAATCTACATTAAATTTCTCTTCAATTGCTTTCTTGACGAAGTCCTTGTCTGCGGCAGGCAGGGTGACATTTCCTAGATTCTGGCTAGCAACAGACCAGTTTAATGTCAATTTGGCTGGTTTAGCGCTTCCCGTCGGTGCACTTGATCCATTTGCCGCTTTCGGTGACTCCGTTGCTTGGTTGTCCGAACATCCTGTAAGCGCAAACATTGTAGCGAGTCCTATTACAACTAATTTTTTCATTTCAATGAACCCCTCCTATTTATGCTTTCGGTAAACATCCTCTTCCCTGATCTAGTAATAAGGAAAACGTTTACTTATTACAAGTATAGGTTCATTACTGGGTTGAAACTAGCAGACGATTTCAAGAAATAGTGGTAATAATACAGAACTTGCTTCCTATTCACTTGGTTTAATTTGGCTTTCCACACACATTTTATGAAGATATTGTTTAGGCGTACACCCATTGAAGCGTTTGAACAGTTCATAGAAATGCGCCATGTTCTCAATGCCTACTGACTGAGCAATCTCGCCTACACTGCGGGTTTCAGTGACGAGCATCCGCTCCGCTTTCGAGATCCGTTTGCGATTAACGTAATCTATAAAGGATGATCCCATCTTCTTTTTAAAATATTTGGAGAAATAAGAATAGCTCATGCCAGCAAGCTGGCTCGCCGCTCCCAGGTCTATTTTCTCTGTCAGATGGTCATCGACATAAGCGGCAAGTGATCGAATGATATCAACATCGGCATCCACATTGACATGCGTCGTCAGCACCTCACGATTGTCGTGGCGAAGCAGCAGCAAGAGCAGATGCTTCATATGCATGCTGACTGCAATTTCAAAACCTTTATTTTGATCCATTACTTCATTATGCGTTTCTGTGATAATCCGTCCAATGTCTTTCCTCGCCTGTTCGTTCTCCCGGAAAATGTAATTCAGCTCTTCCAATGGCTGAAATATTTCCAGGAAATGCCGATAGTACATCATCATAGCCGGGTCGAAATAAGGCTGCAGGTCTATATGCAGCACAATATAGACGAGATCCTGATCGCCGATTTTCCGTCCTCTATGTAATTGGGAAGAGCCTATCACCATAACATCCCCAGCATTTAACAAGTAGGTATGGTTAGTGGTTTGAATTTCATGTCTCCCCTTCTCAACCAAAATGAACTCAACTTCTTTATGATAATGCCAGGCATTCCCGTGCTTCTGCTCTTGACCAGATTGGCAAAATCGCCAGACTTTCATGCATAATGAAGCATTTTGATAAGGTATCGGTTCTTTAAAAATTTCCACTGCTTACAAGCACCACACTTTCGATGATCACAAATATGGATATAAAAAGAATAAATGTCCGCATATACGGTATCCAGCAATATGTATATCATATAACTTAGTTAAACATTTTTATACTAGGAAGCAAGGAGTGAGTTAGCATGAAAGTAGCCATTGTCGGTTGCGGGGGAATGGGAAATGTACACGCCCTCAGTTATATGAACATGCCGGATGTGACGCTGGTTGGCGTCTGCGATGTGGATTTCGAGTTAGCACAAGAACTATCGATGAAAACAGGTGCAGCGGCTTATCATTCCTTTGAAGAAATGCTGAACGAAACTGACTTGGATGTTGTCAGCGTGACTTTGCCTAGCTACCTACATAAAGAGTATACATTGAAAGCGGCGCAAGCCGGCAAACATGTGATTTGCGAAAAGCCGCTTGCGCTTAATTTGGAGGACGCAGCAGCCATGATCCAATGTTGCGAACAGAATGGCGTTCGTCTCTTTGTCGGGCATGTCGTTCGCTTTTTCCCTGAATACATCCAAATGAAGCAAGCCATCGATGAGGGCAAGCTGGGTCGAGTCGGCGTGGTTCACGCCAAACGCATAGGCTCTCACCCCGGGGATGTCAAACCATGGTTCAAAGATGCCGATAAAAGCGGCGGCGTCATTGCCGATCTCATGATCCACGATATTGATTTTCTACGTTGGGCGATCGGTGACGTGAAGTCCGTTTACGGCTTGAACCACCGGGTAAATGAGATGGACTACGCATTGGTCACTCTGATTTTTGAGAACGGCGCCGTTGCTAATCTGGAAGCTTTCTGGGGATATCACGGCCCGTTTCAAACCGCTGTAGAAATTGCCGGCAGCAAAGGGCTTATCCGAAGCGATAGCCAGAAAAGCAGCTCCTTGCAGATCTGCAAAGCACCTTCCAGTTCGGAAGAAAGACGTTTCGCAGAAGTTCCGCAAAGTCCGGGATTCTCCAATCCTTATGAACTGGAATTAGCCCATTTCATTCAGTGTATCCGCGAGGGAAGCGAGCCTATCGTTTCGGCTAACGATGCTTATAAAGCATTAGAGATTACTATGGCTGCGCTCGAATCGGTACAGACAGGAAAATCTGTGTACCTTCAGCCAAGTACGCAGCTCGGGGAGGAGACAGCATGAAGAAGTTAAAAGTAGGTTTAATCAGCTTTGCCCACGGCCATGCATACTCCTATCTGGAATCGCTCAGAGCCATGTCGAATGTCGACATCACGGGCATCTCCGACGAGATCCAGAGCCGCGTTGAAAAAGTAACAACCGATTACGGAATTCCGTATTATGCCAATTATGAGGATTTGCTCGCTACTGATCTTGATGCCGTTGTTATCTGTTCGGAGAACGTTCATCACGCCAAGCTCACAATAGCGGCAGCGCAAGCAGGCAAGCACGTGCTTTGTGAAAAGCCGCTTGGCCTCTCCCTTACCGAAATGGAAGCTATGATTTCCGCATGCCAAGAGAATGGCGTTCAGCTTATGACTGCTTTTCCTTGCCGATATTTGGCTTCCGTGATGAAAGCGAAGGAAGCCATCGATCAAGGTGAGATCGGGGAAATCGTAGCGATCAAGGGAACCAATCGCGGTTCGCTTCCTTCCGGCTGGTTCCTCCAATCCGAGTTATCGGGCGGCGGTGCTTTGTTGGATCATACCGTTCATGTAATGGACTTGATGAATTGGTTTACTCAGTCGGACGTGAAAGAAGTATACGCTTATTCTGCCACATTATTTAATGAAGACATTAATATCGACGATGCTGGCATGATCCATGTCAAGTTCGCCAATGGGGCCATCGGTGTCTTGGACACAAGTTGGTCACGGAACTCGTCATTTCCTACTTGGGGAGATGTAACGATGACGATCATCGGTACGAAAGGCACGATTGCGGTTGATGGTTTTGCTCAAAAGAACGAATTATATAGTGAGACTAACGGAAAAGGCGTATGGACATTCTGGGGAGACTCTATGGACGAATACTTAGTGAAGGGATTCGTTACTGCGCTGCTGAACGGCGAGCAGGTACCGATCACTGGGGAAGATGGCTTGCGTTCGACTGTTGTCGCTTTAGCTGGATACGAATCCGTAAAACTGGGGCAACCGGTTTTGCTGTAGGGCAGATTATTAGGCTGAATAGACGCATTGAACAAATAGAGGCTGCTCTAGGTTTACAACCTGGAGACAGCCTCTATTTCTAGTTAGTATCGTCGCTTCTATCTAATATCCGGCGATATTGCCCCGAAAAAACGCGCAGCATTAAGCTTTCACGGGTTTCGCAGAGTTTTTCCCAAGCCGAGTAAGCTTACATGACATGTAAATTTTGGTTGCTCTATTGCCTTGGATAAGGTAAAACTATTATATTAGACATTTTACTATTACTGAATTTGAAGGTGGATGAGATTCGTGATTGTTCAAGTACACAATGAAGTAGAGAATGAAGTCGTTGCCAGCCAGTATGTACACAGCGTATACGAAACCGTAGTCAAACGCAACCCATATGAGAAAGAATTCCATCAGGCCGTTAAGGAGATTTTAGAGTCACTGATTCCAGTTCTCTCTAAACATCCGAAGTACATGAAGGCCGGAATCCTTGAACGTATCGTTGAACCCGAGCGTCTAATTACGTTCCGCGTGCCATGGGTAGATGACCAAGGAGTTACACACGTGAACCGCGGTTTTCGTGTTCAATTTAATAGTGCGATTGGCCCCTATAAAGGCGGACTGCGTTTTCACCCTTCCGTTAATGCTAGCATTATTAAGTTTCTCGGGTTTGAACAAACGTTCAAAAACTCCCTTACAGGCCAGCCTATCGGCGGTGGTAAAGGCGGCTCGGATTTCGATCCTAAAGGCAAATCCGATAATGAAATCATGCGCTTTACGCAAAGTTTCATGACAGAGCTTTATAAATATTTGGGTCAAGATACCGATGTACCGGCAGGAGACATTGGTGTAGGTGCCCGTGAAATTGGTTTCATGTTCGGTCAGTACAAGCGAATTAGAGGCGCATACGAGGCTGGAGTACTGACAGGCAAAGGCATTATCTATGGCGGCAGCTTAGCACGTACGGAAGCTACTGGGTATGGTTGTGTTTACTTTGTGAATGAAATGCTGCAATCTCTGGGTCTTAGCTTTGAAGGCAGCACCGTAGTTGTGTCAGGATCTGGGAACGTGGCGATCTATGCCATGCAAAAGGCGATACAACTGGGCGCCAAAGTCGTTGCTTGCAGTGACTCCAACGGTTATATTCATGACAAAAACGGAATCTGCCTTGACACGGTTCGTCGCCTGAAGGAAGTAGACAGAAAGCGCATCAGCGAATATGTAGATGAGCATCCAGACGCAACCTATCATGAAGGCTGCAACGGAATATGGACTATTCCATGTGACATTGCACTTCCTAGTGCAACACAGAATGAAATTGATGAGGATGCAGCGAAGGTCCTCGTAAGCAACGGCGTCAAAGCCGTTGGTGAAGGCGCGAACATGCCATCTACGTTGGAAGCCATTGATGTCTTCTTGCAGGCAGGCGTGTTGTTTGGACCGGCCAAGGCTGCGAATGCAGGCGGTGTAGCCGTGTCCGCGCTGGAAATGTCCCAGAACAGCATGAGATACTCCTGGCAATTCCATGAAGTGGATGATAAACTCCACGCTATCATGAAAAACATTTACAAAAACGCCGTCCAAGCGGCAGAGGAATACGGATATCCCGGCAACCTCGTTGTAGGCGCTAATATTGCAGGCTTTACCAAAGTAGCCGATGCCATGATTGCTCAAGGTGTCGTTTAGGTAATAATACAAACAGAGGCTGCTCGCCAGGTTATTAACCTGTTGAGCAGCCTCTTCTTATTGTCTAATTAGGAAATTAATTTCAAACCAACCGCTGCGCTTAATACCATCGCTATGAATACAATCCGTTTCCAATCTTTGGACTCGCCATAGAACAGCATCCCGACCACTGCCCCGCCAACTGTACCAATGCCTGTCCAAACGGCGTATGACGTCCCCATCGGCAGGCTTTTCATAGCCTGGCTCAGAAGACCGAAGCTCATGACAATACCAACGATGAACAGACTGAAGGAGCGAATATTCTTCGCTTTATTAATCTGGTTCATGCCCACAACGCCGACGACCTCAAACATGCCGGCAAACATAAGAAAAATCCACCCCATCAGACTGCAGCTCCTTTCTTATCTTGCTCAGATGTCACAAACTTTAGTCCGAATACACCGGATAAAAGCAGCAGGATAAGGAATACTTTAATCATCCTGAACGGCTCGCCGAAAACTAGCATTTCCACTACTACCGTGCCCGCTGTCCCCATTCCCGTGAAGACGGCATAGACGGTCCCCACTGGCAGTTTAGTTGAAGCGCTAATAACAAGATGAAAGGAAATGTACATCGCAATAATTGTGCCGATCCACGCCCATGCGGTATCCGAGTGTTTCAAGCCGGTGACCCAAATAACTTCAAAAAAAGCACCTACAAAAATATAAATCCAGTTACGGTTCATGTGTAAAATCCTCCTGTTGCTTCACTTTTTGATGCCACGCCAGTATACGAGCCAAGAAGCCTCAATTCTGATAAGCGATAATTCAGCTCCTCCGAACAGCAATTCGACGAACATCCCGTCCATCACAGCAAGGAATGCCGCTGTCGCCCTATCTCTGCTGACATCAGGGGTGATTAACCCATCTGCTAGCGCTTGGTCGAATACAGGAATTAGCATCGTTTCTAATTTTTCTAAATGGTAGTAACCTTGTTTGACAATCACCTCGTAGAGATGAGAAGGCGGGAAAAAGACCGTACGCAAGAAAAACTTGGCGTTATCATCTTGTTCGTAGCAATCATTGTATTGAATTAGGAAGCCATGCAAAAGCTGATCAATCGAAAAATGCTTATGGCGTTCCAGATAATCAGCAACAAAATTCAATTCCTTCGCTTGGACTTTCTCAAATAAATCAAGGAAAAGTTCATCTTTCCCTTTGAAATGCGTGTAAATGGATTGCTTCTTGATGCCTACCTCAGCAGCAATATCCGCAAGCGATGCACCTTCATAACCGTTTTTAGCAAAATGTTTGAGGGCTACCTCTCTGATGCGAGTTGCAGTCATTTGATCACTACCCTTCCGAACGTTCGTCAGGATGATTGTATCACGTTTAGCGGCTAAGGGCAAGAGCACGGGCACGGCACGGGCACGGGCACGGGCACGGGCACGGCCACGGGCACGGCCACGGGCACGGCCACGGGCACGGCACGGGCACGGGCAAGCTAAAGCCACCGGACTTTCATCAAACATCCACTCTGCAGAGCAGCTTGCTATGCTTGGGAGTAAACGTAAGGATTAAGAGTCTCCAAAGGTTACTACTTACCTTCTTCCAAACGCGGAAAACGAAACTCCCCACGAAAAGTAACAATAAGCGTCGAGAGTACAGGTGAATTTTGTTTACGAAGGGTTGAAATGAAGCCGCGCGCGCGGGCGAACTGATGAGCCCCGTCCCAGGTACGGAATAAGCCGGAGACTTTGGCTTTGACCTTGGCCATCCGCAAGTCTCGTTCGGCGACATTGTTGTCAAAAGGAACACGGACATCTTGAATAAACCGGAGAATCGGTTCCTTGTGACGACGGAAACGTTCACCCAGATTGGCCGATTTACTTTTGCTTTGCCTGCCTTGCGGTCCGGTTTTGGCTTTGGTACGCCCTTGATTCCATTCCAGCTCGCCCTGCTGCAGGATGTCATCGTACCAATTCTCTAGCCATTTAACCGTACTCGGAGCTAAGCAGCACAAGACTTTACGGGCGGCTAGCGTGAGACGCCAGGCTACTTGTAGCAAGCGTTTCATCTGCACGGCCCACTGGTGATGATCATAATCGGCGATTCCTTGGCATTCCCGCAGTAAGTGCGCATTGCATAAGGCATGCTGGAACGTGTATTTTTCTTTAAAATACGGCCCGTTGCAGTCATGCACTAGAATGCCCGAGTAAGCCGGCAGCAGACCGATGGCATCAAAAGCGAGGGTGCCCCGGTTTTCGTGAACCGCCTGGAACGTCCAGTCCACATTAGAGAGGGTGTGCAGCCATCGCTGTTTGCCATCGACGTGAATGCCGGTTTCATCAGCGTGCAAAACATCGGCATTCAGCAGGTTTTGGCGAATTTGTTCCTCATAGGGACCTAGCTGCTTGTGCGATTTCTTCAAATGGGCGATGACCGTAGCCTCGCTCAGCGAATGCCCGGTCAGGTCCGCAAACATCTCGCTCACCCTTTTCAGTGGAATCATATGGTACGCACTCACATACACGATCCAGCCCGTAACACCAGCTCCATATTGGACAGAGGCGCTGACATGCGACGGAAAAGCAGCCTGATGAACCCCGCTACACTGCGGGCAGCAGCTCGTATGAGCGCGAAACTCGGTTGTCTGGATGCGTGGTTCAGGCAGATCGATCTGCTGACGCCGGTCGTAGCCTATACAGTTCTCCTGGTCCATTGGAGCATGACACGCAGGGCAGGTAGTTAGGCAAAAGTCGAGGATGGCATCCGGATCATCCACCATACTAAGTGTGTGTCCTTCATGACCTAGGGGTGCTCCCTTTTTGCCACCAGCGATGCGGGAGTTTGCGGGCTTACGAAACCCGTCACTTGAAGGCGGCTTGCTACTATTCTTGCTGTTAAGCCCTAGCTGGCGCTCCAACTCGGCTACTCTGTTTTCCAGTTCAGTGATCCGTTCTAGCAGTTTCGTAATGACCTTCTCGATTTGATCTGGACTACTGTGGCTAATTTGTTTGATTTCTTCGAGGCTCATTTTCATCCTGATCCCTCTTCTCCATTAAATTCGTTAAGTATTCTTAACCAATTTTTAGGGGTTTGAATAAGGGGACCTAAGTAGTAACCTCCAAAGACTCCTATCCCCCAGAATTGGCCGGTTCAGGCGCGCATAAGAGCTTCTAGAGGCTCTTATATCTTCGTTTGGTGACGTTTTGAGGGTGTTTGTTGGAGATAAGAGTCTCCAAAGACTTCTATCCCCCAGAATGTGCCGCTTCAGGCGCGTATAAGAGCTTCTAGAGGCTCTTATTTAAGAGTGCAGCTCGCCTAGGCACAAGCTGGATATGCTTTATTCCCGCACGCCCCCCTCCCTGGCACCATTGGCAGCTAACTCAGACTCCAGGGATCGGCTTGTTCGTTAAGATAAACCTAGCCTGCGCTTGGTCATCAAATCTATGGACCTCGAGGCAAGCCCAAGCCCCCCTAACGAACTCAATAACCGTTAATCGGCCAAAATCGCTCACTCTGAAAATCTAATGAACTCCAGATGTGCTATCGCAAGCAAATGATCACCATTCGACCAATAAAGTGCCGGATAGCGCCAACTCCGTTCATTAAATCTCCAAAGCAGCCATTTTCCGGTCTACAAGCATCATAGAGTTCATTAGATGTACTTAAGACCGAAAACCGCCGCAGCAAAGAAGGCAACGGTGGACGCCAATGAAAACAGCCTAGCCTGCGGCTAGCTCATCACGTCAATGGACCTTGAGGCAAGCCCAAGCCCTCTAACGAACTCAATAACCGTTAATCGGCCAAAATCGCTCACTCTGAAAATCTAATGAACTCCAGATGTGTTATCGCGAGCAAGTGATCACCATTCGACCAATAAAGCGCCGGATAGCGCCAACTCCGTTCATTAAATCTCCAAAGCAGCCATTTTCCGGTCTATAAGCATCATAGAGTTCATTAGATGCACTTAAGACCGAAAACCGCCGTAGCAAAGAAAGCTGCGGTGGACGCCAATGAGAACAGCTTAGCCTACGCTTGGTCATCAAATCTATGCACCTTGAGGCAAGCTCAAGCCCCCTAACGAACTCAATAACCGTTAATCGGCCAAAATCGCTCACTCTGAAAATCTAATGAACTCCAGATGTGCTATCGCAAGCAAATAATCACCATTCGACCAATAAAGTGCCGGATAGCGCCAACTCCGTTCATTAAATGTCCAAAGCAGCCATTTTCCGGTCTATAAGCATCATAGAGTTCATTAGATGCACTTAAGACCGAAAGCCGCCGCAGCAAAGAAGGCTGCGGTGGACGCCAATGAAAACAGCTTAGCCTGCGGCTAACTCATCACGTCAATAGACCTCGAGGCAAGCCCAAGCCCCCCCTAACGAACTCAATAACCGTTAATCGGCCAAAATCGCTCACTCTGAAAATCTAATGAACTCAAGATGTGCTATCGCAAGCAAATGATCACCATTCGACCAATAAAGTGCACGATAGCGCCAACTCCGTTCATTAAATCTCCAAATCAGCCATTTTTTCGGTCTATAAGCATCATAGAGTTCATTAGATGCACTTAAGACCGAAAACCGCCGCAGCAAAGAAGGCAACCGGTGGACGCCAATGAGAACAGCCTAGCCTGCGGCTAATTCTTCACGTCAATGGACCTCGAGGCAAGTCCAAGCCCCCCTAACGAACTCAAAAACCGTTAATCAGCCAAAATCGCTCACTCTGAAAATCTAATGAACTCAAGATGTGCTATCGCAAGCAAATGATCACCATTCGACCAATAAAGTACCGGATAGCGCCAACTCCGTTCATTAAATCTCCAAAGCAGCCATTTTCCGCTCTATAAGCATCATAGAGTTCATTAGATGCACTTAAGACCGAAAACCGCCGCAGCAAAGAAAGCTGCGGTCGGTACCAATAAAAAAAGCCCCTCGCGTCCTTGGACGGAGAGGCCTTGACTGCCTTGGCTGCTGCTCTATTTAACAATAAGAGGAACTACTTTGCCTTGATTCACATCAATTAAACCAAAGTCCGTAATTTTCAAAGCCGGACTTACCGGCAACGAATGCGTGCTGATGGACATAATCGGATTATAATGCTGATAACCCAGCGATTCCATTGCTTGGCGCAGATGCTCGACTTCTTTGGCTACTTGCTCCAGCGGCTCTTCCGTTAAAATGCCGCCCACGGGCAGCCTGAGGTTCGCGATCACTTTGCCATCTTCCACCACGCTGAATCCGCCTTGGTTGTTAATCACTTCGTTGGCAGCGAGCATCATATCAGAGGGATTAAGCCCGACAACGAGCAAGTTATGATTGTCGTGGGAGTACGTCGTCGCGATGGCTCCCCGCTTGATCGTATCGCCGCCGATCAGCCCATAGGCGCGGTTGCCATTCTTCCCGTAGCGTTCGAACGTTGCAATGAGTGCGCTGGCGCTAGCTTGCCACAGCAGCTTCCCTTGCTGGACTTCAACCTGAGCGTGCCGCTCTTCCGTGAACGTAGAACCATCCTTCACCATCATCTTGCGGCACGTATAAACAGCATCAGCTTCTTCTATGCTGACGACAAAATCCGCTTCCGTTAAAGGCGCCATCTGCACGCTCTGATAATAATGTTCAGGGAAAGCCGGCGGCTTGATGAGTGGCGTATAAGCCTCTTCCACATCGTAAACTTTACGCCCCGCCTTAAAGACCTGCTCAATCGTTAGCTGTTCTAGATTGGAAAGCAGCAGGAAATCCCCTATTTTGCCTGGCGCGATCACCCCGCGGTCGTACATCCGCATCCGCTTGGCTGGAGAAAGTGTGCTGGCATATATAGCCTGCTCAGGCTTCATCCCCATGCCGATTGCTTTGCGCACGATATGATTCAAATGCCCGCGGCGCTGGAAGGAGTCCGCCATCACGTCATCGGTAACGAAGCAGTAATGCTCGGAGACATCATGCTCGATTAAATAAGCCATAACTTCATCCGTCATGGATTTCTCTTGAATTTCAATGAACATGCCCGCAGCGATCCGGGCTTCCATGCCCTCAATCGACTGATGCGTATGATCCGAGTCAACTCCGCTGTAAATCATCCGGTGCAGATCCAAATCCAACAACTTAGGCACATGCCCTTCGATGATAAGATGCGGGTAGTTGGCGCGGACATGGTTGATGATTTGATTCGTTTTGCAATCGGGATCTGTGATAACATCAACGAAATTCATGATTTCACCCAGGCAGATGATCCGTTCTGTGCGAAGCAGTTCGTCCAAATCGGCGATATGAATCTCACCGCCTGTCGTTTCCATGGATGTCGCTGGAACCGAGCTCGGGAGCGCATAGAACATGTCCGCGACAGTATCCTGACTGGCCTTCATAAACTGCTTGACCCCATCCAGTCCGAAGACGTTGGCAATCTCGTGAGGTTCAGGAACAATGGTTGTGACCCCATTACGGATGAGCCCGTAGGAGAACGTCTCGGGCGTCACCATCGTGCTTTCAATATGCAAATGAATATCGATAAGACCTGGAATCATGTAACGGCCTTTTCCATCCAAGCGTTCCGCGGCTTCGAAACTATCCGTCCCTCTTTGGCCAATGTACAAAAATTTACCGTCCAGGATGGCTGCGTTGCCAGGAATAAAAGTTTTGAAATAACTGTTATAAATTTGAACATTTTCAATCAGTACATCAATGCGCATCTGTCTTCACCTCCAAGTCCACTACTCAACAATGACTAATTTCTCACCTGGAAAATGAAGCCGAACCTCTTGGCCGTTCGCATAAGGGAACTCCATTTCTTTATTCACGGTGAAGGAACCGAGTTCCGTTTCAATAACATACTGATAGCTTCGCCCGAGGAACGTGCTGACCTTGACGCGGCCGCTCACGCGATTGGCCCCTGCCTCCAGCTCATCCAGCGTCCCCATCACGACATCATCCGGACGGATGGCTCCTTGCTTGCCTAGCTGTTCGCCTTTGCTCGCATGCTTGGTTACAGTGAACATATAGTCGTTCACCTTGAGGGCAATCTCGTCACTGACATCAAACCGAGTATCGAAGGTGATAAAATTCGTAAACCCGATAAACCGCGCCACGAACTCTGTCTTTGGATATTTAAATATCGTTGCCGGAGCGCCCAACTGCTCGATAATCCCTTTATTCATGATCGCCACGTTATCGGAGATGGAGAAGCACTCTTCCTGATCATGCGACACATATACCGTCGTAATGCCCAGCTCCTGCTGGATGCGGCGGATCTCCACCCGCATGTTGACGCGCAGATTCGCGTCCAAATTGCTCAGCGGCTCGTCGAAGAGCAGCAGTTCCGGCTCGATGACGAGCGCACGCGCAATCGCGACGCGCTGTCTTTGACCACCCGACAGCTCCTTGGGGTAACGCTTCTCGAAGCCGGACAAGCTGACGACATCGAGAATATGACGCACGCGGCGATCCAGCTCCGCCCCACTCACTTTGCGCAAGCGCAGGCCGAATGCCACATTATCATAAATCGATAAATGCGGGAATAGCGCATAGCCCTGGAAAACGAAGCCGAAATTGCGTTTATTCACAGGAACACGCGTGTAATCTTTTCCATTCAATGAGAAAGTGCCTGATTTCGCCTCGATGAATCCTGCGATAAGCCGCAAGGTCGTCGTTTTTCCGCATCCGCTGGGACCCAGCAGCGAGATCAGGCTGCCTTTTTCAACATTCAAGTTGAAATCCTGCAGAATATAGTGCTGGTCGTAGGCAACCGAAATTTTTTCCAGTGATAGCAATGCCATGGATACAAGCCTCCGTTATCGTTTGGTGAAATAAGATAAACCCATCAACCGTTCAATGATGAACATAAGTACAGCTGTGAACAGCATCAGCAGCACAGAAATAGCAGCAATCGTCGGATCAAAATGATTCTCCACATAAGTCAGCATCTGAATAGGCAGCGTACTGACCCCAGGCCCCGTCATAAAGACCGAAATGTCCACATTATTAAAAGATTCCAAGAAGGCAATCAAAATTGCCGCAATAATCCCGGATTTGATATTCGGCAGAACGACTTTGAAGAAGGTCTTCAAGTGCCCGCTGCCCAGGCTTAACGCGGCTTCTTCTATCGCAAAATCGAAATTCGATAAGCTTGAAGCAATAACCCGAATAATAAAAGGCAGCATGATGACAGTATGTCCGACCAACAACGCCGCATAGACAGGCAGATGGTACATCACGATCAAATACTTGAGCATTGTGAATCCAAGAACGATACCAGGGATTAGCACAGGAGATATGAAAATCGCATTGAGCGCTTCTTTCCCTTTGAACGTAAACCGGCTTAACGCGTAAGCAGCGGGAATCCCCAGCAGCAGGGCAAATAAATTGCCAAGCAGCGAGACGATGATGGACGTATTGAACGTTGACATGAACATTTTGACGTCCAGAATGTTGCGGTACCATTTTAAAGAGAAGCCTGTCGGCGGGAATTTCAAGATACTCCCTGGCTCGAATGATGCAAATGCAATGATGATGAGCGGCCCGAGCAAAAATAGATAGACAAGAAACGTAAATACGGCCAGCCCTCGGTTCTTCTGCTGCATATTTCTACCCCTTCGGATTTAATTTAACAGCCAGTTTATTCATCAGCGCGATAATCACAAATGTAATCACAATCATAATGACTGCAATAACGGAGGCGAGATACCAATCATTCAGCGTAATCGCGTTCTGATATAGGAATGTGGAGATAACCCGCTGCTTGCCTCCGAGCAAAGCAGGTGTCGTATAGGCCGTCAAACTGCCCACGAAGACTAGAATACTTCCTATGATTAATCCAGGTACGCTAAGCGGCACGATAACTTTGAAGAAAGCCGTGAAGCGACCCGCTCCCAAGCTTTCTGCCGCCTTCAGCAGGTCCGGATCTATATTCTCAAGAACACCGACCAAGGTAATAATAATGAGCGGCAGGAATAAATGGACCAGACCGATCATCATCGCCGCGGGCGTGTATAAGATATCGAGCGGCTCCTTGATCAAGCCGATGGCGATCAGCGCGTTATTCAGCAGCCCCTTTTTGCCCAAAATAATCATCCAACTGAACGACCTTACAACAGAGCTGGTGAGCAGCGGAAAAATCGCTAAGGCAAGCAGAATCGCCTTCTGCCTTGGGCTTTGTTTGGAGATGAAATAGGCAACTGGGAAGCCCACCACGATGCACAGCACGGTTGTGACCACACTTACACGCAGGGTCGTCCCTAAAATTTTCAGAAAGTAGGGGTCCTTGAAGAAGCTCCAGTAACCGGCAAATGTGAAGCTGCCTTTATTGAAAAAGGTTGAACCTATCGTCAGAAGGATCGGAACCACCATGAAAACCGTCAGGAACAGTAATCCCGGCAGCAATAGGAAATATAAATACGTTTTTTTCATGTAGCTTTACTCCTGTTCCTGGGTTCGCTAGGCGCGCAGTGCGCGGATAAATTGGTCGAGAAAGGCGTCGGCAGACACTTCCATACACACATGGACATTAGCCGGCTTGGCCAAACGATTCTGGAAATCACAAACGGTTTGCCCGTCGCATAGCTCACTTCGGGTCTCCACATCTACGTAATAATGGCAGGTAGTAACCAGCTCTTTATTCAGCGCCACCCCGACCGCGAGCGGGTCGTGAAGGGCGCAAGCCCGCACACCGTTGCGCTCGTGATAGCGCTGCATGTAATCGGCTGTGCTTTCCCTGACGTAGCGGCCAATCGGCGTATCTCCGAGCGAGCGGATATGTTCTTCCGTCAGCAGCGCCTTGCGGGTTACATCCAAGCCTACGAGCGTTAAAGACGGGAAGCCCGCATGCAGCACGATCTTTGCTGCTTCCGGATCGACGTACATGTTATACTCCGCCGTCGGCGTCACATTGCCGAAGCCTTGGACAACGCCGCCCATCACAACTACTTCGCGAACCTGATGAATCAAGTCCGGGTATTTCATAACAGCTAGGGCCAGATTCGTCAGCGGAGCGGTCATAATAAGCGTGACCTCGCCTGCATGCTGTTTCACTTGCTCGATGATAAAATCGACCGCATGTCCCTCAGCCACTTGCATATGAACCTGCATATCGCTTAAAGCTCCGCCAAGTCCGTCCTTGCCGTGAACGCGATGCTCAAAATAAGTCGTGCGCAGTAGAGGCTTATTCGCCCCTTTCATAACCGGAATCTGCTGTTCCATGCCCAGCAGCTGCAGAACTTTGCAGGTATTCAGGGTAGCTTGGTCAAGTGACACATTGCCGTTCACCGTTGTGATGCCAAGCACTTCCATTTCCCCGCTGCCAACGGCCAGCAATATGCCCAGCGCATCGTCTACGCCTGTATCCACATCAAGGATGACCTTCTTTGTCATGATAAACCCCCTCCCATTTCATACAGACAAGGGTATATCAACAAACATATACCCTTGCTCCATCTTCAACTATTGAGTAACTTCTTTATTCCAGCGGTCAATCCACCCTTTAAGGTTTTGGTTCACAAATTTCATATCTAATTTACGAAGCTTGCTTACTACGTCCGCTCCATAAGTAATGCCTTGAGCCTCATCAGCCGAGAGTTGAAGTGTCGAATTCACCGGGGAATCCACTTTGGCTTTCGCTGATTTTTCTTGTACTTCTTTGCTCAGATGCCAGTTGATGAAATCTTCGGCCAACTGCTTATTTTTACTTCCTTTGATCACGTTGACCGTATTCATAACCGCGTAGGCCCCTTCAGTCGGGGAAACAAACTTGGTTTCCGGCACTGCCGTTTTCAAATCCTTTACATACATCTCCATAATTGGCCCAGCAGCAATCTCTCCTTGCGCGAACATGTTCACGAACTCGGATGTTTGACCGTAATATTTGACCACGCCTTTATTCAGTTCTTTCACTTTGGCGAAAGCTTGATCCGCATTGAACGTTGTGTTCCCGGCCACGACCGAAGCCGCGTCTAGAATCATTGGACCTGTAGTTGAAGTGATGTTCGGCAGCGTCAGCTTCTTGGCAAGCTCAGGACTCCATAGATCGCTCCATGACTTGATTTCTTTTGTTGTCGCTTTCGGATTGTAGGCGATCCCTAATCGGCCGATCGTGTAGGCAGGGCCATAATCTTCGCCAAGCGGAGCTTTGGCTACATCGTAGACGTCTTTCAAGTTCGGAATACGCGTGCGATCAATCTTGTCAAAAAGACCAGCTTCAATACCTTGCTGCGCATAGTAATCGGATAAATAGATGAGATCCACTTTGGAACTGCTGCCTTGTTTCACTTTGTTCAGACGCTCCGAGTTGTTGCCGATCTCCAGAACGATTTTGACGTTGTGTTCTTTCTCAAACGGCGCATAAACTTCCTTCTTGAAGAAATCATCCGAGAAACCCCACGTAGAAATAACTAATTCGGTAGGCGCTCCTTTGGCTGTTGCCGCGGGTGCAGTTGAAGCTGGGCTTGCGCTTGCAGTCCCCTGATCTTTGGACGGTGCTGAGCCGCATCCGGTTAGAGCCAGTCCCACCACGGACAGCGAAATAAGGCTTTGAAGCATTCTTTTTTTCATCATTAATAACCTCCCAAGTTTGTATATCTATGTTTTGAAGCGTGAACCCCTTGTCATTTTTTACTAGTATGCTACCCCAGGCCTTACATCTATGCGCATAAGCGCTAATAAACAGAAAAGTGCCCTTGATAGAAGTTAACCTTCTAATCAAGAGCACTTTTCATTGTAAACAATGTAAAGAGACATCATCTGATATACATATGGTTTCCACTTAAGATAGATCAAAAGTGAAACACCGTGGTCTGAACTATTCAATTTGTTTAAGAATGATGTTCGTAATGGCCCATTGTGTTGGCGGATCATAATCTCTTAATACCGCGTCCATGGATAAACCCATCTCTTGTTCCAACTTCTCACGGATTTTCTTCTTATAGATCGAAGACATATAGAAATCCACTTCATGCTTCAATGTTGGCGCCTCGCCTTCAAGTGCCGTGGAACGGGGTGAACGACGATGTTTGGCATGAAAAGTAATGATGTTCTGGTCGATCGATACCTTGAGCAAGGTGGTTCCAAAGCCAAACAACTCTTTAGAAATCTCGTTATACAGGTGACACAGCTTCTTCTTATATTCATTAGAATCTGATAGGGACAATGAAATCACCTTCAAGAACGATTATTGACTTCTACTCTTTAAATCTATCTTAATAATACATAGGATTCCCGAATTAATCAAGCAAATCGTTCGCCTTTTTATCTATATTAGGCTACGTTTCAGAGCACTCTGACTAGAAATGCCCCAATTTCCCGAATATCTATCATGCTTTGTAAGAATTATGCAGCAGCGTTCCCCCAAACAGCTGGTTTACCTTGGTAGCATGTATTGTATTGCAAGTGCTCAATTCCAGATCAACGTTTATATTCAGTTTATAAATGCAAGTTACAATGCTCACATATGAATGAATCAAGGAGGGATTTGCCGTGGAACATGTGTACAGAAAAGAAAGCAATTCTAATTGGGCCGTAGAAGCAAACGGACTCGTCAAAACATTTGGCGAAAATCGTGCGGTAGATGGCGTCCATCTCAACGTACCTACGGGTTCAATTTACGGCGTGCTGGGTCCGAACGGTGCTGGTAAAACCACCACCATTAATATGTTGGCGACTTTACTTCGACCAGATGCTGGGTCAGCGCGAATCTTTGGGCACGATGTAGTAAAAGAGTCACAGATTGTTCGCCAACTGATTGGGGTAACAGGTCAATACGCATCGGTCGACGAATCGCTCAGCGCATCTGAGAATCTGATGATCTTCTCACGGTTGCTTGGGCTTGGACGCGCGGAAGCACGGCGTAAGACGGCGGATTTGCTTGAAGAATTCGGCTTATCGGAGGCAGCGAAGCGGCCGCTGAAAAACTTCTCCGGCGGGATGCGCCGCAGACTAGATCTCGCGGCGAGCCTCATCGCCCAGCCTCCCCTCATTTTCCTGGATGAACCGACGACAGGACTTGATCCGCGCACGCGTTCACAGATGTGGGAAACGATTCGTCGCTTGGTGAAGACAGGGTCCACCATTTTACTAACAACTCAATATCTCGAAGAAGCCGATCAATTGGCAGACCGCGTCGCCGTTATCGATCGTGGACGTGTTGTCGCTGAAGGGACTGTCGACGAGCTGAAAGCTTCCGTTGGTACGTCCTCCTTGCATCTAAGAGTCCAGAATCCTCAGGACATCGAGAAAGCCAGTCAAACGGTTGAACTCGTCTTGCGGGCAAAAGCTGTGGTAACAGCCGGAATGATTACAGCTCCTATGACGGATGCAGATCGCGTTACCGACCTCTTAATTTCGCTACGCGAAGCTGGTATTCATTTGGCGGAGATGAGTGTTCAGAAACCGACTTTAGACGAAGTATTTCTAACCATAACAGGCCAAGGAATTAAAGATGAAACAGCCTCGCCTGATGGTGCAATGAAATTAGAGGAGGCACGAGCATGAGCAGCACTTTCATTAAACCAGGAGCCGAGCGGCAGCTGAAAAATCACACGAGCTTCGGCCAAACAGTCCGCCACTCGCTCACGATGGCTTATCGGGGTCTTCTAAAGCTTCGCCGTACACCTGAACAATTGTTCGACGTCACCCTCCAACCCATCATCTTCACCTTGATGTTTACTTATATCTTTGGCGGAGCGATCTCTGGTGACGTAATGAGCTATTTGCCAGTCATTATTCCAGGCATCCTCGTACAGACCGTGATCACGACCTCTATTGTCACCGGGGTTCAGTTGCGTGAAGACATGGATAAAGGGGTATTTGACCGTTTCAAATCTCTACCTATCGCGCGAATTGCACCACTGGCAGGCGCTTTATTAGCAGATACCATCCGCTATACGATCGCAACTGTGCTCACATTCAGCATGGGCTTCATCATGGGCTATCGGCCTGAGGGAGGCCTAGGTTCCGTTGCCATTGCCGCGGCACTTGTCATCTTCTGCTCTTGGGCAATCAGTTGGATTTTCGCCTTCTTCGGCGTAATTGCCCGGACGGCCTCCAGCGTGCAGGGAATCTCGATGCTTGTTCTCTTCCCGCTAACGTTTCTTTCCAACGCGTTCGTGCCCGTCGACACCATGCCCAATTGGCTCCAATGGTTCGTTAAAATCAATCCGATCTCGCACCTTGTGACTGCTGTCCGAGAGCTCGCCAACACCGGAACTGCCGGATGGGATCTTGTGATTTCGCTCATCGGAGCTATTGTGATCGTAGCAATTTTCGCTCCTATTACCGTTATTGCCTATATGCGCCGCACATAACTTCAATTGACTCAAAGAGGCTGTCCCCAAAGTCAATTTAATGACTTTAGGGCAGCCTCTTTCTTTCAATATTGCACGACATGGAAAAGCTACCGTTAATTTCGGTGTTTTTGTTGGTCTGTCATTCTAATGAACTGCAGGATGCTTATTCACGAGAAAATGGCCACTTTGGCAATCCAATGAACTGTATTAACGTTATCGAGTCATTTATAGGTGGAATGGTGATCATTTGTATGACTTAACGCCTCGAGAATTCGTTAGATTTTCAAAACGAACGATTTTGACCAAATAAAGCGTATTGAGTTCGTAAGGGGGGGCTATGGAAGTGTGAGTTTCCCAATGTCGAGCTGCTTTATTTGATCACCTGATAGATTTTCTATCTTATTTTTCGCATCTGTACCACTCAGCGCTATCCTATATTTGTCCTTTAAATAAGTATGGATATCGTTCATTTCTTGTTCTGTTAGCTTAGTTAAGCCTGGTTCTCCTTTTAGCTTTCCAAGAATGAGACCAATAACTTCTGCAGCTAATGCAGTGTTGGCTTGGATGCGGGCACTGCCGTAAGCGACGGCTGAAGCACCCACATTTTTACCTGCTAGAATGACGTTTGCATATCCTTTAGGAATAAAAGAGCGTAAGGGCATCCCGTACTTGTCAGGATCTCCGCTATGCTGGCCCCACGTATGGGTTGCTGTTCCCTGCAGATCTATGGGGTATCCGCCAATACTGACGTTATCCCAGAACATCCTGCCGCTCATGAGGTCTGATGCTTGCAGGACATATTCCGTTTGGTAGCGGTTGTAATCACGAATGTATAAATAGTCCGGGTAGTCATTGATTTCAGCCTTTTCCCAACCGGGAAGTTGTTGGCGAAGATGAGGTAGGATTCGCACCGTTTCCGATTTCCCCAGATTTATTGCGCTCTGGATACTTTCCTTGTTGGAAGGATCAACATTAAATAGTAAAAGAGCGTTGATCAGCACCTCTCCATCCCGTTGATTGATCGCATTTAACCCACGTAGAAATGCTTCCTTACTGCTTGGCGCGAATTCCCCTCCGACCTTACCGAAGCCCCATGTAAATTTATCAGTAACAGTCGTCGTGGAACCATACCTATCTTCAACTTCTTTTCTGGATAAATCATTGATTCCCGTTTGGAACTTCTTCCAATCCACATTGCGAAATTTCATCATAATCGAAGCAGCCATGTAGTCTTTGGATCCGCCGAATACGGTTTCGATCCCAGGAAGACGCTCTAATCCTAGATCTCTTGTTAAAGCAGCGAAGTCAGTATTCTCTACCCAATAGTTAGCGCTGATGGTTTTTTCTGAACCGTCTGCCGAGCGGTAAGTCAGTGATTTAATGGTTTGCGTTGCCGTTTCATGGCCTGCATCCTTATCCACACGAATAATTGTGACACCAGATTCGATTGGGATCCCTTTAATAAGTGAATTATAGTACTGCTCGAATTCATTCGCCTTACGTATCTCACCCTTTTTATAACGGATAAAAAGAGTCTTCACACTTCCTTGAAGCAGCGAATTGTTGTGGTCATCCACGGGTTCATCCAAAAACTGCATTTGACCTTGAATAAGCTGCCCTCCCGGCTTCTCCCGCGGATCCAAAACAACGACCGACAGCCCTTCATCCACCGCAGCCCTCGCCAAGTACATTCCTTCTATTTCTGAACCAATTACAACAACATGTGTTTGGCTAGAAGTATTCTTCTCCTTGCTAATCGGGACCGTCTGACTTTCACAAGCAGGCAAAAATGATAAACAAACAAAAATCAATACAAATACTACTCTCACGAGTCTCTTCATTGCTTCTCCTTTACATATATTGGATGTTACTTTTATAGACGGGATTTGTGCTCTAAAGTTCAATCATGATCTCAAAACCTGTATGGTGTGAAGGAGGGCTTGGGGGCTTGGGGGTTCAGAACTCAAGACTTTGAGCTTGCCGCTCCATAAAGGGATCCTATTTATAGCGACAAATCTTACTAAGGGGAACTCCAGTACGCTATCTAGGCAAAAAGCAGGGAAGCGAGGGTCATAGCGGAACTACAGGGTCTTATTTCCACGAAAAGCGCTGAATTTCCCAGAAAACAGCAAAATAGCGTACTCCAGTTCCCTCAACCTCGCTAAAATGACACTTTGGGCCGAAATAGCGAACTGTAGTTCCCTTTCTCCCCACGCGAGGCCTCAGTGGTAACTCCTCTATCTTTCATGCAACTATATATACTTTATTTGCGTTCCACATACACGAAAAGAACCTAGCCGTTGGCTAGGTTCTTTTCGAGATCCTCGATCACTATTTTTCGATTATGCTTCCGACATACGCAAGAGCTCACTAACCGTTACAAGCTGATAACCATCTTCCGTTAATTCCTTGGACAAAATTCGAACGGCTTCGATGGTTTGGGAACGGTCCCCAAAGCCGTCATGAAAGAGAAGGATGCTCCCGCATCCAACCTGCTTTCGGGTTGACTCAACAATATGCTCTACGCCAGGCATCTCCCAATCTTTGGCTTCTCCGTTGAGAGCTCCGATGACAAGATACTCCAGTTTGGCAGTAATCGCGTGAACTTCCAAGTTATAGTCAATATATGGAGGACGCATAACAGCAGGTCGACCGCCTGTTACCTGTGTAATTAATTTGTCCGTCTCGACAAGCTCGCGCTCACATTCGTCCAAACTAATTCGAGTCATAAAAGGATGAGAGTAAGTATGGTTTCCAATTTCATGTTTCCTGACATGGACATCCATAGCGGTCTCAGGATAAAGTTCGATTTGTTTACCCATCATGAAAAACGTAGCGTGACCGGAAACCTCATCGAAAATATCTAACAATTGCGGAGTATAGATCGGATTAGGTCCATCATCGAATGTAAAAGCAATAGCTTTTTGAGTTGTTGAAACGCGACGAATGATTTCCATACTTTCAGCCACCTTCTCTCATTGTTGCTCAGGGTTACGATGTAAACCAGTTGATTTCAAAATGATGTGAAAACTGCAACTATTCCTCTCCCCGCATGAACGTTTCTCTGTTAGAGCACGGGGCTTCCTGTGACACTCGTTCTGGTATTGACAAGGCTCCCAGCCACCCTATCTTAGGGTGCTAGCTTTAATTCCCCGAATGCGGATGTATTCGTCCAGTTCGTAGCCTCGCCGGCCCATACCGTCTGGCTTTGTCGACCGTTTCCATCATCCTCGTCATTGTTCGCCACATCGAAGCCGATTATCATTCCGGCGTATGGCGTAAGGCCAAGTGAACTCCACGGAATCGCCATCTCCACACTATATCCATTCGTCGTTGAGGCCCATGCATGCTGCACCCCATTCATGAGGCTTCGAGCCTCGTATAGGGAGTTATCGTTCCAACCTTTGATAAACTGCCGGTCAAAGCTGTCATATGTCGCGCCCTGGTTATGATTTCCGTCAATATAAATCTCGACGGAATCGTCGGAATAGGGCTCCTGTGAGTTGTGGTATAGATTCCCGTCGATGACATTGATTCCGACATATAAATAACTATTATCCCATAATACCCCAAATTGCACCAAATTGTTAGAGGTTCCGATCACATTTTTGTTCGCTTGCTTCGTTATAGCCCATGCCGCTTCGTCCAGCGAGCCATTGATTTGGATGGAGGCACTCGTTTTGGTAACAGGGATCAGCGTGTAAGACGCATCCATCGTAACACTGACTGGATTGCTCGCTGCTGATACGTTGTTTTCCGCATCTTTCGCTTTTACAGTAAAGATGTAGCTGGTTCCTGGCGTTAACCCGGTGACCGTATAGGTCGTGGAACTAACCGTTGCAACCAGATTTCCGCCGTTATAAATTTCGTATCCAGTAACACCAACGTTGTCTGTTGCAGCCGTCCAGGACAATGCCGCCGTCCGGTCAGTGTGCGAAGGTGATGTCAAACTCGCCGGGGATGTCGGAGGCTGCGTATCTCCAATAGAGACGGAGGAAAGCTGTAGGCTGCCGAAGGCGGACGTGTTCGTCCAGTTGTTGTTCGTTCCGGCCCACATCAGCTGGCTTTGCCGGCCGTTGCCGTCGTCCGTATCATTGTTCGCCACGTCGAAGCCGATGGTCATACCGGCGGTCGGCGTAAGGCCAAGCGTGTTCCACGGAATCGCCAGTTCCACGCTGTATCCGCCTGGAATCGGTGCCCATGCATGCAGCACACCGTTTGACATCACTCTCTGCTGCCATAGCGTGCTGTCGTTCCAGCTCTTGACATACTGCTGGTCATAACTGTCATACGTCGTGCCCTTATTGTTGTTGCTGTCGATATAAATTTCAATGGAGTCATCATTATAGGGTTGCACAGAAGTATTGTACAGATTGCCATCGATGACTTTGACGCCCACATACAGATAAGTATTGTCCCAGAGTGAGCTGAATTCCGCCGTATTGTTCGGAGTGCCAATAATCGTTTTCTTCAATGGCTTGAATGAGGACCATACTTGTTCGTCCAGCACTCCATTAACGCTAACGGCACTTATCGTTTTCTTCGCTTGAAACAGATACGGGTCTGTCATGACGCTAAGCGAAGCGCTCGCTCCCGACACATTGCCTGCAGCATCCCTTGCCTTCACACTGAACATGTAATTCGTATTCGCCGTAAGGTTGGTCGCAGAATACGTGTTGGACGCTACCGTTCCTACTAAAGTTGAACCTTGAAACACCTCATATTGGGTTACACCGATATTGTCCAAGGACGCATCCCAAGACAAATCTGCTGTGGTCTCGTTTTTGGACACTAGGCGCAAATTCCCAGGAGCCGTCGGCGGCGTGAAATCGCGATCACGAACGACTTTCACATTGTCAAACTCAACACTCGTTTTGAAGGCATATAGGCCGGTTTTTCCTGAGGTAAGACTCGTATCGTTAACGGATAATTCCTTAAACCCATTCACATAGAAATCGAGTGTGCTGTTGTTTAGAACCGCAGTGAACAAATACACTTCATTCGTCGTCATCGTATAATTTTTCGCAGTTAGAATCGTGACAGCCCCGTTCACCGACTTGCCAATCTGCAGTTTGCCAGCTTTAATTCGGAAATAGTAAAAATTGTTCGGATCGATATAGCGGGCTGTAATACCGGCGGCCAAGTCAATATCATTTTGAGTAAGTTTGATGTTCGTTTCCACGCTGTAGTTGGTATATGTGCTGGTATCGACGGTACTGAACGCATTCGTCGACAGCCAGGAAGATTGCTTGTAAACCTTGGATCCGCCTGATGTTACGACAGACCACGTACCGTTCGCAGGCGTCCATCCATCTGCTACCCCGTCCTGAAAATCGTCACTGAATGCGAGTGTACCGGGACCTGTCGCCGTTGTTGCAGCTAATAGATTGCTAGCTGTTGATGTGCTGCCTGCACCGTCTGCGGAACGAACGGTAACCGAGTACGTTTGGTTAGGCAGAAGTCCTGTGAGTGTATACGTCGTGCCCGAGGTAGCAGCCACCTGTTTGGACCCTACATAAATGTTGTATGCGACTACACCAGCGAGATTCGATGGCGGATTCCAACTCAGGCTGAGGCTCGTGAGTGTCGCTGATGTCATGGTCAGATTCGTCGGTGTGGCCGGCGGAGGCGCTGTCGTCACACTCAGAACATTGCTCGAAGCCGAGAGATTGCCTGCGCCATCTTTGGCTTTCACCGTAAACGAATAGGCGGTGCTAGGGGTTAAGCCGCCAACCGTATACGTTGTGCTCGAAAGCGTTGTCGTGGCACCGATATATACGCCTCCGCTGTATATGTTGTACCCTGCTACACCGGTGTTATCGGTTGAAACCGTCCACGACAGGTTAACGGTTGTGGATGTCTTCGATGGAACTGTCAGGTTCGTTGGCGCTGTCGGCGGCTCTGTATCGGTGCCTTCACTCATCAAGGTATCACCGTAGAAAACACCGGTTCCGTTCGTTCCAATATAGACACGTCCCCACGTCTGACGGTCGCCTTCCATCGTGTTGGCTTCATTGCCAATCGTCGGTTCGGCTACGTCAATCTTCACCCAGGTGGTGCCGAAATCATCGGAGCGGAAAATGCCCACGGTATTATCAACCTTGCCATATACGAAGACTGTGGGATCCGGGAATCCCAGCTTATTTTTACCAAATGCAAACAATGTCGCCTGCTGCACATTCGGAAGCTGCGTCCATGAATCGCCGGCGTTGCTGGAACGCCAGAGACCTCCCCCATCCAGACTGACCCACACTTCGCCCGCCTTACTTGGCGCTGCCTTGATGCTGAAGTACGCGGGAATTTTAGTCGGTGCTTGCGGCATTGTAGACGCTAGTGTCCAATTGGCGCCACCGTCCGTACTGCGGAATAGTTTCCACGTACCTCGTTCTAACAGATAAAACGTATTGTTATTGACGCGGTCTGACGCTAGCGGCTGGTACCAGACCCAGAAATCGTGTACGGTTCCGGAGGGTGCGCCTGTGCCCGTGTTCCATGTTAGTCCCCTATTGGTTGAATAGAGCGGACTTCCGTGCTGCGGAACCCAAACCATCGTCTCGCTTCCGGCGGATACGGCGATGCGGCCCGCCGCACCCGGCGGATTGGGAAACGCCGTCCAGGATGCCCCGTTGTTGGTGCTGTAACCTCCGCCAGCGCCTGTGCTTGCATAACGCGTGGAACCTACCCGGGCGATAAAGTTTGGATTGCTCTCTTGAAAGTCGATGGACACTGTATCACCCAGCGTCGGATTGCCGAGCTTACTGCTTGGATACGTAGAAAGCGAAGTATGACGCAAGCCGTCGACATCGGCGTGCCCGCTCAGCAGCGGTGCACCAATTGGCGTACTGCGCAAAGTGAACGTCACCACTTCTTCGTGGCCCTCTTCGTACGTATACCAGTGGGACGGACTTGCCGTTATATCATCTGTACGCCATGTGCCGTAGAAGTCGGTTAACCAGACACGATTTGGATAATGGGGATCGATCGTCAATGTCGAGGTATTCGCAGAAAACCAATTACTCGTCCACCACGGAACGTCCTGATGTTTGACGAAGGCAACCTTTGTCCAGTCCGTTCCTCCATTGACCGAACGGTAGATCGGCGCCGGTGTAACTGATCCGTCCTCAATGGCCGTCATGATGATATTCGGGTTTGTAGGATCTACGGTAATACCGTTGTATCTCCCCGTCGACGGAGGTGTAATGTCCGTCCATACCCCGTTTGCAAATCTCGCAACGCCGGATTCATAGGTGACATACAGGGTGCCGCCGCCCGCCAGAACAGCCCGACGAGGTGTAAGCGGACTTCCGGTCATCAGCGACCATGATGTCCCGCCATTGACACTCTGGTAAATGCCGGTACCTTTGACCCCGACATAGATGGTTTGAGTCGCAATGCCCGCAGAACCCGTACTCTTATCAAATAAAACAAAATTGAGTCCGGTCGGATCGGCACCGAGGGTCGGGAAATTAGTAACCTGCTCCCACGAGCCTGAGCTGGCACCGGATGTGCTTCTCCACAGCCCGTCATAACGAGTTCCCATATAAATGATTTGACTGTTGTTCGGGTCTACCGCAAGCCGCTCCCCCAAATCTCGTCCTGACCCGTTGCCAAAATGCCTCGGAGCGAATCCTGTTGACGACCAAGTGGTTCCCCGGTCCGTTGATTTCAGAATATCCGCAGGAGCGCCTACATAATTGTACTTGCCCGCTGCGATGTAAACCACATCCGGATTCGAAGAATCAAGGGCGATAGAGTCAACGCCGTACAAATTGTATTTTTCTCTGGGCGTGGCATTCAATAATTGAATCCACTTGTGATTCACATTGTCCCAGCGTAAGGCTCCACCGACGTCGGTACGAATATAGACGAGATCCGGCTCAGTCGGATGAATGGCAATCCCGGTTACAAATCCACCGCCGCCAATGCGCACATTTTGCCAATTGTAAGGCTCTTGCTGAGCGGCATTGACGGAAGAAGCGGTAAATAGAAGCATACCGATCATAAAAAAAAGCATCATGAAACCGTGCAATTTCCACCTTTTCGAAAAATCCAAAGCAATCATCCCTATTCCCTCCCATAATGGATATCATCTTGCTCGACTTACAGCATCCATCCCCCCTTTACTTACTCATATTTTCTTATTAGGCACAGCTGATGCGGCAGCCTGCGCTGGCTAGGCGCCATCGGCAGACTGCCGCACTGCGTTATTTACGAGCAGTCGCGTACCATGTGTTGATTTCGTCGTAGCTCGATTGGCCTCCGGCTTTTTTGAATTTTTCCGTGAATGCGTCAAATCCTGTAAGCTGCTCGCCACCGACGATGATTTTGACCGCATAATCGTTGACCATTTGGCTTAGCTGCGCATTTTCCTTGGAGTAATTCGGGAAATATGGCGCTAATCCAAGCGGATTCTGCTTGAACACATCCGGCTTCTGCAGCTTGTTCAGATATTCCCAGCCCTTGTAAAGCCGATCATCTTTGCGGACGCGCGCCTGCCAATAGATTGGGTATTTGTTTTCGTCGATACCAGACAAATAGTTGCTTGCCGAGCCGCGCTCGTCATTGAAGATCGGCAAAATTGGGTAATAATTTCCGTCCTTGACCGAATGGTGCGTGCCCTCTACGCCGATCGCCATGTTTTTGAACGTATCCGGTTCGAGCTTGGCGTCGATCCATTTGATCGCATCTTCCGGATGTTTGGAAGCTTTCGGTATAAAGGTCAGCCTGTCGAATCCGGATGACTGTGCCAGACCTGCCTGACCGTTTTGGCCTGTCAACGCGGGAATGTAAGCATACGTGGCTTGCGGGAAGTTTTTCTTCAGTGCATCATCGATCTGCGGAATGTCGGCCCAATGCAACACGATCACGCCCGCCTTGCCGTTCGTAAACTTCTCCTTCACCGTTGCGTCCTTGTTGATTGCAAACTCTTGATCAAGCAGCCCTTGTTTGTAAAGATCTGACATGTAAATCAGATATTCCTTAAACGCTGGATTCATAGCGCGGGGTATCAGCTTGCCGTTCACATCGTTCCAATCGTTGACCATGCCGAAGGCGCCGACGATGTTGTCGACCATCGGAACGTCGCCTTTGATGGACATCGGTATGTTCTTGGCTCCGTTACCGCCAGGATCCTTCTCCTTAAATGCCTTGAGGACAGCTAGCAACTCGTCAGGGCTCGTTGGTACTTTCAGACCCAGCTTATCCAACCAATCTTTGCGGATCATCAGGCTCGTGCCGACGGATTCGAGGGTACGCGTCGGAATCGCATAGATTTTACCGTCGACTTTGGCCATTTCCAGCGTCTCTTTGGACAATGACGCTTTGATGTTTTTGCCGTATTTCTCAATAAGCGGAGTCAGATCGACCAGCGCGCCTTTTTTGGCATAATCGGCATAAATCGCTTTGGAACTGCTATCGCCACCCGTTGAGACGACGTCGTATGGCTCGGAGGAAGCGATCAGAAGATTGAGTTTGTCCTCCGGCTTATCTACCGGAAGCGCTTCGTAATTTACTTTGTACCCGGTCTTCTCCTCCAGCATAGCGGCGATCGGATCTTTACTGAAATTGGGGCCCAAGCGCATAAGCGCTTTCAATTCAGGCTTGGGACCAGCATTCGCTGGCTGGGCGGACGGCGCCGAAGAGCTTTTCTCACCTTCGTTATTCGAGCCGCAAGCAGAAAGAAGCATCAAGCTGACCGCTACAGGGAGCGCGACCCATTTCATGGTTTTCATCATCTTTTAAACCCTCCTATATATGAAGTGCAATTTATCATTAAGCAGCGGTATGGATTCCGCCGGCGTTAATGCAGCAATTAGCCTTTGACGGAACCGATCAATACACCCTTAATAAAATACTTCTGAAGGAATGGATATACGAGAAGAATGGGTAGGGTAGATGCCACTACCGTAGCGGCTCGGATACTTTCCGGTGACATATTCATCAGATCGTCGGCCGACTTGTTGAGCGCGTTCGCCGTATCGTTCTCCATCACGATATCGCGCAGATGCAGTTGAAGCGTTTTAAGCGACGGATCGCTGATGTAGAGCATTGGACTGAAGTAGTCGTTCCAGAAGCCGACCGCATAGAACAAAGCGATCGCAGCGAGTACAGGCATACTGAGCGGAAGGATGATGCGGAATAGAATCATATATGTTTTCGCACCGTCGATCCGCGCCGATTCTTCTAACGCTTCGGGAAGCCCTTCGTAGTAGCTTTTAATCACCAGCATATTGAAAACACTGATCATCGCCGGCAAGATAAGAGACCATAGATTGTTTAGCAGATGCAGCTCACGGATCAACAAGTAATTCGGAATAAGTCCACCGTTAAACAACATCGTGAAGACGAATAATATCATGATTCCAGAAATGCCGGGCAAATGCCGCTTAGACAACGGATAAGCGGTGATTGCCGTTACCAAGATGCTCAGAAGTGTCCCCGCTACTGTCACGATGGCCGAAATGACGAAAGCCCGGCCGAATGCGTGAGAAGTGGCGACGTTGACCAGCGTATCCAGCTGGAAGCCGACCGGCAGCAGGTTCACCCGTCCCGATACAAGCGCCCAATCGGAACTGACAGATTTGGAGAACACGTGAATCATGGGCAGTAAGGTAATCAGCCCTAACGCAATCATGAAGCCGTAGACGAAGATGTCTACTACCCAGTCGCTGAACGTTCTTTTACGAATATGCATGTCAGGCCTCCTTACCAGATCCCGCGGTTCAGCAATTTCTTGCTGAGCCAGTTGCCGGAGACGACGAGAATGAAACCGACGATCGAATTGAAAAGGCCGACCGCGGTGCTGAAACTGTAATCCATCTTGCCGAGACCCATTCGGTAGACGAAGGTACCGATGACATCGCCGGATGCGTAGACGGTTGGGTTATACATCGTCAGTATCTGTTCTGTGCCCGCGTCCAGCACCATACCCAGGCGGAGAATGAGCATCAGGATGACCGTCGGCATAATGCCGGGAAGAGAGATATGCCACATCTGCCGCAGCCTGTTCGCTCCATCGATCGAAGCCGCCTCGTATTGCTCCTGCTCGACACTGGCGAGAGCGGCGATGAAGATGATTGCGTTCCAGCCGATTTCCTTCCAGCCTGCCGTGAACACGATGACGCTTCGGAATACGTGGTTATCCATAAAAAATCGGATTGATTCGCCACCGAGCCGTAGAATTACGGAATTGACAAGTCCGTCGGAAGGAGACAAGATCGTCATGAACAAGCCAGAGATGATGACCCAGGACAAGAAGTGAGGCATGTAGATAATCGTCTGGATCGTCCGCTTGAACGCTGGGAACCGAATCTCGTTCAGCAGCAGGGCGATAAGGATGGGTATCGGGAACAGCAACACGATCTTGTATACACTGATGAGCAATGTATTCGTGAACACTTGCATGAATTCTGCAGATTGCATGAGCTTGTGGAACTGCTCAAGTCCGACCCATTTGCTTCCTGCGATCCCATCGAAAATGTTGTATTCCTGAAACGCGATCAAGACTCCGTACATCGGTGTGTATTTGAACAGCACCAGTAATAGCAGGCCAGGCAACAGCAGCATGTAGGTATCGATGTTCCGCCATACCTGTCGCCACCTGCCTTCACGCTTGCGCGAAACCTTGACCTCCCCTGCCTTTCCATTCCATTGTGTGATGAGCTCGCTCATATTGTGGTTGCACCTCCTGCACTTATGGCTTCATTGTACCTGCAGGAGGGTACGTCATGTAGAGGGCAATCCGACACTTTCTAGTCCTATCCTACTTAATTTGTTCCTCTTGCATCGCCTTGAGACGAATGATCACGCAAGTGCCTTCGCCTAATCGGGAACGGACCGTAAGTCCATATTCGTAACCGGCCAGCAGCTTGATTCGCTCGTTCACATTGTAAAGCCCGTACGAGCTGCCACCTTCGGCGTTCAGCAAAGGGCGCGATGTGGACAAGAGGCTGGAGGCTATCTGCTCCTCCATGCCGATACCATCATCTTTGACCATAATCTCAAGCTCGTCGCCATACCGCTTCGCACGAATGCTGATGGTCCCGATTTTGCTCTTGTTCTTGCGGATGCCGTGCAGCAGAGCATTCTCGACAATTGGTTGCAGCGTCAGCTTCGGAATAACGCACCGGCTCGCCTCCGGATCCGCTTCAATCACGAACTCGAATGTCGAAGGGAACCGGTTCTGCTGGATCTCCAAATAGACTCTCGCGAGCTCCAGTTCATCCGCTATGCAAACACGATCCTTTCCTTTATTCAAACTGAGCCGGAAGTAGTCGGACAGACTCTCGATCAGATGACTGATATCGTCGGCTTCGCGGGAGATCGCCAGCCAATTGATCGTATCCAGCGTATTGTAGAGAAAGTGCGGATTGATCTGCGCCTGCAGCGCGCGAAGTTCAGCCTCCCGCTCCAGCATTTTCGAACGGTAAGCTTCCTCCATCAAATCCTTCACCCGATGCACCAAATGATCGACAACCCGCTCAAGCAAATAGAAGTCGCTGCCCCGCTCTTCCAGCCCTTCGACGCCTTCCGTGCGGATCGTCTTGAAGACCGATCGGATCCGGCGATTCATTCCGTTAATAATGAAAGCCATTAACATGAACACGAGAATCAGAAACATGATCGTCATACCGACGATCGTCGCGATGCCGGACCACTGACTTAACGTGGTCGCGCGGTGCGTCAGGCCAGATTTGGGCACCTCCAGCACGAGCCGCCAATCCGCAGTTTTGATGGGGGCACTCACCTCGAACAAGTCCATGCCGCCTTCAGACCGTTCAAGGATTCCTTCACCGGACCCGCTCGTGAGCAGAGCCTTAGTGCCGATCATGGATTGCTCCGCACTGTAAATAATAGTCCCGCTGCGATCCACCATAAAGACACGGCTCTGAGCCGGAAAATCAAGTTCGGATATGATGTCGGCGACCAGCTTCTCGGGAACATCCAGCATAAGCACGCCAAGTGTCTGATCGAAATTTCGCGGGTGTCTCAGCAGGCGGGCACAGGAAAGAATCCGTGCCGGGCCCGAGTCCAGATAGTTTTCTTCGTAGATTCCCGTCCAAACGATGCTGCCGCCCGCTTTCATAATCTCTTCATGCCAAGGGTATTCTTTCAAGTTGTCTAGCGGAAAAAGATTTAATAAATCGAAGCCGTATAGATTCCCCTGATCGGTAAAAACACGTGCCCTGACAATGTCGGGCGCCGTTTGAACGGATTCAAGCAAATTGCGCAGCTCTTTCGACTGGGTGATGCGCTCGATGATCGGATTAGCGGGATCCAAATTCTCATACAGCTTGTGATTCATGAATAAAGAATTGGATGAATTTTGCACATAGTTAAGTCGCGAGTTCAAATTAATACCTGCCTGTTTCAGCGTCTGCTGCATGGTCTGGGTCACCTCCTCCTGCAAAATCCGTGAGGATTGATCATAATAGACGAATAGCATGATGCACGCAGGCAGGAAAATCAGCAGTCCGTAGACGAGCATCCACCTCCTGGCCGCCACAACGCCCTCCCACAAATTGGAGGCAAGGCTCCTTCTTTTTCGCAAGACCTCTCTCACTGGATCAACTCCTTTGGCATGGAAGCCGTTCATTTCCTATTGCTGATCCCGGTAAGCGCTTGGCGTAAATCCGGTCATCTTTTTGAACAGCTTGCTGAAATAGCTCGGATCCGTATAGCCGACCAGCTCGCATACTTCGTAGAACTTGATGCGGGGATCCCGCAGCAGTTCCTTCGCTTTCGCGATACGGACCTTCATCAAATATTCGTAAATCGTCTCGCCGGTCTCCTGCTTGAACAGTAAGCTGACATAGGTTTGGCTCAGGTAAACGCTAGCCGCAATGTCCGCGATTGCCAGGTTCTTGGCGTAATTCTCGGATATAAACTTCTGAATGTGATCGATCACATTACTCGATCGTCCGCTCCGCTTTTCCTGAATCCAGCAGCAAATGCCATATAGATAATCGCTTACGAAACTTTTCAGCTCCGCCATCGTTTCCAGCTTCAAGAGTTGGTCCAGCGTCCAAGCTTCCTGCTCTTCCTTTTCGCGGGTAAGCAGGTTAAGGTCAAGCAGCAACCTGCCGGCGAGAGCGATCATTTGCAGCCCTACCTGCCGGCCGTACTTGAAGCCGTCCTTGCGAATTTGCGCCAGCGGCTCGAGGATGCTTTCCATTTCCAACTCCAATCGGTGCTTCTCTCCCGATTTCAGTACCGACACCAGTCGCTCACTCTGGCTGGCATCGAACCGGATCGGGCTGGCTGCGCCGATTTCCAGACTGTCCATCGTGATCACCTGGTTTTTGCCCATATACCACTTCTGGTCCGCCGCTTCGCGGGCATGCCGATAGGACGCCGGCAGGAAAGCGATATTCTCAGCGCGCTCGCCGACGCCGATCGTAACGCTGATCTTCAGCCAGCGCTGCAAATTGTCTCGGATTGCCTTTGCCAGCGAGAGCAGCGAAGCCTCCGGGTCTTGCAGCCGATCGCCAAGTACCAGAAGTGCAACGTATTCAGCGACTCTGTTCTCGAATGCATACCCGGGAAGGAACTGATCGATCAGTTCTTGAATAATGTTCAAGAGCGAGTAAGATAACAACTGCTTGTCCTTCTCCGAACGGACGCCGTATACTTCCTCTGAATCGTCAACGGTTATTACGAGTACGAGATAAGACGTTTCGAGCGGCAGTTCCAGATTGAGAAACGCTGCTCTTTCCTGCAGCCCCTCAACTTTTGCGACGCTATCCTGAATCAACGACATCAGAAATTTCTCGCGAAGCAGCGGCATGCTCTGAATCAACTTGACTTGCATGTCCTTGAGCAGCTGCCGCTCTTTTTCTTCCGCATACAGATCCTGCACGACGCCTTCAATGACCTTCTGAAGCTCTGTCCGTTTGACCGGTTTGAAAATATAGTCGGCAGCATGAATCTGCAATGCCGAACGCAAATAGTTCGCGTCATTATGGCCGCTGATGAATACGATCTTTATCTCGGGGAATCGCTCCCGAACGTCTCTCGACATACGGATTCCGTCCATCACCGGCATCATTACATCCGTCAGCACGATGTCGGGCTTCACCCGTTCAATCAGTTCCAGCCCCGTATCTCCGTCATCCGCTGTGCCAACCAAAACAATTCCAAAGTCACTCCACTCCACGAATTTGCTGAGCCCGCCCCGAACGGCCGGCTCATCGTCGATAATGACCAACTTAAACATAATCCCTGCCCCCTTATCTGAACATGTAGGAACGATATGACAACAACATGCACAAAAATGCACAAACGGGTATCGCTGCTGCTCCGACGCGCGAACCCGTTTGTGCTTTTACGGACGATTCAATGATTGATTCACTTGTGCGTGTTCTTCAAAAACAACACATTCTGAAGTCCCAGCGCTTCATGCAGCTCATCCGCGCTGACACGCTCCAGCGGAATTCCTTGATTCACCGCGATCGAGGCTGCGACACCTGCTGCTTGGCCGAGCGCAAAGCACGTCGCCTGAACCCGCATCGACGACATAGCCACATGCGTGGCCGATATGGAGCGCCCCGCTACGAGCAAACCCTCTACCCCCTGCGGAATCAGGCAGCGGTACGGAATATCGTATCCTTTCACTTCTCTCTCGTCAGTGCCCGCCTTGCCGTCTGGATTGTGAATATCAATTTCGTAGTTGGTTTGCGCCACGACATCGTCAAATCTCCGGCTGGAGAGAATATCATCCTCGGTCAGCGTATAATGACCGACAATCTGATTCGTCTCCCTGACGCCAACTTGACCTGGAAGATGCGAAATCACATAATTCTCGAATCCGTTTCGCTGCAAAAAGTCAGCGACGGAGAAAGCTTGCCGCACCGCTTCTTTTTCCGCATAGCTGACGTCCTTGACGTTGGCCCCGTTCCCCTTCACTCGGGTCATATTGACGAGCAGATTGCCTGGTTCGTTTTGCTCCCAATGGAGCAGTCTTCCTTGCGGCAATTCGGCTATGTTCTCGTAACGATAACAGCCCTCCGGCAGTTGCCGCACGGCCGGCTGACCGGTATTTTGCATCATGAACATTAGCGTCATTGGTTGAGTCAACCCGTCGACGTCACGTCCCGTGGTATAGTCAGCGCCCGCTTCGATGGCAACACGCCCATCGCCCGTACAGTCGATGAACACATCCGCTTCGAACGCCAACAGACCTTCGCGCGAATTCGCGATAACCGCTTTTACCCGTCCCCCTTCGGTAACAGTTCCCGCGAAGCTGACATGGAACAACACCTGAACGCCTTCCTTTTCCAGCTTCTCGTTCAAATAATGCCGCAGACGGAACGGATTGTACTGCGGCCAGATCGAACCTTTATGATCGTCCGGAACCGCCTGCTGCGGCAGCACTTCGGAAATGATCTCACGATAAATGCCCGTCACATTGCCAACACCCATAAATACGCTGACGTTGCCCAAGGTGCCCATTCCGCCTAATTGTCCGGATTGTTCGAGCAGCGCGACTTTTTTTCCGCACCTTGCCGCCGCAATAGCGGCAGCCACACCCGCCGGACCGCCTCCTACGACCAAAATGTCCGCTTTCTCATAGACAGCCACGTTTTTCTGGAATGTATACTGATTCATTCGGATAACCTCCCTTTGCTCCCAGTCCTATACTTTCTAATATAAAATGTTTTGGGAGTAATCTACAGGGTGGATCCTACTATTTCTAGGTTGATGTCACTCTCTTTTTTATCAAATTGATTTGACCCCTATGATTGATTTCATCCTCAAAAACGTGAAACCACATAAAATAATGATTGGCTTGTTTTTTATACCAGAACTCTTCTTCTCTGTATAGCCAGCTATCATCCACCGTTTTAAATAGTTCAAACGTTCGGTTTCTAACTTCATTTAATTTATCCACATAATAAATCAGATCATTGCCTTTAATCTTTTCCCGTCCTGCTTCACCGAGCTCCACAGCCGCTCCCCAGATCAACATTTCAGCTTCATTTAATTCTCTTTTTTCAAATGTTTCCACTTGATAGGCATATTCTACTGCAGCGAAATGCAGCAATAATGAACCTATTGAATTGCTCTCAGAATCCAACAAAAAATCCAATTGAGCCACAGATAAATTTTTTACAGATTCTAATGTCGTATGCCTTGCATAATTCATCATCGACAGCAACCGACTAATTTGAGGCGGATAACCAGGAATGTCAGTAATAAGATAGATATTATTCATGTTGATCATGTTGTTCCTCCACGTCTTATTTGATACATAGCTTGACTAAAAAAATTGATAGGCGTTCTTTCCGCTTGCCTTTGCTCGATATAAGGCATTGTCCGCATTTTTAAGTAGAACTTTCAAGTTGTTGTTCTCGTTTGCAGAATACGTTACAATCCCGATGCTAGCTGACAGTTGAAGCTCCTCTAGCTGAGTGTCCCAAGATGATAGACGAGAAAGTATAGTTTGCGCTAGTTGACTAATTTCTTCTTTGGAAGATAGATCACTAATATTAATAATAAATTCATCTCCTCCTAACCTAACGGCAAAACCATTTTGTTGCTGCACCAAATTTTCAAGCCTTAAAGCCACTTCCCTTAATACCAAATCCCCTGCATCATGTCCAAGTATGTCATTTATCTTTTTAAAACCATCTAAATCAAGAAAAAATAAAGTTCCACCTGTTGTCGCAGGAATTTCCTCAAAATATTTATAAAGAAATTGCCGGTTATAAAGTCCTGTTAAGGAATCTCTATAGGCAATACGCTCTAGCTCTAAGTAATGGGAGAACAACTTCGCTATTCTTTGGAGCATTTGTATGCCTTTCTTATTGAAATCGCTTGCATCTGTATGAACAGCACACAATGTTCCGAATTCCTTCCCATTAGAAAGAATAATAGGTATCCCCAAATAGGAATTAATATTAGCTGCAATTAGTGCTTTTCGCAGATTATCCAAGTTAGTTTCTCTACTCATATCTTCAAAAATTAAGGGAATGCTTTTTTCAAAGTCAATTCTGTTACAAACAGTGTCATTGCGCTCTATAATCATGCCTTCGCTTATATAAATACTCGTGTTAGTTTCAGAAAGCTTTAGAATAATTTGCTGCGTTTCTGTAAAAGTGGTTAAGTAAATTAACCTGTCCGGCATAAATTCTTTTGCCATGTCTAGAACGTCCCTAGCAAGTTCATCAAAGTTTTTATAAAATTGAATTTCATTTAAAGGAATTGACATCGTATACACTCCTTCTATGTTCGTTTGTGCTTATTTAGGTATTCGCGGCATCCAAAGTAAGTCCTCCTGTTTAGATAACCTCCCCCGGAGATTGCTTCTCCAAATAAACGAGAATCGATGTAACCAATGATTTTGGGGCTACATAATGAACAGGCGCACGAAAAACCTAGCCCGCGGCTAGGTCACCCAGTCAATGAGCCTTGAAGAAACCAACCAAGCCTCAAACGAACACAACACCTTTATTCGGCCAATAAAGTGCCGGGTAGCGTTAACTCCGTTCATTAAATCGCCAAAGCAGCTATTTTCCAGTCTATAAGCATCTTGATGCTCTTTAGATGCCTAGCTCAAAGGGAACTAGGATCCGCTATAATGGTGCATCCCGCCAAATTCCACTCCAAAAGGAACTATGTTCCGCTATTTCACCATTTCCCGGTCGGAACCAGCAGGTTCCGTTTAAATAGCATACCTCAGTTCCCTTTCATGCTGCTTTTACTCCAGTTCCCGTCAATTAGCGGATCATAGTTCCTTCTCACACTAGGTTCCGTGTCATCACGTAGCCCAAAGGGAACTGTAGGATGCTATTTAGACAAATAGCAGGGATATTAGGGAAGTAGCGGAACTACAGGGCCTTATTTCCGCGAAAACCGCTGAATTTCCCAGAAAACAGCAGAATAACGCCCTGTAGTTCCCTCAAGCTCGCGATATGGACACTTTTTGCTGTAATAGCGGATTGAGGTTCCCTTATCGAAAGCCGTCACCCCTTTGATATCGGCAGCCTTCTCGGGAGCGCATGCTGTGTATCGCTATTCACATATTGCCACACAATCGGACAGTGCTTTCATCGCTCAGTTAGTTTTATATGTTAGTTTAATCAACCGTTAATAATTGTTCGATAAACCCGCCAATTTCCAATTCCCGATCAACAAAATGGATTTCCAAAATCCAATCTCGCGGGTGACCGTTTTTATCCGGTTCTCTCATGGAAATATGATTGTCGGGATGAATATAGTTCTCAACTTCTTCTCCCTGGATTTCTTCGTGAGGGAATTCACCTATGAGATGACCTGCGTGTGGTCCTCCGAATTCCCAACCATATTTGTGCGCAAGATCACTAACAAATGCGAACAATTCACTACCTGTCATATTAGGTTTAGATTGAAAATAGGTTTTTCCTTCTGCCCAAGCTTGCGCAATATCATGACGTAATTTGGTCTTATTTGGATCTTGTCCGAGCACGTATGTCCGGCCGAAATCAGCCTCCCAATCTTCAAAAATCGGCCCAAAGTCGAGAAAAACAATATCATCCTCAAGGACGGTCAAATCGGGAGGGTTTTCTTTATACGGATGCAGCGTGTTTTTACCCGCTCGGACAATACGTTTATGCCAGTATTTCTTAATTCCGAACATTTGGAACGCCAACTCATAAATATCACGATTAATCTGCTTTTCCGTTGTACCGCTCCTTAATATATTCTTATCTTCGATCGCTTGGAAAAGTTCAGCCGCTTTCCTTTCAGCCTCCCGCAACGAAGCATGTCTATTCTCCACAAATGAATTCATATGTATCTCTCCTCTGTCGAAGTTCCTCTAGCTTAGATATAATATTATGCTCTATGTTGTCATCCATCAAGATTTGATGATTAGCTATCAACCGTAGAGGTTCGTATGTGCCAATTAATACGGAATGTTGGGCTTTTTGAAACAAGGGAAGATCATTCATATCATTTCCCATGCATACAAAAGATTCTAGTTGCAGACCCGTTTGCTTCAATCCCGTCATTTTATTAACATTCCTATTTGTAATATCTAGGATCCCTTCAGCGGAATGGTAGTGAATAGTGACATCGAGCTGTGATATGTTTTGCGACAATTCCTCGAATCTACTGCACGACAGAACGACAATTTTTATAAAAGACTCAATTTGATCCAATTCCACGTGTTTAGCCACCTGATTTTGATCTAGACTCATAAGAAGAGGATGCTGTTTCTCTGTTCTAATCGCGTAGTTCAATGTATCATCAACGAGAAAATCAGCCTGATAGTCATCCAGGAGCTTAATAATTTGATTCGCTAGCTGAGATGGAATCGGATTATAATAAAGAGGTTTTCCCTCGTTGAAAGCCATAGCTCCATTGGCGCCGATCAAAAGATGATCATAAAAGCGGTCATCCAAAATGGGCAGCATGTCCCGATAAGGCCTCGCCGAAGCAAATCCGATAAAGTGACCTAATTGTTGCAGCTCCAACAAATAATCTAAAATCCTTTTGGAAATTGGCTGCCCTTTAAAACAAATCGTTCCATCCATATCAAAAATAAAGTTCATTCATCATCCACTCCAATTACATTGATGTAATCAATAGTAAATAGAACTTCATCAAAGTTAAAGGGACAGAACGAACAAAGTCATTAGGACAAGAGGGTTAAAGAGCGTTAAACAGGCTCAAACCATGCTTCGGTTAACAGCTTTATGCCAAGATGTATCTCCTTACAGCTTAATGACCCGTATCCAAGCAGAACTGTCGGGTACTTCCCTGTCATATGGTATCTATACCTAGATGTACCATACACTTGTACGCCATTCATCTTGCCCAACTTGATTAATTCGGATTCTGATTTACTGGACTTTACTGTAACGAATGCATGTAAACCCGTATCTTTGGCTTCAACTTCCACAAAATACTGACTATTCTGGGACATGGCTTCGAAAAAAGCAGTAGACTTCTCTTCATATTGTTTCCGCACTTTCTGCAAATGCTTGTACCAATAACCATTGGATACATATTGTGCAAAGGTTAATTGATCGAGTCTCGACACAGGTTGATCATATTCGGTTACTCTTGAATGAAATAAAGACAACATTTCATAAGGAAGTACTGCATAGCTTATATTCGTGACTGGTAAAAGCGTTTTTGAAATTCTGCCAATATAAATAACTTTCTCAGGGGCAAGACTTTGAATAGAAGCCACGAACCCATTTTCATATTTATATTCCCATTCATAGTCATCCTCAAAAATATATTTTTTGGAATAGACCCACTGCACCAACTGTTGTCTCTTGTCCTGAGGCATCGTCAACTTATTGAGAAATTGCTGGGAAGGACTCACGTAAACCACATTGGCAGGACTCTTTTCTAGCTCATCTATGGAAATGCCGTCAGTCGTCAAAGGAATCGCATGCACACGAAAGCCAAGATTGATAAAAGTGTTTCTGGCACCGTCGTACCCGGGATCCTCGACTCCTATTACATAATCCCTCGTATCCATTAGCTGGCATAGCAGTGATACAAGCTGTTGAGGAGTAGCGCCTATTATGATTTGCTCGGGTGCAGAAATGACTCCCCTTGCTTCAAAAAGCAATCTTGATAATTCTTTCCTTAACGCGTTCTCTCCCTGTGAGTCACCTTCTACTTCATAATTTCTTTGATAGTGCCCTATAATTTGGTTGCGTGCTTTATTCCACTGATTCAGTGGAAATGAAGAAAGTTCAATATTGCCATAACGAAAGTCGATACGTACTTCATCGGTATAATCGCCACTCCAAATCGGGAAGGAGCTGCTCCCGGATTTTTTAACAAGATGAACAATTTGATATCCCTTTTTGGGAATGTTGCTGATGTATCCTTCTGAAACCAAAAGTTGATAAGCGCTCTCGACTGTATTTTTGCTTACATTAAGCGATTGTGCGCAGCTTCTAATGGAGGGGAGAAAAGTGCCGTATGGTAATTGCTCTTTCAGTATGCCTTGTTTGAAATAGTCATAAATTTGATAAAATAATGGCTTTCGATCCAGCGAAAGATCTAATGAAAACTCAAGAATGATACTTCCCTCATTTCTGGACTATTAAAGTAGATTGCTATATAAGTAGTACTTTCTAAGGACGATAATACGATTACTACAACTTATAAGGATACATCTTTTAATGGGCCAAGCGGTAGAATATCTAGTGGTAGATGGGTGTTAGGAAGTTGGCTGTTCAAATAAAGGTGGTACATACAATGAATAGCTGTTAAAAAAACGATTGATATGGGCTGGACAAACAAAACTCTTTTTTCATTTATTAACTTAATGGTGAATTTTCCATTAGACAAAGCTAACGGCAATTTCTATGTAAGCATCAAACATCCCCCACCATGTAGTCATGTTGAGGGATGAAAAAAAGGAGCAGCCGTTAAGCAAGCTCCTTCCTATTGTTTCGCTTATTTTGTCAATGCACCGCATTCATCGTCGCATGCTTAACGATAACGCGGCGGATGAAGAACGCCACAACTAACCCGATGACGGATACGATCGTCGCGAACAAGAACACGTTCTGGGAACCGAGCATCATCGCTTTAGCCATCTCGACCGGCTCACTCGGCACAGGAGAGCTGGTCAAATACTTCTCCATACCACTTGTGAGGATGCTGATTGCGATTGCCGTGCCGATCGCCCCTGCGACCTGTTGCAACGTGTTCATGACTGCGGTTCCGTGCGGGTAAAGTTCCGGCGGAAGTTGGTTAAGTCCGTTTGTTTGCGCCGGCATCCATACCATAGAGATACCAATCATGAGACCAATATGCAAAGCCACGATAAAGGCTACCGAAGACGCAACGGTTATGCTGGAAAAGAACCATAACATCACCGCTACGATGGCGAGCCCCGGAATTACAAGCCACTTAGGTCCATACTTATCGAAAAGGCGCCCCATACGCGGCGACAAGATACCATTCAATGCGCTGCCCGGCAGCATCATGAGCCCGGTAGCGAACGCGGATAGTTTCATCCCGTTCTGCAGATACATCGGCAAAATAATCATGCTCGATAAGATGATCATCATACACGTCAGCACAAGAAGCAGCCCCACGATAAACATCGGATACTTGAAGACGCGCAAGTTCATCATCGGCTCGCGCATGAACATCTGGCGCAGCGCGAACAAGACAAGTGCGATAAGGCCGATGACGATCGATGCGAGCACGATCGTGCTGCTCCAGCCTCCCTGTCCTTCGCCTGCTTTACTGAAGCCATACACTACGCCGCCGAAGCCGATCGATGACAAAATAATAGACAATGGATCAATACGGGGTCTTGTGACCTCAGTGACGTTATCCAGGTATTTCAATCCGATCAACAACCCTATGATCAAAAACGGTAGAGACAACCAGAAAATATAGTGCCATGTTAAATATTCGATTAAAAGCCCCGCCACAGTTGGGCCAGTCGCTGGTGCGAACATAATGACTAGACCAACGAAGCCCATCGCTGCCCCACGCTTCTCCGGAGGGTAAACGACGAGAATGGTATTAAACATGAGCGGAATTAATAACCCCATGCCGGCTGCCTGAAGAACGCGGGCAACCATCAGCATTTCGAAATTGACAGCAAGCGCTGCGATCAATGTCCCAACGATCGAGCTTGCAAGCGAAACAATGAACATCTGCCTGGTTGTCAACCATTGCAGCAGTAAACCTGTCATCGGCATCAGAATACCGAGAGTGAGCAAAAAGCCTGTCGTTAACCACTGGGCAGTCGCGGCCGAAATCTGGAACACATCCATTAAATTGCTAATCGCTATGTTGAGTGCCGTCTCGCTGAACATGCCTACGAAGCCGCAAATGAGCAGCGACGCCATTATAGCCCTTGTATTGTATTGCTTCATATGAATTTCACTTCCCTCTCCTGTGAACTATTTGGAATAGTTCTTTATCTATTTGGTTCCCGATATAAAATACAACAGAGTCTGCACTTATACAAGACCAAAAACAAATTAAACTATTTTCTACCTTTCAGTCCTATAAAAACTCCTTCCCCTTGATTTAAGTCAATGACCAGCCATACTCCTCCTAATTATAATGAAAATAAACAATCTCAAATAGGAGGCTATCTTATGACTACCTCAGTAAAAGAAGTAACGTATCAGCGAAAATCTGCATTAATTGCTGGTACTTCGCTTATCATCATGGCGCTTGCCTCATTTTTTTCCTACGGCTTTGTCCATGGAACTCTTGTGGTACAAGGCGATCCCATCGCCACATTCAACAACATCGCGTCATCAAACAACCTTTTCAAAGCTGAAATCTTGGGGTGGGTCATCATCCTGATCTGTGACATCGTGGTCGCCTGGGCTTTCTATATCTTCCTGAAGCCAATTCATCAAAGCCTTTCATTGCTTGGTGCATGGCTCCGTCTTACCTATTCGACGATATTAGGGATCGCTATAATGAACTTGATATTTGTACTGCTTCTCTCGAGAAACACCAACTATTTATCCTCATTTAAAATCGAACAAACGCAATCGCTTATGATGCTATTTCTTGAAGCGTTTGAATCCATTTGGTCTATTGGTTTGATCGTTTTTGGCGGGCACCTCTTGATTGTCGGCTATGTCGCTTTCAAATCAGACAGCATTCCTAAAATTATAGGCATTGGATTGTTGCTTGCTTCAATAGGCTATATGGTCATTCACTTAAGCAAAACGTTTCTTTCACACTATGATGCGGCAATTGCAATACTTAATCTTGTATTTATGATACCAATGATTATAGGAGAACTGGGTTTTGGGATATGGCTGCTGTTTAGAGGGGGAAAACTCCCCAAAGCTGCATGACAATCTACCTAAAAATCACTGGCATTGACCCGCTTCTTAATTCTACTTAATGACTCAGGCGTAATACCAAGATAACTTGCCAATTGGTGCTGAGGTACACGATTGACTAGATGAGGTCTTTTTCGCAATAGCGCTTTGTAGCGTTCTTCAGGTGCAGAAGCAATAAATGAACTCAATTCATCTTGTACCTCACCGAGGTTCTCTTCTACCATCTTGCGTATCATAGTTTCCAATTGTGCGTGTTTGTGAAATATGTCCATTTCGGCATCAAAATCACCAACAACCAATGTACAGTCTTCGAGACAAATTAAGGTGTAAGCAGATGTTTTATTTTGTTGATGACGATTGAAAATCGAGACTGCTTGCTCTTCTGTGTAGAAATTGGAAGTGACCTCTTTTCCCGTTTCATCTATCGAATACTGCCTCACACATCCCTTCAATACGAAATAACATTGATTAGGAACTTCTCCTTGTCTAAGGAGCATTGTTCCTTTTTTATATTCCTCAATTAGAATCTCTTCAGCGATAGCCCGTTGCTCCTCATCGTTAAGAGATGTAAATTTCGTCATATACTTGAATAATATGCTTTTCATTTTCCTCTCCTTTCATTTCTTATATTACGTTAGCAAGGTTAGTCTCATCATATCAGAATCTCTTATTGATAGCATAAATTTAGATGCAAAGAGTCCCGATAGATTACTCTGTTGGGACTTGGAGGTAAACTGTGCAAAGCTGCATAATTCTGTTAAGTCTTTAAACTAGTGTTAGAACAGTTATTTCCGGTCGACACATAAATCGGATTGGACGAACCGACACGCCGATACCACGATTTGTATAAAGGGTAAGCGATTTGTCTTTCCCAACATGATAAAGTCCGGATGGATATTTGACACCATAAGGAACCGAAGACAGCGGTCCGACTAGCGGAAGCCTCACTTGACCTCCGTGACTATGACCTGAGAGTTGCAAATGGACGGGTTCTAGAGCTGCAATATCGGCAAAATCTGGTGCATGGGAAAGCAATAGCACCCACTCGCCCTTTTTCACCTTCTGCATAGCATTCTTTAGATTAGGAACACCCTCCCACATATCTTCAACCCCAGCTATCCAAATCGATTGGGTCCCTTTTTGCACCCTAATACCATTATTACGCAAGCAGTGAAAACCAGCATCCTCTAGAACACCCGCCACTGCATCAGCATCCCCATAGTAATCATGATTGCCAAGCACAGCATAACAGCCTAATTTCGGTTTTAATGTATTCAATACATCACGAATGTCTTTACTATGGGGACCGAGAGCATAATCTACTAGATCGCCTGTAAAGCATACAATGTCCGGTTGTTCCGCCTGAATTTGCTCTACTACGTTGGTTAATTGCTTTATATCTAGATGGAATCCATAATGAAGATCGCTGAATTGCACTACACGTAGTCCCTTGAATGCTTCCGGCAGTGTAGGAAACGTCAACGATATACGCTCCACTTGTAACCAACGCGGCTCTACCAATGTAGCATACCCGTAACTCAAAGGTGGTATTGATAGCAGACCACCCGTCCATATGACGCTTTTCTTTAAGAAACTGCGACGAGTTATTTTCTCAATATTTGACATATCATTCTTCCCTCTTGCCCAATTCCCCCTTGTTTTCGGGAACTGGCTTCTCAATTATGCATCCAACTAGGAAAAGAAATATGAATAAAACACTCACTATTAATCGCATTATATCCTCCGATAGGTCAAAGTCGCAGCCTCAATGTACTTCTACAACCACGCTACCGAATAATTTTTCACCTACATGAGCTTCTAGTCTCCATACACCTTTTGAAGGTAAAGTCATCCAAGATGGCATTCTACCTACCTTATCATTATCATTTATAGCGGTATTCGGAATTCCGATACTACAACAGTATAAAATCACCGTTATTAAACATGCTGCTTACTTGCCATGACTCATCTAATATGTCGGGGCTTTCCTTGATCATTGCGTTGGTATCCGTTTTAGAACAACCCATTAAGAAAATCAGCAAAACTATATATCCTAATCTCAATCTCATCATGCCACCTCCTATAATTAGATGAAAGTTTGGCCACTGCATGCTCTAAACTTATCACAATTACCATTTTCTAACAATAAAACCGTACTCCTGACCAACAGAATAAACTTCAACTCTACTAAATATGGCATTATTTGTATTATTATGCCGACATGTGTATGATAGTGAAAGAATAATTACTATATTTGGTAATAGAAACAATATGGAGGGAATCAAATGAAACGTTGGATGTGTACGCTCGCGGCCATTGCAGTAACGGCCTCACTGACAGGCTGTAATTTTTCGGTGGAGGCTGACGGTACTTCGAGAGAAGCCGGGTCGCTGAAGAAGCTGGGGAAAGACGAGAAAGCAACGATTAAAGTACTGTATTATGACAAGAATTCTTTTTACCAACAATACGGTAATCTTTTTATGGCCAAAAATCCGAATATTGACGTAGAAGTCATCTCCAATCAAAGCATTTATGGATCAGGCCAAGATCCTCAGGAAGCGCTAGATAAACTCATCGAGGAAGAAAAGCCGGATATTATCCTCGTTAACGGCACCGAACAACTGGAAAAACTCGTACAAAAAGGACGTCTGTATGCGCTGGACGATGTCATTAAGCAGGATAAATTCGATGTAGAGAATATCCTCCCAGCTACATTGGAAACGATTAAGCTCAAAGGCGAGGGCAAATTATATGGACTTTCACCGGATTTCTACAGCCAGGCTCTTTACTATAACAAGGACCTATTCGAGCAATATGCCATAGAACTTCCCAAAAATAAGATGAGCTGGGAAGATGTCATGAATCTCGCCAAACGATTCCCGACTGACGGTCAGGGAGATCAGCGAGTTTATGGATTTTCCGCTTATTCTTACATGCGTGAAGGAGTCGCCTATGAATATATGAGCAGCATCGGCACGACACTGGGTCTGTCTTACATCGATCCCGAGCAGATGAAGCTGACGATCCAGACAGATGCCTGGAAGAAGGCTCTGCAGCTTACCGTCGACTCTCTGAAATCCGGCGCGCTGTACATGCCCAAAAATCAAACCGCCGATTCTAATGCGCCTCGCATGTTCGAGGATTATCTCAAAGAGAATTTGTTCGCCATGGGCAAGGTTGCAATGACGATTGACGGCAACTACATGATGCAAAACCTGCAAGAGGCCAAAGACCGCCTGAAAGATGTTAAGCCTGTCAATTGGGATATCGTCACCGTTCCCGTTGATCCTCAGAATCCGGACTTTTCCAACTCCGTATCCGTATCCAATGTATTCGGTATCAATGCCCAGTCATCCAATACGCGGGCAGCGTGGGAATTCATTAAGTATATCAACAGCGATGATTTCGCTAGAGTCATGTCCAAATCTTCAAACAGCCTGATGACTCGCACCACTTACTCCAAAGAGAGGGATGGGCATAATCTTGAGCCATTTTATCTCCTGAAACCTAATCCCGACAAGAGCTATAAAGGCTACGAGAAAATTCCAGTTGGCTTCTACCAACCATTCAGTACGCTTGCCAATCAAGAAATTCAAGCCGTCATCGATGGCAAAAAATCAACTGATGAAGCACTTAAGACGATTCAAGATAAAGGACAAGAACAGTTACTTCAAGCCAAACTAACTGATAAAGCGCAGAAAAAGGCTCAGTCCGAGAAGAAGTAAAGCCAAGAAGTTGCCGAATAAACATAACACGATAATGACACTTCTTGCCAGAATAGCGGCTTGCTGTTCCCTTATCTCAAAGTCTCATGTCTCTGCTCATTCTAAATGCTGCCAGTTTTAATCTGTAATGCTCGAATTTGATCATTCATTCTTCCCTTGCTTAGTCCACCGTGATAACATATGACAGATTCAATGTTATAATCCTGATATTTCTGCAACGAGAGCCTAGCTTCCCCTATATCAGGTGTAGTTGGCTCATGTATGCCTCCAAGTTTTCCATTTACACTATACATCGAATCCCCAGCAACTAGCGTTTTACTTCTTCTCAAATATAGGCTGATATGACCGGGAGTGTGCCCAGGCGTGTGAATGACTCGAATTCCACCGCAAAATGCAAGTTCCTGACCATCGATTAAGGTACTGTCCACCCTACCCATGGGTGGATTTTTTATATGTCCGTCTTTAAGAAGAGGCAGCTCCCCTTGAATATAAGGTTTATCCAGTTCGTGTGCGTAGACCTGAACGTTACTGCCACACTCCTGCAAAATCTCAGGCAGGCTCCCTATATGATCTATATCCTGATGTGTCAAAATCACAACTTTCAACATGTCGAGCGACACTCCGGCCTTCTTCATAGTCATTCTCAAATTTTCTATTTGTCCTGGGAATCCAGTGTCTATTAACACCGCCATTTCATGATCCCACAAAAGGATTGGGTTGATTGTATGCCCGTGAAAGTCTAGTTCAAGCATGTGAACACCATTCGCAATTTCCACGTTATTCAGCTCCCTTATAAACATGACCATTAAATAGGACGGCATGTTTCATCTGACACAAAATTATTGTTGTACGTAAAATTATATTATTACGTGAGCGGTTTATTTGTCAACAAATTACGTACATATTGGGTGACAAATAAGTTTTGAAGTAACAAATAAAGTCTTGAAGTAGAGAATAAATAAAAATATGAATAGTTCTTCTTAGCGTTCACTCACTTGGTGAATGCTTTTTTAATGAGATGACGCATGCATGCGGTGATTAAACTCACGGGCAGGTTTGCGTGGAAAAATCAGCATGGTGGTAGGTGTATTTGAATTAGCTGTCGAACTAATATGAATGATTGTTATTACGCGAGGAGACCTGAGCTATTGAAGCTTTTTGCAAAGGAAGTTAAGAAGATTATAGTCAATAATTACGAGTTTCTTTGCGTAATTGACCAAAGACCTGAAAGGGAATTTATTAGTTTTAAAATATACCCGTCCAATACGAAGACATCGTGCTTTTCAATAATGTTCTCTTGGAAGGTCAACTGGGAAACCAATCTTTGTCGACCGATGGTTTGTGCAAAGTTAATTCAACATGCCATAAACAGTGGCTGGGACTATAAAATTAAAAATGCTTTAGCTAAGATCCAAGATGGAGACATTTTAATTACGAACTTAGGTTTAGATGAGTTAGAATAATGTCTTTAATCGGTTAAGCTATCGTAAGAACGTTACTTGAATAAACTACAAAATGAGGCTTACTAAGTGCTTTATTTTCAATCATAGTTATGGCAATGTTATGTGCTATTACATATTTTTCTGATCATAAATTCGAGTTTTTTAGATTCGGATGTGTAATCTTCCTTATTCTTCATGTAGTTGCAGGTATACCTGTCTCCCTTACTATCTCAAAGATAATCAATCCAGAAACAGGAACAACTGTGCATAAAGTGACATACGTATTTTTACATATCCTTGGGGGATTCATAGTAGCTTTCTTATATTTATTATTAACTGACCCTGCTATTTTTGTTCGAGAGGCTTTTTCTAAGGATATGTTTATGTTTTATAATATTGGAATTTCTAATGGACTGGTTTTTAGTCTATTAGAGTTGATGATAATGAAACTCAGAAAGGCATATTAAAATTATTTGAGTATTTCTAGAAGTCAGTAAAATATATAACACCAAATTCATGCATCCGGCATTCGTTCTCGTACCGGTCCATTCGACAGAGATCATTGCGCTAACTGAGAACGTTAATTGAAGTTATTAAATTCATTTCATGGAGTACTTTTTTAAAGGGCAATTAATGCGGGTAGAAGATCAGTTAAATTGGGTGGGATAACTTTGAAGTATATAATTAAGTCGGTTCCAGTTCTGTTTTTAACTATATTTTATGGATTAGTCGATACGATGATTCTGGAATATTCTATTTTTGGTGAGGGTTCTGCCCCCCCAGTTATGATAAATTTGAAAGAGTTAATTTTATACCACTTAGTTTTGCCACTAATCGTTTTCTTCTTTGTTTTCATGTTCTATAATGTGGTCTCAAAGTTCAGTATAAAGGTTTCTATTATAACAATTGCTATTTATTTTATAGTTTTTGAAATATGGATAATGAATATGGCAAATTACTACAATGGAAAAGTATGAGACAAAATCAATAGCTACAAAAGTGCGGACCCTAACATAAGTAAGTAGTTATGGTTATTTCGCTAACGCAGAACTATAATTCAATCACATCACGACGGCAGCCGGCACACGATCGGCTGCCGTTGTCAATTGAAGTAACGGGCAGTTTAGTGAAATAGCATGCGTGTAAGAAATAATGAAATGGAAACTTTTTACATGACTCTTTCGTCTTATTTCTAGAACTAAATGTTAGGAGTGATGAGATTGAAAAAGTTTGTATTAGGTCTAATTTGCGGAATTGGTTTAACCGCGACAACCGCTGTTTATGCTTCAGACACAATTCAAGCGTATTTGTTTCCAGCCAAGTTTGTGTTTAATGGTGAAACCAAAGAGTTGGATACGAATGAAAATATTGTGTTAAATCATAACGGTCATGCATATGTACCTGTTCGTTTCGTGGCTGAAAATATGGGGAAAATCGTTAAATACGAATATGAAACGAAAACCATTTTTATTGAAGACACTTATTTAAGTAAAAAGTTGACGATAGATAAAGAATTTCTTACATTTGCTTCCGTAGGTAAAATTAAAGGTATTGAGTTCGGAATAGGGGCAAATAAAAATGACGTTATTCAAAACTGGGGAGAACCACATCAAATTGGTTCCTGGCAAACCGAATTTTATAGATGGCATAGTTACTATTTCTTTTTTTGGAAACCTGATGAAAATGCTGGTGCGATTAGAGTTAACGGAAATGTGATACCATATCGTTTAAATGAAGTTAGAGATATTATCGGGAAACCACTTTCAGAGGGTGAAGGTGTTGACGGCGGATGGGCTTATGTGTATCAAGTGGGCGAATATCAGGTATTCTTTAATGCTGATTCAAAAGAGGGGAAAATAAGTTATCTAACATTAAAGAAGAAATAGATGAATTGGATGGAATATAAGGGTTCGTAAGTACCATACACCGACACAACTTGATTGCGATTCATCATTAAACTACCGAGGAACGATAGTTCAATCAGAACTACTTCACAAAACAACTGCTTTTATGTATATGTGTCTGCCGATGAAACATCGTCAAACACATAAAAAAGGCCCTAGAATCCATTTACTATTTCTTGGACTTCGACGGAAAGGTAAAATGGATTCTAGGGCCTCTCTGCTTGGGATAAGGCTACTGTTACTTTGCATGTTGCTTTCGTCGTTACCGTCGTAGAAAATATACAAGGGGGAAAAACATGAGAATTGATGGAAAGCGTAAGTGTTCTGATTGTTCGAAGGAATTTGAATGGATGTCGATTGTTGCTCAACCTGATCAACCTGCTAGCGCACCGATCTATACGGTTGAAACGATCGATAAACCACAAGCTAGGATAGTAGAAAAGCGCGGCGATAGATATTTAATCAACATCTTTTGCTCGCATTGCAAACAACTGAATGCATTCTAACACAAATAAGGTAAATGATCGGATGGATAGGGACTAAGGAGGCTGCTGAGGCAGCCTTTTTACATGCTCACAAAATAACGGAATTTGTACATATGTACTGCTGGGCGTTGAGCTAACGGGCAGTTTAACAGTAAAGCAGGATTTGAAAAATATTTGAGGAATACTTTCTAAAAACATAAATGTTCGGAAAGTTGATGATTGAAATGAATAGGAATGCTCCGAGAAAAATACATATTATTTATAAAGGGGTGTAAAAATGCCTTTTTTCATAGGAATCGTTCCACCTGAAGATTATAAAGAACAAATTTTGGTATTTCGTAATAAATGGGCTAAGACATTTCGAAATCGATGGGATAATAACGGATTTAGGGCTCCTGTGGAGCCTCATATTACTGTCAAACTCTCAAATGGACTTGCGGAGGATATGAATTGGCTTGAAAAGGCAAGAGAAACTTGTTCTTCATTTCCAATCTTCCAGTTAACTTTGTCTGAACCAGGAACATTTGGAACAGCGGTTACATTCCTTAGCGTTGAATCGAAAGAGATTTATAATCTTCACAAGAATTTGGTAGATGCAGTTTCCCCACCGCCCGAACTTATTGACAGTGATATAGAGTTGGATAACTTCATTCCACATTTAACTTTGGGTCAAACAAAATGGGGCATGAATGAAGCAGAAATTATAGAAATGAAATTGGCTGCGAGAGAAGCATTACCTCCTTTTCCAAGCTTCGATGTAACATTTGTGCGGGTATTTGATATCAAAACAAACGTACCTTTAGAAGATATCAAACTTGCCAAGTTGTTCTAATTAGATCATTGAACTAACGGGTAACGATAGTTCAATCATTACATGACGGCAGCCGGCACACGATCGGCTGCCGTCGTCTATTGAAGTAACGGGAGGTTAGCGTGGTAATTACTGGGTATTATGAACATATTAAAGGTGTTAAAATATTCCATGTAATAAAATTTTGCGCTGTTGCGAAGCAAGTAACTCAGAAGTGTGGGGGGATAATAAAATTTGATATGGCAAGATATATTTTAGAGTAAGACGTCTGTAGTTCAAACTAACGTGGACACGAAAGTTTAACGTCAAAATACGTAGAAAGGAGAGTGAAATTATATGTGTAGATATGCAATGTATGGGCCATATAAAGACATTTTTGCATGTTTAATTGTAGAAAGGTATTTAAACAAGTATCTGATCTTGAACTTAGTGGCACGGAGATTAGAAATAGACAATTTAAATGTCCCCAATGCAGCGAAATCATGAATGATATGGGACATGATTTCAAGGCACCAAAGCAAGATGATAAAATGCAATGGAGAAAGGTAGAACTGTTATATAAAAGTGGATTTGCTTACCATTCCTGCGGATGCAATGGACCAGGTTATCGGCCGGCAAAATTATCAGAAGTGGAAGAGTTCGTAAACAAAAATAAAACATTTAAGTCAGCTGGAGAGGCTTTACTACAAAATTTATCGTTTAAAAATTAATGTTCTCTAAAGATACATTGTAGAGCGCGGAACTTTAGTTTAACAAAGAGCTGTCGTTTACAATCTGATGTTTCATAACTTTGAGCTTACAGGCTGGTTAGCAACCCGCGGTGATGAATTTGATAGTCGAAATTGATGGTTATTTCGAGAAAGTACTTCTTATTGGTAAGACATGTTCTATTTCAGAATTAAGAAAAAAAATATGAAACAGCCAAAAACCGTTGTACTAACATAAATGAATTCACAGATATCTTTTGTAGGATGTTTCAATTTGAGCGTCTGCCATCTTCGCGCGGAATAGGTGTTAAGCCAGATGTTGTAATTGATACCGATACTGACTGTATTTATGTGCCACTGTATTGAGCTAACGGAGAACGATAGTTGAATAATGCGAGGAGGATCTGAAACCTTGAACCCTAATGATGTGTCCAGTAAAGATGAGTTGGTTGCATTTCTTCATACATTAAGACATGATCTAACGGATAATGCTTCGAGGTGGGAGAACCAAACACTGGAAAGCTTTTTGGAGGCTATGGCTGCATGGTTAAATGATTCTGATGATGCGAATTCTAAAACGCCTACCTGGAGTTTGCTTGCAACCTCTTTATGGGCTGGTAAGGCATACGAGTGAAAAAGTCAATACTCTAACGTAAGAACGAGAGTTCAATAACAACAAGAGGCTGCCGACCTGATTGGATTGGTTGCCTTTTCTCAACTATCGGGCACTAGAGCATGGTGGATACACACTTCCTGTCAAGTAGGAAATGAAGGAATTTCTAGTGGAAGTATCGAATAATTTTGTTTGATACTAGTATTGGAGGTTGATGAAAATGGAATTAAAGGTTGAACGTTTAGATTTTGAAATGGCTGATATTTCTGGGTCGAGGTTTCAAAAGGTTAAAGCTGAGGAATTAAATTTTGATAATGTTAATTTAGCAAAGACGCAAATTAATAATGCAAATATGAGTGGAATGGTATTAAACGATGTGAATATGTCCGAGTTTAGAATTTCGGATGCTAATCTCTCTAATGGGCAACTAACAAACAGTAATTTAACAAATCTGGATATTCGCGAATGTGATATATCTGGATTGAAGATTAACGGGGTGTTAGTAGAAGAATTAATAAAAAATAAATAATGCATCTGAAGAACTAAGATAGACATTTTTTTGGTAATACATGGTGTTATACATAAAAGTACCGGAAGCACCGGACAAAATGAAAGCCCGGAGATACTTTCCCTCGGGCTTTTCAGCGTCTTCAACCAATCTCGTCATCGATTAAGATAAATGCTTTTGATTATCTTAAAACTTCATTTGCCTGCTGTGCAACTTCAAACTCATCGTAATCCTCGTAAAATTTAGCATCAGTAATAGGTTTATCTCTTAACCCAGTTATATGGCCCCTGCCTATTTTAACCATGCTAGGAACTGGAAGATTAGCGATATTTTTAGCCATATATCGCTCTCTTAAAGCATTAGCTTTTGACATAGCATCGTTCTTATCAGGATTATTATAATCATTATATACATCATATCCATCTCTATCTTCTCCTTTGATAATGGCTAAACAAGCAGTCTTCATTGTTGTTATGACAGCCATCAACCTATTTAAATCTTTATAAAAAGAACTCACATCTTTATGACCCTTAACTCGTTCGAATAATACCCTTTTATTCTTAATATTTAAAAAGGATGTGACTTCGGGAAGTCCAGGGTGGGCCGGCTCATTTCTAAACCTTCTGGCAAAATAACCAGGTGAATTTTGTTTATAGATTTTAAGCGAATCTTTGATCCTCATCAGACCTGGCAAAGCTGATATAAAACTTGGAATATAAGTTTTACTAATTTTTTCCATCTTATCGTACTTCTCCTCACTCTTCTCATCATCGTCGCTTCTTTTAGTTTTCCCTTCTTTAATTTCCCTGATCATGTTCAAAATGTAAATAGCAAGGTCAATCTCAAATAATTGCTTAGCAACCGTGTTCTCCAAAGGCATCGCTTGGTATTCGGGTTCATTTTTATCTTCACGAGCCACTCGTTCTTGAGGCGATGCACCCATTCGCGGATGCGAGGTAAGCTTCTCTGCCATCCTCGGGGCTCCCCACGACCAATCATCTACCGCTTCTTTAAATCTAGAATTTTTATGGATTTCACCAATAACGTGTTTGTGTGGTGTTAATATATTAACTCCAACGTAGTTTGCTGCTTCAATTTTCTCAACGTCCTCCTCTGACTTCAACAAATAAGATCCTTCAGCTCGTTTGATTTCTTGAACACGGAGAGGGTCCCTTGGCGAGACTCTGTCACTCCCGTAAATTCCTCCTGTTTTAGTCTTTAATTTTCTTTGTAGAGTCTCTGAACTTTCTGATATGGTATTCATCGATATCTGATGCCTCATTAGTCGGATTACGGCTTGATTGCCTATTTCCCTGTGCATTTGCATCACATGAGAGTGAGAGTATGGTGAATGAGGATATCCAGAAGTATAAGGTGACGCTGCCGAGGAATTCACCTTAACATTAGAGTTAGATTGATCTTTCGCTTTCGCCTGAAGTTGATTATCGGGTTTAGAAGCCGCGGTAGTTTGCTGTTTATACTTCACTTTATCCATCCTCATCTCACTTATAATATAAATATTGAATGGCGCGGGTTTACAATATTTAGAAATCTACGTTATTTTACCATGTCTTACTGAAAGAATTCTAAATAATTCCACAAATTTTTCCTCATTCCTCATACTTTATCCAATCTTTATCCAATTCCATCGGACAAAGAAAAAGCCCAAGGGAAATCCCCGGGCTTTTGATTTAATATTTACTTACCCTTTTTTCTACTTTTCCCATGATTCGGCTTATTATCTTCTTGATCTTTAGCGTGATTTTCTTGCTGTTTATCGTGCGTTGTCATGACATTAGCCTCCTTCTGAGTAATTGAAACATAAATATTGTACTCAGAAAATGGGTTTTGTACGCAGCCACTTTGTTCCAATTTCTAGATCTTTTCAAGCAACCAATATGCTTCCATCTCTATATCAAAAACTATTATCTGTCCACCGTCGCCATAAACCATGTCATTCAATTCAAGATGGCTCAGCGTCTTCTCTTCGCCTGTCTCCTTATGCTTTACAAGGTATTCCATTGGATCACTCCTATACAATAAATTCCTCGAACAACGGCAGCCGATCGTGTACCGGCTGCCGTTGTACTGTGATTGAACTATAGTTTTCCGTTAGTTTAATGAACTATTGATTTTGTGTCTATCAGTTCTTCCATCTTAAACAAGGATAAGAATGTTAAGCCTGAATTTTCTAAATTCTCTCTTCCTTGCTGTTCACGTTCGATTACACATATCACATTTTTAACAATAGCACCGTAGCTCTTCAAATCATCTGCACTTAACAATATTTGACCGCCAGTCGTTACGACATCTTCAATAATACAAACATTTTTCCCTTGAATATCAATGCCTTCTGCCAGTTTACAAGTACCGTATTCTTTAGCTTTTTTTCTTACAAAAGCAACTGGAATACCAGTTTTAAGTGATAATGCTGTTGCAATAGGTATGCCACCCATTTCAAGCCCCGCCAGTATTTCAGTGCCCGTTGGGATTAGTTTAGATAAATGTTCAGCAATCTCGCTTAACAAAACTGGGTTAGATTCAAACAAATATTTATCAAAATAATCATTTGACACTTTTCCTGACCTTAACTTGAAGGTTCCTGTTAAATGTGCTGTCTTATAAATCTCATTTGCTAATGTAATTCTATCCATTTTACACCCACCATAAATTTTTACTTTATTTTACCATATGACCATCTTGTTGAATATAACTCCCGTTACTTGAGAAAGGCAACCAAACCACCTGGGAAAATGCTTTTTCATGTTCATTAAGCTATAGTTCTCCGTTAGGTTAATCATACCTCTAGAAGCTTTTAGTTTTTCATGTAATATCTATAAGTAATTCAGTTAAGCCATTAGGATATAGGATTCTTTGACCGAGTTCAAAATCGGTAACTGATATCCATTGTGCATATGTGATTTTTTCACCTTCATTCTATTAAGCCCCCTAATTAGATTGGAGAATACCACGGGAAATAAGGTACACTTTTTATTAGGGAGGCGAATACCGTGCAACAACGTAACAAGGTGTTTGAAGAAGTGCGTTTCAAGGTAGCTCAAGAAGCGCTTGGTGGAATTAAGACGGGTGTTCTTTCGCGAAGATATGATGTATCGCCAAAAACCATCCGTAACTGGGTAAAGGAATATCAAGAGACCTTTGGGGATGATGCGTTACCAACATTAGATGAACGTATGGCTGAATCCAAGCGCCTAGCTGAACTGGAAGAAAAATATGCTTGTGCGCTAAAAGCACTCGGAGAGAAAGAGTTGGAAAACAATATTCTGAGAGAACTTGTAAAAAAGTCCAGCCCTGCCTCGAAGATAAACTCAACATTGCCCAAACGTTCATCGAGCAGGGACATCCCATAACGACTGTACTGCGCCTAACTAATGTGGCTTCTTCGACCTACTACGACCGTCACAAAGTTATGCGTTCTTCGCTAAAGCGCCCTTCAGCACCTGGAAGGGGGCGTCCAGCCACACTTCACTCGAAGACGCATACGGGTCAAATCGTAAGCAATGCCCAGATTGAGGAATGGCTGTTAGAGCTAGTTTCGGGTGAGGAGCATAGTTATGGTTACGTTCTACTGACGGAGTGTTTGCGCGTTCAACATAGCCTTGTAATCAACAAAAAGAAAGTGTATCGGTTATGTCAGAAGCTCGGTATTTTAAATCCGCAGCGGCGCAAAAAGATTCATTATCCGAGACGTTTAGCCCGCAATCATACCATTAACGCGTCCAACCAACTATGGCAATTAGACATCAAATATGGGTACGTAGCAGGCTATGATCAATTCTTTTATCTCGCGGATATTATCGATGTATTTGATCGAAGCATCGTCGGCTATCATCTTGGATCCAGCTGCGAAGCTAAGCATGTTTGCCAAGCGGTTAAAGACGCTCTACGTTCACGCATAGCATCAGGTGCAAGCAAGCCGATTATTCGCACAGACAACGGTCCTCAGTTTATTAGCAAGGCTTTTGGAGACATGTGTGAGGATGAAACGATGATTCACGAGCGGATTCCACCCAAAACGCCCAATAAAAATGCCTATATCGAATCATTCCATGCCACATTAGAGCGTGACTTATTGAGGAAAGAAAGCTTTGAAACGTTTGAAGAAGCTTATCGAGCTATTCATACGTACATGGATTTTTATAATAATCGTCGCATGCATAGAAGCCTCGGTAAACGATCGCCAGCCGCATTTATGAGGTGGGTAGAAAAAGCATCGATGGATACGTCCAGCTATGTGCTCGCCATTTAACTAGCAAAAGAAGCCGACAGCGCTTCAAAAAACAAGCAATACTAAGATAACACCTTGTTGTACAACCGATTCTCCGGAATTAGGGGGCCTGACCGCATTAACCTCAAAACGTTCTTGCTCATATAAATTTGGGTCGTTTAATTCTACTAGGTATATTTGAGTTATTTCATGCCCTATATTCTCATCGATCTTATAAATGTTTTCTACACATTTGACATGCCTTTTTATTGTTACTTGAACACTTTTGTGCTTGAAAATGGGGGGGGTATTATAGTTTTGAATAATTGCAGTCATACTAGGAAAGACAAACATGACTGAGTGGTCTAACTTTATGGCTAACCGAATGCCAGCGGGATACAGCTCACGGGGCGGATATGTTCTGAATCCATACGGTCCCGGAAAGTACTTCGTCAACGGCTCCAGTTCAGGCTCAGCTGCAGCCGTAGCTGCGAATCTCTGTGCGGCCGCCATTGGCACAGAAACCACTGGTTCAATTGTTGGGCTGGCCAGCCAGCATTTCCTCGTCGGTATTAAGCCTACTGTTGGCCTTGCGAGCCGTAGTGGCATCATCCCTATCTCCATAAGCCAGGACACGCCGGGGCCGATTGCCAGAACAGTTACCGACGCAGCGATTCTGCTTGGGGCGATTACAGGGATTGACGAGAACGATAGGGCCACATTAGCAAGCCAAAATTACATTCCTGCTGACTATACCGCTTACCTCGAAGCTGGATTTCTGCGTCAAGCACGTATTGGGATCCCTAGGCATTATTATCGTGTGTTAGACGAAGAAAGAAAATCCATCATGGAATCCGCCATTGATGTTCTAGGTAAACAAGGCGCCACAGTCATCGATCCCGTCGAACTCTATTGGAGCAACATCCTTGAAACAATGACGTTATCACCTATGAATTCAAGGCAGGGCTGAATCGCTATTTATCACAGCTACATGCGGATGTACCCGTGCATTCTCTCCATGAATTGATTTCTTATAATCATAAGCATGCCGCTTCTGCATTGAAATACGGACAAGAAAATCTCATTCGCTCGGAACAAAATATGATGAACGAAAAGACCTATCTGCTAAAGCGTCAGGAATATAACCACCAAGCAATAACCCAAGGAATAGACTATTGATCAATACGGCTTGGATGCGCTGATGCTACCTGGGGATATAGATGGTATGTACATTGCCGCCCGGCTAGGTTACCCCCTTATTACCGTTCCCGCTGGCTATTCTGAAAAAGGAATAATCGATACGGACGGCGATTCGAGCCAGGGATCATTCGGTGTTGTCTTCTCCGGGAGAGCCTTTAGCGAGCCAACGCTGATCAGTATCGCTTATAGTTTTGAGCAGGCGACCCTCCAGCGCCGCCCGCCCATGCTGGATAATTGAACAGCATTCCCAATCAATTGCAAAGGTTTTGTAAAGAGGCTGCCGATCATGCCGGCAGCCTCTTCCTGATGGTTTATGAAGCTATCGTTCGCCGATAGTTGAGAAAGTGGCAGTCGATAGTATCCGGCTGCCATTTCTTGATGTTTATGTTATCTTACCTTTTTTAATATGACTCTAAATATACTTCCTAGTCCAAATTATCTCTCGTTATGTACCTCTAAGTTAGGCTTGGCCCTTATTAAGGTTACACTCGCATTGCCACCGTTTTTGCCATAACTTTGGTACCTGTAGTAGCTGTTGGGAGTAAACGTAATATCGGACAAAATGCCTGCACTCATGTCACCCTTGGGGTGCAATTGCCCGGCAACCCAGTAATATGTCTCCCCAGTTTGAAGAACAGTTCTGGATGGGTTATAACCTTTTTTTATATTAAGATCCTGTTCGTTTTGTCCGATTTGAATTTTACTATATAGGATGTGATCATCACTTTCCTGTGGGATAAATTTATCTAACGGGTTAATCACGATACCTGCATTCGTTTTACTGCTTTCATCAATGGGGCTGATATTGACCTGTGCCCTACCTCCGGCAGCATTAGTCATCCATGAAGGATAAGGTCCCGTTAATTCTTGTTTTACTTTGGAATAGGAAATATAAGATTGATTTGGAGCAGAAATCGTTTGAAATTTATATCGATTCTCGTTTGAATCGTAAGCCTTCCGACTGAATAGCATCCCTTCGGTTTCAGCCTTGAAAGGATCATGAGGATCATCTACATCTACAACGATAAACTCCAATAATTGCTCATGATAAATTCCGTCTGGAGAATCCCATTTTCCTTTTCCAATATCAAACGAGTCTATAAATCTTTCCGGAAAATATCTAGGCCACATCGTGAATACATTTGTCCCATGCCATAAAAGCTCAGCTCTCGACATCGCATGCTTATCAGCAGTAAGAATTGTTCCTTGATTGAATGCAAGCATTCGTTCAATACCCACAACTGCCTGCGCGCGGGTCAGAGTAGATTTAAGGGCAAGATCGCCTTCGGCATCTATCCCAGTAAGTAATCCACGCTTTGTAGCTTCAAACACTATTTTATTGTAAGTATACTTCTTCTCGGCTTCTTCGACTTCTATAACAATAGATTGCAAAAAATCTATGTACTTCGCAACAACCTGTCCATATACTGCATCGGATTGTAGGTAGCAGATTCGTGATTTGTCCTGTTTGACTATACAGTAGGTTCCTTCTGTTTTATTGGTTTTAAACTTCACAATTAATTCATCCCAGTAAACTTGCAATTCTTTAATTAATTGGGGTGTCTCCTCAACATCATTAATATTTCCAAATGTTTGGCCTCTAAAGTTCGGAAGATTCTGCAGAGTCTTTAATTCCTCAGGCTTCATGATTAGGCCTTCCTGCTGAGATCGTTCCCTGGCAAGCATGCGATTCTTTTCAACTGCTTGGGTTGCTCTGACTAAGGTTTGGGCCGCATCTCCGCGAGTAAGTGGTTTAGACCAATCGCTTCGGTAATCATCGTGATAAATTCCATTTTTCTTCGCTGCTTCGTAATAAGGAGTAAACCACGAGGCATTGGACGGTTGTGCATTAATCGGAAGTTTAACCGCTCGAACAACCATGGATAAAAACTCTTCTTCCGTTATGGATGCATCCGGTTTGAAAGTTCTGTCTGAATAACCGTTAGCATAACCAGCCTTAACTGCATTTTTAATTTCAGAAACTGCCCAATGACCGTCTAGGTCTGTTAATTTGATTGTTACGTCTGATGGTTCTGCCGTAACGGGGTTGGGGGATATTAGGAAAATACAAAAACAAATTATAAGAGCTATTGTAGATAATATCTTGTTCATGTTCAATTCAATAATCCTCCGTCTTTAGGTTGTTATAATTTATCTATCGGATCTTTTATAATATTTTTGAATTTAATAAAATAACCCAGTTATCACAAATACTTTATAGAACTCTTTCTAAGCTCCAAATTAGACTCAGAGGTTAACTGGTACTAATGTATTTTAGCATGTTGCTCAAAAGTGGTAGAAGCCTATTTAATGAGCTAACGTATCTCGTCATGACTAAACCCATTTCGTTTCGTAATCTGAAATAGCTTTTTAATCATTGTAAAATCAGTCACCCGCATCACACCTTATCCTTGTATAATACTCCATCGATTGACTTAAGAATATTCCAAGTCGGTCTCCTTAACCATCAAGAGAGCATATTATACCCCCATTTTACCATATCTTTACTCGACTATCCTGCCGTTAGCTTAATAAAACAAGGGGCGAGCTGCCGGGGCAAAACTGCTCCTTGTTTTTGTTCAACTATCGTTACCCGATAGTTCAATGGTTCCTCACGCTATTAATATTCGCCATTGTATTCAACAAAACTCGTTTTTTTAACGAGAGAAATATGATAAGGCACATAGCGATTCTTTGTATCTGGTAGTATATTTTCGATAAAGTCAATTGCTGCTTGCACTATTTCATCATTATTAAAGAAGCTTTCATCTAAATGTCCGCATACATAGGTACCCGTGACCAGGATCAACATGAACTAAATTAACAATTTCATCTTCATGTTGTTCACTTTTATTATCATAAAATCTTACCACTGTATTTTGGTCATTTAGGAACAGTTCAACATCACACGAGACGCTATTGTAAATAAACTTCATTCGTTCCTCCTTAATATCAAGGCAATTCGATAATCTGGGATGATTGAGCTTTAGAACCAATGAATCAGGAGAGCTCATTTCTTAGTAAATCTGTTAATCCATTTGGATAAAGTATCTTATTCCCTAATAATAATTCTTCTTTTGAAACCCATTTTGCATATGTAACCTTATTCCCTTCAAGTACAGTAAACTGTTCTTTCTCATATAAGCTTTTATCTTTAAAGTCTACTAAATATATTTGAGTTATCTCGTGTCCTATATTATCATCTATTCTGAATATATTTTCTAAACAAGTGATGTAACGTTTCATAATTACTTCAACGCCCATCTCTTCACAAAATTCTCTTATTAACGTCTCATCTGACCGCTCTCCAAGTTCAATTGTTCCACCGAGTGGACGATAGTAAACACCTACTCCTTTTGAATGTTTACCTTCCTGCTGTTCTAGAAGAATTTGGTTATCTTTAATTATTAGACCTAATGTATTAGCCTAGCAACGCCCCCTCTACTTCCCAATATCTTTCTACTAAGATATCAAGTATCCTGTCCATAGGTGAATAAAGGCTGCCAATCATGTGGCAACATTTAAGATGTTTTATTGAACAAACATTTCCGTTAGTTCAGTACCAATTAAGTTCTGACACTTTAAACAATAGCTTTCTTGAAATAATAATGATTACTCCCGATTGGAGCTTTTCAAATATTGCGACGACGATATAACCGTTCTTTTGATAAAATTCAGGTGCTTGAAAGCTGAAGGTATTTAGCTAAAAAACGTACAGCTTTTTTCCTTTGCGATATTCTCAATAATATTTAACAGGCGGGTACCGTAACCCATCCCCCGGAGAGATTTTTCTATCCAAAAAATATCAACCTCTATCCAATTCCAACAGAGTATAGCTAACATTCCGCCAATAATCCGACCATCACCATCCTTGATGGTTAGATTAATTTCTTCATAACGTGAGCTTAAATTCTCAGGAACATGCCCCGCGTTAAATTCATTCAACCTTCTTCGAATGTATTGACTATCTTCTTTATTTCCAAAAGAAATATCGAGTTCATCAATCATGTAAACTCACACTTTCTGGGTTTTGGTGGACGGTTCGGGATGAAATACATCGGATTTTCAGTTCTTTGCCCTACCGACTGAGCTACCAAGCCTTATTGGGTTTGTGATGGCTTGGGACGGAATCGAACCGCCGACACAAGGATTTTCAGTCCTTTGCTCTACCGACTGAGCTACCAAGCCTTATTGGGATTATGATGGCTTGGGACGGAATCGAACCGCCGACACAAGGATTTTCAGTCCTTTGCTCTACCGACTGAGCTACCAAGCCTTATTGGGTTTATCTTGTTGGACGGTTTTTCTACTCATTACTGCTTTAATTTCATCGATTATTTGCCCTTTGGACACTGAGTCAATCGATAAGAAAACACAAAAAGCCCCTCATCCAGAAAGGGACGAGGAGCCGTGGTACCACCCTAATTAGAACACACCCTACGGAGGTTCTCACTTATTTGTCATAACGGAAAATATCCGGTGCCCTCTAATTGCCGCTTAATGGTTTCAAGGGACTGCTTAGGAGTGAACTTCAATCAACCCTATCCCTAGAAACGCTCTCAATCTCCGGCGCTTCCTCCCTGTAAGAGGTATTGATCTACTTTTCTCCATCTTTGCATTTTTGGTTGTATTCAATTTTTTCCATTGTATGTTAAATAATGGATTAATTCAACAAAAAATCCCGGTTGCATCGTCTACAGTAAGAGATTAAGGGATTATTACGTTATTCTGCCCGATCGTATTATGAGGTCACCAGATCTTTCTGGTAGACCTCATTTTTGTGTGGTCTTATTATAACGGTAGCCGGGGATTGAACGTTTCTGCCCGTGGGACTTGGATTCCGTAAGCTATTCAGTTCATCCCCCCTACTTGTTCAACCATGGTTAGGCTGGTTGGGACATGAATCCCGTATCACATGCGATAGTGTGGAAGACAAGAAGGTTAGGGGTTACCGGTGAAAATATTAAAGGAGTGATGTCATGAATCCAGTCATTGGTGTGGATGTTTCAAAGGGAGAGAGCCATGCACAAGCTTTTTTAGACCGTGGAGTACCTCATGGGAAGATTTTTAGGTTTAATCATGATCTAGAAGGTCTAACGTCTTTTCTAAGTTATATTAGTAGTGTGGAAGCGGTAGCAGGGATTCGTCCTACTATTGTTATGGAAGCAACAGGTCATTATCATGCTCATAGCCAAGAATATGGCCCGACGGCCAATACGCTTGAGCGAACGGATGGGCTTCCTCCGTGCAGTTAATGACGCGAAAGCCTTGGCAACCGGCGTCGTCCCCATCCAAATATAAGTGAAGATTGTTCATATTTTCAAGATCCCATCGTATGGATCCTTTGGAACCGTTGATTTCGATCCGGTTGCTGTTCCGGTTGCCCTTGGCAAAGCGCGACACTTCGAACACGCCGGTGGCCCCGTTATCAAACCGCGCTAAGCAGGATGCAGTATCGTCTACATCCGCTTGCGGACGGAACGATTCCATCTGCGCGGATACGTCTCGGATTTCACCAACTAGGAAACGCGCTAGATCGATCGAATGCGCCATTAGATCGCCGAGCGCACCAGAGCCGCTGACCTGCTTATCGGTACGCCAAGACGGGGTCGCGCTCGCCTGCGACAACCAGTCCTGGAGATACACGGCGCGGAAGTGACCTTATCATGAAAGACAATAGCATCGATTACTTTGTGATTTGCAAGGGAACATGGATCGACCAATGGTGGGCAAATTTCTCACCTCCGCAGAAGACAACCATACCTCTCGACGACGATCTTCTGAAACAATGGAATCAGTTGGCGAAGGAAAAGTATCGGATGAATGACACCAGTAAAGAGCTGACAGATTATATACTACGCGTCTTTTGTTTAACTTTGCAGCGTCTGCATGAAATTGCCAGTATGGGACAAACGTCAAGTCCATCCTACATTGCCTATCGCATAAAAAATTTCATCGATCAGCATGCAACAGAAGATCTCACATTGGAGCAAATTTCCAAACATGCGGGAATTAGCATTTCCAGAGCTGTATACTTGTTTAAAACGAATTTCGGCCAATCCATCATGCGTTATGCCATTGAAGTCCGTCTTGCGGTCGCATGCGAACTTATTCGTTTCAGCGTAATGTCGCTGGAGTATATTGCTAAATCGAGTGGCTTTAATAGCTATACCTACTTCTATCGGCAATTTCGCATGCATTATGGGCTATCTCCACGACAATATAAAGAGGAACAACAGAAACGTTCGAAGCTTCCAATGGAACATTAGAAAGATCGCTTTCCACTTTGCCAAGAAAGCATAAAGTGAAGAAGCGATCTTTTTATAATGAACGTAACTACCATTCTCATATAAATTATAAGTTGTCCATTGGTTCCCCACCACATGTTCATGCTGACTTTAAAGTTGCCATCACCATCCCAGTTATCGTTGGAAAGTACCGATTTTTCCGGTGTCGCTATTGCTACCTGTTGTCAGAAGCTTCGATCAACTGATCACAAAATTAGCAATGTCGCGACGAGTGTAGGCTATCAGGATATGAAAGTGCCCCTCCCATGCGATTGCAGTGAGAGAGGCACATTTGTTATTACAATCCCAACATGAACTGCAAGGTTTTGTCAGTAAAGCCCGGCAAACCTTCATGTCCGAAGTCAGGATAAATTTCATACTGCTTCTTCGACTTTATTTTATTATAAGCAGCAAATTGCGTGGAAGGAGGACATGTGGTATCACTCAGTCCCACGGCAAGCAGAACCTCACCTTGAATTCGCTCCGCCAGAAACTGAATATCAATATACCCCAGTTTCGTAAACGTTTCCTCTGCCCACTTACGCTGTGGATCATGACGACGGAAATATTCCTTGAGCTCATGGTAAGCACCCGTCGCTAAATCCATTTCCCAGACCCGTTTATAATCACTCAGGAATGGATACACAGGCGCAAGTCTGTTAATACGGGGTTCGAGTGCCGCACACGCGATCGTCAACGCGCCTCCTTGCGAGCCGCCCATAGCTCCGACCCGTTCGGGATCAACCTCGGGCATATTCATCGCAATACCTGCAAGTTGAGCCGTGTCTAGGAAAATATCCCGAAACAATAGTTGATCAGGATGATCGTCTAAGCCACGGATAATATGCCCGCTAAATGTCGTTCCTTTGACATGCCCAACATCTTCAGATAGGCCACCTTGTCCACGACAGTCCATCGAAAAGAATGAATAACCAAGCGCAGCATACTGAATTTTATCTGACCAATCGCCTGAATTTGCGGAGTAGCCATGGAATTGGACAATTGCCGGGTGAGGCGTTGTGGCCTGTTTTGGACGGATGTATTTGTTATATATACGAGCACCTTTTACACCTGTGAAATAGAGATCGAAGCATTCGGCGAATGGTACTTGAAACTCACTTGGACGAAGTTCGATTTGCGGATCGATTGCCTTCATTTCAGCGATCGCCCGCTCCCAATAAGCGTCGAAATCGTCAGGGCGAGGATTACGTCCTTCATAAGTAATAAGCTTGTCAAGTGGAAGATCAATTAATGGCAAGTAAAAAACCTCTTTTCTATGATTTATAAGTAACTGTATAGGTAGTGAAATCAACAGCTTCGCCGTTCACAAGTCACTTTCCCACGCTGACCGAACAAGCCATTCAATTCCTCCACCACTCGCCTAGTTGTAAGCAACTGATACTCTGCTGGGGCAGTAAGCAAGCGATGCCGAGGTGAGCATAGTTTAGGGCTGTTCGACCGTAACCCGCTGCCCGGTTCGAGCTGAAGTCTCGATCGCATGCAGCAGGATTTGGTTGCGCAGCCCGTCCTCGAAGCTGGGTGAAGGTTGTATGTCGTTAGCAATTCCTCGGATGAATTCGGAAATCAAATTAACGAACGTATGCTCATAGCCGAGAATATGGCCCGGTGGCCAATACGCTTGAGCGAGCGGATGGGCTTCCTCCGTGCAGTTAATGAGGCGAAAGCCTTGGCAGCCGGCGGCGCCAGTCCGTCTCGCAATCATGCCAGCCCATTCCCGCAGCAGCAGCGGACAAGCTCTGCGAATCTCTACCGGAGATCGCTTAAAGTACCGGCACCGCTCCCATCTTGAAGAAGAAGGGTGCAGTGCGATAGCCGTGGCTGTGTACTTTGCCCATGAATTTGTACCCGATCAGCCCGATTCGGATAGCTTTATCTCCTGTGCCCACGTTCACTGCCTAACCGTTTCCAATTGTGGAATGATCATCTGAAACAGCTCCAGATCCTGCAAGAAATCTTCCGCCGTCGTGATCGGATTGAGACCCTGAGTGATGACGTCATACCAATGCTCGATCTCGGCAACATAAGCATCCTTATAGGTCGGACGGATCGTTCGCTCACTAAAGCTCTCCCCAACGGTATCCTTGATATGTAAAATGGTGGGCAGTTGACGAATGTTATTCGTATCGTATTGCACCTTGATCGTTTTCTCCGGTCCGAAAACCTCAATATAGGCATCGAACCTCCGCTGCCGGTCTGTGCCGACTTCGTAATTGACGATGAAGCTCCCATAATCGAACATGATATGGCAAAAATCGCCTCTGACTACGCAGGAAATGACGCTCTTAGGCATTCCGAACATTTCCCGCATAGCCGACAAATCATGGCAGTAAAAGCCGTGAAGCATCCCATACAAATTGCAAGCTTCAGTCGAGGCGTCGGACCCAAGGGCTTCAAGCAGCTGGGCGTCGTTTTTTGCAGAGCGTTCTCCCGACATATGAACAGGAATATCATTGGGACGGTAAATATCGCTATTATGGTCGACAAATAGTTTGCCGCCACCGATAATATCGCGCACATGTACATAATTGATCTTCTCCAGCTTGCTCACCTCTTCCAGAGCAAGGCGATAAGCTGGTGCGAACCGACGCATGTACCCGACCATTACCTGCAAGCCTCTCTCATTCTTCTCCTGAATGATAGCCTCTGCGTCCTGCTTCGTCATGCACATCGGTTTCTCCACAAATACATGTTTACCTTCGCGCAGTGCGGCACTCGTACAGTCCTTGTGAAACTCGCTGCTGTTCAGGACGAACACCGCATCAAGATCGGACTGCCGGACCAGCGAGCGATAGTCGGTGTACCTGTTAGCCTCAGGAACCCGGTATATTTCCCCTATGACAGCTAATACATTTACAGAAATATCGCATAATGCGGCAATTTTGAATTTTTTGTTCAGCATCTCAAGTATAGGCAAATGAATAATTTGCGCGACTTCGCCTAGTCCGATTATTCCGACTTTCAACTGTTTCATCTGTGGTTCCTCCCCTGACGATTCAACTTCTGGCATTTCGCCGATAAGCTCCTCTTTCATCCTTTCACTGATCCAATCATGACACCTTTAACAAAATGCTTCTGGATAAAGGGATATACCATCAGAATCGGAAGTGTACTCACGAGAATAACAGCGTATTTCAATGATTCCAATACGATCTCTTTTTTCCCGAAAGCATCACTTACCGTAGTTTCACCGACTTGACCAATTAGGACGATATTCCGAACCATTACCTGGAGAGGGAACAAGCTTTCATTCCGTAAGTAGATAAGCGCGGAGAAGAAGTTGCCCCAAATCCCCACAGCATAAAATAATGAGATCGTCATCATAACAGGCTTTGTTAATGGAAGAACGATTCTTAACAGAATGCCAAAGTTGGATAACCCATCCATTTTGCCGGACTCCTCGAGCTCCCGGGGAATTCCTTGAAAAAACGTGCGCATGATGATCAGATTATAAGAGGAAACGAGCCCAGGCAGCACCATTGCCCATATGGTATCGAGTAAACCATAGCTGCGTATAACGAGATAAGTTGGAATCATACCACCAGAGAAAAGCATAGTGAATACGATGATCAGCATAAACGTTTTACCGAATACGAGATTTCTTCTGGACAATGCATAGGCTCCCATCGTTGTGAACAACAGCGAGAGCGTAGTTCCTAGCACCACATAAATGAGTGTATTTTTGTAGCCAACGAGAATACGATTGTCCTTTAGAATGGATGTGTATGCATTGAAATTGATACCTTTAGGCCAAAGGGTGATTTCATTTTTAATTACGTGTTCCGAAGAGCTTATGGAAACTGCTGCCATATGAATAAAGGGAAACAGCATGGAGCAGACGACGATTCCCATCAGCAGAACGTTAACAATATCAAATAGACTTATTCGCTTTTTCATACATGTGCTTCTCCCTTACCATAAGCTGGTTTCCCCTAATCTGCGGCAAATCTTATTGCTCGTATAAACGAGCAATAAAGCGATGATACCCATGAATAAATCGATTGCTGTGGCATAACTAAATCCTGCTTGTAAAATACCAGTCCGATACACATAAGTAGAGAGGACGTCCGACGTGTCATAAGTAGCTGCATTGGACAGAAGGAATACCTTTTCAAAACCGATTTCCAGCACATGGCCGATTTGTAGGATAAACAAGATAACAATAGACGATGCAATTCCAGGAAGTGTCACATGCATGGTTTGCTTCCACCTGCCAGCGCCATCCATTTTCGACGCCTCATACAGCTGTGGATCAATTGTTGTAATGGCAGCTAGGTAAATAATAGAGCCCCAGCCAACTTGCTGCCATACTTCCGAGCTAATGTAGATGGTTCGAAACCATTCTGCCTTCTGTAAAAAATTGATAGCTGGGAACCCAAGCCATTGAATCGCATGGTTGATCCAGCCGGTGCTCGGGGATAGCAGCATGATAATCATGCTCGAAACAACGACGCTGGACAAAAAATGGGGAAGATAACTAACCGTCTGAACGAATCGTTTGTACACTGAACTCCGAAGCTCGTTGAGCAAAAGTGCCAGAACGATGGGTGCGGGAAACCCAAAAAAGAGCTTATATCCTCCAAGGAGAATCGTATTTTTAATAATGACAAGAAAATCACGATTTTCGAAGAATATCTTGTAATATTTTAATCCAACCCATGGACTCCCCCCAATACCCTTGAACAAATTGTAGTCCATGAAAGATATAATAATTCCGAACATGGGAACGTACCTGAACAAGATGTAATAGACCAACACGGGGGCCAACAGCAGTACATAGGTCCTATCACGCTTCAACTGTCTGAATATCGATAGCTTCAATACGGTGTCTCCTTTCTCAAAGAAATCGATAGAGCTGTCAATCCGATGTACAGCCCTATCGTCTCCATCATTCGCTGCTTATTTCACTTTAATTCGATCCAATCCAATCTGGTATACATCGACGAGCTTCTGTGATCCCAATTTATTCAGCTCACCGATGAATTCGTCCCATTGCGTCAATGGTGTCTCTCCCATAATGAACTTGGCTACGGACGTATTATAATATTTAGTCACCTGCTCTTCATTCATCGTGATCGCATTTCTCTCTTCTGCTTTTAGCGGAGGCAGGCTGCCTATAACAGGAAATTGATATTTCTTTGCCTCTTGGTAGGAATACTGCTCGTTTTCATTACTGAGTGACATCAAGGCAGCATAATCGAACAACCCATACGTGCCTGCCGTCATAATGCCCGCTTCTTTGCGCAGGTCGTTAGCCCCTTTAAAAATTGTCATAAATTTCCTTTTTCCACCTTCGATTGTATAGGTTTCCCCTTCTTTCCCCCAGCTGAGGATGTCCGTCCCTTCTTTGGAATAGATAAAATCGAGATAACGCAGTGCAGCGTCCAAGTTTTTCGTTTTGGAGGATACGGCGAATCCAAAAGTTTCAAAATCCCCTTTAGGGAGGTATGCCTTGCTGCCATATCCCAGCGGCGGCGGCATAAACTTCAGATGAGCGCCATTCTGAAGTTGTGCGTTCATGATTTCGATTTGTCCGATATATTGAAACGTTATGAACGACTTGTTGGTCGTCATGAATTGTGTCCACGCCTTATAATCCATGGAGAGCCAATCTGGCGGCGTAAGACCTTCCTTATAAAACTTAGTTAAATATTCAATCATTTTTTTGAATCCTGGATCTGTCACACCATACTTCATCTTACCAGTGGCCTTGTCCTCAAAAAACGTCGGATAAATACCAAACGACGGACCAAATCCACCCAGGGTACCCAATCCATGACGGAAAACGAACGGATAGCTATCTGGATATAGCTGCTTCAGTTTCTTCGCTGTTTCATAGAGCTCATCCCACGTTTTCGGCTCCTGGATATCATGCTGCTTAAAGATATCATCCCGATAAAACCAGACCCCCTGGCTCCCTGCGCCCGCACCATCGTTGAGCAATTGATACATTTCTCCCCCTGGCGCCGTCATTCTTTGGGCAACATCGGGCCTGGAGGCTAAGAAGGCTTTAACATTAGGCATCTTATCCATATATTTAGACAAATCGAGGAAAGCGCCTTGCGGTCCATACTTCTGAGCATCCTCAGGGAAAACAGAGAACAGGTCCGGCATGTCCCCCGATGCGATCGCAAGCGCCATCGACTCCGGTCCTGTTTGCGTCTCCTGTACCATTGTGATATTCGTCTTCTCCTTCACCCATTTCCATACGGGCCAATCTTTCTTTACCGGCCATGCCGTTGAATTTTCCGTTAATATACGAAGACTTGCCGGTTCAGGCAGTTTAACCGTGCCTGATGCGCTTGTTGTTGCGCTTGGTTTGGGCGAATCCGTTTGAACATTGCTTCCTGTGCCAGAACAACCTGCAATGAGTGCTGTTATCAGGATGAATACAAGCGCCCCGTAATTATATTTTCGATTCAATTTGAGTACACCATCCCTTTTATAATTTTAACTTAACATCTTTTCCTTCTAATCCACTTCTTTATGTAGTGATTGATAAATTGTCATCAAAGCAAGTGAATTCGCTTTCAGTTTTTGTACCTCCCTCCTGATATCGTCATCATAAGTCATTGTTCGATTCTTGGTAAATAAGCAGAACTAATGAATCTGCAACTACTTTACAGTCACCTAATAAAAATACTAACTTTCGCAAAAACGCCTATGTATTCTATCGGATGCGGCGGCTATAAAGAGAAAACGGATATCACCATCTTGATTGGCGCATCCGTTTCTTTCAAAATTTTATAAGATTCCTATTTAGTAAAACTTTCTTCTAGGAAGAGGCATCCATCCTTTTCCGGTATTCACTCGGCGTTACCCCCGTATATTTTTTGAACATACGGTTGAATGACGTCATATTCTGATACCCGACAGCCTTCGCAGCATCATGGATTTTGATACGATTATCAGCCAGAAGGGTTGTCGCTTTCGCGATTCGGGTTTCATTGATATAGTCCACGATGTTCTTACCCGTTTTCCCCTTAAAATAAGAAGATAAGTATCCGCTGCTCATCTTTAGCTTTTCGGCCAATGCATCCAAGTATATTTCATCCGACAAGTGGTCGTTTATATAATCAATAACAAAGGATGCAACTGGATACTTTTCTTCCTTTTTTCCCTGTACAGCTTCAGAAGTCTGTGTTACCCATTCAAGCAGAAGCTGCTCAAGTTCTTGGATCGTGCTGCATTGTTGGATTCTGTCCTCCGCTTTGGCAAGGATCAACTCCAATCTGGCTGCGTCAAGATAGATGGGGCTTATAGCGTTCTGAATCTTGCCTATCATCGATTCGGCAAACCGTATCATAACAGCTGCCGTCAACTCCTTCGTATGCCATCTGGCAAAAAGACGTTCCATAAGTGCAATTAGCTGCGCTGTGTTCCCCTCTTTTAGATTGACTTCAAACTCCTTATCCTGATCCGGTGTAAAACCAACCGCCATTTGTATGGCAGCACGCTTCCGTATAATTTGCGTTTCGTTAATTAACAACCGTTCTCCTACGAGTTCCTGTACCTCTTCATAGGCAGTAGTCAATTGAATCGAAGCCGAGTAGATCGAAGTAATTGTAATCGTAACAATACCGTATTCTCTATCATGATCGAAAACAAATTTCATTTGGTCGAGTAGTTCATTTAATTCTGTCATTTGTTCGGTAAACACAAGGCTTAGAATCTGATCACGTTCGATCTGAAACGTCAGTGAGTCTGCGAATGTAGGTTTTAGCTTACTGTCTATAAAAGTCTTCATATAGTACAACCATTTCTGGATGGATGCTTGCATACTCGAATCACTTTTGTACTGTTGGATTTGAAAAAGAACAAAGACGAACGGCTTGTCAGTAAAGTCGAGGTCAATGGTATCACGCTCATGATTTCGAATTGTCTTCAAATGGTTGATAAAAGACATCTGCTTACGCATCATTTGATTGCCATGAATTTCATCACTAATGATATTAAACTCCTTGATATTCGTTCGATAGGGCATATTGTCGTTCATGTGGCGAATCGATTCGATCACTTTTTTCAGTGGGTTGTTAATTCGTGCAGCAAACAGGAACGAAAAGAGGATACTAAGCGCGATCGCTGCTGCCATAATCACAATAAGTGTAATATTCAACCGAGATTGGCTGACAATTCGTTCAAGAGGAACACGATAGACATACTTATAACCTGTACCCGCTCCTGTCATGATAAAATGATACTTTTCATTACGGATGAACTCGTTGCTTCCGTATTTCTGTAGATCGTCAAAGGAGATGTAGGGATCCTGCCCTTCCGTTTTGAATATGGTCTGTCCGAGGTCGTTGTATATGATAAAGTCATTATAGATGCTTTGATGGAACGCCTTGTACATTTTATTGGCATCGAGAAAAACGACCATATAAAAATCCTGATTATCTTTGTTTTTGAGAATGATAGGAATAAACTCGCCCAACATTTGTGGAGGGTCGTGAAAAACGGCATTCTTCATATGAGCAGCCGGGAAAATTCGGCTCGTATAGTTTTCAGTGAACTGTTTCCGCCAAAAGTCTAGAGGGTATTCACTGCTCGTATAGAACACGTTGAACATCGCTGTGGCATTTGTGCTCGTTCCCTTCTCCAGTACGAGCTCACCTTGCTTTGAATAAAGAACGATGTTATCGATAAACAAATAGGGATTGATAACCCAAGTTGATATATCACGCACGATAAGAGGAAAATTGCTGAAATTGGGGGTTTTTTGCAACTTTTGAACTTCTTCACTGAAAAAAAACAGATACATCTGTTTTTTGATTTGATCCAAATGCTTTTCATAGCTGTCCCTTGTATTCTCAAGCGTCAGCGTGTTGTACTTGACAATCTCCGCTCTCACATTCTGTTTAGAAACCGAGATCGAATAGATCATAAGAGAGGCTAGTAGAAGAACGATGCATAGAAATCCCGCAATGAGCCTTATAAAAAGGGAATTCGATCTGTTTCTAATGAAAAGAATCGGTTGAGTATTTATCATGCAACCCCCCACTTTATCGTGAATAACCACCATCAATTCTGCCATGGCGCTGATAATCACATCTTAACAAACAAGTAATAAACTGTAAACGATATGCTTAATCAGGTTGAAAATAATTGAAAAAGCTATCCCTGAATCTTTTCAGACTGGGGATAGCCTTATCAATTCAGGTTCTATCTATCCACTGTACATTTCCACATGCGTCAGTAAGCGTTTCAGGACCGCCGCAGCTTCGGCCCGCGTGGTCTGCGCTTCCGGCCGGAAGGCATTTCGCTCGTTCCCCTCCATAATACCTGCCGCAGCTGCATCGGCGATATCCGCCTGCGCCCAGTCTGCTGACTGCCCTAAATCGACAAACGGATTATGCCACTCTCGTGAGTTGGCAATCTCAATCGGTTTGCCCGCATACCGAGCCGCCCGCCTCAGAATGACCGCAAGTTCCTGTCTAGTCATCCACGTATCGGGCTGAAAGCTTCCGTCCTGATAGCCGCTAACCAGGCCGGCCCCCGCCGCCGCTCTGACATCCTCTTCATACCATCCCCCCTTAACATCCGTAAACGAGGCATCACCTGTGGTGCGATCCAAAGCCAGAGCACGCACCAACATGGCTGCGAATTCGGCACGAGTCACCGACTTATCTGGCTCGAAGCTATGTTCCGTCGTTCCTCGGACTAGAAGCTTGTTCGCCATTGTTTCCACGATGGATTTGCTCCAATGCCCATCGAGATCAGCAAAATGTTTATCCATTCGAATTAAGGTGTAAACGCTGTTCCCTTTCCGGTACTGCTCGGCGACGGTCTTTCCGCCCACGACTCGAAAAACCGTAGGCACTGGCAGCAGCTCCCCTGTAGCCACATCCATATAGACGCCTGTCATTTGAGAGGGTTCGACATCGAAGCCAAGCTCGAATGATCGCCGCACATACTGCGCAAACGTCGATAACAACACGGCTTTTCCATCCGATGCTACCGCATACACCTCGAATTCTACCGGCTTGATCAGCAGATCGGTACCGATTCTGGAGGCCCCGCGCTTTGCCTTGACCGTTTGCTCTTCGTTCGCTTCGGCAATAGCGATTTTAATCACTGCCTTGTCCGCATCTGCCCCCAACCGGGCAAACAATTCCGCCGTGGAAATCTCGCTCAGCGGAAGCGAGTAGGTGACGTTCCCGGCGTGCAGCTCAACAACAGCAGACGGATTCTGTTTAGCCCATGCTTGGAGCAACGCCAACGGGACTTGAACGGGGCCGTCCGCAGGAATCACGATCCGGTCGGTTTGCACTTGACCGGCGCCGATCACTTCAATGACAACGGTATCCACTGCCTTTCCTCCAGCATTACGGGGATTACCTGCGCTGCCTGGGTTCCCTGGGTTCCCTGGGTTCCCTGGGTTTCCTGGGTTTCCAGGCGTTACGTTCACACGAACCGTTCGTTGTACTGCATGCGTCGTTGCTTGTAAGTTGGGATCAAGCGTCTTGACGCTGACCAGCCTGATGTCAGCAATGCCTGAAGTATCCGCATGCAGCGTCAGCCGGCATAACGTTTCCTCTCCGTTGTCCCCGGCGGCCTTTCCCGCCTTCGTCGACGCGAATCGTATCGTGCTCCCTTTAACGATGGGAGGAGCAGAGAGGCCTCCTGGCATCTCGTCCTCCGCGTTCACGAACGAAACGTCAGACGGCAATTCGACCGTCACCTCATATGCGTACAACTGGCTGAGACCCGCTCCCTCTACGGTTACAACGAAATTGTCATTTGCCTTGACGACAGTCACAGCCGTCCTAATATCGAAACCAGTCGTCTGTGATTCCGCTGCGAAGATCGTCGATCCCTTGCCAGACCAAACCATACCCGCAATTAATACTAAGGCTGTACCCCATTGTAACCATCTTCTGTTCAATCCGCTCTCCCCCCAAAAACTTCGATTCTTGCCTATAAATCGAAATGGTGCCCCCCCTTGACGAAACTAAGGGGGACACCTTCGGCTTTATAGCTAACCGATAATCCGGCTGGCGATAAATGCCAAATCTTCAATATCGACGATACCGTCCTCATTGATGTTCGCCTGCTTGGCCGTCACCCAATCGGGACTTGTTGGATCTTTCCCATATTGGGTAGCTACCAGCACGAAATCACCGATCGTAATGCGATGGTCACCGTTCATATCGCCCGTCGTTGCCGTAATGCGGTGGGACTCGAACACCGCGATAGCCGTCGTCAGAGTCGTCTGCGCAGTCTGTACCTGACTTGAGGTCGCATCGACCTGAGTCACCACTGCCTGTGCGGGCTGAATCGCCGCAGTGAGCGCTGTCTTTAAGCCCGGCAATACCGCGCTAAAGAATGTACCTGTTGCCGTTCCCGAGATCGCCTGATCACGAGTGACCGTTGCTTGCGAGATTAATGCGGTCAATGCGGCTTTATTCACAACGCTTACCGTTAAGCTGCTATCAGCAACCGCAAATTCGGTTCCTGCCCCCGTCGAAGCCGTAACCGCCGATGTGGCGAAGCTGCCGGTATTCGACGGCGCATCCGACTTTGCCTGAAACTTCAGTGTCAAGAATGAAGAGCCTGCCGGTAACGTCCCCGTTCCCGTTCGCGCAGCCAGTACGCGCAGTTTGCCGGTCGCAGCGTTGTTCGAAACGCTAACGGCTTGCTGCGAGTAGTCTTTGGCATAGCCGGTATAGGTGAACATCGCCGGATCATACGATAGCGTCAGGTCGACGCCGGACGCCGGATCTGCATGATCCAGCGCCACATGAACGTCCAGCGATTGCCCAGGACTCACGGTATTCGCGCTTGACGTCAGCTTCACCGTGGGCTGCGAGGGTACCTCAACCAATCCGACCCAATCCAAATTCATCAGCCCCTGCACGTTCCACATGCTGAGGTCGACCGTTCCCGCGGGTAAATCCTGCCCGGTGTGGATCGTCAGTGATCGCCAGTTTTCCTGAATGGTCCCCCAGTCCGCCGTGGCCGGCGCTTCTGCCGTATACATTTGAGAACCAAGTCGAATCAAGCGCGTCGTCTTGTTCCCGTTCGTCATATCCCATCCCGCTACGTATTTCAGTACAAGATCGTATTTGCCGGCTTTCGCCACAGGAAGCTGCCAGCTAATTCTTGAACCGGGATCGTTCGTATCAGAGACACCTTTCCCCCCCGATAGAAACGGTCGTGTTGAATACACGGTGAACTTTCCTCCCTCGGTACCTGAGAAGCTCTCGGCTTCCGCGAATGAGCTCAGACCGGCCTTCACGACATCGTAGTCGGCCCTGACGTCGGCCGGTGTCTTGACTCCTAAGCCTGCGCTGCGGAGCTTCAGTGTACCTGCCGAACCATTCGTAATCACTTTCGCATTCGCACCAAGATACATGGTCGGCTGCGGGCCACCGATTTTTTCGAAGATAAGGCCATCCGGCGCTTGGAGAACCTCATACAGTCCCGCCGTATTCGACAAAGTACCCCACGAGGAGACCCCGCCATGTCCGTTGCCGTAGGCGGCCAGCGTTACCGTCGAAGCAACGCCGTTGATCTCCACTGGCAAGGATACTGGAGCCATGGGGGCCGGAGCAGGAACGTTGCTCAAGCGGAGTTGATGCGAGCCTGCTTCGACATTCAACGTCAGCAAGCCGCCAGAGGTGTCCCATTGAACGCCCCGCGCATAAACGGCCTCCGTTACGCTGCCTCCCTTCGGAATGCTGCGGTACGATTCGTCGAGAACCGTCGTAACGCCCGAGGATTGCAGGCTGACTTGCCCGGCCTTCGTGCCGGTGATAGACAGCTCGTCGCCCGAGAGCGCGACAGTCGCTGTCTGCGTGCTGTCGATCATCGTTACACCGTTCTTGACCAGCTTGGTGCCGCCGACAAGCAGGATTGAATTTCCTTTGACCGAAGCCGCAATGCCGTCGAACTGAATACTGCCGGTATCGACGACACCGCTTTCCGTGTTGCGAACGTAAACATCAGTTCCGTCGCTCCAGTGAAGCTTCCGGTAAGTGCCGTGATCTTCAGTGACGATATTGTCCGGTGTGGAATCCGTCTTGTATGGCACATAAGTAGATACGATCGTCGCATAGCTCGTTTTCGGAGTCGTAAACTCGGCATGCACCCGTTTGCGACCTGTAAAACCGGATGCTGGAAACTGTTCAACGCCATTTCCATCGATATACTTGTCGGTTATCGACGCCGTCAAATTCGGATAGTACAGCTTCACCTTAAGCGCTGCCTTGTTCTGGATAATCGTCGCGCCGTTCTGATCGGCGTCCAGCGTCATATTGGTATCAGCGTGCAGCCAATACTCAAAGCTGGAACCTCCCGGCTCACGCGCCTTCAAATTGTCGACGACGACGAACGCGCCCGGCTTCACGTAAATGATGCTCCGCTGTGCCTGATCCAGTCCGCTTTTGGCCGGCTCTAGGTTGTAGGCCGTCTTGGCGTCGCCAACTGCAGCGTCGAAATCCTTGTTGGTCGCGAAGCCTGTGATTTGACCCGAGGCCTGCAGAGCGCCATCTTTCTGTCCTTTTTTGCCGTCGTACGTGATCGCATTTTTGGCAAACGATTGCCTTGTATACTGCCCCCAATACGGGGTACCCCATGTATCGTGGAATCCGCCGTCTACCGCAAGCTCCTCGCCAAACGCGTTGATGACGAAAGAGTTCTGATCCGCATGACTGTGAACATAGCTGCCGTAAGAACTAGACCTGAAATAGAGAGAAGTTCGCTGCGGATCGTACAGGCTGGAGTGCATGGCTACCAAGCCAACGTAATTGAAATACTTGGCAGTCGGCATCTCCACCGGAGGACGTGGCGTCAAGCTGCCATCTGCATATAAGTAGGTGAATAAGTTATCCGCATTATACGGACTCGTCTGCGCATACCACTGCATCACCGGATTTTGGAACATTTGCGCGTTGCGCGTCATATTCGAAGCAGTGTAGGCCGGAGCGATGATGTTGATATCGTCGCCGAATTCTCCGCTTTTCTGACCGACCGGCAGCATGTAAAGTCCGTACCATGACTCATTGCGGGAGAATGCCTTCTGGTAAAGGTTAAACCCCGTCGCCGCATAGAGCACGTCCATGAACTCCTTGTTGCTTCCTGATGACCAATTCCAGTAACCGACTCCCTGCCCCCAGCCGCCATCCTCTCCGCCCCATGGCGGCAATAAATTGATGTATTCGGGCACAACTGCATTAAACCATTGCCGCGCCTTCGTCGAAGCGACGGTACCGTTCACCGTAATGTCGTCATTCAAAAGAGAGATGGCGATGATGCCTAAATAACCGTTGGCCGTCCAACCATGCGAATCGTAGGGGGACGTCGTGATTGGGTAGTCATCGTAAAGCACATCGTCCGCTATCGTTTGGGCCCTTGTAAGAATCATCGACAAAGCATCCTCCTTATCCTTAGGACTGAGGAGGTCATTAATCCAGTCATACACGATCGCACTCTTATAAGCGATGTCCCGGTGCGCCTGGTCGTTAGCCGAATAGGAGGTTACGCCGTTCGGATTCCAGGTGGCGAGATTCAAGAGCCGCGATCTAGCGAAATTCCCGTAGCTGGCGTCCCCTGTAATCAAATAGACGAAGGCGGCGTCCATCATTTTGCTCGTTTCTGTCGTCGATTTGGTAAGTGCATCCACACCCGCTACTGTCGGTTCGGGCGTCAACGGTACCGATAGGTTGATCTTACTCAAAATTTTCTGATACGTCGCCTTTCCGTCTCCGTCTTTCCTCGCGCGGAATGCGCTCAGCTTGGAAGAATCCGTCAGGATTCGGGGATGCACACTCGGTACCTGGTCCAGCAATTGCGAAACTGGTGGCACTGGGAACGGTACGGGATCGGCATCGATCCGGAATTGCCGGACATCGCTCCAATTCGACCATCCCGCCGTCTTATGGAATCGCACTCTCCAGAAATATGATTGTCCAGCAATGAAAGAACTGGGGAAATTATAATAGTTGATGTTGATATCGTTCTTCTGGTAGGCAATGTTGTTGAAAGCGCCGTCAGTCGCCACCTGCAGTTCAAACAGATCGGCATTTGCAATAGCAGGCCACCCGAAATCGGGCGGATTCTGCGTCGTCACGTTATGATCGCCCGGTTGAAAATGCCTCGAAACTGGATCAATCACGGTCGGCCATTGAACCTGACCACTCGGTGGGGGCGTCGGGGATGGACTCACGGTAGGCGTTGGCGTTGGTGTCAGATCAGCCGCCGATAAAGACGCTTGGTCGAAATAGACGTCTGCCGCTTCTGCACCCAGCGTGGCTAATTCCATCTGAACATCGGTTGTCCCGGCAGGCGGCTCCGCCGATACGGTCAAGGGTTCCCAGCCTCTCGTGCCTGTCGTCTGAGCTGCTACACTTTGTTGGCCGTAGGAACCGAAGAAATTCATATACAAATGTCCACTGCCCGCCTGCGCATTAGCCTGAACGGACACGGTATACGTTTTGCCGGATACGATAGGCGTGGGCGCGCTCTTCAGGCTGTAACCATCCGTAGCGGAGCTGTCGCTAATGCGCACCGACTTTTTGCCATGCGTCAAATATACGGCGTTGGTCACCGTACCGATACTGGACGCTAGACCATGGTCAACAGCCGTCCAAATGTTCGGCCTCGAGGCCGTAACAGCCTCAAAGCTCGGATTTTGCAGCAGCTCGGTCGTTTTCAACGATGCGGCGTCCACATACGCGCTCCCAGTTCCAGGAGTGCTCGGTATGATAAGTACCATCTCCAGATAAACTGTATTCGCCGGTGGCGTATCGGTCACCGTGAGAGTCTGCCAGCCTGATGCAGCGTTTACCGTCTTACCCTTCTGAAAAAAATAATTACTATTGTCCGCATCGAAATAACGGATCAGTATGGAAAACGCGCCTGCGTCGACCTTCGCTTGAACGCTGGCGGTGTAAGACGTCCCCGGAGAATAGGCTATCCTTTGACTTCGAATGCCTGCTCCATCGGTTGTCGAGTTGTCCGTGAGCTTAACACTGCGTGTTCCCTCCACCACTTGGCCGGTGACCGATTCGACAGACACGTCGGGTGCAGTAGCGAAGTACGAGATCCAGTTTGCAGGCATACTTCCGGACACCTGCTCAAAACCAGGATTAACGACCAGTTCGGGCCCCATGACCGAGTTGCTGCCGGAGGCCCAGGAGATTTGAAACGAAAACAAGTTCATAATCAGACTTAACCCCATTACGAAAACGATTGTTATAGCCATTTTGCGCTGCCAAATACGATTGACCAAATTGAATCTCCTCCCACGTCTCGAATGAACGAATTGATACAAGTGCTAGAACATTGAATCCGCTTTCAAATGATGCCCCCCCTCTCCTTAGTTCTTATGGTAGCCATCATTTATTAACTCGTATATGAAGGGAACCTTAGATCGATCAGCTTTTTTGTGATCTGCGTAAAAAAATACCAACTTCCACAAAAGAGCCCATATTGGATGACAATAAAGTTTTGAACGACAAAAAACCAACAAATCCAAAGGGATTGCTGGTTTCTCTACTCCTATTATTGGGCCTCAGTCGTGGCCCTGCCCTCACAAGTATAAATCTACTCAGGTTGATTTCCGGATGTGCCCCCAACTACGAATGGCGTTGAGATTCCTTCATAATTTAACATCATGTCCATACCCATGGCTGCATGTTTTAAATTGTGACAGTGAATCATCCAAATACCGGGATTATCTGCTACAAATGCAACTTCATATGTTTCATGCGGCAACACATTCAGAGTATCTAAATATACAGGACTCCCTTCTAGTGGTTTTCCATTTCGTGTGAGCACTTGGAGAGTATGTCCATGCAAGTGCATGGGGTGAATGGCATCATCGTTATTGATAAAGTTTATCTTAACGGTATCGCCCTTTTTAACAACAAGCGGCGGAACGTCCGGGGATGATTTTCCGTTTATTTGAAATGACCAATCCTTTCCTCCTGAACCTTTTCCACTGCCTAATTTCATCTCAATTGTCTTCGTGAACGTAGAATCCGTACTGAATATCCCCTTTTGCGGGGTGCCGTATGTCGTAAAGTCAAACCATTTATAGTTGTTTGGGTTACTATTTGTGCCAATCGGTTCCCCGCTGCCAATGGTTACGGAAACCATTTTGTTTGGTTGAGTTGCTTGATCCGCACTTACTAATTGGACACTCCCGCTTTGAGGCATACGGAAACTAATATCATAACGCTGACCACCACCGATTGGCAGTAAAGTTTTGTCGATTGTGGCTCCTCCAACAAGATCACGCCCGTCCAGAGCTACCACTTGAAAAGGAGTATCCAGTAACGTTAACAAATGGGTTGCATTACCTGCATTCACTAAACGTAGACGAACAAGTTCGCCCGGTTTTGCGTCAAAATGTAGGCTACCAGTCGTATCGTTAGTCGTTAACGTATCATACTTAACATCTGTCAGTGCTCTAATAAGTTCATTATTTGTACTACTTCCTTTGAAATTATCCTTGTTAGAATTGTTCCTGCTGTCTTTATTATTAAAGGCTATATTATTGATGTCAGCTGGAGCTTCGCTTATTTTTTTTTTTTGATTATCTTTAAAATTTGTATCGCTTGAACCGGCTTTTACGTTCCATTCATGTAGAACTACTGTATAATCTTTATCATATTTTACAGGCTCTTCTTTAGGTTCTACAATGATGGCTCCAAAAAGTCCTCGTGCCGTTTCTAATTCACTTTGTTGATGAGAATGATACCAATACGTTCCAGGCTGATCTGCTATGAAATTGTAAGTATATGTTTCACCTGGTTTAATCGCATCCTGCGTAACACCGGCAACTCCATCTTCTGCGCCTGGTACATTTATACCGTGCCAATGAATAGTTACACCCTCAGGCAGCTTGTTTGTTAAATTTACAATTACCCGATCACCTTGTTTTACACGAATTTCCGGCCCCGGAATCGTTCCACCGAATGTCCACGCTTGTATCGTTTTTCCATTTCCTAAATTTATATTAGCTACTTGAGCTGTAATATTGAATGTTTTTTCAGGGGCATTAGATTTTTGTGCGACTAATTGTGTTACAGATGTCGCGTTGGGATCAGACGACCCCATATTCATTCCATTATTCTTATCCATAGTCATATACGATGCCGTATCGGTTGATCCCATATTCATTATTGAATGAGCATCGCTTGTTCCCATATTCATTGTCGAATGAGTATCGCTTGTTCCCATACTCATTGCTTCGTTATTTTTTATGGTTCGATAAAGACGGAAACCTCCGACTAAAAGAACAACTACCAAAATAGCTATAAAATAAACATTCATCGATTTTTTCATTACATTCTCCCATTCTTTCTAATATCTACCCTTATGAAACGTCCTTTCTTTATTTGTAGGGCTATAATATAACAGAAGAATGATAAGTTAATGAAAATGTAAAAATCGGTTATGGGTATCCAGGATGCCAAAAAATATAACCCATACTTTTCATAAAAAGTACGGGTTATGCCACATAATTGCATTGCTTATGATGACTTTTGAGGGTCAGTGAGTGGAATCATTATGGTGAACGTACTTCCTTCGCCTGGTGTGCTCGATAGTTTTATGGTACCCCGGTGTTCATCTACAATCCACTTCGCGATAGCTAATCCAATCCCGGTTCCTACAATTTGCTTCGTACGGTTTTTATCGACACGGTAAAAGCGATCAAAAATCTTCTTTTGTTCCTCAGGCTTTATTCCTATCCCAGTATCTTTCACATGGATAAGCAAATCTCGTCGTCCCTCGTTAACGTCCATCGAAAGTGTTAGATCAACGTCTCCTTGGTCAGGCGTATATTTGATGGCATTATCAAGTAATATATATAACAACTGTTTAAGTCTTTCTTTATCGCCGCTAATCCAAAGCGTGTCAGACGTACGGAGGTTCAGCTTAATTTGCCGTGAAGCAGCCAGAGGTTGAATCGTGCGTGCGAGCTGATCTATAATTGGAATAAAATCGAACGTTTCATATAAAAGACTAGGCGTACCCGAATCTGATCGAGCTAACGTTAGTAAATCGTTGACAAGCGTAGTCATCCTTTTCACTTCATCCTTCATATCCAGCAAAACACTTTGGGAAAAATCTGAAATATTCTCCCTTTCTTCCAATTCGAGAACATCAATGGATGAATTCAAAATGCTCAAAGGAGTTCTCAGCTCGTGGGAAGCATCTGCAACAAATTCACGCTGCTGAGTATAGGATTGAATAATGGGTACCATGGCACGTTTTGACATAAAATGACCGACTAACAATGCAATGACAAAGAATAGAACAGCCAGTCCTATAAAGATCGTGAGCATCCAGTAAAGTTCATTCCAATAATAAGTAGTATCTTTGCCAATATACATCATCCCAATTCGTTGGTTCCCATCATAAATGGAGCGAGCCGCTATCATTAGATGAATTTGTTTACCTTGAGAAACACTGAATTTCTTATCCTGAACCTGATCATTTTGAAAATTTCCATTCGGGGATTTCCAATCACGAGAGTTCCAATCATTCGAATCCTTATCATTCCAATTCCAATCGTTATGTCCATTTCTTCCGTAAAATAATTTTTCCGTTTTGCTATCCACTTCATTATTTTTAGGAATCCAGCCGCTAATCATTTGTATCAGGGTTGGACGTAGGCTTGGCATGATCTCGTCTCCAGCGATTAACTTACCTTGCTGGTTGACGACATAGTAAAAAAAAAGATTTTTATTGGCAAGAACTATCTTTCGGCCGTCGATATTCTGCTCATTGCCATTGATATCGTTTTCCAAAAGCTTTTGACTTTCAACCAATTCTTGATCTGCAATTGTTTTTATTTCTTGTTTTTGTTGATAAGAGACAATCAAGAATAGTGAAGAATAAACAATTGTAATAAAAAGGAGAAGAAAGATCATCAGCATCCCGCTATACATAATGGTCAAGCGATTACGCATCCTTCCAAATATGTCCGCGTTGCGCCTCAAGCGCATACGATCAAAAATGTGCTTAATGGGTTTATTTTTCAAATTTGTAACCCACCCCGCGTATATTCTGAATCAAAGTCTTTTCACCTGGAGTATCAACCTTTCTACGTAACAACTTGATGGTTGCATCAATCGGATTACTTGTGACTTCTGCATCATATCCCCAAATTCTATCGAGTATCAATTCGCGAGTTAAGACTTGCCCTCTATTTTGCACCAACAAGTCCAACAATTGAAATTCACGCGGCGTTAATTGAATCTCCCCCTGCCCACTTCGTTGCACTGTGCGGCTTGCACGATTGATCGTAATGTTATCAATTTGGATAACCTCCTCCTGTAAGGGAGCAAAATTCCGGCGCGAGAGAGCACGCAACCGGGCATGGAGCTCATCAAATTCAAATGGTTTCATTAGATAATCATCAGCACCGGCATCCAGTCCCTCTACACGATCCTGAACGGAATCCTTTGCTGTCAAGAGCAGAATTGCTCCGGAATACCCTTGTTTACGTAAACGACGGCATACATTTACACCATCTTCAACTGGCATCATCCAGTCCAGAATAAGAACATCATAGTAGGAAGCAAGAGCGTAATTGTATGCGTCTTCCCCATGCATAACCCAATCTACTTTATATTCAATCTTTTTTTTCAATAGGTGAGCAATCAGTCGTCCAAGACGTGGATCATCTTCGGCTAATAAGATATTCATCGAAACGAAGCCCTCTCTTTTAGTTCCTAATTTTATCGTGTTTAACAACGCTTGACGAGATAAAATAAGACCGGAAATGGAAAACATCTGCTTTTCCTTTATAGTTGTAAGTTCCCACAGACAACGTAAAGGATCAGACAGATGCAGACCCAGTATATCAATCTTTTTCTCAACTTGCCAGAGGTTCGGATTCACCAAATCATACCTGTGAGTATGGATGAAATTCATATCGAAGTCATTCTTATTGCTGAAAGAGAATTCCTCAGTCCGGAAAATAAAGAACAATCAACGCTCCAAGAGGCGTCAATTCCGCGCGGCCTCCGCCCGGAGTGACTGCCCGCAGCGCGGACAATAACGTGTCTTTGGCGGGCACTGCGTGTCACACGCTAAGCAGTTTAGCGGACGCTCGACATCCGCATCTTCTTCCCCCGCATCGTCTATCAACCGGTCCGCGCTCAGCGCAGGATTCAGCAGCGTCAGCGCTTGTATTTCTTCCACCGTGCCGGAACGGATAAGCAGGAATAGCAACAGGAGCCCAGCTGCACCGACTGCAGCCATGCCAATCACCCTCAGCGCTCCGCTTGCGAACTGGAAGTCCCAGAGCGTGTGCAGCAGAATGCTCGCGCTAACCAGCCCGGCCACCTTTAGCCATACGCTTAACCTGCCAGACGATGTCGAAGCCTTCGACAATCCGATCCCAATGCCTGCTGCCGCAATAGCCGTCCAAGTCCCGTGCCCAAATGGTGATAGCAAGGCTCTCAACCACAAGACAGCAAGCATGCTGCCGGTCGCTCCCGTTCCGAGAAAAGCCCAGCCGTAGATCATGTTTTCAACGGCAGCGAAGCCCATGCCCGCTGCGGCGCCAAAGACGACCGCATCCATTCGGAAACGCTGCCTCTTGCTGCGCAGGAAGAAATAGCAAATCAGTAGTTTCGATCCCTCTTCGATTAAAGCGACGGCAATCGGTAGATGAAGCTGAGTAAATGTATGTGCGTCCTGCCCTTTTGCGAACAACCAGCTTTTCTCGAGCAGTATGGCCAATGGTAAGGCGATGGCTGCTGATGTTACAAAAACGCCAAGCAGCCGGCTTATGCGATAGCCCAGCAGCTGCGAGCTCCTGGCATAGGCGACGAAGGTGACCGGTCCTGCCAGACAGCCTGTCACCAAAGCGGCATAGGTCCATATCGCGCCCTTCAGCCAAACGGCCAGCAGCGTTGCGACCAGAAACAAGCCGCCCATCGCCATTAGCACATCGATCCAGCGCTGCTGTGCCGGCGGCCGAAGCCATTTCTGCCCGGTAGCGGCGACTTGCCCGGGTTGTTCCGAATCCGGCATCCATTGCCGGATGACGGTATCTGCAATATCCGGCCTGCGAATACGCAGGGCCGCCAGAAACTGCCGCTTCACCGGTTCGTGCCGCATCAACGTAAATCGGAATTCCTCTTCTCCAAGTGCTAACAGCTTGCCGTCCTCAAGCGCTGTAATCGTTGCCGTTGTTGATACACCCGTCAGCAGTGCAATCTCACCGAAATAGTCGCCCTGGTGAAGCACGGCTACACGCTTCCCTGACGAACGGACCTCGAAGCTGCCGGAGCCGATCGTATAAAACATATTCGAGGCATCACCCTCGTAAACAATGACTTGGCCCTGCTTCACGGTCCGCAGCACCGTGACCTCCGCCAACCCCCGCAGTTCCGCGTCGGGGATGCTCGACCAGATCGACGCCTTGCTGAGCAGGCCGTGAATGTCTCTAATGCGAGCCGAATAGGTCAGGCTCTCGTGAAAAAGCGGACTTAGCGCTGCAAGCGTCCGAAACGCCTCACGGTCAAGGCGCAGTGCTTGGACCTCGCCTACGGCGCGTATCGTCGCCGTACGCCGCTCGGAGGAGAGCAACGCCATCTCGCCGATGAGCGCGCCAGAGCCGAGCGTAGCCAAACGGACGCTGCTTCCTATCAGACCGCGAGCCGTCACGCTGACCTCACCCGATAGGATGAAAAAGCAATCATCCCCGACTGCACCTTCTTTTAGAATCGTTGTCCTATCCGTGTAGGAAACCATCTGCATCGTTGAAGCGGCTGCTGCTAATTCATTCTCCGGGACCCCATGCAGCAGCGTATGATTTCTTAATACATCAGGGATATTCTCCATGAGTTACGATCTCTCCTTGTAGAAAACAGGAACCCGCCTCGGCGGATTCCTGTTATTTACGTTACTTTATATTCTATTATCTCATATTTCCGATGTTTGAGCTTCTGGATTCTTGCATTTTCTTGATAAAATTGGTCATAGTCTCAAAAGCTTCGTTGCGCTTGTTGCTTAAACTTTGCATTCTTAGCATATCCATCTGCTGACTGCTATTTAACGAGTCGATTTTACCTTTTATCTCATCTATCGTTACTTTCAATTCGTCAGCAGTTAAGGTCGCTTTGGAAGCGTACTTAGCGCCAGCTTGCTGCAATTTTGTTTTTAAGTCTGCTGCCAACGTATAGGGAGCATTTCCTGATTGCAGTGCGATCACCTTCGCCAGTGTATCGTTCAATCCGGCAATGTCCTCATTACGCTTTTTTATTGAATCCATTTGTTCTTTCAGCTGTGTTTCCAGCAAAGCGGCGCGATTAGATTGTACGGCCTGCATCGCCGCTTCCAGATCCATGTTAGACACATTGACTGCCGTAGTACCACCTACGCCAGCTACAGCCGCATTGTTCGTAGCACCTTGCCCGATTGCCTGCTTAACGGAATCGTGCGCCGTATCATTGAGCATGATGCCCGCCCCAGCTACGACCCCCACCAATAATCCTAAAGCTGTTGATCCAATAGTTGTTCTTTTCATTGCTGTCTCCCCCATACATTTAATTTTCCGTTCATCAAACGGGTTACGAAAACCTTGAATCCCGTAAAGCGGTTCTGAAAGCCCTTATTCTTTCCCTTGCCATGTCCTGCCTAGACGATATCAACTTGATCATAACTGTTCTATCCCTCAAAAAAATGAACAGCGGATAGAATGATAACTTTCATAATGTAAGTGTACTACAGTCAAATAAAAGAATAATGAAAGAATCGGCCATAACTAGAAAAAAACCGCGTAGAATCAAGCCTTCGCGGTTTTTTGCAGATTAAGCACCTAATCCACAGATTGCGAAAAACATAATTTCCTATACAAAAACAATCTGTCTAATCAAGGTTTCTTTTGGTATGGCTTTTTCATTTATTAATTCTTGTATGGCTGGTGGATATGCCGGGTTTTTATCCAAAGTGATCACACGAGGTACTTGATTATGTGGCGAGGACAAAGCCTTTGTAAAGAAACGCTTAGCTGCCGTCATATCACGATTTTCAGATAACATGAAATCAATCGTTTTCCCCATTGAATCAACTGCCCGATATAAATACTTCCATTAACCTTTGACTTTGATGTAGGTTTCGTCCGTACGCCACGAATCGTTTGAGGTTTCAAATAGCTGCGGATTCGTTTATCTATTTCGGGTCCAAACTCATGGACCCATCTCATGATCGTTGTATGCGATATCTTTAAACCCCGCTCGCTCATCATTTCTACGATGTCTCGATAGCTTAAACTATATTTTAAATACCATCTCACGGTTAGTAAAATGTTGCTCCATCCCATGACTTCATTATCGATTACGTTATTATGAATTAGAGCTTTGCACCACAACCGATCAAAGTAAGTACTTCTCAAGCAATTGATTTATCGAAGATTGATGTTTGTTAAGCCAGTCATTTCTATTTAGAAATTGAATTAGAATATAATTGAAGTTCTGCTCAATATTTTTACCTGAATAATACAGGCCGATGTAAATATGAAGTACAGCAATATGATAAATTTGAGTCAATAGCTGCAGTTGATTTATTTCTCGAGATGTACTTTTTCTAAATCGCGAGTAGCCTCTAATAAATGCCTCCGTCAGATCCCAAGAACCGTTTGTCAACTGGATCACGTGATTTAGGGAAATAGTAAATTCCATAAAGCTAAAATCAATTGACGTAAAGTCAAAATCTAATACACCATGAATTCTGTTATCTTTAGCGAGTAAGTTGTAGATTAAAAAGTCATGATGAACAAGTTGCTTGGGCAATTCCAATAATTCATGTTTATTTTGCTCCAAGGTGGAAACCATCTCTTTATAAAAAGTAATGGCCGTTTCAGGAATTTCAATGGGTGGCGACTCAAAAAAAGTTACTACGGCATGATAATCGGCTAAAGGATTCAGATCATAAATTCTTGAAAAGGTAATCCCTTCATATTTTAGCTCTGCCTCGTATTGACTAAGTACTGAAGTAATTTCACCGACAACACGGCCAAACTCTTCGGCTTGCTGAATATTTGATAACTCAGGAACGGTCCCTTCAACAAATGAAACGATCGCACCTAGTGTTCCATCCGATAAATGTACGTACTGTTTACCAGCATTCGTATTTAGAAACACCGGCACAACGAATGAAAGATTCTGTTTACTTAAATACGAAGTTATCGTTGCTTCAAATTTAATACTCTCTATATTTTTAGTATGACGATTGTAGATACGACTAACATACTTTTGGCCATTAATAGTTAAAATTTTTGTGAGATTAGTCAGACCGAAGGGTACCATCCAAGGAATGACCACGCTAAACTGCCCGTTAGTCTTGTTTTCTATATAAATAAAAGTAATTCTGTTTCCGCTTGCTAACTCGTCAGTTCTGGCAAATATAAGGGGCAAATTAAGCTCACCAAGCGAGGCAACTCACTACTGCGCAAGCATCTCTATTTCACTGTGTTTCACCATTTTGGACGTTAAACAAATTCAATTAGATTTTATCAATTTCTTGAATATGTCCGATAGTTAATACGATACATTTTTCAAACCTCCTTCAATTTTTGAAAATGCAAAAACGCTCCTCGTCTTATTGAGACGAGAAGCGTTTGCTTCCGGTGCCACCTAACTGGTCGGGACGGCTAACTTAGGATCATCATTTGCATGAAAGTCTTGATGGAAACGCCTCAAAGCTACGATCCTCTCACTCCCGTTGCTTCCGTATTTCCTTCTGCACTTGCCGCAACGCCTTCTTCGAGCCACGCTCCATGTCGTGCTGAAACTTGCGGTCTTTATAGCTGGTGAACAGCGTATTCAGATCATATCCCGTAGGATACAACTCGCTGGCTCGTAGTTCTAAGGATACCCGCTTGGCATGCACCTCTACGAGCTGCCCTTCAAATAAAACCGTCATATGGTTGAAGCTATCTCGGCCTTTGTACACGATCGCGGGTTCATCATGCTCTAATAACCGCACACGATCACCCATCCCGTACTCCTCAAGTACAACTTCCGTTTCATCCGTATGTGCCACTACCGGCTTCTTCATCACTTTACTTTCATGAAGGAGATCCAACCGATAGTTCTTACTCTTCATATACAGCTTCGCCCGCCCCAATACCTCATCTTTCAACTCCATCTTCTTCGAGATCCAAAGCGCATTGCTCTCGCCCGATTGCCCAATCAGTAGCTTATATTGCGGCTCTAAGGTCTCGTTGTCGAATGCCATGGCTGCGTTCATGAAATCCGGATGCCGTTCCGAAAATTCCTTAATCTCTCCATAGTGCGTGGTCGCAACCGTCATACAACCCATTTGGTAAAATTCTTCCAGAATCGCAATGGCCAGTGCCGCACCCTCATTGGGTTCCGTTCCGCTACCAATCTCATCAAACAACAACAACGTATTCCGATTCGCTTGGCGCATGATCTCGGCTATATTTTTCATATGGGACGAAAAGGTACTAAGCGCATTCTCCAGGCTCTGATTATCCCCGATATCAACGAACATACGATCAAACACAGCCACTTCGGTAGACGCATCCGCCGCGATGTGAAATCCGGACATCACCGCCAGCGCGATCAAACCGACCGTCTTCAGGACAACCGTCTTGCCCCCCGCATTCGGACCCGTAATGACCAAACTGCGATATCTATCGCCAATTTCAAAATCCAGCGGAACCGCACCTCCGGACAATAACGGATGCCTGCATCGGACCAACTTAATCATCCCGTGGTCGTTCACTTTAGGTGCGATTCCATCCATGCTTTTGCTAAATTTTCCTTTGGCGAAAATCATATCGTACAGACTAATCAAATCAATATTGACCGTTATCGGCTGGGTTTGATTTGCGACTAAATCCGATAGAGCCGACAGAATCTGAAGCTCCTCCATCCCCTCCTCCATCTTGAGACCCGAAAGCTCTGCGTTATACTTGGCAACAGTTAACGGCTCCATAAACACAGTCGATCCCTTGGAAGATATTTCGACAATCGTTCCAGCCACTTGATGCTTATAGGCAGCTTTAATCGGGATGGTGAAGCGGTCATTTTTTTTGCTGACAAAAAACTCCTGAATAACCTCCTTGTTCGCGCTGTTCTTCAGAAACTTTTGCAGCTGCTCCTCAATCTTCGCCTCGGCAATATCAATATGCTTGCGGATTCGTCTGAGCTCTTTACTTGCCCCGGAGTCCACCCGATTCCCTTTAATAGCTTGGTGAATTGCATCTTCAATGTTCTGGAAATCCCACATGGAGTTGGCATAAGCACTTAGCTTAGGAGCGTAGAATTCCTTCTCGGTCATGAACTTCTTGACTTTCCGGCAACCCCGGAGAAAATCAGCAATGGCAATCAGTTCGGAGGGATCCAGCACCATCCCTTTGTCCAGCTTCTCCATCATGAGTTTAATATTCGAAATCCCCAGCAGCGGCACATGTCCCTCAGTATCCAGAATCGCGCGGGCTTCCGTTGTTTCAAGGAGACGTTGCTTTACTACTTTGAGGTTTGAACTTGGTTCAAGCTGATCGATCAGTTGCTTGCCCAGACTGCTTACACAATAGCTTTGGACGAGTGTCTTCAATTCGTTATATTGTAATTTGTCCTTTGTACTTGGATTCATCTTTGCATTCTCCTCACGATTGGGTGATCATGATGAATATCCCTGCACCATAAGATTTCAACGTTTATGCACAAATAAGCGCAAAAAAAGCTGCGGGAAACCCACAGCTCATTACACTCAATTTACATGACGTTACATATAGATAAAAGCCATCAGCTGACAAGGGATTTGTGTCCAAAGCCGCAGTGTACTTCCTCTGTTCGAGTCATGGTTCATGATGCATTCGCAGGGTTCTTCATAGGTAACTTAAATAAAACTATCATATAGGATTTTAAGAAACGGTATCCCGCTTCACCTATAGAATAGAATGTTATCTTCTTAAGTTATGCCTGTTGAAAACCTGCTACACTCATAAAACACCTCGTAGGGAATGTGTCTTGCATTGAAATCGTATGATGTAAGTAGGATATATGATTTGATGTGGGAAGTCAAGGGTGTAATGACCGCTAGTCAATTCTTAAATAATCATTTGGCTGGTGGAATACTTTCTGAAGTATTTGAACTATCCTGCCCGAAGCGCCAAAGACCACCACGCTCTACTGCCCGTTAGTGGGGAAAAGGCAACCTGTTTTTGTCGGTTACCTTTTCGTCTGGACTATTGAGCTCTCGTTCACCGTTAGCGTAGTGAATCTTGCCGAATGGCTCGATGCGTGAATGCGGATTTAGAGGTTGACGGTGGCTTCGGAGATATACATAGAAATTCTCATAATCTCCCCCATGCTCTTTCAATATTATCCGACGCTTTTCTGGTTTCCTTACCCATGTATCTATAAGCAACTTCTAGTATTTCCTTTTCGTCCCCAAGCCTCTCTAGAATAGTACAAGACAAAACTTCTTTAACTAAAGTATCCCCCTTTAATTCCATCCTCTCATAAAATTCAAACAATCGTATTAGTAACTCGGTTTCTATATCTTTTCTTAGTAATTCGATCAAATAATCATTTAAGTCACCAAAAAACACATGGTTAAGAACTTCTTTATATAATGCTTCATGTTCAGTAAGGTTAAGCCTGAATTTTGGAAATTCATTAACAAATATTTTTGAAAGTTCATTATATTTCAAGCCTAACCCACCTTCTTAAATTCTAATATATTCGCCTGCCTTGCCTAAGATATTCGCAAAGTTATTGAACTATCCTCCCATTACGTAAAAAGGGAACAGTCTACCGGCCACGGCGTTCTGCTCCCATGTTATTCAACAATCGTTCCCAGTTAGTTGAATCAACTCATGTCAAATGTGGTCCAACCAACTTCAAGTATTTTCATTTGAAAATCCCTGAATTCTTTCTTTGCATTAAAATTCGTAAATTCAATCTTAGTAAAAGGCTTTGTAAAGAATGTAAAACAACATGGTTTTGCGCAGATATCCCGTTCTCCGACACATTTACTTTTAGTACGGAAAGCTTGAACTTCATCATCCGTCCAACTATTTTTCCTCTTATTATACATAACCCAATTTTCATTACACTCTTTAAAATCGACGAAGGTTTCTTTATCTAAATTAACGTAGGTAAAACCCTCTAACGTTACCTCACGGATCTTCAAAAATCTCTCACCCCACTTAAATACAACTTATGTACTTTTCAACTATCGTCCTACGTTAGGTTAACGCTTCGAGCTTTCTTCCAGATAGTTTAAAACTCAACAAGGCTCCTTTTCCCTTTGGATTCCATCCCATATTAATTGCTTCAGGAATTATTAGGGCCACTTCAGCAGGCATTACAACTTTGTTATTGAGTGTCTCAATATGCGGAAACTCCACCCAGAACACATTAATATCTGATTCTATATTAACCCTGAGTATTTGGCCTCTAACTTCATTTTGCTGAACGGTTAAGGTGAGAATCCCCTTTGCAGAAGGGGTGATTATCCATGTGTACGATTCTTGCCCTACTGTAATCTTTCTTGTCCCCTTCTTACTGATAGTCATATAGTCAACTCCAGTGTCTTTTTTATTGAAACAATCGTTTTTCTTTAGGTTAATCATACCTCTATAAGCTTTTAGTTTTTCATGTAATATCTATAAGTAATTCAGTTAAGCCATTAGGATATAGGATTCTTTGACCGAGTTCAAAATCGGTAACTGATATCCATTGTGCATATGTGATTTTTTCACCTTCATTAACCTCAAAACGTTCTTGCTCATATAAATTTGGGTTGTTTAAATCTACTAGGTATATTTGAGTTATTTCATGCCCTATATTCTCATCGATCTTATAAATGTTTTCTATACATTTGACATGACTTTTTATTGTTATTTGAACACCTAGTTCCTCTTGGAATTCTCTTATTAATGTCTCTTGAGAATGTTCCCCAAGTTCGATTGTTCCACCTATAGGTCTATAGTAAAAACCTGTTCCCTTTGAATGTTTCCCTGTTTGCTCCTCAACAAGAATTCGTTTATTCCGAGTAACGATTCCTAATACATTGGCACGTGGATACAAGTCTCTTCCTCCTCAAACCAAAATTGTTTTTATTCAATACTACCACAATTTGGTTGCATTTCAGCCCGTTAGGTCAATAAAAAAAGGAACAGTTGCCGGTCGCGGCGATCTGTCCCTATTTTTCACTAAAGTTACCCGTTAGCGTAATGAACCTTTCCGAACGAAGCGTGAAAGACGTAAGATTCAATCATCCACTAATTATAATAGTAAGGCTGGTCGAGGCGATAACGGCGTTTTATGCATAATCATTTTCACTTCATCTGTATTGAGCGACAAGTCGTTTACAGCCGGTAAATACAAATCAACATCGTTTATCCGTTAGTTAATTGGTGTTGATCGTATATCATTTATATTAGTAAAGCTGTCTTCAATTCATTGAAGCTGGATACTCGTTCACATCCTGCTCTCTGAGTGTCAAATTTATCTAAGAAGATTGACTTCATTCCCATTCTCTGTGGTGTTAAATAATCATTTTCATAATCGTCGCCAACAAATATAATTTCAGAATTATTACAGCCCGCTGATTGCATGGAAATCTCGTATATTTTTGAATGTGGCTTTCTCCAACCTACATTTATCGAGGTGATTATGAAGTCAAATAATTCTCCGATTCCGTTGCTGAATAGTAACTCCTCTATACCATCCTTTACCATAAAATTTGAAACTATAGCTAACTTATATCTCTTAGAAAGCTGAATTATAACCTCTCTCACTTCTGGACTTATGTAGCATTTCGATTTATATGTTCTCCAATAATTTTCATATAGCTTTGTTACTACTTCAGTTTTAATATTTAGTCCTATCGACTTAGATTTATGAACTAATAACTCAAACCTTCATACTAACTCATACTCTTCGTCCATTTCAAAGGGTTACTCCAATTTCAATTTTTGAAGTTTCATAATATTTTGCGAACTCATTAAAATCATTCCAATAATGCTCAACACCAGAACCTTTAAATGCCCATAAAGCATAGTCATTCCCTTTTGGCAATTCATATAAATCAACAATTGTTTCCATGCAATCAAAGAAAATGTATTTAAACTTATTCAATGTAGAACACCCACCCAAAACAGAATATTGGAATAATTATACATTAAACTCAGGCATTAAAGTACAAAAGAAATATAAATTAAACTGCCCGTTAACGTAATGAGACTGCCAATCATATTCGCGGCAGCCATGTGGTGTTTGTTTATTGATCTATCGTTTCGCGTTAGCTTTACGCTAACTGAAGTAAGTGGGTGTCTTTTTCAGAATCATCTTTTACCGAAAACCCGATAGAGTGATAAAACAAATCAGCAACAGGATTATCTGTCTTCAACACAATCATTTGAAAGTAATTTCTAGCTTCTGCAATAACTGAGTCCATTAGCATCCGCCCTATCCCAAATCTGCGTACACTTGGTGAGACATACATTCGACGAACACGACCAATTTCTATGTTTTCTGAATGCGGGGCTTGATTTAATCCGCAAACTCCTACAATTTCGCCGTTTTTAATGGCTAGAAAGAGTGCTTCCACGTCCAAATCGAATTTATTTGTTCCAGCTTCATAATCGGTTACCAATCGTTTGAGGTGACGAAATCCTTCACTCGTACTCTCATCAACCAACAGATTAAGCTTTTGGATATCTAGATCATGCACTTTTGTAATTATGAATTCACTCTCAAATGGCATCTTATATTCTATTTCTTTCCTGTCCGTTAGCGGAATGAACGAATCGGTTATGGTTTGGCTATGAATCCAGTTTTTACCCCTTTTTTGAATCCAGCATTTTCATAAAACAAAAGTGTCCCTTCTTCTTTTGAACCAGTCATCAACATAACTTTATAACAATTTTGTTCCCATGCAATCTCTAATGCTTTTTTCAAAACTGCGGCCCCATATCCTTTTCTTCTAAAATCGGCATGAGTAACTACATTTTCAATTAAACCGTAAGGACGGGCATTTCTAGTTAAGTTTGGAATTATGACTAACACACAAGAGGCTACTAATTGATTATCTTTATCAACTACGATATAGTGCATATTTAAATCATTGTAGATTTTACCCCACAATGAATCTAAATCCTCCACATTAAGTTCCGGGTCATCTTTGTTTAAATGTTTATATAGCTCTAATAGTTTGGGTAATTCGTTTTTGTATATAGTTCTGATTGCTACAACTGTTTCCATAGATCCACCCCTGAATGCGACTTTTCCTACATTATAAATCCAAATAATGGTTTACGATACACTATTACGCAAAACTTCCCGTTAGTTGAATGAACAAAAAAGAGGAGCTGCCGCGATGCAGTCTCCTCCGCTATAGTTACCCGTTAGCGGGACTGTTACAATAAGATGGAGTAGTGTGAAGTGCCAAATATTGTTGATGATAAGATCATATGATGTAATTTTTAAATTAATGGCAGCCGTTGTGATCAAGCCATCTACTACTGAAAAAACAAAAACTCCAGTACCACAAACTAAAACTGAATATAAGATAGGATATCGCCTTAGTATTGTCAGTCCTAAGACGATAACAATTACTGAATCAAAGTGGGCTGTGTTCCCTAAAGGAATAAAAGTTTTCCCTGTCTCCGAAGCGGAAATGGTGGAACTCTCCGAAGAAGAAGAGTATCAATTAATATTTGAGCTACGTAGAGAAAAAGTAAATGCAGTGAAGTTAGGAAATCAATCCCCACATCTACACATTGTATTTGACTCAGGAAAAACGCTTTTTGTAAATGGTCACCATGATAAATATGAGTGTTGGCAAGCAAGGGATGGTTATGGATACACTGGCGATGAATGGCTAATAGTAGCCACCCCTGGAGATAGCATCTCAACATGGGCACCAAATTCGTTCAACTAACGAAAAACGCTAGCACAATTATAAGTACTAAGATTAGACCCTCCCAATACTAGCAAAGCTAGAGATAACTTATACTTGGGAGGGTTTTTATTATGACATTGAAGGATTTATGGATGCTGTATGAAGCTGACAAACGTATCCTGGGATTCAGCACCCACACAATTAAAGCATACTTTCTACAACTAAACATGCTGATTCGTGAACTAGGTAATATGGAGATAGAAGAAGTCTCTTTAAACTTACTAAAAGACTACTTAGCAAGGGAATCTGCGAGATTAAAACCGAGTAGCTTAGGTCATCGGATCCGATTTGTACGCTCCCTTTTCCGCTTTGCATTTGAAGAGGGCCATATGACACGGAATCCTTCTCTCAAGCTAAGAGAGCCGAAGATGGATAAACATATTCCGAAATTTCTAATTGAGGATGATGTAATTCATCTGAAGATTACCTGTCATTCACATCGAGAGTATGCTCTGTTGGAATTTCTGTACTGCACAGGCTGCCGTGTTGGAGAAGTGCAGAAAATAAACATTGAAGACGTGAACTGGGAAAACTGTTCAGCAATAGTGAATGGTAAGGGTTCTAAACAAAGATAGGTGTATTTTACTACCAAATGTAATATCTGGTTAAAAAGGTACTTAGAAAGCCGTGGAGATACTTGTAAAGCATTGTTTGTTACCGAAACGAATCCGACCCGACGAATGACGATTCCAACAATACGTTGGTCATTAAAAAAGCTCGCACAACGCGGGAAAATTAATGCCAATGTATATCCTCATTGATTCCGTCACACGTATGCTTGTCAATTGCTAGATAACGGTTCACCGTTAGAATTTATTCAGGGTATGCTTGGGCATGAAAAAGCATCTACTACACAGATTTATGCTCATCTGCGCGGAGAGCGTAGAAGAGAATTATATCGTCGATATTTTTAGGGATTTCACCGTTCAAGTAAGGGGAGTTGTGTTAAAGTTTAGATATGAATAGACTGGGGTGACTGATATGGATAAAACCACTGTCATGGTATATTTCAACATATTCGGGGACAGTTTTCCTGTAAATGAAGTTACGAAAGTGCTTGGTATCGAACCAACTGAATCGTATAACAAAGGTGATGTCATTGTTAGAGTTAAGAATGATAATCTAGATAGTTCAGCCATCCATACAGAAAAGAGTCATCCTGGGAACTTAGTTCAGGCTATCAAGAGTCCTATGATATTAACGACCAATTGTATTACCTCGTAGATTCACTGGAAAGTAAGGTAGTTGAACTTAACAAAAACAGGGACGAGTTCAATGTATCGTTTAAGTTTATGGTGGTAATAAAAATTGAAAATAATGAAAAACCTGCGATGTATTTACATCATAGTTTCATTAGCTTTGCATATTCAATAAATGCGGATGTAGATTTTGACTTGTACATTTTTAATTAATCGATGATTAAGCTCCCTTGAGCAATTTTAGTTCAATAACATCAAGAGAAGGCTGCCGATATCATTTTGATCGGCAGCCTTCTCAGCTAAAGGGTAGGGTACTTCCAATATGTGCTGAGGTTTAGAAGGCTTAAATGGGGGAACGAAATGAAATTTTACATAGCGTCCAGTCTCAAAAACATAGAAAACGTGCGGTTAGTCGCTGAGAATTTGAAAGCACTTGGTTTTCAACATACGTACGACTGGACAATACATTCGAACATAGACTCCATCACCAAACTACGTATAATTGGCGAAGAGGAAGTTTCAGGGGTTTTGGTTGCAGATGTAGTAATTGTCATGATCCCAGCAGGGAAAGGGAGTCATGTCGAGCTAGGAATTGCTCTGGGAGCAGGAAAGAAAATCTATTTGTATTCCTCAACAAATGAACTGAATGAAATCGGGAATACATGTACGTTTTATCATGCAGATTCAGTTGAACAAAGGATTGGCTCTTTAGAAGAATTGATAAATTCAGTCCGTATTGATTACCAGGATCATCATTAAACTATCGGGAAACGATAGTTAGGGATCGTCGGCTGCGCGCAGTCTGGACGGTCCCTATTTTATTGAAGTAAAGGGCAGATTTGCACAACATTGTTGTCTTCGAAGGATATTCAGATTTCCACTTGACCCTTACGTAACGTAATGATTTATAGTGAACGTAAGAGCAGGACGAAACACGGGCCTACTGCCAAAAAATCGAACAACTAAAATCGAAGTCGGAGGAGAAGCAAACATGAGAAAACTCGTATTGTTCATGCATGTGTCGCTGGACGGGTATGCGTCGGATTCGAACGGAGGACTAGATTGGATTCCGTACAACGAGGAATTAGAGAAATACGCCGAGGAGGTCGTAGCCGAAGTCGGCTCTCCCGTATACGGACGCACGACGTATCGGATGATGGAGAACTACTGGCCCACGGTGCTTGATAATCCGAATGCGTCGAGGCACGGTATGGAGCATGCCAAATGGCTGCAAGATGTTAAGAAGATCGTCATTTCCGGCTCGATGGACTTTGTCGAATGGAACAATACGATGCTGATCAAGGACAATATCGCAGAGGAAATCAAGGCGCTCAAGGAGCAGCCTGGCAAAAATCTCGTTATCTTCGGCAGTCCGGGGGCAGCGAAGACGTTGCTTGAGCTCGGCCTGATCGACGAATTCCTGCTGACGATTTGTCCGGTCATCTTGGGTGGCGGAAAATCGGCATTCCACGGCGATGGTGAGAAAATCAGGCTCAAGCTGCTGTCCAGCCGAACACTCAAGTCGGGCATTATCGCGGCCCGCTATGAGTTGGAGAAATAGCCGCGCCGTACAAGGTGTTCCACTAACGGATAACGTTTGTTGAATGGGAGCCTTATAAGCGGTTGTAAAAAGTACTTCAAAACTTATTTGTCCTCGAACACCAAAGTTTTAAAAAGGCAGCTTAGCCGCCCTAAGAGATGAGCGTCTTCATAGTGGTTTTCAACAATCTAGCGGTTCCTAGTTCCCTTTGGGCTTTGCCATGACAGGAAGCGTCGTGTGAAAAGGAACTATGATCCTCTATATAGCGGGAAATGAGGGAAACGTAACCTGAAAGGGAACTGAGATCCGCTATTTAAACGAAACCTGCTGATTCCAACCGGGAAATGGAGACATAGCGGATCGTAGTTCCCTCTGGCGTGGAATATGACGGTTTTCAGAATTATAGCGTACTGTAGTTCCCTCAAACTGGCGATCATGACACATTTTGCTATCATCGCGGCTTGACGTCCCCTTATATCCGTACGATAGCTAAGCTAGAGGACCTCATTCTGCCAAATAGCTTGTTTATACCTCTAGTTAAGAAAAAACTAGCCTGCGGCTAGGTCACTCAGACAATCAACCTTGAGGCAAGCTCAAACCCTACGCCGACTCCGTTCATTAAATCTCCAAAGCAGCCTTTTTTCAGTCTATAAACATCATACAGTTCATTAGATGCCCTTTGGGATCGAAAACCTCCAAAACAAAGAAGTCTGCGGTGGACGCCAATAAAAAAAGGCTCCTATTGGAAATTCCCCCAATAAGAGCCTTTTCTATCGGCTATTGAGCGTATTCATTCGCTAGTTAGCCAGTAAATGTCTTTCTGTTCAATCGTTTCCTTCCACTCCTTAGGATAAGGCTGGTCAGAGACGATGACATCAATCTGATCGAGAGGCATCAGGTGAACGAAGGCTTGGACACCGATTTTGGACTGATCCGCAAGGACAATGACTTCGCGTGCCGATTTGGCAAACTTCTTCGTCATATACGTTTCGTTCAAATCATAATCGGTCACACCGCCCGTCAGCGAGATGCCGCCGATGGACAAGAATGCTTTATTCAGATAAAACTGCTCCATGAGCTGTTCACAGAGCGGGCCTGTGAGTGACTGCTGCTCTGGATTAAGCTGTCCGCCGAGCAAAAAAACTTTGCCCGTAAACCGATTGCTGTTCAACGCTTCACACAAATAGGAAGCTATCGGCAGCGAGTTTGTCAAGATCGTCAAGTTGCGCTTGCCTTGAATGGCTTTCGCCAGCTCCATCATGGTGGTGCCTACATCCAATGCAATTGTGTCCCCGTCCTCGATAAGTTGGGCAGCTCGCTCTCCGATCTTCTTCTTGGCATCAACGAACAATTGTGTGCGCTGTACAAAGGTGGGTTCACCGTTCTCATAGCTGGCACGAACAGCTCCGCCATACACCCGCTGAAGGTGCCCCTCTAATTCCAAGGCATCTAAATCTCGACGCACCGTCTCCGAGGAAACACCTAGTTCGTCCGCCATTGGCAACACTTTAACTTTGCCATCACGAAGCAATGTTTGCAAAATATGCTCTCTTCTTTCCTGGCCTAACAACGACAAGAGCGACACACCACCCATGGATACATATATGTCTCAGTATATTAAAATTGTGTACTTTTTCCAATAGGGAGCATCTGAATTATTTATTTGTTTGAAATAAGAAATTATGAATGGCCTGCGTGCCCTCTGCTCGCGTCGCTGTTCCTTTGGGCACGAACGATTCATCCGCACGTCCATTCATCAAATGCAAGGAAGATACGGAAGCTATTGCTTCTTTCGCCCAATCGTCAACTTCACGCCAATCTACAAAAGCTTTCCCGTCACGCGGGGCTTCGCCCCCGTTATTCTTAACTTTCCAAGCCCGCATCAACATTGCTGCCATCTGTTCTCTTGTAATCTGCGCATCCGGGGCAAATTGGGAGTCGCTGATTCCATCAACGATGCCAGCGGCCAACGCGGCAGCAACTTCTTGTGAGTACCACGCTGTATGAGAAATGTCGGCAAATGGGCTGCTGCCTGCCTTCGGAAGCGCCAACGAGCGAGCGATTAGCGCAGCAAATTCGGCGCGGGTAATCTGCTTTTCAGGATTGAAGCTTATTTCGCCTTGAACGGCAACAATGGGATCGGCTACCATGGAATCGAACATATTACGCGCAGCCAAGTCTCCAATCACATTCGCAGCCCAATGTCCTTTGACGTCGAAATAGTTTACTTCCTTTTGGACGATGACAAAGTCACTGCTGCCAGTCGCTTTGAACTTCATGTTGGACGGATCTTCCGAAGCATTCAAGGACTGTAGAAGGAGTTGACCGTCGTTGCTGATGCGGTACAATCCAACTCTTTTACTGTTAAACCCTTCCTTCATAGGCATCTGAATATCGATCGTCCCCTGCCGTGCAGAAGCTCCCCAGACAACATGCATCATATCGGATACAGGCTTCACTCGCAGCGACTGATGAGACTCCAAGTCTTTCAGAATGTCCATATAGTCATCGTTCCATACACTTCCAGACAGCACAAGCGCCGGATTTTTATTAGGCTTATCTGATACCAAAGCGCTAGCTGACACTTTCAAAGTTCCCCAGTCGAACTGAATATGAATGTTCGATGCCTTTGCCAGATCTGCGGTTAAGTAAGGAAGCTCCATCTGAACTTTGCCTTTCTCAGCACGTACTATGATAGAATCCGTTCCGTCATTAGCCGTTAACTCGCTTGCCTTTACTTTCTGAATAAAGATATCGTCCGGATCCACAGGAACAGGAGTCTGGATGAAGCCTCCTCCAACGCCTCCAGGTGGTGGGGCCGTTGCTGCAGCAACCTGAACCTCATGACTGACCTCTAACCCTTTGTATCTTGCGGTTATGGTCGCACGACCTGGACTAACTGCAATCACTTCGCCCTGAGCGTTCACGCTTGCTACAGATTCCATACTGCTCGTAAATTGAACGCCGTCTTGAACCGGGACAAAGTTCGGCTTGTCGCTATAACGTGCGGATATGGCAGCTTGGCCTTTCTCACCCACTTTAAGCGAATCAATGCCACTGATCACCAGCGATTCCAATTTCGGTCCTGGTTCTGGAGTCGGCACGTCCACATTATCTTTCACCAATAATGTATAGCTGCTGAAGAGGGTCTGGTACGTTGCTGTAATGACGGTTTGCCCCGCTTTCAAGGCTATAACTTCGCCAGTTAGCGCGTTCAACTGCGCGACGCTTGGATCTGCATTGGTCAGGATTAGCCCTGGTGTCAATGACTGATCCGCTCCTAGCAGCGATGAGGTCGTATGATTGCTATAGGTTGCTGTGACTACCGATTGCTGACGCACCCCAACGACAGCAGCCTTCAAACCTGTCAGCTCTATCGATTGAATAAGCGGCTGCACCGATGGCAGCGCTTGGACAATTAACCGATAGGACGTTGCGATTAATCCCACTCTCACTGTGATATCCGTCTGCCCTTCGGCGATCGCCGAAACGAGCCCGTTGGCATTAACCGTTGCCACCGCAGGATTGCTGCTGCTTATGACGTAATCCTTTACCGACACGATACTGCCATCTGTATACGTAGCTTCTACGACCGTGCTAAGCTTTTGTCCTACTTTCATCGGAGCCAGCCCGTTCAATCGAATGGATTGCACGGCAGGAGCATCAATAGTAAAGGTGCTTTCCTCCGTTTTCACTTTATGGCCGAAGGCATCCGAAACCTCGCCATACCAAGTGTATGACTGGTTGGGGTTTAAGCCTTTCCATACATAACTGGCCATTCCATCTGCGGCTGTAACAGGCGCTAGATTTAGCGAACTTGTACTGACGTTGCTTCCCGTAATGGCAACATAACCGGTTGCCAGCTCAATAGGCTCGTTGTTCCATTTAATCGGCATTGTATAGAACTCATGTTTCTGTTGAAAAAATCCATAATTATCATTCGTAATCGGCGAGTACGGAACCATGTAAATCTGTTGGCGTTTCAAATCGAAGTACATCATCCGCATGTACGCCGCACCGCCAAGAGCCGCATCCTGATAGTCGTGCAGCAGTTCGTAGACGACTTTGCCCCCGATTCGTTTAACGTTATAGAACGTAGATTGATTATGACCGCACAATACCATAAAGACATTGCTGTTAGGTTTGACAATCTGATTCATGATATTGATGCCATCATAATCATCCGTACCGTAGGCTCCCTCATATAACAAATATTCATGTACAGCCAGAATTCCTTTACGGTCTTTGTATTGCTGCAATACCTGGTTCGCCCAGTTGATGGATGTCGCGTCAAATCCGCCCCAGCCCATGTACAAGATGATGAAATCTACACCGCCAGATGATATCAAATCGTAGTGGTTCTTGTTCATGCTGTTATAAGCGGTATAGTAAGGCTTGCCATTAAAGAGCTTGTCCTTAAAACGAAATGCGCCGAAATACTTACTATAGAGAGCATCGTTCGTATCATGGTTGCCTTGAATAACACCATAAGGAATCCCTGCGTTTTCCAAAATCTTCATACTATGGTCGGCATTCTTCCATTGCGTTTCCTGGCTCGCTGAATTCACAATATCCCCGGTATGAATCACATACTGGATTTTCTGCGCGTCCTTGTTATCAGCGATCCACTGTGTTTCGGCATCGTAAACGCCTGGAAAAGACTCCGCTTCAAGCTGGGTGTCTGTCATCCATACGAAACTGAAATCATAATCGCTTGGCGTTGGATTTTTGCCTGGTAGCATCGTATCATGCTGCGTTGCGGCGACGTACAGTTTGGCAACCTTCGTTGAGCTGTTCACCATCGTCGTTTTATCCAACGTCCCCGTCAATTTAAAATCGCTATTGTCCGCATTTCCCAACTTGGAAGCGATCTGCACCCATTTGCTGGTCGAATAGTTCCAGGCAAACAGTTTGACCAACTCCTTGGAATGTCCTTCCCATGTCACATCCAACTGATTGACGGTGTTCAGATCGCTGCTAATCGTTAAATCGAAGCGTTGATAAGGATAGTTCGACAACGACTTGCTGTTGTAATAAGCGCCATCCGACGATTTCAATTGATCATAAGCGCTTGCCGGCAAAGCCGTCTCGGAAGTAATCGTAGCGCTGCTTGGCGGATCCATCGTATCGGTTCGCTCATAGGCGGCATCTGTCGGCACTTTGGCGCTGTAATCTTTGACGAACTTCATATCTTTCTGGTAAAAGTTTACTTGTACCGGCTCACCTGTCGCAGACTCTGCCTTGACTTGCAAAGTGACATCGCCGCTTGGCTGAATCAATGTCCCATTGGCTCCTTGCGGCGCAGCTGCTGGGCTTAAATTACGCCCATCGACTGTGAACGTCACTGTTTTGCTGGCCTTAGCGGAAGCATCAGCTTTGGAAACAGCTTCGACATTCAACGTATGCACGCCGCCTTTCAGTTGGCTCAGCATGGATTGAAAAGCTTTGGAACTGCCATCCACAACGACTTCCGGCTGGCTATCCAATTGATAGCGGATCGTTGACGCCTCGCTGGTCACGCCACCAAAGCTTAAATCTGGCGAGTAGTAGACAGCTCCCTGTTTAGGTTGAATAAGTGTTAGCTGCATAGCGCCTTTGGATTCCTTGTCACCGAAAATGACAAAACGGCTGCTCTTGCTCATCGTTTGATAATCAGCCATGACCCAAGCTGCGCTCCTAGCTTGCTTGGACACCCTGACTTCGTCTACACCGCCACGATAACCCCCGCCAGCAGCTCCGGCATCGGAAGCCTTGCTGATTGTGAACGGCGTCGTTGACGAACCGCTAGTCGTAATCAGTGCTCCGCTGCGGGTTGCGGCTGCCACAAGCGCTCCATCGCGATATAGCTTGAGGTTGTTGCTGGCTTGGCTTTGATCATACGTTAATGTCAAATAGGTCCATTCTGCCGTCACGGCTCCTGCGTCCAAGTCCGGCGCCGTGCTGCCGTTTTTCATCGGGTCGGCATCGTTCGTAAACAAATTAGCGCTCCATTTGCCGCCGCCAATTTTCATGAAATAGGCTTGATTTTGCGTATCTGCGCCTCTTTTTCTAGCAATAACGTAATAGTTAAGCGAGTTTATTTCGTACTCATTGGCCCGCACCCAAGCTGAGATCGTAAGCTGGCCTTGACCATCGCCAACATTGCCATTCGTCGCTCTGACCAACCCCCGATGACTTTCATAGTATCTTCCAACCATGTTATATCGAGAGTCCTTGGCCTCCAATGTATAGGAAGGACCGCTTGAACTCGCGTTAGCTGCATTCCGTAAGCCGGTATTGTTGTTCATGCTCGAGTCTGTATACTGCTGAGCTTGAGCAGGGTGATAGAAGTAGTCGGCGATTCTGTCCGGGAAATGATACACCAGCAAATAGTTCGCATCCCACACCTGCTTAGGTTGAAGGTTAATCGTCGAACTGCCTCCATAATACAGCCAGATGCTGTCCGCGCTGGATTGGGCATGGATGATAGGGACTTTAACCCAAATCAGGCTCTCTCCCTGAGGATCCCATTTTTCAACTTCATAGGGAAGCTCAGATGACTGATCGGATGTGTAAAATCTGAGATCGTTCGATGCAGTTACCGAATAATCGATTTTGCTAGCGTCAAGTTTGATCAATACGGGATAATTGGCTAGATCCTCTGTACCTACCGAATTGTCAAAGCTTAACTGCATCCGATAATTCCGGTCTCCGTCCACCCATGTTGCGGGAGCAGATGCGGCATTCGCTTGCTGTGTTAATGTTGGCAACGCCATTTGGCATAGGAATAGAAGGATGACAAGTTGTGCTATTATTGGCTTGAAACGCTGAATTCTCAGCATGGATGATCCTCCACTCTATCTATGAAAATCATTATTTTTGGGTCAAATTATGAATGAGGTTAAATACCGCTTGCGCCGCTTCGGCACGGGATACGCTACCGGTAGGAACAAATAATTGCTCTGCACGTCCTTGCAGAAGTCCTAGCTTTGCAGTCATCTCGATCGATGAACGAGCCCAACTTGCCATTTGATCGGCATCCTTGAACGTTTGGTTGCCGCCTTGTTCTATTTTCCCGCCTGCATGTTCAACTGCTCTGGCGAGAAGCACAGCCATCTGCTCTCTGCTGATAACCGATTCAGGATTAAACAAGGCATTGTCCTCACCGCTGACCAAGCCGGATGATGCAGCTCCTGCAACATATGGCGCATACCATGCGCTTGCCGGAACATCCTGGAAACTGCTTATCTTTTGCTGCGGAATGTGTAATGATCTCATAAGCAAGGCTACAAACTCAGCCCGCGTAATGAACTTCTCCGGTTCGAAGAATGTATCGTTCACGCCTTCCACCATATGCATAGCGCTCATCATCTGCACAGTACGATTCGCCCAATGCTGCTCAGGCAGATCTTGAAACACCTTTTTGTACTCCAGTACCGCATACTTGCCATTCTCACGGAGCTGTGCGCGAATGCCCTTATCTGTTAATTCCCCACCGATATAGGTCATGCTGCCATCTTCATATATGCGGTATACGCCCAACAACGGTCTATCGCCACTTGCCGTAAACTCCGCTTGAATCGGCTCGATCCATCGCTGGTTTGGCGTTCTAGTTCCGTTAAATGCTTGTGAAACGATTGTTACATCAAAGAGCGACGAAGCATATTTCATTGTCGTATCAGGTGCTGAATGACTGGTTGACAGACCCAGAACCAGCTTGATGTCAGAAGATCCAATGAATAGATTGCCAGGCATCGTTAGCGTAAGATCGTCTCGATCTAAGCTAATTGTCTTCTTCGCTGAGCTTTCAGCAAGCGTTGGAAATACAATCTCTTTGATGCCTGTATCCAACTTAATCGTACTGTTCGAAGCTAATTGTCTCTGTAGATCGTCTACTATTAACGTATCGGTTTTATTGGAAGACGTCTGCCCTCCACCTCCACCGTCGCTCCCCGTAGAACTTTGTTCCACAACCGTAATCGTCGATTGAGCCACCAGATTCTGATAAGTTGCTGTCACTACCGTTGTGCCAGAACGAATCCCGGTGATTGTACCATGAGCGTCAATCTGAACAATGGCCGGATTCAGAGCATGCCATTTGGCCATGGCTGTAACGGGCACAGAAGTCGATGAGCTTCCATTTGTATAGATCGCATTGGCCGAAATCGCGCCACTAGCTCCTATATACAAGCTTGCTGGAAGGTTCAACTGCAGCACAACCGGTCGTTGTTCCGGTACAATTACGGCATTAACAACCATCGAAAAGCTTGCATTAAGACCTTTATAGTTAGCGACTAAACGCGCAATCCCCGGTTGAGCTGCGTATACGGCTCCAGAGACAGAATCAATTCTAGCCACATCAGAGTTTTCACTCCAATAGGTGACTCCCGTTTCTAACTTAGTCGTCGAGTTATCCGAATATACGGCCGTGAGTACTGTATGAACTAACTGTCCTACCGTCAAGGCAGTGGGTCCGGCAAATTGGAGTTCCGTAATCTGCGGATTCCCGTTAGGATTGCCCGTTGGACTAACCGTTAGGATAAAGTCTGCTCGCAGTCCAACCGCTGCAGCGCTAATCACAGCTGTTCCCGGAGCAACTGCATGAATGATGCCGTTATTATCGATGAACGCAACAGCAGGCTGATCGGAGCTATACGTTACACCAGCTGACATGATTTCCGTGCTTCCATCCTCATAGACGACTGTCGTCACTGCCTTCCCCGTCTCTGAGGCCATGATGGCGGACGGTCCGTTTAATAAGAGAGATTGCGGCTTGAGCTGCACTTTGTCATGGACGGTTAGAGCAACATTGGCACTTAGAGATCCGTAGTTGGCTGTTAACGTTGCTGTCCCTGCACGAAGCGGTGTAATCATCCCTGAGCTTGAAATCACTGCAACATTCGGGTTCAAGCTTTGAAAAACAAGTCCATTGTCAATAACCGTTTCCAGTTGGTTGGCATCTTTTTTCTTCAATACCGCAAGCCCGCTCTGACCTACCCACCAATCAAGCGGAATATCCCAGGCAATCGAGGACACGGGCGGTATGGCAGCAGGCGCATACTTGGCATGCAATTGCTGCACAGCATTAGCATCCAGCACTTTGCTGTATAATTCCACGAAACCGATTTTACCTTGAAAATAACTCGTGGCATCTATCGGTTCCGCATCTGCGCCAATCGCTAGATCGACCTTCGTGGCACCGCTGATTACGCCATTTTTGGACTGACTTCCTTCCAGAATTCCGTTCACATACAGCTTGGCTGTCTGTCCATCAAAGGTAGCTTCCGCATCATAAACTTGACCTGCCGTTAGTTTCGTGATGCTAGGCACAATGACGAAAGAATCGTTTCCTGCTATGTCATGAATGAAGAACCATGCTTCCAGCTTCTGAGTAATTGGGTTGAATTCCAATGCATAGTCCGATCGCTGCGCTTTTCCAATAATGTCCTGCGTTCGATACAGATCATCCAGCGAGAAAGACGCCGCCATCGTCATAAAGCTTGGGCTAAGCCCTTGGTTGGTTGGGATCCGCACATAGGACATTCCATCAAGCGCGAGGACATTTTTGTTAAAATCAGGATTGTAATTCACCGCTGCACTGCCAACTGGCGTACCGTGATTATGAGCAGCACTGCTGTCTTCACCCGCTGAATGATCGAACGTGAGTTGGAGCAAATCTGGGGCCATACCCGGAGGAGCGACAACCGTCCCCGGCATTGTATAGGACAACGAAGGTCCGTTTGTCGTCCAATTATCTGACGCATCGCCGGCTTCGACTTTATAGGTCGCCGTTTCACCCGGAATCACTAGATCAAACGAATAGCTGTTGGTGCTGCTATTCACCGTATTCACTAAAGTACCGTTCTTGTAAATGCGGTACTGCGTCACTGCTTTATCATCTGTCGCTGACGGCCAGTTCAAGTTAAAGCTCGTCGAGCCTGCCGGTGCGCCACTTAGCTGACTGCCGACCGGCCAGGATGGAGCTTGTTGATCAGCGAGGAGGCCCGTACTTTCGTAATAACAAGCCAATTCGGCTTGCGTTAAGCCTCGGCTGAACATCTTGGCGTAGCCGATCGAACCTTTGAACGTTAGCTGTGCCGTAGTTGCACTTTGTGGATCTCCGCCTATAGCCAGTCCGACTGATGTAGGAGAAGTTATGGCTCCTGTACGATTTTCGGTAGCAACTACCTGCCCATTCACATAAAGAACGTGCTGAGCTCCGTTATAAGTAATTGCAGCATCATAATACTTATTCACACTCAAAACAGGGCTATATAGCTTCCTTGTTGCACCGCCAATATAATCCCATGTCTCCATCTTGTTTGGATTTACTTCCAAGCCGTAGCCTGTGCTCTGCGTTTTCTGGAAAATTCCTTGCTCTCCGCTGAAGGCATCTGCCGAAAACTGAACCAACATCGTAAACCCATTGGGGAAATTGTTGAGTTCCGCAGCATTCGGTATCATAATAAACTGGCCGCCCGTCAGCTTCAGCACGTTCTTTTGCAGCTTTGATTCATATACGAGCTGCGGGTTGCCGTACGCTGTACCATCCACATGCCGAGGTGATTTATCTTTAATCGCGCTTTCGGTAAAATCAAAATCAACTAAATCGGGCACAGGCACAGGGCCCATACAAGATGAGGCGGCACTTGCCTGCCCTGGGATCATGGTGGATGCCAATGCTCCAAATATGAAGCAGATCAGCAATAAAACAGACAAACTTCGACGTAACCTCATCAACATTCTCCTCTTCCATCTTCCTATACTATTCTTACCTTTAAGATAAATAAGTTTTGTTAGCTCAATGTTAACCGGATGTGAAATTTTGTTAAATGTTGTTGTTTATTGTTGATTATTACTTATTGATTTGCATGATATAGATTAAAAAACCCTAAAAACCACGAAAATACCAACTTGAATATCAAATAAAACAACATTAATCAATATTTCTTCGATTTAAGGCGTTGGCATCAACAAATAGAAAAAAAGCTTGGAGTCTATGACTCCAAACTTTAGGCAATCGATATTCAAATTCTATGAAAGCGAACGCATTAAAGTAAATTGTTTGGCCAAATATAGCGGCGTATATGGCATATCCTTTCGAAGCCAAGCAACGATAGTCCCGATTAAGGCAGCAGATCCATACCATAGAGCTATATCCTTCTGAATACCGGTAGCAGCAAGAATCGCTTCACTCTCCGCGCTGTCCAGTCTTGCGGTGATTAATTCAGACAACAGCTTTAACAATCGGTCTGTAAAAATCGGCGTTCGCCTCGACGCAAGTATGATTTTATAAAATTTAGCATGTTCGGCTATATGCTCCAGCAAGTCCACCAACAGCGGCCACGCGCCTTCTTCTGCGACATACTGATTCCCTGAATCCTTGTCCAGAATTTTACGAATATCCTCGATCATATCATCTGCCATCTTCTCCAGCATATCGGGAATGTCCCGATAATGCAGATAAAAGGTAACACGGTTTATGGTAGCTCGCTCAGCAATACGATTGACCGAAATTTTCTCGATTTCCATTTCCTGCAGCAATTCCACAAAAGCGTCTTTCAGCAATTGACGTGTGCGGAGTATGCGGGGATCGGTTCGGGATGTTTTATTTTCCATGTACCTAATTCCTTTGCTCTTATGTATAGCTTTCACATTATATTAGCCTATTGCTTATAAACCACTCAATTCTGCCTACAATCCAATTCAATTTGTGTAAATTATATTACACACTGTAAATTTAGTCCACGCAGGAATGGGAGCATCGAGCCACATTACAGGCAGGAGCACGTACAGGCACTCTAACGAACTCAACACCCTTTATTTGGCCAAAATCGCTCATTCTGAAAATCTAATGAATCCCAGATGCTCTATCACAAGCAAACGATCACCTTTCCGCCTACAATCTGCTCGATAACGCCAATCCAGTTCATTACATCGCCAAAGTAGCCATTTTCTCGCCGATAAGCATCGTACAGTTCGTTAGATCCCTCGCTATACGGACACTTTTTGTTATAATAGTGGACTGAGTTTTCCTTATCTCCGCGCGTGGCCGCTGGGGTAACGCCTCGATCACTCCAAAACATTTAAACGCTTAGATTTCAAGAACAACCTAGTCTGCATTTAGGTCACCAAGTCAATGTACCTTGGGGCAAGTTTCCTAACGAACTCAACACCCTTTATTCGACCAAAATCGCTCATTCTGAAAATCTAATGAATCCCAGATGCTCTATTACAAGCAAACGATCACCTTTCCGCCTACATTCTGCTCGATAACGTCAATCCAGTTCATTACATCGCCAAAGTAGCCATTTTCTCGTCGATAAGCATCGTACAGTTCGTTAGACCCCTGGGAGACGAAAACTGCCGTAGCAAAGAAATCTGCGACAGACGCCAGCAAAAAGAGGCTGGCTCTAAAGGTTACAAACCTAGAGAGTTGCCTCTTTTTTTTGTTTCGATTGGGAGTGAAATCTATTCCGTGAGAAAGTATCAGAAATAACGGAAGCTTTTCCATGTAGTTCAATATTGAAAGCATGGGGCTGCCCTTAAGTCATTAAATTGACTTTCTTTGAGGACAGCCTCTTCAGCGCCTCCAGGCTTTCGGGCTTTCCAACTAGCAATGCCGCATGAGTCATTAGCTGCCGCTTACCTCATTATGCCTCAAGCTTCCTGCCACAGCCGCCTTACATTGTCCATCGCGATGATGGAGGCTGCCCTGCATTCCTCCATGCCTTCAAATTCCACTGTGACATAACCATCATATCCCGAATCCTTAATCAGCTTGATAATTCGGCGCATATCGATATCTCCTTGACCGACGATCGCGCCTCTTAGATAGTTGCCATTCGCGGTCTTGAACCAGGCTCCTTCTCCGGGATGTTCATGGTAGGGTCTGAAATAAAAATCTTTCATATGGATGAGTGACGCATAGGGTAAATTCTTGCGCACCCCGATAAGCGGGTGTTCATCGACGCACATGAAATTGCCAATATCGAGTGTTGTTTTGAAATTGGGGCGATTGACTTCGGTCAGAACACGCTGCACGCGATCGCTGGCTTGTACGCTGAAGCCGTGATTTTCAATGGTCGTCGTAATCCCGTATTGGGCCGCATAATCAGCGATGATGCGGCTTCCTCTTACCATCTTGTGCAAGTTCGCTTCGAACCATTGAATCGTCATCATCTCCGGCGGCAATGTAAAAGCTGTCACATCATGCCGCATATGGGTCATGCCGAGTTCATTTACCAAATCAACATGCTGCTTGACGCGCTCCAGCTCAGCTTCGAAAGCCTCTTGCGTCTCTTGGACGAAGTTGGCAGGCATCGAATAATTGGATAATTCGATGCCAGCTTCCTTGGCCTTCGCGCGGACTGCAGCCGCTAACTCGGGTTGATCTATCAGCGTAAAACCATAGGGGACAATTTCCATATGCTCGCCGCCATGCTCGGCAATCCACTCAATCGCGTCGAGTACAGTCATTTCTCCTGTTTTTAATACGCCCAACAAGCTGTATGTGCTAAGACCTACTTTCATCGTTTATCACCTCAGTCACTAATTCAAGCGCGATCACCGTATCCATATCGTCCGGCAGTTCGGCTCCGATCAAATGAATGAATGCCCCGCTAGCGATATCCGAATACTGTTCCGCCATCCACGGCATGGATATTTTCAGCTCAGATCCGTCTGCAAGGAGTCTTGCCTTCTTAATTCTCCCCTTAAGTCCTTGGAAATAGATGGGGCCGATACCGCGATCAAACACATGGGCATACAACATATTTCCCTTCTGCGTATACCTCCCCCATTCCGGCTTAGGAAGATCCGCTGCTCCGCATCCATAGATGCTTTCGCCATTGCGCCTCATCCATTCACCAACAACCGTCAATATCTCTAAGGATTGAGATGGAATTTCCCCTCGTGCATCCGGCCCGACATTGAGGAGCAGATTGCCGTTCTTGCTGATGCATTCAACCAAAGCCCGCACGACCTGCTTGGGGGACTTGTAGGCATGGTCCATCGCATGATAACCCCAGTTGTCGTTGAGTGTAATACAGGCTTCCCAGGGAACATCCAGCCCGTTCTCGTCTACAATGCCGCCGGGCGGCAGAATTTGCTCAGGGGAATAGAAGTCCCCCGCATATACCTCCGGCTCGGCCGCTTTAATATGGCCGCCAAGCCGATTATCAATAAGAATATCCGGTTGCAGGGAGCGAATCAGGTTGACTAGCTCCGTTGCCCGCCACTTTTCACCCGTCATATCATCGTAAGAGAAGTCAAACCACATGACATCAATTTGCCCATAATTGGTAAGCAGCTCTTTCACTTGCGCATGCAGATAGTCCACGTAGCGTTCGAACTGAATCGGACGGTTCTGATATGCTTCATTGTCTCTCATTGGATGAATGCGGTCCCCGTACGCAGGATAATCATCATGATGCCAATCAATCAAAGAATAGTAGAAGCCGACCTTCAACCCTTCATCGCGAAAAGCTTCGACATATTCCTTGATCAAATCCCGCTGTGCGGGTGAATTCGAAGCCTTATAGTCCGTAAACTCGCTTTCAAAGAGGCAGAAGCCATCATGATGCTTCGTCGTCAGTACAGCGTATTGCTGTCCTACCGCCTTCGCTGCTTTGGCCCATGCCCGCGGGTCGTAACGGTCCGGGTTGAACTCGCGGAAGTACGGCTCGTATGCCTCATTGCTCAGTTTCTCGAAGCTTCGGACCCACTCCCCCCTCGCGGGGATTGCATACAATCCCCAGTGAATAAACATGCCGAATCGTGCTTCCCGGAACCATTCGGTTCGTTCCCAACGCTTGTTCATATGTCTCCTCCTTTGTTCCTATGCAATTCCTGCCGCAATCACTTCTTATACACTTTATCGTAGGCATCCTGATAGATTTTGATAAATTGATCCATACCGGAATCTTTAAGACCTTTCAAATAAGCGTCCCAATCTTTGTCGAAGCTCTTAGCCCCCATGATGAACTGCAGCATGGATTGTTTGACGTAATCCGTAATAATCGGCTTTAATTGTTTCACTTGATTGGCCTGGTCGTTCGTCAAGAAGATATCCGTCGGGAACTCTTCTTTCGGTTGATGTCCTTCGTACAATTCCTTGGTCGCTTTGTACAGACGCGTTTCTAAGCCATCCATCGTATAGAGATCCTGACTGGCTGCGTACCCTGTTTCGCGATATTCAGCAGATCGGAAGTTCGGGCCCATTTGATTCCAATGATCGTTCTGCACCTGACCTACCCCATAAGACGTTTCCTTCACTTTGAACCTAGCCGCCGTTCCGCGTGTATTCTTATCGGTTGCATCGGCCTTCACCCAGTTGCGGCCTTCTTCTCCGAAGTTCGACAATGTCGTGCCTTCATCCGAATACAGATAATCGGCTAGACGAATGGCAGCTTCTGGATTTTTATTTTTATTCGTCACGGCAAATACAGAGTTCCCTACACCAATGTAGTGCGGCGTGAACGATGCTCCGTCCGGTCCTGTAAGCGGCGCAATCGGATCATAGTCTTTGTGCCGCGTCGCTGTTGGCGAGGCATCCGTGAATTCGCCGAACCAGCCTGCCGGAATCGCGCCGGCAATCGCTATATCAGGGCTATTCCCTTTTTGCGTAAGCGCATCTGATTTTTGTGTAAATGCTTCCTTGTCAATCAAGCCTTCCGCATATAGTTTGTTCAAAAATTGCAGACCTTTTTTGAAGCCTGGTTGATCGACCGAGGTTGCCAGCTTGCCGCCGCTCATCATGAAATAATTGTTGTCCGCATTGTAGTAGACGAACGCGTTCATGACGAACGTTTCAATATCCGTATGCCAACCTGTCGGCGAACCCGTCAACGCAATTTCATCTGCCTTGCCATTGCCATTCGGATCTTTCTCCTTAAACGCTTTGAGCATGTTGTAGAAATCGTCAGTCGTTTTAGGTGCAGTAAGACCAAGCTTTTGCAGCCATTTCGTGTTCACCCACATTTTGGCAGAAAACTGGCAGTGATAGCACTCATTCAAGGAAGGAATCGCGTATATATTGCCATCTGGCGCAGTGATTGCCTTCTCCAAGTACGAAATGTCTTTGAATGCTTTCTTAATGTTCGGTGCGTATTGATCGATCAGCTTATTTAGCGGAAGCAGAACCCCTTGTTGACCGTAGAGCAGTTGCTCCTCTTTCGTTAGATTCCCTTGCATGAAAATATCGGGATAGTCGCCACTAGCGAGCAGCAGCTGCTTCTTCTCATTCAATGCCGCTGTTTCACCCGGCACAAGCTGCCAGTTCAAATGAATATTCGTCTTTCCTTCCAAATACTTGGTAAACCAATTCGTATTCAAATCGGCAATATTAGCGGATTGCGGCGCGAAAGCACTCATCGTAATTTTATTGGCGACAATCGGAAAGCCGGTTGCATTAACGTCTTTTCCCCCGCCTGAGCTTCCTGCCCCACTTGGGCTAGTGCCAGGGCTGGTGCTGCCTTTGGGATTATCGCTATTGGATGTGCAGCCAATTACAAGCAAAGTAATGAATAAAATCAGGACCGCCGATAACCATGTTTTTCTGGTTCCTTTACTTACCATACTCAAACCCTCCTTGTTTTTCATAGCTATTCAATTCCGTCTGGACAAGCCTGGTCTGTACACTGCCGCGCATCCCTCCTTTCGATGTGTAACCGGATTCAACCTTTCAGAGAACCAATCAGCAGCCCTTTTACAAAATGCTTTTGCACAAATGGATACAGCATTAGAACGGGAGCGCTCGCCACAACAATCAACGAATATTTAAGCAGTTCCTTTAACCCTTGTCGATCCGCAAGCTCCTTGACATCCTTAATCATCGTAGGATCGATAGAGTTCAGGATCAGAATGTTTCGTAGAATAAGCTGCAGTGGATACAAATTAGCCGATTTCAAGAAAATTAACGCATCAAAGTAGGAATTCCAGTAGCCGATGGCATACATGAGCACCAGAACAGCAATGATTGGCTTGGAAAGCGGGATCACAATTCGCAGCAGAAATTTGAAATCACTGCATCCATCCAAATGTGCGGCCTCCGTTAGTTCCGAAGGAATCGACGTCTGGAAAAATGTCCTCGCCAGAATGACTTGCCAGACGGAAATTGCCCCTGGTATGATCATCGCCCATCTCGTGTCGAGCAAGCCCATGCCTTTCACGGTCAAATAATAGGGAATTAATCCCCCGTTGAACAGCATCGTAAAAATGAACAGCGCGGTGATGACATTGCGTCCATAAAAGTTTTTGCGTGAAAGCGGGTAAGCTGCTGTTATCGTCAAGGCTACGCTAAGCAGCGTTCCGAAGAAGAGATAGAAAAGCGAGTTGCCATAACCCGTCAAAATTTGCGGATTCTGAAACACCGCTTTGTAACCGCGAAGCGTCGGCTCCACGGGTAGCAACCACACCTTGCCTGAGATGACGGCTGATGACGAGCTGAAAGAAGAACTAACAATATAAATGAGCGGATAAGCAACAATGATCAAACAAATGAGCAAGAACAAGTAGACAAAGAACAAATACAATCTGTCCACACTATTTTCAAGAATACGAGTTGAGGTTTTTCGTGCCTCTATCGTCAAAGTCTGTTCGGAATGAACCATCTGTTTACCTCCTACCACAAGCTCGTCTCTGAATTTTTCCTAGCCACATAGTTGACCACAATGAGCAGCAGCAAATTAACGATAGAATTAAAGAGTCCGACTGCTGCGGAGAAACTGAAATTCGCTCCAACCAAGCCCATTTTGTATACATAAGTGGAGATGACCTCGGAGGTCCCAACGTTAATGGCATTTTGCATCAAATACACCTTCTCGAAGCCAACATTCATAATTTGTCCTGCATTCAGAATGAGCAAGATAACAGCCGTCGGCATTATGCTTGGCAAATCGATATGAATCATCCGTTGAAACCGGGACGCGCCATCTACTTTGGCCGCCTCATACATATGCGGGTCAACCCCTGCCAGAGCGGCAATGTAAATGACCGAGGCATATCCCGTAAACTGCCAAACATCGGAGAGTACATACACCGTTTTGAAGTACGCTGGCTTGGACATTATATTTTCCGCTGGAAATCCGAACTTATCCGCCAAGAGATGAACAAAGCCGAGCTGTGGAGAAAGGAACAGCATGATGATGGAAACCATGATGACCGTTGAAATGAAATAAGGCGCGAATGTGACCAGCTGAACCGTCCTTTTGAAAATCCCGTTTTTCAATTCGTTTAACGCCAGGGCCAGAATGATCGGCGCCGGGAAACCAACAAGCAGCGAGTAAAGACTAAGCAGCGCCGTGTTCTTGATAACTCTCCAAAAGATAGGCAAATGGAAAAAGTCCACAAAATGCTTGAAACCGATCCAATCGCTTCCCCATATCCCTCTGGTGACCATATAGTTTTTAAAGGCGATTTGGACGCCAACCATGGGGACATATTTGAATATAATTAAATAAACGAGTGACGGTAAAATAATCAGATAGAGTTGCCAGTTTTTCTTTACCATTTTAAGTGCTATACTCATGATACTCCCCCTCGATGCAATGGCCTACCGCTTATATTAAGCGCTTACAAGGTCTATAATAAAGGAGTCTGACACATATTTATAGTGATCATTTTTAAGATCCAGTGTCCGTTTATAAGGTGGTGTGATCAATGAAAACCAAGCTGACTTTCAGCTATCAAAACTTATCGATTGTGAAAAAAATGGCCATAGGTTATATCGTCATTATTTTCATTCCGATTATTTCGTTCGGCTTGTTTCTGTATAATCAGAACTACAACAGCTTTCTTGAAGAATACGCGCAAGGCAGACAAAAAATTGTTAATCAAGTGCTTAACAACATCAACGTAAGCACGGTACAGATCGAGTCCGCTTATCAGCTATTCCAAAATAATTCGAATACGATCGCCTATTTAAGTGGGAACTACCGGACCGATTTTGAGCAGGTTTCCAATTTTTTGACCTATATCAGACCCTTGTTTTCTTATATTTTGTCATCCAATCGCATGATCGATGGAATGACCATTTATATGGAGCAGCAAAACGGCATGATTTTCCGTCCGGAAATGGCTAAGATGGACGAGTTCAAGCTAGACGAGGACATTAAAAAGCTTCCGCTTGGCGTAGGCAAATGGGTTACGTTTAATAGTGGATCCTATCCCGATATCAACCTCCACTATTTCCACAAAATTGGAAACCGCAACTTCGAGCAGGACATTGGCCTTCTCGATATCAAGGTAACCTCGAATCTAATAAAGCCTTTACTGGAGTCGCTGAATTTGAACATCAGCAGCAATTTATATGTGCTTGATCAGGATCATCAGATTATTTCTCATATCGAAGAGATTGCCCTGTCCAAAGATTCCGAGAAGGCCATGCTCGCCGATGCGTTCCAAGCAAACGCCAAATACGCGTACCAGACGGTCAACGGGAAGAAACTGCTTATTGAATCGTTCTATACGGAAAGCCTCAAGCTGCAATTTGTGATGATCGAGCAAGTGGACGATGTCTTTATTGGGGTAAAAAAAAATAAGTATGTGCTCGTTTTGATTGTAGCCCCCCTGCTGCTGCTGCTGTCAGGCATCTACTATCTGATCGCCAGCTCCATTACGAAGCGGATATTGAAGCTTTCCAAGCACATGCGGCAAGTGGACGAGAACTATTTCCCGCTCTATCGCGGGGAAATTAATAAAGACGAAGTCGGACATCTGACTTCGTCTTACAATGCGATGATCAGACGCATGGATGAGCTAGTCAATACCGTACATCGTTCAGAAATGCTGCGCAAGGAATCGGCCTATCTGATGATGCAAGCCCAAATCAAGCCTCATTTCCTGTACAATACGCTCGAATCGATTCGCATGATCGCGGAAGCGAACGATGACCCGGAGGCCGCGGAGATGTCCTATACGCTTGGCAAGCTGTTCCGCTACAGCCTGTCTGGAACCAAAAGCGAGACTTCGCTGCGAGAAGAAGTCGAGAATATCAAAGACTATATCAAAATCCAACAAATTAGACTCGCTGACCGACTGCAAGTATCCTATGACATCAACGCAAGGATCGATAACTTTATTTGCCCCCACTATATGCTGCAGCCGATTATTGAAAACAGCATTGTTCACGGAATCGCGAATGTAAGAAAACAAGGCTCGCTTTCGATCCGCATTTGGGAAGATGCAGCGTTCATGTACATTGCCGTTGTTGACTCAGGCGCAGGCATTGAGGAAGAACGATTGCAGCTCATACAGGCTGTATTAAACGGAACTATGGATGTCCATCATTTGCAAAAGAGCGGCGGAGGCCTAGGCATTATGAATGTAAACGAACGCGTAAACATGTTTTTTGGCGAACCTTCAGGCATTCAATTGGAGAGTAAGCTTAACGAAGGAACGACATGCATACTCAAGTTAGCTAAGGGGGCAACGCCATGAAATTGATGGTTGTCGATGATGAACCTATTATTCTGAACGGCATCATCCGTATGATCCAGAAAGCGGATACACCGTTTACCGAGATCGTCGGAGCAGCCGACGGCATTGATGCGATACAAAAGCTGGCACACTTCCAGCCGGATTTGATCCTGACTGATATTCATATGCCGGAATTGGATGGACTCGCGCTAATTAAGCACATACAAGAGATGAATCTCTGCAGCCGGTTCGTTATCTTAACCGGATACAGCGATTTCGCTTATGCCAGACAAGCACTGCGCTACCAAGTCATCGACTATTTGTTGAAGCCAATCAACAAGGATGAACTAATTACCATACTCCATAAGATCGGGAGAACGATACAGCAAGAGCAGGCACGAACCATCGAGCACGACCTGCTGCTGCTCAAGGAGCATATCCTATACAATACTCCCTACGAGGAGCTGTCGCTAAGGCCAGAGCAGCTGCAGCCTCTATTTCCCCATCCTTACACCACCATCATCGTATTTCAGGCATGTGAAAACGAACCTCCTCTTCCAGCCGAACGTCTGGATGGTATCGTTAACGCTTTGGCAGCGGCTAGCAGCAGGATTTACAAAACCCAGTCACGTTTCTTGCGGCAAACCATCCTCATTGTCAATGGTGCCCACGTGCTGTCGGACGCAGAGCTGCACCGGTTATGCGGTGAGTTTAAGATACAGGGCAGTGGATATTGCATAGGGGCTAGCGGGGGGATGGACGATGGGATCAGCCTACGCAATCTATATATTGAAGCGATGGCATCCCTGTTGTTTCAGCGGTATTTTGGCAGCTGCGGATTAACGGTTTTCAAACAAGAAACGGAGAACCTCTATAGTAGCTATGACAGCCTTGTTCACTATATTGAACAATCCTTACTGCATCAAACCTCCATCGAGCAGATCGAGAAGGACATGCAGCCCATACTTCTCTATTTCTCCGGCGATATCGATTGCCACAGCAAACTGCGTGAGCAGTTTCTAGTATGCATAGGGCTCTATTTGCAAAATGTCAATCTAACACCTGAAGCGATCTGGGGCGAGCAAGCCGCAGCCCAACTATTTTCATCCAGCGGCGCGATCCTTGAGGATGTGCGTGTAGCGGAGATTCTTGTGCAGCTAATTCGATATATGCGACGAAGCGACAACCAGCAGCCGAACGTACATGCCATTGACAAAATCGTCGCTTTCGTGGAACAAAACTACAAGCTCGATTTATCGCTCGATGCCGTGGCCGACCATGTGCAAATGCATCCCAACTACATCAGCATGTTGTTTCGCAAAGAGATGGGACTGACCTTCCTGCACTACTTGCACACCTACCGACTTGCCAAAGCCAAACTAATCATGCAAGAGAACCCGGAATGGCCGATCAATACGATTGCGGAGCTTGTTGGCTACGAGAATCCGCGGCATTTCTTCAAAGTGTTTAAAAAGTTCGAGAACATTACGCCTGGGCAATTCCGGATCGAAAATTCTTCATAGTGACAGATAAGTGCCACCCATTACTTAATCCCCAGCGAGCTGCGGAATTCAGATGGCGAGATGCCCACTACTTTTTTAAACGTTTTGGTGAAATGGGAATAATCGTCGTAGCCAACCTCATCCGCAATATCAACAATTTTGAGATGGGGGACTCCCAGCAGCTCTTTGGCCATCGCCATTCTTTTGTTAATTCGGTACTGCACGAAGGTTTGGTTCGTCATCTTCTTGAAGAGGAGGCTGAAATAGGTGGGGGTTAATCCAGCCATCTTCGCAACCTCATCCAGAGACAATTCTTGAGACAACCGGTCATCCATATAGTTTTTCGCTAGTTGCATAGCGTCTTTATAATTGCCATTACGAGACAGTCGTAAACATCCCTCGATTTGTCGTAATTGATCATCGAACGCTTCGAGGGCTATTGTTATATTTCCTTCCGGAATATCACGCATCGTTATTGTTGGTATAAAATGTCGCACCTGGAATCTCTTCAGCAACATGTCCATGCATTCATTCAGCAGCTCATGGAGTTGGTGAAAGGAAAGATTCGCTTGGAGACAATAGTCTTTCCATTCCTCCATCAACCGGTTTAGCTCGTCGGTCTGCAAGGTCCAGATGCACTGTTCCACACAATCGATCCACTGCACATAACGAGTAACAGGGATATAACCTGGAGCCTCTTTCTTAAGCATCGCATCGAAAACCTCGTGCAACGTCGATTGAGGTACTGGTTTAAGCAAATAATGCTTCACACCGTAAGATATGCATTTCTGGGCGTATTCGAAATCGTTATACCCGGAAACCACGACCGTTTGAATATGGGCATGGTGGTGGTGAATGGTTTGGCAAAGAGCCAAACCATCCATTTTGGGCATACGTATATCTGAAATAACTATGTTCGGTTCCCTTGCAGCTATTTTACCCAAAGCATCTACCCCATTTTCGGCAGTCCGAATGTCCGCGAAAGATGGCATGTACGCCTCGGCCATCTTCTTTAGCCCTAGGCGGATGATAGGTTCATCGTCGACAATAAGCAAATGAATGGGAAACCTCTCCCTTGCAGGTTTTTTCGTTCTATGCGGTACGGCATCCATCGCCGAATTGGGAATCACTTTCATCCGATACTGGAAATCTTAAGTTGATTCTACTATGCGAACTCGCCTAAGAACATGTAAAATCTTTAGCTTGGTTGGCGTATTTTACGGTGCTCCCCCTTACTCCAAAACAAAGAAAAAGACTGCCCGCAAGTAAATTTACTCACGGGCAGTCTTTTGTGTGTGCCTAGAAGAAGTTTAGCTTCCTTATTGGGATATGCTCGGTAGTGTGAACACCAAGTTCTCCCGGGCGGATGCCCCTTTTTCTTTCAATAGTTGCTCGGCAATGAATCGGAATTCCGGATTTTTGTATGCCCTCGCGGCTGACGTTATAGCTGGGAGCGCTGAAGATAAAGTCTCGGCTTTGATCTGTTCAAATTCCCATTCTTTCTTCTTGCTGATATAGGGACTCAGGAATTCCATAGCTTTGAGAATACTGCGTCCGTCTTCCGTCTTGTAATTCCAGAGATCGATGCCGATTTTGCTGCCTAATCGGGCAACAATCGTCATGGCCTCCATATTGTAAGTTGAATAGTGCAAGGACCGCGTTCTAGCTAGTTCGAGCGGCATGCTGCCGTCTGGTGCGATTTGTGAAGCAATCCGCTTTTTGTTATCTTCGACAATCTTCTTGGCGACATCCGTGTGTCCGCTGAATAAGGCATAGGCAGTGACTTGCGCATCGTACCAATTGCCATGATTGTTTTTGGCATTTCGTTCATCCGTGCCGATCGGGCTTTCGAGCAGCCACGTCATATAGCTGCCGATCCATTGCTTGAATTTGTCCAAATCTTGATTGGACAAATACTTCGTGCCATTCAAGATCGTGGCAGGATCCAGCGTGTTCAAAATATTCAAGGTTTCGATAATACCCGCTGCCCGTCCTTCATTCACGCCTGGTACGGACTGGCCGTAATTTAAACTTGGGTTCATTCGCGTCGCAGGGTCGAGATACCAAATTCTTAGCAATTTGGATGCGTAGTCAGCGTAAGCTTCGTTCTCGGTAAAGAAGTAAGCTAAAGAAAGTGCGCGGATACCTGTCGTCGTGATACCGAAGTTTGTCCGGTCGAAGGCATTCGTATTGACTTCCGGATTCTGCTGGCCGTCTTTCTGAATATAGGGCTTTCCATCTGGCGTATTCGGATTCGGCCACCAATAGACTCCGATGGAAACGTAATCATGTTTATCGCCGCTAGGAGCCACCGTGGTTTTATCCAGCACCGACACCGGGGGTTTCTGCAGTGCCGCTTCTGCATCTAGTATCAGTTGATTCACGCTTTGTGTGATAAGCGGATCTCCCGCCAAATATTTTCTCTTCGCCTCATTCAAGGTAGCTGCATCCAGCGTAACCAGCTTAGCATCATCGAGTGCCTCTGTGCCTTTGCAAGCAGCTTTCTTGACTTCATCACTGGGTTTGCTTCCGATGATGATCGCTCTGCAGGCAGTGTCCCATTCAACGTTCTTGCCCATCAGTTCTCCAACCATTCGTACGGGTACATAGGTCGTATTCTGATAGACCAAGGACTCCGGCACTTTGTCACCTTGATTATTGTAATTGCCATTTGGAGCGCTTTTGTTTACTCCATCCACAAACAATCTCACTTTTTTCAAGCTGATGTCCGTCGATGACGATGCTGCGAAGCCGATGCCTGAGAAAAATAAGGATCCGCATAAAAATGATACAACCACCTGCTTGAGCGAATATTTCCTACTCATTTTCCGTTCACTCCCTTAATAGTAATCATGCAGATTTTAAAACGATGTAAACGATTTCAAAACCATGTTATCTCTTCCTTCAAAAAATTTGTATGGATTATTCCAAGGTGTATATGGGGTAATTTATTATGATTACCAAAATAATAGTTATTCCCGCGTCTATGCATTCCCTCACTAATATGCTAGATTGATTTATACAACATCTCAGAAAGGTTTGATATTGACACCATGGCGTTATCTCAACGTATCTCCACTGATCAAGGATCCAAAAAAGCGTTTCCCATCTCTTTGCTTTCTCTAACCGTTGGTTCCTTCGCAATTGGCATGACTGAATTTGTCATCATGGGTCTTCTGCCTAATGTCGCGACGGATTTGGAAGTCAGTATCTCAACTGCCGGACAACTCATTACGATGTATGCTCTTGGGGTAGCCATCGGAGCTCCTATATTGACCGTGCTCACCCACCGAATCCCACAAAAGAAACTATTATGTTTGCTCATGGTTTTATTTATTCTGGGCAACGGAATCTCTGTTTTCGCTCCCAACTATGCGATTATGATGGGCGCCCGCCTAATAACCGCCTTGACGCATGGGACCTTCTTTGGCGTTGGGGCTGTTATTGCCTCCACCCTGGTCCCCCCGGACAAACGTGCCGGAGCAATTTCCATCATGATGGCTGGTTTAACCATTTCCAATATTATTGGCGTTCCGCTAGGAACATTTATCGGCCAGCACATGGGATGGCGATCCTCATTTGGCGCTATTTCGATTATGGGAATGATCGCATTGGTCGGCATACTTATCTTTATCCCGTCCATGAAGCAAGATAAACCAGCCAGTATCCTTCAGCAGGTTACTTCACTAATCAAGCCCAAGCTCCTGATTTATCTGCTGATCGGGGCACTAGGCAACGCTGGCCTTTTCACTATTTTCACCTATATTACACCACTGCTTACGGAAGTCACCGGTTTTGCCGAGCATAGCGTAACATGGATTTTGGTCCTATTCGGCTGTGGTGTAACCATCGGCAATATGGTTGGCGGCAAACTGGCGGACTGGAAGCTGATGCCTTCCGTACTGGGCATTTACTTTGCGACTTGCGTCATCCTAACCCTCTTCACCTTCACGATGTATAGCCCAACTGCTGCCGTAGTGACCATCTTTCTGTGGGGAGCTGCTTCTTTCGCCGTATTCCCAGGTCTGCAGCTGCGTGTTATGAGCCTAGCCAAAGCGGCGCCTGCACTTGCTTCTACCTCCAGCCATTCAGCAGGCAATCTCGGCAATGCCGCTGGTGCTTTCATTGGAGGTTGGGTCATTACTCATTTAGCCATAACCGCCCTCCCCTGGGTCGGCGCCGTGCTCGTCGGTCTGGCTCTCATCTTGGGCATTGCTTGTTATATAACAGAGCGTAAGCCATCTGTGAAGTACTAGCGAGTCTTATAAGAACACGTCATAGAGGCTGCCTGGATGAAGTCGTGGAATCGACTTGACCAGGCAGCCTCGCTTCACATCACTTCATGTTCTCCAAGGCTTGAATCGCATAATTCAGCTCGACATCCTGCCCTTGAACAACCTTTTGTTCGAAAGTTTGCTCATTTAATGGAATTCGAATATCTGGAATCGCTCCGCCTTTCCCTTGATCATCACTGTCCCCTTGAATCGCTTTATCTGCATTCAGCGATCGGCCGTCCGGGAATTGCACGACGTACCCCTCCGGCATTTCAACTTGTATAGGATTGGAGACAACCCCGAATGAACCATTGGTAGAGGTAAAACCAACAATTTGCACATTGGGCAAGCCTTTTGCCAGAATCGGCAAACCTTCTCCTGAACTTCCTGTCCGTTGATTGATGATAATGGCTAGCTTGCCGCCATAGTAAGGCTCCGCGGGTTGTATTGTCCGCGTTTCACTAGTATTGATTTCAAATTTCCCGGTCATTCGACTGTAGTAACTTACATATTCATAAAATTTAGGCTTATTCACGAAATAACCGGCCATCGCAGCAACAAGGTCATCACTCCCCCCTGGATTGTCCCGAACATCAATAATCAAGCCTTTTATTTGCTTTTCCTGAAACCCTTTCAAGATGTCTCCCAACACTTTATCCGGATGAGCCATGGACTCACTTGGCAGTAAATATCTGATTTTCACATAACCGTATCCGTTACTTAGAACTTTTCCTTCCACGGGGGCATCCGTTTTAACCAATTTCACTTTTGTTTTCTTGAGCGTCTCAAACTGGTCATCATAGGCCCTTAAGGTTACTTTTTTTATCTCATGATCACCCTTGTTTTTATAGGCAACCTCGATATCTTTATCAATAGCCGTTCTTGTCATAAATCTACCCTGATTAATAAGCTGATCACCCTCCGTAGCCATCGGGCTTTCGCTCCAGTAGGTTGAGCGGTAGGCTTCCTGAACATCTCTTCCATCCCAGGACAGGATCTCCGCACCAAGCTGGATGCCGCTTTTATCAGCCGGACTGCCTGCCACTAGCAAATTAACGTATACCTTGCCTTGATCCAATTGAATCGTACTAATCCCCACACTACCGCCAACTTCTTGTTTGAAAACGGGATTGTCTTCGTACAATTGCTCATTCATAATTTTGACATGTCCGTCTCGCAGTGAAAAAAGGTACGTTCTTAACGTTTTATAGTATAAATCTTTGTTCTTTTCTTGCTCAGCTTTTACAAAAAGGGGTTCATATTTATTTTCCATTTCATTCCAGTCTATCTTTTTCCAATCCCCGAAAGGATACTCTTTGGATAGCCGCTCATTTAATTGTACAAAGGCTTGGGAATAGCTCATTTCACTGAAATGACTAACCGGATTAAAGCGTACCTCGCCGGCAATCATCCAAACGAAGATAAGCGGGATGACACCAGCTAGACATAAGACGGCTCTTACAATTCTGTGCTTGGGTACGGCGATGCGATAGATCGGTTTATAAATTTTCTTGAAAGTGCATAGGAAAAGTATCGCGGTCAAGACGTACAGCACTATCGCCAGCAGTGACGTATCGCCGCTTAACACACTTGCGATAGCCACAAGAAGGCTCAAACTAGGCATAAAATCAAACCATCGCATATACCTTTGAATAGGGACAGCATACCAGATTAGAATGATCATATTGATGGCTAATAGTATCAGATCATACATAGTAAACCATCTGAATGATTGAATTACATCTCCAAAATAGCTCATAGGCATCTCCTTCTCTTCGAAGCTTATTTTTTTAAGCTTAAAAAAGAAATATGAACAGAGCATGAACACGATGGGCGCTTTCCATATAAATTCTGACATGAGAAAAATGGCTTCGCCACCCTGATAAATCAGTCTCTTCTTAGCGGCAAAACCTAGTAAGGGAACTAGGGGACGCTAAGTAGACGAAAAGTAGGGTCGCGAGGGGTATAGCGGAACTACAGGGTCTTATTTCCATCAAAAGCGCCGAAATTTCCATGAAACAACAAAATAACGTACTGTAGTTCCCTCAACCTCCCGACAATGATACTTTTGGCTAGAATAGCGCACCGTAGTTCCCTTACGTCAGCGTGAGGAAGCTGGAGCAACTCCGCGCTCACGCCAAAACAAATAAAGGCTGTCTCTCCGGTTTTTCAACCTTTTGAGGCAGCCTTGTTCTTATACATCTAATCAGGCGCAGTGTTTGGCAGATTTATGGTGAACATCGTGCCTTGCCCGACTGCGCTTTCCACTTCGATATTTCCGTGATGGAGAGCAATAATTTGCTTCACGATCGCGAGGCCGAGGCCGCTGCCCATGCTGTTGCGCGAGCTATCCGTTTTGTAAAACCGCACAAAAATATGGGTTAACGCGTCCGGCGTAATACCTATCCCGGAATCCTTGATCACAACCGTATAGGTATGACTGTGTGCGAGGAGCTCGATACCGATCTTTCCGCCATCGGGCGTGAATTTGATGCTATTCCCAAGCAGGTTCATCCATACTTGATTCAGCTGATCGGGATCAGCCGTAATTTTGGAAGCTACGGGAAGCCTCAGGTCAATGCGAATGTTTTTGGTTGACCACAGCGGCTCGCAAGAGACGACAACCTGCCTGATTTGTTCGTCCAGATTGAACGTTTTTGCCACAAAAGGATGGTGCTTGGATTCGAGGGAAGAAAGCTTGAGTAGATTATCGCTGAGTCTGGACAATCTATCGCTTTCCCTAAGGATGATATCCAAATATCGCTCCCGATTCTTCGCAGTAACCAGATGATCAAGCTTGAGTGCTTTCGCGAAGCCCGAGATGGAAGTTAACGGCGATTGAATCTCATGGGAGACATTCGAAACGAAATCCTGACGCATCATCTCTAACTGCTTGAGTTCCCGGGCCGTCTCATTAAAACTTTGAGCAAGAATCCCCAACTCATCTTTGCGCTTCATCTTTAATTCCACATCAAAATCGCCCTTGGCGAGTCGTTTGGTCGCTTTCGTCAATGCTTGAAGCGGCTTCACCAGAAATCTGGCTGCAATAAGAATACATAAGCTTCCTATAACAAGCACGAGTAATAGAATCGTTATTAATAACCGGATAATAGCCTTCTCATTTTGGGTAGAAGACAGCAAAAACAGGGCAAAGTTCTTACCTTCAAAAGAAAACGGAAGCCCGACATAGACCGCCCCTTCTACTTTCACTTTGGATCGATAGTGCCCGCCTCCCAGAACTTGATCGATGGATTCCGTGGCGACAGTAACCACTTGGCCTTGATAATTCTGGCCATAGGCTTTCATTTGGCCTGAGGCAGAATACAATTGAATCGGGTACATGGTCAACTGGGAAGCTTTCGTCATGAACGCATCCAAGTCTTCAGGTTTTGTTTGTTCATAAAGCCCTACAATGTTCTCGCCTACAGCGATCATATCGTTCTGTCCGATATCATTTAACTCTTTTTGGAATATGGCGACCCCGAGCAGGAAGGCAGAGATCAAGCCAATGACAATAGCAGCAAGAAATGTAAGCACGATACGGACATATAAGCTCTTCATCCCGAGTTAACCACAAGCCTATAGCCTAGGCCGCGTGCCGTTTCAATGTGAAAATGCTTTTTGTCGCCGGCAAACCTTTCCCTCAGCCTCTTGATATGCACGTCCACGGTCCTGTCATCACCTTCGTAGTCCATTCCCCATATTTGAGTGATCAGCAGCTCCCGTGTGAAAATTTGCCCTGGATGGCTGGCTAGCTTGAACAATAGCTCGAATTCTTTTAGTGGCAGCGCTTGTTCTTCGTCTCCGCGCACAACTCTGTAGGTGTCAAGGTTCAACAGAATTTCACCCAGCTGTATGACCTTGGAGAAGGAAATCCGGGAGCGCTTCAACAGTGCTTTCACTCGCAGCACAAGCTCCACCGGATCGAACGGCTTCGCCAGGTAGTCATCCGTTCCCAACTGAAATCCTTTTACCCTATGCCCTGACTCCCCTTTGGCCGTAACCATTAAGAGCAGGATATGAGGATCTCGACTCCGGATCTCCTTGCACAAATCCCAGCCGTCCATAAGCGGCATCATGATATCAAGAATGACGAGATTGATATCCGTTCTCTCCATCACCGAGAGTGCTTCCTCTCCGTTCTCCGCCTCAATAACGTCAAATCCATCATTCTGTAGAAAGAAACTCATCAGCTCGCGGATGTTGGCATCATCATCCACAATAAGTATGTTGTTCATTGCACTATGAACTCCTTTTTCCAATATAAACATGTAAACCCATCATACTGCAAGGGTTGATAATTGAACAGAATGGACAAGCTGTTATCCCCTTATTTCTTGCTCGCTGCATCTACCAGACGATGCTTGTACCATCCCTCTCCGCGATAACGCCATAGGAAAATCGCCCCGCGCACACCCCACTCCAATTGCATAGCCGCCCACACACCGAACACTCCGTAGCCCAGCGTGATACCAAAAACATAGCCGAGAACGACGCGAAACAACCACATAGTCAACATCGCCGTAATGGAGGTGAACCGAGAATCACCTGCAGCTCGCAGCGCCCCAGGCAGCAGAAAACTGATCGACCATAGAGGGATTTGGACGAGCATATTAACCAGCATAATCAGGTACAGATCGTCCATAATTTCCGCTGGCGGGTGGAACAGACTTACGAGAGGCTTGAAGAACGGGAGCAGCAGCAAGCCTGTTAGAACCAGCGAGCCCGACGATAGCCATAGAAACGACCTCGTAAATTTGCGGGCATCCTGTATACTGCCCCTCCCTATGCACTGCCCAACCACTGTGACCAAGGCTGTTGACAAAGCGATTGAGGGGATTTGCAAGAGCATAGCGAAAACCGAACTGATCGCATTCGTTGCAATCGCATACGTGCCTAAGCTAACGATGTAGATTTGGGTTAACATTTTACCACCATTAAAAAATACCTGCTCCGCGGCAAACGGCAGCCCGATAAACATGATTTTCTTGAACATCGAGAAATTCCAGTCCAGCAAGTCCTTAAGTTGAATTCGCAGGTTGGCATCCAGACGGAGCAAGTAGTACAGTGCGCAACCCGCAGCCAAATAGCGGGAAATATTCACAGCCACACTTAAGCCTAGAACCCCCATATCCATGAAATGAACGAATATAAAGTTCAGAAGTACGTATGTAAGGTTCATAATCAAGGACAACCCCAAGGTCACTCGGGTTTTCCCGATTCCCCTAAGTGCCCCGTTAACGGCTTCCTTGAAGGCAATACCGAGGTAAGATAAGCCGCTTCCTACCAGATAAGTGCCCGCATGGGTGAACACCTCTGGATCCGCCGTACCGAAAAGAAACTTCAGAATCGGATGATAAAATAAGAGAACAAACAAACTCAAGATTAGCCCCAGTAAAGTCACAGTAGTTACCGAAGCTGCTGCCGCCTTGGAAACCATTTTATCATTCCCGCTGCCCTTGTATTGTGCCACCACCACTGTGCCCCCGGTCGCCAAAGCAACGAAAACGTTAACCAGCAAGAGATTGAGCGAATCAACCATACTCACTGCGCTGACTGCCGCCACACCCGACGAACTGATCATAGCAGTGTTCACCAAACTTAGACCAACTAGGAAGGCTTGATCGATAAGAATTGGGAAAAACAACGATATCACCTGTCGGTAATCAATGGATTCCCCTGTAAGATATTTGTTCAACATAGCATGGCTTCGAGCCTTAAAGCGAAGCGGAATCACATTAGGTCACTTCCCATTCGATAGCATCTGACGTCGATGGATTCGATACCTTTTTGCGAAGATATCATCTTCATTCATTTATCCTACTTTATCATAGAATGTGATGTTGTTGTTGTTTACCAAACTTAAAAAGGCGCTTCTCTCCTCTGTTAGATCCTTAATGACGGAACCGTCACCCTAACACCAACCTATTCTTCCCAAAAATAGGATATGACCCAACGGTAACAGACGATTAGTCCATCCCTAAGATAAACGGCTCACGTACACTGAACCATAACAGCTAGGAACAAATCGGAAATTGTTGATAAGGAGGTGTTTCGCTTGTTGTGTCGCAATACCCGTAAAAAAACCCGAAGGGTTCCATTAACAAGAAAGCATATGTGTAAAAAATCTAATTCCGATGGCAAAAAAGATTGTAAAAAGAAGACAATTACGGCTTGCCCTTTGCCAAGAAAAAAGGGACGCAAGAAAATTATTGTCATCTGTAAAAAAAATAGACGTGTTGCCTGTCCTTCACCAAACATTAATGTAACTGCTCCTCAAGGCATACAAGGCCCTCAGGGACTTCAAGGGCTTCAAGGACTTGAAGGGCTTCAGGGACTTCAAGGGCTTCAGGGGCTTCAGGGGCTTCAGGGGCTTCAAGGAGCACTTGGAATACAAGGACCACAAGGCATACAAGGCCCTCCTGGCCTCCCAGGTCCTTCCATCATCCCTGAAATTATCATTGTTCCAAGCGCTCGAAGATACTTTTATACGGTCATTTCTGATACGCAATCCCTTGTAACTATTCCAGCTAATGAATTCACTAACGATGAAGGAAGATTCATAACCGCATTTATAGTGATAGGTCCAAATAGCTATAGCAATCTTTATATCAATGGCATGTTGCAAGAAAGCAGTTTATACAGCTTAAATACAAACGCCTTGACTATTCGCGCCAACAATCAAACTATTTTTTCTGGTACGCCGATTATTCTCGAAATCATTCATTTTTTTGCTCAAACATCCTATTAAAATGTACGATCTAATCACATAGCTGCCCTTCCCATTATTCTATCTCCGGCATCTACTAATAGTGATTGGAGAAGGGAGGTGATATACATGCCAATTACAAAACCTTTTATGGCTGCCAGAAGATTCAATGCTACAGCAGGAGACGGCACAGGCGTCGGTGTTGCATTTAATATTCTAGCTACAGCCACCACGAATGACGCAGGCACTGCTGCCACAGCATTTCCAACAGCTCCAGCGTATTATAATCTCTACATTAATGCACAGTTACAAACAGCCGATACTTCGACCGTTACTACCACGGCGATCACCATTCCTGGTGGTGATACACTTGATCCAGCGACTCCAATTGTAATCGAATTTGTTGTAAACTAATTCTCTTTAGGAACATGATGCCGACAATTCTTGTTGTTTGGAATTGTCGGCATTTTCGTTCTCAGCGCCTGAAAACATACAAAAAAATGGGATTTGAATGTACATGGCGATCATACTTCCTGTCTCTCCCCCCGCTCAAACCGTTCCAGTAGAGGCTGATGTGATTTTTGACACGAACAGTATTCTCTCCCGCTGAATCACACATGATCCAGGAACCGCTCAGATTGCAGGGCTTTAATTTCTCTAGCGGCCGGCGATGTTCTTACTTTACGGAATCATAGTTATTTGATGAATCTTCCCATACTTATGATGTGAACAAAAAAAAGCCAAGCCTACATTCAGGCTTAGCTCTTTTGCATGTTTTGGAATTCGTAGTTAGTTCAATTTTGCTATAACCGCTTTGGCTACGCTAAGTGTGGATTGAGGATTTTGACCTGTGATTAAATTGCCGTCAACCTCATAGTGATCGCTCCAATCTGGCGCCGTAACAAAGTTGGAACCTGCTTGACGAAGCTTGGACTCCAGCAGGAATGGCATATAGCTATCCAATCCAGCAGCTTTTTCTTCCGAATCTGTAAAGGCCGTTATGCGTTTGCCTTCCACCAAGAATTTGCCATCAGACAGCTTCGTATTGACTAAACCAGCCGGTCCATGGCAAACCGCAGCGACAATTTTCCCAGCCTCATAGAATTCTCTCAGCAGTGTTTGAAGCTTCCCGTTATCAGGTAGATCAAACATCGTTCCGTGGCCGCCTGGCAGGAAAATCACATCATAATCCTCCGCATTTACTTCATCCACTTTGATCGTATTTGCAAGAAACTTCTCGGCATCCAAGATTTCTTGATGCAAATCAGCACTTACACTATTGCTATCAATCGGAGTTTTACCGCCTAAAGGGCTAGCCACAGTTATCTCATACCCCTGTTTGGAAAATTCAATGAAGGGCTCAGCAAATTCCGAAAGCCACAGTCCTGTAGATTTTTCACTATCTATTTGATTGGCAGAAGTGACAACTACTAGTATTTTTTTCATTTTTTTGATTCTCTCCTCTGTGTTTGAAATGATCTTTCAAACGTATTGTATCTTGACGCTATTCATAAATCCAATTATGTATTTTATGGTTTATCATAAATATATTTATATGATTTGCCGGGTTAGACACGCCCATTTGCCAGGTGTTTCCCCATCAATGAGAGAAAGGGTTTGTCCCTGGAGTCTAATGAACCTTGAGGCTATCCGCAATAACGAACTCATTACCAGCTATTTGATCAAAATAGGTCATTTCGAAAAACTAACGAATTCCCGAGGTGTTATTCCGAGCAAATGATCACCATTCCGCCTATAAACTACTCGATAGCGTCAATACAGTTCATTAAATCGCCAAAGTAGCCATTTTTGCGTCTATAAGCATCCCGCAGTTCGTTAGAATGATAGACTGATTAGGCATCGATGGGGGGAGGCCCGGCAAGGCAGAGACCTGGCGGGGTAGAGGCCAGGAGGGGTGGAGGGCCAGGCGGGCGGTGGCACGGCAGGATGGCGGCCGGGCGGGTCGAAGTGCCAGGCGGGCGGTGGCACGGCAGGTTGGCGGCCGGGCGGGACGAAAGGCCAGGCGGGCGGTGGCACGGCAGGTTGGCGGCCGGACGGGACGAAAGGCCAGGCGGGCGGTGGCACGGCAGGTTGGCGGCCGGGCGGGACGAAAGGCCAGGCGGGCGGTGGCACGGCAGGTTGGCGGCCGGGCGGGACGAAAGGCCAGGCGGGCGGTGGCACGGAGGGACGCGGTAAGGGGGCGCTTCTCAGAGCGGCCAGCTCGGCCGCCCAGAGGTCGGCGGTGCTCAACTCTGCCTGTTAACGCTGTTTTTCAGCGTTACAGCTCCCGTTTTGGCCTCATGCTCCAACTTAACGCTGTTTTTCATCCTTATCTCACCTAAAATGTCGCTCAAGGTGCACTTTTCCCACCCGTAACGTTGTTTTGCAACGTTACAGTATCTGCATCTGCATCTCCGCCAACTCCTGCCTCTGCTCCACCTCCGCCAACAAAACAAAGAGGCCGCTCCCCAGGTTTGCAACCTTGGGAGACAGCCTCTTCATCAAATAGAGCGACAGACATCTCAGCAAGACACATCCGAAGCCATCACGTTTGTTCGATAAACAACAACTGGATGCCTTTGATGCTCACAGCTTTCAATCCATTCTACTTTGGGGTTCAAGTGTGCCGCTATCGCAGGCAAGCAGCTTTTCAAAGTAACCCCGCTACGGAGTCACATTCACAATCATCATATCGCTGGATGTGGCACCTGCATGATTAACGAGCTCACCGCGATACTCATAGGCCCCTTTGTTTCTGCTCGCTATCGTTGTTACTGCCGATTGAGCAGACGGTGTATGACTTGTCAGTACTTGCGTATCAATAAGAACACCGTTCTCATATAAATGATACGTCTCGCCATTGGTACCCCACCACATGTTCATACTCACCTTGAAGTTTCCGTCGCCATCCCAGTTATCGCTTGATAAAACCGGTTTGCCGGGTGAAGCCTGGGTAACAGTGACAACGTGCGTACTGCTCGTCGTTGTGCCATAAGCGTTCGTGAGCTCTGCATAGTAACGATACGTTCCGTTCTTATTGCCGTAAACCGCGGTTACCACTGTTTGTGCGTTAGGTGCATTGTCAGTAAGAATTTTCGTATCGATTGAAACATCATTCTCATAAAGCTTGTAAATTGTACCGTTGTCTCCATACCACATATTCATCTTCAACTTGTAATTGCCATCTTGCAGTCCCGTATCGTAGCCATTGTCATCGGAGAGAATCGGCCTACCTGGTTTGGCCATGCTCTTCGACGCAATACTCACTTCGGCCTCGGCATACAGGGACGTCAAAGGATTGGTGACACGGATTACCGCGTTGCCAACAGCCTGAGCACGCAGATGTCCTGCAGTATCAATGGCTGCCACATCGCTATTCGTACTGCTCCAAATCAGATTTTGATCCGTTGCATCATTCGGAGTTATCCCCGCCGTAAATAGATGCGTATCTCCTACTTGCAAGCTAAGCGCCTGAGTATCCAGGCTGATGCCCGTAACGGGGATGAACTCGAACTTGGCAACATCCGCGCGAAGTGGTCTGTCATGAGCCGAATTCACATCCTCAACCGTGATGTAGCTCCCGCTTCCCCTCGGCAAATCATAGATGCCCAGTACCTGCCATGAGCCTTGCAGTGTGGATTGATCGATGATCTTGGAATCAATCTTCGTGCCACCGATATAAAGCGAATATTCGGCTGCTTTGGTCGTATACGCAGGAGTTGCGGGCGTTCCAGGCAGATAAACCGATACCCTGTATCGTCCGGGCTGGATAATTGTCGGCGTCCATTTGGCCGATGCGCCTGTTGGATTCGTAATGGCTCGCGAGATGCCGCCATTGTAACCTTGCAGAATCGTGGAAGTCACCCACTTGTTCGTAGCGGTTCCTAGAGGCCCGTTGACTTCCGCGTATCCCCCATTTGTGCCGTAACTATTATAAATCGTCACCTGCTTTATGACGGGCATCGTTACTTGGATCTTCGCTTCAGCAAAGAGGGAAGTCAACGGATTCGTGGCACGAATCACCGCCTCTCCGACCCCCGTCGCATTCGCATGCCCCTCGGCATCGACAGTCACGATTTGACTGTTCGAACTGCTCCAAACCAGCGTCTGATCTGTCGCCTCGACAGGCGTAAATGCAGCTTTGAAGGCATGCGTATCACCTACCTCCAGGTCCAGTGAATCGGTATCCAGAGCAATTCCCGTTGAAGGAATCGCCTCTAGCTTGATGACATCCGCCCGAAGCGGTCGATCGTGAGCTAAGCTTGTGTCTTCGAGCAGAATATAACTGCTTGTTCCCCTTGGAAACTCATAGGTACCCAATACCTGCCAAGACCCCTGCTGAGAGAATTGATCAACAGCTTTCGTTTCCTGTTTTATTCCGTTGATATAGATCGAATACGCAGCCATCTTCGTGGTATTCACCGGGGTGGCGGGCGTTCCGGGAAGATACGCTGAAACCCGGTAACGTCCGGACGCAGACACATTCGGTGTCCATTTGGCCGATGCGCCCGTTGGGTTCGTAATCGCCCGCGAAATACCGCCGTTATAGCCTTTGAGGACGGAAGAGGTTACCCATTTGTTGGTAGCTGTTCCAAGCGGCCCATTGACTTCGGCGTAACCTCCAACGCTGTAACCGCTATACAGAGTGATCGGATTGGTAATCGTCGGCGGAATCTCTTCGATATAAGGAGCCTCCAACCCACCTTTGACATAAACCGGATTCTCATCCAGCCGCAGCCGCACATAACCATTCGTTGGCGTATACGTTACCATATTCCCCATGATGTCTGTGACTTGTAGGGGGCTGCTAGTATAAAGCTTGAGGTCGGCTCCCGCAGGAGCGTACATAACCCGAACATCCTCCGCAGCTGTATGGAACTTATGGCTATACACGCCAGGTCCAACATCCTCCGTCGTTTGGAAATCCGCTCCCGTTAATTCACGGGTCATAGTCGCATAAGCGGCATAGGCCGGCTTCGGAACATAAGCCCCTTTGGCATCGTCAGGATTCCGAATCAAACCGAACGTTCCCTCAAATTCATTCGGAACCGTAGATTTATTTTGCAGATTATAAATATTAATTTTTTCGACCCCATTTGCCAAGGCAGTGACAATTCTTCGAGCCACATAGTTGGCTTGGACATGTTCGTCGAAATTAAAATTGCTGAATCCTGTCTCCGAAAGATTGATCGGAATGGTTTGATTGTTGTTATAGGTTTTCATCATATTTTTATGTCTGTTGATATCTTTAACGAAATCCTCTGGATTCCTCGTATACGAATGGAACGAATATTCATCCATATAATTCAGCGAGCCTTTTTGATAAAGCGCTTCCAAAAATGCGTCTGAACCCAATTCGCCAAAGACAAATCCTGTTATTTTCACATTCGGAAAAAGGGGATGAATTTGTTCGTAGGAGGTTTTTAACAAATTGAAATAAAAATCCGCCTTCTCTGCCTCTGTATGAAGTCCTTTCCCAAACGAAGGAATGTCCGGCTCATTCCATATTTCCACCTGACCAATCTCCGGGTATCTGCTTAATACTTGCTTGCCATATTCAGCAAAGGCCATTCTTCCCTCCAAACTCGTGGGCGCATTTCCGCTATCATAGAAATTATTATATAATGCAAGTGTGATATAAGGCTTGAGATCGTTCGCCGATACACGCGACATGAAATCATCATGGAAGGTTTTAAAGCTATAATCCCCCTTGGTCGTATCCTCGATGTCCCCCCACCGTAAGGCATCCCTGACATACTTAACCCCCATTTTCTTGGCAATCGGGATCAGGGCTGCGGAGTCTTGTGCAATTATGTCGGTTCGAGCAGCGTGCGTTTGTACGGAAAAATGCGAATCCGCCACTTGGCTCAGATCGAAATTCGAGACGACAGCGAACGAGGTTTCTTTTGACGACACAACGTTCCCGTTCTGCTTGGCGGTTATTACTAAGTTGAACCAACCATTTTTCCCAGGATTAACGGTTAGCAGGGTCGTTCCATCGCTTACAGGCTGACTTCCGGACTGCACGGTGTTATTCCAATAATCGGAATACACCCAATCAATCGAGTCCCCATCCGTATTGATTCTAAATGTTTTGGCATCGCTTTCATAAAAAATATTCCCAACTGTGGTTTGCCCAATGGTTAATGATGCTGCATGGGCCACTTGGTTTCCTGAAATCAGAGTGAACCCGTACATTGCTAGAAGAGCCAACACCACAAATGCAGAACTCAAACGGCTTAACACTTTCTTCATTGCCATACATCTCCCTTCAAATGTAAATCATTTTCAATAGAATTCGAAACCGTGTGTGTCCTCTCACCTCCCTCTTCCATTCAAAAATTAAAAAGGCATACACCGTTCATCGTATAGCGCCCAGTATATGCCTTTGTGCTTCATTTATTTAATCAACACATGTGTCTCCTTGACAGCACCTTCTACGAATTGGCCCCGGGTTTGGAGAATATACCGAATCTCTTCGGCAGAAATCATACGAACATCGCTGAAGCCAGATTTGACGGTTAAGGCTGCTGCAGTTCCTGCTGCTTCGCCAATAGCGCTTATTCCTGACATGACACGGTAAGAAGCGTGGGCTTCAAAGGTACCACTAATGCAGCGCGAGCTTAACAACAGATTGCCAAATCCTTTCGCAATAAGACTGCGATACGGAATATGATAATACCCCGGGCTCGGCAAAATGGTCATATACTCCTGGTGATTTTTATTTCCATCTGGATCATGAACATCCACATCATAAGCACACGCTGCCACCATATCATCAAACTTGCGTACTTGCAGACAGTCTTCTCCGGTTAACATATAATCGCCGATAACTCTGCGTCCTTCACGCACCCCTAACTTGGCGAAAATAGTCTCGATCTTCGCCTCCCGAAAGGCAGGATGCTCCCTGATTGCTTCAACTAATTCATATACTTGAGCTTTGCCGATTTCGAAGGCACGTTCAACGGATCCCGGAATCGTGGGATCAACATCGTTCACAGCCGTCGAATTAAACAGGAATGCTTTGCCGTCTGGATAAGGGAATGCTAGTACGCCCTGACGCATATTCGTGCTGTTCGTTCTCTGTTTCATCGCCATATAATAAGGCTTGAGCGTCTCTTCCAGCCAAAAAAAGCAGCCCCAGCTTGTAACATCCTTTACTTTGAACAACGAGGGATCGAATCCAGTCAGCTTAAAAGTTACCGTTGCCATCTGCATCTTTCCATCTTTTTCTCGCCCCTTTTGAAACTCTGCTCCTGCCAATGCGGACAAATTCCCATCTGCTGTGGCGTCTAGGAATACACGACCGAATACACGTGTTTGCTTAGATCCAGTGATCGTCACTGAACGAATATTGCCATCTTCCACTTGTACAGCGTCTACTTCACAGTCTGTCCATACGGTCAGATTTTTCTCTTTTTGAATTAATCGATGGTACGTTTCTTTTAATTCCTGTTCGTCATAGCTGGATACCGTTTCCTCGTCAAAGGTCAAGCCCGTATTCTGATAAGCCTGAGGGAATAATTCCTTGTGAATCCCCGTGTTCACACATCTTCCATCATGATCACGAAACTTGCATACTAAAGCGATTGCCGCATGGACGCCCGTTCCGCCAATCTCACTCATTTTTTCAATAAGCAGTACCTTGCTGTGTAATCTTGAAGCAGCCAAAGCTGCACAAATGCCGCCTACGCCTGCCCCAACAATCACAATATCAAAATCGTTTGTCCAATCATTCATGGTTATCACTCCTTTAATAAAATTAGGCTTACCCTTTCAGACCGCTGCTGGCAATGCCTTCAACAAAAAATCTTTGGAAAATAGCTACAACAATGATAAGAGGAAGCAGCGCCGAAACGGAAGCAGCCATAATCAACGAATAATTCGCGCCATATTCATCTACAAAGCTGGAAAGACCAATCGGTAGAGTGAACAATTCACTCGAGCGCAGGAAGATCAACGGATTCTCATATTCATTCCAATGCCATGTAAAGGTCAGGATGAGAAGTGTTACGATGGCAGGCTTCGTTAATGGCAAGCAAATTTGCCAATAGATTCGGAAAAATCCTGCTCCATCCACTTTTGCCGCTTCAAGAAGCTCACCGGGGATCGTACTGAAAAATTGTCTCATCAGAAATGTTCCGAATACAGTGAAAATCCCCGGTAAAATGACGGCCCAGTGCGTGTTCACCAAGCCAACGCGATCGAACAGGATAAACCTAGGGACAAGCAGCACCTGAGCGGGGATGATCATCGTTGCCAAGTACATAAGGAAGATAAAATCTCTTCCCTTAAAATTCAGTTTGGCGAATGCGAACCCAGCCAGGGAACTGGTGATGATGGAGCCGACAACCGTAAAGAAGGTGATTTTGGCCGAGTTCCAGTAAAACAAAGCAAATTTGTATTTGCCGCCCCAAACCTCTTCGTAGTTCGAGAGAATCGGATTTTGGGGAATCCAATTGATCGGGTATTTAAATAAATCAGCTTGAATTTTGAAGGATGAAGAAATCATCCAAATAAACGGAATCAAAACAATGATGCCCAATGCCAACATGACAAGGGAAACGCTTAATTTTCGCAAAGATATCACTACGAACCCACTCCTCCATTAAAAATGCTGCTGCCACTTCTTCTGACTGCGCCACTGAACCAAAGTAATCGAAAAAATGATGATGAATAAAACCCAGGACATCGCTGCCGCATAACCCATTTTGTAATTCTGGAAGGCAGTGAGATAAATATGATACGCGATAACCATGGTCGAATTGACCGGTCCGCCTTGCGTCATCACATTCACAACGGCAAAGACCTGGAAGGTGGAAATAATCAGTGTAATCCCAATCAAAAAGGTCGTAGGCTTCAGCATGGGAACCGTGATTTTGAAAAACTGCCTCATCCCTGTGGCACCGTCAATCGAAGCCGCTTCATACAAATCTTTGGGAATTCCTTGCAGTCCCGCCATATAAAGCACCATCGTGTATCCGATGTACGTCCACACGACCATAATGATGATAGCCGGCAAAGCCCACGCCGCACTCCCCAACCACCCGGGAGGATTGTCAATCCCCAGCGATCTAAGGAAGGCGTTGATCGGGCCCTCTTGGGCATTGTAAAGCACGCTCCAAACCACAGAAACGGCCACCAAACTGCTGACATAAGGCAGGAAAAACAAAGTTCGCAATAAACCTTTGGCATAAACATGCCGGTTCAGCAGCACAGCCACAACCAGACCAATCGCCATAGCACTGGGCACCGTTACGCCTGTTAGAATCAGATTGTTCCGCAGTGCGTGCCATAAATACACGTCATTCACTAATTTCTCAAGATTTCCTAGTCCAGCAAAACTTAGCCCAGCAAAGCCTTTTAAATAATCCCAATCTGCAAAAATCAGCATAAAACTGAACAGCAGAGGTAGAATGACGAAGAAAAAAACGCCGAGAAAATTCGGCAAAATAAACAAATAACCCGCCAATTGTTCCTTCCTGTTATGCTTGGACACTCGTCGCATGATGCCACCCCATTTAGCCATATTAAACCCATACCCGTATCATAATCAGTAACGAATCCGAGTGGAATGGCGTGATTTAGGTTGTTACAGCGTTGATTTTAAGATGTAGGGAAACAAATTTAAAAATAGGCGTGAGAAAACCGGCCTCGCCGCCTTGAGAGATCAGCCGCTTATGGCGACAATTCCTGTTAAGGGAACTGTAGGACGCTATTTAGGCAAATAGCAGGGAGGTTAGGGCGATAGCGGAACTACAGGGTCTTATTTCCACGAAAAGCGCTGAATTTCGCATCAAACAGCAAAATAGCGTACTGTAGTTCTCTCAACCTCGCGATATTAATACTTTTGGGTAGAATAGCGGACTGTGGTTCCCTTATCTCCGCGCGAGGCGAACAAACAGCAAGAAATCCGGTTGTTATCTGCATACGCAGATGACAACCGGATTTCTTTGATTCGCTCTTCTTATTACCTTGCTCCCAGATATAACCGGTAGATGACCGCAGCCGCCTGCGCCCTGGTAGATGGGGCTTTCGGCGCGAAGATGTTGCCGCTCATGCCGCTCGCAATGCCGGATTGCCGGACAGCAGTTACCGCCTCCAGGGCGTAGCCCGAAATCTGAGCTTGATCTGCGAATGGAGCATCCGGTTCGGATTGCGTCAACCCGGCATTGAGCATTTCGGCAGCCCTATATATTATAACCGCCATATCTTGCCTGCTGATCTTGTCATGGATGCCGAAACTTCCATCCTCCTTGCCGTTCACAATGCCCAGCTTCTGTGCTGAAGCGACAGCACTGTAATACCAGGCATCCGGATCAGCGTCATGAAACGTCGCTTCCGCTTCGGTATCGACAAGATCAAATGTGCGCATCAGTATGGCAATGAACTCCTCACGGGTCACGTCCCCACTCGGATTAAAGTTTCCCATGCCCACACCGTCGATCGCCTCCCTAGCTGCCAAGCCTTCGACGGCATCCACAGCCCATTCCGCTCCCGCAAAGTCCTGAAAAGCAACATTGCCATATGTAACTGCATACTGGCTGAAGTGCTTCGGCTTAAACGTCACTTTGCTTGTTGCAGGATTATATTTGCCGTTCTTAATCACTTCCAGCTTACCATCATCGGTGATGGAGCAGATGATCACTTTGTTCTGGTTCTCTCCCGGTTTCAGCGTATAGGGAATCTCTACTTTCACATCGTTAACGTCGAATTTATCAAGCTTCTTCCCGTTTACACTCATCCTGAAGTCGTATACGGTTTGGCTGCCGCTCAGCCTCTCCCGAACTTTGGACGGCAATGATGCAGAAGGATCCACCTTGACGACGGAAAGCTCCAGATTGCCGCCTGTTTCGTTGACATGGTTCTTCAGCAGGTTCGGGTTAATCGAGACCGTTGCAAGCCCTGTGTCGACCGCAATTATTATAATCTGCTTATCTTTGGCTAATTGGAGCTGCTTCAGTGGAATTCGCACCTTTACTTCCCTGGCAGCATCCACAGATTTTACTTCAATAAAAATCGTCTGCGCTTTAGCAGTGTCGATTGCCTTCTGCAGTTCCTCCGCGTTGACGGTGGCGGATGCAACGCCATCGGCATCCGTCAGCGCTTTCACTACAACCACAGTAGCAGAAGGGTTTGACGTCGGATTCGGCGAAGGTGTTGGCGTAGAAATCGACGAAGGTGGCGACGAAGAAGAATCGCCGCCAGGGGATGGGGAATCCTGCGAACGAATCTCGAGATCAGCTGCCGCACCTTTCGTACCACCATGTTTGACAAATGCATCCTTCGAATCAAGCCACGCCAGACTGGTCAGTTTGACGGTCGTGCTTCCCTTACCGATTGCTTTAAAGGTGAGCCGATATAGCAGCTGGTCTCCCGTTTTCCCCTTCGTTACGGGAGCCGTTAATGTAGAAGCCAAACGAATCGTGTTCTCTTTAACCTCCGGGGGTACAGAAAAACCTTCAATGATTTGTTTCGTGTCCACATACTGAAGGAGATTGCGGTCATACGTCAACGTGACTTCTTGGGCATATAGATCTGTCAGACTTTTCCCTTCCAATGTCACAGTAAAAGTATCGTTCACTTTCAGCGTCGAAGCTGACGGGATGAGGTTGAACACATTCTCTTCTGTCTGAGCAGCCACCCCGGCAGGAATCATGGCAGTGCATAGTGCCAGAATGAGATAAATAGCCAATAATTTACGTGTCACGGCTAGGCCTCCCTTCTTCAGATTCAGATGGAAAAAAGGCGCGGAGGCCCTTTTCCCCATTCGGTATTCCCATCTATTAGTTGATCATATTTCTCGCCAGATGCGAAAGGTCGTTAATGCCCAGCACTCCGTCTTTGTCGAAATCATACATGGCAATTTCGTGCCAAAGGCTGTTAGGCGCTGGAGTTGCTGATTCACCGTAACGTGCCGCCATGACGCCCAAATCGCCAAGCCTCATGATCGAATTAATTGACGCATGGAACGTGCTGAGCGCATCTTCCATCTTCCGCTTGGCCAAATCGACTGCCGCCTGACTGGCGTCGGAATTGGCGGCCGCTGCTCTTGCAGTTGCAACAGCACCCTTCAAAGCTTCGATAGAAGCATTGGGATAATGGCCGTAGAGATGATCGCCCAAGTTCCTGTTAATCGCTGCAGCTGCAAGGATATCAGCATCCGCTTCGGCAATCGCTGTATGCAGCGCCGTTATGTCAACGACCAGTTGTACACTAAATGCTGGACCGGTGTTGAGCGTTATTTCGTGTCCGAACTGGTCGGAGGCGAGAACGTCCGTGACATAGACACTGGTTGTCACCGCTGGCGAATCGGCCAAAGTTCGGAAGTGCAGCTTGAGCAGGTTCACTGATCCTGTGACAGGAGAATTTAGACCCGCTTCCAAAATTTTAATTTCTCCTGCACCATACGTAGAGCCGACAACCGTAAATTTCTCAAGCATGGATTCCACCCCGGCATATTGAAGCAGCGCTGGATCGTAATGAACAGTCACCGATTTCGCATATACGCTTGATGTGACGTTAACCAGACTGTATGTCAAGTCCAGCGCTTGCCCGATGTTTACGGAAGTCGGTCCGGACAATACAACGCCTTCCTTTAAAGTTCTGCCCGTCTGGAACTGCATGGACCGGAACAGACTTGGCCTCTTCTCATTGCCAATTCCGGAGCCCCATTCCACCCAGCCTTTTCTTCCGTTGCCGTCATTCTCATTCACGAGCAGAGAGAAGCTCATAACATCTCCGAGCATGGGCTGAATCGGCGTCAACTCCGACCATGGCAAAGCAAGCTTATAGATCGTCAGCTTCTGCTCCTCATCCCTTGTTACCACGGCTTCGCCATTATGCACCTGCCCTGCCGGCAATCCACCCATCGTTGTCCAGCGATATATTTGCGGACCATCAGGCGTATCCGAAACACCGTACTCATACCAACCCAGACTTTCACCAGGAATTCCAGGGGACAAAGCAAACTGAATGCCGTCATTATTCCATATATTAGCCCCGGATGCCGCCGCCGCATGAACATCATCCTTAATTTTTGCGGTCAGATACAAATGATCCTGATCATAGTGGAGCCAGGCTTGTCCGCTCACTCCAATATTTCCGCTATGACCGGAGAGCAGGACAGGCTTGCCCTGTGACAAATCGATGGTAGGCGCTAATGCGACAATTTCCGGCTCTATGTGGTTATTGAGCGCAATCGCCCCCTGATAGACCGGATTAAAGCTGAGATTACCTTCATACACATAAGGCTCCTGCTCAGCAAACTCGACGCGGATGGATGTCGGCTGATCCCCTCCAAGAGCGATCGGGCTAAGCGGGATGCTGAATAGCTGTTTACTTCCCGGGAGCACATTCGTGTTGACAAGTTCTACGCCCGACTGTCCTCCAATCCGCCAGGTTATACGGTTAACAGTAAGACCTGCGGCCTTTCTAAAGTTTGCAATATCCACATTCAACATCTGACCGTATGGCTCTTCAGTCTGCTGCATCACAGGTCTGACAGTAACCTTGTTCGGCATCCCTGTAACAACCTCATGCTGCAGCTTGCCTATCTTGTTGCCTGCTTCGTCCAATAAGTGAATCGCTACCGAACGGAAGCCTTCCCGCGTCTCGCCAACTACAAGGGAAAGCGCTGACATTTGTCCTTGCAAAGCTACAAGTGGATAGCTGCTGTCCTCCATCTGCGCTGTTATAGCGAACTTAGGTTCACTCTCGTTTTTCGCTGTCAATGTGAACGGATGCTGATCGCCTACAGCCCCTTGCTCCCCGAAGACAGCAAAAGTGTCGTCCTTCACGATCCGGCTTATGACTCCTTTGATATAAACAGGTTCTCCTGTCAGCGTCATATAGATCTTGCCATTATGCGGTGTGTACATCTCTGTGTTGCCCATAAAATCCGTAACTTCCACCATGTTGCCCGTTTCAATCACGGCTTGGGTTTCCTCCGATGCCCAGACGACTCTGAGAGCTTCGCCGGCTTTCGAGAACAAATTACTTTTAATCGGGGCGCTGAATGGCTCCTCCCTTTCGAAAACAGCGCCATCCAGTTGCCTGCTCATAGCAGCATAGCTCGCATAGGCAGGCTTTGGTGTATAAGCCCCTATCGGGTCATCTTTATGCCGGACCAAACCGAAGTTGTCTTCATTATAATCAGCTTTAAGTCCGTCATTCATGAAATCATACCAGTTCATCCGTTCAAGTCCGAGTTCCAGTCCCTTAACAAATCCGCGCGGTAAATAATTGGCCTGCGTCTTCTCGTCGACCCCTTTGGCGGATTGATGTGTCGGCGAGCCGAATTCGGTCACCCAGATGGGTACAAGCTTGCCGTCATTGTATTTCCTAATCAAGGTTTTCAGATCTTCCAGTTTGGCGAATACCTCGTCAGGAGCGTTCGGATCCATATACGTCTGAACGGACACCGCATCCAGATATTTGAGGCCGGCGTTTTTATCCTCGCCTTGTCCCACGCCCTTCAGTACGCCTTCAATCCAGTTCAAGTCAACACCACCGGAGACGATGCCTACAACCGGCACATCGGGGTACGCCGGCTTGACTACATTATAGGTCTCTTTCATCAACTTGAAGTAATAGTCCGGCTGTGAATTGGCAGGGCTGTTGCCCCTTTTGCCAAACCCGCCATTGAATTCATTGTATACGTTGATCCCGATAAGTTGATCCTTGTAACGCCCCACATAGGCCTTGGCGTATTCGGCAAGCCCCCTTCTTCCCGCATCCGTGAAGGGCGTGCCATTGTTATCATAGTACGGATTATTGAATGCCGCTACTAAGAGCATCTTTATATCATTCTCCGCAAGCTTTTTCATATAGTCGTCCGGTGTAGGAGCAAAGGCATAGACACCCTTTTCTTTCTCGATGCTGGTCCATTCCATGCCATCCCTGACATACGATGCCCCCATGTATCGAATAAGCTTACTTAGTTCTTTACTCCAGCCAGAGGCAGTCCAACCCATATGCGTGCTGACGCCAAATGGCGAGTTGCCATTACCGGACGGCAAAGCAGAAGAAACGACCGCGTAAGCTGTATTTCGGACTAGCGGTTCACTACCAGGCTGCTCAGCAGAAACTTCCAGCGTAAAATAGCCCAATTTGCTGAAAGGTACTGTTATCCGGGCCTCCCCGGCGTTCGTCCTCTCGCTTCCTGAAGCGACTCTCGCGCCATAAATATCATAAGCGATCCAATTTAGTATCGGCCTTCCGGATCTTACAATAAAAGTATTTGGCTCATGATCCAGAAAAACATTGCCAAGTACGGTTTGTTGAATTTTCAGCTCTGGCAGCCAGCTGCCAAGCTGAGCCGTAATCTGATCAACCAGCAGAGAGGCTGTTAACCCGCCATTCTTAATGTCAAAACGGTCGAAGAGTATCGTTATGGTACCGGCCGGCTCATGCCATATCCCGTCGTTGGCACCGTTCCAGTGCGTAAACGACTTCGATCCCATTTGACTGAGTACGATCTGCTGCCAATCGGATGTATTTTGCAAAGTAGGTCGCTGTTCAAACGTTTGCCCTGTTGCGTCTGTTGTTCGTATGCGTACGGACTTCAAATTCGCGGTTTTGACCCAGAGGGCAAGTTGTTCGATGTCCAGGTCATCCACCGTCTTTTTTATAGACGCATATGGCGAACCCGCAGGGCTTTTGCTGAAATCTGCTAATAATTGCCCCATGTAGTTCCCTTTATAGCTTTCAGCTGACTGAATCGCCTTATAGCTGCTCTTGACGGCGGCCGTATCGCCGAAGCTAAAGAGCCATTCATCATTTTCATGCTCAAAGTCGCTGATTACATGATCAAAATCCTTCGGCGGAACCGTTACTTGAGCTGTTATCTGGTCTACCAGCACAGCAGCCGTCAACGCGCCATTCTTAATGTCAAAGCGATCGAAAAATATCGATATGTCCTTGGCTGGCTTATGCCATATCCCGTCATTGGCGCCGTTCCAGTACGTAAACGACTTCGCCCCCATTTGACTGACGACTACCTGCTGCCAATCGGATGTGCCTTGCAGAGTAATTCGCTGCTGGAACGTCTGTCCCGTCGAATCCGTTGTTCGTATACGTACAGACTTCAGATCCGCGGTTTTGACCCAGAACGCAAATTGGGTAATGTCTAGATCTTCCATCTCTTTTTTAATTAACACATACGGCGAGCCCGCTGGTCTTTTACTGAAATCCGCTAGCAATTGCCCCGAATGGCTCCCTTGGTAACTATAAACCGCTTCGATTACATTGAAGCTTCCCTGTACAGCAGGCGTATCGCCGAGACTAAAATTCCACGCATCATTCCCTTGCTCAAAATCACTGATTACGTAGTTAAAATCCGCTGCTGCAAGAGCTGGTTGTCCCGTATTCATGACTGCTTCTTGTACAGATGCGGTTTCTTCAGCTGCATACACGCGGTCCGTATGCCATTGTCCAATGCCGTTCCAAATGCCTGACAAACAAATTGCGAGAAGGATTACACCCAACTTTTTTATCATAGGCCGTTCATTCCTCCTTATTCTAACTGGTATCCGTTATCATCCCTTAACCGCCGAGCTTGAAAAGCCTTGAATAATATACTTCTGACCCAAGAAAAATACGATGAGCAGAGGCACGACGCCTGCTGTGGCGGCAGCCATCATCAAGTTGTAGTCTACGCCGGCTTCCAGCATGAAGTTCTGCATGCCAAGCGGAACCGTGTAAAGCTTCTTGTCCAGCAGGAAAATTAGCGCATTCTCATAATCGTTCCACGTCCATGTAAAATCAATGATCGCGAAGGTGGCTAGCACAGGTTTGGAGAGCGGCAGGAACAATTGCAAGAAAATTCGGAAATGTCCTGCCCCGTCAATGAAGGCAGCCTCGGATATTTCATGCGGAATACTCATGAAAAATTGCCGGATCATGAATACGCCGAATACCGTAAACAAGCCCGGGAGAATCAGCGCCCAATGAGTATTGTAAATATGCATCCATTCAAACATGATGAATTTAGGAACAAACAGCACTTGCTGCGGAATCATCATCAGACATAAATACAACAGAAAAATAGCGTTTCTGCCCTTAAACTCAATACGACTGAACCCATATGCGGCCAATGCGGCAAGCAGCGGCGCTCCAATCATCAGAAACACCGATATCTTCAGAGAGTTTAGATAAAAGAGGAGAAATCCGTCTCCAGTGGTCCAGACCTTGATGTGATTGATTAACACCGGGTCAAACGGAATCCACTGGATCGGGTAGGTGAAGACGTCCTTAGGTTTCTTAAACGAGGTGCTGATCATCCAGATCATTGGCAAAAGCAAAAGCAAGCTGAAAAGAGCCATGATGATCGTGTTCAAGCCTTTGCCCAGCCGTCCCTTGATTATTCTGGTACTTCTTGCATTCATGTTGCGTCTTTCCCCCTTCCCTAATAATGGACCCATTTTTTCTGACCTGCCCACTGAATAAGCGAAATGCCTAGGATAAGCAGAAACATGCTCCACGAAACGGCCGATGCATACCCCATTTCATAAAAGTTGAAGGCTTTCTTGTATGCGAAAATGGAAAATACCGTCGTACTATTAGCAGGCCCCCCCTGGGTAATGGCATAGATCATGCCAAAGCCCTTGATGGAGCCGATACAACCGGTAATCATCAGGAAAAGCGTCGTCGGACTGACCAATGGTAAAATAATGAGACGCAGCAATTGCCCGAACGTCGCTCCATCCATCTTGGCGGCTTCCAGCTGCTCCGGGGATATTTCCTGAAGGGCAGCTAAATAAATAATCATGTTATAACCGATGCCGCCTGCGATCATCATAATGAGCACCGCATACATCGCTGTATCGGGAGAAGCGAACCATTTGGGAGGCTCCGCTATGCCGACGGATCTTAAGAAGGCATTAATGGGACCGTTTGCAGGCTGGAACAGCACCATCCAGACGAACGCAATTGCAATGCCACTTGTAAAATAGGGGGCAAAGAAGAAAGCCCGCAGCGTCTTCTGGAGATAGACGCGATTATTTAACATGACTGCGATCAGAAAACCCAGAATAATTGAAATCGGTACAGGGATTAACACCAATAGCGTGTTCTTGACCGATACAGCAAACAAATCGTCTCTCACCATCATCTTGAAATTGTCCAATCCGATAAAATGCGGGGATTCCCCGCTAGCGAATACCCAATCTGTAAACATCAAATAAAAGGAAAACAGGGCTGGAATCAGCATGAAAATCATCATGCCAATAAGATTAGGGGCGATGAATACATAGCCAAGCAACCTCTGCCTTTTCATCCAGTTCACGATCGGCCACCACCTTTCTCTCTAATATGGGTTACGCCAAAGGAGAAGACAGGCACGTTTATTCCTGCCTCTCCTTTGGCTTTCCCGTCTCCTATTTTTTGGCCGCTTGCAAGTTCTCGTTATGCACACGCGCCAGTTCCTTCGCCCCTTCTTCGGGAGTCAGCTTCTGAGTGAAAACCTTGTCATAGATGACCTGCTGTTCGATTCCCGTTTTCTTGTCCAAACGGCTTAATCCGAGCGGAAGGCTGCCGAACATAACCCGCTTGATGGAATCAATGTCATAGGTATTCTCCACGCCTTTGAACATCAGGGCGATAGCCTCATCGACAGGAAAGTCCTTGGATGATGGCACTCTTCCGCCTGCCGCCATTGGCAGCATCCCACTATCCGAATACCACTTGATAAATTTCCAGGCTGCTTCCGGATTCTTGGTGCGGGGATTAATGGAGAGCACATCGCCCAATCCGCCTGCATTAAGGTAGTCGGTCTGATCCTTGTTTATCTTCGGAGCCGGCGCTGCTGCCACTTTGAACGTGCGGGGATAATCCTTCACATTATTAGTGGTCCTGAAAATCTGATTGGTGGAGAAGATCATGGCTGTTTCTCCCTTCACAAACATCTGGTCCAGAGCCGGCTTCGAGGTGATTTGCTCCGTATGGGGCATGATGCTCTTATCCTTGAACATCATGTCCGAATACACTTGAAGCGCCTTTACTGTCAGCGGACTATCGAAAGCTGAGGTGCCGTCCGGTTTCGTCAGCAGCAGACTTCCCTTCAGCATGGAGCCATTGATGGGCACATTGAAATAATAATCAGATTGCGCCGCTCCCCATACCTTGTCTCCCTTCAACTTGTTGGCGTAATCCCTGAATTCGTCCATACCCCAGTCCGTAGGAACCTTAAGACCCTTGGCATCCAGCATATCCTTGTTCAACCAGACAAAGGACAAGCCTTTCTGAGTGGGAACACCATTATACTTACCATCCACTTTCCACAAGGAGGCGCCTATACCCATTTTGTCGTCCACATTGTAGTCCGTGAACTTGCTCAGATCAAGAGCGTTGCCTGCTTTGATCCGCTTCTCGTAGAGGCTGAAATCATAGTTCATGTACATGTCCACAGGCTGGCTGGAAATGAGCGCCGTATCCAGCTTTAGATTTCCAGCATCATCATTAACGAACCGCACATACTCTACCTGGATATCCGGATTTAGCTTATTCCAGTTGTCCACAACAGCTTGAGGCCCATTCTCGGGCGGCACGCCTCCCCACATCGTAAGCTTGATCGGATTCTTATTGGGCACAGTACTAGGCGCTGCGCTCGAGCCTGCGGAAGGGGAAGACGTTCCCTCCGCTTGGTTGCTGCCACCCTGTGCACCGCAGCCGGTAAGTGCCAAGGGTATAGCTATCAGCGCTGCCATCCCTGCTCTCATCCATTTTCTGTTTCTCATCTTGCCTGTAACCTCCCTGCAATCTAATGTTTGATTCTTCCCAACTATACCAATCTGAACCTTCTCTTCTTAGAGTTGAAACTTGTAGGTTAATAGTACAAAACTTAGATATTGTTCTCTCTTCTGAACGAACTCGGCGTTTGTCCAACCATGCGCTTGAAAACCTTGATGAAATAAGCATCGTCGGCAAAGCCCGTTTGAAAGGCGATCTCCTCCACACTTAGCTTGGCGTGCAGCAGCAAGCGTTTCGCCTGTTCGATCCGGATATTCTGCAAATAAGCGATAGGCGTCAGTCCGGTCTTCTTGCCGAACACGGTGCTTAAGTAGTCCACATTGATGGCTACCAGCTTGGCTAAATCCGTAACCCGGATATTTTCCTTGTAATGCTCCAGCATATATTGAATCACCCTGTTCACCTCGGGATGGTCCGTAAAGCTGACATGTTCCTCCTTCAGATGACGGATAAGCTCCCTTATAGTTTGCAGCACATATGCCAGCAACGATTCATGGCTTATGGCTGAATCGATTCCCTCATGATCCTCGAATTTGCGTCCTGCCAGCATGGCCAGGATATTAAGAAGATGGGAGGCCAGCATTTTAACTTCCATATGGGAAAATGAAGATGATTCCATAACATCCCATATATGTATGGCCACTTCGGCGCATTTGGTTTCATTACGTTCTTCAAAGCAGCGGATCAGTTCGGCTTCCAGCTCCGCGATGGATGGCAATTTGTGCCTTTCCTTCACCTGGCTAGCTGCATCGCCGTACCACTCGCCGTTCAACTGATTCAGCGCCAGCAGCCAATCCTGAGATAGACGAGCCAATCTGCTGCCGGCAGCCAGTCCGGCCGCACGTTTCGGCTTGTTCCAGCGGGCATGGTCTGCCTTTATCTGAAAGCTCCAGCAAAAGAAGGTTGTCTGTCCCCCTTCATAGAAGGATTGGACCAAGAGATACTCTTCCGTCCGAATACCCATCTGATCGGCGTCAGCAGGTACAGCTCCGCTCAGCACGGCAATCACATCAAGCCACAGCCTGCGGAATTTCTCCGCCGCCGCAACCGTTCCAGCCGGATCCTCATGTCCCGTTGCACCTATTCCCCGAATGCCCGACCAAGTACGGTGGTAAAGAGGATACAGAGCCTCTCCAGCACCTCGAAGTTCTTCAAGCATTTCCCCCTTGATCCGCGCCAGATTTTCCAACAGCACCTCATCGTTTAAAGACAGCTTCAACAGATAGTTGAAGGCACCGTATTGAAGGGCGTCCCGAACGTAATCAAAGTGGCTCATGGCCGTCAGCATAATAAACCGGCTGCGGATTCCCGCCTTCCGTGTTTCCTTCAGCAGTTCAATCCCGTCCATGCCCGGCATGACAATATCGGCAATTACGACATCAGGCTTAAGCTCCAGGATAGCTGCCAAAGCCTCCTTTCCGTTACCCGCCTCACCCGCAACACGAAAGCCGTGACTTTCCCAATCTACCGTTTCCCTGAGTGCCTCCCTGACAAAACCTTCATCTTCCACTAGCAAAACCGTCCACATGTCCACCCTCTCCTTCCTGTGAATAAGGCGTTGCAATCAACAATGGCAGCTGGATCCGGACCAGGGTCCCTTCCGCGCTGGATATAAATTCTATGGAGCCCTCCCGCTTAAAAAGCAGCTGCAGCCTTTCTCTCAGGTTGCTTAGTCCGATCCCGTGTCCGCTTCGCCGTACTGGCCTGCGGGAAGCCACTTCCATGCCGACGCCGTTATCTTCCACCTCCAGAATAAGTGAATTTCCTTCCGCCTTGGCTCTGACCCAGATGGCGCAGCAGCCTTTGGCTTCATCAAAGCCATGGACGATGGAATTCTCCACCAGAGGCTGGAGGCTAAGCTTGGGAACCAGAGCATAATGAACCGATTCATCCATCTCATATTGGATGGTGAAATGATCCCTGAAGCGAAATGACTGTATGGATTCGTAGGAGCGCAATAGTTTTATTTCTTCTTTGAGACTAACCAGCTCAATATCTGAACCCAAACTTGCCTCCAGAATGGACCCCAAAGAGGTGCAGATGCCTGCGATCGCTTCCTGCTTTTCTTTTCTGGCCATCCATTTGACTGTGTTCAAGGTGTTCAACAGAAAATGCGGGTTCATTTGGGAAAGCAGCATTTGGAATCGAACCGCCTGCTTTTGCCGTTCCTCCAGCTTAAGCTTGTTTATGAGCACGACGACATCATCAATCATCCGGTTGAAGCTTTCGCCAAGGGAGCGCACTTCATCCGTTGCACCCTTGCCAATGGTAATTTTGACATTCAGCTTCTTATCCGAAGCTTCCTCCATGCTCCGTTCCAGGACATACAGCGGTCCCGTCATGCGAGCCGAGAGGAAGATAGTCACCAGTACGAAGGCGATGACCAGAATGCTCAGAAAGAGGAAAGCGATCAGCCTTAATCGCTGAATCTCCTGCTGCAGCTCGCTTAAAGGCATTTGACTGACCACATACCAGTCCAATTCCTCCAGATAGCTGTAATTGACAAGGGACGAGGCGCGTTCATCCTCGAAATGTCCTTCCTTCGCCTGTGCGGACATGATCCTTTGCATCATAACGCTGCTGAAAGCTGTTTCCTTGCTTTGCAGAACGATCTCTCCTTGACCGGAAAAGATGGTCAGATCCTTGTTGGCCGGGCTATCCTTTAACGTGCTGCGGAACCATTCTTGAATGTTGATGCTGATGCGCGCCAGTCCGTAATTTCCCCGCAGCTGGTCATCCAGAATGGTGTACAGGCTCAGGAGCTTGCTCCCTTGGCTCCCGTTCACATCATTCCAATCATCGGCCGTCCAGCGATAGGGATGGGACCCGCTTTGCAGCGCATTCCGCCAATCTTGCAATTCTTTCAACCGATTGGTCAACTGACCATTGGGGGCATAGGACGTGTATACATTGCCTTTACGGTCGATAAAACGGAAATACAGCTCCGTCTGATGGAAGAAAAAGCTGTTATTGATCCCAAACATTTTGCTTTCGATCACTTTCTTACGGTCAAAGGGATCATACTTCTCCGGATCGTCCATAATCTGGATCAAACTCTCGTCCTGGCTCAACATGATGTTCGCTTTATAGGCGAATGCCATCATATCCGTCAAGGATACATGAACCTGCTGCATACGCTCGGACATTTGGTCCATCATGTCCTTCTGGCGAATGGATTCAAAATGCTGAAACAAATAAAAAATAGCGAAGCACAAAGGAACCATCAGGAGGGTAATGTAAGCTAGGATAAGCCTGATCTTCAAAGTGTTCGGCAGCAAGCGGCGCCATATTTTCATCGTAATGAGTCACTCCCCAAACGTAGTCGGATGTCTTCAATATACAAAACATGACGGAGACATGTATACGTTCTCCGAAAGAACCGCCGATTTCTGCGAATTGGCAAAAAAGCCTCTGTCAAGAGCAAGAGGCGCTTTGCCCAAAAGCACGGCCGATTTTGAGTTATTGAATTTAATCATACCTTCGATTGTATCACGTCAAAAGACGGAATCAGTAGATTAAAACTTGTAGTTTCATATAATAATTCTTAGGAATTGGAGCAAGCCTCACAGTTCTGTTGTTCCCGCTGACAAATCCAGAGGGAGGGAACTCTAGGACGCTATTTTGGCAAAAAGCTCGGTTGCTGCGGCGATAGCGGAACTACAGGGTCTTATTTCCACGAAAAGCGCTGAATTTCGCATCAAACAGCAAAATAGCGTACTGTAGTTCTCTCAACCTCGCGATATTGATACTTTTGGGTAGAATAGCGGACTGTAGTTCCCTCCGGATGCGCTATTTCAAGCAAATGATCGCCATTCGACCAATAAAGTGCCGGGTAGCGTCAACTCCGTTCATTACATCTCCGAAGCAGTCACCAAACCCCAACCAAAAAAAGACCCAGCAGACTTCAAATAGAAGTCCAACAGGTCCCTTTTGCAACGTAACAAGTTATTTTTTCTCAGCCTTAATCGCTTGATCCGCTCTTGTTTTCATATTCTGTATAGCTTTGTCCAAAGGTTGTACACCCATGACATATTTCTCTGTTTCCTCGTTAATAATTTTGGTCATTTCCGGTAAGGCAGTAGAGATCGTTTGAACTGGGAAGATATAGTCACCTTTGATTAGAGACTTCAAAGAATCCACGTTAATCAGGCTTGCTGCATCCCCGACCATAAGATCAGCCACTTTATCCACATCGATCTTCTTGGAAGACGGCAAACGTCCACCCGGAATCATGAGGAGATTACCTTCGGTTAAGTACCACGAGATAAATTGGAAGGCTTCATCCTTGTTAGAAGACGTATTATTAATCGACATGAAGTCGTTGAAGCCTGCCGTATTCACTTTGCCGCCCTTCTCCAACTGGGGCACAGGGGCAAATATCGTTTTGAACTCATGCGGGAAGCTCTTGGTATCCTTCACATTCCTTAGCAAATGTGTGCCTCCGAAGATCATTGCCGCTTTTCCGGTCAGCAGCTCATTGGGAGGAAGCAGCTTGTTGGCAATAATTTCCGGCCACTTCACCGACAATCCTTTGTCCTGCAGCGCTTTTTGATATTCCAAGCCCTTCTTGACTGCAGGACTATCGAAGGTGGACAATCCGTCCGCGGTATAATACGAGTCCACTGGCTTATTCTCAAGAATAGCAAAACGCACCATATTATCATCCGGAACCTTGATAAAGCTGCCCTTCTGATCAGCCGTTTGCAGCTTCTCGGCCAGAGTCATGTAGTCGTCCCATGTCCATCCTTGAGCCGGAATCTTCTCTCCCGCTTTCTCCAATGCCGTTTGATTAATCATCACGGAAGACAACAGCTTCATGGCCGGCAAATAATGCGTTTTTCCTTTGAACGGGACAACATTATCTTTGCCAATAAGATCATCCACATTAAGCTTATATTTACTAATCAAATCATCCAATGGATACGTAACGCCAGCATTGGCTCGGCGATTGTAATTCGTTTCGCCATAGCTGAAGAAGATGTCCGGCGCATCGGAGTTGCTGATCAGGGCCGTATCAAGCTTCGTGTTGCCGCTATCGTCGTTCACATAACGTGTATACTCCACTTGGATGTCAGGATGCGAGCTATTCCATTTCGTGACCACATCCTTAGGGCCGCTCTCTTCAGGAATACCGCCCCACATCTTAAGTTTGACGGCTTTCTTCGGAGCTGCAGAACTGGCCGTCGTCGCAGCTGCAGGCGATGAGCTTGTTTGGTTGTCGCCTTTGGCACAACCGGCAAGCATCAAACTAACGGCTATTGTGAGTGATACGGTAGAGTAAATCGATTTCTTCATACTGGTAAAACCCCTCTCTTACTTGTTTTCATCCGTTTGGAACATCCTTAGCATAGCAAAGTGATCATTCCTGCGTAATGAATTCATTTAAGATCTTACCTGTCTTGTTTTATCCACTTTTAGTGAATATAACGCTTCCGATATTCTTGCGGGTATATGCCTTCGATCTTTTTGAACAGCTTAGCGAAATAATTAGGATCCGAATAGCCGATTGCGTCAGCAACTTCATAAATTTTAACAGTGGGATCTTTAAGCAGTTCCCTGGCTTTCTTCATTCGAATACGGATCATGTAGTCGATCATCGTTTCGCCGGTTTCTTTTTTGAACAACGAACTTAAATACGGCTCCGTAAAATTAACTTCTTTGGCCAAGTCGGACATTTTAAAAGAAGTGCTGTACTTTTCTTCAATTAATCTTTGCACAATTCGAATTTCCGGTCGAGGCTGATGAACCAAGTTTGAGCGCAAGTGCTCCAAGAAGACGGCAATCCAACCAATGAACCACTCACTTATTTCTTGTAGAGATTCCGCTGTCCTCACGACATGATGAGGGTAGCTTCCTTCGTAGGACTCAATCGAGTAAAGGTCTCCTCCTTTATGTTGAAGAAACCCCTCGAATAGATGTACAACATGCAGCCATCGTTCTCTAACCAGATCTGGATAAGGTCGGGATACTTCATCTTCCAAATAAGTCTTAGCCATATTTCTGATAGCAGTCTCTAGCGCTTCTTGGTCTTGCCGGGCCATCGCATCAAGCCAGTCGTCTTGTGATGCAATGGGTACAGCATGATCTGCAAACATTTGCTCCCTGTAGGGAATGACACGATTCGAGTCCTTGTAAAATCTCTCCAAGAGGGCTTCATCGGCATACTTACACGCTTCATGCAGATCATATGCTCGTTCAACAGGGGAATATGTACCACAATAGACAGATAATTTGAGATAGCGTTGTATGCATTCCGTCATCTCCTCAAGCATCGGCTCCGCCCCTGTACCGGTTATCATTCCGAAACGTCCCCCACCCAGTTCCACAATGTGCCCCGTCTTATATTTGCGCATAATTTCCCTGAGTATATTCATAACGGAAAAGCGCAGCAGCTTTTCACTCTTAAATCGATTCTCATCTACAACAAACTCATAACGATCGATTTTCATCATCGAGACCGTCCATGGAAATGACGGAAGCAGACTCGCATATTCCTCTGAGAGATCATCCGCTTCCCGCTTCGAGTACTGCATGGTCAGGAGATCGCGCAGATGCTTTTCAATCGTTATTTCTTGGCGAAATTGAACCGCAGTCCGATTCAGTTGTAACGTTTCCTCCTGCTTTTTACGCTCGTTCTCAATTTCCTCTTGCATTTGCTGCAGCTTGGTTTGCAGATCTTCCGGTCTCATCGTCAGCTTCAAAATATAGTCCGAAGCGCCGAGCTGCAACGCCCGCCTTACATACCCAAAATCATTATAATTGGATAATATTAAAATTTTGATGTGCGGATATAACGCCTTCACGCGTTCCATTAGCGAGATACCATCCATATTCGGCATGGAAATGTCGGTAATCAGCAGGTCACATGGCTTCTCAGCAAGAATGGCAAGCGCATCTAATCCATCCACCGCCTCGCCGATCAATTCAAAGCCGAATTCCTCCCAGGGAATAAACGTCTTGAGCCCGAGCCTCACCAGAAATTCATCTTCCACTAATAAAAGCTTGGTCATGCTGGCTCCTCCATCCTGTTCCAAGGCAGCTTGATAACCGTCTCCACCCCGACATCCGTGCCATTATGCATCAATAGCCCATAAGGTTCCCCGAAATGCATACGAATCCGACTCTGCACATTCTCAAGCCCGATTCCACTATATTTGCCTTGTCTGATGGGATTGGATTCCTCAAGCGCATCGTCTGCAAACTTTCTTTCTGACAGCCCTTGACCATTATCTGTAATCGTGACAAACAACAACCCATCTTCCTGATAAGCCGCAATACGGATGCTTAAAGGCATTCGATTCCCATGGATAATACTGTTTTCTACAATAGGTTGAAGGGTAAATTTAAGCATACGCGCAGACAACAAACTTTCATCGACTTGAATGATCAAGTCTATATTATCGTTAAAGCGAATTTTTTGCAGCGAAAAATAGTGCTCTATGAAATCAAGCTCATCTCGCAGTGTGACAACTTCACTTTCCTGCTTCATACTGTAGCTGAGCATAATGCCTAAGGAAGTAATCATATCCCCAACGTTTTTGGCACCCGAGAATAACGCCAGCCACTTAATAGAATTAAGGGCATTGAACAGGAAATGGGGAGAAATTTGCGCCTGAAGAGCATGAAACCTGGCCTCCTCTTTCAGCTGCTGCTCTTCGCGAAGAGTCGTAACCATTTCCTTCAAGCTCGACAGCATACGGTTGAAATGATGGCTTAGCAGTCCAATTTCATCGTTCCCTCCAGCCAAAGCGGGCTTCTCGAAATTCCCGGAAGCTGCTTTTCCCATGGCCTGCACAAGCGAGCGAATAGGCTTCATTAAACGGAGGGTAAATAGGACATAGATGAATAGAAAGCACGCGAATAAAACGATAACACCCCATGTCGTTGTCGTGCGTACGTTTTTCAACTGCTGCATCCATTGCTCCTGCATGGGAATCCAACGCAACTGCCAGCCTGTTGCTTTTAAGCTTTGCGTAAATATGGAACCCGCTTCTCCCGCTTCAAGCTTATGCCACAAATCATCCCTGCCCCAGAGCAATCGATTATTATCCGATATGAGGAATTGGGCTGGAGAATCCTCCTCTAACCCATTGGAAACGAGAAACATTTCCTTGATTGGAAAAGCGATAAAGACAAACCCATAGCCCTTTGTCGTCTCCCCCCTGATTAACCGGACCATCGTAATAAAGCCCCCTTCTTGGTTCCCTTCAAGGCCTTTCACTATCAAAGAAGGGTTTACATCCCAGGCAGGAGCTCCATTTTTTTCCTTGGCTTGTTTCGCATAATCAGGCATCACTTTAAGTATCTCTTCATCCTGATTGGTCGCAAAGATGCTGCCATTAAATCCATAGACCGCAACAATAGCATGATTGTCCAAAATATAAGAAATCAAGTTGTCCATCTTGCTCTGCAGACCAATAACCCTCTGATAGGTTGGATAGTCATTTAAGTCGGACTGCCCCGAACTTCTAAGCAATTGCAAAACATCATAATCGTTGGTAAGCAAATTAGAAACATTTAAAGTCCGATTGAGCATGTCATCGGCTCGGTCCGTTACCCGCTTTAAAACCTCAGTTTGCGTGTCGGTCATTTGTCTCATAACTATTTTGTCAGATTGAATGAAATATAGAAATAACATCAATAAAATAGGAACCACAATAAACAACGTAAATACGAGTAAAAATTTGAGTCGAAGCGAGAAAAACAGCTGCCTTTTGTTGATGATCATTCCTCTCTCCCCTTCGCTACCAATGTGCAATGGCAACCGTCCAATGAACGGTTGCCATGATGAGGTATATATGTTGTATTATAACTCACATCTTACTTTGGTAACTAGGTGCTGTTTCATGTTTATACAGGGGTAGATTTAATCTCTTACTTCGTTACATTTACAATCATCTTATCGCTGGATATGGCTCCCGCATCGTTGACAAGCTCAGTACGATACTCATAGGTGCCTATTGCTCTATTGGCAATGCTCGTTACTGCTGATTGAGCAAAGGGGGTATGATCCAGAAGTGGTTGTGTATCGATGAGAACGCCGTTTTCATATAAACGATACACGGTTCCATTCTTTCCCCACCACAGGTTCATGGTGACCTTGAAACTGCCGTCGCCATCCCAGTTATCGCTCGCCAAAACCGGTTTGTCTGGCGCTGCTCTCGTAACCGTTACATCATACGTGCTGCTCGTTGTTGTACCGAAGGCATTCGTAAGCTCCGCATAGTAACGATAGGTCCCATTTTTATTGCCGTAAACAGCGGTTGTCACTGTTTGTGCGTTTGGAGAATTGTCTGTAAGGATTTGCGTATCAATTAAAACATCATTCTCGTAAAGCTTATACAGCCTGCCGTTTTCTCCATACCACATGTTCATCGTAACCTTGTATGTTCCGTCCAGAAGTCCAGTATCATAGCCATTGTCATCAGATAGTACCAATGCTCCTGGTATCGCTTTACTTTTGGCTGCAAGACTGTTTACAGTTGCAGTTGCCGTGCCGTGATTTCCTGCTGCGTCGACGAATTCGAAGGTAAAGCTGCCATTATAGATGAATGTGTAGCTGCTTGAACCTCCGTTATTCGTGATCGTTACCGATTCGCTCGGTATGATTGTGGCAATCACACTTTGTGCGGTTGCCGCGCGATAGGCAACTTCTGCAGTTGGTACCGTTGTATCTGCCGCTATCCACACTTTTCCATATTTCCCCGGATTCTTATCACTGCCAATCCCGCTGCTCCATTCCAGATAGCCAAGCCGACCGCTGCCGTTATTGTCGTTGACCAGCACAGACAGTCGAAGTGGACTTTGCGGATCATGTACATAAGGATATAATTCAGAGGAATTTACATGGATATAGTAAGTTGTTTCTCCGGTGACCGTTTGATCTACCTTCAGGGATGCGAACTGCGCTACGCTATTGCCCGGTGTCCAGTTGGTTGGCAAGTTGCCGCCAACATAAGGTACGGATTGTTTATATAGCACTGGACCCTGCGCTGTCAATGCTGCCTGGAATTCTACCTGATCTCCCGTAAATCCCTGGCCGAATGTGTCGATCGCGAACTGTACGCTGTCCCCTTTCCAGAAGCTTCCCAGTGGATTATCCTGAACAAATGTCCCATCCTTCACACGAACGATCAGGTCCAGCCCGCTATCTGAATACCCCGCCGCAAAAGAAGCGTCAAAATCCGCTGGTTTCGTTGACTGGGCAGCTGCCTTGTACGTCCAGTTATCGGTAGTCCAAACAGCCTGGTCAGTGACTTCCAATGTGGCAGGGTTGAATAGTTCTCCACTGATTCCATTCGACTCAGGGACATCGATTTGATTCGAATTACGGTCGAAATCAGAGATCAAGAACGGCTCTGAGATCGGGAGAGCGGCTAATGCAGTGCTATCCGCATGACTTATCCAATATACCTTGCCAGGATGTATGCTCAATAGAGTATTGGCGCTTTGCACTTTGCCCTCCCAGTCCGTAACGAGAGTCTCTCCCGTGAAGGCAGCCGCTAGACGCGCATCGATCGGAGCTTCTGAGGATGCGTCAGTCCACAAACCGATGAGCCCGGTCCCGTCATTGTCTAGTACAACTGCTTTTTGTCCATCCCCGAGAACGTACTCTCCTTTATAGACGAGCGATTGGCCAGCAAGATCGAGAAAATGATGAGCTACGGACGCAGCGAGTCTCGGCTCCACTCGCGGCTTAGAGCGGAACAAACCCGATGCGTGCGTAACAGTACCGGTACTCTTGGCATAAGATAAAGTTTCCATTTCCGATAAATTCAACATATGAAATAAGGCAATTTTTTGCGTTCCCCATTTGAGCTGTGAGAGGAAGTCAACGATCATGCGCTTAGCGATCTCCGATTCCGTAGGCACAGGGCCTGTTACTGAATTCGAATTGACCAGAATCGCATGACTCTCCGAATCGGCCCACTGTTTGGAAGCGACTCCAAAAACCTGATCTATACGCTGGAATTCGCGCGGATCGGGCAGGTAACCATGCAGCGAGAGCTTATCGAAATAGGACGCTCCGCCCAAACTGAGCAGTTCTTTATAAAATGACAAATAGTTGCGTCCTGCAAGTCCGCCAATCCATACATCAGAATCCGGCTGCTCCTCTTTGATTGTCTGATACGCAGTTTTCAACAGTTCAACGAAGCGTTCGGTCGAATCCAACCAAAACACGCTCAGCCCAGGCAAGTTTGGCTCATTCCATACCTCCCAAGTCTTAATCCGAGTATCATACCTGGTAACGACGGCACGAACAAAATCTTCCCAATCCTTCATATCGACTGGAGCATAAGCGGAATAGGCCGGGACACTGATATTTGCCTGCGTCTGCTCTGGATGCGGCGATGCCCACTGCGGCGTGTATAACAGATTTCCAGTCAGATCGAACCCGTAACTTGTCAGCTTGTTGATTTGGTCATCGAATCTCAACCAATCATAAACACCGCGTGACGGTTGAATCGCCCAACTCGTATCGCGGAACTGCGATCCCCATGGCACTGCATGAATCCGCGCAAAGCGAAATCCCACTAGATCAGCCAATTTCATGGCATTCTCGCCTTCGGAAAGCTGGTAACTAAAGCCCATGGTTGGCCATCTCTGCGAAATTGGCTTCGTTGGCCCCTGACTTACAACCAATGAATATCGCTCACGTGAAAACGTAGTCAGATCTGTCTGTGAATACGTATAATTGACAGGCAGATCCGTTAAATCCGCAGCGCCGTTCTGTTGATACGCAAAAGCAACTTCGTAATATCCGGGCTCCGAAGGCGTCCAGTTCCAACCTTGATCGAGAAACGTCTGTCTCGAAACCGATACTTGATCTATCCGTTCATTATCCGAATTGTAAACGCTGCCAATAATGGATTTAGCTGATGTCGGTACTGCTCCAGCGTTCAATTGGTACACGACAGGTTCTCCCAGATTCCACCAGCTAGCAAATTTACTTCCTTTCAACGTAAACATAACAGGTCCCAGCGATTGGTTCGACGCTTCCGCCTTTACGTCATCGAAGTACAGTTTGCCGCTTGCCGGTGTCGCAGCATTAATACTGGCGGTCGTCAAATTCAGGACAAGTGTATTGGTGCCGGCAGGAAATTGGCTTCGATCCACGGTAAACGACACCTCCGTCCAATCTGCCAGCGACAACCCCTCCGTTTTATCCGTCGTGTAGGACCCTAGGAACGTTCCGTTGTTCTGGAAGGAGACCCACAATCGCGGTTTATTGCCCGAGTAATCCTGCGATGCCTTCAGCTTGGCTGTCAATCGAAACGATGTCATATTGGACGGAAGTGTCAGGGGACTGGACACCCATCCTGCGTAACCACTGCTGACGCTGTTGATGTACACCGAGCGCAGACCGCCACTTTTCTCAGTCTCTGTATAGTTTGCTGCTGAAACCGGAGGAGTGTTCGCTGATCCGTTCCACCACCAGGTTTTCCAATCCTTTGGACCGTTAATACCATTGGTCACGATTAATGTCTCGAAACCCGGATTGGAAACCGGCAGTTGCTGTGCAACCGGAATGGGTTCATCCGACGCCTCCAGCATTACATCATCATAGTAAAGTTTGCCGCTTACTGGCTCCGCAGTATTCATGCTGGTTGTCGATAATTTCAGCACCAGCGTGTTGGTGCCAACTGGAAACTGGCTTCGATCAACGGTAAACCTCACCTCAGTCCAATCCGTGAGTGGCAATCCCTCCGTCTGATCCGTTGTGTAGGACCCTAGGAAGGTTCCGTTATTCTGAAAGGAAACCCACAACCGTGGTTTGTTTCCTGAATAATCTTCCGATGTCTTGAGTTTAGCCGTAATTCGAAATGAAGTCATATTCGAAGGAAGCGTTATGGGGTTCGATACCCACCCCGCGTATCCTGTGCTGACACTGCTAATAAATACGGAGCGCTGCCCGCCGTTTTTTTCATTCTCCGTATAATTTGCTGCCGCACTGGACGGGGTGTTCACAGGACCGCTCCACCACCACGTCTTCCATTCTTTGGGACTGTACACACCGCTTGTTACCGTTAGCGTTTCAAATCCTGGGTTAGAAACCGGCAACTGCTGAATAACCGCCGCATGAGCGGCTCGTGCTCCAATTAACATGAATAATAAGAGACCCAAGACGCATGCAAATTGCTTATACTTCCCCATGTTATCCCCTCCTCAGCGTCTGGCTTATTTCTTCATTTGCGCTTGTTTGGCAACAGTCTCCCATAAATCTTTCATCATGAAACTGCTGTCTTTACTGTCTTTGTACCACCCAATGATAAAGTCGTCCATTTGTTTACCACCCGCTTTATCCCAAGCAATCTGAACGTCCTTATAGGCTTGATCAACCGAATATTTGTCCCCGCTTAAGACTGATTTCAACCACGTATCGGTAATTTGCTTCTTAACTGTATTAAAGGACGTTTGCATATCCTTGGGGAAAGAAGGTATAAGCTCTTGCAAGGTAACGAAACGATATTTTTTGGTCGAGTCGAGGTATAGGGACTCAGCTTTGTTGAACATGTCCAGTCCTGCCTTTTGTTCTGGAATGTCAGGATTGTATTGACTTTGAAAGAACGAACACTTGCCTAGTTGCAAACGGGAATAGGATTGCGCATAATCCCCCGCCCAGCTAACTTCCGACTTGCTTTTATTGGGGTCCATGGTTTGCGGACATCCGTTTGCATCCTTCTTGTAATGCGTGCCTTCCAACCCGAAGAGCATGGAGGTGCCTGTCGAGACACGATCCATAAAGTCAATATATTTGATCGCTGCAACGGGGTCTTTGGTCTTGGCATTGATCGCAGTTGTCATTTGCACTGGGCTTTGTACATCCGGAATAAATTCTCCTACTGGACTTTTGGGCAGTGCGATAGGGATCACATCGGCGTCAGGGACAGCCTTTTTCAAGGTTTGTATATCCGTTACTGTGGAATCGAACCAGCTTCCTACAAAAGTTGGATAAATGCCCATCTTGCCATTTAAAAAGTCTTGTTTGGCCTTTGCCCCATTTTTGTCATTCACGAAGTCTTTGTCGATCAGCCCCTCGTCAAACAAACGCTTTTTGAACTCCGTCGCCAATTTGGCATGTTCAAATGCCCGGCTAGGTTGATCGTTTACAAGACCATACAGTTCCACCGGGTTCCCGAACATCATATCGATCACATACTCCGAACGATAACTCAATGCCATTCCGTATGTGTCCTTCTTCCCGTTCCCATCTGGGTCTTGCTCCGCAAACGCTTTCGCTACTTTGTATAGATCCTCAGACGTTTTCGGAATGTCCAGATTCAATTTTTTCAACCAATCAGCACGAACGAAGACTGCATAACTTGGAAATGATTCCAATACCCGTCCAATTTTGTACATCTTACCGTCAGAACTCGTCGCTACTTTCTTCAGTGCGGGATAATCTTGAAGAACCTTCTTATACTCCACACTGTTCTTTTCGATCAGGTCATTTAGTGGCATAAGCTGCTTCTGATCAATGAGCGGGTTCAATATATTCGGATCAAATTCGTTAATAATATCAGGCGCCGATCCGGAAGCAAACAGTACATTGAATTTCTGAGCTGCATCGTTGCGCGGAATTGGTACAAATTTGACATTCGCAGGTCCTGTTTCATTAATAAATTTTGTCCAGCGATTATCTTCTAGTGTGCCTTCGGCAGCAGGAATATTTCCACGATCATAAACCGATACTGATATATCCCCTTTCTTGGCAGGTGTTGTTGTTGATGCTGTTGCTGTGGAATCAGATGGAGAAGTCGGTTGTTCGGGAGCTTTCGTACTGCAGGCCGTGAGAACCATTGAAGTCGATAATGCCATTGTTAGTGATGTCGCAAACCATTTTTTCATGTTTGATAAACCCCTTTTGAATGAAATTTCTGATTCGTTATTTATTTACCTAAGCTTACCTCATCGGATCTTGGGAACCAACTCCCCTAAGTAACACCACCTCCTTTATAGTCCTCTGCTGCCCTTAACCTTTCACGGAACCAAGCATGACACCTTTGACAAAATATTTTTGCAGAAATGGATAAACGATCAACATCGGGGTAATCATGACGATCACGCCTGCAGCTTTGATTCCTTCCTCTACCACATGAACCTGGTCGTCAGGCTGCACCATCATGGTTTGCTGCAGTACGTTCTGGCTTTGAATCATTTGCTGCACGAGCACGGTTAAGTTGTGTTTATCCGTATCGTTGATGTAAATCAGCATACTCATAAATATATTCCAGTACGCAACACCATAAAAAAGCGTCAATGTCGCGAGAACAGGCATAGAAATGGGCAATACAACCTGAAGTAGCAGACGTACTTCACTGCAGCCATCCATGCGTGCCGCATCGTCAATTTCAGACGGGATGTTCTCGAAATATGTGCGTAGAAGAAGCATGTTATACGTACTTACTAAACCAGGCAGCCAAAGAGCCCAATAGGAGTTAACTAGCCCCAAACTTTGAATAACCAGAAAAGTAGGGATAATGCCTCCCGTAAAGATCATCGTAAAGATCATCGAAAGCGTAAAAAACCGACGTGCATAAAAGTTAGGGCGCGACAGCGGATATGCCGCCATAATGGTGGTGAGCATACATAACGCAACGCCTACGAACGTAATCAGAGCGCTGTTGCTGAATGATCGGACGAGCGGTGTTCCCTCGATTAGAACGTTAAACGTATCCCAGGTGAAGTCGACAGGCCAGAGATTTACTTTCCCGGTTTCAATGGCAGAAGAACTGCTAATGGAAAGAGCAATCAAATGAAGAAGCGGAAACAAGCTTGAGCAGGCAATTAAGGCTAATACAAGATAGTTTGTGATGTAAAAGATTTTATCTCCGTTGGATGCACGCATCTCGATTCCTCCTTTCTAAAATAGACCCTTCTGAAAGCGACGTGCAATCCAGTTGACAGAGAGCAATAGAATTAAAGCAATGACTGATTCAAACATTCCCATTGCGGTAGTTAAGCTGAATTGCGCGCCTTGCAGTCCAACGCGATAAATATACGTGCTGATGACATCCGAAACATCGTTCACCGCAGCATTTTGCAAGACGTAAATAGGATCAAATCCGACTTCCATCACACGTCCCATTGAAAGAATAAAGAGCAAAATGATCGTCGGGGCAATTCCGGGAATCGTTATATGAATAATCTGTTTCCACTTATTAGCTCCATCCATACTTGCGGATTCGTAAAGCGACGGATCGATCGTCGTCATTGCCGCCATATAGATGATTGCATTGAAACCCATATCTTTCCATATACCTGCACCAACAAAGATCGTAATCCATGATTTGATATTGTATAAGAAGGGAAATGGTTCAAGCTTAAGAAGACTCATCCAATGACTTAACCAGCTTCCTTCAATTCCAAAAATGCTGAAGACAATCCCGCCAACAATAATCCACGAATAAAAATAAGGAAGATATACGAGCGTCTGCACGATCTTCTTAAACCACATTTTTCTCACTTCATTCAAAAGAATAGCTAATAGGATCGGAAACGGAAATCCTACGAATATATTTAGACTGCTAAGAAGAAGTGTGTTTCGAATAATTTTCAACGAATTTGCGTTATTGAACAGCTTTTGAAAATTATCAAAGCCTACCCAAGGACTGTGAAAGACCCCATCAAAAAAATTATAATCCTTAAAAGCAATGATCAGTCCAGCCATTGGCGCGTATTTGAAAATGAAATAAAATAAAATAACGGGTATGAACATCAGGAGCAGTGGTATATTCTCCCTTAATCTTTTCGTGTCGATTCCCCTTCGGTCTATAGCTTTCATATCGTTCCCTCTTTCTTTGTAGTAGCCTGCGAACCAACTGTACAACTGAAAAGCGATTCGAAACAATCGTTCATTTTCCCTCAATCAACAAAATTCTCAAATAAAAAAAGAACCGTCATCTCTGGCTTTTTTACCAGTGAATCCGATTCTATGGCCTTCCCAATCCTGTTCATCAACAAAAAAACACCCATCAACAAAGTTCAACTTTATGATTTCACTTGCGCAGTCTTCCGAAAATCTCCTGGGGTTTGACCGACCAACTTTTTGAATGATCGAATAAATGTGTTCGGATGCAGATATCCGATTCTGATCGTAATCTCTTGTATGGAATGCTCGGTATGAACCAATAGCTCCTTCGCGTGTTCCGTCCGAATTCTCGTCAAATAATCAATAAAATTCTCCCCTATTTCTTCTTTAAACGTACGGCTAATGCTTTTCATATGTACGTGGAACACTTCGCTTAAATGAAGCAATGATAAATCCGGATTGTGATAGTGCTCCTCCATATACCCTTTAATTTTGCGGATAAGAATATAATGGCTGCTCATCTCACGCAACGCCGCGATTGCTTCGGATGTTTCAGTAAGAACATTTCTCAACATAAACTGTAGTTCGTCCACGGTTTCCCAGTCGTCTACTGCTTTTTGCAGTTTATCCTTGACCCCGTTTGTCCATATTTTTTGCACATCTGTGGGTAAGTCTTTAAACTCCTTATCGATAAAAAAAATCATGTAGCTCATTAGATTGTCTAATTCCTTACGGGCATACAGCCCCCTTCGAATGCCATCAAACAGTTGGGCAAAACTGTTCTGCCAATCGTCTTCACCTGTTCGTAATGAAAAAGCAATCGCGGGGATATATTCAAGCAGATCGAGTGACTGCTGCTTCCCATCTGGCTTAATCTGCCAATAACAGATCACACGATCCTCACCTAGTGAAGGTTTGTATTCAAGTGCTTCCAAGGCTTCGGCGTAGGCGTAATGGACAAGTTCTATGCGATCGACGCCTGAACCTATCCCCATAGTAATATTAAAATCAAGGTAGGTTTGCACCCACTGCATCATGTCATTTGCCATATCACTCGCGATCTGCTCGGGCTCGATTTCCGGCGAATGGACTTGGTGCAGAATCGTCAATTGGTCCTTGGACGTCCACTCGCTCCATATGGTCACATTTCGGCCAATGGCAATTTCCTTTACTACACTGGACAAAACAAATTTAAGCAAATTTTGATCATGTTCGGAATAAAGACTGGTGAATGTACTGTGTTTATTAATTTCGAGCACACTAACACATAATGAGACAAAATCGCTAGGCATTCTGAGGCTCTCCATCTCCTGATGCCACTCTTCGTACTGCAAAGGACGATTCCCGTCCATCCACTCGAAAAAGAAATGTTTTCGCTTAAAAATTAAATCTTCCTCATGCTGCTTCTGATAGGCATTTGACTGCTCCATCAAATTCACCAAAGCGGTATCGATGAACTTAAATTCATCTTGATTGCCTTTTCTGAATAGTTCGGCACTCTTTTGCTGGGAAAATAATTGAATTCGCTGGATGATCGTTTCTACAGGCTTATAATTTCTTCTGGTAACTACAACAATCCATACCACACCTATACTAAAGAAAATCGCGCAAACCAATATCCAATACTTCGATATCGCAGAAACAAGACGAAACAAATTGCCGTTCGCTACACTGCTCTTTATTGCCCATCCGGAATAATCGGAGTGCATCTCCATCATTAGAGCATCGTTGCCCTGAACATCACCATAAATAGGCGTACCCTCGCGGTCGGAAAGACTAAGATGATTGGACTTTTGCGTCGTCAGTGTTTGAACAAAATGAGCAATTGCTTGAAGCTGCACATTGACAACAATCAGACCGTCATTACCGGAATTCAACGGGACATATCGCACTAAAGAGACGACTTCGGACGGTTCGCCTTGCTCCGTGTAGCCTTTCCGCACATTGGTCCATTGATGCTGATTTAGCCCAGATGCCTGCAAAGCTTCCACAATAAGTTGTTTATCGTTAAAGACAGCCAACTTGGAGACGGAATAGGGGGTCTGCACCGTATTGTCCGATAGCCTGTATAAATAGATTGAATCAATGAGAGGCATCGTTGCCATAAGACTTTTCACTTTCAAGGAAGACAAATAGCCTGAATAATAGCGGTCGTCGCGTAAAGCAGGATTAAAAAAAGCAGATAGCATATCATCATCGCTGGCGATCTCATTCGTGATCGTGTTATCGATCAGTTTCATTTGATTATCAATGGATTGCAGCAATTGCTTGGTGAATATCTCATTCGATTCAACTGCGGTTTTTCGTGATAATTCACTGAATGCCATCAACAGGATAATCATGAGGAGAGGCACAATTAAAAGGAAAATCGTAACATACGAAAACAGGAGACGGCGAAACCATGTCTTGTTCAACGAGAAATTCTTTCTCATCGTGTACTCTCCTTTTTTTCAAATTTCCGTTTATGATCCCTGTCGGATTACGCGAACTTGTTGCGGAAATTCCTGGGCCCACTGTCCCTGGTTGTAAGCAAGGCGAATTAATCCAGAAGGGACGCGAACTTGCAGTTCAAAATGCTCCCATTGTGCTGGAATTTTGGGTGAAAATGAGATTTCACTCCACCCCGGTTCGGATGGTTTCAATCCAATGATTTCCTCAATCAACAAAGGTACCGGAGCACTTGCCCAAGGGTGACAAAGACTTGTATTCCACTTTTGATCTTTCCCCCAGGCCTCAAAGCAAGTCGTAGCGCCTTCTTTGAGCATATTTCCCCATGAATGTTCTTCATCGGAGCTCATAAGCTCATATAGCAACGAATGTTCCCCAACCCTGGCCAAAGCTTTTAGGACAAAATAGGAAAAGTACACGCCGCATGAGAATCTTTTCTTGCGAATTTGATCTACGATAAATGGAACGGACTCCTCCGGAGCCAGATTAAAAAGCAATGGCAGCACATTCGCATGCAGCGCATGATGTCTGCTTCCCTCCGCATCAGCAAATAAGCGATCGGTCGGATCATAGAAAACCTCGATGAAGCGTTTTTTTAACCGTGGAAGATCATCCACGTAAGAAATCCCAAGCAAATCACGCACTTCATTTACTGCCTGCGTACAGCCAAGATAAAACGCATTAACCACGTTATGGCAGCCAGGACCTATCGGCTTCGCTAGCTCAAAATCGTATTCATCGCGCAATTCCTTCGGCCAATCAACCAAATTCCATTTATCGGTGATTTCATGCAACAATCCATCGCCTCGATCATAGGCTTGAAAATGACGAAGCAATTCCTCCGCATAGGGATACATCTCCCGCAAAAAGATCAGATCCCCGCTATATCGATAATATTCCAGCAGCTGCAGCGGCCATTGTAGTGAAAAGTCAGCAATCTCCTGCATAAAGTTCCCTGGAACTACTGACATAAGACCAGGACACGTAGAGGAACTTAGAGCAAATTGCTCAATTGCCTTCCTATACAATCGGAGATCGCCGCTGAGGAGCATGTGAGCATGCCCGATTACCGTATTATCGCCCAAATATTGTCCTTTTTCCCGGGTCGGACAGTCAACAAAGTTTTCTTGCGAACCATATTTGACACCGTTTTTACAGATTTGAAAAATACCGTTCATCCGTTCATCCGAGCTTTGAAAGCGGCAGCTTTCTTCATCCAAAGGATAATGTCTGACAATCGCTTGAAACGAATCCGGACGAATCGCTTGTTCAGGACCGAACACTTCCACATATCGAAAGCCTTTGTAATCGTATAGGTCCAATTTATCGTTATCCCCGGACAGCGTCCAACGATCTTGATAAGTACAGTTGCAGCGCATGTTAAATCTGACCGCTTGTCCATCCTCTTCCAGTTCTTCACCGCAGCGGATTTCGATTACTGCCCCTGCTTCCCCTTCCGCCTCCATGGTAAACTGGCCAGTGATTTCCTCGCCAAAATCAATCCAGTAATGACCGGGAGCCCTTCTTACTACGCTATGCGGCTGCTTCTCATATACCGATAATACGGGTGTCGGCTGCTCTACAAGCGTATAGTCCACTTGATTGTTCGTCTGGACGGGAAGCCAAGCAGAATCATCAAAGGAAAGATCCTTCCAGCCTTTTTCCGACTTTCTGGCATCAATATGCTCGGCAAATTGCGTCAAATAGCCAAAAGTCTCCCCTTGCTGGAAACCTTCTGCCCGTTTGGCTCGCCAAGTCTCATCGGTTTTCACGAGAACACGCTCCCCCGACGTCAGTTCTGCGATAAGTCCCTGCCTGTAATCGCCACTGTTATATGCCCGGTTAACCAGCCCTTGGTAATACACGTGGACAGCGATGACATTATTCCCAGCTTGGAGAAAGGGACTAACTTCGATCCGATTATAGTAGTAATGGCCTGCATCATTTTGAGCCGGGCCTTGACCAACAAAATGACCATTTAAATACAGTTTGTAATAATCGTCTGCTGTGATGTTTATATATAGGGGAACGCTTTCAAGATCAATAGACTCCAGATGAAATGTGCTCCTCACTAGCCAATGATGATGCTGCAAGTCCTCACGATGGATCTCTGATTCGGCTGCATCCATTTCTTTATGAAATAAATCCAATGGTTCCATCGAACGAAACGGGTTATCCATTATCCAATTTGCTTCCCAATGCTTAGACATTCTTATCTCTCCCCTAAAGTTGAAATCGAATATGTGTAGTAGCGCGATCAAAGCCAAAGCACGCCATCTTTCGTACAGCTTCAAGTTCCACCATATGAGTTCCAGCAGTCAAAGTCAACACTTTAGTAGCCCTGATGATTTTAGTATAGGAGCGCTTCCTTTATAGTGCCATGTACATAATTATGTTTTTAAAAGAAAAAACATGGTCATGATGAGGGCTGTCCCAAAAGTCAATTTGTAATTTTTTGAGCCCCAATCAGAACTGAGTTTCTTCAAGAAAAGAGGGTGTCCCATAAGCTCATGGGACACCCTCCTCAAGTCAATGAATCTTGGGACAAGCCCAAGACCCCTTACGAACTCAATACCCTCTATTTCCCAGAAGCCCTATTACTAGCAAACGACCACCTTTCCACCTAAAATCTGCTCGATAACGTCAATCCAGTTCATTAATTCACCAAAGTAGCTATTTTTCACGTCGATAAGCATCATACAATTCGTTAGATGCCCATTGAGACCGGAAACCTCCGCAGCAAAGAAGTCTGCGGGGGACGCCATTTTTGACGCGGCTTACCCTGGAGGCGGACCAAAATCGAAGCCAATCACTTACCGGGTGACCAAAGCATCGTCGAAGCTTGCCTTTGACAGCCGCGAGGCTGTCGATGGCCGGTGAAGGGGTTCTGCAAGTTATATCCTTCAAGTGCTGTCCGCGTCCCCGTTCCCGGAGCTGCCAGCAGCGGATTGGATATAAGCTTGTGGACATCATTTGACTCTGAAGCCGGATGGTTGCCGTAAATGCCGTCCCGAACAAAACCATACAGCCTTCTGATAAGAGTCTCCAGCGACTTCTATTGGTATAAAACGGCCACTTTTCACACAAATAGGAGCTTTTAGAGACTCTTATCGCTTCGTGTGGAGCGAGTTTTTGCTTGTTTCAGCTACATATTCCTTGGCGTGGTAAGGGCCGCCCTCTTTCATTACGGTCCACAGCGGGTCCGTATCCTCTTTCATGGACAGCATCATGTCATCATGCCATTCATTTAGCAAGTAGATCGCTTTCAGGCAGACATCGCTTCTTTGTTCAGCAAGATTGTACTGCTCGTAAGGATCATTAACCAAATCAAACAACATCTCTTTGGGAAATCCATGGTGTCCGTCATGATAGGTTCGGATGTACAGCCAGTTCTCAAATCTGACACTTCGCTGGCAAACATGCGCGCACTGGGATACGACCAAGTACGGCCTGCCCGTATCTGTGCCTTTTGTAATACTATCGGCATAGCTCAACCCATCCCATGAATCCGGCTTAGACGCATCAAGCAAGCTTGCCAGCGTAGGAGCGAGGTCCAATTGATAGTGAAGCCCATCGTCTACGCTTCCTTGCAGACCGCCTGGCCAACGGATGATCATCGGAATCCGGCAGGTCCCTTGATCGGCTGTGCCGTGTTCGGAATAAATACCTAATTCCCCCATGTTTTCTCCATGGTCAGCACTGACAATAATCGCTGTATCCTCGAGAACACCAAGCCTTTCAAGTGTCTGAATCACTTGTCCGATATGCTCATCCATATAACGAATGGCAGCATCATAATTATCAATAATGACTCTCAAATCATTATGTTCCTTAATCATTTCGCTATGCCGCGGATGTCTGTAGTAATGCGATTGGGCAAGCTTATTCATATCTTCAATACTGTGCTGCCCTTTTTTGAGCTTGTGCTGCTGGAAAACTTCCTCCGTAATCCAAGCTGGCATCGGCTGATCCGAGAAGGGGTTACCGAAGTGCTCCGGCGTTCTGTAAGGCGTATGCGGGTCCCAGAAATTCAGATGCAAGAACCAATCATCTGCCTTCGCGTTATCTTCTAACCATTTGAGCGCTACGGGCAAAACTTGTTCAGCAGATTCTCCGCCTCTGCCCCCAACATTCAATACTTCATTAAATCCCGCGTTAAAGGTCCATACGGAATGTCTTTCCGAGAATGTGCTGATCGATGCCGTCTTCATGCCCATCTTGCGCAATACGCCTGGAAGGCTTTCCGTCGCCAAGCGATCGCTGAAACCGCGCTCCATCCCTTCACGCCTCATATCCGCTGCTGTCCCACCATGTCCAACTACGCCGGTGTGAATCCCAAATCTGCCCGACATTAATGCCGATCTGGATGGCATACATGGCGCGTCGGAGCAGTAATAGTTGTTGAATCGTACGCTCTCTTCTGCGATACGATCAATGTTGGGGGATGTCGCACGCTGATAACCATAGCAGCCGAGATGATCAGGACGCAAGGAATCTAAATCCAAATAAAGGATTCTCATAGTTCTTGTAACCTGCCTTCGATGTATTTTATAGTCGGTAGTTGTAGTTGCACTTGCACTTGCAGCTATAGTTTGTGCATCATCTGTCGTTAACCCTTCACAGCCCCGGCAATCCCATCCACAAAGTAGCGCTGCAAGAACAGGAAAATCACAATGATCGGAAGTATCGCGATCGTGCCGCCGGCGGCAATCCCCGTCCAATCCACGACATTTTCACCCCGCAGCGCATACAAGCCAACGGCAAGAGGCCGCAGATTAGGCGAACTGAGTGTTAAAATTAACGGGATCATAAAAGAGTTCCAAGACCAGATGAACTGCATGATTGTCACACTGCCGACGATTGGCTTCGATAACGGCAGCATAATGGTGAAAAAGGTGCGGAAAAATCCACAGCCGTCCATAATGGAGGCTTCCTCCAGCTCCTTGGGAATCTGGCCGAAAAAAGTTGAAAAGAGCAAAATAAAAATGATATGCGCTCCTCCAGCTTCTGCCAAAATAACACCTAACAAGTTGTTCATTAGTCCCAAATGTTTGATCAGATCATAAATCGGAATAATCGCAAATTCCATCGGTACAAACATACTGGCGACGAGAACCCCCAAGACCAGCTTCTTCCCTTTAAATACATATCTGCCAAGCACATATCCGCATGTTGCCGTTGCCAGTAGTACGATGAGGATCGTACTGACGGAAATAACCACACTATTGATAAAATATCGTTCAAAATTGGCTTCATTCCACGCTCTGACCAAATTCCCCAGCTGGAAGCTGTTAGGAATCAACCGCAGTCCATTGCTGAAAAATTCACTCTGCGTCTTGAAGGAAGCGGAAACCATCCATAAGAACGGATAAATCCAAACGATGCAAAAGGCGGTCATGACGACGTGGAACAATGATAATCTGAGGATTTTCATAATTTGGCACGACCTTTAATTCGTTTATTCAGCACGGATTGGATAATCGCGAGCGCACTGATGGTTACTGCAAAGAAGAGTCCGGCAGCAGACGCATACCCAAGTTGCGGAAGTCCCATTTCACTGGAGAAGGCGTAGCGATAAATATAGGTGGACACCACATCCGTTGCGAAGAAAGGGCCTCCGTTGGTCATCGTTTTGATCAAATCGAATACTTTCAGAGAATTGACGACATTTAGCAGTAAAATGACGGCTCCTATAGGCAGAAGCAAAGGTACGGTTATATGAACGAACAATTTAGTCCCTCTTGCGCCATCCACTTCAGCCGCTTCATACAGATCCTTTGGAATCCCCTGAAGTCCGGCAAGCCAATAAATCATATTAATACCGAGATTTTTCCACACCGAAATGAGGACCACGGTAAACATTGACCATTTGGCATCTCCCAGCCAATTAATTGGGGTGCTGAGCAAACCTATTCTCATTAACGCATCGTTGACTGCTCCATCGCTGCCCCATATGAAAACCATAATAATACCAACAATCGATGTCGTTGTAACAACGGGCAAGAAGATTAAGGTCCGGTATATGCTGGCTCCTTTTAGCCGGGGACGATTCAAAATAACAGCTAGTATTAATGGAATGATCAGATTAAGCGGCACGACACCAAACATAAATTTGAAACTATTTTTAAAAGCGTTCCAAAAGTAGGGGTCCTTCGCCACATTAGCGAAGTTATCAAGTCCGACATAGGTGGCATCGGATGTTAACCCCGACCAATCCAACGTGGCATAGTACAAGCTGGCCGCAATCGGCCAGCCTTGAAACAAGACAAAAAGCAATAACGTTGGAACCAGGAATATCCAACACCACAATTCAATTTTCCACTTGGTTTTCACGATGTGTGAACTCCCCATTATTTGATCGATTTGTAATCTTGTTCTATGTAATTTTTATCCTGGCTCCAATTGGAGAATACGAAGTCATTCTTGTCTACCTTGGCGCCTTCCGACTTCGCCTTCGCGATAGCCGTATCCAACGCTTTATTAACGAGATCGGAGTACTGCTTTAGTGGAGCGGTTGGATCTTTGATCGCCCCGGATACGACGCCTTGCAGGATATCGCCTACACCAGGCTGAACATCCTTATAATTCCCATACACACTTGTAAGTTCAGGGTTTCTAATCTGCGGATTCGGGATTAAACGGGAAGATTTCTGAACAATGTCGTAGTATTGCTTAAACTGCGGAATTTCGGAGGAGCTCTCATTAACATCCTTTAAGATCGAGAACCGGTCTCCCGCTTTAACCAATACGGACTGATATTCCTTGCTGAAATATTCCTTCAAATAAAGCGCAGCCTCTTTCGGATGTTTCGATGTCTTCGACATTCCGATCCAAGCACCAATGGTTGACTTAGGCAAATACCCCTTCTGTCCATCGTCCGGCACCGGAGGCATCATCACACCGAAATCCAAGTTAGGATTATCCCGTTTCCATACACCAATGGACCATTCCCCTTGCAAAATGAAACCAGCTTGGCCTTCGCCAAATAAGGCGCGAGCTTCAGGAGCGGATATGCTCATCGTCTTCGGATGAAAGCTTCCGTCATCTTTCATGCCCTTGAACAAGTTCATGACATCTACAACGGCTTTGCTGTCATAGTTCGCATCATGCGTAGCCAAACTGATCGGCGATTGTTGGTTTAACCCGCTGCCGCCCAGCGCGGACCAGTCCATGGCTGCCAGCTTCCAACGGCCGATTTGTTTGCCACCCTCGATGATACCGTACGCCTTGCCTTTACCCGCTTCTGTAATTTTCTTCGCCGCCTCGCGGAATTCTGTGTATGTTTTTGGCGGGTTGTCGGGGTTTAGCCCCGCATCTCTAAACAGCTGCTTATTGTAATACACAAGCGTACTCGGCACGCTAGAAAGCGCAGGTATGGAATAAACCTTGCCATTCAACACCGTCGAACCTTCCACGAACACGCCATCAATGAATTGGTTCTTAAAAGCATCATCGAGGTACGCATCTAGTGGCTGATACCATTCTCCTTTAACCGCCATACTCAGCGACATATTGCCTGGAATAGGGAACAAATCCGGCGCATCTCCCGATTTAATCGCTGTTGTGATCGTGTTCTGGAATTGATCAACGCTCATTAGCGTATATTCGATTTTGATATTGGGATATTTCGCTTCAAAATCTTTGATGAATTTCTCGCGATAGGGCTTCTCGCTGTCTGCCCAGTCCATGACTCGCAAGGTAACCTTTTCACCAGTTGGCGCTGCATCGGCTTTATTTCCCGAAGTTCCCGTTGCTGCGGGAGTTCCTGTACTGGCTGTATTCGCAGGAGAGGCAGAGCAAGCCGTAATGATTTGTACAATTAGTGCAGATCCGATTAAAATAGCAGAATATTTCCTTTTTTGTACCATTGATATTTCCCCCTTATTAAGATTACAAATATTCGCAGTTAACCTTGTTTAGTCAAACATTCCGCTAATTGTATGCGCCGTCAAGTCCTCCTCACCCTAATCTATACTTCATATGTTATCCTACAACCTATCCACAGACCATGTAGGCACGATGCCAGTTTTTGTACTTTTGATACTTTTTCGAAAATTGCTAGGGGACATACGAAAAGCTTTCTGAAAAGCGCGATTGAAATGCGACGCGTCATAAAAGCCGCATTTCTGCGAAATTTGCTCGATGGTGTTTTCCTGATCTTCCAGCATTCGTTTCGCTTGTATTAATCTCATTTTTTGCAGCATCTGCATCGGAGTCAGCTCATATACCTGCTTAAAAGCCCGGCTAAAATAGACAGGATTCATATGGTAAATGTCAGCTAATTCCTCACGCGTAATATTTCGCTCCAAACCCTTCTCAATATAATGAAGCGCATAGTTAAAGCGGGCAATTTCGAACGTATCTCTGGATGCACGCTTTTCTCCAATTTTGGAGCTTTCCACAATCTCATGAAGCAGAAACAGCGCCAGAAAACTTGCCTGCACGGCCCCCTGTTCATGATCTTTTTGCTGCCACATGTCTTTGAGTTCGTCGAATTTCTTCTCATACAGAGCGGTGTCCCGAATCGTAATAACCTTATTGAACGGGAACAGCTGAAAGAAATCTTCTCCCTCTCTAACGTGCAATTCTATGCTAAACAGAAAGTGAATCCCTTCCTTTTGCGAAATCACATTAAAAGGCGTATCAGGGCGATGAATCATCACGTCTCCGGTTTTGGCAATATACTCCTTGCCGTCGTCTGTCGTGATTACTTCCCCATTTTTGATATAGGACACCGTCAGATAAGGCTGGGTGAAATCAAACATGAACCGGGAGTAATATTGTATTTTTTTCACATCGAATAACGTTATGGCAAATAGATCCTTCACCTGTGTCGACAAAATAGATTCACTCCTGTCTCTTTTTCAGTGATTATATCAGTAATTAACTATTTGCAATACTGCATAAGAAAAACGGTTTTGCCGCCTTGAGCGATCAGCCTCTTAATAGCGACAAAACCTATAAAGAGAACTGTAGGACGCTATTTAGGCAAAAAGGGGATATACTTGGGCAATAGAGGAACTACAGGGTATGAAAAAAACGATCATCCCCGATTAGATATCGAGAAATGATCGTCACTTTGAACAAGGGAACAATGCCCCTTGCCAGACTTGCTTAATTACTGGCCTTATTCACCAATTGCTTCAAGGCAGCATTCTTAGACACGCTTGTTCCCGCCTCAATATCTTCCTCAGTGAACACTGCCATTAGTATTTCCTTGGCTTTCTCCCGTTCCCTATCATAAATGACGTAAATATGACCTTCTTGATCCTCTACACCATCCGGGTAGGAGATGTCTGATCTTTCATCAAGAACAAGCCCGCCCCTCCATGTGAGTCCATCATCCTCGGACAGCATGGCGGTCAGGTGGCTTCGCCCTTTGAAGCCATAGTGGTTAACCAGCAGCAACCGGCCGGATTGCAGTCTGCGGATGAAGAAACGCGCGCTCGGGCCGCCAAGCGTAGTCGGTTTGCCAGGCGACCAGGTACGTCCGCCATCAGAAGAGATGCTTTCCCCAATGCCATAGAACGTTCTGACCAGCATCCAGAGACTGCCGTCCTCCCGCTCAACGAGCATATGCTCGTCGAAGTGACGATTCGGAATGTCCGCAGAACCTCGCAGTTGGAAGGTAGCTCCCTCATCGGTTGAAACGTACACATTCGAAAAGGCTTGCTCCGGCAGCTCATTCAGCGGTGATTCGTGACAAACCCAGACAGCAATCGGCAGCAGCCATTCTCCGTTCTTCAGCACCGTTGGTTTGTTCATCATAATACCATCGGCAATACGCCTCGGGCTGGTCCAGACAACCTCGTCAGCTCCCGGATCCACGCAGACCGAAGCCCACACCCCGCAGCGTCCGTCGTACCAGCTAAAGCTTTGGGACCAGAATACCCATAAGCGCCCCGCTGGGTCTTTCCACAAGCAAGGATCGAATGCTCGCACCTGATCCGGCGGATCGATCACATAGAGCAAGTCGGACCATGACTTCCCGCGATCCTCGCTTTTCACGAGAGCAACATAATTGTCAGGGCCCTCTCCAGTCCCCCCGCTGTAGAAAGCCGCCCACAACCTGTTGTCCGAGGCGCATTCGATACCGGGAATCCCTTGCCACTGGCGAACTTGGTAGCGATCTCCGCTTACGGGCTGAATCGCCGCCCCATCCAATGATAAATCAAAATTAGGTCTCATGACTTTCCCTCTCTTTCTATCGCTCATCTAGATAGATAACACCCCCAAGCGGCTTGTTAGGCAAAGCCATCTGGGGGTGCGAATGGTTAATCGCTGCTGTCAGCGTTACTTCAGTGGCTTGAAATCCGGTTGCAGATATTTGTTTAACTCCACCGTTTTCGCTTCCACATTAGCAGTCGTCAATTTGTTGAACGCATCTCCCAGCTCCTGCAAAGACTTCTCGATTTCTGGAAGGTCCTTACCCTTGATGAACAGCTCCGTCATGACATCATTGACAACGCCCGATTTTTTGATATCGATGGAGCCCACTTTAAGCGGAGGGTTCACAACGGAATAATCGAGCCGTGGCGCCATTGGATAATTCATTGACTTCCCATTGATGACAAAACCTTCTGATCCTTTGCGATCCTTGGGTTGAATTGATTTCTCCTGAGCGGCCAAGTTTGTAAAGGAGCCCAAACCTTTTTTGGCCAGCGCTACAAACATCTCATCGGAGAGGAAGAATTCCCATACCTTCTTGGCTGCTTCGAGATGTTCTGATTTTTTGTTGATACTGAATCCACTCGCTGTCTCGTAGGCAGGACCACCCAGAACTTTTCCTCCCCAGGTAGGGAAGTCTGCCACAGCCCAGTCGATCTTGGCTGGAAACTGATCGTTGAACACTCCGATATCCCAAGTAGCTGCGGACAGCATGCCGATATTGCCCTCAGAGAACTGGGCGCGGATCATATCATTGTCATAGTTTCCTACACCTGGAAAGACGCTGCCTTCCTTATTCACATCAATCCACCACTTCACATACTTAGCAAAAGGCGAAAAGTCAAATTTTCCAGTTACGGCATTCCAGCCTTCCCTGCCATAAATGTCTCCCGAAACAGCTGCTGGATAAATCACATAATACCTCCAGAATACCGTTTGCTTGATCGGCAGACCAAGACCGAACTTCTTGCCGCCTCCACTGGCTGTGATCTGTTTCGCATATTGCTGCATTTCTTGCCAAGTCGTTGGAGGCTTCTCTGGATCAAGTCCGGAAGCTTTGAACAAATCCTTATTGTAAACTAATTTCAAATTGGTGACGTTCTCAAAAACACGATCCAGTTCACCATTCTTGGAGGTAGGCGGCGCTGTCAGAGCCGATTTATCAAAGCGTTTGCGAATATCCGGTGTGATCAAGGAGTTCAAATCCATAGGATAATCCGCATTGATCAGATCGGCCGATATGTTATAGGCAATATCCGGAAGTTTGCCGGCATTCAGTGCAAGCTTCAATTGCTCGTCATAGTTGTCCGAGTAAACCTTGTAATCAATCTGGATATTGTCAGGATTCGTTTCATTGAACTTTTTGATCAGACTCTCCCGAACCTCAATATCATGCCGCGTGTTGGCCCAAACCTTGACTGTCACTTTCTCCTTAGGCTTTGCACTTTCTGCCGCTGGCGTGCTGCTTGCATTCTTCCCATTGTTTGTACTAGACGAACACCCGGCAGACAGAGCCAGCGCCACGGCAGCTATGGTAATCAAACTGCGGCTCCCCCATTTATTTCTACTCAATTGCTTCAACCCCTCACCTTGATTTGAATTACAACCTCATTATAGAAAGGAATCCACTCGCAGTTAACCCCTCAAAACTCGTATTTACTGACAAACCCGCTGTGATTATGAAAGCTTTTCCACATAGGGAAGGAGCAGTTCGAAGCATTTGCCCTGCTCCAGCTTCTTCATCCGCAAGCCATTAGGTTCACCAAAATAGAGCTTGATCCGCTCATGAACATTACGGATGCCAAAGGAGTCCGGATCAGGAACCTGCTCGCTGAGCAGTCGCTGTACCCGCTCCTCGTCCAGCAGTTGTCCATCATCAAAGACACCAATACAAAACGTATCTGCTGCAACACGCCAGCCTTCAACCCTGATATGACTTCCACCCGCCTGACGACTCATTCCGTACATAATGGCGTTCTCCACCAGCGGTTGCAGCGAGATTTTCACAATCTCCTGCTGCATGAATGCCTCAGGGATCTGGATTGTAATTGCAAACTGCCCCTTGTAGCGGATTTGCTGCATGCCAATATAGTTGTTAAGGTGCCTTAGTTCCTGCTCAATGGTCACGACATCAATCTGATCCAGACCTCCTCGCAGAAAGCCGCTTAAATACTCAATCATGCTGGTGAGCTCACGATCCTTATGCTCCAGGGCTTTCCACTGGATGGTATCCAGGCTGTTGTAGAGAAAATGCGGGTTGATCTGATACTGCAGCAGCCTCAGGCGATACTCCTTCTTCAGCACCTGCTCCTGGCGGATTTCCATTAACAGTTCACGAATCCCGTCATAGAGGACGCCAATTTCATCCGCACGCACCAAAGGCGGAATGTGCAGATTGGCTCCGTCGCTTTTCTTGCGGACAACGAGCGAGGCCAGACGTTCAATCGGCCGGGAGAAATTCCGTGCCAGCCGGATGGAGAGCAGCGTCATGCCTAACAGAAGGATTCCTACCAAACCAATGGTCCATTGGTATACCTTGTAGAGCGGCAGCAGCACTTGATGCCGTGGCACAATGCCAAGCAGCTTCCATTCCGCTCCAATCGTCCGTACCGAATAATAGCTGTCCCCTTCTGTAAAACTGTATTCCGGCTTGCCCAGACTCATCTCCTCAGGAAGTCGAAGAATTCTCGCCTGGAGCTCTGAATTCTCCTCTGCTCCGGGAGATCGAATCAACCTTCCATTCCGGGTATCAACAATCAGATACTGGCTTTGACCTAGCTGTTGCGGCTCTTCGAGCATCGCGCTCATGGAACTGTAGGGGATGGTAATCAGCAGACAGCCGTGCAATTGCTGAGCGGCAACGCTTCCTAAAGGAACGATCCAGGTGAATTCCCCCGTTGTTTTATCGTCAGACAGCCAGTAACTGTGTTCCAGGGTTCGTTTGTCCAGAGAAAAGCTCTCAATGCGATCGGGATCATTTTTCACAGGAAGGCCATAGCTGGAAAGATAGTGATTTCGGGGCAAAAGAAAGGAAACGCGAAAGTCCGCGTTAATATACTTGATATTGCTCAAGTACTGAGATAGCCGGTTGGCTACCTCAACCTGCCTGAGAATAGGAACTTGCGGATTGGCCAAAGCCAGCATCAGCTCGTCATCCTTAAGAAACAGTCCCTCAGCTGTTTGGAATTCCTGATACAGCTGATCCAAAGGGGCGGCTGTGCGGGACAGGATCAAATCAGCGCTTTCCTCCAATTGCCGGGTAAATAAATTGGAGGTCACAAGGATATTAACAAGGCCCACAGCCAGAAGTGGAAGCAGGGCCAATGCAAGCATAAGCAGGAACAACTTTTGGTGAAACCGGCGGAAAGAGGGGCGGCGCTGCTTCATACAAGCGCCCCCCGATACTCCGAAGGTGTCATGCCATATTCCCTTTTGAACAATTTCACAAAATGCTCTACCTTGTTGTACCCGACTTTATAGGATACCTCATAAACCTTAAGCGTGGGATCCTTCAGCAGCCTGATAGCTGCGCCCATGCGAGCCCTGAGCAGATGGACTCGGAAGGTGACTCCCGTTTGCTGTTTGAACAGTTCACTCAAATAGACGGGAGAAAGGCCTAAATCCTCGGCAATTGTGGTCAATTGGAGGTCCTGTTCGTATTCCTTCCCAATCCGCTCCAGAGCAAGACGAATCAAGCGATGAATTCCTTTGCCATGCCGCTGACGGAGCATATGATGGATCTCGTGGGTAAAGAAATACAGAAGATCCTTGATTTTGGTATGACCGGAGATGCGCATCCTGAGATCATCCATATTCGGCAGATGAACATCCCCCTGGACCTCAGCATGTTCCCGTATCGTAGACAACCATTCAAAGCACCATCGCTTAGCCGCGTTAAGCTCCCATTCCAGGAAGGCAGGAGCCAGTTGGTTCAGCCACTCGATCACTCGGTCTGTATCTCCCTGCAGTATCCACCCGATAAGCTCAGCCATCGGCTTCGTCCATTGCATATAGGCCGTTTCGTCACGAGACGGCAAAAGAAAGCGAACCGGCTCCTCCGGATTCGCTCCCATATACGCCATCATCTTCTCTGTTTCCCAAAACAACCTCGACAGTTGGAGCGGACTTTGACCAGACTCTGAAATCATAATGTGTACTTTCTTTTTGGTGAATCGGTCAATACAGTCATATAATCGCCGGGCAAAGAGGAGGTGCTCATCTTGGGAACTGATCCCGCCCGTAACCAGCAGCCATTTACCGAAGGAAAGGCGAATCGGACAAACCGCATCGTATTCGGCAATAAGCTCGAACATAACGTTCTGCACGGCAAACTGGTCAATTTGGGCAGACTCCATATGACCGTGCAGATCTGCCCCATCCAACGTAATCAGGTACAGTCTCAACTCGCCAGCCAGCAGCCATTTCAGACCTACCTGTGCACACTCCTCTTTCCATTCATAGCCAGGTTGATCTCCTAATATGAGCTCCTGAATATACTGGGAGCGGATGGATTCCTCATAATAGCGATTGCGACGGTCACGGTTTCTCAGCACTTTAAGCTGTTCCAGCCTATCCACCTGTTTAAGAAGAACCTGCAGTAATTCCTCCGGTTTCGTCGGCTTAAGCAGATAATCCGCTACCCCTAACTGGAGTGCTCTATGGGCATATTCGAATTCACTGTAAGCACTAAGAATGATAAACTGTATATTCGGTCGATAGGACTCAGCCCTGGCTATCATCTCTAGTCCTGTCATATCGGGCATTCGGATATCCGTAATAACAATATCTGGGGATACCGCCTGGATCTGCTCCAGGGCGCTCTCTCCATCCTCTGCTACACTGGCAACCACGAGATCGTATTCTTCCCAAGGAATCATTGTGACTAGTCTTTCCCGAATAAAATGCTCATCATCTACAATCAACACTTTATACATGCTGCATCCTCCGATCTGTCAACCCTTCACTGCACCTTGCGCAAGTCCACCTACAATTTGCCGATTCAATACAATAAATACAACCAATACAGGAATAACAGAAATCATCGAGCCGGCCAGCAACAAGTTCCAGGCAGCTGCGCCAGAACCCATATTGCGCAGTTCAACCACACCTACAGTCAGTGTCTTGGTATCTGGATTGCCGATGCTCATCACTAACGGGAAAATATAATTGTTCCATTCCGCAATAAATTCCAACAGGAAAAAAGTAGCGGTAATCGGAGCCATGAGCGGCAATGTCAGTTGGTAAAAGCGTTTGAAATAGGAGGCACCATCAACAATTGCTGCCTCATCCATCTCCTTGCCGAGTGATTTAACGAAGCCTTCGTACAGGAAAACACTAGCTCCCAAACCGTACAAGGCAACAAGCGGTATCGTAAAAATACTGTTCGTCAATCCCCAATCCACAGCCAGCTTGAACTTGGGAAACAAGGTCATCGGACCCAGGCTAACGAACATCACCCCGATAATCAGCAGAGAGAGCAGTCGTTTGCCCGGGAATTGGGTCCTGGCAAAAACATACCCAGACATTGCTCCCATGAACACACTCAGCCCAGAACTGACAGTAGCAAAAATCACTGAATTATAGAAGTACAGGGAGAAATTCAGCTCTTCCCATACTTCTGAATAGTTAGAGAATACCCACTTGCGAGGCAGCAAGCTGCCCCCCGTAATTAGTTCCTGATTGGATTTGAAAGAATAAAACAAGACGTAAAGCACTGGGATCAACGTTAGGATGGCGACGACAGACAAAACTACATACTTTAACCACTTTAACAGATGTTTCACCTTGCTGTCCTCCTTAATTATGATAATCCATTTTCTTGGTCAACTTGAAGTAGCCTATCGATATAACGACCAGGATAAGTGCCGTAAACACCGCCACCGTTGCCCCGTAGCCATAATTGGTGCCCGTATCTCCTCCGAAAAACTGATGAAAAATATACAGGAAGGTCAGCTCCGTAGCATGGTTCGGTCCACCATCTGTAAGGACGAGAAAGGGACCCATCGACTTGAGAGTTCCTAGAATAGAAAGGAACAAAATCATCTGGAGAATGCGGCCCATCATCGGAAGGGAGATATAACGCACCCGGGTCCAGCCCGTAGCGCCATCGATATCAGCACTTTCATAGACATCTTTGGGAATGCTGGTCAGACCTACTAGCAGAAGCAGCATATTGATCCCGAAGTTCTGCCAGGCATCCAACAGCATCCCGCTGGCAAACGCTGTCCACCCGCCGGAGAGGAAGGCAATGGGTTGGTCAATCAGGTTTAAAGCGATCAGCAGTTGATTAAGCCCCCCATTGTAAGGGTTCAACAGGATATATACGACTAAGGCCATCGTGGAGGCCGGCAGAATGTACGGCATAACAAACATTGCCCGAAATGCATTCTTCCCTCTCAATTGCGAACTGAGGAGCAGAGCCAACATAAAGGCCAATGGCAGCTCAAGAATGATTTTCAGGGAGAAAAGAGCCTGCTTCCAGAGGCTGGACCAGTAGACTTGATCATCCATCAATCTTTGGAAATTAGCTAGCCCCGTAAACCGCTCCGGCCTAACCCCGTCATAGTAATAAAAAACGTATTTAACCGCCCAAGCAATCGGGTATAAGGAAAAAAGTACAAAGCAGCAAACTGGAATCAGCAGCATGAGGTACGCAGCGCCATACTTTCTCCGAAAGACTTGAAAGGGGTTTAGAGCTCTCATACTTACAGCTGGCGTCCTGTCAGACTTTACCGATAAATCAGTCATAATGGGTATTGCCCCCTTATTTAGTATTAATAACGCCATTATAGCATCACCATTTTCGACTATCCCCCCCTTAAACTTTATATATACTGCACATAATAGGAGAAATTTTCAGACGGGATCTATGCTGCTTCCAAAATAAGACCACTCACCAGGCAACCTTTTTGGCTGCCTGGTGAGTGGTTAGGTTGCATTTCTTTATACTTCACATAAAGGCGCTTCCGCAAGCGTACCCGCAGAGGCTGAGAGACGCAGCGTCTTGCACTCAAACCCGTTCAGATGAATCTCTTGGCGAATTCCCAGCGAAGGGATGCTTAGTACCGTTGATCTGCCAAACCCGGTGGGCTCGAACAGGCGAATGATATAGTTCTCGCCTCTCTCCTCCTTCTTGAAAGCGCTCAGCTGAACCACTGCATCCTCCAGCACTAGAAAAGACTCCGGCCGCTCGCCTTCTCCGGAAGGAAAGAACGATAAAGCGTATGGACGCTCATTGTGAACCAGCGCCTCTCGATCCTGACGATCCCTGCGGTCAGCAAGCTCTCCCGCATTCAACCAGAAGGTATAGCAGCGTTCACCTTGATCCATCCGCGGCAAGAATCGATCCTGCACCATGATCGGTCGGTCATTAATCGGATGAGCGCAATAGCCTGCACTCCGCAGAAGCGAAAGCCGAACCTCTCCGGAAACAAAATCACTGCCATAAATTCCGTTATTTATGCAGGTTAACCCCAGATTCTGCTCAGGAGCTTCTACAGCTACCCACTTTTGTGCAACGGCCTCATGCCCGTGGTTCAGCGAACTGACCCCGAAGGCTGTTTGCCCAACAAACCGCCCTTCGGACAACTGAGTTGGCAGGGACAGCTTGAGCATTTTATCCTTCTCATTCCAATACACCCGCAGTTGTACCTCCAGCTCCGTGCCCGTCTTAGGCAGCTTGTACAACTGGCATATATAGGAGTTGTTGTACGTGAATACCGCTTCTATTACCGTACGCACATCACCGTCTTCAATAACTCGAACGGCAGGAAGCGCGCCTTTCACCCCGGAGAACAGCCCGCTTTCCTCCTCATTCATTAGCTTGAACATCCCCTCAACCTGTGTGAAGGAGGCTTTATCCATCCGCCAGGGATCTTCATTATCCTCCATCACGAGGGGAGCGAAAGCATTAGGCCGGAGGAAAGGAACTCCTCGAACAACATACTCATCGATGAACCCCGTTCGCGCATTGACGACAACAAGCAGTTCCTCCGTCTCGAACCGATAGCAGCCATTCTGCTCCGCCAACTGAGGAATCGGCTTATGCGTCAACATCTCAATCCGGCAATCAAAGCGGTTCATGGATGAGGGCGCAAGCTCTGCCTCAAAGACAACTCTTTTGCGCCAATCCAGATTCAGATTGCTGCCTTCTTTTTCTGGCTGACACGGGATAGGTTGACCCTCTTGATACACAACCGGCAGAGAGAACGCCTCCTGCCAGTTCTGGTCCTCGAGCATGAATTCACACTCAAATATACCCTTGACTGCAAAGGGATGAGGATTGTAGATAAGAATCGGATATTCTTGAAGATTTGCTTTCGGTTGCCCGGCTGCGAGAGCAAAAAAGGATCTCGCTTTAAGACGGGCAACGATCTCCAGACCATGCTCCATTAACCGCAGAGAAGCTTCCTCCGCTGGCTGCACAGAGGAGCCCGGCAGAATATCGTGGAACTGGGCCGTCAATAGATCGCATAAGGCATCATGCAGTTCATGCGAGGGATAGGTCAAGAGACCCTGCAACGCAGCGGTGGAAAGCATCTTTTCAGTCATATACAGTTCATTCTCTAATTGACGATGCTTTTGCTTGATGCGAATCATCGAGGTGTAGCAGCCCACAAAGCGGGGATTCAAATCCCCTGCATACGAGGGCAGGTCCTGGCCAGCCACATCCCGGAAGTAGTTTTCAGGTGTCGAGTGAATAATTTCAAACTCTTTTTCCTGCTTCATTAATTGGTCAATCTGCGCAAGATCAATACGGGATGGCCCGCCGCCATGGTTCCCGACACCCCACAGAACAATCCCCTCATTTTTGTCCCGGTTATCGGCCAGCCAGCCCTCGATTTTCTCCCTGGCCTTGCCCATCAGCGTATTATAGCCCCCCTGTATTTTGTGGGCCGTGACGCTCGAATTATTGAAGCCTTTCCAAATAAAATCACCTGCGGGCAATCCCTCCATTTCATCGGGACGCATGAAGAGGTAAGAATTATATCCAGCAAGCTGCAAGATCTGCACAAGCCCTTGTGTATGACCAAAAGAATCGAAATTAATTGCTGTAGTCGGCTCCGCATTGAATTTGTCGCGAAAATAAGCCTTGCCCAGCAAAATTTGGCGAACAAAAGATTCACCTGAAAGCATATTGCAATCCGGCTGCAGATACCAACCGCCCATGATCTGCCATTTCCCCGCTTGAACCAAACGTTGGATGCGTTTGAATAGTTGGGGCTCATATTCTTCAATCCATTTATAGAGAATGACTTCGTTGTGATTGAACACATATCCCGCCGTCTCCTCGCAAAATTCTGCCGCCGCACGGAAAGTGGATACAGCAGCAGCTGCTCCCTCCTCCCACTCCCACTGCCAAACAGGGTCAAGATGGGCATTGCTGATCAAATGAAGCTTCTTCATTCTTGCAACCTCCTTATGAACGAATGGAAATCTCTCGTCTTTATTGTGAGGCTGCCAAGTTCCGCTGTACATTTCCAATTAACACGAATAGTTGTCTAATTATGATATGATTGAAATCATAGTCTGAAAGCGAGGGCATGATGCATGGATCTTGAACAACTAAAAAGCCTTTTACCTCCCGTCTTTAATCAGATCTGTCAGGAAATTAGAATCAATGATGCGGTCATCGAATGGGTCGATATCATTTTCGAGCAAATTGGCACAGCCAGCAAGTGTCCTCCCCATGCTCATACGTGGTTTGAGTTCAATTATATTTTATCCGGACAAATGGTGACCCATTTCGGCGATGAGCTTGTCCAAGTGGGAGAAGGCGACTTCTTCCTTATTCCTCCAGGCACGATTCATTCCCATTCCTATACCCGCGGAAATCCTCATGAGGGAATTTGTTTAAGATGGCGTATTCGTCCTGCAAGCACGGAGAAAACTGATGTACAGGGGGAGTCCTTTTTCACGCGCCTGCAGCGACTTCAAGAATGGAATCCCGGCTCTTATCGGGATAATGGCAGACTTCATGGCTTGCTGGAGCAATTCTTTCTAGAAGCACTGACGGGCCAGTCCGAGCTGGCGCTTCAGCTTCTGCTCATTCATCTTCTGGAATATCTCAGCCTGCTGCAGATGACCATGCAGGGACAGGTATCCTCCTCCACTGCGGTCAAGGACCCTTTGGTGCGGAAAGTAGAGGTCTATTTAGAGGATTTCCAAAGCAATCGTCTTAGCGTAGGCGAGCTGGCTGCTTCCCTGCACATGAGCTACGGTCACCTGTCCCGCCAATATAAAAAGCTTACTGGGCAGACGATCATCAATCGCATGAACCAAATTCGTTTGGAGAAAGCCAAAGAATTGATGAAGCTGCCAGGTCTGCGCATAGCAGAAATAGCTGAGCAAGCTGGCTTTGCTGATCTGTGCTACTTCAGCAGAGCTTTTAAAAAGCACTATGGAGCGAGCCCTCAAAACTATCGGAGGCAAACGGCTGCTACTGAAAGCACTTAAAGGAAATCGGATTAATTACTTAGACATACTTAAATAATACTTTTAAATACTTAAAATATATGATAAACTTACTTACAAGAGGTGAATTTGATGTATCAAGAAGAACGATTGCTGAAAATTCTCGAATATATTAATAAACACCACGCAATGAGTGTGATGGATATCTGCTCTCTTCTAGATGTATCTAGGGATACTGCCCGAAGAGATATCGTTAAATTAGTGCAAGAAGGCGTTGTTATTCGTACACATGGAGGTGTCGCTCTGCCTCAATTGCAGAAGGAAATCGCCACCTATCAAGAACGTTTAATCGACGAAACAGACAGTAAAAGAAAAATCGGTCTGATCGCAGCTAAACTGATTCAAGATCGGGAGACCGTCATTTTTGACGTATCAACCACGGTACAGTCTGTAGCGGAGCAAATTTCCGCCAAACATATTACGGCGATCACACACTCCATCGATATTGTAGGGATTCTGTCAGGTCGGGAAGATCTGCAAGTTTATGTGCTCGGCGGCTATTTACACGCCAAAAACCGCTTATTATATGGTCCCTCCGTCATTGATAAACTAAGAGAACTAAGAGCTGATAAGGCATTTATCGGGGCTACAGCTATACGAGCCGATGGTCTTTATTTTCCTTATGAAGATGATGTTTCCGTTAAAAAAGAGATGGCCCGCCGATCGGATCAGCTCATTGCTGTGGCCGATTTCACGAAGTTTGCCAGCAAGTCGGTTTATCGCTTAGATTTCGACTTTGTAGATATATTAATTACCGACCAAGAGGTGCCCATCGAAATAAGAGAGGTACTTCATCATAAAAATATCACGATTATTCAATGTGAGGAGAAAGACAATTACGAGGAGGACAACAGCGATGAGTCTTAAAATTTTGCACAATGTAAACGTGATTCAACAAGATGGCCCCGCTCTACCTGCGACACTTTGGATACGAAATGGAAGGATCGAGAACATAGAAATTGGTCTCTCCTCTCTACCGGAGGGCGACTATGCCTTTATAGATGGTCAAGGACATCAATTAATACCGGGCATGATCGATGTTCATATTCACGGTGCCAACGGATTCGACATGATGGATGGCAGCGAGACAAGTATTCAGGAGGTTTCCCGGGCTTGTGCTGAAACAGGGTGCACTTCCTTCTTGGTCACCTCTGTCAGCTCGACAATCGAAGAATTACTAGCCATGATTCGTAGCGTGAAACGTGTCATCGGGCATGAAGTCGGGGCCAAAATTGCCGGGCTTCATCTAGAGGGGCCTTACCTGAATCCTAAGCGGAAAGGTATGCAAAATGAACGGTTTCTACGACATCCGAATCTGGCTGAAATGAAAAATATTTTTGACGAAGCCGAAGGACTGATTAAAATGGTTACCATCGCCCCCGAATTGCCTGGCGGTATGGAACTTATCTCCTTTTTGAAGAAAATGGGCGTAGTTATCGCCATCGCGCATTCGGATGCCTCATACGAAGAAGCCAAGCAAGCCTTTGCAGCAGGAGCCAGTCATGTTACCCATTGTTTCAATGGCATGCGCCCGATCCATCATCGGGATCCCGGACTTGTGGTAGCCGCTTTTGAAGAAGAACATGTCAGCCTTCAAGCCATTGTAGATGGCATTCATTTGCATCCTGCGATCGTTCGAATGATGCATCGACTGAAAGGACCAGAGGGCATGGTACTTATTACAGACGCATTGCAAGCGATGGGACTAGGTGACGGGAATTATGTGTTCGGCGGCCATCATGTTACGGTTACCGAAGGTGTAGCACGCCTAGCGGATGGAACTTTAGCCTCCAGTACAGTTACGATGAACGAGGCTCTGCGGCTAACCGTTGAAACCGGAATTTCATTGCCAGACGCGGTTCAAATGGCCTCAACAACACCTGCACGCATACTCGGTCTTGATACCACAGGCAGGATCTCCACAGGTTTTGATGCGGATCTCGTTTTGTTAGATGAGCAATTTCAGGTACAGTGGACAATGATTAAGGGCAATATCGTCTAACATGATATTTCCTAATCCCCCCTTTGTCAGTTATATGTTACAATACATGAAACTAATAAAGGGAGATATACAACTTATGGTAAAAAAGTCATTTCTATTTCTATTCGCGTTTCTGCTTGTCTTTCTTTCAAGCCCCATCTCCACAAAAGCTGAAGAAAGTAGTTATAACCTCTACATTAATGGAAAAAAGTTTGACTACAACTATCCGCCAATTGTCCAAAACAATGCGATTTACGTACCCATGTATGGCGTACTCTCTGAGTTAGGTATCAATCCACAGTGGGATAAGGATTATCGTACATTCCGAATTAACACGAATTCCAGTGTCGTTTTCCTTAAGACGGATAGTCCCATTATCCTTAAGACGGAACTGAATGTAGCTAATTTTGATTCCGCTGACAAAAGTTATGGTCCTTATCGAGATTTTAAAAGGGAGCTACTTACTTTAGATTTCTATCCGATTTCCAGTCGGGATGTCGTGTACGTTCCGTTAGTATTTTTAAGTGAATACTTGCATCTCGTGATAGCATGGGGAGAAAATGGCAAGATATCGATTTCTGGAGGCAACTACACGCCAGAGGAACATCTGAAAGAACTTTATTCCGCATGGAATGAACAGTTCAAAAAGATTGGAAATTCCTACTCTAATTACTGGTTCTCCTATAATTATAATGATTTTAAATCGAGGTACTATGCGATGTCCTCTGCGCCATATGATTTAGCACAATATGCAGAGCTCGGTCAGTTTTTGAATAAAGATATCTGGTTGAATAAGACGTCCACATTTTGGAAAGATAGATCGCTTGATCTCCCCAATCTAACTAAAGTAAAAATCACTTATGTTGGCGATGGATCTATGCTTGTTAACGACGGCAATTATGATTACACGGTTAATACCCATACTATAAAATCCTTGTCTCATGCTTCACCTTTATCCGGCTTTTTCCTTAGAAGCCCATTTGATGTATTTGATTTTCCTCAGAAAGCATGGGATGCCATAGCTGCACAAAAGGTTTATAGAGGTATGAATTATGGAATGGTGTTATTGTCCTGGGGCAATCCGATACGTACAAACGTGACAACTGGAAAGTATGGAACCATGTCACAATGGGTATATGGCGACAGTACCTTTCTTTATTTTGAAGGTGACGTTCTATCTACTATTCAATATTAAAAGTTAGCTGCTTCAAGTCGGCCCACTAAGCTTGATACAATCTCAGTGAACAAATCGAAAACGCGCTCCGTCGCGCGCAAATAACGCAGCCATTTCTGGCTGCGTTATCTTTTATTAAAAAATAGTCGGTACCATTCCCCCATCCATGCGGATTGGAGAACCTTTAAATGCTGACGCATAAGGGCTGCATACAAATGCAGCTAGTCTGCCTATTTCGATTGGCTTGATAAATCGCTGTATTTCAGATTGAGGTAAGTTTGCAGTCATGAAATCTTTCTCTTTTTCAGAAAAAGTCATATGTTCATCCGGGTATATCCCCTCAATTATTTGATGCACATTTTCAGAGAGTGTTGGTCCTGGCATGATCGTATTGACTGTAACTTCTGTTCCTTTTGTTAATTTAGATAAGCTTTTGGACAATGATAACAGCATTGATTTTGTCATACAGTACTGAGGCATTTGTCCTGAAGGCATAATGGCTTCTTCACTCGCAATAAAAATAATGCGGCCATACTCATTTTTCAACATTTTAGGCAAATAAAATTTAGATAATCCGTTGGCAGCAAGAACATTCGTACGGAAGTATTTTTCCCATATATCATCGTCAACATTCTCGTATTGCATAATTTCATATATGCCCATATTGTTAACTAAAATATCGATATCGGGGTATTTTTCAAATAATGCTTCTCTTTGCCCCCTCTCCACAAGGTCGGCTGTCGCATTTTGCGGAGAAGTAGCCGGGAAATCTGACTTGATTTCAGTAACAACTCGTTCTACCTCTTCATAATTCCGTCCATTTATTAATACATGAACACCTTCTTTGGCAAGTTCAATGGCAATTGCTTTCCCTATACCTTTCGTTGATCCTGTTACTAACGCTGTTTTATTGTTTAATCCCATATCCATCCTACTTGTCTCCTTCTCATTGTCTTCCGGATAGAGATTATATTACCTTGTCTGGATAGCTCAGTAACTAGCCTATTGCGCCAAAGTTCTTGTTCAACGCGCCAAATGTTTAGAAGTTTGCACCTAAATGTGCAGTACGCCAATTTGAAGGCGTATCGCCTTCCCATAGACGGAAAGCGCGGTAGAACGAGTTCTGGTCTTCATATCCGATCAAGAAAGCCACTTCTTTAATATCCAGCGAGGGGTCTGCCAGGTACTTTCGTGCCTGCTCATGTCTAGCTTGTGTCAACAGACGCTTGAAGCTCGTATTTTCATCAGTTAGTCGGCGCTGCAAAGTACGATCGCTCATATTGAGTTCCTTCGCGACAGTCTGAATGTCGGTTCGCCCTCCTGTGAGGCTGCGTTTCATGATCCATTTGACCATCTCGGTGATGGAGCGGCTGCTCCTCTGATCCTCCAACGATCGGTCCATAACAGGAGTCAGAATCTCCAGCAATTCTTCGTTATAGGAGACAAAGGGTTTGTCCAGATCTTTGCGATGCAGCGTCAACCGGTTGCATGTTGAACCAGTCCGGATACGGCAGCCGAAGTATGCTTCAAGAACCTGCACATCGCCCATTGCATGCGATAATTCGACGAACTGCGCCGTCAAAGGTTGACCTGTGCCCCGTCGCCCAAGCTCCAGAAGAAATACCAGCGTGATACCGACCAGCAACGGCGGAACGGGCTGCTCGTTATCCAGCCATTCCAGATCGATCGTACAATGCTCGCCCTCCTCGGTGATACGCAAGCTCTCAGGCGGGCACAGTTGTTTGTACCGAGCCATTCGGTTGAGAGCATCACGGTAATCACGAGCGTGGTAAGCCGCTAAGACGGCTGGTGGGTACTTCGCTGTTTCAAAAACGGTCGCCAGCTCGATAATTCCATTGGCTGTGTCACCCATGAGATCGGAATAAGCTTGCCAGATCGCGAGATACTGGGCGGTGGTGACTGCTGGTTCAGTAATAATGGTAAGCGGCAGCCGTGCTTTGCGAGCTACGTCATGGGCGGCAATCCCTAGTTGGCGTAATCCTGCCCAGAACCCTGGCGGCATTTTTATATGGTCAGAGGTATGAGACTTCATGCAATAGGGCCTCCTTTGGCTGCTTGCCTATTCTTTCGTTCAAATGAGAAAACCGGCTTCGCCGCCCTGAGAGATGAGCCTTGTCAAAGCGATAAATCCTGTTAGGGAACTACAGGACGCTATTTAGATAAATAGCAGGGGGACGGGGCCAATAGCGGAACTACAGGGTCTTATTACCACGAAAAACGCTGAATTTCTCTGCAAACAGCAAAATAGCGTACTATAGTTCCCTCAACCTCGCTATATAGGCACTTTTTTCTATAATAGCGTACTGTAGTTCCCTCCGCGGGAGACCGCTGAGTGAACTCCTCTTATTATGCTGTCTATTATCGCATGCCGCAACATTAGCAAAGTTTTGCGTAAAAGCCCCCTAATCGGCTATGAAACAGAAAAAGACTGCCGGAAAAATCCCAGCAGTCTCCAAACACCTTATACCAGCTAACCCGCTCCAATATTCTAAATAGAATTTGCATCCAGAAGACGCGAAATCTGCCGGAAGGGATTCACCGTTTCTCCCATACTCGCTGGCATGCTGCCTGAAACGGGCCCTTCCTGTTCCAATAATGGTCGGATCAAGTTTTTCCATGGCCATTTCGGCTGATCAAGCATGTAGGCTATGATTACAGCCTTCACATCTTCCGGCAGCTCAGCAAGAACGATAGCCTGCTGCAAACTCTCCAATACAATGAACCAGAGTTGCTTCTCATCCATTTTAAATTGCTCAGCTATGGCCTCAAGAATGGCATAAAGATTCACTTGAATGCCCAGTGTCTGCAAATAAACCAGCAGCTTCTGCGGCGTTACGTTATACAGCGAATTCGGATAACCTGGCTTCATCTTATATTGCGGATCATCCAGTCCGTTTCTTGTCATCCAAGGCACATGCAAACGAACGGAGTCATGATCGCGTAAAAGCAAACCGCTAATCACTTGATCTTTTAGGATCAGGAGTACGTTTTGACCGTGGATTTCCGGCATCACGCCGCATTGGAACAGACGCAGACAAATCGTGAGGAATGTGAGGCATACCTCGCCGAATAGGGTGGCAGCAGATTCTGCCGAATGAGGCATGTTCCGCTCCCTTATCCAGATATCAAGTATCGTTTCTTGGCCATCTCGCGGGTAAGCTGCCAAAGCCGACATCGGCAATAAGCGAATATTTTCCGTTTCCGTGAGTGCAGCTGGATATTGACGTATCAAAGCAGAAAGATGCCGGGGAGAATCCGCAAAAAAGTCGCCGCTTGCAGGCAGATAAGCCCACCAAGTCTTTTCATCGCATAGGAATAGCTGCTCTTTCAGCACTGAATCGTACATTTGTGCCTGCTCCAGCAGTCGCTGGCCTCGCTCACCGTTCATCATGTGGACAGCAGGCAAATAACGAACGGCACCAAGTGAAACGATGCCAAGCGGCAGCTTCAGATGCCGGTTGCTCCCATTCCGAGGCGCCAACGATCGCGCAGATGAAGTCGCGTAGTAAACGCCTGTTTGCACATCAAGGGGAATACAAATACCCGATTCCAACTCTTCTTGCAGCATTTGCGGCAGCATGGCTGTTCGCTGCCATGGATGCACAGGCAGCGCAATATACAGCTCTTGCGACAGTCCTTTCAGCTCCATCGCTTTATGCACAGCCATGCGTTCCTCAGGTGCAAGCAGCAAATCGGCAGGTGTGAGCGCAGCTAAGGCACCCTCCTCACTTGCCTTGCCGCTGTATATAAACGCCTTGCTTACGGCCAACCACTCCAGTGTAATGGGTTGCCCAGCTTCTGCGCTGAAGGCCTCATAATCGGCTTGTGTCCAGCCGCCCTTTGCCTTGGCTACAGGATGAAAAGGACGATCCCGCCATGCAGCTTGGCGCTCTAACGCAATGAGACGCCATGCCGCGTGATCGGTTTTTGGGTGAGCTGCATTTGTTTGAATTGTATCTGTGTCATTAGCATTTGCTTGACCAGCATTTACGTGAGCAGCATTTGCGTGAGCCCCATTTGCATGAGCAGCATACGAGGAATCGCGCGTACTAGCAGCGTAAGCGTCTGCCCAACTTGTCTGTTCTAGCGACAGCCGGAGCAGCTCTTTTAATCGCGATGCCCCTTCATTATCTCCATTCCTCTCATGATGCGCATAGCGCTGCTCTGCAACCAGTTCCAACAGCTTCATGGCATCAATCCTGGTAGGCCCGATTTCCCTGCTGTACGGTTTCCCATCGCTCGCGGATCTTTGGTTCATTTCATTCACTTCATATACACCACCGCCAAAGCAATAAGAGATCGCCTGGACTACAGCTGGACGCACAGGAAAAATCAGAAATCGACCTAACTCGCGATTCACCCACCAACGGAAATAGAGGCCGGTATGTTTCTGAGTTTCCAAGAATGACCGCAAACCGGCGGAGATCTCTGTCATCTCTGACAATTCCACCAGTTCACCTCTGCCATCCTCTTCTAGTATGCCCTCCGCCAGCAGCGCATTAACTAAATCCATGCATATACGCTCCTGCGATTCGCTTGCAATAGCTCCATGAGCTGAAGCTTCTTGGACGGTTTGTCGTCCCATTGTGAAGTCCCCCTTTAAAGAAAAATATGCTCAGGATGCTCATGGCTCAGGAAATCATGGGCTGAAATCGTCCAGCCATAAGCTCCCGCAAGACGAAAAAGCACAATATCTCCGACGCGAAGACGAGCAACATGAATGTCTCTTGCAAGCACGTCTTTTGGCGTACACAACTCACCCGCTACGGTTATTTCCTTATCCTGAATTTCTGGCCTTGCAAACGGATAATCCCATCGCTCCACAGGCACAACCTCGAAAGGATGGCTGTGCTGCCAAGCGCCTGGCAGTCTAAAATGATGCGAGCCACCGCGTAAAATCGCATAATGCTTATCATGGTTGCATTTCAGATCAACAACCTCTGTGGCATAGAAGCCGCAGGCTGCCGCCAAATAGCGGCCTGGCTCAAACAACAGCTCAACGCCAGCTATTCCCTGCTCCTGCACAACTGTACGAAGCCCGGACGTAAAGGTATCCCACTCAAATTTGCGTTCCATATCTGTATAGGAAATCCCAAAGCCGCCTCCAGCGTTTAAATAAGACAATTGAAGTCCGAAACGCTCCTTCCAGCCCCTAACACGTTCAAGGTAGACGGAAATTAATCTGACGTGCAAGCTGGCATCCAGATTATTGGAAATGGAATGCAGGTGGAATCCTTCCAACTGCACATGCGGCAGCGACAGGGCTAATTCAATGGCTTCAGCAACCTGCTCCTCGTCAATTCCAAACTGTGTCGGCCGTCCCGCCATAACAAGCGTAGCTTCAGGAAACGATGCTCTGAGATTTACCCGAATCAAAACGGAGGCTTGGACGCCAAGGCGAGCTGCAATAAGCGAAATACGTCTCAATTCAAGTGTACTTTCAGCATGAATCAGCTTAACGCCAAGCTCCAAGGCTTCTTCAATCTCAGCATCCTTCTTGCCGGGTCCGCCGAAGATAACAGGCTTATCTGCCGACACCTCGCGTATCTTCCTAATTTCCCCAATGGAAGCCGCTTCGAAGCCGTACACGATTGGCTCCAAACATTGCAAAATTTCTTTGGCTGGATTAGCTTTCATTGCGTAAAACAGGCTGCATCCTTGTGGCAGTCCGCTAACGGTTCGCCTCGCATGCTCTTGCAAGCCTTGCAAATCATAGATAAAGGCAGAGATCGGCTGGGCATGCGTTTCTTTCCACTGCTGAATCGTTGTTAATACCTTATTATCCAACACACTTTGTATCATGAACGCTTATTCACACCTTTCATGGGAATTGACCATCTAGCTTTGAACGAAACCTTGAAGATGTGCTTTCAGAGCCCGGAAGGCAACGCCTCGTTCATCCCCAAGCACAAATGCTTGAATACCTAACTCCAACCATTCTGCAAAATCTTCCGGCGCTCGCGGGATTGCACAGTAAGGAACATGACATTGCTTCGCAGTTGCAGCTACTTGCCGCAGAGCTTCTTTGACAACTGGATGGCGGGTTTGCCAAGGGATGCCGTAGGACTGCGATAAATCAGCCGCCCCCTCCAATACCATATCAACCCCTGACACGGACAAAATGTCATGGGCCATCTCCACGCCCGCTCTCGTTTCGATCATGGGGACGACCATGATTTCCTCATTGGCTCTTTGGACATAGGCCGCTAGATCATGCTTCCCGAATATGCCGGCCCGCCCGCTGTTGAGACTGCGGTTTCCAAGCGGAGCATATTTGCAGGAACGTACGATCTGCTCCATTTGCTCTCTACTTTCCACTTGCGGGACAACAATACCTAACGCCCCCGCATCAAGTGCTCGTAATATTTCCTTCGCATTAGGCTCGGACACGCGTACAAGAGCAATCAAGTCAACGGCTTCAGCCGCCCGTATCATATGCTCAAGTGTTTCCGGATTCACCTGCACATGCTCATTGTCGATGATAATGAAGTCATAATCGGCACAGCCGATCATTTCGACGACGAGCGCTGAGGGAATAGAGACCAGCAAACCGAATACGGGGATGCCATTTTTTAGTTTTTGCTTAAGTTTATTCTCTTTGAGCATCTGATTCACCTAAACCTATGCAGTGGATTGGGTACTTCCTGGAGCCGAACTTCGGAATCTCCGAATAGTCGTCGTGCGGTCAACTGCTCAACTTGGATCGTTTCTGCAAATAAATCAAACGCTTGATAACGCACTTCATGCTGTGGATGCGCCTGCCTGTAACGATGTATAATCTGAGCGGCTGCTTCCCAGAAATAAGCTTCGGACAGCTCATAATGCTCTTCAAGAAATAAACAAAGTTCTGTTAAATTGATAAAAAAGAAGGCATCATGCACGAAATCACGCACAATCGAGGCGTCCTTTGTTTCAATGAAGGAATTCGGATTGATTCTTGCATGATGGGCAGGCAGCGTATACAGCCTTGGACAGCCTGCCGGATTAGCCAAATGTTCACGTGAGAAGCGGATACCATCATGAAAATCCTTAAAAGCAACGCGAACCGGTACCCCTTCACAATGAATTAAAATAATATTCTGAGCATGTGTCTCCAGTGCCACGCCGTGAGCAAATAATAAATGAATCAAAGGCTCTATCGTTACTTGCAGCAATTGGTTAGTCCAGGCTTCAACGCCCATATCCTGCACCCATGGATCAATGAGCAGACGGCTCGAGCGGTCCACTGAGGTTAGCGCATTATAAGGGACAGCCTGCTCATTGCCACGCAAATAAGGGTGCAAACTTTCCCGCCAAATAGCGCCAAGCGCGCCATACGCCCGTGATCGTAGCTTTTCCGGCCATGTTTCATGATCGTATGCCACGCCTGCAACTTCACGCAAAAGCACAAAATCAAGCCGCTTGGCATCAGGATCGTCCTGGACAAGAGAATACAGCCAATCCGAAATTAGCGGGGCATTCAGAACCGTATGCTTGGCAAGCATTCGACTTGTTGACGTATTCGTCAGGCTCATCGGAAGCTTGAGATAGGGCTTCTCCTTAGAATGAACATTAGCAAGTGTACGAATCGATTGCTGGGGAGCATACGGCTCCGCCCCCTCGCCGATCAGGATGATCCGTCCATCTGCCAGCTGGCGATGAAAGACGCGAATAATCGTTTCCCTCCATTGCCAAGGGTGAACCGGAATCAGCCGATAGTTTGAGAGATCTTTGCCAAAGGCTGCAAGCTTGGATCTAAAGCCGGCTACCACTTCCTCACCCAGCTCGGATGAGATCCATGTCTCGTCATGCAATGCTGAGGAATAAGCAGCCGAACTTTCATCCCTCGCAACTGCAAGCCATACGGGTTTGATCATTGGTTTAAACTCAGGCCCATACATCCAATTATCATCCAAATTGAAGCCGATCCTGGACTTGTAGCAGGGATGGTAAGGATGGCCATCCATCACATTCGCTTCCAGCGCATCGTACTCGCGTTCAAGACCAGACAGTTCACGATTCGGATTGACATACTGGGCCTGGGTGTCTTTGATAAGCGTCTGTTCCAATTCTTCTATAAACATAGGCAGTTGGTTGACAGGGATAAGAGGAGCGAGCACCTCCCCTAAGAAATGTTCCAACCGCGCCTCCGAGGTGACGCCATCTGGTCCAACGCGTTCAATCCCCTTCTGGCGACTCAAGCGAATACGGCCGAAACTTATCTTGAGGCTGCCCCAGCATTGGTAGATAAGCGGCAATCCCTCCGTAGAGACCCCCTTCATAACGAAACGCGATTCACTCGAAACCGCTGAAATAGGCTCCTTCGATGTAGAACAATCGATAATTCGTTCAAACAGCAACGACTCCACCAATTGCCGTAATATTCGTTTCTCCACTCTGGCATATTCAGGCGATTGCAGCGCAGCAAGCCATGTGCTGCCTGATAGGACTGCTGGTTTTTCTTGGATTTGCTGACCGATCATACGTCCCTCCCGCTGTGATAAATTGGATTTGGTATTTGCACATAATCAGGTGCTTCACTTCGCTGCTCAAATCGGCTGATAAAGTTGGCTTTTGCCGGAAAAAGCGGATTTTCCACTAAATCATGCAGATATCCACTGGATGGATGGTTAGCCTTCATAAGAGTCAACTCGTGTATGAGAACACGGCGAACAATTTGCCAATAAGAAGCTTCATCTTCTTCATTGCAACGGGCAATCGTATGAATGAGCGCGCCCAAATGGTTAACGAAAAAGTAGTATTTCAGCCTCTTCCACGCCTCTGCCTCCGTGTACAGTACTGGACTGTCCGCCGGAATCAAATGCGGTGTCCATCCCTGCTTCTCTGCTAGGTTGAGGTTCACACTGATTCCTTCCAAATCACGCACGTAATAGCGAACGGGGGCTCCTTGTTCAAGTACAATCAAGGAGTTTTGCACATGCGCCTCCAAACTTATGCCCTGTTCAGCAAACAAATGAAGAAGGGGAAGCATGGACAATTTCAAATAAGCAGCAAGCCAGCCTTCCCAATTCGGCAGAAGTCCCTGATTGGATTGGCGAACCGCCTTAAACAGCAACGGCTCTTTGCCGTCTGGCGGCTGCTCCAGCAAAGCGGCTACGACGAAACAGGCTGACTGCTCCTCCATCGTCAACTGCTCGGCTTGACGGTACACGACGGCAAAGGAGGCAAATAACTCCTCCTGTTCATGCACAGGGATATTAGGAACATGAATGGTTTGAAAGCCAGTCTCAGCTAAAATGTCCATGCCTGGATACATGCCTGCTCTACGACCTGACTGGAAGGCATGCAAAATGATCGAAGCATCCATCGTGCGGCGTACCTGATCAACGGTATTTTCACGGATGAAATTCGTTATCCGCACATGCAAGGGCAGCTTGTAAAACAAACGCTCCTTCGGATCCCATACTGTACGCACAGAGGAAGTAGGGTAGACCTGCTGACCATCTTCCAAACCAAGCGGCCCCAAATCAATCAGCTTGCTCTGACTCATTAACGCTTGAACATGCGGCTGCTGGCTAACATATTTCATCTGCCAAGGGTGAATCGGCAGCAGGCTGTATGTCTCAAAGCGCTCTCCAAGCTTGATCTGCGCAGCCGCAACAATCGTTGAAGGTGGCATGGGACGCTTGCCAATCCACTCCTCACATAGGAGTTCATTGGACACAGCCATGTAATGCAAAGCAAAGACAGCGCCCATTTCTGGTGCATATTGACTCAAATCAATGTCCGAGAACCCTTCGGAACTTTTGGGCGTAGGATGGAAAGGATGTCCATACACCATCGATTGCTCTGAACGAGTATAGTCGAGTGGATTGCCGCCGGCTTCCGTAACATTTAATTGCGCATGCCTCACATAAATTGCTGTTCTCCTGATACTATTGGAAATCTGCTCCCGCATGGCCTGTAGAAGACTTTCCTTAATGGCATCATCCACGTTATAACTGACCTCGAGCAATAAAAGTTCAACAATCTGCTGGGGGCTGACGGCGCCAAATGCCTTCTGGGTTGCTGACATTGCCGCCCCCTTGGTTGAAACATACAAATTGGAACCATACCGATGTTGACCTGTTATTGAATAATAGCTGAGAAGTCCAACAATCGTAGTTTGGGTCAAAGGCAGCACAATTTTAAACCATTGTGTGTCAGGCTTTTTCATAAAATCTATCGTCTCTTTAGCGAACCCCACTTCTTCCAGGGTGCTAATTTGGCATCTGGGATCGTTGATTTCCTTTTCCCGTACATAACTGTTCAGAAGTCCGCGCAATGCCGCTTGTTCTGCCAGTATCACATCTTGAAAGGAACGCGTTCCATATTTGTACAGCATACCTGCATGTCCTCCTCTTCGTGTTCCACGACCAAGTCGCTGGATGACTCCTTTAATAGAGTGGAAGTTTCAGCCCTACCTCCTCTTTGCAGGCAAGCAAATAGATCAAACGGGCGCAAGCAATATCCTCAATAGCCATGCCCATTGGATTCAGAATAATAATCTCTTCCTCATTCTGGCGGCCCGATTTGGCACCGATCACAATCTCGCCTAACTCCGCATAAAGCTGCTCTCTGGAGAACTTCCCTTCCAACACCAGTTGATTCAGCACTTTCTTCTCGCGATTCGACTGATCCCAATCATCGACAATAACTTTATCCGCTTGCAAGTAAACTTCTTTATGAACGTCCATGATCGAAATATTGCTGATAAAGGCTCCCTTGCGAATCCACTCAAACGGAATGTAAGGGGTATCCGTTACGGTGCATGTGACTACGAGCTCACCTTCGCGAACCGCCTGTTCGGCACTTCGGGCCGTAGTGAATGTCACATCGGGAAACTTGGCGTGCAATTGTCCCGCCAATCGCTCAGCAGCAGGAAGCGATTGGTCAAATAAATAAACTTCCTGCACGTGGTCAAACTGCTCCAGCAAGGAATTCAGCTGCGCGTGAGCAATCAACCCACAACCCACACAGGTAATCGTTCTGAAGCCTGCGCGCGCCAGATGCTTCGCAGCAACAACGGTGACGGCGGCCGTACGCATGCTGCTGATCAACCCCGCTTCGAGCACAGCGATTGGGAAGTGACTTGCTGCATCGTTCAATATGATGACACCGCTTGCTCGCTCTTTGCCTCTCTTCTGCGGATTATCATGCTTGCTTCCGATCCATTTCAGACCTGATAAAGGAAAATCTCCGCCAATAGAGGCTGGCATTGCAATAATTCGGTCAGCAATATGCCCCTTTTCGCCCGCTGATCGCAAATACGGCTTCAAAGGCTGAACATAGTCGCCTCTGGCATGCAGGGAAAGAGCCTCTTCCATTGCCTCTGTATACAGCCAAGAAGAGTCCCCGCCAAGCCAGGCAATGGTTTCTCGATTCAAGTACAGCAATTCAGGCACCGGTTTCTCTGTTCTATCTGCTCTTTTCAAACCTTGCAGTTGTAATTGAGATTGATCGATCATTGTATCTCACCTTTCACAGTTCATGTATTGGATTTTCATTCCTAAGGCAGCTGGGCTACCCACTTATCGTCATAAATAAGATCCAGATATCGGTCGCCGCGATCTGGCAGCAAGGTAACGATTCGCAATGGCTTATTGGGTCCAGCATCGAGTGTCGGCAGCAGCTTGCGTATAGCTGCAACAATCGAACCTGACGATCCACCGGCAAAGATTCCTTCCTTTTTGAGCAAATCCCGGCAGCCTTGGGCAGACTCCCTGTCTGTAATATGGAAAGCAGTGTCGACCTCGCCAGCATTCAATATTTCTGGAACGCGACTAGCGCCAATGCCAGGCAATTCGCGTTTGCCTGGTGTCCCGCCAAATAGGATCGATCCAACGGCATCGACAGCGATTACACGCAGGTTTGGATATTTTTCACGCATTTTGCGGCTCGTCCCCATAATGCTGCCTGAAGTGCTGACACCAGCGATAAAGATATCAACATGGTCCAGTGCATCAGTGATTTCAGTCCCGGTTCCTGCATAATGAGCTTTCCAATTATTATCATTTGCGTATTGATTCACCCAGAATCCATGAGGCGTCGTCTGGAGCAGTTCATTCACTTTGCGAATTCTCGTTTTGAGAAAGCCTCCTTGATCGTCCCGCTCTTCGACCATCACGATATTCGCACCCATTTGCTGCATAATCGTTAAGTTAGAGAGCGCTATCTTAGGGTCCACCACACAAGTAACGTCCAGTCCATATACCCTACCCATCATGGCCAGAGCTACCCCCAGATTGCCAGAGGTGCTCTCAATCAAGTGCGTGTTGCTATTGATAGAACCATCTCTCAGTCCTTGCTCGATAATGTAGCGTGCTGGCCGATCCTTCATACTCCCGCCAGGATTCATATATTCCAGCTTTGCGATAACTTGTACATGTGGTTGCGGAAACAGGTTGCTCAAATGGACGAGTGGCGTGTGACCCACACAGTCCGCAATTGAGTTTTTCACAGTGCTTAAGGGCAGGTTCGCTTGCAATAGAGACATCATCGTTCCTCCTTTAATTTTAAAAATCAGCTCACACAGGCAGGACAAGCTTGCCCGCAGGACGTTTCAGCCCCAAGTGATCTCTAAGCGTTCTTCCTGTGTACTCCGTTCGAAATAAACCTCTTCTCTGCAGCTCCGGCACAACCAGGTTGACGAAATCTTCAAAACCGCCAGGGAAATACGGCGGCATCACATTAAAGCCATCAGCTGCCTCTTTGGTCATCCATTCCTCCATGACGTCGGCAATATGCTCCGGTGTGCCAGCCACCGTGTAATGACCGCGAGCGCTGGCTGTTCGCAAAATGAGCTGACGAAGAGTCAGATGATGATGCTGTACCATTTCGCAAAACATCTGAAAACGAGCTTTCTGCCCCTTAACTTGATCGATTGATGGCAGAGCTTCCAGATCCAGAGGAACATCCAACGGAAATCTGCGCAGATCGGTTTCAAACAGATTGGACAGCCGAACGAGTCCGAGTTCAATCGAGGCCAATTGGGTCAGTTGCTCCTCTTTTTCGCGTGCTTCCGCTTGGGTGACGCCTACGATTGGACTGAAACCTGGCAGTATTTTCAACTCGTCCCGGGAGCGGCCATACCTTTGCATTCTTTGTTTAACATTCGCGTAGAAGGCTATGCCATGCTCCAACGTATCTTGAGCTGTAAAAATAACTTCTGCCGTCTCCGCAGCCAAATTCATACCGGCTTCAGACGAACCTGCTTGAACAAGCACGGGGTACCCTTGGGGTGAACGGCAAATATTTAGCGGACCACGCACTTTAAAATGCTTGCCTTCGTGGTGAATCGGGTGGATTTTATGATCAAAATCACAATAAATGCCACTCTCTTTATCCGCGATAATCGCATCATCATCCCAGCTGTCCCACAGCTGCTTCAATACATCAAGAAACTCCTTCGCCCGCTCATACCGCTCCTCATGCTTGGGATGCTGCTCCATGCCAAAATTAACAGCAGTTACATCACCAACTGAAGTCACGCTGTTCCAACCTGCACGTCCCCCGCTGATATGATCGAGTGAGGCGAACATTCTTGCTACGTTGTAAGGTTCGTTGTAGGTCGTTGATACGGTGCCGATCAAGCCGATTCGTTCCGTGCCCATCGCAAGAGCTGACAGCATGGTGAAAGGTTCAAGCCCCGCGCTCACCTTGTACTTAATAGCCGGTGTCAGCACCAGAGCATCTGCCAGAAACAGCGAATCTAGCTTCGCTTTCTCTGCCATTTGTGCCAACTTCGTATAGTATTGTATATCTGTAATCGACTCCGGCGTTGTAGCGGGATGCCGCCATGATGTTTCATGATGGCCCGTACTTAACAGAAATAAATTCAAATGCATTTGACGTTTTGGCGAAATCATAACTATAGCTCCTTTACCTAATTGTCTGATTGCAACCTGATCTCTTTGGGTGTAGTCAATCGCAGAACCAGGAAACCTCCTGCCAGCATCATGCAGCCATGCAGCGTAAAAATGAAAGACGTACTAATGAATCCCCCAAAAAAGCCGCTTGCCAGCGGACCCGCAATTTGACCAATAAACAGCGTGCTTCTTGTAAATCCATGTCTGGTTCCCAACTGTTCGCTCTGAGAGCTTCGCGTAACGATAAGAAAAACCGACTGAATTAAAGCGCTTGAAGCAAAACCTTGCAGAATTCTTAACGGAATGAACCAGGCAATACTCGGAGCAAATGCTTGTATGACAATGGCTGTAAAGCAAAGCAGCGAGGCTAGGAAATATGTCCGATGAACCGGACTCCGGTCATTTCTCCTTCCCCACCAAGAGGAGGCTATCCAAGCAGACGCCCAGTTAATCGCTTGTAGAATGCCAATCCAAACCGCGGTTTGGGAAGGATTGGTAAGATGCTGCTTCACGTGCACGGGCAGCACAGGGAGAAGTCCATGCAAGCAGAAATTGGCGCATATCCCTGCAAGCAAGAATCTAACGACCATCTTTTCTCGCATCAGTTGACTAAACTGTCCCATGAGGCCTGTTGACTTCACAGTCGTTACTCGATTAGTTCGCGTCTCCTTCAAACCTATCAGGCAGAGGATTGTCCATAGGGCAACTAATCCGCCCAACAGCAGCAATAAACGATGGAAACCAAACCATTTGAACATCGTCCCTCCGAGCAGAGGGCCAAGCATCGAACCAGCAGCCAGCGCTCCTTCCAGCTTGCCGCGAACAAGCCCCTGTTCCTCAGGCTTTACTTGGGAAGCTGCCAATGTACCGACGGCATCAACCACACCGCCCAAAGCCCCTTGCAGCAGCCGCAGGATGAACAGTTGAAACGGACTTGTGACGAGCCCTGTTGCCGTAAGCACGAGAGCCGTGCCGAAGAGGGCTCGCACCACCATCCACTTGCGGCTGGTTTTGTCGCCCAATAGCCCCCATAACGGCGCTGTCAGCGCAGCCGATACGGCAGGAGCCGCTAGACTTAGACCGCTCCACATTAATATGGATGCTTGATCGTCTGCACCTAACTGCTCTATATAGAAGGGAAGCAGTGGAGCAATAACCATTGAACTTAAAACGGACAAAAAATGGCTGCCCCAGAGTAGCCGGAAACTTACTTTCCAATCGCCTGTCATGTTAATTGACATCCTGCCATTCATTTGTTCAAGAAGCTTCCTCCCGTTCTCTTTGTATTTTCAAATGAAAATCGGTTATCCATCGACTCAGTCATTGATAATGATTATCACTTAGTCAAATGATATCATGTTTAATTAGCCTTATATATGGTCTGATTGGATGATTTTGGTTATCCAAATAGATTACGGTAGTGACGAAAAACCTGGCCTGCGACTAGGTCACCAAGTCAATGTACTATGAGGCAAATTTTAACCTTCCTTACGAATTCAATAACCTTTATTCGGCCAAAATCGTACATTCTGAAAATCTAATGAATTCCAGATGTGCTATTTCAAGCAAACGATCACCTTTCCACCTAATGTCTGCTCGATAGCGCCAGCTCCGTTCATTAAATCACCAAAGTAGCCATTTTCTCGGCTATAAGCATCGCACAGTTCATTAGATGCCCTTTGAGCCGAAAACCACCATAGTCAAGAAGTCTGCGGTGGACGCCAATATGGGGTTAGCTTCGCGCACCCTAGTTCCCTTTGGGCGAATACGATAACACAGAACGCAGCTTGAAAAGGAACTACGTTCCGCTAATTGGCGGAAACCGAGGTAGAAGCAGCATGAAAGGGAACTGAGATACGCTATTTTAGCGGAAGATGCCGATTTCGGCGGGGAAACGGGGAGATAGCGGATCGTAGTTCCCTTCAGAGTGGAATATGGCGGTTTTCAGCAAGATAGCGGATCGTAGTTCCTTTTGGAGCGGAATATGGCGGTTTTCAGCAAGATAGCGGATCGTAGTTCCCTTCAGAGTGGAATATGGCGGTTTTCTAGCAATATAGCGCCCCCTAGTTCCCTCCCTCCGGCAAAGCAGTCACTCTCAAACACAAAAAGGCCTCCGCGCGTTTCTACTGCTGCATAGAAACGCGCGGAGGCTTGGAGTTATATCCGATGTGATCTCGCTAATCCTGGTCAATCATCTGTTTAAGCGTATAAATAAAATCAGTACGGGATTGATCAATTTCCAATACTTTTTTGATATTTTGAGCATGCTTTTTGACGGTATTTTCGGACACGTACAGGATGTTGGCAATCTTTTTCACCGAGTAATGATTACATAGCAGTTCAGCAACCTGTGTTTGTCGTTCACTAAGCTTATGTCGCGGGTGATCGCTGGGTCGTTCGGCTACCCCCACCCCTGCTGCCCTCGTATTTCGTTGCTCCCGTCCATCTACATGTGCGCTTACCGTGCTCTCCCAAGTAATAACGACCTTTTCAGATAAGTCCAAGGCTGAGACCTCTTTTAGTATCATAATGTGCAAGGAGTCCAGTTTCTCATTGACAGAGGAGTTATGGACATGAGAATCAATAGTTAGTTTTAATTTTTTGACAATCATAGCACTTATACCCCCTAATAGTAGGTCATACTCTTACTTCAATTCCCCGCTGTTCACAAGAAAAGAACAAGTATCTATGTCACTCAACTGGTAAGCTAGTGTTCGTCATCCATTGATAATGATAATCATCGTCATAATTATTGTCAAATAATATTAAGCTCCTGCCGCTTCCCCTTGGGTGAAATCTTGCGCCCCTTCCCATGCGGAATACAAATCGGCGTACCAAATAATAGATCTGCGCCGATTTCGCACTCCATCCCATACACCTCGCGAATCATTTCTTTGGTCACGATATCTTCCGGCATTCCTTGGGAATGCACCCCTTTGTTGTGTACAGCGACCATATGATGCGCATACCTGCAAGCCAAATTCAAATCATGCAGCACCATGACAATGGTACGCTGCTCCTGTTGGTTCAGCTCAAATAACAAATCCATGATTTCTACTTGATGGGCTACATCCAAATAGGTCGTCGGCTCATCCAGCAGCAGAATCTCTGTATCTTGCGCTAACGTCATGGCAATCCAAGCTCGCTGCCGCTGGCCCCCTGAGAGCGAATTCACATCGCGATCCATCAGATGGCTCATGTGAGTTAGTAACAGTGCTTTCTGCACCTGGAGCTCATCTTCCTCAGACCATTGATGAAACAAGCTTTGATAAGGGTACCTCCCCAATCGCACCAACTGCAAGACCGTTAGACCCTCTGGCAGAACAGGTCCTTGTGGCAGCAAAGCCATCTGCCTGGCTACTTCCTTGGTCGAAAGCTGGGCAATTTCGCGGCCATTTAAAAGAATCGAACCTTGGGCAGGCTGCAGCAATCTAGCGAATGAACGCAATAAAGTAGACTTGCCGCAACCGTTGCTCCCAATCAGAATAGTAATCTGCCCATGCGGAATATGTAAATTCAGCGTATCCATAATGATTGTTTCTCCGTACCGGAGCGTTAACTGCTGCGCGGTTAGTGCAGACTTGATCATCAGTAAGCCTCCTTCTATTCTCCGTATCTTCGTTTCGGCTAGCCTTGCTGCCTTTTTACTTTGATTAGCATGTATAAAAAGAATGGCGCCCCGATCACCGCTGTGAACACGCCAGCCGGAATATCTCGCGGCGGGAATAAGGTGCGTCCTACGAGATCAGCGGCAACGAGCAGAATAGCCCCCATTACTGCCGAGCAGACAAGTAGAATGCCATGCGAGCCACCGACGATTCTGCGCGAGATATGCGGCGCCATTAAACCGATAAAGCCAACGCTGCCGACAAAAGCAACTGCCGAGCCCGCTAACCCTGCTGCTGTGAAGATCAGCGCAAAACGTTGAAGCTGCAAGCGCCCCCCCAACAAGATAGGCAGTTCATTGCCGAGCACCTGGATATTCAGACGTCTGCTTAGCGTAAACAGAATCGGCAGAAACAGGATTAGCCAAGGCGAGAAATAGAGAACCGTATCCCAGTTCGCGCCATAAACCGTACCTGTAAGCCATACCTTGGCTTGACTGAGCACAGCAATCGGGCTGAAGATGAGAAAAAGCGTCTTCAGTGCTTCAAGAAGAGCAGATACGCCTAAACCAACCAAAATAATTCGCGATGGCGATATCCCCTTTTTCCAAGCTGCTAGATAGATGAAAACCGAAACCAGCAAAGCGCCAACGAAGGCAAACACTGGCATTAGAAAAATGCTCGTTTTGAGATTGAAAATAGCGAGAAACAACACTGCGGCCATCGCAGCACCGCTTGTAATCCCAATAATATCTGGAGAAGCCAGCGGATTACGGACAATCCCTTGCATGATCGTTCCAGCCAAGGCGAGAGCCATCCCTGCCAAACAAGCCATGAGAAGCCGCGGCAGCCGGAAGTTCCATATGACAATCGATTCCATCGCCTCTCCATGAGGACCGGCCCATAGAATCTGTAACGTACGCAGAGGTGAAATATAGAGTGTTCCAGCACCTATACTTACGATCGAAAGGATCAAGAGGATCAGCATGCTTACAAAAAGCATCCCCATTTTTTTCTTATCAACCAAAAAAGATACGCGCAATCGCTCAGAGCGGAAAGTGGCATAGCGGTTCATTTCGCAACATACTCCTTTCGCGCCAAATAAAGAAAGAACGGAGCACCGATGATTGCCGTCATAACGCCAACGGGAACTTCTTTCGGATAAGCAATGAAACGAGCTGCGATATCCGCAGCCAGCAATAACGAAGCGCCAGCTACCACGCTGTAAGGAATCACCCAGCGATAATCAATGCCGACAATACCACGCACAAGATGCGGAATAACCAAGCCGACGAAGCCAATTGGTCCGGCTATCGCCACAGAGGAACCTGCAAGCAGTACAATGACTACCAAGGCGATAATCTTCAAACGAAGGGTGTTCTGTCCCAAACCCCTGGCAACATCCTCGCCAACAGAGATAACATTCATCGCCGGACCAAGAAACAACGCACATATGGTGCCTGCTAAGAAAAAGGGGAATACCGGCAATATCGCTTCAAGCTTGCGCCCTTCCACTGACCCTGCCATCCACAGAAAAATATTATCCAAAACACTTTCATTCGATACGAGAATTGCGGCAGTGAATGAGGTGAATAAAGCGGACAATGTGACTCCTGCCAACGTCAGTTTAAGCGGCGTTATGCCCTCATGACCGACAGAGGCTATGAAGTAGACCCCAACAGCTGCGACCGCGGCACCAAGCAACGAGAGCCACATGAATTCGAGCTGCGAAGTCATCGAGAGCACAGAAAATCCGACAACAATGAAAAAGCCTGCTCCCGCGTTGATTCCAAGAACACCTGGCGAAGCCATCGGATTCCTCGTTAAGGCTTGCATCAACGTTCCCGCTACTGCCAGAGCCCCTCCCACGATGCAGGCGATAATTGCTCGCGGCAACCGAATGTCGCGTATAATAACATGAGCATTCGTTCCATCAAAGCTTAAATACGCCGCAATGAATGTAGACCACGATGTATCTGTATAGCCATACACATTGCTGCTGAGGAACAGCGCTGCCGCTATGCCCAAACCAATGACTAGCCCCGTAATTCTGGCTGAATTGCTTCGAAGTATCATGCTGCGATCCCTTCCATATAAACGAAATTCAAACCCGTAGCCAAGTCATGCGACCAGATTACGGGTTTGTCCAACTTTTTTTATTTTAGTAAATGCTTCGACAGCTCATCGACCATCAGATTTGCCGAAATAATGCCCCCTGAGGAATTCCAAATACCATCGTTCACCTTGATCGCTTTGCCTTTTTTCACGACGTCCAAATTTTTCCAAAGCGTTTCTTCCTGCCAAGCCTTCTCTGTTTTGGCGGTCATCCCTTTATCATCTTCCAGCGTGAAGTAGAACAGGATATCACCATCCAACTCTGGAATACGCTCCTTCCCTATAATCTCGGCAAATGTAGGCTTATCTTGCGCCGCTGGCCTCTTGAGACCGATTTTTTTGAGAATACCGCCAGCAAATGTATCTTGATAATAAACCCTTACTTTATCCTCCAAATAGAAGCGAACCAACGAAACCTTGGTATTTGTTTTGTCACCTAGTTTTTGCTGCAGATCTTTCACCTTGGTTTCAAAAGCAGCCAGCTGCTTCTCGCCTTCTTCATTCTTGTTCAACGCTCCTGCGTAAATTTTGAAGTTGATCAGCGAGTCTGAATTCGTTCGCTCCGAGAAAACCGTAGGCGCGATACTCGACAATTGCTGATATATTTTCTCTTGTCGCAGCTTGTTGCCGATAATTAGATCAGGCTTGAGTGCTGCGATCGCCTCCAAATTCGGCTGATTTTCATCTCCGACAATCGGTACACCTTCCAATTTGTCCTTCAAGTGGTCATAATAAGGTTGTACGCCCCATGCTTTAACCATGCCCACTGGTTTGATGCCAAGTGCCAGAGATGCCTCTACGGCATCATTCACCAGAATGACAACTCGTTGCGGATTTCCTTTAACCGTCGTTTCCCCCATAATATGTTTAACCGTGTAGGGTGTACTTACTGCTGGAGTTGCTGCAGCGCCAGCTGCGCTTGTCGTCGGCGGTGCAGATGTTGTGGTTGTTCCTGTTCCACATGCTGCCAAAATAAGTGATAGAATAATGAAAAGCAACCCCATAGTATGTTTTCTTGTTCCTTGCCGAATCATAGATTTCTCTCTCCCTTTTTGTATTGATAATGATTCTTGTTATCATCTATTAGTCTAAAGCAAGCGTTATTGGCCGTCCATGACCTGCAATATCCGATATGATGCACAATTCTACCAGCAAACTCATATATGCTAGCGAGAGGGTGAGAAGATTTTGCCAGCCACATCAATTCGTCATGTTTCTCATAGAAGTCATACCCTCCATATGCTCTCTTCCATCCGCAGATTAAGGCGATTGCAGCCCTTCTTGCAAACAAACAGAACTGTACCTGTTTCGATGCTTTGCCTCATTGCGACGGGGAGAGGAACCCTTGTAATTAACGATGTGCCGCATCTTTATGAGCCGCATCAACTATTTTATTTCGGTCCTGGCACAAGAATTAGCATAGACACTATAGAGGCAGAAACCCAGTACTATCAAGTCGTTATCCATTCTGTGACAGCGATGAAGCACGGACAACAATGGACGCTCAAGAATGCTCCAGGTCAACTGAAAGGACTGACCACAGGCGCTTTGACTTCTCGTGATCCCGATCAAATACAGCAAAGAATCATTGAGCTTTATCATTTGATCCATCGCGATGGGGCTGTTGATGGAAACGGAGCAACAGATCCCAACTTGCAACTGCAAGGTCTGCTTGATTTCCTCCTTTCAGATTCAGCCAAGAAGGAATCTCCACAGATTTCCAATCACGGGATAGACGCCTGTATTTCCTATATTCATCAACAATATCACCAGAAGATTACGCGAGAAACACTGGCAGAGATCGCGATGCTTACTCCTAATGCCTTTTGTCGCAGCTTCAAGCGCGCAACAGGTATTTCCTTTACTGATTATTTGAATCGAGTAAGGATTAAGCATGCCAAAGACCGACTGACTGCCTCCTGTTCCATCAAAGAAGTAGCCAGTACGGTCGGTTACAGCAGTGAATATTATTTCAGCCGCTTATTTAAAGAAGCTGTTGGCTACTCGCCTACGTTATATATTAAAAGAGAACGCCTCAAAATCGCTGCGGCTTCACGCACTGGATTTCACAACAACTTAGCTTCTATAGGGCTGAATCCAGCTGCCGGGGTGGATTGTTTCAGATATCCTTGGATGAACGACGCTGATTATAACTTGCGATTAACGTCAGCCTTGGAACAGCTTAGACTTGTGAAACCTGATCTGATCATCGCCGACTATTTTCATAAATCCTTATATGAGGTATTAAAACAGATCGCTCCTACAGTTGTCCTAGCTCATCATCTTGACTGGCGTCTGACACATATGAATATTGCGGAGCTTGTTGGACGTGAAAAAGAAGCCTCCCAATCGTTCCATCAGCTGGATGAAAGAACGTCAGAGGCCCGCTATTCGTTGAATAAATGGATTGGAAATGCTCGTGTAACCGTTATGCAGATTGTTCCGCATGCGCTTCGTATTCAGGGAGCTGTCAACCACCCATTGAATGAGTTGCTGTATGCCGAGCTTGGCATGAAGCCAGGCAATGCCGTATCTCCTACGAAAATGCGCGATGAAATGCAGGTCGAAGAATTCCCAAGTCTGGAGACGGAGCATCTATTTATTATCAAACATATTAATCATCCAGAATCGGATCATTTGTTTAAACGACTCATACAAACGCCTGCCTGGAGCTTAATTCCTGCTGTTGCCAGCCAACAAACGCACTATATCCCGAACTGGCTTCTCATGAGCTGGACCCCCATTGGCAGAAGCAAGATCATTCATGATCTTACGGAGATGTTACGTTACAACTCTATAGAAAGGGCTCCTCTTCCTGAGTGATGCCCTTCTATTCAGAGTTTTTATTTTACTCAGTCGCGTGACGAAGCTGGTTATTTTTCTGCTGAACCGATCTCATTAAATCAACGTTCACATCCCTATCCTCCGCCATGCTGATGAGTGCGTGAACATCTTTGGGCAGACATTTGCCCCCATAGCCACGATTGTCTTCATAGACAAATGTATGACTTCTCCCAATTCTAGGATCCTCGAGCCAAACTTCCCGCAGTTCATTGTAATCAATGCCGTGAGCGCCAGCAATGTCATAGAATTCATTGCAAAACGATACCTTCAGCGCGAGAAAGCAATTCTCCATGTATTTCGCCATTTCCGCTGTACGGGCATCCGTCAAGCGAATCCTCACCTCAGCGTTATACACCTGTTGGTAGGCACGAATCACAAGACTAGTATCCGCAGAAGCTCCTCCCAAGGTAAGCCATGTCCGATGGCGAAGGTCCGAAAAGTGGTGATCCACCGTTTCCCCGTAGTACTCCGGTTGGAACACGATTCGCTTGCCAGTGCGTTCCTTCATAGCATCCGTGAAGCCAACGGGAATGGTCGAACGAATGACAATCACTTTGGCCGTCAGCCACATAATGACTTCTTCCACAATCGTCGTATCGCATTTCCCATTAGGAAGCGAGGGGGTCGGAACACAGACGAATACCATATCGCATGCGTTCACCTCATCCCGACTGCCTTTCTCCAAAGGTGCATCATAAATAGCAGCCTTTGGGAATAAGGCATGAATCGCTTTGCCTACATGGCCATATCCAATAATTCCAATCTTCATCATGATTCTCGCTCCTCAAGTTGATCGCCTGAATCTTATTTACATCTATGATGCTGCCGCGTTATCTTCCTGGATCTGAGCCTGTTCATGACGCTTCCTCTGAACAGCAAGGAGGATAAATACCAAGAAGTAGTATCCCCAATACCCAACGAATTCCTCAAGCGAAGGATTCTGCGTATAACCAAGGAAAGCTTTAAAGAATATGCCAACTTGGCCGTTTATCAGCGGCTCTTTCCCATAATCGCGGAGATATTGCACCCCATCGATGGGGTGCTCCGGCATAAAGGCTGTAATATTGTAGATTTCACCGATTTGATGACCTGCTGTATGATATAAACTCCCCATAATGCCTAAATCCTGCATGATCCCAATGGCCTGAACGAATAATCCTGCAGAAATCATCATCAGGAAAACAGCCGTTATACGGAAAAATGTACCAAGACGAATTTTCTTCGTGCCTTTGAAAAAAAGCAGTCCAACCACAACGGCAAGCACAAGCCCGAATAAGGCCCCCCAGCTTTGGAGCGCTTTTTGAATGTCCCCTCCCGTAATGGCAGCGAAAAAGAATACGGTCTCCACCCCTTCACGTACAACAACCAGAAAGGAATGGACAACCATATTAATGGCGCCGCCAATAGTCAGAATATGAGCAACTTTACTCTGAACCTTCCCTTGCAGCTCACTGCTTTGCTTACCCATGAACATAATCATATGCGTTAATAAGCCTGAAGAGACAAGCATGATGCCAATTTTCATATAATTCTGACTGCCCATGCTGGCAAATCCCGTTAGTAGTACCTGGAATGCAAGAGCCAAGCCGTAACTAACGATCAAAGCTAAGAAGACGCCTACCCATACCCATTTATGCCAGCGGATCATCTCAATACGCGTTAAATAGGTAAGGATAACACCAACGATGAGAATGGCTTCAAGCGCTTCGCGGAACGTGATGAGAAATGCCTGTAAATCCATGTTTTGCCTCCTGTTCTCTACCTTCCACCTGCACACTGAAAGACACTTGCGCTATACAGCACAAGTGTCTTCATTATGAACGCAATGATTAACGAAGGATAATGATGTCGCCTTTTTGGTAGAATACGCCATATCCGAACAATTCAGCTACTGCGCGCAATGGAATAAACGAACTGCCGTTTTCAAGAACAACAGGTTGGTCCAATTTAATCTTCTCATTCACTTTGCCATTCTCAACAACTTGATCTGAGCCAGCTGTAATTTCTGTTTTCTTGCCATCTTTGGTGATGACAACCGTTCTTGTAGCTTCAACCCAGTCCACTTGAGCATTAATTGCTTGCGCAATAACGCGAACCGGAACTAGCGTACGACCGCTTTCCTGATTGATGAATGGAGCATTCTCAGCTGTGAAAGCAGCGCCATTGACTTTATATCCTTTGTCGCCAACTTTTAGGCTGGAACCATCTTTGTCAACAAGGAACTTTAAGATTTCAAATCCTGCTTCTTTCGTAGCAGCAGCATCTGATTTATCTACAGCTTCTGTTAGTTTGGTTGCCGCAACACTTGCAGCTGCAAATTTCTCTTTGCCCAAGAAAACTTCTTGGCTTGCTAGGAACATCGTGCCTTCAGCCACATAACCGCGAGCGCCTTGCAGGTCGCCAGCTTCTTGTTTAACGAACACTTGGTTAATGTACTCGGATACTTTACCAATCATCGTGCGTTGAAGCGCGTCACCGATTTCGTCTTTTTTGATTTTGCTGGCATCGCCTGAAGCGAATGCATTTTTCACGAAATCTGCGTCAGCCGGGCTGCCACCTTTGAGGTATGTGTACACAGGCATGAAGAGGAAGTAGCCTTCAGTGATCGCAGCTGCTTGGTCAGCAGGCGCTTTGGTAGCGATGCTTTCTCCGTATGTATATGTTGCAAGCGCGTAGTTCTTAATCAGCGTTTTGTCTAGAATTTGACGGTGGAAGTTGAAGTCATTCACATTGTTGTCTTTAATGTCTTTTTGGATCAGTTCAATAGAAGTTTTCAACAATGCTTCCATATTCAAACTATATTTGGCATCGCGTTTCACAACATTCGGTTGCAGTGCACCTTCATAGATTTGAACGACTTTATCAAAAGCAGCAGTTGCTCCAGCAACGTCTCCTTTGGTCACAGCAGGGCGAACTTGGTTGCTCATCAAATCACGAAGCGCGAAGAAGAAATACCATTGTAAACCTTTATCGATCGCTTGTTTCGCTTGAGCAACTTGCAAATCACCTTTAATTGCTGCATCCAGAACAAGCAAGATGTTGGCGTCAATCTTAGGATCATCGGCTTTGATATTCACATCAAGACGTTTTACATCCGTTTGGAATTTATCTACATATAATTTCTTAACATCTGCAAGAACTGTTTTATCTGTGAAAAGCGCTTTAATTTCCTCAAAAGATTTCAATTTCGCTGTGATGGATTGATCTTCTTTGATTTGGAATTTGCTTTCTGCAAAAGCCACGGATGAAACGGTAACAACACTGGATAAAGCGATGGAAGCACTCAAGACTACAGCTAAAAATTTACGCATTGTAAGTTTTCCCCTATTCATTTTTTTTGGTTGACCTAACGGTTAAATCCACTTTCTCTTGCGAGCGAACCAGACCCCTCCACCTAGCAAAATAATCACTCCACCAATGACAGCAACGCTGACCAATGGATTCGTTCTGTCTGTGCGCTGCATAGGTGCATGTGCAGATGCTTCTTTCACAGGCTCAGCCTGTTTCACTGTTGTGCTAGCTGTATCAGCTGGTTTGGCAGTAGCCTCTGCTGTTGCTGCAGGCGTAGGCGAAGCGGCTTCGGATGTCGGTGTTGGACTTGCCGATGCAGACGGCTCGGGTGACTGTGTCTCCACTGCTGCTGCCACATCCGGCGCTTTCGTTTCAGTCGGCTTAGCCTCTTTCTCTACAGCAGGTTGATCTTGCTTTGGAGTAGACTCCGACTTCACTGTTGGCTCCGTCTTAGGCGTCTCTACCGGCGTAGCCGCAGGCGTTGGTACGCTTGTAGCGGCTGGTGAAGTAAACGCTTTATACGGAAATAAAGGCTTCACCTTCCCATAGATCAAATCGACCTTTTCCTTAAATACATCGGACTGTACCGGCTTCTTCCCTACTCCGAACAATCCTGGATTACCGAGTGCCTCGAGCGCAGCGTCAAATGCCTTGTTAATCTCCTCTTTACCAGAACCCACATAAGGCTCCAAGGTATCATAGGTCGCCTTAGCTTTGGCCAGCAATAGCTTAGCTCCAGCGTAATCATCAATTCCTTGGGCTGCATACGTGAATCGACGCTCCAAGTTCATGACAAGCACAGCTTTGAAGTTAGCAATCACTAATTTATTATCTTTGGCCTGGAAATTAGCATCTAGCGTTGTTCCGACTTTTTCACCAAAATGCGCTACGAGCTCAGCTCTCCTCTCCTTGTAGGCACCCTCAGCGGCTCCCCAATCATTCGCTCCGTCGCCAATACTAGTTTGTATCAGTTTAAAAGTTTCAGCGACATCTTCGGTATTGGCATCACCATAAGAGTAGGCCAGCGCGGAAGTCGGCAGAATTAATAATGCCGCTAGAACCAAAGTCAATCCGGCTAGTAGCCAGTGTTTCATATCTTCACCCCTGCTATGAAATTGATTCTCAAGACATTGATAATGATAATCATTGTCCACATAGATGTCAACCATTATTTCACAAGTATTTCACAAGGTTTTTTTCTCGCTTAGCGAACCCATTCATACAAGATGATGTGCCCATAAACGGGATCAAAAATCGCATCTGAGCTAAACTCGGCAATCCGCTTCAGATGCTTCTCCACCGATTTCCCTTGCTGCTCAAAGCCTTGGACGACATGATCCGTTAGAAAAACCCGACGTTCCGAATCAGCACCCGCCAAAGATTGAAAATACCCAAATGTATAGATGCGTTCATGATCATATTCAGCCTGCAAGTACTGAAGAACTCTTGTTTCTTCCCACGTAAACAGGATGAAAGGTTCCCGTAAATGACTTAAATACTCGTTCAGCTGATAGACTGCAGGCTCGTCTCCAGATTGCCTTTTCAACAACTGTGTGCCATAGATTACTTGAATAGCTATCAGAACAGTGAGGGAAGTGTACAGCATCTTAGGCACTATTCTCCATAGACGCTTCTTAGATCTGGATGCCTTCACAGCCTCTGCCGTTCGAATCATATAAACAAATAAGAGAAGTAAGATTGGAACAACGACGGGAACAATATGTCGAGGTTTTTCAATATTTTGACCAATTAGCGCCCATAGGGTGTATACAAGAGCACAGCATATCAACCAGAATACATAATATTTATTCTCTTTCTCTAGCTTCTTGGGAAATGCGAAGAATCTCCGTACGACCAAAGTCATTGCAACGATAACCGCGAGACACGTTCCAATGAGAAAGGAACCGCCAAATAAGGCTGAACCAAGTAAATTGTGCCCTATGAGTTGGAAGAATCGTTCTCCCATCGGCATAGGTGATGAGATCACACCGCCGCCCCACTCAGAGAAATGTCCTTCTACAAAAGCTAGGGATAGCTTCCAGAAGCCAGCTAAGTTCCCTTCGGAGAGCACCAAGCCAGCTACCCAAATCAACTGAAACAGCAGCGCAGCTAGCGCAGATCCACCCAATCGGAGCCATCTTCTCCACCCTTTCGCCCCCTGCCGCCAAAATGAGTGCCAGAGCGGAACTAGCGCCAGCCCGTATGGAAAGAAGGAGAGGCGCGTGCCCATTAGCAAGCTGAACATGAGCAGTGCCAATCCGTGGCGAAGCGTGGAAGCAGGGCGATCCAACGCAAAGCGGATACTCCAAAGAAACCACCACAGTAAGGCGATGCCTGCACATTCCGACATGGGACGTGAGGACATCAGCCAAATGTAGGGGCTGCTTAATACGAGCGCCGGCAGTAAAAGATTCCTGATGCCGCCGCCAGTCAGTCTATGTGCCAGTAAAAACATAGGGATTGCGGAGCATATTGCCATGAAGGTATTGAAAACGGATAATGCTAGAACTGAATCATCCAACCATTGGTTAATAAACCAACCACCCAGAATAAAGTAGGGATATCCTGGAAAATGCGGCTGCATGGCGAGTAAATCATAGCGATGCAGAGCCAGCGTAAAGTCTACTTCGTCCCATGTACGCACGAAGGGGCTGGCGTATAGCAGACTAAGGCAGGTCACCCCCGCTATAACCGCAGCTGCGAAAAGAGCCGATACAATCGTGTTCCGCGTCATATGCTTGTTTCATCTCGATGCATCTGGAGCGTCACTTTGCGCTTTTTTGAGACGGGGCGTCTCATTTCTCGGTAGATCGCCGGAAGCACGGAAGACACATACTGTCTGAATTTAATGAAGGATTGACCTTTGGTCCGAACTTGGTACGATATTGGAATCTCCTCCAACCGGTAGCCCTGCCGAACCAGATTAATCGTGAGCACTTGGGCGTAGTTATAGTCATGGATAATGACGGCATTCTCCATCGCATCGCGTGAGAACCCGCGCATCCCCGATTGGCCGTCGTAAATCCATTTGCGCAGCAAAGCAGCCTGCAGCAATGTAAAGGTATAATTACCTAAGCGGCGATGCAGCTTCATCCCTTGAATGTGGCCTTTGAAGCGTGAGCCAAAGGTATAGTCTGCGCGCCCGATGATAATGGGCTCAAGGACATCCGGGATTTGCTCTGGCGGATATTCATTATCCGCATCGATCATGATGCCAATATCGCCGCCGAGCAGGCAGCATTGCTTCAGCCCCTCGCGAACGGCAGCGCCGAGTCCTTTATTGTGCGGGAACGACACGATATGGTCCGCTCCCGCTGCGCGTGCAACATGGACGGTGAGGTCCTTGGAGCCATCGTCGATCACGAGTACTTCCACCTCATATTGCGGGTGGAAATTTCTCGGAACGCGGGCAATAACCCCGCCGATATTATCTTCTTCATTATGTGCAGGCATGAAAACAATTATTTTCTTCTTATTCATGATGCTTGATAGCCTCCATTAGAATAGGTCCGCGACTATGACTCGGGAACGGTGCTCCCAACAAATAAGCAAGTGTCGGAGCCATGGATACAAGAGAGTGCTTCTCGTCAATGCGGCGGCCTGCTTCGATTGCAGGACCATGCAGGAAGAAAGGTACATAACGCTCACCTTCGTCGAGATGTCCATGTCCGCCAATACCATCTGCCTGCCCGTGATCCGCACAGATAATCAGCGTAGTATTCGCCATCATGCCACGCTCCTCGAGCCAGTGGACGAACTCTTCTATTAGTTGATCTGCTTCGGCAATTTTCTGTGTGTAATCTTCATAGAGAACCCCTCGGCTGTGACCCGTTTGGTCAACCCCAATTAATTGGGCAACGAGTAAGTCGGGATTTTGTTCCGCCATAATCTTCTTTGCTCTTTCGATAATATTGCGATCCGCTACATCGTTATGCATGACAGCCGTCACACTCTCTACATCGTCTCCCATGGAGTCGATTAAATGTGCGATCCCCAGCAATCGCCCTTTTTTCCCCACTTTACGCAATGAATCAAAAATACTCTCAACCCGAATGCCCAATCTCCACACCATGTTGGAGCGAATGCCGTGCTCTCGTGGGTATGTGCCTGTGAACATCGAAGAGAAACACACTACCGTACGCGCTGGATACACCGTCTCCATTTGGGCATATTCAGTGCCTTCTGCTCGCAGTTTCTTCATAAATGGCGCATTGGCTTCCTCAAACCGTTCTTTGCGCATACCATCTACAACGATAACAATGACCTTCTGGTTCAAAGCTTTTCCACCAGCTTGTACAGGACTTGAATCCTTTGTATAGGTAGGAATCTCCGTTGGTTTCCAGTCGAACAAATAGCGGTGAAGAATGAAAGCATAAATCAACAAGCCACCTGCAAAGAGCAGCCCCGTTCCCACATCCGCAGAAGCACCCGCTTCAAACTTACGGTAGAAATGACTCCATACAAACAGCAGCAGCAAAAACTTTGGCATCTGCTCCTGCGCGTTGCCGCTCGTCGAGTCACTATTTTTCAAAACAAGCTTCCAAAATCGGGTGAAATTCCACCATGTTGTGCCAATTCGCAAATGATAGTAAAACGTGCCCCAGAAATAGATCGTAAAGAAGTAAAATAGCCCCAGCGCCAGTACATACAGAGCAAAATCATTTCGTTCCCAAATTAGAAGTGCAGCTATGAGGGGCATCCATAAATAATTGCGTAGAAAGAGAGGAAAATCGAAGCAATAATACAATACAAATAGCGGAAGCGTAACGAGCAGCCCTAAACCGGCCGCACTCCAAAAACTAGGATCAGACCATGTGCCCATATGGTATAGCAGAAAAACGCCGACAACGAAGATAGGTGTAAACGGTTTCCCCTCGTTCAACAGGTTCCAGCAGCGAGCTGCCACAATTTCAAATGACGAAGCTTTTTTCATATTAATCTTCCTTCCGAACTTTGCTATGTGTTAGTGACTTCGTATGACCTGTAACTCGACGAATCCAGATTTTCATTTCTCGCCACTGTAAAGGCATCCGCAATAGCGAATAGCCGCCCAACGAAAAGGCAAATAGAAATTTGAACGTATGTGACAAAAGTGCTGCCCTATAGGCATCTTTTCCACCTATGCCCAGCAGGGCGAGCGATCCGCTCATTGTGCTTTCATAGGTACCAATCCCTCCAGGGGTAATATGAAAAATTTGTCCAGCAATCGTCATGCTATTGGCCCAAACGAGTGCCATGCTCCCCAGCTGTAACCCAATCATTTGGACGACAGCGAAGATAACTCCCGCTTCCAACACCCAACTTAGCGTGATTAACCCTAGGATGACAAGCCCTTTGCCCGAAAGCATTTTCATCTGAAAATAAGCCGAGTGTTTGACCACAAAAGGGAATTTTCGAATCACAGGCAAGTAATGAGCCGTTGCCAGCATCACCGTGCTGCACGCCAGAAGAGTCACCCAAATCCATGATGAAGGTAATCCCATACGGACTATGCCGATTCCCCCAATACCTGCCAATATAAGCATATCGAGCAGACGCATTACCGCAACGGAATGAACTGCTTCCTCCCATGACTTCCCGCCATGTTTCATAAATATGCCTGTACGAACACCATCTCCCACCTTGATCGGAAGTATGTGGTTCACGAGCAAACTGTAGCTTATGGCGTGAAAATAGACCGAGAATTTAACCTCTTGACCTGCGTATATCCGCCAAGCTGCCGTTTTGAAGAGAAAGGAAGCTAGGTAGATGATAAGCATGAAAGCCAGCCACTTAGGTTGATGGAATAGCAGCTCCACATCGCTTAGCCACTCCTTCGAGTCAAACCATTGCCATGTTAAGATTATCGAAAAAACGACCAGAAGGATCGCTATAAAACGAATCACTTGTTTCTTTTTTAACATATTTAGCATGACCTTCTTTGGGATTACACCCACGTGTTATGAGAATGAGAATCATGGTCAGTATAGGGGGTTTAAGCAGTTACGTCAATCTAAGATTTACAGTCGGATAAGAAAAGCGCCTTTGCACTCTGAGAGATGAGCGTCTACATAGCGGTTTTCAGCAATCTAGAGGTCCCAGTTCCCTTTGGGCTTTGCCATGACAGAGAGCGTCGTGTGAAAAGGAACTATGATCCTCTATATGGAAGGAACTGGGGTAAACGTAGCATGAAAGGGAACTGAGATCCGCTATTTAAGCGGGAACTGCTGATTCCACCCGGGAAATGGTGAAATAGCGGATCGTAGTTCCCTCTCGCGTGGAAGATGGCGGTTTTCAGAATGATAGCGCCCTGTAGTTCCCTCAAGCAAAGCTAGAGGATCTGATTCTGCCAATTAGCTTGTTTATACCTCCAAACTAGCACCAATTCGAACAAATAAGTACGTTCACAGCTACCTTGTTCTCGTCTCGTCGCATCTCGTCGAACCACTCCATCGTGCTGAGACTGGCGTCAATCTCCAACATTTAACTTCTGGGCAAGCTTCACTCACCCCAACCACCCACCCCAAAAACATGTCTCTTAGACCTTCGTCGATTGTAAAGATAACCTGTCGATGGTTGACTTGAATTACGTCCTCAGACAAGACCCGTGCTCCACTCTTCCGTTTCTCCGCATGAACATGTCGTGCAGAAACGTCCCTTGCACCGATAGGGCACCACCTTAAGATCGGGGCACCCTTCACAAGAAAAACTTAGCCGCACGCTAAGTCACACAGTCAATGAACCTTGAGGAAAACCCAGCTCCCTAACGAACTCAATACCCTTTATTCGGCCAAAATCGCTCATTCTGAAATTCTAATGAATCCCTGATGCCCTATTCCAAGCAAGTGATCACCATTCTGCCAATAAAATGCCGTGTAGCGCCAACTCCGTTCATTAAATCTCCAAAGTAGCCATTTTTTCGTCAATAAGCATCATACAGTTCATTAGCTGCCCTTTTAGACCGAAACCTCAAAAGCAAAGAGCCTGTGGCGAAGCCAATAAATAAAAGGTAAGCTGCGCTCATACCAAACCCAAAACATATAAAATCTTTGTGTTAAAAAAACCACCCTGCGACGATTAGTCGCAAGATGGCTATTTTAACCAATCTATTAAATGAGCCCTCGCAAATAAGAAACTCTAGCATATCTTATAGCATCACAGCAGGAAAGGAGTGATAGAAAATGGCCCTACTAGTTAATCACTTCTATGGTATTGTTTACCGAAATGCTAATGGAACCACAACCGTTTTTAACGGTCGTGTTGTTTTCCGAGGTCGTACTTTCATTACCATCAGATTTATGAATTTCAGAGGAATAGTTGTTCTTAGAAGACTTTTCCTTATTCAAATCATTAGATTTGTCGCTATTTAAATGACTAACAAGGGAGATCCTGTTCGGGATCTTCCTTACATAGCTTATAACGAATCATAGAAGCAAGTTTAGCAATTTGTTCATCCGATAAAGCGCCTGATGCGATTGAACGCGCCGCGCATGGAACGTACCATGATTTTATTTCTTCCTCTGTTACCCCAGACAACCTGCAATACTCATCCATGAAGACGCGGTAGGCCACTTGCCGCCATTCTTGAAAGAACTTATCGACGGAAGCAGGTGTTTCCGGTGGCAAGACCGCATACTCAATCATTACGCAAACCTCCGCAACATCCGCTGCCGGGTTGCCAACTGCGGCATGCATCCAGTCGATCATAACCGGGCTGCCTTCTCGCAGGATCAAGTTATTGGGATTCGTATCACCGTGACAAAGCTGTCGTTTACCAGGCAAACGGTCAATATAAGCATGGATGGCTGATATTTCGTCATTGGTAAACAATGGAGGGCGGCCAATAATTGCTTTTAAATGGTCTTTTTGATCCGTATCAATGTCGGAGACGTTTGCCTTATGTATGTCATTCAGAACTCTAGCAAATAGTCGAAGTTCGCTGTCTGCTTCACCGAAATCAATTTTCTTGAACGAATATAACCCTTCAAATAATCGATCCAAGAACGTTTCCCCGACTATCTTCTCGAAAATAATGCCGGGACGCCCCTCCCATATGAATTGTTCGAACGGCCGAGCAACTTGCAAGCCGCTCTTCCAAGCAGCGGAACTATTCCGATACTCGAGTTGAACGGCTTCCGAGGACGTGTTCGTATGAAACAGCTTAACCACCTTGTCGTCGCCACCCCACTCATACACTTCGCAACTTGAACCCTTTCCTACACATTTCCCAAGCATCGCCAACCCCCTCGATTTATGTTAAAGTTTCCATAACCTACGGCTATCCCCCAGGTTCATAATGAACATGGACTTCATAGACATTGGACTTTCTTTTCAACTCATCCTCCACCCTTGTTGCAATTTCATGAGCTTCTTGAAACTCTAAATCAGACTGAATGAGCAAAATAACGTCAACCACAGCATTGCTGCCATAATTTCTGGCTCTAATTTCCTTTACATCTTCTACGCCCTCAATACTCATTACGGTATCTTTATACGATTCGATAATTTCTTCATCAAACCCATCAGATAAGTGATGTGATGCCTCCCGAAAAATATCCCATGCCGTTTTACAAATAATAATACCTACTATGATCGCAGTGAGCGGGTCTAGCCAAGGCATATTTAATTGAGCGCCAATTATTCCCACTACTGTTCCAACACTCACCAATGCGTCCGAAAAATTATCTTTGGCGGCCGCCATGACAGATTGGCTATTGATTTTCAGGGCAAGTTTTTTATTGTAACGATAAACAGCATACATGACCATTGCACAAAAAGCACCTGCCCATGCCGATATAAGATCAGGTGCTTGCCCTCTACTTTGAAACATGGAAACAGCAGCCTCGACTAGTACTTGTAGACCAACAGCCATCATGATAAAAGAGGCCACGAGTGAAGCTATTGTCTCAGATTTCCAATGACCGTAAGGATGATCTTGGTCTGCTGGTTTTTGAGCGATCTTCAATCCAATCAATACGGCAATAGATGCTACGATGTCTGTAGCATTATTTAATCCATCGGCCTTTAAGGCTTCTGAACCTGATACATAGCCAATTATTAATTTAATAGATGATAAACAAATATAAGCTATTATGCTAACTATTGCGCCGCGTTCGCCCAATTTCAAATTATCATATCGCATCTGTTGTTCCATTTCTACCTCAGTTCTCCTCTCAACCCCTTCTGTGCTTTCTAATACTACCAGTCACTCTTCATGTGGGTCTAGAGAAACGTTGTTTCATTTGGTTTAAATAATGACCCTGTGTAAAGACAGTTGGCTCTATGAAAACTTGTTGCTCTTAGCTAAACAAATAGTTTTGCCGTGCCGATAGCGCCAACGACCTGTTGCAGTGTATCCATGCCCGCGGTGCCGCAAAGCTGGAAAGCCTGCCCAAAAAGTAACGGCCTGTGACCTGCAGTTCCAGTATGGAACAAGCAGGCTCACAGGCCGAGTACATTTTCATTCATGGTAATGGCCGTATGGCCATGTAAGTTTGGGGTCATCCCCATTTGTATAAAGACTTCTAATTGGATGGAATGATGCGAATATCCCTATCCAGATTGGCAAGCATCATGAAATTACGGTTGAAAGTAAATATGCGTTTTACCTGATAATAGGACATGGTCACGGCCGTAAATGCTTCGCTGAGCGAGAACCGGAGCTCGGGTCTGTCCATAAGCAGTCTACGCGATTCCCCCTCAAATTCGGGACCGCTGGAGATGAGCGCCAGCTTGCCTTTGCTCACTGCTTTATCAATTGCACTCAGAAAATATTCCGCCTTCTGATAGCTGTATTCATTGCGCAGCCATTCGTGAAGTTCAAATATAATCGAGTTGGTCGTCACGTAATTACGTTCAAGATCGTGCAAATCCAGAAACAGGGAACGGGCTTTGATGTAGCGGGGATCTTCTGGGTTCATTAAAGCGGCTAAAGCTGTTTCATCCAGAAAAATGGCATCCTGAATATTCAAGTGGTTATCCATCTATCAACACTCCTTAATCCTCTAGTTTGCAAATGCCATCCAAATACAGAAGCGGGTTGTCTTCCTTTTGGTCGACTGAAATGGGTGTCGATTCGTATGGGGCGCTTGCCAGATATTGGGCAATGATTCCATTTACGATTGCTTGGACGGTCGTATGCTGCCTATCGGCGATTGCTTGCAGCTCAACATAATATTGTGGATTGAGTTCTATAATGCCATCTTCTTGTTCTTCACTTCTTGAAGAGATGAATTCAGAAGCGGTAGACTTTGCTTTTTCGAATTGATTTTGAATGAAGCGTTTGTAATTATTCGACATCGTGATTCACTCCTTATGCATAGCTCTTATAACGATTCGTCGAATTCTGTCGATTTCAGTGGGTAGGTGTGCAACTTATGCAAGCTTTCACCAATTAAATAACTAGTAATCTCAACACATCATCTATTTTTTGGTTGTTGGCCAGGTAACCATGGTTCATCCAAGTCATAAAGTCGACCTCGAAAGCATGACCATTGCGTACGGCAGGAATGGTCTGCCACAACGGATGGGCAATTTGCTGTCTTTCTGAACCCGCCTCTTGTTCATGCCACTTATCGAATGCGTAGAAAATATAATCGGCATCCAACTCTTGCAACCATTTCCAAGTCACGCCCAGTCTACCTGCATCAGAGGTTAACTCCTGCACCATCAGGTGCGGAACAATTCCTAATTCCCCCCATAGAAAGGGCTTCGTGTAGGTCTGATCAACACTAATGCATTCGGCTGATACACGCAGAAAAGCATAAGTCCGGTTATGGATTGCACGGTTTAACAACCCTCTGGCCTTAGATACTTTGGTCTCATATTGCTGGATAGCCAGCTCCGCTTGATCCACCCGCCCCAACCGATTCGCAACTGTTCGCAAGGTCGAGTGCCAGTCATCATCATTATGTGTAATGATCTCAGTCTGCACAAAACGCTTGCATTGCTCGTATTGATTGGTTCGATACTCATAATCACTTTTTCGTGCGATGATCAAATCTGGATTGAATGTCGAAAGCGGTTCAAAGCTATTCTGCAATACATCGAATACTGGAACCGTGTTTAGCTTTAGATATTCTTGCCGTCCCCAGCCTGTATGCGACCATTGTACTATCGGCGTAACGCCCAAAGTGAGTAATAAATCTTCCATAAGCAAGGAGACGATGCGCAGCTTCCCCCGATGATGCTGCCTGTACCTCCCGGGTGCTATGCCCTCCATTTTCTTAAATCGGCGGTTGAAATAAAACTCGTTGTTGAAGCCGACATGCTGGGCAATCTCGTGAATCCGATCCTCTGTCTTGAGCAGCAGCTGCTTAGCATGATCGATCCTCAGCTTATTGATGAATTCAAGGGGAATTTGACCAGTCAGTTCCTTGAATATCCGGGTGTATTGCCACTGATATACGTTCGCATCTGCAGCCAACTGAGAAACAGTCATCTGATCGGTGTAGTGGTCACTTATGTAGTCGATCGAGCTTTTCACAACATCACGCAAATTCGATGCTGGCACCGCTCTTGTATTTTGTTGTAGGACCAAGCGAATCAGTTCCTCGAACCGCACATGGTTGTAAAACCTCATTAATTCATTTTCATCTGAGCTATGCTGCTCAATTGCTTCTAGTAGATCGACACATTGTGAGAAAGGCACGCAAGTTAATGCCCCCGTACATGGGAAAGCCTCCGGCGACTCATCTTGCTGTGCGACTGAGTCCGAGACTCGAAACGCTTTGAACGTGATGAAGTAGTGAGAGAGGATGTTTTCCCGTGTAAAGCTGAGAGCGGCTTGACCTGGCTCCGCAACAATCAGACTTTCCCTGCTCAGCCCGTAGGACTCACTTCCTATCCTTATTTCTGCTGCGCCGTCCATAATTGCGAACAGCATGTACTCACCTTCAAGACCAACATACTTTTCGCTAGAAAATGGGGCCATATGGCGTTTCTGAATACCTGTCATGATATAAATGACCAAAGGATAGCGGCGAGATGCCGTCTCGTTGTTCATCTTACACGCCCCTTTTTCTTATAATGAGAATGATTATCATCATTATAGAGTAAAAAAGAAAGCTCTTCAATCTTGCATGAAAAGCTTCCTTTTTAACTCACAACGTTGTGTTCACTCGACCTTCTATTTCACTAAAAATTTCAACAGGTCGTCAATCTTCATACGATTCGCTGTGATCGCGCCCGATTGCCAATGCGAACGTTCAAGTTGATACACATGACCATTTTTCACAGCTGGAATACTTCTCCAAATCGGGTCGTCAAGCAGGGCAACCGCCTTCTTATTGGCCTCTGAGTCCCACTTCCCGTCAGAAGGGAAAATGATAATATGATCGGCAGTAAATTCCGGTATTTTTTCTTGTGAAATAACTTCATGAGCTTCGATACTCTTGACCCACGGAAATGGCTCCAAACCGAGGTCTTTGTAAATCATGCCCGTGTAGGCGTTATTCTGACCAAACAAACGCAGCTCCGGCTTTCCTCCGACATCAAGACGCACAACCGCAACCGTTTGCCTGCCAATGGCTGCTTCCAGCTTCAATTTGGCATCTGCTTTCTTCAGATCATAGTCTTTCAATACGCTGTCCACTTTCTCAGGAATACCGAGCAGATCGCCAATAGTTCGTAGTGTCGCTGCAGCGTCCACAGTCACCTCGCGGGTCAGCCGATAGGTGGGGGCAATCTTAGAATATAATTCGTACCCAGCTTGATCTATCCCGGCGTTCAAAATAATTAAATCAAGATTTTGCTCAATCAACGGCTCCAAACTGCCGGTAATATCGAACAATGGCACATCTGTAGTCGCCATCCCCAAATAATCCTGCTTGCCCCACGATGGATGATACCATTGCACGATCGGTTTCACACCCAGTGCCAACATGTAATCCTCCAAGTAAATACCCGCCACTCGCTTGGGCTTAATCGGAATTTCTACCTCGCCAAAAGCATCCTTAACTTTTCTTGTCCCACTGTCCGTCTGTTTATTGGCTCCCGCATTCATTGATTTGCTTTGCTTGTCGCCGCAGCCTGCCAAGCTAACCACAATGATCAGGAGAATGACCATCCAACGAATCCTATGTCTATGCCCTTTTGATATCTCTGCCATTCTTTGTGCCAGCTCCCTTAGCCAATCTTATTGTAATGAGATGAACTTTATCGTTAATAATGATAATCGTTATCAGTTCATTCATTGCTCATTATAACCTGTCGATAAGACTGACTCCATACACATTTTCAATCTCATTTTGCACAAACGTAACCAGTCGGGCATGGTTTTTTGTGTAAAAAAGAAACTAAGCTTAGATTTTGTCCATTGAGTGTGGACAATGAATCCTCTATGATGAATACTACTGATAATGATTATCATTACTAATTTGGAGTTATCCCATCTGGAGGAACAAACTTAATGAAAAACTCAATGAAAATCACAATGAAACCAACAAGAAAAGCATTCCTTGCCTTTACCTTTATCGCATTGATAGGAGCTAGCATGACTGCTTGCAGCAATTCTGGAAACTCAAATCAACAAGCGAAAGCGAATCCCGCTCCCCCAACTCAATCAAGCAGCCCTTCCACCTCGAACACAACTTCAGGTGAAAAGGTAGCGACCACACACAAGTATACGGATTACAAGGGCCACCAGGTAGATATCCCCCTTGCTCCACAACGCATTATTTTCTCAGGAGAAACTTTCAGCGATTTGTTAGCCCTGAACGTCAAGGTGATTGGCACCGACATAGCAGCAACGAAGGGAACGGTCTATGAAAAGCAATTAAATGGCATCGAAGATATCGGCTTTCCAATCAATTTTGAGAAATCACTAAATTTGAATCCGGACCTAATCATAGTGGCAAATACGGATGAAAAGGCTTATGAGCAGCTCTCCAAAATCGCACCTACCATCATGTTTGATACTTTTGCTTCCTTGGAAGAACGGATACCTCTGTTAGGCGAAATCATCGGCAAGAAAGCTCAAGCAGATCTATGGATGGCGAACTACAAAGTCAAAATGCAAACCATGATGAAAGAACTTCAAGCAGCTGGAGTGAAACCAGGCGAAACAGCATCTGTCTTCACTTATTACCCGGGAGACCGTTTGTTTGTGATGGCACGTGCAGGACTATCTCAAGTACTCTACCATTCAGGCAACTTTAAGCCTACGCCTCCGATTCAAAGTGTGCTCGATGAAAAAAGTGGTTTCAAACAAATCTCCCTGGAACTTTTACCGGAATTTGCCGGTGATCGAATTTTCATCCTTACCCCTACGGATGAGGAAGCCAAAAGATCAACGGATGCCATGATCAACAGCAGTATTTGGAGAAATTTGGCCGCTGTTAAAGATAACCACGTGTATACACTTCCTATTTTGCAATCAGGAAGCGATGCGATCACAAGGGAATGGTTGTTGCAGGAACTTCCTAAGATGATAAATAAATAGTCGCGTGTTCGATGCGGTTCAAAGAGATTGAATAACTGGGAGCTTCTCAACTTTGTTGAAAAGCTTCTTTAATTTGTATACAATGAAATTCATTGAGAATGTTTTTCAATTAGAAAGTAGGATGATCGATATGGTTCTTCAGAAACAGAATGAGGCTCCCCTTCGCTCCTTGCTATTTCAACTATCCGATGTCGAACGGATTGAACAATCGGTCGGTTGGAACTCTGGGCAACAATCAACCTCCTTCCATACACTTATGGTTTTCAAATATGGCAAGGGAACCTTGCGCCTAAACGAGAATATTTTCCAGGTAGCTCCTGATAAATGTTATTCGATTGCGCCTGGCACTTCATTTCAGATTGAAAATGGCTACGACAACGCAATACGACTCTACCGAATTTCATTCGTGGTCATTCAAATGCGGAATAAACATCCTCATACGTACACGGGGGCCATTTTCCCCGGCCGAGAGGAGATCCTTTCCTTCCCTTTTTCCCGTTTAATTCGACTTGTAGAAAGTCTGCATATGGAGCAAATAAAAGAAGACGACCTCGAGTGGTTTCAGCGACAGCTGCGTTTTCAGGAGTTGATGGGCTTCCTGCTCGAACACAACCTCCATTTCGAACACTCCACAAGTTTGACACAGGCTGTGGAGTACACCATTCAATATTTGCGCAACAATTATATGCATAATATTACGGTCAAGCAGCTTGCTCAATTAGCGAATATCTCGCAATGGAGATATACATCGATCTTCCAGGAATTGACCGGCAAAAAACCTCTTCACTTTTTAACCGAAGTACGTATTAATCATTCCAAACAATTGCTGCTGAACTCCAAGGAGCCTCTGCGGGAAATTGCCAGCCAGGTTGGCTTTACCGATGAATACTACTTCAACCGCCGCTTTCGTCAGATTTCTGGCGTAACTCCCAAGCAATATGCCCGAACCATGAGTCGCAGCACTCGCGTGAGGGACTGGACGGGCCACGAGGTCGAAATTCCGGCACAGCCCAAGCGGATAATTTACTACGGAGAAACATTTGGGGACCTTCTCGCTCTTGGCGTTAAAGCCGTAGGGAGTGGATTTTTATCCGACAAACATGCTTTATTTGAGCAGCTGACCCACAACGTTCAAGATGTAGGCTTCCCCCTCAGTTTGGACAAAACGATGAAGCTAAAGCCGGATTTAATCATTTTTGCGAGCGCCGATGAAAGACAGTACAGTCAAGTCTCAAGAATCGCACCCACTGTCACATTCAACTCCTTCGCGCCACTCACAGAACGGCTGCAAACGCTTGGCAATTGGTTAGGCAGAAAACGCGAAGCAGAACAATGGTTGGAGGACTACCATGTCAAAGCAGCCGCAATGTGGCAGCAGCTTAGGATTTACATAAAGCCGCAGGAAACGGCCTCCGTATTCATCACTGGCCATGGAAAGCGATGGTTCGTCATGGGAACGTCAGGGCTTTCATCCGCACTCTACCACCCCTGCGGATTTCAACCTGTAGATAAAATTTCTGAGGTGTTGAATGCGGGGCAAGGATTTGCTGAAATTTCTCCCGCCAACCTACCTGAGTATGCTGGCGATCGAATATTTATGCTGCTTCCAGCAGAAGGAAATGCCAGACATACCGTGGAAGAAATGCTGAGCACCGCTCTCTGGCGAAGTCTCCCTGCAGTCAAGAACGGACATGTTCATATGGTTGAAGCGGATCAATGGAATTATAGCGATGCTTTGACCAGGGAAAAGCTGCTTGAAATTCTGCCCCAACTACTGAGGCAATCTTCCTAGCTGCCGAACTGTGCCTCATGCAGACGATTGTACAACCCTTTAGCCTCTATGAGTTCCTCATGCCTGCCTTGTTCGATAATCCCTTGTTCGGCTACCACGATAATGCGGTCCGCGTTTTTAATCGTTGCCAACCGGTGGGCAATTACAAGTGTCGTACGTCCTTGCGAAAGTTCTGCAAGTGCGAGTTGAATCGCGGCTTCCGTCGCGGTGTCCAAAGCGGAAGTCGCTTCATCCAAGATGAGGATCGGCGGATTCTTGAGAAACATTCGTGCTATGGAAAGCCGCTGTTTCTGTCCGCCAGAAAGCTTCACTCCCCGTTCTCCAATTAGTGTATCCAGTCCCTCTGGCAACGACAGTATCAGTTCCTCTAGCTGTGCTCTCTGTGCGGCCTGCCAAATTTCCGATTCGGAAGCCTTCAGCTTGCCGTAAGCGATATTTTCACGGATCGTACCATCGAATAGAAACACATCCTGCTGTACAATACCGATATGAGAACGCAGCGATTCCAACGTCATTTGGCGAATATCGATGCCGTCAATCGTAATAGAGCCTTCATCTATATCATAAAAACGAGGCAGCAGCGAGCACAGTGTCGTCTTTCCTGCACCAGAAGGTCCGACGAGCGCGACCGTTTCCCCAGCGTGAATAGACAAGTTGATTCCTTGTAGAATCTTTTGCTTATTTTCATAGCCGAAGACAACGCCGCTGTAGCGAATCTCCCCTACGACATGCTTCACATTACGAGCATCCGGCGCATCATTTACATCAGGTGCGGTTTCCAATAGCTCGAGGTACCTTTTGAATCCGGCAATTCCTTTGGGATACGTTTCAATGACAGAATTAATTTGCTGAATAGGGCTGAGAAACACGTTGGATAGCATAAGGAAGGCAATAAACTCTCCATAGGTCATGCGATTCTGAATAACAAACCATGTCCCACAAACGAGCACAAACAACGAAATGCCTTTCATTAAAATAAAACTGAGCGACGAATTCAATGCCATAATTCGATAGGCTACAAGCTTCGTAAGACGAAAACGATTATTGTTGTCAGCGAAGCGGTCGATTTCGTATTTTTCATTCGCGAATGCTTGAACGACACGGATTCCGCTAACATTGTTTTCAACCCGCGCGTTGTAGTCTGCAATATCAGCGAACATGCGCTTAAAGGCAGCGGACATCTTGCCGCTAAAATATAAGGACAAATAGATCATGAGCGGGACAATGATGAATGTCATGACCGCAAGCTGCCAGTTGATGCTCAGCATAATACCGAAAGCGCCAGCAAGCGTCATGATCGCGATAAATAAATCCTCTGGTCCATGGTGGGCTATTTCCCCGATATCCATCAAATCGTTCGTCATTCGGGATACCAAATGACCCGTTTTGTTATTGTCGAAATAACGAAATGACAACTTCTGAACCCGGTCGAAAAGTTTCTTCCGCATATCTGACTCTATGTTGATACCCAGCATATGCCCCCAGTACGTAACGACATAATGCAAAGCGGCACTGACAATATAAATACCAAGCAAGCCAAGACAAGCTATCAATATCCACTTCCAGTTGCCGCTAGGGAGCAGATCGTCAATGACCCGGTTCACAGCCAGAGGAAACGCTAATTCCAGAAAAGCAGCCAAAATCGCACAAGAGAAATCCAGAATAAACAGATTTCTATGCGGACGGTAATAAGCAAAAAAACGACGAAGCATCGATATCCTCCTAGTCCAATGTTATTTTATTGAGATTGATTCTCAATTATATTCGGGTTTATTATAGATAATTTAACGGACTAGGGCAATGGACATTTCAAACCATTTTCTTGTACTTATTCCATCATTTTCGCGTAAGGGGATTATTCCAAACGGATATCCAAGCACAAAAGGCCTAGCCCACGGCCTGCGGCTAGGTTCTCTACCATTGTACACTGGGAGACATGAAAGCAAGTTAAATGTACTTATTGCTGCGATTCGAACATATTAAACCATTCCTCGTTGTTCCAAAGTATAGGCAATCTCCATGAATTTTTATGGATAATATCTAGCACATAGTAAGCTGTATTTTTATCTCGCTCATTGAATTTACCTAACGTTTATCTTTCGACTTCAAAATATATAACTCCATTATCAGTATCTAAGTAGAACTTGCCAACATAGTTCGATGACTTTATGAAGTTATTAAATTCATCGCTAAACGACCAACTATAAGGTTTGGTTCCAATGTACTTTGAATCCATTGTAGGCTTCCAATCTGAAGCTACATGCGTCCACTTGTACTTGGACAGAAACAATCTAAATTCTGTGTTCCGTAACTCGACATAGCCCATTAACCTATAATTTGTTGGTCCGATCCCCCCTTGTTTTCCTATTGTTTCTGCTGACCAAACACATTTTTGGATTTCACCTAGTTTTGGGAATCTATCCATAATTGGCTTTATGTCTGTCTTGATACTCTGCTGACTAGTATCTTTATTTTCACATCCCCAAAGCGCCACGGAAACCAAAACGGGGAACAACAAGATATAAATAATTAATCTTCTCAATACATGGCTACCTCCCTGAAGATATAACATTGGTTGTAGAGTTTATTTGTTCTGACTTCCATGTAACAGTCCTATTCAAATTACCATAAGTGAAATTATGCACAGAGCGAGAAACTGCCATTGATAACCAACATGTAAATAAATGATTACAGCATAGAGTAAAGAACCAATAATCAAGGTTCTATTGATTGTTCAAACTTCTACACAACAGTCTTGCAATCCGGTTCCAAGCCGACGATCCTTTCAGAAATAGGGGCTATCAGTTAAAGCCCCGCTGATTGTTTCAAATGCTTTATATAACGGGAACGGATTAGGAGAAAGTACAGGAATTGTGCGGTAAGGAAAACGATGCAGACCGTAACGGCCGAACGAATGACCGGCGAATGGAGCAGGTTATGCAGAGCGTAGAGCGCAACCGAGCTGTGGATGAGTGCGACCGCGAGCGGTACGAAAAACAACAGCGCTATCTGAAGATTCGCCACCTTCTCAAGCTCCTTGTCGGTCAACCCGATCTTCCTTATGGAACGGTACTTCATCTTGTCATCGTTCAGGTCGGTAAACAGCCGGAAATATAGAAAGCTTCCCGATACAACAAAAAATAAGCAACTGACAAACAACCCGACGAAAAGCATCAGATTATAGGTGCGCTTCATCTGTTCCTCCAAATAGGCAGGAGATGCGAACCAAAAACCGGAGGTTTGTGCATATCCTAGCTGCCCAGCGATGGCCTCCCCCGTGTCCGCCGTTGAATCGGCGCTGTCCGTATTGTAAACGGTTAAAAGCTGCTCATTATTCGGATTGCCAAAGGAGTCAAGCATCCGATCCTGAACGATCAACAGCGGTTCATCGATAATGGGAGGCGTGACCGCCTTTCCGACGGTTTGTTTCATGCTGAGTGTGAGGGATGTTCCCTTTACTGACCACTCGCGTTCCGGAAACGGCCGGTTTTTCATGGTCCAGATGGCTGCGGCTTCATTTTCCTGCAACGACAGTACCGGGTAATCCAAGGCTTGGGCAAGCTTGGTATACTCGGACAGGCGGATGAAGTTCAGTGATTGTCCATGTATCGAATCGAAGTTCGCTACATGGACGGACAATTTATCATAACGAATTCCCCGTTCTTTGAGCACTTGTTCGATTATTTTCGTTTGATCAGCTGCTTGCCCGACATCGCCGGTGGTCTGGATGTAATTATAGGCGAACGGGTACGCTTCCGAGATTTGTTTGTGGATTGTTTCCAGAAATCCCATAAAGCCGCCCAAGGCGCAAATGGCGACTGTCGAAACGATCGTCACGAGAAAGAACAGCCGGGCGTTGTCCTTCATGCGGTAAGCCATGTCGGAAAAAACGAGCACATTCGTTTTTCGCAAAAAGACAGAGCGGTTGTTTCTTAAAGTGCGAATCACAAACACGCTCAACTGTGTATACAAAAAGTAAGTGCCGATGATGACTATGACCGTGACCGGCAAAAGAGCGAAAACGACCGTGGCGCCTTTAACCAGGAACGAAATGATGTATCCGGCTAGAAGAAGGCAGAACGCTGTAATTGTAAGAAAAACGGATGATTTAGGCTCAGGCTTTGGTTTGGCGCCGCCTTTCAGCAGATCGATCGGCTTGCTGGCTCGTACGAATGCGGCAGTGAACGCGGAGATGACGAGAAACAACAGCACGAATGCGGACAGAGTGAGTAGAATTGCCTTGCCTGGCATGTAGTATGGCAGCGGGCTCATCTGCATCACATCGGCTCCGATCATCATGAATAGTTTGGCGAACAGCATGCCGGCGGCAAGACCTGTCACAATGGAAGCGAAACCGATCACCATGCTTTCGATAAAGACTATCCGTCGCAGCTGATTGTAGGTCATACCGTGCATGATGAGCACGCCGAATTCCCGTTTGCGGGATTTCAGGAAGGCACTGACAGAATAGAATACGAAGAAGATGGAGAACACATACACGATATATTCCGCAACTGTCATTGCCTGAACCGCCGACCAATTGAAACCGGAATTTTTAATTGCAGGGTGAAAAATAAAAACAGCATAAATGAAAAAGATCATCACCGAAAACGTGCTGCTCAGAAAAAAAGCGGCATACGTTCGTTTGTTCCGGCTAACATTGCGGAAGGCAAATTGTCGCAACGTCATTTATTGACCCTCCCGACCCATTACCGTAATGGTCATCATGGACAGCCGGGAACTCCTCTTAATTGACTCGAAGCGGCGAAAGCTCATCTGCATTCCCTCCCATTAGCGAAAGCATATCGATAATCTGTTGGAAGAAGGCCTGCCGGTTGTTCCCCCGGTAAAATTCATTATAGAGCCGACCGTCCTTGATGAATACGACCCGGTGGCAGTAGCTAGCTGCGAGAGCGTCATGGGTGACCAGCAGCATGGTCGTATGATCGGTTTGGTTGATGGCCTCCATCGTTTCCATTACATCACGTGAGGATTTGGAATCGAGATTTCCCGTCGGCTCATCGGCCAGCAGCAGCGAAGGGGAATGAATAATGGCCCTTGCAATGGTGGCTCTCTGCCGTTGCCCTCCCGACACTTCATAGGTTCGATTATTCAGAATTTGGGTGATGCCCAGTTTTTCCGCCACCAGATGAAGTTTGGCATCCATCTCTTTCAGGCTTTTCCCATCCAGCGTAAGAGGGAGAATGATATTTTCCCCTATGGTCAGCGTATCTAGCAAATTAAAATCCTGAAAGACAAAGCCCAGCTTCCGTCTGCGGAACAGGGCCAGATCGTCTTTGGATAACAAATGGGGGTTTTCCCCATTAATCAACACTTCCCCGGAGGTAGGTGTGTCGATTGTGGATACTACATTCAGCAGCGTTGTTTTGCCGCTGCCTGAAGGACCCATAATACCGACAAACTCACCTTTCTCGACAACCAGGTTCATGTCGCTCATCGCCCTATACGCGATGCTGCCATTATAAACTTTTCCCAGATTGCGTACGATTAACATATCCATATCAAGCATTCTTCCTTTCATATGGTCGGAATTTCGAATTTCCAAGGCTCTCTCGCATAATCATAACCGATCCTGGTTCGCTATCCCATCGATTATTCTTAATCAAATCTTACAATGCTGTAATAAAAAAACAAAGCATGTTCATGGAGCTTGAACATGCGCGATTCCCATCCATATACGTACTACTGTTCCTTGTCCCTGCTCAGATTCAAGCTCGACGCGATGATCAAGGCGCGAGGCGATCTCCCGAACCAGGTAGAGCCCCATGCCGGTGGATTCGCCGAACCGTCTTCCGTTTTCCCCTGTAAAATACGCGTCGAACACCCGCTTGATATCCTGTTTCGGGATTCCGGCGCCGTTGTCCCGAATCTCAAGAGCGGCTCGCTGTCCGCGCACAACAGAGGTAATCATGACACGGCTGCTTGCGCCGGCCGAATACCTTACCGCATTGGTGATTAATTGGCCGAGTGCGAAGGCAAGCCACTTGTCATCGGACATGACCATCAATCGGTCATCCACCTGGATTTCCGGGAAGACCTTATTGCGGATAAATAAATTTTTGTGTTCAGCCGCCACTTTACCGACCAACTGACGAAGATGCACCGGCTCCGCCACGAAATCCTGCTCGAACGCATCCAATCGCGAGGTATACAGCACCGTGTCTAGCCCCTTCTTCAGCTTGTCTATTTCCTCTCGCATGCTGTCAAAGAAGGGGTCGGTTTCTTTCTGAACCGCAAGGTGCATAACAGATAGCGGAGTTTTCATCTGATGCACCCACTGATTGATAAAGGTGATGTGATCGTTTAGCTTCTTGCGGTGTTGCCCAATATCGTTCTGATAAAGACGATACTTCTCTTGGAGCAGATGCCCAAGTGCATCCGCGAGCGGTGCGTTCCCGACAAATTCGGCCGATTCGTCAATTGACAGAAGAGGACGAGTCAGTCTCCGATAAAATCGAAAATGGCGGATATAACGGTATATCAAGTAAAAAGCGAACAAGGCCGTATTTACCATGCAGATGTACACAAGATCGAAGGTATTTCGGAAACCGGATAAACGGCACATATAAACAGTCAGCAGAAGCTGTCCGGCATACATGAATACTAACGGCACATGCTCTCTCCAAAACAGCCTCATGACTCCTCCCTCCAGAAAGGCCGCAGTTTATACCCGGCTCCCCGCACGGTTTCCAACGCTTCTTCAATGCCGAGCTCGGCTAATTTTTTGCGGATGCGCGTGATATTGACATTAAGCGTGTTGTCGTCAACTAACTGTTGACCGTCCCACAGCTTGTCCAGAAGCCAATCGCGGCTGACCACCTTGGAGCTGCTTTCCATCAGTGTTTCCATCAGCAAGGATTCTTTATGACTGAGATCTACGCTTTTGCCGGATAAGGTCAGCTCAAGCCTTTCGGGATACAACACGAGTCCTGCGCATTCCACGGTCCGTTCCCTCTTGCCCAGGGCGTATGAGCCGTAAGCGCGGCGAAGTTGGCTCTTGATCTTGGCCATTACCACTTCATAATCGAAGGGCTTGGCGATATAATCGTCCGCCCCGTTCTCCAGCGCCATGACCTGCTCCATCTTGCCGTCGCGGGCGGAGATAAACAGAATCGGGCAGGTGGAGACCGTTCGAATTTGCCTGCACCAGTAATAGCCGTCGTAACGGGGCAAATTGACATCCAGCAGCACAAGATCCGGACGGATGCCCTGGAACACCTCCATAACTCGGTCGAACTCCTGGACTGCTTCAGCCAGGTACCCATATTTCTCCATATATGATTGAAGCAGCTGCGCCAGCTTAAGATCGTCCTCCACAATCAGGATACTAAACATAGGACTTGGCTCCTTTCTGATTTTCAAAAAACCAGTATGCCTTCGCCAAAGAGCGATTGGAACTTACTGTGTTTCTATGGTTTGAATAGGTTGGATTAGGTTCCGCTGCAATCTATTATAACCTTAAGCGGCTCTCTTTCAAGCTGAAAATAAACCGTTTACGGGTCCTCCAATACCGCAAGATCGAATTACAAAATTGTAAGGTAGATGTAAGGCAAATCGATAGCTTAGGCCAATCTGGCAGGATAAGATTGGAACGAACGAAAATAGAATTTTTTTAAAAGGAGAATCGAGATGAGGCTGTTTGAACTGTTGCTTTTTTTGTCAAACATCGGATTGTTTACATTAACAGTCCTATTAAAAAAAGAACGGCGTAGAATTCCTGTATTCGTTGCAAGCGGGATCGCCACACTTTTACTGGTCATTCATTGGACGGTGGAAGGATATAGAGTTCAGCTATTTTTCCCATATTGCATAACGATCATTTTTTTAGCCATTTCAGGTTATAGCTATTTTAAAAAAACCGGCCCCAAAAAATTCCCGCGATTCATGTTGGGTTCAGCTTATACCGCTATAGCGATAATGCTGGTCGTAACAGCGGGTCTCATGTATGCTTTTCCTGTATTTAAACTACCTGAACCGGCAGGCGAATTTAAGGTAGGAACGCAAACTTTTCATTTCGTGGATACGAATAGGGAAGAGATTTTCGACAAAGCCAGAGATGGTAAGAGAGAATTGATGGTTCAGGTCTGGTATCCGGCTCAAGCTAGCACCGGCAAGTACGCTCCCTTTATTCACGATACCCAAATTTTACCTTATATGGCCGCGAACTATGGCCTTCCCGGGTTTACTTTTGGGCACCTGAAGTACGTATCCAGTCATACTTATTCGGGGGTCGAAGTCTCTTCGGCACAGACGTCCTACCCGCTGATCCTTGCGAATCCCGGCTTCGGCTCTTCCAGGTTCCTCCACACGTCGCAAGCCGAAAATCTCGCCAGTCACGGATATATCGTGGCAGTGATCGACCACACCTACAATACATTTGCAACCGAGTTTCCAGACGGTCGAATCACGACCATCTCAACCAACGACTTATTCTCACCCGACCATGATTACCGGACGGAAAGCGGAAATCGCGACAAGTTGGGAAAAGTTTTAACCGACGATGTGGCGTTTGCGCTGGACCAATTCGAACTCATCCAATCGGGGCAGATTCCAAGTCATCTAAAAGGGAGGATGGATCTCGGTCATGTCGGGGTGTTCGGTCATTCCATCGGCGGAGCGACGTCCTATGACGCTTCTTACGATCCGCGAATCGCAGTTGGAGTAGACTTAGATGGAGGGCTTTATCGACTGCGTGACAGAGAGGGTCTGCGAAAGCCGTTTTTGTTCATGAACTCGGAAAGCGAATTCGAAAGATTAAAGAAGGTGATGGATAACCACGCCTACACCGAGGAAGAGCTTAAACGTATGGGCAACACAAGAGAGTGGATGGATCAAGTAACGGAAGACAAAAAGTTAGAGCTTGAACGGATGCGCGAAACGGTTGCTTCAGGGGGGCAATTCCTCTATATCGAGAATTCGGAGCATTTGAATTTTACCGACGTACAGTTCATTTCTCCGATCTTCAAAATGCTGGGCATTACAGGAAAGATTGCGCCGGAAAGAGCGAACTCCGTTATCAATGCCTATATGTTGGATTTCTTCGATATGTATCTGAAAAATCAAGGCGGAATCTTAATGAAAGGACCGGATAGCCGCTTTCCGGAGGTGAAGTTCGTAACTTCGCTATTATAAATGACGGAACAGGCTACCGATAGTGATATGCTCCCCTTTAAGTAGACAGGTTTAATTAATAAACCGCTGCTTGAAGGGGGCAAGCCGTTGATCCCGCTCTAGGGCGCGGTTTTTGCCAACGTCCTATGTGTCCACGATTTGTCGGTCTTGGCTTTTGCTTCATCTGTGTGTTTCCAGTAAACGCCTATTTAATTCAACTCCCATACACTAAATATTAAAAGCCGAGGTACTTAATAAATGAATTGTTTTATTTGCATGACTATACCATCTTAAGGCATCTTCATAGTTCGCCAAGGAGATCCTGAGTTATACTCTGTAATAAACCAATTTGATCCTTTCCTTTTGATGATAATTTCATCATATAAAGTTTGTTCATCTCCGTTTACATCTAAAGTCGTTATAGCAACTGTAGCACTTCGTTTGTTTATCCCTCGCCAACTTATACTATCTATTGAATAGCTTTGAATATTGCCATACCAATGTCTGTCGTTATTTAATAATCCTTCTGCCAAACTTGCTTTTCCTTCATTCGTTAAATTGGGATCTTTAGTATGTGCACTAAAATCAGTATATTTGTACATATTTATATAGTCTTTTTCAACAAAATCTTTATAGAAGCTATTTAGAGTTGGAGCGATTAATTTACTATCACTACTTTTTGACCAGAAAGCCGTTATTATAATTACCGCAATAAGTAGAATCAATAATGTGTAGATCAGTTTTCTCATTTAAGTTAAACCTCATCGCAAGTTTTCTAAAATTCAAGTACAATGAAAGTATTATTTTATTGAGATATATTTATTAATAATCAATCCATTTCCCTGAAAAAACTGAAAAATGATCTGCTACTAAATCTTCTTTATCAAAGAAATCTAATTCAGTCATGTTCCTAATTTCTTTCATTGTTTCACTGTGTTCTATTTTATTTTTCAGGAATCCCTTCTCAAACTGTAACTCAATAACATATTGGAAATGATGTGTGCGGTCATATCCACCAAAAAGGTATCCTTGACCTACTAACTCATCACATAGAATGATTCCTCCCGAATAAGTTATATGTAAATTCACTTCTTTATACTCCCAGAAACACCCATATCTAATTTGTCCGGAAACACCATTCAAGTCAGGAGGTTTAACAACTGAACGTTCCAAATTTACATAGAAAGACTTGAGGACGAGTTGTTCGTCAACAATATCATATAAGCAATAGAACCCTCTGCGACTAGCTGTATAACTATCAATTGGATCATACCCAAATCTTTTTGGTATGAAAGGCCATTCGTTCTCAATTGCCGCTAGTTCATAATTCTGTTTCTTGATATATTTATTATTGTTATTTTCGAAATGATATTTAAAAGTATCGGGTATCTGATTAGTCATATATTACCTCATGAAATATTTGTTTTACTGTATTCATAAATGTTGATATTCAGTTTATTTATTCTCAAATTTATGTGGCTCTTTAACAAAGCTTTTTAAAATAAATCCACACTTTATACAAATTACATGAGTAACATCTGATCCTAATGTTAGAATTTTTTTCATAGGATATACCCTGGCTTCGCCGTGCGACTTGCCTTCCCCAAAGTTAGTTCCTCCACATTCAGGACAATATTCTTCGTTTTTCATCTTGAACCTCCTTCAATGAAATTATCTTTTCACACCATTCTGATATTACTTACCTCAAAAATTCCCCAACACTCTTTTCAATTGGGACTGTTATCTCTTCTTCCGGCGAGTTCAATGCGATAAGACTCTTCGTCAGAATCAAGGTTTTATTATCCTTCCAAGATTTGATATAGTAATCATATTTATCTTCAGGTTTTTGCTCGATTACTATCGTTTTCTGGCCCGTAAGCAAGTCAAGGACAACGACATCGGTACAGTTGTCGCTTTCTACCGTAAGGTCATACTTGGCTTTGTTGTGTTTGTCAGTTATTTCTCCCCCTACTATCTTGGTACCGTCAGGTGAGAACTTTAACCGTGCATAATTGTGCATATCGTACTTCTTCATGCCAACTTTACCCCAAACAAGGATGGCACTAGTACGAGAAGGTGACGTTCCTGTGTCGATGTAGAGTTTCTGGTCGTCCGATGACCAAGCGAATTGACCTACCATGTCGTACTCCTTGAAAGATTCTTCTTTAGAAGTTACCCCATTTAGGATCGTCACGCCTTGGTTGTTCTTATAGTAAGCTAATTTTAGACCGTTGTTTGAGATGGCGTATACGTCACTCTGAGTATTGATAATCCTCATGCGGTCATCTATGGTTTCCTGTGCAATTTCTTTTATGTTTAGGATGTAATCCTTAGTTACTTGCTTTCCAAGGGTTACATTCTCCCCACCTTTATAATTAGGTTGGTAGAGTTCTAACGAATCTTCTTCAACGAGAATATCGTACTCTAAGGATGCTACTTCTCCAGTGTCCGAAGTGATTGAAAGAGGGATGCTGTATGAGTAGTAAGGCTTTCCACCTATGATCGGGTGTGGAACATCAACGGCTAGTTTTGGGGTGCCCATCTTAAAGTGAGCATCTTTGAGCTTTGCTTGAGCTAACTTAGTAAACTGATCGAGCAAAGACCTCCTGACTTCTAATTCGGGCTTGGACATTTTAATGCCAGTAGGCTTATTGCCGGGAGTTACAGAAGTTGCAGGAGTCGCAGACGGATCAGGATTTGGAGAAGGAGTACCATCAAGCTTAGGGCTTGATTGGGACTGGGTGGCTATCGGAGTCAGCTGAACCGTTGGAACAGCAGGTTTCGACTCACAAGCCGCTAAAGCAAATAAGGACATACATACTAGAAGCTTTTTCAAAAGTGAACTCTCCCCACCAGTTTTCAATAACTATCCTCCTATGTGGTACTTCAATGACTGAATTGTTCCACTCTTGGTTTTTTAATTATGATACAGGGTTTACCTCTAGTGAATTATCTCACACCCTAAAATATCCAGCACCGAAACAACATCAATCAACAAAAGCTTAATCTCATCAAACTTCTTGCTCTTTTTTACAGTTTCAAACCTTACTTTTATAGAATTGTCCTTCATTTCAACTTCGATTAGTTTAAAATGGGTTTGTTCACAACCAATTTTATCTCGAATATGCTTCCTTTTTTGTGTTCAAACGAAAGTAAATGCTAACTATGTAAGCACTTTAGATTTCATTCCGATGTTTATTACGTATCGTTTTAATCCGCTTTTTTTCTTTACTTACTAATTCGTTTAGTTTTTGAACATGTTCTGAATTTGAAAGGTCGAAACGATATTTATTTAATAATTGTTGGATTATCTCGGAAGTTTCATCCTTTTCCTGTCGTTCCCTTAGGAGTAATTCATCGCTTTGGACTTCAAAAAAGTCTGCAATTGCGTTTATTTCATCGTAATTCGGAATTTTTTTCCCTCTTTCAAACAAGGAAAGCAAAGATCTGTCAATATTAACTACGTTCGATAATTCTTGGATAGATAATTTTTTCTGATTCCTTAGCTTTTTTAGCAATTTGTAGTTAAAAATAAACAACACCTTCACCTATAGATAAATTCAATCTTTCAAACCCTTTAATCACACTGCCCTCATCTTAGTATATAATTCAAACCTCGAATTTTCCATTAAATTCCTACAAAAAACATGTAAGTAATACGCCCTACTCCGACTCACATCCACTCTTGATGCCAATCCAATGGCCGCGGATAGAGCTTACTTTGTGCATTACGGAGTTTCCAGACACTAGTAGCATTCCTTCTAAATTAGGCTGGCAGTTCGTCTGCAACGTTTGCCGTCTGAAAAATCTCATACAGGAATAAGTTTGATTAAACCTTGCCGGTAATATCATTCTACATTGGGTAAGACCAAAGAAAGACCTTGAGGATTACCGTCCTCAAAGTCTAACAGATTTCTTCAACACGAAACTCCCCCTCCACCAATCTTACTTTGTACAATTCGTCAAACCCTTCCTCAATTACAGGTTTCTGTAGTTTGCTAATTGTGCTCTTAATTGCAACTTGAGGTACTTTTTCTTTCCCTCCTCGTTCATCGTTCCTAATAATTGATTCTTCGTAACAAGGCTCAAAATAATAACCAGTAACTTTAAAACCTGAATGTTTAGCACTTTCAATATACTTAACTCGTTCTTCACTTGTTGGATTGGTATTATCGACAACGAAAGGTTGTTTTCCTTCAACACAGGCAGTAACAAGAATGTTTTCCCTATATCTTGTTTTAAGCATATCTAAATTAATTCTAATATGTGTGTTAAAAAATCTCTGTTTGTAAAAAGTCGATTTACCTGACGCTTGAATTCCAATAAAAATAACACATTCCACAATTACTCATCCTTATCCCTATATACATATTGGTTTATATAGTTTCTATTCTGTGAGAAAATCGGTGTTTCGTGATCAACATCCCACTTACTTCTTATGGCATTACCTTTATAGTACTGCTGCTTAGTAATACAAACTCCACGTTTTTGCCATGCAGGTAAGTCGTTCCAGTTAATATCTTTTTCTAAGAATAGCTTATCTTGAAGCTGTTTTCCTGTTAGACCTTGTAACTGATTATGTGGAAAGTTAGCTTGCGCCACCATAGAAATACTGTTTTTTGTGGCATCTTGCTGTCTCCAGAGAAAATAGTTTGTAACTTCATCGTGTGGAAGTACCCATGCCCTACTATCAAAAGTTGCTAAGGCTTTGTCTGGATAATCTTTTTTGATAATCTCATTGAATTTAGCTGTTGCCATTGATGCTGAAACTGAGACCATTTTTTGAATATTGTTCTCGAACCAAGATTGGGTTGTTAATTTATCATAATTGGTAAGTAAGATTGATATCTCATCACTCTGATGATAAACAATTTTACATCCCATAATATTCTGAGCGAGATACTTGCATGTTTCCCACAATGCATTTGTTAAAGTTTCATCAAATGGCTTTTTCATTCCTCTTGTATAAGTATGAAAGTGACAACCGTCAATTCTTAGTATCACAGGAAGTCTACGCGGCAAACTATCTCTAAAAGCATTTTCATACTCCTTCATTCTGTTGCCAAAATCATCTTTCTTCATACCTATCCCATTTCTCCTTTCCGAAATAGCATTACACCAAAACCGTGCTCTTCATCCCACAAGCAATCGAATTCAAACCCAAAATAACCAATGCCATTGATTAAATATTTATTAATAATCAATCCATTTCCCTGAAAAAACTATAGTCCCTTATTACTTCTCCTTTCAAATAGTTTAGAAGTGTATTAAATACCTCTTTTTATTCTTTCTTTCCAATCCAACCAACAACGTTCCTCCCAATTCAGCCATACTTTCCTAATCTCTTTTATTAACCAATCTCCACCTATCGTTATTGAATTTTCATGAGATGCGTATACAACCCAATCCATTTCTTTTGAACACCAATAACCCTCACCATTGATGTTGTATGTTGGTCGGAAATTATTTACATCAATTTCATACTCTGGCGATGAACTAAATTCTCTCAATTCAAATACTTTTTCAATATTATGCTTTTTAAGTATCTCTCTGAGCACAGGATAACCCACTTCTGATTCGAAATAATCCTCCATGAAGGCTTCCACATCTGCTGGTTTAGAATCAGATAGGGGATACCAATAATCGTCTATGCCCCAATTATTCTTTAAATCACGCCATACAGCTGATTTTTCTTTTGTAGATAGAGTTCTTCTATAAAATAAAGCTTTTACATGTCTTAAACCACCAAGTACCTCAACACATAAATTATCTACATATGTACTGAATGCCACACGTTCTTCTTTCATAGTTCGTTGACATACAATATCTTCTTCATTTTGAGTTAACAAGCTTTGAGCGTTATGAATTACATATAAAATTGTGTTTTTTGCATCTTCAATAGTTGAGAAATGTTTAGGTTCATAACGTTCAACTTCTGGCAATATTGCATTTAAGACAATATATCTAGGAAATAATTTTTTGGCTTCATGTGAGTAATCTCCATCAGCTAATCTATCCTTACCACCATTAATTAACCTAGAATATTTCCTGCTCCAGAACTTGCTTTTCACCATACAATATTTCCTTGCTATTGTATGGAGAAGTTCAATCGAATCCATCTCCTCATTCACCCCACAAAAATTGCTCTTTCATTCAAAGACAGTGAAACTCAATACATCGTCATTGTCTGTTCCATCAAGATTAAATAAATAATGATACGTTGAAACACATTATGAATATCTATTTATGTGGAAACCTTAGCCAGGTAATTTTGAGCTTGACGGAAAAATTCTAAACTCTCTCCCTCACTACCAAATGATCTCTTGGGTATGATATACGCCATAATCGAATCAACAAAAACAAAAATATACCTCTCGTCTTGTTCTACACTTCTGACTCCGCTCCATTTGTAGCTGCTTTGGCTTACTGAATTTAGTTGATGTATGCCTATTTCGTTTATTTCAACTGTACGCTCTCCCAGTATTCCTTCTTTACTATCTGGATAGCTCATCACTCTTTTTTTCATATTTAAATAGGAGAATACACATGCAAGCCCTCCTCCAAAGATTCCCCAGCATAAAGAGAAAACGAATGGAAGTTTAAATAACAACAAAAGAATAGTTACGACGACTGGTACCGATATATTGCTTAACATAAATCTGTTTCTTAGTTTAGGTATATTGAATAAAGCGTACTTGTTGTAATTCCAGTAATCAGACCTCGTAATGTTTGTTGTAATCTTCATTTGACCTTGTCCCCTTACTATTTTCGTTACTTCAATTAAAAGTCATTCTTTGACTTAACCGCAAATGGATTTATATAATTTGGTATATTATACCATCAAATTCAAATAAAAACTCCACAAAAAAAACCAGAACCCCACAATGGAGTCCCGGTCTTTCCATTATCTACGTTAAAATCAAACAATCATTTCTTCGTATACCACTCGTTCACAGCATCAATCGCGGCCTTACCGCCCTTAGCATCAAACTCCTGTGTAAATTTGTCGAACTCAGACAAATCACGTTTACCCATAATAAATTTCATCGAGTTTTCTTCAACGTAATTACGTAATTCTGCGAATTTGGAATCGTACGCTTCAATGGATGGCGCGAAATTCGTTTCCTCGCGCGATTTTTTGAATGCCAGCTGAGGCTCGTAATAAGGCAACAAACTTTTGGCTTTAAGTCTTGCATTAATGCCAAAATCGGTATCGCCTAAACCGTACATCGAACGCCAGCTAATTTTGTCACTCTGCTCCTTGGTCTGCGTATATGCCCCATTCGCTTCTGTGTAATCTTCGTCTTTGATGCCATAATTGATCAAGATGTCGGTTTCCGGCTTGTACAAAAAGTTCAGATATTGGGCTGCACCCAGCTTGTTTTTAGCTTGCTTGGGAATTATAACGTACTGCGTTGAAATCGAGGCATCCTGAATGCCCGATTGCCCATTTTTCCCAACGGGTGGCGCGATAAACTGCACATTACCGCCATTTTTCTTTTCCTGCAAAGCCTTATCAACGTCAATGCCTGATGAGAAATACAGCGTATTAAACACGGCTGTTCCGTTAATCAGCTTATCTTTGCTATCTTTATTAACAGCAAATTCCGGATCCAACAGCCCTTCATCATACCATTTTTTGAGGGTTGTTATGAATTCCTTGTATTCGGGCTGCACCCAGGAAAATTTCAATTTCCCGTCCTTGACGACTGTGGGTGTGGATACGCCATAGGCGGCGGAGAAAGGAAAGAATCCATCAAAGAAAGATCCTGCACTTGAAGTCGCCATGGTCAGTGGCGCAATATTTTTCTTCTCTTTAATCGTCTTCATTGTCGAATAAAACTCATCGATCGTTGTTGGCGCATTCAAGTTTAGTTCCTTCAATATATCTGCGCGCTCAACAAGGCCATTGCCTACCTTTAACGCATTCCGATAAGGGATCGCATAAATTTTCCCGTCATACCTCAGAGCATCCAGTGTTTCTTTGCTGGCCATCGTGGATAAATTAGGAATTTGCTTCGCAATTAAATCATCGAGAGGCTCAAGTGCGCCTTGTTTAGCCAGCTTAAAATAATCGGATTTGCCAGCAACCATCATGAGATCAGGCACATCGCCGGAAGCGAAAATAATCGATATCTTTTGCGCTGGATTCTCATTGGGAAGTGAATCATATTGAATATTAAAGCCTGAATTCTCTCTTAGCTTGTTAATAATTTTGTTGCTATTCATCGTGTCCGAACCTTTGAATTGCTCCATAACGCCGTGATAGAGTCGCGTAATCTTCAAATCCTTAAGCGCTTTAGCCCCTCCCCCATTCTCGCTAGTTGCCGCTGTCTTCTCTGTTCCGCTTGGGCTTGCGTCTTTGCCTGTGCTGCACCCCGACATGAATAGGATACACATAACAACACTCATACTGATTACCGCTGTTTTTCTAAACATCATGATTGCGCCTCCCTGTCTAATTATACATATGAAAGTTCGATAAGAGGAGGATTACCCCTTGACCGCACCTAACATAACACCTTTAACAAAATATTTCTGAATGAAGGGATACACACATAGAATCGGAAATACTACACAGATAATAGCCGCTGCTGTGGCGGATTCAGGTGTGATTTCACTTAAACCTCCGCTAATCGCCATATCGCCTGGCTTAGAGTTCGTCACTAATTGCATGAGGAATACTTGCAGTGGCATCAGACCTCTATCGGTGATATACATCATCGCTTGAAAAAAACTATTCCAGTAACCAACAGCATAAAACATGGCAATCGTTGCGATGGTCGGAAGAGACAATGGCAGATAGATCCAAGCAAGTATCCGTATATTAGAAGCCCCATCCATAATCGCTGACTCTTCCAAAGCCTCTGGCAGGCTCATGAAAAAGTTGCGTACCAGGATTAAATTAAACGGCGCCAAGGCCATTGGCAGCATAATCGACCAGAGGGTGTTCAGTAAGCCTAATTGTTTTACGACCAGATAGGTCGGGATTAGTCCGCCACTGAAAAACATCGTAATGACAAAGAACAGCATAAACGCTCTTTTAAGAGGAAAGCTTCTTCTAGATAGCGGAAACGCAGCGAGCATAGTGACTGCCATACTGATTGCGGTTCCCACAATGGTAATTAGCAAGGAATTAGAAAACGAAATGTAAAACTGTTTAAAAGAGAGCACGTATTCATAAGAAGCGAAGTTGAATCCCTTGGGCCACAGCCAAATTTCTTTGGCCAAAATATACGTTTCTCCGCTCAAGGACTTCGCTATAATATGGATAAAGGGTACGACGGTTGATAATGAGAGCAACGACAATACGATGACGTTGACATAACTGAATATGGATTCTCCCCGAATGCTTTTCATCCCAACTCCTACTTTCTCTACTTTAGAAAATTCCTTCTTCACCCATTCTCCTGGCCAAAACATTCGCTAAAATCAAGAGTACGCAGCCAATGACTGACTTGAATAACCCTGCCGCCGTAGTGAGACCAAATTGCATAGAGCCTAAACCCACCCGAAACACATACGTATCAATGATATCTGCCACATCATAGACAGTCGGGTTATACATAACCAGTACTTGTTCGAAACCTGCATCCAAGATATATCCGATTCGCAGCAAGAGAATGATAATAATGGTTGACTTCAAACCTGGCAGTGAAATATGCCAAATTTGCCGAAACCGATTCGCTCCATCCACGGTAGCCGCTTGATAGAGCTCATCATTAATCCCCAGCAAGGCAGCAAGATAAATGATCGCTCCCCAACCCGCTTCCTTCCAAACATCCGAACCAACGAGAATCCAACGGAATATGCTTTCATCCGACATGAAAAAGATGGGTTGAAAGCCTATCATCTCGATGATTCTATTGATGATCCCGCTGCTTGGAGACAGCATATCAATGGCGAGTCCCCCGATAATTACCCATGAAATAAAGTGAGGCAGATAAGTAATTGTCTGAACCATTCGTTTAAACTTAACGAATTTGAGCTCGTTCAGCAGCAAGGCCAGGATAATTGGAATTGGAAAGCCTATGAGCAGCTTCATCATGCTAATCATCAAGGTGTTTCTAACTACTCTGGGAAATTCATCAAAAGCAAATAACTCATGAAAATATTGAAGTCCCACCCAATCGCTCTGCCACACGCCTTTCATCAGATTGTAATCTTTGAAGGCAATGATGACGCCATACATCGGCAAATATTTGAAGAGGATGGTGAGGATAACAGCCGGTAAAATCATAAGAAACAAATCCCAATACTTCAGGAGTTTCACGGACCTCCCTTTTGTTACTTCCTTTTGTCTGCTTAATGCCCAAGAATTTGTCTTCATGATTTGTGTGCTCCTTAGCTATCGTGCTCTTCTCTTGTATTAACTATATCCTTGCAGGGAGTGAAAATGTAGACTAATACTTCGACTTTAGTAGCAACAAATTTTACGTTTTTCACAATAAAAAAAGACACCCGCAACGTGTGCTGAGTGCCTTGGTTTCATTAACAAGCCGATCATTTGTTCATTTCACTCGGTTTGATTCCCCAATATTTCTGAAAACTCCTTGAGAAATAATTAACATGCTTATAGCCAACCTGTTCGGCGACTTCATACACTTTGATCCCTGTTGCCAGCAGTTCCTTGGCCTTTTCCATCCGTAATTTCAGCACATTATCCGAAAAAGAGCTGCCGGTCACCTCCTTGAATATCCGGCTTGCATAGGAATAATTCATATACATCTTCTCCGCGACAAAATATAAACTTAACTCTTCCTCATACAAATGGCGATCAATGAAAGCCATAATTTCACTGACCGTAATATGGGTACCCGATCTTCTGCGCTCACTAATGGAGCGACTGATTCGCGCCATCATGCGATGCAGCCACTCCACGAGCTGCTCCTTCGCCAGCAATTGATTGAAGTTCATGAAATCCGTATAATCCTCGGCCAGCGTTTCCCGCAAGCTCCACCCGTGAGAATTGACAATTCGGGTCAGTAAGGCGGTTATTCGAAGCAGCATCTCTTTGGCATCGGCAATTTGGTGGCTAGGTGAAAAGCCCATGTCCATTAAAATGCGAATGAGTTCGGACCTCTTGCTCTCGTTTCCCGTTTCCACGGCCATCTCAATTTCTTTCTCCAGATCATTCATATTTAACCATGGCGACTTCGCAGGCGCATCGTTCCGATAAGGAATGACGGTATCATTGCCCAGCACGATGCGTTCCTGCAGAGCCATTCTACTCTGTTTATAGGCAATGGGCAGCAAGGCGTGGTCCTCCACACAAGTGCCAATTCCGGCACTAGCTGTCAGCTTCAAACAGGATCTAACCGTGCTCAGCAGTCTGCTGAGCTGTTGATTGACTTTGAGTTGGAATCCTGACTCCTCTTCACTAGCAGGAGCAAAGAAAATAATCGCGGTCAAACCGTCATCATCCTGTAAAACGATACTATCTGTCCCCTCCATCACATCTTGGGTAATGTTAAAGAGCGAGTACTGGATTAACGGACGCTCATCCGCTAGAAAGCGATCGTTCGTTTCCGCCAGCGGGTCCATATCGAGCGTGACCGGCACAAACTTTTTTCCTGCCAAAGAGAAGCTGATCTCCTGACTGCGTTTATCTAACTCCCAAGAAGAGTAGCGCCCGTTTAACCAGTTTTTATAAAATAATTGTTTAAGATGCGGTAAATGTTCTTTCCATCTCATCTTTAGAAACGCTATGTTATGAATGTCGTTCAATTCCTGTTCACGAAGCTGCTTGGCTCTTACGACGGTTTCCCGTACAAGCTCATTCTCCGCCGGCTTGACGAGATATTTAAACACCCCATAATCGATGCTGTCACGCGCATATTCGAAATGGTCATAGCCTGTTAGGATAATAACCTTCACATGCGGATATTCGTTCTGAAGCATTTTGGCCAGCTCGAGACCACTCATATCCGGCATATGAATATCGGTGATGACGATATCAATACAATCCTTCTCTACAGCGATGATAGCTTCCTTGCCATTTCCCACGGCGCCGGCGACTTCAATCTCATAATTTTCCCAATCGATGCCATAGGCAATCCGTTCTCTAACATGTAATTCATCTTCAACGACGAGCAGCTTCATGACCTTTGCCCTCCTGCAGTCGTACCGGAATCAGTAAGGTGACCTTGGTCCCAGCCCCCTCTTCGCTTTCAATCCAGACGTCTGCTTCTTCCCCGTAATATAATTTCATGCGTGATTTCACATTTTTCAATCCAAAAAACTGACTCGAAGGACTCTCCTGTGGAATTCGGTAAAGCTGACTCGTTAACGTGCTTAACTCCCTTTTGATTTGCGCTAACAGCGCCTCTGGCATACCCATACCTGTATCCTCGACCTCTATAAACAGAAAATCAGCATGAATTCTTGAGCGAATCCGCAGTTCTCCATCAAACGGGCACTTTTCTATGCCGTGAATAATGGCATTTTCCACAATAGGCTGCAAAAGCAACTTAAGCACAGGCAGGGTCTCCGAACCTTTGTCCAATGCAATTTCCACCGTAAAGTGTTCCGTTCTCATTTGTTGAATGCGAATGTAATACAACAGATGCTGTATCGTTTCCTCTAATGTAAAAGTTGGATGTCCTCCCTTTCCCAAACTGACCCTGAAAAATTTGGCCAAATTCATGACCATTTCACTGATTTCTTTCATTTTGTATTTGACGGCGACCGAATAGATAGAATCAAGCGTATTATAGAGAAAATGCGGATTAATCTGCGATTGCAGCAAGCTAAACTCCGACTTGGCTAAGCGCAGCTCCTTCTCATAATCTTCCTCGATCATAATTCGTTGAGACTCCGCCATCTGATTAAATCCGTTCATGACAAATCCAAACTCATCTTTTCGGCCATGTACAATTTGATAGTTTAGATCTCCATGACTGACTACTTTGAAAGCACTTGATAATTGACGTAAAGGTTTAAGAATTTGAATATAAATCAGCCAGGCCGTCCACACCGCAAGCAGAATGCTGATTAGGATAATGAGGTAGGTAAACAGTTGTAAGCGATGGGATTGCTTGAAAATCTCTTCCTTTGGCTGCTCTAATTGGATAGACCAAGCCCCGCTTGTTTCTTTCATAGTGAACATTTCAGAAGCATACGTGATCTTCGCAGCCGGATTTGTCTCCACAATAAGCCTGTTGTTGTAGTACATAGAGATATTCATACGTTCTGTGGTTTGGAGATGTTGAATGATACTTTGAAGGGACGATTTATTAACAGAGAAAATCAATACGTTCGGTTCTGGCGTGCCTCTTAGAACGTCAAGCAGTCGGATGTAGTACATATTGGAGTCCTTCAAATATAAGCTCTGGTCTTCGCTCGAATCTACAGTAGGGATATAAATAACCAAAGAACCAATTCCTTGAACGACTTGTTGGAACCAGCCTTCTTCTTTGATCTTAGGCCATCTGACCGCTCCAAGCGCTGTCGAAACGCCATTGCCGCTAGCCCCGTGAACAATGTAAGCTTCTTGAATGGCACCATTGATATTCGTAAGCGAGCTCAATTGCTGTTGTACCGTATGGATATCGTATAGAAGTTTAGGATTAAGAGGATCTTCGATATCTCTCCAGATGTTTACTATGCTGGGATTAGAGCTGATCAGCAGTGTTTGCTGGTCCATGTTACTAGCAATTTGCTCCATATAGGCAAGTGACGTAAGGAGTGCGCCTTTCGTCCGGTCACTAATTTGCACATTCATAATGCCTTGCGAGTAATTATTCGCAAACATACTGACACTGACCAAAGGAATGAGAATCAGCATAAAAGTTAACGTAAGCTTAAGTTGCAAGGAGATCGAACCCAGTGTGCTTCTCACGGTTGTTGCGTCCTCTCTATGCCTGAACCCCGCTTTGTAGCTCTCCAACTACCCGGTGGGCTGCCGTAATATTTGCTGAATGCATGGGTGAAAGCATAGGAATCGGAATAACCAAGCATTAAGGAAACTTCACTGATCATAAAATGCGAGGAAAGCAGCTCGGCTGCTTTCTCCATTCGCAATCGTTGCAAATAGTGGACGGGCGATATCCCCATTTCCTCCGAAAACATTTTCGAGAAATAGGTACGATGAAGAGCTACGTAATCTGCAACATCACTTACTGTGATTTTTTCCATATAGTATGTGTCCATAAAAGCAACGCTTTTGGGAATCCAATTTTCTTTGCCGGTCTGACTCGTTTCGGACGGGTCCGATGCAATCATGAGACCGAATATGCGGTATAGGATGGAACATAACTCATTATGCCTTTTCATGTCGTAGTTGAGGGGAAGGAACAGCTGGCGAAGCGTAGATTCAAGCTCTTTGGACATGACCCCGAGCAGGTAAGGGGCCTGCTTGCTAAAGCCGGCAGCAGCAAAAAGTTCAGGCGCTTGCGAGCCATCCATGGAGATCCAAATCATCTGCAGCGTTGTATCACTCGGCGCCAGCCGATAACGGAACGTACTCCCCGGTGCCATCGCAAAGACATCGCCTTTGGACAAAATAATTTGCTCTTTGTCAAAGGTGAACTCTACTTTGCCCTCCATAACAAAATGCATATTGTAGTACTCGAGAATCATTAGCCCTGAATGATAGCTGGGTTTAGCTATATTCCGACCCAGACGGAGCGGCCAAATGCCGCCTTTTTTGGCGAATTCGTCAGGGACGAATAGCTTCGATTCAAAAAATTCCTTAGCTGTTTCCTGCATGCCTATCACCATCCTATCCGTTATCCCTTCCATTGTAGCAAATGGTGAAGATAATTGAACATAGCGTAGAAGCGAAATAAAAACCTCATCTTATGGCAGTTGGATTCAGCCCATTAGAGAGAGGTTTTTACTTTATTACATATGAACTAAAATAAGATCGTTTTCAATCGAAACACCGAATTTCTCCACCGTGACATCATACGTTTTGGTGCGCATGGCGGCATCCACGATCATACAGCCTGTAGAGATATCGAATTCCCACTGATGCCAGGGGCAACGCACAATTTCACCCTCTCGATCGAAATGAAAGTCACCTGGGCCTCCGGAAGAAACATAAGCTGTCACCAGTCCTTTGCACAGCTCCGCTCCTTGATGAGGGCATATATTGCGCAGGGAATGAAAACCGCCGTTAATATTATAAATACCTATGCTGCGTCCTTCTACTTCCACAATCTTATGGGTACCAGGTGGAATCTCCCCTACCGTCCCTACGATGTGCTGCGAGCTTCGCTTCATTTGATCCCCTCCGTTTGACGTGGAGGCAAACCATATAGCTTGGCTGCATTCTGATAGTAGATGCTGTCCCATAGTTCAGTATCCAGCTTCGGCAGCGCTTGACTCGGTGAATCATAATCCCAGTGCGGATAATCACTGCAAAACATCAACGTTTCTTTGGCATAGATGCTCTCTAGCAAATGATCGAAGATCTCCCGATTCGGTGTCTCCTCAAACGGCTGTGTAGTCACACGGACATGCTCTCGGAAATATTCGCTCGGCTTCTTGCGAACCCAAGGCGTTTGCACACGCAGCCCTTTCCATTCTTGGTCGAGCTTCCACAGGAACGGGGCAAGCCACAGGACGCCAGCTTCCTGCAAGACAACCTTCAACGTCGGGAAGCGCTCGAACACCCCATCGAAGATGAAGCTGGCCAAATGTGCGGCCATTACCGCAGGACGCGCACACCGCTGCTCAATGTAGTGAGTCACATACCCTGCTCCTGTATGCGGGCTATTAATGCCTTCACCTTCTAATCCAACGTGGATGGTGAAGGGTAAGTTATGGCGAACACAGGCCTCATAAATCGGGTCATAATGCTTGTTTCCATAAGGCTTGGTGGCCCCGCTTGAAACAACCACCTGCACCATATCGGATCTTCCACCAACGCGGTCAATTTCCTGTGCTGCAAGCGTCGGCTCCTGTTTCGCAATGAAGACCGAGCCCCGCAAGCGGCTGTCCTGGGATAGCCAGTGGTCAATCGTGTACTCATTAATCGCCCGGCAAAACGCTGCGGCATAATCATAGTTCGGCGTTGCGTGAATGGCGTAGCCTTCCCCTGTCAAAATCCCGTATTCGACATGATAGCGGTCGAGATGCTGCCTTTGCATCAAGGCCAGATCACTGCCGGCAGACCCGCCGCCCTCTGGGTAGGCATCCGCCATTCGGCCGCCCACGCCTCCGTTGAAATGCATGCCGCCCGGCAGCGCAGGGCCGTACTGCTCCATAAGTTCGCGGTAAGCCCGCGGCAAATACGGTTTGATGGCCTCTAGGCCCGTCCCTTGATGAATGTCGCAATCAATGATGGATCGCTTGAGCTTCGGACGTTGATCCGCCGGTAACTTTGTGTCGGTATTGGTCGTTGTCTGCATCGTTCGTGCCCCTCCAAAAGTTCACATTAGTGAGTAGGATGACGAGCTTAGAGCGGCCCGTCATCCTGTCTTCTTGACTCTAATGTTACGTTTCCGGCAGCCAAACAACAATGCTGTCGTGTCTTGAATCTTTTGCGATTTTGTAAGGTGGTTATGTTCTCCTAAGGAATCGCTCTAACGTAAATATCGTCAAAATAAGCTTGCGCAATATGGGTATATACGCCAACTTTCCCCTGTGAAAACGTACTGTCGGCAGCGCTGATCTTGAGCGTTCCATTGACATATGCCTTAATTGAACTCCCGTTCACCTCAAGCTTGAACAGATGCTGAACACCTGTGCTCAAAGAGAGCGGCACAGTGGCAATCGTACTATCCGAATCGTTGACAAGCTTTCGAAGCGTAAGCTGTCCGAGATGGTCATCATAATAAACGAAATAGAAATTTTTGCTATCAACGAATCTGGCAATCAGCCCCATACGTCCGTAAATGCTGCCCCAGCCGTTTGCTTTCACTTTTGCCTCAACACTGTAATTTTGCCATGCCGTATTCCCTGCTGAGGCCTTGGACCCTCCATAGTCGAGATTGTCGGCAAAATAAACTTGCGAACCACCGTCCGTTACGATGTTGAAGCGGCCGTAATGTTTCGTCCAAGCGCTGCTTCCACTCTCAAAACCATCATAAAATAGGATGTCCGAGGTCGTAAGCGAGGCTGTACCCGCAGCAGAAACATTTCCAGCCGGATCAAAGGCTTTCACGACGTAGTTGTAGGCTGTAAGTCCAGATACCGTTGTATCTCTATAGGTGTACACGGTCGGGTTTACTGTTGCCATTTCAACGCCATTGCGATAGATTTTGTACCCGGACACACCAGCGTTGTCTGTTGAAGTATCCCAAGATAGATCCACCCTCGTTGAGTAAGGAGAAACCGCCGTTACGTTAGCCGGTGGGGTTGGCGCAGTCGTGTCGGTGCCAATGAGCGGAGCATATGCCAATTCGAAGCCATACCCTTTGTCGGTCTCGAGCGGAACCGTAATCGTATCGCCAACTACACTTACCGGAATCTCCTGGATCCTTACGCCATTCATTGTAAGCTTATAGGCTTTATAAGCTCCGGGTGTTTTGGTCGTCTTCAACGTAACTTCCCCAGTGCCGTACTTAGCTAGCGTCGGTAATGTTCCACGATGATAATAAGTTACACCGCTAACTGTTTCTTCGTACTCTCCCGTCGCTGCCGCATCTGTTGTATAGATAAGCAGCATTCTGTTGCTCGCATCCAGCGGCTGGTCATCCAGAGATGCCACTGACAATGTTCCTTTCGGCAGACTTGCACTCATCGTAACAGGCCCAAGCTCATAGCTGTTGTTATTCAAAGTCCCTGCTGCAGCCACCGCGTAAGGCGTATGAATGAAATAGGTATTCAAATTAAGGTCAAAGAGGAGTTCCCCCGTGTCAGAAACCAACTTATTGTCATTCAAATTCGCAAGCATACTGGTTTTCAGGCCGCTATCATCGATGGCATTAATAAACGTCTCCGCCACTTGCTTCAACGTCATACTGTTCGTAATCGTAATTTTATTGGCAGCAGGGATATCCCCGCTTGCAATCTGCGCGTCTGTGAGATCCGGTGTAATCTTATAGATGGCGTAAGGTTCACCCGGCTTATCAGCATAGACCGTTACCATCTTGAACAAATGCGGGATGTACATGCGATTCTGCTCTGGACTTTCATTTTCCGTAGCAGAAGCGTGGGTTTTTACATAGGTTTTATCTCTCACAATTACGAATTTAGCGTCCGCTGGCGTGAGGTGAGCTTGCCGGAACACGAGGGTCCCCTCGTACTCGGACATCGTTGCAAGCACATCGGTCAAAGAATCAAAGGAGGTCGTTCCCCCCTGCGGCGTTTGATTCACAGCCTCATTCACGCGGCTTACGTAATGAAAACGATTCAGCATATCCCACCCTTGGTAAGCGCCCGTTGCTGCCGTCATCAAGCCAATGTCATCTCGACCTTTGTTCGGAAACTCATGATTAAATTCCGTCAAAGCAAACGGCTTATGATACAGCTGACCCAAGGCAAGACTGGGAATATAATTTTTGAAAATAAACGATCCATATTGCGGCACATAATTCGCGCTTGATTCTGGCGCAAAGATCATGCTGTAACGCGGATGCGTCAGCGGATTGTATTTGAAGGCCGCTCCTCTGCCATCGACAAGGCCGTTATACAGATGCGTTTCATGAATATCGGCCTGTGTCCGCCAATAATTAGCTAACGAATCATTGATATAATTAATGCCGCCGATCGGTGCTTTTATGCCAATGGTGATCTTCAGATACGACCTCATTTCGTTATAGGTAGCGAACTGCTTCTCCGTGAAGTACTCGGCAAGGTCGTTTTTCATGTCTCCAACCGCGCTCCAGAAATTTTTGGGAAGCGTCTTTATTTCCAGTTTTCCTTTACCAGTCAAATACTGATTGAAATCAGCGCGCACCCAGGCGTTAAAGTTCGGGTCGGAAAAATCCGCATTATAGAGAATGACTTCGTTCATGGGAGATACCCCCATGATCTGAGGCTCATCCTTCAGCGCAAACCCTGTATACGGATTCACATGATTAAACAGCTGAGAAGCAAAAGATTGCCAGATGGCTTGCCCGTCCGGAAGGAGTGTGGCCAAAAACCTCGAGGCGGTTGAACCATACACAGCTTTACCTATACTGGGCACATTTTCGAAATTTGCAAAAGCCAAGATATCCAGATCGATATAAATACCGCGTGCCTTCAGCAGTGAATTAAAATAATCAAAATTATCCAGCTTGCTTGAATTCAACGTCACCGTTGTGGACGTGAGCGGCTGCATAAGTCCTTTAGCCCAGTCATAATCTTGGTCAATCGACGAATAGCGCACCACATTGTAGCCCATCGCAGCAATTCGATCCGCCATGAGGACCATTTCCTCTTTGGTTGGGTCTATACCGTAACTGCCGTTCAAATTACCACCATAGAACTTCACTTTCGTATTGGGCTCATTCTCAAAATAGTAATCACCGTCAACATCGATTTGCACGGAGCCCTTCGCACCCGCGGGCGCAGCATTCAAAAAGGACAAATCCATAGCGCTACCTGGGACTACACTCATGGTTGTATCGATGGGCCGCCAAGTGGAATTCGCCACTATAGGAGCTGCACTAGCAGCTGGAACTCCGCCAAGGGAAGCAACTAGTGGAAGCAATAAAGCGGGGAGCAGTAAGGCTGCAAGCTTTGACATCATCATTTTTCTCATCTTTCATTCCTCCTGCATTCGTTCGTTCCATCTCTTAAGGATTACGCTTGATTTCCCAACTGCAATCTACTTTGAAAGCGCTTTTAAAAATATCGCCACCTGTGTGGACTACACATCACTCCCTGCATCCAAATGAATAGCTGCGTGTAAAGGCCCTCCTACCTCTTACTAAACCTTTACGCTATTTCAGCCTAATATACGGGATCATCTACGGAAGCAGCAATGATATTATGTCTTATCATTTTGTGATTTTGTAAGCATGCCGAACGATCACCATTCGGCCAATAAAGTGCCGGGCAGCGCCAGATAGGGAACTCTAGTACGCTATCTGGGCAAATAGCAGGGATGCGGGGGGCATAGCGGAACTACAGGGTCTTATTTCCACGAAAAACGCTGAATTTCTCATAAAATAGCAAAATAGCGTCCTGTAGTTCCCCCTGGCTCGCGATAAGGACACTTTTCACCAGAATAGCGAACTGTAGTTCCCATATCTTCGCACGAGGCTGCTAAAGTAAAAAGACCTAGCCTGCTGTCGCGGCTAGGTTCTCTACAATTACATGCTGGGAGATACATAAGCAAGCTAAATACGCTTATTTCCGCCCAATTTCAGCAGATATCTTCTTAAACACCTCATAGCTGCGTTTGGCGCAATCCGAAATAGCTATGGGATGGAATCCTGTCACTTCTGCGTATAGTTTATCGTTAAGCGGCTCTGCCCATTGAGCCGGAAGCTTATCTGCCCCTAGCTTCGCCCCCATTATCGATCCAACTGTAGCTCCGTTGCAATCTGTATCCCAACCGCCTAGAACCGCTGTCGTAACAGCCAGCTCAAAATCGTCCTTCGCAAAGATGAGCGAAGCCGCAACTAATGCTGCGTTATTGTTCGTATGGACAGAATGATATTGCTTGAACGCTTCCCATATACGATCGACAAGATCCAATTGATCAACAGCATCGCGTGCGATTTCTACAGCTTTTCGAATATCATGAGCCAGTCGGCTGTCTCTAGGGATTTCACTAAGCCCGATTTCCACAATACGTTCATTATCAGTTTCATTAAAAGCAGCTGCAATCATTGCTGCCACAAACATTTCCCCATAAATGCCGTTCTTTACATGGGAGAAGGAAGCATCCCGCCAAGCTAATTCTGCTGCAAGCTCTGGATTCCCCGCAGCGCCGTAAGCAAAGCTATCCGCTCTGATTTGTGCGCCAATCCACTCACGATACGGGTTTAACCATGTTCGCACCCATTCACTCTTCTGTGCCCAGTCCTCCGGTTTGCTATCATTCATATGTGATGTCACCTGAGCGAAATTCAAATAAGATTGCGTTTCTGCTGTACATACTTGCTGGTAGCTGAGGTGCATGTGCCACAATTTGCCAATATCCCAAGAATCAAAATCCAATCCTTTTTCCTCTAAAAGAATCAAGCCTAACACGGTATAACGTATATCATCGTCTGATTCCATAAACTGAATGTTTTCCTTGAAGCTTTTATGACACCAGTGACTTAGTTCCAATCCATACTCAACAGACGCCCGTGAACTCCCTGGCGTATATCCGCTAATTGGCCAAGCATCTGCTCCTTTAAACCACAGCTCAATATTCTTCCAGCCAGCTCTCCCGCCGCTTCCCCCCATAAATTGTCCCTGCTCAAGCGGTTTACCCAATGCACATCCAATACTTCGGCCGAGCCACGCACCCTGAAATTGATTTAGCCATTCTGCCTCTGACTTATCCACAGTTATTCTTCTAGGTCCTTCCGGGCGCATCGCAAGAATACCTGGCAAATCAGATGGCTCAATAAACTTAAAATCCGCACCAATCTCAAGCTCCATCAACTGCTGATAAACTTCCATCAACTTCGCTTCGTCATCTCCAGCCTTGATCCACTTCGCTTGAAACCCACTTACATCACAACCTTCTTCTCCCCTTTGGACGATTTCTAAATTGACAATTTCCTTTAATTTTTCCCAGCCAGCCATCGTGATTCCACCTTTTTTGAAAGAATTTAAGCTCATTATAATGGTTTGGCCTCTTCCAATCCTCTCAATTTCCTTCCGAATTCTCAAAATAATTGATTAACGCCAAATTGTTTGCGATATTCCTGAGGAGACATTCCGACGACCAAACTAAATGCTCGATAGAAGGACGCCAAGCTCTGGAACCCGCTGGAAAAACTAATGTCCGCGATACTATCAAGGTTAGTGACAAGTTGTTTCCTGGCTTCGCTAATGCGCAGCTGTGTCAGGTAATTCAAAAAGCTGCTCCCTGTATGCTCCTTGAACAAGCGGCTTGTCCGCGCATTGCTCCAGCCTAGATGAGCGGCAACATCTGTAAGCTGTAGGGGCTCAAGATACTTTTCTTTGACAAATAGCATCATCTCTTTGATCTCACGCTGGGATTTGGACATTTTTAGCCATTGCTCTTTGCTGAAAGTATTCCTATAATGGCGAAGCAATGTAACACCCAGCTCCAGCAATTTGCAGCGAGAAATTGTAAGATAACCCTCATCTTTCGTGTTTAGCTCCTCATAAATCTGCTGAATTAATGCCCCTATCTTCTGTGCAAGCGCTGTCCCAGCTGCTATATGATTCTCAAATCTCTCAGACCGATAAGCAAATGGCAGCAATAATCTTTCATCTTCTTCCAGGAAGAGACTAGGGTCGAAATTAACAAAAATATATCGGCTTGGATCATGCTGAGCAGATTGTGCTATATGGAGTTCCGTATTATTGACAATAAATACATCACCTTTGCTAACCTCGTACTGCTTATTTTCAAAAACAAATTGCCCTTTGCCTTCCAAGCAATAGCCCATTTCCAAACTTGAATGAAAATGAAGAGGCTGCAGATACGGTTTAGGACACCAAAGATAAGCATTAATTGGAATGGGATTGTCATATTCTATCTTCATCTTCATTTCGTTTCAGTCCACCTTCGAAATTATGATAGCTATATAGTACCATCAGCAAAAAAGTAATGAAATTGAAAAGTGATTAAAAAACAGCAAAAACCCCTGTTAAAGCAATTGCTTCAACAGGGGCTCATTTCTTTCTATCTTTACTTCACTTTCTTCTCTCCGGCTGGACTTCGAATCTGCTTTTCCAGAGCTTTAGGCGCTTTACGGGCGCTAGTTTCACGTTGTATTCACTTGTAATAGCCACTTCTAGAAACTTTTAAAATGCTGCACAATGATTCTATGGCTCTCACATGCGACCGATTACTACAAATAAGACTAACGCCAAGAAAACGATATTCACGCCAATTTCTTGATACTCTTTACGCTTGGCATGGAATACGGCTCCCAAAACTACAATTGTGGCAATCCCGATTGCGGCAATCGGCGTCAACGCCGGTGAAATATTCGTCGCTTGAGGCAAAATTAACCCAAGTACCCCGAGCAATTCGGCTATTCCAATAAAGAAAACCAACCCTCGCGAAACTTCCTTCGCCCATGGCCAGGACGCTTGTGCTTTCTCATACTGAAACGCCTTCATCCATCCAGAAAAAATAAAAATGATTGCTAAAATCCCTTGCACAATCCATAACGCGATATTCATGATTCGTTTGCCCCCTGTTTGTGCATCTTCAACGCCTAGGTATATAATATTTTGCAGGGTAACTTTTTGGGAAGTAGGCACTTAAAATAAACATAGTATATAAAAATAAACCTTAGGAAGTTAAAGGAACGGAGGCGAATTTAATGACTACTTATTGTAAATTTGAAACAGCGTTAGATATCCTGGTTGGGAAATGGAAGCCTGTTATCCTGCTTCGCCTTTTTTCAAATGGCACAATGAGATTTAGCGAATTGCAAAAAGCAATCCCGGATATCACAAAAAAAATGCTCACTCAACAATTAAGAGAATTAGAGTATCACGATATCATACACCGCGAGGTCTATCACCAAATTCCTCCCAAAGTTGAATATTCTATTACGGCCTACGGCCAACAAATGACCCCTTTATTACAGGCTATGAATGATTGGGGAGTGGCCCATATGGCTCATTTGGACGCGCTATATGGGGATGGCGAGTCGGCAGAACCCTCGGAACGCAAATGATCGTGGTAAACGGCTACCACGTATAAGAAAACCGACTCCTTTATGGGGATGGGCCTCTTTCAAGCGACTGTAAGGGAACTATAGGACGCTATCTAGGCAAATAGAGGGGATGCTAAAGTAATAGCGGAACTACAGGGCCTTATTTCCACGAAATGAGCTGAATTTCTCAGGAAATAGCAAAATAGCGCCCTATAGTTCCCTTTCGCTCGCGATAATGCCACTTTTTGCAATAATAACGTACTGTAGTTCCCTCCCGCGCAAGTCGGCGGAACCCTTGGAACGCAAATGATCGTGGTAAACAGTTACCATGTATAAGAAAACCGACTCCTTTATGGGGATGGGCCTCTTTCAAGCGACTGTAAGGAAACTATAGGACGCTATCTAGGCAAATAGAGGGGATGCTAAAGTAATAGCGGAACTACAGGGTCTTATTTCCACGAAATGAGCTGAATTTCTCAGGAATTGGCAAAATAGCGGACTGTAGTTCCCTCACCCCCGCGATATGGGCAATTTTGGCTAGAATAACGTACTGTAGTTCCCTCCCGCGCAAGTCGGCGGAACCATTGGAACGCAAACGATCGTGGTAAACAGTTACCACGTATAAGAAAACCGACTCCTTTATGGGGATGGGCCTCTTTCAAGCGACTGTAAGGGAACTATAGGACGCTATCTAGGCAAATAGAGGGGATGCTAAAGTAATAGCGGAACTACAGGGTCTTATTTCCACAAAATGAGCTAAGTTTGCCTTGAAATAGCAAAATAGCGGACTGTAGTTCCCTCACCCCCGCGATATGGGCGATTTTGGCTAGAATAACGTACTGTAGTTCCCTCCCGCACAAGTCGGCGGAACCCTTGGAACGCAAACGATCGTGGTAAACAGTTACCACATACACAAAGAGGCTGTCCCAAAAGTCAATTTCATGACTTAAGGGCAGCCTCTTGCTTTCAATATTGTCCTACATGGAAAAGCTCAGGCTGTCGAGAAAGTCTCGACAGCCTGATGAATAACCGTTTAATTGTTAATATAACGTTCAAATATGTATCCAAAATCCTTAATCTTCAACTCAGAATGCTTGCCCTTCAACCAATTGTAGACGGATTCGTTAATGGCATCGAATTGGGCTACTGGGGAAGTAGTTTGCGTTGTGATTCGACCTGTCGCTTCCTTCGCAATAACTACGCTTTGCTTCGCGTAATCATACAAGTGCTCATTATGTGCTACTGTCTCGGAAATATTAATTAAGGCTTTATACAAGTCTTTGATTTGCTCAATTTGCTTCTTGTCCACATCGATCGAGAAGTTGACTTCCCCAATTATGAACTTGATCTCGACATCAAGATCGATCGTTCCAGCCGTTTCCATATACACTTTGGAAATTGCATTTGTGTGATAACTGAAACGCTTAAGCACACGCTTGCTGCTAATAGCACTATCACCATCAAGGTGGATGAGGGCAAGGTTGGTAAAGCAGTATTCGTCCTTCTTCGACTTGATGATGAAGAAAATTTTCTCTCCATCCTCATGCATCACATAATCATCTGAATCTACCTTGTCAAAATCACTAGGGCTAATTACTTTCCCGATATCACTTAAACCTAATGCATCTGCCGCAAACTTCTTGAACAATGGAATCATCCTTTCAATTGGGGTGCTTTGAAAAACCAATCCTTGGTTTAACCCTATTATACATGACTGGAAGAATCATCGACCAAAAGATTTCCCTTGACTTTCAACAATACTTAAATTAAGATTTCAACTCATATAACTCCAATTGTTCAAGCTCCTACACACGAGGTGAAATCAGCATGGCGAATGTGACATTTATGAATGTGAACAAAACGTTTGTTTCGAAGGAAAGTACGGTCCAAGCACTGCGCAATGTAAATTTGGAATTAAAACAGGATGAGTTTGTAGCCATTATTGGTCCAAGCGGCTGTGGTAAAAGCACTATGTTGAAAATTGCCGCTGGACTGGACGTCAAATATGAGGGCTCTGTCCTCTTAGACGGTCAACCTGTAACCAGGCCAAGTATCGAAAAAGGATTCATCTTCCAAGAACACCGCTTGTTCCCTTGGTTAACGGTTGAGAAAAATATAGCAGCTAATTTATCTTTAAAAGATCCCGCCGTCAGGCAACAAGTAAATAAAGTGATTGAATTAGTCAAGTTGACTGGCTTCGAGAAGGCTTTCCCCAAACAGCTTTCAGGCGGAATGTCCCAACGGGTGGCAATAGCGCGCGCACTCATGCATCAGCCGCAGCTTCTTTTACTGGATGAGCCCTTTGGAGCTCTCGATGCTTTTACCCGGAACCATATGCAGGAAGCACTGCTAGACATTTGGCGCGAGCACCGGATGACGATGCTGCTTGTCACTCACGATATTGATGAAGCCATCTTTTTGGCCGATCGCATTGTCGTCATGGAGGCCAAACCCGGAACAATTAAGGAAATTATTCCGATTGAGCTGCAGCATCCTCGTACTCGTGTGTCCACCTCTTTCATGGACTATCGCAAACGCGTGCTGTACGCCCTAGGCGGACATGAAGAGATGGAACCCGCTTACTCCATTTAAACCATACCGATTCGCCCTTGAGGCGGATCTTTTTTATTTTTCGAGCGAATGAATTTCGGTTAATAAATATTTCAAAAATACTTGGTGCGTTCTTGGGAAGTTCTGCTTCTTGGATCGTGCGCAGCCAAAAGTTACGATATTGCTCTCATCGCTCACCAGAGGAATGGCTACAATTTCACCACTCGTAATAAGCGGATCCTTTTTAATGCTAAATTCAATGAAAATACCGATGGCTGCCCCCTCCGCGATCGTTCGCTTCAGAACCTCTTGATTGTTGGATGTGAAAATAATGTTGACCGGGCCATATTTCTCCTTGAATTGCTCCATGTAACGCTTTGAAAAGCTCCCGTTTATACTGACAAACGGTTGTGTAATCAAATCTTTTCGGGTAACGCTGCTTTTGGAAGCGAGCCATGAATGTTTGCTTACGCATACGACTACCCTCGATTCGAACATCTTCGTCAACCACAGATCTTCCGTAACTTTAGGCTCATGATTCAAATAAATCAAACCCATGTCCGTTTTATTTTGCTTAATGTCCTCGATAATATCAATGGAATCTTTCTCCGTGATTTCTAAACGAACATAGGGATAGTAATTTTTGAAGGAAACAATAGACTTCGGTAATACCGCCATGAAATTCGGGCTCACAGACAAGCGGACCTCACCATCGATGTGGTCATTCTGCATAAGCACGGCATCCCTGACATCTTGAATTTTCAGGAGCGCCTCATTTGCCTTCTCAATAATGATTCTCCCACGGTCCGTAGGCATCGTCCCTATTCGCGTACGTTCAAAAAGCTCAAAGCCAATTTCTCTTTCCAGCCTCGCTAAGGCTTTACTAATCCCTGCCTGAGATACATGCATGATTTCAGCGGTTGTCGATATCGACCCTGTCCTTGCAATATTAACAATATATTCTAATTGCTCAATATTCATAGCTAAACCCCTTTTTGCCATAACCTGAAGTTATATCATTATAACACATAGTTAATATACTTGTTTACTCGGATATAGTAAACTTTAACTACTTCAAGATTAGAAAGGGAGATTCCTTATGAAATTATCAAAAATTGCCGTTCCTGCTTTGACACTAAGTTTATTACTTGTTTTGTCCGCATGCGGCAGCAAGCCAAGCCCTACTGCATCCAGCAGCACTGCGCCAAGCCCTAGCTCAAGTTCACCGGCTTCGCAAAAAGAAGTTGTCGTGAACATCGGTGTTCAGCACGCCGTGGCTCCGCTAGTTTTAGCACAGCAAAAGAAATGGTTTGAAGAGGAGTTTGCCAAACATAACGCCAAAGTGAACTGGCTCGAGGTGCAAGGCGGACCGCCCCAATTTGATGCCATCCTTACGAATCGCCTTGATTTGGCTGTAACGGGCAATACGCCTGTTATTACTGCACAAATGGCAGACATCCCGTTCAAAGAAATTGCCGTTGGCAGCACAGGGTCCAAAAACAATGCCTTGCTCGTTCAAAAAGGCAGCGCAATTAAAAGCGTGGAACAATTAAAAGGCAAAAAAATTGCCGTTGCCAAAGCAACCAGCGGCTACGATATGTTATTCCGATTGATTGATAAAGCGGGCTTGAAGCCTGGAGATATTCAAACTATTCAGCTTACTGCCGACGATGCGAAAGCGGCTTTCATCAGCGGTTCCGTTGATGCTTGGGCCATTGGAGAGCCTTACCTGTCTACTTCCGTGGTCAACGACGGCGCGACTGTACTTGCTGACGGCTCTAACATTAACTACATTAGCCCAGCCTTCCATGTGGCCCGTACCAAATTCGCTGAAGAGCATCCCGAGCTAGTTACAGCCTACTTAAAAGTACTGGAGAAAACCTTGCAATGGCAAAATCAGAATTTCGATGAAGCTGTGAAAATTTACTCTGAAGGTACAAAACTCAATGCAGACGTGGTCAAATCTGTCATCAAAAATGTCAGCTTCGCGACTCTGCCGGTTTCTGATGATTTCGTAAAAGGCCAGCAAGAACTCGCTCAATTCCTGCTCAATGAAAAAGCGATCAACAAACTGGTCGATCCATCCAAAGTCGTTGATAACACTTACATTAAACAAGCATTGGAAGATATCAAAAACAACAAATAATCCATAAGGCAGGGTGACCCTACATCATGAATACAGTAACTCTTCCTATTCAGGAGCTGAGAGAGCTTGGCAGACAAGTCCTCCTTAAACACGGAGCCACGAAGCGTGAAGCGGAAATCGTAACCGAGGATTATTTGGAAGCCCATCTACGTGGCCGCTCCTCTCATGGCATTACCTTCTTCAGAAATGCTGTCGAGTCCTTCGAGGACAAAGGCACTTATCAAGTTGGTCCTTTCGATGGAGCTTACATGCATATCATCGGCAATCGGGACATTGGGCATATTGTTGCTCGCGAAGCCATTGATCTGGCTATCCCCTTCCTAACAGACCGTAAAATGATTACGATTGGGCTAACCGATATTACCCGCTTTAATTGCTCAGGCACAATTGCCAGATATGGCGCCGAGCAAGGTGCGATCACACTCGTATTCGCTTATGGCGGGACAAGCGTGATGACTCCCCCGGGAGGAACAGCAGCTGCCGTGAACAACACGCCAATTGGTATAGCTTTCCCGCATACGGATCCATTATTTGTTCTGGATATGGCCACTTCCGAGCGTGCTTGGGGTCATGTGACTTTAGCCAAATACAATGAGGAATCCATCCCAGACACTTGGGGTGTCGACCAACAAGGGTTGCCTACAACCAACCCTGCTGAAGTTAAATATCTGTCTCCTTTTGGCGGTTACAAAGGCTTTGGACTTGCGTTGGCATTTGAAATGCTAAGCGGCGCACTTGTCAATGTTCCTATTGGCTCCAAAGGTCCCGGTAAAAGCAGAGGCGCGTTGATCCAGCTCATCGATCCTACCGCCTTCGGTCACACCGTGGAATCTTTCCGGGAACAAATCACTGGATTTTTGAGTGAGATTAACAACATCCCGACACTCGATCCAGACAAGTCCATCACTTATCCAGGCCAAGCCTCCGAGCAGCGCTACCGTGAGAGTCTGGCGTCCGGCGTTATTACCGTCCATCAAACTGTTATTGAGTATCTTAACAATCAACTTCGAGATGAGTAACATCAGACTACTACTTCAGAGGACCTTCTTATGAAAACTCGCGAGAATTATAAGAAATATATGTATGGCCTCATTTTGCCAGTCATCATTTTGACCGTCTGGCAATTGGTCGGATCGCTCCGCTTGGTGCCCCCCCAATTGCTTCCTACTCCCATCGCAATTATCAAAGCCTTCATCGGCTTAACGAGAGATGGTGTTTTATTCGATAACCTCTCTGTTAGTATGTATCGCGCGGTTATAGGCTTTATCATTGGCGGCGGTCTGGGTCTGCTATCAGGGCTGCTTGTAGGGTTTTTCCGCAAAACGGAGTACACCTTGGACCCTACTTTACAAATGATTAGAACTGTACCTCATTTGGCTATCATGCCTCTATTCATTCTATGGTTCGGCTTCGGCGAATTTTCGAAAGTTTTATTAATTGCAAAAGGTGCCTTTTTCCCTCTCTATCTGAACACCTTTCTAGGTATACGAGGCATTGATTCCAAGCTGTTCGAGGTTACCCGTGTGCTCGAATTCAGCCGCTTCAAGCAGATTACCAAGCTGATCTTGCCTTCCGCGATGCCCAACATTTTGCTTGGTCTGCGACTTTCGCTCGGTATGGCTTGGCTGAGCCTGATTGTCGCAGAATTAATGGGAGCCAACTCCGGCGTAGGCTACATGATCTCGGATGCGAGACAATTCGCCCAAACCGATGTTGTCTTCGTCGGAATCGTCATATTTGCTCTAGTGGGCAAACTGACAGATTCCCTTGTCCGCAAGCTCGAGGACCAGCTGCTTCGCTGGAGAGATAATTATGATGGCGTGGATAGTAAGTAAGCCAACAAGAGTTTCAGCTGTAGATTAGGCAGGTTGCTCCTTATGGGAGCGATCTGCCTTTTCTCTGGCTTCTGGGTGGGTGACTTTCACTGGATAATCTCCAGTCAAAGCAGCATTTCCACCTTCGCAAACTCAAAAACACTGGAGTTATTCCAGTGGAAGTTGGGGTTGGGGTTGACCTTCTTGAAAACCCTCTCACGAAAATGTTGCTACATTCGGTTTCTAATAAAATATATTCGAATACAACTCTGCTTTTTAGTAGTGGCGCCACCGCTCCTCCATTGGACAAATACAGTGTTTTCAGCCTCGTTACGGTGGAAATGGGGCATACATTGGATTTATCCATTCAAAAGACTGATTTCGTCTGAAAGAAGGCCATTTTTACAGATTTGATTGGATTTATCCAATCCAACCTAGAAATTGGCTGCTTGTTAGGGCAAAACAGTGGATTTATCCAATGGTCGTGGGCCCCAGGTGCTGCGTAAGTGGTAGGGTGCGAGATAGACGTATATATTGGGAAAGAAAACAATAGACAACTTTTCCATTTCGAACATCTTCCTGATTTTGATATAACACAGCTTGACTGGGACGAATTTCTTTTTCATTTAAGTTATCTTGTTTTTAATGATCTTCTGTAGAAGATGAACTCCTATAGGTTGTGATCTGCCAAATCCCGTTTTCTTGATTAATTCATTTACGATTCTTTGCTCTCCTGCATGGAGGAATATCATTCTTCAAATAACTTAAAGACAACAAACCTTTAACGAAACAGACCATACTGATAGCCCACATAACACCTATCACGGCTATAGTTAAAGAGTTAAATACCGAACTTGAAAAAGCCCTAGTTTCAAGTATTCTTATCCATATTAATGCACCAAAAGTAAACAATAGTAAATGACTTAAAAACCACCCATAACCATGCTTCCTAAATTTAATCATTAATCTAATCACTAACACTACAACAGGAATCATTACAACTAGTAAGCCTACTCTCAGAAATCCAATGACCTCTTCTTCCATGAGCATATAAAACCACTCACCTTCCCTTTACTAACAAATAATCCCAAATAATTAGACGCTTTGAATACATTTATAGTTGCGTATGACTTTATAACAAGCTACAACCATGCTCTTCTGCCCCTTTAGTTGAGAAAAGGCTGCCGGTTTGCCGGCAGCCCTACTAGATCCTATTATCCGCCTGCTCGTAGTTGGCTAACGAATCCATCCAATGAAATTCTCCATCCTTGCCGACGAATGCAGAGCCGGCAATATCAGCAGTTCCGGCAGTGAGACTTGGGACTGTTGCCTGTTGGACATAAATCGGAAACTTCTCTGTCGCTGCCGAGGCCGGCTGTAACCCACCCGATACTTGCATGGTTAGGAATGTCAGAACAGCCAGAGATCTAGTCCATTTCACCCTAATTGCAAGACGCATACACTTACCTCCATGTTTGTATTTGTTGAAATCCTTTCACCTGCTTCGTTCTCTACCTAAATAACTCACCCCCTTTCCATGAAATTTCCTATAAATACGTATAGTTTTTATTGATAATCAGCGCATTCACTCGCCACTGAGAGCCTTCGCACGTACTGAATCGTATTTGTACATATCCATCCTTCCTCTGCGTTACTGACAGCATTTCCGTTGCAAATAGGCCAGACTTCAACATTCCCTCAGGTTTCCAAGCGCTCTGACCTACGATCTCAACTGCTGTGTAGGAAGATTCCGCTTGATCTCCTGAAACGAAAAGCAAATCGTACCTCCCCTTCGGCAGTTCCACCATTAACGTTGCATTCCGCTTTCCACCGATAAAATCCCTGCGCAGCTCGTCAGGTTCTCCACGGTCCTCCGCAACAAGACCTTCCACGTGCTCCCATCCGAAGCCTGAATACGGTTTGAACAACGTCTCGAGTGTTATTGGGCGAAAAGTTTGACCAAGGACGCCTTCCGTATGCACCTGTCTTGGCAGCACTTTGTCATAATTTTTCGATAACGCATCAGAGCCAAAATCGAACCGGTAGACAGCCAGCCTCGATTCACGGGAATTACCGGCATAATAGTCGAAAGTGAAATGGTCGAGTGTCCTGAAATGTTGTGTATCCTGGTTTTTGCCAAGGAATACGCGCCGATGTGTATGAGCTTCGTGAACAAGTGGATGCGCCCTTTGCACGGGTTTGGGATTAGGTTTGAACTGAGAAATCGCCGGCAGTACCGATTCCGCATGCGGATAAATCGCGTATTCCCCGTTCATTTCCGTATCAAAAGACATACATCCATTCTCCTGCTCATAATCCACTTGGCTCCAGGAATGACCGGTTTTCTTGGCAACTAACACGGTTTGACTGCAATGAAACGGGTTGCGAATTACAGCCTTCGAACCTGCCTTGCTTCGGATATAGACCCAAGATGTGCCGCCATTCTTCAACTCAGCACTAATCTCAAAAGCACCTACAGCCAGCAAGCCTTGAAACGAGCAATCGCTCCATTTCTCATATGTCTTTACTTTGTTCTTCACCTCATGCTCGTACAGCCCAATCGAACGTTCCTGCTCAGATTCCCCTGAAGGCAGCGCCGGAAATACATGGATCACGCCATCATAGCTCTGCAGCAGCATTTCGTTTACGGCAGCGACAATTTCTCCTGAAGCTTCCATCATGCATGGATGGTACAACGGTTCATTCGTGATGTTGCAGTAGTTCATCCAGCGTTCCGTTTCTTCCGCAAACAAGCCATTGCATCTGAGCGATAGGTCTATGCCTTGCTCATACAACAGTCTAATCGCGGTGTTGCCCTTCCCCAGTCTTGAGGCGGCACAGGAAAGCCAGCCGAATTGAAACATCCCGAATTCCGTCTCATTCGCAGCATAACGAAGCGTATTCTCTGCCCTTTGCTTCCATAAGGGTTCACTATATTTATCGATTTCTCCAATCGGATAAATCGGCATAAGCAGCGAAGGATGCCGCAAATGCAAGCCGGCAGGTGCCCATTCCGAATCCAGCAGGATTTCACCGTATCGTTTGGACATAGCGGTTGGATATGCTGCCAAATTATTCACGATTTGCATCCATTTGCGTTGATCAGCCTCCGCTTCGCCAAGCCGTTTGCCCGCTTCTATGGCTATCTGGAACAAATACTTAATAGAGCCAAGGCTGCAAGTTGAGTTTCGAGTCAATGGCCCCTGTTCCGGTGAAATATCAGGAAATACATCATATCGACCTGTTTCAGCGTTCACCTGCAGATAACCTTCGAAAAATGTTGCAAGCTGCTTAAACAGCGGATACGCCTTTTCCCGTAAGAAATCAAGGTCCATACTGTAGCGATAATAGTCCCAAAGGAATTGCGCACACCAAGGCCAAATGCTCACATACAATGCATGTGGATAATCCCCGGCGATGCCGTCCAAACCATGAAATTGCTTCGACATTCGCTCAGCAAGCTGAACGTAGGAGAGCAGCCCCTCATTGAATATTTCCGCAGTTTCAAGGTGATTAGCCGTATAGAGCGGCCAGAATGCAGCTTGAATATTAACATCCCAGTACCACATACTGCCCCACTTGGTTGGCTGTTTAATATCCCACAAGCCGTTCAATCCGCACGCTTGCTCGCGCATTGTGCCGCCTTGACCGCTGCAACAGGCGATTGCGTATAAATTGATGTACCAAAGCTCTTCAAGCATTGCATTCGGCAAGGTGATGGAGGAACGAGACCAGAAGCTTTTCCAATGGGCTTGATGATGCGCAACCATGTCATTGACATGCGAGGCGGGCTTATTCAATCTCATCAGAGCCGTATGAAGCAGTTCCTTGGTTTCCTCCTCTGTCACCACGGTTGTAAGCAGCGTCATATGTGCTTCCGTATCCTGAAGGGCAATTTGAAGGCAATCGTTGGAAACGGCGACCACGCTACCTTTGGCTCCGATGATCCTCATCATCACAATGAACGAGAACGGATCGTAGTGCTCCTTATCTTCACCGTCCGGATAGAAAGCTCCTTGGTAATAAAACGTCGTGTCATCCACTTGATGATACGCCACCTGCATGTCCACATATCTTCCTACGGGAACAGACATCGCTACTGCCTGCAGCAGCGACGGCTTTGTCTGGCTAATTTCCGTAACGACATAATCGCCATCTTGGGCAATCAACGTGCTCACGGCAAGCTGATCCGTCCCTTTTGCCACACGCAGCTGAACTATTGCTTTTTCAGTATCCAGCTCTAGGGAATAATCATCTGGTTCTGAGAGCTGCTTCGCAGGAAAAAGCTGAATTTGGCCAGTCGGATAATGGGAGGCTCCGCCGGAAGATTTGCCATATTTCCTGTACATACTGCTCGGGGATAACGCGTCGCCATATAGAAATATAGGGTCTTGCTCGGAATTGCGATAAAGCTCTACCGCCAGCTTTCTCAACTCGTCTAACGTTCGTCCATAGTGAAGTGAGAAATTTTCCCCTTCCCCATTCCGATACTTCTGGCTATAACGATGAAGCTTCTGATAATAAACTTCATAATGATTGAGCGCTAGCGTCAGCTTGTTATCCTCGAAATATGCCATGCCCCCAAAATGTCCATTTCCGATCGGCAAAGCCTCGTTCCAACTGCTCGGAGCATTCTCGAATGTAATGCCTCGCATAGGCACCTCTCCTTATTCCTTAATAGCCCCAATCAATACGCCTTGGACAAAATACTTCTGAAGGAACGGATACAGACAAATGATGGGCAGCGTCGAGACCATAATCGCCGCATACTTAATGGTTTCTCCGATGGCATATTTGTCGTCGCCCCCGCCTGCCATCATCGAATCCGTATTGTTCGAGATCAGAATTTCACGCAGCACAAGCTGGAGTGGATAGGCTTCACGATTCCGTAAGTAGACTAGCGCGTTAAAGTAGGAATTCCAGTGTCCTACCGCATACCACAAAATCATGACAGCCATAACCGGCATAGATAGGGGAATGACGATACGAAATAGAATCTTCCAATCGCCTGCACCATCGATCCTCGCTGATTCCTCTAAGCTGACCGGGATCCCTTGAAAGGAAGTACGCATGATAATCATATTGAACGTATTGATCGCACCTGGAATGAGGATTGCCCACATGGTATTCATCATACCGAGATTATTCACGAGCAGGTAGCTCGGAATAAGTCCTCCGTGGAACACCATTGTCACGACGATAAAGAACATAATGATATTTTTAAAATAGAGATTCGGTCTGGACAATACATAGGCACCTATCGCTGTCATGAACAAGTTGATTGTTGTGCCAAGCACAACGTAGACAAGTGTATTCTGATACCCTTTCATGATCATCGGGTTCTCGAAAACGGCTTTGTAGGCTCCGAGATCAATGCCTGCCGGTCTGAGCATTAGACCGCGATGCTGCAGCAATGACGTCGCATCACTGAGCGAAGCGAGTGCCACGTACAAGAACGGATAGAGGGTGACCGCGCAAAGCACGAGCATCAACAGCATATTAAAGTAGCCAAATGCTCGCTCTCCACTGGTTAGTTTCATGTGCAAATCTCCTTACCACAATTTGTTCTCGCTGATCCGTTTGACAAAGCTGTTGGCCGCTACGATCAGAACAAAACTGATCACTGAGTTGAATAGCCCAACTGCTGCCGTGAAACTGTAGCTTGCCTCTAATACACCTTTGCGATAAACATAAGTTGAAATAACGTCCGCTGTTCCGTAAGTCAGCGGATTGTACAGCAGCAGCACCTTTTCACTGCCGACCGTCAGCATATTGCCCATTTGCAGGATAAACAAGATAACGATTGTCGGCATAATGCCTGGAATCGTAATATGCAGCGTTTGCTTCCAGCGGTTTGCGCCATCCATTCGAGCCGCCTCATACAGCGTCGGATCGATAGTCGCCATCGCAGCCAAATAAACAATCGAGCCCCAACCGATTCCTTGCCATATGCCAGACGAAACGAATAGAAAACGGAACCAACCTTCCTTTTGCAAAAAGTCAATCGGTTCGATATGAAAGGTACCCAGGATTTGATTAATGAGACCATTACGGCTTAAGAAATCAATCATCATCCCAGCCACGACCACGATCGATATGAAATGCGGCAAATAGGAGATGGATTGTACGACCCGTTTAAACACGCCCTGGCGAATTTCGTTAAGCAGCAGCGCCAGAATAATAGCAGCCGGGAAGCCGAACAGCAGATCGTAAAGGTTGATCAAAATCGTATTTTTGATTAGTCGCCAGAAGTAAATACCATTAAAAAAACTTTGGAAATGTTTAAATCCGACCCATGAACTGCCCAGAATTCCTTTCGCTGGCGAGAAATCTTTAAAAGCAATTTGCAATCCGTACATCGGTCCATAATGAAATATGAGGTAGTACGCAATAACGGGAAGAGCCATCACATAAATGGACCAATGCCGTTTCATATCAGCACGTATGGTTTCCATGACAGTCGGATTGCGATAGGTTTTCGTCGTTTGTTGCCTCGTCGTTTGCCTCATCGTTTGTCTCATGGTGTCCCTAGCCTTCCTTCTTACCGTTTATTGAAACGCTCGAGTGCTCCTTGCTGGATTTTAATCGCTTCGTCGATTCCCATCCCTTGAATCTTTTTCACATATTGATCAAAGTTGCTGATCGGCTCCACGCCCATGATAAACTTCAAGAGCATCTCGTCTTGATAGGTCTGGATGTCGGTCACAATGGAAGCGAACTTGCTGCTTTCATCCTGCGTCGGAGATACAAGCGGGATTTTACGCTCAGCCGTTGGCTTCGACCAGATTTCCAAAGCTTTCTTCTGCTGCGGCAAGGCAAGATATTGCATTTGGAAATTATCGCTTAGGACAAAAGGAGCACTCCATGTTGCGCGATTATATTTGGCAATGGATTGTTGGATGCTGGTTCCTGCTGGAGGATTTAAGATTTCTGGCAGGAAGGTCGCTTTACCGTTCTCCATTTTGTAGCTAACACCTTCTACCCCATAGTTGAACAGCAGGTCGCCTTTTTCCCCATACGCATAATCAAGCCATTTTACCGTTTCGATCGGGTTTTTATTGACGGCCGAGATCGCTGCTCCAACACCGTTAAAAGCAAAATCCTTTTGTCCCCAAATCGCTTTGTCGCCAGCCTTCAAGACAGGGTAAGGGGCAGCTTCCAGATCGAATTTAGGTTCCTTATCCTTCATAAGGCCAGCAAATTTGCCAATCCCTCCTCCATTGAATGAAGCCGTTGCACCGATGAGATCGGTCGTCATTTTGTTATCGAATAATTTATCGTTAGGCGCTGCGAAATCCTTATCCAGCAAGCCTTCCTTGTACCATTTATTCATGGTTGCGAGGAATTCTTTGTATTCAGGCTGAATCGGACCGTATTTCACTTTGCCCCCATCTTGATAGAAGCTATAATTGATTCCCCAAGCTCCGAGGAAAGGCGCGTCGGTTGCAAACAGATTTTTGTCCAAATAAATAGGAATCTCATCCGCTTTGCCGTTGCCATTTGGATCCTTATCTTTAAAAGCTTTCAATACCGTGTACCATTCGTCGATCGTTGTCGGCATCTTCAAACCAAGCTTATCTAACCAATCCTGGCGAATGGATGGACCAAAGAATACCCTAACCTTGTCATCTCCGCGCAGGAAGGGGAACGCATAGATGCTTCCTTCATCTGTTGAAATTTGCTTTTTCCAGTCTGGATGTGCCGCAAGCAGCTTCGTAAGGTTTGGTGCATACTTATCGATGAGATCATTAAGCTTAATGATTTTCTTATCTAAAATAGCTTTCTCCGGGCCGCCGGGATATCGAATAACCGCGCCGCTTGTTGCTCCCCAACTCGCTTCAATGACATCCGGAAGTTCGTTGGTCGCAATCATTAAGTTGAATTGCTCCTGCGCTTGGGGAACCTCGAGCGGAGGATGCTGGAATTCAACCTTCACACCGGTTGCTTTCTCTAGTTCCTTGTACATGCCCATTTCAGCATATGTTTTCATTTGAGATGAGGCTGCGGAGTGATTCGATACCCAATACGTTAATTTCGTCAATTTCGGCGGCTGCGCATCATTGCCTGACTGCGGCGATGCCGATGAATGACTGCTTCCCGTATTATCGCCGCAAGCGGCTACCGATACCGCCAGCACAGATATCAACACAACAGATCCTACATGCTTTAAACTTTTCTTCATTCTTCTTGCCTCCCTTTATATGAGTAACCCAAATTTGGCACCGATGACTGTCATCCAGCACCTGTTTCCAAGTATGCCTATCCTGCTCAGGCATGCCTACTGCCTAGTTCTCATTTTCGTTGTATTTTACTAAGAAATCCGGGCTAGAAGAGAAATGATCAGTCCACATTAGAAATCGTCAGTACCTGCAGTGAATTAAGAAAAACGGCTTCGCCGCCCCGAGTAATCAGCCTCTTAGTAGCGACAAAACCCGTTAAGGGAACTACAGGACGCTATATAGGCAAATAGCAGGGATGCTGGGGTATTAGCGGAACTACAGGGTCTTATTTTCACGAAAAACGCTGAATTTGCCTTGAAACAGCAAAATAGCGGACTGTAGTTCCCTACCCCCCGCGATATGGATACTTTTGGCTAGAATAGCGGACTGTAGTTCCCTCCCTCTGTTCGTACAAGGCGTCTGGAATAACTCCGCGCTCACTCCAAAACATATAAACTCTTATATTTAAATAAAGCAGCCCCAAGAGGCTGCTTTTACTTATCTGCGCCGGTAATTTCCAGCTGCATGGTCTCCCGGTACTTGCCCGGTGTTACACCCTCGAGCTTTTTGAACGCTCGGATGAAGACGACATCATTATTGTAGCCGATTTTCTTGGCAATCTGTGCTATCGTCCATTCTTTGTTTTCCATTAGCTGCTTCGCTTGTTGAATCCGTTTATGTGTGATGTAATCCAGCAAGTTTTGCCCTTGGTGCTTTTTGAAAAACGTGGAAAGATATTGCGGTGTCATCTGAATACGTTCAGCAATTTGGGCAACACCAAGGTTGGAGTCATCTAAGTTGTCATGGACTATGCAAACGATCTCCTGGAGTCTCTGAACACTGTGATCGGATCGTTCCAAATTAAACGAGCGGGTCAGCGTCTCGTAAAACTCTTTTGTCTTGGTATACATCCCTTGCGCAGTTGGATAACTAAACACTTCCTTGATGGGATCGAAACCCGCGCCAAGTACCTCATCTTGATTGGTATTGGTGGAATTAATAATTTTCAAGAGCGTGCTTGTCACATTGAAAAATAGGCATCGTCCCAGCTCTGGCGTGATATGGCTGGAATCGAAATTCATCGAATAAATTTTGTCCAACAGCTTTTCCACATTCTCCGTATCCCCGCCGCGAACAAAGTTAATGAGCTGTATCTCAACTTCAAGCGGATAATAATAGTGCTGTTTCACTTCGAGGATATCTTGGAAATGAATCGTCGTATGTTTCCCCAGAATCAACCTGTATTCAAGGGCTGCCAGTGCTTCGGGATAAGAATCGCGAATGGCTTTTGGCCCCGAATGAATCCCGCCTACGGCGATCGTCATGCCAATTTGGAATCTTTGCGAGATGATTCTGAAGAGCGAGTCAGCGATTTCCCGGATATCCGATTCGGCGAATTTCTCCCGATTTGCTGTCAAGTTAATGAGAAGTGCAATGCGATCTCGGTCGAGTTCCACGGAAAACCCTTTATGGTTGGCTGAAATCAGATCCGTACCGATATTCGAAATAATGAACCTTGCATGTGCCCATTGCTGTTCATCTTCTTCCACTAAGGCATAGCCATCCTCAATTTTGACAATCAGGACTGCAAAGCAATCGCTTATGAATGTCAAATTCATAAACTGCAGGGATTCTCCATTTTCAATCGATATGTCCACATCCATGCGACCATTCAGAAGACGTGACAAGTAGTTGGCTCGGATAAACGGAATTTGCTGCGTTAAGGCCATGCGCAGGTTTTTCTCTTCATGAATGGAGCCTTCCATCGTTTGCCGGATAAACTCGTATTCATTCGAGGAAGGACGTTTGATTATTTCTTTTCCGCGCATAATGGCGTTTACCGTTTTCCGCAGAGGCTTATACGTGCGATAGGCTCCGATACTGACAGCCACTAAACCGCAAATCAAGCAAAGGATGAACAGGCCGATAGACCAGCTTTGAATTTGATTAACTTGCTGCATAAAAACATCGTTGGGCATGATCGATACATATTTCCAGCCTGCTTTTTGGGAGGATGTGACGGAAACGACTTGATCCACACTCCCGAGCCGGTAATCGAACGGACCTGATCTACCTTGAATGCGCCCTAACAAATCGGAAGGAAAGGGGGCTTCGCTGTTGCTCATAATCGTATTGCCTGCGTTGTCAATAATATAAACGGAGCTATGGCTGGCCGATTCCAGCTGCGCGAACAATTGCTTAACCTGGTCGACGTCAATCAATACCGTGAAATTGCCGAGATTTTGGGATTGTGAATGAATGGGAAGTGTTTGTATATAAGTGATAACATCCTTCGGTGCCTGATCTGCCCCGCTGGATAGGGACGCTACCGGCAGGTAAGACATGTTATGCTCCTTATCCATCAACTGGCGCCATCCCTCATAGGGCATATTCTTATAGGCGTAATAGATCGAGTAAAAGGTCCGCGAGTCCGTTACCACATCCGATTTCACAATCGTATCGCTGCTTGCGAAATATACGTAGTAATCGAGAATAAAATTGCTGGTCATACTGTGATACTTACTCATCTTGTCCCGCATAAATTGGATAAACTCATATTTATCAAAATCATTCGAGTTGGCCGGGATTCGCAGCATATAATCCAGCTTCGGGTCAAATACAACCTGCCGCATCAGCGTATCCACTTCCGACAATTTGTTATCGAGGGATAGTTTCAACTGCTCCAGCATGGCCGCATTGGACTTTGTCGTGCTTCGCTCAAGGCTTTGTTCTACTTTTGCGTACAGAAAAAGCCCCATTGCAAGCGGTATCAAAAGAATAAATAAATTGGAGGCGATTATCGTCGAAAGTGCACTTTTGCGACTGCCGACAAGGCGTAAAATAAAAGGCATTTTCAAAACAAGATCACCATCCCTTCCGCGTAATCCAATTTACTAGAAATTGTATCTTCTCTTCATCAAAGTTGCAATACCTGTACGCAAAGCAAAAAGGACCTTCCGCTGGCAGCGAAGATCCTTTCGATGATACTATCATACCCACAGCAAGGGCTGACGGATCGCGATGTTGCGACGAACTTCCATGTCCGAAGGGTCCGAATCAAGGCTGTTCCACAGTTCTATATACGCCTTACTGTCAAGCGCCAGCCCTGCGAACAACAGGGATGAGACCTTAGCCGGCCAGCCTTCGAAATGCTCTACGTCCGGAGGATACGGCCAAGTGGATTTATCCTGCAAATAAGGGAACAGGTAGGACAGGCCTTTGCGGATTCCACGACCATCAGGCAGCTCGAAGTTCCACAAGTTATGTTCCGGCGTCGAAAGAATGTGACACAGCGTCACCATATTATCCAGCACGAATATCGCGTAGCCATACGGTTTCGTGCGCGCTAACTCACGCGGGAAGCTGCCGTCTGGGGCCATTTGGTCAGGGAGCAGCGATTCTTTGAACCTTTGCCTGCAAAAGCGAAGCATTTCTTCATTATTCGTAAACCAGGCAAATGCAGCCGCCTGCACGAACCAGCAAACTCCATGGTTATTAGGCGCATTCATCTCTTCGATGCCATTCTCATGTGTGCTCATCCATGTTAAATAGTCGGCAAACCACCTCTGAAGTCCCTGATACATGTCGGCGGTCATACGAGTTGAAGCTTTCAGAGCCTCAATAGCGAACGGCACATCGATCAAATGCAGGGTATCAATAATACCGATGCCTCTGCCGGAGCAAATACCGGGTATAGCTTGCGCATAGAGGAGATGCGGATTCATCTTCGTCGCTTCATCCAGGAAAAACTCCTGTAAAAACGTTACCGCTTTCTCTGCGTAAGCCTCGTTTCCAGTCACCGAATACCCAGCGGCCAAGTTCGCCACATGGGTTCTCATGCTTCGCAATAACAGCCGATGGCTGTCGAAATTATCGGGATTGCTTTCGCCATCCAATCGTACATAAGGCAGTCCGTCTGCGGTATCGGGGTTTGGCCACCAGTAATCACCGTTCGAATAATAATCGTGCAAGCCGCCTTCGCTTGTGGCAGCTCTGGCACTCGTAATAGGAACAGGGCTTTCCTTCATTGACACATCGGCTTGCTTGATAATCCACTTCATGTCAAATAAGGAGAGGCGTTCGTTCTGCTCGCTTGCTTTTGCTAGATTCATCATAGTCTATACCCGCTCCTTGCACTGTTTAAAATATATCATTGTCCCAGCCCATCAGCTTAGCCATCGCTTCCAAGTAGTAATAATCACCGTAAATCAGCGATACGTTGACATCCTTATTGACGGGCTTGTTGCCTGTAGCTTCAAGCAAAATGCCTTCGAATTCAGGCCGGTCCAGCGTGCTGAAATTATGCGACAAGGAATGCATGATCGATTCTGCAGCTTTACGGTACACCTTTCCTTCTTCCGGGGGCAGCTGCTCTGCGATTGCCAGAAGACCGGAGGCCCCGATGCTTGCGGCTGACGTATCTCTTGGCTCTCCGGTTACATCCGGCACACGGAAATCCCAATAGGCGACGTAATCATCGGGAAGACAGCTAAGATAATAATTCGCCGTACGCTTGGCGGCGTCCAAATATTTGCTGTCCCCCGTATACTTGTATGTATTGGCCATGCCATACAAAGCCCAAGCCTGCCCCCGGCTCCAAGAGGAGGTCGGCGAATACCCTTGACCTCCCAAGTATTCCTTCACATCACCTGTATTCGCATCGAACACGGTAATGTGATGCGATGAACCGTCTTCGCGGAGTGTATGCCGCAGCACCGTATCCGCGTGTGCACGCGCGATTTGAGCAAATCTCGGATCGCCCGACTCCTGCGATGCCCAAAACAAGATCGACAAGTTCATCATCGTATCGATGATCGAACCTCCGGGACGGTCTGCCTGATTTTGCGCCCTTATAAATCCTCCGGCCAAGTTAAAGCGGCCAGCTAATAGGTTCGCAGCCTGCAGCCCTCTGCGCCTGGCGTCAGCGTCACCCGTCAGCTTATATTTAATCACAGCCGTGCTTAAAAATTGAAACCCTACATCATGATGGAACCGATTCTCCCGCAAAAAGCACTGTTCGATCCGCTCATCCCATGACCATGCAGCCTGACGATACGATTCTTTGCCCGTCATATCGTATAGGATCCACATCATGCCTGGCCAAAAACCGGAAGTCCACCAGTCCAGGATCACATCGTCATAAACACCAGACACGGACGCATGCGGGCATTTATCCCCCATTTGTTCCATCATCCGATCCACTTTCGTTTGAAGCTGACTCCACCATCCAGACCATGGTTCTTCCTGCATGCCTGTAAAGTTAGCCATCGATCTTCGATCTCTCGTCATACGTTCGTTTCACAATCAATCATGACATGAATCGTGTCGCCTTTATGCTCATTACGCAGCTTAAACGCTTCGGCAATGTTGCTTAAGTGGACCACATGCGTGATCATTTCCTCCGTATTGACAAGTCCATCCAGCACCAGCTGCAAGCCTTTGTTGAAATAATGGCGATTATCGATATCCCGCTTCGGTTCCGTTGAGAAAATGTCGAGCCTCTTCTTATGAATTTTGAAGAAATCGACCGGCTTATGGCAAGTCCCAATGCACCCGTACATGACGATGCGCCCATTCTGGGAAGCAACATCAATCGCATCAACCATCCCGTCCCCCTCCAACAAGCAGGGAATGACCACATCGAAGCCATCCGGGAAATCTTTGCCCAAAATGTCCAACGTATTCGCGTCTGGCGACGGCATCTTATAGGTATGGGTTGCCCCGTACTTGCGGGCAAGTTCCAACTTTTCATCGAACAAATCCGTTACCACAAGGTTCCGCGGGCTATACAAGCTAACTACCTGCGTCATCACCAAGCCGCTGACGCCTTGTCCGGTGATCAGCACATTTTTGTGAGGTGAAATATCGCCAAGCTCTGCCGCATGAATAATGCCGGGGAGCACCTCGATCAGCGAACCTTCAATGAGAGGAAGCGCCTGTGGAAGAACTTTGACAGAAAAAGGCGTACAGCAAACATATTCAGCGAATGCTCCCCAAATATAGCGAAGTGCTACAGGATCTCCCACCTTGAGACCGATGACATTGGGTCCTATTTTATCGATAACGCCAGCCACTTCATGCCCAAGCCTTGTCGGATACGAGACAAACTCGGGCTCGCGAGCCCCGCGAAATACTTCCACATCACTGCCGCATATGCCGACCCACTTCACCTTTACCCTTACTTCGCCTTCAGCAGGTTCGGGAATTAGCGCCCTTTTTAACGTGATAGACCCAATTTCCTCCACAACCGCGCACAACTGCGTACCCTCGCCATCATAATCGACCAACTGCATGGGTGGAACAGACATTTTTCTAACCATTTTTATTAACCCCTATCCATTTATCCAGTATATGATTTGCCATTATTTTATTGCCTTCCGTGTTCGGATGCAGATGGTCTGGGAGCATGCCAACATAAGCTTCTCCAAGAATATCCAGACCGTTTATATAAGTAAGATTGGAATCCCCGTAAGCAGTTAAAATAGTCACCGCTTCCTGGATTTCTTCCCTCATTGCAACCAAGTTCATCCCTACTATGTTTTCATCCGTTTCCCTGTGAGGGCAATAAATAGGCGAAAATATAAATAGGGGCGTGTTGCGATGCTTTTCCCGAATGATCGACACCATGCCAATAATAGCCGAACGAAACGTCCGGATATTTAAACTATTGCCTCCCATCACATTAATGCCGAGGCACAAGGAAATAACGTCAGCGGGAAGGTCACGGATGACGCGAGCAACCATCGGTTCCAGATGGCATTGCCCGGCAAATCCCAAACAGGTCAGGTCCCAACCTTTGCTGCGTGCTACGATTGCGGGCCAAGTCAGAGCAGGACTTGCAGCTGAGCTGCACTGCGTAATCGAGCTGCCGTAGGCGACCCAGCGGGGCTGATTGTTTGGCAACGGAGCGGCCGATGCCCCTTCATCGACTTTTAGTGCTTTCACAATAACCGTAGCTTCTTGGGACAAATAAATGTCAACCCGCTTCATGCTGCCTGGCAAGTTTGTAAATAAACAAATTTCTTCTCCTGCAAGAAGCGATTTGGTTGCGACTAATTCATCTTCAATCACGATGTCAAATCGTAGATCTTTATCCGTTCTAGCGACATGCAGCTCCACTGAAGTCGAATCGCTTACAAAAGCAACTCGAACACCCGCTGCTTCCCCTGCTTTCTCCACCAATTTAGAGGCGTACAAGCTGAGCTGATCATGCGGCAATCGCCATGGCCGGAGTCCAGCATCCGTCGTTTCGATGGAAACGGCCCCTCGAAACCACTCTTTATTTAGTTCAATCGTTTGCATGCTTCCATTCACCTCTTTGTAAAATAGGCAAGCTAGGAAGTCCTATTCTGCCAATGTGAGACATTTTGTAATATGCGCGTTCAGCTGACTTATTCACTCTATGTAAGGGAACTGTAGGACGCTATTTAGGCAAAAAGCAGAGATGCCAGCGGGTTAGCGGAACTACAGGGCCTTATTTCCGCCAAAAGCGCTGAATTTCCCACCAAACAGCAAAATAGCGTACCGTAGTTCCCTCACCCTCGCAATATTGACACTTTAGACTGAAATAGCGTACTGTAGTTCCCTTTCGCGCAAGGCTGCTGGGTTGCTCTGCGCAAGGCAGCTGGTTCCCTCTTGCGCGAGACGCATGGGTTGCTCTGCGCAAGTCAGCTGTCTCGCGCGAGATAGCTTGATACCTCTGCACAAGGCAGCCGGGGAACTCCTCTCCCACTCCAAATACATTATGAAAACAAAAAGCCGCGATTTCCGCGACTCTTTATGCAATCAGACCTTGGCTCAAGCCAAGGGTGCAACAGGAATCACCGGCTTATCCTGCATGATATCGCCGCTAGCTTGCATCCATGAAGCCAATTCGGAGGCAAGCCGTTCGATGACCTCGGCATTTGCCGGCTCTGCCGACAAATCTTGCGTTTCCCAAGGATCGCTCCGCAGATCGAACAACTGGATTCGTTCCGTTCCTTTGTTCGTTTCTGGGGAGCGATAATAACGGATCAGCTTCCATCTTCCGTCCGTGACCATCCGCTGGACATCTCGATAAACCGAACCCACGATACCGCGAACGCCATCAATTTCCCCTGCAAAGATGGGGCATAGACTTATGCCTTCCGTTTCCTCCGGCAGATCGACGCCGCATAACCCGGCAACAGTAGGAAAAATATCGATATTGCTGGCCAGCGCAAGCTCCTGCTTGCCCACCGGCACGCCTGGCCCACGGAAAATAAGCGGTATGCGCACGCTGTGCTCGTAAAGGTTTTGTTTGCCCATAAGTCCGTGCTGCCCGACCGCCAAGCCATGATCCGCCGTATATACGATAAGTGTATCGTCATAGATGCCCTTAGCCTTCAGCGCTTCGATGACTCTACCGATTTGCGCGTCCATATGGCTTATCATCGCATAGTAATCGGCTATATGCCCTCGAATTTCGTCTTCGTCCCTCGGCCATCTTGCAAGCTTCTCGTCCCTAACCGTCATATCGCCGGTATCGAATGGATGCTCCCCCACAAAGTTCGGAGGCAGCGGAATGCCGGATTTGTCGTACATGCTTGCATACGGCTCTGGTGCGGTTCGGGGATCATGCGGCGCAGTATAAGCTACATACAGGAAAAACGGCCGATCCTCCTGATAATCCTCGATAAAGTTAACGGCGGCGTCCGTAAACAACTCCGTCGAGAACGTATGTTCCACATACTCCTTTTCCTTCGGATAAGCCCCGGTCACGTCATAGTCGTGCACAGGAACCTTCGTATGCTCGCTCATTCCGTGAAAAGCCAGCTTATCCCCTCCCTCGAAACTTCGAGCGAAGCTTGCCTTGTCGTTATGCCATTTGCCGATCGCATGCGTCAGGTATCCAGCCTCTTTCATCGTTTGCGGCATGATCCGAACATCCGGACGAATAACGCTCGAATGCTCCCGGTTCGTCATGTCTTTGCCGATCATCGCCCGGAAAATCGGGATGCCCGTATGGACGCACGCTCTGCTCGGCGCACAAACCGCTCCGCTTAGGCCGCCGAATATATGCGTGTTGCGGCAAGATGTCCCGCTGGCAGCCAGCGAATCCAATACTGGCGTCTGCACCGTTTCATCGCCGAACGCGCCAATGGCTTCACCACGATGATCGTCCGCAATGAGAAACAACACATTAGGTTTACCGGGCAAAGGTTTTCCGGTTGAAAGCTTCTTTGTGTTCTTTTCTTTCATCTTCTACCTCACTCTCACGAGACAGAATTACTCTCGGATGCGGTTACTTTTTCGATTTATACTGGGTATAGGCTTGCTGATAAATTTCCAGGTAGCGTTTGATGTTCATTTTGTCCAGAGTGCCCAAATAGTTGTTCCACTCCTTGTCAATGTCCAGCGATCCTGTAACCGTCTTCGCAAAAAATTCAGTGCGGTAGTCCGTAAGCGTCTTCTCAAGCGTAGAAAGCTCCTCTGCTTGTTCGTTGGTGAAGAACAATGGCGGCACAATTTTGCTTGGATCGGTTGCGTAAGGCTCGTATTTTTTAGTTTCATTATACAAAATAAGTTCAAGTGAATTTTTCGGATCCGCTACGACGCTTAAACGCAAATCGTTGGTCCGCAGCGAAGGTCCCGCCTGTGCCCAGTGAATGTTCTGCAGCTTGCCAAACGTGGCAATCGGTTTCCATTTCGCTTGCTTGCCGTTAACGCCTAGCTCACCTTGCGCTGGACGCACCCACTCCTGATCCGGGCGGCCCTGCGTGCTGCGCAGTGTCGCTTCTTCTGAAAGCAGCAAGTCAGCCATACGGAAAGCGGCAGCGGGATTTTTGGCCTTATTGGTAACGACGTATTGGCCTGTAGATACCGCATATGGATTATACGCAGTTGAGCGTATGCCAGACGGTCCTTTGAGTGGCGGTACGGATACATAATCTTTGAATCTCGGGTTATCCGCATCGACAAATACCGTTTGGTTTTGGGAGGCGATAGCTCCTGCGATCGGGATCTCCGGGTTCATGCCCATTTGTTTCAACTGGTTTCTATCCTGTGTAAACGATTGCGGAGATATTAAACCTTCAGCAAACAGTTTATGAATATACTTCAAAGATTCCTTCCACTCCGGTTGATTATAGGCAACTTGAATCTTACCGTCCTTAACAAATTTCAAGTTGAAATCCTTCTCGACAAAAGCGCTGGTCAAAAACAAGTCCAGTGTCGAGGAAGGGCCGTTGGTAGCGCCGACTAGCGGGATCTCATCTGCCTTGCCGTTGCCGTTAGGATCTTTTTCTTTGAAAGCTTTGAGTACTTGATAAAACTCGTCCGTCGTTTCCGGCATTTTCAATCCGAGCTTGTCTAGCCATGTTTGATTAATCCACATCTTTTGACCGAGTGAGCAGTGGTAGCAATCATTCACCTGAGGGACCGAATAAATTTTGCCGTCAGGCATCGTAATCAGATCTTTGACATAGGAAACCTGCTCGAACATCTTTTTCATTTCAACGCCATATTTATCAATATACGGGTTCAGCGGAATAAACACGCCATCCTTACCGTAAATCGACTGCTGAACCGGCGACACGCTCATATTAAGCAGGACATCCGGATAATCGCCGCTTGCGAGTGAAACGTTCAGTTTCTCTGCAAATGTTTTTTCTGGAGCGACTTCCCAATCGATGTGAATGTTCGTTTTCTCCTCCAGCCACTTGGTGAATTCATTCGTTGCGAAGTTTTCAACAATGCTGGAGCCTTTGACCATAACCCTTAGCGTCGTCTTTTCTTTCGTGATCGGGAATACCCCTGCTGCTGTTACTTGATCGTCACTGCCTGCTTCCTTCTTTGGATCTGCACCCTTTTGTCCGCTGTCCGCACATGCGCTTAGAAGCGCTAGAGAAGCGGTAACTGCTACTAAAGCTGTTAACCCTTTTTTCATGTAAAAACCCCCTTTAGCCTTTGAGTGATCCAATCATCATGCCTTTGACAAAATGCCTTTGTATGAATGGATAGATGATGAGTACGGGCAGCGTAGACACGACGATAAGGGAAAACTTCAAAAGCTCCCGCAGGCCATCCCTTGCTGCTTGATCGGCAACGTCGGTGATCATCGACGCGTCGACCTCGTTTTGCACCAAAATATCCCTTAATACCAGTTGAATTGGGTACAACTCCTGATGTTTTAAATAAAGCAGTGCGTTAAAATATTGATTCCAATGTCCGACTGCGTAAAACAAAGAGATAACAGCGATGATCGGACCTGACAAAGGAAGTACGATTTTCCGCACAAACGTAAAATCACTGCATCCATCCATTTGAGCCGCTTCAAGCAATTCATCCGGAATGGTCGTTTGAAAATACGTGCGAGCAATAATCATATTCATGACGGCAAGAGCTCCCGGAATAATTAAAGACCACCTTGTGTCGATCATACCTAGCTCTTTCACAACCAGATAAGACGGGATCAATCCGCCAGAAAACATCATTGTGAATACAAACAAAGCCATAATGCTATTGCGTGGCATAAAATCTTTTCTGGACATCGGATAAGCCGCAATGAGTGTAAAGAGCACATTGATCGTCGTTCCCACTACGGTATAAAAGACTGAATTCAAAAAGCTCGACATAATTAAACGATGCTTGAATACCGCTTCATAACCCGCTAGCGTCGGCTCGACCGGATACAACCAGACTCTGCCGGAAATAACTGCTGTGGATGAGCTGAAGGAAGCGCTGACAATGTAAACCAGCGGATATAGAATCGTAATCGTAAAAATGAATAGGATGATGTAATTCACAATTGTAAAAAGCCTGTCATCTGCACTTTCTTTAATGCTTCCCGTCATAGACGTGCCTCCTTATTACCACAGACTGGTTTGCCCCAACTTTCTGGCTATCCGGTTGACGAGAACCAGCAGGACCAGATTAATGACTGATTTGAACAATCCAATGGCTGACGAGTAGGAATAGTTGATGGCTGTTGATGCCAATCCAACTTTGTACACAAAAGTATCAATGACCTCAGATGAGCTCATATTCAGCGGATTCTGCATCAGCAATACCTTTTCGAAGCCTATGTCCAGCACATGGCCGGTGTTCATGATCAGCAAGATAACAGCAACCGGCATAATACCTGGCAAGTCGACGTGCCACATTCGCTGTACTTTATTGGCCCCATCCACAACCGCTGCCTCGTGCAGCGAAGGATCGACAGCTGCAAGCGCTGCCAAATAGATGATGCAGGAAAAACCAACGTTTTGCCAAATACCGGACCAGACAAAAACGTGTGAAAACCATTCAGGTATGCCCATGAAATTGATTGTCGGCAAGCCGAAATATTTCATAATCGTTTGAACGAGGCCAACCCGCGGGTCCATCATTTGGAGAATGATGCCTACCATCACGACGACAGAAATAAAATGCGGTGCGTAAGTAATCATTTGCACGGTTTTCTTAAAGAACCGAGCGTTGACGTAATTCAAGGATAGCGCAAGAATAATTGGGAACGGAAACCCCGCAAATAAACTATAGATGCTGAGCAGGATCGTATTTTTCATAATCCGCACAAACTCATACGAATGGAAAAAACGATCGAAATGCTTCAGACCAACCCATTCACTGCCCCATACCCCTTTAGTCGGAATATAATTTTTGAAGGCAATCAAAGCCCCATACATCGGAACGTACTTGAATATGAGCAAATAAATAATCGGCAGCAGCATAAGCACGTAGAGCTGCCAATGGCTGGATGCGTTCTTCTTCAGTCTAGACAAGTAACTTTCCTTTTTAACGACAGATGCAGACAATATCCCCCTCTTGCTAGCCGAAACTTCCATAAATCCCTCCCTCTCTCGATGTCCATGACTCGGTATGTTTGATGTCTTTCCTATATGTAGCATACAAAAAATAGGGACAGCCGGGCATTGTGCTGTTTTACACCGGCATGACTTTTTTTGCGCTGGACGACGGCATGCGAATCGTAACCTTCGTACCTACACCCAGGTCGCTTTGGATCGAAAGTCCATACTGTTCTCCGAATACCATCTGAATGCGATTATGCACATTAAGCAGCCCGATGCTGCCTTCGAATGTGGGTTGTGTATCCAGCAGACTCTCCTCCCGGCTGTTCCGGAAACGCGTATTTATTTGCAGAAGCGTCTCCGCTTCAATACCGCAGCCATTATCTTCCACAATGACATAAAAATCCGTTTCATCCTTCCAGGCGTCAATAATAATCGTGTGAGTATCCTCGATCCCATAGGGAAACGCATGCTTAAACACATTCTCGACCAAGGGCTGCAGCGTCAAGCGAACCATACTGTCCAGCAAGTAATCCGTACTGATGCGAACATCGATTTCAAATTCCCGCTGATTGCGATATTTCATAATAGCCATAAAATACAGAACGTGTTTAAGCTCGTTGGCTACCGTAATTTTCTCCAAATCGGTGCGTATGGAATAGCGCAGCATATACGACAGAGATCGAACGATGTCTTTGATCTCACTTGATTTCTGGATCACGGCGTAACAAATAATAATTTCCAACGTGTTGTACAAGAAGTGTGGATTAATCTGTAATTGCAGCGATTGAAATTCGGCCAGCTGCCGTTTCATTAAATTGTCCTGATTGCGCAGCTCGGTCTCATAAACCCGATCGACAAGCTCTTCCAGCCGGGTAACCATCGTATTGTAGCTGGTAATAAGCTGATCCATCTCATCACGGCTTCCAGTCAGAGGTACTCGAGTCCACTGACCTTTGGCCGTCTGACGCATCCCGTTTTCCAGAAGTCGGACTGGACGAACGATAGATTGTCCGAAACGATAAGCTAGAAATAAGGCTAAAATCAATGTAAAGATACCTACAAGCAGCGTTGTTTGCCGCAAGTCTGATATCGGCTTGCTCTGTTCAGCAACCGACATGCTAGCCACCAGCGTCCATCCGGAGTAGTCGGACTTGCGACTAAAGAAAACCCGTCCCGGTTCTCCAGGCAATTCAAAAATTTGGTCTTTGTTCGCTTCAACCGTATTGAAATGCATGCCGTCAAGCTGCTTGCCGATCCGGCTTGAATCCGGATGGTATAAGATTCTCCCACGATCGTTAACGATGAAGAAATACCCGGATTTCCCGAGTTTTATCCCCTTCCAGAGCGTGTTCAACTCCCCAATCTTGAGTTCGAAGCCCATGATGCCTTTGAACGATTTCGACGAGGTTCGGTCCGCCAATTTGCGAATCAGTGTGAGATGTCCGTCCAGAAATCCGGATTCCTGAATCGTCAGCTTTCCGTTTATATCATCGTCCTCCTTCATCTGTTCAATATATTCTTCAAAGCCTTTATAATTAAAAGGAACAATGTGGACATTGAAATCCGTTGCCTGGAAGCCGTTATAACCGACAATGTATGTCATGGATATTTCCGGGTTATTGATGAGAACCGGTTGAAAGACCCCCTTCATAGCTATTTCAGATGTATAGAAGCCAGAAGTCGAATGGTTTGGAAGATCCAGCGCCTCCTTCACGACAGGAGAAATTAGAATAGAAACCGTTGCCCGCTCGTAGCTTTTCAGGAATAAATCGGTTTCATGTAGAACATTATCCACGATTTGAGTCAGCAGCCCTTCATACTGATTCTCCAATTCGTTGGACGACCGCCAATAACCGGTAACCCCCACCGTCACCAAGGTCAGCGCGATAATAATGACAAAGTAAAGGTACACCTTGCGCACCAAGCTGTGTTTCATTACTTAATCCCAAGCAGCGCGCGATATTCGGTAGGGGAATAGCCCGTTGCCTTTTTGAAGACTCTGGAGAAATGGGGGTAGCTTTCGTAACCGACTTCGGCTCCAATATCGATGATTTTGTAGTGTGGAACGGCAAGCAGTTGTTTGGCTTTGTCAATTCGTTTGCGCATCCGGTATTGCACGAAGGTCTCGTTCGTATTTTTCTTAAAATAATGACTGAAATAGGTCGGTGTTACGCCCAGCTTCCCAGCAACCATGTCCAGTGAAAGCTCCTCCTGGAAAAGATGCTCATCGATGTACTGAATAGCCGCCTCCAGAACATTGATTCTTTCATGCTTGCGATACTCGCTCAGCCGCTGGATCCATAGGCCAATTTCGGCCTGAAACCATTCATACGTTATCGTGGTGACTGTGTTTTCCTCCAAAAGCGGCTTCACCTCCATCTTGTACGCCCCTCTGGCATTCAGTTTCTTGAGCAGCAGCCTGACAGCATCGCATACTCGCTGGTACTGCTGAATGTCCGTATCACTGGGGAACAACTCCCTCTTTCCTACCTCAAGCAATTCATTAGCCCGGACCTTATCCAACATCCAAACCGCTTCCTCCAATTGATCGATCCACTGTTCAAAAAGGGTGAAGGAAACTAGCGCCGCATCCCGCATGGCGAGCACTTTATCCAGCACTGGAAAAAGTTCGATTTCTGTAATAGGTTTCAGCAAATATTCCTGTACGCCGTATGACATACATTTTTGTGCATAAGCAAAATCACCGTATCCTGATAGCACAACGACTTTGGTGAAGAGCTTGAGCTGCTGAATATTTCGACAGAGCTCCAGACCGTCCATACGCGGCATCCGAATATCCGTCAACACAACGTCAGGAGGGTTAGCCATGATGTTCGACAACGCGGACTCACCGTCCGTAAACGTATCGATCTCACTAAACCGTTGATATTCCCAAATTAACGTTTTGAGGCCAATCCCGATGATAGGTTCATCGTCAACAATAACAATTCTGGCCATTCGCTTGCCCCCCTGTTTATAATGTTAACCAACTTTATTATTTCCCGATTCCCGTTAACCTGGATACCCCTTAAAACCTGAACAGCGTCATCAAAATCGAAAAAAACCTAAGCTAGTAATCCAAATGACCATGCAAAATGAAGACAGACCGTTCGGCAAGCCTGCCGAGCGGTCTGTACATGGGCATGCGGCTGAGTAATCGCAGCCATATTGCAAAAAGCCACGCCTTTTAATGCATCGGCAGGCCATAAAGACGCCAAGGCTTGCGCCCTCCAAAATATCCGCACAAATGGCTCTCTGCCGGTACAGGTTCGATTTCCCATGAGCGTGCAGCGGTGTGGTTGGCATTGTAGAGCACAGCTTCTTCGCCCTGCGGCAGCTCAAGTTCATAAATGCCGCCGCCCAGAGGACGAAGCTGCACCTCCGAGCTTGCGGACAGCCGAATGTCGCCTATCATGTCAGTCTTAATACGGCATGGCTGTCCGGCCAAGCTTTTGACCCTGATCCATGCCGTAGCTCCTTCCGAACGCGTCGCGCTGATCACAAATGCGCCCTCGGCTCGTAAATCATGGAACACAGCTTCCTTCCATTCGGAAGGAACAGCTGGGAATACCCTGATCTCTTCTCCCCAGCTTTGCAGCAGCATATCATGAATCGCTTCAGCGCCAGCGAGCGGCGACTCGAGAACGGGACCCGCTTCCTTGTACATCGTGTTCGGTTTCAGAAGATGCATCAGCGTTTTCAAGTACTTGAGCGCCTCGTCTCCTTCCCCCACTGCGGCAGCTATGGATGCCGCACCGGTAAACGTGAAACCGCGCAAGTCTCCCTCACGGGATAGCCAATGGCGCAGCGAGTGCATGATGAGCTCTCGTTCCTCCGGCGCATCGCCGCTCACCAGATGCAGCGGGAAGACAGCCATCAAATGGCTGAAATGCCGATGGCCGAATTCCAGCGGCTGGCCCCCGCCGACCATGAAGCCAGTCTCGTCGACAGGCAGCGGCGTTAATTGCGCCAAGGTCTCTTCCCAGCGGGCCCGGCCAGGGTCCTCTAAGCCAAGGATGCTGCAAATACGCAGCAAAGTTTGGCAGCCCCAGCGCAGCAATGCCAAGTCATAATGGGTATCCGGTACGGCTAACTGCAGGAATGAGCCGTATTCGGGCGAGATCATCGGGGGCAGATGCCATTTCCCGTCATCGCCTTCCTCAAGCAGATGCAAATAGTACTGCACACTTCGCTTCAACAGCGGAAAGAGCAGCTCCTTGAGCATAGGCGTGTCCATCGCATGGCGGTAATGCCTCCATAAGTTATGGCACACCCACGTCAAGTTGCCTACTTCGGCGCCGACAGGGCCGACCAAGTCATAGCTCATACTGCGGCCCAGCCCTGCCGAATCTTCACGGTACTGCTCAGGTACATTGCGGATTAACTGCTCCATATTGTCGCGAAAAGCACGAACGAGCGATTCGCCAAGCTCCAGTCGGCCTGATGTATAAACAGGTGAATAGCTCATTTGGACATTCATATTAAACCAGACACCAGCCCATGGTGTCGTCGTGAGCCATGGTCCTTGATTGTCCATGATCATCGCGTCGCTGCGGGTTGCGGAAGCCAGCTTGTACATTTGTACCCAATAGAAACCTTCCAGCATCGTATCCGGGATGGAAACAAAACTTTGGCGATAGTAATCATGCCACCAACTCCGGTGCGCTTCCACCCAAGCCGCCCACGATTGCGTCGCCGCTTCCCGAACATTCGTTTCCGTTTTTTGCTGGGTCTGATCACTGAAACCGTTCCCGATCGAAAGCCATAACCGGCGCAGGTTTGCCCCTTCATCTGCCTGCTCTTCCAGCCTTGCCGTCGTACAACCTCCGTCATGTTGGAACCTTTGCACGCCAACCGTCAACCCATCCTCCTTAGCCTGTCTGGTAACATCTGCCTGCGGGATATACTGATTCAGGTTGCTGCCATCGGCGTTCTTGAGCACCTGGTCCACTTCACTGTAAGCGTACCACTCCATACTAGCGTCTTTCTCACCTTCGCTTGTTTCCAGTTCCACAGCAAGCACCTTATCCTGGCTGTGGACGAAAGCGCGAACCTTCACCGTGCCTACCGTCGTTGTAATGTCCGCCCGCATCTCCGCATTCCACAAATCAACGCGAATGCTTGACGGTTGATAATACCATCCAACCAGCTCAAGGTGCAGCTCGCCAACCGGCACACGAGGCGGGAATCCGCCTCCAGGTTTATGCGCTGTGACGTCCGTGCATCCGAGCACAAAACGCAGCACATTGCGTTTATCGCGATGTTCCTCACTATATATCATGGCCCCGATCACTCCGTTGCCGATAAAAGCCCCCTCGTCCCACGAAATCGGCTTAACAGACCAAGTCATGTCATGTCTTGCCATAAATGATGGCCAGTCCACCTTTGTCTTCATCAACAAAACCCACACCCTTTCCTATTGCTCACACCTCGCTCCATTTAAATATACCTCCGTACATGGGAGGTATCATTGCGTTTATTTGCTGCAATATGACCTTTTTTGTTTTTTGCGTGAAAAGGAACTACGATCCTCTAATTGGCGGAAACCGGAGTAAAAGCAGTATGGAAGGGAACTGAGGTACGCTATTTAAGCGGAACATGCTGGTTCCGACCAGGAAATGGTGAAATAGCGGATCGTAGTTCCCTTTGGCGTGGAATATGGCGAATTTCAGCCATATAGCGGACCCTAGTTCCCTTTGGGCTTTGCGATGACAGAGAGCGCAATGTGAAAAGGAACTGCGATCCTCTAATTGGCGGAAACCGGGGTAAAAGCAGTTTGGAAGGGAACTGAGGTACGCTATTTAAGCGGAACATGCTGATTCAGACCAGGAAATGGTGAAATAGCGGATCGTAGTTCCCTTTGGCGTGGAATTAGCCGGTTTTCAGCTTTATAGCGGATTCTAGTTCCCTTTGGACTTTGCGATGACGGAGAGCGCAATGTGAAAAGGAACTACGATCCTCTAATTGGCGGAAACCGGGGTAAAAGCAGTTTGGAAGGGAACTGAGGTACGCTATTTAAGCGGAACATGCTGATTCCGACCAGGAAATGGTGAAATAGCGGATCGTAGTTCCCTTTGGCGTGGAAGTAGCCGGTTTTCAGCTTTATAGCGGATCCTAGTTCCCTTTGGGATTTGCGATGACAGAGAGCGCAATGTGAAAAGGAACTACGATCCTCTAATTAGCGGAAACCGGGGTAAAAGCAGTTTGGAAGGGAACTGAGGTACGCTATTTAAGCGGAACATGCTGATTCCGACCAGGAAATGGTGAAATAGCGGATCGTAGTTCCCTTTGGCGTGGAATTAGCCGATTTTCAGCTTTATAGCGGATTCTAGTTCCCTTTGGGCTTTGCGATGACAGCAACAAACGCCAAACACAAAGAAACTAAGCAGATACAACTGCATAGTTTCTTTGTCTATCCCGTACTTGTAGGATGGCCTCTTGTGCCGGGTTATAGAGTATCTAATTGGTTGTGCAAGGCTCCAAGATCATAGCATACTCGTGACCCACCCTTGTATTCGCCCAAAAGCAGGTTCTGTTCCGATGCTAATACTCCTTTTTCACAGACGGTTTGATGGGAAGAATATTCGGGTAAATGGCGACATTTTGTCATGGCTCCGCAACCAATAATGCCTACTACTTTCAGGTGATTTTCATGGTGCGCCTCTCCTTAGCTTTCTTCCCTCAGCTGAGTCCAATCAAAAAGAACTCCCATCGCTGAGCTTCGATTGTTAACGAGTAATTCGTACGCCTGCAGCGCTTCCAGTGGGGAGAACCGATGTGTGATTAGCGGATTAACATCCATTCTTCCTTGCAATATGTAGTGTAAGAACAGATCGGCCATTTCAGGATGATGCCATCCTTTATAATTCATTTGGGCATGAATACCGAGTATCGATACCGAGTTGGAAACCACATTGCGCCCCATCCCCTGTACGGATGGCGTAGCTGTGTCCCCCAGTAGAATCACTCGGCCCAAAGGCTTAACTAGCTGAGTAGCTTGCGCCAATACAGCGGGATGTCCGGTAATATCGAAAACAACATCCAGCATCTTGCCCTTGGTCTGCTCAGCGATCTGCTCTTTCGCCTTCCCCGCATCCATCGCCAACCGATGAATACCCGGTTTATCCCACACAAGCTGGACTCGGCTCTCCGCAGGGTCCATCGCATAAATTTCTTTGGCGCCAGAAAGATACATATATTGCGTCACCAGCTGACCAAGAAGCCCCAGTCCTATGACACCAACCGTTTCCCCGAGAAACAGCTCTGCTCTTCTCACCCCAAGCTGCGTCGTTTTGGAAAGATTAATCCAAACGCCTTGCTCCGCGCTGACCTCCTTCGGCAGAAGTACAGCATGCTCCGCCTCCGTCTTAAAAAACTGGGTGTGCGCATTTTCCACAAACACACGGTCCCCTTTTTGTATATGCTGAACGGCTGTCCCCACTTCAAGCACTTCAGCCACCATTGAATAGCCGGGATGAAACGGATACTGCACCCAGCTTGACCAATTGGTATCGGGATCGAAAACGCCTCTCAGGCATTGAAGCTCTGTCCCTGTGCTAATCAGCGAACTGATCGCCGCACATAATATTTCCGTAGGACCCAGATTAGCGTCAAAAGATTGCTTTCTGACCTCCACCTTCTGCTTTTCTGCAAAAACGATGCTGACCGTTTCCATTGACTTTACCTCCTTATTCGGGAATCTTTTCCCATGAGATAAGTTTAGAGGGGGCAGCATTGAGAAAACAGAGCAAACGTTTACTGAAGTTTAACACTTATACAGGTTATCCCACAGCGTTTTAAATCGTTCTTATAAACAATTCTTTGTATTGCCGAGGGGAAATGCCCGTATATTTTTTGAAAAGCCTGGTAAAGGTTTGGATATCGTTAAAACCAAGCAATTCGCTGATTTCAGTCACATTCATTTCACGTATTTCGAGAAGCGATTTGGCTTTTGCGATTTTGATTTCCCGGTGCAGCAGAATGGGGGATTTGCCGAATATGGCTTTGAAATGATTGCTAACATACGTCGGATTCATGTGCAGTTCGGCTGCCAAACCGGCTAGTGAAAGCGTCGCTTCAGGTTGATTAACAATTTTCAGCAGAATCGCTAAAAAACTGTGTGATGGTTGGCTCTCTGTTGCGGTTTTGACGCTTCCCAAAGCATTATCCAGCAGCAAATAGAGCAATTCAAGCGATTTCGCCTTTTGTAAAATGATATTGGGCAAATGTCCTTTTCTGGACATGGAAAGCATGAGCTCATCAAACACTTCCTCAAATCTTTTGTGGTTTTTGAGAGAATACATATAGGGTATCTGCAGAAAAGACAGAACATCAACCACATGCTGAATAGTATACGTGAAGTGCCACCACAGGAATTCCGTTTCCTCGTCGCTATCTTTGTATTGATCATGCTTGAGGTGGGGAGGGATAAAGATAACCGTGCCCGGGTGCAGATTATATACCTTATCCTCTACTTTCAACTTGGCTGAACCTTTTCTTATATATGTCATCATATAGTGCTCATTTAAAGTTCGATTGCGGTAGTTCATTTCATTCCGATTATGACTATCGAATTTCAGAATTTTCAAATCGGCCGTTTCCAGCAGTGCGGAGATCACATCCGTTTGCACCAGCGCCACTTCCTTCTTTCGGAGTTATCTTTGGATCACGACGCTATACTATCACTCCCGCAGCCCAACATACAACTATTCTTTCTCGTTAGCAGCCCTTGGCAGAGTTGACTGTGATACCTTTCTTGCTGTGAACCGCCGCGCGATCAGCACGCACAGTACGACTGCGATATTCACTGCAAGGATAGGCCAACCGATGGGTTCATGCAAAACGAGATACGCAAGCAGCAAGCCAAGGAATGGCTGGAGCAGTTGCAACTGCCCGACCGCCGCAATGCCGCCCTGAGCTAGACCTCGATACCAGAACACAAAGCCGATAAGCATGCTGAACAAGGATACATAAGCAAGGCTGAAAAGCGCGGAACGACCGATACCTGCCCACGAGACCGGCATGAAATAAAATGACAGCAGTAACATAACGGGAAGCGACAGAACGAGCGCCCAGGAGATCACCTGCCAGCCCCCTAACCTCCGTGAGAGCCGCCCCCCTTCAGCGTAACCTAGGCCGCACACAATGGTAGCAGCCAGCATGAGCCTATCGCCGACAGGAGAAGATGTAAATCCCTGGGTTAGGGCAAAACCAGCAACAAGGGAGCTGCCTATAGCTGAAAAGATCCAAAAGGCTAGTTGGGGGCGTTCACCGCCGCGCAGTACGCCAAAGATCGCCGTCGCAAGCGGCAGAAGCCCAATGAACATAATGGCATGCGCGGATGTGACATACTGAAGCGCCAAGGCTGTCAGCAGCGGGAAACCAACTACCACGCCTAGTGCTACCACCAATAGCGGAGCGATGTCACTTCGAACTGGCCTTTGCTGCCGGAAAATGAGGAGAAGCACTCCTGCAAGCAGTCCGGCAATTGCAGCGCGGCATACGGTGAGGAACAACGGATCAAAATCCACCACAGCCACGCGCGTTGCGGGTAGCGAGCCGCTGAAAATGAGCACGCCCAGGCAACCATTGATCCAGCCGCTTGTCGTTTTATTCATTCCAATCACCTCTTTATTTCATCATTTGTTTGGCTGTCTGGCCGATAATTTCAAGCCCTTTGTCGATATCATCATCCGACACTTTCGAGAATCCGAGCCGCATCGTATGCTTTCCCCCGCCGTCTGTGTAGAACATATTGCCAGGCGTGAAAATGACCCCTTGACTGGAACACGCGTTAAGCAGCGCAGCCGTATCGAAACATTCATCGAATTCGACAAACAGATGCAGGCCTCCGTCTCCCGATAATCGTGTATAAGGAAGGTACTTCTCGCAGCAATGTTTCGTCCATTCGTATTTTCGTTTATATTCGGCACGCGCTTTTTTCAAATATTTCTCCAGATTGCCGTTTTGGAGATATTGAAAGAGCAGAGACTGATCAAGCGTCGAGGTGTGAATGCTGCGAGCTCTTTTGATGCTTTCCAAGTAATCGATCAGCTCGCGATCTGCCAGCACCCAGCCAACCCGGATGCCAGGGAAGAGCACTTTGGAGAAGCTGCCGATATAAACAACTCCGTTGCTCTGTCCAGCCGTTGTGATTAAAGGGGACACATGCGAACCCGAATAACGCAATTCTTCGTTGAAGCCGTCTTCGATGACCGGAATGTGGTGGCGGGCCATGAGCTGCATAATCGCCAATCTTTTCTCTGGTGACGTTACGATGCCCGTTGGATTGTGGTAGGACGGAATCAAATACGCGCAATCGTAAACCTGTTCCGTCAACGCGCGCTCCAGCTCGGTCAGATTAATGCCGTCACGCTCCATCGGAATGCCAGTTATTTGGAAGCCGTTCAGTTTCAAGTTCTTAATGGCGGTGTAATGGGTCGGGTTTTCGCAAATAACCGATCCTCCGTCTTTCCTGCGAAGGGCGGACATCACGATATCGAACGCTTCCGTGAAACCGTTCGTAATCAGCATATCTTTCCCGCTCAGATCGACGCCCTTTTGCTCCATATATGTCAGCAAATAATCGATAAGAGGCTTATAACCTTTGGCGTAGCCATAATTCAGCAGTACGCCCCCCTCCAGCGCTATTCGGTCTTGAAAAGCTCGCTTCACATTTTCCAGATCGAACAATTTCTCGTCGGGCGCAATGCTGGTAAAGGATATGACACTTTTATCTACGCGAATGCCGCGTTTCATCCGGTCCAGCTCTACGGCTTGCCGCGCATATCCGTTTATACGTGATTGCCAATCGATTTCGCACAATGGGGCCGCTGTGCCTCGGGGAGAGGAAACTGCAGCAACATAGCTTCCTTTCCCCTTAACCACATAAACGAAACCGTCCCCCTCCAGCTCAGCGTACGCGGAAATAACGGTGTTGCGGCTGACGGCGAGCAGCAAGCCGGCCTCGCGGGTGGAGGGAAGCTTCTGATCGGCTTGCAGGGACCCTTTTATAATCAGACGTTTCAAGTAATCTTTCACCTGGATGTAGACCGGTCGGTCATCCGTTAACTTAAAGTCATTAAACATATTCATCGCCCCCATTGTCATGATGGCACAAATGGGGAGGTAAAAGAAAGGACCACGCCTCGGGATTTTTTGCTGGGGTGTGGTTGGGTGCCAATGACCCTTGAGGCTAGCCAAGACCCCTTACGAACTCAACACCCTCTATTCGCTCAAAATCGCTCCTTCTGAAAATCTAATGAATCCCAGAAGTCCTATTACCAGCAAACGACCACCTTTCCGCCCAAAATCTGCTCGATAACGCCAATCCAGTTCATTAATTCGCCAAAGTAGCCATTTTCACGTCGATAAGCATCATACAGTTCGTTAGATGCCCATTGAGACCGGAAACCTCCGCAGCAAAGAAGTCTGCGGGGGACGTCAATGAGAAAGAGGGTGTCCCATAAGCTCATGGGACACCCTCCTCAAGTCAATGAATCTTAGGGCTAGCCAAGACCCCTTACGAACTCAATACCCTCTATTCGCTCAAAATCGCTCCTTCTGAAAATCTAATGAATCCCAGAAGCTCTATTAGCAGTAAACGACCACCTTTCCGCCTAAAATCTGTTCGATAACGCCAATCCAGTTCATTAATTCGCCGAAGTAGCCATTTTCACGTCGATAAGCATCATACAGTTCGTTAGATGCCCATTGAGACCGGAAACCTCCGCAGCTAAGAAGTCTGCGGGGACGCCAATAAAAAGAGGGTGTCCCATAAACTCATGGGACACCCTCCTCAAGTCAATGAATCTTAGGGCTAGCCAAGACCCCTTACGAACTCAATACCCTCTATTCGCTCAAAATCGCTCCTTCTGAAAATCTAATGAATCCCAGAAGCTCTATTAGCAGTAAACGACCACCTTTCCGCCTAAAATCTGTTCGATAACGCCAATCCAGTTCATTAATTCGCCAAAGTAGCCATTTTCACGTCGATAAGCATCATACAGTTCGTTAGATGCCCATTGAGACCGGAAACCTCCGCAGCTAAGAAGTCTGCGGGGGACGCCAAAGAGAAAGAGGGTGTCCCATAAACTCATGGGACACCCTCCTCAAGTCAATGAATCTTAGGGCTAGCCAAGACCCCTTACGAACTCAATACCCTCTATTCGCTCAAAATCGCTCCTTCTGAAAATCTAATGAATCCCAGAAGCTCTATTAGCAGTAAACGACCACCTTTCCGCCTAAAATCTGTTCGATAACGCCAATCCAGTTCATTAATTCGCCAAAGTAGCCATTTTCACGTCGATAAGCATCATACAGTTCGTTAGATGCCCATTGAGACCGGAAACCTCCGCAGCAAAGAAGTCTGCGGGGGACGTCAATGAGAAGAACCTAGCCCGTGACTAGGTTCAATAACAATTTGTGTTCTAGGGGATGCTGCGATAATTGGGATGAATGGATTAATTGGAGGATTGGGATGTAGGGGTAAATTGAAGGATTGGGATGTAGGGGGTAATTAGGCAATTTGAACAAATAAGCACTTTCAGCTAGCTTATTCTCAGCCCATCGTCCCCCCTCCATCGTGGCGGAGCTCCCAAAGCGCAAACTAATCACCAATGCGGCCAATGCACTCCTATTAACTACCGGAACGCAATCACTGAATTCTCCTTTTTTTACCAAACACCTGATTCACGCTCGGTGCCGTAATACTAAGGACTGGAACCGCCATATCCACGTGAAAGCTAACGGTATGAACAGCCTCCATATTCCCTGCGTGATCCAAAGAACGGTAAGAAATAGCATGCAAGCCGTCCGTATCGATCAAGATAGGTGAATTATACAGCTGCCAATTCGCTCCGCCGTCCACGCTGTATACCGTTTCCGTGACACCGGAAGTCGCATCGTATGCATTCAGCGTCACGGTAACCGGATTGACGTATCCCCCATTGGGTCCGTCCGGCTGCGCCGGGGACACAGACGCCGTCGTAACCGGCGCAAACTGATCAAGACGAAGCGTTAATTCCTTCGTTGGCTCTAGATTCCCCGTCAGGTCAGTCGAGCGATAACGGAAACCGATGGCTCCGTTATCCTGGTCAAGCGTGATTGGCGATGCATACACGCTCCAATTCACTCCACCGTCCACGCTGTAGCTGGTTTGCGCAAGAGTCGACGAACTGTCTCCTCGGCTCAATTGAATCATAATCGGATGTACGTACCAGCCGTTCGCCCCATCCGGCTGGGAAGGAGCCATCATCGTGATCGGCTGGCGCAGCTGCGTGACCACGATGTCGTCAAACGTCAAATTATCGAAGCCACCTGCATAGAACCCGATCGTTCCGGTCAGATTGTGCGCAGGATCGGAAGCTTTCAGCTTGAGCGCGCCATCGACAAACAACGAGATGTCAGCGCCATTGACAATCAATTCGACGGTATACTCCGTATTCGGAACCAGATCTTCAATGGCTAAATCGGACTTCTTGACGGTCGCCCAAGCCCCATTATAAAGAATCCATTGCGAAGCACCGTCCACCGTCTTCCGGTACCCGATCCGATCGCTGCTGCCGGACACCAAGCGATCGAAAATATAGAACGTTGCCGCGCTCGGAATCGTGGCTGGCGTCTTCATTTTGAACGTCAAATCGTAATTCGTGAACGATCGTGGTGAAGTGGCAGATGCCCCTTTAAGCAGTCGATATTTATGGTTGCCGTTCAACGTGATTATGCTGCGATTCGGATCCACTGGCCACCCGCCTCCGCCGAATTCGAAGTCGGTCTTCAGCAGTACATCCGACACGATGATGCGGCTAGTCGCAGACGCCTCAGGCGTCTCGAGCGACGTGACGGTAATGTCTGTTTCACCCAATCCGACGGCGCTGACTAGCCCGTTTCCGTCGACAACGGCTGCTCCTGGATTGCTCGATGTCCAGGTGACAGCGCGATTAACGCTGTCTGAAGGATCGAAGCTCACCTGCAGTTGCAGATGTTCGTCCGCCCCGAGATTCGCGCTGGTTCGGTCCAGTTGCAGCCCGGCAACTTTGGTGGATGGCACCGACAGCTGGATGTCGTCGAACAGCAGGTAGTCGAAGCCGCCTGCATAAAAGCCGACCGTCCCAGACGGGTTGTGCGTCGCATCCGTCGCTTTCAGCTTCAGTACGCCATTGACATAAAGGCTGATGTTGGCTCCTTTTACCAGCAGCTTGACACTGTATGCGGTATTCGGCGCCAAGTCCATGTATGGCATGTTCACTTCCTTAACGGTTGCCCAGGCCTTGTTGTACAACAGCCATTTAGATGTTCCGTCCTCCAGTTTGCGGTAACCGATGCGGCCCCCGCCATTCGAGCCTAACCTGTCGAAAATGTAAATCGTACCGAGGCTCGGCATGACTGGCGGCGTCTTCATTTTGAACGTTAGCTCGTAATTCGTATAATCGTTCGGCGAAACGGCTGTCGCACCTTTCAGCACTTTATACATATGATTGCCGTCCACATCGACAACAGCCCGATTCGGATCTACCGGCCAGCTGTTGCGTCCCGTCTCAAAATCGGTATATTCATAGATGCCGTCTCCGACGACAACGTCAATCGGCACTTCATCCAGCAGTTGAGGATTTTCTGCCGAAGTGACCGTGACAACCGCCTGGCCGACTTCAACCCCTTTGATCACCCCTTTGCTGTCCACCTTAACCACACTCGGGTTGCTGGAGGTAAACAGCAGCTTGGGATTTGTCGCGTCCCAAGGCAGCACGGCTGTGTGCAGGACATATGTTTTTCCGATTCCAACCGTTACGCTCGTGTCGTAGGCCCGGACACCTTGCACCGGTATCGTGTCTGGCGCCAGATACGGCCCCGCTTTTCCGATAATCCCCATTTCACTAAATGGAATCGAATGGAAACCAGGAATTTGTTGGAACACCTCGGCATCGCTTTTCAGATTGAGATCGCCTGCAGCGAGGTTAACAAAACCGGGATCGTGGTTCGTCACCCAGTTGTTTGCATACTGCAGCAAATTAAACTTGTCGTACGCCCCCTGTGCGTTGGTGATGCTGCTGCGCGCCATGGTCGGGTTATAAATCACATTGTTCTGGTACGTATTCGTCGTCGGATAATACCGGTCTTCCGTGAAAAAGTCTGCCAACTCTGGATATTTAACCAAATACGGCGTCCCTACGAAATTATTATTTTGGGCAAATAATGCCTGCCATTTGGGCATGTAATTCTTCGAGATCTGCTTGTCAGGGTCGCTGCCCAGATAGATATCCGCATAATCGTAAGGCACCTCACTGTCAATAAACAGATTATTCCGGGTCTTGATGTGTGCGCCACCATTATTTTTAACAGCTGAGTTGCCCATTTTATAAAAAATATTATCTTCAATGGTCAATCCCATCGTGAAATTGTCTGGATAGACGCCTTCGACGCCAGCTTTGGATTCCCCGATATGATGGAAATAGTTCCCTCGAATGACCGTACCTCGCTGCTGCGGCGTCTCGCCTGCGTTCATATAGATGGCCCCGAGGTCGGAGAACATTTTACATACATCATAAATGTTGTTGTACGCTACCAACTGGTCGTTGCCGAAGATCAAAATGCCGGGATGCGGCGCATCGTGAATTTCATTGTGCGACACCCGGTTGCCAACGCCAGTCAGAATGACGCTCGGATTGTACGCTTTGTGATAGTAAGCGAAATCGTGGATATGTGAGTTTTCCACGTAGTTGTTGCCAGGCTCCAGCGTAACACGACTGCCTCCGTTCAACGTGACCGCCGTACCGCCGATATGATGAATGTGACTGCTCGTAATCCCGTGATTCACCCCCGTTGCTGTAGCAAAATCATTATATAACCACCGACTTTGTGTATTAATCTGCACACCACCATTGGTAAAGTTGCGGATCTCGCAGTGGGAAAGAAGCACATGATCGCCCCCCATTATCACCACAGCCGAATCGCGTCCATTTTCCAAAATCAGATCTTCGAACGTAACATGGGAAACCCCGACCGTATTAATCATCGGCGTTTTCAGCATCGTAACGGTAATCTCAGGATGCTCCGCTTCAAATGCTGCTGTTGGCAGGAAGTACAAGATGCCAAGCGTACGGTCAATATAGTATTCGCCGGGCATATCGATTTCCTCGAGCAAATTTTGCGCGAAATGAAAATCAGGATACCAGTTCTTGAACAAGCCGCTCATTTCGCCGTAGCGCAGTGTGATTCGCTTATTCACTGTATCGATCGAAGCAACTTTGTTGTACGACCATTCCCAGCTGTAGCCGAAAATCCCGTCCATCCAAATGTCGTCGGCATTCGTCCAGTATTGCGGGCGATCGTAGGTGTAGCTGAACGTCCCTCCCCGATCCTGCAGATCGGCCTCCTTGCGTGTCGGGCCCGGATCGATAATGTCGCCCATTTGCACCGTCCCGTTATTCGGCCAGCGCGCAAGCGTCATGCCTTCGCCTGCCACGTACAGCTCCATGGGGGGAACCTGACTAATATCGTTCGCCTTATAATAGCCGTGGCGGCTCATCACGCCGTAATCGGAAATGCCGTGACTGCTAAGATTAACCTGCAGCACCTTGCTGCGGGCATCGGTGCTGATGATTCGCTGCAGGATCGCTGGGTCTGTAACCGGCGTAAACCAGTTCTTGTCTAGCGACTGGCCACCGGACAGCCGGACACTCTCGCCTGGATAGGCTTTGTACGTGATCGGGCTGTCAGACGCGCCGGAATCCTGCTGCTCCAGCTGGAAACTGGTGGATCTGTCGTACTTACCGCCACGCAAATAGACGGTGACACCGCCAGCCGGCAAGCCGGAGGCGCTCTTCAACTGGCGAACAGCATCGCGCGCCTTCTCCAGTGTCAGGAATGGCGCGTCGATTGCACCCGAATTGGAATCGCTTCCATTCGTGGATACATAGAAGGCCGTTTCCGGTAACCCGGATTCGGCCTGAACGGCAGGTAAAGCAAACAGATTCAACAAAAGTACAGTGATCACGAGAAGGATTGCTTTCTTTCTAAGCATACTCCTACATCCCTTCATAAGGAAAATTTTACTCGTCACCAGTGAGACGGGGTGTTACTCTGTTACCCCTTCACCGAGCCAATCATCGTGCCTTTTTCGAAATAACGAAGCAGAAACGGATACATCACCAGCACTGGAAGCGCGGAAACAATCACCGCCGCCATCTTTAAGCTTTCTGGTGCAGGTGGAATCTCATTCACAGCCGTCGTGAACGGATCAAGCCTGTTCTCAATCAGAATCTGACGAACAATCTGCTGGAGAACGAATTTCGTTTGATCTGTCACATAGAGCAAATTGTCCATAAAAGCATTGATGTGATACACCAACGACCAGAGACCGATTGTAACCAAAACCGGTACCGACAGCGGCAGCATGATGCGAGTCAAAATGCGGAGATCACGTGCTCCGTCAATCCGGGCAGCCTCGATTAGCGCATCCGGGATCGAGCGGAAGAATGAGATCATTACGAGCACCTGAAACGCGTTCGCCGCCTGCGGCAGCACATAGACCCACCGTGTATTCAGCAAATGCAGCTCCTTCATGAGGAGATAATGCGGCACGATCCCGCCATCGAAGATCATGGTAAAGAGCAGCAGCAGCACCAGCGCCCGCTTCCATGGCATTTCTTTGCGAGACAGCGGATAGGCTGCGCATACGGTAACGATCAGCGTAAGGGTTGTGCCAACTACCATACGAAACAATGTATTGCTGTACCCTTTCCAGATAAACGGATACGTCAGCAGCTCCTTGTATGGCGTCAAGGTCAGATCCCTCGGAATCCAGTGAAAGCCGCTTCGGAGCGCCTCCCCCCTTCCACTTAGCGATACGGACAGTACGTGAATAAAAGGGTAAACGACAATAATGGCAAGTACGCCAAGTACGATGTAAATAAGGCTGACGGCTAATCGATCCTGCCAGTTTCCAATTCTCATGTTGCAATTCCTCCTACCATAAGCCACTCTCTCCCTGGCTCATTCTGCGCACTGTGAAATTTGCCCCCAGAATCAGCAGAAGCCCTACCAGCGACTTGAACAAGCCGATTGCAGCCGTATAGCTGTATTGAAATTGCTGCAGTCCTACGCGATAGACGTAAGTATCAATCACATCTCCGGTTTCAAAGGTGACGGGATTGAGCAAGTTGATAATTTGTTCAAAGTTCGCGCTCAAGAAGCCGCCAAGGCTGAGAATAAACATAATTGCGATCGTTGGCATAATAGACGGAATATTAATATGAAACATGCGTTGCCAGCGATTCGCTCCATCGATGGTCACCGATTCGTGCAGCTCCGGGTTAATGCCCGACAGGGCAGCAAAATAAATAATCGAGCCCCAGCCGATATCCTTCAAAATGGCCGAGCTGACCACAATGGAGCGGAAATACTCTTTATGTCCCATATAAAATACCGGCTTTCCTCCAAACCAGCCAGCGATTTCAGCCACGATGCCCGTGGTCGGCGACAGGAAATAAATAACGAGACCGGACATAATGACCCAAGAGACGAAATGCGGTAAATACATGGTCATCTGCACGAAGCGCTGAAAAAAGCGGGACCGGACTTCATTAAGAAGAAGCGCCAGCACGATCGGTGCCGGAAAAGCGAACAACAGCAAATACAGGTTCAGCAGCAGTGTATTACTCAACAATCTGTAAAAATCGGCCGAATGAAACAGTGCCTCAAAATGCTTAAGGCCCACCCAAGGGCTGCCCCATATGCCATCGATAACGCGAAAATCTTTGAAAGCAATCAGTACCCCGTAGATCGGACCATATTTGAATACCAGAAAAAAGGAAAAAGCAAACAGATAGAGCGCAAACAGCTCTCTATTCTTTAAGATCATTTTCATTACAAGTGCACTTCCTCAGGGCCAGTTGCGGCACCTCCCCGGCAGCGGCAAAGGACTTGCAGCCGGGGAGGAGTCGCTTCTCAAGCTGATTATTTTTTAAACTGCTTCTGGTACATTTCGTTGGCTTCCTTGGTCAGCTCGTCTCCGCCTTTAGCCTTCCACTCCGCCACATACTTATCGAAATCGCTAAGCGGAACTTCTCCACTGATGATTTGAGCAAAATATTTTTGCGTCAACGCCGTCAAATCCTTCTTATACTTGCCGTCCGACGGGAGCGCTGCGAATAGCAGGGCATCCGTCTGGTTCGGTGCGGAAGAATAGGTGCGGACAGCTTCGTTCAACTTTGGATTCGAATATTTCTCGCGATAGCTGCGCGTCGTAATATTGCCCATTGAAAACAATCGGATGCCAACTGCATCGCGCTGTTCCTGTTTTTCGAAGCCGGCTAACGCTTTCGTAGCGCCTGAAGTTGCTCCGCTGTCTACAAAGTCCCACTGTGTTCCTTTTACACCCAAGCTTGTCATATTGATTGTCTCTTCATCACTGCTCTCAGCCCGCAAAATCTCAAAAATTTTGCTCAGCTTCGCGGGGTCATCCTTCACCTTCGTGCCAAGCACGACGAAATTACTCTTGATGCCCCAATCCCAACTGCCGCTGCCGCCAGGTCCCTTCGGATTTTTACCAAGCTGAAGCTTAGCGTTCGGATTGATGTCCTTCATGGCCACGATGGTTGCCCCGTCAGCGAGTGCCGCCTTACCCACCTGTTCTTCAATCACACCAATCCGATTGTTGTACAGCTTCTTGCGGTACGAATCCTGGGTATCCGTAATATATTCAGGATCGATCACGCCGTCGGCATACCATTGACGCAGCTTCGCGAGGGCCTCTTTTGCCTCCGGCATGACGGAGCCATTCAGAATCTGTCCATTCTTTTCCTGCCACATCGTCGGCTCAACGCCGTAAGCGCCGAAGATCGAATAGAAGCCCGCCGACCATGTCGACGTTGCCGTTCCAGTCAAGCCGTAGGTGTCGTTTTTACCGTTTCCGTCCGGATCCTTCTTCGCGAACGCATAAGCTGCCTGCTCGAATTCATCCAGTGTCTCCGGAAGCTTGCTGATGCCGACCTTGTCAAGCCAATCCTTGCGCCATAGCATCGTAAGATCATACGGCTTCAAATCAATGAACATCGGGATCGCCCACAGCTTATCGCCGAATGTTACGGTTTGGAACAGCGCTGACGACTTCTCGACGTCTTTGTAGTATTCCGGCATTTTCTCTTTCACCATGTTCGGGTCAAGGCTCATCAGCACACCCTGCGCCTGGTAAGCGGATACATTCGCTGGATCGCCAAGCATGAATAAATCCGGCACCTCGCCAGAAGCGATGCTGGCATCTGTCACTTTGACCGGCTTGATTTTGACATTAAATTTCTGTTCAAGCCACTTCTGCACGGGGGTATCAGCAACGACCGCTGGTGCCTGAAATTGAATGCCCCATGAAATTTCAATTGGCTTTGCAGGCTTCGCAGAACCGACCGGCTGACTCGATTCGGAAGCTTTATTCGTCGTATCTGTAGCACACCCGCTTAGTACGCTTGCGGCCATACTGGCTGCCAGAACCGCAAGTGCGACTGGCTTCATTTGTATAATAGGCAATACAATCTCCCCCTGCTTCATATCATTAATTCCGTTCCTGAACACGTTCTGCCCCGGCCGGGAAATGGGAACGGTTACATCCTTTACGATATCCGGTGGCGCGCAACTGCACAATCATCTCATTCGCTTTTCTTTATGTTTTTCCTTTCCGGGGCTCTAAACAGGGGGTTATGTTATCCGATTTTTCATATGTTTTTCGCCTCTCCTCTTCCTCCCGCGCCAAACTATGCTATAATTTGCTTGGTGCCGAGTACGGTATCCACGTCATTATGTAAACGCTAACATAAAGAAAGGAGGGTCAGGATGCCCTTTCGCCAAGTGATTGGAAACCGCTCTCTCTTCGTGAAGCTGCTGCTGTCCATGACGGCCATCGTCGTTGTCACCGTCACGCTCATTTCCTCAGTCACCTATACGATTTCCGCCGATACCAGCATCCAGAATTCGATTGAGTATAATCAATCCATCATGGAGCAGCAACGAGAGCTGATTCATAAAGAACTTTACGCAATACAGAATATCGCCTCGAGCATGGTCATGACCCAGTCCTACCTGTATCACAAAATAAACGAAAAGCTGAGCGTGTCTTCACTCATTGACTTGACACGCTTTCTGGAGGAGCAGCAAAAGCTGAGTCCTTATATCGATTCCATCTATCTTGTTTACAGCAAGCTCGATCTTGTGCTAACCTCCCGCTCGGAGATGAAAATGACTTCGCTATCCGCCTTCCCCGACCAATCCTGGCTGCCAGTGATGAAGGAAGAAGCCGGAAAACGGACCGTGTGGCTGACCAATCAACCAGGCGCTCCTGTGAAAGGGACGCAACCCGCCAGCTTACTGCAAAAAATGCCGCTCATCGGCCCTGTCGATGGCGCCATTGTGATCAATTTGAAGCTTGACCTGCTCTTCAAAGAATATCTAAGCCACTATCATAATAAAAAGGGAATGACACTTGTCCTCGGCTCCCAAGGTGAACCGCTTTACAGTGAAAAGGAAGAAGCGGCTGACCTGATCGGGAATCTTGATAAAACCGTGCTAGCAGCTTCCGGCAGCGGTTCCTACCTGGACGATGATCGTTGGATCGTAACCTACACCACGTCCAGTTTGACAGGCTGGAAATTTGTCAATGTAACCAAGAAATCCGTTCTGCTTGAGGGTCTTAACCGCATTAAAATGATCATAGTTGCCGTGGCTGCTCTCTACGTCATAGTTGCCATACTGCTGTTGTTCTACATCTCGCAGCGGCTGTACGGTCCGCTCAAAAGTGTGATGGCTTACATCAGCAGCGGCTCCAATGCCGCATCCGTAACCTTCTCTGGCGACAGCGCAAACCAAGGAGCCACCAAGCCAACCGGCGACGAGGCAAGCTTCATCCGGCAGTCATTCGAACAGCTGCGCCATAGCAGGGAGACCATCCGGAGCGAGAAAGAACGGGTGGAAACGCTGCTTGGCGACAACCGTTCGGCGATCAAAGAGAAATATTTGAGCGACCTGATCAAGGGACGGGCGGGTTCACCGCAAAGCAGCGGGCAGGAAAAAGATGCGGCAGAGCTTTTGGGTTTAAAGCTCGATTTTGAACATTTTATCATCTTAACGATCGAACTTGAGGAACCGTCGCTGTTGAACGACTCTACCGGCAATCTCCATTTCCATCTGTTTCAATACCGCTTGATTGAAGAGCTCGGAGCCGAAATCGATGGTGAAATCTTCGCCAGAGACGATGAACGCATCGTCGTTATACAGGCTGTGCCCGCTGGGCAAGACGAGCTTCCGGTTGAACTCCCGGTTGAGCTTGCCAGAAAGCTGCAGCGAAATATAGAGAACCGTTACAGGATTACCGCTACGATCGGCATTAGCCGCCCCCATACTGGCGTGGAGTTCGCTCAGTCCGCCTATGAGGAATCAATTGAAGCGCTTAGCCTCAAAATGTATGTAGGCAAAGGCGAAATTGTGCCCTATTCGATCGTTAGTTCCTGGAAGCAAGATAAAGAAACCTATTATTACCCATACGAACTGGAGACAAAGCTGCTTCAGGCGCTGCTTCAGATGAACCAAGAAGGCTGCGAGGAGATGATCGGCTTAATTACGCAGGAGGTAACCTCACGCAGACTCGGGAAAGCCAACGTTCAGCAACTCTTCTTTCAATTAAGCGGGGAGATTGTAAAAACGCTGGTGCAAACCGGCGGGGATATGGTTGTCGTGCTGGGCAATCAACCGTTCGTGCTTTCCGACATCCAAACACTGCGTGATATGAAGGCGCGTTTGATAGAAATGTGCGCTCAGATCATTGCGCACAATCGGGAGAAGCGACTGAAGCTGAATGATATGACACTGCAGCTTGCTATCGAATTTATGGAGAAAAACTACAACAACAATATTACAATCGAGACGGTTGCCGATCATGTGCAGCGAAGCACGTCCTTCTTGAGCCGTATTTTCAAGGAAGCGATGGGCACAACAATCAATGACCATTTGATTCATCTTCGGATCAAGCGGGCATGCGAGCTGCTGCGGCAGCCGAAATACACGTTGGAAGACATTTGCCGGGAAATCGGCTATTCCAATGTCAGCTACTTCAACAAATTGTTCAAATCGCGCATGGGGTACACACCAGGTCAATATCGGCTGCTGCAGACAGCGGATTAGCTTCTGGCAAGCGATCGTAATAAAATGACCCTCATGATCAGGAGAAAATCCCGTCATGAGGGTCATGCTGATCTTATTAGAAGGTTATGAGTGTGGTCATTCTTGTCCACAACTCCGGCTCTTGTTCCCCCTCCGACCAAGGGATAAAATGCGGCCTCATGGTGGCATGCCAGTTCTCCGGAACAACGGGGGCTGGCCATGTCCTTCGCGAAGCCCCGCGCTCCAAAGCCGGTATCGGTGTCTCATGATAAGAGAAGATTAGCGCCTCATGCGTTCCGATTGTGTAGGTCGGATTGAAAGCGTGCGGTTTCTCCTCCTGCAAGGCGTAATGATAGAAGATGTAGCTGCTGTACTTCTCCGGCTTCAACCGCGCGAGCATGCCGACCCGCTCCCGGTTGGCATATCCGTCCCAAACTTCTCCCGGTTCCCCGTCGCGGTAAATTTCAAGCATCGGCACACTATATCGCCGCTTGCCATCCATACTAGGCCAAGTCTCCAACATCACCCGGCACTTATCCGGCCATTCCCACTCAAAGTGCTCGCCTGCCGTTTCGAAATAGAGAACCACATCTCCCTGTTTCGCGAAGACCGAGCAACTCACAACATCCTGCTGGCGAAGCTCGCTTTGCCAAGCGTTTCCTGCTTCAGATAACGCCAAGATGAAGGTTTCCTCGAAGCCCTCCTTCATCTGTGACCGATACATCCATCTCTTCATCGCTCAATCGGGTAGAAACGGCGGGCATTGCCCGCACGAATCTGCCCTTTCTCCTCCTCAGTGAGTTCTTCGGGAAGCACCGCTTCGAATAAGTGAATGACGTCCCGATAGCTTCCCGCCTGCAGGGCAACCGGCCAGTCGCTGCCGAACAGCAGCCGATCGCAGCCGAACAGAGTGATTAGCTGACCGACGTATGGCCTGATCAGGTCTTCTCGCGAGCCGCCTGCCATCGTGATCATGCCGGACAGCTTGACCGCTGTGCCAGGTAGTCGGGACAGTCGCTCCATTCCGGTATGCCAAGACTCGTTACACTGCTCTAGCATGTTCGGGCAGCCCAGATGGTTGACGACCACCTTGAGCATCGGCAGTTCCTCCAAATACGGCGCAACCGTGACAAGATCGTCAGGCTGTACGAGCAGGTCGAGCGTCAACCCCGCCTGCCCCATATCAGCGAGAACGGCACGCAGCTTGCATGAATCCGAATCGGAGCGTGCATCGCGAAACGCCCTGCCGTTCATGCGGACACCAGCAAAGCGCGGATTGGAACACAGCGAAGCAAGCTCCTCATGGAAGCGTTCCGCGAACGGATCGAGGCCCCCGCTTACCGCCGAGATTGCCTGCCAGGTCAGCGACAGTTCCAGCATAAATGCCGCTTCCTCGGCCGTAGAGGCAGCCTCCACGGCGACAAGCCCCTCGATGCCAAAAGCTTGGAATTCCGGGAGCAGCTGTGACGGCAGGTAATCCTGATAGAGCAGCGTGTTCGTCGGCTTCAGCCAGCCGTAGTCGCCACGCGACAGCTTCCAGAAATGCACATGGCTGTCTATGTACATGGGGCTTCGCCTTCCTGATCCCTCCGGCCTGCCAGCAAGCTGGAGCCGTATGGGTTCGGCCACGGCATGTCATAGCTCGGCGAATTCACGTAACGCTGCATGCTGAGCTTCAACCTGATGCCCGCCCCCTGCTTCAGCGTAACCGCCAGCCACTTGCCGTCAACCGTGGCGGCTGAGCCTTGCGGATGACCTTCGGCGTCAAGTTGCTGCGCATCGGTGAATCGGTGCTCACCGAACGTCCCTGACTGAATCACGACCTCGCGTTCGTCAAATAGGCTGGTGTTGCATAGCTGGAGCGTCACGCTGTCCGGCGCAAGTGCCTCTACCAGCGCGGATACCCCCGGCGGAAGACCCGGTCGACGCTCCTTCGCATCAAAGTAGCGCACTCTCGCATGCTGCAGGCCTCCGTGCGAGATGTGCATGGGACCGCCCAGCGTCAGCTGCACAAGCGCCTCGATATAGACCGGGCACATCTCCTGCCAAATGTGAATGTTGGAGAAGTCGCCGTCGGCAAAGCCGCTTTTCCATTTGCGGGGATCGCCTTTCTCTGAGCGCATCCGCTCCAATTGCCGGCCGACCAGCTCCATATTCGCCTCCAATATCCGGCTTGGATAATCAGGATTATGACCGCGAATGTACTGGAACCATGGCTCCGTATTGCCAATATAGTGCTTCGTTTCCCGTCCCGTCCGGCTGTCCCTTCCGGATACAACAGGCACCGTAATCTCATTCCAATCGTGGTCCTTCGGAATCCGTTCAATTCGCTCCAGATCTTCATCTGCCATGGACATCGTCCATAAATAGACCGGATACTTGGGCAGCGGTTTCCGCCAATCGCTCCAGCCCGTATCCCCGTGCTTGTTCGGCACAAGTAGTTGATCGCCCTCCTCCCGGCGCAGCGTCCAATTCGCATCGAGCTGGGAACGGGCAAGCGAAAGCCGACTCATATCGCCAGTCAGCAGCACAGCGTTCATGCAGGCGTTAGTCAATGGCTCGATGATCGTCATAAAACCGTGCGGCCATCTCCAGCCGTAATAGCCCCCCCACCATTTGCCGTCATTGTATTCGCCAATCTTGCCGGAGAGGCCGATGTTGTCTGGAATAATCCCGCCGTTGGATCGGGTTCTCTCCTCCCAAGCCGCGAGATAATTAACCACCCACTCACGAAGCGTTTTGTCACCTGTATGCATGTAAGCGTGTGCAATTAATCCGCTGGCATTCAGGTTGAGCGGAACATCCCCGCGGTTCATCCGTTCGTTCATCATCACAATGAGCTGCTGATAAACTTCATCGTTGGACCAAGGGCATTTGCGGCTTGCATAATCGACGCCGGGAATATCCTCGTACGGAGCCGGATAGTTATCCAAGATGCTGCGATGCGTACTCCAATCTTCCTCCGACACGACGAAGCGCGGTCCTTTGCTTCCGGTGAGCGGGGACCGGATCAACTGCTTAGCTTTATCGTAATTGGGCGCCTCCGGATCGTCTCCCGTATACATTCGGGCGAATCGAACCGCTCTCTGTCTATCCTTGAGGGTCGTTGGCCCGGCAAGTCCAAGGAAGTAGAGAAATAAATAGCCTTCTCCATGATGCATCCAATCATAATAGCGATCGAATTCACGATCGATTTGCCCGAATTCTGTCCATTGCCAAGTAATTCCTTCCCATATTCTGCGCGATACCTCGTGCAGCTCCCGACTGCCCCCGAGCACATACAGCAGCGCCAGGTTCATGAACCCTTCATAGGGATCATCCGAACCGTCCATCCCCGGCCATTCCTTTTGCCAAATGAGCGTGCCATCCGGTTCTGTATAGCGCTCGACAAACGCTTGGGCTGCTTGATTCAGGGTGCCTAGAAGCCACTGCTCCTGCAGTGCCCACTCTGGCGGCACCATTCGATCCTCCGCTGTGATTCTCGGCAGTCTGTTTTCTTGAACATTCATATCGGTTCCTCCTATTCTACTGGAAATAAACTTTTGCCTTGGAATAAGGCATAGACTCGGTTCAGCTCTTCGGCAGCCAGCCCCCGCCCATCGCAAATTGCCATATTGGCACGCAGCACTTCTGACGACGTCGCCCCGGTCAGCGTGACGTGAATGGCCTGCTGCGACAAGCTGAAACGCATGGCTGGCTCTACGAGCCCGTGCGGCTCCGTTTTGCGCAAAAACTGCAGCTGCTCCATCCGCTGCGCCGCTTCCTCCACGATACCCGGCCTTAGGAATGACGCCGGCGTATCGGCAAGCAGCCCGAGTCCCAGCACGCTCCCATTAATGACGCCTATGCCCGCCTCCGCTGCAAGCGGGATGAGCTCGTCCTTGGCGGTGTGATCAATCAGCATATACCTCGTGTAAAACTGGATGCTATCGAACCGATTCAGCCGCACAAACCGCATCAGGAGCGGCAGGATTCGGGTAGTGATGCCAATATACCGAATCTTCCCGTCCTTCCGCAGCTTCTCGAGGGCAGGAAGCGTCTCGTTCACGATCGTCTCGTAGGGAACCTGCTCCGCATCGTGAATTTGCAGCAGATCGATCCAATCCGTCCGAAGCCGCTCGAGACTCGCCTCCACGGAACGAATCGTTGTCGCATAATCGAACGATTCTCCCGGACCTACCGCCTTCGAAGCCAACACAACCTGCTTTCGTCTGACTCCGCTTAAAGCCAGACCGATTCGGCGCTCCGACTCTCCTCTGCCATAGCTTGGCGCCGTGTCTATAAAATTAATGCCGCCGTCGATGGCCTCATGGATCATCTTCTCGACACTCTGCACATCAGCTGGTCCAAAAACGCCGCCCAAAGGCGCACCGCCAAGCCCCAGCTTCGATACGCGAAGCCCCGTTCGGCCTAATGTGGTATACTCCATTTGTCATCCCTCCTACTATAAATTGTAGTGAAGATCCTCTATAATAAAATAGCCATAGTTCCCCATCTTATGGCATATCTTCTCTATGTGAAGAATGGTGGCGCACACAGTGGAATTCATGTATACAGAATCGATCGGTCTGACCGATCTGACCGTGCTTGAGGTCGGGACACAAGTCTGCCAGTCTGACATGACCTTCGGGCCCAGTGTGCGAGATATGTATGTTCTTCATTATGTGCACAGCGGGTACGGCACCTATTCGGCTGGAGGACAAAGCGAGCGGGTTGGCCCTGGCGGACTGTTTCTAATCGTGCCTGATACCGTCCACGCGTATGGTGCCGACCCGGCCCAGCCTTGGCATTACTCTTGGTTCGGCTTCACAGGCACGATGGCCTCTCGGCTAACTGCGCTGGCCGGCTTTGCCGCTCCAGCTCCCGTCCGGATGACGCCCCCCTCGCACTCCGTTGAACCCTTGTTCCGCAATGTTATGAGCTTGCGCGAGGAACCAGCCAAGGAACTCTTCCTGACCGCTCTGCTCTACCAAATATTCGGCACGCTGGCCATACCAGACGATGCGCCTCCGCTAAGAGCCGATGTCGGCCACCACGTGCGCAATGCCGTTTCCTTCATGAACGCCCGATACGCCGATCCTATCGGGCTCGACGAAATCGCCGGCTATGTAGGGCTGGACACCAAATACTTGTGCCGCCTGTTTCAGCAGCGCCTGTCCATGTCCCCTTACCGATATTTAACCGACATTCGCATGAGGAAAGCTTGCCGCCTGCTCCGCAAGCAGCTGCTGGGGATTGCCGAAATTGCCCGTTCCGTCGGCTATCAAGATCCCTTGCTGTTTTCGCGGATGTTTAAACGAACAATAGGCCTTTCCCCTACCGCGTACAGGGAAAAGGCCAAGATAGAAAGCGGAAGCGAACAATAATAAGTCCGCTACATTTTCAAACGAGTACCGTCTCTCGTTCTTTATTTTCATATAATCTCTCAATTGTTCTTTCAATATTAGGTTCCTTAATATGTAAATCAACAATACTGTTGCCATCAGTGATTTTCGAAATAGCTTCAGCAATTGTGATCTCATTCGTATTGATTAGAATCGTTTTTCTCGGTCCCTCCTCACCAATAACCCTCAATCGAGAATCATTAAGTGATACATTGTCTTCTGCAAAATCCACGATTAACATATACCCTTCACTGTATAAGTCTTTTAATTCCCCTATGGATCCGTCAAATATCTTCTGCCCGTGATCAATCATGATGATTCGATTGCAAATTTGCTCAATATCGTCCATATCATGAGTGGTTAATAGGACTGTCGTACCTTTTTCTTTATTTAATTCCCTCACAAAACGTCGAATACGACTTTTAGCTACAACATCAAGTCCAATCGTAGGCTCATCTAAATATATAATTTCAGGGTCATGTAAAAGAGCAACCGCCAAATTGGCTCGCATCTTTTGTCCCAAGCTTAATTGTCTAATCGGTCGATTTATAAATTCCTTCATCTCTAACAACTCAACATAAAGGTTTACATTTGATTTAAACTGTCGCTCTTCAATACGGTACATTTTCTTATACAGTTGAAATGTCTCTGTCATCGGTAGATCCCAATACAATTGAGATCTTTGTCCGAAAACTACCCCCATTTTCTCCGCATTCTTCACTCGATTTTCATGAGGAACTCTCCCATCAACGTGAACAATTCCAGAGGTTGGTGTCAAAATACCTGTTAAAATTTTGATCGTAGTCGATTTACCAGCCCCATTTGGACCGATATATCCAACAAGCTCTCCTTTATCAATGCTAATATTTATGTTTTGAATAGCTGCTTTTGTTTCAAATTCACGAATGAACAACGATTTTAGCGTCTTGGTCCAACTTGAATTTCTTTTATACACTTTAAATTCCTTACAAATATTTTCCATTTCAATATAAGCCACATTCTCATCCCTTTCATCAAGACCCAGTGCTGTTATAGTGTTTAATCCCTTTGAAAAAAAACAGAATCGCCAGAGTAAATAACACAATACCGATAATCGGAGTGAGAAATTGAACCCATGGATGGAACATGAGAAAATCATTTTTTTTGAGAAAATATTGCGCTGGATAAAAATTGATGAATGCATAAGGAAACAATAAGGTTAATAGCACCTGCAGAAACTTGCTGTACGCAGATATTGGATATTGAATAAACCTTTTTAAATCAAACATAAATAGGTCAATTAATGCTTTATTGTTCGTAATCCAAAAAGCGGGTACAGAAGTGAACAGAAAGGCTGCGCCTTGGATGAGAGTACCTCCAATTAATACTATGACAAGGAACAAAAGATTCATTGCGCTTAATGTGATTTGAAGTTTGTTGAAACAAATGATCATAACACCGATGGCAACAATCACATTGTTAAAATACCCCGTGCTGAATTCTTTGCATATGAGATATAAAAAAGGATTAATTGGTTTTGTTAAAATTTCATCAAACTCTCCACTTTGGATGCTGGATGCTAGTTTCATACATGGATGAAACAGAAAAAATCCTGCGAAAGAGTACGAAGCTAAACTTAATGCATATAAAAACATAACCTCGTATGTTCCCCATCCGGCTATTTGTTTGAACTTGGAGATGAGGATATAAATGAGTAGAAACTCCGTTACCCATACGGATGCTTTGGAGAAAGAGGTGAGCAAAAATGCCCCCCGATATTCGACCACTCCGTTTAGCTTTATTCTGATAAATGCCAAATATAGCGGCAGTCGACTCATTTTAGCCTCCATGGACAATTACTTTTTTTTCAACTTTTCTCCAAATTAATTTTTCTACTACAATCAAAATAATGATCCAAACAAATTGAGTACAAATAACTTGGAGAGACTCATGCCAGGACAATTTCCCCAAAAGTATAGCAATTGGCTCGAATGCAACAAGATGAAAAGGCAGCATCTTGCTAATGTATAATAAAAAGTCCGGATAAAACCACAGGGGGACAAAAGTGCCTGCAAAGAGTTGAAAAAATGCCTTCATAAACCAATCAATATAAAATGATGTCGTCATCCAAAACGTAGTTAATCCCAAAATATAATTGAAGTAGTAGATGATTATAAAGCCGTTAATCAGGCTAATAAAAAACAATAAAAGGCTATTTGTCTGATATGGCCATGTAAATCCCGAATAAATACTAATAAGTAATATCGCTGGAACTGTATTGAAGATGAGCATGTACACATTCTCGCCGATTTGGTTGGCAAATATGTAATACTTAAAATTTATTGGCTTGATGAAGTCGGTGCTTATTGAACCATCGACGACTTTGCTCCCAATCTCATTCGCAATATTCGAATAGATCAAAGAACCAATTATTGAATTGACGATGACAAAATTAATCATATCCGTTAATTGAATACCGCCAATTGCCGTTTGTCCTTTAAATAAGGCTGTCCATATACTGATTAGTATTAACATCTTAATTAGTGAACTTGCGGCGCTAATATAGGAGTTCATTCGATAAACAAATTTTTGAGAAAATGATATTCTAATGAACTCTAGGTATACTCCCACACTCGATAACCTCCTACTTCTTCTTATTCCTTCCCAAAGAGTACAAACATCGTAACTTGTTTTTATCCAAAGATGAATAGTTAAAATCTAAAATTAATCTTCAATATTGAAAGTCAAGAAAAAAAGCAGCAAGGTCGGCCCCGTAAGAGGCCAACCTGCTGCATACAACCTTAGCGATCCAACATACGCATAACCACTGTGACGGCTTCCGCTCTCGTCGCCACGTCAAACGGTTTAAAAGCATGATTCTCCCGGCCATCAACTAGCCCTAGCGAGTTAGCTCGCGAAACTAACGGCAATGCCCATGAGGGGATCTGAGAACTGTCGCTAAACGAAGCCGAAGCCGATGTCCCCTCGCTTTGTGGCAATGCCCTTACCAGCATGGCAATCATTTCGATGCGATTTATTGCCTCATTAGGGCGCAGAGATTGGTCTTCATAGCCCTGGATAATACCTGCTTTCAACGCAGCGCTTAGTTCTCCCGCCGCCCATGCCGGAATACTCGCCTCATCGGTGAAATCCGGCTTCGTCGGTTCCGGCTTCAAGCCCAGAGCGCGAACCAGCATGGCAGCGAATTGAAGCCTCGTCATCGGTTCGTCAGGCTTAAAGCTGCCATCTGAATAACCGTTCACAATGCCCTTGGCAGCAGCCTTGCTGATCGCTTCCGATGCCCAATGTGTCGGCACATCTCCAAAAGTCTCAGATCGTGGTGCTGATGTTGAGGGCTCCGTCGGTTTGGTAGGCTGTGAGACCGCCGGTTCAGGAACCGGCTTAGGCAATGGCGCTGGATTATACCCAGATGAAGAATCCGATGAAGATGAATTGTTTATCTGTGGACGCTTTATCATCAGGGTATACGTTTTATGAACTCCCGACGGCATCGACACATCAATCAGAACAACACTGCCGCTTTCTGCAATGACCAGCGGTCCGCTTTCGCTGCCGCTTCTAACTGACTGCGTCGAAGCGCCGTCTACGCTCACCTGAATAACAGCCTTCTGACTCAAGGAAACCGGCGAAATGGTCAAGTTGCCGATTCCGAACGGAGCCATCACTGTATAATAGCTAATATCCGGGCGAAAAGCTGGCGTGAGTGTCAGATTCGAGCTGATTTGAAGGCTGCTTAATTCTGGCCTGCCCTCTTCCACTGGCATGTTCCTGCCTGCAGTTGGTCCGACATCGGCAGCCGTAAGCGGCTTAAGTGTAGGAACGGTTGCTTGGTCGTACTCATCTGCACCAGCGTCGGGCGTATGCGTACGCCTTTGACCATCCATATCGTCCAAAGGAACATATGGACCTTGGGCGCTATCAACCGCTGGACTTAGCGGTGACAAGCGAATCAGACCATCGCTGCCACGGACCAGCTTCAGATCACCTTTGTAAGTGGCGCTAACGACCGTTGCATTCGTTGCCACAGCGGCGAGACCATCGGCCATATTGCCCACATAAGACGGTCTGCCTGCGGGTGTGATATCTTTCGTTTCATTGAATATCGTCCCTGCGTTGCTGAAAATAACATTATTATAAACTAGCGTTCCCGTCGGTTGGAATGTGCGCTGAGCAATTTTGAAAGCCGATGCTTTATTGCTTAAGTTTACGAATGTATTATTGAAAATCTGCACATTATATTGCCGCCAGTGCCCGCGCAGCAATTCCTGCTGCCTTTCTGCGGAAAGGCTCCTAAGGTCAGCGAAATCGTTAGGCCCTGTGCCCCAACGTATACTTGGATTCGTGCCTCCCTCCGGCCCCGCATCTTCCGTTCCGCCATCAAGCTGAACGGCATCATCCGTGAGTCCTTCCATATAATTATTATAAATCTTGTGATCATTTCCATAGAGCCGGAAACCGCTCGTTCCAGGTTTCTTGCCATCCGCAATAATGAAATTGCCATAGAAGCTGTTGCGATGACCGTGCCGGGCTACCATTCCTCCATAGGAATTCAAGACAGTGTTGTAGCGGATTGTATTATCGCTGCTCTTCACCGAAACGATCTCGTCCTCGCCGTTCAATCCGTCGAACAAATTGTATTGAACCGTAACATGTCCAGGGGCCAACGATAGCCCGGAAAGCCCCAGGCGGATCGCTTCCAATCCGTTGCTTACCCGTGGACCGATATCATGGAAGTGATTATACTCAATCACATCGTACTGCGAAACCGAGTCCTTGCCATCATACGTCATCACGGCGCCGAAGCCGGTTTTTGGACCGATGTCATTGTATGCGATCCGATTGTGGCTGCTGGTGCCTTCCACCCGAATATAATGCCGGTCGGTTCCACCGTCCGTAAGCAACGCCGAGTTCGGGGAGTGCGACGTTTCTCCCGTATAAATGGCTCCGTTCGGATCATAAGTGGCCCCATAACGGCAGCTATTTTCAACGCCGATCACACACCAAATTTGCTTATTGACGCTGTTCTCAACCTTCGTAAACCGGTATTTCTGACCCGTTTCATTCAAGGCAAAGGTATTCCGCACAAGGGAGACATTGCTGGAGTCGTACAATTCGACACCCGGGTGCAGTCCCTTCAATGATGCGATCCTGTCTTCCGGGACAGCTCGGCTTCGCAGCGTATCTTCACCAAGATCCGATCCGCCACCGGAGTGGAACGTAAGTCCCTCAACCTCAACATAGTTTGCATTTTCCAAATGCATGTAGCTGTCGCCAGCGATAACAGCCTTCCCGAGTTCAGCAGCAACAATACGAATCGGAAGCGCAGCCGTTCCTGACTTATCTTTGATAACGAATGGACCGTTTTGTGCATACGTGCCATTTTGCAATTCAATCGTCGTCCCTTTAGCAGCTTGATCCAGCGCATTCTGCAGTTCTTCCGCGGAATTAACCTTCACCACGCGTACCGGAGGGAGGGGTTCCACGGGTTTATCGCCTGCTTGCGGAGGACCGCTTGGCTCAGTAGGTTCATCCACTTTTGGTGCGGTGCCCGTATAAAGTTCAACTTCGGTAATACTATTCCAACTGCCTGAGCTGCCCGAAGCCGTATTTCCATACCCGACCAGCCGCAGATAACGCACTTCTGCTGGAGTCGTCAGCACATAAGGCTGCATACTATCATCTTCGGCTTTAAGCACTCTGCTTTTTCGCTTAGGCAGCAGTACAGTCGGATTCTGGAAATCTACTTGATTGGAGCCTATAATTTCGAAATTGCTTTGACGGTCGATTGCGCTCAGGAAAGCGATATTCAAATAGGTAACTTTCTCAGGTTGCCCCATATCGAACTGCAGCCACTCCCCTTGTCCAGAAGCCGACCAACGGACATCATTATTCCAAACACCGTCCACGACATTCGCGGGAATATTCGTCGTGTTCGGCTGATAGGAACTAGCGGTAACCGTACTTGCGTTCATCGGCACTTGGCCATTCGTTCCTTTGGCCGATAGCCGATAGGCTTGCAGCGTATACGTATTCATCGCATCGCCGTTGGATAATCGGATCGTGAGCTTATTATTTCCCGGCGCGAGATGAACCTTGGCAACATCGCTTATTGGCTGATTCACTCCTTCAAGATTCGTCAGAGTCACCGCAGTTGTAATACCCCCACTGACTTGCATGGCTAAACGGATGGAATCGGCAGCCTGTGGAACGATGACCTCATACCCCTCCATCTTGGAAGACACGAAGGGGATATTCATCCCGATCTTTTGACTGCCGTTCCAAACATCGAGCGCAGACAACTGGATGGCTGGCATTTTCTCCACAAAGGTGAAAAAGGATCCATCAGTAAGCTCCGTATCCGCAGCGTAGTAAGCTTCGCCATGCACCTCCACAGGGGTTAATGACAGTGGAACCGCGTGGCTGAAATCGCTGCTTCCGCTCCTCAGCAGCAAGCCGCCTAGCGGAAGCATTGCCGCTGGAAAGGCAACTTGTACAGTCCCGACATTGCCCGTATTTCGGACCTTCCACGTCCGCGTTGATTGCTTGAAGTCCGCACCATAGGGCACAGAAGGAGCCAAACTTCCGTTATCGCCCCATAGCAGGTACTGCTTGTCCGCCAAAGCTTGTTTAGCGGTAATGATGACCTGCGAAGACGCTATACCTTCGCTGCTCCGGCTTGTTGCTTGAGCCAATGCTCCTTGCTGATCGCGGGCGATCCCTGCAATGTTATTGCCATAAGCCATATTGGAATCCTTTGGCCAAACGACCATCGGCGAAGGGCCTGCCGATACATAATCCTTTCCCTTCAGCGGCGTTCCGAACTTAAGGGCCATATACGTTTGCACTTGGTTCTGCTGCTCTTCCGTAAGTGTATCGCCAAACACGATCATCTCGCCAATTTGCCCATCATAGCCGGATCCTCCACCGACTGCTGAACCAAGAGACATCGGGTTGCTTCCGTTTCCAACCATTGCGAGTCTGGCTTGCGTTGATTTGACTATCGTTTGCCCATCCAGCGTAATCGCTTGGTAAACAGCACTGGAAACGGCTGGATGCGAATCATAATGAAACCCCCAACTGTTGTATTCAAGAGGAGGAATTGAATAGCCTGTCGTGAGCCGTGGATTTCCAGATACGGTAGCTCCCGAATCCCACAAAACTTGCGAAGTGCTGGAGTAGAAGGGGATATACGCTCCAAATTTTCCGTTTCCTTGCAAATTTTCATAAAAAATTTGCGACGTCTGATTCGATAACGTTAACCCGCCAGTAACCATATACACACTTGCATGTTCAACAGACTCATTCTGGTTGAATAATCCATTCTTGTCCATCAAAAGACTTCCATTGCCTGAACGAATAAATTGCACCGATGGCTGGAAATTCAGCGCAGGATTGGAAGGAGTATACTTCGGCTTTACCCTCGGACTCTTATCCCCGACCGTCCCGTCATTGATGAAATCATTGCCTTGCGGACTGCTATCCTTCCATACCGTTATATCGCCATTCCCACTACGGGTCACGCTGTCGGAATCCGCTTTCAGCCACAATTTCAGCAAGTTGGCATCCACACCGCCTGGTGTTCCTGTCACTGCGCTATCTGCCTGTACGTTGGATACCCCTAGCGGCAACCATGTGAATGTTAAAGCTGCTGCGAGCAGCAAGCTGACTCCCCGTTTCGAACGCACTCTGAATTCATTGGACATCTTGCTCAAATTCTCATCACCTCTTCTGTATTATGAAGCTTTTAGGCAACATTGCTGCATACCGTAAAAGCAGCTAAACTCATCATTAGAAAAACAGTTTCCCCCCCCTGAGAGATCAGCCTCTGGTTAGTGACCAAACCTATTGAGGGAACTCTAGGACGCTATTTAGGTAAATAGCAGGGATGCGAGGGTCATAGCGGAACTACAGGGTCCACGAAAAGCGCTGAATTTCCCATCAAAAACCAAAATAGCATACTGGAGTTCCCTCAACCTCGCTATAATGCCACTTTGGGCTAGAATAGCGCCCTGTAGTTCCCATACCTCCGCGCGAGGCAGCGGGAGTAACTCCACGTTCACCCCAAAATATATAAACTCAACTATTTCTAAAAAGGGAGAACCCCTTAAATCCACCCAAAAACCTATACTTTCTATGATTTCAAGAAAGCTCTCACAGGTCCCACGTCATCTACCGTGAGCGGTTTCATTGCTCGAACATGACTTGAATCGTATTCCTCAAAGCCAATGACTATACTTTGCCCGCTTGCCGCTGCCTGCTGATCAGCACTTGTTTCATAGATCACCGTTCCAGCTTTGCTGACAATCAAATTGTTATACACCTTCGTACCCACGGGTTGATAGGTTTTTCCGCCCAGAGCAAGGAAATTAGCATCAGCCCCCGGATTCACCAGCGTATTATTGAACACCTGGACATGATACTGCCGCCAATGCCCACGCAGAAGCGCTGTTCGCTCCTCTTGCGAAAGCTCCTCCAGAACTGCAGACTTTTCCTCCTCTCCACTAATCCACTTTACCGTAGGATTTAGGCTCCCTTCAGCTCCTCCATCATGTGATCCGCCATCCAGTTTTATCACCTGATCCGTCAAGCCTTCCATATAGTTGTCATAAATTTTGTGATCGTTGCCGTAGATACGAAAGCCGCTCATCCCCGGCTTTTCCCCGTCGCCGAAGAAGTAATTGCCGTAAAAGCTATTGCGATTCCCGTGTCGAGCGACGAATCCCCCGTACGAATTCCGCGACGTATTGTAGCGGATGATGTTGTCGCTGCACTTCACAGAAATAATCTCATCCTCGCCATCAAAACCGTCAAACAAATTATACTGGATCGTTACATACCCAGGAGATAATGAAAGACTGGATAATCCGAGTCTGATCGCCTCTAATCCGTTCGTAACACGCGGGCCGATCCCATGAAAATGATTATATTCAATCACATCATACTGCGAGATCGTTCGTCCGCCATGCCCCTCTCCATCATAAATAAGTACGGCGCCAAAGCCTCTCTTGGGCCCAATTTCATTGTAAGCAATCCTGTTGTAGCTGCTCACTCCCTCCACTCGGATATAATGGCGGTGTGTTCCATTGTCGGTGATCAGTCTAGCATCTTCATAAGGAGTCAGGCCACTATACTCGGCGCCATTCGGGTCATAGCTGCTTCCATAACGGCAGCTATTCTCAATGCCATACAACCCCCATACTGGACCCTTATTCGTGAGGAAACGATAAGGCTGCCCGATCTCATTCAAGGCAAACGTATTGCGAAGAATCGAAATTCGGCTAGAGCTCTGCAGTTGAATGCCTGGATGTACACCTTGCAAGATACGGTGCGACAGACCTCTGTCTTTAAGAGACTGTTCGCTGGAGGAAGAGCCGATCCCACTATGGATCATAAGACCAGATACTTCGATATAGCTTGAATCCTCTATGTGCAAATAACTGTCACCTGAGATAATAGCCATTCCCAAGTTAGCAGCCTCAATCCGAATCGGCATGCCGTCCGAACCCTGCTTATCCTTCACAACGAATGGGCCGCTTTGTTCATATATCCCGTTTTGCAGCTCAATGACGCTTCCTGCGACCGCTTCATCCAATGCCATCTGCAATTCTGCAGCCGTGCTAACCTTTATGTATGTCAGCATCGGCCGTACTTCCATATGATCCCCCATATCCTAACCCCTCCATAATTCTCTATCATTCACTTGCATGCTTAGAACACACGATGCTTCCAACCTTGCAGCTTGGCAAGAGCTTCAACATAATAGTAGTCGCCATAAATCAACGATACATTCACATTCGTCTCCGCCGGTTTATGCCCCGTTCCCCCACGGAGAATGCCTTCATGCTGCGGTTCATCGAAGGCGGTATATCGCTCCGACAAGGATTTCAGGATGCGCTCAGCAGCCGAGCGGTACTTATTGGCGTCCTCCGTTTGAACGACTTCGGCAAGCTCAAGCAAACCCGACGCCGCAATGCTTGCAGCGGACGTATCCCTTGGAGCCTCGCTTGCATTCGGTACCCGGAAGTCCCACGGAGGCACCATTTCTTCTGGCAGCGAGCTAATGAAATGATGAGCTACCTGCTGAGCTGCATGCAGGTACTTCTCTATCTTGGTATAACGATAGGTGTTTGTCATACCATATAACGCCCAAGCATTCCCTCTGGACCAGCAGGAATTCTCTGCAAAGCCTTGCCCACCCATGTGCTCCAGCAATTCCCCAGTTATCGGATCGAATACAGCAATATGACAAGTCGAGCCATCGCCACGGATCATATGTTTGATAACAGTATCGGCATGAGCACAAGCGATTTGAGAAAATCGTGGATCTTGCAGCTCTTCCGAAGCCCAGAACAAGATGGACAAGTTCATCATGCAATCGATGATGGCCCAGCCAGTCATATCACGATTCCAAGCCCTAAGAAACTGTCCAGCCAGATTAAATCGGCCAGCCAGGAAATTGGCTGCCGCAAGTCCTCGGCGGCGTCCATCCAGATCTCCGGTCAGCTTGTACTTGAGGACAGATGTGGGCAAATACTGAAACCCCACATCATGATGAAAATGGTTGTCTTCCAGCAGATGACGTTCCATCCGTATATCCCACTCCCAGGCAGCAAGCTTATAGCGTTCTTCGGCGGTTAAATCATAAAGAATCCACAGCATCCCCGGCCAGAATCCAGATATCCACTGATCCAGCTTTAAGCCATCATATGCCCCTGACCGGGCTGCATGCGGTGCTAGTTCAATCCCTCGGCTCAGCATAACATCAACCTTGTTCTGCACTCCTTTCCACCAAAGATCGAGAGATGCTGGATTGATTATTGTTTGCTTTTCAATGATTGTTTGCTCTTCAATGATTGTTGGCTTTTCCATGATTGTGATCTTCTCCTTTTTATCCTTTGATAGCTCCAATTAAAGCGCCTTTCACAAAATATTTCTGCAGGAAGGGGTAGACCATAAGAATCGGCAATGTGGCCACGATAATGGTAGCATGCTTCAAGGTTTCCCCTACAATCGCCACATCCGCACCGCTGGATCCGCTCGCCATTGAGCCTGCTTCGTTCATCAGCAGAAGCTCTCTGAGTACAAGCTGCAGCGGGTATAGCGATCGGTCTTGCAAAAAGATCAGCGCATTAAACCAAGCGTTCCAGTGGCTCACCCCGTAGTAAAGCAGCATAACAGCGACAACAGGCATACAGAGCGGGAACATAATTCGAAACAAAATAACAAACTCATTGGCCCCATCGATTTTCGCCGATTCTTCCAAACTATCCGGTATCGCTTCAAATGCTGTTTTCATCAGAATAAGATTAAATGCTGAAATCGCTTGCGGAATAATTAATGCCCACAATGTATTCGCCAAGCCCAGCCCTTTGACAGTAAAATAAAAGGGAATCATGCCGCCGCTGAAAAACATCGTAAAAACGATGTACAGCATAAGGGGCTTTCGATAGCCCAAGCATTTCCTTGACAACGCATACGCGCCCAAAGACGTGAGAAAAATGTTAAGCGTTAACCCCACGACAACAATGATCATCGTATTGATATAGCCGTTCATGATTGTTCCATTTTGGAACACAAGCTTATAGGCATTCAGATTAAACTGAAGCGGTTTCCAGAGAATCCCGCTATGCTGCATATAGAGAGTAGGATCGCTTAGTGATGCAAACAAGACATACACAATAGGATATATAGTAGCTACAGCGAGCAGTGACAATAAAGCATAATTTCCGATATCGAAAGTCCACTCACCGACTGATTTGCGATACATATTCATCCTCCCTCTACCACAGGCTGGTATCGTTCAGCTTGCGGCTCAACCAGTTGGACCCGACAACAAGTGTGAAGTTAATGGCCGAATTGAATAAACCGACGGCCGAGCTGAAGCTGTAGTTGAATTCCTGAAGCCCAACTCGATATACATAGGAGCTAATAACATCAGCGGTTTCATAAATGGTCGGATTATAAAGCAAAATAATTTTTTCTGTCCCCACACTCAGCATACGGCCCATCTCAAGAATCAACAAAATGACAATCGTAGGCATGATTCCTGGCAGCGTGACATGGCGCATTTGCTTCCATCGTCCTGCGCCATCGATCTTCGCAGCCTCATACTGCTCGGTATCAATGCCCGCCAATGCCGCTAGATAAATAATCGTGCCCCATCCAATATGCTGCCACACCCCCGACGAGACATAAATCGTCCGGAAAAACTGGGATTCAAGCAGCAGGGAGAGTCTCTCCCCGCCCAAAAAAGCGATAAAATCATTGATTAATCCCCCGCTTACGGTGAATTCCTTGATCATTCCGCATACGACGACGAGTGAGACGAAATGCGGCATATAGGTGATCGTTTGGATAGATCGCTTGAAGATCGTCTTCTTTACTTCGTTAAGCAGCAGAGCCAGGATAATCGGCGCAGGAAATCCAAAAACGAGATCATACAAGCTGATAAGAACCGTATTTTTAAGTGTGCGCCAGAAATAAATACCTTCGAAAAAAACTTTAAAATGCTCGAATCCGGCCCACGGGCTCCCTATAATGCCAAGTCTTGGAGAGAAATCCTTAAAGGCAATAATTGCGCCATACATGGGAACATAGTGAAAAAGCGAAAAAAATAAAATCACTGGAGCCAGCATGAGATAGAGCAGCTTATTTTTGCGAATGTCATTCAACATTCCCCAACCTGGGAATGAATTTATTTTCACTGAGCTACCACCCTTCTATCTCTTGTTATAGCGATCAAGCGAATTCTGATAAATGACTACGGCGCGATCAATGCCTAGCTTTTTAATTTGTTCCACATATTTGCCATAGTTCTCAAGCGGTTCCTTGCCCATAATAAACTTCGCAAACATTTCTTCCTTATAATTGCTTACATCGTTAATAATTTTGCCGAGCTCTTTGCTTTCTTCTGCGGTTGGCGTAAGAAATGCTGGAATTGTATGTTTAGCCGCATCGGTATTTGACCATATTTTGACCGCCTCATCTTGCTGAGGAAACGTATTCCAGTTTCGACGCTCATCTGCTTCATAAGGACCGTTTGGCTTTGTAAACTGAGCGACCATTTGCTGCAAGCTGTACTTCTCATTTTTCACGATCTGAGCTGTATACGCAGGATTTCCGTCTTTCATGACATAGCTTTCGCCCTCGACGCCAAAGTTGAACAATAGACTGCCTTTTGTGCTGTAAGCATAATCCAGCCAGCGAACAGCCAATTCCGGATTTTTCGTAGTTGCCGAAACCGCTTTGCTAGGACCTGGATTATACTTGAAATCTCTCTGTCCTGTAAAAGGCTTCTCTCCCTTTTGAAGGACTGGATAGGGTGAGCCTACCAAATTGAATTTCGGATCCTTCGTTTTCATGGCATCCATCCATTTTCCCATTCCCCCGCTCAGCAAGGAAACGGTTGCGCCTGTTTGACCGCCAAGCATTTTCGTATCCAGCACTTTCCCATCCGTCAATGCAAAATCTTTATCAAACAAGCCTTCGGCATACCATTTACGGAACAAGGTTAAAAAATCCTTATATTGAGGGTCGACAGGTCCATACTTGACTTTGCCTGCGTCATCGAGATAGAAGCTGTTTGAAGTATGAAAAGCACCGATAAAGGCATCGCGAATCTCAAAATTCCCATTGACGTAGGTCACACTAAGCGGGGCTTTTGCTCCCTTTTTGTCACGGAAGGCAATTAACGTTTTTTCCCAATCATCAATCGTCTCAGGTAAGGGCAATTTAAGCTCATCCAACCAGTCTTTACGAATGATCGGCCCACGGAATACAAGTCCGGAAGGGTTGCGGATCATCGGAAATACGTAGTATTTGCCGCTATCCGTCTTGATCATTTTGTCGAGTTCTTTGTCTTCCTGCAGCTTCTTCTTCAAGTTCGGCGCGTATTTATCAATCAAATCATTCAATTCCAGAATGACTTTATCGTTGATGGCCTTCTCAGGTCCACCGGGGTAAGAGCCCGAGCTTCGCCCCGTCCAATCGTATTCAATGACATCCGGCAGTTTCTCAGAGACAATCATGAGATTGAATTGCTCTTTCAGTTGTTGATCGTTCGGATGGATATACTTGACGTCAACACCCGTTTCTTTGACGAGCTGCTTGCCAAAAGGAGTTTCAGCCAAGTTTTGATAAAAGGTGATGGCATTGTTATTGAGTCCTTCCCATGATGTTAGCGTTTCCTTCGTATTCATAGGATAGGTTGCTGTAGACTTGGCTGGATCAGCATTGGGCGTATTTACGCCATCCTTGCCCGTACTTCCGGTTTCCGAGCAAGCGGCAAGTAAAATACTTGTTAACATGAGAATACTTAACCCCGCAGCGCCATATTTGCGATGCTTTCCTTGCGATCTTAGGCTTTCCATATTCGTTCCCCCATTCAATAGTTAACGGTTTGTATGTATCATTTTGCTTAAAAGAATAGAAAAAGTATATATTCAAAAACGAAACCCGTACGTTAAAACCGAAAATACGAGGTTTTGCGTACGGGTTTCGCTTTTACATTATGGGCTGTCAGGCCCTACATTCGAAGCATCAAGCGGTGCACGGACAATGGAAGTAGAAGAGCTATAATATTCATCTGCCCCAATATCGTTCGTTGAACGCGTTTGACCATCCATATCCTCTGTAACGTAAGGATAGCTGCCGACAGCCGCATTAACGGCTGCGCTTCCAGAGGTTAACTTCTGCAGACCATTTATCGTTGTGAACGAAGGCGTTATGTTAAGAATTTCCGATGATGATCTTGAACGATTATTTACTGTACTGCCAAAGCCAATATTCCCTTCAAACACCGCGTTCGATGTTTTCACTTCCTCATAAAGCGTCCCGGTACTATTGCGAACGATGTTGTTGGCTACTCGACTATCTACGGGTGCTGAGGTATAGCTTCTGCCGATGATAATGCCGAATGTGCTGTTAACGATCGTGTTGTTCGCAACTTGAGCGCGATACACTCTCCAATGCTTGCTTAAATCCCCACTGCCATAGTTCGTGGAATTCGGTCCGCCATCCCAATCTCCGCCATCCAAGTTAATAGCGTCCGTAGTCAAACCTTCGAAGTAGTTATTATAAATGCGATGATCCGTCCCATAAATTCGGAACCCGCCCACTCCGGCCTTAGTTCCATTACCCAGAAAGAAGTTGCCATAAAATTGATTGTTATTCCCATGTCTTGCTGTTATTTGTCCCTGCGAGTTGCGGATGGTATTGTACCGAATCGTATTATTGCTGCTTTTCACCGAAATAACTTCCGGGTCCCCATCGCTATTCTCAAATAAATTATTCTCAACTGTCGAATTCCCGTTTAATAAGGATACACCGGATAAGCCAAGACGAATGCTCTCTTTCCCGTTGGTAATTCTCGGCGCGCTGTCATAGAAATAGTTGCGGTCAATAATCGTAAATCGCGACATATAGGTGCTTCCGTTTCCATCTACGGCGATGATAGGTCCGGGATCAGCCTTGGATCTGAATTCATTCCGATCAATCCGGTTATTATCGCTGTTGATACCTCTAATATTCACCCAGTTGTTCGTAGCTCCGGTCTCATTCAGATTGAATACGTTGCGTGTCAAGCGGATATGGTTGGATTCATCCATTTTCACTGCATTGTTGCTTGCGCTGGTCGTAGTTGTAAATTTCAAGCCCGAAATCGTTACATAAGACGACTGATACAGATAGAAATAGGCGCCGCCAGCCAGAATGGCTTGCCCGCGATTAACGGCTTTAATTGTAATTTCATTGCCATCCGTACCGTTAATCCCATTGATATTGATAGGACCTGTTTGGGAATAGGTGCCGTTCTCCAAATAAATGACCCTGCCTGGAATGGCTTGGTTAATTGCCGTCTGCAGCTGTCCCGGGGTGGAAACCGTTACTGAATCTTCAACAGGAGTTCCACCTGCATTCCCATAAATTTCTACCTCCGTATAGCTATTCCAAGCGTTCAGCGAATTGCCGTGCCCGACGATGCGCACATACCTAACAGAGGCTACATCAGAAAAATTAAAAGTTTGCAGGCCCTCGACCAAGCTGCTTGTTACATTTGCTTGAATGGTCGTAAAGGTCGTGTTGTCCGAAGAAGTCTGAATATCAAAAATTGAAGTGCGTGTCGAACCATTTAAGAAAGCAATTTTCACATAAGCTACTGTTGCACTAGAACCTAAATCAAATTTAATCCATTGCCCATCACCGCTGGCTGACCAGCGGGTTCCTGTATTTCCATCTACCGTATTAGCAGGAACATTCCCATCATTGGAACTTGCCGTTACATTAGATCCTGAAATTGTGAATTTGGTGTCTGCAGCAGCAGCAAATCCTGGAATCAAACTCATGAACAAGAATGCGCATAACAGTAACAGTGAAGCCTTCTTAAGTGATATCCTCATATAACTAACACCTTCCTTTTCATCTAATCTGATTGATTACCGCGACATGAAAGTGCTTACATAAATCTTGTCTTGCAAAGTGCTACTGAACACCACTTCCTTTCCTCATTTTCCAGATTATCTCGTGTTACCTCGTAATTGAACCTCATTTGGCTTCATTTGTTTATAGGCAAAAGCAAGTATGATGCGTAAAAAGCAAACTCAATCGTTTGTTTTTTGTAAACATGTAAGTGAAACAATAAAAATATAACCGCTGAACGAGAAAAAGAGCCCCTTTCGGACTCTTTACCAAAGTTAGATCTTTTGATACTTACCAGGAGTCATCCCTTCAAATCGTTTGAATATTCGCAAAAACGTGCTTACATCGGCATAGCCCACACGTCCGGCAATTTCATTTACGGTTAGTTTTTGCTCGGAAAGAAGTGCCTTGGCCGCTGTCAATCGCGTTTGGTTGATGAGATCGAGCAGAGTTTCACCTGTATGTTCCTTGAATATTTTGGACACGTAGGATGGCGTTAAGGAAAAGGATTCTCCGATCATCGAAATATTTAAATTCACATCTCGAAAATGCATCTCAATATAGGCTCGTATATCATTAATCAAATACGCGCGATGATTTTTCTTTTCGGTTTGAATCCATTCACAAACCTGCATAAGTACCCGATTCATATGCGTCATCATTTCCTGAATCGTTTCACAGTTCAATAAACATTCCACGTCTTTGACATGTGCCTCAAAATTCCGCCTGCTGATCGTACTCACCTCATCCAACGTCTTAAGCATAGTACTTGCCAGATTAAACAAAAGGCATTTGGCAAGTGCAACCGAAACAGGATGGACCTTGAAATTCGCCTCATAAATCTCTCCTAACAACAACTGTGCTTTGGGCAAGTTGCCCGTCTTCACATAGTAAATAAGCTGTTGTTCAACACTTAAAGGATAATAATAATTCCGCTGAGATTGCGCAGACTCCCTACTTTTCTCCTTGTACTGAATCAGTTGTCCGCTCCCAAGTACGATTCGATACTCCAGCGCTTCCAGCGCTTCATGATACGATTGTGAAATTCCATAAACATCACTGTGAACTCCGCTCACAGCAATCGTCATTTCGGCATGAATTTGTTCCTTCATGAAGGCTTGCGTTTGGGAGGCCATTCGATTTAATTCCTTAACTTCCTCTTCTTCACTTAGAAGTGGCTTCAAATTAATGATACACGCTATCAGTTCGTTCACTTCCGTTGAATAAACCGTTGCGTTCTTGCCAGCTAACTCCTCAATCACATTGCTTAAAATGAAGTGAATCATCTGCGTGTTCTGCCCGCAAGAGTCGCCCCCTTCATCATGTTGCAGCTTGCCATAAGCATCCACACTGAAAAGCAGCACTGCGAACCGATCGGAATGGAATTGAACGTTGTGGGTGATGAAAGATTCCTCAAGCGGAAATTTCCGATCCAATTGTCCCTTCAATAAACGTGTCAAGAAATGAGCTCTAATCGTATTATTATGTAGTTTCAATCGGTCACTGATGGCATCTTTTTCAACAAATGTATGATGAAGCGCGTTCTGTAGAAATGAATATTCATTGGATCTGCCATCAAAACGAAACCCTGATTTTTGCGTCATGTTCTGCAGCAGCACCCGAATCGGCATATAATTTTTTCGCAAAAAAATAATAGTAACAATAATGCCAATCAACAAACCTAAAGCAATACTCAATCTGGTTATATTCTTCAAGTATTCCATTTTTTCATTAAAAATGTTTGCCGGCAAAACCGATACATATTTCCAACCCGTTAGCTCAGATGTCAAGTAAGACAAAGCCGCTTTGTCTTGATTCATTTCTACATAAACCAAACCCTTTTTCCCAAGCAAACGCTCATAAGGCAGCTGATCTTGAAGCTTCTCTTTATCTTTGGACGATGCAATGAAGTGATTATCTTTATCCAGAATCAAAACTCTTGAATCATTATATTGCGGAAGACTTTCCAGCAGTTTATTCACGTTAATCAGGAAAATGAGAATAGGATGGGGCTGAATCGGATTATTGAAGATGAGCGAGCGGGCAAGCATCACCGTAGACGTGGGCTTTCCTTCGTTCCAATACACCATGGGGGAATACTTGTTGACATATTTACCAGCAAATAACTGAGTCCATTCCTCATAGGTAGTCTCATCGCGCTGCCTCATTATGGCATGAAGACCGCGGGAATCGATGTGGTTAAACGTGGATATGACGGTATCGCTATTCCCGTACATCACATAGATTTGCTCAATATAATCATTGGCATTCTGATACGTTCGTAAATTCTCAGCGATATTGAACAGTTGAAAATAATGATCATCGGATAGCGGCTTTTCTACATTTGTGAAAGAAACTATATTTTTGTTCAAAGCCACTTCCAAACTTAATTGTTCCAAGCCTTTTAACTTACTGTCAATGGATAATTCGATTTGAGTGAGAAGCAGCTCATTGGCCCGATTAATTTCTTTCTCCACCAAACTGTGCGTAGCAGAGTAAAGAATTAAACTAATCACAATAGGGACTAACAATACAGATAAGTAAGAGAATATCCATGTTACAATTACACTCCTATTATATTTTCGGAGCTGCAGCCGCATACGAATGACCTCCTGACCATATTTCTGTAATCATTATACATGGCTTATGAGAGCGATTACAAACGGTGTTCCATTTGATATTAAGTTTCTATAAAAAATAAACAAAGATCGATTGAAATTAAAATTAAAGTATACTATAGTTCATTTGGAAATTAAAGGAAATTAATTTCTTTCAAGCAACGAAAACCTATAGATTATATTAATTGGGAAAAATAGTATTATTAAAATATTATAAGGTAGTATCAAAATGTTAAATATTAGGAGGATAAAAACCATGTTAAAAAGCGCAAGTAAAAAATTACTCACTGTTGGTATCATCGCATCATCACTTGTTTTCTCATCTCAAGCTGCTTTTGCTCAAACTACAATTAGTGAAACTACTAATTACAATGACGATTACTATGTTGCCCAACCAATCCCCGCTTATGGAGACATTGCTAAAGGAACAATAAGTTCTCCTATTGATAAAGATTGGTATTCCATTCAAACTGGGCCAAACGATGGCGGAAGGACAATGACTGTTTTTCTACAGAACCCAACGGATTCGCACTACATTATCATTGTTAATAAAAATGATGCTTCGCCAGTCAATGTAACTTATCTTAATCCCGGAAACAATAATGATTGGGTTATGTTCACCACTGAAGCAAATACTCGCTATAACTTCGGGGTTATTAGATCAACTAACTCAAATTTTGATCCAAATGCGCATTATTACCTAACACCAAACATTTTTTAATTTAATAATAGAGTCACTAGGTCGCTCATCAGAGCGGCTTTTTATTTTTAATAAATTACACATAAAAATTTCAGGTAGAATACGAAACAAGCCTTTTAGTAGTTCCTGTCCTATTATTCACCGCAATTTCAATGTTATCAGTCCGATTACATACGGTAAAAATCTTGCAAACTATATGATACGCCTGAAGTGTACTGCACCGTCCCGCACAAAAGGCTGCACTAGGCAGCCTTTTGTGGTTTGTTCAACTATCGTTCTGCAGTAGTTTAATCTCTTACCCGTCAAATTAAAAAGTATTATATACATTTTCACACTCTTTCGCGCTCGGTTCATAAAAACAGTGCTTCTTCCATCGTCCTGCAAGCGGCTGATTGTACCAAGTTGCCGGACATGGTCCGGGATTATCGAACGTTCCTGGACGGAAATACCATAGGGAGAATTTGCCTGGCCAATCCCGCTCCCCATTTACAGTCCGTTGGGCCAGACGGCGTTCCCTCTCTCTTGCGTTTTGATAGTACATACCATGTTGCAATGCTTCGAACGCATGCGGCTGGTTGATCATTTGGGGAATTGTCCGGATTCCTTTGAAATCGGAGCAATTTGCTCTTATTCGGTTAATGCCAACATTTCCAACAAGGAGCATACCCTTTTCACCTTCGGTCTCAGCTTCTGCTCGAAGCAACCTTGCCAACATATCAATATCCTGTTTTCTGGCTTTTACGACTGCCATTGGCTCACCTCTTTAGATTTCTATACTCATCATATTGTAGGTGAAGCGGATGTGTTACTCTGGCAAAATAGTGAGCGATGATAAAGAGGTTCACTGTAAGTCACACATGTATTTACACGAGAAATTGATAATAATTAGAAGAACTAGGGATGAGTGTGGCGAACGACTGAAACGAACGATACAACTCAGTGATGACGCGGTGCCCCATCCAATCGTTTGGAAGCAGCGACACCGGCAGCATAGGATCCCTCAGGCTAATTTCGCTGATAACCTCTCCGACATGCAAATAAAGGACGAACAGCTCTAAAGGATCCATCCCGCCTCTGATTTCCTTATTCAAAGCCGGCACGAACTCGTCTTGATACCACTGCCACTTCTCCTGATGCAGGCGATGGATGTCAGCTAAAGGCCAAATGTCGGCTGCCCGCTCGGGAGTAATATCCCGAAACAAAATCGACGCTTCTGAGATAGTGACATATTCATCCATGGAGGCCGCTTGAATTAATGACAAAAGCTGCTTTCTATAATCCCAAGGAGAGACATATACGCCTTTATATAGTTGACCGAAACCAAGCTGCAGCAGCTGCAAACGGAATTGATCCCTTCTTTGCCTCTCCGATTCCGGTACCTCGAAGTGCACGAAATACCATTTGTGGTTCCAGTCCACATCGTATTGCCGCGGTTTCCGGTTCACGAAGGATACAAACTGCTCCCCTTTATCCAGTATGGAATACTGGGAACGCTCTTCCGCATGAATATACTTTTCTTTCTTCATTCGTGATAGAACGTTCCTGATCGACTGTTCCTTATAGCCACGTTTTGTATAAATTTGTACTAATTCTTTAGTATGCATGCAACGCTTTTTTGTCAGCAGGAAAAGTATCTGCTTTTCGATTGACAGCATTCGGTTTTGATCCCCTTCCAGAATACTTGTTATCCTCATCTTACAGTAATTTGACAAAAAAAGAAATGAAGAATATACTCACATTGTCGTCAAACGAATAATAAAAAGTATACGAAGGAGAAAAAATGAACCTTATTTTTCACGGACACTCTTGCATTCAAATCTCGGATGGGGAGCACTCAATCGTCATCGATCCGTTCTTGACCGGCAATCCCGTTGCCAAAGCGAAAGCCGAGGACATTCAAGTGCAATACATCTTGCTTACACACGGACACACGGATCACACCGCTGATGCGGAAGCTATCGCCAGAGCTAACGATGCCACCATTATAGCCACTTTTGAGCTAGCTACCTATTACTCTTGGAAGGGCCTCAAAACGATCGGAATGAACATCGGAGGAACTGTGGACTTAGGATTTGCCAAGGCAAAGCTTGTTCATGCATTCCACAGCTCTTCCATCATATCGGACGATTCCCAAAGCATCGTCTATGCAGGCATGCCGGGCGGATTTGTCATAGATTGGAACGGAGTTACGCTTTATCATGCCGGCGACACCTCCTTGTTCGGAGATATGAAAATGATCGGTGAACTCCACGATATTGATTACGCGGTACTGCCAATCGGGGATTTTTACACAATGGGACCTAAGGATGCTCTGCTTGCAGCAAAATGGCTGCAAGCAAAGAACGTGATCCCGGTTCATCACAGCACATTCCCGGGCATCGTGCAAGATACTGTCGCCTTCACCGCGCAGCTGAAGGATCAAGGAATTGATGGCTTCGCTCTCCAGCCAGGAGAACAACTTACACTTGTAAAATAATTTTTTTCAGCAATGTATTGTTCAACATTAATAAGAAACTCAACGAGTCCCATCTTTGATATTTTTTTCGAATATGTTGATTACCTAGTAGCATGTGAACGTGTAAAAAGAGGCTGTCCCAGAAGTCAATTCAGACTCGAGACAGCCTCTTGCTTTCGATATTACAATCTACAGCCGTTTCCCCGTCAATAAACCTCTTACAAGCGACAAATCCATGTAAAGGAACTGAGAGACGCTATTTGAGCAAATAGCGGGGATGCGAGGGTCGTAGCGGAACTACAGGGTCTTATTTTCACCAAAAACGCTGAATTTCCCATGAAACAACAAATTAGCGTACTGGAGTTCCCTCAACCTCGCGATTTGGACACTTTTTGCTATAATAGCGCACTGGAGTTCCCTTATTTCCGCGCGTGACAGCTGGGTTAACTCATTCACTAAGCCAAACTGCTATCCTGTTCAGAAGATTCACTGGGTAACTAAAGCGTCATCAAAGCTTGCCGTCGAGGAAGCCATGCGGTAGCCGAAAGCAGGATGACGATGGCTGAGAAAATGGTCATTAGTTTTTTAGCCGAATACATGAATGATTCTCCCCCTATTTCATATTCATCTACTTGCCAAATGAACAGAGATCGCCGAGTACAACCGCTGAGCAATTTGCTCCATACCAGCCTGGGATGGATGCACCAAGTCGACGGTCTGATTTTCCGGGTCTACTAGATCCCGGCTAGGAATGCCAATAATACCCGAATGATTAAGGTTGAGGACGGCCTGTTGAACAATTGCACGAAATAGCTCGGACTTGGGGTCCCCTGATGCATCCATGGCAAACCAGAACATATCCATGACAAACAGTTTGCGGTTGCCAAGTCCAGCAGCTAATCTATTCAGAAAGATGTCAACAGCTTCACGAAACGTTTCCGCAGTCCAGTCATACACCACATTGATTCCGAGCTCTACAGTAGCGAACTCCCATCCTTCCTGCTCTATCATAAAATCAGCCATCTGCGGCTCAAGCTTAGCCCCGCCTGCAAGCCCGAAATTAAGCAGTTCAGAACCAAGCAGCTGCGCCAGACGGAAGGCATACGTTCCTGTAGGGGACAAAGCTGAACTTCCGTGAGTAATCGAGGAGCCATAGGCTAGATAACCTTTAACAGGGGCCGTCATGCTGTTGGGCGGCTCTATTTCCCCTTCAATAGTAGATAAATATACCTTCCCTAAATAGGGAAGCACGAGTCGATACAGTTCCTTATCGGTATTTTGCGGCAGGATCATTGCTACCTCCGGCAGCAGCTCATATCTTTGGATGACAATTCTGTTATATCCCGGATGCAAAGAATAAGTCTCAGCCTGCAAGCCCGCTATGACAAGCACTGCCAACGTTAAGGTCACCGGTCTGCCTTCATGCGGCTCCCACCACAATCCGATTGCTGCCCGTTCGCCGGACATGCGGAATCGGATTTCTGATCCTGCAGCGCTCTGGGCGTTTCGCTGAGCAATTTCATTCAGCGTCAACCGCAGTTTTTCCGGCATTCGGCATAATCGATGCCCTTTGATTTCGTCTTCCACCCATTCGGCTACATGATAAAGCTCAACCTTTGGTTCATGAAATGGATAAAACATTGTTATCCTCCTAAGCATCTATCAACCTTTGACCCCAGACATCGCAACACCTTGGACAAAATATTTTTGGGCAAAAATAAACAGCACAATCGTAGGCAGCACAGCTACAGCAGCTCCGGCCATTTGCAGCGCATAGTCAGCGCCCGCTTCGGTTTGGAAATAGGATAAGCCTACCGTTAGCAGTTGCTTCTTCATGTCCGTTATGAATACAAAAGGCGATGCGAAATCGTTCCATGTCCATAAAAAAGTAAACAATACCATCGTGACAAGCGCCGGTTTGGCCAGCGGTAAAATGATCCGATAATACACTTTATAATGCGAACAACCATCGACAATGGCCGCTTCGGATATTTCTTTGGGAATGCCAATGAAAAATTGTCTTAGCAAGAACAGGAAGAAGACATCAAAAGCCGCAGGTAAAATAATCGCCCAATGCGTATTATTCAAATGAAGGTACTTATACAACAAGAACCTCGCTACAATTGTCGTATCGGAGGGAATCATCATCTTGGCGATCAAGATCATGAAAATGACATTTTTAAATCGGAATTCCAGTCTTGCAAAAGCATAAGCCGCCATAGTCACGAGCAGTCCCCTTAACACAAGAACGCCCAGTACGACTTTAACCGAATTGAAATACCAGATGAAGTAAGTTTTATGTTTGAAGATAGTTTCGAAATTGCCCGTAAACGGATGGCTGATCAGAAGAGAAGCCGGATGCTGTGTCATCTCTAGCGGAGTTTTCAACGAAAATGAAATCATGAACAGAAACGGAATGATCATCACAATGCCGATGAGAAGCATCACGTAGGTAAGCAATAATTTCGGTTTTAATAATGTACCCATTTTTTTTGCCCCCTCCATTGAATGATCGTAATGACTAAAATGATGGCAAACAACAGAATTGCTTGAGCGGAGGCAAAGCTATATTTGTTGTAAGCAAAGGCTTCTTCGTAAATATTTAATGAAATAACACGCGATGAAGTACCTGGACCGCCATTCGTCAAGTTACGGAAAATCGCATAGTTTTGAAATGATCCGATAATATTGGTAATAACCAGGAAGAAGGTCGTCGGTGAAATTAATGGCAGCGTAACGCTCATAAACTTCCTAAACCGTCCTGCCCCATCGAGTTCCGCTGATTCGTACAAATCTTTTGGCACTCCTTGTAGAGCCGCTAAGTATACAATGGTTGGGAAAGCCAGAGAATGCCAAACTTCAACGCCGGCAATCGTTGGCAGCGAGGTGTGAATGCCCCCCAACCAAAGCGGCGGATGTGCAATCCCTGCAGCTACAAGCAGTTTGTTCACAACGCCATCATACGGATTAAGCAAAATAGAAAACACAATCGCGATCGCCACAACGTTCGTTACATAGGGCAGCATAATCAACGTTCGTGCTAATGTTCTCAAATGAAAACTCGCATTAAACAGCATAGAGAGCAGCAACGCTGCAATAATAACGCCTGGCACGTAACAAACCATAAACAGAAAGCTTCTTCCGAATGAACTTAAGGCAATGGGATCCTTCAAGACATTGATATAGTTAGCAAGTCCGGTAAAGTGTAAGTCCGATAAGCTTTTAAAGCTGTTGTAATCCAATACGCTGATGACAAATGCGTAAAGGGTAGGCAGTAAATAAAAAAGCGCAAATCCTGCCACGAAAGGCGTGACAAACCAGAAAGCCACCTTTTCTTCGTTCGTAATCCGCAGCATGCACCATTCTCCTCTTTTTAGGAAGGAGGACACCACCATGATGTCCTCCTCCGTCACTTCTCATTTATTGTTTGCTGGCCGCTTGAATCGCTTGGTCTTCTCTTTGTTTAATCGATTTAACAGCATCATCCACGGATTTCTGACCGGCAAAGTACAACTCGGATTCCTGCATAATAATATTGCTATACTCACTCATCGCACTGCCTAGCAATTTCTCCTGCGTGAAGCCTAGTCCATTATCAAGCAGTGCTTTCCGAAGATCGTCGGCTGTCACACTGCCTTGTGATTTATCCGCGATATTTTTCAGTACCGCATTCATATCTTCCTTGCTCAGATTCTTCTGTGCCGGGAATTCGCCTCTTTCTTTATAGCTGTTCTCTGCAAAGTACGACAGGAAATCAAACGCTTCCTTAGGGTGAACGGATTTTTTATTAATGGCGAGCGCGGAGGTCACCCCGATATTGTTATTGCCTTTGCCATCATCGGGTGTAGGCGGTTGAACGACGCCCCATTTCCAGTCACGCGGATATTTCTCGAAATTGTTTAATGAACCCAAGTACCATGTTCCGATGAAATGCATCGCATACTTGCCTTCCAAGAATCCGAGATTAGACAATTTCTTCGTCTTGAACTCAATCCAGGACGGCTGAATTTTGTGAACAGCACTCAAATCGTTGTACCATTTCAGCGCATCTTTAAATGCGGGATCGTCATAATTGGATGTTCCGTCTGCTTTATAACCTGGCACATTTTTTTGTCTGGACTGCAAGTATAAGTAGTTATCGAAAGTAAGCATGTAGGAGCCGTAGGTCCCTTTTTCCGGTTTTGTTAATTTTTTGGCCGTCTCAATGTATTGGCTCCACGTCCAATTTCCAGTAGGATAAGGAACACCTGCTTCATCAAACAACTTTTTGTTATAAAAGACAGCCCACATCGACAAATTCATTGGTAAATAATAGACTTCATCTTTGTATTTGGTGAGTGAGTCCCCATAAATTTTGTCAATATCATAATTAGCCTGCTTGGCCAAGTCTTTCATGGGATACAAGAAATCTCTGGAAGCATACTTGTTCTGATCGATTGGATTTGAAAGGCCAATAATATCCGTTTTGTCACCGGAGAGCATAGCGATGTCAATTTTCTTCATAGCTTCATCCAGCGTCCCTGGCAGAATATTAAGCTCCAGCTTGTTCCCTGTTTTGGTCTCCCATTGTTTCTTTAATTTATCATTGGGAGTGCCATCTTCCCACTCTTTCTGACCCGCTGATGTAATGAACATGGATAACGTTACCGGCTCAGTCTTTTTCGGTGCACTGCTCGCAGAAGCTGCTGCTCCTGTTTCATTCTTCGTTGTGGTAGCGCTGCCACATCCGCTCAAAAGGCTTAATCCGACGACCGAAGACAAACTAATGAATGCCCAACTTCTCTTTAACCCCTGCATAAAAGCGCCTCCATTTTGTGAATTCCACATGTATTGTGTTGCTACGAGTTTCATTGTAGGGGGAATACGAGTAAATAAATAGGGGATGCTTTTTGGATTAGGTTTGATCTTTTTGACTGTTGTGGATATCGCTCGGAAGTTCTTTAGAAGTTACTTTACACGAATAGAATGCGTGATTATGATAGAGTCAAAGGAGTGAGTCCGATGAACGATACCTATAAAATTATGATTGTTGACGATGAATTCGAGATTCGGGAAGGCTTAAACTCCTATTATTGGGAACGTTTTCAATTCCAGGTTATTGGTTGTGCGGCCAACGGCAAGCAAGCGCTCGACCTCCTGCAGAGGAATGACGTGGATGTCGTCCTCACCGATATTAAGATGCCCGTTATGGACGGCATCGAACTCAGCAGAGAGATTAACATACATTATCCTCATGTCAAAATTGTCATTTTGTCCGGATACAAAGAATTTACATACGCCCGTGATGCCCTTCAAGCAGGCGTATCTGAATATTTGTTGAAACCCGTGGACCTAAAGCACCTTAATGAAAGTATAATGAAATTAAAACTTCAATTGGATGCAGACCGGCAATCGTCGCAAAAACTGCAATCCTATGAAAATCAGTTAGCGGGTAGTTTGCCTGCTGCCAGAGATCACTTTTTCCAATCATTGATCGAGGATGCCTTGCCTGAATACCATGAGGCCAAAGAGAAAATGAGCCTATTGGAAATTGAAATGAATGCGACCTACTATTGTTGCGCAGCTCTCAAGCTCGAAACCCAAGCAAATCCTGACAGTCATTTACCTAATGCCAATCTGATGACGAAGGCCCACACTATTCTCGAACGTCATCTCGATGCGGGTCAATGTCAAAGCTACACGCTTAGGAAAAAGGCTGGCGAACTAGCCGTCTTCCTAAATTTGAACGCGACATCTGTTCCTCCTCGTCGATCGCTTTCTTTGATATTAGAGCAAATCCTATCATCCATTGAACAGGAGACAGGTTCCCGATCTATCATAGGCCTTGGTGAAGTTTATCCGAGCATACTCTCTTTCCCGGATTCGTACAAGCAAGCAAGAAGTATCATGGAGCGAAACATTTTCTGGGAACGTGGCGGATTGTTTCTATGGGATCAAGCGGATGGACATCCAGTTGAACGCAAGACATATCCCTATCTCTATGAAACTAAACTGCTCGACGCTGTTCTGGAGGGGAATCAAGACAATAGTTTGCTGCAGTTTCAGCAATTTTGGAATAGCTGTGGTCTAGAATCCGAACGAGCTGAGCTTCCCATCGTCCTTCGATACTTGCTGCCGCTTTTCACAATGCTGGAGCGAAGACTAGATCTGCATGGCGCTTCGTTTGAATCCATGGCAAGTCTCCATATGCCTTTTACTGAATTTATAGAACGATTTCCAACCTTGTCTCAATTAAAAATGGCGTTGGATCGCTTACTTTCAGACATTTCCCTGCAAATCAAACAAATAAACGACGACGTGCAAACGACCTCTCATTCGGCTGTCCAGCAAGTCAAAAAATATATAGATGAGCATTACAGCGAAAAAATCACCTTAAATCAAATGGCTGAACTCGTTTACCTCAATCCCAGCTATTTCAGCATTCAATTCAAAAAAGAAACTGGCATTAACTTTATCGACTATTTAAAAAATTGCCGGATGGAAAAAGCGAAGGAATTGCTGCGCCGCATTGATCTAAAGGTCTATGAAATCGGTGAATTAGTCGGCTACCAAGACCGCAAATATTTCGCTACGACCTTCAAAAGCCACACCAAATTAACGCCGCTCGAGTACCGTCAATCCTTCATCACTTACTGAAAGCGGTGTCACCATGGAACGTCTGAAGCTGCTTCTAAAAAGCTTTCTCTATAACCATTCGATTCGTAAGAAACTGCTGTTCAGCTCGGTACTTCTCACTTTGACGTTAGCCTCCACCTTTTATTGGTTGTCTGAAGCCTTCGTAAGTCGACTTATCGTGCAAGAAAAAGCGGAATACCAAGTCAATGAATTTAAGCAAACAGCTAATTACTTCAAATCTCTATTCGCAGATCTGGATGCCAATACGAACAAGCTAGTCAACGAAGCCTCGATTCTTAAAGCCGTCAACGAACCGTTCCCGCAAAACGATTTCATCCAAATTGGACAGCGGGTGCAGACACTGACAAGCGAGATCAATGACACCTTGTTATACCATGATTATGTCGACAAAATTATCGTATTAGGTAAAAACAATCTGGTCTATCTATATGAATATGATAATGGCGGCAAATATGCGGGAACGGACTTTATGTATACGCATTGGCTCAATGAGAGTGCTGCTTATCTAAATAAGCAGCAAGAAGGCGTTCCATTTTACTATACATCCTCGGGTGCACCGCTCTCCACAGGCTTGGACGAACAAACGCTAGCTAACATGCTTGATCATAAAATTGCTTATTACCGCACAATCCGCTTGGAAAATGAAACGATAGGCACCATGATGGTTACATTTAACATCCCTGAGTTCTCTAAAGAATTATTTTATAGCTCAAACACCGATGAGACCCTTCAATTGCTGACAAATCAACATTTGCCTATTTGGAGCAACAAGCCTTATAGCTTGGATAAAGCCATCTTCCCTTCTTCCCTGCAATCGGATGATGCTTCATACAAAATCATTCAAAAAAACGGAAGTAAAGTGCTGGTTACTCATTTTCAGCTATCCTCTTATCCCTTTGAACTCATGAGCGAATTCCCTATCGCATCCATCTTAAATAGCAAAGGCGGAACACACTCTTTTGTCTTCCTTTTCGGTCTGGGATCGCTTCTATTTGTCATGATCTTATCGTTCTGGTTTGCCGGAACCTTATCCAAGCCGTTGTTTGAATTAACACGGGGATTATCCGCAGGGTTTGATGCACTGAACGAACGCGCGCCTCTTGAACCGCGGATTATCTTCCCTAATTATCGTGTGCGCCCCAAGTTACTTGCCTACTTTATCCTCACAACCATTGTCCCCAACTTGCTGTTCGTCCTGTTGCTGACATACGTTCATTATGATAATTATCAAAATAAGGTGATGCAGTTTACAGAAAGCACGATACAACAAGTCAAACGCAATATCAATTATAATCTGAAAAACTACGACCGCTTAACTCAGCAGCTCATTTATCATCCCGAAGTCCAACAAACGATGCGTAAATCGGAAACAATTCCTTTACAGCCAACGGATAACATGATGTTCGAGCTTCAATTCGGCAATATCAAGCAGCGGAAACGGGAGTTTCTTTCCCTGGAACTCTACAACCGAACCCGTGAGCGAATTTATTCAGGCATGTATGCAAGCACAGTTCCGATTTCGAAGACCGATCCGCGTGTCTTTGAGAAGCTGGATCACAGCTCAGGTGAGTTGCAGCTCATCGGTACCTATCGCAATTTGTATATGACGCCAGTACTCACATTTGCCAGAAAAATCAGCAGTTCTAGCGTATCCAATCTTGGATACCAGCTTGGATATCTGATCGTCAATGTTGAACAGGACATGCTGAACAATATTTACAGAACGATTCGCATCGGAGATTCCGGTTATTTCTTTCTGATCGATGCTAGCGGCACCATTCTATCCCATGACAACGACGAGCTCACCTCACATGTGCTAGAGAAGGAAGACCCCCTCGTTTCCGAGATGATGCAGCAGGAGCGCGGTTCCTATTTCAAAAATGCTGGCAATAAACGTTATATGGTATTCTACGACACCGCCTCCTACTTTGGCATAAAAATGGTAGGTATCGTCCCTTCCGATGAATTGAAGAAAAAGTTGTTTACCCTTATCTGGTACAGCGCCGCTTTCTTCGCTCTGTTCGGCATCCTGATTATGCTGACAGCAACCTTGATCTCAAATCTAATTAGCAAACCGCTGCGGAAGCTGCAAGACTTGATGAATGAAGTGAACGACGGAAACTTCGAAGTGCGGATGAATCACAAAGGCCGAGATGAAATTGCCGTTCTAGCCCGACATTTCAACAACATGATCAAGCGTTTAAATGAATTAATTCATGAAAATTATCAATCGAAGATCCGCGAGAAGGAGCTCATGTTTCTTGAGAAAGAAGCTCAGCTTCACGCCCTTCAGCAGCAAATTAACCCCCACTTTTTATACAATACGCTCGAATCCATTAAATGGATGGCCTTTCGACAGGGGGCTAACGAAATCGTTGAAATGACAACGGCGTTAGGGCAATTTTTCAGAGGAAGTATTAGCAAAAAGAGCGGATTAGTTCGGATGTCAGAGGAACTAGACCATCTGGAGCAATATTTGCGGATTCAAAAAATTAGAGCAAAAAATCGTTTCATTGTGATTTGGGATGTCTCAGACGCCTTACAAAATTCCTTAACCGTCAAATTGATTTTACAGCCCATCGTAGAAAACGCGATTATACACGGTCTGGATACAATAGAAGCGGACGGTCTGCTGATGATCAAAGGGTATATCGAAGGAAACCATATACATATCGAAATTCTCGATAATGGCGCAGGGATGAGCGAGGAGCAATTACATCGTCTGCGATTGATCCAAGCGGATCCCCGGGAGCCTAACGAATCCGGTATTGGGCTGATCAATGTGTTCCAGCGATTACATTTGTATTTTAACGAGAGCTTTACCTGGGAAATCGACAGCCAGTTGGGCAGAGGAACGCTTGTACAACTCCATCTGCCTGATATGTCAGAGATGGATTCCATTATTTAATCCTGGCTTGGTTCAACGGTAAGATACCTCGATCTGCCAACGAGCTTTGTGCATCTGAGCAACCTGCTGTCAATAAGGTTTGAACTAGCTTGGTAAACGTGGTAGACTTTTTCGAGAGGCCGCCTCTTTCACAAAGAGCGGCCTTTTTAATCTATTTCGACGACAGGCTCTTCTAGGAGTTGACATCAACTTATGATTGTGGAAAATCACCTTATACTTTGGAACCATGCATCACTTAGAATAATTGATGTGCAGCGGAAGGTGCTGCCGATTGGCGAGTATTTGCACACATCCCAGCTTTCGTCGAGTGCTCTATTATTCACGATAAAAGGTCGTGCTCGCCTCCTGCTGGATGGATATGAGCACCATGTGGAGAGTGGCTATGTGTGTCACGCTGGCAAAGGCACAGTGCTTACTATCACAGACGTCACCGACCATTTAGAATATTATATTATTCTGTATAAGGCCTCTCTACCGCTCCCTTGCAGCCAAGATCATCTTCAGTTGCTGGCTCGCACGGACCCCTTTGAGATCCAATATGGTTTTGCGGTCAGTCATGCTGCTCCGCTGCTCGTCTTCTTGTCCCGTATGAAGAGAGAATGGGACCAGCCGGAAGCGATGGCGAAACTGCAGGCGAAATCATTATTCTATCAGTTCATTTGCGAGCTGATGGGACAACTGCAACACCTGAGATTGGAGCAGGCTTCACCAGAGGATATCGTGCTGCAGGCTGTCAGATACATGGATGAACACTATTCCGAACCGATCACCGCAGACACACTTGCAGCGCTATTGAATTGCAGCTCTCGGACCATGCAGCGAATGTTCAACAAGCGGCTGGCACTTGGGCCGATTGATTACCTGATGCAGATTCGGATAGACAAGGCCAAGGAATTACTTTGTCGTACGAATGCAGGGCTCAAGACTATTGCCGAAGCCGTCGGCTATGCAGATAGTTACTATTTTAGCCGATTATTTAAGCGTTACACGGGCGTTTCTCCAAGCACGTATCGAGAATCGATGCATCAAGCCAGAGATATTGAACCAGAGAAAGTTACTACTGTGATCACGCCTAAGCTAGAAACAGTTAGCAGCGTAAAGAATACGGCGTCAGATCCACTTGATGCTGCTGTCCGTCGCTCCCTGCGGACGATCATTCATCTTAGAGGCGAACTGCTGCTCCAGCGGCAGCCTGAGAAAATTGCTGTGCTGGATCCCCAGTTTATGGACCATATGCTGGCTCTAGGTGAACAGCCGGCTGGCAGTGTCATGGTAACCGGGTATCTTAACAGCTTTCCTGAGTATCTGATCAGCAAGCTTCGTACGGTCCAGGCCTTGGGCACGTTGAATGAACCCGATCTGGAAGCCCTGCGTGCTTTGGCGCCCGATCTGATCATCTGTACCGAATTCCAGAAGAACATCTATGAAAGCCTCACACATATAGCGCCGACCGTCATGCTCGAACGAAATCGTGACTGGCGAGAAACATTGCGAACCCTCGGGCGGATTATGGGCAAGAAACTCGAGGCGGAACAAGTCATACAGCAGTATAAACACAAAATCAGCGGGCTGAAATCGCTGCTCGCAGCCAAGCTGCATGGGCAGTCGGTAACGATGATCCGGCCGCGGGACAATACCATTAGGCTGCATACATGTGCTCATCGTACTGCGGCCATTCTATACAGCGATCTGGGGCTGCACCCGCCGAAGCTGGCGGTTGACCGCAAAAGGACCAGTTCAATGATAGCATTGGAGGGTTTGCCGGAGTTGGATGCGGATCATTACTTCGTATTGACCGACAACAAATTTAAAGCTTGGTCGGATGAGATCCAGACCACGACTACATGGAAAAGTCTGCGCGCCGTGCAGCAGCATCATGTTTATCACGCCAAAGCAAGCATTTGGATTGCTTATTACGGCCCTATCGCGATGAATCAGGTGGTCGATCAAGTCGCGGGAGTCTTCTTGGACGCCAATTAATCTATTTCTTATACAAACACTGTTGTTTCCGGATCCTCCGATCCGGGCAGCAGTGTTTTTTGTGTCGCCACAATCCATGGAGATTGGCGCGAATATCCATTGAAGATAATGGAACTAGCCGTTATAGTGTTGTAAGTGACGATGAGTTTCATTCTCAATAAGAAAAAACGGAGGAATTATATCATATGTATCCAAAAATTAAGTTTGCATGGACCCTTAGCCTGTTAATAAGTTTGGTTTTATTTTTGGGCGCCTGTTCAAATCAAGGCAGCAATAACGCTGGAATAGGAACGGCGAATTCTGCTACCACCAAAACGACGGAGCCCGCAAACGGCAACTCCGTGGTGACACCCGCCCTCGCAGCGCCGGTTACTATTCAGCATCTGAAGGGTGAACTAACGCTCAAGAGCGTACCCAAAAAAATTGTCGTGTTGGACGTTCAGTTCGCGGATCAAATGCTGGCGCTAGGCTTTAAGCCCGCGGGCAGCGTAATAGCCGAAACCGACAACGGACTCCCTCCCTATTTGGGCGATAAGATGGGTAATATTCCGCTGCTTGGCACCTATTTGGAACCTAATCTGGAAGGAATCATTGCCATAGAACCGGATCTCATCATCGCAACGGATTACCATAATAAGATATACGATAATTTAGTGAAAATCGCACCGACGATTATCCTACAGCGCACAGAGGATTGGCAGACCGTACTCTTGAAGTTTGGGCAAATCTTGAATAAGCCGAAAGAGGCACAAGATATCGTTAATGGTTACAAACAAAAAATAAGCGATCTAAAAACGGCATTGGCAACTAAAATGAAGGGACAAACGGTTGCCTTGGTCCGGCCTAGAGATAAAATGATTCGTCTCCAAACGACATCACATCGAACCTCACAGATTCTGTATGACGATCTGGGCCTGACTCCACCCCAAATGGCAATCAACGCCAAGGATGCAAGTACCATGATTTCACTAGAAGTTCTCCCGGAATTGGCTGCCGATCATCTGTTTCTCCTTCAGGACGATACGAATCTGGAGCTAACGACGAAATTTCAGGACACATCGATCTGGAAAAATCTGAAGGCGGTTAAGGACAAACATGTTTATGCCGAAAACACGGCGCAGTGGATCGGTTATTATGGACCTATTGCCATCAACTTGATTGTCGATCAGATCGCTGATGCGCTCAAATAAATCCTTTTGAACCACGAATATTAGGGGGTTATGGTGTATGAACAAGCAGTCGCGGCTCGCGCTGGATGAATGGGATTACTTGAGCCGACATTTTGGCTTGCGTGAATATGGTGCAACTCATCCTGTTGATTCGGTGAGAGCTTTGGACTTGCTCGACGTGGAGATGTGTTCCGATTATCTGGACCGACTGACATTACTTCTAAAGTCCCCATCGAGGATGATCACAGCTTCGCAGTTTTTTAAAAGATACGCTGCCTTAACCGCTGTTCCGCTGCTGTACGCCATGACAGTGTACAACAAAGGACTCGATTTATCTGCTGATAATTGCTTGCTTATATCTTCACCGGGTCGCTCTTGGCTGGAGAATGTCAGTCTTGCCGATATTGACGCTGTCATGCCCTCAGCTGGCGAACGGCATATTTGGCGCAATACGGTAATTCAAGCTCTTTTTGCGGGGAATATAGGGAAATTAATAGCGCTCATGTCTAGACTAGCCAATAGTCCAAAATCGATATTATGGGAAAATGTTGCGGTTCGTGTATTCTCGCTATACGAGAAACGAATCGGGGTAACGGGTGAGCAGCAAGAGCAGTCCCGAGCCGACTTTCAGTATCTGATTCATCAGGCTCCTGGTGCTCTATTCGGGGAAAAACAAAACCCGTTAAGCCACTTTTATGGCAAACCGACATTTTCATCCGTTTCCAGTCCTTCGCGGGTTCGCAAAACCTGCTGCTTCTACTATGAGGTCTCCAGTGTCGAGGAATACTGTTCCAGCTGCCCGAAGTTGAAGCACTAAGGGTTACTCCAACAACAAACAAAGCGTCGCCCAGTTCCCTGGGCGACGCTTTGTTTGCGGCTAGGTCACACAGTCAATAACCTTGAGGCAAGCCCGAGCTCAAGTTACTAACACATTTTCCTTTTGATCTGGTACACACTCTAAATTAATGCCCATAAATCGCACCTTATCTGGGACGATTATTTCAAACCGATCAGAGTTTTGGTCATATGCCGCTACTCGCATGTACGTTCTGTAATTAAGTGTAATCTTTGCTGGATTTTTCAACCCTTCGCGTTTCCACCTAAAGTCATCTACTGCTTTTAACACTTCTTCGGTTGCATCCTTCAATTCAAATTTACTAGTCATAACAGATCATTTTCACCAACTTAACATGTATGTTTATTAAATTATATAAACATAACCATCCGCTTGTCTAATCAAGTTTTGATAAAGAAGACTACAATCGACTCCAGCTCATCTCCAATCCTCTCACGCAAAATTCGAAGCTTTTTTGCAATTGGCAAGCAATCGGTGCTGGAGCAGATTTCGGGGGATATCCTGAAACATACGAAACAGTGACACGGAAGCTGGCCATGTTGGACAAGAGGTTAAACCAGTTGCTTCTCCAGAAACGCTCGAATGGAGGGATCCATGCACAGTCCGATGGCCCGGCTATATGCGGCTCGAGCCTCTTCGAATCTATTCATCCTTTTGCACAAATGGGCTCTCAGCGCCCAGTAGGGCTGATAACTCTTAACCGCTTCTGCCGGTATTTCATTCAAAAGCGCCATCCCGGTGTCGGCGCCGCGCGCTTCGCCAACAGCTGCCGCGCGGCCGACAATTGCACCGATCGTTGGAGCAATGCCCACGAGTCCCTCGTACAGCAGCGCAATCTCTTCCCATTCCGTACGGCTAGTCCTGGCACGCTGAACATGCACGGATTGAATCGCCGCTTCAAGCTGGAACCGTCCGATGCGATTCCCTTGAGCGGCAGAGCGAAGGTGATGTTCCGCTTCCTCAATCATCTCGATAGACCAACGTGAATGATCCTGTTCGGATATGGGTACATAGTCGCCTGCCTCATCGCGCCGGGAATGGCGGCGCGCTTCGCAATATAACATAAAAGCCATCAATCCCAGCGCTTCTGGTTCCTCTGGCATGAATTGCACGATCAGCTTCCCCATGAAAATCGCTTCCTCGGCAAGACTATGCCGACGAGGATCTTCGCCGTTTATGCCATCCCAGCCGCTTCCATAGGCTGCATAGACGGCTTCAAGAACGGCATTAAGGCGCTCAGGCCATTCGTCCTTTCCGGGCAAGTCGAATATTATGTCGCCGCTCTTCAGTTTCGCTTTCGCGCGGGTGAGGCGCTGCCCCATTGTTGCAGGCTTAACAACGAAGGCAGAAGCAATGCGGGCTGCGTCAAGACCAAGTACGGACTGGAGCATGAGCGGTGTACGCACGGCTGGATCAATTTCGGGATGGGCGCAAATAAACAGCATCTTGAGCCGTTCATCCGGAAAAGAAGCTTCGAGTCCGGCCCATTGCTGCATACTTTTCGCCAATGCGATCAAAGTCTGCTCCGCACCGGCATGGACTCGGGCATGCCGGGTACCATCGATCAATCGACGCTGCGCTACAGTAAGCAGCCAGGACTCGGGATTATCCGGCACTCCGGTCACAGGCCATGCTTCCAGCGCAGCCAAGAAAGCGTCGGCAAGCGCATCCTCCGCTGCAGCCGGGTCACGCCAACGTACAGCCAGAAAAGCAACCAGACGGCCGTAGGAATCACGGGCCGTCTGTTCAATCATGTGGTGAGCATGCATCGCGCTCATTGATACAAGTTAAGGCGGACTTCAACCGAGCTGCCGGGACAACGTGCCGCCCATTCCAAAGCGGTGTCTAAATCTGGCACATCGATGATGGCCAAACCACCAATTTGCTCCTTGGTTTCGGTGATCGGGCCATCCTGAACCCGCAATTCGCCGCCCTTACGGCTGAGCGTGGTTCCAGTCTCCGGGGACTGGAGACCTGCGGTACTTACCACAATGCCGGATTCAATCATCGCTTTGACATAATGCGTCCAGCTTGCGACATATGCCTCCTTGTGAATCGGATCGATTCGTTTGGCGAAATCCTCCGTTGATTCATACATTAGCAGTGTGTATTTCATGGCTATTGCTCCTCTCTTTCATGTCTTCACTATAAAGACGATGCAGATCGATGAATTCCTACATCATGCGATAATATTTTTTCCCGTATGTAACTGCGAAAAAAAGGCGTGTCCCGCAGCATGAAATCCCGGTGGCAGCGCATGCCCCATGAATGGGTGAACCTCAATCGTTTTGTTAACTGATACAATCCGATTATATGCGGCAAATATCGCCTCAGGCAAGCAAGTCGTGTCCTTCAATCCGACCGTCACATGCACGGGCAGCTTAATACGATGAGCCAAATTCATGATGTCAAAATAACTAAGCGTCCGCAGCACTTTATCAAGGCTGTCCGGAAAGCGAGTTACGAATTCCGCCACCTCGATAACCGAACTGACGGATTGCAGTATCGCCAGATCCATGTGGCACATATTCGGTACATGTGCGATTACTGCCCGTAGATTAGGCTCTATGGCGGATACAAGCAGTGCCAAACCGCCTCCTTGGCTGCCGCCAAAAACAAACACCCTCTCGGGGTCTATCTCCGGCATTATCAACGCACACCGTACAGCCCGTAAGCAATCGATAGCTACTGCTCGATAATAGGAGCTCTCAGGCTCAAGTATCCCCTGTGTCACCCACCCTTTGGTCATGCCGTAAGCTTGCATCAAACCGTTGCCGGTCTCCCCTCCTTGCCCCCGAATGTCGATAGCGAATACGGCGTACCCCATCAGCAGCCAAGCCGCATGATTCTCAGGTTGACCTTTGGAATCGGAGTAACCGTGAAAGGTTACGATACAGGGAAGCGGATGAGGCTGATGGAAGATTGGCAGCATATACCAAGCGTGAATCCGTGTATTAGCTGCCCCCTCCAATATAACTTTGTAAACTTTGGCCTGTAGGAACGGAGAGGTGACTTGCTCAACGGAAAATTCCATGGATTCTGCTGCTTCCAGAGCGATTTGCTCCCAAAAATCTTCCAAATCAGTTGGTGCCGTTAACTCTGGTACATACTGATGTAACGCATGAATTCGTGTTTCTATTGCGTTCATCCCTACACTCCTTTTGTGAATTGGTGATTTAACTATTAACGTAGGTATTCGGGCGCCTCTCCTGCTTAAACAAGACGCGCGCTTCGCCGCTTGCATTCCCTACAGACAGCCATGGCTGGTAATAAGACTTACTAAGGTCGATTTCAGTTAGCGCTATACCTTGCGTTTGTTCGGAAATCTGCGCAATAATTTGGCCTTGCGGATCGATGATTCTGCTCGGATTCTCGCCCCACATTCCTGCAACCACAACGTGAACCCCGCTATCAATTGCTCGCGCAAGAGACTGAATCAAAGCATTGCCCTGCGTAGGAACGAATACTATTTCCGCACCCTTCAACGTAAGAATTCTGGCGACTTCGGGAAAATAACAATCCCAACAAATCATCAGACCGATCCTTCCAAAATCGGTATCAAATACCGGATATTCGCGTCCTGGCGTAACGCCCATCTCAGCTTCATCAAGAGGCACATGCGTTTTTCGGTATTTCCCGGCTACCTGGCCGGATCGATCTATCAAGACCGCCGTATTATAAAGGACCTCACCATCCATTTCGAAAAAGCTAGTAATAATATAATAATGATACTTTTTCGCATAGTTCGAAAGAAAATGCATGAATGTGCCAGATATCGACTCACCAAAGAGTCCATAGCCCCTGCCTTCACAACCTTGCTCATATACGCATTCGCTAAGGCATACGACATCTGCACGTTCCACGCCAGCTTGCTCAAGAATTGTCCCCATTGCAGCTAAATTGTCCTTTCTATTGCCGGAAAACTTGTTGATTAGCGTAGTTGCTACCCTTATCTTTCTAGAACCTTCAGACTGTTTCTCAATGAAAGACGGCCTTCTCCAGACGATCGTACCACTCGTTGACCATCGGAAAGCAAGTTCCACCTCAACAGCTACCGCCCCTTCCGGCGCAATCATTGTTCTATGCAAATTCACCCATAGGTCTTCGAGCTCACTAGATTGATCTAAATAGTCTCTCGTCAGTAATTTGCCTTCAGGATCAGACCAAGTGAGCAAAACATAGCAGTTAAGACAATTTAACTCGATATCGGTTCCCCGATATTGGACATTGATTTCATATGTCTTTCCACCGGTTATCCCGGTAATTTTGCACATCCATTTTCCGTATTTCTCCAGAGTACCGTTTGCATGCATAACTAATACTGGTTCTTCGCCCCATACATCCTTCAGAAATTCCGGAGCGAGCGCCTCGTGCGGGGACCAGCTTATCCAATCCTTGGAATCGAACGTTTGTATCCGATTAACCATCGTTGTTCCCCCTCCTTTCAAAGACATTGCAAGTTATATTTTGAGTATAGCATTACAAATTATAGGCAGAAATCATGTAAAGTTATTGTTATGAGCGATATCTTATACTCTTTTATTATCGCAAGGCCATCTTAACTGAAGCCGAGGTGCCTGAGTTTTTAAAAATATCACTCTACACATCCCTCTTTTTAAAGACTCATTTTAAACCACTGATTTCCTTGTCAATACGCATGAATTATCTTTATTTCCAGGGTAAAATCAAGTATGATATTTATAAGTCAAATGAATGATTTATTTTAAAATACGAGCTTTTGAGGTATCCATATGAAACCACAGATTCTTCATTTCATAGCTCCACCTATTCCTTATTTTCTTGATTGCGGAAGCGCTTTCTATCAAGTTGGAGAACGTCATATAAATCGCAATAATATCGGTACATTTGATCTTATTGTTGTGAAACAAGGAGCCATCTTCATAGGTGAAGGGGCCCATGAATGGCATGTAAAGCAACATGAAGCCATCATACTGAGACCCGATCTTAATCACTATGGAACAATACCTTGTGAAAAAGAAACCGAGATTATCTGGATCCACTTCCATACTCACGGCGCTTGGGATGAATATATGGATATGAGCACTTGCCTAGAAAATCAGGCAACCTTAATTGAGAATCACAAAAAAAGCGCTTTTCTAAATCATGCTGAGGTTAACTCTATCTTCATACCAAAATATATAAAACTTACGAGCAAGGCATTAGAAATTTTAGAATACTTTTTTGAATTAGAACAGGAGTCTCGTTCACAGCGCAATTGGAGAAAGCAAAATACCTTCCAACTGTTTATGCAGCACATAAATCGGGAATTAATTTCCACAACTGATGTAACTGCTTTTCATTTAGCTGAAAAAGTTGAGTTATTTATTCGTCAAAACTACACAAAAAAGATTTCTAATGCCATGCTGCAGGAACACCTTAATTATCATCCTAATTATATAGCTAAATGTATGTTAAAAGTATTCGGCATGACTCCCAATGACTACCTGCTCTATTATCGGATTGAACAATCCAAAAAGTTTTTGATTCAAACGAATTGGTCGATGACGAGAGTAGCAGAAGAAAGCGGCTTCCAGCATGCCTCTTATTTTTCTTATTGTTTTTCGAATAAGGAAGGCATTTCACCACTAAATTTCCGAAAAAACTTCACTGGGTTTTCTTAATGAAGCTGCAAAGATCCTATAGCCTGCACTTGCAGGCCATAGGATCTTTGTTAACATTACAATGACTAGGAATTTCTTACTTTAACCTATGGGGTTACAATGTTTCCCGTCTTTAGCCATCCCGCTAATGAACGTATTGTATTTTATGTTCCAAAAACTTTCCACGATTCAATCCCTGTTGAAGTCGTTGACTTCGCTGTAATATTCACACGGATTTTGGTCGTAGAAACCGGTGTAAAGGTTGTCGTATTATATTGATTGGCAACAACACCTAAGCCTGACGGATTCCCTACAGTGACCCATGCTGTTCCGTTCCAATATTGCAGCGCATAAGAAGCCGGAAGATCAATGCCCTGATCGTCGTCAAACCAATAGATTGCTGAGCTCGACAATGTCTTCGCTGTTGCGAAATCATATTGCACCCATTGCGTTGTTCCCGGATTATCCCAATTTCCATAGACAGAGTGTCCTCTATCATTTGAACTTGTTGGCGTGTAGCCGTCGTTCAGACCAGCCAGACTTTCCCAAGAAGAAACGAAAGATGTTGTCGCTGTCCCTAGAGAAGAAATATCCTGCGGTCCCGATGAAGTGCCTGCTTGCAGCTTCACGTCATAGGTCGCATTAGTTCCAATGTTGAAACTTACAACCGTTTTTGACCCGGCAGTCGCAGTTACAGTACCTGCTTGTGCATTATTCAGCAGCACATTATAGGTGCCTGCTGCCAGACCCGTAAACGTTACTTTGGTAACATGAGCAGCCGAGGTCGTCGTATTTTTCAATGTAAAGTTCACATCATTCTTGGCAGTTGCTACCGCAGCAGCTGTGTATTGATCCCTTTCCAGTTCCATCGAGAACTTCTCGGTAATTAAATTCAGACGTTTATATAGACCATCTTTCGGTGTAATCGTATATTTACCGCTGTTCAATGTGACATCTGCGCCATATCCGTATAAGCCAAAGACTGGGTCAACTGCAATATCAGCACTCAACACTTTCAAAGCGCCAAAGAGCCCTAGATCGGCTTCCCCGCTCATCCCGCGCCAGCCATTAAATAATGGACCGCCATCGAGACCTAACGCACCATAATTACCTTTGTTTGCTTGGTAAGTCCAAGATACTGCACCGATATTGGCCGGGTCGCTGCTAATTTGACCCGAGTTTACGGCACTGACATTAGCGATCTTAGCTGCATAGGATAATCGTTGTTCCAACTCTGGTTTCGTAGAGTTCGTACGAATCCAGTCATCCATCGCATAGCCTGCCAGTGAAGTGCTGTACTGGAAGTTCCACCAGTTGTCTCCTGTTATCGTGACAGGATCTGCATAATAATACCATATAGGCATGTGTCCTCTTGATGCTCTTGTTTTATCATTAATCTTGCCTTTAATTGTATTGTTGTTATTCATTTTAGCTAACATGTAGACGGATTCCTCACCTGTATTATCGTAGCTGTATTCAGATCCGTATGGATAGGCATTCGCTGAGAAATTACTGTATTTTGTAGCCATTTTACTAATTATATCATTTGCTTGTGTCGTGTAGCCTTCCTCCTGCAGCGCCTTGATAATATCCGGCGTCGTCATTTCTCCCATTAACCCCGTATTCCAGTTATAGGCGACGGGACCGTCGTACAAAGCTTTAAAAATATTATAAGCGCGCAGCAAATAAGTATTTTTCGGGTTTTTGTACGTAACAAGATTCGGATATAGCTTAGCAATTTTGTACATGCTGAAATACGTATTGTAAATATGGGGATACGCGTAACCACGATAGGTTGGCGTTGTATTCGGCTGAGCCATCAGAAAGTCCGGCACAAGATAGTCGGTTTGATGTCCTTTCATCAGATTCGTCCATACCGCCGTTTCCAAATAATTATCAACTGCCGTTACTTCGGAAGCTACAGGAGTAATTGTATTTTTCTCGGCAAGGAATTGACCGTGTGTGAGTCCCCAATCATCGCCCCAGCCCCAATATCCTGCAAAATTATTCCGCTTGGCTTTTGTTTGCATCATCCAGTCATCAAACACTTTATCCCGGATGTCGCCAGGCACATTCCATTGTTGATTGTTCACCATGAATGTAGCATGACGCTGCAAAGCCGTATCAATCGGCTCAATGGCATAGAACTGAAGAACCGTTTTTTCCCCGCTTCCATAGGTGACCGTAACATTGTTCTGTCCCAGATGGCTCATCGTCATTTGATAAAGCTTATGATCTGTCCCCGTCGTTCCTAACGAAGTAATCGTTGTTTCCGTTGGATATTGCGCACTCACCGATGTAATCGCTTTCGAAGTATGCAAATCAAATTTAGCTGTTTGGTTGGTAGGCACGATCATACCTGGCACGACATTGAAATCAATCATGCCTTCGCTGTATAGTCTGTCTTGAACTGCATACTCATCGGCTGCTTTGAAGAATTTGAAAGCATATGTTTTACTTGCGCCTGGCGCTAGCACCAAGCTTGTGCTAGGCAAGTATCCGCGACCATTGCTTTTAATAACATTAGAATGGATATAGTAGACATTTAGTCCCTTGGCATACCCACCCTGATCTGCAGCCCACATACTGCCTGGGTGTTCCTCAACCCGCCAGTTGTCTTGATACTCCAATCCTGCGCCAGTCGTCGTGTCAGGCACCATGAGCAAGGAAGGTCCTATGCCACTTGGGCGCTGAGCCACGAGATAGGAGCTATTATTCCCAATAAATGCGTGAGAAATGGTACGTGTTTCATATATTTCTTCATTGTTACCTCCAGTAAAAAACTCATTGAATGGAAGTGGAAGACCGAAATCACCGATTTCTAACGTCTGAGTGCTCGTATTAGTAACGGTAATTTGCCATTTTAAATAATCACTGACAAGCGAATAGGATTCATCAACTTTAAAATTTTTAATTCCTGTACTGTTAGCAGAATTCTGATACGTAATATTAACCGTATTACCGGATTGGGTAACGGTTCTAGCATCCGAAGACTTACTTGTAAGCGCTTGCAACCATGAGCCGGAACCAAGCTTGTAAGTAAACATAAGCTCCCCAACCCATTGATGGTCGGCTGTATTCTGATTAGGCGCATTCGTGGCATTCATGACATAATTCGTTGGATACGTATCACCGCCAATTTGCAGAGAAGTAATCTCCCCATTCGTACCTGTCTGCACAGTGAAATTACTATTCGTAATCGTATTGGCTGCGGCTATCTGCGGCACCAACATCATCGCTGCTGCTGTAAAAGCAGAAGCTGCGAACATCTGTACTTTCTCCGAACTTGACAACTTGCCCCAACACTTACTAAGTATTTGCTTCATTATTATTCCTCTCTTTCGCTTCTTGAATGTCTTCAACCTTTTGAAGAAACTTCATCTGACGATTAGGGTCTAAGCTTCTTGATCCATGAAAAGAATCCCGTAACACCTCCTTATTCTGAGTTACCCATACATGCATATAGGATGCTGCAATGCGTTGCGCTTACAAACCTATCATATATAAATCAGTTGACTTTTACTTTAAGATTCACAACATGTTTTTTAAAAATATTAACCAAATCTACCAACAATTTACGTCGTGATGCTGGTGATTATCAGTTTCTATTCAATGCCGACAGTGAGAACGGTTATATATTAGCTGGATAAAAAATAGCCTAAAATCGTTTGATTTTAGGCATACCCATCTTCGCATTGCTTCCTCAATTAATAGGCATCCGGACTAATTTTTCATTCCGGTCATCGTGATTCCCTCTACAAAATACTTTTGACCAATCAGATAGAAAATGACGCCTGGAGCAAAAGAAAGGCACGTAGCAGCCATCGTCAACGCCCAATCTTGCTTCAATTGACCTTTAAAATTGGTAAGCCCCAATGCTATGGTGAATTTCTCGCTCGAATTAATGTAAATCATCTGTTGGAGCAAGTCATTCCATAAGCCGATGAAAATAAACAAGGCAACGACAATCATAGCGGGTTTGATCGCCGGCATAATAATGCTGAACAAAATGCGGAAGTACCCAGCGCCGTCAATTGTTGCGGCTTGGTCGAGTTCTCTCGGTATGGAGAGAATGAACTGCCTGATCAAAAAGATATTAAAAGCGCCGCCGCCGCAAAAATAGGGCAGAATCAATGGCAGATAGCTGTCATGGAGCCCCAGCCCCCGAGTCCATCCAATGTATAGGGGAATGAGCGTAACCATGGCAGGCAAGAGCATAGAACCGACGCATAGGATCCAGATCAATTGTTTGCCCCTAAACCGCAACCTTGCAAAGGCATATCCGCACAAGGTAGCCGTGAATGTCCCCCCCAAGCAGGAAGGAACGATAATTACCATCGTATTCCACAAATATTTCCAAAATTTAAATATATTCAATGTTTTTTCATAATTGGAAAATAACCAATTTTTCGGTATAAGAGACGGTGGATATTTGTAGATCTCGGGATTCGTCATTAGAGACGTACGGAATATCCACCAGATCGGAAAGAGCACGATGAGGGCAATTATTATGACAACTATAAGCGTAAGCACATTCATCGTTCGTTCACTGCGTTTCTTGCTTTTAAATCTGGAATATGCGACTTCGCTCATTTATCGTCGTCTCCTTCGGAAAAGATCCACCGTTTCGATGTCTTGAACAAAACAGCAGTAAAAGCGGCAAGAATGGCGAAAATAATAAAGGTCGTCGCACAGGCATAGCCCAGCTTGTAATTGACGAAAGCCTGATCATACATCAGATAGGTCATGAATCGGGAAGAGTTGCCCGGACCGCCATTGGTCAGAGCAAGAGCCGGCGTAACGACTTGAAGATTGGCAATCAAGCTCAGCAGCAGGTTGTAAAAAATGATCGGCGTCATACAAGGCAAGGTGACATGCAGGAAGCGTTTCCAGCCGTTTGCGCCATCCATTTCAGCCGCTTCATGATAGACGTTCGGAACGCTTTGAAGCCCGGCCAAGAAAATAACGATTAAGTTCCCCGACAGCCAGACTGCAATCAATGAAAGAGATGGGACTACGAAATTCGAATCCGCGATAAAGAGAACTTTGTTCAATCCGATTTCAGATAGGAGATAGTTGAAGAAACCAAAATTCGCTTCATAAAGCCAGGACCATCCTACGTATATAGCGGCAGCAGGCAAAACAAAAGGCACATAGAATACGGCTCTGAAAAAGCCCCTTGCCGGAATTTTACGATTCAACAGCATTGCGATGAAAAGTGAATAAATCATGCTTCCAGCTACGGATAAAAATGCGAAGTAGAGCGTTGCTATAATAGAGTCTTTAATATAAGGATCTGTGGTAAATAGCGTGATGTAATTACTGAAGCCGACAAATTCGGGATTTTTTAGCCCCGTCCAATTCGTCATACTAATGCCCAACACACCAAGAAGAGGTAGATAAGTAAGGAAGATTAGTCCGAGTATTGCCGGAATCAAGCATATATAAGCAACACGTGCTTCACTCGAAAAAAAGCGGGAACGGCGTTGCTGAGGTTTGTTAAAGGTCTCCATATCTTGCTCCCCACCTCAAATTTGAGGGATGACCGCCGCTTGCTTGTTCTTGGCGGTCATCCTTCCTATACGTTATTTTTTGCCTTTATTGGCTGCTTTCAATGCTTCGAGATTTTTGGTAATGGCGTCCTTGGCGGTAGTTTTACCAGTCCAAACATCGCCTAACGTCGATCCCAGCAAAGTATTAAAGTCTGTTGTATGATTCGTATAGAACCAAGAAGCAGGTCTCGCGGCTGAGGATTGCGCATAATCGACTACAGCAGACTTGTATTCGTTATACGGTGGGAAGTTCTTATTGTCGACCCATTTATGTGTAAGCGTTTCATCCGTATACCACTTTTTCAGTGTCGGCATCCAAATGCCTGATGAGATGAGTCCCCAGTTGTTTTCTTCGGCAGTGTACCATTTGAGCCATTCCATTGCTTCTTTCGGATGCTTTGTTTGAGAGAATACGACATTGGCACCACCTGTATTGAGGGTAACCTTTTCCTTCAAGTAAGGTAATACGGCTACGCCATATTTCAGCCCTGCCTCCTTGGCTGCATTTAAGCTAGTTCCGACGTTCCACGCGCCATTCGTGGCCATGGCGACCGTTCCTGCGATGATGGTACGCTGAATGCCATCATCCGTCTGTCCAACTGATAACGGAGCAACATGGTCTTTCAAGTACAGATCCGCGACTTTCTGAATCGCTTCCATACTGGCGTCTTCCCCAATTCTCACCGATGTACCGTCACCCGAATAGAAAGCGCCGCCGTTGCTAAGCACCCAAGCTTCCAACTGCCATGCCAGATTTTCGACGGATGCCCCATACTGTACGATGCTCTGTGAATTAAAGCCAGCCTCGTCAGGATGTTTGCCATTCTTGTCGAGCGTCAGCTTCTTCGCCGTTGCTACGAATTCGTCCCATGTCCATGCTTTATCCAATGCGGATGGAGGATAAGGTACCTTCGCTTTGTCGAACATGTCTTTGTTGTAATAAAGGAGGAGGATTTCATTGGCAGCAGCATAGGCTACGGTTTTGCCTTGATACTTGTAGGCCAGGCTATCCAGTGGCTTGCTCTCACTTCCCGTGTACATGCCACTTACATCATTCAGCATGCCATCGGAGGACCACTGGATGACGCCATCCTCTTTTAGTATCCCCGTATCCGGCAATTGACCTGCCGTTGCTTGCGTATTCAGCTTGGTCATGTAGTTTTCCCAAGGAATCGCTTGCACTTTGACTTCGATTTTGCTTTGCGAAGCATTAAACTTATCCGCAGCTTCCTGCGTTTTTTTCCCCTCATCTTCGCTTCCCCACATCGAATAGGTAATCTTCACTTTCTCCGTGGAAGGAGCCGTCGTCGTCTGCGGTGCCTTCGTTGCCGCTTCTCCCGTTGGCGATGCGTTTGGTTTATCGTTACTCGTGGAGCATCCAGCCATCATGCTTAAGATCAAGACCGTAGACACGCTAAACATGAATCCTTTTTTCATTGTTTTCATATTAACCCCTCCATCATATATAATTCATCATCATTCCTTGATTTCCCCCGCGTTGACGGGTAATATTTCCTCTGAAATATAAGGCGGTTATCCTGTCGGTTGCTCCCTTCCCTCCTTGACCAGAGTTAACAATTGTTATTTATCCTTGCACCTCATGAGGGTAATACCGTATTTTCTCTGATCCACACTCTCATCTCGCCGCTTCCCCGGTTCGCCCAAGCAAAGTATGGGATGAACCGGGCGATCGTCGCTTCTACGTGATCCTCGGCATTTACGCGGTACAGTTGATCCTGCCAACCTTCGTTTTGGATCCGATAGGCGGTTAAATCGATAGTGAGCAGTCCGCCTAACAAGCTGCTGTCAAAGTTAACTTGATCTTCGAAACCCGGACGGATGATCAGCTTATGCAGCCCTTTGCCATTATCGGCTTCCTCCAGGCAGTACACCATTGGCCCTCTCTGGATAGCGACCATGCCTACGGTCTCTCGAATTTCCGGATTGCCTTTCATCGGACTAACGTTCATCGGTAGAACCAGATGGACGATATCACCTACGTTCCATTCCCGTTCGAGATAAAGATAACCGTTAACCAAGCGCATAGCAGATTCCGCTACCGGTTGCCCGTTAACCTTGACATCCCACGATCCGCACCAGCTTGGTATCCGAAGAGCCAAAGCGAAGGTTTTGGGCCCATCCATCATTAGCTCGAATCGGACGTTACCATTCCAAGGGAGCTCGGAATGCTGGATGAGCCCAACGGTGCTGCCATCCACCTCCACCGTGACTTGACTTCCAATATATAAGTGAGTATAAAGGGCATGCCCATGGAACGAGTAGATATAGCTGCCTAGAGAGGCAAGCAGCCTAGCGATATTAGGCGGACAACAAGCGCAACCGAACCATCGCTGCCTTTCCATCTTCACGTGATCGAAATTCTGATTCTTACCGCTTGCTTCAGGCCAAACTTCCAACGGATTCACGTAGAAGAAGTGCTGTCCGTCGCGAGACATCCCGCCGATAACGGTGTTATAGAGCGCTCTCTCCATGACGTCCGCGTATTCGCTTCTCGGCTCGATCTGAAGCATGCGCTGGGCGAAGAAGATGAGACCGATCGATGCGCACGTCTCGGCGTAAGCCGTATCGTTTGGTAAATCGTAATCGAGAGTGAACGACTCGCCGTACGACATCGAGCCAATCGAGCCCGTAATATACATCCGCTTGTTCACGATGTTATGCCAGAGCGCCCGGCATGCCTTCAGCAACTCTTCGTCTCCTGTCGCTGCAGCGACGTCGGCCATACCCGTGCACATATATACGACCCGCACTGCGTGACCTTCAGCCGTCCGCTGCATTCGAATCGGGATGTGCGCTTGGCTGTAAGCTTTGTCTTTGGCTATCTTCAGCGCTTGGAAATGAGTTTCGCCATTCCTGCGATCGAACTCTAAGTCGTAGAAGTGGGGAGTCTGCCCTCTCTCATCCAAGAAGAACTTCGCCAATTTCATATACCGCTCGTTCGAGGTGACTCTGTAGAGCTTCATTAGTGCTAACTCGATCTCTTGGTGCCCGTCATAACCTTTGATCTTTCCATCTTCTGCCCCGAACGTCGCATCGATGCAGTCAGCCAGCTTGCAAGCCACTTCCAGAATCTTGCCCTTCCCCGTTGCCTTCTCATAGGCGACCGCCGCTTCGATCAAATGACCCGCGCAGTAGAGCTCGTGGCACTCCGCGAGATTCGTCCATCTCCCCGCCATTTCTTTGAGTGTAAAATAAGTATTTAAGTATCCGTCCGCATGCTGAGCCTTAGCGATCACATCAACGACTTCGTCCGCTACCTTTTCCAAATCGGGATCAGGCATTTGCTCCAATAGATAACCGACGGCTTCGAGCCACTTGGCCACATCGCTGTCTTGGAACACCATGCCGTAGAAGTCGCCCTGCTCCAAGCCGGCAGCGATTCTGAAATTCCGGATGGCGTGACTCGGCTCGTTGCCTTCGATTCGGTCATTAAGTGCCTCCCACTGGTAAGGTACTACAACATCGCGAATCAATGAAATATAAGGGGACCAGAAGTCATCCTTGATTATCACGTTCTTCAATTGAACCGGTGTTGGGATAGAAATATTACTCATCAAGGCTGCCCCTTTACTTTATAAATTCCACTTTCTATGAAAGCGCTATTATTATAATACATGTGATATCATGTTTTTAATTAAGGATTATCAACCACTTTTTTAAAAATTACAACCAATAGAAAATATCCCAAATGAGATCTCCGATCTTATATTTCAACTCTCCGCCTATCCCTTATTTCATCAATTGCGGCGTGCGTTCTTCGGCGAAGGAGCGAGACATGCTGGCTATGATCAGCTTGGAGATGAGCTCAGTCTGCTAAAAAACCGGCACTCCACAGAGTCCCGGTTCTAATATCCACCTATCCAACTTCACTCTACCACGCAACCCGCTGTTGATGTCGTGAACACGAAGATACGTAAGACGTGTTCACTTACCGCTTTGTAAATTCAACTTTTCTAGAATCCCTCGCAAACACTCCGCACCGCTTGCAATCCTTTCCTCCATTTGTGCCAAATAAGGTATCGCTTCGTAGGCATCGACGGCTGGCAGCTCTCCGGAGGCAAGCTTCTGCTCTACCGCTTTTACGAGCTTGATAAATTGTCCGAATTCATAGGGCGTCAAGTTCTGGTTTGGAGTGAACCATTCCTGCTCGAACACCGGGAATTCAAAAATCCACTTGTGATCTTCGATCGACAAAGGCAAATCCGGGTTATACTCACCCAAAATGGCAATGATGCTCGCGAGATCGACAATCCCTTGGCCGGGCGCCTTTCCTTGCCTGCTGACCCCATTCGCCGAGAAGAAAACGATGCCATCCTTGATGTGGGTCAAGTGCGTATAGGGAGCAACTCGTCTGGCCGCCAATACAGGGTCTTCCGCATTTACCAGCGTATTCCCGGTATCGAGGTTTACGCCGCATATATCCGAACCGGCGGCTTCGACGACATGTAGAATATCGAAGGTGGAGTCGCCGTGATTCTCCAGATTGATCCGACTGCCGCACGCCTCCAGCACCGGTCTCAGGCTTCGCACGAAATCGGCACTCTTCGATAAGTGCGTATTCCATGGAACGGGATGCTTGTATCGTTCGTCACTCCTGCTAATGATGCCCGCCAGCTCATGCCAGCCGGCTTTGGCGAAGGCTTGAATATCAAGAATCATCGCCGTTCTCGCTTCGTCTTCTGATTGCTGCAGAAGCGGATTGCAGACACCTACAGAAACGTTTATATACATCCCGAGTGAATCGGCGTAATTCCTTAAGTTCAATAGTTCACCCACATCACGCTTGCTGCTCAATCCGTCCATGCCGCCAAACTGCACGCCTTCCAACCCTCGTTTGTTGGCATAATCTAGACACTGATAAGGATCCAGGTTCAATTCCCGGAGCGTAAAGCTGTCGATTCCTATCCGCAAAGCCAATCCTCCTTTAATCGTCTGACTACCGCTTTCAATATGTCGGTTGCAAGGGAAGGCTGACTACCGCCTTCGTTTCCTCAGCCCGATAAGCGGCTTCCGCCACTTCAACCGTTTTACGGCTGTCTGTCCCATCGGTTAACATTTCCGCCTGTTCGCCTCTCAAGCTTTTCACCCATTGCTCGATACAGCGCTGGTGGCCCGTTAATTCTTTCTTGACGTCTACCTTGACGAAACTTCCTTCACCTTTCATGTCATACTGAAACTGCTTGGATGATCCGTCATGAATTTTGACGTATGTACCTTTGCCGCTCATAAAATAAGCTTCACCCTTCGTACCGGTGACGTGATTGAATTCGTACCATAATCCATCCGGAGCATGATGCGATTGCGTATACCAGTTGATGGAGAGCAGGGCCAGTGCGCCCGATCGCATTTTGGCCAATACGGCCCCGATGCTTTCCCCTTCCATGCGATCCGGCTCCGTTTTCGTCATGCAAGTCACCTGATCCACTTCCCCTTCATACCATCTGAGCGAATCGATCTGGTGGGTAAGACAGCTCATAATGGCACCGCCGCCAAGCATTTCCTTCGATCGCACCCAGCTTCGCTCGGGGAAAACGACGTTCTGGTTGTGCTCCAACTTCCAGAACAAAATGTCTCCCAGTTCGCCGGATTCGACCACCCGCTTAAGCGCCTGCCAATCGGCATCGTAACGCCGGTCATGGCAGACGGTAAGCGATACGCCGGCTTTCTCGCAAGCTCGGATCATTAGATCGCACTCTTGCACATTGCGGGCCATCACTTTCTCGATCAGCACATGCTTGCCTGCTTCCGCAGCGGCGATTGCCGCAGGCGCGTGCAAATAATGCGGAAGCAGAATATCCACGGCATCCACTTCTTTGTCAGTCAAAATCTCGGTATAATCTTCTACATGGCAACATTCTCGCCCAACAGTCTTCGAATCTCACTATGGCGGCTTGGGTCAGTCTCGGCCACAACGACTTCGCAAAGATCCGCGAGACGTGTATACCCTGGGGCATGTGCAGTCAAAATGCCTCCTCCGCCCAGAATGCCGATCTTCAGTTTAGCGCTCATTCCTGATTCATCTCCCTCATAATTTCTGTCACGGGAAGATTATCTCACCGGGGGATGTCACGTTGAAATGACAAATTGTCTGATTTTATACACCTTTTGTTCGGAGCCTGCTTCATTCCGTTTGATTCAGCTGCGCGATCCACTATAATAAGTGTAATTACATGAAGAAGGCGGAAGAAGTATGCATGATTCCCCGTTTTTGCTCACAGTCCTGAATTCGCTTGATTTTACTTATTTCAAGGGCAATACGACGCGATTTGACGTGAAGAAATCTCATAGTTTCGATCAGCCATTCACACTCATCTCCCAAATTACGGACGGGCCGCTGCTTCTTCATATTGGCAATGAGAGCTATAAGGTTGAGCCCGGGCAAGGGTTGATTATCCCCCCGCATACCAAATATGAAGTCAACATGCTGGAACCTCAATTCGTCACGCATTGGCTGAATGTGGACATCACTCTTTTTGACCATTTTAAACTGTTCGACTTTATAGAAACGCCTTATGTCACCTCCGAAGCTATCGGAAATAACATCGGTCGGCTCCAAACTGAAATAACCGCCTTGATGAACACCGATCCAATCGACACCAGCACTTCCTTGTACAAAGCAGCGCAAGTCAAGCAGCGACTGTTCACTCTATTGGAAGTTGTTCTTTCCGTCTCCCGTTACAAAATCGGCAGCTTCGAGAATATGAGGAATCTCCAACGGTTTCAACCCGTGTTCGACTACATGGAGAAACATCTTACCGAGAAAATAAAGGTGACACGAATGGCCGAAGTGATGTACTTGTCCATCTCCCATTTTCATAAAGAATTCAAACAAGCCTTCCAAGTTTCTCCGATGCAATATGTCCAAGCTCAGAGATTGAAGAAGGCGCAATATTTATTGGCTACGACAGATTTAACAATGGGGGAGATCGCGAATCGGATCGGCTATGATCATACGTATCCATTCATAAGATTTTTCAAATCAATGTACGGCAGCAGTCCCGGCAAATACAAAAAAGCGCTGACTCGCCTATAGTCCAGTTTACAAAAAGAACCTTGTAAGGGTTGAAGCCCCTAAAGGTTCGACTTTAATTACTGTGTTACCATTCCAAGAGTTCTCTGAATGCACTCATCCAAATGGTATTCACGTTCATTTGGTAACATGCTGACCTCAAAGCTGTTTAATTGTATTGCTTCTCTGATCTGTATTACATGCTCAGTAATGTCATTTACTTCTACTATCCATTTATGGACGTAATTCTCTACCATATTACCTTTTAAACCTAGTTGAACAGCGCGTCTATGCAAAGGATTTCCATGTATATCACGATCAGGATCCCATTGACATCTAACTTGAGAATTTTGTAATTTTAATTTCCATTCATCGAAAGATACATAGGCATCTGAATGAAAGGAAGACAAAACTACATCTGACAAAATTGCATCAAATCCTTCTCTAGAAATGTCGATTGCTAGAATTCTTTCTTGATCAACTTTGGTACCCCAGCCTGACCGATACATCATCCATAAAAAAGATGGTTTGATCCACGTCATCCTTTCCATTTTAAATGATGCGCCGAACGAACCTAACTCGACTGCTTCATCTGCAATCTTATGGTTATAAGCTTGATACACTCTAATTGTTTTTTCATTGTAATGCGCAAAAATCTTCTTCTCTTCTGCATGTTTAGTAGTATTGTTCATTGAGTTACATCCTCGTCGTATCTAAATTTGTATACGGGCAAAGTTTAATCTCTTTGCTCGTATACATTCATTCCTTAGAGCTTCCTTTGTAATTGATACAAGGCATTTTCTTTAATAATCTCATTATCCGACTGAGTAAGAATTTCCAATTTCGCTCGGGATTCAGCCGTATTAATCAATTCCCTCAAATGGCGCTTCGATCTCCGAGACGACCATGATCTTCCCCGTTCTGGCATCCATATACACAACCATCTTGTTGCCCGCCGGGTAGGCCTCTTCCACAACCCACCCATCATAAATTTGTCTGTTCTTATTGTCATGAAGCACCAGACTCTTCTTGAAGGTTGCTTTCCATTCGGCTTTGGAGTCAGGGTCCAGCTTTTTGGCAATTTGTAATGCTGCCTCTTCATCGATTAGCAATGGTATTTCGTTCAAAGCTTCTCTCAAGCTTGCCCGGACTGCAAGAGCAGCCGCTTCAGCGTAAGTAAGATAACTGTGATCGCCGAAGCTTTGGCCAGTTTGCCCCTCTAGTAGACCATCTCCGTATGCGACAGCGATTTTATCGGAATCAAAAGCATCGCGATAATCCGTAAATGCTTTTTCAGCATTTATTTTTTCCTCCAGAGTTGCGCTTCTTGGATTTTTTCCAAGCTTCGTTACACCAACTACTGCTCTATCCCTAAGAATTCCCCCATCCTGATTGTAGGCAAGCGTATATACAGATGCTTTCTCTCTGATATAGGCAGGCACTGGCAGTCCTGAAAGCAGCATTTCATGCCATAAACCAACAGGTATGTTACGATCCGTGTTCATAGGATCTTGAAAAGACCGTCGCAACACCTTAAGCATCGGCTTGGGAAGCTTACCGCTTTGGTAGGCTGCTTCCAGTTCTTCAGTGAGCCAATGGTTTGCCGGTAAAATCGGCATGTTATACGCCAATTTCCCCATGACCCGAAACATCATCGATATCGCTTCGGCATTCGTCAGCTTATCGTTTGGTCTAAATTTATCTTGCACTGTGGCGTCCAATACCCCTTGAATATACGCAATCTCAACCAAACCTCTCAGATTGTCGCTGATATCTTGATAATCCTGCAGCGCTTTTGCCGGCTTTAATTCTTCCCCTGACCAGCTCCCCTTAATGAAAGAGCCAATCAAGAGCTTTACCATTCCTCCGACCGCATGTTCACGGGTAATCTCCGTCCCTTGTCCAAGCTCATGAACATACATCTTGATCCAGGCTTCACTGTCTTTCTCCGGCAAAGCCGTCGCCATCTTCAGCGCCGTCGCCCAATCATCGAGCACAATGGGGTTATTCAGTTTAGTCCCATCCAGCACATTTATTTGAAATGAATTCCACTCTTTCAGACTAATTGAACCTTGTATCGAAGTCGAAGCGTTATCCCTGTAGGGTAAGATGAATTCCTTGTATTCCTTAAGCTCCTTCGTCACCCAGTGGGTATCATCCGAAGCCCCGTAAGCCACACTTCCACATGACAATATAACAGCCAGCATCGATACAAGCAGCTTCTTTTTCATCGCCTTCACCTCTTCAAAATTATTCTCCTGTCGATTTGATTAGACGATGAATTTTCCAAAAAGTTCCTTTAACTTCAAAAAACCGATTGGAATTTTCCAGCAGGCAGACTCCATATATGAGGTACTAGACAAACTCTCGGAATTGAAACAGCGAGCGTCTACATAGCGGTTTTCAGCAATCTTGCGAATCCTACCTAGTTCCCTTTGGGCTTTGCCATGACAGAGAGCCTCGTGTGAAAAGGAACTATGATCCGCTAACTGGCGGAAAATGGGGTAAACATAGCATGAAAGGGAACTGAAATCCGCTATTTAAGCGAAACCTGCCGATTCCAACCGGAAAATGGTGACATAGCGGATCGTAGTTCCCTCTGGCGTGGAATATGACGGTTTTCAGAATTATAGCGTACTGTAGTTCCCTCAGACTCGCTATCCTGACACCTTTTGCTTGTATCGCAGCTTGACGTTCCCTTATCTCCGCGCGGTAGCTAAAGCTAGCGGATCTCATTCTGCCAACTAGCTTGTTTATACCTCCAAACCAACAGCAATCCGAACAAATAAGTACATTCACAACTACCTTGTTCTCGTCTCATCGCATCTTATCGAACCACTTCATCGTGCTGGTTTGGCCTACAACCCAAGCCTGGAGACTTTATGAAATTAGACATTCGTTTTCCTTCTAGCGGAAAGTTATAATACCGTTAAAATTTGATTTTTATGATGATTGTCGTGATCGATAAATTCATGAATGATATAAAGCAGAGAATAGGGTATGCCGGTGTGCGGGCAAGTTTCTAATCCGTTCGCGGTAACATGTCTAGCAACAACGTCAGACTCGTTTAACAGTGTTTCAACCAGCAAAGTACGAGTTTGCTTAAATTCATCGAGCAGACAATCTTTAGAAATTCCCGATCTGGCATATTCATACGCTATTTTGTTAAATGAATTGAAATCTGGAAATACCATTCCTTTTCCATTTTTAATCGCAGGGATAATCGTAGAGAGGATATAAGTATCCCAATTTTTAAGATGCGAAATAATCTCTCCTACTGATGCTTTTCCTTCAGCAATCGGTTTTTTTTCACAAATCAACATTCACTTTCCGATACTCCCCCGGCGGAACCCCGGTATATTTTTTGAATTTACGAATAAAGGCATTGACACTGTAATAACCGACCATAGAAGCAATATCCAACACTTTCAAATCGGTCGTGGCTAGTAACTCTTGCGCTTTTCTCATGCGAACGTTGTTGATGTAATCACTAAAGTTAATGCCTTTCTTATTCTTGAAATAAGTCGATAAATACGTCCCTGTAATACCGAGCTTGTCGGCTACCAATTCCAGGGTAATATCATCACCAAGATGAGCGTTGATATAGTCCGTTGCAAAGTCAATGATGGGATCTACTTCCTCAAACTTCCTGCGAATAACTGCTGATTCGACCTGAAGAAACCATTCGAAATACTGTTCCAATTGCTCTAATGTAAAACATTCACGCACGTTCTCGTAAGGAAGGGGTCCAGGTACGTTAAGTTCACCAAAAGCCGAAATACCGGACTCTCTGCCAGAAGCTTTGTTGACTTTGCGGATGACTTCTGTTGCATATTCATGCAACTGACGCAGTGTAGCACTCTTCCGATCGAGATAATGGAGGCGGCGTTTTACAATTTGAATCAATTCGGATGCGTTCCCCTTTTCCAAGTTGGCATAAAATACCCGCTCCTCTTCCTGATCCAAATAAACAGGATTGGTCGGCCCGGGCTCCGTAATAATCTGAGTGTCATCTCCCGTGCGCCGTCCGTTCAATAAGAGCAATATTTGATTATACGCGTCGGAAAATTTGGAAGAGTCCTCGTACCTGTCGCTGACGGAGATCGACATGAGACAGTATTCCCGGTCCAAATCGAATACTTGTTTCCAGCGTTGTAAAAATACCTCGATGCGGGAACGTTGATCCTCCTCCATAAAAATTAGGGACAAGATGATATCATTCTCAATTTGGAAGGTAACGGATTCCGCGAACGCCTCCGTCAAATCTGCATTGACAAACTCCTTAAATAAATTAGCGGCTTTATCCTGGGCAATACCCATATCTGTTTTCAGCCTTGATGTAAACAAAAGTTGAAAACCAATCAAAATAAAGGGTTTGTCCATATTCGGAGGAATATTGGCTTCCTTCACATAGCCGCGAATGTTTTTGAATTTATTGGTATACGCGTAGTACTTGAGGAGTGAATTCTGACGATCCAGATCCTGGTGAATGACAAGATTTGTCCGGAACAACTCATTAATTTTTTCACTGATAACATTGAATTCTTTAATTTGACTTTGCGGAGGAAGAGAGAAATTGAGTTGTCGAATCGATTCTACAATTTTACGGATTGGGTTATTCAGACGTACACTAAAAAAGATGGAAGCGGCAATGCTTAACAATAGTGACACGACGAGTATGGAAGCTAGAATAAGATTCAATCTTGAAATTTGAGAGTCGATTGAAGATGTAGGAATAACATTGACATAGGTAAACCCGCTTAAAGTCCCTTTTTGATAGAAGAAGTAAAAGGTTCCTACTTTCATATGACCTTTCATCTCGTTCATGGCAGGAAAGGTTAGGGTACTTTCACGATCAGAAGCATAAAGGATGTTTTTCTTCTCATTTAATATAAACAGCTTACTGCCTGGTGAAGTGGATTTGTAAAATTCCTCCGCCATTTTCTCATTGTCCATCAAGGCGATGATGGCAATACTTTTGTTGTCGCTGTTGAATAAAAGGGGCATCAAGCTGCCACTTTTTTGGGGAATATCCAACGTTTTGAGCGAAAAATTCGAGGACGCATACAGCTTAAAGCCATTGTCGCCGCTCATTTCTTTTTGCCAAAAGTCGTAGGTATACGTGTCATTGGAATAAAACTTGTCGAACATATCATGCAAAGAAGCGGATCCATCTTTATCCAAGGCTAGGTCAAGACGATTCAGCACAACAATCATGTTGGATAAGTAAAGCGACGGATTCGTTAAATACGCCTGAAGCTCATTACGAAGTTGGGTGACCGCCACATAATCAATGCCACGCCCTTTATTCCAATTCACAATGCTGGCATTGACTTTTAAATACTGGGTAAACGTGAAATTCTTAATCGTTCTAATTTGGTCTTCGTAATGTTTGACGGCGGTGTCCGTTAAGACGCTATTGTTCTCAATTAATTTTTCCTCCAGATTGGTACGGAAGAACGCATACGAAACAAAGTTAAAAGAAACCGGTAATAGAATAATCACAATAAAGCTGATCAGCAGCTTGAAGAACAGCGAACCCGCCTTCTTTGGAAAAGGTCGTATATTGGCCAATCCGAGCGCCCCCCTCTAGTTGCCAAAATTATATCATGTTTATCTATGAGTGTAGAACAAGTGAAGCATGCTAGGAAATGTGCTGTTATACACAAAGTTAGCCGTTCTTCCGATTAAGGGGTAACAAAAAAGCCACGTTCTCGCAAACATCTCGAAAACGGTGACTTTTTTGAAAATGAAGCTATCTAATTAATTCATCGCTCCCTCATACACATTAACATCTTTGATGCTTGTGTAGACGCCTTGATTCGTACCATGACCAATGATTCGGATGTACTTGGCAGTTATACTTGGGAATGTATAACTTTCATATTCGGCTGTTGTTCCGCTGCTTGTGCCCGAGTATACATTCGTCCACACGGTACCATTTTGCGAAACCTCAATATCAAAGCTCGCCTGTCGTTGATGACCCAGATACCAGGCAATATCCACTTGATTCACGCTTTTGACATCATCAAAATGGAATTGAATCCACGGATCACCCTGCGGATTGTCTGGCGTCACCAGCGAGGAGTCCGCTTTGGCCGACCAAATCGTTGTCATGTTGTCATCGATGCCATTGTCCGGAATAAAACCTGCGCTGACAACATTGCTTTCTGCTCCGGTTACCGTGAGTAAGGAAGAATCCACAACCGTAAGTGTGTAGGTGTTGGTGACAGTCCCATTGGCAGAAGTCACTTGGATCGTTGCGGTTCCCGTTGCATCACCGTTCCAATCCGTATGAACCGTTGCATTCTTGTCATACTTGATTGCCGAAACCGTAGCTTGCGGCTTTTTCGATGATTTCGGCACGGTATAAGTAAAGGTGCCGGAATTAAAACCTTGTATGAACTTTCCGTTGAGAACAATCGCAATCAGTGTAGCATCGTTGCCGGTTTGGCCCCCTCCAGAGCTTTGAACCTCTTGAACCGTATCCGTCGACAGATTCAGAGACACCGCGGCTTCTTCTGACGCGAAGGTCCATATATTCCCTTGCTGCGTCAATGTGACATTCTTAGGAATACTTTGCGAATCGGACCAGGAAAATGCGGCGGCATTGGTCCAGTGCGATTGCGTCGTATTCAGTAAACGAAACGCCTGTCTGTCCATACTAGATTCGTCTGTAACATAAGGTACAGGTGCCGCACTCGAAGTCACATTGCTTCCTGTCAGCTCTTTATATCTCAAATTGGCCGTCAAGCCCGTTGTCAGATAGCTGCCATCCCCTAGGGACTGAATATTCTGGCTTTCCGGGAAGAACCTAAGCTCCAACTGTTTCGGTTGATCGACTTCAATATCGTCAACAACCACCAGGATGTCGGGCTTCATATAAATCAAATGACGTTTATACTTTTGAAGACCAAGATCGCTGTCATAAGCCTGAGTAGCATCTCCGAGCATATAATCATAAACGGAAGTGGATACTGTTTTTACGATGGCAGGCTCTGACTTCACACTTTGCAAAGGAATGTTGCTCAGGAACTGTGCACCTTCGCCTAACTGTCCAGTACCATTGATCAGCAGTGTGTTATGATTCGATGTTTTCTTGTTCGCATAGCCATCATCCCTGATTAGCCACTCCCCATCGCCGAAGATCATGAAATGATTGGCATCCGGATGCGCATGAGCCACTCCCCAGTCGTCCAAAGGGGATTCGTTCATATGGAGCGCTTTATGTCCAATAGCGGGACCACTTTTGAAAGCGACGACGGATCCGTCTCCAGACCAGTCCGACCTAGCCGAAACAATCCCCAGATTATCAAAAATATGCAGGGTTGGCAGGCTGCTTACCGAAGCCTCTGGCACCGTTGGGTCATACCACAGCAGATTGGCATATTTGACATTCATGGATTCAATGTTCGCAGTATCGATCTCATTCGCAAGCCCTTGCGCGATGCCATCCGAATATTTCCCGGCAAGCAGCCTTAAGGACATATCAGGACCATACCAATTTACATTCGCATCATCGCCAAAATTAAGATGATTGACATTCGGTTTCCAGCTGTTTTTGGGCAGGGACATATAAGCAGCATACGTTGAAGCCTGTTCAAGCCACTTATTGTCCGTGTAGATATCTACGTCAAAAAACTTCTGGGCAATCTCGCCATATTTCAATAAGTACTCAAGACCGTACTGCCAATAGGGGTACCCCTCTTGACTCGCTCCGTCATCGGCCAAAGCCTGCAGCACCTGATCAAATTTTCCTATAGAGTATTCGAGCCATGGCAGCGTACTGCTGCCCGTATTGTGCAAGGCCACCCCTGCGGCAGTCAGTCCGCTTAAACTCACCCACAAGTGGTTCTGTAAATAGCCTTCCGTCCAATACACTTTCTTATAGTCCATACTTCCCTCAAAAGGCTGTCCGGTTGCCTTTAGATACATTTCGCTGCCACGCGTCTCCAACTTCTGCTTGATCGTCTCTCGCGTAACCGTATCGAGATCGTTATACAACCAGTCATAGACGATGGAAAGACTTAACAATTGATGCCCCGCAGCAAGATCGATATTTTTGAGTTCAGCTCTTCCCCACGTAGGGTAGCTGACGGATGCAAGCGCGTAGGCTTTCGCAGCGTTATAATATTTGACATCTCCGTCAATGAGATAGGCTAATGCTAAATAGATCGTTCGGTCTGCCGTATCTCTTTGCCATGCCTCACCCGTATACTTATCCACATAATACGTCGTAGGCGGAGTTAGCACAAAGGCATCCGCTTTGGCTTTAATTTCATTCCATATGTGCTCATGCGTTCCGCCTGGAAGGATAGCCGTTTTCAGCTGGTTCACTTTCGCTTGGTCAAGGAAAAGGCTCGGATGCACGTTCGTATAAGGCTCCATTACGGTCGCCAAGGGCTGTATGCTGATGTTGACTGTCGCATACGTGGAGCTGCCGTTGTGATCCGTTACCCCGATATAAAAGTGATCCGAAGTGTAGCTTCCCGGGTTGGCTTTATATGTCCAGGTGCCATCGCTTTTGACATGGACCGTCCCGTGTTCAGACTCAGCAAGCTTCGTATACGTTAGTGCGTGGCTATTCGAATCGGCGGCAACTACCTGCCCATTGACCGAAGCGCCAAAGGTTGTGGTCGCTGTATAATCGGGTACCGTGATGTCCGTATTGCCCCCGACCTGCACAAGACTTACCGCTCGGAATCCCCTGTCTTGTGTAGTTGCGGTTACAGCTGCAATGCCTTGACTAATCGCCGCAACTACCCCATTACTCACACTAGCGACACTCGCATCCGATGTTGTCCATGTCAGATTCTGATTCGTTGCATTCACTGGCGCGATCGACGCTTGCAGCACGCTGCTTTCGGCAACTTGCAAGACCAACTTATCCGGAGTGAGGCTAAGCTGCTGGACATAAGTCCAAGGGATGACACTTTCATTGTCGTACCAGGTTATCCCCGTGCCCTGATCCGGCATATTTTCGATCCTCATTTTCACAGCGCCTGGCGGTGCTTGGATAATACTCTCAACATGCTGCCAGTCACGGCTTCCTTTAAATCCACCTACAAACACCATTGGAGTTATTACCGCATTCGCACTGTCATAGAATCCAATCCTTACCCGTGCCCCTTCAACGGACTGAACATTTGCGGTCTTGATCCAACCTGCAAATTTATAGTAATTCCCGGCGATAATCGATGTAATTTCTTTAGATAGGCTGATTCTTCCGCTATTAGAAGCGTCAATCTTGATTGATTTCCCCCCATCCTTGGCCATAGCGTTATCCAGGCTTGCTGCAGGCCCTGCCTCATAATTCGTAACCGTCCAACCATCGGGTAGTAAACTGCCTGAAGAAACCATCTCGAAGTTCCCATTCCGCAAAAGGCTGTTTGCCTCAATCATCGTTGATGCTGTTTTATTGCCATCTATAGACGTAACCGTTATCGTTGCCGTCCCTTGCCCCACCACATGAATGCGGCCGTCTACAACCGTCGCAACGGCCGGATTCGAAGATGTCCACACGACTCTTTGATCATAAGCATTTTGCGGAAATACCACGGCAGACAGTTCAATGGTATCTGTAACGGCAGCGGTGACTTTATCGGAATTAACAGCAATATGATCCACACTCACTCCCGAATCCCCTACAGATACATAACATTTGGCGCTAAATCCCCCCTCACTAGTTGTTGCTGTGATCATCGCTGTTCCATAACCGATAGCTGTCACTGTCCCCCCGCTGTTCACCGTGGCGACATTCGAATTCGAAGATGCCCACGTAATCTGTTGATTTGTCGCATTCGAAGGTGTAAGTGAAGCATGCAGCGCTGCGCTTTGCCCAATCGTCAGTTGTGCTGAAGGCAAATCCAACGCTACTCCCTGCACGGGATAGAATGGAACTACTTGAACATCGTCGTACCAGGTTATGCCTGTGCCTGTATCCGGCATAAGTTCAATCGCCAGCTTTACGGATCCTATTGGCGCTTGCAGTGTTTTACTAACCAAACTCCAACTGTTGCTGCCTTTCAGTCCTGATGTATACACCAAAGATCCGATAAGCGCGCTTGCCTGGTCATAAAACCCTATCCGAATACGCGCTCCTTCTAGGGAGGCGACATTTTCGGTTCGAATCCAAGCAGAAACTTTATAAGATTGACCCGCTACAACTGATGGGACATTCTGAGCAACGCTCTTTCTCCCGCCAGCCGTTGCATCCATCTTGACCGCATGTGTTCCCTCGTGATACACAGCGCCATCCACCGTAACGACAGGTCCTGCGGTATACTCCTTGATTGTCCAGTCCGTTGGATTGCCGTTTGCCAATTGCGTTTCAAAGCTCCCATTCAACAACATATTGCTGCCTTCTGCTTGCACGCTTTGGTGAAAAGGAAGAACAAACCACACCAGTATGGATACTAATACAAAGTGTACGGTAGTCCTGTATAACCCTTGACATATTCGTTTAGCTCCCACGAAATCATCTCTCCTTATGATAAGAGTCAAACCCGCATTCGCGCCAAGCGAGCGCCAATCTGTTTCGCAAAGACGTAGATGCGGGTAAAGAGGCTAACTACATTTTGAGTAACGGGATTTACTTCGTTTTCTGAACCCGGTCAAAAGCAGCCTGATACACATCAAGCGTTTTCTGAAGGCCTGCTTTTTTGAGTTCTTCTACGTATTGATCCCATTCGTCCAGACTTCTTTGACCTACGATAAACTTCGAAATACTCTCTGAATACGCATCAGTGACCGCTTTTCCGGTGATGGATAAGGTATCCAGCTCATCTTGCGTGTTCTTCGGAAGCGGACTGTAAGCATCCATATACTTGTCTGCCTCATCGTAAGCCGATTGCAAACTGGGGGAAATGATGGATTTGTACGCGTCGAAATCAAACCAGGTATAGGTTCCCAGTGTCGTCAAGCCATATTTATTCGCTAGCTCGGTCGCGTTGCTGAATAAGCCGGGCTTGAATTGCTTCTTACCATTTGCCACCGTAAAGGTCTCGCCTTCTTTGCCCCAGCTTGCCATGGTTTTTCCTTCTTCACTGTAGAAAAAGTCCATCATTTTCATAATTTCTTTAATTTTCTTCGACTTGGCCGATACCATCAATCCCCCGTCTACAGACTGTGTATTGAGCAGCAATGGTTTAGTACCGGCGAAGCCCGATGCAGGCGGCATAAAGGCTAGGGTGGAATCCGGATTTTCCTTGCGCATTGGCGTGTTGAAGAAATCGATCCGAACGATGTAGTCATTCGTTACAAAGCTCTTATTCGTCGAAATCATATCCTGCCAACGTTTCGTATCCACAGTCAGGAAGTCGGCTGGAATCAGGCCATCTACGTAAAACTTATGCAAGTATTCCACCATTTTCTTGTAGTTAGGCTCAATAGGACCGAACTTAGCTTTATTCGAATTCTTATCCAGATAGTAACCACCGTTCGTATCAAAAGAAGGAGCCATATTGCTAAGAATATTCAAGCCATTACGGAAAACAAAAGGCGTTGAATCCGGATAAATTCGCTTGAGCTGCTTTAATTCTTGATAGAACTCATCGAAAGTAGCCGGCGGCTTCAAATTATTTTTCTGGAAAATATCCTGACGATACAACCAGCTCATACCATTTGCCTTTCCATAACCTTCATTAGGAAATACGTACATTTTCCCGTCCGACGCTAGGGACGCTTTCACATAAGTCGGATATTTGTCCATCCATTTTTTAAAATTTGGCATGATATCCGTGTAATCAAGAATATTGGCGAACACCCCTTGAATACCGTAGGTGTTGGCAATCGGTGTATAGCCGAATGTTAGATCAGGCAATGAGCCCGAAGCTACATTCAAAGTAGTGGTATCTTGTAAATTTCCAGAGGGAAGCTGCACATTCCAAGTAGCTCCCGTTTTCTCCTCAAAGTATTTCCAGATCGGCCAATCCTTGTTGTACGGCCAGCTTGCATTGGTTTCCAACAGCGCCGTGAACGTATTCTTAGCCAATGCCGTACTTCCTGCAGCTGTACTTCCTGGACTTTGCTGCGGATTCCCGCTGCTGTTAGGAGCCGCGCTCTCCGTGGCTGATTTGGTTGTACACCCAGCAAGTACAGTAAGAGCCAACGCCATATTTAATACAACTAAACCCACTTTTCTCATGTACAACTTCCCCTTTATCTGCGAGTGATCTGTAACAAGCGTATTTGCGATGGTCATCCTTTGATCGAGCCTACCCAAACCCCTTTATCAAAGTATTTCTGCAAAAAGGGATACAGCAGTAGAATCGGCAGGATAGAGACCATAAGAACCGCATATTTCAGTGACTCCGAGACAATGGCATCGCCTTGACTGCTAGTTGCTTCGGAAGCCATCTGTCCAGCAAGCATAATATTGCGTAATACGACGGATAACGGGAATAGATTGACATCCCTGAGATATAACAGCGGTGTGAAGAAGTCGTTCCACAATCCAACCATCGTAAATAATCCAATCGCCGTAAAAACAGCTTTTGACATTGGAAATACGATACGCAAAGCAATAGCAATATCGTTCAAACCATCCATTTTACCCGACTCTTCTATTTCCTTTGGTATGCCTCGAAAAAACGAGCACATCACTAACAGATTCCATGAATTCACAGCATTCGGAAGCACCATCGCCCATACGGTATCCATAAGCCCATAGGACTTAACGACAAGAAATGTCGGGATCATACCACCGCTAAAAAATAAAGTAATGACAACCATCAGGGTAAAACCTTTTGTAAAAATCATCTCTTTCTTCGTAATGGCATAAGCCCCGAAAGCTGTAATGATTAAAGAAACCGCAGTTCCAAGCGCCGTGTAGAGGATCGTATTGAGAAAACCCTTCATAATCCGGGAGTCCTTCAAAACCAGCTTATACATGTCCAGATTAAACCCTTTGGGGTACCAAGTAACCGCGCCTTTCATGACAAACGTACTTTCACTCAAGGAAACCGCAAGCATGTAAAGAAATGGATAGAGGGTGATCACGACCACACAAAGCATAAGAACGAGGTTGAGGATGGAAAATACAGTGATTCTTTGCTTCATAAAGAATTCCCTTCTACCATAAGCTAGTTTGCGTAATTTTGCGACTCATGTAATTGGTGCCTAGGAGAAAAACTAAACTGATGACGGATGCAAACAAGCCAACCGCAGAAGCGTAGCTGATCTGTCCGCCAATTAACCCTATCTTGTACACATTGGTACTTAGAATATCCGCCGTCTTCAAGTTGATCGGGTTCGTAAGCAGAAACACTTTCTCAAAACCGACTTGTGTAATATTGCCCACATTGAGGATAAGCAAAGTGATAATGGCAGGCGCAATACCTGGCAAGGTGATATGCCACATCTTTTTCCAACGCGAAGCCCCATCCATTTCTGCCGCTTCATATAATGTTGGATCAATCGCTGATAATGCTGCAAGGTAGATGATCGAACCCCAGCCAAAGCTTTGCCACACCCCGGATGTCACGTAAATCGCACGAAACAAGCCTGGTTCCATCATGAAATTGATGGGTTTATAGCCTAGCGATTGAATCATTTCATTAATCAACCCGCCCGAAGGCGAGAGAAACGTAACAATCATGCCTACGACAACGACATTGGAAATAAAATGAGGTAAGTAGCTGACCGTTTGAACAAAACGTTTGAACAGCGCATTCTTCACCTCATTGAGCAGCAATGCCAACATGATCGGCGGTGCAAAACCAAACAATAAGGAATAGATCCCCAGCAGAAACGTGTTTTGGATCAACTTTAGAGAACCTGGGTCCTGCAGGAACATCAAATAGTATTTGAGCCCCACCCATTCACTCGACCAAATCCCTTTCACTAAATTGTAATTCTTGAAACTTATGACGATCCCGAGCATGGGAGCGTATTGAAAGAAGACATAATACAATAAACAAGGCAAGAACATCAGAAGCACATATTTCCCTTTATCTACTCTTTTGAAAAAGTTGGGTTGGCGATTGATGTAACGGTGTTCGTTGTCCATCCTGATTTCCCCTCCTCTCTTGACTCTGACATGAACCCCTGAAACTGAAACCACATTTTGATCATAGCAGGCCCACTCCGCACTGAAAATGACTCTTTCTTCTTAAAGTTATCCTTCCTCAAGCTCATCATTAGATCGGCTAACCAGTCAAAGCTCTGCACATCTCCTAGATGGGATCTTGTCTCCAGACAACGTAGAAAACCTAGCCTGCTGTGGATTCCAATAAGAAAACCTAGCCTCTTTATTCGATCAAAACCTCCCTCTAACATCCAAATAATTCCAGATGCTCTTTTTCAAGCAAATGATCACCATTTTGCCAATAAAAAGGGAGTCTTGCTTAGGGAATCATGTTAAGGGGAACTACAGTACGCTATTTCGGCAAATAGCAGGGATCTGAGGGGCATAGCGGAACTACAGGGTCTTATTTCCACGAAAAGCGCTGAGTTTCCCATGAAACAGCAAAATAGCGTACCGTAGTTCTCTCATCCCCGCGATAATGATACTTTTCACCAAAATAGCGCACTGTAGTTCCCCTTCCTCCGCGCGAAGCAGCTGAAGTAACTCCACATTCACTCCAAAACATATAAACTCGATGCTTACGTCCCCTTTCTCCGATATTGTAGGAACACGGGAGCCAACATGAAATGCTTCATCTCATCTTTAAACAAAAAAAGCAACCCAAGCTGCAAACGCAGGGATTGCTTTTTTTTTAGACAGAGCCGCTCAGTTTATTCTTCTCGCCACAAAAGTAAGATCATAAATATCAATAACACCGTTCTTGTCGATATCGGCTTTGCTTACCTCTGCCCAGTTGGCGTTTGACGAAGCTGTGCCAAAATGATAAGCCACAAATCCCAAGTCGGCGACGCTGATTTTGCCGTCAGGAAGTCCGCCTAATCCGGCAATGTCGCCCATGCTGGCAGTGATCACCTTGCTTGTAAACAAAGCGACAGCCTGGTTGACTTGCACGACGGCCTGATCCAACTCGGCTTGTGTAATATCAAGCCTAGCCAAAGAGGCTTGCGCCACAGCAATAATCGCTTGCAACGCTGTTTTCGCTCCCATGATGTACTGCCCGTTGGCATAGCCCTCCACGGCTCCGGCATGCAAAGCTTCAGCATTCTGTGCAGCAGCGAGCAGCATCGTCTTATCTAGTATCGCCGTAACGATTACCGTTTTTTCTACTGGCGCAGCCTGCCATTCATTCCCGTTTCCGTCCGCTAATGTGACAGGACCGCTTGCAATTATCACCCCGCTCGTCGTGGTCTTCGCTGTGAAGGTAAAGCGCAACACGGGCACATCGCCATTAAGTACGTGGGCAGCATCGGTTGTCGCCAAGACGAACCTTTCGGTGCCCACAGGGCTGCTCGAAGTCCGGTTCAAGATAACGGTGTTGGCTGAAAGTGGCTGTGCATCGATCAGTTCAAACGCCTGACTATCATAATGGATCGTAACATCCTGCGCTGACACATTCCGTGCTCCCGTTAATCCGTAGTCAAGCGTATACGTCTCGCCTATTTTCACTTGATCATCGCCTGTCAGAACGGCAGCCGCCGTCCCCGCAGAGACTTCTCCATTTACTAATCGGATAACACCAAAGCCAGAAGTGTCCACCCAACCCTTGTCAGTCAAATTGTTCCACATAGCCACACTATTTCGTGTTCCAATGCCAGGATCATCATTAACCTGAACATCGAATCCCATAACATGACCTGCCTTAGGAGTTATCGTATTCCATCTGATTGCAGCTTCCACCCGGTAACCAAGGATGTTATGGTCATCTCCGTATACCGTCTTCGTAACAGATTGCAGCTGATCCCTGAGGAATGTCCCTCTAGAGCTGATTTGATTCAAGTAATTGAATCGAATTTGTGCATCATCGTTCTCATACAAACTGCTTTTGTGATTATTCTCATCAATAAATAATTCTACAGAATCCTGCAAATGGGTTTGCGCATTCGTTGCGCTTAATAACGGGTCATCCACTTCAACCAACACATATAGATATTGGTCATCCCACTGGGTCCGGAATTTCCCTTTGGCCCCTTGCGCTGTTGAAGTTGTCAAGTACCGCTCAGTCGTATGAATACTGCTTTCATCCCAGCTTGCGTCTATCTCTCCGTCAATGATTGGTGTACCTTTTCTTGCTTCCGCATACAAGGAGGCCGGGGTAAATTTCAACAAACCCACGTTAGCCATCGTGACTGCTTGCTGGCCAGACGTATCATTCCAATGAATCGTTTCTGCGCCATTCGCTATGCTAACATCAAATCCTATGTTTTTACCTACAGCAGGTAGGGTACTATCCAACGGCAAACGGAATATGCCTTTATAACCGTTCGCTCCATCCTGCAAATAGCTGCTGGCACTCCCTTGAGCCTGCAGTCTGCTATACGTATACGCATGATCGTCCTGATCATAAACCGTCGTTCTGCGGTTATTTCCATCCACAAACAACTTTACTGCGTCCGTGGCGTCTACGGTGCTATCATCCACTTCTACTTTGACATACAAGGCGTTGTCATGCCATAACGTCTTGAAGGAAGCGCTAGTGTACGTGCTGCCTGCGACCGTTACTGGGGTCATATAATCCCACACAGGATTCTCTAATCCAGCAGCATCCATCGTCAAAGCCCCACTCTCTTCAGCATGTATCGTTTGAATACGGACTGGTAGCTTACTTGGGTCTACCAACGCCCAATAAGCCGACTTCGCTTTTAAAGATTCATCGAAGAGAAGGGGAAGATCCTTTCTATTAGCTGACGTCTTATCCAGCCATGTGCGATCATCAGCTAATCCCCAAAACGTAACACCTGTAATATTCGCTTTATATTTGTTGAAAACTTCAAACATGTCTTTGTATTGGTAGGCTTGCTGAACCAACAAAGCGTCCACAATCTGCTTATCGGTGATGGCATCATACTTTTCAGTGTCATTTTTGTAGATGGACATATCCATCTCTGTAATCTGAATATCGATACCAAGTGCCACTAGCTTCGCCATCGTACGATCTACTGTATCTTTATCCGGAATATAGATTGTATTGTGCGTTTGCACGCCGATTCCATGAATAGGTACTCCCTTTGCAAGCAGGTTCTGAATCATGCTAATGGTGAAGTCCAGCTTGGCAGATGATTCGAATATGCCGAATTCATTGTAAAAAAGCTTCGCATCCGGGTCTGCTTCATGCGCATATTGGAACGCTTTTTCAATAAACTCCGGCCCCGCTATACTATACCAATTGGTTCTGCGGAAGCCATCCGATTGACTAGCATCAATCGCTTCGTTGACGACATCCCAGGCATAAATCTTGCCTTTATACCGTTCAACGATTGTTTTGATATGGTTTTCCAATCGCGCATACAGCAATTCTTTTGTCGCAGGTTGACCTTGTGCATTCACAAACATCCAATTGCCGACTCCTTGATGCCAAACCAACGTATGACCGCGTACTTTCATCCCGTTCGCTTGGGCGAAATTCACATAGGCATCGGCCGTATCAAAAGTGAATTCACCTTCCCTAGGCTGCAGATAAGAAGGCTTCATGGAATTCTCAGCGGTTATGCTGTTGAAATGCTTCTTAATTAAATCGCTGTGTACATCCCCATTCAAATAATCGGGCGGCAATGCAACCCCGATGGGGAAATCAGCGGCAAAAGCATCCTTCAATGAGGGGATATTGGTTTCGACAACCTTGGGAGGAATCACCTTTTCCACCACACTGACATCATCCAAGTAGAAATTGGTTCCCGTGCTTGCCGTCTCGAAATAAAGATCCAGCGACGACAAAGTGCCCGTATATTCCAACGTAAATGCGCCAGAGATTTGCTTCCACTCCTGCCCATTTGCCGTTACAGAAGCAACACCCTGATAAGAGGTTACGCCACCTATGACCTTCTGGAGACTTAAACTAATCTTTTCTTCCTTCCCCTCCGGAAGTCTGACCCAGGCTGATACGAGATAAGTCTTCCCTTTTACAAGTTTACTTAACATTGGCTGCATGACGCCTTTCCAATTTGCACTGCGTCCTGACACCAGCAAACTTTTCGTTCCATTATACACAGGCTGTGGCGCATAGACAGCTTGGAGAACGACGCCGCTGCCCCGAATTTGCCAAGGGCTGATTCCAAGCTCCATACCCGGATTACTGATCAGTTCATTGGGTTTCTCCAGAAGAACCGCATCATCCACATAGATATCAAAGGCATCCGTAGCGGATTCCAAATACAGAGTCAAGTTCGTAATCGCTCCCGAAGTTTCCTCCGCCACTTTGTAAGTTGCTTGAATTGGGGTCCATTGTCCGGCTACCAAATTTTTGGCGGACCCCACTCCTTTAAACACGCTGGGCTTCGTTCCTCCATCAATGCTCTTATCCAGCGTAAGCCGGATCTCCTTCCCGGCACCCGCAGCATCCACCTTGACCCATACACTGATGTCGTATTCACTGCCTACCTTCATCTTGCCATAAACCGCCTGCTGCACACCGCGAAATGCAGCGGTACGGACAACCTTCATGCTGTATGCCCCCGTATGAGCATCACTATTGACCGTAAGTGTTGAGTTACCACGCGCTGTCCAGCCATTGACTGTTCCTGTCTCGAAGTCAGGGTTCGTAAACAGGTTAGACGCAATCTGCCCGGAAGGCACCGTTGAATCTATCGCCGCCATTCCAATCAAAGGATGTAGAAGCGACAAAACCATCATGAATGTAATAAACAAGATGAGCTGGAAACCTTTCATTTTTCCTGAAAACATTATTATCCCTCCTTTATTCCTAGTCAAAAGAGCAAGAAATCTATCCTTTCACACCGCCAAGCGTTAAGCCTTTGACAAAATAGCGCTGCAAGAAAGGATACACGAGAATGATTGGCAAACTGGATACAACGGTCATCGTTGCTCGGATAGATCCTGGTGTAACCGCATGTTCGGTTTGCCCAGCTGATGCATCCTGTAAGGCTTGCTCCATGGTCCCCGTCACTTGTTGATTCGCTGATTGTAAAATCTTCATGAGCTCATATTGAAGCGTGCTTAAATTCGGATTATTAGATGCGTACAGGAACGTATCGAACCATGCGTTCCATTGCGAAACGGCAATGAATAGCGCGATTGTAGCAAGTACAGGCATACACAATGGAAATATGATTTGTACAAAGATGCGAAAGTCACCTGCTCCGTCTATTTTGGCTGATTCATTCAAACTCTCCGGCAAGGAATGAATATACGTCCTGATTACCAACAGATTAAAGGCTGTTACGATACCAGGAAGCACATAAACCGCAAAGTTATTGACCAATCCAACATCCCGGATTAGAAAGTAAGTGGGAATGAGTCCGCCATCAATATACATGGTGAATACGTAAGCCATTGTAATGAAACTTCGCAACACATAATCCTTCCGACTGATTGTGTACGCCACCATCGCCGTTAGAAACACACCTGAAACAACGGCAATCACTGTACGGAGGAGAGAAATCATACCCGCATGCCAAATATGGGAATCTCGAATCAAATCCTGATAATTGAATAACGTAAACTGTCTGGGCAACAAATAAATGCCACCCTTCATACTGTCCGTTGCATCATTAAGTGAAAGCGCTATTACATTGAGAAAAGGGTATAACGTAAATACTAACAATAAGCTCAATAGAATCGTATTGATGATGTCAAACAGATTACTGCCTGTTAATAGCTGTTTTGTACGGTACATGCCCAGTCCCCACCTTATATAATTCTTTCTTCACCCAGTTTACCCGCAATGTAGTTGGCCATTAATAGCATGGCGATACTGACGACACTGTTGAATATACCTGCTGCTGCTGCAAAGGAATAGCGGGATAGGCGTATACCGTACTCCAATACAAAGATATCGAAGACCATCGATTTATCCTTAACCAAACTGTTCCCGAGCAAGTACTGCTGTTCAAAACCGGCCTGCATCACGTGACCAATACTCATGATGAGCAGAATCACGATCGTTGGTTTTATACCTGGAAGGGTGATATGACGGATCTTTTGCAACCGGTTGGCTCCATCGATATCCGCCGACTCATAGAGATGTGGCTCGATAGCAGAGATTGCCGCCAGATAGATGATGGCGTTCCACCCTACATTTTTCCACACATTTGCGATTCCGATAATCCACCAAAACAGTTCCGGTTTCCCCAGCCACATTTGAGAAGAATCGATGACTCCCAGCTTTAGCAGCAGAATATTAACGATCCCATTGTCAGAGGAGAGCATCACCATAATGATATTAGCAGCAACTACCCATGAGATAAAATAAGGCAAATAGGAGATCGTCTGCACCGTTCTCTTAAACCAAGTCACTCTCACTTCATTTAATAAAATCGCCAACCCGATCGCCGTAATGAAGCTAAACGTAATATTGATGGCGCTCATGGCGAGCGTATTGCGAAGAACATGATAGAACAACTCATCTGTAAAAATACGTTTAAATTGCTCAAGTCCAACCCACTTTTGATGTAAAAAGCTTTTGCCTGGCACATACTCTTGGAAAGCCATCGACCATCCCCATAAGGGCATATACTTAAAAATGAATAGATGGATCAAAAGCGGGACAGACATAAGAACTAGAACTCTTTGCCGCCATAGTCGCTGAGTAAATGATTTTTGCAGCATGATGGACCTCTCCTATCCGCTTGTTCGTTACTTTCTCTTTATCTGTGAAAATCTCTCATCTGGCTTGAAGCTGAGGAGAACTCTCCTGGAGTCCCCCCTCACCGCCAAATGTTTACCAATTCTTCATGCGGAAATCAACCGATTTCTGAAGTTCATCGATATACGATTTCGTATCCAAAGCCTTAAATTTCCCTGTATACTCATCCCACACTTTGTTGAAGTCAGCTGGATTCGACAGAACCAGCTTCGGAATGTAGGAGGTCAATAAATCATCGATCTTCTGCTTGGTCAGCTCCGCTTTTCCGCCCTTTTCCAACACAATATCAAACAGCGGGAAATACTTGCGTACTTCTGGTTTTGCAAATAAATCATTGTAAGACGTAATGCCATATGCCTTAATGATTTCTTTATCGATGTCATTATAAGTGGCCGTTAGCAGTTCTGCCTGATTGTCGGCGCGCGCTGCATTTCCATCTGCCCAGTACCCAACAGAAATTGGCAGCCCCAGGAAGTAATCCCCACCCCACTGCTTTTTGTACTCCGGATTCTTAAAGTTTGCGATCATCTCAGGAGTCCTATAGAACCGGCCTTTCTCGTTAACTTTATAATCAACGTCCTTCACGCCCCAAGAAATCAAATTCTGCGTATCTTGTTTCGCTAGATAATCCAAATATTTGATAATGGCAACTGGATCTTTGGCATCCTTAGAAATACCCATACCGGCTGATGTTGACATACCTAGTGGTGGGGTATACTGCTCTTTGATGCTGCTATCGTAGACAAGTGGCAACGGTACGAAAGAACGCTCTGGTTTCTCTTTGTCCAGAATATCAATGGCTTTCCCTATCTGGAAACGCTGGTCGTGTAAGCCAAGTACTCTACCGGAAGTAAGCTTCGCAATGTATTGGTCGTAGTTCATGATGAACATCTCTTGATCCAACAATTTTTTGGCGTTAACCTCATTCAATTTCTGATAATAACGCTTCGTCATGTCTTTATCCTGGAAAGTATCTACCTTGAAACCGCCATCCACCTTGTTGGCAATTCCAGCACCATCATTGGGATAGCCTGCGAGAAAGAATGGTGGATTAACCAAGTCATGTTTACGCGAGCCCTCCATGATCCCTTCAAAGCCAATCGTTTTGCCACCCTCAATTTCCGGATACTTCTTGGCATACTTTTCGATCAAATCAAAATATTCATCAAGCGTCTTGATCTTCGGGTAGTTAAACTCCTTCAATACCGCTTTCTGAATCCAAAACCCAGTTTGGGGAGTTCCCAGCAGCGGGGCTTTATCCCCCTCTTCGTACGGCACCCATCCTGGGAGAAAATAAACCTTGCCATCCGGCTGTTTCAGCTTATTCCAGCGGGCATTGTATAGTTTCTTAAGATTCGGAGCATATTTGTCCACTAACTCATCGAGCGGAATATAGGCGCCAGCGCTAAGCAGCTTGGAGGTTGATGGCCCTCCGTCCATAAGATCAGGGTAATGACCGGAGGCAACCATGACGCCAATTTTGGTATCCAAATCACCCACTAGATATTCCCGCTTTAGCTTGACATTTGTCTCTTTGTCAATCATGTCACCTACGCGAGTAGACCCTGGATAATCAGGTAAGGAACGATTAATAAATACACTAAATTCTTTTGGTTCCGCTTTTGTAATGCCCCCTGAATCCGTACTGCTTGGTTTTGATTCCCCGGCGCTGCATGCTGCAGCAGTCAGGGCTAAGACAGCGACTAACGATACGGAAGCCGCTTTTCTGAGAACTTTCATTAGGACTCACTCCTCATGTTTTTATCCTGCAGGTTATTAACCTAAACCTATTATAAGTAGGATTATCTTACCATTCCTATAGGACAGAATATAGAAATTGATCGAAATAATATAGCATTTCAATGGAAGGGCTCGAATGACCTTCCATTAGAAAGATTCCATCTTTATAATGAAAGAATCAACTCATGATGGAGGATTACTGATGCCCGCATTCTTTGGCTTAGTTAGGTTAAACAACATGAAAATCCATAAGAAGCTGCTGCTCATCTACATTTTCTGTGTGTTCCTCCCCATCACACTGACGAACTATCTGTTCTACGCCAAAATAACCCAAAGCGTGAAAAAAGAAGAGCATCGCAATATCGAACTTTCGCTCGAGCGTTTAGATAACCAACTGACTCGCTCCTTCAAGGAGGCTGCAGCGCTAAGCAACAATATTTATTTTTCACGGAGCTTCTACGAAGGTTTGGATACTACCTATCAGGACAATCTGGACTATACTCTGAATTACGGCAGCTACTTCCGTACTCCACTTATGGGAGTCACCCCTTATTTCCAATATCATTTCACCATTAATTTCTATACGGATAATCCATCGGTTCTCAATGCTGGAAGCGTTCTCAGAATCACACCTGCGATACGCAGCAGCTCTTGGTACTCACAATCCTTCAACTCTAGCAATAGCCATCGGGATATGTTCTATTTTGGACAGGAGGTAACTGCTGATGGGGAACGGCTGTTCAGCGTCATCCGGAATTTGAACTACTACACTTCTTACGCCCAGTATCAAAAAATACTAAAGCTTGATATTCGATATAATGTCCTAACTGACATTTTTAATAGTGAAGGCGCCATGGGCAAGTTTTTCCTTGTAGACGACAAAAACCGAGTAATTTATACAAGTTTGCCACAGCAGCCATACTTAGCCCCTTTCAATTCAGCTTTTATTCCGGATAAACAATTTGCAATGAGCAAGCAACTCACTCCTTTTGATTCCATGACAGGGTATAGAATTATCGGGGTTTACGAAGAATCCGTCTTTCACAAGGCGCTAGAACAGCCTAAGAAATACGTCTTGCTTATCGCGCTGGCCAATCTGTTGTTTGCAACGATCCTCATTAGTCTGATTTCCAGATCCTTATACTTCCGAACTCGATTGCTTTCCCGTCATATGGATAAGGTGGATAACCAGCATTTTGCGTTAATTGAGTATCCCCATGTCGGAAAAGATGAGATCGGTCTATTATTCCACAGCTTTAATCGGATGATCAGAAAGGTTAAACAGCTGATTAACGACGTCTATGAAGCAGAACTACGGCAAAAGAGCTTCGAACTGGAAAGTAGACAAGCGGAGCTAATGGCCCTGCAAAGTCAGGTCAATCCCCACTACTTATTCAACGTTCTGGAAACCATTCGGATGAAATCTGTCATTAAGGGGGAACTGGAAACTGCGGATATGCTAAGCTACATGTCCAAGTCATACAGAAGGTTTCTCATATCCAATAGGGAATGGGTAACTGTAGAGGAAGAACTCGAAATGATACAGGAATTTCTATCCATACAAAAGTACCGGTTTGAAGATGAGATTGATTGTTCGCTTGAAGTTGAGAAGAACACGCTCCCCTTGTACATTCCTTCCATGGTGTTCCAGCCCTTTGTAGAGAATGCGTTTAAGCACGGTATACAGGGATTAGATGAGAAAGGACTCGTGTCCATACGCGTATATGAGGAGAAGAATTATCTGGTCTTCTATATTGAAGACAATGGCATCGGAATTAAACCGGAGAAGTTGGATCAATTACTAGAGGATGTTCGGGCCAAAGAACCCCAGCTTAACCGGATCGGCATGCAAAATGTTTTTCGCCGGATCACCTTATTTTTTAAGGATCAATTCGAATTCAACATCAACAGCAAAGAACATGAATTTACATCCATTGAGCTGAAAATCCCCCTTTGCCGGAAGAATCCATCCGAAGGCTTGGATGAAAAATAAAGGAGCTGTACGAACATGCTTAAAGTTCTCCTCGTAGACGATGAACCCGTTATTCGCGCGGGCTTAGCCCAGCTTATCAATTGGGAGAAATACGGCTTCACCATTGTCTCTAAAGCCAAAAACGGTGAACAGGCCTTGCAGCTCATTCTGGCAGATACGCCTGATGTCATCATTACCGACATCCGCATGCCGAGGATGGATGGCCTTCAATTGATTCAAGCTATTAGGGAAGAGCGGAACCTGCAGACACCAGTTATCCTATTGACAGGGTTTAATGAATTTGACTATGCCCGTCAAGCCATCCGCTATCAAGTCCGGGATTATTTGCTTAAACCTGTGGATAAAGAAGAGCTGATTGCCGCACTGTCTCGTATTCGTGCCAGCCTGAGGGTCGTAAATGCTTTACCAGTTGACAGCATATCCGGGAATGCCATCCAATTATTGCTCCGCAGCACGACTAGTCATGACATCAAAATAAAGCTTAGCCAATCTTTAGAAGCTCACTATCCTGTTTTACTTATGGTTATCATGTTGCAGAGTCATATGCAAACCACATTCACTCAAATCCAACAGATTCTACAGCCAGTATGGGAAGCTTTCTCCTTGTCCGAAGCATCCGTACGCATTTACATTAACGCAGATGGGTTTATCGCGATCTTGATCCATCCAGAGTCTGTTCACCTAAGTAAAACGGAGGAAAAAAAGCTGGCCTTTGCCTTGCTTCATGCCATTCACGACAGCTTGGATCAGGAAGCCTTTCTTTCCGTTGGTCCACCTGCGCACTCGCCCGAGCAGCTCGCCGATTCCTTTCAAGCAGCTTGCTCCGCTCGTGTTTATTCCTTGTATGTTGACCGGCCAACTGTACTTGCCTATGAAGACATCAAGCTCCTTCCTCCATTTATAACCCAATATGAATATCTCGCTTCCTTTCAACAACTGAGAGAATCGATTGAAAACAATAGCTCCCATGAAATTGAGCGAATCGTCACAGACATTTTTGTTTTCTTCGTGGATCAATTGATTTCGCCAGATACCATCAAAGTACACTTATATCGCTTTTTACTTGAGATCGAGAAATATGTGGCCGAAATGAATGGCGACATTCAGCCGATTATCAAAGCGGCCAATCACGTTGATCTCACCTGCACAACCACGCCGATTCGTCTTCAGAGGGAAATGTTTCGGGACACCTGCCAGCAGATTTGCTTGGAAATAGCTTTCCTCCGGGCACAACAGAATTTCGGGATCATTGACCAGATTGAACAATATGTGAACAGCCATTTCCACGAAAATATGACATTAAAGGATGTGGCCGCAAAATTTTATATGAACCATGCCTATTTAGGACAGCTTTTCCGTAGAAAAAAAGGGATTCAATTCAATGAGTATCTCCATCAACTGCGTACTGATGAGGCTAAGAGCCTGCTGCGCCGAACCGATTTGAAAATTGTTGAGGTCGCCAAAAAGGTTGGCTATAACGACCCCACCTATTTTAGCGGCAAGTTCGAAAAACATGTAGGCGTTACCCCAACTGCCTATAAATTAGGATTGCAGCAAAAAAAATCGCCCCTGCAGGAGGAGTGAGAATTCAGTATACAATCCTCTGAGTTTACAAGGGGCGCCGCGGCCAATAGAAAAAGCTTAGATGAATATGCCATATTAGCCATATCACCTAAGCCTCCATTTAAAATAACCGTTTAATGACTAATAATTATTTCCCCGCGGCAACAATTTGATCCTGGGCAGCTTTCAATATTTCTTTCACTGGCTTGTCAGTGAGCATAGTCTTCGTCATAGCTTCACCAATAGCTTGCCACGCCTTATTCGCATCACCAGCAAAGGTTGGTAATCCAACTACTTCACCTTGTAGACCTTTTGCAAAAATGTACAAGCTTGGTTGAGCAGTTTTGTAAGCATCCGACTCCGTAATAGATTTAAGAATCGGCGCTCTAACACCCGCATCAGCGATATTTTGTTGAATCTTTTGACCCATTAGTTCTTCAATAACTTTGAAAGCAGCTTCTTTGTTTTTTGAATAAGCAGGAACAGCTTGGAAAGCGGCACCAATCGTAACATTACCCGGTTTGCCTGTTGGCCCTAATGGAAGGGGAGCAACGCCACAATCCACTTTTTGATCCGCGCAGCCTGAGATGACCCACGGTCCATTGACTTGATAAGCAATTTGACCTTTGTCAAAAGCAGTGAAGAAAGTACCCTCTTCAAGCGCAGAAACGATTCCCGGTTTGTTGTATTTGTTCATTTGACGAAGGAATTCAAATGCTTTTTCGTTTTCAGGTGAATTCAGTGTTGGAGCGCCCTTGCCATCCACATAATCGCCACCAGCTAATTTCATAAACGCTCCGAAACGTAAGTATCCACCAAAGTTAGGACCACCGTAGACGCCACCAGCAGAAGAACCGCTTTCAAAGATTTTTTTCGAATTCGCAAGCAGTTCATCCCAAGTTGCAGGAGCTTTGTCTGGGTCTAATCCCGCTGCTTTAACAATCTTTTTATTCCAATAAAGAATGTTTACACCCGGATCTGGTGCTAATCCGTAAATTTTCCCATTGACTTCCATTGGTTTCCACGCTGCTTCTGCAATTGATGCTCTAATTTTAGCTGCTAGCGCATCCGGAAACGGCTCAAGATGTCCTGCCAAGGCAAAGCCTGGCATTTGTGTTTCGCCTACGATAATATCCGGACCATCTTTCGCTAAGAACGCAGCGGATTCTTTTTGAATTAATGGCTCAGCCCAGCCCCAATCTGGTGCAACAAGCTCAATATTTTGACTTTTCATTTTCTCAGATAAATATTTGAGATTGTCAAATTGCATCTTATCGTTTTTGGAACCTTTCAGTTTGCCGGATTTGACATCTTCATCATATTGTTTAAGTCTTTCTTCTGGTTTTTCATAACCACCAAGAATCATTGCATTATCAAGTAGGACAGATAGTTTAGTTACTTTTGCAGGTGCTGCAGTTGCAGCCGCATCTTTCGATGTTGGTGCTGCAGTGGCTGCTGCCGATGCCTTCGGATCAGCTTTTTCGCTTTTGGAGCAAGCTGCTAACGAAATACAAAGACTTGCGGCAAGAACTACTGTTGCTGATTTCTTTAAGACTACCATTGAACATTCCCCTTTCATATGTAAAACATCAATAAGTTCTAACTCAATATATCATATAGTTCATTATAACACAATAAGTTATATTGATTATATTTAATTTAAAAATTCAACCCTTTAACCCCGCATTCGCCAAACCTTGCACAATCAAATTCTGAAACAGAAAAAACAACAAAACGCTTGGTACAGTAAGCAATAAGCTTAACGATAATATAAGTGGATAGTTCACGATAGATCCTGGCGCTCCTGCAAAAGCTGTTAATTTAGACAATCCAGATGCAAGTGTTTGCAACTTACTACTATTCGTATAAAAGAAAGGCGCCGACCAATCATTCCACGTAGCAATCGAGACTGTAATTGCAATATAAGCGAGAACCGGTTTTAGTAAAGGCATTAATATTTGAAATATTAGCCTTATTGTACCTGCACCATCAACTTTTGCCGCCTCATCCAACTCGTTCGGCACTTTCTCCAGGGACTGCTTGATGAGAAAGACACCTAGAATATAGATGGACCCTCCATTAAGCAGTATATATACCCACCACGTATCAAATAATCCCTTCCCTCCAGTAAAAATATAATTCCCCCTTGCAAAAGGAAAACGAACAAACTCCAGATAGGTCGGCAGCAGCGCAACAACGGTCGGAATCATCTGCGTTGCCAATAAAGCCATAAACAATACACCCTTGCCTTTAAATCGCAACCGAGCAAAAACATACCCTCCTAATAAAGCGGTCAGCACCGCAAAGAATGTTGCGTAAGCCGTTCGATAGATGGAATTCAAATATAAATAGCGCGTTGTTTTATCTATGGACGAAAAGAATAATAGCTTTAAATTGGCGAGTGTCGGTTCCTTCGCTATGGGGAAGAATCCAATCACCGCGGTGTTATATTCCTCTCTCGTAAACAAACTCGCCATGAACATAAAGACCAATGGATAAACCAAAATCAATCCTCCACCTAGCAATATGAGATGCGCAATCAGATATTGCGGCCGCAATTGTTTCTTTAGAGCAATTAACATATTGAAGTCACTCCCTTTCTTTCCTTAGTCCTTATCTTGAGCCAGTTTATAATAGGCAGCGGAAGCAATAAATACGATTGTTGCCAAAATAACGGAGGATGCTCCAGCCATACCTAAGTTGAAATTGAAAAAGCCATCAGCAATAATACGATATACCAACACTTGTGTTGAACCGTATGGCCCACCATTGGTCAAAAATGCTACTTGCTCGTAAATTTGAATTGCGGCGATTAATCCAGTAATAACAATATAGGTTGCGATCGGTTTAATGCCTGGCAGAGTGACATTGATAAACTTCCCTGTTCGCCCTGCACCATCTATTTCCGCAGCTTCATACAACACGGGATCAATGGATTGCAAGCCAGCTAGCCAAAGCAAGGCCTGAGTGCCCACACCCTTCCAAACTGAGTACACACAAATCTGAACAATGCTCCAAAAAACAGATGATTGCCATAATATTGGTTCAAACCCCATTGCCTCTATCGCTTGATTGACAGCACCATTAACCGGATTTAATAAGATGTTCAATACCTGCGTTGTAGCGATCGTGGAAGTCACTACAGGCACATACCATAACGTACGATAAATCCCTTTCCCGAAAAGAGGCAAATTCATCAATAATGCCGCACCTAATCCGGCTATGATGGATAATAACGTCACTAGTCCTCCCATCCAAATAGAACGCATGAGATCAGCAACATAGGTTTTATCTTGAAAAAAGAGAACAAAGTTATGAAAACCAACAAACTTAGGACGATCGTTAATACCAATCCACTCATAAAAACCAAGGACGAATGAAAAGATAATTGGAATTCCATACATAACACCCCACCATAACAGCATAGGCCCCAGAATGATTGTGGCTATGATTGCATCCGCATGTCTCCTACGAAATCGCTTCCACCCCACAGCTGTGGAAGACATTGCCATGACGGCTGCATTTTCTTTTGATTCATAATGACTCATCACTTCACCTCATAAGGTTTGAATTCGGGGTCCTGTTGTATCCCGTATAACTAATTTGGGTTTTATCGTTTTGGTTTCAAAAGAATATGGCGCATCCACTTTCCTCTTATTGGTTAGTAGCTGCAATAAAATTTTCGCTCCTTCAGCACCAATTTCTTCTTCGGATTGTGAAATATAGGACAAAACACCCTCGTTACCAATTTCCATAAACGGGTTATCAAACGTGATGATGGATATATCACTTGGAACATGAAGACCAAGTTGATCGGCCAACTTGGAAACATGAACACCAAGGCGAGAATTTAACGTAATGTAAGCGGTGGCGGTTTTATTTTTCATTAATGGATATAAGGTATGACTTTCAGGCACTCCCCCACTCTCGTCAATGGTAAAATCCACCAAAATAAGCGCTGGATTGAGTAAAGCCCCCTTAAGCTTCAACGCTTTGATATATCCATTAATACGATCCTGCACCGTCACCGTCATTGACGGAGAATCCGAACAAATTGCAATATTCCGATGCCCGAGCTCCCACAAATAATTCACTGCTAACTCCGCACCAAGTCCCCCGTTAGAATTCACAAAACTTGTTTCAATGCCTGGTAAATAACGATCAATGAGTACAAAAGGATAGTTATCCATTTTCAGCTTAATAATATCTTCGTTATATTGTTCGGCATCAATCGGAAATATTAATAAGCCTTCTACACCAATCCGAATGAGCTGCCCAATAGCCTCTTTCTCACGCAAGCTTGAGTTTTCAGTTAAATAAATAACCAACTCACATCCACTTTTATTCAGAACATGATTAATCCCTTTCAATAAACGAATAGCGAAGAAATCCTCTATTTTGGGTATGACCAGCCCTATTCGTTTATTGACAGCTTCAAACGCACTCGATAAACTCACATCCAATTGTTCACCTGCCAAAGCTTGGGTATCTTCAACTAATTCCCTAGCCTGAACAAAACTCCCTCTTCCAGGAATGCGGTGAATCCAACCAGTTTTGGCGAGCTCACCTAATGCATTAGCGACTGTAATTCGACTCACACCATAGAACTCCATAAGCTCTTTTTCAGATGGAATTCGATCATTTTCCTTGAGATCGCTTGCCATGATTCGATTTTTGAAATGCTCTTGAATTTGTAAATACAGCGGTACTCTCGCATCATTTAACAAGCTATCCATCTCCTTCTCGAAATCCACTTTGCCAGCAGACTCATACCCGTCCAGATAATTGTATGGTTTTGATTTCAAATGGAGTAAAACTTAGCTTAATGGTCTCATTATCCAGAGCAATTGCACAGAGTTCACGTTCCATTAAATCAACTAAAGATACCGTTGTAAAAGGTAATTTCACTTGAAGATTTGTAATAACGCTTCTTCCAGATGTTTCATAAAGACGCACGATGATATCATTGCTATCCTCTGCTTTTTTCACAGCCTCAATCATTACATATGGGGAATCCATACAGAAGAAGGATTCGCTCTGAGGCCCAACCCCATTGTTCGACGCAACATCGACGACACGAAGCGGAACATTTAACTCATACCCCTCTTTATAGACTTGCGCTTGCACAAAATCACCTTCATGCGGAAAAAGTGAATAAATGAATTCATGCTGCGCTCTATCACATTCCGGATCCGGACTTGATGGACTACGCAATAAATTAATATCAAGAACATTCCCATCGGCTTTAAAACCATATTTGCAATCATTCAAAAGCGCTACCCCATAATCAGACTGCGATAGATCAATCCATTGATGAGCGCAAATTTCATCCTTAGCACGATCCCAAGAAGTATTGCGATGCGTTTGTCGTTTTATATGACCAAATTGGATGTCACAATTGACATTGTCTGTATACACCTGAACAGGAAATGAAGCACGAAGCATTCTTTCATCTTCTTGCCAATCGACCATCGTTTCAAAATCCAGCCGTTTACTTCTCGAGGTTAAGATGATTTTTTGATGAAGCGTTGATTTACCATAATGATACGTTTGCTCTATTATTGCTTGAGGTCCATTTACATAAGCTTGCACCTCTATTAATTTCATCTCCGTAGCCTTCGTCTCTGCGTAATCTGTCGGAAAATCCCAAGCATCACCATTATCAGGATAAATAGATAGCACGTTCGCCCTCGCCCCTGCAGCTATCATTTCTTTGTTTAATGATTTATCATAGATCGAATAAATAGTGCCATCGTGATTCAAACCGACTCGCAACAATTCATTTTCCATCAAATGTGAAGCAGATTTTATTTCTAATGATTCAGATAATACGATACCCGCCGCATCCACAACCTGATATCCCATAGAAGGCGTTGCGGTGTAAACCCATCGATCTTGTATTTGGAGCCATTGCTTACGTACCCATGGAAGTGAATTAAAAATAACAACAGGCTTAGCAATAGATGATACACTAACTCCATCAGCAAGCCGCTCATAATGTTGCTTAACCAACTCTTCTATTCTCGATAATAACACTTCGTATCTCTCAAGCGACTCATCATACACACGTGTTATGGAAGATCCAGGTAAAATATCATGGAATTGATACAGCAGCACTTCTTTCCAAATCTTCTCCAACTCTTCCGCGGGATAAGTCCCTCCTAGAGATAAATTTAAACTAGCCGCGAATTCAAGCTCCCTTAAGGCTTTTTCGATCTTTCGATTGTACCGTTTATTCCTAGCTTGAGATGTTAAGGTCCCTTGATGTTTCTCCAAATATAACTCTCCACGCCAAGTTTTATATCTTTCCTTTTGAATATTTAGCTTTTCAAAAAAATTCAATGCCGGTTCTTGTTTGACAGGCAGAAGACCTTGCAAATTCTTTTCACGCTGCAACCGTTCGAGATGTTCTTCCCCAGGCCCTCCCCCGCCATCCCCAATCCCAAATAACATTAAACAGATATCCGAAATATTTTTATCCAAATAATCCTTTTCCGCTTTAATAATGGACCTAGGGGCTGCCGGACTATTATAAGTATCCTCTGGAGGCAAATGTGTAAGCACCTTACTGCCATCCAAGCCTTCCCACATAAATGTGTGGTGCGGATGATCATTATAAACGTTCCAGGAAAGCTTCTGAGTCACCATATACGGAACACCAGATAGCTTTAACAACTGAGGTAAACACGCACTATAGCCAAATATGTCAGGGACCCATAGAATTTGCATTTCTTTATTAAATTCATTAAGAAAAAATCGTTTTCCATACAAAATTTGCCGGGCAAGCGTTTCCCCTCCAGCAATGTTCGAATCCGGTTCTACCCACATGGCTCCTTGAACTTCCCAGCGCCCCTCTTCAATTCTGACTTTAATCTGTTCATAGAGCTTCGGGTAAAATTCCTTCATCCATACATATAATTGAGGCTGGCTTGCACCAAAAACATAATCCGGATATTGCTCCATCATTCGCAGCGCCGTGGAAAATGTTCGCGCCCCCTTACGAATGGTTTCACGAATCGGCCATAACCAAGCAAGATCCATATGTGCATGCCCTATCGCACTAACCGAAAGTGAAGGATCTCCACCTTTCTTCAATAATTCAGGTTCAAGAATTCGCCGTGCCGCACTAATGTTTTCTTCCGTCATTTCCGCCAACAGCAATGCTACCTCGTAAAGCGCTTGCTGCACACGGATTCGCCGCGAGCTTTGCTCAGGGAGATGCTCCACTAATTCCAGAAGGACTTCAAAATCAAAATATAATTTTCTCGTTTCTTCATAACAAATAGCAATATCCGCTTCTTTTAATGTTCCACTGCGATAATACCCAAAAAGATCATTACAACCCGCATCAGCCCATATATCAATGACCTCATCACCAGTTGCATTAGAGCTAACATGCACTACCCGTTTACCTGGTAAACCGAGTGATATCTCAAATTCTGAATTCACATTCGTTAGTCCCTGAACAGGAGTCCCCTCGTGATCCACCAAGCAAAGTTCCCCATTCACATCGATAAGCAGGACCACTTTTTGGCCAGCAGCCAATTCAGGAATCACTCCACAAAAATGAAACCATGCACAATCCCAAAGTTCACCCCATTTATCACCTGGGGACAATTCAATAAATTGGCCGCTGTCTCTAAGATCGAATACGACTGGTTCCTTAGTTACAAATGCCGTAACTTCCAATGATGCTACAGGTAAATAAATATGTTTTTGGATCTTATTGAGGGTAGCTTTCAGTCTTTCCAATTTAATTGTTTCGTAAGGCATCTGCTGTACCATCCTTTTCTTGAGTTGAGAAGTAATTTGATTCGAGTATACAAATGCATTTCATTAATGATATAAATATATCATATATATCGGATAATTCAATTATTATTTCAAAATTATATAGCATTATTTTCATTTTTCGCAAAAAAAAAAGCGCCTCTCTATGACCATTCCGGTCTATAAAGAGTTCGCCCTATGTCATTTAATTCCGAATTGCTGGACCTGTTGATTTCCCCACGATTAGCTTCGGTTGAAGTATGATCTTGCGATACTTGCCATCTTCTTCAGAATTACCTTCCAATAGCCCTATCAAGACTTCGGCTGCTTTGCTTCCAATCTCCGCTTCTGATTGCGCAACATGCGTAAAGGATCTTGTCTCTCCTTCACCAGAGGATGGATCATCAAAAGTGAGAATAGAAAGCTCACAAGGGACATTTAGCTCTAAACGATGAGCAATCGCAGCAATGTGCAGCCCAAGTTTAGCATTCAGTGTGATATAGGCAGTAGCCAATTTATTTCGGAGATACCTGTATAACGGATGCTGATCATCGACACCATTTTTATAATCAATAGTAAACTCGGTTAGGATCAGTGCAGGATTGATCAACGCATTTTTCTGCTTCAACGCTTCCATGTAACCCGCAATCCGTCCTTCAACCGTAATCGTCGAAAGAGGAGAATCCGTCACGATAGCAATATCCCTATGACCTAAATCCCATAAGTGGTTAACCGCCAATTGAATACCCATATAATTATCCGAGCTCACCACGTGTGTCTCGACCCCCGGTAAATTCCGATCGATCAGAACAAACGGATAATTCCTTATCTTCAATGCGAGAATTTCCTCATTATACGTTTCCGTATCAATAGGAAAAATAATCAGTCCTTCCGCACCCTTATCAATGAGTTCCAGAATCGCTTCTTTCTCTCTATCCTTGTTATGCTTCGTAAGTACTATCGCTAAATAATACCGAGTCTCATCCAAAATAGAATTAATCCCCTGTATCAATCGCAACGCAAAGTAATCTTCTAGAGACGGGATTAAAAAACCGATCATTTGACGATGCTTTTTCAAAGGAGGTTTGGAACTTTCTTCAACAACCGCAATTGCTTCATCTTCATTTTCTTCAAGCCGCTCAAGAAGTTGCGCAACAGGCTGAGGCATGGAGGCACCTCTAACAAAACTCCCCCTTCCAGGTACCCTGTAAATCCAACCATCCTTCGCTAACTGAGTAAGGGCATTTGCAACCGTTATCCGACTAACATTAAACTCACTCATCAATTCTTTCTCTGTCGGAATCTTGTCATCGTCATTCAGTTTCCCCGAGGTAATCAAACGCTTGAAATGCTCCTGAATAAGCATATATAGTGGCTGTCTCTCATTACTCATATTAAATTTACCCCTATTTACGAAGTTATCTTATATCAATTATAGCAAATTAAACCTCGTAGTCAATAGCCACACCCTTTCGAAGACTTTACGCAAAATAGAAATGGCTCGCAACCTGCTACTTTACGAATAAAGTAGACAAGATCACAAGCCATTTTTTTCATTTACTTAAGACTATCAGAATTAATTAATCGTTATTTTATCTAATGTTATCGTTGCAATATCATTATAATATACTCTGTATTCCAGTTGATGATTGAGCGTCGTCTGATTAAATGACAGACTGAAATTCTGATACTGGTTAGCGGATGTGAATTGCTGCCTCAGTATATTTTGTGAAGCCAATACCGTACCAGCTGTAGCATCCCATACATCGATAGACGCCACTTGCAAATTATTCAGCGTATTGTTGTCAACTTTTAACGCAAATGTTACTTTTCTGTTTCCAATTGGCACATTTGAATCATAGGGGCCATATACCATATGATTGGCATTATCCTGCGTAGGATTTGCTTGCCAGCCATCCCCAACCACACGCCCTGCTCCATGCCCCAGAATAGTGCCTTCGGCTTCATACTTCCCTATGCTAGTTGTTGTAGTAACCTTATCGATACTAATCTTTGCATTATCCTTGTATCCTGCCCTAAATTCCAATGGATGGCCAGCAACATTCGTGTAACTCAGACTGAAATCTTGATAGTAATTATTGGACTTGAACTGGTTTCTGTATACATCAAACGCCGCCAGATCTTGACCAGTTGTAGAATCTCTAACATCAAGCCTAAGTACATTGTCGTTATTTCCCGCGATAGAATCAATTTTGACCTTGAAAGTCGTTGTAAGTTGACCAGCTGGTAAAGTTGAGACATAGGGACCCCACAGCATGAAACCCGCATCATCTTGAGCTACATTTGCAGACCATGCATCACCATCCGCACGACCGACAGTATGAGAAAATGGCGATGCGGCATAGTTTGTATTTTCTGCTTCGTACGTTTTTACAACGGTAGACGGATCCACTGGTAAGTTGTAATATTCCCTCATAAGCTGGAAGTAGTTATCCGGTGTGACAAAAACAATGTTGCTATTGCCGCTGAAAGTATTCACTGCATTCACTAAATTTTGGTAAGTTACGTCCCACGGTTCTGACTGAATAGAAACAAACTTCGGAGCCGCCCCGTTCCATCCTGTAATTGCACCATTTAATTCTGAAATTACCGATGCTTCTGAATAACAATAGGTGGCGTTAAGCCCTTGAGCAGGCAACAAATTATTATATTGCGTAATCTGCCCACCTGATTGCATGCTGGTCAAACCCAAAAGCGATGGGGAGTTCATTGCATAGCTATTTCCGACATTGACATTGATCCCACCAAGGATGGTGTTCCAAACTGTATTTACTTTCAGGCCTGAACGCTTAGAGTAATCATCACTTAAGGCTATATAGTTATCCAAATACCCTTGATTAGTCCAAAAATTCGGATACGTATATCCAACTCCCGTTGGCCCACCTATGAAGTTGTCATTTGGCGTTGCTGTGTTATATAAGTAGTTCAATACCCCAGGCATGGCATCCAGCATAGCTGGCGAAACCGTCCACCCAACCGGGATAGCCCCCCTATTCGGAGCATCCCACAGTTTGGTTGTTTTGAAATGATGCTCCAAATACTGCAAGTTATCTCCATCGCTAAGGATCAAGGAAACATAAATTTTATTTTGTAACGCAGGCTTATTCGCTAATGGTTTGACATTGACGATTCTGGAAGTACCTCCGAATACAGTCAAGTTCGAAGAATAGTCGCTTGCTATCGTTGTAACCCCATATTCCGATGTTCTCGTAACGCCTACACCTTCATCCGGCCACCATCCCATATAGGTTCCGGTTCCATCATGCGGCATACCTGAAAGGAACTGCCTTAGTATTGTATCTTCTGCGGTCACACTAGGGTCAAGCCATATCGTAGCCGCTCCTACTGCAATGGCATAATCCCGTAGAAAGCCCTTAATCGTCGGATTTAATCCGACAATTACTTTGTGCGTCACCTGTGACCAATAGTTATTATATAAATATTGATAAACTTGAATCTTGGTCGTAAACATGCCACGCAAATCATTCAGTATAGGCAGGTTATATGGTGCTGCGGTTAATTTGGCTACCACGGAAGGCGGAGCAACGATACCGCCGTTAAGTGATGCTATTGTCGTTGCTAAATTCACTGTATCTGGAACCGCTTCATCGTAGATTACAATGCCATTAATTTCGCTTCTGTATTTGGTAATTAGGGTATATTTATCCGTCACATCTGTGTGCCCAAGGCCTAGTGTATTCAACCAATTATATTTCCCGTCTTCACCCCGCACAGCATTATCATACGTATAAATTCGGGGTTGGGTCTTATTCACCAAGCCTTTTACGGTTGAGAATAATACCGCGTCATCTTCCATCGCCTTTGGATTCGTGCCAACGGCTCCTACCCTTACGAATGATCCACCGTACCAGTAAACCCTGAATTCAAGAGCATGTCCTGCATTCGTATTATTAAATGTGAGATTAAAATTTTGCAACCTGTTCGAATCATTGCTATTCCATTCCATTCTCGTAACATCTCTGGCTGCCAATGTTTGTCCATTCGTGTTATCCCTTACATCAATCCTCACAATAGCATTGTTATTAGCCGTATTGTTATCGACAGCCAATTCAAAGAATGCCGTATTGATTCCTACAGGAATATCCGTGGCATACGGTCCATAAATCATAAAATCATTTTCATGATCAACACCCGTTTGAACAATCCAATTGTTTTTGTCCAGATGACCCGTTGAATGTGATACCTGGGGGCCATTTGACTGGTATTTATATTCCGTAGTTGTATCAATCACATCAAGTGTAGAAGCTGGCGCAGGAAACGAGGGGAGAACTTGCCCTGTCGGCCAGTTAATTGCTGCCTCAGCAGGCGAAACGGATACTGTTAAGTTAACAGCTGCGGCTAAAATAAATACTGCGAGCAACATACTAATAAACTTTGTCTTCTTCATTAACTTTCCTCCATCTAATTGAAATGACATCCATGAAAAGTGCAGCATGATAACTCTGTTCTTATTCCGCACTCGCTTTTGAGTGCGCTTTCAAATGTTACAGCTAAGATCTAATCCATACATCCTCACTTTCACTCCCCCTAACCATTAAGATATATTCACTATATTATTTATATCAAATAATTTCAACACAAAACTATACATTTCGATAAGAACGTGGTGTATGTCCTGTTCTCTTTTTGAACAATTTGACAAAAAAACCTTTATCCTGATATCCAACCTCTTCTGCAATCTCCGAAACAGATAGGCGAGTCGTTCTCAATAGATCGCAACTGCGCTCAATACGTAAGTTTTGGATATATTGAACGAAGGTATACCCCATCTCTATAGCAAACATTCGGTGGAAATGTCGCACGCTTAAACCAGCCTCACTAGCAGCTTGATCCGCTGTTATTGAGGTTACAAAATTCTTGTGAATGAAAGCGATCGCGTCTCTAAGTAATCCATCCTTATTCATGGAATAATTAGTTTCCAATTCAGTGAGATGCCTCTCTATTTCAGTTGCAAGAACAATAAATAAGCAATGCATCCGTGGAATAAAACCAATCTTCCGCTGATTGAATTCCTTGTATGCTTGATCCAATAAGCTGCGAAATATACCGGATGAATCGTGAATTTTCTTCCAATCAGGATGTCCAGGAACCATGTTCAGGAGATGGAGAGCCCTTGTCAGGTCTTCAAGACCTGGAAATTGTTTTAATGCTTTGGCCACTCTATCGGCAATGAATATAAAGTTGTAAACAACGAGTTGAACATCAGGATCAGTTGATCGGGGGCGGAATACATGCGAGGTACCGAGTGGTAATACGAACATATCCCCTGGGCTCACGGAAAGTGACTCTTCACCTATGTAATGAAAGCCACTCCCTTCTGCGACATAGCAAATCTCCGTAAACTCGTGCTCGTGCAATTGAAGTGAATAGGATTCGGAGACTCTACTCACGTTATAGGGCAATTCTTCGTCAAAGTAAAGTTGCGCTTGCGCTATTCCAACCGCTTTCTTAATCATATAGGACCCCTCCTTCGTGGCAGTATCCTCCTTCATATTGGCGCAATCAACTCTTTTATGTCAAATATAGAAATGTATAATGATATAATAAAGTGTATTGAATGGGAGGCAAAACATGAAACCTATTGAACTAAAAACAGAGTATACGATTAGCCCGCTAGGCATCGACACCTTGGAGCCAAGATTAAGCTGGTGTTTAGAATCTGATAAACGCGGAACTAAACAACAATCTTATCAAATACTTGTATCCTCCAATGTAGAAACCCTTCTAGTTGAAAAGGGTGAAATTTGGAATACCGGGAAAATCGATTCTAATCAATCTTTCTCTATTCGGTATTCAGGGAAAACACTCGTATCCGGTCAACGCTGCTATTGGACTGTAAGAACTTGGGATCATTACAATATCCCGAGTGATTGGAGTGATCCTGCTTGGTGGGAAATGGGCCTCTTGCATGACACCGATTGGCAAGGACAATGGATTGGAGGACCCGAGAATCCAACTGAATATGAAGCTGCCGCTCCCTTGCTGCGAAAATTAGTACAACTGGATAAACCAATTGTTCATGCCCGAGCCTATATTTGTGGGCTTGGTTATCATGAATTATGGATTAACGGTGAAAGAATAGGCAACAATGTTTTAGATCCAGGGTTTACGAATTACGATCAGCGCACATTTTATGTGACCCATGATATTACATCTAGCTTATATGAAGGTATCAATTGCTTTGCTGTCGAGCTGGGAAGAGGCTTCTATGCACTTAAAACCCCAAATGTTTGGAATTGGGAAAAAGCCTCTTGGAATAGCGAACCTAAACTGTTGATCCAATTCAATCTCAAATTTGAGGATGGATCGAGTCAATGGGTCACGAGCGATGAAACATGGCGTACTACTTCTGGACCCAGGTTGAAAAATTCATTATACAGTGGAGAAGTTTATGATGCTAATCTTGAAAAACCGGGCTGGACATCATCTGATTACGACGATACGGATTGGACGCTCGTTACATTGATAGAGAGCTCTCCAGTTAAGCTGCAGTCACAAATCATCCCACCGATTCAGATTATCGATACCGTCCAACCTTCTCGTATTCACCTTACGGAGTTGGGTAATTATATCGTTGATTTTGGTATCAACATCGTGGGTTGGGTTGAATTTCAAGTTCAGGGTAGCAAGGGTACCTCCGTACAATTGCGTTATGGTGAAAAATTGAATCCAGACGAATCGGTTTATAATGAAAATTCTTATGTATCCGGGGAAAGTCAAACAGATCATTACATTTTACATGGAAATGGATTAGAGGTTTGGGAACCTGCATTTAGCTATAAAGGCTTTCGTTATGTGGAATTGATTAATTGGCCTGAAGTGCCAGAAATAGGTTCGATCATCGGAAAAGTTGTTCGATCCTCCGTAAGAAAAACCGGAACATTTTCCTGTTCCAATCCCTTATTAAATCAAATCTATGAAGCAACTAGTCGCACCATTCTTAACAATTTGCACAGTATCCCTACCGATACACCGGTCTATGAGAAGAATGGTTGGACAGGAGATGCGCATCTTATTGCGGAAACTGCCAATTATAACTTTGACCTTTTGCTATTCTGGGAGAAATGGGTGCAAGATATCCAAGATTGTCAAAAGCCAGATGGTGCGATTCCACTAATAGTACCTGCGTCTACGTGGGGATGGGATCATGCACCCGTTTGGACCTCTGTTTACGTTCTTATTCCGTGGTATCTTTACATGCACTATGGGGATCGCAGCGTACTGGAACATCATTATACCAGCATGAAAGTTTATGCTGATTGGGAGATTTCCAAACTTAATGCGGATCATACCGCACATAGTGTGCTTGGTGATTGGGTTCCCCCAGGAAGCAAGGATTGGAGTGCGCCGGAAGGAACGCGCTTAATGGCTTCGGCATATGCTTATCATATTCTAAAGACAGTTGTCCAAATTGCGGAAGTTGTAGGAACAGCTTCTGACGTTGAACAGTATACCCATGTGGCGAAGAACATCGCTAAGAGCTTTCACAAGACATTCTTCAATCGCGATGCGGGTATTTACGAAACAGAGATCGAAGCTGGTTATCGGCAAGCATCCAATATCATTCCACTCGCATTTGGGCTGACGCCTAGTGAAGATAAAGCCCAAGTTGTCCTACATTTATTGAATGACATCATTAATGTCCGAGAAAAGCATCTAAACACAGGAATTATCGGTACGAAATACATTCTGCCAGTTCTTACTGACTTAGGATTTGGTGAGTTGGCTTATGCCATCGCTGATCAAAAAACGTATCCGAGCTGGGGATTCTGGCTTGAAAATGGTATTCACACACTATTGGAAGAGTGGGAATTAAAATCAAGATCACAAAACCATTACATGTTCGGAACTGTTGTAGAATGGTTCTTCAAGTATCTTGCAGGAATCCAGATTGAGAAGCCAGGATATCAATCTTTTAAAGTGATGCCACATATTTTAGGTCCGCTATCGCAGGTTTCCTCCCAAATAGAGACTTTGTACGGCCAGATCAAGGTCTCATGGCAGTTATCCATTGATGGGAATTTCAGTATAGAGGTTACTGTTCCTGCTAACTGCCAAGCTACCATTTTCATTCCAACTCTAAACTCACATGAAGTAACAGAAAGTGGAGTTGCCCTTAGACTTCAAGATGAAGTTATTGTGGAAGATATGGATTTAAAGGAGTATGTGGTCTGTAAAGTACAATCAGGAACGTATCATTTCCGTTCGTGCTATAACCGTGTACACCTGGCGAGAGATTACAGAACAAAGTCTAATTAATCCATTTATGAACCATATTCCGCGATCAGATGATCGAGAATACATCAGTTGCAACCTTTTCCCCGGATACGGCGTTTATGTAAATGAACGTTTGACAACAAACGAAAAAACATTTTGGAGGAAAAGAAATGAACATGAAAAAAGGTTTGTTACAAAGAGCTTTCGTATTCACCTTGGTTGGAGCGGTTTTATTAGTTCCAACAGCCGCTCCATCCTATGCAGCAAAGGATGAAGTACGCATACTTCCGATCGATTCCGGAAATGAAATGCATATTTTACCTGTCGATTCCAATGACGAAATGCACATTTTGCCAATAGAGCCAGTTAAAATTTCCCTTGATTTTCTGGCGAAAATAGAAAAAGCGGGGAAATCAGACCGTTTTCCTTCCATTGTATTGCTTGACAGTTTAGCGGACGATCAGGTTTATGACCGTTTAGAAAAGCAAATCGGCGCGTTCCATACAATATACAAATACGATTTTGAAGGTTTTAAAGGGTTCGCTGCCAGCTTAACCAAGGAGCAGATTCTTGCATTGAAAGATCTCCCGGTTGTTACCCTCATTGAGCTTGATTCACCGATATCTATAAACTAAGCGGAGATTGCTCAAGACCCTATTGAATATACATAAAAAACCAAAATGTAATAACCAGCAACCTCAAAAGTTTGCTGGTTTCAAGCAGATTCATAACACTGCAGCGAAGAATTACCGATTAATTCCAATCGTCACAATTTCACAAGAACCAATGGGTAGAGACATTTGACCAACTTTGTCAGATTCAATACGATGCCCAAAATCTTCCATAATTGAACTCTTGTAAAAATAGTTATAGGAAAGGTTAGAACTAAGTTTTAATTCAGTCCTTTGGAAGTCCATGTTGTACCAACGAAGCAGCAAATCGTTTGTTCCCTCATTTATTTTCATCGAGGAGAAAGCCATCTTATTGCCTTCCCACTGGAATGGCGTGAAGGTTGGTGCAATGCTTCCTTCGTGAATGTCTGTTTGGCATGAAGTCCATGGAATTTGGAACTGGTAGGCATTTGCATACGCGCCCGACTCTACTGCGTCTCCGTGATGTGGAATGATGGCTATACGGATGGTATGTTCGCCCTGACACTGCGCTTCAGGTGTCGGGAATAAGCCCCAGTCCCCAAGTTCGCCAACCGACCGAAGCAGCGTAACTGCAATTGTATTGCGACCATCCCGCAGAATTTCGTATTCATTCAAACCTAAGTTAGCTACAACAAGACCTGCTCCTGCCTCGTTGATGTCAAGAAATGCCTGCTGGTGCTGTGTATTGCTTGGATTTTCCCAATTGGCTGACGGCACAATGTCCCGCTGAGCGATTTCAAACATGGAATCGACGCGGTGAACTTGCGTATTCAGATCGGTTGGGAACAACATCCGCAAACGATGGTCTTTGGCTTGGTTGTTAAACGTAGCGGAGATTTCTACTCCTTTACCGCCACGGCTCAGAATTACAACTGTACGAATCTGCATCGGCACCATGTGCTCCGAGCGCTGTGCTTTCCGGTGTTTAAAATGAACCAAAGCTCGCTGCTCTTCTTCAAGTACTTCATCAGCAGACGCAGGAATTTCCCAGTCGTGCACAATTTCAATGGAAGCCTGGAATGGATGATCCTCTAACACACGAATTTGTGCAGCCACGTCATAGGTTGTTCGCGGCGTTTCGCCAGCAGGCTGTTTATATATATATTCGTTGCCGATATCCCCTGTATTCTCATATACGCCTAGATCCCTGTAGATACGACCGTTCACCTTATCTGTCAAGTTGAATGAACCGTTATCAGCGATTTCAATCTTAAGCCAATCATTCTCAAGCACGCGGTCTCCCACTAGGATCGAAGAAGCAGGAATCTCAGCCTCACTTCTAACCCAAGCATACGCCTTCAGCCCCAATGCAGGAACATTCTCCGCTTCAAAGGTAAGCTTTACCTTGCGGCACATATACGGCTGACGGAATTTATCATCCGGCAGATCGTAACCGAATTGTAGTCCGAGATCTTGGGACACGCATGGAATGACATTCCCATTTTCATCAACGAGCACCCTACCTGAAAGATCCGCAGCCTTCACAATATCACTAGCTTCCTCATGTGTATATCCATCATGGAAATACAAACGCAAGGCATCTAGCTCGATACTCAAGACACCGGTTCGCTCCCAACCTGATGTATTCATAACAATGACGGGCAGCGCGTTGTCTCCCATCCTGGCAAAGCATGACGTATCGATAACTTCAGCAATGACTCGTTTGCTCTCATCGACGATCGCTTCCGCCACATATCGGCTTTTATCGAAGCGCGTCACCATTTCCCGGTGCACTTCATCTACAGAACAGCCGCATATACTGTCGTGCGGATGGTTTTGCATCAGTGTTTTCCAAGCATACGTGAACAGATGATGCGGGTATTTCTCTTGGGCTTTAAGGATATGTGCTAAAGCAGCCAGAGGTTCAGCTACTTTTTCCAGCATCGCTTGCCCTAGTTGATTCATCTGCTTCAAGTAAACGCGAGCAGAAGCGGTGTTTACCAGTGTATTCCACCCGTCTGTACGTTGACTGCGAAGCTCTCCTTTTACAATAGACAACTCATGTTTCAAGGAGCTCTGAACAGCTTGCAAATAATCAATAAAATTGGAATGAATAAAGGTTGTATCCGGGTAAAGCTCGCGTGCGACTTGAATCGCTTCAGGCAAATCCAGCTGAATCGGCTGATGGTCGCAGCCATTCATAAATAACAGTTCGCCCATCGATGCGTATTTCTCCGCATCCGCCAGCTTCTGCTTCCAATAAGCATTCGCTTCCTCGCTATCAACAGGAATTTCCCATCCATTATTATACCAGTTGGCAAAAAGAATCCCGAGCACCTGTGAACCATCGGGTCCCTCCCAGAGCAGCTCGGAGAACGAAGATTCGTAATCACCGTCAGAAACGGTATTGTTAAAGCCTGTCGGCTTAACACCCCGGCCAAACAACACATTCGTAATCCCTGACTGCTGCATCAATTGGGGCGTTTGACCCACTAGACCAAACGTATCTGGAAAATAGCCAATCTTCGCCACAGCACCAAATTTTTTGGCATCCTGGTGTCCAATCTGTATATTTCTCACATTGGCCTCGCCGCTAGTCAAAAATGCATCCTGCAGAATGTACCAAGGACCGATTAAAATACGGCCGTCTTGAATATATTTGGACAATCTATCTTTTTGATCCGGTCGGACCTCAAGGTAGTCCTCCAGAATGATCGTTTGTCCGTCCAAAAAGAAGCTGCGATAATGCTGATCTTGATCCAATTTGTCCAGCAGTGTATCTACTAGCTTTACGAGACGAACATGATGCTTTTCATAAGGTAAATACCATTCCCGATCCCAGTGTGTATGGGATATAATATGTGCTGTTCTCTTTGTGCTCATCGTTTCGCTCCTCTCAATATAAGGCCAACCGATTCGAATCGATTGGCCTTAACCGATTAATATGTAAAGCGGGCTTGAATCGGGATCGCCAAGCAGTTACTTCTTCTGTTGCGCCAAGAAGGCGTCTAATTGTTTCTGATATTCGGCAAGAACCTTATCGATTCCGGCATCATTCAATCTGCTTAGGAATTTATCTTTTACTGATGAAAAATCAACGATCCCATTCATAAGTGGACCTTGTGTTGAGTACTCTGATGCAATTGCTGAAACCTTAGCCAATTCTGCTTTTACTGGCTCAGTGTTAATAGAGAAACCAATAAGTGGTGTTTGTACTGCCCCATTATCCCAAGTTTTAATGACATCAAGTTGAGCCGGGGTGATGAATTTACTGAATTTGTTATACCTTAAATCAGTCCACGCCCAGCTAATCGGGAAATATTGTTTATCGGGTGAGATCCCCTCATAAGACGCACTATTTCCGTTGGCCTTGTAGTTTACATCCTTAACACCCAAGGAGAATAAATCATAGTTTTCCTGACTGCTGTGTAACCAATTGACGAACGCTACTGCTTCTTTCGGATGTTTGCTTGTTGCTAATACCGACAGCAGATTATCTGCACTAGTGTAGATATATTTGGGTTTATCCGAAGCAAACTGCACAAATTCAAGCTCTGCATTAGGAAGATTAGTTTTTAGTGCATCAATAACTTCCGTTGGGCGCAAGATATTAGAAGGCATCGCTGCCATTCTACCTTTGGTAAAATCTCCGTTTATGTCTTTGAACATGTTAGGGTCACTCGGCAGATACCCTTTTTTATACCATTCTCTTGTTTTATTTACATACTGCTCATAAGCTTTTGAAGCAAATAGATTTTTGACTTTAAGCGGTGTTTCATTCACGTCAATATAGAAGAAGCTTCCAGTAAAATCTCCATTTGCAAAATAACTTGGTGCTATTTCTCTGACAAGTCCTCCCGCTCCCCCAGCTAGTGGAGTGATTGTCGGATCATTGGTTTTAACAGCTTCCAGATACTTCTCGAAATCAGATGAACTTTTAATTTCCGGCAAGTTGTACTTTTTACGTAAGTCACCGCGAATTTGGAAGGTATCATTGCTTTGTGCAACCGGAACGACTCGAGGAATTGCATAGGTTTTCCCGTCCACCTTAACGGCTTTCCATACAAAGTCCGAAATATCTTTAAGCAACCCGGGACCGCTGCTTGCAAGAAGGTCATCCAGAGGCATTAGCACATTCTTGCTTGCACCTTGTGATAAATTAGAAATGTGCGTCCAAGTTAAGTCATAATTTTCCCCTGCTGCAACAACTAGACTTTGTTTATTCGTGTATGATTCCCACGGCACAAAAGTATAGTTTAGCTTCATATTTAAGCCGTCTGCTTGAAGCTTCTTTGCAATAGCTGCATTAACGGCATCCAGATCCTTCGGCGGATCTCCCGGGAATAAAATATTTAGTGTAACTTCTTTCCCAGGTACTGTTGCAGCCGTGCTCGTTGCGCCCGGCGCTTCCGACTTTTTAGGAGAATCAGAAGGCGGATTTCCATTGTTTGACGTGCTGCAACCTACTAATAGCGTTGATACTACAACAGATGCAACTATACTCCCCATAAAGCGCTTACTTTTCATCATGTTATTCGCTCCCTTTTTCTAATTATATATATATTGCCCGATATTTTGGAATCAACCCTTGATTGAGCCGACCATAATACCTTTGACAAAATATTTCTGCAAATACGGATAGACGAGAATAATCGGTCCAATCGTAATTAAGAACATCGCGAAGACAATCGTTTCTGAAGGCATCCGAGCAGATGCAACATTCGAATGCTGACTCATATAAGCAATCATCGAATTAATCCGATACAATAAAAACTGAACGGAGAACAGCTTTCGATCATCAATTAACCACAGGGACATCGTGAAATCATTCCAGTAACTTAAGGAAGAGAACAGACCCACAGTCGCTAATATCGGCATAGACAACGGAGTAATAATTTTATAGAAAATAAACCACGGGCCAGCTCCATCAATTTCTGCGGATTCTGAAAGTGCTGGTGAAATCGATTTGTAATAATTCCTAAGCAGAAAAATATTAAACGGATTTATCGCAATCGGCAGAATAAGGGCCCAAATCGTATTTTTCAAATGGAGGTAATTAGTGACTACAATGTACCAAGGAACGAGTCCTGCGCTGAATACAATGGGAATAAAGATGATCAGGGCAATGATGTTGCGATATTTCACTTTTTGTACGGACATCATATAGCCGAGCAGTGATGATAAGATTAACGAGATGACTGTACCTACAATGGTTACGATGATGGTGATTTTATAGGCATTTGTCACAATGTTGTCTTGAAAGACAATCTTATACGCATCTAATGAAAATAAATCAGGGATGAATTTGTATCCATTCAGAACGATAGAGCGCTCATCCGATATTGAGACCATTATCGCTAAGATGAATGGGACGAGGGTAACCAAGGAAAAGATGATGAATACCAAATAAATGAAAATATCTAGCCAGCCAAACTTGCTCTTCTTCAATGCATTCACCTCTCTTGCTGTTTAAAATAAGGAATAGTCTTTATCATACCTCTTAACTGCCCAGTTGCTGCCTACGACTACAAGGAAGCCAAGAATAGATTGGCAAATTCCAATTGCAGTAATCATGCCGTATTCCTGTCCGCCATTGATTAAAGCGCGGTAGATATAGGTGTCGATTACATCTGTCGTTGAAAACAACAGCCCATTGTTCTCTACAATTGCATAAATAAGTGCAAAATCCCCGAAGAATATTCTTCCAATGGACAGCAGTGTCAAAATGATGACCGTAGGAACCAAGTTTGGCAGTAAAATGAACTGAATCTTTTGTACGCGAGAAGCACCGTCCAGAGAAGCTGCTTCCATCATCTCTTCGTCTATGGATGTAATGACAGCGAGATAAATAATAACGGAATAGCCCACATTTTTCCATATGCTCGCCGAAGCAATAATTTTCACCCAGTATTGAGGCGATGTATACCAATCAATTGGCACTCCATGGAAAATCTCAATCCATTCGTTCGCAAGCCCGTTTTCATTTTTGAAAATTAAGAGGACTAATTTCCCAACAATGACGAAGGAAAAGAAATACGGCAGAAACAGAATGCTCTGGAACCATTTCTTCATTCCATTATTCTTAATTTCATTCAATAGAACTGCGAAGACTACAGCGAGAATCGTCCCCCACAAAATTTGATTGAAATTGATCCAGAACGTATTAAATGTAATCCGCAGAAAGTCACCATTGGATAGAAAAAATCTGAAATTATCCAAGCCACTCCATGGACTTCCAAAAATCCCCTTTATCGGATTGAAATTTTTGAAAGCGATAATAATCCCCGGGTAAGGCAAGTAAGAGAAAGCGAATAGGATCAAGAGGCCTGGGAGAGCCATCAAATAGTAGGGTCTATTTGTCCACAACTCCCTTACAATACTGTTGCTAATTTTCATTTTCTACATCTCCTTTCTCTTGTTGTAACCGCTTACCCAATGGTAAGTGATGTTTAATTATTTGAAAATAGTCAAATCTTTTGAGCCTGTTCTAATCTTGGTAAACGCTTACGTCAACTTCATACGCGATAAAAATTGAATTTTATGTTCTAATATTTTGTTAATATTCAAATATTGGGATCATTCCAAGTTATATTGTTATTCATTGTTTTAAGAACTATAATGGTTTGAAAGAAAACCGAACACGTTGAGATGATCACAAAAGCAGGACCGAGAAATTCTAGAAGGGAACGCTTTCGAGAGGGTGGGTTCATGAAATTTAAATCATTCAAGTCAAGTATCATCCTCTATTTCGCCATATTAATATGTGTTTCTCTCAGCGTACTCGGTATTATCAGCTATCAAACCTTCTCCAGTTTTACAAAAAAAGAGATGATCAAAAGCACTACATCGATTACGAACCAAGTAAATCAGAGTCTGGATGTGTACTTACATGAAATCAAGGATTCCCTCCACTTTCTCGCCATCGATCAGAATTTAATAACTATTCTTGAAGACTCTATCACAGAAGGCGGAGTATATGAGTCTCAACAAGACCGCGCGCGAATTTCCATTCTGTTGACTAATATCTTCTCGGAGAAATCCGATATACGCGGTTACTTTATTTACAATTACGATCATCGCAAGCAATACATCAATAGCGCTCAGTCTATTGACTTTGACTCCCCTTTTTTAAAGAAAGTGTGGTTCGATTTTAAAAACTCCAAGTATGCCTTGCAGATCAAATTCTACGGTGCTCATAAGCCTGATTACTATGATAACTATAGAAGTAAGTCCGATCTTAATAACGTAATTACGATTGCTGCCAACATTAAGGATGCCTATGATCCATCCAATCCTAATCTGTATGGTGTTGCTGTATTCGATTACAACATTAATAAGCTTAAAAACATTTTTGAATCGATCCAAACACAACTTGATATACAATCATTTGTTGTAGATGACGGAAAACAGGTGATTTATCAATCAGACCCCACTCTGCTCCTTACCGAATCAGATATGGAAAGCTTATTTCAAGATACTTCTGGATATTGGATCCGAACGGTTAACGGAACGAATATGCTTATCGCCTATTCAACCTCCTCGGTAACAGGCTGGAAAACCGTAAGCATGCTTCCCTTCACCCAGTTCAACAAGAAACTATCTGTTATTCGTGATACAACCTTGGTTCTTCTGACTATCATGATTGTCATTACGATTGCCCTTGCTTCCATTATCACCATTCGTACGACCCAACCCATCTTAAAATTAGTGGCATTTATGAAGGAAGTCGGTACAGGCAAGTTGGACATCCGGATTGATCGTCAAACCGAATACGAGGAAATTATGGTCCTTAATAGAGGCATAAACAATATGCTTGATAAGATGAAGGAGCTGATTGCTGATTCTATTAAACAACAGCTTCTCCAGAAGGAAGCCGAGTACAGTGCTTTACAGGCCAAGATGAACCCTCATTTCCTTTACAATACCTTACAGTCTATCTCGTCATTGTCCATACTTGGCAGGAATCAAGATATTGAGCTGGTTACGCATTCCCTTAGAGAAATGCTGCATTATTCGTTATACCAAATGAACGATATGGTTCAAATTAAAGATGAAATACGCTCTGTTGAGAATTATTTACGCATTCAGAATATTCGTTATGCCGGACGTCTCCAATCGGTTATTCAAGCCGATGATGATGTACTGGAATACCCTATTAACAAATTCATTCTTCAACCTATCTTTGAAAACTCCCTCTATCATGGCTTGGAAAGCAAAGAAGGGACATGGATGATCAATCTGCTTATCCAAAATGAGACTGACCATATACGCATTGTGGTTAAAGACAACGGGATTGGGATAACTGAGCAAAGGTTAAGCATAATCAATCAGGAGCTTTACTCCGCAGCTTCTAGCACAAGCAGAATCGGACTAATGAGTATTGCAAATCGTTTGGCATTAAGGTTCTCCTCTCAATCCAAATTAAAAATCGAGAGTGAATGGGGACAAGGAACGACAATTACCCTGATTATTCCTAAACTTATTTCATTGGGAGGTGTGTGGGATGCTAACGACATTACTAATTGATGACGAACCACTGACAACACAAGCGCTTCGCAAAATTCTAGAAAACCATTTTCCCAACATTGAAGTATTGGGGGAAGCGACAGATGGACGCAAAGCTTGGGAGATCATTCAGAATCGGGTACCCGACTTCATCATTTCTGACATCCGGATGCCGAACTTAGATGGCCTGGAGCTTTTGGATAAAATACGTCATGCAGAGCTGCCAATTAAAGTTATCCTGTTAACCGCATACGGTGAATTTGAATATGCACACCAAGCACTTAAGCTCGGTGCATCCGGCTATTTGCTTAAGCCCTATATCCAAAGCGAACTTATCAAGGAAGTGTTTCGAGTCACCAAAGAGATTGAAGCTGAGAATGGGTATAAGAGCATCCTGTCCAAAGCCATCCCTCTGTTCGAAGAGAACGCTTTGAAAAAGCTGCTTGTTGGTAAACTGGATTCAACTGGCTTACATGAATTCTTAGAAATGGCAGAAAGTCGTTGGGAACACTGTGTAGTCAGTGTCTTACAGCTGGGAGGATCCAATTTAAAAGCAGAGGAAATTGAAGAAGTCATTAAAATTAGCATTACTGAGGAAATTAACAGCCATTTGTTTATTTTAGGTTATCAAGGCATCAGTTTTTTCCGCAAGCTTAACGAAATCATTATGATTCATGTTCCTAAGGACACGGATAGTGATCTCATTCAAGGCTGTATTCGAATCCTGATGAATTATACCCATAAACCTTTTCAGGTAGGTTCCAGCCAGAGCAAATACCGCCCTCAGCAATTATCTGAAGCTTACCAGGACGCTTTGCAGCATTCTGCTGTTATTCCAGATCTTAATATATCAAAAACCTCAACGGATCACCAAGTTGCCTTAATTGATAAAGCAGTGGATTATTGTAAACGCTATTATACGACAGACATTAATCTGCAGAAAATAGCCGACCATTTGGATATCAACAAATATCATTTCTGTAATCTATTTAAGGATCAATTGCACATCACCTTCTGGGATTACGTGACTAATTTGCGTGTAGATCATGCGAAGAATTTACTTCAAACAAGCGAGGAACGTGTATCTAGTATAGCCATTCAAAGCGGGTATATTAATTCCAGTCACTTCGGAAGGGTCTTTAAAGAGATCACTGGGGTTACACCCGCTGAATATCGCAGACAGACTAAGACCTCCTCCTGATTATTTTCTTCATGAGAAATCCATTTGGAAGATGGCAAAAGAGGCAAATATCGTTATCACTCCTTTTACAACGGAAAAATCCACAAGTTGCTGCAGCGCGACGACAGCGCCCGATTTATCTCAATTCGTAGAAACGAAGACAATATATCTGCGCATGATGTGGTATTGTCAAATTTTTCGAGGTTGTGAACACAAAACAACGTAACTCCCTGCTAGATAGCATAAGAAAAGCGGCTTGGCGCCCTGATAAATCAGTCTCTTCTTAGCGGCAAAACCTTGTAAGGGAACTAGAGGACGCTAATTAGGCAAAAAGTAGGGATGCGTGGGTAATAGCGGAACTACAGGGTCTTATTTCCACGAAAACGCAGAAGATCCCCATAAAACGGCAAAATAGCGGACTGTAGTTCCCTCACCCTCCCGAAAATGACACTTTCAGCTAGAATAACGGATCTTAGTTCCCTTTGGAGTGGAATATAGCAGTTTTCAGAATTATAGCGCACTGTAGTTCAAACTCGCTATCATAACTCATGACACATTATGCTATATCGCGGCTTCACATTCCCTTATCTCCGCGCGATAGCTAAGCTAGAGGATCTCATTCTGCCAAGTGCACCACCTTAAGATCGTGGCACTCTTCACACGCGAGCAGCTTAAACCCTTTTTGGGTCTCCACAATCTCGAAATTTTCGGATTTCTTTCAGCACTATGGGACGTATCTTCTTGCCATGCATGCTTTTAAAGGCTTGCCAGTGCTGATTCTCATCAAAAAAAAGCACTCACCCAAGAAGGTGAATGCCTGAAAAAACGTAATGCCAAACCGTCTATCTCGCGAACTGGAATGCGGCTGTCGAATAAGCCCCGCCTTCAACTCGCATAATCCCACTTATGCCGGCTGCCTGAACAGGCGCGTTGCGATTAACGATTGTTCCGTCTCCCAATTGACCGTAGGTGTTGTCGCCCCATGTCCACAATGAACCGCTATTGTACTTGGCCGCTGCACTGTGATAGAGCCCTGCTCCAATCGTTTTCACATCGGTTAGATTGGACACCTGAACAGGCGTAGTCCGGCCGCTATTCGTCCCATCCCCTATTTGACCTTTGTCGTTGGCTCCCCATGCAAATACAGTTCCGTTTGACTTCAAAGCTATGCTATGATAGCCACCTGCAGCAATAGCCGTAACCTTGGCGACACCCGCAGCTTGAACGGGTATGCTGCGGTTAATTGTAGTTCCGTCGCCTAACTGCCCATTATTGTTATATCCCCAGGTCCAGACCGTTCCATCCTTTTTCAAAGCCATGCTGTGTCCTACGCTTGCATCAATGGCTGCAATATCGGAAATACTCGTCACTTGTACGGGAGTTAAGCGATTTACCGTGGTATGATCCCCAAGCTGACCGGCAGTGTTCGAGCCCCAAGTCCATAATGTACCGTCCGATTTCAGCGCAAGACTATGATAACCGCCTGCGGCGATTGCCACAACATTGCTTAATCCGGCGACCTGAACGGGATTGCTGCGGTTCACCATCGTCCCGTCCCCAAGTTGGCCGCCATTGTTAAAGCCCCAACTCCAGACCGTTCCGTCCGATTTCAGCGCCAAGCTGTGATAATGACCGGCTTTCACTGATATGACATCCGTCAATGCGTTTACCGGGACGGGGACCGAGCGATTAACTATTGTTCCGTCTCCCAATTGACCGTATGCGTTATAGCCCCAAGCAGATACCGTGCCGTTAGCGTTCAATTCCACCGTATGGTATTCGCCGGACGAGATTTGTGTCGCACCCTGCAAGGGTAGTGCGCTTGCTGACGAGCGCTGCGTCGTCGTTCCATCACCAAGCTGTCCATAGATGTTATTCCCCCATGTCCATATGCTTCCTTTGGTTGCCGCTATGCGGGCAAATTCGTTAAAATGCGCCAATTGCGCGAGTGTTGCGCCAGAAGAGTGCGAAGAGAACAGCTTTCGGGACATATGAAAAATGGTGTCATCCCACGGAGCCGTTTTCATCCATTGCGTTGCAAAAAGTTCCTGGAGCGGTGGAGCGATCCCGCCTGAGCCGTCAACCGCAAAATTCAGCTTAGGTACGCCGCTTCCATCGTAAGTTAATACGTTTCTTGTAAACGTATTAACAAAACGCTGCATATCTTTCTCGTTGAATACAATGCCGTTATCGTAGGCCAGCACTGCAAAATCCAATTCTATCGCGGCATACGGAATTTTATTGATGTCATGATCCGCTGTCCAGCAAGAATTGTTTTCATGATTGATTGTAGGACTTGTCCGTTCATCCCAGCCCAAATACGTTGCGCTTTGTTTAGGGTAATACGACCATACATAGGCGTCTTTAACGTCATCCCAGGTCAAATCGTTTTTATACCTGTTGGCCATCCTTGTCGCTTTATTCAGAGCGTCCGCTTGGTGCGGGCCTGGAATTTGCGACAATTCCACATAGGTTTTGCCGAGGCTGAGATAGTGGTTGAACTGGTTTTCCGAGCCGTCAACAAACATCGGGGCTCCCTTCGGATAGATATACCAGCCTTCGTTAGCCGCATTCTCCACCCATTGGTAATCATGTTCGGAAGCCGCGTCCCATGCAGCCTGAGCATACCGGTCTGCCGCAGCTTTATATGTCGCATTTCCGTTCAATGCAGGCGTATTGTAGACAACCCGCGCAAACGTGGCCATAGGATACGTTAACAAGCCGGTATGAACTGGGAAGCTCATGCGCAGCGGCACGAAGCTCTTCAAATCGTTCACCGGATTTCGGCTCGCAAGCGGTGAACTAGAAGCCAAGTCCTTGACGGATATACCATTCGTCAAGCCGTCGAACGAACAATGAGCTCCTGCTCTTACTTTCTTCACCGCATAGTTCGGGCTGGCCGGATCCATCGTGAGATTATCGAAAATATCCGAACGTTCCATATTCGCAAAGGTGACGGGAAATCCGACATTGCTTGTACTGTTGTTGCCCAGCTGCCCGTAATCGTTCTTCCCCCATGCAGCGGCTCGGTAATCGTTGGTGATCGCCATGTTATGCTGTTTCCCTGCAGCAATGGCATTAGCCGTCAATCCGACGACTTGAACCAAAGTCAATCGCTGCGTTGTCGTGCCGTCGCCAAGCTGCCCTACATCATTAGCCCCCCAAGACCAGACTGTCTTGTCAGATTTCAGTGCCAGGCTGTGATACCCTCCCGCAGCAACCTGAACCACTCCGCTCAGCGAGCTGACTTGAACGGGCGAACTCGCGGTACCTGTCATTCCGTTCCCTAATTGTCCGTTCCCATTCAGTCCCCAGCTCCAAACCGTACCATCGTTTTTCACCGCCAAACTGTGTCCCAATCCGCCGGATACGCTGGTAATATTCGACAGGGAACTCACTTGTACAGGCGTCAAACGATCAGTAGTCGTTCCATCGCCCAATTGTCCGAATGGATTGGATCCCCAGGCCCATACAGTACCGTCGGATTTCAAGGCCAGACTGTGGTAGCCTCCCGCTGCTATGGCGATGATGCCCGTTAATGATCCTACCTGTGCGGGGGTTGCTCGGTTGACTAGCGAATTATCGCCAAGCTGGCCGCTGTTATTATACCCCCAGCTCCACACAGTCCCATCCGATTTGAGAGCCAGATTATGATAATAACCAGCAGCGATTTGGGTCACATTCGCTAAGCCGTTGACGATTACGGCGCTTGAGCGATTGGTCGTCGAGCCATCCCCCAGTTGACCGTAGGCGTTATACCCCCAGCTCAGCACGGTTCCGTTCGTTTTCAACGCCAAGCTGTGAAATTCTCCGGCTGAAACGGCTTTGGCGACATCGAGTACATTATAGTAATCAATAACGCCATCCGCTGGAAATGGCTGGCTTTGGTTTGCCGTACCGAATGCCAATTGACCGTAGTAATTATTGCCTGAATTCCACACTCTTCCGGTCGAATTTACGGCTGCGGAATGCAGTCCTCCCGCAGCAATGGAGTTGACTCGTGTGTATGCCTCCAGCTTGAACGTATTCGGATTCGTTCCCGATGAAATTTTCACTGCATTCTCCGAAGAATCGAAGAGAAGAGAGCTTCTGACTTCCAAAGTAGGCACACCGTTTGCATCGAGCAGCGTGGTGGAGCCAGAGGTAAAACGCGTGGCAGCCGGCCATGTAGGCTTCGACAGTCCGCGGTAATCGCTTTTGCCGCGAACCGAATCCCTTAAATTCAATACTTGATCGGCTTGAGTGATAAACTTGTTTAAATAGGCCGTATCCGCATATTGCTTGTACATCGATATGTAAGAAGCAAGAATGGGACCTTCCGCCCAAGCCAAGTCGCTCGTTCCTTCATCGTTCGGCTTAATAACGCCATTCCCGCCGTTGATGGTGCTATCAAGCGCATCGAACGAAGCTTTCGTAGTGACATCATAGTTAAGGGCATGAGCCGATGGAAGAAAAAGAGTAAAGACATATGAAAGCACGAAAACGGATAATACCAACCTCGATATTCTGGCAGACTTGATCATAATTAATCGCCTCCATTATCCATTAGTATTTTTTCAATCCTTTTATCGTGAAACTTTATATGGAATTAATTGCATTCTGCAACTAGCGGACCAGCCAAATCTTTCATGAAAAATAATTTCCCGGGCAATGTTGGCATATAGGTCGAAGGAATCCATGGATCAGGACCATACCGCAGCGTCGTCCATAATGACATCCCTTGCCACTGCATGCCTCTTCCGAATATTCCGTCGCAGCCTCCAATAATTTGATCCGCTATAAGGAATAGCCCAGGACCTATTGTATTCGCATAACAGGGAACCAGCGTTGTTCTGCTTTTAAAGCTTGTAATCGCGTTCTGTTCAATGGTTAGCGGATGGAGTTTTGCCCCAAGTCGATGCGTCGCCTTTCGCCAGAGATCCACAGACTCATATTCGGCTGCAAAATGCGGCTCCCAGAAGGCAATGTGACACATCCGGCCAATCCCAAAAACAACGATGAGTCTTGCTCCCTCGCCTTTTAATTCCGTAATTTTATCCAAATAAGTTGGAAGGTTCTCTTTAGTCGCAAAATTACGTTGAGAAACAGGAACCGTCAATGGACCGAGTGGACCATAAAATGCTTGCTCCATGGCATATTGAAAAGAACCGGGATCTGCCTGATCTAGTGTGTTCCCTTCACAATCACTCCACTCGTCCATATTAAAGCCATATACATGATGAGCATCAACATTCCATTCCTGCAAGAAATAAACCGCCCATTTGTACATCCCCATTGGCCCAACCGGCAAAATGATCGCCAGCTTCTGTCCCAATTCTTTGCTTCTGCGAATTTCCTTCGCAATTTCATGCCCCATCTTCATATCGAATTCAGTTACATCATGACAAACGACAGGGTTAAATCCATGATGCCAGAACGATTGTCGATCTGTAATCGTCTCCGGTGCCTGAACACAGCAATCATCGATTTTACGCAAATCCCATCCCTGAGGAAAAAAACCATCCATCAGTGAGCCCTTAACTGTTGTTAAAAAATCCATGTGTCTTGCACCTCTCCTCTTCTAAGGTAATAAATGTCCTGTCCTCACCTTGCCCCATACACGACAAGGAATAAATCCTTCCGCATATTTCACTCCGCATTGCAGTCCACGGAAACGAGATCCCGCTGTAACAAACTCACTAAGATCTATGTTGTCGTGCTCTAGCAACCATTTCATTTGACTTTGATGCTGATTCAGCATCTCCAGCTTTAATTCCATCGTCTCGGTTATATCCACGTAATCTTCAGGGTTAAAGCGTATACCTGCTAAAGTATCCATATAGTAAATTGGCGTATTAAGCGTATGAGCCTCTTGACTAGTCTTATAGTAAGGGACTGACGCCGAGAAACTGGCATCGAAGACGAGCTTGCTTACAGCAACATGGTCAGGCATGTAATCATCTGGATAATGAGTAATAATGATATCCGGCTTTACATAGCGAATGACATCCACTACTGTATCCCTAGCTCTCTTATCATCCCCGTAGATTTCAAGATCAGGCATATCCAAACTGATTACTTCCGCATCTATAACCTTGCCGGAAGATATCGCTTCATTCTTCCTAATATCCCTTAATTCTTCGCTCGGAATGATCAAATGCCCCTTATTGCCATTAGCAACGTGACATAATATAACGTCATGCCCCAGCTTCTTATATTTAGCTAACGTACCTGCACAACTAATTTCAATATCATCCGGGTGGCAGCCAATTGCAAGCACTTTCAACGTCATCCCTACCTTTGTCCAGTTTTAATTTTTTCCTGCTTCTAAGAATTAGAATGCAATCAAATTCCCCATCGAGAATTGGGGCGAGTTTCGTGTAGCTGCATACACATTTTCGATTTCTTCAAGTTTATAAATCCCTGTAATCAGTGGCTTAATATTCAATTTATGTTCAGAAAGCAACCGAATAAATTCGCCTAAATTGCGATTCATTGTCCAGCGAACGAAGCCGTAAGGATAATCATGACCTTGTTTCTCATAAGACTCATCATAACGTCCCGGTCCACCAGCTCTTGAAATCGTTATCTGCGCTTCTTTATAAAACATGGCATTGCGGTCAAACTCCGTATCTGTATCTCCAAGAATGACAATTTTCCCTCTATCTCGGATCCATGCCAAACCTTGATCAATGAGCCGATCGGTTTTGGAGCTTGCACAAATAATGACGCAGTCCACACCTTTACCCTTCGTTATTTGATCTATATATGCTTTGACTTCATCATTGGAACGACACGCAGCATGTATGCCCATTTGTTCAGCGATCGCACAACGTTCTTCCATCAGATCTGCGCCAATGACATGATAGGCTGCTGCCTGGGCAATTTGCACAACCATCTGCCCCAACAAACCGAGGCCCAATACGACAACTGACTCGCCAAAACGTAAATCTGCTTGCCGCAAAGCCTGAATCGCAATTGTCGCAATACCTGCGAAAGCTGCTTCCTGGGGGTCAACATGCTCCGGAACGATTGAAACATGCGGCTTGTGTGCCACAAAAAACTCAGCATGCGTTGGAACACCATAACATGCTATGCGTTGGCCGATCTTTATATCTGTTATTCTGGAACCTACTTCACGAACTAGTCCAGTTGCACTGTATCCTAGAAAAGTATTGATCTTTTGTTGCACAACCATAAGCTCGGTTCCAGAACTGAGAGCTGAATATTCTGTCTGTACCAGAATAGACATATCTGTAAGCTCAGGTATTGAACTATCGATTATGGCAACTTGTCCGTTCTCGCTTTTTGCTGCTTTCACCGAGCTTCCTCCCTAATTACTAAACCGTATGTGGGATCTCCCTTTACATTGTCGATACCCATTGATTCGGTTGTTTGTTGCGACAAGCCAAGAAAACGCAAAGCGTTTCCACGGCTTAAGGCATAGCGCTCCTCTTCAGAAATTTCAGCGGCTGCTAACTGCAACACCGTAGCTTCCGGTATATGCAGCGGAACGCAAGAACCATAAACAAATGCTCCCGCTCCGCCACGCTGGCACAAGGAAGCGATAACGGATATTGGACTTTTGCAATACCAGAGATCAAACAGGATCTGCCCACTCTGCAGCTCAGAGGGCAGCTGTCGCCAGATTTCATCCCATTCATATTCACGTATTCCACTTACAAGCAAGGGATGACCCTCAAGGTCTATCGCGAGTTTCACAATCGCATGAGTTGAAAGAGGTTCTACTTTATAACACGGATGCTGCAATCTTTCGTCCTGCAATCGCAAGCATACTTGCAGGGGCAGCCCTGTATGGCGAACAGCCTGGGCAAGCGCCTTTGCTTCAGGATGATCCATATCATAATGATGAAACCCAGGCAGCAAACGCACACCATATGCGCCACTGCTGGTAGCCCACGCCAATTCTTCCCTCCATCCGGGTTCGGTTGGATTGAGAATAGCGAACGGCCATAGACGCCTATCCGCTTCGCATTCTCTCCATAATGCCTCATTTCCCGATCTTGTATCATGACCATGAATGGAAGCAATATGGCTAACACATACACCAGCCAAATCCAAATGGTCCATCATAACGGTTAGATCCGCTGCCGAGGCATTAGACTGATAACGGGTAGGCCATTGACCAAGAAATGCAGTCGTATCAATTGCCTTTTGTTCCGTAAACTTCGCAAATAGTTTTGTAAGGCTCGGCAGTGCATATTTATATTGCGTAATGTCTGTCGTTTGCACTATCTGATCCCCTCTGCCAGAATTCTTTCTATATTTCCACCCATTACAAGCTCCAGCTGCTCAGGGCTTAACCCAGCTCCAATAACTTTTCCCATATTGCTGGCTAAACAAGCTATTGGAAGATCAGAGCCAAAAATGACGCGATCAACGCCAAGTCGTTCTATTGCGATTGCAACCTCAGCGGCTCCAACTGGTGTGCCTGATGTGTCTACCCTAATGTTTGTGTAGGAGGCAATTGTATTCATTGCGCTTTCTACCTGCCCCCCCATATGAGCCATAATAATCGTGGCTTCAGGGTAGCGTGCAGCCAAATCAGCAACATGCACAGCTGTTGACTCATACGGAAGTTGACTAACCGTTTTGCGCCAAGTGTGGATCAAAATAGGAACTCGATAGGCAATTGCCTGTTCAACAAAGGGAAATACCAAAGGATCATTACAATATGTGGCTACCCACAGCTTCATTCCAACCATTGCGTCTCTCTCGATGCGATGACGAAAATCCGAAACCGCTTGCTCGCCATGTCTTGGATTGACATAACAATAGCCAGATACCCGGTTCAAATTACGCTTCATGACAGAAACCATGTCATCGTTGGCTTTAACAACTTCTTCAATAGAAGGCTGTAGTTGGAAATTACCAAGACTGCTTCCGATAAAGAGACGAATTCCTAGACGTTCCCCTTCGGCTAAGGTATTCGGATGTAAATCAGAACCCGACAGATGTATGTGGGCGTCAATCATTTTCATTTTCTCCTCTCCATCCGAGTCAGCAATCTTGCTTATTTTGAATCGCATGAACCAAATCATCAACATCGTAGACAAGTCCAAAAAAGAGCGCAACCTGCCAAAGAGATAGTTGTTTTGCCAATTGTCCAGAAGCCGTTTCTTTGTTCTCAACAGCGGTAACAGCCTGTGAAACGGCAGAACAGAATATCCCCCTTCGCCGCATATCTATCATCCCGCCCGGATTTAGCATTATGCATGCATTAAGGGCAAAGCCTGCGTAAATCAAATGATTAATTCCCTTTTCCTTACATAAAGCAAATAGCTGCTCAGAGGTAGCGGCGACCCCTTCATCTCCTTCTGGTCTCACGCTGGTAGGAATATCCAGTCTGCTGAAGCCTCGTTGGATATCCTCCAGATTGTGCTTCCCTGGAAAAGCTTCTTCTGTTTTAAAATGTTCCAGTCTGCGCAAGGTTTCATCTTTCTCGATTTGTTCAAGAGGCAGGCTCTCTGCGCCAGCTAGCTTTACGGCTCTTTGATACCCTGGGTACGCTTGATAATACGTGCCTGCCGGTTCAATGACATGCAAGACCGTAATATCATGATTTCGGCATACTTTCATTAGATCTGGCAAAATATGGGCACAAATTTCATCCGCCCTTGGAAAATACTCCACTGCTCGATGCCAACCAGGGAATTGCTCCTGTGTGCCAGCATCCCAAGCATGCAAGACAACAAGTGCGGTTCGTTCTGTATTCAATTCAAGATCGGTTTTCTTCCAGCCACCATATCCTTCACCTGGAACTTCCATAGTAAAATCAGCATCGAACTGATTATAATAGTTGGTCGGAACGGTGATTTTCATCTCAATCGCCTCCTGTTTGGGCCCGCTGCTTCCATAGCATTTAACCCTTTACTGCGCCAATCGTAATGCCTCTGACAAAAAAACGTTGAAACGAAACAAACAAAACGATAACAGGGATCATTGTCCATACAGAGCCAGCGAGAACCAGCCCATAATCTACATTTTGTAATTGCATGGATGCAAGCCCAACCTGTAAAGTCCTCATATCGCGCGACTCCGTCGCCAAAAGCGGCCAAAGGAAATCATTCCATTGTGTAATGAAACCAAATATAGCCACTATAGCCAACACAGGTTTGGAAATGGGAAGAATAATACTGTAGAAAATGCGCCACTCCGAACAGCCATCCATCTTGGCAGAAGAAATAAGTTCTCCAGGAATGGTTTGCATGAATTGCTTGGTAAGAAAAACAGCAAACGGTGATACCAAGATAGGTAGGATTAAACCGAAATAAGTATTTAATAGCCCCATATCCCTAATCAAAATAAAAAGTGGAACCATAATAACTTGTGTCGATGTCATCATAATGCTGATAATAAACCAAAAAATCAGCCTTTTTCCTGGAAACTTCTTTTTAGCAAAAGCATAGCCCGCCATAGAACATAAAATCACATTGCCGATCATCCCACTTATAGCAACAAGAAAACTATTAAAGGTCCAAGCCCAACTAATGGGCTCCAATGTGAGCTTCTTGAAATTTCCAATGGTCAAGTTGACCCAAGATAAGTCTGGAGGTGTTTGAATAACTGACGTAGTCGGTTTGAACGCATTTAGAAACATCCAGTAAAAAGGAAACAATAGGAGCAACGCCCATATGGTTAAGAGCAGAACACTCGCAATTGTCGGCAGATTAAATTTTCGCATAGCTTCTCCTCCTAATACTCTAGATCGCTCGACATCGAACGAAACTGGATGACTGCGATGATCATGACAAGGATCAGCAAAATAACTGCCTGAGCGGAAGCCACACCAAAATCGAATTTTTTAAACGCATTTTCATAAATAAGAAAACCTATTGTTTTCGTTGATCCATTGGGCCCACCGGAAGTCATGAGATAAATAGGTGCAAAAACTTGAAACGAGCCGACGGTATTCACAACAACCAAGTAAGTTAAAGTAGGCTTTAGCATCGGTATTTTGATATAAACGATTTCCTGAATAAGATTCGCTCCGTCAATTCGCGCGGCTTCTTGGTAATCCTTCGGAACTCCACCAAGTGAAGCCGCCAGTATTAATATATTGGGGCCTTGACCAACAGCAAGTGTCATGATCATGATAGAAATAAGCGCGATGTTAGGATCACCAAGCCATAGAACAGGCTCAAAATGAAATTTATCTAATATATAATTGAATAATCCGAAAGATGGGTTGTACAGCCACCCCCACAAAATGGATACAATCACAATCGGCGCCACACTTGGCAAATAGAAAGCTGCTTTGAAAAATCCCTGTACCTTGCTGGATAATGGATCGATCAAAAAAGCAACAAGCAAAGATATGAATAGCCCCAGTGCGACTGTAGCCAAGGCATAGACGCCAGTAATATAGAGAGATTTCCAGAATGAAGCGTCTGCGAATATCTTCTGATAATTGGCCAGGCCTACCCACTCATATCCGGCAACCGTCCATTTTTGAAAACTTAATTGCACCCCTTTAAAAATAGGCAGAAACATGAAGCAAAAGAATAACAAGCATGATGGCAATAAAAAGAGATAAGCAGGAATGTAAGTGCGGAAACGAGACATTAGACTTCTCCTATTCCTATTTCAATTCTTTTTGAATCGTTTTTTCAAGATTACCTAAACTATCTTTAACAGATCTTGCCCCCGTCAAATTAGCCTGAAATTCGATTTCCCAGTCGGCAACAGGTGCCATACCAAATGCTCTGGAGAACAGCGAATTACCATAGTTGGACAGTTTATCAAAATAACTCATAACCGGATCATCACCGTATAAATTACCTGTTGAATTACGCGCGGGAAATACAGCAATTGTCTTTACGATTTTGGAGTTCTCCGTGTTCGTTATGAATTTGGCAAATTCCATCACGAGCTTTTTCTTCTCTTCATCCTTCTGCTTGAAAGCGATAAATCCACCCACATTGTTCCACGCTGTTGTCTCTTGACCTGGACCATGAGGCGGAGCGACAAAAGCGACCTCAAACGGCTTCGGTGCTTTCTTCACTTGATCCGTAATATTGGAGAAACTCGGATACATCGCAACTTGCTGATTTAAAAACATGTCGTTCACATTGGTTACAGTAAGTCCCGCTGCCCCTGGTGGTGATACCTTGTACTTATTAGCCAGGTCGACACTAAATTGAACACCTTCCACAAATTTGGGGTCAGTAATCGTCGTTTTGTCAAAACTGCTATTCGTCACATTCCCTCCGTTGGCCACGCCATTGAAGTACATATAGTAAGGCGCATCCTTCGCCCATACCCCAGTGCCATAAACATCAGGCTTGCTTCCGTTGCTTCTGCTGAATGTCGTGGCTTGAGCTGCTTTAGTAAATTCTTCGAATGTCCAATCCCTAAGAGGGCGATTGAGCGGGAGTAAATCCACAGCATTTCTTTCTTTAAACAGATCCATATTAATAGCGATGCCTGACACCAATTTCAACCATGGCCATAAATACGTTTTATCTTTGTACTTCATTGCTCCTTTGACCGCTTCCGAGTAGTCATTCCAATCCGCTTGCTCCAGGAAAGGATCAATGGGTTCCAATACCCCCATTTTCCCATACTTCGTTACCCCGCCGAAATTATTAATCGTATATACCAAATCCGGTGGTGACCCAGCTGCTATGGAAACATCAATTTTCTCCGTTCCTCCTGCCCAATCGAGCAGTTCTACAGAAACATTCACATTCGGATGTTTTTCTTTGAACTGACGAGCATACTCTTTGGCCCAATCGTCCGGATTTCCATTCCCGTCGCCGTTTTTCCCATTCATCATTGGATAAATCCATAGTTTGATAGGAACTTCTTTTCCGGAAGCGCTTACAGTTTGCTTCCCCGTTTTCTCGGTAGAACTAACCACGTCTTTCTCCTTACTGCATGCCGATAAAAACATACTTGCTAATACAACAACCGATAAGACCCCTGATAATTTACGCATTGACGTTCCCCCTCCAAAATAGTTTTTGGCACCACACATCCCTATGCAGAATGGGATAATTGTGATAAAATAAAAGGTATATGTACCTTACCTATACCATAATATTAGGTGGGATATTATCCCTTGTCAATACTAATTTTGTCTGAGAGGAATGGGGTCTTTTTATGCGCCGAGAAAGTGATTTTCTATATACGACACTTTACAATACATTGAAGGGACAAATTATTTCTGGCTTTATTAAACCAGGAGAATATTTGCTTCCTGAAAGTGACTTATGTAAATATTATAAATTAAGCCGAAATTCGGTCAGAAAAGCGTTGGATTTATTGCAAAAAGAGATGCTCATCACGAAAAAGGTCGGACTGGGCACAATGGTTCCACTAGATTTGGTTATTGAGCCATCCAAACGGAAGACTTTGCGTATAGCTTCGCCAGCTCCCGCTTACTTCGTTGACTATGGTCTGCCTCAAATTATTAAAGCCTTTCAACAAAAGTATCCGAATGTGGATGTAAAGATCGTCCATTTACCCCGAGATAATTTCTGGGAATCCTTCCGTCAAAGCTGCGATATTGGCTTAAATGCTGATATCATACTTTCGTCCGACCTGCAATTTACAGAGGCAGAAACCATGGACGCTTTCATGGATCTAACACCTGTTCTAAACGATGATAATACAGCAACAATCTATCCCAAAATCTTAAATTATTACCGCCTTAACGATGAAATCAAAGCAGCCCCCGTTACCTTTACGCCCGTTTTTTTAGTGTACAATCCTGTCATGTTCGAAATAGATGGCATACAACCGCCTAATGAGAATTGGAAATTAGATGACTTCATCGACGCTGCACAAAGATTAACGAAATTGGAAGATGACGTTATTGTCCAATATGGATTTTCCATCTTCCCGTATTTGACACGTTGGCCCGTATTTGCCTTGCAGAATGGCTTAAATACATTAGAAAAGGCCTCTCAAAAAGATATTATTCAAAAATCACTTTTGCTCATTCAGGACTTATTTTTCCGCAAACGGATCGCTACCGTTTATACGGAGATGCCAGGACCGAAAAACCCATTTGTCAGTGGGAAATCAGCGATGGTACTAACAACAACTTTGGAGATGTCTACTTGGAAAGATAAAAACATTGGATTCGAACCCAGAATAGCTCCACTCCCGTTTGGAGAAGTCAAAGCCACGCTATTGCAAGCTAGCGCATTAATGATTCCTAAGGATTGCAGCGATGTGCCGCTGGCTGAAGCATTTATAAAGATTTCCCTTGAAGACGATGTGCAAGCTTCTTTTTGTTGGAATTCGCCATTCCTTTCTGTCAAAGAGAAAATAAACACGTCGATTAGGGACGAACAATCTTTGCATGCGTTGAATGTCCACGGATCTCTCATGCAGAACAATTATTTTCTACGTGAATTATTCCCTAATATTTCAACCGATGAATTGACCGCGGAAATGAGTTTATTCTGGTTAGGTCTAGAATCCCCTCAAGCGTTGGCTAATACATTTTCTTGAATATAATATCTATTATCTATGATCGTTAATGGACAAGAATAAAGAGGCTGTGCCCATGCACAGCCTCCCACAGGAAGTATAGCTTACTTAGAGAACTTGTTAATTCTATAACGCCAATCTCCTGCACCGACGGAAAGCTCCAAATACCAATCAAAGGCTGCCTTTGCCGGTATCTGCCGCGCAGTCCCATTACCCACTGCCGGGGCAAGCAGCGGCTTAGCTGCAGCTGGTACTTGCGCGACAGACGGTGAAGCGCAGTTCCCGTATTGGAAACTGCGCCTCCCGTTGAAATAACAGCTGGACCACTATCAACGAGCTTACCCGGAACCAGATAAGCATCCATCCCAGATTGTTTGTCGTAGATCGTTGGTATAATATCCAAGCAGATATGCCCAGCAATGATCACTTCCGCCTCGTTCTGACTCAAAGCTAATCTCTCCAGTTGATCGGTATCGTCTGCCCTGCCCGGTTCGATTCCAACGCTGCTTTAAAAACCCTATGGCTTCCTTTGGCCTCTTCTGGCGTTGCACAGTAGAAAGGCTGCTGTGTATCCTTGCCATGCTCCAGCTCATCACAGTAGGCTGCCCACATTTGGAGAATCGAATCCGAGAAGTCCGTACCTGTTATCCGAATAAATCACGTGTTCGCATTGCCTGGGGCAAGTCGGCCTTCCATTTCAACATCACAGGCAAGAATGGCATTGTCCCACGTTTCACAGGGCACCATGTTTCCTTTTCCATCTGATCGTTCGGGTACGATTTTGGACAATAAGGCCCTTGCGGACTTCGGCTTCCAGCCATAAAGCATAGGCAGGTGCAAGAAGTGCATGCCTAAATCCCCCATGCATCCATATTCGCCATTCGTCGCGATTCGCCTTCTCCAATAAATCACTTTGGTCGGATCAAGATCGCTGGAATGCCAGAAGCCCGCTTCGACTTCAATAATTTCACCAAATTTATTCTCCTGAACCCATTACCTAGTTCACGGCTAGGTTTCCCCAGTCAAGGTACCTTAAGGAGAAGCAAGTTCCCCCGTAACGAACTCAATACCCTTTATTCGGTCAAAATCGCTCATTCTGAAAATCTAACGATTTCCAGATGCGCTATTCAAGAAAACAATCACCTTTCCGCCTAAAAACTGCTCGATAACGCCAATCCAGTTCATTAAATCGCAAAAGCAGCCATTTTCTCGTCTATAAGCATCGTACAGTTCATTAGATGTAGAGCCCCGATACCTGTGAGGTATCGGGGCTTTGCTCCGTGGAACTTCGCTATGGCAACCAGCATTATACAAACACTTCATACAATCCAATCAGAACTAAAAGAATACCCCCTAATCGATTAAACCATTTGCCAAGCCATGTTCTAGCTATTTGCTGCCCCGTTCGAACTCCAATATGTATGGTTAGTAGCGAGAATATACCTATGGATATCGTCGTCATGAATGGAGATAATCCGGTCACCCCAGCTCCAAATCCACCTACAGTACAATTTAGCGCAAGCGCAATTCCGAGAGTAATGGACTCCCTCCAAGAAATCACTTTATCTCCATCCCGATCCGCTATATTGGGACTATGCAGTAAAGAAGTGATTCCTTGATGACGATGCTGTACCGAGTTCATTTTCAAATCCGCCTTGATTGCAAAAAGTCCAATAATTACGAGTAGGACACCCCCACTCCAGTTTGTAATATCGCTAGGAATGTATTGTGAAATTACATCGCCCAAGGTAGTAGAGAGATAAGAAGCAATCATCGAAAGAATTGCAATAACCAAATTCGATATAAAAGGAACCCTGGTAGAGCGAGCACCAAATGAAAGACCAATCCCTAAATTATCCAGGTTGGCAGCGATACCAATTCCTATAATTGAAAACCAATGCATTTCCCTACCTCCATGCAAGCCCAATGATCAGATAGGCACTGCCAGTCCATTGGATTGAGCCTTCTTAATCAACGCCATATAGGCTAGAGCAGTATCCGTAATCGCCTGGTAATTACCCGTTTTGGCTCCCGCAGTCAAGCTTCCTCCAACGCCAACCGCGACAGCTCCCGCCTCCATCCATTGCGATACATTCTGGATAGTCACGCCGCCAGTTGGCATAAGCTGAGCATGAGGCAGCGGACCTTTGACTGCCTGAATAAAGGCTGGCCCGAACAACTCACCTGGGAACACCTTAATGATATCAGCCCCAGCTTCCAAACATTCGGCGACTTCTTTAATCGTCATTGCTCCTGGCATGATCGGCACCCGATAACGGTGGCAGAGCGTCACTGTGTCGATATTCAAATAAGGGCTCACGATGTACCGCGCTCCAGCCAGAATAGCGGTTCTGGCGGTTTCGGCATCCAGCACTGTGCCAGCTCCAATCAGGCATTCATGTGGATCAAACTTTCGGGCGAGCGAGGCGATAATTCTCTCCGCACCAGGTATAGTGAAGGTGATTTCAATGGCCTTAATACCGCCAACCATGCATGCAATCGCAATCTGCTCAGCTTGCTTCTCATCCTCTGCCCTTACTACAGCGACTAGACCGCTTTGTTTGATTTTAGCTATAATCAGTTCTTTTTCCATGATGAAATGCCTCCTAATTAGCCGATATGGGTTTGCTTGCTTTCAAGGCAAACGCGTTTGCCGGGTTGTCCGTCATCATTAAACGGATATGTTCATTGCTGACCCCGTTGTGTTTCAATAAAGGAATAAAGTGCCGGCTAATATAATCCAAGCCTATTTTCCCACCGTAGCTTTTCATGCGTTCCCGGGTCGTATCAAGGCCCAGTAAAACTCGCTTCTCCAGCCCCCAGTCCATCATTTGACGGATAAGACGCGCTTCTTCCTCATCCGAGTGGTACTTGTAGCGAGCAATCGTATCATACTCCAGATAAACACCCATTTCCCCAAGTTTACGGTGCATGGCTAAATGGTCCAGCTTTCGATCTAAATGGCAGATGATGATTTGCCCAGCAGGAACTCCGAGCTCCAAGTACATATTCACCAACGTTTCAGCCTGAGTATAGGATTCAATATGGCAAAGAATAGGTGCGCCTGTATGGATTGCGGCATAAGCAGCAGCGTGAAACCACCTTTTATCAGGATCGTTCATTCGCTCCTCATCCATGGCGGTTTTGATCACACCCGCTTTGGCCGTCATGCAGCTATTCGGTTCATCGAGGTCCGTGCGAAGGAACATGCCTTCTGTAAGCTCATGAACGAATAGGTCAAATAACCGGTCCTGTTCATATTTTCGTATCCAATGGTCATCCCGGTAAAAGCTAAGTTTGTGAAAGCCCGTCGAAGCAACGATATGAGTGTCTGTGCGAATCGAGGCTTCCAGTAGCCACGCTTCGATTCTCCCACAGCCTAAAGGCTGGGCATCAACAATAGCTCGGCCTCCGCAGCTTTGGAAGAGAAGCAGTTCCTCTACACTTTGGTCGTAATCGTCAAGGCACAGGGCCGGATTTAATGAGGAAGGCTGCCCGGGAGCGAGAAACAAATGTTCATGGCTGTGGCAGAAACCGAAGTCCTGCATGGCGACAGGGCCTCTTACTGTTTGAATAAGCATGCAAAGCTAAACCTCCCCGTCCATGGAATTTCTCTTTCTAATGAAAAAGCTGTCCTTCGGCTGATAGCCTTATGGACAGCTTGGGCATTGAATGCTAGCGGTACCTTAATAGCACAAACCTTTCAGCCCTTAACGGCTCCAGCAGTCAAGCTGCTCGTAATTTGTTCTGTGAAAATCATGTATAGGAGAACAGAAGGGAGCGCGATCACAGTCATTACTGCGAATTGAGCAGCATAATTGGATGCATATTCACCAGTAAACTGAATCAGCGAAAAGGGTAATGTTTTATACGTATCTGTTCGTATGAAGGTAACCGCCATAATGAATTCGTTCCAAGTGTTTAGGAAGGCCAGAACGGCAACAGACGAAATCACGGGTTTGGATATTGGAATAATGATGCGAAAAACAACGCCCAGCAAGTTTAGCCCATCAATAACGGCAGCCTCCTCGATTGCCCGAGGTGTGGTTTCTAGAAATCCGATAAAGATAAACACACTTAAAGGGATTAGAAAAGCAATATTCGGTAAAATAAGGGCGAAATAGGTATCGATTAATTTGATTTTATTGAATATGAAGAAATTCGGCAAAAGCGTTGAATACAGCGGTACAATCATACAAATCATGACAAGGCCAGCCAAATATTTATTCCATTTCCAGTCAATTCTTGCGATCACATAGCTGAGCATCAGCGAAACGATGACGGTCACCGCGATAACGACAACAGCAACAATCGCGCTGTTCAGCAGGTAAGCGGGCACATGTCCGAGCTTAAACGCGTCGGCATAATTTTTCCATTGGAAAGGGCTCGGCCATTTTAAAATGTAGCTGCCGAAGAAATCACCGCTTTTCAGCAGCGAGAAGTTGATCATCCAAATTAATGGGAATATTTGTGCGATTGCTACCAGAGCCAAACTTAGATAAAAGATTATCTGCACCAATTGTGTATAAGGCTTAGATAAGGTCCTCATTAGAATTCACCTACATCTTTCTTCAGCAAGCGATTCATCAACAGTGTCAGGAGCAGGCAGAAGAATACGAACAGAACGGAGATCGCACTTCCGTAACCGAATAGCCCGTCGCGGAACGCCTTGGAATATAAATACGTCGCCAGAAATTGCGTGCTGTTGGCAGGTCCGCCTCCAGTCATCAAGAAGACCGTCTCCATCTGTTTAAATCCAGCAACGACGGCGAGGACGAAGTTAATACGGATGACAGGAGACAACAGCGGGAGCACGACCCGCAAATTGTACTGCCATTTGTTGGCTCCGTCGACGACTGCCGCCTCATACAACTCAGACGGAACGCCTTTGATTCCTGCATAGTAGAGCAGATAAGCATATCCAAAGCCTTGCCACATCGCCACGAAGATAATGGAGAAAATAGCGATATCCGGGTTCCCTAACCAGTCCTGCTTCCAAGAAGACAACCCAATGTCAGCCAGAACCCGGTTAAGCAGCCCATATTGAACCGACAAAATGCTCACCCACATTTGCGAGGTCACGAACGTCGAGATAATGGACGGAATGAAAATGACTACACGCAGGAAACGTTCCCACCTGCCGGTATGAGGGGTAACAATCGCCATCAAGATGGCCAGGGGATGCTGCAGCAGGATGAACGCTACGCCGAGTAAGACTGCATTGCGAAGCGAACTCCAGAACACAGGATCATGGAAGAAAATTTCTTTGTAATTGTCCAAACCGAGGAAGCGATAGTCTACCCCGTCATAATTCGTAAAGCTTAGATAAAGCGCGACCAGAATAGGCAATAAAATCAATCCGAGAATGAATACCAGCCCCGGCATGATTAACACAGCAATATTCCGTTTCTCCATCCAAAGTTTGTTCATGTTCCTCCACCACTTCCAATTCTCTCTGTGAAAGGGAGCAAAACCCTCAACTATGCTTTGCTCCATGTTCCGTTTCCAACTATTGAATTACGGATTCAACTCTTTGTTTGATTTTTCGGCAATAACGTCGATGGATTCAGCAAACTTCTCAGGTGTTGACTTGAGCGCCAACAGCTCTGTAATGGCATCCAGGTAGCCCTTGGATGTGGAAGCAGAGAAACGATCCTGCGAGTTCGCTCCGCTGAACACTTTGGCCGACTTGAGAATATTCGTCAGATCCTTTTGAATTTGGGTTTCCTTGCCCGTGTTGAACTCATCATAGGATTGCGCCGGGAACGTAATGCCATTCTGCCAAACGGTTTTGGACCAATTCTCTTTTTTGAACATCCAGATGGCAAATTTCTTGGCTTCACCGGAATTTTTCGATTTGCTGGATACACTGTATCCGCCGCCAAACCAGGCCAGAAGATCGGTTGTCGGACTCTTGCCATCATCAGAAGCTGGGTACGGAATGGCGATCATGTTGCTGCGCACATCATCCGGGAAGTTCGTATCGGTCGAAACTCCCATTTCCCATTGGCCCATCAGGTACATGGCAGCTTTGCCTTGTCCGAACAAATTTCTAGCTGCTCCGTAATCCAAGTTCAGGAAGCCTTCGCCGAATACGCCGCTTTTCACCATATCCTGCAATTTTTTCGCTGAGGTGATTACTGCTGGATCCTTGAAGGAGCCTGAGCGATCGATCGCTTTATGATACAAGTCGAAACCGCCAGATTGACGGGCTACAACGGCATCAAACAGCAAGCCTAGCGGCCACGAATCTCTACCATCCAGCGCTATCGGCACAACATTGGTGCCTTTCAATTTCTCAGCAATTTTGAAAAGATCGGCTTCTGTTTTAGGAGGCTCCAATCCACGGTCGGCAAGCACTTTTTTATTGACATACAGGACCAAAAAGTCCGTATTCTTAGGGATTCCATAAATCTTATTGTTCAACGTGAAAGAATCGAATGCTGCATCAATAAAGCCTTGACCCGCAAAGTCCTCTTTGTTGAAGCTGACAAGCGCATTGTTCTTAACCAAAGGTCCGAGATAGCGTGCGCCTCCCCACATCATCGTGACATCCGGGAGAGTCTCCGAAACGTTATAAATTTTCAGCTTATCTTGGAACTGAGGATCTGGAGAAAGCGTTTCCACTGAAATCTTAATGTTAGGATTTTCTTTCATGTACTGGTCAATTAATAGCTGCTCTGCTTTCCCTTGACCACCTCCGCGATCCGGGTTGTTGCTGAAAAACTTAATTTCGACCTTCTGACCGCTCTCTGTCTTTTTATCTGCGTTAGGCGTGTTGGTCGCGCTTGGGGCTTTGTCTGTCGTGCTGCTTGACCCTGCTTGATCCGGTTTCCCGCAAGCCGTAACGAGGCTGGCAAACATCACAATGACCGTAACCGTATTAAGAAACTTTTTCAAAAGAACCCCTCCATATCATTTAATCTTGCATCAGCGCTGTAATTTCATTATAAAACAGGCTCATTGGGGGCATAACCTATGATTCTTCGGTAAAGCTGTATGTTTATTAGGAGCCATTTTGTTTTTTGTACTGGGAGGGCAGCATTCCCGTCCATTTTTTGAAAAAGCGGACAAAATGCGCTTCATCGTAATACCCGACCTCACGTGCTACCGTGTAGACTTTCCCATTCTCCTGTTTGAGCAAAAGCTTCGCTTTATCTATTCTGAACTGATGCAAATAGTCGAGAAAATTAATCCCCATTTCCTGGCGGAATAACGTTGACAAGTGAGATTGGGATATGAAAACCTCTTCGGCAATCGATTTCAGCGTCAAATTCGTCATGTATTTGTCTTCTATCAGGGATAGTACATACTTAATGGTTTTATGAAGCGGTTTTTGTGTATTTCTAAGTTCAACGAATTTCTGAATAACAACGGTCAAAAGCGTTGACAGTTCCTCGAACGTTTCTTGGCACTGCACCTGCTCGGCATAGGCTTCGAACTGCTCTTCATATAATTTGCCGGAATCCCCGTTTGCAGCTTTAATTTCCTTAATCAGCGAGTCAATTAATGAATACGTGTGTAAATGAATCCGTTGGATGGAAAGATCCTGCTCCCGAAACGTATTCAGCCACTCCTCCACCTCTATGACAAAATCCGAAAAATTGCTTGAAGCGATATTTTCGCGAATACGCCGTTCAAAATCAGCGAAATCCTCCTGAAATTTAGAAGCATCCCCTGCAGATGACTCCAGCTCCTTGGCCTCGGATGCGATAAACAAGCCGTTTGCTCCATGGAAAAAACGACGCGACAGCGCCTCCTTTGCCTTCCGGTAAGAATGGCCAATCTCAGCCAGACTAGTCGCTGATCCCACACCAATGCTTACGCTCACTTTTAAAAAAACGGCTAAATTACGCTGTATCCCTTCAAGACTCATCTGAATTTCCGTATGAGTCATTGCTTGCGGCGCATTGGCAATCAAGATGAATTGATCCTCAAGCGTCAGCAGCTCGTGCTTGCCCGTGAAGAGGTCTCCAATACTTTCTTCCATGATGTTCGAAGCCGCGTAACGGATGAGTGCCAGGTCGGCATCCCGATAGGCAAGGGTCTTTAATTCCTTGGTATCGAACCGGAATACAATAACCAAAGCGGGATTGTTCACTAGCCTTATCCCGTATTCAGCGATTTCCTCCAGACAATTTCCCACGTTTTGTGGATCGGTGGATCGAAGCCACTTCATTAACCTATCTTCTTTGATCGTTTGGATATTGGCATTCCACTGCCGTTCCAATCGGCCAAACTGGGAATCTTGGCTCCGCTTGCCAACTAATTTGCTTTTGGCTCGCACAATAGCCTCTTGGACTTGCTTGGGATTGCAAGGTTTAAGAATATAATCGAGCACGCCGAGTTTGACAGCCTGCTGGGCATATTCAAATTCGCTGTGCCCAGTTAAAAGCACTGGAATGAGATCCCAGCTTCGCTTGGATATTTCCTCAATGAGTTCCAGTCCGGACATGATCGGCATGCGGATATCCGTAAGAACAATATCCGGCCTATCAGCCTCCATCATCTCCAATGCTCTGAGGCCGTTGGAGGCGGTCCCTGTAATGAGGATGTCCTCGGACTCCCAATCGATCATCGTGAGAATGCCTCCGCGAAATTCCGGCTCGTCTTCAACGATAAACAATTTATGCATGCCCCTCATTCCTCTCTATATTGAGCATCGCTCATATCGACTTTTAATTTGACCGATGTGCCGAAGTGAAGCCGGCTATTGATTTCAATTGCGATCCCTTTTCCGAAATGATTCTGTAATCGCTCCCTCATGTTCAGCAAGGCAAAGCCGCCTTCCATGTCCGCAGAACCGATTCGCTTCTCCATGAGAACCGCCATTCTTAGTCTCTCAAGCGTATCCGGCGCCATCCCCATGCCATTATCCGTAACTTCGAATATGAGCTGCTGACCCTCTTCACGGATGGATAGATGAATAAAGCCCTGCCCCTCCATCTGCTCGATCCCGTGGACCACAGCATTTTCGGCAAGCGGCTGCAGAAGCAGCTTAGGCACACGGAACTGCCGGAGATGCTCCTCCACTTCAATCGAATAAGTTAACTTATCGCTAAAGCGAATTTTGCTGAGAAAAAAATAATTTTCAACAATCATGAGCTCCTTCTCGATCGTTATGACATCCGCGCCCTGACTCAGATTAAAGCGGAAAAATTCAGACAATCTTTGAATCATATCGGCCGTCTTCTCAGCACCTTCACGATATGACATCCAGGTAATCGAATTCAGCGTATTATAGAGAAAATGAGGATTGATCTGCGATTGCAGCATCCTGAGTTCAGCCTCTTTTTGCGATATTTTGGATTCATATACATCTTGAATCAATTCCTTGATTCTCATAACCATCGTATTGTACCCTTTGCCAAGCTGGCCAATCTCATCTCTTAGCTCAATCTCAACGTGCTGTTGGAAATCTCCGGCTTGAACTTCCCGCATCGATCTCAGAATCCGCATCAACGGATTGGAGAAGAGTCTGGAGAGAAGCCAGCTAAGCGGCACGTTAATGAGTAGAATCATCACAACAAAGCCAATAGTCAACCAACGAATTTGATTCAGCTGCTTAAGCTCCTCGATCTTTGGCTGGATAACAAGCACATGCCAGCCCGTCGCTGCAGAAGCAGTATGTGTGATCAGCCATTGTTTCTCGTTCTTGTCCCAATCCACCTTGCTGAACGGAACATGATTATAATAAGGCAGCTCCGTAAACGCGCGGCCGCTCCACTTGCCGTCGGAATCAGAGAGGATCGTTCCGTCCTCATTAATTACGATAATTTCAACGTTATCACGCGCGGGACCAAATGATTTGCGGAAATCCTCCTCCGTCATGCCGATGATCATTAGCCCTTCCTTCTTAAGGCTCTCCGGATTCACGAGCACTTTGCTGTAAAACACCTTCCTGCGCTGGTCGCCAATAAACAGCTTCATTGGACCTTCCTCCACTCCCCAAGCGCCTTTGACAACTTGAGCAACCGTTTGAAGATAAATCCCGCTCGTTTTGTATGCCTCATAGCTAATAATTTCGTTATTATTCAAGCTATTGAATTTAATCGTAGGATGATTGTCAGAAAAAATCAGGAGGGATTGGAAAAATTGCCGGGTGCTTAGCAGTCGGTTAATCATCGAGTTGACCACCTGAGCGGAATTGTAGCTGGCCTCTGGAGAGAGCAAGTCGTGCAGCTCTGACGAAAGCGACAAATAACTGTAAATATCATAAATATCTTTGGCCAAGTAATCCAAATGGGAAACCGTTTGTGAGGAAATGTTGTTTTGCGCTTGAGCAATTTTATCCAGCACTTGGTTCGAAGCGGTTACATAAGAGATGAATCCGATGCTTCCAGCCGAGACAATTAATAATGGCATGAACCAGATTTGAAACTTTAAACGGATCGGGAGCTCTAGATATGCTTTCCTGATTCTCGCCAACATGATGTTCCCTCCCATTTTTACTGCGCGAAAGATAGTTCAATATCTATAGAGTACTAGAATTAGACCATCTTTTGAATAAAAAGATTGAAAGCCCGATTCCTTGTAGGAAACGAGCTTTATCATGCTTGAGAGAGTATCTTTTTTCATCGATGATTTACCAAGAATAGGATTCGGGAGCCGGACCACCCGGCCCGGGGAATAATTCGTCAAGTCTTTGCAGAACAGAAGCATCCAGCTTGATCTCAACAGCCCGGAGCACATCACGCAGCTGCTCAACTGTACGCGGTCCAATAATCGGTCCGGTAAGCGCGGGGTTCGCAAGCACCCAAGCCAGAGCGACGTTAGATTCCTTCTCCCCGAGCTCTCGACAAAGAGCGGAATACGCTTCGAGACTAGATCTGTTCTTCTCAATAACAGCCTTCTGTTGTGCGGTGCGGTTGCTTAAAGTCGAATTAAGCGCGCTGCCGCCTAGAACGCCCCCTGCCATCGGACTCCATGCGACAACGCCAATTCCAAGATCATTCGCAGCCGGTAGAACTTCCAGCTCGGGCGTCCGATTGAGCAGGCTGTAAATATGCTGCTCAACGACCAGCCCCATGAACTTGCGATCTTTGGCAGCCGCCTGTGCTTTGACGAGATGCCAACCGGCGAAGTTGCTCGAACCAATGTAATCGGCTTTCCCTTGGCGCACCACGCCTTCGAGAGCCTCCCACAGCTCATCCCATTGCGTTCGCCAGTCGATATGATGCATGAAGAATAGCTCGACATGTTCCGTCTGCAAGCGGCGAAGCGATCCTTCCAAATGTCGGCGGATTTTGTACAGTGACAATCCTTTCTCATCGTTAGGCCCATCGAGCGGATTGCATATTTTTTCGTAAGCCTTGGTAGCAAGGATCACTCGCTCGCGACGATTGCCCCCTTGGGCAAACCAACGGCCGATTATGGTTTCGGTAGCACCCGAATTCTCGCCCCAACCATAAATATTCGCAGTATCGAAGAAGTTAATGCCTGCATCCAGCGCTTCATCCATTATACGGAATGCTTCCTTTTCATCGGTAGACACGCCGAAGTTCATAGTGCCAAGACAAAGCCGGCTAACCTTCATCCCAGTTCTTCCGAGATAGGTATATTCCATCGGTTAACTCACCTCTCCGTCACGCCATTTTGGGTTATCGACAACGACTGGAGCACCCTGTTCTTCAACAATCAGCTTGCGAAAACCTTTGGTTTCAATTGTGCCGTAATCATGACCTGAATCCGCGCGATACACGAAAAAAGTCACAAGTGATTCATTCCCTGTATTCACGCTTCGGTGGGCATAGCGAGGTGGGACGTATACCGCCTGTCCAGGGGTGAAACGCTCGGCTTGCCACTCTCCCTCTGGATTCTCCATCAGCATATACCCTTCTCCGCTTAAGCAATAATACACTTCAGGAGTATCCAGAATGGTATGGAAATGACCCTTCGTCATGTAATATTCACGTCCAACTTTCCCAGGATGCACAATGCTCGTACCAAACAATAGCTCGTTAGGGGTTTCTGGCAACGTCAGCTCATAAAACTCATAGACAAGCGGATCGCCTTCCGCTACCAAATTAGTGAATGCTTTATCATTCTCATACATTCCAGCCATTTTAGACAACATCCGTTTGGTGGAGGTGTACTCTTTCGATATTCCGTTTCTCAGATCAAAATGAGCCGAAAAAGGGATCGTGACAGCTTGTAAACTCATCTAGTTTCTCTCCAATCTTTCGGTAAAGTCGGGCAAAAAGGGTTAACGCAAGGTGCCTGCGATGCTCTCCAGCTCTGCAAATGCAGCTGGATCTATGTCCAGATGGAAGACTTCCTGAATCACTTGCGTCCAGCCGTGAATAAAATAGATCCAGCCATCTTCGACGTGAAGCAGGCTTCCTTCCTTCTGGCGGTTGGCTTGGTGCAAATAATCAAGAGCACCTCGATAGTTAAGCTCCCATACCAAACTTTGGGATGGAAAACATCCCTCATCGGTAATTGGTGAGCCGGGCTGATCTTTACCAAGCCCTGTGGCATTAACGACCAGTGAATGCGGCTTTAACCCGCTCAGAATTTCGTCGTTCTTAGCCGACTCTGGCGTTAAATAATAGGCGGCGGCGACATCGGGCGCAACCAGCTTCATGATCCGTTCTATTTCGTCCAGACGCTGCTTGCTCCTGTTGGACACGATTAGTTTGGTTGGCCGGTCCTTTTTGCGCGGATCAAGCAGATAAGCAGAGATTGCGATCGCGCTGCCGCCTGCCCCCATGACAAACAGCTCACCACCATGCTCCTCCCAGTAGCCCTCGGGGACGAAAGCCTCCAGAGCCAACCCGCTGGAGATGGGGTCCTTGGCATAGCCTTCCAGCCGGCCGTCTTTCTTGGAAATGCAGGAAAGCTCGCCGAACATCGTCGCATAGGGGTCCAGATAATCAAACAAATCTTTGGCTGCATGGTAAAGATCGATTTTATGAGTCGTTACCAATGCTCCAAGCGATAGTTCATCATTTTTAATGAATTCAACAGCTTCCCTGTACAGATCAGCATCAGCGTGAATGCCGATGTCGATCCCTCGAATGATGGCATCCTTGAGCCCCAGTGCTTTCGCCCAGAGCGGGAATAATTTCATAATTGAAGATTGAGCCGTCGTCACGCCAATGAAATAAAGGGTTGGCCTTTCGGCTTTTTGCAGCTTTAGCATCGTGCTGCTCCTTTCGAATGTTCTTCCAGCATATTTAATAAATTGTATGTCGATATCGTCGCCATTCGCTCCACGGCTTCTTTGGTGAAAGCCCCTGTGTGTGAAGTTAGCAGAAACTGCTCCAGGCCTAACAATTTATGGCCCGCTTCCGGCGGCTCCATTGAGAATACATCCTGAGCGGCTCCAGCAATTACGCCTCCAGCAAGAGCGTCATACAAAGCTTCTTCGTCCACAAGTTCCCCTCTGGATGTATTGATAATCAGAGCTGAGCGCTTCATCCTGCCCAATGTGTGACTGTTGATCAGGTGCTTCGTCTCCTGCGTATAAGGAAGATGCAGCGATACGATATCGGACTGCTCCAGCAGCGTATCCAGATCATGTAAACGGCGGATACCGTTCTTCTCCAGGAAGGATTCATCATGCATGTAAGGGTCGTACATGGCAACCTGCATGCGAAGACCTTTGGCTCGGAGCGCAACCTCTCTTCCGATCTGGCCTCCGCCAACCACACCGATGATCTTGGAGGTTAGCTCGACGCCTAAGACCCGCTCCCACCCGCCCTGCTTGACCGCAGTAACATTTTGCGGAATGTGTCTAGCCAAAGCAAAGAGGAGACCGATCGCGTGCTCGGCTACCGAAATGTGATTCGTGCCCGCCGCATTTCTGACTTCGATGCCAAGCTCCTTGGCTTTCTCAAGATCAATATTGTCCAGGCCCATCCCGTATTTCGAGATGGCGCGCACATCTTTGCATCTCTCCAGCACAGCTGCCGGCAGCGGGTCAACCCCAATAATGATGCCGACGACGCCTTCACTGGCAAGCTCAATGATTTCCTGCTCCGTCATCGTTCGCCCGAATCGGTTCTCCACGATCTCATAGCCCCGCTCGGCCATGAGCGGGTATACAATTTCCTTGTAATTATGAAATGATTTCGGAGTGATTAGTACTTTTTCCATACAAGACTCCTTTATAAATCGAGCTCTGACATCGTTGCCGGCAGTTCATGCTTGGTATTCACTTTGCCAGGACCCGTTACCAGATCGAAACAAGAAACGATCAGCTTCCCATTCCAGATAATCGGCTCACTAGGCTGATCGAGTTCACCATTGAAACCATTGGAATCCGGACTTTGGGCGTACCGTTCGACTGTGCCATCCGGATATACCTTGGCAATTGCATTGGCTGAGAAATCGGCAATATACAAATGGCCATCTTCGTCCATCACCATGCCGTCGGTCGTCTGCAGTTGATCTGGGTTCTTCGCCCAAACGACGTTGTCCTTCACTGTACCATCCAAATTAAACGTAATCTTGTGGACGGCTCCATCGCCGAAATTGCCTACATACAAGTTGCCTTGCGGATCGAACTCAATGCCATCGGCACCATATTGATCGTTCTCATTGAGGGTCAGCAGCGTTGTCAGCATATGAGGATCATCCAGCGTATTGTTGATCTGAATGCCTTCCTCGTCGAGTCCGAACCGATACACACAGCTTCGCAGCAGTCCCGTAGGATCCTTTACCTTGGTCAACACACTTTGTGTGACATACATATGCGAGCCGCGAATGCGAATCCCGTTAGGATGCTCCATCCCTTGCGCAACAACAGTCGCTGCAACCACTCGGTCATCCACGATGCGAAGCCTCAGAATCCGGCCTTTGAAGCTGCCTGCCTCCGAGCCCGACCAGCCTTGATTGTCGCAAATATACACGTCACCGTCCGGTCCGAAAGCGATGCCCATCGGGCAAGCGATTCCTGTATCCGCATGAACCGGTACTTCGACCCATTTGCGCACTTGTCTGTGGGAATCGATTTTGACGAGGCAGCCTGGCCGGGAATGATCGGCGAAATTGGGACAGGATAGCACCAGTGTTCCATCTGATGCTACCGCCATACCATCGGGTGTCGTAACATGCTCTTCCGGCAATAATGTGAACAATCTTGGTTCTTTCATTTTAAATTCCTCCTTCAATCTATGTGTTTCGTCCCTTCGTTCATTTGAACGTGATCACTGTTTTCTTCAGTCCGCTGTTTGTTCCAACCAACTCGAACGCATCCAGAATGCGATCAAAGTCGAATACTGTTGATACGAATGCCTCTGGTTTCAGAACACCGCACGCAATCCAATTCATCACCTGCAGGTGGCTCTCCGATTCTTCCAGCTTAGAGGGCCATTGAATGAAATCCAGATGCCAGTTATACGGCGCTTTGCTCCAATCCAGACGCATTTGGGTTTCGGGTGAAATCCCGTAGCAACAAATATGCCCGTAGGGTGCAAGCAGTTCCATACTCTGGTTAATAATTTCATTTTTACCGACAGCATCTACAGAAAAGTCCACACCGTTATGACAAATGTTTCTTACCGCTGCTGTCAAATCGCATTGCTTGCTATTAAAGGCGTAGTGCGCACCTGCTTGCAGCGCCTCTTCCACCTTCGCGTCACTCGTTACAGAAGCGATGATGGGTCCCATACCCAGCAGCTTGGCAAACGTGATGAAGGTAAGCCCGACAGGACCCGCTCCAAAAACGACCACACTCGCATTGGGGCGGAATCCGAAACGCTTGCAAGCGCTGAGCACCTCGCGAAAGGTAATGATCATGGGAGCAACCGTGATATCAATATCATGCGGCAGCCGCTGCTGGGCATAGTAAGCTTCGGAGAATTCCGGATATCCCGGCCCTTTGCCATCTTCGAGCAAAGATTTGCTGTCTCCTACAACCGCATATTCAGAGAAAGCTCCCCATCCAGAATGAACCCCGTCCGTCACGCCTTCGAGAAACGGCAGCAGCACTAAGTCTCCAACTTGCAAATGCCGTACGCGTGCCCCCGTCTCCACCACACGACCTACCCCTTCATGCCCCAGCACCGCAGGATACGTATCAAATCCTTTGAATTCCCCATGAATCAGCTTCATATCCGTTCCACGGCAAATGCCGCAGCTAACCATCTTCACCAACGCCTGATATTCCCCATGCACGGGCTTCGCTATTTCACGGATGGCTAGCTGTCCGTCTTTGTCTACAACCAGACTTTTCATAGCCTCTGACTCCTCTCTGCACGAAGCGCTCAAACTAGCAGCGCCTCTACCTCCTCTTTCGTCGGCAGCGAAGGAATCGCGCCGATGCGCGTAGTCGCTAGGGAACCAGCCGCATTGGCAAAAAGCAGCATCTGAGGCAGCCCTTGCTCCAGATGGGGTACGCCATCTTTCATACAATGCGCAAAGTTATGCAGCATCGCTGCCACGAAAGCGTCTCCGGCTCCCGTTGTATCCACAACCTGAGCAGCATATCCAGCTACATATCCACTTGATTGCCCCGTTGTGTAATAGCTCCCGTTTTTGCCCAACGTAACGACAACCAGCTTGGCTCCCCGTTCTAGAATGTACCGGCCGCAGGACTCGACATCTTGACAGCCCGTTATGAACGGATACTCTTCCTCACTGATTTTGACAAAATCGGCATAGCCGAACCCTTCATTAATTTCCTTGCGTGCCTGCTCCGAGTCTCGCCACAGATCCATTCGCAAATTGGGGTCATAAGAAATCAGCAGATTGTGGGCACGCGCATATCCAAGTGCACGAAGGGTAGCTGCTTTGCTGCTTTCACTGCCCAAGCTAATAGAGCCGTAATGAAAAATTGTCGCATTGCAAATGTAGGATTCTACAATTTCTTCTGGCGTGAGACGCATGTCCGCTCCAGGGTGACGATAAAACATGCATTCCCGATCTCCGTCCGGCTTTTGCGCCACGAAGGAGAGCGTAGTCCGGGCCTCCTCATCGAACGCCAAATAGGAGGTGTCCACCTTCAAATGCTGAAGCACGCTTTTCAAATAGTAGCCGAACGGATCGCGCCCGACCTTGCCGATGAATCCGGCAGTTCCGCCTAATCTTGCAATACCAGCTGCAACATTGGCCGGCGCTCCGCCTGGTGCTTTAAGAAAACCTGTACTCTCCGTCAAAGGTACATCTTTGTTCGTGGAAACGAAATCAATTAACAATTCCCCTAGACAAATGACATCCAGACTCATGACTCCCCTCCTTTACCGTTCTCCGTTGACGCTCCAGCTTCTCCAGCTCTATTTGCGCTTAGCAGGGCGAATGACCTAGCTGCGCTTTCCATCAGCATGAAGAATGCCTGACTTTCCGGAGCGGTCCCCGGCCGATCAAAAAATGGCGCCGCGCACGATCCCTGAACGAGTCCATCGCTGTCGACACGTCCGTGAACAGCTCTGCGCATATCATCCGCGTAGCGTGCATAGCCATTGCCCAGAAGTCCCATTCCAATAGCCCGATAAATGGTATAGCTTAGCATTTGCGCTGCATTGGTCTCGACAAATGTCTCTGCATCATCCATCACATCGTGGAATAATCCATCTTCGCGCATACGCAGCAAACAACCGTCAATCGTTTCCAGCAAATAGCCAGAAATGCGGTTTCGCTCCACCTTCATCGAATCGGGAAGGCTGTCCAAAACCCTGACCATGCCGGCAGCTGCCCACCCGTTGCCTACACCCCAATGCGCTTTGCGAACGAATGATTTCGCCCCATCATCCCATATATGGGAAAACAACCTGGCCTCCGGGTCCCAGAGAAGCTTCCAGTAGCCATCAACTTGTCTTACTGCTTCTTGGTAATAACCGCATACCGCCAAAAAAGGCGGAGCCATATAGAATGAATCAATCCAAACCTGCGGCTTATCTACCACATGGTGCAAAATCCCCTCCTCTGTTCGGGGGGCTTGGTGCAGCAGCCATTCGAGCATGCTTGCCTCCGCCTGCACAAACATCGGGTCGCCCGTGAGCTTAGCTGCATAGGCAACGGCTTCGCCATTGGCCGCAGAGTCGGTAACCGAGTATCCGTCATTCATGACACCCAGTTTACCCGAAGCATCTTGCCGAACAACCGCATCTCTCGCTAACAAGATCGCCAGCTCTGAATCGCCGCTTTCTAACATTGCTTGAGCTGCAACCCCTTGTTCCCAGGAAAATCTTTGCATGCTGAGCAGTGCTCTTTTTACTCGTTCCACTCGCTGCTCATCTTCAATCAAGTTAGGCGCCCTATCTGTCACAGCTGCGTTTCCTCCTTTATTGCGATTGGCTTGCTCACCGAATTGCTTACGCCCGCACACCAAGCAAGCGCTTCTCCCAATAGTTGAATGACGCTCGCATGTTCTAATCCATCGGGAAGATGAGCCGGTGTGAAGCAGCTCACTCTGCCATCTCCAAAGGTATGTCTCCAAGCAGCGATGGAATTCCCATCTACGGAGGAAGAACGTAAATAGACTTCGGTCTGATCTTCCTGACAACTTACAAAATAGTGTTCGTCCAGTATCGTAAACCTGATGCCCGCTCCTTCATAATCTACAGGCTGATGCAGCGTCGGATGTGAGAGGAAATGACCTCTCAGCATCTGGACATACCCGCCATTTGCCGGGTAGGAGGCAAGGCCGGAGTGCCAGGCCAGCCAGCCGCCGCCACGCATGACATACTGTTGGATCGCTTCACTTATTTCCTCCGTCATCCACATCCATTGCGAATCACCTTCGGGATCAAGCCGATTCTCCTTGAATAGAACGACAGCATCCGGCCGCTCGTCTAATGCACCGATCAAATCGTTCATTTCAATTATTCTCACTTCCGTAGAAGTCCGATCTCCGATAGCGGAAAGCACCGCTGACATCAAAGACTTTTCGAGTAATTCCCGGTGATGATAGTAGTCCCCCAGGACAGCAAGTATTTTATACATAGGTCCTCCTTACAAGCATCCAACTCATTTATCCAGATCCAGTGTACAGCCAACTTTCTTTCTCAAATTCATCATATAAGCATTAGCACTCGGGCAGTACCCTACATCTTTCGCAAATCCTGTATATTTATTCGATGCTTAGTTCCTTTCCTTTGCTCTTATAACGCAAAAAAACCGGAACCCCATTTTCCCCTTGGAGTTCCGGTCTTGCAATTCCCAACTATCGTCGCAACAGTCGACATAACTCTATTTATTTGTTTTTACTTGTCACCATCTTCGTCATTCCGTACATAACAGTCCCTGAACTCAGACCCTGGCTATTAAGTCGGCTGATCTCCTCGATTTCCTCTTGATCCGCAATACCATAAATCAGGAATCATTGGAGTGGCTTCCCCTGCTTCCTGCATATTATGTACTTCCTAGATAGATTTGACCTGCTCCCATGTGCCGGTCTTTACACTTCTCACAATAGCATCGTTGATAAGCATAATTTGATACCCTTCTTTGAAAGTCGCGACAGAGTGAGAAAGCACATCATTATTTACGATCGCCTCATAAAAGTTATTCATCATATTTTTAAGACTGTCTGTCCAACCTTCTTCATGACCGCTTGGGTAATGCAAGTATGGCAACGCTTTCTTCTTGAGCAAGCTAGGATCTCTTAATATGGTTTCACCCGGTTTATCCCTATAGCCCATCTGTAAACGGAATGGTTCCTCTTGCTTCCAGGTTCCAGAAGAAATTAACCCATCCAAGTTTATTTCAAGGGCATTTTTCTTGCCTGCAGATACTTGAGAGACGGTAAGTATGCCCCGAGCTCCATTACTAAACTTCACCATAACCGAACAATAATCTTCGGTATTAATATCTACCAGATTCACACTAACATCTGAGTTCACCTCAAAGGATATACCGCTTTTACTTGGCTTATAACGTTTCGGATGGACAACAGAAATATCAGCTAGAACTTCTACAATTCTGAGATCCGTCACATATTGTACGAGATCAAAAAGGTGGGAACCTATATCGCTTATCGCTCGTGTCTCGCCTCCGTATTGAGGTTCCATACGCCAATTGTAGTCTGTATTGTAAAGAAGCCAGTCCTGTAAGTAACTCCCTCGAATAATTCGGATTTCGCCAAGATCATTGTCTTGGACCATATTTTTCAGTTGCTGAACCATAGGAAACTGTCTGTAGTTATAATTAATCCCCGTAATTAGCCCCTTTACTTGGGCTAATTCATAAAGAACCTTAGCTTCTTCGCTTGTAAGAGTTAGAGGTTTCTCCGAAAGTAGATGTTTCCCGTGCAGTAACGCTTGTTTATTTATTTCATAATGAAGGTGGTTAGGCGTACAGTTGTGCACAACCTCAATCTCATTGTCACGCAACAGATCCATGTAATTTCCGTATGCCTTCGGAATCTTAAGAGAGCTTGCGTACTCATCTGCGTGAAGCTGACTGCTTTGCCCTATAGCCACGATATCAACAAATCCCAATCTTCTTATTGCTTCAAGATGGGCCTTCCCTATAAAACCAGCTCCAATAATTGCGGTTTTTATTTTTTTCATACCATCCCTCCATACTTTTGACTATATCAGTTATACTTTTAACGGTCAACGTTAAAAGTTACGATAAAAAAATAAACACACACCTTCTCCCAGAGTAAAAAGTGTGTGTTCATTAAATTTTTCATTAAAAAATGCCTTTAAGTTCATCCTCAGTCGATTGAATGATAAGTTGATCAATAGCCATAAAGGCGCCGCCAATGAGACTCGCCATTTCGCCAAGACTCGATTTATTTATGATTAAATTTCTCGTAGCGAGTGGTAATGACCTCTGATAAACACTTTGGCGTATAGCAGCCAGAAAAATGTCTCCAAACTCCGCAACCTTTCCTCCAATAATGATAAGGTCAGGATTGGCGAAATTAACGATTGAAGCAATCACTCTTCCGATCAAATTTCCACTTTCCCGGATCAGCTCAACAGACACTGGATCCAGTTGAAGGACTCCAGTCCCAATATCATCAAGTGTCAACTCGCTGCGACTACCCAGTCTCTGCAGTAAAAAGTGGCTATTATGGGAACGCGCAAGCTCTTTTCCTTTTGAAAGGATAGCTTTTCCCCCTGCGGAAGCTTCGAGACACCCTCTATTTCCACACCAGCACACGACATCCGTCCCGATATCATAATGGCCGATATCCCCTGCACTTCCTGTGGATCCTCTATACAGCACGCCGTTATAAATAATCCCTGAACCAATCCCGCTGTCAACATTCACATAAATGATATTGCTGTATGCGAACTGTAATCCCTTAGCATGTTCCCCTAGTGCCATAATATTCACATCATTATCAACAAAACAAGGGCAATCGAAATATTTGGACCAAAACTCCCTGATCGGATAACTATCCCAACCAGGCATTAACGGGGGGGAAATGGGAACGCCCTTCGAGAAATCAACAGGCCCTGGTATGCCAAAGCCAATACCTTTGACAGAAGTACGATCAAAGTTATTTTCTAAAATCATTTGATCAACAAGTTTAAGGATATGCGTCAAAATAGGAATGGGACCATCCCCGATTTGAATTTCGCAGGTTGTTACACAAATGATTTCGCAATTAAAGTTTGTAAAGGCAAGGCGAACAAAAGCAGTTCCTAATTCAATCGACAAAATTAATCCTATATGTTTATTTAATGCATACTGCCTAGGTTTCCTTCCACCTGATGAAACCCCAATTCTTGATATCTCGATTATCTTTTCTTCAAGTAATCGATCCACATGTACAGAGATGGCGGACAAAGATAAGCCTGTTGCTTCAGCTAAATCAGCCTTCGACAGCGGAAACTTTGCTCTCCTAATCCTCTGGAGAACATTAGCCGTCATGGAGTGCATCTCATTTCACCACTTTCATCCATGTCCATTCGTTAATTTTCGAATTACAAACCTACATATCATTCCTATCTAACTCTAACATATCAATCAGACTATACCAAATAATTACTACCATTTTAAAGAGTAACAGGCATGAACAACCCGCTTTTCCTGCTCCGCAACCTGCCGATATCCGCAATACATACACGATCTGCAACTACATTTTATACTCTTAAGCGTTTCATATCTTGTCTAGGCGGAAAGCCAAACATGCGAGAATATTCGCGGCTGAATTGCGAGGGGCTTTCATAGCCTACTCGAAATGCCACATCAGCAGCATCTGCTGATTCTGTTAATAATAAGCGACGTGCTTCCTGTAATCGCAGTTGTTTTTGAAACTGAATTGGGCTCATAGCTGTTACCTCTTTGAAGTGTCTGTGAAATGATGAGATACTCATCCTGGCTATTTCTGCAAGCTCCTCAATGCGCAAAGGCTTGCTGTAGTTATTGCTTATTTGTTCGATAGCCTCCCTGATTCCATAGGTGCCGCTGCCTTCCATTGCGATTTGCGCCAGCGTAACGCCATACCTCCCACGCAAAAGCCTGTATAGAATTTCCTTAGTATAAATAGGAGCAAGGAATGGAATATCTTTTGGACTGTCCAGCAAACAAGTCAATCTGTATATTGAATCCATGATAGGCAACTCCATCTGACCCACAAACATAGCTCGTTCAGCATTTCCTTTTGGGCTGATTCCAATGCCAGAATCATTTAAAATCTCTAAGATTTCACTCGCTGTAAATTCAAGTCTTAAACCCAAATACGGAATGTCGGAAGAAGCTTCAGTGACTTGAGCAGTAACCGGCAAGTCAACTGATGTAATAAGGTAATTCGCAGGATCATACTTGAAGCGCTCCTGTTCCAGCCATACTTCCTTCGCCCCTTGAGCCACAATGCATAAAGAAGGTTTGTAAACTCCGTTATTGGGTCCAGTCAAATTAGAGCGACGTATAAAAAACAAAGCAGGAATGGCTGTTCGGTGAACACCGTCCTGTACCGAATACCGTTCAATTAATACAGCAAGTTCATTCTGCTGTTTCGTTATTATTTCAGACATAAAATCCTCCTTGTTCCGTCATTCCTTGTAATTAATAGTATATGGTATATGCGTCAGTTACATAAGTGTAGTGAGAGGATTAGGCAATCATTTGGCATGAATGGGATAACGATTGCTTTTTCATTTGTTGCATAATAAGGTTATACCCCATTCACAAAAGGGAACGAAGGAGCGTATCGACAAATGAAATATGTGAAACTTGGAAATACTGGCTTAGATGTATCCCGGCTTTGTCTTGGCTGTATGAGCTTTGGTGTAGCAGAGCGATGGCATCATCCATGGATACTTGATGAGGAGCACAGTCGTCCTATTATAAAAAAAGCCCTTGAGTTAGGTATTAATTTTTTCGATACGGCAAATGTGTATGCAGACGGAACTAGTGAGGAAATTATTGGGCGGGCTTTAAAGGACTATGCCACTCGGGATGAAATTGTCCTCGCCACAAAGGTACACGGACGTATGCATCAAGGTCCAAATGGCGCAGGGCTCTCCCGAAAGGCGATCATGAGTGAGATTGATAAGAGTCTTAAGAGACTGGGTACCGATTACGTTGACCTTTATCAAATCCACCGTTGGGATTACACTACTCCCATTGAAGAAACGATGGAAGCATTGCATGATGTTGTGAAGGCTGGCAAGGCAAGATATATCGGGGCTTCTGCTATGTACGCCTGGCAGTTTCTTAAAGCGATACATGCAGCCGAAAAAAATGGATGGACCCGGTTTGTATCTATGCAGAATCATTTAAACCTCATCTACCGTGAAGAGGAAAGAGAGATGCTGCCTCTTTGCAAGGTAGAGAAAATCGGTGTGATTCCATATAGTCCGCTTGCATCAGGAAGACTGACTCGGGACTGGTCGGAAACAACGCTTCGTTCCGAAACCGATCACATGCAAAAAATGAAATACGACGCGACAGCAAATACGGATCGACTGATCGCGGAGCGTGTTGCAGCAATCGCAGAAAAACATGGCATTCCCCGTATTCATATCGCACTTGCTTGGTTGCTGCAGAAAGAATCTGTCTCAGCTCCTATTATCGGCGCTACGAAAGTGTCTCAACTCGAAGAAGCCGTAGGTGCTCTTTCGATTACGTTAACACCTGAAGAAATTGCATCACTGGAAGAGCCTTATGTTCCTCATCATGTAGTTGGTGCTGTTTAATATGAAACTACAGGAACGTCTGTTTATGGGGTCTGTCTTATGGAGAACAAGCCCCCATGAGGAATCGGAAGCACAACTGGAGGAATTGATATGCAAAAAGTAATTTTGAACAATGGTGTTGAGATGCCTATACTCGGTTTTGGAGTTTTCCAGATTGCAGATCAAAATGAATGTGAACAAAGCGTTTATGACGCTATTATGGCAGGCTATCGGCTGATTGATACAGCTGCCTCCTATCTAAATGAACAAGCGGTAGGCAGAGCCATTAAACGGAGTGGCGTAGCAAGAGAGGAATTATTTATTACTACGAAGCTTTGGGTTCAGGATGCTGGTTATGAGCGGACCCAAAAAGCATTAGATAAATCACTGGAAAGATTGCAATTGGATTATTTGGATTTGTATTTAATTCATCAGCCATTCGGTGATGTGCATGGTTCTTGGCGGGCTATGGAGGAATTGCATCGTGAAGGAAATATCCGTGCAATTGGCGTTAGTAACTTCCATGAGGATCGTCTGATTGATTTGATCATTCATAATGAAGTCGTTCCTGCTGTTAATCAAGTTGAGACGCATCCCTTCAACCAACAAATCGAACATGCAAAATTCATGAAAGGGAATCATGTTCAGATCGAATCTTGGGCGCCTTTGGCTGAAGGGAAAAATAACTTGTTCCAGAATGAAGTTTTAGTATCCATAGCCGGAAAATATAATAAATCCGTTGCCCAGGTGGTCTTACGTTGGTTGACGCAAAGAGAAGTTGTTGTAATTCCAAAATCGGTTCGTAAAGAGAGAATTATTGAAAACTATACGATCTTTGATTTTGAATTAAACCAAGAGGATATGGAGTCGATCGCTACGTTAGATACAAAACAGAGCCTGTTCTTTTCACACCGAGATCCTGAAATGGTCAAATGGATCGGTACCCGGAAACTCGATATCTAACCAACTTTCGCATAATCTCCGGCAGCATCTTCATAGCTGTTTTCAACGATATAGCGGATCGTAGTTCCCTTTGGGCTTTGTCATGACTGAGAGCATCGTGTGAAAAGGAACTATGATCCTCTATATGGCGGGAAATGGGGTAAACGTAGCCTGAAAAGGAACTGAAATCCGCTATTTCAGCGGAACCTGCTGATTCCAACTGGGAAATGGTGACATAGCGGATCGTAGTTCCCTCTGGCTTGGCATATGGCGGTTTTCAGCATTATAGCGTACTGTAGTTCCCTCACACTCCCGATAATGACACTTTTGGCTAGTACAGCGCACCGTAGTCCCTATCATTTCCCGATTGCTTGAATACATCCATACATTGAAACTCGATTTGTACATACTGCTATATCAATTGAAAAGGAGGGATCTGTTAGTGAGACACGACATCTGTTATTAGTGAAAGCATCAGCAGTATCGCCATTACGCCGCCTGCTAGTATAACACGAGTTCTAGCACCTTTAGACAGCGTTTGATTCCCCTCCGATAAAAGTGCCGTGCCTCGAATCGATCGATAGTAGAGTATGGCTCCAGCCACGACTAGAATCACTTCTAATGCGCTGCTAATTAGCGGCCATTGCCACAAGCTGAATCCCAGCAGCGGGAGCCCTGCAGCATTTCCTGGTAAGATCGGCATATCCATTCTATGAACGAGCAAATCCAGCAGCCAGTGACTGAAAGCAAGAGCACCTATCATAAGACCGCCTCGTTTGCCCCATAGCCTCCAAGCGATGATCCCCGATAGCACAGCAATAATTACTGCTCCGAGAAGTGAATGCGTATAATCTGCATGGATAATTCCTTTGCCATAACCCGTTCCCAGGCTGTTATCGATCTTTTCTATGCCTGACAAGAATAGCGGTACGAATAGAACATCAAGAAGCTGTGTACTCAGCATGAGCGCCCAAATCGGCACCTCCGGAGTTTTGGCTTTCACAGCAGCAGCGAGTCCGAAATGTCCAGCAAACATTTATTTCCCCTCCCTTTTTGTTTTTTTTTGCATGCGAACTCTGCTCTCTAACCATCCGCATAAAACTGTAAACAAAAGAATAAATAAAATAAATGACATGCTGCTCACCAGTACCTTTCTCGAATACTAATATAATTAGCATTATAACTAATGAAATTAGTTATCGCAACACTTTTTTCCACATAAAAAAGAAGTCTGGACATATCGAGATCCAAACTTCTCTTAAGCGAACTGAGACTGATGATGACTTTATCCTCATTTCCGAACCGTTAAACATGGACGAAATCGGTGAATACGCTTGATCTAATTAATTGGATGGCACCAAAGCAAATGATTCAGGAAACAAGAAATGTCGTTCAGGCTCTTGCGAAATTTTATAAATTAAGATTAAGCAAAGGCAAAGACAGCATAACCATACAAGAGGAAATCGAACTGACCCTCTCCTATATGCAAATTCAAAACATGAGATTTTATAACAAATTGAACCTGTATATCGCTCTAGACGATCAAATCGGAGAATATAACATTCCTAAAATAACGCTTCAACCGATAGTAGAGAATGCCATTCTTCATGGCATCCTTGCTAAAGATAACCAAGAAGGTACGATCCTGATTGAAGGGAAAATGGAAAACAACGTGATCACACTTTCGGTAAAGGATGACGGAATTGGTATAACAGAAAAAGGCTCAATGAGCTATTAACCAATAAATTGGAAAGCAAGAACGGCAGTAGCTTTGGTATCCTAAATATTAACGAGAGGATTAAACTATTATATGGGAATGAGTACGGGGTAATTGTAAAAAGAGAGTACGGTAAAAGTACGACTGTGGAAATTCGAATTCCAGCTTGCTTCAGAATAACTCTTATATCCCCTCCACAGCAGCCTTTCAATCATCAAACCTTTTTTGTATCTCTCCATAAAGATTTCAAATCCGGCTACATCTTTCTGTTCAGGTTGTAATGTCTTACCTACTTTTCCCGCAAATACTTTTTTGCTCAAGTAATCATCTAAAGACTCTTGTTTCTCTTTGGAAATCATGTAAGAAGCGAGCAGCGCAATTCCCCAAGCTCCCCCCTCAACTGCTGACTCCATCACTGCAACAGGAACATTCAATGCAGCTGCCATGCCATCATCTTCTGCCCGACACCTTCCGTCTTGAAAAATCCACCATGACCTAAGATTTTCTCCAGCTTATACATACAAATTTTCTATATTCTTATTAAAATCATTCGCATACTTGTCTGAGCTGAGAGCGTCTTTGTCTGGGCCATGTCTTCGTAGAAAAAGGCGCCCCCTCCCTCTATGGGAAAGAGCGCCTTCAGTTATGTTTAAGCAGACTTCGATTATTAGTAAGCTGCCGAACGTTTTAATATCGAAATCCCATTAATTGGTAAATCAATTACACCTTGTACGGTTTCATTCGATTCCAAGTGGGTGTAGCTTCTGTCGTCGAGAGATACACGTTCCGCTCGTCCACTGAAATTCATGATAAACACGTAATCAGAAGCTCCATCCGTACGCACCTGAGCGGTTACTCCCTGAGGGAGGTCCGTATTCATCGCTCTAACAACACCAGTTTGCTCAATGAGTTTCGAATAAAATGCCTGTAGAAAATCTGCCTTCAGCCTTGTCGCCATATGATACGCTTTACCTTGGCCAAGTCGATTTACCGTCAGAGCCGGTTGCCCTGCATAAAAGCTGTCCGTATAGATACCCAGCACCTCTGCGCCTTCGGTATGGATCATTTCACAGATCTCATGGGACTCGAAAGTCCCTGTTAGCCCGAGTTGATTATCAGGTGACATCGATAAGCCGTTGCGGTCGTGATCATATAATCCTTCAATCTCTTCTGCCCAAATGCCGAGCGTTTTCCGAAGTGGTCCGGGGAAGCCTCCTAAATGGCACAAGTCATGTTCATTGACAATGCCGGACCAGTAAGTGGTTACCAGCGTTCCGCCTTGTTCTACGAACTTTTCGAGTTTACGGCCCGTTTCCTCACGGCAAAGATACAACATAGGCGCAACTATCAGCTTATATGCGGAAAGGTCATCCTCCGCTCCAATAACGTCAACCGGTACACCTTGTTCCCAAAATGCTTGATGATGAGCAAGAACAGTTTCCTCATAGTGAATGCCCATATTGCGCGGACCTTGGGCGTCTTTAACTGCCCAGCGATTTTCCCAATCGAACAAAATGGCTGTATCCGCATGTGTGGTTGTGCCAACCACCTCGGAGATATTCGATAAGGTCTGACCCAGCTCTGCTACATCCTTAAACACACGTGTATGCTCATGCCCGGCATGGTCAACGACGGCACCATGGAACTTCTCACTGGATCCTCTGCTTTTACGCCATTGGAAATATTGCACGGAATCCGAACCATGCGCAACAGCTTGAAGGGAGGACAGTCTGTGCATACCCGGCTGTTTCAGCTTGCTGACTGACTGCCAGTTCGTAAGGCTGGGCGTGCTCTCCATAAGCAGGAACGGTTTCTTTTTAAACGAACGATAGAGATCATGATTGAAGGCAATGGAAGCCCCCAATTGGCTGGCATTCTGCTGTTCATGCCAAGTTGGATAGGCATCCCACGAAATAACATCCAAAATATCAGCAAACTTACGATAATCTAAGCTGTCGATCATATGCATATTGGTGGTAACCGGAAGGAAAGGATTGGCTCCTCGAACCGCATCGATCTCATGCTTGCAGAAATCGATCGTCTGGTCCGTAACGAATCGATGCCAATCTAGGTTCTGCCCGTGTACCATATACTCACCATGAGGTGCTGGAGATTCAACCTGTTGCCAGTCCGTGTACGTATGCGCCCAGAAAGATGTCCACCAAGCTGCATTTAACGCTTCCAGCGTGATGTACTTCTTTTGCAGCCACTGACGGAACGCATCTTGGCAATACGCACAATGGCAATCTCCACCAAATTCATTGGAAATGTGCCAGCCGATGACCGCGGGATGTTGCCCATACCGTTCAGCAAGCTTGTTGTTTATGATACCCGTCTTCTCCCGATAAACAGGGCTTGTGAAGCAGTGATTGTGCCTAAGACCATGCAAATTACGGACGCGGTTCGCTCCCACTCTTCTCACTTCCGGATAGCGTTCTGACATCCACGCAGGGCGCGCTCCACTTGGTGTTGAGAGCCATGCATAGATGCTATTCTCAGCAAATGTATCCAAAAGTTGGTCCATCCACTCGAAAATGAAGGTCCCCTCTGCCGGTTCCAGTGCAGCCCAAGCAAATATACCAATAGCCATCACATTGCAACCGGCCAGTTTCATCAAGCGAATGTCTTCCTTCAGAACCTCTGGACTCTGAAGCCATTGGTCTGGATTATAATCAGCGCCGTGCATCAAGACGGGCAGTTTATTGCTAATGGGTTCAAATTTATGTGTCATTGTCCTACCATCTCTCCTCAACAAAAACCGTCGTATTCTCGTATTCATTTTGATTATAGGATAATTAGCAGCTATACTAATAGAACAGAAGAAATAAAAAATCGTACAATATGAATATCGGTGGCGATGACCCTATGATGCCTTTTCTTGTAGCTGAATTTGCGATGTTTGAGAACATACTCCCTCTCTATGTGTACTGTATTGGTAGTCATGAGCAGAAGCACCTCCTAAGACCTGACGGGTATCCGGCCCATCAGCTCTTCTTATGCCGAAGCGGCAAGGGGATTTTTCGCATAATTGGGGGTCGAGATTTGGTGATGACTCCCGGAACCCTGCTCATCCTTCCAGCCGGTGTGCCTCATGACTATTTTCCTGATCAAAGTGAGGATGATTGGGAGCTAGGCTTCGTAGCTTTTAGCGGCTCCGCTGCCGATTCCATTCTGGAACATCTCGCAAACCACAAACCCACGTTATTAAAGAAAACCCAATTTCATGAACATTGGAACAAGCTTGAATCCTTATGGCAGCTTATCAACTTGAACAGGGAAAACGGATTTTGGGAATCGTCTCGAAGTATGTATGACATGCTGCTCTCCGTCCTGGAAGAACAGACCAATCAAGAAGTCAAGCAGCGAATTTCACCAGTCCGGCAACCTAACACCGCTCTTCAAGAAGCGATCAGGATTATCCATGATCACTATAACGAACGCTTACATTTATCCAACTTGGCAAGAGCCGTCGGTTACTCTGTTCAACATTTCCATCGCCTGTTTGTAGGCATTTATGGCGCTTCACCCATGCTATATATTCAACAAATCCGAATGCGGCGGTCCCTCCAACTTTTTCATGAGAACCCGAATATGACTGTTGAACAAGTGGCACAGCAACTGGGTATGGAGACCAGTTATTTCATACGAATTTTCAAGCGAACCTATGGCCAGACGCCGAAACAATTTTTAAAAAATTAATGAAAAACACACCGAGATCCTCTGACTGTAATGAAGTACAACTCACAAGAATAGCTGCGGGGTATTATCGGTTGTGGTGCAAGAATTAGAAAAACGGCTTCGTCACCCTGATAGATCCGTCGCTTCTTAGCGGCACAACCTAGTAAGGGAACTAGAGGACGCTAATTAGACAAAAAACAGGGGGGCGAAGGTAATAGCGGAACTACAGGGTCTTATTTCCACAAAAAGCGTTGAAATTTCCATAAAACAGCAAAATAACGTACTGTAGTTCCCTCAGCCTCCCGATACTGACACTTTTGGTTAGAATAGCGTACCATAGTTCCCTTACGTCCGCGCGAGGCAGCTGGGGTAACCCCGCGGATACTCGCATGTTACCCTTGAATCCGCATAATCTCCCGTTGTGCAGACGAAGGGGGATAGCCCATTACTTTTTTAAATACCCGGTGAAAATGCGCTTGGTCGCTGTAACCCAGATAGTCCGCAATCTCTCCTAAGGTCAGCTTCGTATTGAGAATTAAATCACGAGCGGCATGGATGCGAACCTGATGTAAGTAGGTGACAGGCGTCATCCCTGTTACTTCCTTGAATGTTTGGGTGACGTAATTGGGAGCACGATCCACCAGTTCAGCAAGCTCCTGGATGCGAATCAACTTTCGATAATGCGCCAGAATGTAATCTTGGACCTCCCGCATGAGTCTCAACTTGATGGAAGCGAATTGCTTCTCCTCTGTTTCTTGGGCAAAATAACCGAACAACTCCATCGCAATCCCCGTGCAGATGAGCTCATCATGCTTCTTTCGACTAAACCAATGCTTCGCAAGCACCAGAAAACGCTGCTTCAAATAATCAAAATTGCGCACACTTATTTTCCAGTACGGCCGATCCGTACCAAGCGGAAACAAGTCCGATTGCTCGATCATAAAATGAACCGAATACTTCTGATGCGCCCCCTCCAGCGAGTTCCTGCCTGCCCGCAAGACCCCTTTGGGTATATATAAAAAGTCCCCCTTTGCCACTGTAATAGACTCACCGTTCAAGGTGTAGATCACGCTGCCATGAGCAACAAGTATTAGAATGTTGCTTAGGGTATGGGATTCCTCTATAGACCAAGCAGGGTTACTATCATCAACATATATGGAAACAAGTTCAATCATTTCACCTTCCCCCTCCCCTCCAATTATACATTAGAATCATACAAATAATAATTGTATTCTTCATGGCTATCCAGATCACACTCTCCTACAATATAACTAGGAAGTCAACGAGAGGGGATAAAGAAATGGCTGTCTATCCTGTAGCTGATGAAAAGGATCTGCCTGTTGGATCATTTAGAATTGTACAAATCGAAGGGCGATCTATTGGGATCTATAACGTAAAAGGTGACTACTATGCAATTCACAACCATTGCCCTCACCAAGGTGCGGAATTATGCAAAGGGCCTGTATGTGGAACAACGCTAAATTCCTTCGTCTATGAATATACATATGGGCGTGATCAGGAAATTTTGCGATGCCCCTGGCACGGTTGGGAATTTGATTTAAAGACGGGCAAGTCGCTATTCAGTGACAAGGTCAGAGCACGTACCTACCTTATTGAGGTTAATCAAGGAATCATCCATATTGTGATTGGGAAAAAGGAGGAAATTACGTATGAAACCAACCGTTGAGCGGCTGCCTGTCATCGACTGCGATGTGCATAATCAATTCCGCAGCGGACGTGATTTGATTCCTTATTTGGACGAGCCTTGGCGGAGCTATGCGAGTAAATTTGGCGTCCCCAATGCCGGTATTCCCTACTCAACTCCGATAGGGAACAAACGAAAAGATGCTGATCCGCCAAGCGGACTGCCAGTAGGGTCAGATCCGGATTTCATGCTTGAGCACTATGTGAAACCTTTCAACGTCGAATACGCGTTGCTTTGCTCGGATAGCATTATTGGCACATCCTCTTTCGCCGATATCGATTATGTGGCGGCCATCTGTCGAGCCTACAATGACTACTTGATTGCGGAATGGCTCCCGAAGAGCCCTCGATTCAAAGGCTATATGTGCATCCCTATGCAAAATCCAGAGCAAGCCGTCCGAGAAATTGACCGAATCGGCCCTCATCCGGACATCGTCGCCGTCTGTATATCCGGCGGGTCACCGATGCCTTACGGGCATCGCTTCTATCACCCGATTTATGAAGCCTGCGCTCGTCATGGACTTCCACTCCTTCTCCATCCAGGAAGCGAGGGATCCGGGATTTATAACGCACCAACAGCAGTCGGCTATCTCTCGAACTATTTACAGTGGCATACCTGTCTACCTCAAACTTTCATGGCCCACTTAGTCAGCTTCGTGTGCGAAGGGGTCTTCGAGAAATTCCCCAGCTTCAAAGTAGTCCTCTGTGAAGGCGGAGTCACTTGGCTTCCCCCTCTATTGTGGCGATTGGATAAGAACTTCAAAGCGCTCCGCGCTTCAACACCGTGGCTGAAGCGTCTACCTAGTGAGTATGCCAGAGATCATGTGTTCTTCACAACGCAACCCATCGAAGAACCAGACAACCCGAAGCACTTGGAAGCGATGTTCGAGATGTTCGACGCGGAAAATATGCTGTTGTTCTCAAGCGACTATCCACACTGGGACTTTGACGATCCTACCAAAATACTGTCACGACTTCCACAAGAGAAGAAACGCAAAATATGTAGTGAAAATGCTAGAAAACTGTTCAAGCTGGTTTAAGCATGCGTAAAACCTGCCCGACTACGTATCGGGCAGGTCCAACTCATTGCGGTCGCTATTTAGATACAGCCAAGCCTCCAACTAGCTTGAAATCCACTGTCGTTACTGTAATCGTTGCTATTCCCTCGCTCAAAGCGGTCACATTCCCCGTCTGATCCACAATAGTGACAATTGGATTATCCGTTGTCCAACTGACCTTTTTTTGATTTGCTTCAAGCGGTGATACGGCAGCATGGATATGATAGACATTGTTTGTTACCGTATCCAAAGCAATAGCCGCCGCTACGAGTCCATTCCGAAGAGCACTCCAACGAGTAGTATCTATTTCCTAAAGCTAGGGAAACCTACTGTCATCAATTTAAGGAGTGAAACTCCCATGACTTTTAACCAACTAAAATGGACCAGTACAAGAAATCCATTTACTCGAAATAGACCTTTGCAATTAATGATCTTCCTATTCATTATATTTTTTGGACTAATGGCCATATCGCCCACTAATCGACCTCAATGGCTTGTTTATAACTTTTTGCTTATCGTGGTTATCCTTACTCTTATCTTTACTTACAAGTGGTTTCGTTTTTCTAACTTCTCTTATCTTCTGATGTTGATTTTCTTTTGTCTCCATACTTATGCTGCACATTATACTTATGAAGGCACTCCACTTGATCAATGGCTACAAACAAATTTCCATACAAACAGAAGCTACTACGATCGAATCGTTCATTTCGCCTTTGGGTTTTTCTTTTATTTTCCGTTTATTGAGATTTTAAAATTAAAGGTTAAGCTCCGAGGGATTTGGTTATATATGATGCCAATTCTCGTCATACTCGCTTTAAGCGCGCTATTCGAGATCCTTGAAATGCTCGGTGCTTTAGTAGCTGGACCTGAAGGAGAAGAAAAGTTTATCGGAATGCAGGGCGATATATATGATACACAAAAAGATATGGCAGTAGGATTTCTTGGTGGCATCATATCTATAGGTATACCTCTATTGATGAATTGGAATAGGGATAATACATTTGCAATAAGTGATGAAACACATTAGAAAAAGGGGATGGAATTTACAGTGATTTATATTTATAACGATTTCGGGGGAACACATACTACAGCATTGGCTGCAGCTTATCATCTGAAGAAGCTGGACGAAACTCATGTGCCTACGAAGAATGAAATACTGAATACGCACAATTTCAATAAGTTGGTGTACAAGGACAGAGGAAAGTTTTACTTCCACGGGAGGGATGAGGAGGGGAATAAGGTATATACCATGGGCAGAGGTAGATCTAAAATTCTAGTTCCCGGCATTTTTAATCTGATCGATATGTTGATCGAAGAAAAGACTCTCGACGAAAAAATTATTCTATCTAATACGTCTCCTACCGTGCCTTTCTCGATGACATGTGGGGGGATGCTCTCACGATGGTTAAAAATTGATTTTATTGGCGTTCCCTTATTGGTTATAGGAGCGAAACAAGCATATCAAGACATTATTAATCTTGTTCACCATACAAAAAAAGTCGCAAAAAGCTCAAGTTCACAATTAATTATGCTAGATAATAAAGATTTTAAATAACGGCAATCGTCGAGTAAGCCATGCTCGATTTTATGATTTTTTGCATGTAATTTACCAAAAGCGACATACTAAGCAAACTACACCACTATCTAAAAGGAGTTTCCCAATGAAAAAACAAATAATTCTTACAGCGTCACTTGCTTCGGTAATACTGATTGTAGGCTGCAGCAGTAACAAACTTCATCAACAAAGCACTAATATTCAGAATAAAACCATTCAGCAGGAGACTAAAACGGATAACCGTATCCAGATCGCCGATCAAGCTGTAACCAACATTATGAAATTAAATCAAATTCAGCAAGCGAATGTACTTGTGACCAACCGCAATGCTTATGTGGCAGCTATGCTCCATCATGGAGTTGAACTCTCACGTAATTTAGAGGATCAAATCGCTGCACAGGTCAAGGCGGTAGATCCAGCAATTCAAAACGTATATGTATCGACAAATCCAGACTTCTTCGGCCGAATCAATACGTACGTACAAGATGTTCGCCAAGGTAAACCCGTTGCTGGTTTCTTTGACGAATTCAGCGAAACAATAAAACGTGTGTTTCCAAGCGCTCGTTGATAACAGCTGGAAACGCGAAATAGAACTGCTCCGTGTTCCTCCCTCTTACTGATCACTCCACATAGACCTGAATTTGATGGATTGCGTTGTTTTCATAGCCCTTCACATTCCATTCGGCTTGAAAGGGTTGGATATTACCCTTGTCATCAGTTGCCTTTACCATAATAAGGTAGGCTCCAGGTACAGGCACATTCCAATCCCATCCCCACCTTCTCCAACTGTACTTTTTCTCTGAATCAAGCCATGTCACCAAGCTCCATGATTCTCCATGATCATGACTGATCTCAACCTTTTTAACGGATCCATGACCTGACCATGCTGTACCTGTAATGAAATGCTTTCCCCGTCTCAAAATAGCTTGATCCGTGGGCTGGGATATAACGGAATTCACCTTCATTAAAGTAACTGGTCTGCGCTGAGAATCTGCTTCCGAACGGTAGACTACATAATCAATTCTTTGAAAGGGGCCTTTAAAATCCTGATCTGTAGCCACTATTCGGCAAAGCCATTTCACAGAAGCCATACCATACCAATTCGGAACAATCAATCTTGCTGGATATCCATGTTTGTAGGGAATGGGTTTTCCGTTCATACAGAGAGCAATCAGAGTATCGGGATGCATAGCTTTTTCTATAGGAAGACTTCGGGCAAACCGGAAAGTGCCTGGCAGGTCTGTTCGTACTCCTGTATCCATTCCTTCAAATATGACTTCCCGAACATTAAGCTTTATTCCAGCTAACTGTAAAAGAGTTCGAAGACGCACTCCGGTCCAGAGCGCATGACTGACAGCCCCCAGTTCCCATTGAACCCCTTTAGCTTTGGGCTGGAAATACGCTCTCTTGTTTCCTGAACATTCCATCGTAATTGGCAATATGATTTGAGGAAATTGAAATAACGCTTGATAATTCAGGGAAATTGGCTTTTGAACAAGTCCTTCTATATGTAGAGTCCAATCATTTAATGGCAATGCGGGATAAGGGAAATGATTGCGGATATAATACTTGTTTTCTGGTGTAACCCAACTTGAAAGAGATAACATTGGAAATTCCTGATTCTCAGGTACGATAGAGCGGGGAATCCGCCCCGGGTCATACAGATCCATGAAAAGCTCCTTTCCTAAGCAAGGATTCCCTATTTTATGAAATCCTGATTTCTTTCATTCTCCAATAAAATAAATAAAAACAGATCTCCTGCAAAAGGAGATCTGTTTTTTGAGCTTAGCATTTTGTAGGGGGCCTTTACACATAATAATACTAGCATAGACTTCCACTACGTTAAGGAGGTGATTATATGCGTTGCCTACTCTGCGCAAATGAACAACTGTTGAAAGGCAAAAAGTATACATGTTTTATATGCTCCATTGTTAAACGATAAAAGATGAAAGTGCAAAAGCTTGAGACTGAAACTGTTATGGAGGTGTCCTTTTAAAATGGATGCAAGTCAGGATAGGCTCTCTATCATCGCCCTTGGTGGCGTGAATGAAATCGGTAAAAATATGTATGTTCTTCAATACGGTGAGGACATAATTGTTATCGACTGTGGTTCCAAATTTCCGGATGAAAGCTTGCTGGGCATCGATATGATCATCCCAGATATCTCTTTTTTACTTGAAAATAAAGAGAAAGTAAGAGGATTAGTTGTCACTCATGGTCATGAAGATCATATTGGCGGTATCCCTTACATTATTAAACAGTTTAATATGCCCATATATGCGACAAGGCTAACACTCGGCTTAGTTGAAGGAAAGCTTAGAGAACATGGGTTGTTAAGCACAACCGTCTTGCATGAGATTGACTCCAATTCTAAATTGACGCTAGGCATGATTCCCATTCGTTTTTTCCGCACAAACCACAGCATTCCGGACTGTCTGGGGATTGTATTCGATACACCGCAAGGTACAGTCGTGCACACGGGGGATTTCAAATTTGATTTAACACCCGTCAATGAGCAATATGCGGATATACATAAAATGGCGGAAATCGGCCAGCATGGCGTCCTCGCTCTGCTCTCCGAAAGCACCAACTCTGAGCGTCCGGGCTTTACCCCATCCGAACGGTTAGTTGGTGTTCATATTGAAGAAGCTTTTACGAAGGCTACAGGAAAAATATTTTTATCTACTTTTGCATCTAACGTCCATCGCTTACAGCAAGTGATTGACGCGGCTGAGAAAACAAACCGCAAAATTGCCCTCCTAGGCAGAAGCATGGTGAATGTTGTCGATATAGCTTCAAAGCTCGGTTACTTAAGATTGCCACCAGAAATGCTCGTGGAAGCTCAAGAGGTTCAGTGGATGGCGCCTCATGAATTGGTCATTCTCTGTACAGGTAGTCAGGGGGAACCTATGGCTGCATTGGCTCGCTTGGCTAACGGCACTCATCGGCAGGTTGAGGTATCCCCTGGTGATACGGTTATTTTGGCAGCGACCCCCATTCCTGGGAATGAACGCAACGTAGCGCGTATTGTGGACAATTTATTCGAAAAAAGAGCCAAAGTAATTTACGGTTCCGGGTCCGTAACGGGCATGCATGTCTCCGGTCACGCCAGCCAAGAAGAGCTGAAGCTCATGCTGACCTTGATGAAACCAAAATATTTTATCCCGATTCATGGGGAATATCGCATGCTCTATCAACATCGCTTGTTAGCCGAAGCTGTTGGTGTAGAAGCCGACCATATTTTCTTAGTGAATAATGGAGATGTTGTGGATTTTGTGAAAGCGGAGGCTCGTCAAAGCCGTAAGGTTCCGAACGGTAATACGCTCGTTGATGGTCTAGGTATTGGAGATATTGGAAACGTTGTGTTACGAGACCGTAAGGTTTTATCGGAAGATGGTATCTTAATCCTTGTAATCACACTTGCCCGATCGGATGGCTCTATCGTTTCAGGACCAGACATCATTTCACGCGGATTCGTTTATGTCAAGGAATCCGAAGCATTAATGGAGGATGTACACCGCATCGCTCTAACTACACTCTCTCAATTGCAAGAGATGAAATCGAACCAATGGGGCGTTTATAAGCAAGCTATTAAAGAGTCTGTCGGCAAATTCTTATTCACACAAACGAAAAGAAGACCCATGATTCTACCCATTATTATTCAGGTTTGACGGTTGACCCATGTAAGATAGACATTGCTTTTTTCTAAGTAATGTCTATGCATGGTTTCAACAGTATACAATCTATGTAATCGGCTGCCTCTCCTTATTCGCGGCAGCCTGGTATAGAGGAATTACAAATGAAACGGAGGTACCTTCACCTTCTATACTTTTTATTGTAAGTCCTATCCCAAACATTTGCTGCAAACGCTGATTCGTGTTGGACAGTCCTATTCCGCCCCATTCTCTCTTTGACGGAACGTCAAACACGTGCCGAATCTCCTCCTCCTTCATCCCTTTTCCGTTATCCTTGACTTCAATTACGGTACAATCTTCCTCACGAACAATACGGATGAGCACATTTCCGCCTCTCCCCCTGCTAAGGGCTCCATGCCTTACCGCATTCTCAACTAATGGTTGGATAGTAAGCGGCGGAATGAGAAGGGTTTCATCGGAACCTACTTCCCATACGATATTAAGCCTGTCCCCAAAGCGCTCCTTCTCGATATATAAATATGCTCGGATAAGCTCCATCTCATGTGCAAGAGCAACCAGTTTGCCCGAGTTTAGAAAATGAAAACTGATTCGCAAATATTCAATAAACGCGTCGCCTAGCTTGCGCATTCTCGTGGTGTCCAGATCGCTCAATGCCATAATGGAATTGAGTGTGTTAAACAGAAAATGGGGTTGTATCTGCGCTTGAAGATATGCGGCCTCTATACGTAACCTTTCATGGACCGACTGCTTCAAGTCAATTAACGAACGGATGCGGTATTTGAGCTCAAGAGCATCAACGGGCTTAGCAACGTAATCATTCGCACCGGACTTGAATCCAGCATAGATATCGGCAGGTTCACTCCGTGCCGTTAAGAGCAAAACTGGGAGCTCTGAAACAGAGAAGCGTTCTCTTATCTTTCGCGTCAGATCGTAACCGGACATTATCGGCATCATCACATCGGCAACAATCAAATCCCATTGCATTGAACCAAGAAGCACCAAAACTTCCTCAACAGACGTTACCAATTTAACGTTGTATGGCTCGGACCTAAGGATACCAGCAAGAACCTTAAGATTAATAGGGTCATCGTCTATGGCAAGAATGTTCGCCTTCCCCTCCTGAAAAGGTATCGATTCCATCTGCAAGGCGGGAGTTAGGCTGGCAGCCGTTTCCGAGTGCATCCATATGTGTGAGTTTTGCCCATTAAGCTCATCTTGTCTGTACGGCATTTCTGGCGACAAAGGAAGAGAAAATCTAAACGTAGAGCCCTTGCCAGGGGTGGAACGAAGTGTAATTTCACCACCATGAATTTCAACAAGCTCCTTACAGATACTCAGCCCAAGCCCCATTCCCCTATCGTTATCATGAATGCCTTGCTCATAGCGCATAAATATTCGCGACTGCGTTTCTTCATCCATACCATATCCTGTATCAGCTACCTCAATAATTGCTTGACCATTTTCGGTTTTGGCCGTCACCGTCACGGTTCCCTGCACAGTGAATTTAAGCCCGTTATGCACCAAGTTAAATAATATTTGAACCAATCTTTTTTCATCCGCAAGAACCTGCGGCATCGTTTCCGGAATTTTCATTTCCAGCAGGACGTCCTTGCTTTCCGTCATATGGGCAAGCATGCCAAAAACGCCGGAAACTATTGACCGAACCGCCAAGGGTTCTATCTTCAGCACTATGCGTTTTTCCTGAAGACGCACCACTTCCAATAAATCATCAACCATATGCGACATGCGGCTGCTGATCAAGATGAGCAGTTGTAAATCCTCAAGGCCTTTTCTGTCCAAAGCGTGCTGCTGGCTCGTTATTAGATTTTGGGCGATATTCATAATCCCATGCAGCGGAGTTCGTAGTTCGTGGGAAGTATTGGCAAGGAAGATATCCTTTAATCTATCGGCTTCCCGGAGCTGCTTGTTCAGGTTGGCATTTTCTTCGGCATTACGGAAATATCGTCTGAACCAATAGGCTGAGAAAGCAACAATGGCTGCGATCAGATCGATGGGAAAGAAGACGCTGCTTACCTGTTCGCTGAAATCAAATGCCCCCCACAAGATGCTCGAAGTAATACTTATGATTGCAAGCAACAAATAGATGGAGTCCTGATGCTTTTTAATCACCATTTTGACAGCCAGATAAACAAACCAGACCATCGGGAACAAATACAACAAACCAAAAAACATGGCCTTTCTGGAATAATAAATAGCCGTTGGCGATGCGAACAAGACAAACACAGAATAAAGTAGGAGCAGGATGGTATAAGCTCGAAATAGTCGGTTTCTTTCTGTCGTACTGTACAGGGTCTTGATCAAGTATAAAATAAAAAATGAAACACCCATGTATGAGAGCAGTCTGATTTTTTGAGACCACATGTAATTAATCGGAAACCAGAGTTGCAGAATATCATCATTATCGGAAACGACTGTGAGGGCGGCAGCCAGGAGCAACAGGAAGAAGACAAGCAATGCTTTATGCCGCCGATTGAACAGATACAAAATGCAGGCGTATAAACCGTGCAGCATTAGGACAACGAAGGTGGCTAGCTGAAAACCGATGGAATACCAGCGTTCAAAATCGATGGCCGCTTGTGAGCCGAATCGGATTGATTTCGCAATACCGCCGAAAAAAGGGTGCTCAAAATTAGCTACGCGCACAATCAGCTCGATTTCTTTTGCTCCCGCTGCCTCATAGGTAACGGTATAAGAAATATTCTTAGGTTTAAACAATTGAATATGATCTGCAGGATAGCCAACTTCCTTTTGCTTCTGACCATTAACTTCCACAGCCGATGAAGCTTGAATGTCCTTAATCCAGAAAGCGTACGGTTCGTCCAACTTAGAATCTACGAGTATGCGCAACCGATACGTCCCGTAGCCATAAGATAAATATTGACCTTCCGGAAAAGCGCTGCGCCAATCCCCGGGGACTTGAAGGTAACTCGGGAGTCCAACTGAATGCTGGCTCGAGTCCTCATGCGAGAAGTATGCTGATGGGTAGAACTCCCACTCTCCATTAAGACTGATGGCGTGGGCTTGTTTAAAGTTCCAACCGCGCAAATCGAGCACGCCTTGAACCGCATCCGGATGCTTCGGGGTTGAAAATACTTCGGACCAAAGCAACCTAAAACTTAGAAGTACGGTAAGAAAAAGAATAATAATGGTGGCATTCCGTATGTAGGGTTTGAAATATTTCGATCTCATATTGGATGCATTAGACACAATTCTTATTCTCCTTTACAAGTTGGGCGCAAATGTTCCAGACGCATGTAATTTAATATCGGAAGATTCCTATAAGTTTAATATACTCGAGGATTGACTCGATATAAATATAAATCATTCCGCCTCACTGCCGAGAATATCGATCAACGTGATTTCAATGTAAAAAAGGCCCGCAATTAGCGAGGCCTCCTGACACTTATAAATACTCCACAGCAGCCCTTTCAATGGCCAACCCTTGTTTGTACCTTTGCATAAATACATCAAAACCATTAACGTCCTTTTGATCAGGTAATATGGTCTTACCAACTTTCTCTGCAAATATCTTTGTAGTCAAATAATCATCTAAAGTCTCGTTTTCTTCTTTAGCAATCATATAAGAAGCAAGCAGCGCAATTCCCCAAGCTCCTCCTTCACCTGCTGATTCCATTACGGAGACTGGAACATTCAAGGCAGCTGCCATAATCTTCTGGCCAACATCTTCCGTTTTAAAGAAACCACCATGACCCAGAATTTTCTCCAACTTCGCATTTTCTTGTTGTAAAAGGATATCCATTCCAATTTTAAGTGCTCCCAATGAGGAAAACAGATGGGTTCTCATAAAGTTTGCCAAATTAAAGTTACTATTCGATGAACGCACAAATAATGGACGTCCTTCTTCAAAATGCGTGATATGCTCGCCAGAAAGATAGCCGTAAGCTAACAAGCCACCACCGTCTGGATCGCCCTGCAGCGCTAAATGATATAGCGTCTTGTATAACTGACTTTTATCTATATGTTGTCCTAATGCTTTTGCAAATTCATCAAATAAGCCTACCCATGCATTGAGATCAGATGTACAGTTATTAGAATGTGCCATAGCAACCAGACTGCCAGTAGGTGTGGTAACAAGATCGATCTCAGCGTACACTTTAGAGAGTTCCTTTTCTAGTACAACCATGGCAAAAACGGAAGTGCCGGCAGATACATTCCCTGTTCGCTCAGCAATACTATTTGTTGCAACCATCCCCGTCCCTGCATCTCCCTCAGGTGGACAGATCGGAATTCCTGCCTTTAACTCTCCGCTGCTATCTAGAAGTCTTGCTCCTTCCTCGGTGAGAACACCTCCATTTTCTCCAGCCACTAACACTTCGGGCAAAATGTTCTCAAGTCTCCACGATAATTCTTTATCCTTAATTAACTGATTGAATATTTCAATCCTATTTGTATTATATTTTTTAGTAGCTAAGTCAATTGGAAATACACCAGAAGCTTCGCCTATGCCTAGTACTTTTTGTCCGGTGAGTTTCCAATGTATGTAGCCAGCCAATGTAGTTAGAAAATCAATTTGGTTAATATGTTCTTCCTTGTTGAGTATCGCTTGATACAGATGCGCGATGCTCCAACGCTGAGGTATCTGAAAATTAAACTGTTCTGTCAATACTTTCGACGCTTGCTCCGTTATATTGTTCCGCCAAGTGCGGAACGGAACTAATTGCTCACCAGCCTCATTAAACACCATATATCCATGCATCATGCCGCTAAAGCCAATTGCTCCAATGGTTTGTAGAGGAACTCCATAGCGAGACTTCACTTCTGAAGCCATCTTCTGATAACAGTCTTGCAGACCATTCCAAATATCCTCTAAGCTGTATGTCCAAATAAGGTCAACATAGCTATTTTCCCATTCAAAACTGCCGGATGCGATTGGAGAGAAGTCTTCCCCGATTAGAACAGCCTTAATTCTCGTCGAACCAAACTCAATACCCAGTGATGTTTTTCCGTTTAGAATTGCATTTCTAATATCGTAACCCATTGACTATTCCTCCGCTTAGTTCAAAAATCTTCCTATCGTAAAGTATTAATAATTTGATTATAACTTGTACATACAAGTTTGACAAATATATTTATTCATTTGAATTATCCCGAGGTTGTACGAACAAGCGAAACTTTCATCGCAAACATTAATACTTAAACTTCATTTGTAATGACTCATGAATATCTTTACCATTTATAGGAACAATACAACTAGTATTCATAATCCATCTATAATCCATCTAAAAGGAAGGTATCTATTAATGTCTCAAGAGGAAACCTTGCCCCATGATATATCTCCAGATCTTTCTTATAATCTGAAACGGATTCAGGATACCTTTGCCGCATGTAATGATCTCACCATTCTTCCTTGGAGTTACGGCACAGAGCTTGAACGAACGGCCTTTTCCGTATATTTCACAACACTGATCAACACAAAAAATATTAATTTTATGAAAGAATCCTTGCAGGATCTGGTCACTCACGAAATCGGACCGGCAACGTCGATCATACACGAAAATGTGGTAAACTTTTTCTCAAAAAATGGAGTATCTGCTCAGTCAGCAAGCCTATTAGACTCCTTCGATCAGTCAGTGCAGCATATTCTGTCAGGAAACCTCGTCATTTTTTTTGATCAATGGAATAAAGCACTTAGTTATAATGTTTTCGAGTTAGAGCAGAGAAAAGTAACAGAGCCGGTCACAGAGCCTGTTGTCCAGGGTCCGCATGTGTCTACAATTGAAGACCTTGATACAAACATTGGCCTCATTCGAAACTTGCTGAGATCTCCAAGGCTTAAATTTGAATATCTAACAGCAGGGGAAGAAAGCCAAAGGAGAATCACTTACAGTTATTTGGACGGAGCTGTCAATCCGGAAACATTAACTGAATTTAAACGACGTATTTCGGATATAGACAGAGAAGAAATACTGGAAACTTCTTATTTGGAAGAATGGATTGGAGAATCCAAATATTCGCTTTTCCCCCAAGTACGTTATACGGAACGACCCGATACTGCTATTGCCTCATTATTGGACGGAAAAATTATAGTGATGGTGAATGGAACACCAACAATCTTAATTTGTCCAGTAGACTTTTTTGAATTCTTTGTAACAAGCGAAGATTATTATCATAGAACGATTTTTTCATCTTTAATTCGATTGTTGAGAATCGGTGCATTTTGCATAGCCATCTCGCTGCCGAGCATTTATATTGCCTTGTCAACCTTTCACTCCGAGTTGATTCCAACCATTCTCTTGCTTGCAATTCTCGATACACGGGAAGGGATTCCTTTCCCAGCCTTCGTTGAAGCGCTAATCATGGAGTTCTTCTTTGAATTGCTTCGAGAAGCGGGGATTCGCCTTCCACGACCAATTGGTTCTGCAGTCAGCATCGTCGGAGCGCTTGTCATTGGTCAGGCTGCAATCCAAGCCAAAATCGCTTCCCCAGTGATGGTCATTATCGTATCTCTAACCGGGATCGCCTCATTTGCACTGCCTCAATACAGTATGGCTATTACAATTCGCATTATCCGATTTCCTTTAATGATTCTCGCAGCTACTTTTGGTGGACTTGGAATCATGCTTGGCTTCCTCTTAGCCTTCTTGCATATAACTTGCTTGCGCTCACTTGGCCAACCGTATTTAACACCGCTAGCACCGCTTGAAATCAATCAATTGCGGGATGTGCTCATCGTCGTCTCGCGAAAAATCCTGCTTCACTCTCCACGAAACCACCACCTGCACAAGAAAACGGCAGAAAGGAAGAAGGCAAATTGAGATCAGCCATCCCCATCGCCTTGCCCCTATTATCTATTTTGCTTTTGACCGGCTGTTGGGATAAGGCGGAATTGACGGAGTACGGGTTTGTCCAAGCGATTGCACTCGATTGGACGACGAAAGATAAGGTTGAACTTACCACTCATTTCTATCGTCCTTCAGGTGGCATGGAATCCAGTGGGAGTCCACCAGGGGCAAAGGGGATTACGATTAAAACTCAGGCGGATACGGTATTTGAAGCAGTACGGGACATCTCCATCCATTTTGGGCGAAAACCGAAATGGGACCATATGCGTACAATTATCATTGGAGAAAAGTTAGCTCAGAAACTAGAAATCCAAGAAATCCTTGATTTTTTCATAAGAGACCATGAAACAAGGGAAACGACTTTCGTGATGATTGCCGAAGGAAAGGCAAGCAAATTTTTATACATCAAACCGTTAATTGAGAGTACGATCGGCCAACAACTGCGGGCAATGGAAGATTCCACGTTCAAGTATTCAGCCAAGACATCCAGGCTCCCACTGCTTGATTTGGCTATTCAATTCAAAAGCGAAACTAACATCTTGACGGTGCCTTATATCTCCAAAAGCAAATCATCGGAAACCATTTCTTTGTCAGGGATCGCCTTGCTCAAAGATGGAATAATGACCAAAACCGTCATTACACCAGCACATACCGAGTCGTTATTAATGGTACTCAACAAATACCAAAACGGCATTTTGGAATTTCCTTGTAAAGAAGAATCCAATTACAAAATGAATAAAGAGTCGTTTGAGGTCAGTTCTTTAGACACAAAAGTAACACCTAAATTCAATGGGAACGAAATGACAGTTGAAGTCCGCACTAAAATTAAGGGGACGATCGGCGAACTCCACTGCTCTTCCTTGAAGACTAAAGAAGATGGTCAACAATTCCAGGTTAGAGTCAGTAAACAAGTTGAGAGCAATATTAGGAAAATGATTAAGTATATCCAGAATGAAAAGATGGATGCTATAGGCATTGGAAATCAAATTTACAGAAGAAACTCGAAATTATGGAAAGATTGGAAACCAAGCTGGGACGAGCATTTCTCCGAAATCCACTTTGATGTGCATGTCGAGGTAAATGTGTTGAATTCAGGGATGGAGATCGGAACACCATTCGGGAAAAAAGGAGGATAACCATGTTTGCCAAAATCGTATTCATCTCTCTTCTATTTACACCAATGTTGATCTACGATTTACCCAAATGGAAACGAGGATTTCACCGGGATAGGCTCGTGTATGGAGCGTTTATACTACCTATTCTTTATCTAAGTATCATCTATGTGGCGGATGCACCATGGCCAAACCTGGATGAGCTTATCCGCATCTTTTTTTCAAATCCTGCCAAACACATTGTCGAATTAGTTGAACTCCCATCCTGAAATTACATAAAGTATGAGGGACATTATGAAAAACATGGAAAGCATTAGTTCGTTTCAAGTGGGTATGCTGTTTCTCGCAGGCATGACTGGTTCGTCTATCGTTCTTATACCGGGTCCTCTGGCAGGCGCTGCGAAAAATGGGGCATGGATCTCTTTCTTGTTAGCATTTGCATTGGGCATGTTTATTCTGACTTGCGTTCTTTACTTACAGCGAAAGTATCCGGGAATGGCCTTCATTGAATACAGCCGCCAGTCCATAGGGAAATGGCTTACGATAATCGTCGCCGTACCCTATATTTGCGCTATGTTCTGGCAGGTTGCCGCGATTGTAATTGAAATTGGAGGCTTTTTCAAAAGCACGATGATGAAAGAAACACCTAGCTATGCGATTAATTGTTTATTTTTTATTGTGATTGCCTTGACTGCACGCGCCGGGATTGAAGTGATGGCCAGAATGTTCGTTGTCTTGCTTTTCATGATGTTCGGATTTATCTTCTTGGTTTTGGCGTTGGTTTCACCTTATTTTCACCCGGAATTCCTGCTTCCTATTATACCAGACGGGATTAAACCGGTCCTTCACGGTGCCTATATCGCCTATGGATTTCCCTATGTTGAGGTTGCGCTGTACGCAGCAATCCTTCCGTTTGTGCGCAAGAAAGACAAAGACAAGATTGGAAAATATATGGTTTTCGCTTTGATTATCAACGGCATTACATTACTGGCATCTATTGTATGTTCCATAATGGTTTTAGGCCCTTTGACCGGTGAGCTTAAATACTCCTTGTTCTTGCTTGCTCGGTTGATCTTTATTCAAGAAATTCTCGAAAGAACTGAATCGGTGATCGGATTCTCGTTGATTATCGGATCGTATATGAAAACCAGCATCCTATTATTTATATTAACGAATGTTATATCGCAACTGTTCAAATTGAAAGATGATCGCATCCTGACCTATCCCATTGCGGTTATCTGTCTTCTCCTCTCTATCACGATGTACCCCAATGAACCTTCGTTCATGGAAGACGGTTATGTGATGTGGACTTTATTCGACAATTTCGCATACCTTCTCCCTCTGATTTTAATCATTATAGTTACTATTTTCAGAAGCAAAAAGAGTGGAACGCTCAAAATAATTCCAGAAAAATGAACGAGACAGTGATTCACCGAGTATCCCTTGTTCTCCTATTCCCCCTTTACCATAGATACAAATCGTTCCCTTTTAGCTTGAAAATCGCTTCCATGAAATAGTAGTCGCCATAAATAATCGCGTGATGATGGTTTGCCGAATGATAGGCGGCTGAACCGTATTGAACCAAGCTATCACTGTCAGTTGTCCAATTGATCCGGGAGCTATCCAACGTTTGGAGCATCTTCAACGCAGCACCCAGATACAGATCCTTCTCATGCTCGCCTACGACTTTCGCAATTTCAATCAGACCGCATGCTGCAATCGCTGCAGCCGTATCATCCTCGCGCTTCGGTACTTTCGGCTGACGGAAATCAACCGGAATCACGCCATCTGCTGGAATGTTTGAGATAAAATAGTTGGCAATACGTTTCGCGGTTTGCAAATAGTCATCCTTTTGCGTATGAATATAGCTCATCATGTACCCATATAACGCCCAGGTCTGCCCTCTCGTCCAGGAAGAACCTTCTTCATATCCTTGGCCGCCATACGTTCTAACTACGCCGCCTTCAAACGGATCAAATTCTACAATGTGGTTCACAGATCCATCCGGTCTGACAAACGCCGTCATCGCCGTATCGGCGTGCTTCATCGCAATTTGCTTGAACCTTGGATCACCCGTTTCTTCCGAAGCCCAGTATAGCAGCGGAATATTAAACATGCAGTCGATAATCGCCCAGCCTCTTGTATCAGAGCCCTCTACTTCGTTCCATGCCCGAATAAAGCCGCCTGCCAAATTAAAGCGACCTGCGAGCAGTACAGCAGCATGGAGTGCTCGTTTGCGAGATTCCGGATTCTGCGTCACTTTATAATTCGCCCTACTCGTCGGCAACCACATAAATCCAACATCATGATGCAAACCGTAAAATTCATCAAAACAGCGATCTAATTCTTTTTCGGAGATTTGTGCGATTTCTTTATATTTCTCGTTACCTGTTTCGTGATGCATAAGCCACATCATGCCGCCCCAGAAGCCGTTGGTCCACCAGTTAATTTCATCCGTTTCGGTACCAGTAGGATTGTCCACGATGCGATTATCATGTGTGCCGTTGATGGTCGTGTACGGAATTTTATGTTTGGACTTTTCGCTGACCCAGTCCATTTTCAATTTAATTTTGCCAATCACATTCTCTAGCCAAATTTGGTCTTTTGCCTCAAGCATACTCATTTCTTCTACCCCTTAAGTTTATTTGATTTCAATATCCAAGACTTTCGGTTAGCTTTGCGTACATCCAATCATATGACAATCTCCCGCTAATCTCATGAGCACCAGGAAAAAGATCTGTTGCCAGAAGATCTGGCTTTCCAATACTCGTATAAGCAGCTTGAATGGCTTCGACAGCTTTAATAAATCCTTCTTTGGGAAAAATCGGATCATCCAAGCCCGACTCGAGAAACAGCGGTCTAGGCGCAATTAAGCTAATCAGTTCCGGTAATTCGGCATGATTCAGAATACCCGGGGTATAGTTGCACAGACAATGGTGAACCGCAAGAATACTTTCTTTGAACGTGTTAGGGAAGCCTGCCAGCACAGTTGCATGCAAGCGCTCGTCTAGGACGGAGGCAATGAAGGCTATCAAACTGCCTCCTGAGAAACCCATGATTCCAATACGTTCTGGGTCTACTTCCTCCAAACCACTAAAGTAATCTAATGTACATAAAGCCTCTTGAATACGAAGCCCTGTCAATGTCTTACCAACCATTAACAATTGTGCAGCCATCGTATAACAAGAGCTAGGAGCATTAGGGTCTTCTTTTAAGTCTGACTGTAACCTTCTCTCTCCGAATCCCACGACGTCTGGTGCAATCACAACCATGCCTCGATGAACCAATTCGAGGGCAAAATTATGATAAATGCCAGGCTGCCCTTCATCCCATGAGCCGTCCGGATGCATCCCTAGAATTTGTCTACTTCCATATCCGTGACCGTGAACAGCCACTACACCTGGCAGTTTTGACTTTCCAAATCCTTTAGGTACTAATACATAAGCAGGAAATGTTAATCCTGGCGTGGCAGAGAGTTCTACCCGCTTTCTTATATACGTGCCACAGTCCATTTCCTCCAAAAGCACTGGCGTATGATTTTCTTCCTTCTCAAAAGTACCGATGGACCGGGCTAAAACTTCTCTTAGATGTACTTTTCGATCGTTCGCCTGCCTGCTGCGATCTAGCCCTTGGTTCATCCTTGATTTTTCATATTCAGTTGCCAGAAATTGATCCGCTGCCCACATAAGCTCATCCTCCATATGAAAACTGTCGTAAGAGGAATTCCCTTACGACAGTTGCTCATTTTATTATTTTTTCACAGATAAGAAAGCATCAATTTGCTTCTGCATTTCGGTTTGAATTTTCTTCACCGCGGAGCTCGCTTCGGCTTTATATTTATCCCAATACGTTTGCGGGTCCACTACACCATTAAAGATAGGATCCATGTACTTGTCCCGAAGTGTATTCAGTTGAGCAACCTCATTCGCAACTGACGCAGAATCGAAAGTAAAACCAGCTAATTTACTCGGTGTAAAGTTTTCACTAACAGCCGTGTATTTGTTCAGGACAATCGTCTCCGCGCCCAGGCTTTGATCATAGCGATCCATAGTTGGATTCCAAAGCCATGCATAAGGGAACCACGCATAGTCGTTATCAAGCTTCTTGTACTGATCGTCGCCAACAGGCTCCCAGTTTTTGCCCTTTATCCCGTATGCAAGCAAGTCATAGTTATCCTTTTGCTGTGTCCAGTTTAAGAATTGAATCGCACGCTCTTTGTTTTTGCTAACATGCGTCAGAGCGAGGAAATTCCAAGCTTGGAAAGTAGACACATTCGCTCCCTTCTCTTGTTTAAACAAAGTCACAGCTTCAATCTCGCCATTTACGCTCTTCTTCACCGCAGCCGCATCGTCAGCATTCACACCAAAATCGTTGGCATTGATAATGGCTGCTTTACCCGCTTTATATTCGGCCTTGGCATCTTTGACCGATAACACATCTTGATACATCAATTTATCGGTATATAGTTTTCTAACATCGGTAATCCAGTTCCAAACTGTTGGATCCATTTGATCAAACATATTGTAGACCTTACCGTCGTTGTTTTTCAAGAAGAGAACACCATTCGTACCAATTTGTGTATCATCAATGTGGCTATCGTAATCGAATAACTTACGGAAGTTCGCCCAACCCATTGCGCCTTTTCCCGCGATAATAGGTGCAATATTGGTCTCTTTCTCCTTGATGACTTTGGCATAATTAATCAAATCATCGTACGTCTTAATTGGTGCTACGCCATATTTCTCTCTCAGATCTTTGCGGACGTAAAAGACACGACCTTGAAAGTAGGAATTGGTAAGCGGGATCGCCATAATTTTGCCGTTATATTTATTAGAATTCCATAATTGTTCGGATCTCGCTTTTAATATATCCGGGCCATATTGTTTGAGTAAATCACCTAACGGTTCATAATAGTTGCCTGCTACCATTTGACTCAAGTGAACCCAAGGTGCATCGAATACTAAGTCGACATCCTCTCCAGACGCTAGCGTAACTTGTGTTTTTTGAGTGATGTCAGAGAACGGTACGAAAACCACGTTCAGCTTCACATTAAGTGTACCCGACATGCGTTTTTCCGCTTCTGCAATCACGGTGTCAAAATCTTTCGGGCGATCACCTGGAATCATGATTTTAAGTGTAGCTGGCTCGTTCTTCTTCACAGCTGAAGATTGTTGTGTGTTCGTTGCAGCTGAGGATGTTGCGGATTCCGCCACCTTGTCTCCATTGCTGCAGCCTGCCAATACCGCCATAACGGTAACTGCTGTCAAACCTAAGCTAATCCATTTCTTCATTTCTGTTTGCCTCCCTTTATGAAACATCTTCCTTATATGTTCAACCGGCATCACCCGGGGAACAACATTACCCTTTAATCGCGCCAACAGTCAAACCTCTGACAAAATATTTCTGAACGAAGGGATATACGAGTACAATAGGACCGATCGTTAAGCACACAGTTGCCATTTGAACAACATTCGTAGGTGCTGACACACTATAGGAAGTACTGCTTCCTGAAACATAAGAAGAAACATTCAAGTTCGAAATGAGCTGACGGATCATCATTTGAAGCGGATGCAGCTTGTAATTATCGATAAACAGAAGGGATAACCACCAGTCGTTCCAATATTGCAGCGCATAAAATAGCGTTATTGTTGCAATGGCCGGCGCCGTGATAGGCAAAATAATTTTGAAGAATATACGAATTTCTCTAGCTCCATCGATGGTCGCCGATTCATTAATTTCATAAGGTAACGTCCGGTAAAAAGATACGAGTATAAATGCATAAAATGGATTTAACAAATACGGTAAAATGAGTGCCCAAACGGAATCCTTCAGATGCAGCCAGTTAGCGATCAAGATGTAGAAGCCGACCAGTCCAGCGCCAAAAACCATCGTAAAATACGTAAGGAATGAAAGGATATTGCGATATTTAACCTTACGGTTTGCAATTACATAGGCATACATCGCTGTAATAATCACTGAAAGTGCAGTTCCTATAATTGTAACCAATATAGAGACCCGGTAACTGCGAAAGATTTGATCTCCTTGCAAAATGAATTTATACGCATCGAGTGTTAGAGCGCTCGGTAGTAGTTGATACCCATGAGCCATAAAGCTGGCTTCTGAAGCAAAGGAATCAATGAAGACGAGCCAGAATGGCACAAAACAAAACAAAGCAAATAACAGAACAATTAAGTTCATACCCATTCCAAATGTTTTTTCACGCAACGACCAGTTCTTCAGATTAGCATTCAAACGGTTAACCTCCTAGAACAAACTTGAATCTTTATCGATTTTGCGGACTAATCCGTTAAACACGACGATACAAATCAATCCCATAATGGATTGATAAAAAACTACGGCTGCCGACATGCTGAAATTCCCTAGTTGACGCAAGGCGCGGAACGAATACGTATCAATGACATCCGTTGTCGGGAAGAGGACTCCATTGTCACCTACGATTCCATAAATCATGCCAAAATCGCCATAGAAAATCCGACCGACACCCAGTAAGGCAAGCATGATGATAATCGGTTTGAGCAAAGGAATTGTAATATGAATGATTTGTTGAAACCGTGATGCACCGTCAATTTCGGCTGCTTCATAATAATCGGATGAAATTCCTGTAATAGAAGCTAGGAAAATAACCGAATAGTAGCCTGCAAATTTCCACACATAGATTATGGTTAAGATGGCCGGCCAGGCACCCGACTTCTGGAACCATGCTACTTCGGGCAGCCCGAGGGTGATCAGGAATTTGTTCAGCAAGCCATCACCTGTATTTAAGATCGCGAACACCATTAAACTAACCACTAACCATGAGATGAAATATGGCAAGAATATAATGGATTGTGCTAGTTTTTTAAACAGCTTCATACGAATCTCATTTAAGAGGATCGCAACGCTGGCAGAAATGAGTAAACTGAAGATAATGAATAATCCATTTAGGAACAATGTGTTGAAGGTTACCTGAATCCAATCATGACCTTGAAAGAAGAATTTGAAATTATCAAATCCAACCCAGGGACTTCCCCATATCCCATTCATAAGTTGATATTTCTTAAAAGCGAGCAAATGACCCGACATAGGGACATAAGCGAAAATAAGTAGAAATAGAAGACCAGGCAATGCCAATATGTAGAGATCGACATTTTTCCTGATTTCTTTAAAGAAACCCATCTGTTCATCACCTCAACCCTTTTTTGTTGTAATAGCAGCTCTTGTCGATGTGCTTATCATAATTCGCTCGGCAAGGACTGGTAAAGTCAGAAGATTGACGATGCAGTCCTTCAAATGGCTGTACAGATGCGAATAGCCGTATTGAATACAAGGAAGCAGAATAAGTACTTCCATGAAGGAACTGCCTTTCCTATAATAGAAGTTAGCTATTAGAGGGGGATACTCATGAAAATCATAACTCGGATCAAAATGCCTCTGCTGTTTCCAATGCTCAGCCTGTTATTCATGATCTTACTTACATTTACCTTATTCATGTCTTACGAATATTCCAAGCAAGCAGCAGCTGACGTCAACACCTTCTCCTTAGCTAAGATGCGGCATTCTTATCAAAATACGTTATTTACTTTCGATACTATTCGTTCCTTTGGGGTTAGTACCTATCAGGACACCGCGATAAGCTATTGGCTGATCTCAGATCAACGCGATCCAATCAGTGATGCGGATGCTTTCAATGCAGCTAGCCGCTTTGCATCCCTGCAGCCTTTCATCCATTCCATCTATTTAGTAAATACGAAAACGCGTAAAGTCATAGACACCTCAACGAGCCTGCAGGATTTCAATACTTTTCAAGATCAAGGTATCATTCGAAAAATTCTGGAGGATCGTCCATCCTACATTTCTTACTTCAATCATGCAGTCGGCAATGAGACCTATATTGGAATGATCATGCCAAACACACCATCAACGAATTCTGGCTATTTAGTCATTTTGCTCAATAAAGATCAACTTCAAAAGTTTCTGCTGCAGAATGAAGATACCGTTGGTTTACAAATTAATATTACGGATAAAAACAAACAAATAATGCTTGGTGAGAGCATTTCGAATGTTGCGCTTACGGACACCTACTATCAGGCTCCGGACAAGCCGTTTCAACCCATAGAATATAAACTAGGTAAAGATAAACGAAAGATTTCATCTGCTGAGCTGCCTATTGAACAATGGGTGATGCATTTTGTAGTCGATGAAAACTTCTTGACTAAGAACATTAATAAGTTCAAACAGAAGTTAGCCTTTTGGTGTGTGGTTCTTCTGATTCTCATGCTTCTGCTATTCATTTGGAGCTCACGTCGAACGTTAAGTCCTTTTCGCAAACTATCCGCGGAATTACAAAATAAGCTTGGCCTTCATTCGATTCAACAATCGGGAGCGGATGCTGACATCATTCGAAGTGGATTCACGTATCTCATGGATTCCCTTCAGAATATGAATCATTCGCTCAAGGATTATCGCCATATCGCCAAAGAAGAATTCCTGCGCCAATGGCTGTTGCAGGGAACAAAGCTTGAAGGAAAAGTTCATAACGAAGTGTCTCCATTGCTGGCATATGAAAACCTTCATCTGGCCATCTTACGGATAGAAACCTACAAATATTTCGTAGATACGTATAATTACAACTCACGAAAGCTGCTTAAATATGCCATGGGCAATATTGCACAAGAAATCTTCAACGAAGCTGACTACACGTGTGAATCCGTTGATATGGGCAGTGATCATATCGTTTTATTGTTGGGTGTCCGTGACTTCACCGAGCAGAGAAGTAAGCCTGACATCAAAGATTCCTTAGAAAATGTTGGCCTTCAAATCGAAAAATGGCTGCAAATTCGAACCTCCCTCGCGTTGAGTAGCACCTTATCCATCCAAGATAATTTACGACAGTCTTATCAGGATGTGTATGAGTTGTCATTGCTTAAGTTTTTTAATGGGGAGAATAAAATTTATTGTGATTCTGACTTGGAAGAGAGCTTTCAACAAGAACAAATCTATCCGGACCAAATTGCCTTGAACGAGTTGATACAAGTGATTAAGCAGAATGATGCGGAACGTTCTATCGCGCTGCTAGACCGGTTACTGGTCCAACTAAAGCATGCTTCCTATTCCGAGTGCTTGTTCCAATTACAAATGATCGTCTATAGCTTATACAAAGCATTTAATAAGGTCACAACGATGAAGGAATCTATTTTGGAAGAATTCCGCGCTGATCGATTCTCTTCACTCGCTGAAGCACAAACTTGGATCGAACAAGAAATCCTCAGCATCATGGAAACCCTCAGCCAGAATCAAATCGGTGGTCGCAAAGGGGAACTGGTTCAAGAAATCATGGAATACGTCCAGGATCATTTACAGGACCCCCTCCTCTCAACGGATATCATCGCCGACCATCTTGGCTTCTCGTCCAGTTATTTGAGACACCTGTTCAAAGAGGCCACACAGGTCACTTTAGCCGATTTCATCTTGCTTCAGCGTATTGAGCAGGTCAAATATTTACTGGTCAACACGGAGGATACGTTAGCTATCATTGCTTCCAAGACAGGATTCCAAACCCGAAGCCACTTCTTCAGCGCTTTTAAAAAGGCGACGGGATGCACACCAAGTCAATATAGAAATGAATTTGTAAAAGAGTGAGCTTCGAGAACGATAAAAAAGCAGTCATAGAGGCATATCCTCTTGACTGCTTTTTGGGTATCAGGCATTTCTATTCTGTTCCAATCATACGGTTCAACGGTTTGAATACAGGTAAAATCCAATCGGTCGGCCCAGGAATTTCCGGGAAATACAGAAGTAGAATCCCAATGGTCAAGGCTATAACGGAGATACCTCCAACTGTTGCTTTCACTTTGACACTTTTGACATGTCTCGCCTCCATCATGTAGATCACCAAAGCTAATATAATCATTCCAAGAACAGGGAATACTTTCAAGCATAATCGCCTCCTATTTTTTACGAATATAGCTCTCGGGGACTCCTTGAGGGACAGTGGATTTGCCAATTCGATTAATTTGCGTGCTAATGTGAACATTGACTTGTATTTCGGGAAACACTTGATCATTCCATCGTTCCTTGACTTGGTTAAATTGTTTGGGATAATGCCGATAGAATTCGTCGGCAAATCCGAAGGCATCCGTTTTGAGTTGCTTCTGAACACGCAATAGACTGGCTTCAATGTCCCTTCTTATCGTGTCTGTCCATGCCTGCTTGATTTGTTGAACAAATTTGGGGTCAAAATTCTGCTGATCGGTTGTATTCAGCACTAATTCTCCGTTCATATCGACGAACATCTCAATACTCCAAATTCCTTTTTTATCAATGTGAGGAACAATCTTCGTATTCGAATGAACCACATTCACCGAAACATACTCGGCAGATTTAGTAAGGGGAAACGAGTAAATTTTCGTCTCCAGCTCATTGCAGACCGTAAGGATACCTAGGCCTGCATGCTCATCCAGGCTTCCTACAAATTTATCTTTATTAAATATGTCAATGCCGGAGACTTTAATATTATTGTGAGTTGGATCAGCTGCTGTGGCAAATGAAGTAATCTGAATACGGGTCAGCAGGGCTGCTTGAGAGGCTCCATTTATTTTTTGTGCAAGCTCTTTGAGGGTAATCTGGGCACCTAGTTTCAAATTCCCCATCTCCCGAAGCACTTCCGCAGAGCTTCTCTCCAACGGGGGCTGCAGCTTGATCAGATCGACAGCCTTATCTTTGCTTATGTACGTATAAGCATGCTCACGGAATTGAATATATCTCAGGAAGAGATCGATATAGGAATGAATCCCCTTCGCGGCAGCTTCTTCCCCGATAATAATGACCTCGCTTTGTCCCCAGAATAAGGAGCGCGACAGCTTAAGTTGCAGTTGGGTCAAGGCGTCAGCGATGGTCACTCCCTCGGCACTCATCATGATCGTCTGTCCTGCAGCGTTGCCGCCGCTGCCTCCTGTATTGCCTTGAGGACCACCCCCGGCCACCTTTGGGATAAAGAGTTGTGCCGAAAGCAATATGTTATTATTCGGATTGCGATCTACACCAACAGCCAGAACGATAGCCAAGTCATTAATCTCTCTCCGATCCCAGCACCCAGCCGCTTCTACGGCAAAGGCTAGAAGCAGCAAGAGACAGAGGAGCCTTTTCCCTGTACTCATAGGGAACTTCCCTTCCCCTTTATTCCCTGCTTTCGAATGACAGCAACGGCCCATAACAATCCCGGTAGAATGATCAGCAAGGTAAGTGTGTAAATGTTCCCACCTGCGCCCAGCAAGGTGCCCATCTCGCTCTGATTGGACACGACCCAGTAGCTGTATGCAACGGTGAGAAAAGATAATGGGAACACAAGTGGACGGTAATCCTTGATGTTCAGCCATTGTGCCGTAGCTACCGCATGAATATATAAAAACAACGATACTTTCACAAAAATACCGAAAATCCAGATGGCTACAATAAGGGATTCAATGTGTTGGAAAAAATCCGCATAGCTGATATAGCGTGCGGCAATCATTACCGGGTACACAAACGTATCTGTTAAGTCCCCGAGAAGCATAAGACAAGACAGATTAATGGCAACCATCGTAATGGTTACAACAACTAATGACAACAGCGTAACTTTGAACGCCTTCGAACGATCCGATATGCTGGGAAGAAAAAAAGAAACAAATATATATTCCGAAAACCAGGCTGCCGGTGCAATCGCTCCAATAATAGAAGGTTTAAGGCCTTTCTCGGCAAAAGGGAGCAGCTCGCTCGGATTCATCTCCGGGATGAGTAAAACTAATATAAAAAAGAGAAAAAACCATGCCATAACGATCAAAATTTGACTGCTTCGCGCGATAACCTGAATTCCACTCTTGACATTCATGGCACAGAACAACATCAGCGAGCCCATAACAATAAATAAGGGCGTGTGATGAAGAATTGTACTTAAGATAAATTCACCATATTCCCTTAATACGATTCCGCACAAATGGGGCAAGTAGAACATATAAATCAGCCCGAAGATCTTGCCGCCGATCTTGCCTAATACAATTGTGCTGCATTGTATGAGGGACTGGCCTGGAAATTTCACATTAAGACGGAAAGCTATCAGGATTGCCAAAAAACCAAAAATGGAAGCATACAGTGGGGATAACCACATATCATGACCGGCAAATTTCATCGTGATGCTGGGTACACCGAGAATGGAGGTGGCCAGAATAGCCGGATACATAAACACAGCCATCTGCTTCGAGGAAATCTTCTGAGGGATCAAGTTGTATCCTCTCCTTTATCATGCAGACCTACAGTTTCGTTCTGCTGCTCTTGGTAGCCGCTCAATTGAGGATGATGCTCCTGCTTCCAGACAGGTGCGCGGAACAACAAGTCTTTTAATTCCTTGAAGCAGGTCGGTGAAATAGGTGCTAAATAGGGAACACCGAAGGAACTGAGTCTGCAAAGATGCAGAATAATGCCGATAAAACCGAGGATCATACCTACTAATCCTAGGGTTCCTGCCATCAGCATAATAGGAAATCGGATTAATCGAAGTGAAACACCCAAGGTATACCGAGGGATCATGAAAGAAGCAATCCCGGTGATCGCCACGACAATAACCATCGGGGCCGATACGATACCCGCAGAAGTAGCAGCCTGTCCTATAACGAGGGCGCCAACGATACTGACGGCAGCACCTACCTGTTTCGGAAGGCGAACCCCGGCTTCTCTCAGTGCTTCAAATGTAGTTTCCATGATCAATGCCTCAACAAGGGCAGGGAACGGGATCTCTTCTCTTGATTTTGATATATTGAGCAAAAGAACGCTCGGTATCATCTCCTGGTGGAAGGTAGTGATAGCAACGTAAGCGGAGGGAAGTAGCACCGATATGATGAAAAAGACATATCTCAACAAACGGATAAACGTACTCATAATTACGTTCTGGTAGTAATCCTCTGCTGATTGCAGCAGCGAGAACAACCCGACTGGAGCTATCAAAACAAAGGGAGTCCCATCGATCAAGACAGCAAGCCGACCTTCCAGTACATTGGCGCAAACGACATCCGGACGCTCGGTTGGTAACACCTGAGGAAACGGTGAGTACGGATTATCGGAAATCCATTCCTCGATCATTTCGCTCTCAAGAACCCCATCGATGCGAATTCGTTCAATTCGCAATTTCATTTCCTCCACCAAATGGGGATCCGCCAGGTTCTTCATATAAGCCAAAGTTATTTGTGTTTTCGTATAAGTCCCTATCTTCATGTTGATCATTTTAAGCTCTGGGCTTTTAATTCTTCTGCGAATCAGCGGGATGTTTACCCCGATCGATTCAGTAAACCCTTCACGCGGTCCTCGTATCGTTGATTCGGCCACCGGTTCTTCTACAGTTCGTTGTGTGATTTTGGTCATCCCGAAGGCAAATGCAGCCCTAGAGCCATCTAACCACAGAATAGGGAGTCCGCTGCCGATTTTTTCAATAATGGTGGACCACTCCGTCAACTGCTCTGCCTTGGCTGTGAGTTGTTCGACAAGCTGGGACAGAAATTCCGTTTTCCCCAGCTCCATGTGCAGCAGAGGCTCGAGGATTTGCTGCTGGAACAAGCTTTCGTCCGCTAACCCCTGAGCATACACAGCAGCCGCCTTGATTCCATTCGCCAGCGCGAAGGAATGGAACACAATGTCGCCGCACTCTTCATACAGCGAAGTCAAGTAAAGAAGATTATCGTCCAGTCGGGAGGAAGGTTGTACAGGGATTTCAACTTCAGATACAGAGGTAGCCTCAGATGTCTTTAAGTACCTCTTCCACCCTTTGTTGAATAGTCGCATACTCGCTCCCTTCTTTCCATATCTCAGCTCATTTTCACAGCCTAAGTATGTCCCAATAAAAAGGAAATTATCCAATTTCATGTTACTTTCAGAACCTTCCTGCCAAACGGATATTGCAACGAAGGAACTGTTCGTGCTGCGCCTCGATAGATCAGTCACTTCTTAGCAGCGAAACCTAGTAGGGGAACTAGGGGACGCTAATTAGGCAAAAAGTAGGGATGCGAGGGTAGTAGCGGAACTACAGGGTCCTATTTCCACAAAAAGCGTTGAAATTCCCATGAAACAGCAAAATAGCGTACTGTAGTTCCCTCAACCTCCCGATACTGACACTTTTAGCTAGAATAGCGCACCATTGTTCCCTTACGTCCGCGCGAGGCAGCCGGAGCAACTCCGAGTTCACTCCAATACATATAAACTCTATAATTTTAATAAAAGCCTGATTTCTCAGGCATTGGACATTAACGGACTAGAGATCCCTTTACATGTCTTTCGAAATAAAGTGTTAGACTGAAAATCAAAGTGTTAAACTGAGAAAATATAGTTGTAGACGAATGAAATAAAGATTTAGACTGCCGGTAAGCACTAAGCATAAGGACAGCGTGGAGTCCTATGTAGTCTTGGGGAGAAAGGAACTGCAAATTCATGAATAAATTTTCAACATATAATCAATCGGTGATCTATTGGAAACAATATCAGAAATTTTTTCCTGCAGAAATGCAAATAAATGAAAACCATTTACCAACAGAAGAATGGATGACTTGGAACAATGTTCATATTCATCTGGATCGTATGCCTGTTCCGCATGCAAAATTAAAAATTGTTTTCATTCATGGTGCTGGTGGCAATGGCAGATTGTTGGCTCCTTATGCACGAATGCTGCAAAAATGCGGTTATGAAGTCGTGTCGCCGGATCTACCGCCTTATGGTTTAAGTTATACAAATTCGGTAAAATCATTAGATTACCAGCTTTGGATTGACATCCTAAATGAATTAATCGATCAGGAATTGAAACGGGACGGCAAGCCTATTATCTTACTAGGCACCAGTATAGGAGGCATGTTAGCTTATCACGCCGCTGTACAGAGTAAGCGAGTCAAAGGGTTAATTGCAACGACATTTGTTGATACGAGTGATTCGAAAGTTCGTGATCAGTTAGCTCCTAACAAACTCATTAGTCGGTTAGGAAAATTTTTGATGGACAAATTTCCTTTTTTATTAGATTCCTTGCATATCTCTGTTAATCATGTATCTCGGATGAAATTGATTACGAATAACGTCGAAATGACCAAACTCATTATGAACGATGCTCATGCGGCAGGCACGAAAATCCCTTTGCGCTTATTAAGAACGTTCTTAAATATGAAACCGGTAATAAAACCTGAGAATTTTGATATTTGTCCGGTATTACTCGTTCATCCTCAATTAGACCCTATGACTCCTTATAGCTTCAGCAAACCGTTTTTTGACAATATAAAATCTAAAAAAGAATATGTAGTTTTAGAGGGGGCTGGTCATTTTCCGATTGAACAGCGGGGGTTGGAGCAGATGAATGTTGCTGTGCTTTCTTTTTTGAAAACAGTAGAGAATGGATTATAAGTAGTGATAAAAACCAGTCTAACACTTTTTTCTCGTGTTTTGACTGGTTTTTCACTTTAATTATTTATGATTAATTGTGAAGTTTCCACCAGTGATTCCTGGGCCGTAAGAAAATTGTCACACCTACAACCCTGTCCCTAACAGCTGTTGTGCATCAGTTGTTTTACTTAGTAACTGTCACACTCATCGTATTGCTGGATGTCGCACCCGCATAGTTCACTAACTCCGCGCGGTATACATAGGTACCAATGGCCTTGTTCGTTATTATGGCTATTGCCGATTGAGCTGACGGTGAATTGTTCGTCAATTCTTGTGAATAGATGAGGACGTCATTCTCATATAAACGATAACTTGTCCCATTCGTTCCCCACCACATATTCATCGTGACGTTGAAGTTCCCGTCATTATCCCAATTGTTGTTCGACAATACTGGTTTTGCCGGAGCTGCTTGCGTTACGATTACTGTGTGTGTGCTGCTTTTGGTTGTCCCGTACGCATTCGTCAGTTCGGCATAATATTGGTAGGTGCCAATTGGCTTATACGTAATCGATGTTACCGTTGACTGAGCATTCGTGGAATTGTCCGTCAGCACTTGTGAATCGATTAGTGTACCATTTTCATAAAGTTTGTAAGTCTTGCCGTTATTTCCATACCACATATTCATGGTGATCTGGTAATTACCGTCTGCTATTCCATCATACCCGTTATCGTCGGAAAGAACGACTGTTCCCGGAACGCCTTTACTCTTCGCTGTGATATTGTTTACAATCGCCGTAACCATCCCATGGTTTCCAGCCGCATCGACGAATTCAAATGTGAATCTGCCGTTCTGAATGAACGTATAGCTCGCCGAACCGCTGTTGTTCGTAATCGTTACCTGCTCGTTTGGTAGGATCGTGGCAACAACATCTTGATTCGTCGCTGCTGTTTCACTGTAAACCACAGTTGCGGTAGGAACGATTTTATCGATGTTGCTGACCGTGTAGCTCGTCACATTCGAGACATTGCCCGCTGCATCCGTTCCTCTCGCATACACGGTGTCATTGGCGGTGACAACTACTGGAGCGCCGTTAGCTGTCCATGCACCGCTATCGCCTATTTTGTACTCCTTCACAGCTGCGTCAGCCGGATAGCTGATCGTAAGCGTTACATTGCCGTTCGTCGGAGCCGTAATATCGGCGGATAGTACAGCATCTGCTGGGGGTAATTTATCAACAATGCTCGCGACAACATGAACCTCATTCGAAGTATTGCCTGCAGCATCCGTCCCTCTTGCATATACCGTTTCATTATCGTTAACAATGATCGGGGCCAAATAAGCAGTCCAGACGCCATTCGCGCCCACTTTGTACTCATTCACCACAGAGTCAGCAGGATAGTTGATTGTCACGGCCATATGGACATTGTCCGGTGTATTTTCTGTAACGAAGGTCGCGTCTGCCGGCGCTGTTCTGTCCACATTTACAGTAGTCGACTGCTCGGCGCTGGTCGTTCCATCGCTGTTCTTGATTCGATAGTTGAAAGTATAAGTGCCGTCCTGCTCGAAAGTAAACGGAGCTGTGTAGGAATGCCATACTGCTTCACCGTTCACTTTGTATTCCGCGCCGCCATAGGTCGATAACGTCACGGTCGCCGGCACCGTATACCAGCCGTTAAGCCCATTCGGTGCAGCGGGATCTACGCTAGCCGAGATCACGTATTTTAACGCGCCCAACGCCGAAATCAGGTTGGTAGAGGCCGTATCGATTTCGGCCTGGTTTGCGTTAGCATTGTCAGACACACTTGCCGTCGCTAGGGCCGCCTGCAGTGCTGCGTAGCTGTCTGCCGTGTACTGGCTAGTGTTAATCGCTGCCGCTTTGCTAAGCAGAAGCTTAAGCAGCGTTCGATCCACAATCTTCTCATGGAATTCCACATCTCCCACATTGGCAAAGCCGTTAGGCGTATAGTACCTCAGATAACGGTATGCCTTGCTGCTATTTAATAGTTGCGAATACCATTTAAAATCTGTGATGTTATTGATTGTATATAACGTGTCAAAGTTGGTACCATCGTTGGATCCTTGGATCAGTGCTCCGTTAATCCGGGCAATATTGCCAGATCTCGGTATAAACTTAATGCCGCCAATCACTTTGGCATTTCCCGAGCCCAAGTCGGCTTGAGCCCAACCCGATCCTGTTTTCGTATCAGGCGAAGTGGTTGTATCCCCGTCAAATGCGCGCCACCCGTTCATTGCCGCATTGAGCGTACCGTCCCACGAAGTGGACGATGCCGACGTCATCGAAGACGTAATGTTGATTTTTGGGTACATATCGACCAGAGACACCAGCAGCTCTTGAACCTGAAGCAACTGCTTGAGTAGCGCCGGCTTATCGGCTCCCGGCTGGTTCATTGCCGATTGAATCCGATTGACTTCATTTTGATACAGGTAGTAGCTTCCGTTAGTATAGTTGTTCGGCGGAAGCACATTGGAATTAAAGTCGAATTGATAATCGCCGTAAAACTCAACTTCCGCGATGTTGCCGAACCAAGCACTGCTGTTAAACAGTTTCAAATAACGGTAATACGTGTGATCCAAAATTTTGTCAAGCCTGATATCGATCCAAGTGCCGTCTGTCGCTCCAATTACAGGCTGAGTAAGATTCGTCCAAGTTGCATTGTCGTTGGAGCCCAGAACAACGAGTCCATTCATTCTGGCGCTATTCGTCCCTGCTCTCGGCATGAGCCTGATTTCGTTCAACTGAGCAGACGAGCCTGCACCCAAATCAACAATGTAATAGGCGCCCGTACCGCTATTCAGGTCACCGGCTGTAGCCGTATCTCCGTCAAACAATAAATAACCTACCTGCGCCGCTGACAAACCGGTGCCAGGATACTGCACAGCAGAAGCTGTCACTTTTGCCACATTTTTGACGTCGATTTTGGGACTGCTATATTTGCCCGGCGCCAAAATAACGATGCTCCCCGTATCCGCTGTCGTGCCGTCATCCAGTTTCGTAACTGTAAATACAGCGTTCACTAATGTATCATAGTCTGGCGATGTGATCGTTCCGTCTGTGCCAATAATTCCAGAAGGCAATGTGGATTTAATTGATACGCTATAGCCTGCCGGAACCTTAGGCATCGAGATACTCGTTGCACCCTTGACAGGCGTTGCAGCACTTGTGATTTTGGATGCAATGATTGCAGCGGATGCCGTATAATCTCCGTAAAATTCAACTTCCGACACGTCGCCTGACCAAGCGGAACTGTTGTATAGTCTCAAGTATCGGTAAGCATTATGATCTAGGATTTGACTATTTTTCAATTGGTACCATTTGTTCGCTTGTGAGTCTGAAACACCGGTAGTCATGTTCTTCCAATTGACATTATCGTTGGAGCCTTGAACCACCATGCCATTCATTCTTCCAGGAACCGATGCTCTTGGCATGAGCAGCACTTCGCTCAACTTGATAGCTGCGTCTGCTCCGAAGTCTACCGTGTAATAGGAGCCGGAAGCCGTATTCAAGTCTCCGAAAGATGACGTGTTGCCATCAAACAACAAGTAGCCTACCTGAGCCGCTGACAGACCGTTGCCGGGCCACTGCTTGTCGGAAGCTGTAACGGTAGCTAGCATAGGAACATTGATGAATTTTGACCCATCGACAAGTAACAGCGTACTGCCGTCGGAAGTCCCATACATGGTGTCTCCATCCGTTCCATCATTCTTCTGATAGTCAACAGATACTTTCATATAGCCGGTTGTTTCATTTCCATTTATCTTTGCCACAGCCGTCCAACTGATATTGTCCGTCGTGCTGACCGTTGCATCAATGCCTTGAATCTTGACCTTTACGTTCTGGATGGGTTCTTTTGCTGTAATCCTAACTTTTGCCGTATCGCCTGTGGAAATTTTGCCGTTTACGCTTTGATCCGAACCAATCGATACGGACTTTATCTTATTCCCAATCTCATAGCCCGTACCATAAATATCGAAATCCCTTAACTCCAGGAAATTCCGCACTATGCCATAAAGAACGTCAGGTAACGGCTGAATCATTTCCAATTTAAGATAGCGATATTTCACATTCTGGTACGCAGGATCGACATCAAGGGTTTGAAAGGCTTGAGTCATCTGCGTTACTCCCGGTGTCATCCTGGTCCAGGTTTCCCCATCGTTCGATCCGTATACCGTGGAGTTTGCAACGCGATCCGTAAAGATATTGCTAAAGAATCCGAATTTGTAAGCTGAAACTTTATAATCGGGACCAAAATCCACAATATGATATAAATGGGGTGGAGAACCCAGTGCTGTACTCAACGAAGAACCAGTTGAATTATCCAAATCATCCATATTTTTAATATCAGAACCCCAACTGGACCAAAATACTTTACCGGAGTAATGCATGCTGCCGTCCGCTCTTAATTGTGTCACCAAATCAAGACCGAGTACTACGCTCCTCAGGGATTTCAATTGCTGATTGAAAGCTTCATCGGATGTGCCGTTTATCTGACTGATGGTCTTCGCATACTCCGCTTGATATGCCGCAAGCGATGCAGACGAATAAATGGCATTGGGATCATAGGGAGTAATGACGGCTTGAACGGCAGAAGCACGGTCATTAGCTACATGAATCATCACGTTCTTGGTTGCTACTGTAGTACCATCGGAAGCCAAGACAACAAAGGAAACGTCCCCGGCTTGCGTAGGCTGCCAAGAAAATGCGCCTGTATCATTGTTAATTCCAAGCCCGCTCGGATTATTCTGCAGCTCATACGAAACAACTTCCGTGCCGCTTGCATCCGTAGCAGAGAAATCAAGTTGAACCGGCGAACCGGCATAGGTATACAGATTCAAATCTGAATTTCCAGCGTTAAATGCCGGCGGCGTCAGCTTCTGATCAGCCGCTTTCAGGATATGCTCCATATCAACCGTGGTTCCTGCAGGTCCTTTGACATTTAAATAGTAGATCGTATCCAATGTTACCTTGTTAAGGGTGACATATTGCCACTGCCCTTTCGTGTCCGGAAGCGTGATCTGTGCTAATAGCGGCCATATGGTCTCCTCTGGATTACCTCTTACTTCCAATGTTGCTACGCCATTGGTCCGAATTTTAATTCCGATCATGTTCTCGGTAAGTGCCCCGTGAGTAACGGGCGAAGAAGTTCCTTCCGGCGTCGCGTTCAATCTGACAAAGGAAGTATTGCCTTCTTGCATGATAGACGTATTAGTATTTAATATTGTGGCCCTATCCGCGAGCTTAACCAAACCAACTGGTGGCGTCTTTTCGGCATAAGTTGCCGCGTCAGCCGCTGCCGCCGCAGGATAATAGAGCCACTCGTCTCCTCCGCCGTCCACGTTGTTCCATTTACCAACATCTTGGGGAAGCCTCTTGGTGAATGCTTCATAAAAATAGGGAGCCTTTGCCGCAATATCGACCCCTTTGATATACTTGTAGTAATAGAAGAGATACCATATATTATTATTGACAAATCTACCGCGATAGCCGCCTGATAAGGTATTATAGGTATCCCTTATCGTTCCATCGGGACTAATAGCGTACGCAACCGGCGTCCAGGGCGTATCGTAACCGAGCATGAACTGCCAATAATAGTCGGCACCCGCCAAAATTCGATCATTCAGGAACTCATACGGTCCTACGGCATCCGCTTTGGTGGATGGGGTTCCTTCTATCGGATCCACCTTAGTTCCCTGGGCCGTCAACTGCCTCGCGAGGAGGCCAAAATTGGTTATGTCCCCGCCGGCGTGCGCCTGGTCCCTTCCCATCTCCATATGCTCAAGGTGCGGCGTAACCGGCTCGCCCGTCGCGTCGTTGCGATCGACAATTCGGAGCAAGCGCTTGACCGATCCATTGAAGCCTTGATCTTTGGCCGTCTTATTAACTGTAAACCATTCGACTGACTCGTTATATCTGTCTCTGTTATCAGTAAAGATATACCCAGCCATAGCTCCGAACAGTGGATAATTAAACTGGTTCATAAAGTAATCCGGACTATGAAATAGCGTTTCTGTCAACGGAACAATCAAATTATTCGTAAATAGGGTGGTATCTTGATCCGTCCATGCATTCGCCGGATTCTGATAGCTGGTATATCGCAATATTTCAGCCGCACTTATCATCCGGTTGGCTGGGATCGCTGCATGAATCTGCCCATCCGTATAAAATTTGTATTTTGCAGGATCCATCTGTTCCCAAATGCGGATAATATGCAGCGCATTGGCCCGATAGGTCTCATCGCCGGTAAAATAATACATCATCGCCTGTGTATACGCCTTCAAGCCATCAGAAATAAATTTCGGCTCAAAGCATTGGCAGTCAAAAGCATCTGTACCCGGTTTATTGGGATCCGCTGAGCTTTGGTTGCTTGATGTAACCGTTTTCGAAGCAGCATCGGAATTGGCCATTGACAAATACCCCGAATACCAGGGCTCTTTTTGCGCCATCACCTGATCTCTCGCGTTTTCGAGTATCGCTTTGGTAAAGCCGATACCTGGATGGGTAAAACCATTACTAACCGTTTCATTAATTTGTACCAGATTGCTTGTGCCGATGGTATCGGCAGAAACAGAGCCAATCGGTACAAGCGACATTATGATACTCGTTGCCGAAACTACTGCAAGCAAACGCTTTCTTACATTTTCAAATAGAAATGCTGATTTAGACTTCATCTTGTTGCTCCTTCCATTGACTAATCGTTTAATGTTTATTCCCATCATGGTTACGCTTTCAATTCATCCATCCCCCTTTACTATCAATTTTAATAGCGCTTTCTTATTCCATATATAGTACTTTTACACGATTCATTGTAATTTAAGAATAGACCGATCCAATTGAATCGGCCATCTTATAATAATCTCATACCAATCGACAGTCATCATAGATAGTACCTAGTCATCAAAAAATCACCAAATAAGAACATGCTTTTCTTTGAGACGCAGTACAGCTTCAATAAAGAAATAATCACCGTAAATAATAGGAACCTCGTTGTTCTTTATACTGTGATACGCTTCTGTCCCACCTGAAATAATCGCATCTTCGTTCGGGTTCCAGTTCGCGAAGCGTTCATCCGTTGATTGTAAAATCCGAATCGCAGCATTGCGATAGACCGGTTGCTCAAGCTCTGGTACTGTCTCGGCAAGTTCAAGTAACCCACATGCTGCGCAGAGACCTGCCGTTGTATCCCATTTCACTGGTTCTTCAGGTGAGCGGAAGTCAACTAACGGCACGAAACCCGTTGTGGACACTTGAGTGATGAAGTAATGAGCGATGCTTTTTGCAGCGCTCAGATAGCGGTCATCCTTCGTGTAACGATAGCTCAAAGCAAAGCCGTACAGCGCCCAGGACTGTCCTCTGGACCATGCTGATCCAGATGCAAAACCTTGTCCTCCCGGTGCTTCCAATAGTTCACCGTTCTCTGGATTCAAAATGGCAATATGGTTACATGACCCATCGGAACGCACAATTCGACTCAGTACCGTATCTGCATGATCCATCGCGATAAAACGAAACCGCGGGTCATTCGTCTCCATGCTCGCCCAATATAACAAGGGAATGTTCATCATACTGTCTACAATGATCCAGCCTGTGCAATCGTCATTCCAAGCCCGAATAAAACGGCCCCTTGGATTGTATCTGCCAGCCAATAGGTTAGCCGCATGCAATCCGCGTGTTTTACTTCTTTCATTACCCGTCAACCGGTAGTTTGCAACCGCGGAATGCAACCACATGAATCCAACATCATGATGCAATCCCTCGAACCCCTCTAACGCTGCATCTAAACGACGTTCTACTCCTTCTGCTGCAGTTTTGTAAGGTTCTTCTTGGGTAGCTTGATACATATGCCACAACATGCCCGGCCAGAAGCCGTTGGTCCACCAATAAATATCCGTATCTCCTTTATCTTCACGATATTCTCCATTAACTGGAACATAAGGAATATGATCACCTACGCGTTCGCATTCTGCGGACATTTTCACTTGTATCTTTTCCCAAGTACAATCTAGCCAATACTGATCTGTGTCATTTAGTTTCTTATGCATTTCGCATCTCCTCACGTTATAAAAATGCCTAAATTACTCTTTAATACTTATCCATTCAAAGTCAACAAAATCATTCTCCGATTCATACCCTATTGGTGAACAGAAAAGTCCAATCTTTGCACCTACCCACCCTCCAGGCTTGGCAACAAATGGATCTCCAATCTGTTGATATTCGATCCCATCTAAACTGAAATGGAACGTACATAGTGCTCCAGCAGCAACATGAACTTGTATATAAACCGACGAAAGCGAGTTCTCAAGCTCAAAGCTAGCAGTTAATTTTTCAACATCATTACGATTTCCTTCGACTACAACCATCCGCTTGTTGAACCCACTTTGCTCCACAGCCATATATGCAAATTCATGCCCGAATACAGTCATTCCTGACTGAAAAAAAGCTCTTTCACGTGATTCTAGATTCAACTTAGTTGTAGCTGTAAAAACGGGAGCCGGAAACTTTTGACATAAAATATTTGGTGTTTCAAAAAAATTAGCATGATGTGTATTGGCATACAGACGTAGATTACCAGGGCTAACGTCAAATGAGTACCACTCCGCTTTCTTATTCCCCTGCCATTGCCATTGAAGTCCGAGACTGCTTGTTTCAAAATGATCTGAAGTATTCGGAACGGTTATAGGCCATGAATGCGGTCCAACATTCGGTTTATTATGAAACATGACGGGCTCGCCGATTCCATCTCCATTCGTATCTTCGCCAATTATTGGCCAATCATCCTGCCAAGTCATAGGCTGAAGATGAACAATACGCCCATACGCTCCGGAATCTTGAAAATGAGCAAACCAAGATTCTCCAGAATCGAGTTCTACATAACCACCTTGGTGTGGACCGTTAATTTGCGTATCTCCTTGATGCATGACAATCCGATCTTCAAACGGACCGAAGATGTTTCTGGATCTAAGCACAGTCTGCCAGCCTGTTGCAACTCCTCCTGCAGGAGCAAAAATGTAATAATACCCATTTCGTTTGTAAAGTTTGGGGCCCTCAATAGTAGGATGTTTATCTGTTCCATCGAAAACGACGACTCCATCGTCTAACAATGCGGTTCCATCACTCTTCATTTTGCATAAATTCAACTTGCTGTTGAATCCGCATCGACTATACGCATAAGCATGTATCAAGTAAGCCTGGCCATCCTCATCCCACATCGGACAAGGGTCAATCCATCCTTTAACTTCCTTTACAAGATGAAGTTCAGACCAAGGTCCAGAAGCCTCCTTCGCTTGTGTCATAAACACACCTTCATCTGGTGTACTGACGAATATCCAAAACATCCCGTCATGATAACGAATACTTGGTGCCCAAATGCCCTGAGCGTGACGAACGCTCTCATCATATCCGGATGGAAGCCTGTCAACTGCGTGTCCGATAATCGTCCAGTTTACAAGATCCTTCGATTCCAGAATCGGAAGTCCGGGCGTACTAACAAAGCTAGAGGCTGTCATATAAAAACTGTCTCCGACTCGTATAATATCCAAATCGGAATAATCCGCATGAAGAATCGGATTACGATACTTGCCATCCCCTAAATCAGCTACCCATACTGGACTTAATGATATTTCATTCATCTCATTCACTCCTTCATTCCTTAACGTTTCATATCCTAAAAAGCTTTTAAAACTGGTGCAAGCTTATACGTCATGCCTGCCGTCGTCTCAAACGTGACGATTCCGTTATCGTGGCACACACTTGCTACTGAATTGCCATTTCCTACGACCTGCAACGGAATTGCTGACGTCACGTTACATGAATTGCCTTGTAGAGATAGTATTGTCGCACTCGTAATCTCGCCGTTCTCCCACGAAATATCAATTTCGAAGCCCCCGCGTGCTCGCAGCCCTTTAACATGCCCAGAAGCCCAATCATCCGGAAGTGCTGGCAACAAATAAATCACCTCTGCGTGAGACTGCAGGAGCATTTCTGCCACACCAGCTGTAAACCCAAAGTTACCATCGATTTGAAAGGGTGGATGAGCTCCGAACAAATTAGGGTAAACGCCGCCGCCTGTAACAGCACCTTTTTCTTCCCGAACAAGGTTAAAGACATCATCTATTAAGCGTAATGCCCGATTTCCATCCCTAAAACGTGCCCATAAATTAATTTTCCACGCTAAACTCCAGCCAGTGCCAATGTCGCTTCTCCGCTCTAAAGAACGTTGAGCGGCTTCGTACAACTCAGGCGCCGTTTCGGCAGTAAGTTCGCAACCTGGAAATACGCCGTACAAATGTGATACATGTCGGTGAAACACATCTTGATCCTCGAAATCTTGAAACCATTCCTGCAGCTGGCCATGCTTCCCAATTTGATAAGGGAATAAGCGAGCTTTAGCCGCTTCTAACTCAGCTTGAAACGATTCATCCATGCCCAATGCCTTGGCTGCCTTGACGCAATTCGTGAACAGATCCCACATTAACGCATGGTCCATTGCGGCCCCTTTGCTCACAGCAGCGAGGGAGCCATCTTCCGTCATAAATTTATGTTCAGGCGACGTTGAGGGCGATGAGATCAAGCTTCCATCCGGTTCCTCTTGCAACCAATCTAGACAAAAGAGAGCCGCTTCTTTCATGATCGGGTACGCCATTTCCCGAAGATAAGTGTCATTGCGTCCGAAATCATAATGCTCCCAAAGATGCTGACTTAACCAAGGACTCGCCATTGGCCAACTAGCCCATACCGGATCTCCTGCTCCATAGTCTCCGACAGGTGCAGCTTGGCACCAAATATCGCTATTATGATGCGCAGTCCAACCCTTTGCACCGTAGTTGACCTTTGCCACAATTGTTCCCTTTGTACTCAGATTCTTTGTGAACGTAAGCAGCGGTTGATGACACTCCGCCAAATTGCACGTCTCAGCAAGCCAGTAATTCATCTCCGCATTAATATTTAACGTATAGTTGCTGCTCCAAGGCGGTCGAACGTCTTTATTCCAAATCCCTTGTAGGTTTGCAGCCTGTGTGCCGGGACGTGAACTGGAGATCATCAAATATCGCCCAAATTGAAACAAGAGCTCGACCAACTTCTTATCTCTCGCCCCATGAGCTTCAACTCTAGCATCTGTTGACTTCATTGGGGCTAAATCAGCAGCACCCAAGTTTAATGAAACACGATCAAATAATGCACGATAATCGTCAATGTGATCGTTCAATAACGCGAGGTAGCTCTTCTCTAAAGCTGCAGTCACGTGAGATTCAACAATCGAAGAAGGATCCTTGCCTTCAGCAGCAGGATTACGATCAAAACCATTGAAGCTCGTAGCTGCACTGAAGATAAGTGTAGCTGACGTAGCACCTTCAATATACAAGCCATCTTGATTCACAACGGACTGACCATTCTCGACGCGATACGCAAGTCTACCTTCGAACCTCATACCTTCATCCCCGTAAACAACTGGGTTGTTCGTGCGGTAATAATTCGGGTCCACATGCACGGGCGCTTTCCCCTTCAAGACAAGTCGATCATCTTCTACACCCGTATGATGCTTGAGTGGGCTCCACAATTTCACTCCGAAATTAAGCATTCTAGGTCGATCTGCCTCAAATCGCAGAACAATTACTTGATCGGGATAAGAGATAAAATACGTCCGTTTATAGGTAACCTCACCAATTTTATAAGAGACAATTGTCGTTGCCGTCTCAATATCTAATTCACGTGAGTAATCTTGTGCAAGATCTCCGTGATAGAAATGAATATTAAGGTCGCCAAGCGGCAAATAAGATTGTGTGTAAGGTCCCATCATTTCTTTACTTAATACATCTGCATTCGTATATGAACCTTCATTAATGCTTTCGCGGATCTCGGGTAAGATGTCTCGTGCTCTTGGATTCGTTCCATCCTTCGGTGCACCTGACCACAATGTGTCCTCATTCAACTGCAGCTTCTCTGTTTCTATCCCGCCGAAAACCATCGCTCCCAGACGCCCGTTGCCAAGCGGTAACGCCTCTGTCCATTTCCCTGCTGGAACTTGATAACATAACTTCATGTTGTGTTCTCTCCTCACTCATAGGTGCTCTGTTTAACTACAACTCAACTTATTCAAATCGCACATCGGACACGAATGATCCAACGTTCACCTTACCTTCAGAAGCACCTGTTATTTTTACACCGTTTCTATAAAAATCTTTTATTAAGACACTTTTGACAGACCTGTCCTCGTCAAATCCACAGATGGATGAAACCACATCCTCGCTCCCGCGATAACGAATATTGTCAAACTCCACATGTTCAATGCCATTCCCTGGGACCGGATTATAGTCTGGGTTCCAAATCACACGAATGTCGATAATTCTTCCTAATTCAAAAGGATCGATACGAATGTTCCGATAGGTCACATGCCTCACGATATTTTTATCTCCCGCATTGATCGTTAGACATCCACGATACCCGTCCTGCGGCTCATGATGCTCCAAAATGTCTATATTCTCGAAAAGGATATTCTCAATTAACGTTCCTTCACCATGATAATCGCCATGCGTTCCAATCATCGTCGGATGTGCTACATCGGCCCAAAGCACCGAATTTTTAACCGTAATATTCTTAGCGTCTCCGTAGTACCCCCAACGATGGCCATAGATTGCAATACAATCATCTGAATTCCGCATAAATACATTGTCGATCTCTACGTCACAACACGACATCATATCAATACCATCTGACCAGCCCCGTGTACTGAAGGACTCGAAATCTCGTATGCGGACTCGCTCCGACTGCCCTAAGTAAATACTATAGTGAGGAGGATCAATGACGGCGATGCCTGACACCTCGATATCCTTGCTGTACATGATGCGCACGCCTCGGAAAGCAGAGAATCGTCCGAAATCTGCTAAGTATATAAAACCTCTGCCGAAGATCTTCACATCCGCTACACCATCACAAACTAGCGAACCTACGAGGACTGCACCACCCGCCAAATAGACAGACATTCCTGAAGGAATGTTCAGAAGCACCTGCTCAATGTGATGCATGCCTGGTTTAAAATAAAGTGTATGCATCCCTGACTTCAACCGTTCAACCAGCATTTCCGTTCGATGAATCCCTGGATCGATGACGACTACACCCGCACCTTGTGGATCGGGTTGCTCTGATTGAATTTCTTTCGCAAACAGATGTAAATTATGAAAACGATCTCCATTTATCTCAATAGACAGCTTCTGAGGTTGCTTCAACGTGAATCGAAGTCGCTCTTGATCAATAGTGTCAGGTAGAACACCTGCAGAATGGGGACGAATATCAATGTTTTGGATAACATTGCGCTGGCTGATGACTTCAACTTCTACTTCGCAGCAGAAATCGAAGCTGGCCATTGCTGCTTCCCTAACATCGTGCATATCGACTTTCACTAAAAGTACGTCTAATTCTTTCCAATCCCCCCCAGGTGTCCGCACGTTTACTAAGAAATCTTTATTCCTCGGAACTGGATTAGGTATGGAATAAGTAACAAGTTTAGTTTTTTCCATGTTTATATATTCATCCTCCAAAAATAATAATCGTCGTACTATTTTACAAATCGCACGGTAATCGCTTACATAAATGCTCACAACAATTTTATCAACGCGTTAGAAGATGGACTATGCTAATTTTTCAAGATTCCTTGTACATTTGATGTTTACATACTCAAATAGAATGACCCCAATACCTGAAAGGTGATGGGGTCACATCCGTATAATATGCCTTTTTACATGTTATTTGAAGCACGTACCACCGGCACATCAATGGTTATGCGAGTTCCCGTGTCCGAATCGCTTTCATACCGCATACATTGGCTTTCACCAAAGTATAATTCCAAACGTTTCTCGATATTCTTGATCCCATATCCGCTGCCATGATAACCAGGTCTATCGCTTAAATCATTCTTTAAGCCGATTCCATCATCTTCAATAGATAGAAGCAATCGCTGATCTTTCATGGTTGCCGTTATAGTAACAGTCCCCTTGCCATCAGGTTTTTCTGTAATGCCGTGCACAATCGCATTCTCAACTAAAGGTTGAAGCGTGATCTTGGGAAGTAAACAATCCAAAAGCGCCTCATCAACCTCAATTGCGAATGTAATCCTCCCTTTGAAGCGTCTCTGCTGAATATCCACATAAATACGACACATGCGAAGCTCATCCTTCAGCGTAACGAGATCCTCACCTTTATTCAAAATAAGTTTGTAATAATCCGATAGCGCATAAACCACCTGCTGGATATTGTCACGTTCTTCTCTTTGGGCCATCCAATTCAGCATATCGAGGGTGTTATATAGAAAATGTGGATTGATCTGGGATTGGAGCGCTTTAAGCTCAGCCCCCTTCTTTTCCTGGCCTAAACGATATTGCTCCTGAAGAAGTTCCTGAACATTATTAATCATGTAATTGTAGCTTGAAACGAGACGGCCCATTTCATCATCGCGCGGCTCAATATCAAGTTTCCTCAGCTCTCCTAGCCGAACCTGATCCATCTTCCTGGACAACAAGAAAATTCGAGCTGTAATAGATCTAGTTACGGGGAAAATAAGAACCATCAATGCAGCAGCCACCACCACATAGATCATGATCATTTGTGTACCTACAACATCTACGGCTTTTGATGCCGCTGTTTTGGGAATGATCGAAGTCAAGAAAATGCCAGTTTTTCCAATCTGGTTGCATCGGAGCAAGTACGCCATATTATTCAGCTTGATTTCCTCAAAATCACTTTTTGTTTCCTTGACTTGAGAGGGGCTTATGACTAGATCGGATACATTGGCTGTATTGGCATTGTCACTACCCGCAATCAGCTGACCATCTTCATTTATCAAGTAGACGACCTGCTCAGGCACTGTTCGCGTTAAGTTATCTCGTATTTTCTTTAAATCCAAATCGATGGTTACTAAACCTATTGAGTCACTATAGTTCCTCATATCCCATAGAATTCTTCCTAAAGTCAAATACTTGTATGAATCGCCACTATTCTCATTTTCGTACAATACCCAAGTAGGGCTTCCAGCATTTTTTATTACTTTCTCAGACCACTTTTGACCTTTAATTAACTTTAGTTTGCGGAAACGAGTATCTGTCCCTGATACCACAAATCGATCATCGATATAGTAGGTAATATGTTCGCTCTCCGAACTCTCCTCCAATGTCTTTGTATAGGTTTCTATTTTGCCAAAATCGATGAGTTGTTCACCAATATCCTTCTGTAAGGGATCAGATCCTAAAGCGGATACAAGTGCATCATTTAAAATGACCATAGTCGACAATTTCTCAATGCGAGTAAATGTCCCAGACAAGGAAGAAAGGGTTTGTTCATAGTTTTGATTAGCTGCATAATTTTGAGACTTCAACGTAGCACTTGTTATTTTTTCGTAAGAAATAATAAAAGTAATCATCAGCGGGATAAGTCCTACCAAGGCGAATAAGAACAGCAGTTTTTTCTTTAAGGATAAGTTAGAAAACCAAAGTTTAACCTTCATTTCATAATCATCTTTCTATACTCAACAGGTGTCAAATTCGTTGCTGCACGGAAAACTTTCGTGAAATAACTGGCACTTGCGTAACCGCACAACTCCGAAATCATATTTATTTTATAATGTTCATTCGATATCAATTTTTTGGCCAGCTCCAATCTGTAATCGCCAATGTATTGCTTAATCGTTACCCCGGTTTCGTTCTTAAATAACATGCCGAGATGTGCTGTGGACAGATGAACAGACTCTGCAATTTCACGCACATCCAAATCCACATGGCTGCAATTGGAAGTAATATAGGACATCACATCTCTTATAACCCTAGAATATTGGGAGGCATCCTCCAATTCCTCCACATATAAAGCAAGCAGCTGCTGGATAAAATTCTTAATGGCAAAGATTGAACGACACTTATGGATATACAGTTCTAGATCGTTCGTATTGAAAATGTGGTTCATTTTATTTAAGAGTGAGCTTTTCTCATGCAATATAGCTTGCGCAAAGGAAGTGAACAATTCACAAACCCGTTCTTTTCGTGGATATTCGTACTCGCAGAACTGCTTACTGACCCTATCAACCCAAGCTGCTAATTGAGCAGGCTCATTCTTCAACAAACTGTAGAAGTCCGAATAGAGCTCAACTCCCAATCCTTGGGGAGCAATTTTTCTCTGATTCAAGCCGAACATTTGTAGATTTGGATGATAAAAGGAACTTTCTAATGCACTCCATGCTGTTTGATAGCTTTCGGCAATCGTTTCTAATTGAAGCGCTTCCTTTCCAACCCCTGCAACCCAGCCTTCATTTTGTTTTAAGAGAAGATCAGTTACATATAAGATTCGCTTCCTGTCATGCTTCTTAACAGACAAGATAGAAAGGTACTTGTTATTTTCAAGTACTGTACCTAGTGATGGGATGTGGTAGGAGCTCCAGTAATCGTTAATAAAAGCTATCCAACTATCTTGTACTTCCTCATCTGTCCCTTGTGAGAGTACAATGCACATATATGAACTATCCACTGGAAAATCAGTTTCCTTACAAATCGAAGTTACTTCGTTTACATTCATATTTTTGGATTTCAACATTCCCGCGAGCTTTTGGCGTTGTAAGGCCATGTTCTGATTCATCATACTTTGGTGCTTTTGCTTCGTATGAATAAATGCTACCGTTTTCTTGATCGCGGCTTCCAACTCTGTCAGCCTAATTGGCTTCTCTATATAATCTACGGCAGATAGTTTAATTGCACTTTTTAGATAATCAATATCCATATATCCACTCATAAATAACAACTTACTCTCACTCGAACAAACAGCTAATTTCTCTGCGAATTCAATACCATTAAGCTTGGGCATTCGAATATCTGTCAACACAATATCGGGTTGAAAATCCTCCACAATCCGGAGTGCTTCAGCACCATCTCTAGCTTCTTTTATCTCTTGAATGCCTAATGTTGTCCAATTCATCGATTCCATTATGCCAAGCCTGGTGTAATCATCGTCATCTGCAATTAATAAGCGCATGGGATCGTACTCCTTTTAAGATCACTTCATAAGATCATCTTAGCATATCTGATAGGTGAAATGCAGGTATCCCACCCCTATTCGGGATGGGATAAATATGGGAACTATTTCTTTGTAGCAGCAGCGAAAGTATCCAGTTGTTTCTGCAAAGCGGCCATATACTTATCGAAGCCTGCACCTTTAAGCTGTTGCTTCAAGGCTTCTAGATCAGCCTCTTGGTTTTTCTTAACCATACCCACTACCAGAGGCAAAGCAAATTGTGTTCTTACTGTTTCTAAACTTGAATTTTCAGCAGCCAGTTCAGACGTATTGAATACAAATCCTTCGTACGGATGCGTTTTCAAAGAAGGAACAAGAGCTTCACCTGAAGATTTTAATTTTTCATAAATACCTTGCCATTCAGCAGGATATTTCGGTTCTGGATTCATAAAACCATCACTTAAACCTGTCCATGCTGGCTTTTTATTTTTGGCATCGATTCCCTCTGAAGAGACTGCACCGTTGACCATTTTATAGTTTTCACCTTCAACACCGAAGCTGAGCAAATTATAATAAGTCTGATCCACATGTGCTTTTTCGATAAATTTCAAAGCGGTTTCAACGTTCTTACTGTTGGCTCCAACTGAAATTTGCGTTGTTGTCTCATTGGAATGCGATGGCAAGAATATCGTTTTGGGATTCATCATTGAAAAGTCTACCCAATTTAATTCAAATTCAGGATGAGCATCTTTAATGGTAGAAATATAATTGCCACTTACTGCATAGAACTGGTTGTTGAACTCAAGTGGTTTTTTACCAGCTTTCATTAGTTCTTTGGTTTTGTCGCCTTCGTTCCCCTGGGATGCTAGCACATCATGGGCAATAATCCCATCGTCGTACCATTTTTTCACATATCCAAGAACTTGTTTAAACTCTGGCGTATCATAAATACTCATTGCTTTGTATGGTTCATCCACTGACGCCACCGTTAGAACCGTTCCATTCAAAGATGTAACTGTTAAATACTTATTACCTGCAACCATAGCCCATACGTTGTTAACTGCACGCTTATCAATAATCATTGGCGTATCTGGAAATTCTTGCTTTGCTTTATACAAATATTTCTCTACCGTTTCAAGATTCGTGATTTCTGGTAATCCCCATTTCTTTCTCAGGTCTTCACGGAACAACATGCCTTCCCCAGCAGCAATACCCGGTTTATTCAATTGGGGGATGCCGTAATTTTTACCATCAATTTTAAGACGAGTTAGAATATCTCCGTAGCGTTCAGTAAGCTTCGGCGTGTTTTTCAAGTAAGGTGTTAGATCTGCAAAAGCATTTTTAACGGCAAAGTTTTTAAAATCAGACCATGCTCCGCCTACATAAAGATCATATTCCTTGGCTACAATGGAACGGCTGATTTGGTTCTTCTCATCGCCCCATGGAATGAAAGTGAATCTGACTGTTGCATTAAGATCTTTTTTCGTAAGCTCATCCAGCTTCTTATAGAAGTTAGCCATTCCACTAGCTGGCTCTGCTCCCATTGTTATCGCTTTCAATTCTACGAGTGGACCGGGTGCTTGCGATGCAGCCGGCGTCGTCCCCGTTGATGCACCTGGCGTTGAAGTTGCAACTTTATCTGATGAACATGCTGCAAGCGATACTACAACGGATGACATGAGTACTGCGGATAATACGGTTTTTAGTTTTTTTGATGCTAACAAGAAAATCCCCTCCAATAATTTTTATATATGTTTTACAGAGGAAGCAATCCGAAGGAAAGCTCCCTCCAGTCAACAACAAATTTGATACAGTGTCAACCTTTGACGCCGCCAATCGTAAGGCCAGATACGAAATAACGTTGGGCAAAAGGATAGAATAGAAGAACGGGACCTGTAACCAACATAGCGGTAGCCAACTTCATCGTTTCTGAAGGTAAGGCATCCATTACGATCTGAGAGTCCTTGACCGCATCGGTCATCCGAGCTAGCATCCTGTAGAGTAAATACTGCAATCCCCACTTATCCTTGTCAGAAATCAGATAGAGACTATATCCAAACCAATTGTTCCAATAGCCAAGCGCTAAAAACAAACCAACCGTAGCAGATACGGGCTTGCATAATGGAATAATAATCTGCCAATAAACACGGAAGTCACCTGCCCCATCAATCCTTGCAGACTCAACTAAGGAGTGAGGAATACCTTTAATATAATTACGAAACAAGAAGATATTAAATGGACCTAATAAGCCAGGTAGGATGACGGCCCACAACGAATGATTTAAATGTAGAAAGGTCGTATTAACTAAATAAGAAGGAATTAATCCACCACTGAACAATGTAGTGAAGTAGATAAAGAAAGCTGCTTTATCTCTGTGTTTAAAATCAGTCCGTGACAATACATAACCGCTCATGGAGGTTAGCAGCAATCCTATTACAGTCCCAACAAGTGTTACGTAAATGGTTACCAAGTACGCATTTCCGATCGTGTCCCCTAAATTACTAAATACGACTTTGTAGGCTTGCAATGAAAACTCCTGAGGAAACAGTTTATATCCGTTAATCGCAACCTGGCTTTCATCACTAAACGAACCAGACAGTACAAGGACGAAGGGTAATAGGCAAACGATGGCAAAGAACGATACGATCGTAACCGCAATCACATTAAAAATTCTGGTACCAGCATCTTGTTGTATCGAATTTCTTTGTTTTTTAATGGATAATTCAGCCATAATAAACTCCTTTCATCTGAAAATAGCAAATTAGAAAAGTGCATTTTCCTTATCCGCTTTTTTCACAATATAATTAACAGTCAAGATAACAATTAAGCCAAATACAGATTGAAACAGTCCAGCTGCTGAACCTAAGCCCATACTAAAGTTGACAGTAAGTGAGCGATATACGTAAGTATCAATAATATCTGTTGCATTTAAGAGGAATCCGTTTTGACCAATAATATTCCAGAACAAATCAAACTGCCCACGCATGATACCACCTAATGAGAATAGAAGCAGTACAATTACTGTTGGTTTGAGTAGTGGTAATGTAATGTGAATGATTCGCTGCCATTTGGAAGCACCATCCACATAAGCTGCCTCGTAAATACTCTCATCAATTCCCATGATGGATGCCAAGTAAATGACGCTGCCATACCCCAATCCCTTCCAAATCTCGACAGCAACGATAATGAATGGCCAAACTGCTGGTGTCGAATAAAAGTCAAACTTCTCAAAACCCATTGCCGTGAAAGCGCTGTTAATTACGCCAAAATCATAATTAAATAAGTTGTAAACAATTGAACTAATAATAACCATAGAAACGAAATATGGCATAAACATTAGCGTCTGAGAAGTCTTAACAAACTTCTTATAGGTAAGCTCTCTGAGAAGAATCGCGACAGACATTTGAAAAAATGTGTTTAGTCCAATAAAAGCAATATTGTATAGAATGGTGTTTTTCGTTAATTTCCATATGATGGAGTCAAACCCGCCTTGGAACAAAAACTCAAAGTTTTTGAACCAGACAAACTTACTTGCGATTCCTTTGCTAAAATCATAGTCCACGAAGGCGTAATAGACACCAAACATCGGCAAGTATGAAAATAGGATAAAGAATACGATCATCGGGGTTAACATGAAATAATACGTTTTATGTTCTCTAAAGTCCGAAAATAATTTTTTCTTTGTTTTTTTCTTCGCATTTTCATTCGTTTGCACAGTTATGATTGCTTCTGACATATGCTCTCCCTCTCCTTCTGTTTTCATTTTATCAAAGGCAAAGTTAAGGGCATATATCACTTTTCCATGATTCCTTGTATTTTTTAAAGCGCATACATAAAATTAGAGCGCTTTCTTTCAGCATCGTTTTCTGATTACTCCCATCGTTCCTTAGACTCGTATTTAATGAATATACGAAATAGGGCTATCTTTTATAGATAACCCTATCTTGATTTTTTAGGATATTAAGTTGCCCCAAATAACGCTTGTAAGGACGTTCTTGGTAATCCGAGTCGTTCGGATCCTTACCCCGCCAAGCTCACTCTGACTTTAATCTTAACAGTACAGCAGCAGCAGCAAATGGACCTTGCGTACGGTACGACAGAACATGGCCTTCGATGTAAATCCGATTTGCATCTTCTATAAATGAAGCCTCAATCTCATACTGCCCCTTCAGAGGTAAACTTATGTCGAGCTGCTCGGGCAGTTCACCACCGAATGTATGAATGATAACGACTGCCTCTGTATGACTCTGATTCATCCGGACCATGGCTTGCCATCCTTCTGGATGTCGATAACTATGGACTATCGGCCCGAAACGATAGCTGACACCTTCTTTAATGAGAGGGGCTATACGTTTATAGAAGCGAATTCCCTCATCAACAAGCAGCCACTGTTCTTCCTGCAAATCATAAATATCTCCAGATAAGCACATTCGACCCAAGAACGTGTTAACTACCGAGTACCGCAGCCTTCGCTCGGAATCCTCTTTTCTTAAAACCGCCCAAATCTGACTCTGTCTTGGAAGTATCGTACGATGCATATTGGCGGCGATGATCGGAATTTCCAGCTCTTCATGCGCATCGGAGAAGGAGGCCATGGACGTTAGCCCCATCATAGATGGTTCAAGCCTATGCCCCCCGGAAGAACAGTTTTCTATGACCAGGTGCGGCAGTTCCTTCCGTATCCGTTGTAAAAAGGCTTGCACAGCCTCGAGCTGCAACCGAAGCCCCTCACCCAATGATTCCGCACCATCACAGCCAATCCCTATTGTTTCATTATAATCTATTTTTAAATAGCCAAGATCATATTCCTTTATGAAATCGATCACTTTTTTAGTCAAATAATCGATCACGAATGGGTCTTGGAAATCCCAAAATCTTCTCTGACCCGAAGTAATCGGAATTCCATCTCTTTGCAGCAAATGATTGGACCATGAAAATGCTTCAGCTAAATAACCGCAACTTTCGAACTCGAACCAAATGCCAGGAATCATGCCATTGTTCCTAATTTCCTGTACAACTGCCTTTAATCCTGAAGGAAATAGCTCCGCAGAAAGGTTCCAATCCCCCATATTGCTCCACCAGCCCTTGCCCTTCTCTGAATACCACCCGGCGTCAATAACTAAATACGTAATTCCTTTTCCCTTCAGCATCTGGGCAATTCGAGTGATATTGTCATGGGAAGGTGTTCCCCAAGTCGTACAAAATTCATTAAAAATGACGGGTAACGTTTCCTCCACCTCAGGAAGTTCAATTAAAGCTCTTTCGTGTAGTTGGGTAAGCCTTTGACCAGCAACATCAATATCGCCTTCAACGACAGTCAAGTAGGCTTTGGGTGTCGTAAAGCTCTCTTGTGGCTTCACTCTCTTCAACCAATGACCAAACTCGCGATCGGCCAAACCTCCCGATATGCATAGCGCATCATCCCGCCTGTATACTTCCATCTGCCAGGAAGCCGGATGAGCTAATTGTGCTCCCCAAATCACATTGCGCTGCGTGTCTTCTATAGCTACAAAAGGAAAAAAACCTCGAACAGGCATCGATCCAACTTGTCCGAACCGCTCGCTGTTCACGCCATGCTTCGACCAGGTTGGTTCCAACTGCAAATCTTCAATGGCGCAAGTTTCCAAACGTCCTTCATTGCTCCATTTGCTTCGTATACGGTGCATTAGCAGTGTTGATGGCGTATCACCTTGAGCAAACGGAGTTATTCCTCCTAAGGAATAACTGGACAACATCTCAACTTCTACGTCTTCATAACCTGCATTAGTCATAGTCGTTTGTGATTCCAAAGCCTGATATCCTTGAAAATAGGATAACTTATGTTCGATGAGATACGGGGACAGTTTATGTTGAAAATAGGTACATACATGCTGACCGTCTTCCTCACGCAGCAAGTTCTGACGTATATACTGGAATTGGGATACGGACTCGGAATTGCGCATTGTTCTTCCTTGTGCAAAGCCTCCCGGATAATCATCGCCCACCAATTTGACTTGGACTAAGGAATCGACCCCATATTGCTTCCCTGTGTCGATCTGCCCTGTTAATTGCGACGGCACCAGAACCAATCCTACCTGTCGGGTGGACGGCTCCCACCAATATTGCACGGTAATATCCTCAAATGCAAACGACGAAAGTAGTTCCATGTTAGCCATTCTCCTTCATAGATTTGAACGACGTATAACCAATCGCATTCATCCCTTTACAGCCCCGGTGCTCAGCCCCCCAATCACTTTTTCCTGCATCAGCAAGTAGACTGTGATCATTGGCAAGATTGCAATGACAATGGCGGCAAAAATCGGGCCCATTTCTACACTTCTTTCACCTACGAATGAAAGCATGGAGAGCGAGATGGTATACATTTCTTTTTTAGTTAAGAACAAGACAGCGAAAATCAATTCATTGTAAGTGAATAAAAACGTCAGAATCGCAGTTGTGGAAATAATCGGCATGCAAATCGGGATTACAAAAGAAAATAGATAACGCACCGGACCACATCCGTCCACCAAAGCGGATTCATCGATTTCCTTGTTCAAGCCTCGGATATACCCGCTAATCAGAAAAATCGCAAACGGGATATGAAATGTCGCATATATGACAATAATTGTCGAGTAACTGTTGTACCCATTCACCGACGCCACCAATTTAACCAAGGGTATTAGTGTCGAGTTGAAGGGTATCATAATGCCTAAAATCACATATAAGTAAAGAATGCCGGGTATCTTTCCATTCGCTTTGGCCAAGTAAAAGGAGGCCATCGATGCCAGGAGGACTACCAAAAAAGTACTCATACTTGAAATAAAGAATGAATTAAAGAGCGCTCTGCCTAAACCCGCTTCGACAAAAACACGGACGTAATAATCGAAATGGTATTCGGTCGGCAGCTTGAAAGCGGATATGCCGAAGATTTCATTATTCGTCTTCACAGAAGAAATCAGCGTAAAATATAAGGGATATAGCGTAATTGCTGCCCAAAAGACTGCGAATAGATAAATGACGATATTTTTCTTTTTCATCGTTTCCTCGTTCCTCGTTTCCTACGCATCTTGTTTGGCTAAGCGATTCAGGATAAGGCTGATCGTCAAACCGGCTACCAGAATAAACGTCCCGATACTGTTTGCTAAGCCAAAATTGTTGTATTTGAAGGCTTGGTTGAAGAGAAGCGATGCCGGTACTTCGGTCTTCTGATTCGGGCCCCCGCCCGTCATGACATAGACGATGTCGAACACCTTGAGAGAGCCTGTAATCGCAAGAATGGAAAAAATTTTAAATGTTTCCTTCATCATCGGAATTGTGATCTGCCAAATCTGTTGAGAACGGTTTGCCCCATCGATCTCGGCTGCTTGGTAAATGTCCTTGGGGATGGAAACGAGACCTGCTGCAAAGATAACCATATTTAACCCGGCGAACACCCACGCGTTTACGAGGACAACTGTAAATATGGAACGATCCGGATCACCAAGCCAGTCGTGTGCCAACCCGCCCAAGCCCAAGGTTTCCAGCAAAGCGTTCAATGCACCAAAGTTAGGGTTCAGAATAAACGTCCACATCAACCCAACCGCTGTAATCGGAAGAACAACCGGCATAAAAAATGCCGTCTTGAAAAACCGTTTAAATTTCCGATCACCCGTCACAACCAAAGCCAGGGCGAACGAGATGGGCATAAGGACTAGAAATGAGCCGAGAATGAACCAACAAGCGTTTGTCAATGATCTCCAGAATGTGGCATCTTCCAGCATCTGCACATAGTGATGAAATCCGACAAACTCCATGGTTGATGATGCAATGAGATTCCAATTGAAGAAAGACATATAAACAGCATATAAAGCGGGATAAATTAGGAGCACGGTATAAAGAATCATTGCCGGAAAAACGAAGCCGATTCCGATCCATTTTGCTCGATGTGCAAACATGTGTAGTCCTCCATTGAGGGGTTCAACGGACAAGGTTGCCAGTTGAACCCCCTTTCGTTATTTACTTTTCTTTATTTCATCGGCAATTTCTTTGCCCACCTTGTCTGGTGAAGTTCCAACGAACAAGCCTTGAATTGAACTTCTAACGCGATCGAGCAACTGCGGCAGTTTATCATAGGAAGGAACGTCGTTCTTGTAAACCTTTGCGCCCTTGATTGCGTTCACGAAATCCGAGGAAATCGGATTGTTCACGTTCGGATTGGGTGACATTTTAACCGGGTAAACGCCGCCTTGATTTACTTCCTCTTGTTTCTGGAAATACTCGACGGATGTCAGATACTTCAGCAGTTTGATGGCTGCTTCCTTTTCATTGTCCTTAAGCTTGCCGTAAACGGAGTAACCGCCGCCTCCGCCACCCATCCAGTTGTCTTTGTTCTCCGGTTTATCCTTAAAATAAGGAAATGGAACGAAGCCGATCTTATCCTTGATTTCACTGGAGGAAGCCTCACCGATGAACCAACTGCCATCCGTATGCATCGCCGAACGGCTGCTTAGGAACAGCGCTTTCTCCTGATTCATATCCACACTTACCGCATTGTCGCCGAAGACCCCCGCCTTGTTATAATCCGAGATAAGTTTGAACAAGGCAACCATGTCCGGGTCATCGTATTGGGCCTTGCGTGAGGCCAAATCATCGATTTTTTGTGGACCAAACTGCTTCATCACCAAATTGTTAAAGAAGTGTCCGCCCCGCCATGTATCTTTGGCTCCCAACGCAAGTGGGATGTATCCAGCCGCTTGCAGCTTCGGTGCCTGTTCCAACAACTCCTCCAACGTTTGCGGCGGCTCTAAATTGAGTTTCTTAAAAATCTCTTTGTTATAAAAAGTACCTACAGCGAAAAATTCAGCTGGAATCCCATAGATGCCTTCTTTGCCCTTAAACTGCCAGTTCTCGAACAATGGCAGAAGTTGACCCGACCACTGCTTGTCATCATTCATTGCACCGGATAAGTCGAGGAATGTTCCGCTGTCCGCATAAATCTTGAAGGATTCACCGCCCCATGTCTGGCTGATGGCCGGAAGATCCCCGGAAGCGATACCCGTTTTAAATTTAGTCATATAAGCGGATTCGTCGGTAATTGACTCATTCAAGACTTCGATATTCGGGTTTTCCTTCTGAAACTGCTTAATACGATCCCTGAAGGCGATAGGACCTGGCGTATTATCTGCCCATCTTGTCATAATGCGAATGGATACCTTGTCCGGCTTGCTGGCTTGTTGACCAGATTTTCCGTTGTCCGTGCTGCTACTACAAGCGGAAATTGTAAGTATGGATCCTGTGAGGACGATCGACATCAGCGTTTTAGTAAACGTTCTCATCTTCTGTACCAACCCTTCTTTTTTTGAAAAATAGATTACTCCTAAATTATAAAATGGACGGAACCTTTTCCGAAATGTGAACAAACGTACTTTTCTTGGATTAATACGACAAAAAAAACGCCCCTTCTCCGTTTCTTGAAAAAGGGCTTTACGCATTTATGATTTGTCTAAGTTGCGGTATGCATTAGGTGTCATTGCATGCAATGCTTTGAATAATCTGCTGAAATATGTGTTGTCTTCGTATCCGACTTCATGTGCGATCTCGTATACTTTCAACGTAGTTTGCTTAAGCAATCGCTTCGCATGGTCCATTCGAATGCGCACCAAATAATCGGTAAAATTCATGTCGATTTCCTTCTTGAACAAGCGGCCCAAATAAGTAGGATTGACGTGGAGCTGCTCCCCAAGCGTCAAAAGCGAAATGTCATCTGCATAATGCTGCTGAATGAGTTCAATCGCTTTCTTAACCAAATAATGACTTGCCCCCACCGTTGGTAAATCTGCCAACGAATCGGTTCCCAAAGTCATCAAACTTTGCTGATACAGCCGAGGGATCGCAGCCAAATCAGTGATGTTGCCTCCCCAACTGATGGTCAGACTTTCCCGTATGAGCTGCTCGACCTCCTGTTGAGATTCCTTGATTTTGACCAGTAACGACTCCTCTGGGACATTTTGGGAGAAAAACACGACCGTAACCTGACGAATTTCGTCAACAAACACCGGAATACCAAGCTCCGACAACATTTCACCAAAAATATTTTTCAAGAAAAAGCGTAATCGGTGGTCCATTTCTACAAGGTTTGAAGCAACTATATGAAACAAAGCAATCTCGCTGTAACCGGGTAGAAGCATTTCATCGTAATAAGGGATTGGGATGTCATGGCACCAATCGCGTATCCGTTTCTCGAGCATACTTCTGTCTCGCAAACGGTTTAGTGTGTTTTTCGATTTCCTCTCTGCGAGCCTATCCTCCATCTTGCGGAGCAGCTCTGTCATTTGCTGTTTGTTTACAGGTTTCGTAACGTATTCAAATATGCGCAAGCGGATACCCGTTACCGCGTATTCAAAATCGGCATACCCGGATAACAGGACGACATTCGCTTCTTCGTCCATCTCCCTGATCTCTTTGACCAAATCCAACCCGTCTTTGCCCGGCATCCGGATGTCCGAGATCACGAGATCAAACGAATGAAGGATAAACAATTCCAAAGCTTCATTCGTATTTTCAGCCTCCATTACAACATGCTTCTGATCAATAGATCTGATCATCCCAGCTAGAGAGGTTCTGGGTAACCGTTCGTCATCAACCACCAAAATCATCATCTTCATTCGCCTACTTTCATAACAGGAATTCGCACTGTGACTTTTAATCCGCCCAATTCGCTTTTCGACAGTTCAATTCCCCTGCCCAACTTGTAAACCAGCTTTATCCTTTGGTTTAAATTCATTAAGCCCAAACCTGTGTGGGAATCATTGGGGGAGCTCCGATTCTCTAGTAAGTCTCTATATTGATTCTCGCTCACACCGGCACCATTGTCTTCAACAGATAACACAAGCTCTCCGCCGTCGCGAAACACCAGGATACGGATCAATCCTGGACTTCGATCCATTGGTTCCAGCCCATGGATAATCGCATTTTCTACCAGAGGCTGGAAGAGTAGACGTATGACGCGGACATCCAAAATCTCATCCTCCACTTGCAAATCTACCTGAAGCTTATCTTCGTAACGATAGGTCTGCAAGATAATATAACGCTGCAGCTGCTTTAAGTCTTCCTTTAACGGAACTAAATCTGAACCGGGTTGTATCGTATATCGCAGCATTTCGCTTAACGAATGCACCATCTCCGACGCCTGTTCCTCACCCTTGTTATACAGCATCCAGAAGATTGTATTCAACGTATTATACATAAAATGCGGCTGAAACTGCGCTCTCAGTGCAATTAACTGCGCCTGTTCCTCGCTGATCTGTTTGTCGGCCAAATCTTTTACCGCCTTGTCTAAGTCGCCGACCATTTTGTTAAACCCATGAATAAGGGTAATCACTTCCCGGTTTGCATAGCGACCGTGAATCGGCAGCAGGATACCTCGTCTAATTTTTTGAAAGCTTTGTGTTAATATTCGTAGTGGCCTGGATAAAGACCAAGAGAAGAGCAAGACAAAAAGCATCGCTCCTGCCAAAGCGATCAATCCTATCGTAATGATGCGGTATTGCATCTGCTTCATTTCACGTTCCAACGTATGCTTATTGACGTAGGATAATATGGTAAACCCGCTATACGACGAGTTGGCTTTGATAATAAACCGGTCTTCTTCCTCAATCGTTTCTGTCATGATCGAAGCATCTTGAAGTCGGAGAAGTTTCTGTTCCCCGTCGGCTATCGTTTGACCGATCTCCGACTTCCGTTTTGAATAAACGATACGATGGTTGCGATCGACAATCCGAATATTTTCAATCTCCGCCAACTGCTCGTCCTGACTAATGTTTTCAACGACAGTTGCAGGGATGATAATGAGAATTTGCCCAATAGGCTTCAGATCGGACCAACTATTAATGATACGGCTGCCGATTACGGCTGGAACAAGTATCGTATTTTTCATCTCGCCTCCCGCCCAAACCAAGCTTCCCTCCGCTTGAGCGACCCCCGGATACCAATTCATACTTTTCAATTGACTGATAGAATTCCACGCCAAGTCGAACCCGTTGAAAGCCGTATATGCGTTCTCGTTCTCATCTAAAATCTGAACGATCATATCACGGGCAAAAGTCTGGCTCTGCCTCGCGATCTCTTTTTCCAACTCGTATTTCGGAATTTTGGGGAGGTTTTTCATATGGATCTGGGTCAAGTAGTCCAAAACCACCGGATTGTAGGCTAATTGTTTGGAAAATTTATCGTATTCTTCTAATGTATTGTCCATACGCTCTTTCATTTGATTGATGGAATATAGCAGAAACTGGGTGGACTTCTGATGGAGAATTTCTGAAGACTTCTGATAGGAAAAAAAGCTGACAACCATGATTAAAGCGAGCATTATCACACTGAAAGCGAATATTAATTGTGTCAAAATGGACATGTTTTTCAAGCTTCGCCACCTCCGAACTGACATAACCATTCCTGTTTAAACGATGTCAGCACACTCTACGATTTTTATGCGATTATTTGCGGCTTGCCACTTACCGCCCTCATCTCAACCCTATAGTACCATGGGAAGGGAGAGGTTTGAAGAAATAACTAATACCGTTTCGGAATACTTTCGCCTTGACGATACTGGAGTTTTCATACAAAAAAAAGAAAGGGCGTTTGCCCCTCCCTATCTTCGTTCATATTGTCGAATTAGACATATTCGGATGATGAGTCAATCGATACGCAGTTGGAGATAAACCAGTCGATGATTTGAATAATTTGGATAGATAGGAAATATCGGGAATTCCAACTTTGGTGCCGATTTCCGCTAGCATGAGGTTCGTTGAAGTCAATAGCCACTTCACTTCTTCGATCCTTTTTCTGTTCACGTATTGAATCGGAGATGTGCCGAAACGCCTTTTGAACACGCGAATAAAATAGTTGGGATGCAGATGGGCACGTTCGGCCAACTCGTCGATCGTTAAGTTTCGATAGTAGTTAAGATGAATGTGCTCAATAACGGCTTGAAGCGGCTCGGACATTGCAGCGGGTTGGACGCCTGCCACATCGGAAGCGGCTTGCTCAATATAATAGGCGATCAACTTAATTACGGCGGCTTTCATGAGCAATGGAGCGGTTAGGGACCTATAGGATTCGTAAGAAAGCAGTTCCTGGAACAGTCGTTGCGGCTCGTCTCCGTCCTCCCGCTCGAGAAATACAGGAATTTTCAGCAATTCGAAAAGATTGTTTTCCCCGACCTTTGCCGTAAAATGGCACCAATATTTCGTAAACCGCGGACCGTCCGTATAGGAGTAAGATTGCTTCACTCCTTGCGGCATCAGGAACCACTGCCCAGGTTTAGGTGCATACTCCGTATCGCCGATTTTCAACCATCCTTCGCCATCACAAATCAAATAAAATTTGTTATAGTCCGGCGTGTAATCGAGATCCCGCCAGTCGGACCAAACCTGGTTATGTCCCATTTCGGTTACGTGAACCTGAAGGTTATCAAGATAAAGACGGATCAATTGTTGTTGGGCATTGTCCATGGGAAATCACCTAATAGGGGTAAGTTAGATAGTTTTATACTACAGGAAGTTAGTATCCTATATTCATGAGTATACCACAATACTGCTAGGATAAGGCTGTAGCCAAAAAATAGGAGGCCTGATCAGCATGGTTAAGGCGAACATCGCCAAGGGTCCTTTCGAACCCACATTTGAATCGCTTACGAAATTCGAGTGCCCGGAGTGGTTCCGGGATGCTAAGCTCGGGATATGGTCACACTGGGGTGCACAATCGGTGCCGATGTACGGGGACTGGTACGCCCGCAATATGTATTACGAAGGTTCCGAGCAATACCGGTACCATATCCGCCATTACGGACATCCGTCGAAATTCGGCTACAAAGATATCGTTCAGTTGTGGAAAGCAGAGAAATTCGATCCGGAATCGCTAATGGACTTGTACGTGGCTGCCGGTGCCAAATATTTCGTCGCACAGGCGATGCACCACGACAACTTCTTCAACTACGATTCGAAAATCCACCGCTGGAATTCGGTCAATATGGGACCGAAGAAAGATATCGTTGCCATGTGGAAAGCTGCCGCTTCCCGCCGGGGACTCCCCTTCGGTCTGACCGAGCACCTGGGTGCGACATTCAGTTGGTTTCAATTTAATAAAGGACAGGATAAGGAAGGCCTTTATGCGGGCATCCCTTATGATGGAAATGATCCCGAGTACGAGGATTTGTATTTGCCGAACCGCGAGCATTATGATCCGAACAATCTGCAAACCGAACCAACGCCTTGGTATACAGACAATTCTTGGTGGCATCAGCGCTGGTTGGACGTCATCAAGGAAGTCATCGATTTATATCAGCCTGATCTGCTGTACTCTGATGGCGGACTGCCGTTCGCCAGCGCCTGGGATAGAAAGGACGCCCCCTTGGATGATCCGTTGTTCGAAGCTGGACTACAAGCGGCCGCTCACTTATACAATACGAGCGCTGCGGCAAGCGGCGGCGTGAATCGCGCTGTTTATAACCAGAAAGACCGCAGGCAGAGCGTTTACCGCATCGGGATCCTCGACATTGAGCGAAGTCAGTTGCCGGGCATCAAACCTGACCCATGGCAGACCGACACGTGTGTCGGGGATTGGTTCTATCATGTGAAGAACGAATACAAGAAACCGGGGCACGTCATCGAAATTCTGGTCGACATCATTGCCAAGAACGGCAACCTGCTTCTCAACATTCCGCAGAAACCGGACGGTACGATCGATGATGAGTGCACCTATATCCTGCAAGAGATGGCCAAATGGATCCAGATATGCGGCGAAGGCGTGTACGGCACCAGACCGTTCCGCATATCGGGCGAAGGACAGTCGCGCGTGGTCATCGATCATTTCAAAGAGGACAGAGTAGAATGGAACTCCAGCGACTTCCGTTTCACCCAAAAGGGAAATACACTCTATGCCTTCCAGATGCAGTGGCCGGAAGATCATCGTGCCGTCATCCGTACATTGACACTTGCTGACAAGGTAGAATCCGTCCGGCTGCTTGGCGTTGGCGAAGTGCCGTTCGAACAGCCGTACGGAGCGCTCATCGTTTCGCTGCCGGACCGGCAGCCTACACCGTACGTCAACTGTCTGGCCATTGAACTTAAGCCGTAAATTCCACAATCGGGCAAGAGGCTACTCATTTATTGACTAGCCGCCCAAGGGTAGAGAGGCCACCCAACTGGTGGCCCGAACTATCATAGAATACCAATTTCCTCGTTAATCAGGAGCGATCATCCGAATCGTACCATCTTCGTTATAGAATAACTCCGTATATTTGACGCAACGCTTGTGGTTAACGCCTTCTGACAAAGAACTGTCATGGTAAAATAAATACCATTTGTCTTCGAACTGAACAATGGAGTGATGAGTGGTCCAGCCGATAACCGGTGGTAAGATCGTGCCCTTGAAGGTATACGGTCCCAACGGATTCCGACTGATGGCGTATACTAATTTATGGGTGGTTCCCGTGGAGTAAGACAAGTAGTACCAGCCGTTATATTTGTGTACCCAAGGTCCTTCAAAATAGCGCCTATCCTCGTCTCCAGCGAGAATCGGGCTGCCTTTTTCGTCAACAATCGAAATTTCTTGAGGAGCGGTTTGAAATGACAGCATGTCCTCGCTCAGCAGAGCGACCCGAGGACCAATTGCAGGCCCCTCCGCCGCTGGTCCCACCGCTTCCGGCTCGAAAGTATCGGTCTGCCATTTTTCCAATTGACCACCCCAAAGACCTCCGAAATATAGGTATGCCCGATTGTCGTCATCAAGAAGCACGGCTGGGTCAATACTGAAGCTTTGCTCGATGTAAGACGGTTGAGGAAGAAACGGACCGGCCGGCGATGAGCTGGTCGCCACACCGATTCGAAAAATCCCATCATGATCCCGGGCAGGAAAGTACAAGAAATAGGTGCCAGCCTTAAAAGCAGCATCAGGAGCCCAGAGTTGTTTGGAAGCCCAGGGAATATCTTTGAGATGAAGGACCTGCCCATGGTCGACAACGGGGGATTCGAAACCATCCATGGATAGAACATGATAATCTTCCATTGCATATTGGTCCCCATTGTCATTATCAGTGGCGTCATGATCGAGATCGTGAGACGGGTAGATAAAAATTTTCCCCTCAAATACGTGTGCCGAAGGATCGGCAGTAAAGATATGGGTAACAAGCGGGTGATGAGGTCTCGGCAGCTTATGCATACTTGCGCTCCTTTATGGATTAGATTTTGACTTGCTCCTTTATTATGAGACCTTGTATGCGAATACAAAATAAATAGATTAAAGATCTATCCCCCCTTTAATGAGCGCATTGCGCGATATGTTGATGAATTCAACTGCAAAGAGGGCAGACGATTGAATGCACTCGACCTGCCCCCTTCCTTTTCATATGCAATTAACTGCTAATTACACCTTTTTTCAGAAATACATTTGCATACAACGCTCTTTCGCCTGTTGCTACGATCGCGTAGGCTTGCTTCGCACGCTCGTAAAAGGCAAAGCGTTCAACTTCTTCAAACGGTTCGTTGTTTTCCGTATGATTCTTCAGAATTGCCATGTAGGTATCCCAGATTGGAGTCTCAATTGGATCACCAGGCACGACCTGCATCAGGGCCACAGGCTTTTTCACATAAGGATCCAACGGGAGTAATTGCATCGTTGCTTCCAGCAATTCAGGTATTCCGTGACCATCGCATCTGACCAGTCTTTGGGCATGGCTTGCTGCTGGAAAGTTAGCGTCGGCTAATAAGATTTCATCGCCATGGCCCATCTCCATCAAAATCTTTAAAATTTCAGGCGATAGAATGTGAGGTATGCCCTTTAACATTTTCAATACGCTCCTTTAACTGCTAAGATCTGATTATGTTCTAGACTTCTACGATCGCTTTTATTACATTTGGCTCCGGCATCAAATCATCCCATCAAACGCAACACGGTGCATACTGGGCAATACTTCATAAAATCACTCCGTCTTTGAAAATAGCAATTTCCTTAAACCCGTTTTTCTCGTTATGCGTAAGCGTCTCGCCAGAAGCGATGGCGATCATCGATTCCCACAATTCCTCTATGAGTTCTTCCATGCTTTGGCCTTCTAGAAGTCGGCCGGCATCAAAGTCGATCCAATTTCTTTTGCGATGGGCCAGCTCCGAGTTTGTCGAGATTTTAACGGTGGGTACAGGGCCTCCGAATGGCGTTCCTCTCCCCGTCGTGAAAAGTACGATATGCGCGCCTGCTGCTGTAAGCGCTGTGACAGAAACCAAATCGTTCCCCGGTGCTTCGAGCAAGTTCAACCCTGTCTTGACGACCCTTTCACCATAAGGAACTACATCCGTGACAAGAGAATGACCTCCCTTTTGGGTACAGCCGAGCGACTTTTCCTCCAGCGTGCTAATGCCCCCGGATTTATTGCCAGGCGATGGATTCTCATAGATGACTTGGTTGTGACGTACATAATATCCCTTAAAATCGTTGATCAGAGCGACGATCCTGCCGAATACATCTTCATCCGACGCCCGCTTCATCAGTATCGTCTCCGCTCCGAACATTTCGGGCACTTCCGTTAGAATGGCAGTTCCTCCAGCCGCGATGAGCCGGTCAGAAGCCCCTCCGACAAGCGGATTCGCTGTGATCCCGGAAAAACCATCAGACCCCCCGCATTTCAGTCCAATCTTGATTTTCGCTACCGGAAGCGGCTTCCTTGTGAAAGTTCGGGCAAACTCAACCAGTTCTCCGATTAACGTTATGCCTTCCTCTAATTCATCCTCCGCTTCCTGCGACTTCAGAAATTTGACCCGATTCGTATCATAATCTCCGATTACAGTCTTGAACAAATCGATCTGGTTGTTCTCGCACCCTAGCCCAACCACTAGCACGCCAGCGGCATTCGGGTGTTGTACAAGAGAGGCTAGCAGTTTCTGCGTGAATTTGAGGTCGTCACCGAGCTGTGAGCATCCGAATGGATGTGCGAAGTGATGAATGCCGTCGACTTGCTCCCCGAACAGTACGTTACCCTTCTTGGCCAGAAGCTCGCATGTCTTATTAATACAGCCAACCGTATTAATAATCCAAATTTCATTCCGAATGCCGACTTCCCCGTTTGGCCGCTCATACCCCATAAACGTACGATGCGCATCCGCCGGATTTGCAGATGAAATTAATTCATTTGTCGGCTCGTAGCTGTAGTTCACGATACCTTCCAAACCGGTTCTCAAATTATGCGTGTGTACCCAAGTACCTGGCTCAATATCGACAGAAGCTTTGCCGATAGAATAGCCAAATTTGTGCACGTCATGACCAGCAGGGACAAAGTCTGTTGCGATTTTGTGACCTCGCGAGACATCCTCCTTCAGAATCAACGGAGAGCCATCCTCCAACGTCAGTTTCTGTCCCTCCGATAACGAGGCAAGCATTATAATGACCTGATCGTTAGGAGATAATCGTACCCAAAGTTTCATCCTCTATCCCTTCCTTCCGTTTTTACCCACCAATGACATATCGAATCTGCCAAACCGATCCAGTCTGTAAGATCTTTGCCCCAAACTGTTGTTAGAGCCAATAGCTTTTTTATGGTACTTTGCAAGTCATCACGATTTGTTTTAGCTTTCGCCCAGATTTCTGCAATGCACATCAATGACTCTACTTCGTCTCGAACGACATACGTTCCTCCCTGAAAATCTCGGCCTTCAAACTGACCGTCTACCTGAGCTATACGATAATAGCGCAGCAAGCTGGCCATCCCCTCGACAAGTCCTTCCGGTATCTGAAGTCCAAGATCAGCATAATGACTAAGCGATGGAAGCAACCTAACCTTAAATTTTGACAAACTGTTCATGCCGATATCCGCAAGCCTGTGACGAATGAACGGATTGCCAAATCTTTCGAACACGGTATCCGCATATGCATTCATTTCACCTGCTGAGTAGGGAAGGGTAGGTATGATTTCGAAGCGAACCATCGACTTGACTGCCTGCCCTAAAACTTGATGCTCCATAATTTCCCGAACATGCTCGACACCATGTAGAATGCCGAGTGGCGCCATCCACGTATGAGCGGCATTGAGAATACGCACTTTACGTTGCTGATACGGGCGCAAATCATTTGTCCAGTGTACGTTTAATCCGGCTTTTTGCAGTGGTAGCTGCTCATCTAATGATTCTTCCCCCTGGATGGCCCACAGATGATAGGGTTCCGCAGTCGTCAGCAGCCGATCCGTATACGACCATTCTGAAAACCATGCTTGTGCCTCTTCTTCCCCCGGATAACCAGTGACAATCCGATCGACCAGCGTATTCAAGAACCGGTTGCTTGACAACAGCCATGCCCGAAATTCGTCCGGAAACTCCCAATCCAGACTGTATCGAATGACAATGTCGCGAAGCGTATCTCCATTACTTTCTAATAGCTCGCAAGGTAGGAAGATTAAACCTTTATCTGCTGCACCGCCAAACACAAGATAGCGCCGATAAAGCAAATAAGCCATTTTTCCCGGGAACGAAACAATGGGGCTCTTTGTCAGCTGTTCCTGCTTGTATGCAATTCCTGCTTCCGTCGTATTGGAGATGACGAATCTTAAGTCATCACTTTCCGCCAAGGCGATAAACCGATTCCATTCCTCATAAGGATTGATAACCTGGGAAAACATAGATACTACGCTTTGGCGTTCTACCGGCAAACCGTCTTCCAATCCCCGGATGACAAGCGTATAGATTCCATCCTGCACTGCCAATTCTTCAATTTTAGGTTTGCCGGTAGGTCTGGGCTGGGTAACAGCGACGCTGCCATGAAACAACCCTTGCTCTTTGCTTACATGAAGCATCCAGTCTGCAAAACCTCTCAAGAAATTTCCTTCTCCAATTTGCAGAACGGTGACCGGGCTAGCGGTAACGGCTTCAAACTGGCGTTTCTGTTCCCCCGTCAATAAGTTCGCGTTTAATCGCTCCTTCATCATTGCTCGTACAACTCCTTTGCATTTTCTCCAAATATTAAGCTCGTTTAACCGATTCGATGTCACGAAGAGATGGACGGGAAAGCTTTTTTTCACATAAATTTGAAACGCTTCCAAAAACATGGGATCGAACAGCCTGCATGCATCGGACATATCTTAAATAGGGGCAGCCTCCTTAACGGTGATGGTGCCGTCTATCTCTGTACATAAGGGTGGTGAGCGTCAATACGCATGTGGAAGTCCTCTCCACTCGACATGACTTTATTTTACGATATTAAAAAGAAATTAAAATGTCAGTGAATTGCATTTTTATATCCGATTTTGATATATTTCTAACAAACACATCTTATTTGGAGGTCATCTACGTGCAACCGATTCGCAAGCCTTTTTTATTAGATCCGATCTTTCCGTTCGAAATGGTTTATAAAAGTCTTCGATATTCGGAAGGTGAGCTGCCAGACCATTTGCATGATTTGTACGAAGTGGTGTACGTTCACAAGGGGAACGGAAAGTTTTTTATCGATGACGCGCTCTACGAAAAAGATCAGGGAGATTTATTCCTCATCCCCGGCAACACCGTCCACCGCGCATTTCCGTCCGCCACAGAACCTATTGTTTCTACGGCCATATTTTTCGCACCAACGATATTGCAAGCAGACTCGCTTGGTGACGGATACGAATCACTTAGGTGCTTTGAGATAGCCCGGAAAAAGAAACAGTATAAATTCAATCTTTCCAAACCGGTCCGATTGGCGATTGAAACTGCCATTAATACGATGAAACGTGAATTAATAGCCAAAGATTTCGGCTATCGTCATGCACTTCGTCTTCAATTGCATCAATTGTTGCTTGTTTTAAGCCGACTTCCTTTTACCAAAGAAACATTATCTCCGCTAAATGGGATCGGCCCTCTGTGGCTCCAAGATGCTTTACGAGACATTGACCGTGACCCTGTTCATTGCGGCGGACTCTCAGAATTGTCCGAAAAAGCGTGTGTCAGCGCCGCCCACTTCGCCCGCGTCTTTAAGCAGTTGACTGGAATGAATGTGACCGACTATGTGAATGCTAAACGACTTGTTCGAGCCAAAGATTTGCTTCTATCGACGGATGACAATGTCGAAACTGTAGCGCTAGCCTGCGGCTTCCAAGGAATGCGCCATTTTTATCAAACTTTTAAAAAGCTGACGGGAGTAACCCCAAGGGCTTACCGTCTTCAAATGAAATAGAACGTGTTCTCTTAGACTATATAAAAAAATAAAGAGACCGTTATGAAAATGAAACGGACTCTTTTTTTTCTCATTTTATTTCGACCTTTGATTCTGATACCAATCATTAACTTCTTGAGTTATCTTATCTCCCCCATATGCAAACCATTTGTTTACAAATGAATCGAAGTCGCCTTCAGGGGCACTATTGAACAGGAACTCTTGAAAAGTCTGTTGTTCAAGTTTCTGAAGAAGTTCCCATTTTGATTTCATGGTTGTAGTAGGCGGCCCTGTAAATGCTTCTTTCATGGAAGCTCCTTCTGGAGAGAACAACTCGGGCGTAATATCCTTAGGAATTGCATCTACTACTTTCGATGGAATTCGCGCTCCGTCAAAAGTCAACGTATAGGATGACACTCGAACGGCTCCCCCCGGAATTAATGTAGCATCAGAAGAAGGAACTCCATTGACTACCGTCCAATCGTAGTCCCTAGCAAGCCCCTGTGCAAATTCTCCTGTTGAAGTGGCATAATAATCAAACAAGTAGTTTTGGTACTTAAAGAAGATTTCGGGTTCCTTCATCTTTTTATTGATAAGAATGGCGCCGTTAACTGGCAGCGTACCTCTTCTACCGACGAAGCCGCTCGGACCATAGGGTATGGGGATCGCTTTAATTACAACTTTAGGGTCTTTTTTCAGCAAATCAGATAACGGCCATCCAGACATCCAATATGGTCCCGCAATAATGCCTGCCTTGCCAGCAATGAACAAATCAGCTGCTTTTGTCTCATTGTACCATTCACTTTCTTTTGAAACATAACCTTTCTGTATCCACTTTTTCAGCACCTGTAGCGCATCCTTTGCACCGGGCTGAACCGATCCGTACTTTAATTTGCCGTCTTCAGCTAGATTCCACTGTTTAGGTATTGTCCCGAATGCGCCAAAAATCCAACTGGAATCAGCCATCCATGTGCTGGGACCGTTTCTTAATCCGATCGTTAGTCCGAATGTATCATTCTTGCCATTACCGTCGGGATCCTTATTCGTGAATGCTTCCATCACCGCTTCAAGATCTTCTATCGTTCTTGGGACAGGAAGCTTTAACTTATCTAACCAATCCTGACGAATCCAAAGAACAGGATCGGTAGAATATTGATAGTCAAGAATCGGAATTGCATATTTTTTTCCGTCACGTACAAAAGAATCCCATACGGCCGGGTCTTCCTTCATGGCACTTTTCCAGACAGGAGAAGCATATTTTTCAAATAAATCACCAATTTCCCTGAATTGCCCCGAGTTTATTAATTCTTGCATTACATCTCGTTCCCTGGTGGTAACAATGTCAGGCATATTCCCCTTAGCAAGTTCAATACGAAGCTTGTTGGCATAGGCGCCATTGGAATCGTGAATCGTCCAAAGATACCGGATTTGGATGCCCAATCGTTCCTCAGCCCATTTGGTATGTATATTATTCTCCAAATTCTCACCATTTTTAAATTTCATATCAGGGTTTATGGAGCCAACTGTGTACATGGTAACTGGAGGGACATATTTTCCTAGTTTTGCGTCATAATGTATCGAAGCTTGCATTTGGGCCGTAGTGTTGTTGGTGATTTTTCCATTGTTTGTTTCGTTGCACCCAGAACAAATGATCATCACTAATACGATCAGCAAACGTGACCATATCTTCCCCACCTGAAGCCCCCCTTCCAATCGGTTTCATAGTATATTCATCTTATCATAGATTTTAAGGTCGTCCTATCATAACAGAACAATCGTCTATATGGTATAATTCATATGGTATACTTTCATTAACAAAATAGTTTCGCAGTAAAGGATGGGTCCATTGCGATTGCATGCAAATCTATTCGTCAAAATAACCGTATTACTGTTCACGATCATATCTATCACCTTGTTGCTATATGGATTATCCTACAAAAAGGATGTCGGAGTCATCACAGAACAAATTAAAACCTCCGATTTGAATCATTTAGATTTTTTCACAAAACAAATGGACAATAACGTGAACCAGTTAGCCGGTTTAGCTTATACCTTACAACGTGACCCGACGATCCGAGAATATGAGCATATCCAAGATCTCCAACATCTTATTGATCCCAACAAAACCACACTGACAGTTCTGGAAAAGTTGGCTCTGCAAACCAGTTCTAGTACATGGGAAAATCAGATTAACATTTACAATATACAAAAACGGGAGACACTGTCTTCAGATGCTTCGGTTGTTTTCGAAGAGTCGCTGCTGAAAAAACCTTTGGCAAAAGGCTGGAATTATGATTCGTCGATGAAAATGAACAGTTCGGATAGCGGTTTTCGCTTGCTGCTCGCCGATCCTGTCGACTTTGCAGAAACGCCTGAATTGTCGAATATGATCATTGAAGTCCGTTTCCCAGTATCTAATTTGCAAAAAATGATAGGGGAATATCAGTATTACGGTGATACATTCCTTTATCATCCAAAACTCGGTCTTATAAAAAATCAGAATTTAGATACAAATCTTGCAACTGGGATTATGAACAACTTACAGAACATTCAAGCTGAGCAGCAGTTTTCAACCACAGTCTATCTTCAAGGCAAGCAATACTTAGTCAGTATGATTCGATCGACATCGTTAGGATGGTATATGATTCATTATTCACCGCTTGAACAAATTTTGCATCCAATTAGAACCAGCAGGGTTTCATTTATCACCGCTTCTTTTGTATTGCTTGCTCTCAGTACTTTGTTTTCTCTAATCATGTTCCGTCAGGTACAGCGCCCAATCGGTATTTTACTCAGAGCGGTAAACAAGATGAAAGAAGGTTACTGGTCCACACGAATTCGGACGAAAGCAAATAACGAATTCTCCATTTTAAATCAAGGGTTTAACGAAATGGCTCAGAAGGTACAGGAACTGATCGAACGTGTCTATCTCGAGCAACTACGTGCCAAGGATGCTTATCTGAAGCAATTACAAGCGCAGATTAATCCACACTTTCTTTATAACTGCCTTAATTTTATGAAAAGCAAGGCAAGAGTAGGCGATACTGCCTCTGTTGAAGCGATGGCACTTAACCTTGGCGAGTATTATCGCTACATAACGCGAATGGATCATTCATTAACAACGATCGGACAAGAAATGAAGTTAGTGGAAAGCTATTTATCGATTCAAAATCTGCGTAAACAACGTATCGATTATTCCATAAGCATCACGGACGTTTTGCTTACAGAGCCCATTCCTAAATTGTTAATCCAGCCCATCGTTGAGAACAGCATTATCCATGGAATCGAAAAGAAATTGGGCGGGGGCCGGATCATGATCCATGGAGAAATCAAGGATGACACGCTGATCATTTCAGTCGAAGACAATGGAGCGGGAATGGATCCCCACCAAATGGAAGAGCTCTATGCCGTACTAGACACGCCAATCCGTGAGGATGGCGGATGCGGGCTTTGGAACGTTCAGCAGCGTTTGAAACACCAGTATGGCGGCTTGTCCGGTTTACTCATTGAACCTTCTGAGCTTGGAGGGGTCAAAGTTACACTTCGCATCCAAAAGAAAGGATTGAATCATGTTACAAATACTACTCGTTGACGACGAACCTTATGTTGTAGATGACTTGTCTATCACAATCCCTTGGGCGGATTTGCAGTTTGAACAAGTCCATAAAGCCTACTCAGGACAAGAAGCGTTAGAAATCCTTATGCACAATCCTATTGATATCGTCATAACGGATATCAGCATGCCTGAAATGTCCGGCCTGCAGCTGATCGAGGAAATTCGCAGCGGGTGGAAGCATATCAAATGTGTGCTGCTTACCGGTTATGCAGAATTTGAATATGCCAAGAAAGCTATCGAGAACCAAGCAAGCGCTTATTTGCTAAAGCCAATCGGGGATGAGCAATTGATCGAAGTGCTTCAGCAACTGCATCTTGAGATTCAGCGTGAATGGGAGACATTATCTTCCTTCCAGAATACGATGCAGACGTTTCGTGAGCATTTGCCGTTGCTGCGAGACCGGCTTCTTAATGAAACTCTTCAAGGACGACGATTCACTAAAGAGCAACTTTCAGAACATATGCATAAATACCAACTGTCTCCGATGATTGACGAGCATGTAGCGATTATGATCGTGCGGCTTGAAGATTACTTTCAGAGGCAAGACATGAACAGTATACCTCTGTTCGAATACGCTATTGTCAATATTGCAAATGAGTTGTTTCATGAACAGTTCGATATTTGGTCATGTAAAGATGTACATGAATATTTAGTCTTTCTTCTCAAGCCAAAATCACCGGACGTCCGCTCTTTTTCTTTAACTCAAACTGCCTTTGAACTGCAAAAAAACGTTAGCATGTACCTCAAAGGAGATGTTTCAGTCGCAACTACGTCATGGGGAATATTCCCATACAAAGTGCGTGAACTATATCAATCTGCAGTTGCCTTGATCAGGCAGAGAATCGGACATGATACTGGTCTCTTCTTGACCGTAGATCAACAGATCGGGAATCAGGACATCCAAATCATGCAATCGCTTTATGAACCTCCAACCTTTCTTCATTTGTTCGAAGCGAACCGCTGGGATGCCATTGAAGAAAAACTTCATGCCGTTTTTCATGAATTAAAAGGCAGTGGAGAACACTCTCAGGAGCATATTGAGGTGACCAGAAATTATTTAAAGACAGCATTTTATTATTTTGCCCATAAAAATAATAAGTTGCTCAGAGATATCCTCGCCCCCTCGATGAATGAAAGCAGAAAGTTCCACTCTCCCGAGATGCTGAAGGATTGGGCAATGGAACTCATAGTGCAATTAAGGGCATATTTTGACTCGGGGCATCAAGAACAGCGTTCAATTCTTATTAACGATGTGCATGACTTTGTAGATAGTAATATCGGTTATGTCTCCCTTCAATCCATTGCAGATCATGTACAGCTACATCCCGTATATCTCTCTAAAATTTACAAATCAGAAACCGGAAAAAGCATCAGCGATTATTTTTTCCAAGTCAAAATGGAAAAAGCTGCTCACTTACTGACTAACAGCCAGCTTAAAATTTATGAGATTTCAACTATGCTTGGTTATTCGACTGCACACTATTTTATTAAGCTGTTCAAAGAGTACAGTCATATGACTCCCCAGGAATTCAGAGAACGGTCAAATTGAGGGGATTTTTAAAAATTCAAAAACGCGGAGCTTCGTTACGACGCTCTGCGTTTTTGTAATGATTATTTAGTGAGTTGTGCTGCAGGGCTCTTCAGCATTTGATAGGAGAGCTACATCTACAAATCAAATCCGCCTTTGCGAATTACTTCCTTATACCAGAAAAAACTGTTCTTTCGCGTGCGGGCTAACGTTTGAAAATCGACATGTATGAGTCCAAATCGTTTGCCGTATCCTTCTGCCCATTCAAAATTATCCAGCAATGACCAGGTGAGATAACCGATCAGATTCACACCGCTCTCCAAACAACGATTCAGTTGGATCAAATGCTGCTTTAAATATTGAATTCGCTTCGTATCATTTACGCGCCCTTCCTCTACGTCATTGTTGTAACAAGCTCCATTTTCAGTGATTAGCAACGGGATATTCCCATACCTTTGCGTAATATAGCACAGCACATTATAAAATCCATCGGGATAAATAAACCAATCAAAATCTGTTTTAACATATCCGGTATCGACATTCTCATAGTCGAATAAGCCTTCGTCCTGCTTATATCTGCCTACGTTGCCCGTGTAATAATTAATCCCCACATAATCAATTGGATAGTGAATATCTTTCATATCGCCTTCCTTTATTTCCAGAGAGACTCCCTTCGTGGCAAACCAATCGAGCATAAATTGCGGATACTTTCCTAATAAAACCGGATCCATAAACCATTCCAAAAAGAAAGCGACGCCTCTGCGGCATGCATCCGCATCTTCCTTGCGATTGGAATACGGCTCCAACCAGGTCACATTAGGAGCAATACCTATTTGTCCTGAGATCCCCAGTTCCCTGAATCGTTTCACGGCTCGGCCATGAGCAATCAGGAGATGATGTGAAATCGTAACGGCGAGCTGCAAGTCCCGATTCCCAGGAGCATGAATACCCATATAATTGGAGAGAAATGAAATGCACCATGGTTCGTTTAGCGTTATCCAATACTTGATTCTCCCTGCAAATTTACGAAAAATGACTTCCGAATAGGCAACAAACGCATCAATTGTATCTCTGTTTTCCCATCCGCCCTGATCCTCCAACGTTTGCGGCAAATCCCAATGATATAACGTACAAACAGGTTCGATTCCAGCTGCTAAAAGTTCATCAACCAGATTGGAATAATATTCGAGGCCTTTCAAATTTATCTCTCCAGTGCCGCTCGGAAATATCCTGGGCCATGCAATTGAGAACCGGTACATCGTAATTCCCAAGTCTTTCATAAGTGCGATATCTTCTTTATAACGATTGTAGCTATCGCATGCGATATCGCCATTATCGCCATTCTTCACTTTACCAGGCGTATGCGAAAATGTGTCCCATATAGAAGGTCCTCGCCCGTCATCCTTGAAGGCCCCTTCTATTTGATAAGCAGCAGTCGCCGCTCCCCAATGAAAATCTTCCGGGAATCGTATTTGTGTCATTGATCATTCCCCTTTCTGTGTATCAATCATGATTTTCAAGATTTAACCGCTCCCGTCATGGCGCCTTCAATAATATACCGCTGCAAGAAAATATACAGGATGATCATTGGACTTGCCACAATGACAAGTGCCGCAGCCAATAAAGTCCATTGATTGCTGAATTGGCCGTAGAACTTGAATAACCCCAGTACAATTGGAAATAGCTGCTTATCGGAAAGATAAATGGTCGCCCCTATCACGTTGTTCCAGACCCCTATTGCCTGCAAAATCGCGCTTGTCGCCAATACGGGTTTTATTAGGGGCATAATTATCGTCATCACATATCTGGAATAGCTGCAACCGTCGATGCTGGCCGCTTCATCCAATTCTCTCGGGACAGCCTTTATGTAGCCCGTCATGAGCATAAATCCAAGACCAATCCCTGTGTTCACCAAAATATACCCGACTCTGGTATTATACAAACCTAACCAATGGATCAAATTCCACTGAGGAATCATATTGTTCGGCAAAAAAATCGCGATCATAAAAAAAACGTACACAAAGTTGCTCCATTTGATATAACTGCGGGATACAGGAAAAGCAGCTAGAGCGGAAATCAGAACTGACGCCCCGACGGCTACCCCGGTGTAAAGTATACTGTTCCAAATGTACGTGCTAAAATTCCCCTGTTTCCATGCATTCACATAATTTTCAGGTTGAAAATGCTTGACAATACCTACCGGATCCACAATAAATTCAACGTCCGGCTTAAAGGACACATTAAACAGATATAAAAGGGGATACAGGTAAAGTATCACCATGATCAGCATGATGAGATAGCCGAGAGGTCTGGGCACCAAATGGTTCTTCATTACAACTGCACCTCTCTTCGCCGTAAATAATATTGAGCTATTACTGCTATGACCAGGACAATGCCGAATTGAATAACAGCAACCGCTGAAGCAAATCCTTGTCGAAGTCCTAAAGCACCCGGCGTACCTCCGAATGCGGCACGATATATTTCATAACCAAGTACACTTGTGTTGAAATTGCCTTGAGTCAGAACAAAAACTACGTCATATGTTTGCAGCGATCCAATAATGGCCAAAAGTAAATTTACTGTGGCTGTTGAAGCGAGCATTGGCCATGTGATATGAACAAACGATTGCCATGCTCTGGCGCCATCAATATGACCTGCTTCATAAAGATCGCCCGGGATTGCCTGCAAGCCGGCAAGAAAGATGACCACCGTATACCCCAGCGAGCCCCATATCTGTATAAAAATAACGATCCAAAACGCCAAATCATAGGAGCCCAAAAAAGTTGAAGAGCTGCCGAATATCCCCCACAGCTTCTGAACCGGGCCATCCATCGGATTAAACATGAGCGACCAAATCAATCCGAAGACCGCTACGCCCAACACGACCGGCATAAAAATCAGCGATCTGTAAAACAAATGGCCTTTCAATTTCGAATTAATAATGATAGCGAGAAGAAGCCCGATAGCTGTCTGCACGATCGTGACAGCAAAAGCAAAAATGACAGTTCTCTTGACCGAAGCCAAATAAGCCGCCGTTCTGCCTGAATGAAAAAATTCTTTGTAATTATCGAGACCGATAAAATGCCACTTCACTCCTACAACTCCCGAAATATCGGTAAATGAGTATATAATGCTAGCCATTGAGGGTCCAAAAGAAAATACAATGTAAATGATTAATGCCGGCAGCAGGAATCCGTAAGGAGCCCATTTATGCCACTTTTTACCGAATGGATACATCTCCAGCAACTCCTATCTAGTGAAAAATGGAGGTAGGCGCGCAAGCAGGACTACCCCCAAGTGTTTGTCTTCAATTATTTAGCGTTTTTCATTTCGACTTCCCACTCTTTTTGCATCTTTTGCATAATTTCTTCAGGAGTTTCCTTGCCTGCCGGCTTCAGAAACTGAACAGGTGTCGGACTGCCCGTGTAATCGCCAGCTCCTTGCGGTGCTTGCCAAATAACATCCATGGCCAGCTTCAAACTACTTGCAAGCGGAGCAACTTCCTGCATAAACGGATTCGTGAATTTGACATTTGGCTGAGTAGGCAAGAAACCAACTGTATTAATAAATTCGTTATAGATATCCGGTTGAGAAATAAATTCGAGATACTTTAATGCGGCATCTTTATTAGCCGATTTTGCGGCGACTAATAGAGACATATCATATTTACCGAAGAAATTTTTATTATTCTCCGCTTTATCGCTGGCTGGCATCGGGAAGTATCCAAATTTCAGATTCGGATTCGCTTTCTCGATGGCACCTGAATTCCAAATCCCGTCAGGCATCATAGCCGCTTTCCCCGTTGCGAATCGTCCGACGACCGAAGCATAGTCGATACCCATAAAGTCCTTCTCGGTATAGTTCAACATTTGTTGATATTTAGTAAATATCTCCGAGAATACCGGATCAGTAAACTTTGTTTCACCAGACCATAACTTCTTGTCTAATTGTTCAACATTAGGCTCAATGGCCTGAATAAATCCATTAGCTACCATTCCAAGCGGCCACACATCTTTGCCTGCGAGTGTGAACGGCGAAACTCCGCTATCTTTAAGCTTCTTAGAGACGTCCATCATCTCAGGCCAAGTTGTCGGTACTTTTAAGCCATTTTTCTCAAACAATTCCTTGTTGTAAAATACGCCTGTGTAAGTAACGGTCCCGATATCGACACCCCAAACTTTATCCTTGTATGTAGTGGCATTTTTCAAAGCTTCCGGGAAGTAATTACTCAAGTACGGTTTTCCCGTCAAATCCTCAATCAAGCCGGCATCGATGTATTGCTGCAGCGGAGGAACGGCTGCGCCTTTATGCCAATCTTTTTTCGGGTTGATCGCGAAATCCGTTATGATATCCGCATCGTTAGCGTTTAAGCGGGTTTGCAGTAAAGTTTGATATGCGGCATCCGGTTTTGATGTATCTAACGTAATTGTAATGTTCGGATATTTCGCATGAAACTTTTCGTTGACTTTCGTCAAAGCCGCAATGTTCGTTGGCTGTTCCCATGTAGCCAGTTTCAACGTGATCGGTTTTTCTGCTTTTGCTGTTTGCGCAGGAGTGGAGCTTTGATTATCTTTTGGTTTACTGTCAGTCGTTGCCGTATTGCCGCCGCATGCCGTGAAAACGAGTGCCATCGAACAGGTAGTCAATACAGTTAATCCTTTTTTGCCAAGCAGACGCATTGATAGTCCCCCTAAATAAGTAGTTGTATGTAACCGGTACCGTTGTTACTCCTTTATTATAAATTTGAGAGAATAAGCCTTAAATAACAAATCGACAGCATTGATAACAAAAAAGCAATATACGAGTTATTCGCTACAAAATTAGCATCGGATTGTGTCGGAAATAATGATTTTATGATACAAAAAGACGGGGAGAGTCCCCGGGTTCGCGAATATATAGTACAAGCATTCACGTAACCTTTCATACTCTCTCCCGCTTTTAACAAATCAAGGGGTAATCGCGCCGTCATTGACTAAGCTAATGTCGTCGATAAATACGCTTAAGTCGCCGGCATTGCCTCCGGCAATATTCCCAAGCTCGAAGCTCACTCGACCTTTATTCGTAGTATCCTTGTCATCAATAAAGGTAAACGTATAGGTCTGATCGGTCGTACCCAAATCAATGATTTTACTGCCATAACCATGCCATGCGTAGTTATGAGCGGCATCATCCGACCAACCGATACTGATGTTCATCTTACGCGGTGTTGTCGAATGCGCCTTGAATGACAGCGTGTATTGGTTGCCATTTTTATAACCGACTCCCTCATAGTAAACTTGGCGCTGCCAGGATTCTGTCCCAACAGTTCCGACATTAGCCCTTAACGAACCGTTGTCGTTGGAGATGGCAAGCTGGCCACTATCTTGTGAGAATATTGTCCAACCCGATAAGCCCGAAGCAAAATCGCCATTGGGAATCAAATTCGCCTTTTGTGACATCACCTGCACCAGAGAAACATTGTCCAGATAAACGGAATGAGTGACAGAAATATCGCCGAGTTTGCCTAAACTAAAGAGAGGTACTGCGTCCGGATCATCGGCTGTCATCGTGAATACTTTCTCGAAATGCTGCTTATTGCCAGTTAAACTAACTGTTTGATCCATATAAGGCGTATATGGAGCCTCATTTAACTGTACGATTCCTTTCATATCCCTCGAAACTGACGCTGAAGCATCAAAACTGAAACGATACGTCTTTCCGTTCGCAAGCGCCTTATTTGCTGTTTGTTTAACTTGGATATCGTATTCGTTCGCGCCAGGTCCATCAATATCCACGCTTAATTTTCCATTGGCAGCAGAAATTGTGGTGGACTGCACGCCAGCGTCTGCTGAATTTTTCATCAGTGTCCATCCACTTGTATCATTATTGCTGAAATCCCCGTTTTGAATCATTTCCCGAGAGAAGTCGATCCATACAGTGCTATAATCCTGCCCTGCCAAGCGCAAGTAATAGGTTCCTGCTTGCAGATCAAACTGTTCGATATAGATCGTTTTATACGAATGCCTGCCCCCAGTATTGCCAACGGCAACTGCGATCGTTTTCACTGCATGCAAGGATTCGTCCAGAACCGTAAAGTTCAATATGGAGTCGTCTTTGACGCTTGAGACCCTTACTGATGGCACATAGCGTCCTGGCTGCACGATGCTGATTTTGTAATCAGTATAATTGCCTAGGGCCATTCCTGTTAGGTCTTTAGCGCCCTCCCCACTTGCTTCTAACGTTGTACCTCGCGTTTCCCAATATTGGTCTGCCGGAATATGAACATAATCATTCACTGTGGGGGTACCATTACGTTTAATCAAACGCACATTATCCAATACAATTGTTCCCGTGCCGCCGCCTAACAGAAACTTCAAGGTGGAGTCAGTTTGTGTATCATTTACCGTAAAATGTTTGGTATAAGTAGTCATGGCATCAGTCAGATTCACGGTCGGTCCTCCCGTATAGGTTACACCGCCACTCACTCCTGTATCGAGACCGACTGCGATCGAACGGTTGTGATCTGCCTTAGCATCAAACGTTAACGTATACGTAGCCCCTTTGGAGAGCACTAGCCCTGATTGCGACAAATAAACACTCTCAGGAGCGGTACCACCATTTGCTGCGGTTACTTTAAGCTTACGATCCATCATGTAGGTGGAAGGTACAAGATCATTGCTTACCGAAGCCGTTGCAGCTGCCCCTACAGCTTTTGTAATATGCCAGAACGCCATTCTGTCACTGCCTTGATCGAATCCGCCGTTAAAGACCAGATTGCCATCGCTAAGCGGCTGCCTTACCTTTGGCGGCTCTGGAATCCACGGAATCTCAACCACCCTTACGTTTGTTAAATAAACGTTCTCGGTAGAATTCTTTCCGAGATTGAACTCGAAACGGGTATTATTATCAGTCTTACTCTTCATATTGAAGGAGTACTCGTAGGACTGCCATTGATCGGTGAGTTGCGCAGTCACTTCTCCCGAATAAGGCGTCCAACTTCCCTGATATTGGGACACCTTCGACATAATCGAACGAGGCGCATCCGCCTTGGCATCATAAGTGACCTTATATGCCTTACCTTGTTCCAACATGAGAGGCATTTGCGTTAGTTGAATCGAATAAAGTTGGTCGCCTGCATTCGTAACAGTGACTTTCGCTACATTTCCCTTGACTGGGTCTTGGGCGATACTAACATTCCCATCGCCATTGACGTTCTTAAGGAACTCCCATTTGTGAGGAACGCCATTATCGTCAATCCCCCCATCGAATTTGTTGTTCCAAATTTGATTCCCGTCCGGCATCGGATCGCGCTGTGGCAAGTTGAGACTTGATGACTCTGGGCGCTTTCCAGTCACGTCAGGCAATTTATCCAAATCTTTGTACTTGTAGGCACGGACATAATCGATATACATTTTATCGGACTTGAAATCGCCCTTCGGATTTCCCGGCATATCGCCACCGACAGCCAGATTCAGGATCATGTAGAAAGGCCGATCGAAAGGCGCAGGATACGTATAATTTTCCTCCTGCCCGTCACCCCTTGAACCCCAATCACTGGTTTCATGGAACTTATGTCCATCCACAAACCAACTGATTTTCCCAGGCAGCCATTCCACCGAAAACACGTGATAATCATCGGCAAACGTCTGTCCTTGCGGCAGTAAATAATGATTATATTGCTGTTCGTGAGGATTACCGTAGTGAATGGTGCCTTGAACCTTCCTCGGATACACATCCGCATTAGCGGGATCAGACGCTACTGGCCCCGTAAGCTCCATCATGTCAATTTCGCCGGAGCCAGGCCATGGTCCATATTGCTTGAGTTCATCTGTAGGCATCATCCAAATGGCAGGCCACATGCCTTGTTGAATAGGCAATTTGGCGCGAACTTCGAACTTTCCATACGTCCAGTCGCCTTTCATTTGGGAGGTCAGCTTACCCGACGTATAATCACGGCCCGAGTGAAATTCTTTTTTTGCTTCTAGAACAAGTACGTTTTCGTTACCGTCTTTCTCAATGCTTGCATTGTTAGGACTATAATATTCCAACTCATTATTGTACACTGTTCCAGTATCCTGAACGTTCCATTTACTCGAATCGATTGTATTGCCGTTAAACTCGTCATTCCAGATCAATTGCCAAGGATTTTCTTGCGAAGAATTACTTGAATTGCTTGAATTACTTGATGAACTGGTTGGCGTACCAGGCTTAACTCCTGAATCTTCGGGCAAATTAAGATCGTTGCCTTTGCTCACCGGTTTATCGTTAACCGTAACACCAGCAGCCCCTACTTTCATATGAACAATCGTGCCTTTGTTCACGATCTTGGAGCCGTAAGCCGATTCTCCAATATGTAATTCCTTCACTGTAGCACCTGAAGATAATTCTATGATAGATGGATGATTGACCTCGACGAATTCAGCCGAAGAATTGTCGTTTAAAGCAAACCTTACCTGATTATTCTTCTTGTTCAGGACCACGTGAGACAGATTCGACTTATTAAATATGACGGAATGTGTGCCGCCTCCATTAATAAAAGTGTCGCCTGCAACCGTAATGTTGCTGAACGCAACCTCCCCTTCGCCTACTCCTTCCGAAACATAAAGATTGCCGTCGATTTTCACATCTTGCAGTGTCGTTCCAGGCTTATTGACAATTACATTTCCTTTAATTTCCTTTGTCTTGGTATCGCCAAAATCCGGGCTCATCCAGACAATCATGCGACCCAGCAACTCGACGGTTTCAGCACGCGTCATTGCACGTTTTGGCTGCAATTTTTGCCCGTCGTCGCCTGTTAAATATCCCTCCGAGATTAGACTGCTCATTGCTGATTTGGCATAATCATCGATTTCTGCAGCATCATGGAAACGTAATATCGAATCATTGGTACTACTGCTAATTTGAAATGCCCGGGTTAGCAAAAGTACGGCATCCTGGCGCTGAATCCGCTCATTCGGAATAAACCTTCCGTCAGGATACCCTTGGATCAGTCCAGCATTCGTCGCTTTGGAAACGGCTTCCTTATACCAATCGGAAGGTTTTACATCCGTAAACGATGACGGTCCATCACTCTCATACCGGAACAAGCGGTTAAGGAATGTGACAAATTCAGCGCGCGTTACCGGCTCGTCGGGATGAAATTCTTGATCCTCGTAACCGGTTACAATACCAGCCTGCGCAAATTTAGCAACAGCAAGATTCGCCCAGTGGCCATTCATGTCCTCGAAATTAACAGCCATTGAGGATGGCTTTTCTTCTACAGAAGCAGCCAAAACTGGCGCTGCCGAAGAGAAGAACGGGACAACAAGACTAATGCTTAAAAGTGTAGAACATACTTTCCGATACACGTTGACTCCTCCTATTAACGATAGTTGGTAAATCTGGCTGTGGGCTGTCTCCATTATAGGCTTGCCCCTTGCTGCCAGAAATACCAAATCATAAATCTGAATAACAAATATTCAATGTGGAGTCGACTACTAACTTTTTTTGACACTTCAAAAAGCACTTATTATACACCGTAGGAGGTTTATAAGTGCTTTTTATCTTGGGGCCGAAAATGCGAATTATTAATTACTCGTATACTTTACCCAATCGTAGAAAGCAGATAGAGGATTTTTACCGTCATAAGTTCCGAGCCAGGAATCCACTCCCGTGCCATTCCATATATTCATCATGATTTTGCCCGGTGTCTTTGGAATGTTGGAGGTGGCTGTATGCTTCAAAACGCCATCCACATACCATTTAATAGAGCCTGCCTGCCAATTGAATGCGTACGAATGAAATCCTTGAGAAGCATCAAAGCCGAGGTCAACGACCTTCTCATGGCCGCCAACACCATTCGTGTAGTAATTAAACTGCACTTTCGTTGTATCCTTGCCAAGGAATTCGATGTCGATCTCATCCCACTGGGTACCATCGATCGGACCGGTATAAGTGAAGAATGAGGAGACAATACCCACATTCTTAGCAGGCTTCATGTTGACCTCATATTTACCATAGCCGTATTTGTTCGTGGAACGGTATTCGCCACAGTCGAATTTGTTGTAAGATGGACTGGTGATCTTTAGTTCCAATTGTCCGCCGCTGGTGAAATTGGCATTATTTTCTCTCCATGTACAATTAAACATGGAACCGTTGGAGTAATTATTCGCTTTTTCCCAAGTGCTTGGATTGTGATAAGTGAGCGGATCCCAGAACTCCCACACTGCTGATACGGACGTTATCAGACTAAGCGATAAAGTCACTCCGATAAGGGCAAGCATCCATTTCTTCTTCATAAACCTACCTCCAGCTTTATAATGTGTTTGTTTGTTACGTCTCTATGTTATCAGGGCCCTCGAATGTAAGCGTTACCAATTACTTGATATTAATACCAAGGTCGTCGCGACACACACGAAAACCTTGATCGGGGCCAAAGCCATTCGCCTCGAACTTGCCTCGAAAAGATAACTGGCTGTTGCTGACGTCGCCAATCCAACCGCCGCCCTTCGCAACCCGGTAAGACCCGCTATTACTATCCAAGTCTCCGTGCCAATTCCAGCTCCACTCCCTTACGTTACCTGACATATCGTAAAGTCCTAACTCGTTGGGTTTCTTGTCACCGATAGATTTTGTTTTATTATGGTTATTTTCTATCGCAGGCCAGTTCCAATCACCTGATAAGTATTTATCACCAGCGTTTTTCCAATACCATGCTACTTCATCTGCATTATTGCTTCCGCTGTAAGTGTAACTCTTGCTCATTTGACCTCCACCTGCAGCATATTCCCACTCTGCTTCTGTCGGCAATCGGTAACCATTAGCTTCCGCATTGATCGTTACTGTCCATTTTATATTATCGTTATCACTCTTATTATTCGGGTCTATTTTGTTCTTGTCTATATTGTAATACGGTTTTAAGCCCTCTTTTATACTTCTTTTAATACAGTACTCAACAACGTCATACCAGCTTACCATTTCTACCGGCAAATTATCGCCTTTGAATTCGGAGGGATTACTTCCCATTACCTCAATCCACTCTTTTTGAGTTACCTCATATTTGCCAATAATAAAATTCGATATTTTTACACTTTTTCCGTAGTAGTTGGACTTTGTGTTCATAAAAGTCCCGCCTTTGACTAGTACAAAGTTATCATTCTTTTCAGGTTTTTCTTGCGAACAAGCGCTGACAGCAACCATCATTCCCATTAAAAAGAAAGGTAATAGCTTTCTCATAGATTATCTCCTTTAAACTGATCGGAAAAAGGGATCGGTTCCCTCGCGCCCCTTCACTTTTCTGAAAGGTGTATAAGACCGCCGGCTGTGAAGCCGGCAGGCCTTAGCAGTATCAATAATTGAAAACTTTCTCAACATTCTAGAAACGGTCAGGCACACGTCAGTTGCCCTGCTTGCAGGTAAGCTGTTACCACACCGTTACGTTAGAGCTCCCACTACTTTGATATCCCTCTGTCGCTAATACCTGGTAAGCCCAACTACTCCCCAGATTCATTCCTTTGCTCTGCCATGCGTTAACGTGGTTGCTAAAAGTGATAGCGACGTTGCTGCCAGTCGCTCTCTTCGACTGTCGGACACTCCAGAACTGGGTGAAAGTTTGTGTACCGTCAATGGAAGGTGCGTTAGTTCGCGTAGTCGTATATATGTCATAAGTGCCCCCATCACTGGTCACAGTGCCTTTATACGTTCCAGTAGGTCTGTATGTCCCCCAGCTATCAACGACGTAATATTCTATGAGTGAGTTTCTCGTCCACCCATAGAGAGTCAAATACCCATTGCCGGACGGTGCCCAGACGCCAGCATTGTAGTTTATTGTTCTAGTTGCTGATCCGATATTCCAGCCTTTACCGACAACAAAATTACCTGAATTTGTCCAATTGACGATGTAATTACCTCCAGATCCATTAACAGCGTTTACAGTTCCACCGCCATCGGTCCAATTTTGCCAGTAGTCTGTCGCTGCACTTGCGGTTGTTGCAATCAAGCTGGTACAACTTACTGTAGCTGCAAGAACTAACGTCAAGAACTTCTTTTTAAACTTTAACATAGTCTACCTCCTAAAATATATTATTTGTCACAACGTACCTACGTACTACTTGAGTATTACCCTTTGTAAATTACCTCCTTTCTTAGTAAATTATAGTACGCAAGCGCATACATAGCATTTAACAAATTAAAGAGTATACACCCTATTTTTAACTTATTCACAAAAATATGAAAGTCGCCGTGAACTCACTCGCAAACGCTTAATACTCGATTGACCTCATGCTGAGGATCACTTCTGGTTTTTATCTGCAATACTCATTGCAGTGTTTTCATCACAACACGGGACCTTCCATGATCATCACAATTTCTGAATATCAATCGACTAAAGTTATACGCACCGTTATTCCAAACATGGAAATCATGAAAACCATCTTTAATCAGAATTTGATAACAATGATTAAGTTGATCCCCCGATTGGCTTATAAGCCCATCTATCGATTCTATACAGCTGCCAATGGCTACTCCGTCCGCATCGCCGCAGGTGGTATATAGCAAATGAAGATCATGGACGCAAGACGCAAGACTGACTCCAAGCGTTTTGCCATCACTCGACGTGGGCGCATTTGAAAAAGCTCCGACGTAAGCGAACAAATCTATCATACCTGGTGCGAGTACAGTCTTATCCAACCCGTTGTTCCAAGGACTCTCCGTGCGAGTGATTCGCGTCGAATCATGCCGGTAACCGCCGAGGATCAGATTCAGGGCTTGCATTCCCCCCATAGAGAGCCCCGCGATCGCTCTGTGCGTGCGGTTAAATAGGATGCCCTCCTGTGAGGTTTCTGTTATGTCTGCTGTGGTTTTGTAATTTGATTCTATAAATGGAATCAGATCGTATCTCAGCTCATAATCAAAATAATAGAATCCCAGCATATTGGTTCCTTCGGTATTGAAGGAGCTATCTGTCCAGTCGTACGCGCTTCTTCCGTTGGGAAATACGACGATCAACGGATCGATATCACTGTTTGCTATGAGATTGTCAAATAGATTGCAAATGATAAATTGTCCGTCAGCTTTACCGTTGCTGCTTAACCATTCAGATTGATCTCCGCCTACACCATGAAGCAAATACAATACATTGTATCTGACAGAATTGTCGTTTGGGTCATAAGCGGCAGGCAAGTAGACGTTGCATTTCTTCAATATGGCATCTCCCGCAACGGTTTCTCTTCCTGCTTCACTGCTATCGATGATCCGATCTGTTACAAGCTGTCGAGTCAAATGGATATAGTTGCTTACCTTATAGGAAACCTCTTGAATCGTACCTTGAAGCTCTTCATTAACGGACCTAAAATATTCGGCAGGCACTGCCGTCACATTCATGCTGCTCATGGCTCATTAGTCCCCCTTAAGATGCGTTATTGTACCTGTTGAGCATTCAAAATCCTAATCATACTAACCGCCGCTTCTGCGCGGGTGCTAAAAGCCTTCGGCTTCAGCGTACCGTCCTCGTAGCCGTTCAGCAGACCCTTGGCAGTCAAAGCCGTAAGCGCTCTTTGGGCCCACGTGGATACGTCACTACTGTCCTTATAATCCAGACTTCCGCTGGCCGTAGCCAGGTGTGCAGCACGTGCAAGGATTACGGCCATTTGTTCCCGGGTGATGTTGTCTTCCGGACCGAAGGTTCCGTCCTCATAGCCGGCTACAATCCCCAGTGCGGATGCTACTGCAATTGCCTCCTTTGCCCAGTGGCTGCCAGTATCGGAGAACCCAAGTCCTCCTGTTGCCGTCAGGTGAAAAGCTTTGACGATCATGGATACGAACTCGGATCTCGTTAGGGTTGAATCAGGCTGGAATGTGCCGTCCGGGTAGCCGTCGATCACTCCTGCTTTTACAAGTTCTTGGATCCCTGCTTCGGCCCAGTGTCCTTTAATATCAATTAAAGCCGGAACCTCGACAGATGCGGACTTTTCTGCAGCCAATACGGCAAACTTGGTAAAGTGCGTCACACTGCCGGAAACGGTACCTTTCACCAGGTCGATCTTAATATCGTCTAATTTGACCCATTTGGCGGTTTCTTCGTTGTACCAGTACAATGCCACCTCATGCTCATCATCCAACAAACTGGTGTTGAACGGAAGGGTGATCGTGACTGGTTTCTGGAACGGTCCGGTTATGTCCTTGGTAATCTCATACACATCTCCGGCTAGCTTCAATTTCGGGTCGGTATTCAGCTTTGAGGGATCGCTCAGCTTTTTGACAACGACGATAACGTCTTTGCCAATGGCTCCGGCCGGCAGATCAATGGTCGCTCCATTCTGTTCCACTTTGCCGCCCTTATGCTCCTCAACTTTAATAGCCCCCTCTGGTGTAGAGGTCGGGGTCGAGCCGTTCTGAGGCGGTGCAGGCTTTGGCTGAAGCGTCAGAACACCGAATCTCGAGGTGCTCTGATAGGATTGACCTGTCGGGTCGTTCCAAGAAAAGACGCTGTCCCGGCTTCCACTGTCCTGAGCATTGTTGACTTGGAGGTCGAATCCGATCATGGTTCCTGCAGTTGGAGTGATCGAATCCAGTGATATTGCTGCTTCTACGACGTAACCTCCATCCATTCTTTTCGTGGCTGATATATAGTTGTTTTGTGTAGCATGGCCGCCGACAGTCTTAACGTTCTTGAAGTTGATTCGGTATTGGCCGTCGTCATCTTGGTAGCTCTCCGATTTTCCGTTGTTCTGGTCAACGAAAATTTCCACTGAATCCTGCTCCCATGTATTGACGTTGGCATCATTCAATACGCTGTCCTTCACAACAGCATAGACATAAAGATTATGCTCATCCCACATCGATCGGAATTGTGCTTTAGCGATTGCGTTGTTATGTTGCTCTACTATTACATCGGTCGTACTAACCGGAGCGTCTGCCCACATGCTGTCCATTTCGCCGTCAATAGCGGGGGTTCCATAAAGAGATTTTGCCGCTTTGGTAGCATCGATATAAGTCAAAGCCCCGTAACCGAGGCTGTCGTTGCCCTGGACGTTCCGAGGATCGCTCCAGGAAACGATAACTCCGTTGCTGCCATGCTCCGTTCCGTCATTAATCCCCATGTCGGTCACTCTTACATCAAACTTCACTTGCTTGCCTAAGATACCGGCCATCGGGATAGATGCTTGCAGCACATAACCGTCAGTACCTTCGGTAATATGAACATCATTTCGTGCGAACGTATACTTCTTGATTCCATTGTCATCCACGAAGAGCTCGATTTGATCCGTTGCCGTTTTGGTAATGTCTTTGACCGCTACGCGGGCATAAAGATTATGTTCATCCCACAAGGTTTTCACCTGAGCCTGCAGTGTACCTGACTGTTGAGTTTTTAGGGTCTGAATTGTATTCCAAACCGAATCCGAAGCATTCACTGGTGTACCTTGAGCTGTAAATGCTGTTTGAGCAGTTATAGGAAGATGGGTAGGCGTCAGTGTCTTTACTGCCTCAATCATTCCCCAATACGCATATTTGGCTTGATACTGCACATCGAACGGAAGAGGAGCATCTTTACGGGTTATATTATTGATGTTGTCGAGCCAAGTATGATCGTCTGCAATCCCCCATATCGTAACATTGCTGATCCATCCGTCAGGATTATAAGCCGGAGTGTTCCTATTCGCTTTTTTCCCCTCATTGTCCAGCCTAACCAGCTCTTGGAACAATTGCTTGTAACGGTAGCCTTGTTTCACAAGCATGGAGTCATCAAAGCTGGTGGCATTGTCCGTATAAACTGAAACGTCAAGCTCCGTTATCTGATTGTCAAATCCGGCTTCTCCGAATTTCCGGATGGATTCGGAAATTTGATCGATAGAGGGACCGCCGATGCTAATGTGCGTTTGGTGGCCCACGCCGTCAATCGGAACCCCTTCGCCTTTCAGCTTCATCACCAGATTAAACAAAAAATCGCGTTTGACCGGATCCTGCGTACTGTAATCGTTGATATACAGTTTAGCGTTCGGCAGCTCTTGACGAGCAACTCTGAAGGCTGTACGGATGAAGTCCAAGCCAGTCAACGTATACCACTCGCTCTTCCGCATGCCGTCTGGCTGCCCGGGGTCAATGACTTCGTTTACGACGTCGATGGCATCAATCGGCACGTCTATAGCACTGAAGTGACGCGCCACCGTTTGGATATAAGTCGTCAAACGGCTGAGTACCAACTGTTTATTGTCCGGTGTAGCTGCAAGCGGCTGACCCTGGGCATCCTTAAACATCCATTCCGCAGCCTGCGAATGCCAAGCAAGGGTATGCAGCCGGAAATTCATAGTGTGAGCCTTGGCATATTGTGCAATTTTGTCTGCTTCCGCCCAGTTCCATTGTCCTTCTGCCAGTTCCAAAGAGCCCGGCTTTGTGGCATTCTCGGCGACGATGGAGCTATAGTGATAATCCAGAAGGTTGTGAACATCAGAAGTAAGTTGATCTCCCGTTATGGCAGCACCAATTTTGAAGTTGTCCGCATAGATGTCCTTCAAAGGATCAATGTCCGTTTGAATCGGCTTCGGCCCGGATGCTTGGCCTGAATAGGACAATTCGAAATCGTCTAAATAAAAAGATCTTGCATCGCTATACGCGTTGGCTACTTCTACGTATGCATTCAAAACAGTCGGAGTACTTGTTAATGTAAATGTGCCGCTCAACTTTACCCAAGCGTCGGATGTTACCGTCACGTTAGACGAAACGTTGGCATAAGAACTGTCACCGCTCTGTACAGAGAGCCGCAATATAGTAGGAGACTGCCCCGAAGCCATTTTTACCCATGCGGACAAATTGTACCTGTATCCCTTGGACATCTTACCAAGGACGTTCAACAGGGGTCCGTCATATTGCTCTGATATCGTGGTCAGCAAGCTCTTGGAGCCGCCTGTGGTGTGATTGTCAGCCGTCGATATATCGATATTACCGGAGCCGTTTCGGCGCACCCAATTTCCTTGCCCTTCCTCAAAGGAGGATTGAATGCCTGTTTGGTCAACAACTCCCGAATCCGTTGGTGCAGTCGGCGTGACATCCGTCAACTTCACTTCATCGATAAAGAGATCCTCCGTAGTGGTGGAAGCTGGATCCGACTCCACCCATATCTTGAATGCCTTCGTATCGCCCGGAAGCTCGTATCCCTTCAGTTCAAAGGTGGTCCAATCGGTGGAGTTAACCAATTTATTCCCCACCAGCCAAGGATATTTGTTGGATAGCGAGTCGGCATCGACATTGGAAGCAACATGGAAACTGTCAGTTCCTGCTCCGACTTTAAGCTTCAGTGACAAATCGTACGTATGACCGGCTTGCGTATACGAAGTCAAATCCAGAAACGGGCTGCTGTTCCTCGCAGCACGGTTCGTCATTGCCAAGGATTTGGAGCCTTCGGAGGCTGTTGCCGATGTTACGGCAATCGTTCCGTCTCCCATCCAGGATACCTTAACCCAACCGCCAGTTTGGTCGTCTTCAAAGCTTTGGGACAAAACAATCATATTACTGGCAGCAGATGCCATCAAAGGCACTAGCAGATGGGAAGCGATCATCCCGAACAGCAGAACGATGACCATCCATACATTAAAATTTTTTCTCACAAGCATCCTCCTCTTTCTGCAATCGCTTACAATTTGTTTCCAATTTCATTCTACAACTTAGGTAATTGGCATCACATACTCAAACTAAAGAATAATCCCCCCTCAATTATGGAGTAGAATAGGCAGTGTGCGTACTTTTCGCGAAAAGACCCTTTCCATTACAATGCAATGATGAAAACCAAAAAAGAATGCAAAGAAATAGACATGCAGGCAAGCATGTCTAATGAAAAAACGCTATGATATGGGCGCGGGCTTGGATTCGGCCTTAGCAAGTACATGAACCGCAGTCCCTGCCTCCGCCTCAAACGAATAGGTTGATGCGTCGAGTTGCTTTGACTCGTAAATCTCCCCTTCAATCCATAATTGGATGGGCAGATTGCAACGAATACGATACACACCTTTATTATCTGGCTTAAGAACAGCATGCTGTAATTGACCGTCTTTCCATGCCATATCTACCGTTACCGCACCGCGGGCGCGAAGCCCCGTTACTTCACCATTGGACCATGCACTAGGGAGAGCTGGTAACAGATGAATGGCGTCAGCATGGCTTTGCAGCAGCATTTCCGCGATACCCGCAGTCCCGCCAAAATTGCCGTCTATCTGAAACGGCGGATGGTTATCGAGAAGGTTGGGCAATGTGGAGTGCGTCAAAAGGGCAACTACATTTTCGTATGCTTCTTCCGCATCTCCCAGCCGAGCCCAAAAATTCACAATCCAGGCGCGACTCCAGCCTGTATGTCCGCCTCCGTTTGCAAGTCGTCTCTCAAGTGTCCGGCGAGCAGCAGCACCTAGGCTTGGTGTCTTCTCTGGAGTGATCTGTGTTCCCGGGTGCAAAGCGAACAAGTGTGAGATATGACGATGTCCTGGCTCCACTTCCTCATAATCTTCAATCCACTCCTGTATTTGTCCATGTCGCCCAATCTGGGGCTGTGGCAGCTTATCCATTGTAAGTTTAAGCGTTGTCAAGAAGTCCATATCCGTCTCTAACTGTTCACCTGCCGCTAGACATGCGAGAAACAATTCGCGAGCAATCTGGCTATCCATGGATGGCCCATAGCAAAGCACGCCCGTTTCCCCATTCGGCAATCTATATGTGTTTTCAGGTGAGACAGAGGGGCAAGTGACAAGCATTCCACTAGGAAGTTCGACCATATAATCAACAAGAAAAACAGCCGCTTCTTTCATCATCGGGTAAGCACGTTTCAGAAATGCCTCATTCCGCTCGAATTGATAATGTTCCCAAAGATGCAGACATAACCATGCAAGACCAAGGGGCCAATATGTCGAGGGTAGATAAAGATCCTGCGGTGCGGTATCCGCCCAAATATCAGTATTATGATGGGCAGCACTGCCACCGCACCCATACATGCTTTGAGCGGTTCGGCGACCGTTTGGAATCATCCGTTCGATCAATGCAAAGAGAGGCTCATGGCATTCGGGTAAATTGCAGATCTCAGCCGGCCAATAGTTCATTTGCGCATTAATGTTAATGGTAAATTTGCTGTCCCAGGCCGGCAACATATCCTTATTCCAAATCCCTTGCAAATTCGCAGGTAAAGATCCTGGTCTGCTTGAAGCAATAAGCAGATAACGGCCATACTGAAAATATAAAGCAAGAAGTCCGGGGTCTTCTGCTCCAGCTTTCATCCGTTCCAATCGTTTCGAGGTGTCTTGTTCCACAGCTTTGAATGCAGCATCAAGCCTTAACGACGTCCGCTCAAATAGTTTACAATAATCTTCAATGTGGGCCGTTAATAAATCGATATAAGTCCGTGAAGCAGCACGCTTGGCATTTGCAAACGCTGCGGATTCAGGATCGGACTCTCGAAAATCCGTGGCGGCGGAAATGACCAATGTGACGGCATCGGCATTGGTCACGACCAAGTGCTCCCCAATCGTATGCATTTGGCCTCCCTCTGGTTTGCACATCAACACACCGCAATAGTTAACACCTCCGCCACTATTGCCGCTCATCATGATCGAATTACCTTCTTCTGTGCGGATATGATCTACGTATCGGAACCTTTCCCTTCCCATTCTTGCCGTAAAGGAAATTTGGCCCGGCGTATCAGCCGTCAATCGAATCACAATCGCGCCGTCCGGATAGCTCGCAAAGATCTTGCGACGATAATGAACCTTGCCCGCCTTAAAGGAAATACTGACCACTGCTTCTGATAAATCGAGCTCCCGTTCATAATCGATGACTTGGTTATCGTCTAATGTTTGGAAATGAAGAAACAGATCACCGAGCGGCACATAATGACGCTGGGTTTCAGGGATCGCAGTTAAGGCAAGCGAAGCGAGGAACTCGGCTTCTTTGAGCTTCCCTTCAAAAATGAGGCGGCGAATTTCCGGAAGATGTACCAATGCATCCGGGTTATGCCGATCCCTCGGCCCTCCATACCATAAGGAATCTTCATTAAGCTGCAATCGTTCGGAGCATGGCCCTCCGAAAATCATAGCTCCCAGCCGTCCGTTGCCAATCGGAAATGCTTCGTCCCAATGCTTGGCTGGGGAGCGAAAAAATAGTCTTTCTTTATACTCTAAACGTGCTTCACTCATGATGATTGCCCCCTTCACTTTACAATCGTATTCTATTTTTAAGGACGTTTGACGAAGAGTCTCCTGTTTTGTTGTATAAGTTACGGTTTGGCGGCCCTCTCAACAGACGCGCCTTCCATCTGCTTGTGAAACTTTCTTGGTGTAAAGCCCGTAATCTGCTTGAATTGACGGCAAAAATGCTCCACGTTGTTGTACCCGCAGCGCAAAGAGACCTCCGCGATGGATAGTGAGCCGTGCAACAAATATTCCTTGGCTTGGCGGATGCGGCTTGTAATCACGTCATCCATACAAGAAATCCCGAAAGTCTTCTTGTAAATTGACTGCAAATACCCAGGACTGATGCGGATAGAGTCGGCCATTCTCGGAACCGCCCAATCCTGGCTAGGATTACTGTAAATGGCGGTCCGAAGCGTCAACAAATTGTAGTATTGGGGCGTAATTACTTCTTGAAAGTAAGATTCTAGCAGCTTGTTAAACAAGGTTCTCAGTAAGCAGTCGATGGATGATTCTTTATAATCTTTTTGAAAAGAGTGTTCGCTGACGAGGAGTTGGAATATTTTATGGCAGTATTCAGGGTCATTCAATGAAAATGGCACTCCGAATGGAAGCGATGTTTCCGTTACATACGATTCGTTGGATTCGAAACGAATCCAGTCGTTCTTATATTGTTCCGCGCAGGCCCGGTAATAAATTTTTTGATGGGGATGGTATAAAACTCCACTGTATGCTGAGTACTCCTTCAATTCTTCATTGACCCAGAACAGGGCAGGGGTATGGGTCACGACGAGCAGCCAACAGTTATGGCCCTCAGGGATATCGAACACAAAATTGCTTGCGTGCGCGGCATCATACTCAACATAGAAAATGTTGGTCATCATGATCCTCCAGTATCAAAAAAATGACAATATATCAATTATTAATTAGCATATATTACTGTTTGAAAACAGTCAACGAAGCAAAGGAACGACGGCTCGTTTGGCACTCTTGCCTAGATCGTTGCCGAATTCCCTCCGGAGCACTGAAAAACTCGGATGACGTATGGCCGAACATCACCGGTACCTGCAAGCGCTTGTTTTGAAGGAACAATTCGAACGCGTTGCCAACACTGAACGTATTGCCGACGACGGTGCCCCAGAACGCCTTGTACTCCAGCATCTTGTCCCGGAGAAAAACCGCATCCAGCTTCCTGGCTTCCGCAAGCAAGGAAACGCCGAGAAATTCGAAGAATTGAACACCTTCCTGTTCGGCTTCCGCTATATCGCGCAGAAACCTGGGCGTGCGGACTCCCGGGTAGAGCTCCGTGAATACCCCGCTCTGCACGATCGCTCTCTGAAAGAGGCCGTTGTTCTACGGTGAAGTAATCGAAGGACGGTGTATTCGTCTAGAATTAGAAAATGAATAAGGGATATATAAGATCATACATATCCCTCATTCATTAAAATTATAATTTTACTTTTTAGCTAATGCATCGGCACGCATTTTAACAATCTTTTGCGCTTTTTCCGTATCCGAGGCAAAGACATCATTCCAACCGAGGCCTATCACATCTTTCTTCATCATTTCCCAAAGCTTGTCGAACTCTGCTTGATTCTTTGCGAATACCATTTTCCAGGATGTGTTCTTTACATAGTCAGAAATCTGGCTGCGTTTGTTTTTAATATCTGATGAATCGCTTCCTAAACTTGTATTGATATTGGGGACGATATCGATCATCTTATGTTTCAGGTAGTAATCTGTTGCGTTTTCTGCATTATAGGTGTTTTGCCAATCCGTCGTTAGCGCTGTCTTGTTCGCTTCAATTGTTGCGGCCCAGTAATTGCTGTTATAGAACTCCCCTGTCTTTGGATCTTTGGCAAAATCGCTTATGATCATCGTGTTCAGTTTGCTTTGTCCGTCCTGATATCCGCCGCCTCCGTACTCATCTGGAACAGGTGTATTTTTCTGGAATGCGGTTTGACCCACCTCGGTCAGCTTAAATTTACCATCTGCCGTCTTTTCGTAGTTGAAGCCTTCAAATCCATTCACATAGTAGCGCAGGCCTTCAGGAGAAGCCAGCCAATCCATGAATTCCATGATCCGATCGGGATCATTGGCTTTGGAACCGATAGCAAATACTCTCCCATTGCCGTAATAGGCATCGCTTGCCTGAATGATGTGCGTGTCAGCGATCGGGATCGCAACATTCCCGTCACCCTTTTTACCTCTTTCAATTGAATTGTAGAACCCTGTTTCCCATGAGTACCACAAAAGGAGTACCTGCTTGTTGGTCAGCTTTTCCGATACTTTGTTCCAATCCTGGGTTGGCGAGTCAGGGTCAACCAAACCCATCTGATTTGCTTTATAATAAAATTGCAGAATTTTCTTGTACATACTGTTGTCATCGATGAGTGGAACGATGTCGCCTTTTGCATTCAACTGGATGGTCGTGGTTCCTTCTGGCTGCTCATAACCGTACCAATTGCTCAACCAGCGTGCATTTTCCATAGTGCCTCTGCTGTCCCAGTCCTTCCACAAAGTGATCGGAGCTATCGGTTTACCGTCCGGCGTCTTCGGATATTTCTCATGCATAAGTTTCAGCACATTCAAAAGATCATCCAGATTGTTCAGCTCGGGAGCCCCAACTCCCTTGTAATAATCCCAAGGCATTATAGGGCTTGAGTAAGGGATCTGCTCCGAGTATGTCGTTGGTGAAGTATCTGCCTCAAAAGTCGGCAAAGCATAAATCTTGCCATCCGGATTTACTTTTTGGAATGCTGCATTGAAAGGTTTGAAATGATTGTCCACATATTTGGACAGGTTCTGGGTATTTTTGAGCTTACCCGTGAGGTCCATAATTAGACCGGCTGGAATTAATTCTTCCAACTGATTATTATTGACGATCAAGAGATCGCCTAAATTTCCTGCTGCCGATCTTGTCTTGTATAGCTGATCGCCGGCAACCTGAGGAGCAAGAATGTTCAATGTGATATTGAACTTATCCTTAATAAGCTTTCCATACCACCCTTTCTGCTCGCCTTGATAATTTGCTGCATTGTCAAAAACGGTAATGGTCAACGGTTTACTGTGATCTATTGCTGTACTAGCCTTGGATGTAGCTTCAGTACCGGAGTCTGGTGACTTACTTGGTTCCGTTGATGCAGCCTTATTGTTAGATTCGTCTCCACACCCGGTCAATGCTACCGAAACCATGAACAGGCTAGCAAACAATAACAACATCGGTTTTTTTACTGCTTTACTCGATTTACTCATACTTAGGCCCCCTATTCTTTCAATTTATTAAACCAGTGCAAGTTATCCTTTCACTGCACCGATCATAATCCCCTTTACAAAAAACCTTTGGAAAATCGGATAAACCAGCAAAATGGGCGCTACAACAATAATGGTCACCGTCATTCGAATTGACGTAGTGGTTTGCTTTGTTGCCAGACTTGCGATCGCTGTCGAACCGGCATTCTGCAGGTTTACCATGCTGGATATGGAACTTGCCTGATTGATATAGTTATATAGGATAAACTGTAAGCTATAAAGCTTGCTCTCCGTGACCAACAACAATGTGTCCTGGAAGGAGTTCCACTGATCCACTGCAGCGAATATGGCAACTGTAGCCAATATGGGCTTACAGATGGGCAACATGATTTTGAAAAAAAGGGTCATGGTCCCGGCCCCGTCGATACTTGCCGCATGCTGCAATTCCTTCGGCGTTGATTCCACGAAAGTCTTTACAAGAATGATGAAAAACGGAGCTACGATTGTCGGGAGAATATAGGCCAAAAAATTGTTTGTCAGATGCAAAGACCTCATGGTCAAATACCACGGAATAACCCCGGCATTAAAAAACATGGTTAAAACCGTATAGCGATACCATAATTTTCGCCTCCACATATCCTCCTGGGTAAACATGAATCCTAGGAAGGCGGAAGCCCCTACCGTCAAAGCGGTTCCAATCACGGTCCTTCCTACAGATACAACGGCTGCATCCCACAACCCCGGTATTTTAAACGCATCCACGTAGTTATGAAATTGGATATTTATCGGGTAAAAGATAACATCACCTTTGGCACTGATATCGTTTGCGCTTATCGTATTAATAACGATGGAATAAAAGGGATAGACACATATAAGCGCATACAGGGAAAACAGGAAATATATTAAAACAGTAATCATTTTGTCTGTTGGGCTGACCTGGACTTTAATTTTTCTAGTGAGATGGCTGCCAGGCACTTTATCATTCGGCGCCAGCCCTGCTGCTGTATCACTCATACAATACTCTCTCCTCTTAGTCTTTTAGATAGTCCGTTCACAGAAAAGAGAAGTACAACACTAATCAAGCTCTTTAGCATACTGATCGCGACGGACACAGAATAGCTGCCGCCCCCCATTGCCAGGTTGTAAACATATAAGTCTAAAGCCTGTATGGAATCCTTGTTAAATGCATTTTGAAATACGAAATATTGCTCCAAGCCATTATTCAGAAAACTCGCAATTTGCAGCATCAACAAAACAAAATAGGTCGGCACCATACTCGGCAATACGACATGCCAGATCACCCGCATTCTTGTCGCGCCATCTACATAAGCTGCTTCATATAGAGAATCATCTATCCCCATAATCGCCGCTATATACAATATGGCTGACCAGCCCAATGTTTTCCAAGTTGTCCATATCCACATCATAATCCAAACATGGTCGGAGTTTTGAAGAAGTAATACCGGGGAATCGATAAATCCAAGTTGTTTCAAAAGGCCGTTGACTATACCCTCACTAGAGAACATTGAAAATGCCAGTGAATAGACCAATACCCAGCTGATGAAGTTCGGCAAGGTTGTTACCGTCTGTATAAACCTCCGGAAACGTACGGATTTGATCTCAGTTAGGAATATGGCAAAAATCATTGGAAGCCAGGAGAATAGCAGATTCAAGCCACTCATCCCAAACGTGTTCTTAAGGATTTGAAGGGTTTGATCGATCTTTACTTGGTTTTCGACCAAGGTATGAAACCACTTCAGACCAACAAACGGCGATTGAGACAGCGGAATCGGCGGCGTATAGTCAAAGAATGCATAAACCCAACCATATAACGGGTAATATGCAAAGACACCAAGTAAAACCATAAAAGGCATAATAAATAGGAATTTTATTATTGAGATGCTTTTCTTGCTGTGTTTTTCTATTCGTACCATGTCAGGCCCCCTATTTATATTTAACGTATTTATTGACAAATAACGATATCCAAAAAAAACATGAATTGCCGAAATGGCAGTTTCGCTCTACTCCAACGCAAAAGGTCAACGATGAATTTGAGGACACAGCTTGTGTTGATAGCGTTTTCATTCGTTTCGTTAAAGCTATTATAAGATATCATTTTTTTCAAAACAATGACCTATTCTCATCGATTATTGATCTATTCTCATATAGCTCGGTGAATCACAATGATTGTGTCCCTTTTTGTTCTTCTACCTTCCACAGAAAATCGCCATCAGCAAATACAGTAAGCAGGATCATGAGGTTGTGCGATATGTTGATGAATTCAACCGCAAAGAGGGCAGACGAATGCATTCGACCTGCCCTTTCCTTTTCGTATGCAATTAACCGATCCCTTTTGCATTCAGTTTGCTTATCCGATTACACGCCAGAATGCTTTTTTAGGCTGAAATTCCCCATCGAATAGAAACGGCCAGTTCTTTCTGCCGCGAACTGGGAAGTTGTCTAACCAGGTATAGTTGTCTGCCGCTCCCCAGAAAGTTACCGACGTAATGACTTCTCGATAATCCTTAAATAGCCTGAAGATATCTTCGTACCGCTGCTCCTGCAGCTCAACCATCTGCGCAGTGGGTACCAACAGATCAGTCCTCCGGTCCTCGAATTGGAACATGGAAAGATCTAACTCGGTGATGTGAAGCTCCAGATTGAGGGACGCATAAAGCTCGATTGCTTGCCGTATTTCATCCAAGGAAGGACCATAGACATTCCAATGTCCCTGCATGCCGATTCCATGGATAGGAACCCCCTTCTCCTTCAATGAACGGACGAGAGTATAAATCTTGTCCCGTTTGACTGGCTCTGTCTCGTTGTAGTCGTTATAGAATAGAAGGGCATTCGAATCAGCTTCATGTGCTGCCTCGAAGGCATGGCGGATATAATCCTCCCCGAGAATATCCAGCCATTTGGTACTTCGCATCACCAGGTCCGCCTTATCTTCTATCGCTTCATTGACTACATCCCACGCATATATCCTGCCCTTATAACGACCTGCTACCGTACGGATATGCTCCTGCATACGCAAGAGAACCATTTCTTTGCTGGCTGCACCGCCAGAAGGGCCTTCAAACACCCAATCGGAAGTTTGATTATGCCAAACCATCGTATGCCCCCGAACGGCAATCCCGTTCTGCAAAGCGAAATCCATTATTTCATCCGCTGCCTCAAATGTATACCGATCTTCCTCTGGATGGATCTCCTCGAACTTCATCTGGTTCTCCGCGGTAATGCTGTTGTAATGCCGGGCGATGAAGTCCCCTTCGGAACGGATGGTCTTCGTGCTAACAGCAGCCCCGATTCTGAATATTCCATTATAAACCTCGTGTAAGTTCGGTACTTTGTTGTTCATAGATTGGCAAGCCTCCTCATCATACCCTGTTTAAACAGGCCTTCTATGCTATATGATATAGAATCTGAATACACTTACCATTCACAGATTAAAGATCTTCCCCCCTATTCTGTTAGGTTTTGCTTAATTGTCTGTACACGGCCGGCTTGTCGGATACACGTTTCTCAAACTCTTTGAGGAAATGATGATAGTTAGCATATCCAATCTGCTCCGAGATCACACGAATCGTTTCATCCGATTCACACAGCATTCGCTTCGCCTCATGAATGCGCAGATCATGAATATACTCAATCATGCCTACGCCGCACCGCTTCATGAACGCTTGGCCTAAATAAACCGGGTTCATGAAAAACCTTTCTCCAATATCCTTAATTGTTAACGTTTCCCGATAATGTTCTTGAATATAACGCTCAATGACCCGAAGAGGATGGCCCGAGAATTTGTCTTTATGCTGCTTCAGCTGGCTCAAAAAATGCTGCATATAAACCTGCAGGGATTCTTCTACTTCTTTTAAGCACCGATGCTCCTTTCTCCAAAAATCGCGAATACGAGGCAGCTCCTCTGAATCAATGCCCATCTCCCGCATGACGGCTGCGCTCTTCAGAATAATGCGGATGACCAACAAATGGACAACCTCTCGAGCCGTTTTATTATCAGATATCATCACAAACATTTGTTTAATCAGTTCTCCAACTCGTTTCTCCTGAAGCGCCTCGATCGCAATGTGAATGTCGTCTACGATAGAAACCGCATTGAGATCGTAGTTGATGCGCTTGTGATGGATCGTTTCGTAATCGAGTGGACCACCGGATACATGAAAGAAATGATGCACCGAAGTCTCTAAAGAACCTGCATACGAGTCTGCAATATGACGAAGGGCGTCCACCCGTGGACCTATCGACAAACAGCATTCGATACCTTGCTCGCGCAGGTCTTCGTATACCTGTTGAGCCCATTCCTCGATCCCGGGGAAAGACTCCATGACAAGGCCGTCCTGACTTCCAAACAAGTCAATTGCATAAGCATTTCGCGAATGGAAGTAGCGGGCATCCAGCTCCTGTGCTGGGCTATCAAGCCACTCGACATGAATATACCTCCAGCCCTGATCTCCTTGTTCCAAGGGATCTAGTATCTTCCCAACGTTCCCGTCTGCTGCCGAAATTTCCCCCCGAAGCATCTGAGCAAGCAGCGTCGGTACTAGACGGTCGGAAACGAGGTCATGGCGGACCTTTTGCTGTTCTCGGTGCTGCAGCTCCCCAATAACGAATTGAATGACAGCCTCCCACTCCCTATCCAAAGCCGGCTTAAGCAAATAATGCTTCACCCCATACCTCAGGGCAGAGCGCGCGTATTCGAAATCATTGTAGCCGCTTAAGATGATGAATACCGGATCGCTGCCAGCCTTTTGCACCCGATCGATCAATTCTAATCCGTCAATTACCGGCATCCGAATATCGGTCACCACGAGATCAGGCTTACAGGCTTCAATGCAGGCTAATGCTTCTTCGCCGTTTTCGCACATTGCCACGATTTCAAAGCCAAGCTCTTCCCATTCGACCATGAGCCTTATTCCTTCTAAGGCGAAAGGCTCGTCATCAGCAAAAATAACCTTATACATGTCCACGGGCCTCCTCCTGATTCTTGATTAAACTCAGAGGGATTTGTATGGTAACACTTGTCTTTTCGAAGGGAACACTTTCAATATGAAAAAGAGAACGTTCCGCGTAAAACAGATTTAAGCGGCGGTACACATTGCGAAGTCCGATGTTCTTGCCGTTGTCTTCTCCCTTAAATAGACTCTGAACAATCTCATCCAGTTTCTCACTGTTCATTCCGATTCCGTTATCTTCGACCTTCATGAGCATGTTCATCTCTGCTCTCTCTACAGATATCCGAATTCTGCGATTTCCTTTGACCGATTGAAGCCCATGCTTGCAAGAGTTCTCAACGAGCGATTGAATACTCATCTTCGGGATTCGATACGACAGAACAGAGTCGTCAATGGACAATTCATAATGAAACCGATCCTGGAATCGGAACTTCTCGATTTGGAGGTACATGGCAGTAAAGTTTAACTCTTCCTCTACCGTCACCAAATCCTCTTTCCAGCTCAACAGTCTTCTCAGAAGCTGAGACAAGTTTTGAATAATTTCCGTCACATGCTCATAGCGATATTTCTTACAGACGACGAGAATCGCGTTTAACGTATTAAACAGGAAGTGAGGATCTACCTGACTTTGCAAATATTTCAGCTCTGCCTGCACGCGTTCGAGCTCCAAATCTTTTTTTTGTATTTCGAGCTTGTAAACGTCATTGATCAAATTGCGTATTTTCCCTGTCATCAAATTAAAGCTGCGAAGAAGATTGCCAATCTCATCTTTCCCCTCATACATCGTGATGGGTTCAAACCTTTCATTTTTCAACAAATTCATATGCTTGGAGAGCTTTCTTACCCGGAAATTAAAGGAATGCATAATAATATAAATCAATATCGTCGGAATGATCGTAGAGATGAGCGTCAGCCAGGTAAAAAAGTGGATGACCCCTTTCCTCTCCTCCGCGATTCGACTCCCTTCTGGTACCCCGACCAGTCGCCAATTAAAAACGTAACTGGCCGTACCAAGAGGAATGATGAAGCTCTTCTCAGGTAAGCCTGTCAACTGAAATTCCTTTGAGACAGGCAGAGTCGGCAGCAAAGGGTCAGCACTTTTAAACTTACCTGCCGATTCCAGAACAAGCCGATTTTCCTCATCCACTAGCTTGATTAGCAGGTAATTGTGTTCTTTATCAAATAGCTCCATCAGCTTATCCATCCGAATATCGATACGCAGATATTTGGAGAATTTCATGAGGTCAGGGAAATTGTCCAGCTTTCGAATGATGCTGACATATACCATTTTCTCCTCGGGATTCATGGGATTCGTATCCAAATAAGAGGTCACTGTGACCTTATCTTTCTTTTCGTTCATCTTCTGATACCATTCACTCTTCAAATCATTGGGCTTAAACATAAAGTAGCTTCCACCATTGGATAGTGTTGGGTTCGTGGTGTATACGCCAATCCAAGAGATGTAGGGATAAATATTCGGATACTGTCCTAATTTGTCTCGGAGATAACTATCATATTCTTCGTAATAGGCAACATTATCCGAGTACGTATATTCAAGCATTTCATTAAAAATACGGTCAGCGGATACGGCGTTGCCGATCACCACACCTTCGTTCACCATTTGCATGATTTCATTTCCGACACGATCCAAGGAAATTCGCAAGTTGTCCATCACTCTACGTTCCGTGTTCCTGCTATCCTGCAGGTAAAATAAACTGTTTATACACAAAATGGGAAGCAGCACACACATCAAATAAACGATTAAAAACTTGAATTTCAGCGGAATATCATTGACTATATGTAACAGATTCCATTTCCGGCTCATAGTCGTTCTCCTTGTCAGTCGTATATTAGCCCTTTTTGTAAGATGAGGGTAACAGGCCGGTAAGTGCCTTGAATTTGGTTACGAACTGTTCGGAATCTGAGTAACCGAGACGATCGGCGACATCGGATATTTTCAGTTCTTCACGACGAAGTAATTTTTTGGCTTCGTCAATTCGTACGACATGTAAATATTCATTAAAGGTGAGGCCGACTTGTTTCTTGAACCTCTGGCCAAAGTAGGCCGGATTCAACCGAAAATGCTCTGCAACATGCTGGAGTTGCAGCTTTTCGCTGTAATGCGATTTAACGTAGTCCTCCGCTGCCGAAATGACGGCATCTTGGCCTATACCCTTCTTCAGGCTTATCCACTCTGCAGCTTGCAAGAATTCCTGCATGACCTTGCGTTCCAAGAGGCTGATATCCATTGGAACGGTTGGAGCAATCCAATTTGGAGCCCATACAGGCTCACCGCTGGATTGGGTAATAGCCTTAAGAATTTCAAGCTTAATATTGCCTAAATAAGCTCTCACCCAAGATTCAGAGACAGACTGCCTCGAAAGCGCGACGAATAATTGGTGCACATGGGCTCGCACCGTTTCTGAACACCCGCTCCCTATGGCATCTAGGATGGATTCCGTCATTCCAACAAATGCAGGCAGCGTCTCAACTGACTGCTCTCCCTGATAGATGTAGATCCCTTCAGCTCCAGAAGGGAACTTGCACATTTCCGCCATAAGTCCCTCACGGAATGCTTCTTTTAACGCATGCGGTCCCTTGTGTTCGCCGCTTACTGAAAACGAGAGCGAACTGCCCCACTTATTTCGGACACCAGCAACTAACTCTATAATTATTGCGGGAGAAGGTACAGGCGCCTCTGGCCCCGAGACCAGCAAGAATCCCTGTCGTTCTATGCCAATGCCAAATGGAAATAATGTCGCTTGAGGAAGCTTGATCATATCCTCAATAACCTGCTTCAGATTCAATTGGGCCTGTGCCTGAACGTCAGGTTCAAGTAAGATGCAGCGAATGCTGGAACTTTCATGAAGATTCAACAAGGCGTTCGCCTGATCCATCCATTTCTGCCCGATTTCTCCCTGCATCAGTTTTGAAATCGTTTCCAATCGTAAGCGATCCAAGGCAGCACTTTCGTACTGATTGTGAGTTTCACGGGCCTGAATCGTATTTACGACCGCTTCCACTGCAGCAACAAGCTCCCCTTCATTTAAAGGTTTCATCAAATAATTAGCCACACCATGTCGCATAGCTCTTTTGGCATATTCGAAATCTGCGTATCCACTCAAAATAATAAACTCCACCTCAGGGTGTAGATTGGCAGCTAGTTCAATCAGTTCCAATCCATCTATGACAGGCATACGAACATCCGTCAGCACCAAATGAGGCCGTGTCGACGCCATCATGGCTAATGCGTCTTCGCCATCCAACGCTTCCCCGCATACTTCAAAGCCTAACTTATGCCAATCAATCATTAACCGCAGTCCCTCTAGCATGTAGGGCTCGTCATCAGCAAACATGACCCTTAACATGGGATACACCTCATTTCAGGGAGTCGATATGGCTATTATAAAGGATAGGATGCGTTTAAATAAAGCAAAAACCGTCCCAGCTCCGAGCTGAAACGGAAAATGATTATCATCATGGTTTACTACTGCTTACTCTTTGACACTTCCAAGATTCATTCCGACGATAAAATACCTTTGCAGGAAAGGATAAACGAATAGAATCGGAACCGCTGCCACAATCGTAATCGCAGCACGTATGGAAGAAGGCGTAACCATGGCCTTCGTTTGATTTGTGTTTGCCCCTGCCATCAGACCGGGATCGTTGTTGCTGCTCATCGTTGATCCAAGCAGCTTCATCATTTCGTACTGAAGTGTACTCAGCTTCAAATCAGACGAAGCATACAAGAACGTATCGAACCAGGTATTCCAAGATCCAACCGCAATAAACAAGGAAATGGTCGCTAGCACTGGCGTACACAATGGGAGGATAATCCTCAAAAATATGGTGAAATCACCGGCTCCGTCCATTTTCGCAGACTCAACCAAGCCTGATGGAAGCGTTCGAATATACGTCCGAATGACAATGAGATTAAATGCATTCACCATTCCCGGGAGCACATACACCCAGAAGTTATTCAAAAGTCCCAAGCTTTTGATTAGAAAGTAGTTAGGAATTAATCCCGCATTAAAATACATCGTCAACACAAAAATTAAACCGATGATTTTACGAAAAAGATAGTGGGGCTGTGCAAGTGTATACGCTAACATGGCGGTAAGGAATACACCTATCACCGTCGATGTAATCGTACGAGCGACTGAAATCCACGCCGCATGGTAAATCGTACCTGAAAGGAAAATCGCCTTATAATTTTGCAATGACCATGAACGAGGCCATATATAGATGCCTCCCCGAAGCGCATCATTGCCCTCATTAAATGAAATCGTTAGTGTATGAAGGAACGGATATAATGTTACTATAGCAAGAACGAGCATGAAGATGCCGTTAATCGTATGGAACAGAATCGGCTCTATCCGAATTCTGCGCGCAGTCGTTGTTCCCATCGTCATCTCTCCTTTATATCAACCGCTCTTCACCAAGGCGCTTGGCGGTAGAATTTGCAATTAGAATAAGGATTATGCTTACAACTGTTTTGAAAATACCTGCCGCAGTGGCCAGCGAATAGTTGCCTTGAGCAATCCCGTACTTGAGAACGAAAATATCAATCGTTTGCGACCAGTCGACGATCAATCCATTGCCGAGCAGGTACTGAATTTCAAAGCCTGCATCCAGAATATGTCCGATATTCATGATTAATAGAATGATAAATGTCGACTTGATCCCAGGCAGTGTGACGTACAGGATCTTCTGGTAACGGTTTGCACCGTCGATTCCGGCAGACTCATACAGCGACGGATCAATCGAGGTGATAGCTGCAAGGTAAATGATCGTATTCCATCCCACCTCTTTCCATACATTAGACAAGCCCACAATCCCCCAAAAATATTTCCCCTCGCTAAGCCACATGATAGGTTCTGTGATGATGTGCATCTTCATCAGCAGCTGATTAACGATTCCATCATCAACGGATAGGGAAGTCGCTACAATACCCGCAGCAATGATCCACGACAGAAAATGAGGCAGATAAGAAATCGTTTGGATGGACCGTTTCCAGAAACGAACTTTAATTTCATTCAGTAAAAGAGCTAAAATAATGGCTGTTGCAAAGCTAAGAACCAAATTGATCATACTCATGGCAAGCGTGTTGCGAAGCACAGTCAAGAACGTATCATCTTGAAAGAGAAATTTAAAATGCTTCAACCCCACCCACTGCTGTTTGGAAAATTTCAAAGCCGGACGATAATTCTGGAACGCCATCAACCAGCCCCAAATCGGTACATAATTGAAAATCAGAATATAAATCACGATGGGAAACGACATCAGAATTAACTGCTTCTGATTTTTGATCGTCTTCCAACTTAAACCGACGCCGATTTCCGGATCAATTTTTTGCTCTTTCTTTGGTCTTTTGGACAGTATGGTCTCGGCCATCGACATTCCCTCCTAGGAAGTAAAGCGGAGAAGACCCTGAGTCTCCCCCACTCTACTGCATGTTCTATTCTCTTATTTGCTGCTCCAATTCTTAATACGCCAGTTAATTTGTTCATTGATACGATCTTCGATGGCTTTGAAATTGCTTTTGGAAATCTGATCCACATATTCCTTCCATACACCTTCAAATTCATCCGGTTTGACCATAATAGCTTTCGGCAAATATTTGACGGCAAGGTCTTCCATCTTCTGATTGGCCACTTTGGCTGGTGAACCATCCACGAGATCAATACTCCACGCTGGGTAGTATATGGGATTTTCCACAGGTGATTTGAAGAACTCTGCCCATGTCTTATGGTTGTATGCCTTCAGCACTTCCTGATCCTGCGGCTTCAAGCTCTCGAAAAATTCCTGTGGCTGTGATCCCGCATCAGTTGCATTTCCGTCACTATACGACCCTTGCATCTTAGGCAGGCCACCCAAGAACGCATCCGCTTTATTCGCTAGCTTCCATGTATTATCGTCTGCTTTCGCACGCTGTTCAGGGGTACGGTAGAACTTCCCGTCCTTCACCTCATAATCCTCGCCTTGAATACCCCATTGGAGTGTCTTCTGCCAATCTTCGGTCATTAGCGCATCAAGGAATTTGATGATTTGAACCGGATCCTTGGCTTTCGTCGAAATCCCGAATCCACGGTTGATGTTCACAACTGGACGGTCACGGTAGTGCTCTGTAGCGCCTGGATATAATAGCGGGAACCCGACGTATGTGCTGCCGAATTTACCTTGTGATTTCAAAGAAAGTTCTCCATCGTTAAAGTTCCATTGCTGGTCAAACATCCCAATGACGCGGCCACTGGCAATTTTCGCTAAGTACTGATCGTAGTTCTGTACCAGTGCTTCCTTATCCATCAAGCCTTGCGCATTGATCTCATTCAGCTTCTTGTAATAGGTCTTGGCAATATCCTTGTCCGCAAAAATTTGCGCTTTCCCGTTATCGACGATAACACCACCGTCATTTGGGTAACCAGCTAAATGCTCTGGCGGATTAAGCAGCGGGAATTTTCTCCAGTCGAAGCTCAACGTCTCGAACCCGATCATATCTGGATGTTTCGCTTTGTATTTCGCAATGATATCGAAATATTCGTCCAACGTTTTTGGAGTTGGGTAACCCATTTCCTTCAGGACATCCTTTTGCAGGTAAAAGCCTGGTCCTCCATACGCAGTATCGTTAACTTGACCACTGTACACGCCGTAAGCCGGCATAGCATAAAGGTGACCGCTAGCAGGATCTTTGATCTGATTCCACACGGAGGCATAGTGCTTCTTCAAATTCGGTGCGTACTTCTCAATCAGGTCCTCGAGGGGAATAAAAGCACCGGCCGCAATTAGTTTATCATCCCCGGACATAATATCCGCATAATCACCGCCGGCAATCATAACGCCCATCTTCTGCTGCAGGTCACCGACAAGAAACTCCATTTTTAGGCTAACGCCAGTTTTATCTTTAATCATCTTGTAGATCTTGTTGTCAGGAGTCGGCTGTTGACCAGGGCCACCAATGAACACAGATAATGCAACTGGCTTAATCACGTCATTTTTCGTTGCTGCTGGACTTGCCTGACTATCGCTAGGCGAAGAGGTGCTGCTTGCCGCATCCTTCGAGTCGGTGCATCCTGTCAACGTTAATCCTAGAGCCAGAACAGGTACCAATGCTGCTAAGACAGGTCGTTTTATTTTCTTAACCATTTTTCTAATCCTCCCTTATTGTCTCCATGATCTTACATGTTTGTATAAGTTAATCATTTATTTGCTTACACTATTTATTATACGCATCAAGAATACGCTTACAATTCACAGAGTATAGGTCTTACCCCTACGAATTACAGCTGTTAATACGAACGGAAGAAGCCATTCGCGAAAGAAATTCGCAAGAAGTATAACACCAGCATTGTGCTCATGCAAGAAATTTTGTTCAATAAAACAGCAGCAGTTCAGGACTTTATTTTCTCGTCCTTGGCTGCTGCTGCTTTGTATTTCTGGTATGTAATCTCCGTGTTACTTCAAAATAGCTCCTGCCGTCAATGCATTTTCAATCTTTTCATTACCTATCATATATACAATAATCATAGGTAAACTCGAGAGCACCATCGTTGCACCAATAAGTCCCCAGTCTGAAACACCGACGCTAACGAAGAAGCTTAGCAAGCCGACAGTTAACGGCCTGAATTGATCTTTTGAAGCTATAATGAAAGCAAGCGGAAACTCATTCCAAATGCGCATGAACAATAGAACGCATTGTGTCATTAGCGCTGGCGTGACAATCGGAAAAATAATTCTGAAGAATGTCTGATAAACGTTCGTCCCATCTATACAAGCAGCTTCCTCCAATTCCTTAGGAAGTGAACGGAGAAAGGCAAATAACATCAGCACACAAGAAGCGATTGCGAATCCGGAATACGGCAATATGAGACCCCAATAACTATCCTTAAGATGTAACCATTTTATTAATTGAAATAATGGAATTAATACAACTTCAATAGGCACAATCAACCCTAAGGACACATAGAGTAGTGCCGCCGAATTGAATCTCCATTGCATTCGGCTCAGGCAATACGCAAGCATACTCCCCGTCGTCAGTGTGATTGCAATGGTCCCTATGGTATAAATCAAACTGTTCTCGAAGTAAACAAAGAAATGATATTTTGACAACGCTTCACTATAGTTTATCCAATCCCATGAATAGGGAATGCCGAATTGATTATTATAAGCTTCGCTTTTGGACTTAAGTGACATTGTAATCATCCAGTATAAGGGAAACAGAAATGTACAGCCTATCGCTAGCCAAAATACACGGCTTAAGTATTTCATGATGGTCTCCTCCTTAAAACTCCAGTTTTTCTCTGGCGACGAACCGTTGAATCAGAAAGGAGATGAATAGGCACTCTAGAATAAATACAACCGCAATAGCCGTTCCTTTACCAAATTCTGACGTTTCGAATGCCACATAATACATTTGGTAAATAACCGTCCTGGACAAATCTCCCGGACCACCGGCTGTCATGACGCGGACTTGCGAATAGAATGCCATGGAACCTAACGCAGACAAGATTAATACGTATTTCGTTACATCTTGAAGCAGTGGAATCGTAATTCGTAAGCAGACTTGGGTAAAGCTAGCACCATCAATTAATGCAGCTTCGTAATAATTTTTGGGGATCGTCTTGATTCCCGTATAGAATAGCATGGCGTTCAGCCCAATATATTGCCATAGAAATGTCAATCCGATGCTTGGCATCACAGTGTTCTTTTCAGTAAGCCAGGAATGAGTCCAAGCTTCAAGACCTATGGATCTCAGAATACTGTTAAATAACCCATAGGTTGGTTCATAGAAGGATATCCACATTTCTGCGACGACCGTAACTGACAAAATGGCGGGAAGCATGGCGGACGTTTTAAAAAAACGACGCAACTTTGGAGTTTGAACATCCATAAAAAGAGCAAACATTAAGGAAAGCGGTAAACCCAGAAAGACGGAAATCCCAACAATTAGATACGTATTCTTATGAGCTGTCCAGAAAGAAGCAGAAGCTAGGATATCCTTATAATTATCCAAACCAACAAACCCTAAATTTCGAAAACCATCATGATTATTCAAACTCATCCAAATTTCAGGCAAGAGTGGATACACACAGAAAACGCTAAACAGAATCAACGCAGGTGCGGAAAATACAAATATGGACACTTTGGTACTGTAGTACTTGTTCATGGCTCTCTCCACCGTCTGATTTGATATAGAATACCCCCGGAACTTAAAGTTCCAAGGGGAATTCAGTTTATGAAATGAACTTAGATCATTTACTTTTTAAACCACGTATTTTCACTCCAGATCTTGCCCATATCCGTACTAAACTTATCAGCTGGATATTGTCCCGTCAGCAATTTCGCCCCTTGCGTCGCAAGCTCTGCCGATGTTTTTGCATCCAACGAGTTAAGTGCGAGTGAAGCAATTTTGGTAGGGATAGGATTGTACCAGTTAATGAATTTCTTCATTAACGGCTTAGGTTCCGCCACTGTATTGCCTGTCTTCAAGGCAATTGGGGCACCCGTAGATTCGAAATATTGAGCGTCTGCCATCGCCAGAAATTCAGCCAACTTTACTGCATCTTCAGGATACTTGGTTTTTGCGCTAACGGCATATCCGTTCAGTGGAGATCCCCAGAACTGAACGTGCTTCGTTGGGTCGTATTTGTCGCTAGCACTTGGGAACGGGAAGAAATCGACTGTATCATCTTTCGCCAAATTCGGAAGCTCCCAAGTAAACATCATGTACATAGCTGCCTTCTTAGATGTAAACATTTCGTTGGCTGGACCGTAATCCAGATTAGCAATACCTTCCGGAAAGACACCTTCCTTAACCATCTTCTCAATGCGAGACACCCCTGCCTTGACCGCTGGATTACTGAAGTCTGTCTTATTGCTCACAAGGTCTGCCATCGCTTGCGGATCACCGATTTGGATCATCTGCTGAAGCAGGAAAAGCTTCGGTCCCCATCCATCTTTGCCTGGGGTAACAGCAGGTACCATGCCTTTGCTTTTTAGTTTTTTCGATACTTCGATGAATTCGTCGAATGTCTTCGGTACTTGCACGCCCGCTTGCTCGAACATGTCCTTATGGTAGAAAATGACCGGCGTGAAATAGGTATCCGCTCCGGAAGACAAGCTGTAAATCTTTCCGTCAACATGTTTCAATGCATCAGGAACCGCGTATTTGTTCAAAAACCCGTCCTTGGTGATCGGTGAGGTTAAATCCATAATACTGCCGGTATTGTTCAATGGCGTAAAGTAACCTGCGTCGTTCCAGAATACATCAGGCATATCACCTGCAGCGTTAAACGTTTTCAGTTTATTCGCCATATCTTCGCCCCCGCCGCCCGGCTCAAATTCAATTTCTACGTTCGGAAACGCCTTGGCAACGTTCGGTTTAATATGCTTTTCCATGATGTTATTGCGATTCTCGTCCGTTGTGATCGTTACAACTCTCAGCTTTACCTTCTTATTACTCCCAGCCTTGTTTTCTGCCGTTGCCGCCGGGGTTGGTGAATTTCCGGGGGTTGCGGAAGGTTGGGCTTCATTCTTCGTACTACAACCTGCTGAAACGAGAAGCATACCTGCCATCAGAGAAGTGCCGAGTACCTTTACTGTTCTTACCATTTGTTGACCTCCTAAGTTTGATCAAAGAGTATTGTATCTATTTGGTTGATCCCTCAATGGAAGCGGTATCATCCTTAATTTCATTCTACGGATTCCATATAAATAATTACAGAGACTATTCTCGGACAGAAAGGAAAATTGTTTGCAATTGCAAAAAAAAGACGCAATGAGACATTATCGATAAATGCCTCATTATGCCGTTTTCTTAAAACTACGCTATTGGATATTGTTAACGTACTTACTGGGGGTAATTCCAATATACTTCTTAAAGCATTTACCGAAATAATTGGCATCTGCATACCCGACCTGACTTGCGACGTATTGTACGATCTTCTCTCCTTGATCGAAAAGTCCCTTTGCTTTCGTGATGCGTATTTCGGTCAAATAGTCGTTAATTGTAATGGAGGTTTCTTTTTTAAACACATAACAGAGATGATTGTAGTTCATATGGACACTCTTTGCGAGATCTACGATACGTAGTTCTTCATTTCCATAATGACTTTGAATATACGATTTTACCTCGTCCACGACTTTGACCGCTCTATTTTGCTTCCTGCCATGTACATGTGCAATCACTTTGAGAATCAGGTTACGAACCCATCTCTCCAGTTCGCCAAAAGAGTTCATCTGTTGAATGAACTGAAATATATCAGTTTGAGCCGTATCCTGAAATATATGTTCGAAGCTTTGAGACATCTCATCCAAAAACTCCAAACAAGTGGATACGATTTCAAGTGCGGCAACAAACAGCATTTCCGTGGAAGCGTTCTTGGTACGAGCATCCTTGAAAAAAGTCGTGAGCCACTCTTCTGCCTCAGTGAGATTACCAATTCGCATACTCATCAACAGTCCGATTCTCCTTTCTACGGAGAATAGACTGACCTTCATACCCGATTCGGCAATCATGGAATGAAGTATAACTTGATTGCCGCCTAAAACAAACCGATGTTTCAAAGCGAATAGCGCTTCTTGGTAGGACACGGATATCGATTCAAAGGCAGGGTATCCATTGCCAACACCGATCGTTACGGTACATCCCAGAGTCGCCTGAACCGACTTCCTAATTGCTTCACTAATCGCTTCCATTCTGTCGTAAGAAGCGTTAGGAACGCCAATTATCATAACATACCGATCGTTCGTATCGTGGCAACTAGCAAACGGATATGTGTTTTGAATAAATTCTTGGGCAATATCTTGAACGGCCAGCTTGCGAATATGCATGTCTTCTTTGGTAACAAGATCATCTTGCGAATCAATATCGGCTACGACCACCATATGAAATGGAGCATCCAGATTGATGCCCAAATACTGCAAGCGTTCTGTAGAAGACAAGGGGTCTATAACTCTGCTCCCCTGCAGCCATTCATTCAATAACCGCTCCTTCAACATCGGCATATGCTCTTTGGCCTGCTTCTTTAAGTGTTCATAATCCAGCTTTACGGAGTGCTCCTTGTAAATCAGATTCTTAATCTCAAGTAGGGAGCTTGTAAGTTCATCTTCGTCAATTGGCTTGAGCACGTAATTAAAAACCCCAAGCTGCACAGCCATTTTGGCATATACAAACTCGCTTTGACCTGTTAACATGATAAATTTAGTTTCCTGCTTACATTGTTTGGCTTTCTGAATAAATTCCATGCCGTCCATAATGGGCATATTAATATCTACTAAGACGATATCCGGACCGATCTCAGACATCAATGATAGAGCTTCCTCTCCATTCTTCGCTTCGCCGGCGATCTGGAAACCCAACTCTTCCCAAGGCAATGAAATTTTCAACGCTTGTCTAAAGTAGTATTCATCATCGACAATGAGCACTTTTAACATCTCATACCTCCCGCAATGGTTTGAAGGGCAAACGGATGGTAACTCTGGTATATGAGCCTATTTCGCTTTCTACCTCTAATCCGTATCTGTCCCCATACAGCATTCTAATCCGATTATGGACACTTCTGACTCCGAAGCCAGTTCTTTCATTGGAGTCAGAAACTTCCCGCAATAATCCCTTTATTTGCGATTCTTCTATTCCCACGCCGTTATCGTAAATTTCAATACGCACCTCGTCACCCAAGCGGCGCCCAGTGATCCTCAATAAGCCTTTTTCCTTTTTTCTCTTAAGTCCGTGATAGATAGCGTTTTCCACGATCGGCTGCAGCGTTAACTTCGAAATTGAACACGACATAATTTCCTCGTCAATATCCATTGTATATTCCATATACTCCACATAGCGCAATTGCTGAATTTCCAAATAGCTCTCAGATAGTTGCATTTCTTCTCTAAGCGTAATAATATCATTACCTTTGCTTAACGAAATTTTATAGAAATTAGCCATATATTTCGCTGCTGTAATGGCTTCTGTTTTCATATTCAGCTTAATAAGCGATATGATCGTTTCAAGGGTATTATACAAGAAATGGGGTTGCACCTGCGTTTGCAGCAATTTGAATTCAATCTCGGCCTTCGTCTTGTGTTCCTCAACATTTTCGGCCAATAGTTCTTCGATACGGTCCATCAAATTATTAAAAACATCGTTTAAATAACCGATTTCATCCGAGGATTGGTACGAACTTCTGACCGTCAAATGGCCAGTCCGAATATCTCTCATCGTTCTGGAAAGTTGGAAGATCGGCCTCGTGATCGATCGGGACAACAGATAGGAAACAATAAATGCGAGCAATAGACATAATGAGCCGATCCAAATAATTAATTTGTTAATTTCTTTGCGCTCCACCGTAATTTCATCAATTGGAATAACACTTACAATCGACCATTCTAATGGTTCCAATCGGTGAGTAGATACCAGCACCTTCTCGCTCCCGTTTCCTTGAAAGAAGCTTATTTCTTCTTGTGTCGAATTAGGAATTGATATCGAGGTTGCCTCTTTGAAATCCCGGTACAAATTAGCTTTATTCTGGGAGGAGATGATTTTCCCATATTGATCGAGTATATAGAAATTTCCTCCCTTGTAGTTCATTTTTCGTTCATAAATAGAGGCGATAACCGTTTCTTTGACGTATAAAACAACCAAGCCAACCGTTTTTCCAGTATCTTTATGGATCACCGTTTTGGAAACAGCAAATACGTTGTCATCCCCTGCATAGCGGAATTTGAACTTCATTAACCCTGTCAAGACAGGCTGAAAGGAATGATCGGTGGCTTCTGGGCCGGATCCGAATATACGGGAAGCAAACTCATTATCCGCAAAGCCTACATCGACCCATTGATGATTCGAGGTGAGAACACTTACCGCTTTGATATTGGTATTGGGCTCAACAATATTGCTAATGACTTCAGAGAGCGTCTTTTTCATTGATAAATTATCTAATCCCCCCACATTATGAGAGGTCGATAAGTTATTATTTTCTAAGAAATCGTTATAGAGTTCATTTTGCAGCCTGTAATCGGTTGCCAATATTTTCGAATAATCTTCGACTGTATTGATTAATGTCTGCAGGTTATTGTCAATGAGAACGAGTTCCCTTGACGAATTTTTGACTGCTTTCTCGATAATTGCTTTTTGAGAGACGATGTTGGCAAAAAGCGCAATAATTGAAATCGAAAGGATAATAATCAAAATATTCGTGCTGAAGATTTTGTTTTTAATCGAGATCCCATTGAAATATTGCTTATACCCTTTCATATTGATGCCACCTTTCAACAGAAGCAGACAAACTTTAATGTAAGCGTTCACCGTTAAACGAACTCATCCCATCATTATATAAGGAAGAAATTAACAATACAATATTCATTCTTGCGCAAATTTTTTGCATGAAAAGCCCAATAAGCACATGTCATCCTTTAAGAGACATGCAGCTTATTGGGCATTAAACTAGCGAAACCTCTCAATAGTCAATTACTGAATCTGCCACTGCTGGTTACTGCTGCTGCTGTCGCCCCACTGTCCCAGGATAGAACCGTTACTCGTTCGTCCCATACCGTCAAGGTATAAGCCGGTTTGGCGGTTTTTGAAGCGAACGTTGCTTCCAGAACTTTCCACGGTCCATTGTTGATTGCTGCTGCCACTGTTACTCCATTGTCCGCAATTGACGCCATTTCCAGTCCGAGCCATGCCGTCCAGATACAATCCAGTTTGCCGGTTTTTAATCAACACGTAGCTTCCCGACGTTTCGATCGTCCATTGTTGGGCGTTGGAGGAACTGTTGTCGCTCCACTGGGCGGCATCTGCTCCGTTAGTGGTTGAGCTTACCCCGTCGATGTAAAGTCCCGAAGCCGCATTGCGAATCCTGACATACGAACCACCGTTCACTCTTACAAGCGACGCGGATTCCAAAGAGCGGTTGCCTTGAGCATCAATAACGAACACTTTATAATTGCCTGCTGTCTGAGGAGCAGTGATGGAGGTTGCGTTTCCACTCGCTCTGGTCATGGAGGCACCTTCCGCGAAATTCGTCGTTCCCGATGGCGCAAGCCAAACGGATTTGCTCGCATCACCCGTAGAACGTATGCCGATTGTTGCAGTGCCGGTTACGAACACGCTAGCAGGCAGAACATAATCTTGCAAAGGCACACGCGACGGTGTCACAAGATTTTTGTACGCGTCCTCTAATCCGGCATTCAATGCAATGTTATAGGCTTGAATCGGCCATATGTTATCGGAAAAAGCGCTTGCGTCATTAATGACACTATTTGGTAGCGTATAATTGGAGATTTTATTAACGGTTCCATAATTCTGAGTAAAGGTCAAATCGTGCTTGCTGCCAAAATTATCGGAATTCAGCGTCCAGGTTACCCCCGGGTTGATATTCAAGACGTTATTCTGGATAGCAATGTAGGCGGAGCCTTCGTCTGGATGCATGCCGTATTTATGTCCGGACGGCACACCCTTAATGTAGTTATTAGAGATGACGGTGTTCGGCTGACTGCCGAGCGTATAGATTGGAGCGGTATCGTCCAATGTCTGCACAGTGTCGATAAATTGGTTGTAACTGATGTTATTGTTTTGAGCCGTCGTGGTCGCGACGCCTGGCCGTTCGGAACTAGAAGAGCCGTTAAAATTCCACCATCCCCACCCGAGAGAGATGCCTGCCCAAGGCGTTTTTTCGATGACGTTGCGTTGAAAGTTAAGTGTATCCGTAAAATAACCTGAAACGGCAGCGCTGCCGTTGAACAATACCGCGGAATCATACATATAGTTATTTTTGATATCAATATTTTTGCAAACGCTTTCTAAACTAACAGAAAATTTTTCTCGGTTCGATGATGTATAATCCCCAATATACACGTGCTGGGGATGACCCACATTGACTGCGGATCCGCCGATATCGCTAATCAAATTACCGATCAACTTTGAGTCTTTGACATCGTTGATCAAAGAGATGCCGTCAGCGCCGGTGTGCTTTACAGTATTTTTCTCCAGCAGTATGCCATCCGCGTTCGCGATTTTCACGATACCGGGCATCAAGTCCAAATTTCGATAGGTATAGTCATGGAAATTTTGTTTAGCATAGGCTGTATTCACAAGATTGCCTTGTTGTGCTTGTTTAAATGAGGAGCCATCGACATTCGTCAATTTCCAATCTGAATTTAAGAGGGTGATGCCCGAAAACGTAAGATTACGTACATGATTGCTCGTCGAGCTACCCTTTAGGTTAAGGACGGTTTCTAAATTGTTGGGGGCAAATACCGTTGCCGTCGTCATGTTTTCGGAAGGGCTTTTATAATAGTAAACGGTTTGGTTGGATTTATCAAAATAAAACTCGCCCGGTGTATCCAGAAATTCATAAGCATTCATGAGCTTGTGGCTTCCGTTAATCTGGAAATTGCCGTTGTAAGCGCCCTGAGCAATCGCCGCACCAGGTTGCTGGAAAAGGGCCACACGATTGGTGCCGTTCACCGTCACTTGGCGAACTCCAACAATGGAGGTCGTCCACGTCGTCCGCGTTTCGATCTCGATATCGTCTTGATTGGAAGTGATTGCCGGGAAGTCGCTCTGACTGTATTTGGCTCCGTCGCATTGCGAACCAGATTCCCATGCCCAAGGTGCTGTTCCAGCAGTAACGTTGTAGGTTCCGTAACAACCCGCGGAACTGACCGTTTTGGTTGCCATAACCGCTCTTTTATCATTCACGTACAGCGAGCGCAATTTGTTGCTTCGGGTGAGCGGTGCTTTCCATATGTTTCCGCTATGTTGCGACCAGCCAGTGACTTGGACCCCACCGTTTAGAACTGGAGTTTCGTTCTGATAGGCTTGGTAGATGATCCGATTTCCATTCGTGCCGGAGTCGCTAGGACCGAAGTCGATAGAACTCGTCACGGGATAGTTGCCGCCACGAAGAAATACGATGATATCGCCCGTCATACTACCGTTGATCGTCTGTACTACGTCCCTCGCGTGCTGCACGGTTTTGAAAGGCGAGGCAAGCGTTCCCGCATTACTGTCGTTGCCGTTAGGCGAGACGTAATATTGGGCTTGCGTCGCTGCAGAAGTCGGTGCCGGAACTGTAACGCATACAAGCAGCATAGTGAAGACGAGAAGTACCGCCTGCAAGGACAACCTTCTTTGCCTTGATCTAATTTTTAACAACATACTCTGTTCCCTCCTCAGAATTGAAATTTAAAACTGCGTTATTGTACCTGTTGAGCATCCAAAATCCTCATCATACTAACCGCCGCTTCTGCGCGGGTGCTGAATGCCTTCGGCTTCAGCGTACCGTCTTCGTAGCCGTTCAGCACACCCTTAGCGGTCAAAGCCGCAAGCGGCCCTTGTGCCCAGGCGGATACGTCTCCACTATCCTTATAGTCCAAGCCGCTGTTGGCAGATGCCAACTGTGCGGCACGTGCAAGGATTACGGCCATTTGTTCCCGGGTGATGTTGTCATCCGGGCCGAAGGTTCCGTCCTCATAGCCGACTACAATCCCCATTGCGGATGCTATTGCAATTGCATCCTTTGCCCAGTGGCTACCGGTGTCGGAGAATGCAGTTCCACCTGTTGCCGTCAAGTGGAACACTCTGACGATCATGGATACGAACTCGGATCTTGTTACGGTTGAATCAGGCTGGAATGTGCCGTCTTGATAGCCGTCGATCACGCCTGCTTTTACAAGTTTTTGGATACCTGCTTCCGCCCAATGTCCTTTAATATCGGTCAAGGCCGGAGGTTTGACAGATGCTGACTTTGCTGACGCCAATACGGCAAACTTGGTGAAGTGCGTCACACTGCCGGAAACGGTGCCTTTCACCAGGTCGATCTTAATATCGTCCAATTTGACCCATTTGGCGGTTTCTTCGTTGTACCAGTACAATGCCACCTCATGCTCATCATCCAACAAGCTGGTGTTGAACGGAAGGGTGATCGTGACTGGTTTTTGGAACGGTCCTGCTACATCCTTGATAATCTCGTACACATCTCCAGCCAGCTTCAAATCTGGATCCGGCTTCAGGTGTGAGGTGTCGCTCAGCTTTTTAATGCTCACATATATGTCACTTCCTACTGCTCCTGCCGGCAAGTTAACTGCCGCCCCATTATTCTCTACCTTACCGCCTGTGTCTTTTTGCACCTTAACGCCTTCTGGTTCTGGGGTCGAGACAGAGGAAGTCTGCCCCGGGTTGCCCTGGCCCGAATCGTTCGACGTCGCGACCACCCTCAAGCTCGCAATCGCGTTCGCGTCGAAATCGACAACGTTAATTGCACTGTCCACGGTTTCTACTTTTTTCAGCTCGACCGTTCCGCTTCCCAATGCCGTCGCCTCAAAAACCATTTCCGCCAGCACGACCGTCCCTGTCTCTCCGGATATCGGTCCGACTTTCGTAAACGCCAATACAATTTGGCTGCCGTTTACGGCAGGCGTAACGGCATAACCGAATCGGGTGCTGGATGCGCTTATGAATCGCAAATGATCGGTGTTGAACGTCGCTTGAAGCTCTGTCGCGTACACATCGGATAGACCCTGACCGATCACCTGGACTCTGACTTCACGGCCGGTGATTGGCTGATTGTTCGAAACGGAAAGCGTGTACGCCGGAGCGGCGTAAGCGACCAGAGTCGTCAAGGAAAACACGCTTAACAGAAACGAACCGGCCAGCAAAAAACTTAAGCAGACGATTCGAATCTGGTGAAAAACAGGCAACAGCGCAGTCATTCTCTTAGTTTGTCTCATTCGTCAACTTCCTCTCCAAATGGATGGGGGAGGAAGGCGCGAAAGCACCTCCTCCCAACCGTTTAGCCTATCGTTAAATTATGGACCCGGCTCGATTACTGCGAGATTCCCAAGATGCGGTAAGCGACCGCCGCCAGATCCTGCACCCCGATCGGACGCGGCGTAGTAATACCGAGCGCCTTGTACAACGTCCAATTGATGTCCGCGTTGCTTTGCCCGTAGTGTTTTCCAATGACCGCCAAATCCCCGATGGTCAACACGCTTGATCCCGACAACGTTTTTAACGATCCGTTGAATACGGATGTCGCTGCTTCCAACTGAGTTGCCGCTTCTTGAATTCCTGCCTGGGACATGGCCGGATCGGCCAGCGCGACGTTGGCGGCAGCCAGCTTTGTTTGCAGCAGCGCTTTGGAACCAGGCGCGTATTGTCCAAGGAGCGATCCTTCTATGGCGCCGGTCAAGCGGCTGTTGGCCACGGCAATTGCCGCGCTCAGAGCCGTCTTGCCGATAACTTCAATCTTCACGTTATGGCTGGCCGAGCTTACCTGCGTTTCGGTGACGCCGTCCGAGATGATGACATGATCGACCGTGATAGCGTTAAGCTCAACAGTCGCACCGACGTCTTTGGCCTTGAAGCTCAGTTCCAACAAATTGTCCGTATTGGAAATGGCCTGGCCCACGCTTGCGGCAATGAATCGGATGTTGGCCTCACCGCCGCCCGAAGTGCCTTCATGGTCAAGCACGATCGAGAAGCCGTTTACCAGAGAGATGCCTGACACGTATTCCACCTTCGCAGGGTCGTAACGAACAGTTAGATCGATCGCATAGACGTTGGACGTCACGTTGTTCAAGCCAAAGTTCAATTTGAATGGTTGCCCGGATACGATGGAAGCCGCTCCGCTCAGCAACGCGCCTTCTTGACCGCTGATTGAGATCAGCGCGCTGCCGCTCAAACTGGACCCGCTGGCTTTCGCCGTTACTTTCACGACGCCATTCTTTTTGGCCGACAGCAATCCCGTCTCGCTGATGATCGCCGCATTTGTCTCCGAACCGTCTTCTGCGGTTACCGACCATACAACGGGCACTCCCGCCAACATTTGCAGCGTGCCGGCTTTCGTCGTGATGGAGGTCGCTCCGGCCGCGCCGGAGACCACCGGTGGCTTGCCCACAAGTGTAACCACACCCCATTGTGAACCGTTAGCATAGGACTGTCCGGTCACGTCGTGCCACATGATAACGTCCTGACGGCCACCAGTTGCTTTCGCGTCATTGATCTGCAAATCAAATCCAATTACACGATCAACCGTAGGAACAGCAGCTTTAAAGGGGATCTTAGTTTCAATGTAATAACCGCCATCTACGACTTTGGCAAAAGACTCAAAACCCGCACTGATACTGCCTGGATTAAAGCTTTTCACATTAAGATAGTTAATACGGTATTGTCCCATACCTGTGCCGTAGGAGGTTTGTTTGCTATTGGTCTCATCCACAAAGATCTCGACCGAGTCCTGCTCCCACGCGTTGCTGCTGCTGTTGTTCAGCTCAGGGGATTTTACACGCACCAGAACATACAGGTTAGTATCGTCCCATAGCACTTTAGCGGAGCCGTCCGTCTGACCGTTCGCCATTGTCAGATGCTTAAGGATCGGCAGCGTAGCGGTCTTATCCCAGAGTAGGTCGAGCACGGCCCCGCCGAGAACAGGCGTACCGTATACGGCAGTCGCAACTCCGCTTGGTACCACTTGAAGCGCTTTGATCGCGTTACGCAGCGCGTAATATGAATTGTCCACTGCTGTCTGCCCGATCTCACCATTTGAGGCAGCAGTTTTGGCCTCACTTAAAGCGCTTGCAAAAGCGTTCCATGAATTGCTTGTATAAATGGTAGCTTCCTTGTTATTGGCGGACTCAATCAAGGCGGTCAGCAAGGTTTTGTCGACCGCTGAGACGATTGGGTTCGCGGGTCCACCACGGCCCGCTTTGACATTGTTAAAATAGGTTTCTACTTTCGTAACTTCGTCAGCTGTCAGCACCCTGTCGTAGATGAGAATCTGCGAGACCCTGCCCAGGAAGCGGTAGGGGGTTGCAGCCGCCATCGTGTAACCTACGCCCAGATCCGGGCTGTTCCCTAAAAGCGCCTTAGCGTTGGTTCCAGTGCCGATGACATTGTTATTAACAAAAACGGCTCTATTGGTTCCGTTTAGCTGCGCCCGAACGCTGGCAAGACCGTCAGTGGCTGTTGTTGCAATTTGTTGCCCGCCGCCCGATACGCCGCCATCCGTGTTACCAAAGCGGATGTTGACTCTGTTTGTGCCTACACCTAGATTAATACCGCTCCAACCGCTGTTGGCCGCCCAAGTTTGGTAAGCCTCGTTCAATCCGAAATAAACAAGGCCACTTTGGTCACTGGAGTTGTTGGCTGTGGTTGTTGGTCTAACCAGCGCGTATATCGTCATCTGCGTACTGCCGTTATAATTTTTAAAACCTGCAGCTTTTAGCGGCCTTGACAGCGCTGCGAAATCTACATAGTCGTATCCATCGTTCTTTAGCGTGGGGTTGCCGCTTGGTGTTCCAAGATTATCGCCGCCGCTGCCGGGGACGTTCGCTGGGACAAGCTTCGCCGGGACGCTTCCCATATTTGTCCATCCAGTCACGTTGCCGCTGCTATCTTTTTCCACGCCCTCATCGGCCTTGAGCCATAAGTCAAGACCATTTCTAGGAATATCGGCAGGCGTCATATCGCGCACCACAACACGAGCGTGCGACTGGCTGAGTACATCGCCTTCTTTCGACCGTACATAAATAATGTATGGACCGGGCAACTTGGGCGCGGTTATCTCTACCATGTTGCCGGAGGCCATTGTTTCTTTATCGCTTTCAATAAAATTTCCGTCGCTCGATGAGGAAATCCATATCTGTTTTGTGGCGTCGTCCAAATCGTACGCAAACCTGACTTTCCCGCCGGGGGCTGCTGACACGTCAGCCGGGAGCAGCCTATTCGCCACCGATACTGTGGTGGTAAAGTTGAGGGTTATTGCAGGCATCGAAGTGCTGCCTACCAAGGTCCAGCTTCCTGCGGTGCGGATTTCGTACCCATTCGCCACGGCCTTGCCGTTAAGCGTAAAGGTGTATTCATTACTCAAAGTCAGTTTAAGCGGCCGTACCGCTGAAACATCGTAGCTTTTCCCATTTTCCACATTGGTTGCTGAACCGCTCGCGTCGACGTATACCGTATACTTGGAAGTGGCTGTTTCTCTGCCGTCTCCATATTTGATATATAGTTTGTATTCTCCTGCGGTAGACGGAGCGTTGATTGACTTTACGTCGCCGGCAGCTTTTGTCATCGTATTGCCTTCATTAAAGACAGTTGTGTTCGCAGGCGCGATCCAAACTGTGTCTTGAGCTTTTAGCAGACCCCTGCGGTTCAGCTTTTCACCTTTACCCATGATGACGTTGGAAGCCAGCTCAAACTCGGTATCGGCAATGAGGCTCCTTGGGATCATCTTCGTGTATTCGTTGGTAAGGCCCGAATTCAAAACGATTTCGTTGCCCTTAAGTGGCCAAATGCGGCTTGTGCTTTTGTAATTGTCATAAGTAGTCCTGGGGGCGCCATTCTGGTTGTTATCCCCGTCTACGTAACCTTGGACCATAATCATATCGCTTTTGCGCTTCCAGTTGTTAAACTCAATAAGACGGCTCTGCCCCGCGGCATAAGAGAGCTTTGCCTGCACGACGTTGCCTATCATCTTAATGAACGTGCTGCCTTCGTCAGGATGGAACCCGTTCATCCAGTTGTTGGAGTCCGTGGGTTTGTCAGTTGGATTAGGGTTAAGGAAGTTGTAGTTCATCTCGGTGAAATTCGTCCAGTTGTCAGAATTCCAGTTACTATTCTTGTTGGTGACGGGGTCGTTTGTCAAAGGGTAGACGGTGTTGATGGTGTCCCATGTCCCTCCGCCCGGCAAATTACCCGGATCGCCCTGCCGTCCCAGTGAGTAAATGGCTCCGGAGTCGTTAACTACCGTGCAAATTTGCTCTATCCGGTTAAAGTTTATTTTGTTATTCCTGGAGGTCGTAGATATTGCTGGAGACCTTGCGATGCTCGTTTCACTCGTACCATTGTAAGGGCCGCCGGTCTTGTTGGTGCCTTGGGCGGTAAAGCCGAACCCATCATACTCGTCCCAGCCCCAGCCGATGCTCATGGCGCCGTAAGTGGTGTCATAAATGTAGTTGTGCAGTACCTGCATATTCGTTGTGTAGAAAGAAGCCAGTGCGTTGGCGCCCGGGAATCCATAGCAAGTCCTGTACAAAAAGTTATTTGTAATATAAATATTCTCCGGCACGGCTTCCGTACCCGCCGTAAATTTTTCCTTATCAACGCCAGCCCAGTTCCTTATTGGCGTGCCAGAGACCGAAACACTGGATTCATGCGTAATCGCCACATCGTTTTCATAGATATGCTGCGGATGTCCGATTACAATGCCGGAAGCGAGCGTATCTACGATATAGTTGCCCGAGATTTCGATATCCTTGGCATCGTTTTCTACATGGATGCCATTAAATCCGGTAAGCCCGATCTCGCCGTTCAGCACTTTGATGTTCCTCGCTGCGTTGATCATTACCGCTGCCGGCGGGATGTCATAGCCTCGGTAGAAAGTCTCATGCCAGTTTATGCTGCTGGGGAAGTAAACTTTGTTCACGATAGAGCCCTGAACGGACGCATAGCCACGGGAACTGGTCGTTACCGGACCGGATCCGTCGCTAAGTGTATATGTGCCCGTCAGTTCAGTCAGTTTGTAGTCGGTATGGGCAAATTTCAGCCCGTTGAAGGTTATGTTTTTGACACGTCCATTATCCGAGCCCGCAACAGGGTTCAACCGATCTCCTACAGGGATCCCTCTTATGTCGAGGACCGTCTCAAGCCTTGGAATGACCACGTCGGCGGTATTGATATCTTCGCCTGCAAGCGGGATGTAATAAAGCGTGCTTTCCGCCTGGTCGAAATAGAAATCTCCGCGTTTGTTGAAGAACTCGAAAGCGTTGCGGATGACTTGATTGTTACCAGGATTGTATTGCGTGTTATTACCCAAAGACTGTGAAATGAACCCATATGGCATCTGGAACCGGAACATGATACCGCCGGGCTTGTTGCTGGCTGCCGGCGCCTGTTCGATCGACGCGAAGGTGATAAAAGGCCTCGCCCATCTGGCGGTGGAGCCGCCCGTGCTTTCGGCTTCGATGTTTTGGGGGTTTTTCGTTGCCGTCGTCAGACCTACGCTGGCATCGAATACGATACCCGCCCGGATGTTGGTGCCGTTCTGCCAAGCCCAAGGGTTATTGGCAGCGGTAAAGCTGGCTGTGGGGGTCCCGGTGACGGTTCTGTTGGCCGAAGCTATTTCCGAGCTCTTCGTCATGGTGGCGCCCTTATCGTTCACATAGAGTGCGCGCAGCTTATCGCTCCGGTTAAGGGTCGTTTTATACGCCTTTAAGCCGCCAGTCTGGGTAAGGCCAACAGCTTCTGTCCATACACCTTTTTTCAACATTTCACCAGCGCTGATTACCGGCTTCGCACCCGGCGCCGCCTCATAGCGAATCGTGCTACTTGCACTTCCGGAATCATCCTTGTCAAAAACTAGGGTTTCATCAAGCGAATAATATCCATCCGCAATTTGAACGACGATATCACCGCCGGTCTTAGGCAGAGTCCTTACTACTGTTTTTGCCTTGGCAAGCGTTTTGTACGGCTTTGCTTGTGTTCCGTCCCCTGTGTTGTCATTGCCATTTGTAGCCACATAAATAGTTGCACTTGGCGCACTGGCAGCCGTGACTACCGACCCTGAAAATGGGAGCATGGAAAATACCATTACCATAGTCATCATCCAATTGAATGCTCTTTTTCTCACTTTCATAAAACCTCCTTGGATTTGAAATTTAAAACTGTTCTGGTTAGCACGCCAGTAGGAGTTTTGTTCGAATCACCCCCTTCCTTTACGAACGCAACAGTGTTTTGTAAGCGATATCATTTCTGAGTTCATTGTAGTTTTTCACGACTCTTTCGTACAGAGACAATCATACGGCCGGAAAGAATTTTGTAGGAACATTGATTGGACATAGTAATAGAATGCCAAGGTAAGACAAGGAAAAGCCCAAGTACAATTTGGCAACGTACTTGAGCGCAATAACAATGGAAGTTTAACGGTTACTGAACTAATATATTATCAAGGTTTATCCATCCTGTATCGCCTGTGTCATACTTGTAAGCAATCGTATTAACCCCCGCGTTTAATGTCACAACTTCCATTTGATTCCCCCAAGTATCCCAGTTGGCAAGTTTCGGGAAGCTTGACTGCTTGACTTTCGTTCCGTTCAAATACAGGCTGACTGTAGAAGGACTATTTTGGGCATTAGCGTAACGGGCATTTACGCGGTAGCTTCCTGCGCTTGCAACATTAACACTAAAGGTTACAGTTGCTCCTGAATTCCAGAATCCATCAACAAATCCGCTTCCCGCATAGCCTAGGTGATCCGTATTTACTTTGGCTCCGCCCGATAACTGTGCAGCCTCTGCTTCAAATACGCTTCCCGAAGGGGCGGCGGTTACTCTTACCACGTTAACAGATTCAGCAGAACGATTACCCTGAGAATCTACAATATATATTTTATACGTACCGGAAGTCTGTGGTACTGAAATCGACGTAGCCACACCGCTTGCTTTCTTCATTGTTGCACCTTCTGAGAAATTCGTCGTCCCTGCAGGCGCAAGCCAAACGAATTTACTTACATCTCCCGCTGATTTAATACCCAGAGATGTCGTCGATGCGTCCACAAAAACACTAGCTGGCAACACATAATCCTGCAAAGCAACTCCATTTGGCGTAATAAGATTTCTGTACGGATCAGACACGCCAGAATTCAGCGTAATATTATAAGCTTGCAACGGCCATACGTTATCCGCATAGACGCTCACATCTTGAATCACGCTATTGGGCACATTTTTGTTGGAGATTTTATTAACAGTTGCATAGTTTTGCGTAAAGTTCAGATCATGTTTATACCCGAATGTTGCTGAGTTATCAGAATTCAGCGTCCATGTGACTCCTGGATTGATGTTCATTACATTATTCTGCATGGAAATATTAGCTGAACCTTCATCTGGATGAAGCGCATATTTATGACCTGCAGGAACACCTTTCATATAGTTATTGGTGATGGTAGTAACGGGCATATCCCCCAACGTGTAAATCGGTCCTGCATCGTTCAAAACTTGCATGGTATCTACGAATTGGTTGTAGCTGATATTGTTGTTTTTCGCTGTTGTTGTTGGAATATTCGGCAATGTGGAGACAGAATTTCCATTGAAATTCGACCATCCCCAGCCCAAGGTTATCCCAGAATACGGCGAATTCTCGATCCTGTTGTGATTTACGTTCAAACTATCTGTAAAAAATGCGGTAATCGGCGAATGACCCAAAAATAGTTTGCAAGCGTCTAACATATAGTTATTCGTAATCGTAATATTTTTCGGAACTGCCTCAGTCCCGGTTGCGAACTTCTCCTTGGACACGGGCGCCCCGTCCGACACTTGGTAGGTAGATGGATCATTGACATAAACATGCTGCGGATGACCTACGGATACCGAAGCACCGCCCGTCGAATACATCAAGTTTCCAGAAACCAGGATGTTTTGCACATCATTTTCCAGAACAAGCCCATCTGCACCTGTTAGTTTGATCTCTCCGTCAAGGAACTGAATGTTATTGGCTGCATTAACCTCGACTGCACCAGGGAAAACATCATAATTCCGATAAAAATCGCGATGCCAGTTTGGATTTCCATATGCGGTTACAATGGTTCCTGCCTGCACAGTCGCTGCCCCGAACGAGTTCCCAACTTGATACAAGTTATAGTCAGAGTGTGCAAAACTAATGCCTTTGAACGTAAGATTCTGCACACGTCCGGTAATCGGTGTGCCTTGAATATTGATCAATGTTTCCAGATTAGGGGCGATGACTTCTGCTGTACTCATATTCTCACCGGCTCGTGGATAATAATAGACGGTCTGATTAGCCCGGTCATAATAAAATTTGCCTGGGCTGGTAAGCCATTCAAACACATTGTAGACATTCTGAGAACCGCTCGTATTATAAGGCGACCAATTAATGCGCTGCGCTATGGAACCGTAAGGCTGCTGCAACATGGCAGCTACCTGCCCGTTCCCAATATTCGAGATACGATCTACGCCAACAATGACACGATTCCAGGTCATTTGTGTTTCGAGTTCAATATCCGATTGGTTTCTCGTTGTGATAGGCAAGTCAGTCGCATTGAATTTCGTTCCTGCATTCTGGGTGCCGCTTGCCCAAGCCCATGATGCCTGGCCAGCCGTAATCGAATAAGATCCATAACCGCCAAGAGCGTTAATCGTCTTGCTTGTCATAAAGGCTCTCTGACCATTGACATATAAAGCTCTTAACTTTTTATTTCTTGGGAGTGGTGCCTTATATACATTGGTATTCGTCGTATCTTGCGTCCAACCCGTCAACTTGACGCCTCCACTAATAACGGGCTTCTCACCTGGATAAGCTTCGTAGCGTATTTGAAATCCGTTCTTACCAGAGTCGGTTGCGTTAAAATTGATCGTACTGCCTAGGAAGAACGTACCTCCTCTTACATATACAACGATATCCCCGGTCATTGCATTGCTTAACGTTCGAACCGTATCCCGAGCTTTCTCAATCGTCAGAAAAGGTGAGGACAGTGTACCCGGACTTGTATCATTGCCTGTTGGAGAAACATAATAAGTTGCTTGCACGGCCGCACTAACTTGCTGTGGCAAAGAGAGTACGGGAACGCTTAGGCATATTATCAGCAGAATGAACCCAAGGAAACGGCAGTGTTGATAAGTTAAGCGAAGAGTTGACACAATATTGCCTCCCTATACTTTTTTATTAAACCGTCTTTTTCAAAATCATCGCATCTTACAAATCTTCGAGCGTGATTTCTGTATAGTTTCCTGTGTAGTGAATTTGCGTTGTCTTCTCTGCCTCTTTGAGAGATCCATCACCATCATTAACACCAAAAAATGTTAGGTTAAATGACTGATTGGGGTTCATCCCGGGATAAGAGCCTATCCGCTCTTTGATGATGAAAGTACGGTTCTCCTCATCCCACACCATAGGAATTAGTGCATAAACACCCTTTTCATAGTTATAATTGTCTCCTTCGTCTTCATAGTAATCGAATGATCCGTGTTGCCCCGTGTAGACACGAATGTGTCTGTTATCATCCGTACGTTCTTCAGCAAACTGAATACTACCGCCCATAGGCACGATCGATCCAGCCTTCACATAAAGCGGTATACGGTCAAGTGGAGCCTCAGCTTCTATCATTCGCCCACCCTCAAAGATGCGATTGGTCCAGAAATCGTACCACTCCGTTCCTGTTGGCAGATAAACATCTCTGGTTTTCTTCACACCTTCTAGCACTTCAGAATCACTATTGTAGTACATAGGTTCAGTAACTGGATTTACTAAAAAAGCAGGACCAAACATAAACTGATCCCCAATGTTATATGTGTTCGGATCATGCCTGAAATCAAATGATAACGCTCGCATGAACGTATAATCATAGTGATGAACGTGGGCAGATAAGGAATAGATGTATGGCATTAATTCGTATCGAAGACGGAGGAATTTAACAATGGCATCATATACAGGCTCACCGGGCTCACCAAATCGCCATACCTCCCTGGGGGTATCCGTTCCATGAGAGCGAAACATAGGAAGAAACGAACCGTACTGAAACCAGCGAGCATACAATTCTCGGTACCCCATATCCTGAGTGCCTGTGTCGTAATCGCCATTCCAAAACCACAGATCAGGTTTGTTTTGGACAAAGAAAGCTCCGATATCCACCGTCCAATATGGCGATCCTGTTGCGCAAAAATTCAATCCAGCTGGGATTTGCTTCCGCAGCGTCTCCCAATTTGCCGCAATGTCCCCCGACCATGTTACCGTTCCATAACGATGCTGCCCTGCATAAGCTGAACGTGTCAGGTTCACGACGCGTTTGCTCTCAGTGGTTTGGCGTTGTCCTTCATAAATGCCTTTGGAATGCAGCAAGGAATAAGCATTAATGAACTCCGGATCAAGATAAAGCTTTGCTTCTTCTGTGTTAATCTGCATCCGTTGTTCGGGCTCAAGCTTGACAGATCCATGCCAATCTGCTTCGAAAGGCTCTGTGCAATCACACCACCAAGCATCAATGCCATTTACAAAAAGACCTTCGTTTGCCTGTTTCCAATACAATTGTCTACCTTTTTCCTGGAAAGCGTCATACGTTGCCTGATTGCCCAGCAAGCAACCATGTTCATTCATTTCCTTATTGTTATCGCTCTGAGGATTCATAATGGGCCAGATAGAAACCATTAACCGCGCATTCATCCCGTGAAGCTCTTCCACCATGGCTTTCGGATCTGGGAAACGCTCTGGATCGAGCGTTTTCTGACCCCAGAGTTCCCCAGTCCAGGACTTCCAATCCAACACAATGCAATCAAGCGGCAGTCCCCGTTCACGATACTCGCGAACAACGGCTATCAATTCTTCTTGCGACGTATAACGTTCTTTGGACTGGACATAACCGAACGACCACTTGGGCAGCATCGGCGCTTTTCCAGTTAATTGACGGATCCCTTGCACGATACTGTCCATCTCCGGACCATGAATGAAATAATAATCCATTTCATTGTCCACTTCAGTCCATAAATAGGAACCATAAGCATCATCACGAAACATCATCATGGAATAGCTGTCCACTACAATCCCGTATCCACGCGTAGAAACAAGTACGGGAACAACCGCCTTCATATTTTGTTGATATAAGTATTGATGCGTTCCCCGCAAATTCATTATGCCTTCTTCGTGCGAACCCAAGCCGTATAAAGCCTCATCTTCCATCCATTCAAACTCAAGCTTGGTATGAAATGCTTTTCGATCTCTCACTTTGGTCACGTTGTCGGCTCGGACACGCAGGCCATCGGCTCCCTGTCCAGCTTCAATATTGGCGGATTCATCAAACACGGATTTCGTAACATCCATGGGGACAAGCGTTTTGCCTCTACGATCTGGCTCTTTGGTTAACACAGCACCTAATGCATCCAGATATGTAAAAGCCCCCGTCTTTTTTAAGATACGGATTGTCAGTTCAGCTGTTGAAACTAATAAATGACTATCCCGATCTTCTACGGTGAAGGCAATCTTCGGATCAGGCAAGGCTGTAATCATTAGACTTTCTTGGGTACTAAATTCAGCATTTAATGTATATCGAATCCTAATGATCTTGTTGGAATAAGGCACGAGCATGATTCTTCCGCTTGCCGTTTCTAATAGCAGACGATCTGTCTGCACCATATGTCGAATGATTTGCATCATGATTCTCCTTGTCAATACAATGTCAATTCACTAACCTTTTACCGAGCCAGATGTCATACCTGAAATAATGTATCGCTGACCTAATAAATACAAAATAACAGCAGGTAGACAGGTCATTACAATATCAGCACTAACTAGATTCCAGTCCATTTGATATTGGCCGAAGAAATTATAGACGGATAACGTCATGGGCCACTGTTTGGCATTGTTTAAGAAGTAAAGCGGAAGTAAGAATTCATTCCATGAATTAATGAAAGCCAGAATAAATGTTGTCACGACTGCAGGCATCAATAATGGAAATATGATAGAGAAGAATAGCTTTAGCGGGCCGCAACCATCAATAATACCGGATTCGTCGAGTTCTTTGGGGACAGTTCCGACAAATCCATATAAAATAAATACACTGAAAGGAAGTTGCACGACTGCGTACAGAATAATAATTCCGATTTGCGTATTCATTAAATGAGTCATTTGCATCATCTTCGTTAATGTAAAATAATTGATGGGTATGGCAATACCTAAAATTAAGAAATAGTAAAAAAAGCGATTCCATCTTGAACGATTTCTAGCGTAAATATAGGCTGCCATTGCAGCTAATAAAATGCACAAAATCGTAGAAGCTCCGGTATAAAATAAGCTGTTCAAGAGAGAACGAATTAATTTCCCTTTTTCAATAACGACCAGAAAGTTCTCGAAATGTAGTTGTTTAGGCAAATCAAAACCCATCGAACTGGCCTGCGTTTTATCCTTTAAAGAATTAATCACAATTAACAGGAGTGGAGCTAGCGTGATGATGCTCACGATCCAAGCAGCCATATTTTTCAAACCATTCTTCACAATGTTCAGCCTCATTTGCCCACCTCATCTTCTCTGCTCATCCATTTGACTGCAAAAAAGCCAATCACGATCATGACGAGAAACATGACTGTAGACAAAGCAGTACCTACACCATAACGACCGAGGGAAAATTCCTTAAACACGCCAGTATACAGTACTTCTGTTTCGTAACCCGGTCCACCATTCGTAAGCGCGTACACAATATCAAATACTTTGAATCCATATATAAAATTTAGAACCGTCGTAACCGTAAGCGCTGGCATCAAAAGTGGTAGAATGATATGCCTGAATTTATTCCAGAAATTGGAACCATCGATCTCCGCGGCCTCATAGTACATATCCGGAATGGCTTGGAGACCTGCCAACAGAATGACCATGATATAACCGACTCCTTTCCAGGTATCGACAGCAATAATGGATTTAAATGCCAAATGGATATCCGTCAGCCAACTTTTAGCCAAAGCTCCCAAACCGATGGATCTTAAAAACTCATTGACTAATCCAACTTCAGGATGCAGGACGGATTTAAAAATTAATCCTACAATTAAAGTAGGAACGATAACTGGCATAAAGATAACAACACGATGAAAGTTTTTACCTTTAATGCCATGATTTAAGATCAGAGCGAGGAAGAGCCCGATTCCCGTTTTCAGTATGGCCGTTGTTATCGTGAACGTAACTGTATGATTTAAATAGGATACGTATTTCTCATTCCCTGAGAAGATCGTTCGAAAATTATCAAGTCCAATGAATTCAATTCCTTCGCTATAACCGTTCCAATCCGTAAAAGAAAAGTAAATTCCCATAAAGCCTGGAATTACAAAAAAGAGCAGATACAGTACCAATGCGCCAATTGAAAAGTAAAAGGGATATATGCTTTTGTTCATTGTAGGACTCTCCACTCCATATTATCTTCAGTAACAACCCAGCAAGAGGCATTATCCTATCTACTGGGCTGATCTGATTTATACTTGAAACAAATTATTGTGCCCAAGCTGGGTCTTTCGCTGCTTTTGCGGCTTCGCTTCTTCTTTTGTCGATGCTTTTCAAAATATCCTTAGGCTGCATTTTCCCTGCAAACATCGCTGAAATGTCTTTCCCCATATCCATCCATTGCGGATTTAGGTAACTAATCGATGTTTGATACACGGTCCCTTGTTTTTTGCCATACGTATCGAAGAATGCCTTTTGATCAGGTGTGTAACGGTTTTTAATATCTTTGAAATTCAAAGCTAAGAACTTCGGTTCGTTATCCAAATAGAATTGCAAGTTTTCTGGCTTCGTCAGATACTGGAAATATTTTTTTGCCAAATCAATATGTTTGGATCCTGAATAAATAAATTTACTTGGCGCAGCAGGGTTCACATTTAATATCTGATTGTCAGCAAGCGGCATCAAGAAATAGCCGAATGTATCCGCTTTAACCTCTGGGAACGCTTTTTCGATCTGCGCAGGCAGCCCAAGATTATATACCGTCATAGCAAATTTGCCGCTTGCCATGTTCTTTTCTGTATCGGCGTACGTATTTGAAAAGTAGTTATCTCCCATGTAACCTGACTTCGCAAGTTCATTGAGTTGCGTAAGTGCCTGCTCCATAATCGGAACGTTCGCGAATTGCTCCTTGTTACTATTCAGCTTAGCCGTTAGTCCAGGATTTGCTTCTTCGTATTTAGCCCCAAGTTCAGGAAACCAGAGCACATGATGCCAACCATCAGAGACAGGTTCATAAATAGGCGTCATGCCTGCAGACTTGATCTTCTCTGATGCCGCTTTAAAATCAGCATAAGTCGTCGGTACTTTTAGGTTTAGCTTTTCATATATTTTTTTGTTATATACGACAACCCAGTCATAACTTGGATCCCAAATGGTCAGCGCATACACCTTTTTATTATAAGATCCTTGTTCTACGAAAAGAGGGTCTTCTCGTTGTATCCATTCTTCACCACTTAAATCAACCGCATTTTTTTCGACACCGTACAAATTGTTCAAATCCAGCTGTCCGTCCTGTCCACCGAAGATATCCGGGGCTTCCTTCGCATTGAGTTTCGTCTTCAAAATATTCTGGTACTGATCTGATGGAACGATTTGATAATCAATATGAATCCCTGTCTCTGCTTCAAACTTCTTTGCAAGCTGCATTTCGGAATCCTTTATCCAATCTTGGCTAGCCATGTAGGTCAGTGTTACTTTTTCTTTAGGCTTTTCTGTAGGTTTCGCACTATCGGCAGCACTGCTTGAAGCTGCTGGTGTTACGGTCTCCTCTTTACTTCCACATCCTGCCAACATCGACGCCATAATCCCGATCGACACAATCACCGTAAATGTTTTTTTCATTGCTCTCGGTTCCCCTTTTCACTTGTGGTTGATATTGTTTACGCTTTCATTATATATGCAATTCATTTCCAGCTTCCATGGATTTACAGTGCTTTATAACTGGACATTCTTTACCTCCGTCAAATTTCTTTTGACAATTCACTATAAACACCGCAAACTAAACATAAAAAATCTAATTCATGTATTCAGTAGGAGACTATGGTCATTCACAAACGTACCATTCGATTCGTTCTTTTTCAGACCTATTCCTTAATCATCATAGTGGTATTATCATTAGTGGTTGTACCTTTTTATATGTGGTCATCTGATTTATTAAAGAAGAAAGCTGTTGAATCTCTTGATAATCTCTCACAATCCATGCAGGACAAGTTAGACCTAGAAATAAAAAGAATTGACTCTGTATCCTTGAATATTTTATATTCCAATTTAGTGAAAGACAGATTCCTCAAATTCACTGAGGGATCTGGTGACTCGATCAATAACAATAAAGATCTAGCAGACATTTTGGTTGCAGCGAATGGACCTGCTCTCCCCGTTAAGCAGATTAATTTATATGATTTAGAAGGGAACATGTTTGGATCCGGCATCGATAACCGGAGAACGAAAGTAAACTTGTCTAATCAACTTTGGTATGAAGAGGTGCTCGCAAATACCAAAGGCAAATACATCACAATTCCTGAGAAGGATGCCGAACTCTCCTTATTCTTATCCTCCAAGGATGCTTATTCTATCTCACTGGTTCGGTTGTTTTTTGATGCTAATAATACGCCGGAAGGTATCGTAGAAGTCAAGCAAGATGCAGACAAATTATTTACCAACATTAATGATTACATGAAGCACAACAACGGGCACAAGGTACTTGTATATAATGATGTTGGGGACATTATTTATCCCATTGACCCCAAAGCTAAGGAATCCATTTCTTACTTCAGCCTGTTGCAAACCAACTCCCTTTCGGCTATGAGTAACATCCGTAACCCTATTACAAATGAGAAAGAAATTTATAGTATCTCTCATTCCGAGTACACAGGTTGGAACATTGCTCTCATTGTCTCCGAGCAGCAATTATTAGGCCCCTTAAATGATTTCACCAAGAAAATCGCCATGGTTAGTCTCGCTATTCTACTGCTTGCTATTTCGCTTTCTTACCTTGCAGCTAAACGAATCACAAAGCCCATAGCCAGAATGCATGCCACTATGAAGTCCACCAATTTAGTAGGTATCACCTCTCATACACATCTGGAACTAAACAGCGGTTTAAATGAGCTTGATCGCTTGCAGTTCGCTTTTAACAAGATGAGCGAACGGCTGAAAGAATCCATGGACCAATTGTTAATGTCCCAGTTGCAGGAACTTCAAGCCAAAATGTTAGCGCTTCAATCGCAGATGAATCCTCATTTTTTATACAATACGTTAACTACGATTTCCATCATGGCCGAAGAGAATATGAACGAGCAAATTGTCATCATGATTGAGAATTTATCCATGATGTTAAGATACATATCCGCTGATAATTCATCACTTGTCCCATTGGGAACTGAACTAGCCTATACCGAAAAATATCTGGAATGCATTAAAATCAGACATAAACAAAACGTTCTGTATACATTTGAAATGGCAGAGAATATGCAAAATATTCCCGTTCCAAGATTAATTATTCAACCACTTGTTGAGAATTCACTGAAGTACTCATCCAAACTGTTGCCTCCATGGATCATTAAGGTGAGAGGGTATCAGGAGAACGACCACTGGTTCGTAGAAGTTACCGATAACGGACCTGGGTTTGATCAGAGAGCCATCGCTGAATTTAATAATAGGATTCAGGAAATCGAGCAAACCGGGATCATTCCTGGCCTGCAGCTTGATGGAATGGGGCTGCTGAATATTTATCTCAGGCTGAAAATTTCTTACCGTACAGATTTGTGTATGCAAACCGTTAACCTGCCAGATGGCGGGGCAAAGGTTATCGTTGGAGGAAAACGTTGAAGGGGTGAGTCGAAGTGGAGCATACAACACAGATTCGCGTTGTAGTCGTTGAGGATGAAGAATTGATTTTGAATAATATCGTTAAGAAAATTCAATCTCTAGATACTTCCTTTGTCATCATTGGTACTGCTCAAGACGGTTTGTCCGCGCTGAAGGTTCTTGAAAATAATACTGTCGATGCTTTATTTACGGATATTCAAATGCCTGCCATTGATGGATTAGAGCTATTAAAGCAAGTATCCCTTCAATATCCCCATATAGAAAAAGTGATCATCAGTGGTTACAACAACTTCGATTATGCACGTCAAGCTATTAAATTCAATGTGAACGAGTACTTATTAAAGCCGATCATCACCAGCGATTTGGAACAAGTCTTAATCAAGATTAAGATGTCGATTGAAAACAAAAGGCAGTTACCTAAGTCACTGCCTTCTTCCGAGAAGCATATGCGCGCACCTGAAGAAATTGTGCAGATGATTCAATTATATTTAAAAGAAAACTTTTCTGAAGAAATTACACTGGAGTCGATCTCCAGGCACTTTAATTTTCATCCTTCTTATCTTAGTAAAATCTTTATCAAACATTCGGGGGGACCACCTTCCAAATACTTGACAACAGTGCGCATCAATCACGCCAAATATTTGCTTACTAAGGAAAAGCACCTCTCTATCAGAGAAATCTCTCAGCGTGTAGGCTATCCAGATCCTTATTATTTCAGTAGAATTTTTAAACAAGTTACAGAAAGAACCCCAACGGAGTATCGAAATTTGTATGAGTGATTACCATCTTCGTGCGCTTTGTGATCCATCCAGCAAGATGAGCTTATCCCCTTGAGGGGGATCGGATGATGCACGGATCGTGTACACCTGTTCCCTCAATATTTCGTTACGACGTAACGTTTACCGCTTTCAACATGGAACCCGATACAACCGTTGCCCATCTGAGAATAAGTCACTTCTTCTCCATCTTGCGTTACCCTGACCATCTGCTTGGCTAGCACTTTGCAAGTCTGCGTTATTGAAGCTGTGATTTCCGCCTTCGACAAGGAGCCGTTGTTCCATTCCAAATCGATTTCATAGCCTCCTCTGCCCCGCAATCCTTTGACAAACCCGTCTTTCCAGACATCGGGCAATGCCGGCAGGAGTTCCAAATAGCCTTGATGCGATTGCAGCAGCATCTCTGCGATCCCTGCTGTTGCGGCAAAGTTTCCATCGATTTGGAAAGGAGGATGCGCGTCAAACAGATTGGCATAGACGCCGCCCCCGTTACTCATCGGTGCGTCCCCCTTTACAAGCGTTAACAAATTCGAGATTAACCGCTCCGCGCAATTGCCGTCCTTGAATCTTGCCCATAAGCCGATTTTCCAGCCAAGGCTCCATCCCGTTCCTCCGTCCCCTCTGATTTCAAGCGATTTTTTCGCAGCTTGAAACAAATCAGGAGCAGACTGCTCTGTAATAAGTCGCCCCGGATAAATCCCCACAAGATGCGAAACGTGACGATGATGAACATCTTCGTCTTCAAAATCCTTGGACCATTCTTGCAAACGGCCTTGCTTACCGATTTGAAGCGGCAGCAGCTTTTGCTTGGTCTCTACAAGTGTCATCACCAAATTTTCATCAATCTTAAGCTGTTCTGCCGCATGGATACAGTTATCAAATAATTCACTTATCAAAGATAAATCCATGGTCGAAGCAGCACTTACCGCATGACACTTATCGCCAATAAGAAATTTTTGTTCAGGAGAAGTCGAAGGTGAAGTGATGAAATACCCATCTTTATCTTCAATGAGCCAATCCAAACAGAATAACGCCGCTTCCTTCATGATAGGGTACGCCTTGTCCCGTAGAAATGCTTCATCGCCGCTGAAGGCATAATGCTCCCATAAATGCTGAGTCAACCAGGCACCGCCCATCGGCCAGAACGCCCAAGATGGGTCTCCATGGCCATAATTGCCGACTGGTGCCGTTTGAGCCCATAGATCGGAATTATGGTGAGCCACCCATCCTCTGGCGCCATAATTCAATTCAGCGGTCTTTTTGCCGTTGAGCGCCAACCTGCCGATAAACTCAAGCAGTGGTATATGCATTTCCGCCATATTGCAAGACTCTGCAGGCCAGTAGTTCATCTCTGCATTAATATTAAGCGTATAGTTGCTGCTCCATGGTGCCCGCATTTCCTCATTCCATATGCCCTGAAGATTAGCAGGCTGAGTACCTGTGCGAGAACTTGCAATCAGCAGGTACCGTCCATAATGGAACATGAGCTCAACCAGACCCGGATCGTTGCTGCCGTATTCGGCGATCCGCCGATCGGTCGGCATGTCCGAGGATGCTTTGCTCCCGCCCAGAGACAAGGCAACTCTGCCAAATAGCTTGTTATGATCCTCAAGATGACGATGACGTATATCTTCATATCGTTGTGCACGAACGGCATCGATTGCTTCACCTGTTCGTTGTTTCGGATCTCTCGTCGAACAGCTCGCACCAGCATCTGGATCGAAGCTTGTCGCCGCACTGAAATACAAAGTCGCGCTAGTCGCTCCGATAACGTGCACGCCGTCCGCATCCCCCTTCATCGTCCCACCTTCATGCACCACAGCCAACCGGCCATGGAACTTCAAAGCTTGTGATGTCTCAGGGTCTCCATACATAATCGGATTATCCGAGTCAAAGTAGTTGGGCCACACTTGCTCGGGAGCTGTGCCGGATATCATACTTTGATCGGCGTCAAAGGACGATTCATAACGAATGGGACTTTCCAGCTTAGCTCGAAAACTGAGCATACTTTCCTTGCTCGACGTTAAACGCACGATAATAGCTTGATCGGGATATGAAGCAAATATTTCCCGGGTGTACTGAACACCGCCAACGATACAGGTGATAGTCACGATGCCGGTAGACAGATCAAGCTTCCGGCTATACTGGTGTTTAACATCTCCATGTGCCATCGTTACATGTAAATCTCCGAAAGGCAAATAGGATTGCGTGTAAGGCCCCATCATTTCCTTGGATAGCTGGTCCGCTTCCTCGTATTTTTCTGCTGCAATCAACTCACGCATCTTAGGTAGAACTTCTTTCGCTCGCGGATTATTCCAATCCTTAGGGTAACCTGACCAGAGCGTATCTTCGTTTAGAGCGATGCGCTCTTTCTCAACGCCGCCGAATACCATCGCGCCCAATCGGCCGTTCCCAACAGGAAGCGCTTCTGTCCAATATACGGCAGGAGATTGAAATTGGATATTCATGACGATCTTATGCCCCCCTCATTCATTAATAGATATATGAATTATTGATTTAAATCGCTATATGATGAAAGCAAGCCTATCAATCTTCTGCTCCAAGATGTAATACAAACTCCTGGTCACGATCACAGATCAGCACACCGTTCACAACTTCCAGCTTGGCAACCTGAATGGACGAGCGGCGCGTTTCATAGCCCGAATCTTCCTCATGTCCATGAATACGGCCAGGATGAGTGAAATAAAAGATATATCCCTCTTCTCCTTGTACGACCACATCTGCGTGCAGGCCGATCGTCCCGTCATCCTCACGCTTGCCAGGCTGGTTGAGAATGAGGCCGTTTCGTTCCCACGTCTCAAGATCATCGGAACGGTGCACGCCCTGCCCGTGCCATTCGTCTACAATCATCCAATAATAGCCGCCCAAACGGAAAACATTCGGTCCTTCCTGGGAACGCTCTGTAATGACCGGACCCACAACCTGCCAGCTATAGAGATCGCTGCTGTCTGCCGCATACATATGTGAGTGCTTGGCCTCATCTTTGTACCACATCCGGAAGCCGCCGGTTGGCAACGGGTAGATGCAAGCGTCAATTACATTTCCCGAGCTCAAGCTGATCTTGGAGACAAATGTCCATTCCAGCATATTCGGGCTGGTATAATGCAGCATGTCCCTCGGATGCCCCCAATGATCAGGTACTCCTTGAATATAACTAACGTACATATGATACAATCCATCGTGCCAGATGATCTCCGGCGCCCAGAACGTATTTCTTCCCCATTCAATATCCAGCCCCTGCAGTACGCCGCGGTATACCCACTCCTTGCCGCCGTCGCGGGAAACCGCCACGCCGAGGTCGGTTCCGTGAACCCATGCTACACCCGTTCCCTCTGCAGTCGCTCGGCGGTTCGTATAAATCATCCACCATTCCTTGGTCTGCCGATTCCAAATAACTACTGGATCTGCCGCTCCGTCAAAAATGGGATCTCTAAACAAAGGCGATCTCATTCATTCTCCACTCCCCATATAAAGTATGTTCGAACTTCTTATTCGCTTACCTTGCTCCTGCAGCCTCATGAATAAATTGGTCCACATCGATATAACCCTGTTCACTCTCGCAGTTATAGCTGTACAACCCGATCCGGTCTCCCCTGTAATGACCCCACCCCAGCTGATAAGCGTCCCCAAAGCTCGTGAATTGGTCCCCATCGACGCTGTATTCGAACCGGTTTATTCCGTCTATGTTCCACACAGATCTTAACCACAGGGTGTTACCTGTTAATTGCCCGCCCCATTCAATCGTTCCCGCGTGGTTAAACTTCAGAACCCTTGTCCCATTCTGTTGTTGTACACCAATCGTGCAATAAGTTTGGGCAAAATGGCAAAGCCCGGCTTCTTGTCCATCTGCCATACCGCTGATCTCTATTTTAACAGTTGCCGCATTGTGAACGGTTCGAAATGCTCTTTGTGTAATAACGTTGCTTACGGTAAAAAAATTATCCTTATCCATGGGTTGGCATGCGTATAGACGCAAGTATCCGGGCCGTTCGGTTAACGACCATTTGTCAGCTTGCGGCTGATGGTTCCATTCCCAATAGGGCTCAAGCACCGCTCGGTCAAAATCGTCATTCGTCGAGAGTACCGTTACGGGATGTCCGTTTATGGGCTTCCTGCCTCCCCATACCATCTCCCCGATTCCGTCGCCATCCGTATCGTCTCCAATGATCGGCCATCCGTCAACCCACGTTACGGGCAACAAGTGAAGCGTTCTCCCCTCGTAATACCCGCCTGTTCCTTGATGAGAAATGAAGTACCATTCCCCAGCAACGGTCTGGACAAGTCCACCTTGATTCGGCTCTCGGTCTATTTCCATGCCGTGCGTATGGATAAGCTCTTTTTCTTCATAGGGCCCATAAATATGTTCAGACCTTAACATCATAACGACTCTAACTTCAATGCCTTCCTTCCAGCGAACCTCGCTATGGAAGAAATAGTAGGTTCCGTCAATTTTGTAGAGCTTATTGGCTTCGCTCCCTTTGTACTGATGAATAATCGTATCGCTGTCATGCAATAGTTCTTTGCCGTCATCGCTTAGTTTAAATAAATGGATATTATAGTTATCTGCAAAATTAGTGGCAACGAAGTAGCCTTGTCCGTCATCGTCCCAAAACGGACAGCAGTCGTCCCAGCCGCTAACTGCCCAGACTTGATGAAGCGGCTCCCAAGGTCCAGCCGGATCGGAAGCCGTACTCATAAACAATCCCTCATCTGGCGTGAAAAAGTACACCCAATATTTATCCTTGTGGAATCGGATGGCGCCCGCCCAGACTCCTCTGCCATAACGGTTCATTCGATCGTAATTGTATTCCGGGCCGATGCTTGTCAAATCATCCACAACATGCCCGATCATTCTCCAATTCACAAGATCTTTGGAATGAAGTACCGCCATCCCTGGAGAGCAATGCAACGTAGAGGAGATACCGTAATAATCATCTCCAACTCGAATGACATCCGGATCGCTATAATCTCCTGGCAAGACAGGATTGACATAGGTGCCGTCCCCCTGATCTCCCCAAGCTCCCTTCTTCGATAACAGATTGTAGATATCTTCCATTACAGAGTCATCCTTTCAATTCCCAGATTAGAAAAACTAAAGTCCATTTTAATCTACAGCGGAATGGTCCAACACCTAATTGGACAAGTTGCATAAAAAAAATACAACAGAAGGAATTTATTTCTAGCCATAACAATCCAAATAGGGTTATCTATTAAAGACAACCCTTTCTAGATTTTATAATAGATATATCGGTATCGAGTCATGCTTCCGCACAACTCGATCATATCCTACCTTATGAAAAATATGCAACTAACCTTTTATACCAGTTGAAGCAATTCCTTCAACAAAATATCTTTGGAAAAAGGTAAATACAAGCACGGTGGGTATGATGGCCAAAGTAGCACCAGCCATTTGCAACGCATAGTTTGCTCCGCCAAGTCCCTGGAAAGTTGTTAATCCGACAGTTAAAGTTTGGCTTTTAATATTGTTTAAGAAAATATATGGGTTTGCATAATCATTCCATAACCAAATGAAGGTGAACAGGATCATCGTTACAAGAGGCGGCTTGATAAGCGGCAGCATAATCCGATAATAAATCTTGAAATGACCGCATCCATCAACAATAGCCGCTTCAGATAATTCCTTGGGAATACCCGTCATAAATTGTCTAAGCATGAAGATAAAATAAACATCAAATGCAGCTGGTAGTACGAGTGCCCAAAAAGTATTGTTAAGGTGTATACTCTTATATATAAGGAAACGTGATACGACAGTAGTATCCGGGGTGATCATCATTGTAGCTAGAAGTATCAGAAATAATACATCTTTAAACCTGAATTCAATTTTCGCAAATGCATAGGCTGCCATCGTTACGAAAATTCCCCTGAGAATAATCGTCAGAAATACTACTCGAATACTATTAAAGTACCAACCAAAGTAATACTTATCTTGAAAAATGCTCAAATAATTGTCCCAAACAATGGTTTTAGGAATAATTGTAGAGAGCGGGCTTTCAAATACCATGCCCGACGTTTTAAATGATGCCGAAATCATGAGGATAAACGGAATAATCATGAGTAGTCCAACGAGCAGCATAATGAATGAAAATAGCAACTTTCTATATGTTTCCCATGTATCTTTTGAAATTAATCTTGAACCCATTTTTTCTGCCACATCCATTGTATTAGAGTAATAATGAGAATAAAGGCAAATAATAACATCGCTTGTGCAGAAGCATAGCTGTATTTATTGAAGTTAAAAGCTTCTTCATAAATATTTAACGATACTACTCTTGAGGATGTACCTGGCCCCCCATTTGTAAGCAACTTGACGATGGAATAATTCTGGAATGACCCTATCACACTTGTAACGATTAAGAAAAAAGTTACAGGGGATATGGATGGAATTGTAATGTTGATAAATTTTCTCCACGTTCCTGCCCCATCAATAGAGGAAGATTCATAAAGATCCTTGGGAACCCCCTGCAATGCTGCCAAAAAGACAATGGTCTGGAACGCCAGGTTAATCCATACATTCACGATAACGATGGAGAGCAAGGAAGTATTCACTCCCCCAAACCAAAGCGGAGGGTTTGATACGCCTATGAGCTTTAACAATTGATTGACTGGTCCTTTGAACGGATCGAATAACAATGACCAAACCATAGCAACTGCAGTAACATTCGCTACATACGGCATAAAAATCATCGTTCTTATTAGAGTCCTTAGGTGGAAGCTCTTGTTAATTAGAATAGCTGTCAGTAGAGACAAAATGATCATTGCCGGCACGTACCCTAAGGTAAACATAAGACTTTTCAGGTAGCCGTTTATAGCTTGATCGTCAGAAAATATGTTTACATAGTTTTTCCATCCAACAAAATCCATATTCAAAGGTCCAAGCTTGTTATAATCCACAAAACTAAGGATTACCGAAAATAGAATGGGGATGAGATTAAATAGAATAAATCCTACCAAGAATGGCGCTAAAAACAAGATGGCATAATAATTTTCAGACTTCCTTAAAGATACATATACATTTTTCATCGCTGGACCTCACTATTTGTTCTAATAAGATAAGACTCTGTTCAGAGTCTTATCTTATTAGAAGTATTTCATTTTTAACGTGCATGTTATTGGAACTTATTTTTTGGCATCCGCTTTTATTGCTTCATCCGATTTTTTCTTGATAGCTCCAATCGCATCATCCAGTGACTTTTGTCCAACCATATAAAGTTCGCCTTCTTGGAGAATCGTTTGGCTAATTATAGACGCTCCCGGTCCGGAAATCTTTTCATCTGCAACTCCCAAGCCGCTATCAAAGATAACTTTGCGCAGATCATCAACTGTGACACTTCCATCCGAGGCATCCGCAATCCCTTTAAGCACTGCTGTTTTATCAGCATCAGTAATGCTTTGCAGCGGAGGAATCCCCTTGCCTTTCTTGTATGCGTTTTGCGCCAAGTAGTTGACGAATTTAAACGAGGCATCTTTATTTTTCGACTTACTGTTAACTCCGAATGCACCGCCTGCAACTAATGTCCGATCTCCATCGCCGGAATCCGGTACAGGCACTTGCGTAATGCCCCATTTCCATGTGATCGGATAAGACTTCTTATCGGTTAATAATCCCATGTACCAACCACCAATCAGATGCATGCCATACTTTCCGGACATAAATGCATCCCATGCAACCTTTTGCGTTTTAAACTCCAGCCAACTGGGTTGAATTTTTTGGACATTACCTAAATCCCCAAAGAATTTCAAAGCATCCTTGTAGGCCGGGTCATCATAATTTGACGTTCCATCTTTCTTATAAGCCGGTACATTCTTCTGTCTTGCCGTAAAATTTAAATAATTGTCATAGTCCAGCATAAGGGAACCATAGATGCCCTTTTGAGTGTTTGTCAGTTTTTTTGCAGTTTCGATATATTGGCTCCAAGTCCATTTTCCAGAAGGATACGGAACCTTCGCATCATCAAATAGTTGTTTATTGTAAAATACATACCATTGGCCGACATCTGTTCTTAAATAGTAAGATTTACCGTCATCCTCTTTCGCAAGATACTGACCAAATGTTTTCTCCAAATCGACATTGGCGGTTTTAGCCAAATCGTTTATAGGCGCAAGATAACCTGCAGCAGCATATTTTTTTTGGATCAGCGGGTTATCAAGCACGACTACATCTGTAGTATCGCCTGACGACATCAAGATATCCATTTTCTGCATTGCCGCCACGCCATCACCTGGCAATACATTCACTTCAACCTGATCTCCACCAAGCGCATTGTATTCTGAGACCAAGTCCGTATAAGTAGGATTCTTAGCTTTTGCCGCATCCAAAAACATGGTGATTTTAGCGGGAGCTTTCTTAGTCGCGTCGGAACCAGGGGACGCTGTCGCACTATTTGAACTTGTTGAGCTTGGTGAATTTGAATTGCTGCCACATGCAGTAATCATGCTTGCCATCATGATACTAACCAGAGTTAATGATATCGTTCTTATTGACTTCTTCACATTGCTTTCCCCCAAGTGATTTAATTGGCTTACAAGTTCATTATAGAACACTCTACACTTGTCCTTAATGCAATTACTTTCGACATCTTGCACTATTTTCGCCAGATTCTTCAACATCTTAATACAGTCCCTGATCCTGCTTCGGACTTATAAAAAAAAGTTCACTTTTTTATGATAAAGTGAACTTTTTTACGATTTTATTTTATAACTTAAACTTTATTGGAGACATACCGGTAATCTTTTTAAATACTCTACTAAAGTAGTGTTCATTCTCATATCCGACCATCTTTGATATTTCATATATTTTATATTTTTGTTCTTTAAGGAGCTTTTTTGCAGCTTCAATGCGAGCATTCGTCAAGTAATCAATAAAGTTATGTCCTGTTTCCTTTTTAAAAACTGTACTTAAATAATTGGGAGAGATACTGATATGCTCGGCAACAGAATCTAATGATATATCTTCCATATAATATTTGATAATAAACTGCTTCGCTTTTACAATCATCCTCTTCGATTCATCTGTTTGCTTAAAAACTTCTAATAGTGTATTTTTCAATTTTTCTATCCAAGATATAAAATCTTTTTGAGTTTTTAGTTCCTCAAGTTGCTTGTAGGGATCTGCTTGCCATAATTCCCCTTTCTCCACACCACTTTCATCCAGATAAGAATTGATAATAAGGACCAGTGCGGCGCATGTTGCTCTTAAATATTCCCTTGTAAGACTTGCTGCCGCCCCCAGAAAACTATTTATAATTATATCGAAACAATTTTGGATACCTTCAACATCGGCTGCTTCAAGCTGTCTTTCTAAATCCTTGAAATCAATTTTAATCGAGAGGTCAGTGGCTACCGATCGGGGAACAATTTCCGTATACCGAATTGCACTGCCTATCTGGAAATTGAAATTTTGATTTACTGCGTACAAAGCCTGTTGATAAGCGACTTGTAATTTGACATATTCTTGAAATACATCGCTGATTCCGATAGATACGTTTATATTTAGGTATTCCTTCAAATATCGTTTTATTAATCGCTCCATCTGTGCCAGCTTCTCATTCATGCGATCGCGATTCTCTTCTTTTCCTTCAGAGAATATAATGACATATTCTTCCGGTTGGGAGCAAAATACATTTCCATAGCGAAAATCTGACAAAATCTCATTAATAATATTCAATATAGCAAAATCTAAAAGGTAACCATCCTTTACATCTCGCTTATTGAAGCGCCCTTTGTTATCCAAATGCAGAACGATGCAAAATAAATTTTTTTGTGGCAACTCCATCTGGATTGCTTTTAATCTTTCTTTAAACTCTTCATTTCTATATTTATTCCCGAATACCATGTCCTTAAACAGCTTTTCTTTAATTGTCGATATATTCTCCTTCGTATGCTTTACGTGTATATCTTCTTCCGATTTCCTTGTATGTTCCGCTTCTATCTTTTCCTTCAATGTATTTAAAAGCTCATTTAAAGATTCTGGCTCCATTTCAAGCTTTAAGATATAATCATCAGCCCCAAGTTTCATTGCTTCTTTCACATATTCAAAATCATTGTAGGAGCTTAAAACTATAAAGTTGACAGGAATTTTTTCCTCTTTTACAGTTTTAATCAAATCGATACCATTCATAACAGGCATATGAATATCGGTAATTACGACATCGGGCTTTAAATCTTTAATCATGGCAAATGCCTTTTTCCCATTCTCAGCCTCTCCAACAATTTCAAATCCGGCTTCTTCCCATTGAACAAAAGATTTTATTCCCACTCTTGCCAAAACCTCATCGTCAACAATAAGTACTTTATACAATAAGATCCAATACCCCTTTCAACTTTTTGTTGCTTCATCACTTGCAGTTATCGAAGGCAGAATGACTTTATAAGATGTGTACTCATTCTCCTTGCTTTCAATTTGAATCCCATAATGCTCACCATATTCCATTTTAATCCGGTCATTAATATTTTTTACACCTATTCCGTTAAATTTCTTCCGATCCTCGGCCTTTCCTGACAGCAGATGGCTAATTTTCTGTGTGGGTATTCCGACGCCATCGTCTTTTATTAGAAAAATGAGCAAATTTTCATGGATTTCAGCGTGGAGCCAAATGGTTCCCCTTCCTTCCTTCGGTTCAATACCGTGAAAAATCGCATTTTCGACGATTGGTTGTAGAATGAATTTAATACATTTGCATGCCAGACATTCTTCCTTAATATCGTAGATGATATCAAACTTATCTTTATACCTTAACTTTTGAATAAAAACATAATCCTTAAGATTACTAAGCTCGTCCTTCACTAAAATATAGGGATCCATTTTGCTGGTCGTATTCTTAAGAAGCCTCCCTAGTGATTCAACTACTGCTTTAATACCGTCTTCTTTTTTTATGATGGCCATCCACCGGATCGTATTCAGTGTGTTATATAGAAAATGAGGGTTGATTTGCGCTTGAAGCGCTTGATATTCGGCATCTCTTTTCATATTTTGTTCTTCCATGTTGGAATTGAACAGGAAATTTATCCTATCCAACATGTAGTTAAAATTATGACTCAATATACCGATTTCATCTTCCCCGGTGTAAGATGCCCTCGAGCCGATATTGCCGTTTTTTACGTTTTTCATAATTTTTGTAAGTCCCTTAATTGGTTTAACAATGGCCGATGATACAAAGTACAATATACTGCCAAAAATAATAAAAGAAATGAAACAAACCAATAGAGTTGCATCAATAATCTGCCTGTTATCCTTTATCAACTCACTAAAAGGTATCTTTTCTACGACCCACCAGCCATATTGATTTATAAATTGGTAAGCAACCAGATATTGCTGACCCTTCTCGGACGAAAGATAACTCCCATTTGTAGTCCCCCCCCATTTACTTACTTCATCAAAATGCTTGTTTATCTGTTCAGAATCGGGATGTACGACAATATTGCCGTTGTTATCCAACAGAAAAATTTGATTATTTGAATGGGTACTTACTTTTTTTAGTGAATTCGAAAAAACATCATTCGTGACGGCAATATAAGCAACTCCTATCGTGTTTTTAAAATCGCTATCTTTAATCGCTCGGGAAAACGAAATGACTGATCTTTTGGATCCTGCAGTTGTGGTAAGTTCCTCAGCCCCGATCCAGTTAATCTGACCATTCAACTGTAAAGTCTGGTTATACCAAGAAGACTTTTTCATACTTTCTGCTTTAAATCCCATGGAATCATTTCCATTTAAATATAAATAACCATTATTGCCCAGAATGGCGATGTACGAAACGTAGGGAGAGAGTTTGACGTAGGTAAAATAATTTTCTATACTTTGATTCATTTTTTTAAAATCGGAATAAGACTCGGAAATACTGTTGTAATTCCCAGTCAAATAATCATAGTTCTTTGAACTTGTAAAAATATAATCGCTCATTTGCTCTAACTGTAATAGATCTTTCTCTATACTATTTCCAATATACATGGCAGTTTCAAGATAGGAAGAACTTACTTTGTTCTTAAGGATTTGTACAGATATATAGTAAGAACTCATGCTTATGATGATGGCCGGTACAACCAAAGCCAATATGAAAGCTACAAATATCTTACTTTGAATACTTTTTTTCACGTTTATAATATTTCCAATTTTCAATGGTATCCCCCCCGCCCAATGATGATTTGCAAAAAATCAACCTACCTCTTCGCTGGAACACCTGCAATTATATCATAATAATGCGAGAGTTCTATGAAGGCATATTGTGGTGTCGATTCCGGTTTGTACCGAAGGGGAATATTACCTTGACCTGCTCTGACCCTGTTTATTAGCAAACAGGGTATCCCGTATAGGACACCCTTGCTTAGATTGAAGTGGAACTTCAAATGGCCGATATGACGTAACGTTTTCCGCTTTCAACATGGAACCCGATACATCCATCCTCCATCTGAGAATAAGTGACCGCATCGCCATCTTCCGTAATCTTGACCTTCCCCCCCGTCTCCTCTTATTTCCAGCGATGTCTTCGCAGCACGGAAGAGATCCGGAGCAGACTGCTCCGTAATGAGCCGCCCCGGATAACCCCCTACAAGATGGGAAACGTGACGATGGTGGACATCCTCGTTTCTAACAGGGTCTTCGCAAAATCTTCATCAATCTTAAGCTGTTCCGCCGACTTGATGCAGTTGTCGAATAACTCTCCGATCAATGAGAGATCCTTGGTCGTCGCCGCGCTTACGGCGTGACGCTTATCCCCAACCAGGAATTTCTGCTCGGGAGAGGTCGAAGGCGAAGTAATGAAATAACCTTCCTTATTTTCAATTAACCAATCCAAACAAAACAACGCTACTTCCTTCATGATAGGGTGCGCCACATCCCACAAAAATTCTTCATCCCCGCTAAAGGCATAATGTTCCCATTAATGCTGGGTCAGCCATACGCCGCCCATTGGCCAAAACGCCCATACCGGGTCTCCATCGCCATAATCGCCAACCGGTGCCGTTTGGGCCCACAAATCCGAATTATGGTGCGCCACCAATGACTTCCGAAGTGGGCAGATTCAACGGATTTTGCAGCATGCGGCAAAATAAATAACCGCAGCGTATCCTGTGTTTTGCCAGGCGCCAGTCCATACATAAACGGATCGGAATAAGCTCCGAATCTCCCAGAAAATCAATTTCATGAAAGCCAAAGCTCTTGAGCAACAAATTGAAAATTCCCAACCGCGGGTTAAGCATAAGTATCGAGATGTTGCCATTCAAAAATCGTTATTGCCCTTACTATATTCCAGGCCGAGTTGTTCCCGGATCGCTCCGGCCAGCCGATGGATCGGCATGCTGTTTCGATGGGCAAGCAGCAAAGAAATCAATATTCCAGCAACGAAAGCAGCCGCTGTAACCGACCATGTAATGTTCCGGATGGTGTTAGCCTTATCGAAAAGAGTCCTCTTCGGTATTTGCCAAACCTCTTCCTATGTATTTCGTCACTTAGTAGGTCCGATGTCACTTAAAAAATAGCAACCGATTGGCGTATGCATTGCGGTAATCGGTTGGTGTAAGGCCTGTGATTTTCTTAAAACTATGCGTAAATTGTTGACTTTCCGAGTAACCCAGATGGTAGGATATTTCCTTTATACTTTGATTCGTATCCACCAATAGCGTTTTTGCGGCATCCATCTTCTCTTGCAACATAAATTGCTTTATGGAGATTCCCGCAATCTCTGAGAACAAAAAGGATAAATGCTTGGCATTATAACCGAAATGCTCGGCTAGCTGCTTCACATTCATATTCTCATTCCGGTTCCACTTTATATAATCCACGATGTCGTTATACAGCTGCTGCCTGCGATTCTTACCAGAATGATGGGCAAGAAATAACTGATTAACCAATTCACATAGAATACTTGTCGTCAAATAATTGTTCAACGTTTGTTCCCTGTAGCTGCGGATGGAATCCTGTAGCTGCTTCATCATCACAATCAGCTTATCGGGATTTCGAAGTGTCCCCTTTTGGGGAATCGTTAATACGGAGGGCTCGTACACCGAGTCGCTATGTAACGTCTCATAGCCTTCTTGAACATTGAAATGAAGCCAGTAGAAGCTGCAGTCCGATTCTTGATAACCGTGTTGCAAGGCATGTGGCGGCATGAGCAGGAAGTCTCCTTCATTCAGGGCATACCGTTCCTTATCCATCTCTATATATAACGTGCCACTTGTTTGAATAAAAAGTTCGAATTCCGATAATACACGGTACATATGCTTCCACTCTGGAGAGGGAGCAACGAATTTGCCGGTCATAACGAGAGATACAGGTGTATCAACACGGAAGCTATAGCAGGTCATCAGACTTCATCCTTTCTCACTAGTAATCTTAGAATAGTATAGGCAAAATTTAAAGGATGCATAAAAAACAACTTCCCTTTTGACACATAATCAAACCTTCTCCTATTTACCTCTATAGCGTACTAGTATTACGCTATTACTACAACAGCGAGAGGATGATCGTTTTGAAAGCACACACCAACCCTACCACTTTAAGGCATTTCGGGCTTAATCAAATCCAATTATCGGATGATATTCTAACTCATGCATTCAAGAAAGAATGGACCTATTTGACCAGCTACGAAGCCGACCGCCTTCTTGCCGGTTTTCGTGAAACAAAGGGCTTACAGCCGAAAGCGGATAAATACTCCGGATGGGAGAACACCGAAATTCGTGGTCATACGTTGGGACACTATTTGATTGCCATCTCCCAAGCTTATTCGCAAACAAAAGATAAGGATATGCTCGCAAGAATCGAATACCTTGTTGCAGAATTAGCCCAATGCCAACAGGATAGCGGTTATCTATCCGCTTTTCCCGAAACGTTGTTTGACAATGTAGAGAATCGCAAACCAGCTTGGGTGCCATGGTATACCCTGCACAAAATTATTGCAGGCCTGATTGCCGTCTATCATGCTACAAAGCTGCAGCAAGCATTTCATGTCGTGAACCATCTGGGCGATTGGGTGGCGAACCGCGCCCTCGCATGGACAGACGAAGTTCAAACTACGGTACTGGCTGTGGAATATGGCGGCATGAACGATTGCCTGTACGATCTTTACAAACTGACAGGAAACAACCGGCATCTTGAGGCTGCCCATCGGTTCGATGAGGTCAGCCTGTTCGATGCGCTTCGGGAGAGAAGAGATGTACTGAAGGGCAAACATGCCAACACGATGATTCCGAAGTTTATCGGAGCATTGAACCGGTATTTGACACTTGGGGAAAGCGAACACAGCTACTTTGAAGCGGCCGTTAACTTCTGGGATACTGTTGTTTACCACCATAGCTACATCACGGGCGGAAACAGTGAATGCGAGCATTTCGGCGAACCTGATGAGTTGGACAGCAAACGTTCCGATGTCACCTGCGAGACATGCAATAGCTATAATATGTTGAAACTGACCAAAGAACTTTTCAAGCTTACGCAAGATATCAAATACGCTGATTTTTACGAGCGAACTTATCTGAACGCCATCTTGTCATCCCAAAATCCGGACACTGGCATGACAATGTATTTTCAGCCCATGGCAACCGGATATTTCAAAATCTACAGCTCCCCGTTCGAACATTTCTGGTGCTGCACCGGTACGGGGATGGAAAGTTTCACCAAACTAAATGATAGTATCTATTTCTATGCCGATAACCAGCTGTATGTCAATCAGTTCGTAAGCTCGAAACTGCTTTGGCAGGAGCAACATGTGACGATTACGCAGTCCACCTCACTCCCTCAAACCGATAGGGTTCATCTAACAGTCGAAACGATGGAGCCAAAGCAGCTTGCCTTGCACATTCGTATCCCTTATTGGGCGGCAGAAGCGATTGAAATGACAGTTAACGGAGAAAGGGTTTCACCTATTGTGGAGCGGGGTTATGCGATTATCAACCGGATTTGGCAGGATGGCGATACGATTGGGCTGCGAATTCCAATGAAGGTAGCCTATTCCCGCCTGCCTGATTCGCCTCATGTCATTGGGCTCCAATATGGCCCGGTTGTTCTCAGCGCAGCGCTCGGTACCGAAGATATGGTCGAATCGAAAACCGGTATTCTAGTCAGCGTTGCGACCAGGCGAATGATCCTCAAAGATTATATCGTCCCGCAAGGCATGTGTGTCGAGGAATGGCTTGGCCGATTCGATGAGCATGTGATTCGTCTAGGCGAAGATTTGGCGTTTGCGCTTAAGCATACAGATGAAGATGAGCGGCTAGTCTTTACACCGCACTACAAACAACATCGTGAAAGATATGGCATCTACTGGAGCCTACTGGACGTAGGGTCTGAAGAACTGAAGAAGCATGTGGAGAAAGCGGAACGGGAACGGAACCTGAGAGAGGCTACCCTGGATGCCATACAAATTGGAAATGACCAATACGAATTAGAGCATCAGGTACAGGGAGAACGAACATACGGCGGTACGTGGGAAGGATTGAACGGAAGAATGGTTGAAGCCGGTGGATGGTTCAGCTACCAGATGAAGGTTCAGCCTGGAGCTGCGTTAGCCGTGACCTTTAACCAACTTCACACGAATAGAAGCTGTGATATCTTTATTGACGGAGAGCTGTTAGCCACCGAGATGTTCACGAAAGAATGGAAGCGGATATTCTACGAGCGAATCTTCGTCCTTCCTGATTCATTAACTGCAGGGAAAGAAGTCGTAACTATCAAGTTCATGCCGCGCGAAATGGAGAATGGCATCTATGGCGTTCTTCGTATACTTAAACATATGACTTAAGAAAAAGCAGCAAAAAGAGTTGATACTGAGATGAAAGATTTTTCAAGGATTTAAATCACGCTGCGGACGGTGGACTTTATGCGGAGCTTGTTTCTTGCAACATCGTACTTCGCTGGCGTTGTGCGAATAGCCCCTTCGAGTCATATTCAGAAAAGGGCCGGTCAGTTATGATTATAAAGAAGCAATATATACGGATGTTCGAGTAAAACTCCTTTACCTGGACCTTAGTCGAGGAAAAAATACAGTCTTTGGGTGGTTTTTTCAGTTGCCTTCTCTTGTTATTCTTAAATAAAGTTAGTTAATTATAATTAATAATTAACTAAAATAACAAAAGGAGAGAAGACAATTGAAAAAGTTATTGCGTTTCATCGTGTATACGTGTGTTTTTGTTCTCGTTGTAGGAGGAACCGGAGCGATCGGGTCCCTGCGCACGATGCAGGAGGCTATGTCGGTTTATGATAAGCCGGCTCCTGCTTCTTTACAAAGCCTCCAAGCCCCTGCCTATGATTCGAAAAAGCCGACAGTAGCTGTTATTTTAGCGAATGAAGTGACCGAGGTGTTCGATTTTCTCGTACCTTACGAAATGTTCTCCATGACGGGCTCGTACAATGTATTTGCGGCTGCACCCGACAAAAACATCAAATCGTTAACGGGCGGTCTTGATGTCGCACCGCATTACACTTTTGACGAGTTAGACAAATTGACAGGCAAAGGTCCGGATATCATCGTGATCCCTTTCATGCCGATTTTGGATGAGGCGAAATACAAACCTGTCCGCGATTGGATTAGGAAGCACTCAGGCAAGGAAACGACCTTGTTGTCCATTTGCAATGGAGCGGAGAATTTGGCCGATACCGGCCTGCTGAAAGGGAAATCAGCGGCAACGCATTGGGGAGATATCGGCAGATTAGAAAAGAAATATACCGAAGTTTCCTGGAAAAGGGATCAGCGTTACGTGGCTGATGGCAACTTGGTCTCCTCGGCCGGCTTGACTTCGGGGATCGATGCCACGCTGTACGTCATATCCCGCCAAATGGGAGAGCCGACAGCTGCGAAAGTGGCGAAGGAAATGAATTACCCTTCCTACAAATTTGTTCAGCATCCGCAAATGGAGCCTTTCACGGCCGGATTGAGCGATATCGTCTATGTTTTGAACAACGCGTTTCAATGGAGCAAGAAAAAAACTGGGGTCCTGCTGTATAACGGTGCCGACGAATTGATGTTATCCTCAGCTTTTGACACGTATGGGGCTTCCGGCACTACGACAACAATAACGGTATCAAGCAACCGCGAGCCGGTCGTTACCCGGTACGGTTTGAATGTAGTCGCTCGATATCAAATAGCGAATGCTCCGAAACTCGACAAAATGATTTTCGTGGGCTCGGACGTTAAGACGCTCGCTGTTGGCGATATCCGAAACTGGAACGAGAACGGCGGCAAGGCTGAGCAGCTTTACCTGCATAGCGATTCCCCCGAGCGGTTCGCGATGGATCCTGCGTTTGAAGATTTGGCGAAGCAGGAAGATATCCGAACGGCGAAATTCGCCGCCAAGCGGCTCGAGTACCGCGCCACAAGTCAGCTTAAACTTGAAGGAGCGCCATTTTCATACGAAGCGTTCGGCATACCGATTGGTGTTGGCTTGTTATCTCTGTTCGTCCTTTATTTAGCAGACAGACGTTTCGTAAGGAGGAAGACCGTTTCCACATGAAACGGGAAGCCAAAGAAGCATCACAGACGGCCGGTCTGGATGCTTCTTTGGCCAGTTAGCTTACTCTCTCTTCTTGTCAGTATGAACTATACACGATCATATACTCGGGATGCTATTTAACTTGATCGGCGGCGACTACAAGGATATTCTCTTGTATACAAGCATACGCAGTAAAAGAGAGACCGTTTTCCGAGGACAGCTCGTTTTCACTTATCAGCTTTTCCTTCATCTTGAGAAGAAGCCCTTTCGCGTTACTATTATCAACTTTGACTGATACGGTATATTGATGCTTTTTTTGGATATTATCCATTTCCAACATGAATAGATCCCTCCCCTAATAAAGTAAGTACTTTCATCTTAGTGTAATTATTTGCCCTACCCCTTGCTCGGAAGCAATGTTTAAGGGATAGGGCGCCATTAGGTTATGTGATTATGATATTAAATCAGATTTCCGTAACAACAGTTGTACCAACTTAGCAACCTCTGCTCTTGTAATATAAGCTTTCGGTGCAAGCGTAGCTTCGTCTCTTCCACTTACAATGCCCGCTTGGATGCTATCAGCAATGCCACTCATTGCCCAAGGTGCACTTTCGGTTGCATCTGTATAAGTACGTAATACATCAGCGGCATTATGGTTTGTGAGTTTCGCTTTCAAACCGGTGATCGCCATTGCTTTAGCAATAATAATCATGGCCTGCTCTCTGGTAATCTTGTCTTCAGGACGGAAGGTGCCATCCTCGAAACCGTCAATAAGTTGGTTGGATTGAGCCGTCATGATTGCACTACTATACCAATCCGCAGCCTTTACATCGGAGAAGTTCGGTGTTCTATTCTCCAACTTCAAGCCCAATCCTCGAACTATGATGGCAGCAAACTCGGCACGAGTAATATCTGCGTCGGGATTAAACAGGTCATTGCCAATCCCACTAATGATCATTCTTGATCCTAGATTGTTCACAGCATCTTTTGCCCAGTGTGCCGAGACATCTGAGAATACTACTGGATGCCAAATCAGAGAGTACGTACTGTTTGTTAAGCTGCTAACCTCTGCATAATACTTCCCGTCTATGATGACAAGTTTTGTTGGTACATGACGAACAGTTCCATCTGGCTCTATAACAACTGCTGTTGTAATTTTATTCGGATCTACGCCATCAGGAATGGCAATCGTACGTTTCACATAGGCGTTGAATTTAGATAGATCGATGATCTTGCCGCCGTATGCAGCTCCAACTGTAAAGTCGATCGACGGCACAACAAGCGTAAACTGATCTTTGTCTGCCGCATTCTCCGCCACTTTAACCATATCTGCTGTTGGCTTCGAGATTTTAATTTGTATCGTAATGTCTTGCAAAGCCACTGAATCGCCGACTTGACCAGAGATCGCGGGAATATCGATCAGTTGGGAAGGCAGGGTATACGTTGCACGATCTGTTTTAATCTCCAGATCTGCTTTATTTTCTTGCAAGTTTTTGACCATCTGAGCGTTCAGTTGCCCAATCACAATATCGGAATTGTTAGCAACTCGCATAGTGATGTTAGCCTTCTCCCCTACCGCTGCGAGCAATTGAACCAATTTCAACTGGTCGATTGTAATCGTCGTGACCGTTTGGCCATTAACTTGGGTTTCAGCTGTACTTCCTACACTCTCTTCCTTACCATTTACTAGAATGTTTGCCTCTTTACGGCTAGAATCTGGTGTTGTTGTAGTACTGCTACCACCGTTGTTACCGCTGTGATTGTCATCATCACCACTACTTAAAGGACTCACCGTAATCATCGTTGCGGCTGTCTTCTTCGTGCTTCCGGCGCTGACTGTTAATTTAAGCGTTCCCGTACCGGCAGATACTCCTCTAATTGTAACTTTATCTTGGTTGCTGTCGCTTACAAGGCTAATACTACCAGTTGCTTCCCATAGATACGTTGCACCCGTTACGCTAGTTGGATTGATTATGGAGTTAAAAGTTATTTGATCATTCACTGTAATCGATTGCGATCCGCCTGTGATAGTGACTGATTGTAAAGGATTGACAGGGTCGACGCTCGATGGAGACACCGTAATCGTCGTTTCGGCAGTCTTTTCTGTGCCTCCGGCATTAACTGTTAATTTAAGCGTTCCCGTTCCCGCAGAAACTCCTCTGATTGTAACCGTAACTTGGTTGCTTTCACCTACAATGGTAATGCCACCACTTGCTTCCCATAGATACGTTGCACCCGTTACACTAGTTGGATTGATCATGGAGTTAAAGGTTAATTGATCATTCATTGTAACCGATTGCGATCCGCCTGTGATAGTGACTGATTGTAAATAATCTACAGGGTCGACGCTCGATGGAGATACCGTAATCGTCGTTTCGGCTTTCTTCTCCGTCCCCCCCGCAAGAACTGTTAATTTAAGTGTAGCTGTCCCCGCATTGGTTCCTTTGATTGTTACCGAATCCTTGCTGTTGTCTCCTATGATGCTAATACCGCCACTAACTTCCCATAGATAAGTTGCACCCGTTACGCTAGATGGATTGATCATGGAGTTAAAAGTCAGTTGATCATTCACCGTAACCGATTGGGCTCCCCCTGTGATATGGACTGATTCTAACGGAATGACCACAGGCCCTGGTGCCTTCACGTTGAATTTCCAATAGTCCATATTAAATAACTTACTTCCCGATCCAGAGAACATGAAGAAGATATTATGAATACCTTTAACATTCTCCACATCCGTTTTCAGCAGCTGCCACACTTGATCTCCACCTGTTGGAGCGACATCAAGGGTACCAATCACTTCACCAATCGGGCTGTCCAGACGTATCTCTACTTTACCGCCTACGGTGGATGCAACGTTCGCTTCGAACGAAGCTGCTCCTTTGTCACCGAAGTCTGCGTTCGACACAGCAAGCCAGTCTCCATTATTGATATCTGTAACATCAAGGTTAAGGCTTGCTAGCGGGTTGCCTGGCGCTGTGCTCACCTCAGTAAGAATACCTGCGTTCCAAGCAATCGTTTCCGCCTCAACTCGCGAATACGGGTCAAGATTTGCTATCTGGGATACACCTTTCATATCCCCCTTAATATCTTTAATTAATCCGTTATCGTAATACTCAACCTTATTAATATGAGGAGAACGATATCCTTTGCCATCCCCTACGACAGCTTTACTAACCGTTTGAGCATGGTAAACCACATACCACTGATCATTAAATTCAAAAATCGCATGATGGTTATTACCGCCAACGCCAAAGAATACAGATGGGTTTTTCAAGATCGGTGAAACGTAAGTAAACGGACCCATCGGACTATCACTTACCATGTAAGCAATTTCTCCTGGAGGAGGTGTTCCATCCGGGTGTGTACCAGAGAAATTAGAGCAATAAGAGTAATAATATTTGCCATTGTATTTGTGAATACCTGAATCCTCAAACATATAAGGCGCATCAATTGTAACAGCTGCCCCTGCCATATGAATCATATCATCAGCTAACTTCACTACTCTAGCCGTTTTCGGATGTGCAATTTGCTCTGGGGTTGGATTCGGATCTCCTGGTATCCCCCCACCAAAATAGAGATAACCAGTTCCATCATCATCAACCAATACGGCTGGATCAAATAGCCATGCTACACCAGGAACTCCAGGGCTGCTACTAGTGATCAACGCTTGGCCCAGTGGATCAGTCCACGGACCAATCGGACTATCCGCAGTGAGCACACCAATTCCACTAGCACCATTTGCGAAATAAAGGAAGAATTTATCTACACCATTAATTTTCTTATGCGCTGCTGCTGGCGCCCAAGATAGATCTGCCCATTTGGCAACACCCGCGCCATTATTCACATTATTCTTTCCAGCTACCGGGATTGCACCATGATCTGTCCAGTTGACCATATCAGCTGATGAAATCACAAATATTCGATTCAAATTGCTAAATGAATTATCTTTGATTTTTCCATTTGCATCATACTCATAATCGTCACTTGACATATAAATGTACACTCTGCCGTCATAAACCATCGCAAACGGATCTGCTCCTAATTTATGACTCATAAGCGGGTTCGCATACCCTGGAATTTTGGCATATGCTTTTGTAGGCAGTTGCTTTAATCCAATGTTTGATACGCTATTGTTAACATTGTATCGAACATTTCCACCATCAACTTGGATGTAATCCGTCTTCATCTGAACGGTTTGATCAGCAGGGACAAAACCATTAACCTTTAGCTTAATCGTTGCGAACACATTAGAAGATTGATTATTTGCAAAGTTTACGGTATTTCCAGTTACATGTAAAAGCAATTGATTGTTGGCAAACGTATAGGAAGTATCTCCAACAATATTAGCCGTATTAAAGTCTACACCAGTTACAGTGAGCTCCTTTGGTATATTCAAGGAAGCTGAGATTGCTGAGTAATTCCCATTCGGTAAGGCATTCATTTGAACTGGAACTTGCAGCTCAATGTTCTGAACTCCAATCACATTCGGTACATCGGCTAGATTAGCTTGAAGTACTGTTGCGGGCGAATTCGTTCCTGTCAATTTATTATCTATTCTGAAATAGTCAAAATCAACAATACCGCCTGTTGTTTTCGTTGCATAGTTGAATAAACCGAAACGATAGCCCATAAAATGAGGCAATGTATAATGCATTTGCAGCGTAGTTCCAATCGCAGTCCACGTAAAGCCGTTAAGGCTGTAATAGAAATAAGCCTTATCTGTCTGATTTTTATAGTCAAAATCAATTTTAAAATATACATTATCCTGAGTGACAAGAATACTAGCTTTTTCAACTGGCGTTCCAGAACTTCCATCCACCATAACAATGGATTTCGAAGTCCCGGACATTTTTACCCCTACAAACCCGTACTCCTTTTGGAATGCAGCTAGCCCAGCATAATCGCCATCCTTCATCTTGCTGATATCCAGTGCAACATTTCCTGAGCTTTCTGGACCAAATGTTCTCTGAGTCAGTGTATTTCTGGCATCAAGAAGACTTGTACTCTTTCTTCCGGTAGTAAGTCTTAGATAGCCAGGACGCTCCGTAAGGGACCAGCGGTTATTATCGGGATTATGATTCCATTGCCATACTAATCCAAGATTAGACCCATTGTAATCGTATTCCCCATTCTTCGCTTTATCCAAACCGCCAGCGGGCGTTGCGTCTATTAAGGAAATATCATCGACATAGAAATCCATTAGATCATTCGTCAGATCTTGCGCTGCTGTCCAGGAAGTTTCAATAAATATACGCGGTTGATTAAAAACAGCATTGTCAGGAACTGTATAGGTGCCTTCGATTGTGCCCCATACACCTTTGGTCATGACGCCAGATCCAAGAACCTTAATCGTCTGCCAATCTCCATCTTGGATATCGAAATTAAATGCTCTCGTAGCAGGACCTGAGTTATATTTCACTTTGGCAGAAAACTTATATTTGCCGCCAGCCGTTACTTTTCCAGTAACAAACTGTTGCACACCAGCTCCAGTTGCTGCCCTTCCACTAATAAATAAACTATTGGTTCCGCTAAAATGCTCATTCGTTGACACCGCAACCGTTGCAGTATCATGTTTTTCCCAAGGAGTCAGCCCCTTTTCCATCTTACCATTTGTCAAAAGGTTCCCGTCAGGTGTAACATCCACGAAAGAAATATCATCGACATAGAAATTCATTAAATCATTCGTAGGATCTTGCGCTGATGTCCAGACCGTTTCAATAAATATACGCGGTAGTGTGAAAGTTGCATCAGTCGGCACTGTATAGGTACCTTCAATTGTGCCCCATTCACCTTTGGTCATGACACCTGATGCAAGATTCTTAATCGTCTGCCAATCTCCATCCTGGATATCGAAAATGAATTGCTTCGTAGCAGGACCTGAGTTATATTTCACTTTCGCGGAAAATTTATAGGTAGCCCCCGCTTTTATTTTTCCAGTAACAAATTGTTGCACACCAGCACCAGTAGCTCCCCTGCCGGTAATATATAAACTACTGGTTCCGCTAAAATGCTCATCCGTTGATACCGCAACCGTTGCAGTATCATGCTTCTCCCATGGCGTTAACCCGTTCTCCATCCCACCGTTTATCAAAAGTTCTGTTCCTTCATTTATAGGTAGTGGTGTCACAGGTGTTGGCACTGTAGGTGCTGTAGTTGAAGTTGTATTGATAACGGTATGCGAAGCCCCAATTTTTTGCGAGCTTTGATAGAATTCATCAGAAGCTACCAAATTGTTCTTAGATGCTGCACCGCTAACGGGAATCGCCATACTTTGTGGAACCGTACCGTTAATGCCGAATACGGGCCAACCATCATTCCATGTAACTGGCACTAGGTAAGGTATACGTCCGACTGAGCCACGGTCTCCAAACAACATTGCATACCATTTGCCATCAACGGTATCAATAATACCGCCTTGTGCAATACCAGCATTGTTTAAGGCAACTTTACCTTCATATACACCATCAATTCTGTCTGCTCGATGCATGATTTCTACACGACCAGAATTCTTAGGCCATGTTATGTTGAATACGTAATATTTACCGTTAATTTTTTGGATATGCGTGCCTTCAGCTGGAAGATTGACATTCTCCGCTGTACTTGCAACTAGACTTGCATTAGGAATAATGACTTTATTAAGGCCGCCTGCTTTGATTGCGGTTGCATCTGGAGTCAGTTCAATTGCTTTAATATCACCGCCGCCATAAACCATATAGACTCGTCCATCATCATCAAACAGCAATGACAAATCATGATAAACACCATCAAGCTCTGAATGGGTCCACGGCCCCTTCTCTATATCTGTTGTTTGATAGATATAGGTTTTGCCGGTATCATAGGAAGGAAATGCCACATAATATTTACCATTGTGGTATCTTAAGCTGCTTGCCCATGAGCCTTTCCCATAATTGTCTTTTCCATTTCTAAGCGCTTGTTCATCATTATCAGCAAGCAAATCGTAAACATAATTGACGATTTCCCAGTTTTTGAGATCATATGATTTCATAATAGGAACACCAGGGTTCATATGCATAGTTGTGCTGCTCATATAATAAGCATCACCTACTCTGATCACATCAAGATCTGGAACGTCAGCCCATATAAATGGGTTCTCTAAGGTGTCTTCATTGGATTGCGCATATATCGAAGCACTTGGTACAACACTTAGTAATAATGTAAGCGCTAATAAAAATACGGTTAGCTTCTTGCTCATATGCATAAGACTCCTCACACGTTTCATCTTTACTTCCATTTGTTACACTCCTTCTCAGTAATTTGCATATAACAAATTACAATGCTGTGATAATTACTGTTTACAGTTTAACTTAAACGCAAACATTTCAGAATGTAATTTCTTATTCCAAAAGTGAAGATTTCTATGAATTGACTTCGTAAATTCCAATAAAAATCGACAAAACCGACTATGCCCTATCCCTAGGAAAATTTCTATCGGGATAGGGCATAATTAGCATTCAGTTATTATTGAAGTATCTTGGACGCCACATACGCAAGATCACTAATATCGATCTTATTATCGTTGTTCATATCGGCAATCTTGGCTGCCGCCCAGTCTGTGCTATTGGAATTCTTACCGTAATAGTAAGCAACCATCGCAAGGTCACCTACATTGATACTTCCATCCTTGTTGAGATCTGCAGATTTAATCACGGCTGCCTTGAAAGCATCAACTGCACCGCCAAGTAGCGTTACGCTATTATCAACCTGGGACTGTGTTGCACTTTGGTTGACTTTTACAGCATTAGCTGCATTGATAGCTGCACCGAATGCATCCTTGGCTGCCTGCGGGTATTGACCCTCCGTTGTACCAACGACCGCTGCGCCATAATGGTTCTGTGCATTCGTAATAGCTATTGTCAACGCTGTCTTATCTACAACCACTTCAATATTTCCGACTGAAATGCTCTTACTGCCAAGTACCGCCTGAATGACAGTTCCCTCTGGAGCCACACCAAGCTTTGCTTGGGTAGCTGCAATGGTTCCACTGGTACTCTGAACACCGGCCTTTACCTTGAAGGTTAGATTTAGAACCGGCGTACTGGCTCCAGATATTCCCCCTCCAGTATTGGCGGTAATGAGCCTAACTTTCCCGGCAGCGGCTTTGTCCTCTGCCACGATCTGGATGTTGTTGTTGGCACCTGCCGCACTCACATAATCAAATACGGTGGAATCATAAGACAGGGTGATATCCTGGGCATAAACACTTTGTGTCACGTTGTTCAGGCTAACTGCCACTGTAAAGCTGCTTCCAGGTTTCACACTGCTGTCTGCTGAAATGGCAGCTGCAGGTACTTGTAACTGAGGCCACACAGGATCTGTCGTTGCATCGCTTGTGGTTACATATATCCGGTCTATGATTAAGCCAGATTCCCTTCCCCATAAGTTCAATTCATGCACACCAGCGGTAATATTCAATGGAGTGCCACCAGTTACAAGTGTCCCCCCATTACTGAGATTGACCCATTTAAACTGACTGTTACTCACGTTCTGAATACCGTTGGAAGTGAATTTATACGTATTATCCAATCCAACGTGGACGGAGTCTGTTTGGAAACTATGACTCTTGGCAAGTATCCAGACATAGTAGGTTCCTGCAGTCGTAAAGTTGATCTTGTAATTCAGTCGGGAACCAGCAGCGAGGCTGGCAGCATCAGTACCTGGTGTGACGGCAATACCATCATCTGGACTAAATTGCATAGCTTTCGTGGACAATCCGTCCACAAGCGACCAGGTATGGCCATTTGCGTTGCCAAATACATAGGCATCGGCTGAGTTTGCTGCTGCAGCTTCTGCTTCAACGGCCACGATGGCTGGTGTATTAAAATTAATGGTATATACCGTAGCTTGTAAGCCTTCCCTGCTTACAGTTACCGTGGCCTTTCCAGGTACAGCCGATGCTTGTATAATCGCAACACTCGCGCCAGGATCATTTGAAGCAGCAGTCACTTGCGGCGGAACCGATCCTGCAGGAACATCTAGAGAATAGGTATAAGCACTTGGACTAAACCCATTCACTTGTGTATCGTTTACCTGGAGTGACTTCAAATTCGTATCAAAGCTTGAACCAACCAACTTGTCATCTAATTTGAAATCGTCGAAGTCAACGTAACCACCTGCTGTTTTTGTTGAATAATTGAATAAGGCAAATCGGTAGCCCATAAAATGCGGTAGTGTATATGACATTTGAAGTGTATTTCCTATGGATGCCCAACGCTCACCGTCAAGACTGTAATAAAACTTTGCTTTATCTGTCCTATTCTTAAAGTCCAACTCAGTCTTTAGATATACGGTGTTCTGAGTAAGGGGGACACTTGCTACTTCCACTGCTGAACCTGAACTTCCATTCACCATAACAACGGACTTTGTAGTGCCGGACATTTTAATACCGACAAACCCGTAGTTCTGTTGGAAGGCGGCAATTCCTGCATAATCCCCGTCTTTCATATGGCTAACATCGATAGCAATGGTTCCTGAACTTTCCGGTCCGAAGGTTCTTTGAGTAAGCGTATTTCTGGCATCAAGAATGTTAGTGCTCGTTCTTCCGGTAGTGAGTCTTAGATACCCTGACCGATTGGTAAGAGACCAGAATCTATGATCAGGATTATGGTTCCACTGCCATACGAGAGAGAGATTGGATCCATTGTAGTCATTTTCTCCGCCTGCTACCTCTGTATGATAAGCTCCAACTTTCTCTGTTCTCTGATCGAAGTTATCTGATGAAACCCAGGATTTTGACAGATCAGCAGGAATCCCAGTGTCATTGACATCCCCGAAAACAGGCCATCCATCCTGACTCCAAGTCATCGGCACAATGTAAGGTATACGTCCTACGGACCCATAATCCTGAAACAACATGCCGTACCATTTTCCGTCAGATGCTTGAACAATCCCCCCCTGTGCGACACCGGCACTGTTGGAAGTACTACCCGATCTTAAAGCAATCTTTCCTTCATAAGTGCCATCTATTGTATCAGCCCTGTGTACTAATTCAGTACGAATGCTTCCTGATGGCCATGATATATTGAAGATGTAATATTTACCGTTAATTTTATGAATGTGCGAGCCTTCAGCTCCAAGACCACCAGAGCCTCCGGGAGCGCTCGCATTTTGAATGATTGTTTTATTCATTCCGCCTGCTTTGATCGCTGTGGCATCTGAAGTAAGTTCAATAATCTTAATGGATCCGCCGCCATATACCAGATATACACGTCCGTCATCATCAAACAGCAATGACATATCATGATAAACACCACCGGCAAGCTCATACTTTTCCCATGTGCCCTTTTCTATGTCAGTGGTTTGAAAGATAAACGTTTTCCCCGTATCATTGGAAGCAAATACGACATAAAACTTGCCATTATTGTATCTTATGCTGCTTGCCCATGAGCCTTGCCCGTATATGTTCTGCCCATTCGAAAGCGTTTGTTTATCCGTAGACGCAAGAATATCATACACATAATTGACGATTTCCCAATTTACGAGATCCTTGGACTTCATGATAGGTACGCCAGGATTCACGTGCATGGTAGTACTGGTCATATAATAAGTATCATTTACTCTGATCACATCAACATCCGGTACATCCGCCCATATGATTGGGTTCTTGGCAATCGGTGTATAAACGTCTGCATAGAAAGTTGTAACACTTTTTCCCTTAAGCGTGGCTTGAAGTGAGTTTCCATTTACAGTGGTATCGCCTAAATTTGCAATATTCTCACTAGACGAAGTTCTGTAAGTAGTAAACGATTTTACAGTTTTACCATTTACGTTGAACGTTAATGCAGTGTCCGTGTTAGTGTCATTTATAGCTGTAATAACTAACTTTCCATTCGAAGGGTCTTTATACGCTGTTGTATATACACCCGTTGCTGGGGTTACATCCGAATTGACTCTTTTATAACCCGGCCTGATAAATCTGCTGTATTGACCAAGCGTGTACAATCTTTTATTCAAATCGTAACTTTTGACAGCACCATTATCGTCCGTATGAAATGTAATCAGTGCGCCTTTATCTCCAACAGAATTTGCACTGTCTTTTGTGTTATTCCAAAGCCACCAGTAGTTAAATGCATTTACTTCTGCTACCGTCATATCCTTATGGATCATTTTCGCCCAATAGATACCGTCATTTATGCTTGGATCATTGGGTTCACCTACAGATGCTTCTGTCACCCATAATTTTTTATTATAAAGCTTTGTCTGCGTCAGCCACTTCGCGCCAAGATTGGGATCCTGCTGATTTACGGCATATTGGTGTACACCAACAATGTCTACGCGATCCCTGCTACCCGCATCATTCAATGTTGGAACAGCCAGATCTTCACTGAAATTTAACCCCTCTGGCATAATAAGCTTCGCAGTCACACCTTTTTGTGCAAAAGTAGGTTTGAGATAGCCCTTTACAAAATTATGAAAATCATCCGCTGTCCAACTGCTAGATTCATAATTCGGTGCCCAGTTTGGCTCATTTTGTATAGATACAGCTGAGATATCGATTCCCTTATTGGTCTTAAATCCAGTCACATAGTCAGCTAAGAAATCAGCATATGCCTGATATTTATCAGTTCTGAGCTTGCCACCGATCTCTCCGTTGGTTCCTGTGCTGCCAGTCTTCATAAACGGTGGAGGCGTCCAGGGAGTAGTGAAAAATTTGGTTACGTTATAATCCGTTTTTATTTTATTAAAAAGCCAGGTTGTACCATTAATGTCCCAATTATTCCAATTCCATGTGCCTGATTCTGATACGATGTCATAAGGAAGCCTGTTTCTTACCATACTAAGTCCTGCGCCATTCGAAGTACTAAAAAGCGCATCGAGTATTTCCTTCTGTGGTAGGTTTGCGAGATTTTGTACAATCCCTGTCGACCAGGCGTTGGATGCACCAAAGCCGTCGATTTCCTGCTTTTCAATATTATAATCAATATTAACCGTTGGGATGGATGCGGCATGGGAACTCTTATGAAAACTAAGCATAGATGTTACTATCAGACTAAGACAGAGAGAAACTTTTAAAGCAGCTCTTGAGTCAACCCTTCCTTTTCCCATTTATCTCTTCCCTTCATTAAATCAATTCTTGATAGAGTCTGTAGATGACCGTAGCAGCTTGTGCTCTTGTCGATTTTCCTTTCGGATCAAAATAGCCCTCTGCCACTCCGTCCATTAAGCCTGCCTGTGTTGCAGCCCAAACAGCATCCTTGGCGTATGTAGAGATTTGATCCCCATCAAGGAAGTTTGAAGTTGTACCACTTGCTTGTGCAGTCGTAGAACTAATAATCTTGGAAGCCCGATAAATAAGCACCGCCATATCTTCACGACTGATCTGGTCGTTCACACCGAAGCTGCCGTCATCTTTGCCTTGAATGAGGCCGATCTTCTGTGCTGAGGCTATGGAATTGTAGTACCATGCACCCGCGTCAACATCTGTGAAGGCTGCAGTTGCTGAAGTATCTGCTAGATCGAAGAGTTGAATCAACATCTTAACGAACTCTGCTCTTGTTACCTCCCCAGCCGGCATATAATGGCCCTCACTTCTACCGTTCACTACTTCACGAGCTGCTAAGCCAAGAACACCCTCGTTTGCCCATGTATACCCCTTCATGTCACCAAAGGAAACCTGAACATGGTTAGCCGTGTACTTGCTGAAGTGCGTAGGCAGAAATTGTACTCTACCTGTATCGGTATTGTATTTACCATTCCTGACTATTTCCAGTTTTCCATCCTCTGTAATATAGTAGATGACCACCTGATAAGGATTTTCATTAGGTCCCAATTTATAAGGTAATTCTACGATGACACTGTTCTTGATAAAGTTTGTGATTTTGCTGCCATCTAAACTCAGATTAAAATCGTACACAACAGAATTTCCGATTTCGTCTCTTATATTCTGCGAAAGGTTAGAAGTGTCTGCCTTTGCAATACTTAATTGCAAATTAGATCTATCCGACAGGGTCCTTGTATCAAGAACGGCTCGATTAATGGAAACTGTAGCAAGCTCCGTCTCAACCCTTAGCGTCTTGACGTCACCCGATTCTGAACGGAGCTGCTGAAAATACATTGCCGGCAAATTCAATTGAAGTTCCTTAACGTCAGAACCTGAGTTGACTTTAATCGTTACCGATCCATCTTTGGAATTTTTGCCCGCTTCAAGAAGAGCTTTTGACTCTACATCAATAGAAGCAACACCATTGGTAGCATTGAATGCGTCAATTAACAATATAGATGTACCTGAGGTACTCGGCGTTGACGGATTTCCCGACCCTTGGGAACCAGGATTGGAGCCAGGATCAGTGCCGGGATCAGTTCCAGAGTTCGAATTATTAACCGACAATGTAATTCCCTTGCCCATCTTCCCGTTAGTTTCAACCCGGTTACTGTTGATAGTTATCAAAGAACTTAAGGAAACGGAAGGTGTCCCTACTTTGGAAGCTTTAAAAGAAAGGGTAAATATATCCTTTTTGCCTTCTAGTGCTGGCATGTTTCCTGTTAAAGTGAATAACAGCTTTATTTTATTAGCATGTACTTTAGGCTCAGGTACGTAAGCATTGTAATCTTGGTAAGCTAGTTTACTCAGGCTGCTGGTGTAGCCAGTATACTCCAGCTGTTCATCATACGTTAATTCCATCTGTGCGGCATACAAGTCTGTAAGTGCTTCGCCTGCAATGGTAATCGTAACGTTGTCTCCTATCTCGACGCTAGCGGCCGAAGAACGCAATACAAATTCATCTGCTACTTGTGCTGCTGCCGACAATGGAACTACTGTGGCAATGAGCATTATAGCTAGGAAGAAAAAATGAAATTTATGTTTCATGTTCACGATCCCTCATTGATAAGGAACGAATGGGAGACAACCGTCTCCCATCGCCCGTTTATTAGTTTTAATAGTGGGTCATTTATTCGAAAATCTTGGATGCTACATACGCAAGATCAAAAATGTCGATCTTATTATCGTTGTTCATATCAGCTTTCTTGGCAGTTGACCAGTCTGTGCTATAGGAGTCCTTACCGTAATTGTAAGCTACTATGGCAAGGTCACCTACATCGATGCTTCCATCATTATTGAGGTCTGCAGATTTAATTACGGCTGCCTTGAAGGCAGCAACTGCACTGCCAAGTAGCGTTACGTTACTGTCAACCTGGGACTGTGTCGCACTTGCACTGTCTCTTACAGCTTTGGCTGCAGTAAGGGCTGCACCGAATGCATCCTTGGCTGCTTGCGGGTATTGACCAGCCGCTGTTCCTACGACTGCACCGTCATACAGGCTCTGTGCATCCGTAATCGCTGTTGCCAAAGCTGTCTTATCAACAACCACTACAATAGCGCCTACTGAAATGCTCTTACTGCCAAGAGCCGCCTCAATCACGGTTCCTTCCGGAGCCACACCAAACTTTGCCTGTGTAGCTGCAATCGTTCCGTTGGTATTCTGAACACCGGTTTTTACCTTGAAGGTTAGATTCAGCACCGGAGTACTGACTCCAGATATCCCAACTCCGGTACTGGCGGTTATGAATCTAACTTTTCCGGCAGTAGCTTTGTCCTCTGTCATGATCTGGATGTTGTTATTGGCACCTGCCGCGCTCACATAGTCAAATACGTTGGAATCATAAGACAAGGTGATGTCCTGGGCATAAACACTTTGTGTCACATTGTCCGCGCTAACGGCCACTGTAAAGCTGCTTCCAGGCTGCACATTGCTGTCTGCTGAAATGGCGGCTGTAGGTACAAGCAGCTGCGGCCAAACAGGATCTGTCGTTGCATTGCTTGTGGTTAGATAGATTCTGTCAATTGCAAGTCCGTCTTCTCTTCCCCAGAAGTTCAATTCATGTACGCCAGCGGTAACATTCAAAGTAGCTCCGCCAAACATACCGCCGCTAGAACCACTGATATTCGCCCATTTATACTGAGTACCAAGAGTAAGTCCCTCAATACCGTTAGTAGTGAATTTATACTGATTATCTAATCCAACGTGGACGGAGTCCGAATCGTAGCCAAGCGTCTTGACAAGTATCCAAACATTATAGGTTCCTGAAGTTGGAAAGTTGACTTTATATCCAAGTCTGGAATTGGCTGCAAGTGAAGCTGCATCCGTACCTGACGCTGTGAACGCCGTATTAGGCCCGAAAAACATCGCTTTCGTGGTCTGTCCGTCTACAAGCGACCAGGTATGACCACTTATGGTGCCATTAACATAGGCATTGGCTGTGTTTTCTGCTGCTGTCTCGGCCTCTATGGCCACTACGGCAGGGGTATTGACAAGTACACTAATTTGCGATGTTGCAGCAGCGCCTAATGCTCCCTTAAAACTTACAGTAACATTGGCTGTTCCGCTTGCTTTAGCCGTTATAGTACCGCCCGCAACTTCTGCAACAGCAGGACTTGAATTGGTATACGTTGCTGTTTTGGTTACATCTTCCGTGTGTCCGTCAACATATTCTGCTGTTACTTTAAATGTTGCCGTTTTGCCAGAATCCAGCGCAACTGAACCATTGTCAATGGTAATCTTCTTCACCGTCAGTTCGCTGTTCAAGTCTTTTACAAGCATATGAAGTGTATCTGTTTTTCCGCCATAGCTTACGTCAATGCTTGTGGAGCCATAGCCCACCCCAGTGACAACTCCTTTGTTCGCGCTTACAATACTGCTTTGTGCCGGTGTCGCAACAGCCTGAGCAGTAACATCTGCACTTGTTCCATCGGCATATATGGCGGAAACCTTCATGTTAGCCTGATTGGTTCCGGAAACAATATCAATCTTTTGTTTATCAATGGATGCGTTGATTGCAACTAGATCATGAGCAGCTGTCTTTTGCTCGAATTGCCAAGAATCTACCTTGAAGAGATTGCCCGCTGATGCTCCCGTGTATACCATATATACATTATGGACTCCTGCAGCACCAGAAACACTTGTTGTTTTTGTCTTCCAAACATCGTCTCCGCCTGTGTTGGAAATGGGAAGTGTCCCGATCAATGGGCCAGCAGCACTGTCAAGATGAAGCTCAATGTTTCCGCCGCCCGAACCACTTGCAACATTAGCTTTGAATGTTCCTGCGCCTGCAGCTCCAAAATCAACTTTGGATACCGCAGTCCAGTCCCCATCATTGATGCTGCTGACAGCCAGATTTACACTGCTTACCATGCCTCCTGGTTGTGTAGTAGTTTCAGTGGATATTCCGCCATTCCAACCGATGGTTTCGGCCTCAACCCTTGTATAAGGATTCATATTTTGGAGCTGTGGAACACCTGCGTAATCGCCAGTAATAGGATTAATAACTCCGTTTGCATCAAAACTTACCTTATTGATGTTTGTATTACGGTATCCATGCGGTTGCCCACCCATTTGTGGATACATACCGCTTTCAGCCATTGCCTTTGCTACGGTCTGTGCATGGTAGGTAACATACCACTGGTTGTTGAATTCAAAAATCGCATGGTGGTTGTTACCCCCAACACCAAAGAACGTAGCAGGGTTTGGCAGTATTGTTTTGACAAAGGTAAATGGTCCCATTGGGTTGTCGCTTACCATATAACCAATAGCCCCTGTAGGTATATCCGATGGATGTCCGCTAGAGAAGTTCGTACAATAGGAGTAATAGTATTTCCCGTTGTATTTGTGGATACCTGAATCCTCAAACAACCACGGTGGATTGATGCGTCCAAGAGTTCCGCCGCTTACACTCAAATCCAAACTGATCATATCCGCACCAAGCTTTGCAACACGTGCGGTTCCCGGGTCAGCATCTTTTCCGGCTGGAATACCGCCGCCGAAATACAAGTAACCGCTTCCATCATCGTCAACCAGTACCGCTGGGTCAAAAAGCCATGTAACATCACTAGCCCCAGGAGTACTTCTGCTTACCAATTGTTTGCCAATAGGATCTGTAAATGGGCCGATCGGACTATCCGCTGTGAGCACACCAATGCCGCTTCCATTATCCGCAAAATAAAGGAAGAACTTCTCCTTGCCATCAATCGTTTTATGTGCAGCCGCCGGTGCCCAGGAGTTGTTTGCCCATTTGGCCGCACCTTGCGGCCCTGCTACAGGGATTTCCCCGTGGTCTGTCCAGTTCACCATATCATCGGACGAAACAACCGTAATCTTATTAATCTTACCGTATCCATTATCCTTAACTGTCCCATCAGCATTGTACTCCAATACATCATTGGTCATGTAGACATAAACTCTGCCGTTATATACCATTGCATAGGGATCCGCACCAAATTTTTGCGAAAATAGCGGATTGTTATTACCAGGTGTTTTCGCCAGCGCTGGAGTGAGCGTCGAAGCTGCCGCCTGCTTCTCCATAACTGGGCTTAATGTGAATGCAAGAGTTAAAGCCATTGTCATTCCTAGCATTTTCTTCAATTTCTTCATAGAACAACCTCCGTTTTATTATTTGAATTTTCAATTAATTTAAGCTTTGACTCAACTCCGGATGCCGCCATCTTTAATCTACTTGTTCAATACCCTGTGTATAATAACCGCTGCTTCTGCTCTTATCGCCGTATCATTTGGCTTGATCATGCCATTGTAGCCTTGAATGATTCCTACCTTGAGCAATTGAGCCAAGGGGCCTGCTGCATAAGATGCTACCTCACTCGAATCACTAAAGCTGCTTATGTCTGAAACGGACTCGTCCAGCATTTTTCCGGCTATTTTCATTGCTCGTGCGGCCACCACCATCATATCCTGTCTGGATATGCTTAGTCTCGGCTCGAATTGGCTGTCGCCCGTTCCCTGAGCAATGCCAAGTTTCCTGGCTATTCCTACCTCTTGGTAATAATAGTCGGACGGTTCTATATCATTAAAATTGCTGTCTACTTCTGCATTAAGATGTAAAGCTCTGACCAGCAAGCAAATGAAGTCTGCCCTGGTAATATTGTCCCCTGGGCTAAAGGTAGTAGCCGACGTTCCTTTGATGATTCCCGAAGATGCTAGTGCTTCTATCTCCGTATTTGCCCACTCGTAGCCTTGGAGATCCACGAAGGAAGCTCCATAACTGTATACAGTTGCTGCAAGACTCGAATTCAGAGCCTTCACGGATACCAGCTTAATATTGGCATTTCCCTGGGCCTTCCCTTTGAAGATGATGGTACTCAGGGCTACTCTCCCTTGCACTCCGGCCTTCTTCCCAACCTGTGTAAAGGCTATCGTCATTTTCCCGTTATCTGCCTTCGGAGGTATGTAAAAACCCTCCAGCTTGGACTCCCCTTTGACCAACTCAACGATCTCAGGATCGAATGTAATCAGTACTTCATAAGCATAAAGGTCTTGCAAGTTGTTTCCATTCACCGTAACCTCAAGCTCTTGATTAAGTAAAGCGCTTTCAACACTTTTGCTCAGCGTGAAGACGGTATCCCCTTCTGCATATCCTGCTCGGGGGAAGCAAGCAACTATCATCACTGCAATGAAATATACTACGAAAGTTAATGTCCCTTTTCTCATGTTAATCTCCTTAGAATGCATAATATCCCATCCCCGGACCCACATAGTACGGCATTCAGTACCCACACATTTAAACAGCCATCGTCAGTTTTGAAAAGTCTAAGTCTATTTGTTTACACTCCTTTCAGTCATTTGTAATTATCCAATTCCTGTACTGTGATAATTACTGTGTGATTAGTTTAGCTTAAACGCAATCATTTCAGAATGTAATTTCTTATTAGAAAAGTGAAGATTTCTACGAATTGACTTCCTGCATGCTCCCCCGTATTTAATCGTTGAAAAGTATACGTTTACTGTAAAATAACAACACAAAATTTATGTAACGATTCCTTTTTTTGCTCTAATAACTTCTAGTTGCAATCTCACCCGCCGCAGTTACCTGTGTAAACACATTTTCTGGCGTAACAATTCGTTTAGGCAAGGTGCTGCCTTTCAGAACTTCCTTCACAGCTTGAATAAGATTAGGGCCCAGCAGCGGATTACACTCAACGACTAAATTAATTTTACCTTCATTCATCTTCTCGAGCGCTTTCCGAGTTCCATCTACGGTGATGACTACAATATCTTTGCCCGGAACTAACCCGTATTCTTCAATCGCCTCTAGGGCACCGAACGTCATATCATCGTTATGGGAGTATAAAACACGAATGTCCCTTCCTTTTTCTTTCAGAAACTTCTTCATTACTTCTTTACCTTTCGCAACGGTGAAATCCGCGTTCTCACTCTTCAAAAATTGTAAATCAGTACGTGAAGAAATGACATCACGGAATCCCTTACCCCGAGCAATGGATGGGGTTGATCCCTCCGTACCTTTTAATTCAACAATGCCTATAGGTTTATTCGATTTGGGAAGTTTATCTAATAAGTACTTCCCTGCTTTCCGACCTTCCTCATAAAAATCAGAACCAATATGTGTCACATACAGCGATGGATCAGTGACATCGACAAGCCGATCAATAATAATGACTGGAATTCCTGCTTGTTTAACTTCTTTTAATATATAGTCCCATCCCGTTTCTACAACAGGAGCAATGGCGATGACATCCACTTTCTGTTTGACAAACTCTCGAATGGCCTCTATTTGCTTTTCCTGCGATTGCTCTGCATTCTGAAATATTAGTTTAACATCTGACTCGATTGCGGAATTTTTAATTGAAGACGAATTGGCAATACGCCACTCACTCTCTGAACCTAGTTGTGAAAATCCTAAGACGGGTTCCTTTCTGATTGGAGTCGCAATGGAAACAACACGATTGTCTTCCTCCACATGATTCGCAGACTCCTTCACTTGAGCTTGCTCACAGCCAAAGAACAGCAATAGAATGCTCATTGTCATGATAAGTTTCGTAAGCGCTAATAACGTCGTTTTCAGTTTACTGAAATGCATAAATTCATGTTCCCCCTACAAAATTATTCCGTCTGAAAGTAAGACATTTGTCTCTCTAATTGGCCAGATATCAGATTCAGCCTAGCGGAGAGTTCCAACAATTGATCACCAATTGTTAACTGCGTTGAACAAAGTGAAGATACTTGCTCTGTTGAAGCTGATGATTGTTGCGATACGGCCGATACTTCGAATATAGCTTGACCAAGTATCGTTTGTACATCGTTTAATTTCTCCAGGGAAGCTGAAACATCTGATGAACGAGTTATTAACTGATTCATTTCTACTTGAATTCTCATAAATAATTTATATACACCATATACCTCTTGATTCAAATCTTGAAAAAATGGAAGTGTATTCGATATCGATCCTACTGTGGATTCTACCTCTTGTAATATAATATCCGTATATTGCCCCACTTCACCTATGGAGGCATTTGATCGTTCTGCCAGTTGACGTATTTCGTTCGAAATGACTTTGAAACTTGCACCTGCGGCTCCCGCTCTAGTTGCCTCTATCGATGCATTTAGCGACAATACTTTCGTGGAGTTTGCAATCTCTTTCAATAATTTCAGAATGGAGCGAACGGAACCTGCCGATTCCTGAAGACTGGTAACTTTCCGTGCTACGTTTCGAAAGCTTGCTTCGGTATCCTCAGCTTTGCGTAAAAGAACAGTTACCGAGCTTCCTCCCGCACTACAAACATGATCTACTTCATGAGCTGAACTTGCCATTTTATGTTGAAGCGACAATACATCCGACAAGGACCTACCCATTTGTTCCATACGTGAAGTACTTTCCTCCGCGTTGGAAGCCAAATCAATGGCGCCATTCGCAATCTGATCTGCAGCTGCATGTATCTCTCTTGCTGACGTTACAGTTACCTCTGCTGCATGGGTCATACGCCGACTAAATTCGGCTACTTCGTTTACACTTTCTCTGGATTTATGGATGAGAACACCGATATTCTCCATCATCTGGTCGTAGGCCATTTCTACTTGTCCAATTTCATCCTTTCTCTTATGGACAGATAATCTTCCAGTTAAATTACCGCTGGCTGCGAGCCTCATAAACCGCATCATGTGTGATAAGGGCTTACCCACCATAAATACAATCCAAAACCCAATCACCAATGCGACGAGAATGTTCAACCCCATAAATAAATAAGTCATATTTCGAATTTTACTAACAGAATGGGTTAACTCATCTAACGGTGCAATCGCTATGAAGGTCCAATTACTGACAGCAGATTGGCGATAAGCAAGCAAATTCTTCAACCCGCTGGTGTTTTTATCTATGAAACTACCTGAAGCTGTTGAAATCGCAGGTAAAGAAACATCATGAAGGTTCGACATCCTGTTATTGCTCAAGATCATCTTACCAGATTGCGTTGTAATAAGGGTTTCAGCACCTTCACTAAGTTTAAAGCCATTTACCATCGATTGTAATACGTTAGCTTCTATTTGAACAAGTAAGATGAAATCGTCGGAGCCAACATTATTTTTCCCCAGTAATCTCCCGTAAGCAAAGAGGGGTTTGGGCGAATCGCCTAAATACCCATTTTCTTCAATGGGCATCCAGACAGGCTTACCGTTCGCACTTCGAATAGTTTGAATCCAATTAGCCGTTCTTAGCTCTGGATTGACCCCTTCTCGTTCCGTACTAATGATTTCAAGTGAATTTTGAATGGGTACGAGTGTGATATCCCGAATACTCTGATCAGATAACGCTAACTGGTCGAATAGATCTCTCATTTCGGAAGTTCTTCGTTGAAGCTCAGCCTTACCTATCCCTGCATTAGAAATCTGAAATAAATTTTTAGTAAACGTACTATCACTAATGAGTTGATTCGACAAATCTACGTAAAACTGTTGCTTCATATCTAATTTTTCACCAGCAGTTGTGACTAAGTCCTGTGAGCTTTTTTTCATTAGATCTATGATTGCGTTTTCAGCGATATTTGAAGAAAATACTCCCATACCTGCAACAGAGATACCTAGGGAACAAAAAAAGATGAGGAATAGTTTTGTGCCTAAAGATCGACTTGGCAGTTGAAAGAGCATACGCACCATGATTTTTAATTTTTGCATGTAAGTTCCTCCGAGTAATGGCATTTACATAGATATCAGGTTAAAACTAAGAAAAACGGCTTCGCCGCCCTGAGAGATCAGCCTCTTAGTAGCGACAAAACCTGTTAAGGGAACTAGAGGACGCTATTTTGGCAAATAGCAGGGTTGCTAGGGCAATAGCGGAACTACAGGGTCTTATTTCCACCAAAAGAGCTGAATTTCCCAGAAACCAGCAAAATAGCGGACTGTAGTTCCCTTACCCCCGCGATATGGGCACTTTTGGCTAGAATAGCGGACTGTAGTTCCCTTATCTCGGCGCGAGCAGCCCGGGCAACGGCAGCGTTCACTCCAGAACATATAACAAAAAAAGGGCATTACTCGACAAAACTTGTCAATTAATGCCCTTCCCTCAACTTTATCTACGTTGCGCCCAGCTTCGTTGACTAAGTAAACGTTGTAAGATAATAAACATAAACAACAAAACGCCAATCACAATCTTCGTCCACCAGGAACTTAAAGTTCCTTCAAAGCTAATAATCGTTTGAATGACACCTTGAATCATGACACCGAAGAATGTTCCTACAATGTATCCAACGCCTCCGGTGAGAAGTGTGCCACCGATGACAACCGCTGCGATCGCATCCAATTCCATCCCCATTGCGTGCAAGCCATAGCCGGAAAGCATGTAGAAGGTAAAGACCACACCCGCTAGTGCTGAGCAGAAACCACTGAAAGCATAGATTAACATTTTGGTACGTCCGACGGGTAATCCCATCAATAAGGAAGATTGCTCACTTCCACCTAATGCATACGTATTTCTGCCAAAACGTGTGTAATGTGCAATATAAAACCCTAGAAACACAACCAATATGGCAATAATAACACTAATAGAAGCAAAGTTGCCACCAGGTAATCTTATCTTCGTTTGAGCCACACTTGTATAGAAAGCATTATCGATCGTAATTGTATTAATGCTAATGATGTAACACAATCCCCTTGCAAGGAACATCCCTGATAATGTCACGATGAAGGGTTCAATCTTGAAATAATGAATGATGGCCCCCATTCCCCAACCAAATAAAGCTCCAATTAATAATACCATTGGTATGACAAGGCCAGGCGGCCAGCCGGCTTGGACTAAACTAGCTGAGATCATCGTGGTTAAAGCAATGACTGAGCCGACCGATAAATCAATGCCTCCAGATACGATAACAAATGTCATTCCAACGGCAGTTATTAATAAAAATGCATTATCAATTAGTAGATTCATCAGCACTTGTAAGGAAAAGAATCCTGTATATCTGAAAGAACCGATAGCGAACATGAGAATGAATAATCCAATGGTCACTAGAATGGGAATATGCTGTTTCTTAAGCATGCTGTTTGACCTCCCTCTCCGCAGGATAATGGCGCGTTTTCCAACGGAAAGCAATTGATTTCCGGAAAGACTCCGATTGAATTAAACAAACAATTAGAACTACGAAAGCTTTCACAACCAGTGTTATTTCTGGCGGTACACCAATCATATAAATCGTCGTAGTCAGCGTCTGAATGATCAACGCCCCAACTAATGTTCCTGCTAGGTAAAAGCGTCCGCCTGTCAGTGCTGTTCCGCCAATAACTACAGCTAGGATCGCATCTAATTCGTACCATAATCCCGCATTATTTCCATCCGCGCTTGATACATTCGAGCTTAGAATCAGACCCGCAATTGCGGCGCATAAGCTGCAGAACATGTATACGAAGAACATAACCGTCTTTGATTTCACGCCAGCAAGCTTACTTGCCGTTGGTTTACAACCAACGGATTCAATGAATAAACCAAGTGCAGTTTTTCGAGTTAAGAGATAAGCAATGAGGAATACGATAGCCACGATGAATATGGAGAAAGGAAGAGTCAGTAAGGAACCTGCACCAATGAACTTATAGTACGGGTTGGAAATGGTAATAATTTGTCCACTCGTTATTAATTGAGATACACCGCGCCCAGAAACCATTAAGATTAGCGTCGCGATAATCGGCTGCATCCCAATATTAGCAACTAAGAAGCCATTCCAAACACCTAATACAATCGAAGTCAGTAATGCGGTACCAGCTGCAATGACAACACTTACTAAGCTGCCATCACCATGACTAATCATAAGACATGCAATGGCTCCTGAAATCGCAACTACTGAACCTACGGAGAGATCGACTCCTTTGGTAGCAGCAATAACTAACGTCATGCCAATAGATACAATCATTAGTGGTGATCCAAAGTTTAAAATATCAATTAGACTTCCATAAAGGTGTCCATCCCTCATTTTTATTGCAAAGAAATCAGGGGAGTAGATTAAGTTAAATACTAATAATGCACATAAAAAAGTTAGTGGCCAAAACAAATGATGCTTCACCATATTTATTAACCTCCCGCAATTGCCTTCATGACATTTTTCTGGCTAATCTCGTCGCCAACCATTTCCTTTACTTTATGACGATCTCGTAGTACAACGATTTTATGACTGACACGTAAAACTTCCTCTAGTTCAGAAGAAATAAATAGAACTGACATCCCTTTTTGGGCTAATGACAACACTAATTTCTGTATTTCAGCCTTAGCGCCAATGTCAATTCCTCTAGTTGGTTCATCTAAAATTAATAAATTAGGATCCGTAAGCAACCAGCGAGCTAGCAATACCTTTTGTTGATTCCCGCCGCTTAAGTTCTTAATTAGATGTTCTGGGTTAGGTGGATTAATGTTTAATGCGCGAATATATTCATCTGCCATTTCGTCTTGACGTTTTCTTGAAATGGTTTTAAACCACCCCTGCGACGCCTGAAGGGCTAAAATGATATTTTCCCGAACAGTTAAATCATCGATAATACCTTCCAACTTGCGATTTTCCGAACAAAATGCGATGCCTTGATCAATCGCTTGTCTTGGTGAAAGAATCGCATCACTTGAACCAGCCATTGTCATTTCACCAGAATCAGCCTTATCTGCAGCAAAAAATAATCTAGCCAATTCGGTTCTTCCAGAACCTAACAAACCCGCTAAACCCACAATCTCTCCTTTATGAATCGTGAGATCAACAGGCTCAATGGAACCTTTCTTCCCAAAATCAGTTGCCTGAATTAATACTTCATTATGAACTTGGGCAGCTGCATCACCTTTAGGCAACTCTTCCAGCAACTCAAGGTCTTTCCCAATCATCTTGGAAACCAGCTCTATACGAGGAAGCTCTTTGGCTAAATATTCCCCAATAAATTCTCCATTGCGGAGTATGGTTATTCGATCTGAAATGTCGTAAACCTGATCTAAGAAATGAGTGACAAACAGGATCGCAAGCCCTTCATTTTTCAATCTGGTCATGACAGAAAATAGTTGTACCACCTCGCCTCTATCTAAGCTGGAGGTTGGTTCATCTAGAATTAACACTTTGGCTGAAATGCTTAAGGCTCTGGCAATAGCTACAAGCTGTTGAACAGCTACCGAATACACATGCAAAGGTTGCGTAACGTCGATTTCAAGATTCATTCTCTTTTTCAATAATTGCGCAGCATCTTCATTCATTTTTTTCCATAAAATACGACCGAAACGACGTGGTTCACGCCCAATATAAATATTTTCAGCTACAGACAGGTTTGAACAGAGGTTAACCTCTTGATAAACCGTACTAATACCTGCATTTTGCGCATCAAGCGGGCTAAGAATCCGAACTGGCTGTTTATCCATCTCAACGACACCTTGATCGATGGAGTGAACACCTGTAAGTACTTTAATTAGTGTAGATTTCCCCGCCCCATTTTCACCCATTAATGCATGAACTTCGCCAGGGAACAATCTGAAATTAACATTCGTTAACGCCTTAACACCCGGAAACTGCTTATGAATTCCAGTCATCTGCAATACTGGACCACCCTGTTTCATAGAGCCACTCCTCTCCTATATGAACTAGAGCTGCCTCATACTAGCAAGATGGAGCAGCTCTGCTCTATTTATTTATAATAACAATGAGGTAGACAAACGCTTAGTACTGACGGTTCGGCAATTCACGTTTCGCATCATCGGAAGTAAATACGCCTTCCTTCGTAACGATTCGTTTCGGCAGCTCTTTACCGCTCAGTACATCTTTAGCTGCTTGCATCAATTGTCCACCAAGGAGTGGGTTACACTCTACGATGAAGTTGATTTTCCCTTCGCTTGCCGCTACAAAGCCGTCTTTCACACCATCAACGGAGATGATGATAATATCTTTACCTGGTTTAAGACCCGCTTCTTCAATAGCTTGGATAGCGCCGAGTGCCATATCATCGTTATGTGCATAGAGAACATTAATGTTCTTATTGGCTTTCAAGAATGCTTGCATAACCTCTTTCCCTTTGGCACGTGTGAAATCACCTGTTTGCGAAGCAATAACTTTGAGATTTGGATTCGATTTAATGATTTCATCAAATCCAGCTTTACGATCATTCGCAGGAGCTGAACCTGTTGTTCCTTGAAGTTCTACGATATTAACGGCTTCTTTCGTATCTTTATATTTATCAACCAACCATTTCCCTGCGCTACGGCCTTCTTCTACGAAATCCGAACCAATGAACGTTCTGTACAGCGAAGTATCCTTGGAATCTACGGCTCTATCCGTTAAGATAACTGGAATACCAGCATCTTTTGCTTCTTTTAATACCGTATCCCAACCGGATTCAACAACCGGAGAGAAAGCGATGACGTCAACTTTTTGCTGGATATATGTACGAATGGCTTTAATTTGATTCTCTTGTTTTTGTTGAGCATCGGAGAATTTCAATTCAATGCCTGCTTCTTTGGCAGAGTCTTGAACGGATTTCGTATTCGCTGAACGCCAGCCGCTTTCAGCACCTACTTGAGCAAATCCCATTGTGATTTTCTTGTCCGCTTTAGCTGTTGCTGCTGCAGCTGTGCTTGGGCTTACCGTTGCTGCCGCACTAGTGCTGCTCGCTGTCTTACTATCTCCTGAACTACCACACGCTGCTGTAAACATCATCATTGCTGAAGCTACTAAAACTACCCCTAGAGACTTTTTCATTTATTTTTCCTCCCTTATTTCACCTGTTTGCTTCGGTGTGACTAAATTATAGGATACGAATCGTGGGAGGGTATACGGAGTTTCATGGACACTTCTTATAAATTATTATTCACTTTTTGAACAACCCGATTTAAAACTTAAATTTTCTATGCCAAAAGTGTAGTTTTTTGTTTGATGATTGCGTTTTCAAAACGATTGATTCATAATTTGTAATAAGAATTCGACAAAACGGAACCAATGAAAGGTTATCTTACTATGGGCTTATATCGGAAAATAACTTCTAGCCTTCGAGCCAAACTTTTAACGATGTTTGTTATACTTACATGTCTTCCATTAATTGTTGTTGGTCTCATTTCATATAATAAATCTTACAATACCGTATTTAATAACAGCAAAGCCGCGACGATGATGCTTGCTACACAGCTCGCGACAGACATGGATAATGTATTCACAGATACAAAGAAACTCCTCGAGCTCGAGAAAAATCCCAATGTTTTGCATTTTTTATTTTCACAAACAGACTCGAATTTAGATGCACGAGAAATTTTACAAACCATGTCCTCTTATAGACAGACATATCAATATGATAGTGTTCTGAACATAACGATGATTAATTTGTATGGCCGGGGGATTAGCGAGAGGAAGGGTGTGTTTCAACTTAATAAAAACGCATTGCGTAACCCGCATTTCGAATATCTGATTCAGAATCCTGAGGCTGTCTTGAATATACCGCCAGATGATTCGGCTTCATTAGATCCATTGGACGGATTCCTATACAAAAATCATAATATTATTTCGATTGTTTCCACAGTTAAACAGCGGGTTACCCACGAAGTCATCGGATTCATTATTATCGATGTTGATGACAGTATCGTGAAACAGTTTTGTGACAACGTCATTATAGGACAAAGCGGCTTTTTCTATGTGGCAGACAACAAAGGAAATGCCATTTTCTTACCATCTAAAGCTGCACACAATACGAAGTGGATTCAGAATAAAACGATTTCTTCTATTATTGAAAACAAAAACAACGAATATGTTGATTCTTCCGAAGGTAAACCTGAATTTATTGTGACATCTCCTTCCATGTCCACGGGTTGGAATATCGTTGGTGTGGTCCCATTGCAAGAAATTGTTGAGGAAGCCAATTCCATTCGTCAGCTCATCATCATTAGCGTTATGCTCAGCATCATTTTTGCTATAACCTTGCATTTCTTTGTCTCTAACCGCTTGACTCGACCTGTTCGAATACTCAAAAATAAAATGCAACTCGCTGCATCTGGCTTTCTTGAAGCTAAAGTCGTCCTGGCTGGTACGGATGAAATTTCAGATTTGGGAAACAGCTTCAATATTATGCTCGGGAAAATCCGGATGCTGCTTGACCAGAGTATTAATGAACAGCAAGAAATCAAAAAATCGGAGCTCAGAGCCTTACAGGCACAAATTAACCCGCATTTTTTATACAATACATTGGATTCCATTCTATGGCTGGCGCAATCTGAAAAAAAAGATCAAGTCGTCCAGATGGTCATGGCTTTATCCAAACTGTTTCGTATTAGCTTAAGCAAAGGAAAGGATTGGATCACATTTGAGAAAGAAATCGAGCATCTTCAGAGCTATTTAACCATTCAACAGATGCGATATCGCGATATTTTAGATTATGAAATTGCCATAGATTCAAGCTTACATTCCTTACTTATTCTCAAAATGACATTACAACCGATTGTTGAAAATGCCCTTTATCACGGGCTTAAAAACAAACGTGGCAAAGGACTCATTCGAATTACTGCAAGGATTGAGGATGAAGATAATTTTCTTATTGTGATAGAGGATAATGGTAAGGGCATTTCTGAAGATCGGCTTGGGCAGCTGCGGAAAGATTTAATGGAACCGCATACGCCCAAGGAAACTGGGAATGAAGTATCCGGAGGGTTCGGATTGCACAATGTTCATCGACGGATTTGCTTATATTATGGAGAATCTTACGGCGTACAGGTAGACAGCATTGAAAGTGAAGGAACCATTGTTAGCATTCGAATACCGTGTGATTGGGGATGATGTTGCGTGAAAAAAATACTGCTTGTCGATGATGAAATATTAATTAGGGAAATTATTCGTGATAGTATTGATTGGGAAAAGGAAGGGTTTATTTACAGTGGCGATGCATCCGATGGAGAGGTTGCGCTTCCTATTATTGAAAGAGTCCAGCCTGACATCTTAATTACGGATATTTTAATGCCTTTCATGAACGGTCTTGAGCTGAGCAGCATTATGAGTAAGCAGTTTCCGGATATGAAGATTATTATTATTAGCGGCCATGCCGAGTTTGAGTATGCAAGATCAGCTATGCAAATCGGGGTGCAAGAATACTGCTTAAAACCAATTAGCCCTACTGAGCTCCTGAAGGTGCTTCATAAAGTCAGCGCTGAAATTGACAAAGAACGAGAAATTAGCATGCAACTCCAACTACTTAAAGCGAAAGAGTATGAAAGTAGTACAATTTCACAAGACAAGCTATTGAATGATCTATGCAGTGGTTTCATGACCACTTCAGAAGTGATGCATCATAGTGCCTCCATTCAATTGAACATTATAGCTCATTATTATGTAGTTACCGTGCTAGATTTACGTGAAACAGAAGCAGACAAGCATGAAGAGTTGAATGCTAGGCATGACAATGAGCGCTTACTTTTGGACAAATGCAGTATCCTGAAGGAGAACTATAAACAGTTGATGTTTCAGCGCAGCCGCACTGAAAGTGTTTGGATTATTAAAGGCGATACCTTAGAGAATTTAAAGCTGGAATTACAACTATTTCAGGATTTGCAAAAAGCAATCTCAGAAGAAGCCCATTCACTCCCTATCTCTATTGGCATTGGCAGTGTACAAGATCGTCTTCAGAAAGTACATATATCCTTTCTTGATGCCATGGAAGATGTTCATTGGAGAAGGTTATCCCGTCAGAATCGGAATGTGCTAAGTGAGATGAAGACAGCAACCCTGGATCCCACTCTTTTTTTAGATCGCGGTGCTTTTATGGATTTCTTGAAAATTGGGTCTCACAACAAATTAAGTTCATTTGTCGCAGATTATGCCGCTGCGTTAGTCGATATCAATTGGCATACAACTTCAATCGGTTTCTACATTTTAAATGATGTGACCATCGAAGCTTTTCGTTCAAATAAAGATATGTATCGCCACCTTACTGAGCCTGAAAAGGCGCTTCAACAATTCCAGCAAATGATAGGCAATATCCGTACTTGGGAGGAAACCTGTTCTTATTTAATCCATTTAATTGAACAGTTTTGGACATGGCGTTCTCGTATTTACGATAAATATAGCGATATGATTGCAAAAGTCAAAGAATACATCCAATTGAATTTTGAAAAGGATAACTTCTCTTTACAAGATTCAGCCGAGTATGTAAATTTGAGTCCAAACTACTTGAGCCGAGTATTCAGTCAGGAAACAAGCCAAACCTTTATTGAATATTTAACACAAGTCCGTATTCGAAAAGCGATGGATCTACTTAAGAGTACATCAGCAAAATCTTATGAAATCGCTTTTTTGGTGGGCTATAATGACCCCCATTATTTTTCAAATTTATTCAAACGATTAACAGGAATGACACCAAAAGAATTTAGAAAAAATGGGACTGCCGATGAAGCCCTCGATATCCTGAAGGGGGATTCTCTTCATGAGGATGAGTAAATGGCTAACGATCGGCTGTATCATGTTGCTACTCTTATCTGGATGTAAGGGATCAACGCCATCCACACCGGAATTATCTTTTTCTACGTCAAGCACGCCAAAATCAACGATGCCCAACACAAAACATTCCGATCAACTCATTTTTGGTATCATTTATCCGATGACACACCCTTTCTATGAGATGATTACCGATTCCATAGAAAAAGCAAGCAAGCCTTATTCCATTCAATTAATTGTCAAAGCACCTGATGAAATTAATCTGGAACAGCAAATGAGAATGATGGAAACCCTGATTACACAGAAGGTAAATGGAATTGCCATTGATCCAATCGATCCGGTTGCTTTGGCACCTTTAATTAATAAAGCCGTACAATCTGGTATTCCCGTTATTTGTTTCGATTCCGATGTTCCTGACAGTAAACGATATACCTTCATAGGAAGTGATCCGCTGAAAGAAGGTACTCTCATGGGACAAATTATTGAAAGAAACCTTAAAGGTAGAGGAATGATCATGATTGAGGGGAGCTTATCCAAATCTCCTCAGATCATCCACCGGCTTGAGGGTTTACTGCAATATTTAAAAAGAAATACGGAAATACAAGTTCTCGACACGAGATATCATGATGGTGATAACGAGAAAGCGATTGCGGACCTAGAATCAATGATCAATGAGCATCCTCATTTTGACGCACTCGTGCCTTTGGATATTGTTTCCAGTTCGAATGCAATCCTCGTTTGGAAATCCCAAGGATTAAAGCGTTATGCCATAACCTTCGGTATGACGCCTGATGTCAAAGAAGCCTTATTAAATGGTCAAATAAACTCCGTGATTTCTGAGAATGAACATCTATGGGGAGCTGAAATAATTAATCAATTACTCGCAGCTTCTAAACATGCACCTGCCTCTGCATGGATCGACACTGGTTTTCGAGAAATTAAACAAAGCGAAATGGTTGATGAATACTAACCTGTACAACTTAAAAAACCGCAAAACCAGCCTGTTTTGTTGAATCAACAGGCTGGTTCTGCGGTTACCCGCCGCTATACCGTTGGCGATTACCCTAAGGCAGTTTTATTTTAAAGCTGAGCCCAAGCCGAGCCGCAAAACGCATCCACAGGCGAGGTGCCTAAGAAGGGCTGATTACCTAGCAAACAGTTTAGAATCTCCCTTTGAACAATAGCCGAGGCATTATAGCCATTAATCATGGTTGGCATGGTTGGCATTTCATATAAGGTATAAGGGTTACCTAACGAAATGAGCATCGTTGGCACGTAAGTAGGATACCAAGTGAAGATCCCGCCTGCTTCTTCTGGAGACAAACGAAGGGAATTTTGCATAAAGCCCGGCGATCGCTGCGTCAAATAAATAACCAGATCAATGTCATTCTCATCCTGTTTGAGATGGTAATTTCTAACCACTTCAAACCCTTCCTCCACCAGCATTTTCTCAAATCCGCTGCCTCCTGCACCGTTCTCAGTGAATAAAGAGCCTTCACTTCCTATGGCAATGAGAAGAACCCTTTTATGCTTTTCAGGTGAAATAGGCAACAAGTTTTGCGTGTCCTTCACTAACGTCACAGAATTTCTAGCTAATTCTTGGGCTAATGTCACATGCTCAATTGATCCAACACTAGCTAAATCTTGCAGAGCTGGTCTTTCCAAATGCAGCCCCAAAGAAGCTTTTAGAGCAAGCACTCTCGTAACAGCATCATTCAATCGCTCCTCTGTAATAATGCCTGCCTTAACACCTTGAAGCATCGCTTCATAGTCGTATTTGAGATCTTCAGTAAAAAGAAACATATCTACACCGGACGCGATACACCCAGGAACGATTTCGTTGCGCGGCCCCCAACTGGTCATGCCTACCATGGCTGACGCATCGGAAATGATTAACCCATTGAAGCCCAGTTCTTCTCTTAGAAGCTTCACATTCAGCTCATAGGAAAGCGATCCTGGCGTATGCTGCTTTCTAATATCGTCAATCCCAAGCTCTTTATAGTAAGCAGGAAGCGCGATATGCGCGCTCATTACACTTTTCACGCCGGCATCGAAAGCTGAACGATAAACGCGGCCGTAGGTTTCGCGCCATTGCTGCATCGGCATGGAATTCACTGTCAGCACTTTATGCTGATCACGGTCATCCATCCCGTCACCTGGCCAATGCTTAACGCACGCTGCCATTCGCCTGCCGTTCTGTACTCCCTCCATTACGGGAATCGCATACGATTCCACGATCTCAGGTGTATCTCCAAATGCACGTGTATTTACAATCGGATTTTGATAATTATAGTTAATATCCAGCACTGGGCCGAATACCCAGTTAAATCCAATTGCAGCGCCCTCAGCTTCAATGCCTTTACCGAATGCTAGCGCTAGCTCTGGCCTGCCTGCAGCTGCAACTTGCATATTCATGCCGAGATTCGTGCCGTCAATGGCCCCGCCAAATCCGCCAGATTCTAAATCTCCACTCACCAATAAGGGCAGCTTGCTGCAACTTTGCATTTCCACAATTTTCGCCTGTTGATTTACCTTCGTGGCATCAGGACTAAAAGCAAAGAGATGTATCCCTCCTGGCTTAATGCTCAATAAATCCTCCGGCTCCGGTGAGAATGGTTTTTGAACCACAACGAACAACTGTCCGACTTTTTCTTCCAAGCTGAGTCCATCTCGCGTTTCCTTCACCCAAGAGACATCAGACTCTGATAAATCAAATGGTTTTTGTCTAAGTTGATCCTCTTTCATTTCGTGTATGGCCTCCCGTTACAGCAAATACTTACGAATAAAGTACGTAGGCGTGCAGCTCCATGCATGACAATAACTATTAATTAAATTACTGCCATATGGAGACAGCTTCTTATCGTTGGGATTGTAGATTTCCCAGAAACAATCCGCTCCGTCTTTGACCATTTCTCCCCAGTACGCTCTCATTTGCTCCAAGGCTTTCTCGGGTCTGCCGCTTTCGAATAAAGCTTCAATTAAATGATGGTACATGTACGGCGTTGTCATCCCGATGTCTGGCGCGGAGTCGAATAGCCGATCCATCAATTGACCATTTTGCTCTTCGTTCAACACACCTGCCAGAGCCATCCACACCTGAGACGCCCATGAAACCTGCTTATTCGCGCCACTCACGAAGAAGCTTAGCTCATCATCCCATAAATGGTGGAGTGCCGCTCTCGTCACACGATCAATTTGTTCAGAAATGAAAGTTGCCTCTTGTTTTCTCTCTAGCACTTCAGCCAGTCCAAGACCCCTTTTGAGACAATACAACAGTATCGCATGCGCAGATGCTTGTTTATTCAGCTCCGGATGCCAATCCGTGAAGCACCACCAGGTTTCGTCGTCACGAACTACACCGTATTCATCCAACCGCGCTAAGCCGATGTGGATTTGTTCAAGGGCAATAGGCCAGAGGTCTACCAGTGCTTCGCGATCCTCGGAAGCCTCATAATAATCGAATAACGTCGCAACGAAGAAGAGTGAATAATCATAAAGCCTCGTATCATCCACGACCGGATTGGGTTTTTCAAAAACACAGGCTCCAACCGCACCATCAGCTAGTGTCATGCCGCCAAACAAATATAAGCACCGCTTCACCAAATCATAATGATGAAAGGTCTGATAGTTCGCCAGCGCTTGGAGCCTTAAATCCCCGATCCACAGCCTACGATCCCGCTTCGGTCCGTCTTCAAACACCGTTTGCATGCAGTCCTGAAGCGTCTTGATGCTAATGGCATCCATCACTTGTAAATCTTCCTGAACATTAGCAGGAAGCGGTGTTAGATCCCTCACATCAGCGGAGGTAACTGCCGTGCAATGAATATCGGTGAACGAGACTGTATACTTACGGGATGTATCGATAATTACTACCTTCAAATAGCGGAAGCAATATCGTCGGGGCAGCTGTATAACCGCAGGAAGCACATCTACGAAGATCGTTTCTTCCTGCAGCCAGGATTTGCTCAACCAGCCCTCATAATTGTCGAAAGGTTCAGCCACTTCACAAGGCATCTCCCCAAAGATCAGCTTCAGCCCCAGCGGGGCATCTTGAGGACTACCCACAGACTTGATCGAAAGGGCGATATAACCAACCTGATGATCGCCAAAATCCAGAATAAAGCTGTCATCCTTGCCGAAGGATTGCGTTTGCAACGCTGCAATACTACCTGTTTCTCGCGTTCTCCACCCCTGGAAAGCTTCTTCATCCGCTACGACCTCAATGACGGATCTAGGCAGAACAATAGACTCATACAAATCAGGTGTCAATTTCTCCGCCAATTCCACGAAGTATTGATGAATTCCCATTACAACTACACACTCCTTTTTCAAATGGCCACATGCCTTATATGAGAATCAATTCTTCAAGCAACCCTTCGATTTGTTGCTTCGTAACGCCTGTCATCGTATTTTCACCCAACTGCTTAATCGTTGATTTGCGAACGAAGTTAAGAAAGGGACCTTCGAATAAGGCTGACATATGCTTTTTGAAAATCTCCATCGCCGCTTCATGATCCAGCACATCATCGATTCTCGAATGCTCATTGAATTTAACGCGGAAGAGATCACTATTCCCGTATGTGAATGTGTAGTCTCCAGATCCAAGAAGGACGCGCACACCTTGGGCAACTTCACTTATGGTTTGAATGCCAGGGATCGAGGTGTCGAGGGAAATTCCCCCTTCTTTCACGCTGCCAGCTGCAGCTCCTGCAAGAATGACATCTGCGGTTGTGTTTGCCGGGATACGTACCGTCATTTGAATTTGTCCCTGATCTACCTGCCAACCGGACTCGATTCGTCCATACAGGGAGGTATGCGCTGCTTTGGCATAAGAGAGACGATTCAACCCAAACATCGGCTCGATATGAATACGCTTGAAGGCCGGTACCGTAACGTCCATATCCAGGCCAGCTATTTTGCGGTACATCCAGTCTCCGATGGCTCCATATGCGTAGTGGTTAAAAGAGTTCATATCATCGCTCCAAAAGGAGCCGTCCGATTTAATGCTGTCCCAATGCTCCCAGATGGTTGTCGCTCCCTTGGAAACGGAATACAGCCATCCTGGATAGCTTTCTTGCAGCAGCAGCTTAACCGCTGTTTCGTGGTAGCCGTTATTCGAAAGCGCGAAGCACAAGTAAGGTGTGCCCACGAAGCCTGTTGATAAATGATAATCATTATCCAGAATCAGTTCATTGAGATCTTTCGCCACTCTTGCACGTACCTCGTCATCGACTAGATCGAAGACAAGCGCAAGGATATGCGCAGTTTGGGTTGGGGCGGCGACGCGCCCATTTTTTGTCATAAATTCATCGCGGAAAGCTTGAATAACGCCTTGATAAAGTTCATCGAAAGCAAGTGCTTCTTCTTCATGCCCAAGCACTCTTGCAGCATCACGAACAATACGCGTCGAATACGCATAATACGCCGTTGCAATCAAAGCGACAGGTGTCGCACCAATGTAGCTGTTTTCCTTCGCATCCAGCGCAAGCCAATCTCCGAAATGAAAGCCTGTGTTCCATAGGAATTCTTGATCGCCTTGGGAGCGGATGTAAGAAACCCAGCCTTTCATGCTTTCATATTGTTCAGCAAGCAGACGCTTATCCCCATAGTATTGATAAACTGTCCACGGGCAAATTACCGCAGCATCTCCCCATGCAGCTGAGTTCTCTCCGCCTACAACGTCCGGAACAACAAAAGGAATGCCGCCATTCGGTCTTTGTTCAGCCTTCATATCATGCAGCCACTTCGTGAAGAAGGGTCCGCCTTGGTAATTAAATAACGCCGTGGAGATGAAAACCTGAGCATCACCCGTCCACCCTAACCGTTCGTCACGCTGCGGACAATCTGTCGGTACATCTAGGAAATTGCCACGTTGGCCCCAGCGAATGTTGCTTTGCAATTGATTTACTCTAGTATCCGAACATTCAAACTCACCTGTCGGCTCCATATCGGTATGCATGACTTCACCGAGGAAAGCATCCAGCGGCAGGCCATTCTCTTGGCCAGGAAAGCCCTCGACCCTCACATAGCGAAAGCCTATGAAACTGAAATAAGGTGCATAGGTTTCGGGACCACTCCCTTTCACGATATAGGTCACGACCTGCTTCGCCGGACGCAGGTTACCAAAATATATATTCCCATCCTTATCCAAGACCTCCGCATGTTTAAGTTCAATCCGCGTACCTGCAGGGGCAGATACCGTGAAGCGCATGCGGCCTACCATATTTTGTCCCATATCGAGTACATGATCGCCGGCAGGCGTTACGAAATAAGCAATCGGACGTATTATCTCAGTTACCCGAGTCGATGCGTTTTCTTGAGGCACCAAAACATCAAAGCTTACATCTGTACAAACCTGAGTGGCACACCACTTGTCATCTCTGAAATTGGCCGAGCTCCAGCCTGAATGCTCTAAACGTGCATCATACGTTTCACCATGGTAAATCGTTGAATATTGAATCGCTCCCGTAGAAGCCTTCCAGGTAGTATCTGTGGCCACAACTTCTTCTGTGCCATCTTTATATTGAATATGCAGCTGTGCGAGGGCCGCCCGGCGTTCACCGTATTTAAAGTTTTTATGTTCAAATCCCATCCCGCTCCTGTACCAACCATCCCCGAGCAGAATCCCTATCCCATTACCATCACGTTGAAGCATATCCGTTACATCATAGGTTTGAACCTGCAACCGAGTTGGATAACTCGTCCAGCCTGGCGCCAGCAGCTCATCGGAAACACGAGTTCCATTTACATACAGCTCATAGACGCCTGCAGCCGTCGCATATATACGTGCAGACAGGACATCCCCTCCAACCTCAAACTGCTTGCGAAGCAGAAATGCAGGCTCGGACTGCGGATCCATTTCACTTTCATGAGGTGTGATCCACTCGGCTTGCCATTCCCCTTGATCCATCAAGCCCATCTCCCACCAAGCGACTTCACTCCATGCGGATTCACGGCCAAGGTTATCCCAGACTTTCACTTTATAGTGGTAACGAGCTCTCGATAGCAGCTCAGGTCCCCCATAAACAAGTTGAATAGACTGATCGGATTCCATATAGCCTGTATCCCACACTGGGTTTGTAAAATCACCCACTTCGTTAGCTACAATGATCTGATACCCTCGCTGCAGCGTGCCGCGGCGATCTGACTCAATTTGCCAGCTTAACTGCGGATTCCGAGCTCCGATACCAAGCGGATTCGTTCTATATTCACATTTCAATGTTGTAACCTGTAAATTCCCCATAGTTATCCTCCTCATTAACGATCCCATGATTAGCCTTTCACCGAACCCGCTGTCATCCCTGCTACAATTTTTTTGTTAAAAACAATGAATAATACAAGAGGCGGTAAGGTGATCAATAAAATGTTCATAAATAGCAAATTCCATTGCGTCACGAACTGGCTTTGGAAATTATAAAGCGTTAATTGCACTGTCGCATTCTTTGCTCCAGGGAAGAAATACAAGGGGTTAGTAAAGTCGTTAAAGATCCCTACGGACGATGTGACAATAATGGTTGCTGTTACAGGTTGTAGTAGTGGCAGAATGATTCTATAGAACAATCCCAATCCGCTGGAACCATCCACCACAGCAGCTTCATCTACTTCACGCGGAATGCCTGCCATAAACCCTTTATACAGCAAGACCCCGAAAGGAAATCCGAGTGCCACCTCTACGAGAACGAGACCTGGCAGTGTTTTGAACAAACCAATACCATTTAAGACCCAGATCGTCGGTACGATAGCTGGCGGTATAATTAATCCAGACAGGACAAGGAAGTTTAGCCATGGCGTCGCACGATCATTTCTGCGCTGCATCACAAAGCCTGCCATCGCACAAACAAGAATCAACACAGTAATTGATATGACCGTCAGCAAAGTACTGTTGTAGAATGCCCGCAATAACATGTAATCCCGGGCTGTGATTACTTCCTTCAGATTGTCCCAAAGATGAATCGTTGAAGGCCAAGCTAAGTTCAACAAGGAAGATTCTTTCTTGTCCTTGAGTGCATTGACAATAACAAAGTAGAATGGAATCCAGAAGATAACAATGGTCAGAAGAATGGCAATGACTTCAATGCCTAAGCCTTTTATTTTTCTGCTCATAGTTCCGCCTCTTTTCTGTTCAGGTAAGAATACAGCGGAAGGGCAAGCGCCGTTACCACAATAAATAAAATCACGTTTCCTGCTGTAGCCAGACCATAATAACCACCTTGGTACTGCTTATAGATGATGGAGGCGATAAGGTCAGTCGTAAATCCAGGCCCCCCCTTGGTCATTGCCCAAACGAGGTCGAAGGATCGCAATCCACCGATAAACGATAAAATGATAACGGAATTCGTTGCCGGACGGCTTAACGGGAGAATAATATTCCAGAACTTACGGAATGCTCCTCCGCCATCCATCTCTAGGGCTTCGTAATACTCTTGAGGAATAGAGAGAATTCCAGCGATATAGATGACGGTTGCGAAGCCAACTCCTTTCCATACATCAACGAGGGCAACGGACAGCAGTGCTATGCGTGTATCACCTAACCAGTCAGGTCCAGCAATACCGATTGCCGCTAATGCCGTATTGATTAATCCTTGTGTTGGGTGCATCATCATGCTAAAGGTAATGCCAACTGCAATGGTGCTAAGCAAGGTTGGAAAAAATATGACAGACCTCAGATAACCCTTGGCTCTTATTTTTGAAGTTAGAAATACGCCTAGCAACAATCCCAAAACAACTTTTAAAACGCAAGTGACTAAAGCATAAATGAGTGTATTCTTAAATCCGATTAGGAGCGAAGCTTCTTGGAAAAACATTTTAAAGTTATCCAAACCGATGAACGTCCAGCTCGTTAAATTCCATCTTGTCAAACTGAAGAAAAAAGACATAATGGTTGGAAAGATGAAAATTAATAAGTAAATAATGGCTGCAGGAATAAGAAAAGCATATGAGTACGTACGTTTGAACACCTTGGCCACTGAGATCACCCCTAAATTTAAGAAAAGAATCGGTCCTGCATGAATTTCGCATCGCCGACTCCTCTTTGATTAATCTTTAGTTATTACCATCCTTGAAGGCCAAGTTGCTTGGCTTGTTTCTCTACATCTTTGTCATACACTTCAGCTCCTTGTTTACCTGTTTTGATACCGGCTCCGACTTCGGTTGTAATTTGCGGTAAGCTGGAGCCTTTAATTGGGGAAACAAATTCCAAAGCTGGTGCTGTCTTGTTGCCGTCAAAATAGGGTGTCATCTCTTTCACTGCTTGTGCGACGTTATCCGGCAGCTTTGCACCTTTAATTGCATAAGGACCTGATGGCATGGAAGCTGCCGATTGTGCGGCTATACCATCCAAGGAAGCGACGAATTCGACAAATTTCTTCGCTTGTTCCGCATGCTTAGTGGCTTTGTAAATGTAAGCTCCGCTTGGCATCCACACCGTTAACCCATTCGTTGCCGCACTTTCCCCCGGCTGTGCAAAGAAGCCGATATCCTTCATTTTGTCCGGGAAATTCTGCCCGAGCGCTGGCGTTGCAAAGGATAGCATCGGATATTGAGCACCTTTGCCCTCCGCAAGCATCTTCAAGCCCGCATCATACGTTGTTGCTAAGAAATCTTTGTTCATGTATCCTTTTTTCGCAATTTCCTCTAGCTTTTCAAAGCTTTTAAGTGCTCCTGCATCCGTCGCATATTTCACTTTATTCGCTGTATATTCATCAGCAAACTTCGGATTGGCGGCTTGCACATTGTAATAATCCGCTAATACAACGAGTTGTGACGTCCAATCATCTTTATAAGAACCGATGACAGGTGTGATGCCAGCTGCTTTAATTTTCTCACTGTTCGCCATCAATTCGGCCCATGTCTTCGGTACGGAGAGACCCAGATCAGCATAAATCTTCTTGTTGTAGAACCAGCCGCCTGCCATCGTTGAGCCAATCGGACCTGCATAGATTTTACCTTTCGAAGAGACCGTCGGTTTAAAGGAATCAATCACATTCGCTTGAAAAGGTTCACTCGTGAGATCAAGCAGGTTTTGTTCTGGATTAAGCGCTTGCATAAGTGATCCGCTGTTATAGAAGAAAACATCTGTCATATCTCCAGTTGCTAGACGAGTTTTGACAATGTTATCGCCTTCTCCGCCGCCTGGGCGTGTTTCTTGTTCAACATGGATGTTCGGATATTTCTTTTCGAATGCTGCAACAATCCCTTTTGCAATATTGACAGAATCCTGTGTATTATCGATTAATAGTGAAATGGTTACTTTCTCATCCGCTTTTTTGGAGCCGCTGTCTGCCGCTTGCCCTTTCGTATCGCCAGATGATGTGGATGTCGTTCCACAGCCTGCTAACACACCTGCTAATAGTACCGAAGTGGAAATCCCTGCAACCCATTTTGATGTCTGTTTACTCATCTTCAAATCCCCCTTAGTCATCTTGGTTAGGATGAATCGATTCCTATGTTTACCACGAGTTCGTTATCCCCGTGCTTTAAGCTTAATCGTTTTCCCTAACCACAGGCAGTGCGTCATTCTTCTGATTGATGTCCGTATTTTTTAGATTCCCGCAGGGTTCGCTAACTGATCTTTATATTGCCCAGGCGTGAAGCCTGTGTATTTTTTAAATACTTCAGAGAAGTGCCTATAGGTATGGTATCCAACTTTCTCACTCACATCATTTACTTTCAAACCGCGGCTAAGCAGTGTCTTGGCAAGCTCCATGCGAATACGAGTCACATATTTAATATACGATTCGCCCACTTCCTCCTTAAATAACACACTGAAATACGTGGGATTCATGCCAACATGCTCTGCTACCTCTTGCAGTGTGACATCACGTGTATAGTTAAGCTCCATATAATTGCGCGCTCGTGTGACGGAAGCATGCCTTGCGTGCTCACGAGCATCCATCGTAGTGTCTATGAGTATGTCAAGTTGACTCCGAAACCATTCCGTCACTTTCCCTCTTGCTGTCATCTCCCGTAACTCTACATGCGGTCGGTACGTTTCAGCGATGCGGCTGGCTTTGTCCCCAGATGATCTTTTCGCTTCTTCGAGCGCCAAATAAAGCAGCTTAAGCATTTCATGTTCAGCAACTTCGCTATCAAGCTTTTCCATTTGGATCCACGCAATATAGCGATCAATCTGCTCGAGCATGCCGGCTTTATTGCCGGAACGCAAACTCAGAATAATGCCTTCCTCACGTTCGCTTAAACCTTCTGGCCGGGTAATCAAATCACCTAAATCCTCAAACCGCACGATTCCTTTCTCCCCCAAAAAATGTGCGGACCGTAACGCGCGAAGCGCTTCTTTATAGCTGTGTGCGGCATCCTTCAGCTCCGTATAAGTCCGACCGCTCCCAACGGAGATCTCAGCTTGCTCGGTGTCCAATTGCAGCTGCTCCCAGAACTCGGGGGTTAGCTGCTTCGCATGCATACATACAAATAATCTCTCTTGGCCATGACGTAGCGGAATCGCTGTAAAGTCCGTCTGCTCATGCATTTGCAACTGATCTGATTCCGTCGCCAGAACGGTCACGCCAATGATGGCTTCGGCACCTGACCCATAGATTTCTCGCCACTTCTCTTCCGCTTCCTCTCCAAGAAATAGCAAATCGTATGTTGCCTTCACTAAAAGATCGCCTTGACTACTCTTTACTTTTGTCTTAAGCTCCAGCACTTCTTGCTCCTGGTTGATTTTGCCCAACACCTTGCGAATCGCTTGCTCGATCGTTGGAATTGTAATAGGCTTCTCTAAATAATCAGCAACCCCGAGATTAATCGCTCTTTTCACATATTCAAACTCATTAAACCCGCTAAACACGATACATAATGTCTCTGGTGCTTCCCTCATAATTTCTTCAATCAGCTGAAGTCCGTCCATGCCAGGCATTCGAATATCAGTGAAAATAAGTTTGGGCCGATGTGCCCGAAATAGGTCTAGTGCTGACAGACCATTGTCAGCTGTGCCAACAAGCTCGATGCCAAAGCTTGACCAGTCTATCATTTCACGAAGGCCCTGAAGCACAATATATTCATCGTCGAAAACCGCGGCCTTAAGCATCTGCATCCCTCATTTCACCGAATAGTTGAAAGCGAATTTGGAGTTGAGTCCCTTGATTGACTACACTCGAAATCGTTAACGAACTCGTAGTTCCATAGTACAGAGTCAGTCGTTCACGCACATTTTTCAATCCATATCCTTGTTCCGTCACAGTTAAATCTGCTATACCTACACCGTCATCTTCCACTGTAAAAACAAGAAATCCCTCGTCCCTCTTGCCCGTAAGTCGAATTGTACCTTCTCCCACCTTGGGTTCTAACCCATGGTAAATCGCATTCTCAACAAGAGGTTGAAGCAGCAGCTTCATAATCTCCATCCCCATTAAGGCTGGCTCGACCTCTTGCACATATTGAAACCGGTTATGATAGCGAATATTCTGGATCGTCATATAATGCTCGATATGCTTTAATTCTTTAAATACGGAGATCGTATCTTTTCCTTTATTCAAACTCAATTTAAAGCTTTCCGATAAGGAAATCGCCATCTGAGCGACATCGTGATTCTTCTGCAAGGTTGCCATCCAATAGATCGAATCTAACGTGTTATATAAAAAATGCGGCTTAATTTGCGCCTGCAACGCGCGAAGCTCAGCCTCCCGCTCCTTTAATTCAGAATGAACCAATCGTTCATTTAATTGTTTATTTTCAGAGACAACACGTTTGAAGGTTTCCCCGATCGTCCCAACCTCGTCCTGTTCGAACGTCTCATCGAATTCGCGAGCCCCCATCGTCCAATCCACCATCATTTTTTTGATTTGTAGAAGCGGGCGGGTAATACTACCGGAAATAAAAATGGCATACATTAGCGCAATAATACCCATTGATACAGCAATGAGTGTTGTGAGCGTGCGAATTTGATTCGATTGTTTGAGCAGTTCATTCACTTTAATCAAATGTATAAAGGTCCAATCCGTCGTTTGATTCTGGTATTGGCTAATGAGATAACCATTTTGCTGCAATTGCTGAATAAGGGATTGGTTGTCCCCCTCTTTGAGAACGGATTTGTCGGTCAGACCATTATTAAACACGATTTTACTACTTTCAGAGGAATTATCCAGCGCCATGAAACCGCCGGCATTGCTATTTTCGTTGAAAATATTCGTGAAAATATCCGTTGAAATATTCACGACTAACAGACCAATCGTCTGTCCGCTCGGACTGGACGCATCCCGAAATAATTTTACCGTGGAAAAGGAATTCTTCGAGTGATCGAGTATATCATAGCCCAGGAAAACTACCTTGCCTTGATCCTGTAAAGCATTTTGATACCAATCCGTTTGTTGTATGAGCTTGATCTTATCCGGCTTCTCATAGACACCCGCATCATCAGAACGTCCAGTGCAGAAGGTCTTGAATTCCAAATTAAACACACAGATGGAGTTTACAAATTTAGTGTCAAATTGATTGTTGTTAATCGCTTTTTGCAGCTTATTTGAAGTCCATTCACTTGTAGATTCAGTTGAATCAGCAGATTTAGATCCGCTGCTCTGAGCCGCGTTGCTGTTGGACAGGACCTCCCTCACCTCATTGTTCACCACAATCGAACGATTCATATTAATAATGCTGCGAAATAGTAAATCCGCCACTTCACTGGATGTTTCCAAATGATTCTCATAGGTTTGCGCATTCGTTTCCATCAATGTGTTCTTAGCAATATTGAAAGAAAAATATCCTAATATGAAGAGCGGCGGTAAGGAGATGATGATCATAGCAATTAGAAACCGACTTCTAAGCCGTTGTAAACGAAATTTGGATAAGAGAAACCGCAACTTTTTATTCATATTGTGCCTCCCTCATCTTTTGTCATATGTATCATAAAATATCCTAAAGACTATAAAGGTATTATAGCTAGTTCACCCCTAATTACATAATGTGCTTATTTTTTGGGTGAGTGTCCGTTTTTTTTGGAAGAGGCTTGAGCCTCCTTGCTCGAATGTAAGAAAAGTGGCTTTGCCACCCTGAGAGATGAGCATCTTCATAAACGGTTTTCAGCAATCTAGCGGATCCTAGGAGGCTGTTGATTCATTGTGAGCAACTTGGAACAGTGCTCGAAATGTGCTGAAATTAGGCCTTTAGAGCGATTTTTTTGAATAAGCATTACACAGATGAAATTTAAATTGATCTGAGAGCCTTCCGCAGGTAATTTTGAAAACTGTCCACAATGAATCGACAGCCTCCCTAGTTCCCTTTGGGCTTTGAAATGACAGAGATCGTCGTGTGAAAAGGAACTATGATCCGCTAACTGGCGGGAACTGGGGTAAACGTAGCATGAAAGGGAACTGAGATCCGCTATTTAAGCGGAACCTGCTGATTCCAACCGGGAAATGGTGACATAGCGGATCGTAGTTCCCTTTGGCGTGGAATATAGCCGTTTTCAGAATTATAGCGCCCTGTAGTTCCCTCTGGATCCCTATCCTGACACATTTTCCTACAATCGCGGCTTGACGTTCCCTTATCTCCGCGCGATTGCAAAGCTAGAGGATCTCATTCTGCCAAATAGCTTGTTTATACCTCCAAACCAGCAGCAATTCGAACAAATAAGTACGTTCACAGCTACCTTGTTTTCATCGCACCGCATCGCATCGCATAGAACCCATCCATCGTGATGGGGCCGCCTACAACCCAAGCCTGGAGACTGGCGACAATCTCCAACATTTAAATTCTGGGCCAGCTTCACTCACCCCAACCCAAAAACATGTCTCTTAGAGCTTCGTCGATTGTCAAGATAACATGTCGATGGTTGACTTGAGATACTTCCTCAGACAAGACACGGCTCCACTCTTCCGTTCTTTTGCATGAACACGTCGTGCAGAAACGTCCCTTGCACCGAAAAGAGCACCACCTTAAGATCGTGGCACCCTTCACATGCGAGCAGCTTAAACCCTTTTTTCGGGTTTCCACAATCTCGAAATTTTCGGATTTCTTTCAGCACTACGGGACGTATCTTTTTGCCATCTACCAAAAAATAAATAAGGGGTAAGCTTCGCTCACCCCAAAACATATAAATTCTTATATATACAAAAAACCTTGCAGAAAGCATGGCTTTATCATTTAACGAAAATATTGCCTTAGCGATCGCTTCAACGTAATAAGTTTAGAGATATCGATTAACCCGGAAGCCGCAAGTGCTGCGGCGGATGTGTCACGGGGGGCCTCCGCTTGCAATGCTCTTTACCGGTCATATCATACATAATCCATAACAGACCAGGCCAGAAGCCCGATGTCCAGGCATAGGTCGGATTATTGTCGTAAATCCCGTCGCCTCTGGCTACATGCGGGCTTTGATCCCCAATTATCTATACTGCCGCCAGGTCCAGCACCGATGACGAGCACGAAGTCGCCTGGCACTATGCTAGCTCTGCGCACAGCTGCTCGAACAGGCAATGTCGCTACCATGATTGTCACGTATTTAATCGTTTGTCCGATTTGCATTTTATCCCCTGCTTTTACATGCTTGACAAACTGGATTGAAAATGCAAAAATTCAATAGTATTTTATGAAAAATCGATAAATTTTACCGGAGTGAAGCATATGGACATTTCATCTATGCATTTCGGGAAGCACTGCGTTCCAGAATGGAAATGGCATGTTCCCGTCGGTTGTCATCCAGGGTTTACCTTGTGGAGTATTTGGGGTGGAGAAGGTCAAATAATGCTAGGCAAGAACTGCTACAAATTAAGTATCGGCGATGTTTTTTTTATCAATTATAAGAAGGAGATCAACGCCTATCAAAATGAACACTCCAGTCTCGATGTTCGTTATATAGATTTTACATTGCGTAATCCGAATATCTTGTGTGACTTGCCTGAGTATCGCCATTTTGATCAATATCATTTTGTATTAGAGATTTTTAATCGTTTTCGTTTAGCCGAAGAAAGAAATAATTTGCCGCAAATGGAAATATGGCTGCAAGCACTTATTGCGGAATATCAAAGTAAAACTCCAGCATCCGCCGGAGCATATACAGCACAAATTGATGAACTATGCCGTATGTTTCAACAACATCCACAGCATCCATACAATTTGAGTGAACTTGCCCAGAACTTCTCTCTAACGACAGATCATTTAATACGCATTTTTAAACAGGAGCGCGGGATTACGCCTTACGCCTATCTGCAGCACTGCAGATTGGAAACTGCCAAGACGCTGCTGCGCATGTCTACTCTCAGTATCACAGACATTGCGAACAGTTGCGGCTTTTCTGATATATATAATTTTTCTCGTTTTTTCCAGTCAAAAACAGGCTTGTCCCCAAGAAAATTCCGCATTTGAATTCTCATTACTTGGGGACTGCTTCATCAGTTTCTTTAACTCTGAATTTATTGCAAAACCGTCAATCATCCAAATTTTATCGGTGTGCCATTTTCAGCACTCAAGTAAACTGAGTCTAACATTTGGGTTATCTTAAGTCCTTGTTGAGGTGTGCACGGTACCTCATCATCATTGACAATAGCATCCAGAAACGCTTGCCGAACGTTCGGCATCTCAGAAATCCTGAAATCATCTAAAGGAATGTCATGGACCTCTCCGTCGATTTCCAAGAACACTTTATTGCATGTGGCCTTACCATCTCCAACTACTGTATGCAGGACCGCACCACCCTTGGAGCCGTATATCCGTGTTGCAACCACCTCGTTCTCACGGTTGCTGGCCCATGATGCTTCCAATTCAAGCATAATCCCGTTCGTCATACGATACATAGCTACACCCATGTCTTCGAGCTCGAAATTCTGAATGCCTCTGCGTGCAGCCTCGTCCTTCGAGACCTTGCAAAATGTGTTTCCTAATACCCATTCCGGATCTGGATACCCGCAAAACCACATGGCGCGGTCGAGCACATGAACACCAAGATCAATCATAGCTCCACCGCCGCATAGTTCTTTTCCTGATGAAAGCGGATACCACCACGGCACCCCTCGCCTTCGTTGCCACTGTGTCCGTATATAATAGATATCGCCGATCTTGCCTTCGTCGATAACGGATTTTAGCGTTTGGCATTCATGCTGAAAACGCTGATTGAAATTGATCATTAACTTCTTGTTGTGTTTTTGAGCAGCTTCAAGCATTTTCTTCCCCTCTTCCGCATTTCTTGCCATAGGCTTTTCACAAAGTACATGCACTCCCGCTTCCATGGCCTGAATGGCAAGCCTCATATGTAAAAAATTAGGAACTGCGAGGCTGATGGCATCCAGATTTTCTTCTTTCAACATGTTATCGAAATCCGTATATTTTTTTGAAATGTTATATTTATCACCTATATCTTGCAGTCTTGATTCATCAACATCGCACAACACAATTTCTTCTACGTTGTCGCTGTTAGCATAGTCTTTAACATGACTTGCCCCTACAGTTAAGCCGACAACACCAACTTTGAGTTTTCTGTTCCTCAAGCTAATCCCTCCGTTATTGTATTGCAGAAGCATATATAACGATAATTCTTAAATCTTCCGGACCGTTATTAATAAGACCGTGGCTACCACTTGCACGGCAAACGCTTATGTCGCCGGCCGACATCTCATATTGGTTGCCGTCAAGCTCCATGATTCCGTGACCAGAAAGGCAGTAATACCACTCTTCCAAAGGAACATCGCTGTTATGCTGGTGATAACCAAAGGTAGAACCTGGCGGGATTATATCATCATGAATGAATTTGATGTACTGCTTATCACTTGATGACACTGCTTGAATAATATCCTTTAGCTGAAAAGGACCTTTGCCTCCATGGCAATTTTGACGAGTCTCATAGCTTTGTGACTTGTTGTCGATAAAATCCGTTTTTTTCATAAAGCAACTCCTTCTCAAACATTTAGTTTAAACATTTTAGATAGATTAATCATATGCGTGACAAACTGGATTGTAAATGTATAAAGGCGGCCATCATTTGTGAAAAATCGATACATTCTCATTTGAAAACGTACCAATCCCACATACGAACTTTGTCCCGCCATCTCAGATTAAGATGTTACTTCTAAGAGAAATGTGAGGCGCACAAACAAGCCGGACCCCCTTGCTTGGAGTTCCGGCCTTATAAACATTAAACAATTTCATTCAACTGCCCATCCTGAAACCTTATAATCCTTTTCGCTTCCTGGCCACGAACTCTCCATGATCAATATCTAACGAGACATCTTACTTGGAACTTCCCACATCCTAAGAACAAACCAGCAATTGAACTCCGCTATCTTTTAAAGTCGCATGAAGTTCACCTTCTGGGTACTTGTCTGAAATAATGCGATGCACCGCATCTATCTCAGCAAATGAAAACAGATCCCGAACACCATACTTCGTGTGATCCATTATTACGGTTACTTCAGACGCTTGTTCGATAACAAGCCTTTTGATTTCAGCCTCGTGCATATTGGAGTTGCTGAATCCGTGTTTGATGGTGAGACCCGTTGTTCCAATAAATACGCGGTCAAACGCCATTTTGGCAATTGCTACGGCAGCGACGGGGCCAACGAGTGTCGATGTTTTATCCAGCAGCATGCCTCCCACGACAATGGTCGGAATTTGCTTGCCTTGCAGCTCGGCTGCAATATTCAATGCATTGGTAACCACAGTGATCGGCATATTCGGTGTTAGATACTTGGCTACTTGAAGTGTCGTTGAACCTCCATCCAGAAAGATGGATTCCCCTTCATGAATGAGCTGTGCTGCGCGGAGGCCCATTTTCATTTTTTCTTCCATCATGACGCCTGTACGATCTTGCAGGGCAATATCCTTGCCTATGAGAATAGCGCCTCCAAAGGTTCGTCTAAGCAGTCCCATCGTCTCAAGCTTCTCTATATCACGACGTATCGTCATTTCAGTGACATCAAACATTTCTTTCAATTCAGCAATTCGAATCTCACCATCGAGTGCCATCCGATCTAAGATTTGTTGCTGCCGACCATTTATTTGATTTGTTATCATGAAGAACCCCCGTCAATGTTTCTTTTCATCTTATTATCCCAATCATTTAACTGAGGTTCAACCTGATTTCATATTTTACCGTTTCACCTGGCTCCAGATATACCAAAGTCCCTCGTTCACGCTCTTCTTTACGACCTCCTACATGACAATTGGCAGGCTCGATACCAAGCACATGCGTCCCAGCACCAGGCATTTTCCATTGGACGAGGTTAGGCAGTGTTTGTGAAGACCATTGAAGAGAGGCTTGAACCATCCCTGTTCCCCCATTTAAAGGAAAACAAGGATTACTAATTTGTACCCATGGCTTATTGGCAGACTCATGATAATAAACACGTTCTTGATAAGCAGCATCAGGAGCCTGCCACTCCCCGTAGGCATGGATAGAAGTATCTTGATCACGCGCACTCACTTGATCACTATAGAATTGAATGCGTGTCTCTTCCATCAGCAGCGGGAATCCAAAGTTAAAATGGTACAAAATCATATGCGGGCAGGACTCGAAACCCATGTTACGAACTTCGTCTTTAATAATTATTGTATTGTCACCAACACGACTGTGGATTTCTCTAGCTAATTGAAGTCTTCCACCGAGAATAGAGGTTTCGTTAATGGTGCCTGAAATACACAAATCCATCTCATCTTCCTGCCAAGCGCTTCGCGCACATACTTGTTCTGCTGGTGTATGATGATACCGTCCATGAAGTCCAAGACGCTCATCCTGATCCTCGCAGCTAGCCCCCACTTGCATGAGTCCACATGTCATAAGCAGCCCGCCAGATGCCGTTCGAAGCCATTGATTCCCGCCCGCCTCATAGTAAGAAGGATGGGCATCTCCATTCGGTGATTGCCAGCTAATAGGCACACCATGATATTCCGCCAAGGAGATATCTAAACCTTTGGATGGGATCACGTTATAACTTAAGCCTGCACCTGTACGCACCTGAATATACTCCACACCTGCTTCTTTACCTTCTATAGCAACTAAGCGTTTAATGCCAGCGATCTGCTCCATCTTGCCGACTCGCGCTTCTATTTCACGACGCGACCATGCTTTTCCATATAAATTCATAGCATTCTACCTACGCATCTTCATGAATAATCGGCATTCGTTGAATGCGCAGATCTGTAAAAATATCGAGCTCATCCCGACTCGTGCTTGAAAATTCGGAAATGATGGCCCCATCATCGCCAGCTTGAAACCAATGTTTAATCCCAGGTTCAATGGTATATTGCTCGCCCGGATGCAGGACGATTTCATTCATGACGGTATAGGAATCCTCACTTCCTAAAGGTAAAATGGCGGCTATCTCTGGTGCAGGCACCCCCTCCACATATAAATAGACGATCCCTGCACGACAGCGAAAAGTTTCCATTTTACCAGGTTCGTTTGCGATTCTAGGATGAAGATGCTCGGGACAAGTTTGTCGTGGAAAAAGAACTAAATCTTTTGCACAATAACGATCTGTATTGATATAAGTAACGAGCTCCAGCCCTTGTACCTCAAGCTGTCCCAGTCCAAAGTCTGCAACTTCAATGCGTGCAATCTCTTCCTGAGATAATTGAATGCCTGATGATGTCAACATATGTTCAGCCCGCTGCTGAGCTTGCTTGATCTCACTTCGCTTCATTCGCTCCTCACGCTCTCTTTCGAAGACTTATGATAAGGTCCTATCCAGATCTGATCATCATGCAAATGCCAATTGACCAGCTTCAACTTCGTCGCCCTTTTCTTCCATCTTTTGTTCATTCGGTCTTGGATCGCTGTCCACTTAGGTATGCCGCTGGTCGCATCCGCCTGTTCCACATTGCAAGCACCCACGCCAACAGCACTCTGCAATGACTCCTTTAATGTGAACCCCCTTGTCAGACCAAATAGGAAACCTGCAATTGTGCAGTCTCCTGCCCCTGTTGTACCTACCACATCCACTTCATAACATGAGGAAATATATTCGCAATTTAGCCAATCATCGAATTGATTCTGCTGGGGTGAACTTAGCCCTAGCCGTGCAAATCTCTTCTCATCTGAGGTTGTTCGTACATATAACCCATGCTCCCCGAGTTTAATGACTACAATCGCCACCCCCATTTGGATGAGTTCAGCGGATAGTTGAGCTAATAATACTCCATCAGCATAAGACAACAGGTCGCCATCTGGAGCCGTTTTTTCCATGAGGTAGTAACGCTCTCGGTCGAGCATATAAACAAGTTCTTCGAAGCTTGGTAAAAAAACATCGACATAAGGAAGAGCTTGCGTCAGAATTTCTCGCCAATTCCTCCTTCCAGCAGCTGATTCTGGGTCTGGTTTGGCCATATCAAGAGAAACCGTCAAGCCACTCGCTTTGACTTTCTTCAATAAGGATACAAGCTCTGCCCCCTCATTCTCGAACATGTTCTTCATGAGAGGTGGATAACCAAAATGAAACAGCTTTGCTCCTTGCAATTGTTCCTGTTTCAAATCAGAAGCCGCATACGTATCATTCGCACCCGTCGAGTGCAGAAACATCCGATCCATATTCGGTGGACTAATGACGATGGAATAGGAACTAGTAGCCTCAGGCGATACAATCATCCCCTCGACTAAGGAAGGATCCTGCTGCCTGAGCAGGGTAAGTATGGCTTCACCGAAGGGGTCCGCTCCTATCTTCCCCATTAATTTCACCTTGCTTCCCAGACGGTAAAGCGCAATTCCGGTATTCGAAACTGCACCTCCTGTTGAAATAACGGCTGGTCCGATATTCACAAGCTTCCCAGGTGATAGCAGGGTTGCCAAGCTCGATTGTTTCTCATCCATCGTTGGAATAATATCCAAGCAAATATGCCCTGCCACGATGACTTCCGCTTTGCCGCTCACATTTATTCCTCCCAATGTAGCGCTATGGTTTGACCGGTTCGATTGGATTCTAACGCGGCTGTAAACACCTGATGACTGGCTGCCGCTTCTTCTGGTGTTGCGCAATAAAAAGGCTGCACCATCTCTTTAGGGTGTGCTAATTCATCACAGAATGCAGCCCACATTTGTAAGATCGAGTCCGAGAAGCCGAACTCAAAGATAGCTCCTGTAATGGTGCCGTACGCCGACTTATAAGGAGCATCTGTTTGATGCCAAGACTGTACCCCGCCTGGACTGTAAGGTAATGAACTCACTTGCTTTGGATTCTTGGTTGTAAATTCCGCAGAGAATTCCGTACCCATAATCCGGATGAACCACGTATTGGCATGTCCTGGGGCAATACGCTTCGTCGATAAGACCATCGGAAATTGTTGCCCTCCCGTATCTACCTCACACGCCAATATGGCATTATCCCACGTTTCGCAAGGAACTATCTCCCCTTTGCCATCCGGACGTTCTGGTACAATTTGGGACAGCAAAGATCTTACGGATTTCGGTTTCCAACCAAAACGCAGAGGCAAATGAAGAACGTGCATCCCAAGATCGCCCATACAACCATATTCGCCATTCGTAGCGATACGCCTTTTCCAATTAATTGGTTTCGTCGGATCTAAGTCACTTGAATGCCAGAATCCAGCCTCAACCTCGATGATCTTCCCGAATTTATTCTCTTCTACCCACTGAACCATTTGTTGAACACCTGGGAAAAATGGAAATTCCGATGAGCAGCGGACGATGACATGCGGATTTCGTGAGATAGCTTCCATAATCAACTTATTGGCTGCCTGATCGATACCGAATGGCTTTTCACCAAGCAAATGTTTCCCTGCTTCAATGATATCAATGTAGATTTGAGCATGCAGGTTGTGGGGAACCGCACAGTAAATCGCGTCAATATCGGGGTTCGCAAGCATCTCCCTATAATCCGTATAGGTAGCTTCCACACTCGATAAGCTATCCTTGAACCACTGTGTCGCTGCAGGATTTGCATCACAAACCGCTATAATACGGGGTTCACTATCGATCTCGGTAAGATGGCACCATCTTGCGGCGCTACTTGCAAATTCTTTGCCCATCAAACCGCAGCCGATAACGCCAAACCGAATAATTGTCCTAGTCAAAATGAGATGACCTCCTTCTGGTACGTTAAGTTATTTACGCAGTAACGCAAGCGCCTGATCTTCCGAAGCCCCGTGATGAACAATGGACATTAAAGCTTTGGTCATGCCAGCAGGATTCGGATGCTGAATGACATTGCGGCCGTACACAATACCCGATGCGCCCTGCTTCATCAACTCCACCGTGCGGCTCATGATTTCTTCATCGCTTGCTCGGCCTCCGCCGCGGACAAGGACAGGAACGCCAGAAGCAATCCCAATGACACGATGATACTCTTCTACATGCTCACATGGGTCTGCTTTAATGACATCTGCCCCAAGTTCAACAGCTTGCCTAACAAGCGGCATAATTTTGTTAATATCGCCATCGACCATATAGCCGCCTTTTTCCTCGTTTGCGAGCATAACTAGAGGCTCCACCATCAGCGGCATGCCGAATTTTTCACATGCTGTTTTAAGATGTGATACATTTTTCACACATTGATAATGAAGCTGGGGCTGATTCGGCAATTGCAACAGGTTCACACATACAGCTACAGCATCCATCCGGACCGCTTGCTCAATCGCTTCGTCAATCAGTTCGCTGAAAAGAAACGCAGGAAGCACATGCCCATAAATATTGGCAACATCTGTACGAAGCACAAGTCCTGGTTTATGACTGCCTGGGATGGCTTGCAAATGCTTGGCTTGACCAATGCTAAGTTGGATACAGTTCGGACCCGCATGAACGATGGTTTCAACGGCTTCCTTCATATTTTCGATTCCGGTTAGAAACTGAGCCTCATTAAAGAAGCCATGATCGATAGCTACATCAAAGCATTTCCCCTGCTCACTAAACATCCGATTTAATCTTGGTTGAACGGACATGTCTACCACCCTTTTCGTTTGTTTTAAAATAACATTAAAAAGTTAATTTATAACATTATAATATGTTATTTTATAACATTCGTCTATCTCTTTTTCTATTCTGCGATAAAAAAATACGAGCTCCTAGATCATACTCTAGGGCTCGCATGGTTAAATGATAATGAGCGACAGCTTAAACAAAGAAGGTCAACCGACATGACGTCGACTGACCTTGCTGTTTATTAAGACAAGTAACCCTTCAATTTCGCGACTTCCGTTCCGGCCAGCATCATGATGCCAATTCCATGATTATCATTGGTTACCGTACGAAGATCCTCATTGTAGTATTCAGGGTGAAATGCATATCTAGAGCCACTGCAGACACCATGTACGTTGCCTTGGCGGTCTATGGCGATTCGGCTTAGACCGTTCCATGCTAAAAAGGCGGCCTCCGCATAACGATTGGGTTCGCGAAGCCAAGAAAAACGGACGCCCCGAGCAAAAGCATAGGCAAACATCGCAGTGCAGGACGCTTCCAAATAGGTCTCGGAAGCATTCAGCACCTGATGCCATAGACCACTTTCCGATTGCAGGGCTAAATAACCTTCACACAGCTCATTAAAGAATGCGAGCAGCGCCGGTCGGTCTTCGTGCGTCTCCGGCAAAACCTCCAAAACCTCCGTCAAGGAGAACAACACCCAGCCGTTTCCGCGGCCCCATGGTATGCCTGTTGCACGCCTAAACTTAAAATCATAAACATGGGACATAATCCGCTGCTCCGGCATGAATAAATAATTTCTAAATCGTAAAAACTGCTTTGCCGCTTCATCCAGCGCACGGGCATCACCCGATATTTCAGCGTAACGGCGCAAGAACGGCGTACTCATGTATAAATCATCGGCCCATATGGTATCCGCTGAATATTCTCCCGGGCATGTTCGGTAAAACGCTCCGTCCTCACGACGTTCCAGCTTGTTCAACATAAAGTCCGCGATCCGGGAGGCCACAGGTAAAAAGCCCTTATCGCCGCATTCCCGGTAGGCTTCGAGCATAGCTGAGCCGAAGGAACCGCAGTTGTCGAGCATTTTCATCATAACCAGCTGCTGGTTGATAGCGGGAAAGCCATACTGCTGAGCGTCCCAGAGGGAATACTCGAACATATCCGTACAGGCTTGAACGTGTTCTGTGGCATAACGAATCATATCCGGTCTATGGAGAAAACGTCCTGTTTGAAGCAGCCCGTAAATCGTAACACCGAGTGGATAATCCCAACGGGCATAATTGGTCATTGTGCCTACAGTCCATTTGTTGCTCAGCATAGAGTTCTCATAATAAGGACGAATCCAAGCATGAGGAAGGTCCAGCCGCCAATAGGCGTATTCTGCCTTTTCCATAACTTCTCTTGTTGTCGCATACAAACGGTCAGTTCGCTGCAAATCGCTTAGCTCGGGTTCCGCCTCCGCTTGGAACGGTCCGACATACAGCCAGGCCGCATCTCCTGATCCATGCACTTGATGGGGAGCATATAGATCAATGGGAGCACCGCCTATGGAGGCCGTTAACGTAAATCCCCAAGCGCCTTCACCGCAAACACTTTTCACAAGCAAGTCGTATACACCGCTAGATAACGAAAGCTCAAATGCACAATGGCCGGCCTTATTTTCTTTCACCGTCTCTTTTCCGTTAATCCATACCGTAATAGGCCCCGAAGAGGTGATAACCATATTCACAAGAAGGCTTCCGGCAAAATGCTGACGAAAACGGGTCCAAGCAAAAGCAAACCGACCCGGCTGGCGGCCATACATTCTTTCCAAAGATGGAAGCTCACGTTCTTCCTCGTTCCACTGGCACTCGGGAAACCAGCTTAGTCCGCTATTCTGTTCATAAGAAAGCAGGTCAGGCAGCGCGGTTTCATCCGGCACAACATCCTTGTCCACAGGAGCGGAGAACACCCATCCCGCCTTTCCCTGTCTTTCCTTAAACGGAGCCAGTACGTTCAGTATGCGGACCTTGGCTTCGTCCGATCCGATCAAACAGCCAAAGCCGGCTGGTGTATGCTTCATTTTGACGAACAAGCTGTTCCATCCTTTTGCAAAGGTGACATTTAGCTTCACGCTTGCGTCCGGAGTCATCTCGTCTATAACATTGGAACGATAGGTTAGACTGCCGTTAAAAAAGAAGCGGACCGGACCCAGGCAGCGGATGATGATATCCAGATTCCGCTCCTCATCGCTCCAAACAACGCCTGCACCATAGGCCCATTGCCCTGGCTTGGCGTTTGGAAACCGCTGGCTTAGGTCGATCTCATACAGACCATCCTTATTTTGCAGCACGCCTGATTGATGAAAGGTACGGTAGACAAACCCAGCCTGGGGATTGGCCCCGATGTACCGCTGCGCCAGAACCTTCAGGATTTCGGCGTCATTGTCGCCAAAGCGGTAATGAGCGCTTTCTTGTTCTTGAAAATAAACCGTCATGTTATCTCTCCTAACCATTCGAAGCAGCGTTCGGTGAAACCCGAATATTGAATGTATGATCAATCGGTGTAATCAGATTCACAAGCAGCATCTGACAGCCACTCGGATAAACCATATTGCGGATGGCTGTTGACGAATGCTCAGAAGCAGCTCCCTCTATTTCAATCCAATCTTCATTATTCTCGTATCTGACACGTCCATCGCGCCACATGATTTTGTCTTCCCCGGCAGGCTCACAGCCATCCGTATGCAGCGTCCCTTCCGCTCCGAAAAGAAAGACAACCTGTGTTAACACATCCACCGGCTTGTCTGACCGAATGCGTAAGGTCCATCCTTCTTTGGTCTCTGCCGCTTCAACGAAGGTCTCATGCGTCTGTTCATGGGTCATGGACCGTTTGTGATGCGGAAGCAGGTACCACGGGCTTAGAGATTCCGATGCAGATTCTGGAAGCTGCGTCTGCGGGACTGGGCCATAATAGCCCTTTTTCTCTTGCGCCTTCATAAGGTATACGCCATTCTGCTCCTGCAGCTCCTTGAACTTGATCGTGCCCGGCTCAAAGTTGGAGCCTATTTGAACGCCTAGCAGCCTGGCTTGGCCGTGCCGTAACGCAAAGAAAGAGGTGGCCTCCGTCATGACGGTCGCACTGGTTTTGCCGATCCGGTGTCTAGCTACCGGGGCGCCGAATTCCGGGTGAAAGCTGCTGTGCGAGATTTTCCCGTTATGACCGGCTTGCTCCATTTTGGATAAGTACAGGGAGCGATTGAAATCGCCATTAATGATTTTACGGTATTCGGTAGGAAGCTCAGCCGGTTGCACCGAGCTCTCCCGCAAAGCAGGATGAAGTAAAAGGTTTAGCATGGCGTTGTTCGGAAGGGCCCCCGGATGGGTAATCGCTTCGCCCGCCAAACTGGCCATGGCCGCAAACAAAGGATCCCGGTCATGTACCGCCATGAGTTGATAAATGGAATAATAGTCGGCAAGTGTGAACTTTTGGCCAAAATCTTGACGGCCCGAATAGTCCGTCACGATCTCGCCGTCAGGGTGAACCAAATATATCATCATCCTCAGATTAGCTCGCACACTCTCGAGCAGCTCTGGCCGCTCCAGATACCAAGCGGCATAGTAAAGATTAATGTCGCTGACCGCATTATAAATACCGTTGCTGCGCTCCGTCCATTCTCCGTCCGGAGTAATGTCCAGCCCTTCGGACAACCATTCCGAAGCACGTTCCTTGAGCGCTTCGATGCCAAAGATATCGTATAAGGAACCGAGGGCTGAGCAGATCACCCAACGATGATTAGGCGTATGAATGCCGCCTGTCAGCAAGGCAGGAATCGTCCGCTCCAGAAAACGATGGACATCGGCAGCAACGGACTCGGCCGGCTGCCACTCGCTTGACGAGAGCAGCTTGTAGATTTGGGACAGCCCAACAACGTTGAAGGCCGTGTCAGGCGGCGAATGATAGTTGGTCCAACCCGGTGAGATGGTGCCGTCCTCATGCTGGAAGTTCAACATAAAACGAGACAGTTTCTTCAGTCGTTCCAACAGTGTGCTGTCGTGATAATAAGCGGAATCCGGATTGATTAGGGCGGCTGCCCATAAACCCATAATCATTAGAGAATTCGTATGACTGGGCCATGGGATTCCTGTTGCCGGATCAACAACGCCTCCGTAATAGCGGCTTTCGTTATCCAGCACCTGACGATCAAACGCCTCTTTCACCCATTGATCGTTAATCTTCACTAGCTTATGATAGACCATGCGGTTTACCCTCTTTCTCCATGGACGCAAATCCTGTTTGCGCTTCAGTTTTATCTAGCAATTGAACGGACGATTTTTATTCTTTAACCGCGCCCAGCATAACTCCGGAAACAAAATAGCGCTGCAGCCAAGGGTAAACGATGAGAATCGGAACTGTAGAGAATATAACAGTAGCGGCTTTTAGACTCTCAGGCACAACAGCCTGTACTTGACTTCCTTCCAGTCTCATCAGGTCGTTGACCTGACTGTTCTGTATCATCTGATAGAGCTTCAATTGAAGCGGATAGAGCTCCGGCTTTGTAATATACATTAATGCATCTTGAAATCCGTTCCATCTTCCCACCGCGTAAAAAAGACTTAGTGTGGCCAGCGCCGGCATGGACAAGCGCAAAGTAATCCGCCACAGCATGCCGAAGTAGCTGCATCCGTCTATTTCCGCAGATTCTTCCAATGCCTTAGGGATGCTATTAAAGAAAGAAATGAGAATGATTAGATTAAATGCACTGACTAAGCCGGGCAGCACTAAAGACCATACGGTGTTCAGCAGATTCAGGCTCCGCATTAACATATATTCCGGTATCATGCCTCCGCTAAAAAACATGGTAAAAATGATGATCACCATAAAGATTTGTCGACCCTTAAGCTCTTTCTTCGATAATGGGTACGCGGCGGCGATCGTCATGATCATACACAATACCGTACTTAGCGCCGTCATGAAGATCGTAAAGCCCAAGGAACGAATCATCGCCATATTCGTAAACACTTTCTTGTACGCTTCCAAGTTCGCTTCAAGCGGCCATAAGGAAACTTTACCGGATGTAATAGGTATTGTTCCGCTCAAAGATACCGCAATAATATGGATAAAAGGAATAAGACAGAGCATTACGCTAACTGCCACACATGCAATAAAAACTGTATCATATACCCGGTTTACTGCCCGATCATTCATCGTACTGACTCCCCTCTACAGCTCACTTAAATAATGCCGTCACCAGTCAACTTTTTGGAAGCGAAGTTAGCTCCAATCAAGAAAATCAACCCTACGACAGCCTGGAATAATCCGACCACGGTCGCCAGTGTATATTGTCCAGATTCAAGTCCGACTCGATACACGAATGTACTTAAAACTTCCGAATAATCACGGACGATCAGATTTCCAATAATATACGGTCTGTCAAAGCCGATGGATACCATATTGCCTAGATTAAGAATCAGCAGCGTTGCCACGGTTGTTTGGATTCCCGGAAGTGTGATATGCCAGATGCGCTTCATCCTTCCCGCTCCGTCAACCTCTGCTGCTTCAAATAATTCCTTGTTGATTCCCGCTAGGGCTGCCAGATATAGGATCGTTCCCCACCCCGCGCTTTGCCATACTCCCGTTAATAAATAGGTGATCAGCCAGTAATTTTTATCCGATAGAAACGGGATGGATGGATAGCCCATACCGGTGATTATGTTGTTAATCATGCCGGAGTCATTGCCGAAAACTTGGTAAACGATACCGCCAATAATGACCCAGGATATAAAATGGGGAATATATAAAATCGTTTGGGAAAGCTTCTTAAACCATACGACCTTTATTTCAAACAGGATAATAGCCAAAATAATCGGTGCCGGAAAAGATACCAGAAGATCAAGAAAATTCAGCATAAACGTATTACGCAGTGCCTTAACAAAATCAGGATTTTTGAATACTTCCCGAAATGCCTCGAAACCTATCCAATCACTTCCGTTGATCCCTTTGAAAAAATTGAAATCCTTAAATGCAATTTGCACGCCATACATCGGCCCATATTTAAAGATGAAAAAGTAAACAATCGGCAATGCAACTAATGCATACAGCTGCCAGTATCGTCGAAGGTATACGTTCATATTAGCTGCTTCCTCCCCTAACACCCAATCTATTAAAATCAAAGGAGCGCCTACTTCACGCTCCTTTGATTTGGTGCAACCGCGGGCTTAACCTTCGGTTACTTTGTTTGCATTTCCTTCCATGCTGCTTTGCGTTCGTCAGCAATAGCTTGACCGCCGCTGGACATGTAGCCACTCATCATCGAGTCAAATACGGAGTCGAATTTATCTGGCTTAGCCATCGTTGCTTTTACGATCAACTCTTCCTCTTTCGCAATCAATGTAGTTCCGTATTTGTTTTCAGCTTCAATCGGACGTGGAGAGATAATCTGTTTAATCCCGTCCGTTGCAGCGATTTTAAGCACTTTATTAACATCGCTTTGATATCTTTCTGGGAAGTTCTTAATAAAAGCTGCGTCCGTTTTCTCTTGTGTATCAAGAACAAGACCGTTAGCGAGAATACCCATATCGCCGCCGCTGAACGTGTTGTTTTTAGCTTTAGCATCCATGTTTTCGATCACTGCCGGAATTCCATTAGCATCCAGATTGTAGTTCTGGCCCTTAACCCCTTTAAGCATGGTTAACAGATTGTCGCCCGTCGCCATCCAATCCAGATATTTAACGGCTTCGACGGCATTTTTACTCGACTTCGGAACCATAATGTACATACCGTTCGGAGCATCGAGCGGCTTAGCGTGTTTACCATCTTTATTGGTGTAGGCATCCACTGGAGTCAGTAACGCAGAAGGGACGTTCTTCTTCAGAGCATCATAAGTCCCTTCGTTGTAGAAAATGTTGATGGTATCCTCACTGAAGAAACCAATATTGCCGTTGGAAATAGCTTTAGTCAATGTTTCCTTTTTACTATCCAAAGCGAAGTCCGGGCTCATCAAGCCTTCGTTGTACAGCTTGTTCATAAACCGGATGGCTTCCTTGAAGCCCGGATCCAGCATAGGAATTTCACGAATTTGCGTTTTCTCGAAGCGCTCTTGATCGCTCATATTACCGATAAAGGACCAGATAATAGGCTCGTACTGGGCAGGGGCCATACTCATGCCAAGAGGAATCACTTTGCCGCCTGTTTGCCCCGGATCTTTTTCTTTAAACGCTTTTAATACGTTATAAAGTTCATCGGTCGTTTTGGGAGTCTGGAGACTCAATTTATCCAACCAGTCTTGACGAATGAAAGACGCATATTTGCCTATTTCCGCTCGCTTCGCCGGAATCGCATACTGCTTCCCTTGGTATTTGCCAACATTCAAAATTTCAGGTCCAAGGAGTTTGCTGACATTCGGACCGTATTGCTTCAACAAATCTGAAAGCTCTGTCAAACCGCCTTGAGTCGCATATTTACTGAAAGTACCTTTATCGTATGTGACCACGATATCAGGAACATCCGTGTTGCTAGCCATCAAAACATTCAGCTTGGGTACTTCTTCACTTCGCGGCACCGGAACAAACTCAACATTAATATTGTTCGGCTTGCCGAAATTTTCTTTAACAAAGTTGGTTAGGAACGAGTTCGTAATCGTGACACCGTCCGGCGGATTGCCGCGATCCCAGATCTCGATTTTCAAGTTGCCAGCTTTGGCTGGAGCATTGCTGCTTGCTGGAGCTGCGCTCTGGCCTGCCTGCTCTTTCTTATCAGAAGAACAAGCGGTCAATACGGTCATGCCTGCAAATAACATAGAAAGACTTAGTACGGCGAACTTCTTCGTTTTTCTTTTTTGCATGAATGCCTCACCTTACCCACTTTTAGATTTTTCACTCTGAAGCATGATTCCGTTTGTGGAACTGCCTCTGGAACACATTATTGCGTTTTTATGCTGACTTCGACAATAAACTAGTTTCACATGATAAACTTCAACCGTTTGAACCACGATGAAGGAGCGAATAAACTTTTTTCAAAATAAACCACGCCGATATAAACCGGAATAAACAATTTTCCCGATAAACCAAAATGGCTCACGCTGGTCAAAAAAAGCTTATTCCGCTCAGAATAAACAAACATTCTGGGAAATAAGCATCTTATTACTTTATCACTGTATTTTTCAACTTGCGGAAATCACCAGGCGTCACACCAACAACTTTCTTGAAAACCCTGCCGAAAGTAATGGCGTTGGCATATCCCACATTCATGGCAATATCCTGGATCGTATCGTTGGTGTTCTCGAGCAACGACTCCGCACGATTCATCCGGAGATGTACAAGAAAATCAACGAATTTCGTATTGAATTCTTCTTTGAATAAGTAGCTGGCATACTTTCCGGAAATTTGAAACCGGTCACTCAGATGCTTCAACGAAAGATCTGGGTTGGAATAATTGTTCTCAATGTACTTTTTGATTTCCTCAATCAAGGCTCTATAACTTTTAGATTCGTTCACCGATACATAAGTCTGGAATAATTCCGTCAACCAATCCGATACGATTCTCTGAACTTCATGAAGACTGGAGGCCTGTATGAGGGAAGTCCACATCTCCTCCCACAGCTTCCCTTTGAACTTGCTTGCCAAGTTCTCCGACAACTCTCCAACTTCTCGCTCCAGTATCTTCATCAAGGTCTCAAGTTGCAAGTGAATTTCTTCATTTCTTATATTGTCATTGATAAAAGACTGAAAAATCGCATCCAATCTTATCCGCCAGCCATCCCCCGCCAATCGGAATTCACGAACGAATTGGGACATGGACTGAAAATATTGATATCTGTGATAGTGTGATTGTCCGGGCAGATCATCGCTCATCACAACGGCCTCCTGCCCAAGAGAGAGCTTATGATGAAGGGCAGAGTTGGCAGCCTGATACGAAGAATGGATCTCTTCCGGTTTCTTCACGACTGATCCTATTCCCATCGTTAATGAGATACGCAGATGTTCATTGATCCAATCATGGCACTTTTCACCAACGGTTCTAAGAATAGTATTGTCAGGAGTATCCTCTTTAAAACAAACGATGGTTCCTAATTTATCACTGCTTATCCACTCCAGCCAGCCGCTCATGTGATGGTCATTAATGATTTCGTTCAATACGTTCATCACGGCGAATTTGAGAATATTTTGATCAGAGGGGGAGAAATTCTGTTGAAATTGACCATAGCGATTAAACTCGACGATAAAAACAGTGAATCCGCTAGGGGTGATACCCTGGCCAAAAGGCTGCATGCTCTTAATACGTTCGCTTAGGTCCCCCGCGCGTTCCCCCTCAATTAAATCACGGAATAGTTGTCTGCGAAGGACACGTTCATTATTCTGGCGCTCCTTCTCATAATCGGTCGTCTGTTCAATCAGATTCTCCAATGCATAACTGATTACGGCAAGGTCGTCCTTCGAAGAGAGCTTAGGGTTATTATTCTGAAGTTGGAGGAATTGCAACCGGTTCATCATCATCGTAATAGGCCGATAATTTCGCCTTGTAACGTAAAAGAGATACAACATTGCTCCAATAATGGTAGCGATTCCAATTACAATCCATATATAGGAAATCAAGGATACCCAGGAAAAAAGCTGACCGGCCTGAATACCGCTTTGGAAGGTCCAGTTCAGGTGTTCTGCATGAATGGTCGTGAGCACTTTACCCTTCTTTAAATAGCCATTGCCCAAAAATTCAAACACTTGGTTACCGCTTTCATCATAGACGTCGAGATAAGAAACGTTCCCGCTGATGAGGCCGCTGATCATTCTTTCCAATCGGTACGTGCTGACATTGACAACCATTAGCCCATCCTGGCCAAATGGAATTGGCAATGATCGGGTGAGAGAGATTACCGACACCGGATTCTGCCCATTTGCTGCCGGATACTCGCGGACCTTACTCCAAGCGCGACTTTCGGGCTCCTGCAGCCTTTTGCGAAGGAAGTCCGCATCAGCGAAAGCGTTAAGCTCGACCAGACCGCTCTGAGTAAGTACAATGTTACCTTGCTTGCGATAAATATAAATAGAATCAATTAAGCTGTAGTTTTTGACTAAGGTATTCATGTTGTTGACGACATCATAAAAGCGCTCGTTCGAATCACCGGATGGATAAAGAAAATTGTCATAGGAGTTCTCCAGCTCCAGTTCTTGTAAAACCTTCATCTCCATGTCACTCATCGTACGATCAACGGTGTCCACTAAATAACTTGTTGAGATATGATTGGCTTTAGAAGTTTCACTTCTAGAAAGATCGTTCACAACAAGAAATGACATGAAAATCAGCACTGTTATCGTCAGAAGGAAGATCGGCATGTATGACAACAAAAATTTTCTCGAAAACGTATTCATTTAAGTCGTCCTCCTTATGACTCCAAAATTATCACTTAGCTTCCCCAGTTTTTAATAAGATCATTTTAAGATATATTCCTCAAAATAAAAAGGAGCAATGAGATACTTTCTTCACTCTCGCATCTCAATACCTTCGTCGCGATTTCAAAAAAGAATTCCGCCTTTTTCCCGGAAGTAGATGGCATTAAAATATTGACGGTCAATGATTTGTGTTGGTTGGAATCCTTTGCGTGTAACTTCCTTTTGCCACTCATCATGATCATCATAATCATTCGCACGCCAGGCAATATGATGGACCGTACCAGACCCACCAATTCCCCAAAATTTACACTAAAAAGAACGGCCCCTCCGAAACCTTTTATGGCTTCTTCAGGAGTAATACCATCGAATATGATGAATACCAGTCGTTTGTTTAGACATTAAAATGCCTCCTTAAATAAGCTTAAACCTTATTTTTCTCCTGCTTGTTGATAAACATCCATTTTTTATTCTAAAATCTTAAGTTGCCACCCTTAACCTAATGACATCTGAATACATTTGGTAGAGTTTAACCATGATATCAACAATGAGGTTTAAACATTATATATAGGAGGATAACGATGGGTGGAATAGGCATTTTTGGATTTGGACGTATTGGTCGCCAATTGTTGAGGGTCGCTTTAAAAGAAAATCTTTTTGTTCGGCATCAAATAATAATTTGTTGATACATTCAACCGAAAAAAGGACAGACGAATGAATGCATTCGACCTGCCCTTTTCTTAGCATATGCATGACTTCGATTTCCGCGATTGATTGTGTGTTGAAGGCAACGCTTTCTTAAAAAAACGTTTGGCCGCGGAAGCGTCTCGATTTTCATATAACGACGAATGTAATTGAATGCTGGTATTTTCCCGTTTTATACGTCCTCAACGAGTACCCATGCGCCTTTCTCAATGGATTGATCCACGGCTTCCAACACTTGCTGACACTGCACACCATCATAGAAATTAGGTGCAAAATCAGAACCATTCACGATGCTTTGAATGTATTCATACACCAAATGAATGAATGCATGCTCATACCCGATCGTGTGACCTGGCGGCCACCAATTGGCGGTATAGGGATGTACGCCTTCTGTTACAAGAATCGTACGGTATCCTTGAAGGTGCGGCGGATCGTCTTTAAAGTAAACTTCCAATTCATTGAGTCGTTCCAAATTAAATCGCAAGGCGCCTTTACTGCCGTATATTTCAAAGGTTTGGTAATTTTTTCGACCATATGCAAAGCGAGTTGCTTCGAATGTCCCCATCGCGCCATTCTTAAATTCAGCCAAGAATGACGTTGCATCATCCACAGTGACATCCCCCATCTCATCCGATGCTACGGCTGTAAGACCCTGGCTTGATGCGGGGATTGGACGCTTATGTACGAACGTTTTGCTGTGGCCGACTACGCGTTCAAAATCGCCGATCAGGAAACGAGCTAAATCAATACAATGGGCATTTAAATCCCCATGCGATCCGGAACCGGCGACCTCTTTATTGAGGCGCCATGCTAATGGAAAGTCAGGATCTGCCAACCAATCCTGCAAATAGGTTGCTCTGTAATGATGGATATCCCCAATTTGGCCTTCCGTAAGGATTTGTTTGGCCAACTGTACGGCAGGCAGGAAACGATAATTGAAGCAAATCGCATGCTTGACACCCGACTGCTCTGCTGCTTGCAGCATCTCTCTAGCATCAGCAAGCGTCAAGGCCAGCGGCTTCTCGCAGAATACATGCTTACCGGCCTTAACAGCCCCGAGTACAATCTCTTTATGTGCATTGCTTGGAGCATTTACATCAATTAAATCAATGTCATCCCTATTGATTAAGCGCTGCCAATCGGTTTCATAGCTAGACCATCCGAATTTTTCAGCTGCAGCCTGTACGCCGTCTATATCGCGACCGCAGATGGCTTGCATAGAAACATCTGCATCAAGTTCAAAGAACATGCCTACATCCTTATAAGCATGGCTGTGAGCCTTGCCCATAAATTTGTAGCCAACCATCCCCACATTGATCACCGGTTTTAAGCCCACCACATTTCACCTGCTTGTTCACCAATGATGATCCCTTTCAGGAAATCCGCAGCCTTCTTGAAGCCTTCATCGGTCGACATTAAGCTATCCTCGTGCTCAATGCTAATCGCTCCGTCATAGCCTACCTTGCGCAGCGTGCTGATGATTCCTTTCCACACGTTCATATCGTTCCCATAGCCAATCGTACGGAAAATCCATGAACGTTCAAGCTCATTGCTGTAAGGCTTTACATCAAGGACACCATTTAACGAAGTATTGCGCGCATCGATCCTCGTGTCTTTGGCATGCACATGGTAGATTGATTTTCCGAGCTTCTTAATGCACTCTTCAGGGTCCATCCCCTGCCAAAATAAATGGGAAGGATCAAAGTTAACGCCGATATTATCTCCGGTTTCTTGACGAAGCCGCAAAGCCGTCTCTGTGTTGTATACGACGAAGCCTGGATGCGCCTCAATCGCTACGCGAACGCCATGCTGCCTGCAGAAGGCGGATTGCTCACGCCAATAGGGAATTGTTTTCTGCGACCACTGCCAGTCCAGTACTTGTAAAAAGTCAGGCGGCCATGGACAAGTGACCCACGATGGACTTTGGGACGTGTCTGAATCACCTGGACATCCTGAGAAAGTGATGACCGTTTCAACACCTAAAGCTTCTGCTAGACGCACGGTATTTTGAAAATCTTCATGATGCTCAGCCGCGATGGCTGCATTCGGATGAAGCGGATTTCCATGACAGCTTAAAGCGCTAATCGATAGACCGCGCTGCTCCACCATTTGTTTCAAGTCAGCGATCTTGCCTGCATCGCGTAAAACCTCGGAAGGCGATATGTGGGCTTTGCCCACATATCCCCCTGTACCGATTTCTACCGTTTGCAATCCAGCCTTTTGAACAAGATCAAGAGCTGACTCGAGCGTTTTCTCGCCATACAGTACTGCAAATACGCCCAATTTCATAGAAACACTCTCCTGCAAATTTTAGTAGTTTGCATCTGCTTTATAATATTGGTCAACATTTGCCGGTGTAACTGGAGCGGCATCCAGAATGATGTGATGAGGAATGCTTTTCTCCCAGAAGCCATCGACACCTTTACCCTCTAACAACTTAACAGCCAGATTGACAGCTGAACCGCTCATCGTCGGTGAATAAGTTAAGGATACAATCACATCAGGCTTTTGTTTTTCCTTCATCATTTGATAAATTTCTTTCTCACCGCCTGAGCTTACAATAAACATTTCCTTATCACGCTTCGCGTCACGAATAGCTTGAACGATACCAATCGTCATATCATCGTCTTGTGAGTAAACGCCATCAATTTTTGCATTTGCCTGTAAAATATTTTCCATTGCTTTCAAGGCTTTTTCTCTTGTAAAATCACCTGGCTGCGTAGCAACGATCTGAATACCAGGGTAATCTTTGAGGTAATCGCGGAAACCCTTCGACCTGAGATCGGTAACCGTAGATGGAACTCCGGAAATTTCAACCACTTTTCCTTCTGGTTTTCCATTACGCTTCGTCATCTCTGCTACCAAATACTTGGCATCCCCGAAACCAATCCCGTAGTTATCTCCACCGATATACGTACGATAGTTTTCTGTATTTACAGCGCGATCAATAACAATCAAAGGAATGTTAGCTTTTGCAATTTTATCAGCAGCTGGTGTTAAGGCAGCGGACTCAATTGGCAGCATCACAATGGCATTGACTTTTTTCGTGATCAAATCCTCAATATCCGAGGTCTGCTTAGCAGGATCACTCGCCGTATACATAATAAGCTTCACGTTTTTGTGCTTCTGTGCTTCCGCCTTCGCATTCGCTACGAGAGCGCCCATCCATCCGTGGTCGGCCGAAGGCACCGAAATTCCTAACGTATATTCGCCGCCAGCGGCAGTCACACTCTGCGTTTCAGTCGCTTTTTCCGCAGGCTCCGTTGTTGTAGATGCCACTTTATCCGATGTCGTACAACCCGCTAATACACCTGTTAAGCTAATCATGACAACTACGGTATGAAACCATTTTTTCTTTAACATAGTAGACCTCCTGAGAATATATTTTGAATAGCTTGCTATTCTTTCTTTTGCAGCATAACGGCCGCTATAATAATCAGCCCTTTGACCACCCCCTGCAGATAGGGTGAAATATTAAGCAAATTCATGACATTACTCAAAACACCTAAGATCAGAACACCAAATAATGTACCAATGATGCGGCCCCGCCCTCCGGATAGGCTAGCCCCACCTATGATTACAGCAGCTATCGCATCCAACTCATACATGTTCCCCGAGCTTGAAGTCGAAATTGAATTTAAGCGTGAGGTTTCTATGATCGAACCAATAGCCGCGGTGAATCCACAAATCATGTAAGAAATGATCGTCACACGTATGACCGAAATTGCCGATAAACGTGCTGACTGTCTGTTGCCGCCTACGGCATAAATATGTCTGCCGAAGACTGTCTTTTCTAATACGACAAAGGATATGAGTACAATAAACGCGAAGATCAACACAGGATAAGGAATTCCGAGTAAATATCCGTTACCAATTTTTGCATAGTTTGAATTCATCCCTGATATCGCGCCTGCATCCGCATAATAAAGTGCGAGTGACCTCGCAATAGTCATCATAGCGAGCGTGGCGATAAATGCTGTGATTTTGCCATAGGTAATCATAAATCCGTTAATGAGGCCGAGTATAATCCCCATCGCCAAGCCCAGCAAAATCGAGATACCAATCGGCAGATGGTAAGTGACCTGTGCAGCCATAATCACCATACCGGATAGCGCCAGGATGGAACCGACGGATAAATCAATGCCTCCTAAAATAATGACAAACGTCATGCCTACAGATATAATGCCTACGATTGAAATTTGTCTTAGTACATTGGTAATGTTTGCTACACTGAGGAAATGCTCACTTAAAACAGAGGCCAACACAACAAGAACAATAAAAGCAAAAATGACACTATATTGTTCCCAAATTACTTTTACCCCAAATCTGTTTTTAGAGGTGGGGGGTGCACTCAAATCAACTACTTTTGCCACTACATTCCCTCCGCTATTCCGGCTGCTAATGCCATTATTTTTTGTTCATTGGCTTCTGTATGATCTAATTCTCCATGAATAGTCCCTCGATGCATGACTAGAATACGGTTACATAATCCAAGAAGCTCTGGTAATTCCGATGAGATGACAATGACTGCTTTTCCTTCCGCCGCAAATCGCGAGATGAGATGATAGATTTCACTCTTGGCTCCTACATCAATGCCTCGAGTCGGCTCATCCAGGATGAAGAGTTCACAGTCCGTTGCCAACCACTTGGCGATGACTACTTTTTGCTGATTACCGCCGCTCAGGCTCTTCACAGGCTGGGTTACTTTATTTACTTTAATATTTAATTCCTTCACCTTCCGGTCTACGGTTTGATCCTCGGTTTTTCGGTTAATCACCTGCCATTTGCTCACTTTTTTCGGAACTGCGATTGTAATATTTTGCGTAATACTCATATCTAGAAATAACCCGGACTGTTTTCTATCCTCTGTTGCGAAGCCAAACCCCAACGCAACCGCGTCTACGGGATTACGCAAATGGACCTGTTTTCCTTTCCAATACATCCTTCCCGTGTCCGGCTTCCAATCGCCGAATAAAGTACGCGCCAATTCCGTTCTACCTGCGCCAACCAGCCCCGAGAAGCCTACAACTTCACCTTTGCGTACGCTGAAATTCACATTATTGAAATAAGGCTTAAGTGACAAATTCTCTACCTTCAATACTTCTTCACCGAATTTAGAAGCTTTGGATGGGAACAATTCATTCAATTCACGGCCTACCATGAGATTAGCTATCGAACGTTCGGTTAGTTCTGACATCGGTAATGCCGCTACATTCTGTCCATCGCGCATAACGGTTACGGTGTCACAGAACAGGCGCAACTCGTTCAAGCGATGCGAGATATAGATAATGGAGGTGCCTCTTGCTTTAAACTTGCGGATCAGTTCAAATAGCCGGGCGCTTTCTCTTTCCTCAAGTACGGCTGTGGGTTCATCCATAATGAGGATGCTTGCGTCAAGTGATAACGCTTTCACAATTTCAACAATTTGTTGTTGACCTATACTTAATGAATGAATCTTTGCGTTGGGGTCCAGGTCCAAATGAAAGCTTTCCAGGAGCTGCCGCGTTTCAGCTACCATGCTTTCCTTATCCGTGAATACGCCCAACTTGCGAGGCTCTCTCCCCAAAAACACATTCTCTGCAACCGTCATATGAGAGATTAAATTCAATTCCTGATGAATAATACCGATTCCCAGCTTCTGAGAACTCGTAGGTGAATGGATTTTCACCTGTTTTCCATCTAGCAGAATTTCTCCTTCATCCGGTTCATGAATGCCCGCGAGTATTTTCATCAGGGTAGATTTGCCTGCGCCATTCTCTCCCACTAATGCGAGAACTTCGCCCCGTTTTAACACCAAATTCACGTTATCAAGCGCGCTCATGCCATTGAAAGTTTTACTAATATTTTTCATTACCAGCATCCCATGTTTCTCCTCCTCTTCTCACCATCCATACTTTGATGATAGAGGTTTTGAACCTTGGCAACAATGAATAAAACGATGTTAAAACTTCACTTTCCTGCGGAATCACAGGCGTTTCTAATCCATTTTCTTTTGCTTGTACAAGACGGCCAGCATGAGGATGCCCTTAAGAATGCCTTGTAGATAAGGCGACACATTTTCAAGATTCATGTAGTTGCTAATCATACTTAGAATGAGCACACCGCAAGCGGTGCCCCAGATTGTCCCTTTTCCGCCCGATAAATTGGCGCCACCAATCACAATGGCTGCAATCACATCCAACTCATAGGTAGTTGCTGAGGATGACGTAGAAATGGAGTTCAGCCTTGAGGTCTCCAGAATAGCTCCGACTCCTGCCGCCAATCCGCTAATGCCAAAGGCTATGATCGTCACCCAGTGCATAGGTGTACCGGATAAAAAGGCTGCAATCCGATTGTTGCCAACCGCATAAATGTACCTGCCCAATAGGGTGCGTGTTAACACGATATGGGCCAAAATCGCGGCAAGAATAAGCGGGAATAAAATATTTGGAATCCCTAATGTATAGCCATGTCCTAGAGATGTATACTGGCTATACTTGCCTTGCAGGGCACCGCCGGAAGCGTACCAAAGTGAAATGGATCGAACGGCAAACATCATCCCTAAGGTCGTAATAAAAGAAGGGACCTTCCCATAGACGACAATCACCCCGTTCAAGAGACCAAGAAGCATTCCCGCTATAACACCTGCAATACTGGATAACCAAATGCCAAATCCATCAATACCTTGTAAAACCATAATGATGGATCCCGAGAAGACTAGAATCGAACCTACTGAAAAGTCGACCATACCTAGTAAAATAACGAAATGGACGCCGAGCGCAATCATGCCGACAACCGATGCCTGACGAAACAGGTTCATCAGATTTTCCCAGGAAAGGAAGTAATCACTCGTCACAGAAGCGATAACAAAAAAAACGACGATAATGAGAAAGACATGGTTCTTCTGTATGAACCTCCAGGCCAGTCCCGGTTGATTAACTCTCAAAGGCAAGCCGTATCTCTTATTCAATTTCTTGTGCCTCCGATCTAGGTGTACCTGTCATCCCTGATGCTGATTGGGTAATTCTTTCCTCCGTTGCTTCCATACGCGTCATTTCATCCACAATATGGCCTTCATGCATGACTAAAATACGAGTACAGATGCCGAGCAGCTCTGATAAATCCGAGGAAATGATGATCATTCCTTTGCCTGCTTCCACAAGATCATGGATAGAGGCATACATTTCGGTTTTAGCGCCTACGTCAATACTTTGGGTAGGTTCGTCCAGGAAGTATAAGTCACAATCCGCAACCAGCCATCTGCCTAGGGTAACCTTTTGCTGATTTCCGCCGCTAAGGTACTTTACCTTCTGGTCCGGCCCTTGGATGTTGATGCTCAATTGAAGGATCGCATCCAGAGCTTTGTCTTGCTCCTCTTTAAACAGAAGAAACTGCCATTTATGTAAATGATCCAGACCTGATATGGTCAAGTTTTGGGAAATATTCATATCCGGAAACAATCCTTTACCTAATCGATCCCGATTCACGAAACCAAAACGATGCTGGATCGCTTCGCGCGGGCCACGAAAACGAACTTCCTTTCCCTTCCAGATCACCTCGCCGGAATCCCTTTTTAGCTCTCCGAAAATCGTCTTCGCGAGCTCTGTTCTTCCCGAACCGACCAAACCGGCAAATCCAAGAATTTCTCCCTCATACAGCTGAAATTGTATATTATTAAACCAGGGCTTGCGGGTAAGCCCCTTCACACTGAGAAGCTCTTTTCCTTTCTCATGCGTGACCTGTGGGAATAAATATTTCAGCTCTCTGCCAAGCATAAACCGAATAACATCATTCTCGCCTAATCCTTTCAAATCGCGCGTAATCACGTGTTTACCATCACGTAGAATGGTAATCCGATCACAGATGTTGTGCAGCTCCTCCAAGCGGTGTGTAATATAGATAATGCCAATGCCTTCTTCCTTAAAAGAACGGATCAGTAGAAATAAACGTTCTCTTTCCATATCCGTTAAGCTTGCCGTAGGTTCATCCATAATTAAAATGCGCGCACGCTTTGAAATTGCTTTTGCGATCGCAACAGCATGCTGCTCGCTAAGCGATAGATGGCGGACCAGAGTGCCAGGGTGATGAATATAGCCTAACGACTTCATAATGACCTTTGCATCCCTTTTCATCTTGCGATGGTTAGCAAATAGTCCAAAAACTCTCGGCTCCACACCCAGGAATATGTTCTCAGCAATACTCATGTCTTGAACGAGCGCTGGATCCTGATAAATGATCGACACACCTAATTGCTGCGCTTCAATGGACGAGTTTATATGAACCCGTTTACCCTCGATGCTAATTTCGCCTTCATCGGGTTGATGAAAGCCAGAAATCATTTTCACCAATGTCGATTTGCCGGCTCCGTTGCCGCCAATCAACGCATGCACTTCTCCATGCCCCAGATGAAAATTAACGCCATCCAGTACTTTAACCCCAAAAAATGACTTGTTAATATTTTGCATATCCAGGAGCATCCATCCACATCCTCTATATTCATCTTGCTCTCACCACCCTAGCCCAATTATCAGAGAGTAAGCCACCGAAGGTTGGGCTAGGATTGCTTTCTAAACTTCCCGGGTGATTCGCCCGTTGTTTTCTTAAACAGGAGATTAAAATAATTAGAATTCGGGTACCCGACCTGCAAGGAGATATCCTGTACGGAAAGAGTCGTCCCCGTTAGCAATCTTTTCGCTTTATCAATTCTGCATTTAATCAAATATTGGATAGGTGAAATGCCGATTTCCACTTTAAATAAATGAGCCAAATGATACGGGCTTACATAAACAACGCTTGCTAAATCATTTAAGGAGAGATCCCTGACATAATTTTCTTCAATGTAAGCCTTTACAATTTGTGGAATAGAAATCGATGTCGAACGCGGTCTGTGGTCCGTAAATCGAAATAGCATAATGAGAAAGGTTTGAAGCAAAGAAGCGATAATCTCCGAAGACCCTATTGCAGGTGTGCATGCTTCCTTATAGATATCCGAAAAAAATCGATTAAAGTTGTCGAACTCTGTCTCCATTCTTAATAACGGCAGCGCATCCTGATCAAGCAACCGACCTTCCGGCAAGCCTGAAATGAATACCCCAGAAATCGAAATTAATATACCCCGAAAGGATGTACCCGTAGTTGGTCGCATACCATATTCCGTGTCCGGATGAATGACAAGTAAATCCCCTTCAAGAATCGATTGCATTTGGCCGCCATTATAAAGCTCACCACGCCCTTCTTGAAGTAAAAAGATTTCTGTGTGTGGGTTGGAAGAAAAAGAATACTCTGCCAAGTGCTCAGAACGAACTTGTACGGCTGATAGGAAGCGAGGTTTATCTAAAAAAATGGTCTCCATCTGATTTGGATTTCCCCACTCCTTTTGTAATTTTTTCAATTCCCACAGCACCACAAGCTTATGATCCAATCCATTAACGTAAAATATAGAACTCGAAACTTTCGGGGATCCCTCTCCTTTTGATACATATTGTATCAAAAGGAGAGGGATCCGGCAATTTATTCCAAGTTTCGTCACAAAAATCACGACAATGAGATTGAATGGTTGATTCTCATTTCATATCCGCGTGTTCATGCCCATCCCCATGTTTGTGTCCTTTCCCATTATCATGTCCATCGTCATCTCCAAACTGGAAATGTTCATAGAACTCCTCGTATTTCTTGTCGCTCTCATCGCCTTCAATCCATGCGATTAGCCAGCCTTTATTGTAATACGCTACGGCAGGAAGCTCCTTATAGAAATGGACAAGCGGCAATCCCTTTTCATTTTTCAAGTCCAGTGCGCCGCCATAATTCGTCAAATTAAAACGATACAGCTTAACGCCCTTTTTCTCGGCAGCAGCTGAAATGACGGGCTCTAGCTTGGTGCAGTGCCCGCAATTTGATTTATACAAGTACACAAAGTTTTGATCGTCAGAATGAATAACGCGCTTTAATTCAGCGATCGCTTCACTGCTGCTTCCTGTAATTTCATTAGGGCCGTTTATTTGTGAATCAGCCCATGTCGTTTCTATACCTTTCCATTGCCCTATACCGACAACTGCAACCAGCAGCGCTATAGCGCCCGTCATGAACCAAAATGTTTTTCTTGCCATTTCAATAAAAGCCTCCCGCTATTTCAATAATTTATAAGCCACATAGGCAATATCCAAAACATTGATTTTGCCATCCAGATTCATGTCAAGGCGCTCATCAAATCCGCTGTCGGCGGAAGCTTTACCGTTCGCTTGAGCGATCCGAATCAGATCATTAACAGCCAGATGGCCATCCCCATTGATATCCGGGTTGGCAAGAGCAACACTGCCCGCATAATCTGCTGCTGGGCTTTGGATGCCGCCGTTTGAGTCGGAAAACTTGCTACCCTGACCGATGACAAAGCGCGATAAGCCATGCCCGTCTTTCGCTTTAAATTTCAGTTCAACTAAGCCGACTTTACCGTTTACCCCTTGTTCAACAGCTAATCGAGTACCAATGATTCTCATTTTCCCATCTTGGTCACTATAGAATAGCGAAGCCGTATGGTTCAGAACCCCAAAATCTCCATGCAGATTCGGCGATCCTTCCAACTGTACAAGCGCTGGATTGTAATCCAAATAAATGTCAAACCCATAAAGGTCATCTGCCTCTGCCTTAATAACCAGACTGAATACTTCACCAGGCTCCGCGAGCTCAGTGTTCTTGTCAATAAAGAGTTGAAGCTCCTCGGAAGGTACAGAGCCGGACATTTGAAACTCCTCATTTTGCTTGGAGATGATTGGATTCCATCCGCCGTATACGCGAATGCTCTTCAGCATAAAGCTGAGCTCATCTCTTTCTTGACCTGCTTTATAATGAAAAGTGATATCTCCGATTTTCCCGCTTCTTCCTTGGGGCTGCGAGGAGAGCTCCGGACTTAAGACGACCAGCTTATACAAGTTTGTCGTGGTATCATAATTGTCTGCCGCGCTGGATTGGATGACCGTGTTATCCGCGTTAAATATCCCGCTCTTCTCATCCAGCTGCTCCGGAAGCTGAATTTCTGCCTGAAATCCGGTAAAATCCGCGCTAAGGTTCTGATAGGACAATGACAGCTTCACCTGATTCCCTTGCCGCAACCCCTCCACGACGATATGTCCATTTGCATCGGAGATTGTATGGGGGGCAGCTAAGGATAGACTGGAAAACGAGAGAAGAAAAATAAGCGACACTAACACGATTTTCCTTAACTGGTTCATGTGGAATGTTCCCTTCCTCTCCCATCGTTTCATTTAACGATTAGTTTAAATTCAACATGCTTGCTTTTCGCATCATTCAAATTCAAATAAAAATGAATCAAATCTTGGATATCCTGCTTATCGAACACGCCATCTCGGTTGATATCATAGATGTACGCGGTTCCGTCAATTTGCGCAGCATCGATCTCATTACCCGTGACTTTCAATTCCGCATGGCGATTTCTCATATCGTTAATATCCAGATAATAATTAATCATATCGTTAACATCATTCATATCGGAGACAGCATCTTGATTCACATCATACAGATAGGCGCCGGCAGGGATCACTAACGCACGCTCCACAATTACACCCTGGTTCTTCAATTGCTTGAGCAACTCATTTGAATCCGATGAGACGGCAAAGCCTCGTTGATTGATATATTGCAGTTGAGCTAATTCACCAATGGGTGAAAGATGGGTTACCGGATTGTACGCTAATGAAAGCCATTGCAGTTTTCCTAACGACTCCATCCCTGAAATGTCCGTAATTTTGTTATCTTCCACATTGAGTGATTCCAGCTTGTTCAGCGCAGTTAATGGCGAAAGCTCATGAATTTGGTTTCCGGCTACATTCAGCTCTTTTAATTGGAGCAAAGGTTCTAATCCAGCCAAGCTGTCAATTTGATTATTAGCCAAATACAGATGTTCAAGATGGCTTAAAGCGCTGACGTCGCTCAACCAGGTAATGTGATTGTTCATCAACCAAAGTGACTTTAAGTCAACCAGCTTGCTGAATGCATCCATACTTGCGATTTGATTGTTATTCAGGATTAGTGTCTTCAGATGAATGGCATATTCAATTCCGCTTATATCCTTAATCCCTCTGTTCGACGCATCGAGGTCCGTCAATCCTTCCATATCATCATCTGTGATATCCCCTGCAGACTTATTCAATTTGTCCCTCACGGCGGCTTCCAAATTAACATCAGCAAACGAAACCGTTTTTCCGCTGGCGTAAGCCTCATTGGTTAGCCCGACCAAGACGGAACATACTAGCAGAAAACATACACTTTTCCACTTATTCACTCATCGTCCCCTCCTTCCCTGTTATTGTTCGACGACCACAGAACCCGTCATAAACGGATGCAGCATGCAAAAGTAACCAAAAGTTCCGACATCTGTAAAAGTATAACTGAATCTCGTTTCACCATTCGGATCTATGGTACCGTTAAATGACATGTCGTAAGCGGTAACGGTATGCATCATCGAACTCTTCAGCACCCATGTAACTTTCGTGCCCTTCTTCACTGTGATTTGCGCCGAAGAGAACCTGTCGTTTAAGACATCGACCACAACCTCAGGCACAGGCTTTATCGTATAGCTTTCAGTTTTAACATCGCTTGTATTACCTGAAGTATCGATGCCAATAAATTTCAAAGTCGTATCCTTATCAATCCCAATCGGCGTTGTGTATAAAGCAGATGCTTTCGAAGGTGCGGAGCCATCCACGGTATAGTAGATTTTGGCATCCGGGTCGTTATCCGTAATCGTTAAGGTCACGGTTTGGGCAGTTGGATACGTTGCTCCAACCGGATCAGCCGTTACAACAGGCGAAGTCCCATCATGCTCAGGGCTCTGACATTCCTGTCCAGTTTGATACTCAATCGTGATCGTTCCCATGGAACTGTCTGTACTCACCTTTGGGCATAAAAGGGTTGAAATGGCACTTAGCGGAACCATCGCTTTTCCTTCGACCTGCAAGAGTGGAGCAGGCAGCTCGATTTGCTGTCCATTCATAATGGCTTGTTTTTGAATGAGCCATAACGCCATCTCGGTATTTTCCGTCTTATAGGTAATGCTGCGATCCTCCGCGAGCGCCTGTAAGGTGCCGCCGAATTGATCGGCGATCAACTCGAAAGGTAGATAAGTCTCCCCTTTCAACTGAAATGGAGCTGTATCCAGCATGACGTGATCACCATTCACCATCGCATGCATACTACCAACTTGGAAGGCAATCATGCCACTGTTCGCATTTCCTGCCTCTTCAATATGCGTCATCGTATGTAAACCGCCTGGATAAACCCCATCATTCGTATTATCCAGAATCTTGTGACTATGAAATGGAAAGTGGCCGCTTTGGTCAAACACAATGAGGATGTCCTTGGTTTCCCCTGGATCCACAGCCACGGTGTCCTTATCGATGGGCACAGGTAACGGCACGCCATTCTCTGCAATGACCTGAAAATGATGTCCATGAAGGTGCATCGGATGTTCATCGAATCCTGGGTTAATCAAGCGAACCAAAATTTTCTCCCCTACTCGGCCATGAACCATGGAAGCTGGATCGTTCTCCACATCAGGAAATGACTTTCCATTAATCGTCCAAAAGCGAGGATGAAACTTTTGACGATCATACACCTTGCCGCCCTCTACGGCCTTGTGCCAATCTGGATCAAGTTCATTCATGTGAAATACATACTCTTTATCATAACGCGGTCCATGTGTCCACGCTTGGTTGACCGAGCCCTTTGCTTTCACAATAAAAGGTCCATTCAATCCCATTTGCAACCCATATTTATCGGGATCATAAGAATAGTAGAAATGGGAACCTGCTTGATCAGCATGAATCAGCCGGGTATCACTTTGGCCAACAGACAGCGCTGGACTAGCCTTGGCTTGATCATCCACGCCAACTACATACAGCGTATGAACTTGGAAATCAGCCCCGCCTTTTTGTGGGCCAATATTCGTTACAGTGACCTCGACGCTATCCCCTTCCTCCACTTCAATCTTGGGTCCTGGGAAAACGGCTGTACCTGGCTTGTTTTGGAGACTGTAACCCCATATATAAACCTGATTCCCATCCGCTAATGTCTTATTGCCGTCCGTAGCGTACAGTTGGATCTTCTTAACCGTTCCAGCATGAGCTACCGTGGTTGTTACAACGAATAGTGTAAATAAAGCGATGAATATAAACCCCAATCTTATCGATGCAATACGAATCATCGCAGTCACCTCCATCAAAAATTCCTGTCACATTTATTTCGTCTGTCCATCGAACTGGGCCGGATAGATGCCTGCCTGATCAAACTTGACCAGAATATCGTAGCGTTCTGCTGATGCCAAAGTGATAGATTGCTTATCCACGGCTTGCTTTAAAGGTCTGCCATCTGATGCTACAACTTGAAAAGTACGCCCGTTCATATGAAAGGTACGTTTTTCATATCCTGAGTTAATCAGTCGGATCAAATAAGTCTCTCCGGCAAGCGCGCGAATCGAAGAGCCCGCATGACTGGACTGGAATTCACCATTCATCGTCCAAAAATTCGGTTTAAACACAGTCCGGTCATACAACTTTCTTTGTTCAACCGCATCATGCCAAGACTGATCAATCTCGTTCAAATGATACACGACTTCTTTATTGTAGGACGGTCCTCCCGTCCACACTTGCTTGGCCCCATGACTTGCTTTAACAATAAGAGCTCCTGTCATCCCCATCTGCAAATGCTCAACCGTATCTACGTGACAATGATAAAAATAAGTGCCCGCATGATTTGCTTTAAAGTGGTAAGTAAAGCTTTGCCCCACTAAAACCGGTGCGGAGGTATGCGGAACCCCGTCGTTCATTTGGTCCGTGTCCAATCCATGGGAGTGGATGGTGTGCGCTACAGGAAGAATCCCCGCCTTCGAAGGTCCAAGGTTCGTGAGGTTAATTTCAACATGATCTCCCTCCTCTACTTCGATCGTTGGCGCCGGATAAACGGCACTGCCTTTCTTATTTTCTAAAGAATACCCCCAAATGTACATTTGACTTCCATCAGGCAGAGGGACATACCCATCAGTAGCATATAAGGATATTTTTTTCGTGTGAGCTTCCTCCGCCAGCATCATCGGTTGAAACGAGCTGAACATTAAGACCGTACTGAATGCAACAAACAAAAGGAGGGTGATCACGACCCGGGTCGAATTTTTACTCATCCGCTATGCTCCTCATTAAAGATTCTCATCCCTCTTCACACTTGAAGAGGGATACAGAATCTTAGTTTGAATTAAATTCCTAATTCAACCAACAGCTTATAGATCATCGATGCTGCCTGGGACCGTGTAGCATTGGCATTTGAACGGAAGGTGTTGTCCTCAAAGCCGTTAATGATTTCTTCCTTCACCAAATGCGCGATGCTCGATTTTGCCCAATCTGGAATATCGTTCGCGTCCGTAAAGCTTAAGGCTGAACCCGATGGTGTTGTATGCAGCACTCTTGTAATCATTACCGCCATTTCTGCGCGTGTGATAAGAGCATCGGCATCAAAATAAGTACCGCCGTCTGCTCCGGCACGTCCCTCGATGATTCCAGCATCAACAGCCGCTTTCACATATCCCTTGGCCCAGCTTGGAATTTGGTCTGTATCCGCAAAAGAAGGGGATGCGTCTTTTCCAACGGCCAAGCCTAGCGCTGATACTATCATGCTTGTAAATTCAGCCCTCGTCACATTGTTTTCCGGTCTGAAGGTTTGATCTTCATAGCCATTTATCACTTTCATTCCTACCAAACGATCAATGAATACAGCCGCCCAGTGGTTGTTTACATCGTTCAATTTCACGATAGTCTCATCGGTAAATACGGCAAATTTCGCAAAATGAACGATTTCGGTAGACATTTCTCCTATTGCATGATGATCTTGTTCGCCAAGATAGATCCATTGCTTTCTGTCTTCCTGATAGTAATAAATCGCCGGTTCTTTCCCGTTTTTGATTTTATTCGGATCTGGCGTTAATGACAGGGTCATTGGTTTATTCAAATTTTTATCGCCGGTTGTCGTGATTTCGTAAATATGGCTTCCAATTTGTAAGACTCGCTCGCCCTCACTGGTCTTATCAAGATCAGCAAGGCGTCGGATCGTGATCTTGGCATCCTCTTTTAACGCATGGGCTGGAATAACGACCTTAACCTTTGTTCCCAGTTGAATGGTTCCGCCTGTTGCAGCAACAATTTGTACGGATACAAATTCGGGATCTTGTGAATTCACGGTACCATTGCCACTGCCCGTACCAGTTCCCGTGCTGCCTCCACCGCCGCCGCTTCCCGACTTTGTATAAGTGACCACAAACGTATTCTCTTGTTTATTACCGGCACTATCTGCAGCAATCAAGGTAAAAGAATTAGCCCCTTCCGTAAGGGTGAAGCTTTTCTCGAAGGTGCTATTGTTTAATGTTACCGGTGCACCATTAATGGTTAGCGATACCTTCGGATCATTATCCGTTACGGTACCTTTTAATACATAAGTCGGGCTATTCGTCGCATTGCTGGATTGTATGAGAACAACTGGTTTTTCCGTGTCTACGGGGCCATTACCGTTGTCGTCATTTATCTTGGTCTGCTTGGTATCCTGTGAATTTGTTGGAATTTGTGCATAGCCTGTAGTAGCAGTAATTTCATCTATCTTGATCGACGTGGAATCAGCAGCCTTCAGAGCTTTGAAATGTAAATCTGCTATCTTGATTTGGGGTATGGTATCCTTGCCAGGAATTTGATTCTTGATTAGCGCATATTTAAGAATGCCGTTTTGTTCATCAATCAGTATATTACTGTTCGCATCGACACTGTAAAAGCCGCTGGAAAGTACCGTATCCCCTTCCATAAAGTCAAAGATTCCCGGATCATATTTAATGGAAAATTGCAGACCCATAAGCTCTTTCGTATCGAGTGCCATGATAGGTACCGTAATGTTGTCCTTCACCTTAAAAGAAGTGCCTAATGTGCCTAGCTTAATCTGAGACATTTGACCTGCTTCCTCAGCATACACAAGGTTTACGTTAGCTCTGCCGGTTGAGAATATACAAGTTATCAGCACTACCGCACTTAACGTTATAATGATCCTTTTAGAAAAGGCTATTCTCATCGTTTATCCTCCGTTTTTTGTTCAAAGAATGATGAATGGGATACCAGTCCCGTAATGGGACTGGTATCAGGGCACTTCTTTTCTTGAGAGTTGAGCCTACATCTTAAAGCTCAAGCAATTTTCTAGCTACAAAAGCAATATCTACGATATTGACAACTCCGTCATGATTCAAATCGTATCGCGGATCGAACGATGTTTTACCAAATGCTTTAGCTACTGCAACAAGGTCAGCAACAGTCAAATTACCGTCATTGTCTACATCAGGGTTGCTTAGAACAAATGCAATCGTCTTATCCTTTTTCAATTGGATCAATTTACCGTTAACATCGGAGAAATCGCTTCCCTTGCTCAGGGTTGCGGCCCCGTCTGCCTTAAGTTTAAACGTAATGTCAACCAAACCTACACTGCCGTTGAAGCCTTGGAAATCTCCAAGAGCGGTCAAGACCATAGAAAGCTTACCGGTTTCTTCCTTGCGGACAAGAACAGCTGTATCTCCCTCTTTACCAAACTGGCTGTTGAGGGCACTGCTTACATACTCAAGCTTGCTTGTGTCGTAAGTGAGCATCAATTTGGACGCAAACAGATTCTTAGCATCTTTAGCAGATACCGTAACCTTCACTTCATCCCCTGCTGACAAAATTTTACCTGCCGTATCCGAAGTCAGGACAGCATCCAGTTCAACAACCGGTTGATCTGATACTTTGATATCCAGTTCGTCGATAGACCAATAATTAGCGGTAGATGAACCTGTTTGAGTGATCTTCACGTATTGGGCATTCACCGGGCTGAAGGTTGCAACGACTTTCACGTCTGTATTGTTAGCTTTCTCAGCTACCTTCTTCCAATTTTGACCATCACTCGAAACTTCAATGATATACCCGCGTGGATAGTCTTGGGTATGACCCGATGCATCAAGGATCACCTCGTTAATCGTGCTTACTGCTCCCATATTGACTTGGAACCATTCACCTGGTTTTTGGAATTCGCCAGTATCCCAGCGCGTGTTCATCTTGCCGTCGATGACATTTTTCACGTCGGAAGGATTGCTAGTATCGTTTCCACCACCTCTTGGGAAGGTTGTAAATGTCCAGTTTTTACCTGGTGCAGCTGCTGGGAACACATACAGCTCATGGATGGATGCATACCAGGCATTCGTCGTATCGTCTTTCGTATTCACAATTCTTACATAGCGTGCTTTTACTTCGCCGAAGGTTTTGTCAACGACATAAGCAGTATTCGTATCCGCTGCTGCCACTGTTGTCCAGTTCACAGCATCTGTAGATACTTGAATTTGGTATCCACGGAAATAGTCCAGATGTTTGGCTTGCTGTGCGGTAGTCCACAGAGATCCGAAGTCTACAAGCACACGGGAAATATTCGTATCAGCCCCAAGATCAACTTGATACCACATGTCGGCTTTCATGACCGTTCCTGTACTCCAACGGGAGAACAATTCGCCGTCGAAAGCGCATTTCAAGCAGCTTTTCGGATCATCTGGCGGAGTACCGTTGGTATTAAAGTTCTCGCCATGGCTAGCCTTCGCTACCCAGTTCGTACGACTTAATGCGCCTTTCGTATCATAGGTCGGGTTGCCACCAGTGCCGGTACAGTTGTTGTTACAAACATCGCCTTCCGTAGGTGCTGCATCTCCAGCAGATGCAAATTGAATCCAGTTAATATTATTTGCACCCTGCGGGAAGACAAAGTACACATCATGAAAGTCACTAGCAATCGCGGGCAGATTAGCAAGCATAGGCTTGGCATACACGTTATTGGTTATGGTTCCATTATTTTCGGACTGGCCATAAACGTTATTTGTAATGCTTAGAGCATTCTTCATTACGTTATGTGGAGCATGCGTGACATCACTGCTAAATGTTTTCCAGTTTTGCCAGCCTTTCGTTGTAGTCTCCTTGACGGCAGCGACTTTTTCACCAGTTGGGCTATCCAAATGAACTTCCATGTTCAGATTCTCCGAGTTAGATGCCATACGGAAATACATCTTTTTAATCGTTGACATGTCAATATCTTTAAACAAGAGCCAGTCATTGGCATCTGTGAACCCGACATTTTTGCCGCCGTACATATCTTGAGTATCCTCTGTTTTGACGCCTTGATCCGCAGGTGAAGTCGGCGCGTTACCCCCAGTTGCAGCAAAGTCGGCAGCATGAAGACGCTTATTCTTAAAGGTAATGGAAGCTGAACTGCTTAATGGCGTTGTTCCTGGTCCGCCATTATCGGTCACTGTCGCAGCGATATTCCAAGCAATCCTAGCTTCCGGCCCATGTCCATCATCAAATAATGTTAATGTTGGCGTACATCCGGTTGTTCCTGGGAACGGATGGTAGTGAGCGTCATGAAGGAGGTTGACAGACCACTGGATCTTATCGCAAGCAATCAGTCCGTCTTCTTCATCCGTGGCGTAAGCTGTTGCTGTGATCGTCTCGCCATTCGTAAAGAAACTTCCGGTAGCAGGAGAAGTGATTTTCACTACAGGAGCGGTGTTACCCGCGCTAATCTTTGTGTTCCACACGGAGAATTTCCCGGTTCCATTGGTAACCGTCAATGTTACATCATAGTTTCCGTTGACCGAGTACGTGTGAGACGGATTTGCATCATGAGATGTGCTTCCATCTCCGAAATTCCATGCAAAAGCAATCGTATGGCCGTCCAGATCCGTAGTTCCCGTTGTATCAAAATTAACTGTTAACGGTGTTTTTCCTGATACAGCGCTTACTTTCGCTTTGATAACAGGATTTCTGTTCAATTGGCCGTAGAATACCTTGGAGATACCATCGTCTCCATCAGATTCCCATGATTTTCCGAACTCGGCAATATACAAGGCACCGTCCGGACCCAATTTCATATCAATCGGAGCAAGCATTCCGGATAAGAAATCTTCTACTTTGACAATTGCCCCATTGTCATCTGTTGTAACCGCTTTAACCCAATTGCGGGTAAAATCATAAGCTAAAAACTTTCCTTTTAATCCAGGAATTGCGTTTGGTCCTGTGTAGTCATAAACGGGACCAGCCAGCGCCGTTCTTCCGCCTTGCCCCCAAATTGGATCATTGGTATACGAGTAGAAAGCAATCGGTTTTTTCGTTGTCGCAAATTTCTCTGCATATAAAGTATCATTGATTTCATTTAAATTATTGGCTCCAACATAGTCTTTTTTGTTATAAAACTTATCACCAATCCCATAAGGCCAACCAAAGTTTTGACCAGGAGCGGTTATCGCATTAAATTCATCGTAGTCGCCGTTACTTCCGCCAGCAAAGGTACCGTCGGGACCAACATCTCCTTCGTAGATGATGGTTTTACCATTTCCTTTTGTGGTGTCAAAAGAAATACGATATGGGTTACGGAAGCCCCAAGCATAGACGTAATCTCTTGCACCGCCTTGACCTGTAAAGAAGGGGTTATCGTTCGGTGCGGAACCGTCTTTGTTGAAACGAAGAATCTTTCCACGCATATCATCCAAGTTCTGAGATGTCTGAATGGAACGGGTTTGTGGCCCTTGTGTAGGTGAGTTGTTATCCCCTATCGTTAAATACAGCTTGCCATCCGGCCCGAATTTAAGGTAGCCAGCTTGATGGCAGCAGGTCACATCGGACGTTTCTTTTAACAAGTTCTTTTCTGTATTTGCACTAATTACCCCATTCTCGTATGTAAAACGAGAAACATTGTTAATCAGTTTACCCTCTGCTGTTTTCACCGGATTTGTATAATACAGATAAATGTAGTGATTGGATTCAAAATCAGGATCAAGGGCCAAACCCAATAACCCGTGTTCACCCTCCAAGTTAGTAGGGATGTTCAAAATTTCCTTCGTATCTCCTTCTTGAGAAACGGTATAAACTTTACCGAAAAGGCTGATTACGAAAATTTCTCCACTTTTGGAAATATCGATTCCAACCGGACTTGCGATAGTTCCTTTGACCAGAGAAACCTTCTGCAGGCCGCCTTTTGGAGAAGGCTGATCGCAATCCGTATCATTAGCCTCTCCCCATGCATATTTCAAACCGCCGAGAAGATGCTGTTGGAAATCTGCATTGAACCAAGTTTCCGGATGATGACCTAATGCCGTATAGAACATTCTTCCGTTTTGAACCGGGCTACACCAAGCATTCGGATGGTCTTCGAACGCCCCTCCCGTTACGCCATTGCTGTTCATATCCAAGCTTAAAAGAATATGTTTCCCTTTATCCCGTGGATTTTCTTTGAAATAGTACACTTCCTCTAGCGCTGTCCAGGATGGACCCAGGTGGGCAGTTGCTGGATTATTGGAATCTTCTACATTGAACTTGACTGTTTGCGTCCATGGATGATTACTGAAGTACGCGCCTGTTAAGTCACCATACTCTTGCCAATCATACCCGGTATCTGTAGCCGAATGTGCGCCTACATAGCCTTTACCAGATTTGATGAAATTCATGAAATCTTGCTTCTGTTGATCAGTCAAACCCCAATCGCTAAAGTTACCTGTAGTGCTGACAAAAAAGACAACATCATACTTAGCAAGATTAGCAGCGTTAATATCTGCCGCATTTTCCGTAAAATCAATTTGAAAACCATATTTTTTTGCCATTTCAGGAAGTGCTATTTTAGCTCCTTGATCAATCGATGCATGACGGAAGCCTGTTGTTTTGGAAATAGCCAAAATTTTGTGCCCATGCTCTTCTCCTTCATGTGCAGACGCTACCCCAGAACTTATAACAGAACTAAGTGGTAATAAAATTGTAGATAAAAACATAACAAGAGCTAAAAATCCATACATCACTGAGCGCCGTCGACTCATTCCTTCATCCCTTTCGTTTCTTTACATGGGTTAAAATTAACATTCAATTCGATAGGCCTGCCCACTGCCCGGTTTTCGTACAGATTGTTGACACTTTACCCCCACTTCCTATTTGACATGTAATCGCATGCAGTTTCCGATATCCCCTCCCTTCAAGAAGGTGACGTATCTTCTGTTTCAAGAAACTTCAAGCACTTATCTATCATCAAGGCGGACTCAAAATCATTATGTTAAGCGCTTTCATATAGTTTCTTAAGCTATTTCGTCTATAGGTTTATCCTAATTGAAACCGTTCACACGAACAATTAACTAAGTTGAGATAAAAGTACATATTCTTGTTATATATACACAACCCCATTCTTTAGCCTCTTATATAAATCTTGGATTCCGTATGATAACGAATCGATTCACATCGGCTCACTCTACTAAATGACTTGAGAGAATGGACTAGCGGAGTAGGGGCATAAAAAAACAGCGGCAGCCGAGACATCATCTTGTCCTTGGCTGTAGCTGTTTTTGGCGCCGCGCTGCAGGGCGGCGATTTAGAAGACCAGAGATTCCTTAACGGTCGGCTCCGTTAATTATTTTGTTTTTAACCCGCCATCTTATTCACTGAGTGCTTGGTATCAAAAACTGATATTCAAACGGCTAAAAGATAAATAATTGAAAACACTTTTGGGTGCAATAAACAAAACCGTGATCGCCCCAACCGGCGAGTCCACGTTGATCATCGCCGTATCTCTTATACGCGTTCAACAACAAAAGACTCTTCGGCCGATTAAAGGCTGAGAAGAGCGGCAAGGTCAATTTCAATTTTTTAATGAATAACTAAATGGTCTCAAGGCATACAACAATGAGCCTCTACTAATGAGGCAATTACGCCAAACTAGTGCTTATTGGCAGGTCCGCAATTTTGGTAGACGGCCTTTGGGAATGTTTTTTTCGGAAATGGTTCCTGCGCTGTATCAACAATGCCTCCTTAAGCGATACCATAATTACGGTAACCCATGTCGTCATCAAAAATCACTTTATGCTCATAAAGACCGAGCAACTTCCTAGAACGATAACAAAGTTGTCTACGACGCCTAATCAATACGCTTATTTCCTTACAATCTCACGATACTCCGCTGGCGTCATGCTGGTTGATTTTTTGAAAAATCGAGTAAAAGAGTGTGGGGTTTCATACCCTACCTGAACGCCCACTTCAGCAATTTTAAGTTCATCTTTCTTGAGCAAATTTTTGGCTTTCTCCATTCTAACTTCATCAATATATTCAGATAGATTAATGCCACTTTCCTGTTTAAAAAGCCGAGATAAATAGGACGGGTTGAAGTGTATCACGCTAGCTAAACGTACGAGAGATAAGTCTTCACCCAGATGCTCCTCAATATACAACCGGATCTTCTCTATCACGGCTGCTGCTCTATTGCGTTCTACACTCAATCGAAGAGAGAACAAGGACTCTGCGGTCTGTTTCAAAAACTCGTAGCTATCTTGCCATGATGAATGCCTATCTCTTTGCATAAGCCCGGTTGTTCCAACCTTACCGTGCAGCTCCCAACGGTTAATATAGGATAGTAAGAAGAGTGCAATCGTATAATACAGTTCCACTGCAAAAGGGCCTCCATTTCCTCGTTCATCGAAAGCCGTTTTCATTAGTTCGTCGAACAGATGGAGAAATCCCTCTCTATTTCCGCCTTCTAGATGAATCGCCAAGGACTCCGCCTTTTCTTTCAGCGTTCTTGAGTTGGCTGCTGTTCCAATGGTTCCCAAAGTGACTGTTTGAACCATCTGGGCACCATCTCCCGCTCGTCGGTACTGCTCACTTCTCAATCGATCGTATATCTCTGAAAGTTGTTTCCATTCGTAGGTATCTGCGCAAATCGTAATGGCAAAAGTAATTCCCAAAGAATCATGACAAGCTTGTTGCATAAGCTCAAATTGTCCCTCTAGAAATTTGACCGTGCGGGCATAGGCTTCGTCCAGTTCCCTTACTTGGCCATGCTTTGGTTGAACAAGCCAGACGAGACCGCCATAATGATCAATGATTCCAAGACTATCTGTCCGTTCTGCCAGGAATGTCTCTGCCAAAAATTTCACAGCAAGTGCCGCATTCTGGCTTTCCGCAAAGGAATGGTGTGTGTTCGTACGGTGCATGTCAGCTACCGCAACAAGAATGGGCAAAGCTGAATCAAGAGCAATGCCCAGATTACGGAAATCAACTTCTAACTCCCCCGTTGTTCGTGTCCCTTGAAGCAAATAACGGAAATAATTCCCTTGAGCAAGGGTTTCGAGTGTAGTAAGCTTCTCTCGCGATTGCTTGACTAGATCATGGAATTTTAAACTGCTTTCAAGTTCATGAATCGCATCTGTTACGGCCTTGATAATCTTATCGTATTCCTCACTCTTGAGGAGATAGCTAACACCGGGTGATTGAATCGCTTGGTAGACATAATCAAAATCATTATATCCTGTCAAAAAAATGATTTTGCAATGCGGCCAACTACTCCGTATGTTTCTCATTAGCTCGAGACCATCCATCCCGGGCATACGAATATCGGACAACACGATGTCCACTCTCGTCGTATTCATCCAATCCAGCGCTTCTTCACCGGAATAGGCTTTATACAAATCAAGATTGAGATTCAGTTGGCTAAATACGTCAAACAGCCCGTCTGTAATGATTTCCTCATCATCAACGATCAGCATTCTAATCATGAGCATAACCACCTTTAAAAGGAATAGAAATGATACCTTTCAATCCCCCGAGCTCGCTTCGGCTTATTCGTAGACCATATGCTTCACCGAATGTCATTTTGACACGGCGGTGAATATTCACTAAGCCTGTTGTCTCCGCATGTTCATCACCATTATCCAGCGTATCAGAGATACGTTCCAGTGTCTCATCCGTCAAGCTATCACCATTATCTTCCACAATAATACGTATCTCAGCCTCTTCCAACTCGAAGCGAATCATAATGTATCCACTGCGTTTCATTTGTTCCAAACTGTGTTCAAATGCATTCTCGATAATGGGCTGCACAATTAAACGTGGTACTGACATCTGTTCAATTTCCCGCGGTAGAGCGTCGAATTGCACCCGGATACGCCGTGAGAAGCGTAGTTCCTGAATCTCCGTGTACATTCTGGCATGGTGAATTTCTTGTTTCAACAGCACTTCATCTGAAGCATTCCTGGTAACAAATTGAAAATATTCACCAAGCTGTGTGACGAACTGTCCGATTCGTTCAACGTCTCCAATCTTCGCCATCGTTCTCAAGATAAAGAAACTGTTGTATAGAAAATGTGGATTAATCTGCGATTGAAGCTGCTTCAACTCCGCCCGTTGTGTCATGATTTTCTGCTTATACACTTGATCGATCAAAGAACCAAGATTGGTGACCATCTGGTTAAATCGGCCATACAAGTAACCGAGCTCATCCTTAGACTCGTGCTGGATGTTCACATCCAGATCTCCATTTTCCATACGCCGAAAGCTTTTAACTAGCGTTAACAACGGTTTGTGAATAAATTTGTAGGTGGAGAATGCATAAATGGCAATGATGACAATAGCAACGAAAATAAATAACCATGCCCACAGATAAAACTTGTCCAGCGGCTTCTTAATAATTTGCTCTGGGATAAACCGGTAAATAGAAATATTTAAATAATCAGAGCTTGCAGTTGCGGTATAATAGCGGCTTCCCGAGATGGTAAAGGTCCCCGTATTATGAACTGGATTTTGTTTTATTTGTACAATGGTCGCTGGTATATCCTTCCATAAGCGCTCTAAAGATCCACTCGTCAGAATAACACTGGTATTCTCCTTGGTCATCAATGTTCCGCTTCCGGGATATGTGTTGAACTGGTCTAACGCCTCCTGTAGTCTCTCTTGATCCAGTTCGATTTCAATGATGAACAATGGTTGATTTCCATTGGTCACTCCCTGTTTCGCGGCACTTACAAATAATCCGCCATTCCACTCAATAATCTGTTTATTCCTACTGCTTAAATCCGAGCGCAAGCCATTGTACCGTTCGGTATCAAATTCGCTTGGGCCATTGGCGGATGAAATCGTTTTGAATATCGGATAAATATGAGCACTTACATTTTTAATATAAGGACTGCTGTTTTGAATTGCATAGAGACGTTTTCGCAGCGCGTTAATTTTTTCAGTGCGTTTAAACACATCCATCGTGTCCCAGGTCAGCGTCAGTTCATTGAGATCTTCATCCTCGATAACGCCAAACTGCAGCAACTTCATCCGTTCTATCTCTTTCTCAAGATCGTTTACATAGAAGGTTAGTTGGGATACTGCCGTTTTGGAGATGTCTTCGCTTGCCGTCTGGACGATCCAGTTATACAGGTAGACGCCAAATAATAAAATGGGCAGCATAATAAGCAAAAAAGTACTGAGTAGTCGAAGGAAAATCGTGTTCCGCAAAGTGAATGGCTGACGGTTGATCAAGGTGCAAGCCCCCAACTTTTTTCTTCCATTATAGCCTGAAGTTTGTAGGTTTCCCAAGCATTTTCAAGAGGAAGCCATCCATCCTTTACCCCTTAACGCTACCAAGGACAATCCCTTTAACAAAATATTTCTGCAGGAAGGGATACGCCAAGATAATGGGAAGGGAACCCAAGAAGATCTGTGAGGCTTTCAGCGTCCGATCAGAAATGAGAGCCATATTTATGGCTTCGTCACGTGATATATTCGTTAAATTTTGTTGAATGACGATGGTTTGAATATAGCTTTGCAGCGGGTAATGACTAGGGTCTCCCATTAGCAGGAGGCCGTCAAACCAACTGTTCCAATGTTCTACCATGGAAAATAAAGCAAGCGTTGCAAGAGCAGGCTTGGATATCGGCACATAGATTTTCCAGAGTGTCGTCCAATAGCTTGCACCGTCCATGACTGCTGCCTCCTCCAGCTCCTTCGGCACCTCTCGAAAGAAATTAAGCAGCAGGACCACACTGAATACGGGAACCGCGCCGGGCAGCACGAGCGCCCAAATCGTATCCAGCATATTGTACTGCTTAAGTGTTGAGTACCAAGGGATCAAACCACCATGAAAAAGCATCGTGATAAAGAAAATCCAAGCATAAACCATTCGCATGCGAAACGCCTTCGTTTCCTTAGATAAAGGAAATGCAACGAGGATGGTTAAAATCAAATTTAACGGCGTCCCGATCGCGATGCGCTCCAAGGATACAAGCATGGATTGCCAGAACGCTTCCCGACTAGCCGTAAACTTGTAAGATGCTAATGTAAAGTCAACCGGCCACAATTTTACATGACCTGCTGCGGCTGCCGTACTTGAACTAAACGAGATAGCAATGATATGAATTAACGGGAGGACACAAATTAACGATACGATAATCAGAAAGGACACATTCAGAACGGAAAACCACTCGAATCGGAATCGACTGTTAGGTACCCGGATATAAGTATCAGACACAGAACTGGGTGATGGTTGTACCACAGTTTTCCCTCCTCCTAGAAGATTCTATATTTTGCAAACCGATACGCCACAAAGTAAGAACTTGAAATCAAAATAAGCGAAACTAGTGATTTGAATAGTCCGACTGCCGTTGCAACACCGTATTGAGCATCCAATAATCCAATCCGATATACAAAAGTATCCAGAATATCGCCGCTTTCATACACCTGAGGGCTATATAAATTGAACACTTGATCGAAGCCTGCGTTCAAAAGCTGTCCTAAACTGAGAACTGACAACAAAACAATGACCATTCGCATCCCTGGAATCGTGATATGCCATATCTTATGCCAGCGGTTTGCGCCGTCAATCGTGGCAGATTCGTATAAGCCAGGGTCAATGCCCGTGATAGCCGCCAAATACACGATAGTTCCATAACCAAAATTTTTCCATATATCCGATGATACGAGTGTAAACGGAAACCAATGATTGTCTCCAAGGAAAAATATCTTATTCAAACCGAAGGCACCTAATAATTGGTTAACAATACCGGTAGAAGGCGATAGAATATCAATAAGTATCCCTCCTAGAACAACCCAAGAGAGGAAATAGGGTAAATAAATGGTGGTTTGCACGCTTCTTTTAATTACCGCATTCTTCAATTCGTTAAGAAGAATGGCGAAAATAATCGGCACGATTAAGCCTAGAATAAGCTTAAGACTTGAAATAAAGAGGGTATTCCACAGGACCTGATTAAAGCTGGGCAGGTTCATGACATATCTGAAATTATCCAACCCGACCCATCGCTGGTCACCGAATAATCCCTTTGCAGGGATGAATTTTTGAAATGCAATGACAATTCCCGCCATTGGGACATATGAGAATAGCACAATGAGTACTAATCCCGGTAACATCATCAGATGCAGCGGAAGCTCTCTCCACATTTTCCCGATACCCATACAATAACCTCCATTATTTAATGCATAAAAAGCAGAGGAAGGATGGTTAACCCGTCCTCTGCCCGCATCTACTTCTTCGTTGCTGCATACCATTCATTGACTTCTTTCGTAATTTGCTCGCCGCCTAGCTTAGTCCAGTCTTTCACAAACTTATCGAAATCATCTACAGAGCCGCCCATAATAATTTTGGTGTATGTCTCATTCATTAATTTTTCTAAAGTCGATTTCCGCTCAACCATCGTTGGCGTAGGTGCGCCTACGAATTTATCCATCAGGAATTGATTATTTTTATCGTACTGGTCAACGACCCCTTCAGAGCCTTCCGGACCATAAATGCGTTCCCATCCCCACAATGCAAACCCTTCTTTTGAACCCGAATTGAAAGCTTCTATTTTGCCTTGAATCGTTTTAGCTTCTCCCTTCAGGGTCGAGAAGTCGTTCGCTTTACGTGCCGCATCGATCGCTCTGAATGCCTCTACATTTTTCTTTACCGGACTCGGAGTTACCGGCGACAGCTGCCATACGCTCTCTGCTTCCGGCGGTGCATAGTATTTGTCAAACTCCGCTGTTTTGCCAAAGTTTTTCTCCAGATGCATATTGAACAGCTTGATAACCGCCTCAGGATGCTTCAAACCCTTTTTCACCGCAAAAAACTTGCTTGTACTGAACCTCAAAGGAACTTTAGGTGTATCGCCGGATTCCGAAACGATCGGGAATGCCCGCCATTGTGCATTCGGGTCATTGTTACGGTTCAATTGAAGCGGCCAGATGGAGTTCCACTGTTCGCCATACTCCATTCCGATCTTGCCAGCAGCTATTTGCTCAGATACCTTGCCACCATCTTTAATCCCGAATTCCTGATCAATTTCTCCATTCTTAAACATACCTTGAAGGGCTTGAAGCGCTTTCTTAACTTCCGGCTGAATACCGCCAAACATCAGCTTTCCGGATGCATCGGTAATCCACATATTCGGATAAGCCTTATACCCTGCCATGAACCCCTCTAACCCTATAGCTCCTCCCCACAAAGCTTTGTTTAAACCGAGGCCAAATGTATCCTTTTTCCCATTGCCATCCGGGTCCTTCTCGGCAAATGCTTTTGAAATGGTTTGTACATCAGCCATCGTCTTTGGCGGCTGCAATCCTAATTTGTTAAGCCAATCCGTACGAATCCAGATAAACATAGCGCGTTCAAGCGAGGAGTCGACCTGCGGGATCGCCATCAGTTTGCCATCAATCGTTGCAGCATCGAATGGGCTTTTTCCCTCTTGCGATAAGATCTCTTTGGTTAGGGGAGCCGCATATTTCTCATATAAAGCTGTCATATCTTCGATTTGGCCGGAATCTGCTAATTGCTTTAACTGAGTCGCGTTCACTGGAATAACATCAGGCAGATCGCCAGAGGCCAGCGTTACATTCAGTTTCTGTAAATACTGATCAGAAGTATCGCTCCCCTTTACGACCCAGTTATTTTTAATATTGATCCCGAGCTGTTCCTTATATAGACGTGTCCATCTGTTATCTTCAAACGATTCACCTTTAAGCACACCGAGTACGTTATTTTCAACAACATCGTTGAGGTTCCGGACAAACGATACCTCAATCGGCGGATCATACTTGCCCAGCGGTTCTATATTTGCACTTTTCACATCAGTATTTCCGGCTGTGCTCACTGCTTCTTTCTGTTCAGTACTCGTTGGATTGTTCTGGCTGGTGCAAGCCGATATGAGCGTTGTCATGGCAAGTAAGGAAACAGACAACGCTTTCATTTTGTGTTGGTTTAGCTTCATGTACATCCCCCTATATTGAGTATTTAAAGCTATCACTGCAGTGACGTGGTTATGTTTTCATTATAGGGTTGGCAAAACATCCAGACAATGTACAACTTTTTACTTTACTTACCAAATCTTGTTGTAATGTAAGCGTCCTCATTGTATGCAAAGCCCTACAAAATATCATTCACACGTGGATGTGGCAATATAGTAATTATCACCTAATTGTTCTGCACAGCCAATGCTTTTGTACCTGCTTCCAATACAGCGAGAATTCGATCCACATCATAAACACTCCCTGCCCAGGTTCCACCGCTGACAGACTGTAAGGCAGCCCATAAACGAGTATCTGCTGGTAGTTTTTCGTCAGAGGCGAGCTCTGGGTGAGGGTCGCGGGCAGCAAGCACACGGGCTCCTTCTTCTGGGGACAGCAATTTGCCACCATCGCCTAGAAAATGAATGCTGCCTTCCAAACGATTTCGGTCAACTACGATGTCGATTGTATCTCCATCCCGCAGTTTACCAATTGGACCTCCAGCTAGCGCTTCAGGTCCAACATGACCGATGCAGGCACCTGTGGATACACCCGAAAACCGGGCGTCGGTAATTAAGGACACGTATTTGCCGAACGGCAAATGCTTTAGTGCTGAGGTTAGTTGATAAGTCTCCTCCATCCCGGTCCCCAATGGTCCGCGCCCAATCAACACCATAATATCTCCGGCTTGAATGCCGCCTTTCTTTATTGCCGAGATAGCCGCTTTCTCCGAGGTAAACACCTTGGCATTGCCCCGATGGCGGTATACCCCATCCTCTCCAATAGTTGAAGGGTCTATCGCCGTCGATTTAATCACCGAACCTTCCGGAGCCAGATTCCCAGTAGGAAACGTAACCGTCGAGGTCAACCCCCTTTCTTTGGCACGTTCTGGATTCATAATTACGTAATCCGGATCGATGCCATCTATTTCCATGAGCAGACTTCTCATCCGCCCTCGGCGCTCGCTCGTTTCCCACCAATCCAATACAGTACCCAGCGTTTCACCGGTTACGGTCAACGCATTTTCTTTCAGTACCCCCAAACGTCGGAGATGCAGCATCACTTCCGGTACCCCTCCGGCCAAAAACACGCGCACAGTCGGATGATAATCCGGACCATTCGGCAATACGCTGACTAGCCTTGGTACGGCTTTATTGATACGAATCCAATCTTGAACAGACGGAATGGGCAGTCCTGCCGAGTGAGCGAAAGCAGGGATATGCAGCAATAAATTGGTCGATCCGCCGAAGGCCGCATGAACAACCATCGCATTGTGGATGGACGCTTCGGTCAATATATCCTTCATCCGGATTCCCTTTTCCTCTAGCGTCATCATCGCGCGGGCCGACTGCCTGGCCATCTCTTCCCATACGGGCTGTCCTGATGGTGCAAGCGCAGCGTGAGGCACCGTCATGCCCATAGCCTCTGCAATGACCTGCGAAGTAGCTGCCGTTCCAAGAAACTGGCAGCCTCCGCCCGGTGTGGCACAGGCCCGGCAGCCGAGGTCGGCAGCATCTTCTAGGCTGATTTCGCCATTAGCATACCTTGCACCTATGGTTTGGATTTTCCCGGCATCTTCGCCCTCCGTGGGAGGCAATGTCACTCCGCCGGGCACAATTACGCAAGGGAGCTCGTGCATCCCGGCGAGAGCAATCATCATGGCAGGCAGTCCCTTGTCGCAGGTCGCCACACCGAGCACTCCTTTCCGTGTAGGCAAGGAGCGGATAAGACGCCGGAAAACGATCGCTGCATCGTTGCGGTAAGGAAGAGAGTCAAACATGCCTTCCGTGCCCTGGGACCTACCGTCGCAAGGGTCGCTCACATATCCGGCGAAAGGAACCCCTCCGCTTTCTGTGATCACCTCTGCAGCGGCCTGCGTCAGCAGGCCAACCTCCCAGTGACCGGTATGATAGCCGAGTGCAACTGGACTCCCGTCTTCCTTACGTATCCCCCCTTGCGTGCTTAACAACAGATACTGTTTACCCTTCAGGCGAGACGGTTTCCACCCCATCCCAACATTTTGGGTAAGTCCGAACAATTCTCCGCTTGGAGCATGCAATAACATTTCTTTTGTTAGTGGCAATGAGCCTTTTGGGCCTTGCGTGTGCGTACGGATTGTAAACAAATTGTTATTTTCATTTACCATAATCGATATTAATTGCTCTGTCATTAACCCACGCCCTTCCGAATTAGGTTTCATAGCAAAAGTGATACGCTTACGCTTTGAGAAATACCGTTTTTATCGATGTGTAAAATTCAATCGCCGCCTGGCCTTGCTCGCGCGAATGAGAGCTAGACTGCTTCATTCCGCCGAACGGAGCCTGCAGCTCTACTCCGGCTGTCTCGGAATTAATTCTTATTAAACCGGCGTCCATATCTTGAATAAACAAAAGAATATTGCTTATGCTTTGCGTGTAAATAGAAGCGCTCAGACCATAATCCGAATCGTTAGCCAGTTGAATGGCTTCTTCCATGGATTCGACCTGAATTAGCGCAAGTATCGGGCCGAATATTTCTTCCCGGGCAATCGCCATTTCCGAAGTTACTTTATCGAACACGGTGGGCTGAATGTAGAAGCCTTCGGCGAGATCCGGGTGATCCGGTGATGCTCCACCGAATATAAGATCCGCTCCTTCCTCTATCCCTTTCTGAATGTAGGACTGCACCGTTCGCAGCTGATTTTCGTTGGCGCAAGGGCCCAGCCATGTACCGGCATCCAAACCGTGACCAACTGTTATACCTTTTAATTTGATCAATAGTTTTTCTTTGAAAGCTTCATACACAACACGCAATACAATGACACGGCTTGTTGCCGTGCATTTCTGTCCTGTCGAACGGATTCCGCCACTGATCGTCGCGTCGACAGCCAAATCCAAATCGGCATCCTCAGCGATAATGATCGGATTTTTCCCTCCCATCTCAAGCTGATATTTCGCCCCTCTGGCTAGTGCTGCTTGACCGACCCGTTTGCCAACTTGATTGGAGCCGGTAAACGTAATTCCGTTTACATCCGGATGCTCTGCAAGACCTTGCCCAATCACAGATCCGCTGCCTGTTACCATATTTAATACACCTGCAGGAAGTCCCGCTTCAGCGATGCATTCAACGACTTTGGCAGCCGTTACGGCTGTCTCCTGAGCAGGCTTCAGCACAACCGTATTGCCATAGATTAAGGCTGGCGCCATTTTCCATATTGGAATCGCCACTGGAAAATTCCAAGGTGAAATAACTCCGACAACCCCAAGGGGCACACGGGTCGTAAACATCAGCGCTTCGCTATCCGTGGAGGGAATCACATCCCCGATTTTCCGCATCCCCTCCCCGGCATAGTAGCGCAAGATTGCGATCCCTCGTGCAGTTTCGCCCTTTGCTTCCGGCAATGTTTTGCCCATTTCCCGTGTCATCGTCTCGGCAATTTCATCGATGCGTCTCTCAAGTGCATTGGCCGCTTTAAACAGATAATCCCCTCTCGCCGATCCCGATAGCTTCCTCCAACCTTGCTGCGCCGCTTTGGCGGAAGCAACGGCTTGGTTCAATTCCTCCAATGACGACAATTGGACATAGCCCACGACTTCAGTTCTTTTAGCTGGGTTTATGCTGGGAACAGTTTGCCCAGCGCCGGCTGCACACCATTCACCGTTTATATAGTTTAAATAAGTTTGCCCTCCAACAAATACGGATGTCATATATATTCCTCCTTAAATGTATGTTATCTACCAATCAGATAATTATAGATTAGCTTCCTGCACCTACAACATGATTAACAAGTTTCCCAATACCGCTAATCTCAATTTCGATCCGGTCTCCGTGAGCGAGTGTAAACTCGTTAGGCGGCACAATACACGTTCCTGTCAGAAGCACGGTCCCGTCAAATAATTCATTATCCCGAATTAAAAATTCGGTCAATTCATCAAGCTTTCGTTTTAGCTGATTGGTATTAGCCGTTCCCTCGACAGCTTTTTCCCCATTGCGATATATTCGGCTTGTAATCTGAAAGTTGTAAGGGTCGTCTACCGTTTCGGCTAAACGGATCGCTGGTCCCAGAGAGCAGGAACGCTTCCATACTTTGGCCTGAGGCAGGTAGAGCGGATTCTCGCCTTCAATATCCCGGCAGCTCATATCATTGCCAATGGTGTATCCTACAATTTTCCCCATAGCGTTTAGAACAAGACCTAACTCAGGTTCTGGCACCTGCCACACGGAATCGCTTCGGAGTTGTACTTCGCCGCCTGGACCTACCGTTCGAGCAGCCGTGGATTTAAAAAAAATCTCCGGGCGCACAGCGTCATAAACTTTATCATAAAAGGTCAAGGCATCCAGTCTGCCTTCGGTCGCCTCATAATTCCGTGCGTCTCTGCTTCGCTCATAGGTAACCCCAGCAGCCCATACTTCTGGTGCTTCAATTGGAACGAGTAGCTCCAGCTGATCTACTTGACATGTTAGCGCTTCACGGCCTTCGATCATTTTCAAAACCAACTCGAGCGGTGACATCTCTTTTTCGTCAGCTTCTTGAATCAAAGCTAAAAAATCGCTTTGCAGCAATACGAAAATTTGCCCTTCGTCATCAACTGCAGCTAGTTGTGAAAGCCCTTCATTTATAAAACGAATAATTTTCATAAATTGCTCACTCCTCTAAATTTGTTTTATATTATAAAACATCGTTCTCAAAAAATGGTGTAAAAATGCCTGGACTCGACATGCTTTACAAAACTTGCCGAAACCCCAGGGTCTGTGAAATCGTTTCTGCTTCTTTCTTAAGTAAAGCAATATACTGTTTAAACAATAAATCATCTACCGTTGAAATCAACGATGATATGCTGATCGCTGCTACAACCGAGCCATTATGCTCGAAAATAGGTGCTGCAGCGCATCGTACGCCCGGTTCGTTCTCCTGATTGTCAATGGAATACCCTTGCTCCCTTACCTGATTCAGCTCGTTAAGGAATGCCTCTATCTCCGTAATCGTCGCATCTGTAATCTTGGAGAAATGGTAATTCCGAAGGAGCTTATCGATCTCTTCCTTTGTTCTAAAGGCAGCCAGCACCTTTCCTACCGCGCTACTGTGAAGTGAAATTCTGCGGCCTATTCGGGAATAACGGATCGCCGCCTTTTCCCCTTCCACTTTATCCAAATACACGCCTTCCTTCCCATCAAGAATAACAAGATGGGTTGTTTGACCTGTTTGCTCCGACAAAGCAGCCAGGTGCTTTCGGGCAACTGTACGGATGTCTAGGCTTTGCAGCATAAGCTGTCCCTTTTCCAGGAGCTTTAACCCTAACTTGTACCTTCCTGTTTCCATATCCTGATTGATGTAACCGTGTAACTGAAGAGTTTTTAATAAGGAGTGTATCGTACTCTTGTGAAGCTCCATTCTTGCGCTGATTTCTGTAATTTTCAGCTCAGTCGTATGCTCGTCGAATAAGTCCAATATTTTCAATGCTCTGTCCAGCGCTTGAATAATAGGCATGGTATCCCTCCTATCTACAAGTCCATAATAATCTTTTACAACCATACATTCAAGCTTAAGTTATTCTTTGGAGCCACTCTCTTTTTAACAATGCATATTGGAAGGTATTTTCATATTTGGGTGTCCCATCTTCGTATTCAGTAAAAGAAACAAATTCTATAAAACAACCTTCTTTGCGCATATCTAATTTTTCACATAGTTTTTGTGATCTTAAGTTATCATCCTCGACATACGCATACAGTCTTCTGGCTTCTTTTTGCGTAAAGAGATATTGGAAAAAAGCTTCCACGCTTTCACGAGCATATCCCATTCCTTCATATCTGGCATTGAAATTCCATCCAACGCTAAACGTATCAGGTTCATCTTGCAGATAAAATAGTTCGCCTATTAGTGCATTGCTCTCTTTCAGGCAGACTGCAATATAGGAGTCTTCATTGCTTCTATTTTGAAGCTTTAAAGCTGCTTCTTCCAATGTCGAAACTTTATCGCTAAGGAAGCAGTTCACTCTGGGATTAGCCGCATATTCCAAAAATGCCTGAGCATCCGTCACGTAAAAATTTCTTAACCTCAATCGATTGGTTTCCAACATTTGCATGGGTAGTTCGTCTCCTTCGACTTTGTTGATGAAGTGGCTCAATAGATGCTATCATAAACTGTATAGTAACTATACAGTCAATACGATTTTTCTATTTTTGGGAGACTGCCATGAATCAAACCGATAGGCTATCCATAAGTACTTTTTCCAAAATGTCAGATGTTCCACGCAAAACACTGATTTACTATGATCATATTGGGCTGTTCAAGCCGGCATTTGTTGCCGACAACGGGTATCGCTATTACCATCGCAACCAGTTGGATACGATCGGAATAATTCATGTCTTCAAGGAGTTTGGCATGTCTCTTGACGAAATTCGGGAGCATCTGAGCCATCGAACTCCTGCCAGTACACTTGAATTTCTACGAAAACAGGAAGAGGTTATCCAATTGCAGATCGCCAAGCTTGAGCGAATAGGGCAAATGATCAGCATGCAAGCTGAGAATATTGAACATTCGATCCATGTAAACACAAGCCAGATGCAGGTGATCCGGCATTCTAGGGTTCCTGTGCTGTTGAGTTGCCGCGTTCACGCATCCAAGAAGCAAATTCTCGAAGATCTCTGGGATGATTTTCAACTGCGTCTGCAGAGGGAGAATGCGCCCATCGGATATCCAAATGGTGTTATTGTTAAAAAGGAGGATTTACGGAAGAAAGACGGGGATATGGTGTCCCATATGTTTAGTCGCATTGAAACTCATTTTCATGAACAAGAATATATGCCGGAGGGATTCTACTTGGTTTCGTACACCCGGGCGGATTATGGAGATACAGATAAAATCTATCCGCAAATTTTTGATTACATGGAGAAGAAACAATATGTTGTAATTGGTGATGCTTACGAGGAGTACTTGCAGGATGAGGTGTCGCTACAAAACCCGGAGGAGTATCTGGTCAGAATTATGGTGCATATTAAGGAACCATCGACCGATGAGATCCGGGACACAGATTATATGCAGGGAGAATAACTACTTCATCATTAACGCATTTCGATCTTCAGCCATAGGAGGTTTCTCAAACCATCCTCTTTCTAACATAAGTTCTGCTCCATCCTCTGAAAATAATAATTGTTCGCCGATCAGTTTTAGATATTGGGCGGATAAATCTCTTCTCATACAAGTAGCTTGTCCAGCACCATAAAACCCGACTGCTGCTGATGATAGGAATCCGATGTGAAACATGATGAGTTTATCAGAAAAAGGCGATGTTGTTGAATTAGTAACCATTGACTCCCAGGAAACAGGGAAATTTAAATTACTTTCAAGAAAAAATGAATTAAATACTTCCGTTATTTTAGTGGAAAGTTTTAATCCTCTTTGTAGATACCTTTTCACCTTTTCATCATTAGCTACTTGAGCAAACGCCATAGATATTGCTTTGCTCAAATACGTTTTATTCATATTAAAAGTAATATTACTAATTTCAATTGCGGTTAAGGCTCTGCGTTTTCCAAGCCAGCCTGTCAGGAATTTTTTATCCGCCATTTCGGGAATTTCAGAGGAATGAATATACGGAGGTCTTGTATAGATCCCTTTTGATAAAGCTATTTCCATTACCTCGTTGTATAATTTAATCGTTTCATAATTGCACTCCGTATAATATTCACGAATATCCACTCTTGAGGAAACTTGTAATGAAATAGAGTAGCCTGTCATTCCATGATAAATCATAACTAATAAGTAATTCAAAAAAAGTCCATCTAAAAATAACCTTGGGGCTTTCGTGTTGACATCTTGTTCTGTAAAACCATAGGGTATTGGAAATTTTTCTTTCAAAAGGAATTCTTTTATTTTGACTACGTGCTTTTCTGATAAATTCAGCGCGGTTTTATATATGTTTTTGATTTCAGGATCCTCAATGATCTCTAATGCATATTTACCGAAGCAAATAGACATTGTATCGTTCATATATTGAGTCCATAATGCGGCAATTTCTGTAGATGTAAGCTTAGCAGTCGTATTAAGATTCATCTTGTTAGCCTCCAAATTTTATCACAAGTACTTTAATGATACCCTTTCTTTCAAAAATAATACTTATGAATATAAAAAAACATCACCGCAATTGTTACAGTTCATTCCCCTCCAAAAATTGGACTGAAAAGTCAGTCAAACTGAAATCAGTACTTGATGAAATAACCCGCTCACACATTATGAGTGGGTCATTTCATTGTCTAGGCGAATTTAGTCCCTGAGCGGCACGTCTTCGCCCCTTACTTAACCATCGGAATATTTCCTTTTATTCATGCTGAATAGCGTCCATCATCATTTGAAAAATAATGAGATCCTGCAAGTAATCCTCTGGTGTCGTCTTTGGCGGCATCCCCTTCGTGACTACTTCATGGAAATATTCCAGTTCATACACATAAGCATCCTTGTAGGTCGTTCGAGCCGTTGATTGATTGAAATTGTCCCCAATCGTCTCGCTGATATGCAGTGTCGTTGGCAGTTGCCTGATATACGGGGTATCGTACTGGATAAGGACGGACTTGTTCTCGCCATACACCTCGATATGAGCATCAAATCTGCCTTGTTGATCTATCCCCGTCTCAAAAGTCACGTTATAACCTTCATATTCAAAGATGGCGTTCTTGAATTTTCCGCCCAGCCAAGAGGAGGCTGCTTTCACCCTGATCGGCATCCCGATTAACTCTCTCATCGCCGAAATGTCGTGGCTGTTCAGTCCGAGCAACAAGCCATAGGCGGCATACATCTCATCCGATAATTCGCCAATTGCCTCTCTCATTAGTCTGGCGGTCCGCTCCTTGCGATCCTGTACAGCTGAAGAAGGGATATCATCGAAACGATAGACCGGGCTGGATTGACGCGTGAAGAACTGATTAGGGCCGATGATATCCCGCACTCGGGCATAGATAATCGGTCCCAGTGACTTGACCTCTTCGATTGCCCGAAGATAGGCGGGAGCAAACCGTCTCATATAACCCACCATGACATGTGCACTTGAAGCGTCACGCGCTTGAATAATTTCATTAACCTCACGTTGGGTACAGCACATCGGTTTCTCTACAAATACGTGTATATGCTTGTTTAATGCTGCAATCGTACATTCCGTATGATAATCCATATGATTCAGCACAAAAACAGCATCAAGATCGGACTGTTCAAGCATCTCATTATAGTTTAGAAATAATTGCTTAACCCGGTATTTCTCACCGATCTTGGCTAACAGCTTCGGTGAAATATCACAAAATGCCACCATCTCATAAAGCTCAGACAAGGACTCCAGAATCGGCAAATGAACCATTTGCGCGACTTCCCCTAAACCGATAATGCCTACTTTTATCTTGGTCACCATGCAATCTCCTTTGTTCGTATGATGTGCCTCCCCATAAATGGGAGGCTTTCAATCTTCCTATTACAATTGAAATACAACCGTTGGATCTGTGGATATGTCTCTGACGATCTCTCTGTAAGTCCCATTGTAAGTCATGCCAAAGGTATAAGAACCCGGCAACAATTCCTTGCTGACTCCTCCGCTTGTTGTAGCGCCAATCGTCTGCCAACTTCCCGCGTAGTAGGATGCTGCACCACCGTCTAACAGATTCCCTTGGCTGTCCTTCAGCTGTACCGTGACCTTGACCGTCTGAAATACGATAACGGGGTCTGTACCTGTATTCTGTACAACCTCCTTATATTTCCCCCCATAAGTCATGCCAAAGGTATAGGAGCTAGGCAGTACCTCCTTGCTGATCTCGCCGCCGATTGTATTGCCGATGGTCCGCCAGCTTCCGGCATAATACTTTACCGTACCACTGTCCAACGGGTTCCCCAGACTATCCTTTAACTGTACCTTCGCCTTGACGGTTTGAAATACGACTCCAGCGTCCGTTCCTGTATTTTGTACAATCTCCTTATACGTTCCCTCATACGTGATGCCAAAGGTATAGCTTTTATCCTGTAAAGACTTGCTTGCATGTCCCAAGGCATCCGTTACACCAAAATCTTTCCATCCTCCGTCATAGTATTTGACCACTCCGCCGTTTAACGGATTTCCGGTACTGTCCTTGAGCCGAACCTTCACCGTTGTAGCGGCGAGATTGAAGCTTATGCTCTTGGCTGTCTCGCTATTGCCCGCTACGTCGGTCGCTCGGTATAGGAGCGTATATGCCCCCTGCTTATCAAAGGTGAGCGCAGCTGTATAAGGCGTCCATGTCGCTCCGTTATTCACGCTATAGACGACCTGCCCAACGCTAGACACGTTATCAGAAGCGCTTAATGTGACCGTAACAGGGCTGACGTAGGTACCGCTTGGTCCGTCCGGCGCTGATGGGACAATGACGGACGTTGTTATTGGAGCCGTTCCGTCGATACGGACAGTTACCGTTTGCGTCGCTTCCTGATTACCGGCCAGATCCTTGCTATAGTAGTTCAGTGTATGCACGCCTTCCCCTGCAATGGAAACGACGTTCCCGGTTGCGTAAGCCCCCTGATCCAGGCTGTAGAACGTACCTGCCACACCGCTTTCCAAGTCGCTGGCCGTCAAATGAACAATTTGATTCGTCGTCTGCCAACTGGATGGTGCATCACTGACCGTAACGGGAGGCACATCATCCACATACACCGTAACTGTTTGCTGATAACCACCGTCTGCCATTGTAGCCGTCACCGTTGACACCCCATAGGTAACGCCTGTAACCGTGCCGCTGGCACTAACTGTCGCCACAGTCGGTGAACTTGAAACCCAACTGATCCCTTTGTTGGTTGCATTCGTTGGCAACACACTGGGCACAATCGTTTCGAACTGCCCCTTGGACAACGTTAGTGTGCTTTTATTCAAACTCAATCCCGTTGCAGCAATCGTTAGCGGTCTGACTTCAACATCATCGACATAAAAAGGATTGCCGGTACCGGTAATTTCCGTGTATAAAAACATGGTTGTCTCTGTAACAACCCCAGTTTCATTGATGATAAGACTCCCTTGAACTTGATTCCATGCGGTAGTGCTGAGAGGTGGACTGTAAAACATAATGTACTGAATAGGCGTAGGATTACCGTCTACCTTATATTGCAAGCCGATCCTAATCGTCACGGTTGAGGTAGGACTAGATGCTAATTTCGCCCAGGCCGAGAAGTAATACGGTTTCCCCTTTTCAATAGAGACAGGGAATTTAACCCCCCCATATCGATCTGTCTTCGTTAGAAGTAAGGATTGCAGGCCGGAATGATGTTCATCTGTGGTTAGCGTAGGCACGGCTAAATACGTGTAATTAGGAGCCGCTAGCGTACTGCCTTCCATGCCCGGGTCTACGATAAGATTCGTTCCTTTCACCGCATTTGTCGGCTCTGTTACGTTAACCGTTGCGACGGCCACAATGCCCGAATCGTCCGAGGTCGCCTTTATTTGCACTGAGCCGCCCGTTCCCATTCCTGTAACCGTTCCATCAGCAGCGACGACAGCCACACGGGGATTCGAGGATTCCCATTTAATCACCTTATTCGTTGCGTTTGCCGGGGTAACAGTCGCAACCAGCGATTGCATATTGCCTAGCTGTAAGTTTAGTGTTGTTTGATTCAATGTCAGCCCTGAAACCGCAACCGTTGCATCTACGGTTACGAGCACCGTTGCCACTTTCCCTCCGTCTACCGATGTTGCCGTTATGGTTGCTGTGCCCAAGCTTGCACCATACACCATTCCGTTTACATCCACGGTTGCAACACTCGGATTGCTCGAACGCCATATTAACTCTTTGTTGCTTACATTCGCTGGTGTGAACCCAGGAACCAAGGCCTTAGTTTTATCAACACCTACCGTGAGTGACGTCACACCTAAACTTATATTTGATGGATGAACCCAAACCGGGCTTCCCGAATATGTTATTGGCTTAACCGCAACGTCATCGACATAGTAAACGCCGCCTGGATTGTCAATCTCCGTATAGAGATACATCAGAACATTTGATACGACTCCTGATTCCTGAATCGTGTAAGTACCTTCGATCTGTGTCCAATCTCCCGCTTTCAGGCCAGGGCTTGTGAAGATAATGAGTTGCTTGGGAGGCCCCCCGTCCAAGTTATATTGGATTCCCACCCTCAAGGGTTCATTGGTCGTCTTACCTGCAGCCAACTTTGCCCAAGCTGAGTATGTATACGGCTTGCCTTTTTCCACATTCACTGGAAAACTAATACTGCCGTAACGTGTGGTTTTCGTGATCTTGACGGACTGATGGCCGCTATGAGATTGTGTCGTATCCTTTACAGCAGTCCCATTCTGCAGCCCATATTGTGAAGATTTACTTCCTTCAAATCCCGGATCTTCAATGAGATTATCTCCTTTTAGCGCAATTGTTGGCGTTATTTCCAATTGAACGGAATCCAGACTGAAGGCTCCGGAAGCCGTAGTTGGCACCACTTGGAGCTGTTTAATAGTTCCCGTCCAAGCAGCTAAGCTTGATGTATCGAACACATACTCACGAAAGACGGAATCGTTCGGGAGTATATAGGAAGAGATCATTTTCGCCTCATTCCAACTGGTATCCCCGATCGTCGTAAAATATATTTTAGCCTCATCGCCGCTTGTCATGTTGTTCATTCGGACGCGAATCCGCCTAATATCAGAAGCCGCAATATCCAAAGCGTCCGGTGAAAGAATAGCAGGCTGCACACTTCCGGAAATCCCATTTGAAGTTCCGCTGAATAGGCCATTCGCCACGACCGGATTCGAGATTTGGCTGTTAGCCGTCCAACCGCTGCTCGTCGCAAAATCATAAGTGATCGCCGTTGGATACACACGGACGGTTTGCGAAGGCGCATCCCATTTGGCAATCGCGCCAAATGCTTGGCGAAGATAGCTAAGCGGGGCCATCACCGTACCATTCGCAAGCTTGACAGGCGCATGCTCTAACGTAATCGCCTGACTTCCCTTATAAGCGACGCTATCGCCAACCTTTAATTTATAGACGACGTTATCTTTCACAGCGAGCAGAGTACCTGTCGCAGGGTCCCATTCCGGCTTTGCGCCTATTTGCAAGTACATCTCTTTCATAGGAAGCATGACGATGCCATCCTGTAAGAGCGCTGGTTGGCTGAACGGTTTGTACGTACCGTCCACATAAGTCCGAATACCGGGCTGCGGAGAATAAATCGTTCGAATGTAATCAATACTGATCGGCCCTACAGCGGAAATCGGATCGATCCGCATTTGCCGGATAGTCCCCGTCCAGTTCTTGTTTCTCCACACCTCTACAATGTATTCCGTATAATCACTATCCAACGGATTTACATAGAAGCCGACAGCCTTAGCCTCATTCCAGGTTCCATCTGCCTCCGTCGTAAAGAAGAAGCGGCCGTCAATATCATTCGCACTGTTCTTCATTCGAATAACAAGATAAGGAATATCCTCAGCCTTGATCCCAAGGTGATCCGCGGAACGAATGCCAGGATCCGTGTCATTCGTTATCCCCGAAAAACTACCATCCTGAACGGTCACGCCCACAATCTGCTTCTCTACCGTCCAGCCCTCGGCGTCACCCGGAGTATTGAATTCCCACCTGTTCCCGTAGACATTAGTCATCACTGGCTGCGCCTGGTTCAAATTAGGAACCACTCTCCCAGCTGGATATAGGGTATTGATCCGATCCTTCTGGGCCTGCGTCGGTACGCTATCGGTGTGCGACGCACTGCTTCCAAACACATTGCGAATGGCATCCACATAACCGAAACCAGCTAGCCCGGCAGGCATAATAAAGTGACCTTCTCCGAACTCATTCCAGTTATCCAGCATAACCAGCTTTTTACCTAGACTGCCCGCAGACAGTGAGGGCATGAAGCTATCCTTCGTCCACTGCGCCAAGGACTGGAATTCCGACGGCGTCGCATAATAACCGAAGTTCAGGCCCCAAGCTGTATCATCTCTGCCCATGCTTAAACCAGGGATAATATCGATGGCGCCGGCATCCTTCTCCTGCGTCATTTTCAGTTTCTGAAACTCCGGATGGCCGCCAAAGGAGCCCCAGGAATACGCATACACGCCATCAAAGCCAGCATCTTTGCGTTTCTTCAACTGACCAGGGTCTGTCCCGTTATACACGTTCAGCAGGATAATATCCGGAATCCCCGCTTTCCTCACTTCGCTCCGCAAGTTATCCAGTTCCGCCTTCACATAAAGATCCGACTTCACATTATTGCTGTCTTTAAAAGCATTTAGTAACTCTTCGTAATTGTAGATCGTAAAAACAGGTTTCTCATCAATCTTCAAATAACGAGGATCTTTAAAATAATATTCAATCCAGTACGGAATCAGATTCGTTCGGAAATCTTCAGCATCCTTGACCTTGGAATTGAGGTTTTCAAACATAATCGCAAATTTGGTTTGATCGCTATACGCACCATTAAAATAACCGTTATCCAAAGCATGGGATAAATAAGAATCTTTGATCGGCATCCGATTGGTGTCTCCGCCAAGTGGCCTGAACCAACAGGACATCTGGAAATCGATGCCGTGCTCTTCCAGCCATTTCGACTCCCAATCCGCTGTTTCTGGATTACCTTCGTCGTAGAACCCTAGAAGAGGCGTCCGATCCGGGTAAGGCTGAATCATATCCCACCCCAGATGATGACCTTCCCGCCACATCGGGCAGCTTTGAACTCCCACAAGCGGAGCATCCACGCTCTTACCGACCGCAACAGGAGCCGGCACATAGTCGGCCGGGAGCGGCACCAATTTATACAAGAGAATATCATCGAGCCACATCTCTCCCCGATAAGAAGAGGAGGTCGTGAACTTGAGGGTGTCGACGGAAACCGCGCCCGGAGCCAGTGCTACAACTTCATCGCTGCGCTTATCGTTGATATAGATATCCGCTGTAGCCGTCGCCCAGTTCACTTTGATCTGAATGTGCGTCCACAGATTCGCTAAATACTTGTATTTCAGCGAGACAGATTGCCCGCTGCTGTTGACATAAGCCAAATCATCGCCTGCTGTCGTTAGTTTGATGACGCTCGTCGTTCCGCTTTTTAGCTCAGCTTCCAATCCATCCGCCTTCTGCTTGTAAAGAACCTTGAAGTCGTAGGTAAAATTATCCGACATTGGCGATATCGACTTCGACAGACTCATACTGCCGGTGCTACTAGCCGCGCTCAGCTTCATGCTATTGATATCTGGCTGCGGGGAACTAAGCATACTGCCGACGGTGATTGCGCCGCCTGACGTAACCGCAGTCCAATCCTGCGGAATCGCCCCACCGTCAACGACCGAAATGAGCCTCTCATTGACGACGTACCCTTTGTAAATTTTCAATGGACCAAAGTAGAACTCCCCCATGGAAGCATCGCCTGTTTGCACTTGAAACTGGTTGAGTGTCGTTACCGCATTTTTGAACGATGCTCCGTTTGCCTTCTTTACACCATTGATGTACACATCCGTTGTGTGCGCGTTCAGGTTGATTACAACCTTGATTCCATACTCAATGTTCGCTGCATAGGTTTGCAAGGGCAACATGGTGTTTGCGGAAGTCTCCAGACTAAGCGTATTATTTTGCGTTATTAGGCTCACGCCTGCTACATCATCACTGAGCAGCTGCCATTTCAAACCGTCAATGATAGACATAGGCCTTATCCGGAATTCCATGGTCAGCGTACCTTCGCTTTGCGCAACAAATTTCTTTTTCATAGAAACGGGCAGCACCGTGCTCGTATCGCTGATTTTGAAATTTGTGTTATACAGGCTGACCAGCCCCCCTCCTGCAGCGCGAACATCCCAGCCGGACGGTTGGCTATTCCCTGGTGTCAAGGCTGATAAGAAAGAGAAATCCTCATCAATTACATAACCTGCATCAGGTCTGGTGGCTTCCGCGCTAACATCCGCTGACTGAAAAACAAATATGAAAGCGCACACAATAAATGAGGTAAGGAGAATACCTATTCGCTTTCTAACCATCATTACACTCCCTTTTCCAATGAATTTGCTTTGTGGAAACAATGACACTGCTCCCAGTCAACAGTGTCATTGTGTGATAAGATCATGTCGTTATTTAATTTCCTGCCTTCCAAGCATCATATTGCTTCTGAATCTCTGCCATTATTTTGTCTATACCTGCATCAACCAGTTTCTTCTTCGTATCCTCAACGTATTTCGGGTAGTCCGGCATGGATCCCGTCGTAAAGATCGGATTCGCCTCTTTATTGACGGCACTAATTTGCGCAATCTCCGTTTTGACCGGCTCGTTATTAAAAACAAATCCAAGCAGACCAGACGCCTTGCCGTTCTCATTCGTTTTTCTCATCGCTTCCAAAGCTTTCGTTGAATTCCAGTTGGAATCCCATTGATCCCAAAGCGGCCCAAGCCAGTTATGCCAAATGGCCCAGGTTTGTTCGGCACCACTTTTTGCTACGATGGATGGGTTATCATCTTTTACCGTACCCGATTTAACCGTGTAATTTTTACCTTCAACGCCATAAGCAAGTGTATTCAATAAGTACTTATCACTCCAAATATAATCGAGCAGCATCATCGCTCTTTCTGGATTCTTCGAAGTTGCACTAATCGCTGTCGCAGCTGCCGTCATGGAAGCAGTTGAAATGGTCGGCTGTGAGCTGAATGTTTCAACGGTAGGGAATCCATACGTACTCGTCGATTTCGACCCATCCTCGGTATAACCGCCTGAATCACGAAGCACGGCATATTTCCCTGATTTTGCTTCAGCCAGATAATCCGTTTTGATTGCGGCATCCTTGGCAATATAGCCTTTCTTATAGAAATCATTCATAACTCTATAATTTTCATAGTTTTGCGGGATATCAAGGGTCTTAACGAATTTACCTTCCTTCTCGCTGAAAGATATGCCACCTACGACGGTTGTATAGTCGGGTAACCCTACGCCAGAAGTCGCTCCATTGGCCGTAGCAATGACCGGAATCATGTTCGGCTCATTTTCTTTAATCGTTTTCAAGAATGGTTCTAAGTCACTGAGACTCTTGACGCTCTTATAATCGAATTTATACTTTTCAACCAAATCTTTCTTGAATACATAGGCAGATGCCGGACTATAAGGGGTTTGGGCAGGAATCGCCATGATCTTCCCTTTATAAGTAACCGCTTTCCAAGCACGCGGATCTACTTTCTTCAAAATATTTTGCCCATACTTCTTCAGTAAATCATCAAGCGACATAAATGCGCCTTTTTGCACATTTGCATTTAAATTATTGGAAGAGTTCGAAGTAAATACAAGATCATAAGGCTCGCCTGCAGCTGATTTCAGCTTGATCTTATCTTCCCAGCCTGCGTTATCAATTAAGTTAAAGTGCACATTTGCATTAATTTTTTCCTTGATCAGTTTGTTGGCTTCCGCTTCAACCGCTTCTTGGTCCTTCATGTTGTCGATCGGCTTTGGCATGTACCAGCTAATGTCAACGAAATCTTTCGTTGAATTCGTAGTTGCCGCCGTACTAGCAGCTGGGCTAGAGCTAGCGCTTTCATTCTTTTTCTCAGTTGTGCTGCAGCCGCTAATCACAATCGTTGTTGCAAGCAAGACGGATGTTCCTGGTCCAAACCATTTTGTAGCTTTTGCTTTTTGACCTTTCACGTGGATTGCCTCCCTTATTTTGTCTTTATATAATTTACAGATGCCGGCATGTGATTTTCCTGCACCTGAAACTATTAACCTTTGACAGAACCTACAGTTAATCCCTGCACAAAGTACTTCTGGAACAGTGGGAAAACAAGCAACATCGGTCCTGCAGCCAAAATACACATCGCCATGCGAGCACTTAAGGAAGGTACTTGCATGCCCGGTTTCACAAGTCCATATTGAATGGCCTCGCTTGAATTCAAATACTCCATATTTTTGAGAACCCGAATAAGTAAGTACTGCAGCTTCATTAAATGATCTTGATCCATATAGAGTAAGGTCAGCCACCAGTCATTCCAGTACTGGAGCGCAAAGAACAGAGCTAACGTCGCGAGTGCCGGTTTCGATATTTGCAGCACAATTTGCGTAAAAATTCTAAGTTCCCCTGCGCCATCCATTTTCGCAGATTCGATGATCGCATCCGGTATGGTCTGTAAGAATCCTTTCATCAGGAGCACGAACCAGCCGCTAATCAGATAGGGCAAGATAAGTGCAAGGATATTGTTGCGGAGTCCCAACCATTTCACCATGAGGATATAGGAAGGAACCATCCCCCCATGAAAGAGCATCGTGAAGAAGATGAAAAAAGCAAGGAACGAGCGATAGGAATAATCTTTGCGCGAAATGGCATAGGCGTAGGTCGTGGTTACCCACATCCCAATGAGAGACCCTGCAACCGTCGTACCGATCGTAACCAAATAGGAATTTAACAAAACTTTAGGTTCGTGCAGGATCACCTTGTAGGCATCTAACGTAAAGTTCTTCGGAATCATCGAATAGCCGAATTTGATAATGTCATTTTCCGTTTGAAAAGAGGTGCCTATGATAACGAGAAAAGGAAACACACATACCGCACACAACAAGATAAACAGGAGATGAATCACGAATTTCCCCGTCGTGAATGCAGGCTTTAACCGAATTGCTCTTTGAGGATTCATAGTCGATGCTCCTTAGAAAAGTGAATTTTCCGGGTTGATTCTTCTGACGATATAATTGGTGCATAGAACCAGGCAAAACCCGACGATCGATTGAAAAAAGCCCGCTGCCGATGCCATCCCGATGTCGCCCATATCAATGAGAGAACGATAAACGAACGTATCGATGACATCTGTTGTCTGATAAATTAAGGATGAATTCAGCGTCACATTGTAAAATAGTCCGAAATCACTGTAGCAAATACTTCCAATTTGCAAGATAACCAACATGACAATCATCGGTTTGATCATAGGAATTGAGATCGAAAAAGCCTGCCTAACCTTACTCGCTCCATCGATTTTCGCAGCATCATAATACTCAGCATCAATGCCCATCAGAGCGGCGTAATAGATCACAGATCCATACCCCAATCCCTTCCAAACAGCAGCCGCCACGAGAATATACGGCCAATATTGCGGCTCACTGTACCAGAGGATCGGTGCTTTACCTCCTGCAACCAAGATGCTATTGATGACACCATGCTCCATATCAAACAGCGCTCGAAAAGCAAAGCCAGCAACCACCCAGGAAATAAAGTAAGGAATGAACAAAATCGTTTGATAGACCTTTACAAATTTTCGACTCAGCTCAAATAGCAATAGGGCAATGACGATGGAGAGAAACGTCCCCAACATAATGAAGACCATGTTATACAGGATCGTATTCCGCAGAACGCGATACAGCACATTGCCACTAAATAAGAAGCCGAAATTGTCTAACCCAACCCAAGGGCTGTTCCATATCCCCAGATTGTATTTATAATTCTTAAAAGGAAGCAGCAATCCATACAGCGGAACATAATTAAACAGTACAATAAGCAGGAAGCCTGGCAGTGCCAGGAGAGTCACTCCGAAATTTTTCTTGAAAATTCTTACCATCCATCCAACACATCCTAAGCTTTGAAATTTTGACTGCCATCTTTGTCGATATCCCAACTTTAGGGGCTGCCGTGGGAATTGTACATTATAAACTAGGTAATTTCCTTCAAAAATGTGCAGGTTAGCCCCTTATCAACAGAGATCGCAAACTCCAAATCAAGTAAGTTCCTCTAACCTTGGTAAGCACGGGAGGGAAACTGTATGGCAGCCCCCCACTGCAGACGATCAGTATTGTCTACTACACATAGGAGCAGATGGTGAGTAGCATAGTCATTGATCCCCAGACTTACCACTGTAATAATGATTATCATAAAAAAAGACAACTACATTTTTCTATAAAAGATCGTTTCACATAATCTACTGGCGTCCATATTTATTTGGAAATTTTTAGAAAAACAAAGTCTCCGTTTTTCTTCTCGATTACTTAAAAAAACAAAAAGCCTCACGATTTCTCGTAAGGCAAGTATCAATTTGCTATATTTCCAATCCCATTTTAATGAAACAACCGCCCATCCCGAAACCTCACAACCCGCTTCGCCTGCTCCGCAACCTGCCCGTCATGCGTTATCAAAATGATCGGAGGATCGCCTGCCAACGTGCGTGCAATCGCAGCACGTTGCTGTTGTCCGCCAGACAATTCTGAGGGCAGGTCGCCTTTTCGATCAAGTAAATTCACCTCTTGGAGCGCCTCCCATACAAGCGGCTCCCGCTGCTTCCTCGTCATTCCCCGATAAATCAGCGGCAACTCCACATTCTCTTAAGCGCTTAATCTAGGCAGCAGCTTAAAGCTCTGCCCCTTTTGATCATTATTACCCTGGTCATCGTAGCATAGTTGCTTAAACAGAACCTAAACGGCATCAGCAAAAATTCTGCTGATTTTCATCCATTTGTTTAGCTTCTGTTTAAATTGGGCTACTATACTTGTAAATGAGGAAGCGATTCAAATATGTTCTTTGTCACCGCAGCTTCCGTTGGATTCCTGTATCATTCTCTGCTACTTTCTTTGCACGTTTGCCAGTTCAATGAGACTGTTGTTGCACTTAGTGGTTGATAAAATTAGCACAGAGAAAATAAAATATGCGAGGAGGAGAACGCATGATCGTAACAAGCAGCGTATCCATTGTGAATTAACGCCCAACCTTTGTTTCCCCCTACGTTTTTTTCAAAACCGTTGCACCACAATAAGAAAACAAGAGCAAATGAAAGAAAATATTAATTTATTGTGGGAGTGTTTATGATGTCAACCAATAGGGACATGCTGCAAGAATCTCTGGATCCCGCTCTTCGAATTCATCCCCACGTACGATGGGGTGTTCTCGTATATTTCCTCTACAGCGCAGTCTTCTACGCGATCTTCGTGCTCAACGGCATCGACTACACGCGAGTGGGTGAGAGTGAGTGGACTCTTCTTATCTGGTACATAGCACCGCTGTCCGGCGGCGCCGTGCTGACCATCGCAATGGTCACGATCTACGGATGGTGGCGCCCCAGCCTGGTTGAAAGGCGGCGTCTTTCTCGATGGACAATGACTCTCCCGATCATCATGGTGGTCATCGCGATCGTGAACTTGCTGACCGGCGATTTCACCCGTGTCACGCCCCTCATGTGGCTGTATCTCATCTTCGGCAGTATCATGGTCGGCTTCAATGAGGAGATGATCAACCGAGGTCAGTTGATCGTTGCTCTGCGCAGCCGATTCGGCGAAACCGGGGTCTGGCTGCTCTCAACAGCGATGTTCGCAGTCTTCCACCTGCCGAACATGTTCTGGGGCATCGGGGCTGGTGCCCTGTTCCAGGTAATGATCGCTTTCGGCCTTGGTTCGATCTTCTATCTCGCCCGGCGGTCTACCGGATCGCTCGTGGCCTCCATGTTCCTGCACGGGCTCTGGGACTTTAGCGTCTTCTCAGCGAATGGCGCATCGGCCTTACCCATCGCTGGTTTACTAGCTCCGTTGTTGGTGATTGCTGCAGCGATCACGGTTCCGATCATCCTCCGCCGTGAAAAGCGACGCGATAGCGCCCAAAGTGTGTCACGACCAGTAGGCTGATTCATTCGTGCGGTCGACGAGCGCGCTCCTCGTCTCGCAGCCAACACGCCGGCCACTAGTCCGCCTTTCGTATTGGTCACATTCGTTAGGCAGTCTATATATTTTTAAATAGAACGTTAATCTGTATTGTTTATCAACTATGGGAAGGGTATCACCTTCGTGTCCATTATTGGAAAACACTATAACTTCTTGTCTTTTAAAGAGGACAAGAAGTTATATCTATAAAATAAAAAATCCGCTCAAATAGCGGATTCAAATGGATACATTTTCTTTTCGTAACCGGAACCTCAACGGAGTCCCAGATTGCCGCTGCTTTATTTACCCCACAATCAATGCGTACACAATACCGGGTCCGTGAACCCCAATGGTCAGGTCATTCTCGATATCAGCCGAACGGCTTGGTCCAGAGATGAAATGAATACCCGCAGGCAGGTTCTCACTTCCCGCACGATCGAAGTGAACCAATGTTTCGCCTAAACGTGTTTTCAGTCTTTCCACCGGAATAATAGCCATCAATACTGTCGGGAGCAAACTAACAGATCTTCCTTTGTCCCGAGATGACAAGACCGTCATCGAGCCTGTATACGCAGTAGCGTAGTCCGCCATCACAATACCAAAATCCGCTTCAGCCGCGCGGGCTTTCCAGTGAGTCTCCGCCTCACGGTTCCAAACCGATACGCTAGTGTCTTTTAGCGCTCCTTCCAAATCAAGTGCATCAAGCTCCGATTGGTTTTGCCGGATGATATATTTAGCACTCATTTCCTGTGCTTTATTCACTATGAATTGTTTAACATCTTCCATGGAAGATACACGAGCCACATATCCGCCAGCAGCTTGGAAATTTTCCGTAAATCTCTCAATTCTCTCTTCAAGAGGCCACTCGAATGCTTGCCAGAAATCAGGTGCCCCTCGGTAAGGCTGAGCCGGTTTCTCAGTCACCCGTGCTCTACCAAGCTTGCTAGCGATGCCATTTATAAATGATTTCTGCTTCGCACGTGACTCCGCTTCAAGCTGATCTAACCATTCCTGATGCGTATCAGCCATGTTGATGCCCTCCTCCGGTTTTTCTTTCCTTGACAATGGCTTCCATTCGTTGGCGTACTTGCGGATCCAGCTCCTTCAGCCCTTGGCGCAGTTCCGCTTCCAATGTCCCCCACCCCTCACGGAACGATTTCTTAGGCAAACTTGGCGTTACCCGATACGAATTCCAGCCTTTGAGCGGGCCCAGCTTCGTACGGATCTCTCCGCTCTTGACGACAAGTTTTTGGCCAATCTTACCGAGCTTCAGCACACCATTGAAACGGCCCGAATTGCCCATAACCATCGAGAAACCTTTCATGCCAACCGCTTCAAGCTTGTTGCCATGACCGCTCTCCACTTTACGGCGCCGTAAAGAAACAAGCATATCGTGCAGAGGGATTTTGACCGGGCACGCTTCGTAGCAGGCCCCGCATAAGCTGGAGGCATTCGCAATATCGTCCCACTCGGCCACGTTTTTCTTTAACGCAGGAGTCAATACGGCGCCGATCGGGCCGCTGTACGTGCCCCCGTATGCATGTCCTCCGATATGACGGTACACCGGACAAGCGTTCAAGCAAGCGCCGCAACGGATACAATTCAGCAATTCTTGAAATTCGGGATCTCCCAGCTGCAAAGAACGTCCGTTATCGACGATAATGATGTGCATTTCCTCAGGACCATCGGCATCATGTTCTCTTCGCGGCCCCGTAATCCCTGACATGTACACCGTCAGCTTCTGACCTGTCGCCGAACGCGGCAGAAGCGTTGCCATGACTTCCAAATCGGTCCAGGAAGGAATAATACGCTCCATCCCCATTAGCGTAATTTGCGTCTTGGGAACCGTAGTTACCATCCGGGCGTTGCCTTCATTCTCGAACAGCACCATGGATCCGGTCTCGGCAATCGCGAAGTTGCAGCCTGTCATTCCGATTTCGGTTTCAAGAAACTTCTCCCTCAGCTTCTTACGAACAAAACCTGCTAGAATCGAAGTATCCGGCGGCAGCGTCTCTCCGGCTTCCTTGGAGAGCAAATCCGCAATTTGATATCTGTTCTTATGAATAGCCGGAATGATAATATGGGACGGCGTTTCTCCCGCGAGTTGAATGATATACTCACCTAGATCCGACTCGATAGCTTCTATCCCGATAGATTCAAGCGCGTGATTTAGATGAAGCTCTTCAGTTACCATTGACTTTGATTTTACAACCGACTTTGCAGATTTACGTTCCGCAATCGCCAGAGCAATTTTCACCGCATCAGCCGATGTATCAGCGAAATGGACATGAACTCCATGAGCACGAGCGTTATCCGCAAACAAATTCAAATAATAATCCAGATGAGCAATCGTATGCAGCCGAATTTGTCGACCTCTTTCTCTCCACTCATCCCAATTGCCGTGTTCTTCAGCAGCTTTCTTCTTACCTCCGCGCAGCCGCTCAGTCGTGAAGCGCACGGCATTGCGCAAAAACTCATCGTTAAGCGCCAGATCAGCACGTTCTTTAACGCTTGAAGCAGCAGAATTAGTCGTATTCAAGCCCGATTCACTCCTTCATGCAGCAGCTCTGCCAAGTGCATCACCTTGACGGGTTCGTTTCGAAAGCGCAGGTTGCCAGCGATATTCATTAAGCAGGCCATGTCGAGACCGACGAGAACTTCCGCTTCCGTTTCTTTCACATGATTCACTTTCTCTGAGACCATAGCTCCTGAAATGTCTGCCATCTTGACAGCAAAAGTACCGCCGAACCCGCAGCAATCTTCAGCAAAAGGAAGCGGAACAAATTGTAAACCTTGGACGTTTTTCAATAATTCCAACGGCTCATCTTTGACACCAAGGAGCCTGCTTCCGTGACAGGATGGATGATAAGTGACTTTATGAGGGAACACGGCCCCCAGATCCGTAACCCCCAACACCTGCACAAGGAATTGAGTAAACTCGTAAGTTTTTTTCTGAAGCTCTATCGCTTTCTCCAAAAGAACAGGATCATCTTGAAAGAGATTCGAATAGTGATGAATCATGTAGGTGCATGAACCCGAAGGAGAGATAACAAAATCGCTATCTTCAAACGCTTTGAGAATTGTTTTGGCCGTGGTCCGTGCTTCATCCCAATATCCGCTGTTATAAGCGGGTTGACCGCAGCAAGTTTGAACGCTTGGAAACTCCAACTGAACCCCATATTTAGCTAAAAGCCGCACCATCGCTTCTCCTACTCGGGGATAAATCGCATCGCTAAGACAAGTAATAAATAATGATACTTTCATGGTGCACCTCTCATCTTTATGACCTATATCTTTATCAGATTGTCAGATATGTAAAGTAAAAGAACCTCAACGATCGAGGTTCTTACTATTTATTCTACTATTTCTCAGCAACCATCGTATTGGTTAACGAACCCAATTTTTCAATCTCTATGGTTACAACATCGCCCGGTTTTAAATAGATCTGCTTCTCCTTCGGATAACCCAACACAACGCCGGCAGGGGTTCCTGTTAGGATAATATCACCTGGAAGCAAGGTCATATGTTGCGAAATGTAGCTGACAATCTCGTTGCAATGAAAAATCATATCGGATGTATGGGAATGCTGTCTAACCTCGCCGTTGACGATGCAGCGAATATCCAGATTGTTCGGATCTCCTACTTCATCTGCGGTAACAAGGAATGGTCCTAACGGGCTGAAGCTATCGCATGATTTACCAAGCAGCCATTGCTGCGTTCTCATTTGCAAATCTCGAGCGGACAAGTCATTCACATTGCAATAGCCAAATACGTGATCTAATGCATGCTCCTTCTCCACATATTTAGCTTTTTTACCCATCACAATCACAAGCTCTGCTTCGTAATCAACCTGCGACGACACTTTCTCCGGCAGTGGAACTTCAGCGCCATGTCCAGTTAACGTGTTCGAAAATTTATTAAAAAGAATCGGATACTCCGGAATCGGCGCATTGGTTTCTTCAGCATGCTTGCGATAGTTAAGCCCTACACAAATGATTTTGCTTGGGTTCGTCACACAGGGTCCATATTGAATGTGAGTCTCATCCAGCAAATAAGCTTCTCCCTTTGAGCCTGCTTCCAGCACGATGTTCACTAGACGCTGCAGCTGCGCAACCGCCGCCGTTCCGCCTTCTATGACAGCATGTAGCGTGGTTGACAAGCTGCTCATTTGGTCCGAAGCCATTCCTTCGATTGCTGCGGCGACATCCAAAATGCCCTTCTCCGTTTTAATACCAAGTTTAAAATGGCCGTTGTCGTTAAATGTCAGTAGTTTCATTTGTAAATATTCTCCCCCATCTAGCTCTTGTTAGGCGTTCTTGCCGAAAACAACACCACCGTCAATGTAGAGCGGAGAACCCATCATAAACTTGGAATCATCAGATGCCAAGAACAATGCCGCCTTAGCAACATCCTCTGACTTGCCTAGTTCACCGCTGAGCTGGCGCTGTTTTAATGATTCGATGGCAGCTGTAGGATCGTCATAGGAAGTCTTCAAATAGTTCTCTACGAACGGTGTAAAAATCGTACCCGGCAGGAGTGCATTCACCCGGATGTTGTAGGCTGCATAATCAACCTGCATCGATTTGGTTAAGGCGAGTACGGCCCCCTTCGTTGCAGCATAAGAAACTCTGCGCGCGAGTCCAATTTCCGCTACGCACGACGACATGTTGATAATCGAACCTGTTTTACGCTCCATCATGTAAGGCAATACATATTTTGAGGGCAGGAACACGCCTTTTACGTTAATGCTCATAATCCGGTCCCAAGCATCCGGCTCAATTTCATGTACGGCTCCGACGCCACTGATTCCGGCATTGTTAAACAGAACGTCGATGCGACCAAATTCAGCAATAGCCGCTTCCACCATCGTCTTAACGTGCTCAGGATTTGTTACATCCGCGTGGAGAAATAGCGCTTCGCCGCCCTTGTCCTTAATTTCGCTCACGGTTTCTCTGCCCTTGATTTCATCCAAGTCGTTCACGATAACTGTTGCGCCTTCTTGTGCAAAAAGCAATGCCGTGCTTTTCCCGATACCTGACCCAGCTCCGGTGATCAAAACTACCTTATCTTGTAATCGCATACTTCCACTCCTCTATTATTCAGCTTGAATACCATAAAATTGTGCCGCTGTTCCGCCTAATATGGCAGCTCTTTCATGTTCCGAATAATCGGCAATTGCCTGATTGGTTTGCTCCCAGACTTTCTCAAAGTCCCCCGCCAAGTTGGCTACTGGCCAATCGCTTCCAAACATAAGGCGATCCGCCCCAAAATGCGTTAACGCATAGTTGATATAGGGTCTCAAATCATCTGAGTTCCAAGTATGCCAATCTGCTGCCGTATTCAATCCAGATACCTTGGCATACACGTTCGGGTACTGAGCCGCAGCAGCAAATTGTTCGGCCCATGCTCCCATTTGCTTTTCCTTGATCGGTGGTTTAGCGAAGTGGTCTATGACCATTCTAAGATCCGGTATTTGCTCAGCTAAATAAGGGATATGTTTCAAATGATTCGGGAACACCCCTACGATATCGAAGGTCAAGCCGAAAGAAGCGAGAATCTTGAGTCCCTCAATCACCGAATCACGGATGACCCAATCTGGATCCTTCTCTTCGTGAATCAGATGACGAACCCCTTTGAAGTAAGAATTGGCGGCATATACCTGCAGCTTTTTAGCCGCCACTTCCGGAATGTTCAAGGGTACCCATCCCACAACCGCGCCTACCCATTCTCTTTCGGCGGCCACCTTTAACATATATTCGGTATCCTCATAAGAGTTCATAGCTTGCACGATGACCGTTTTGTTAATACCAGCCGTGCCAATCAGTGGTTCCAATTCATCCGCTTCAAAGCTGCGGCATATCAATCCGTAAGACGGATCCAACCAAGGGTAAGCAACCTTCTCCAAATTCCAGAAATGCTGATGGGCGTCTATTATCATGGGCGGAAGCTCCTATGCTTGAACTTATCTCACTCGATACTCTAAGCAAAACGATTCTCTTCGGGATCATCCGTATCATAGCCAAAGGCATCAAGCGCCGGCCATAGCTCAGGGGCAATCGGGTAATTTGCGAGCTCCAACGTCTGGGCTACCCGTTCCGGTTTACTCATGCCGACGACCGTACTAGCGATCCGCGAGTCGCGAAGCGAAAATTGAAGGGCGGCAGCGGCAAGCGGAACATCGTATTCCAGGCAAACCTTGGCGAACATACGCGCTCTCTCCAATACGAGTGGCGGAGCTTCGCTATAGGCATAACGTGCGTATGCTTCTGGTCCTTTGGCCAATATGCCACTTCCATAAGGAGCGGCGTTAATAACCGCCACGCCCATACGACTCGCGACATCAAGCAATGGTTCGGCAGCCCGATTGAGCAGCGTATATCGATTATGGGTTTCAACCGCACTGAATTCTCCCGTTTCGACATAACGAATGAGCATATCGATCGGTCCGCCGGATATGCCGATGTGATCGATGACTCCCTGCTTTTGAAACTTTTGCAGTACTTCTAACGGCCCGCCAGATCCCATCACATTCTCGAAGGTGGTATGTTCAGGATCGTGGATGTAAACGTATTGCAGACGATCAAGTCCCAATCGTTCGAGACTTCCTTCAATGGAACGTTTAATCTGTTCGCCGCTAAAGTCGCCGGTCTTAAAGTCGCGGTCGGCCTTGGTGGCCAAAACGTAACCTGCGGGAAGACCACCATGCGCATGAATGGCCTTACCGATTCGCCGTTCGCTCTCGCCTTCGCCGTAAGCCGCAGCCGTATCCAGAAAGTTGATTGGGCTTTCGAAGGCGGTGCGCAACGTCACCAATGCTTGTTCCTCCGACGTGCTGTATTGAAAGGTTTCCGGCATATCCCCAAGCGGAGCGGCTCCAAAACATAGCGGTGATATGAGTAGGTCAGTACTGCCAAGCGGTCTTTTGGATAAAAATGCATTCGTCATGGCGTGTTCCTCGCTTTCTGACATTGTCTGTATTATAACGACACACCCAAAAAGCCCCGTGTCATTTGAAAACCGATATTACCTTGTTGATAGAGACGCGGTACATACGTATGTTCCAGAATTTCTTTGCTACGTTCGAGAATTTGATTCACCCAGAAGCTCGGATTGCCCTCGAGTACCAAATCGATATCTTGCTTATGCTTAGGCAGATCAGCCTGTTCCGATGTCACTTGCAGCATGGGGACGAAAGGATGCGTCTGCATCGGACGATCACCGATCAGCGCGATAATTAATTCCACACCCGTGGCGGCGAGTCCTGTAATCGTCTCCACGCCATGCGTTGTTGGAGTCTCCATAATATGGAATCCGTTTCGACGAACGTGTTCCCCATAGGAAATAGATGGCCGAACTTGAGACGTGCTAAATAGATGCTGACTGAACGCGTCCTCGGCAAGCAATCCGCTGTTCTCAGGAACGACGACCAAGCCTCCGGCCCCGACAATCATCTTGGATAGGAGCCCCAACTGCTCGCCGGCATCTTTGTTCATGGCACCAACGCTTACGATCCCGATGCGCAGCCCTTCCAGACCGACGGTCACCCTCTCCGCAGGTTCGGCGGCAGCCAATTGATCGGCGAACCAGGCCTCAACCTTCTCGCTCACCTTGGCAATTCCCCCGTCAAGCTGGATGCTGGCATAACCAAGACGGCTCGCATCGACACCCATAACATCCATCTGATGGCGCATGTAGTCGTTATGCGTTTTCTCGCAGCCATGTTCCAGCAGCAAACAATGCTCTACCATCGGATGCGTAATATAGCCGATCATCGTACGGGAAAACAGGGATTCAGCTGGCCCCCCCGAGGTGCCGCAGCCTTCCGTGTGCGCCAAGGTGACAAAGCGCGAGAGCTCAGGCTTCCCTGCCCCTTGCTCGTTCAAGCGCTGTGTGATCATGCCCGCTACCTGTCCGGCACAAAGACTGGTCGGCACGATCAAGCCGATATGATCACTGGACTGCCGATTGCGTTGCCGAGTAAAGGAGAATTGGATCGAGTTAGCCATCGTTACAGCATCATCTTCAATGGCGATCGGAGCTCCTGTCGGTACAGGAGTATGAAGCAGCGTCTCCAGCTGACTCGCATCGTTCTGCTGCCAGTTGCGCCAAATTTGTACTTGGGCATGGCCCGCCTTCTCGCCGACGCTTCGCTGACCGGAGGCAATTTGGATCGCCAACTCGAATACCTCTTGGCCCAGCTCATCCATCGACTTGCCTTCCAGATACTGCCCCGCGTTCACATCCATATCGTTGGACAGCAATTGGAAGCGACGGGTTGTCGTGACCACCTTGACCGTAGGTACATACGGAAAGTTAGTGATTGAACCATTTCCTGTTGTAAAAAAGATCATGTTGCAGCCTGCGGCTATTTGTCCGGCGATGCTCTCCAGGTCATTTCCAGGGCTATCCATGAAATAGTAACCGCCGTCCTTCATGAGCTCCCCGTACTCCGTTGCATAGTCGATCCGAGTTGTCGGATCTTTCTTCATTGCGGCGCCTATAGATTTGAGATAGATATTGTACAAGCCGCGATACATGTTGCCACCTGAAGGATTACCTTCCGCACTGGTGCCATGCCAGGACGTACGCTCCTTAAATCGGTTCACAAGTTCCAGAAATTTGCGAGCGGTTTCCAAATTGCGTACTTTCGACAAGACATAGGGCTCCGCGCCAATCAACTCATCCGTTTCGGCTAGACTAGCCGCACCGCCGTAGCGTACCAATTGTTCCGAAACCCAGCCAAGCAGCGGATTCGCGGATACTCCGGAAAATGCGTCCGAACCGCCGCACTGCAAGCCGATTCGCAAGTGGCTGATGGATTCAGGCGTCCGCTGCATCGAGCTAACCGCCCCCAGCCAATCCCGTACGATCGCTTCACCCTTAACCAACTCCTCTTCGAAGCTGCCTGTGAGCGACACGAACTTATGCAGCACTTCATCGATCGGATAGCTATGCTCACGTGCATAAGCCTCCACCATCTTGTTCGTGACCGATTCATTGCCATAATCGACAACCAATACGGCTCCGACGTTCGGGTTGACCATGAAACCTGCGAGCGTCCGCAGCAGCAAATCCACATTATTCGGATTCTCTGTGCCGCCCTCCGTATGAGCGACGGGAACGATCCCGTCTATATTCGAATCGTTCTTCCATTCGCCTTGCAGACGAGAAGCAAGCTCATTCACGTAGCTCCCCGTGTGCGAGGTGGTACCCAGCAGTACGACGTAGTTCCTGGTGCCAACCCCGCGATCTGCATGGCGGCGATATCCCATGAACGTACGCGTATCCTCATAAGCTGGCGATGCCTGAGCTGGCTGGAAGTTCTCCTCGTCAAGGATATAGGGAGATACTTGATCAGCAAAATTGGGCTCCGCCGGCACCGCGATTGTCAACTGGCGCACACTGAGCGCTTCCCGTACCGTTTTGTTGATCACATAGTGACCGGGCTGAATCGGTTTAATCGCAACACCGAAAGGCAAATGCCACGAAAGCAGATCTTCGCCAGGAGCAATCGCTTTCACCGCGAATCGATGGCCTTCCATAACCGTATAATCCAAGACGAGGAATTGGCCTTCATACTGAATGACAGTACCGGAGTTCAATTGCTGAATCGCAACGGCGCAGTTATCCCCGGGCAAGGGAAGTCTTGCTACTTCTTCAAATTGGTAAACGACGTCCATCGATGACTGGCTCCTTTAATGAGATTTTCCGAATTTATAGAATAAATTGAGTTTCTTCAAGGTTAGTGCTGTTCACTATTATTGTATCAAGAATATAGCATTTGTTAATTCTTTACCTTTGCAAAAACATACTCCATTTTGATATTCTATAAATAAGAAGAATCACGAAGTGAGCTGATCTGGGGAGGTTCGGAGCATGCAACAACCGCTTATAAAGAACTTTATTAATGACCACCTCTTACCATTGGACATTGTCTTTAAGGACAAAAAGACACCAAATCGTGAACTGCCAGAGCATCTTCATGATCGCTTTGAATTGGTTTATGTTTATAGTGGAAAAGGTACGTTTTTCTTAAACCAAATGCTCTACGAGATGAATGAAGGGGACCTCTTCATCATTCCTGGAAATACCATTCATCAGGCATTGCCAGATTCCGAATTTCCAATTACCGCCACCGCTGTCTATTTTGACCCGCAACTGATCGGACATTATTCAGCAGGTGATTCGTTTACGAATAGGCAAGTTTTTGAGCGAGCCCGAAAATATAAGAGCTATAAGCTTGTTGTCCCAGCAGCCATGCGCCCTCATCTCGAAGAAAAACTCAAACAAATGCATGAAGAATTGGAACGACACGAAGCCGGTTTTAGATACGCAGTTCAACTAGATTTAAATAGCCTTCTCATCAGCATTAATCGTTTGATATTAAAAGAATCCCATCATCAACTGGCCGCGTCCGATATCGGCCCCCCCTGGTTACTAAACTTACTTCAACACTTAGATCAGTTTCACACTGAACAAATCGCTGGACTTTCGTATTTGGCTAAGCACACTTCAGTCTCAGCCGCTCATTTATCTAGGGTGTTTAAACAACTAACCGGGATGAACATCACCGACTATGTGAATGCCAAGCGAATTTCAACTGCAAAGGAGCTGCTTTTAACTACCGACTTAGGTATTGATACGATCGCCCACAATTGCGGTTATGAGAGCTTACCTTATTTTCATAAGTTATTTAAGAAGTTTACTGGCGTTACCCCAGGCGTATATCGAAGAAAATTAATTAATGAAATTAGCTTCCAATTAGACAGCATGACATAAAATTGTGAAAGTATCTCAAGAGCAAATTATTGAAATATTACTCACGTAAGCTAATTACGAATAGCCTGCTTATAGTCAAATGGACTTTAGGCCGCCTGAGTCACTCTCACTTTACGATGCTCCGAATACCTTAATCTTTAGGTGTTACGGTGCGTTTAATGAACAATGACAGAATAAAGGCGACAATAGCAAAGCCAAAACCAATCATAAAGGCGTTGTGAACGCCGACAACCATACCTTGAGAAATTTGGAGGGGTGAAGTAGGATCTGACGACTGTTCTAGGAAATTACGCTGTCCTGCCGACATCGTGCCGATGAAGAAGGCAACACCAATCGCACCAGCTACCTGTTGTAGCGTATTTAAGATAGCCGTGCCATGCGGGTAATAGTGTGGCGGAAGCTGGTTTAATCCATTCGTCTGGATCGGCATCATGATCATGGAGATCGCTACCATCAAACAGACGTGCAGGATGATATATGTCATTTGAGTAGTCTCTATAGATACTCGCGTAAAGAACCACATAATGACGACCAGGAATGCTGCTCCAGGGACAACAAGCGCCCTTGGACCAAATCGATCAAACAGCTTGCCCATCAATGGGGAAATAAGCCCGTTCAGAAGACTACCTGGCAGCATGAGAAGACCCGAGGTTACGACAGTTAGACCCAGAGCACCCTGAAACATAAAAGGCAATAGCGACATCGTCGAAAAAAACGTCATCATCATAATAATCATTAGGATGGCGGCTAGAGAAAGCATCGAATACTTGAACGCTCGAAGATCTAATAAAGGTTCCTTCAATCGTAATTGTCTATATACAAAAAGAAGTAATGAGATGACCCCGACCAATACGAACCCGTATACACGAGGATTTAACCAGTTCATATCTCCTTCACCTGAGATGCTAAGTCCGTATACAAGACCCCCGAAACCAATCGTGGACAAGACGATAGATGTTACGTCTACCTTGGGCTTTATAGGCTCAGAAACATTTTTCAAATAAATGAACGCGAATACGATAGAGAAAACGGAAAATGGCAATACGAGAAAAAACAACCATCTCCAATTCAACGATTCCAGAATGAGACCCGATAACGTCGGCCCAATGGCTGGAGCGAACATAATGACAAGTCCGATGGTCCCCATGGCAGCTCCCCGCTTTTCCGGTGGATAAAGTACCAGGATCGTGTTCATGAGCACAGGCAGCATCAATCCAGTTCCAACGGCTTGCAGCAAACGACCGCTCAGCATTACGGAGAATTGGGGCGCGATCCCGCATACAAGCGTACCCAGAGTAAATATGATCATGGCTCCCAAAAACATTTGTCGGGTTGTAAACCATTGCACCAACAAGGCTGAAGCGGGAACCAACACCCCTACAACAAGCATATAGCCAGTTGCCAACCATTGAAGCGTGGGAGCTGGCACATCTAATTCAATGATGAGTTGGGGAAAAGCAATGTTCAGCAGTGTTTCGTTTAATATGGAAAAAAATGTTCCAATCATCAGTGATAACATGATAGGAACCCTCTTCACATCTCTTGGCTCTTGAGATGCAGATGAGGTGGATGCTGCAAAGGTACTCACCTTTTCTCCTCCTTTTGCCTACAATCATACACCTTATAGGTTTCACTCACTTTCCCAACGGAGTTTCTACCCTTTTATAGCCCCATCTGTCATTCCTTCAACAACAAATCGCTGCACAACGGCAAACATAATCAACGATGGAACGGTTGCTGCTATGCCTCCAGCCGTCATGACACCCCAGTCAATATCATAATTGTGTATAAACATGTTCAATCCTACTGGAATTGTTTTTAAACTGTCGCTGCTTATAAACATGACAGCTCCAAACAGATCGTTCCACGCTCCAATAAAGGCAAAGATGAAGGTTGCAATCACACCAGGTACCATTAGAGGCAGAATGATTTTGAACAGTGACTGCATTTTGTTGCAGCCGTCGATCCATGCAGCTTCTTCAAGGTCCATCGGAATTCGATCGAAAAAGCTCCGCATTAAGATCAAGCTAAATGGAATAGTCCCCACTGTGTAAAAAAGGATGAGTCCGCCCATTGTGTTGATTAAGCCCAGCTTGGAATACATAATAATCGTCGGTACTAATACGAGGACACCTGGAATCAATTGTGTTAACAGCAAGCCGTAAATGACAAGTTTATGTCCTCTGAATTTGAATCTTGCCATCGCATAACCGCCAAGAACAGCCAGAGAAGTACCAAAAAATCCGGTAGCTAATGAAAGAATAATGCTGTTCTTAAAAAATACGGCAAAATTAGAGGTTTTAAAAAGGTAGATGTAATTGTCGAATGTAATATGTTTCGGCCAATACTGAATATTTGTTGTAAGGATCTCCAATTTGGGTTTTAACGATGTGATGAATAGCCAATAGAATGGCGCTAATACCATCAGCAGATAACCCAACAAAACAACAAAACGGACGATAACAATAAGTGTACGTTGTTTTTTGTTCATTATAAGTTACCTGCCTTTTCAAACTTAGTGAGTCGAAGGAAAACAAAAGTAAATAGGAGTAATAACACCATAAAGAATAGACCGATAGCCGCCGCTTGACCGTAGTTTAGCGATGCAAAAGCTTTCATGAACATATAGGAAGCTAAGGTATTGGATGAATTTGCAGGTCCGCCAGTCGTCATAATATAGATCAATTCGGCAGATGAAAACACCCAAATGGTTCTTAGCAGTAATGTAATCAGAATGGTTTGCTTGATATAACTAAAGGTAACATTCCAAAACCTAGAAATTATGCCCGCCCCATCCATTTCCGCCGCTTCGTAAATCTCATGCGGAATAGATTGCATCGCTGCAAGCAGCATAATTGCAAAGAAAGGAATTCCCGTCCAGGCCATGGCAATAATAACCGAGTATAGCGCCATTTTAGGATCGGAAAGGAAATAAATTTTATCGTGAATGATCCCAAGCTTCAACAGAATATCATTGACAGGTCCGTACTCTGTATTAAAAAACCAGCGGAACGTCAAGCCAATGACAAAGGAGGAAACTGCCCATGGCAGGAAAACGACAGCCTGATAAACATTACGCAAAGGAAATGGGCGACTCAAAGCCAAAGCGAGAATTAAACCGAGCACAAATTGCGCACCTACCGTTAAAACGACCCAGATTATCGTGTTTTTCATAATTAACGGAAAGTTATTATCCATAAGAACAGCTTTAAAGTTCTCAATTCCGTTAAAAGCAATATCATTAGGGGCGGTCAGCTTATAGCTTTGGAAGGCGTACATGATCGAACTCAATAAGGGATACGCCAGAAAAATAAATAGTAGAAAAAAACTAGGAAAGAGCAGTAGATACGGTTCATTCTTACGCATATATTTCAATTGAAGAAACCTCCAGTTACTTCTGAATTTCAAAAACACATATCAGGGGTCAGTGAACCAACCCCTGATAGTGTAGAAATCATATGAATCGTATCCTTGATTAGCCTTTATAATTTGCTGCATGTGGTACTGGAGTGTCAGGATGATCTTTCATAAATTTCTGTTGTCCCTTCGTTAAGAAGTCTCCCAAATGCTTCATCGTATCTTCTGCTGATTGTGTACCCAATAAATATTTTTGTACTTCAGCATCCATAATGCTTTCTCTGAATTCACCAAGCTCAGGGAATTTGCCATAATCAGCAGGTGGTATCAGCTTCGGATCATTCAATCCATCGATAAAGCCTTTCATTGGACCTTGACCAAACTCTGGATCCTTAAGCGAATCTTGCATAATTGGAATCATTGTCATTGTTTTACTATATTTATTGTTGCTTTCCGGTTTGGATAAGAACTCAATAAATTTCCAAGCTGCTTCTTTATTCTTAGAGTTTTTGGAAATGCTGTAGCCCCATGAAGCTCCTGCTCCACCATATGTGTTGCCATCTGCATCAGTAGGACTAGGAATAACCGTCCAAGTACCATCCTTCATAGAGGCTTGTGCTGTAGCTACAACTTCAGTCGTTTGAAATAGCATTCCGGTTACCCCAGATGTGAAGCCCTGCACCATTTCTTGATATCCCCAATTAATGGAGTCCTTTGGAGCGTAGCTTTTTTTATACATATCGGTGTATCTCTTGAATGCAGCCAATGCTTCAGGTCTTAGGAGAACCGATGTGCCGTCTGCTTCATAGCTTTCGCCTTTTGTAACAGAGAAAATGTAAGCAAAGATTTGGTCAAACCCTCCACGAGCTCCACGGAATGAATAACCATAGCGGTTTTTGGATGGATCTGTTAATTTCTCAGCAACATTAAACAATTCATCCCATGTTTTAGGTAACTCTAATTTAGCCTCTTTCATCCAATCTGTTCTTATGAACATTGCTCCGCCCATAAAAGCGTCCGGGATGTAATAAACATCTTTGTATGGTTCACGCTGTTGTTTTTCGATTGTTACATTTTTTATGAAGGCTGTAAGATTATCTTTCTTATCCCATGTATCATATTGGGTCGAAATCGGCTCCAAATAGCCTGCCGGAACAAAAGATGTTAACCAAGCTGGGTAAACGTTGACGACATCGGGCATTGTTTTGCTTTGACCTTGTGTTGTAAGCTTTGCAAACGCTTGATCCCAAGGAACTGTTTCCAATTTCACTTTGATATTCGTATTTTCTTTTTCGAAATCAGCAATGATTTCATTAAAGAACTTCTCTCTTTCAGGCGATGGCGCAACGTCAGTGAAGCTGATTTCAATCTTCTTGCCTGAACCTCCATTTCCGCCGCCGTTGCTGCAAGCGGTTGTAACTAGCAATGCCGTGCTAATAGCTAGTAAACCAAACATTCTTTTATTCATCGTAATACCCCTCTCAAGCCATTTTTTAATGCTTTTCCAATTGCAAGGTGCTGCTTCTATACATAAGAATTCATACTGTAAAAGAATACCCTCACTCTTCAGGGACAATCCAAAATGGTTGGGACCACGCTCTCTTGTTACCACGCCCTAAGCACTCGATACGTACATAGATTGCTTCACTCAGTTCTTTATTGTGTAATCTGGGATTCTCACGCAATTCCTTCATGGTTAAAGAGGAAGAACCTCCACTAACTTTTTTCAATATAACCCCATTTCGACTAATCCAATGAACTTCATCAGCATCGGATTCTATAGAAATACACTGATTGTTATCTTTTGCTTCAATATTTGAAATGGATACTCCCGTTGATGCATAAAAACGTCCCTCTGAAAGTGCGGCAACAATTCCTTCTGGATCAATGGCTTGCGAATCTGGCCACTGCACACAGTTCCAAGCTATAAATTGATCTACCCGTTCATGCTGGTCATCCGTTGCATGGCCATAAACCCTCCATCCCTTACTCAACAGATAGTCCCAGCGATCAGTCGCTAAAGCCTGTCCGAAAAGTCTTTCGATAACCCCAGTATAGATTTCTATACCTTTAATACCTTCCATCGTATCGAGCATTTCATCTGTCGCATATTCAGGAAAGGGCTTGAAGTTGGGATGATTGAAAATGCAAAGTCCTCCGGCCTGATGCACTCCATCCATAATTTCCCTGGGTGTCAATGAATACGCAGGAAGTACTCTGTCAGCTCCAAGGTATTGAAGAGTTTGCTCGTCTTTAGCCGCGACCTCAACGGCCGGGATTACACACATCTTCGTATAGGGCTGTAGTTCTTCTCGTCTGAGTAAAAGATCATGTTCGGAAAGGGCAAAGTAATCGTATCCAGCTTCCTCATAAGCACGCACAATTGTTAAAGGCTCGTCGGTGCCATCCGACCTCGTCGAATGTCCATGATGATTGCCGCGAAGCCATTTGAGGCTGATGTCTGACTCTAAGTAGGACGAAATAAATTTATGCTGCTTCATTTCCAATATTTTCGCTTCCTCTCTCAATTAAATTGGTACAATTATGAATTTGTTTTGAAACGAAGCTCCAAGTCGATGGTCCGGATCGGCGGCTGGATTTGGTCGGGCATATAAAGTAGTTCCTCGCCCAGCATCTGTCCGTATTGCGTAAGCTTGTCGTCGTTCAAGAAACGGGTTTCGATAAATACATCGCTGTCTTGTACTGTAAGGATCCGGTAAGATGGTTTTATTAGGCAAGCGGCGGTCTGAATATACACCCATGGGCTGCTGTGATGTATAGAGTGAATATGATTGTGACCGTTGCAATACAACCCGATTCCCTGCTTACTCGCGAGAATACCTGCTAGTCGGTCATTTCGGATGGAAAGATGCTTCATCTCGGAAAAAGTGGTGGTTCCAAACAATGGGTGATGGGCAAACAATATAACCGGCTTGCTCCCGCTGCTCAATATCAATTCCTGCAGCCAGTCGAGTTGTTCGTCCGAGATCGCTCCCGAAGAGTCATCAGGACACCGTTCCCTCACCGTATCGATAAACGCCACAATGGCATCCTCCGTCGACACATGAAAATGTAGGGGACGCTGCATGACCGAAGGTATCAGCTCCTTAGAGATCGTCAGAGCATCATGATTTCCTATCGCTTGGCAGAAATGAATATGTCTCTCATTCGCAATTTGGTAGATCCGGCCGAATTCAGCAGTAGAGCCAGAGTGCGTTAAATCACCGACTGAAACATGCATATCGGCTGGGACCTGAAATACATTATCGAGATAACGTTTGAGGAAATCTTCCTGATACTCCTTCAACGAAGGATCAGCGAACGATTGCGAATAATGAAGTTCCCCTATTACTACGATTTTCAACATGATCACCACCAAGGGAATTGTACTGTTAGTATCAGATCTGATTGCGCAACTTTCTGTAGAAACCGTCAATTGTGGAAACCTTATAAGTGGGAATTGGGCTTGCTTCTGGACGACTTCTGTCGTAAGAAATCCAAAGCGTATCCATTCCCGCATTGCTCCCCCCCCTAATGTCAGTGTAAATATTGTCGCCAACCATTAGGCACGCGTCCCGGCTCGTTCCGGAAAGCTCAAGCGCTTTTTGAAACGGATATGGCTCGGGTTTCCCAATGGAAATAACGCTTGACCCTTCTAACATGGAAAGCACCGACGCCAGTAGTGCTCCCGTCTCTGGCACTCGCTCTCCGAACGCACCTGGGTGGTACACATCGGCATTGGTAAGAACCATTTTTGCCCCCCTCAGCACTTGGTTGACGATTCTCCTCAATTTCTCGTAATTAAAGTGGACATCTCGGCCTAACACTATGAAGTCGGATGTGCTGTGATCGTCCAAGCGGACGACTCGATGTCCAAATCTCTTCAAGCTTGCCTCCAAGGATTCCGATCCGCATACCGATACCGTTACGCTGCCGTACTTCTCTAGCAGATATTTTCCGGTTAAATCGGTAGCTACCAGAGCCTGCATTCCCAAAACAGGAAATCCCATGCCCGACATTTTGGCAAGTACCTCCTCGGATGTCTCGGTAGAATTATTGCTCAGAAAAATGATCTTTTTGTTCTTGTCGGCAAGGTATGAGATAAGTGCGATTGACCCTGGGTATGGTTCATTTCCAGCGTACAAGCATCCATCCAGGTCAAAAATATAAGTTTCATAATACCCAAGCTCACATGTCATTCCTATATTCTCCCGATTCTGATCTATGGAGTATAATTCTTTAAATAATTATTTCCAGTGAATTATATTCCCTTTAAGTTACTTTTTGATTCTATCTTTCATTTGTAAAATACAAATATCTCTCAGAAAAATGTTATGTAAATGATAGCCTGGTCATGATCCGAAACTTACTGCCTTCCTTGCAGTATCGTATTTTAATAAATGAAGATTCGACTCATGGATCATACCTCCTAACTGTCCGCCGTCATCAAGGAATATTATTCTTCATGTAATAAAAAAATAAAGAATAATATTCCTTGATGTTTAATCATTTTCATCATAACTGTTGAATGTTAAATAAGGGTTTTCGTGATGTATAAATATTGTAAATTTGAACAGGGTTTACTTGAATTGATTGGAATGTGATAATATAAAATCATAGATGATGATTAATTAAAAGTATGGAGAGCGTTCATGGACATTGGAAAGGATTACCTAGTCATTATTAAAAATTTGTTACCCTCTATGCATCAAGGAGAAAAAAAGATAGCGGAATACATTCTGAGTCATCCCGCTGATATCATTAATATGACAATTGCTCAACTGGCTATTATTCTGTCAGTCGCAGATTCAAGTATTGTCCGATTCTGCCAATTAATTGGTTTGAACGGATTTACTGACCTAAAAATTAGTTTAGCTAAGAACATTTCCAAATCATCATACCCCGTACCGGAAGAGATCAGTCTTCATGATGACGATTACTCGATTGCTTTGAAGGTATTCAGTTCAAGCATTCAAACCTTACAGAATACAATAAATACATTGGATAAAGAGGAATTCCATCGAACGGTTCAACTTTTATTACAGGCTAAGCGAATAGAAATTTACGGCATTGGAACATCCGCCACACTTGCCCAAGACGCTTATTATCGCTTTATGCGTATCGGTCTTCCTGCTTATGCAGCCACCGATCCTCATATCAGTCGCATATCTGCAAGCATGCTAGATGATGAATGCGTGGCACTTGCTATTTCACATACCGGCCGCACAAAAGATACAATTGAAACATTACAAATTGCAAAAGGAAAAGGCGCAAAAATTATTGGCATTACAAGCTTTTACAAAACCCCCCTTCTGGATCTCGTAGATAGCAGTTTAGTCATCTCATCAAATGAAGCAGACTCTCTAAAAGAAGCTGTGTCCTCTAGAATTGCACATCTGGGATTAATTGATAGCTTGTGTACTTGCCTTATCATCCGAAGGTACAAACAGACAGAGCCGCTACTTGACAGTATGACTTATTTTCTAAATCAGTTGCGTTATTAGTTTTTCTGGAGAGCTACGGGAACGTGCGCTGCTAGACCTGCTCCAATCGGGCCAGCGCATTGAACAATTTATGGAGTGAATACAAATTCAATTTCAAGCAGAATACGTCTCTATTAAACCGCCCGGACTAATTGGCTTAGTCGTGTAGAGAACTGGAATTTCATTGGGAGGGCGTACGCCCTCTTTTTACTTTACTAGTTCCCCCTGCATCAAACAGAGTGCAACTTCCTTTGTCAAAATATTTGAAAACACCGTTGTAGTTTTCGCGCCAAACTCAAACTCATTTTGAACTCCGAAAACCGCGATATTCAAGCAGCGAAACGCTTTTTCAAGAAGGCGTTCACATCCCCATAACCTGTGAATCCAAGTCCTAACATTGGTTTGCCTCCTCTTTCTCAGAATTGCATAATCCTCTTTTCATTTTACATCTCTTAATGACAATTCAAATAGCACAATCTTTCTTTAGCACCATTAGCATAAACTCAAATAACACACGAGGCCGTTGTTTAATTTTTGCTGCAGCCTTGTGTGTTATTTATTTGAGTAAACAGACCTCATTACGAGTTGTTTACCATTAAATTCAAAGACTAAGGGTGCTCCTTTTTCTTTAGGGCTCCAATTAGGCTAGAAATGAAATCATTCTCCTTGGTCCGTTGTTCCGACAATATGTATATATTTTCCTTATTTTCAATAAAAATAATACCGGTACCTTTTACTCAATGCAGGCCCACCATCTAAATTTTTCTAAAGGACCCATCTATTGATTTCCAATATTTGTTTATAAAAAATGTTACAAATGGGATACTCTACGAAAAGATTGTAAAAACATATATTTAGAAAAGATGGAAAAATGAGAAAGTATAAACTGAAATTGGCATCTTCATTCTTGATTCTATCTCTCGTATTTGTTCAAATGTTTAGTGTAATCGCAGCAGCACAAAGCACCCCGAATATCATTCCTGTTATGACAAGTAGCACGTCGCCTTCGGGAATTATTACTCAAAGTAGTGCCTATGATTGGCCAAGGTATCAACCTTATAACGCATTTGATGGGAAGACAGAAGTTAATGCTGATTGGGGAACAACTGAATTTCAGAATGCTTGGCTTGCATACGAGTTTCCTACTAAAAAAACTGTCACCTCATATGCAATAGCATGTGGACAAAGTACAGCGCTTTGCCCAGAATCGTGGAGATTCGAAGCATATGATGGTACATCATGGGTAACATTGGACTCGAAAAGTGGATATAAAGGAAGTTATTGGGTTGAAAAATTATACCAATTACAAACTTTTTCAATCACAAATACTGATCAATACATCAAATACAGAATTTTTATCGTGCAAAACACAGGTGGAAATAATAATACAGTGAATATTGATTTAAATGAGTTTCAAATGTATGAAACATCAATTCAAACGCCAGCGTCACCGATCAATCTTACAGCAGTAGGTGGGGATACAAAAGTTGATCTTAACTGGTCTGTTACTTCAGGCGCTTCAAGCTACAATGTTAAACGTTCCACTATTGCGGGTGGTCCATATACAACTATTGCAACAAATGTTACCGGAACATCATATACCGATACAAGTGTAACTAATGGGACAACATATTATTACGTTATAACTGCAGTTAATTCAAGTGGCGAGAGTGGAAATTCAAATGAAACTTCAGCGACACCACAAGCACCAGCACAATCAGGTAGAGCAATTCTAGTTATCACGCTCTTAAATGGAGTTGAAAAAGAATACGATCTGTCAAAGACAGAAGTGGATGTGTTTATCAATTGGTATAATGCTAGAGCGACAGGAACAGGTTCAATTACATACGCAATCGACAAGCATAATAACAACAAAGGTCCGTTTAAAGCTCGCAAAGATTACATTTTGTTCGATAAAATCCTGACATTCGAAGTTAACGAGTACGATAGTAATTAATTCACTAAAGCACCTGCAAAGGTGCTTTTTATTTTACAAATAACCTTATGTTTAATTGAATGTAAAAGTCAAACAGCCCCCCACCTAGTGATGGGAGAGACGAAATATATTCTATTTAAGACTTTAGCCGGCAATGTGCTGGCAACGAGGCTAACCATGGCATGAATGGCTCCAGCGCCTGCGGATCGAGCTGACTGGTTAACTGAGGCAGCTGTTCAATGGGTTGACTCGTCAACAAGCTGCATTCTGCCTGATTCTTGATGTGTTCCGAAAACAATGGCAGTATATTCAAAATCTCGGTATTTTCATTTAGCTATCGTTCTGCGTTAGCGTAATAAACGGTTCAAATGTGCCAGGACTTGAAACCCGACATATTGTTCAGGTTTAGGATACTTCCATCGATAATAACAATTCCAATAACTCACCACTCGACTCTGAATTGTTCGATAAAGTTTGGGATTTTCACGTACGAAAGTTTTTATGAAGTCTGCGTTTAGCAGTGAACGATTTTGATGGATAACCTGTAAGATCTCCTCTACATATTCACCGATTATGAGCATCAGATAAGCTGTTATCCAAGAACACTCCGTTGCCTTGGCGATTGCATTCATTACATTCTTTTCCCGTACATAGCCGTTGTGGTGGCGTGTGTACAGGGTATAAAGTATGGTTTGTTGATTATCCGTCAGAGACGATATTTGTGACTGGCTAGGTTCATCATAATAAATTCGAGATGGAATATATAGAGTTTCCTCAGATAGTCTCAGTTCCTCAAAATAAGAAAAAGTAAGATGTGATTCCTGGGGGATAATGTCCAACACTTGCCGTACGTCTTTGTTTAGATCACGCGGGAATGCCCTGACTAAATCGTATTTATCTTTTTCTTCACTATCCATTGAATCACTTCCTTGAACTACTTATATTAAACTTTTCTGCCCGTTTACTTCAATTGAAAACGGCAGCCGATCATAAACCAGCTGCCGTCATGTTGTGATTTAACTATCGTCTCCCGTTAGCGCAATAAAGAGTCGCTTTTCACATCAGTTCAAATCTAAATAGACTTAATTCAGTTCTTATCTCATATTAGTCAGGCATTCGCATAAGTGCAACTTTGAGTATTTTTTTGCCATCGTCGCTTTTTAATAGATCAACTGGCCTCTCAAAATTTAAAGCTGGCACTGGTTTTAACAGCCCATTATTAGCATGATTCTTTAGTCCCCTATACAATACAGTAGCAATATCTCGCGGGACACTGATATCAATAAATTCGATATCATTTGCATCAAAGGTTTCGTTGCAGGTTTCTACAAACTTGAGCCAATGTTCACTGTGAAATTCCTTTAAGAATACTTCTAAGCCCATAGGCATCCTCATCTCTTGTTAGTCTAAAGCCTATCATTTGCAGTTAGGTGAAGAATTTATATCGCTGATTTACTTCATGCTGTCGGTTAAAGATACAATTTCCCCCATGTCATCGTCTAACAACAGATTATGTATCTTCGTACTAATCGTCTGGAGGGCTTTGATACATACGGGTTTAGAAGAGTAACACAATGAAATAAACTGTGGTGACTGAATAGAATCATGAATAAACTTGAGTTTCTCTGGTTCATATTCAATTGGCACATACGAAGTCATATCATCCAGGTAAATGTGTCCATAGGAGCACACACCCGAAAGCCGCTCACCATTATACACCGTTACGATTTTAAATGGGCTCTCGGAAAATGCCTCCTGTAGTTTCGAGAGCGAAAGTCGTTCACCTATTAGAATAACGCTTTGCAAAATCCGCACCTCCATTAACCAGCATCCTAACAACAACTCCAACTTTCTATTGGAACTAGCCTGCCCGATTGACATGACGGTCACCTCAAAAGTGATGAGTACCTCTGTATAATTCAAGATATTTCCATGCAATCCTGCCCGTTACTTGAATAACAAAGAGGACCTGCCGCGAAGCAAGCCCATGAATTATCGTTACCCGTTAGCGTAATGAAGTAGGGACGAACGACGAACGCCTGCCGTCATTGTTTTAAACGAGTTGATGAAGAGGATTCCGTGTTGGTATCGTTTGAAATAAGTTCATTATTTCATTGACTGCTCTATTCTCCCGTTTTTAGCTCGGATTCTTTAATTTCCCTAACCCTTTGCACGATCTTATCCTTGAGAATCTCAGGTAGTGAATAAACGACTGGTGCCGAAGGAATGTCGAATTTCAGATGGGAGTGAGGAATTTCCGTAAGCAAAGTACCTAACGGATTGCCTTGCCTGTCACGGACCACGTTCCAAAATATTCTCGATCTGTTATCTTCCGTGCCCCATTTCTCAAGGGAGTTTCTGAAAATCAAGCACTTTCCGATGACGAAATCGTTCTCCTCAAGCTTCTCCATCGCACTATAACCGGCACTTTCCAGTTGTTCGAATATGACCGGCATCAGACCGTCCAAATAAAGGCCGTAAGCCGCATCTTCTATTTCCGGAAAAGCTGCCGTCAAGTCCTTATGCATCACTTCGTACAAGGGCTTCCATTCGGACTCAATATAACGATTGGCCGCTTCACCCATTTCTTTTATTGTCATGTCTTGGTGGAAATTCGGGAACTGTTTATTCATACACTTTCTCCTCCTTTTCATCATTGCAAATAAATTGTACAACATACAAGCAAATTGAAAGGTTTATCGAATAATAAGAAGGAGAATCTTATGAATTTCCAGAAAACCTTACAAGTAACTTTAATTCTGATTTTTTAGGGGAGATCGCAATTTGAAAATGCGTCCAAAAAAAATGGCAGCAACATTCATGATTAGCCCCAGCACCTTACGTAACTATGAAGCCAATGGCCTCATCCCTCCTGCGGAAAGATCAGCGAACGGCTATCGGTTTTATTCGGACCTGCATGCAACTTACTTGGCCTGTATTCAAGCCTTGGCCCCGGCATTCGGGATGGAAGTGACAACTGAGGTGCTTCATTATCTTCAGCGGGACAAGATACATAACGCTTTGTGGGCCATCAGGGAAAAGGAAGTCGTTTTATACGACGATAAAGAGAGATTGGAGAAGTTGATCGAAGATATCCGGCTACAAGCGAATGAAAATATATCTCCATATGCCAAAGAGCGCTTTACCATCAATGAAGTATCCGAGTTGACGAAAATACCTAAATCAACGATCCGTTATTGGGAAAAAGCAGGTTATGTAGCAGCAGACCGAGATCCTGAAAACCATTATCGTTATTACGATGGAGGTCATCTGCAAAAAATGTGGTTGCTCCAAGTGCTGCAAAACTCCGTTTATTCAGAGGAAACCGTGAAATATAAGCAGTCGATTGCCGCCACCGAACATGTGGATCTCCAAAGTATCATGAAGCTGGCCGAGAATATCCGGACTTACCTAGATAAGAGGATCGATTCTCAAATGTGTGGAATATCAAGGTTATACAAATTAATTCAATTGATAAAATCACCGATCTAACCCAGTCGGAAATCAAACATTAGTTAACCTGTCCGTTCGTTCGGTGACAAAAAAGAGGCCCACAGCAACGGGCTGAGGGCCTAAGTTTATATTTTAAAGGGGGTCGATCTTTACTATAGTCTTGAATGATTAATGCTACATGAAAATAAGATTTCAATTATGTAACAACTATTTAACGGTAACCTTGTACTAACGTTAGCTTAGATTGCCTCCAGCATTTACCTCACCTCAAACGTATTGAACTATAGTTACCCGTTAGGTTAAAACCGAAATATTCTCCATACCATTCCACAGAGTTTTTTAAGTTGCTGATGGGAATGGTTTTCTTTTTCTACGTGTCTATACTTGCAAAACCAGTTTGCCGACAGTGTTTTTTTGTTCTAAAAGTGCAAGAGCTTCTGCGGCCTTTTCCAGAGGATACACGCCGTGAATCTCAGCACGGATTTCTTTTCTTGCCAGCATGCCTAACGCTTCCCGTGCCGCTTTCCCGGTCTCTGCAGGATTGCTTTCAGCGTATCCGCCTAATGTAAAACCAGCGGACTGCTTGTTGGAAAACCATATTTGGTTAAAAGAATGCGAGACATCCTGATCACCGCTGGCGTTTCCAACAACAATCAAATGGCCTAACGGGCGAAGCACCTCTAAGCTTTGTTTACGCATGCTTCCCCCGACCGGGTCAAAGACAGCATGAACGCCTTTTTGTCCTGTAGCCTTCAGAGTCTGCTCAACAAAATCAGATCGGACAAATAATTCGTCATATCCGAAGGAAGCGGCAAGCTTAGCCTTCTCTTGGCTTCCAACAGTCCCCAATACTTTGCCTGCTCCCAAACGTTTAGCAACTTGTCCAAGAAAGCTGCCCAAACCGCCTACGGCTGCATGAATAAGTACGTTGTCGCCTGTTCTCATTCTATACACATCTTTAATGGCCAGGTAAGCCGTCGTCAGATTTACAATAGAAGCTGCCGCTGTCGCCAAGTCAAGATCTGCCCCTAATTGATCCAACGGAACCGTCAAATCTGGCCGAACGTTCGCGACAGATGCAAACCCGTTAAAATCAAGCAGCGTCATAGAGGCTACGGGTTGACCGACGTAGAATCCCTCTACGCCTTCCCCAATGGCACGTACGTGTCCTGACACTTCTAAACCAGGAGTAAGCGGCAACGGAAAATCGGACATAAATTCACCACGGCTCATCAGCACTTCAAAATAACCAACTCCGGCATATGCAACATCAATGGTAAGCCTGCCTGGGGTCGGCTGCAGATCCCTCTTTTCGCACCATTTTAAGCTTGCCGGTCCTCCTGGTTGATCGATTACAATGGCTTTCATTTTAAATGACCTCCTAGATTGGGAATGAGCTCATTATATTTCACATTCAAGGAGTCAACCAGTTTGCCTTTATACAGGTATCCCGACTAATAGGATAATTGTCGCAATTCCGCTAATTTTTCCTCCGTACCGGTACTTGCGATAGGAGTAAATATACAGCAATGAAGGTCTTCATCGCCGTTAATATTAGAAAAAGTATTCAATTGAAAAAACAATCGCCCAGCAACACAATGATCAAACGTGTAAAGGATAGCTTTCTTTTCTTGAATATTGTGCAATTGCCATAACCTCTTAAATTCCCCGCATTCGAGGCACATTTGCTTGACGAAAGACTCAAACCAGTGATCGCCGGCCTTTTGGTCATAATAAATCCGAAATACACCCATGGTATAATTTGCAAATGCATTCCAGTTTACCAACTGCTTACGCAGATTTGGTTCTGTAAATATTAATTGCGTCATTACGCGTTCATCAGCGGGAATGGCATGGAAATCCGTAATAATTTCGGTTGCCATCCGATTGTAAGCCAGCACCTCCGTTCGATGATTTGCTATAATGGCTGGGTAGTTCACTTGGTCGATAATGTTCTGAAGTTCGGGGTATGCTTTCCCGGTACTCGGACTAGCATTCCTCTCCCCTCCGTAATCAGCCAATCGAAGCAAATGAGCCTGTTCATCAGAAGTTAATTGCAATGCTCGGGCGACGCTCTCTAGGACTTCCCTTGAAACAGAACCAACTCTGCCCTGTTCCAGCCAGGTATACCAGGTGATACTCACACCCGCAAGCTGGGCAACCTCTTCTCTGCGCAAACCCGGCGTTCTTCTTCTTCCGTAACGACTAGCAATCTCGATATGATCCGGTTTAATCCGTTCACGACGGGATTTTAAAAACTCTCCAAGTATTTTAATCTTATTGTTTTCCAAAGCTATTTCACCACACCTAACTAAGGAATTTGTTTCCTCTTTTTCTGTAAAACGAGATAATTTTCTCAAAGGCTTGATATCACAATTTCCACATTTTAAATCGTGCCTTCAAAATGCGTTATAGGTTTTTAATAAAAACTCCCTTACCAGTTTAACCTATATCGGCGCTATACTGCCCGGTAGTTCAATAAAAATAGGAAGCTCCCGCGCCTTCGCTTGGGATAGGACCCTCCTCTATTATATTCCATTTCCAAATATTAATTAAAGAACATACACGGGTAGCATGTAGTGCTTTTAAAGGAGCCTTATCTTAATCTAAGCACTAGGAAAACTTTCTTTCGCTTTATTACATTATCCTGCACCTACGCTAATCTCCCTCTATGAGGAATCGTTAAGGTAATGACTTTCCTACAATCGATCTGTAAGAGATAATGTTCTTATTCCCCGATAGCCTGGGATGGAGTAATCTAATAGATAAATAAATGCGTAAGGCGGGTTATTTATGGCGAATTTTAAGATATTGATTTGTGATGAAAAAATTGAAATCCAAGCTGGTAACTTGGTTAGTCCAATTAAAATACATACCGAAAGACTCGATATGGCCGACTTTAGCCGCAAATTTATTGATTGGTTCCCTGGTCTAATCGACCATTGTTTTGAAATCAGGGTTTATTGTAACGAAAGAACAACGCTTCATCTGTTTGGAGAATCCATTTGCAATAAAGTTGAGGATGTTTATAAAGCAGTTAATAAGGTTCCGGAAGCATGCATAGATGCTGTACACAAAATGTTTAAATTAGCTGACCAATCCACACTTTTTTTGGAGATTAATCATCATGATATCGCTAAAGGCATCATTTCAGTTTCATTATCCAATGGTCAGGTAGAACACTTCCTAAAAACAAAAATATAAATCCCGTTACTTAAATGAAACCAGGGAGCAACTGCGGCGTGGCGAGTTGCTCCCTGATTATTTCGCTATTGTTTCCGTTAGTTAAACAACTTAAAGTTCTCGCTCATAACGTACTTCTTCTGAGACTTCTTTAAAGCTAACAGAGTTATATAAGGACAGAGCAGATCTATTTGCTGTTTCTACTTGCAGTTCGGCAAACGTACTACCATTTTCCTTGAGATATGAAAGCGCCTGAGACAGCAAATGTTTTGCTATACCTTGTTTTCGCCACGGCTCTCTGACAAATACATCTTCAATGATTCCATCTTCATCTTCATCCATCCAAGCCATAACACTTCCTATTAAGGTGGCATCCTCTCTAACAACAAAAGCAGTCCACGCAGAATTCTTCTGATTATCCATTAACCTTTTGTGCCCAATTGGGGCCTCCGGCCAAATCTCCATGTCGACTTTTAAGTATTCATTTACGCTGTCCTCCGTAGCCATGTTCCGTTGCATGCATTGATAGGGAGCAGTAAGAACTGGGTGTTCAATCGTCTCGGATAAATTTCTACGCATCGTATACAAACTCTTCCTATATACGAAACCTTTTGTTTTGAAATAGTTGTTGTTTTGCTTTTCAGTGGATTGGTTACCTATGCCCATCATCGTTCGGTAGGCATTCGGTAATGTTTCTTTCAACTCATATGCTCTATTTAACAAACGCTCATATAGGAGATCATAGAGGTGGTAGTCTGCTTCTCTTTCCGGAAGCGTCTTTAAATTGAAATAAATATAGTGCTTGTGTTCTTTTGGGCTTCCTAGTGGTATAGTGCAAACAATACTAACTTGCCCCTTAGCTATAATTTGTTCTTCCTCAACCGCTATGAATACATTTGGCCAGTTATCTTCTTCTCCAACCCACCAAAAAACCGCGTTATCTCTAGACGTAACAGCTTGGTATAACTTACCCATTTTCTGTAAATCGACTTTTGTAAATTTACGGATTTCGATTTCGCTCATTTCACTAATCACCCTTTTTCATTACTTGCGAATAGATTCAATATTAGTAATATTATCATTTAATTTGTTATTTCAATAAGTAATAAACAGTTATATTGATTTTAGGAGTTAACGCACGATTCTACTTCTAAAAAGCTCGATGCACTTCTGAAAATAGTTTTACTTCTTTGTGTTTGTTCAACTCGTGCTCTCAGTATTTCAATAGATAAATTAAAGTAAACAATAATACTTCTAAATCCCTTTTCATGAAAATATCTGAGTACATTTGTTCGTCCTGATTTATTTAAATTACAATTTCTTAAGATGATATGAAAATTACTTTGCACTACAGCATATTCAACAATCGCATTGGTAATAGAGAATTTTAGTGTATTAGGTCAATTCTTTAGCAAAGGTAGTTTTTCCACTATGCGTTATTCCAACTGTCATAATTACTAGGCGGTTCATATAATTAATCGCTCCTCTATGGTTTAGGTCTTGCTTTCAGATAACGTGATATTCAGAAAGTTCGTTGAACAAAAGGGAGCAACCGCTGAATAAGGTGTTACGTGTTCGTTGAAAATGAAGTTCTAGACTAGAGTTGTTGATCTAATGTGGTTTTTCAATTATTAATTTGGCAGCCTTCGTAAAATAAGTTTTATACTGTTCCAATAAAGTAAGCAGCGGCGGACTAAGACGTGAATATAAAGTCTTAGACTGCCGCTGCTGTTTCAGCCTGATATTGAACTAACATTCCCCAGTTAGCGTAACGATTAGTTAATCGAACTCTCAGTTAACATTTGATTTCGACGGAAAGTGATTGTTCCTAATGTTAAGTCAACAGAAAATCTACTACTTCAGCCTTCAGCGTTTCGTGAAATTGCACGCGATCAAAGCCGGGCGGGTCTTGCGAGGGGAGGAAGGCTGGTGAAATCATCTCAGCTGGGAAAGGAGTCAGGAAGGAATAATGTCCGGCATTCTCCACCGTCCGATAGCGAATCATTTGCGGTTCAGCAACACCATTCATGATGATCTGCGCGTGAAAAGGAAGTGCGTAAGGGTCTCGCTCGGCATCCAACATGAGAATGGGGAGCCGAACGTTATTTAATGCTCCCTCATTATGGAACCAAACGGACGCCGGGGCTAGCAAAATCAGGGACCGGATGCGTGAATCATGAGGGACATCGATCTGCTGCGGCTTCCCATCCGGGCTCTCATTAGGGAAGGAGGTCGGGATACCGCCAGCTGCTGCAAGCGCGGTGTAGCCCCCCATGGAATGCCCGATGACCGAATGGCCTCCCGGCTGGAGAAGCTCCTTAAACCTCTCATCTTCAAAAAACCAGTCGGCTGCCATGCGAAGGTGCCGGGGGCGATAGGTGAGGTTTTGGACAGTACCTTCCAAACTATTATCATTGCGGTTATTAAATGGATGTTCGAGAAGGCCAACGATAAAGCCGCTGCGCGCCAAATGCCGAGCGAGCGACCGGTACACAAGCGGTGAACCGCCTGTACCGTGTGAAATGAGGACTAGTCTAAATTTCCCCTCCAGCGGCGCTGCGTCTCTGGCCACCTCCAACGAGTACCGCCCTAACCTATCAGTCTGTTCCGGTGCATCTGTCGGATACATCACGATCATGGGAACGGTCACCTTCAATGCGTTGTCGGTAATTTGTACCTCACAGCAACCTGCATATCCTTCAACAATGTCTTCTATTTTGTTCATCTTGATTTCTTCCTCTCCTTGAGATAAATGCTCTTAAGATGGCGCCCCAACGGGAATATATATGTCTAATACCGAATCCTCGTTCATCGGTCCTAGATATCGATGGTCGTAACGCGCAAACTCGGGGGAATTCGTACGAACGCTGCCTGACTGGGGTAACCACGTTTCATAAATGTACTGGAACGTATCGTTGAGTCTCGATAATGTCCCCTTATGAGTAAAAACCGCATAAGTTACCTCTGGGAGCAGCTTAGCGACCATTCCCAAGGGAACTACACTCTCCTCGCCAGCCACCTCGACACAAGCGGTATAAGTGACTTCCCATTGCCTACCTGTAAGTTCAAAGACCGCATAAAATATGTCTTCCGTATCCGGCTTTCGCTCAATTTCAAACAAACGCTGCCTAAAGCTCCGCCATAGCTTTCCGACTTCGTCTGAATTGACACCCGGTATCGACATGCCGACCAGATGCAGCTTATTCAGGCAGACAATAGCTGGCACGAGGGAGACGCTCTTATTCAAATGCTGTAGCCCCACTTCATCCAAAGGAAGCTTCTCCATTGCCCGGAACAGCGTGTCCTTCATGTCCCTTTGCTTTCGAAATTGTCCAGGCGAGATGGAGAACATTTTCCCAAAGGCTCGGGCGAAGGATTCCTGAGACTCGAACCGGTACAGGATGGCAATATCTATGATCCTTTGGTTGGTATAAAATAAATCGTATGCTGCTTGTGTCAATCTCCGCTTGCGTATGTACTCCGAGACGGAGTTTCTCGTAACCGATAGGAAGATCCGGTGAAAATGGTACGGCGAATAGCCCGCAGCCTCCATAACCTTGGTGCTTAATCTCTCATCGGTCAGATGATCCTCAATATAGGTAGTGGCCTTGATTACCAAATCCTTATAATTCACTTTAATGCCTCCATATCGATATACTCACTTTACGACAGATGGAACGCTCTGTTTTGATATTTTTTGCGGAATTTTACTTTACTCAACAGCTAACACTACTTTCCAAGCGCAGATAGTTTCCTGATCAGCCACACTCTTTATTTTCCAGTCTAATACTTTATTTTCTTTCTACATTACGTGCTTTAACACCCTACTTGAAATTAATTGGAATTCTGGCCGGTTGCCTTCTTTTTTATTAATCTATCGTTTTGCTTTAGCGTAATAACTTTTTAGGGTTTAACTGCTTTCCATATGTACTTGTGTTCTCTTACTCCTAGTTTTCCTCCTATAACATTTTCTCTAACCTTTTCTTCAAGTTCACTTTTTAACTCTGGTAACGTGTAATCAGGATTACCTGGTACGTCTGCTAAGAATTTAGCAAACTCCATTTCATTAGGGAAATAAGTAATCGCCTCGTTGAACTCTTCAATTTCTATATCTTTAAACCCATTTTTAAATAAACGCTCTCTTGCAGAGTCTATATTGGTATGAATTCCAAGTATAATCCCACCAGAAACTAATAATCTACTGTGATTAATAATAGAAGTTGGTCCTCTGCGATCATAAATCAAATCGAATTCCTCATCATTAAAAGGCATACTTGTTTTTGTAGTAGCATATATAAAATTTACATTATGAATATTGACGTGCTGATAATTATTTGACCTTGTACCCACAGAATATTATACCATTTATTGGAATTAAACTGCCCGTTACTTCAATAGACAACGGCAGCCGATCGGGTGATCAGCTGCCGCTATATGAGTATTTTTCAACAAACGTTCTGCTGTTAGTTGAGTAAACCACCGGATTCCCCTTCACTATAACGCTTCTCAGCAACTTTCGGAAATGTTACTTTCTAATATCAATTCAAAAATAAATTCTTCAGCAATTACAAAGGAATTCTCATATATTAATACTTCATATTTCACTTGTTTTCCCTTTCTTGGTAAAATGGATGTCTTTAGTCCAAACTTTTCTAAAATCGTATTATATTCATTTATTAAAATGGTTGGACCTGAAGCTACTAACCCATTATCTCCACTAAACAGCCAGTCTATTGACTTCCATTCTAACGATTTATTTAAATAGTATTTGTAATCTATCCATCCCTTTGTTACTTCGTAATGTTTACTAAGTAATTCACCAATCAATTCGAACTTTTTATTTGTTTTACCAGTATAAAACAGTTCCGCTTGTAACTCAGAGTATTCCCATAATAAGATGTGATCCTTGAATATATTTATATCTTCGAAAAATTCATTCACCAGCTTGTAATTTTCAAAATTCTTACAGGTTACTTTCCAACTTTGAACTACATTCTGAGTTTCATATAAAAAGACATCAAAAGTAATTATAAGATATTCTTTATCCTCAGATAAAAGAGATGGTCGAATGTAAATATTATCCCCGAAAACGGCTTGTTTAAAATTCTTAATAAATTCTTGCATCTAAAGATCACCTTCTATTATAGAGTGGCACTTTTTACATACTCCGAATTGAATTATCTTTTCTTGCCCAATACTTTAACACACCATAGAGAAGATGCCTGTCGGCAAGGCTCCTCCCACTATCGTTACTCGCTAGCTTAAAATGTGTCAACAATACCCGCGAGAATAGCCACAATTCCAACGCCTACAATAAGGTATCCATTCTGTCTGTAATCATTCATTGCTTTTTCTCCTTTACTTTCCATCCTTTTTCCAAATAACATACCTAATGCCAAACGTAAAAAAAGAGCTAGGAAACCAAAACCAAAGAATGGAGAAATCTTATTCCTCCTTTTAAAATGCAACAAATAATCTATCCGTGATTATCCATTTAATAGTAAGTGTCATCAATATTACGCCTCTAACAGTAGGAAGGTTCCGTAATTCTGCACTTTACTTCAATTAAATAGGGATCGTCAAGACTGCGTAGCAGCCGACGATCCCTATTTAATTAACGTTCCCCGTTAGCTTAATCCACCCTTTTAAAAAAATTAACTCGCTATCTCTATTTTCCCATACATCAAATAGGTTTCCATCTAAATCCTCAAAGGAAAAAAACTTTCCATAGATACCTTCATCACTGATATTTCTAAAAGTGACTCCTTCGGATAATAATTTCTTATGTAAAAATTCAATGTCATCAGTAAAGAAAGTAATAACCCATCTAGTTCGCCCGTTTACTTCAATAACCGCTCTTGTGTCATTATCGGATTCAATTAAAACAAAGACTTCGCCACACCCATACTTTTCCCTTTATTTCCCTTATAGTGTACACTGCCCGTTACTTCAATAAAAAAAAGGAACTGCTGCGTAGCTAGCCCCTCAAGGATCATTCCTCTTTAAAGTTCAATACGAATATCTTGTCATTTACAATTGAATAACACTAATCATATTTCCGTTATTATCAGTAATATCAAACCGTTTAGGTTCACCGTTCCTTACCTCAGAAACAGCTACTCCATTTTTTTCGAGTCTTTCCCGCACTTCTTCTACATCCTTCACAACAAAATTGAATGGAGTGTATTTATTAATTGGTTCAAAGTCTGAGATTTGTACTAAATGAAATCCGCAGTTAGGGGCTATTGCTAATCCAGCCATTCTTTCATTACTCCAACGCAAACCGAACCCAAACATGGTTTGGTACCACACTAACGAATCCTGAAGATTCTTCACAGGTAGAAAGACTGCATCAATACGGTCAACAAACTGTTCAACAACTTGTTCACTCACTGGAAACCACCTTACCTTATATTAAAAGTATGTTTCCTCATCATATTACAGCACATTTGTTCCCATGTAAATATTTTCCTGTTGTAATTATCCTGCCCGTTAACGGAGTGAAGGGCTACCACGTCGGCAGCCCTTCAGTTGCTTAGCTATCGTTCACCGATAGCGTACGTGTCAATATATTATACTCATGTTACTCATTTGTAGATAAATGTTTCTATTCATATTTAGTTGTCATTCATGAAGGTCTAAAAACAGTTTAAATCTAATATAAACGTGTCAAATTGACCTCTTGGATCTAAAACTTTAATTTCATTTGATAAATGAGTCTAACTCTTAAAGATGAGAATGGCAATAACTAGAAGCAATACGCTGCAAACCACCTGCTCGACTTTCATCCATACCGGTAAAGTCAAGAAAAAAAGTACGGCGGTGAATGCGACGAGCAATACCGTCACAACGATACGCAACCGCATCAATGCACGCGGTTTACCTATGGCAGCCCGATTTGCAAAGACTACTGTCAAGACCGATGTAGCAGCGACGATGATGCCACGTACCCAAGCCTCCGGGTTTACGAGGTTTGGTGCAGTATACGATAAAATAATGATCGCCGCGACGGTCAGCCAGCTTATCAAGCTATAAAGAGTGACAAGCCATCTGACGGAATGAAGAGCTGGTGTTATCATCTTTGGATTTGCATGGTTGGCAGCCAAATTTTTGTCCATCATTAAGGCCTTTCTGCGCTATGGGAGCGCTGTGGCTTTTTGGAAAAGCTGAATGGTTTGGTTAATGTAGTGCTCGAAGTCTAGGTTGTGGTGTGTGGTGAAGTGGAAGGATGCTCCATCGACCGCGGCACGGATGACAAGCGACATTACCAATGGATCAAAGAAACCGAATTCTCCTGCTTTTTGGCCGGATGAAAGCAGTGTCGCGAGTGGCGTAACTGCGTCGGAACCGTCGCTCTGGAGCCCGCCATTTTCTTGAATCCTGTGAACGGCGTTGACGTGAGCGGCATGTTCAGCGATGAAGTGAAGATTCGAGGACAGGTACGCACAGAGTTTGTCACGATAGGTCTCGACCGCCATGATTCGTTCGGTCATGTAGGCGGCACCATTGTGATAGAGCGTGATGACCAGTTCCTCATAGATCGCTTCCTTAGTCTTGAAGTGGTATAGTATGGTGCTCTTGCTAGTCTCAGCTTCTTTGGCGATCCTTTCGACGGATGCAGCAGTGTAGCCTTCGCGATTGATGACGACGATCGCGGCACTGATAATATCTTCACGACGAGCTCGTTGGGTGCGAGTAAACGACTTTTCCATAAATTATTAGACCTCCTGAATCAATATTAGACCACTTGGTCAGTTTTTGTCAATGTTAAAAGATGAAGGATCCATAATAAGACCTAGTGTCCCTATATCGACGATAAAGCTCCTTCTGCTCTCGCCGCAAAACGCATGTACTTTTTATTGAAGCTATCTGCCCATTAAAGTAATTGAGGCTGCCGATCATGCCGGCAGCCTCCCATTGATGCATTTTCAAACAGAAATCCATTCTGCTTGTAGTATTCATTCAGTCTAAAATTATTTTCAACGCAATCAAGTCTCAAGTATAATTTGGTTTTAGGAAAGTCCAATACATTTGCGATCCAGTTTAGAATTACAGATCCCAATTGCTTTCCTTTTTCTTCTCGTGAAATTGCAAGCCTATGTATTAATACTGAATCATTAAGATCTTGATTTCCCCATATATGTTTGTCCCAGCTACCTGGCTTTTGCGGCTCCTTTGTCTTTTAACTATCGTTACCCGTTGATTCAATGACCAACACTTTATTTATGAGCTGATTCTAGGTTGTTCATTCTATTCATTTCATCGAAATGTGCTATAACCGTAAGCTTAGCAGAAACGCCTGTTAAACTTTCATTCGATTCAAAAACTTTAAAGCCTTTGTCTATCAGATAAAAGGTTAATGCTTTTCTGTGATTGAGTTCAAAAGTCATTATCAGTTGCGGAAATACGGTCAATACCGATTCGGGTTGTTCCATTAAATCTTCTTCCGTCACATCAATAGTAAAAAATGCTGTTCCTGCACCATAGTTGCCTGCATAGTAAAAACGGTTTTTAAACATTCCAGAAGCAATACTTGCAATTAAATGTCCTTCATTATTGATAGCAGAGATTTTTTCTTCTATTAGTTCAGAAATGTTGTTCTTAATACCATAAGCTTTTAGCTGAAATGCCTGTGTCAAACTATCTGAAGAAATCTGTGCCTGAGAGTTTGCCCAAGCCCATAACCAAGTGTTTGATTGGTGCGAAACACTACCCAACATTTGAATTGGGAAAGTTAAATGCTTACCAAATGTAGCTGTTCCTGCGCTCATATCAACATTCCAATCAAGGTTTTCGATTGAATCGCTTATTGCTAGTTGTTTCTCAAGAGCAACACCACTGTATCGCTCATATAATTCTTGCAACGATGAAAAATTCTCTGCACTATGTAGATCTAAATCTACTTTTCTTACTACCGGTTCAGATATTTTCTGTTTCTTTAAAAAGTCGAATAATCCCATTCTTCCACCTACCTTAATAAATTTACAATAACACTTCTCATGCGTAAATTACTAATTCTATGTATTCTTGCATGTATCCTGCCCTTAAGTTCAACGAAAAAGGGAGCATCTGCCGTGAGGCGATCTGTTCCTTGATTATTACGCTATCGTTATCCGATAGTTTAATACGTGAATCTTAAGTAAGAAAATAAACCTAGAGATTATAATAAGGATAGTCCATAAATTTTTGAATTTCTTGTGCAACTTCATTATTTGTTATTGCTTCGATAAAAAATAAACCAAGATCGATTGAAGCTGTAATCCCTCCTCCGGTAAAAACATCACCATCACGCATTGCTCTTACCTTTACTACATCCTTGACTTCTTGCTTATTTGAGCAAAACTCCCAAGTTAAATCATCTAGAATATCACGTTTTTTTAACCATGTCACTGCATTATGAAATCCTGAAAAATCCAATGTTGTCATATCATCCTTAGTAAATACTTGCATGGTGCTGGGCCGCTGCTATCATCTCATTTCATTTGGAAGCCGCAACATCAGCAGCAATTTCACTGTTGATGTTGATGTTGCATTTTTTTGATTATCGACATGGAAACTGGCGGGGGAAATGACCAAAGAAGCCTTGCATCGCAAGGCTCCTCTCATCATCTTTTAAGGCAAATTCAATGTCGGCGTGTTATCGAAGAAATTCCACGGTTTCAACATCGCATGGACCCATTCCGTTGGCATTATAGGCCATTCTTCAGCACGAGCCACATGTGTAGCTCCCGTCGTGATCCATACCACGTCATCTGTGTTCTCAATCGACGCGTTGTCCGCTGTAAATTTACCTAAACCTGTATCCTTCGCCGTGCGATTTGGATACTTGCCTTCTGGATAACGTTCATCAGGATTGTAGGTTGTCACCCAAATTTGCTTATCCATAAAGCCTGCACGCTTGAACAGCCAGTCGTCAGTACTGAATAGTGCACCTTTCGCAATCGGATGTGTACCACCAGCAAAAGGAATAATTTGATAAGAGACCGGATTACCAACTTTGTTCTCTTTATTCGGATTGCTTAGAATTCGGATCGTGGAAGGATCGAATTTTTGCGTAGCTTCTTGTTCCGTTTTAACGGTTTTGTGCTCGGTGATCATAACACTTTTACGCGGTCCGCCATCCGTATTCTCAGCAACTTTTGGATCAATTTCCGTTAAGGAGTTATTCTCTCCATCTACGTCCATATCGAGTCTAAAATTATAAATATGCTGATGCGTTGTGCCCACAATATGGTTATCGAGTAGTGTGCCATATTTCGTATCTTCAACCGCTGTGGAATCGTGCATATTGTTGGTTACGACACCTTTGACCGCTTCAATCCCGGAGGCACCGACATCAATTTTAATCGTACCATTCGGTTGAAGCACCCAATCGAAAATATAATCATAATTACCGACCGTAGATATCCAACGAACGACCAACTCTCTGCGCTCTTTACTATCGGTACCTTGCGCCGACATCGTATCATGGCGATACTCAGGTCCCGCATATTGTTCGAAAACAGCCATCGCATTCGGAACCGTACGTGGATTCCCTTGAGTGTCAGCAATGACAGCATCTAACAACATGGCGTTGTCAGGAACATCCTTCCCTTTGACAAGTGACGACGTCAATGTCCCCATACCATACTCCCCGGAATCAAAATACGTTTTGAAATACCAACCAATATCCGGATCCCCATAAGGTACAACCATGCCGCCAAGTGAGCCTTCGTACATGACTTTCCGCTTCTCCCCTTGATCGTTATACGTCATTGTCGAAAGAATCGGCCCAACCCGACTATCCAAGCGCAAGTGAAAATCCCAGTTCCCCCAAGAGATCATATTTCCAGTTACATCGTAATTTTTGCCCACTGGCTCCTCAATCGCCAGTGGCTTCTGGGCTAGCTTCTCCGCAAAATTACGGCCATCATACGGATTGGCTTGCATCGGAACCGGGATAACCCCGTTATCCTCTATTTTAATGATTTGTTTCTTTTCCAAGTCGACAACAGCGACTAAATTTTCAATTGGGTGAGCCCAGAAGTTACCATCTCCTGTATCCAAATAGGAAACAACTTTCAAGAGACGGGCATCCTCAACTAGATCATCTTCCCCTCCAAAATAACCAACCGTCAAAGGTGTCGTCACGACTTTTTTGATATCGGAAATGCCTCGCTTCGCGATTGCTTTCGCATAATTCGTGTCCCCTTCGATGACGCTTTGCACCGTGACCATATCGTCAAGGGTGACCATCCCTTGTGCGCCTTCCTTGGTTTCCCACTTGGTCAGCTTCCCATCAGCAAGATTCACTTCACCCTCAATGACTTGCTTGCCATCCAAAGCTACGAATTGAGCAACTCTGGGTAGACTCTTGCTTTTGTCACCTGCTAGCACATAGCTCCACACATCGCTTTTCGCAGGCGGTTTCAGAGCGATTTCTGTGAAAAGTATCTTATCTTTGTACTTTTCTGAAGCTTTTACAATGCTGACCGCACCTTCAATCTCTTTGGCTGTCAGTGGATTCAAAGGGTTGGTGTCCTTCGAAATTTGAACGCTTGAAATCACATCAGCTTGAAAAATTTCATTGATAAAATCATGGAACACATACGTGATGCCATCCTTCATCACAACCGGTCCAGCAAGTGTAAGCAGCTTTCCATTCACCTTCACATTCGCACTGTTCAAATTGAGCTGGGCCACTTTGCCATCCTTCACGACTTGAATCGTCTTCGATGTTTCATCCCAATACACCGAAGCGCCAAAATCCTCAAGTGTTTGTCGTAATTGCACATATTCGTCTTTAAAGCTGCCACCGTGCGCATAAGCCTGATGCGAGCCAAATGGCATGAATGGTGTGAAGGCCATTGTCATCATAGTCCCAACGATTAAACTCTTTTTAAAGGAATCGGCAATTTTCATTCGTGTAGTCCCCTTCTGTTATGGAGTGAAGTTCATCTCGATGTGGTTAGTATACTAGAAGGTTTTGCGGAAATATTGGAAAAATCGGCCATTGCGTCAGGTTTCATGACATGAACACATTAAAAAAAGACCACGTCGTGGTCCTTTCTATTCTTTACCCCTGTAAACAACGCTTCATCCAAGCATGCGGCGTCTCTTGATAGAACTTTTTAAACTCATTGATGAAATGCGGCTGATCATAGTAAAAGACATTTTCCGAAATGCTGTCCCAAATCGCTGTGGATTGCGGATTTTCGATCAGCCCGTTTAGAGCATGCTGGAATCTCGTAATCTGGCTAAACACCTTAGGAGATAAGCCAACGAAATGCTCAAATTGCTTGCGGAGATAGCGTTCCGAATACGCCGTTTCGGTCGCCAAATCCTTTACACTCATGTTTCCTTTCGCCATAATCATCTGATTTAACGCAAAGCGGACTAAGCGTGAATCCTGCTGAATAGTTAAGACTTCACCAAGTATTTCCTTGAACAAGCGTATCTTTTCAGAGAACGTTGCTGACGTAAGAATAGGCTCGACGCTCTTATTAGTCATCAAAATAAAATCTGATAATGGACAAGATTGACTAATCAAATCCTTCATATCAATCTTCGATCTACCTGTTACATGTAGGGAGAGAAAACGAACACCGAAGTAAACGGTATTTTTTCTCAAGGTGATCGTCTGTCTGGAAAGCACGGAGCCGTACACCTGGATGTCAGGCTGACTAGCGTCACAACTGAATAACATATCCACATGACCGTCCGGAATCGCGACGAAATCTGGAGATCCCACGCTTTTGGAGCGAAATTGATAAAATAAAGCGGGGATGTGGCGCGCGTCGCCATGCTCTTTGTATTCTTGATAATCAGCGGTATGCCAAGCTATTTCAGGCTGCAAAGGGACATAACCATGGGTCGTATCCGTCACGAATTCATTCATTGCCTGCTCCCCCTCTGATTTCCGACACTTGTTAAATCATTATATTAAGGAGCAAACTAAAAATTGTCAATATATATAACATATATAGATATATTAAATGACATCAACGGGCAGAATCAAGCAATCCAAGCACACTAGCGTTGCATAAAACTTAAAACCAAAATCTTACTTATTTGAATATAGTAGAGTAAAGGACTGGGGATCCCAGCCCCTCCCAGACTTCTGCAAGTTTTTCTTCAGAGAAACTGCCTCTATTTGTGATACGGTTCAGCTTAACGGGTCTATCGGCGAAAAATGCTAAAGCAGCTACCACGGCATCTCCTTAGTTGATGCTCTTATGGGTTTTTAATTTCATGATCTGCACGACAGGCTGATGATTCGGTGCCAACACACTCGAAAAGTCAGCCTTTTATTGATTTACCTTGTTGAATTAACCGGCACGTTATCATAATCCCCAAATCGCATCTCGTCAAGAGATAATGTGAGAATGAGCGACATAGCGAGGGATCCCCCCTCATGCTTTCTAAATAGGAACGAATTTCCCAGTATGCAGGGCGATATCGCTTTTTCCAATTCATCTGGTGTCACGTAAAATATTCTTCAGATCGATGAGGAATAAAGAAAGGAGATCTGCATGAACAGCGTGGACAAAATCAGATTTTTGCTCTTAAACGGCGAAGCGCCCGAGGCAACTTGTTACGGGTATCTGGAGCTCAATCGGGATGGCAATATGATCGCGCTCTACAATAGTTGCGGCGAGGAAATCGACATGTTTGGCGGACATGAATTTGTCAGGGTACGGGCGCTTGGCAAATTCGATGATGAAGACCGCGATAATTTTTACTCCTTGTTAGAAAGTGATGGTGTAGGATAACCTGCACCACAGACAGGTGAAGATTCGGTGTCAAAACACTACGTGGAACGCAATGAATATTCTCTGGAGGTAGAAGATGAACAAACGGGTTCAAGAGGCAAGCGGAATGAAGAGAGGGGCGATGTTAGCCGCCCTGCTCATCGGTGCATTTATTGCGTTTCTTAATGAAAATTTACTTACCAATACATTTCCTGGATTAATGCGTGAATTCAACGTTGCTGCTTCGACCATACAATGGTTATCGATCGGTTATATGCTGATGATCGGCATACTGGTGCCGGTGACCGCATTGCTACAGCAATGGTTCACGACTCGCCGGATGTTTATGTCCGCGATGGCGTTATTTTTAGCAGGCACCTGCTTGTGTGCAGTATCCCCTGGATTCGAAGTCTTGCTGATAGGCAGGGTTGTTCAGGCCTGCGGGACAGGATTATTGATTCCGTTGATGATGAATACGATTCTTGCCCTCTATCCTCCGGAACGCAGGGGGGCCGCCATGGGTCTCATGGGGCTTGTCATCATGGTCGCCCCTGTCATCGGGCCAGCTTTATCGGGGTTGGTTATCGATACCTTACACTGGCGATGGCTGTTCTACATGGTAATTCCTGTCGCATTGTTTTCGATTATTTATGCATTCATTTACTTAAAGAATGTTACAGAAATAACCAAGCCAAGGGTCGATCTTTTATCCATTGTTACGTCAACCGTCGGGTTTGGTTGTGTCACCTACGGTTTCAGCCAGACTGGTGTCTGGGCTGGTCCTGGGAGTTACAGTTTGATCGCCATAGGCGGCCTCTTCTTACTCTTGCTTATTTGGCGGCAGCTCAAGATTAAAGAGCCTTTAATTGATCTTTCCGTATTCCGGTATCCCGCATTTTCTTTGGTAGCGGTATTGATAGTAGTGCTGATGATGGTTTTATTCGCCACCACGACATTGCTGCCGATCTATATGCAGGATGTGATGCAATTGACAGCATTCGCGACTGGTTTACTTCTGATGCCAGGCTGCATTTTAAACGCAATGATGATGCCTGTGACGGGAAAATTATTCGATAAATTCAGGCCGAGATTCGTCATAATGCCCGGACTGGTCATGATCGCCCTATCGCTGTGGCTGTTTGCCGGTATCGACAGCGATACAACCCGAGGCTCCGTTCTGTTCAATCATGTCCTCTTATTCTTAGGCATATCGTTTGTCGTCATGCCGGCTCAGACGGCAGGAATGAATCAACTTCCGCGTCACCTGGTCCCCCATGGCACAGCCATATACAATACGCTCCAACAGATTGCTGGGGGAATTGGCATCGCTTTGTTCGTCGGTATCATGTCGTCCGGAGCCAATCGTTATCTTCACCATTCGCTCGATCCCGCAGCGTTTCAAGATAAAACACAAAGTATCGTTGCCGGTTTGCAAACGGTTTTTGGGATTGAATTTATTCTCGCAATATTTGTTTTGGTACTGGGTTGGTTTATAAGTGACCGTCTTTGTGCCGATTTTTCTCAAAAGAAAGAACCCAAAAACTTGTTGCCTTAGGGTCTCGAAACAATTATTTCGCCCAATGAGACAATCAGCTCAAGGATACCCTCCCGCTTAAAGCATACTGATGTTATAAAATAACCCAGCACCGCTTGTGTGCTGGGTTACGTAAACCAAAGTGGATTGCAGCATAAATAATCAGGCCAGTTACAATGGGACGAAGTCCATAGAAGGAAGATTTAACCCATATACTATGGTGTATTCTGTAAAAGAAAGCTGTTGTGAAAATGATCAATATAAGAGATAGAAGCAACATGTATTCCTTGATAATCTAAACATCCTCGCCGGTCTCAATTTTGAGATTTCTTTCATTATTCACCACCAAAAGCTATGGACGAGAAAATAAAATCCTAGACTGCCGCTATCTTATTGAACTATCGTTCCCCGTTAGTTTAGCCACAATTCACAAATGAAAGTTTGTAAGGGTATTGTCCAATATTATATATTCCTTCTTGAGGTCCTTCCACTGCAATTTCTGTTTTAAAAATATCAGCTTTTTTTTCAGAACCAAGCCATACTCTTTTATTGGCTGACAGTATGAATAATCCTTCTTCATTACCTACCGCAGCAAAGGTATCTTTGCTATCCTTATATCCGCTAAATGAATGGTTTGTGCTCAAAAAATCTTTTATTTTAGTTACATTATTAACAACAAGGCCGATTTCACTTATATTTATTAGTTCCGTACCTGTTATGGAACTATGAATTGCGTTATCAAGACTATGCCTTGCTATAAATTCGACTATATTTCCCGCTGAATCATAAAAATAAATTGATGTAGCATTCCAAGTTGAGGAATACACTTTGTATGTGTTGTCTGGTAATAAGTTTAGTGTAATCCCCACCGAGTTTAGCCAAGCTATTGATTCATCAATTTTGTTTTCAGGGATGTCAAAAGCGAAATGATAAAATGGGTTTTCATCGATAATATTCGTTCTTTCGAAAATTAAGTATGAACGCCCTACTTTTACGGTAAACGTATCACTAGAACTCTCCGTCAGTGGAAGTCCGAGAACATAAGTGTAGAACCTTTTGAGTTGTTCAAGTTGTTTAGTGAGTAATTTAATACTATGTATCCGCAATAATGTTCACTCCTCAGAATATTTCGTTCACAAAATATGCCCGAAAATATGATACCATAATTTGGAATGAATGTATTGCTCTAACCTGCCTATTTCTTTCATAAATATCCTATCTGTGAGCGCTGCCTTTCGGTACAATGGACATGATAACTACTATTCAAACAATTAGAACCAGGAGGAACATTAAAAATGAACGATCAATTTGAGCAGCTTTTTGATTCGGCTCAGGCACAACAGCTACTAGACCAGATGTATGGCAGCGAAGAACGAGAGCGACAGATCGACAGATACCGGAGGTGCATAGAAGGATACAGTGCGCAATATGGAAATACAGAGTCGTTGAAATACTTCAGTGCTCCAGGTCGCACAGAGATAGTCGGCAATCATACGGACCACAACAATGGAAAGGTGCTGGCGGCTAGTATTCAGTTAGATACGATTGCGGCTGCAGCAGCCGTGGGCACCGGAGTTATCTCCGTAATTTCCGAAGGGTATCCAGGCATGTCAATCATCAATCTAGATGATCTAGAACCTCAGTCAGGCGAGGGCGGGACGGCTGCTTTGATCCGCGGTATTGCACACGGTTTCCAGCAGCACGGGTACCAAATCGGCGGATTCAACGCTAACGTCAGCAGTAACGTGCTTCCGGCGTCAGGACTCAGCTCCTCTGCATCTTTCGAAGTTCTGATCTGCCAGATTCTAAGTACTTTTTATAACAACGGAGAGATGGATGCGGTCATGATGTCGCGCATTGGCAAGTATGCCGAAAATCTTTATTGGAACAAGCCATCAGGAATGCTAGACCAGATGGCCTGCTCGCACGGCGGTATGATCACAATCGACTTTAAGGAGCCGGCAGAGCCTCAGATCGAGCGTATTCCAGGCACCTTTGAAGCAGCAGGTTACAGCCTTGTTATCGTCAGCACCGGTGGTAACCACGCTGACCTGACGAAGGATTATGCATCAATTCCGAACGAGATGCGGGCGGTGGCTCAAGCCTTCGGTGTAGAGGTATGTCGCGATTTGACGGCAGAGATGATCTACGGCCGGCTCGCGGAACTCCGCGAAACTACCGGAGATCGAGCGGTGCTGAGGGCGCTCCATTACCTGGATGAAAATGACCGCGTCGGGCGGCAGGTAGAGGCAATTAAGGCAGGCGAGTGGCAGAACGTGCTGAAGTATATTACCGCTTCAGGTAATTCCTCATGGAAATGGCTGCAGAACATCTACCAAGAATCGGTGTCACGTGAACAGGGGATTGCGCTTACACTCGCCATTACCGAACGTTACATCGACCGGTTGGGCAACGGTGCCTGCAGAGTACACGGCGGCGGTTACGCCGGCGTCATTCTCGCCGTTCTGCCACATGCGGCGGTAGCGGAATACCGGGAACTAATCGGGCGTACGACTGGCACGGAACTGTTCAAGATCCGCGTACGCGAAATCGGAGTGATCTGCTTGAATACGCTCTTGTAGGTTCGATGCCTTAATCGTCAATTGTATGCTTCCCTTATACTAAAGGTTATTTATAATTCGCCTGTCTATCGTAAGGGGAGCATGCAATGGCCGTGTTGTCGTGAGTTTATTGAACTTGAGCAAATTGAGATATTAGCCTTTTCATGATTAAATAAACTTTCGTTTTCATTAGCTAAGTGAGTTCAATTACTAACAGTACCATTTTATCTTTATGGAGTATGTCTGTAAGTTTATGGTTTTACTCAGCAGCCATTGCGTCTGCTTTCGTTTTATGAACCGTACCAAATGGATGCTGAGGCGGGGCATAGATAGAATAAAGTTTAAGTGGTTTATTACCCGTATTTATTACATTATGCCATTTACCCGCAGGTACCATGATTGCATAACCATCATAAACTCTTTTTTCAAAATTTAAATTATCTTTAGTATCACCCATGCGAACTATACCTTGCCCCTCTTCAATACGCAAGAATTGGTCAACTGTGGGGTGAACTTCTAAACCGATGTCTTCTCCAACATTAATACTCATCGCAGTAACTTGTAAGTTATTTCCTGTCCATATGGCAGTGCGAAATGTACCGTTTTGCTTTGTAGCCTCGTTAATATTCACAACAAATGGTGCTCTTCCAAAATCTTTTAACTCAATTCTACTCTCCTTGTTTGATGACTGCCGATGACCAAATAGGTTTGTATGCTCAATTTCTTGTGGAATCACCCAGTATAGAGGCTGTCTTACATAGTTATAAATTGGCATGTTAACGTAGTATGGATATGGATACATATATCCAACGTAGTTCATTTTGCTCATTCCCTTCACAGAAATATTAACTATGCTATTCACTATGGCTTGGGAATGTACTTTTAGATCAGTATGCGAACATGCAATTAAGTTGGTGATAACCTTTATCCGCTAACTTAAAGGTGAATGAAGTTCAATCAATTCGCCATAAAAAACGGCGCCTGCCCTAGGCAAGCGCCGGTCAACTTACTCATCTCCCATAGGCTCACAGTGGACCTCTGTAAACAAATTCAGTGGAAACAACGTGGACACACTGCCGCGTGACTGTATTAACTCTACGAAGTTGCGGCCGACTTGCACAAGCTGTCCTCCGATTTCGCCTAGATCCTCAGCCCTCGCATTCACATTGAACGGCAGGAGCGGCCTCCCCCGCACCGGCAGCAAGATATAGAACGATGTTGCAAACGGCACCCGCAAGGTCCCCACTGTGAAACCGCTCGCTGAGTTGTTTGATAACACCCCTGTTGTCCGGATTAAACCGGGCGTAACGACTGTAACGATCTTGCCAACAAACGGGGCAAGTCGAGCCGTCAGAGTGATCGGCTTTGGCAGCGGGCAGCCGGAAATGTTTCTGCTCATAGTCAGTTCATCCTTTCGTTATTTTTCCTAAAGGATATGCGACCGCTCCCCCACCCGATTGGACGTTTCTGTTGCTGAATCTGCCTATTACTTCAACAGGCTGCCATCAGTGACGGCAGCCTGCCGAGATGAAGCTATCGTTACCCGTTAGCGTAATGTATGCCCCAAAGCGGTGTCAGCTAATTGAGCCGGCTTCTTCGAACTCAACCTCTAAATAATGTTTCTCAGTTTTCCCTATTGTTAAATTATTGTCTTTATCCCAAATTGAACTTATTTCAAAAGTTCCTTGTTTAAAGAATAATGGAAATCTGCTCTTAAACCAGTCTTGCATTGGCAATTCTATTGCCTTCTCCCTTTCTATCCAAAGCAATTCTCCTTCAGGTGGGTTTTGTAATAACTCTCCTTCAAACGAAGTAGCTAAGTAATTAAATACCATTGACCTCAGTCCGGTTTTTGGTTCACAATATTCCGCTAATCCTTTATATATAATGTTTTTGATAATTAGACCTGTTTCTTCTCTTACTTCACGTATTGCTCCATCAACTATACTTTCTGGATAATCAACTTTTCCTCCAGGAGCGATGTAACCTGGAAAGCCCAATTTATTGGGTCGATTAATTAAGAGAACTTTATCATTTTTCAAAATCATGCACATTGTAAAAAGTTCATGGTTCAGATTCATTTTAAATCTCCTTTTAGGTATTTGTACTTTATTTAAGTTCTCAACTCTTTCAGATAACGTTGGTATATTTACGAACTTGGCAAAAATCCCATACTTTAGGTATTCGTAAAAATTTTGAACTATCCTTCCCGTTTGTAAGTTACTCAAATTGAAGATATCTGTATCCTCAATAGAAGCAGGGAGCAGCTGTCATGGCTACTCCCTGTTTGATTTAACTATAGTTACCCGTTAGGTTAACCACTACTAGGTTTAACATCATCATCGGCTAGATAACTTGTTAACCCCAGTATAAGTTTAAATGTATTTCGTGGTTTGGCCGTTTTTTTGATACCTTCTTTTGAATCCCAAATGAAAACGGTTTTTCCAATCCATAATCTTAGATAGATAGAGTAAAATATAATAGGCTTTATAATACCCTTTTGCTCAACCTCAGACCCATCCTCCAACTCGGTTTCCGTTCTAACAATCCATGTATTTCCTATTCCTACTTCGATATATTTCAATCAGGATTACCTCTTTCAACGCAGATATATAACATATCAATATTAACACATATTGGAAGTATCCTGCCCGTTAGTTGAGTTAAACCAGCCGTTCCATTTAGACGGCTGCCCTCTCCTGTTGCGCTTATTCAACTAAAGTGTCCCGTTAGCGGAACGGTTAGTTCTTTTTTTTCTTAATGAAGAAGGTCTATGTTCTTCTTATAACTTCATCGTATTGTCGATTTTCTTTCCAAGTCGTATGAATTTCAAATGTACAATCATCGAAAAAAAGCGGCAGCCTTCTTCTAAATGAATCTTGCATAGGAACCGAGTCCAATTCATTGATATGAATCCACTCCGATTTACCTTCTTTATGGTCAGGTAATAGTTCGCCATTAAAATCCGATGTTATATAATTAAAAATCATGTACCGTTCTGGCTTGAAAGGGTTAATGTACTCTGCGAGTCCTTTATACTTTAAATTTTTAACCATTAATCCAGTTTCCTCTTTAACCTCTCTAATTGCCCCTTCGATTGGACTCTCGAAGAACTCAACGCGTCCTCCAGGTGCGATATAACCACTGTAATCATCATGTTTGCGGTTCATTAACAAGATTCTATCGCCATTTACAATCAAACAAACAGTATATAATTTGTGTTGAACAATTTGCTCCAAATGTGATTCCTCCATTGGAAATTTTGTGAATTCAATCATTAGTTCTTCTTTTATTTGGTGATTTCCTGCTTCAATTAAACTGCCCGTTAACGTAATGAAGCTGCCGATCGTACCAGCAGCTTCTTCTATTAATGTTTATTCAACTTTCTTCGTTAACGCAACAGTTAGATACCTGTAACTCGACTAGGATCTACTATACGCATTGCGCCAAGGACGATGCTGTAACCATCCGGATCCAGCAAATAGGCATTTTTAAATTCCGAGCCACCATGTGAACCAATGAACGGTTCGATTGTGATTTTTGCGCCTTTCCCACGCACTTCTTCTATGTAAGTATCAAGGTCATCCCATCCGATATGTACAAACGTGTCCCATCCATATTCCGGACCTTCCCACTCGGTCGGGTAATTTGAACGTTTTTTGGAAGCCACATTCGGTTTAATATCCTCGACCGATGCTGCCTGCTGTAGTATAAATATCATGTCATCCCGTTCAGCGTGTCCCCAATCATCAACTCTGCATCCGAGCATATCCCTGTAATATTCTTGCGATTTTCTTAGATCCGAGACGAGCCTAACCTGGATCGTTTTTCCCAGCAATCTCTTATGTTCAACTTGCACACCCATTGTCTGTTCGCTCATGCTCATTCCCCTTCGCACAGGATTTATTACTCATAGATTAGCAGATATACGTTCCTATGCAAAGGATTTCTATCCAAAAAATACCATGATTTTCGGCCCAATGGTTTAATAAAAGCAAGGAGCAGTTCAGTGGTAGAACTGTTCCTTGTTTTGATTGAACTATCGTTCTGCGTTAGCGCAATGGTCAAGTTAATTAGTCAAACCGAAAGTCTCTGTATCCATTTTGATTCAGGCTTCATTATACGTAATCCTTTTGTGAGCCATTGCTTCTGCTGATCATTCATAATCGAAAGACAACTGATGAAATCATCATTATCTTTGTCTCTTGGACTCAAACTTTTAAACAGCAACTGCCATACAGGATTAACATAAGGTCTACCATCACGATCTTTGAGGGCAAAATCAGTTATACTCATCGTTATTTCTTTATTTTTTCGGAATAGAACGTTATTCTCTTTACGTTCAGTAAGCAAAACTTCTATAAAATCCTTTTCTCTGAAAAGATGTAGACAGTATCTTGGCAGTGATAAGTCGTTTAACTGCTCATAGTCAACAAGTCTATTTTCACCTGGTACTGCGACTTTAATATCCCATCCTTCGAAATACCGAAGAGCTTCTTTAACATCCTCACGGTAAATACAAATATCGATATCATCATGCTCTCTTGTTACTCTACCCAATGCAATATCGACTACCCAACCACCAGCTATAAACCAAGGCTTCTGAAAACCTTTCATTTCATTCATGATAAAGTCTAAATTAGAATGAATAAATATCCCTCCTTAAAATTCCAATATTAGGTGAACATTTTCGGCAATATCCTTGTTTTTCCTGCTTCTTTAGCAGTTATCTTTTCTAAGCAACTTCCATGGTATACTGCCCGTTAGCTTAATGCCCGCCGCAGCAAGTCTATAACTCCTCATTATTATTATTAATTAACTAATAACGAACCCCAAATAGTAAAAAAAGTGGTGTTCACAAAAGTGAACACCCACTAACGAACTTTATTTTCCTTGATCAGAAGGGGGGGTGATACAGCTTCATGAGCGCCCGCTCCTCAAGCCGCGACACATACGAACGCGAAATCCCCAGCTCCTTCGCAATCTCCCGCTGCGTCCGCTCTTCCCCGCCTAACTCCAATCCAAACCGCCCAACCACAACTTCCTTCTCCCGCTCATCCAATATCTCCAAATTCTTATATATCTTTGATTTCTCTATTTTCAGCTGTACCGCATCTACCACATCGTCCGCCTCGCTGCCGAGGATGTCGATGAGCGTAATCTCGTTCCCCTCTTTGTCTGTTCCGATCGGGTCGTTCAAGGATACGTCTTTACGTGTTTTCTTCAAGGAGCGCAGATGCATGAGGATCTCATTCTCGATACAACGTGCTGCAAAAGTCGCCAGCTTCGTGCCCTTATTCGGCGAAAATGATTCAATTGCCTTAATCAGTCCGATCGTCCAGATGGAGATCAAATCTTCCAAATCTTCCCCTGTGTTATCGAATTTTTTGAGGTTATGGACACGAAGCAACGTAAATAGAATCCTTCCTTTTAGAAAGATGACTACCAACCATTGATTTTAGATTAGGTGAAAAACGATAAAATCCTATCATCCACTTCGTTTCGTCACAATTCTGCTGTCATGCCGCCGTCAGAAACCAAGGTGGCCCCTGTCATAAATGAGTTTTCTTGACTTGCCGCGAAAAGGATCACTTCCGCGATTTCATCCGGGGTTCCCACACGACCCATAGGTTGGGACTCTTTCCAGCTATTCATAATTTGTTCCTTTGGCGTATCCAAATTCTTAATGCTGGCTTCTAGCATAGGCGTGTGGACAGCCCCAGGGAGAACTGAATTGACTCTAATATTTTGTTTGGCATAATCGAGCGAAATCGCACGGGTTAAAGATACGATCCCTCCTTTGGAGGCTGCATAAGCTGAATAGCCTTCCAATGTACCTAAGGCATGAACAGAACTGACATTGACGATGTTGCCTCCGCCGGCTTGCAGCATATGAGGAATCACCTCTTTACAAAATAAAAATACAGAGGTCAAGTTACTTGAAATAACATGATTCCATTGTTCCAAGCATAATTCCGTCAATCGCACCTGAGGGCACACCGCTGCATTGTTTACTAAAACGTCAATTTTTCCGTATCTGCTTATCGTCTCCGCAACGACTCTCTGGATATCCGCTTCAGAGGAAACATCGCCCTGCAGTGCAATCGCTTCAAACCCTTCGTCGATGATTAATTGGGCAACATGCTCCCCTTTTTCCGCTGTTCGATTTACGACAACAACACGAGCCCCTTTTCTGGCAGCTTGAAGACAAACGGCTTGACCTATGCCGCTTCCTCCTCCCGTTACAATCACTACTTTATCATGCCAACTCATAGCATATTCCCTCCAATTGGCTTGCAAGCGCATTATTTTCTAGATATGAACCTGTTACGTAATGTGCCAATCCCTTCAATTGTTGCTTCAGTAACGTCACCATGCTTCAGCCATACCTGCGGATTTTTGCCCATTCCGACTCCTGGAGGCGTGCCCGTACTAATGATATCCCCCGGTTGCAACGTAATGGTATTCGATAGGAACGAAATTAAATAAGGCACGTTAAAGATCAGCTCTTTTGTATTTGATAACTGCATGACATTCCCGTTTAAAGTTAAAGAAATAGATAGTTGTTGCGGATCAGGAATCTCGTCAACTGTTACGATCCAGGGCCCCATTGGGGCAAACGTATCGATCGTTTTGCCACGAGTCCACTGCGGTTCATTCAATTGAATATCCCGAGCACTTACGTCATTCAAAACCGTATAACCGAATACATAGTCCATCGCTTTTTCTAAGGGTACCTGTTTTGCTGCTTTGCCGATCACAACGGCCAGTTCTACTTCGTAATCACACTGTTGAACTTCTTCGGGTATCCAGACAATATCATTATTTCCAACGATACAGTTGTTGTATTTAGGGAAAAGCACGGGTTTCTTCGGTACCTCCATTTTAGATTCAATAACGTGATCATAGTAATTCAGTCCAATACAAATGATTTTTTCTGGATTGGTTAAAGGGGATAACAGCTTTATTTCATTAAGCTCGTATATCACCTTGGCATGCTCGATTTGCTGCTCTATATCTTTTCTGCAGATTGTGGAAGAGGCAAGATTACTGATAAAGTCACGCATATTTCCATTTACATTCAATTGAATAACGGTTGATTCGCGAATTAAAACCCCAACTTGTACAGTTTTATTGGCATCTAATAAATGATAAAATTGTAGCAGCTTCATAGTTAACCCTCCAAATATATTCGTATAATTATCTTAAATTTAAGATTATTTTCGCGACTTTTCCAGGACCAGAAATTAACTTCTCAAAGCAGGCGCTTCCTTCTTCAAGCGGAGCGGTTAGGGTCCACGGCATTAAATTCACTCGTCCTTCACCAATCCATTGCAAGGCTACTTCAAAATCATGGGGAGAGTAGGCAAACGCACCAGTCATTTGGACTTCATTGCGAATCACATGGTTAATCGGCAGCTTGCTGTCCGCTTCGTGCAAACCGGTGAAAATAACGCGTCCGCCAGGCCGAACGACCTCTATACACTTGCTTCGGGTCACTTCCATCCCCACAGCATCGACCGCAGCATCAAAGTTACAGCCTTTGACCGAATCTTCCAGCTTATCTAATCCGGTTACTGCGATTCCGCCAAGTTCTTGTGCAATTTCCAATCGAGACGTATTCAAATCGACAATGACAATATCTCGAAGCCCATACACTTGAGCGGCCTGCAGCGTAAACAATCCGATAGGGCCTGCTCCGTAAATAACTAAGCGATCCGTAGTGGTTAACTGCAACAAACGGCAAACATGCACCGCACAGGCAAAAGGTTCGACGAATGTTCCTTCCTCCAAGGAAATATGATCATCCAGTTTGTATGTGCTGGCTGCCGGAACCACTATAAATTCAGCAAAAGCACCTGGTATATGCGCGCCAAGAAGTTTTCTTGTTTGGCATAGTTGCGCTGCACCCGTCCGACAATCATGACAAACACCGCAAGAAATCAGTGGATTCACCGTAACCCTATCGCCTTTTAATAAACGTGTTACACGACTTCCCGATTCCTCTATAATGCCAGAAAATTCGTGTCCCATAATCAACGGCGGCTTACGCAAAGAATTATGACCTGTATATCCACTTAATTCCGAACCGCAAATCCCTGCTTTCTCTACTCGTATCAACAGTTCATCATCCCCAGGAGCAGGGATTTCAACCTCTCTGATCGTCATCATCCGTGGACCTTCATATACTAATGCTTTCATCTTTTCAGTCATATTCTGTGCCTCCTTGGTTAGTTTCTTTCCCGCTTTTCCCAGCCTTGTTTAAACAGCGGCAGCCAATTCCCTGCATGATACGGATGCTTTTGAAGCTCCTCTAAATTCAATTCAACACCTAATCCCGGAAGCTCCGGCGGCTGTAAATAACCATTCTCAACCTTCAAGGCAGGCAGTAAGACGTGTTCTTCCCAAGGTTCATTAAATTCATCAAAAATTTCATGAAGATAGAAGTTGGGCGTGGCCATATTCAAGTGCGCGCATACCACAGAACAAACCGGTCCTTGCGCGCTATGCGGCGCTGTAACGCCATTATGTGCATGTACCATCCCACAAATTTGCTTGGAGGCAGAAATCCCGAGAAATTGCGGCTCCAGTTGAATGATATGTACCGCATCATGCTGCAGCAGTTCAGCGAATTGCTCACGTGAATAGTAATCTTCGCCGCAAGCGACAGGCACTGGACTCCGTTTAGCTACCTCCACCATGGAAGATACTCGATGCGGCGGAACAGGCGCTTCAAACCAAGTTGGTTTATACGGCATCATCGCATCCGCAAACTGTAAAGCGGTGTGAACAGAAAAACGGTTGTGACCTTCTATGAGAATGTCTACGCTTGGACCCACGGCTTCTCGTACTGCGGCAATATTGCGCAAAGCCAGTTCGAAATCATCCCGTTCCACTATTCTCCACGCGGCTCCAAATGGATCAAATTTTAAAGCTGTATACCCTTTTTGGGTGACTACTTTTGCTTTTTCGTAGAAGTTTTCCGGTGTCCTTTCTCCGCGATACCAGCCATTCGCATAACAGCGCAATTTGTCATGGCAGCGCCCCCCTAATAATTTATAAAGCGGCAGATTTGCGACTTTTCCCATGATATCCCAACACGCAGTCTCAATTGCTGCCAAAGCGGAACCTTGAATTTGACCCCCATCCGAGAAGACGTCCCTCGCCATTCGTAAACCAATCGTTTCGACGTCATAAGGGCTCATCCCGATCACCAAATGCTTTAATTCGTGAATTGCGGCCTCAACTGTTTTGGCAAACCCGTTCAAGGTTCCCTCACCAATACCTGTAATTCCTTCACTCGTTTCCACCTTAACAAACAACCAATTCTTCCACGGATTCCCTAAAATGTAGCTCTCGATGTTCGTTATTTTCATGGTATACATCCTCTCTCCTGTTGAATTTTCTATAGAATCCGGTCGCTCTAATGGGATTACGGGCTCATCCCTGACTCTTCATTCTTTCAAGAGCAGATCCGCTCTCAAAGGCGTGAAGGTCTCCAACAATTGTGTCTCCTCTAAGGCAACAACTGAATGTACAGCGTTGCTTGGAACATGAACCAATTGACCTGCGCCATATTCCGCAGATTGTCCGTTAATTTCCATCCTGATTTTCCCCGAAATGACAAAGCCGAGTTGTTCATGGATATGTTGATGAGCAGGACCTGATCCTCCTTGTTTAAAGTGGATTAGCATGCTCATCATCTGCTCACCTGGGGGAAATATTTTTCTGCGAATCCATTCATTTACGGTCTGCCATTCATTGTACTGTTCCACGCTGCACCTCAACAATTTCTAATGGATTTGGAATACAAACTTTGGAATCGGGACATGTTTCCTTAACAAGCTTGGAAAAAATATGAGGATTGCATGTGTTTTCTTGAAACATACCAAAATGCATGGGTATTGCTAGAGCGGCTTCGGTGGTCCTCACGAGACTGACGGCTTCTTCTGCATCCATATTCCCCATCTTTCCGTTAATGGGAACAACCAGCATGTCGGGTTTAATACCGCTAGTTTCCAAACTTAGATTAGCAGTAAGCTCTGAATCACCAACGTGATATATTTTCCAGCCCTGGAATTCTATTAAGAAACCCACTGAATCCCAGATGTTATCCCCAGATGGGTGATGGGCCAGAACAGCTTTGATCAGAATATTTTTGTATTGCATAGATTCTCCTCGGTCAATTCTCGTAAATTTCTCAGTAGGCAGCGACAGTGCTAAATAGTGAGCATAACAAGAAGTTGGACCCGCAATAGGTATTCCAGCCTTTTCTACCGCATAATGAACCGTTTCTGAGTCAAAATGATCGAGATGGTCATGTGTGACCAATATCAAATCACCTTCGATATCCTCTGGACGTGCATATTCAGGACAAATACGGGTAAGTAACCCTGAATTTTCAACCTCCCCCGATAAGTATGGATCGACCAGTATCGTTGCAGTATTGCCGAATCGATATGCAAACGAAGCTTGACCTAACCAAAGCCAGGCAATCTCGTCATCTTCCATAACCATGTTCGATAATGTAGTTAAGGGATGTGTTACCATTTCACTTCATTCCCCCTTTCTGTACTATCTTTTTTTATTTTCACTCACCTGTATTTAAATGAATGGTACTTGTTAATCCACCGTCAACGGTTAAGCATGCACCTACAATATAGGAAGCCTTCTCACTTGCCAAAAACACAACAGAGTGTCCAATTTCTTCAGGCTCCGCAAGTCGTCCGATGGGAATTACCTTCCCCCATTTAGCGAGGACATTAACTTTTTCATCATCTGAATACTTAGACAGCGGCTCCTCTGTCGTGCCTTTGGTTCGAGTCCAGCCTGGCAAGACAGCATTCACACGAATGCCATAAGGCACATATTCCGCGGCCATACTTCTAGTCATGGAAACAACTCCGCCTTTTGCAGCCGAATAAGCCGTGAAATTTTCACCTGAAATATGGGAATGAACAGAGGAGATGTTCACTATGCTGCCTTGCTTTCGTTTTATCATATGAGGAAGAACGCCTCTCGACATCATAAAGCACCCTTTTAAATCCACATTCATTAAGCGGTCCCACTCTTCGCCTTTAATTTCCGTCAATCGTTTATACAAGTGTGTGCCCACATTATTAACAAGCACGTCAATTTGCCCCCACTTGTCTAACGTCATGTTAATTACCCTTTCTATATCTAGTTCTACAGCGATATCCATGTTAACGAATAGGGCTTCGACACCCAAGCTTTCTAAGAATACTTTCGTAGCCATGCCATCTTCCTCATTGCAATCCGCAATGACAACATTAGCTTTTTCCTTGGCAAAGCATTCGGCTATCCCTCTTCCAATTCCAGCTGCTCCACCTGTGATAAGTACTACTTTATTTTCCAAATTCATCGTTATGCTCCTTTGCCTGCCTATTTACCAATCTGCTACAGAATGGTCGTCTGGATGAATTTCTCTAGGCAGGTCAAAATTTCCTGAATAGATTTTGTCCTCCAACGCCTCTTCATCAATTTCAATTCCAAGTCCAGGTTCTAAGGGTAGATCAATATAGCCATCTCGAATGACGAACGGTTTCTTCAGGTAGCCTTCACCTAGTGATACATATTCTTGCACAAGAAAATTGGGCACATTCGCCGCCAACTGCAGGCTCGCCGCGAGATTAATCGGGCCTAATGGATTATGCGAGGCGAACGCCGCAAAGTAGGTTTCCGCCATTGCTGCTATTTTCTTCCCTTCCATGATCCCGCCGCAGTGGGCCAAATCAGGCTGCACCACCGCCGCCGCTTGCTTCTCCAGCACCTCTCTGAACGCAAATTTCGTAAATAATCTTTCACCTGTCGCAATCGGAATACTGGTTGAACGAGCTATCATCGCCATCGCACCGACATTTTCCGGCAAACATGGTTCTTCAATAAATAAGGGATGAAACCTTTCAAAGGCTTTAACCAGCTGGATAGCTAATGCAGGGCTGACACGTCCGTGAAAATCAATCGCGAGATCCACTTCGTTGCCAATGGCGTCACGAACGGCTTCGATACGTTCCATTTGCCTCAACAGATAAGCTGGTGCTTCTAGAATGTGTGCCATTTCAACTGGTGTTTTCACCATCCTAAATCCTTCATTAACTGCATTTTTGGCAGATTCATAAAGCTCCTGAGTTGTGTTTCCGCCAATATGTTTGTACATTTTAATTCGATCTCGCACATGTCCTCCTAGGAGCTGATAAACAGGAACTCCCAGAGACTTGCCCAAGATATCCCACATGGCTTGTTCCAAACCGCTTATTGCACTGGTGAGAATGGGACCGCCGCGGTAAAAGGTTCCGCGGTACATCATTTGCCATAAATGTTCAATTCTCCGGGGATCTTGACCGATTAAGTGTGGCTCAAGCTCTTTAACGGCCATTTCCACCGTTCTTGATCTGCCTTCCACAATGGCTTCGCCGTACCCTGTGATCCCTTCGTCCGTCGTCATTTTTAGGAAAGAAAACCGTGGTAGTACATGAATAATTTCAATCGAAGATATTTTCATTGATGAACGCCTCCCTGTTTTAGTAACACTTTTAAATTCCAGCTTTCTGTACCGTTTCCGTTTATCGTTTTTACTTTTCCTGTGTGAAATGAGCTTTCCACATCATCCAAATAAGAAGTGGACGGCTCTATAGCCAGATTATAATCTCCCCAGTATCCGCCATAATTTGTCCAAACAGCGAGATAAGGTAAGCTTTCAGGAGAATATATCATCACGAGCGACTCCTGTGTGTGCGGAGTTTTTATCTCAAATTCACCCCGTATTTGCCTATCAACAAACCAGTATTTCTCTGCGTGCAAATTTAATTTGGGTTCAACAACCGATAAATCTATCGATTTACCGCCGCTCAGCTTTATAAGCGGATAAGAATCCACCCTTCCATCAGGTTCAAATCGTTCCATACGCGAATGTAGCATCAGAATATTTGAATGTGGATTTCCCATGGAAAGCTTCATTCCTTCTTCAATCTTTACCAGGCAGTGGGGAGCCCATATATAAGAGAAAGCATGGCATGTGGGGTTATGCAGCTCGTAATGAATGTGAAGCTCAGGCCCCTCCAATCGATATGTTTTTTTAAAATCATAAGGAATTTGTACGCCTTTCACCCAAAGTTCAGCTGTACTTCCCCCGATTGCATAATCCCAAGGCAAACTCCATAATTCTCCATGATCGGGAAGTTCTCGACCTTTATAAAAATCGTCCGGGCACAGACACGGTAAAATGGTAGGAAACAATTCATCCCAGCCGGAACGATCCGCTTCTTCCCATGCCATTCCGTAATGCAACGGTTTGCTCCAAGAAATGTCTGTCGAATAAATCCATTCACGTCCCGTCTGCTTATAAATAATGGAAACCAATTTACTTCCCCGTTCAGGAACAATTTCAGTACGAATGTGGCTATTTTCACCGATAATGCTAAGATAGCCCTTGTAGGTAGAAGTTCGCCAACTAGCATCCACGCTATAAAACCTCGTTTCTACACTTTGATTTGATGTTGTCAGCCTATGAATCAAGTCTAATCTGAAAGACATCAATCGTCATTATTCGAAAGAGACTTATCTTTACACTAATCGGACATTATTGTAGTATAATCAGGTTAGACATTCCTTTAGCTCATCCAATCAATAGGGGGAATTTATGGTAGATATTGTCTATCTCGAAAACCAATTGGTCCTAAACCAATACGTCACCAAATTACCAGGAAAAGACATTTGCTTCTTTATGCAGACCTTTGGAGCATTTGCTGATCACACAATAAACCATGTGCATCGACACTCATTTATAGAAATCTGTTATATCCTAAGTGGATCAGCCGTTTATACGGAAAGCGGCATAGCATACCCAGTCGAAACCGGAACCATGTTCATTACACGGCCTGGCCTATGGCATAGTTTAACAAGCGAGAAAGGAGCTTTTGTCCTTTGGTTAGGATTCGATGTTATCGGATCCGAATCTTCTGACGAGGGTATCCGCATCTATGAAAGTTTAAAAACATCCAAAAAAACGTTTCTCTCAGACTGCCATAGTCTGAATGCTGCTATACTATGGCGAATGATTTATGGCGATTCTGCCAACAAAATATTGCTTCCACAAGATTATTTTACCAACTTGCTCCACACACTGATTTTAACGCTTTGCGATTCTTTTTCAGATCATTCCGTTAAGAGATCTGCTGCAAAAAGCAAACCATCGCGTCATACCTCTTCATTTTTACTCTATCAAGCTCGCCAATTTATCGAGGACAATATCTCGCAGAATCTCCATCTGGAAACTGTCGCGAATTATTTACACGTTTCTGGTCGCCACCTGTCACGTATTTTTAACAACGAAATCGGCCTCTCCTTTAGTCGTTATGTAAGGAAAGAAAAGATTGAGCTGGCCATTGCTCTGCTGACCAACTCAGATTTGGAGATCAAGCAAATCTCTGAGGAGATCGGCTGCGATACGGTACAATACTTCACGAAAATATTCAAGTCAGAAACCGGCGTTACACCTGGTAAATACAGACTGGAGGCAAGATTGGCGAAGTCATCCAACTAAAGTGCACAAAGAAAACGCTCCGATCATCTTTCGATAATCGGAGCGTCAGCTGTTCAATCAAATTGCATTTAACATTTACGGAACGCAGGTAATCGTTATTGTTTAATTAGTTCAACATCATCAACTGTAATCCAATTGTAAGCGTTCGCATCCGACCAAAAACCAATTAATATTTGTCCATTTGTAACATTGACATTCGTCACTACAATTTGATTCCATGCACCGCCCGTAATATTTGAATAAATATCAGCGCCGCCATAATTTTTTATTTGCATCTGAGATGCGTTCTGACCTCCACTGGACGCAACCCGTGCTCTTACAGTATATAGCCCATTAACCAAACCAGTAGGAGTTTGATAAGTGAACACCCTATATGCGGTTGTTCTATAATGCTCTAGCCTATAATTACCGCTATATGGTTGATAATTATTCGTATAATCTGCATCAGCACTATTATTGTCTGTCCAAGTGTTCCATCCAGCGGGAGTTTGTGTTGGCTGAGCATCATTTTCAAAGCCCATATTTGAAAGAAAACTCCATTTAGTAACGGAAATTTGAACTGCCGGTGATACGTTACCATTTTTATCTTCTGCTTCGATCTTATAGTAATAGGTTGTGTTTGGTGTAATATAAATATTATCTATAAATGCAGTCCCTGTAGCTTCCCCAAACATATTCATATAGGATGGAGTAAATCCAGATACGGTTGATCTATAGATATTATAATGACTAACGCCGCTATTGGAGTCAGATGAAGCTGACCATGATAATGAAACTGTGTTGTTTGCCAAATTTCCGCTTGCATCAAGATGAGTAGGACTTGTTGGCACGACAGTTTCACTATAATAGGTGCTACTATTGTTATCGTATCCTCCTGTGGCCGTCCTCCACGATGGTAAATCCCAATAATAAGTACCATATCTCCACGCACCGAACCAATTTCCACTTGAGCTGTATATTCCATTGTTATCTGCAGTAGACAAATTCGTATTATTAAGGATTCCGTATACTAAATTCCCTGTAGAACTGCCCATTACGATATTGTTATTACTAAAATTGTTATTATTCCATGTTCCACCAGGTGATATATTGTTTGTGGTCAAAGCTTTGGTGTTCGTAGTGTTTACGAAGACTAAGTTATTCTGAATATCTAGCCCATTTACACCATACATAGTTCCAGCTGTAAAGTCAGATACAGCGATTTGCCCTGCACCTAACGTAGAAAGACCTTGGTTTCCTGAAACTTTATTGTTGTATATTTTATTGTTTAGATTAGCCATCGTCCCTAAGCCAGCTCCAACATTATCATGTACATAGTTGTATTGAAGTAAAATATTTTGAGTATCCCAATCTAACTCTATTCCTTCTCCGTCATATCGAACGCCATTATTAAAGCCATTCGTATCTTGATTAGATACCTCATTAAATTTTATTTGTGCTGTATCTACTTCTATTGGCCAAATCCCAGCAGGTCCCCAGCCAACGTTTATTGTAGATTGACCCCCATAGCTTACCTTGTTCCAACGGATAAATGCATTGTTTGCCATTCCCAATATAATGCCTTGACAGCCAATATTATAAATAGTGTTACCTTCAATATACACATCTTTGAATAGCTGCGTAGATAGTAAGTTTGCAGAGCCAGTCCATCCAGCAGTGTGTATCGCTCTAATTCCTACATCATGAATATAGTTGTCTGTCATGTAGAGTCCCTGTAATACAAGTGTACTTCTACTTGAGTATTTAGCTATCACTGTTATGCCACTAGTTCTATTATCAATACTTGCACCATAAATCTCATTTCCCCTGATCTGCATTCCATAATATGGACCTACACCATCATATATTAAAGATATACCAACTTCCTCATTATCAGCCCCCCCAGCTGGTACCTGATCAATTGGAACGGTTGTTGTAAGTCCGATTTTCAAATTGTGTATTAACCAAAATGATAAATTTGTTCCAGCAATTACATCTTTCGAAGTATTATTAATAATTGTAGGCTTATTCCCCGTTCCATATGAACCTAATTCAATCACGCTACTCGAATTTCCAGAACCATGTAACACTAACGTTTCGTTATTCCATGTATCCCCACATTTCAATAATATTTTATCTCCAGGTTGGAATGTCATACTGCTTACCTTGCTCAAGGTTTTCCATGGCTGTGTCGTGCTGCTACCACTGTTATTGTCATTCCCAGATGTACTCACATAATAGGTTGTATTATTTGCAAAAACATTAGCGCTCTGTGAACATGCCATTGGTAGAAGAAGAACGGTTAGGATCAAAAACTTTACTAATGTAGCTTTACTAAATCTCCACATTGTTAATTCCTCCGTTTATTAAAAATTATTATTCCCTTCGACGAAATTTGCTTTTCATTTCCCCCCCTTCATAAATTTAAGTGGTTATCCAACTAGATTAGGTATTGGCTTTTTGAACATGCTCTATCTATACAGTTAACAAACACTCTTGCAACCAATGATGCGCTATAAACAAGTTGCCCGCCGAGTTCATATGAACCCCATCGACTGTTAGAATGCTAGGATTCTCTTTCCGCAGATATTTCTGAAAACCCGAGTTTAATGTGATCAGCGCTGCATCGAATTCAACGGCCAGTCTGCGAATGACTTCATTATATGGAATCAGCTGATGATTCTCTTCACTGTCGGGATTTTCTTTATTCACAGTCGTTTCCATAAGAATGATTTTGGCTCCCACTTTTTCGATGGCCGTTACTATCAAGGAGCGATAAGTCTCTTCATATCGATTGATCTCTATCTCTTTCCAAGCATCATTGATTCCAATCGAAATCGAAACCCAGTCAGGATGATGTGAAATGACATCTTCCTGCCACCTAGCCTGAAGGTCCAGTACTGTATTGCCGCTAATTCCTTTATTGACAACAGTCACTTGTGAATCAGAATGGAATAACTGTAAATAATCACGAATATGGCGTACATATCCGTAACCAATGTCTTCTGCATCATCCATACGTCCGCAGTCCGTAATGCTGTCCCCAATAAACAACAGCTTTGCCCCAGAACTTAATTTCATAACTTCACACTCCAGCATCGAATTTCCTTGTATTTTATATTTTATCTACGATTTCACTGCACCCGTCATGATCCCGCTTATTAAATAACGTTGTCCGAATAAGAACACGATTAGAATCGGCAACACAAAGATAACTAAAGCAGCTTGCTGTACTTGAAACAAACTAACAGTAGGCGCAGAAGGAAGGTAATAGCCTATCTGCATCAATTGAGTGGCCAGAGGGTATTGTCTTTCCTGTAAAAACATATAAGGTGCTAGATAATCGGTTCCCCAGCTCGCGTTAAACAATAATATGCCTGCTGTCGCAACAACCGGTAAAGAAATTGGGATATAGATGCGAAAAATAATCCCGAACGTAGAACAACCATCTATTCGAGCGGCTTCATCAAGCTCTTTTGGAACATTCATAAAAAATTGACGATAAAGAAAAATGATAAAGGGACTTCCGCCAATTCCACCGAGAATCCACGGCCAATACGTGCCCAAAAGTCCATATTCATGAAACAATACATATTGCGGGATCTGTGTAACGGTCGCAGGCACCATCATCGTTGATAATATCATCATAAACAATATCCCTTTGAATTTGGCTCTCAGTCGAGCAAAAGCAAATGCAGAGAAAAAGCTGGTTATGATGGGTATTCCTACTGAAATAAGTACAAGGATACACGAATTTTTGAAGTACAGCCAAAATGGTTGAAGCGTAAACGCAAGACGAAAGTTTTCAAAAGTTGGATGAGATGGAAACCAAGTGACTCCAGTAAAAAGCGGCTGAAGCGAATTGACCATCATCCAGTATAAGGGAAATGAAAAAATCACAGATAACAAGAGTAATACAGCGTATAAAGATTTCCGTGCCATTCTATTTTGCAGCATGACTCATCTTCCTTTCTGATCACCCGTCTCATAATGAACCCATAATCGGCTCGTACCGAAGATAATCAGGGTAAGTAAGATCGTAATGATAAATAACACCCATAGCAAGGCTAAACCATACGCATACCGTTGGAACATAAATATCTGTTGATAGGTATGAACTAAATATAAATAAATCGGTCGAATGGGAACTCCCATCAATCCGCTATTGGATGTGAGTAAGGTGGTCTGGGCAAATAATTGCAAGGAATTAATGATTCCAAAAACAAGATTGAAGAAAATGACAGGTGTCATTAACGGAATGGTTATCACTCGAAAACGATAGAATGCTCCAGCCCCATCAATTGCGGCCGCCTCATAAAGCTCTTGCGAAATTCCTTTCAAGCCTGCCAGATAAATAATGATCCCGCCCCCACAACCCCAGCACAACAATATTAGTAGAGAAAGTGTAGCATGATCATAGCCCAGCCAATGGACCTGGTTAAAACCAATAAAATGCAATATATCATTTAATAACCCATTGTCTGAAAAAATATTTTTCCACATCAACCCCACAGCAGTGATAGGTAAAATCGCAGGTAAATAATAAAGCGACCTAAAAAAACCTATGGCTTTAAAGTTATTATTAAGTAATACGGCAATCATAAAACCAATAACCGTGCTAAAAAAAACATTTAAAGCTCCCACTGAAAAAGATCGTCCTAACGAATACATGGCATCGTTATCCGAAAATACATTCTTGTAATTACGAAAACCAACACTCTTTACACTATCGAAATTAAACCCGGCATAATTTGTAAAGCTTAAATAAAATCCATACAATAGCGGGATAAGAGATAGGAAAATAAATGTCACGATCCATGGAAAAGTTAGGATATAGAACTCTTTGGTTTCTCTTCGTTCGCTCTTCCCCATCTTAATCAATCATCCTTCCTGTTAATAAAAGTGGAAGTGAGTTTGCATCACTTCCACCCTTAGCATACTTATTTAGCGCCAACAATATCTTTATTCTCTTTAATTTGAATATTAATTTCCTTCGTAATTTTATCGATTGCACCATCGACTGTATCTTTACCGAAATATACTGGCGTCATATACTTGTCGAAAATAGTCCCCATCGCTGTTGCAGAAATATACGGGTTATACGGTAATGTCGAAAGATTATTCAAATCATCATTTATCACAGCAAAAGTTTGTTTGTCAAAGTTCGTATCCTTAGGAATTAAAGCAACTTTTGATTTAAATCCAGGCAATCCCCATCCGCTTTTTGCTCGATCATCTGCAGGCTTTCCTCCAAAGAACCACTCGAACACTGTCCAAGCTTCATCAGGATGTTTGGTTTTGCTATAAATAATTCCGCCCGTGCCGCTCCGTGTAGCCTCAATGCGTTTTCCGCCAGCCATTATTGGAGAAGGCAGCATCATAAAATCATCCAAATGGCTCTTCGTAAGTTCATTACTTCTGAGCATTCCGCTAAACCAGTATCCAACAACCATCATACCCAATTTATTTTGTGTGAAGAGATCAATAAAATTCATTGCTTCTGCATTTAGTGCGCTTGGTCCAACCGGAGCCTTAACCGCATCATTCCAATAATTGATGATCTTCTTCGCTTCAGGTGAATCTAGAATTATTCTATTGTTATCTGCGCTGTATAACGTTTTCCCTAGGGACGCCAACTGTTCAAGCATAAGATCTTGATTCAGGGCAACACCACCGCCTAGAGGATCATACAAACCCCACTGGGTGAATTTCCCATCTTGTTTCTTTGTTAATTTCTTTGCATAGTCCATTACTTGATCCCAAGTCATTGATTCTTTATCGCTAGGCACCGCTATTCCTGCATCCGCAAACAATTTCTTGTTGATGAATAGATTAAAATCAGGAGCCCAGTCTTTAGGAAATCCATAAATATCTCCTTTACCTGGCGCTTTTCCATCCCATCTGAAAATATTAGCGACATCAAGTAGATCTTCTTTTTTAAATAGCTCACTTTTGTTAAAAAAAGGCTGCAAATTTAATGCAAAACCTCTGCTCGCATAAAAAGGAAATTCACTAGCGCCATAGAGACGGATGATGTCCGGCGTTATTTCCGAATTCGCGGCAATCTCCCCCATCAATTTATTGTAATCGATATCGACCCGTTCCAAGGTAATGTTCGGATGTGCGGCTTGAAACTCCGCAATCTGTTCTTTTGAAAGCTCTCCACCATCCATATTTATGCGAATAGTCACTTTTTTTGTGCTTGCTGCTGCTGTTCCAGCAACACCTTTATCGGGAGCATTCGAAGCCGTTGAAGAAGAGTTACTACTGCAACCAACAATCGTTAACGATAAGGATAAGAGTACCGCTGCAATCTGCATTGACCATTTCTTGGACACCGTATGATCCCCCTGATAATTCGAATTTTGACTGCGGCCACAGTTTATATTAATAATTTAGCAGGGAACAGAACTTGTGCCAATGCTATAAAATACAGAATCTATATCGTTTTTTTCATATCTTGTGGAATAAATAATTGTATAGTCGTACCTTCAAAAGGTTCGCTTTGGATGGTCATATCGGCTAGCCCGTTATAAACCAATTTCATCTGATAAAAAACATTATTTAAACCTAGCCCCCCTTTACTTTCCGGATCTGCTTGGGCTGAATTGGGTAGATCCTCTAACTTCCACTGCTCTAATATGGCAGATAAACGCTGAGTTTCAATCCCCACACCATTATCCTCAACGGAAATAATCAGCATATGTTGTTGAATAGAAGCTTTGATCCATATTTTACCTTCACGAATTGAATTTAAGATGCCATGGGATATTGCGTTTTCTACAAGTGGCTGTAAAACAAATTTAATCACTTTGCATTCAAGCGCTTCCTCCGTTATATCCCATTCCACAGTGAATTTATCTTTAAATCGAAATTCTTGAATCGCAATATAGTTTCTGGTGTGTTTAATCTCGTCTGAAAGCTGAACAAAATGGCCCTCTTGGCTTATGCTATAACGGAACAAATCTGCTAATGCATAAACCATAAAACCCACTTCCTCTACACCTGCTCTTTTTGCTCGCATCCCAATACTTTGCAGCGTATTATAAAGAAAATGAGGGTTGATTTGCATCTGCAGCATCTTTAATTCCGCCTGCGATTTTAAAGACGACAGCTCCTGTTGCTTCATTCGACTTAAGCTGTTTTCTTCTGCAATCTGAATATTCTCTACCATCAGCTGATTGATTTGCGCCATCATACGATTAAAGCTATCAATGAGATCACTAATTTCATCACGCTCCTTATATACAATCCTCTTTTCCATCTTCACTTCAATAATTTGTTGCTCCATGGCTAGTTTTAGGTGCTCCAAGGATTGGAGCAACCACTTGGTGAGTCCATATGCAAAGATCATGGCAATCACAATCGTCGAGAATATAACAATTATGTACCTGACAAATAGTTCTTTTCGTTGTGAGATTAAGGACTCCATATTTTCCATATAAAAGGTACTCCAACTCATTCCCTGAACATGGCTAGCGGTTGCCATACCATGAACCTCATTCACATTTACGTATGCAAGTGAATCCGGCTCAAGACGCAGCATCCTCTCTCTAGTTTGCATCATTTCCTTTAATATTTTCTTCGCAGACTCGTTCTGAAAAAGCACATTCCCCGTAGAATTCAAAGCTAACAAATAGTCGTTTTTCTCTGGAAGAATCGATTGAAACGCCGATTGATTCAACACGATCTGAATATAACCAATTGGCTTAGGTATTGGACTCTCCGTATCAAAAATTTGCTTGATTAACGAGACCGTTGGTTGATTATAGAGATCCTTCAAATTCGTGGACCAAACAATTGCATTCGACTTATCCAACTGCTTTCTTATTTCGTTGTCCAAAGATATATTTTTTGAGAAATAATCCAAAATTTGACTTGAATAGGTTTGCTTCCCCAAGAGGTTATACAACACTAAATAGGATACGTCGCTAATCCCGGAATATTGAATGAAGGAGATATCAGGTGTTTGTTTTATATTAAAACTGTTAAAGTTTTGATAATTAAGCAAGTTAATAAATGTAGGATTAAGCGTTAGCTTATTCATTAATTCCTCATAGATGATTGCTTGTCTTTGAATATTCAAATTCACTTGCTGCGATGCTTGTTTGACATAAGGTTTCATCTGTTGTTCCGAATAATGGTTAATAAACTGATAATAAGTAAAACCAGAAGAAACGGCTGGAATACATACCGCTAGAAAAAATAAAATATTGAGTTTTCTACGCAAGGATAAAATGGGGATCATCCCTACTTTTTCCACTTTGTTCTTGAGTAATAATTGCTGCGGAAAGAATAGGTGCTGTTTGTTCATCCGATGAGCCATTTTGCGAAACGGTAGGATGAGGTAATGCGAATAAATGAACGTAATCATAAAAGTCACCAATAAATTAATCAGCAAAAATACAATATATTTCATATAAAAAGCTTTTTTGTTCATAGCGTTCTCTATTTTCCGCTGCGAAACCATCTCCAGCTTTAACCCCGAGGAATTGATCGTTTTGACTTGACTATTCAGTATAGTTCCCTTATCGGAGGCGGTTTGATCTATTAGCTTCTGTTCACTGTCTCTTAAAACGAAAGTAGTATAGGGATCGCTTTCGACCAGTCGGCTTAGTAAATTCTCCTTCATCACTATGATAACCATATAGGCTTTAGGGTTTTCGTCTATCACACCACCGTTGATGACTACACGGCCTTCTAAAGCTTTAGCGAACTTCTCAATCTCCACCTTTTGTTCAGACTGCAGTGTCGCGGAGAATTTAAGACGTCCCGTTAACTCCCCTGGTGAGAAAAAAACGGGATGGTTTCGGTTATATTGCAAGATAGGCAATAATTCTACAAGAGCAAGGTCTGATGTACTTGGTGCGTATTCATCATTTAGATGATCTTGATCTTGATGAATCACAATATGTTTTTGAAACGAATAGTTGCCAAGAATATAAATCGTATCGATAAAATTGTCAGAAAGACGCATTTGCTTCAGTAACAAATTCACCTTATCTGTCTTTTGTTTTTCGATGGAAGGATCTTTGAATGTCAGGAAGGATTGAACATATTCTCCAAACTCACTGGATTGCAAATAATTTAGCATAGCGTTCATATGGCTTAAATAAGTAGTAATATTATAGCTGGCAGAATCAAGCAGCTTCGCACGTGAGTTCGCCTCAATGTCTTGATCTACCCTACCAGCGTTGATAATACCCATTCCGACCATCAGGATTTGTGCACATAAAGATAACCCTACCGCAGCGATAATTATTCGTTTTCGATGCGTCCATTTCAATGGTCCATTCCCCCTTTATTGTCCTGAATAGACCGGAATTCATGGGGAGTATGACCCGTATGTTTACGAAAAAGATCTATAAAATAAGCTGGAGTGGAATACCCAACCATCTCGGATATTTCATAAACCTTATAGGTAGATTGCTGCAGCAATTTAATCGCTTGTTCCATTCTACAGTCCGTTAAATAGTGAATATAATTCTTTCCTGTTGCTTTTCTAAATAAAGAGCTTAAATAATTCCGATTAAAATGGATATGATCCGCTACGTCTTGTAATGTGATCGAACGTTCGAAGTTTTGATTGATAAAACGCTTTGCTTCTTCGATGATTTCTTGTGAAGATCCATCTTTTAGAAGAATATCTTGTCCATTATTTTTCGATTGGGGTAGCAAGGTTTCTGGCAGGGCAAGGACATGAGGTTCAAAAAGTGTGATTTGTTTATTGTTATTTGCATGAATGGCATTGGAAATGCTTAAGCTGGATAAATATATTTGCTTTGCATGCTCTACAATTGGACCAACTCCTGATGATACCGTCGATAACAAGAGTCCACGAATGCGTTGGAAATTATCTGTGATCTCCTCAACTCTTTCCATGAGTAAAGGGCCGTAACTCTCTTTTTCACGAAGAAGATTGTGATCGTTACATAATAAGTAACATTTACCTGTAGACGGATCGATCCAATGATAGCCATGATCTTTACCATCCCAGATTTCAGTAAGAATATTATCTAATGCAAATAAAATTAAACTCCACTCACGGTGCGAGTAAAAATCAACTTGTTCTTCTTTACGATCCAGTTGCAAAATAGCGATAGCATAATAGCCACTTTCTAAAATCATCTCACTTTCTGAGCACCCTTCCTCAATTTCATCTTGCGTTAAGCTCTGGAAGAGAAGTTTTTGCATAAACCTTTGACGTAAAAAATAGGCAGTGAGCTTCGCTTTCCGTTCCAACGTTTTGTTTCTGATATCAATTAATCGTTTGTTATCCAGCTCTTGTACAATTTTACTGAACGCTTCTTTAATATCCGTGTTGTTAACGGGTTTCAATAAGTAATCAGATATCCCAAAACGAATCCCTTGTTTTGCATATGAAAAGTCGTTGTAACCGGTCAAAACAACTACTTTGATATAAGAGAACTTCTGAGTGACGTGCTGAATCAACTCAAAACCATCCATAAAGGGCATACGAATGTCCGTTAGCAGGATATCCACTGGTTCTGCGGAAATTCGTTGAAAAGCCGTCAGTCCATTTTCACAGCTCCCAATCACGTTAATACCCAATAATCCCCAATCATAATTCTCTAAACCATTGCGAATTTCATACTCATCATCAACAATCAGAATATTATACATAACAATCACCTCAAATGATGTAGTTGATTAGCAACGATATTAAGTGAAGAAAACTTGTACTTTCTTAGAATCTCAGAAAGACCAGACGAATAATTATATTCGACCTGGCCATAACGCGGTTCATCCCCAATATTCATATTCTCATTTTAACAGGGGCATCCTCAAAACCTCAATATTAAAAAGTACATAATTATATATCATTTTTTTCACATCTTTGAGGTGAATATCTTTCCATTTGAACTGCTCTTTGCCGATAATTGTCATTCTCTTAAATTAACCGCCCATCCCGAAACCTCACAACCCGCTTCGCCTGCTCCGCTACCTGCCGATCATGCGTAATTAAAATAATCGTCCGCCCCTGCTCATTCAACCGCCTGAAAATATCCATGATTTCCACACCTGTCTTGGAATCCAGCGCCCCCGTTGGCTCATCTGCCAAGATGATCGGGGGATCCCCAGCCAAAGTCCGCGCGATCGCAACACGTTGCTGCTGCCCACCGGACAGTTCCGAAGGAAAGTTTTTCTTTCGATCCAACAAATCAACCGCTTCCAATGCCTGCAAAACCAGCGGCTCTCGCTGCTTTCTAGATAATCCGCGATAGATCAACGGTAACTCCACATTTTCATAAGCGTTTAATCTCGGCAGCAGGTTAAAATTCTGAAAGACAAATCCGATCTTCCCATTCCGAATCTCCGCCAATTGTGTATCTTTCAGCGCGTGAATCTGCTTCCCATCCAGCACATACAAGCCTTCGTCCGATACGTCCAAACAGCCGATGATATTCATCAGCGTGGACTTCCCGGAGCCCGAAGGCCCCATTATGGCGACAAACTCACCTTGCGCGATGTCTAACGTGATGTCATCCAACGCACGAATGGTCTCTTCGCCCATATAGTAAAATTTACTCACATGCTCAATTTGAATTAAGGCTGTCATTGTGTTCGCCCCCCCATTATTTGATGCCAAATAAATGAAGATTACGATTCAATTCTTTTACCGCTTCGCCTTATAAAATTCATGATATAGCTTCATCAGTGCCCTTTTTTCGATCCGTGACACATAGGAGCGGCTAATACCCAGCTCCTTCGCAATCTCCCGCTGCGTCCGCTCTGTCTGTTCCGATGGGATCATGCAAGGATACATCTTTCCTCGTTTTCTTCAAAGAGCGCAGATGCATGAGGATCTCGTTCTCGATACAGCGCGCCGCGAAAGTCGCGAGCTTCGTGCCTTTGTTCGGCGAGAACGACTCGATCGCTTTGATCAATCCGATCGTCCCGATGGAGATCAAATCCTCCGACGCTTAAATTCAAATATCCTGCAAAGGATATCTGTGAATTCATTTATGATAATACAAGTGATTTTGGCTGTTTCATATTTTTTTCTTAATTCCGAAATAGAATATGTCTTGTAAACGACAGCCCTTAGTTAAACTAAAGTTACCCGTCCTCAGTATTAAGGATTTATCTCACGTAAGCTCACTCATTCGCAGGATTTGATCACACTGGAATATAGCGGCCGTAAGGATATTAAGTTATCACTACCGTAAGTTACCATTTTTAGGCACACGGGAACAGATGGAATATTTCCCCACATCATACTCTACTGCACGCATACTCCAATCCCCTGGAGATTGACCATCCCAAAGCTCTACGGGTCGACACCCTAACATTCCTTCGTTACACCTTTCCAAGGTGTGGAGACCGATAGCGTTTAGCGGATGGGTCTGTGCCCTTATGGATAACGAATTCGCTCCTCCGTGCTTTCTTTGTTTAAAGTCCTGCGAACGAATCAATTCGCGTTATTGCGAAGATTAGGCAGCCTGAGTGTACTGAATGACCGTTTTTTCAGGAGTAAAAGACTCCTTGGAATGCACCATGCCGGTTAGGATTCGCGCCAGCTTTCCAAGCAATTTAAATATCGACTTTTGCTTACTCATATGTTTAACTTGCGCATTATTCTCATGCAATTGCTTAAAAACAGGGTTTGTAAATGTTAAGGTAGCCAGATACATATATTTTCGGAGTGTGAAATCTCCACGTTTGGAAAGTACCATCTGGCCCTTGCGCTTTTCAGACATGCTCTCTGCCAGGTTTAAACCGGCTTTCCGTAGCAGCTGACGACCGTGAGCGTATTGCTTCAGATAACCCGCACCAGCCAGAATTGCTGCGATATAGATTGTACCTAGACCTTTATTAGCACGAAATTGGCTTGAAATTGGGATCTCACTAAGCAAGGATGCTATTTCTTGTGCTATTTGGTTCAATATACCCTCAATACGCTCGTACTCATCAATTAAGCGGATGCAGATCCTGTTTGGCCTCATTCAGAGCTTACAGTTTCCCCCACGCTCTGAACCGCTTTAGAGAGTAGTTCAGCTGCCTTCTGAATACCCGTGGAGCCGCCAGCTCGTTTCATATATTTTCGCCAACCTGTAATAACTTCTGGTGTAGATTGACCTATTAAATCCAGCGGAGACGGGAACTCTTTGAGTGTTGCTATGGATCGTGGACAGGTCCTATCTTTAAACACTGAAGCGTACTCAGGGAAGCGTATATCCAGCCAGCGGATGATCCGGTTCTGCATCCGAACACTATTTGTGACCCAAAATTCCCGATCATTCATTAGGGTCCGTAACCTCTGAAAATGAGTTGCTTGTCGGATGTATTCATAGTAATAGCCACGGCTAACAACATCTGCAATAACAAGGGCATCCTTCGGGTCACTCTTGGAAGGACAATTATCTCGGTTCTCCTTGTTTCGTTTCGTCGTTGCAGGATTCACTAAAACAACGCTTAAATCTTTCTGGGCAAGCCAATTAGCTAAACTGTACCAATAGAGTCCCGTCGGCTCCATGCCAATTATGATGTTCTTTAATCGGTGTTTTTGAATGATAGATGCTGGTTTGTAAGGATAATTCCTCGATAATTTGTAGCTTGGGCTACTTGAGTTTCCTTCACCATATCAATACCCACAACAAGATGCGGAGTGGTCCGTCAGATTGCATAAACTTCATAATAAGAGCGCCTCCTTGATGGTGTTGGGTATCTACCCGTCGACAAACCCATCATACCGAGGCGCTCCTTTTTTTGACAAAGCCCATTTCTTAGGCTATACAGGAATGTTTAGCTTAACTCTTAGTATTCCCAAATTATCCAATAGGGGTTCCATTAGGTAAAATAATATCCGGTTTCAAGAGAACTACATCCCCCTTTTCCGGTATTCCCCCAATAACTAATACTTCTGATTTGAAACCTGCTATACGTCGAGTAGGGAAGTTAACTACACCTATTATCTGTTTCCCAATAAGATCTTCCGTCTTATATCGTTTTGTTATTTGTGCACTTGAAGATTTAATTCCGATATCGGGTCCAAAATCAATTTGAAGTTTAATAGCGGGTATTTTTGCTTCCTCAAAAAACTCCGCTTGAGTAATAGTTCCAACAAGAATATCGAGTTTCAAAAAGTCATCAATTGTTGCCATCCGTCATTCCCCTTCTCAACAAATGTATATCTAGCTAATTAGTTGCTAATTTGAACGTTGGACCTTAAAGTTTTTGACCAAAAATACATACCCATACCGAATAAAGTCATCATCCCACCTAAAAACTGAAATAAAGAAATTGTTTCTCCTAATAATAGATACGCGAGAATAATGGCAATAACAGGTTCTCCAATAATACCTACTGAGACAGTAGTTGCCCCAATTGATTTTAACAAGAGATTAAAAATATACTGTCCAAAGATAGTTGGGATTATCGCTAGCAATAAAAAGTAAGTCCATTCGGATGAGTCATATTCAACTAAAGAATTATTATTAAACAGATTGTAAACGAGCATGACGGTCCCGCCAATAAAAAAAACGATAATGCTGTACACATTTGTATGGATTTTTCGGCTTACTTTCTGCCCCGCCAACAAATAGGCTGAAACGAAGAGAGTGCCTATTAATGATAAGCCGTCTCCAATTAATGCTTCTTTCGAAATCACTATATCTCCCCAAGCGATAAGGACTGAGCCAAGAAGAGCAACCATCAAGCAACAAACCGTTAGTCGACTTGCTCGTTCCTTGAACAAAAAGAAGGATCCGAGCATGACAAATAATGGCTGCAACGAGAAGATGACCATAGAGCTTGCGACAGAGGTATAGACCAGTGATTCCATCCAGAATAAAAAGTGCAGCCCTAGAAATAGACCGGCAATAAGTACGATAATCCAGTCCTTTTTATTCATCTCAATGGATCGAAATAATTTCCAAGGCACAAATGTGAGCATGATAATAACGGAAATAAACAATCTGTACATCCCAGCCACAGACGTAGGTGTATCTGAAAGTTTTATCATGATCGAAGAGATTGAAACGGACAATATACTGATGAATAACAGCATAAAGGGACGAGATGATAACGAAAATTTATTAAATTTACCCACAGTTCCTCCAAGCGTCTAGACAACTACCTGTGCACAGAATTGTAATGTTAAGCTTTAGCTTGATATAATAATATCACCACAGAAATTTGTTTTGTGTAATTATATCTCTCATTTATATCGAAATATCGTCAAATAGAGGAGCCTGTCCTTGAATAAACAATTACACGAAACCATTCAGTATCCTGACGAGGCATTTCCATACATTATGTACACCCACACGAATCGTGGGTCAATTCCTGAAGGCAGAGGTGTTAACGATCTGCATTGGCACGAAGAATTACAAATGACTTTGGTAACCAAAGGGAAGCTAACGATACAAATCAACGGAATTGACTATGATTTAGAGACAGGTGAGGCCGTCTTTATCAATAAGAGCGTTCTGCACATTGTTACGCACCTTAGTCATGACGGTGAATACGTGAGCTTTAATTTTCCTGAAAAACTGCTCGCCTTTTACTCAGATAGTGCAATGGAAAGGAACCATGTCCTTCCTTACACCAATTCATACTTACTATCATTGGAAATCAAAGGTGACGCGGAGTGGCAAAAGCAAATCCTGCAAACTCTATGGGAAATGAAGAAGAAATTTGAACGTAAAGAATCATGGCGATGGCAGTATGAGATTTCCATCCATACGGTTCAGCTATGGCTAATTCTAATCTCCAATATTTCGTTATCTTCAGAAGAATCATCAAAACATAACAGACTCCAGCAAGAGAGATTACAACTGATGGTTAGCTTTATCCACCAAAACTATAAAAACCCTATTAATTTGAAGGAAATTGCTGACGTAGCCCATTTGAGCGTTTCGGAATGCGCTCGCAGCTTCAAAAAAAGCATCCATATGACTCCTTACGATTACTTGGTTAAGTATCGGATTAAAAAGAGCTGCGAGTTGTTAGAAACGACGGAGTATACAATAACTGAAATAGCCCGAATAGTGGGTTTCAATCACGTCAATCACTTTATCCAGTCCTTTAAAAAGCATCGCGATATTACACCTAAGGAATACCGAAAAATTCGAAATGAACAGACACCTTCATAAAACCACTGACCATAACTGTCTAGCTTCTGGAACTATCCTGCCCAATCGTATTATGAGGTCACCAGATCTTTCTGGTAGACCTCATTTTTGTGTGGTCTTATTATAACGGTAGCCGGGGATCGAACGTTTCTGCCCGTGGGACTTGGATTCCGTAAGCTATTTAGTTCATCCCCCCTACTTGTTCAACCATGGTTAGGCTGGTTGGGACATGAATCCCGTATCACATGCGATAGTGTGGAAGCGGTAGCAGAGATTCGTCCTACCATTGTTATGGAAGCAACAGGTCATTATCAAAGCCCTGTTGTTCAGTTTCCGGATGATCACCAGTATTTGAACATCGTCATTAATCCTTTAATCTCACATAACGCTAAGAAAACCAATTTGCGCCGGTTAAAGACGGATGCCGCAGATGCCCATTTATTAGGGACGCTATTCTATAAAGAAGAGTTTGAACCCTACAAAAAGCGGGGGCAGCGTGTTTGGTGATCTTTATTCAAAGGTGTCCCTTCGATTTTTGGTTTTACACCCAACATCAAAAGAAGTCCTAGAAATGTCTGAGTTGGAGATTACTACTGCAATTCAAAGTCTTACTGGACGCGGCAAATCCGTCTCATGGTGCTTGGCACGTGCTCAAATCTTAGTAGCGGCAGCAAAACGAAATCCCTTTAAGGAGACAGCTTTTTCAAGCCATTTAATCTCCATGCAGCTGCTCATCAAATTGCTTCTTCAATACCAGGATCATTCTATCAACCCTTAATAAATCGATAGATGGCCTGGCTGAAGAGCTATTTGAATATGATTTAATCCAATCGATACCCGGAATTGGCACTAAGATTGCTGCAACAATTTTAGCTGAGATTGGTGAGATCGATCCGTTTGATCACGCAAAGAAACTGGTGGCCTTTGCTAGTGTTGATCCAAGTTTTTTTTCTTCAGGTAAGTTTGTAGCTACCCAAAATAAAATCACTAAGCACGGCTCCAGGAGGCTTCGTACTGCCTTGTATCAAGCTGTACGATGTGGTATTCGCAGTAATAGAAATAAGAAATTAAGGGCTTATTAGGATAAGAAACGTGCTGAAGGAAAGCTATTCAAAGTAGCAGTAATTGCATGTGTGAATAAACTCATCCACTGGGTTTTTGCCATCTTAACTACTAAGGAAGCATTCCGGTTAGAGTGAACAACAAGAAATAGAAATAAATGGAATCTATATCCGTGCTTAACAGGACGGTTCTTTCCCATACACTTTTTAAAGTATACCACCTCATGAATCTACTATTAATAATTAAATATTGACAAGCTATTAGCTGGAATAGCTTAATGCCCGCCGCCAGTCTATATCTTTATTTTCTAACAATCATTATTTTCCTCTTTCATATAATCTTCGAGTGATACATTGCTTCGTCTGCAAGTTTAAGTAACTCCTCATTCAATAGTCCAGCAACATATGAAGCAAAATCAACACCTTCCGTTACTAATATGGTTCTCTCTCAATCCGTTTGCAAACATCAACTTCATATTTCTAATTAACTACTAATGTAAATTCATAAAACCCTACGATTTCTCGTAGGGTAACTAACCTTTATTATAGGTTGTGGCGCAAAGCTCTAATTCATGATAACGTACTTGATAATGAAGTCATGGGATGGAGCAAAGTACTTCCGCCCCTATTTGAAACCTGCCAACGACTCGTGGAGGACTTACGAAACCTACATCAAAGTTAAAGGTCAGTGAAAGTATTTATACAGAGCCGTTGATTCTATGGGGAAAACCATTGATTTCATGTTATCTGAAAATCGGGATATGCAGGCAGCTAAGCGCTTCTTTACAAAGGCTTTGTCCTCTCCACATACTCAAATCCCACGTGTAATCACCTTGGATAAAAATCCAGCATATCCTACCAAAAGAAACCTTGATTAGACAGACAAAGTATCTAAACAACATTGTGGAGCAAGATCATCGGTTCATAAAGAAAATCACAAAACCAAATCTCGGTTTCAAATCGTTTCTTACAGCGGATCAGACGTTAAAGGGAATTGAGGCTTTACATATGATAAGGAAAGGACAGGCCGATGATAAATCGACTGTCCTCACTGCTGTAGAATGGCTAAATAAGATATTTGGTTTAGTGGCATAGACAAAGTAAAGTTTGTAGGGTAACTGCTAACTTTTTAAATCCTTGCACCAGAACCTTAATTAGTGAGTTCAGTTTACAACTTTTATGTTTATCTTCTTCACTATCTCCCTGCCATCTGTCGGGAATGAGTTCAAGTTCTTGTCAAAATCGGGAAGTGGATAAAGTTCTTGTCATTTGTTTTTGACAGGCACCTTATCCCACAAAATAAAAAAGCCAAGATTTTCGCGGCGTTAGAGTATTTGTAATTGCCTAAAGATTTAATTCCATCCAATAATCTGCTTCAATAAAACCAAACTTTTTATATACCGGTCTACCTAATGTTGAAGCCCCGAGCCAAATTTTTGATACACCTGCGATTCTAGCTTCATCAGCTAATTTAGTTAACATAGTCGTAGCGATCCCTTGTCCACGGTAATTTTCTTTCGTATACATATTCGTGATATAGCCCATTTTACCACTCTTACTTGTGAATGAAGGCGGGAAATCATAGAAGATAATTGCACCCGTAGCAATAATTTCTTCATTGTCTTCAACGATCCACTCGATTAACGAACCATCACTCATCTTATTGTGAAAAAAAGAATTGAGTTCGCTATCAATATCTTGATTCGGTTCGATCCCTTCATCAACTAATTGCATTTTTCTTAGATGAACCAATTGATTAATATCATTCATATTTGCTTTACGATAGTACATCTACTCACCGCCCCAACAAATGTATATATTTCTGTACGGAGTGTAGCATATTCACAATGAAAGTCACCGACTCATCCTCTTGTTCAACTAAACTCCCGTTAATTGAGCAAAGGGCTGCCATGCGGCAGCCCTCGTTGGATTGAACTATAGTTTCTCGTTAACGCAATAAGTAAGCCTATTGAAAAACTTCAACAGGATTTTCAGGCTTTTTATTATTCACTTTTGGTGGAATTGCTCTTATGGATTCCGTTTGAGAAAGATGCCCCAAATTAGAAACGTTTGGCAACTTCCTTAGCATGTGCAATTGCTTTTTCTTTAATAGCTGTAGCTTGCTCTTGTGATTTTAATGCCGTTCCTTCAACAAAAATTGCCTCAATAGATTGAATCCCATAGAAATGTAAAACCTTATTCAGATAGCTGTATCCCATTTCAAGTGGAGCTAAAGGACCTTCCAAATAAACAGAACCACTAGCTTGAATGTGTAAGGCTTTCTTACCGGTCAACAGACCTTCAGGGCCGTCTTCGGTATATTTAAAAGTCTTACCCGGAATTGAAGTCGCATCAGTGTATGCTTTCAAAACCGGTGGGATCGAGAAATTCCACATCGGGGAAACATACACGTACTTATCAGCAGCCACGAATTGATCAACAATCGCCTCAAGACGAGCCACTTTTGACTTCTCAGCATCAGTCAGTTGATCGAAAGATGAACCCAACCGAAGCTTTTCCCAACCTCTTAAAACGTCAGCATCAAATTGCGGAATATTCTCTTTGTACAGATCCAAATGAATAACTTCATCTCCCGGATTTGCCTCGCGGTACGCTTCGATAAACTCTTTGCCTACCGCGAGGCTGTACGATGATTGAGGATCGAGAGGATGTGCGGTGATGTACATTACGGTTGCCATGAATCAAAACTTCCCTTCTGTAATCAGTTATACGTTCAAGGATAATTATATTCTATATACTTACATATTTTAAGTACGCACAATAATGTGGTATAGTATTAAAAAAGGTACTTTAATGGAGGCCTACGTATGCAAAAGAACCCTGTCCAATGTCAATTTGTTGTGGCGCTGGATTCGATCGTCGGAAAATGGAAGCCGATTATCCTTTATCATTTGCTTCAAGGTAATCCTTTGCGCTTCAATGAGCTAAGAAGATTGCTGCCCGATATCACTCAAAGGATGCTTACGCTCCATCTGCGAGAATTGGAAGAGGAAGAGATCGTTAAACGAGTCATTTATCCGCAAATCCCGCCGAAAGTAGAATACTCCATCACGGAATACGGCATGAGCCTGTCTCCGATTTTGGAAACCTTACATCAATGGGGAGTGGCTCATGTTGAGCGAAAGCAGCTCAAAAAGGAGAAAAATGAACAAACAGAAACGGATTAGCGTTCGAATTACGCTAGTCCGTTTCATTCTGCTCCGAGTCACAATATAACTAAAGTGATTACGGGGCATACTTGGCAACGCGGCCTTCCAGAACACAAAGAAGATCGATCATAGCTCTGGTGCCCAGAATCACCTAAAAAAAGACCTGAATCAGGAGCTTCTTATCTTGGCATAAATTCGAACTATCTAATCTCCCCGTTACTTCAACGAGGCTGCCGGTTCAAGCCGGCAGCCTCGTGCCATCGAAAGCATAGAAGGTACAGTCGAAACCGAAAGTCGCCAACTCCAAAGGCGCTCATCAATTTCCAAGCCTGTCTGTTCATTCTGCTCATTCCAAATGACCTGAGTGATGACCGCGCGGCAGTCGATTTTGGCCCTCTTAATAGACCACCGAGTTCTGACGACTCCGTTCCGAGGTACCCCGACTTGCTCCAGAAGTCATCGACATATGTGGGAGCGATGCAACGAAGTACGCTTCCGAAACCAATAAGGTCATCAGGTGCATTCAGACCGAGTAGATACTCGTAGTCCTCCCAAGCCCGATGCGGTAGACTTCGTTTCGACACCTCGGAGAGGACTGATCGCTCCGTGTCATTAGCCCAGCATAAGGGTCACCGCTACCCCTGGGCTCAGTGCGTCCGCGATCTGCTGTGCCTTATCATTCAGTACGAAGCGTGAAAAGGCGCAGGAGAAAAAGGTATTCGGCACTTCTGTAATAATCGGTACTAGCCGTGAATGGCAAGTTACCAGCGTGCCATGTATCGCTATTTTTGAACAAGGACATAACAAACAATTGATTTATCGCAGCATGCAATCTGTGGATGAGCTATATCGCAAACTGCTGCCCTTAAGTAGCAAGTAACTAATAGGAGATGTTAAGAATGAGCAGCTTTTAAATAGGAGATCACGTCATTGCTAAGTATAAAACTGGGGTTTATTATGGTGAAGTGGTGGAAATGTCGAGTACGATGAAAGTGGCAGTCCGCATTTTGCTGTTAAAGAACATCCAACTCAAGGGTCAAGGGACTTGCATAATCCGATGGATCCAATTGTAGCTTTCTTTCATCAAAGACGGGCATTATCGTTCCAGGAGATCGCATAAATGCCGATTTCAACAATACGTTCATATGCAGGCGCTTTTCCTGAATATCAGTATCACTGGAGAGAGCGATAACTTTCCCTGATATGTAGTTGAATTTATTGAGCATAAGCACTCCCTATAGATAAGTTATTTAACGCCACTACACGGGCACGTTTGGTCTCCATACTAGTTCCTCCAATTATGCTGACCGTGAAAAGTGCTGCAGCCACTCTTTTGGTAGTTACTAGTCCATTCGCAGGTCAACATTAATATTTGATTAGTTGTCACTTCACAGGTCCCATACTCCGTATGGTTACATTTACGGAAACATGAATGTCCGCATCGGCAAGCGTATCGCCCCAATGGTCTTCCACCTTCTTATATTGGTTGTATTCATAAGCCCGAGCGTAGAGCCCGAGCCCGAACGGATCGAGTTTATGCGTTTGTATTTTCTTGATGAGATTCTCGAATTGCTTTTGCACTTGTACGGAAATCATTTTCTCTAACTCCTCTCCTCTATTCAGCACGTCGAAAGTAAATAAACGTTCCGCCAGTACAACAGGCATATTGACTTTAATATCGAACTGAAATTTGTCCTTAAGGTAGGAGGTATTAATTTCCGTTTTTATTCTTTCGACATTTATGCTTATTCTGTCTGTATTGAATGGACCGGATTTCGGTTCGCCGGGAATGGGAAGTGATAAGGTAATGGGCTTTTTCAAATTTTTTTTCAACATTTGCATTAAAATGTTTTCCTGAACGCTCAACGAATCGACATATTTCCCTTTATGATCAAGCAGCGCCGTTCCTTGCAGCGCAACCTCTTTTTCCATTGTAATTTCCGATATGTAAGGAGTAACCCCCTTCTCAAACATTTGCCGGTGCAGTTCCTGCAAAGTCGTATTTACCGTTTCCGATGCATTACTTGCTGTTTTAATTAACCCTATCATATAAATGGGAAGTATCGGCTTGTCTTCCGGATTGAAGAATATGATCTCAGAAACAGGTCCATCGACAGCGATTACTCTTGCAGAAAGTGAATTTTTCGCATCGCGAAAGTAGGGATCAAGCAAACGGAACCAGTCTTCATGCTGTAGGATGCTTTTGCCGACAAGTAGGATTTGAGTCTTTCTGCCTAAGACAGCGCCCGATGTACGGACGTCTAACATTCCTCTCGATTGACGAAGCGTTTGTGCTTTCACGACGGTTTCATCAATTTTCTTCTTGACATTTTTGCTGAATGCAGGATTTGTCGAATATACAAGCAAGTTGTTTTCTTTATCGAGATCTAAGCCGACCGCAAGAGAAAATGCGACATCTTCCATATCCAACCGGTCACTGCACCCCGGAATGATGGCGACAAAAATGGCGATGCTCAAAACCCTCAAAACATATAGTAGCTGAATTTTCATTCGTTCTTCCTCCATTGAAAACGATCATGCATCCATGTATAAATGAGTAAACATGTGGGAAAAACATATTCGAAGCAAAATCCAATCTTTGTGAGAATTTTTTCCATCCAATCACTCTGATTAAAGGTAGGGATGAAGAAAAACGCGCTTATGACGATGAGCAGCGAAAGCCAACGCAAATGACTGCGATGGTCCTGCTTTCCAAACAACCAACTTGTGCAAAATACGCCCATGTACATTGTAGGTATCCATGCCAATGAAAAAACAAACAAATAAAACGCGTTAAATAGAACTTCAATCCGATCTATAAAACTAAACTCAATTGTTTTCAATACATTGACTACAGGTTCGTTATACTCCTTAATTTCGTCCGGACTGAAGTAGACGAAGCAGACAATTGTAATGGACAAAAACGCTAACATGGATAGTGTATTGGAGATTACAATGCCGATGGAAGCCTTTTGCTTGTTTTGCAAAAACGGAAACAAGATAAATGTGCTTGAAAATCCTGCAAATGAAATGATCGTTACTTGTAACGCTGATAATATAGGGTTCCATCCTTCCTTGAAAACGGGAAGCAGATGAAGCCAGTGAGCATCCTTTAGCGGAAGTAAATAAACAATCGGTATCCACAAGGAAATGAAAGCAACAAATTCCGCATATCTGCCCAATATACGAAGTCCGTTACGTGCAATAACATAAGTGGGAATGAGAAATAAAATCAAAATGATGTATGGCGGAGTTTGCGGCAAGAGCCATACCTTCGTATACAGGACCGTCCTTGTGATCCCCAAATATCCGTAATAAAAGAACCAGAGCGCAAGTAGTATGGCCCCTGTTTTGCCTACCCATTTCCCTAAATATAACGTCAATAGATCAAGCAAGGTGCCATCAGGATGCTTTTTCATCACTTGAATGATGACCAAACTTGCCGTTACGGATAATACCCAACCAATGATAAGCACCATCCAGCCGTCCGTACCTGCCTTTTCGGCTACTACTCGCGGTAGCGCCAAAAAACCGACACTTACTTGAATACCGAAATTAATAAAAATAAACTGCATGAAGGTGATCTCATTAAACGCATATTTTTTCATTCCTCATCAACCTCTGGACGATTTAAGCCTTGTCTTTTCGATTGAATCGCTCTTGAGCTTAAAGGACGCTCGCTCATTTTCCAAAGGGGTAAACGAATGAACGTGTCTTTCCAATCGGCGAACCGTACTGGTGCGAACGGGCTGCCATACGGCGTTCCTAGCGATTCGAGCGAAATGAGATGTCCGATCATTGTCATCATCCCAATAATAATGCCGACAATGCCGAACATCGAGGCAGCCAACATCATCGCAAAACGGATGAGCCGGGCTGCGGAAACCATATCATAATTGGGCAAGATAAAAGAAGCAATGGCGGTAAAAGCGACAACAATCACCATAATATTGCTAATGAGTCCTGCCTGTACAACAGCTTGACCAATGACAATGCCTCCAACAATGCCAACGGTTTGTCCAACCGGAGCAGGGAGGCGAACCCCTGCCTCACGCATCATTTCGAGGGTAACTTCCATGAGGATCGCTTCCACAAACGGTGGAAATGGAACATTTCCCCTGAACGCCCCAATAGTGATCAATAATTTTAAAGGTATGATCTCAAAATTATAGGAAATGACGGAAATGTAGAACGCCGGCAAAAAAACGGCAACAAAAAACGCAAAAAATCGTAGAATCCGTATAAAAGATGCGATCTGCCAGCGTGTGCTGTAATCGTCAACGCTTTGAAAAAATGCAGAAAATGTCACCGGAGCGACCAATACGCTTGGCGAACGATCTACGACAACAACGAATCTTCCTTGCAAAATCTGTGAAGCGGCAGCATCTGGCCTTTCAGTAGAAATTAATTGGGGGAAAGGTGAAAACGGATTGTCCTCGATCATCTCCGAAAGCTCGCCGGTGTTGATAATGACATCGACGTCTACTTGCTGGATTCGGTCTTCCAACTCTTTCAGCACTTCCGGATGTGCGACATCCGCTAGATACATAATGGATATCTTTGTTTTGCCTCTTCGTCCTACAATTAGTTCCTTTATTTTCAGTTCGCGATTGGGAATAAAGCGGCGGATTAAGGCTATATTCTGGCTGCCTGTTTCAACAAAGCCTTGATGTGATCCTTTTAAAGAAGATTCAAGTTGTGGATCTTCAATTGCTCTTTGAGGCCATCCTTGCGTACCAAAGGCGTAGGCTTCCGTCAGCCCGCTAACAAATAAAACGCTGCTTCCTTGAAAAATTGTAGACTCGATTTGTGACCAGGTATACAGCGATTGGACTTGACCGACATTTACCTTAAACCCGCCTCGCGCATCTCCACTTCCCGTTTCGAATTGAAGAGGGCGAAGCACATTGTTATTGATCGCGTTTTTATCTGCGAGTCCGTCAAGATAGACAAGCGCAGCTTGTTCCCCTGTCTGTATGATTGTAAATTCCCTTACAATCAAGTCGGGCGTTTGAGAGAACAGGCTATGTAATTTAGCCATATTTTGTGGCAATGCCGCACTAATCGAATCGTTAAGTATATGATTGTCTTGCCGTTGAACCTTACGGTTCTTTTTGTTTCCGAACCAGCTCGGAAATCGCATGATTTATCACCTCGTTGACCAGACAGCCAATTTTACTTTCCAATAGGGATCAATAGAATCTTGATGAAGTCTCAGCTTTATACCTTCAAGAAAACATTCATTGGGTACACCATAGCAACTCTTACTCCATTGGTTTTGCTAGACGCCAGAGCAGCTTTCTTCTCAGACTTAAAGCGGGGAAGCAACCTATTTCCGCGCCCCCCAATGGATAACAAGCCGGATCCCAACTCCTCATTTCTATTATTTTTTTTGATATATTAGTCCGTCCTTAATATGCGGTTAAATATCATTATTGACCATTTTGTGAAAAATAAAACCTTCGAAGCAATGAACGAGACGCCTTAATTGGTTTTGGTGCAAACCAAATATTTTATTTAGCCATTCAACAGCAGTGAAGACAGTCGAATAATCATCGTCCTGCCCTTTCCTTATCATAGGTAAAGCATCAAAGCACTTAGCTGCCTATATTGCTTCCATTTAAATAAATTCAATATGCCGGAGCTTGAGTGGCGTTAAGGATATTTTTCCTTCTTGTGATTTTACTAGGCTTTGGATTCAGGCATGTTTGCTTGGTTCCTAAAGAATGGCTGGTTCCAATAGCATAGAATACCCAAAATAGGCCCTCCTTAGGGGCCTCACAGTCTATGTAATTTGAATGGCTGGCAATTGAATTCGAATAACCGTTCCCCAGCCATACTTACTACAAATTTCGAATGCAAATGAATCCGCATGTGTTAATTGCAGTCTTTTATATGTGTTGTAAATCCCAATATGGCCACCTGATTCCTCTCGAAGAAGCCCCCTGCGCACTTGCACTAAACGCTCCTTCTTCATCCCTATGCCCGTGTAAATAATGACAATGTGCAGCTGTTCCCCAAGCAGATTCATAACATTCAAGTCCATCAAGCTTTCTTCATAGTCCCATGAAAATTGAAACTTACCTTTGTATCGTGCATTCAGAATTTGAATGTAATGATTCTTATGGAAGATTTCCTCTTTCAGAGATACGGTTTTATCTGCATCACTGATGGAGTATTGGACTTTATAGTCCGTGTAAACATGAGAAGCTCCCACTTGAACCGCCATCTCGTGAGCACGTGCTTCGTTACGTCGAAGATGGCAACGATCTCTGCCTCCTGATGCTCCAGCTAGGCAGGTAAATGCACCTCTTTGAAGATACCGCCCGCGCCAGCGATGCCAATTCGATACATAGTACTCATAATTCCATCCTCCATTATTTTGACCAGCCACGTCAATCTCACCAGACTCGTGCAAACGCATCTGATCGACGAACCCAATCAGGTGTCCTGTTCGACGACGTACCTCTCTACACCGGATGCTTCGCCCCTCTAGAACAGATGCCATATCTATGCATCCGCTGCCGATTTCTATCGAAGCCTGATCACCGTCCGGCAGCGTGTCCTTCAGATGAAGAAGCGGCACACGCCCAGCATACGGTGTAAGGAATTACACAGGATCGTGGCCGGTATTACCAATAAACTATTAGAAAAAATACTGGGCTTTGCCTACAGCAACGCCGGCAATTATCAGCAGCACCAAACCAATTAGAAGAAATTATATATTTTTCCATATAAATAATGAGAATCCCTCAAGAAATAGCCCCAAGCGTTGCAGACGTTCAACTTATTCTCCCAACCAGGCTAGCCTTACTCTCCCCCCCACTTTTCCATCACCATAGAAACAAAAAGCGCGGATGTCCACCCGTAGTCTCTTATATTTTGAAGCTTAACTTCCATTTGGTAAGGGGCTACAGCGTTCCCTTTGCGATTCAGCTTGCTGGGGGAAACGCGGTTCGTACTATCATAAAATTCATAGATTACACCGTCATGGAGATACCAGAACGTAATAGCATCAATTGTTTTGTCGATAAGCGCTGCAGCCGCATCATCGAATTCGTATTCGGTGAGCCCCTTGGCAATCATATAGTTATAATTAATCCAGACGGGCCCACGCCACATGTCGGTTCCGAAGCTCGGTTGGTCGACAGCTATGCTCGGGATTGAAAACGCTGAGCCGAATGTTGCTTCATCCTCTAAATGGCGTGCCAGCCTCTCGGCTTTCCCGGTATCGCAGATGCCAGCAAACAAAGGTAAAAAAGACGCTACCGATTTAACTTTTATCAAACCTCCCCCCTCGACGAGCCGGTCGTAGTAAAGGCCGTCTTCCTCATCCCACAGCCATGTGTTGACGGCGAGTTTGATGCTTTCGTACAACCGATCCCAGTAGGCTTTATCCTCTGGAAGCTTCAAAATATCGCAAAGTTTGCTCATGTGCCGAGCTTCGTTCGCCATAAAGGAGGAGAAGTCGATGCACGCCATCTGCGTCACAGTATCGAACCGAGGCGAATTGTCCATGCCGCACTCGTCGCATCGGCAATGAACGCTGTTCGCCTCCACATACCACTCGAAGAGGTTGTTCAAGTTAGAGCCCCTGTTGTCGACATTCCACCGTAAATATTGGCTTAGCTTCGGATAGATTTCCTTTACTTGCTTCTTGTCCATCTCTCCTTCGTACAACTGGTAGACTCCCCAGGCCAGTACAGGAGGCTGGGTCACATCCGAGGAAGTGAACGGAGTCGACATATGGGGAATAAAACCATCCCCCCGTTGCGTAGCGAATACGGCTTCGATCGTCTCCCAAGCGAGATCCTTATTCATGAACCTGTTACCGAGAGCATGAAATACCGAGTCCCAGAGCCACAAATTGCGATGCGGCAGACGATCGGGTGTGGTCCAGCGTGTGCTGAATCGACCTTCGGGCGTGTAGACTTGAGATTTCATGACCGAGTAACATTTATTCAGCGTTCTCGTCGTAGGAAGATCGAGGTTTGCAGGCACGGGAAGGTTATTATACAAATCCATTTTGGCCGCCAGTGCCTGCTCAGCGTCGATCTTCAGAGCGCTCCTCGCCTTTTCCGCCGCGTCCTCCGCAGAAAGTATGCTAAAGGCGAATGCAAAGCAAACCCGCCCGGCGCGTTGTTCCCGACAAAACGCGGCGTATTCTCCCTCCGCTTCGTATAACTCGCATTCTTTTACAACGCGTATCCCTTCACCCATGCTATCGACGATCGGAGCAGCCCAGGCCGCGGTTTGTCCGATGACTGTATCCTGAGCAGAGAAAACGAGCATAAGATCCTCCGAATGCGCTTCTCCCTTACGGTGCAGAACGGCATGTATGACATCCGAAGCTACGATCTTGTACTCGATATTTCCGATCTGATGTGGTATCACATACAACTGTTTCTTCACTCGCTGGAAAATGACGCCGAGACGATCCCCGCATAAGGTGCCCACCAGGCTGTCACCATGTGTATTTTCCCCATCAAGTCCCGAAAACGCAAACAAGCTGCCCTGTCCCCACACATTGGGCCATGCCACCCGATTCCTCTGGTACTCCGGTTCGGCGAATTCGACGCTCATTAGAGGAGGCTCCGTTCCCCCCTCGATAAATTGCCCCTGCTGCCGCAGCATATATCTTATCTCAGAGGCTGGTACATCCCTCACGTCGCGCCGATGCGTTCGGACTGTTAAGGCCGCCGCAATGCCTGCCGCTTCCGCAAAACCGCTGATGTTGGACATCACACGGTAGGAGGAGTGCGCCACGAAATCGCCACTGATACAGCGTGAAGCCAGCAGCAAATTGGGGAATCCCTTCGCGATGATACTCCTGTATGGAATATGATAGTATCCGGATCCCGGGATCCCCATCGGTTTCGCACTTCCCCCTTCGGGGTCGTGCACATCAATGTCATATGCACCGGCTGCAATCATATCGGGAAATCTTGCCTCGCGGATACAATCCTCCCCCGTTAGACGATAATCCCCTTCGACCCTTCGACCCTCACGAACGCCAAGTTTTCTGGAAACGAAGTCTACGCGGGATTCAGCAAATGCTGGATGCACACGAATTGCGCTTAAGAGTTCTTCAATTTGCTGCTTGCCAGCTTCCAGAGCCTCCCTCACTGTCTCCGGCTGCGTCGGATCCACATTCAGCAAAGCAGTTGAGTTGAATAGAAACGCTTCCCCACCAGGATATGGGAAACATAATACTTTATCCCGCGTATTGCTAGTTCCGCCACTCAATTTCAGCTTGAGATAATAAGGCGTCAACTCTTCCCGCAGCTGCCTGATGCCATGCCAATCGGTAATATCCGGATTCCGAAGCTGCGTCTTATCAAAACCCGACAGTTTAAATGTCAGTGTAGCCGACATCATTTTGCCGTCCTCCGTACGCCCTATCTGAAAAGAAGCCCCGGCCAGCGCAGCGAGATTGCCATCAGCAGTCCCATCAATAAATACTTGGGCAGCTACCTCTGCGCAGCAGACGCCTTCGGTTTGTAGCGCGACGATTCGTCCGTCCTTGACGTGTACCTGCGTCACCTCTGTGCCAGACCATATGTCCAACGACGCTTCCTGACGAAGTAGCCGCATGTAAGTTTCCTTCAGTTCAGCCTCGTCGTAGACGGGCACTTGACTACTCCGATCCTCCAAGATGGTATAAGCTTCGGGAAATAATTGCCGGTGGATGCCTTCTACAACAGGACGGCCGCTCGCATCCCAGAACCGACAGACCAAGCCTACCGGAGAGTGAACGCCCGTCCCCCCGATCTCCTCGTCCTTTTCAATTAGTAGAACAGAGCAATGTTGCCTGGAGGCAGCCAAAGCCGCACAAATTCCGCCAACGCCGGCTCCAACGACGACGATATCATAGTGATGTGTTCTCATTCGTACGCTCACTCTCCTTCTATTAAAATTGCCTTCCAGCTCATCTCATCGATTTCTAGGATCGTTTGACCATCTTCACCAACTCGTAGCGCGTGTTGACCCTCATGATCGAGTTGGAAGCACCGCATAGCGGGGTGTTGAAGCGAAATGACCGTTTTCTCCTTTTTGCTATAATTCACAAAGAAGGCAAGCTTTGACTTCCCTTCTTGCAAATAGCGAACGGTCAGGTTCGGATGCCCGCCCGTCATCGTGATCGGCGGCACCATATGATGCAACTGCGCGATATGCTTAAATAATCGGCATACCGCTTCACGCTGAGCAGCCGACGTGTGAGCGCGAGCTTCCGAGGCACGGTCATACTTGCCGCTGCCGATTTTAAAGTGCAAGCTAGGTGCTACGCCGAGCAAATAGGCCGTTCCTTTGCCATAGGTATGACGCACGCCGCACACTTCTCCATCCTCACTCTTCATAAACGGCTGACCGCCTTGCAATCGAAACGTCTGCTTGACGGTGTGAAACTCTGCCCTGCCTTCCATTCCTTCCAACTCATAATCGGCCAAAAACGGCGACGTATTGTAAAATAAGTCCTCCCGCGCCCCGAACACTTCATCCAATCCCGCACCTGGCTGCACGTCGTACAGCTGCCCGAATTCATTGACATAGCCGAGTCTGCCTTCGCTAATGAGGGTGCCGCCTTCCCGAACATAGTTCCGTAACGCCTCACCTACTTTGGAAGGAAGCAAATAAGCGAGCGGGAGATGAATGATCTTGAACCGCGATAGATCGGTACCGATCAGGGTGTCGGTGTCCAGCAACTCCACCGCAAGCTGTGCCCCCGTCCAAATTGCCCTAGAACCAAAAGAGCTGTTCAAAGCATCCTCTCGGAATCCCGCTTCGCTGCCAAGTAGAAGCGACTCTTCCGGATAATAGAGACCTATTTCCGCATCCACCGGGCTGCTTTTTAGAATAGTCTCCTCGTGCAATTGGAGGAACCGCTCTACATTGCGAGGCGTCTGCGCATACGCCGTTTCCGATTCGTCAATGCGGAGGAATGCTTGTGAACCCGTAAATTTATGCGGCTGCTCCCAGATCGGCGACTTGTGCCTGAAATAGAAAATCGCTCTCGCTCCGGCACCTAGCTGTTCCATGACACAGTTCTCAATCAAACGCTGATCGACCGGAATCCGTTGAAAGGTACCATACTGCGCCGCTGTCGTCTCGCCAATCCACAGCGGTTTCCCCGTCTGCCTCGCAATGCTGCCAGCGATATCGAGCAAATAACCGTTATAAATGCCGGGTTCGTCGTAAGTCACAGCGTAGATGTCCATGACAGATGCATCACACGGTTCAGTCAGCTTCCAATAGTTTCCGCTGCCTACTTGCTGAAAATGATTGTGAAAGATCGGAAGATCTGTAATAGGCCGCATAATGGCTACCCCCCACGACAACAGCTCCTCCAACGACCAATTCGTAAATGCCATCGTATTTAAATAATGACCGATGATGCCCTCCGTCGGCGCTCCTTCCGATGATTTGTACGGATAGATCTCTTCCCAAGCGGAATATTCGACTCCCCATTCCTGATTCAAGACTGTCAGATCGCCCTTATACTTATGGTTCAGCCATTGGCGGAAGCGTATCCGCGTGGAGCCGCAGTCACAGTAGGCATGCCCGCATCTAATCTCGTTGCCGAGCTGCCAGGAGAAGATGCCCTCATAGCCTGCATATCGATTGGTAATATTTTCAATGAACGCTTGCATATGCTGTCGGTACATTGGGTGATCTACACATGCAGAGTGGATTCGCCTCGCCGCCTTTTTTCCCTCCCAGCTCACACAACGTAGGTCGTCATACGCGTTAAACAGCCAGAATGGCGTATCGTTAATACCGACGCCCATGCAGACCTGTATCCCGTTTCTGACCGCTTTTTCTACGAAATCGTCGAGCAGGTCGTAGTCATACGTCCCCTGCTTTCGCTCGATGACCGACCATCCCGGCCAAATTTCAGCAACTCGGACAGCGTTAATTCCCATTTCTCTCATTTTCACAAAATTACGTTCCAACTCTTCAGGCGGATGCGCATGACTATAATAGGTATTGCCGTGTATAAAAGATTTCACTAGCTGCTCTGCCTCCTTGGCTCCAATATGTCTTTAAAAAATGGCACAATGATTTCAGTGGTTGGATCGGAAGGATCGTACGCCTTCTCATATTCCATCAGCATTACATACCCTAGAACGCTCCAGCCCCAAAATGGATCCAAACCCATTCCCTCGCCTGTTTCTGCGTTGAAATATTCGCGAGTTCGCTCGTTCTTCAAGAGGTGCTCCATCGTTTTTTCGGCAAGATCCCTTGCGATTCCGTCGAACCCATAGTTCAACAGCCCGTGGAAAATGTAATAATTTGAAGGTACCCAAACCGTCCCTTTCCAGTTGCAGCACGTCTCATCATCGTACTTATCTTGCCGGTATCCCGGTTCGTCCTTCGCCATCGACGCAACAGGATAGGCCAGCCAGAACCGCTCCTTATTCGTCAAGTGCTCTGTTACCAGCCTTGTCGCCTGATCTGCGGAAGCCGCTCCGATCCACAAAGGGGTAAATCCGGCAACCGTCTTACAACGGATGTGCTGCCCTGTTCTGACATTAATGTCATAGAAGAATCCGTCTTCTTCATGCCAAAAGTCCGTTTGAATCTTAGTTTTCAATGACTCCGCTTTAGCCTGGTAGGCCTTCTGTTCGACAATGTAGCCTAGCTTTGAAGCAAGCTGGCTCATTGCGTCATACTCTCGAACGAGAAAAACCGCCAGATCAACGCCTTCACAAACATATGCGTCGATTGCCCCCGCCCGCTCGTCCTGGTTGTCCATACCGCTATGATCCGCGCTGTTCCACACGGGCAATCCGTTTCGATTCGAGTCGTATTCGTTGCTGAGCCAATAGGCCAGATACATTTTCAGCTTTTCAAAATAGCCGGCTTTCAGCCAATCGGCATCGTCCGATTGCTTGACGTACAACAGTGCCGTTTGCGCCAGAAACGGTTTAAAATGTTGTCCACTCTTAGGCCATACGACGCCAGCCATTCTGGAAATGAAGCCGTTCTCCTGCTGCCGATCCAAAAAAAAGGCGACGCCGGATTTACCGAATTCATAAATTCCAAAATAGGATAAAACGATATTTTCAAAGTAAAGATCCCAATCAAATAGCTCGCTGTAGCTATAACCTGTCAGGCATCGGCGTCCGTCGACGTTATGTACGCCAAGCGTTAGCGCGTTGGTGAGATCCTCGCGAAGCCTGGCGACAATCTGTTCCCATTTGACTTCATCTATATTTCACATCCAGATCACTCTCCTTGTCTTCGGTGTCATCTAAACGTAAACCTCATTCAGGAGTTCACAACCGGAACAGACCGGTACCCTCCAGCATCTCTTCATAAAGCGCCTTGCTGCTCTTCAAATCCATCGCGACAAGCGGGTCATTCACGAATGCTTTGTACCCGAGCGTATAGTCTTGACTGATGCCCGCCTTTAGAACCAGCTCTTGGTTATAGACGTGACGCACTACCCAATTAAGCAAATCGAGCGGTAGCCCGCCCGCATGGAGCGGTGTGATGCGTCCTGACTGGATCAGTGCGTTACTTTCGACGATCGCCCCCTCGGGTATATCCGGCAACTGTCCCCGGTTCGGGAAGTTGATATTCGTTACGAATGTCTCCAGACCGAGCAATCCTTTGATAATGCGCACACCTTCTTCTTTTGAAGGCTTCAATTCAACCCTGTCAGTGCCTGCGATAATGCGTTCTGTCTCTTCTATTTGTTTATCCTGGTATTCAATTCGGCTGTGCACTGTAGTGAGCTCAAAACCCCACTTGTTTTTTAAGGTGACGGGATCCGTTTGGTTCATATACCAGTCGTGGGGCATAAACTCGACCATATGTCTAGCTCCGGCTGCTGGAATCAGGCCATACCTGCCAAATAGCTCGAAGTGCAGCGGTTTGGGCCAGCGCCAGTCGCCATAGTGCCGTGATGCCCGCCCTTCTTTGCTCGCCCTGTAGCCTTCTACACCGAATTTTTGCGCCGCTTCGCGATAGAGCTCGAACAGATCAATGCCTCGATAAGAAGCTTGATCAATCCAGGTAAAATGATTAATCCCTTTGACATTCGTTTCAATCTCGTACCGTTCGACTCCGCTGACACCTCCAAATATCTCAAGGATCGCGGATAGTTCCTCTTGCGTACTGAACACCTCGTGGCAGCACCCGAATGCTTTAATGCCAGGAAAAATCTCGTAAAGCGTACGTGTACAGAGCGTCATCGGATTTGTGTAATTGATAACCCAGGCTGTCGGGCAATAACGTTCAATCTGACGTGCAAAGTTCACGTAGAGAGGAATGGTTCGCAGAGCTCTTAGGATACCGCCCGGCCCAACCGTATCGCCTACGGATTGATAGATGCCGTACTTTTCGGGCGCGTGTACGTCCACCGCCATCTCCTTAAATGTGCCTGGCAGGATGGACAAGATGACAAAATCAGCACCGGTCAGCGCCTCTTCCATGGTCGCAGCCGCTTCGTAACGCCATTTGCCTACTGCCTCGTTTGTGGCCGTAATTGTATTGCCAATCTGCGCATTATGCCCAGCCGCTCCCCCATCTATGTCGTATAACGAGACGACGCCGGATAATTGCGGCTCAAGAGCCAGATCGCACATTAGCTTCCTAGCCCAGTTTCGAGAACCTCCACCGATATAAGCGATTTTAAGCTCAGATACGTGTTCATTTTGCATATGCATCTTCCTATGTCCCCCTTATTTACATTTGGTTGCCGTGTATGTACGCACTAAATCGGGCAGGCTGAATCCAGCAAGAGTCGCTCACAGCGACCCTTGCCGGATGTCATGATCTGCTTATGGTGCCAACGTCACGACGGCTTCCGATTTCGGAGCGAGCGTATACGCATGGTTATAGCCGCTGCCGAGCAAGCTGAGATAAATGGACTTCGCCTCTCCACTGCCAAGTAGGAGCGGATTAATCGAGATTGCAGCGGAGCTCTGTCCTGCCGGTATCGTAATGGAATCGGTTATCGTTGTGTAGTCTGTGCCGTTCATGGCAGAGCCCCGGATCTGGTAATGGAGCGTCAGCGCTGCAGTCGTGCTGCCAGTCCGGCTAACTGTGAATTCTCCAGTATCTAAAAGACTACTGCCAGCATACGGGTCGGTCGCTTCAATCGAGACAACGTTCGGATTGTTCTCCTCGAACGTGATATTTGCCGTATAAGGCATTGAGGAATTGACCTTGCCCGTCGTAAATTTGTTCGTTTCCGTTACCATCTGGCTGTTGATCTTGAGATTGTAGAAATGAATGTCTTCGGTCTTGGCATCATTGTTATAACCGTATAGCCACAGCTTCTGCGGTGTCGGATAATTAGAAATTCGTGCCACTTCTGTATTCTGAAAGAACATATCATGCAGAGGCCCGACTACAATCGGAGGCGTGGCCGACTGGGCTGAATCCTTGATTCCAAAAAATTCATTCCCCGTTTTATAGCTGATCTCCTCGACCCGATACCCTTTAAAATAAACGTTATAGATATCGCCAGCGTTCTTTGAAGGCCACGAATAGATCGACACAGCCCGATCCGCATACGGGACATCGACACTATCGAAAGCGATATTGCGGATATAACCTCCATATGGATCAATCACCTTGATCGGACTGCCCGTCGACCCATTAATGATGATGGTATTGCGGACCGTCAACCCGTCGTTCGGCAGCTCCCTGCCGATAGAATTCGAGAAGTTGATCCCATCATCTTCGCCAACGATAAGGCTGTTCTCGACCAACACATTGGATGACCCCCCCTGGAAATTGTAGCCCTCTGTTCGATCACGGCCATTACCAACAGGATCAAAGTGCGTTCTTAAGGCCAAAATTGCTTTAACATTTCGAATTGTCGTATCGCTTCCTCGAATGGAGGCCGGAAGACCCGAGAACTCCGTGATCGTAATTCCTTCTATGGTTACGTCATCGGACAACGCCTCAGCTTTCGACTCGTTGATACCGTTGATAGCGGCCGTTCTGAAATAGAGACCATCTGGACGCGCATGATTATTGCCGAATAGCGTGCCTCGGCCGTAGATCTTGACATCGCTTTTCCCGCCTACCGCAAAAAATCCCGTAAACTGAATTTTCCCATCCACGATCGGAAGCGCATCTGTGTCCAGGAACAAATAAGCACCACCAGCCAAATAAATTTTCGCATGGTTAGGGACGTAAACCGTCTTTCTCCAGTTATATACACCAGGAGGGAAATAGAGTATTTTGCTATCAGCCGTCGCCAAAGACAGGGCAGAATAGACTGCATCACTGACAGACACAACCCCCGTATTGTCGATGCCATAGTCAAGCACGTTCACCACGTCGGCGTCCCCAAGCTGCGGTGTATCAGCATCCTCCAACGGATCCGCGATGAGATACAACTTATCTCGGATCCTATCGATTACATCTGCATCATTCGCCGCCTTGGCGGACGCTGCGTCGGCGTATGGAGCATCGTAGTGATACGATTTATCTTTTTGCAGCAGCAACTGCATCGGACGATCGATCGAGAAGCTGATATTACGACCGCTTTGCGTCGTCGCGATTTCGTAGCTCTCCGGGCTGAGCGTCCAGTCGTCGTCAAAATCCGAAGCGTCCGCTACCGTCACCGTAATATCGGCCGTGCCTGAGAAGGCGAAGTGCGCATAACCTCCCTCGATCGTCTTCTGCACAATGACAGGCTGGCCGTTCACCTTGACTGTATAGTTGTCAGCCGGCTGCACGAAACCAGGCACCGGATATTGAAGCAGTACGTCGCTAGTACCCGACAACGGGGAGGTAACGGCAACGAAAGTGGAAGCCGTGTAAACGGCATTCGAAACACTCGTCGCTGTGATCGTTGCGATTCCGATATCAACCGCGGTTACGACGCCATTTGCAACAGTGGCGACACTGCTGTCGCTCGTCGACCAAGCGACATCCTGATCCGCACGGTCTGGCGTCGCCGTTGCTGTCAACGAGTCCGTGGAACCTTTCATGATGGAGGTTGTTCCCTTGTTCAGATGAACACCGTCTACGGGTGGATGAAGCGCTTCTACCGTTACTGTGTAGGACGCAAAATAAGAAGAGTCGACGCTGCTGATCGCTGTTATCGTCGCAATCCCTGGTGATACGCCAGAGATGACGCCGCCGCTGACTGTCGCGACGCTGCTATTGCTTGTCGACCAAATCACGGACTGACTTGCTGTACTTGGAGCAACCGTTGCGAAGAGCGTGTCCGTGCTGCCTTCTATGACCGTCCCTTCAGTCTTATTCAGAGATACCGTCAACGGCAACTCATCAAGAATAGAAATATCGTCAATGTATACGGTCCCCGATCTGCCATCGTTGGTATCGTCTCCGATGCGAAGCACAGTGAAGTTCATCACCAGCGAAGTCGACGATACCTGAATACCATCAATATACAGCAAGCACGAGGTGCCTGAACGCATATCCCATACAAACTGATGCCACCCCGTCGTCCTAGGCACAGACGATTCCGCCCATGCGTTGCCGCCAAGCTTGTAGGCGTAGTTCAACGTGCTGGTCTGCGTCCGAACGCCGAGATAAGCTTTTTCTTGTACAACCGTTTCCGCTTGCATGCTGTTATCCGCCGCATTGTCGTAGAACCATACGGAAAGGACTTTATTCGTCCACGCGGACGTCCAGGTTTTCTTAATTTCGTCGCGTTCCTCATTAAGGATATAGCTGTTGCTGCCTTCATGCCTTTGCACTGTGCTTACACTCGGGGTGCCATACACGGTCGTCCATTCACTAAACCCATTTTCAAATCCGTCGCTCCAGAGCGGTACAGCTGCAGAAGCCGATGGTATTAAAGGAAGAACTGGCAACAGAAGAGACAAGATGAAGAAGATCGTACAGATTCTTTTCCAGACAACGCTAATTTTCAAAGGAATACCTCCCGTGACGATTGATGGACAGCTATGTTAAGCATTTACTCTTTAAGCGCGCCGATCATCGCGCCCTTGACGAAGTACTTTTGAAGGATCGGATAGAAGCACATAATGGGAATAATCGATACCATAATAATGCAGTATTTCAATTGGGAAGCCAGTTCTTCCCGCTGTGAGAAACTACTGTATTCTGAAGTGATATCAACGTTGTTCTGAATGAGCACTTCCATCAGGTAGATTTGTAACGGCTGAAGATTTTTATCGATCAGATAAATCATGGCGTTGAAGTAGTTGTTCCAATAGCCGACTGATGAGAAAATCGCAACAACACTAATAATGGGCAGCGACAACGGAAGCACGATTCGCGTCAAAATTTTAATATCGGTAGCCCCATCGATTTTGGCGGCCTCCGTTAGACTATCCGGTATGGACGTTTGGAAAAAGACGCGCGCCATGATCACGTTCATCGCACCCATTGCGCCGGGAAGCACGATCGCCCAGCGGGTGTTGTAGAGCCCTAACTTTTGAATCAACAGAAAGTTTGTAATTAGCCCACCGTTAAAAAACATCGTAACGGCCAGCAAAATCATAAAAATGCCACGGGCGGAAAAGTCTTTTCTCGATAGCGGGTAAGCGAAAGTAAGCGTCAAAAAGATATTCAGTGCCGTGCCGACGACCGTATACCAAATTGTGTTATAATAACTCACCCAGATACGAGAATTTTCAAAGATTAAACTGTACGCCTCGAGCGAAAAACCTTTCGGCCATAACCATACCTTCAACTCGATGACGGCCTTTGGATCGCTGAGCGACATGCTGGCGACATAAATAAATGGATACGCCGTCACAAGCGCTAGGATACACAATACTAGGATAATGACGCTTTCCACCCATCCGATTCGGCTTGCATTTCGTGACATACGTGATGCTCCTTTACCACAGTGATACATTATTGACTCGTTTGCTGATATAGTTGATGAGGATTAAAATCAGGAAACTTGCAACCGAGTTGAACAAACCAACGGCTACACCGAAGCTGTAATCGGCTCCGAGCAGACCGCGCCGATACACATATGTAGAGATGACATCCGCCGTCTCATATGTCCCCGGATTATAGAGCAGAATGATTTTCTCATAACCGACGCTGAGCAGCTTCCCCATGTTCAAAATAAGCAGCGTCACGATCGTCGGCATGATAGAAGGCAGCGTGATGCTAGTCATCTTCTTCCAGCGTCCTGCGCCTTCGATATCAGCCGCTTCGTAAAGGTGAACGTCGACCGCCGTCAAAGCGGCCAAATAAATGATGGAGTTCCAACCGAAGCTGGCCCAAACATTCGAGATGACATAAATGGTACGGAACCAGCCCTGATCTCCCAGCAGATTCGTCTCACTTCCCGTCAACGCATAGATGAGGCGTGTAATAATGCCATCCGTAGGCGACAGGAAATTGACAATCAAACCTGCGATAATCACTGTCGATATAAAATGTGGAAAGTAACTGACCGTCTGCACGAACCGCTTGAAATACTGCCGCCTAAGCTCATGCAAGAGCAAAGCAAAAATAATTGGGATCGGGAACCCCCACAACAGGTCGTAAAGGTGCAGGAGGATCGTATTTTTAAGTAAACGGAAAAAATAAATAGAATTGAAAAACTCATTGAACCATTTCAAACCGACCCATTCACCGCCGAAGAATGAATCTCCTGGGGAGAAGTCCTTAAATGCCAGAACTAAACCGGCTAACGGGATATAATCGAAAATCAGCAAATAAATCGTTCCTGGGAGCAGCAAAGCATACAGATATTTGTTTTTCGAGAAGTGCGTCACCCATTTTGCTGTTTTCGTCTGGCCATGTCTGGCTTGCGCGCCTGTAATCGCATCCATTTTCATAAAGCGCTCCTTCCAAAGGCCGCATGTAATTAGTTTTGCTTCCAACGATCGTATTGCTGTTGCTTGATTTTCACAACGTCATCGATTCCCATTGCTTTCAGTTTCTCCACAAACTTATCGTAATTCGAAAGTGGTTCCGCCCCCATTATGAATTTTACTTGCATTTCATTGCTATACGTCATAATATCAGCCATTTTTGAGGTAATCGCATTTGACTCGGCTGACGTGCTGATGACCGGCGGGAACACGAACTTGTAAAACGGCTTCGCATTTTGCACCAGTTTGATCGAATCCGACGAAGACAGCGCCGCCTGGAATTGATCTTTCGCTTCCTTCATAACAATCTTCGGAAGTCGCGATGCTCCTAATGCCGCCAAAGCAACGGATGGGTTGGGATACTTTTGGTTTTTGAGAATCGTGTCGTTCAACACAGGCTTGCCGTTCACGAGCGAGTAGTTCGTGCCTTCGACTCCGAAATTGAAGAGCTGCTTGCCTTCATCGCTAGCAAAGATGTAATCCAGCCACTCAATCGCCAGCTTCGGATTTTTAGCTTCCTTTGTGATTGAGAATTTGTTGTCCTTCACTGGATAATCGACTTCATAGGCCTGATCGCCTTCCGGGCCTTTCGGCGGCATCGCCAGCACCCAGTTGGCGCCGGGATAGCTACCTTGCATCGACTTGTTGTTCTCATCGTTGCGGTTTGCCCATCCACTTGTCGCTCCCCCGATATTGCTGACTACATACGCTTTCGCCTTGTCATAGTGGGCAGTCATCATGCCTTGATCGATCAAACCTTCCTTCCACCACTTATTCATTTCAGTTAAAAATTGCTTTGCCTTCGGAGATGTCCACGAGTATTGGACTTTCCCTTTAGCATCTACGGAGAACCATTGGCTTCGAGGTGCCATGCCATAAGCTTGAGTGAAGTACCCGATCGCATCAATGCCGCCTGCAACGAACGGTACCTCGTCGTCTTTACCGTTACCGTTAGGGTCCTTTTCCTTAAATGCTTTCAGCACAGTATGCCAATCATCGATCGTCTTTGGTTCGGAGAGACCCAGTTTCTGGACCCAGTCCTGACGGTACGCCAGCCCAAGCACATTGTAATCATTGGTGTAAAAGTCCACGCTTCCCGGCAGATAGGTAATCGAACCATCAGGCGCTGTCAACGCTTTGCGAACGTCCGGATTGTCGTTTAGAAACTTTTTCAAATGAGGGGCGTATTGGTCAATTAATTCATTCAACTTCAAAATCATTTTGTTCTCACTTAATTGGAGAGGATCCGCGTCCTTCGGCAGCATGATAATATCTGGTAAGTTGGAAGCCGCAGCGATACGTGTTCTCATCACCGTGTCATAGTCCGTTTTGTTGACCTCCCATTTCAGTTTTACACCTGTTCGTTGCTCAATCTGCTGCAAAACTGGATAGTTGCCCGTAGTAAACGATAAGTCAGGCACCTCATTATCCAGTGTCGCGATACGAAGCGTCTCTCCCGAATCCGTTAGAGGCAGCTTCCATTCCGACGCGCCTGTTGAAGGTTGTGCCGATGTGACTACCTTCTTCTCTTTGTTGTCGCTGCTGCATCCTGACATAACGATACTCAGTACGACACAGCTGCTAAGCAAACTTAATGACGATTTTTTAACCATTACTTTTACCCTCCCTTGAATGACTAGCTTCCCTCTCCCAAAATAAAGGACATGAGGGCCTTCTTGCGTTTACTACCTGAAATCCATTTAAGATAGCGCTTGCATAATCTAACTTAATGTTTCTTTCGACGAATCACAACGATCATTATTTGTGTTTAGGATCATTTTTGAAAAAGAGCTGCAATCAAATTCGAATCCATGCCATCGTTTTTTGCTAGCAGGCAAGGTTCACTTTTTTCAGAAGCGTTCATATTTTTCAATATGAATAAAATCAAAGCCTGTAGAGGTCGCAAGGCGATCTTTACAGGCTTTGGCTAAGGCGGGGGCTTTGCAAGCACAAGGAAAGCAAGCTACTATGACTCGTCCGACATGTCTCTGAATTCGCTCGGATTCACACCTTCTACTTTTTTAAATGCTCTACGGAACGTCAACGTGTTCTCATACCCCACTTTTTTGCCAAGCTCCTCCAGCGTAAGTTCGTTTGCTGCCATGAATGATTTGGCGGTAGTAATTCTTTTCTTCGTAAGATAATCGACGAAGGTCATGCCAGTAAATTCCTTGAATAACTTGCTCATCTGGGACGCGGACATACCAAAATGCTCGGCCAACGCATTTAACGAAAATTCACTGAAACAATAATGAAGGTCTACATAATCAAGAATATCTTGATGTGCCTTAGCCGACTCCAGCTTTCTTCTCTCTTTAAACATCGTACAGATCTCTTTGTACAGCTGATAGACGTAAGCTTTGATTTCGTTGACTGTACTTATTACTGGGAATTGTCCTTCGTCATTCAGCACCATCTTCACCATCCCTTGACTCTCCGGCACCTTTAAGGCCGTCGAGATGAGATCGTATAATAGACATTGGGCTGGCAAGGCTCCGAAAGATGGATGTTCAAAATTAGCTCGGAGCAGTTGGTCGAGAATGGGCTCGACTTTATCAAAGTCGCCAATGCGAAGTCGATGCTGGAGTTCTTGTTGCTTTTCAGCCGGGAACCAATAGCGGAGCTCGTTATTGCTGGAAATGTCGTTAAATGAAAGCACGGCTTCCGAGTTATCCGACGTGACCAGTGTGTGGTTAATAACGATTACAGCCTCCCTGTAAGAAGCGCTTATTCCTTCAAGCCCGCTGTACGGACTCCCGATTCCTGTAACAATTCCAGCCCGAGATTCATTCGCGAACACTTTTTTCTTAATTTCCTTTAAAGCGTTCCTCATCTCGTCCCCATTATCCGTATTCACGACAACAGCAAAGCGGCCGTTTTCCAACTCGATAATGTAGAGTTCTTCCCCTTCTGCAGCTGTCCATTGTGAAATTTTTTGCCGCAGGTTCGTCGTATCGGCCTGAGCGTTCGGCAAATAAATAACAGCTACCGTCCAGTTATTGTTCCGGTTTCCAATGTGCATCATTCGCATCGTGTACTCGATTTGGTCAGAGCTTAGCGTATTATAAAGCAGCTTGATGAACAAAGAATAGACCGCCATCGGCAAATAATCGTTCACCTTGCTCTCTAACTCTTGGCGAGTCAGCTTCATTTGATCGAACTTCGACTTAATGACATCGTACTCATAGTAGGATTTGACATTACCCTCACGATCTTTGCTTTGACCGCTTCTTGGCTCTTCCTGCACGTTGTCAATTAACCTGCGGATCGGACGATAATTGTTGAACGCCATGAAATAGGAGGCGATGATGCCGGACACGAGAATCAATGCGATCAAAATCCACGTTGCATAATTAAAATAATTCACTTTATCCAGCACGACGGCTTTAGGAACAACTGTAATGTAATACCAATTGTTAAACTTTGACGGGGCGTAAAACGCATAGGAAGCGCTCTCATCATCCATCGTCAGTTGCTCGACAACGACTTTTTTGTCGGTCTTGTATTGCAATTTTCTCTGAATGCTTTCCTGCATGTTCAGGCCAGTAAGAAAGGAATCAGGCCCGTTCATAATGTAAATCGAGGAACCTGGCAGCTGAAACGTATTGTTAAGCTGATCTTTAATACGGCTTTCTTTGATGCCGATTAAGATGGTTGCTCTCGGGGTTTGATCCAGCAATGTCGGAATTGTTTTGACGTAACTAACCACATTATCTATCCGTTCGTAACTGTTCAAGCGTCGGGGACTTAAAATTTGACCACTCGTATATTGCGAAATGGACTTCTCCCACTCAGCAACAGTCATGTTCGCATACGCATAATCTCTCGTAAAAAACCAATCGAAGGAGTCTAAACCTTTCGAGGTCAGCACCTGCTTTTTCGTATTAAAAATAATTGCGATCCGCTCGATCATCGTATTGATCGACTGGTAGTTTTGCAAGTAGGTAGCATAGTCGGCAAGTTGCTCTTGCGTGACACGACTATAATCGATGTTGTTTCCTTCCATGGCAGCGATTCGCTGCACCCAAGGCGATTCGGATAACGTCTGGGTCATCGCATTCATGCCCTGAAAACTGTTGTCCATCGAATCGATGACCTGCTTCAGCGTGCTGATGTAAAATTTTTCAGTTTGCTCCTTGATGACTGTACTCATCCACCAATAGCCCCACGTTCCGAGCAGAAACAAAGGTAGAATTAAAATTATGAGATATGACACTAAAAACTTATTTTTTACGGACTTTTTTCGCTCCATTATTCTCATCGATTTTAGTCCTTTCATCCAGTAGTACCATGTCTATGTTTATTGTAGCATAGAAGAAGCCGTCATATGCATTAAAGAAGGCTCAGAGTCTTTATATTCAGTTCACATAAAATCTCAATGATAACCCTATAAACATATTTCCAACATCAGTATAATTTCTTTATTATTCCAAAGGTGAATACTTTCTCATTGTAAGAAAAAAACAGTATTAGCAAGTGTTCTTGCTTCGTCGTTTAAAATATTGTCTCAAATATATAGTATGGTGTATTCTTCCAGTCCATCCCAATTCCCGAATAAGACATTCTTTAGAAGGCGTATTTACGGCGGCTGTGAAGAAAGAATAGATGAGCTCTTAAACAATAATTGGATAATAGAGGGGGGCGCCAAACCAATTCAACTACTACTACTAAATAAAATATGCGTTCACCCGATAGAAGGTAAATACTGTTCAAACTCCAAAATTCCCAACGAGGAATAGTTGCAGGCCAAATATTTTTAGTCATATTCTTTGGTATCATATTTCGGTGAATCGATGAATGCAGAAAGTACGGTGCCTCGTCCATAGTGTCCCAAACAAAGTCACGGGAACATCCTTGTATTCAACGTGAGGTGAGGGATGGAACTGTTTACATCATTTTTGTTGTAAATACAACAAAAATGATGTACTATTTTTTTACGACGTTTGAAAAATATATTAGTGGAGTTGCAATTATGAAAGAAATTCTACGTGAGGTTGGAATGATAGCCAGGGCATTGGATTCTATAAGTAATATAGAATTTAAAAAATATGACCTTACTAAAGGACAGTACTTGTACCTCGTGCGAATTTGTGAAAATCCAGGGATTATTCAAGAAAAGTTAGCTGAAATGATAAAGGTTGACCGCACAACAGCAGCTCGTGCTGTTAAGAAACTGGAGGTTAATGGATTTATTGAAAAGAATGGTGATGCCTATAACCAAAAAATTAAAAAGCTATTTCCTACAGAGAAAGGGAAGACAGTTTACCCTTTTATAAAGAAGGAGAACGATTATTCCAATAGGGTCGCACTAGCTGGATTCTCCGAAAATGAAATAGAAACGATTTTTAACCTGCTGCAAAGCGTCAGAAAAAATGTTGAGAAAGACTGGGAGTTTGTAAAAAAGGGAAACAATAGAAATTATTGATTCTGTAAAAGGAGGACACACCAAATGACTATATACATAACCAAGGGTACATTTGAAGATTTAGGATTACTTCAAGAAATCAGTGTTGAAACTTTTAATGAGACATTTAAGAATCAAAATTCACTTGAAAACATGAAAGCCTACCTGGAAAAAGCATTTAACTTAAAACAATTAGAAAAGGAATTATTAAATGTCTCTTCGGAATTCTATTTGATATATGCCAATGAGGAAATTGCCGGGTATTTAAAACTAAATACCAATGATGCTCAAACTGAAAAAATGGGCAATAATTCGCTTGAAATTGAGAGGATCTATATAAGGAAAAAACTTCATAAGCAGGGGCTTGGGAAATATTTAATAAATAAAGCTTTAGAAATAGCGATAGAAAGGAATAAAGAGAAGATTTGGCTAGGGGTTTGGGAAAAAAATGAGAGCGCCATTACCTTTTATAAAAAATTAGGCTTTGTCCAAACAGGAGCCCACTCTTTCTATATGGGTGATGAAGAACAAACAGATATTATAATGACCAAACTAGGAAAAGCAAAGTTAAGTCAAAACCATTCTGTACAGCGGCAAGAGCTTGTTATTAATCAACTGGAACGGATTCAGAATGGAGACGAACAAAAGATTGTCTCTCTTATGAAAGCAAACCTAAAGAACGAAAATTAATCAGGCTTCAATTTGTAAAAGTTTAAGAGGAGGGCAACTAAAATCGTTATCTGCCAACTGCCCTCCTAAATACTTAGTAGTGATCAGCCAGTAGTGCTGATCACTCGTACGGGTCCAAGGAGTCCGCTCGGTTCTTGCTGCGCAAATGCCGATAAGAAATCGGGCTGCTCTTTCACCAACGTATTCGTAACTTCAATAACTAGCTTGTTCTTGCCCTTATTGATCAGGCCATTGATCTCAATGCGGTAAGGCGGGCAGATGCGCACTCCTGCTTCCTCACCGTTTATCCATACTTGTGCAGTTTCATAGACCTCACCCAAGTCTAAATGAGCCTGATTTGCAGATTCATCCCACTCAAACTCCGTTTCGTATCTGAAGGTGCCTGTAAATCGAGGTAAACAATCAGGCCTACTCATATTCATTAGATCAGCCAGTCTCCCCCATTCTTCAAAACGAGGATAATGTGCAGCCTCAGAAGTCGATACCATCCATTCGCCTTTTAGCTCAAATTCGGACCCGGCTATATTCGGTGGCAACGCATCATAACCTTCAAGGACAGCACCATGAAGCAGTACGATGGACTCATAGGAATGAAGAGCAACCTCCACCACCTTCGCACCGTTCTCCCTAGTTACATGTAAACTAGTCAAACGATTCAAGAATGCATCATAAGCATATACATCACCTTGAACAGGCAACATGATTTTCCTGCGAATGGTTTGATGTGAATGTTCGTTAAAGAACATATACACATCCAAACCCTCATGAACATAGTGGTAGTTTCGAAGATACGGTTCGTGTGCGTCAACACTTATCTCATAATGGCCGTCAGCAATAAGCAATTGCGCCAGATCGTCTAAAGCAACAACCTTCACATTCCGGTGATCGGCAAGGCAAGCTAGTTCAGCGGAAACCTCGTTGCCTTCGCTCGATCGCGTCGGCAGCTCGCCGACAAAGCGAACAGCTAGTCCTTGTTCAGTCAACTCCACCAAACGGTGAATCATCGCCGCTGGAAGCGCTTCTGCATATGGCACGATAAGGCAAGCGAAGTCTTCGTTATTTACATGCAGCTTGTTGTCTTTCACGCTTGCTGCGTTTAGAAGAATATCAATGGGAATAACATCGCAATCGATCTGATGCTGCATTAATTGCTTCACGGGCTGATGGAAATACATCGCTTCCCCAGACCATTCGGCTTCAGCATGATACACGACTGCCGCAGTCGCAACGTGCCTTCCACCTGAAATCAAATGACTGATCCGATTCATATATCGATTTAAATGCTTGTAGTAGCGGTATTGCGGATTTTTCCCGCCTGCATACATATGCGGCGGACAATCTGGATCAGGAGCTTTCTGGGTAAAGGCATGCGGGACAAAATAATTGACGCCGCGGACCAACATATGGTCTGTGAGCCATTTCATTAGCTTCAAGCCTTCTGCCCAGCCATAAGCCCCATATACTTCACACATCGTCCGGCCTTGTTTCTTCGGATCGATATGTCCAAGCGATACACCAAGCTTACCAAGCCCATAGTGGAAAAATTCGCTATCCGTGTCTCCACCAGGCTTGCTATAAGATAGCTCATCGAAACCGGGGACGATCTGCCACAATACCACATCTAGGCCCGACATATCTTGTCCCCACATGGATCGGAAGAAGTGTCCGGCTCCGGAGCCAAGCCTTGCATGCACGTTGTTGTCTTCAAGTACATGTCCAATGTATTCTACTCCGCGGGCTCTGCACCACTCTCCGATTTGGCTGCAAAAGTTGTCCGCATAGAGCTTGCTGACAATATTCATATAGGTATACCGTACGATAGTGGTCTGTTCTCCCGCATTATGCCAGAGAAGATAGAGGCGCTTTCGGTAGTCCTCACCTAACGCCTGCTCAAGCAAGGCAGGCATTTCATTGCTCCAAGGAAGCGGCACTCCTTTTTTTCCAGGTTTTGAATGGAAGTCAAAGGTAGTCTTATCGTTGTAGAATCCCGGTTCGTCCGAGAAGAATCCGGCAAATGTCTTTCCGAAATCTGCCTTGTATCGTTCATACACAGCTTCATACACCGTGTCAAGCAGAATACGGACGGAATCTCGGTCTATGGGGTTCAGATAATCATCCTGCTGCTGGCTGCCGCCATCCCTATTTTCAGAAATAATAAATACCCGCCAATACCCATCAGGGATATCCCAATATAGGATACCGTCTTGCACAAGATCAGTGATGTCGATACAATCACTGAGTAATTCTCCATTAGAGGGATGTCGGCGGACCGCGACAACGGAGATTAATTTATTCTTTCCACTCGCTTTTTCGGACTGTGAGATGGTCGGCCTAAGCCCACGCATCAGCAAGGTATCCAATAGCAGAGAGGTGCCTTGAGCAGGACCGATTGTATCGATATAACGTTCACCCAAAAACTTGCGATGAAGCTCTTCCGGAGCCTCCCTCACCTTGCCTGCCGCATGCCCTGTTGGAAAATGGTCGTCATCCAGCAGCCATACCTTCATCCCGCGATCCCGAGCTTCATCCATAATAATATCCATATCTGTCCACCATTTCGGTCCAAGAAAATCTGGATGAGGACGAGCTTCTATACAAACGGCTCTGATGCCGGATTCATGAACACGCGCCATCTCTTCACGGATCAGATATTCTTCCTCCCCATGTTGCCAGAGAAAAGGTAGAATATAATTTTGCTCTCGACCCTCAAGCACTTCCTTAATACGATTACTCATTGCAGCCTCCTATAAGAGCTTCGATTATGATCCCAAGCTTGGATGGAAATATCCGCCCAACTTCGATGAGAAGCTGAGCGGATATTTCGCGTTCATTCTTTATTTTTTTACTTTCGCATACCATTCTCTCGCGCGCTTCGTTACTTCTTCGCCGCCCGATTTATTCCACTTCTCTACAAATTCGTCGAATTTGCTGGTCGGATACTGCCCTGTAATAATCTTACTGGCATATTCGATATACAGAGTGCGATTGTTGATGTCCGGGAAGTCGTCGAAGACGCTGGCCGGCATGCCGTCGCCGGCAATAGACTTGGCGTACTTCTGAACTTCTTGCATATCTCGAACGGTTTGATCAATCTCCCACATGGTGTCTGCCGATGCAGTACTCTTAAGAAGGTCAATTGTAAAATCAAGTGTCGCCAGAGCCGAAGATGGATTAAAAAGTCCAACATTCTCTTGAGTACTCTTGTCTTCCGGGAGTTTGATTGCTTTTCCATCCTTCATCGTATAGTGCATACCTTCTACACCAAGGTATAGATCTTTCCAATTTTTCTTATCGTACAAATTGTTAAGCAGCTTTAAGCTGGCCATCAACTTCGTCTGGTCCTTGCTGTTCTTGACGACCCATTGCGGGGCCATCCTCTTTTTCGACGTATAGAAGCCCTTAAAGCCCTGAACTTCCGGTATGGGGAGTATAGAGAACTGGGCCTTCTCACCCGTGTTCTTTTGCAAAGCGTCCAGATTAAGATTGAGAGTCTCTACCCATTGAAAATAGTTACCAGCCTTATTGGCGTTAACCTTGCCCTCCCACTTGGCCTTGTCGTTCAGAAGGGTTTCCTTATCCATTAATCCGTCCTTGTACAATTTTGCAGCAAATTCCAAGGCAGCTTTCATATTCGGCGTTACCGCGGAATAAGTAAGCTTGCCGTCGTACAGATCCCAATCTGGATATCCTTCGAACATGGCAACACCATACATGGCAAACAGATGGTCCATCCAACGCGCCTCTTGACGACCGCCGGTCGGTTGCTCATCCTTCTGTCCATTTCCATTGGGATCCTTATCCCGAAACGCCTCAAGAACTTTCACATAATCCTCTTGTGTCTTCGGCATCTGCAAGCCCAGTTTGTCCAGCCAATCCTGACGAATCATGCCACCGTATCTTCCGTAGTCTATTACCGTAGGAATATAATAAATTTTGCCCTGACCGGTAGGATCATTTGCTTTGACGACATTCCAAACATCCTGCGAAATGGCTTGCCATACATTCGGCGCATATTTCGGCAGAAGGTCGGTCAGATCGGCGATAGCACCGTTTTTGGCCAAGGTGTTTTCAGTGCCCCCATAGGGAAGAAACAAATCGGGCGTTTCGCCGGCTGCGATCTTCAAGTTTAACTGGTTTAAGTAGTTGGTGCCTCCACCCCATTCCACATACGGGTTAATTACGCCAACGCCTAGCTTCTCCTTCAGAAATGCATAGGTCTTGCTGTCTTTGGTGATGGGCTTGAAGCCGACATTGGTTCCCCATACTTCAATATCAACAAATTCATTGCCACTAGTATTTTGGTTCTTAGCAGAAGATGCAGGGCTTGCTGATGAGTTCGCATTCCCGCTACAGCCGGTTGCAGCAGTAATCGCAAGGAGACCTACCACTGATAATAACCCCATCTTTTTAAAATTCATGTATTGTTCCCCCTCAAAATGATATGTTTAAGGCTGTCCGCCTATAAACCGGTAAGGACGTTTTACCCTTTTACAGAACCAATCATGGCTCCTTTGACAAAGTACTTCTGCAGGAAAGGATATACCACAACGATTGGAATAATTGCAAAGATAACGGTCGCAGCTCTCAATGTACGCTCGTTATAGTTCAGATCACCTATTGTAGCGGGACCTGCCATAATCACGTTATCGTCGGTGATAAACTGCCGAATCTTGATCTGCAGTGGGAACCAATCCGGATCTTGCAGGAAAAAGAGTGGGTGCTGAAACTGGTTCCACAACACGACTGCGTAAAATAGCGCGAGTGTCGCCATTACCGCTTTGGACAGCGGAAGAACAAATTGGAACAGCATTCGGAAGTATCCACTACCCTCAAGGAAAGCGGCCTCCTCCAATTCCTTAGGAAATTGCTTAAAGAAGGTTCTCATGATGATTAGATTAAACGGATTCAATATATGCGGTACGATCAGGACGAGCGGGTTATTATAAAGCCCGATGCCCCGAACCGTCAGAAAGTAAGGTACAATAGGCGCCTTGAAAATCATCGCGATCACCACCCCGACCATAATGACAGGCCCCCAGCGGAACTCCGTCTTCGATAGAGGATACGCGAGCAAAGCGGTCATCAGCAAAGCGAGCACCGTGCCGATTACCGTCGATCCGAGCGTTAAGAAGAACGCCTTCCATAGGTCGGGACGATCAATCATATGCCCCCAGGAGGCTAACGTAAATTGCTTTGGCCAAATCGTTACCAGATTCATATCGACGGCGCTCTTGGAACTGAACGATGTAGCAATCACGGACAGGAGCGGTATGAGTGCTATGATTGATAACAGGATGAGAATAATCGTAATGGCTGCGCCAAATGCTTTTTCCCCTCTCGATACAAACATGTCTACCAGAGCCCCCCATCCGAAAACTTCTTAGATAGTTTATTGAAAATGAATACCAGAATAAATCCGATCACTGACTGAAACAAGCCTACTGCTGTAGCGTAGCTATACTGGGCCTGCTGAATGCCTGCCCGGAACACATACGTATCGATGATATCTCCAACGTTGTAAGTCATCGGTGTGAGAAGATTAAACACTTGATCGAAGCCTAGATCCATGAAGTTACCGATTTCCAATAGGAACAGAACCAGCACGGTAGGCAGCAGAAGCGGAAACGTAACGTGTCGAATTTGCTTTAACTTGGACGCGCCGTCAATCATAGCTGATTCATAAAGCTGAGGGTCGATAGAGCTGATCGCGGCCATATATACCACGGTGCCCCAACCTGCGTCTCTCCAAATGGATGTGAGTACGTAAATAGGCCGGAAGTATGCGCTTTCCTGCATGGCAAGCACAGGATCAACACCAAACCACCCCATGACAATATTGAACAATCCGCTGGTAGAAAAGATGTCGAAGACGATACCGGAAACAATAACCCAAGACAAAAAGTGCGGAATGTATAGGGCAGTCTGGATTCCTTTCTTCAGCGCAGTTTTTCGAATCTCATTGATCATCAGCGCCAACAGAACGGGCACCGGGAAGACCAAAACGATCTTGAGAAATCCCAGCGTCAGTGTGTTGCCAAACACCCGGACGAAGTCAGGATGGTGAATCAGAGTCTTAAAATGCTTGAGTCCTACCCAAGGACTATCGATAAATCCTTTAAAGACCGAATAATCTTTAAAGGCGATAACGGCACCAGCCAAAGGAATGTATTTAAAAATACAGAGAAAAATCACCCCCGGAATCGCCATGACATACAGCGGCCAATATACCTTCATTCGATGAAAAGCCTTTGCTTTCAACTTGTTCCCCCCAGTATCTAGTTGCTGAATTCGCTTACACAGTTACTATACATTCTGGCAGAAAAGCTCTCAACGGGTCATTTATGTGTAAAAACAGGTGATTTTTAAGGTGCATTTAAAACTACAAATAAAAAGATTGCTACTATTCGGCTTTTTTAGCCGATCGTTGCAATCTTTTTCATGTCTAAGCAATAGTTATCATCTGCCAATACATTTAAATTTTTGGAAGATTTTTACGATACTCACTTGGCTTGCACCCTGTCAGCCTCTCAAACAATCGGGAAAAATGCTGCGAATCGGAGTAGCCTACCATTTGGCTGATCTCGTACACTTTCAAATCGGTATGCTCAAGCAATTCTTTCGCTTTGTCGATTCGGACCCCTGTCAAAAAATTTACATAAGTGTCCCCCGTTTTTTGTTTGAAAAACTGGCTTAAATAATGGGGGCTGATGAAAAAGCGTGCGGCTAAATCGGCAAGGCTAATCGGCTCATTGTAATGAGTCGAAACGTATTCCTTAATCTCGGCGATGATAATCTTCTTCTTAGGAATATTATGCTTCAATTTGAACGAAATAATTCCTCTGATAACCTCAACCATCCATTCCTCCAAATGTTCCAGCGTCCGAAACCGCGATATGCCCTCTAAAGACAGGATATGGCGGCTCAGGAAATCGTTTTGCTGCAGTTGCTGAAAAGACATCTTGCGCACGCTCGATAAAAGGATATTTAAGCAATGAAATTGGAGATCTGCCGGACTTATGCTAGCCTGTGCTTCCATCCCACGAAAAACCTCTCTAATAATGTCCACGCATCCCCCTTCGTCCATGTTGTCGAGACCAGCCTCCAGCTTGGCTATCATCTCTTCAGGAACAAAGTGACTCCGTCCCGTCAGATTCACGATCTCTTGAAACGGGATCACGGCACCTGCTCCCTTGATAATTTTGAAGCTTAATGCATGACGTGCTTCATCAAAGGATTGACCTATTTCGAAAGCCCGCTTCTTAAGCGCGCCAATTCCTACGGTCATGGACAGACTTAACTCCCGGTATACCCCAGCCTTCATAACATTTATCGCCCGGATCAGTTCCTCGTACTTGATGGATTTCTCATGGGTAACCACCACGGCCACCTGAGCTCCTGTATAACGAAAACGGTACACTTTCCGGTACTGGCTTAGGGCATTGTCTATTTTATAAAAGAAAGATTGAAGTCCAAATTCCTTCAAGGCATCAACATTACCGTCAAATTCAAGCAGGACACACGCAAAGCTTGTTCCTTCCGTTGGGATCTGGGCAATCCGAAGAAGCTCTTCCACAAGGTCTGTGTGATCACTTCCGAGATCAAGAATGTCGCGCAAAGCGTTCTCCTGTATTCGGCTGTGAGCCTCTTGCTTCAAATCGTCAACCTCCCGAAGTTTCGCTCTCTCCGTACGAATCGACTCCATAACCTGATGAACGCAGTCACGCAGCTGCTTCTCAATCACAGGTTTGTTAATGTAAAATTGCACTCCGAGCTGCATACCTCTTCGAGCGTACTCAAAATCGGCATATCCGCTTAAGAGAATGAATTTAGTTAGGCTGCCCTCATCTTTCAGCATTTTGATCATGTCAAGACCGTCTGCTCGCGGCATTCTAATATCCGTAATGACAATGTCCGGCTGCAGCTTCTGAATGAATTGGAACCCTTCCAAACCGTTATAAGCCTCACCGACAACCTCACATTCCGGAATAGAGCGACCAATCATTTTTTTGAGACCGTTCACAATGCCTTTCTCATCGTCCACCAAGATCAATCTCATCCCAAAGCACCTCCTTTCAAGTTTCGCACCTTACACTCCCTGAATCTTGGGGATTAAAATCTCAACCATCGTTCCTCGATTAACGCCAGAACGAATCTTCAAATAATACCGATCTCCATATTGAAGTTTAATGCGTTCAGCGATATTTTTGAGGCCTAACCCTTGACTTTTCGGCTCATCGATCTCATCAAGCTTGTATTTGTCCGACTGCGCATTCTCAAGAGTAGCTAGCAGCTCCACTTGCTTTTCTAAAGACATACCGCCCCCATCGTCTGTAATCCGGATGAGGATATCCCGTTCTTCGGTCCAAACACCTTCAATCTCAATATGCATAGGCCGACTGTAGTCCAGGAAACCATGATTGATGCTGTTCTCCACGATAGGCTGAATTACGAGGGGGATGATATGGCAATGCAGCATCTCCTCGGGAACCTTGATATTCAATTGAAACATATTGTCAAATCGGATATTTTGAAGCTGCAAATAATTAGCCGTATACTCCAATTCATGCTTCACCGAATGGCGACTGCCTTCCTTGCCCAAAGCAAGCCGAAACATGCAGGCCAAAATCGTTATCATATCGGCTGCTTCCTCGTCATCATTGACCAACGCCTTCATGCGAATCGATTCGAGCGTATTATAAAGCATATGGGGGTTGATCTGATTCTGGAGCGCAATGAATTTGGCTTGGCGTTGTTTGATCTCCGCGATATACACGTCTTTAATCAAGGAGCGTATCGTTAAAATCATATTGTTATAACTTTGTACCAGACTTCCAATCTCGTCGCCCGACTGCTCTTTCTCTATGGGCACATATTGGCCTGCTTCCGCCTGCTTCATGCTTCTGCGGAGCGCTTTGATAGGTCTAGTGATCGTAAAACTTAGTCCAAACGAGATAAGCGTTATGATCAGACTGCTCAACACGATCACGATCACGGTCATTCCTTTGATCTGATTAATTTTCTGCAGCAGCTTTGAGCGCGGGATCTCAGTTTTAATTAACAAATTTCCTTGAGCGGTACTTCCAGATAAAATAATCCGATCATCGTCTCCGTTATCCATGGAGTCTCCGACGCCGGATTCGAGAACCTGCTTCCATGACAACTGGCCGCTGGCCGCGTCGGAATGGTAAACGATTTCTTCTTGACGATTACTGATAATGACACTCATACCATATTTATCCCGAGCTAAGACGAATTCATGATCAAGCTGCAGCAACGCGAATGGGTCCAGGTCAATGAGAAGGAGGCCCGCATACGCTCCTCCTGAGCTGAACAACACCCTTCCTACCGTCACGACGGCTCCCGCCCCTTTATCCTCATAATAGGACCGGTCATGCAACCCTGTAATAAAAAACGGCTCAGCTGAATTACGAAGGGGCTTGTACCACTCCTGCGATAACAGCGCTTCCCCATTCACTCGGCTCGTTGCTGCCGAATACTGATAAACGCTGTTATCTCGGCTGACCAGCATCACGGTATTGATTTCCGATTTGAGCAATGTAACTCTCATCAGCATGCTCTGGACGGCAACCCTTTGGTTAACCAACTCGTTCATGGATAAACTTTGTTCATCTCCGAGGTTGTAAATCAATTTGTTATCGACCAGAACCGACTTCGTGACCTTATCATATTCTTTCACAAATTCATTCAAAGATGTTTTAATTTGGGACGTGTACAAAGCGGCGAACTCTTGAGAGGAGTTCTCAAGACTAGCTGCCGCTTGGTGAAAGATAATGGCGCTTACACAGAGCAGAGGAATTAGACAAGCCAGAAGGTAGCCTGCCATTAGTTTGTTTTGGAACTTCATGTTTCTAATCATGAAAATTGCCCTTCGTCTCCAATTTTTCCCCATCAGATTTGGCCCTTCCTTTGCTACGTCTTCTCTAGCTATTGTACATGCCTAGAAGTAACGACGCTACCGAAGTATCTTATGCAGAATGTGCGTATTCAATTATTGTTGCTTGTCCCTAGCGATATAATACTGCCTTTATTGTATTCGCTTACACAAAAATATACTTTAATACTCTTTCTATATCAAAGGGGCATTTGTACGTTTTTGCTGGGTCATTTTCATGTTTTTTTTGATTTCACCTTAAAAATGGCTATGGAATAGAGGAGAATGGATCAAGAACAAAAATTATAGATGTCATAGACTGATCTCATGATCTCATCGTTAAAAAAGTGGATTAGAAGCTAAGGGGCGAGAAGACCTAACTTATAAGTCTTGGGTCTTTTTTCAATGTTCTTCAAATGGGGTCTTAACCAGAAAAATAAAGTCCTAGACTGTCGCTGTTTCATTGAACTAAAGTTTCTCGTTTGTTTAATCTCTTTAAGAACTTTTTGCCTAAATAGGATACCATTTTAAATCTTCATGTCTAATATAATTTGATTTGGCGTAGCGATATTCATAGAGTACCTTCCCGTCTTCATTCAGCGCCTTGGCATTAAAATCATTCCAAGGGAATGATTTATCCCAAGAAAATGTGATCGGGGTATTTAACTCTGCTTTCTTTCTTATTCTGTTTCCATCGGGTCCGATCTCTAAAAACGATATCTTCTGGTCACTCAACAAAACACTGATAACAGTCGCGACCCTGCCTTTGTCATCCGAGTATAAGACTCCGCCGATTGTTTTAATTGAGTCATCGTTATTAAAATAATAACCCATTGGTAGAAATGAGTTCGCTCTAGCAGCACTTACTGCATCTAATTTGTACCCGGCTAAATAAAAAAATAAAGCAATCAATAAAATAACACTTGTGGCAACTCCTAATCTTCTTTTCGTCATATTTCCCTCCAGCCCTCAGATAGACCAGTTTGTTCCTTCTACATCTCCGTTTCATTCATTTTATTCTCCAATTATTAGAAAGTTGCACATTACTGCCCGTTAGTTCAACGCCACCGCCAGTTTTACAACTTGTTTATGTCTAGCGTAATAACGAGTATCTTAAATTTATGAGTTTACTTCTTTCTTCTGCTCCTGAACTTGAACAATAATACTACCAAAGATTTTTTCTCCAATATAAGCATCTAATCTCCAAAGACCAGGAGAAGGTAGTGACATTATTGATGGAATGTGTGCATCAGCCCCATTGTTAGGTTCACCTATTGTTGCTGCTGAAAGAACTGTGATTTGTTCTCCTGTATCTTTACTTGTGCCCGTTACTTTTAATGGACCTTGAAGTTCTTCAGCCTTCCCCCAAAAATGCCACATATATTTTTGTTTTTTGTTCGGGTAGAAACGGGTCACTTCACTGTGATCATAGATAAAACCCAATCTTCCTTCTTGTCCAATCATGGTATATGTACCTGATTTAAACAAAGGACTAATTTCCCATTCCTTGTTTTCAGGATCGGGCTTCTCTATTGTGCATCCAGTTAAAAATAGCAATATAAACAAAACACTCGCTATTAATCGCATTACATCCTCCTTTAAAAATAATTTACTAATTTCTGTTTACACAAATCATCTTACAATATATTCCAATGCCTGTCATTAAACTTAACAAATAAAAACAGATACCAAAGCTACCCTTATTAGGCGAGAAACGAATACCTCAAATTAATTACTATTTCTTCTCGTAACCCAAAACTATTCCCCACACATTATTAATGGATAGTCGTTAAAATAAACTACTGTCTAATAGCACATGCTGCCACCACGCTAAACTGCCCGTTAACGTAACGAAGCTGCCGATCGTTCCGGCAGCTTCGTCATTCAACTATAGTTCTCCGTTAGCAGAATGATGGTAGCTTGTTCAATTATTTGATCGGGTACATAACTTCAACATCTAATTCCTTTAATCCATCATACAAGTAAAATTTTTCCTAACCAAAATCAGAGAATCCTGCCCAATAGCTACCTGTCCTCAACTAATAGAATATATGGTGATAGGTGTCTGTCGGTCTCTTCGGTTAAGGGTACTTTTAGTTGGCCGCCTCGGCAGTCGTCTTGAGATCGGCAAGCCAGGCATTGAGCGAGGACGTGAGTGCCACGTGCATGCTGTCGGGGTCAGCTGCTACTGGCGGACCGTCCCAGGACTCAATGGTATGCACGACGACCCCTTTGGCGGTGGGAGTAATGGTCCATACGTGGATTCCCTCGATGCCTAGCGCCGGCCCTCCCCAAACGATGCGTCGCATAGGGTCTACCTCAAGAATGGTGGAGACGATAGGAAGCCCATGTGTTTCCCACTGGAAGGTGCTTCCCAACGCGATTGGACCGGATAACCGCGATTGGGTAACGTATTTCTGCCAAGTTGGCCATTGGTCGATGCCAGTCTGTATCCGCCATACGATCTCTTGTGGAGCCTCGATTTCAATGGAAAGGTCCACTATGACCTGGGCCTTTCGGTTGACATCGATGTTGGTCCGTGCCTCCCGTTTAACAAGTTCTTCCGTTATTGCTGCTTCCGTCCCTGTTGCTCCAATTACAATCGTTTTTTCCATTTCCATTCAGCCTCATTTCGTTTATTTATTTGTTATCAATCCACTAACTTGAGTCTATCTATCGAATTGCTATTGATTTCTGCGCCTCGGCAGTCGTCTTGAGATCAACAAGCCAGGCATTGAGCGAGGACGTGAGTGCCGCGCGCATGCCATCGGGGTCAGCTGCTACTGGTGGACCGTTCCAAGACTCAGTTGTATGCACGACGACTCCTTTGGTGGTCGGTGTGATGGTCCATACGTGGACGCCTTCGATGCCTTGTGCTGGCCCCCCCCAAACGATGCGTTTCATGGGGTCGACCTCACGAATGGTGGAAATAATGGGTAGCCCATGCGTCTCCCACTCGAAGGTGCTTCCCAACGCGACTGGACCGGATAATCGCGCTTGTGAGACGTTTTTCTGCCAAGCTGGCCATTGGTCGATGGCAGTCTGTATCCGCCATACGGTTTCCTTTGGAGCCTCGATTTCGATAGAAAGGTCCACTATGACCTGGGCGTTTCGGTCGACATCGATGGTAGCTTGCTGGGAATCATCAAAGCGACTCGCGAAAATGACCCCACCAATCAGAACGATCACCAGTAAAAGGAAGCTCATCGTGAAGGTTTTTAACTTGAAATTTCTGTTCATCCTATTTCATCTCCTATTTAACTTATTGATTAATCAATTATTTTTGTGGAATAAATGCCTTACTCTCCTGCAATGCCAACACAGTCGCAGTAATACCCTTTTCGAACGCCGTCGCGTTGATCGGTCCGATGAACCATTTGTATTTTTCTCCACTTAGCAACAGCGGCTCTTCGGTTAAATAAAGCATCTCGACGACTTCTTTCATCACGGGAACGCTCATACCTATCAACGATAAACCTAATTTTTTCAAGGGAATGACCGGTTTAACTTTTCCGCTTGCCTTTTGCGCGGATCCGTACAATCTCTCGCCCTGATATAAGGCCAGCACCCGGTATATGCCAATTCTGTCCAAAAGCGAAGTCTTTGCCTGCCAGCTCGGCAACCATCAAAGCCGCATCCGGTAAATAGATGAATTCTCGAGGAACATGCATGTTACCGACGAAAAAAGCCATTTTTCCAGCAGCTATCGCTTCCAGTGTTGAACCTAAATACGAGGCTTCATTAGCTGTAGGTCCATAATAATCGGGCAATCGAACAATCATGACTTTTGCCTTAGTCCACCGATTACTGAACAACATCCGCTCATAGTCCAGACGAACTTTTCCTTTTATCGTATGAGGCTCCTTTGGATGTTCTTCCGTGACAAGATCCATCTGTTTTCTCCCATAAGGATAGATCCCGTCGATCGCTACTACTTTAATCGCAAGCCGTTCTGCCGCCTCCATCACTGATTCGCCTAGCGGTATCAGTTTGTTCACCATCTCGTGATAGGGTACGTTCGCGCAATGGAACAATACGTCTGCATCGCCTGCCTGAGCTATAATATCTTCAGGGCGCATTGCGTCCCCCACGGCAAGCGTCAAATGCTTAGGATTACCTAGCTTTCCAGCTAACTGCTCCAATTTCTGACGCGAACGTCCAAAAGCAATGGTACAGATCCCCCGTTTGATCAATTCTTCCGTAATCGCTGCTCCCGTCCCACCCGTTGCTCCAATAACAATCGCTTTTTCCATTTTCATCAGCTCCATATTTTTTTAGTTTCAATTATTGATTGATCAATTACTAACTAAAGTCATCTTATCACCTTGTTATTGATTAGTCAATCACTGGATTTACTTTCTTTTGAAGGAGACTTTCTTTTCCTCCCTTACGTTTCTTTTAATTCGGGCATACCTATTGCTTCCGCGATGTTACATAGCATCCCTCTAGCCAGGAATAGCATCGTTCTCTCTTCAGAATTCGGAATCTTCGCTTCATGGAATGCTTCAAACACGATTCGGTGCACCTCCCGGAACCCGTACCGCATGGCCTCTTGGATTGCTTCTTCTTGAATCGTCATCGCCTGCATCTGTAGAAATACTTCCTTGCGATAGTATTCCGTTATTTTCTCGTAGGCTGCGATCAGTTCGACTTCTAGCCGCTCCAAAGGCGCTAACTCGACCACTTGGCGGAAGGACTCGATAATCCGCGACCAAGAGACCTCAAGCGCCGACAGCAACAACTTCTCCTTCGTGGCAAAGAAGCGAAATACGTAAGGCTGCGAAATTCGAACCCGCTGCGCCACCTGTGCCGTAGTGGCTCTGTAATAACCGATTTCGGCAAACACTTCTATTGCTGCTGAAATAATGTTGGTTCGGCGATTAAAGGATATCTTCGCATCTTTCATCACAATTTTGAGCTCCTTTACGACTATTTAAATGTTTAATTCGTGTATGCCATTCACCTTATGGATTGCACTATTTCTATAGGTCAGGAAGATTGCCTGACTGGGTTCCCACCCGGTACGGCGTCGTGATACCTTCGTAATTAATCATCATGCTCATGCCCATCGAGGCATGCTTGAGATCGTGGCAGTGCGCCATCCAGAGGCCCGGATTGTTGGCTTCCAACATCAGCTCGTAGATCTCGCCCTTCTTTGTTAGGAGTGTATCGAGATACACCGGGCTGCCTTGCAAGGCAACACCGTCCCTGCTTAGGACGCGGAACACATGCCCATGAATATGGAAAGGATGGTCTCCTCCGCCTTCGTTGGAGACTGTGATGAGAATATGATCTCCTTTCTTTACGGTCATCGGAGGAATCTCATGGAAGGACTTTCCGTTAATAGACTTGGTAAACAGGGTTTGGCCTAGCCTGAGCTCGAAACGTCGATCGGGCTCGATATGCAGGGCGGGATCGTTAGGTAATGGCGTGCCGTAATCGACGAATGAGAATAACTGCCCACCTTCCGAATGCTGCGGTTGGATTCCGCTGCCTATCGTAATCGGCGAGCTCTCAGGGCTATTAACGACGACTTGCCCCAACTCCGGAACTTTAATGAGCAAATCATAACGCTGTCCCGCACCTACCGGAACAATCGTTCCGTTAAGCAGTCCAGGGTTGTTCAAATCATGTCCATCCATAGCCATGACCCGGAAGGGGGCCCCATCGACGTCGAATTCCATCGTTCCATTACCCGCATTGATCAACCTAAGTCTGACTTGTTCGCCCGGTTTGCCCGGGACCGACAGTCCATTCGTGCTTCCGTTCACCAGCATGTTAGAGCCCAGTTGTTGATAGAGGGCTGTCGCCTCCGTTGTCGAAGGATTGGATTCAGGTTGCTGCTTAGGCTCGATGATCAGCGCGCCCAGAAGTCCTTTGCTAGCCTGAATTGAGCTCATCTGGTGGGAGTGGTACCAGTACGTGCCCGGTGTCGTTGCGATAAATGTATACGTAAACTGTCCTCCCGGTGGCACGGCATCCTGCGTGACTCCCGCAATACCATCCTGTGAGCATGGAACAGCAATCCCGTGCCAATGAATCGTAACACCGTCCTCGATGTCCTTGTTATGGAGCGTAACGACAACTCGATCACCCTCCGTAACGCGAAGCTCGGGACCCGGGGACGAGCCGTTGAAGGTCCAGGCATCGGCCGTCTTTCCGTTATCCAACTTCAGTGTCGTCCGTGCCGCTGTCATATCGAACTTGCGTGTTGGACCCGATGATTCCGGCGTCGTGATTGCGGCACAGGACACCATGCCTTCTTCGGAATCAGAAGCCACCATGCCCGCCATATGCGCCATGTGCGTCATTCCCGCCATATCCGCCATGTTCGCCATGTTGACCTCATCCGGCTTCTGAAGCCGCATCTGCCAAAAATAAGTAGTCAACGCCGCTACGATCATAAGAACCACGATCAAAGATAGTCCGATATTGATCAGTCGTTTTACGCTTTTTCTTCTAGCCAAAAGTAATCCCCCCATAAAATAATTAATTAATTACTGACTTTTAATTGGTTACCCCTGTTGTTTTACCGATCGAACTAAGGGCGAATCAAATCAGTTAGCTGCCTCGGCTGTTATCTTGAGATTTGCGAGCCAGGCTTCAAGCGAGGATTCGAGTGCTGCTCGCATCCCATCGGGGTCAGCAGCTACAGGCGGGCCGTCCCAAGACTCAGTGGTATGCACGAGGATTCCTTGGGGGGTAGGCGTGAAGCTCCACTCGTGAACGCCCTCGATACCGTGCGCCGGTCCCCCCCCATACGATACGACGCATCGGGATTACCTCGTGGATGGTGGAGGCAATGTTCAGCCCATGAGTCTCCCAATGGAACACGTTTCCTACTGCGATCAGACCAGATAGCTGCACATGAGAGATGTCTTTCTGCCAAGTTGGCCACTGCTCGATATCAGTCTGGATCCTCCATACGGTCTCTTTTGTAGCCTCGATTTCAATGGACAGGTGGACGATGACTTGTGCTTTTCGGTCGACATCGACCGTGTCCATCTGATTGAACATTTCTCCCGTATTCTCCGATCACATCCCGCTGTCTACTCCAATTACTATTGATTTCTCCATTTTCTTCAGCCTCTTTTCGTCGAATTATAAAATGATTAATGACTACCTTGATTTCATCACATGCATTGCCAGTAGAGATCGATTAATAACTACTTTTAACTACCTGTGGACTCCTTTGCTACATACTTATCCATCATGTGCTTAACCGTTAAGGCTATCCCCTCTTGATACGAGGTTGGTGATACTCCGTCATACGCCATGCTAGTGGTTCCATAATCCTTGCCGAGTCGCTCATAGTTAACCAACTCGATCCTCGTCTTCGGCTCATACCACTGCAGCAAACGCTGCTGCAACCTTCCGATGGACTCGAACCGCGGCGCTACTTGAACAACTGAACCCGCAAAGTCAAGGAGCTCCGCTTGCGAGATCGAGCCATTACCACAGAGATGCCAATTACCCCCATACGCGGATTCCGTCGAAGCCAGCTCATATGCATACCTGGCGGCATCATCTACGAATAGATAATCTCTTCTGATGGATGGATCAATGGGCAGCTTGACGGACTTCCCTTGAACAATTTTACGAAGCGCGTAATGAATAAGCGTGTTGGAAGCGGCCTCGCCATACAACTCTGGACTGAAGATTCGCATCGAATTAGGACAGGGGACGTTCGCCGATTCCTTCACGTCGGCAGGTCGATAGACCCCTTCCACGATTACCAATTTAGCTCCGATTGCCGCGGAGACGCTCCGAACGAATTCGAGCATCTGGTGGACTTTTTCCGGCTTGTCATCGTAGGTTAAGTAGACTCCGCAGAAAATAACGTTCACGCCGTTCGCGGCGTCTAGCAGTTCGTCCGGGTTACCGACATCTCCTCTCACTATTCGCAGAAGAGGGGAGGAGATGTTCATCTGCAGGGTTTCCAGCTTCCGTTGCGAGCTGGAATAGGCGACGACTTCGACATTCTCCTCGATCAATCGTTTGACAAGCACCCTTCCCCAACCGCTGCCTGCTCTAACTACCATTCCTTTTAACATTTGGGTCACTCCTATTAGGATTTTTTAGACTCTATTGTCTTTGCCTTACTTGGTTACTAGTCTATACGGTGCTGGATATTATTTAATTGATCAATCACTAACTTTAAAAGAGGGCAGTGGTCGCACAACCACGAGGACCGCTATTGCCCCGATGAGCGCGAATGCAGCAGCTCCGAGGAACACCCAGGAAAAACCGCCGGTTAATGCTTGCGCTTCGGTTACCCCGTCGCCAAGCAAGCGATCGATGCGAGCCGAGGCTAACGTCGTAAGCACCGCGAGTCCGATGGCTCCACCGATCTGTTGGCTCGTATTGACAAAGCCGCTTGCTAGCCCCGCTTCATCGTCCGCCACGCCGTGGACCGCTAGTTCCGTTCCGGAGATGAAGGCTCCTCCCAATCCAATTCCCATCAAGATGGATGGGCCTAGCAGATTAACAGCGAACGAAGCGTCGCTAGGCGAAAAGGAGAGCCAAATCAGGCCTACGGCAAGCAGAAACAGTGACGCCGCCAGCGTCTTGCGCGTTCCAATAACCTTGACCACAGCCGGAACTACTCCGGCAATCACGACTAGCGAGCCAGCCAGCGGGAGCTGGGTAAGGCCTGCTTTTAACGCATCATAATGAAGCACTTGCTGCATGTAAACCGAGAGAGCGAAGAACAGTCCTGTCGTTGCTCCTCCGATAAGGAACATCGACAGATTGCCGCCCGTTACGGATTTGTTGCGGAAGATGCCTAGCGGCATAAGCGGATTCGAAGCGCGCTTCTCAATGAAGATGAACGATCCAAGCAGCACAACCGCCAAGCCTGCGAGAATCAGTGTCTGCGGGGACGTCCACCCGACCCGATCCGTACCGGAGAGCGCGGCGACTAGTGCTACGATTCCAATCGTTACCGTAGCGGACCCTGACGCATCCAGACTTACTCGTTCGACGTGCGCATCTTTGGGAATAAGATAAGGAACCGCCACCAGAACCAAAGCTACTACAGGGACATTCACATAGAACACTGAAGACCAACCAAGCGAATCTGTCAGTACACCGCCCAACAAGACGCCCGCCACACTGCCAATACCTGCAACTGCACCCCAGATGCCGAGTGCCTTGGCCCGATCCCGCGGATTCGTGAACAGCTTCGTAACGAGAGCCAGAGCAGCCGGGGCGAGTAGGGCGGCCGATGCGCCTTGAACCGCTCTCGCCGTGAGCAGCCAAGCTCCCGAGGTAGCCAGACCAGCCGCGGCTGACGCAAGTGCGAATCCAGTCACCCCGATCATGAATAACCTGCGATGCCCGAAGCGATCCGACAGCCTTCCGCCGAGAAGCAGCAAGCCCCCGAAGGGTAATACATAAGCCGTAATGACCCAACTCAGTGTACTAGTGCTCAGATGAAGCTCCGAGCCGAGAGCGGGAAGCGCAATATTGACGATGGACGCATCCAGCACGACCAGGAATTGCGCGAGGGCCAGCGCGATCAGGGCCCACCACCGATACTTCAACGTGTAAGAACGATTCGCGGTTACCGGTTGAACCATAGAATTCATAATAATTTCCTCCTGTTATTGATTGATCAATTAATTTCTTTTAAAAATTTTTATACAGTCTAACCGTTTGTAAGTAGGGGGCATCTAAATTCATCAACTTTGTTTACAGCGTGCCTTGATCACCTCAGCTTTTTAATTTGTAATTGATCAATCACTAACTCCTTGAACTTACTATAAAGGATTGTTAGTGATTGGTCAATAACTATTTTTTAGAGAGAAAATCTCCCCTTATCCCTTCATCAATTCGGGTAGATTAATCGCGACGGCAACATTGCACAGCACTCCACGTGCGAGGAACAGCATCGCCCGTTCTTCAGCATTTTCCATACCGGCATCACGGAACGCCACCAGAATCATATTGCGGATATCCTTATAGGCGTTGCACATCGTCTGTTGGATGGCGTCCTCCCTAATGGTCTGTGCCTGCATCTGCAAGAGCATCTCGTTCTGGTACATCGCTTGAATGTTCACATACTCCTGAATAAGCTTCGTCTCTAGCAATTCCGGAGAAGTCGTCTCCACCACCTGGCGGAACGATTCAATTACCCGGCTCCAAGATGCCTCCAGCGCGGCTAATAGCAGAGTTTCCTTGGTCGCAAAGAATCGGAATACGTAGGGCTGCGAGATTTTCGCCCTTTTGGCCACCTGTGCCGTCGTAGCCCGAAAATAGCCAACTTCCGCGAACACTTCGATCGCCGCGGAAATAATATCGGATTTGCGATTCACCGATGTTGCTTCTGATTTAGCCATCTATGTTCTCCTCCAATTTGAGAGTGATTGATCAATTATAAATCCAGTATACAAAGGCCGCGGCGACAATGCAACCGTATTAGACATTTCAATCTCATCGGGAGGCTTCCTAACTGATTAATGTCGGTAACCTTCGAATGTTCATTTAACTATCGTTTTCCGTTAGTTCAACAACGTTTATTTACTTCTTAGATACGTGATGACGTTTATCCAGAAGATGCATCCGAGTAAAATATGAATGCCGCTTTCTTCAATATGTATCCCGTTACCACTTAGTAATATTCCTGAAAAAAAGCCAAGCACAATAGATATAAATACTTCAAGCAACCTACTTTTCATAATCTTCCTCCTTTTTATTCTTCTGCAATCGATTCATATTTATCATATGAACCACTGCATACCATATGTGATTTGCTCCACTATACTCCCGTTACTTTAATAAACAAAAGAGGAGCTGCCACGAAGCAAGCCCCTCAACTATCGTTCGTCGTTAGCTTAATCCAGTTAGCTTCTCAAGGCGTTTCCAATATTGAAAGTAGCTTTTTAACCTCTTCTTTAGTAACTTTCCCATACTTGGACTGACCTTCAATAATTACTTCTAATATGTCTTTCTTTGGAGATAGCCAAACGGCATAAGTTACTGGTTTATAAGAAATTGTTAGAACTACATTGAAGGTAAGAATTTTATAATCAGGTTGACGGGACATGCTTACTTTTGCGTTTTCCCATTGAACATCCCAGCATGAATGTTGCAATTTCAACTATCCTGCCCGTCCCAACAAAAGAAAAGGAGCTGCTATTTTTGGCAAGCTCCTCAACTATAGTTCCCAGTTAGTTTAATTGCTTTACTTGGATTTGATAACGATAGGCCCATGCCCGAAGCGAAAGCGCCAATTCTTCGTAGGATTCGTCCTTGCTTACTCGATAACCTAGGCGCACCCATCCATTCACATAGAACCAGATCGATCTCTGCTTGGAAGAGAACGAGATAGCCTTCAATCCCTTATGATGCAGAGTCCTATTGCCAAGTATTAGGACGTCGTTTTCAATTTGAAATTTCACAAGTCGAAATGAACGAAACAATCATGACAATCATGTAAATTACAAGCATGCTATCAAGATGTTAACCAGGGCCTCCAATGCGTTATTTTTGATCAGATGTAGAGTAGCTAAAATGCAATGGTTGAATGCATTGAACAATAATACCCAATGTAGTCGGTTTGGTTGAATGAGAAATGAATGTTTCATAAACATTCTCCTTCGTACGTTAAAGAAAAAGAATATGCCGCAAATATGGATAATTTCACCTTATTACTGAGTTTGCTTCAAGATCTTTATTGCGTTAATCTGCACAATAGCTTAATGGCAAAAAGGAGCAGCTGCCGTGGCATCTTCTCCTTGGTTTGTTTCAACTATCGTCCCTCGTTAGTTTATGCCTCTATTTGATGATTAGTTTGAATTTTTGACGACTGCCGCCTTCTGGACCATTTGGAATTGACTCCTCTTGAGGCACAAATCCGAACTTCTGATATAACTTCCTTGCAGGTCGTCCGTCTGGAATTTCATCGCCAAATGTAGTAACTGATATTTCTGCTGGGACATCAACAAGTTTCAATATATGTCTTAGTAGTTCCGTTGCTATACCTTTGTTTCTCGCTCGAGATGAAACAGCTAGCCACCCAATCTTATAGCTTGGGGCACCTGCTGACGAAAATAAAACTCCACCGAGTAAGCGTGATCCTGGCAATCCATCTTTTTCCCTCACACAAAATGCACTGCATTGATTAATATTTTTCTCTATTGCCTGAATAAATTTTGGATCACTTACCATTGGACCAAATAAGTACTCAACTTCAGAGGCCAATTCCAACCATACGATCAGATCATCCTTTATAGCATTCACAACTTTCATAAAAACTCCTTTAAATTAAGAGAGTTAATTTACTTTTAATGCAATTATTGCACCTTTAATAATACCATATAGTGGAATTATCCTGCTCGTTACTTCAACAGACAACGGCAGCCGATCGTATGCCGGCTGCCGTATGTCATGATTGAGCTATAGTTACCTTTTAGTTTAAACTCGTGATAATCATTGATTCTTATGCTTTATTCATCCTATTATATTCATCGCAATTGCTATACAGCCCCAGACCATTCATTACATAGGGACGAACAATGTCTATAAGTAAATCGGTTCGATTATTTTCCCCAACAGTTAACCAATAATGCGCAGCACCATAGATCGCTGAGCCTGTCATAGCCGAAATGATCTTTGTATGGTGGCGGTCCGTATAGTGCCCTTTCGAAAAAATGCTTTCAATTATTTGCTGCAACATCTTCTTTACCTTTTCATCCACAAGCGCAGCAATCGATTTGGAATCCATTCTGCATACCTGATAAAAATCCACTATGTAGTGGTGTGTCAGCAAGATCAACTGGTCACATATTTCAATTGTAAACTCCCGCGCATTCATCACTTGCTCGGGAATCATCTCACGAAAAACCTGTTCTGTGATTTCTTCAAGCAAAGCATATTTATCTTCATAATGGGCATAAAAGGTGGCGCGGTTAATGGTAGCTTTCTGTGCGATATCCTTTATGGCTATTGCATCAAATTCTTTACTCCGCAACAAATCTCTGAATGTTTCCCTTATTAACTTTCGTGTGCGTAAAACCCTTGGATCTTGCTGATTTACCACATGCATATCCCCTTCTAAAACATCAAATATCATAATGTGTTGTCTATGCAACTTTCCACTGAATCTGCCTGTTGAATTCATAAGAATACAGTAATATTATTTTACCAGACAGATGTTGCTTAAACAATTTGTGACGAATTTACTGAAAGGAAGGAACATAATGAACACAAAAAAGAGACTTTTGATATTTGGTGCTGGTGTGATTGGTAGTGTATACGCTCTCCGATTTGCACAGTACGGACTGGACGTAACAATGCTGGCGCGAGGAAAGAGACTGGATGCACTGAAAAGGAACGGACTGCGATACAACGATAATGGAACAATAAAGCAAATACCGATCAAGACGATAGAAAAGCTTGATAACGACGACATATATGATTTTATTTTTGTTCCAGTACGATATGATCAGGCCGAATCTGCCCTAACTGTGATCAAGAATAATCAGAGCAAATCCATTGTCACCTTGACCAACACCATTGGATATGACAGCTGGCTTGAAATCGTGGGGGACCGGTTACTCCCAGGATTCCCGGGGGCGGGTGGAGACATCAAAGAGGATGTTCTATATGCCCAATTCGGTTCCGAAAAACATCAAGGAACCATTTTTGGTGAAATAAATGGATTGACTACCGAAAGAGTGAAAGAGCTTGCCCAAATATTTGAATCGGTGGATTTGCAATATGAAATCCAAAAAGACATTCAGGCATTCCATATTTCACATACTGCATTGGCTATCGTCAACAAGCATTTCTATACGAATGACGGAATGGTGGATTTAGAGTCAGCAAGGAGTGTAAGCACTCTAAGCAAGATCGCCGCAGATATTAAACAAAACATTCACCTGGTAGAGCAAGCCGGAATTCCGGTAATCCCACCCGAAACGAAGGCAATGGGGGAATTACCCGAAAACGATATTATTTCCCGTTACCACCAGATGCTCAACAATGACTTTATTATTGATGTAAAGTTTGGGAACCATGCCGTCAGCCAAAAAGCAGAAATAATGTTATTAGATGAAATGTTTCATAAAAGATATCAAATTGGTATGACATCACCATAGACTAAACATAGGACTGCAAACCGGATACTGAAGTAACCATAGTGGCATCTAAGATAAATGATTGGGTTCTTCCTATTCAATACGTTTGAACTCTAATGGGAAACAATAGCTCAATAAAACAGGCGGTAGTCTAGGACTTTATTTTCTCGTCCAATGCTACCGCTATTTTTTATTGAGGGTCTGTCTAAAACTTATTTTTCAATGAACAAAATAAAACGAATATCTACCCCAGATGTCCACCACCACGCTAAACTGCCCGTTCGTTTAATAAATAAACCAATACTAATCATTTCTATTCGGGTCATATTCATCCTCAACTACTGGGATATATGGAGACAGAAAACTGTCTGTCTCATGAGTAATAATCCCACGAGCCAGGGGGGTTTTCTGAAACCCACTTATATATTTCGAGCACATAACTCGAGCTATGATTATGTAAGCCAGAAATGGTCCAAGAATCTAACCCATTCCTTCGTTTAATACTCGAGAGTCCTTCAGTATCTACAACTTTCAAATAGTTGATGAGATTACTGTAAGCTCTATCTTGCATGTTTTCATTTGTATCATGAGTATGGTATCTCAATACAATCCATCCATGAAGTTCAAACATGAGTCCACCCCTTACTCTTGAACTAACGTTCTTCGTTAGTTGAACAACTTATTATTCAACCCCCTTTCTTGGTCCCACAGTATGGAAAAGGTGCTGTCTTTCATGATTTAATGCATCCTCAATACGCTTACATGTGAAATCACTAATCGGTTTAGGAAGTTCATCTCTTGAGCAGAATCTGCATTCTAAAATTTCAGGTTAGCTTGGCTGAGGTATTTGATTATTATCGTTTTATTGCCCAGGATCGTTCAAACACGCCCAAATAGATAAAGTCAAGCATCCAATTATTACAATTTCACATAGGTTAATGTATCAAAATTTGGAGGAGATTACCCAATGAGTTACAATCAACCACACCAACAACACCCTCACCAAATACATCACCATCACCACTTCCATCATGTGATTATTCATCCAACTCAACATCCCCATCACCCAATGCCATACCATGGGATGCATCATGGCCAATGGCATGGTCAGCAGGGCGGATGGCAAGGAATGCCTCAACCAGGTCAACATCAAGGCGGTAATTGGCAAGGAGGACGCGACGATAACCAATAAGATTAAACGGAGTCGTGCGAATTTGTCGTACGGCTCTTTTTTTACTTTGTTATCCATTAATTCTTTTTGAAAGAAATCCTCAATTAATCAGATACACAGATCATTTTGGTTGCTCGTGTAAAATTGAGGTTCCATATGTTGCACCGGGTACATGTGGTGGGGTGTTTCTACGTAAGGCAAGGTTGGCTGCCCAGGGGAGAAATGGTAAGGTGTTCCCTGATACGGTTGGCGGAAAAAGAAAGGATTACCAAATGGACTTCCAAAACCTCCGTGCTCAAAGCCTCCCAAGCCTCCGTGAAAGCCCATATGTGTTGTCCTCCGTTAATGATGATATAGAACATTTAACCATGTATTGTATGGGCTTCTGTCATAACAAGTTCGAAATGAGATGTAAAATAGGCTGTCCCATGTAGTGAACTCTTCTGTCAAATCGCTCAACAGGCTACTAATGTTATGCCGGCAGCCTGTGTCATGATGCTATAGTTTGCCGTTAATCATTCTCATTAGTATATTTTTAAGTCTACTTTTTTTCTTCTCTATTTCAAATGGTCGCATCATATCGTAATCTTCATGTTCGAGCATGTGACAATGCCATACAAAAAGTCCAGCGAAAGGATCGAATCTTGCGATAAAAGAGGTCACGTAACCAGCGGGAGCACGAATCGTATCTTTAAAGCCCCTCTCGTTAGGTTCAGGAGGAACCGCAGGTCCTGTAAACTTAAGTTTATCTGTGGCTTGGAAGTGAGCATCGTCAAAAGGCTGGCGCTCTAGAATTTGCATGTCAACGACATGTAGATGGATGGGGTGGTCATCCGCAGACAGATTAATTAACCGCCAGATTTCAACAGTTCCTAAGTCCATTTTCTCGGATATAGGATCATTCCACATTTTACTGTCAAGTAAATTTAGCGATCTTCCATATTCATCTTCCACCCTAACGAGTGTGAGATCTCTTGTTCTTTTTGACATCTCTCTAGAAAGGAAATCAATTTTCGTTAATTGATCAGGAAGGGAGCTGGCATCTTTGCCTTTTAACGGAGTGGTTACTTTAAACTGCATGACATCGGTTGTTTCGGGGGAGGCACCCTTGAAGACATTTTTAAGAATAATCGTTTTGCCAAAGGATCGAGAAAAATCAACGATCACATCCGCACGTTCGGTCGTTAAGAGGAGGATCTCATTCATTTTCACTGGTTTCTCCAGTAAGCCGCGATCTGTTCCAATTTGATAAAATGGCTGTCCAGAGTCCAGTTTGAATGTAATAGCTCGACTATTACAGTAATTTAACATCCGAAATCGGTATTTTCGCGGTTCTACTTCAAAATAGGGGGATACTTTGCCGTTTACCAAAATGTAATCTGCGTCAAAAGGTGTGACAATTGAAGGATAAGGAAGACGACGATTGTTTTTATCGGGAGTAGAAGGGTAAAAGAGCGAACCGTCCGGGTTAAACGAGCGATCCTGAATCATAAGAGGGATTTCATATTTTCCCGTCGGTAGATTCAGGGATTTTTCATGCTCATCACGAATGATAAAAAAACCTCCAAGTCCCGCATAATTGTTCAATCTCGTAATACCCATTGTGTGGTCATGATAAAATAACGTAGTGGCTTCAAGATTGGGATACTCGCATACTTTTCTTTGAAACTTTGGTCCTGTTTGTTCAAAATTTCTCGTAAACCAAGCATCAGGGTATCCATCACTATGGTCATGCTGTTTTCCACCGTGTAAATGAACCACTGTCCTTACCTGTGGAAGTGTTTTTTCTGCACCATGAATGGTCGTATCGACGGGGAGAAAATGCTTTTTGGGCAAATCATTCATCCATTTGACATATGTCGTTTCATCCTTCATCACATCGAATGTAGGGCCCGGGTACATTCCGTTGTAACCCCATAATCGGGTAGGCCCAAGATCGCGATGTAGTTTTTGGGTAAATTCCCTCATGGTTACTTCATAATACGAACCTTTATTGTCTCGTTTGATCGGGGAAATGGTTTTGGGAATCGGCAGTTTATCGACGAATTTTTGAAGTTTTACTTTTACGGGCATATGGGTGGAGACCTCCTCATGTTTAATACCTTAAGAAAGCGTATGAACGAGAGGGGTCCCACTATGTTTAATTATGGATTTTTCCTTTTCCGGATTCAACTATCATCGATGAATGGAACTCTGTTCCCGCACCTCCTCCCCCTCAACTGCAATCCGTTTCATTGGATCCCAAAACAAGTGCACTCCTAGTTTTGGTGATACATTTTAGTCATCCATACCAGCGATCCGAGGAAAGGGAACTCGGAGTCATCCAGTAAAGCCATGCTCCCTCAAAGAGTGCTTATGCTATTGCTCCAAGAAGTTAACACTCAGTAGTCGTTATCCGTTAGATTCCTGTAGATGGATAAATTTCAGCTTTGTAAAAAAACGAATGCCTCTGTACGATGGAAGTACGCTACGGGTCAAAAGCCCTTTAATTCCATCATCCAGGAGGACGCTCTACTATGAAGTTTAAATCACAAGATAAGCAAAATCAACTCATTGAAAACATTAGCGTTATTCATATTGTTGGCCTCATTTAAGTTAACCCAAGTAATCGTTGATATGGAACCAACTGGTCACTACTGGTTCAGCCTAGATGGTTGGCTAAAAAACAAAGAAATCGAAGCCGTACTTGTTAATCCTCATCTAGTTAAAAAGAATAAAGAAAACCGCGACAATACACGCTCTAAAAGCGACAAAAAAGAAAGCTGGTATTTTAGGTGAGTCTGGAGATCTTAGAGGTTATGCGCACTGGAATGCTCTACTCCGTCACGCAGGCCTCAATGTGACTGAAGCAAGCTCGGGTAAATGGAAGGGACAACTGAAGCTCAGTAATTGAGGCCGTCCACGCCTGCCTCACTTTCTCTATTTAATTACGATCTGCATGGTCATGAGTAACCAAGAATTTAAAGCCTCACATCACCATAATGTTCAAGTAAAAAAACTCAAAAAGATGAAATCTATTATGAAATTATGTGGAAAGCTAGCTCGACTCTTAGTAGGAATGGCTCGTAGTGATGAAGCCTACAACCCCAATAAAATCTTTGCATTAGCAGCTTAAAATAAACTTTATCTCGCAGGAGAAAAAGAAAGCACGGAGTATCGGGATACATTACGCAAAAAGGCTCTGACCTGTTCCGTTATCAATTATTTCAATTGCCCTTACTTTCACTTCCTCGCTTAATCTACCAACTTTCCACTGTGTAGCTGCTAATGAAAGCCAGAAAACATTGTATTCTTCTGGATCTACTTTTTTAATATCGTAACTATCGAATAACTTTTTAGTAACTTCTTCAGAACTTAATCCAGCCGCAATTAAATCTTTAAAATCATTACGTATATCACACGTTAAATCATCTGAAAATATGGCTGGACCCCAAGCTCCCATTTAAATATTCATTCCTTTCCGTTTTTCCACTTAATTAACTTCAAATATTTCCATGAATTATTTATTTGAATAAATTCATCATTGCTCATAAACTATCCTACCTCGTTCGCAGAGATAAGCTCTCTGAAGCCTTCTACTGATGTTATTGAGCTATTGTTCTGCGTTAACGGTTATGACTCTAAATCCGTAATCACACGGCAATCTGCCAACACTTCCGGTTTAAATCGCATACTGTCCGCTTGCGTGATCTGGCGAATTACTCTGCATGGAACACCTGCAGCGAAGGAGCCTTCTGGGATATCTTGAGTCACCACACTACCTGCTCCTATAACGCATCCTTCTCCAATGGTAACACCGCCGCATACCGTTACATTGGCTGATAGCCACACATCGTTTCCAATCGTCACAGGCTTGGCGTAACATAGCGACTTAAGATCACCATTCTGATCAAGCAATTGCCTACGTTCAGAAGCGATGAACGGATGAATGGGTGTAACGATCGTTACATTAGGCCCAAAACTGACATTATTCCCAATGGTAACCTTAGCATCGTCCTGTACGGTAAGATTGTAGTTGCCAAAGAAGTGTTTTCCGATTTCTGTGTGAACCCCGTAATGAAAGAAAATAGGCCCTTGAATGAAGCTACGTTCCCCCATATTGCCAAGCAGTTGTTCAAGTATCTTTTCGCGTTCCTCTGTCTGATCCTCAAAAGTGCGACTATATTGACTGCTAAGGTTATGTGCACGGAGCTTTATAGCCTTTAACTCGGGATTACCAGGACTAAATAAAATCCCCTTAAAAATTCGTTCTTCTTCAGTCATATGTTCATCTCCAATTTATTCGACCGAAACTTTTATCTCAAAGCCGTAGGGTGATTGTTTTGCAAATTGCCAATTGAACACTTTTAATGTGCTCACTGACATCATCTAATCTCTGACCAGTAAGGGTAAAGACCGCTCATTGAAAATAGTCTTCATACTTAAAATACTGTTTTTACCATTCTACCTGATCAAAACGCATGTTTTTGTAGTAAAAGATTTTATCATGATCCGTAATCTCTCGGAGGATCTTGCAGGGATTACCGACTGCTATTACATTGGCTGGAATATCTTTAGTTACCACACTACCGCCACCAATGACGCTTCCCTTTCCGATTGTAACACCCGGTAAAATGATTACGCCGCTGCCAATCCAAACTCCATTTTCGATAACGACCGGCAAGGCAAACATTCCACCTTCTTTGCGCATTTTCGGGTGCACCGGATGGTTGGTCACAGCGATCGTTACATTGGGGCCAAGCATCACGTCATTCCCGATCGTAACCTTATAATCATCGACAACCGTTAAATTAAAGTTGATGTACACATTATTGCCTACCGTAGTATTCGACCCGTAGGACAAATGGATTGGAGGCTCCATCCATACATGTTCACCCATGCTCCCAAAAAGCTGTTTCATCAACAATTTCCGTCCATCCAAATCATCGGGATGCAATCGATTGATTTCGTAGCACAGAACCTTGCCACGCTGGCGTGCACGAGCTAGAGCAGCAGCTTCCTCTGGGTAATTAGCATCGTGATCGGTAAACAATTGACCGTTCTTCATTCGCTCTTGAATATTCATTCATTAGTCTCCTCTGGATAAAATTTATATTTTCATTTATATGAAATTGGTAAAACCCATTTTCTCTAACTAACTTGTTCAAAGTTTCTTGTAATATTGTTCAACCATTTGTATTGACGATATCTGATATAAGTAACAGGAAGCTTAACGACCTCATCCAAGCTAATTACGATATACAACACAATGGGGGGTACTTGGTAAACAAAAGCACACAAGTAGCCAAGTGGTAATATTATGCCCCACATCACAACAGTATCACACCAAAACCCAAATTTAGAATCGCCGCCAGCAGTAAAGATACCCGCAATTATCGTGGCATTCATCGACTTGGCAATACAATAAAAAGCACTGATATACAGCATGCCATCCAAGTAATTTTGTGTAGTAGTGTTCAAGCTCACGATAGAGAAAACCAGCGGTTTTAGCAGCAAAATCGTGCATCCTGCCATAAATCCAAAAATCAAAGCGTACAGGCTCATCCTATTTCCCGCATGTTTCGCTTTCTCAATCTCTCCCTGCCCCAAATATTTTCCAATTAATACAGACCCGCCGCTGGCAATGCCTCCACATAGCACAACAGCCAAGTTCTTAACCATGGATGCCACAGAATTCGCTGCAACCATGTCAGAGTTTACATGTCCGATAATTGCGGCTGTCGCAGTTAAAGCAATGCCCCAAACAATATAATTGCCTTGGACTGGCAAGGTGTATTTCCAGAAATCCTTTAACAAATTACGTTGGCTGCCTTTAGGTGTGGGAAGTCGGAAGCGAATCGACCCTCTGGTAACGGAATGTAGAATACAGCAGGCTAGTTCAATGAAACGAGCTAGTACCGTTGAAAGGGCAACAGACGCAACCGCGAGCTCAGGCATCGTCGGAAACAGAAAAAAGATGCAGATTGCATTAAACAATATGTTCAAAATTAAGCATATAGAGCTAATCGAAGCACTCAGTCGAGCATTTTCCATGCTTCTGATTACGGTGAGATACATCTGCGAAAGGCCCATGGCAATATACGAGAACGAAATCATTTGTAAGAACTTTGAACCATACGCTATCAATTCGGTATCCTTTGTAAAAAATTGCATTAGTGTCTCCGGAACTAAAAACGTAACAGAAAAAAATATAATAGAGATAACTAGCGAGAACGTGCAGGCAATACTGAGAACGCGCTGGATAGTTTCTAAATCTTTCTTGCCCCAATACTGCGCAGTAAGAATACCTGCTCCTGTTGACATCCCCATGTAAAACAAGGTCAACGCAAAGGTGGTTTGTCCTGCGAGTGATACAGCGGACATCGCAGTTTGGCTAATCATGCCCATCATGACCACATCTATTGAAATGACCGTAGCTGAGATCAGATTTTGCAATGCAATGGGAATAACGAGACTCATAAGCTCCCGATTAAATTCACGGTTCATGGGAGTTGTTAGTTGAATACGATTTTTCACCTAATTTCATCCTCTCTCCTTCCTGTTAAATTTAATGATATCAATATATGACAAATTTATGGTCAAATCCATTAAAATTGACTATATTATTATAAGAATCGTATATAGATCAAAGGAGTGATCCATTTGATTAAAAATTTAGAAGTGTTTTCGGATTTATCGGAACGCTTGGATTATAATCTTCCTGATTTACCTCTTTATGTTCGTAAAGGAAGTTTGCATCAATTTAATAATTATGCTGCTGCTGCTCATTGGCATTCAGATGTAGAGTTCATTTATATTCTAAAAGGATCAATGGATTTTTCTGTTAACGGACATATTACTCGCATAGAACAAGCGAATGGAATTTTCGTGAATAGCTGCCGATTACATTTTGGTTTCTCCCAAGATCATATCGATTGTTTATTCATTGTTGTTGTCATTCACCCCGCCCTTCTTGGCAATGGTGTATCCCCACTTCAAACCTATTGGGACGAAAAATTCAATCAAATAACGGACGACTTTGTATTGCTCACAAACCAAGTTGCTTGGCAACAGAGCATATTGCTGTCTCTTCAAGCGATCTATGATGAAATGCACTGTAGCAATTCCCCAAATCCGCTTCGTCTCGCTTCACAAGCTTTATCTTTATGTGCCTTAATCGGAGATCACCTACAACCGAAGATAGGGCAACCTGAAGACATACAATTGTGGACAAATGTTCAGAAAATGACCAATTTCATCCGTCAACACTACGAGCAAAAAATAACGCTTGAAGATATAGCATCAGCGGGAACTGTTTGCAGGAGTCGCTGATGCACATTGTTTAATAAGTATGTAGGTCAAACCCCTAACACGTATCTAACGAGATATCGAATTCAGAAAAGTTGTGAAATGCTGAAGGAAACAAAACGATCCATAAGCGAAATTGCACTTGCTTGTGGTTTCCAAAGCAGTAGTTACTTCACCTCTATTTTCCGGAAACAACTGGGTTTGGTTCCACAGGATTATCGAAAACAAATAAAAATTAACCATATATCTTGCGAAGATTGACCAGGAATACAGTGAAAATAGAAACAGCGGTAGCCTTGAACCAAAAATAAAGTTCTAGACTGCCGCCGTTTTATTGAAAACTAACGTTCCCTGATAGTTGATAGTCAACTTTCACTCTTATTCCCGAATACTCATGACAATAAACCATGCGGAGCCTTGCCAGATCGCAATATGCTCGATTTGCTGCTCGCCCCTCTCCAATAACTGATTTTATTCAGGTTACTGGGGGATCCACATGAAGGTCTTAATCTGGGACAGCAATCTCCCAGCGTGTAAACATAACTTCAAAGCCCTCACGAGTTGGTGAGCACGCAAACGGGCCTGCTTGATTCCCTGTATGGTATGGGAACGGCGTGACTTATCTCGAATAGTACTATCAACAAATACTGCCTCGCTTGTACATGCTATAATCTACAACCTCGCCATTATTGATAATGAAGATGTTATCCGAATCAACACCAACTGCTTCGGCTAATAAACGGTGCTGATGAAGCATTCGATATTCCCCATGAATGTGAGAAGACATCTTTTACAATAAATAATGTTGGCCTACCTATAGGCGTTTTATGATCGATTGCTAATAATTTTATATCAGCAGGGGTGGAATCAATTTGATAGAGATCTAAATTCCTTGTTCATTCTTCGTTGACCAAAGGAGTGTCCTTTCCGTTCCCTAAGTGAATAGTTCTTATTGTACCAATATCGGAACTGCTTCTCTGAAGGAGCTTTGGTTTCATCAACTAGTGGCGCTAGTTTACCTCTTTTTCGATAATAAGAATCTGGATAATACTCCTCACACATCCTTTGGTGAGTTTCAATTATGTCTGTTTTTTCAGCTATCCGGAATTTTTCTGCCCCGTTTTGAAGCAAGAACTTTACTACCTCTAATTATTCATTTTCTACAGCTATATTTAGTAAAGAATGACCTCTATTTATACATTCATAATTGGCACTAATACCTCTTGAAAAAAAGGATTTTACGCACTCAATATCACCTCTCGCAACTGCTCTACAGATATTATCATCCAAGATTTCCACTCCCTCTAAGGGTATTTAACCATGAATAACCATTTACGTAATTGCCCCGATAGTTCAACAAAGCCAGCCTATCGTAATGACCGGCTATCCGTTGGCATACCTTTTCTATTCGAATGGCTCTAGCTTTCGTTCTGCCGAATCTACCTGTACTTCGCACCACATGACCTGTTCGTGATGACGTGCGCAGGAGTATTGGCGGAATGGTTTCGGGATACATGGTTCCGTCATTCCCATCTTCGGTTGTAAAGTTAAGATTACTCATTGTAATCTCCTATTTTCCCATTAGTTAAAGCACTACACTTTATTCCTCGATTAAGAATCTCTTTGCTACAGCTCAAAATCATCATCGGAGAACATGCAGGAAGCAGCTGCCGCTGCGATCTGCCCCCTTGTTGTTTGTACTAACTTTTATTCAATGGCTTCCTTTACCCAGACTAGACATGTAATTTTAAGTTAAGCTTTTCAGAACTCCACTTCCAAAGCTCAAGTGCATGCTCCTTATTGTACGATTCCTCGGACGATGCTATTTCTTGAGGTCCGTCCCAATACGATCCACTCTGTACAGAGCCCCTAAGAACAAGGTTTGCAAGATCATTTCCGGATTGTTTGGTTGTCCGAACACTGGAGCGAACGAAACGCAAAAGCGGCATGATATTATTCCACATAAATCGTAACAAAGGATTATAATCCCTCGTGAGGGCTGAGCCTTTGCCAGGCATCATACCGGGATTAAATGCTGCCACCGAGATGGAACGCTTGGATTGCTGAATTTGACGGGACAGCTCATAAGCAAAGTACAGATTGCAGAGCTTGGAAGTTGTGTAGCGAACCTGACCTTTTGCTAAATCAGATAGACTACCTAGTAGCCGATCGGATTCAACAGGATCAGCCAATATGGTGGGACTTGCGTAACGAGGAGCTGGCATTCCGGTTTTCTTGCTGAAATCATGAGTATCGCTGCTTACGACGACGATACGTCCGTTTTCTTGAAGGTGATTTAGCAATAACCGCACAAGCATGAAGTGACCCAGATGATTCACGCCAAAAGTGGCTTCAATACCATCGGCAGTCATTTGTGTACCTTGCACAAATTGAGTACCGGCATTGCAGACAATGACATGAAGTGGAGGAAGCCCTGCCATTGAGAACTGATCGGCAAATTGTTTGACCGATGAAATGGAGGACAGGTCCAATACGATCGCAGAGACATTGGGATTTTGAGTGGTCTGAATCAAATCCTGGGCTGCTTGATCTCCTTTGTTTTGACTGCGCGATGCTATTACGACATGCCAATCCGTGGAAGCGCCAGCAATGACTTTGGCCGCTTCAAATCCCAACCCCGTATTTCCTCCCGTAATGATCACTGTTTTCGTGGCCTTTTTCTTCATTTGACTCACTCCTCTTTGGTTATATACGATACGATACAATACCGTATCGTATATGTCAAATAAAAAAACCTTGCTTCATTGCTACAAGGTCCTTAATTGGGTTCTCTCATGCCGTTTACGACCAGCTCTATTCCTTGTTTAAGGAAAGCATCCAAACCCGTGGATGGGGGCTTAAACAACAATTGATACATAACAAAGCCAATCAACAGATCTGAAACCAGGTCAACATTGACCTTATCGCTTAGCCTCTCTTTAGAACGGTGTTGAGCAATAATACTTGAAATTTCTTTGGTCTTGGGAAGAGAATGATTTTCCCAGAACGATTCGGATATTTGGGAACTGCCAGATATGGTTGAAATCAGCAGCGAGAGCATTTGCTTTCCAAGCGGTGTATTCATCTGCTGTGCGAAATTACGCGCAAGTTCGTATAGCACTTCGTTAAGATCCCCTTCTGCAGACGCTTTGAATTCAGGTTTTATTTGTTCGAGTGCTTCAACAATCAGAGCTTCCTTATTGTTCCACCTTCGGTAGATTGAGCTTTTCCCGACAGCTGCACGTTGAGCAATCATTTCAATGCTTATTTTCTCGACGCCATGCTCCGCGAGCAAGGACAATGTTGCATCCAAAATGCTGCGATGAACCTCGTTACTTCGTGGCCGACCGCGGGATTCGCCAGAAACTGAATTTTGTGTAATATCCATCATTGATCCCTCCCAGTCCTGTATTGATAAAACATGTAAATAATTATATCACAAAGTTAGGCCCCCTCAACTTTCCACATTAAACTCCCGTTAACGTAATGGAACTGCCGATCATTCCAGCAGCCTCCATTAGTTGTGTTTATTGAGCTATAGTTCTTTCGATAGCTGAACTGGCTGCCGAGCGGCAGCCTCCAAATTCTTAATAACCATAAAGTCATAAAATACACTTTCTATGCAATTAGAGTCAATAAAGTGAAATATTTATTAAAAGGTAGGAGCAGGTGGTTCGTCTATTTTCATACGGAGTAAACTATAAGGCTTCTGCCGCAGGTCATTTCCATAATGAAATCTTGCCTGCCGATGTAATTGGTTCACGATGAAATATAAGTATTGATCTGGACCAATCGAAAAAGTATCCGGCCATAAAATTCTCGGATCATGTGCGATCGTTTCCATGATGCCATTCGGCAATATCTTTCGAATACTGTTGTTTTCGTAATCTCCAGCATAAAGGGTTCCTTTTGCACCGGTGATCATTCCATCTGAAGCACCTTTTTCTCCCCAATACTTCACGTGATCCTGTAAATTCATATCCGGTATCGTTCGGTCTCTTAGGACTTCCGTTGAAATCGAGTACAGATGTCGACTGGAGAGAGGACAAAAATACAAAATCTTGCCGTCTGGGGAAATCGCTATACCATCAGAGGCCAATCTAAAGGGTGAAGTAGATCCAGCTTTGTTTCGATTCATCAGGATTTCACCTTCGACTTTCGGTAAAAGAAAGAGATCGGGCGAAGTTGAATATGCCCCGTTTAACCGTCTCCAGGCAATACCCGTTTCTAAATCAACGACAATAATGGCACCCGGTCCTCGGGAAGACGAATCCGTTATATAAGCATAACCTGCTTTACCAACACGAAAATCAAATCGGACATCATTCAGATAAGTGGTTGGCAGGACAACATCCTCTGTAAATGTAAATACGCTTCTTATGGTATTTGTATTTAAATCTACAGCGACTAACTTCGCCCCCCCTTTGATGGGTTCTGAGAAATTAGGAGCCCCCGTATCCAGTACCCAAAGCGTTCCCTTTCCATCAGCAACGACACTTTGGACACAAATGAAGGACGCTGTGATATTCGATTGGCTTACCAAATTAGCGTCTAAACTAGGATAAGGCTGTAATGTACCGCGAACGATTTCAGCCACCGTAAATTTAACATCGTCTCCCCATCTTGGAAAGCAAATAAAAATGCGCCCAGTTTCAGAAACAGTAACGCCTGTAGGCATAGCCCCGTAAAATAAAAAAACCGCTTCAAACTTACCAAAATACTTTTCACTCGGTAACATCATTTGTATAAAATCCTCCTCAACAAGTTCGAACTGCTATCACCTATATATGACAAAGTGTGGTTCAAGTGCCTGGATAACAAACTATTTTTAAGGGAACCCCGCAAGTTCGTGTCTATGACGGACAACGAGTAAACGGTGTTGTGTTTTTCCCTAAGTATCACCACCCACGAGAGTATGAATAAAAAGAACACTATACATAGGAGCCTCCTTCCTTGTACAAGCTATGGTCAAGAACAAGGAACGAAATTTATTGCTGCTAGTCTGGTTTGTGTCTATAACCACCATCTATTTTCATGTTACAAGAGCAAAAGCTCATGAATTTGTGTTGTGCTTTCTTGTGTGTCAGGCTGTTGGATGGATAGTAGAAGTGCTGCTCGTACAATATACCGAACTGATTCGGTATGTTCGTTGGAACTGGTTTTGGTCATGGGCCACGATTTTTCTCACATTCCTGATAACTCGAGTGTTCTGTGTGATCTACTTCGGAACCACGACACGAGTGAAAGCGGCAAAATAAAAGAACGCAGCCAGTACGACACGTTCCTAAATGTGGGGCTATGCCGCCAAGACGTCGCCCCGCCCAGCTTACTCTGTGGTGTTGAAGAACGTCGGCATTTTAACGACCAACCGGTAAATAATAAGAAGCAGAAGAAAAAGGGAGGCCCCTTAAAGGCATCCCTTTCGCTTGTCATGATTCGCTGTGCTGGTCCGGCAAATCAAGCGCGTTCGCCGAAGTGCAAAAATTGACAGACGACCATACCTCGACATTAGTGAGCTTGATTCCACTTGTATACAAAGAAACAAGGAGAATCTCGCCACTACCAAAGCTACCGTTTTATTGTTGGTCCGGCAGACGTAATGCGTTTGCTGAAGTTTGTGCTTGATCTAAAAATTCCTCTGCTTGGGTCAATTGCTGCCGGGCCGTCTCCAAAGCTTGTGAATTTGTTGCCGCATTAGATTCACTTATCGAGCTTATCGCCTGATTTAAAGCCGTTTGCGCCTCAGAAACCGCGTTAGATGCATGCTGCTCAAGCGTATTACCGCTAGAGTTAAGTGTACCTTCCGCCGGTTTTCTTGCATTTTTGGTGGCTAGATCAATTCTGTTTTCATTGGGCAAGGTAAGTCCTCCTTCCTTGAGCAAAGATCAATAACTTAAACAGAATTAAGTATGCGGTTGAGATTTTGTTTATATTCTTACGACTGCATGGGAATATTCGGACCCCACATTTCCGGCAATTAATTTTTGTATAATATCCGATGCGTAGGTAAATCTAACTTTGATGAAAAAGGGAGGGGATAATTTCTCAATGAATACGCCAACGCTAGCGCCGCACGAATCGATGGAACTGCATGAAGCGTTAAACTTTAAAACGCTTTGCCTCGCTAAGTCAAAACTTATGCAAGGCTTGGTCTTTGACCAAGAGCTAAAAGCGTTAATGCAGAAAGACGTAATGCAATCCACACAACAGATCGCCGAGCTGCAAGTAATCTACGCAAGAGCTCCTTTCCAAGCGCCTGTTCCGAATAGCCCTACACCTATTACACATTAAAGGGGAACAAAAATGAATACCGATTATTTAGATCCGATCAATTCATTAAATATGCCGGAAATGGCAGATATGACTTTTGCAATGGACTTCCTTCTTCGTGCCAAGGAGGGTGTGCGAAATTTGTCCATCGCCCTGACGGAAACGGCTTCTCCGGATGTAAGAGCGCTTCTACGCAATCATCTTAAGCAAGGGATTGCAATGCACCAAGAAATCACGGAGCTCATGATTCGCAAAAAATGGTTCCATCCTTACGAGCTAAACGAACAGTACCAACTCGACCAGCTTTCAGCGAAAAATACGGTGATGATCGGGCAGATGAATTTGTTCCCGGGTGATACGTCGCGTAAAGGGATGTTTGATCGGACCCCAGATGAACATATTGGAGGACATAAAGCATGAAGGCGGTAACTTATCAAGGGATTAAAAATGTCGTGGTCAAAGAGGTGCCGGATCCGAAGATTGAGAAACCGGACGATATGATCGTAAGGGTTACCAGTTCCGCCATTTGCGGCTCGGACCTTCACCTGATTCACGGGATGATCCCTAACCTTCAGGAGAACTATGTCATTGGGCATGAACCTATGGGGATCGTAGAAGAAGTAGGCCCTGGAGTGACCAAGGTAAAGAAAGGCGACCGGGTGATCATCCCTTTCAACATCGCATGCGGAGAATGCTTTTATTGTAAGAATCAGTTGGAAAGCCAATGCGACAACTCAAACGAACACGGGGATATGGGCGCATATTTCGGCTACTCCGGAACGACCGGTGGTTATCCTGGGGGGCAAGCCGAGTATTTACGAGTTCCGTTTGCTAATTTCACCCACTTCAAGATTCCTGAAAACTGCGAGCAACCGGATGAAAAGCTAAGCTTGATCGCCGATACCATGACGACGGCGTTCTGGAGCGTAGATAATGCCGGCGTCAAGAATGGAGATACAGTCATCGTGCTCGGCTGCGGTCCGATCGGACTTCTGGCCCAGAAGTTCTGCTGGCTGAAGGGAGCAAAGCGGGTCATCGCCGTTGACTATGTCGATTACCGCTTGCAGCATGCGAAGCGAACGAACAATGTGGAAATCGTAAACTTCGAACAGGATAAGAATATCGGCAACAATCTCAAGGAAATGACCAAAGGCGGCGCCGATGTCGTGATTGATGCGGTAGGAATGGACGGCAAGATGAGCGATCTCGAATTTCTAGCCAGCGGTTTGAAACTGCAAGGCGGCACCATGAGCGCATTTATCATTGCGTCTCAGGCTGTCCGCAAAGGCGGGACCATCCAAGTCACTGGGGTATATGGCGGACGCTATAACGGATTCCCGTTCGGCGACATCATGCAGCGCAACGTGAATATCCGTTCCGGACAAGCTCCGGTCATTCATTATATGCCGTATATGTACGAGTTGGTTACGTCGGGGAAAGTAGACCCTGGAGACGTTGTTACGCACGTCATTCCGCTCAGCGAGGCCAAGCGCGGCTATGAAGTGTTCGATACGAAAACGGACGATTGCATCAAAGTCGTCTTAAAACCTTGAATATGGATGAATAAATGGGAGGACAATCCAAATGAATTCCAATTACGCCTTGCATGAGATGCTGGCGGTTCATGAAATGGCTGCGTTCAAGACCGTTTGCTTGACCAAATCCAAAACCATGCAAGCTCTGGTAACCGACCCGGAGCTCATACAAATTTTGCAGCAAGACGTGCAATTATCACAACAGCAGCTTCAGGAGCTCGGTGGAGTGCTGTCTAAAGTGACTCTTATAGGAGATAAAACATGAATACAATAGTAGAACACATGACAGGGCTTCATACGCTAACCGACGACGTTATCGCAATGGATTTTTTGATGAACGCCAAGAGCGGAGTCAGAAACTACGCCATGGCCGTAACCGAATGTGCCACCCCCGAAATCAAGCAAGTTTTGATGAAACAGCTCGACGAAGCTATAGACTCCCATGAAAAGATAACAAACTACATGATGCAGCGGGGCCTATACCATCCCTACCATATTCCAGAGCAAATTCAGCTCGATCTTAAAAATATTCAGACCGCTATGAATATTCCGTCCTGACACCGGATTCGTCCCGCCAAAACGCGCAAAACCACCATGGTTCAGGCGCGTTTTTTGATTTTAGCCGAAGACTTTAGAGAATAAAATGGTCTGCGGCTTCGTCACAACACACTTGAACAAGCGTTCCTTCGTTTGTTTTGCTTCTGATTGTCATCGCCACGCACTTTTTGGAAATCCCCGCGGCATTCTGCTCCCTGTTTTTAACTCAATAAAGTTTCTCGTTAGATTCCTGTAGATGGATAAATTTCAGCTGTAAATAAACGAGCGCCTCAGTACGAAGTACACTCAGGGTCAAATACCAATACCGTAAATTTTTAACTCCTCAATAGCTGGTTGCCAAAACTTTATAAAGAATTCTTCGCTAGATATTGGTATTTCAAAACCTAGTTCAAATGAATTATCCTTTTGATTCATTCTAAACACACCAACAGACATTATGTAGCCTCCAAACTCCACGGTGTATTCGAGAAATGATTAAGCTAACGTTCCCAGTTAGTTTAGAACGTGTGAATTACACAACTGTGCTCCTCAATCAATGAGATTTTCCTTCCTTAATCTCGAAAACTCCGTCGCATAATACGCCACTGCAATGCCCAGTAAGGCGATTCCGATCAGCAATGCCGCCTCCCAGCCCCCCGTTGCGTAAGCCCATCCCCTCCTGCTGCTGAGCCGATAGCGCCCCCTAAAAAGAAAATGGCCATATACAAACCTTTAAGCCTATTGCGAAATTCCGCTCCTAAAGAGAAAATCACCCGCTGCCCGAGAATCATGTTGCATGTCAAGTAAAATCGCCGCAACTACGAGGATGGGGACTGCGAGTGCATAACTTGATGGAACCAGCAAGGGAAGCAGCCCGGAAAAGATGACGATGGTTCTGAGTGAAATGGAACGGAGGACTTGTCAATACCAACGGAACTGTAGTCCAAAACAAACTGAACGTTCCGAATACACAAGCATGATAAATTGCCCTCCGGCGCAATGCTAGTGTCGCCTTCAGCAGATACAGCATGGAGTGCAGCAGCGCCAGGTAAGCTACCTTGAGATATAAATGACTTACCCTAAATTGTTTGCTCAAACACCTCTGCCTCCGTGCCCTCCGTCAGAATCGGGAACTCCATCCGAATGACCGTTCCCCAGCCATACTTACTGAAGATCGCGAAGCTGAATATATCGCCATGATTTAGTTGCAGCCGTTTATACGTATTATAAATGCCGATATGCCCACCTGTTTCTTCACGGTGCAGCCCTTTACGCACCTGCTGTAGGCGTTCTTTTCGCATCCCGATGCCCGTATCAATAATCGCGATATGCAGCATGTCCCCTTTTCGTCGCAGCCTTACTTTAATATAACCAAATCGATTGCTTTCTTTAATTCCGTGATAAATGGCATTCTCAATGATCGGCTGAAAGAGCAGTTTCATTACCCTACTCGCCGTCAAGCTTTCCTCAAACTCCCAGCTAAAATGAAACTTCCCCCGATACCTTACATTCAAAATTTGAATGTAATGATTCGTGTGATAAATTTCCTCTTTCAGTGTAACGGTTTTGTCGGAATCACTAATCGAGTACTGGACAACCTCAGATAAATGATCGATCATCCCGCTGACTTCATTGTGGCCGCCTGTTAAATCCATGGATTTCCAAAAAACTGTCCGAAGCGTATTTGCCAAGAAATGCGGGTTAATATTCGACTGTAGCGCCATCATTTCCATGGCCTTCAGCTTATATTTTTTTTCTGACAACTGTACCTGCAAGTAGCGCTGCTCTATGAATCGTTTGACCGTACGCTGCAAAATATAACTGTACTCGTCCGTTACACGCCCCGGCAATTCTGGCACGGGCAAGCCCTTCTCCCCATTTTCAATCGTTCGAACAATGGTGAGAAGACTGTTGTAGTTCCTTTTGGACAAGTAATAGACCAGAAGTAAAGCTAGCACAAACGAAATGGTTAGCAGCACAACCGTCAAATAAACGAGTCTAATCGGCAGCTGGTAAAAGTACGATTTCGGCGTTGCTGACACGTAAGTAATCCCATAATTTTCCGATCGTTGGCTCGAAACCATGTAAGAGTTATCCGCTGCTGCCACCTCAAACCGCTGAGGGGAGTCCAGTAACTCTTTCACAGTAATCCACTCATCGCTCGCGGCCTCCCGATCAGATCTAGCCACTTTATGACCGTCCTGCTGCAGCAGAAACAACGATTGATGCGGAAAATAGAGCAGCTCCCTGAGCATGTTCGCCAACCCCTCCGTTTTGAGGTTCATAATGATATAGCCCTCAGGCTTGCTCGAACCCGGAGAAGAGAATTTCCGAAAAACGGTGACAAGTGACGTATCCTGATTCTCAAACCTTCGAACCATCCGATTCTCAACAAATACATTGACATCTTTCGGAATACGCTCTAGAAAGTAGTACCACGAAGTGTCATAGTATGTATCCAATGAAGTCAGTCCTTCATTCGAGGCCAGAAATTTACCACCATCATTGTTCAAATAAATATAAATGGAATGAACGACTGGCTTAATATTAGCCGGTGGATTCAACATATTCATGAAGGTTACAAAATTATCGGAATCCACAGGCTGCAAATTAGGACTTCGCATAATCAGCTTCAAGCTGGAAATCAAGCGCGAATTCAAGTTCAGCGTGTAGTAGATCGGATCACTGACTTGGAAGATCGACTCCACCGAATTTTTCGCCTGCTCCATCATACGCTCATTGCTGGTGTTGATCTCTTTCTTCATGTAATTTTGTGAAATCAAAATCGCGAAGCTGCCCAACAGAAATAGCGGGACAAGGAGCGGGAGCATTAAACGAACCAAGTATTTGGTGAAAAATGTTTTCCTCATTCGAACGAACTCTCCAAATGCTCACTGCCATCCTTCTGGTTGCGGAAATCACGGGGAGTCATGCCGAAGTAATTTTTAAAGGCTCGCGTAAAGTTAAATGAGTTGCTATACCCAACCATATCGCTGATCTCATACGTCTTATACTGAATATCGTTCAAATAATTCGCAGCCTGCTCCATCCGCACATGTGTCAAATATTCGGAGAACAGCATCCCTGCGTTCTTTTTAAAAAATTTGCTCAAATAGTCCGGATTCATATGAACTAGCTTCGCCAATTCCTCCAGCGTAGCATCCCGATAATGCGTGGCCACATGCGCTTTGATGGTCGCAATGATTTTCCCTGACATATCCTGACCTTGCTTGGCAGCCGAGTGGTGCTGCTGATCCAATTCTTCTTTGATATGGGTAAAAGCTTGAATGAGTTCCTGATAGTTCGTTGACTTCAGAATGTAGCGTCGAACACCGTTTTCCAGCGCCTTCTGCGCGTAGATGAAATCCTTGTAAGCGCTAAAAAAAATAATGTTCACCTTCGAATTCAAGCTGCTAAGCTCGGAAGCGAGTTCAATACCGGACATAATCGGCATCTTGATATCACAGAGTATTACATCAACATCGTGCCGCTTGATGAAATCCAAAGCTTCTTTGCCATTCTCAACACTGCCGACAACATGAAAACCTACAACATCCCATGGGAAATACCTGCACAAACCATTCCGAATTTCATAATCATCGTCTGCAATTAGCAGCTTGTACATGCTTGTTCACCTTCCATTCTTTCAGCAGCATCAGTAAATGTAATCGTTTCCATTTCAAAGGGATTTCGTGTGCCCATCGTGATGTTTGGAGCCTTTTCCGCACGAAAGTCGTACACAAACTATACCGTAGTTTTCAAAATATCGTCAAGCCACAACGCCCTCAATTCTATCTTCAGTTGACACGTTTATATCTTAAATTGACCTGTCCGAAAAACCTCCAAATTAATGATAGTTTATCTCAAGCCGCCCGCCTTACCTCCGTCCATAAGCGCTGTTACGATAATGTTATCCTTAACAATTCTCACTCATAATCCGACAGGAAGGGATTGAACACGGTTGACCACTTATTTCGCTCGTGAAGAGAGCATTTTTTTTAAGCAAGGCCACCAGCCATCTCATGCGATTGCAACGATTGCCAACGCTTATCTCGGTTCAAACCCGGCTCATGGTTTTACATTCAGGACCATTCACCAGGACAGTTTTAAACAGATGGAGGACGGCCGGTATGATATGAATCTCAATGCCAAATTTTCGGATGCGGCTTTCGGGAGCTACGGCTACGCTTTCGCCGGCCTTTACAGCGAACAGGAGGGAACGATTGAGTTATCCTTAAGCTGTTACGGGCCTGTGCGTATTTATTTAAACAATGCGCTGCTGTATAAATCAACGATGGATGACGATGTCAATATACACCATCGGAAAACATTTCAAGCATCGCTTCGCAAAGGCTGGAATGCCTTTTTCATCAAGCTTCTAAAAACCGCCTCTGGCTTCGGCTGTCAATTTGGATCGAGCAATGGCAAGTGGTTTCCACTGCACTACCTCTCGCCTTTTACAGAGCGTAGTGGCATGGGTGGCTGGGCATACTCATCGCCCGTCGCCGAAGATTGCTTCCCAGATCACCAGTTGCCCTGCTTTCACAGTTTGCAGAGCGATATCGAAAGACAGCATAACGTAACATGGCTGCCGCTCCTTCAGCCACCGATAGCTGCCGAGAGTGGTGCGGATCTGCAAGAGCTGTTCAGCACGGAGTCCGGCGATGTTGCCTACGCCTGGACCTCTTTTACCCTCGACAGCCATGCCGATGAGACATGTCAGATTCACCTCTCCTCCACTGGCAAGCTCCGCCTATGGTTGGACCAATCTCTGGCTGCTGAGCTGGATGCCGGAGGCTCATCCACTGTCACGTACACCGTACCACGCGGACGTCATGATTGTCTCATCGAGATCACCCGACATGCGCAGGCTTGGCGTTTCACGCTCGATATTACGCAGACAGGCAGCCCACTTCCTTTGCTGTTGCCTACACATGTTCATGGCACAGCTTCTCGCTGGTTGTACGCAGGCCCTTTCACAGAACGAATGGAAAGTCCAGAAAAGATGCGTACCTTGCAACGGCTCTTCATAAGTCCTTCGTCGGCAGAAGATGATCTATCCAACGCGCAATATTGGCGAACCGGAGAAACCGATTGTTTCGTGCGCCCATATCTTGAAAATGAGCGGCACGCCAAATGGAACTATCCTTTAGGCGTAACCCTGTATGGCTTATTGCAGACAGGAAGAGAGCTCGGGCGTCAAGACCTCGTTCAGTATGTCATCGAGCATGTCCAGTCCTGCACGAATTTATATGCCTATTCACTATGGGATAAAGTGCGCTACGGCAGCCCTGCCATTAATCATCAGCTAGTTGAACTGAACATGCTCGACGATTGCGGGTCATTCGGCTCCGCCATGCTGGAAGTGAATAGGGAAGCCGACGATCCGACGATTCGCCGCTTAGCACACAAATTGGGGAATTACATGTTGTATCAGCAAGAGCGCAAAGAAGACGGCGCCTTTTATCGACAGCGTTCAGGTGAATATCAGGAAAATACATTATGGGCCGATGATTTATATATGAGTACACCGTTCTTATGTCGGTATTATGAAATGACTGGAGATCTTAGCTATATCACCAATGCAGCCAGGCAGTTTATGCTATTCAAAAACTATCTCTTTATCCCGGAACACAATATCATGTCCCATGTGTATGATTTCAAGTACGAGACATCGACCTACATTCCTTGGGGCCGTGGTAATGGGTGGGTATTGTTTTCGCTATCAGAACTGCTTGCCGTGCTGCCTGAAACCCATGAACTCCGTGGTGAGCTCATTGATTTCTTCCGGACATTAGCAGATGGTTATCTGAAGCTGCAAGGAGCCAACGGCTTATGGCACCAAATTTTGACGGACCACACTTCTTATGAAGAAGCCTCCTGCACAGCGATGTTTACTTATGCATTTTGCCGTGGTATTCGATATGGCTGGCTTGATCAGCCTGAGCTCTATGCGGGAGCGGCCCGCCGTGCCTGGGAAGGCTTGACCAAGCTAGCCATCGATAAATCAGGCAACGTGTACGGCGTCTGCCGAGGCTCGGGATACTCCTTTACACCACTGTACTACAAGAATGAATTGAACTGGATCCTTAATGACACACATGGGATCGGTATCGTATTGCTTTGCGGCATTGAGTATATGAAGATGCAAGCTTTGTAAGAGAGACAAAAGCTGTTGAACGTACGTGTTCATTGCGCACATTTTGCAGCTTTTTTCCATGTAAAAAAACGCCAGCAAGCAGAGTCTTCTGCTTGCTGACGCTTCTAATTTTAACCTTTCAATCCGGTCGTAGCGATCCCCTCGACGAAATACTTCTGTGAGAAAAAGAAGATCAGAACACAAGGAATAATTGCGACCATCGACATCGCCATAACTTCATTCCACTTGGCTGCCGAACTCACATCGAGCGACATCCGAAGACCTAGGGCAAGCGTAAACTTTTTTACACTATTAATGTAGATTAGTGAATTGAAGAAATCATTCCAAGTCCAGATGAACTGGAAAATCGCAGCGGAGAAAATTGCCGGCTTACAAAGCGGCATTAAAATCCTCGTTAAAATTCCGAAGGAATTGCAGCCGTCAATCGTTGCAGATTCGTCCAGCTCTCTCGGCAATCCACGAAAGAATTGAACCATCATGAAAATAAAGAACGGATAACAAGCGAACAGGGCTGGCATGGTAAACGGTAAATAACTGTTTAGCCAGCCGAACTCCTTGAACAAAATAAATCGCGGAATAATGATCACCGCATTCGGCAGCATGAGCGTCGAAATCATGATCGCGAAGAACACATTTTTCAACACAAACTGAAATCTGGCAAAGCCATATGCGACAACCGTGCTGGACAATACTGTAAATAGAACGACCGGCACGACCATTTTGATCGTATTCAATAAGAACACACCGAACGTGAATTGCCCGCTTCCTTTCCAGCCATTCTTATAGGAGTCCCACACAATATGCTTCGGCAGCAGCTGAAGCGATCCGAAAATTTCGTTATTCGGCTTAAAGGAAGCGAAGAACAGCCATATTAGCGGATAAATCATGATTAGCGCAGAGATTGATAAAAAAACGATTGTTACACCGGTGCGAAGCTGACTTCTGGATATCACAGTTGTCATTTGGCCCCACCTCCATCTTCGTAGTACGTCCAATATTTCGATGTTTTAAAAATAATGGCCGTGACGACAAGGATGAGCACGAACAGCACCCAGGACAAGGCGGAAGCATACCCCATTCTATAAAATTTAAAGCCTTCATCGTACAGCTTGAGTGCAAACAAGTAGGTAGAGTTCATAGGCCCGCCGTTCGTTACAACGAAAGCACCTGTGAAGTCTTGGAACGCATTCACCAATTGCATAATGATATTAAAAAATACGATAGGTGTAATCAGTGGCAGCGTGATCGTGAAAAACATGCGGAATTTAGAGGCCCCGTCTACTCGACCTGCTTCGTACAATTCCGATGGCACTTGTTTAAGCCCTGCAAGGAACAGAACCATCGAAGAACCAAATTGCCAGACCGAGAGCAGGCTCAGCGTGAACAATGCAATCTTGGGGCTGCCCAGCCAATTAATGGCCGGCAAGTGCACCGTGTCCAACAGCCGGTTCACCATCCCCTCCTTCATGAATAGAAACCGCCATAAAATGGATACCGCTACACTGCCCCCCAGAATGGAAGGCAAGTAGAATAGTGTGCGATACAGATTGACCATTTTGAGCTTAACGTTTAAAAGCAAGGCCACCATAAGTGCGAAGATGAGCTTCATCGGAACTGAGATAAAGACATACGCGATCGTGGTCGAGAGCGATTTGTAAAAGTTGTTATCCTTTGTAAACATCGCTATATAATTATCCAGTCCGACGAACTTAGGGACGTTCGTAATACTGTAATTCGTAAACGAGTACATTAGGGATGCACCAAAGGGATACAGCTGCAGCACGAGAAATCCGATTAACCAAGGTGCAATATACAGCAGCCCTACATTGCGTTTGGCGATTTTGCTTAGGCTGACGTTCATTATTTCACCTTACCTTACTTGATATCTTTAAATTTATCCTGCACACGCTGCATAAGCTGCTCAGCGCCTTTGTCCGGTGTTAGATTGCCGTATACGACCTTCTCGCAAATATCGCGAATAATATCCGCAACTTCTGGGTTATTTTGAACGGTCGGAGGTGAAGAAGCTGGATTCTTCAGGGCGCTATCTACCATTTTGGCGATATCCGAATCGATTTTATTCGCCTCAACAAGTGCTTTTTTTGCACTATCGGAAGTTGGGATTGAACGCGTATCGAGCAGAATCAAGGAGGCGTCTTTACTGTTTAGCAGCCAGTTGACAAACTTCACAGCTTCCTGAGCATTTGCCGATTTTTTATTCACCGACACAATCATCGACGGCTTCGTTTTCACCGCTTGTGCTTTGCCATCCTTGGCAAAGATCGGCATACCTACCGCAAACTTGCCGTCTCCCGCAGCCGCTTTATATTTGCCTACTGTCGAAGACCAATCCAGCGTCATGCCCATTTCGGCATTGACCCATTTCGGATTCTGCTCCATCTTGCCGCTGAACAGCGCAGCGTCACCCAATGGCTGCGCAGCACCGCTGTCGAATAACTTTTTCATCACCGATAAGCCTTGTGCAATATCCTCTTTGGACGCTTTAATCGCCGGATCGTTGGACACCCAGTAGGTGCCGTTCTTCGAATACAAATACTCATTCAATACGAACTCGCCCAGACCGCCCGTCGTAGTCCCTGGCTCGATCGCGAACAAAAATTGATTCTTGCTCTTCTGATTGAGCTTCTCTCCCTCCTCAATCAGTTTCTCCCATGTCCATTGTGTATTCTTATCCAAACCATTTTTATCAAAGAATGCTTTATTGATCATCGTTCCGAAACCGTTCGTTCCCATCGGCAGGGAAACCAGCTTGCCTTTGACGGAATCATACTCATCTAAAATCTTTTTAGGGAACTGTGTCAGGTCAACCGCAGACTCCTTGCTTAGATCCACGAAAATGTCCCCTTGCGCCGATAAATCCGATAACCAGGGATAATCGAGCTGCATAATATCAGGAGCGGAGCCGCCAGCAATTTGTGTCATGATCTTCTGCTGATAACCATCGTAGCCTTGGTATTCACCTTCTATTTTTACATTGGGATTCAGCTTGGTGTATGCGTCAATTGCAGCCAAAGTTGCTTTATGCCTCACATCGGAACCCCACCAAGAGAATCGAAGTGTAACCTGCTTACCAGAATCGGCTGGCTTGGCCGTCTGAGTCTCTGCTCCAGCAGGCGATGTTGTAGCTGTTGATGTTGTTCCACTGTCTCCGCAGCCTGCAAGTGTTGCGCTTAAGGCCACCAGGCAGGCCATTCCAAGCATTTTTCCTGACATCATTTTCATTATTGCTTGCCTCCATTTGTCATATATAAAGCGTTTACTTTTCATGTAAATACTGTAACATCCCCTGAAATAAATGAATACGCTTCCCGCTTGATAAAAACTATCTTCAACTAATTACCTTTTGCCAATTGTCAATTATTGATATATTCGCTCTCATTCCACGATATTTGTTAAAAAAAGAGCCGCTGTCCTGGGCATAGGCCAGGCGAAAGCGACAGCAGCTCTTGAACCTTTACTCACTCTTCTGTAAGAGTCGCGCCATGATGACGGCTGCCTGTGCCCTTGTGGCTGCGTCAAGCGGCATAAAGCTGCCTCCGCTGCCTTCAATGACACCTGCGGCTTGCATAGCGGCAATCGCATCTTGCGCATACGCTGCAAACTGCGCTTGATCCTGGAACGCCTGTGGCTTACTGTCTGAGCTCACATTCAGCTTCAAAGCCTGCATCGTGCGATAGGCCATAACAGCCATATCCTGCCTAGAGATGTCACCGTTTGCATCGAAACTGCCATCCTCACGACCGCTAATAATGCCCAAGCGCTGTGCTGTGGCAACCGCGCTGTAATACCAGTCACTCGTCTTTACATCAAGGAAGCTACTTTGGGCTTTTCCATCGTCGAGTCCAAATGTACGTATCAGCAGCGCCAAGAACTCTGCTCTTGTTACCGGACTCCCCGGGTTGAATCTGCCTTCAGCCACGCCATGCACGATCTGCCGGGCAGCCAGCGTCAGAATGCTTGACTCCGCCCACGCGACATCGTTCAAATCGTGGAAGCTTACGCCATTGTAGCCGATAAGGTAATCGCCCGGCTCGTTCGCCGTAAACACAACTTCACCAGTTGCTGGATGATAGGTGCCATGAATGAGAACTTCCTTTTGACCATCGCTTGTCAACTTGCTGACAACAATCTGCTCCGGCTTCTCACCTTGCTTTAATTTATAGGCAAGCTCAATGTTAATCTTTTGTCCGTTCAACGTCTGAACCGGCGCTGCATCTACTTGCATAGCCAGCCTGTATACGATTCCACGGCCTACAGCTTGGCTCTGTTTCACAGAGAGATCCTTCGAATCTAGAGCACCGAAACTAATTTGCAGATTCTTCGCATCGACTTCCAGGCTAAAAGCTTGAACAGGAACCGTGACTTGGGTACTGCCAGAAACAAAAGTTAATTGCTTAATCTGGCTTGCAGCTGCCTCCTTCAAGAGTGCAACCGGAAGTATAACTTCTACTTTATTAGCTTCTCCTGCTTGCGTCCGCTCAAAATGCAGCGTTGAATCTACTGACTGCTCAAGCGCATGTTGGAATTCCTCTTTTGTAATTGTTACTTCCGTATTTGGTGTGGGAGGCGTCTGAGTCACTGGAGCAGATGGTGTAGAAGGCTCATCTTGATCACCGCCACCAGGCTGCTGGACGGCCACCACGGTGATATGCACAGTCGCAGGCAATTCTGTACCTGCTACTTCGCCCGATACCATGAATGCGCCTGCTTGCGCATATTGAGCCGCTTGGATGGCGTCCCAGACCACCGGCACGTTTGCTGTCGTATGGTCGCTGTAGAGCGCTTCAACAGTCGAAGGCAGCTGTGGTGCTGTACCAACCTGCGTCTCTGCCTCTACCGGTGTCAACGAGACAATTGTCGCCTGTGGCACATCGGCTTCGCTCACTGTAATTTGAACATAGCCAACCGCATTTGCATGAATGGTGCTCATCAGCTTCAAACGCGCTGTGCCAGGTTGAACCCCAGTAACCGTCGTCTCCAAGCCATTTGACTGGAGGGACACCACTTTATTGCTGTCATTGACAGCAGCCTGACTGTCGATGCTCCATTTCACATACTCACCGGTTGCATAGAACGGCTGCAGTCCGAGGACCTGAGCACTCACCGTAATGCTGTGGCCTTGTTGTACGGTTCTGTCGCCCGTAAATGTAATGCTCGGTTCTTTATTCATTAATTTAATCGCATCTAGTGACAAATTATAGTTAGCTGCAGCTTCATTTTTACCTGTAACGACAAATGTAAATGTATACTCGCCCGGCGTAAACGTATAACTGCCGTAATTGTGATCCACATACATCGCATCCACCGTATTCTCATATTGATCAAACGGCTCTCCGAATGGAACGCCATTAATCAATAGCTGCACAATCCCTCTTTGCTGGTGAACCTTGTGGGCAACCACCACATCGAACATACCCGAACGATCCACATCAAAGGTTAACGCTACACGCTCTCCGATGCCGCCGGTCATGGTGCCTGATACATACTTGCCACCGCTTGCAGCAGCATCAGTACCAATCAAGATGCTTGCACCGCTGGAAGGGGTCGTTATTTTAGCATTTTCCGCCTCAAGGGTGCTTCCCGTTAACACATCGACTGGCGTGAGGACGAAACGATCTGTATTGATTGTTTTATTCGTACCGCCTTGGAAGACGAAGCGGAAGCTTTTCTCGCCAGCAGTCTGAAACGTTATTGTCCCTAAATCAAAAAATTTGATTTTTTCTGCTTCATTTTGGTTCCAGACGCCGCCTGCCGCTGCACCCTCGATGAACCATTGCCCGCTTCCTCTTGTCGTCGATACCTTAGCAGCCGCTTGCACATTATAGACGCCTGCCTTCGGTACATTGATTTTATATTCGATATAGCTGCCAGCTGACGCGTCCGTTGAAGTAAAGTTCATCCCGTTCGGAGAAGCGTTTGGCGTAGTTCCGCTGCTAACCTTGGTAGCTGTCCCGCCACTAACCGTTGTTAGATTTGCACTGAACAGATCTGCCGCCACAAACGTACTGGCTGAAGGCAGTTTAGGAATGAATACATCCTCTGTCTGCTCAAACTGATTAATGGTTAGCTGTCCGGTGCCATTCACGTCCAGATTTAAATCGACGATCATAACGGCATTCTCGTTCTTTCCGTAGACAACTACTTTACCTGAGCTTCCTGCTGTTCCCGTGCCCTGAATGACCATCTTGCCATTGGACATTGAAAGCGTCGCATTCGAAATATGCTCATCGGCATAAAGCACTTGATAATTGTCCCCATGATATTCTTGAATCCAATAAGCCTTGCCTTTGGAGGAATTCTCATCCAGATCAATGGTGAAAGCCTTCAACTGTTCTCCTGTCAGAAGTCCCTTAAATCGATACGTAAAGCTGCCTGTATCATCGAGAGATACATCTTCGATCAAGTATTGCTTCGCTGGATCCAGCCAGCGCAGATTGACATTCACTACGGATGCACCTGCTTTGCCACCGCCAGTTGCGATCAGCAGCGCTTGATCCTTCTGCTCCGAAACCTGCATCATCGCATAAGGGCCGCTGTTCTGATTCCAATTTGCCGCCACATTGCTGTCCCAGCCAGGACCGTTATAAACAGGGCGCATAATTGAATCCGTTAATGTGCGAATGCGATCAGATTTCCGCCAAGCATTGAATTTGGCCATGAGCTCTATATCTTTCTGGCTCCATGTGCTTGGATCACTGCCATGCTTGACGTTGCGAGCAAATAAATATTTATAGTACGTTGACATATCTCCGCTTGTCATATTCCCAATATTGAAGTAAACGGAATTTAAAGGCATATGTCCAAATAATCCTGCAGAAATCGGAATATCCAAGCTCTCGCCATATTCCGTTGTGGATGTCGTCCAGCCGTTGTCGATGACATGCAGCAGCTCATTCGTGCGGTCGCCTTGCGTCGGCCAAATATCTACTTCTGTCGTATATTTCGCTTTAAAATCCGGATACGTGTCTACGAGATCATTGAGCACCTGATTCGTCAGCACATTTTTCCGATAAACATTATCTGTCGGATGCGAGTAGGACGTAACGGCCTGATTCGGCCAAAACTCCGTTAAATCAACCATCTGATGCGATAGATGGTAATTCTGAATCATCGCTTCGATACTATTTTTCTTAGCAGCAATAACAGCAGGATCCGCTAAATCATTCCCACGGTTATGATAGCCGCCGGTCATCGAATACCACAAGCCGAACATAAGCCCTTCATCATGATAGTACTTCGTCAGTCGGTTCATATCGTCCGTATACGATGGAAGCGGCTGAATGCCGTCTCTTGATGTACCATTATCGCCTACGTTATTCCAGCCATCATCGAACATCACCATATCGAATCCTGCTGCCTTCAAGGTCGGTACAACCGTTGATCGATAATAAGCTTCATTCCGTTTGCCAGATCCCCACTCCCAATCGTTGGAGTTGAGAATGGTCGAGGTGTTGTTGTACTTGAAGCGTTCTCTCAAGTGCGTTTCGACCGCCATTTTACCGTCGACAATGTCGCCCTTAAACACACTCAAATTCACAGCAATATACGGAAATTGCTCATTCGGGAACAACACGAGCTGCAGTGCTTCCGGATTCGTCGCAATCTTCACCATATCCCCTTTAAAGGCACTAATGCCAGCAAAAGAACGCGTCATATACGGCGCCCCCGTATCCGGAGAGCTCGGATCTCTTTTCAAAATTTCCGTTTTGGAATTAACCTCTGGTCCGACATAGAAGCCGTCCCCTGAATCATAACGGTTAATGATTACCTTAATATCTTCACTGTCCTTTTTCGTGTCTGCTTTATCAACACCACCGGTCGTACTATACCATTTCGATAGGTAGACATAATGCAGATCATGTGCGAGATCTGGGAAATCAAGCTTGATCACATCGGAAGACGTAATCTGAAGTCTTGAATCTGCACGGTTGTTACGAATGTATGCTTGATATTTCAAACCGGCATTGCCTTTGTACAGTTCAAAAGAAAGCGTAACGGTAATCCCGTCCTTGGTGACCGGAATTTCCAGACGAGTGCCGACTTCCGAGATTTGTCCCGTTGCTGATGTCATCGTAATCGTATGCTCCGTCGGGGTACCCAGCACATACCCGCCGTCGTTGGCATCCAGCGTTTGTGTCGTCGAAATTGCTTCTTTCCCGCTATCTCCCGATGCCAAATAGCGGTAATTGTAATGGAACAGCGTGGATAAATTTGCTGCTGGAGCTTGCGGCATATAGTCGACATTAGCTGCTTTATTATAAAAGCTGGTCATACGAATACTGCCACTGTCCATGTATTCGATTTTGGTACGAAGCGCATCGTTTTCCAAGGTCCATGTCAAATGATCATTCACAGTAACCTGCGCTTGAATAGTTGTTCCTGTCACATCGCCGTCAACCTCAAACGTTCCTGCCTGCGCATATTGCGACGGATCGATCGTGCTCCAGCTGACAGACACCATAGCCGTAATATTGTCGCTGTACGTCACCAACACTTGAGCAGGCAAGCTCGGCGCAATCCCTTTGGAGGTCGATACCGTAACAGGCGCTACCGCTACGATCGTGGCCTGCGTGTTCACGACAGTAACATTCGCTTGTGCCAGCAGTGGCGTGCCGCCTTGTACTTCCCCATACACGGCAAACGTGCCTTGTTGTGCCAAATTCGCAGGATCAATCGCCCCCCAGCTTACCGTCACGTTAGTCGTTGTCGCATCATCCAGCTGGGCGGCAACTTGCGCCGGCAGCACAGGTGAAGCCCCTACGCGTGTTGTCACAGCAATGGATGGAATTGAGCTGACTGCAGCCGGACCTGGCTGCATTTCACCGATCCCCATTTTTACGTGATCCAATACAAGGTTGGCATGAGAAGCTGAGTCACCGCCAATTTTCAAAATATCCGAGCCCGTGCCGAGACTCGCTGCTCCACTCCAAGCCAAATTGCCATCGATGTACATATCATATGTGTAGTTGGCATGAACAACGACTCGGTACGTATGATAAACCGTCGTATCCAATGTGGCTGATTTATCCGGAGAGGTCGTTTTATTTTGAACCGTTCCCGAAGTGCCGTAAGTTAAATAGAAGCTGATCAAATAATTCGAGCTGCGTAAGGAAAATTCATTTAAGGTGTCCGCATCCGCCACTTTCGCTCTCGTTTCAAATGTGAACGCGCCTGAAGGTGCTGCAAATCCGCTCTTCAACAAATACACTGCTGTATTGATTTTATCGACCACATTCACTTCTCCGGTATTTTGAGAGATCGTACCGGCTCCCTGTGTCGTCCAGCCCGCTGTAAATGCGCTCATATCATCGTTGATCAGACCCCATTGCTCACCGATTGGAACAACGCTTCGCTCATTCGCATTGGCGCTCTCTCCGAGATGATTCAGTGCCGTCACCGTAAAATAAACCGGAGTTCCGTTCGCAAGACCGTTGATTGTCAAGCTTGTAGCAAGACCTGCTGGCACGGTTTTTGTGTAGCTTCCGCTAACGGCTCCGTATTTCACTTGATAGCCAGTCGCAGAAGGCACACTGCTCCAGTTTAAAATTGCTGCATGGTTGCCCGACGTCACACTTGTCAAATCAGGCGCTTGCGGCAGTGCTGCATTGGTCGTCATATTAAATTTCGCGTGGAAAGTGGCACCTCTAGAACCTGCTGCCTGTACACGCAATTGAATCGTCGGTGTCAACCGCTTAATCGTTACGCCGGCATCAGCGGAAATGACACCAGAAGCCGAGGCGTTGATCTCCACATCAATGCTTCCCGTATTGTCATGCGTCGGATCGGATATAGAGACATCCAAATCCTGCGCTGTCTGATGCGTCATGACAGAGGACTTTTTATTACTCGTAATCCAATTGCTTCCGTCCACATTCACCGATTTCACTTTATCATTCCAAAAATTCGCTCCAATAATATTTAAACTGTTTTCTTTCACAGCCTGCACGTCTTCCGTATTCGTCAGAATTGTGATATCCGGATGGCTGGCATAGGCTGCCGTCTGTGCGGATGTCGCATTCGGAAGCGTAACATATTGATACTTGCTATTCGTCGGGTTCGTCCCGTGATCCAGCCACAGTGTCAAATAGTTGCTTGTAAACGGCGTTTGAAGCGTTCCTGTTCGGCTATCGATATCGCTCCAAGCGCCTGTTCTCGCTTCCCGAAGCCCCTTTACCGTTGTCCCCCCAGGGAAATAGTAACCGATATCCGTCCCCGGTGTATCCCCAGCGAACTGCGCCCAAGTAACGTCGTTCATCGTTTCGTTCCAGCCAAGAGCGCTTGGTTTCACGGTCCCGTTCACCGTGAATGCGTTCGTGCCTGCGTTGTTAATCTTACGGTTTTCAACAATGGTCTCAATCGTGCGATTATCCGGGCTCGTGATGCCAGAGCCTAGAGCAACGATTTCATTATCAAACGAAAACCACGACTTTCTCGCTGTCAAATTGCTGTACAGCGCATCGAGCTCCATCCCGGTCGTGCCGTACGTGCCGAGCATCTCGGTGCCGCCCGTCCAGTCATTTCCGCTGACTTTATTGCCCCCACCCGTTGTACGCGTCTGCCGATCCACCGTCGTGCCTGGCATTCTATAAGGATCAACGGTTTGCCAATAATCATCCGAAAATTGACCAAGATCGTTATTGTACAGGTAGGTCATCCCGTCACCGGTATACCAGCCCTTCAAATTTTCACCGTTGCCTTCTTCATAGTTGGCAATTCGGCTAGAATGCATTCGAATAGCAAACGTGAAGTCCGGACGCCGCAGGATCGACTGATCCATATTCGCGAATTGTTTAAACCATACTCCTTGCGGGTAAGGGACAACGGAAGCGTCTTGCACAATTGTTTTTCCTAACATGATGTAATTGATGGGATTGTTGACGAAGAAGTTCACATACGTGTCCGTCTGTATCCAGGATTTTATCATTTTTCTGAAATCAGCTGCTTGCTGGAACGGCGCGATTTGCGCCAGACGGATGACCGCCCTGGTTACGCGCTGCCCTGCGATATGGTCAGATACATAGGAGCGGGATATTTCTCGTCCGCGTGACATATCCATGACAAGCCCTTTATACATAAACGGCTCAAAATTATCATAAATCCATTGGTACACATTGCTAGACTTCGGATCTGTGACGGCCCAAGTCGTTCCCCCAAGCACATACATGACATCCGCCATATTTCCTAGCATCGTCGCTCCATAACCGCCATTGTAAGGCGTAATATCATGCTGGATGAAGGAGCCGTCCGTATAAAAGCCATCGCTCTGCGTCACATACGGAAATACCGGACTTAGTCCGTCTCTTGCCATCGCCAGTTTGGCAGCGTCCTTCACAATAATGCCGCGATAAGCGACAACCTGACTTTTCCAAACCCGATTAGCGGCTGTCATATCCACAATCGGCGTAAAATGATCAATTGCCATCATGTAGTTCGAAATTTGCTGGAACGTTAAATCTTCATATAGCAGGACGGCAATATCATTGATCGCAAGCGGAGTTCCGATCCACCAATCCCACCAGTTATCGTATAAAATTTTGTTTTCGTTGTAACGATTTGTATACATCCAATCAAGTGCGCTGCTTAAATCACTCAAGAGGCCTGTGCTATGATATAAGGAAGAGCCTCTCGTTGCATATGCCAAGGCCATTTCTTTCAATCGGGTATAGGCTGACGTAATTTGAGCGGAATTCGAAGTACTAGCCAGATCGCTCCACAAATACGTGCGGTTCCCCACTTTATTCATCGTATCCCAATTCGATTGCGCCTTCGCTGTGATCGCCGTTATTTGGTTCACAATATCCGGATCCGCAACAGAGTAACTCGTGCCGCCAGTCAACATATCCTTCAACTTGCTGCGTAGTTGATCAAATTCATCCGCTGCTGCCGCAAGCACAGTCACGTGCGCGATAGCTGGAATAGCCGTACCCGGCACTGTGCCATTGACATCAAAGCTGCCAGCCGAGCCGTAGGCACTTACAGGAATAGAAGCCCATGTGACAGGAGCCTGATTCGTTGAGCTGTCTGCATAAGTAACACTGACCACAGTCGGCAATACCGGAACTACCTTTGCCTGTGTTGTGACATTCACTGGCGCGATAGCGGTAATAACTGCTGAACTTGCGTTTACAGTAACATGGGCCAAAGCAGGCACGGCAGTTCCTTGTACGCTGCCGCTAACGATAAAATCACCTTGCTGCGCGTAATGAGAAGGTGCTACCGCGACCCATGTCACAGGTACAAATGCGGTCGAATCATCTTCGTATACCGCAGTCACGACAGTTGGCATCACGGGGGTCTGCCCCACTGAAGTCGTTACTTCCGATATCTGAATGGAGCTAAGCGGATATCCGCCTGGCAAGATTTCCCCGGAACCTAGTCGAACATGATCCAGCGTTACATTTGCGTAACTCGCTGAATCTCCGCCCATTTTAATCAAACTCGTCCCGCCTGTTGCGTTTGGCGCCCCGCTCCAAGCTAAAATTCCATCTACGTATAGATCGTAGGTGTAATTCGCATGAACAACCATCCGGTACGTGTGATAAATGGTAGTGTCCAAAGTAAACGTTTTCGTGGAACCGGACACTTTATTTTGAACCGCACCGGCTTGCCCATAGGTGATGTAAAAGCTCGACAAATAATTCGTGTTTCTAACCGTGAACTCATTCAACGTGCCCGTACCGTTCACTTTAGCCCTTACCTCAAAGGTAAATGAGCCTGTTGTAGGCAGCACGTTGCTTTTCGTCAAGTAAGCGGAAAACGATGTCGTATCGACAATCGTGACGTTATCCGCATTTTGCACAATGGTATTATGCGTGTTATCGGTATTCTGTGTACTCCAACCCGTCGTGACATATGCACTTAAATTATCATTTAAGATATTCCAAGGCGAAGCTGCATAAGACGTCAATGGCTGCATAGATAAGCAAAAGCTAACCATCATCACCATAATCATCCCTATGGATACTATTCTCTTCACAATATGAACCTCCTCGACCTTTTCACTAAGCCATTCTCATCCAGTCTGAACTATCCCACTCCTTGCAAAAATGTCTATGTCCTCCCCCCATGCTCCATCGCAGCCAAAATATAAAGCGCTTACTTTACTCTATCACGCCGATTTCTTCGTTCATACACATTCGATTTGACAAAACATATCTTCAATTTACTATCTTTCCGCATACGTCAATTATTGATATATTTACTTCAAATAATTTATGCTGTCTGAAAATCGAGATGCTTCCGCGGCCAAGCGATTTTTCAAGAAAGCGCTAACTTCACCACATAATCAATCGCCGCGCGTGATTACCGTAGATAAAAATCCTGCTTATCCTACCGCGGTTCAGCAATTGAAGGACGATAAGGTAATGAAACAAGAAACACTACTACGACAACAGAAATATCTTAACAATATTATTGAACAAGATCATCGATTCATAAAGAAAGTCATAAAACCAATGCTGGGTTTCAAGTCTTTTGTAACTGCAGAACACACAATCGCGGGAATCGAAGTCATGCATTTGATAAGGAAAGGGCAGGTCGAATACAATCATTCGTCTGCCCTCACTGCAGTTGAATTTATCAATAAATTGTTTGGATTGACAGCATAAGCAAACTAAAATCGCGGATATTTTTGATCAGTTTTATTTGTTGCACCAGAACCCTTATTTGGATTCTCACCAAGACCCCAAGGAAAAGGGGACGTATGAGGAATTTGACCTCATTTTGGCTGCTCTCATGAGGGATGCGTTCTATAGTGATTTTGCCATCGGTGAAAGAAATCTTAACCACTATATCGAAGCGCAGGTTCATGGTGATATTTCTCTTGAAGAAGACGTAAAGATGCTTGTTGCCGATCCATCATTTAAGGGCAGGACGAATCTTAGAACATATATGTTTAAAGTATTCAGTCGATCTTTACTGGCACATGGGATTTACACTTTTGGTTGATGAGGTTCCTATGAATTTTAGAGGTCCTTCGATGCCTTCACTAGCCAAAAGAATTGCGCAAAGTGATTTTATTGATGTAAATATGATTGGCTCCGCAGCTATGGACTTGAAACGAAATCCAAGTAATTGGAGCGATAGAGGAACCTACAAAGAAGTTCTGCAAGAATTAAAATTACTCTGGCATGTTTTAGTGAGATATGGAAAGCCAATGGAAAAGTGAACAAAGTCATATGTGAAATCTGATAAGATTGAGGCTGATGCCATAGATTCTTTAAATGACAGTGAATATTCAACTTTTTTATCTCTGCACGAATTAAAACTATCAATTGAAATTCCATCTATTTCATTAATACATTCATCAGCCTTTTTCCTTATTACATCGAGCATTTACTTAAGAAAAAGCAACCAATCCACCTGGGGCTGGTTGCCTTTTACAAGTTGTTATTGAACTATAGGTACCCGTTAGTTCAATCGGGACCACCTATAAACTCCGTTAGATTTACGACAGAAGGAGCAGTTTGCCGCGGCAAACTGCCACAAGATTAGTTCAACTTATATAGATATTTTCGACCTGATCAAACGCTTCTTAGGCGAAGGACCTTCGCCTAAAGCAAAAGCAGCCCCTTTCGCTCCAAATGATGGAAAGCCCGAATGGAAGCTTGCTCATATATTCACCGTCAAAAGTCCAGGATCGATTTAGCCTTCAAATAGTTGTGTGTACTCAGCCGTCATAAATTTGTAAAACGGTAATGACTGTACAGCGCTTTGAACAACCTCCAGGCTGTCACCGGCAAAAATACCCCAAATATCCATCATCGTATGGGACAAATATAACGTTTCGAGTATTCCTTGTTCCTTAAGTTCAGCAACTCGCGCTCGCTCCGCCGGCAACAGCTTCGCTATTTCTTCCTTCGGAGTAGCAGGGTCAATTTTCAAATAAACGATAAAACGCATAGTTTGTTTGCCTCCTAAACGCAATTATATTGTTTGTACATACAAACTGTATAAGATTAAATTACAGAAGTCAAATTCAGGCTCTACCTATGTGGAGGCATTCATTACGCTCACCGCGCAGCTGAGCATAAATCTGTGTAGTAGATGCTTTTTCATGCCCAAGTATGCCCTGAATAAATTCTAACGGTACACCGTTATCTAGCAATTGACAGGCTTATGTGTGACGGAATCGATGAGGATATACATTAGCATTAATTCCCCCGCGTTTTGACAGCTTTTTTAATGACCAACGTATTGTTGGAATCGTCAATCGTCGGGGTCGGATTCGTTTCGGTAACAAACAATGCTTTACAAGTATCCCCACGGCTCTCTAAATATCTTTTTAACCAAACCTTACACTCGGTAGTAAAATACACCTCTCTTTGTTTAGAACCCTTACCATTCACAATTGCTGAACAGTTCTCCCAATTAACATCTTCAATGTTTATTTTCTGAACATCTCCAACGCGGCAGCCTGTGCAGTACAGAAACTCCAACAGAGCATGTTCCCGATGAGAATGACAGGTAATCTTAAGATGAATAACATCCTCCTCAACTAGGAATTTCGGAATACGTTTGTCCATCTTAGGCTCTCTCAGCTTGAGAGAAGGATTCCTTGTCATATGACCTTCTTCAAATGCAAAGCGAAAAAGGGAGCGTATAAATACAAATAACAATATCTAAAAACAAAGGTCACTTCATTTTGCTGATTGGTACTTTAAAAAGTATTATTAAACCTACTGTTGCAATGACAGACAACCCATATGCCAATAATGGCTTTTTGTAATGGAGTCGAACCATAGAATAGAGTGCGATATTAAACAATGCACTCCACCAAATATTCCATCCATGATGGTGTGAAAACTCCCCAATTCTTTGAGCCACCCACTCCAAGAATGACCATAAGAATACCCAGAAGGTAACCCATAGATACTGTTTAATTCGTTTAGTTGGATATCGCCCTAAATACACGAGCATTACGCATGGGTATATAATAAACATTACTATAAGACTGATTATCGTATGATTTGGCAGAAGTGTTGTATTAGGTTCGTATTCCCACAGAGAGTAATTATATGTAAGAAAATTATAAACTAAATCAAATGTAATCAAATATAATATGGATGATTGATATTTCGCCCAGTTCCGCCAATCACCCCAACGCCAACACGCAATAAAATATAATAAACACAACATAATGATAAACATTCAGTATTAACACCTTCTAGATAGATAGTTCTAATACTATTTACTCACATTTCCATAATTATTTATTGTAAAAAAAAGATAAAAAGACATTTCTCATTACAAAGAAATGCTCTATAACTTTAAGCTATAATTCCTCAAGCTTGTTCTTAAGCCATTCGTACTGTGTCAGCAACAACTTTAGCTCCATTTTAGCCAACTCAGAACCTTGCCTGATGCCAACAGAACAGCCGGCTGCTGCCTTCAGATTCTGTATTCGACCTAGACCTAGACCAAGCCCGCGCTTTGCAGCTTCTCTTAACTGTGCGATAACTTTTGCGTCCTAATGTCATTCTTTGTTGGGGAATTGTCATCTAATTCTTTACTTTTCTTTACGTGTAGTGGGTTCACTACGCCGTATTTTACTTGCTCATCTTTAAGAAAATGGGCTAGGTTTAGCCAGTAGTGACCCGTTGGTTCCATACCAACTATGACGTCCTTGAACCCTTGCTCATTCGCAATCTTCCTAAACCAACTCACAAATAATTCAAAGCCTTCTCGATTGTTTTCAAACGTAAGTAGCTTCCCGAACTCGACTCCGCGGAAGTCTTGGGCTCTCGCCACATGTCTAAATTTTGCGATGTCGACTCCGATAATTAAGGCTGTACTCGTAAATCCTCACTTAGTCAAAAAAATAAAGAAAACCGCGAAATGACAAGTCTTTAAAATCTTAACTTGCAAAGGTGCATTGGAGACTCTTAGGTTGTTCCCTCTCCCCGCCGATCTATCTAGACTAGAAACTAACGATGTGATTGCGGGATGGAAAAAGTCCATGAAACGACACTCTGGTGTCCGTAGAGCTAAGTTGCTCATCGATCTTGCCAAAAAGAGCGTTGGGTCTACCCAGGCAACATATGCTTACAAACTCCATCTTGAGCATCTTCTTGAGGAGTATGACTTAGCAAACACACAGCTGCAGAGAATCGAAACTGAGGCCAAAGCCGTACTTGAACGAATCCCCTATGCAAGCAAAATCCTTGCCATTTAGCATAAGTGCAATTGCTTTAGCGGGTGTTTCAGGGGAGTCAGGTGCTCTCAGTGGTTATCTCTACGGAAACACACTTCTGCGTCACGCAGGCCTTAATCTGACCGAGGCAAGCTCTGGGAAATGGAAGGGCCAGATGACCCTCAGTAAACGAGGACGACCACGCCTGCGACACTTCCTCTACCTAATAACGATGTGTATGGTTATGACTAACAAAGAACTCAAGGCTTTGCATCAACATAAACCCCTTAGATAGATGTGACGAAGGAATGAGAGGGCTTAGGCTCGCCACGACATGGGAGCGAAAATCGCTAAGGGCCATGTGGAGAATACTTGCAGTATATGGAAATAATCAGGTGAGGATACCCCTCCTCTATTCCCACACGCCTTCTAACGGGTCCACATAACAAATCCTGACTCTCTTCATTTTTCTATCGAACCCAATAGGAATGAAATCCTGCGAATACACGAGCTTACGTGAGGTAATTAAATCATATCGAGGGAGTTAACAAAGAGCGCTCGAATTGATTCTGAACGCCTCAAATTTCACGTGCGGCTTATAGGCATCTGCTGTCGTTTACTCTTCGAACACGCCTTTTACCTTTCAATGAGATAATGTCTATGAATTCGAGTCGTTTAGCACAATGTCCCTAAATTTGTGCATTTTCTCACGACACAAAAGTCGGGATAAAAAAACAACAAAGCTTGATTTCTCAAGCTTTGTTGCGAACAGTTATGTTCCCACTTTTGCATTTGCCTATGTCTAACACAACACAATTTGAATTGTGTTGTATTGAAAACAATGGGTGCCTATGGCAAAAATATTTGATCATTGACTTAACAAATCCCCTGCGTTATATTGTATATACACGACATGCACAATATAACGAGGAGGCATTTCATGCTGGCTTTAGACATTCGAAATCTGAACAAGAGATACCCAAAGTTTCAGTTAAAAGATGTATCGTTCCAACTGGAGAAAGGTTACATTATGGGATTTATCGGCGCCAATGGCGCGGGAAAAACAACCGCCATCAAATCGATCTTGAATATGATTCATATTGATAGCGGTGAGGTTCGTATTCTAGGAAAGAACATGGCTGAACACGAGATCGAATTGAAACAGGAGATCGGATGGGTATTCGGCGGCATCGATTTTTATACTCGAAGCAAAATCAAAACGTTGACCGAAGTGATTAAGAAGTTCTATAAGCAATGGGACGATGAGACCTATTTCAACTATCTAAGAAGATTCAAATTGGACGAGAACAAAAAAATCGCCGAATTGTCGACGGGAATGAAAGTCAAGTACAGTTTGGCTATTGCTTTATCCTATGGTGCAAAGCTCCTCATCCTCGACGAACCGACAAGCGGGCTCGATCCGGTCGCGCGAGACGATCTGTTAGAAATTTTTCAAGATCTCGTTGCAGATGGCGAGATCAGCATTCTTTTCTCCACTCACATTACCTCCGATTTGGAGAAATGCGCGGATTTCATAACCTTCATCGATAACGGTCATATCATTCAAAGTTCCGAGAAGGAACAATTTATTGAGTCCTATCGCTTGCTGAATGGGGAGGAAAGCCAATTAAATCAGGTGAAAGATCGGCTGATCTCCTACAAGGTAAATTCCTTCGGTTTTACGGGATTGATCCTTGCCAGCGACTTCGATCCCACTTCCGGTTTGAAAGTAACCACACCGAGTCTCGAGGAAATTATGATTTATTTTGCGAAGAAGGAGGAGCTGTATGTATAACTTGGTGATGAAAGATTTTAAATTGGGTGTACATCCTTCGATTTTAATCATGCCTTTTTTAATGGGAGCATTGATGCTTGTTCCCGGCTGGCTTTATTTTATTGTCCTTCTGTATTTCTGCTGGATTACGATCCCGAATATGTTTGCCGTATTTAAATCCCAGAACGATTTGACATTTACGACGATGCTGCCCGTAACCAAACAGGACATCGTGAAAGCAAGAGTGTCCGTGATTGTCATTCTGGAGTTATTGTATCTTGTCGTTGCCATGATCTACGGTATGATAAATATTCGTATATTCCCGCATACGATCTATTATTTCTTCGCGCCACATATGGGATTCTGGGGACTCTGTTTTGTTATGTTTGCGATCTTCAACATGATCTTTTTCCCCATGTATTACAAGACCGCGTATAAAACGGGCGGGGCGATTTCAGCTTCCGTCGGGGCTGCTATGCTTTTTGCCGGAATTGCGCAGTGGGTCGGAATCCAGAGTTCGTTTGTGTCCGACATTTTCAACGGTACTGGGGCTGACAATACGGCGATTCAAATAACCATTCTGATCGCAGGAATCGTGATTTTCCTAGCATTCACTCTGATCGGCTATCGAATGGCGGTCAAAAGGTTTCTCAAAGTGGAAATCTTATGAACGTAGCGATTGCGAACGCATCTGAAAAACCAATTTATCAGCAGTTGTTCGAACAAATCAGTGCCCAAATTCTGAAAGGTGAGTTGGAAAGCGGCTATTGTCTACCGCCCATTCGACAAGCCGCCCAGGAACTTCGTATTAGTGTCATCACTGTAAAGAAAGCTTGGGAAGAACTCGAGCGATGCAGCTTGATCAATACCGTAACGGGCAAAGGGTGTTTTGTTGCCGAATTCACATCCGATGAAATGCTGCAAATACGCAACGAAATGATCTTGAAGCAAATGGTTAGCGACACTTCATACTACAAATCATTTGGCCTCACCCTAGATGAAGTTATTGAACTGTTGAAAAAGATTTATTAACAGCTTCTCAAAGGTGTGCTTTTTCATTCATAAAGGAGTTGAATAGTCATGAAAGCTTTAAGTAGAATATTTCTCATCGGAGCGTTGCTGATTAGTGTAGGAGTCGTGTGGGCGTTTACGATGAATGCCATCGGAACGAAAGAGTGGATTTTGTTACTGTTAGGAACTGTATTAGGTATCATAGCTGGGATGGTTCAAGCACGGGTTATATTTCTCAATAAACGAGGGCAAATCGGATCGGGCAAGATGAAACTCTGGATAGTTGGAACACTCATCGTGTTTGTTGCTCTGAAAGTCACAATAAACATATCGATTCCTTCGTATATAGCTACGAGTGAGAGCGGCATTTACCTGTCGATTGTTTTAGCCATTGGAGGCCTTCTACTCGGACGTTCTTATTACTCTCACCTCCGGTGATAGAACGGAAAGCTTTGGTGATGGGAGCCTGGATTATCGGCCTTTAATTTCCGAAAATTGGCTGCTGTTCCTTCAGCAGCCAAAAATATTTCCATTTCGGACTATCGGAATCCATGAACAAGAAAAACGGCATGGCCTTGACCTGTTCGGAATCGTACTGTGTCTTCAATAATGCCAAGTGCAAGAACCGTGTTGTTTTTGTCCTCAAGAACCTCAACAGGACTGCCTTTCACAATAGGAAGCATGACTGTCGCCAAACAACCAGCAGGTATGCGGCACTCGAGCAGCAATCCCGTATTCGTTTTTCGCCAGCCGACATGAACCTTTCCGTGCGGTGTTATAACACCTGCCTCTGCAAATGAAAGATTCCCGGGCACGAAGGGGCGAATGCCAATATGCCGGAACCCGGGGGCTTCCGAACGTATGCCGACGACATACTCGGCAAGCAATCGAGCCGGATAGGCATGCCAAGCGTGGCAATGGGACTCTTTATCCTCCATCCCTTCCCACACTGTGCGGTACCCTTGGGCTACCATATACCCCCAACTTGGAAACCTATCGGTATCTATCATTTGATATGCAGCTTGCCCTGCTCCATTCTCAAACATAATGCGCATAAGATTGAGCGTAAGAACTGTTTTGCATGTCCACTCACCAGACGTAACTTGTTGCAGCAATGCATTTCTGTCTGAACTGGGCACAATCCCGTATTCGATAGCAAGTACATTCGTACCTTGACTGCTCTGATCGGAACCATAGCTGTCCCTGAAGCAGCTGCGATCGGAATCAAATAAATGCTTCATAATCCCCGCTTTTACAATTCCAGCTTGCTCTATTGACCAATCGACTTGATCCGTCTGCCCCATAATTAACGACATCTTCTCGGCAAGCATAAGCATGTGGTAAAACTTGAGATTTTGCACGGTCAGATACGGACCGGATTCGTCGATCACCGGGTAAGGCCAATCGCTGATATGCCAGCCTTCTCCTTTTGGTATCAACCCGGTTTCATCGATTGCCGCCGCATAATGCCGCAGCATCTTCATAGCAAACGGCAAGTATTGAGCCAGAATCGCCCGGTCTCCATAATAGTCGAATAGTTTCCACAGTAGACTGCAGTAATGCAAGTCCCACTCCGGTATTTTCAACGCAAATTCCGTGTTTCTGACATTTGCAGGAAACACAAAGGGAAACGTCCCATCATCTTCCTGCGCATCGGCAAAGTCCGAGAGCGTCTTCTCTATTAGAGAACGAGCTTGGAAATTATAAAGCAGCGTCTCCGCCTGCAGGTCGGTGTCAGCGAGATACTGGGCCTGTTCCCGATGAGGGCAATCGACGAGTTGACCAAGCATGTTGTTTTTTTGCGTTTGCATGCAGGCGTCGTATATTTGGTTGATTAACTCGCTGGAAGTTCGGAAAGCTCCTTCGCTGCTGAGATCTGTATGTGCGCTGCAAATTGCAATTTGCTCTTGCGTTATTAAATCAGGGTAGCCTGTCACTTCCACGTACCGGAAAGCTTTGTATGAAAAGCAGGGAGACCATCCCTCATAGGTGTCTCCCCGCATCGTATATTCATCGTAGTAATGATCTGAAGTTTCGTTGCAAACGTTCCGACCGACTCTACCTCGGTTATCCAGATTTTCGGAGTAGCGGAAACGAACTTTCGTGCCTGCGATTCCCGGAAGATGGATCGTCGGCCAGCCTGAGACGATTTTCCCTGTATCGAACACTTGCAGACCGTTCTTCTGTAGGCCTACGGCAGTTGGCACGATGATTTCTTCGACGGCCCCTTCCGGCACACGCTGCAGCTTAAGCTGCCATCCGGCGGTATCGGCCTTGGATCTAACAACTTGAACGCATTGATCAGACGGATAGCCAGGATGCATCCACCCCGCTTCCCAGTTCCTGGCGTCATATCGCTCGATAGCGGAAATGCGCCGCTGCTGCTGATACCGTGTCCCTTCACGGTGCGGTATGATTCGCAGCGCCTGCCATGTTTCGTCGGTAATGACTTCCAACCTGCGGCCATCCGCATAGAGCACATGCAAATGCAGATAAAACCCAGGCAGCCCGTTAACGTAATTTTGCCCGCTGCCGCCCAAATAATGAGCGACCGAAGCCAAACAATTGCTTCCTCGGCGAAGCAATTCGCGCAAGTCATACTCGAGAACGTATTTCGACTTCCACGGATCGGATGGAACGGGAGAACCATAGCCCCCAACCTTAACCCCATTAACAAAAAAGTGAAAATAATGGTGCGCCGATACGCAGGCGCGCGCTTCGATCACTTCTCCATCGAGCTCCACTTCCTTGCGCAGATAAGCAAAACTGTTCGTTCGTATGCGCTTGGAATCCCATATCCACTGTGCTCTGCTTGCAGCAAGTATATTCTCCCATTCAGGTCTACTCAGTTTGATCACCTGCTTCATCCTGGAATAATAAAGTCTCGATTGCGTCGGCGAGTTCTGCGTGGAACTTTCGATCCGGATGGTTCAATCCATTCGTTAATCGCTCGTGGATGTCAATGCCTTCCCGTTCCATCTGCTCCCACATCGCATACACATCCAGAAACGGGATTTGATTCGTTTCTGCGAACACCCGCAGCGATCTGGCATAAGCTTCCAAGACACCCTCATGGGCAGCTTTCAGGAAATCCGCCACATAGACCTTATAGCCATCGGGAATATAGCGGTTATCGTGTTTCATCGCCATACTTGGCGTCATCAGCAGTACCTCCGCATTGGTTTCCTTGCGAATACAATCCACTAGATCTTGAATGGAATCTATATATCGGCCAAGCCCCTCCATGCCTTGATGCATATCATTAAGTCCAAATTTGATCGTGACCAGATCAGGCTGGTACAGCAGCACATCTCTTTCCCAGCGCTTTCGCGATTCATGTGCCGTATCTCCGCCTACACCCGAGTTGATGACGTTGATGACAGTGCCAGGGTAGCGGTGCTCAATCCGCTTCTTCACAAGGTTGTGATACACCGATTCATATTCAAACGCCCCCGCTTCCATGATGCCTTGCGTCACACTGTCTCCTAGGGCGACATAAACAACGGCTCGTTCGCCCATATCGTCCCTTTTTGCTTTCAATCTGCTTCTAAATCTGGCGAATGGTTTCAAATCCATCTCCCTCCCGTTTCTTCCAATCCAGAACGATGCCAAGAAAAGGCTCCTTTTTACCAAGGATAAGGTTCCATGCGTCTGAAGCCCGATCCGCAGGGAAACGATGGGTAATAAGCTCCCTTGTTTGGAACCACCCCTGATGTATGGCATCCAGTGTTTCGCGCATACGTGGTGTAGTCCATCCCGCCGGCGCGTGCAAGGTGATTTCCCGATGACGCAGCAGTTGGATATCGATGTGTCCCGAACGACCGTAAAAACCAGCCGAAACCATATGCCCATTAGGCTTCATCAGCGGCAGCAACTGAAGAAACGTATTCATATCTCCAACTGTATCAACCACAATGGCAACATATGGCGGAATCTGGCCATTTGCCGACTCAGCCGACTGTACTTGCAGACAATGACAGCCGGGCGGCATGTGCTTCAACCGGTCTTGATGTCGGCCTAGAACAATAACCTGAGCACCCCGGTGCATCAGCGTTTGAGCCGTCCAGTTGCCGACCAGACCATCGCCGATCACGACAGCGATGTCTCCTGGAACTACAGGAGGACGCATACCGCAGTTATAACCAACCTGTGCGAGCACAAGTCCTGCATAAGCCTCAGCCTGTTCCCCTTCGGGCAGCAGCCATACCTGATTCGCCTTCGTTACGGCAGGACTAACATGGCCTCCATAGGGATCAAACATATCCTCAACGCGGCTAATGGTCGCAAACACACGGTCGCCTACCCGCACCCCCGCTACTTTGGCGCCGATCTGCGTAACGACCCCAGTCTTCTGATACCCAGCTACAATCGGGAAAGGCTCCGCTTCCCCTTCCTGATAGGGGGTATCTCCGCCAAGCCGCTCTCCACGCAAAAAAGAAGACTCCGTCCCGTTGCTGATCCATGAATATTCTACATCGATCACGACGTCATCATCGCCAGGCTCTGGTATCTGAACTTCCTCAAACGAAACCTTCCAGCGCTCTTTGAATACGACAGCGTATCCCTTCAAGCTACCACTCCTTCCCTGGGTAAAAGTAAACTTTGATCGCCTCTTGATTGTTAAGCAGATGAATGGCTTGATCATACTGGCTCAAAGGAAGACAATGCGTTTGAATGCATGCCGTATTCAAGCCTTTGTGAGCTACAGCGTCAATGAGCAACTCCCTGTCCCGGGCTGTAAAGGGACGGTATTGGTAAGCCTCCAGCCTCATTCCTTTCAGCCATAATCGCTCCTCGAACTGTACCGTACCACGCAGTACACCGAAAATAACGACATGCTCGTCGACTTGGCGAAGAAGGTTGTTCACCGACTGAGCTAGACCGACACAATCATATCCATAGTCGAAGCGCCGGTCGCCCAGTTTATCGACGTGTTGGACTTCACCAATCTTTAGCTGGCGGACATATTCGATACGCTTCTCATTGACATCCAGGCCAACCACTTCGGACGCGCCCCAGATGGCCGCGAGCTGCATCGCCAGAATGCCGGCAGGTCCCAACCCGGAGATAACCACACGTTTGCCGCGCATATCTGCAAATTGCGACATGCCGATCATGACGCACTTCACCAGCTCGAACGATACCGCTTGCTCAAAGGTAACCTGATCGGGCAACCGAAGCAGTTCGTGTTCCTTGTAGCACATATACTCCATGTAGGACCCGGTGTGAGGAATATGCTCTAAGGCAGCAACGCGGTCGCCGACCGCAAAGCCGCTAACATCGCTGCCTATCGCATGTACGAAACCAGCCGTCTCATGTCCGGGAAAACCAGGCGGCAGCGGATATTCCGGAGACCGCGAGTAATCAAACATGTCCTTGCCAGCCATCATATTGATATCCCAGCGAGGACACGTCGATACGATTTCGATTTTAACCAGAATTTCGTTGTTTTTCACTTCAGGTATAGCCTGTTCAATAATCCGGTATTGCCCGGCTCTCGTAATTTGCAGTGCTTTCATTTTGCAAGATCCTCTCCCTTTTATCCCTTAATTGAGCCGGCGGCTACTCCTTTAATCATGAACTTTTGCAGCATCAAAAAGAAGATAAGCAGCGGCGTAACCGACAGCGCGAGTCCCGGAAACAGCAGCGACCAGTTGGTGATGTGTTCTCCGACGAACGTATACAATTCAATCGTAATTGTTCGATGATGTTGTTCATTCAAAAACAAGAGCGGAACGATGAAATCGTTCCAGACGCTAAGGGAAGTCAGCACCGCAACCGTTGCGGTGACAGGCTTCATCAGCGGAAATATTGTCGTCCAGAACGAACGGAATATCGAGCAGCCGTCAATCATGGCCGCTTCTTCCAGTTCCCTCGGGGTAGACTTCAAAAATCCGGTGTACAAAAACACGGTAAAAGGCAAATTCAAAGCGATATAAATCAAGATGGCGCCGTGATAGGTATTCACCAGATGCAAGAGAGAAACAAGCTTATACAGCGGTACCATAGCCGATTGGAATGGAAGCATGATGCCGCAAATGAAAAGCATATAAAAGAAGAAATAAACTTTTTCCGTTCTTCTGGCAAGCGGATAGGCCGCCGAAGCACCCAGAATGATCAATAGGGCAATGGAACAGGCGGTAATTAACAGCGTGTTGGCGAATACCGTTGGAAAATGCATTTTGTTCCACACCTGGATGTAGTTATGAGGATTCAGTTGTGTTGGAAAACTTAGCGGGGCGCTCGCCATCTCTTCGTCGGACTTGAAGGTCGTAGCGAAAATGAAGTAAATGGGATAAGCAAAAATCAGCGCGATGACAGCAGTGACGACTTCCACCCCGTACATGAGCAAAGAACGTTTTCGTTGTGCCATTTAGAACGCCACCTCCCGCCGGCGCAGTATAGCCAATTGCAACAAGGATATCCCCATAATAATCGCGAAGATGACGACCCCGATCGCTGTGCCATAACCGAAGCTGTCGCTGCCGAATGCGGTGCTGAACATCAGCGTCGACATTGTCTCCGTCGCATGGTATGGACCTCCTTTTGTCGTCACATATACAATATCAAACGCTTTTAAAGTTCCAATTGTCGACAAAACGATATTTATCGTCATCGCCGGTGCCAAGAGTGGAAACGTAATATGCCAGAATTGATGTCGTTTCCCCGCTCCATCCATACCGGCCGACTCATACAGGTCCTTCGGAATCGTTTGCAGATTGGCCAAGTAAATTACCATGGAATAGCCGGTATATTGCCAAATGACGATGCCAACAATGCTGATCAGCGCAATCTGTGGATCGCCAAGCCAGCTCTGCGTCCAGGCGTCAAGCCCGAACTGCCGCAAAAGAGTGTTCAAAACCCCTTGGTTCGGCTCGTAAATATACAGCCACGTATAGCCTACAACTAGCGGACTTAACACAGCTGGGGAGAAGAAAATAACCCTCAGCAGGTTGCGGCTGCGGATCCCCGCATCCAATACGATGGCCAATGGGATGGCCATCGCATTTTGCAGAATCACAACCAGAACTGCGAACTTCAACGTGTTTTGAAGCGCTGCCAAGAAAGCTTTGTCCGACAGCAAATCGCTATAATTTCGCAGACCGACAAAACTCATCGTTTGATTAATCCCATTCCAATTCGTGAAACTATAATAAAGGCTGCTCAGAACAGGGCCGAGGAAGAGGACACCATACACGAGTACAGCCGGTGCAAGAAAACAAGCTAAGGCAAGGTGGAGCTTATGCCGATAATTGAGGCTCCTCATTCTCCATATCCCACCTTCTCTTTATTTTTGGTTCTTAGCTGCTTTATCGAGCGCATCGTCCATATTTTTCAGCATTTGTTCAGGCGTTAACGCTTTCAAATAGACGCCCTGTGCGGATTTCATCATTTCGTTGTTAATAGCTGAACTCTGGTCCCAGTCCGGAAATCGTTGGCTTTTGCCTGCTGCAAGCGTATCTGCAATCAGGTCAAAGACGGGATCGACATCCCCTTTCTTACCCTGCAAGGTGAGAAAGGCGCCTTGACTTTTTGTCCACGCCGTCAACGTTTCTTCTTTGGCCCAATAAGCCATGTATCGTTTGGCGGCATCCGCATTTGCTGTTTTCGCGTTGACGACCCAAGTGGTTCCTGTCGATGCGGAGACAGTGAGAGGTTCTCCCTTTTTATTGGCCGGCATCGCGAACATGCCGAATTTCAGATTCGGGTTCTTGCTCTTAATGCCGCCAACCGACCAGGATCCATCGATGTACATCGCCGATTTTTCCTGGGCAAAATCTTGCTGCGCCTGCTCAAGGCTCACACCAGTGCTCTTCGGCGTCACGTATCCTTTATCAGCCAAGCTGTACCAATTACGCACGGTTTCATCCCATACTCCAGCAAATTTCACCTGTCCAGCGTTCAATTTGGCGTCGAAATCGGCCTCTTTGCCGTAAACCATCGTAGCGGACATCTCGAGCAGCGCAGCCAGCGTCATCCAGCCGTCGTTATTGCCGATCGCGATCGGATTCACGCCCGAGGCTTTGATTTTCTCGCATGCGGCAAGGAATTCTTCCCAGTTCTTTGGTGGTTGAATCGTCAATTTCTCAAAAATGGCTTTGTTATAATAAACGCCAAGCAAAACCATATCATTCGGAATGCCATAAACTTTGGAGTCTGCACTTGCTTCAACAATCGTTGATTTGGTAAATGTTTGTATCCATGGCTCGCTACTGAGATCTTTCAAATAACCCGCTTTGGCATACTTGACAACTTCTGAACCCGGATGCAGCATGATGACGTCCGACGCGTCTCCGGCCGCAAGCCTCGTTTTGATATAATCTGAAAATTGCCCGCCAGGCATGCCTTCGTATGTCACTTTAATATCGGGGTTCTCCTTCATGAACTTGTCATTAATTTCGGGAATCGCCCCCAGCTCCGAACCGGATTTGAAACCGGATACTTTAAGTTCCGTCACTTTTTTGGGCGGATCAGCAGGTTTAACAGATGCTTCAATTTTGGGCGTGACAGTCGCTCCAGGCGCGGCTGCTTCCTTCTGCCCTCCGCAGCCGCTTGCCAGCGTGGCTAGAGCGAACAGAGAAGCAAGTAAAACAGGCATTGACTTTTTCATAGATAAGACCTCCATTTAGTTTATATTTCAGTTACGAGACTATCATAGCTCAAATAAAAGCGCTCTCAAATGAGAAGGAATACGTATTTCTTCCACTTTTTTCGGATACTTTCAAACTGACCTGTCGCGATATTCAGTGGGCGTCATGCCATAGATCCGTCTAAATAGTGTGCTGAAATATTTGGCGCTTGTGTAGCCTACGCGTTCTGCGATTTCATAGGTTTTGAGATTCGTTTCCCGCAGCATTTGTTTAGCTGCCTTCATTCTCGTCATGGTCAAATAATCGATAAAATTGTCGCCAGTCACCTGTTTGAACAGCTCACTGATGTAATTGGTATTCATGTACACCAGTTGCGCAAGCGCTTCCAGTTTTAACTCAGAATCATGATAATGCTCGTTGATATAAGCTTTGACGGTTTCGATTACTCTTCTTGTTTCCGTCCTCTGCTCCGTGGGATCCGTCTCGAGCTTATCTGCGAACTGCTCCAACATAACGGCAAACGGCTCGAAGGAAACTGACTGCTGCGGCGTAAATGCGCTCGCCAACCACCCGGCATCACGCCGCATCCTTAGACTCAACTTCGTATCCACGTGGTTCAGGACACGACTGAAAACTAATGAAAAAAAATAATGCAGCTGCATGGCCAAAGCCGTAGCACGTGCATGCGAGGGATTCCTCAAATCGCTCGCCCATTGTCGAAACAGCAATTGAGCTAAGCCTGTATCGTTGGTTTCGATGGCGATGATCAACTGCGATTCGGCATCGCTAATTGGGCTGTTGTCCCATTCGGCCTCTTTCAGCAGGCGTCCCCCGCCTTCGTCTTGAACACGCTGAGCTAATCTGCTGTCGATCTGGCGCAAGGCTGCGACCAGTTCATCGCGGTCTAACGGTTTCAGCAAGTAATCGACAACCTCATAACGCAAGGCGCTCTGGGCATAAGCGAATTTATCATGTCCAGTCAAAATCATTTTATAAATATGCGGGTAACACTCGAATACATATTTAGCCAGATCCAACCCGCTCATCCCTGGCATCGAAATGTCGATGATGATCAGATCGGGCTGCAGATTGTTCAGCATTTGCACCGCCTGCTCACTATCCTCCACGCTGGAAATTACTTTCCAGTTCGGCGACAGCCGTTCGATAATGAGCCCCAAGCCTTGGCGAATCGTTTCTTCGTCATCAACGATCATCAGTGTCGGCATAATCCTCATCACTCCAATTCTCCATGTCGTGTAACATCAGTTCAACACTTGTTCCCGTTCCCAGCGTACTGCGGAGCGTTAAACCATATGCGTCACCGAAATAAATTCGAATGCGGTTATGGACATTCGTCAAGCCGATATGAGAAGTCTCCACCGAAGTTTCCGTCAACAGCTTGCTCTGAATATGACGCAGCTTCTCCACATCGATGCCAATGCCATCATCGGTGACACGCACTCGAATATACGGCCCATCTCTCCACCCCTCAATTCGTATACACCCGAGGCCCTTATGTGGAGCAAGCCCGTGAACAAACGCATTTTCCACAAGCGGTTGGATGATCCAGGGCAATGTCTTGGCATTTAACAGTTCTTCCTCGATAGCAATATGCGTTTCCAATTTGGGATACCGCATTTTTTGCAGTTTCATATAAACCCGGATGAATTCCAACTCTTGCGCAAACGAAATCATCTCTGAACTTTGATTAACAGACATGCGAAACAATTTACCCAGCAATGAAATCATATCCGCAACTTCGTAATCGCCGTTGACTTCCGCCTTCATATTAATCGATTCCAGCGTATTATATAGAAAATGTGGATTGATTTGGCTTTGCAGTGCCTTAAAGTCAGCTTCCTTCTTCAAGATGTTCATGGTCAATTCGTTATAAACCAGCTCGTTTATCTTCTGGACCATGACATTGAAGCTGTGTCCGACTTGCCCGATTTCATCGTTGGCTGGCGACCGGTACTGCACTTTATAGTCGCCTTCTTCCACCTTGCGCATTAAAACTCTGATTTTTTTGAGCGGCTTCATCATGCTCGAGGTCAAAACGGCCGAAATGGCGATCGAGATCAACAGCGTAATCCCCGCCAATGTCCACAGCAAATTGAGCAAAATATTCGAATCCTGCGTCAGTTCCCGGATCGGAACGAGACCGACAATTTTCCAACCGGAGAATGAAGAAGTCACATAATTGACCATTATCCATTCTCCATTCACATTCGTAATGAACGAATCCTGCTGATTAGGCAAACGCAGGGTGAAATTTCCGGTCATCTGTTCCGTCACAGGATGATAGATCATGCGACCTTCCTTATCCGTTATGAACAATTGCCCTTTCTGCCCATGCTCCACCTGCTGCAAGATATCAGCTAATCCTTGGATGCTGACATCGATTAACAGCACGCCGAAAGATTCATGTTTATTAACGTCAATCAGACTGCGGCCATATGAAAAGACGTAGGGGGCAGGCTTCGTATGATTCCGGATCTGATGACTGGGGATAAGCAAGCCCTTCCCGTCTGCTGCAAGCACTTTGTCGTACCAGGGATCCCGGGTGAAGTTGCTGTAATCTACGTTAGGCCCCGATCCGTACTGCGAAAAAATGCTGCTGTCCTTAAATAAATATGCGCCCATGATATCCTTCAAAGAAGAGCGCATCAATATTTTCATTGCTTTATCGAGGGAGACTTTCTCTTGGAACTCGCTAGCGGAACCTAAATCTTTATTGCGGCTTGACATGGTCTCCAAATTATCCTCCAGATAAATGGACAGCGAGATGCGATCCAACTCTTCCAAGTAGTTGTCTACATTTCTTCCGATTTGTCCCAGAAGTTGAAGATCGAAATCAGCTACCTTTTTTTTCAAATTTTCATTGTACCTCTGAAAGCCAAGCAGTGTCACAACGACAACCGGCAGCAGGATCATCAGCGTGTATAAGACGTTTAACTTTTTCACCATGCTCCAATCTCGAAAAGCTCGCCATACACTCCGTTTTTTCATCAGCGTTCTCCTCATTTCATCTATGGGCATCGTGGTGATTTAAATGTAAAACAATACCATGGAGTCATCAATCACCTTACGTAAAAAAGAGAATTTTTCCGAAGATTACAGTCTATGATCCTTGATCTTGTATGTATATAATGAGGTTTGTAAAGCGCTTACAATATTTTCGTAAGAAAATGCAGAGGAGTTGATAGAACCTAGTTCCAGCTTTGATATCGATTATAGGAGGTAACGAGATGAAGATGAATAAAACAAAGTTTCGTAGATCACTCTTGTCACTTATTTGTGCTTTTGCAGCTATTACGAATAGTATGACAGCGGCAGCTGCCGGAACAGGCAGTTTTGAAATCGGTTCTTTCATTCAGCCAGAAATCAATCCGGTTGACCGCAACACCAATGCCAACTGGGCCAATATTGCCGCAGCAGGAATTGATACCGTGGCTGTCCATGGTCTGGGTGGGGCTTACAGCAGCACGTTGAACAAGACGGATAACGAATCAGGCATCGCGAACAGCAGTTCGAACAATGTCAAACTTCTGGTCACCGATTCAGGCGTTTATGGTCACCCCAGCTATACAGCAGCAGATTATGCGGCGCTGAACTCGGTTTTGACCCCTTATGTGAATGATGCCAGGGTATCAGGTATTAGTTTGATGGACGAACCCCAACAATTTCAATTTGAGGGCTTTGCGAATACCTACAAGTATATCCAATCGCTTAAACCGAGTTGGCAGACCTATATGAACTTCTATGATATTGGCTATTCTATACCTGGCAAATTAGCCTTATCCAATTCCAAAGCGAATGACAACGGCTCCTACGTGAGTTCCACAAATTCTATTGGTCAAACTTTCAAGATTCCGGCTAATGTAACGTATTTAGATGGCATCGAAATGCTGATTGACAGCAACCAGTGGTCCCCGAGTGAATCCCTGACCCTGAAAGTGTGGAACAATACCGCTAAGACGACGTTGCTTGGACAGGCAGCGCTGAGCGGACCCATTAAGCCTTCAGTAGGCTATAATTACCCCTATTTTTCGGTCCATACATCTGTAACGCCTGGCACAACCTACTATATGGAATTGACTCACAATGGTGGAGGCGATAACAGCGTTGGCTGGGTGGTCCGATCTACAACCGATGCATATACAGACGGTTCCGGGTATGAAGCCGGCGTTGCCAAACCCTATGATTTCTTCTTTCGAGCATACACCACTCGTACGAATATAGGGACTGCTTTTGAAAATCAGTGGGATGACTGGCTTACTATGAGCGGCGCAGATTATATCCTTCATGATTCGTATCCGTTCAAGGCAGGGAATGGTGTTCCCTATGATAATCCAGATTTTTTTTCTGCTTCTGAAATCGTACGTGATCGCGGCTTGGCCCATGATGTGCCTTATGGAGGATTTCTGCAAAGCATTCATATTAAAAATCCTGATACCGGTTTAGACACCTACCGTGATCCTAATATGAACATGTTACGCTGGAATGTGTATTCTTATTTGACGTACGGCTACAAAAAAATGTATTGGTTTTCCTATTGGCGGCCAAGAGATAACAACTATGAGGCCTATTCGGATACACCTGTGAATCTTGACGGTACCAAACTGATCAAATATGCACAGATTCAAACTTTGGATGCCGAAATGAAAAACTTGAGCGGAACTTTAAAAAATCTGACTTCCAGGAAAGTGTACCATACCGGTTCATCCATTCCTTCCGGTACAACAGCTCTTCCCTCCACCTTCTTCGTGAAGCCATCTGATTTGACGCAGCCTATGATTATTGGGCATTTTACAAATCCAAGCGGACGCTCGTACATCATGCTCACAAATAGGGACTATAACAATAGCAGATCGCTGGACTTCAACTTCAGTTCCAAGCCGTCCGCTCTGTCTGAAATCTCAAAAACAACCGGAACCGAGGGTTCGCTGGTTCAAGGGACTTACAACGCGACAACCGGCGTTCTCAATATGACGCTTCTTCCGGGCGAAGGCCGATTAATCGCTCTGCCGACAGGGTTCCAACCCTATACCAATCTGGCAGCCAATGCGACTGTAACCGCAACAAGTTCCTATGAAATCACACGCGACGGCTTTGCCCTGAACCGGATCAACGACGATTTGAGAAATTCGGCCAACCGTTCGTATGGCTGGTCCAGCAGCAGCAATACTTCGGCCAATCATACCGAATCGGTTACATTCGATTTAGGTGCAAGTAAAACGGTCAGCGAAGTAGACCTGTACCCGCGCAACGATACGCCAGGGCATATCGGAACCGGGTTCCCGCTCAATTTCACAATCCAAGTAGCAGCAAATGCGGCAGGCCCTTGGACGACCGTCACGACAAAGACCAGCTACGCGCTCAGCGGGAATTACGTCCAGCCCTTCACGTTTAGTCCGCAGACTGCCAGATATGTGAAGGTGGAAGGAACAAATCTGAGACAAATTACGGATGAATCTGGCCAACCTTACCGCATGCAGTTGGCGGAAGTCGAGATTTACGGTTCGAATCAACCGCAGCCGAACCTGTTGGCAAATCCCGATTTTCAGACGGGGCTGCTTGGACCATGGTCGACAGAGTGGCATCCTAATAATGGCGGTGTCGAGGTTAATTATCCACATGATACGATGAATGACGCTTACCTCTGGCCAACAACATCAGGCGATGTTGCCCTATACCAAACGTTTACCGCTCCTACTACGAAAAGCTATACGCTTACTGCCTACTGCTCTACTAATATCACTAATAGCAATGTACGCTTAGGTGTGGATGTTGGGTCAGCGCTAGTCGAACAAAAGACGATAAGTCCTAACATCGGTTATGCTCCCTATACGATTACGTTCAATGCTGCTGCTGGACAGACCGTTAAGCTCTGGTATTACGGCAATGCGGCAGGCGGCTGGGCTACGATCGATGATGTTATGTTGAATTAACACGCATATAAAAATAAACGATAAAAAGGTCGCCTCGTTGGTTTAGAGGCGATCTTTTCTATAGTACTTTTGCAGTTCTTACGCAATGAGACTCCTCGGGTGAAGAACAGGAGCCCGAACGTGCGTCAGTCCTGAACCCTATTTCCTCTTAAAAATCTTGGTATAAAAAATAAAGGATATATGAACAAATATAAATTAGGCAACCACCATGACAAGCTATAGTCATCTCTAATAATCCAAAATGAAATTGCTTGTAGTCCAGAGCAGAACGTCAGAGCAAGCGAAATGAGAACTAATACTCTCCAATTGGGGTTGTTTCTTTTGAATAAATATATACTCGTTAGGCCTGTCACCGAAATCATTAAATCTAAAGGCAGAAATGACCAGTTCCAGGCCATCAATATTGGGTTGTTATAGTCTTTAAATAGTGCTTCATCAGGTATGAAATGAATAACCGTAATTGCCCAATATAAAATGAATCCTATGTCTGTTACGAGGAAAAACCATTTGAGACTTTTCATTTTCTTTTCCCTCTCCACTTACCAAATTAGTACTAATTCACTGGACAGTGATAAGTTCTTGCGAACTCAGTATGCTTTCCCGTTTTCCACAAGCATGGTAGAAAGCGTTGCGATCCCGTTGGAAATCTGCTGTTCTGTAACATTTCCGAATCCCATGATCAGCCGATCCTCATACCTTCCCTTGACAATAGTAAACCTTTCAGCTGGATAGATCCTAATTTTCCGCTCCTCTAGTAAAGCAATCAAACGGGTGTCGAATTGATATCCCGGAAAATCGGCAACCAAATGCAGTCCCGCTGCATCCCCCGATATTTGAACGTTACTTCCGAATGCTTGCATCAAGTTAGCGATCATCCTGTTTCTTCTTTTGCCATATATACGTTTCATTCGATAGATATGACGTTCCAGATAACGTTCCGCCATGAACCGAGCAAGAATGATTTGCGGCATAGTCGGACAATGAAAGTCTGTCATATGCTTTAGATGAATGAGCGGTTCTACCAACTCCCAAGGAACAACCATGTAACCAAGTCGTAAAGCCGGAAACAAGTTTTTACTGAAGGTACCGAGATAAATCACTCTCTCGGAATCAAGTTCTGTTAGTGCACGAACAGGCATTCCGTTATAGCGAAAATCACTGTCATAATCGTCTTCTATAACATAACAACTTGCTTGGCGAGCATATTCCAGCAATTGAATTCGTCGTTCAATGGACATAATGCTGCCAAAAGGAAACTGGTGCGAAGGCGTTACGAATATGAATTTAGGTTTCGCATGGCTTGGAATATCTTTGATACGCAGACCAAACCGATCGACGGGAACTGGTATGATTCTAGCGCCGGACGATGCGAAAATGTCATAAATGAACGATCCTGTCGGATCCTCTGTGACCAATTCATCGCCGGAAGTCAAAAATAACTTGCAAAGTATAGAGATGGCTTGGGTAGCTCCAGTCGTGATGATCACTTGCGTTGGTAAACAGTTGATTCCTTTTGTATGTAACAAACTGCATATGTGATTACGTAAATCTAAATTACCGGCAGGATCATCATAGCCAAAGTCCAAAAGATGGATGTTATCATACACATAAAGAGCTGATTTCTTCCAGTTTTGGCGCGGAACGAATTCAAGAGCCGGTAAGCTCGGGCGGAAATCGACGCCATCGAAACGGTAACTGTTAGTGTTCGAACGATTTGTAGAAATTTCATCGGTGCGGTTAAGCAGAGTACAAAGGAATTGTCCCCCCTTCCCCAAGTCAGTGACATAAGTCCCCGAGCCCTGGCGTCCTTCCAAGTAACCTTCAGAAATCAATTGCTCGTATACTTCTACAATAAGCGACCGGGAAACTCCGAGTTCCTTTGCCAGATCTCTGGTTGATGGGAGACGCGTTCCGGCTGTATCAATGCCTTGAAGTATCCGTTCCCTAAGGAGAGAGTAAATTTGCTTTGTTTTAAAAGATTCGGGAATGAATGACATGGATAGTTCCTCCTCACACCACCAATTGGTATGCTAAATAGGGCAAAGAAGTGGTTCTGTTTTCGGCCAATTCAACATGATAAGATGACTCAATAAAGACGAAGGAAGGGAAATATCCATGTACACTCCGAAAGCCTTTGAAATGAATGATCTATCCACTATAGTCAAGTTTATTAGAGAGCATAGTTTCGGAATCTTATTCTCTCAACATGGGAAAGAACCCTTTGCAACCCATTTGCCTTTCTTACTAGATGAGCATAAATACGAACAAGGTGTCCTTATTAGTCATATGGCGAAAGCCAATCCCCACTGGAAAGATCTGGACAATAAAGAGGTCCTCGTTGTTTTCTCGGGTCCACATGCTTATATTTCTCCATCATGGTACGAGGAGCCCAACCACGCACCTACTTGGAATTATATATCTGTACATGTGTACGGGAAATTTCGCAGAATCGAAAATTCGGACCAAATAAAAGAAATAATCAGCAATACCGTTCAGTATTATGAATCACCGCTCCCTGATCCTTGGACCGTCAATTATGACAATAAGTTTATAAATGGATTGATGAACGGGTTAATTGCCTTCGAAATCAAGATCGATAAGCTTGAAGGAACATGCAAGTTAAGTCAAAATCATTCAACACTGAAACAAAAACGTCTTGTTCGTGGTTTAAAATCCTTTAATCAAAATGACTCATACGAAATCGGAAGGATAATTGAAAAAAGGTTAACACAGGGAGATATCTTGGAGTAGTGTATTCAACGATATGGTTCTCTAAGTCCTTGCTAGGGATAACCCTATTCTAATCCCTAACGTTAGCGTTAGGGTCAAGCAAAAAATGATAACCAATACTCCAATTCACTTTCTAATCGACTCCTAAAAAGAAAAAGCCCTGCAATTATCTGAAATAATTGTGGGGCTTTCACCTTATTTTCATTTATGGAGGTGTACTCAGAGTTGTTGGGGGATTTTTCACTAAATGCCTAAATTCGCATGCAGGCGGGGCCTGTCTGTTAGATTTCCTCTGGACGACTTGATTGCTATAGTGATCTCCCCACACATGCATGGAGAACAAGATAGGCTCCAATGTTTTGCCAAACTCCGTCAACGAATATTCGACCTTTGGCGGAATTTCTCGAAAGATTTCACGATTCACGATGCCATCGGCCTCTAACTCCCTCAACTGCAAGGTCAAAATTCTTTGTGTAATAGAAGGGAGCTCTCGTTTAATTTCATTGAACCTTCTTGGTTTCTCCAACAAGAAAGTTAAAATAATCCCTTTCCATTTTCCGCCGATTACATCAAGCGTAACTTCAATAGGGCAGCTGTAAGGTATGACCCCATTTCCCATCCCTTTTCCCTCCTAGTAGTACCATTTCTGATACTATAGCACATATATGTGCGTTCTTGTATTTTATGCTAGTTATATCTATATTTGAATCGAAGCTTCCCGGGAAGGAGATTAACATTGCCAGAAGGTAGGTGTGATTGTGGGTAATAAACTGATTGTGCTTGCATTAATTCTTTGTGTCTTTGGTAACACGACAGGTGAGTTTGTCATCGCAGGGATCCTGCCGGCAATTGCGAATGACTTTGAAGTGTCCATCTCCTCTGCCGGACTTTTGGTAACCGCATACGCGATCGGTATGATTATTGGAGGCCCTGTACTTACGGCATTTACCGTCCATTTCTCTCGTAAACCGCTTATCGTTGCACTTCTCACGATTTCGGTGCTTGGCAACCTGTTATCAGCCATTGCCCCAAACTACGCTGTTCTTTTTGCAGCGCGGATTTTCACTTCGCTGGTAACCTCATCGTTCTTTGCTAACGCGATTGTCATTGCGGCTTCGACAGCCCCACAGGGCAAGGAAGCGTCTACCGTTTCGAAGCTCGCATTTGGTATGAACCTCTCCATGATCCTAGGGGCACCTATCGGTACTTTAATCGGTACTCACTTCGGATGGCGATCGACTTTCATTGCTATTGCTGTGTGTGTTGTCATCGGCTTGCTACTCGTTATTCAATTAGTTCCGAGGGATAGAAACTCATCCTCTGCTGCTTCTGTCTGGACTGAATTACGGGTTTTTCGGAATCATGACGTGCAACTCGCTATTGCAATTACCGCCATCGGCAATGCCGGACTGCTCGCCGTATTTACCTATTTCTCACCTCTGCTCACCAATGTCTCCGGATTTAGCGCTGACACGGTTGCGATACTACTGCTGGTGTACGGTGTCGGTGCGACCATTGGAAATTTCATCGGCGGCTGGTTATCCGACCGCGCGCTGATGCCGTCGCAGATTATCCTGCTTGCCTTGCTTGCCGCAACTCTTGTGTTGTTATGGTTTTACAGTTCAAATATGCCCGTCACAGCTATTCTGGTCTTCATAATAGGCGCTTTGGGCTTCTCAGTTATTCCTGGCATGCAGACGCGTGTACTCACGACCGCTGCTTCAGCTCCAACCTTGGCTATTGCGGTGAACGCCTCCGCATACCAGCTTGCTGCGGCTTTCGCAGCATGGTACGGGGGAATGTTGATTAGCAATAATGGCTTTGGCTTTCGATCCATCTATATCATCGGTGCAGGTGTAACGTTGGCCGGCATCATCCTGAGCAGTTATGCATGGTCTCGTGATCGCAAAGCTATCCGTTCGGTTCACTCCCGTAATGCTAACTCTTGAATCATCGCCTAAATGATAACTAAACGAGGTATCACATAAATGGAAATAATGGATCATAACAAACACAGTTGGGAACTGAAAGTCAAGCAACGTAATCCATGGACCGTTCCAGTAAACATAGAAGACATTCAACGGGCGAAAAACAATGATTGGAGCATCACAGTGACCACGACAAAGCCTGTCCCAAAAGAATGGTTCCCTGAACTTAGCGGGAAACAGGTACTTTGCCTCGCATCAGGTGGAGGACAACAAGGGCCAATTTTGGCCGCCGCAGGTGCGCATGTGATGGTGTTGGATTTTTCGAAATCTCAGTTAGAGCAGGATGCCTTTGTTGCAGAACGGGACCAATTGACACTCCAGACAGTGCTCGGGTCAATGACAGATTTAAGCATGTTTGCTTCCGAAAGTTTTGATTTGATTGTCCATCCGGTATCCAACCTTTATGTGCCTGACATTGCGTTGGTCTGGGAGGAAGCTTTCCGAGTGCTGAAACCTGGAGGTGTTTTAATTAGTGGCTTTATGAATCCCGTCTTTTATTTATTCGACTGGGAGCTTGAAGAAAAGGGGATACTCCAGGTAAAACACTCTATTCCCTATTCCGAACTGGATTATTCATCGGAAGAAGAGATTATGCGCAGCGGGATTGCACTGGAGTTCGGTCATACCCTGGAGGCACAAGTCCAAGGTCAGATTCGGGCTGGTTTTATCATTGCCGGTTTTTATGAAGATACTTTCGGTGGAAAAAAGCTATTGGACCAGTACACCAGCAGTTTTATTGCAACCAAGGCAATCAAGCTAGTCTAAAGCGAACATGAGGTGGTGGAAAACGCGACCGGAACTTTCACCGCCTAGAAGATGCATGCTTAGCTGGGCACGCCCTAAACAGCAAAAACGGATCGAGGTCGAACACCAATGTCTCCGGATCAGACTTCCTGCCTCACTTCTTCAATAATGGTGCGAACACACCGGAATGGGCATCCGAAATTTTGAGTAAACCTGCAGTGTTATACCGCCGCACTGCCTCGTTCAGAACGTGAATCCGCTCAGCATATTGTCTGGATATTTTTGCGTTTATGCCGCTCGTACATGCCGTTTTTGATGTATACTTCGAGCGCCGCCTGTGACAGCAGCGAGGTGTCTGCATATCTTTTGTATTCGCAGAACGTCTCGACCAGCTTTTCCGGCAAAACGGCGACGCCAATCCTGAGTCCCGGAAAAATAATCTTCGAGAAACTTTTTAAATAAACAACGTGTGATGTACGGTTATAAGAGTGAATGGGATCTATGCCCGGTTCTTCACCCAAATCGGCCATGTAATCGTCCTCTACGACATAAACATTATATTTGCTCGCCAAACGGGCGATCGTCTTCCTGTCGGCCACACTGTACGAGGTGCCAAGCGGGCTATGGTACCTTGACATTTTTGACCCGAAACGAATTTCCCTTCATTGATTTTTTGCTCTATATCAGAGAGAATATCCAAATATTTTTTCATTCCGCTTCCCCCGCTTTCTATAGCTCATTGTATTATACTCATGAAACTGTTGCGATACACTTTGGAAAAAATGCTATTGTTCCAAGCTGAAAATTGGCATAACATGTCAGTAACGGATTCAAGTTCGCGAGCATGATTCCGTTTGATTGAAGAATAGAGTTCCATCATACAACCACCCAAAGGAGTCGATCGAGCATGTCATCCGCTGTTCAAAGCGATTTTCCCAGCATATTCAACGAACGTCATTCCGTCAGATATTTTGATGCATCGTACAAACTCAGTAAACAAGAAATAAGAGATATTTTGGAGATTACTGGAAGTGCTCCTTCGTCATGGAATCTGCAACATTGGAAGTTCATCGTCTTTACCGAAACGGCAGTCAAGGAAAAGCTGCTTCCTATCGCGAGTGGCCAAAGACAAGTCGTCGACGCTTCCGTTACTGTCGCCATACTCGGGGACTTGGAGGCCAATCGGAACGCCGAATCCGTATACGGGCCCGTCATCCGTGCCGGACTTGAAGATGCTTACGCAGGTTATTCTTCCCATCAAGTTCTGTTCAATCAAATTGATGAGGCTTATGCGGTAAGCGACTCTTCCATCTATCGACGCGACGAAGCGATTCGTAACGCATCGCTGGCCGCTATGCAGCTTATGCTCGTGACGAAAGCTAAAGGTCTCGACTCGGGCCCGATCGTCGGCTTCGACGCTGACGCCTTTGCCAAAGCGTTCAATGTCCCGTCGCGTTACGTTCCAGTCCTGCTCGTAACCATTGGCAAGGCAGCTAGACCTGCCCGACCTACCTCCCGCTTCACCGTAGAGCAGACGATCATCTGGAACGGGTTTGAGCCCGATGCCACAGTGAGAACCAATGGCTAAGTTAGACTATATGTTATCAATCTTATGGCTGCTAAGATCAAAAGGACAAATGACGGCCGAACAATTGGCGGAGGCATTGGAACTAAGCGTCCGAACCGTTTACCGCTACATCGACGTTCTCTGTGTAAGCGGCGTTCCGATTATATCCGAATCAGGACATGGAGGTGGCTTTAAGCTTCCTTCTACCTTTCTAAGTTTACCGTTATTTTTTGATACTACAGAGCTTACAGCTATGGCTCACAGTGTACTGCTTGCTCAGCAGGCGCAGTATCCGTTTGCGGAATCCTTAAAGAAGGCATTGCAGAAGATCGAACATCGACTAAGTGATTCTCAACTGCAAGAGTTAAGACGCCATGTAACCGGACTTGACGTTATCGAACCCTCACGCAGTTCCTCACTTCAACCCATATTGCAGGAACTTGAGCGAGCCGTTGCGGACAGGACAACTTTATCCCTTCGGTATTCGATGTGGGAAGGCCTCGCTCCGGAAGAACGTATGGTTGACCCGTATGGTCTTATCTATCGATTGAACAAATGGTATTTAGTCGTATACTGTCATTTGCGCAAATCGCTTCGAGTATTTCGAGTTGACCGCATCAGAGATCTTTCCTTTTCAGGAATGACCTTTACAAGACCTGAGGATTTTTCTGTTAAAGCATACTTCTTAAAGATGAATCAAGAAGAGAAGGCGGATGGGAGCACAGTCAACGTTCGTCTTCATAGTAAAGACGATATATTGGATCAAATTTGCAATCAGTGGTTTCTGCAAACTTACCTGGTCGAACGAAGCGAGGGAGAAGCCCGGTTTATCATAAATACGGATGCGATGCTGACATATATGCCGTATCTCTTGCTCTCATTCGGCAAACATGTCCATGTGCTGGAGCCGTCAATCTTGAAGGAAACGTTGTCAGAGCTCGCCCGCGACCTTGCAAAATATTATGAAACATAACAACTTCCCTGACAAACATATTGTCAGGGAAGTTGTTTTATTATGAAACTATCTAACTGAGAGGAGTTTATGAATGAAAGAAGATCATCGCAAACTGGATTTAGCCAAATTGGATAAGACGTATTACACGGCGGATAGCTCGCCACAGCTTGTTCAATTTGGTGAGCTGCCCTATCTTGTCATTATCGATAAAGGAGCGCCGGATAGCTCATCTTTTACGAACGCAACAGAGGCCTTATACTCTGTAGCATATGGAGTCAAGAATATTTGCAAGACAGTAAACAAGGATTTCACTGTCGCGAAGCTAGAGGGACTTTGGTGGGTAGAATCTGATAAAGATGCCCTTGAGGTTCCGCGCGAAGAATGGCATTGGAAACTGCTTATTCGCATGCCCGACTTCGTCACCAATGAAACTGTAGACAACGCCCGGGCGAATGCAAGAGCTAAGAAAAAGGAACTTGAACAGATTGAGCGCGTCGCTTACACTACGATTCGGGAAGGTACATCTGTACAAATGATGCACGTTGGCCCGTATAGTACAGAACCAGCAACGGTTGCGATAATCCGTGAGTACATGAGAGCTCATCATCTCATCCAGAATGGATTGCACCATGAAATCTATTTGTCCGATCCCCGCAAAGTTGAGCCAGCTTACATGAAAACGATTCTTCGTTTCCCTGTAGACCACATTCAGGGGCATGACCATGGATAAGAGACAATTTTGGAAATTATTATTGTTCGGTTTTCTCACTTGGTTGATACCGCTCATCTTCTCTTTCTTCTTCTACAATAAAGAGGGGCAGCTTTCCATCGACTTCACATTTTTTAAAACCTTGTTAATCGTTTTTGGAGCTTTAGTCGGCTCTCCTCTGTTAGCTATATATTTCATTAAAGTAAAATCCAACTATATTCGGCACGGCATCTGGCTTGGTGTAATTTGGTTTGTTATGAACATAACATTGGATGCGCTTGTGTTGTTGCCGTGGCTGAAGATATCATTCCTCAATTATATGGGCCAGATTGGTTTAAGGTATCTCTCTATGCCAATTATGAGCTTAGCGGTTAGCTCTTTGTTGCATAAAAGAGATTATAGATAATGTTTTAATGTGCTTGGGCACTTATAAATCGAATACGTTTGTGAATGCAAACTCTTTTTTGCTTTGGTGAAAAAAGAGCTGTTGGTGAAATCAAACCTGTTTACTTGAATGAAGAATATGAGGCGCTTCTGCAAATCAAGCTCTTTACTATCGTTATTATTGTAATGATCTGACTTATTTATTAAGGTATTGACCCTGACTCTAGTGGAAGGGTGTATATTGTGATCGAAAGCAACATTCAAAGTAAAGGTGGAGATGGAAATGAGTAAGGTCTTATTCGTAAAGGCAAATAATCGTCCAGTAGAACAAGCAGTAAGTGTTAAATTATATGATGCTTTTTTGAAAAGTTATGTGGATTCACATCCTGAAGATCAGGTGACTGAGCTCGATTTATTTCAAGAGCACTTGCCTTATTTGGACGCTACGATGATTAATGGCGCATTCAAATTCAGTCAGGGAATGCCTCTCTCTCTTGAGGAAAAGAAGGTAACAGATATCGCAACTAAATACCTGAATCAATTTTTGGCAGCTGACAAGATCGTCATTGGTTTTCCACTTTGGAATCTTGGCGTTCCTACAGTTTTGCATACGTATATCGACTACTTGAATCGTGCTGGAACCACTTTTAGATATACACCGGAAGGCCCCGTCGGATTGGTGACAGGAAAAAAGGTAGCTTTATTAAATGCTCGCGGGGGTTACTATTCTGAGGGAGAGGCAGCTTCATCAGAAATGGCGCTAAATTTTGTAGTAAGGAATCTACATTTATTCGGTATTCATGAAATAACGAAGGTTATTGCTGAAGGCCATAACAAATCTCCGAAACTAAGGGGGAAAATAATCGAAGACGCTATTCAACTGGCTGTTGAAGCGGCGAAAACTTTTTAACAAAATGGAAATTTGAAAGTAGCAATTGTTGACGTAACGGATGCAAGCTTTAAAGGCGAAGTCGACTTTTTGACGAACTGGGCGGTATTGGCCCTGCAAAATTCTTATCTTAGGTTAACGACACTGCCTAGTCTACTACTATATTTCCCTTGGTATATGGATTGCTCCGCAGCAATTGCAGACATGCAGAGTTACGGACTGAACAGTCTCAGAAAATAACAGCCTGGAGTGGAGAAAATTGTGAATGCATCTGGTACCAATGCACCGTCGGTTTCAATCGATTTGAAAGATATCAAACGCGCTCCGATCGTGTTCGCCCTAATCGTCGGGACGTTCGTCGCCGCTTTAAACGAGACGCTGATGGGCAACGCCCTCCCCGAACTGATGAAATCGTTCGAAGTGTCTGCGGCGACAATCCAGTGGCTGACCACCGCCTACATGCTCGTCATCGGCGTGCTTGTTCCAGTGACTGCGGTACTGCAACAATGGTTCACGACACGGCAAATGTTTCTGACAGCGATGAGCCTATTCTTAATCGGAACGGTCACCTCGGCGGTAGCGCCGGAATTCGAAGTGCTGCTGGTCGGGAGAATCATTCAGGCTTTGGGCACCGGCCTTCTGCTGCCGCTTATGATGAATACCATCTTGGTCATTTATCCCCCGGAAAATCGGGGAGGTGCTATGGGCATGATTGGGCTCGTTATTATGTTTGCGCCCGCACTCGGCCCAACTATGTCAGGCTTGATTCTTGACGAGCTTTCGTGGCGCTGGCTGTTCTATTTTGTGATTCCACTGGGAATGTTCTCGATAATCCTCGCTGCCGTCTTCCTGAAGAACGTTTCGGAAGTCACGAAACCGAAGGTGGACCTCTTATCCATCGGGTTTTCGACGATCGGCTTCGGTGGAATCGTATACGGGTTCAGTGCGGCCGGCGAGCACAGCTGGTCGGAGCCGGAGGTCATCTATACGATCGCGATGGGCGGTGTCTCCTTGGCGCTGTTCATCTGGAGGCAACTGTTGTTGAAGGAGCCCGTCATGGATATGAGGACTTTCCGGTATCCGATATTCGCACTTGTCACCGTGCTGCTGGTCGTGCTGATGATGACGCTATTCTCGTCGATGGCACTACTTCCGATGTTCATGCAGGGAGTGCTAATGATGACAGCGTTTAAATCCGGTTTGATACTGCTTCCCGGGGGGATTGCGAACGGGATCATGGCTCCAATCTCAGGCAAGCTGTTCGACAAGTTCGGACCACGCGTTCTTGTCATTCCTGGACTTGTCATTGTCGTTGTCTCGTTGTGGCTGTTCACCCGGTTCGACGAAGCGACGGATACAAGCTTCCTCTTAACTGTATATATCTCGATGATGATCGGCATTTCACTGGTGATGATGCCCACGCAGACGACTGGGCTCAACCAGCTGCCAAGTCATCTGTACCCTCACGGGACGGCAATTCTGAACACGCTGCAGCAGGTGTCTGGCGCGATCGGCACCACCCTGTTCATCAGTATCATGTCGGGCGGACAGAACCATTACTTAAGCGGATCGCACGCCCCGCATTCTCAGCCGGAAATAGCCAAAGCGCTGCAGATCGGTTTGAACAACGCGTTCTGGGTCGGTTTCTGTATAGCGCTCATCGCATTCGTCCTTGGTCTGTTCCTCCGAAAGGTGAGATTATGAAGGTACCGACTATTCGTATAACGTCAGACAAGCTAATGCCTCGTTAGATTGATGGTTTTGTCGCATTAGCAGAAATAGTTAAACCCGAAAGCATTGCAGGTATCAAGGAATTGGGCAAGAGAAGATGTAGATTCCGTTAATACTTTCATCAAGTAGTTATACTCTCCACTGATTCTATAAAGATCAATAATCTCCGGAGAAGTCTCGCTGAATGCAAGAAAATCCTTACATCTATTGGTTCGGAACAAAACGAAAGACGTTGTAAGTTTACCGAGTTTCTGCGGCGAAAGCTTCGTGCGGTAGCCTGTTATGATCCCCTGATCCTCAAGTTTCCGGAGTCGTTCTGTGACTGAAGGCTGTGACATTGTGATCATTCGGCTTATTTCAGATATGGGAATCCTAGCGTTTTCATGCAGTAATGACAAGATCTTAGAATCGATATGGTCCACGAAAATAAACATCTCACTTTATAAATAATATATCTCAAAACAATTAAATAATTAAGTTTATATGTTGAATACACCTTAATTATTATATGTAAATTATATATTTCCCGAAGTAAAATGTCATTAACAAACCGAGGGGTGATGAAGAAATGACAATAAATAAACCGATGCAGATTGGCGGATTATGCTTAAAAAACTGACTCATTATGGCACCTTTGCAGCAGTACGCGGGAACCCCTGAAGGCTTTTCTACAAATCATCATACTGAATTTTATAGCCGTAGAGCTAATCATGTTTCATTAGTAATCGTGGAATCGACAGCCTCGCCATTATTGATAATGAAGATGTTATCCGAATCAACACTAACTGCTTCGGCTAATAAACGGTGCTGATGAAGCATTCGATATTCCCCATGAATAGGAATAAAGTATTTGGGTTTCATTAATGTCAGCATGAGCTTCACCTGACGATGTGTGCCACTAGCTAAGCGCGCTAATGCAGCCATGGGTTCCCCTTGGCTTCCCGTACAGAGGATGACGAGCTCATGGGGAGAATACCGATTCACATCTTGAGCTTCAATTAACATGTCAGGAGTCATTCTCAAGTAGCCTAGCGATAAGGCGATATCTACGACATTGACCATACTTCTTCCTAAAAGGGTAATTTTACGGTTCGTTTTCTCTGCTGCTGCAATGACTTGTTGTAACCTGTTAACGTTAGAGGCAAAAGTCGATAAAAATATTTTTCCTGTAGCCTTAGCAAATGCTTCCCCAATATGATCGCCTACGAAGCGTTCAGAGGGTGTGAAGCCTGGGCGCTCAGCATTCGTACTCTCAGAAAGTAGAACAAGTACACCATTTTGACCAATAGCTGCAATCTTATGAATACTGCATATTGCTCGTTTACCGGTGTTAAATCAAACTTGAAATCACCTATATGTACAACTACGCCTTGCGGGGTATCGAAAACGATACCTAAGCAATCGGGTTGTTCTTTCAGTTTCCCCTGAATAAGACCGAGAGTAAGTCGCGTAGCATAGACGGGCATGTTCAACTGTTTGATAATATAGGGAATACCACCAATATGATCCTCGTGCCCATGAGTAATAACCAAACCTCTCACTTTATCTTTATTTTCAATCAAATAGGAGATATCCGGGATAATCAAATCTATCCCCAACAGGCTTTCATCTGGGAATTTGGAACCACAGTCGATAATGACGATATCGTCGTTGTATTGAATGACGTACATATTCTTGCCAATTTCATTTACTCCACCAAGGGCAATTATTGAAAGCTCATCCTGGTTTGATTCCAATAAAAAAACCTCCATTGCTGCTACGATTAAATTTTAGCTGAATTTCGCCGCTTGATAATGGTACATATAAAACATTTCGCTTTTTTTCCTTTTAACAATTGTTCATTCTCGCAAAGCAAACAACGCATGGGATCACCTCTGCTGTATTGTGTCCAAAAGAAATAATCAAACATTCACCTTTTCAGTAATTTTATTCTAGATCCAGTTATAACTATCAAGTGAGCTTGGACATACTATCTAGAATTTTAAGTCACTTTAGATTAGGGGGACAATAATGGAACACACTCATTATGGGGATATGGAAGATACATTGACAGATCATTATATACCGATGACTTCCGTTAGAAGCAATGTCGGCGAAGAGGTTAGCTGCGATCTATTTTGTTATACCAATCAGATCGTTAATGTAAGTTTGGTTGGCACTACTGAAGACTGGGTGTTAGTTGATACGGGTATGCCGCAATCCGCCAAACATATTCTAAAGATAGTCAACGATCGTTTTGGCGCAGAATCGACACCAAAGGCAATTATTTTAACACATGGTCACTTTGATCACGTTGGCGCTGTTGTTGACCTCGTTGAAGCTTGGGACGTAATGGTGTATGCCCACGAGTTAGAAATACCCTATTTAACCGGCCAAGCCAGTTATCCAGAACCTGACGGTTCCGTTGAAGGTGGACTTATAGCAAAGATATCACCTTTTTTTCCAAATGAGCCCATCAATCTTGGGAGTCATGTACGAGCATTACCCTCTGATGGAAGTATCCCTGGCATGCCAGGATGGAGATGGATCCATACACCAGGTCATACACCTGGGCACGTTTCGTTATTTCGAGATAAAGATAGAGCACTTATTGTGGGTGATGCTTTTGTGACGGTTGAACAGGATTCATTATACAAGGTTTTAACTCAGAAAAAGCAGCTGACAGGCCCCCCGGTATACTTTACAACCGATTGGCATGCGGCTGAGCAATCCGTTAGAAAGCTAGAAGCTTTACAGCCGAATGTAGCAATAAGCGGTCATGGCGTACCTATGTCTGGTGAGGAGCTAACAAGTGGACTATCATTATTGGTGGCTGATTTCAAAAGAATTGCTGTCCCCGACCATGGTCGTTATGTAGATAACAAGATTCAATAAAAGGATTGTTGACGTGAATTTACTTAAACATATTAAACCCCATTGGATTGATTTGATAATAATTGTAGAAATTAATACAAGAGGTGATAACGTGTATTCCTTATGGCAAGGCACAGGTTTTTGAATACAAATAAATGGAGTCTACTTTCAATTGCTTCTATTCCATTAATTATGACATTAGGAAATTCCATGCTTATTCCCGTTTTACCTTCGATTCGCAACAAATTACAGATAACTTCTTTCCAAGTGAGTTTATTAATAACTGTTTACTCTGCAGTTGCTATCCTACTTATACCGATTGCTGGGTATTTGTCGGATCGCTTTGGCAGGAAGATCATTATTGTCCCCAGTTTGCTAATTACTGGCATAGGTGGATTGGTTTCCGGTTTAGGGGCATGGTGGCTGGAACATTCCTATATGGTCATTATGCTAGGTCGAGCGTTGCAAGGAGTAGGAGCGGCCGGAGCATTTCCCATTGTACTGCCACTTGTCGGTGACATTTACAAAAATGATAGTGAAGTTAGTAAAAGCCTGGGAATTGTAGAAACAGCCAATACCCTTGGTAAGGTGCTGAGTCCAATTTTGGGTTCGATACTGGCTTTCGTGGTATGGTTTCTCCCCTTTCTGACCATCCCTGCACTATGTTTGGTATCTACTGTATTAGTTGCTTTTCTAGTTAAATCTCCCAAGAAAAAGGATGTGAAAGAAGAAAAGATAACATTTAGGCACTTTCTTCAAAACCTAAAGATGATATTTGGTAATAATGGCCGCTGGTTGTCAGCTATTTTTGCCATTGGTTGCATTTGTATGTTTGTTATTTTTGGTACACTGTTTTATTTATCAGACACGCTCGAGGATAAATATCATATTGCAGGGATATGGAAAGGATGTGTGATTGCTATCCCTTCGGCTATGCTGTGCCTCGCATCATTCCTTACAGGAAAGAAAATTGGTCAAAATAAAAAATTAATGAAGTGGATCACTTTTTTGGGAATAGCGATACTTACGGCCTCTCTTGTTGTTTGTGGCTTCATTCAATCCCTATACTGGTTGATTGCTCTAATTAGTTTAGCTGGTATTGGAATCGGAGTCACTCTCCCCTGCTTAGATTCCTTAATAACGGAAGGAATTGATAAAGCAGAGCGTGGCACCATAACTTCCCTTTACAGCTCTATGAGGTTTATCGGTGTTGCTATCGGTCCCCCACTGGCTTCAATTCTAGTTAAATTTTCACCAGAAATCATGTTTTATAGTATATCTAGTACTTGTGTGGTAGCGGCTGTACTTGCTTTATTCGCTATTAAACCAAGTCAAGAAGAAAAGACATTAAAGTAAAAAAGATCTCGGAACACAGATTAGGTATTTGTATGGTATTTAAAATGATGAGGAAATTGCCGAGAAAGATTTCCATTCAAACATCTGGGCATAATTCAAGTCTTGTTAATAAGGAGACACTCAATGAAAAAGATTATTACGGTTACAATAGCTATTGTTTTAACATTGACATTTAATTTTCATGAAGACTTCCCCTGTCTAGGAATTAATACGAGTGTTGTTGCATCCGGAACTGGTAGTAGAAGTAATGCGATTAGTACAAGGTATTCTCCTTCGCCAGGTAACAATGTAAAAGATAACAAACACATGACTAGTTACAAAAATACAGGCACAGTATTGGTGTACTAGTTATGGATCCAGTCAATTTAGTGCGTTTATTTGTTGCTGTACCGCTCCCGCTCGGCATTAAGCATGTTTTCGCCAACTGGATCGAACAAATCAAGCCAAATCTGTTTTTTCGTAAATGGGTTCATCATGAGGATCTACATATTACGCTGCAGTTTCTTGGGAATACACCGTCAGAAAAAGTCCCTCTCATTGATCAAGTTCTGCAGGAAATAACAACAGTATCTAGTCCTATCTCTCTTCGTGTGGAATCCCTTGGCTTTTTCGGGCGAGCGGCCCAGCCTTCTGTGCTGTGGGCCGGTATCGGCGGTGACGTAAAGGGGCTTCACAACTTACAGAAACAGGTAGCCGACGCACTTACGCTGTTTGGCTTTTCTCCTGAAGAGCGTAATTTTCACCCACACTTAACGCTTGCACGCGATCACATAGGTAGGACTCCATTTGATCGTAATAAGCTGAGTACTCTTACATTGCCCAATTCTTCCTTAGAAGACCTACTTTCGTGGAAATCAAACGAAATTATGCTTTACCGGAGTCATTTGAACAAGCGGCCAATGTATGAAGCTATTTCTTTCGGTAATTTGAAGTCTGAATGAACTTCAGAAGGGTGGAAGGTTTGATTGGAATACAACCCTAATTTATTTATCCCCAAACGTTAATCACATAAAAACTCATAGTATGGTGATAAGTGAATATATTCTCGATAGCAGGAATCAATTTTAAATAAAAAATAACCCAAAGGATGCTAATTCCTTGGGTTATTTTCATATTTACTATACATTAATTCTCGGTTTAGTCGGATCGCAATCGGGAGCTGTGATGGCACCCGTTTGAGCAAGTTTCAATAAGTAATAGCATTCTTCCCGATACATATGATCTGGTACAAGTGGGTTTAATCGGCTAAGCAATTCTGCACTTAAATCAATAGTTTCAAGCTCAGTCAAGAATGCCATGAAGATTGACATTTCCATATTGACATCGGTATGAAATTTAGCTAATGCAGGGAAGTTCGTTCTCATTGTGCGTGTATATCCTGATAATTCAATGGCTTTCAAATAAAATTCATTAAAGTGCTGCTCAAAAAGCTCACTTTTCTTAATTAGTCTTTTCTCTACGGCATCCAGATCACTTGCAATAGATGCTGCATGACCACCTGCATCAGGAAGCCAAAGCAAATCATGGTGCAGTGCAGCAAAGAAAGGAACCCCTTTTCCTGCCAAAAGTGCCAGAAGAATTCGCAGATATTCCTCTAGTTCATTAAGCATATGATTAATAAAAGTAGGTGAAAGGCCAATTTGAATATGCCTAATTAATAAACGATCTAATATATTGAGTTTAAATTTTTGTAGGTGTAAGGTTAATTCATAGGCTTGATTATTTAATTGGTCTAAAGCATTGCCAGCATCAGGAAGTCGTGCTTGATTGAGCAGTTGATCGAATTCAGTAATAAAATGATCGGCCAATTTAATATCTTTCGTCTCTTTTGGCGTTAAAGCGTTATATATAAACCGGGAGTGGTCTCCCAAAATTTGAAGCCAAAACCGATGTTCGAACAATACTTGTTGGGTCATATTTGTAGTCGCCCCTTTTATTTCAATACTCAAGTTATATGTTTAAATTCGGAGGATATGACTATTAATATGTGACTTTAAAGGCAATCGGACTATTGGAGTAGCACAGCATACAAGCATTATAAATTGGGAAGTCCTCTTCACAATTGTGGCATCCATAGTAAGCTTATAAACCATCGTTGCAATCCATTTCTAAATGGGCAAATTCCTCTGTACCAATGTCTCTGAGTCCGCGGCGAATTCACCATCCGCACCTTCCGTGACTCATAAATTTTAAGGCCTAGGAAAGAAATACAAATATTTTACATGTTCTATCAGTTTTTAACCTTTCTCAAAGGTAAATTGAGTCGACGAACAATTCCACTAACTCCCCAATTAATAAACGCCTCTTTTGAACATCCTAACTAGCGATACCAAATAAAGCGTTGAGAGGAGATTGGTTAGTATGAAAAAGGTTCAAACTCTTGCATTAGCTATTTTTTTAACATCAGCATTAAGTTTTGGAACAGTTGGAGCACATGAAAATACAGGGATTGGAATGAATTCATCGTCAGGTACAACAAGTATAAACACAAATAGTAATGTGAATAATTACGGTGCTTATGGCTCAAGTACAGTAACAAGTAGCTCACCTTCTACTTCTCCCAATACTAAGCTGAACCAAGCAAATTACGGCACTGGTTACTCAAATAATTCTACTTCTATCCGCGCTTATGACACCGCAGATTCGAGATCCAAAGCATCGAACTGGGGTTGGCTTGGATTGATCGGTCTGATTGGCCTAGCTGGAATGAGATCAAGAAATAACGTTGGAGAAAGATAAGCTAACCCTATGCTTAGTTCAATTTAAGCATCCATGTATTATCAAAGTGGCATTCAGACATAATAGTAAAGTTAAAAATTGATATTTGAGGAGATATAATAAAATGGGAATTTTAAGTGGAAATCCAAAGGATGAACCTCTGCACTACGGCGAAATCTTTAGTGTATGGCAAGCTTCCACAGTAGCAAAAGGGGCTGTATCTTGCTATCAAGCTTATTTAAATCACTCAGGTGACAAAGAACTTAAAAAAGTTCTAGACGATCTTATTGATCAAGCAAAGCTGGAAATTAAAGAGCTGGATAAGATTCTTGTTGATAACGGAATTCCACCTATTCCTATGCTGCCTGAAAGACCGTCAGTTAAACTTGAAGACATCCCAGTTGGAGCAAGATTTACAGATCCTGAGATTTCAGCCAAAATTGCAGCAGATACTTCACTAGGACTAGTTGCTTGTAGTCAAGCTATGGGACAAGCTATTAGAGTAGATATTGGCGCTCTTTTCGCGAAGTACCATATAACTAAAGCAGCCTTAGGATTAAAAATACTTGAGATGAGTAAAGAAAAAGGTTGGCTTATTCCTCCGCCACTACAAATTAAAAGACCTGAAACTGTTAATGCTTAAAGATAAAGAAGTGAGCTCGGATCCCCGTGGGGGATCCTGCTCACTTTTTTTATCCACATAAAAAACTAATCAAAGATTTATTATTTGTAATCGAACAAATAATAAGGCTGTTATCTTTGAAATAAAGCCTTTGAATGGACCCGAACGTCACGTACGGTTGTTTACGAGGTGGACGGTTAGTCTCCGCCAAACCAATGAGTTTTTTGGTCCTGGATGGATAAACTAACCCTTTATGATACTGGATTAAGGGTGGATTAGGTGCTAAACAAGGATGAATTGCTTGATGAAATAGAACAGGTTCATAAGGAATTGACGAAACTCAGGGAGCAATACTGGCTGCACTATGATTTGTTCACACTACAGTGGTGGCTGCTTCTTGCTCTTTTAATAATTCCATGGGTTGTATGGTGGAGACTAGCTGATAAAAAAAGGCTTAAAGATATCGTTTTGTTTGGTGTTTCCATTAGTTATCTCATTTTTCTTTTAGACCATATAGGTTATGAATTAAATCTTTGGTTATACCCGCATAAACTAACTCGAATAATACCAGAGTTTTCAGCTTTTGATTTGGGAATACTGCCTGTTTTGCATATGCTACTATTTCAGTATTTTACAAGATGGCGTTCATATCTAATTGCAAATACACTGATGGTAACAGTATAAACCAGTTGACATAACTCGATGGGGGCTGCTCGTCGCAACGTTCTGATTCATGTTTTTCGCTGCAACTGGCAGGATGTTACTGGAGTTCGTTCGCGAATAGTTTTCCAATATGAGACGCACACTATTGGGGGGATTTTCCATATAGGCAAAAGAGGTGACAGATTCGAGCAAGCGATTGAGCACATCAAGAGCTGGAGAAGCTGGGCGTCACTATTTCTGGCAACTTCTCTGGACCCGGCTACTTTACGCTCAACTGTGACTTCGACGAGCTCGATGTCGGCATACTTGCTGCATCCAGCGTCAACGCAAGCGATACAGCTCCTGAAGGGCCTGAAAATTGGATAAGCTACCCAGATTTTTGCTTGTGGCGATTACGGTAGGTGTCTTGTGCCTCTTGTTCAAAGGAGGATTTTAATAGACAACTTTTCCAAGGCAAAATCATTGGAAAATAAGATGAGGAGGCGCTAAATTAATGTCCAATAAAAAAAGCTACTATGCATTTGAGGATCCGCTTGGCACCACAGTTGAATTTCAAGCCACTAGCTTAAAACAAGCCATGGTGATTAAAAAGAAGAAGGCTCAAGAACTGGGGATTCCCAAGGAGGCTTTTGAACTCACAAGCATACGCAAGAAACCAAGCCAGAAGGCATGACCTTTTTCCAGAGGCATCCCTTATAACTTAGATTTAGCATGCATAAAGTTATGACGATTTCTTCGCTAATGTTTTAGACGTCCTTTTAGAAGAGCAAGGGCGTCTTTCATTGGAATGTGATAATGCAGCAACTATAGATGACAAGAACATTGTTCCATTAATTGCCCTGTATTACGCAGTTTCTTGCTTTTTTGATAAAGTTATTAAAATGAGTAACCCATCAATTTTTTGATGTCAACTTCAATTAATCGAAGGTAGCCAGCCGTTCAGAAGGGATTGGCTCCCTTTTTTGTTATTAACGGGTTAAACTTGTATCCACTTAGTGCACAGGTAACCAAATTTCTATCTCATATTCAGCAGTTTCTTCTTACAATAAATGAATCTTTTATTATTTCTTTAAACTTATACTTGCTCCCGCCTTTTATTCAGATATTATTCTATAGTTTTTGCTGACAAGAAAAGAAATGTATGTAGATTTAAGTGAAGATTTTTTTGATAATTAATAACTTGGATCCATTGTAAGGAACTCAGTCTGAAGATTTCAATATTGCGTTCGGAATATGATTTTGAATGGAGGAAAATACTAATCAAAAAATTTAATTAGGGAGTTTTTATCATGGAAATAATTAAACCCATCCAGCTTGGTTCAACTAAATCGAATATCAGTGAAAAACTAACATCAGCAGAAATGGGTAAACTTTGGGCAACATACATGGGAAACAGCATGTCAAAATGTATATTAAGCTACTACTTTCAACACGTTGAAGATGAAGTGATCAAAACTTTATTAGAGAATGCATTAAAATTAACCGTAGAGTTCATTAAAACAACGAAAGACATTTTAAAGAAAGAAAACTACCCAATTCCTAACTTTTTTTCAGAAGAAGACGTTAATCTTGGTGCTCCACGTTTGTTTGAAGATGTATTCTATGTTCATTACTTGAAATATGTATGTAAAGCAGGAATGAGTATTTATAACGTAGCCGTACCACTTGTTTATAGGAAGGATGTAAAGGAATTTTTTGTTTATTGTATGGATTCCACCATGGCTTTGATGGGACAAATAAACGATATATTAATGGATAAGGGATTAATCAATAAACCACCTATCATTCCAGTTCCCGATAAAGTGGAATTTGTTCATCAAGGTTTTTTTAATGGTTTTTTGGGACATGTACGTCCTTTACACGCATTAGAAATTGCCCATTTGTATGATAATATTGAAAACAATGCAACAAGCAAAGCATTAATCCTGGCATTTAGCCAAGTAGTAAAATCGGAAAAGATTCGAAAATTGTTTATAGATGGTAAGGAACTGACTCATAAAAGCATTGAACAATATATGGAAAAACTACACAATGAAAATCTACCTTCACCATCATTTCTTGACCATTTGGTTACAACATCAACGTTTTCTCCATTTTCCGATAAGTTAATGTTGTTTCATAAGATTGACATGTTTTCAATGAAAATTAGAGCGATTGGAAATTCTGCTGCTGTAAACGGAAGACATGATATGGGAGTCCTCTATGCAAAGTCATTAATGAAAATCTCATCATTTGTTGAAGATGCAACGAAGATTTTGATTGAGAACGGATGGATGGAGCAACCACCTTTTGCTGTCGATAGAGATAAGATAGCGTCTGAAAAGGGGGCTTACCATTCTTAGTCCCATAAACACCCAGAAAAATACCCTATTATATAGTTGGCCTAGATCCCTTCACATCTTTGGATCGACACCCAATTTCTAACACTTCTTTTGAACCGAGAGTTGTTTTTGTTAAGGATAAAAACAGAACCATGTCTTTTGTTTATAGAAATAGATTTACTCCCTAGAACAAATAAACCCTAATGGCATATAATGTTATTGTTAGCCTAGCATTCCTCCTCTGATGGGAATCCACCTCTTTATGCTCTAAGAGGTGGATTTTACTTTTTCACAAGAAAATTGCAAGTGGTGCTGATCGTAAGAACAACAGTGAAAAAACCTTCGATGACCTTTCTTATAAAAACAGAAAATCCCATAACCATACGGTTCCTTGACGGTTTGCATAAACGTCTTTTTTGTTAATGCTTAAAATAGGCATTATAGATGGATTCTCCTAGAGGCATTTAATACAAAAAGTGATTTCATTATTTGCATTATCCTAAATACTATCCTCATCAATTTGCTTTTTTAAATTTTTTACTATATGTTCCTCACATTCACTGCAAATTGAAAAAGTGTACTTGTTGTGTTGTGGTAGTAAATAGTGAAGATCGTCAAGAGTATATTTCTTTACTTTTGATTTTATTTGTTTACAAATTGGGCAAAAAATATCGATTAGAATCGTTATGAACACCTCGTTCTGTACCTTTTTCTTATCCAAAAATACCATATATAGGAGTTGGCTCTGCAGCCAAGAGAGGAACAGGCAACAAATTCAAGCCTCCACGGCGATGGCCCGTAAATGGAAAAGCCTAGATCAATGGAATAACATCCCAGTACAAGGTTTGGGCTCCGAGAGCTGATAAAAAACATATAAAACATTTACACTCCTTTCCTTTCAAAATTTGATCGTATGTTTGTCATTGAATATTTCGTGAATCTTCTCGTCTTGATGAATAGTCTAAGTTATCGTGATCTACTGGAAATGATGGAAGAACAAGATCTTGCTATGGCTTATACAAACATCATGCAATAGGTTCATGAAATTAAACAAGCGAACTCGTCCCTATATATCGATTTATAATTAATCAATAAAACATAAGTTGACAGTACAATTAAGCAATAATTTGAGACTATCTTTGATCTCATCAAATATAAATGATTCCTAATTACTACTAATTTAATGAACCAACCGCCCATCCCGAAACCTCACAACCCGCTTCCCCTGCTCCGCAACTTGCCGATCATGTGTAATCAATATAATCGTCCGCCCCTGTTCGTTCAACCGCTTGAATATATCCATGATTTCCACGCCTGTTTTGGAATCCAGCGCCCCCGTAGGCTCATCCGCCAAGATAATTGGCGGATCTCCCGCCAGCGTCCTAGCTATTGCTACTCGTTGCTGCTGCCCACCAGATAGCTCCGAAGGAAAGTGCCTTCTGCGATCCAACAGATCGACAGCTTCCAACGCTTGTAAAACCAGCGGCTCCCGCTGTTTTCTCGATAAGCCGCGATAGATCAGTGGTAACTCTAAATTTTCATAAGCGTTTAATCTCGGCAGCAGATTGAAGTTCTGGAACACAAATCCGATCTTCGTATTCCGAATCTCAGCCAGTTGTGTATCTTTCAATGCGTGAATCTGCTTCCCGTCTAGCACATAATAGCCTTCGTCCGATACGTCCAAACAGCCGATGATGTTCATCAACGTTGACTTTCCAGAGCCTGATGGCCCCATAATAGCGACAAATTCGCCCTGTACAATATCCAGCGAAATGTCATCTAGGGCGCGGATTGTCTCCCCGCCCATATAGTAAAATTTACTCACATGCTCAATTTGAATTAAGGCTGTCATTGTGTTCGCCCCCCATTATTTGATGCCAAATAAATGAAGAATACGATTCAATTCTTTTACCGCTTCGCCTTATAAAATTCATGATACAGCTTCATGAGCGCCCGCTTCTCAATTTCGCGACACATACGAACGCGAAATTCCCAGCTCCTTCGCAATCTCCCGCTGCGTCCGCTCTTCCCCACCTAATTCCAGTCCAAACCGCCCCACCACAACTTCCTTCTCCCGCTCATCCAATATCTCCAAATTCTTATATATCTTTGATTTCTCTATTTTCAGCTGTACCGCATCTACCACATCGTCCGCCTCGCTCCCGAGGATGTCGATCAACGTAATTTCATTCCCCTCTTTGTCTGTTCCGATGGGATCATGCAGAGACACATCTTTCCGAGTTTTCTTCAGCGAACGCAGATGCATGAGGATCTCATTCTCGATACAACGTGCTGCAAAAGTCGCCAGCTTAGTCCCTTTGTTTGGAGAGAAGGATTCGATCGCTTTGATCAGTCCGATCGTCCCGATGGAGATCAAATCTTCCAAATCTTCCCCTGTGTTATCGATTTTTTTGAAGTTGTGAACACGAAGTACCGTAAAAATAAATAACCCGATAGCTCAGAAGGGCTATCGGCTGATTGTTGCGTATTTAAGTCTCATTAAAAGAAAGATGGGTCACCTTTAGCAGGGCGGCAGCATTCAAACTTTCATTGCTATATGGTAATTTCAATTCTTGTAAATTCTTGCAGTGACCACCGCCAAGATTTAGAATGTCGCCAGCTTTAAAGCAAATCGCGGTGAATCTTAACAACGAGCTTGACCAGATGCACGCTCCCTGCCGGATGACAATTCGGGCGGTGAATTTCGCCCGGCCAATAGACGGTGAAATCGCCTGGTAAAAGCCGGATATGTCCTTCGTTCTCAACATGTTCGAACAGGATGTAGTCGCTCTGCTCCAGTTTGTCTTCAACCGCTTGGTTCAGATCCGAAGTAGAGGCGAAGCCTTGCCACTCTTCCCCTTCTAACACAAGATGAATGTCGGCATAACAGGCATGTGCCTCGGCAAGCTGTTCCTCAAACAGCTTTGTCATCGGTTTCTGCTTCATGACGTACATGTTCTTCCCTTCAAATTCAACCGTAGAACGCATATCGGCAGTGTTCAAATTTATGACGTATTCGAGTGCACGACATACGGCCTCACCGTATTGAAATTGGTGATCCTGCCTATGTCGGATCGTATCGATAATCATCGCAAACTCCTCCTAATGTCCGATGCTCGTATTGCTCCGGTGACGACACAGCACGTTACTCTCTATGTAGAATACTCTGATTTGTTCACATTCTTTCACGGTAAACCGTTTAAGCGGCTGGCGGACGGCCCATGATGAGATAACTCCCTGCAAGTAAAGCATATATTTCTCATAGGGGATGACATCGAATTGGATCATATGCGCGATCACCTCGTTGGCCTCGGATTGCATCGCCTGCAGCGTTGGCATATGAGGCCGCTCTTCTGCCGCGATCAGCTTATTCATCTGCACGAACAAGCCGGGCATCATATTGAACGTACTTCCGATGGCACCGTCCGCCCCCGCATAAGCGCCTCCCGAATAGATCTCGTCATGTCCATTGAAAATCAGGAATTCACTACCGCATCTTGCCCGAATCTGCTGCATCTCAAACAAATTCAGCGACGTGAATTTCACTCCAATACATTGCGAATTGCGGCTCATCTGCTCGTAGAAGTCCATGGACAAGCTGACCCCTGTCGCTCCGGGGAAATGGTAGACGATCATCGGTAGAGGAACCGCAGCCATAATAGCCTCGTAATGCTCTCGGATTTCTTTCATCGTCACCTTGTAGTAGAACGGAACGACAGCCGATACTGCTTCGACGCCTTGCTCTTCCGCGTGTTTGGCAAGTCTGATCGATTCCAGCGTGCTGATGCAGCCTACGTGCGCAATAATTGTAACCCGCCCCCCTGCTGTCCTGACGACCGTCTCCAATATTTGTTCCCGCTCATCACTTGTCAAAATAAATCCTTCCCCAGTGCTTCCCCCCACATAAAATCCATGAATGCCCTGACCAATTTGATGCTCCACCAGATTTGCCAAAGATTCGAAATCGATTGCGCCATCCTCATGCATCGGTGTCAGCAGCGCCGTAAAAATACCGCGAAACGCAGATCGTTTTTCATTGTTTGTAGTTTCATTGTTAGTGGTCATCCCGTTACTTCCTCCTATTGGCGCCATAGCGCTTGTTGTGAATCGTGATGATTGTATTGTAGCGCCAGGCAAGGCGACGCGTTTCTCATTTTTTTATTAAAGCTCTCATTTCTTTATGAAACCGTCTCAATTATAATGAAACTAGAACGGAAGGGAGGCAAAGGTGCCATGTACCCGCAGTACTTGTTCGAATATCCGAATGTCGAAACAGACTTTCCTTTTTATATAAAAAAAAAGAAGTACACCTCGGTCCCGTCCCATCGCCACGACTTTATCGAATTATCATTCGTGCTTGAAGGGACGGGCAAGGAACGCATCAACGGTACCGAGCATAACTTGCAGCCCGGCACAGTCGTTCTTCTGCTGCCTTACCAGATTCACGAATATGATGCCACCCCCGGCGAGACACTACAGATGTATATTTGTAATTTCGATATGAAGTTGCTCACTGCGGGCCCTGAATCGGCCTGGGGCGTGTACGAGCTTCTAATTGGCAGCGACAATCCCAGATCAACGCATATCCGATTGGAGGACCAAGATTTCGAGGAAGGGCTGCTGCTATGGGAACGGTTGTACCGGGAATACGAATCGTCGAAAGCCTGGAAACCGATCATGCTGCGAGCGCTGCTGCTCGAAGCATTGGCACTGTTCGTTCGGGGCAGCGACAAGACATACGGAAAGTGGATCGAAAGGCAACGCCAAAAAACTTCCAAGAGCATCTGGCCTATTGTTCAGTATGTTTACGACCATTATCTTGAACCATTATCGCTGACATCATTGTCCGAGCAGTTTCAAATACATCCGACACAACTCAGCACGCAGTTCGGAAGCGAATTCGGCATCCATTTCATCGATTTCCTTCATGAGCTTCGGATCCGACACGCTTGCAGCCTGCTCATTTCCTCGGATTTGCCGATCTCGCAGATCGCCTATGAATCCGGTTTCTCTTCCTATCCCACGTTCTCCCGCTCCTTTCATCGCACGAAGGGAATGTCGCCGCGCGATTACCGGGAGCAGCAAGGGCGAGAGCGCTAAATCTCTGTTGAAAAAGGCTACTATGAAAATCACTTTATTACTTCCACCGACCGAATGTACTCGTCACTTCCGTCGTAATAATTGCCGATCCGCAAATCGCTGGCATTATTCTGCAAGTTTCTAAAATTAGCGTCCGTTATTGTAAATGCAGCTTCCTTCCATGTATTGGTGCCTGTTTTAACAATTTGTAATGGTTTGTATATAGCGTTAAGCGCATTGTACTGGATCAATATGTTGTCGGTTCCGGAATCATAATACGAAATCTTGATTGACAACTGTGTATCACCTGTTCGGGCGAATCCGTCGGATACCTGAAAATATAAATATTTATTGTCACCCGATATTTTACGCGCCTCCACACCGCCGATTGTCTCCACCGTCGTAAACGGTTCCTTGGTTGGATCACTCGATTGAAATTGTTCCATCAACGTGTAGTTGTTGACATTTTTCATGATGACTTTCGCACGGTTGCTTTGTTTCCTAACCGTTACCTTGCTAAAGGATTTTATCCCATTGTTATCTGCATAAATACGAAAATCGGAATAACTATTTTGCCTGTTGGCGAATTTAATGTCGTTTAGGGTAAACGTTTTGGTTTTCCATTGACCTGAATTGCCTATATATACTTTAGCCATTGTTGTATAGGCTCCCCCTTGACCATCGTATTGAAGCTGCCATGAACCGGCCCCGCTGTCTAGGTATGTCACTTCTATAGCAGCCGTTGTATCGAGCCCCTCGTTCGTGTCGTAAAGCCACTGATCATTCAACCGAAAATAAGCGTATTTATTGGGAGAAATCTGGATATAAGATCCATAGCTCGTTACTCCGCTGTCTGCTGGAGCCGTGTTCATAAATAACGTGAGCGCACTTTCCACTTGTGCTCCGAAGAAGCTTTCGGCACCGTTCAACGCTTGGAAATGGTACAAAGCCTTTAACGGTGATAAATCTTTAGCGACCAGACCGAAATTATCCTCTTTAACATTGCTCGTATCTGTATCTCTGTAATTGTACCAAAATACTTTGGCGACATTAGGCCATCGTTTATTCATCGCGTACACTTGATCTGCGTAGTCGGCTTTTTGGTATTCACTGATTCCCATCGAAGAATAACCGGTTTCCGTGATCCAGATAGGCTTGCTTCCCATGGTCGCACTGTACTTATTAACGATGTCCATCATCCCGTTATACTTACTGACCAGAAGCGGAGATGAACCGTATGCATGGTAATTGATGATGTCGAAATAGCTCCCTGCTCCCTTGCTCAACAACGTATCGAACCATGTACCTAGGCCATAACTTGAAAGAGCCAATCCCCCCATTAATACGGTATTGGATGAATCAGTCGCTTTGACACAGTTATAAGCCTTCTGCAGAAGGGTGTTGTAATCGTTAATACTGCTCTTCCAGAATCCCGATGAGTCCTGCTCATTCCAAACCTCCCAATAGTTGATTTCCCCTTGATATCTCGTGGTAATAAAATTGACATAGCTTTCCCAATCCCCCCAATTAGCCGGTTTATACCTGGCTATATCCGGTGAAGGAAGCCCTGGCATGGAGGAAGCCCAAGGTGCGGTATAACATAAGATCCAGACGATATGGACGCCCTTTGCGGTCAACTGATTGACCATACTATCCAAATGATTCAAGTAGGCCGTGTCATACACACCTTTGGCTGTTTCAATCCTGCCCCATTCCGGGGAAATGCGGATCCACTGAATTTGGGAATCGGCGATTTGATTGATTTCCGTCGTGTAATCCGTTGTGTAGCGTTGCAAAGGGTCATTTACCCCGAAGTAGTCGGCATCGATGGCATTGGCTTGGTTAAGCGGTAAACCGATGATGGCTGCAAGACAAATTATCAAGAAAACCCCAATTCCCCTCCGAAACATATTAAATCCCTCCATTCAATTTGAAAATAAATTTTGGACCGCCATATATAAGGAAAGCCCCGGTCAGAATTATCTTCCTAACCGGGGCAGGCCGTCATTCTAGCGCGTGGGCAAGTTCAATCAAGATGTCTGCCAACCCGTTCGGAATCCGTTTTCCTTTTTGCGCTGATATCTCGTTCACATAAGCGCCATACTGCGTATGTTCCAGCTTTTTGACAAGCGAGTTGATCACTCCGTTCGATCCAGCACCGGTTACGAATCGCTGTGTTAATATCATTAAGCTGTCCCCTGTCACTTGAATCGTGTAGCTTGATGTTTCGATTGTAGTATGACCTGCTGCATCCTCTGCAGTGGCCGATACCTGATGTGTGCCCAGTCCCAGCATATAGGCAGGACTATCAACCAGCAGCCCGTCGCAATTGCTGTATACGATGCCCGACACACTATCCGCAGCCGAACATGCTATCTTCACATTCTGATCGACAGTAAACGTGCCAACGCCGGAGATCTGTACGATTGGGGACGTCTGATCAATTGTGAAAGTAACCGACTTGGCTTGCTCCACATTTCCTGCAGCATCGGTTGAGCGGTATAACAAGGTGTGTGGTCCATCTTCTGCAAATCTTAGTTCCTGCGTGTATGGCTGCCATGTGGCACCGCCATTCAAACTATACACAGACTCTGTCACGCCGGACCGATCATCTGTGGAACTCAGGTTAACTTGGACATCAGATACGTACCAATCGTTATGCTTCGTTCCGGCAAGCGCAGCAAAAGTAGTTGGCGGGGTATCATCTGTTACGACCCACTGCATGGAACGAAATTTATTGGACAATTTGCCGTCGCCGATCCCGCCTCCCCATTCGATCCACCCTTTCCTACCATTACCATCATTGTCATTAACCAATAAAGAGAAGCTGATGACCCCGTTCTTTTCAGCTTTAATCGGCGTTAATTCCGACCAAGGAAGCGCCAACTCGTAAATCGTTTCGTGCTGATTTTCATCTCTCGTCACGACAAGATCGCCATTTGTCACCAACCCTTTACTTACTCCCGGAGGTGTAATCCAGCGATAAATTTGCGGACCGTTTGGCGTTTGGGAAATCCCGTATTCATACCAACTGAGACTCTCTCCCGGGAGTCCGTTCGAAATTGCGAATTGAAAGCTGTCATTTTTATAAATGTCCGCTCCAGTAAAGGGTGCAGTCATGGTGTTATCTTTGACCCTGGCTGTGATATACAGACGATTCGAATCGAAGTTAAGCCAAAATTTCCCGCTTAAATCACTTGCGCCTTGATAACCTGTCATCTTGACCGTCCCCTTGGACAGGTCGATTGTGGAGGAAGCGGCTGCAGTTTCTGGATCGAGCCCTCCGCCAACGTTTACTGTCCCTTGCATAATGGGGTTAAATTCAGCCGTTCCTTCATAAGTGAACGGATCGAATTCATCAAAGTAGACTGTGACTTTAAGCGCATTGGTTACCCCAAGACCGTAACCGGTAAGCGGAATATCAAATACATCTGCGGAACTGGACTGAACCACAGCATGCAATTCCTTCGTTCCCGATTGCGTACCGAACTTCCATTCGACTTTCTTAACTTGCAATCCTTTGGTGGCAGAAAGATTGTTGATCTGAATTTGAAGCGTTTTGGTCATCGTATCTACGTCGGCAAAAATGGGACGAACCTTGACTTCATAGGACAGGAGAGCTGTAACCGCACTCCTTATCATGCCGATCTTGTCATTCCCTTTCATCAAGTAACCCTTAACCAAGCGAACTCCGGGTTCATTCAAATTCGAGAAGGTCAGCATTTGGGTAACCTTATGACCACCCTCGGCAAATACCGGATATGACTCGCCTTCAACCTTCAAGTTAAATGAGTATGGTGCAAATGTTGTATTATCGGTTTCCAATGTCAGCTTGACCGGATCACCAACCCGAGTGGGATCTCCATGCAGGGAGAACGTGGAATCCTTTTCGACTCCGGAAATATGCCCTTTTATAAAAAACGGCTCATCGTTTATTGTCACATACACATTCCCATTATAAGGGACGTAAGTTTCTGTATTTCCCATCATATCCGTGATTTGGATCGAATTGGTGGTATGAATAACAGCCGGGACCGACGAACCTACTGCCCACAAAGCTCTTATTTGTTCACCGTTCTTTTCAAAAACGTAACTTCGGATGTCAGGATCCGTCGAATCCTTACTTACGAACTGTGCGCCGCCAAGTGATCTTGACATGGTCGCATAAGCCGCGTAGGCAGGCTTAGGCGTGTAAGCGCCCAGTTTATCATTCGGATTACGGATGATGCCGAAATTATCTTCGTTATAATTGAGCTGAACACCATCGTTCATAAAATCGTACCACATGATTTTATCGATGCCGTTCGCGATTGAAACGACGTAACCCCGAATCAGGTAGTTCGCCTGCTTCTGTTCATCCACTCCGCGACTGTCCAGTTGCGTCGGCCAGCCTGTCTCGGAGATCCAGATCGGTTTCAGCTGCCCATTATTGTAGGTCCGAATCAAGTCCTGCAAGCCTTTAATTTGACTTTCCAATCGCTCCGGCTCACCGGGATATACATAAGGATGAACGGAAATCACATCCAAATATTGCATGCCCCCAAGCTGGAATACTTTCTCCATCCAATTCAAGTCGATAGCCATGACCATGCCCACGACAGGCATGTCAGGATGCGCAGCCTTGACTGTTTCATATGTTTTTTTCAGCAATGGAAAATAGTTTTCCGGTTTGGAATCTGCCGGACCGTTTCCTCTGTCCCCGAAGCTTCCGTTGAATTCGTTGAAAACCTCGACGGCATCAAGCTGGCCATCGTAACGATCCGTATACGCTTTCACATAATTGGCGAATCCTTCACGGCCCTCATCGGTATAGGGGGTGCTATTGTTATCGTAAAACGGGTTGTTGAACCCGGAAACAAACGTGAAATCAAAATGATCATCATTCAACTTTGCCATGTAATCATCAGGAGAAGGAGAAAAGGTGTATGAACCCTTTTGCTTTTCAATACCGTTCCATTCTCTGCCGTCCCGAACCATATCGATTCCGGCATATTTCATCATTTTTATCATATTAGCCGCATCTGACGGCGGGATACGGTGCAGATGGGTAGCCATCCCGAACGGAGAATTCTCATGCCCCGATTGATCTAAGGGAGAAAGCATGGCAAACGGGGTTTTAATGGAAACGGGATCGCTGATGTTCGATTGGACCTTAATTTGTAGAGTGAAATAACCGAACGTTGTAAAAGGAACCGTCAAAATGGCCTCGCCCTGAACAACCGGACTGATCCCTTCAGAAACCGCTACTCCTTGATAATCATAGACTGCCCACGATACGTTTGGTCTTGTGGTTATTATCTTAAACTGAATAGCTTCATTATTAACAAACACATTGCCCGGACGAAGCTGTACCAGTTTGGTGGATGGCAGTATCGTTGTAATAAAAGGGCCATCCGTGCTCCATTGATTCAAACCGTTCACGGCCTCGACCTTAAACGTGTACTTTTGATCGATTTGCAGCCCCGTAACCGTATAAGAGCTTGCAGTACCGGCAACCGTCCCCAGGAGGACTCCGTTTTGATAGATTTTATAACCAGTTACGCCTACAGGGTCCGCCGCAGCCGACCAGTTTAATTGCAAGCCCGTTTCATTGGGATTCGAGACGGTGAGGCTTCCTCCGGACGGCCAATTGGGAGCGTTTGCATTTAGTCGATCTGTGGAAAGTTCCAGATACGGCCGGTTCACCGTGTTTTCCATGCTGTTAATTTGCACAGCATGACCTTGTGCAGCTTGCTCCAAGAATGCAAAACTGACCTTCTGATCCAACGCCTTTTGCCTTTTCACAAAAGCAGTCACATCGATTTCATACCAGCCCGCTGTTTTGCCTACATCGACATTGGCCATGTAAGTATCAATAGCTGGCTTCGTATTCCAAGTTACCGTGTTTGCTTTCCATGAATCGTCCTCCATACCAAATACTTGGACACCAATTGTCGAATTCTCAGTATCAATGGCATAGATCTTTAATTTGGCAGAGGCGATCTCGCTAGCAAAATAATTCAAATCATATTTCATATACGTTTGCCTGTTTAAATTGGCGTCTGCATCAAAATTCTTCACGCCTAGCAACGCAGCTGTTCCATAGTTATCATTCGCGTTCCCTCCGCCCCGGACATAGGTGTCCTCGAGTGGCAGAATAACCGTCTGTTTCGGGTTGGGCAACGTTACGGTCACATAAGGCCCGTCGTTACTCCATTGATTCAGGGCATTACCGGCTTCTACCTTGAACGTAACCTTTTGTCCGACCTGCAATCCTGTCACCGTATACGAGGTTACCGATCCGCCAACCGTTCCGATGACGTTTCCGTTTTGATAAATGGTATAGCTGGCCACGCCCGCTGGGTCTGCAGCCGCCGACCAGTTCAATTGCAGGCCTGTTGCACTTACATCCGAAATGTTAACGGATCCCCCAGACGGCCAATTGGGAGCGCTTGCATTAACTCGATCAGCGGAAATCTCCAGATACGGACGGTTCTCCGTATTCTCCACGCTGTTGATGCTCACAGCATGGCCTTTTGCCGCCTGCTCCAAAAACGCGAAACTTACCGTTTGATCCAACGCCTTTTGCTTTTTCACAAATGCCGTCACATCGATTTCGTACCAGCTCGCTGTTTTGCCTACATTTATATTGGCTATATAATGTTCGGGAATAGGCTTAGTATTCCAAGTTACCGTGTTTCCTTTCCATGCATCGTCTTCCATGCCAAATAATTGAACGCCGATCGTTGAATTCTCCGTATCAATGGCATATATCTTTAACTTAGCCGATCCGATCTCACCTGCAAAAGGGCTTAAATCATATTTCATGAAAGCTTGTCTGTTAATATTGATATCTGCATCAAAACTCTTTACACCTAGTGTTGTAGAGGATCCAAAGTTAGTATTCGCATTCCCTCCATTTCTGACATAGGTGTCTTCGCTCGGATTTAATTGTGAGATAACTGGATTAGATGCCGCAGCTAAAGCTGACATTTTATCGTTTGCAAAGGGTACGAGCGGAGCAACAAAACCTTGGAGCAAAGCAGCTGTCATTGAAAAGGCTAAAACCATACTCGTTATTTTCAATTGCATCTTTTTTAACATTTACTCACCTCATATTGTTGTTTTAATATAGCAGCCAAGCGCTTTCTCCAGACATGATGAACATCCGGAAAAAGTACTTGCCAATTTCGGTACAGATTGTTATTTAAAATTGTTCTTGTTCTTCTGATACCAATCCTGAACCTGTTTATCTACGTTATCTCCGCCGAGGCGCTTCCATTCTTTGCGAAGGTCGTTCAGTCCATCCTGGGCTGTTATGGACTTCCCACCGGTAACCACTTTCGTTTCAATCTGAACAGCGATCGGTGAGAACGTAGCGATCAACTGGGTTAGTTCAGGAATATCTGGGCTGTACGGTATATCCCTCCGGTATGTATTCTTCATCGTCAATTCGAGCGATTTCGCCTTCAACTTGGCATAGTTCTGGGATATCTCATCCTTCGCCGCCATGTCTATGATTAATTTGGGTGTCATCATCGAATCGATCATGAGCGCGTATTCGCCAGCATAACTGACTTCCTTGATAAATTTGTCCTGATTAATTGTCTGCCGAGCGCCATCAACTGTTTTATAATGTACGTTCTCCTCCCCATACTTGAGAGGTACCCATCCATCCTTCAGCATCCAGTCTATAAATTGGATCGCCGATTTGATCTGGTCTTCCTTCATCTTGCTGTTAAATACCGTAAATACGCTCGGTGGCGCTTCCTGATATAAGCCGTCCTTGCCATACTTAGTACTGACCGATTCAAGCGGAGTCAACTTCGCATCTGGCACATTTTTCAGCAAGTCGCGATAGGCGTTATCCGTACTCCCCGCACCCCATTGGCCCAAATATATGCCTGCTTTACCGGTCGTCAACAACTGGCTTGATCGCTGAAAATTAGTGTCTGTAATATATTCTTTGTCGATAAGCCCTTCGTCAAAGAGCTGCTTCTGGAATGCAAGCGAATCCGCATAACGGTCAAGGAGCCTGCCGTATTCCAGCTTGCCGCCTTCCACATACCACTGATTTTCCTGGGTGAAAAATAAAGCGCGCAGAATACCGATGCCGCTATTGCTTAATGAAATCGGTACGGTATCCGCTTTACCATTGCCGTCTGGATCACCGTCTCTAAATTTGCGAGCAACATCGAGAAATTCCTCTGCCGTAGTCGGAGTCTTTAGACCTAGCTTATCCAGCCAGTCCTGACGAATCCACATGCCGTGATTGGCGACCGTATCTCGGGCGAACGAAACCGCATACGTTTGACCGTTGACGTTCAGATAAGGCTTAAGCTCCGGGTGTTTCTCCAGATATGCTTTATACGTCGTGCTGTATTTGTTGATATAATCGCCGATCGGCTGAATTACGCCTTGATTGGCCAACTGGCTGATGTAATTTCGGTCATATTCCCAGATCAAATCAGGTGCTTCACCGGAAGCGATAAGGGCGTTCAATTTGGGCTGCGCCTGGCTCCGGGTAACGGGAACCCATTTGACATTTACAGGAGATTTCTCGTTGATCCACTTTGTCCACCGATTGTTTTCATAAGTGCCTTCCTCCGTGGGCACTGCACCGCGATCAAACATCGATACGCTGATTTCCTTCTTAGGTCCCGTGCTTGGAACGGTGGTGGAGCCGGGTGAAACTGAAGACTGTACCGAAGAAGTATCATTGGAACTACATGCGGCAAGCATTGTTAAAGACATGGTAACAGCGAGGACAGCTTTTCCCGCTTGTTTCAACTTGCTCATTCTTTCATCCCCTTACATGTATAATATTTATATCAAGAGCAAGTTCGCTCGGATATCAACCTTTGACCGATCCGATCAAAACACCTTTGACAAAATATTTCTGGAGGAATGGATATACGCACAGAATCGGCAACACGGCAATGACAACAGCCGCTGCTTTAATCGCTTCCGGAGTAAGCAAAATTCGTTCCACGGCATCATTTCCTCCAATATTGTTTAATAAATTCTCGTCCACCTTGTTAACCATCTGATACAGCTTCACCATAACAGTCAATTTGGTCGACTTTGTGATATAGAGCATCACGTTAAAGTAGCTGTTCCACCAATTAACGGCATAGAACAAAGATAATGCAGCCAAAATAGGCTTGCAGAGCGGGATAAAAATCTGCATTAATATTCGCCAATCACCAGCGCCATCCATCGCTGCAGACTCTTCAATTTCCTCCGGCAGCCCTTCCATGAATGTTTTCATCACAAACATGTTGTAAGTACTAATCAATCCAGGCAGCCAGACGGCCCAATAGGAGTTCATTAACCCCAACATTTTGATGAGGATAAAGTTGGGAATAAGGCCGGCGACAAACAACATCGTAACCGTGATCATCATCAGCAGCGCGTTTCGACCAAGAAGTCTCTGTCTAGAAAGCGGATAGGCTGCCAGAATCGTCATGATCATATTAAGCACCGTTCCGACTATCGTGACAACAACCGTGTTGCGCATGGCTACGAATAACTGACCATCGTCAAACAAACGTTCATAGGCGACTATATTAAACTCGATCGGCCATAAGAAAACTTCGCCGGAATTAATCGCCCTGCTGCTGCTGAAGGATGCCACAATTTCGTACCAGAACGGGAACAGGGTCATTAATGAGATTGAGCCGAGAATGAGGTACATACTTATACTTGCCAATCGAGTTAGACTCCCTTTGCTCGTTATACTCATTGCTTACCATAGCCCCCGTTCCCCGGTCATTCGAATCATCCGGTTAACGCCAACGATCAGGATCAGGCCTATGGCCGATTGAAACAGTCCGATCGCCGTTGTATAGCTGTAGCTCATATTCTGCAAACCTACCCTATACACATAGGTGCTAATTACATCCGCAACATCAAGTACGGAATTGTTTTGTAGCTTTTGTACCATTTCCTGCGGACTTCATTGAGCAGAAGAGCAAGGACAACCGGGATTGGGAATCCAAAAACGAGACTGTATAAGTTAAGTACGAGTGTGTTTCGTAATATCCGCCAAAAGTCAGGGCTGGCAAAAATCATTTGAAAATGCTTAAATCCAACCCACTGGCTTCCGAATACACCGTCCGCGAACCTATAATTCTTAAAAGCAATGATTTCTCCGATCATTGGAGCGAATTTGAACAGCAGATAAAAGCTGATCACGGGCAGGAGCATCATATACAAATGTTTATCCTGCATCATCCTTCTCCAAATCGACTGCCTAAACGTTCTCGCTTCAACCCTTTGCTTCCCGGTCCGCAATTCTGTTGCCGGGAGTCTAGCCTTCATATCGATTCACCCTCTCGTTAAGTCTTTTTGTCAAACCTTTCGTTCGGTTACAGTTTGATTGTAGGAGAGGTGACAAGAGAAGGAAACAGACGTGTTATGAGGTATATGCCTTTTTTTGTATATTGCCTGGTTACATTTCTTTAGGGTGGTACCTTTATCTTGGGTTTTTGCTCCTTGAGACTTACTCCGACGCAGAGTTTGCTTCACCTCCGAGCACCCACTCCCGATATTCGGTGGGCGTCATGCCCGTATATTTTTTGAAAGCCCGAAGGTAGCTACGTGTATTTGTATACCCAACCCATTCTGCGATATCATTAATCTTGCGGTTCTTAACAGCAAGCAGTTCCTTGGAAGCATTGATCCGGATCTCAATCAAATAATCAATGAAGTTTTTCTCCATATATTCTTTGAACAGCTTGCTTACATATGACGGATTTAATTGAAACTTTTCGGACAGCAACTCGAGAGAAAATTCACTCTCACGATAATGATCTCGAATGTAAGGCAACAACCTGTCAATTGTCTTATTGCTTCCCCGTTGACTGCGTTTCCCCTCAATTTTCCCCGCTAATCCTTCAAGTACGGTTTTGACGATCTGCTGCGCATCCTGCCAATTGTCGCATTGATGAATCCGTTGGTGGAGATTCCCCATCTCTTCAAGCGATTCCTCCGTATTTATGCCGATCGAAGCAACGACCTGCAATGATTTCATAATCAAATCGTAGGAGAGCTGCCTTATCAAATCGGGAGATAAGCTGCCGTTTACCGCTTCTTGAAACAATTCCGTTATATATCCCTCTAATTTCTCGTGTTCTGTCTGCTTTAATGCTTCTACGATTCGATCCGTCATCTTTATCATGCGGTAGTAGTCCTGATTATCATGCCCCAGCAAATCTTCAATAGAAATGACCGAATGACTGCCGATGACCATTTTGTATTGCAGGGCTTTTTGCGACTCGTCGTACGATATGGGGATATCCTTCATATCCTGATAGCACCTTCCTACACCAATGGTCACCTGAAGCCCGAATTGCCTCTTCATGACATCCAAAACCAACTCGAGGACGGACAATGCACGCAGATGGTTTTGTTCCATATCTCCTTCTGCAAAGCTAAAAACGATGGCAGCGAAACCCGCTCCCAAATCAACAGCAACCCCCGAATTTTCCATATTCATCAACTCTTCCGCAACGTTGCATAACACATACGTATACAAGGTTTCATCCTTCGGGCTGACGCCGCCCTCCTTACCGATCTCGGCTGTACACACGATAAACCGTTCAGAGAACAAGTGTATTCCAGTAAATTCCAGATGATGGCGCACGGATGCATACTCTGTTCTATAGCCGGACAGCATGTCCAAGATGATTCTCCATTTCAATACTGGCTTGGAATCCCGGACCTGCTTCTCTAGTTGTTCACGGTCTACAAACATTTGGTCGAATACCGTTTCTAAGTAACCCAGCCCAACAGCACTTCTCATCGGCTTCTCTTCAGGATGGACTGGCTTGAACGCTCCTGACATTTTCCCGACTAATCGATCCAAGGGCTTAAAGGTCCGACGGTTTACGTAAAAAAGAACACTTAGAGCTAAAAGAACCATACCGATGGCAAACGCAATCATTAGACTCCGTGTAGACTCCAAAGGCTGATATACGTTAGATTTGGGAATAACGCTGACAATTCGCCACCTCGTATATGTAGAGGCCGTATAAAATATCGATTGCTCAATTCCCTCCATTTTCACTGTGAAATGTCCGCTTCCGTTATGGCTCAGAATCTGTTGAATATAGGAAATGTCCCCCAAGTTCTTATACAATTGCGTTGCGTCGTCATGAGTCACAATGTTTGCTTGATCATCGATGATGAAGGTATGTCCACCTTGGTCTTCTTCATACACATCCTTGATCATCCGATAAAGAACATCTTCACTGATATTGATGGCAACAAGTCCCTTACGATATTCCGGGCTGCTGATGGATGGATAGGATCGAATCAACGTCACGACATCCTGTTCTTTTTCGCCATCCCATACTTTATGAGTAGTCAGCCATTTTGAATGCCCTTTCATCTTTATATAAGTAGCCAACCAGTTGTCTTCCGAGTCACTTCTCTTCATATATGTTTTATCAGTCAGTATGTCGCCGCTTACATCTGAAAAAAGGAATATGGAAGCAAACAGTTCATTCGTGTGCACAACCGTTTTCAGTTTGTTTGATAATCCAAAAAAATTCGAATATTTCTGAGCTGCATCATCGTAACTGTCATACATAAAATATACATACTCTAACTCCTGCGACATATTGAGCAAATCTTTCTCCGTTTGACGAAACACGATCTCGATTTTATCATCAATTTGCTTCAACAAAGCAATATGTGTATTCTTCAGATCCTGCTCCAATCGTCCTACGGTACCCGCATAAGACAGCCAAAAAGATAAAAAAATAATCGTTATGAAAACCAAACTGTAAACAAACATGACCTTTCCTGAAATGCTGAATCTCATAGACTACCCCTCTCTATTACAATCACTCGCTTTATATCGCAAGTCTTATTGACGGAATTCAGTAGGAGTCATCCCGATCTTCTTCTTGAAAAGCCGACTAAAATATTTTTCGTCTTGGTACCCCACTTTATTGGCGATTTCATAGGTTTTGAGATTAGAGCCGAGCAGCAGTTCCTTAGCTTTATCCATCCGAACCTGGGTTACATAGTCAGTTAAATTTATGCCTTCGACCTGTTTAAACAAAAAGCTTAGATAGACAGGCGACACAAAAACCTCCTTGGCAATGGTATCCAAAGAAAGGTTACTTGCATATTTGGTTTCTAGCATAGTTTTAGCAGCTTCCACAACGTTATTCCTACCGGATTTTCGCAAATCAACGGTCAACTGGAGCAAATAACGAAGAAACGTTTTGCAGATTTGACTAAGCTCCTGCAAGGTAGCAGCGGCTACAACGTATTGAATTTGCTCAGCCGTCAATAGATGATCCAATTGCATCTTGGGATGCAATTCGGAAATAACGCTGGCGCCATATATCATGGCTTGCAGACTTTCCGTTTTCGTTAATGGAATCGTAATCTCCTTCTCTTGCAGTTCATTGAAAAATGAGTGCATCCAATCCTCTAATTCCTGAAGATTGCCTATCTTAAGTGCCATTCGCAGCCGTTCATAAGCAGTTGATATTTCTTCAGCGGTAGACGCTTCAGTTATCAAAGACTCCCGTCCATCGTTCTTTCTCTTGCTCTTTGACATTTCCCAATCTACGTCGTCAATAAAAATGACTTCGTTCGGTCCGGTATAATATTTATATTCCAAAGCCATTTGGGCCTGTTCATAGGCCATCTTCCCTTCGAGAACCAATTGTTCGTTTTGGGCTGAGATTCCGACGGTAATAAAGTATTTTAATGTTTGCTTTATATTTATCACCAAATGCCGCAGGTCCCGGCGAAGTTCCTCCATAGTGAATGACATATTAATAATCATCACAAATTGTCCCGATATCTCCAGAAAAATGCATTTATTCTCCCATCGTTGCAGCGTCTCCTCAGCAATGTTCTGGATAGCGAAATTCATCAGCTGTTGATCTTCATAATTATAATTCCTGAGAGTTTCGGGATCCTGCTCGATTTGCAGCAGGACTATTCGGAAAGGCTCCACGGTCAATGGAACCTTCAGGTAAGCAGTTTTCTCCATAAACAACTTCTCATTGAGTCGAGCTCCTTCCAGTAAGTTTCTTAAAAACCTGTCACGGATTAGAGGCATATTTTCCTGTAGTTGACGGTTTCGTTGATTTTCTTCCTCCCATTCCTTTTTGATCTTAATGAGCACTTTTAACAGCATATCCGTGTCCGGCGGTTTAAGAAGGTAATCAGAAGCTCCAAGCTGAAGCGCTTGTCTGACATAGTCAAATTCATCATGGCCGCTGAGAATGATGGATTTCATTGACCATTTCCGATTGCGAATTTCTGCAAGCAATTCCACGCCCCCCATGATTGGCATTTGGCAATCCACTATAATCAAATGGGGCATTATGCATGCAATTTGCTCCAAGGCCTTCCTCCCATTTTCAGCTGGCGGAAGCCATTCAAAACCGTATTCCTCCCATGGGATTAACATGCTCAATCCTTTTATGACGATCGCTTCATCATCAATGACCATGACTTTCATATAGTTTCCCCCATTGTGTTTCATTTTCGATGATTGGAATTCTTACAATCACAGTGGTGCCGATATCAGGAATACTGTTGATTTGCAGGGCATATTCAGGACCAAACATCATCTGCAACCGTTCATTCACATTTCGCAAGCCATAACCGCCTTTACTTCGTACTGGTATGTACAACAGTTGTTCCACCTGATCTGGATTCATTCCATTACCATTGTCCTGAACGATCCAAACAATATCGCTTCCTTGAACATAAGAACGAATCAAAAGAACTCCTTGGCGATCCGTTGGCGGTTCGAACGCGTGTAAGATAGCATTTTCCACAATAGGTTGGAGAAGAAGCTTCAACGTAATAAAATGGCCAATAGTGGAATCGATATGATAAATGGGAGTGAATCGACTAGGGAAACGTGCATGTTGAATATTGATATAGGCTTTGATTTGATTCATTTCATTTTCTAATTTGTAGTAATCTTCACCCTTATTCAGCGAAAGCCGGAACAATTCGCTTAACGATTGAACGACTTTAGCCGTTTGGTTATCCCCGTTGATTTTTGAACTAAAGAAAATGTAATCCAACGTATTGTACAGGAAATGCGGCTCAATCTGTGCTTGAAGTGTTTTCAATTCAATCATTTTCTGATTCGTTTGACTGATATAGACTTTCTGAATTAGCTCATTCAATTGGGCGACCATTTCATTATACTTTTGCGTGAGCAGCCCGATTTCATCTTTCGACTCCACAGGAACCTTTTGATTAAAGTCCCCTCGTTTAAAATTGTTCATAGACCGAAGCAATTTCTTAATAGGCAGTGTAATGCCTTTGGAAAGCAATATAGACATCACAATCGCAACTAGCAGGAGTGAGAACGACAATATGATCGTGCTGCTGAGCACAATGCCATATTGCTTTTGGATGTCTTCCATCGGAGTAAGGCTCACAACATGCCATCGATATATCTCAATGGACGTGTTCGCAGCTAAGTATTTTTTATTTCCTATTTCATAGATCCATGTTTGATTGGGCTGAAGCAGGTTTTTAATTCCGTTCACATTGTCTTTAAAATGCTTGCTCATTTCTTTATCATCCAACTTACTTGCAACGAGTCGATAATTGTCGTCGAAGAGAAGCAGATTGGTCGTCCGACTGATCTGGACGTCTTGGATGGCATCTCTTATGGCATCCCGATTAATTCCAAGAAAAAACATGCCCAACTTTTTGTCTGCATCATACAAACTTAAAATACGTCTGCCTAGTACGATATCATTGTAATTATGTGCGTATATAAACAGAGACGAGCCCGAATAATCCAAGTTAGACTGGCCGTTACGCGCAGCCGTAGCCATATATAATGGGGATTCTTTAAATTCTTCATAGGGTACCACCTGCCTGAAAAATTCCGAGAAATCCTTAAACATAAAGTCATTTTCTCCATACAAAACAATAAATGATATATACTTTTTAACTTGTTTTAAATTAGATAAATAATTGAAAATTGTCTTTTGTGGATCTCCAATATACGAAGGAGCAGTTTGGCTTAGCAGCGATTGAATGGTTTCGTTCCCCACAATAAAGGAAGAGAGATCGGTGGCATCATCCAGCATATGTTTAATATTGTCGGCAATAAGCCGGATGATTTGCACTTGATTCTGCATCGTCTGTTTCTCCAAAAAACGAGTTGCTATGTAGTAAGAAAAGCTGCCAAGGCCAATGACGGGAATAAGCACGAGCAAAATGAAGGAAACAAGCATTTTTGTTTGCAATGTTTTGAATTGAAGCATCCTGTTTTCTCCTCACTTATGTTAATTACTAGCATTATAAAGCTTTACAAACGTCTAAGGTATAGCCATTCCCCACTTGCTTGAATAAGTCCACTAATCCTTAAAATCGTCACATTGTAATAAAATTCGAGAACATTTACGATAAATTTGTATCCAAATCATCAAGGAGGGGTAAACATGAAACAGTTAAAAAAGCCTGCATCGATCCTAATCAGCTTCGTAGTACTGGTAAGTGTAGCGTTGACAGGCTGCAGTTCTAACAAAGAGGACAAGAGTGCACCGAACACAACTCCGGCAGCAACAACGAAAGAAATCGATTGGAAAACCGTGAAAGCGGATATACGTTTCGTCTATCCGGGGACATCAGAGGCAGAAAAAGAGTTAGCCGATCAATTTAAAACAAAAATGAAGGAAAAGTATCCTAACGTCAACATTGAGTACATGTTCTTATCCTGGCAGGATATGGAGAAGAAGTTACCTATTATGCTATCATCTGCAGACTATCCGGATTTGACGATGACCCAAGACGTCACCAACCTTGTGCAGCTGGATGGATTGGAGGATATTTCTCCCTATATCAATAAACAAGGCGCAGCATTGAAAAAAGATGATTTTCTACCAGGCACACTGGAATATGGGTCCAAAGGAGATAAAATCTATTCCATTCCGAATCTTGCCAACTCCTTTACCCTCATGGTAAATGAACAAATGTTGAACGAAGCCGGCATGAAAGTTGAAGAATTAAAAACATGGGAAAACGTGGAAAAAGCAGCACAACTCATGACTAAAGGCGATAAATACGGCTTTGGATATCCAATGGGCGTAGCTCGGTTTGCTTTCAGAGTTCCTTTCACTGCCGCATATAGCAATGGGCTTCTGCTCAGCGATACATCGGAAGCAGCAAAGAAAAAATATATCGAGACACTGGATCACTTCAAAAAACTAGAAGCTTTTGAGCCTAAAGCACATTTCACTTGGGGCTATCCGGAAATGTGGCGATCGTTTAGTAACGGAGAAGTGGGCATGGTTGCTGCAGGAACCTACTTTTCCGCTAATGTGTACAGCATCAATCCGGATATCATTAAGGTAACCAGAGCGATTCCTTATCCGAAAGGACCTTCCGGGGACAAGGCGCAAGCACCGGTATCGAGCGTTGGGATAGGCATGTTCAAAGGCAGCAAAAATAAAGATGTCGCATGGAAGCTAATCGAAGAGTGGTCCTCTTCCGAGTTCAATACGTCAGAAGCAGCAGTAGTCAACGTTACCGCTATCAAAAATGCTAATTTGGATGAGATCGTCAAGAAGGCTGAAAAAGTTTACCCAAAAGCCATTGATGGTCACAAGCGAATTTTACAAGACTTTAACCAAATTCTTGTCAACAATGGTGTACCCATGGCTACCATCGTCGGGCAACCCGAGATGGAGACGCTTGTGCAAGATAATATGACGAAGCTCCTCACGGGAAAAACGAATACGGAAGAAACCTACACGGCGATCAAAGATGGGATCAATAAAATAAAAGATAAGTTCAAATAACGTTTGTTAGCATGCATCGGGGAACCGACAGGATTTTAAAGTCGCTGTTCCCCGTTTTTTTACTCTTATAAAGGAGGTAGTTCACCTATGGACACGCCAATCAAACAACATGCTTCTTCTATTGCCTTAAGAAATAAACATCACCGTTCCCTTATCAAACGGTATGCTTTCGGCTATTTGCTGCTTGCGCCAGTCGTACTATATGTAGCCTTGTTTCAATTTTATCCGTTGTTCGATACGATTCGTCTCAGTTTCTTCAAATACTCACTGCTTCATGGCGGTGGCATGCAATTTACGGGCTTGAACAACTATAAAGAGTTGATTGTGAATGATGATCATTTCTGGTTTATTCTTAGAAATAGCCTTGTTTGGGTTATTGGTTCAACATTGCTCCAATTTCTTATAGCCGTTCCTGCTGCACTTATCCTAAATCAGAAGCTTCGCCTCAGGGGCCTTTGGCGTGGGTTAGTTATGGTTCCATGGGTTTCTCCTGTTGTTGTGATCGGCATCATTTGGAAATGGATTTATGACGGACAATATGGGTTGCTCAATTATTATTTAAAGCTGCTGCATCTGCTTCAAGACAACATCGTTTGGCTTGGGAACGAATTTTGGGTGTGGCCATCATTGCTGCTCACTTCCACTTGGAAAGGGTTCCCGTATGTTACTTTAATGCTCCTATCCGCACTACAGGGAATATCCAGTGAGATGAAGGAAGCAGCAGAAATTGACGGAGCGACCAATTGGCAGAGATTCCGTTATGTCACACTACCTTCGTTAAAACCCATCATGTATGTCACCGGCATGGTTTCACTTATCGCTTCTTGGACGAAGTTCGAAATGATCTGGGCATTGACCAATGGTGGACCGGGTTATACAACCAGTATTTTGCCGACCTATTTATACACCCATGCATTCGTTTATTTAGATTTAGGTAAAGGCGCTGCTATTGGAACTTTATCGATGCTGATTGTGTTGATTATGGTATTTGTTTATGCAAGATTGTTTGGTAAAGATAATAGTTAAGGGGCGAGAACATGAGAGAAACTTACTTGATGAGAATATGGAAATACACGATTTTGTTTCTATTATTAGTTTTTACCTTGGTACCTTTTCTCTGGCTTTTGGATACTTCATTCAAGAGCGACGAAGCCATATTTGCCTCTAAACCGACTTGGTGGGTATCATCTTTTACCTTGGATAGTTATACATGGGCTCTAGGGAAAAAAGGGATCCAGCTTGGAAAACTGTTGTCCAACTCTTTGATCACATGTGCGATTACCGCGTTTTTAACGGGTTTGATAGCTTGTATCAGCGGTTATGGTTTAGCCAGATATAAAGTTCCAGGGATCAAATTCATATTCGTACTGCTCGTATTGGCGCAGATGATTCAAGGACCAATGATTATGATTCCATGGTATAAGTTTGCATCCTCGATGTCGCTTTTGAATACCAAAACAATACTTGTCATGATTTATTGTACAATGACAATTCCTGTTGGCGTCTGGATCATGAGCGGTTTTTTCAAAACAATCCCGATCGATTTGGAAGAAGCGGCCTATATGGATGGCGCATCGAAACTAAAAACATTATTTGTTGTTGTGATTCCCCTTGCTTTGCCCGGGTTAGTCGCCATTAGCCTCTATTCCTTTATTCTTGGTTGGAACGATTACCAATACTCGCTTATATTAACGAACTCCCTTTCTGCGAAAACTGTCCAGGTTGGCATCGCCGAGGTGATGGAAAGCATGGGTTCGACCAATTGGGGAGGCATTCTGGCCAGTGGTGTGATTATCATCCTTCCAATTATTCTGATCTTTGCTATCATTCAGAAATTTCTCATTGAAGGCTTAACCGCCGGAAGTGTTAAAGGATAATTTCTACACAATAACGAGTGTTAAAAAGGTTTGTAACCTTTAACACTCGTTTCAAAGTTTCTATCACAAACATCTATTTCACACGAATAGTCTTTTTGTTTCTCCCGGCTTTATTTCAACGGCTTGTCCTTCCAAGCTGAACCACACGGACAAGGCGGAAGGATTATGAACCCACTCTCCTGAAACGGTAAACCGCAATTGACGCAATGCTTTTATGTACAGCACGATTTCAATATTGGTTGCATACCAAATATCGGGACGGCGACCGATCAATTCACCAAATCGCTCAAGCTGCTCCCAGTTTTGATTGTTATTAAATTCATAGCTGTGACCCCATACATATAACAGTGACATGCGAGGATGACGCGGTCGATCATCGAGAAACTTTTGGCCCAATTCCAGCATATCGCGATGATGGCAAGTAGGGGACCACAATAAAAAATCCTCCGGCATGTCAAAGCCGCCATGATTATTCGTGGTTCTAGCATATTCCACTCCCAGTGCGGGAAGCAGCGACACAACCTCTTTGTTCCAAGAGCCATGAGGGTATGACAACCCCTTTACGGGATATTCGGCTAGATGCTCCAACTCTTTGCGATCCTGCAAGATCTCATCGGCAATTCTTTCCTTTGGAGACAAACTCAGAAATGGATGGCTGACCGTATGAGTTGACACCTCATGCCCGCTAAATAAATCTTTCACTTCCGAACGCTCCAAATAACCTGGTTTCCCCAAAAGTCCGGAATTCAAGTGAAATGTCCCCCGGATGTCGAAATCATTTAAAATACGAACCATTCTCCGGTCGAATTCCCGTCCATCATCATAACTTAGCGTTAGAGCTCTGCTCTTTCCACCGGGAAATAGATCAAAACGAATACGCATACCATCCCTCCAATTTTCAACCTTTTACGGAACCAATCATAGCTCCTTTAATGAAATATTTTTGCATCCATGGATATATTAATATGATGGGGCCTATCGAAAGCAGCGCAATGCCAGAGCGGACGTTGCTCATCGCAAGTTGTGCTTGCTGCGCATTATTATTTAACATCAAATCATTGCTTTGTTCGCTGATTGATGCCAGCATTTCACGCATAATCACTTGTATAACCGTCAAATTGCGGTTCCGAATATAAACAATGGCATCAAACCATGCATTCCAATGCTCGACTGCAGCCCAAAGGGCTATGGTAGCCAGTACAGGCGTCGAAACCGGCAAAATGATTCTAAACAGAAGCGTCAAATAACCGGCTCCGTCGATCACGGCGGATTCCTCCATTGCTGTATCCAGGGACATAAAATAATTTCGCATGATAATGATACTGAAAATGGCAACGGCCCCCGGAATGATGAGAACTAGAAAGTTGTCGAGCAGCCCCAAACTACGAATGATCAGATAAGTCGGGATTAACCCCCCGCTGAAAAACATAGGGATGATGAAATAAGTGGTAAGCCCCCCGCGAAAAGGAAGTTCTTTCTTGGCAAGCGGATAAGCGGCCAATATGGTAAATAAAACCTCCAATACAGTCCCGAAGGCGGTACGTAAAATCGAGTTCATATAGGGCCGAACGATCTCCCCAGAGGAGAGCAAATACCGATAAGCTTCAAGGGACCAGTTATTTGGCCAGAAATGGAAACCGAGCGTAGTCGCTTCTCTTCCGTCGGAGAAAGATAACACCACCACCTGCCAGAACGGATAGAGGATGACCAATGAAAAAATAACCATAAACATGCTGTTTAGACCAACAAACCACCAACCGGGTTGGAGTCTGACGCGGATTCTGCCTGCTCTTTGCTGTACTTGCCTCATGTTCACCACACCCCATAGTCGTTGAATTTACGCACAATCTGATTCACTGTGACGAGCAGAACAACCCCCACCACGTTTTTGAACAATCCGACTGCAGCGGAATAATCTAATCTAAATTCGACGAGACCCGCCCGGTACACGTAGGTATCGATAATATCTCCAACTTCATAGACCAACGGACTATACAAGTTAAGAATTTGATCAAACCCGCCGGATAAAATGTGACCCAAACGAAGTAGAAATAAAATCGTGATCACAGGTATAAGCGATGGCAGTGTAATATAAATCATCTTGTGAAAACGGTTAGCCCCGTCTGATTCCGCCGCTTCATAGATCTCCGGTGAAATCGAGGATATCGAAGCCAGATACAGAATCGACGCCCAGCCCACTTCCTTCCAGGCATCGGAAATAAGCAGAAGAGGGATAAAATAAGTTTTACTGGATAAAAAGTTGATCGGTGTTCCGCCGAATAAGGTAATGATGTAATTGACTACCCCCCGCTGTGGGGAAAAGACCTCAACGACCATGCTGGCAATAATGACCCAAGACATGAAATGCGGTAAATACGAAATACTTTGTACGGTCCTCTTGAATTTATTGTGCATAATTTCGTTGATCAGCAGCGCGAAGATGATTGGGAACGTAAAGCCTACCACAAGCCGCAGAACACTGATGATGACTGTATTTCGGAGTGCTCTTATAAATACGAAATCATGAAACATATTCTTAAAGTGTTCAAAATTATTCCAAGGGCTGTCCCAAATGCCAAGCCCAGCCTTAAAATCCTTAAAAGCAATAATAACGCCATACATCGGCGCATAATGAAAAATAGCAAGATGCACGACAGGCAACAGCAAAAGAAAATATAACATTTTCATTTTTTTTACTTTTTTCCACTTTACAGCTCGGGATGTTTTTGCTTTAATGAGTGATGTTTCAACTGAGATAGCCATGTTCCTCCGCCTTTCTAAAAAGTGGGGAGATTTGTCTCCGACAAATCTCCCATGTTCCATATCTTATCCGTTTTTTCTTTATTTCAAATTACTTCTTACGGAGATCGGCGACTTTCGGCGCTTTTTCCAGTTCGGCAAGAAGCTCATCACCACCGCTGCTGCGCCAATTCTTCACGTAGGTATCCCAAGCAGAATCGACATTCAGCTCACCCGTAATGGACTTAAACAAGAATTCATCCGTTATCGTTTTTAATTTTGCATCATATTTGGTTTTCAACTCATTGTATTTGGTTTGATTGAAATAATCCCATTTGAAGGGCCGATAGGCCGTTTTCCTGCCTATTTCTGCACCAAAATACAGATCTGTCAATTTGGAAACGGCAGCATTACTGTAATACGCATTGACATTCCCTAATTGGATCGGCAAATTGTAGTAACCTATACCGTCTTTTTCGACTTCCGCTGCCTGTTTAGGAATGACAGCCGACTTATAAGGCTCAGCTTCCCACGAATAATCTTTTCCTTCTTCACCGAACGCTGAGAGCATGAGCCCATCTTTGTCCAAGTTCAAATAGTCAAAAATCTGGAGAATGCGAGCTAATTTTTCATCCGAGACATCCTTTTTGATGACCATCGCATAGCCGAATCCATCTACAGGCGTATAAGCGGCAGAACCCTGCTGACCTTTAGAACCGATAGGTGCCGGGGTAAAAAGAAATTTCGCATTTGGATCCTTCAGGACGAGATTTCCAGGCGGACGATTGAACGTAAAGGGCACCATGCCTGCCGCTTGAACCTGCACCTGCGCTGCGCCGTATTTCCCGGCAGCGAATTTTTCCCAGCTTTTAGCGCGGTTTAATGTGGTGAATTCCGGATCGATATACCCCTTTTTATTTAAAGAGGCCATGTATGTCAGAAACTCTTTATAGTTTTGGCTGATCGCATAATTGACTACTTTCCCGTTTTCCTCCACATTATAATCCCAACCAACGCCAAACGCCCCAGCTTCCGTATTTAAAGCCCAAGATGCATCGCTATTGTTCAGAAGTAAACCATACGTATCCTTTTTTCCGTTGCCGTCAGGATCATTATTGGCAAACGCTTCGAACATTTTCTGCTCTTCATCCAGTGTAAACGCTTGCTTTGTAAAGAAAATTCTTTCGGCACCACCGGAAGTACCCACGGGAACGATGTCCCCTTTAGGTTTAAATCCGAGTTTTTCCATCCAATCCAGACGGTAAACTTGACCCCAAGTGAGATTATCCCAATCTTGTTTATAACCCGTGAGAGCATAATATTCGCCATTCTTACCAGGCACTTGATTTATTTTCCACCCCGTTGGCTGATCGCTTAAAACTTTAGCGTAATTAGGAGCGTACTTCATGATCATATCCTTGGATATGCTTCGGGTGACAGAATCCGAATATAACTTTTCCGGTGCATCCATGAAGGCGATATCCGGCAATTCTCCCGAGGCTACCATCAGATTTTTTTGTTCCTTGTTGTTTACATCCAGTTTTCGATTCTTCAATTTCACATTGAATTTCTTTTCAATCATTTGTTGAACCTTGTTGTTATCTTCGATCTTGCCTCTAGCCCCTTGGCCAACCCAACTGATGTCCAGCGCTTTTGTGGTTTCGGCAGGCTTGTCTGATGCACTGGTAACGTTCGGTTCGCTCGTTGTTTTTCCCCCCGAGCATCCAGAAGCCATCAAGATCACTGCCAAGCTTAGTGAGGCTACGCTTACTGTTTTACTTTTCATATCCATCCCCCTACTCTTATCGCTTGCCTTACCTCTTTATTATAAATAAGAAGCCCCTGAGATCAGTAACACAATCATCAGGGGTTTATAGTACGAATCTCATACATTTGAGGACGCTTCCATAGGGTTGACGCTCTGGTACGGAAGCCGGATTGTCACTATCGTTCCAACACCGGGACTATCGATCGATAAGCCATACACATCGCCAAATTGGAGTTTAATTCTACTATTCACATTATATAATCCTACATTTCCCCGATCTCTATTCTCCAAACGAAGACGAATTTCATTTAGCTTATTTTGTTCTATGCCGGGGCCGTTATCCTTGACGACCACTTCGATATGATTCTCCTTTTTCATACAGCTGACTCTAATCCTAATCTCGCTGTTATTCATCTTAAGAGTATGTCTTATTGAATTCTCAATAATGGGCTGTAGGATCATCTTATTCACGACACAATCGTTCAGCGATTCGTCCATATGCCATTCGAAATAAATCCTATCTTTATAGCGGTAGCTCATGATCTTCGAATAGGACTGGCAGTAGACGATCTCTTCTCTAAGTGTCGTCAATGGGCTGTCTTTCCCCATGGCATATCGAAACAGACGACTCAATAGTCCAATCATATCTACAGCTAAATGGCGTTCTCCCTTTTCGATCATATACATGATATTTTCAAGTGTATTGTAAAGGAAATGGGGATTAATTTGTGCCTGCAGCGCCTCCATGTGCAGCTCCCTTTTCTCAAATTCAAGGGTTAGCCTTTCCTGATTCGCATCCAATGTATCCTGTACCAACCTATGAATCCTCTCCAGCATGTGGTTAAAGGAAATTCTTAGCTGTTCAACTTCATCAATCGCAAAGCTTCTATGGAGAGTTAATTGATTAACACGATCAAGATCAATGCTCAGATAACGGTTTTGAATGGAAGCTAGCGGCTGCACTAAATACTGTGACATCAAATAGGAAAATAGGAGAATCAGCAAAAAAAGAATGACCAACAAATAAATATCATCGAAAAAGAGACGTATAACTTGATCCCTAATCGCCGAGGCATCGTACCGTGCAATCACATACCAGGGTAAAGCAGCGATTTTCTTAGAAAAATATATGGCGTTATCCGAGTGGAATAGGGTCCCCTCCGATGAATCCAATTGAAACGGAATGTCGGCCTTCTGCCCAATTCTTCCCATATCCGGATGGGAGATTATACGTCCATTTTCATCCACGATAAACGCTTCACTGCCATTCCCGTTCAGATCGGCATACAGATTGGTAAAGAAAACACCGTTTATATCCGTTTTCATATAAGCAATCGGACTTGAATAACGATTAATATCGACGATGCCTATGCTTAAACTTACCGTAGATGATGCTGTATCCGTCGGTGGAAGCCAGTAAAAAATAGGTTTACGGCTAGCACGTATTTGCTCGAAAAAAGTCGGGTCGATTTGGTTTGCATGCTTATATCGATTGCTGTAGATCAATTGATTATCTATATTGTAGATACCAATGGCATCCTCACTGAGAATTGGCAAAAAACTATCAAAAATCAGTTGATCCATATGCTGTTGCAGGTTATCGCTCGGTTGATCCATATAGGATACAACGAACGCGTCGTAAGCCAAACGGGTCATGGCAGACTCTTTTTGATCGGCAAATAACTCTACTCGATGAGCTGTCTTATCAAACAACGTATAAAAGGTTTGTTCCAATTCCTGCGTAATAATTTTAGATGATTGCACATAGAAAACCGTAACGAAAAGACAGATAGGAAGCAGTATCGTAATTAAAAAATAGACAAAAAAACGGTCCCTCATCGTGAATTTTTTGTATCGATTCAGTCCATCTACAGGTTCCCATCGTTCCTCCAAGCTGCGTTGCCTGCCGATCCAACTAATCAGGCTGTGCAAGGGGAACAAGATTTTGCGGCCAATCAAATGCGATAGAAAAAAAGTAAGTAATGCGCTGCCTCCTAAAATGATGAGCGAATATCCCCCAAGCGCCAGAAATTGCCTTTTATGAAACCCCGATTCGGTTTCGGCCAAAGCGATACGGATGTCATGAAATCCGATATCCCGGAAAAAATATCGTTTCCCCGAGAATGGAACTCCGTCCATTTGCTGCGAATTCTCCGTATTTTTCAACAGTTCATTGATTTCTGAGGTTACTTCGCTCCCCTTAAATAAAACTTGGTCCTTTGCATCCAAGACCGCCAGAGATTCACCGTATGGAAGAATATGATTGAACGCCGCTGCATTTAAATTGATCGTGAGTATTCCGAGTGTACCTTCTGGACCTTTAAGAGGACACATAAAGTAACTCGATTTGTTCCATACGTCCAGTAGATTTCGTAGCGCATCATCTTTGATATCCAATGATTTCAAGCCAAATGCTTGATACGTCTGGTTTAAGGAGACGAACGTGATCTGATTGTCCAGGTTGGAAAGAGACAATTGATTGCCTTCAAAATAATAGGAAGAATATTTAGCGTTCGAACTGTACTGGCCTCCCCTTGTCCAAACCGTAATGCCACTGATGAACTCATTTCCTTTATTCAGATTAAATAGGGAGGACTCAATGTTTTGCGACAGACTCACCTTTTCATACGATGTTGCGTTTTGTCGCCCTAATTTGTCCAATGAATTGATTAGTATGGTGTTATTGCGCAAACTATCTATGGTTTGGTAAATATCTTCGAATTGCTTGCGCACATCCGCGGTTGTTTGATTCAATTTCATGGCTTGCATCATATCGGTTTTCTCATCAATGTAATGGACGGTTTTCACATAGAGCACATAGCCGATAATGATGAGCATCAGCGAGACGATCGAAAGGGAGAAAAGCAACAAAAAACGATTCAGCTTTATCTCTTTTCTCTTCATTACACGCCTTCCTTGGACTGGAAGACCGATCCGCCCGATTCTCTATAGGTTTGCGGAGTAACACCGCTTATGCGTTTGAATATTTTATTGAAATACGAAAAATTGCCATAACCGACACTCATCGAAATTTCAAAAACTTTGTAATCGGTATGCCGCAATAATTTCATGGACTCGTTGATTCTAACCTCATTCAGATAATCAATAAAATTCTTTCCCGTTTCCCGCTTGAATAATGTGCTGAAATAGTTCGGATTGACGTGCAGCCGTTCCGAAACGTCTTCAAGTCTGATTCGCTCTGTATAGTTTGCAGCAATATATTGCTTCGCAAGAGAAATATACGAATTGCGATCACTTGTCGCCTTTACAAACGCAGGTCTAGCTGTCTGAACGACGTGCTGCCCACCCTCGTTCTTTAAATCATTGGCGACACCCTGGAACAATTCGACGAATTCATCACGTAGGATTGGCTTAAGCAGGTAACCCTTCACTCCAAAACGGATCGCTTCCTTGGCATATTGAAAATCATCATAGGCGCTCATCAGCGCGACCTTGATGTGAGGAAATTCACTTTTCAAGCACTGAGCAAGCTCTAGTCCTGTCATATTCGGCATTAAAATATCCGTCAAAATGACATCTGGATGACATTCGCGCGCCATTTTCAGAGCCAGTTCTCCATCTGAAGCACACCCTGCTACTTCAAATCCAATTTCTCCCCATGGCATGTTGTTGATGATCCTTTCGCGAATGAACTCCTCATCATCAGCAATCAATACTTTGTACATCGGATCCCTTCCCCCCCCCCTGTTATAAGCGCTTACAAATAGAGAAGATTGTTTCTCCTTATAAGATGATGTTACCTTGATAAGTATGAAAAAACAACTACCGTCTATCGACGATAGTTGCCTTGCCTAAACCATTATTGTGGTGTCTAACACTGCCGCGATTAAATCGATCCCAGTCCGTTTGAAAGGTGGATCTGTTTCCAGCGCATCGAATGCTGGATCCTCAACCTGCATATAGGTGATGATGGCTTTACCGGATTTTGTAAACATACAATTCAGATTGGTATATTCATTCGGTCCCACCGCAATATTCCCCACTCTTTTCCAGGATTTCCCTTCGTCTGTAGAAACTGCTGCGCTTAAAGGTGTACGGCGTCCGAAATGATGCTTGCCGGGTTCGTACTGACTATCGTTCCATAGCAGAAGGAGTACATCGGTGCCAGGAATTCGCCGTAAACAAGTGCATGATTCCGGCGACTTCAAACCGCTTGTTTGCGGTAAGCTCCACGTGTTGCCGCCGTCCATTGAAGCACACATAAACACCGCGCCCAATTGAGACCTGATGGACATGAGAAGACGTCCGCCGCTCATTTCAGCAACGGAGGATTCCATGGCGCCACGCATAGGCAGATCTACGGTACCAGCGGCACGCGTCCACGTAAATCCGTCATCATCGCTAAAGTAGCATCCGATCTCATTGTGCTGACCTCCTTGATGACCTGTGCCGAAGTGGAATGGAAGCAACAATCGACCGCTGGACAACAGGTTGATATGGTTCGCACCGCCTTGAAGCCATTGCCCCTTCGTACGTTCCCAAATGTGTGCAAGGAATTCCCAGGTCTCGCCTCCATCCTTCGAGACATAGGCTTCCATTGTGGAGCTGGATCCCCCCTGATGGCCTCTTAAGCAATGGAGAATTAACGTTCCATTGGGAAGAAGACACAGACCAGGGGCCTGCACATTGTGATCTTCTGGATTGACATCGATCAGCATCCGCTCGCGTTCCCAGGTCATTCCGCCGTCCGTAGAGGTTTTGGCATAAATCCGGCATAAATCGAAATCACTTCCAAAAGAACCGTCATACTTGTGCCAAACCGCTAATAATGTGCCATCCTCCAACTCAGCAATGGAAGCCGTATCGTTCCTTGGGTTATTGGCAGAGGATTTCGCAATTGTCACGTATTTTATTGTATTCATCATGTCATTTCACCTCGTATATGGTCATGGCAAACATACTTTTACAAATTAACCTGATTGAGAAATGGTTTTCCGTCACGGAAATTCATCAGATTGTTCAAGAGCAACTGACAGAAACGGTCGAATTCTTTGACCGACCGTCCTCCCGAATGAGGTGTAATAATCACATTATCCATTTCCCATAACGGACTTCCCTTCGGAAGCGGTTCTACCTCGAAGACATCAAGCCCCGCCCCCTTCAGCCTACCGCTGCTAAGTGCCGCATGCAGAGCATTCTCATCGACGATACTTCCGCGGGCCAGGTTATAGAAATAGGCTCCTTTCTTCATAGAAGCGAACATCGCAGTGTCAAACAATTTCTCGGTCGATGCGTTACCGGGCAAGATTAGAATTACGTGATCCGCTTGCGCTACAGCTTCCTGCAAGCGGGAGCTCGGGTACATCTCATCCAAGTAAGGATGCGATTCCCCGATTTCACGTCGCACCCCAATGGTACGAACGCCCAATGCACGCAGACGTCGCGCGATTTCTGTCCCGATGCCGCCAACACCGACAATGCATGCTGTGCTGTCAAACACCTCTTCATATTCTAATTGACGACGCCATTTATGCTCATTCATATCGCGTATATGATGCGAAATACGGCGTGTCAGTGCGAACATCATAGCTATTAAATGTTCTGCTACAGCTACCGACATGACACCGCCAGCGTTACAAAGCGCAAAAGTGGTACCCTCTTGATGTGTGTTGCCCAAGAAAGCGTCATAACCAACACTTCCTAATTGGACAAGCCGAACCGGGCTTTCTGCAAGCCATTCCGCTTTCGGCCAACCAACCACAATTTGCGATCTACCTATCTTTTCACAGAAAACTGACTCAAGAGTCTCTTCGTTAATTTGCTCCAAAGTTGCCCAACCGGACAATACCTGCCGGATGCGTTCCATGTGTTTTTCCGTAAAACCATTGACTGCAACCAAGACGTGAGGTTTCATCGTTTATTTCTCCCACCTTCCTATTAGGATACCGTCAGCGGAACCCGATATACAGAACCTGGAAAGTATGGATATTTCTCTTCCAGCCCCTCTGGTAAGTGTACGCCCAACCCAGGGGTCGACGGAACCTGTATGTTGCCGTTCTCCATTTTCAAAGGTTCAACCATCATTTCCTCACGCAGGGGATTCGGCACATTGGAAAGCTCCAGAATCGTACAGTTCCTAGAAGCGAACGCCGCATGGAAATTCCCCATGATGCCCACGCCTCCGCACCATGCATGAACGGCAATAGGAATGGACTTGCGTTCGCACATTTGCGCTACCTGCCGGAACACGCTCAATCCCCCGATAACGGCCGCATCCGGCTGGAACAGGTCGAGCGAATTTGCTTTCAAATACGCTTCAGCTTCTACCAGGCTCGTTACCGTCTCCCCTCCTGCAACCGGCATGTTGACGTTGCGCCGAATTTCCGCAAATCCTTCATAGTTGGTTACCTCTGCCGGTTCTTCAATCCAAAGGAGGTTGTATTTCTCAATACGTTTTGCAATCTCAATGGCTGTTTTGACAGACCATGGATATTTCGCTAAGCCTTGCGCTGCATCAACAGCCAATCCGATATCCGGCCCAAGAGCTTCACGGCATACGGCTACCTTCTCTTCAATCGCATCGATATCCGGCAGCAGGTTGATGCGAATTTTCACCGCCCGGAATCCTTGTGTCACGTAGTCACGCATTTCTTGTTTAAGCTCGTCAATCGGCTTATTATTGCCACCGCTTGCATAAGCAGTCATTTCATTATGCACCTTACCCCCAAGCAATTCGTAAACAGGAACGCCAAGCGCCTTACCTTTTAGATCCCAAAGCGCCATCTCGATACCGCCAATCACGCATTGCGTTAATCCCATTCGTCCCAGGTAATAATTAGCAACCCGCATTCGATCGGACATCTCAAGGACGGACATCGGGTTTTGTCCAATCAGATCGTGCTCCATCTGTTCCGCTATCCCTCTGACTGCTTCGGGTGCATAAGTACCCGCGTAGGTTTCACCCAAACCATAAATGCCTGCATCGGTTTCTACTTTCAAAAAGGCCGTGGGACGATATCCCGTTTTCAGGCAAATTTCCCGCTCCACATCCCCTTTATTTGCGTACGGAGCGCTGACAAGGATACATTTAACTGCTGTGATTTTCATTACGGTTTTCCCCCTCGATGCTCAATTTCACCAAACTTGATTGCTCCACTATTTATTATATAAAAGTAGCATCTGAGGTCCGTAACACAATCATTAGAGGTATCTAATACAATCTTCACCAATTTGGAGACGTTCTCTTCTGCTGTTGACTGGAAGTCAATTCAGCATAATAATGCTTAATTAAATCCACCAAATCTAAATTTCATCCCGTTATCGTATAGAGTTCATAGTGATATTATGAGATAGTATCCAACTTCTAAAGGAAAGGGGTACGATAGTAAGTGTCTATTTTTGAATGCGCTTTAAAATTAATATGATTCATGGCAATTGATATGTTGAGAGGAGACTTTATTATGAAAGAAAATCAAAGAAAACTTCTTTACAGCCTCTGTTTCACTTTCATATTTACCTTAATGCTTGGGTGTTTCATAATTGAAAATTCATCTGTTGCTCATGCGTCTTCACCACCTTCTTATAAGCTTGATGAAAAGGTAGCTTATCAAAATGATGGTTCCAATAACTTTTGGTGGACTCACATGCGATGCGCAACCATTCCGGGAGGTGTAAGTCCCCAAATCATGTGCACCGTATCCAAAGATAAAAATGAAAGCCCTACCAATTTAACCGATGTTTTCTATGATATCGCCTACACTTCCAGCACAGATCTCGGGGAGACATGGTCATCGCTTACGACCATCCCCCAATATCAATGGAAGACATTACCGGATGGTTACCAGGGTATGTTAATTGATCCCGTACCCGTTTATCACGAAAAAACAGGAAAGATCATCCTGTTCGGTATGGCACAATCATATAGTCTTACTTTTACCAAGAAACATAACTACCCCGCTTATGCCATATACGATCCTGCCACTTTAACTTGGAGCAGCGATTGGTATTTATTCGACTGGCCTAATGGACTCGGCCATACCGGCAGTGTTTATCCTTATGAAGTAGACGATGGTACCGGAGACTTGCTTTGGCCAATCAATTTAATGGACGGAACGGGCAATGTAAAGGTTGTTAAGGCATCATTTAACGGGACTGCGCTTTCCTACATCAGCCAAGGTACATCAGTACCCAATTCAGGAGGCAACGGGAACCGTTCCGGTATTGAAACATCCCTTACCAAGTACAATAACGAATATTTTATGACCATTCGCGATGATATCCAGAACAGATTGGCCAAAAGCAGCGACGGTTTAACCTGGCAGTCAGCAGTGACTTTGCAATGGGAGGACGGAACGGCTGTAACCGGAAGTATGAATACGCAGATGCATTGGGTGACACAACCGAATGCACTATACCTGGTCTATACGCGTCAGGACACTTCTAACACGGATATACTCAGATATCGGGCTCCCTTATGGATGGCTGAAGTCGATCCGGTTACACTTCGGCTCAAAAAAAACACGGAACAAATCGTGATGTCGATAACGGACAACCGGGCGCAATTGGGCAATTTTGGAACGACTAAGATTACGCCTGATTTGAGCATCGTGACAAGCAACGAATGGAACTCCCTCGTTCCGAATCGAGCCATCGTTTCGAGAATTTGGTGGAATAAATCTAACATCGGTACTTGGAGCTTAGATGAAACCTCAGGAACTACAGTTGTGGATTCCGCTGGCGGCCTTAATCCCGGAACCATTGTGAACGCGACACGTGACACAAACGGCAAATTTGGAAGTGCTTTACACTTTGACGGCAGCGGCGATTATGTAAACTTAGGCAATCCTTCCAGCGGTGCGTTTGACTTTGGAACCACACAAAACTTCTCGGTCTCTGCTTGGGTGAAAACCAGCGTAACGGGTACAACCAAATATATTTTAAATAAAGGAGATACGATCGCTTCATACTGGTTACGATTTGAGGCGAATAATACCATTAAATTCCTTCTCGACTATGGCAGCACCTTTGACGCCGCTCAATCGACAGCCACCTATACGGATGGGCTATGGCATCATGTTGTTGGTGTCGCCGATCGAACAACGGGTCTTAAGCTATACGTCGACGGTGTATTAGTTGGGCAAGATACCAGCCCTACTAACGGGGCCATCTCCAACTCCCTTCCATTAACCATTGGAAGCAATTCTACAAGCACAATGAATGGTTTCATTGATGAAGTGAGACTATACAACTATGCTTTGGATTCAACGGAAGTGGGACATTTATACGGGTTGAGCGGATATTGGACGTTTGATGAGACCACAGGAAGTACAGTGCTGGATTCTACCTACAATGGTTATCATGGAACAATTACAAATGCTGTTCGGAGTGCGAGCGGTATGTTTGGCGGTGCTTTAAGCTTTGACGGAAATGGTGATTATGTATCATTGGGAGATCCCTTCAGCAATGATTTTGATTTCGGAACCACAGGAAGTTTTTCCGTTTCCGCTTGGGTAAAGACAAGCGTCCCGGGTACAATCAAATATATATTGAATAAAGGAGATACAAATGCCGCATATTGGTTACGATTTGAAACCAATAATACAATTAAATTTCTGTTGGATTATGGTAGTACCAGTGATGCGGTCCAATCGACAGCGACCTTTGCAGATGGGCAGTGGCACCATGTTATAGCCGTAGCCGATAGAGTTTTGGGGCTTAGGCTATACGTCGATTCTGTTTTGGTCGGCCAGAACACTACACTTACGGGAGGAAATATTTCTAATGCATTTCCTTTGACCGCAGGCGTCAACTCCGCAAGCACGATGAACGGCCTGATTGACCAAGTTAGCATTTATGCTTATCCATTAAGTGCGGCTGATGTCCAAAGCTTGCAATAGAATTCCAACAATCACATTCAAAAAAGGTAGTTACTGCGTTCTAGCAGCATCTACCTTTTTTCATCTTGAATTATTCGATGAAGTACCGTGCAACCAATAGGATTTTACCGAAAGAAGAGGTTATCTTGCTAAAACATAAGTTGACAGTAAAATTAAGCAATAATTTGAGACTACCTTTGATCCGTTTTAGCAGTTACACCAAAACCTCTTTGTGTGTATTTGCAAAAAAGAGCCCTACAGATTCCCGCAGCGCTCATCAAATATAAATAATTCATATTCCTACTAATCTAATGAACCAACCGCCCATCCCGAAACCTCACTATCCTTTTCGCCTGCTCCGCGACCTGCCGATCATGCGTAATCACAATAATCGTCCGTCCCTGCTCGTTCAGTCGCCGGAAAATATCCATGATTTCTACACCGGTCTTCGAGTCCAATGCCCCAGTAGGCTCATCAGCCAAAATAATCGGGGGATCTCCTGCCAGCGTCCTTGCTATCGCAACACGTTGTTGCTGTCCACCAGATAACTCCGACGGAAAGTGCCTCCGGCGATCCAACAGGTCGACAGATTCCAGCGCTTTTAGAACAAGCGGCTCCCGCTGTTTTCTCGACAAGCCGCGATAAATCAACGGTAACTCCACATTTTCATAAGCGTTTAATCTTGGAAGTAAGTTAAAGTTCTGAAATACAAATCCGATCTTCCGATTCCTACTAAGCGGTAAACTTTAGACCGGCAGAACAGGGCGCAACAGCCTTGATAGGTTTTCGGCCATTAACGCATGACCGTAATCGGATGGGTGAATCATATCGTATGTCAATCCAGAGTAACTACTCAAGATATCGCTGCCTTCAAATAAATGAACATTCGTATAACATGACGCCAGCTCCCGTAAAATATGATTAAATTCGTGCTGATTTTTCCCCGAATCACTTGGATTTAGCTCGACGCTTGCTGCATTGGGAAATGAGGTAATCAGCACGACTGGCTTGCCCGGCGCCTTATTGACCATCCGTTCGATCAAGTAGTCGGCTCTTTTGCGGAATTGCTCTGTACTGAAGCCGCTGCGCATGTTGACGCCGATCTCTAGGGTGGCGATGTCCCAGTCCTCCCTCTCAGACAGATAATCCGCTACTTCACGCTCGCACAAACATGCGCCGCTCAAGCCACCGTTCAAAACATCAAGCCCCAACCTCATGGCCGTTTGGCTAACATAAGTGTTTGCTTGATGCGTAGCATGTGCGCTGTGCGTAATGGAAGATCCATATGCGAGCCAGCGCAACCGAGGGAGCTCACTTGCGCTAGGCGGACGACAATCCCCACCGAATGTGTCGACGCCATGAAAAACAGCATGGTATCTACCTGTCATCACCCGCCATACCCCTAACGAGAAGTTCGCATGACTCCATACTTTGGCATTCATATTTTCCAGTTCAACAGGTTTTTCAAGTAATATCGTATGTATCGTGCCTTGTATCAAACTATGCTTGGAATGGAAAATATCTCCATAAAAAACGAGTGCCTCTCCGTTGCTGTCGAACGATGACAAAGATACGCAAACTTGCGGCGAATCCGACACGAACCGAATTTCACAGCCGCTCGATTGCCGGGAAACAAGTTTTCCCCGCTTGCCCAATGCGTTTCGAACGGAAGCTGGGAACCGATGCAGGCCTACACCTGGGTAAAATTCTCTAGACTCGACTTCAACGACGTTATGAAGCTCTACATTTCGATGTATCATACCTTGTCACCTGGTTCGTCTTCCCGTGACGCTGTCCATTGAATGGCCACAACATCGACAAGCGTCGTGCGGCATTCATCCGGAACGATCAGAAGCAGATGGCCACCTTCTTGGCGATACGCAATCGACTGCCCAGTTCGCAGCATAAACACGCGTTCAGGAGTAGCCTTAGTTTCTTTCAGAATGACTAGACCCTCCATGCTCGGCAGCAGATGATAATACCAATAAGCCCAGCCACATGTCACTGGAACGTTAGAGCATTCCGGATAGGGCCCTCCCTTGACATCGTAGATAGACTCACCACTGTGTCTCATCCATTCACGAACCTCAGCCAATCTTACTGATATATCCTCAGGCAACGTGCCGTCGGCCTTCGGCCCGATATTCACGAGGAAATTTCCGCCCCATGCCCGAACCTCTGCGAGCCTCGACAGCATCCAAGAGGCCGGTCGATACTGTTCGCTCGACCGAATATAGGCCCACCATGGTCCCTCAGCCCATATGTTGCAGTGTTCCCAACGACCGACCGGCCTTTCTTGCGGCATATGGCATTCAGGAGTATCGAAATCCCCAATACCATGCATTCGCGTATTTACAAGTATGCCCGGCTGGTACTTGCGAATCTCCTCTATCGAGATTGCATCGCTCAAATCGCGACCTCCATCAAACCATAACATGTCTATTTTGCCGTACTGGGTCAGCAGTTCCATGACTTGCCCTCGAATATAAGCAAGGAATTGCTCCTGCCAACCTTGAGGCTGCGGCTGCAGCTGAATCGGCTCATGACACATGCCATAATGCGCCCTTCCCGCGAAAGATGTTGCTCCGCTTCCCGCTGCACTGCCATAATGAAACGACATATAGTGACGATTGTAGTACCAATCGGGAGGAGAATAGTACAAGCCAACTTTAAGCCCGTTTCGACGGCACTCCTCTACGAATTCTCTGACAAAATCCCTTCCGCTTAAAGTGAGGGCTGTGTTGAACTTTCCCCATTTGCTCGGCCAAAGTGAGAAACCGTCATGGTGCCTGGTTGTAAGTACTGCATAACGAAACCCAGCCTCAGCGGCACCCGATAACCATTCCTCCGCAGGGTTACTCTTCGGTTGGAATCGTTCAGCTAAACGGAAATAATCCTCCGGTAATATGGTCTTGTCTTCACCAATTAATGCCTCCCACGGCTTCCCAGCCATCATTCCCCAGGAAAGATCACACTCCCCTTCAACTGCAGAAATCCCCCAGTGGATGAATAGACCGAGAGCCGCTGTTTCGAACCAGGCCGTATCGGGGTGGGAATTTGGCGCATACAGCCTCTCGGATGACGGGTAGTCCGCATGACCGATAATGGCGTGCTGCAATGCGACAGCATCCGACGATTCCGTCCTTTCTTTTGCTTCCATATGATCCCTAGCCTCATCGTTTTGAGATGTCATTCTGTTCACTCTCCTTATGCTGAACGCAAGCTCCCTTCACTCAGGAAGAGAGCCTGCGAACAAGTAGCTGTTCTATGGTTTGCGTCGAAGCATTGAAGACGGTACAGCTTGCTCGGTCATATTCGGTCCCGAGATGGTCAGGTTAGGTATAACACCTTCCCATATTCGAGGCGTCAAGTTCGGAATGTTATAAGCAGCAACCGTCTGCCCACGATAATCGACATATCGGACCTGTATGCGATGCAATCCATGTTCAAGCGCGATTGACCAAGTGCCAAAGCCCTGCCTTCCCGTTATTGGATACCACCTCTCGTCGCCGATAAACAATTGCAGATCGTAACCTGCCATGATATTGGGGAGCAGCCATTCTTCCGGCGCCCGGAAGGTGTAGACGCCATCTGATGGAATATCAAGCCATCCGCTGTATTCGAAGCCATATGCGCCGTCGGTTGCCTTCGCCGAGAAGTCGAACAGTCCCGACGCCGTGCCCAGCGATGTAGGATCCATCCGATCCATATGAACCATGAGATCTTTCCAATCCCCTGCATAATAGCGGTAAACCACACCGCTCACAGTGGAGGCCGAAACAGCCTGTCGAAGTGCTTGCTTCGTGAATGTCGCTGTGCGAACGGAGCTTACATTCGTGCTGTCTATGGTATCCTTGACGCTCATGACACCCGCACGAAAAGCTCTCGCCTTCACCTTAGCCGAATCCGTTAGCATAAACGGACCTGTGTACAGCGCTGAAGACAGAGTCGGAGTACTGCCATCCAGTGTATAACGTATGGACGCGCCTGCTGTATAGGTCGCCATCGTGACTGTGACGTAATCGACAAATACATCAGCTCCAGGCGTGATGGAGACTTCGCCAACCGGCTTATTTATGCTTCCCAACTGCTGCATAACCCCATTTCGAATTTCAAACTCGAAGCTGATGTTCTGCGGTATTCCACTCTCCGACATAACTGAAACGCCTAGTGCCATCCCTTTCGTGACCCCGTTCGCATCAGTGAGCAGCAAAAGCGCTTCTCCTTGAATGGAAACCGATTCCAGCGACAATACTTCGTTTTTATCCGCTGCCACTTGATATTGTACGACTTTGCCATCAGACATAATCGCCTTGAAGCCGGCTACCCCGCTACCGTTGCGTGGCTCGATCGATAGGAGTTCGGCCTGCTGGGTTTGGCGTGGATAAATGACGCTCACAAGTGCTTGATCACCGCTTCCAGAGAACGAAGCGCTCAATCTGTAAAAATCAGATACCTTATACAGGTTCGTAGACGCCACGATTTCTACAGTACCGGTAGTCGTCATCGCGGAGCTTCCGAATTGATACACGGACAAGTTGCTGACGCCAGGATCTTGGGTGCGCATGTAGCCGGAACGAGCGTCGGACTGTCCACGCTCGATATGCGTCGGATCAAACACGCGGTAGCCGGGTGACCGGGAACCGATGACTTGCGAAGGCAGACGCAAATCCATTCGATAGTTATGCGTACCTCCACTGATCAAACGATCCGTCACAATCCATAAGCCTTGCTCCTGCAGCAATGTCAACATGCGTTGATGGGCCGTATCGTCGGTACCGGTACCTTCGTCTTTTCCGTAATGTCCCTCATACATGCCTTCTGTGAATTGAAACGAAGGAGATTCATACCATCGGAGATCAGCCGGCTCATCCCAGCTGGACACGAGAGTCTGTCTATGGCCCCAGCTGGAGATACCGTACGAGTAATTCTGCATGTCTCCATCGACGGTAAGCGGGCTTGGGATGTTGTCATATGCTCCCACCTCGCCAGGTACCACCATATCTTGACCGAATGCTTGAATCGAAAGCATATTGTTGCCCTGCAAGCTATGGTAGCCGTAATTGCCTGGATGGCTCGAACTGAACAAGAACGCTTCCTGACTGTCAGGCATCCAACCGCTCCTTATGAACGAATAGCCACCATAAGGGAACCATTCCGATGTAAAATCGGGCTCCGCCGGTGTCGGGCTCCCGGAGCCGATAGCCAGAATAGCTGCAATATTCGAATCCTGGAGTGCTTCTGGAATCGCATCCTGCAGCAATTCCTTCACTGTCGCCGTCCAGTCGCGCCAATCAATGCGGAAGCCAGCCGGGAATTTGCCCTTCAAATTTAATGCGTGAGACATCAGCTTGGCACGCGCCATCAACCGTTCTTTAATTTCCGCTTCCCGCTCAGGGGTCATTAAATCGGGCCGCAGCGTCTTTACGACTTGATAAGCAAGTCCCGCACCGTAACGCAAATCCTCCCGGTTGTAGGATAACGATTGCTCCGACTCCGTGCCGTCAGGCATATAATGTGTGGTGCCGAAGTCCTCCATGCGGCGAAACCCTTCCCGCAGATAAAAGGAACTGTCCTTGAATTCACTCAGTAGAAGTCCGTTCATAATCAGCGAAGTAAAAATGCCAGTTGTCCAGTTTTGCGGATTGGAACTGCCGTATACGATCGAAATCGGAGGATATTCCTCCTGCATCTTGATTAATACCCTCGCCAATGTAGTAGCCGGCAGCCCTTCCCCATCAGCTGGCAAATGGTCGGCAAGCAATTTCAATTGCCTCATTAGGTACACGACTGCACGTGCTCCGGCTTGATCCGCATCCGGAATTTCCGCAGGCAAAATGGAATCATAACCGTGAGAGTGGAGCGCCCAGTCATCGACATAGTCTCCCCATTTATCCAAATAGGAGAGATTCCCCGAACTATTGAAACGATTGAGCAACGGATAGAATTGATCAATATGCCACATATAGTTATTGCGTGACGCATACCCTGCATTGGTGGCAGGTGCTTCGAAGCGCCAATCGATTCGGCCAGGTTCACCAATTAGGATTTTTCTCATATCGGGCGTAGTTAGTATGTTGTACAGAAGCTCGTCGGGCATCGAATCACCCTTGCCGAATGTAAAACTCAACAGCTCTTGGTCCCAATTGAACGTGTTGATATTGCGCAGTTTATTCAGGAAATAGCTGCGAAACGCCATTAACGCTCCTTCATAATCCTCGCTTGTAACCCGTTGTCGGAAATCAATCAGCCCCGGAACCGTCGGGTCGAGCACGCTAGCGAGCCTTCGGGCAAGCTGCTCTACACTGGCAGCAGAATTTCGGTCGTTAAATTCCGATTGCTGAGCGGAAACACCACTCGGTTCAGCCGCAGTCGTATTAACTGTAATAGTAGGCGGCCGGATTCCGAAGCGAACCTTATTCAGCTCATCCAGCAACGCAGCATCGTTGATTGGATCGAACAGGTTGGGATTCGCGTCCAGCACCCATACACCGCGAGCATTATCTTGAAACAACGTCAACCCGAACACCTGCCCGACATTTCCGATAGGAACCTGCAAGGCGTTAGTTTCATGGACGGTCGGATGATCTAACGGCATCAAGACACCGTTGACTGTCATCGTCGGCAATCCGGGATTCAACTGCAAGGTCGTGCCGCCATAAGTGACGGTATAGATGGTTTGCGATTCGTTCCAGCTCCCCGTCCAGCCCAGCTGATTAGCGAGAAACTGCACCGACGCCATCGCAATGCCGTTAACCAGCTCGGGCCTGACGTCCGGGTGGTCCGTTGAAATCATCTTCCGTTTATTGCGGACATAGCTGTAAGCGCGCTCGGGGTACAGCACGATGGCTTGCATCATTCGCTGCTTCAGCGAGGAGGAATAATAAATCGTCTCTTCCCTGATGTGATCCAGCAAACTCTGCACGTGAGCAGCAATACGGGACGATGTATTGCCATACATGTGCTCATTGTCCATATAAAGTGCCGCATCGCCGTAGCTGGCAGCAGTACCCGTAATTCTCACCGCCATTGATTTGATTCCCAACGTATAGTCGATAGGCTGGGTATTAGCGTTCTTAATGAGTAAATGTCTGCCTAAGGAGGACTCGATGACTTCACTGCTGCTGGAATCAATGATATGAATATCATAAGTAGCTTCTTCCAGATGCATGACTACGATAATTCGATACCAACGATCATTCACAATGGAGCCGATGGCAAGCCGATCCTCTCCTGCGCTGCCGTCCGCTTTCCCTACATAGACACCCGAAGAGTTTCCCGGTGCTTGAATCCGAAATAAATTGACGGATTGATTGCCGTCCTGCGTTCGTATGGTTTGTAGATGATACATGCCCGTTCCTGTCCCTTCGAAGCGAAACGATTTCTCATAGAGGACTGTACCCTTAATTGGCGAGGCGAAGCTGCTTCCCCCCCAAAAACCGCTCGTCGGAACCTGCCCAAATGTCATCTTGGCTACGTGATTTCCAGTTCCATCCGCGTCCTCCTGAACACGAACATCATAATTATTTTGGTTAAAAACGATAGAGTTTAATGAGTTCAGCTGATAGTCATTGTTTAAATACCAGTGATTGATTGTTCTAGCAAGTGCGTTCACACGTGTCTGTAGCGTGCTGATGTCTTCGTCGTCAGGCAGCTCGCGCAACAGCGCTTGAGCAGCAGCGAGATCAGCTTCTAGCTCACTTTGCTCGGCCGTGTAAACAGCTGCCGACGCCTGCGCAACCATACCGGTACGAAGAGCGGACAGTCTCATTTGCATGTTGGTTTTGACTGTTCCGGCAGCCAATGCTGCCACCTTCCCGTCGGCATAAGTAATTTCTGCTTTATTGCGTCCTATTTCAGCGTTATCTACCAAGAACTCCGCCTGTGTAGCCGCAGACATCGTATAGAGAAACAGATCATCGCTGTATGTTGCTGCGTAACCCAATGTCGAACCGCTATGCTTGCCGTACAGCCATTTGAATCCGGCTGAATAGTCTACGGTTGTCGCTCCGATGACAGTAGGCAAATGGCGGCCAGTGCTGCCGTACAACCGATTGCCGGCTTGGTCAAGCAAGTATATATCGTACGTAGCGGTGGACGTATTAATCACAGTCCGAATGGCGTACCACACCTGCGTTTGAATCAGATTCGCCGGCACGACATTCTCTTCGCCACTGCCATTCGCTTTCGTCAAATACAATCCAGGGTTTGAACCTGGGTAATGGATACGCCAAATCGGCACCGGAATGTTTCCACTCTGGGTCCGCATATACATGACGTAATACAGGTTGTTTCCGCTTCCATCAAGTCTCACCTTCTGGTCTAACACGAAGGTGCCTGTCAACGGCGTAAATGACATTGTAGGTGTGTACCCGCTTGGTGCTGTGCTTCCATACAGCTGTCGAGCGACCTTATTGCCTGCTTCGGATGGATCTTGCTGCACTGTCAATTGGTAATTGCCAGAAGTGAGAAGAGCATCTCCAACCGACTTCGATTCATAATCTTCGTAGACCGACGATACGACCGTAGGGAGCTGGGGCATTACTCCCGATGCCTCGGCTTGCTGAGAACCAAGGATTGGAAGGAAACCGTTAAGAAAAGCGAGGACCAACCATAAGGCTGTGATACGTTTCGTTATTGACATCATGAACACTCCTTTGAGGTTGTGAGACCAACCGAAATGGTGAGTCGCCGGAACTGCCATAGCAGCTCCGGCCAACTTTCCTCTTACTTAATGTTGTTTTTCTTAACGAATTCATCAACCTGCCTTTGCATTTCGGCAACGATTTTATCGGAGCCGGATTTTTTCATTTTATCAATTGCCTGCTTATATTTATCCTCATAGTCGGCAAGCGCGCCGCTCCTCAACGCATTTTCGAATTCTGTGCGTACGGCCGCTACCTGAGCAAGCTCCGTAGCGATCGCCGTCGTATCCGGCTTGAACGACATCAGCGCCGATTTGGTCGCCGTCTCGTGAAGTTTTTTCACGAAAGTGTTATATCCTTCTTTGTCCGCCTGTGTTTCGTACGTTTGGAACGTATTGCCGAGCACCCATTTCCACAAGCCGTATTTGGCCGTTGGTGTGCCTTGCCCAGTGTAGCCGATGGTCTCCATGCGCGTCGGGGAAACTTTCTTATAGTGCTCGCCCTCCAAGCCCCACACAAGCAGATCGTAAAGCTCTTTCCCCTTGCTAGTGTTGATTAGCTCGATTAATTGCATCGCACGCTCCGGGTTTTTACTTGTGCGTGGAATAACCGTAGCGGTTGCGGCATCCCCTGACGAGATAAACGTTTGGTTGGACAGCGGGATGTTGTAGTACTCCACTGTGCCTGCTTGCGCATTGCCTGGGGTCACCGTGGTGCCTTCTTCAACTTGGTTGTGTGCCCAGACCACACTTCCGTTCAGCTTGCCGTCATCAACGCGAGGGTCTTGCATCGACAGAATATCTTTCCGAATATAGCCTTTCTTGAACCAGTCAGCGGCTACATCGAACGAATCCTTAAATTCCGGCGTTTCGTACATATTGACAACTTTGAAACTCTTATCGTCAATTCGGTAGCCCGCAATATAATTCGTGGAACTGAACGTCTCGTACCCTTTCGTTTGAATAAACTGCATAATCGTCGAGATGGAAGCCCCTTTGCCAAGTAAATTATTATCTTTAAGCGCTTTCAAATAGGCTTCAATAGGTTCATAGGCCTCTTTCACCGACGTCTTAGCTCCAAAATTGACCGCTTGCAGCTTCTTCACGTCCAAATATTTGTCTGCCAGATCCTTGGGCACCTTGAGGCTTGGACCCATGCCGGCTTCTAGCTGCTGATTTGGAACTGCATACGTTTTGCCGTCTACGACGGTACGTTTCATGACCCAATCCGGCACACCAGTTGCTAGTTTAGGCGCATATTTGGCGATCAGATCGTCAAGAGGCAAGAAGGCACCCTTCTTCACTTCCGGTACGAACGGAATTAAATACCCGGTCCAAGCCAAATCAATCTCCTCGCCTGATGCAGCTAGTAATTTCCATTTTTCCACGAATTCCGTCCGGCTCAACTCGACAAATTCAACTGTCGTATTGGGCAACAACGGCTGCAGCCTTTTGTTAAACTCCGCCCATACCCGTTCGGAATCCTCTTGCTTGCCCGGACCCATAAATACCCATTTCAATTTTACCGGCTTGTTGTCAGCCAGTGTACTTGCGGTCGGCACTATCGTATTGCTCGTCGAACTCTTTCCATTGTTCCCGGAGGTTTCGCAGCCCGCCACTGTGAGGACAAGCATCAAACCTGCACAGAGCGAAATCGCAGACAGCTTGCTTCTTCTTTTTCTGATCATTTCCATTTTTCATCCTCCAATTGAGTTTATTCGCTACCCCTTAACTGCTCCGATCGTTAGTCCCTTGGCAAAATATTTCTGGAAGAAAGGGAAGATCACGAGCATCGGTCCAGCTGCTACAATACACATTGCAAATTTCATGCTTTCCGTCGGAACTTCCAACATGCTGCCAGTAAACATCCCGGGTGGCGCATCTTGGGCTAAACTCTTTACAAACTCTGCGTCCATTAATATTTTCTGAAGCAAATATTGCAAGGTGTAGAGCTTCGAATTGTTCACGTAGATCAAGGAAGTGTACCAATTGTTCCAACGATCCAAAATATTGAACAACGCAATCGTGGCCAGAACCGGCTTGGACAGTGGCAGAATAATGCGGAAGAAAATCGTCAGCTCGCGGGCTCCATCCATTTTTGCAGATTCCGCCAGTGAGTATGGAATCCCTTGGAAGAATGTCCGTAAGATGATAATGTGGAACGCATTGGCCAACGTAGGCAGAATATAAATCCAAAACGTATTGCCGATATGCAAATACTGTGTGTTTAGAATGTACGATGGAATCAATCCGCCACCAAATAACATGGTGAAAAAAATAAAAAAAGTAGTTGTATTGCGCAGTTTATAATGCACTAGAGACAATGGGTAGGCGCAGAGCGCCATAACAATTAGGGCGAGCAACGTCCCGAATAGTGCCTGAAACGCCGTGATGATGTAGGAATCGATCATTTGCGCCGGATTTTCGAATACATAGCGATAAGCCGTGAAATCGATTCGCATCGGCAACAGTCGATACCCCTCCCGCATCAACTCCTGCTCGTTCGAGAGTGACACGGAGATGATCATGAGAAACGGAAGTAAGAATGCCAACGAAAATAGAATAAAAAACAAATGTATGCACATGGTGCTGAACGTTAACTTAACAGGTTTCGTCACCGGCACTCTCCCTCCTGCCTTAGAACAATGAATTGTCCGGTCTTATTTTCTTTACAATTAGATTTACACTTACGACCAACACAAGTCCGACAACGGATTGAAACAATCCGACGGCGGCGGTCATGCCAATCTCGCCTAACCGAAGTCCACGGAAGACATAAGTATCGATTACATCCGTTACGGGATATAATGTCCCTACATTGCGCGGGATTTGATAGAAGAGACCAAAATCGCCTCGGAACAAGTCGCCAATCGCCAGAATGCCAAGAATAAACATCAACGGCGCAAGCGAGGGAATCGAAATATGCCACATCTGCCTGAGTCGATTCGCGCCGTCGATTCGCGCCGCTTCATATTGTTCTTGATCAATACCTAGCAATGCAGCGTAATAAATAATACAATCAAGCCCGACATGCTTCCATAAATTCGAAACTACGAGAATATACGGCCAATACTTCGTGTTCCCGAACCATTGCACCGGTTCCATTCCGATAAACACTCTAAGTTGGTTTAATATTCCGAGCTCCGGATTAAGCAACGTGTACGAGATGTATCCTACGATGACCCAAGACAGAAATCGGGGGAGAATCATACTCGTCTGGTACACTTTAATTGCATACCGGTTCCTTACTTCAAACAACAGCAGGGCTACGGTAACCGAAGCCATGATGCCGATAACTAGAAAAGTCGAGCTGAAAGCGACTGTATTCCTTGTAATGCGCCAAGCATCCTGTGAGGTAAAAAAGAATTCAAAATTACGAACCCCCACCCACTTGCTTCCTAGAATGCCGAGATCATAACGGTATTCCTTAAAAGCAACAATCACACCGCCGATCGGCAAATAGTGAAATACAATAAAATACAGGATAGCGGGTAGAGTTAAAAGAAACAGCTCGACATGTCTGGCGAAAGCCGACAATCTCCGTCCTACTCTTGTACGCTGCCGTTTCGTCAATGTGATTTCATTCATGCGTTTCCTCCTTTTCTCATAGGAGCGGTTCTGCCAAACCGTTTCCGAATTGATGTCAAACACTTTGATCAGGAGTGTTGTGCAATCCCTATTGTACGCGCTCTCATCGTAAGATTACATTCCAACATCTTGCCTTTGGTGCATATTCTTTGCATCTTTATTTTTTTTCACTTACTCTCCACACGACATGATAGAATTAGAATTATTTGTAAGAGATAAGGGGGAGATCGCTTGTATAAGTTGATCATCGTTGATGATGAGGAACGGATTCGCAACGGGTTGAAGAAATTTATAAATTGGGCTGGTCTCGGGTTCGATTGTGTTGCCGATTTCGAAGACGGAGCTGATGCGATGCAATACTTACAGCACCATGAAACAGATGTCGTACTGACCGATATCCGGATGGCTCAATTATCGGGAATCGAATTAGCTCGATATGTGTTTGAGCAACGACCACGCGTTAAAGTCGTCATTAACAGCGGCTATGCCCAGTTTGAATACGCTAAACGTGCGATAGAATATAAAGTTGAGCACTACCTCATTAAACCGACCAATGTGGATGAAATGCGGCAAGTTTTTACGAACATTCGAACTGCTCTCGATCAAGAACGTCTAGGGATGTTTGACGATTTCCCGGCTAGACAAGGTCACTTTCTGGAACAGAGAGAGCATGCGAAGATTCGGAGACATCACCCTTACATCTTGGAGGGCATGCGTGCAGGGAGTTCGTCTATTGTCATTGATCATTTTAATTTACTGCTCGACGACATCCTCCAATCAAGACCCGATCTGCTCTATCTGCTTGTCATCGATCTTTTTACAGAAATTGCAAACGCTTTCAAGGAATTCGACCTATTCCGCCTTACGGGAGGACGGTTCGACTACCGTCTGCTTACCCCGCAACAGAGTCCTGCCGACATTCGTCGTTGGGGCGAACAGGTGCTGCAAGATACGATTTCCTGTTTATCCAAGCGCAACCAGAATAACCCGTCTTCCCTATTGCAACAAGCACAGACTTTCATAGAAGCGAACTATACCAAGGATCTCTCACTAGAGGAGGTGGCAAGCTCCGTCTACGTCAGTTCTACCTACTTCAGCCGCTACTACAAACAGCAGACGGGTGAAACCTTTGTCGAAGCGCTAACACGCATACGCTTGAATAAAGCTGTAGAACTGCTGAAACTGCGCAAGTATAAAATCTACGAGATCAGCGAAATGGTTGGCTATCAAAGTAGCAAATATTTTAATAGGCAGTTTAAGCAAGGGTTCGGATATACGCCCAAAGAGTATGTTCGACTTATTCTAATAGGGAGCGATCTGGAAGATGAATAGAAAACGCGGCATTTGGTACTATATTCAAAACTACAGGTTTCAAAGTATATTCGTCCGTAACTTCATGATTATTCTGGTGCTCGTCATATTGCCGCTGGCAGGTATGAGCTCCTTTCTTTATCGCAGCTCCCACCAGATTATCAATGGAGAGGTGAGTCAAGTCAACAAAAGCTCGCTTTACCGAGTTAGGGACATCTTGGATGTCCTGTTCCGAGAAACCAGCATGCTCTCCACACAAATATCTCAGCAGATGGATACTCAGCTTTTCATGCTCGATACGAACTCAGCTAATCTTGTGCAAGGGGAGTATACTAAAATCAACAGCACAATCAGCATGTTCACCCTTATTTATGAATACATCTCGTCCATATACGTCTATTCGGAGAAAAACGGGTACGTCATTTCCAATAAGGAAAACAACTTTTACGATAATTTTGCAGACAAATCGTGGTATCCTTTCTACGAGCAAAGCGATTCTGTGTATACCAAGTCACTGCCCCGCAAGGTCCGCGAGGTCTACCCGTTCGTCCTTTCTTTTGTTAAGCCCAGTTACCTGAACGCCAAGGATAAAATCGGTGCGGTCATCATCAATATCGACCTGGAGGAACTTGGGAAGCTCATTCAGCCAGCTGACGGCAAGAAGGACCATCAACTCTTTATCATCGACGAAAACAAAAATTTCATTTACAACCAAGATATGAAGCTTCTATTTCCCGGAAAATCAAAACCTGCTTATCTGCAAGCTTTGGATCAAAAACTGGATGAACTGCTCAATCAAAAAGAACCCTATTCAGGCATAGTGAAGCTCGATGGCGAATCCTACATCTTGACTTTAGCCAAGCTAAGCTTCAACAATTGGGCCTGTCTGTCTCTTCTCCCCATCCAAGAGTACGAATCAAATATTCGTAACATTTGGAACTACACAGTCTTACTGCTGCTATTGTTTGCCGCGTTAGGCGTTATCGTGGCCTTTCTTATTTCCGTAAAAACTTTTCAGCCGATTCGAAATATCATTCACTTGATGGAACAACTGGAGAGAGATGGGATGACAAGGTCGCCGGATGGCAGAGATAACGAGGTGCGTTACATCTCAGGCAACCTCCTCAATAGCGCCCAAACCAAACGCAGAATTGAAGAGGAACTATCCCATCGCTCCCAATTGCTGAACGAGGCTCAGGCTTCTGCCCTGCAGGCACAAATTAACCCTCATTTCATTGGAAACTCCCTGGAGACCATTAATTGGATGGCGATCGAGCTGACCGACGGACAGCCTAACGAAGTATCCGACACGATTGGAACACTTTCACAGTTGATGCAACTGAGTCTCGATATGGATAACCGTCTGGTTCCATTCCGAGTGGAGGTGGAGCATGCTAACTTGTATTTGCGCATGATGGATATTCGTTATAAGAATAAATTTCGAATCGTGTGGGATATTCCTCAAGCGCTAATGTCCGTGCAGGTCATCAAGCTTATGCTTCAACCTCTGCTCGAGAACGCCATTCAGCATGGCATTCATCCGAATCGGAAACAAGGAGTAATAACAATCTCCGGGCTTATCGAAAACGACCACATACTGCTTCACATTAGGGATAACGGGATTGGAATTGAAGCGGAGAAACTGGACACGCTCAATGCCAACATGCAACAAAAAAGCATGTTGCACGCCGAGCATATCGGACTGAAGAACGTCAACCAGCGGCTGAAGCTCACGTTCGGAGAAGCCTACGGCTTGAGTTTGATAAGTAAACCCGGGGAAGGCACAACTGTCATCGTTAAGCTTCCTTTGTAGAGAGTTGGGTCACTGAATCCAATCGAAACACGACCCGAGAAACGGGGACGGAACGCAATGTTCTCAAGCAACGGTGGGGTAATTATAATGCCAGACTGCTTTAGGCCATTAAGACCTCACCGACTACTAGGGAATAAACCGGGGAAACACGCGAAAAAGCATGATTGATTAATGTGGGCACCCTCATTAATCAATCATGCTTTTTCCTAATTCTAATAAATCTCCAGATTGCGATAAATCTTGCTCTTCTCAATCTTGAGCTGCACCGCATCCACGACATCGTCCGCTTCGTGCCCCGTTTTTCAGCCGCGCAGCATATCCGTTGGTGAACACCAACTGCAAATTACAAGATTTCAATACCGCCACTATAACAGCTCGCTTTTCCTTCAGTTTCAACCTTTTCTTTTAAATACTAGTAGCAACGAGAAGTTTCTTGTCCTTACTTTTCATAAAACCCTACGATTTCTCGTAGGGCAACTAACCTTTATTATATTTAATGAACCAACTGCCGATCATGCGTAATCACAATAATCGTCCGCCCCTGCTCATTCAGCCGCCTAAAAATATCCATGATCTCCACGCCGGTTTTAGAGTCCAATGATCCCGTTGGCTCATCCGCCAAGATGATCGGGGGATCCCCAGCCAAAGTCCGCGCGATCGCAACACGTTGCTGCTGCCCACCGGACAGTTCCGATGGAAAGTGCCGCCTGCGATCCAGCAGATCAACAGCTTCCAGCGCTTTGAGAACCAGCGGCTCCCGCTGCTTTCTGGATAGTCCGCGATATATCAGCGGCAACTCCACATTCTCATAAGCACTCAACCTTGGCAGTAGATTAAAGTTCTGAAAAACAAACCCGATCTTCCGATTCCGGATCTCTGCCAATTGTGAGTCCTTCAGCGAATGAATCTGCTTTCCATCCAGCACATACAGGCCTTCATCCGAAACGTCCAAACAGCCGATGATATTCATCAGCGTGGACTTCCCAGACCCCGAAGGTCCCATAATAGCGACAAATTCGCCTTGTACAATGTCTAGCGAAATGTCATCTAGGGCGCGGATTGTCTCCCCGCCCATATAGTAAAATTTACTCACATGCTCAATTTGAATTAAGGCTGTCATTGTCCTCGCCCCCCATTATTTGATGCCAAATAAATGAAGATTACGATTCAATTCTTTTACCGCTTCGCCTTATAAAATTCATGATACAGCTTCATCAGTGCCCTTTTTTCGATCCGCGACACATAGGAGCGGCTAATACCCAACTCCTTCGCAATCTCCCGCTGCGTCCGCTCTTCCCCACCTAACTCCAGTCCAAACCGCCCAACCACAACTTCCTTCTCCCGCTCATCCAATATCTCCAAATTCTTATATATCTTTGATTTCTCTATTTTCAGCTGTACAGCATCTACCACATCGTCCGCCTCGCTACCGAGGATGTCGATCAGCGTAATTTCATTCCCCTCTTTGTCCGTTCCGATGGGATCATGCAGGGACACATCTTTCCGAGTTTTCTTCAGTGAACGCAGATGCATCAGGATCTCGTTCTCGATACAGCGCGCCGCGAAAGTCGCGAGCTTCGTGCCTTTGTTCGGCGAGAACGACTCGATCGCTTTGATCAATCCGATCGTCCCGATGGAGATCAAATCCTCCAAATCTTCCCCTGTGTTATCGAATTTTTTGAGGTTGTGAACACGAAGCAACGTAAATAAGCATTCAACTATGGTGCCCATTACATCAAAAGACTGCTTAATTTACTACATACTGTTAAATCAATAGAGGGGTTCCCGCGAAGCAAGCTTTTTTTCATCGTGATCCTGAAATGGCTCGGTAATCGGAAACTCGATATCCAACCATCACTTGCAAAACATCCGACAGGTTATGATTACAAAAAAACAGAAGTAAGTCGTAAACATTTGGAGCAGATGATTAGGAAATTGCCCCTATTTCATTCCAGTCTCTAGCTATTATTTAAGCAAATCTTCCCGTCTAGTTTTAAATCCGCATACGTCATCTCATTAAGAAGCGTTCACCCAAGTGAGTGATCGCTGCAACCTTCTCCTTCTATTCTTACAACCCATTACCAGCAAGCTCATGTACCTGGAAAGAATAAGGACAATTTAGTCATAGCATTTGAATAGCGGTATCTTATAAAGTCTTAAATCGTGCTCTATTCTCTCACCCAAAGCCCCGTCATATCACTAATTTGCAAGGAAATCACCTTGACAGATCCGCCGACTGCATACAGCTCAAGTCCTTGACTTTCAGGCTCCGGAAAAACCAAGTCTGTGATAACGGCAATACCCTCATTACCGAACAGTTCTATGTTCGACCCATCCACATAAATAGTTACTTGAATCCGTTTATGCTCTGGCTTCAGAGTCACGGTGTGTTTAGCTGCAAAATCAGGATGGAAATCCGCCGAGCCTGCATTTGTTCGATCTAGGAATAGGGCTTCATTCACGACATCGTAGCCGATGATGGTTTCCTGACTTGAAGACTTGCGGAGCTTGAAACCGAATTCTATCGCGGTACCTATTTCGAACTCAGCAATGATTTCTGCTTTAAGGGCAGTAACTTCGGATAATAGGTTATCTCCTGGTTTAATAACCAGATCTGTTAGGGTTGACATTGGATTACGTAGTTTACTTAACTCCTTCACCGGCAGCTGAATCAAACGAAGTCCTCCCAGACAAGTTCTGAGCTGAATCTCGCGTGGAAGTGACATGTTTCCGCGCCATTCCAAAGATGGCAATTTATTTGCATAACGCCAATTGTTCATCCAACCGATCCATATTACTCTCCCATCCTCTTTCGGAATCCCATTCCAGGTAACCGCTGCATAAAAGTCTGATCCGAAATCAATCCATTGGATATCGTGAATGGACTCGATGATTTTATCTGATATGAACGATTGACCGTCGAAGTGACCTATAAAATACATCATACCGGAACCGCCTGCGGGCGGCTGCGGATCGCTCATATTTCCCCCGTTAAGGTCCCCGACGCTCAGAGACAAAACCCATTTTTTGTTGTTTGGATCATTATCCACAGGAACCTGGAAGATGTCGGGACATTCGAACACGCCACGATGCACAAAGGGTACCGTGGATCCGAACTCGCTTGCAAAACTCCACGCTCTAAGATCTTCCGAGGTGTAGAACTCTATGCGATCCCTTGCGGCTAGCGCCATCACCCACTTGGATGATTCTTCATGCCAGAATACTTTGGGATCCCGGAAGTCGGCTGTTTCACTGGCAGGTAACAGAACAGGATTTCCCTCAAACCTTGTCCATGTTCGTCCTTGATCTCTGCTGTAGGAGAGACTTTGAACTTGTGGTTTGCCGGGCTGAGCTTGATTCCCTTCGTTCGTGTAAATGGCAACCAGACCGGAACCTTCCTCATTAAAGAAGCCACTGGTGTTGTTCATATCCGCCACTGCGCTTCCCGAGAAGATCGCTCCGTCCTCGCCAGGCGTAATGGCTGGCGGAAGTTCCTCCCAATGGACTAAATCCTTGCTTACTGCATGGCCCCAATGCATGCGGGGGAAGTCAGGACTGGTGGAATTAACCGTATGTTGATAGAAAAGGTGGTACTCACCTTCGTAGTAGACCAAGCCGTTAGGATCATTCATCCAATTCTTCGCGGGTGAATAGTGGAACTGAGGTCTGTATTTTTCTTCATAGGAACCTATGCGGGCGTTCTTAATGAATTTGTTTTCTTTAGAAATACACATATAACTTCTCTCCTCTGTAGTTTTATAACAAAATATCTATTTATTTATAGTTATTTCCATTTATTACTAACGCGTGAATTTCCTCTAGCGTACCCAGCGAGGGAATGGCCCCCTTTCTAGTTGTCGCGAGAGCCCCTGCCGCATTAGCAAAGCGCAATACTTCTTGAAGATCCTCCTCCTGCCAAACTTGCAGTGGCTTACCCAGATCCAAAACCTCAAATAACAAAGCGCCGAAAAACGCATCTCCAGCACCTGTCGTATCCACGGTCTGAACGTGAAAGCTCTCCATCTTGCCCCACCAATCCTTCATCTGATAAAAAGAACCAGCACCTCCTGCAGTGACCAAAAGCAAGGTAAGCCCATACTGTTCAACTAGATGTCTTGCTGCTTTCTCTAGATCCTGCTCATCAGTCAAGAAGAAGAGTTCTTCTTCGGAAACCTTCACCACATCCGCAAGGCTTAGACCTACGTGGATTACTTCTAATGCGTGCTCTTCATCTCTCCACAATGAAGGACGCCAATTGGGGTCATAAGTAATAAGTGCTCCACACTCCTTCGCAACCTGAACAGCTTTTAAAGTCGCTGTGTATGCAGGCTCTGTTGTCATCGAAATGGAGCCAAAGTGAAAAATACGCGTTTCCGCGAGCATAGACAGATTTAGCTCATCTGCTCTCAACAACTGGTCAGCACCCGGATTTCTAGCAAAATGGAATGATCTATCTCCATCTGAATCCAGCTGAACGAAAGCCATCGTCGTATGAGCTTCTTCTGTCGCAACTAACCCTTTATCCGACACACCTACGTGGAGCAAAGCATCGCGTAAATACACACCGAACGGGTCGTTACCCACCTTTCCGATGAAACCCGTTTTCTTACCGAGCTTCGCCAAAGCCGCTACCACATTCACCGGTGCTCCGCCCGGATTACGTTCAAACAACGGCTGTCCCGCTTTGGAACGACCATACGGAGTAAAATCAATCAAGTATTCCCCAAGCGCAACTACATCGTAGTTCATGCCATAAGCCCCCTTTTATTTGTATAGGTAGATCCTTTTTTCTTATCCCTTAATTCCCGACATCGTAATCCCTTGAATATAGTAACGCTGCAAAAATAGAAATAGCAGTAAGATCGGAACGGTAGACAACGTATTCGCCGCCAACACCTTGGACCAATCCGTCCCCTCATTCGATGAAAATGTGGAGATCCCAACTTGGATCATTTGCATTTTCTGATCATTGATCACAATGAGCGGCCACAGATAGGAATCCCAGTTTCCTAGAAAAGTCATCAATCCAAGCGTAATTAACGCAGGCACGGCCGCCGGAAGCACAATAGCTACGAAAGTGCGAGTCAAGCTTGCTCCATCGATCCTGGCAGCTTCCATCATTTCGTTCGGCACCTCCGCGAAAAATTGCCGCAGCATAAAGATGCCGAATACGGACAACATGGAAGGTATAATCAGTGCTTTGTACGAGTTCAACCAGCCTAAATCATGCATCAACAAATAGTTAGGTACGAGCGTGACCTCACCCGGAATCACCATCGCCGACATAAATAAGGCAAAGACGACCGTTTTGAAAGGAAATCTAAGCTTGGCAAACGCAAATGCCGCCATCGAATTGATGATCAGCACCAGCATCGTTACAACGGAAGCAACGAGCAATGTATTCCAGATATAGCGTAAAAATGGATTTCTCGTATTGAAAATGACGTTATGAAAGTTCTTCCACGTCCATTCTACGGGCACCACTAAGTGAATATTCAGCGACGTATATTTAAAGAGCTCCTGGTATGGACGAAAAGCGCCTGTCACCATCCATAGGATCGGAGCAACAGAAATCAGAGCGATCATAATCATCACGATCATGGTGACGATGTTCGTTAACCTTTTCACAGCGAATCCCTCCTAGATGTTAATCATTGTCTCTACTAAATAGTCTCATTTGAACAAGCGAAATCGTCAGTACAATCGCAAACAGCACAAAAGCCGCCGCCGTCGCGTACCCCATCCTCATTTGCGTGAAAGCCTGCTTATAAATATAGAAAACAACGGTCTCTGTTGAGCTATTCGGTCCGCCATTGGTCAATACGAAGACTAAACCAGAGAGCTTGATCGCATCGATCGTTGTCATGATGACCACGAAAGCCATCGTTCGATTGAGCAGGGGAAGGGTGATTTTGAAAAACTGCTGCATCCGCGACGCGCCATCCACTCTGGCTGCTTCATATAGATCCGGTGAGATATTGTTTAAGCCTGCTAGGAAAATGATCATAAAGAACCCAGCACCCTTCCAAATGCCGAGCACAATGATGCCGTTCATCGCCGTTTTCGGGTCGGATAAGAAGCTTGTAACTGGCAAATGCAGTGCTTTGAGCACACTGTTCAGAAGGCCGAACTCTTTGTTATAAATGAGCTTAAATACCGTTGCTGCCACAGCTGTCGATATGATAACTGGGATAAAATAAAGCGTTCGGAACAGCCCAGCTGTCGCGGTTTTCTTCTGAATTAGTAACGCAAGCCCTAGGGCTATGCTCGTCTGAATCGGAATCACAATAATTGCAAAATAAAACGAATGCTTCAAGCTATTAAAGAAGGCACGATCCTTCATGAGATGTACGTAATTGTCCATACCAACGAACACATCGCCTGCGCCGACTAAGGAATAATTTTTGAAGCTGATGATAAAAGCTTGCAGCATGGGATAGAACACGAAGACCAGCAGCAAGGCTATCGCCGGGAAAATAAACCAGAATGCCGTTGCCTGCTCATGCTTGCGAAAGCTTTGCGACTTTCGTTTACTTGATCTAACAGTTTTCATTGTTTCGAGTGTTTCTACAGTAGCCAAAGATCCTCACTCCATTCCATATCTGTCATTTACTATCGAAAACATACACTTGAAGGCTCGACACAACAGTCCCATCCTGACTTGTCGCCTTGATCTCAGCCTGCCCTGCCTTAACGCCCTTGACCTGTGCACCATTGTTCGTCACATAAACCGTTGCAATGTCTTCATCGCTAGACGTCCACTTCAACTCCTGCGATCCGCTGAGCGGAACGACGGAAGCTTCAATAGACTGGCTGCCGTTCACAGGTATATCAAGCGTAGTTTTATTCAGCACTACTCTTTGAGGTGTCGTGCCATTCACACCTTCCTTACGCCACACCGTCCCCATCGGAAAAAACTGTGCTTTATCCAACGTGACGTTACCTTTGGACGCGGTCAGTTCTAGTCGATTACTCGTTGAATCAGGGAAGATAAGGCTGGATACCTCAGTTTCACCATCATTGGCAAATACCTCAAGGCTGCCTTCATCTACGAAAAAGTGAAGCTTAAGCTTGCCATCCCTCAGTTTCAGCGGTGCCGACATTTGCTCGGCAAAGCCCTTCTCGAAGGAGGTGATACCTGCGTGTGTTCGGTCAATCGTTAACTTCTCAGCATCAGCATCGTAACTGACTTTCATTGCTTGTTCAGTCCCTTTGCGCAGCTGGAATTCCACTAGACTGTTGGGTTGAACAGTGAGTTCTGAGATGAGTTCATAAGCAGTCCCTTTTAAATTAATAAAAGGATTAGCTCCTGCTGTCAGTTGCTGCTTCGCAACCGTCACTTCTTTACCGCGCAGCGCTTGCAGTTCTTGGATCGGTTCTTGAATCAAGCGTAAGCCTTGATCTGGAATATTCCTCAACCGCAGCTCACGTGGAATGGACATATTCCCTTTCCAAGCCCCCGTCGGCATCGCAAACGGATAACGCCAGTTGGACATCCAGCCCAGCCAAATGCGGCGGCCATCCTTCGCCGGAATGTCTGAGTAGGAAACAGCGGCATAGAAATCTTTCCCGTAATCCGTCCACAACACATCCGAAGCTGGATTATCATTCTTGAAGGTATACCCGTCGAACGTGCCAACGAAATATTGGGCTGTGGAGCCTTTAGTCGTGTTATTACTGCCGACGCTAACGGTCAACACCCATTTCTTCGTTTTCGTACCTTCAACAGGGAGTTCGAACAAGTCCGGACACTCCCAAACCGCCGCGTGCGAGCCCTGATCACTTCCGAACTCACTCGCGAGCTTCCACGTTTTCAAGTCCGGTGAGGTATAGAATTGAACACGGTTGTCTGCTGACACCACCATGACCCACGATTTCGTCTGCTCATGCCAGACTACTTTAGGATCGCGAAAATCCTTCAAACCCGGATTCGGTATCACCGGATTCCCTTCATACTTCGTCCAGGTCCGTCCTTTATCCGTGCTGTAAGCAATACTTTGCGACTGCAGTCCGCTTTTGAAATGGGTAAAAATCGCAACCAATCCCGATTTACCGCCAAAGAACCCACTCGTGTCCTTCGTGTCCACAACCGCGCTTCCTGACCAGATTTCACCTAGCGAATCCCGCGCCAGAGCCACCGGAAGGTGCTCCCAGTGAATCAAGTCCCGACTTACTGCATGGCCCCACTGACCGCTATTTTGATAAAATTGATGGTACTCCCCTTCAAAATACACCATCCCATTCGGATCACTCATATTGCCCGTCTCCGGTGATAAGTGATATTGCGGTCGATATTTTTCCGTATAATAAGTCGGATCCTTCGCATAAGAGAATGCCGTTTCCTCCGCGGAGTCCTTCGGTTTGCCATCACCTGTTACCAAAGCCGTCATTCCCCAACCCAGAAGAATGATCGCGGCGCTGCTTGCCACCCATAACCCTAATTTCTTCCGCATGGTTCCTCCCTCATCTCGTTGTCTATTTTGATGTATTGCTATTGTACCGAGTCAAAGAGGAGAAAGATTTCAATATCATTGGGAGTTTACTTTTAAAATGATTTGCAGGATATTGACGCGACTAGCCTCGTCAGCAAATAAAAATACCCTCATCTATTAGATGAAGGTAGAGTCGAAATAAAGCCTAGCCACATTTCTTCCACTGAATTAAAAGCTCTTATAACCCCTCACTCCCCCGCATTTCTTCCCGATACTCCTTCGGCCCCTTCCCATAAAACTTCTTGAAAGCTGTGCTAAAATAACTCGAGCTAGAGTATCCCACCAACGTAGCAATATCTGTTAATTTTAATTCACTTTCTTTGAGCAATGCGGCTGCCCTGCTCAGACGCAACCGCGTGACATAATCACTAAACGTCACGCCAACACTCGTCTTAAACAGTCCAGATAAGTACGTCTCATTCAGATGAAACATATCCGCCAGCGAAGCCAATGTGAGCTCGTAGGAGTAATTCTCGTCCACATAATTACGTATGGCTTGCATCATTTGCTGACCGCTTGAAAACCTGGTTTTCCTCACTTCCTCCATAACCAATTGGGCCATATCGTGAAGTTGCTCTAGCACCTGCTCCCTAGAGGAATAATCCCTCACGGTCATCTGGCAATTCCAGAGGTAGCTCTGTAGGGACGTATCCCCCAGCTCAAATTTCTTCGCAATAGCGTTAAACAAGAGAATTATACGCAGGGTCAAAAAGGTAAACACAAACATCGGGGTATCCCGATCTGCGGAGAAAATACTGTGCAGCTGCTTGGTAAATGATGACATATCAAGGTTCTCGATGGTTTGCATCAGCTTTCGCTCCACCTCAGGGGAAAAGCTGTGCGTCATAGCGAGCATGTTTCGATCCGGCTCGGCCTTATCGGAATGGATCGTGCTTTGACTCCAGGCTAGCATGCTAGATGCATAACCATCTTTGAGCTGCCTCAAGCCATGAATAGGCTCGCCGATACCGAGCACGCTGTCTACTCTGAGGTAGCTTTGGATATCCCGCTTCAGTTTGCGCACGAAGTCGGCCAGGAAGCGTTCATGCGCAGCATTTTGAACCAAAATAACAAAATGTATCATCGCAGGATGACTCATCGAATAGAATGGATAGATGTGCTCCCATTTCTGCGCGGATTCCCGGCACAACATCTGAAATGCTAGGTAGAGCAAGTCTTTCCGCTCGCTCCAATCGTCCAACCGCCCTGGCGGAATCCGCATCTCAACGGTGACAAACTGTGCATGAACGTCATCAAGAGCTAATGGGGATAACTGTAGCTGCTCCATCCGTTCCTTCATTGTAGAAACGCTAAACCATTCATCCTTCACCAGCTGCCAGAGAAGCTGCTCTTGCATCACCCCCAGTTGTTGGTGATTTTTAATATCCTCTTGATCCTGCTCCCGAATGCGAGTGCGATCTTCTTCTAATTCCGCGGCTAGCTTGCCAAGAAGTGTGGTGAGTTCACTGCGAACCACAGGCTTGAGCAGATAATCCTTCACGCCCAGTTGAATCGCGGCCTTCATATATTCAAAATCCGAGTAACCCGAAAGCACAATGATACGAAGCGCTGGATACTTTTCCTTGCATGCGTTAACAAAAGCTATCCCGTCCATTTGCGGCATGCGCACATCGGTGATGATAACATCCGGCAACGCGTGCTCCTCCAGAAGCTGCAGAGCTTCCAGACCATTAGCCGCTTCCAGCGCGATTTCGAATCCGGCGGATGTCCAATCGATTTTGGCTTTAATACTGTTACGAACGCCGACCTCATCATCAATCAACATGATTCTGTACATCTCGGTTGTCAGCTCCTTATCAGCGGCAGGATCAGATTCAGTTCCGTTCCTTCACCCAGCTTGGATTGCAGCTCTAATTGACATTGTTCACCATAATTCAGTCGACATCGTGATAACACATTGCGAAGACCGATACTTTGCCCCTCGGTACTTAGAATCGCTACGGAATCAGCTGACTTGAGCTCTTCGAGTAGATTTTGTACTAAGTCAGGGGACATGCCAATGCCATTATCCTTGACGGATATCAGCAATTTATCCGCCTCTATCTTCGTCCTTAGCGTAATCGATGCGACGCCATCCTTCTCTAAGCTATACTTCACCGCATTTTCCACCAGGGGTTGAATGATAAATTTGGCGATCAAGAAATGAGCTGCCGCGGGATCTTCCTCGGTAACAACCTGCAATCGCTCCTCATGTCTCAAATGAAGGATGAATAAATAATCCCGAATATACGCCATTTCTTCGGTCACTCGAACCAAATCACTACCTAGGTTGAGCGAATATCTCATCATTTTGCCCAAAGCTTCCGTCGCATCCATCACGAGGTCTTCCCGTTTCATAGCCGCCAGACCGCTAATGATTTCAAGCGAATTATTATAAAAATGCGGATTAATTTGCAGCAGCAGAGCCTTGTATTCAGCATTTTTCCTACGTAAATTCGTCTCGAACTCCGTCTCGATTAAATAGCGCAGCCGATGGGTCATCTGCTTGAAAACAGCCGTCACATAATTTACTTCACTATGCCCCTCGCCGGCATTCGGCATCACTTGAAGCGCCTGATGAAACTCCCCACGCTCTACATGCTTCATCGCCCTCCCCATCACACTTAGGGGTTTGGTTATACCTGCGGACAACCAAAAAGCGACCAGTATCGCAACAATTAGCAACAAAACGGTAACGACAAGCATCGTCTGTCGGATGTGAGTGATTTTTTCATACAATTCGGCTTCTGGCACACTTCCGATAATCGTCCAATTCTGTGCAGGCAGCTTGCGGAAGAAAAGCAGATTCGTCTCTCCCTTAACATCCATAGGAAAAATTCCACTCACATCTCCATCATACTTCACATCAATTTGCTGAAGCCCCATGTTGAGCATGTCCCTATCATCGGACAGATTTTGATCCAACACGCTTTTGCCGTCGTGCGTCATCAATATGACCTTTCCCGTCTTCCCCACATGGATCTTCTCAATGGCATTGCGAAGCAGGGTTGTCGGATAATTCACTTTAATGAATCCCATATTTTTGAGAGATTGAAGCTGCACAAGTGGAAAAAGATAGCTATTAATCGATCTCACTCGCATAAATTCATCCGACTGATCGACATCCTTGTGTGCAGTCGTCCAACGATTGTTGTCTGTTATAAAAGACTGAAACCACGCACTGTTCTTGTACGATTTGTCCTGTGTCCACACGCCGCCTGCATCCTCAGCAAACGCACTAATGGATATTCCACTGGAGTTGTTCACCGCATAAGACGAGAAATACTCCCGTAATCGTTGCTTCGTTAGAACTCGTTCCTGAATCGTACTATCTGGATTTAAATGCACAGTCAACCACTCCTGCGTCGTTCGAGAGCTCACCACTTGATTGCCTGTATCCTCGACCTGCGTAAGTAGCGTCCCCACATGTGAGGCGAACTGATCAATTGTTTGAGAGGTTGAAGCTTCGATCGACGACTTAATCGTTTTGGTTGCTTCCTCACTAAGAATATAGGCCAGTGTTGCAAAAGGGAGAAGCAGCAGAACCGAGAAAACCGCCATCAAACGGCTCCTCAATGAGAAAAACATGATATCCCCCCGTTATATCTGAAATCATTTAAGTACCATCTACTTATCATACCTCTGGACCGCCCAACCAACAACGACAAAGAGACGATCACCGAAATGATTCGTCTCACTTATCTGAAGCTGCTTACTTCTTCTGCTGTGCTAGGACATCTGCGTACGCTTTATCAATTGTCGTAACGGCCTCTGCAATGGACGCGTCAATGTTTCTTTTGCCAATCGTGACATCCTCGAACATTTTGTTTACAGCATCCGACATTTGCGGGAAGATAGGCGTGATCGGACGCGGTCTGCCGTACTTTTGATTTTGAATCACGAAGATATTCTTCGGATACTCATTTAACTCTGGGAATGCCTTAGCAGATGAATAACGGGATGGGATATCCTTCGTCATACCTGCATATGTCTTCTGACCTTCTTCTCCAGTTACCCAGTTAATGAACTTCCAAGCTTCATCTGGATGCTTGCTTTTACCCGAAATGCCGAGGGCCCAGCTGCCGTTAGCCACTGCTTGTGTCGTTCCTTTTGGCAATGGAGCAATATCATAGTCTTCACCCAGCTTGAAATTCGGGAATTTATCCTTCAAATTAGATAGGGACCACGAGCCGTCAATCGTAATAGCCAACTTGCCGTTAGGGAACGGATCTGGTGGATACTCGAGTGCAGATACTTTATCTTTGTTATACAGATCGGAGAAAAACTGAACAGCTTTTTTCGTTTGTGGGGAATCTAGGTAACCTTTGGACGTTTTACCGTCGGGGCTCATGATCTCGCCACCCAGCTGCCAAATGATCGGATACTTGAAGTACGCTGTGCCACCTGCATTGCCAAAGCCTTGCGCAGGATCAATACCAAAGATACCATTCACTGGGTCATTTACTTTCTTCGCAGCATCCAGAACTTGATCCCAAGTCCATGGCTCATCTGGATTTTTCGATGGAAGCGGAATACCTTTCGCTTGGAAAAGCTTTTTGTTATAGAACATCGCAATCGAAGATTCCGTCAACGGTGCCATGTAGATTTCATTTTGATACGTGTAGGTCGCAAGTGTTGATTTGGGAACATCGTCCATATTGCCATCAGCTTTGAAGTAGGCGGTCAAAGGTTTAAGTGCACCTGCGTTAGCATATGAACCCACCGTTGGTGCATCTAGCGCCATGATATCTGGCGGACTTCCGGAAGCGATGGATACGCGTAATTTCGTGTCATAGTCCGAATAAGGAATCGGTGTCATTTCCACGGAAATATTCGGATACTTTTGCATAAAGGATGCCACTAACTTGTCGTAGGCCGCATTCTCCGTATCATTCCCCGAGTTTCTCCAGAATGTGAGTTTTACTTTTTCTTCTTTTTTCACAGCTGTATCTGTTTGCTTTGGTGCCGCTGATGCTGTGCTTGATGCGCTTCCACTATTGCTTTGCGAAGAACATCCCGCCAACAAACCACCAACAACGATAGCGCTTACCACTGTTTGACTTAATTTTTTCATATGTTGTTGCCCCTTTCATTACTTTGTTGTTGTTCTTGTCACCATCTTATCAAAGTGAAAGGGACAATAAATTCAAAATGCTCTGCTTCTAACTTATAAAATTATCATGACGGGCGACGAAAGTAAAAGGAGAGTGAATCCCAGCGTAATTCAGATCCTCCAATTAATATAAAAGCTAGCACAAAACGATGCTGGACCAGCTCCAAAACATGAATATTAAACTTTAGGACAAGTATTTCTTTAAATAAATACCTTCATTTCTTTTATCACTGTATCTTCATAAGCATGTTTTCCACCAAGCATAATCTCATTTACATTTACTGGTTGGCCGATCGTTGCGGATTCCAAGGCAGCATACACAACACTCAATGCTTCGAGACCTCTCTCTGCGCTAGATATAGGCTGCTTATGGTCTGCAATTGCATCCCATAATTCCATATAAGAATGGGCAAACGGGTCATCTACAACATCAGAGGCATAATACTTGATGAGTTCTGATAAGGTAACGACACGGTTATCTTCAAGTACCGCATATTGACCGGGTCGCAAGCAACCTTTGCTTCCATAAATCCAGACTCCTCCTGCTTTCTCTCCATGAGCAGCTGTGCTGCACATCCAATGACCCAAGGCACCATTCTCAAATCTAAATACAGTAACAGATGTGTCTTCTCCAGTTGGATAAATCGTGCTCTCACCGTTACTTAGTTCCTTTTCGAAAATTCGTGTGTAGGCGAACACCTCTCGGATTGGGCCATTGATTTCTGTAAAAAAATGAGTTCGATGAACTCCATGGTCATTAATCCATCCAGCACCTGCACGGCCCTTCATGTGTCTCCAAGCGGTACCTGCAAAAAAAGTTCGTCCAAGTGTAACTGTTGCGTAGTCCATGATCATATATACGTCTCCAATCAAACCGTCTTTAACAGCCCGGGCCATAGCGACGTTTCCTGCTCCCAATACACTTGGTTCTGATAAGGTTAACACTTTGTTATATTTTTTCGCATCAGCCAGCATTTTTCTACCAAACAATGGCGAAATGGCAAGAGGCTTCTGCATTTGGACGTTGACTCCAGATGCGAAACAATCCTCTGTCACCTTATGATGCAGATCATGATCAAGCAATACGGAGACTGCATCCAATTGTTCTTTATCAAGCATCCGACGATATTCCGTATACACAGTGGGGCGCTTTCCCAATTGCTTCTCCACTTCTGTAGCAAATGCCTCCGCTCTATTAAGATTCAGATCACAAACGGCTGTCAACTCAAACGTCTGCCTGTTATCCTCCCTTAATTTCTTAAGACCTTCCAAGTGAGCTGTGGAAATGACCCCGCAACCAATAAAACCTATGTTCATATCAACACCACCGCTTCTCGTTAAAATGTTATATAGACAACCTCATCCTTATCTTAGCAAAAGTCAATCGGTGATCATTACGATTTCCTCTTATTCTTACATTTGATATTTTCCGAAGTTACCTTCATCCATAAACCATTCATCAAGCTTCGACTATAGGTTCCTCCATGGATGGCATGGCAGGGATCGTACCTTTTTTCGTTGTAGCCAGAGCGCCCGTTGCGTTCCCAAACGATCGGTTCACTTGCAAATTCAGGATGAAAGTTGGTCTTCCCCAAAAAGGCACGATTCATGGCCAATTCTTGCTGGTTGCAATGGTAGGCTTAGCGTAGATATTCACTTTCAGTGACGCCAAACTTAATACCAAATTCGGCAGCGCTGCCCAGTTCAAACTCAGCCTCAATCTCCAATAAATCTCCATGTATCGGTGCAATTGGCATCGCCGATGATTTGTGGGAACCCATTGCCAAGTAAGGAACGATATAATACTTTTGATTTAATCTTTAAAGTGCTTTATTACAATATTTTTGAAGAACGCGGTGCCTCCTTCAGAAAAAAGGGTAATCCCTTGATCGTTTAATTCCGGGAAAATTTCATTGGAAAAAACGATGGTTCCATCATCTATAAAGACTTCAATGCTTGTTGTATCGACGAGAATCTTTAAGTGAACGTGCTTCTTACTCACATCAACGGGGGCCCTGCTTTCAACATATTTACCACTCAGGTCAGGCTGACCTGTAAAAGCTCTGTTGACATAAGAGTACCCTCCCTCTGCAAAAACACCTACATCTACATGGCGGTTTTTGTCTGTTGATTCTCGAAGTCTCAATCCTACATTTTTGATCTCTGACCACGATATATCTGCCTCAAGCTGGTATGCATCGCCTGTTACATGAAGAGTTTTAGAACCATTAACCTCTATTTGTTTCAACGAATCCGTTGTAGTTGTCAATTGATTCAATGCTTCAATGGGTTGTGAAATCAAACGATACGTATCTCCATCATGTTTTAAGTTAATTTGACGAACAATCGAATCGGTTCCATTAAATCCTTCTTCAAGGGTTGGCGTATTATGGGGATAATCCCAATTATTCATCCAAGCCAAAGCATACCGATGATTGTATTTATCGCCGTCTTTCCCTTCTTCAAACGTGACAGCACCATACCAATCAAAGCCATAATCTAGCCACTGTGGGTCACTTTGATCAGGAGAAAATTCCTTTCCATTAAAGTGTCCAGTCCAATAGGCGTAAGTGTTTGGTTGACCTGCCGACTTACCATTTGCACTGACACCAAGAATCCATTTATAGATCCCGTCATTCGCACGTATAAAATAAAGATCAGGACACTCCAAAATTCCGATATTTTCTGTCATAAAACCACTCGTATATTGCCAATCTTTTAAATTCGGAGACTCATAAAAACCAATTTTCGTCCCTTCCGCCATTGCCATCACCCATTTATTAATCTGATGATCCCAGATGATTTTCGGGTCTCTAAAATCTTTTGTGCCCGGATTCGGAATAATGGGATCGTCACGATAAGAAGTATATGTTTTTCCTTTGTCCGTGCTGTACCACAGATATTGTTCCTGCTTCCCGCCTTCTGCAGACGGCTGTGTCACGATCGCTACAAGCGCTTCTTTTCCAAAGCCTGCCGTATTATTCTCGTCCACAACGACTGATCCGCTCCATGGATCACCATTACTGGTTGTATATTTAGGAATGGCCACCCCTTCATCTTTCCAATGCACCAAATCCGTTGATGTCGCATGCCGCCATTCGGTTCCATTTCCGTTCGGATAATCATGGTTATAGAGATAATAGTAATGATACTTTCCATCCAAATAAATCGGCCGCTGTGGGTCGTTTTTCCATTTGTCAGGCGTAGTGAAATGATAGCTAGCTCGATACGTTGGCATAACGGAATCTATGGTTTCGTTCTTCTTATTGCTAGCTGAATCATGGACCACTACTCCTATCGTCATCAAAATAATGAAACAAATCATAACTACACCTATTCGTTTTGCTGCTTTCTTATCATTTATTGAATCGTTCAAGCTGACACCTCCTCTCTTTGCTGCTTAATCCTTTTTACAAAAAAGAAAACGCCGATTTACATCGGCATTTTCTTATGCTTTTTTGAGGATACTTCATTATTTTTTGTTTTTCGACTTCGTGTCAATCGTTAATTGCCCTTGTGCAAGGATACTATCTCCCACAACCGAAGTTTTCGAACCATTAATGTTCAGCAAGAAACTAGGCGCAAAGGTAGATTTGTGGTCTGCATAGAGACCTCTGTTTGTCATGTAACTTGTAATAACCACATTTTCCCCGTCAGCTTGCGGTATTGCAAAGTGAGAATAAGTCCAAGTAAGATCTTTAGGATCAAGATTCATGTTTAATACAAGTCCGCTGCCATTTAACGGTTTGTATGTTCCTGTTAAGGAATCGGACACGTAGCCTAACATGTATACATCATTTGCTCCGATACCATCCATCGTCATTTTGGAACCCCTGGAATCCGTGAACAAATACCATTTGCCATTCATTTTAAATACGTTGGCACGTTCGATTTCATCTGTTACAGTGTTCGATGCAATTAATGGTTTCATGACATTTTTCAACGTATAATCATCGTTCAGTTCAATAATACCCAATGCACCATTTGCTAACTCAGCAGCACGTTTTTTAGGACCTTGCAGCAATTTATTTTTTTCATCTTGGAAGAATTGCTTCTTTCCACCGTAGAAAGCTTTATTGAAGAGCGATGCCTCTCCTTGGTAACCAACTTCCGTTCCTGTGTTGGCTTCGAAAACAAGGTATTTATGACCTTTGTCTTCCACATAGTGAGGGTCTCTTAATGTATGATTATCTGAATAGTTCTCCGCTTCGATTCCTTGCATAACGTTTTGATAGATTTTGCCGTCTCCGCCATCAAAAATCGATTTCTGATCCTGAACGCCATCAATTTTCAGCGCACTTTTATCTGGTTGAGATACATTTACTTGGGCTGTTGTTAGGGTTTGTTTACCATAAAACCCGTGAGTAGGGTCCCAACCTTGACGATCCGTATAGAATAAACGAACTTTTCCATCCGATGTTAAGGTTGCTGAGCCTGACCATTCTTCTGCTTGATATTTGAGAAAAGGATCGTTAGGAACGAATTTATCGCTATCCTTAAATACTCTTCCAGCATTTTTCCAGCTATCAATGGAAGTATCGCCTACTTTTTGATAAAACATGTAGACAAATGTGTCCCATCCTCTTTTAGGGTCTCCTGCTAAAGCAAAAACGATATTGTAGCCATGATAATTTGCTACTGTTCCATCAGCATTTTGCAGCGGCCAGCTATCCCAAACATCGATATCGATCAAGCTGCCCTGCTCATCAAAACCTTTTGCCGAAGAAAGATTTTTTATTGTTGATGCATCGAATTGAGGCGCTTGAAATTGTGCACTCTTTTGTTGTTCAGGTATTTTCAGCATGTCAGAGCGTGTAATATGGGAAAAACCATAATTTTCATTGTAATCCACCGTGTCTTTCTCTTTCGCAAATGCTTGAGCTCCACCCCCTACTAGCATTGCTGTAGTCAAGCTTACTGTTGTTGCTCGTTTAACCAATTTTTTGATGTTCATAACCTTACAACTCCTTTTTCTATGTTTTTTCTCTCCACAATTACTAGTTTAAGGCAAAGGAAAAGTTAAGAACATGTCGTACATTGATAGATTTACAGGCTTATATTGATACAGACGGACAGGACACTCGATCCCAAATACAAAAATAACCCTTACCGCCTTGATACTAAGCATCAGGGGCGAAAGGGTTATGAATCTAAAAAGCCAATTATTTCTGCTCAGCCTTTTTCCAAGACTTTTGGAGCTCCTGAAGCAATTGATCGCGGTTAAGCTGTTTGCCTACATAAGCTTGCATCGCATAGCCGAACTCTTCTCTTGCCCTCGGAGGAAATTTAAACCAGTTCCAGGACAACGTTTTCTTCTCCTTTGAGTAACGAATAATATCGTCCACGAGTGGTCCTGAACGGTCCGTCTCTATATTTTTAAACGCAGAAATAAAATGGAACTGATCCTTCATAAACGTTTTGCCTTGTTCCGATGAAACCATCCAGTTTAAGAATTTCTTGGCTTCTCTCTTTTTCTCCGGTGAAGATTCTTTATTTACAACCCAGTTATTGGATACGCCCACCGACAAGGCATCGTTTCTGGCATCATCATTAATCGGAATGGGCAAAAAACCGATACTCATATTTGGCGTTATTTGATCAATCTTTGCTTGAGCCCAATTTCCTTGTTTCAGGATCGCCGCTTTGCCGGTAGCAAACAAAGCAACTTCGGCATTATAGTCGGTCGTCAGATAATCTTTATTGCCATATTGAACGGTCAAATCGAGCATGCGCGTCAGATCTTCGAACTTTTGGTTCCCTTCGATGGATTGCGTCCCGTCGTTCAAAGCTCGAATAAAAGCGTCTGGGTCATCCTGCTGGGCAAAAGCAATATTCAACATGAGAATGAAAAACCAACTATCTGAATATCCGACTGCAAAAGGGGTAATACCAACGGAATGCAGCTTTTCCACCGCTGTCTTTAATTCGGAGAGCGTTTTTGGCAGGGTGTCGATACCGGCCTTTGCGAATAAATCCTTATTATAGATAAAGCCGTAGCCTTCCAAATTTACAGGCATCCCGTAAATTTTCCCGTCTATCGTCATCGGCTCAAGTGCCTCATCAACCACATTACTCACCCACGGCTGATCGGATAAATCCTCCAGGTACCTTTTCCATGCCTCCGCTTCTTCGTAACCGCCGTTAGGGAAGATATCAGGACCTTTATTGGCTGCAAATCTTGCTTTCAATTCAGCAAGGTAGTTTGCCCCTCCGCCAAAGGTTAGAATATCCAGTTTAACATTCGGATTTTCCTTCTCGTATTCCTTTGCCATCTGCTCGAACTCCGTGGAAATTTCCACTTTGGGATTAAGCACCTCCAAAGTGATGTTCTGATTAGCACGCTTTGTATCCACTTCTTTTACCGAACGATTGTCCCCCCCGCATGCAGAAAGCGATAGGGTAAGCAATCCGGCTAAAATGTACTGATAAACCTTAATTATCATGATTCCCCCTCGTTACATTTACAACTTTTATGAAGCAATCCCAATTCCGTTATACCCCGTTTTCCCTCCTCATTCCGATATTCAAGAGGCGTCATGCCAACAATTCGTTTAAACAATTTCGAAAAGTAAGTTTCATCCTGGTATCCGAGCTTTAATGCAATCGAGTACATTTTCTCGTCAGTTTGGCTTAACCACTGTTTGGCTTGTTTTATTCTTAATTGAGTAACGTAATTGGAGAGGGTCATCCCTATTTCTTGCTTGAATCGTCGCGAAATATGTTCGCGGCTCAGGAAGAATCGGGTTGACAGTTTGTCCAAACTTAACTCTTGCATATAATGCTCATTTACAAAAGTAACAATATCAAGCATACGCCTGGCATCATCCAAATCCGTCAAACGATGTATGGATCTGAAGTTTTGCTCAGCCAATGCCCTTTGGGCAGATTGAAAAGATTGCGGGAGTTCTGTAAGCGAAGTCATTGGTTCGCCGCTAACCAAACGAACAGGAATATCCATGTGTTGGGTAATCCATTCCTCTATCGGGAAGAATTGGCCGTGAACAGAAAGTATCACACAAACATTAGGGTCGTTCTGAAGAGCATAGGCATTTCCCCATTCTCGAGTAACCAGCTCATCCGTCAAATGCTGGAGGTAGGGATCCAAATGATGGGTTTGGTAAAAATAAATTAAAGTAAGATCGTATGCGTCCGCTTGCGGAAGAGACATGGCTATTTCGTCGGAATCAAAAAGTTCCCCGTTACATGCCGCGGTAACTCCCCTGTTTAAAAGAAGCTTCTTGGCCTCTTCATAGACGCCTTGCTCTACATTGCTGCGTTCTTCCTCTTCTTTTTTCCAGGTTTCTACCGCTCCCGCAAGTGCTTCATTTAGCATTTCATTTTCGATAGGCTTCAACAAATAATCGTAGCTACCGTGCTTAATCGCTTTACGCATGAAGGAATAGTCGTCAAACCCTGTAATCAAAATCACTTTTCCTGGATAGGAATTGGCATCCAACCACTCGATCAACTCAATCCCGTTCTTTTTGGGCATTTTCACGTCTGTCATGATGATTTCCGGACTTTCCAGATCAATCAACGCTTTTGCCTCTTCACCATTTCTGGCTTCCAAAATATCGGTAATACCATGTTTCTGCCACTGTCCCATAAAGCGAATAATTTTCCTTACATTGGTCTCATCATCGACGATAAGAGCTTTCATTACGTCATTCCTCCTTTAGGTAGAATGGAATCACCAGCTTCACGGAAAACCCTTTTCCCTGCATCGAATCAAGTAGGATTCCTGCTGTCGGATCATAATTAAGAACCAAGCGGTCATGAATGTTTTTTAAGCCGATATGCTGGGACGAGTAGTTTCCTTCGTAAGCCGGCGTGTAGATGTTATTTTTTAATGTTGTCAGCTCATCACTCATCATACTGCGGCCGTTATTTTCCACAACCAGATTCAAATATTCGCCTCGCACTTCACCGTAAATACGCAAATGGGCTTGTTCGAACCCCTCTTCATAACAGTGTTTAAAGAAGTTTTCAACGAGCGGCTGCAAAATCATACTCGGAACTGAAATATCAAGAATGTCCTCGGGTATGTCGATGGAATAGCTAAAATCAGTTTGAAAACGCTCCTCTTGAAGGTTCAAATACGCTCTTACATAATCCACTTCACTCCGAACTGTGGCCTGTTGATCCACACGAATGGCGTACCGCATCATTTTGGATAAGGAAACTACCAATTGGTATACTCGTGGAGATTCGCTAAATAAGGCAACCGCACCAATGGATTGGAGAGAGTTGTATAAAAAGTGAGGATTAATCTGGGACTTTAGCGCCCTATGCTGGTTCTTCCTGTTCTCAATCTCTAGCTTGTACTCACGGTCGATGTGACGATTGATCCGGCTCATCATTTCCTTGATATGCCTCTCCAGATTGCCGATTTCATCCTTCCTATTATCGTCAAAAGGAGCATTCATGTTCCCACCTTCAATACTCAGCACTTTTCGGCTAAGCAGCTTGATCGGACGAGTAATCTTGTATGATATGATGGCTATCATGATTAAGCCCAGAACTCCCACGATGACACCGACGATGATGTTCGTGTAGGCGGTTTTCCTCACGTCACTAAATAAGAATTTGCTTGAAGTTATCTTAACAAAGTGCCATTGATTTAACGGTTCCGACAACGTTCTGGAAAAGATAATATCTCCATTCGAAAACAGAGCACCTGCAGCCGACTGATTGATTTTCTTTTTTAGTTCTGCCGGAACTGCCTTGCCAATCATGGCTTCATCACTTGCATAGATGACATGATCTTCCGAATCGGATAGAAAAACGGATTCTTTATTTTTTTGAATAAAATGATTAGATATGCGAGCAAGTTTGTCCAAATTGATGTCTATCGTGATGATACCGAGAAATTCTTTCGAAAGTGCGTCCAAGATTTTGTGATGAATCGTCAAAACCATCGTTTTATCCGATGGGGGAATAATTGCTGTGTCGTTATAATTTTCAATCTGATGAGGCGGTTCGATTAAAAAGTTCGAATCAGACTTTATTAGCTTCTGAATAGAAGCTTGTTTCAATAAATCCGGCTGCCGCTTACGGGCACTTATCATCGCATTATAAACTGTAAATGAGTTTTCCCCTTCTTCGATGTATAACCGAACCTGCCTAATTTCGTTCCTCATCAGATAAAAGGTTGTCATGCCTTTATAGATTTCAAGCTGGTTGAAATAAAGGGACCTTTCAAAGCCTTTTTCAAAAATCATGAACAAGTCAGGATTTCGGTATAAAATATACGGAAGATTAACGATGTCATCAAAGTATTGCTCCAAGTCTTCGGACGCCTGCCCAATTTGCTCGCGGCTGTTCTCAAGCTCATGCTGTTCCACATTCTCTTTCGTTTGCCGATAAATCAACAGCATGGACAGAAAATACGGAAGGATAATAAACACAAGCAGCATGATTAATAAACGGCTTTGAATGGTTTTCATGAAAAATACTCCTTTAGTAATAATCGCCTTGCTATTATTCTAACCTTAGCAATGTGATTTCTTTCACAAATATCAGTAAAGAATTCGGTCTTTGATGATAAAATCAGTCCGTAGTACTGTTTCAAGTACATTACAAAGCGTATGATCAAAGGAACAACGGTCCCTGTACAGAAGGAATAATGCCTTCTGCTGGAGGCCGCACTACAGCCAGCATTTATTCTCGGTGTAATGTCCAATTACCCTGTTTTTATCAGTTTCGTTATTAACTTCATCCACTCTCACTCCCTTCACATTTTTTTAGTACTTCTACACGAGGACCAGATTTTCTCATAAAGTGACAAAAAATCTCCCTTGGAATAGGGAGACCTGAGTAGTGACCGTTTACTACCTTCATAATGACAGGGACATTTAATTGGAGTACCGTTTATATTCTTCCCGCTTTATGTTACGAATCTTTCGACCGAGTTTTATTTAATGATGCCTTTATCTTTCAAAAAATCATGCGCTACTTTTTGCTCTTTTAAACCTTCCGAATCGACTTTTGCATTTAGCTCCTGCATAATCCTCTCATCAAGTTTATCTTGGAGTTTGTTCAAGGCTTCAGCAATTTGTGGGTATTTGGACAGGATATCCTGACGAACCAGCGGCCCTGAACTATAGGGGGGGAAAAAAGATTTGTCATCTTCCAAAATAATTAAGTTGTTCAGCTTGATCTGACCGTCCGTCGAAAAAGCATCAAAGAGCCGCCCAAATACCTAAACAACATTGTGGAGCAAGATCATCGGTTCATAAAGAAAATCACAAAACCAAATCTCGGTTTCAAATCGTTTCTTACAGCGGATCAGACGTTAAAGGGAATTGAAGCTTTACATATGATAAGGAAAGGACAGGCCGATGATAATTCGACTGTCCTCACTGCTGTTGAATGGCTAAATAAGATATTTGGTTTAGTGGCATAGACAAAGTAAAGTTTGTAGGGTAACTGCTAACTTTTTAAATCCTTGCACCAGAACCGTTTCTTGTAACCCATTCGGCGATCTTATTCTGCGTTTTTGATCTGGTAGCTTCCGGTTAATCAACAGGCGTGCCACCAAATCAAAGTTTAGCGCTTTCGGATGCCCAATCCATATATTAAGTAGACTCTAATTACTTAAATATTTTATAAATTTAGAGAGTTCTTGTTCTTGATTGGCACCAAAACAATCTTTGTTTTGATACTTAAAAGATTTCACTACATCTCCTATATGCAATTTGATTTTCTTCTTGTCTTGTGCTACCAACTTATTAGTAATCGCTGAAAAAGGTACATAATCGATACTCTCATCCTCATATCTATTAATTGATCGCGTGAAAGGATTCGATGTAGACGGGATAAAAAACATTCCGCTGTCGTTGTAAGCAACTACCCAAATATGCTCTGGGTTTATTGTGTCCTCAAGCAAATTAATGACATCCAAATTAGCACTTTGCATATCCGGAAGCTGTTCACGCACGTAGTTCATCATAACATTCTGAGCCACACCGGCAGAACGCCCACCCTTTTTGTTCAGAAACACCATCACAATCACTCCAACAATCACCAGTACCACTGGTATAACCACTAATCTTAAATCCATAGTAAATTTCTCCTTTTTTTATGTATTTTGTCGCAACGGGTATTTTAACCAAGGACTCTCATCATCCTCAAGCAACCCTTTTGCAATTCCCATAATACCACCGTGCCGCATCATATCAGATCCACCCCACATGCATCTCCCAATGATATAGCCATCAGCAAACTCTTTCCAGTCCAAATAGGTGTTCTGACATTCTCTATGGGCTTTACGAATATAATTCCAAGCTTCTTCTTCTGAGATATATGCCAATTCATAACAGCACCGTGTAACCAAAACCAGTCGCCCCATATCCCAGCCGACAACAGATTGTGTGCTCAAGTCAACCTTTTTTTTGATATGCTTATTTTTAATCAGATCTTCGATTGAAGTATTTAGGTTTTGTATATATTCGTATGTACTTACCTTTTGCTCTTCTTCCAAATCCGTCTCGTCAATTGCTGTGGATAGACCTGAAATAAATTGTTTGATAGCCTCAAAATAGACCCTATGCCCCCTACTACTCAGCCAATCCAAGGTACTTAATGCAGTATCTCTATCAACAATGCCGTAGTAATCAGCAAGATTTCGTCGCATCTCATTTTTGTCAGACCCAGTATGTAAACTATCACAAAAGTACATAGTCTGTTCTGCATTGATTGCTCCGACATTCAAAGCAGCATACTGTTCTACGGTTAAAACAGCGGCATTTGGGTTCTTTCGATACTTTTTCTTGCTCAGTGCACCCGCTATCTTTTTAAAAAAACCCATGTTTTCATCCTCGTTTCGTTCATAAAATATAAATACTCTCACATATTACCCGATTCCAGATCGATTGACTTACCGATACTCAAATACATGAATGACATTTTGTTAACAATTCGCACCTGCTTCTCCAGATTAAGCAACATTTGAATGGTTTGTCGTGACCATTATCGGCTTCATGATGTGTTCCGACCATCTGGCCGTGACATCAATCATACGGAATCTTGCCCTGAATAGCCGCTGCTAGGAGACCTTGATTCACTTTTTCGTTCGTCCGCATGGTCACTCGATTCGTTGCGTCTGGCATGGTTTGGCATTTTTGAAACTTTATTAATCTTGATATCTTTGAAATTATAAAAAGCTTCAATCACCTTACCTACAGTAGCTGCATAAACTCCAGCGCTCCCAAATTATCAATGCTCCTAAAACAAAATTTGAGACAAGTTATAAACCTTTCAGCGTACACACTCCTAGTTATTAGTATTTTATTCCAATTGTCGATTATATTCGACAAAAGGAATCATTTTCCTTTTAAGTACAAAACGATTTATCGTGTAATGTTAGTCTTTTATTACGTAAAACCATCCATACATAAGGACAAGACAGGATCCCTAGACCTTTTGGGAAGCACGCAGGGTAGATTAACCCTTTATTGGTTTGTTGCACCAGCCTCATTTTTTTGCCGTAGAAAGGTGATTCTCATGCAAATACTCATTGAACGTGCATGCGGTTTAGATGTTCATAAAAGACCATCACCGCTTGTATTGTTACACCTGAAGGGAAGGAAATTAAAACATTTCACACCCATACCGTCTACCTACTTCAACTCATCGACTGGATGAAGGAACACCGCTGTTCACATGTAGCCACGGAAAGTACAGGCGTCTTTTGGAAACCTATCGTCAACTTACTTGAAGCCGAGGACATTCAATACCTTGTCGTAAATGCCCAGCACATGAAGGCTGTTCCCGGTAGAAAGACGGATGTGAAAGATGCTGAATGGATTGCAGACCTTTTACGTCACGGATTACTTACTGCAAGTTATATTCCAGACCGGAACTAGCGTGAGCTGCGCGAGTTAGTTCGTTACCGGCGCAGTTTAATTCAAGAACGAGCTCGTGAACATAACCGGGTACAGAAAGTTCCCTCGGTATTAAGGGATTTTCTCACGTTTACTCGCTCATTCGCAGGATTACACCCTCTTGGTAAAAGGATACAATGGTTTAGTAGTGGTGGTGGCACCCCCCGAACGGCCATGAAGGCATACGCAAATAGAGGATTAGACTTAATTTCCTCATAATTCCATTTGCTGCACGCATTCTCCACAATGCCCTCGGAGATTCACCCTCCCATATCTCAACGGGTCTGTGCCCTTAAGTAACGGGTAATCGGTACCCCGTGCTTTCTTTTTAATCCTGCGAATGAACCAACCTATACGTAATAATAGATACTAATATAGATTTACTTTAAGCTACACACTCATAAATAACGGCTTTGTCTGGAGAAAAAGACTCTCCTCGTTGAGCTAGACCAACCAGAATACGTGCTAGTTTACCAACTAATTTAAACAAGGAACGGTACTTTTTCATATGCCTTACTTGTACGTTATGTTCATGCCATTTCCGAAACAATGGATTGTTTCCAATAAGACGTAATGTAGCTAAACACAAATACTTTCGCAGAGTTGCATCTCCCCGTTTTGAGAGTACGATCTGCCCTTTCCGTTTACCCGACATACTCTCGGCTAGGTTCATACCTGCTCTTCTCAGAAGTTGTCTCCCATGAGAATACAGACTTAGATCACCTGCACCCGAAAGGATAGCCGCAATGAATATGGGTCCAAGACCTTGAATGGAGCGAAGTTGATGAGCCAAAGGTATCTTATTCAGGAGCACAACAGGATTTCTTGTTCAATCATCTCTAGAATCTCAACAATGCGACAATACTCATCGAGTAGTCGGCGTAAATCTTGTTTGGCTTCGTGGGTAGCTGTCGTTTCTCCTATACTTCTAGCTGCAGAAGCAATGAGCTGTGCAGCCTTCTCTAGCCCTGTGGTTCCACCTGCTCGTTTCATGTGCTTTCTCCAGCTTGTTATGATTTCTGCTGTAGTCATCCCATGTAAGTCTGCTGGAACAGGGAATTCATAAAGCGTCGCCATGGTTCGCTTGCAGGTCCAATCCGAAAAAACTGAAGAGAATTCGGGGAAACGGATATCCAGCCAGCGAATGATTCGGTTCTGAAGCCGTATGCTATTCGCCACCAAAAACTCTCGATCGCTCATGATAACGCGCAGCCTCAGAAAAAAATGCGATTGCTTCATGTATTCAGAGTAATAGCCCCGACTGACAACATCCGCGATGACAAATGCGTCCTTCGGATCATTTTTGGAAGGAGAATTATCTCTGTTCTCCTTATTTCTCTTCGTCGTAACAGGGTTCACTAGAACAACGCTTAACCTCTGTTCTACCAACCAATTCGCTAGATTAAACCAGTAGTGCCCCGTCGGTTCCATTCCAATAATTATGTTGTTCAATCGGTGTTTCTGCTGCAACTCACTACCCCAACGGCCAAACCTTTCAAACCCATCCTTGTTGTTGGTAAAGGAAAGATGGCGTTTTGAAAGAACAATTCCGCGAAAGTTTGTTGCTTGTGCAACATGGGCATCCTTCGCCATGTCGATGCCTATAACTAAGTGAGATGGAGTTATTCGTTCTATCCGTTGATTTTGTTCATCTAATTGCTTAAACTTCATAATAAGAGCGCCTCCTTGATGGTTTTGGGTTTCAACCCGTATCGGCGTCATATTTTTCAATACTCTCTATAGTTGTATCACACTGGGGAGAACAGTGAATTTTGCGCTCTTTGTTGTTAGGATTGTAAGTTGTCGCGACATTTAAAATGATTATGTTGCCATTTGGAAAAGAAATGCAATTAATTCCAGGCAACTCACGTTGTTCAGCAGTCCAATGTTTCATTATTAAGCTGTTCATAACTTTATCCTTTCAATTTTTTTGTTCTTAGGGTTTACAATTTTCGGAAAAACTTTAAATATGTTCGGCATATTGATTCTGCCCACCAGCCAACGCTTCTCTTGTCTTCTCGTGCAGTTCCGCATCTAACTTGCTTTTTCCATCTTTCTCCCATGTTGGAAAACTCCTTGTGTTTCTCCCTCAAGGGAAATCGAGTTCTGGCGTAATTTTTTGAAAGATCTTCTCTACCTCGGCAGTATGGCTGCGCTCAAGTTCCTGCCATTGAGCACACGACATGAGCACAAACACATGAGTATCTGAGAAATAGGAATCCCGAAACAACCGAATCTCAAACTCCTTTTGAATGATATTCGCAATGCCTCGAATCGTAATATAACGATCGTTAGGCGAAAAGGTCAGAGGAATCGAATAGATCTCACCTGCGAATGACATCGTCAGTCCTTCATCTGTCTCTTCCACGATCACTTCTCCAGGTAAAAATTCACCAAATAATCGGATGATCTCACAATCTTCTTCCCGCCAATCCACAATCACCCCGTACACCCAGGAAAATAGATTAGCTCGTACCGACAACAACTCCTCTTCCCTTGCTGCCTGCAAGAAGTCAATTCGATCATTGTTACTGAACACACTCGGATGCCTTTTCAAAAATACATCAACATCCTCAACACTTCCTTGGAATAGAAATTCCCTATCTTGCTGATCCACTTGTTTCATCTCGCTCACCTCGTCGATTTATTCGTTTAGCATTTTCCCTATCAAATCCGATTCATTTCAACTCTTCAATACGGTTGACCATGCTGATCTGTTCCAAAATCAACTCGTCAAAACTGCCCGCCAATTCCTCAAAAGGATCATCCTCGGCGCTGTCGTGAAGTAAAATCAACAACTGACCTGTCTCCAAATCTTCCACAACCGTACTGCCATCTCCCATACCGCCAACCGGAAAAAGGCGGCGGGGAGCTAGCTCGTACGCCCGCTCATACTCCTTGTAGTTTTCCACAAAAGAGGGATAAGCCCAATCCAAATCATGGATCGAATCTATCCATGGATCGAGAAAATGGCAGGAGCCAAAATGGAGGAGGAGCCAGCGATAGTTTGGGGGCACTCGGCAATCGTATTTCTCCTCAAAAGCAAGGATGGCTTCCTCCGATTCCGGTGTTCGGTCGGTCCGTGCGTAGGCTTCTGTCAACAGCTCTAAATTATCTATTAATTTATTGTTCACCTTTTCGCCCCTTCCGATTTTACCCATCATAATCACTACTTAAGGCAGTATGGCTGCTTGCCCGAAACTCTTTGGATAGCCACGTGTATTCCGTCATATAATTCTGACTCACCCCAAAGTCCCCTTATGTCTGTTGATGGAACAGGCATAGCGTGCGACAATCCGTACAAATCTCGATATACAACGTACCTTCAGAGCAATCCATCAATACGTTCCATGGAAGCGCAGCGAGAAATTTCATGGTTTGACCACAGTCCGAGCATGTTGCGAATTGTGCGTCCTGCACCCAATCCGGCCAGCCTCCGATTGTGATGACCTCATCACCACCGCTAGCGTAATGCTTCGGTACCGCCTCGGTACTAAGTGTGAGCTGATTCCGGCTCATCTCCTGAAGCTCATCTTCCGAACAGTAATTTTTCGTTAAGGGTGGCTCATAAGGAATGATCTCACTACGACCATTTTCGTCATAGCACACGAACGTTTCTTCCGTGAATGTGATGCAATTCGGGCAGATGGGAATGGCTAGCACTCCATCAACCTCCAGAAAAGAAAATCGCTCATCAAGTCCGTCCAGCCGCAGGACATCGATCAACTGACAACCGCAATGCGGACAGTGCTGCTCCAATAATTGACCCACTTTCGCTGCCTGATCGACGCCATCTCCTGGCAACATCGTGTAGCATCGCTCGAAGCACAATGAGCTGCGATTCCCCCGTTCATCAAAATGCCAGCCACCATGATGGGCATAGACGGACGGATTCACATACAGCTTGCTGCGCCAGGGCAGTGGATTTCTCTCCAGCTTCAGGAATGCTTCCTGAACGACTTCATCGCCTTGCAGGGCGAGGCAGAGCAGTAAATGACTTGCTTCATCACATGCAGGATCAAAAAGACGCGTAAGCAGCTGATCCCGTACCTTGGGCGAAGCATTTCGATAGATCTTAGCTGGAAAGAAGATCCCCTTGTCGAGCGCTGCTTGTGCAATTCGCGCAGTGTTGATGTCGTGATAACAAAGCAACCCATTGAAGTCTTGATAGACTTGATCCCACTTCCCGATCGTTTCAATATTCGAGATGATCGATTCAACCATTTTCTCCACTTCTTCTCTGCTCATAGCCTGGTAGGCTTCCCGCTGATTCTTATTTCGACAGCGATAACAGATTCCTTTAAAAACAATAGATTCTCCGCATTCTTGGCATTGATCCAGTATCTGTTTTCTCAACATACTCACCCCTACTCTTTTGTCTTCACGCTAATGATAACTTTTCATTTGAAGCTGATAGGCCTTGAAAAGCCAACCATTCAGGTTCTAATGCAACGCTACTGGTATTAATCGAGAAAATTGTAGTTAATAATAGGTTCAATATTTTCTACATGTTCTTCACTTCTATGAAGTATATACAAAGGAATTATTTCATTTCCAAGATTTCCAGAATAAGTACATAGTGATAAAACAATTCTTTCACCGTCCCCCTCTAAACAAATTGTAGGCCATTCTTTTTCAAGACACTTCGGCCATGCAAGCAATTCATTCCCTGGAATAACAGATACCTTTTTGATCTTATTTTTAATTTTGTAAGTTCCACTTACAGTACATTCATCGAATATAATTGAATTATTCATTGCCTGAATATAATAGTGCCATGGCTTTATCCCCCAAGTGATTATCAATAGCCCCTCTTCAAAACATTTTTCAACCAGATCAGTTCTTGTAAATAACTCCACAAGATTGACTACCCCGTCACCAACTTCACTTCTGATAAATTCACTAAACAAATCAAGATCAACCATAAAAAAACCTAGGTGCCCCAAGCTACCATAAACAGAGGCATTACTAAATTTACTGTTTTTTTTCGGATCAATAGAGTCTTTGAAAATCAGTATATACACAGTAATTGTTTCAATTTTTTGTTCATAGTCTGTTAATATGGGTGGTGCTTCCCCTGATATAAAATCTGGTTGAGATATCTCTTTTCGAAAAACTTGAATCAAATAATGCTCGACAAGTTGCAATGGTAACTTCAAATCTAGTTGAACTTATTTTCTTTGACGTCATTGAAAACATAAATAATCTCCTCCGAAATGAAATATTTGCACTTTTTTAACATAAATTTACACACACCCCCAAACCTTTTCAATAATAAATATAGGGAATTCAGCAAAAATCAATTGACTTTTCTTTCGCAGATTTTCAGTTAATTCCGCCAATGTATCCGAGCCTTCATCACTGCCGAAAGGCGCCTCTTCCCAGCCGTAGTCATAATAAAAATCGTCTGTAAAATGTTTAACAAAATTAGGATGAGATGTCTTGGAATGAGGTCCTATTTCATCATCAAAGTATAAATGGTTGATAAAATCAAAATTACTATCAGTCTAATAGCATAATGCGTTAAATGGCCGCCTCCGATTCCGCAATAGACGACTGCATATTGATCAATCCAATTCAGCGCGGGAGAATAAATCCCTAAATACGACATCGTCCTCGCAAGCATCCTTAAATTCAATCGCAAATTTTTGCAAAGCCTCTCTATTGTCGGAATAAACGCAGAACATAGAGGCTTCCGGGTCAAATTGCACGACATCCGCTAGATGAGGCATTCTTTCCTCAAGGAAAACTGCAGCCACAGAACCCCAATCGTAACCGCCGCCTTCAAAACCCTCGTCTGCCCTTGTTTGAAAAACTTCATCTTTATATGTACCGACATCCAAAATCATGGATATATTTCCGCTATCATGCTCTACTAACCGAAAAGGTTTCATCCTCTCTGCAAAATTCTGTTCGCTCGCTGTCTGAACGGTCTTCGACTTCTTATGATTACGTTTCTTTTGCTTTCCGATACTATTAAGGCTCCAATCTAAAAACATCAACGCACTTTTATCCTCGGGGTCAAGTTTATTCGCGATTTCAAACTCTCTTACTGCTTCCTCATACTGCGACAGGTAATAATAGGAATAACCCAAACGGAAATGCCAAAGAGGGTCGTTCTCACCTTGCATATCAATCGTCAAAAGCTGCTGCACCGCTTCTTCGTAACGTTCCAGATTATTCATCGCTCTTGCCAAATGACCGACTGCATCATAATCTCTTTCTTGTTCAGATATTTCCAAAATTGCAGCTATAATTTTTTCATATTCTTTATCTCGATGCCAGAGGTTTAGCTGGTCTAAAAGGGATTTTTCCATTATTCTACCTCTTCTCGTTATGGGTTTGAGGCTGATGATTATTAATTACCATGAATGCGAAAAGACCGCTGCTGTCCTCCTCTACGGGCGTAACAGATAGCGGTTCTTCATTTACAATTCGCCTTCCATAAACTTGATAAGGTACATTTCAGGCTGCGCCATAAACTCCGCAAAGCTGCAAAAGTCAGCATACTCCTTATGTTCCACGTCATAACAGCCTATTCGACCTTTTTTCTTCGGATTCCACACTAGGCTCAGATGGGAGTAATTATCGATAGCGGCTGACAGACGCAGCAGCTTTTGCTGGCCGACCTTCATCTCAATTGTATCGGTCAATGTGAAGAAATCGATATACGCGATTTCGTATTGATTCGGCGTGAGCTCAAGGTGCAGCCTGTCTCCGGACAGGAAGCTGACTAATTCATCAGTCAATTTATATTTTCGCAGCTCATACTTTTTGTTCTCTACATTATGAAATTCAGCTGGCTCCAGCGATTTCAAATAGTCAGCCAGCTCCGTATGCTTATTGCTGACCGCAATCGTATACGGCCGCTCGCCGTCTTTTTCCGCCAAGGTAACGTCAGCACCGCGTTCAACCAAGTATTTGACCATAGCCAGATTGCCCCTACGCGCTGCAACCGTTAACGGGGTTGCTTGATAAGGATAGACCATATCAGATTCGTTATAATTAATATTCACACCATTATCAAGTAAATAAGTGACGGTCTCACGGTCATGGTCCGAGACGGCTGTGCGCAATACAGCGCCGGCATGCTGCTTAATGTCCAATCCTAGCTCATGGATGAACGAGATATTCTTTTTGTTGCCATAATAGGCCTGTGAATATGCGCCTGACCGGACTTGATTGAGCTTGTCCAGCTTAGCGCCTTGCGCTGCGACATAGCGAACGATGTCTTCCTTGCAATAGCGAACTGCCAGCAAAAAAGCAGGATTATTTGAGACATTCAGATTGACGCCATGCTCCACCAGCAGCTGTACAACATCCAATCTCTCCGATATAAGAGCCAGATCCAGCGGACTTAACGTCGTATATTGGCTAAGTACGATGCCCTCTTCAATACTCCATCCTGCCGCAATTGAAGTCTCCAAAGCGGACATATTTCCTTCGTAAATATGCATCGCAATTTCCGGAAGCTCTGCAAACTTCCCTATATCTTTCAGTGTGATCATCAATTATCCTCTCCCGCCCCATGTCTTATGAATAGTGTAGAGAGTATCTTGGAAAAATACAACAGACTTAGGGCCTATTAGGGCGGAACTGCGATAAGCCAGTAGCCTGTCGTCTTCAGGGGAGGGCATAATATAGATATCTTCGAAGTGAAAGGATACTGCTCCAGCAAATCCGGATGCAACATCCTGTGACATGATCCCAACTGTCCGGGCAAGTCGCTTTCTTCAAAATCTTTTACCTGATCAATCAACTCTTCGTATTGATGAATCAAGTCAGCTAACTGCAAAAACTGCAAAAAATCGATGAATAGCGCTGTCACTTTCGGCTGAGTCAGGCTATGGTCAAAAAAAGAAAAGTTCCCATCCATCCTGTTCATCAGCCACAAATCAATTCGTTTTCGAGAAATATTTATATCACTTTCCGAATTAATCTTTCACGTTTCTCATAAAATTCACTTGAAATATCTTCGAACTCTTTTCCCATTCCAATTGATATGCGGTATAGTCATCCTTACCGAAAAGCATTAAGACATCTTACTTAGTTCAGCTACATATTGCTTCCTGTCGAACACAATAGGTTTTATTTCATCATATTTCCAGTACCCACCAGCCGAATCAACACTTCTATGAGGTTGTTCAAATTCACTCCAGATGACTTTATCATCCTCAATAGTTATCCTTACATTAAAATCCCAACAACCTGGACTTCCACAAACACATTCTAATATAGAAACTTTCTCATCATAGTGATACCATTTGTCTGGTTCGTCAAGGAAATGTCTAGATGGAAAAAACACTACACTTTGTGGAAGCCCTCTATATTCTCCTGCTATTTTAGCATCATATTCCAGTTCAATTTCCCTGAGTATTTCAACTAATCTTTTCTCATTTATGTAAATATCAACAAACTCTGCTTCGTCGTCTTTTTTTATTACTAACTTGATTTTGTCCAAGAAAGATTACCTCCTATATTGCATAGAATCGTGACTTCTTTTGAACAATCTTTCAGTCAAAAGGAGGGGTACAGTCGAGATACGTGTATACCTCGGCTGTACCCGATTGACGAAGTATCTGTTTTTGCTTTGTGTTTAGAAAATACTTTTGGTGTGAAGATTCAAATAATCACTCAAACTTATATCATTAATTTGGATTATATATTGGGGATACTTAAAGCCTTTAATGTCACCTAAGAAAATATCAATTTTACTAATTGAATTTTTTTTGCTCTTTTTGCCCACCTTACCCCCATTATATAAATTTCCTCTGCACACTCTTGCATACCATGTAAGCTCTCTCCCACCATTATCGATTTCCTTTTTCACAACCATCAATTCTGTACGAGATGAATATCCTTCCAAATACACGAGCATGTGTGAGATAATCAAAATATACGGTGTCGCAAAACAAGAATCGGATCAAGTTTGTGTCGTTGGGAAATGACGCAAACTTGATCCGATAATAAAAAAACTCGCTACAATTAAGGAGTATTGGATCGGTTAATGTCATTTCGATGCAACAGAGGATACTGTTGTACCTTGATATTTCCAATCAATCTAATTCAGCTCGTGAAAATAGGTCTTTTATTAATGAGTCATCTTCACATGCTTCCTTAAAGGCGATTGCAAAACTAAGTATGGCTTCTTTATTGTCTGTATAAATGCAGAACGTATCGGCTTCCGGGTCAAATCGTATGATATCAACTAAGTGAGGCATTTTTTCTTCAAGAAACACGGCTGCTAATGAACCCCAATCATAGCCATTGCCCTCAAATCCTTCTTCGGCTCGTGTTTGAAAAATTTCATGCTTATATTTGCCAACACCTAAAATCATTGATATGCTTCCATTATTATGCGCAACTAGCCCAAACGGGTGTATTTTTTCTTCAACATCTAACAACCGGGGGTCAGTCCCAATCCTCATCCCCTTTTCAACGTTTACTATATGGATGGTTTCATTTCCTGCTCTAGCAGCGGCGTTGCGGCTCATTTCTAAAAACGTCCTGCCATGTGAATCTTCAGGATCAAGTGCTACAACTTGTTCAAAAGAAACGATCGCTTCCTTATACTGTTCAAGGTAATAATAAGCATATCCTATTCGGAAATGCCAAAGAGGGTCGTGCTCGCCTTGCTCTTGCACAGATAAAAAATATTTGATAGCTTCATTATAATTTTCTTGATTATTCAATGCTCTTGCCAAATGGCAAACTAAGTCATAGTCCCTGTCTGCCTCGGGTATATCCATAATTTTGTTAATGATTTTCTCATACTGGCTCTTGTTATGCCAAAGAGTGAGCTGTTTCAATAAATCCTTATCCATCTTTGTATCATCTCCTCTTACTTTAATCAAAAAATGATTGCCATATATTAGAATAACCCATGTGATCTATGAAGTTCAATCAATTGGAATTATATGAGAAATGAAGCGAGGGATAAACTTATGAGTGAAGTGTGGATACATGCTATGCATGGTGTGCCTTGGACGCCTAAAAAAATGAAAGCAGCTGTTGAAAAACTAAGGCGACGTGCTACGATCAGTTTTGCTTTTGATTCAGATAAATTGGCGGATTTAGTTAAATTTATACTCTGGGAAGCGAATATCTAACCAGCGAATAATCCGATTCTGTAACCGGACACTGTAGGCTACCCAGAACTCCCGATCGCTCATCATGGTGCGTAGTCTTTGGAACTCTTGAGTTTGTGGCGTATGTTCATAATAATAACCACGGCTTACAATGTCCGCGATGACAAGCGCATCCTTCGGATCACTCTTGGAAGGACTATTATCGCGATTCTCTTTGTTTCTTTTGGTGGTGGCTGGATTTACTAGGACGACGTTCGATCCTTTGTTTGTAAGCCAATTCGCTAAGTTCCACCAATAATGTCCTGTGTGTTCCATGCCAATGATAACACTGTTCAAACGGTGCTTTTGCTGAAGTCCCTCTATCCAACGCTGCAGCTTTTCAAAGCCTTCTATGGTGTTACTAAATGAGAGATGTCGATTCGAGAGCACGATTCCACGAAAATTCGTAGCTTGCGCGACATGAGTTTCCTTAGCCATATCGATACCTACAACAAGATGAGATGTGGTAATTCGTTCAATTCGTTGATTTTGTACTTCTGATTGTTTAAACTTCATTATAAGAGCGCCTCCTTGATGGTGTTGGGTTTTATCCCCGGGACAAACCTATCATACCGAGGCGCTCCTTTTTTGACAAAGGCCATTTCTTAGCCCTAACAGGAATGTTTAACGTAATGAAGCCGTCAATCGTAACGGCAGCTTCTCTAATTATGGTTATTCAACAAACGTTCTGCGTTATTTGAACAAATAACGATAAGCGGTAAAAGAATTCCATAAGATAGCAACCAAAAATAATTTGAAGAACGTTTATGATTGCCTAGCACTTATATAGATATGCCTTAATAGGATGTTGTGAAGTCAACATACTCATAAGGAGGCAATGTAAACGATGCAGAAGAAAAAACCTAAAATAAAAATGAAAACAACAGCCCTAGTGCAGAGGCACGTTCATGAGTTTGAAGGTAGTACGAAACTGGCTGAACAAGGCGCAGACCGCCACAACCATCGCTTTGCAGGTGTTACAGGACAAGCGATTCGTATGGGAAATAGTCATGTCCATGAAATTGATCTCTCGAAAACCGATTTCTTAAACCATTTTCATAATCTGAAAAAAATTAGAACGGGACCGGCTATTTCAGTAGGAAATGGTAAACATGTACATTTTGTTACAGGCCAAACTACACTAAATGATGGTCATGTTCACCAATTTAACTTCGCTACATTGATTCAAGCACCTCTTGTTTAAGGAACAAATGATATTGGTACTTTAAGTTAACAACACAACAGGGCTGCCGCGAATTGATCGGCAGCCTTATTAAATAGAAAAACTAACATATTGGAGGAGTTTAAAATGGACCATTCATTTGTACATAGAGGTGGTAAAGATTGAATCGAAATGCAAAAGATAGGCCAAACATTGAACACAAGAATGCTGAAATGAAAAGGTTCCACGGTATGGACATAGCCAAATACCGGGCTCTATTTCGCATGTGAATACAGGCTTATCTCACCGCATTCGTCGTGAATGTGATTCCCATTCCATCGTATAAATGAGATAGTTTCTTGGCAGTAGCTTATTTGTCTCGCCTCGAAGGTCCCGGAGCGCCAATTGAATCTTTTTGTAGTTATCTTGCGGTCCGACAGCCAAGCCGAAAGGCGTACCTGCCACACTTAGCGGATAAATCCCAAATGTTAATCCAGATGGAATTGATTGTTCTCTTTGACTCATTTTTTATCCTCCATCTTTACGTGGGCTAATTCAGGAACTGTTTTCATTCTAAAACTTTATTTTCGGCACACACAAAAATACTCCCTGTTAATAAAAAAACAATTTCCTTCGTTAAATGAGTTTTAGACTGACACCGATACATAAAACATCGGCAGCCCTGTTTTGGTCGTTTATTTAGCTAATGTTCCTCGTTAGATTCCTGTAGATGGATAAATTTCAGCTTTGTAAAAAAAGGAGCGCCTCTGTACGATGGAAGTACGCAACGGGTCAAAAGCCCTTTAATTCCATCATCCAGGAGGACGCTCTACTATGAAGTTTAAATCACAAGATAAGCAAAATCAACTCATTGAAACATTACCTTTAATCATATTGTTGTTGATGTAGACATTGCTCAGGAGGCCCATGTTGCTAGAGCCGTTAACTTCCGTGGGGTCGCTCTCGGCAATCCTTTAGTTTTTAGTAATGACGAAGATGGATTCAAATCCCTCGACCGTTGGATTCGTGACTTGTTAGCTTCATATAAATTATCCCAAGTTATCGTTGGTATGGAGCCGACTGGCCATTACTGGTTCAGCCTTGCTGGCTGGCTAAAAAATAATGAAATCGAAGCCGTACTTGTTAATCCTCATCTTGTTAAAAAGAATAAAGAAAACCGCGACAATACACGCTCTAAAAGCGACAAAAAGGATGCTTTAGTTATTGCCGACATGGTGAAAAACGGCTACTACTCCCCTGTTCGCTTCCACTCCTCTAAGTACGAGGAATTACGAGTGCTCATGGCTAATCGAGAAACAGTCGTTAAACGACTCGTAAGTGCCGTTAACCAGATCCACCGCTGGGTCGACATTGTCTTCCCTGAACTAAGACAAGTCTTTAAGATCTTAACTTGCAAGGGTGCATTGTTAACCCTTCGGCTTTTTCCGCTCCCGGCTGAGCTATGTAAACTAAGTCCTGACGATGTAATTAAAGGATGGCAGAAATCAATGAAGCGGCATTTTGGTGTGCGTAGAGCTCATCTACTCATCGATCTTGCCAAGAAAACAGTTGGATCTAAGCAGGCAACACATGCTTACAAACTCCATCTAGAACAGCTCCTTGAGGAGCATGACTTAGCAACCAAACAACTGCAGAGAATCGAAAAAGAAGCCAAAGACGTTGTTGAACGTATCCCCTATTCAGGCAAAATCCTTGCCATTACTGGAATAAGTGCAATTGCTCTAGCTGGTGTTTTAGGAGAGTCTGGAGATCTTAGAGGTTATGCGCACGGGAATGCTCTACTCCGTCACGCAGGCCTCAATGTGACCGAAGCAAGCTCGGGTAAATGTAAGGGTCAGCTGAAGCTCAGTAAACGAGGCCGTCCACGCCTGCGTCACTTTCTCTATTTAATTACGATGTGCATGGTCATGAGTAACCAAGAATTTAAATCCTTACATCACCATAATGTTCAGGTAAAGAAGCTTAAAAAGATGAAGTCAATCATGAAGCTATGTGGAAAGCTATCTCGACTCTTAGTAGGAATGGCTCGTAGTGATGAAGCCTACAACCCCGATAGAATCTTTGCAGTAGCAGCTTAAAATAAACCTTATCTCACGCAAGTTGGCGTATTCGCAGGAGACAAAGAAAGCACGAAGTATCGGGATACATTACGCAAAAAGGCTCTGACCTGTTCCGTTAGAAAGACCGACCTCCACCCCTTGGATAGATGTGACGAAGGAATGAAAGGGCACTTGACCCGCCCCGACATGGGAGTGAAAATCGCTAAGGATGAAAGTCTCATCCCCAATATAGGTCAACTTCCAACTCGACATGCCAGTTGTTACTTTGTCCATGAAGTTGGCTTAAAACTTCATTACGCTTTGTATCTACCTCTTTAACGAGGCGGGGTATGTTGATGTGAATCGAACCATCATTACCAATAACCGCACTTGGCGCGTGCTGCAACGGCTCAGATTCTTCACGTAAATAATCAGGCGGGGGTGGATACGCATTGCTACTGTTATTGTAATATTCGCCTTCATCCCCTTGGACATGGGCCCCGATTCTCTCCGCCATTTCAATCATTAGACCAATGATACGTTCATCAGCACCACATAGCGTAATTCGTCCCTTTCGCAATATAAAAGGGATGACTTTATAGGCTTCCATCAGTTCAGCAATCTTTAACATATCATCTGATGTGATGGGATGACCCTCACTATCAATCCAATTATTGGCCTTCGTAATATGTAGATCGTAACTCATAGAGGCTCATCTCAACGGGAAATTGGGTACCTGTTACCAGTGTTGGGCTGCGGAAAAATAAAGAATTGATGATAGCCTTAACGTACAACTTGTCCATGCCAAATAGCTTCCATATTCACCTTATGAAGGGTACTAAGAAAAACCGTCAGGGAAAACATCCTGACGGTCCTTTTGCGTGTAAACCCATACTTTTGTCCATGGGGAGGGATGGATGTGGGGTTCCAACCGATCTGAGACCCGGTATTCTTTAGCTTTTCGCTCAGCGAAGCTAACTATCCTTTAAGCGAGCCTGCTGTGATTCCCGAAATAATGCGCTTATTAAAAATCGAAATCACAATAATCGATGGCAGTGTAGTCATCACAATGGCGGCAAACATGGGCGCAAAATCCGTTGCATACTGCCCTTGGAAATTCAAAAGTCCAATTGGAAGGGTCATCTTTTTGGCATCGTTGATGAACGTGAGTACCACCAGCAGTTCATTCCAAATACCTGCGAAGCTGATAATCCCTACGGTCATTAACGCCGGGATCAATAATGGCATCAGAACTCGCCCAAATACCCCGTACAGCGAGCAGCCGTCAATGATTGACGCTTCCATAATTTCTTTGGGAATTGCGCTCATAAACCCGCTAAGCACGAGCACAGCTGTAGGCAGCGCAAAAGCAACATAAATCAGAATCAAACCGATTTGTGAGTTCATCAGATTTATTTTGGAGAAGAAAATAACTAATGGAATGAGCGTTGCTTGCAGAGGAACCATCAATCCGATCATGAAGTAAACCAATGTCCCCTTGGATGCCTTCCATTTCAATTTAACAATGGCAAAAGACGCCATCGATGCGAGCAGCAAAACGAGAAGCAAAGTGACAGTCGTAACAAGAACGGAGTTGTAAAAATACCTTCCGGTTCCCCCCGTGAACCATGCATTCATGTAGTTGCCCCATAACCAGTGAAGCGGAAGCTCCCACGGCCGTTCGAAAATTTCCGGCGTTTTCTTTAGCGAATTGACAATAAGCCAAAACAGCGGATACAAATAGACCAAAGCGCCTATTCCCAAAAATAAATAGATGAGCACATTTTGCAGCTGACGAATCGGCTTTGAGCTGCTCCCCATGTAGTTACCTCCTTCCTTAATCATCCAGATCCTTGGTAGGAATGATTTGATTGATAACAAACGTAACAATTAAACACATCAGCAGCAGGATGACAGATAAGGAGTTGCCGTATCCATATTCCATCTGAGCAAAGGAACGCTTTTGCAAATACCCAACCAATGTCTGGGATACGTTGGCAGGACCACCGCCCGTCATAACATAGATAAGGTCAAAAAACCGTAAAGACCCTATAGAGATCAATATCGTATTAACTTTGATTATCGGTTTAAGCAGCGGAAGCGTGATATGCCACACCAATTTCCATCCAGTCGCGCCTTCCAAGCGCGCAGCTTCAAAGATTTCCTCGGAAATATTTTGAATCGCAGCAATGAACAGAATCATGGTATATCCGATGAACTGCCAGGATACAACGATTGTCACTGCCCACATCACTGTTTGGGGATCAGATAGCCAAAGATGCTTAAGTGAGCTAAGTCCAAGCCCATCCAACAAGTGATTAATAATACCGATCTGCGGATTATATATAAATGTCCACATCATACCTACTGCGACGCTAGATAAGAAAGCGGGCATCACGAATACAAGTTTAAAGAAATCTTTCCCCCGCACATTGCCCGTCAGGAGCAGAGCCAGAAAAAATCCAAACGGCAGTTGAATGATCAAGCTAGTGGCTAGCAGAAACAGTATGTTACGTATCGTAACGAAAAACACATCATCATCTGAGAACATCCGGGTATAATTATCAAGCCCTATGAACTTCATTGGATTCAAAACATCCCAATTGTAAAAGCTTAAATAAATCGACGCGAGAATGGGAATAAACACAATAGCCGAATATAAAAACAGGGCTGGGGAAATGAAAAATGCAATGGTCGAGCCTCTTCTCAGCATTTTATCCATATGCATCCACTCCATTATTGGTTTGATAAAAAAGGGAGAAGCCAAGCTTCCCCCTCACATTTAGCTTTTGATGGGTCCTAACGATTTTTCTCTGTATAAGCCTGCAAGCTCTTGAATGCTTCTTCGGGAGCTTTGCCTGCTAGAATAGCTTGAATCGTGTTGTTGTATTCGTCGCCAATCTTCGCGCCAAGTCCCACGTCATAGAAGATGAACATCCCCTTCATGGTCGACATTTGATCCTTCAGATCCTTGCTTAAGGCTGGCACCTTGGCCGGATCTAGCGTCACTTTGATAGCTGGGATGTCACCTTGCTCTTCCCCAACGCGTTTTTGTATTTTCTCTTCCGACCAGGCTTTCAAATATTTCACGGCCGCATCTTTATCTTTGGCTGTTGAGCTGATAACCAAATTAAAGGCCGGCTGGCCCAGCCAAGTGTCGATATCCCCTTTCCCATTCGGGAAGGTTGGGAATTTGGCAATGCCCACGGAATCCTTGACTTTAGAATCCATATTCACCAGCGTATTGATCGCCCAGCTGCCAGTCACCATCATAGCGGCTTGACCATTTTGGAACATCGTCGTCATCGCACTGTTGTCAATGCTGAGGAATCCTTCAGGGAACGCCTTCATCTTGGTTAACTCTTGCAGAACACGGCCAGTTTCGATATAGGATGGGTCAAGCCATGTTCCTTTGCCATCCATCAACGCATTAAACGGGGCATCACCGCCAATTCGATTCGCTACGAATTCACTGAATAAAGCACTCACCCAAGCATCCTTGGCGCCCATGGCAATTGGGGTCACTTTATTTTTGACTAACACATCAATCACATTCTTCAGCTCGTCGTACGTCTTAGGCACTGCAAGATTATACTGTTTGAAAATGTCCTTATTGTAATACATCGTCGCTGCTGCAAAATTAACAGGAACGCCATAGATTTTGTCATTAAAGGTTAGCAAGTTGAATGCTCCGGAAATAAAGCTGTCCTTCCATGCCTTATCCTTATCGAGAAATTCGTTGAGTGGCAAGATTTTACCTGAATCCGCATACGTTTTCATTTTGCCGGCTGCATGAAGGGTGAACACGTCCGGTGCTTCATTTCCGGCGATCTGGGCATTCAATTTCGGATAAAAAGGTGTGCTGGGCAGATGAGATACTTCAAAGGTAGCGTTTACATCTGTTCGGGCATTGAATTCGGTTAACAGATCTTTTTGAATATTGATCCCTTTATTTTCCGGCTCCAGCCAGTCGAACTCCTTCATCTTTACTTTATCTTTGGGCTTTGCTGATGCTTCGCTTGCTTTGGGAGCATTGCTGACTTTGGCGGCTGTATCCACTGTTTTTTCAGTTCCGCAAGCAGAGAGAACAGCCGTTAATGCCAATACCGTTGCGAGGATAACCGAAACCTTTTTAACCTTCTTCATGTAAACCCTCCTCTGTTATGTTGTACGATCTAAGCTTAGTTGATCTGGGTTTAAACGGGTATGCGGCGCTCCCTACCTGTTGGTTGAATCTGCTGACCTCTTTCATCTATTCTCGGTAAAATGACTGTAATCAAGGTTCCTTCACCTACGACACTTTCCACCTGCAAGCCGTATTCCTTTCCGTAATACAACTGCACCCGCTGATGCACATTGATTAAACCGATACCCATGCCGGAATCTTCTATGGTCACATTTAGATTCTCCCGAATCTGCGCAAGCCGCTCGGCTTCAATTCCGTTACCGTTATCTCGGATCGTAATGACAAAAGTCCGCTCCTCAAAAAAGCCGCGAATATCGATTACGCCTTGTTCAATTTTCATTTCCATGCCATGAACAATCGCATTTTCCACTAATGGCTGCAGAATAAATCGCGGGACCAGCAAGGGCAAAGCCATCTCATCCATATCCACCGTAATCGCAAATTTATCCCCATACCGATACTGCTGGATATAAACGTACTTATTGACGTTGTCGAGTTCCTTGTCGAGCGGAATATATTCCTTGCCCTTGATTCCTTCCCGCATGAGATCACCCAGCGCCTTGGACAGCTTGCCAACCTCAGGAACATTCTTCATCCTAGCAAGCCAATTGATCGTTTCCAGTGTATTAAAGAGGAAATGCGGGTTAATTTGGAACATCAAATATTTTAATTGCGACTGCTGCTTCAGCAGCTCCTCTTGGTAAACGGTATTGATTAAATGATGAATCCGATCAATCATCCGGTTGAAATTCCGGCTCATCATCCCAATCTCATTGCGCGAATTATAATTAAATTGAATATCAAAACGATCCTTCTCGACATCCTTCATCATCGCAGAAAGCTGCCGAATCGGCTTAGAGATACTATTGGAAATAACGTAAGCAAGCAAAATGGCGAATACGATACAGATGATGAGGATGATGAACATCCAATTTTTCAAAACAATTGACATTTGGGAGTATTTCGCATCAGGAATAACGCTGACGATTTTCCAATCCGTGTTGCCGACCGCATGATAAGTAATAACGTAATTGATCCCATCCATCATCTCGGTCGTGTGATCCTGCTCAGGTCCCTGCAAGACGCGGCTCATATACGGATACGCAGGGATCGTATTAATCAAAGATTTGTTGGCGTGGGAAATAATCCTTCCATCTTGATTAACAATATACATTTCCCCTTCGTTGTTTAATTTCGTCTGAGCAAAAACTGAATAAAGCGCATCTTCCTTCAGATGCAGCTCAAAATAGCCGATTTTCAGCAAATTCCCCACGTCAAACAGCGAACTTCCGGCTGTAATCGTAAGCTGCTCAGGATCCGTCGTCATCCACACTAAATTCCCTTCATTCTCCTTCAGCGCATGCACGTTGAAAGCATCTCCGTTACTGGAGCCGATCGCGTTCCCGGATGGGAACACATTCTTATTTAGCCCATACAAACTAATATCCTGAACGTCTTCGCTATCAATGATCGCGCCATCCAAAATCTGCTTGATTTTATTGATTTCATCCAAGTATTCCAATTGATTGTGGAAGCCCAAATTGGCTTTCTTAAGGGCATCCCGCACTTCCTTGTTAGTAAAAAGAGAATAGTAAAGCCGTTTGACTTCCTTCATCTTGAATTCAATATTTTTGCTTACTTCTGTCAGCAGATCCGTTGTGTAAGCGTTTGTTTTCTCTTGTATAAGTGAACGGGATTTCTGATACGTCAATGTCCCGATCATCGTCAAAGGGATGAGGTTCAAGATGAGAAAAGACACCAACAGCTTTTTTTGAATCTTCATGTCCAGAATCCATTGCCGCAATCTTTGTATAGGCCGCTTACTTATCATTTAGCGCGTCACCTCGTTCATCAGAACGAACAAATAGCATCTTGCGAAAATCGTTCGGCGTTTGTCCGAAATATTTTTTGAACAATTGTCCAAAATATCTGGCATCTCGAATGCCTACCTGACTGGCAATTTCAAAAACCTTTATTTGCGGATCTGCCAGCATATCCATCGCTTTCTGCAGACGAATCCGGGTTAACGTATCCGAGAAATTCTCGCCAGTTTCTTTCTTGAATAAACGGCTCAAATAGTCAGGATGATAGTGAAGCTTGTCAGCTACCTTGGCAATCGACATTTCGTGCTGATAATTCAACTCGATTTCATCCATGATAAGTTCAATCACTTCATTGTGCTTGGAAACTTCATGGTCCGGCACCAACATCCCCTGCAGCGTAAATGAATATTCCTTCAGTTGGTGGCGAAGTCCAAGTTCTACCGCTTCCCGCTGGCGATCCTCTTCAATAGTTTGCTTCGCTTTGCGGCAGGCAGCCATGATTTCATCAGGATCCGTTGGCTTCAAAACAAACCCAACTGCGCCTAACTTGATCGCAGCCATCGCATAATCCAGCTGATGATAGGCAGTAATAAACACCCACTTGATCGCTGGCTGCTCGGCCTGCATCAACGCCATGAGAGCTAATCCATCTAGGCCTGGCATTTTGATATCCGTCAGAACGAAGTCCGGCTTTACGTTTCTAATCAGCGCAAGAGCTTCTAGACCATTGGCGCCCAGCCCAGCCAGCTCGAAGCCTTCTTCCTCCCAATCTAGGGACTGCAAGCCCATGCGAGTGATATTTTCATCATCGGCAATAATCATCCTAATCACATAAGTTCCTCCCACTTGAAGCAAGTGAGTTAATTATCTTTGTTTTCGGCAGATAGTTCAATCACTAAATTAACATTATTGCCTCGATTGCACAAAAAAAGGGACCTAGCCAACGGGGCCAGGTCCAAAGTTTATATTAAAAAAGGGGGTCTTACTAAGTATCATACGCCACTTATGTTTTCGGAGTGTAACGGTAATATTGTATTTGTGTTACAATGATGTTCATCAGTGTGGATTTGCCGGAACCTGACGGTCCCATGATGGCCACGAACTCTCCATGATCAATATCTAACGAGACATCATCTAACGCTTTAATCGTTTCCTCGCCCATCGTATAGTATTTACTGGCTTTCTCGATATGGATTAACGTCATAATCTTCACCTCCATTACTTGCACAATGTCCAAATAAATGAAGTATCCGATTCGTAACCTTACCTCTTTGCCTTATAAAACTCATGATAAAGCTTCATGAGCGCCCGCTTCTCAATCCTCGACACGTAGGAGCGGCTGATGCCGAGCTCCTTCGCAATCTCCCGCTGCGTCCGTTCTTCCCCACCAAGCTCCAGCCCAAACCGCCCAACCACAACTTCCTTCTCCCGATCGTCCAATATCTCCAAATTCTTATATATCTTTGATTTCTCTATTTTCAGCTGTACAGCATCTACCACATCGTCAGCCTCGCTCCCGAGGATGTCGATCAACGTAATTTCATTCCCCTCTTTGTCCGTTCCGATGGGATCATGCAAGGACACATCTTTTCGAGTTTTCTTCAGTGAACGCAGATGCATCAGAATCTCGTTCTCGATACAGCGCGCCGCGAAAGTCGCGAGCTTCGTGCCTTTGTTCGGCGAGAAGGATTCGATCGCTTTGATCAATCCGATCGTCCCGATGGAAATTAGATCTTCCAAATCTTCTCCAGTATTATCGAATTTTTTTACTATATGGGCAACTAATCTTAAATTATGCTCAATCAATTTGTTCCTTGAATGATCATTGCCTTCTGCCATGAGCCTGAGATGTTTTTCTTCTTCTGCCTCGGTGAGAGGTTGTGGAAAGGCATTATTTTTGACATAGGATACGAGCAAGGTCAGCTGCTTAATCAAGATTGCAATTGCACTAAAAATTCCAGGCACTCCAGCCACCCCCTTCAGTGTTTGCGGATCATTGCTGTTTTGGAAGCCTCCGCTTAGTGATTAGTATTAGTCTATGTGGGTGAGTGCCTAGAAGTGCCTGTACGTATTACTTTGCATGAGTTAGTCATTTGATTCTGTTCATCAGTAACCAGATTAATCCATGCCTAAGGTTTACGTTTGAACCTAACCGTCACTTTGAATAAGTCCCCATCCATCTCAATCTGCAGATCTCCCCCTTGGAGCTCAGCGATGCTTTTGGCAATAGACAGCCCTAGGCCAGAGCCTTCCGTATGCCGGGATTGATCCCCGCGCTTGAATCGCTCAAACAATTCCTCCACTTCAAAATCGATCTCGTACGTGGATACGTTTTTGATTGTGAATACAACATGATCATGATCCTCGCGCAAATTGAGATGCACCCGGGTATGCGGCATGGCATATTTCAAAGCGTTGGAGAGCAAATTTTCAAAAATGCGCCAAGTCTTCCGTCCGTCCAAAGCCGCAGTAATCTGAGGATGTTCGATTTGGACGCGGAATGAAACTTCCGAGTCTTCGATTTTGTCACTGAATTCGGCTAACGCCTGGCTCAGCAGGGAAGACACATTAACCGTTTCCATGTGCAGCTCGACGGCGCCGCTCGACATTTTGGAAGCCTCCAATAAATCGTCAATTAGCACCTTAAGTCTTTGTGTTTTTCGATCTACGACTTGGACATAGGACTCTATTGTATCCGACGGCAAATCCTTCTGTTTCAGCAGATCGACATAATTGATGATGGAGGTGAGCGGTGTTTTGAGATCATGGGAGACGTTGGCAATGAGCTCCGTTTTCAAGCGCTCGATTCGCATTTCCTTCTCCAGAAGTGTCTTGAAGCCAATCTGCATCTGATTCAAATGCCCAGCTAGGTCAGCCATGCTGCCTCGTCCTTTCACCGGAATGTCATCGAGCAAATTACCGGTAGCCATCTGCTGGACGCCTGTGATGATCTGTTGAGACTGGTTAAACCTTTTGTACGCAAAAGGAACTATCGTCACACTATAAAGGAGCACATAGCCTAATCCAATAAACAAAAATTCAGGGGAACTGTCTATATCTACCATCCCGATAACGGCCATAACGAAAAATGCGCCTAACAGAACAGTCGCTCCAAACACGAGCCATGCCTTATACAAGATCGATCTGCTCACAAGCCGGTTACTCAGAAGGGATGCCGCTTTGATCATCAGACTGCGCCCCCACTCTTCACGCCACAATTCTCTTCGTTCATAGAGCAGCCATAAGTCGACGGCAACCTGCAAGAGCAGACTAGCCAGAGCAACCAGTAAAGTCCATTCCACGAATAAATGGAAGCGGATCGGCATCTGAAAGAGAGTATTGTTGTTTATTTGCCCAATGACTGAAATAAGTAGCAGTAGTCCAACAAGTAATCGAACATCTACTGGAACCCTGCACAGCCAAGCAATTTGAAATTGTTTCAGGTCCAGCCGAAGTTTGGCCCCCTGCCTTAGATACCAAGCCAGCACACCGAGAATCAAGAGATTGGTTAGCAGCAAGCCGAGCTCCTTCATCATCCGCTCATGGATACCGTTGATGTAGGCATAATCCGCATGAATTTGGCTGAATCCAGCGGTAGTTCTTGGTATGATGAAATAACCTTCAAGTTTATTCGTTTTCAAAAATTTATTTATGCTCTTTAGCAACGGACTGCTCACATCCGTTTGCGGCAGCTTTATACTGAATATTGCCTGATCCATATCCGTGCTGGAGGGCTCATAAGGCATATTCGTAAACCAACGATCCGATTTGCGGTCTATGACGAAGTAGTGAAAAACTTCGGCACGCGCGGTCAGACTCGCATTGACATCGTCCCATTCCTTATTCTTGTAGGCCAAGAATTCGGACTTGCGGATTTCCATTAACTTCAGGATTTCGAGCCTGATATCCATCAGCTGCTTGTCCCGTTCCTCCTCCAGCCTTTTCACTTCATCCATATTTTGGCGACTTTCAGCATCAGTGATCTGTTTATCATAATGCGTGTTAACCCGATTTTCGCCTCGTTGTTGCATGAGCATGTACTCTTCTTTCCACTCAGCCCTTCGTTTCTCTCCGATTTTCACATCATCCGCTACTAAGGGATGATTCGTATTTTCTATCAAATAACGAATTAGATTCCAGTTAAGCGTCAACTCGTCATTGAATGCTTTGCTCTGCAAATAAGCATCCTTCCTTAGAAATTCACTGTGCTTAGCCAGATCAACTATCGTACAAACGGCCATAACAGCCGCATACATACAGATTATCCAAAGTAGGAAGCGCACATATTTATTTTTCAATTTTGTAGCCAATTCCCCATACCACCTTCAAATATTTTGGCTCCCGCGGGTTAATTTCAATCTTTTCGCGGATACGCCGCACATGAACAGCCACCGTGTTGTCTGCATTCATATAAGACTCTTTCCAAACCTTCTCATAAATCTCTTCAATCGAGAAAACGCGTCCCTTATGTTCCAAAAGCAACTCAAGAATTTTATACTCGGTAGCCGTCAAACGCACTTCCTCGCCGTCAACGGATACATTTTTGGTTGCTTTATTGAGAACCAACCCGCGTACTTCGATCTCATTCTCACTTACTTGGTAATGACCAAAAGTTATGTATCTTCTAAGCTGCGATTTGACCCTTGCAACAAGTTCCAGCGGATTAAAGGGCTTGCCCATATAGTCGTCGGCACCAACGTTCAGCCCCAGGATTTTATCTATATCCTCCGTCTTGGCTGACAGCATGAGAATCGGAATATCTCTGCTCTCCCTCACTTTAAAAGCCGTTTTCATGCCGTCCATTTGTGGCATCATGACATCAAGGATCATAAGATGGATATCGTTTTCCTCTAACATTTTAAGGGCTTCTACCCCGTTCCCCGCCTTTACAATATTCATATTTTCATTCGCCAAATAAATCTCGATCGCGTCCTGGATTTCGAGCTCATCATCCACAACGAGAATATTGTATCTCTGCATGTTCTAACCTCTCATCTCTGGAATGGTTGCCGCCGCCACTAACCTTCATCCCTAATTCTATAGTAATGGATATCTTTTACAAATAACTTTATGAAATTATTACAAATCTCTTAAGAATTTGCTAGGGTAAAAAAAAGAACCTAGCCTGCGGCCTGCGGCTAGGTTCTCAAGTCAAGCCAGATCAAGCCAGATCAAGTCAAGCCAAGTCAACCCAAGTCAACCCAAGTCAACGAACCATGCGGCAAGCCCGAGCAGCTTACGAACTCAATACCCTTTATTCGCTCAAAAATGCTCATCCTGAAAATCTAATGAATCCCAATAGCTCTATTACAAGTAAATGACCACCTTTCCTCCTAAAATCTGCTCGATAACGCCAATTCAGTTCATTAAATCTCCAAAGTAGCCAATTTCTCGTCTATAAGCATCATGCAGTTCATTAGATGCCTATGAGACCGAAAACCGCCACAGCAAAGAAGTCTGCGATGGGCGGTAAAAAAACCTAGCCTGCTGCTAGGTCACCAAGTCAAGTCAAGTCAACCCAAGTCAACGAACCATGCGGCAAGCCCGAGCTCCTTACGAACTCAATACCCTTTATTCGATCAAAAATGCTCATTCTGAAAATCTAATGAATCCCAATAGCTCTATTACAAGTAAATGACCACCTTTCCTCCTAAAATCTGCTCGATAACGCCAATTCAGTTCATTAAATCTCCAAAGTAGCCAATTTCTCGTCTATAAGCATCATGCAGTTCATTAGATGCCTATGAGACCGAAAACCGCCACAGCAAAGAAGTCTGCGATGGGCGGTAAAAAAACCTAGCCTGCTGCTTGGTCACCAGGTCAAGTCAAGTCAACCCAAGTCAACCTAAGTCAACGAACCATGCGGCAAGCCCGAGCTCCTTACGAACTCAATACCCGTTATCCGCTCAAAAATGCTCATTCTGAAAATCTAATGAATCCCAGAAGCTCTATTACAAGTAAATAACCACTTTTCCGCCTAAAATCTGCTCGATAGCGCCAATTCAGTTCATTAAATCTCCAAAGTAGCCAATTTCTCGTCTATAAGCATCTTACAGTTCGTTAGATGCCTATGACGACCGAAAACCGTCACTGCAAAGAAGTCTGCGATGGACGGCAAAAAAACCTAGCCTGCTACTAGGTCACCAAGTCAAGCCAAGCCAAGTCAACAAACCATGCGGCAAGTCCGAGCCCCTTACGAACTCAATACCCGTTATCCGCTCAAAAACGCTCATTCTGAAAATCTAATGAATCCCAGAAGCTCTATTACAAGTAAACGACCACCTTTCCAACCAAAAATCTGCTCGATAGCGCCAATTCAGTTCATTAAATCTCCAAAGTAGCCAATTTCTCGTCTATAAGCATCATGCAGTTCATTAGATACCCCCTTCTGAGAACCGAAAACCGCCACAGCAAAGAAGTCTGCGATGGTAGCTAAGAAAAACGGCTTCGCCGCCCCAATAGATTAGTCACTTCTTAAAGGCAAAACCTCGTAAGGGAACTAGGGGACGCTAATTAGTCAAAAAGTAGCGTTGCGAGGATATTAGCGGAACTACAGGGTCTTATTTCCACAAAAAACGCGAAAATTCCCATAAAACAGCAAAATAGCGTCCTGTAGTTCCCTCAGCCTCCCAATAATGGCACTTTTGGCTAGAATAGCGCACCGTAGTTCCCTCAGCCTCCCAATAATGGCACTTTTGGCTAGAATAGCGCACCGTAGTTCCCTCAGCCTCCCAATAATGCACTTTTGCTAGAATAGCGCACCATAGTTCCCTCCGCGCGAGCCTGCAGCTAGGTCATCTGCAATTGTTGCGCTCATTTCCCCTATCACTCACCCATAAATCTAGCAACCGCTCGTTTTTTAAGGTCATCCCACTGCGGAGTCGCCACGGTTGATTGGTCTTTCAACGGTTCAAACGAATCATACAAGGCTAATATTTCAGCAAAGGAACCATCTACCCATTTTGCGAATGGCAAATGATGATACAATTTTAAAGCGAGGTAGGCAAGTCTCCTATATTTACGAATAAAGGTAAACGGACTTGCGGGGATGATCGTATAGCCTGATTTCTCCAAAACCGTAAAACCTTCATCCATAACCGAAATAGCTTGCTTTAGAAGCTTCTTGTCTTTAGCTGCTTTTTTCAAATCGCCGCCGTTTAGATAGCTAACGGAGTTCAACGCCACAATCGGAACGATATGACTTTTCAGCCAGGCATCCATATCATTTTGATACGTTAGCTTATAGGAAGCATGCTGAAAGGCTTGTTCCAGTAAGGGTTTAAACGGAATCTCACCGCCCAAGCTTCCCAGGATCATCTGACCGCCTCCGCGTATGCAAATAATGCGCCCCGATTCTTCTCGGAGTCCCCCGCTAAGCTGAAAGCCAAAAACGACATGTTTGGGAACAACGCAATGTTCATTTAGGAAATTCAGCATACCGTATGCATCCGCATTATTGCCAACAAGGACAATATGGCTGCTCTGATTTGCGGCAAGGATAGGAAGCACAGAAGGGAAATCATTATATTTCATGACGACAAAAATGAGGTCATAACCATCTTCGGATGATAGGGTCTGGATGACGTTTACTTCATCGACAGTCGTTTTCCGCTGAAAATAATGGCGTATAACGAGACCATCTGTCTGCAATTGCTGGGCACGCTTTCCTCTGGCGAGCATGGTGACCTCATGGCCCCCACGCACCAGCACATGGGCTAGATAGCTTCCTAACACTCCTGCACCGTAAACTAATAATTTCATAATCAAGCCTCCTATTATTTGAACAAATGTTGTTTCTTCAACATTTGTTCAATACAATAAGATTATCAACCTGCACAACCTGTATCAATCGCTAAATGGCGTGATACTGTTGCTTTTTCAACAGATTTCATTAGATTGTCTAAAAGTTGGCGTGCATAAGGAGTATTTCTATGGATCGAAGAATCAAAAAAAATCAGGAAGCCATTATGAATAGCTTCATTGGTTTGATGTCCGAGAAAGATTTCAGAAAAATAACGATTAATGAAATTGCCGAGCGGGCTGATGTGAACCGCGGTACCATTTACTCGCATTATTTGGACAAATATGATCTATTGGATGCCTGCATTGAGTTTCATCTCGAGCAATTAATCCAGAATTGTATGCCAGATGAAGGGCAAAGAGCTTATCTCTCTAAGCACTCATTACTGCGCACGTTTGAAATTATGGAGAAGAATGCTTTCTTCTACAGGACTTTGCTGACGAATACAGGCGTTCCAGCTTTCAGAAATCGCCTAGCAGAATTAATGAAACAGGGAATTAAAGAACAATTAATTGCAACCAATCGAAACCAGATACAGCAGGATATTTTAGTGCAGTTTTTGAGTTCAGCAACGGTTGGCGTTGTTGAATGGTGGTTTACCAGTTCAATGCCCTATTCTGCAGCAGATATATCGGAACAGTTGTGGGCCCTTCTTGAGAATAATCAAATGATTCCGCCCGTAATAGATGACATCAACTGTTGAATGCTTGCCTTCAAAGAAGTGACAGAGCCACCGATTAATCGCTCTAAATCCAGTGACGTTGAGGAGGTATCAATTTTACCCAAAAATCCATAAATCCAATTTTGAAGCTGTGAGTCTTCAACGAGGGTAATAGGCTTACCGTTTAGTTCAGAAAGCACCAACACGAGATCATCGAAGGTCCATGGACGTGGCGCAGTCAGCTCATAAGTTCTATTCTCATGCCCATTTCCTGTGAGGACTGCCGCTATGCCCAAAGCGAGATCCCCACGTGTAACTGTGTTAAATTTCCATACGCCTGGCAGAATAGGAAGCTGACCTGATGCTATTGCAGCCTCTAGACCAAGCACGCCAACAAAATCTGTATACAAAGCATTTCGAAGAATCGTATACGGTATTCTCGTTGTCTGTATGGCATGTTCCGTAGCCAAATACAAATGAGAAGGTGAAATCAAACCTTTTTCGAGAAAAGCAAAACTCGTAAATAAGAGATGTTCTATGTTCACTTTTTTTGCCGCTTCAAGGACATGAGCATGTTGTCTTAAGCGAACGGTATCATCCTTGTCTGAGCTTGAAATCAACAACAGCTTGGAAGCTCCTGCGAAAGCCGTGATGAGTGATTCAGGCTGATCGTAGTCACAATAACGGACTTCAATTCCTTGTTCCTGAAAAGCCTGCGCTTTCTCCGGGTGGCGGACACACGCAATGATTTGATCTGCTGATATTTGTTGAAGAAGCTCCTTAATTATTAAACTTCCTAGTTGACCATTAGCTCCAGTTATGGCGATCGACATTGGCATTCATCCCTTCAGTTTTTAAAGTAGTTAAGCTATTAACTAATTGAACAAAAAAACTCACTTATTTTTTAATTTATTTAATAAAACAAGGAGTTGGTTTAATTCTTGATCGGACAGCGCACTCATTTTTTCCGAGATCTTTTGGCGATTTTCAGGCAAATACTTGAGTAAGAGGCTCTGACCTTCATTCGTGATTGAAATCACGGTTTTCCTGCCATCCTTTGGGTGGCTTGCCCGCACAATCAATCCCTCATTCTCTAATGGAATTAATAAAAGACTAATATTCGGCTTCGTCACACCAATTTTCTTGGCAAGCATTGATGGTAAGACCGTGCCTCCTTCCTTCATAATTTCAACCAGAATTCGAATTCTCGCCCCATTCACGCCTTTGGATTGCCAATATTTCTCCGAGACATCGACCAAATTGGCAGTTGCTTCAACAAGCGCAAAAAAAGCAAGCGAATGCAGCGGCAATTCATGAACGTATTCTTGCAAATCTTTCACGCTAATCACCACCTGAAAATAGTTAAGCACTTAACTTAATTAAGTTTAAAGTACTACAGATTTAGGACAGTTGTCAAATTGAATTTAATCGGACCATGATAAAAGTCCCCAAAGGCTCCTATCCTTGCCAAAAGCAGCTCTTTTGCCGGAATAGAAGTCTCCTAGGGACGCTTATCTTGCACTGGATTTCCTGATCAGCCATCTGTCTAGAAGAGGTGACAGCCTTTTTTACCCATACGCTCGCAATGGTTCAGCCAACCGCACGAGATGCTTCTCATGAAACATTTGCCGCGCAGCGCTTTGCACATAATCATCGACATAATGCATCAAGATCATCTTCTTCTGGATCGTCTCCGGCAGTGTTAAAACTTCCTCAAGTGAGGTGTGCGAGGGCAGTTGGTCGTCCTGCATATGACATTCATGATAGATCGTTTGCACCTCATCCGAAATCTGGAGAAGGTAGCCAGCATCAAGTCTCGTATCTCCGCTAAAATAAAAATAAGGCTTGCAAAGAAGTCCATAGCTCAGCATGTCCGGCACATGCAAAGTCTGAATGAGTTCGAACCTTACACCTGCAATCTCAAATTCATTCTCCACCGCAACAAGGTCGAAATAATCCTCGAACGCGCGCTTCCCTCGCGTTGTCAGTTCTAAGCCGTGGCGCAGTATCTGCCACAAATCATCTTTTAAACCAATAGGTATGTACAATCTTGGTTTTACTTTACCTGGGTACACTTTGTGAAACAGGGCTAGCTTTTGCAAGCCGTTGACGTGATCTTCGTGCAAATGAGTGATGAAAATATGTTCGATTTGATTGAGCCGCATACCTAACTGATGCAATCCCCAATGATTGGACTCCGGGAAATCAATACAAAGATTTGTATCCCCAAAGGTTAATAACGCACTATTATGACCTTGCTCAACGCTAAACCCATCGCCGCACCCCAAAAATGTTATTTTCACAAAAACGCCTCCAATTCGATATGTGCATCTTCGATGATTTGTACTATCATTTGTACATGAGACAGGAAACCGCTGCATTCTAGGAGGACAACATGAATAGACCCGAGCAAGCCAAGCCCAAGATTCACCTGCGTTCCTCGCTTTTCATCCTGATGATATCGGTAATCATTGTACTACTTACAGATAGTGTATTCTACTATTATACGAAACGAATGCTAACCGCCGAGCTTCAAACCAAACTGGAGCTGATTGCAGATAATGTCGCTATCTCGATTAAACATTCCAAATTAGGTGAGAAATATGTTGAAAACTTGATTGGCCAAAATCTCCGCACAGCCGCGCTAGCCGCGCAGTATAGACTCGATCCGGATATTGAGAAAGTGAGCAATGAAGAACTCATAGCGATCAGTAAAGAATTAATGATTGATCATATGACTTTGTTGAAACGTAGCGGCGATGACATTATCGGCTACAAATCCACAGAGCCTAAGGAAATTAATATGAGCACCAAGACATGGAGCCGGGATTGGTTCAAAGCCTTCAATCAGCTTCTGGATACGACCGAAACGAATGTGTCCAGCGGACAAGCGCTGCCACATTATTGGTCTGGTCCCATCAACACGTCCATGTCCGATCCGCAATACGTTGATAAATGGGGATACTATTACGATGGACGCACGAACTATATTCTGGACCCTTACGTACATGATACGTTCATCCAAAACTATCAACGTGAAACAGGTGTGAATGCAGTCATCAATGAAATGATAAATGGCTATACGAACCATGGAACCGCAGAAATCGCTGTCTTTAATCCACCTATTTTTTTGAAGCAGCAGGAGCAATTCAAGAAAGAAGGCTATACCTGGTTTTCGGATCGAGAGATCTTGTTCGGAACCTATACGATGAAAGACAGCCGTGATCTGGAAATGGTGCAAGAGGTCATTCGTTCGAAGAAGACTCAGCAGTTGATTACAACCATCCAGGGGAAAACTTTGCTCAAAATGTTCATTCCTCTCCAGCTCGATATGCCTGTCGTTATCGGTCTTTCTGCTGATTATGAACAAGTGCAGCAATCTATTGGGAAACAGCAATTAAGACTTCTGCTGTTGATCGGGACAACGGGTTTAATCGCTTTCTTCCTTGTTATCGTGAGCATTCGATTCATGAACAGAAGACGAGAAATAGCCGCAGAGCATGTTCAAGAGGTGTATGTAGATCACATCGACTCCCTTTTCCGGTCCATGAAGGAACAGCGGCATGATTTTAACAATCATGTCGCCACGATTCAATCACTTGTTCATCTGAAGGAATATGCGGAATTAAACCGCTATACAGCCGAAATCACGGAAGAAACAACTGCCTTGAACGATATTATCCAAATTAATGTTCCTGCCTTGAGTGCCATTGTACAGTCGAAGGTCATCCAAGCGGTTGAACGCAGAATTACCTTTGAGCACGAAGTAGCCAACTTAAAGCAAATTCATTTGGGAGCTGTCAAGGCAACAGACTTGGTCCGTATCCTTAGCAACCTCATCGACAACGCCTTCGATGCGGTTTCGCCACAGAAGTATGTTGAGCGCAAAGTTCGCCTTGTGGGCTTCGTGAAGGGAAACTCCCTCATCTTTCAGGTGTATAACAATGGCGAACGAATTCCATATGAACGCTTGGAAAGCATATTTGAACCTGGCTTCTCCACGAAAGATGAGGGGGCACAGCACGCCGGTCTAGGTTTAAGTATCATTAAAAATCTGGTACATCAATATGGCGGCAAGATTCACGTCCACAGTTCAATGAACGAAACATGCTTTACGATATCCATTCCTCTGTGACCATTCATTATTTCCGGGGAAATACGCTGCGATTTGTCATAAATAGATAAGAAGGAACAGCATCCGATGCTAAAAAAGATCGATCGTTGTTCCTTTTTTTATTCCGTAAAAAAGTCTTTAAATCTTCTTTAAAATATGCTAAGATGAAAATGTTCTCAATGTAAGCGTTATCATTTTTAAAGGGGGATTTTAAAATGAATGTAGCGCTCGAAAGCAGAAATAGTTATGAAGATTTTGTGTTGGAAAAAGACATTATGTATTTCCGCGTCGGTGAACATGGTCTGGTCTCTTTTCATGGCAAAAACTATCATATCAAAAAGCGGATGTCTACCGAACAAATTCATGAAATTACATCAGATAACACATTTTTCAAGGTCAATACAGATTGCTATGTGAATACAAGGAAAATTTTGCAAATCCAAGATGGCAAAGTCTTTTTCGAAATGAAAGGCGCGGAATCCAAATACGCCTCGATTACGAAATTGCGTCAACACCGATTGAAAGAAATCTTGCATCAATTCAAACAAGAAATGGCCGCGCATGATATCGCCAAATAGTCCAGACAATCGCCAATAGCAAATTGAAAAAAGGAGCCAGCGATAATGCCTCGCAAGCTCCTTTTTAGCGTATACCTATGAAATTTTGGCAATGGTTTCTTGCTGATGTTCGCGGATAAGAAAGCGTATGTACTCGACTGTTGTTTCTTTCACCTTTTTGGCTTCTTCCAAAGTAGCGAAGCTGTACTCAGCATGATCTGTGCTCTCGTACTTCTTCAACTCTTCATAATTCATTCCAAGTGTGGAGAAATTATTAACCAGTTCGTAGGGAGTCTTATGATCCACATTTTTCACGAAAATATCTTTGGAAAAGAATGAGCCTTGTTTCTCCACTTTAAAAATAACGCGAAACGGCTTTTCTTTATCCGATACAAAGCACTTGATAACAACGTCGATTTCCATCGTCTTATAATCCACAGCGCTCGTCGGCTCCTGCTTTGGTGTGTGCATCCATTTCTTCAGAAAACCCAACACAAGATAACCTCCTCTATAACGACATGAATCTAAATCATATTGTAATAGATACACACCTAATTGACAATCCATATTTTGGTTATATGGCTTCTATTGGCTTTTTCACTGCCTTTTTCCGATAGTTCCAAATGATAATGAGACACAAAATACCAGTCAGAACACCGCAGCCCAAGAAGGCGCCATTTGCCCCAAAACGGTCTGCCACATAGCCGGCAAAAAGACTTCCGATCGGGGTCGAACCCGCGAATACGAGAGAGTAGACGCTCATCACCCGTGCCCTATACTCCTCTTTTGCATGCATTTGCAAGGAAGAATTACTATTGGTTGCGAACATAATATTGAAGAAGCCCGTTAGCGCCAGCAGCGCTCCGCATGCCCAGACCGACGTACTAAGTCCATTTAAAATAAGACAAACAGCTACGACTAAGCTCGCAATGATGCTCAGCTTAATTCGAGGCCCTTGCTTACTGCGGAATGACATCGTCAGCGCCCCGGCAAAGGAACCGATCCCCAGACAAGACATCAGCGTTCCGTATGTCGTTTCCCCCATATGCAGCACATTTTTCGTGAAGACAGGAATAAGGACATTGAAATTAAACGCAAGCGTGCCAATCACGGTTACAAGCAGAACCGTTTGAGCCAACAAAGGATCTCTGGCAATGTAAACAATGCCGTCTTTAATTTCTTTCATAATGCCATCGTTGGACGTTTTCTTGCGAACATAAGGCGCCGCTTCGATATGAAATAACCCATAAAGAACAGCTAAGAAGCTAACCCCATTCAGCAAAAAGCACCAGCCTGCCCCGAGCAAAGCCATCATGACTGCCCCGATAGAAGGACCTACAATTCTAGCCATATTAAACGTCGTGGAATTAAGAGCGATGGCGTTCATCAAGTCTTCCTTGCCTACAATTTCAATATTAAAAGCCTGCCTTGTCGGCATATCCAGCGTATTATTTAATCCTAACAATAGCGCTAGTACAAGGATGTAGCCATACTTAACACTGTCGGTAAGAACTAAAGCAGCGAGTGTGAAAGCGAGAATCATAGCGACCGTTTGCGTGACTAATAAAATGTTCTTTTTGGGAAATTTATCAACAATGATGCCGGCAAACAAGGAGAATAACAAAATCGGAAGGAACTGACATGCGGCGACGACCCCCAGCTTAAAAGGTGAACCCGTGAGCGTGAGGACGAGCCACGATTGCCCGATATTTTGCATCCAGGTCCCAATCAGGGATACGCATTGGCCGAGCCAGAGATACCGGTAATTGCGATGCGTTAACGCATGGAAATGCCGTTCAATAAACAGGGACCCTGCCAGTTTCATATTCATGGCTCCATCGGCTCCTCTGCGAAACGGGCGGCATTAGTGCCCATTTTCTCCAAAATCGTTAAAGCTAATGCTTTCTCTTCATCGCTCATGCCGTACGTCAGGCGCTCGCGCCAATCCGTCAAAACTTTACGAACATCCTCCTTGATCAGGAGCGCTTTATCCGTAAGATGGACTTCATTGCATCTCTTATCCTTTTCACTCACTGTGCGGGTTATGTAGCCTTGCTCTTCTAATTTTTTTAATGCCTTCGCGGTGGTTCCTTTATCAATTTTCAAATGGTCGGCCAGTTCTTCCTGGGTGAGACCATCTTCTCGATATAGCGCATTAATGAAAATATGCTGCCCCCGCCCAATCTCATACTCCTTCAAATGTTCACCGATATACATCTGCCCATAGCGGTACAACAATGAGATCCATCTCGGAATTGAATTTCGGTTATCTGTCATCAAACCTGCACCTCATCTCGTCTCAAAATTGTTGGTCATCCGAATCGTTGCACTTGCCACTAAAATATCATACTGCGAATTGGTTGCACTCGCAACCATTTTTTTTTGGAGCTTGAGCCCGAGACTCTGCCGCTTGAGTGGGATCGTAGATCCTCTATTTCCTTCAAGCCCGTGCAAAATTGGTCACGCGCGGGTCGTAGATTCTCTATTTCCGTGATTAGCCCCCGAAATGGGCCGATCTACCTGAAATAACGCATCTACGTTCCGTGGGAATACCCAAACGGGCGGATTTGTCACAAAATGCGCGTCCTAGTTCCTCTAAATTTCTGCGTGCTGCTGCATCGTCAAACTAACTAGCAACACAAAAAACAGCTCCCCTCTGGGAGCTGTATCCGTACCGTTATCGCGCTGCTTACCAGGTTTTTTCGAGTTGTTTCCGAACTCCTTCTAACCATTTCCGAGCCACTTGTCCTACCTGACAGATCATCACATCTGCCCAGCGATACCACGCCGCTCTTGGATTACGGGTGCAGGTTTTTTGGGCAGTTTCTTCCGCGCGAGCCAGCGTCTTTGAACCAGAATGCCGCGGATTCCTTCGTCCAGAATCATCGCTACATACACCCCATAGATAAGCCACCCAAGTTGAAGTCCGAACAGATACGTACCACCGACGGCAATGATCCACATACAAACAATACTGATGTTCATCACAAATTTGGTTTCACCCACCGCGTTAAGCGCATTGTTCAGCGGCATATTCCACATTTTGAGCGGCTGCAGCAGCAAGTTCAAGGCCATTACTCCTACGACGATGGAGATAATTTCTTGATTATCCGTAAAGGCGCCCACCACATTTTTGCCAAAAATGAATAGCAAAATGGTATTGGTAATAACAACCAGCTCGCCCCAGAATAAAGCTTTGTACAGGCTGCGATATGCTTTTTCCATCTGACCTGCGCCAAACAAGTGCGCCACTTGAATTTGCACCGCCATTGCGAATGACCAACCAGCGAGGAAAGAGAAGGACTCCATCGTGTTGAGATACGTTCGAGCAGCTAGCTGCTCAGCTCCCATCGTGGCGATCATGGAAAAGAGAATCACTTGCGAAATCGTCCAAGACGCCGAACTGAAGGCCATCGGCAAACCTACTTTGGCCACTTCTTTTAACAGTGGACGGTCGAATAGGCGAAGATCACGCCACTGTATGAGTCCAGTAAAAGATTTTCGGAAAATATAAAATAAGACCAGCAACGCAATCGCACGACTGCCGACCGTTGACAAGGAGACGCCCAAAAGTCCCCATTTCGGCAATCCCAAAGCTCCAAAAATAAACACATAATTACCGAAAATATGAATAATATTCATCCCCACTGCTACAAGCATGGGGCCCTTCGTGTTCCCTGTACTGCGAATGACTGTACTTAATGTTAAAATGGCGGACATCACAATCGTTCCGCTGCCCACCACACGGATGTATTGGTAAGTCATCGCATGCAGCGATTCCGGCACATGAAGCATGTTGACGAAAATATTTGCTCCAAAAAATAGGAACAACGAAACAACCAAGCCTAGACCCACAGTCAACGTGAAAGCCATCGAAGCGACTTTGCGGGCTTCCTCCTCTTTTCCCGCTCCAAGCTTCTGTGAGATAACAATCCCCGCTCCGCTGGAAATAAGAACGAACAACATAATTACCGCCTGGAAAAATTGATTACTGATGCCAACAACAGCAACCGCATCATCCGAAATTCGGCTAACCATCAAGGTGTCCGCAGTTCCAATCATAAATTGAAGAAATAATTCGATCATAATCGGCCAAACAAGCCCGAAAAGCGTCATCTTTTTTGCAGTTTCCATAGCCATCCCTATTCTCTCAGTCAGTAATAAACACGCGTTCACAAACACGCGTTCAAGAACTTATTTTAGCAACTCTTGGACAGAAGTCAATGCCTAAAATAAGTAAAAAAACAAACCCCTTCCCCGGTCTATGACAACCAGAAAGGAGTTTAATCCGAGATTTTCAGTGGAGTTCCTGCATTCAAGCGAGTTTTAATCATGAGAAAAACGGCTTCGCTACCCGGAGAGATCAGCCGCAAATTAGCGAAAAAAAACTAGTAAGGGAACTGGTGGGCGCTATTTAGGCAAATAGCAGGGATGCGAGGTTCATAGCGGAACTACAGGGTCTTATTTCCACGAAAAGCGCTGAATTTCCCATCAAACAGCAAAATAGCGCCCTGTAGTTCCCCCACCCCAGCGATAAGGACACTTTTGACTAGAATAGCGTATTGTAGTTCCCTTACCGCCGCGTGAGGCAGCTGGAGTAACTCCATGTTCACTCCACCCAGCTTTCAGCTAGGTCATCCAGTCCACGCACCTTGAGGCAAACCCAAGCCCCTAACGAACTCAATACCCTTTATTCGGTCAAAATCGCTCATTCTGAAAATCTAATGAATCCCAGAAGCTCTATGACAACCAAATGATCACCTTTTGGCCTACAATTTGCTCGATAGCGTTAATCCAGTTCATTATTCCGCCAAAGTAGCTATTTTCCGCTCTATAAGCATCCTACAGTTCATTAGATGCCCTCTGAGACCGCCCCCCTCCTAATTCTGCGGTGGACGTCAGTAATTAAGGGGAAAACCTCTTTTCGAACAATGAAGCACGTTTAGCTACCTTATTCTCAACGTATAGACACTCGACACGGTAGAGTGAAGCCTAAAGAAACTTGATGCAAACCGGGCGCGCTACCGCAGCGCTTTGCCCGGTTTCCTGCAGCATGCCGGTCTTCGCATCTAGGCGGAAAACCGTAATGCTGCTGGAGTCCTGATTCGCCGCGAGGAGATAATCCCCTTGCGGCGACAGGGCGAAGTTCCGCGGCGTCCGCCCCAGCGTCGCCTGCCAGCCCACGACCGAGAGCGTTCCGCTCTCTCGATCCACCGCATAAACCGCGATACTGTCGTGTCCGCGGTTCGAGGCATACAGAAACCGTCCATCTCCGCTGAGATGGATGTCCGCGCAAGTGCTCTCGCCGCTGAAGCCTTCCGGCAGCGTCGCAATGCTCTGCAGCGCGGTCAACACGCCCGCGTCTGCCTCAAAGCCCAGCACGGTGATCGTGCTGTCCAGCTCATTAATCGCGTACACGTACCTGCTGTCCGCGCTATAAACCAAATGCCGCGGGCCCGCGCCCGGCTTCATCACGGCTTCGCCATGTGGCAGCAGGATACCGCGCTCCGCGTCAATCCGGCTAACCATCAGCCGATCGAGCCCCAGATCGGCGGAAATCGCAAAACGATTGTTCGGAGACGGAACAATCGAATGGGCATGCGGAGCTTCTTGACGGTCCGTTTGCGGACCCAGAGCTCCTTCATGCTTCACCAGCGGGCTATGTACGCCTAACCCGCCCCCATCTTCGATGGGATAGACCGTTACATCGCCGCTTCCATAGTTAGCGACCAAGGCAACGCGATTCGTCTTGTCCAAGCTGATATAGCAAGGGGCTGATCCGTCCGTTGGCTGCTGATTGATTTTCTGAAGCGTCCAGGTTCCGGCTTCAATCGCATAGGCCGCCGCAGCGCCTCCGAACCCCCCGTTATATGTTACCGTCTCGCTAACGGCATACAAAACGCTGCGAGTATCATTCAATGCCAGGAATGAAGCATTCGGCAAATCATTATAAGCTGCTACAAGCGTCAGTTCACCATGCTCGGAATTCAAACTGTACAAGCGAATTCCTTCTTGATTTTGCTCATCGGTATAGGAGCCAACATACAAAAACTGCTCCTTTTGTCCGCCAATCGTCATCTACAACCAGCCTCCCTTTGTTTAATCCTCTGCATGAATGCGGTCATGCACATCGCAATGATCGAACCATAAAGTGCAAGCTCCATATCGTGGTGCGTATCCCATGGATCCCCTTGCGTCCCAAGAAACAAGATCCCAATTTCCGGGGCAACAAGTAATGCCACCCACATTTCGATCAGCTCATAAAAAGCTCCCATAGCCAAAACGATAACACAGGTTATCCCAGAAAGCCATCTGCTACTTAGTGTCGTACAGGCTGACATGACTTCCCTAATTGGATAAGCAAGCAGCAGCCCAAAGCTGAAATGTACCAAGCGGTCGAAATTGTCTCGCTGCGAATGAAACAGGAGCTTCAGCCAAACATCCACTACGTTCTCATTATACGAATAATGCGCACCTACTGTATGAAGCACTAGAAATAAGCCAATAAGCCCATAGGATAGATTAGACATCGAAAATCTTTTATATGTACACACCAGTACGATAATTGCGGCCCATATCAACAGATTCTCCAATACCCAATCAAATCTGCTATACGGCGATACCGCCATCCATATCCATATGACCAGATACACGATACTCATCACGTGCAGTGGACGGTTCGACGCAAACGTTTGTGCTTTTCCCAGCCACTTGCCAGCTCTCTCTCTCACGGCTTCATCCCCTATCGCTGCTATACGTTCAGGGTAACTCGCCGCCGCTTTTTGCAAAAGTACTAGATTTATGTAGTACTGAACAAATCATACTTTACTTCCGAGAAATTATGCAGCATCTTCTCCTCTCTATTGGTATTGCCGCTTCTTCTGTCGATAACCTTGCGCCAGATTTCATTCTCTCGATACGTCCGGCCATCCTTTTCCAAAAAACGATGATTTCTTTCCTCCACATGATAGCTATGGGGAATCAACTCATTACTGTGCACGGAACCTTTCAAATGCTCCTCCGTCAACCAGAGTCTGAACTGGAAAGTTGTTTGTGTGGGATTGTAGATCCGCAAGTCAATGTAGTTGTAAAAAACGCTGGCCCCGCTCCCAAAAGGCAGCACCCTATGATCATCAGGAAACGGATCAAAGCTATGATGATGCCGCTCTACCACTTGAAGCGGTGTGTGCAAAGCCATCCAAAAGAGCAGGTTCCCTAATTGGCAAATCCCGCCGCCGACACCCCGCTTCACCCCGCCCTGCGAAAGCAGCAAACCCTCGATGTAGCCTTTGGCCGACGTTGTTTTCCCAACCAGCTTCCAGAATGAGAAGGTTTCCCCTGGTCGAATCACAATGCCATCCATTTTCGCCACACTAAGACGCAGATTCGTAATTTTGTTCTCTTGCAGTATCGGGTCAGATGAACCAAGCTTTCTTCGCAGAAGTGATTGGTGCTTTTTGCACGTATAGGGAAGCGTATGTTGAGTTCGATGTTTGGCATAAGTCAAAGCAGGATTCAAATTCGTGAAATGGCGATAAAGCCTCAACTGAATGATACGCATTCGATACAGTGCAGGAAACAGTTTTGTTAATTTTTGCTTCACGCTTGATCACTTCCTTTTTCAACCAAATATGTGTACAAATCCATTTGAGAAATAGGACGCAATTAAGGTAAACTTGGTTTATATAAAAATAGAGGTGATCATCGTGATGTCTGACCAACCCTTGGTATCCATTATTATTCCAACCTATAATCGCCGCATTGAGCTGGCTGAACTGGCTGAATCTTTAGTGCGTCAAACCTACAAAAATTTGCAAATTATCGTTGTGAACGATTGCGGTCCATCCGTTGATTTCATTCAGGACCTATACCCTGAACTGAATATCCAAATTATTAATATGCCGGAAAACTTGAAGCACGTCCATGCCCGCAATCGCGGTTTGCAAGAAGTGCAGGGTGAGTTCATCATGCTCTGCGATGATGACGATTTATTGCTCCCCATTCATATTGAACGCATGCTGCAGGAGATTGAGGGCTTTGATCTCGTCTATCCAGACGTTGAAATTTTCCATTACGCTTATGAAAACCAAACACGCATCATAACAGATCGCTTCGTCTTTGCTTATGAATTCGATATCCCGGCCATGCGCAGATTTTCTACGTTCTTTTCTTCCGGCTGCATCTTCCGGCCTGAGCTTATTGCCGCGTTGGGTCCATTTGACACAGAGGTCTTCCATTATTGGGACTGGGATTTCTTCCTGCGCGCGGCTGAGCAGTTCCGTGTCAAACGCGCACCCATCGCGAGTGTTCTTTATGCATTTGCCCAACAAGGAACCAGCAACATGTCAGGGCAATTAGACAACATGCGTCCCTACTTGGATCTGCTTTCGGTGAAGCATCAGCTTGGTGAACTGCCTACCGCGAACTTCTTCCTGCTGCTGGAAGAACCCGAAGTGAAAGCCCGCCAAGCTGCCACAGAGCTTATCTGGGATGGTCAGCCGATCCGTTCCCGCTTAGCCGAATAACCCTTTGGCATAAAAGCTCCGATATTCACTGGGCGTCATGCCTTCTTGTTCTTGAAACCGTTGGTTGAAATAGCTTGCGCTTGCATAGCCGGCTTCCCGCGCAATGTCCTTGATCGATAAATGCTCTTTCTCAATCAAACGTTGCTTCGCATACTGGATCCGGCATAACGTAATGAACGAGAGCGGTGTCATGGACATAGCTTTCCGAAACAATTTGCAAAAATAGTACGTGCTGACGCCTGTGAGCTCCGCCCATTCTTCGAGAATGAACGGCTCGCAGGCTTTTTGCTGCATCATTGGGAGCAGTGACAGAATGCGATCAACCGACTCCATCCCACGATTCACGGTCAAAGGAGCCGCATAACTCATGAACTCGCTCAATATCTGATACGTCAATGTCGATAGGTTGGTTGTTCGAAGAATCCCGTTCGTCTCCGCCTCCAGCAATAATTGGTGGAAGGCTTCCTCAAGTTCATTCAATCTCTTTAGTGACCACAACACGCGAAAAAAACCTTTTTCCAGCAAAAATTCTTTGAGATAGCTCCCGTAAAAATGAACGAAACGCACACTCCATGGATCATCCTTGGACGTATAGTATTTCTGCTCTTGGTACGGAAAATATAGAAAAGCATCTCCTTTTTGAAGCACATGCTGTTCGCCGTCTATTTCGACATACCCCTTGCCGGAAATTACAAAGTGGATACTGAACGTTTCACAGAGCCCTTCAGGCCGATAGACGGTATGGGTCAGCATATCATAATACCAACCGACCGATTCTGGAAAAATGAAATAGGAGGATTGCTGCAATCTCGGCAGCATAGATTGTCTTGACACAGGCACACCCCGTTTCCTAATGACAATATTCCGATATCCGGCACAATATATTGTCATATTCATTTTAAATAACTCGTTCTATAATAACAATATAACGATATCATTTTATTTGACAAAGGAGAAATTTCAGAATGACAAAGCTTCGTTGGGGAATTTTGGGATGCGCGAATATTGCTATTAGGGCCTGTATCCCAGGCATCAGACAGTCGCAAACAGGAATTGTAAGCGCTATTGCCAGCCGTAGTTTACAGAAGTCGCAGGAGAAAGCCGCTGAGCTTGATATTCCAAAAGCGTACGGCAGTTATGAAGAACTAATAGCCGATCCCGATATCGATGCCATCTATATACCTTTACCGAACCATCTTCATAAAGAGTGGACCATTCGCGCTGTGCAAGCAGGCAAACATGTGCTTTGTGAGAAGCCGGCAGCCTTGACTGCTGCTGAAGTGCAAGAGATGGTGACTGCAAGCGAACAAGCTGGTGTTCAATTTGCCGAAGCATTCATGTACCGGCATCACCCTCGTTACGACCGTATCAAGGCGATTATTGACTCTGGAGAAATTGGCGATGTTCGCGGCATTCATGGCGCTTTTACCTTCAGCAATCCTGGCGACAGCAAGAATGTTCGCTACGTTCGCGAGTGGGGCGGCGGTTCTGCTTATGATGTTGGCTGTTATCCGCTTAGCGCAGCTAGATTAATTCTAGGCAGAGAGCCTGAAGCCGTTACAACGCACGCTTTCTTCTCACCTGAACACGATCATGTCGATATGATGATGTCCGGCTTGGTTGAATTCAGCGGTAACGTCGCTTTAACCTTCGATTGCGGCATGTGGGCGGGCTTCCGCAACACACTTGAAATCGTCGGCGCCATCGGCCGCATTGAAGTTCCCTCTGCTTTCGTGACACCTACGGAGGAATCCGGTCACTTTATCGTGCAAGTAGGGAATGAACGCCGCGAAGAGAAAGTACCTTTCCTTAATCAATATGCGCTGCAAGCGGATGATTTGGCTTATGCGGCTTGGGGCGAGAAAGCCGCTCGCTTCCCTGCGAGTGATGCCGTCCTGAATATGAAATTAATCGATGCTTGCTTGCAATCAGCCAGAGAACGCTCACGCATTGTCATGAATGAATCCTAAATAACAGAGGAGATGAAATTTTTGAAGCACATTCATATTAAAGGCTTGGAAAAACCCGTTTCTAAATTAGTCATGGGCTCAGACTTCTTCCGCTTGAATAACCCCCATGAAGTCAGCGAAATCCTTGGACACTATTTGGCCATTGGCGGCAATACGATTGACTCAGCCTTCATCTATTGCGGCGGCGAGAGCGAGCAAGCGATCGGGATTTGGCTAGATGAGATGGGCAATCGCGATGAGATGAATATCTTCACCAAGGGCGCTCATCATAATGAGCACGGTCCCCGCGTGAATGCGGAAGCGATTCGCAGCGATTTGTTCACGAGTCTGGAACGATTGCGCACCGACTATATTGACCTCTATGCCCTGCATCGGGATGATCTGGCAACACCGGTTGGCGCGATTGTCGAAGCGCTTAATGAGCATGTAGAAGCAGGCCGCATCCGCGCATTTGGCGGGTCCAACTGGACGCACGAACGGCTGCAAGAAGCCAATGCGTACGCGGAGAAACACGGTCTCATCGGTTTCACCTTCAGCAGCCCGAATCTCAGCCTTGCCAAAGCCAACGAGCCCTTCTGGGCCGGCTGCGTCTCCGTCGATGAGCAGGCGCTGCGTTGGTACGAAGCCCAGCAGTTTCCGCTGCTCTCCTGGTCGTCGCAGGCGCGCGGCTTCTTCAGCGGGCGGTTCTCCCCCGAGATCCGCGATAATGCCGACATCGTCCGCGTGTTCTACAGCGACGAGAATTGGACGCGGCTGCAGCGTGCTCAGCAGCTTGCGCAAGAGAAGGGCGTAAGCACGATTCAGATCGCGCTCGCCTATGTTGTGAGCCAGCCGTTCCCGGCGTGTGCGCTCATCGGCCCGCGCAGCGAAGCCGAGATGCTGTCATGCCGTGACGGCGCGGAGCTGGTGCTCACTGCGCAGGAGTTGGCGTGGCTTGATTTGAGCGCAGCAATCGTGTAACTAGTCAAGAACCCCCCGGCCGAAGATAGGCGGGGGGTTCTCTCTGTATCTCTGTTCCGTTAATTCGCTTTCTTCATTTGCCTGAATTGATTCGGCGAAAGACCATGTTTCTTTTTGAAAACCGTAATAAAATAAGTGCTGTTCAAGAAGCCGATTTGTTCGCCGATTTCCTTGACTCTTAGCGAAGTATGTAACAATAAATCTTCCGCTTCCGCCAGACGCAAATTGGTGACATAGGTAGAGAAGGATACCCGCATATTTTCGTTAAATAATTTACTGAAATAAGGAATCGAGATATGGAGCGCCGTAGCAACCGAATCCGCCGAGAGGTCATCTTTCCTATAATGCTGCTGAATATAATCGCAAGCTTGCTTGATGATTTCCTTGCAATCCCGATACCTGTTCCCCTTAAGCTCTTGGATAATAAATGGCACTAATTCCTCGAAAAATTGCTTGAGCATATCCACTCTTGCAAAGCTTGAGATCACGTCTGCTAAAGATTCCATCCGATGAGCCGTATAGATGGGGGACAAATCCACAATCTCATTGAAAACCTTATCCAGATTGGAACCAATCTGTTTTAAAGTCGCATGGATATCCTTAATGGAACAGTCTTTAATTTCCTCAAACAATTCGTCAATGTTCTCCATCGCCGCCTTGCTGTCATTAAGTTTCAGATGGTTAAGCAGGGAATTCTCAAGCTTTAAAGGGTAATGGAACTTCTTGCGAATCGCCGCTTGAATTTTGTCATAGAAATAAATGCGCTGATCATCCCTCAGAAATACATATTCCAAAGCCTCTCTGGCTGTTTCATACGAATTAGCCAGCTCCTGCATCGTAGCCGCCCCTTCGCCAACGCCGATTTTCAGCTGAATTCCCATCATTTTGTCCACGTGATGAACAAATCCTAACCAGGCATCGTCACTCATGCCTTCCGTATCATTCATCAACAGCACCATGGAATGGCTGCCTGTTTCAATTTTCTCCAACGCTCCATGATCCGCAAATATTCTCAGTGCAAGTTCATAAACAGCCTCTTTAACAAGCGAGAGCTGCTTGTCGCGTTGGTTGGATATGTAGCCATGTTCCCCTTCCATCACCAGCACGAGTACACGCAAGTTCGTCGTCTTTAGCTGGATTTCGAGCTTTTGGAAATTAGCTGCAATGCCCTGTTCATCGATGCTTCCTTCCTGATTCAAACATTCTCTTAGGAAGCCTTCCTTCAATTTGTTGCGATCTTTGACGGCTGAGTCTTCCAGCGACATGACTTTGTGAATAAGTCCCTTGAAGACATCGCTGACATATTCCACATCATCCGCATATTCGGCAGAGGAAACGAATGGATGACTATATTTGATCATCTTAACGACTTTACCGAATGGCAGATAGATTTTATTGATTAGGAGGACTGTCGCAGCAATGCTAAACAATAGAACAACCAACGATATAAGAATGATATTTCTCAGAAAAGTAAAACTATCTTTGGAAAGGTAGTCATAACTTGTTGTATTGATGAGATACCATTCCAGCTTTTCGTTATAAACATAGGTGATCAGGAACTTCTTCTTATCAATTTGCTCAATAAAATGATTGGATTTTGCCTCGGAATGGATGACTTTGCTTATAAAATCTTGCTTACTGCGATCATGCATGAATTGTTCCGGTTGATTGCTGTTGAGAATATTCACGCCTTGTTTATCGACAATAATAAAGTTCGAATAGGCGGTACTGCCCATTTTGTTGAAGAGATCCTGAATGGATTTCAGCTCCAAATTGATAAAGATAGCGTGTCCATTCCTGCTCCCTGAATACGTGAAAATCAGAGAGAGAATGTTGCTAACGTAAGGTTTGGAATCGTAGATATAGCTTTGTTGATGAGGAAGAAACAGCATTTTGTTCATTTTTTTCCGCACATCGATGAGTCCTACCGCCTGCTGATCAATGACTGGAATGTCAACATCCTTGTTAATCGTATGAATGAACCTTCCCGTTTCCCCATTGTACAGATAGACGGAATTAATATAGGGATTCGCACTGACCACTTCATCGACTCGGTTTTCAACCTTCATGGCATCTATCGGGTTAAGCTCATTGGAATATAGCCCCCTAATGATTTCGCTATCATTGAGAAGCTGTTCCCCGATCTGAAAAACTCGCTCATACAGCGTTTCGATATTATAATCGGTTTGCGATAGTAATTTCTGGTATGTATCAGATGTATGCTTATCATTGATTTTGGTGTTGTAGGAATAATTGATGATCGAAATCAAAATAATTGAAAATAAAAAGATAGCTACCGTCGCTACAATTATTCGACTTAGGAAACTTCCCCTTAGCTTGAAAAGCCTCAACATCGAATCATCCCCATCGCCCAAATTGAGAGCGTTTTCACTATGTAAATTTATGTCATTACTCATGTCAACTATACTGCCGATAATTCAATCGCGTCAAGCATCTGTTCGAATCTAAAAGCACTTCAACTTCCCCGCTTCAAGAAGCCAAGTGCTTTAGATTCCAACTTTACATTTTATTTACCCATTAAATTAGCAATGACTTGGGTGCTCTCTGCTCGGGTAGTGACGCCGTGCGGTACATACTCATTCTCCCCTCGCCCACGAAGAAGGTCTAAGTTCGAAGCAGCGTAGACCGCCTTTTTGGCCCAATCGCTTATCTGATCATCATCTGCATATTGGCTCTGCATTGGAAGAGCGGGAGCTTTCTTGCCTGTCTTTACTTCATAGGCACGGATGATCATAATGGCCATTTCTTCACGTGTAATCGTATCCTTAGGAGCAAAGAGGGTTTCACTTCTCCCCTTTACAACGCCAGCCTGATACGCTGCCACGATTGCACTGGCATACGGATCACTTTCGTTGACGTCACGGAACGTGGTCGGACCCGTTGTCGCTTTCAAACCGAGAGCACGCGTCAACATCGCAACAAATTCTGCACGAGTTACTTTATTTTGCGGAGCAAATTCCTTATCGCTTACGCCTGTGATAATACCTTGAGCCGCCATCCTTTGAATGACCGAAGCAGCCCAATGGGATGGGGGAACATCGGTAAACGTTTTGTCGTACATCAGAACACCGTATATGCTGAAATGTTGAATGGAAGCTTCAACCATGCCATTGTGCTCTGATCCGCCTGCGAACTCAAGTCCTCCGTTATCTTTGAAAAAGTAGATGCCGGTTAATTCCTTGTTTGCCATCTCTCCGGCCTTTAGCTTTAAGACAAGCGGCTGAGCAAAGGAGGATAGCGTCCTCAGCTTCGTCCCATCGCGATCACTAATTTGCAGCGATAGCTCATACACCGGTCCTACTAATGCGATCTTCGCAGCCGCTTGGTGGGCCGCAACATTCAGCAGCCTCTCCGCTTCACTCTTCTCGATTTTGCTCAGTTTGAAGCTTACATACACTGGGTTAAGATCTTTGATGAGTCCAGCCCACTCCATCATGACAGCACTTGGAATTTCCAAACTCAGGTCTTCGTTGCGGATAATCAGTTTGGTCATGTCGTGCAGTGACTTGTCTTCAAGGGGAATAAGCAGCTCCGTGACACCTGAATCTATGTTCACAATAGCATTTCCGTCTTTCACCTCCAGCACCTTAACGATTGGTTTCCCCTTCGCAGCTGATCTTTCTGATCCGCTATCCCCGGAGTAGCCGTCGCCAGACCCCGCTGGAATGGATTCAACAGTGAACTTAACCTGATAGATTTTCACGGATTTCCCGTCTTCCGCTCTCGCTTCAACAGAGGCCGTTCCTGGTAAAGCTGTTGCTTGGTTTACGGTTAGCTCAGCCTTGGCATCGGTGGTAGATGCTGTTACGAGTGGAATGGCTTTCGTACCTGCTGGTAATACCACCTGATACTCGAATTTGTTCTTGTCAAAGGAAGGCACTTTCTGACCGTTCACCTCAATAGACCGCAAGGTGGCGTCCGAGCTTGGGATGATCACAGCTGCCGACTTGATGAATTTGGCGTCCGCCCAATCGGCATGATCGCTGCTGTTGCCATTGCCTCCATCGGTTACGATTAGTTTCAACTCACGCTTAGCGGCAATGTTTACACTAACTTTCTTCGCTGCTGTGCGGATTCCCATCTTATCGCTGTCGAATAGCTGCTGTCCATCTGCCCACACTTGGAAACCAACTTTGCCTTCTGTGCTTTCCTGATCGACTCCAACAACCGCTTCAAATTTCTCGAAGCCTTTATTCGCAATGTCGTACACGATCTCAGAATAAGCATGCGTGCCGATCCCTTTGGTATAAGATTTGCTGCCCATTCCATCGAATAGGGTAAGTACGTTGTCCTGAACGCTGGAATCCTTTCTTACCGAACCCCATCCTGTCGTTGCAGAAACCCAGTTCATATCGCTTGCATACGTCGGTACATCCGAATAACTCACTGTAAAACGATCTTCGTCCGCCAGTCGAACATTCACCGTATTCGTGTAAGTGGAGGCTAGTGTGATTGGTTTGCTGATCGAATTAGCTTCCACCCAACCAGGAAACGCCGCTGGATGCGACCAAATATTGTTTACCTGAAAACGTACGGACCCGTCTGCGTTGACAGAGCTTTTAACCGAGCCATTCCCGTCTCCTTCAGCGGTGAGTCTCTTCCCTGTTTCTCCGATTAGGAGAGATGCGTAGTTGTAATTGTTTTTGGAAGCCACGAAATCAGAGGTTCCTCGTTTCCCGATATCGTCTTTCCCATACTTGTGATAATCCTTCTCGTCTTGCGACCATGCCCAAGTCGGTTCGATCCCGTATCTGTCATCGCCCGCCAGCTTGCTCTTGAAGGCAGTTCCCGCATTTCTTCCGATTTGCTCCACCGGATAATAAGTCCAGAGACCGCTTCGGTCCCATGTCATTCTATCTGCATTCGCTGAGACATCGAATGCTACGCCCACAGCATCATAGACAGAAGGCAGGTTCGTGACAGTATAGGTTGTTGAAATCAGTCCCGTTCCATCAACATGGAGCGTGAACGTCACCCCGGTACCTCCATAAGAACCCGCTATATTGATAATAGCCTCACTATCTGTGCTCGAACTGGCAAAACTGTTCAGTTTCCAAGGATCAAGCTTGGATGTGAACCCCATAGTTAAGTAAGGGCCTCCAGTAAGTATCTTTTCCCCTTTGTACGTTCCCTCTGTGATCATCCCTGTCGCTTTGTCGAAGATGAGTTTAAAGTTCTGACCTGAAAGGGTGACCTGCGTGTCATCTTTCTTGATATCAGGAGCTTTGCCTTGCGGCTCGGCGAAGTGGAAGGTCTTCTCTCCGATCGTCAAATTGTATTCATCAACTAGTCGCGAAGACTGATAACGATCGCTTTGGTAAAACTTGAGATGCACCACATCCCCTAGCTTCCAACCCTTAGCAGGAAGGACTAATTCGCCTGCATGCATCGGCTCAACAGATGGGCCCGTTATCGTTTCTGTCTGATCTCCAAGGCTCCATTCCACCTTGATTTCATTCAGATTCGTGTGATTATAACGATTCTCTAACGGAATCGCCATAACATTGCCCGCCCCTGGATTCGGTAAAGAATTGACATTTATCCGGATTGGCGAATAAGCCTTCTTGACGTTCCAATACTCTGGTTTTTCCCTGTTCCATGAATCCAGAATGCCCCATTTGACACGGAATCCGCAGATTTCATCCTTGCAATACGTGTTCAAATCCCGCGAGTGCCAGATGGCTCCGCCCAAAGCACCTTCGGAAGCATACATTTCATCCCAATAGCGCTTAATTGCTTCACCATAGAAATCCTCGAAAGCAGGGTCGTTATTAAACCAATCTTCATAGTACACATATAAATGCGCGTACTCATCATCGATTTCCGGTTTATCCCGCCCTCCGATCTTCTGCCCGTTGCCCACATAATGCACACTGAACAAATCATTATAGCTGCTAGGGGCATTAAAACCGAAGCTTGATTTGACCGGTCTTGTTGGATCGATTTTTTTCACATAGTCATGGATAGCGGCAATATTGGAGCCCCACCCGCTCTCGTTCTCGAGCGACCAGATCACAATGCTCGGATGACTCCGATCCTTTTCAATCGTTTCCGAGAATTGACCAATAAAATAACTCAAATAAGCTGCATCATTCAACCGCGCGTCATTGATGAACATAACTGAGTTCTCCTGCTCTACATAAAGGCCGATTTCATCTGCGTAATCCAGCACGTATTCATACTGTGGCCAATGCGATGTGCGGATGTAATTGATATTGCCATCTTTCAATTTCGCAAGCGAAGCCAGATCGTGCTGCGGGTCTACCGCAACGCCGACAAAAGGAGAGGATTGGTGCCAATTCACGCCATGCAGTTTGACTTCCTTCCCGTTAACGAGCATCTTGTTCCCTGTGACTTTGATTTCCCTGAAGCCGATTTTACGAATGACGGTCTGCACCGTCTCCCCCTTCACCTTGACGCTTGCCGTCAACTTATACAAATTAGGGTGCTCGGCATCCCATTTCAATGGGTTTTTAACTGGAATAAGGATCGTTTTCTCTGAATCCTGCGCAGTTAACTGCATGTAACCAGGATCAATTGCGATTGGCCTGCCATCAGGGTCAACGAGACTAAATTCTACAACAGAACTGGCAGTTCCAGCAGTTCCTGTTTCTGTATTTGCCAGCATCATCCCTGCGGTGAGCTTCAATGTCGCATCCGTATAAGTTGCATCAAAAGAGGTAACCGCTTGCAATCTCGTCAAATAATCATGGGGCAGCGCTAGCAGCTTCACTTCTCCTACCAAACCTCTGACATGCTGGTATTCCACGAAGTTTTTCTCAGCCGTAATGCCTACGGTAACCCATGCTGCCTCGCCTGGCTTCACATAGTCCGTAATATCGCAGTCGAATGTCGTAAAGCCGCCTCGGTGGGTACGAACCAAATGTCCATTCACCCACACACGGGCGAAATCAAAAGCAGCTTCAAATCGCAGCACGACCTTCTTGCCTTGATAATCCGGTGGAATAGAGACCGACGTTTTGTATACGTTCTCTATATTCCGATCAGGAAACCAATCGCCGCCTTGCTTGCCCCGAATGTCAAAACCCAGCACTTCCAAGTTGGCCGGCACTTTGGCGTCAGACCATCCTGAGGGCTCTGCGCTATTTTTCCAGAAACCCGGGACAGGGGTTTGCGTGAATTTCCAAATCCCGCTCAAGTTGATGACCGGATGCTGCACGCCGCTTACGGCTGCGGGCAAAGGAGCAATCACGGGGCGCGGCCAGCCATTCGTTTCAGGCCCTACTGGTACGACAGGCATGGCGTCGCTGGCGTATCCGAACACCTTGAACTCAGCAATCCCGGCTTTGCTGCCAAGTTCGAAATCCGTCACCGTTATTCGAACATATCGTCTGGCCGCATCCAGGAATCGGTCCGTATTCACTTGGCTGCGTTCCGTCTGATTAGTCTTATCGACAGCCGGATACCAATTCATTGCATCACTCGAGACCTCGATTTTATATGTATAGCTTTTCCCTGAGTCTTTCCAGGTTACCTCCGTGCCAGTCAACTCGTAATCTTGACCCAAATCGACTTGCAGCCAGTTGCCTTTGCCTGTATCCTTAGCTGCCCAAGCCGTTTCCAATTTTCCATCGACGGCACTTGCCGCCAGATGATCGGGCTCCTCTGTAGATGCCTTAGCCATCTTGCCAAGTGCTGCATTGATCTCATTGGAACCAACCATTGTGTAAGCAAATGTGATAGCAGCGCTCTCCTGCGCAGCTTTGACAGCATAGGCTCTAATGGCTGTATCTTGCGTAATGGCAATCGGTTTCACATACATCTGTTTCGTTCCGGAGCTTTTGGGATCTGACCCGTCCGTCGTGTAATAAATGGCCGTCCCACTGATTGAACTGGATAATGCAACATCCGTCTTCTCATTCAGAATGCCCGCAGGAGGATTGGCAGTAAGCGCTATAACCTGATAGGCAAAAGACGTTACATCGCTATCCGTTTTCCCGTCAACTTTTGCGTAGGCTTTTACTGTGACAGTGGAGTCGACAGAAGTTCCCGTCAGCGGTATTCGACCTGCATATAACCGACTGCTTCCTGATGTTTTGGGATCACTGCCGTCGGTCGTATAATAAATTTTGGCAGCAGACTCGCTGCTCAATAGCCCTGTTGTAGTTCCTTCAGAGACTATCGCAGGCAATAAATCCGTATTTACGGGTAAAGCTGTAGAAGTGTTAAACAGATTGAACTCCCAAACGGCAGCTGGAGAGCCGACAGTAGCAAGCTGATGCAATCTCACAAAGCGTGCATTCGTTACCGGGAAAGGATGAACTTGGTCTTCCAAATCCGTATGATTACTTTCCGTGACAACAGAAGTCCAATTCTGCCCATCATCAGAGGTATCTATGGTATATTTCGTGAGATAATTTTGATGATTGGGATTTTTACGCAAAATGGCATAATTGACAGGCTGCTTCTTCCGTAAATCAAGGATTAGATCCCATAGGCCTGATTTCTCCGGTTGCGCGTACGTCGTACTGTCGCCGTCAATCGCTCGCCCTGCGACATTGCCCCATCCCGCTTCAACGGTCATCGTGGCAGCAGCTCCAAGCGCGAGATTGGCATATTGGCTTAAGTCATCCACAGGCAGTTGATAGGTGAATGTCTGCGGTACGCCTACCCCACCGCCTACTTCATCAATAGCAACAGCACGTAGACTGATATTGCGCTCAATAGCCAGCGCTTCATGATACCTAATTCGACTGGTTGACGAAGTCGGGTCAGTTCCATCGATCGTGTAATAAATCGAAGCCGTGGATAACGTGCTGCTGAGCGTCACAGTTCGCCCTTTAAGTATAATGCCGGAGCCCGGCGAAGCCGCGATTGGCGGAATCATCGCCGCTTCCGCATACAGCTCGAACTCGCCAATCCTCACAGCCGGCCAATCGGAGCCTTCCGCTGCCTTCTTCGTTACATGCAGTCTGACATATCGGGTATTTATCACTTGCGGCAGTACTCTGTCCGTTACCTTGGCTATGTTGCCTACTACGGCATCTGCCGTTTGCCAGGGGCCGCCTCCATTGCCTGAACTATACTCAAGCTGGAAATCCTTTGTCGCCAACTCGTTCGTGGCAGCATGCTGAACGATCCACCTAGCGATGTCCATCCTGTCTCCTAAATCTACAACTGCCCATTCGTCCGTTATCGGGCTCGTTCGCCACCCCGTATCACTTGTCGACCACATCGTATCCATCGAGCCATCAACCAAATAACTTGGCTGATGCTGGGCTAGCGAACTGCTTACGATAACCGATTTGCCCAGCGTCAAATTGCCGGCAACTGTAGTCTTGGCGAGCTTATACGTCATAATTTGAATCTGGCTGGCCCCGCCTTTCACTGTATCCAGCGCCACAGCTTTCAAAGCCATATCCTGATCAATCCCTATCGGCTCCGTATAGAGCTGCCTGCTTGCCGAGGAGGTGGGATCACTGCCATCGGTCGTATAATAAATAGTCGCAGTGGCAAGCGAGCTGCTAAGCACGACCTTCGTCCCTTTGGCAACGGTGCCGGAGCCTGGCACCGCCGTTAGCTCGGGTACGATCACCTCAGCCCCGTACAGCTCGAATTCGCCGACTCTTACCGCAGGCCAATCAACCCCGTCCGACGTTTTCTTCGTCACATGAAGCCTGACATACCGCGTTTGGACCGTCTGCGTGAGAATGCGATCTGTTACCTTATAGGTATTGCCAGTGACCGTATCTGCTGTCTGCCAAGGGCCTTGGGGATTCGCGCTGTATTCCAGTTGGAAATCGCTTGTCATCAGCGCTCCCGAAGCGGCATGCTTAACCACCCATCTGGCAATATCGTAATTGCCCCCAAGATCAACAACCGCCCATTCATCCGTTATGGGACTTGTTTGCCAGCCCGTATCACTCGTCGACCACATCGTATCCATCGACCCATCGACCAAATAACTAGGCTGATGCTGCGATAGCGAGCTGCTGGCGATTACCGTCTTGCCTAAAGCTAAATTCCCGTTATTTGCAGCAGCAGAAACACGAGTTGCATCTGGGAGCAGCACTAGATAATTGCTGCTTATGATCGCCAAACACAAGATGAAGTGGAGGAACATCTTGCTTTTCCGCATGTCAACTTGCCCCCTTTTGAGTCAATTTGGAATAAACGAGCCTCGCTTATTTGGCAGCCTTTTTTGCAACAAAATCATTCAGTTGCTTCTGCACCTCGGCAATCACCTTATCGATTCCGGCTGCTTTCAATTTACTTTTAAACTCAGGGTAGAAATCGTCATACTCCACGTAGCCATTATTGGCGACTCCGACATACACTTGACCTACCGCATCGATTTGCGCGATTTCTGACTTAACGGGATCTGCATTGAATCTGAAACCAAGGGTTGGCGCCACAACGGCATTCTTATCCCATACTTTGAGATTTTCAATATAGCTGGGACTCACATTCTTGCTGAAACGCTTCATCCGAATATCATCCCAAGCCCAGTTCACTTGATTGTAAGTCGACTTATCCGCAATTCCCTGTGTGGAAACCGCGTTCCCATCGAGCTTGTAGTTCACATTATTCACACCGTAAGAGAACAAATCATAATTCTCCTTACTGCTTCTAGACCAGTTGACAAAAGCGATTGCAGCTTTGCTGTTCTTGCTTGTGGAGAAGACGGACAATAAGTTAGAAGCGGCGTCGAAGACATATTTGGGCTTTTCAGGATTCAGAAACACATCTTCCAACGTACCTGTAGGAACGCCTGCTTTGAAGGCATCGATACGCTCGGACGTTTTCAGCACATTAGACCAAGTAGCCGCTATTTTCCCATTGTTCAATGCTGCTTCTGAATCTTTGATTTCTTGCGCGTCTTTGGGGAACCAGCCTTTGAGATACCACTTTCTTTTGGTTTTTACGATATTTTTGAAAATCTCAGATTCATAGAAGTTTTTCACCTGAAGACTCTTATCAGCAGGATCTATGTAAGCCGGACCTGCACCATAATCACCTATCGGCAAATAGATATCACCGAATTCCCGTAAGAGGCCACGCGTGTTGTCATTGGCGATCGGGACCATACTCGGTTCATTTTTCTTGATCGTATCCAGGTAGTTTTCAAAGTCTGCTAACGTTTTGATCGGGGCCAGTTTGTACTTTTCTCTTAAATCACCCCGAATGACGAAGAAGTTATTGTTCTCGGCGGAGGGGACCAAGGTTGGGATGCCATAGATCATGTGCTCAATCGATGCGCTCGCAAAGCTTGCGGCCGGGATATCAGCCTTTAACTGTTGGCCCTGCTCCTCAATCAAATCATTCAGTGGGATAATGACATTTTTGGCCGCGATTTGTGACAGCCAGCTGACATGCGTCCAAGCAAGATCGTAGTTCTCTCCAGAAGCGGCAATGAGATTGAGCTTGTTGTTATATTGATCCCATGGGAAATACGTAAAATCCAATTTAATGTTTAAACCGTCTGTCTTGAGTTTCTCTTCCATAGCTTTCTGAACGCCAGCCAAATCCTTGGGCGCATCGCCTGGCAGCACAATCTTCACGGTTCCTTCTGCTTTGGATTTAGCTGCAGTTGATGAAGCATTTGCTGAAGCATTCGCAGGAGACGCTTGCGGATGATTTCCCTCATCTTTGGAACAGGCAACCGTAAAACTCATGAATATCGCAAGCATCAAAGCCGCTCTCGCTGCTTTCATTTGTAATTTTTTCAATGTAGATCCTCCTCATGAATTAAGTTTTGGATTAGCCTTTGACAGCACCGATCATGATGCCCTTAATAAAGTACTTTTGAACAAATGGATATACCAGGATGATCGGTCCGATCGTCACCAGAACCATCGCCATTTGGGCGGTGACTGATGGCAGCGTCGTGCTGCCTACGCCGTAATTCCCGCCTGAACCGATGTAGTTAATCATCGATAAAATACGGAACAACATAAACTGCAGTGGATACAACTCGCGCTTATCAATCAGCCACAGCGCCAAATTCCAATCATTCCAATAAGCCAGTGAGCTGAATAAGGCAATAGTCGCCGTGATGGGCGTTGAAAGCGGAAGGATGATTTTACCGAAAATATACAGCGGGTTAGCCCCTTCAATTTCTGCCGATTCCACCAATGCCGGAGGCAAGGATTTAAAATAGTTGCGAACCAGGAAAACATTGAATGGACTTACGAGCATTGGCAAAATTAAAGCCAACATAGAGTTTTTGAGATGCAGGTACTTCGTTATAAATATATACCACGGAACTAAACCTGCGTTGAAAATCATTGGAATAAAAATACATAAAGCAAGCACGTTTCTGTATTTGACTTTGGGAACGGCGATAGCATATGCCAGCATGGTAGTCACCAGCAGACTTAGCACAGTCCCCACAATCGTCACCGTTACTGAGATCAAATAGGCATGATAAATTTCGCTTGATGAGAAAATCAATTGAAAAGCATCCAACGAAAATTGTTCGGGGAAAAATCGATAGCCATTTTGCACAACTGACTTCTCGTCAGTCACCGAAACGATGATTGTTAGCAGGAAAGGAATTGTCGTAAAGATACAAAAAACAAGAAAGATCAAATGGAATAGCAGTTGCGTCATTCTTCCATGGTTGTTCACTACTCCACCCCTGACTAAAACAACGAATGCTCATTGTTATATTTTTTTACCGCCCAATTACATAGGATAACGGTGATGAATCCACAAACCGATTGGTAGAGCCCTACAGCAGCTGGCATACTTATATCGCCTACCGATTTGACCGCCCGGAAGACATAAGTGTCAATGACATCTGTCGTAGCAAATAGCAAGCCATTATCGCCAACAATCGAATAGATCGTTTGAAAATCACCATAGAACATTTTGCCTACGGAGAGCAGCGTAAGGATGATGATTGTCGGGACCAGCAAGGGCAGCGTAATGAAGCGGATCTTCTGCCACCTGTTTGCCCCGTCAAGGGCAGCGGCTTCATACAGTTCACCGTCGATGCCTACGATAGTTGCCAGATACATAACGACAGCATAGCCAGTATTTTTCCAGATGAATACACCGACCAGAATCGACACCCAATATTGCGCGCTGGAGTACCAATCAATAGGCGCTTTGCTGGAAAGAGCCAGCAATTGATTCGCTATGCCAAATTTGGTGCTGAATATCAAATACACGAAATCGCCAACGACAATCGCTGAGAAGAAATAAGGCAGAAACATTAAACTTTGATACAGTCTTTTCAAAAGTCCGTTTCTTATTTCATTTAGTAACAGTGCAAATACAACCGCAAAAAACGTACCGAAAATGATATAGTTTGCGTTAATAAACAGCGTGTTGAATGTCGTTTTCCAGGCGTACTCACTGCTGAAGAAAAACTTGAAATTATCAAACCAGACCCATTTACTTCCGAAAATGCCATCTGTAAAACGATAATCTTTGAAGGCAATGATGATCCCCGGCAAAGGCATATAACTAAAGACAATAAAAAAAAGCAAGCCTGGCAACGCCATCGTGTAATACCATCCATTTTTCCATAACTCATACATAAAACCCTTCTTGGATCTCTTTCCCTGATAACGAGTTCTAGCTGTTAAAGCTGCCTGACGCAATGGATTAGCTCCTTTCACCCTTTTTATGTAAACGCTTTACTTCATAGCTTGATCATAAGATTTTCATCTGGAAATGCCTATTTCTCATTCCATTTAACATATTAAAATCTTATGATTTGCGGCTTAAATTTTTTAATATGATATCAATTTCTCAGCATTTAGCGGTAAATCCGGATGATTGATAAATACCGCTTAATGGACGACCTATCTGTCTGCATGATAAGATAGAAGTAAGCGTTATCTCATTCATGAAGAGTTCTACCTAGCAGAATTTGCTGACAAATAGATCGCATTCGCTTTCCTCCAGGAAAGCTTTAAGGAGGTACCATGGGAAAGACAGACATTCGTCGAGATGCCATCATGCAAGCCATTAAAGATAAGGGCTCCATTGCCTTGACCGATATTGTACAGCAGTTCGCTGTTTCGGAAGCTACAGCCAGACGGGACCTTGAAATTCTGGAGCAAGAGAAACGCTGCATCCGCACCTTTGGCGGTGCCGTCCTTGAGAGCTTGAAGGTCGAAGTTCCCTTTTTTAACAAAATGGACCTCTACACCGAGGAGAAAAAAGAAATTGCCGACAAGGCGCTGAACTACATTGAAGATGGCGATATCATCGGCTTGACCGGTGGAACTACAACCACCTTCATCGCCAAAAAGTTGAACCAATTCAAAAACCTTACCGTCATCACGAATGCGGTGAATATCGCCTATGAGCTTATCGGGACCCAAGGTCTGCAGCTCATTCTCACGGGCGGGGTGATTCGCACCCAAACGTTCGAGCTTTCAGGTCCTCTTGCCAACGCAACGTTGGAGAATCTCAGCATCCGCAAAACGTTCATGGGTGTAGACGGCATCTCGTTATCTCGCGGCATGATGATTTATAACGAGCTCGAAGCCGAAACCAATCGCCGCATGATGAAGCAATCGATGGAAACTTACCTCGTCGCCGATCATTCCAAATTCAGCCGCAGCTCGCTCTTCGTCATCGGCGAAGTCCAAGAAACCGTCGGCATCATCAGCGACTCCAAAATCACCCCGGAAATGAAGCTCGCCTTCAAAGAAGCCGGCGCTCCGTTCTTATAAAAAAACGCAATTCCGGATGACGGAATTGCGTTTTTTTATTTGGCGCATCGTCGTTCCGCGGGATTGCTAGAACTCATCTTCGGTTGCCGCGCACACTAGCATAAGAAAAACGGCTTCGCCGCCCTGAGAGATCAGCCTCTTAGTAGCGACAAAACCTGTTAAAGGAACTAGAGGACGCTATTTCGGCAATTAGCAGGGTTACTAGGGCAATAGCGGAACTACAGGGTCTTATTTCCACCAAAAGAGCTGAATTGCCCAAAAAACAGCAAAATAGCGGACTGTAGTTCCCTCAACCTCGCAATAATGACGCTTTTTGCTAGAATAGCGGACTGTAGTTCCCTTATCTCCGCGCGAGCAGCCCGGGCAACTCCTCGTTCACTCCAGAACATATAAATTCATATATCAAAAAAAGAGTCCATATGGTGGACTCTTTTCTGAAAACTCTATTCTCTAGCAGCTTGAGGAGCAGTGCTGGCTTTATATTTTAACGAAGGCAACATAATCAGCACACCAACAACAAACAACGCGGCTGCTGTGAGATATATGGCTTCCAAGGAGAAGGACGCTTTGAGCGTTCCGGCCAAACTCATCGTGATAACCATCGCGCCCATGAACAGGGGATTCAAGATGCCGTTAACACGTCCCACGAAAGATTCCTCGGTATTTCCCATAATCATCGTGTTGATGCCAATTTGGATGGCAGGCATAACAAATCCAGAGAGGAATTGCATGACAAGCGCCAACCAAAGAAGATGAGTCGTTCCGATTACAGCGAATGTGACCACACTTACTGCCATTCCTAGAGTCAGCATGGCTTGCGGGAGCATTTTTTTGGAGAAAACCATAGTGACGCCGCCACCGATGATCATCGCAATCCCATTGCTAGCCATGAACCATTGCAGATTCTCTTTGGGCAGCCCCAGATTTTCGGTTACCACATAAAGGCCAAGCGGACTAATTAATCCAATAGCAAGTCCCGCAACCGCGAAACAGCCGCCTAAAGTAACCAACATGCGGTTCTTGAGCACGTAACGGAAGCCTTGCCCCATTTCAGCCCAGATATGTGTTGTCCGCGGTTCTGCTCCTTTTTCTACTTTCCGATCAGCAGGCAAGAACATAAGTACCAAGGCTGAGAGCAGGAAGCATACGCCCATAATCGCTACAGCCATTTCGATCCCAAAATGATAGTAAACGAATGTCCCCATAATAGGGCCTAAGATCATGAATATCGCCATCATGGACTGATAAAGCGACATTCCCATTTGCATTTGCGAGTCCGGCACATGAACTTTGAACAGCTTCATCCCGGATGGTTGGGAAAATTGAGATAGAATCGACGACACTAACGTGGCGAAAAAGATCGCTTTCCATGACCCGTAATACAACGTAATCATGATAATAAAAACGGACACGGCGCTAAGAATATCGCACCAGACCATCGTCAACTTAGGCCTCCAGCGATCCGCAAAAGCACCACCAATAAAGGAGAAAATAAATATTGGCGCAAACTCGGCAACTGAAATTAAAGATAACGATTTGGGATCATTATTGGTCATATCCGTGACATAAAGAAGAATCGCAAAGTTGCGAATCCAAATCCCCACTTGGAGAAAAACACCTGATAGCATAATCGACTGCACGAAACGATTGGAGAAAAAAGTCCGCATCGTCGGCGCGCCGGTTGAAGCACCTTGAGACATAGAAAAAACACCCCTTCGAGATTAGATTCCTTTATCAAACTTGCCTCCTACTTTTGTGCCAAGTAGAAAGAAGTTTCATAACCTTTTCTAATTTATCGAAAAAGATGTTTATCGTACAGTGCCATTTGTCATATGACTAGTCACAAATGAATAAGTCAGTTATCGTTTCTCGTCATCAGAAGCGCTGCACCTACGGCGCCTGCCGAAGAACCTAGCGCAGAAGCCACGAATCGCACTTGACTGCGAATCGAAGGCAGACAGCGCTCCTCGATGATCTCGCGCATCGGAGCCAGGAGCGGCTCGCCGATATGCGAAGCGCCGCCGCCAAGAACGACCACCTGCGGATTCAGCAGGTGGAGGATGCTGACGAGCCCGATGCCGAGGGCTCGTCCTGCTTCACGCAGGATGCCGCTTGCGTCGGCATCCCCTTCCGCGGCTGCGGCCGCGACCAACCGCGCATCGACGCGGTCCGGGTCGCCTCCCGCGAGCCGCGCGAGGGCGCCGTGGCTGCTGGCGCCCTCGGCTGCGCGGCGCACGTGCTCGGCGCCGCGACGACCTATCGCAGTGCCTGACGCGTAGAGCTCCAGGCACCCCACATTCCCGCAGGGACAGAGCATCCCATTGCCATCAATGGAAATGTGACCAAGCTCCCCTGCGTTATGGTTCGTTCCGGCGATCAAGCGGCCGCCGGATATAATGCCCCCGCCGATCCCCGTGGAGATCGTCACGAACAAGCAGTCCGGCGAGCCTTCGCCCGCGCCGGCCAGCCATTCGCCAGCCGCAGCCGCGGTGGCGTCATTCTCCAGCCGGACCGCGCATGCGAAGCGGTCCGACAGCACGCTGGCGACGGCAACGTCGCGCCAGCCGAGGTTCGAGGCGAGGGTGACGACACCCTTCGCCGTGTCCAGCGTGCCCGCGGTGGCAACGCCAATCCCGCGAACGATGCCGCGGCCGCCGGGCGACGCCGCGAGCAAGCCCTCGATCAGGCTGCCCAGCCGATCGAGAACCGAATCCGCCCCCTGCTTCGCCAAGGTGGGAATTTCTTCCTGCGCGATGATGCTGCCATCGCTTGCTACGAGAGCGGCCAACATCTTCGTGCCGCCCAAATCAACGCCTACATAATATTCGCGTAGACTTCCATTTTGTTTCTCTTCCCCACTCATCTCTTCGCTCTCCTTGTTCACCGTCAGACCTCAGTACTGCCTCCAGCCAATCGGATATTGTTCCGATAACGTAACAGGCAGTCGTCCAACCGGTTTTTCTTTCCCCAGCAGTACATTCGCAAGCGACACCATCGCCAATGGACGATTTTCGTAACAAGCCAAATACGTTTTCACCTCAGGAAACTCAAGTAAATCATACGGGTTGCGGCCTGCAGCTACAATGAAATGCAGTCCTTCCTTTTGCGCCAAGGTTTTTACCAAGCTTGTCTGTCCAGTGGAGAAAGTGGCATTGTAGGTCACGATAACCACTTGTTTCTTGCCTGCACAGGCTTCCAAAACACCTGCAATTTCCGTATCTGTCGGGTACAATCCTAAGTATACCTCATCAACAGATTTTCCGCTGATTTCTGCAAGCGTACTGCCCAACGTCCCTTCGCGATCAACCACTTCATCGATTTCTGTTCCTGTTTGTACTTCCGTCCATATTACCAATGTAGGCTCATTCAGATCAAGTGCTTTGCCAACTTCATCTTTGACCAATGTAATGCTTTTGCGGCTAAGCTCTTTGGCCAGGAGTTGATGCTCCGGAGTAGAAATCGGTTCGGTCGGAACTGAAGCAAGCGAGGCGAAGTTAATTTCCCGCTTATATTTGTAAGTCATAACACGCAGTACCGATTCATCAATACGCGACTCTGGAATACGTCCACTCTCAACGGCCGCTATGACCGCTTCGATCGCCGCTACTTGACGATCCAGCCTATGACTGACGAGAATGATATCCGATCCAGCCTCAATAGCGCGAACAGCGCCTTCCGCGACACCGATTCCCTCGGAAATCGCCTTCATTTCCAGGCAATCGGTCACAATCAGTCCTTGGAAACTAAGTTGTTCACGCAATAATTCCGTTAGAATACGGTATGACAACGTAGAGGGAACCCCATTCTCCTCAAGCGCAGCGAACACCACGTGAGCGGTCATAATCGCATCTACGCCACCTTCAATCGCTTTCACGAACGGGGCTAACTCCAGCTCCATTAACCGTTCCATGCTGTGCGGCACAACAGGCAGATCATGATGCGAGTCTTCCGACGTGTCCCCGTGACCTGGGAAATGCTTAACCGTAGCAATTACGCCCATATCCTGCAAGCCCTTCACCGCATGTGTTCCCATATCACTCACAATCGCTGCAGTTTCACCATAAGAACGTACGCCGATGACAGGATTCAAACGATTGTTGTTAATATCCAAACAAGGCGCGAAATTCATGTTAACACCCATTTGGCGAAGTTCCTTCCCCATCACTTTCGAACTTGCGTATACGCCTGCTGGAGCAAAAGCTGCCCCGAGCGCCATGTTGCCTGGAAGCAGCGTCGCTCCTTTTTCAATGCGCGATACCATTCCACCTTCTTGGTCTACCGCAATGAACAAGGGTTGTCCTCCGCTTTGCTGACTCATCGTTTGCAGGTCATTCGACAATTGGGCGAGTTGATGCGCATCATTCACATTTCTCCGAAAATAGATCACACCGCCAAGGCCGTATTTTTCTATTAATTGAGTAATCGCTTCATTCGGTTCCAAGGACTCAAACCCACAAATAAACAATTGACCTACTTTTTGACGTAAAGTTAAGGGTTGATGTGAGTTAGTAGATGACAATGACATGAATGACACGCTCCTTGATATAGGTGATTAGGCTTTAACACTTGCAATGATACGCTTCTGTACGATCAGATAAATAAGAACAACAGGAATCAGACTAAACATAATCGCTGCGCACAAAGAACCATAGTTCATATTCAATTGATCATAAAAGGCTACCATGCTGACAGGCAGTGTCCGAAACTTCTCTTTCGTCAAAAATAAATTAGCCATCATAAATTCATTCCAGTTGCTGAGGAAATCAAGCATAAACACGGGAACGAGAGGCGGTCCTGCCAAAGGGACAATGACGCGCCATAGAATGCCATAAATCGATAAGCCGTCCATAATTCCCGCTTCCTCTAATTCACTCGGAATCGATTTCATCATCGCGCTCACCATAAACACAGTCAAGGGCAGCCCCATCGTTATGTAGGGCAGAATTAATGCAAGCGGTGTATTATACAACTGCAAATCCCTGAGCAGCAGCAACAAAGGGATGAGCAGTGATCCAACAGGAACAATCAAAGCAAGCAGCAGCACACGTCCTATCACTTTACTTAGCCTTGCAAACTTCATTCGGGTCAAGGCATATGAGGTTGCTGTTCCCAACGTAAGCGTCACGGCTGCGGAAACTACTGAAATAAATAGGCTGTTCATAAAATATTGACTGATATGGGTACCTGTCCAGGCATTCCAATAATTCGCTACCAGCAACTCCTGTGGCAAAGACCAGGGTGATGCAATAATCTCTTTATTGGTTTTGAAAGAAGAATTCAACACCCAAACTAATGGAAACAAGCTAATTCCTATATAAATCGCAAGGACAGCATGCGGGAAGACACGGCGTAAAGGATTTCCCTTCAATAACGCACCTCCTCCTGTTTATCTGTCAACAGGCCAAATACAGCGGTCAATATGCCGGTAAACAACAGAATAAGCAGAGCGATGCTGTTCGCAAAGCCATACTCCCCAATTCGGTATGCTTTTTTATACATATAAGTAGCCATGACCTCGGTGATCCCGTATGGATTCCCGCCAGTCATCACGAAGACGATGTCCAAAGCTTTCATCGCTCCAATCATGCTTAACAGCATCATGACGACGATGATCGGCCGCAATAAAGGAAGCGTAATCCACCAAGTCTGCCGAAATCCGCCCGCTCCATCGATTTCAGCAGCCTCCAGAATCGTCTTAGGGATGGTATAAATGGCAGAAATAACAAGGACAACATAGAAGCCAATCCATTGCCAAGCATTTGTAACTAAAATGGAGAGCATCGCCGTTGACGCTTCTGCCAGCCAAACATGCTGCCAAGCTGCTAATCCAATCGTCGCCAGCACTTGATTGAGCAGTCCAGCCTGTGGATGATAGATGAAGCTCCAAATGACACCGACAACAGCTGTCGAGAGAATCGTCGGGAGGAAAATCATCGTTTTGTATACGCTCTTCCCGCGTCTGACTTTGCTGACCAAGAGTGCGAGACAGACTATAACTGGAATCTGTACCCCGATTGAAAAGCATATAAACGTGATATTATTTCTTACCGCTATCCAAAAATATTTATCCTGAAATGCGGTCACGAAGTTCGTCAGACCATTAAAACGGGCGGGCATAATTCCGTTCCACTGTGTGAAGCCATACCGCAGAGACATCATCAATGGGTATAGAAAGAAGACAGAAATTAACACCAGTGTCGGAATCGTAAAGATGGCGTAAGCCCACGGGTTCTTACCTATTTTATTCATGGATTATCCTATTATCTGGTATGGGTTTCTTCCTTATTCGAAGCTTCCTGCTGCTTCTGTATTTCACTCATGAGAGAAGCAGGATTCGTTCTGCCTCCGATTAATTCTTGCATACCACGCTCTAATTTTTCACGAACCTTCGTCTGAATACGGGAATCGAAGGCTGGAAAAGCGCCTTTGCTGTCTGCAAACACGGTTAAGATTTGGGTAATCAGCGGATTCACATTGCTGATGTCCTGAAGTTTCATCGCTGGAGGCATGCCTTCCTCAATCAGCTGTCTTTTTTGCATAGGCTCGTTATACATTTGTCTAATAAACTCTTTGATTGCCACGAGTTGGGCTGGTGTTACTTTTTTGGAGAAACCATAAGCATTCGACCAACCGCCATTAATATAGCCATCGCCAGGGCCTCCCATCGCAGGAAAACTCATAAAGCCGACATCATGCACGATAGCTGATTTCTCCGGATCCAACAGCGGCGTATTCGCCCAGCTGCCATCGAACATGAAAGCTGCTTCGCCGCTGCTGAATTTATTTTGCTGTTCGGCATAGGACAAGGCCAAGCTTCCTTCTTGGAAGTAGCCATTTTTCACTAACAAATGATACTTCTCGAAGGCGTCAACAACATTCGCATCCGTCCATTTTTTGCTGCCATCCAAGAATCCTTCAATCGTATCGCTGCCAGCAGTTCGCACCCACATCGTGTTGCTCATCATGTTAATAACCCAGGAATCTTTGGCCGCTACGGCAAAGGGGGTCACTTTCTTCGCTTTAAACACTGCCGCGGCAGCCAGCAGTTCCTCCCAGGTTTTCGGGGGAGCGATTTGGGCCTGCGCTAACAGCTTTTTGTTATAGTACAAGCCTTCTACATAACCAGCCATGGGAATGCCATAAATTTTACCGTCAACAGTAAACTCTTCAAAACTATAGAATTTATCCATTAAACCTAGCTCACCTAGTATGGGGGTCAGATCCAACAGCCGATCGGCTTTGACATAATCCTTCGTATCCGTGCCGCCGAACAGGTCAAATATTTCCGGTGGATTGCCCGCGGCCATCTCAGATCTCAGCTTTTCGAAACGATTGACTTTGTCCTCAACCCCATCCAAAGTAATAGACAGACCAGGTACTTTCGCTTCGGTTGCTTTCACAACCTCCTGCAGCATCGCCAGCCGTTTCTTCTGCGTATCCTTCACTTGCGTATGGCGAATGGTCAGCATAACCGTTTCCACTTTCTGAGTTTGACGATTGACCGATTCACCCGTATTGCGGATATTCTGCTCTCTGTTCAAATTTAAACCGCTGCAAGCTGATACGATGAATGTTGCAGCTATTACGCCAGCAACCGAAATCAACGCTCTAGTTCTCATCTCATTGAACTCCTTTGGGCTTGCCATCTAAGTATAAAATATCGGATCTTTGCTCTGTAGACCCACAAATTTCTTATTAAGGGGCAAATTTCTCTACTTCACATCTTTGCGTTTATCTCGATACTCAGATGGAATTTCACCGGTAAATTTCTGAAAAACCTTTGTGAAATAACGCCGCTCCAAATAACCGCACGATTTCCCGATCTCCGTAATACTTTTGTCACTGAGCAGCAGCATCGACTTAGCCAGTTCCATCCGGTGCTTGGTGACGTACTCAACAAATGTCTCTCCAAAATACTGCTTGAATAGTAAGCTGAAGTAGCTGGAACTGATCCCAAGAGAACTCGCAACATCCTCAATGCCGAAATCATTGGCATAGTGCGTCCGAATATATTCCTTCGCAGCTGCCATTAGCAGCTCGCTATTTTTCTTCTTATTCGTTCCTTCCAAACCGATCGCGACCAGTTGAACCATGACCTGAAGCAGATGTTGAATGCATTCACTCTTGTCCAATAGACGCCAAATTTGCTCCTCTTCGTGAATGTCCACAGAATTCATTTCCCGAAGTTCCCGCAGCAGGTGAAGAATGAGAAAATGCAGCATCTGATAGGCTCTGGCGAATGAACTGTCAGGCAGCCCTTCCAGCAGCAGTTTCAAACGATTCAAGGCGTCTTCGGTCTTGCCGCGGTTCAACTGTTTCAGTCCAGCAACAATCTCCTCGACCAGAAACCACAGTGAATTGCTGGCATCCGAAAGCTCCTTGGACTCCTTATAGATCAGCACACATTGCTGTTTTCCCAGATTCAGCTGAAAAAATCTTTGCAGCTTGCGGTACGTTTCCGACAATTGATGCAATCCTACGGCTACCGGAAAAAATCCGACACTGATCCCTAATTTCACGGATTGCAATACGTTGTTTTGCAGCCGCAGCGCGATTTCATTTAATTTCGCCTGCACTTGGCTTTCATCCGCGTCCTCCCATTGGATCAACAGGCACCATTCCCCTTCCCGCATCTGAAGGACTGAGAATTTCAACTGCTCATCTGTCAAAGAGTCCTGCAGCACATTGCGGACAGCGAAATTCCAAAGCTTCCGTTCCTGTTCGGTCCAAGGAAGCGATTTCTGCGAATAATTATCAACATCAATCATAGCAAACAGATAACTCAGTGTTTCAAGATCCATATTATCGATCGGCAGAAGCGTATGCGTTGTAATTTCGGTATAATTCATCAAGACATCCTGCAAAATCTTCTCATAGGCCAAATTTTTCATTTTGCCCCACTTCATCTGTTCCTCCAAATGACTGATCTTTCTCTCTCTCATTTCATTGGCCAGTTTGTTAATACTATTCTCTAACTCTTCATAATTAATGGGTTTTAAAATGTAATCACTCACACCCACCCGCATCAAAGAACGCGCATATTCGAAATCTTGATACCCGGTGACCATCAGCACCGTACATTCCTCATTGATTTCACGCAGTTTTTGCACAAACGTTATCCCATCCATCAGCGGCATTCGAATGTCACTCATCACCATATCAGGAACATGCATTTCACAAAGTTCCAGTGCCTCTAAACCATTCTTGGCTGTGCCCACAATATCAATCTCAAGCTCATCCCAAGGGATTACTGCCTGCAAATTCCGTAAAATATTAGGCTCATCATCGGCCAAAATTGCCTTGAGTCTCATAAGCCTTCCCCCTTAATTTTTGGGATCACGATCTTCATCGTCGTACCGTACCCTTCTTGACTGCAAATAAACATGCCATAGATTTCGCCATACTGGATTCTTATCCGGTCGGCTACATTGCTGACCCCAAGTCCTCTTCGTTCTTCATTGGCATCCATTATTTCGTGAAAAGGAGTCTCAAGCTCTGTTTTATAATGAAATTTCGCTAATTTCTCCGCACTGATGCCGATACCGTTATCACTCACATACAGGGCAATACGCTCATCTTCATCCACGATCTTGATCGTGATCAAACCTTTATACGCAATAGGCTCAAAGCCGTGTTGAATCGCATTTTCCACTAAAGGCTGTAACGTCAGCTTTAATATGTAGAAATCCAACAGTTCAGGAGGCGCATCAATCTCATATTGGAACTGATCTTCGAAACGGAATTCCTGGATCTCCAAATAGCTCTTAAGATGCTCAAGCTCCTGCTTCAGCGTAATCTCTTCCCTGCTTTCCATCCCGATCCGCAGCAAATTGCCAAGTCGATACACCATCTGACTTACTTTTTTGCCTTGATTCTGAATCGCCAGCACATTGATGGATTCCAATGTATTAAATAAGAAGTGCGGCTTGATTTGGGCTTGCAGCAGCATCAGCTCCGCTTTATTTTTACGATCCTGCTGGCGTTTGACCTCATCAAGCAAATCCTCCACCCGTACGACCAAACTATTAAATCCACGGGCCAGCGCGGTCGTCTCGTCCTTCCCGCTCTCTTCCATGCGTGTCGTCAAATCTCCGCGTTCTACCTTTTTCATAGAAGAAAGCATGCGCAAAATCAATTGAATAATGCGGCGGACGAAGACCAAATTATAGACCAGCGCAAAAAATAAACAGACAAATGTAATGCCAGCCACCAGCTTCATAATGGTCTCAATTTCCCCGGCTACGGACTTCCATGAGGTGATCGAAACAACACTCCAATCCTGCACACCCATCTGATTAATCTGTAAATGATAGAGGGAGACTAAACTCTTCTCGTTTTGAAAGTTAGCCTGAAAGCTATGGTTGTATTGCCCCAGGTCCAATTTCCCGGGCAATAGCTGAAGCACATTTGCACCTTCCAAATGCTGCTTATTATCATATAGAATAAGCCCGCTCTTATTGACGAGTAGGTAGCGCTTATCATTTTCTTCATTCGTATTAAAAGATTTGAAAATCTGGTCCAGCTCATTAAATTTAAATTTCAGCAGCATGTACCCCAAATTGTCCATCGTCCAGAAATCTTTGACCATGCGCGCTTGATAAAATTCTCCTCGCCCGCTCCCGAACTCTTTATGCTCAGAAGGTCCGATCCATAGCGGACTGCCGTTCAGTACTTTGATTTGCTCGAAGGCTGTGCTGTTATTCAATGCTTTCCAGGGCAATGCACTGCCGCTTGTTCGTCCCGCGCTAAAAGATTTTCCTACATTATTATAAATAACCACGGATTGGATCGGTGAATACGTCAGAATGGACCCCCGGAGCAACGTATCAAATGTATTTAAATCATAAGAGGAAGGCGCATCATCATTCGGTTTCACTTCATCCATGGTTCGATAAATGCCTTGAATCCCATCTTTAACCATCCAAAAATCGGAGAAATAATTCGCTTCTTTGAACATGTAATAAATGTTCCGGGAAATCGCTTGCAAAGTAACCTCTGTCAAATCGCCATATTTCTTCTCAATCAACTGTTGAGACACGGTATACACGGCCGAGCCCAGCACGAATAAAGGGATAATAATAAACAGTAAGAAGCCGATAAATACTTTTTTGTTCAAATTCATGCGTGATTGATGGCTCCTTCCAAACAAAATGAGGCACCTCCGAGCGTTGGCGCCTGTTCATTCCTACCTATTAATTATAAATGAGCCTGAATTTCTGGATCAGGGATAGGTTTGCATGCAAGAGGGATAAAATCCTCTACTCCACTGATTGGTGAGTAATCTCCGGTTCCACGGAGACTTCAACATTTCCCTTTAGCGCTTTGCTGATCATGCAGGTCATCTCTGCCCGGTAAGCAGCTTTCCTTATTTTGTCCAATTGCTCATGGGAAGTATCAGAAGGAACGGCGATGCGCGGACGATGAATGATTTGTTCTACTTTCATAGCTGGATTGCTTTGAACCAAGATTTCCGAGTTCAGTTCAATCGCAGTAATCCCTTGTCGCTTCAGCAGCATGCCCAGCGTAATCAAATAGCAGGTTGCCGCAGCGGCCAGAAGCAGCTCCTCCGGGTTCGTCCCAACACCTGGGCCATCTAATTCTTTCGGTACCGAAATGGCCGTGTTCAGCTGTCCCGAACGGAGATGGCCTGTCCCATCCAAGCCTCCGGACCATGCCGCTTTTAGTTCAAACCGATGCTCGCTCATCCGTGTTGCACCTCGTCTTTTGCTCTAATTGGTCTAATTGTAAAGGAAACCAACTGGTTTCACCAGTATGCAAAAAATCGTTCCCGATCCTGATGACATCAGGCCGAAAACGATTTGGCTACAGCTATATCTCGTACAGCTATTATTGATTTCTATGAAATTGCAAAATTCATGTGTTGGAATCAAAACAATGAAAGCCCTACCTCTCTTCCATCCTTGCGGCTCCAATGACCGCGCCAGTGCGAATTGCTTAACAAACACTTGCTGCCGAAACACTTTACGTTGCCTCGGGTTTACCATAAATGAGCTGATGTACTGCATCATTGGGAGAAAAACAAACAAGGAGAGGGGGTTACTTTCTTCTCGCTAATCGTTCGTGTGGGGTAAATGAGGTTTGGTTTTAAGTGTTTATATGGTTCATTTCAATCAACTTTTAAATTATATAGGATATTTGGTGATGTGTCAACTATGCAACCACCTCCCCAAATTCGGCATCCGCTGCATTCTCCCCGACTTTCGCGGTTGCGACAAATCCACCCGACCTTGGTCGGGCTATCCGTATGATCGGATGGCCGATGACATACGAGTTAGAATCCGCTCCGAAATGAGAACCTTTTATTTCTATTTTGTGGTAATATAATAATATCATATCAAATTCATAACAAATACGGCTGAAGCACACGCCGCTTTTCCAGATCAACTTTATTGTTGATTGGGAGAAGCGGCTTATTTATTTCCAAGAGGAGGCTTTCTATTTGAGGGATCAATTGCAGGAGCAGGTTGACAACTATGTTTCACAACATCTGGCAGTACGGAATGGTGAACGCTATCGCCGACTTAGTGAGGGTCATGGTTATGCGGAACGATTGTTTCTTAGCCAGATTTGGTTGCCTGCGTTTGGCAACTTTAATGACCTTCACCCTGAGTACGAAGTAAAAGACTTCCGTGACGGCACGCGCTTTCTCGATTTCGCTTTCCTTCGGCATGCACTAAAACTGGCTATCGAAATCGATGGTTATGGTTCGCATTCTGCCCAAATAAGTCGCAGACAATTTTCCGACCAGTGGATCCGCCAAAATCACCTGATGATGGATGGATGGAAAATCTTACGGTTCTCATTCGACGATATCAAACACCGGCCGCGCATGTGCATACAACTGTTGCAGCAATTTATGGGCCGCTTCTTTGGCGGAAGCACTCAATCAATCTATGCCTTAGATTGTATGGAGAAGGAAATCATCCGTTTCACTTGGGCCTTGGACAGACCCCTGACCCCGCAAGATGTCTGTGAGATACTCTCCGTGAAGAGTCAGAAAGCCAGACGGAGCTAACGCGGATCGTGGTTCCTCTATTCGCTGTTTCTCCGGCGGAATGAGCCGCATTTCCTGAAATAGCGTCTTCTCGATCCGCAGGAATCCCAATCGACCGTTTTCTCACAAATAGCGCACCGCGAGCATTTGAACGCGCATCGTCCAATTCATCAACTACTTTTCCATGCATCAACTCTACGCGTTCTCCCAACCATCTATTTAACTCCACCAACAGAACAAATTCAGCTCCAGAGGGATCGTAGATCCTCTATATCACCTGAACCCCTGCGAAGATGAGCTTTCGCAGATCGCGGTTTCGCTACTCATCTTAGCGCCGCAGACGCAAAAAAAACCGCAGGCCAATGCCCGCGGTTCCATCCCCACTACACCGTAAATTTCTGCAACGAAATTTGCAGTTCTTCCGCGAGTCCCGCCAAGGACTTGGCGGAATTCTCGATCTCCTCCGTCGTGGACATTTGCTGCTGACTTGCAGCAGATGTCATCAGACTGACGGAAATCCCTTTCTCAGACACGCCGCTGACGATGCTCATCACTTGTTCGATGCGTTCATTCGCTTCTACAAGCTGATGAATGTTCAGGTTCACGTTCTCTACCTTCGCGTTGACTTTCTCAACGGAAGACTCTATATGTAGGAAGGATTCCTGCGCCTCACCGGAAATTGCTAGACCGGCCTCCACTTTGGCCGCTCCGGCATACATAGAGCTTACCGCGTGGTTGATTTGCTTTTGAATCGTCGAAACGAGATTCGTAATATTTCTCGCGGAGGAAGCCGACTGCTCAGCCAGTTTCCGCACTTCGCCAGCTACGACAGCGAATCCTCTTCCCGATTCGCCGGCACGCGCGGCTTCGATCGCCGCGTTCAAAGAGAGCAAATTCGTCTGCGTCGAGATCTCATTGATCACATTGACGATCTCACCGATTTTGTGGGCATTTTTGCCTAAAGCATCAATCACACCATTCACTTCATTGACAGCATCGGAAATTTCACTCATTTGCCCGGCAATCGAAACAACGGATTTCTTCCCGTTCTGAGCGGCATTTGTCGCTTGCGCTACAAGCAAAGTTACTTCATTCGCCGACTCATCAATCAGCTTCGTACTCGTCAGCAATTGATGAACAGCCTCATTCGCTTGGTTGACACCAGCGAACTGTTTCTCGAAATCTTCGGACAACTGCTGGCTGGAGGTTGCTACTTGTTTGGCCGCCAATGAGCTCTGCTCAGAACTGGCCAGAAGCTCTTCCGAACTCGCCGATAAAGTTAACGCATTGTCGGCAATTTGCGACACGAGCGAACGAAGACTTTCGGTCATCACATTAAAGGCACCGGTCAATTTCCCGACTTCATCATGAAACGGATAATCCCCTTTCACCGACAAATCGCCATTTGCCGCTTTCTCCATATGTTCCTGCAGTTTACGAATTGGCGTGGTAATAATCATATTCAAAGTTAGCGCATTGATGGTCAGAATGATAATAGCAATGATAATCGTCAAAATGATGACCAAATGAGAAATCTTGGAGTCATTCTTGTTGGATTCCTGAAACTGCTCGGCAGCCGATTCTTTGAGTTTGACGAGAGCATCCAGCGCTTCAACCGTCTTATTTCCTTGCGGGGACACTTCATTATTATATACCTGATAGGCGACTTGATTATTTTGGGTAGCATGTTCAATCGCTGTCGTGATACCTTTGCTATAGGTTAAATTCTTCCCTTCAAAATTGCGGAAGGCAATGGCCTCTTCGTCACTTAGCGCAATTCGACCAATTTTGGTAACCAGTTCATTATTAGTCATCAAATTCTCGTCTAACTTGGTTTTCAATTTCATCTTATATTTCACATCTACGGAGAGCATCATCTCGAGCAAATTGGATTCTGTTTCATTAAAATTGGATTTCAGTTGATTAATCCATTTGACAGAAAGCAGGCTTTCCTCGTACATTCTAGTAGAATTTCCAGCCATCTTGTCCATATAGTGATAGCCAGTAATCCCTACAACCAGCAAGAACACAATCGCAATCGCATTCATCATCAACAGCTTAAAACGCAGTTTAAGATTTCGCAGGATGGACAGGTTCGCTTTCTTATTTTTTACATTTTTCAAGCTGCTCATCGTCGATCTCATGTTGATTTTCAAAGTATTCCCGTTCTCCTCTCGAGTCATCGATGCTCTTGTCTGTAATTTTGATGACATAATATCTAACATGAAATCAATTAATTTACCTATGGTTTATTTTACAAATAAGTGCCCCATCTGTAAAGATATTATTCGTCAAAATTCTACCCCCGCACCACCTCATTTATAAACTAATTATTTCCAAATTTAATAGAGTTAAGGTGGAGATGATCATGAAGTTGCTCGGAGTTATTGTGAATCCACTTTCAGGTGATGGCAGAGGATCTAACATTTGGGGAGAAATTGAGCCATTGCTCAAATCGAAAGGGATTGCCTACAAGGCCAAATTAACGACACTAGCAGGCGAAGCCACCCATCATGCCGTTACACTTCTACAAGAGAATAAGATCGATCAATTAATCGTAATTGGCGGAGATGGCACGATACACGAGGTTGTCGGCGGAATTATGGAGGCTGCTGAACATGGCGCGAACTGCCGTCTTTCGGTCATTCCGGCGGGGACAGGCAATGATTTCGCCAAAGCGTATGGGATTCCTAATAATCCCTTGCAAGCGTTGGATATCGCACTGAAAGCTGCAAACACCGTACAGATCGATCTGCTAAAAACAGCCAGCGGACGCGTCGCAGTGAACAGCATTGGAGCTGGTTTCGATGGCAAGGTCGCCAAGCTGACGAATGAAGCAGCCTACAAGAAATGGCTTAATCGTCTAGGCCTAGGCAAAATAGCCTACTTCCTTTCAATCTTGCGTGTATTCGTTACTTATCAACCTTGTAAAGCCTGGTTAGAGGTGGATGGAACCACCTATGAAGTAACAGATATGTGGCTGGCGGCTATTGCCAATATACCTTTTTACGGCGGCTCCATCCAAATATGCCCGTCTGCTTCCTCTCACGACGGCTTGGCTGATATCGTCGTTATCCGAAGCAGAGGGCGATTCCGGCTGCTGCCTATTCTTTTCACCGTCTATCAAGGCAAACATACCCAGCATCCTGCTGTTTCCTTTTACAAAGGCAAATCTATCTCTTTACACACCGAATCGCCCCTGCTCGTTCAAGCTGATGGAGAGATCGGTGGAACAACACCACTGCATATCGAGGTTATTCCTTCGGGCTTGCGCGTTATTAGAGCGGAGTGAGGAGTCAGCTTTTCAGGCAATTAATTTCAACCGTTGACGCTGCAAAATAAGGTAGCCTACGAAGCCAGCCAGGATGACGGCAATCCCTGTTATCGAGCTGTCCGGGGAAAGACCATCAGCAGATATTTGGGTGTAGATGCCAACTCCGGCAAGCATCATCGCATTTTCAAGGAGATTCTGAACCGCAATCGTCTTCCCAGCGCCTATCATTCGCTGTCCTTTATCTTGCAGCACCGTGTTCATCGGTACAATAAATACGCCTCCGCTGAAGCCTATCAGCAGCAATAGTCCGATCGTCACATACAAGTTGGAAATAAGCGGAAACAATAAGATACTGACAATCATCACAATACCGAATACGAACGAATTATAGTATTTGCGTGCTGGGATCAGTTTGGGTGTCAGCAGTGCACCGATCATAATGCCTATACCAGTGACTGCCACCAACATGGAAATTTGATCGACGGATTCAATGCCCAAATGCGCCGGTACCCAAGCGATAATAGCCAGACGAACAACCGAGGAAGTCATCCAGAAAGAGCCTGTGCCAACGAGTGAGAACCGAGTGGTGCGATCTTTTAGCAGGAAGGCGACATCGTTCACAAAAGCTTTCGCTTCTTTTCCATAGCGGATCGTGGCATTGCCGGCAATCTTTGGAATCTGCAAGGACATCAACAAAGAAACCAAGTAAAGCCCCAGACATACAAGAATTGAACCATTAAGGGAGAATTGAGCCAAAATACCGCCGCAGACTGAGCCCAAAAGAATAGCCATAATCGTGTAGCCCTCTATGCGGGCATTGGCTCTGAGCAGTTCATGATCTGACTTCGCCAAGGAGGGCAGTATCCCGTATTTGGCCGGTGAGTAAACCGCGGCCCCGATTCCTACGATGCCGTAGCTGACTGCCGGGTCCAAGTGCATGAACAAGGCAATAATTCCGATGCCTTTGATAGCATTTCCGACTAGTAGGACGTGGGACTTGGCATTTTTGTCGGCATAGGCGCCAACGAAAGGCGCCAGGATCACAAAGGCGACAAGAAACGAGGCCTGCACAACACCGATATAATAAGCAGGGAACGCGCTTTGCTTAATGATTGCCAGCGTAATGAAAAGAATCATATTATCAGCGAAAGCGGAGAGGAATTGTGTCACATATAACGTCTGGAGTGGCTTCATTTTTATTTTTAATGTCATCTTAGTTCGCTCCCTTTGGATTGCTCCTCATCTTGCAAGGCCATTCGCTTGATGGTTACATAATCGACTTTGCCACTGCCCAGCAGCGGCAGTTTCTCTACATATCGAAGCTCGGAGGGCACATAAATCGCTGGATGCCCTTGCTGCTTCATGGACTCTCTGATCTGTTGGAGCTGAGCATCCCGACTCGTATGATAGAGCACAATCCGCTCCCCTTTTCGCAGATCTGGGACACTGATTGCTGCGCAGATCGACTGAGCAGGCAGGCTGGCCGCTAACAACTCTTCGACCATAGGAAGCGAGACTTTCTCTCCGCCAATTTTAGCAAAAGACTGCACTCTAGCTTGGATCGTTAGATAGCCCATCTCATCCAGATGAACAACATCCCCACAACTGTACCACTCTGGGCAAGGAACGAATCCCTGACCATGAATCAGGTAGCCTTTCATCACATTGGGTCCCTTCACTAACAAGTTCCCTCCAAGCGATATTCCTTCCACTTTCTCCAAACGGTACTGCATACCCGGCAGCAATCGGCCAACAGTCCCCTTCTTGGCATTCATGGGCGTATTCAGGGAGATGACTGGAGCCGTTTCCGTTGTGCCATACCCTTCCAGCACGCGAATCCCGAATTTATCAGCCCACATTTGTCTGACTTCATCCTTCAACTTCTCAGCGCCTGCTACCACATATTTCAACGAATGGGTAAAATCATACGGATGCGCCGTTCTCGCATAAGCCGATAGAAAGGTAGAAGTCCCGAATAAAATCGTTATATTCCGGTCATATACCAACTCAGGAATGACTTTATAATGCAAAGGATTCGGATACAGAACCACTTTCATCCCAGATAGAATCGGCAGCATCGTCCCCGCGGTCAATCCGAAAGAGTGAAACATCGGCATTGCGCCTAACACAATATCCGCAGCGTTAAACGCAATAACGACCTTTGCCTGCTGAATGTTGGCATAAATATTGCGATGAGTGAGCACGACACCTTTAGGTTTGCTTTCACTTCCTGAGGTGAACAGAACAACTTCGTTCCACTCCGCGCCGACAGGCCCTTTCGCTTTGCGCATATAGTCGAGTACACCTGCCCATTTATGGCTGAACGCGATACTTTGTTTGACATCTTCCAGATAAATAATGGTGAAAATCTCGCTTGCGCTCTGGATAAAATCAGATAGATTCGCTTTCTCTATGAAAGCTCTGGACGTAATGATCGTCTTCACCGACGCCGTTTCGCAAGCATCCAGCATCGCTTGCTTGCCTGCCGAATAGTTCAAAATCGCTGGCGTCACGCCTAGTCGGAATAGCGAGAACAAGGTAACTACATTCGCTGCTGCATTCGGCAGCAGTACCGCAACTCGCTTCTGAGCTTGAAGCAGCGCTTTCAAACGTCCTGCCATCGTATACGTAGTGAGCAGAAGTTTCCGGTATGTTAAGGTGGCGTTGCCAACAATATCTTCTATAATGACAGTCGTCGAGCCGTGCTTTTTCGCGGCGATCAACAGTTCATTGAATAAATTGAGCTCCGGCTTCATCCGGCTTGCTAATAAGTGATTTTGCATGTGAGCGCGGATCGTTTCTGTTGCTTGTTCCTTTTGAATCCTTCTCGACAGTTCTTCACGCACAGGTACTTGAAAGGCCTCTCCAAACGTAATACTCACTGCTGGGAACCATATTTGCTTGAGTTTGCCGCGCAGATAGGATAGCTTAGAATGTTCCAGACCATTGATGGCAATTGGCAGCATCCGCGCCTGAGATCTCAAAGCAATGTAACCAATGCCTCCATACACTTTCATCATGCCGCCTGTGGTTGTAATTCGTCCCTCCGGAAAAATAACCAGCGGTGTTCCGCTTTGAACCGTCTTCAACATTGTCCTTACCGAGTAAGGATTCAGTGGATCTACCGCAATATGTGCCCGAAAAAGGAGCAGCCACGCAAACCGCTGGGCGATCTTGGTATTCACCACAAATGCTACTTCACTCGGCAAAATGAACGCGAGCAGAACAGCATCCAACAAAGAGACATGATTCGGGATAAGTACCGTTTTCTCGGTAATCGTTAAGTGCGCCAGCCCTTTGACTTTCACCCGAAAGCTAGCCATCAAGGCTGGGCGCAATAGGGGCAGCAGCAGCTTCAACAGGGTAACAACCAACCATTTCATCATCGTGACTCCTCCTAAGAGTTCGCATATGTCTAATTGCCTATATTTTCGGGCACCTCTTAATACCTGGTCATAATCCTATTGTATGCATTTGCCACAAAACGGATAGTACTAACTTTGCGTAGTACTCTGGCGAATTGGTTCTGTTTACTGGAAAATATAGGTATTTTCTGTTATAGTGAAACTATATATTTCGGTAAAGGAGCGTGTATCCTATGTTCAAATTAGTTGGAAAATCCAGCTTCATTTATTTCCTTTGTGCTAGCTTATTTGTATACCTGATTGATCTTGTTCTTGTACGATCTGCTCTGTACACAGAACATAATCAAATTTTGACCATTGGATTCGCACTGGATTTTGTTGTCGTACTCCCAATCTTGCTTTACTTCTTGATCTATCGAAAAATCAATAAAAGCATCATCTCGATTCTCCCCTTCGCTTTGCTAGGCTATTTCGCATTGCAACTGTTCATACCGGCTAAGGGGCAAGGAACTCTTGATTGGGTCAAATATTTGCTCATTCCCCTGGAACTTACGTTTCTTAGTTATGAAATCTATAAACTACATCAACTCATTACCCACTTTAGACGCAATCATTTCAACAACGCTCATCCGCTCGAAACACTTCGTAAAAGTATGGAACAATCATTCCCTCATTCCAAAATAGCACCATTCCTTATACATGAATTGTCGCTTTTATATTACGCAATTTTTGCTTGGAGAAAAAAACCTTACCTACAACCAGACACTGCTGCATTCCGTTATCACACAAATTCAAATTGGCTGATTACCATTCTAATCTTATCGAAAATCCTACTAATTGAAGGTGCCTGTGTTCATATCCTTTTCATGCAATGGTCATCTATTGTCGCTTGGATTCTTTCAATCGGTAATTTATATATCATTCTTATACTAGTCGCCGATTACCGGGCAATGTGTCTAAATCCAATTTTGGTTTCAAAGCAGGTCATTCGCTTGCAGTATGGTCTTCAATTGTCCTCCTACATCGAGACAACTAATATTGAATCGGTATCCGTCATTGCCTCAAAGCAAATAACTAAAGATCGCATGAACACATCGTTTATACCACTGGTCGTAGAACCGAATTTACGCATTCAATTGAAAAATGCTAATCTGGTTATCCGCCTGTTTGGCAAGCGACAACTTGTCGATCAAATTTATTTATTCGTGGATAACCCGCATGAATTCCGAAATGCATGCCTTTACTTCATGGAAGATGATTCTCGCCCGTGAAACAAGAAAACCCTAGCCAATGGCTAGGGTTTGTACAATTATATAACTTAAACGAAAAAGACCACCCAAAGGTGATCTCTTTTCTTCATTTGTTAAGTGGAACAACTATATTACCATCCTTATCATAGTAAGTGCCATTGCCCATCTTTCCTTCTACGAAATCCCCTTCGAAATTTTTCACACCGGATGGGTAATAATATTGTATCCCCTTCCCATGCAGCACTCCGTTAACATGTTGTCCCTCTTGAAAGAGAATAACCTTGTCTTCCGATCTTCTATAAGTTTTCCAGTACCCGTTAAGTTGATTCTTGACCCAATTCCCTTCGTTTTGAAGGTCTCCATTGATAAAATATTTGCCATAGCCATCATAAAGATTATCTTTAAACTCGCCTTCGTAGACAAGCTTATCTACGATGTAAAACTTGCCTTTCCCGTGAAAAACCCCCAATTTAGTTTCACCCTCATAAGCTACGAAGGAACTATCGTCAATATAGGTAACATAACCCGTCTGGAGGCTGTTCTCGAACTTCTGCGCAATCGCGATTTCACCCGTTCGGTCACGACCATTTTGGTTACCTGAAAAATAGATGACGCCAGGTCCGACGACTTCATTATTATTGAACACAGCATCATACCATACCGAACCATTATCGCGATATAGTTTTCCCTTACCATTCATCCGGCCATCCTTGAGTTGACCTTCATACATAAGCGTACCATTGTCATCATACAACTTTCCTTCGGTTGACGGGTCGTAGATATAGACGGCTTTCAGATTAGGATCCCACAATACCTTGCGTCCTGTTGCTTCGCCAATAAAGCGCAGCGGGACGAACGTATAGCCTTGGTTTAGAAATGGAGCAGTTGGCAACAAGTTAGTACTGCCATTCACCTTAGCTTCTTCCTCCCCTAGTATGAGGGATAGCGACTTACCCTGGCTCGTTCCAGTTACGCTTTGTTTCGAGTCATTCCATTCAATGTCCAAACCCAGCTTTTCGAAAATAGGTCTAAATTCAACCATCGTTGACCCCTCCTTCAATACGGGGGGCTGATGGAAGACTACTTCTTCTCCGTCTAAGAAAACACGAATCGGTTTATTTGCATTCAATTGTTCGATTCGTTTCTGCATCCAATAATCACGAACGAACGTATTCGGAACATCGAAGTATAGCACAGCATAAACACCTCTTTGAGAAATGTCCGTAAATAACCGTGTGTTATTCTCCTCGAACAGTCCGCCCATGTAAGTCCACTCCCCGGAATCAAGTCGATAAATTCCAAGTTTGTTCTGTCCTCCCGCTGGAACTCTATCCTTCATATAGGTCATCGAGAGCTTCAAAACGTCTTCCCATGACTGATAGGATACTTTCCATGGATGGCTGACCATTTTTTGGCCAGATTTAAGCGCTTTGGTAAGCGATAAATCGTTATCATCCTTGTAGACAATACCGACACTTCCATAAAAATCAGAGTCTGGGTCTTTCGGTGAGTAAACGGTCACGCTATTGTCTGGCGTAGACAGTTTTTTCATATAACCCAATTTCCCGATAAATTCATCGGCAGAAGCAGGGGCTCTGTCGATATAAGGTACAGCGGAAACGACGAGCGTGTAAGCCATCTGACCTTCACCTGTCTTTTGGAGCTGGCGGAGTTGGATGGTTTTATCCATCATTCTCAGTACAAGTTGATCATTGTAGATGCCAATGAGTTGTTCGTCGTCTCCAACAATACCCGTTTGTCTAGAAGCAAGATCGGCAGCAACAATATGGTTAGCTCCATTTTTGAACTCCGGCCATGCGGCTATGCCTTTCCCCAAAAAAACTTGGGAGGAAAAACTTCGAAGATTCGTGAAACTACTCAGCACCTGAATGGTGTCGCTCTCCTCTACATTCAGTATCCACGCCTGATAGGATCCGAAAGAATGAATCCATATGACGTTCTTGCCATCGAATGCAAAATTACCACGCTGATAACCTTTAGTTGGCTCGTATGGCTTGTACAATGTTCTGGACAATCCATCCGTTGCATTGTAGCGTTCTATGCTACCTGTATCGCTAATATAGACGATAACACCATTTTCGATTAAAGCGTTTGAGCCTTTTCCGATTTCTTTGATTATTTTAGTTTCAAGGTCATAGACACTGATCTTACCTTCAAGTGTTTTGTAGACAACAACATATCTCCCATCAGTTTCAATCGGATTATACGGATACGGTGGAATAGTAGTCTCGGTTACTTCACTGGTTAGAAGATTTACCAGCACAACATGCAGTTGATCCTCCAAATAGACGGCATAGTCTCCTCCTGCAGATAAGTATTCCTTATTTGTCTTGGTGTCAGTAAGTTGCTTTAGCTCTCCGGTTTCTAAGTTGCGGCTGAACACCTGCCACCAACCAATATCATCTCGGTCTAAGTACACCATCTGATTGCCTGTTATTTTCGCTTCAGACACAGGTAACGTGTACTCCGTTAGCTTATCTGTTGAGGTGAACAACTCCGCGAAGGCGCTTTTTGGCAGCAAACCTAACGATCCTGCACCAATAACAAACATCAGAATGAGTACCCATAATTTCCTTCTTTGAAACCTCATATGCATTCGCTCCTTTGTCAATCTCAATTATGGATAGGTAACAAAAAAAAACAACCTGAGAGCCCCCCACCCCCCGGCTTTCAAATGGGTTTGCCTTTGTTCATTATAGCCTGGCACTTAGCCTTTTCCTCTTTAACCTGCATTGCCATTTGTAGACATAGTGCTAACGCCATATTTGGTGAAACTCTATGGATCGTCACCCATTTCAGGCCATCCCAGCCTTCGAATTCGAGGTCTTTGGGGCTAGCGTCAAGCGTCTCTAACGGATATAAAGAAAATTTCGCAACTTGCTTAGGGGTATCAAATTCATACCAAATGCGTTGCGGTTCCGCTTTTGTCCGCGCTTAGCCAGACAACCAGCTATTACCTAATTCATATTTTGATTCGAATGGATTCTTTTCATTTTCAACACCCTTTCTTAGGATTAAAGATGGTTCTAGACATAAGCAAGTTTTTTTGGTTATGCAAACACAAATCGACTCCTTTCTGCAATTTATAACAATATTTTCTAATATAAATCATAAAATTGTATTTAGATACATTCTTTATCAATTCTTTATGCAAATTTTACCTTATTTGCTTTATCACCAAAATTTACGCAGAAAAAGCACCTGCAAGCCTATCTGCAGGTGCTTTTTCTATGTGACCATTAAATCATATTTTTTCTTCCGAGGGGTAATTTACGAATCCAGCAACTTCCTCAATCGGCCCGGATAATCGGTAATAATACCCGAAACACCAAAAGAAATCAGCCGTTTGTAATCCATCAACTCATTCACCGTATAAGGATAAGTCTTTACATTTGCTGCCGAAGCAGCTTTGACATCCTCATCTCCGATTAAATGATGATAGGGATGCAAGGAATATACATCGACACCGATTTGCTCCGCATAACCAGCATGATCAATAAGATTGGCTGTATACAACAACCCTACTTTCACCTCGGGTTCGGCCACTTTCAACCTGCGAATCACCTTGTGATCAAACGAGGAAATCACGACATCCTCCATCCTGCCGCTTGCTTGCAAGAATGCCAGAAGCGCCTTCTCCATACGCCCTTCGTACGCATGCTTCACTTCCACGTTAATCAGATGCCCGCGCGGCACAAGCTCAAACACTTCTCGCAGCAGCGGCACGCGCTCCCCTATATAAGCTTCTGAATACCACATTCCCGCATCGAGGGATCTGATTTCATCCCAGTTTTTTTCCACAATCCAGCCGGACCCATTGGTCGTACGATCCAGCGTTGCGTCATGACAGACGACAATTTCATTGTCTTTCGTCAGATGTACATCCAACTCAATGCCGTCAGCACCTTGTTCCAACGCCAAAGCGAAAGACGCTAACGTATTTTCTGGCGCTTCGCCTGCGGCACCTCTATGTCCAATCACTAGCGGATTCTGTTTATGCATCATTCCACACTCCTAATGGGTAGTTTAGGCTTCTTCTATGCTCAAATTATAAGGGAAAATCTCCGCTCTTGCCCAGTCTGGATGCGTAAAGGTTACGTAAATATTCAAAAAAATCTACAAATCCTTCACCTGTATTTAACATTGGTCAAATAAGTCAACGTTAAGCTAGGGATGCAAGAGATTCATCGATTACAGTTCGTGGAGGCTTATTGAATGAACACTTTGGACAGAGATTTATCATTTCCAACAACGGCTAAACCAGGTTTGAAAGTCAAACAGCCAATCCTCAGCACATTCAGCCAGAAGTGGAGCGAGACATTCTTAGGCTATGTCTTCTTGTTCCCCTCGCTATTGCTGTTTGCCCTTTTTTTGTTCTATCCACTGTTCCAAACCCTCTATCTCAGCTTGCATGAAACGGATCCCAGAGGCAGGATCTCTTCCTTCGTAGGATTCGATAATTTTACAGCTATTTTCACATCGGAACGATTTTACCAAAGCCTCGGTGTCACGGGTCTTTTCACCCTTTTAACCGTACCTACCGTTATTGTTCTGGCTCTGATATTGGCGGCTTTCACACATAATCACTTAAAAGGGATGCGCATCTTTCAGTTCATCTTCTCTCTGCCTGTCGTATTATCAGTCGGAACCTCCGCCGTCATCTGGATGATGCTGTTTCACCCGAGTGTTGGCATGCTGAATTACCTGTTGACTCTTGTTGGGCTTGAACCGGTTGCTTGGCTGACCGATCCAAGATGGGCGCTGCTTTCCGTGTCCATGATGACTGTCTGGATGAATCTGGGCTTCACCTACATCGTCTTGCTGAGCGGCCTGCAGGGAATTCCGGATGAAATCTATGATAGCGCCAAAATCGATGGCTCTGGACCCGTTCGAACCTTTATCCGAATCGTCTTGCCCTTGCTTTCACCCACGGTTTTTTTCGTGACCATCGTCTCCATCATTGGAGCTTTTCAATCTTTCGGACAAATTCACATCCTAACCAGAGGCGGGCCTGTGAACTCGACTGACGTGCTCGTATATTCCTTATATCAGGACGCCTTCATTAACTTCCGGTTCGGTACAGGAAGCGCGCAAGCCTTGGTCCTTTTCACCATTATTCTGATCTTCACGATCGTTCAATTTAAAGTTTTTGAAAGGAACGTGCATTATCAATGAGTTCACGCTTGCAAAATACGTTCGTTTACACGCTTCTGGTTATATGCTCAGTCCTGGTGCTGTATCCCATTTTCTATACCTTCTCGTCAGCCTTAATGACGCCGGAGGAAGCTTCCGCTTATCCTCCCCGCTTTTTGCCTAGCGGTTTCTATTGGGGCAGTATACTTGCCGTTTTCAAACTCGTTCCTATCGGCAAATTCATCACCAACAGTTTCATCGTCGCGATCATCATCATGGTTGGTCAATTGATTACCTCCAGCATGGCTGCCTATGCTTTTGCCAATATTCGGTTCAAAGGGAAAGCGTTCATCTTCGCACTCTTCATGGCCACCATGATGATTCCGTGGGAAGTCACGATCATTCCGAACTATTTGATGGTCAAAAAGTGGGACTGGCTCGATAGCTTGCAGGGCTTAACGGTCCCCTTCCTGGCAACAGCCTTCGGCACTTTTCTGCTGAGGCAATTCTTCCTGCAACTGCCCAAAGAGTTATTCGAAGCGGCACGGATAGATGGATGCGGCCATTTCCGCAGCTTCTTCCGCATCGTTTTGCCCCTTGGACGGCCAGCATTAGCCACTCTCGCTGTGTATGCCTTTTTGAATGCCTGGAACATGTACTTATGGCCACTTCTAATCACGAACAGTGAGGGCATGCGCACGGTGCAGATCGGCATCGCCATGCTCCAATTCGAAGAATTAACCGTGTGGAACTTGGTTTTGGCCGGTGTCACTGTCGTCTTGCTACCTTCCCTCTTAATGCTGATTCTTGGTTTAAAACAACTCGTTCGCGGACTTACCGCAGGAGCTTTGAAAGGCTGATCCATAAGGATGGCTACTCAGTTCAGCCCAACGCTGATCTCGATTCCCATAAAAAAATGCAAACAAAAGGGAGAGAAACAAAGAACATGAAATCATTGAAAATGAGAAGCTCCGCGCTTGCGATGACCGCACTGATGGTCTTATTAACCAGCGCTTGCGGCAGTAAAGCAGAAACGGCAACAACTGCCAGCACAGCAGACACGAAAGCTTCTACACCTTCAGCGACAACTGACACCAAGAAATCGGCTGAGCCGGTTAAAGTCATTTGGTGGCACTCCATGAGTGGCGAACTTGGCAAAGCTGTCGATAAATTGGTTGCAGACTTCAATGCTTCTCAGAAAAATGTCATCGTGGAAGCAGTTTTCCAAGGTACCTACGACGAAAGCTTAAACAAAATGAAAGCTTCCATGGATACCAAAAGCGGTCCTTCACTCATTCAAGTATACGAAATTGGTTCCCGCTTCATGATCGACTCCAAAGCCATTACGCCGGTACAGCAATTCGTGGATGCAGATAAATTTGATCTTTCGCAGCTCGAAGACAATATTTTGAGCTATTATAAATTTGATAACAAACTTTATTCTATGCCTTTCAATACATCGAATCCAATCCTTTACTACAACAAAGATATGTTCAAAGCAGCCGGTCTCGATCCCGAGAAGCCGCCAAAAACGTATGAAGAAATTGCCACCGCCGCTAAAGCGCTGTCCAAAGACGGCAAATCCGGTTCTTCCTTTGCGATCTATGGCTGGTTCATGGAGCAATTCTTTGCCAATCAAGGTGTGGAATATTTGAATAATGGCAACGGTCGCACAACTTCAGCGACGGAGTCACTGGTTAACAATGAAGCTGGCGTAAAAACATTGACATGGTGGAAAGACATGGTCGACAACAAAACTTCCGCGAACCTCGGTCGCAAAACCGATGATACCAAGAAAGCATTCTTGGCTGGTCAAGTGGCGATGACTCTGGACTCCACAGCCTCCCTTCGCGGTATCGTGAGCGGTGCTGACGGGAAATTCCAAGTTGGGACAAGCACGCTGCCGAAGCCAGCGGATGCCAAAGAAGGCGGTGTCGTTGTAGGCGGAGCGAGTCTGTACATCTTGAACAACAAATCCGAAGCTGAGCAAAAGGGAGCATGGGAATTCATTAAATTCCTCACGACTCCGCAAACACAAGCATGGTGGCACGTAAACACTGGCTACTTCCCTATTACCAAAAAAGCTTACGACGAGCAGCTTGTGAAGGACAACCTGGCCAAGTATCCGCAATTCCAGACGGCCATTGACCAGCTTCACAATACCAAAGCGAATAAAGCAACTCAAGGCGCTGTCATGGGCGTATTCCCCGAAGCCCGTCAAATCGTAGAAACAGCCATCGAAGAAGCTTTAACTGGCAAAAAAGCGCCAAAAGAAGCGCTCGATGGAGCTGCGAAGAGCATTACAGAGAAGATTGCCGCTTATAACAAAACGGTTAAGTAGGCTTTAACGAACAAGAGGAGCAGGGCGCCTAGGCGCCTTGCTCCTCTTTGGTTATTTGATGATCGATGGCAATTTGCGCTACATGATGCAGACCTTCGCTAGAGCCTGTGTATCGAAAATAAAATGTAACTTTTTGTAAATAGCTCCGTCTAATTTAAATAACGTGCGTTTCATAACCGCACATACTAAATTTGAAGGAGCACAGTTGGAATGGCATTTCTGCTCAAAAGAATTATCACCAAGCTTGATTGGATTATCTTGTTATTATTGCTCGTTTTTATGTTCATCTGTATTTTTTGTATATATAGCGCAACCCTAACAGACCCTGATCTTGCTAACTCTCCTGTCAAAATGATCGTCTATTACATCGCGGGCTTTATCGTTTTATTCGCCATGCTCTTTGTTAACTACCGGGTCATTCTCAAATTTTCAACATCCTATTATCTTATTGGACTAGGCCTGTTGGTCTTGTTATATTTTAAAGGTTCTACGATAAACAATGCGCAGGGCTGGTTTAAATTAGGTCCAATCAGCCTCCAGCCTGCTGAATTATGCAAGCTGATTTTGATTCTTTTTCTGGCTTATTATCTCTCTAATAGAAAAAGCCCGGAAGCACCGCTTAACTTTCTGAAGGACGTTATTCCCATGGGCGTTATTACATTTATTCCTTTTGTTTTGGTTCTGATGCAGCCCGATCTGGGTAATTCCATCGGTTATCTCGTCATTTTCATCGTCATCTGTTGGTTCGGCAACATTCGGCTCAAGCATGCCTTAATCGGGCTAGGCATCGTCATTGTCTTATGTGGATCTTCCCTCTACAGTTATGTCAAATATCATGAGAACGTTCAAGCCTACATGGTATCTAAAAATAAAGCCTACTGGCTGGATCGCATCGATGCCGTCCTTTTGCCCGAGGAGGCTTCCGAGAAAGCTACCTATCACATGAAACAATCCGTTCGAGCCATCGGTTCAGGAGCTTTACAAGGTGACGGCTACCTGCACGGTGGATCCGTACAAGGCGGACAAGTCCCCTATACGTATGCCGATTCCATTTTCGTCGTTATAGGTGAAGAATTTGGATTTATGGGTTCATCCGCGTTGATCATACTTTACTTTCTTCTTATTTATAAAATGATAACGACCGCGTTAATGATCAACAATAAGGCTGGCATCTATATCATCGGCGGTATTGCCGCGATGTTCCTGTTTCAAGTTTTTGAAAATATCGGGATGCTCATCGGCCTTATGCCCATCACTGGCATAACCCTGCCATTTATTAGCTACGGAGGCACCTCATTATTAATCAATATGCTTTCCGTTGGTTTCGTTCTCAATATTAGAATTTACGATGATGTTGAAATAGACGATATTCTTGTCGGTTAAAGGAAAAAGCAGGTGCCGCGGCACCTGCTTCACTTCCTTACTCCTCAATCAGCAAACCGAAACTCTTATCCCCAATGGATACCGGCTCCATGCCATCCACCTTCGAGAATCTAACCCCGGCAAGCAGCACATTCTCTTGCAGCACATGATCAAAGCGCTCCAAAGCTTCTTTCAGCGGCAACCCCACATCCAAGACAAGGTTGATCCTCTTTTCAATCGGAAGCTCCAGCTTTTTGCGATAATCCTGTATAACACGGATCACTTCCCGGACAAGTCCCTCTTGTTCCAGTTCCTCCGTTAATGTGGTGTTGAGGGTAACGGTAACCTGATTACCGGAGGCTGATGCGAAGCCTGGTTTTGCCTGCTTGTCTACAAGCAAATCTTCGAGCTCGACACGCAGCTCAGCTCCCTCGATTATCACTGTTAAGAAGCCCTTGTCGATAGCTTGTTTGGTTTCTGCAGCAGACAATTGCTTCAGATAATTTTGCAAAGGACTGACGGCCTTGCCGTACTTTTTCCCTGCTACTTTCAGATTCAACTTCACGTTGAAGTCTACAAAACCACTGTCGCCTTGTTCCAAACGAATTACTTTAACATTCATTTCATCTTTGATGATATCCTCGAACCGGCTCAAGTCAAAATCACCATTCAGTGAAACCATCATCTCGGAAAGCGGCTGACGCGTTTTGATCCCCGTCTCATTCCTCACGTTGCGAGCCAGTTCAACAATTTGCCGAGTCGTTTCCATCTCGCGTTCAAGGGTTAAATCAATGACGGATTGGTTCTCTTGCGGATAATCCGCCAGATGAACGCTTCCGTCTCCGCCTAGATTCCCATAGATATCTTCTGCGATAAGCGGTGCAAATGGTGCGATCATCCGCGCAATCGTCAGCAAGACTTCACGCAGCGTTTGATAAGCGGATACCTTATCAGCGGTCATTTCACTTCCCCAGAAACGGTCACGGGAGCGGCGGATGTACCAGTTGCTAAGCTCATCTACAAAAGCCTCGATTTGCTTTGCAGGGTTCAAGAAATCATTTATTTCCAAGCCTTTGCGCACATTCTGCAAGGTGCTGTTCAGCCGCGAGATGATCCAGCGATCCAACTCATTCTCGGAGGAGAGTTTCGGGTGATCCTCTGGCTTATACTGGTCAATCTCTGCATATAACGCATAAAAAGCATGTGTATTGTTGAGCGTATCCACCAGTTTGGACTTCGCTTCCGCTACGATTTGCTTAGAGAATCGTTTGCTGTTCCATGGAGCGCTGTCCGCAAGCAGAGCCCAGCGAAACGCATCCGTGCCAAACTCATTGATGATATCCCAAGGATCGATACCGTTTCCTTTGCTTTTGGACATCTTTTGCCCATTCTCGTCCAAAACGTGACCTGTAGAAAGCACAGCTTTGTAAGGTGCTTTCCCATTGTACAACGTTGAAACCGCTAGCAAGCTAAAGAACCAGCCTCTCGTTTGATCAATCCCTTCGCAGATCATGTCTGCCGGGTATTGCTCATTGAACAGCGCTTCATCTCCAAAAGGATGATGATACTGTGCGAACGGCATAGAACCGCTATCGAACCAGACATCGATAACCTCAGAGGTTCTGTGCATGACGCCTCCACAAGAGCAGCGAAGCTTCACTTCATCGATATAAGGCTTATGCAGCTCTAAGTTTTCGTCTAGCGGCTGCACCGATTTTCCCTGTAAATCCTTGCGACTTCCAGGAGCATATTCGCACCCGCAATCATCGCATAACCAGACGTTAAGCGGAGTACCCCAATAACGGTTGCGACTGATGTTCCAATCCACAAGTTCCTCCAGAAACTTTCCAAAACGGCCTTCTCGAAGGTGCCCAGGATACCAATCGACTTTGCTGTTATTTTCAATCAATTGCTCTTTGATAGCGGTCGTTTTGATAAACCAGCTTTCCATGGCGTAATACAGCAGCGGTGATTTACAGCGCCAGCAGAAAGGATAACTATGCTCGTACCGCTCTTTGGAAAATAACAGATTGCGCTCGGATAAATACTTCACGATATCCACATCGCAATCTTTGACGAAGCGACCAGCGAAGTCGGTGATCAGGTCGTGGTAACGTCCCGCCAAATTGACCACGTTCACGAAGTCCAACTCGTGCTGGCGAGCAGTGCGATAATCATCCTCGCCATGTGCGGGAGCAATATGAACGATACCCGTACCGCTTGTATCCATAACATAATCTGCGTCTACAACGATATGACCTTTGTTCGGGCTGATATAGCCGAATGGCGGCTCGTAGGAAGTGCCAACGAACTCTGCCCCTTTATGGACAGATAGTATCTCGTAGTCTTGCTTGAACAGCTTCTCCACAAGCTTCTGGGCCACGATATAGACTTCATCTTGATATTTCACCCTAGCATAGTCGATATCGTTGTTCACAGCCAAAGCTACGTTCGCTGGCAGTGTCCAAGGCGTTGTCGTCCATGCCAAAAAGTTCTCATTTCCGCTTTTACTTTTGAATTTCACCGTAGCGCTCAAATCTTTCACATCTTCATAACCTTGCGCGACTTCGTGCGAACTCAATGTCGTTTGGCAATCTGGACAATAAGGACTGACCCGATGCCCTTTGTACAGCAATCCTTTGTTGTGCACTTCCGCTAAAATATGCCAAACGCTCTCGATATACTCGTTCTTCAACGTCACATATGGATCATCCATGTCCGTCCAGTAGGCGATGGCTTCGGTCAATTCCCGCCACTGCTTTTCATATTCAAATACACTGCTTTTGCATTTCTCGACGAACTCGGCTACCCCATACTCTTCAATTTCTTGTTTGCCGGAAATTCCGAGCTGCTTTTGAACGCCAAGCTCAACAGGCAAGCCATGCGTGTCCCAACCCGCCTTGCGGACGACATGGTGTCCCGTCATCGTTTTGTACCGGCAAATGAAATCCTTCACAACACGGCCGAGCACGTGTCCGATATGAGGTGAACCGTTCGCTGTCGGTGGTCCTTCATAGAAGACGAAATTCGGTTTGCCTTTGCGATTCTCAATCGATTTGTGGAAAGTATCGTTCTGTTTCCATTGCTCCAACACACGCAGATCGCGTGTTCTTGCTTTCTCTTTCACGTCAACTTTTCTCATCAGTTACAAACGCTCCTCTATTTTCCTGGTATGAAAAAACAAAAAAATCCCGCCCCGTAAGGGACGAGATTACCTCTCGCGATACCACCCTAGTTCCATAATGATCAATCGTCTTGACCATCACAGCTCCTTATTCTGCGTACGAACATACGCGGCCCTTGTAACGGCGGGATCCCGGGGCAGCTTACTCAATTCCTTCAGCTTTCCTTCTCGGAGAGGATTTTCGACTAATTCCTGCATATTGGCTTTCAGCTCTTGGCCAACTCTCTGGGAAACAAGGTATTAGCTTACTCGTTCTCGTCAACAAATTTAAATCATAGTTGAACATGTAATTCCTTTATTTTTACACCATTTACGCTTCAATGTCAATTAACGATTTGGATACCCGTAGTGAATAGGGCTTTGTGGGGGATTTGAGTATTGCGGCATTGTCTGGGGCTGGCTCTGCATATTCATATAAGATCCATGACCATACTGTTTGTTTTGCTCGTGCGCTTGCATCACACATTCATCCGTAGGTCCAATAATAATCGTTTCGTTATTAAGAGGTTTGAGCACTTTCTTCAAAAGTTCAGGATCCAAACAATACGTATGGGCAAGAACTTCGATCGGCGTTTTGGTAAGAATATCAGACCCGAAAATATACTCCGGATAAGGCGCATCAAAAATCGCCAGCAAGTGGGTATCATCTTCTAAAGCTACTTCCCAATGCCACCAGCCCTGCGGAATATTGCCCACTTGTCCGGGCGTTACCGTGATGTTGGTAATTTCATTATCGAACGGGTTGATCAGAGAAATCATGGCTTTCCCTTGAATACAATAGACAAGTTCAGAAGCATTTTGGTGATAATGCGGCTCAACCACACGCCCTCTGCTCAAGTAAATATCGAGCATAGACACATTGCCAAGCGTATTTAAATTATCCCGCCCTAGGCGATTAATGAAATTTTCCGCATTTCGTGTCATCAAGCGATTCTTGTTAATATCGAAAAAATACTGCACATTAGGGTTCGTGTACACGGTACTAGGCGTAGGTGCAGGCATCCATCTTTCCACTCCACTCCGTTAGTTTATATGCACCCATGATATGCAGCGGAGTTATAATCGTGACAGGAGTCTAGGTGATAATTGCCTCTACCCAGCTGTAACAAGCCAACAGTTCCTCCTCTTTTACCAAATCTGAACGATGTTCAAACATAATTTTCACTTGTTTATTCTCGTGTGTAAGAATGTGCAAATATTCTTCAATAGGAGCCCAACCATCGTTTGAAACTTGATGCCGCATAACAGGAATCCGACTCTCACAATCCACCCTGTCTCTTGCATGATACTCTCATAGGCTTGCGATCTAATTTCACAATTGAAACCTGTCTTTAACCATTCTAGCAACTTCCTCAGGACTTAAATTTGTATTATTAATTCTTATATAGTTTGCCCGCTTGATCTCATCTTCTAGAGAGTTCAATCTGTGATTCTCAGCGGTCATTCTTAGATTTTGTTCCGATTGTTCTACATTTCTTTTCGTTGATTTATGTTCAAGCCTGTGTGGTGATTTATTACGTTCAAGCCTCTTGGATAAATCTGCTTCAAGCTCAACCAAGTAAACCTCACTACCCTTTGATTCAAATATATCGTAAACTTTATCGATAAATTCCCAGTCGGATTGCTGATCAAATGCCCACACATAGGTAAAAATCATTCCGCTCAGATCATTGCTTTTAGACACAGCTTCAAATATTTCTGTCCGAAATAAGTCGACAAGTCTCCATGTTTCTTTACTAAATCCAAAAAAGGGATAGAGCAGGTCAATCGTCATATGATTATGAAAGACTGTCATTCCAGTCACTTTTTCTAGTTCATGTCCTACTGTCATTTTACCAACGGCTTGTGGTCCAAAAATAATTATTAATTTCATAACTCAGCCTCATCTCCATGTCGAACATTAACCTGACAGTAATCCAGAATCTGTAAGCATGCAAGGGAAAGAACTAGTTCATATAACTTTCCTGAAAAAAACGGCTTCGCCGCCAGGAGAGTCAGCCTCTTATTAGCGACAAAGCCTTGTGAGGGAACTATAGTACGTTATTTAGGCAAATAACAGGGATGCGAGGGTCATAGCGGAACTACAGGGTCTTATTTCCACGAAAAGCGATAAAATTCCCGCGGAATAGCAAAATAGCGAACTGTAGTTCCCTCAGCTTCGCGATATGGACACTTTGGGCTGGAATAGCGCCCTGTAGTTCCCTCATGCTCTCGACAATGACACTTTTTGCAAGAATAGCGTCCCACAAACCCGCAATATTTCGTAAAATAAGACCATCACCTTATTCCACTGCCACTTTAACGAATCCCATAATACAGCAAAACATTCCCTGACCCAAACCCTCTGGAGGCAAGAAGCTTTAGATTCATTTTCCCTACGTTGTCAAACAACCCTCTACCCGTACCCAAAACAACTGGAGTGACCACAATCAATAACTCATCAATCAAGCCCGCATCCACAAGCTGCTGAACGATAGTGCCACTGCCAAATACGGTAATATCCGCGCCATCGCCTTGCTTCAAAGCTCTAACTTCTTCCACAAGATTATCTTTGATCAATCTGCTGTTCACCCAAGTTGCTTCTTCCAAGCTGTTGGAAAAGACGACTTTCGTCATCTGATTTAGCTCTTCCGCCAACGCTCGGGCCTGCTCAGGTGCATTAGGGTTCGTCGCTACATTCGGCCAATAACTCACGAACATCTGATAAGTCAACTTGCCAAATAGTAATGTGTCTGCATGCATATATTCATGCGCAGCTTTATCCACTTCCGGATCATGCAGAAACCAATCAATTTCCCCATTAAGTCCAGTAAAAAAACCATCCAGTGATAGTCGATTAAACACGATTACTTTTCTCATAACTGCCTCCTAATGGATACTGTAAAAAAACTCATCCCCGCTGATTAGCATCAGAAGGAATGAGGTTCTATGTGTTTGCAATCTATTTTTAAGCCAAAATCTCTTCGAGCTTCTGAACAACATCAGCCGGCAATACCACACCAGATGCTTTCACGTTTTCTTCCAGCTGCTCAATCCGGGTCGCACCGACAAGCGCGCTTGCTACATTAGGCTGTCTTAGAATCCAGGCAAGTGCCAAGGTAGACAACGAAATACCCAACTCGCTCGCAATGCCAGTCAGCTGCTCAACCTTATCCAAATGAGTATCGGTAAGGAAATTAAAAATCCACGCATTCGCCGAGGAATCATTCGCTCGACTTCCCTCCGGCAGCGGCTGCCCTTTGCGGTATTTGCCCGTCAGCACACCTTGTGCCAGCGGTGAAAAGACGACTTGAGAGACGCCGTTTCGCTCACTCAGCGGAATGATTTCAGACTCAATCGTGCGATTGAACATATTGTATTGCGGCTGATTCACAACAATTCGATCGAGCAAGTAGCGATCCGCCACAGACAGCCCTTCCTGAATTTGCGAAGCAGTCCACTCACTAACGCCAACATACAGAACCTTGCCTTGACGAACCATATCTTCAATCGTGCGCAAAGTTTCATCAACAGGTGTCTCAGGGTCATAGCGGTGGCAATAGAAAATATCGACGTAGTCTGTTTGCAGACGTTTTAAGCTGGCATGAACTTGCTCAAACACATGTTTGCGCGATAGCCCTCTGTCGTTGGGACCTTCGCCCATCGGCCAGAATGCTTTCGTGGCAAGCACATAGGAATCACGGGAATGCGATTTCAAAGCTTTTCCAAGCAAAATCTCAGCCTCGCCTCTGGCATAAACATTCGCTGTATCCAAGAAGTTAATTCCTAAATCAAAAGCCCGCTGTGTCAGCTTGGCAACCGTTTCTTCTGCAACAGAATTACCGTAGGTTAGCCAACTGCCCAGACTGATTTCACTTACTTTTAACCCTGTTCTACCCAATCTCCGGTATTGCATCTGACAACGCCTCTTTCCTTTTTTAGATTAAATCCTCGATTTAAACGCGCGTTCAGTTTATTATATCACTTCGTAGATTCAGAGGAAAACTTCTCCAGAAACGATTGATTTTTTGTCGTTTTCGATTTATACTACATATCAATATTCATACATGATCGTGCCTAGGAAGAGAATCCAACTCGGAGGCGTTATCGCCAAGATATGACTGCTGCTGTAGCTGTCAATCTAAGTTAACCGGCACCGCCCGTTACCGCGGAACCAAGTGGAGAAGCATTCACCGGAATGTTTCTTAAATTGGGTGGCACCGCGAGCAAACGCTCCTCGTCCCAATCGGATGAGGGCGTTTTTTGTCGTTTTTCAAAGTCATATCGTTCGAAAAACCACTAACGGGAGGTAACACGCAATGACGAAACGTTTGTACAATTTTAACCCAGGACCCGCAGCTTTGCCTTTGGAGGTGCTGGAAGAAGCCCAAGCAACCTTCGTGGACTATCAAGGGAATGGCATTTCTTTGCTGGAGATGTCCCATCGCAGCCGCGGAGTTGAAGAACTGAATCACGAGACACAACAGTTGCTGCTGCAATTATTAAATTTGCCAACAAGCGAATATGACGTGCTTTTCATGGGCGGAGGAGCAAGCGCACAATTCGCACTGCTTCCTATGAATTTTCTGCACACAAATCAGACCGCACATTATGTGCTAACCGGCAGCTTCGCCGAAAAGGCCTATAAAGAAGCAACATATATCGGGCAAGCCGCGATTGCAGCAAGCTCCAAAAATCAGAATTGGAGCCATATCCCACTCTTGGATGAGATCCAACTGAGCGGCAATCCCGCCTATCTTCATCTCACCCTAAACAACACAATTGAAGGCTCCCGCTTCAATTCGATTCCGAATGTCGGAAGCACGCCACTCGTTGCCGATATGACTAGTGACATTTTGAGCCGAAAACTTGATCTTCAGCCTTTTTCCATGATCTATGCCGGTGCTCAAAAAAATCTGGGACCTGCCGGAGTCACAGTAGCCATTCTACGCAAAGATTGGCTGCTGCAAGGCTCCAAGTTGATCCCAGAAATTATGCGTTATGAAACATTTGCCAAACACCAATCGCTGTTCAACACACCACCGGTGCATGCCATTTATATGATGAATCTTATGCTGAAATGGGTTCTGCAACAAGGCGGTGTTGCGGCACTCGAACAACAGAATGCAGGCAAAGCCAAGTTGGTTTACGATGTGATCGATAACAGCAATGGCTTTTACAAAGGAATCATTGCACATAAGGATCGATCTGATATGAATATCACATGGCGCATGGCAGATGAAGCTTTAGAGAAAGCCTTTATTCAAGAATCATTGGCACACGGTTTCGAAGGCTTGGCAGGCCACCGCAGTGTCGGCGGCTTGCGAGCATCGGCCTACAATGCCGTGCCGGTGGAGGCTTGCCAAGCATTAGCCGAATTAATGATTGCTTTTGCTCAAAAACAAGGCTGAATCTTCCTACTGCAAGCGATATTTGGCCAAAGCCTCAAGCAGTTCATTCGATAACTGGTTAAGCATGTCAGAAGATGCTGCAACTTCCCGTGTTGAGGCAACTTGCTGCATTAAAGAGGCTTTTACATTCTGTGTATGCGCTGTTGCTTTCTTCGAGATGTGGACGCTATCTTCCATGGAAGCTGACACCTGCTCTGTACTCGCAGAAATTTGTTCGGAAGCGGCAGAGACTTCCTGAATCTGTTCCGCTACACGATCAACTGATTTCAATATCGAGTCAAAGGTTGTGCCTACCCGTGTTAACATAGCACCGCCTTTCTCAACCTCAATAATCTCGGCCTGTGCTTTGCTAGCCACTTCCTTGGAACTGAATTGAACGCTTGCAATCATGTGAGCGATTTGTTTGACAGATTCCGAGGATTGGTCAGCAAGCTTTCTGACCTCCGTCGCCACGACCTGGAAGCCCCGCCCATGCTCACCGGCACGTGCAGCTTCAATCGAAGCATTCAGCGCGAGCAGCCTCGTTTGTTCCGAAATATCTCGGATCACTTCCAAAATCCGGTCAATATGTCTCGCCGTTTCGACCAAATGGGCAAGCGTTGCCGATGTTTCGGTAACTTTTATTTTAATCGCATCCATTTGTTCAATGGCTTGGTTGACTCCTATATATCCTTGTCTAGCTTCATCTGCGGCTTCTGTTGCTGCCTCTGCAACCAGAGATGACGTTTCGGCAATACGCTGGATACCGGAGGAAACTTCGCTCATGGCCGTCGATGTCTCTTCAGCAGCTTGCACCAAGACTTCCGATCCCGCGGCGACTTCTACCATAATCGTTGATATCTCTTGGGAACCTCGGGTTGTGTCCTGTACAGACACTTTAAGATGCTCGGAGGAAGCATAAGCTCGTTCGACTACCACTCTGCTTTGCCCCACCACCTCCATGAAACTATCCGCCAAATTATTAAAAGCCATAATAACTTGCTGAAATTCATCCTTCGTTTCGGCCTTCACCCTTACCGTCAGATCACCTTCCACAAGCTTAATTGATGCTTTGCCCAGCTCATCTATCCCTCTCTTCACAGCCAGATAGAAGGCAGCAAATAAATAGGCAACACAGACAAGCATCGCCAGGATGATAACCGTAATCACAACCATATTCCGCATATGAATATGGACTCTTTGCTGCAATTGGTTGTTCAGAAGCTCCCTCTGGCTCTGGTAAAGTTGAATGCCCGCTTGTTTAGCTTCCTGACTGGCGTCAAGCATTGCTTTGGGGGTGATCTGAATGACCCCGGCATTCACCATTTTTTCATTGAGGATGTCTACAATCACGCTGGCTGCAGAACGATTCTTGTCCAGAAGCTCTCCCATTTGAACGCTTAGTTCCGGATTCTTCTTCTGTATCGTCTCAGTCGTGCTGGTGATACGGGCAAGCAGTGCTTCTATATCTCCGCTCAAACGGATTAGATCTTCTTGTTCCTGCGGATTTTTAATTTGTCCACGTACAGCAACTTCTTTCCCGATCAGCTCGACTTTCTCCAGCTTCGTCCAGTAATCTGGAAACAGATCTACGGTAAGATCGATGAGATAATGACTGACAAGCTCAGGATCAAGAGCCAAATTCGCAGACTGACTGACTTCCTCCATAAGCAGCATCACATGCTGTTCCATTCCCTCATGTTGTATTTCATAAAAGTTCTGACTGATAGCTTCACTCCCGCTCGTCAGCGATGTCCATTGATCCGTTAATTCCTTAAAAATCTTTTCATCGATCTGGAGAGCATTCGCCATCCCATTCTCTTGTTTCATGGCAGATAAAATACGATCGGTTCTTTCTTTAATCACAGAACTAGGTTCGCTGTTCGCCGGCGGCCCGCCATTTGCCCCCTGGCCAAGACTTCGACTATAGGTATCCATAGCGATCATCAATTCACCCAAATAACCCTGATACGCAATACCGCGCATCTCCCGCTTGACCGTCCGAATGTCTTGGGTAACGCTCATAAATAATTGAACCGTCAGAATGAGAATCGGCACAACAAAAACCCCGCCAATGACGAAGAACTTCTGCGGATAACGCAGCTTGTTCATCATCGAAATGGCGGGTTTAAAAGCATGTGAGCCTCTCCAAGCGCGAAGTCTATCGAACTTTTCCATGTGATCTCATCACCTTTGTCAGTTATTCTAACATGAACAATTATCGAGATCATTGTACTATAGAATTGACAATTTCGGACAAATTTCGCATTAGATTAAATCACTTGCACAAAGAATTGAGAAAAATATGTCAAAATATCTAACACAAAACGAATTTCCGCATATAAATAAAAGAGTCCCGTAGAGCGGCCTAGGCCAAACTCTCGGGACTTTTTATCTAAAGGTAGTAGAAACCAGGGAATAACGTTAAGTTACTTATTTACCCAATTGGTGAATCGGGTGTCCAAGGGCACCTTCTGCTGCATCCATAATCATTTCAGTCAAGGTAGGATGTGCATGAATGGTAAGCGCAATGTCTTCCAGATTAGCGCCCATCTCAACCGCAAGAGCAAGCTCTCCGATCAAGTTCGAAGCTTCTGGACCAACGATTTGACCACCAAGCAGTTGGCCTGTTTCTTTGTCGCCGACAAGCTTCACAAAGCCTTGACCTGCGTTCAAAGAGTTGGCGCGGCCGTTAGCTGCATAAGGGAACTTGCCGATTGTTACATTGATTCCTTGTGCTTTGGCTTCCGTTTCACTCAGTCCTACTCCGGCAATTTCCGGATCTGAGAATACAACAGCTGGCATAGCTTTGTAATCTACGATACTGGAGTGGCCTGCAATAGCTTCAGCAGCGACTTTAGCTTCATAAGAAGCTTTGTGTGCCAAGGAAAGACCTGGTACAACATCTCCGATAGCAAAGATATGAGGAATGCTTGTTCTGCCTTGGTTATCAACTTCGATCAGTCCACGGTCCGTCAATTTCAAGTTAATAAGATCAAGACCAAGCTCGCCATCTGTATTTGGACGGCGACCAACCGTTACGAGCACATAATCCGCTGTCACTTGTTTCTCTTCACCTTTGACAGTGAAAGTAACCGTTACATCGTTGTCTGTTTTCGTGCACGATTGCGCTAACGCTTCAGTATGAACCTCAACGCCAACTTTCTCCAGGTTGCGGGCAACAAGCTTCGTCAATTCTTTCTCGAAGCCTGGAAGCACATGGTCAGAACCTTCAAGAACAGTGACTTTCGTACCGAATTTCGCGTACGTTTGGCCAAGCTCGATTCCGATGTAGCCGCCGCCGATAACGACCATGCTTTTCGGAATTTCAGGCAAGTTCAGCGCCTCGGTGGAAGAAATAATTCTTCCGCCGTAAGGGAACGCCTTAAGCTCAATCGGACGGGAACCCGTCGCGATAATACAGTGCTTGAAGCGGTAACGAGGAGCTTCTGCGTCATTGAACACACGCGCTTCGTGCTCATTGATGAACATCACTTCGCCTTGGAACGTTTGGATCTTGTTGCCTTTGAGCAGCGCGCTAACGCCGCCTGTTTGCTTAGCAACGATACTGTTTTTCCACGCTTGCACTTTCGCGAAGTCAACCTTCACGTTGTCCACGGAAATCCCCATGCTATCCGCATGCTGGGCATGCTCGTAGGTGTGAGCCGCAGAGATCAAAGCTTTGGAAGGGATACAGCCGCGGTTCAAACATACGCCGCCCCAATCCGATTTATCAACAATCAGAACACTTTGTCCAAGCTGAGCAGCGCGAATTGCCGCTACGTAACCGCCTGGGCCAGCACCGATGACCAACAAGTCAATATCTAAAGAAGCATCTCCTACTACCATGCTGTTACACCTCCAAGACGAGAAGCTCTGGATCAGCCAGAAGCTGTTTGATGTAGTTCAAGAAGCTTTGTGCTGTCGCTCCATCCACGATACGGTGGTCGAAGCTCAAGGAAAGCGCCATAACCGATGCGGCAACGATTTGACCGTTTTTCACAACAGGCTTTTCAGTGATACGCCCAGCGCCCAGGATCGCAACTTCAGGGAAGTTGATAACTGGCGTGAAGAACATACCGCCTACAGAACCAATGTTCGTAATGGAGATCGTGCCGCCTTTCATCTCGTTCGGAGACAATTTGCCTTCGCGTCCGCGAACTGCCAAATCTTTGATGGAAGAGGCGATGGACCATACGTTTTTGCGGTCAGCATCATGGATGACAGGAACGAGCAAGCCATTCTCTGTATCCGTTGCGATACCGATGTTGTAGTACTTTTTGTAGACGATTTCTTGCTTCTCTTCGTCGATCATGGCGTTCATAACCGGGAATTGACGGCAAGCGGCGACCAAGGCTTTCACGATGAAAGGCAGGTAAGTCAACTTCACGCCTTTTTTCTCGGCAAGCGGCTTCGTGCGCTCACGCAGAGCGACTAATGCGCTCACGTCGATTTCGTCCATCAGTGTCACATGCGGTGCAGTGTACACGGATTTCACCATAGCGTTCGCGATGATTTTGCGGATTCCTTTGAATGGAATCCGCTCTTCGACGCGATCGCCCACGACAACCTGCTGCGGAGCCGCCGCAGGTGCCGCTGCACCAGCTGCTGCTACGGCAGCTGTATCAGCTTCCGGAGCTGCGGCTGCGCCCGCTCCGCTGAAGCCAAGCACGTCCTCGCGTGTTACGCGGCCGTGCTTCCCTGTAGGCGTCACCTCTGCGAGTGTGATGCCTTTTTCTCTTGCAAGCTTGCGGATGCTAGGCGTCGCAAGCACTTCGCGGCCCGCGCTCGGCGCGGCCGCAGGTGCTGGAGCAGCTGCCGCAGGCGCTGCTGTAGGAGCCGGTGCTGCCGCCGCTGGGGCAGCAGGAGCCGCTGCAGGCGCAGCGTGGCTGTCGCTCTTGTGATGCATGGATTCCGCAGGCATCTCACCTGTCACTTCAATCGTCATCACAAGCTCGCCGATGTTGCACACTTGTCCTTCTTTTACGGAAACAGCAACGACTTTCCCTTCAACCGGACAAGGTACTTCGACAACCGCTTTGTCGTTTTGTACTTCCATAAGGATCGTCTCGTCTGTTACGGTGTCACCCGCTTTAACCAACAGTTTGACGATCTCGCCTTCATGTATGCCTTCACCAAGCTCTGGGAACTTGTATTCAAACAATGCCACGTGCACTACCTCCTATTACCTTCGACTGTGATTAGAATTCGAGTACTTGATTAATCCCTGCAATGACACTTGCTGGACTAGGCAACCAAGCGTCTTCGATTTGAGCGAACGGATAGACGGTATCTGGCGGAGAAATACGCAGAACCGGAGCTTCCAGGTGTAGAATAGCCTTTTCATTAATTTGTGCAATAACTTCTGCTGCAACACCGGAAGTTTTTTGAGCTTCTTGCACGATAATCGCACGATTCGTTTTCTTAATGGAAGTAACAATCGTATCGATATCAAGCGGAAGCAGCGTACGAAGATCGATCACTTCGACTTTCACGCCTTGTGTTTTTTCGATTTCTTCTGCAGCTTTCACAGAAGTGTGGACCATAGCACCGTAAGTGATAATCGTAACGTCAGAGCCTTCGCGAACGACATTCGCTTTCCCCAGCTCAACCGTGTACTCGCCTTCTGGTACTTCTGCGCGGAATGCGCGGTATAAGTTCAGATGCTCCATGAAGAAGACAGGGTCATTATCGCGAATAGCCGCGATAAGCAGTCCTTTGGCATCATATGGGTTGGAAGGTACAACAACTTTAATCCCAGGCGTTTGAACTAATAAGCCTTCAAGTGCATCCGTATGCAGCTCAGCCGCTTTTACGCCACCGCCAAAAGGTGTACGGAAAACGATCGGTGAGTTATAACGTCCACCGGAACGGTAACGCATACGAGCAGCTTGTACGCAAATTTGGTCAAGAGCTTCATAGATAAAACCGACGAATTGAATTTCTGCGATCGGGCGGAAGCCTTGAACACCAAGACCAACCGCGAGTCCGCCGATAGCGGACTCAGCAAGCGGTGTATCAAATACGCGGTCTTCGCCGAATTCTTTTTGCAAACCTTCTGTCGCACGGAACACGCCACCAACATGGCCAACGTCTTCACCGAACAAAATTACATTTGGATCTCTTTCCAATTCAACGCGCATAGCGTCTTTTATCGCTTGAATCATCGTCATTTGTGCCATGACTTCTCCGTGCCTCCTAATTGTTTTCGTGAGAAAACTTGCATCGTAAGCTGATTATTTATTTATACGCTTGCTTCTGTTCTTCGAGATGTGATGGTGTTACTTCGAACATGGAATCAATTAAGCCGGAGACTGTCATTTTCTCAGTTTCTTCCGCTTTTTTAATATGCTCGGCAACGGTTGCTTTCGCTTCTTCTTTTACTTGGGCTTCTATTTCTTCGTTCCATAGACCTTTTTTGGTCAAGAACAAACGCATGCGCGTAAGCGGATCTCTCGGCTCCCAATCGGACTCTTCATCTTTGGTACGATATTTCGTCGTATCATCAGCCAAGGAATGCGGACGGTAACGGTATGTCAATGCTTCGATTAACGTAGCGCCTTCGCCTCTGCGTCCTCTTTCAGCAGCTTCCGTTACAGCTTGAACAACAGCCAATACGTCCATGCCGTCAACTTGAACGCCTTTGATACCGGCAGCAAGTGCTTTATGGGCAACAGAAAGTGCTCCTGTTTGTTTGGAATAAGGAGTTGTGATGGCATAACCGTTATTTTGCACAAAATAAATGACAGGCAATTTGAACGCGCCTGCAAAGTTCATGCCTTCATAGAAGTCGCCCTCGGAACTACCGCCGTCACCCGTATACGTGATCGCTACACGCGGTTGGTTACGCTTTTTGAATGCCATGGCTACACCAGTAGCATGCAAAATTTGTGCGCCGATAATGATTTGCGGCATTAAGACGTGCACGTCTTGCGGAATTTGACCGCCATGTTGATGACCGCGGGAATATAGGAATGCTTGGTAAAGCGGAAGTCCGTGCCATACGAGCTGCGGCATATCGCGGTAACCTGGGCAAATAAAATCATCTTTATTTAAAGCAAATTCACTACCGATCATGGAAGCTTCTTGTCCGGATACCGGTGCGTAGAAACCAAGACGTCCTTGACGACCGAGATTGACAGCTCTTTCGTCCCATACACGAGTGAATACCATTCTTCTCATTAATTCTTTTAATTGGTCATCGCTAAGATTAGGCATTTTGTCGGAATTAACAATTGTGCCGTCTGGAGCCAGAACTTGTAAAGGCTCAACCTTTTCTGTGGTCACTTCATAATTTGCTTGGCTGACAAGTGGCTTACTCATACCATTTCACCTCTTATATGATTTTGATGCCTGCTAGCTACACTTCTGTTATAGTATTATTATAAACCTGTTTTCGTGAATTGTACACCAGTATCCTTGTGGTATATGACCTTTATTCAGAGAATTGAATAGTACAGTTTCGGAAAATATATAATACAGTTAACACAAAATTTACAACTGCTATAATACACCTTACCCTTTTCCAAATAAACTTACGCTCTAATCCCCAAAAATACCCAAGCGCATTTCAAAGGAGCCTACACATGTCAGATGATTCTCGCTTTTATAAACGGACCATTATCAAAGATGAACTATCCTCGATTCATCTTCAAGAAAATCGTTCACTTCGCATCTATTTGCCTCCTGGTTACAACGAACTGCTGTCCTACCCTGTCATTTACTGCCAAGACGGTGAACAGTTCTTTAATTTCGGGCGAATTGCCACGACCCTCACGCGCTGCATCTTAGATGAAGATCTGGAGCCCACCATCGTGGTCGGCGTGGATGTGAATAATGTCAACCGAACTTCCGAATATGCGCCTGAAGGAGACCGTCATGATGCCTATTGCCGCTTTTTCGCAGAGGAGCTCCTCCCTTATGTAGAAAGCCGTTATCCTGTCCGTACCGAACGAACAGAACGTATTGTTGCAGGAGACTCACTGGGAGGGACTGTATCCTTGCATCTCGCCTTAGATTATCCTAGCCTTTTTTGCCGCGTTATATCCTTATCAGGCGCATTTTTTGACATCACGCGAGAACGGATCAAAGCTGAGGATGATTTATCTTGGCTAGAGGTGTACATGTTGATAGGATTGGATGAAACGGATGTAAAGACGGAGCGTGGCACTTTTGATTTTGTCCGCGAAAACCGGTTAGCCAAAGAGGAAATGGACACCAAGGATGTCAAACTTCATTATATTGAGAAACCAGGCAAGCATCTGTGGGGATTTTGGCAGGGGGAGCTGGACGCAGCGCTGCATTATTTCCTTGCTTAAATAAAACGGTCCAATCCTCAACAGAGAGATTGGGCCGTTTTGTTTCAAACTTTGATCGCATAACGATTCTTCAACAGTTCCATCATTTCTTGAATTTGTTGTTCTTCAGGATACCCGGGGATTTCCTCCCGTTTCTTCACTTGCCCCCCTTTGGCTGCCATGGCCTCGAGTAGATTAGCTATGAAAAGCTCAGACGTCAAAGGAATCTCCAGACATTCCGATAAACTTGCCATACTGCCCGGCGCCACTATGGGATAATCGGTAGAAGAAGCTTCACCCGCGGCTCTCTCATAGAAATTTCTAGCCAGCGATGCCTTTTCCTCGCCAGTCCCTTCTACAATTATGAAGGCTTGCACTGAAATAGCCCGCTGCTGCCTGCGTTGCGCAATGCCGCAAAATTTCCGCCCTTTGACACTTAGATCAAACTCGCCAGGACAAAAGGAGCCCAGTACTTCTCCTTGTTCAATCTGATCTGTCAGAGAACCCATAACTTCGCGAATCAAGGCTACCATGGAATCAAAATCTTTGCGATGTTCCATATCACCTGCCTCTTTGGGCATTAACAGAGAGATGTTCACGACGCCCAAATCAAGCGGAACCGCGGCGCCTCCAGAGTTTCTAACCGCTGTTTCGTAGCCCATCTCAGTCAGCCAAGTGCGGGCTGCTGCAGCTTCTGGAAGCCTGCTGTCTCTGAGTCCCATTACAAAAGACCTAGGGTGCCTCCAAATGTGCAAAATAGGCGGAGTCCCCTGTCCAATGGCCCTGCATAGAAGCTCCTCCAGCGCAAAAGCATATAAAATTGGTTTCGATTCCGTTTCACCGGACCGATCCAAAACAATCATAGCTGATGTAGATATAGGTATTTGGGTCATCTTTTTATTCTCCTGAACCAGTAAATTAAGTGCTCCTAGAGAATTGTATGCTATCCTAGACCTAGTCGCAATGCATATCTGGGCTATCCATGTCATAAAACATCAAAATTTTGGAAAGAATCAAAGGATTTTCATATTTACTGTCGAAATAAAAACTAAGCAATCAAATTTTTAATTAAGTAGGCGAGATCATTGAATGTAATTGACGACTTACTACTCAATATTTTGGTACTAACCTCACCGATCTTACTCTGTCACATCCTATGGCTCGATCGGCCCAATCCCTTCAATTTCAGAAGATTAGGTCGCCCATTAATTGGTCTGAGCTGCTCCATGGCCGCGATATTTTGTATGTCGCATCCATTTTTCACAATAACAGGTGACGACTTTGACTTGCGCATTATCCCTGTTCTTGTCGCCTTTCTCTACGGAGGCATTCGATCTGGCCTTACAGTATCCACGATCATCCTAGCCTACGCCTTCTACATCGATGGGTCCAATTTTATCTCGATTATTACTTTGTCTGCTCTTCTTGTACCCTTCATCTTGGCTTTCATCGCATTAAGTAATTGGAAGCACTTAACCCCCAAAGTCATGTTTCCCAGTCTTCTTGCCTTCATCAGCGCCATAGCTACCTTCTGTATAACCATGCTTTATCGGATCGGTTCATTCGTCGCTGTAGATAAACCCTTTCTTCTTTATGGCTTATTATTTTGTCTCGTACATATGCTCACGATGTGGTTGTTAACTTATCTGATCGTTCGTATTCGAGAAAACAGTGCCATGCGCCAAGAAGTTCAGCGATCAGAGAAGCTGAATGTGCTAAGTGAATTAGCCGCTTCTGTTGCCCACGAGATTAGAAACCCAATGACCGTTGCCCGTGGTTTTATGCAAATTCTCAGTCAATCTACTGTTACGGAAGAAAAGAAACTGATTTATACCTCGATGGTTATCGAAGAAATCGACCGCGCACAGAACATTATTACTGATTATTTATCTTTCGCCAAACCACAGGCGGAAAAGCTCGAAGAGCTGGACGTGTCGAGTTTATCGCACAAACTTATCAATCTCATTAATCCGTACGCTGCCATGCGCGGAGTAGAAGTCAGTATCGACATGGAACCTGCTCTCTTAGTCAAAGCCAACAGTGAGAAACTGATACAATGCTTGGTCAATTTAACGAAAAACGGCATCGAAGCCATGCCTAGCGGCGGTCTGTTGCAAGTCTCCGGCTTCCGTGACAAAACGAAGATCATCCTGCAAATCAAGGATAACGGAATCGGCATGACAGCTGAGCAAGTAGACCGTCTGGGAACGCCATTTTACTCAACCAAGAATAAAGGCACAGGGCTAGGTCTCATGGTCTCTTATCGGATCATCAAAACATTCGGCGGACTCATTGATGTGACGAGTGAACCGGAGCATGGGACCTGTTTTACCATTTCTTTACCGGCCGCTTGATCCTTCGCTGCTGGCCAGAATATCCATAACACCTTTAAACAAGGGGATGGACTTGTTGCTATCCGATGCATTCAAGTTCTTAACGACGACAGACACCGCGTACTTTGGCGTCGCAACAGGTCCATATCCAATAAACCATTGATTCACTTTCTCCTGTTTCCCGTTCTGCATCTGAGCTGTTCCTGACTTACCCGCCAATTTCCACTTGGCATCCTGCAGACCTTTTCCCGTGCCGTCAGTCACAACTTCTCTCATCCAGTTTAGCAATGTTTTGCTGGTAGCAGCTGACACACGCCCCGCTTCAACCTGCTGCAACTTGGGGGCATAGCTTTCCATCAGGCGATCTGTCTGATAACGAATTTCTTGAACAACCCTAGGCGAATATCCTTTGCCGCCATTCAGTAAAGTGACGATCATATTCGAAGCTTGCAGCGGAGTCATCATCACATCTCTTTGGCCAATGGCTGTTTGCATCAGAACACCTTCGTCATCGTGCGGGGTATGCGCGCCAAATAGCTGGCCACTCTCCTCAGCATCCAATTGGTGAAGGATAAGCTGGGTATCTGTTTTCCCAGTCCATCCCACTTCATTCAGAACCCCTAGTTTGTGGGCATAAGTCTCCAACTGACTGGCTGTAAGCCGCTGCATCACTTTGGCAAATACAATGTTGCAGGACTGTGCGAAGCCTTGTTCTAAGGTTAGCGGCCCATGCCCTGCTCTTAACCAGCATGTAAAGCCATATTTGCCAAGAGCCCCTTCACAGTTAAATGTCTCCTTAGGATCAACAACACCTTCATCCAGCGCCGCAGCAGCAACTACTGTTTTGAAAATAGATCCTGGCGCTGTCGCTTTTACTGCATAATTGCTCCAGTTATTACTTGCCAGATCAACTTGCGTCGGATCATAATTGGGCCTGCTCGCCATGGCAACAATATCACCTTGCTTCACTTCCTGCACGACTACGGCGCCATCTCGAATTTGCATGCTATCCATCAACGCTTCGATTCTCTGTTGTATACTGCCATCTAGTGTGATCACTAGCTTAACCGGATAGAACGTATTATCAGGGGCAATCATACGGGCATCCAACCCAGCCAGCGGCCGTTTCCCTGCATCCGTGAAATAAGAGATAGAGGTCTCACCTATGCCGCGGAGAAACAAGTCAAAGGTTTTTTCAAGGCCGGCGCCACCAATTTTGGAAGTAAGTGTCAGCTTGCCCTTTTCCAAATCATCCCCATACAAACGCATCACGCGATCCGGGTTTTGCCCGATAAACCCAATCAACTGACGAGCCGTCATCCCGGTGGGATAGCGATCTTCCATCTCAGTCACCTTCACATTCGGCAAGGTCAAAGTCTGTATCTGAGCCTCCTGCCCAGCACTCAAAGCAACGGGTTTCCCTGTATCTGTCACACTCCAGACTTGCGGTTCTTTCAATTGACTGGAGAAAGCAAGCCAGCGTTCCTTGGTTGTCTGCAAAATCCGAACAAGCTGATTAACCTGCTGCGGATCAACTCTGACTTCCTTGCTCATAGGGAACACAACCAGTGATTTTATCATTTTCCCTGTCAATGGCTTAAGGTTGCGATCCAGAATTTCACCTCGGCCGCTATCGAGCACCAAAGCTCTCTGCCTTTGAATGACCGAGTTTTTGAGCAAATTAACACCTCGGGATGAATAATTCTCTGTTGCCGCAATTTGTATCCAAAAAAGCTTGCCTATGATCCCTATAAACAGAAGAAGGATAGCGAAAAGCACAAGAAAGATCCGACGTTTTTCAAGAGCCGACAATTGGCTTGGTTTCATTTCCTTACTCCTAACTAAAAGTTGGTATAACATTCAGTATCGTCATTCCTGACCCTTGTCAAACGGCTTGCTAAGCGCCCCTAACATAAAAAATCCACTCTCCGCTTAGGAGAGTGGACTATGTATGAGAAGAAGGATAGCTTAAACTTCAAATTTGGAAAGCGTATCATTGAGTGACTTGGACAGCAGGTCCAGCTTGTCTGACAATTTCACCAGACCATCGCTGATGCTAAGCTGTTCAGAGCTCAATGAAGCAACTTCCTCAGAGGTAGCAAGAGATTCCTCAGCTACTGCACTTACATTCGTCATCGCGTCGGAGAGAACCACTTGGGACTGTTCCAGTGTAGAGATCGAATCGCTCACAGTGCTCAATTGCTCAATGAAACCACCCATATGACTCGTAACTTGCTTGAAAATAATATCAGCTTCTTTAACAGCTAATATTTGTTCTTGGAAAATCGGCGTTGCTGTCGACAGCACCTTCACCGTCTCGTCAATTTCCTTCTGAATCGTCTCTGTAATCTGACCTACAACATCAATGGATTGCCTCGATTGATCCGCAAGCTTACGGATTTCGTCAGCAACAACCATGAACCCTTTGCCAGCAGCGCCTGCACGGGCAGCCTCAATCGTTGCGTTCAAAGACAAGATGTTGGTCTGCTTCGTCATATTATTGAGCAAATCGAGAATTTTACGGATAGAGCGTGTGCTGTCTTTCAAATTATCAACTTTGTCTGCCATAGACCGAATCATCTCTTCGGTCAGGTTCGTTTTGGAAATCAACTCGGACATATATTTCGTTCCTTGCTCACTGGAGCTTTGAACATCTGCCGCTGCTGTCCCCATTTCCAGATTGGCTTCGATAACTTGTTTCATCTGAATACCAATGTGATGCGTCAACTCATTGCCTCTTTCGGATTCCGTCGCCAAACCGCCGGCACCGTTAGAAATTTCGTCTGTGGCTACGGCAATTTCTCTTGCTGCTGTAGCTGTCACTTTGGAAGAGTTCGTTAATTCTTGCGCCGTTTCGAATACGGATTGAGCAGAAGCACTCGTCTGCGAAACAAGGTTCGTAATCTGCTGCATCATGACATCAAAACTTGCGCCTAGTTGGCCGATTTCATCTTGTGTCTTGTAGTTCGCTCGTACGGTTAACTTCCCTTTGGCACCTTGCTGCATCAGGTTGCGAAGATTAACCAGAGGACGACCGATCATTCTAGCCACGAACAATCCAATCAATACCGCTGCAATCGCCGCAAATAAGGCAATCAGAAGCGTATAATTAAATATTTTCTTAGCATCCTTCACCAAACTGCTTACCGGGATATCGCCAACAAGGTTCCATCCGGAGATGGAAGATTTATAATACGCAACGAGGTGATCGTCTTTGGTAATAAACGAACCATTCTCTTCTTCAAGCTGCTCTTTGCTTAGTTGAATCGCTGAATCTTTCTCAATATCCGTCAAATTTTTGGCAGCGATATTTTTGTTCTCATGATTCGTGACCACAACTGCGCTGTCATCGCCTAGAGAAATGCCATTCAGTTCTTTCGCGAGAATATCTGCGTTCAATTCTAAGACTAGAATGCCGGAAGTGCTGTTAGTCAACGTATTTCTCATAACACGACCAATGGCAAATGTATTCGCCGAACTGCTGGAATATCCTTTGCTTTTGCTATCCAACCAAGCCACTTTTCCGCCTGCATCAACGATCTTTTTAAACCAATCGGTCGAACCTGTGTTGTCAGACAACGAACTTCCGCCAGCACCGGTAATCACGATCAATTTGCCGTCCGGTCTATACAAATGAAGCGTTTTAATCGATTTGTTCGAGAACGTCACAACATTTAATTTCTCGGTCAATTGACGAATAACTTCAAGTGATTCATAAGAGGATGCATCTAATTTCGGAATTTTATCAAGTAAATCCTGCAATTCCTTATTCAACATAATCTGCAACGAGACGTCATCAAAGGTTTGATAAAGGAAATCTAATTTCTGACCTGCTTGTGTAACGGTTTGAAGACTGGATTCTGATACTTTGTTTTTAATAACGCTTTTGGAAATGGAGTAAGAAATCATCCCTACAATCAGTACGAAAAAAAGAATACTGGCAAAAAACATTAAAAACAATTTCATACCTACAGATTTCACAGGATTCTCCATTTTAACTTGCCTCAATTCCTTAAATGCAACCGTGCCCATTTGTTTAGATGTTTTACCTGCTACACCTACCATACGACCCCATGGAACATTTTGAATTGCTTTTACGAGAGATTGAAGTGCTTTGTTAAAGAAAGCAAGAATACTTTGCACCTTGTTATTCATTCTGTTCACCGCCATTGGTTTCTACTTCTTAAATGGGCCCCTTACTTTCGAACTATATGAAAAGGGTTACATAAGAAGTTGGTTAATAAATTCGACACACTTTAACATTTTCCTTTAATATTCGATCCACATTTAAATAAAAAAATAGAAACTTTCTCCAATATACCCCAGTCTGGAGAAAGCTTCCATGGTACTATTTACCTGTTTTTTTACGCATCATATCCCATTGTTTCACAGGTTGATCTGTTTTTAGTTTAATAAGTTGCAGCGGATGTCTGGCAGCATCTAACTCTTGATCCTGCTCATTCCAGATCAAGTCGACCTTTTGTTTGAATTGTGTCCCCTGCGGTCCAAAAAACTCAATTTCCTGCCCTGGCTTGAAATGATTTCTCTGCTGAATGACAGCCGTGCCTGATTCTTCATCATAAGACATCACAAGCCCTACAAAATCAAAGCCAACTACTTTATCCTCAGGCTCAAAAATATGATCTTCATGTCCTGGAGCCTCATAGAAAAAGCCGCTATTTAATGGTCTGTTGGCTGCTTTATGAATTTCATCCTGCCAGACTTGGCTGATAGCGAAATGCTCCGGATCAGCAAAATAGGCATCTATCGCTTGCCGATAGGCATTCACTACCGTTGCCACATAATGAATGCTTTTCATGCGGCCTTCGATCTTAAAGCTGTCTACCCCAGACTCGATCATTTCAGCAATGTGGTCGATCATGCTCAAGTCCTTCGAACCCATGGTAAAAGCATCATCCTCTTCACCAAACATAGGCAGGTCAGTTGCTAGAGGGGCTGAAAGCGGCTGATCCTTGGCGAACAGATCGTATTTCCAACGACAAGATTGCGAACAGCCTCCACGATTGGAATCGCGGTCCGTAAAATGGTTGGAAAGCACACAGCGCCCTGAATAGGAGCTGCACATGGCCCCATGAATGAAAGCCTCTATCTCCACATCCACATGCGCCTTGATTTGATCAATTTCAGACATGCTGACTTCGCGGGCCAGAACAACGCGTTCAATGCCTTGATCTTTCCAAAATTTAACCGTTTGCCAGTTCATTACCGACTGCTGTGTACTGACATGTACCTCCAGCTTAGGCGCGACTCGCCGGCAGGTCTCCATAATGATCGGATCCGCGGCAATGATCGCCGAAATCCCTACCTCTTGAAGCCCGCGCAAATAGTCATCCAAGCCCTCGATGTCCTCATTATGGGCGTATATATTCGTTGCCACGAACACTTTGGCCCCATATTGATTGGCAAACTCGACACCTTCCCGCATTTCTTCCAGAGAGAAATTGTCCGCATTGGACCTCAGTCCATATTTCTGCCCGCCTATATATACCGCATCTGCTCCATAATGGATCGCAAATTTCAATTTTTCCAGACTGCCCGCTGGGGCCAGCAGCTCCGGCTTATCCAGTCTTACCCGTTTGCCTCTTGCTCGTGCTTCTAATGCTGTCGTCATCTCGGAGAGCACCTTCTTTCATTCATATATCAATAAACCTGTTCTTTGTAGAAAAATCCATATGACAATTCACGTTCAGGGTCTTGCAGACCAGCTATGGCATCCAGCCATTCCTGCCTGAACTCGTACCCTTGTGGATCTGCGGCATAAGCATCGATGGCAGCCCGATATCCTCTTACTACAGTTTCATTATAGGCCTCAGATTTCAATAAACCTTCAATTTTCAAGCTATCTACTTGACCATCCATGAGCTCTGGCAGGTTTTCCAGCATACAGATATCCTCCGAGCTCATAATGTGGGTGCCGTTGCCGTCTTCATAAACAGGGTACCGCTGATCACGGCGTTCATGTTCGATCAGAAATAGCCCCCGCTCTATTGAACGATCTTGTGTAGAAGCATCATTGCCCTGATGCTCGATATAATTTTTGACAAGCTCACGCTTGGAGTGATAGATATTGGTAATTCCATGAACTTGAACCTCAACCGCCAGTTCCGTCTGCTGCTTAAAAGCCAGAACCTGTTCCATGTTCAACTCTCTGGCCAGCACAACACGTGTTGCTCCTTGCTTGCCCCAATAATTCGCTGTTGCGTAATTCGTCGACGTCATCTCCGCGTTCCAGTGCAGTGCTATCGGCTTAGCCAAACTGTGTGCAGCCATTAACACGGACGGATCACCAAAAATAACTGCATCCACGCCATATTCCTGCAATTTGCTCATATATTCGAACAAGCCATCCAACGAAGCATTATCGAAAATTTTGTTTACAGCCACATAAACTTTAGCTTGTTTCTCATGCGCCCAAGCTACTGCTTTCTGGATTTCATCGAGCTTGATCTCTCCCGGAAGGCGCATGCCATATCGCTCTTCCCCGATAATTACAGCATCAGCGCCCGCTTCAATTAATCGTTGCAATTCAGCGACACTGCTGCAGCTTACTACTAGTTCTGGTTTCTTCACTTGCTTACCCTACCTTCTGTCAGCTTTCTAGCCTACGATTAGTTTCCGGCCTTTTTACTTTCAGCAATATTCTTCTTATGCGCTTCAAAGGTTTCTGCAAACAGATGTCCCTTCGTACCATCCTTTTTCGTTACATAGAACAAATACTTCGTTTCTTCGGGATAAATAGCCGCTTTCATCGAAGCGAGACTTGGACTGGCAATCGGCCCTGGCGGCAAACCAACGTTTAAATACGTATTATAAGGACTTTGGATCTGCAGATCCTTCTCCAGCAGTCTGTCTTTGGACTTATCAAATAAGTATTGGACCGTTGCATCAATTTGCAAAGGCATATTCTTCTTTAAACGATTCTGGATCACGCCTGAGACAAGCGCGCGTTCTTCGTCGACCACAACTTCCCGCTCTATCAAAGAAGCAATCGTCAGCATCTGGTGAATGCTAAGCCCACGCTCCTTGAGCTTGTCCTTCCAATCAGGAGGAAGCGTTGCTAGTTTCTTATCCAACTGCTGCAAAGTGCGCTCTATGAACTCTTGTTCACTCGAGCCTTTCTTGAATTCATAGGTCTCAGGGAACAAATAACCTTCTAGCCGGTGCTTGAGATTCTTATTATCGGGAATCGATGCAGTCGCCTCTGTCTTAATATCAATTGGCGCGTCAGCTATTTGTAGAAAAGCTTCTTTTTTCCAAGGCGTCTGCTCACTAATTTTGGCGGCAATTTGATCAATGGTATAGCCTTCAGGAATGGTGATGCGTATCATATCTTCCTTGACGATATCGCCTCTATTCAGCTTGTCAATCATCTCATCGAACGTCATACCTGGCTTCATGCTATATTCGCCTGCTTGAAATTTCGAGCCTTGTTTGTTCCATTTCAAATAATACGTGAAAATCGATGAGTTCTTAATAAGTCCTTTGGTTTCCAATTCTTTGGCGATTAACGCAGATCCCGAACCTGGCTGTATCGAAACTCGTACTTCCTGTTCAGCAGCATCGACAGGCTGCAAAGCATTCGCAATATACAGGCCTATACCGCCTGCTGTGCCAATAATAATGAGCAGCAATAAACCAATCACAAGCAGGGTGACTTTCACCTTGCTTCGTTTGGGCTTATTCTGTTCATTCTCTTGCTCAAGCAAGTTATTCACTTTAATCCTCCTAAGAGCTTTCGTGAAGAAAGCTATCTACGTAAACAAACAAAAACGAGCGGATGCAATCCGCTCGGTGGTCATCTTTACACATCATCCTGATCTGGAAATACCATCTCGTCGTAAAGTTCTGAGACGGTTTCCCACTCATCGTCATCTTCGATGGTCTCCAATTCGTACTGCCCATCTGCATCCGTGATCACTCGGAAAACAGCTACATCGTCTTCCTTCTTGAGCGCATCGGATTGCAAAACTGCGTACGTGTAATCTCCATACACAAACTCTTTCAGCAGATGATACACCGTTGACTCATTTTGCTCGTCAAACAAGATAATATCATCCCCGTAAGCTTTGCGCAATACGTCGGAAGGCGTCGTACTCATGCTTCTTCTTCCTCGTCGAATTCCGCCATAAGCGTGTTGAACGTTTCTTCAACAATATTCCACTCTTCTTCATCTTCGATGGTGAACAATTTCAAATCTTCGCCATCATCATCTTCTTCATAACGGAAAGCATACACTTCATCGGATTCTTCGTCTCCGCCGTCTGTTGGAACAACCATCATGTATTTCTTGTCGGAACCGTCCACTTCGAATTTCATGATAACCTCGAACTCTTCTTCGTTGCCTTCGTCGTCCGGGATGTAAATGATTTCTGGTTCTTCTTCACGCAATTCTTCTTTGGACATGTTCGTTCACCTCTTCATATTAGCATCCATGTACCCTTGCAGGATGAGCTGCGCAGCCATCTTATCAATGACTAACTTCCGTTTCTTCCGACTAACATCCGCTTCTAGCAGTGTGCGTGTCGCAGCAACAGTCGTTAAGCGTTCATCCCACAAGTGTACAGGTACACTTAATTTTTGTTCCAGTTCTTTGGAGAACTCAATCGCTAGCTCCCCGCGAGGACCTATCGTATTGTTCATATTTTTGGGCAAGCCAACAATAATCTGAGTTACGCCATATTCTTTGACAATGGCTTCCAGCCTATCGATGTCTTCCCCAGGCTTGCGGCGATGGATGACTTCCAGCCCTTGAGCGGTCCAACCAAGCTCATCGCTCATCGCGACACCAATCGTTCTATCCCCATAATCCAAGCCTATCCATCTCATGCCGGTTCTCAATTCCTTCTATTTGTGTTGACCCAGATATGCACGAACCAATTCTTCAATCAGTTCGTCGCGTTCCCGTTTGCGAATGAGGCTCCGGGCATTGTTATGCCGCGGAATGTAAGCAGGATCTCCGGAAAGCAAGTATCCGACAATTTGGTTGATCGGATTATACCCTTTTTCCTGAAGAGCGTCGTACACCGCTAGTAAAACATCTTTGGGCGACGTCTCAATTTCTTCTGCCTTCACGTTGAACTTCATCGTTTTGTCCATGGAACTCATCAGGAGCACCCCACTTTCCTTGTGTAACCTTGTCATATATTTGAAAAATGTTCCGTGTATACTGGATATATTCTCTATGGGTTTAAAAATTCCTGTCCCGTCAAAAAATAATTATGCAAATTGGGAAAGAAGTCCTTCCACACTGGACAAAGCTGCCGGCAATTTGGAAGCATCTTTACCGCCTGCCTGCGCCATATCCGGACGACCGCCTCCGCTTCCGCCTACAGCCAGTGCTACCTCTTTGATAATTTTACCAGCATGGAAACCTTTGGCCACCAAATCAGGTGTGACCGCAGCAACCAGATTAACTTTATCATCGGCAACAGCGCCAAGCACGATAACCGCAGATCCCAACTTCACTTTCATCTCATCGACGATGTTGCGAAGTGAATCCATATCCGCTGCATTCACCTGTGCGGCCAATACGGACACGCCCGCAGCTTGCTTCACTTGGTCCGTCAGAGAGCCAGCCTCGATGCGCCCAAGCTTGCCGCGCAGCGATTCATTCTCGCGTGCCAGTTCCTTCATTTGCTGAAGCGTTGCTTCAACCCTTTTAGGAACATCCTGCACATTCGACTTAAGCAGGTTAGCTGATTCCTTCAGCAATTGCAATTGCTGGTCTAGATATTCGTAGGCGCTGCGACCGGATACGGCCTCAATCCGACGTACGCCAGATCCGATCCCGGACTCGCTGACAATTTTGAACAAACCGATTTGACCGGTATTCGTAACATGACAGCCTCCGCACAACTCCAAGCTGTAATCACCGACTTGCACGACACGCACGATATCGCCGTACTTTTCACCGAACAAGGCCATAGCTCCCATAGCTTTCGCATCTGCGATGGCTTGGAGTGAAATATCCACGTTGATGTTATTCCATATTTGACGATTGACACGCTGTTCCACATCCTGCAGCTCTTCGCTGGTGATGCTTCCGAAATGGGAGAAGTCAAAACGCAAGCGATCCGGTTCTACAAGGGATCCCGCTTGATTGACGTGGGTACCCAATACTTCCTTCAAAGCTTTGTGCAGCAGATGGGTCGCTGTATGATTCTTGATGATGTCTCCACGCTGAGCCGCGGCTACGATCGCTTCTACTGAATCCCCGATACGCAGAACACCGGATTCCACGATCACTTTGTGGACATGCTGCCCATGAGGCGCTTTGCTAACATCTTCCACTTTCAAAGTCACTTGATTGCTGCGAATAATTCCGTAGTCGCTTACTTGACCACCGCTTTCTGCATAGAACGGCGTACGATCCAAGACAACTTGGCAAGTCTCGCCTACGCCCACGATGTCTACTAGCGTATTTTCATGAACAATAGCTGCAATATTAGCACTAACTACCAATTCATTATAACCAACAAATTCGCTTTTAATCGTCAATTCGGATAGCGGACCGCCTTGAACCTTCATTCCACCTTCTTTGTGACTAGCTGCTCTTGCACGGTCCCGCTGCTCCTGCATGGAAGCGTCGAATCCTGCACGATCAACGGTCAATCCCTTCTCGGAAGCGAAGTCCTCTGTTAAATCAAAAGGGAAGCCGTAAGTATCATACAATTTAAAAGCATCCGGACCGCTGATTTGGTTCGTACCTGCTTGACGCGTTTTCTCAACCATCTCCGCAAGAATGATCAAACCATCGCTTAACGTTTCATGGAAACGCTCCTCTTCCGTGCGGATCACCTTTTCGATAAATTCACGCTTGTCTACAACTTCTGTATAGTAAACTCCCATGATATCGCCCACAGTTGGTACAAGCTTGTGAAGGAACGGCTTATCCAAACCTAGCACCTTCCCATAGCGCACAGCGCGGCGAAGCAAGCGGCGAATGACGTAACCACGACCTTCATTAGAAGGAAGCACACCGTCACCAACAGAGAAAGCAACCGTACGAATGTGGTCCGCGATGACTTTCAATGCTACATCATGCTCATCATTGACATGATACTGCACACCGGTTAGCTCACAAGTTTTATCAATAATCGGTTTGAACAAATCCGTATCAAAGTTCGAGTCAACATCCTGAAGAATGGAAGCAAAGCGCTCCAAGCCTGCGCCTGTATCAATGTTCTTGTTAGGAAGCGGTGTATAGCTGCCGTCTTTGTTATGGTTGAACTGGGTAAACACAAGGTTCCATACTTCCAGGAAACGCTCGTTCTCTCCGCCAGGCCAGCATTCTGGATCCGACAAATCACCGTATTTGTCTCCGCGATCATAGAAAATTTCAGTACAAGGACCACATGGTCCTTCGCCGATATCCCAGAAATTATCTTCTTTCAACTTATAGATACGATCTTCCGGTATGCCGATTTCTTTGTTCCAAATAAGAAAAGCTTCTTCATCATCTTCATGAACAGTAACCGAGATCCGATTCGGATCAAAGCCGATCCATTGCGGATCGGTTAAGAACTCCCACGCCCAAGGAATAACTTCTTTCTTGAAGTAGTCACCGATGGAGAAGTTACCCAACATCTCGAAAAACGTATGATGACGACGCGTCTTCCCTACATTCTCAATATCATTGGTACGAATACATTTCTGTGCATTCGTGATCCGCGGATTTTCGGGAATTTCACGGCCATCCAAATAAGGCTTCAGGGGAGCAATCCCTGCGTTAATCCAAAGCAGTGATGGATCATTGTGCGGAACGAGCGATGAGCTTGGCTCTACCTTATGCCCTTTACTAGCAAAGAACTGCAACCATTTGGAACGAATTTCACTTGCCTTCATCTCTCTCAAGCCTCCATATATATGCATGATCTTCAAAAACAAACAAAAAACGCCCCTGTAACATACAGGGACGAATCATCGCGGTACCACCCTGGTTATTGAAGCCGATTCTTCCTGCCGAAGCAAGAGAAAACGAAACCCAATCTCCTTGTGCGGATCTGTAACGGGTCCAACCGGTGAAGTTCTTCCACACTCCGAAACGAGCTTTGGGCCATCCTAACATCGAAAGGTTCTTTCAGCCGGTAACTAAGCAGCTTATGCTTGCTTCCCGGAACCTTCTCTCTGACAATGGGTCATGGCTTACTAAAGTTTCATCAACGTTTTCATGTTAGATATAGATAAGGCAAATTATAACTTTACGACGCATTGCTGTCAATATTCAGCGTAATAAATGAAACCATTCCTCTTTGGGAAACGTATATAAGATAAATTCGTTTCCCATTCTTTTACCAAACCTAGGAGGTGTTGTAACTGGATTTCTCTTCACTCATGTTGCTTGCTTTAATCTCGCCGATTTTTATCATTGTCATCTACATCATGGCCAAAACACTTGTAAAAAAAGAAATCCCGGATAGCCGCTACAATCCCTTCGACTATATAACAGGGCAAAGCCGGATCGAATTTCAAGAGCAAAAGGAAGAAAAGGAAGAGGCAGATGACCAAGGAGACGATAAAAATAAACATTTAATAAAACTAAAAAAACGCAGTTGACAATCGTTCTCAATGGAAGTATACTAAGTTTATTGATAATGATTTTCATTATCGAATAAGAAACAAAAGAATTCAGCATACTTATTCCGTATCCCATTCGATGGTTTACGCATTGCCACACCCTTTCATATCCTCAACCCTCGTGCAGAACCCCTATGGTCCATGATCCCGCAAGTCATGGTTCACAGGGGTTTTGTGCGTCTTCTGAGCGGTTCTCCCTAGGTGGTTGGCTTATGAACATAATGCAGGAACACATGCTGCAGAATAACTTTCATGACGGCAAAGAAAGGGACAGCCAATATTAACCCCACAATACCCGCTACCTCCCCTCCTACAAGCAGCGCGAAGATGATAAACAGAGGATGCATATGGAGCGTTCTTCCTACTACCTGTGGTGAAATCACATTTCCTTCCAAAATTTGAATCGCTAAATTTACGAGCGCTACGAACAGTACCATTTTCAAAGAAATCGTTGAAGCCATGATGATGGCTGGCGCCGCCCCAAAGAAAGGACCTAAGTAAGGAATAATATTGAAAATCGCGACCACGCTCGCTAAGAGCAGCGCATACTGCATGCCAATCAGCCAATAGCCCAAATACGCAAGTCCGCCGATAATTACGCAAACTAACAATTGTCCGCGAATATAATTGCCCAGTGCGGTGTCAATATCAATTAGCAGCTTAACCGTTTTTTTACGATGCTCACGAGGGACGATGGCTAATGCTGTTTTTTCGATAATTTGAAAGTCCTTCATAATGTAAAAGGCCACGAACGGGACAATGAAAGCAATGAACAGCATATTAATCGTGTTACCGATTTGATTCATGTAATTGGAAATAGCCAGAGAAATACTGCTTTCCAGCTTGGCCAGTGAATGATTAAATCCGCTGCGCACACTATCAGGCAGCAATTGATTCTGATTAAAGCCATCGACAAGCGATTGAGCACGCATGGCCATTTGCGGCATGTGTTCGTTCAATTCAGCAATTTGCGTCATAAACACCGGCGTCATATTCATAATAATGACCGTAAGCGATGAAATAAACACGCTATAAATCAGCAGAACGGCAATTGTTCTTGGCACTTTGCGCTTGTTGAGAAGATTAACAACGGGATTCAAGATGTAGGAAATGATCACCGCAATAAAAAACGGGGTCACAATCGCTTTGATAAATGTAATAACACTAAACAGAATCGGTTTAATTTGCAGCAGCATATACAAGGTCATCAGGGCCAGCAGCGTGTACACCAGCCCGATAAACCATCTATTTTTCCAAAATCGTTCCATGTCATTCACCTCGGGACTGTCAGATAAGTTTTCGCTCATACAGTATATGTACAACTCGTCCAAATTAATCCTGAAGCTGACATCCGCGCAACAAAAAAACGCCATCTTCATGCAGCTATCTGCTTGAAAATAGACGTTTCGTTATGATCATTTATTGATTAATTGGCATGTTCTTGGACTAGAGGCATTTCTTCCTCAAAAAATAAATCATCCAGAGAACTCAGTGTACCGTCTTCCTCAACCTGATACACGGACATTTTCTCTCCGTTAACGCTGAGTTCTATAAAGCAACCCCAGCAGTAAAATTGATGGGAACCGATCTTTCCAATATCTTTGGAATTACAGTTTGGACAACGCATCTCGCTCACCCTATTCTTCTTTGGATACGAAGAGTTCTTCCATTTCCTGAGCGCAATGTACAGGCACTATAATGGCGTCTTCCCCCTTGGTTGCCGATTCCGGCATGGGTAGCCATTTACGCCCTTCCTTTAAATCAGAAATAAACCCTTCGGACAATTCATAACCTACTATTTGTTTACCCCAATCTTGGTTTAAATAAACATCCTCCACCACGCCTAATTTATGTCCGCCTACGGTTATGACCGGAAGTCCTTTAATTTTGCGGCTTCCTTCAAGGAAAGCATGACACTCATCCACATGCTCGAGCTCTTGCATGACCGTTTCGTTCGGTATGGTAACGGCATCTTCTCCCGCAGCGGTGATTCCCTCCCAAGGTACGTAACGTAAGGAGGAGAACCATACTTTCACTTCAAGAACGATACCTCGTATGTTCCAATCAGGGTCAACCAACAGATCTTTCACTTGACCAATCTGCTTACCGGAATCTACCGTGATGACAGGAAGTCCGATCACATCATGCGCTTTGCGCAAGTTCAATTCCTCCTAGAACCACCCGGTACTAATTCATACGCAACCGAAGGATAATGGTTGCAACTTTCTGGGCAGCTGTTTCGATTTGCTCTTTAGAGTTCCCCATTCCAAAGCTAAACCGAACCGCGGAGGCTGTAACATTTTCTGGAAGTTTCATTGCTTTTAGAACATGCGACACTTCAAGGGAACCGGATGTACAAGCAGAACCGCTTGCCGCAGCCACATTGTCGAGATCTAAATTCATAAGGAGTGTTTCCGTTGAAATACCTGGAAAGCTGATGTTCAGAATATGCGGGACTGACTGTTCCGTGTGGCCATTTATCGTAAAACCTTCGCTGCCTAATTGCTGCTCCAGGACATCGATCATCACTTGACGCAGTTCTGCAGCTTGCTGCTGCATGCTGATCTGCTGGGGTAGAAACAGCTCCACCGCTTTGGCGAAGCCAGCGATAGCCGCCACATTCTCCGTTCCAGCGCGGCGCTTTCTTTCCTGTGATCCCCCGTAAACGTGAGGTATTAATTTCGTATGCTTCGATACATACAAAGCTCCGACACCCTTGGGGCCGTACAACTTGTGTGCGGAGAAGCTCACTAAATCGACTGGAAGCTCATGCAGGTTAATCGGCAATTTCCCCAGAGCTTGAACCGCATCCACATGAAAAGGAATCTGCCTTGCCCGAGCAAGTTGACCTATAGACTTAATTGGCTGAATCGTCCCCACTTCATTATTCACATACATCACTGATATAAGTGCCGTATCAGGGCGAATCGCTGCTTCGACATCCTCGATTTGAGTAAGACCAGTCGGACCTACTGGCAGGTAGGTCACCTCATATCCGAGGCTCTCTAATCGCTCACAAGGATGTAAAACAGCATGATGCTCGATTTGAGTTGTAAGGATGTGCTTCTTCTCTTCTTTGTTCGCATTCAAAAGGCCAAATATCGCCATATTATTGCTTTCAGTTCCACCGCTTGTAAAAATCAGCTCAGCAGGCAGACAGCCCAATGACTTCGCCATCGCATCACGAAACCGATTAAGTGCTGTCCTCGTTGCTCTGCCGAAGCTGTGTGTACTCGAAGGATTGCCATAAAAGGCTGTATAGAAAGGAAGCATCGCTTCCAATACGTCGGGATGCACTGGCGTGGTTGCCGCGTAATCAAGATAAATAGGATTCATTAGACACCTTTAAATGTAGAACATGTAGTTGTCACTTGAGCCTTGATCTTCGTAAGAGATCAGGTTTGCAAGTGTAGTTGAATCCAAGACATCCGCAATGCTGTCGCGGATACGTATCCACAGGTCACGCTTAGCCGGGTCATCTTCTTCTGTGAAATCAACAGGGCTGATCGGCCCTTCCAGAACGCGAATAACCTCGCCCGCCGTCACTTGATCCGCAGCTTTGGAGAGAATGTATCCACCGTAAGCTCCACGAATACTTTTCACCAATCCTGCATTGCGCAGGGGAGCCACGAGCTGCTCCAAATAGTGCTCGGATAGTTGATGTTTCTCAGCAATACTTTTCAGTGAAGTCGGTCCTTCACCAACGCGATTGGCCAGCTCCATCATGATCGTTAGACCATAGCGGCCTTTTGTAGAAATTTTCAAAATCACACCTCATTCAACATTTATGCCATCAGGAAGTCGGATCGATATTTTATGAATCTTATGTTCTGTTTGGTCCACATGCAGATACTGGGGTCGTCCCTATCTAGGTAAACAGCGTTTCCAATTTTCGCAAAAACATTCCTAAACATCCGTATATCGTATATATGTTATCATAGTTTCCTTGATTTGTGTGGGAAAATCCATGACATTCTCATGAAATATTTTAATTTTCCGAGGTAGAGTTGTATAATAGTGAAAGCTTTATTTCTGATATATCAAATTAGACTCACAAGATAGAAAAGAGGTTCATAGTTATGAGCAAAAAAACACGTGTCATTCTAGGTATGTCCGGTGGTGTGGATTCCTCCGTAGCAGCGCTGCTGCTCAAAGAGCAAGGTTATGAGGTCATCGGCATTTTCATGAAAAACTGGGACGATACAGACGAGTTTGGACACTGTACAGCTGAAGATGATGCAGAGGATGTCAGACGCGTTTGCGATCAGCTCGATATCCCTTTCTATACAGTTAATTTCGAGAAACAATATTATGACAAAGTGTTCGCTTACTTCTTGGACGAGTATACCAAAGGACGTACGCCGAATCCGGATGTCATGTGCAACCGCGAAATCAAATTCGGCGAATTGCTGCAAAAAGTACTCGACCTGGGCGGCGATTATATCGCTACCGGTCACTATGCACAGGTGAAAGAGCAAGATGGTGAATATGTGCTGCTGCGAGGCAATGATTCAAATAAGGATCAAACTTATTTCCTGAATGTCTTGAATCAGCAACAGCTCTCCAAAGCCATGTTTCCGATCGGCCATCTGCCGAAACCCAAAGTGCGTGAAATTGCCGAAGCAGCTGGACTAGCAACAGCCAAGAAGAAAGACAGCACAGGCATCTGCTTCATCGGAGAGCGCGATTTCAAAGGATTCCTCAGCCAATATCTACCTGCCAAGCCCGGTAACATGGTCGATATTCGCAACAACGAAGTCAAAGGACGACATGATGGTCTGATGTACTATACACTTGGTCAAAGACAAGGACTCGGCATTGGTGGTTCAGGTTCAGGCGAGCCTTGGTTCGTCGTTGATAAAAATTTGGAGAGCAACGAATTACTCGTCGTGCAGGGCGAACAATATCCAGGCCTTTATTCCAAAGGTCTTACAGCTACAGATGTCAACTGGATTTCATCCAACAAGCCTGCGGGTTCGTTCGCTTGCACAGCTAAATTCCGTTATCGTCAAGCCGATCAAGGCGTGGTTCTTACCTTTGCTGACAACGGGACCTGTGAAGTTGTGTTTGATCAGCCGCAAAAAGCAGTCACACCAGGACAGTCCGTTGTTTTCTATGCAGGTGACGTGTGTTTGGGCGGCGGAGTCATCGATAAAGTGCATAAATAAGTTAGGACGCTTGAACCAGAGGAAGGATGCATCCAAATGTTCAAAACGAACGCCAGTACTTTGAAAATTGCAACTTATGAAGATGCCATAAAACTTGTGAAAGAAATTGGGATTCTCCCTCTCTCTTCCTTCATCCCTGATCATCCGTCACTGGATTCCGTGACCGAATTCAAAGATTGGCATACTGGCTTAGACACAGATCCTTGGTTATGGCGGGATCGTTTTCCCGGAGAAGGCATCGCAGTTTATGGCCGTTTTTTTGCTAAGAAGCCTTTATTGATTTCTGCTGAACTTTTCCCTCTGGTCAAAAATTTACTGGAAGATCCGTATTCCGTCGAAGAACGTTATGAAGACGGACTGCTTCCCAAGGCATCTGTCGAAATTTATCAGGCGATCTCCGATCAAGAAGGCATCGATGTTAAAACATTGCGGGCTAAAACAGGCATGAAAGCCAAAGAATCCAAAAGTGAATTCGATCGTGCACTCATCGAACTGCAAAGCTCTGCGGACATTGTCATTGCTGGCATCAGTGAAAAAAGAAATGCTGATGGCAATAAAAGCGGTTGGAACAGCACCTGCTATATGACCGCTTCACATTGGATGGAACTGTATAACCACGCGCCTAATACACTGCCGACTCCGGAAGCCAAGAATCAAATGAGAGCATGGATTGCAGAGAAATACAGTGAAGCTGCTAGTCTTTATTTGCGAAAAATATTTAAGCTTTAAGGTTTGCCTCTGGATAAGAGTCTACAAAGACTTCTATTCTTGTAAAAAAGCCACATTTCGCGAAAATACGAGCTTTTTGAGACTCTTATTGCTTCGTGTGGGGGAGTTTATGCGTGTTTCACCAGACATATGGGTCTATAAGGTCCGCTATTCATGAAAAGCCCCCACTTTTTGTGCAAATAGGAGCTGCTAAAGACTCTTATCTGCTTCATAGAGGGCTGTCTCAAAGCCATGTGATCTTTTGGGACAGGCCAGGCAAGCTAGATGATCTCGCCCCCTAATTTCGAGGCATCTCGTAAGACCATAGATCGCGCTTATCTGCTGCACAACCTTAATTTTCAGACTTGGGATATGATACACGCTTGAAGAAAGAGCCTATCCGGGCTCTTTTTTTGCACTGTACCCAAATTTACCTGTGCCTCAGGAAGTATGTACGTGGAACTCTGCGCAAACGATATGGGTGAAAGGTGTGAGCGCATGTTTAAATTCTCAACCGCCCTTCTGCTTATGGGGTTTGCTTGGAGTGACGATGTGCAGGCATGTATAGGTGAAAGTGAACGATTCCTAGGCGCTGAAATTATTGCGTATCAAGAACCCGACCCTGAATATGCCAAATGGAGCCGTTTAGCGTTTCACGAAGCTGGCAAGGTGTACACCTTGCTTGATTACAAATATTTAGGACGTTCTATCGTGGCCTCTGGGGTAGCCCAGCAGCAGTTCCGATTCTGGGTCAGACATCACGGTGTTGAATTCCCTTTGATTGTCTCCATTCGGTATGATCCGATCTCGGAAAAAGTCTTTACGATTGAAATGGCGCAAGAAAAAAGAGGGAACTTACAGATATTATAGATCTGTAGGCTTCCCTCTTCTTTTTTGTTGATTGAGCTTCATCTTCTCTTCCGTTCCTTGCTCACTGGCCTGGAAAATGATCTCCCGTTGAATTTCATCAGGCAAGTATTGCTGGCGTACAAAGTGGCCGGGGTAATTATGCGGATACATATAGCCTTTATGTCCTAACTGATCAGCGCCTTTGTAGTGTGTATCTCTCAAATGCAGCGGTACATTTGCCGATTTCACTTGATCCATCAATTGCTCTGCGCGCATGATCGCAAGCGGGATTGAATTGGATTTAGGACTTTCTACGGCGAATAAAATTGCCTGGGAAATGATGTACTTCGATTCTGGCCATCCAATCTTATGATAGGCATCCATAGCCGTCACAGACTGCACCATGGCCTGCGGGTTCGCCAGGCCAATATCTTCACTGCTGGCGACGATAAGGCGCCTCAGGAACGTCATAGGGTCCATGCCAAGCTTCTCAACGGCATAGAGGAACCAGAACAGCGCGGCGTCACTGGAGCCGCGTATGCTCTTGTGAAAGGCGGACAAGACGTCATACTGCGTCGACTCGTCCGCTTTCACGATGGGGCGGCGGATCGACTCCTCCGCCACCTCAAGCGTGATCCGAACCGTACCATCCGGTTCGGGCGAAGTCGTCAGCGCGGCGAGTTCCAGCGCGTTGAGGGACCTCCGGATGTCGCCGTTGGCCATCCGGGCAATGTGCTCCAGCGCCTCCTCCTCCACCTGGAGGCGCATGAAGCCGAGCCCCTTCACGGGATCGGCGATCGCTCTTTGCATGGCGATGAGCGCATGCTCCGCCGTGAGCGGCTCGAGCTGAAACAGCGTCGAGCGCGACAGCAGAGCCCCGTTCACATGGTGAAACGGATTCTCTGTGGTCGCCCCGATGAAGATGAGGATGCCCTGCTCGACCGCAGGCAGCAGAGCATCCTGCCGCGAGGTGTTGAAGCGATGCACCTCGTCCAGGAAGAGGATAGTCTTACGTCCGTACATCGCTTTATTCGTCTTCGCCAGCTCGATAATCTCTCTGACATCCTTAACTGAAGCATCAACCGCGTTCAACTTCATGAACTCCCCTTGAGTACGGTTGGCAATGATGTTCGCCAAGGTTGTCTTGCCAGTCCCTGGCGGACCATAAAGCAGGATCGAAGACACTTGGTCGGCTTCAATCGCTCTTCTTAACAGCTTGCCTTTGCCGACGATTTGCTCCTGACCGATATATTCATCTAATGTCGTTGGCCGCATGCGGTCTGCGAGCAGCTTGCTGCTCGGCTCTTGAGATGAGGCATATGTAAATAAGTCCATTGAATGAGTTCCTTTGCTTTCTTTTCTTTGCAACCATGGCCTTCATTATAACTCGGAGATGAAAACATGTCATGTTTTCAGGCGGAAGGATCCTAAATCCCCTATGTCACAATAAACGGATCGACGTTCCCCAAAAGCAAAAATAACCTAGCCTGCGGCTAGGTTATTTACAATAATTGTGCCCTCATTCAGCGCATCTAGGGCATCTAGCGCATCCGACAACTCATCCTTGCTTTTTCAAACCAATTTCCAACAATTCTTTCACAGCTACGCTCACCATAATCAACCCCGCAACTGGCGGGACGAAAGCATTGCTCGCCGGAGGCTGCTTTGCTTTGCGAATTTCAGGCGCGTTCGCCGGAACAATTTGTTGCGTGACATCTTCGCGCGGCTTCATTGGCTCTTCTGTCGAGAAGACGACTTTCACGCCTTTTTTGATGCCTTCTTTGCGCAATTTTTGTCGTACAACACGAGCGATGGGGTCCATGCTGGTTTTGGAAATATCCGCCACTTTAAACTGCGAAGGATCCATTTTATTCGCCGCTCCCATGCTCGAAACAATTGGAATCTTGCGCTCCAGGCACTGCTTGATCAGATGAATTTTGTAGGAAATCGTGTCGCTGGCATCGAGCACATAGTCGATGTTATGAGCGAAAACTTCTTCATACGTTTCCTCTGTATAGAACATCCTCAGCGCAATTACATCGCAATCCGGGTTAATTAATTTGATTCGGTCCCGCATCAGATCAGCTTTGGGCTGACCAACAGTCGTCGTGAGGGCATGAATTTGTCGGTTGATATTAGTAATATCAACGACATCCTTGTCGATCAGAATTAGACGGCCAACGCCTGTACGCGCCAACGCTTCGGCCGCGATAGAACCTACGCCGCCAATCCCCAGCACCGCGACCGTGCTATTCTTCATGATTTCAAGGCCTTCAGGCCCAATGGCTAGTTCCGTCCGCGAAAATTGGTGAAGCATAGATACACTTCCTCTTCCGTGTTCTTAAGCTTTGGCAGCAGGCTGCTTAAGCGCTGTGCGAATGGACAGCTGCTCCAGCTGTTTGTCTTCTACCGTACTTGGGGCATCCATCAACAAGTCTGTTGCATTCGCTGTTTTCGGGAATGCGATCGTTTCACGCAAGTTGGTGCGGCCTGTAATCAGCATAACCAAACGGTCAAAACCAAAAGCAAAACCACCATGCGGAGGCGTGCCATATTCAAAAGCTTCCAGCAAGTATCCAAATTGCTTCGTAGCTTCTTCTTTGGAGAATCCGAGTGCCGTGAACATTTTCTCTTGCACATCGCGTTGGTAAATCCGCATCGAGCCCCCGCCCACTTCGTAGCCGTTGAGCACAAGGTCGTAAGCTTGCGCACGAATTTGACCTGGGTCTGTATCGAAGAAATGAATATCTTCTTCACGTGGACGTGTGAACGGATGGTGTTCCGCTACATAGCGTTTCGCTTCTTCGTCATAGCCCAGAAGTGGGAAGTCTACAACCCACGCATATTTGAATTTGGAGTCATCAATCAGACCGAGTTGACGTCCGATTTTCAAACGAAGGTTACCGAGAACATCAGCCACAACTTTCTTCTTGTCAGCAGAGAACAGAAGCAAGTCTCCTTCTTCTACCCCAAGACGCTCTGTTAACGCAGCAATTTCGGCTTCATTGAAGAATTTCACGATTGGCCCTTTGAATTCGCCGTCTTTCACTTGAATCCAAGCCAGACCTTTGGCACCATAACGTGCAGCAAATGGCAGCAGGTCATCAATTTCCTTACGGCTCCAAGTTCCGCAGCCTTTGGCATTCAATGCTTTTACTTGGCCGCCGCCTTTAACTACATTCGCGAATACTTGAACGCCGGAAGTCTCAACGATATCCGATACATCTTCAAGCTCCAAGCCAAAACGCAGATCCGGTTTATCAGAACCATATTTCGCCATCGCATCAGCATACGTAATACGTTGGAATGGACGCGGGATTTCCACTTGCGCTGTTTCTTTCATAAGCTTCACGACAAGCTCTTCCAAAAGCTCAAAAAGCTGATCCTGGGACAGGAAGGATGTCTCAATGTCGACTTGGGTGAATTCAGGTTGACGATCTGCGCGAAGATCCTCATCACGGAAACAACGTGCGATTTGGTAATAGCGCTCTAGTCCGCTTACCATCAACAACTGCTTGAAAATTTGTGGAGATTGCGGCAGCGCGAAAAATTCGCCTGGATGCACGCGGCTTGGCACCAAATAATCACGAGCGCCTTCCGGTGAGCTTTTTGTCAAAATTGGTGTTTCCACATCGATGAAGCCTTGAGCATCCAAGAAGTTGCGGAAAATGTTGGAAGCTTTGGAGCGCAGCATCAACGTTTTTTGCATTTCCGGACGACGCAGATCCAGATAACGATATTTCAAGCGAACCGCTTCATCCACATCAACGCCGTCTTCAATGAAGAACGGAGGCGTTTTGGCTGCATTCATGATTTCAATCTCGGTAACTTGAATTTCAATTTCACCTGTTGGGATATTTTTGTTCACAGTCTCCGCGTCACGTTCAACGACTTTACCTTTGATCGCAAGCACGTACTCATTGCGCGCGCGGTCAGCAATCGCAAGAGCATCCCCTGAGAAATCAGGGTTAAATACGGTTTGAACAAGCCCGCTGCGGTCGCGTAAATCAATGAACAGTACGCCGCCTAAGTCACGTCTTCTTTGTACCCACCCGTTTAATGTTACTGTTTGTCCTACCTGATCTTTCGTAAGCTGCCCGCAATGATGTGTTTTTAGCATCATGATTGTTTCCTCCTAATATAGGGATCTTTGAGCCAGAGCTCAAAGTCTCTCTTTTGTAAATTCTTTGATCATCTATTGGAATAGTGTCTTAGCTGCGTTCGAACCAATATCCACTAAACTAACCGTTAATTGAGCGCCTGTATCCATTTTCTTCAGCGTAATTTCGCCGCGCGCTAACTCGTCATCTCCAAGGATGGCCACGTAGGTTGCTTGAAACCGGTCAGCCGATTTCATTTGCGCCTTCATTTTGCGCCCTTGGTAGTCCTTCTCAGCTTTGATTCCTTGTACTCTCAACTGGTGCAGCAGCTTCGTAACTTCCTTCTCAGCCGCTTCCCCTAAACCAATCAAGTAGACGTCGAGCGGGTCCGGCTTCGGAATTTCTACACCTTGCGCCTGTAGAACGAGCAGTATACGCTCGAGCCCCAGACCTAAGCCAACGCCCGGTTGATCGTTGCCATGGCCGCCGATTTGCTCAACCAAGCCATTGTAGCGTCCGCCTCCGCCAATCGTATCAATGGCACCAATACCAGCTGCTTTGTACTCAAAAGCGGTATGCGTGTAATAATCCAGACCACGAACAAGTCGAGGATTAACGCGGAATGGAATCTCCATAGCCGTCAAATGCTCTTTCACTTGATCGAAGTGCGTGCGGCATTCTTCGTCCAGAAATTCCAGAATATCGGGAGCGCCTTCGCCAAATTTCTGATCGATTTTACAATCCAGCAGACGCATCGGGTTGCGTTCATAGCGAATTTGACAATCTTTGCACATCTGATCCTTCACTGGGGCAAAAAACGCCTGCAACTGCTCGCGGTAAGCCGCGCGGACAGCTGGCGTGCCGACCGAGTTAATTTCCACGGTTACTTCCTTCAGACCGATTTCTTTGTAGAAGGTGTAGCCCAGCGCTATGACTTCAGCATCGATACTAGGATCAACGGAACCAAACGCTTCGATACCGAATTGGTGGAACTGGCGGTATCGACCTGCTTGCGGCTGTTCGTAGCGGAACATAGGTCCCACATAATACAGTTTGGTAAGATCAGGTATTCCGTAAAGCTTATTTTCCACATACGCTCTAACAACCCCGGCCGTGCCCTCGGGACGAAGCGTCATGCTGCGGTTCCCCTTGTCGAGGAAGGTGTACATTTCTTTGCCAACGATATCCGTGGTTTCTCCGACACCTCTGATAAACAGTTCAGTCTCTTCGAAGATCGGGGAACGAATTTCTTTGTAATTAAAACGCTGGCACAACTCTCTTGCCTTGTTTTCCAGATACTGCCACTTCTCCACCTCGCCGGGAAGAAGATCTTGTGTGCCTTTTGGCTTTTGGATGCTCATATGGTCAACCTCCCTTTATCTCATGCAAATAGCAAAAAATCCCCCATCCCCGACAAACGTCAGGGACGAGAGATTTGATTAACAAATTCACCCGTGGTACCACCCACATTCAGAACGGCAAGATAGCTAGGCCATCCCACACACATTCTGCTCTTGACGGTTAACGCCCGCTACACGCACAACAGCTACTACGTTAGTCGACAAATGTCGATGCACGGTTCCCAGTTGGTCCTCAGGGAGGTCTTTTGGCTCGCTCATCATTAGGAAGCTTCCACCCTAGGCTTCCTTCTCTGACAATGTGGGGGCGAATTACTTTGTCCCTTCAATGGATCACAAAAGTATCGAATTACAATATTGTTTATTGTAAACATTGGCAGAAGTAAAGTCAAGAGACATACGTCTATTTACAAAACGACTACACTATATTAGTTAATGAGAGTCCGCCCACTTTTGCAACTCATCCATAACTGGTTTGAGCCCTTTGCCTTTGGGTGTCAACTCATATTCAATCCGAACCGGCGTTTCGGGGTATACGTGACGAATAATGATCTCAGCAGCCTCAAGCTCCTTGAATCTCTCCGAAAGCATGCGATCACTCATGCTTGGAATGAGAACAGATATATCTTTAAAACGCTTAGGTCCTGATAACAAGACATGCACGATAAGCCCTGTCCATCGCTTACCCAGAAGTTCAAACGCATTTTCGAATTTCGGGCATAGTTGATAGTCTTCCATATAAATCATCTCCTCAGAGTTTTCTTACGAAAACTTGCATCATAAGCTTATGATTAACAATTTTAACATAGTCGCTTGACAAAAGTAAGTGCTTCGTAATAATATACTAACATAAAGTAAGTTGTTAAACAAAATATATTTATAGAGGAGTTGTTAGTAATGGCTTTAGGTCTTCTTATTATTCGTTTGGTCATAGGGTTAACATTCGCGGCGCACGGTACACAGAAATTATTTGGATGGTTCGGGGGCTATGGTCCAAAAGGAACGGGTGGCTTCTTTGATTCCATCGGTATTAAGCCAGGGGTCTTGATGGCTGTACTTGCAGGTCTGGCGGAGCTTGGCGGAGGCCTTCTCTTCGCCGCAGGCCTTTGGACATGGTTAGGAGCTGCGCTCATTGCACTGACTATGCTCATGGCAATTCTTAAAGTGCACGGTAAAAATGGTTTCTGGGTTACTTCCAACGGAATCGAGTACAATTTAGTATTGCTTGCAATCGCTGTTGGCGTTGCCCTCATCGGTGCTGGCGATTATTCTTTCGATGCTTTAATGTAAAATAGATAAGAAAAGTCGATTCTGCGGCTAGTTCTGTAACCATTTTAGCTGCTGAACGCCAAACGCGCGTGAACCTGGTGAGGGAGTCACTCTCCAACACTACATTCGTGGTAAGCTTCACTTACCCTAAACTTAATAAAGGAGTTAAGCGGCTTGTACGCTTAGCTCCTTTTTTGCATCCATGGGTGTTTTATACGCCGCTCTGCAGCTTTTGTGCACTGCTCTCTGAAAGATATCCATTGCAACCATTTGCACTTGAACAGTTCCTCTGTTTCATTCGGTTTGTAACTAGCTACTTTAAGGTATAGGAGCCTGCCTGCAAAGGTACGAGCAGCAACGACATATCAGGTGAGTTCAGGTTGAATTTCAGCGTTAATGCAGCTTTTGAAGCCACTTCGAGAGCTGTAACGTCGAAAAACAGCGTTAACAGGCAAGACCGAGCACCAAAAACGACACATCAGGTGAGTTAAGGTTGAATTTCAGCGTTACTGCAGCGTTTGAAGCCACATCGAGAGCTGTAACGTCGAAAAACAGCGTTAACAGGCAAGGCTGAGCACCAAAAACGACACATCAGGTGAGTTAAGGTTGAATTTCAGCGTTAATGCAGCGTTTGAAGCCACAACGAGAGCTGTAACGTCGAAAAACAGCGTTAACAGGCAAGACTGAGCACCACCAAGCCGCCTCTCCGTTAACTTGGCAATCTAATGAACAGTAGGGTGCTTATTGACGAGAAAATGGGCTTCATTGGCAACCTAATGAACTGGATTAGCCTTACTCAGCAGCCTACAAGTGAAATGGTGTGCATTTGCATCCAATAACGCTTCGAGAATTCGTTAGATTTTCAAAATGAACCATTTTGATCATATAAAGGTTAATGAGTTCGTAAGAGGGCGACCTTCAAAATCCAAGTCCACTTCGGTTATTAGCCCGGCACCTTTGACGTGTCCACAAAAGAAAATAGCCTGCAGCACAATGGCTGCAGGCCTCAAGTTACATTATATTTTAAAGGGGGTCATCTATAAGTATAGCCCTGGTTCATTAAAACGAGATGAAAATTAAATTACAATTTCATTACAGCATATTAAAATATTTTCATCCACCTGTCCTCGTATATTCGGATAAATTCCACATATACATGTACAACAAGGCAGATGGCCTTGAATTTATCTTCAGGAGGCTGTAACAATGACAAAACAAAACGAGTTTCAAGATGATCGGCAAGACCTAGTGGTGCTCTTCTCTGAAGAATCTGAAACCGAAGCAGAAGTAGAAGATGATGCAGCTGAAGAAACAGCCGAGGATGAGGCCACTGAAGAGTCGGATGATGCCGTAGAAGCGGAAGAAGAGGAAGAAGCCGCTGAAGAGGAAGAAGTAGAAGCTGAGGAAGAGGCTGAAGCGGAAGAAGCTGAAGCGGAAGAAGCTGCGGATGAGGAAGCATCTGCCGAAGCAGAAGAGGATGCTGCAGAAGCTGACTGATATATGTAAGCGTACACACTTTATTCTCATCCTGACTCAAACTTAGAGCCTTACCGCCACATCCATTGCGGCAGTAAGGCTCTTGTTTTATTTATGGCTTCCCGGTCAAACCTGTCTTCACATCTCGAATGATCAAATAGGTATCTCCATTGGTTAGCTTTGTCTTGTCCGCAATCAGCTTCAAAGTTGCCTCGGTCAGCAGCTTGTTCTCGACCAACTTCGCTTGCGCTTCATTCTGGGAAGCTGTAATTCCAAGCGCTTGGGTGATCGTATAACTGGCTTGCTCCAAAGTTAATGATACTTTATCAGCGTTATCAAGCTTGTCGATCGCCTTCGCAACATCCCCTTTGAAAGCATCCGGTTTCATCTTCTTCGCACCGCTCACAAGGTTCACCATCCGCTTAGGATTCGCGGCATCGTCTAGACGGAAGTTGTTGGTGTATGCGCCAGAGGCTAGCCCCAACATTAGAGCAGACTTTAGCCCCTCGTAGGCTTTGTGCTCCATAAAAGGCTGCGGCTTGAGCGTCATCGGCGGTAATTCCATCCCTTGCTTCGTTAACTGTGCTTGCAGCTTTGCGATGGTTTCTTTGGATGCGGAGAGCTGACGGAACGTCATCTTCTCCTGCTTCGCCAGCATTGCAGCAGCACCTGCTGCTTCGCCTTCAGCCATCCCCGTAGGCATTACTCTCGCGCTTCCGTGCGGCAACGTATCGTAGCTGGCCGCTCGACCTACAACAAGCAGTCCATCCACTTTCTGCGGCACAATGCTGCGGAACGGAATTGCATACTGCTTCGGTTTGCAAACGACATTGCCGGAGTCTGTAGGCGAAACCCTTTGAATATCGACAGCATAAGAGCCGAATCCAATACGGTCCCACTGATCATTGTTCGTACAAACATCAACAATACTCAAGCGGTATTCACCCTGCATATGGCGTGTTTCCCTCACATAGAGCTCTGGCGCCGAACCATCGAGCTCGATAGTTGCAAATTCGGGGAACGTCTTTTTCATATAAGCGACAATATTAGGCAATTCCTTTTTTCCGATATCAAAAGCTTCTTGAACGGATTTGGGATCAAAGGTGTCTACGCCAAAAATTTGCAGGGCATTAATAAGGACAGTATTATCATTCTGCCTGCCCATATTAAATCCTCTCATCTTGGCTCTTTCTTTGTTAAGCGCCGGATAGCTGCTCATTTCACCATAACCAAAAACACTTACTTCGTTGACACCTGTATCCGGACTATCATCATTGTTCAATCTTTTGGCCATCATATTCCAAACGTCCTGCGTTACATTTTTGAGACGGAAGGCGAGCGTAACAGCCATTTTGGAATTAGGATCCCCAATATCTTCATGCCCGATTGTAAAAGGAACACCTGCCGCTGCGGCAAAATCTCCATCCTGTGTAGCATCGATCACAGAGGCAGCTTTGACCATCTGCGTATCACCGTTTTGAAGCGTAATTTTGGCCCCTTGAACTAAGGTCTTATTATCATTAATGAGCGGCTCAATGGATTTGGTTTTAAGTAAAAGATCAATGTTTTTTTCGTTTTTGACCAAGTCATAGAACGCATTCGCGGCTGTATTCACATCAAAGGAATCACCTTCGATTTTGGCATACCATTCCGAGAAGAAGCCCTTGTTAAATACATCGTCTTTCCCTAATAGAGTTTTGCCTGGAGAATAGTTCATATCGAGGGAGTTAATCCATCCCAAGGTCATAAGCCCGCCTAGAATCTCGCGGTTGCGCCCGTCAACGAGCAAGGTTGTCATTCCGTTGCGAGCCGCTGAAACAGCCGCTGCGACCCCCTCCGGATCTGTTCCCACGACAATAACATCGTAAGCCTCTTTTACTTTTTTAACCGATTTGACTTCTTCAATGCCTTGTTTGCTAACTTTATGCTCAGTTTCCGCCAGGTGTTTGTATTGATAATACAAGGATGAAGCTGCTGCTGCCACCGCGAGTAAAATCAAGATTCCCATCAACCAAACCCAGCCCTTGGATGAGGACGTATTACGATTCGAATTTGCCATTAAAACAAAAGCACCCGCCTTGTCTCCTGCTCTATGCTTACCTGAATGAATCGCAGGATAAGCCTATTTGCGCAGTTGTTTGATTTGTTGCCTGAACATCACTTGTTAGTTTACCACAACTTGGAGGTCTAGAGAAATTCTGCAGATGCACAAATAAAGCCTCACCATGCGTTTTTGAGCGCATGCGAGGCTTTATGGTTACCGATAGGATTTCTTGGGAATGCTTTTCATCTTCTCTTGATCAGACGTGAATTCACTGCTTATTTCCACATCAGCAAGCGCTGGCGCTTGGCTCATACGCTCAGCAAGGCTAGTGTGGAAGATCTGCTGCTCTGGTGCGGTCATGGCTTTGTGTTTGATCGATTGTCGCATCCGGATGCTCCTAACTGCATGAATATACCTATTCAGTATAACCAGTCAGTTAAAGCCTTATCCTTTGGCATCCTGTCCAAGATAAGCCTATTTACTGTCAATTACAAGAGTCACAGGTCCCCAATTGGTCAAAGAAACATCCATCATTTCACCAAATGCGCCCGTCTCCACGTGCAACCCTTGAGCTCTAAGCAGGTCATTGAACTTGTCGTATAAAGGCTCCGCTTGCTCTGGCCGCGCCGCTGCCATGAAATTAGGACGCTTCCCTTTGCGGCAATCCCCATACAAGGTAAACTGCGAAACCGACAAAATTTGGCCATCGGTCTCTAGGACAGAAAGATTCATTTTGCCAGTTTCATCTTCAAAAATACGCAGTCCGGCGATTTTCTCCGCTAAATATTTGGCATCCTGCTCCGTATCTTCGTGGGTGACGCCTACAAGCAGCATGAGTCCCTCATCGATACGGCCAATAGATCTATTATTAACTGTAACCTCGGCGCGCTTGCAGCGCTGCACAACAACTCTCATCGCTTCACCAAAACTCCTTACCCTTACAGCATCAATCCGCTAGCTCTGCATGATTCGCTGTACGGAATAAACATCTTTGACCCGTTTGATTTTCTCGACGACTGACTGCAAATGGTCGATATTTTTGATCAAAATCGTCATATGAACCGTCGCCATCTTATTTTTATCCGAACGTCCGGAAACGGCTGAAATCATCGTCTTGCTTTCGGAGACAGCTTGCAGTACTTCATTCAAGAAAGCGCGGCGATCATGCCCCGTGATCTCAATCTCCACGTTGAAGTTGGATTCCACGGCTTCCGCCCAGTCCACTTCAATGACGCGCTCTTCTTCTCCCATGCTGGAAGGAATGTTCGTGCAATCCGAGCGGTGAACAGACACCCCACGACCGCGCGTGATATAACCGATAATCAAATCGCCAGGCACCGGATTACAGCAGCGGGCAAAACGAACCAGCAAGTTATCGACGCCTTTGACGCGCACGCCGTTCGTCGGCCGGCCTTTCCGCTCATTTTCCTTGGATTTGACTTCCTTAACCTCGCTGGTCAGCTGCAGCACTTGTGCTTCCTCAGCTTCTCTCCGCAGCTTCTCGGTTAGTTTCGTACAGATTTGGGCCGCTGTAATACCGCCAAACCCAACAGCAGACAACATATCTTCGATATCATTGAAGTTGAATTTCTTGGCTGCTTCGAGCATTTTATCATCGCTCATCAGCGTCGGAGGATCGATCGCCAACCTTTTGAGTTCGCGTTCAATCATATCCTTGCCTTTTTCAACGTTTTCTTCGCGTTTCTCTTTCTTGAACCACTGCTTGATTTTGCTGCGCGCATGAGAGGACTGCGCAATCTTCACCCAATCCTGACTAGGTCCGTAGGAATGCTTGGACGTCAGAATTTCGATAATATCCCCCGTTTTGAGTTTGTGATCAAGCGGAACAATCCGCGAATTGACCTTGGCGCCAATCGTGCGATTGCCGACTTCCGTATGAATGCGGTAAGCAAAATCCAGGGGTACGGAACCAGCAGGAAGCTCGATCACTTCACCTTTTGGCGTAAATACGAAAACAAGGTCAGAGAAGAAATCCATTTTCATGGATTCCATGAATTCGGAGGCATCGTTCGTTTCATGCTGCAGCTCCAGAATTTCACGGAACCAGCTCATTTTATCTTCAAATGTGCCGGAAGGGACGACTGTGCCTCCCTCTTTGTAAGCCCAATGAGCAGCGATTCCGAACTCTGAGGTTCTGTGCATCTCCCAAGTCCGAATCTGAACCTCCAAGGGCTCTCCCTTAGGCCCAATGACAGTCGTATGCAGGGATTGGTACATATTCGGCTTAGGCATCGCGATATAGTCCTTGAAACGCCCTGGCATCGGCTTCCACAACGTATGAATAATGCCCAAAGAAGCGTAGCAATCTTTGATTCCATCGACTATGACGCGCAGCGCCATGAGATCATAAATCTCATTGAACTGCTTGCCGCGGGAACTCATTTTTTTGTAAATACTGTACAAATGTTTGGGTCTTCCAGAAATATCTCCTTGAATACCCATCTCATCCAATTTCTCTTTGATGCTGTGAATAACATCCTCAATATACTGCTCGCGCTCGGTCCGCTTCTTCTGCATAAGATTCACGATTCGGTAGTATTGCTGCGGATTCAAATAACGGAGGGCAATGTCCTCCATCTCCCACTTGATCGTGGAAATACCAAGGCGATGCGCAATCGGACAGAAGATTTCCAAGGTTTCTTCCGCGATGCGCCGTTGGCTTTCTTCCGACTGGTACTTCAATGTGCGCATATTATGCAAGCGGTCAGCCAGTTTAATCAGAATAACCCGAATGTCCTGCGCCATCGCGACGAACATTTTGCGATAATTCTCGTTCTGCTGCTCTTCCTTGGACTTGAATTTAATCCGTTCCAACTTCGTCAAGCCATCAACAAGCATTGCGCACGTTTTCCCAAACTTATCTAAAACAGTTTCCAGTGAAACTGTTGTATCTTCAACGACATCATGCAGAAGTGCCGCAATGATGGATGTCACATCCATCTGCATATTCACCAATATATCTGCAACAGCGAGTGGATGCAGAATATAGGGCTCCCCCGATTTGCGAACTTGGCCATGATGGGCTTCATCCGCGAATTCATAGGCCTCCCGAATCCTCTGCAAATCATTCTCTTTCAGATAGGTGGCGGCCTTCTCTAGAAGCTGCTCTATACCCATGCATCTACCCATTCCCTTTAATCGATTTTTATCCATTATGCCTGCAAGGCAGGCTCCGCGTCAACTATTCGCCCCTACACTTTCGACAAATTGCATCATTTTATCGCAAACCTTTGGATGATTTCTCAAATTGTTAGGAAAACACCCCACGATTGCCTGGGCAATCATGAGGTGTTTCGGTGTCATTAATATTGAACTAGGGATACCACATCGATGCCGTCAAACTTGCTTCTTCCGTCCAGGTAGCTGAGCTCAATCAAGAATGCGGCCCCGACAATATCGCCGCCCAACTGTTTAATCAAATCGATGGAAGTTTGAATCGTCCCGCCTGTGGCCAGCAAATCATCAGCGATCAGGACCTTTTGACCTGGTTTAATCGCATCTTTATGCATCGCCAATTTATCTTTGCCGTATTCCAGCGCATAATCCGCTTCGATCGTTTCACCAGGCAGCTTGCCGCTCTTGCGAATCGGAATAAAACCAACTCCAAGGGAGTAAGCAAGCGGAGCGCCAATCACGAAACCGCGGGCTTCAGGGCCGGCAATTACATCGATTTGCTTCTCTTTGATCAATTCTTTCAACTGGTCAATAGCTTCTTTGTACACAGGACCATTTTGGAGCAACGTTGTAATGTCCTTGAACCGAATGCCTGGTTGTGGAAAGTCCGGGATTACGCGAATATATTCTTTGAAATTCATATGATTTCCTCCAATAAGTGATGTTCTTTTTGTAATTGTTCAGCGATCCATTGTTCAAGCTCTTTGGCTGAGGAATACATAACAATGGACTCCACTTCCTGACGATGCAATCTATGTTGATACAAGCGGGATGCTGTAAGATCTTTTTTGGCTGGTGACGCCTGCAATCTAACATGAGGACCTTGCCGGTCAACAAAACCCAACTCTTCAAAAACCGATAAAATGAATTGAATCATTGCAGGTGAAAGTCCGGAACGTTTGCTAAATGAGGTCATGATACGCACATCTTGCACGTTCAGTGAACCGTCCTTTTGCAAAGTGCCATAAAGCATTTTGAACATCTCGCGAGACGGCAGCGTACTGCCGCTATCAGGTCCCAGTTCCGCAAAAACTGGGTAGCAGCGCATCATTCCGCTCGCTTGTTGAAGCACGCTTTGCAAGCTGGCGATGCTTCTTGGAATCGTATAAAGAATAATGTCCTGCATATGGGCAAAATCATTAAGTCTCGCTGCTTCGTTCCCCGGTCGAACTTGCTCGTCATCTTGAACAACCCAGTAAGGCACGTCGTCGCCTAACTGAAAAGCTGTTGATGTGAATCTGTTCACATCCGCCTCATCGAACAGGACAACGGCTGGCGTCTTCACGCTTTTCTGGTTGCTGGAAGCCAAATTATTCTCAAGCACTTGCAGCTTTGCGCTCAGCTGTCCGGCTCCGCGCCAATCAAAAAGCTGCATATGCGTGATCCGCAAATCCTGCATCACAATTTGCGGCTTGCGTACGCCATTCCATTCATTGATGGAGAGTTCACCCAGCACATCAACTTTGGCAGCTGGCGCCATCAAAGTCGCGAGATTGCCTTTGCCGAAGCCCACGGCTTCTACTGCGCAGCTGACTTCCTCTTTGGCCTGCGACAGCGCGAGCTTCAAGTGCTGCTTCTCTTTGCCCATTGTGCGAATCTCACCTAACAGCAAATCCGCAAACATAAATTTCGGTGCTGGATTCCCCATACCGAAGGGCGCAAGCTTCTCTAACTGCTCAATGCTGGCTATCGGCACATCTGGCAAGCTGCATACGGCATCTGCTTTGAACAGCGGAATATAATCCTGTTCCGTTAGCGTAGCTGCGGCCAGCTCATTGAGCTTCTGCGTGAAAGCATCGAGATGAATCTGATTTAAGCTCATGCCCGCTGCGGCCTGATGGCCGCCATAGTGATCCAGCCATTCGTCACAAGCTGTCAAAGCTTTGTGCAGGTCGAACCCGGCAATTGAACGGGCAGAGCCTTTGGCTATCCCCGTTGCAGGATCAAGACTGAGTACCAGGGTCGGCCGATAAAATTTCTCCACAATTTTGGAAGCGACAATACCGACTACACCCACGTTCCACTCTTCCTTGACAACCACGATGACTTTATCCAACCCTTTGGCCATCTGTTGTTCGGCAAGCACGAAAGCTTCCTTCACCATCTCTTCAACGATAAGTTGACGTTCTTTATTCAGCGCATCCAGTTCATAAGCAATCTGCTCGGCTTCTTGGTCATCGGTCGTTGTCAGCAGCTTAACCGCAATATCAGCGGCTTCCAATCGACCGCTTGCATTAATTCTCGGTGCCAACGAGAAACCAATATGGGACGCGGTGACTTCCTTGTTATCAATGCCGGATACCCCGATCAGAGCCCGAAACCCCGAATACGCCGAATCCTGCATACGCTGCAAACCTTGCTTCACAATCAGCCTGTTTTCCCCCGTCAGAGGCATCAAGTCTGCCACTGTACCCAGTGCGGCAAATTCGAGCAGCTCCTCTGGCAAACGCTCCAGAAGGGCGTGCGCCAACTTCAAGGCAACACCGACCCCTGCAAGATGTTTATACGGATACGGGCAGCCAGGCTTCTTCGGATTGATGACGGCTAGAGCTTGCGGCAGCTCATCTGGCGGCTCATGGTGATCAGTTACAATCACATCTAGACCGAGCTCCTGGCAATACGCGATTTCTTGCACGGCGCTTATGCCAGTATCAACGGTGATCAATAAATCGACGCCTTGTTCCTTCGCTAAATCGATGGCACCTCGATTCAGGCCATAGCCTTCTCGAATGCGATGAGGGATATACGTGTCAAAGCGGGCGCCCAAACCTTTTAACAAATGAGCCATTAAGGAAGTACTGCTTACACCATCCGCATCATAGTCCCCATATACACGAATAAATTCCTCATTCTTAATCGCTAAACGAATACGTTCCACTGCGGGAAGCATCCCATCTAACAGATACGGGTCAAGATAATACTGGACTCCACCATGCATATATTGTTCGGCATCCGGCACCGTGCGTATATCTCGCAAAACAAGCAATCTGGCGACAAGCGGGTCAACCTGCAGCTCACGCACAAACGTTTCTACGAGCATTTCATCCGCATTTCCTATGCTCCATCTTGCCTTAGGTGCTAGCACTTGGTGTGTCCTCCTTCTTTTTTAATGAACTACAGACGGAAACTCACTATGCTCTGTATCCACATTATGTTTATAGGGAAAGCCAGCATCATAGGGGGCCACATGGACAAGTACATCTGAAACATGTTGGTACCGTTTCATAAGCAGCTGCTTGACCTTTTTGGAAAGCTCATGCCCCTCCCATACGGATGCTCTTGGATTTACACTAATTTTAATATCAATGATAACATAGTGGCCCTGCTCGCGTGCTTTCAAGTCGTCAACCGTTATAATTCCCTTTATGGCCTGCACGGCTGCAATGAAATCTGCCGCATCTTCTTGCTGCCACGCCTCATTAGGAGGAGTATGTATCGCATCTTTCACAAACAGATACCCTTTGCGAATGACCAATATGGATATCACCAGCCCTGCTAATGGATCCAAGTAATAAAGAAATGAAAGACCTGCATACTGACCGAGCAAAGCCCCGGTTACACCAATCAAAGCCACAAGAGTAGAGTATATCTCGGAACGGCGCCCTCTTGCATTGGCAATTAATTCCTCATCTTTTAAACGCTTGCCCAGCCTGTAAGTATATTGAAAAAAGAGTTCTTTCGCCAGGAGAGCAACACCGACAGCAGCCAGCGCATAAACTTCCGGAGCCTGATCGCCCCCAGTCCATAGCGACTTCACGGATGAGAATCCCATCTCAACGCCTAAGAGCAAGATGACCAGGGAGAGCAGAATGGTCGAGATGGATATCCTCTTATTGGATTTGCGAGAACTCCGTATGGCTTCCGATGTTGAATGTGCTGCGTCAGCAAGCAGTGCAGTGCTCTGCGCCATTAAGCCGACGATCCCCTTGAGGAGCGCCAGTCCTACATTCCCTGCAATTCCGAGCCCCACTATGAGTTCGGTCCTTTGAAAACGCTCGTCAGTCACCTTGACACTCCCCCTGAACGGATACAAAGGCCGCGCAACATACACGCGGCCGGTTTATTATGGTTATTACGCTGCAGCTTTCTTTTTAGAACTACGCAAGGATTTTCTTTTCAACAAGTACCAAAGCGAACAAGCGATGAAGATGGAGGAGTAAGCTCCGCTTGTCAACCCGATTAACTTCGCCAAAGCGAAAAGCTTAATGGATTCACTACCGAAAATGTATAAACATCCTGCTGCAATCAAGACAACGAGAACCGTGTTGATATTCCGTGCCATCGTTTGCCAGATACTATCATTCACCAGTGCAACCAAGTCTTCGTCCGTTTTGAGCTTAGAAAATCTTAAATTCTCACGGATACGGTCAAAGATAACGATTTTATCATTGATCGAATAACCAATCGTGGTCAAGACTGCCGCCAGAAACGGCAAGTTCACTTCAAATCTGAAAATCGCGAACATCGCGATAACCATGAAAGCATCATGAAGGATAGCGATAATCGCCGCTATGGCAAAGCGCCATTCGAAACGAATGCTTACATACAGACAAATTAGTACGCTTGAAATGGCAACCGCATATACGGCTTTAAGCAGCAATTCTTTTGCCAGTTGTGGATCAACGGTATTAATTTCTTTGGAAACTTCCGTGCTATAGGCCGTTGCAAATGCCTTCTGAATCTTATTTACTACATCGTCCGTCAACACATCGTCGAACCGAATTGAAACGCGGTCACTATTGTTGCCGCCAATCGTTGGATCAGCAAATTTGGAGTTTACATCACCGCTTGTAGTCAGTGTATGCAAGATTTCTTCCACTTTTGCTTTGTCCAACTGTTTGCCAACCACGAGGTCAATATTCGTACCTGCTTTGAAATCTACACCGAAATTCATACCGGAGAACAGCATCACAGCTAAGCCGATGATGAGAAGGGCTAGTGAGACGATAAAGAATTTATTGCGGTTTTTGACAAAATCAAACCTTTGTTTAGAGCCCACGAATGTCTGCCTCCTTCACACCAAAATAACTTGGCTTCTTCAGCAAGTTGCCTCGTATGATAAGATGCAGCAGCCATCTGGAGAACAGAACGTTCGTTAAGATACTGATAATAATACTCATCATCGTAATAACCGCGAATCCGCGGATTGCACCGTTCCCTACATAATACAGGACAATACCGGCAATTAAGTTGGTTACGTTAGCATCCATAATCGTACGGAACGAATGCTTGGTTCCTGCTTTTAAAGAGGAAAGAATGCTTTTGCCCGCGCGAATTTCCTCACGGATTCTTTCGTATGTAATGATGTTCGCATCAACTGCCATACCCGCTCCTAACACAAGGGCAGCAATACCTGGCAAGGTCAGCGTCGCATTCATAAAGTCGAAAATAGCGAGAAGCACCCATACGTAGGTAATGAGTGTAAATGCTGCTACTAGACCAGGAACGCGGTAGTAAATCACCATGAATAAGAAGATTAAGATCGAAGCAATCAGACCTGCTCTTGCTGTTTCATGCAGGGAAGCTTTACCTAACGTTGCATCTACACGTTGAATATATTTCTCAGTTAACTTCAATGGCATCGCGCCCAAGTTAATCATTTTGGCTACTTTCGTGGCTTCTGCTACATTGGTTTGTGTAATGATCGCAGAGTCGCTGTCAATCGGGAAATTAACGGATGCTGTGGACTGAACAACATCATCTAAGTAAATAGACAGGGTGCTGCCTACCAGCTTAGTTGTAACTTCCTTGAATTTCTCTCTGCTCTTCATTTTGATCTCAACGATCGGCTGTTTCGTGTTCGGATCGTAGCTTAATTTCGCTGCGTTCTCTACGAAATCCGTTCCGTTCATGTAAATCGTTCCATCCGGTCCTCTGAAGGTTAGAACAGAAGGTTTGGACATCAAGGTTCTGACTTCCTCTTCGTTCTCCACACCGGCTAGACGCACACGAATGCGGTCTGATCCTTCCGGATAGACCTCAGGTTCAGCTACACCAAGGGTATCGGCACGTTTGGCCAAGCTTTCTGCCGCTTGCGTAAGCGTTTCCTTCGTCAGAGGTTGTCCAGCCGACAAAGGCTCAGCGGTGTACAAAATTTCAAACCCGCCTTTTAAATCCAATCCAAGCTTGATTCGTTCTACTAGTCTAGGACTTGTTGCCCCAATGGCTCCGAGCACAATTATGACCGTAAGAAAAAAGAACGAAATTCTTTTCCAATCCAGCATCTCTTGCTTGTCTCCCTTCGATACTCAATATGCCTATTATACTCAGGTCTGAAAATCGAGTCAATTTAAGTCGATAACTATCCTTATCATTTCACATTCACAGAAAAATAAGCCCTATTCTTAGAATTGGGCTCCTCTATACATGCTAATCGTCATCCAGTTCATAAACTGAGTCGATTTCAGTGATAAAATGTCATTCACGATTTGATGAAGCGAAGGAACACCGGTCTTCCGATATTTATCACTCACACAATCCCATATATCCTTGCCGCTTACATGATCGTAGCCGAGCAAGATGAATTCCTCCACTTTGCTTAAACATAAGCTCTCAATAATTTCATTGAGTTCTGTGTCAGAAAGACCGTTCTCCTCTTCCTCTTCAACGCTCACCGAAGCGTCTTCTTCTGCTGCCTGTTCGTTCTCTGTATCCTCAGGATGATGAGGGACTTGATCGTTATCTTCTCCGTTCATGGGGAGATCCTCCTAAGGTGTGATTTACCTTCTGCTCTATCTCATTCGCTAGTCATCCATGATTTTCCTGCCTGGCAGGTACCTGTCCCCAAAATGTTAGCATGAGCTTGACCAACACCTGCATATTCATAAGGTATGTCAAGTATCGGAAGAGGGAGTGGCAGTGACCAAGCAGTCATTTATCAGAGGCACGATGATCCTGTTGGCCGCAGGGATTTTGAACCGCATATTAGGATTCATTCCGAGAATTACTTTACCGCGTGTCATCGGTGCGGAAGGCATCGGTATTTACCATATGGGCTGGCCCTTCTTGTCTGTTATCCTAACCATCATTACGGGTGGAATCCCTATTGCGATTGCCAAATTAATCGCTGAAGCCGAAGCCGAGCAGAACGAAACAAGAATTCGCAGTATTTTGCGCATATCTCTAGCCATCACTATCGCCTTAAGCATCCTGTTTACAGTAGCTTGCGTGGTCTTCGCCTCCTGGATTACTTCTCATTTATTAACCGACTCACGGGTCTATTACACATTTCTGTGCATGAGCCCCATGATTCCGATTATTGGGGTTTCCGCGGTTTACCGCGGCTATTTCCAAGGCAGGCAGAATATGATTCCAACCGCTACTTCGCAGATTATGGAAACATTAATTCGTATCGTTATGGTGCTTGTCTGCTCGTATGTCATGATCCCTTATGGCATCGAATATGCCGCTGCCGGGGCGATGATAGGTGTGCTTGCCGGTGAAATAGGCGGTTTGGTTGTCCTGGCTATCCATTTCAGATATGACAAAAAAACATCCCCCAAAGTTCCTAACGCTCACATTGGTTCCACCAAAGGGAAAGGACGATTAGCTAACTTTCGCCGAATTATGCGAATAGCTGTCCCCATTACAGGCAGCAAATTAATCGGCGCCAGCTCTTATCTCTTCGAATCGATCTTAATCGCGCAAAGCTTGGCCATTGCAGGTATCTCCACCTCTCTCGCAACGGCGCAATACGGCGCTCTGCAAGGCATGATTATTCCCATTATTCTTTTACCAAGCGCACTCACCATGTCCTTGTCCGTATCGCTCGTTCCCTCATTAAGCGAAGCCGCTGCCCGCAAGGATATGAAAACCATTCATATGCGTCTGCATCAATCATTGAAATTAGCTCTGGTGACAGGTGCTCCCTTCACCGTTCTCATGTTTGTGCTTGCCGAACCCATTTGTACGTATATGTACAATCAACCGGATGTCGGTGTAATGCTGAAAATGATGGCTCCTATCGCCATATTCATCTATTTCCAAGCTCCCTTGCAGTCCACTTTGCAAGCTTTGAACAAGCCTGGAGCCGCTTTGGTTAATACGTTAATCGGTTCGATCGTTAAGCTTGTGCTGATCTATTGGTTAGCCAGCAAACCGGAAATGGGCATTCACGGCGCTGTCTTCGCGATTAACGTCAACATCGTATTAGTGACTCTTCTGCATTGGAACAGTGTTGTACGCTTGCTGAAATTCCGTATGGAAGGAAGCGATTTCGGCAAAATAGGAGCAGCGATGGCCCTTTCCGGGCTTTGCAGCTACTTCGTCATGTATACAGCTTGGACATCTGCCGATTGGCTCCGTTTTGTTACCTCGCTCATCATTGGGTTCCTGACCTACATGATGCTTATCACGCTTTTCCGGCTGATCAGCCTGAAGGATATCAGCCGCTTAATGAATATGGGCAAGAAAATGATTCGCTAATCGCGGGTAAGGTAGCACCATGAATGGGCTGCCTTATCTTTTGCGATCCAAAAAGATCCGTCCTCTGTGATCAATTGAGCAGTAAAACACCTCTTTGAAATCACGAACCCCTTTGACTTGAATTTGATTTTTCAACCAAAACCTCGTTTTCCCGATCTTTTCTAAATTCTGATCCTGCACCTTGCTATCCATAATAAGTGGCAGCGGAAGTCCTTCATATCGGAAAGTGCCTTTCGTCGCTTCTGCCGGTTCTGACTCTTTCACCGCTTTTTCCACGACACTCAATTTCCCCGACGGCTCGAGCACCGCAAACTCCACATCGGCGACGTTCATGATCTTATTTTGCCGCAATTGGAGCATCAAATCATCCAGATTATACCGATGTTTCTTCATCTCATCGCGATCGATCATGCCTTTGCTGATAATGACGCTTGGCTTTCCGTCGAAAAGAAGCCGCAGGGTTCTGCTTTTTAACGTTAAGTAAGCGATGAAAATTTGGATAATGACCAGTGTCCCCATCGGGATAAGGCCATCCAAGAGCGGCTTTCCTGAATCCTCTAAAACGAAAACAGCAATTTCCGCAATCATGATTGAAATCACCAAATCGAACAGTGACAGTTTACCGATTTCCCGTTTCCCCATCAGGCGAAGCATAAGAAAAACGACAAAGTAAATCAGCACAGTGCGCAAAAAAATGGTCAGAATATCCATCGTCGGCCTCCCCTGATCTAAGCTCTTGCTCGTTCTCGGAGTTCAATGGTATTCTGACCGCGGATGTACTTCATCATGCAGAATTTACGTATTCAATTGTTGGCAATTACAGCAGAAACAAGTTGAAATAAATCGTCGCGATGATGCATAAAAGCAGAGAAATTGGCGCTGCCACCAGAAAGTAATTGCGCTGTGTCAATCCTCCGCCTTCCTGATCTGACAATACGGCCGCATACATGCTCGTTGTAGAACTAAGCAAAGTTACCCCGCTTCCTATCGCAGTTCCTATCAGTAAAGACCACCATAGCGGCATAGCCGTGGTAAAGGAAGAATAACTGAGAATTACATTGCTCATGTCTTTGACAACTGGAATCATTGCGGCCGTATAAGGGATGTAATCCATCATGGCAGATCCGAAGGCGGTAAGCCATAAGAGAAGATTCGTTAAGAAAGGCACATTGCCTTGACTTAACTCCAAGCCTTTGACAGCGATTAAACCTGTGAAACCCGCATGAATTAGCCCACCGACCATCACAAACAATCCGAAGAAAAATAATAATTGCGAGTCCTTTAAAAGGATCCACGCTGCCAGCCAATCCTTTTGCTTCGCAAGCCCAACGATGGATTTGTAATTGAGCAAGGAGAAGAGAATGGCCCCGGTTGCTGCAATATAAGAAGCGTGCCATCCCATGAGATTCTGCAGTAAAAGCGCGACTAGCGTTAGACTGGCAACGAGACTGCCGCCTATCAAGTACGTGCGATCATCCGTTAAAGACGAAGCAGGCTGCAAGCTGAGCAGTTCCCTTTTCCCCGTCTCCGCTATGATCATCCGCCTGGCGTACACAAACCATATTACGATGTAAACGACTGCCAGCAAAATAAGGCTAAGCGGCCCAATGTTAAGCAGCATATCCGCGGCCGAAATGTCGACCGATTCGCCAATCAACCGATTCGGCAGATTGCCCATTAAGGTTGACGCTCCGCCGATATGAGCGGATAACAGGACAGAAATCAGAAAAGGAACAGGTGATACTTTCATCATCTTTGCTATTCTCATCACAATCGGGACGAGTACAGCTATTGCTACTAAGCTATCCCATAAGGCTGAGGAAATCGCGGCTAGTAGGGATAAACCAACTAAAATGGTAAAAGGCTGCAAGCGAAACTTGCGAATCATACGGCTTGCCCCATATGAAATAAGTCCTGTCTTCTGAAAAAGTCCAGCAATTATGAATAAGCTGGCGAGCAGCATAAGAACTCGCCAATTCGCGTAAGTCGTAAGGGCTTTGCCTATAGGCACAATACCCAAAACAATCATCAGCACGGCTCCGCCTAACGCTGTATACATGCGATCCCATCGCTCAATCAAGATGAAGATATACGCCGCTGCAAAGATAACTACAGCCGCGATGGCCTGCCACAGAACAGGACCTTGCGAAAATTCCGTCATATTTATTCACTTCCCCCTTAAACAGTCTGTACTAATTCTATGTGCTTGGCCATACAATGATGTTAATGAAAAGAACGAATATAAGAAAGGACTGGTGTCTGTGAACCCTATGAAAACGGTCAGTCAGGTTCGAATAACGTCTCCTTTATTTTCCGGACTCACGTATTCATTAAGTATGATGACAATTGGAACCATAGTAACGTCCTTGTTTCTGCTATTAACCAGCACACAAGAAAGCTCCTTACATACGCTAACGACAATTATCCATGCGGCGTCATTATTTATTGGAGGCTGGGTTTCAGGTAAAAGAGCCGGCAACCGCGGCTGGTACCACGGAGGCATCGTTGGATTTGTTTATTTCATCCTTATTTTCCTCGTGGGGTTCCTGGCTTTCGATGCAGGTCTGAACCTGCAATCCCTGCAGCTGCTTGGCATTTTGTTCGTTTCTGGCGCGCTTGGCGGCATGCTTGGCGTCAACACTAAAAAATAAGACGTTTCCGTGAAAATATCACTTTCCCCCTCAGATTGTGGTATAATATCAAAGTTATTGCCGCAATATATTTCCAATATTAGGGGGAAAACACCATGAGTCCGTTTCAGTCCATGACGCATGCAACGGTCTATATAGTTATTACCATCTTTGTCTTTCTGATTGCTGCAACACGTTCAAGCCCGTTTAATATTGCCGGCAGCTTTGTCCAAGAAGTGTTTACTTCACGTAAATATGTCCTTCATTTCGCTGCACTCATAACCATTTTATTTTTCAATAAAGTTGAGATGATCATCGAAAAAAAAATGCAATTTCGCGCTGATTTCACCAAATCGATTTATGGAATTGAAGGCAATTTCGTAGCTGCGATCCAGAACTTTTTCCATAATGATATCCTAACCTATGTCAGCAGTTATTTCTATGTCGTTGTCTTTCCGTCCGTTATGATTGCCTCTATCGCACTTTACACGTATCAGAAAAATTATAAGCTGTTTTACGCCATTTGCTATGCATTAATGTTCAATTATATGGTTGCTATTCCATTTTATCTGTTCTTCCCAGTGAACGAAGTGTGGTCCTTCCATCCTAATGTCAAATTGTTGATTCTGGATGTGTTCCCTACCTTCGAGCAAGATTATCGTCCATTATCCGGACTTGATAATTGTTTTCCAAGCTTGCACACATCGATCTCTGTCTCCATGGCTGTAATCGCGGTGAAGAGCCGCAATACATTTTGGAAAATCTTCGTGCCTATCTCTTCAGCCTTTATCATCTTCACCATCTTCTACTTGGGCATCCACTGGTTATCGGATATGTGCGCAGGTGTTGTACTCGGTGTTGTCGCTGCAAGAGTCGGGTTGCGCATCGCCGAAGGCCGACTGGTGCTTGGCGAGCAAGCACTGCTCAAGCCACTTAAGAATAATGAGCTTTAACTGCCTCTTATAAAAAAAGCCAAACAAAAAGCGAGAGCCTGATTGAAGGTTCTCGCTTTTTTATTTTATTCCTTTGCTGCCGATTTAGAAATCGCATTGACGGCGGAACGGTCAAACGTCATTTTCGTTGCATCATTGACACGAAGTACACAAATGTCATCCGTGATTTCCATGATCGTTCCGTGTAAACCACCGATCGTAACGACCTTATCCCCTTTTTTCAATCCGCTAAGCATTTGACTGCGTGTTTTCTGTCTTTTTTGTTGTGGACGAATAAGTAAGAAGTAAAGTACGACAAACATGAGCACTAAAGGTCCGTATGTATACAAATACCCAACTGCACCTGTATTGGCAGTATCTGCTGCTAGTAACATAGGTATCCTCCTTTCTTAAAATCCTCTTTCATTATCATTCAGCCCATAAGCGGCAAAGAATTCATCCCGGAAATCAAGCAAACGATCTTCCTGGATAGCTCCTCTTACATCACGCATGAGCTGTAGTAGAAAGTGAAGGTTATGAATCGTTGTTAAGCGAATACCGAACGTTTCGTCCGCTTTAATCAAGTGGCGAATATAAGCTCTACTGTAATTCTTGCAGGTATAGCAAGAACATTTGGGATCCAATGGTCCGAAGTCAGTCGCGTGCTTCGCATTGCGAATCACCAGACGTCCCTCGCTCGTCATACATGTCCCATTCCGTGCAATCCTTGTCGGCAAAACGCAATCGAACATATCGATTCCACGAATAGCGCCTTCAATTAGAGCATCGGGAGAACCTACCCCCATCAGATAACGAGGTTTGTTCGCAGGCATAAGAGGTGTTGTATAATCCAGCACATCATACATCAAGTGCTTAGGTTCGCCAACACTCAGTCCACCAATAGCATACCCCGGGAAATCCATGGAAGTCAACTGCTCCGCACTTAGCCTGCGCAGATCCTCGTGCATGCCCCCTTGGATGATGGCGAACAAGCCCTGATCCTGCGGTCGGCTGTGGCTTTGCAGGCAGCGCTCCGCCCAGCGTGTCGTGCGTTCTAGGGATTTCTTCACATAGTCATACTCAGCAGGGAAAGGCGGACACTCATCAAACGCCATCATAATATCAGAACCCAAGGCATTCTGAATCTCCATCGCCACTTCTGGAGAAAGGAACAATTTATCTCCGTTCAAATGCGACTTGAACTGAACGCCTTCTTCTGTAATTTTACGCATATTACTCAAACTAAATACTTGGAAACCGCCACTATCGGTCAAAATCGGTCGATCCCAATTCATGAATTTATGCAAACCGCCCGCAGCTTTCACGATATCATGTCCAGGACGAATAAATAAATGATACGTATTGCTCAAAATAATTTGAGCGTCCATCGTCTTTAATTCCTCAGGACTCATCGTCTTAACGGTCGCTTGCGTGCCAACCGGCATGAAAGCAGGAGTCTCAATGACGCCATGAGGCGTGTGAACTTTTCCTAGTCGCGCTCCCGATTGCTTGCAAGTTTTAATTGCTTCATACGTAACTGCTGCTGCCAATACATCCACTTCCTATTCTGAGCTTCATCTTTGTTTGAATCTTAATAGATCAACATGGCATCGCCAAAACTGAAAAAGCGATATTGTTCCCGAACAGCTTCCTCATAGGCTTGTAATACGTTTTCTTTCCCAGCTAGAGCACTAATCAGCATTAGCAGCGTTGACTTGGGCAGATGGAAATTCGTCAACAAGGCATCTACGACGCCAAACTCGTATCCGGGATAAATAAAAATACTCGTCCAGCCCTGAGAAGGCTCAATATATACAGGCTCATTGCCGCTCGTTCCCGCCTGCTCACGACTGATTCCTGCTGCTGTCTCCAGGGTGCGTGCCGATGTTGTCCCTACGGCGATAACGCGTTTGCCCGTTGACTTCGTCTCATTGATGAGAGCCGCTGTCTCGGGAGACAGCACATAATATTCCGCGTGCATCTGATGTTCTTCAATCGTATCCACGGAAACAGGACGGAATGTTCCTAGCCCCACATGCAGCGTAACAAAAGCAATACGAACCCCTTTTGCTTGAAGCTTATCCAGATAGGCTTCCGTAAAATGGAGTCCTGCCGTTGGAGCAGCCGCTGAGCCTTCATGCTTCGCATAAACGGTTTGATAACGTTCCCGTTCTGATAGCTGCTCCTTGATATAAGGAGGCAGCGGCATTTCACCCAACTGATCGAGGATTTCATTGAAAATGCCCGTATAGCTGAATTTCAGCACACGGCCTCCCATGTCGCTCGATTCCACCACTTCTGCGGTCAACAGCGGTTCATCGGGATTTGCCGGATTTGTGCCAAAGACAGCCACGGCCCCAAGCTTCATCCGTTTGCCCGGTTTAACCAGAGCTTCCCATCGATCGTCGCCAAGCGGCTTCAGAAGAAGCAGTTCCACCTTGGCCCCCGTGTCTTTCTTCGCACCAAAAAGCCGGGCTGGTATGACCCGTGTATCGTTCATCACGAGCAAATCGCCGGCTTCTACATAATCAATCAATTGCTCAAATGTTTGGTGGTTGATGTCGCCTGTTCGTTTGTTCAGCGCAAGCAGCCTAGACGCCGTGCGGTTCAGCAGCGGCGTCTGGGCAATTAAATTTTCGGGTAAATCAAAATCAAAAGATTGTACATCCATGAAGTAGTTTCATTCCTTAGTTATGTTAATTCCAGCATAATAAGACTGGAGTATTTTCTTATAGTCATAGCCGATTTCGGCATAGCCTCTTGCGCCCCATTGCGACATGCCCATGCCGTGGCCATAGCCTGTCCCGCGAAAGACAAACTGCTGCCCTTGTCCAATCGGCACCACGCCGCTTGGATTGCTGCCTGTGGTTGCGGCCGGTTTGGATACTCCGGATGTGCTGATGGCCGTCAAATCTGTTTTCTTTAAGGTCACAGGTTGGGACTGCCCACCCGATAGGACGTAGATTGTATCAGCACTTGCGCTGCTTGTCTCCGTCGTGGTTGCTCCCGCGATCGCCAGACCTGGCGAATTTGGCGTATTACCAGTATAACTGCCAGCAGGTTCAATTTCAAACAGGGTACTCGGCAGCCCTCCAAGCACAGTTCTTAAAGCATCCGGATAAGGCACCTTCACGACAACTCCGTTGGCTTTCATCTCCGTCACGCGACCCGACGGACCACGTTTGGATATTTCCAGCGTTTTCAAATCTCCACTAACCGTAATGCCTGCAGCCGTTAGTTTGCTTTTCATGTCACTGGCGGTAAAAGGACCACGAATCCAGGAATAAGCGTTTGATTCCTTTTCCTGACCAATGACAAGCACCTTTTCTTTGTTTGCGAGCTGTGCAACGGAAGGATTGGCCGTATTATCCACATAAGGGGCCAAACGTACATTTACACCTTGCTCCGTTGCCTCATAGTAAGCTTTGCCATCCTTAGCTTTCTGACCGCTGTCTTTGAGATACATAGAATGAACGTAACCTGCCCGTCCATCTGCTAATTGAATCCTGTACCAGACAGCTTTCCCCTTCTCTGCGCCCTGATCGGGGCTCGTGACGCTGCGCAAATAAGCAACCGGATTTCCCCATACCTCCGAAGGATCAGCCGTCACGCCACCGGAATTAGAAGAAAACACAGGGGATATAAGACCATTTTTATCGGATATCACTTCATCCTTCGTTGCATCTACCGCTTGGTTGCCTGCCGGGAATTCCTTCAGAATCCCATAATAAGCCTGATCCAACGTCGTATCTGTCACTTGCGCGATCTCATATTTATTCACTTGATTGATCGCAAAAGTCCTTGCAGCAACCGCTTGCGCCTTGAGTGCCTCAACAGGCCAGCCTGCGCTTAGCTCTGATCCTAGCACTCCATACAAATAGGACTCCATGGCGACTTCATTCACTAGTGCTAATTTGTCATGGTACGTGCTAATTTCCATATCCCCACGATATTTGCGATCTCCCCGTTCCTTGATCGTTATTCCTTCGCTTTTGGGATGAAGCAGCGTCTTTTGGTCACTTGCAGCTGAAGCATAGTGCGGCACAGAGGTCGCGCCATTGACAGAAGTCGTAGCTTCCGATTTGCGAATGAGATACGCGCTCTTCGGATTTACCGCTTGCAAAATGACATTTGGCACTGCCTTTAATACAGCCTGTTTGACTGTTTCTAACTGGGCCGCTGTTGCTTCGCTCCCAACAAAAACACTATAAGCCAACTGCCCCGATGCATCCTCCTGAAGTGCAAGATCCGCTTGAATTCCCGCTTGGGCAAACAAGTTTAATTGCTGCTGAGCCGCTGCTTCTGAAGCATAACTCCCCGCATTCCAATGCAGAGGCCCCGTTACTGCGGGAGCTGTTGATTTCGTTAAGGCCGCAACCGTTGCATCTTTCAGCGCTTGCGCTGCCGTTCCTTCGGCTGCTTCTTTGGTGGGATAGCTCCCGTAATACACTTGATAAACGGTTTTCCCTTGTTTCACTCGACTTATTATGTATCCGTCCGCGGGCAGAGTAGCAAGTTTTCCATATAGCGCCTTGGCTGCAGAAAAGTCCGTCGTTTCCAGCATCAGAGCACTATACTGATCCAGAGACATGCGGATGGAAGCATCCGCAATCGAGATCCATGGCTTAACAGCCGCACTCGCTGCGGAACGAACGCCAATATCCAGCCCTCCGGCTACAGATAGCGTAACAACAGGCTCTATTAATTTATACTTCGCTGAATCTATGAACAGAGCAACACGAATTTGATCTAGATGCTTAATTTCCGCTGCATTCGCGGTGGACTCCTCCAAAGGGTATGTTCCCAAAGTCAAAGCGGCTGTTGTAATCACAATCAACATCTTAGGGGCAAGCAGCTTTTTTCTCCAATTCATTCGACAATAGTTCCTTTCTTTCGATGCATTCTACTAGGTTAGACTCTAGGAATCGGAAGAAGTTTTGTTTAGTCGTGTCGATATTGGCAAAAAGTCGGGTTTTCAGTCGCGGTGAGGAGTGAGGATAAAGAAACGATAAGAGTGGAAAAGAGACGTTAAGGACTTCTATACAGCTCAAAATTCGTTTAACCGTGCGGGTAAAAGACGTTCGGGACTCTTATTCGTCTGAAATGCTGCCTCTTCTCCAGTTTTGCTGCCGATAGAAGTCTCCAAAGACTTCTATCCTGCTCAAACAGTCGATTTTCGGGTGGATAGGAGTCGTTAGGGACTCTAAAGACTTAGCCTGCGATTAGGTCATCCAGCCTCTGGACCTTGAGGCAAACCCAGGCTTCCTAACGAATTCAATACCCTTTATTCGGCCAAAATCGCTCATTCTGAAATTCTAATGAATCCCAGACCCTCTATTACAACCAAATGATCACCTTTCCGCCTACAATTTGCTCGATAACGCCACTCCAGTTCATTAAATCGCCAAAGTAGCCATTTTCCGGTCTATAAGCATCCGGCAGTTCATTAGATTCTCTTTGGGACCGAAAAGCCCTAAAGCGAAGAAGTCTGTTTTGGACGTCAGTAAGAAAAACCTGGCCGGCGATCAGGTCAGCCAGCATCTGGACCTTGAGGCAAACCCAGGCCCCCTAACGTACCCAATACCCTTTATTCGGCCAAAATCGCTCATTCTGAAATTCTAATGAATCCCAGACGCTCTATTACAACCAAATGATTACCTTTCGGCCTACAATTTGCTCGATAGCGCCAATCCAGTTCATTACATCGCCAAAGTAGCCATTTTCCGGTCTATAAGCATCCTGCAGTTCATTAGATTCTCTTTGGGACCGAAAATCCCTAAAGTGAAGAAGTCTGTTTTGGACGTCAGTAAGAAAAACCTGGCCGGCGATCAGGTCATCCAGCCTCTGGACCTTGAGGCAAACCCAGGCTTCCTAACGAATTCAATACCCTTTATTCGGCCAAAATCGCTCATTCTGAAATTCTAATGAATCCCAGACCCTCTATTACAACCAAATGATCACCTTTCCGCCTACAATTTGCTCGATAACGCCACTCCAGTTCATTAAATCGCCAAAGTAGCCATTTTCCGGTCTATAAGCATCCTACAGTTCATTAGATTCTCTTTGGGACCGAAAAGCTATAAAGCGAAGAAGTCTGCGGTGGACGTCAGTAAGAAAAACCTGGCCTGCGATCAGGTCACCCAATCACTGGACCTTGAGGCAAACCCAGGCCCCCTAATGAACCCAATACCCTTTATTCGGCCAAAATCGCTCATTCTGAAATTCTAATGAATCCCAGACGCTCTATTACAACCAAATGATTACCTTTCGGCCTACAATTTGCTCGATAGCGCCAATCCAGTTCATTACATCGCCAAAGTAGCCATTTTCCGGTCTATAAGCATCCTGCAGTTCATTAGATTCTCTTTGGGACCGAAAAGCCCTAAAGCGAAGAAGTCTGCTTTGGACGTCAGTAAGAAAAACCTGGCCGGCGATCAGGTCAGCCAGCCTCTGGACCTTGAGGCAAACCCAGGCTTCCTAACGAACTCAATACCCTTTATTCGGCCAAAATCGCTCATTCTGAAATTCTAATGAATCCCAGACCCTCTATTACAACCAAATGATCACCTTTCCGCCTACAATTTGCTCGATAACGCCACTCCAGTTCATTAAATCGCCAAAGTAGCCATTTTCCGGTCTATAAGCATCCTGCAGTTCATTAGATTCTCTTTGGGACCGAAAAGCTATAAAGCGAAGAAGTCTGCGGTGGACGTCAGTAAATAAGGCGAAAGCATCGCTCACCCAAACCCAAAAAAATCTTTCGCCCCACCTTCCGGCACGGGCAAAAGATCTATTTCTGTTCCGGTACCGGCAGGCCCAGATGGTGATAAGCCGCAGGCGTGACGGTTCGGCCTCGCGGTGTTCGCTGCAAAAAACCAATTTGCAGCAAGTAGGGCTCATACACATCTTCGATCGTCTGGCTCTCCTCGCCGATCGTCGCTGCAATGGTCTCCAGTCCGACAGGGCCGCCCTGGAAGCTCTGAATGATCGCTCGCAGCATTTTGTGGTCAATCTCATCCAAACCTAAGTCATCGACCTGAATGAGCTTCAGCGCCTCTCTGGAGATGTCTAGCGTGATGATGCCATCGCCTTTGACCTGAGCGAAGTCACGCACCCGCTTCAGCAAGCGGTTGGCAATCCGCGGCGTTCCGCGGGAACGCATGCCAATCTCGCGCGCAGCTTCGCCGACAATGCCGACCTGCAGGATGTCGGCTGTCCGGCTGACGATGTAGGTGAGCTCTTCCACCGTGTAAAACTCCAGCCGGCTGACGACTCCGAAGCGGTCGCGCAGCGGCGCAGACAGCAGGCCGACACGCGTCGTTGCGCCGATCAGCGTAAACGCCGGCAAGTCCAGACGCACCGAGCGCGCGCTCGGCCCCTTGCCGATGATAATGTCAAGGGCAAAGTCCTCCATCGCCGGATACAGCACCTCTTCCACCGTCCGGTGGAGGCGGTGAATCTCGTCGATGAAGAGCACGTCCCCCTCCTGTAAATTCGTCAGGATGGCAGCAAGATCCCCCGGCCGCTCAATAGCGGGACCGGAGGTTGTTCGTATGCTTACGCCAAGCTCGTTGGCGATAATGTTTGACAATGTCGTTTTACCTAAGCCTGGAGGGCCGTAAAGGAGCACATGATCCAGTGCTTCTTTACGCATCTTCGCGGCTTCGATATAAATTTTGAGGTTCTCCTTCGCCTGCTTCTGGCCGATATATTCGGCCAAATAACGAGGACGCAGGCTATATTCAATGACATTGTCCTCCATCATCAAATTAGCCGATATAATCCGGTCATTATCCATGGTGATCCTCCTAAGAGCTTTCCGAGGAAAGCTGACTTCATTTGCTTCTGATGCATCGTTTGCATTCACTTTCCCTCAACCCAAGCCTCTACTGCATCGTATACAAAGCCTGCAAAGCAAGCTTCACCAACACATCCACCGAATCCCCCGGAGTCGTTTTGGGCTTCACTTGCAGCCAAGCTCGGTCTGCTTCTGCTTCCGTATAACCCAGCGTCATCAGCGCTTCCTTCGCTTCGCTCCAGACATGGCCGCCTTCTGTCAATTGCGCAGAACCTACTACACTCAGAGCAACAGCCGCTTCCGGACTCGAGAAACTCACAGAACCTAATTTGTCCTTGAGATCCAGAATAATCCGTTGCGCCGTCTTCTTGCCAATGCCTGGAAGTTTCGTCAAGAAAGCTAAATTCTCCTGGCTAATTGCCAAAATAACAGCCTCCGGCCGCCCGCCAGCTGCGAGAATACCCAGTGCAACCTTTGGTCCTATGCCTGTGACATCCAGCAGCAAGCGAAACAAGGATTGCTCATCCCGTGAAATAAAACCAAATAACAAGTGGGCATCTTCACGCACATGATAATGTATGAACATCGTCACATCCTCATCTTCCTTGTGAGGCAAGGCATAAGGATTGGGACAAAATACACGGTATCCTACGCCGTTAACGTCCAGTACCGCATAATCGCTCTCGCGAAATGCAACTTTCCCTCTTAAGAAATCTATCATCTTTTCCTAACCTCATTTATCCTAGATTGCAAAGCTGATGAATGTGCATGACAAATAGCAATCGCAAGGGCATCGGCCACATCATCTGGTTTAGGTATCTGCGAAAGTTTAAGTAAAATTTTGACCATTTCCTGCACTTGGCGCTTCTCCGCATTGCCATAGCCAACAACGGATTGCTTTACTTGCAGAGGGGTATATTCAGCTACGGGCAGCCCGGCTTGAACACCTGCAAGAATCATGACACCTCGCGCTTGCCCTACCGTAAATGCCGTTGTTACATTCCTATTAAAAAATAATTTCTCAATCGACATCGCGTCGGGTTTATATTTCTCTATTAATTGCACCGTAGCATCATAGACATCCTTGAGCCTGATGCCCGGGTCCGTGTGTGCCTCGGTTTGAATGGAGCCATACTGCACAGGAACGAGCTTGCTGCCAATCTTATCAATAAAGCCAAAACCTACAATCGCGATCCCCGGATCAATCCCCAGAATACGCACAGCATTTCTCTCCCATCTTAAAAAAGCGAACATATGTAGTCATTTCTCATTATAGCAGATAACAAAAAAAAGAGATAGACTCGGGAATCCCCTTATCCATCTCTTCTTTTCACCTAATTTTAAGGCCTTGTCATCGCCCGTTCTGTCTCCTCGACGGCATAATCGCTGAATGTAGATAATACGCTATTATACTCCTCTATATCCGATACACGTATTCCCTCGTGCAACTGCTGAACCGTATCGCGAGGTAAACTGCTTTCCAAATACTGAATATTCAACTGGAAAAATGTCCGAATCACATTGTCCTTGGTCGGCGTCCCGTTAAAAAGCGAGAGGTTGCTGCTGCCATCGATCCCGAATACCGCTTTCTCTTTGCAGGCAGGTGATAAATCCTCGATATTTTCGGTGAATGTCACCTCACCGCCAGCGTTTAGGCTGAACACCCACTCAGGATGTTTGAGCTGCATTGCCAGCAGTTGTTCTGAGGTTTGAAGTCCTAGTTGACTTTTTTCTTCGCCACAGACATAAGATTTCAGCAAATAACTTTCTCTGCTATCGGTTATTCGTTTCAGGGTTTCCATCGTTTCTTTTAACCGTTCATTGTCTACTGGCGTTAATTGCGCCATAGCCGACCTAACGTCTGCGCCTGAGCGTCCTGCATTTAAACCCGTATTAGAAGCATACAATTGCCAACCCGCAATTCCGGCAAGAAAGAACATCCCTAACGTCAACAAACTGCGTTTTCGCCGCAGCTTTCTTTTCCAATGCTTCAAAAAGCGTTGTACATTCACTGATATCCCCTTCTATCTCTTTTCTCCGTATTGTTTCCATTTGCATCAAACACTATACATCATTTACCATAGAGGAAGAAGCATGAAAACAATCAAGACGGACGGTGAGCCCTATCATGAAAGGTAAAAAACGGATCAAACGTACAACACTCCTAATCATAGGAGTTGTCCTGTTATGGGGGTCAGTCGCCATTTGGAATGAAGTACAAAAAAGCAGGTCATCTGTGACCACACCACGTTCAACATCAGCCTCACATCCTTCACCTAGTCAAAAAAGTAACCAAACCTCCATAAATTCTGTCACAAATGGGTATAAAATCAGCTCTCAATAGCTTACAATTTGACTGTAGCCACAGAAATGATATAGTCAGAAGTAGATGAAATAATCTCATACTTATTCAGGAAAAACGATATAAATGGAATTAGGAAAAAATTACTAAATCTTATGCTTTCGAAGCCAGTTTTCTTACGAAAACTCTAAGGAGGGGAACCATCATGAATGTGGCAGAACTGCAATTGATCCAATTATCCAGACGCGGCGATCGCAACGCTTTCGTGGAATTAGTCGAGCTGTACCGCAACAAAATACAAAAGCTGGCTTTCCGAATGCTGCACAATCGACCAGATTCGGAGGACATTGTCCAAGAAACATTTATCCGTGTCTATCTGAACTTAAATCATTATGATGAAAGCCAGAATTTTTCTACATGGATTTATCGCATCGGCAAAAATGTGGCTATTGATTTGCTCCGCAAAAAAAGACCTGTGCAATCCCTTGACGCCGAGCTTAATGATCATGACGATGACTACAGCTACTACAGCAAGCTGGCCAGTCAAGACCAATCTCCAGAGCATGCCGTGCTGCAAACCGAGATTCAGGATCACGTGCATACGTCGATTAATAAATTAGCCGATAAATACAAAAGTGTCATCACACTTTACTATCTCGAAGAGCTGTCACTGCAAGAAATCAGTGCAAAGCTGAATTTGCCCATCACAACGGTGAAAACCCGCTTGCATCGCGGACGTGAGCTGCTCCGCAAGAAATGGGGCATGAATTTCGTCGTTGGATTAATGGTGTTTTTTACAATCGGCATGATTGCCTAAGACTGGACATAAACAAGAAGCCTCCTAACCCACAGCCGTGGTTAGGAGGCTTTTTATTCGCTCAGTAATTAATCCAAGGTCCAACAGGTTTGGAATCCTGTTCCTGCCTGTCAACAGCTCTCTGTTGACGTCTCAAGAAGGCATTCAAAGCTGAGTTGCCTGATAGTCTCACTTTTTTGGTGGATCTGCTGCTTTTGGATTTTGCCGGCTTCTCCGAACGGATGTCAATTTCGACCACTTCTTCCGTATCCTTTTCTTTGGCTAATTCATGTGTATGGACTTGCGGCATCATAGGAGCCTCATAAGGAGCCTGATAGTGCGCACCGGCAAAAGGGATCCCGTATGGATCTTCCGCATAGCCATAAGGGTTATGGCTCGCTTGAGCGTGATGCATGTCGTAAGGCGATGCCAGTGGAGGATACAGACCAGGAATCGTCGGCAAACCTTGTTGGTAGCCGTCCCATGGCATTCCTACGGAACCGGTTGGATAACCTGCCGGGTAGGCTGACCAAGGCTGTTCCATCATCGAAGGACCGCCACAACCGCATCCTTCTTCGCTGGCAAGATTGGCTTGCGGCATCCCTCCATATGGATGCTGCTCCCACGGAGCCTGCTGATACGATGAAAAAGCTGGATAAGTCGCAGCTTCCGGCTGCTCATTGGCGGGCTGCGCGAATACTTCTGTTGCCTTAATATGAAATTGGTGAAAAGGATGAACCGCTTGCTCATACGGACTTTCCAAACCGGTAACACCAGGTTCAGGTTGTGGTATCACCGGAACCGATGCTATTGGTGCAGCCGCAATTGGTTGTTCTGCAACAGGGGCTTCTTCCACTTCCGGCGCTGGCACTATTGCAGGTTCAGGCATTTGAGCAACTGGCGGGGCTGCCTGCTGCCCGCTTGTATCCACACTCGGCCAAGGCTGTAAATTCGGCATTTCTTCGAATGGCATGGTCGAAGGCTTCGCAGAATTTATAGGCTTAATTTCCGCATGCTCTTGACCCTGATGATGTTGATGATTGGCTTTGGGAACATAAACGATTTCCCCTGTCATAAGTACATTGGGATTCTTAAGCTGTGGATTCGCTTGAATCATCGCCTGCAGCGGTACATCCCACGCTTTGCCCAATTTCCATAAGCTATCTCCCTGCGCCACGACATGCTTATACGCATACTCCTCAGGCGGCGCAATATGACTCGGTTTCGAAGGTATCTTCACCTTCATCCCAATGTCAAGATGATTCGGGTCTGCCAACTGCGGATTGAGTGCGATAATCTGGTCCAGCGTGGTGTGATACTTGGTTGCAAGCTCGTACAGGGAGTCTCCCTTTTTGACAATATGGATTTTCAACACCATACCTCCTTTGAGTTTTTCGTCAGAAAAACTGGCTTCGTAAGCATAATCTTCAAGACTCCTCACCAAACCTGCTGCGTGCGTCTTATGCTTATTCACATTGATATTACAGTTTATGCACGTTCCTAGGCTTTTGCCCCTTTTGGACAAAAAAATTCCCATGCGCTTATAACGCATGGGAATAGATGAATCAACTTATATACGAGTAGCTTGGGTAACTGCCCAAAATTCGGACCTGACAACCAATGGCTTCAATTTCTTGAATCGCTGATGGCAGCAGCACGGAATCCAATGAATCTGCGATGTCGATATAAAAGTAGTAAGTGCCTAATTTCTTCTTTGTCGGCTTGGATTCAATCTTGGACAGATTGATTCGGCGCCAAGCAAACGCGGACAGCACTTGATGAAGAGCTCCCGGGTAGTCTTCAGGCAGCGTCACCAATATCGTAGTTTTCCTATCTGCCGATGTCGGAAGCTCAGGAGCCTCTTTGCCTACCAATAGAAAGCGAGTCATATTGTCTTTATGGTCCTGTATTTCCTTCTCCAGCATGGGTACGCCATAATTGGTTGAAGCAATCGCCGTTCCGATCGCAGCGACCGCAGGGTCCTGCAAAGCGGACACAAGCCTTACCCCTTCAGCTGTAGAACTCACCTGCTCAAACTCGGCTCCGCTCAAATATTTCTTCATAAATCGACTGCACTGCGCAGGTACGACATGATGAGACAACACCTTACGAATATGCTGATACGGATTCGATCCCTCATCTTGGCCTTCCTTATTGGCAAAACCAATCAGATTCATATCAATGGGGAATACCCACTCCGCGCGTATCGGTAAATCCACCTCATGCACCAGCCAGTCAACATGCAAATGTACCGAACCTTCCAAAGTGTTCTCAATCGGAATCACACTGAGATCCGTTTCCCCCGCTACCGTCGCATTAAAAACTTCAGAAATCAATTTATAGGATACATAAATAAAATCATCTTTCAAGAAATGACGGGTTGCTTCTTCCGAGAAGGTACTCGGCCCTAGAATAGCCACTTTCTTCATGCGAGAACCTCGCTTTCAACGAGTGACTGCAAATCTTCGTCACCTTCGAGAAGCTCGATAACTGAAACACCTTCTTGGCTTGGCTTGAGCCACAGCGTTTGAGCCTCAATACCTTCACTCGCCAAGGTATCTTTAAGGAAACCCTCAAGCTCAGCCTTCTGACCGCTGCGCGCGTCCACAAGAGCGAGCATCGTCGGCCCTGCTCCGCTAAGGGCAACCCCCAGCGCGCCGTGATTCTCGGCTTGCTCGAGCAGGGTCGTCATGCCAGGAATGAGCGCAGCACGGTAGGGCTGGTGCAGCGCATCCTTCATGGCATGACGGATCATACCCAAGTTGCCGGTGCTTAACGCGGCAACCAGCAGTGATGAATGGCTGAGGTTGTACACCGCATCCTTCATCGGCACCTGCTTCGGCATGACGCCTCGCGCCTTCTCAGTAGACAGCTGGAAGGCCGGTATTGCTACCAGTACTTCCAGATTGCTATCTGGCTCGATACGAATCGATTCAGCGCGCTCGCCATCCCAGAAAGCCACGACAATGCCGCCATACAAACTTGCTCCGACATTATCAGGATGCTTCTCGAGGCGGCTAGCCAGTTGGAACAACGCATAAGGCGTAAGCTTATTCCCGATCAGCGCATTGGCTCCTGCCAATGCGCCTACGATAGCCGAAGCGCTGCTGCCTAAGCCGCGTGTCAGCGGGATATCACTATACATGGTAATCTCTAGCTCAGGATGTGATACACCCGCTTCTTCAAAAACCATTTGGGCTACTTTATAGATTAAATTGGACTTGTCCGTTGGAATGCCATGCATCTGATCACCGATTAAATGAATCGTCGTTTGATCCGAAATGGCGAGATCGATCCAGGCGTACAGATTCAGGGCCATCCCCAGTGAGTCAAAGCCAGGACCTAAGTTAGCCGTACTTGCCGGCACCTTCACTCTTACCTTTTGTACTGCCTTATAACTCATTTCGAAATAGCGCCTCTTTTCAATAATTTAGCTGTAAGCTTTCGTTGCTATTAACCTTCTACGCGGTAGACACTTTTGATGGCATGGATAACATCCATCGATTCAAATTGTCGCAGCACATTTTTCATGCTAGCTTGGTTCGCATCATGCGTGATAATGATGATTTCAGCTTTCGGATTACTTTGATTCGGATGTTGAAAAACGGATTCCAAGCTTACTTCATGGTGAGCAAAAATTTGAGTAATTTGCGCTAACACGCCAGCTTTATCCTCTACATGCAGAAGAATAAAGTTTTTGGACGCGATTTGCTCATCCGTTTTGAGCTTCTTCTCTTTATAAGGTGCAAGCACCGTACGTCCGTTCACGCCCAGCTTCAAGTTGCGAACAACCGCGACCAAGTCAGCCACGACGGAAGTTGCCGTTGGCAATTCACCCGCGCCGGCTCCATAAAACATCGTTTCTCCAACGGCTTCACCTGTTACATAAACAGCATTGAAAACGCCATTTACGGAAGCTAGCGGATGGGAGTTTTTGACCATTGTGGGCTGTACACTTACGGAAATATGTCCATCATGGTTTTCAGCGATGCCCAGAAGTTTTACTTCATAGCCTAACTTTTTACCGTATTGAATATCTTCCTTCGTTACATTTGAAATCCCTTTGGCTTCAACGTCACTCAAAGCAACATTAGCATGGAAACCTAGTGTAGAAAGAATCGTCATTTTGCGAGCCGCATCCAAACCTTCAACATCCGAAGTCGGGTCTGCTTCTGCATAGCCCAGCTCTTGCGCTTCTTTTAAAACATCGGCATATGCCGCGCCTTCTTGGCTCATTTTTGTTAAAATATAATTCGTCGTTCCGTTCACGATACCCATAATCTTCGTAATCCGGTCGGATGAGAAACCCTCTACGAGCGCGCGGATAATTGGAATACCACCAGCAACACTGGCTTCATAGAATACGTCACAGCCATGCTCAGCAGCTTTCGCCAAAATTTCAGCACCGTGCATAGCCATAAGGTCTTTGTTAGCTGTAACGATATGTTTGCCATTCCCTAGTGCAGTCAAAATGTGATCCTTAGTCGCAGCAACGCCACCCATAACCTCAATAACGATATCAATCTCACTATCGCCGATGACATCCCATACGTTTTCAGTAAGTTTATCTGCATCCACGCTGATGTTGCGGAGCTTCGATTTATCTTGCACCAAAATTTTGGCAATTTCAATCACAGAACCCGTTTGGCGCTGTAAATCTTCCTGATGCTTTTCGACAATACGAACAACACCTGTTCCTACTGTTCCTAGTCCGAGTAATCCAACCTTGATGGGTTTCATTTCATTTACCTCCAGTTTAATATTCCTGATCAGCTGCCCTGACCGATAATAGTAGCACGTTTGACGCCATCCTGCGCCTGAAGTCGATCCATAATTTGACGAATTTCTTCCCCCATGGAAGACGTTTCTACGGAAATAACCACATTCGCCATGCCTTGCAGAGGAATCGTTTGATGAATTGTCAGGACATTTCCGTCCAAATTAGCAATGAGTGCCAGCACGCGGGACAGGATCCCGGACCGATGCTCCAAATCCATCGATATCGTAATAATGCGTTCTCTTTCCAGCTTGCTGAGAGGATGAATGCCATCCTTATACTTATAGAATGCGCTCCGGCTGAGTCCTACTTGTTCAACAGCCTCATGAATCGTCTTCACTTCGCCTCTTGCCAGCAATTCCTTCGCCTGCGCCGTCTTGAGCACACCTTCCGGCAAAATATCTTCCCGGACTAAATAGTACCTCTCAGGGCCGGTGTGCTTGATCGTTTGTAAAAACTCTTTGCTTTCCGGCACTGCGCTACCGTCCTCTCTAGAAAGACCATTGTTTCTCTATAGAGGACATTATATCGAATCAAGCGAGCAGATGCAATAGGCATCACTCCTCTTATTCTTGCATTCTTTGCAGCTATGCTCCAACCTATGATAAGCTGAGTTTACTAGATCAGAAGGGAACCTTTCCATGATTACATTGCGCATGATTTCAACGGCTCTCTTATGGAACAGCCGGAACGAATTACTGATGATGAAACGATCCCTGTCACGTACCGTGTCGCCGGGACTTTGGGCTGCTGTAGGCGGTCATTTGGAACCAAATGAATTAAACAACCCGCGCGAAGCCTGCTTACGAGAAATTTGGGAAGAAACTGGCATCGAGCACGACGAAATTCAAGGATTACGCTTGCAGTATATACTGCTGCGTTTAAATGGACAAGAAGTCCGGCAACAATTTTTCTATATCGGAACCACCGATGTCAGCCCACGCATAGTCACGAACGAAGGGGATCTACACTGGATCGCAAAGGATCAAGTTTTGGATCGACCTGTCCCTTTCATCTTCCGCAGTTTGCTAGAACATTATTTCACAGTTGGCCTTACACCGCATCCATGGATCGGATCGGCCGGCGTAATTGCAGGCACAGAGGAGCCAACGATTCACTGGAACCCTTTGATCGATCCTTTACAGGCTTAGCATTTTAAAATACGCAAAAAGAGGCTTTTCTCAAAAGGTTAATACCCTAGAGAAAGCCTCTTCTTTTATTATCGTAACGTCTATAGAAATTCCCTCAGCAAACGCCTAGAGCGCGCTTCCCCCAAATAAGAACCGGTACTCCCAATGCTTATTGGCAATGGAATCAATGCGTACCCCGCCGCTTTCCTTGGAGTAAGTCGACAAGATCTGGCCATTGCCCAAGTAGATGGCAACATGTGTAATTTTCTGCGTAGATTTATTGATGCCATTGTAGTTGGATTTACTTGTCCCTTTATAATCCATGAAGAACATCAAATCTCCCGCCTTCAGATCATGCCAGTCCGTTTTGGCATGTCCCAGAGATTTCACATAACTGCCTTGACCTCGGGAGTCACTTGGAAGCGTTACGCCAATTCCATCCAAGAAAGCTTGCCGAACAAAATCGGAACAGTCGAAGGTCGCTGTATTATTGCGGCTTGAGCCGTATTCATACGGTGTGCCTAAGTACTTTTTGCCTGCGGCTATAATTTTCTGTACCTTTGCACTAGTTGAACCGCTTTCCGTTCCGCCATTCGTATTGCCTCCGGAGGATGATCCTCCCGATGTTTGTATGTATTTGGAACTCGTACTTATGTAACCTTCGCGTCCGTCCGATGCTTTAACTTTATACCACCAACTGTTTACTTTAGATAAAATGGTGACTTGCTCACCTTGCTTCAGGTATCGGATCCGAGTAGAATTCTCGTCCGCGCTTTGACGCAAGCTGACACTGCTTACAATTTGAGCTGTAGCAGCCGAAGCTTGCTGTGGCATTGGGATCGCAGCTGCGCCAAAAATGAGAGCAGGCAAAAGCGCAAGAGTCAAAAGTTGTTTTTTCATGATGTTAGCCTCCTAAGCATATCGCTTTTAGTCTATGAACATGGTACCCAAACATAGAGTTCGTAAGGACTGGCTAATTTCAGTCTATTTTGAGAAAATTGGTTGCGCCGCTCTGAGAGATAAACCTCTTATAAGCGATAGATCCTTTAAGGGAAATACGCTGGCACAGAACGCAGTGTGAAAAGGAACTATAATCCGCTATTTGGCTGAAGCTGGTGTAAAAGCAGCATGAAAGGGAACTGAGGTATGCAATTTAAGTGGAATATGCTGATTCCGAGCGGGAAATGATGGAATAGCGGATCGTAGTTCCTTTTGGTGGGGAATTTGGCGGAATTCAGCGTTATAGCGGATCGTAGTTCCCTTTGGGCTATGCGATCACACAGAACGCAGTGTGAAAAGGAACTATGTATCTGAGTCAATAGAGTGGACACAAAAAAAAGAGCTAAGAAATCAGTTTTATTTGCTTGTAGTACTGGGATTCAAACTTGTCTGGAGACAAATAGCCAAGCTTGCTGTGCGTACGTTTCCTGTTGTAGAAAAACTCAATGTACCAGTAGATTCGTTGGTGTGCTTCTTGGCGGCTTTGAAATTTATATCTGTACACCAATTCCCGCTTGAGAATGCTGTGAAAAGCCTCTATACAAGCGTTATCGTAGCAATTACCTTTACGGCTCATACTACGAATCATATGGTATTCTTTCAGTTGTTTACGGTACTCATTTGACGCATACTGCGATCCCCGGTCTGAATGATGGATAAGGCCTTTAGGCGGCCTTTTGGCTTCGTATGCTTGATTTAAGGCGTCTAGCGTCAGTTCCACGGTCATGCGATTGCCAAGCTGCCAGCCAACGATTTTGCGGGTAAACAAGTCAAGAACGCTTGCTAAATAAAGGTTTCCTTGACGTGTATGGATGTACGTGATGTCGGTAACCCATACTTGATTCGGTCTTGTACACACATCAAAATGCTGATTTAACCAATTTGGCGCAATCGGGTGGCTGTGATTGGAATCCGTTGTTTGCACCTTGAATTTCCCTATAGCTTGTGAGCGTAAACCCTTCTTTTTCATGATACGCCCAACCGTTTTGACAGCGACTTTGAAACCTTTCTTTCTCAGTTCCTTTGTAATTTTCGGACTCCCGTAATTCCGATCCGATTCCAAATACTCCTTTTCCACCTCTTTAGCCAACGCTTCGCGGTGCTTTTTCCGCTCACTTGGGGGTGTGGTTCGCCATTTATAATAGCCGCTCTTGGATACACTTAGTACGCTGCACATCTTCTCAACTCGAAATGTTGAACGGTGGTCATCAATGAACTTGAATCTCACTTCGGGTCTTTGCTGAAGATGTGCAGCGCTTTTTTTAAGATAGCTAGTTCTTCCTCTAGGTCTTTGTTGCGTTGCTCCAAGTCTTTCACGAACTGATCATGGCTACGTAGATTGCCACTTCCTACGAAGGGCTCATCTGGAAATTGGCGATATTTACTGACCCAACTGCTCAATGTCTTCGCTGGAATGTTCAGTTCGTTTGCAATATCCGGAATCGATTTACTATGTTGTAGAATGTACTTAACCGTTTCTTCTTTGAACTTTTGATTGTACCGTTGGCGGAATTCATTCATCTCGGACACCTCGTCATTTAGATAGGTCTATTATCTAATTTCCCAATTCGTTGTGTCCACTGTTAAGTCTAAATGCACTATAATCCGTTATTTGGCTGAAGCTGGTGCAAAAGCAGCATGAAAGGGAACTGAGGTATGCTATTTAAGTGGAATATGCTGATTCCGAGCGGGAAATGATGAAATAGCGGATCGTAGTTCCTTTTGGAGTGGAATTTGGCGGAATTCAGCATTATAGCGGATCGTAGTTCCCTTTGGGCTATGCGATCACACAGAACGCAGTGTGAAAAGGAACTACGATCCTCTATTTGGCGGAAACTGGTGTAAAAGCAGCATGAAAGGGAACTGAGGTATGCTATTCAAGTGGAATATGCTGATTCCGAGCAGGAAATGATGAAATAGCGGATCGTAGTTCCTTTTGGATTGGAATTTGGCGTAATTCAGCGTTATAGCGGATCGTAGTTCCCTTTGGGCTATGCGACCACACAGAACGCAGTGTGAAAAGGAACTATAATCCGCTATTTGGCTGAAGCTGGTATAAAAGCAGTATGAAAGGGAACTGAGGTATGCTATTCAAGTGGAATATGCTGATTCCGAGCAGGAAATGATGAAATAGCGGATCGTAGTTCCTTTTGGAGTGGAATTTGGCGGAATTCAGCGTTATAACGGATCGTAGTTCCCTTTGAGCTATGCGACCACACAGAACGCAGTGTGAAAAGGAACTATAATCCGCTATCTGGCTGAAACTGGTGTAAAAGCAGCATGAAAGGGAACTGAGGTATGCTATTTAAGTGGAATATGTTGATTCCAAGCGGGAAATGATGAAATAGCGGATCGTAGTTCCTTTTGGTGGGGAATTTGGCGGAATTCAGCATTATAGCGGATCGTAGTTCCCTTTGGGCTATGCGATGGTAGGACCCTAACGGATCTACAGGTCCTTATTTCCATGAAAACAACTGAATTCCCAATTAAAAAGCAAAATAGCACTGCCCGACACTACACGCTTATCTATCAAAAAAGACCCCGCCCTCACCTCATCAAGCTGTGGCAAAGGAAGAATCTTATCCGATTTTTGTGGAAGAATCATTGGCATTCAGCTGGTCTTTTCGCGCATAGCGCTGACTCTGGTCCACCCACTTTTGCATGACTTTATGCGCTTCTTTCCTCTGTAAAAGTGATTCGGCCAACTGAAAGCCCTCTTCGTAGCTCCCCACTTTATCAAACCAAGTCAATCGCAAACCTGCATTAAAAATGATATGGTCACGTTCCCGCTTCAATTCCTCTGAAGTGTCTCCGGCAATGATTCGTTGCACAACGGCAACTTGCTCCTCTTTGCTAAGCGGCGGCAAGGGCTCGCTCATAAAACCAAATTTCTGCGGCTCTACCACGCGCGACTCATCGCCCCAAGGTGTAACGATCCGAATCGTGCTGTTTTGGTAGAGGGGCAAATCCTCAGAACCTTCAATCCCATTTACAATATACACATTCTGCAAACCGGATCTCATGGTAATGGGAATCAATGACTCCATCATTCTCCGCTGATTGACGCCAATAATCATATTCATGGACTGCACGGGGTTCATCAATTTTTCAACGGTATTCATCACGGTCCGCAAACCAATTTGTTCACGTACCTGCTTCAACTTCCCCAAAGGGGGACAGAGCCGTTCCGTATGGAGAAAACCGATATGCAAATGAAATAGCATCGTTTCCCAAGCTTCGATAGATACATCCAGTGCTATCCCAAAGCTTTCGAGCAGTTCTTTCATAGCCGTTCCCTGTCTGGGCGGATAGGTATCGCCACCATGCAGAACTTGGGAAAAGCCGACAGAAGCTAACAGCAAACTGACCGGAAGGGAGATGGGGAAAAATTGACGTCCCTCAGTAGGGCCAGCACAATTCAGCGAATTCGCAAATGCATGGTAGTTCAAGGAATAGCTGCGAAAAACATCAACGAATGCGCGAAGCTCCTCATCGGTTTCCCCTTTCATGCAAAGAGCCATCAGGAAGGCTGCGCACTGCGCATCCGTCGAGTCTCCTCTGGCCATTTCATGTGCTGCCTCAACGGCTTCTTCGTAAGATAAATCTCTTGCGCCTTGCTGACTAGAGCCTATGGCTTGAATCCATCTTTTCATCCTCACTCCTCCTTCCGCCATAAATCTACATGTCATATTAACTAACAAAATAAAGATATTCCTAAGAAAATCGTAAACCTTTTCTATTTACATGTCAAGTTTTATGACATAAACGTAGAGTAAGCACAAAAAAACACCTATCCTCCTACAAGGATAAGTGTTCCGTTTCAATTACTGCTTCTCATCAAATTCAAAATCAAAGTCACCGATTTGAATCGTCTGTCCGTGAACAGCTCCACGGTTACGCAAATCTTGATCAATTCCCATGTTGCGCAAAATACGCGCAAATCGGGCGACGCCGTCTTGCGTACTGAAATTCGTCCGTTTGATCAGCTTTTCAATGGATGGACTTTCAATGACGAAGACATCGTTATCACGACGAATTGTGTAGTCATTTTCTTCGCGCTTCTCAAAGCGATATACTTTACGCTCTTCTTTAGCCGAAACGCCTTCCACTTCAGGCGCATTTGGAATGCTTTCAACGATGTCCGAAATCTTATAAAGCAGTTCCTGAATTCCACCTCGCGTCAAAGCCGAAATCGCATACACATCAACTTCTTTGCCATCCGCAGCCAATTGCTCCTTGAACAAAGTCAGGTTGTCCTCGGAATCAGGCATGTCCATTTTGTTCGCAACTACGATCTGCGGGCGCTGTTCCAGCTTCGCATTGTAGAGCTTGATTTCCTCATTGATTTTGAGGAAATCTTCGTAAGGATCGCGACCATCCGCAGCGGACATGTCCACGACGTGCACGATCACTCTCGTCCGTTCTACGTGACGCAGGAATTCATGACCGAGCCCCACGCCTTCGTGGGCGCCTTCAATCAGACCCGGAAGGTCCGCCATCACGAAGCTGCGTCCATCGCCAACATCCACCACCCCAAGGTTCGGGGTAAGGGTTGTGAAATGATAGGCCGCAATCTTTGGCTTCGCGGCAGAGACGACCGACAACAGCGTTGATTTCCCAACGCTAGGAAAGCCCACTAAGCCGACGTCGGCCATCACCTTCATCTCAAGCACAACCCAGCGTTCCACGCCCTCTTCGCCATTCTCGGCGATCTCAGGGGCTGTAACGCGCGCTGTCGCAAACCGTGTGTTGCCTCGTCCGCCTCGTCCACCCTTAGCAACCACGACTTCTTGACCGTGACGCGTCAAGTCGGCGATGACTTCTTGCGTGTCATCGTCAATAATCGTCGTTCCTGGCGGAATGCGCACAACCATATCGTCGGCGTTGGCGCCATGCATGGATTTGTTGCGGCCCTTCTCGCCGCGTTCCGCTTTGAAGTGCTTCTGATAGCGGAAATCCATCAGTGTGCGGAGACCCTCGTCGACTCGGAAAACGACATCGCCGCCATTGCCTCCATCACCACCGGCAGGTCCACCCTCCGGTACATATTTCTCACGACGGAAAGCAACTAACCCATCACCGCCGTCGCCGCCTTTTACAAAAATCTTCGCTTTATCAACAAACATTCCTACACCTCAACTAAGGAGAGACTTTAGCCCACGGCTAAAGATCCCTTCTGTTCTATTTGAAACGGCAGCCGCAAAGTCACAACGGCTTCTTCCTCTTGCCAATCATGCTGCTCAAGCGAGCAAGCATTGGCATTCAATACCAGACGCTCATTCAAAGCGTTCTCAAGTTGCTCCCTTTCATAGGGGCCTTGATATACAAAATCAAGCAGTAAGCTATCTTCTTGAACATCGAGCTCCAAGCTAAGCGTGCCACACTCACCTTCACCTGTAGCCGCATGCTGTTGAACGCATTCCACCGTTTGACGGACCACTCTCTCGATCAGTCCACTGCGTAAAGGAAGTTCAGCCAGGTTTATTTCCTGATCTAATTCAACCACGAACTCGAGTGACTTCGACTCAACTCGAAACAGCAACAAGAAAGCAATAAAAGAGGGAAGGCCTAGCTTGGATAGATTACTTTCCTGCTGCATATTCAATTTTATTTTTTCCATATAAGGCTGCAAATTATCAAACTTCTTCATTTGAATGTATCCAAATATAATTTGAGTATCATTCATCCAATCATGCCGCAAACGATTCATCACTTGAATCAGCTTGCGATGGCTTGTTTGTTCCTGCTCGTGAAGGGTTTGGCTCCACGTCTCTTGCACTCTGCTTGTTTCCAACTTGAAAGCCGTATATCCACATAACACAATAATAATCAGTAATGCGCCTCTGACTAACCAAGGTTCCACAAACATCATCCCTGTTAGCCCGATGAGCACAAGTGCCAATAAGTAAACCTGCGCGCTGCCCACTCGCTTCATTCCCCGTCCGCTCCGTTCTCCCTGCTTTGTAAATGTTCATCCAGTATACCATGATGTACTAGCAAACTTCACCAAACAAATGAGAAAACCTCCGCCCTCGGCCATCGGAAACCGTGACCGCGTTTAGAGGTTTGTTTCGTACTTGAGAAAAAATCCCTGAGCGAACTCACGCTCGCCAGGGATTCTTATTACGCTTCTAAAGCTGCAGCTACAGGAGCTACATCAACTGGGTATACGCTCACTTTTTTGCGATCGCGGCCCCAACGCTCGAATTTCACTACGCCTTGTACCAAAGCGAAAAGTGTATCATCCGAACCAATGCCTACGTTCGTTCCTGGGTGAATTTTCGTACCGCGTTGGCGATAGAGAATGCTTCCCGCAGTAACCGTTTGACCGTCAGCACGTTTAGCGCCAAGGCGCTTGGAATGCGAGTCACGTCCGTTCTTCGTGGAACCTACTCCCTTTTTGGAAGCGAATAACTGGAGATCCAATTTCAACATGGTGTTTATCCTCCTTTGTGATAGATTGTTTCAATCGTTATATAGTCACCGTAGTTTTGTTCAATCGTTTGCAGCATAACGACCATCGATTCCAGAATCAACTGAACTTGATTCCACGTCTCCACCATGTCCCGCGTGCTCTCCGGGATTGTAACATCCAGAAGGCCTCGTTCCATTTCGTGAATAGGAATCACACCGGTTAAAGATTCTATAGAATTGAAGGTACCAACGGAAACCGCCGATACCGCAGCACAGACTAAGTCTTTGCCGGGTACGTCATACTCAGCATGGCCTTCTACTACATAAGATAAGATATGAGGCGAATCCGGTTCAAGACGCTTTATGGTCACGTAGATCATAAGTCAGCCTATTACGCTTGGATTTTCTCTACAACTACTCTTGTGTACGGTTGACGATGACCTTGCTTTTTGTGATAGTTCTTTTTCGGTTTGTACTTATAAACGATGACTTTAGCGCCTTTGCCGTGTTTCTCCACTTTCGCGGAAACTGAAGCACCAGCTACCAATGGAGCACCTACTACTAAGCCACTCTCTTTGGAAACCAGGAACACACGATCAAAAGAAACAACTTCACCTTCAGCAGCGTTCAATTTCTCGATGTAAAGAACATCGCCCTCTTGAACTTTGTACTGTTTACCACCTGTTTCAATAATTGCGTACATTTTCATTACCTCCTCATGTCTCAGACTCGCCTTGTCCAGGTGACGGTCAGGATCAAAATCCGTTCCGTGCTTAAACCCGATTCGTGCGGTTACAGCATGCCTAAACAACACACTCCGAGTATTATATCACAGAAACATTTTGATATGCAATCTTTATTTGCGTTTGCGCGTCATTTCGAGTAAGCCTAACTTCGTCCAACCAACAATAATCGTTTTGGAGCGATCCTTGCGTACCGCTTGCGTCATGGTGTCCATAACAGCGGCGCGGTTTAATTCTGAGATCATATCGATGAAATCCACAATAATAATCCCCCTGATATTGCGAAGACGCAGAAGTCTTGGAATTTCTCCAGCTGCTTCTCGATTAATATCTGTGACTGTCTGCTCCAAATTAATGGATCCGGTATATCTGCCTGTATTCACATCAATAACTGTCAGCGCTTCGGTTTGATCAATAATTAAATAACCTCCGCTAGGCAGCCAAATCTTTCGTCGGAAACTAACATTAAGTTCTTCCGTCACGCCAAACTGATCAAAAAGCGGGGTTTTGCGGTCATAATAAGCAACTCTGCCTCGCCAATTGGGGTGCTGCTTGCGAAGCAGCTGCCTCATTTCTTCATACACTTTGGCTTCGTTGAGCCATACTTCATTCACGTCATCCGAGATGACATCCCGCGTTAGTCTGGGAAGGAGTTCTAAATCTTGATACAACTGAGCTGGCGCATGCGCTTCCTCCATTTTGGAGCGAATCGTTTGCCACAAGTCCCGTAAATTTTGCAAATCATCGCGAATGGATTCTTCACTTTGACCGATGGATCCTGTTCGAAGAATGACGCCTTCACCAGGCAGCAGACTGCCTTCAGCCAATTGCTTGAGCCGCTGTCTTTCCGCTTCCAAATCAATTTTGCGGGAAATGGCAATATAATCAGCATCCGGCATATACACAATCCAACGACCGGGAATGGAGATATGCGTCGTTACTCTTGCACCTTTGGTACCTTGGGGATCCTTGGTAACTTGCACCATCAGCGTCTGTCCAACTTCAGCGAGCTCCGTTATGGAGGGTTTAATCTTAGGTTGCTTGTCCAAATGGACAGGGAGGAGATCGTCTATATATAGAAAGGCATTCTTCGCAAGTCCGATATCGACGAATGCCGCCTGCATGCCGGGAAGAACGTTGACGATGCGACCCATGTAGATGCTGCCTGCTCTTTGGGAATCAAGCGGATACTGCGTATCATACTCAACAAGACGACCGTCTTCCAGCAATGCCGCCTGTGTAAGTTCGGGTGCGCAGTGAATTATAAGTTGCTTCATACATGTTCACCTCAACAGTTATTTTACATGAAAAGATCGGAAACTGCACTCCCCGGTTTTTTTCCATCCAAATAACCGCTCACAATTTGCTGCTCTGGCAGCACAGCTTGTATGCGCCCAACTTCGTTGACGACATAGATTAAATGATATTTTTCGCGCATAAAAAGCTTCAGCGTTTCAGCCATCGTTCGATGTTTGGTAATGACAATCGGCTGTGCGAGGGTGCCGCGGCTTACCAATTGACTCATCCGGGTTCCGCGGCCGATCAAGAAGCGGACAAAATGATACGGCAGCTGCCGATAGGCATACCAATTGGAAACGAGCAGGAAAATGCCGATGACCATGACATTTAGCGGTAGATGCCCACTGATCAGTTGCGTGATAGCCGTAACAATAATCGCAAGACTAAGCATCATGCTGATCCAAACCGTATACAAAATCGTGGTGTGATACGGCATCAAGTATCCCAGCAAGGACTGCAGCACTTTCCCTCCATCAAGAGGCATGACCGGGATCAGATTGAATAATCCAATCATCAGATTGGCTTCAATAAAGTAGTCCCACCAGGTGTCAACGCCTACCCCCAACCACTTCATGAGCAGCGCCAAGACGATCATCCAGACATGCTGGATGGGGCCAGCCAACGATACAACCAGTTCTTCCCATGTTGGTGCAGTTCCCAGTTCGTCGACTACCAGAACTCCGCCAAAAGGCAGTAATTGCACTTCTTTCACTCGCCAGCCTAAGCCATTGGCTGCAACCAGATGTCCCAGTTCATGGACAAGCACGATGCCAAATAACGTAACAGCTTCGAGAAAATAACCCGTTAGGGCAGAACCGATCATGATGAGCGTAAATAAAGGATGAAAGCGGTACGTTGTTCCAGCCCATTTAATCAAAGTTCGTCACATCCAGCGGGTTAACGGGATGTCCATCCCTCGTCAAAGCCACGTATAAGGTTCCTTTGGCCGGGTCCTTCTTGGAAGCCTTGCCGATGGACTCACCTACTTTCATCCAGTCACCAACTTCCACTGCCGCTTCACTTAACCCGCCGTAAATGGATTGCAGCCCGCCCGGATGGCGAATAATGATCGTCAGCCCTGTATCCGTGGCTACTCCGGAGAAAATCACCTGTCCGGTGTCCAGGGCATAGACAGGTGCGAACTCGGCCGTATTGACATAAACGCCCAGATGGGTCGTCCCATCATAAGGCAGAATAATATGACCTTTGGCTGGAGAATAAAAGGACCGTTTGGTTGTGCTCACTTTAACGGCTTCATCCCCCTCCTTGCTAAAACTGGGAATAAACGAGGGAGAACCGCCAAACTGATTCGTATACCATGCGGAAAGAGCCGAGAAATCATAAGAAGTCGTTAGCGAAGCGGTAATGAACTGTTTTCCCTTGATCGCCCACGGCTGATTCAGCTGAAACATGCCGTAAGTCGCTGCAAACAACATACCGCTTATCAACAGCTTGACTGCAATTTTGCGGCTGGATGGAGGCGCTAGGAGTCCTCTATCTTCATCTACCCGATATTCCCGCCCGTGTAACGTTTTTTCCAGCAGCATTTTTTGCTGCCAAGCGTATTCAGGATCCTCCATCCGTCGTTTCCAGTCGGCATCCGCATAAAGCGGTGGTTCCTCCATATGCCTCGAAGGCAGCAGCGGCTCGTGAAATCGTGAAGGTCGGAGTGGGCCTCCGCTTCCATTCACGGGCTCTGGCGTTTCACGCAGATTACGAAGCCGTTCCAGTCGTCTTTGTTTCACTTTATCTTTGACTTCCATGGAAGCCCCTCCTAAACAGTACTAGCTAGATATGCTTAGTACAGCCTATGAGGAGAAGGACAAGATTATGTGAATAAGAAAAAAGCCCCATGACCAAGGGTCAGGGGCTTGTAGGCAGCAAATCGTTAAAACAGTTCCGGTTCCCGATCCTGGTGCAGCTTTACGCTCATGACTAACCCTAAGGAAAGCATGTTAATCAGCAGTGAGGTTCCTCCGTAACTGACGAAAGGAAGGGTTATGCCTGTCAAAGGCATGATGCCGATCATCATACCTACATTTTCGAAAATTTGAAAAACGAACATGGACACTACGCCAACAACGATATAGGCGCCACCCAGATGCGAGCTTTGAATGGAGATGAGAATCATCCGGTAAATTAACAAGAAATAGATGAGCAAGAGAACTGCCGATCCGCGAAAACCGAACTCTTCTCCAACCACAACGAAGATGGAATCGGAATATGCGAAAGGGATAAAGTTGCTGTGAACAGAAGTTCCCTTGAGGAAACCTTCTCCCTCTAATCCTCCTGAACCAATCGCTCTTATCGCGTTCTTCACTTGATAATTATCGTCAGCGGATACTTCTGTAGGATACAGGAACGTATCGATCCGATCCATCCAGTGGCTGAACCCATACCCTTTGAGTGCCTCAAACAATGGCTGATGGAAATGCTTATATAAGGTCATCAGCAGGAACCCGGCCCCGGCCAAGATCAAAACACTAAAAAGAACATGCGTATACTTGATATTGCCGATCCATAGCATACCAATCAAAATAATGACAAAAATAATCGCATTCCCTAAATCAGGCTGAATAAGAACCAGTATAAATGGCAGTGCGACAGCTGCTGCAACGGGGATAAGATCATTCTTTATCAACAACAAGCTCCCGCCGCGTCTGGCCAAGAGTGCTGTAATGCAAATGATTAATATTAACTTCACCAATTCTGCCGGTTGAAAGGTTAATCCCCCGGGAAGCTCGAACCAGCCGCGCGCTCCGTGTATTTTTTTACCAAAGAAATACACCGCAATCAATGAAATAATGCCAATCCCATACAGGTAGGGCGCAATGCGAATAAGTACACGGTAATCAAACAAGCTGCAGGCCAGGAAGGCTACTAATCCAACTGCGTATAAGATGAGAATTTTGCTAATGCTGATCACGATCGACGGATGATCGACCGATGCGCTGTACACCATCATTGTGCTGATAACCATGAAAGCAAACAAAATGACTACAATAGGAATATCTATGTTTTTCAGTTTGGCAAGCACTGTCCAATCATCCTATTCCAATAAACTTTTTCATGCGCTTCACCCAACCCGTTTTGTCTTCCAACTGCATGAGTGGCACGGTGTCGCCCAAAATACGACGAGCGATATTCCGGTAAGCGATAGCGGCGCGCGATGATGGATTCATAACCGTTGGTTCCCCGAGGTTAGCGGCTTTGATGACATGTTCATCATCCGGTACGATACCCAGCAAATCAATAGCAAGCACAGAACAGATTTCGTCAATATCCAGCATCTCGCCTTTTTTCATCATCAGTGGACGAATACGATTGATAACGAGCTTAGGGGAAGAGATTTTCTCATTTTCCAAAAGTCCGATAATCCGGTCAGCATCACGTACAGCCGCATTCTCAGGGGTCGTCACAACAATCGCTTTATCTGCCCCGGCAACCGCATTTTTGAACCCTTGCTCAATACCAGCAGGGCAATCGATAATGACAAACTCGAAATCTTTTTTGAGCTCCAAAATAATATCCCTTACCTGATCAGGCGATACGGCGTGTTTATCCTTCGTCTGAGCCGCTGGCAGCAAATACAACTCATCGAAACGCTTGTCCTTGATTAACGCTTGCGGCAAACGGCAGCGACCTTCTGCCACGTCCACGAGATCATAAATAATCCGGTTTTCGAGTCCCATCACGACGTCCAAGTTGCGAAGCCCAATGTCGGTATCCACCATGCATACCTTTTTGCCTAGCAGCGCCAAGGCTGTTCCAAGATTCGCAGAAGTTGTAGTCTTGCCAACGCCGCCTTTTCCTGAAGTGACAACGATTGCCTCTCCCATGTTTTCTCACCCCACACGCAATTTTTCTATATTTACGAACTAAGATTTCATAGTGGTATTGGTATCTGGCCACAACCGATGCATCTGGTGTACCTTATCGATTTCCATTTTACCTTCTTTGACATAGGCAAATTCCATAAACGCCTCTTCGATCCCCCACTCATCCGGAGAGCGGCTAATAATACCGGCTATTCGCAATTGCGTTGGCCGCATATGAGAAGCTGCGATAATCGCTTTATCGTCGCCATCAATACCAGCATGCGCCATTCCGCGCAAGGAACCCATAATATAAATGTTTCCCGTAGACGTAATCGTCCCGCCAGGGTTCACATCACCCAAATATAATAAATCACCCTCATGGTGGAGGGTTTGTCCCGATCGAATCATCCCTTTAATCGTTGTCATTGAAACCCTAGGTTCGTCAGCGACAGGCTCCTTGCGGGCCTCATTATCGATCGATTGAATAAGCAGATTGCCTTTTTGCTTAATGACAGATCTAATCTCATCTCTCATCTCGTCCGTCACTTCACGACTGCCTAATTTCACATGTACATGAATAATCGGTCCGGTCAATATCTGTTGATGCGTTTTCTCAAGCTTATGCTGCAGCTCGCTCAGCAAATCTTGCCATTCGCATGCATCGTTTAGTAAAAAAACTAGGCCATCTTTGACCCCTTTTATCATCACATGGTGTTTCGCTACGGACATAATAGTATGACAACCTCCCAACCTATACATTTCGGTTCATGTCCTGAATTCTCCTGCTGAGCGCCCAGAAAATTAATCTTCGTTGCCTGTTGGCGCTAACCGCTTTCCTTCAAGCAGCTTGCGTATAGGCACGTAGAAAATCAGGGCAAATAACAGATTAAACAGCACACTTGGAAGCATGTAATGGGTGAGAGCAAATTTCAAATCAATGTCAATAAGCTTGAACAACCGGTTGATGCCGTAATTGAGAAACTCAAACAAGAGCAATCCCAATCCCGTAATCAACAAATTATAAAATATTAAATTAGGCTGCCTGCGCTGTGCCAAACCGGCCAAATAGCCTGTAAGTCCCATACCGAAGGAATACACACCAAGCATAGATCCATAATAATTGAAATCATGCAAAAGCCCAAACAGCAGCCCATAAATGAGAGCGGTATGACGATGATGAAAAAGTCCGATAAACAAAATAAAAACCAATGTGAAATGGGGAGTTACATGTACCGTCCCTTGCCAAGCCGAAGGGATCAGCCAGATAACAATACTCCCTTGCAGAATAAAAATGCCAAGTAAAATGAGCCACAGCAGATGTCGATTCACTTCACGGCTCACCTCATTTCACTTCTGGGACTTCGACCACAAACACTTCGCGAATATGGCTGAACGAAGCTTTGGGCTTCACCATAACCTTGTAAGTGATGCCGAATTCCCCAGGGCCGATGGAGGCAATGGTTCCAACCTCAATGCCTTTAGGAAACACTTGACCCATGCCTGATGTAATAATCGTGTCTCCAACTTTCATTTCGTCCGCATGCTCAACCTTGTTCATCACAAGCTCGCCTGTATCGGCATAAGACTCAATGATCCCGAACGGCTGATTCTCATTGCCCTTAACCGTGACGGCGATAGCCTTGGAGTTATTGTCAGAATCATTGATTTCGTTGAGCAATTGCACATTCGAGTGAAAGCCGAACACTTTGCTTACTCTGCCTACCAAACCGTCCACGGTCATGACGGCCATATTTTCCTTGATCCCATCTTTATCGCCTAAATTAATCGTTACCGTTGTGTTGTATGGATCCGTATCCATCGTGACCACTTCAGCAATGCGATACGTATAGACGTTGGCTTGACGCTGTCGTTCTGTGAAGCCAAGCGCTTCCATCAACCGCTTATTTTGCGCCTCTAGATCGTTCAGACGCTGTGTATCTCTGGCATACTGCGTCAGCGTCAGCTTGAGCGTCTTATTTTCTGTGTAGATGACTCTTAGTTGCCGGATATCTTCGAAGAAACCCGCTACCTGCGCAGCGGGCTTGTAGAAGAGTCCTTGCGTCCATGAAACCGAGTCTTTCACGAATTTCTCCGGCCACGTCATCGGGCCCCTATTTCCCAGTGTCAATCCCATCAAAATGAAGAAGCAGACAAGTCCGAACATCAGGAAAAATAGCCTCTTGTTTCCCATAAATTTAAACAACATGAGCACCTTCTAACGAATATTAACGCTGCTTATATCGCGAGCCTGATCCAGACTTGTTTTTGAACAAATGAATATTTTCCAGCGCACGGCCAGTACCGATCGCCACGCAATCCAGCGGGTTCTCTGCCACGAGTACAGGCATCCCTGTCTCTCTGGCAAGCAAGCGATCCAGATTGCGCAGCAAGGCGCCGCCACCCGTCAGGACGATCCCGCGATCCATAATATCCGCTGACAATTCTGGCGGACATTTCTCAAGCGTGACTTTGACCGCTTCCACAATCGCATTGACCGTGTCCTGAAGCGAATCTGTAATTTCATCCGACGATACGCTCATCGTTTTGGGCAATCCCGAAACAAGATCACGTCCACGGATTTCAAGCGTTTCTGGTTTCTCCATCGGAAGCGCAGAGCCAATTTCCATTTTGAGTGTTTCGGATGTGCGTTCCCCGATCATCAAATTGTATGTACGCTTAATGTATTGAATGATAGCTTCGTCCATTTCATCCCCGGCGATGCGGATCGAACGGCTGGTCACGATGCCCCCGAGAGAAATCACCGCGACTTCTGTCGTTCCGCCTCCGATATCGACGACCATACTGCCTGTTGGTTCCCAAACAGGGAGGTCGGCTCCGATCGCTGCGGCGAACGGTTCTTCAATCGTATACGCCTCACGTGCTCCGGCTTGTTTGGTGGCATCCTCTACGGCACGTTTCTCTACGGCCGTAATCCCGGAAGGCACACAAACCATGACATTCGGGTGACGTTGGAACAACCAACGCTGCTTCTGAGCTTGTCTTAAAAAGTAGCGGATCATCGTCGCTGTTGTCTCAAAATCGGCAATTACGCCATCTTTCATCGGGCGAATCGCTCGGATATTGCCCGGCGTGCGTCCGATCATTTTTTTGGCCGCGTCTCCGACAGCCTCGATTGTTTTCGTATCCGTACGTAGAGCAACCACGGATGGCTCTCTAACGATAATTCCTCTGCCTTTTACATAAACCAGCGTATTCGCTGTACCCAAATCAATACCCAAATCTTTCGTAAAACTGCCAAACATGGCAATGCTCCTTTCCTGTTGCCAATCTATTATATTACATAAAGCCTTGTTCCTTCAAACTAATGAATCGCTGATCACCAATGATAACATGATCCAGTACTTCAATACCAATGATTGTTCCAGCCTCTATCAATCGATGAGTAATTTGGATATCTTCCGGACTTGGTGTAGGATCCCCACTGGGATGATTATGAACACAGACGATCGAAGCGCTGCTGCGTTTGATCGCTGCCCGAAACACCTCTCTAGGGTGAACAATCGATGCATTCAAGCTGCCCATCGACAACGTCTCCTGTCCAAGCAGATGATTCTTCGTATTCAGAAACAAACATACGAAATGTTCTTTCTGCAAGTACCGAAGATCTTCGCTCATGAAATCAGCGATATCCTTCGGTGATCGAATCGTCACCCGCTCGGAATGTTTACTCTTGGCAAGCCGGCGTCCGAGCTCGATTCCTGCCAGTATCTGCAGTGCTTTGGCATCTCCAATCCCCTTGATCTGCGTGAGCTGATCTTTGCTCATATCAACTAGACTGCGCAACCCACCACTTTCGTTCAATATTCTTGCAGCCAAATGCACGGCAGATTCGGATACCGTCCCTGTTCGCAGAATAATCGCCAGAAGCTCGACATGACTTAACGCCTCGGCGCCATATTGCAGCATTCTCTCTCTCGGTCTTTCCTCGGATGGTACTTCTCGCAGCATCAAGCTGATGGCTTCCATGAATTCCCCTCTTCCATCTTGTAGGTTATGTTACTTCCTTGTATCCCATTCATCTCTCTATAAGTGCATAAAAAGACATAAAACCCCCGGAATCATAAGATCCGAGGGCTTCTAGGACAATTGCTCATTATTCGTTTGTGGGCATTCGAACGCTTTAATTCGTTCCAACATGCTGCCGATGGTATGACCATTGAAATAAAGTTCCATCTGCTTTTCCGCGTCTGCGAACATATCTCCCATCAATTTATCCATCTTGGATGAAATCATGCAGGGTTTATTCTCATCTCCGGAACACCAACTTGGTTTCAAGGATCCTTGGCAAGTCAATCGGTATATTTCACCGAGTGTCACTTCTTCCGGCTTGCGGCTAAGGATAAAACCCCCGCCAATTCCTTCTTTCGTTGAAACGTAACCAGCTTTGCGCAGGAAGCCCATCACTTTGCGAATACGAGCAGAATGTGTGGATACATTCACCGCTATTTCTTCACTTGTTGCCATATGATCAGGCAAATTCGCTAGAAAAACGAGACTGTGGACGGCTATCGTAAATTCGCTGTTCATGGTTGAATCCCCCCGGTAGAATGCGATGTTATGTCGCTTACTGTCATTGTAACCGTTACAGATTACACAGTCAATGGATGGGCCCTTTTCGGGAGGAACAACCGTGAACATTTAGAGAACTTCGATATCAAAGGCGAGAAGCAAGTCGCTGAGCTTGGAAAGCGGCAAGCCAACCACGGTAAAATAATCGCCTTCAATCGCTTGCACAATCGTTGCCCCAATCCCTTGGATGGCATAAGACCCTGCTTTATCCTTGGGTTCGCCTGTTGCAATATAACGCAAAATCTGCGCATCCGACATCGGTTTCATGGTCACATGGGTCACACTGTGCGTAACGACATGCTTCCCATTAGAAGCATCTATGCAAGCGATACCGCTGTACACCTGATGAGTGCTGCCTTGCAGCGATTGAAGCATGCGAAAGGCGTCCTGCTCGTCCACAGGTTTCCCCAGAATTTCATCCTTATAAACAACAACCGTATCAGAGCCGATAATAATACCATGCTTCTCTTCGGCTTCTAGCATTTCGCGGACCATCGACGCTTTGCGTACAGATAATACTTCTACCAATTCAGCAGGCGTAATTTTTCCTTCGACGGTCTCATCTGCGTCACTGACCCGAATGATATAGGGTAGTCCAAGTGCTTGAATCAGTTCTTGTCTCCGCGGTGAAGAGGAAGCAAGAATTAGTCGTTGATTAAGGTTCGTGCTCGTGTTCAAATGAAACAACTCCCAGCTCATTATAATATCGGACGAATGTCGGATAATGCTTTTTACACCTTGCGATACAGGAGGAATGCGCCCACCAAACCAAGAATGCTGCATAAGTTTAGTTTCACCAATAGATGGAACTCATATTTCACAACTTGCAGATCGGCTTTGGGCTCCCAAGTAATTTGCGCTGATTTGGTCAAAAAAGCGAGGGCAGGGACCGGAGCCAGCAACTGGCCTATGATAATCCCGGCAATGAGACCGACGATTAAAAATACGATTAATGTGAAGGTGTTTTTCTTCATGCCCGACATCCTCTCTCCTATGTACAAGCCCTATTATACTTGCACACATCCCTTTTTTCCATGAGAAATGTGGTCGTATGGTGATTGTTACCTGCTTACATCCCATACCGATCCTAGTAAGATAGTTACCGGAGGTATTTCAACCATGACGCTACTTAAAAGACTTGTTCTGTTTACATTACTGTTAACTTGCGCCTTTCCCTATCAAGCTTTTGCCTACAAAGTTGTGCTGGATGCCGGACACGGCGGAAGTGACCCCGGTGCATCCGGCGTAAATGGACTCCGTGAAAAAGATGTCAATTGGGACATCACCCAGAAGGTACGAGACGAGCTGACAGCACTAGGCTATGAGGTTGTACTGACAAGAACGGATGATTCCTATTGGTCTCTTGCACAGCGGGTCGAATTCACGAATACGCTGCAAGCGGATTTGTTCGTATCCATTCATGCGAATGCACATCCCGATGGCAAAACCAAAGGTTCTATGGTGCTCTACTACGACAATGCCTACCCGCAAGAAGATTATCCTGCCAGCGAAACGATGAAACAATTAACACCCTATAGCAAAGACCTCGCACAGCATGTTCTGGATTCACTCGTTTCCGCAGCGGGCACCAAGAACTTGGGACTAGTGCCAAGCGCCGTATATGTCGCCAGAATGGGAACCATCCCCAGCATCCTTGTTGAAACAGCGTTTCTGAGTCAATCCAGCGATGCCGCTTTACTCGCCACTGATGCCGTGCGTGCCAAAATGGCCAAAGGGATTGCGAGTGGGATTGCTGCCTATACACCGCCGCTTTTTACTGACACATTAGTACACTGGGCCAGAGATCCGATCTTGCGTATGAAAAACAAAGGCGTTATTGAAGGCATCGCCAACCGTTATGAACCAGATCGCGCTCTGACCAGAGCGGAATTTCTCACCTTGATGGATCGCGTCTTCACCTTCAGCAGCCTGAAATCAACCTGCGCCCCGGGTGGAAACGGAACCGTCACCTCGATTGTATACGGCTGCCAATCTGTGACTGAGCAAGACTACAAGGATTTGCCTGCTTCTCATTGGGCCAACGCCGTGTTTGCCAAAGCTAAGAAGCTGAATCTATTGCAAGGCTATTCGGATGGAACGATTCGTCCCAATCAATCCATTACAAGAGGTGAAGTCGCTTTTCTCTTTGATCGCCTCTTGCAGCTTTCATCCAACAACAGCAGTCAGGCAACTTTACCGTCAACCGGTAGATTCGACGATGTGCCTTCCGACTTATGGAGTGCCAAAGCTATCTACGCTTTGAAAAACAAGGGCATCATCAATGGGATCACCGACACAACTTTCAAACCGGATCAAACGATAACGCGTGCCGAGATGGCCGCCCTGTTGGATCGTTATTATGTCAAATAAACAAAGAGCGTGTCCGAACCCTCTAAAGGTTTGGACACGCTCTTCCTGTTAGGACACACTTATTTTTTTAAGCAGTTCCTTCTGCGCAATTATATATTGCATCATCGACGACTGGGTTTGCCATAGCATCGCCGCGGAAGGCGTTTTCTTGTACTCATCCATCGATTGGACAGCGCTGTTCATAGCTGAGACCATTTTTTGCACGATAGCTTTGGAGTCATCGGCTAAGCCTTCATTCAACGACGTCGACAAAGTCGTCAACTGTTGATGAGACGCATGAATCGTCTGCACAGAGGCATCCGCCAAAGCTCCTGGCTTCGTCTCAGCCAAATGCACAAGCGTCAAACCTGTCATCGTATTTAAAAGTTTGTCCCCTTCTGCTAGAAACGCGGGAACTGCTTCCGGTTTCTGTCCTCCCCAACGAATCCCTGTCGCGGCCGGGATCTCCAAGCTTTTCATATAAACTTCGATCGATTTATCCGCAGACTGAACCTCTCCCCTTAATGTGAGCGCGTCATCTTTGGTTTTGGCAAAACCAACGAAAACCGTCAGCTTATCCATGGTATCCAGCGCCGAGGCCAAACCTTTCTTTTTCAGTGTATCCTGGGTGGCTTGGGCTCCTTGCAAGCTGCTAAACACCCCATTTTGCAAAAAAGTATAGGATTTGGCTGGAATTTGTACCGCGGTGACGACACCTGCGTTTGCCGTTGCGGCAATCGCTGTCCCCTGATCGGGAGTGACTTTGGTAGCTCCAGTCGGCGCTTTCGAAGGTACGACTGCTTGCGCCTTGGGCGAAGATACTGCCACCGTATTTTTGACAGCTGGCGAATCACCGCTTTTGGGATCAGATGAAAACATGGAAAGTACGAAAAAACCAAAGGCGATGCCCGTCACGACCGCCCCAGCCACTGAAGTCGCAATTCGTATCCACGGCGTCCCTGACGATTTGGCATATCGGGCACCTGTCTCAGGCTCTACATATGGCCCTTTAGGCGTCCAGCTTGACCACTCATCCTGATTTCGCTCTATTCTAGGCTCTGATCTATCTATGGGCTCTTCTCTTCCACCTTGACGCTCCTTGGCCTCCTGAGAATCGCGAATGATCCGTTCCACTCGATCGCTTTCCGTTTCTATTTGGCTGTGCCAATTTCCAAAATCCGTTGTGAACGTATTCAGCGCATGAGGCTCGAACAAATGCTCGACTTGCTCCCTCTCCGCCTGTTGGTAGGGAGTCACCTGATCGGGCACGACATATGTTGGTTCTTCAGGGATAACTTTAAATTCTTCTTGATAGAGAGGAATCACTTTCTCCTCTTGATCCGGTACACGTGAAGCTTTGCGGGTCGATTCTGCAGCTTCTTTCGGATCGAAACGATACGTAATTCTGGCTTTATTCATTCTCTTCACTCCCTCGCAAAATGTATTTGGAAACGGGCGAAGCGCCGCGTTGTCTTGTCCAAATCTTCTGATACTAGATTATGATTGAGAGAGTAGAATTATGTTCCTTTCTGCAAAAAAAGACCGCCCCAGCCAAATTGGCTAACAGCGATCTTCATCCTAAGCTTTCGTTTCGTACTTTTTGCGCAGCGACTTTGCTAGTCCATCCGCCGCTTTCCAAATGTCACCTGCTCCCATTGTTAAGACAAGATCCCCAGGCTGTACACGCTCGATCAGATCGGCAAGCACTTCTTCCCTGGTTGCAATGTGTCTCACATTGGGGTTGCTGTTGCTACGGATCAATTCAACGAGTTTGACGGAATCTACGCCCTCGATGCGCTGCTCCCCTGCAGGTGAGTAAATATCTGTAATAATCACTTCATCCGCTTCATCGAATGATCGGCTGAATTGTTCAAACAAATAATAGGTTCGTGTGTACCGTTGTGGCTGAAAAACTGCAATGATACGCTTTCCTGTTGCTTTCGCCGCCGATATCGTAGCTTGAATTTCTGTTGGATGATGCGCATAATCATCGATCACCAACATATTTTCAACTTCGCCGAGCACTTGGAATCTACGTTTTGCGCCACGAAACTCTTGAATGGCATCGGCGATTTTATCGAAAGGCAGTCCCGCTTCCAAGCAAGTGATTAAGGTTGCCAATGCATTGTATACATTATGCTTGCCTGGCACTGACAAGCTGACCTGGCCCAAGGATGTGCCACGGAAGTCCACCGTGAAGGTAACCTTACGATCGCCTAACGTGATGTCCTTGGCTACATAATCAGCCTCCTGATCAATCCCGTACGAGATGACTTCACTTTGGATATCTGGAATCATTTCCTGCAAGAACGTATCATCCTGACAAACAATCGCCTTACCGCCCGGTCTGACTTGGCTTAAGAATTGCTTGTATGCCTTTTTCAAATTCTCGAAATCACCATTATAGTTTTCCAAATGATCGGCTTCGATATTATTCACCAAGGCAAGGGTTGGATGATATTGCAGGAACGTGCCATCGCTCTCATCCGCTTCAGCTACAACGAATTCGCCTTTCCCCGCTTTGGCATTGCTGCCGACATTCATGATCTCTCCGCCAATGATATACGTTGGGTCTAGTCCGCAAATCTCCATGACCAAAGCAATCATCGAAGAAGTCGTTGTTTTGCCATGAGCGCCTGCAATAGCAATCCCTTTGCGTTCGTTCATCAGTCTGGCCAGCATCTGTGAGCGATGAATGACGGGAATATTCAATTCCTCCGCTGCCTGCATCTCCACATTATCCTTGGATAGGGCTGTTGAATAAACAACCAGATCAGCGCCGGATACATTGCCGGCTTCATGACCTATAAACACTTGTGCACCTTTTGCGATTAGCTTTTCTGTTAGTTCTTGCTGTGCTAGATCGGAACCGGAAATTCGGTATCCCATTTCAAGCATGACTTTGGCAATAGCACTCATGCCGTATCCGCCGATGCCAATAAAATGTACGTGTTCTGCTTGACTCACGCCGTTCTCACCATCCTTTTTCAGAATCGGTTTGATAGGTAATCCAAGAACGAACATCAGAAATTAAATACAGCGTGCCGGATACGACCGCCAGATCATCCTGCTCAGTTCTGCTTGTTAGGACTTCTAATGCTCGCTTCCAATCGCGCTCCACCACGATCTCCACCGTTCGATTCATTTCCCGGAGCAGTTCGCTGGCAAGCTCGGCAAGCTTGGAAGCATCACCTTTTTTATGAAAATCAGGTTCCGTAAGAATAAGAGTATCCACCAATGGTAGTATATGCCTGAGGTAGCCTGTATGATTCTTTGTCGAAAGCATTCCCATCATCAGATGCAGCTTTCGATACGAATAAACACTTTGAAGCGCTGCAGCCAGTGTCTCGGCTCCTTCGGGATTGTGCGCGCCATCAAGTAAAATGCGCGGCTCTTGCGATATCATCTCAAGGCGTCCCGGCCAACGCGTTTCCTTGAGGCCTTTGAACAAATCCTCATCATCCACGATGCAGGCATAGTATTGACGAAGTACTTCCAGCGTCATAACCGCCACTGCGGCATTCGTCAGCTGGTGTTCCCCATTCAGCGTGATTGGCACACCTTCGATACTGCGGAAAGGTCCGCTGAAATCAAAGGTTTGTTGATCCAATTTACTTGTCGTATTGGCATAGTTGAATTGCTGTCCCAGCGAGTAAAGCGTCGCTTTCTTCGCCTTCGCCGTCTGTTCGATGACATGCCAGCCTTGGTCCAGGCTAACGGCAGTGATGACTGGCACGCCTGCTTTAATGATACCTGCTTTCTCAGCAGCTACCAATTCCAGTGTGTCACCTAGAATATCCATGTGGTCATGGCCGACATTCGTAATAACGGTCACAACGGGATTGACGATATTCGTGCTATCCAGCCTTCCCCCTAAGCCTGTTTCCCATACCACATAATCTGGATAGGCGACTTTGCCAAAGAACAGAATCGCTAACGCTGTGGAAATTTCGAACATGGACGGCGCACCCAGCTCCGTCTCCGCAATTTCATCGACAATGGGCTTCATCTGATTAACCAGACGAAGCAGCACTTCGTCCTCGATGTCGACCCCATTGACTTGCATACGGTTCGTATATTTCTCCAAATAAGGAGAAGTAAAGGTACCCACATCATACCCGCAAGCCTGGAGTACTGATGATAAATAGGCGCAAGTGGAGCCCTTCCCATTCGTTCCAGCCACATGGATGAACTTCAACCTGCGCTCGGGATGTCCGAGCTTCTCCATGAGTAGCTGCATGCGTTGAAGTCCTGGTTTGATGCCAAGTTTCTCCATTCGGCCGACAATCCAGGCAATTGCTTCTTGCGCTGTTTGAAATTCAGCCGAACGGTTATCTTTTATATCATTCATTGATCTCATCCTCATTTACTATATGAATCAACTTGTCTCTGTAACTAGGCAATTGCGTATTTTACCAGTTTTATCCTTTTAATTCCGCTAATCGTACAATTACTTTATCACGCTTATCCGCATAGTCAGCTAGTTTCGCTTTCTCTTCTTCAATAACCTTGGCAGGCGCTTTCGCTACGAAGCCTTCATTGCCCAGCTTCTTCTCAATACGCTCTACTTCACCATGCAAGGATTGAAGCTCCTTATCCAAGCGAGCAAGCTCTTGCGCAATATCAATAAGACCTGCTAACGGCAAGAATAGTTCAGCCCCTGTAAGGATAGCCGTCATAGCTTTCTCAGGCGCAGGCATCTCGGCATCGATTTGCAGCAGTGACGTGTTGCAGAAACGCTTCAAGTACTCTTCATTGCTGCGAAGGATGCGCAGGGATTCACTGTTCGCCGGTTTCACGAGAAGCTCAACCTTCTTGCTCATCGGCACATTCACTTCAGCGCGAATGTTGCGAACAGAACGAATCGCGTCCATCAGAAGCTCCATCTCTCGAACAGCGTCAGGCGACTCGAATGCAGCCTGCTCCACTGGCCATGAAGCCAATGTAATCGTCTCGCCTTCGTGAGGCAAATGCTGCCAAATCTCTTCTGAAATAAACGGCATGAACGGATGAATCAACCGCTGTGTTTGGTCAAGTACATAGGCCAGTACGGATTGCGTTTGTTTCTTAGCTGCCGGATCAGCCCCGTATAAACTCAGCTTGCTGAATTCAATATACCAATCGCAGAGATCGTCCCAGATAAAGTTATACAGAAGTCGGCCCGTTTCACCGAACTCATAACTGTCAATGAGACGGGTAACATCACGAACAGTTTCATTCAGACGGTGCAATATCCAACGGTCCGCTGTTCCCAGTTTCCCTGACAGATCGATATCCGCTGCGCTTACACCTTCCAGGTTCATCAAGGCAAACCGGGAGGCATTCCAGATCTTATTGGCAAAATTCCGCGCCTGTTCCACACGTTCCCAACGGAAACGAAGATCTTGACCCGGCGTGCTGCTGGTCGAAATCATATAGCGCATCGCATCAGCGCCATACTTCTCGATAACTTCCAAAGGATCAACGCCGTTGCCTAGAGATTTGGACATTTTGCGGCCTTCCGAATCACGTACAAGACCATGCATCAAAACATCTTTAAACGGAATTTGCTTGGTGAATTCCAACCCTGTGAAGATCATCCGGGATACCCAGAAATAGATGATATCATAGCCGGTTACGAGCACATTTGTCGGATAGAAGCGTTTCAAATCCTCAGCTTCTTCATTGGGCCAACCGAGCGTTGAGAACGGCCACAAAGCCGAGCTAAACCACGTATCCAACACATCGTTATCTTGGTTCAGGTTGGTGCTTTGGCAATGCGAGCACGAGGTCGCATCTTCACGAGTTACTGTGATTTGACCACAGTCCGCACAGTGCCAAGCTGGGATGCGGTGTCCCCACCATAACTGACGGGAGATACACCAATCACGTACGTTTTCGATCCAATTCAAATAAATTTTCTCGAAGCGATCGGGAACAAAATTAACGCCATTGCCTGATTTCTGTGCATCAATGGCTTTCTCGGCAAGCGGCTGCATCTTCACAAACCATTGTGTCGATAGATACGGCTCGATAACCGCGCCGCTGCGCTCACTGTGACCAACTTGATGAACGTGTTCTTCAATTTTGATAAGAACGCCTTGCTCCTTCAGATCAGCAATGATTTGCTTGCGGCATTCAAAGCGATCTTGCCCTTGGTAAGGGCCTGCATTGGCATTCATCGTGCCGGTTTCATCCATGACGAGAATTTGCGGGAGATCATGACGTTTGCCTACTTCGAAATCGTTCGGATCATGCGCAGGCGTAATTTTAACCGCACCGCTTCCGAATTCTTTCTCTACATACTCATCGGCAATGATTGGAATCTCGCGATTTACAATCGGCAGCAGCAGGGTTTTACCGATAAGATGCTGATAGCGCTCATCTTTGGGATGTACAGCAACAGCGGTATCTCCGAGCATGGTTTCCGGTCTTGTCGTTGCCACGACGATAGAATCAGTTCCGTCAGCAGTTTTATAAGAAAGATGATAGAGGGCGCCTTGCACCTCTTTGTACTCTACTTCAATATCAGACAAGGCTGTGCGTGCAGCTGGATCCCAGTTAATAATATAATTGCCGCGATAGATTAGCCCTTTCTCATACAAGCTTACGAAGACTTCGCGTACCGCTTGGGAAAGTCCCTCATCCAGCGTAAACCGTTCCCTGGAATAATCGAGCGAGAAGCCCATTTTAGCCCACTGCTCACGAATCGTATTGGCGTACAGTTCTTTCCATTCCCATACTTTCTCCAGGAATTTCTCGCGGCCTAGATCATAACGCGTCTGGCCATCTTCACGAAGCTTCTGTTCCACTTTTGTTTGCGTCGCAATACCCGCATGGTCAGAACCCGGCAGCCATAGCGTGTCGAATCCTTGCATCCTCTTGGTACGCACCAGAATATCCTGCAAAGTGAAATCAAGCGCATGCCCGATATGCAGCATACCGGTAACATTCGGAGGCGGAATGACAATTGTATACGTTTCGGCATCCGGACGGTTGCCCGCTTTGAAAAACTCATTCTTAATCCAGTAATCATACCACTTGCGTTCAGCTTCTTTCGGATCATACGTTGTTGGCATTTGTAATTGCTCTTTGGTTTCGTTAGCTTCAGTCATCGGACTACCTCCATTACTAGGATCTCTGTTTATAGGCTTCGTGAGCCTGCAATTCATCGTAACCAGCTAAATTCAAACAAAAAAAGCCCTCCGCCCGCAAAGGACGAAAGGCTTGCGCTTCCGTGGTACCACCTTCATTCCGCGCAGCTTCAACAAAGGAAGCGCGTGGCTCTCAAACAGATAACGGCTGCGGCCGGCAAATGCTATTTCAACAATTCCGAATATACGGATGCTGCTGTCACATTTACAACTCCAGGGCGACTTCGTTCGGTTGCTTCCTATGGAACCTTTCAGCGCTACCAGTTCCACTCTCTGAAGGGCTTACCGCCTACTACTCCCTATCAACGTTTCCATTATTACTCAAAATGGTTTACATCATATGATAACCAACATTTGAAACAGAGTCAATATATCATTCCAGTATTACCGATTATCCATAAAATATGCTTCTTTTTTGCAAGATGTTACAGCATGCCAAAAGAGCCCCCAGCCGCGAAAAGCAGCCAGAGGCTCTTGCCTATGTATCTTGTTACTTACCGAGGTAGATAAATAACTTGACCAATGGAAATATCCTGATCGTTCAAACGATTCAAAAGTTGAAGCTCCCGCGGATTAAGCTCATAGCGCTTAGCAATCGACTCGAGCGTATCTTCCTTTTGAACAATACACAGCTTGAGCTTTCTGAATTCCTGGGAATTCGTGCTGCTGGAGAGGAACAGGCGACGCCATTCTACCGGATCTGCCCGCGACTCCTCAGCAAGCGCAGCCTCCGCCGCTTCCTCCGCTTTCCTTTTATCAGTGAGATAGGAGCCCGCCTTGGATAGTAGCGATTTGATGCCGTAGGGATTGAGGTCAGTCGCCTCATTGGCTTTCTTGCCAAATGCGACTTTAAGATCCTTCTTCTCTTCCGTAACAACCGTGTTTTCAGGATGGGGAGTCACCTTCAATTCTGTTTGTTCAATGTCAATGACCATCGTGCCCTCAGTATCATCATCTTGCGGCATCTCTTCCTGTACGAAAGGAGCTGCCGGATTCGCAGTTGGTGCTTCCGCTATCGGCCCTAAATCTTTAAATTCAGGAACAGGCTGCATAGCGGGCGGCTCTTGGTAGGTCTGCGCCGGAGCTGGCTGCGGCTCTTGGGCGTTCTGCACGGGCATAGGTACAGGTGCAGGCTCTGCAGGGGCTGGCTGCACGGGAGCAGGCGGCTCGTACCGCGGTATGCCAACTTCGTGCACGAAAGTAACCTCTTCATCCTCACGCCAGCTCTCCTGTGGAACAGAAACAATTTCGATCCCTTGGAGGGAAAGAACTCCAGTCACATTCAAGCTACGCGCGGACAACAGATCGATATCAAAGTTCTCAATCTCAACCTGAATATCTTCTACACGATGGATACGGTTCAGCGGCAATGTGATTTCGACTGGAATCAAGTGCTCGAGAGAACGAGGCGTTCCTCCATCCTCACCATTGTAATTGCCTGTGAGAAGTAAATTCCCCTTGAGGATGGCCTGATCATCCAACGTAAGTACTTGAATATGAGGAAGCAATTCAACATCGTTTAATTCTTGAATCCCCGCCAAATCCTCCTGCAAATGAACCCGCTCATAGATATCAAATCGTAAACCTGGTTGTTGTTCAGACACCGAATGAATCCTCCCTTCCATCAAACCCGGCAGCTTATCAGCATTCGGATTGTTTGGCCATATACTTGTTTGTCTCTAAAAGTATATGGATAGGAAGGGCCAGGCATGACTACATTTTTATGGGTTTGAGACTTTACTCAAGAGCAGTTTCATATCTTGCGGCAATGCCGCATGCACTTCGAGCTGTTTGCGGCTAATCGGATGCTCAAATAACAACCGTTCTCCATGGAGTGCCTGCCTGTGAAATAATCGCGATGAACCGCCATACAACGTATCCCCGACAAGCGGATGACCCAGATAACTGAGATGAACACGAATTTGATGCGTTCGGCCCGTTTCCAGCTCTAGCTCTACCAGAGCAGCTCTCTTCATTTGCTGAAGCACCCGGTAGTGGGTGACAGCCTGATCCCCGCCTGATGCCACCCTGCGCTTGCCTGCCAGATGGCGATCCTTGCCGATGGGTTCATCAATCGTTCCCTGTTTCGAGCCAAATACACCTTCAGCGATTGCTACATAACGGCGATCAATCCGCTTTTCACGCATAGCCTCATCCAACAGGACATGAGCCCATTCATTTTTGGCATAAAGGACAGCGCCGGTCGTATCTTGATCTAGACGATGAATATGCCTGACACCGCAGGCTTGACCTGTAGAAGCATAATGATGAGCTACAGCAGAAGCTAATGTGCCCACCTGTCCCTTCTCAGAGGGATGAACAGACATACCAGCCGGTTTATTCACAACGAGGCAGAAATCATCCTCATAGAGGATCTCAAGATCATGCGCCTCAGGTTTGAAAGCGGGCTGCTCTTTGGGAAATAGTTGAATTCGAATCCTATCGTCCTGAACGCGAATCAGACCTTGCGAAGCCAAACGCAGAAAAAACTTGCGCGGGACGGGCAGCAATTGGGTCAGTTCTTCTATAGCGCCAGGTTTCAATGGCTTCCATTGCGCATTAGGCAATGGAAGCTCTAACCACTCGCCGCTGCGCGTGCCTGCCATCATGAACGCATTCCTTTGCGAAAGGCAAAAAAGATAACGACTAAGAGAATTAAGAACACAAAAACAACCGCCATTAAATCTATCGGAAAATCAAAAAAGTAATATCGCTTCATTCGTTTCAAAAACTCCTTACAGGAATAGGGATTATGTACACTTTATTTTAACAATTACCAATAACAATTGCATGCGAAAATATGATAATATAAGTCTTGTATTGATTTTTTTCGACATTAACACATCAAAATAGAATAATAGAGCAGGAGAGGAACATCTTTGGGTAGTTCAATCGTAGAGCATTTTCGCAATTATAGTTGGCTTAAACGTATTTTTCTCGTCATAGCAGTTTGCACATTTCTCAGTTCAAGCTTTTTATTTCTTACGCCGCCTGGCGAATTTATTCGTGAGTACTTGGCCAAAACGGTCATTACGACACAGCATCGGGATTGGGCATGGATTTTCGTAGGTGCTCAGCGAAGAGATCAAATGGTGCTTGAAATGCAAAATTTAACCGAAGTTAACTCTGTTGAGAAACAGGATTTGCATGCGGTTCAATTTAACAAGAATCGTCCCCTAGAAAGTCTAGTGAAAGTAGAAGATATATCCGGACAGTTCTGGAAAGGCAAGAAAATGTATGTGTATGACCCACGAACCATTCGTGTTGTCGTCCCTGCCAAGCAAGGCGAAGGCGAGCGAATTACGGCGATGGTTCAGCGTACAGGAGCTGTTGCTGGCGTTAACGGCGGTGGATTCAATGATCCTGACGGACTTGGAAACGGATTTGCGCCAATTGGTGTTATTATGTCCGGCGGCGAAATTCTGTATACCGACCAAGAAGGCAGCATTGCGCAGCAAATTGTCGGTTTCACCAAAGAAGGCACGCTCATCATTGGGAAATATACGATTAATGAGCTCCTGAGACTTGGTGTTTCAGATGCCGTTTCCTTCTATCCTCGCGTTATTGCCAACGGCAAACCGCTTATTACTAGCGGCGACGGAGGCTGGGGCCGTGCTCCTCGTACAGCTGTAGGTCAAAAAGCCGATGGAACGGTCATCTTCATCGTGATCGACGGCCGACAAACGAGCAGTGTGGGGGCAACCCTGAAAGAAGTCCAAGATATTTTCTTAGAGGACGGCGTTATTAATGCCGGCTTCCTGGACGGAGGAGCTTCCTCCGAAATGGTTTACAACGATGAATTGATTACGAAGCCATCCAGCCGTTACGGCGAGCGTCGTCTGCCTTCTGCTTTCTTGGTTTTCGATCATCCGGATGAAGTAAAGGTCAAGAATGTTTGGGAAGGTCTTAAGACGATTGATCCGGGTGGTGCCTATGACCATCCTGATTTCTTGAAAGAACAGCAGGAGAAGAAAAACAATCCACCAAAAGCAACACCAAAACCTTCAGCATCAACAACATCAACACCTACGGCAACACATAAACCGGAATCCAGCAGTGAAGCTGGCAAGAACGGCGCAACACCAAATTCAGAAGCAACGGGAAATGGGACAACAGGCAAACCAACTTCTTCTGCGAAGCCAGAAACTTCGCCTACGACATCGGTTAACCCTACACCTACCCCAACTCCGAATACGAATGGCGGTACTACGGGAACAGGAGGCTCCACTTCTGGAGCTTCCAACACCGTAAAGCCAAGCGAGACGCCAACACCAAGTGCAACACCTGCTCTTCCAGCGAATAATGGCAATTCCGTAGCGCCGGCACCTACACCATCACCAGCGACAAAACAAACTAATTGATTACATAGTTTGAATGTAAAATAGGCAGCACCACAAGGTTGATACCTTGAGGGCTGCCTATTTTTTTCGACCTGTGACCTGTTATATTTTAAATTTCTTAACCAACCGATTCATATTATCCGACATCTCACTCAGCCTGTTTGCGGATTTTGAAATTTCTTCAATGGATGCCAATTGCTCTTCCGTAGCCGCCGACACGGTCTGTGAAGCTCCCGCGGTATTGGATGACAGCTTCTCCATTTCTTGAAGCGCAGCGGCAATTTCTTGCGAGCTTGCAGACATCTGCTCAGCTGCAGCCGAGGCTTCTTCAACTTGATCAACAACGTTGCGAGTTGCTTCCAGGATCCGTGCAAACGCAGCACCTGACTCCTTGATTGAAGCAACACCAGATTCAACTTCATGCTCACCTTTGAGCATAGAAGCAACCGCATAATCGATGTCGTTCTGTATCGTTTCTATTAACTCGGCTACCTGGCCGGCAGAATCGTTAGACCGCTCAGCTAGTTTCCTTATTTCACTAGCGACAACCGCAAACCCTTTCCCTTGTTCACCAGCGCGTGCGGCTTCAATTGATGCATTAAGGGCTAGCAGATTCGTCTGCGCTGATATTTCCCTAATCACTTCTGCGATATGGCCAATTTGCTGCGAACGATCGCCAAGCTGTTTAACGACCGCGCTCAGGTCGCCTACCGTATCACTTACCGCTGTCATTTGCGATCCGGATTGCGTAATTAATTGGCTGCCGTTCTCTGCTTCCTTCAGCGTGCCAAGTGAAGCTTCAAAAGCTTGGCTGGATGTAACGGCAATCCGTTGAATGCCAGTCGTCATTTCTTCCATGGCTCTGGACGTCTCCCCGATACTGGCAGCCTGCGTTTCATTATTGGCAGCAACTTCAGTAATAGCTTCTGAGGTTTGATGAACCGATTGGACTGTGTCTGTAATGACTGTTGATAATGTCCCTGAAGAAGAAGCCAACGCATTGGCGCTTAGCAATTGATTCCCTGCAAGCTCTCTCAAACTGCTTAGCAAGGAATTAAACGAATCGGCCAGCAAGCCAGTTTCATCGCGGTTGGAAACCTTGACTTCTTCGCCAGTCAAATCACCACTAGCCATAAGCTTCGCCTGATTTGCGACTCGTGTAATAGGTCTGGAGATATGTAGCGCAAACAAAGTTAATAACGTTGTCCCAATAACCAAACAAATGCCTAACGTTAACAGCATAGCTGACAAGATATGTCGTTGGCCAGCATTATAGTCCTGGACATAAGAGCCCGCGGATACAACCCAACCCCATGAAGGAAACTGCTCGCTGTAAGCTACTTTGCTAGCTTCTTTCGTTGAATTCGGCAGCGGCCAATCGTAGTAGGTAAAGCCGCCCCCTGATTGCGCAGTTTTGATCATATCCCGTATGTAAAACGTGCCATCCGATGTTTGCTTATCCCAAATATTTTGGCCCTCAAGCAGCGGATGCGCAAGCAAATTACCTTTTTCATCAAGAACAAAGAAATAGCCATTCTCCCCCAGATCAATTTTCTTATTGATCGACCTTGTGTTGTCTGACTTCTTCTCTCCAAGCAAAATAAGGCGAAGTTTGTCCTGCGCTTGTTCTTTGCTGATGGTACCTTTCTGTACGTCTCTATCCAGTGAATCTAGCATTTCGCCTACCATTCTCACATTATTCTTCAATCCACTTTCGATGAGTGCTCGATTAGAGTCGTCTGTCACTTGATAAGTGACAATTCCCAACGTAATGATAGGTACAACTAGTAATAGGATGGATACGTATAACAGCTTTTTACGGATTGTAAGCCTAAACACGGTCCTCACACCTTTCGACAAAATACTCATTTAGGGAAATAACTGTAGGTATATATCCCCCTTAAGAGTAATCCTATAGAACTACAATTACAAATTTTTCCGACCCTTTCACAGCTAAAATTAGATATCTTTTGGCAATTCAGTGAACTTGCCGAATGAGAAGCCCCAGCATCCTGCCTTGCTTATGTCTTACTACTAAGGACATCCCATGAAGGGGAACTGTAGTACGCTATTTAGGCAAATGGCAGGGTTGTTAGGACAGTAGCGGAACTACAGGACCTTATTTCCACCAAAAGAGCCAAATTTCTCATCAAACTTCAAAATAGCGCACTCTAGTTCCCTTACCCTCGCTATATTGACATTTCAGCTACAATAGCGCCCTGTAGTTCCCTCAACCACGCTATCAGGACACCTTTTGCTAGAATAGCGGCCTGAAGTTCCCATATCTCCGCGCGAGCCGGCTGCAGAAACTCCTGGATCACGCCAAATCTCTAAAAAAAGGACCTGACGGTTATTAACCGCCAAGTCCTTTAACAATAACCTATAATCGTTTCAACGCTTCACGATGCGCTGCGATCGTTGCGTCTATGTCCTCATCCGTATGAACAGTAGATACGAACATCCCTTCGAATTGGGAAGGCGCCACCGACACACCGAGATCCAGCAAATGACCAAAATAAGCATTGAACTTCGCTAAATCCGATGTTTTTGCTGTGTCATAGTTCGTTACTTTCTGCTCCGTAAAGAACGGGCAAATCATCGATCCGACCCGGTTTATCGTGCTTGCCACGCCAAGCTCTGATGCATTCCGAATGAACCCGGCTTCCAGCTTGGCTGATTTACGTTCCAACTCCTCATACACATTGGCTTCACCAAGTAGAGAAAGCGTCGCGATGCCAGCCGCCATGGCCAGAGGGTTGCCGGATAAGGTACCCGCTTGATAGATCGGCCCTGCAGGTGCCATATGCTCCATGATCTCCAGCTTGCCGCCGTAAGCGCCGACTGGAAGACCTCCTCCGATCACCTTACCGAGGCAGGTTAAATCCGGTGTAACCCCATATAAGCCCTGTGCGCAATGCTTATGGACGCGGAAGCCTGTCATCACTTCATCGAAGATCAAGAGCGAACCATACTGCTTCGTAACCGCACGCAAACCTTCCAAGAAACCGGGTGCCGGAGGCACAACTCCCATATTACCGGCAATCGGTTCAACAATTAAAGCTGCGATTTCTTCACCAAACTTTTCAAAAACCAGGTTCACTGATGCCAAATCATTGTAAGGCACCGTAATTGTATTGGAGGCTACACTAGCCGGCACACCTGGACTATCGGGCAATCCCAAAGTCGCAACACCTGATCCCGCTTTAATCAGCAAGGCGTCCGCATGACCATGATAGCTGCCTTCGAACTTGACGATTTTATCACGTTTGGTGTAACCGCGGGCTAACCGCAAAGCACTCATTGTCGCTTCGGTTCCCGAGTTGACCATCCGCACCATCTCGATAGATGGGACCCGCTCAATAACCAGCTTGGCCATTTCAGTTTCCAGCAGCGTAGGCGCACCGAAGCTCGTCCCCTTCTCGGCAGTAGCTTTGATAGCCTCCAGCACGAAAGGATGAGAATGCCCAACGATGAGTGGCCCCCATGAGCCCACATAGTCAATGAATGTGTTGCCATCGATGTCCGTTACTCTTGAGCCTGCCCCTTTATCCATAAACATTGGCGTCAATCCAACTGATTTGAACGCACGAACGGGACTGTTCACACCACCAGGAATCAGCTTCTTGGCTTCTTGAAAGGCCGCGGATGAGCGCGTGTCGATTCTGCTCGAATTTTCCATAATTTCATACCCCCGTTAAGCTTTCTATGATAAAATGAGTTGAAATCATTCCAAAAAAGGCGGTACCTTCTATGTTGGAATTCATCAAAAAAGTCCCTTTATTTTCTCAGTTGAATCCAGATCAATTGAACGCGCTTGCCCAAATTTGCACCAGACGTTCCTACAAAGGGAATACCATTCTTTTTGCCGAAAAAGAAAGCGGTTCTGTCTTTTACATGGTCCTCAGCGGCTCTGTCAAAATTTACACAACCAGCATCACTGGCGAAGAAAAAATATTATCCATCTGCAAAGCAGGCGAAAGTTTTGGCGAGCTTTCCTTGATAGATGGCAAACCTCGCTCAGCATCAGCCCAAACCTTAGAGGATTGTGTGCTGCTTACCTTAACCGGACCGAACTTTCTTGAACTGCTACGCAACCATTTTGACATTACGATAGGCATTATGCAAGAACTTAGCAACCGTCTGCGCGATACGAATCAACATGTGTTTGACTTGACCTTCCTGGACGCCAGAACACGCGTAATCAAGAGTTTGATCACAATGGCTAACAAGCACGGCTTGCGCAGCGGAAATATCATTACAATTAAGCTGGTTTTGAACTTTGACGAAATTTCTCAACTAGCCGGCGTACAGAAAACAACGCTCATGCAGGTCATTCGGGATTTGGAAGAGAAGCAAATCTTGACCATCTCGCCTTCGGACTTCAAATTGGATTTGGTCAAGCTTCGTTAAGATCAGCCAGCTGCCATGCTGCTTCCTTCCCTTGCCGAATACAGTCCGGCAAACCTACACCATGGAATCCAGCCCCTGTGACGAATACGCCTGGCAGGGATACGGCAAGCGCATCACGGAACTGTGCAAGCTGCTCCAGATGGCCTACAGGATATTGCGGCATTGAATGCATCAGACGTGTGACTTCCGTGAAGAGCGGCTTTGCTTCTAGACCAAGCAGTTTCCGAATATCCTCGCGCGCCTTGCTAATGAGTTCGTCATCCGACAAGTTTGGCCACTCCTGCTCACCGGAACGCCCGATATAACAACGCAGCAGCACTTTGCCCTCCGGGGCTGTATGAAGCCACTTAACGGAGGTCAGCGTGCAAGCGGTAATCGTCAATCCCTCGCTTCTAGGCACCAGAAAGCCCGATGCATCCAGTTCAAACGGAATATCCTTCCGATCAAAAGCCATAATCACATTCGCCACGGAAATATAATCGATTTTTTGAAGTACGCTTGCTGCAGGTACATGCGCCAACATCCGCGCAGACTGATAGGTGGGTGTTGTCAGAATAAGGCCATCCACAATTTCGCTATGCCCATCTTCGAAGGTAATCTCCGTTTGTCGGCCTGCTTTCTTAATCCCTGCAACTCCTTCACCACTGCGTAAATCTACGGCTTGCAAAGCCTCAAGCAGCCCTGAGACAAGTGTCTGCAGCCCTTTTTTGAACGTCACAAAAACCGAATTCCGCACATGTGCAGGCAAATGAGCACTCTCTTCACTGACATTTTTGCGGTTTGCCATCATCCCGAGAATCAAACTGCGGTGTTTTTGCTCCATCATCCCGAATTGGGGAAATGTTGCTTTAAGGCTAAGCTTAAACGTATCTCCGGCATAAATGCCAGCAAGCAGAGGCTCTACGATGCGCTCTAGCACTTCTTTACCCAGGCGGCGTTCTAGGAAGTGTCCAAGCGACTCATCCGTCACTGCCTCACGTTTGGGCTTCATTAGATCCATAGCAGCTCTAACTTTTCCCCAAGGAGAAATGAGACCCGTCTTCATAAATGGCGTCATTTGGGTGGGAATCCCTAATACGAGACCTGGCGGCATACGATGCAGCTTCCCCTGACGAACAATGTAAGTCTTTTTGGCCGCCGGATTCGTACCGGTAAGCTCATTTTCCAACCCCAAATCGTAAGCCAAATCAATAATAGGACGCTTGCGCGCTAGAAAAGAGTCCGGTCCTTTTTCAATAACGAAACCGTCCCGTTCTAATGTGTGAATTTTCCCGCCAAATAAGGGGGATTTCTCAACGATGGAAAGTCGAAAGGATTTCCCTTCCGACTCCAATCTTTTCTTCAAATAATAAGCAGCGCTTAACCCCGTGATACCCCCGCCAACAATCATGTAGTGAGGAGTCTGGGTACTCATGATGATATCGCAGCCTTAGCCCATTGCTGGTAAACAACATCGCTCAAGGTTTCCATATACAAGGGGTCCGTATTCAGCGATTCCGTCCGCTCCAGATGGAGCCCCAACTCGTTGGCAAGAGCCTGCGCTTCAATATCAATATCGTAAAGAACTTCAAGGTGATCAGACACAAATCCAATTGGACAAAGCAAGACGTTCTTCACGCCTTCTTCGGTGTTAATCGTTCGCAAAACATCCAAAATATCAGGGCCAAGCCATGGCATCGCCGTTTGTCCGGCACTCTGCCAACCAAACTGCCAATTCGTCAAGCCCACCCGTTCTGCGATGACTTTGGAGGTAGCCAACAATTGATCGGGGTACGGATCTTTCAACTCGAGAATTTTCTCCGGCAAACTATGTGCCGTGAAAATAACACGAACATCACTCCGCTCCACACCAGAGAACTTCTCCAAAGCTTTGTCTACTCGCAGGCTGAGCGCATCCAAGAGCTTAGGATGAAGATGATAGTCCAGAACAAAATCGATCTTAAGGCCAAGCGCATCCGCTTTATCCTTCGCTCTCTTTACATAACCGCCAACACTCATAGTTGAATAGTGAGGTGCCAGCACAACGCCTACAGCTTCTGTAAGGCCATCCTTAACCATTTGTTCCACACCGTCCTCTACATACGGTTGTGCATGCTTGAGGCCCTGATAGCAGACGAACTCCACTTCAGGATGCTCTTGGCGCAATGTTTCCTCAAGTCCTTTGACTTGTTTATTCGTATTTTCACGCAGAGGGAAGAACCCTCCGACAATCGCTTCATAGCGCGCTGTTAACTCGTGCAGCTGCTCAGGCGTTGGCGGATGTCCGCGCCTGATATGCGTATAGTAAGCTTCAACTTGATCCAAACTTTCCGGCGTACCATAAGACATGACTAAGACACCAATGCGACGTTTCGTCATCTTAAACACCACTCTTTTCTGCTTGCTTAGTTAATACCGAATGGGAATAGGTATGAATGAACGTTGTCAGCTCTTTCAACTTCTCCAGCGATGCTTCCGGGAATAAACCATGACCAAGATTGAAAATGTAGCCTGGCTTCTGGATGCCCTCATCGATGATGGCTTTCGCCTGTTTCTCAATAACAGACATGGGCGCTGTTAGAATATAAGGATCCAAATTACCTTGCACGGCATAACGCTCACCGACCCGCTCGCGGCCTACCGAAATCGGCACACGCCAATCCAGGCCAATTACATCCGCTTGAATACCTCTCAGATAAGGCAGCAGCTCACCGGAGCTTACGCCTGGGAAATAAATCTTAGGCTCTTGGAGATTCGAGAGCTCTTGGAAAATCCGCATCATCGTTGGCAGCACATACACCTGGAAATCAGCAGGTGAAAGCGCGCCGACCCAACTGTCAAATACCTGAACAGCTTTGGCACCTGCGGCAATATGAGCGCGCAAATAGGTAATAACCATGTCGCCGAGCTTATCCATAAGTAGGAACCAAACGGTTGGTTCGGAGTACATAAGCTGCTTCGTGCGAATATAGCTTTTGGACGGCCTGCCTTCAATCAGGTAGCTTGCAATCGTGAATGGCGCTCCTGCAAAGGAAATCAAAGGAACCTCAAGTTCCTTGTCCAAAATGCGAATGGTTTGAATGATGTGCGATAAATCTTTCTCTACATCAATGGGACGCAGATTGGCAACATCCTGTGCTGTCCGAATCGGTGTATGAATGACAGGGCCCACATCTTTGACAATATCAAAGTCAACCCCAAGCGAAGCGACGGGATTCATAATGTCTGAATATAAAATTGCCGCATCTACACCTAGCTTCTTGATAGGCATCATCGTAACTTCTGCAGCGAGTTCCGGTTGCTGGCATATTTCGAGGAGTGAATACTTTTCTTTGATTTTGCGATAATCCGGGTCATACCGTCCAGCTTGGCGCATATACCAAACAGGCAGTGTATCCACCTGCTCCTGGCGGCAGGCTTTAATAAAGTTGTCGTTGTAGCTCATGAGGCACCTTCCTCTTTGTTTCCATCTATTCTCATTCATTATGCCCTAATTATACCCCTGTCACAACTCAAGTAAGCTTGCGTTTTGCGACAAAAGTATGACAATAGAAACCTGCAAAAGAACCATTCACGTCTAGAAACGGCAGGCTTGTCAATTTCTTAAAGAAACTGCGCGCAGATACCTTCTAGGGTGAATGGTTCGGATCTTAACTAGCTATTCTTGAGATAACGAGCGATATCTTTGGCAAAATACGTCAGGATAATGTCAGCGCCCGCACGCTTGAAGCTTAACATGGTTTCCATTACGATGGCTTCTTCGTTAATCCAGCCTTGACTTGCAGCGGCCTTCACCATGGCGTATTCGGCACTTACGTTGTAGGCAACGACAGGTAAATCAAAGTTGTCTTTCAACATGCGAATAATGTCCATGTAAGCAAGCGCAGGCTTCACCATCAGGAAGTCAGCCCCTTCGCTTACATCGCTTTCCGCTTCACGCAGCGCTTCCCGGCCATTGGCCGGATCCATTTGATACGTTTTGCGATCACCGAATTGCGGAGTCGAATGCGCGGCATCACGGAACGGACCGTAGTAGGCCGAAGCGTATTTAACGGAATAAGCCATAATCGGCGTATTCTCGAAGCCCGCTTCATCCAGCCCTGAGCGAATCGCATGGACATACCCGTCCATCATGTTCGATGGCGCAATGATATCCGCTCCTGCTTTGGCTTGCGAGACCGCCGTGCGAACCAGCAATTCCAGAGAAGGATCATTAGCTACATCAGCAGCCCCTGTAACCGGGTGATGATGAATCACGCCGCAATGGCCTGTGTCCGTAAACTGGCAAAGGCACGTGTCCGCGATAATCAACAGATTCGGGTTCAATTCTTTGATAAAACGCGTGGCTTGCTGGACAATGCCATCATCCATATAAGCTGATGTCCCTGTTGGATCTTTGTAATCCGGAACTCCGAACAACAGGATCGCTTGGATGCCTAACTGCGTAATTTCGTCAATTTCTTCCTTCACACGGTCCAAGGAGAAATGATACACACCAGGCATGGAAGCAATTTCTGATTTGACATTCGTACCGTGGGTAACAAAAATAGGCTGTACAACATCATGAACGGTGACTTGATTTTCACGAACCAAATTACGAATAGCAGCATTACCGCGCAAACGGCGGTTGCGAACTGTGGGAAAACTCATGAGGAATTCCGCCTCCTTATTGACCTGATAGACTTCGAACGAGTGACGCAACGGTTGCCTCTTCGGCCAAATAGGTGATCGGTAGTCCGAATTGACTGACCGTTTCTGCCGTTTTGGGACCGATACAGGCGATTTCAACACCTTGCAGCAAAGATAAAGGGTCTTCTACGCCTAACTTGCGCAGAGCCTCAATTAAATTAGTTACGGTAGATGAACTTGTAAAAGTTATGATATGAATGCTTTGATTTTGCAAAAGATGAATAATTTCATCGCCATCATCTGTCGTAAGTACATTCTCATAGACATCGACTTCAGCGACTTCAAGACCCAGTTCTCTCAGCTTAACCGGTAAATAGTCGCGAGCGAGATCCGCCGTTGGGAGCAGAACTTTCTGCCCTGCCTTCAAATCAGCTTGAATCGCCTCTAAGATGCCTTCTCCATGATATCTGGCTGGAAGTACATCAGCAAGAATGCCTCGCTCTGCCAGCGCTTCTGCGGTCTTAGGACCGACTGCTGCTATGCGAGCATTCCCCATTTTACGTACATCTATTCTTTTCTCACGCAATCGTTGAAAGAAGAATTCAACACCATTTACGCTCGTCAATACGATCCAGTCGAATTGCTGAAGTTCATCCAAAGCCTGATCCAGAGCCGCCAACGCCTCAGGACGGCTTGGCGGCTGCAAGCGAATAACAGGAAACTCGACAGCTTCTCCGCCTAAATCATCAATTAAATCGACGAGTTCGCTTGCTTGGCTTCTTGCTCTAGTAACGAGTATGCGGCGTCCGAACAGCGGTTTCTTCTCGACCCAAGCCAGCTTCTCCCGCAGTTTAACGACCTCACCGACAATAATAACCGCCGGCGATTTGAAATCAGCTGCTCTGACTTTCTCCGTAATATCCCCGAGTGTTCCAGTGATCGTCGCTTGATCTGCCCAGGTTCCCCAGCGGACAAGCGCAACCGGCATGTCCGCTGGCTTGCCGCAGCGAATCAATTCCCGGCATATCTGTTCGAGATTAGCTACCCCCATCAAGAAAACCATGGTGCCAATCGCTTTGGCAAGATGCTCCCAGTCCAAGCTGGAGTAGGTTTTGTTCGGATATTCATGCCCAGTAATAATCGCAAAGGAGGAAGTAAAATCCCGGTGTGTCACAGGAATACCCGCATAGGCCGGTACCGCAATGGAAGAGGTAATGCCCGGAATGATATCAAAAGTCACATCATGATCGGCCAGCAATTCAGCTTCTTCCCCGACCCGACCGAAAACACTGGGATCGCCGCCTTTGAGACGGGTGACGATCTTCCCTTGCAGCGCGAGATCCACGAGCAATTGATTGATTTCTTCTTGCTTTAGAATATGTTTATCCGGCAGCTTGCCAACAAAGATCAGCTCTGCTTCCGGTCTGCGATGCTTGAGTAAACGAGGATTCGCCAGCCTGTCGTACACGATGACATCCGCTTTCTGAATAGCCTCCATACCACGAACCGAAATCAGCTTGGGATCTCCCGGACCTGCACCAACGAGATAAACTCTGCCTTTGCCCACATGGCTCACTCCCTTACCTCAGCAAGGATTCGTTCTGCCCCTTGTGCAATCAGCTGATCGGCGACAAGGAGTCCCAGCGCTTCCGGATCACGCCCGGAAGCCGATTCCTTCAGCATGGTTACGCCGTCTGGCGTTCCGACCATGCCTGTGAGGGTGAGCAGCGGCCCAGCTTCCCCGCTGCTGTCTTCGCTGACGCTCGCGTAGGCGCCGAGCGGCACCTGGCAGCCTCCATTGAGTCTGCCCAGGAATGCCCGCTCCGCTCGCACCGCGAGCGCAGTAGGCTCATGCTGGAATCTGCCCAGCAGGTCCAGCATGAAGGCGTCGCCGCCCCGGCACTCGATGCACAGCGCCCCCTGCCCTACGGCAGGGAGGCAGACCTCGGGCGGCAAGTACGCGCTGATGCGATCCTGCCAGCCGATCCGGTGCAAACCGGCAGCGGCCAGCATGATCGCATCGAAGTTCTCTTCTTCGAGCTTGCGCAGCCTCGAATCGATATTGCCGCGGACCGACTCGATTCTCAGGTCCGGGCGGTAGTTCTGCAGCTGGCTGGCGCGGCGCAGCGAGCTTGTTCCAACGAGCGCGCCTTGCGGCAGCTCGTCCAAGGAGCGATAGCCGCGCGTGATGAGCGCATCGCGCGCATCTTCACGCTTGGGAATCGCTCCGACCACTAGCCCTTCGGGGAGTTCGAAGGGCATATCTTTCATGCTGTGGACGGCCATGTCAATATCGCCATCTGTAAGCGCCTGTTCGATTTCCTTGACGAACAGCCCTTTGCCGCCAACTTTCGACAATGTTACATCCAGAATACGGTCACCTTTGGTCACGATTTTCTTAATTTCGAATTGACAGGCAATGCCGTGCTCGGCAGCCAACTGTTTCAAAAGTTCCACAACTTGTCCTGTCTGGGTTAAAGCCAGAGCACTTTGCCGTGTTCCTACAATAATGGTTTTCATCTCGATGCGCCTCCCTCTACTCTCTATTCGAAATCTCTGATCGCTGACCAAGCAGATGGACTGATCTCCACTTCACCTGTTTGTTCATTCAACCGCGTTTCTTTCTCTAAAGCATCGTAAAGTTTCTCTTTCCATCGTTCAAATGTACCCTCACGAATGTGGGCAAGTACATCCCAAGCCAGCATTTCTTTGAACATCCGCTGTCTCTCTTGCTTATCCATTACCTTCTTCTGGATGAACAAACGCAATTCACTAAGAAATTCAAGATAGAGCTCGTACTCTTCGCCGTAGCGCTCATCCAGCTCTTGAACGATTTTCCTAGCTGTCGAGGGACTGGCTCCGCCGGTTGACACCGCGATCACTAATTTTCCTCTGCGCACGACGGAGGGTACAATAAAAGAACTGAGCTGCGGCTGGTCAACCACATTGACTAATATGCCTTCACGTGAGGCCAAAGCTTCAATCTGCGCGTTTACCTGAGCATCATTCGTAGCAGCTACAACCAACGTATAACAGGAACCTTTTAAACTTGAGTTCAACATAGCTGGATCGAAATTCTGCCGGCTGAGAACGACTTCCGAGCGGCTTCCCAAATCCATCAATGCCTCAGTAAAAGATAAGCTGATGACGGTAACCGCAGCTCCTGCTTGGAGCAAGGATTGGACTTTGCGCTGAGCGACAAGGCCCCCTCCAACAACCAAACATGTGCGGCCTGACAAATTAACCATAATTGGATACGGATGCTTCATCTTAGTTAGCTCCATATCCAGTCATGAAAACCTGAGAAGAAATTTGAAACAACGAAATTCAACACAACGATGAAGAATGCAGCGAGATTCCAGGCTGCCAATTTATAACCAGAAATTCGCATCGACTTTTGTTGAAATAAATAGAACGCATAGGCAACTAGTACAAAAAAGGAATTAATCACTTTAGGATCGTACAACAAGTTCTTATTCCCTTGTAGGACGACCCAAACTACGCCCAAAGATAATGCCATTAAAAGCAGCGGTGCCCCAATAATGACCGAGAAATACGTGTAATGATCGATTTTCTCGAGCGATGGCAACCGCATCACGGTTTGTGAGAATTTCTTCGCCTTCAACATGTTATGCAGGAAAACATACATCCCCGAGAATATAGCTGCTATGGAAAAAGCCGCGTAACTGCCAATCGCCAAAGTAATATGTATAAATAATAGCTCATCGTTGATATCCCAACCGGCTTTGATCGGCTTTACATGCGGGTTCCCAAAGATATTCAGGGCTAGAATGGCAAATCCAAGCACATTGACGAAAAATACAAACAATTCAATACGGAAAAAGCGATTTATCAACAACGAAATGGTGACTATCAACCAGGAGAACATAAAAAGCACGTCTGAGCGAGCAAAGGCCCATTCAGTCAAATGTCCGTATAAGTTCATTCCTAAATAAGCGGTCTGCAGAACCCATACAAACAAAAGCAGCCCCGTCCCCATCCGTTTCGCATTCCGGTTCGCGTTGGCGAAATCCGAAAAGTAAAACAACAGGCTCAGGGCATACATATAAATCATCGCATCAAACAACCAGCTACGTGTGACCATGGCACCTCTCCTAGGCGATTAGCGCCTTTCTTCTCAAGATTGTGCTAGAACATCTGCGGTCTGTAGACCACGCACGGACAACTTCTCTTCGAGCAATTGCTTGGCTTCCAGTGCTTTTTGCTCCGCTTCCCGTTCTTCTGCTAACTGATTGGCTTGCTCTTGTTGTTCCAGTGTTTCTTCTAAGGCAAAGAGCTTCGTGAACAGCTCCAGCGCTTCATCCCCATGACGTTCTCCGGCCATTTCCTTGATACGCAGAATAGGATCACGCAGCACTTGATTAACAATACTCTTCGTTAATTTGCGTATGACTTTAATCTCACGCTCGTCGAGATCAGGCAGTTTTTTGAGCATGCTGTCCATCGTCTCTTCGTGGATCATACTCGCTTTTGCTTGCAGCGCATTGATAACAGGACTCACGCCCAACGTTTTGGTCCATTGTTCAAAAACGCCAATCTCTGTTTCAATCATAATTTCAATCTTAGCCGCTTCTTTCTTTCTCTCTTGCAAATGCTTGTCTACGATGTGTTCCAAATCATCAATGTCATAGAGGAACACGTTTGGCAGGTCACTGATTTGAGGATCCAAATCACGCGGCACAGCAATATCCATCATAAACAAGGGACGGGATTTTCTCTTTTGCACATGTGCTTGAAGATCATTTCTGGTTAGTACATACCCCGGAGCTCCTGTTGAGCTAATAATGATATCCACTTCCGGCAAATACCCAAGCATGTTGTCTACGGTACATGGAATACCATTGAATTTATCCGCCAATTCCACCGCACGCTCGAATGTGCGATTAACGACAATAACTTTGTTAGCCCCATTCGCATATAGATGCTTAACGGTAAGTTCACTCATCTTGCCTGCACCGATAATCATGACCGTTTTGTTCACATAGGATCCGAATATACGTTTGCCGAGTTCTACCGCAGCGTAGCTGACTGAAACCGGGTTGTTGCTGATCCCTGTTTCGGAGTGAGCTTTCTTGGCGAGCGTTACCGACTGCTTAAACAAAGTATTGAAATAAGCACCTGTTGCTTTCATTTTTTGAGATGATAAAAAAGCATCTCTCACTTGTCCAAGGATTTGGGTCTCCCCAATCACCATTGAATCTAGTCCGCTTGTTACGCGAAACAAATGATCAATGGCTTTTTCATTTTCATACATATATAAATGTTTTTGGAACTGATCCTTTTCAACCTGGAACCAACGCGAAATGAAATGTGTCAAATAATGACTGCACAGCTGTGGCCGATCCACAACCGCATAAATTTCAGTGCGATTGCAGGTGGCTACAATTACACACTCCAATATGCTTTTCGTTTCTTTTAATTCTGCAATTGCTTTAGGCAAATCGGATTCGGAGAACGCAAATCTCTCCCGAATTTCCACTGGAGCTGTCCGATAATTCAAGCCTACTGCGATGATATGCAAAGGTACCACCTGCCTTTCGATCTATTTCTATGAATCATTATAGCACAGCAAAACCGGCATTCCGACAAATTTTTTGTATAATTTATGAATGCTTCTGTCTGCTCGTTAGTTTTCACAGCATTTGTCTCCTATATACCTATGCATCGCCAATGCCCCTTTATTGCAGCATTTTTTTTCTTAGAAATTGAGTCAAATTACGATCTAACACCGCTAGTTTCGCATTTTGCGAAGAAATAATGTCACCGTTTGAGGCCATCATTTTCTCATAAATTTCGTACATATTCTTATATTGCAAACCGGCTTCCTTGAGTGTTTGGAGTTCATCCGCTTTAAACGCCCGCTCTCCGCCCACCTGTAATCGCTGCAGATACTGTGTAAGCTGTGTTATGCTATCCAGCGGAGTCAAGTAATCTGCGCCTCCAGCAGCCAGCACGAGCCGTTCATGCGTGTAGCCAGCTGAATACAGCGCCTGCTTGCTCGCATCCAGTTCATCGGTCGTTTTGCTTTGAGCGGCTTCCTCCAAGTAACTTTTCAAAAGCTCCATCTGAAACAAAGATACCTGATATAACAGATGCGTCGCATCGTGCTCTTCTTTGTGATTGCCAAGCATGTGAATAAGCTGATACAACGGCCAAATAATAAGAAAGAGCACAACCCCGTAGATGACCGCTTTCCTTGCTAATTTCTGTTTCAAATCGATCCCCCCCACTTCCTGTCACCTGGACATGTGCCGCAATAACAGTGTATGGGCAGGAGGACAAACAAATAACCACGGATTTCTCCGTGGTTATCGTTATGGTTATGTGCAGACTCTTATTTAACAAGCTCTGCTTGCTTAATTTCTGGAGTTTCTACTTTCAGTTCACCCATACCGCGAACTAGCTTCTTCGCATAGAACGTTTCTGGTTTCAATACGGATACCATAAAATCAATTGCTAATTGAGGGTCCACTGTCTCACCGCAAGTATAACAGTCAAGCGCGGCAAAACCTCTCTCAGGATAAGTATGAATGGAGAGATGACTCTCGGACAACATAACAAGTACAGTTGCTCCTTGTGGTTCAAATTGCTTGGATTGTACAGATAGTACGGTTGCTCCGCATACCTCGGCAGCTTCTACCATCTGAGCTTGCAGCCAATCTGCATTGTTCAGAAGTTCGAAATCTACCCCCCAAGTATCTACAGCAACGTGTCTTCCGAAAGTTGAGTATTCTGTTTCCATCTTTCGGTTCCCCCTTCCTAGGAATAAAATGTCTGAAAAAAAATTTCATCCGCTAGGACCTACGTCATTCACTTCCCGAGGGTATTATCTCTCGCAACATTCAATGTCCTGAGTGAATCCTGGTTCCTATATTGTTTTCAACGAGAATAAAAATAACATCTATCGACGAGAAATGCAATAGTTTTTTTTGCCAACCGCCTTCTTCCGAATCGATGCCACATCTAATGTATGTTGAAAGTGCCCTTCCTGTTCACTCATTTGCTAAAGAAAAAAGACCCAAATTGGGTCTTTAGAAATTTGAATATATGTGTGATTAAGCCTCCAGAATAAACAAACGATGTGTCAGTTCATTGAGGCGAGTGTCAATCTGCTGGTGTTCTTCGGGCTCTTGCAGCATATTGCGCATATCAAGAAGATGGTTGATTTGATCGTAAATCATCTCAATTTCCTGCTCAACTTCACGCTTCTGGAACATTTGCTGCATAAGTCCAATTGTATCTCTGTATTCATAAATAACGGTTAATAATTGACCTTTGACTTCCTCAATCTTCACAACTGTACCGCGTTCGTAGTAGTAAACCATCGTATAGCTGGGGTAAATCCGGTTGACGGTTGCACTGCCTTTGAACTCAGAAACGGCCTTACGCATTAAGTTAGCTAGTAGGGTATTGCTTAATCTGCAGGATCCTGTGCATTCATATAGGCCCGATTTCTTTTCAAATGAGAGGACAATTTCCTGACCTGCTCCATCTTGAAAAACAACCTCTTGGTTGCCATTTTCCAAAACTTTCACTTGCAAGGTCACTTGATGATCCACAAACATTTGAAAAAACCTGAACATCTCGGCTTCTGTTAACTGGAGGCAGGTTTTGACATATTCAGTCGCTAACCTTTGTGCCATAAAAATCCCTCGATTCTTTGTTTTCAAGCCATTTACTCTTATTAAAGCTTACCTTGTTTATTATTATACTACATGCGCCATTAATATTCCTGCGCGCAATTCATGATAATCAGCCAAATATTCTGAAAAAACCAAGGAATTACGGAATGCCAGCAAATTTTCCCCAGAAAACCTCGCTATCCCGTGTACTTCTTCTAGATTTTCTCACTCTTTTGACGTCCTACTCCTGATTACACAAAAAACCGCCCTATGAATCAGGACGGCTCTTGCTCACTTGCGATCTCAACATCTTCTTCTGGGACTGTAGGCTCGCCATATGCGATGGCTTGCTCTAGAATGCCCCACAGCTCGTCTTTGCCGAGGCCAAGCTCGGAGGAAAACATCAAAGGTTGAACACCTTTGTCCATGCCCAGTGTCTCGCGCACAATCTTGATATGCTTGGACCATCTGCTTTTGGGAATTTTGTCAGCTTTGGTTGCCACAACGATAACAGGTACATCATTGTGCCTAAGCCACTCATACATCGCTTGATCATCTTTGGATGGCGGATGACGTAAATCCACTAATTGCATGACGAGACGCAGCGTTTCGCGATTCATCAAATAGCTTTCAATGAATTTGCCCCATTGCTCCCGCTTCGTTTTGGATACTTTGGCATAACCATAACCGGGAAGATCGACAAAGTATAAGTCCTGATTAATCTTGTAATAGTTTAACGTTTGGGTTTTACCGGGTTGCGAGCTGGTCCTGGCCAAATTCTTGCGGGATATCAAGCAATTGATAAGCGAAGACTTCCCGACATTAGAACGCCCTGCCAGAGCTATCTCTGGCAAGGCATCCTCTGGATATTGGCTGGGTCCAACCGCACTGATAATAAACTCAGCTTGATTGACTTTCATGAATGTTCAGCTACTTTCTATGTTTATCCGACGTGAGCGGGAGGCCTATTTTTGACAAGCGCATGTTCCAGCACCTGATCCATATGGCTGACCGGAATAAAGGTCATCTCTGCGCGGACACTTTCTGGAATTTCGACGAGATCTTTCTCATTGTCTTGCGGCAAGAGAATGGTACGAATACCAGCGCGATGCGCAGCGAGCGCTTTCTCCTTAAGACCTCCGATCGGAAGCACACGGCCGCGAAGCGTAATCTCGCCTGTCATTGCGACTATACGGGAGACCGGGATATTCGTCAAGGCTGAGATCAAGGCCGTTGCCATCGTAATGCCTGCGGATGGACCATCCTTAGGAATGGCACCCTCGGGAATATGAATGTGAATATCGTTTTTCTCGTGAAAATCAGGTGCAATACCGAAAACATCCGCACGAGTACGCGTATAACTGAAAGCTGCTTGCGCAGATTCCTTCATCACATCACCGAGTTTCCCTGTCAAAGTCAATTTGCCTGTTCCAGGCATAATGGTAACTTCGATGACCAAGGTATCTCCACCGACCTCTGTCCATGCCAGCCCTGTTACTGCGCCAATCTGGTCCTTCTCTTCCGCTACACTGTACCGGTACTTGATTGGACCAAGGTAATCCTTCAAGTTCTCTTCTGTGACATGTACAGGCGTTTGAGGGTCAGAAACGATTTTCTTGGCCGCTTTGCGGTTCACACCGGCAACTTGCTGTTCCAAGTTACGTACGCCTGCTTCGCGCGTGTATTCACGCACAATTTTCATTAACGCAGCTTCATCTACTATCAGTTGATCTTCCTCTAGTCCATGGTCACGTTTCTGCTTAGGCAATAAATACTTCTTCGCAATCTGCAGCTTCTCAATTTCCGTATAGCCCGGAATGTAGAGAACCTCCATCCGATCTAGCAGAGGGCGGGGAATGTTGTGCACAGCGTTCGCTGTCGTTACAAACATAACATTGGATAAGTCATAAGGAACTTCAATGAAATGATCACTAAAAGTGCTGTTCTGTTCGGGATCAAGGACTTCCAGCAAGGCTGAGGCAGGATCGCCGCGGAAATCCATCGCCATTTTATCAATTTCATCTAACAGGAATACCGGGTTATTCGCTCCGGCATTCTTCATACCTTGAATGATCCGCCCTGGCATGGCGCCAACATACGTGCGGCGATGACCGCGAATCTCAGCTTCATCTCTGACTCCGCCAAGTGAAATGCGAATAAACTGTCTGCCCATGGATCTGGCGATCGAACGCGCGATCGATGTTTTACCCACGCCTGGAGGACCTACAAGACAGAGAATCGGGCCTTTCAGCTTTTTGACAAGCTTCTGAACCGCCAAGTACTCAAGCACACGTTCCTTGGGCTTCTCGAGACCAAAATGATCCTCATTCAGGATCTCTTCCGCCTTAATCAGATCCAAATCATCTTCCGTCTGCTTGCTCCATGGAAGCCCCAGCAACCAGTCGATATAGTTGCGAATGACGCCGCCTTCCGCAGAAGTGGCTGGCATTTTCTCCAGACGGTCGATTTCTTTCTCGACCTTCTCGCGAACCTTGTCAGGCAGTTCAGCTTCTGCTAGCTGACTGCGCAGCTCATCCACTTCCCCTGCCCGACCTTCTTTATCGCCAAGCTCCTTCTGAATTGCTTTCATTTGCTCGCGAAGGTAATATTCCTTCTGCGTTTTTTCCATTTGCTTTTTGACGCGTTGACTGATCTTGCGTTCCAATTCAAGCACTTCTCGCTCATTATTTAAGATATTGAGCATTTTTTCGAGACGCTCTCGGACATCTACCGTTTCCAAAATATCCTGCTTATCTTTGATTTTGAGCGAAAGGTGACTGCATATGACATCCGCCAAGCGGCCTGGTTCATCGATATCCGAAACCGCGGCAAGCGTTTCCGGTGTAACCTTTTTCGACAAATTAATGTAATTCTCAAACTGGTTCAGCACAGTCCGCATAAGAGCATCGATCTCGGGATCGGTGATTTCCTGTTCCGGCAATTCTTTGGCCGTCACTTCGTAATATTCATCGTTGACTAGATACTCTACAATCTCAGCGCGCAACACGCCTTCCACTAACACACGGATCGTTCCGTTCGGCAGTTTCAGCATCTGTCGCACCTTCGCGATGGTACCGATGCGATAAATATCCTCTTTGGAAGGTTCTTCAATGTTGATCTCAGATTGAGAGCAGAGGAGAATCATGCTGTCATCCACCATTGCCCGTTCGAGTGCTTTAACCGACTTTTCCCGCCCTACATCTAGATGTAGAACCATGCTCGGATAAACCAGCAATCCCCTAAGAGGCAATAGCGGCAATCTGCGCACCTTGATTTTTCCGGGTCCCATCCTCTGCACCTCCATTTATAGGGATCTTTGAGCCGTGCTCAAAGTCTCTCAGTTTTGGACCATTGAACGGAGTTCAAAGTCTCTCAGTTTTGGTTTGTATCCCTAGTTGCCCTTTACATTTTAACAAAACTAAAAACAAAACACCAATTGACAACTAACGCATGATGTAAGGTATTCATTTGAAGCCGAGATCAAGAATCAATCGTATGCTGGGAATTCGCATGTAGAATAGGCAGCGAAGCAGCAGGCACGGCCCTCTCGGAAGTAAACGGCAGTGGAATAACGTTGTCGTGAAGTTCAATTCCTAATGCTACACGCAGTACTTCCTCTATGGAGTCAGCAGCGATAACCTCCACGCCTGGCAGGTCAGCGAACAGCTCTTGCCAATTTTCTTTGGGGATAATCACTTTCGTAGCTCCCGCCTGGAAAGCAGCTTCCACCTTCGCCACAACCCCGCCGACCGGTTTCACCTTGCCGTGGATGCTCATTTCTCCCGTCATGGCCAGTTTATTATCGACTGGAATTTTATGTAACGCAGATGCAATAGCCGTAGCCATCGAAATGCCCGCAGAAGGCCCATCGATCGGCACACCGCCAGGAAAGTTAATATGCAGGTCATAATCAGATGTGTTAAAACCAAGCTTGCGCAAGACGGTTAGCACATTCTCTACGGAACCTCGCGCCATGCTTTTGCGACGAATCGTCCGGGAACCGCCTCCCATTTCTTCCTCATCCACTACGCCTGTAATATTAAATTTGCCTGTACCTGCAGCAGCAACCGGAATCGCAGTCACTTCAATCTCCAGCAGGGTGCCCAAATTAGGACCATAAACCGCTAATCCGTTAACAAAGCCGATTTGCGGGTGTGCAGGGACTTTACGCTCCGGTCTTGGTGGAATCTGTGACGAATTGACGACCCACTCAATGTCGCCTGCCGTAATCTCATCACGTTTATCCGTTAAGGCAATACCCGCGGCAAGCTGAATCACGTTGACCGCTTCTCTCCCATTCGTCGCATACCTCATTACAACTTCAATCGCGGCTTCACACTTCTTGAAGCCGATCTTATCGAGCGCTTTCCGCGCAATGTCCCCTACTTCGTTAGGAAGAAGCGGACGGAAATAAATTTCTAGACAGCGGGAACGAATCGCTGGAGGAATCTCACTTGGCGTACGAGTCGTCGCTCCGACCAAACGGAAATCAGCGGGCAGGCCATTCTGAAATATATCATGAATATAGCCTGGAATATTCGCATCTTCGGAGCTATAATACGCACTCTCCAGAAATACTTTACGATCCTCCAGCACTTTTAGTAATTTGTTCATTTGTGTAGCATGCAATTCACCGATCTCATCGATAAACAAAATTCCGCCATGCGCTTTGGTAACTGCGCCGGGTTTAGGCTGCGGAATCCCAGCGACACCCATAGCGCCTGCACCCTGATAAATAGGATCATGAACAGAACCGATCAGTGGATCGGCTATGCCTCTTTCGTCGAAGCGCGCGGTAGTCGCATCAATCTCCGTAAACTTAGAATCGGGGCGGAACGGTGACTCTTGATTCTTCTTCGCCTCTTCCAGCACCACACGGGCTGCTGCTGTTTTACCAACACCCGGAGGTCCATAAATGATAACGTGCTGCGGATTAGGTCCGCAAAGCGCCGCTTTCAATGCTTTCAACCCTTCGACTTGACCCACAATATCCTGCATCGAGGATGGTCTCGTTTTCTCCGACAGCGGCTTGGTTAAGGAAATGGATCTGAGTTTTCTCAGCTTCTCCAACTCTTTTCTGGATTCTCTATCGACAGCAGACCGGTTCGTCTGTTGATTACGCAATAAATTCCAGAAATACAACCCGATTACAACAGCAAAAAACACTTGAATCACCATCAGAATGATACTTAAACTCATATCCTTTACCTCCTTAGAGTTTTGCTTTGGCAAAACAGCCCTGCACTAACATCCATTATTCCCGTGTAAAAGAAGGTTAATCCAATCCATGCAAACTTTTGCAGGATGTATGATAGCCCCCTTGGGGAAGAAGGATAAGTGTAAATAATCGTGCAAAAGGATGTGGCTTCGTGAAGTATTTTGTACGCCTTCTACTTTCCCTTTGCTTACTTACATCGAGTTCAAATGCCTACGCTTTTACCAACGATCCTTTATTGCCAAGCGCAGATGTCATTCTTGATGTAGGACATGGCGGCATAGACAGCGGAACGATGGTCGGCAAATATCAGGAGAAAGACATCAATCTCGCCATATCCCAAAAGACTTATAAGCTCCTGCAAAAAAAAGGCTATCGCGTCATCATGAACCGCTCGAAAGATTACGCATTAAGCGATGACAACAAGTGGTCCTATGGCAGCAGGCATCGTAAAGATTTGGCTCAACGTTCCGGCTTAGCCAATACGATTAAACCTCAAATGATGCTAAGCTTGCATATCAATTGGTCTCGTAAATCGGATATAAGAGGACCTATTGTCATTTATCAGAATCGATCGGAAAGCATCTTGCTTGCTCAACTTTTACAGGAATCGCTCAATCGAGTCTACGGGACGGAAGAATTACCTGTGCTCGGCAAAAAATATTTCGTCATTAGGAACACCAAATGCCCTACCGTTATTGTAGAGCTTGGCTTCCTTTCCAATAAGGCCGATCGCAAGCTGCTTAATAGTTCTCATCACCAAGCAAAGCTGGCCGAAGCGATTACCAAAGGAGTAGAACAATATATCCGGATGACTCACCCATCTGTTAATTAGTCGGACGTTTTATCGTTTGGGAAATCGTTACGAACGTTGCTTCTTTCTGAATCGCCGGGATCGCTTCTTTAATTACCTGCGCCGTTTTCTTTCCAGGCGGACCAACGTGACCAATGGCGATGACGGTTTCTCTCTCATGAACCAGTTTTTTAAATCTTGTCATTTGTTTGCTGATATGGCTGTACGTATAGAGATCATCAAAGAATAATTGATTTTCTGAAAATGGCACACCTTGCGGACCAGCCAACTTGCCGATGACACTTTTGGGTGTTGTACGGCTGTCCAGCAGCATGAGATTCCTCTCCTTGCAAATGTCCACGAGAATTTTCATCACTCTCTCATCAGCCGTTGCTTTGGAACCCATATGATTGTTGATGCCTATCACATAAGGGATATCATCTATGGCCGCGACAATCCGTTTGTGGATCTCTTCATTGGACAAATCAGTCGTAATCGCTCCCGGACCTAGCCAACTCTTCTTGCCTCGCACAGGCTCCATGGGAAGGTGAAGAATAACTTCATGACCTTTCTCATGCGCTAATTGCGCATCTTGCTTGCTCGAAGGCAGGAATGGCATGACCGCAACTGTCAGTGGAATGGGCAGATTCATCATTTCTTTGGTCCCATCCATATTATTGCCAAAATCATCAATGACGATGGCCACTCTCTTAGCGCTCATTTCAGTAACTGGCTGCGCAGGCTTTAAACCAGCTTCGGCTCCTGTCTGCATAGGCAGTATAAGCAAGCCTATTCCCAACAATCCTGTTAGGGCAGCAAGGCGAGTCGATGCATATTGATTTCGCAAATTCATGGTCATTCTCCTTATAGTCATTTCATCATTAGCAAAACTTGCGACTTTTGAGCAAGCTTTCCAGTTTTATTCATTATGCTTCTCTTAGCCCACAAATATGCGCTCTTAGGTCTATAAAAAAGCAAAAGGAACCTACGCAGGTTAGTATCCTGCGGGTTCCTATTTGAGCACTAGTTCCTTATTCTCATAATGTTATTATAAGTACACAAAGACCATCAGGACTTGCCCTGATGGTCTAATATCGCCTTGTTATGATAACGATTAGTGTTTGCGGCCAGGAATGACACCTGTCTTTGTATATGAATCAACAATGATATCAATTTCTTTTTTGAGCTCAGCGAGTAATTCTGCTTCAGGCACTTTACGAATCATTTCTCCGTAGCGGAACAACATGCCTTCACCACGAGCGCCTGCGATGCCGATATCGGCTTCACGAGCTTCTCCTGGGCCGTTAACCGCACAACCCAACACAGATACCTTGATGGGCACCTTGATTTTGGAGATGTACTCTTCAACCTCGTTAGCAATCGAGAATAGATCAATATCCAAACGACCGCAGGTCGGACAGGATACTAGCGTTGCGGCATTCGTAATCAAACCGAAAGTTTTGAGCAGCTCGCGAGCCACTTTGATCTCTTCAACTGGATCTGCGCTGAGCGAGATACGAAGTGTATTCCCGATCCCCATATTCAGCAAAGTACCAATACCTGCGGCGCTCTTCACAGCTCCCGTAAAAAGCGTTCCCGCTTCTGTAATCCCCAGGTGGAGTGGATAATTGAAGGCTTGGGCCGCTTGTGAATAGGCAGCAATGGCCATCGGCACATCAGAAGCTTTGAGGGACACGATAATATCATGGAAATCCAGCTCTTCCAGGATATTAATGTGGAACAAAGCACTTTCTACCATCGCTTCCGGCGTTGGATATCCATACTTCTCGAGCAGGTGATGTTCCAATGAACCGGCATTGACTCCAATGCGAATGGGAATCCCACGTTCTTTGCAAGCTTTAACGACCGCTTCCACTTTCTCGCGACGGCCGATATTGCCTGGGTTGATACGGACTTTATCGATCCCATTCTCAATCGCAGCAAGCGCCAAACGATAGTCAAAATGGATATCTGAAACGAGCGGAATATGAATCTGTTTCTTAATTTCTTTAATCGCTTCAGCAGCTTCCTTGTTGTTGACGGTAACTCGTACCAATTGACAACCGGCTTCTTCAAGACGAAGAATTTCCGCTACGGTCGCTTTCACATCAGCTGTTTTCGTTGTACACATGCTTTGCATGATCACTTCATTGCTGCCGCCGATGGTCAGATCGCCCACTCGTACAGCTCGCGTATCTCTTCTATGGAACATTATGGTTTCTCTCCCCATGACACCAAACATCCTCCGCTCCAATTTCCTTCGAGGAAACCGGATTGGAGGCTGTGTGTTCGTTTATGAAATTATGGGTTACGCACTTTCTTCTTTCTTCTTGCCTGTCGCAGGAGCGCCCTCTTTGGTCGTCAAAACAGGAGTGATCTTGTTTTGAACCGTTTCCTTCGACACCACGCAAGTGGAAACGTCCGTTCTTGAAGGAACCTCGAACATCACATCAAGCATAATGCTCTCAATGATCGCTCTCAGTCCACGCGCACCCGTATTCCGTTTGATCGCTTCTTTGGCAATGGCGTCAAGCGCCTCTGCATCGAATTCGAGCGAAACGTTATCCATTTCAAGCATCTTCTGGTATTGCTTCACAAGCGCATTCTTAGGCTCGGAAAGAATACGCACAAGCGCTGCTTCATCCAGCGGCTCAAGAGTGGAGATAACCGGTAAACGACCTACGAATTCCGGAATTAGACCGAATCTCAGAAGATCCTCTGGCAATACCATGGACAGGTACTCACCTGGTTTCAAATCAACTTTAGCACCATCCGTGCTAAAACCGATTACTTTTTTACCGATTCTGCGTTTGATAATTTGCTCAAGACCGTCAAAAGCCCCACCACAAATAAACAGAATATTCGTTGTGTCGATTTGAATGAATTCTTGGTGCGGATGCTTGCGTCCACCTTGTGGAGGAACGGAAGCTACTGTACCCTCAAGAATTTTCAGCAAAGCTTGCTGTACGCCTTCACCGGAAACATCTCGAGTAATCGAAGGGTTCTCGGATTTGCGTGCAACTTTATCAATCTCATCGATGTAGATAATGCCGCGCTCGGCCTTCTCTACATCATAATCAGCAGCTTGAATCAATTTGAGCAAAATGTTCTCAACGTCTTCCCCTACATATCCCGCTTCTGTCAATGAAGTGGCATCTGCGATCGCGAAAGGCACGTTCAGAATTTTGGCTAGTGTTTGCGCCAGCAACGTTTTACCGCTACCTGTTGGCCCTAGAAGGACGATGTTACTCTTTTGAAGTTCAACGTCTTCCAGTTTATTTTGGGAATTAATCCGTTTGTAGTGATTATAAACCGCTACAGCCAGTGATTTCTTAGCTTGTTCTTGACCGATAACATACTGATCCAAAATGTTGCGAATTTCCTTTGGTTTCGGAACATCCTTCAGATCAAGCTCTTCTTCATGACCTAATTCTTCTTCCACAATCTCCGTGCAAAGCTCTATACATTCATCACAAATGTAAACTCCCGGACCTGCAACAAGTTTGCGAACTTGATCCTGGGATTTTCCACAAAAGGAACATTTGAGTTGGCCTTTTTCATCGTTAAATTTAAACATGGGATCACTCCTTTATTTCAAGTCGTTTCGAGTGATAACCTCGTCGATTAACCCATATGCCTTCGCTTCATCAGCGCTCATAAAGTTATCCCGGTCGGTGTCTCTTTCGATCTTATCAAGCGGCTGTCCCGTACGGTCCACATAAATCTGGTTGAGTTTTTGTTTCGTCTTGATAATCCAATCCGCGTGAATCTTGATATCGGTCGCTTGACCTCTAACACCGCCGAGCGGTTGGTGAATCATAACTTCAGCATTCGGCAGCGCGTATCGCTTGCCTTTGGCACCTGCCGTTAAAAGCAAAGAACCCATGCTTGCAGCCATACCTACGCAAATCGTAGATACGTCAGGTTTAATGAATTGCATGGTATCGAAGATACCCATTCCAGCTGTTACAGACCCACCTGGTGAGTTGATGTATAAGTGGATGTCTTTCTCAGGGTCTTGTGCAGATAAAAAGAGCAGCTGGGCAATGACCAAATTAGCCACATCGTCATCAATTGCGGTCCCGATGAATATAATGCGGTCCTTAAGCAGACGCGAGTAGATGTCGTAAGAACGTTCCCCACGAGCCTCTTGTTCAACAACCATAGGAATAAGACTCATTGTACCAACTCCTTTTGCGGCCATAGCCAATGTTCTCCAAAATGGGATTCAGTTACAGTTTAACACGTTTGAGCAGCAAAGTCATTTTTTCAGAGAACTGCTATGTAAGTACGTATTTCTTATGTTCTTGAACAGTTTGCAGGTAAAATAGGGTAAAAGAAAGGCACGTTGCTTACGTACGTGCCTTTACTAACCTTATTTATACAGCTGCGGAAACATGCTTGCTATTTTCAAGCAAGAAGTCAACTGTTTTTCTGATAACAAGATCATTGCTCAGACCTTCTAGGCTGCCGTTAGATGCGAACAGTTCACGAAGTTCTTCTGTTGTCTTTTGGTAGGAAGAGGCATATTTCTCAAGTTCCACATTAACTTCTTCGTCGGAAACTGTGATTTTTTCTGCCGCTGCGATGGCTTCAAGAACCAAATTGTTGCGAACACGCTTGTCAGCATCTTCTCTCATTTGTTCTTTCAGCACGCTCTCGTTTTGACCGGAGAACTGGAAGTAAATCTCAAGCGTCATGCCTTGGGAGCGAAGACGTCTTTCGAATTCTTTCACCATAACATCAAGCTCTGCTTCTACCATGGAAGCTGGAATCTCAACATCAGCGTTAGCTGCAGCTTTTTCAACAACAGCTGTTTCCAGAGCAGCCTCTGAATCTTTTTCTTTGCGCTCTTGCAGACGTTTTTGCAATTCTTCTTTGTACTCAACAAGTGTATCGTACTCGCTTACGTCTTTTGCAAACTCATCATCAAGTTCTGGCAAGTTTTTGCGTTTGATATCGTGAATTAACACTTTGAATACAGCTTCTTTACCTTTAAGATCTTCGGAGTGGTAGTTTTCTGGGAAGCTAACGTTAACTTCCTTTTCTTCGCCTTTTCCAAGACCAACAAGCTGCTCTTCGAATCCTGGGATGAAAGAGTTCGATCCAAGCTCAAGGGAGTATTTCTCCGCTTTGCCGCCTTCGAATGCTTCACCGTCCACGAATCCTTCGAAATCAAGAACGACCACGTCGCCGTTAGCTGCTTGTCCTTCTTCAAGAACAACCAATTCAGCGTGACGTTGTTGCAAACGCGTAAGCTCTTCGTTCAATTCTTCTTCTGTAACCGCTGCGCTAACTGCTTCTACTTCGATACCTTTGTAGTCGCCAAGCGTAACTTCAGGTTTAACCGTTACTTTAGCTTTGAACTTAAGAACTTGACCTTTGGCGAATTGCTCAACGTCAACTTCAGGGCGATCAACAGGCTCGATTTTGACTTCTTCAATCGCTTCTACGTAAACTTCTGGCAGAATGATATCCAAAGCATCTTGGTACAAGCTTTCTACACCAAATTTAGCTTCAAAGATAGAACGTGGTACTTTCCCTTTACGGAAACCTGGAACATTTACTTTCGCTGATACCTTTTTGAATGCTTTATCCAAAGCATCTGCGACGCGCTCTGCGCCAACTTCCACTTCAAGAACGCCTACGTTCTTCTCTATTTTTTCCCAACTTGCTTTCATTTTATGCTTTCCCCTCCAAAAATGTACGATGACATATTTTCACGTTACGCTCATTATAACCATTCTATTATAACATATAACAATTTCATTTCAAGGCGACCTTTTGGAGCTACGAAAGTTCATGGGTAAACTGCTTCACAAACGCCTGCAGCACTAGGTGTGCCCGCTTCCATTGCAGGGTCATCGAATCCACAATCCCATAGTTATCTAGTATTTCTTCACGGTTCACCGTACCAAATAATTTCTCTTGCAGAATCGCGTGCAGCGCGGATGCCCACACGTCGACCGCCCCTTCTTCCGCACTAAGCAGATCCGTGTAGATGGATGTGCCATAGGCGTAGGCCAGAAACTCCTGCCACGTTTGTCTGGCAAAATACACGAAGTCAGGTTGGCTGATTTCACTAATGTCCCCTACCCGGCGAATCATATCACGAATCCGCAATGGAAATTCTTCGGGACCTAGCGGCGTCTCCTCAATCTCCACGGCAACCTTTTTCCCATTCTTGGGAAACTCGATAAAGCCATGTTCACCCATGTGCTTGAGCGCTTGCAGCGCTTTGAATTGAATGTGCGGATGCCGGGGCCGTTCACTGAGCCATTCCTTAACCGATTGGCTGACCTCCTCTTGGTCGATGAAACCGAGCTGTTCAAGCGCACTGACCTGCTGCTCCAATGTGCCTTCTCTTAACAGATTCAGCAATTTAAGCGTAAATCCTTCATCCGTTGTTTTTTCTTTTATGTATTGCCTTAAAAGTTCCTTCTCCTCTTCCTCATCCTCTTCAGGCGGAGCCGCGCCCGGAAACATCGTTTCTGGAAACATGGTGTAGAGCCAATGACGCAATGCTTCCCATTGATCCGTTTTACTTGCTTCGACATTTGGGAACTGGAGTAGAAAAGTAAGCAGTTGAAGAGCATCCGTGTATTGCTCAGTTCGCAGAAAGCGAGTCAACTCTTCTTCGTAGTACTGCTCTGTTTTGGGAAAAAGAATTAAATTATTCATAGATGGTTCTGTTATGGTCATCACCTCAGAAATCATGGTCTTGCTGGTCACAGTTTACTTGATTGTCAGAGTGATTGCAAAATAATTATGAATCGAGGGTTGACTTCCTATAAAATGATATGATATATTAACTCTCGCTTCGCTAAACGGATTCATTCCGCTAGGTAAGAAGAGGTTTATGTCTCAGTAGCTCAGCTGGATAGAGCACACGCCTTCTAAGCGTGCGGTCGGGGGTTCGAATCCCTCCTGGGACGTCATGCAAGTTCGAAAGACCGCGAGAAATCGCGGTCTTTTTTTGTTTTATTTAGATAGAGGGTATACTTGGTTCCACCTCTTGATAAGAGTCTCCAAGGACTTCTATTCGTGTAAAATAGCCACCCTCGGCACAAATAAGAGCTCTTTGAGACTCCTACCGCTTCTTGTTTGGGGGTTTTTGCGCGTTTCACCGAAGATAAAAGCCCCCAAAGACTTCTATTCACGATAAAAACTACCTTTTTGTGCAAATAGGGGCTGCCAGAGACTCTTATCTTGCTACGAATCTTTCAATTTGTGCTATAATCATCTCAATTACATAAGTTCGAATAAATGAGGTGCCCTTGTTCGCAACAAGGGGTAACAGGGAATCGGGTGCAAATCCCGAGCGGTCCCGCCACTGTATTCGGGGAGTTTCTTTCTATCAATGTCACTTGATATGTCATCAGGGAAGGCCGAAAGAAAACGAAGATCCGAGAGCCAGGAGACCTACCTTCATTTATGTACCCACAACCCTTCGCGGAAAGGAGCGGTGTACGTCAGTCCTTCGACAAAGCCGTTTCTTTGTCGTGTATTCGTACGTACCCACGACCTGTCCACATGGATTGGTCTTTTTTGTTTGGACTTATTTATATTCGATGAAAAAAGGAGATTTCCGAAAAAATGTCAATCAAATCAAAAAGAATGTCAAGCTTTCTGCTGCTTGTGATCGGATTTGCGCTCTATCTATTTATCAATGAACCTCAATCCGCCTATGCAATGCACATTATGGAGGGGTTCCTGCCTGTGGGCTGGGCTATTTTCTGGTGGGTCGCTTTCCTCCCATTCTTCTTCCTCGGACTGCGTTCCCTCATTAAGATTACCAAAGAAAACCCCGAGCTCAAAATTATGCTCGGGCTTGCCGGAGCGTTCACTTTCGTGCTCTCCGCACTGAAGATTCCATCCGTTACGGGGAGCAGCTCCCATCCGACAGGTACGGGTCTTGGAGCTGTAATGTTCGGGCCGCTGCCTATGAGCGTGCTGGGCTCCATTGTATTGATGTTCCAAGCCGTATTGCTCGCGCATGGCGGGCTTACAACACTCGGAGCTAACGCTTTCTCCATGGCCCTTGCAGGCCCGGTTGTCGGTTTCTTCATCTATAGGTTCATGATGAAAACGACAGGCAAGCAGAAATGGTCCATTTTCCTGGCAGCTGCCTTGGCTGACTTATCTACCTACGTGGTTACATCCATTCAACTAGCTCTGGCCTTCCCGGCTGAACAAGGCGGCTTCATTGCTTCTTTCTTTAAATTTGGCGGGATTTTCGCCATCACACAAATCCCGCTTGCTATTAGTGAAGGTATTTTAACCGTATTAATCTGGAATTGGTTGCAAGCTTATAGCCCCAAAGAACTGACGATTCTGCAGCATAAAATGAAAGGAGCATCCGAACAATGAAATCACGCACCAAAAACATTCTCATGCTGATCGCTATTGTACTCTTGGCCGTGCTGCCTCTCGTCCTCGTGAACGGTGAATTCGGCGGTGCCGATGATGCCGCAGAACAATTGATCCAGACCATCCAACCTTCCTATGAACCGTGGTTCTCCTCTTTCTTTGAATTGCCTGCGGAGACAGAAAGCATGCTGTTCGCCCTGCAGGCGGCTATCGGCGCAGGTTTCATCGGTTTTGCTTTTGGACTATTCAAAGGAAGGGCGTCGAAATCCAAGTCCCAATGATGAAACGAATTGATACACTCGCCTACAGCAATGCGTTACGCGACCTTTCCCCGATGTGGAAATGCGCTTTTGCCATGATCATGCTCTTGTTTACTTATATGGCTCATCCGCTCGTTCAAATTCTTCTGGCTATATGGATGACGTTATGGACCGTGGTTTATGCCCGTATTCCGCTGAGGTTTTACATCTCGCTAATTGCCATCGCCTGCTTGTTTTTTGTAGGAAGTGTGCCTGCCCTTATCATTGAAATCCAGCCATTGCAAGCAAGCTATCCTGGTCTTCATGAGGTGGCAAGCCTAACCTTTCTGAATTGGCATTTATTCATTACTTCGTCGGGACTCCTGCTTGTGGGACAACTGTTCGCTCGCATTGTCGCCTGTCTGTCCTGCATGACTTTTATTATTTGCAGCACCCCTTTTGCGGAATTGCTTCAAGTTTTGAAAAAAGTCCGAGTGCCTAAACTCGTATTGGAAATTATGCTGATTATGTACCGGATTTTATTTATGCTTTTTGAAACAGCCCAAGATATGTATGTCGCGCAGCAAGCCAGAGGCGGCCAGAACGGCTTCCGCAACCGCCTGAGAGATACAGCCACTTTAATTGTCCAAATGTTTATCAAAACGATGCAGCAGTATAAATCGCTGTCCAATGGGCTCGTCTCCAGAGGCTTCACGGAAGACATCCACATGGCGCCCTACCAAGCTAAACCCATACCACTCCGATACAAAGTGGAAAGCAGCGTAGGATTCACTCTTTTGCTGCTGCTCGAATTATGGCTTCGCTGGAGGAGTGCCCTATGAGTGCAATATTTGAAACCCTGGCCGTGAGCTTCAGCTATCCAGGAACGCAAACCAAGGCTCTCAACGAGCTGAACATCGCGATCCCCGAAGGAAAAAAAACGGCCATTTGCGGTCACAATGGTTCCGGTAAGTCAACGTTATTCCTCCATACGATTGGCATTCACGAGCCTGCGTCAGGCCAGGTTTTGTGGAAGAACATGCCTTTGAAGTATGAACGCAAAGCTCTGAAGCAGCTGCGTCAGGACATTGGTCTCGTCTTTCAAGATCCAGAGCAGCAGCTCATTTTGAATACCCCTTACGAAGATGTTACCTATGGACTGCGCAATGCCGGAATGCCTGAGCCAGAAATCAAGCATCGTGCTGAAGCCATCTTGCGCACGATGCGCATCGAGCATTTGGCCCATACACCGATCCATCATTTGAGTCTCGGCCAGAAGAAGCGAGTAGCGCTGGCTGGCGTGCTCGTCCTTGAACCAAAGCTGCTGCTGCTGGATGAACCTACAGCCTATTTGGACCGCATCTCCGAACAACAGCTTATCGAAGAGCTTGATCGTATTCATCATCGCGGAATCACGCTTGTCATGGCAACTCATGATATGAATCTTGCCTATGCATGGGCCGATTGGGTTCTTGTTCTGGATCGTGGTCAATGTGTAATGGCAGGTACGCCATCCGATATTTTCAGCCAGACGGAAACTATTCAATCGCTGGGATTGGATAAACCTATGCTGCTGGATTTGTGGGAATCCTTACCTGAAGCAAACAGGGAAGGCGTCAGTGCACCAAGAAATGTAGCGGATTTCAAAAGCCATTTACTTAAAAGCTTTTCATAAAAAAGAGGCTTTCCTTGCAAGGTTGAAAACCTTGCGGGAAGCCTCTTTTGTGTTCCTATATCAGTGAATGAAGTATCGACGATTGCGGTTCATGCTACTGCTTGATGCGGCTAACGCCAGTTCGCCCTTTGCCTGTGGGTACAAAGCTATCCTCATAGGTGTAGATCATATGATCCTCCAAAGGCCGGCCCTCCAGGAGATGCTCGCGGACCAGTCTTCTTCCTGATTCCGGTGTCATCTCTTTATACCAAACCCCTTGCGGATACACAGTAACCACACAGGCATCCTCGCAGCGTCCATTGCATCTTGTGCGTGTAGTATGGATGAGACCCTCTGCACCATGCAGAGCAATTTCATCACGAATAGCCAGGGTCGTTTCATCCCCCATTTTCTTGAGACAGGAACCGCCATTGCAAATTAATACATGATGCTTCACTGTAGATAAATCCCAAGTACTCATAACGTCCTCCTTGCTTTACGTAAATTTCGGATAATGCGGCACGTCCGCAAGCAGTGAGCGGGTATAGGAATGCTTCGGATCGGCCAAAATATCCTGCGTCCTGCCCTGCTCGACGATTAGACCCTCATGCAAAACAAGAAGCCGATCACAGAGTGAAGCGACTACTGCAATATCATGGGAGATAAATAAGTAGCTAACCTGCCGGGTTTGATGCAGGGTATGCAGCAGCTCGATGACTTGGGCTTGCACCGATACATCCAGTGCCGAAAGACATTCATCCAGGATGATCAACTCAGGCTCTGCCACAAGCGCCCGGGCGATGCATACGCGCTGACATTGGCCTGTACTCAGCTCATGCGGGTAGCGGCTCAGGAAGGATTCATTCAATCCGACTGCCTCAAGCAGCTCGGCATATACCCGGTCTTGTTCTTGCGGACGACTTTGGTGTGCCTGGAATTGCAGAAACGCCTCACTTAGGCTTCGTTTCATCGTCCAGGCCGGGTTTAAGCTGTTTCTCGGGTCTTGAAACACGATCTGAATCGATTTGCGCGATGTCTGGCGAACACGCTTGTTCGCCAGGGATGCTCCATACCACTGCATGCTTCCTTCATCTGGACGTTCCAGATCCATCAAGCAGCGTGCCAATGTGCTTTTCCCTGAGCCGGACATGCCGATTAAACCGACACTTTCGCCAGGCGCTATCGTAAATGTGACGTTTTGGAGCACTTTTTTCTTTGCGTAAGCTTTGGATACGCCATCAACGACCAGCATAGACCGTACCTCATCTTTCCACCGGCACCTGAGCCAGTTCCTCTGACCTAATAGATGAAGAAGGCATCTTAGGTATAGCATCTAGTAATTGTCGCGTGTAAGCATGCGCAGGGTTCGTGAATACCTGCTGAATATCGCCTGTCTCCACAACCTGACCACCGCGCATCACACAGACGCGATCAGCGATTTGAGCAACTAGCCGCAGATCATGCGAAATAAAGATAAGAGCCATCTGATGTTTCAAACGCAGCTCATTCAACAGTTCCATGATTCTAGCCTGGGTGCTTACATCAAGCGCTGTTGTCGGCTCGTCCGCCACGATAATATCGGGTTGATGAATCATCGCCATCGCGATGACGACACGCTGACGCATCCCTCCGCTGAGTTCGTGCGGATAACAGCCATAGGTATCCGCAGACAAACCCATTTGCTCCAGAAGCTCAAGCACCTTCTCTTTGGCAGCCGCCTTCGTCCAAGAACTGCCTCGCATCAGCAGGCATTCGCGCAGCTGCTCGCCGATACGTAGGACTGGATTCAGAGAATCCATTGGATCTTGCGTTATATAGGCAATTCGCCGCCCGCGAATGCGGCGCCAATCCTTCCACCTGTACGCAGAGGTATCCTCTCCGAATAATTGGATTGAACCCTCTTGTTGATGAAGGGGCAGTCTGAGCAAGCCCAATGAAGCAAGCGCGAGTGTGCTCTTGCCTGAGCCGCTCTCCCCCACTAGGCCTAGACATTCACCTGGATACAATCGGAGGTCCACCTTGTGAAGAATAGGAGAAGTGGCTGATTTGCCGTTCTCTTGCAGAGTAATCGTGACGCTGCGCATGTCTAAAATTGGAGCGCCCGACACTCCAGCAGCCCAAGGGGCAATCGGTGGAGGTGCTATGATTTTATGCAATCGTCTGCGCCCAAACAATTGCGGAACTGAAGGTTTGCGCGGTTCCAGTGCATCCTTCAAGATGTCGCCCAAATAATTGGCGGCTAATACGGTAAGCAAGATCGCCATGCCTGGGGCAATAAACAACCAAGGCGCTTCTTCCAGATAGGCTCTGCCTTCGTTCAGCATCGCCCCCCACTCCGGCTGCGGCGGCTTAATCCCCAGCCCCAGGAAGGACATCGAAGCGATGCTAAGCATGATACTCCCCATATCCAGCGTCACCAAGACCAGAATCGGTCCTGCCAAAGCGCCTAGAATATGCGTCCCGATAATTTTCCATGCGGGAATGCCCATAGCTCGAGCGGCCGTCACGTATCCATCCCCCCGGATCGATAGAACATAACTGCGAATCATACGGGCATACGAGGGCCAGGAGACAGCCGCGACAGCAATAAGCAAGCTGGGCAATCCTGCGCCTAGTAAAGTAGCGAGCGTTATTGCTAGAACCATTTGCGGAAAGGAGAAAAGAACGTCCATAATACGGGTCAGGACTGTATCCACCCAACCACCGAAATAGCCGGCAGCAAGTCCGACCAACAGACTTATGGAAATCACGATGCTCACCGCTAGGATGGAGGCTCCAATGGAATGGAGCCCGCCATACATCAACCTTGTCCACACATCTCTTCCGTAATTATCCGTTCCGAACCAGTGATCACTCGACGGGACAAGCAGAGAAGCCGAATAATTCACTTTGAGCGGATCTTGAACAGCGAACCAAGGGGCACCAAGCGAGACGATTAGAATTCCGATAAGGAGTACAAGCAGACCAAGTGCAATCGGATCTTTTTGAATAGCTGCAACTAATCTTTGGCGAAACCGCTTATCCACGCTGTCCCTCCTGCTCAACCCTTACTCGCGGATCAAGCCACCGATAGGCGATATCAACGAGAAGATTCAATGAAATGTACACGACAGCTATGAAGAGGACAAATGCCTGAATGACCGGATAATCGCGCCCTGTTATCGCATCCACCGCATAGCGGCCAATACCGGGCCACGCGTAGATGGTCTCCACGATAACGGAACCGCCGATCAATCCCCCCAGAACCAACCCAAAGGAGGTTAGAACAGGGAGCAGCGCATTGGGAAGCGCATGTTTCCCGATCATTTGCAGCCTCGAAAGACCCTTCGCTTCAGCCAGCAGCATATACCGCTGTGAGAATGCTTGCAGCATACTTGTCCGCAGCAATCGCGCGGTAATGGAGGAAAGTCCGATCCCAAGCGTAAGTGCAGGGAGAATCAGATGTTTCATATCGCCTCGTCCCATTGTCGGCAGCCAGCCGAATTTGACCGAGAAGCTATACATAAAGACGAGTCCCAAGAAGAAAGAAGGCACCGAAATCCCGATTAAAGCTATGAATCGACTGATATGATCCAGTGCTCTGCGATGAAACACTGCGCCAGCAATACCGGAAGGAATTGAGATCAGGATCATGACCACAAGGGCAGCAAGCGATAATTCGAGCGTGGCTGGGAAGCGGCTCATAAACTCATCCCAGATCGGTGTTCTGCTGCGAAAGGAAACACCTAAATTTCCTTGGACAATGTGCATAAGCCAATGTCCGTATTGGACCCAGAAGGGCTGATCCAGCCCAAGGCTCCTTTTCAGCTCACTTGCATCTTTCTCCAAATCAGTTAGATTCGAGCCAGGATCAAACATGCTGAGCAGCATGGTGCGAGCCGGGTCGCCGGGGATGAAACGCACAAGTGAAAAAACAAGCAGCGTTACACCTAGAAGGACAGGAACCGTCATCGCCAGCCGGATGCATAGATAACGTACTAATTTCATTGTGCGATATACATGGCCGGTGTGATTCTGGTCTTGAGGTTGTCATCTACACCTTGAACTTTTTTATTGTAGGCTGCGCCCCAACGCGTACTATTGTATAAATAAACAATCGGCACATCCTGCTGCACTTTCGTTTGAATTTGCTTTGCAAGTTCAGCCTGTTTCTTGCCATCGAACTCGGAAACCAAAACTTCCAACAGTTTATCTACTTCTGTATTGGAGTAGCCACCATAATTAGAAGCAATGCCTGTGTGGTAGTATGAATTTAATTGCCCTCCAACATCCCCAGTCGCACTTCCGCACGAACAATAGGTCGCAAGCTCAAAGTTGCCGTCCAGCATCATTTGATTGGATGCCGTCGTTTCTACAACGTTTAGTTCAACGGAAATCCCAACTTCTTTGAGCTGTGATTGCAGCGCAACCGCTAGCGGTTGAAAGACCGAATAAGTCAACATTTTATACTGCAGCTTCTGGCCATCTTTGGCACGAATGCCGTCAGAACCAGCTTTCCATCCTGCCTCATCCAATAATTGAGCCGCTTTGGCTTTATCCATTTCCGTGCTCGTTTCAATTGCATATGGGAGACCCGAAGGGAAGTGCCCTGTCGCTTTGGAAGCAAATCCGCGATTCACTCCATCGATCAGTTCCTTGCGATTCACAGCGAGGTTGATCGCTTGGCGCACTTTCGCATCCTGGAGGGATGGCACTTTCTTGATATTGAGCCACAGATTCGAGGTGCTGCCAACAGGAAAATAGGTTTGGAACTTGCTATCCTTTTCGTAGGAAACCCGTTGTTCCACTTCTACGTTCATATCTCCGTCTGCATCACCATTCTTCAGCGCAAGCAAACGAGCTTGACCATCCGTCCCGAGCCTTGATTCAAGGCGCTGCAGTTTAGGCTTGTCACCCCAGTAGCCTGGGAATGCTTCTGCAATCAACAGCTCGCCGGGCGTAAATTGAATGGGCTTCATAAATCCCGTTAAATCGGGCTCTTTATTGAACTTGTCACCGATTAAATCCGCTTGAGCCGCGTTATGTATGGCAAATGCAGCTAATTTAAAGATGAAAGAAGGATCCGGCTTAGGCGTCTGAATTTGCAGATGCGTAGCATCCTTCACAATGAATTGAACGCCGCCAAGTTGAGAAGGTCCGCGTTTATTCAGCTTCTGGTGACGTTCCAGAGCCGCTTTCACAGCGGCCGCATCCATCACGGCACCGCTCCAAAATTTGACGTTAGGCTGCAGCTCAACTTCCCACTGCGTCGGTTCTACGTTCTTCCACGATTTGGCTAGCCAAGGACGAATAGAGCCATCGTCATTCTGATACACAAGCGGTTCGGCGATGCCATCTGACGTAATTCGCTGAGCGTCAATATGGACAGGATCGAGCGAGCGAGGCATATTCAGTGTGACATATTTAAGCACTTGATCTTTGGCAGGGACTGCCGCATTTGCCGAAGATTTGGGCTGAGCAGATGCGCCAGCTTGACCATTGGAACTCGAACAGGCCGATAGAATCACAATCACGATAAGGAATAGAAATGAGACCAGCTTACTGGAATAGCGACTTAACATAGGGAATTGAACCTCCTGAGAATTGTTTAATCGTAATTATTACTATTATTATGAACTGGACATGAATTGTCAATACGAAAACCAGCTTCGCCACCCTGATAGATCCGTCTCTTCTTAGCGGCAAAACTTAGCAAGGGAACCAGGGGACGCTAATTAGGCAAAAAGTAGGCATGCGAGGGTCATAGCGGAACTACAGGGTCTTATTTCCACAAAAAGTTTCAAAATTCGCATAAAACAGCAAAATAACGTACTGTAGTTCCCTCAACCTCACGATACTGACACTTTTGGCTAGAATAGCACACCTCAGTTCCCTTACGTCCGCGCGAGGCAGCTGGAGTAACTCCGCGTTCACTCCAAAACAGATAACTCTTATACTTCTAAAAAAGGCGCCTCCCCTCTTTTAAAAAAAAGGGAAAGACGCCTATCGATGGTATGCGAATAGTTCATCTAACACCTCCCTATCTCCCGTAGGTACATTGTGTGCGTCAAAAATAGGCAGGTCTCCTGGCTTCAAGATCATCATCAAGCGTCTACCTTCCCAATCTACAGCGATCAGTGGCACCCTAGACGTTGACTCCTTTGTTACAGTGGCGGGACCGCGTCGGCTTCGAACCGATCTTCCCTTTTAAGCTTATCCTTGCAATAACTTGCCCAGGATAAACACCTATTTCCGTTATGAAATTACAAAGCTTGTTCCAACTCCTCCCCCATCTTACCGTAATGTCCATAGGCTTACAAGGAAAAAAGCCCCAACTCAAGGTTGGAGCTCTTCGAGATATGGTCTACACAGAAGGACGATTAGGCTGATGATGCCCCGGCTCAGTCGAGGTCAAATTCGATTGCACTTGCGAAGCTTGCTTCGAATTATCAATAGCACTTTGGTTCTTTTCCGTCATATTTTTCTTTTTGCTCATCGCTGCTGCTCCTCCTCTAAGTGAATTAGCCACTCGTTTAGTATGGATCCAACCTGCTTAAACCATGCAAAAAGCAAAAACCTGCAAGGCAATTTCCCTCGCAGGTTCTTGTTTGGTGCCACTCGACCTTAGTGTTTCTTGTGCGGCAAATTACTGCCGGGCTGCTTATCACCTTGTGTCCTGAAGTTCTTCTCGGCTTTCCTCTGCTTGTCATGCAGCTTGCTGATGAAATGACTATCCATGAGCATTCGCCTCCTGAAGAAAGAATGGCACTACATCTTTAGAATGTCACACTAGCTCCAAATTTAAACGCATGGCTAGATTAAGAATCGCCCCTCTGGCTTCGGCATCTGTTTTGACACGCTCGTACAGTTCCTCGAAGTTGCCGCGATTTTGCATAAATTCCGGCTCCGTCTTAATGGCGGTTTGCGTCCAGTTGATCAAGACATTTTCAGCTTGTGTAAGCTCATTGTAAGCACGATGCAAACCAACACGCTCAATGATGTCCTCCAACTCAGCTTGGCCTACTTCAGCCCCCGACTCTTTCAGTTCGGCAATTCGTTTATCCGCTTGATTGCTAATTTGCAAAAAATGTTCTCTGGAGGCCAAGTAATCAATTTGTGCTTTGGAATGTTTCTTTTTCATTGTCATCACCTTCGTCATTTAATATGTAAGAATTGGATTTATTGTAACAGTCCTGTTAGCAAAACACAAAATCCATCTTGTCAGCCATACCTATCCGGCTAGGGACAGACATTATATATCCCAAATTTGCATACCCTTTATCATCATGCTCTCTTCATAAAGAAAGGAAGGAACGTCTATGTGCGGAATAACGGGTTGGATAGATTGGCGGAAAGACTTGACCGGGTACCCGTCCATTCTAGAAAATATGACGGAAACACTCCATTTGCGTGGTCCCGATGCTTCAGGCACCTGGATTTCACAGCATTGCGCGCTTGGGCATCGTCGACTTAGTGTCATGGATCCGGAAAACGGCGCTCAGCCCATGGTTCGGAAACAAGGAGACTACACCTATACCATTGTATATAACGGCGAGCTTTACAACGCCCCTGAATTGAAAAAAGAGCTCGAGCTCCGTGGACATCAATTCCGCACGACCTGCGATACCGAGGTGTTGTTGGTTGCTTTTATTGAATGGGGGCGCGCTTGTGTTGACCGTTTGAATGGCATCTTTGCTTTTGCGGCCTGGAATGATCAGGAGCAATCCCTCTATCTGGTGCGAGATCGGCTTGGCGTAAAGCCGCTTTTTTATTCTCATCAGAATGGCGTTCTTCTATTCGGTTCAGAACCGAAATCCATCCTTGCACATCCGGACTTCAAGGCGGAAGTCGGGGCGGAAGGAATAGCCGAAATCTTCGCTGTCGGACCTGCACGCACGCCAGGGCATGGCATTTACCGCAATATGTCGGAACTCAAACCAGGACAATGCGCAGTGTTCGATCGCAACGGCTTGTCCATTCGCACATATTGGAAGCTGGAGAGCAAACCACATCCAGATGACATTGCGGCAACAGCCCTGCAAGTTCAGAATCTGCTCAATGACACATCCCAACGTCAATTGGCCTCCGATGTCCCCATCTGTACGCTGCTTTCCGGCGGACTCGATTCAAGCGCCTTGACGTCGCTGGCTGCCGCTCACTACAAAGATAGCGGGCAAGGCCCTCTGCATACCTTTTCAGTCGACTACAAAGATAATGACAAGCATTTCAAAGCCAATATCTTTCAACCGAATTCCGATGCTCCGTGGATTAAAAGAATGACAGAACACTTGGGCACCGAACATCATTATATTGAGTTCGACACGCCGGAACTTGTGGAATCATTGAAAACAGCCGTTCTGGCCCGCGATACACCGGGCATGGCTGACGTCGATGGGTCTCTTTATTTATTTTGCCGAGAAATCAAGAAACATGCCACCGTGGCAATCTCCGGGGAAGCAGCGGACGAAATCTTCGGCGGTTATCCATGGTTTCACAGTGAGGAAGCCTTATCGGCCAATACGTTTCCCTGGTCGCTCAAATTGAATAATCGGGTAGATTTATTAGCTCCCGACCTCGTCGATTGGATTAAACCCATCGAATATGTCAGCAATCGCTATCAGCAAGCATTAAGTGAAGTGCCGCGGCTGGCTGGCGAAACTGAGCAAGAAAATCGGATGCGGGAAATGTCCTATTTGAATATTACCCGCTTCATGCCGACCTTGCTCGATCGCAAAGACCGCATGAGCATGGCGGTTGGGCTGGAAGTCCGCGTTCCCTTCTGCGACCATCGGCTCGTTGAATATGTCTGGAATATTCCTTGGGATATCAAAACTTCCGGTGACAGAGAAAAAGGCATTCTGCGCAAAGCCCTCAAAGGCGTTCTTCCAGACGATGTCTTAACCCGCAAAAAAAGTCCTTACCCCAAAACGCACAATCCTAATTATTTGGCTGCCGTGCGAAAATGGGTGTTGGAAATACTCGATGACTCCAGCTCCCCCTTGCTGCCTTTCATCGACGTGAAGAAAATCCGCGCGCTTGCCAGCTCGGACACGAATGATTTTGATCTGCCTTGGTTTGGCCAATTAATGACAGGTCCTCAATTATTCGCCTATTTGGCTCAAGTGGATACCTGGCTGCGCACCTATAAGATCTCTATACGATAAAGTAAAAAAACCTGCTATCCACGCATCAAGTGGTAGCAGGTCTATTTCATTTAGTCCGTTTGATTCGGCAATCGATCCAGAAAGAGCCGCAGCGCTTTGGCGCGATGGCTAATCGCATTTTTCTCTTCCATCGTCAGTTCAGCCATCGTCCTTCCCATCGCAGGAATATAGAACAGCGGGTCGTAACCAAAACCGCTCTCTCCCCGCTCCTCACCGATAATGAAGCCGCGGCAAGCATCCTCCGCCTCGATGATTTCATTAGCCACAGGATCGATTAAAGCCAGCGCACAGACGAAGGATGCTTCGCTAAGCAGCTTCGGGTGGCCCGCTTCAGACAGCAAGTCGCCCGCTGGAGCGGTTTCGCTCAAAGCTTGCAACAGTTTTGCATTATTATCGGCATCTGTGGCTCCTTCTCCAGCGTATCTAGCCGAATAGACGCCTGGATCCCCCCCCAAAGCTTTGACGCATAAACCGGAATCATCAGCTAACACAGGCACGTGGAGGTGTGCCGAAATAATCTGAGCTTTGATCCGCGCATTCTCTGCAAACGTCTTCCCGCTCTCGACAATGTCCGGAAGCTCGGTATAGTCGGCCAAACTGCGAACCTTGTAGCCCTTTGCTCCAAACAGCTTAGCGAACTCTTTGACTTTCCCTTCATTGCGCGTAGCAATGACAACAATATTACTTTGTAGCCGCATGTTGTACACCTCGAATACGATCTGCGATCGGTCCCAGCACTTTGCTTTGCTCTTCAATCATCGTCCGGATGCCTGTTTCGGCAAGTGCCAGCAGCTCATCCAATTCCTTGCGGGAAAAAGGGGCATCCTCGCCCGTACCTTGCACCTCTACGAATTGGCCTTGGCCCGTCATGACGACGTTCATATCCACCTTGGCTTGGGAATCCTCTTCGTAATTCAGGTCCAAACGCGGCGTATCGCCGATCACGCCTACACTGACGGAGGCCAGAAAATCGTTGATCGGGAACTTTGCCAATTTTTTATCATTAGCCAGATTGTTGATCGCAAACGCCATCGCTACAAAAGCACCGGTAATCGACGTCGTACGCGTTCCGCCATCTGCTTGGATCACATCACAATCCAGTGTAATGGATCTCTCGCCCAAGGCTTCCAAGTTCACGACGGAGCGGAGAGCACGCCCAATCAATCGCTGAATCTCCATCGTGCGTCCGCCTTGTTTGCCTTTGGCCGCTTCGCGTTGATTTCTAACTTGCGTGGCTCGCGGCAGCATCGAGTACTCAGCCGTTACCCAACCTTTGCCTTGCCCCTTCATGAAAGGGGGGACGCGTTCTTCCACGGTTGCCGTACAAATAACTTTGGTATCCCCGATCTCAATGAGTACCGATCCTTCTGCATGTTTTATATAATGAGGGGTAATTTTCATCGTACGCAGGTCTTGGTTCGTTCTTCCACCAATTCTCATAACTGTTGTTCTCCTCCTGTTGCTTCCTTCAAAAGCTTTAATCCTTTAAACCCCATTGTAATGTAGTAGAAGTCTTTTGTAAAAAAATTTAAGCTTCTTCCCCAAAAATAACTAAAATAAATAGAAAAAAGCCCCCTCCAAGGAGCTTGTCAATGACAAGATCCCAAGCATAGGGCTTTCGCAATAAATTTACAGCTTCGCTGGATTAATATGGGCAGGTCGGGATACCGGCTTGGTATAATTTTGATCCGATGCCGAACTTTTCACCACAGCGCCATCCACTTTAATTTGAACTTGCTTATACCCCGTGTTTTCCGTTAATGACAGAATCACCGACTGCAGCGCATCTGCGGATGCTTTCTGATCTGCGCCCAGAAGCTTATTGGTGAAATCAACGGTAATTAATCCTTCTGAAGGCTTGATACTCTTCACTTCCGTCGTCTTGTTAAGCACGGCAGCCAAGCCTTTTTTCTGATCCGGCCCTTTGATCAGTTGATTGACAACGGCGGTAGCTACATCATCAGTTCGTTTGACAAGCCGGGTTACCGGTACGTAGTATTTATAATTTTGATCATTTTGATTTAAGAAATAGAGCGTAACCGGTGTGGATTGCCCAAACTCGGCATCCTCTGCCTTCTCGATATTAATCCCCATGGAACGAGCCAAAGGCGCATCCAGCGGCGTCTTCGCCTGCGGCATTTCCTTCAGATCTTTGCCTTCTACACGTAGTTGAACCTTCTCAACACTGGAGAAATTGGTCAGGTTCCATGTGACGGCTTCCAAAATTTTTCTTTCATCCTGTTTATCATAATTCAAAAATTCTTTGGAGAAATCAACGATTGCACGCTTATCCGACGTGATGTTCAGACTAACAATTTTGGTTCCTTTCGGCAGCAGCGCCTGGAAACCAGATGGCAGCAGGCTGGCAACCGGCCCTCCATCCACCATGTACTCCAGCGTCGTCTTCGCGACCGACACCGACTTGGGAAGTCCAAGGCTAAGCGGTGCTACGAAGCCTTTGGCATCCTTGACGTACACCGTCATTTGTGAAGAGTTTTCTTCCATCATATCGATCGTAACGGCAGCAGATGTCGTCTTGGCTTCCGCTTCCGCACCCGTGGTAGGAGGTGCATCGATGTCACTTTTTTTCCCAGTGCCCAGAACCGAACATCCCGTGGTCAGCAAGGTAATCACCCCCGCAATAGCGGCTGAACGAATCCAATGTTGATGTTTCATTTGCTTATTTCCTCCTTCGCGTTTTCGCAGAAGCTTTCTTCAGAAGCATCTGCCCGTTTGTGGTCTTGGATAATGGCCTGTACATTGCTTTTTCGTATTATTATGTATACGGGGCTTTGTCCGATTTATAACTACTTTTTGTCCACATTTTCAAGAATTAAATCTGATATGCTATACTTGTCAAATAGATTGGACCCAACTGGAGGCGCAGCGATGAGAACTTTCCTCAAAGACAAAACGCTAATTTTCAATGAATTCCGTGATGAAGTTTTCAGTCACTATTCCCAAGCTGTCATAGAAGATGCTGTGGCTCGCTTGCTCGTCGAGATCAAAGGAATCAAAAAAATTCCTTATGACATGATTACCACAACGCTGCTCGGAGTATTGAGCAAAACAGAAACGTATAACGTCATGTCAACGCTCATGGAATTGCAAAAAAAAGTAAAGCATGATTCTGAACTGCTAGCCAGCATGAAAGACCCTGCTTATAATGTGCACCGGACGATTGCGATGTCCATCTGTGGTTTATATGGAAGCGGAGCCATCTCGCTCTTTGGCTTTATGGATTGTAAATTCCGCTTTTTCTTCCCGACCAAACGTCCCAAATCTTTCATTTCCAAAGGGATCTGCGCCATCGTAGCCTCAACGGCAAGCGTGATCATCTCGGAAAATGTGAAAGAAGATTACACCCAGCGCAATCTGGAAATGCTAGCCGCTAGAGGTGTGGCACTTGATGATATGGTGGAAATTCTCGACACCCTGCAGCGCCCCTATAATCCCGATATGCCGCGCAGCCTCTGCGAAGAGCATGTGCTCGCCGTTCTGCGTAAGCAGCAGACATTCCACGCCCTGCAATTGGCGATCAAAATTGATACTGCCGTGGAAGCAGGCGAATTCAACCCGCAATATAATCATATTGTCGGTCAGGATGAAGGACTTTTCGGCGTAGACGAAAGCATTGCTACCGCCGTCCCTCTCATGTACGGAACCATCGCCCTCACCAACTTCGGCTATTTGGATAAAGAGAAAATCGGCATAATCAAAGATTTGGACAGTGATCATTCCGAAGGAAAATGCAACACGTTTATCGATGATATGGTTTGTGGAATCGTTGCAGCCGCTTGCGGCCGACTTGCGCATAATAATATCCCGACTTATAGCAAGCCTTTGAAATAAAAGATGGAGAAAAGCCATGCGGTGCCTTAGGCGCCGCGTGGCTTTTTGGCGTTTGGTGGAATGAAAAGCACAAAGGCAATGTTGATACCCATTCCGCCTTTCACTCAGCACACTTATAGCAAACAAGCATTCAATATAGAGTATCTACAACGAAATGAGGTGATTAGATTGGCTCGTGCAAAAGCTGTTCATCAACCTGACTTAGTCTTGATTAGTTGGACAAGAAACCCTCTAGTTCCCGGTTCTCCGCGCAGAATTACCGCTGCCCGCGTTATCGGCAGTGCACAACCCTGCACATTCACACTGGTGCGCAATAGGTTGGTCATCAATGCGTTAAACTGCTTATTGGATCATGACATCGGCTTTAGAATCGTCTTTCAGAAAAGCACTTCACGTGTAAGCGGGTATATTCTATTGCAGCGATTTTAGTAGTAAGTAGACTGGAAGCGCAGTACCTAGGCTTCCAATAAACAGGAATAGCCTCCAAACCAGCAGCACGGTTTGGAGGCTATTCGTTATGGTTTCGCTACAGCAATGTAGCGAATGAATTCCGCGGACGGGTCATCCTTGCGGATACGTCCCTCATCTTCCAGCAGGATGAGGTGAGCGATCGTCTCCGACAACGCGAACCTCATCTGGTGAATGCTCAGCCGGTCGCCGAAGGTCGCCCGGCATACATCATAAGCGCTCAGCGATGCGCTTAGCTGACTCTCCATGAGCGCAAGCCGCTCATGGTGGTGGCGCACCAGCTCCGCTGCGCGTGCGCCGAAGCCCTGCCATGGCTCCCGGTGTCCCGGGTAAGCCATCTTCACCGGCAGCCTGCCGATCTCCTGCAGGCTGCTGAGATAGGCGCCGAGCGGGTTCTCCTCCACCTGCGGGAGGAAGGACACGTTCGGCGATATTTGCGGCAGGACGTGGTCGCCGCAGAAGATCACCTCCGCCTCGGCGTCGTAGAAGACGAGATGTCCCGCGGCATGGCCAGGGGTCTCGATGGCTTCGTACACGCGGTTCCCTAGGCGCACAGGGCCTTCACGCAGCAGCGTCACCTGCGGCTGCGGCGAGACCAATTCGACGAAGCTCACCATGTGCTTCGTCATCTCGTCCAGCCCGTCCTGCGGGAAGCCATGACGGGCGAAGAGCGTGAGGAGCAGCGCCGACATCGGCTGCTCGGCGCCCCACAGGAGCTGCACTTGCGCGAGACCGGTCTCCGAGAGGAGAACCGGCGCGCCCGTGCGCTCCTGGAACCATCCCGCCATCCCATAGTGATCCGGATGGTGGTGGGTGAGCACGATTTGCTCGATGTGCTCGAAGCCGATCCCCCGCTCCTGCAGGACCTGCAGCCAAGTTGCCTCGGCATCCGGCGTATGCAGCCCCGGATCAATCACCGTATATCCCTTCTCTCCGCGAATGAGATAAGCGTTGACCCACCGCAGCGGGAAGGGCAATGGAACTTTCACTTGGGTAATCTCTTCTGTATGTTCCGTTACGATGTTCATATCCGAAATGTCATCCTTCCTTATGCCCTACAAAAATCATTCGGCTGGAAGCATCCGCTTCATAAGCCTGTCCATCATACCCGCCATACACATGATCAATATGTAAGCCTGCTTTTTGCAGCATAGCCTCGAACGCCGTCCGGTCATACAGCTTAATCTGTTCCAAATATTTCCGCTGCGGAGCATCCTTGTCAGTAATCACAATTCGTTTCCGCACACAACCCTCTTCAATCGCCCGCATTTCGAGAATCTGCATACCATCTTCTACCCGCTCCGACTGAGGAACCAGATTCGCCTGCGTATAAACCGGATTCAGGAAATCAATGATAAAGCGCCCGCCCTCTTTCAGAAGCCGATGCACTTCATGCAGTACTTGCTCATTCTGCTCGTCCTCGTCAAAATACCCAAATGAACTAAACAAATTCACAACAGCATCAAAGGGTTGGTCGAGCGGAACTTCGCGCATATCCCCGCGCAGCCACGTCACCTGCTTATCCTTATCTAATTTCACCGCTTCATGCAGCAGCACTTCAGATAAATCAACACCTGTTACCTCATAGCCAAATTCCGCCAAAGCCATCGAATGACGGCCCATTCCACAGCACAAATCCAGTACTTCTGCCCCTTGATTCAATCCTAACCAGTCGATCATTTTCTTCACTTCATGATAAGCGCCTTGCAAATCACGATGTTTGTATACGATTAAGTAATCATTCCCAAAACTTTCCTGATACCAAGCCATTTCTTCACACCTTCAATTTTCTTATTCGATTAAGGATTCATAATTTCAAAAGAGTGCAGCTTCTGTTTCAAAAAGCGCAAACCGTCCAACGCTTCTTCCTTGCTAAAATTACCTGCCAGCAGATCATCATCCGGGATCTCCAGCAATTTTTCATAAAAGATAACGCCTTGCCCAAGAAATTCAGCTTGGTCTGGGTGATCTTCCATATAGTGAAACAACACGTCCTCAACCTTGGCATAAAGACCTTGCTTCTCGTAATGGGCAAACAGCAGCCGCTTGATATCCTCCGGCATAATCCAGCCTTCCAGACGTCCCATGCTTTGCTGAATGCGGGCAATCATTTCTCCATACTCTTCATCCTTCGGCTCAACCTCGGGGGACAGCGATAGGTGCAGCAGCAAATCCAACGATTTCAGATAAGCGCTGTACGCCTCGTCTGTTTGCTCATGCCGCTCGAGCATGTCTCCTTGGGCTGTGAACATATCTGTGATCACCAGCGCTTTTGCCGTATCCAGACTGCCATGATAGGACAAAAGTTCCAAAATATCTTTGCTCGACAACGCCTGCAGGGAGCGAATATTCAACCCCAGCAAATGTCGGCTGGCTTCATCCAGCAGCTTCTGGGCATCTTCCAATGGGAGATGTTCCTTGTTAAAAAGTATGCGATGCAGCATCACGGTCATTTGCTCAATTTGCCGCATAAAATAATCACGCTTGAACACGAGAATCGCCTCCTTTGCACAAAAGAAAACCCTCATTTCAGCTTACCATGCATCACGAGGAAACTCAAAAGTGGATACCGCCTATTTTTCTATATATACGGCACCATTGACAGCAGCCCTTCATAAACTAATTTTGACTGTATCCCTTAACCTTGTATTTCCCAATACCCGAGCAAGGAGGGGTGACACACATCCATGGGCAGCGACCACAAAAACAAATTTCTACTTACGAACCGCGAACGCGAAGTATTCGAACTATTAGTGCAGGACAAAACGACGAAGGATATCGCGCAGCAACTTTTCATTAGTGAAAAGACTGTACGAAATCATATTTCTAATGTCATGCAAAAGCTGAACGTAAAGGGTCGTTCACAAGCGGTTGTAGAACTGATCAAGCTTGGGGAATTGAAGATCTGATTCCGTCAGCAAAGGGATCCATGCAAGCTCTCGAGCCTTCTTAGGAAGGAGTCGAGGGCTTTTATGTTTGCGCGGTATGTTTGTGAATATGTTGTGAGGTAAATGTGTGATTCAAGTGTCAGCAGAATTGAACATTTTGTTAACCCAACATTTCGACAACATCCGACCTGTCCAATTGACTATGATAATAGACAAACATCTGTAGGAGGTTGAGAAACGGATGGCCCAAGCTGTCGAGACGCACAAAACTATTTTGTCACTTTCAAAGCTCCTGAATATTGAACCCATGATTTTATTGCGGCTTTGCCAATATATCGAGTCGAGAGGTCATCGTTTTCTGAAATCAGAAGAGGGTTCTCTCCAATTCAATGACCGGGATATTGCTATTATCCTGGCGCACTATTGAAGAAGTATTAGCTAGTTTATAGCCATACCCTCGCTAACGAACTGTATTGTTGCTAAAGAGATGAAAACAGCCTCGTATTTGATCTAGCGAACTGAAGAGGCGTTATGAGACTGCGTGCAGGCGGAATAGTGCTGTTTTGCTCGAAACAAAGCTTCTAGAGTTCGTTATAATCTCGAACCTATTGGTTTTTGACTACATAAAGGCTTTTGAGTTCGTAAGGGCTGAGTTCATAAGGGAAAGTCCTGTTGCCTGCTAATGGGTTCTGGGTTCTGGGTTCTGGGTTCTGGGTTCTGGGTTCTGGCTGCTGGGTTCTGGCTGCTAGCACGCTAATCTCAGTAATAATCCCCCGTTCTACTGGAAATCGTACAGTCATTTCTTCATTTAAGCTCATAGGCGATCCGCTCTATTGGATTTTGTCCAGTAGAAATGCCTTTTAAGGTGATCTTTATCAGAAATTCGCGCCTTCCACTGGATAAACTCCAGCGATAATACGAGAACACGGCTCGAAGAGGCAAACCATTGTACATTTTCCAATCAATTCAGCTAACTCTAAATGCCCGCTCCTATTATGCGCGGATAACTCATAACTCCCTATAGCTCAGCATAAGAAAGCGGTTTTGCCGCCTTAAGAGATGAGCATCTTCATATCGGTTTTAACAATCTAGCGGATCTTAGTTCCCGTTGGTCTTTGCAATGACAGAGAGCGTTGTGTGAAAAGGAACTATGATCCGCTAACTGGCGGAAACTGGGGTAAAAGTAACATGAAAAGGAACTGAGATCCGCTATTTAAGCGGAACCTGCTGATTCCAACCGGGAAACGGTGAAATAGCGGATCGTAGTTCCCTCTGGCGTGGATTATGGCGATTTTCAGAATTATAGCGCCCTGCAGTTCCCTCAAACTCCCGATAATGACTCTTTTGGCTAGAACAGCGCACCGTAGTCCCTCCGTGCGAGGTAGCTGGAGTAACTCCGCGTTCATTCCAAAACATATAAACTCTTATATTTTTAAAAAACCTAGCCGCAGGCTAGGTTTTCAAGTCCATGCACCTTCGCAAGTCTCCTTACGAACTCAATAGCCTTTATTCGGCCCAAATCGCTCATCCAAAAAATCTAATGAATACCAGATGCGCTATTCCAAGCAATTGATCACCTTACCGCCTAAAATTTGCTCGATAACGCCAATCCAGTTCATTACATCTCCAAAGTAGCCATTTTCTCGTCGATAAGCATCCTACAGTTCATTAGATGCCACTCAAGACCTCAAAAAAAGCGAACAACCCCTTTTGCTTACTCAAAAGGACTGTTCGCTTTTGCGGCTACTACGATTGCTCCATCAAATGAATCTGCGGCTCCCAATCCAACAACTTCTTGGCCTTTGCATTGGAGATTAGGGATGTTCTCCCTTCCAGGGATGAACGTATATCTTTTACTCCGGGGAGGTATTGCGCCACTAAATCTCGGGTAAGCCGATTCGATGAGCTGTCATCCGCTGCAATGATTAAGGCCTCAGCGCCAAGTCCATCGACTTCAATCGCTTTCAAACAAGCAGAGGCTACGTCTCTGGCGTCGATATACGACCACAGTATCCGCAAACGCGCTTCTGTGTTATCAAAGTTGGCTTTCAGCTCCGCATAGCTCTCGGGAACTAGAATATTCCCCAGACGGAAACTGATGACCTGCATGCCCGTCCGCCGGTGGAAGGCTTGTGCGGTGACCTCGTTCACCACTTTGGATAGGCCGTAGCTGTCTTCCGGCAATTGCGGATGAGCTTCGTCGATAGGCACATATTGCGGCTCCATGAATTCACTGGCAAAGCAGATACCGTAAGATGATTCGCTCGATGCCAGAACCACTTTCTTAATTCCCAGGTTGGCTGCCGCTTCCAAAATATTGTAAGTGCTCATCACGTTGTTCCGAAAGCAAACATCATTCGTATGTGTATAGGCTTGCGGAATAGCCGCAAAATGAACAATGCCTGCAACTTCCTGCCGATTCCCACTGCTAAAAGCCGATAAGGCATTATGAACCTGCCCCAAATCGTTGAGATCCGTAATAATCGTCCGACAGATCGGCTCAGCCGGGGCCTTGACGTCCAAATTAATGACTTCATACCCATTTTCCACAAAATGTTTTAAAATCCACTGGCCTGCTTTACCGCTGCCTCCAGTAACAATGACTCGCGCTTTTCCCATCACCTTGTTGCCTCCCTTGAAATGAGCTGCCTATCTTCTTGTCTTCCCAAGTATAAGGGCAAATGTAAAGCTTGATAAGAACTGAAAAAATGATGCGTTAGTAACATAAAAGTAAGTAAGGTTCTCTCGGCGTTGGCTAAGAGCCTTCCAATATGCTATGTTGGAATAAAGTGTAAGCAAGGGAGAGAACGATATGACGAACATAGCGCCAGAGCTGTCTCATTTTCATCCGATTCTGATAGCATGGTTTTCTTCCCGTTTCGGTGAACCAACCGATGTGCAGAAGCAGGCTTGGAATGCGATACGTACCGGAGCGCATACGCTCATATCTTCCCCTACGGGATCAGGTAAAACGTTGGCTGCCTTACTCCCGGGTATGGACCAAGTTGTACAGACGAAACAAGCGCTTGGCGATGCTTATGTGCCGGGTGTACGCGTCTTGGTGGTCACCCCGCTGAAAGCGCTCAATAACGATATTCATGATCATTTGATCCATTTTGCCGGGGAAATTGAAGCGCTGGCCGTTTCAATGAATCATGAAAACACCTGGCGCGGCCTGCGCGTCGGCGTGCGAACCGGCGATACGCCCCAAAGCACGCGAGCGTCGATGCTGAAGCAGCCGCCAGACCTATTGGTAACAACGCCAGAATCGTTGTACCTGCTGCTCACCTCAACGCGCGCGCGCGATATGCTCAAGAGCGTGGAACAAATCGTCGTCGACGAGATTCACGATCTGGCAGCGGACAAGCGCGGTATGCATTTGTCGCTCACGCTCGAAAGGCTTGACGCCTGGTGCGGGCGATCCGTCCAGCGGATCGGCGTATCCGCCACACAGAAGCCGATCCAGCGGGTTGCGCAGTTTCTCGGCGGCTGGGAAGGGGATCAGCCAAGGCAAGTCCGCATTATCGAGAGCAAAGCCGAGAAGCAATATGCCCTGCAGGTGACGATGCCGGAGCCTGCGAAGGCCGGGGCAGACAAAGAGGCGATATGGACGCCGCTGGTAGAGCGGCTGCTGCAGCTGATGGAAGGCTGCAGCACGGTCCTGATCTTCGCCAACAGCCGCAGGCTTTGCGAACGCATTACCCTGCGACTCAATGACCATGTCGGTCATGAGATCGCGAAGAGCCACCACGGCAGCGTCGCCCGCGAGAAGCGGCTCGAGGTCGAGCGCATGCTCAAGGCAGGCGAGCTTCGCTGCCTGGTTGCCACGTCGTCGCTGGAGCTCGGCATCGACGTCGGTCATGTCGAGCTGGTCATCCAGCTCGACTCTCCTTTCTCCGCTGCCGCAGGCATCCAGCGGATCGGCCGTGCCGGCCACGCCGTCGGCAGCGTCAGCCGGGGCGTGCTGCTGGCGCGCAGCCGCAGCCTGCTGCCGGAGCTCGCCGTGCTCAGCCGGCGGATCGCAGCGCGCGACATCGAGGACATCCGCATTCCGCTGGGCAGTCTCGATGTGCTGGCCCAGCAGCTCGTCGCCATGACGGCGATGGGCGACGAGCTGGATGTGGCGAGGCTGGGGCGCTTGCTGGCGCAGAGCGACTCCTTCCACGAGCTGCCGGAAGAACGCTGGTTAGCGATGCTGGAAGTCCTGTCTGGCCTCTATCCGTTCGTTCGCCCGCTCATCGCATGGAACCGCGAAACCGGCACCCTCGAACGGCTCGCCGCCACCCAGATGGCTGCGCTGACCGGAGCAGGCACCATTCCGCAAAGTACGGCCTATCCCGTGCATCACAACGAAACAGGTCTTCATCTTGGAGAACTGGATGAAGAATTCATTCATGAATCGTCCGTAGGCGACGTCTTCCAATTAGGCACAGCATCATGGCGTATCGTGCGCAAGCGCCCGGAGCGTATTTATGTACAGGAAGCTGAGAATCGCTACAGCGAAATCCCCTTCTGGCGTGGCGAATCCGGCGGAAAGTCCTTTGAACTCGGTGTGCAAACCGGTCACATTTGGCGCGAGCTGCGAGATCGTTTGCAAGCCAAGTCGCGCACCGAGGCAGACATTGATGTTCAGAATTGGCTCGAGGAGCGTTATTATTTTGACGCCGAAGCCAGTCAATCCCTGATCAGCCTTGTCCGCAATCAACTAGCAGTGAACGCTGTACCCACCGATGCAACGATTGTCATCGAGTCCTTTTTGGATGAGAATAATCAAGCACATACCATTTTACACAGCCTATTTGGCCGCAAATTAAATCGCTCTTGGCTCATGGGAATAGAGAAACATCTCAAGCAACAAGGATTAACGGCTATCTACGCCAATGCCAAAGACAATGGTATTGAGCTAATATTCCCTAGTTTCCATGATGCTTTACTACCTGCCATTCTATCTTTGAAACCCGAGGCAGCGGAACAGTTCGTCATTGAAACAGTTGCCGAGTCCGGCATGTTCGGCGCAGCCTTCCAGCGTTTAGCCGAAACCTCCTTGCTGCTCTCCCGCAGTTTTACGCGCGTTCCGGCTTGGATCAAGCGGCTGCGCGGGCAGGAGCTCATGAAGGAAGCATTGCCCTTTAAGGAGCGTTTTCCTTTATTCCAAGAAGCGATGCGTGAATGTTTGGAAGATCACGTCGATCTACCGAATCTGAGGAATACTCTCATAGCTATTCAGACAGGGGATATTCAGATTGCCGTTCATCGCAACCACTTCCCTTCCCCACTTGCCGCCCAGTTCAAATCGGACTATGTGGCGCAAAAAATATACGAATCCGATGCTCTCTCCGAGGATTTGCAAGTGGAACTGCTAGGTTTCAGCCGACAAATGGCCGCCGAAATCTTCGGAACGGCCGCCATTCGCAACGTCGTCAGCCCTCAAGCAATCGAAGCTGAGGAACATAAGCTCACGAAGACAGATGAACCGCTCTCCTCTGCCAGTGACGTGCTGCGTTTTCTGAAGGAACGCGGGGATTCCTCGCTTTCCGAACTCGTTAAAGTCAGCGCTCCAGATGAACCTTGGATAGCCGCATGGATCGATGAGCTCCTGCAAGAAGGCAAGATCGCCGCAACTGTTTATACGAATGAAACCCGCTATCTGTGCAGCGACGAACTGGATTTCTATGGCACACTTTCCGAAGATGCGGTTTCCAGAACCTTCATCTTTCAACGATTTGCCGATGGGCGACTTTCTTTTACAAAGGATGAACTTGTCTCTCGCTTTGAAATTGAACCTGGCGTAGCAGATCATTGGATTCAAGCGGCGCTAGAATCCCAAACGATAGCAGCAGCCCCATTTGCTGAAGCAGATACAGAAGAGCTCTGGACCAGCAGCAAGGTGGCCTCCCGCTTAATTCGCATGTCCTTGCAGTCTTATCGCCGAGGTGGTGGAGCCATCTCGCCATCCACGTATTTAGCGCATATGCCGCTCAGGCGCAAGCTCACCGTGCAAACGGAGATATCCGGGATGGAGCAGCTGCTTTCGATCATTACGGATTTACAGGGTTTCTTCCTGCCCGTTTCACATTGGGAATCGCTGTTATTCCCGAGTCGTCAACTTTCGTATCGCAAGCAGGATCTCGATACCCTGTGTTCTTCAGGGCAGATTCTATGGATGGGGCGCAAAGAACCGGATGAAAAGGAAGGCCGGATTGCCTTCTTTCTCTCGGATCATCACGCTTTGCTCGCTCCCTGGCTGGCAGACGTGAATGCCAGACCCGTATCCCAGCCCTATTTACTTCATTTGCTTCAGGAAAAAGGGGCAAGTTTTCTTAGTAAACTGGGCATCGAAACAGGAAAAACGCCTTCTTCTTTATTGGAAGAATTGCTTCAGCTCGTTTGGGACGGACAGGCCGCCAACGACCAGTTTGCCCCTCTTCGCTTGCATGCGATGGGTGCTTCCAAGAAGCCGGAGAAATTCCAGTCCGGACTAGGTCGCTGGTATGCGCTGCAATCGTTAATCGAACCTGCCTTTGATAAGCAGGCATCTGCTATGCAGTGGACACATCATTTGTTAGAACGTTTTGGACTTGTCACCAAAACTATCGTTTCAGCCTATTGCCCGTTTCCGTGGGAGTCCATTCAAGCTGCGCTGCGTCAATTGGAGGAATGGGGATTAGTCGTTCGAGGACTGTTTATTGCGGATTTGCATGCCTTGCAATTTGCCACCAAAGAATTCATCAGCCTTCTGCACCAGCAGCCCGCTGCTTGGGAAAGTCCAGCCAAATTCACCCTGTTAAGCGCTGTAGATCCAGCTAATCCATATGGACTTCTGCTGGACTGGCCTGCTATGCCTGGCATTTCTTTCTCACGCAAACAAGGCAATTATTTGGCGCTCCAAGGCAGTGAATGGTTATACTGGATTGAAAATAATGGGAAACGAATCTATCATATGCCATCCTCGGGCAGCGCTGTTAGTGAACCTGCCATTGTGGCTCAAGAACTCAAAAGTATGTTCCGTCAGTTCCTCAAGCAGCATCACCTGCGTAAAATCGTGATCGATACGTGGAATGGCGTGCGCATCTCGGAAGCCCCCGAGCAAGCTTACTTGAAACTTCTCGGCGCAGAAAAAGACCGCACCAGCTTCGTCCTTTGGCCAAGCCAACTGAGCTGAGTACGGTCTTAGATACATTCGATTTGCACGGCGCAAATTTTAAATTCCGGCATCCGACTGGTAGGATCCAGCGCATCATTCGTCAAGACATTGATTGAGTGTTCGTCGCCCCAGTGGAAAGGTACGAAGACGGTTCGTGGTTGAATGCCTTCCGTTACCTTCACTTCCAAACATAATGAACCCCGCCGACTTGTAATGCGGATTTGATTGTCCGTTCCGAGTCCGATTCGTTTCGCCAGCCAAGGATGAATTTCGGCCACTGGCACTGGAGCCTTCTTGTTCAAAGCATCGGTTCGGCGGGTTTGCGCACCGCTTAAATAGTGATTCGCAAGCCTCCCCGTTGTCAATACATACGGATAATCCGAATCGATCGGTTCGGCCGGCATTTTGGGCTGAATCCCGAACAGTTTGGCTTTCCCATCCGGATGATGGAAGCGACGCTCAAACAAATGCGGAGTCCCTGGATGATTCGGCGAGGGACAAGGCCAGAATATGCCCTTTTCCTCCTGAAGCCTGCGATATGTTATCCCGCTGTAATCGGCTTTCCCTCCGGCGGTTGCAGCCGTTAATTCACGAAATACATCCTCAATATCAGCATATTGAAAATAAGCGCCTCGCCCTAAAGCTTCTGCCAAGCGGCAAATAATATGGAAGTCGAGCTTACTGTTGCCCGGAAGCTCCATGGCCTTCTGACGATGGAACACACGACCTTCCAAATTCGTCATGGTCCCTTCAGCTTCGGCAAAGGAAGATCCCGGCAACAGGTAATGCGCATAACGCGCCGTTTCGGTTTCGAACATATCAACTACAACCAGCAAATCGAGTTTTTGAAGAGCTCGCTCCACCATCCGGTTATTCGGACTAGAGACCAGTGGATTCGAACCAAGGACGATCAGCGCCTTGATTTCCCCCTCATCAATCTTTTGCAGCAATTCGTAAGCAGAAACACCTTTGCCAGGCAATTCGCCCGGATCAATGCCCCAAATCTTGGCCACATACTCGCGAGCGGCTGGATCTTCGATCAGTCGGTAGCCGGGAAGCTGATCCGCTTTTTGCCCGTGCTCACGTCCGCCTTGGCCGTTCGCTTGGCCTGTAACCGCACCATATCCGCAGCCCGGACGCCCTATTTTGCCAGTTAATAAGGTCAAATTGATATAATTCAACGTGTTTTCCACACCGTTTACTTGCTGTTCCAATCCGCGAGCGGTCAGAACAATCCCCGTCTCCGCCTTCGCGAACCCCCTTGCTACTGTACGGATTACGGCTTCCAGAACACCCGTCAGAGCTTCTACCCTCGCCGGAGTAAATGACTTTACAGCTTCCTTCACTTGTTCAAAACCAGACGTTCGCTCTCCGATAAACCGCTGATCGACAAGCTTTTCCTCGATCATCACATGCAGCAAACCATTGATAAACACAGAATCGAAGCCTGGCTGCAAGCGCACATGGATATCTGCTACCTTGGATGTCATCGTGTTTCGGGGATCGATTGTCACAATGACGGCGCCTTTCTTCTTCGCTTCCAGCAAATAGGGCATCATCGTCGGTTGGCATTCCGCGATATTCGTGCCTGCCAGAATGATGTACTTGGCATTGGAGATTTCCGTCAGAGGCATCGTCATTCCCCGGTCAAGGCCGAAGGCTTGATTGCTGGCGGCAGCGGCTGATGACATACAATATCGACCGTTATAGTCAATATATTTGGAGCGCAATGCAACACGTGTGAATTTGCCAAGCAGATAGCTAACCTCGTTCGTTAGTGACCCGCCGCCGTAGACACCGATGGCATCAGGGCCGTAAGCCGTTTGCAGCGACTTAATTTTATCCGCAATGTCAGTGAAAGCTTGATCCCATGTTATCTGCTGCCACCGCTGCGAATCATTGCCGATCTTGAACAAAGGCTCAAGAATTCGCTCCGAATGGAGCACATGCTCGAGTGCATTCAACCCCTTTTGACAGAGTCTGCCGGTAGCTACCGGAAAGCTTTGACTAGGTTTAATACTAAGACCTGACGTTGTTCGTTCACTAGGCACTATCTCCAGTCCACACTGCATGCTGCAGAAGCAGCAATGGGAGGATGGTTGTTCATTCGATAAAGATAATAATGGTGATATAATAACTCCCACCCCCGCTATAATGCTCTCTATAGATGCCTATTGTAATCGTTATTTCATTAACTAGCCATTTCTTCTGCTGTCGGGAAACCAATATAGACCGTGCCATCTTCAATCTTCGTTGAATAGGTTTTTACACAGCCCGTATCCGGGGCCTGAACAAGTCCCGAAGGAAGATGAATCTTGCGGTCATGCATCGGGCAAAAGATGTGATCGTCACACACGATTCCTTCGGCCAGAACGCCCTCTTTATGAGGACAGCGGTTCTGGATCGCTTGGAGTTTGCCGCTTTTCATTCTGAACAGCGCTACTTCTTCGCCTTGATAACGAATTGTTTTTCCCGTATTGATCGCCAAATCCTCATAAGATACGGTCTGCACCCATATCATTTGCTCCTCTTGTTTTTTCATATTCCGACTCCTCCCGACCCTCGTCTATTTCTACAGTTCTACAACTTCATATAGATCGCGTTGAATTTTTTTGCTATCGATCGCCTGTCTCCACGGATCTTGCGTCACGGAAAGCGCAAGGTCCATACGCGTGCATAATTGCTTGCGTTCTTCCTCATTCTCAACCACATCACGGATATGTTCGACCCCTAATCGATGAACCCACTCACTGGTACGCTCGCCATATTTGCCTGTTTCACGATAATATTGCAGGTAAGCTTCTGTATACTCAATAATTTCTTGCTCGGTTTTCACGGTAGTCAACAGGTCGCCGACGCGCACTTTCACTCCACCATTGCCTCCGGCATACAGCTCCCAGCCGCCATCTACAGAAACAACACCCAAATCTTTGATCCCTGATTCCGCGCAATTGCGAGGACACCCAGACACAGCTAACTTCACTTTGGCCGGTGTGTTCAATCGCTCAAACCGTTTCTCCAACTCTATGCCAACAGCCATCGCATCACCCGTCCCGAATCGGCAGAACGTTTCACCTACGCAGGTCTTCACTGTGCGCAGGGCTTTCCCGTAAGCATAACCGGAAGGCATATCCAACGCTTCCCACATGGCAGTCAAATCTTCTTTCTTCACGCCAAGCAAATCAAGACGTTGACCGCCTGTGAATTTCACAGTAGGAACCTTGAATTGCTCCGCGACTTCTGCAATCCGTTTCAATTCGGTTGGATTGGTGACACCGCCATAAATCCGTGGAACAACAGAATACGTGCCATCTTTTTGAATATTGGCGTGCATTCGCTCATTGACGAATCTTGAAGTGCTGTCATCCTGATAGGTGGAAGGGCTCACCATGCCCAAATAGTAGTTGAGTGCCGGACGGCATTTGGAACAACCCTCTTCATTATGCCAACTAAGCACGTTCATCACTTCACGCACATGGGATAATCCTTTTTCACGAATCGCTTCAACAACCTCATCACGCGTATGATCTGTACAGCCGCAGATTGATTCTTTAACGGCATTCTTATCATAGGAAGCCCCCAATGTGAACGCGAGCAGGTCACTGACGAGCGGCTTGCAACCGCCGCATGAGCGGGATGCTGTCGTACAGTTTTTCACTTCATCGACCGTCGTTAAACCTTGTTCCTTGATAGCTGAGCAGATCGTGCCTTTGGTTACACCGTTGCAACCACAGATGATGGCGTCCTCTTTCATCTCCGCAACCCCTGAAGCGCTACCCTCTCCGCTCGAGGAATCCGTTAAAATCGACGTCTTGGCCATAGCGCTGACATCGGTTTCCTCCCTAATCATTTGCATAAGCCGCGTACCGTCTGCTGTGTCCCCGAAAAGAACGGCGCCGATGATTTTGTTGTCTTGAATGACAACTTTTTTATAAACGCCTGTGAATTCATCATGAATACGAATCGCTTTGGTGCCTTCCGCATCAACAAACTTTCCGCCAGAAAATACATCAACACCGGAAACTTTCAATTTCGTATATAAAATCGACCCTTCATATGGACCTGTTTCTACGCCTGCCAAATGTTTAGCGAGCACCGCACCTTGCTCATACAGCGGTGCTACCAAGCCGTAAGCGATTCCTCTGTGCATCGCGCATTCGCCTACGGCATACACATTGGGCACACTGGTTTGCAAATAGTCATTGACAACGATACCCGGATTGCATTCCACTCCGGAATTTCTGGCCAGTTCAACGTTGGGACGGATACCGACCGCCATCACAATGAGATCGGCTTCGGCAACCGTGCCATCTTTAAATTTCAAACCGGTTACCCGCTTGTCGCCAACGATCTCAGCCGATTGCTTTGCTAACAGGAAGTTGATGCCTTGTTCCTCAAGAGCTGCTTGCAGCATTTTGGAAGCTGTTCGGTCCAGTTGACGTTCCATAATCGTATCTACGATATGCACGACATCCACCTGCATGCCTAGGTTCAGAAAGCCGCGGGCAGCTTCTAGTCCAAGCAAACCGCCGCCGATTACGATGGCTTTTTTATACTTTTTCGCAGACTCAATCATAATTTCGCAATCACGGATGGTCCGGTACGCCATGACCCCTTCTTTATCCGCACCAGGCATTGGAATCATAAAAGGATTGGAACCTGTTGCCAAAATCAATTTATCGTAAGAAACCGTTAAGCCTTTGTCACTCGTTACCGTTTGGGCGGTTGTGTCGATCTGTGTAACCGTTTGGTTCGTATGCAGCGTTATATGGTTATTCGTATACCATTCGTAAGGATGGATGACGATATCTTCTACTTTGGAATCACCGGAAAGTACGTACGACAACAAAATTCGGTTATAGTTCGGATGCGGCTCGCTCCCAAAAATCGTAACCTCATATTTATCAGGTGTAAGTTTCAATAAGTGCTCAACCGCATTAACGCCTGCCATCCCATTGCCGACCAAGACTAACTTCTCTTTTTGGGTCATAACGATCTTCCTCTCTTCTATGTCTATACTCGATATCCGATTAGTACGGTTCCATTCCCGGTTAAAAAGGGTCACAGGGAGCGGCGGAGCAAGTCAGTGCTCCCAAATGACAAAATTGGGATATGGAGCTTGAATAGTTCGTTAAGAACTACCAAAGACGATAAGTCGCAAACGTCTTTGCTCATGCAGCCTGAGCTTGCAAGCTGCATGAGCAAATACTTTTACCATGATGCCGCCAGCCACCAAAGGGCCAGCGGCTTGTATCCGCTACTTAAGCATGCAGGCTATCCAGCGAAGCAGGTGCTGCTTTTACTTTACCGCCTTCGCCAATCCAGGTCCTTTTCCATTGTCCTTGCACGACTGCAATCAATAAGATACAAACAACTGCAATCCCGCTTAAAATCAGAAACCCTGGTGTGAAAGAACCTGTAGACAATTTCAAATTACCAAGAATCTTCGGCAGGAAGTAACCACCGAGACCGCCCGCCGCACCTACGATTCCTGTTACCACACCGATTTCGTTGCGAAAGCGCTGTGGTACGAGTTGGAACACAGAACCATTCCCCATCCCGAACGCCATCATGGCAATGAAGAGCATCACTGTTGTGAGCGAAAGTGCAGGAAGTGTAGAAATACCTGCCATCATTAAAGCCACAATGCCGTATAGAACCATCAGCATACGAATTCCGCCGATCTTATCTGCCAGCCAGCCACCTACTGGGCGGAAGAAACTTCCTCCAATCACACATAATGTTGTAAAATCAGCAGCCCGAACCGGGGAGAGCCCGTATTGTGTATTAAAGAAGATCGTTAAATACGTAGCCATTCCTACAAAACCACCGAACGTTACACTATAAAGAATACAAAACAACCAAGAATCTTTTTGCTTCAATACTTTGCTATACTCGGCGATGGTTTTGGGCGCTGGCTTATTCGGGCTATCTTTTGCCAGAATGCTGAAAACAATCAGTGTCAACGCAATTGGAATCATCGCAAGACCGAGAACAACATGCCAGTCCCCATAGTGCTGGGCGATCCGGTTAGCGAACAAGGTTGCAAAGATGGTTCCGCTGTTGCCGGCTCCTGCGATGCCCATCGCTAAGCCTTGATACTGCGGGGGATACCAACTGCTGGCTAATGGCAGCGCGGCTGCAAAGCTGGCACCTGCAATACCGAGCATCAATGCCACGAAATACATATCTCCCATCGAATTGGCGAATTGCCAGCCCCAGAACAGCGGTACGAGGGTTAAGCTAAGTCCGATTTGCCCCGTTAGTTTGGGGCCTATTTTATCTGTCAGTACACCTAATACTAATCGAAGAACCGCACCACCGAGTGTCGGCAAAGCTACCAGATTGGCTTTTTGAGCGGCATCGAGATGAAAATCATTAGCAAGAATAACCGCAAGCGGACCAAGAAGGACCCAAACCATGAAACTCATGTCAAAATACAAGAATGAACTAAATAACGACCCTTTGTGTCCTACTTGCAAAAAACTCTTCCGATCAACCATGCAATCCCTCTCCTTTTGCGAGGCTTTTCGCCTTCTTTTTTGTACCTACCCTAGTGTAGTTGATACGGCTATGACAGGAAAGGCCGAAAAACAATCCGCTGCCTATATGCTGGATGTTTTTCGGCCTCATTGCCACTGCTGTCACATCATCGTGAACAGCATGTTAGATTATTTAGTTGTAAGAACATAAAAAGCCTATCCAGTTACATAGTTGTAAGGGGATAGGCGCCATTGCCATCGTTAGTGCTGCTCAGTGGCACATCATTGTGCCGATTTCTAACTTGATTATAGTATGGCGCTCTCACTATGTCAATAAACATAACACAAAAATTTTATCAATGAGAATCAATGTATCATATCGACAAATTTCAATGCCATATGCTATAGTAATGCCGTATAATCTTTCACACACCACTTAAACCTAACATGAACTTACCATAAGTGAAAAGCTAATCACGATGGAGGTATTCAAATGTTGCAATCATTTATACTGATCGACGAGTTGAAAGCAACTCGCTCAGCTACCTCCTCGTCCTCCACTGCGCTGAATGATTCAGAACGTGCCGTGGAATCCTTGCCTGACGAGATGTTGAAGGATCTGGGATTTCGCGTATATGCCGCTTCTACTGTCAAAGAAATTTCCTTTATCATTCCTAAGGTCGATGCTGTATTATTATCAGTAAGTCCTGATCAAGTAGAACCGTGGCGCAATCGTGTGTTTGCTCTCAAAAGCCTCCCCTTATTCTGGTGGTGCGACAAACTAACGTTTCCTTCCCATGAATGCAAGGTCGATGGCGGCATTGATGGCTTAATTGGTTCAACAATGACTGCACTGGAAGTTCATTGCGCTTTGCTGCTGGGCGTGAATCATTATTTTCAACGAACCGAGTGGCAGCAAGAACGTGAACAGCTTCTGTCCAAGCTCGAAGAGCGGAAATGGGTAGATCAAGCGAAGCGGATCTTATGTGAAATAAAAGGGATTTCCGAAGCGGAGTCCTACGATTTTTTACGTAAACAAGCGATGAATGAACGTAAACGAATGGTAGACGTGGCTACCTCCATTGTCAAGGTGTATCAACTACTTCAGGATCAGAATCAAGGAGGTCGGAAACGATGATATCTTTACTCAAAGAAGTGGGCCGCGGCAAACGCGGAGCCAGAGACCTCACGTATGAGGAGGCTTCACAGGCAGCAGAACTCATGCTTACAGGCAGTGCGACACAAGCACAAATGGGCGCTTTCCTCGTCGCCGAGCGTATTAAAATGGAATCGCCGGATGAGATCAAAGCGTTCATCCATGCGCTTCGCAAGCGGACGAACGCTTATCCTATCCCCGGCAGCATCGACTGCGCCGGCCCTTATGACGGACGCGCGCGCACGTTCATTGCGACGTTGCCAACGGCATTCGTGCTGGCGGCCTGCGGTCTGCCAACTACGCTGCACGGCAGCCCCAGCATGCCGCCCAAGTGGGGCATCACGCTGACGGATGTCCTAGCAGCGCTAGGCGTTCCCGCACTTTCCGCATCGCGCGAAGCGCTCGTTTCCGCTGCATCCCGAACAGGTTTCCTGTTCACGCCAACGGAAAACTGGTGCCCGCCGCTCGGCGAGCTGCGCGAACTGCGCCAAGAACTCGGGCTGCGCACTGTGTTCAATACCGCAGAGAAGCTGCTTCGTTTCACAGAAGCGCCTTTCATGGCGGTCGGTGTGTTCCACGGCACTGTGTTCGAGAAAATCACTAATTTATTGATCGAATTAGGGATATCCCGCGGTATCGTGGTACAGGGGATGGAAGGTTCGGAAGATCTGGCCATCGATAAGCGTACACGAACCTACCTGATTCAAGACGGGGCCAGTGAGTTATTTATCGTGGATCCTGAAATTTATGAATTAATGGTTGAGGTCCCCGAGGTTGAATGGACAGCCCAGCTGCAAGGTGAAACCACCCTCGCCGTACTGCGCGGAGAAGCGGAACTCCCCTATTTGAACATGGTTCTACTCAATAGTGCCGTTCGTTTGTGGGTATCACAAAAAGCAGGTTCGATCGAAGAAGGCATTTACTTGGCTCGACATGCGATTGAGCAAGGAGCCGCTTTACAGAAATATACGGAATGGACTCAGGCGATTAAACTTGTTTCTACAACTTAATAACAGAAGCAACGCTCATTACATCTTCAACCCTTTGCACGGAGTTCCTTTTGGAGTCTGAGGCAAAGGGTTTTTCGACATAAATGTCATCATTTGGGAAGGAATTACCCTATTCATGTCGAATAAAGTCGGTTATCCGTCTTAGTTAGGAAGTGAGTCCTTAATGTCCACGCGTCATCTTATACTAACGTGTATAATTTATCTTCTTCCCTCCATCTACTTTTTGTATTCCTCTATAGAAATTGGGCTCCGAAATCCCAAAAGCAAGATTCATCGCGCAGCTACCCTTTTCGTTGCCAACTACGCGGTCATTTTCCTGACTCAATTCTTAATGAATCTTTTTCCCTCCTCCTATGCGCCTTTTTTTTACCAAATTATCTTCTTCCCAAGCATCTTGCTTTCCACAGGTCTGGGTATGATGTTTTACTTCAGCATTAGCAAAATTGGCGACAAACTTTCCCGCACAGTCCGAATTGTCATATACGTTGTACCCTTTTGCTTGTTTACTCCCTTGGCCGTCTTCACCCCCTATGTCATTAAGGGATATGAACCGAATAGCGAGTGGATCAAACCTGTCGCCGGCCCATTATTTCCTTATTTTCTGCTGTTTGTGCTGCTGTATGTAACTACTGAAATACTTATGCTCGTCAGGATCATACGTGCACATTCCGGCATTCACCGGCGTAAATATGTCATATTGATGATAACTAGCCTTGTCACTTTATTTTGGGGTATTCTCGTGTCCATTTTCACCAATCTTGTACATATTTCTATGACTTTGCCCGAACTCTCCATTCATCCGGTGATCTTCTATGTCCTTGCCGCTCGTGCGATTATCAAAAGATATGATTTGCTGCCCGGTGAATCCCGCAAGTATGAGATGCTGTTCGATCTCGTTCCTTTCGGTGTTGCCCTGCTGGACAAGGACGGGAATATTGTTGAAATTAATGCAGCTGGCAAAAGAATGCTGCCTCCGGTTGATGATGAACATTCACCTAACGCGTATTCCTTTCTGAATACCTTTCCCGAGGAACAGCAGCCAGAGCTGCTTGAGTCGCACCGTAAGCTCTTCGATGCTAGGCATTCCTTGCACAATTTCGAAGTAAATAAACTATCGATCATGACCAATAAACCGATGACTTTGGTCATCGATACCGACTATTTGGATGTTGGGGACGAAACGCTTGAGTTTATGATTCTACGAGATATCACCGCACAAAAGGAAGCAGAACAGAAAATCTCCTTCCTCGCTTATCACGATGCCCTGACAGGCCTGCCCAATCGCAACCAGTTTCAACGCGTTGTGAAAGACTTATTACAGCAAGCCGAAAAAGAGAATCAGCTGCTTGCCGTCATGCTGCTGGATTTGGATCGTTTCAAAATTGTTAACGATAGCCTCGGTCATCAAGTCGGTGATCGGCTGCTGCAGTTTGTGGCAGGCCTTTTATCAGAGCCTTTCTACGAAGGAAGTACCGTTGCTAGGATAGGCGGGGACGAATTTCTCATTCTCCTCCCTAATTTGCCAAGCAAAAATGATGGACTGCAAATCGCCAATCATCTAATTGCTCGTTTCCAGAACGCTGCATACACTGAGAATGGTATTGAATTGAGCGTAACCGCAAGCATGGGTATCAGCTTCTACCCGAATGATGGCAAGGACGTTCATTCCTTAATTAAGAGCGCAGACATCTCGATGTATCGAGCCAAAGAACAAGGGCGCAACCAAATGGAAGCCTATCAGCCTTCCATGAGTCATATGGCCGATGAGCGTCTCGCCTTGGAACGCAACTTGCGCAAAGCTATTGAACGCGATGAGCTGGTGCTTTATTATCAGCCGCAAATTGACCTGACTGATGGCCGTGTTTGCGGCATGGAAGCTCTTGTTCGCTGGAACTCGCCTGAACAAGGCATGGTCCCGCCGCTTCAGTTCATTCCTTTCGCCGAAGAATGCGGGCTTATTGTGCCCCTCGGAGATTGGGTGCTGCGCAATGCCTGCCTGCAGTGCAAGCATTGGCAGGATCAGGGATTGCCCGCCCTTAAGGTAGCGGTTAACATTTCTACTCTGCAATTTCATCAGCATCATTTCGCAGACAAGGTGCAAGCGGTTCTGGAGGAAACGGGATTAGATGCCAAGTATCTTTGTTTGGAAATTACCGAAAGTGTTGCTATACAGAACGAAGAGCAGGCGCTTGCCTTACTGAATCAGTTAACCGCACTTGGCATCTCGATTGCGATCGATGATTTCGGTACCGGCTTCTCTTCACTTTCCCTGCTTCACAAGTTGCCCGTCCATCAAATCAAAATTGATAAGTCCTTTATCGGAGACAAGTCTCCGCAAGGCGCCCAAATTGCCAAAAGCATCATTTCCCTGTCCCGCAGCCTGAATATGAATGTGTTGGCAGAAGGCGTTGAAACGGAAGAACAATACAACTTCTTAGCCCAGCACAAATGCGATAGCATCCAAGGCTACTTGATTTCACGTCCTGTTAGCGCCAATGAGTTTGAACAATGGCATCGTGCTCGACTAAACCACATAAGCAATCAGATACCCAGCTTCGCCGCCCAAAGAGAAGATCTTCTCTAGGCAGTTGGTGTGACTCCTGAATCAACCCAAAACAAATAAATTTGAGTAAAAAAGAACCCTCAATGCCACTTTTCGTGGTCTTGAAGGTTCTTTCCATTAGAGACCTTATTCCAACACCGTCAAGCGTTCACTAGCCGGTATGCGCTGCTGCGCGGGTGGAATTTTCCCTGGATAACCTACATGCATGCTGGCAATTATCCGTTCATCCGGCTTTACACCGAAAGCTTCACGGAAAGCATCTAACCGCAGCAATGGATACGTCTCCCACACCATGCCAATTCCTTGCTCCCATGCAAGCAAGCTGAAATTGTGAATGACACAGCTAGCCGAGGCATAATCTTCTTCCGCTATAGCTGGATTCGCATTCACTTGCAGGACAACGGCAATGAACATAGGCACAGACATGAACTTGTCGAATAGCTTTTGGCCAATTTCCTTGGCCTTCACAGGATCGGGCTCATTGGCTTCTCTGAACTTGCGCACAATATCGGCCAGTTTCTGGCGCCCCTCACCTTGGATGATGACAAAGCGCCACGGCTGCGTCATCCGGTGATTAGGTACCCAAACGGCCGTATCCAGAAGTTCGGACACCACTTCCAACGGAACAGATTTATAATCGAATTGGTGTACGGAACGTCGTTCTTTGATAAGTTTTGTTAGCTCCATGTTTATGTTTCCTCCGATCTAGTCTTCTAGATTACTCCGCCATGAGAATACAGTCATGATTGGGACAATAAATGGTAAACCGTCTCGTCTGTTAGGCTGTCATGCATCGTGGCATTGTACAGCAGCAAGCCCATCCCGGGCATAGGCCATACAGCCACATCCTTGCAACTCTGATACGTATGCTCCAATCATAATTGACAATGATTCTCATTGTCAAATTTACGAGTGCGCCGCGAGCTTTCCGCGGCGAGTGCGAACTGCCTGGCTATCTGCCTAGCCAATCTCTTGAAATAAAGGGTCCCTGTTCCCTAACATGCTGAATTTTCCGCATAAAAAAGCCTCCACCCATCATTCGGGCAGAGGCTAACAGGCCTGTCGTTATTTCCCAATAAACTGCTGCGTAAACATCTTGCCGCAGGGTCCCCCATTAACGATACCAATGCCAATATGCGTATAATCTTTGCTTAGAATATTCGCTTTGTGGCCAGGTGAATTCATCAGGGCTTCGTGCGCTGCTTGTACGCTTTGATTACAAGCGATATTTTCGCCAGCGGCATTATACGTTATACCGAATTTCTCCATCATATCGAATGGCGATCCATACGTTGGTGAATCATGGGAGAAATATTTGTTATCAACCATATCCTGACTTTTGAGCCTTGCCGTTTTGATCAGCGCCGCATCCGCTAGAAGTGGAGAAAGTCCCACGGCTGCTCGTTCTTTATTCACCAAATCAAGCATTTGCTGCTCCTCAACCGTCAAGCCTGTCTCCGATGGAACCTGAGGAACTGGGGTCGGGGTTGGCGATATCGGTACCGGAGTTGGCGTCGGAGATATCGGTACTGGTGTAGGCGTCGGCGTGGACGGCGTCTTTTTCGGTATTTTCAGATTCCCGTATGCCCATAGGATGGACTGCAAGGTTTGATCATCTACATCACCTGTTACCGGAAGACCATATCTGCTTTGGAAAGCTTTGACACCCGCTTGTGTTTGGTTTCCATAGTAGCCCGTAATAGGACCACCATAGTAGCCAAGTGACTTCAGCATCCCCTGAACCGCATACACATCCGGTCCCTTAGCTCCTTTGCCATAAGCAAAAGCAGTCGTTGTGGATGAGCAGAACAAGGCGATACAAATGCATAAGATCCAGATATGCTTTTTTTTGCCTTGAAACATGAGTTTACGTTCACTCCCCGTCATCAGCATCATTCGTCGCATTATGGACGATAAGCATTAGAATGACCTAATTCCCGATTATTATCCAAAATAATGAAAATTTGTATCCTGCTTTTTTTATAGGATACTACATGTAATTCTTCTCCTCCCGGTACTCCCGTGGTGAGCGACCGTGTAACTTGCGGAATAGCTTCGAAAAATAATGGATAGATGAAAAACCGTGTTTTTCAGCGATTTCAGTGATATTCAGGTTTGTGAAGAGGAGGTCCTCTTTCGCGCGGTTAATCCTGAATTGAATGACATATTGGGTAGGCGGAACTCCCGTTACTTGTTTGAACAAATCAAAAAAATAACCTCGGCTTATACCTAATTCTTTGTAATACGTTTCCAACGGTTGTGGATTGCCAAGTACCAGATCCTGATCCAATCGATCAAGCAACTTGGACATGCGGAGATTAGGGATATGCTCCTCTTTCAGGGCAAAAGTTAGAAAAAACTCGATAAACTGCTGGAAACTGCTTTGAATCCTTAAATTACGAATATAAGTCCTCTCGTTCGTATAGCAATTATCCGTATAAAATTTCTCGAAAAAATCCATCCATATTTGCAGTTTCTCTACTTTCAAATACTCGGGTAAAGAATATGGAAAAATGGGGCCAATCAATGATGGCTCCAGCGCGTTAACATCATAACAAATTCGGCTCGGATCGGCGAAATCGACTCGACGAGCTACATAGGACCAATCGAAATAACAGCAAATGTGAACCATTGGATCTAAGCTGTCGGCAACCCAATGATGGGGCTGGCCAGCAGGAATGAACACAAGAGAACCTGCTGTTGTTTCATAAGTACGACCACCAGTTTGAATGACACCTCTGCCTTCGCTTATCAAATATAAGGAGGACGTGTAACAAATCCGATTGTTGCTAGTCTGAGCCTTTGAGAACGGATATCTGGTTGCATAGTACACATAAGGATGAAATTCAGCGAAATCCAACACCATTAACCACACCACCTAACGACTCCATCTATAAACAATTGATATGACGATTGTACAAATTTTTGACGATTTTGCAAATACAAAATAATGCAAACCTTGTAGTATATCTAAGTGAAGACGACATTTCCTAGGAGGATTTAGGATGACAGAATCCAATTACTTGTTGACGGATGAACAAATGATGCAATTTATTACGAAAGGCTATCTTGTTCTTCGGAACGAATTACCTAATCAGCTTCATCAAAGCATTATGAACCAGATTAATCACGTTATGCACAATGAAGGAAATCCAGGAAACAACATTCTCCCACGTGTCCCAGATATTCAACAGCTGTTCGATACGCCGACCGTCAACGGAGCCTTAAGCAGTGTATTAGGTCCTGACTATTACATGCATCCTCATCGCCACTGTCATTACAATCAACCTGGAAATGCGACTCCTGGTGGCGGACAATGGCACAAAGACGGCTATTGGTCTTCCATGCGGAGCCACCGTCCATGGTGGGCAATGATCTTCTATTACACCCACGATATAACAGAAGATTTAGGTCCAACTGCGATCATGCCTGGCACCCAATATTACGAAAAATTTATCGACGAACAGGGCGAAACCCTGTTGCCCACAGGTAAGGCAGGTACGATGGTGCTCGTACATTTCGATTTGTGGCATAGAGCTTCGCTTAATGTATCACCACTAGATCGTTATATGCTTAAGTTTCAATTCCTAAGATTGCATGCACCGGAGATTCCGACCTGGAATCATCAAAGCAAGGAGATGATTGTGCCAGAAGGAACACCTGCTGCCCACTTAAATTTATGGCAGGACGTCTGGGACTGGCTTCGCGGTGAACGGCTAATAAAGCAAGTTAACAACAGTACGAGCGAGAAGCGATTGTTGTCATTACAGATCAACCTTGAGTCTGAAGACCCTACCGTTCGCGGCCGGGCTGCTGACGAATTGGGCCAGATAGGAGCAACAGCTTCTTCTTGCGCTCCTTCGCTTGGTGTTCTATTAAATGATCCGGTGGAAACCACGGCTTTGAATGCAGCCTATGCGCTTGGACACCTTGAAATACAAGGTATTAGCACCCTAATCAGCCATCTTACTGAGGGCTCAACCCTTATTGCTGAACGAGCAGCATATGGATTGCAAGCAGCTGGCGATGAGGCAATTCCCGAGCTGCTTCGTGTTATGAAGCATACAGACGAGAAGCGCAGGGCATTAGCAGCATTCGTACTTGGAATGATTGGATCTTCCGCAGGTGAAGTTACTTCCGCGCTAATCTCAAGTTTACAAGATGAGAGTGAATGGGTTCGCCGAAATGCAGTCGAAGCACTAGGTATGATGAAAAATGCTGATGAATCCATTGTTCTGGCATTAGCTAAAGTTCTAAAGGATTCATTAAGAAGTGAAACTAACGATGATTCAGATTCCAGCAATCAAACAGCGAAAACGTCTTATGCAGTCTCTCAGCGTTACATTACGAATAAGATTGGATATACTGCGGCACTATCGCTACTTCGTACCGGGCATGTCGGGGATGTCAGGGAAGCTGTCAGTTCCTTGGCTGAAGCTCTTCATAGCCAAGACCGTTACGTCAGAGCTTATGCAGTGGAAGCACTCACCCATCTGCGAACTGCGGAAGCAGTAGACATCTTGATCCGCTATTACCGATCATCTCGCTGGTGTCCAGATACGAGCAAAGCTAGTACTTTCTAGGGAGTAAATGTCTTGCTTATGCCATAAGAAAGCACACACTAAACGGTTTCGGCTCAGAGAGATCAGGCTCTTAGTAGCAAAAGGCAAAAAAATTAGTGAGGGGAACTCTGGGACGCTATTTGGGCGAATATTGGGGATGCGAGGGTCAGAGCGGAACTACAGGCTCTTATTTCCACGAAAAGCGCCGAATTTCTCGTGAAACAGCAAAATAGCGCCCTGCAGTTCCCTCACCCTCGCGATAATGCCACCTTTGGCTATAATAGCGTACTGTAGTTCTCTCCCACACGAGGCAGCTGTAGTAACTCCGTTTTTACAATGAACCTTAAGGCTAGTCCAAGTCCCCTTACGAACTCAATACCCTCTATTCGATCAAAATCGCGCCTTCTGAAAATCTAACGAATCCCAGATGCTCTATTTCACCCAAATGATCACAATTCCACCTATCATGTGCTCGATAGCGCCAATCCAGTACATTAAATCTTCAAAGCAGCTATTTTACCGTCTATAAGCATCATACAGTTCCTTAGATGTTCTTGGAGGCAAAAATAAGAAAAGACTGCTTTGCAGCAGCCTTCTTCGGTCATTTTAAATACATTTCTTTATATTTGCCAGGCGTAACTCCCTCATATTTTTAAAATATCCGGATCAATGCGTTGACATCGCTGAAACCGACGAGACTTGATATCTCATTTAGGGTGTTGTTCTGACTCTCAATCAATTCCTTTGCTTTCACAATACGAACTTTATTCATGTAATCGAAGCCCTTCTCCTGTTTGCTCTCTGAATAATTTGGATAAATAGATTGATTTCATATCAAATCGTGAACCAATCATGGAGATATTCATATCTGCGTCCTGATAATCTGGAGGGATTTCGCCCAGCGCTTCATTTTGAATTTCATTGAAAGAAATAATTTCTTTTCTGCCCATAATAAGCTTATATTCCATCGCGTCAACGGACTCTTTGTAGGCAATCGACAGATTGACAATGGACGTGTGAATGTTGCTGATTGAAACCGTAAGTTCGATTTTAAATTTATTTTTCAAAAATTGCTGCGCTTCACCTGCCATCTGACGCAGTTCGGTCAAGCCGCCTGCCTGCTCTGTGTCACGGAAATTGATGATGCAGGCGAGCATGTCATCGATCTCCGTCATATATCCAATATGCCTTGCGTTTATGATTTCCTCAACAACATTTGCCACTATAAACTGAAGCAGTCTAGACTTTTCATTCTCACTCTTTCCATCTATACTCGAAAAAAACAGCTCGTTTGCTTCTACATAAAATAAAAGAACGGCATAATGTTCACTGTCAAAGTGCATCTCGAAAGCAGGCAGCGCATCCTCTATCGGGATTTGGTTGTCTAACCTGCCTTTTAATAACCTGTTCATAAAATTAGATCGCAGCAAATAATTCTGCTGCTTGAGACGAACTTTTACTTGTTCCTTTTCATTTACGGTGTTGGAGATCATGTGCTGTATAAATTGAAATTCGTTACTCCCCTCATGTAATCGATCAGCCGAGTCAGCTTTGAGGGTTTCATGGAAGAAGCCTTGATCTTCAGAAAGAACCCGATTCGTTAATACCGGATGCTGATTCGTTTCCAAGGTGGATAAAAGAATTTGGTTCTCTTTATTCAAAACCAGCACCTCGCCTCCATTGAACAATTGAACGTTCTGGAGGGCACTGAGTAGCTTGGAGCCGTCAATTAGAATGACTACTACTCCCTCAGGCTTCGTACCAACTGCTCTCGGTTTGAAAAGGTAGCAATTTGGCTTATTCTTTGACAGATCCCAACGTCATTCCTTTCACAAAATATCTTTGCAGCACTGGATAAACGAGCAAGATCGGAAAAATTCCAATGAACATAAGTGCCGATTTAAGCGAGCGTTCCGATAGTTCCTCCAAATCAGACGGGTTGAGACCGATCTTGGTATAATCAAATCCAGCAATTAAGGCTTGAAGAAATGTAGCTAGCGGGAATTGATCGGCTTTGTTCATATAGATCATACCATCGAACCAAGAGTTCCAATGAAACACCATGGTAAATAAGGATAGTGTTGCTATAGAAGGCAATGATATTGGGAGAAATATCCTGAACAAGACACGGAAATGTCCAGCACCGTCTATCATAGCTGCTTCTTCCAGCTCTTTGGGGATTCCTCGAAAGAAATTCATCATTAGCACAACATTGAAGACGTTCACTGCGACAGGTATGATCAAGGCCCATATCGTGTTGGTCAACCCTGACTTTTGGACGACTAGATAAGTGGGAATTAATCCACCATGAAACAACATGGTAAATACGAAAAACCAGGCGTAAAACGTTCTCCCTTTAAAATACCGATCCTCTTTCGACATCGAATAGGCAGCTAGCATCGTAAGGAACATCGTGATTAACGTGCCTAATCCTGTCCTGAGTACACTCACTTTAAATGCAATAATGAAATTGTTGCTATTCAACGCCGTCTTATAGGCAGCAAGATTAAATCCAACCGGCCAAAATTTAACCAAATAAGAAGTCGTCGCATAATCCGAACTTAGAGATACAGCTAAAACATGGACCATCGGCAATATACATAGAAATGCTATAATTGATAATAAAAAATTATTGGTGATATGAAACAGTCTGTTTGAAAACGATGATTTGAGCATAGCATATATCCTCTCAGAATATCTTGTAATTCGCATATTTGGACGCTAGTTTATACGTAGTGGCAATTAAAATAAACCCAATGATCGATTTAAAGAATCCTACTGCAGTAGCTAGACTAAACGAACCTTGTTGAAGACCTACACGATAAACATACGTGTCAATAATATCTCCTTTGGGATATACCAATGGATTGTACATGTTAAATACTTGATCAAACCCCGCATTTAGAATATTCCCCAGTGATAATGTCGCAATAACAATAGCGATAGGAATGACTGCTGGAATCGTAATATGAACCGCTTTTTGCCAATTATTAGCTCCATCAATGTCAGCAGCTTCATACATATTCGGATTGATTCCTGCCATAGCCGCCAAGTAGATAATGGTTCCAAAACCAAATTCTTTCCAGACATCACTTGTGACTAACGTAGTTCGAAACCAGTTCCCGCTTTGCAGGAAAGCGATGTTTCCAAAGCCTAACCATCCAAGAAATTGATTGATCAAGCCATTCGTAGACAACATATCGGTTAAAATACCGCCAAGAATTACCCAATTAATAAAGTGCGGTAAATAAATAAGGGATTGAATTGTTCTTTTATATAAAACAACCCGTACTTCATTGAGAAATAAGGCAAAACTAAAAGGAACAATGGAACCAGCTATAATTTTAAATATCGCAATAAATAAGGTATTCCATATAACTTGCAACGCAGTAGGATCATGGAACATAAATTTAAAATGCTTTAACCCAACAAATGGAGACTTGAAAACCCCCAGCCAAGGCTTGAAATCCTCAAAGCCGATCATAAACCCAACCATTGGAATATAATTGAAGATGATTAGTAAAATGACGGATGGTAATAGAAACACATGCAACGGCCATGTTTTTCTTAGATTCAAATAGGTTTTCATTCAAATAATCTCCTATCGACTTTCAATATCGCGGAAAAAAGCTGATTTTGAAAAAACTAAATACGGAGAAACATAGTGAATCTTTGTACTCCGTATTTGTTTTCCTTATGAAGTCAGTTCCTTATTTCTGTTTGGCAACAGATTCATTAATCTCTTTGGTAATTTGTGTGCCACCTTGCTCATGCCATTGCTTAAGGAAGGTATCAAAATAATCCGGTTTCTGTTTCCCATAAATAATCTGTAAGTAAGCTTGATCCTCCAACGCATTCAGCTGCTCCCATTTTTCTTTCATTGTTGGGGTATTAGCGCCATAGAATCCGTTTTTCACATCCTTGTCCATTTGCAGGTAACCCACGGAAAAACCATCGATTGCCAATTTGTCATTGCTTGCAGCTAATTTTTGTTCAAATACATTATCCAATTTACCCGCCGCAACACGCTGGTAGATGCTCGGACCTTCCATTACATTCGTTGGTGCCGTTCCATTTGAAGGAAAAATTAAATATCGGCTAAGATTGACAATTCCATCTGGAACCGTTTTCCAATCCGGCTTTCCATCTTTCATTACGTAATCGTACCCTTCCCCTTGCCCTACCGCGAATGGACATTTAGGATCTTCGATCAGGCAGCCATACATGGTGTCATAATATTTAAAAATGGCTTCCATATTATCAAATCCCTTACGAAATACATAAGTACCGTAGGATGGCTGCGATTCCTGCCGTCCAACCTCACCCGTAATTCCGGAAGGGATCGGATAGGGTTTGACATTAAGCGTTTGATTCTTGCTCTTCGCTTCCGATACTGCAGTTCCAATTGGCCAAGCGCCTGCCCAACCTGCGGCAATTGCAATCCCCGCTTTCCCTGAAGTGAAATCAGCCATAGCTTTTGCTGCATCCATTGTTCCAAAATCAGGATTAAAATAACCTTTGCTAAACCATTGATTTAATTTGGCAAGACCTGCTTTGACAGTTGGACGGTTGGCACCGTATTGCAATTGGCCATCTGGCCCTTTGAGCCACATATAGGGCTGATCCTGTCCGAAAATAAACTCGGTATTGGTCATATAATTATTAGTTGGTTTGTGGTAGCCTGTGTTTGCGCCAAATGCCATACCGAATGTATCTTTTTTGCCATTTCCATCCGGATCTTGATTCGTAAACGCATCCAATAATTTTTCAAATTCCTCAATATTGGTTGGGGCTTTCATTTGCAGCTTATCCAGCCAATCCTGACGAATCCACATGATATTCTCGCCAACCACTCCATTTGAAACATCCGGCAAACCAATGACCTTGCCGTTTCTTTTAGCTGTGGCCCAAACTGCCGGGTTTTTTTCGTATAAATTTTTTAATCTGGGTGATGCATATTTCTCATACGCTTCGTCAATCGTTTGAATTTTACCGGAATCAATCAATTCCTCAAGCAAGCTTCCCCCTGTATAAAGAACATCCGGCAGCGTTTCTCCGCTTGCCATCGCCAAGCGTACCTTCGTCTCGAATGCCGCCGTATCAGTAACTACCCATCGAAATTTAGTTACAATTCCCAAGTTCTCACTTAACCATCGAGTGACCGGATTATTCTCTGGCGTATCTCCAAAGCGGAGTTTATCTGAAGGTCTCAACGTAATAGCGGCGGATATCGTAACCGGAGGATCAAATTTGGTACGGTCATTCGATTGCGGAGTCTTTGTAATGCCTGTCGCAACTGGACTAGCTGAATTCGTCGGACTGGCACTTACCGATGCCTCATTACCTTCGCCTGTACACCCGGCAATTATGCTCATGCAAAGGGTGATACCTGTTAATATTGCTGCTGTTCTGCGATACCTTTTCATGTAAACCCCCCTATGGAATGTATCTTACACTGTTTATTATTGCATTCGTCACAACTGAATGAAATGATCGATATTTAAGATTATGAACTTTGATTAGTCATTACTATCATGAAAAAAGCTTTCCTTTGCCACTAGGCATTGGAAAGCTCGTTCACTCATCTAGACTTTGCTCTAATTGCTCACAACTTACTTGTAATCACGGCTTTGGCAAACACCGGAGTCCAAACGTTTACCGAGTCGTTAAATACGATTTTCAAGTACTTGGTGCCTGCGGGTAATGCTTTGTCATAGCTAACCTTATGATAATTAGTTCCTACACCCGGCACCAGCGTCCTGGCAGGAGCAACTAAGGTATAGGTAACATTATCAGGCGACGAATAGAATTCAAAATCCATAATCGGTTCATTGTATGCAAACCAAGTATCCACAGCGAATGAATCCATATTCATACTCCCAAAGGCCTTATAAACAATATTTTCATGCAAATTTTTTGTTCTTGATAATTTGGAAGTATCTCCTCCCATTTTTGCCGCATTTGAAGTACTAAACACTAAATTAGGCGAATGTGAGAATATTTTTGTATAATCATACACATCATCCACTACAGTCACACTGCTGGTTGGTGGGATTGGATCAGAGGTATTGTATGAAATCGACAACTTATGCGAAACCCCATCCTTTGCCTCTGTATTCACTTCAAATTTTATCGTAGGACTTAATTGCAAAATTGTAATGGTTGGGTCTTTTTGAATCAAGGAAGCTCCTGTTTTTGTGATCTCATACGTAATCTTGTTCTGAAGATGTGTAGGATCGGACACAGTAATATCCAGTCCACCAGCTTGATCCTTTAGCATAATGGATGAAGGATTATAGGCAATAATACCTGCGGCAATATCCGGAGTCCAGAAATTAGCCCCTGTAACGCCAAGTCCGTTTTCTTTGACCATTTGAACACTTGAGGTGTTAGCAATGATCGAAATATCCGGATTGTTACTATAAGCGGTTGTTTGTTGTGCCGTCTTGTTTGGCAGCATCACATAAGAATAGTCTTTATCAACGGGATTGATGCCATGATCATACCAGAGGGTGAGGTATTTTTTATTTACCATTGCCGTCCCCCCCAATGAACTCAACTGCGCCCAGCTGCCTTGTCTGGATTCTCTAAGGCCTTTAATAGCAGCAGGTTGAGGGAAATAGTATCCTCCCGTACCTTCCATATATACGGTAGAAACATTAGCCATGTTCTCCGTCCACCCCATGCCGGCAGGCTTAGTAACTCCGTTGACGATAAGCTGTTCGTCCCCGTTGTATTTGGTTGACGTATGCACGGGAGTTAAGACAGTCCCCAATGGATTAGGCGCATAGAATTGAATTTCTGAAAGCCGATTGCTTAGATCTATATCGCTCCCGTGGAATATGATCTTCACATATCTGGCAGTCGAATCTATAAGATCATACGCTTTAATTTCAGATGTTAATGTACTTTGACCGCTGAATACCGTTGTCCACGTGGTATCATTCGTTGAGGTCTGAATGTCAAATGAATATTGGCGGATACTGCCGATGAAGAAGCCTATTCCTGCGTATCCGACCGTCACATTGCTACCGAGATCATATTTCAGCGAATTGCCATCGCCTACAGATGACCAACGTGTAAAGATATCATTATCAATCGTTTCGAGATTGTTCGTTGTGGATAAAGCTTTCAAAGGAACAACCGAAATGGGAATAATTAAATTTTGAGGATGTGGAGCATAAATTTGCACTTCGGTGATGTGGTTGTAATCGTTAGACGTATTACCATGTCCCACAATCTTCACATATCGCGCATTGACATCTGGAAAGTCAAACACTTGAATATCCGAAGCGCTTCCCCCTACAGTGGTGCTGCCGCTATATACCGTAGTCCACACCGTACTATTACTGGACACTTGGATATCGAAGCTGCTGGCTCTGGCGGTTTGACTTAAGAAATTGAGGCCAACATACCCCACAGGCTGCACTTTGCCTAAATCGTATTGAATCCACTGACCATTACCTACGGATGTCCATCTGGTATTCAGATTATTATCTAACGTATTCTCCGGCAAATTGCCATCATTGCTGCTGTCGGTTACCTGGTTTACCTTTATTCTCATAGGTTCGCTTCCTGTTGGAGCAGCAACTGCCGAATTCGTATCGATACCATGAGCTATACTTGCTTTATTCAGACTTCTGTTCTCAATTGTTGTTTCGATAACTCTGCTATCCGTACTGTTGATTCCACTACCTAAAGCGACAATTTCATCATCAAACGTGAACCAGGATTTTTTGGCTTTCAGCGTGCTTCCATAGGCTTTCAAGTCCATTCCAACCGCTGCGTATTGATTAAGCAGTTCTGTTCCTCCTGTCCATGTATTGGGACTTAAATAGGCTGCACCAGAATTGTCTGATCTAACCATTGTGTCTACGGTTGTGCCTGGCAAACGGTATTTGTTTATCGTAGGCCAATAGTCGGTATATTGGAGAGCATCATTATTATATAAGTAAGTCATGCCTTCACCTGTATACCAACCCTTGTAATTTTGATTAATACCCGTTTCATAATTCGCAATTCGCTTGGAGGACATACTGACACCAAATCCGAATCCTGGTTTCAAGCTGATGGCTCTGTCCATACCTGCATACACTTTGGCTAACGAAATCTCTCCTCTTGGGATGATGCTTGTGTCATTCATCACATCCTTAACCAACTGAAGAATGCTCAACGTTGCCTCCCTATTGAAGCTTGAAGCAGGATCCTGTTGAAGCCAATACTTGACCATGGACTTCATTCTCTGAGCATCTGTTGGGGCTGCTATCTGGGCCAAACGCAAAATGCCACCCGCTACTTTATTGCCGATAACCCGGCCTTGCGTGGCATCCCTTGAAATTTCTCTGCCCCTAACCATGTCCATCATGAAGCCATTATAGATGAGAGGCTCATAGGCGTCATAAACCCATTTAAAAACATTAGGCAGGCCCACATAGGTGGATTGCCATTGCGAACCGTTCAACAAATACAAGACATTCGCAATATCCGGCAAAAGGTTTGCTCCGTAACCTCCATTGTAAGAAAATAACAAATGCTGAACGAATGAACCATCTTTATAAAACCCGTCTTCAGAAACAACATAATCCATGACTTGATTTAATGCATCCCTGGCAGCCGTCAGTTTAGTACTCGATTTCATAATAACACCTTGCACCGCGACGATCTGGGACTTCCAAATGCGATTAGCGCCTGTCGCTTCATTAACGAATCCAGGTTCATGCATCGATATCATGGTGGGGTCAGGCGAATAATGTGAAACCGCATTCATATAATTGGTGATTTTATTCGGAGTAGCTATCAAATCATCATACATGAGTATAACGGTGTCATTAAGTTGAAGTGGTGTAGCAATCTCCAAATCGTACCATGTATACCATGTCTCAGCCCCCATGGATTCGTTATATCGATTGGTATACAGCCAGTCGAGCGCACCAATGATATCCGTTTTCAGTGTTGCATTGCCATAAAGACTTGATCCATATGTTTTGTAAGCAACAGCCATTTCCTTGATTCGAGTAAAGTTAATAGTCGTGTAAGTTGCATTAGCAGCATCGCTTATTTCGGACCACAAGTAGGTTCTGCCTGCAGATTTATTCATACTGCCCCAACTTGTCTGGGCAGCCATGACGAGTTTTTGGGCGATATCCGGATCAGCCGTATTGTATCCTGTGCCTCCAGTTAGGGTATCCGCCCATTTTATTCTCAAATCATCATATGCATCGCTCGCGCTTGCACTTCTAATTCCAATTTGTGAAAAACAGGAGAATAAAAGACTCACAATCACAAGCATACCTAGTCTTTGCTTTAAACTCTTCAACATTGCAAACCACCGTCGCTTTCGAATTTAATGTTTAATATGGCTTAGATAACCTAATTAATCACTCTCCTTTCAGGATTAATTATTGCATCCATAATAGGTGAATAAAATGAACGTTCCTAAAGATCATGAACTTTAATTAGCTATGTTTCTATTAAAATCCCATTGTTCCGAACTTATTTTGCATTAAATCCAGCCAATTAGGCAAAACAACAATTGAATTGACATTACGACTCCAATTCGTTAAAGTGAAAGTATAAATTAGTACCTAGTACTAATACCAAATACTAAAAGGAGTGATTTTCATGACTGCCTCAACTCCCCTGCAAGCCCGCATCTCTGCCATCGGCACTTACGTGCCTTCTCATATTCTAAGCAACGCCGATCTTCAAGACATGGTTGATACGAATGACGAATGGATTGTACAGCGCACAGGCATCCGCGAGCGCAGACTTGCTGCTGCCGATGAATTCACAAGCCATCTATGTATAGCTGCTGTGCAGGATATGCTCGGCAGATATCCCGCTTCGCTCGACGGGATTGAGCTCATCATCGTAGCTACGCATACCCCGGATCTGCCGTCTACCCCGGTTGCCTGCCAGATTCAGGCGCACTTCGGGTTGCCTGCAACGGGGGCTTACGACCTTAATGCCACCTGTGCCGGCTTTGCTTACGCACTGCATACGGCAAGTGCACTGGTCGCTGCCGGCGTGCACCGCAAAGTTCTGGTGGTCGGCGCCGACTCCCTGTCCAAAATAACGGATTATACCGATCGTTCCACTTGCATTCTGTTTGGCGATGGCGCCGGTGCTGTCGTCGTAGAGCGCGAAGAACAACACCCTGCGTTTATAGCGCATCATATGGGATCGGACGGTTCTGGCGGCAAGCATGTGTACCGTACTGGCTTGTCCACGATGTGGCAGGACATCCCGCTGACGGGCGACGGCAAGCTTGTCCAGAATGGCCGCGAAGTCTATAAATTCGCGGTAACAACAGTTCCGCAAGGCATCGAGAAGCTGCTTGCCAAGAGCGGATTGACGCAAACAGCGATCGATTGGTTTATTCCTCACAGCGCTAACTTGCGAATTATTGAATCCATATGCGAGAAAAGCGGAATACCTGTGGATAAAGCTCTCTATAGTCTGGAGTACTTGGGCAACACTTCCGCGGCATCCATTCCGCTAGCTCTAGATTTGGGGATCAAAGAAGGGAAAGTTAAGGACGGGGATACCCTTTTAATTTATGGTTTTGGCGGGGGGCTTACGCACGCAGGATTGATCGTGCGCTGGGGGTAAGTCAACGCGTGATTTGCTTGTTAATCCATGGCTTGCCTGGTGTTCCCACATAGCGCACACGCCGGTTTTGTTTGGTCAATTTCTGGATTAGCGTACGCTGATAGCCACTCAGTGCAGCCAAGTTCTCTGCCAGATGACTAGCCATCTGCTCAGAGGTTTCAACCTGATCGGCAATGGTCTCTAAGATTCGGCATATGGCTCGCTGGCTTCGCGCCAGCGAGGTCAGCATATGCAGTTCAATGGTTTCACGATTCGCTGCTTTCATTACTTGTCATCCTCACCGAATGAAAATAGGTTGCCCATGCCGCCCGAGCCGCCAGAATTTCCGGAACCGGACTCATTTTGCCCAAGAAGTGCTTGCATATGACGGTTTAATGAGTTCTCCATCTTCGTCAAACCATCAATAAGTTCAATCACATATTCATGAATTTCTCCGGTTTGTTTCATTTGATTTTCATGCCCCTCTAAGTTGGAAGAATTAATATGGTGGCATATCCAATTGCGCGATTTCTCCGCTTCAACCACTCTAGCCTCCAACATTAAGGCGATTTCATGCTGCAGCTTCGCCGTAGCATCCAGCATATGCAAATAAAGATCATTTCTGTTCAAGTCGGATCCCTCTATTCCTCATCTTCAGGTTCTTTCATTTCTTTCATCACAATTTCCGTCTGCTGAGCAATGGCTTCTTCCAGATTAGCAAGGCTGTTCAAGTAAGCCGTTATATTTTTGGTCAACTGCAAAGCCTGTTCCTGCAGCATGCTGAGGCCTTCAAAATCGGGGTGCGAATCTGGTATATCGTTCGCAATGCCGGCCATCTGCGTCGAAATACTTCGCTTTGCTTCCAGAATTCTGGACATCTCATGGTGTGAGGCCGCTATATGGGAAATGATCGTCGTTACCCGCTGTTCCAATCTGTTTCGCCTCCAAATCCGCTTTTTCACTTTAAGTTATGCAGCCATGCAGCGAACGGTGTCTGCCTCAAGTTATTCTATAAAGGTATGGGGATCAACGCCCCATTTATCTATAAATTTCTGACGATTTTGCTGCAGCAGCGCTTGCACGGCCTCATAGCCTTTCTTATGAAAACTGGCGCTCCCATGATGGAAAATAAAACAATCGCCGACAATTAATAAACGGTAACCAGCCAAACGCGTGCGATAACAGAAATCGTCATCTTCAAAATGTCCTGGCGAAAATCGCTCATCCATGAATCCGATTTGATCCAGCAGCTCCCTTTTAAAAAGCAAGGAAATTCCGACCAAACGGGTTGTATCTTGCCAGATTGCAGGATTCGGCGTGTTATATTTGGCTACCATCTCATTGATATTGGTATAGGGCTCCTGAATCTGCTGTTTGCCGCTCGCATAATTAGTCATCGGTCCAACCATACCTACATCGTCGCTGCTGTAAAGGGCACGCAGCATGTTGTCCAGCCAGTTCGGAGTTGCTAATGTATCGTTGTTCAGCAGCATCAAGGCGTTGCCTGTGGCGATATGAAGACCATAATTACAAGCTACAGGGAAGCCGCGGTTAATGGGAATAGCAACGAGCTTGAGACGTTCTCTATGACAATACTCCAACGTGCCATCTTGGGAACCGTTGTCCACAACGATGATTTCATAAGGCACGGAAGTGTGCCTGCGAATGGATGCCACGCACTCTTGCAATAAATTTAGACCATTGAATGTCGGAATGATGATACTCGTTACCTGCATGCTACTTCCCCCTCGAGGAATTCCCTTTTTCGAATGATATCAGGAAACACAATACGCTCTCCTCTCGACTTCATGGCAAAGTTCAGCGCTTCGACATGATCGCCGATAATCAACCGGGCAACAGGGTTATTTCTCCCCTTGTTCATCTTGCGAATGCGATTGACGGATACGACATTGATGCTGGCTGGCGCTGTTATTCGAAGTCCGTTCAAGATCGCATTAACCTGCGCTTTGGGCGGTACCATGAGCTCTGCACAGCCCATTTGCGTAATCGCTTTGCGAGATAAGGCATGTGGTACCGCAGTTAGTGAATTGGCATTCAAGTCCGGCCGCTTCATGGACACGTTCAGGAATCGCTTCATAACCGTCACAGAATCCCACTGCGAGAATGTCGGTAAATACGGGGATATATTATTCAAAGCAAGATCATGACCACGTTCTATCGCATAGATAAAAGGAAGCAATTTCTCAGCGCCAACTACAAAATCGCCATCCAAGAAGAGCAAAATGTCCGAGTGCGATAATTTGGCTCCGATGGCTCTGCCGACGTCATGGCCCAGTGGATCGGGATAATGCACAATGAGCGCATGGGAATGGGCCTTAACTTTCTCCAAAGTATGATCATTAGAGCCATTCACAATAATAATGATTTCATCCAGCGGTAAGCGATTCAACTGCTCAAGTACCTTAACAATGGTTCGTTCCTCGTTCATGACACAAACAACAGCTCCGACGGACTTGGCTGTCGGCATTAACACCCAATCCGGAAGTGGCAGTTTGGCCGCTTTGCAATAACCGGAGACGTATCCTCTGGCAGCAGCTTCATAGCTTGGGGCATTGGACAGAAGCAACTCAGAAGACGATCTCTGCATCCAATGGTTGTTCAGAGCTTTCTTCTGGTAACCCTCTTTGGTAATATCAAATTTCAGCGCATCTTCCTGACCCGCCCGACTCCCCCAGTTCTGCCAATACAATTGAGTTCTTGTTCGTTTGGGAGTAAAATTCTTACGAAGGCGTGGCGAAGACCGCTTAGGACTTACTCTTTTTTTATTCATCGGGACAGCTAAGCTCTGAGCGCTTCTTCTCTTGATGTTCGGTTTCATCGGCTCACCTCATCATTTCTCTTACGCGCAACTGATCGTGTATGCTTGCTCGTTCACCAGATACTCCAACCAACCAGCTAATCGCTTCCAGGTGATCACCAATGATTAAGTCGCCAATGGGATCAGACGCTTTGGGCCTTCTGCGGATACGATTGCGAAGTCCCACTTGAATGAGTTGGGTTGCTTTTATATGAAGTCCATGATGTGCCGCTATCGCTTGCGCCAGTGGAGGAACTGCCAAATTATCAGCTCCGATCATGTTCAGTGCTTTGCGGCTTATCGCATGCGGAATCGTCGTCATGGAGGCACCTAGCAAATCGGGACGATTAATGATTGCATTTAGAGCGTGTTTCGCTAACACAACGCGATGAACGCCAACCTTGGCCGTGCTTCCGTTATATTTATTTAAAGCGACATCCACACCACGCTGCACGGCTCTTACCAGCGGGATCACTTCTTTGGCTGCTACAACGAAATCAGCATCCAGGAAGAGTAGAATATCTCCCCTTGCTTCTTTCGCTCCAATACTTCTTCCTACATCATGTCCTAGCGGTTGATTAAACGAGATAACCCTTGCCCCTAATTGTGCTGCTACTCGTTTGCTCCCATCTGACGAACCGTTGTCAACCACGATGACTTCTGTTTGCGGGTGCACACGAAAGGCTTCCCGAATCACCTTGGCCAAGGTTCGTGCCTCATTGCAAACAGGAATGATGACGGATACTTTAGGCTGATGCAAGCTGACGCGCGCCACTAGCTGCTTCTGCTTCCGCTGAATACGTTGGTTACTCAATTCGTTCTCAACTCCTATCCATGACGGAATATCTGCTTTATGTATTCTATGATTAGAAAAGGAAGAGGACAGGGCAGAAGCCGTACAATAGGAAAACAGGCAGATGTACAGCCTATCCGTTCGGCTCAGTTCCTAGTGACAATCGGGCAGTTGCCTCGTACCCCCACCCTGCTGCTCACGTAAGATAGTGGATAAGATCAGAAAGCGAGGAATGCACGATGAAAGCTGTTGTTACTGGAGGTGCGGGATTCATTGGCTCCCATCTAGTCGATGAGCTGCTTGCCCAGCACTATGAAGTTCATGTCCTAGATAACCTGTCATCTGGAAAAATAGATTACATGCATCCAGAAGCCACTTTTCATCAAGTGGATATCTGCGATGAACAGGTGAAGTCGCTTATCGCTTCCATTCGGCCTGACGTTGTTTTCCACCTTGCGGCACAAGCCGATGTTCAGCGTTCGATTGCGAATCCAGGCCAAGATGCCTACATTAATCTGATCGGCACTATTCATCTCCTGGAAGCGGCTCGAGACGCAGGCGTTAACAAATTTATTTTTGCTTCTACATCTGCTGTCTACGGCAATTTACAAAAAGAGCGATTGGTGGAAACAGATGCTGCTTCTCCCATTTCTTATTACGGCTTATCCAAATTTGCCGCTGAATCTTACATCCGTGTTTTTCATCATCTCTATGGACTTCCCTATACCATTCTGCGGTTCGGCAATGTATATGGACCTAGACAAACAGCCAAAGGCGAAGGTGGCGTTGTAGCCGTATTTATGGATCGCATTCTGCAGGACACCACGCTTACCATTCATGGTGATGGCGAGCAGACGCGTGACTTTGTTTATGTCAAAGATGTGGTGCGTGCGATTCAGAAGTCCATTCCTCGTGGAAGTCAGGAAACCCTGCATATCAGCACGGGGCAAAGCACATCCATCAAAGAATTGGCACAGATTCTGTCTGAGTTTCATGGATCTAGGCTCCCTATTCGGCATACCTCCGCTAGACAAGGTGATATTAAGCATAGCTGCCTGGCGAATGAGAAAGCGGCCGAATGTCTGGAATGGCAGCCTCTGGACGATATGCGTTCAGGTCTGCTGAAAACATACCGATCCTACATGAGATCAGATTAGCAAAAGGTGCCCTCCATCATTCCTGGTCGAATGATGGAGGGCATCTTTTTACATACAAAGGAATCAGGACTGCCGCAAAAAATCTTCTTGCGTAAAAATTGCTATCACACTTCCATTGTGTTTAGCCTGCATCGTGATCGCCGTATACTGATCACTTTGGATATTCGTTACAAGCTGCAAAGAAAATGGTTCATAATTTGTAAATAGATCCGTGATTGTTCGTACGGAATTGGGTTGAGAGGCACTGTACACATGGTAGAGAAATAAGTGCGAATTTCCATTCCAATTCATTCCTTCAATTAAAACATCAAATTCTTCCGCACCTAGATTTTGTATCGTTAAATCGATGGATTGAATGTACCTAGAATTAACCGGGTGGTTTTCATTTGCATGAATACGGAAAATGGACATGCCGAATCCCTCCTTTTACAAACTCGCTATCATGGTATGAAGTTATGACAAAAATGTACGGGCATATTGGCAGTTCCATTCCCAAAAATGAAATCTATTCATCATTTTCATATAAATGGTCTTATTACTAGGGTAATAGACCACGCAACTTACTAGATTTCACATATATTACGAACAGAAGGAGGTGATTCACAATGACGTTCTCTATTCAAGATTTTGGTAAAAGCAATGCCGCTCAGTTCGCAAACTCCGTCAGTATTGCCATTCCTGCTTCTCCAAGTGGAGTAAAGATTGCCGAATTCGGACTTTCTGTTGTGTCAGGCGGTCAAGTGGTCTTAAAAGCAACTGTTGGTACGCAAGCTACTCTAGGTTCACCTGATATTTTGTATACTATTTTGCGTGACAATACAATTATTAATACAGTCCTGGCTTCTGATCTAACAGCGAATAAATTTAACGAGGTAGGATTTAACTATACCGATACTGGCCCGTCGAACGGTTATTTCGCATATAGCATTTTGGCAGAGATTACTAACAACATTTCAACAAATACAGCCAATGTTATCGGACCTGTTTCCTTCAGCGGAATCTCGCTTGCTTAATTCCTTATCTTAAATACAGCTGCGCTGCAGCTGTATTTTTTTGCAATTATATACGAGACAAGATACCTGCCCCTTTCGAAAGATCCCCTTCTTACGTAGGATAGTAAAAAACGAAATGACGTGGAAATGAGGAGAACTATGTCTATTTTTCAGCTTCATTCCAAAGCGGGTTACCCCATCGATGCCAGCTATATTCAGTCTTGCGATTTAGAAATTCGCAACCTACATGTACATGATTTGGATATCCTTATTCAGGTAAATAATGATTTTGGCATTTTCCATTATTCTCTACACAATTTGTCCGGTTTAAATCAACCGGGATCAACCCTTGTCATACCGGAAATATATACCCATCACGCCGCTTTTTCGTTCCTGCTGATTACAAACCTATTAACGACCAGTACGACGGCACTGACGCTATTTGCCAAAAACAACGGCCAAGTCATCGCCATTTTTACGCAAAATGAATTCATAAAGTTCGAATAAGACACATATTTTAACAACGGGGATGGCGAAGCATATGAAGGTGCTCTTTATTTTTTATACACCAAGCGGAGGTATGGAGACTCTTAATCGTCAAAGATCCAAAGCCCTGCGCCAATCCGGTATTGACTGTTATTTAGTATATTTGGAGCATGGGGCGGGTTTGCAGAACGTAGAAAACCATAACACATATGTGATGACCAGTGACCACCAAATCAATATCCTGCTGAAAAAAGTAAAGTTTGATGTGATCATTGTGACATCTAATTACAAACTTATTCCACGGCTGCGCCATATGGGGTTTAAGAAACCAATCATCTTTGAAGCACAAGGTTTAGGGTCAACCTATTCCGCTCGCTACGCACTTCTTGAGGCAATCCCCTATCTCACTGATTATGCAGATGCGCTACTCTACCCGAAAACCCCGCATCTTATCCAGCTCTTTCGAGAAATTTACCCCACATTCCAGCATTTCTCCTTTCATAACTGCATAGATAGCAAACAATTTACGTATCGTTCTCTCCCTATATTCTCCAATCCAATAATCGGTTGGGTAGGACGCATAGAAGCCAACAAAAACTGGCGTGACCTCCTAAGCATCTTTCACCGCTTACTTGCTTACAGACCCGATCTTAGGCTGTGGATGTTCGAGGATACGACAATGGGAGATGAAAAACAACTTTTCGAAGAAGCCTTAATTCAATTAGGACTATCCGCTTATATTATTCGCCATTCCAATATTCCTAACAAACAAATGTGTGATTACTATTCCATGATCGGAGATTCCGGAGGTTTCCTACTCTCTACTTCTGTTACAGAGGGCTTCGGCTATGCCATGGTGGAAGCCATGTGCTGCCGTTGTCCGATACTTTGTTCAGATTCAGATGGTGTACGAAGCTTCTTGCTTCCTTATACGACCGGAATGATGTATGCACAAGGCGATAAAGCGGAAGCTGTTCAGAAAGGTATCTATTATCTCATTAATCCCGCAGTTCGAGAGACCATCCGTATAGAGGCCAAACAGTATATCGAAGATCACTTTTCACTCGAAGCCTATTGTGTCAACTTTGTAGCCATGCTCGCTTTGTTAGGCATTTCCTAAAACATTAAAAAGGTGGTGCCTTGTGGCCTTTACAACAGGACTACTTATTAACCAAACAACTGGCAGTTCAGTGGCTAAAACGGTTATCGTCGGTGTCATCAACGATAACCCCCAGTTCTCCGCAAACGTAGCGCTTCTTGTCTTTCGCGTCATTTCCGGCAATACTCGATTACCTGCAGGCCAAGATCTTTTTAATCTTGGGCCTAATAAAATTTTCTTAAAGACCTATTCTTTGGTCAACGCTATTGCCTATGAAGTACAGATTGATTATTATAGCGCTACGAATGTAGCGCTGAGTGTATTCGGCGTGGATCAGGACGGCAATTTCGTGCCTAATCAACGTGTCTTAACGCCTGAACTCACACGGATTGATCAGTTAAGCAGTGTAAACTAATAAGGGAGGGATTATCCGTTGCCAGTAGTCAATATTACAGCTAGCCTCCCTGGTGCGCATTTCGAACCTGCAATCGCCGTAAGTGTCCTGAACCCAAATATTATTTGCGTAGTTGCTGCAGATACTACGACAGGTGCAACCCAAATCGGTATTTATCGAAGTATCGATGGAGGAGCAACGTTCACGACAGGTGTCTTGCCACTGCCTTCGGGTTGGGCAGGAGCAGAAGCGCCTACTATTGAATATACGTTGCCTAACATTTTTGTCGTGGGCATGCATGCCTTCAATGGGATTGAGGATGGAAGCATCTTCGTATATCACTCGGAGGATGATGGAGCTACGTTCAGCCCGCCAATCCTTGTCAAACAAGGGTACGGAACAGTTGTTCATTATGATATTCCCTATTTGGCAGTCGATTCATCACCATCCAGTCCTTATATCGGATTTGCCTATATTACATATGTACCGCTGTTTGATTTTGAATTTGGCAATGGAAACATGGCCATATTTTTTCAACGATCATTAGACACAGGAATCACATGGGAAAATCCCCTGCGAATCTCACTGCCTACGGGATTCCAGAATCGAGCTTCCACGGCTGTAGGCATCACTGGAGAAGTCTATGTAGGTTGGATTTTAACCGGTCCGGGGGCAGCCGTTTTCTTAATTCGACGATCTTTGGATGGCGGTGTCACATTTCAACCTGATGTGAATCAACTTCCTGCCAAGGTATCTGATGTAACGCTCGTACCTGAACAGCTTCCTGGTTACACGTTCCGCGTACTTACATTAGCCAGCTTGGCGGCCGATATATCCGCCGGTCCTTTCGGAGGCAACATCTACGCGACTTGGCAGGACAATCGCCAGGGATATTCCGACGTTTTCTTTTCCATCTCCCAAGATGGTCTCTTATGGTCAACACCACTGAGCATCACCGGCGCACCTGCAGGTTCGCAAAACTTCTTTCCTTATGTAACGGTTTCTCCATTTACCGGGAAACTATTTGTCACTTACTATACCAATCGCCTGAATCCCCCCCTACTCGATCTCTTTGTCGCTGAATCTTCAAACGGTGGGGCGAGTTTCATCAATCGCAGAGTCACAGAAGTGTCATTCGATCCGGACAGCCAGCCACTCATTGGTGATTACAATTCTGCCTCTGTGATTAAACCCCAAACCTTAGCAGCCGTCTGGACAGGAACCGTTGCACCTACCAATAAACTGGATGTTTTCTTCGGAACATAGGAAAGGCAGATCTCAAGTCTAATTTTCACTTGAGAACTGCCTTTTCTCTTAATCGTTATACCCGAGCAAGCGAAAGCCCGCTGAACACGACAGGTCCCACCACGTTAGCCCGATTGGATATGACATTATTCATAATTTCAGCCGTCAATGTATAGGACAAATAACCGGAAGGTGCATCTATATCTACGAAACTAAAGGAAACGCCGTTAAATTGATCCTGTGGCAAAGAACCTACGGTAATGGTGTATACGATAATGTTCCCGCGAATGATACTAAACAACACTTGCGGTGCTCCTAAAGTTGTTTGTGTACCTACCGTTGCATTAAGCATGACTTGGCCTGCTGGTTGTACTTGAACACCAAACTGCGCGAGTGTAATAGAACTCGGCGTGCTTAGAATCGGCTGAATAACCGAAGAAGAAAAGGAATACGGAACACTTCTGCCAAAGTCAACAACTTGAAACATACGTATCCAACACCTTTCATGATTAAGTAATCTTAGACATTCTTCCAAGCCAACAGGGCATCCACGGGAGGGTGGTTTTCCCCAAAAGAGGCACGAAACGAGCTGTTGCGCGAATCGTGGAAATCTTTTAATACAAGAACCTCATAGCCTAAATCAGCAAATTCCTCCGGCTCCCAACCGCTGCGATGCGCTTGATACATCTCGCCTTTTAGCTGAAAATGATCATAATCATCTTGCGGGAAGAAGCCCCGTGGTGTGAAAACAACAACTTTCTGCTGCGCAATCTGCTCGGCACGCTTCAACATATACAAGCCTTCATTTTTATTGAAATGTTCCAGAGTATCATTAAATAGAACGGTCGAAATAGATTTAGGCAAAAAGTAGAGGCTCATATCCCTTGCATCCATATGCAATGGAATGATTTTGGAGGAACGATTGACCCTATTCGTTAAATAGGGACGATGTACATCAATCCCGATAATGATCGGACATTCGAATTTGTCCAGGTTTAGGCAAAGGCCACAACCCACGTCAAGAAGACTAATGCCTTGATCAATGATTTCTTTCATCAAGGCATACAAGTCTTTATTCGTTGTTTCCTTTATCATCAACTTCTCACTCCATTCATTTACTTTAAGATTGAAGGGTAGCCAGCAGACTTCGATCCGGCAGGGTATAACCAGATGGGAGAGCATTATACAATCGATTCCACGTATAGTAGTCAACATTCACGTCAGGATTGGAAGTTTGCTGTTCAAATAACCGATTATACAAATCTCCCCTAACCGCAAAGGGCTCTCTATCCGCCACCTCAGACATATTGTAAGAAGCTGCAAGTTTGGGTGGATAGCCCCTCTGGGCACGTTCATACACTTGAAGCATTTTACCTACCATCGCATCCATGGACCACTGTTTCAGAGCCCATTTCTGAGAGCTGGCTCCTAAATTCATACGATACGTATTATTGCCCAGTAAAGTGATGATTTGATGCGCCAGAGCATCACTATTCCCGCTTGGAAATGTGATACCCACATGGCCATTATCGACCATTTCCGGAAGGCCGGCAGCATCCGAGACGATGACCGGCAAGCCGGCTATTTCGGCCTCCATGACAGAGAAAGGCTGATTCTCCTGTAGACTGGCGAGCACAAATATATCAGACTGCCTAAGCAGAGAAGGCACGTCGCTTCTCCGTCCAAGAAAATGCACAAGCTGACTCAGCCCTAAGTCCGCCGTTAGCTGGCGTAGAATCGCCATCTGCAGTCCATCCCCTACAATCCAGCAGACCCAGTCCTCTTGCTGCACTTTCACCTTGGCTAGCGCGTGGAGCAGCACGTGGATTCCTTTGATATGCTCAAGCCGGCATGTACAAATGATGACCTTCTTCCCAGGCGGGCGTTCAATGGGCGTGCCGTCGGCCATCTTCTGCCTAAACCCGGAGATATCCATGCCATATGGAAAAACCGTAATCTTCTCAGGCGGCGCAGAAAATTCTTTGACCAGCAGATTCTTTAACCATTTGGATGAAGTCATCGTATAATCACTAGCCAACACACCCAACAATTCCAAAGATGAATAGTACTTCCAAATGACTGAATTTAAGACCGCTTCTCTAGGCATATGGGTGGACAGGTCCAACAGCACTTCTCTTGCCGCACAGCCATGAATGCTTGTAACAAGCGGCGTCATATTCGGTTTAACTCGTCTCAGTGACCGTGCTGCCAAAATATCCTGAGCATGAATCAAGTCATATTTATGCAAGCCTAAATAAGCTGCCGACAGTTCGAAACAATAACGGTCCAACTCGGAGTGAAGAACATAGTCATTCAAGTGTAGAAGCGGTACAACAGCAGGACTTAATTTGGCTCGCAACATGCTCATGAATTTATCCTTGAAAACAGCCCGATAGTTATGAATGATATGGTAGCGATCAATACCATTGCCCATGACATCAACTTCGTGCCCCATGGATTCTAACTTTTGTTTAAGCTGCTCCGTGTAAGCCGACACACCGCCAACAAAAGGCAGCTGCCAGTACGTTGCGAGCAATATTTTCATTCGTTTCCCTCATTTCAATATTTACGTTAGTATATTCGCCAATGTGAAATTAGCTTGTGTGTATGACACGTCATGAAAAATATAATGATGTCCAAACCTCGAGAAGCTTTTTTTCATACCCTATTACATATACACCAAACTGTAAAAGTGAGGTAAAGAAGATGAACATCTTATTCGCATTCTATATACCTAGCGGCGGTGTGGAAACGTTGAATCGTCTGCGTTCTATTGCCCTGCAAAAACACGGTCATCAATGCCATAGTTTATACTTAAATGGTGGTTCCGGATTGCAAAACAGTCATGACACACCCGTTTTTGTTACGAATAATGATATCGAAATTAAGCAAATCTTGGACCGGGGCAAGTATGACGTCATTGTAGTAACCTCTGCTTATCGCTTCTTGGCGAAGTTTCGAGCTATGGGCTTTCACGGAAAGCTTATCTATGAAGTTCAAGGGCTTGGCTCCTTCACACAAGCACGAATTACGCTAAACGAAGCCAGTCATAATATACGAACTTACTCGAACGGATTACTTAACCCAAATACGCCGCATATTAGGCAACTCTTCACAGAAATCTTCCCACAAATGCCTCAATTCAACTTCAATAACTGCATGGATATGGAAAATTTCTCCTATCGTTACGTGCAAACTCCTGCATCCCCTATAGCCGCTTGGGTAGGAAGGATTGAAGATAATAAAAACTGGAGTGAGTTTCTATTCATCTGTGCGGAACTCACTCGTTTCCATGTTTCAGACCTGCAAGTGTGGATGTTCGAAGATCCCCTACTGTCAGAACCTGGGGAAAGAGCCAAATTTGAAATGATAAAACAACAGTTGAATCTCAAGGATCGTATTGTGAATCTGACAAACATCCCCCATGACCAAATGCCAGAATACTTCTCCATAATCGCTAATTCGGGTGGCTTTTTATGCTCAACCTCCAAGGTAGAAGGCGCTCCTTACTCAGTTTTGGAAGCGATGGCTTGTCACTGTCCGGTCTTATCCACGGACTCTGATGGCGTGAGAAGCTCTATTCTCCACAATCAAACAGGGAAGTATTATACGGCTGGCGATATTCAGGAAGCCGTTCGCGAAGCCTTTGAATTGATGAACAACAACTCTCTAAGAACCTCTCTTGTCTTACAAGCAGAGCACCATGTACGCACTCATTTTTCTCCGGAGAGCTATTCCTCCAGCTTTTTAACGATGGTTCACGCACTGTAATCGGAACCGATACTTTCATCTAGCGGTCTACTTCTCATTGAGGAGGAAGGACCGCTTTTTTCATATATTCGTATAAACGATTATCTATTTTTTTTACTATCTTCCATTTGTCCAAGCACTGATGGCAATTCTTTCATATCCTATCGTATATCAAATAGAGGAGGTAATAGAATGACAACATTTCTTGATGCAAGAACGTCTCAGAATGCAAGCTTCAACAACTCCATTGCGATCCCTATTCTAGCCATCAATACACCCGTATTAGTCGGTCAAGTGGGGCTCGAAACAGGTCTGGCAACAAGTTTGATGCGTGTTCAATTTAATGGCATAACAACCATTCAGCTCCCGCTTCTCCCCGTGGCTACAACGATTACTATTTCGATCGTTCGAGGAACTCTTCCAACGGATCCAACGGTGTTTGGTGTTTCGGAATCTCTCAATCTAGCCCTTCTTGGTCCACAAAGCATTGTTTTTTCGGGCTCTGACTACAATGTGCCGCTCACATCGTTTTTAATTTATACCATGTTTGTAAGCTGCTCTGTCCTTGGAACGATTCGGGTTGGTCCAGAAAGTTTTAATGCTACTGCCTATTTCTAAGCCTGCTGAGGCAAAGTCAAGAAGAGGCTGTCTCCAAGGGTAGAAAACCCAGGGAGCAGCCTCTTTTGATTCAGTCATTGACCTGATTTTAATCGCGCCAGCCAGCCCTCTAATAACGGGTTAAACTTGGCTCTTATATACTGAACTTCCTCTGCCATCCGACTTTGATGGCGAATTGTGCCATTTGCTCCATGCCAGCGGAACAGGGTAAGCGAATCATGCAGATAATAGAAATCAAAATTATTTAATACAACCCGCATCCACATTTCGTAATCCTGCGTATACAATAACCCTTCATTGAAGTATCCCATATGCAAGAACATTTCTTTCCTGGCCATTACGGTACAGCCATGTACGGGAACACTCGTGAAGAAAGCTTCATAGAAATCCCAAACCGAAGAAAAGCAAGGCCCTGCGAAGCTGGCAGTTGTCATACTATTCTCATCGATCAAATCGTAATTAGTGAAACTAACCCAAGCATCACGAGCCAGCATAAAGGATAGCTGCCTGGCAATTTTATCAGGATGAAATAAATCGTCTGAGCTGAGCCACGCGACGTACTCCCCGGTAGCACTGCCAATGCCGTGATTAAGTGCACTGGCTGTTCCACCGTTTGCTTTGCCCAGATAACAAATACGGTCTCGATATGGAGCTATTTTATCGAGATGAAGGGTTGAACCATCATCCACAACGACAATTTCGATATTCGCATAGGTTTGATTCAACACACTTTGAATCGCTTGATCAACGAAGGGACAATTATAGAAAGGAATGACGACACTGACTTTCGGAAGCATCCTTTATTCCACCTCCATATGAGCAATGATGGCCTCAAGCTGCAGCTTGTATTTGGATTGAATGAAGGCAATTTCCCTTTCAATTTCCGGCCAGTGCTTTTTGGTCCCCATTTGCTCATGCCAACGATACTTGGTTAATGATTCGTCCACGAAATGAATGGGGATTCCGTTTAAGATAAATCGTATCCATAAATCATAATCGTGTGTAAATGGCAGTGATTCATCAAAGTAACCGATATGCGTGAACATTCCCTTCTGAATCATAACCGTACAGCCGTTAATGGGATCATGCTTGAGCCAACATGTAATGAATTCACGATAGTTCCTAAACCGCATTCCTGCCGAGAAATTCAAAAATCGTCGTTGGTCATCGATTTCATCAAAGGAAGTATAACTGATCATGGCTTGATTTTTTTGCATAAATGCAAGCTGATTCCGCACTTTATCCGGATAAAATAAGTCATCGGAGCTAAGCCAAACCACATACTGACCTGTGGCCTGGCGAATACCGTGATTGAGTGCACTTGCCGTTCCCCCGTTGGCTTTGCCCAGATAAGAAACACGGTCAAGAAATGGGGTGATCTTATCAGCATGCATGGTTGATCCGTCATCAACTACAATAATTTCGATATACGGGTAAGATTGCTCAAGTGCGCTGTTAATTGCCTGATCAATGTAGGGACAATTGTAAAAGGGAATGATGATCGATACTTTAGGTCCTTCAAGCTCCTCCATTTTCAAGATTTTACCCCCCTATTTCATAAACATATTGCAGCAGTCTATGACTGTATTTGGCTTGAATTTGTCCGATTTCCCCAAGGACCTGCGGCCAATGTTTCTTGGTTCCCATTTCTCCATGCCATCGATACATCGTTAACGGCATTGCCAGATAATGAATCGGAACTCTGCCCAGAAGCATCCTGATCCATAAATCATAATCATGTGTGTAGGGCATTCCTTCATCAAACAAACCGATAAAGGATAACAACTCTTTTTTCATCATCACAGTACAGCCATTGATCGGACAGCAGCCCGTGAAAGAGCGTACAAAATCCGGATAAGTGGTATATTGGGGACCCACCTGCCTTCCCGTGATATTGTTATACGCATCGATTTCATCAAACGCTGTAAAGCTGATAGCAGAGTGCTGACTTAACATATATTGTAATTGTCTTTCAATCTTGTCGGGATAGAACATATCATCTGAACTAAGCCAGGCAATATAATCTCCCGTTGCCACCCGGATCCCATAATTCAACGCGCTGGCTGTGCCGCCATTCGCTTTTCCCAGATAATGAACTCTTGTCAAGAAGGGGCGAATCTTATCCTGGTGCAGCGTTGAGCCGTCATCCACCACAATAACCTCAATTCGTGGATAGGTTTGGCTTAACGCACTTACAATGGACTGATCTATATAGGCATCATTATAAAAGGGAATTACAATCGATACCTTAGGATATAGGCTCACATCTTCATTCATTTGCGGCTTCCTCCCGGCGGAAATAAGTCAAAGCATCCTTTAAAGAATCCTCAAAAGGGATAGACGGTTTCCACTTCATGTTGTACATCTGTGTTACATCTATAGGTCGGGGAGGCGTGTAATCGCTTAGCTGAGCTGCCATAACAGGCAGTTCTGTTGCCGTAAGCAGGCGCAGGATATCCACAATTTCTCCAATGGATCTGTTCCTCCCTGAAGCGACGGGATAGGTTCTGCCCGAAATCCCTTTCTCCAATAGGTGATCGTATGCACGCACAGCATCTCGCACATCCAAAAAATCGCGTTCTTCCACAAGGGAAGATAGCTTGAAAGGGGCTTTATTCTTCCCCTTCTCCAGCTGCGCCACATGATATGACAAAAGTCCGCAAATCCCATTCGATGGGCCAGGACCCACTAAATTGGAAGGTCTTGCAATCATAACCTGTTGTTCAAAAAGATGCGCCCAATCGAGCGCACCCCAGGTTTGAAATGTCTTGCTCATACTGTATGGATGGGGCGGCGTCCTGTTTTCTAAAGGAGCATAGGTAAGCATGGAGCCAACGACTACGATACGGCACTGAGGCACGCAGCGCAGCGCATCCAGCAAATAGAAGGTCGACATCAGATTGGTCATCATATATGCCATTGGTTCGCGCCATGACTCCGCGACTGCATTCCTGCCCGCCAGGTGCAGAACATAGTTTGGCTTCAACTGCTGGACAATTTCAGTAATCTGTTCATGCTTCGTTAAATCACATGTCCATGACTGAACCCTGTTGTGCGTGACTACCCGCGTTCTCGAAAGAGCTGCAACCTGAAATCCCTTTTCAACAAAATACTGGCAGGCATGTTGCCCTGTGAATCCGCTAGCACCCGTAATAAGAATAGTCGTCAAATGGAACACATCCGGCTCTTCAATTCATGGAGCATAACCTTATAGCTTGGGACGGAATAATGGAAATCTGTACGGCTTTGCTTGAGCGTGCGATTCAACTTGACAACATCATCCTGGCGAATCGTAACATCTTCCTTCTGAAAAACAAACTGAAACAGCTTAAGCAGCTCGTACTTGCTGATCGGCTCCGGCGCAGTAAGGTGGAGGAGCCCCTCAACGGGCTCCTGCTCAATGACATAACGGATGCAGTGGGCAAGTTCCAGCGTTGTCACACCGTTCCAAAACGCCTGTGTATAGCCGTTAATCTCTCCTTGCTGCTGGAGAAACCATTGCATTAAGCCAATCCCTTGCTTTCTAATTTCTGGACCGATAATGGATGTCCGGATTGTCAAATGCGGGGAAGTGATCACTTCTCCGAGAGCCTTCGATTTGGCATAAACGGAAGACCCATCGGGTTCGTCCTGTTCCGTATGATCGCCTTTTTCCCCAGAGAAGACACAATCCGAGCTGATGTGAATCAGCTTTCCGCCTATTTTATCCATGGCTTTGCCGATACGATGCGGCACCAAGCCATTTACCCAATAAGCCTTCTGCGGATTTTCTTGTGCAAAATGATTGAGAATCCCCATGCAATTAATCGCAACAGGGGGAGAGACGGCTTCTATGACTTTATCCAGCAGAATGGGATCTTCCGCATCCAAATAAAGGCCTTCCGGATTGCCTTTATCCCTTGTCGTAAAGATGACATGATAGTCACTGCATTCACGGAAATACTCGACAAGCATACTTCCTAACATCCCCTGTCCACCAAGGATAAGCAGCTTCCGTTTCATATTAAAAACCCCCCTCGAACGAGAAGCGACTTAATTTCTTCTTTACTCATCAAAGGTCCCTCCGAACTGAAGCTTTCAAAAGGTACCTTTGGATAATCTGCATAGTAATCACGTAAGCCGGGGATATCAATCGTCGGTAAGATGGCCAAATATTGTTTATCATACGCGACCGTATAATGGCTTTCGAATTCCGACAACAAAATTTCGTGAATTTTCTCACCTGGACGTACACCGAGTTCAATGACATCGACGTTTGTTTTGCCCATTTCTTCCATCAAGACTTCAGCTAGATCCATAATCTTGCAAGTCGGCATGGTCATAACGAAAATTTCACCGCCTCTACCCTCCTTCGCTCCACGAAGTAATAGGAAGATCGCTTCCTCTTTGGTCAAGAAAAAGCGGGTCATTTCTTTATCCGTAATGCCGATTTGATTTTTCTCGCGGATTTGCTTCATGAACAGATGGATGACACTGCCGTTTGTGCCAAGTACATTCCCGCCACGCACACACAGGAACTTCGTATAATCACTGAGTAGATTCGCTTGTACAATCAACTTCTCGCCAATCGCTTTGGTCAATCCATAAAAGTTGGATGGGTTCGCTGCTTTATCCGTCGAAATATTAATCACTCGTTTAACTTTGTTCTCGATCGCCGCTTCAATCACATTTTGAGTGCCGACAACGTTTGTTTTCAAAGCTTCATAAGGCTGATCCTCACAAACAGGCACATGCTTCAGCGCCGCTAAGTGGAATAAGTAATCCACTTTCTCACAAGCTTTGGTTAGAGCATCCTTATCTCTGACATCACCGATGCAGAACGATAATCGGGGATCCTCAAACGTCCGTTTCATGGCAACTTGTGTGGATTCATTTCGGGAGAATACAATAATCTTCTTAGGATCTTCCCTAAGTAGCTGTTCAATGAGCTCGTAACCCCAGGATCCGGTTCCGCCGGTCACCAAGATTGTCGCGTTAGTAAACATGCTTTTTACCTCCTAATAAATATTGAATGACTTTCTGCGATACATTCGTATCCAGATAACCATCCGGGCATTGCCAGTTTGCCGGGAAGCTCACCATGACCTTAACTGCGTTCAAAATTTGCTCGGCCTGGAGACCCGATACGACATTGCTGCCGCAATCAACCGTTTCTGGACGTTCCGTTGTTGTTCGAATCGTAACCGTGGGCACATGGAAAATGCAGCATTCTTCCTGTACCGTTCCGCTGTCTGTCAAGGCGCAAAATGCGTGCTGTTCCAAATGAACAAAGTCAAAAAAACCAAATGGCTCATGAAATTGAACAAGTGGATGCATGACCGTGCCCTCCTGTTCAAGCCTTGCTTTCGTCCGTGGATGAATGCTGCAGATCACCTTGTGACCGTAAGCTTCCGCCACCAGGTTGAACCCTTGAAGAATTTGGGCAAGCCGCTCCGGATGGTCAACATTCTCAGCACGATGCGTTGTCACTAAGAAATACCGTTCATCGGTTAAGCCAAGCCGCTCTATAATCGTGCTCCCCTTAATTTGAGTTTCATAATGTTTCATAACCTCATAGATGGGATTGCCGGTTACGATGATGCGATGACTCGGCACGCCTTCCCTGAGCAAATTATCTCGGCTGTATCTCGTATAGGGCATATTAATACTGGAAATAGCATCGATCACTTTGCGATTCTTCTCTTCCGGCACAGCCAGATCGAAGCAGCGATTGCCCGCTTCCATATGAATCACCGGGATGCCCATGCGCTCAGCCAGAATGCTGCTGAGTGCGCTGTTCGTATCCCCAAGCACGAGCACTTTATCCGGTCGCTCGTGCATCAATATGCGCTCAAGTTCGGCGAACAGCACCGAAAGCTGTCCACCCAGCGTATTCGACTGGTTATGAAGTCGATAATCCGGCTGCCGCAGCCCCAGTTCTTCGAAGAACACATCGCTGAGCGTAGGCGTGAAATTCTGACCTGTATGAATCAAAATGTGGGAGTCAGCCAACTCATCCAACTTCTGAATGATTAGACTCAACCGAATAATTTCAGGTCGGGTTCCGAGTACCGTTGCGATTTTCATTTTCTTCCTCCTACCTTCGCAAAGCTTTTGTGACGCACCTTCTGTCTGGCAGAACCTTTGGCCCCACGTCGGCTTTTCGCTCTGCGCGCACGCACTCCTCGTTTGGTCACTTTCATTTTCCGGGAAGCCGCTTTTCGCCTGCGCGCTTTAAATCCACCCTTGGCAAATCGCTTTCCGCTTCTTCTAAGCTTTGTCCCTTTTTTCAATCTTTTGCGCAAACTGCGTTTCACTCTGATCTTAGACTTTCTTCTCGTTGACGCCTTGCTGGATCCCCAAACGATAGGATGACCGAGCGCATAAGTCGCAAGCTCCTTCTCGGGCAGCTGAACAACCTGATCAAGGTTATAGCCATAATGATGCATCGCTGCTTCCGAGCTGAATGGATAGCGGATACCGTGCTGCATGAGATATACCGTCGGCCCCAGTCCCTTGGCTATATAGATCGCCGGAGCATGCTTCAAGAATGGTTCTTCCGCACGAATCGACAGCCCTGTCGGGTGAGAGGTTAACTGCCGATCACTTACAATACCGACCCGATTCCAATCCAATTTGTAAAATTGGAAATCGTAGCCGGTTGAAACCGGACGTTTATGACCTTGTTCAATGAGGAATACGGTATGCGAAGCCTCCCCTTTCAAGAGGAACTGATTCGGAAATTGAGGTGGGCTTAGACGAGCAGCTCTGCTTTCCTGCAAGTGTGGACGGATGCGAGCCAGGAAGTGCTCCAGCTTGCTGCGATAGGCATCGATGCCGAATACTTGCCCGATAGCCTGACTGTTCGTCTTGCCCACCTGCTGGCGTGCGATTTGATCAGAGACCAAATACTGTACTTTGCTTGTAAGATCACGAACATCGCCTTTATTCGCCAGAAAGAGTTCATTGCCCGTCGAAGCCAGAATTTCGCTTAATCCGCCAGAACGATAAGCCACGACCGCTTTGCCGAAAATGAGTCCTTCCAAAGCTGTAAGTCCGAACCCTTCGTTCAGCAGACTCGGGATAACAACGACATCCATCGCTGGGTAGACCGATTGAATATTAGGTTCGAAGGGAAGAATCGAGAATTGAGATGAGTAACCGGAAAGTAAAATCATCTGAATACAGGATTCCATATAAACAGCGTCTGCTGGTTTGCCTGTAATCATAAAATGAGCCATTCGATTCGTTTCGCATATGTTGATGCCCATCTGAATGAAGTGATCCAGCCCTTTATTCGCATAGATATCGGAGGAAATGTAACCGACCACAGGACGTTCATCATAAATGCCAATCTCCGCACGCTTGTTTTGCCTTTTGACCGGCCACTCCCTAGCATCATACTGATCTGTGTGCCAGGAAGGGGGAATCACGAATTTCTTCCGTTCCCGAATACGATGCAACGGCTGCAGCGTCGTTTCGGATATGCCAATAATCCAGTCTGCGTAGGCATCCATCAGTTCAGCACTGATCGATGCAAAGATGGTCGATTGGATCGTTTCGGCAATAATCCATGTGACCGGAATTCCTAATTTTCGGGCTGCAGCTGCCGGTAAAAGGTTGACACACGTGTTGGTGATAACCAGATCCGGTTCATGGATGAAGAGCAGATCCAGTAATCCGGCCATATCGCCATGACCCAACAACTCTTGATGCAATCGTGGCAAAGCATCCGTTGGGTGATACATGTCATAAAGCAGCGGGAACGATTGAACGATCGTAGTAATGCCATGACGTCTCGCCTCTACGGCTAGCAGCCCTTCCTTTGGAACGACTAACGTGCACGCATAATGACGTCCAAGTTCAAGCGTCATGAAGAGCAGCAATTTTTCTGCTCCTGTAATATGCTCCGGATTGCAAATATGGGAAAACAAAAGCACTTTAGGCTGCTGTGGAGTCGACATGTGCAACATACCCGATTCATGAACCGAGTATGGAATTCACCTCCTTCATACATACGTGAGCCATCTATACCGCCGGATTCTCCTGCTCTAAGGCATAGCCTTGAGCGAAACCGATATTAAAACCTTCGTTATAAGCTTCATCGAAAGCCTTGTTGTAGGTCGTTGTGCCAGCAAAGCCCCGTTTAGATTGCCGAATCGCTCTGCGTTTGGAGCGGATTCGTGATGATTTCGGGAAACGAACCACCTTGGACTTCCTCTTGCCTACCAGCTTCTTCTTCAAACGAAGTTTGCTGGGAGCAGCGACTTTCTTTTTACGAACACCGCTTTTAAGTGCGAGCTTACGCACCTTTGTCTTTTTGATCATCGTCATGCACCTCCTATTATCCGAAAACAATTCTAAGCAGCGTTGATAGCCTATTCGCATAGGTATGGTCCCGCATCGTCCGGTATAAACCTCGCATCGCAATTTGTTTGCGTTCTTCTTCATGCGTCAGGTAATAGTCCATTTTCTCCACTAATTCCTCAGGGGAAGAATACGTCACAATATCATAATCCGGTGTATAAAAGTTCACTAAATCTGCGCGGAAATCCGTGATCTGCAGCACACCGCAGCCCGAAATCTCAAAAGTTCGCGGATTGGGTGAAGCCCCCAAAATGCGCCGGCTATTGTTGTTATACGCCTGATCATCGTAAGCACGGTGCATATTAATGACGATTTTGGCGCCATTGTAGGCCGTCGCTGTATGCTCAGGTGGCATCCAGGTATTGAGCTGAATTTGCGGGGCCAGCAGCTCATAGTGCTTCAACCGCTCCCACCAAATGCCGGAGATGAAGATTCGTTTGTTAGCTAAATAAGGCGTTAATTTATCGAACATGGCAACTCGGTTCCAATACGCGGAGCCAATGAAACAGATGTCACGCTGATGTCCGTTCGGTACTGCCTTAGGTCGGAACATATCTGGTTGAAACGCTAAGGGCAAATAATGCACATGCGCACAGCCCATCTCCTGATACAAGGCGACACAGTTCACTTCCAGCGTAAACATGAAGTCATAGTGCGGAGCCATTGAGATGGTAAAATCGGTATAGTAAGGGTCATCCGTCAGCCAGATCGCGGTACGAACTCCCATTCCGCGAATCCGGTCTACGACATCCAGCGAGAGATTCATCCCATCGAGTATTAACATCAGATCCGGCTTGTGGACAGCCGCAAGCGTTTCGAGATCGGATTCCGGGCTACCGATACGAATCGGATCGTTCGGGCAATTGCCGATGATCATTTCACGGACCAATGGCCGCAAGCTGCCGATAATCGCATGATCCAGGGGCTCATAAGGATAGCCCTTCCCAGATGTGACATACAGCACGCGTATATCCCATACAGGGGCGGTATCCCGATCCCGCATAGCCTTCTGAATAATAGCTTCAGACTGCCCCAACCGAACGCCATTGGCATAGCCCGCCTCGTACCCATCTATAAATCCCTGTCTCACGGCATCGTTCTTATTGACTAAAGACATCTATCCCTCTCCTTTCTAGGCAAAGACAAGGTCCATTAATTTCACCAGTCGATTAGCGAAACTATGCTCGGCAATCGTTCTCCGCAATCCCTTCACCGCAATCCGTTGACGTTCATCTTCATGCGTCAAGTAGTATTGCATTTTCTGAACAAGTTCCTCCGCATTCATGAACGTTTCAATGTCCTGCCCAGGTGTATAGTAATATTGCAAATCGTGACGATAGTCGGTAATTTGCAATGTCCCGCAGCCCGCAATTTCGTACGTACGAGGGTTAATCGAATGACCTGGCAGATTGCGGCTATTCTTGTTATAGGTCTCGTCATAAGTCAGGCGATGAACATTGATCACAATTTTAGCGCCGCTATAATATTTCACAGACTCTTCAATAGGAATCCATTGCAGCTTAATGCCTTTCTTTAACAGCTCAAATTGACTTAATTGTTCCCATAGTGCCCCGGCAATCAGCACCGTTTTATTCTTCAGGAATGGAGTCAGCTTGTTGAAGAGGTCAATGCGGTTCGGAAACCCATTCCCGATGAAGCAGATATCACTGCGATATGCAGGATCGACTTGAAGCGGCTTGAACACACGTGTATTCACCGCAAGCGGCAAGTAGTGGACCTGCGCGCAGCCCAACTCCCGATAGAAGGCAATACAGCTCATTTCATGTGTAAACACATAATCATAATGCGGCGCCAGAAAAGCAGTTTGATCGGTAAAATAAGGATCGTCGGCAAACCAGATAGCCGTTCGGATGCCCATTTCCCTAATCTGATCGACATGAGCGGTATGTTCAGCTGGGAAAACATGAAGTCCATTCATGACAAGCACCAAATTCGGACGAAGCTCATCTGCGAGCCTAAGCATGTCAGGCGCTGTTGCCGTAAACACTTCGCGAACCGTATCTTGCAAGCCTTGGGTTATACCTTGATCAATCGCATCAAATCCCTGAACAATGAACAGCACTCTGGCTTCTCGAAGCGATATCGGAGCAGGCATCGTGGTCTCCATAACAGACTGGCATCTGCCCAACCGGCGTCCATGCTCAAGCCCTGTGCGGAATCCTCGCCTTCTTCCCTTCAACAGTGGAACAGCAACTCTTTTGCTCATCTCACACCTTCTTATCCATAACAGCTTGAACATCATGATCCACTTGCAGAAAAAATCGCAGGGCTGATTGCCAATCCCGAATAGGAGTAAAACCATTATCCGCTATCGCCCTGTGTTCAAAAGCTGAATACATGGGTCGTACAGCCGGCATCGGAAACAAGTCAGATTGGACAGGTTGCAAAGCCACATGCTCCATACGTGCCACCTTCAAAATCTGTTCAGCGAATTCATAGCGGGAGCAAACCCCTTGATTGGAGGCATGATAGATGCCATATCGATCGGATCCCACCAGTTCTCTGATAAAGATCGCTAAATCCAAACAATAGGTAGGTGAGCCAAACTGATCATTAACGATGGATAACGGTCCGCCTGATCTTGCTTTTTCCAACACTTTGGTCACAAAATTAGCCCCTTTAGTACCGTACAACCAGGACGTTCTCACAATAAAATGCTTCGAGGAGGTCATTCTCACGAACTTCTCTCCAAGCAGCTTGGAATGACCGTACACATTGCCGGGATTCGTACTATCTTGCTCCTCGTAAGGTGTTCCTTTGGTCCCATCGAAAACATAGTCCGTGCTGACATAAACAAGTTTGGCTCCGATTTGCTCGCAAGCCTTTGCTATATGCAGCGACCCCATTGCATTCACTTCATAGGCAAGCTCCGTCTCCACCTCAGCTTGATCAACATTCGTATATGCCGCAGCATGAATCACTACATCAGGGCGTTCTTGGAGCAAAATACCCATCACCTGCTGCTCATTGCTCACATCCAGTTGATCTCTGCGCCAAGCGGTCACCTGATGAACAGGTTTGAACACGCGGATCAGATCGTAGCCCAATTGTCCACCCGCACCAGTAATTAGTATGTTCATGAACGATCAGCTTCTGTGTCATCACGATAGGAGCCATTGGCAATACGTTCACACCAAATTTGTTCTTGCACATACCAATCGATCGTTTTTTGGATGCCGGTTTCGAACGTGCAGGAAGGCGCCCACCCCAGTTCACGCGCAATTTTGGAACTGTCAATGGCATAACGGCGATCATGCCCCAGTCGATCCGGTACAAAATGTATAAGATCATCAGACTTGTTAATTGCTTTCAGAATGCTTTTGACCACATCTACATTCGTACGCTCCTGATGACCGCCAATATTATAGACTTGCCCAGGCACACCATCTTGAATGACGCGATCGATGGCCGAGCAGTGATCGTCCACATACAGCCAATCGCGTACATGTAAGCCGTCACCATAAATCGGGATCGGTTCATCACGAAGCGCTCGTGTGATAATAAGCGGGATTAATTTTTCCGGGAATTGCCGTGGACCGTAGTTATTCGAACAGCGAGTGATGACCGCCGGGAATCCGTACGTCTCGTAATAAGCCCGAACGATTAAATCCGACCCGGCTTTACTCGCGGAATAAGGAGAATTGGGGGCGATCGGCGTCATTTCCGTAAAGGCTCCATCGATCCCTAAAGTGCCATAGACTTCGTCCGTTGAGACATGGACAAACTTCTTCACTTGATGTCTTTTGGCTGCTTCCAGCAAGCTTTGTGTGCCTAGCACATTGGTCATGACAAAATCGCGCGGACTATGAATGCTCCGATCCACATGAGATTCGGCCGCGAAATGAACGACCACATCAACACCCTGCTGCAGCAACTGGCTCATCTGAGCTTCATTGCCAATATCCCCTCGTACGAACTGGTACCCAGCTTGCCCAACTAAAGACGCGACATTGTCCTTGTTTCCCGCATACGTAAGCAAATCTACATTTATCACATGATCTTGCGGATGATGCTTCTTCCAATAGTGAATGAAGTTACTTCCAATAAACCCCATTCCTCCAGTCACAAGAATAACTCCCATCTAGCTGTCCTCCTTTCGCAGAAGAAGAGTGGCCTGGAAGAGAGAATCGTGGGTGCCAGCATCAATCCACCAGCCTGAGAAAAACTGATGTGATAGCTTGCCGGCGGCTGCGTAGACATTGTTCACATCAGTAATTTCCAATTCTCCGCGATTGGAAGGGGCTTGCGTCTTCATGATATCGAACACAGAAGAATCGAATAAATAAATTCCTGTCACGGCATATCGGGAAGTTGGATGCTCCGGTTTCTCATCAATTCGTTGGATGATGCCGTCTTTCATACAAGCAACGCCATATCTTCGCGGATCCGCCACCTCTTTTAGAATGACCATAGCTCCCTCAACCTGATTGTTAAAGGCATCTATCATCGGAACCAAGGAATCTTCAAACAGATTATCACCAAGCAGAACGACGAACTTCTCTCCAGGCAGGATGAAAGCATCCGCTAACGCCAACGCCTCGGCAATGCCTCCGGCTTTTTCTTGGAGCTTATAAGTAAGTCGAACGCCGAACTTGTCGCCACCGCCCAAATACTCTAAATACAAGCCAGCAGATTGCTTTCCCGTAATCAGTAAAACATCCTGTATCCCAGCTTTGCTAAATTTCTCAATGGCATATTGAATCATGGGCAAATCACCGACTGGAAGCAAATGTTTATTGATGATGTTCGTCAGAGGACGTAAACGGCTTCCGGTTCCTCCCGCCAGTACAACACCCTTCACAAGACATACCCCTTTCCAAGCGTTATAATGGTGCGATTGTCACATCCACTTCTTTAATCATATGCTTTCGTGATAAATGGAAATTGGACGAATATCCCCGAATCGAAAATTGGACATTCAACCATGAACCAGACCCCGCTCCTGGCAAGCCAAAAAAAACGGCCAGCTCGCAGGATCTGCGATGCTTGCCGTTTTCTCATCTTCCTTCTACTTATTGCTTATTCCCTATGGCAATCCAGTTCACAACCCCTTGCTGATCTGGCGAGAACTTGGCTCGGATAACCGATATAACCGCCCTATTCAGCGATTTGCTTTTGACGGACACATAGCATGCCGAGTGGTTCGTCATCGCTGTCAGAACGTAATTCTCATCTGCGAATACCTCATCAAATTGCAGAACCACCTCAATATGCTCATCTTGGACTTTCAACTCAAAAGGAACAAGACCGAATTGCTGCACGACATTTTTCTGCGTTCCCGATACTTGCAGAACACTCTCGGCCAGTTTCGATACCCTCAGAGAACCGTCCGCGATATGCTGGTTGCCGACCGCATCCGGTTTCAATTTCTCTCCATCGATGCTGCCATCGGCCAGTTTCGTGCCTTCTACACTGCCGTCGATCAAGTGTAGACTGCTCACCGATCCAAGACACAGCTTGCTGCTGTCTACACTGCCCGCAGATAGTTTACTGCCATCTACACTGCCCACTGCAAGATGTACGTTGTTTACGGCCGAATACGCCAGCTTGCTGCCATCGATGCTTCCCACTGTCAGCTTGGAGCCTTCCAGCGCTCCGTCAGCCAAGTGGCTGCTGCCAACGGCACCGGCAACCAGCTTGCTGCCATCCACGCTGCCTGCGGCCAGCTTCGTGCTATCTACCGAACCCGCAGCTAAGTGACTGCTGCTTACAGAGCCGATTGCGAGCTTCGCGCTGTCGACGCTGCCTGCGGCCAAGTGGTAGCTGCTGATAGCACTCGACGCCAGTTTGCTGCCGTCGATACTGCCAGCGGCCAGCTTCGCTCCGTACAGGGCGCCATCCGCAAGGTGGTCGCCATTGACTGAACCTGCAGCTAGCTTGCTGCCATCGACACTGTTTGCTGCCAGCTTCGCTCCGTCCACAGCGCCATCAACGATATGCGCATTGCTGATGGAAGCTGCGGTCAGCTTGCTGCCGTCAATGCTTCCTAATGCTAGTTTGACGCTGTCCACTGCACCGTCAGCGAGATGATAACTGCTGATGGCACCGGCAACCAGCTTGCTGCCATCGATACTGCCGATGGCCAGCTTCACGCTGGTAATAATGCCAGAAGCGAGATGTTCGTTGCCAATTGCGCCTTCCGCAATCTTACTGCCATCAATACTGCTTGCGGATAGCTTCGAACTCGTTACAGCTCCTGGAGCAATATGATCGCTATTAATTGAACCTGATACCAGCTTGCTGCTGTCAACACTGCTGATGGCAAGCTTAGCGCCATTCACCGAGCCGTCCTGCAAGTGCTCGCTGCCTACAGCCCCAAGCGTTAATTTGCTGCTGTCCACACTGCTTTCCTGAAGCTTAGTGCCATCAACAGCGCCAGGTGCAATATGGTTACGATCCACCGCGCCGAAGGCCAACTTCGAACCATCCACGCCATGCTCGGACAGATGCTCACGGAGAATAGCTCCCGTTACGACTTTACTGCTGTCTACACTGAGCGGTGCTAACTTAGCTGCATCTACCGCGTGATCCAGCAGATGTTCATTGCTGACTGATCCAGCGGTCAACTTGCTGCCGTCAACACTTCCGGTAGCCAATTTCACCCCATAAACTGCACTATCCGCTAAATGGTAATTATTCACTGAGCCAAGTGTCAATTTACTGCTGTCGACAGAGTTCGCAGCCAACTTTTCACTGTCAACAGAGCCAACGGCTAAGTGCTCGCCGCTAACTGCCCCAACAGACAGCTTCGCACCGTTAACTGAACTGGCAGCCAAGTGATCGCTTCCTATCGAACCTTGGATAATTTTCGTACCATCGATACTTTCCTTCGCCAGCTTCACTCCACAAATCGCACTGTCAGCGATATGCTCCTGGACGATCGTTCGCGCTGCTATTTTGGAACCTGTGATCGCGCCATCAGCCAGATGCTTCGCATGAAGCGCGCCAGCAACCAACTTACTGCCATGAATACTCTCATTCGCCAATTTAGCCGCAGTCACTGCGCCGTCCAAAATATGCTCCGTATTAATGGCTTTACTGGCAATCTTTCTGCCTGTTACACTGACATCCGCCAACTTCGCTTCGGTAATCGCATTTTGGTCTATTTTGCTACTCGTAATGGCATGATCCTGAACAATCCAGGAGGAAATCGCGCCTGCTTGCAAATGTTGCGTGGCAACGGCCCCATTCGCCAGCTTATCTTCCGTTACCGCACCCTGGGCCAGCGTTTCGGAAGTGATAGAGTTTTCGATCAGCTTGCTGCCTTCCAAACTTCGATCTGCAAATATGCCGAGCGTGATCGAACCCTGAGCCAAATGCTCGGAAGTAATCGCCCCTGGCTTAATATGAAATCCATCAATAATATTTTCTTGCAAATGGCGAATTTCAATCGACATCGAAGCCATCTTGCTGCTCGTCACAGCTTCTTCAGCAATTTTACTTGTCGTGATCGTTTCTTCCTGCACATGACGTGTTGTAATCGCATCATCCGCGATATGCTTGCGCTCAATAGCATCCTCGGCGATTTGTTCCTTACCGACAGCTTGCGGTGCAAGGTGACTCGTTTGAATAACCCCGCGCCCTAACTTCTCAGCGGAGACTGCTCCGTCTTGGATATGCTCCGCTCGAATGGCGCCGAATTGAACGTGCGATTCTCCAATTGCTCCTCTGACGAGATGGTTGCTGCCAATAATTTCATCCTGCAAATGAGCGGCTTGAACGGCATGTTCAGCAAGCTTTTCCGAAGTCACACTGTCTGGTTTCAATTTCGAGGCATCTACACTTCTATCCGCCAATTTGGCCGTGAGAATCGCCCCATCTTCAATTTTGGAGCTGGATACTGCGTTTTCACCCAGATGTCCATTCAGAATCGCAAGCTGCCGAATATGCCGATCTTGCACAATATCATTGGCTAATTTGTCTGATGTAATGGATTCCGCTTGCAGCTTCTCCGTCGAAACCACGTTGTCGGCTAGGTGCGCATCCTGGATGATCCCCTCGTTAAGATGCTTTCCTTCAATAATTCCCTCTGCTAATTTAGCCGTTGTCACAGAGCCATCCTGGAGCTTCTCAGTCGAAATAATTTGATCCGTTAAATGAGCCTGCTCGATTGCTCCTGCGTTAACGTGCTTGCCTTCGATGATTCCATCTGCTAATTTAGCGGTTGTTACTGAACCATCTTGGAGCTTCGCAGTCGAGATGATTTGGTCAGTTAGATGAACCTGCTCAATCGCTCCTGCGTTAACATGCTTTCCTTCTATGATTCCATCTGCTAATTTAGCGGTTGTTACTGAACCATCTTGGAGCTTCTCAGTTGAAATAATATGGTCCGTTAAATGAGCCTGCTCGATTGCTCCTACGTTAACGTGCTTTCCATCAATGATTCCCTCATCTAATTTAGCCGCTGTCACCGATTGATCTCTCAGCTTTGAGCTGGATATCAGATTGTCAGCTAAATGGCCGCTCTCAATCGCATTGGCCTGAATATGCTTCCCTTCAATAATAGCTTTCGCCAATTTCGGAGATGTAATAGTTCCATCTAGAATGAGCGCTGACGTTATCGCCCCATCCGTAATATGTTCGGTTTCAATGGCATTCGCTGCGATGTGATAACCTGTGACCGCAGAGTCTTGCAAATGTTCCTCCTTCACAGAAGCTTTCATAAGATGCTTCGCTTCCACGGATTGCAGCGCCAGCTTTTGAGAGGTAACGGCTTGATCGGCCAACTCGTTCACCGTGACAGATTTAGGAGCTAATTTATCGGTTGAAACCGACTCATTCTGTAAATGGAAACTTTCGACTGCGCCATCCGCAATATGAGACCCATCGATTTGACCGGGTGCTATACTGCGTTTCTGCACACTGCCGTCAGCCAAATGCTCATTGAAGATGATTTTCGGTTGAAAATGGACCGAGTTCAGGCTGCCGTTGGCAATCTTCTCTTCCGTCACCGATTGATCTCTCAATTTATCTGTGGTAATCGCCGCATCCATCAGCTTCGCTGTATCAATGCTATAATTTGCTAAATGCTTTGCCTGCACCGCACCACTATGGATTTTCTCCGATGTAATGGCTTGATTATCAATTAAATCGCTGGTGACAATCAATTCTGATAAATGCTGCGGCAGAATCGAGCCATGCGCTAATTTCAAAGAATCAATCGTTTGATCTGCCAGTTTATCTGCCGTAATGCTATTATCCAACAGCTTGCTGCCCGGAACGCTCTGGTCTTGCAACTTATCCCCATCAATACTTTGGAGCGCAATATGCTCGTCGTGAATGACACCGTCTGCGATCTTATCTCTCGTTACACTGGCCGGGGCCAGCTTGGAATGCTCGATGGCGAAGTCCTTAATCGCCCTGGAGCCAATGCTGAGCGGTTTGATTTTACTTTCATCTACCGAGCGATTCGCAATCTTCTCCCATGTGACCGCTTCTTCCACAATATCGTCCGTATATACCACTGGGTTGACGAATTTACCTGTTTTACGTTCAGACAGTAATAAGAGCGGTGGAGCCGGAGTCGAGGTTGTCGAAACATTGGCTATTTTTGATGGTTTTGCATTCTCCGTTACAGTTGGCTTTCCCGCAGCCTTAGTCGGTGCAGGAGGTGGTGTTTCCGTGATGATGGGCGGATCTGTTTTTTCCTGCTTGGCTGCAACAGGTAGAGGTTCACTATCATCAAGCCATTTTAATTCATTCGTTCTGGAGTTCACTTTTTGCACATAAGGCCTTGCGCTACTGCTCTTACGCTTACTCATAGACTCCTCTCCATTCTCCAAGAATTAGTCACTTGTAACATATTCAGTCCACGCCCGATAGGTACGCTAGCCCGCAAAAATGTGCGCTAACCCAGATAAATGGTCAAGTTGACCCGTTCTCAAAACACGAATTCCACGCAGTAACTTGGACAAGTTCCCCTGTTCCCTTTCACTCGTTATCTAAGCATCCGCGGATTATACGAGAAATTATGGGCATCTGTGCCAGTAACCCCCTGCTTTATCAGCATCTGTACAAACCAGCAGCCATGCTTTTCCATAAGCTGAGAAGAAGTCCAAATTTGAACCCAAGCCCCAGATGGAAAAGGAGGGAAGCTGATGACGAATCCCTATGTGGGTATTTTAGTCAACGATTCCTTATATGCAGGCATTCCCCTAGGGAACACACAGTATGAAGCTATTCAATTCTATGATGAAGCCGGCAAGCAGTATGGTGTAACTCCCTGTTATTTTCGTATACAAGATGTACAAATCGAGACCATGAAAGTTTATGCTTACGTGAAAGATGGCCTTAACTTCGAGCAGCAATGGCTGGATCTTCCCAAAGTCATTCATAATCGAGCTGTTTATCTGGATCAAGCATCTTATCAGAAATTTGAAGCATGGGCCCAGCATGGAATCATCCTGTTTAACCGTTGGAATCGCTACAGTAAGCTGCGTATACATGATATCCTGTTGAAAAATGACCGCATACGCCCCCATCTCCCCGGCACTTATCCCGCTACCATGAAAAACATGAGGATCATGATGTCCGCCTACGATTCGCTCATTATTAAACCCACCAATTCGAGCATTGGCCGGGGTGTAATGAAGATGGATCGTTTGGCGCGCAGTTGGCAGCTCATCTATCCCGCAAGCATGAAGCTCAGCAACAAAATCTATCGCACGGTGCGCTTTCGGCAGTACTTCCCTTTGACGCTGCGTCATAAAATTCAAAGCCGCACCTACATGATTCAGCAGCGCCTGCCGCTCGCCACCTTTGAGGGTCGGCCTTTCGATTTACGAATTTCGGCGCAGCGCGGCGCAACGGGCGAGTGGGGAATAACAGGTATCGTTGCAAAAGTAGCATCGCGCAAGCTCTTTCTGACTAATGTGGCACAAGGCGGAGAAGTCCGTACCTTGCCCGACATTTTAACTACGGAGTACCCGCAGCTGAATCTTGAGCACGTATTGAGTCAAATTACCGACTTCTCGCTGCTGGTTGCCAATCATTTGAGCACGGAACTCCCCTATTTGGCTGATGTAGGACTCGATGTTGGCATAACGAAGGATGGCTTTCCACTCTTCATTGAATGTAACGGCAAGGACCAACGTTACAGCTTTTTGGAAGCCAACATGCAGGACATATGGAAAGCAACCTACTACAATCCGATCGCCTACGCCAAATTTTTACTGGATGGCGGCACGCCGGCCTTGTGACAATCTAGCTAGTTTGGTACCTTATTGGAGGCTCGGTTGGGGCTCAATGGGCTTAATCGGTTCGGCGAAGGGGCGGTTGGGGCTCAGTCGGTTCGGCGGGGGCTCGGTTGGGGCTCAGTGGGCTTGATGCTGGTTCTGTGCTTGATTGGGGATAGCTAGTGACTGATAGGCAAGCTAGAAGTGCTTATTCCCGCTAGATTCGCCATTTTTCGTGAAATAAGATCACAGAACTTGCTTATTTGCTGTATTTTCCCACTTGCCGAGCGAATTAACGAACACTAAGCACACCAACCTTGCTTATGTCTTCCTCACAGGAGCCATTCCAACAAATAAGCACTTTCAACTGTCCTATTTTCGTTCAGACCACCTTCAGTCCACGTTCTGTCCACGTTCCAACCATGATCCAACCACGTTCCAACCACGTTCCAACCACGCAAATGTTCCCACGATTTTGGGGATACGCATATAAGCTCGTCCCATAAGAAAAGCGGCTTTGCCACTCTGAGAGATGAGCATCTTCATAGCGGTTTTCAACAATCTAGCGGATCGTAGTTCCCTTTGGGCTTTGCAATGACAGAGAGCCTCGTGTGAAAAGGAACTATGATCCGCTAACTGGCGGAAATTGGGGTAAACGCAGCATGAAAGGGAACTGAGATCCGCTATTTCAGCGGAAACTGCTGATTCCAACCAGGGAAAAGGTGAATTAGCGGATCGTAGTTCCCTCTGGCGTGGAATATGGCTGTTTTCAGAATTATAACGTACTATAGTTCCCTCGAACTCGCTATCCTGACACATTTTGCTAGTATCGCGGCTTGACGTTCCCTTATCTCCGCGCGTTGGCAAGCTAGCGGATCTCATTCTGCCAAAAAGCTTGTTTACACCTCCAAACCAGCAAGTACGTTCGCAGCTATCTTGTTCTTATTCGCATCTCTTCTCGTCCCTTCGCCTCTCTTCGCATCTCCTCGCATCTCTTCGCATCTCTTCGCGTCGCATCGAACCACTCCATCGTGCTGGTTTGGCCTACAACCCAAGCCTGGAGACTAGCGTCAATCTCCAACATTTAACTTCTAGGCAAGCTTCACTCACCCCAGCCCAAAAACATATAATGTTCAAAAAAACACCGTGCACTGCGCCATTCGGCACAATCACACGGTGTTATTTGCTTTTGGCGATACCGAGTACGTCCTGTACCTCGGCATTTAATTTTTTAACATCAGGCACTTTCACGGCGGCATCTTGGAGATGGTACTTCTGTTTCAGCTTCATCACCTGATTCACACTTTGATCAATCATGTCCACAGGTATTCGTCCGGATCGAACCGCTTCTCGCAGCGCGTTGATGACTTTCATGACATTGGCAGGCTCATGTCCGACCATTACAATATTCGCTCCGGCCAGCACAGACTTCACAGCCGCTTCACCTAAACCATAATTGGTCGTAATCGCCCCCATCGTCATATCATCCGTCATAATTAGACCTTGGAAGCCCATTTCCTTCCGCAGCATATCCGTCATGATCGTCTTGGACATCGATGCGGGATTGTCAGGGTCCACCTTAGGCAGCAAAATATGCGCTACCATCACAGCATCAGCCTGATGCTTTATCGCTTCGGCGAAGGGCACAAGTTCAAGCTTGCGCAGACGGGCGAGATCATTTTGCACGATCGGCAAGCCAATATGCGAATCCACCGAGGTATCCCCATGTCCGGGAAAATGCTTGACTACCGAAACGACCTGCTGACTCTGCAAGCCGCTCATCACCTGAATTCCCTGACTGCTCACAATCGATGCGTTCGACCCAAAAGAGCGGTCCCCAATCACCGGATTGTTAGGATTGCTGTTCACATCTAGATCCGGAGCGAAATCCATATTAAGCCCATAGGCATTCAATTCTTTCCCTAGCAAATGACCGATATTATAAGCAAATTTTGTGCTGCCTTTGCTGCCAATTTCTTTGCTTGTCGGCGTCTTGATCAGTTCATCCGGCAACCTGGTCACCCTGCCGCCTTCTTCATCGACTCCAATCCATAGTGGAAGCTTATTACTCGCATTAGTCTTTTTCAAACTATTCGTTAACTGAACCAATTGATTCGTATTCTGCACATTCGGTTTGTATAAAATAATGCCGCCAACATGCTGCTCGGCCAGCAATTCACGAGCTGCTGAATCCACCGTGTACCCGTCGATCCCGGCAATAATCATCTGCCCGATCTTCTCTTCCACGGACATCGACTGGAGCACGCTTGCAGAAGCAGGCGCCGGTGTCTGGGTAGCCTTCGCTGTCGCTGCTGGTGCTGCCGATACCGCAGCAGAAGGAGCGGAACTGGATGTCGCTATGGGGGAAGCCGCAGACGGCGGCTCTCCTCGATGAGACGAGCAGCCTGACACAACCAGAGCAAGCGAAGTTAGACCAATCAGGCTCCTGAACAAATTCTGCTGATTTCGTTTCATGTGTTGTTCGCCTACCTTCCATTTCAACCATACAAATATGACGCAAGCCTGCCTTAATTAGTTGCATGAATTACTGTTCAGCCCGCATCTCCTGGAGCGTCCATTTCAATAGGATATAAATCCCGTAGCTGCCTAAGTAGCTTCCTGTAACCAGGAAATACTTATTTTCAAACACACGATGAATATTCGTCATAAATACCGTTTCATCTCTAAGAATCTCGTAGACAGCCAGTGCGGAAATAATGCCAAATACATACGCGCAGCAAGCAGCCAGTGCATGAAACACGACACGAAGCGCAGCGAACAGCCAGGACATCATCAGCATGCATAACGGGATCAAAATGATAAACAGTGTGATTACAAAAGACATTTTCATTTCACCTCACTACCATCATTGACGGTTTCCACGTTGGAAATACTAATGACATAACACAAAGGGTTGTGCTATCATTATTGATATAAATGAAGCGTTTACATTTCCCTTTTCTACTAGGATCCGGCTCATATCCATAACAAGGAAGAGAGGTCCGTTTAATGAAAAAGAATGTCGACTTTCAGCATTCGCTATCCCTGGAAATCGCTTTTGAGCTGATAGCAAGGTGCGCGTCCTGTGCGAGTATTTCTGATCATTCCTCACGAACCCCTGTCCAATGTACCAAGTTTGCCGGTTCTTCCACTCCCATCTCGGTTAATCTGGCTGCCTGCCAAACCTGTGGGGATTATAAACTCAACTAGCTTATTTCTGATAAAAACAGCCGCAAGGCTGTTTTTTCATACCTGTAACTCCCCCTAACTTGGCTATTCGACAATTGATTCTTTTACCTATCTGTGGCAAGATTAGCGAAGAACACTATATAGGGATCTTGGATCACGATCTGCAGATCTCTAACCACGAATCGAACAGGAGTAATTGATCTATGTCTAAACCGTTTTTTCGATTGCTTACGGAGCTATCCTCGCGCAAATGGGTGTCCCAATTGACAGGCGCATTTGCCAGATCCAAAGCAAGCCGGATATTTATTACTCGCTTTGCCCAAACCTATGGCATATCGATCCAAGATGCTGAAAAACATGTGAAGGATTATAAGTCCTTGAATGACTTTTTCACACGCAGATTGAAACCCGGTCTACGTCCCATTCACGAGGATCCAACCCGTGTGGTAAGTCCCGTTGACGCGATGATCACAGGGATTGGCGATATCAAAGAAGGGCAGATTGTGAATGTCAAAGGCCAAGATTACACGATCGAAGAGCTGCTGAATCGTTCACCGCGCACCGTCAACTACAAAAACGGTTTCTATTTCGTCTTGTACCTTAGTCCTACTGACTATCACCGCATTCACTCTCCCGTTACAGGCGATATTCTTGAGAAAGAGCACGTGCTCGGCAAGGTGTATCCGGTCAATGAGTTCGGCCTGCGTCATATGAAAAGGGTACTCAGCCGCAACGAACGGCTTATTACCTTTATTCAACATGAAGCGGGTGAAGTCGCCGTTGTCAAAGTCGGCGCTTTGAATGTCAGTTCCATCCAATATGTGAAGCCTCTTCCCAAAAAGCTGGAGCGCGGCCAAGAACTGGCCTATTTTGAATTCGGCTCAACGGTCGTCCTGCTCTTTGAAGATGATATGTTTGAACCTCGTTCAGACCTGCAGCTTGGCTCCAAAGTCAAAATGGGAGAAGACCTCGGCCGTTTCCTAGACAACAAATAAAACAGGGAACAGTGACATCGAGAGGAGAGAATCATGGCTGCTGTTACGACATCATCTCCGGATCCCAGCTCCACGAGCTTGCAGGGTGCAGGAGACATCAAACCTACTGTTTATCGTATTTTATTTGCTATCGGGCTTGTTCATCTACTGAATGATTCCATTCAATCCGTTATTCCTGCAATCTTCCCCATCCTGAAAAGTGAAATGGGATTAAGCTATACGCAAGTGGGTTGGGTGCAGTTCGCGATTAACTTCACGGCTTCCATCATGCAGCCGGTTGTCGGGTTGTACACCGACCGCAAGCCATCGCCATATATGCTGCCGATCGGCATGACATCTACCTTAATCGGGATGCTCTTGCTCGCTTTCGCTCATTCCTATTGGGTTGTGTTGCTGTCTGTTTGCTTTGTAGGTCTAGGTTCCGCTGCTTTCCATCCTGAAGGCTCGCGAGTTTCCCATATGGCGGCTGGCGCACGCAAAGGTCTGGCCCAATCGATCTTCCAGGTGGGCGGGAATGCCGGTCAATCGCTGGCACCGATTATGACCAAATGGATCTTCATACCGCTTGGACTGTTTGGCTCTATTTGGTTCACTGGCGTAGCGGCAGTCGCTATTGCCGTGCAGCTATACATAGCTCGCTGGTACAAAGCCGTACTCGTTTCAACACCGGTTAAAGCCAAAGCGATTGTGAAAAGAACCGTCAATCCCGAGCAACGCAAGCGTGTAACATTCGCTATCTGCCTGCTGATCTTCCTGGTATTTATCCGATCTTGGTACGGAGCAGCCATGAGTGGATACTTTGCTTTTTTCCTGCAAGACTCGTATGGCATTACGATAGACCGAGCGCAGGACTTCATTTTCTTGTTCCTAGCGGCTGGAGCCGTGGGCACGTTTTTTGGCGGTCCGATTGCTGACCGTTTCGGCAAGCGGAATGTCATCTTCTTTTCCATGTTAGGTTCCGCGCCATTTGCCCTGCTTTTACCGCATGTCTCGATCACTTGGGCTTATGTGCTGCTCGTCATTACAGGTATAATCTTACTTTCCAGTTTCTCGGTCACCGTTGTTTATGCGCAAATGCTGTTTCCTGGGAAAGTTGGGACCGTATCCGGCTTGATCACCGGTTTAGCTTTTGGACTCGGGGGCATCGGAAGTGTCGTTCTTGGAAATCTTTGCGATACCATTGGCACGACGCGAGTGATGGAACTGTGTGCATTCCTGCCGCTTTTCGGTATCCTGACCTTTCTCCTGCCCTCTGACCGCAAACTCAAAGAATGGACAGAAGAACAAGCCTAAAACCCAAAAAAACCTTGTCAAGCCATCTGATAGGAATATCAGCTGCTTGTACAAGGTTTTTGTGCATTTGGGCTTACTCGTGATTAGCGTCTTGCAAGTCACGCTGGTTGCGCCGGCGAGCTACACCAGACTCATACGCTGCTTCCATAACGGCTTCGCGCACTTTCTCAACCACCGAGTGATTGAACACGCTTGGAATAATATAATATTCATTGAGTTCGTCTTCACTCACCACGGAAGCAATCGCCTTGGCCGCAGCCAGCTTCATCTCCTGTGTGATGCGTGAAGCCCGGCAATCCAGCACACCGCGGAAAATACCTGGGAAACATAACACATTATTGATCTGGTTCGGATAATCGGAACGTCCGGTAGCCATGACACGTACGTAAGGCTCCGCTTCTTCAGGCGTAATTTCCGGTGTAGGGTTCGCCATGGCGAACACAATCGGATCAGCAGCCATATTCTTCACATCGTCAGCTTTGAGCACACCAGGCCCCGAAAGCCCGATAAAAATATCAGCGCCCACAATCACCTCAGACAGCAATCCCGATTGCCGGAACGGATTCGTATTCTCGGAGTACCAGGTCCACGCTGAATTCGAATAGCTTTCACCGCTAACAATGGCCCCTTGACGATCAACACCGATGACATTGGTTACGCCCGCTGCCAGAAGCATCTTCGTGCAGGCAATCCCTGCTGCCCCGATGCCTGTGATAACAACTTTGCAATCTGCCAATTGTTTGCCTACAAGTTTAACCGCATTGAGCAAACCTGCTAGAATAACAACAGCTGTACCGTGCTGATCATCATGAAATACCGGAATATCCAGTTCGTTGATTAATCTTTCCTCAATTTCAAAACAACGAGGCGACGAGATGTCCTCCAAATTAATGCCGCCGAACCCTGGAGCAATCGCTTTAACAGTCCGAATAATCTCCTCTGTGTCCTGCGTATCAAGGCAAATTGGAAAAGCGTCAACGCCCGCCATCTGCTTGAACAGCATCGCTTTTCCTTCCATAACAGGCATCGCTGCCTCAGGGCCAATATTTCCTAACCCCAATACTGCCGTACCATCGGATATAACAGCAACCGTATTTCGTTTAATTGTCAAAGAGTGCGCCTTCGATGGATCTTCATGAATCGCCATACAAACTCTGGCAACCCCCGGTGTATAGACACGGGATAGGTCGTCCCGGTTTTTGATAGGCATTTTGGGAGTAACTTCAATTTTGCCGCCTAAATGCATCAGGAAAGTTTGATCTGAAACGTTGATTAAACGCACGCCCGGAATATCATTTAAAGCGCTAACAATCGACTCCGTATGCTCGGGATCACTAACTTTCACAGTAATATCTCGCGTTGTTGTCGTTTTACTCGCTCGCGTTACGTCGATCGCAACAATATCCCCGCCTGCATCGCCGATTGCCGTAGCAATCTTACCGAAGGTAACCAGTTCCTTATGTATTTCCAAACGCACAATAACGCTTGTGCCCCCACCGTTTAAACCTGCCATCTTAAGGACCACTCCTACGATTTATATTAATTGACCACATGTTAGATCATAGCACACAATAGCTTTCCTGCCAAAAACATTATTTATCTCAAAAGCTGCACGCCGCGGCGGATCTCGTCTTCGGTCAGATGGGCAAAAGAGAAGCAAGCTCCCGCGCGGCCTGGCGGCAAGCCGTATGAAGCAGCATCACTCCACGTGACGCCCGCTTCTTGGCATTCGGCTGCATAGCTCGCGTAACTGGCGGCATTGCCGCGCCACCAACCGAATAAATGCAGCCCCGCATCGCTCTCTACCCAGTCGAACCGGGTAGACATTCGTTCCTGCAGCAGCCCTTGCAGGAGCAGGAACTTGCTCGCGTACACCCGCCGCATCCGGCGCAGGTGCCGCTCGTAGCCGCCGCTCGCCATGAAAGCGGCGAGCGAGCGCTGCTCGAGCAGCCCCGAAGGGTGCGGCTCGAACAGCCGCTTTGCGGCCACGAAGGCGCCCACCAGCGCCTTCGGCAGCACAACATAGCCGATGCGCAGCTCCTGCAGCATCGTGATGGAGAAGGTGCCGATGTAGACCACTCGGCCCTCTTGGTCCAGCACCTTGAGCGGCTCGATGGGCCGCCCGCGGTGCCTGAACTCGCTGTCATAGTCGTCTTCGACGATGACAGCGCCCTGCTCGGCCGCCCAGCGCAGCAGCTGCTGGCGGCGCTCTAAGCCCAGCACCGCTCCCGTAGGGAACTGGCGGCTCGGGGTCACGAACAGCAGCCGCGCATTCCACGGCTGCGGCACTAGACCTTGCCCATCCACCTCAGCGTGGATGGGCACCCCGCCAGCCGCCAGCACAGCGCGCGTGGCGCCTTGATATCCCGGACGTTCCACGACCACGGGATCGCCCGCATTCACCAGCACTTGGGTCAGCAGCGCTATCGCTTGCATCGACCCATTCACGATGACGATGCGCTCGGGAGGCGCATCGATGCCACGCATACGCCTTAGGTGCTGTGCGATTGCTATGCGCAGCGCTTCATGCCCCTCAGCGGCGAAGGCCTCCTCCTGCGGCGACTCCGTCATGCGCCGCACCTGCTCATACATCCCGCGATTCCACAGCTCTCGCGGGAACTCATCAAGATGGGGATGCCCCATCCTGAAAGAAATGTGATCGGGGCGATACGGCTCTTTCCCCTGCCCCCTTCCCCTTTCTTCCGCACGAACACGCTCCCCCCAATCGGACAAGCGAATCTCCCTTTCTTCGAGCTCATCTTTCTTCCGCTGTCCACTCGCATAGACAACATAAGTCCCTCTCCCAACATCAGCCTGCAAATATCCTTCAGCAATCAACATATCATAGACCTGATTCACCGTCCCCCGCGATAAACCAAATAAACGGGCTAACTCACGACTGGACGGCAGCTTCGTATGCAGTGGGAGCCTGCTCTCCAAGATCTCGTCATGCAGCGCATGATACAAAGCCGCGTACTTGCTTGCATATTTCATACGATAGGCATCGTAAGGCAAATGAAACTCCATGCCGCTCCCCCCAGTCATCACACAGCATCCTCTTTATTCAGTCCATTACAACCTATTGGTACATAAAATTAAAACCAAATTGGATCTTTTGATGAATCCACTTTTCCCTTATGCTATCTAAAATCTCATAAATTTGATCCAATGACAAGGAGAATCAGCACTATGCAATTACAAAACCCCATTCTAGAAGGAACACGTGTCGCTCTACTTCCTATGCAGGAATCCCACATTGACAGTCTAGCGGAGGCTGCTTCTGACCCGCGGATTTGGGATTATATGACGCCGCTGCCTCGAACATCCGATGTGGAAACCTATGTCCAGCAAGCGCTTGAGGAATTCAATGCCGGCCTTGCGATCCCTTACAGTGTCTATGATAAACATACGGATACGTTTGTGGGCAGCACGCGGCTCTTCGACATCTCCACTGCTCACCGCCATCTAGAGATTGGATATACCTGGTACAATCCGCTCGTTTGGCGGACCCGTGTGAACACGGAATGCAAATATTTACTGCTGCGCCACTGCTTTGAAACCCTCAATCTGCTGCGCGTCCAAATCAAAACAGATTTGCGAAATGAACGCTCGCAAGCTGCGATTGCCCGTTTAGGCGCCAAACAGGAAGGAATTCTCAGGCAGCACCGTGTGCTTCACGATGGCTATGTGCGTGACACCGTCATGTTCAGCATTCTGGATCACGAATGGCCTGAAGTGAAGGAGCGATTGGAAGGATTTTTAAATCAAGTCCGCGTCTAAATCCCCGATCACGTTCTTTCCGAAAAAATTTAGCAAGCGCAGTGACGTACTACTGTGAAAGTGGTATAATAACTGCAAAAAATGAATAGCTCATTGGAAGGAATGACCCACTCTTATGAATCCTCTGGCACGACAGTTAAACGAGACCCTGGAACGTGAAAATTCTCACGTGCATGACATGCTTTCTGCATTAGGTAAATCGATTTACTTCCCGAAAGAAGGCATTCTCAGCCAATCGGCTGAAGCAAAGGCAAAGGCCAAGAAATTCAATGCTACTATCGGTATTGCGATCGAAAATGGTCAACCTATGCATTTGAAGGTCATTCAAGACACACTTTCTACCTATGCGCCAAAAGATATATATGAATATGCACCACCTGCAGGCAAGCCGGAGCTCCGCAGCGCATGGCGCAAAAAAATGCTCGAAGAAAATCCAGAAATCGGCAGCAAGCTGATCGGCAATCCAATCGTAACGAATGCCTTGACGCATGGTCTAAGCATTGCAGCTGATCTTTTCGCCGACGTAGGCGACGCTGTTATTATCCCGGACAAAAACTGGGAAAATTACGAGCTGACTTTCGAAATCCGCCGCGGTGCCCAAATCGTGAACTACCCGCTGTATAACGACCAAATGAGATTCAACGCTGCTGGTCTGCGCGATGCACTGCTAGCTCAAAAATCCAAAGGCAAAGCGATCGTTGTTCTTAACTTCCCGAACAATCCAACAGGCTACACGCCTGATGCACAAGAAGGACGGGAAATTACGGCTGCGATCAAAGAAGCAGCAGAAGCTGGTATTAACGTAGTCGTCCTGACAGACGATGCTTACTTCGGTCTTTTCTTTGAAGGCTCGCTGCATGAATCCTTATTCGGTCAATTAGCTGATTTGCACCCGCGCGTGCTGGCAGTCAAAATTGACGGCGCCACCAAAGAAGAATACGTTTGGGGCTTCCGCGTAGGCTTCATCACGTATGCAAGCCAAAGTGAAGCTATTCTCAGCGCTCTGGAACAAAAAACGATGGGAATTATCCGCGCAACGATTTCCAGCGGTCCTCACCCATCCCAGACGTTCGTGCTGCATGCCCTGAACTCACCTGAGTTTGCTGTGCAAAAGCAAGAGAAGTACGACATCATGAAGGGCAGAGCCAACCGTACCAAAGCGATCCTGGACAGTGGCAAGTTCGATGATGCCTGGGGCTACTACCCATTCAACTCTGGTTACTTCATGTGCCTGAAGCTCAAAACGGTAGATGCCGAAGCCTTGCGCGTACACTTGCTGAACCAGCATGGTGTTGGAACAATCGCTCTTGGTGCAACGGACCTTCGCGTTGCTTTCTCTTGCATAGAAGAAGTGAACCTCGAAGAGCTGTTCAACCTGATTTATCAAAGCGTAAAAGAAATCGAAACGGTTGCTGCAAGCAAATAATACGAAGAGGCTGCTCTAGGTTTTCAACCTTGGAGACAGCCTCTTCTTTTTATCCAAAGTATTCCGCTCTGCTAGGCATAAGCACAATCATACATTTCGCCCATACGGTTCCGCACTTACCTCATACAATGATCACGTAGCACAAACAAATCAAGTTGAAAGGGTGATTTGAATGTCTGGTGTCGCAGGTGCAGGTATTGGTTATACGTCTTCCGCAGCTATTTTGGTACTTTTCATCTTGTTAGTCATTATCACAAGCGCATTCGTTTGGTAGTTCACAATTGATGTATAAAGCAAGGCTGCCCCACAAGTCATATTTGACTTATGGAGCAGCCTTTTATCATCTTCTTAAATTTCGACTGGGTCGATAGCTTAAGGTGTTTTCACAAAATTCAACCAGTTCAAGTTCGGTTCACCTTTTACAAGATTTACTCTTAACGTTTGACTGCCTGCTGGCAGCGTAATCGTTGTATTCACCGTTTGCCAAGTTTGGTATCCGCCCGTTTTGGGGATGGTGACCGAAGCCAGAACGGTACCCGAGGCATTTTTGATTTGGAATTGCCCCCCTGCAACTGGGCTGGCTACCCGGAGACCAACCGAATAGCTGCCTGCGGTTTGGACATTCACTTTGTAATCCATCCAATCGCCTGCATCGATATAGCCCACATTCATGCCGCCGCCAGTATCCGTCGTAGTCTCCTTCACAACGCCTTGCATCGCAGTGAAGCTTTCAGCTTCAATCTTCCCGGGAATAGCTGCCCCGTCTGGTGCTGGTGTATTCGTAGCCAACGCTTTCCAGAAGCTGGTATCATCCAAGCCGATTGCCCACACCGAAATACCACCCAAGTGATACTTCGCATAATACCCGGACTTTTCAGTAATACTGCGCTCATTCTCATACCAAACCACGTGTTTGGAACCATCGCTTGCTTGATAATTGAAATAAGGAGAGGATGAAGCCGTGTCCCATTTCACTGCAGCTTTGGTCTTGGAAATAAGGGCAGGGATTTCCCTCCAAGGAACTTGTTTACCATCGCTGGCGTTATTCGTGGTTAAATTCCAGTCATAACCGTAAGCGGGAAGTCCCATCAGCACTTTGGCTGGCGGAACCGCGGAAACTGCATATTGCAAAGACTCTTCCATCCAATCCTTTCCAGCTACAGGGCCTGGCGAAGCCCATATACCATGCTCATCGTAGGTCATGACTTGCACATAATCCACCAGTTGACCCAGAACTGGGTAATCGAAGGCTCCTCCCCAATCATCATTCGGGTCCTCAACTGTTTTGGCAGGAACTGAGATTAAAGCTTGCAAACCTAGTGAATGCATGGAAGTTGCCAGTTCGCGCATGAAACTAGTCAATGCCGCCCGATCCGTATTAGGCACAGCTTCGAAATCGAAATTAACACCTTTATAGCCGTTGTTTTTCACCAAAGCGATCAAGTTCGCCATAGCCTTGTTCCTAATTGTCGGATTCGTTAAAATCGTATGTGCTAAATCAGCATCAAAGTCATTTGGACCATAATTGGAAATGCAAGCATACGTGGTAATATTCTTGGACTTCGTAAAGGCAATCGCTGTGGTCGGAATTGTTCCTACAATATTCCCTTCACTATTGAAGTTGAAACTGTCCGTAGACACATGTGTGATGTAGCTATAGTTCGTCGTTAAGGAATTATCTGATGCCTGATCTGGTGTGTAATAACCTAAAATGACAGGTGAACTGGCGCTGGCCGTAGAAACACCACTAACAAGCACAGCGGAAAACATGGCACCGGAAATAAGCAGCTTGATTGATTTTCTCAAATTCATGAAAAATCCTCCTTATTGGTTGCATATATGAAACATCGTTCCAAACGGGCTGTCTCCATCCAGCCTGACACAAGATCATATAGAAGAGAGCATCACCCCCTTAATATATAAACGTTTATATTTTAGGGTAAAATTGAGGAAGCAATTCTTTGTTTTGTTCCAATAATTCCTCCAGCATTTTCTCCGCCACATTAATTGAAGGAACAAGTGGATGATGAGCCAAGGCTTGCAGAGCTAAACCACGATCACCCAGTACGGCTGCTTCGATAGCAAGCTGTTCATACGTTTTGACTGAAGCAATGAGTCCTTTAACCGCCTCAGGAACTGTCGTCACTTGCAAAGGAATCGGTCCCTTCTTCGTAATGATACAGTTGACTTCAATACACGCATTCTCCGGAAGAAAATCAAGATTCGACCCATTGCGAACATTCAGTGTCTGAACATCCCTTGTATCGTTGTAGATTGATTTCATCAATTTCACAGCTGCTTCTGAGTAGTACGCGCCACCGCGCTGCTCCAGTTGAGCCGGTTTATGATTCAAATTCGGATCTTGATACAATTCAAACAATTCATCCTCAAGCCTCTTAACAACCTCAGCGCGTGTTCCTTCCTGGGCCGAGGAAGTCAACTGATCTTCCAACATTTCTTTATTTAAATAAAAATACTTCAAATAATACGACGGGATCGCCCCCAAAGACCGCATGAATGCTGCGTTCCAGCTGTACTGCGGCACGTTTTTCGCTGAATAGCTGTCATTGCTTTGCAGCAGTTCCTCCAGTTTGGATTGGCCATCCACCTGAATGTCCGTCACCCAATGCAGATGATTGAGTCCGGCAAACTCGGCATAAATCCGACTAGGTTCTACTTCATACAGCTTCGACAACCATTTGTAAACCGAAATAGGCGAGTTGCATATGCCAATGGCTTTGATGGATGAATGGGTATAGATCGCTTCAGTGACCATTCCTGCGGGATTCGTGAAGTTCAGCATCCATGCTTCAGGACATAACTCTTCCATATCCTTGCAAATATCGAGCAGTACCGGAATTGTACGGAATGCTTTCATCATCCCGCCAGGGCCTGTTGTTTCCTGACCAATTACACCATACTTCAGCGGTATCGTCTCATCCCAAACCCGTGCTTGCAGCATCCCAACCCGCATCTGCGTAGATACGAAATCCGCATCCTTCAGAGCCAACCTGCGATCAAGCGTCATATGCACATGAATCGGAAGACCCGATTTCTCCACCATTCGCAAAGCCAGTTTCCCAACAATATCCAGCTTATGTTTGCCAGCTTCAATATCTACAAGCCAAATATCTGTTACAGGAAACTCTTGATAATGTAAAATAAATCCTTCAATCAGTTCCGGCGTATACGAGGAACCGCCGCCGATCACGACCACTTTGACTTGCTTCTTCAATCGAGACAACTCCCTATACGTGAGATACTTGCGTAATATTCGCATAGATGGCATCGGAAGGAATAATGCCATCTCTTTCCATGGCTAAGTAAACAGCCCCGATGACGGGCTCAATGCCCAGTATCTTTAATTGACAGCCTTTGGCGACTTGGGCGACTTGCTCAGCAATGTAAGGATGCAAGAAGGAACTCTCACCTTTCGTCAGCACGCTGCCCGCCAATACCAGATCAAACTCTTCATTCTGCATCCCCAGCTTTTGAATAACAGCCTTGGCTGATGTTCCCAGCTCTTCACCCTGCTTTTTAAGAATCTCACGGGCAATCACGTCTCCACCCGAAGCGGCAGTGAACACCAATGGAGCCAAATCTGCCGGAATCTGCAGATGAGTATCCAGAGAATGATGAAATAATTGCTCGACAGAATCATATTTCAGCTGGGCAAGAACTAGATCCGTAAGCAGTGTTGGTCCTGTACGACCTTCCCATGCACGTATGACGGATCGAAATGCTTCGACAGACAGCTCGCTACCGCCGCCAAAGTCACCGTAGGCGTAGCCAAATCCGCCGCACTGAAAGATCTCGCCCTGCGGATTCATACCTGCACAGTTCGTGCCGGTTCCACATATGGACACAACCCCATAGGCCCTTGTTGTCCCTGCCCGCAACGCAATAATCGTATCGCATACGATTTCAGACTGGGCAAACCCAAGCTCTGCAACAATCGGATGCAAGATGCGATAATCCGCCTCGCGATCAGCTCCCGCTAAACCGAACCATGCAACGGAGATATCTTTGACCTGAAGCGCTGCGCTCCTTAACGCCTCTTGAACAGCGCTATGAATATTGGTTCTGGCCATTTCAACATCAATTTGGTGATTGCCTGGACCAGCTTTACCGATGGCAAGCAATCTGCCTTCTGCATCGGTAATCATGGCATTCGTTTTTGACCCGCCGGCGTCCACACCTAAATAAGCTTTCAAATTCGTTCGGCTCCATCCTTTTAACTACGTATGTTCTTTCCATTCCGCTGTCGATTCCCGGACAATGAGTTCAGGCGTCAAACAAACCGATTTACTCCGTTTGGAAGATCCATCTATCATTTCGAGCAGAATCCGCACAGCCTCTTGACCCAGTTTCTCCATGGGCTGCCTGATTGTTGTTAACCGCGGATGAATCGCCTTGGCAAAATATTGATCATCATAGCCCACAATCGAGATATCACGCGGGATGTGATAACCTTCATCCCGGAACGCATCCATTGCGCCAAGCGCCAGACCGTCCTCACCGGCAAATACAGCCGTAGGCCTAAGCCCGTGCTCAAGACATGTTTTGACGGAATCGAACCCGCAGCGTATATCAAATTGCTCTGCTGTGATAACCGTTGGCGCTAAATCAGCTTCCGCCATCGCCTGTTCATAACCTCTTCGTCTATCCCTGGCACTGAGGTATAACTCAGGTCCGCTGATATGCATGATCTTCGTATGACCAAGATTCAATAAGTGCTTAGTCGCCTCATATCCGCCCAAAAAGTTATCCACATTGATTGTGATAGCCTTCGTATCTTCAATATGATTATCAATGATGACGAAGGGAATCTTCTTTCTTTTCAACTCCAGCACATACTCCTTCTCCGCAAAAGTGGATAGCAAAATGATACCGTCTACCCGATCCTCCTGGAACAAAAAGTGATTCACTGCGCTATTGTCCATTTGAGCTGGAGAGGCGATGGATAAAGCCAAGAAATATCCTTTGGCCTCCAAGCTCTCATTCACAGCGTGAATAATACCATCAAACACAGTGTCCCCGAGCGTTTGCAGAGTAATGCCAATGAGTCCGGTCGATCCACGCGCCAGTGAACGGGCAGCAGAACTTGGCGTATAGCCCAAATCCTTCATGGCTTGCAGAACTTTCTGCCGGTTGATCTCCCGAACCGTCGTCGAGTTATTCAACACTCTGGAAACCGTTACCAGAGATACGCCTGATTTTTCTACCACATCTAAAATACTAACTTTTTTCATCCTCATGATCTCCCGAAGTTGATAGTATAATCGTTTTCGGTTCCATTATAGCAGATTCCTAATTCTTCTTATATTTCGCATTCAATTCTGTCAGCAGTTCATTCACTTTCTTATCCAAAACGGCATTTATCGGTGCTGCATTCGCCTTTTCATTATCCAGCTGATCCATCTCGTTATTGACCAAGTCCAAAATATGTGAATAGCTTGAGATTAAATGGTTGTAGGATTCCGTGCCATGCTTTAATCCGCCTTCAACGACTTTCTTTAAATCTTTAGGATCAATAGCTGGCGCGTAGAGATTGAAATACTTCTCAGCGGCCTGCTGATTAGATGGCGGCGTACCACCGCTTAGTTCTATCGCTTTCTCTTGTACGTCTTTCTGCAGTTGGTATTTAATCCATTCATAAGCTTCCTTCGGATGCTTGGAATCCTTCAAAATGACGAGCGGATCGATATACAGCACATCGCGTGCCTTATCATTGTAGCCCACTGGCACAGCAGCGACACCGACTTTAAAACTGTAATCCTTCACTGATGCAAGAATCCATGCGCCTGCTACAGACATGCCGACTTTACCTGTTGCAAAGGGATCTCCACCTTGACCCGCAACCGCTTTCGTAAACTCTTTGGATGGCATCACTTTATCTTTATAAATCATATCGTGTATCCTTTGATTCGCTTTGATAGCCTCAGGGGAGTTGAAGTAGGATGCCGTCGGATGGCCGCCATTGGTCCATGTATCGTCCGAATATACTTTGGCCCCGAAATAAATGAGCCTCATGTCTTTCTCAGCCCAACCCCAATCAACGCCAAATTCGGCTTTTTGCGGATCATCACTCGGCTTGGACAGCTTCTTAGCCACTTCTATCATCTTATCGAAAGTCCAAGATTTGTCCTCAAAATCTGCTGGAGGATACGGCAATCCCGCTTTATCGAACATATCCTTATTGTAAAGCATCAAGGAAGTATAGCTATAAACAGGTATCCCGTAGTTTTTGCCATCCACTTTGTAAATGTTCATTACATCGTCGGTCATTCCGTGATCTGTCGCTTTGAAATTATCTGCTTTGATCAGATCTGACATATCCCTTAGCATGCCTTTGTCTATGAACTCAGCGAAACCCATCTCCCCCCAGTGGGAAGTTACATCCGGCGCAGTCCCTGCTGCCACAAGAGATTGTAGCTTCGAATCGAATTCCGAATAAGGTGCCTTCATAATCTTCACTTTGATATTCGGATGCGCGGCTTCAAAATCCGGGACAAGCTTCTCGACGAAAGTTTTGTCGGGCAAGTCAGGCACAAACTGCGTAATCGTCACATTTTTACTATCGCCGCCTTCATTGTTTGTACCTTTCGTATCCGAACATGCCGTTAAAACCGAACTTACCAAAAGCATGAAAGCAAATGAACCTACCGTTAGCTTGCTTTTTTTCATAGCTAGATCCTCCCTATTTTTCACTTTACTCCGGTCATGGCAATACTTTGAACGAAATACCTTTGTGCGAATGTAAATAAGAGCAAAATTGGAATCACTGCCAAAATAGCCGAGATCATTACCAAATTCCAAGGAACCAGGCGAGTAGCCGACGAATACATCGACGTCATGCCAATCGTAAGCGTGAATTTCTCCGTAGAACTAAGGTATAGCACCTGTCCGAGCAAATCGTTCCAACTCCCAATGAATGAGAAAATGGCAACAGTCGAAAGCGCCGGACCTGATAACGGTAATGCGATGCTCCACCACTGACGAAACTCCGAACACCCATCCATTCTCGCTGCATCAAATAGCTCATTCGACAGGGAAGTGAAAAATTGCCGTATGAGAAAAATCATATAAGCAGAACCGAAAAATGCAGGCACGGTAATCGGCAAGAATGAATCCATCCAATTCATTTGTTTGAACAGAATAAACTGAGGAATCATGAGCACAGGATAAGGCAGCATCATCGTACTGAGCAATAAAGCGAACAAAAGATGTTTGCCCTTCGCTTGGTATCGCGCAAATCCAAAAGCTACGAATGAGGACGAGAGAACCGTTCCCAGAACAGTAATAAAGCTAATAAATAAGCTATTTCTGTACCACAGGCCGTATTGGTAAGTAGTGAAAAGCTTTTTGAAATTGCTTAATTCAATATGTTCAGGGATGATTTTTGGCGGAAATCTGAGAATTTCAGCTTGTGACTTCAAGGCCGTTGAGAACATGTTAATGGAAGGAAACACCATGATAACCGCTAAAGCGGTGAGAATCACAAACACTAAAATTTTCGGAAGATTACTTGTAAGCGTATTCTTTTTAGATAATTTGACTGAACTCTGACTCATGCACCATCCCCCCCTTCATAATGCACATATCTCTTGGAGATCTTCATGACCAAGTAGGTCATCACCATGACTAGGATTAACAGCACCCAGGCCAAAGCCGATGCGTACCCCATTTTGAAAAATTTAAAGCCATTTTGCCATAAATAGTACACGTAGAATTGTGTCGCATAATGCGGCCCGCCTTTGGTCATCACAAACGCTTGCGTAAACACTTGAAACGAATCATTGATCCCCATGATTAGCTGGAACAAAATGACTGGTGAGATCGCCGGCAGCGTAATGCTGCGCAGCATTTGCCAGCGGCTTGCGCCTTCCAATCTGGCAGCCTCGTACAAGTATGTCGGCACGCCCTGCAGCGCAGCCAGGAAAATGATCATCCCTGCACCTGCTCCCCACATCGTCATTATGACCATGGCAGCAAGCGCCCAACGCTCGCTCTCCAACCAGCTCGGTCCATCGATGCCGATCAAACCTAGCATGTAGTTCATCATGCCTGTTTGTGAATTGAACACCCACAACCACAAGAGTGAAAGCGCTACGCCAGAAATCATACTTGGAAAATAGAGCGCTGTACGAAAAAACCGCCTGAATGGCACTTTCTGATTCACCAGTATAGCGAACAGCAAGGACAGGATCAGCTGCAGCGGTACACTGAAGACTGTGAAGATCAGCGTCGCTTTGACTCCCCGCCAGAAAAGCTCGTCATGGAACATCTTCGTGTAATTCTTTAACCCTATCCACTTTGGCGAATGAATGATATCATATTCTGTAAAGCTGAAATAAAGCGAAGAAATAATCGGAAAAACCATGAACACGAGAGCTCCAATCAGCCATGGCATGATGAAAAAGTAAAAATAGCGCGTATTGCGTGTTAACATCTTTGTTTCCCCCCCTTCTATATGCACACAAAGTATAAACGTTTATACTTTATGAAGATAATATTAATATGGGCTGATGAAGTTGTCAATCGCTTTTTAAAAAATAACAAAAAACCCTTAATTAGTAAGGGTTTTCTGCTAGCGTTGAGATTCGGGGCGGAGCGATTTGAACATACAGTCACTCGTGGATGAATAAGCAAGCTTGATGGTCTTATCACCACTATTTCCCCACAGCCTGAATGATGAGCCTCTTACTAGGGAGAAATACTAGTAAGGGAACTATATGACGCTATTTGGGCAAATAGCATGGATGCTAGGGCATTAGCGGAACTACAGGGTCCTATTTCCACGAAAATAGCTAATTTTCCCTTCAAACAGCAAAATAGCGCCCTGTAGTTCCCTTACACTAGCTAAAATGCTACTTTTTTCTACAATAGCGAACTGTAGTTCCCTTATCTTCGAGCGAGGCAGCTGTATTAACTCCGTGATCATGCCAAAACTTATCACCATTTTCTTCCTAATCGAGCAACTTAAAGCCTCTTGAAGTAAGTAAGAAATGAAAAAAAAGCCTTATATAATAAGGCTTTTCTTGGGATGCGGTCGGAGGGATTTGAACCCTCACGCCTTGTGAGCGCCACCCCCTCAAGATGGTGTGTCTGCCGTTCCACCACGACCGCTTAAGGTAAACTGGGGATCTAGGATTTGAACCTAGGCATGACGGAGTCAAAGTCCGTTGCCTTACCGCTTGGCTAATCCCCATTAGTAAAGGGAAAAGGGCGACCGATGGGACTTGAACCCACGAATGCTGGATCCACAAACCAGTGCGTTAACCCCTTCGCCACGACCGCCACAGTAGGGAATTATTCCCTGAAGACTAGATACGAAACTTACGTAAAGTTAGGTGTTCTTAGGTTTTCTGGGCCCCAATCAAGTATTCGGAATTCGCTACAAAGCTTTTCTTCACTTGGTTGGGATTAGTTTGGTTAAGCCCTCGACCGATTAGTATTCGTCAGCTGCATACGTTGCCGCACTTCCACCTCGAACCTATCAACCTCGTCGTCTACAAGGGGTCTTACATACTGGGAAATCTCATCTTGAGGGGGGCTTCGCGCTTAGATGCTTTCAGCGCTTATCCCCTCCGTACATAGCTACCCAGCTATGCCTCTGGCGAGACAACTGGTACACCAGCGGTACGTCCATCCCGGTCCTCTCGTACTAAGGACAGCTCCTCTCAAATTTCCTACGCCCGCGACAGATAGGGACCGAACTGTCTCACGACGTTCTGAACCCAGCTCGCGTACCGCTTTAATGGGCGAACAGCCCAACCCTTGGGACCTACTTCAGCCCCAGGATGCGATGAGCCGACATCGAGGTGCCAAACCTCCCCGTCGATGTGGACTCTTGGGGGAGATAAGCCTGTTATCCCCAGGGTAGCTTTTATCCGTTGAGCGATGGCCCTTCCATTCGGTACCACCGGATCACTAAGTCCGACTTTCGTCCCTGCTCGACTTGTAGGTCTCGCAGTCAAGCTCCCTTATGCCTTTGCACTCTGCGAATGATTTCCAACCATTCTGAGGGAACCTTTAAACGCCTCCGTTACATTTTAGGAGGCGACCGCCCCAGTCAAACTGCCCACCTGACACTGTCCCCATACCGGATCACGGTACCAGGTTAGAACTCCGATACGATCAGGGTGGTATCCCAACGGCGCCTCCACCCAAGCTGGCGCTCAGGCTTCAAAGGCTCCCACCTATCCTGTACAGATCGTACCAAAGTCCAATATCAAGCTGCAGTAAAGCTCCATGGGGTCTTTCCGTCTTGTCGCGGGTAACCTGCATCTTCACAGGTATTAAAATTTCACCGGATCTCTCGTTGAGACAGCGCCCAAGTCGTTACGCCATTCGTGCGGGTCAGAATTTACCTGACAAGGAATTTCGCTACCTTAGGACCGTTATAGTTACGGCCGCCGTTTACTGGGGCTTCAATTCATAGCTTCGGGTTGCCCCTAACCACTCCTCTTAACCTTCCAGCACCGGGCAGGCGTCAGCCCGTATACTTCGCCTTGCGGCTTCGCACAGACCTGTGTTTTTGCTAAACAGTCGCTTGGGCCTTTTCACTGCGGCCCCCTCGGGCTATTCACCCTACCGAGGCACCCCTTCTCCCGAAGTTACGGGGTCATTTTGCCGAGTTCCTTAACGAGAGTTCTTCCGCGCGCCTTAGAATTCTCTTCTCACCCACCTGTGTCGGTTTGCGGTACGGGCACCTTCGCCTGGCTAGAAGCTTTTCTTGGCAGTGTGAAATCATGACCTACGGTACTTAAAGTTTCCCTCCCCATCACAGCCCAGCCTTACGGTTAGCGGATTTGCCTACTAACCAGCCTCACTGCTTGGACAGACATCCATCAGTCTGCGTCACTATCCTTCTGCGTCACTCCATTGCTCATAACGGCTACGGTGGTACAGGAATTTCCACCTGTTGTCCATCGACTACGCCTTTCGGCCTCGCCTTAGGTCCCGACTTACCCTGAGCGGACGAGCCTTCCTCAGGAACCCTTAGGTTTTCGGCGGATCAGATTCTCACTGATCTTTTCGTTACTTATACCGGCATTCTCACTTGTATGCGCTCCACCTGTCCTTACGGTCAGAATTCAACGTACATACAACGCTCCCCTACCCATGCACAAAGTGCAAGCCATAGCTTCGGTGGCGTGTTTAGCCCCGTTACATTTTCGGCGCAGAGTCACTCGACCAGTGAGCTATTACGCACTCTTTCAATGGTGGCTGCTTCTAAGCCAACATCCTGGTTGTCTGTGCAACTCCACATCCTTTCCCACTTAACACACACTTGGGGACCTTAGCTGATGGTCTGGGCTGTTTCCCTTTTGACAATGGATCTTAGCACTCACTGTCTGACTCCCGGAATAAAGTTTGTGGCATTCAGAGTTTGACTGGACTTGGTAACCCTTGGCGGGCCCCGCACCCAATCAGTGCTTTACCTCCACAACTCATCTTCCGAGGCTAGCCCTAAAGCTATTTCGGGGAGAACCAGCTATCTCCGAGTTCGATTGGAATTTCTCCGCTACCCCCACCTCATCCCCGCATTTTTCAACATGCGTGGGTTCGGGCCTCCAGTGAGTGTTACCTCACCTTCACCCTGGACAGGGGTAGATCACACGGTTTCGGGTCTACGTCCACGTACTAAAGCGCCCTATTCAGACTCGCTTTCGCTGCGGCTCCGTCTCTTCGACTTAACCTCGCACGGGAACGTAACTCGCCGGTTCATTCTACAAAAGGCACGCCATCACCCATAAAGAGGGCTCTGACTTTTTGTAAGCACACGGTTTCAGGTTCTTTTTCACTCCGCTTCCGCGGTGCTTTTCACCTTTCCCTCACGGTACTGCTTCACTATCGGTCACTAGGGAGTATTTAGCCTTGGCAGATGGTCCTGCCGGATTCCGACGGGGTTTCACGTGACCCGCCGTACTCAGGATACCTCTAGGGATTTCGTTCGATTTGGGCTACAGGGCTTTTACCTTCTATGCCGGACCTTTCCAGATCACTTCGCCTATCGAACTAACCCCATATCGAGGTCCTACAACCCCAAGGAGCAAGCTCCTTGGTTTGGGCTATTCCGCTTTCGCTCGCCGCTACTGACGGAATCACTTTTGTTTTCTTTTCCTCCAGGTACTTAGATGTTTCAGTTCCCTGGGTATGCCTCTACAGCAGCTATGTATTCACTACTGAGTAACTGCGCATTACCACAGCTGGGTTCCCCCATTCGGACATCCCCGGATCAAAGCCTGCTTACGGCTCCCCGAGGCATTTCGTCGTTCGCCACGTCCTTCTTCGGCTCCTAGTGCCTAGGCATCCTCCGTGTGCTCTTTCTAGCTTAACCTAGAAAAAACTTTAAAGATTTTTGTGCAACCCGAAGGTTAACACAACCTAAGTTCTTACTTTACGTTTCATTTCGTTATCTAGTTTTCAAGGAACAAGGCTGTTGCTCTTGAAAGATTGCTCTTTCAAAACTGAACACGAGTGAGTAAGCGATTTGTGTGTTAAACACACTTGACTGGATCTATCAGATCCGAGTCTCCATAGAAAGGAGGTGATCCAGCCGCACCTTCCGATACGGCTACCTTGTTACGACTTCACCCCAATCATCTACCCCACCTTCGGCGGCTGGCTCCCTTGCGGGTTACCCCACCGACTTCGGGTGTTGTAAACTCTCGTGGTGTGACGGGCGGTGTGTACAAGACCCGGGAACGTATTCACCGCGGCATGCTGATCCGCGATTACTAGCAATTCCGACTTCATGCAGGCGAGTTGCAGCCTGCAATCCGAACTGAGATCGGCTTATAAGGATTCGCTCCGCCTCGCGGCTTCGCTTCCCGTTGTACCGACCATTGTAGTACGTGTGTAGCCCAGGTCATAAGGGGCATGATGATTTGACGTCATCCCCACCTTCCTCCGGTTTGTCACCGGCAGTCATCTTAGAGTGCCCACCCGAAGTGCTGGCAACTAAGATCAAGGGTTGCGCTCGTTGCGGGACTTAACCCAACATCTCACGACACGAGCTGACGACAACCATGCACCACCTGTCTTGGGTGCTCCGAAGAGGGGCACTATCTCTAGTGCTTACACCCAGATGTCAAGACCTGGTAAGGTTCTTCGCGTTGCTTCGAATTAAACCACATACTCCACTGCTTGTGCGGGTCCCCGTCAATTCCTTTGAGTTTCACTCTTGCGAGCGTACTCCCCAGGCGGCATACTTACTGTGTTAACTTCGGCACCGAGAAATCGAATCCCCGACACCTAGTATGCATCGTTTACGGCGTGGACTACCAGGGTATCTAATCCTGTTTGCTCCCCACGCTTTCGCGCCTCAGCGTCAGTTATAGGCCAGAAAGTCGCCTTCGCCACTGGTGTTCCTCCACATCTCTACGCATTTCACCGCTACACGTGGAATTCCACTTTCCTCTCCTACACTCAAGTTCACCAGTTTTGGATGCGAACCGGGGTTGAGCCCCGGGCTTAAACACCCAACTTAATGAACCGCCTGCGCGCGCTTTACGCCCAATAATTCCGGACAACGCTTGCCCCCTACGTATTACCGCGGCTGCTGGCACGTAGTTAGCCGGGGCTTTCTTCTCCTATACCGTCACACACAAGGCAGTTACTCCTCATGCTGTTCGTCTAGGGCAACAGAGCTTTACGATCCGAAAACCTTCATCACTCACGCGGCGTTGCTCCGTCAGACTTGCGTCCATTGCGGAAGATTCCCTACTGCTGCCTCCCGTAGGAGTCTGGGCCGTGTCTCAGTCCCAGTGTGGCCGTTCACCCTCTCAGGTCGGCTACGCATCGTCGCCTTGGTGAGCCGTTACCTCACCAACTAGCTAATGCGCCGCAGGCCCATCTACCAGCCACAGATTGCTCCGTGTTTCATAATTCTCTCATGCGAGAAAACCAATTATCCGGTCTTAGCTATCGTTTCCGATAGTTATCCCGATCTGATAGGCAGGTTGCCTACGTGTTACTCACCCGTCCGCCGCTAACTTGTCCCCGAAGGAACAAATCCGCTCGACTTGCATGTATTAGGCACGCCGCCAGCGTTCGTCCTGAGCCAGGATCAAACTCTCCATAGTAGCGAACGATTGCTCGTCCGTATATCTGAAAGCTGAGATGCTCAATTGACTTGCTAGCGAGATTTTGCAATCTCTTTTTGAACGATTTCTCGTTCGTGCTTACTCACTCGTTGTTCAGTTTTCAAAGATCAATTTCTTGCATTTCCCAAGCTGCTCTCGCGGCCGGAATTACAATATAGCATATTCACCCAACCGAATGCAAGCTTTTCTTTTACATTTTTCGATAAAATTTTCAGCTCGTTTTGGCCGGAATGACAATATACCACGCTCACTGCCAGATTGCAACTGTCATTCTTAAAGTTTCCAAAAAACTAACGATCAAGCACTTTCTGAACCAACTCCTGCTCGAAATGTTCTTTCAAAGCATCGGTACTTGAACCTTCGGAAAAGCGAAGTTCCCGGAACTCGCGCATAAGCTGCTGGATATCCTCCAGGCTTCCCTGATTAGCGAGCTGCTCCGTTTGATCAATAACATGATAGGAAATTGCGTGATAAGCGTCGGCGAAGCTTTCATCAACGTTGGCAGCGCTGCGGTAATCAGCGTAATAGCGTTTGAATGTGTCCATTAAAGATTCGTTCATAATAGAAAGTCACTCCTTCCAAGATAAAAATCAGTTTCCCTCCTTGTATGGAAAATTATACAACAACCCTCATCTTATTCTTAAGATGAGGGCTGCTGCGTGAATCTAACCTTTTTCTATATCTATCTATTTAGAGCTTTTTTATTAACTTCATTTATTTCACATCAATAGAAGTAACTTCTTGGTTTTGACCTTTAAGCTGGATCAAGTGGCCTGATGTGAATGAACCAAGATTTCCTGTTAAAGCTACATTAGCGGAAACATTGTACACCGTCGTCTGGTTGACGCCATTGATGTTTTGGTTGATCGAAATCGTCGTAATCTTTCCTTGTCCATTTACAGTAGTTGCATTCAACGTACCTAATACATCAAATGTTTGATTCACTTGACCTAAAGTCGTTACTTCAATAAAGACGACCGTATTATTGAAGGTACGCACTTTCACTTGATCGCCAATTTGCAATGCGGATGCAGCGACTTTCACGCCGTTACGCAGAATGAAGGCATCTGGATGCAGTACGTATTGCGTAACGACACCAGCTTTGGTAACAGAAAGCACATTGTTGTAAACAATTGCATTCACTGTTCCTGTGTTGCCAGCCTGCTCATCAGGCAATTGACTGCCCGTACGATCAAGCAAAGCGGCCAATTGAGCACGTGTTACGGGTTGATTCGGACGGAAGGTATTGTCTTCAAATCCATCAACGAGGTTTTTGTCTTTGGCTACAACGACATAGCCAACAGATCCTGCAGGAATTTGCTTAGCATCTTTGAAAGTAAGCGTTGTGTTCATTTTTGCTTTTGCTTCCGATTCCAATTTAAGCGCCTTCACTAAAAGCGTAGTTGCCCATAGGCGATCTGCTTCTTTTTGCGGCTGAACAGAATCATCGCTTTCAGTGAACAGATCATTTTCCAAGGCTACAGCTACATAACCTACTGCCCATGCTGGAACTTTATCGGCATCTTTGAAATTCAATTTGGTTTGCATTTCAGCAGCTGACTCCGCTTGCTCACGTAATCCCATCAAACGAACAGCAGCCGTGATCGCCTCAATGCGGGAAACTGTTTTGTCAGGCTTGAAAGTACCGTCTTCGTATCCTTCAAAAACTTGCTTGGAAGCTAGGCTGGCAATGTAACGCATTGCCCATTCCGCACTTTTGAGGTCATTGAAGTTGATTCGTATTTGAACATTGCCTTTGATATTTTGAGTATAGCTATTATTGTTGTTATTGTTGCTGTTCCCTTTACCACGATCATCATGGTCATTACCTTTGGCAAACGCAGCTGACGCGCCCCCCATTACCATAGTTAAGACAAGTCCTGTTGCTACTGCTTTTTTCAATAAGTTCTTTTTCATTCAAGTTCCCTCTCCCTTATTCATCTAATTTCATAAATAATTGGAGCCTTCGCGAAGGGTTCCTGTGTTATGCTAAATCAATTCGCCTTCCTGTTTATGTTTTTGGGGGTAGATTAGCAAATCTTTTAAATACGAAATATCCCGACCCTGAAATCCACTATCAAAACCCCTTTGAAACTGCTAAACTTAGGGCATAGAAGACTATCGTAAAAGGAGCTAACACATGCGTTTACGTAACCCGCGAGTTCAACTCGTTATTGCTCTGGCCGTTCTGTTTATTGGTATTTCTGGATTCTATTTTGGGAAAATTGTGCTGAATCAAGGGAAAGTGGAACCAAATAACGTCTCCGCTCCTTCCACGATTCATGAAGACAAGCCTAGTGTAAGTGTGCCTTCAACAGTCCCCGCGGCAGGAACCAAAAATGAGAGCATTAACTCTTATCCGACTGAAAATGTTGATGTTGTGGTTATCGGCAGTGAGCTGGAAGGACTTTATTTGGCCCGCGCAGCTGCAGATGAAGGGTTGAAGGTGAAGGTATTAGATCCTCATCAGGCTTTTGGAGGTCAAATTCTTCAGAGCCAAATGCTATTCCTAGATGAGACTCGCGATGATCAAGGCCATTTGCTTGTACAAGGTCGGGTCAAAGAATTATTCGACGGATTCAGAAATGCCAAAATTCGCAAACTGCCCGAATTCACTTCCTATATGAATAAACTAGTCAAAGATATTCCCATCGAATCGGGTATTGTCATTCAAGAAATCGAGCAAGTCCAGACACCGGACCATATGCACAAAGTCGCTTCCCTTGTATATTCGAACGAGAAAAATGAAAAGAAGAAAGTAACAGCTACATATTGGGTTGAAAACAGTGATTACGCAGCACTTATCAGCCGCCTTGACGCGAAACGGCTTCCGGGTCTCGAGAAATTTTACGGTCAAAAAGAGATTGAATACATGAGTGCCGGGATGATGATGAAGTTCAAAAATGTGGATTGGAAGAAATTCAATACCGCGTTTAACTTGCTGAAGCCTGAGGAGAAGTCCAAACAATTCGGTGGCGGCTATGTAAGCGACAGCTTCGCTATCGGGCTTAGCGGGATGACGAAAGCTTACCATCCATCGAACGATCGCGTTTTTCTAAGAGGATTAAATGCTGTGAATCAGCGTGATGGCGACGTCTTAATTAATGCGCTTCTTGTTTACACTGTTGATCCATCCAAACCTGAGTCTATCCAGGACGCGGTGAGTCTGGGCAACAAAGAAACAGCTCTGATTCTGCCTCACTTCCGCAAAACCTTGCCAGGCTGGGAACATGCGGAGTTAGGGGAACTACCGACATATCCTTATGTCCGTGAGTATAATCATTACGAGATGGATTACGTCCTCAAACCTTCTGACTTACTTTCGGGCACCATGTTCTGGGACAACGTCAGTATTGGCGGCTACCCGCTTGATTTGCAGGGAACAAGCGCTAACAAGTGGGGGATTGAAATGGGGCGTCCTGATAAATACGGCATGCCGCTGCGCAGCTTTTTACTGAAAAATTATGAAAATGTCATCGCCGCGGGTAAAAATGTGGGTTCCTCCGCAATTGCCTATGGCAGTACAAGAATTCAGCCAAATACAAGTTTAGCTGCCGAATCCATTGGCGTTATCCTTGGTCAAGTACACGGCAAACAGAAATTAAGAGAAATCACACCGGAGGAGATGGCCAAGCTTCAACAGTACTTGTCCGCTCATTATCAAATTAAATTAACAGGCGTTACAGCTGCGAATAAAATCAGCGGTTGGAATGCAGATGAAATTGCAAAGCTGGATACCGGTGAAATTACCTATCCAAGCTACATCCAAACAAGAAAAAAACCGTTAACTAAAAAATAATAAAAAACGTGCATTCGCGCTTTCGAAGCGGTGCACGTTTTTTTAGTTGAAATTTGCTGTGTTCAGACATATAATAAGCAGTATACTTATAAACACTTATAAACACTTAAAGAAAGGAGATAACACTACTTGTTTCAGGAAGAACGACTTATATCAATTGTTGAATACTTAAAATCAAATAAACGCATTACGGTAGATCTTATCTGCGAACTCTACGATGTCTCTCGCGACACCGCCAGAAGAGATATGGTGAAGTTGGAAGAACAGGGCCTGATTGTCCGCACGCGAGGCGGCGCTATCCTCCCTACCCTCTCCAAAGAAGTAGGCAATTATGACGAAAGGCTGCAAGCCGAATCCTTATCCAAGCTGACGATTGGCAAGGCAGCGGCGCAGCTCATTCAAGATGGCGATTACATTATGATGGATGCTTCAACAACGGTACTTCACGCCGCAACAGCCCTATTTTCCCGACAAAATGTGGTTGTCACAAGTTCCATTGAAATTGCTGCTATCTTAACACGTAAAGAAGAAACAACCATTCATATTCTTGGCGGCGTGCTTGATAACAAGCATCACAGCGTATATGGAGCCAAAGCGATTGAAATGCTTAATGATTACCATGTCGACAAATTGCTTATCGGAACCTGCGGGATTACGGAAGAAGGTCTCTCCGCTCCAAACGAAGAGGATTGTTATTTGGTGAGAGCCATGATGCAGCATGCTGATCAAGTTATCGTACTTGCGGATCATTCCAAATTCGGCAAAAGACTTTTTCACCGTGTAGTTGGCTTTGAAAGCATAGATATTCTGATCACAGATCAGGCTCTGAGCTCTGAGATCAAAGATAAATTACTTGCCGCTGAGGTAGAAATTGTATTAGCAGGAGGAGAAGAACAACATGATTAAACTTATCGTAAGCGATTTGGATGGAACCTTGCTGGATCACAGTAAAAAAGTGAGCGACAGAGAATTAGCCGCTTTGGCCAAGGTCAAAGAAGCCGGGATCGCTTTATGCCTAGCTTCCGGAAGAATGAATGTGGAGATGCAGCAGGTTTTGGAGGAGATTGGACATCGCGCTTACTCCGTCTCGCAAAATGGCGCATTCATTCACTTGGAGGATGGCAGCTATCTCCAATCCAAGCTATTTGAACCCCAATTGGCATATAACGTATACCAACTCTTGAAAGACTTTGATCTCGTGAAGCTGATTTGTTCAGGAGAAGCGAATTACATTACACACCTGACACCAGCCTCGGATGCCATCCAAGCCCGGACCTTCCGCCCTTTCCTCATCAAAGAGGATCTTGAACAATCCCTTCAAAATGAGTTTGCGGTATGTAAATTCTCAATGTTTGGCGAAATTGACATCCTGTTAAATTTAAAAGCACGAATGGAAGAAGAGCTCGGTGAGCACTTGGAAATGTTCATCTCGGACAAAGATTGTTTGGATATTATGCCGCTGCACGTTTCCAAGGGGAGTTCCTTGCTGCAATTAATTGAGAAACTAGGTTTGAAGACAGAGGAAATCGCCTGTGTCGGGGATTCCTTTAATGATGTCTCCATGTTCGGTATCACCCCTCACAGCTTTGCTATGTCAGGAGCCCATCCCGACGTCAAGAAACAAGCCGCCTACCAAGTGGATTCAGTCGCCGATGCGATTGTACATGTTTTTAACCACAATGAGGCCTATCTCACAACACAAAAAGGAATAACTGGTCGATGAAAAAATTACTCTTTATGAGCTGCTTGTCCTACTTATTGACAGGCTGCACGCACGTTATATTCGGAGCTGTCTTACCTGAACTGCTCGCGCATTATGGCCGGAGTTACAGTGACGGCGGATTTCTCGTATTCCTGCAATTTGGCGGTTTTCTGCTCGGCGTGCTGAGCATGCCGGCCATGGCTCGCCGCATCAGCAGGAGAACGACCATTACAACCGCATTTGGCCTCCTTTTCTTAGCCATGGTGTCCATCGTCTTGCTGCCTCCCTGGCCTCTTGCGGTTAGCCTGACTTTCATTGCCGGCGTAGCGTTCGGACTTGTTGAAGCTAGTATAAGCACCTTCGTGCTCATGGCGGCCAAAGATAATCAAGCAACAGCTTTCAGCAAGTTAGAGGTGGCTTTCGGACTTGGCGCCTTGATTATGCCGCTCATATCCAGTATTTTGATCGCAAATGACCTATGGAAATATGGATTCATGCTGCTGGGAGTAAGCGCGCTGGCAACAGGCATCATCTGGTCGAAGCTTTCCTTGGGTGAACACGATGAACTGTTGGCGCATAAGGCGGATCGCACGAAGTCCGCTAATAAACCTCCTGCACTTGTGAAAAGCTCTTTAACTTTCCTTATCCTGTTTATGTTTGTCTTCTTCTTGTATGTAGGGATGGAAAATACGATTGTCAACTTCTTGCCGTCGATCTTTATCGATCAGCTGCAGGCATCAAGTTCCGTGGCTTCTCTGGCTGTAACAGCCTATTGGTTGGCCATGGTCTTCGGTCGGGTTTTCGCAGGCATCATCGCTGAGAAATTGACCTATTTTCGCTACTTGCTTTTCTCCTTTGCAGCGAGCGTAGCTACCTTACTGTTATGGATGTTTAGCTCTGAATTGTGGAGCAGCTTCGCCATCGTCCTTTTACTCGGCCTTTTCATGTCTGGGATGTATGCTGTTGCGCTGATCTATGCGAATCAACTATTACCCGGTCGCACAGAGCAAATCACAAGCACGCTGATCGCCGCTGGCGGTTTGGGTGGTTCCATTCTTCCTTTAGGGGTTGGCTGGGGAATGGATAAGTTTCAGGCAGGTGTGTCCATCTGGTTCGTGCTGATCAGCATGTGTTTGGTGCTGGGGATCGTTATCTATACGAAAAAATGGCGTATTCAGGCAGTTGAGTCGAATTAAGTCCTTGAGCGCTGTGGTCAAAGCCAAAGAAGTCTACAGGCAAGTCCAAAAAGCGCTTAATGAACAAATCGCCGTTGATCCTAGTTCCCTTTGGGTTAATGCGATAACACAGAGTGCAGAGTGAAAAGGAACTACGTTCCGCTAATCGGCGGGAACCGGGGTAAATGCAGCATGAAAGGGAACTGAGGTACGCTATTTAAGCGGAAAATGCTGATTCCGACGTGGAAAAGGTGGAATAGCGGATCGTAGTTCCCTTTGGAGTGGCAAATGGCGGTTTTCAGCCATATAGCGGATCCTAGTTCCCTTTGGGTGAATGCGATGACACAGAGTACAGCGTGAGAGGAACCTACGATCCGCTAGTCGGCGGGAACCGGGGTAAATGCAGCATGAAAGGGAACTGAGGTACGCTATTCAAGCGGAAAATGCTGATTCCGACGTGGAAACGGAATGGTGGAATAGCGGATCGTAGTTCCCTTTGGCGTGGAATTAGGCAGTTTTCAGCTTTTTAGCGGATCCTAGTTCCCTTTGGGTGAATGCGATAACGCAGAGCGCAGTGTGAAAAGGAACTACGTTCCGCTAATTGGCGGGAACCGGGGTAAATGCAGCATGAAAGGGAACTGAGGTACGCTATTTAGCCGGAAGATGCTGATTCTGACGGGAAATGATGAAATAGCGGATCGTAGTTCCTTTTGGAGTGGCAAATGGCGGTTTTCAGCCATATAGCGGATCCTAGTTCCCTTTGGGTGAATGCGATGACACAGAGTACTGCGTGAGAGGAACTACGTTCCGCTAATCGGCGGGAACCGGGGTAAATGCAGCATGAAAGGGAACTGACTGTGTTCCCTTACCTCAGCACGAGGCAGCTAAGGTAACTCCGCGACCATTCATTCCACAACATATAAATTCTAGCGTGTTCAAAAAAACCTCCGCACCCACTTAACCAAGTGGATTCGGAGGTTTTTGGTTAAACATCGTGTCGCTCAACTTAACGCAGAACCTTTAATTGAACGACAACAGCTTTATCCTGGAAGACAACATTTTTCACACCGATCAGAGCCGGCAAGTGTTCTTCTAGCGAAAATGAGATGGGTTCAAGATGCAGCCATTCATTGGGGAGCTGCATCCCTTTCACGCTTGTGCGCACAGGCTGTATGACTACATTAGGCGGATTCCACGCAAGCGCGAACTGCATTTGGGCTGCGATTGGAACTTTATCACGCCATCTGAGATTCAAATCGGCCTCTAGATGAGAGCCATTCAGCGTAAGCTTAGCCCCTTCCAGCCGAAAATCATGGGGCAACTGCTGGTGAGCGGACAGCTGCTTTTTGACCAAATCATTGAGGTCCTGTTCGGTAAGCTGCACATCCAACTTGCGAGTTTTTATGATGTCAGCAATTTTGCTGCCAATCGAAATCTCTTGGTACGATAAGTCTAACGTCTCTGTCGGCTTGACGTGCCGGATAAGAAGGACCACGGCAAGTAGAAGAATAAGAAGAAGACAAATGGCCGTAATCAATATTTTTTTCAGCACGTTTCACACCTCGCAGATGACAATTTGGGCTAGCCCAGGGCTCAGGGCTATTCTTCTTTGTTCTGCTGCTTCTCTTTGAGCCAGCGAGGAGCGCCCTTGCTCTTGCGATCTCGCTCGCGTTGGGCTTTGCTGACGGCCTTGCCTGCGGCGGCCGTCTTAACTGGCGCTGCCGGCTTCGCCGCGGCAGTGCCGAGCGGAGCGCGCTCCGCAGCGCCTGTCTCCCGCGCGTCGGCAGAGCCCGCGCGCGCAGGCGCCGCGCCGCTCGGGCGCGCCGCTTCACGGCGGCTGCGCATCGTAGCCGCGCTGCGGTCTTGGGCCGGATCGACAAGCCGGCCCTCGAACATCGCCTTAGGCGCGATCGTGATCCCAAGCTGTTTCTCGAATTTATCGAGAATGAACAGCTCTTTGGGCGTCACGATAGAGATCGTTGTGCCCTCACGGCCCATTCGCCCGGTACGACCTACGCGGTGTAGATAATACTCCGCGTTCGTGGCAGGGTCCAGATGGAAGACGTGCGTTACGCCTTCAATATCCAGCCCCCGTGCCGCGACGTCAGTGGCCAGCAGCAGTTGGAATTTCCCTTCACGGAAATTCCCCATGACTTTGGCCCGATCCTGTTTGCTCGCTTCCCCATAGAGGGCTTCAACCGACAAACCAACATATTGGAGCTTGCCCACCACTTGCGCAATGTCATCCGTAACGTTGATGAACACAATAGCAGAAGTTGGTTTAATCAAACGGACCAGCCTTCTCAGCGTGTCGATCTTCTCCCGCTCCTGACAAACCACATACATGTGCTTCAATGTTTCTGCCGTGCGCTGACTCGGATTGATTTTGATAATAACAGGTTCCTTCAACCAACGTTCGGCTGCCTGCTCCGTGCTTTGGGGAATCGTCGCTGAGACAAACACCATTTGACTCGACTTGAGCATCCCTTTCAGAACCGCTTCTACATCCTGCATAGAACCCAGTTCAAACACCTGATCAACTTCATCCACGATCCCCATTTTCACATGGTGCAGCGTCAGCTTTTTGATCTTCGTGAGTTCTAATAAACGTCCTGGCGTTCCTACCACAATATGGGGATGGAGTCTTAGTTTCTCCACTTGTCTAACAATGGCAGCGCCACCGATCAAGGATTGGGAACGAATCGGTCCCCCCTCTGTCAGCTTTTCAATTTCCTGCATGATTTGCATGCCTAGTTCCCTTGTAGGAACAACAACAAGCACTTGCAGTTGTTTCTGTGCAGGATCGATACGCTCCAGCGCTGGCAGCAGATAGGCCAAGGTTTTGCCTGTGCCTGTTTGCGACTGGATAATCGCGTCTTTCCCTTCTTTCAAAACCGGTATCCCTTCAGCCTGAATAGGTGTAGGCTCGCCTATGCCTAATTGCTGTAATTTATCTAAATAAGTCTGTGCGATTTGCAGTTGCTCAAAGCTTGTACTCAATTTATGAAAACCCCTTTTCTCTTCCTAGCTAATGAACCTATTATATGTCACAAGGGAAAACGATACAAATAAAGATCCCGCAAACAGCAGAAATAAGAGTCCATAAGGACTCCTATCCGCCTGTTCCCCACTCCTCGAAAAGTTTCTGTTTAATGACATCCCTTGCTCTGAATAAGCGCTGTCGCACGACACCCTCTGTAACACCTAATTCGCTGGCCATTTCCTTGTAGGATAAATTATGTATCCATTTCATCGCGATAATTTGTCGGTATGCAGGACTAAGTTGATTGATATACATAATGATGGCTTCACGCATTAATTTCAGTTCAACTTCTTTATCTAGAGAGTCCAAACATTCCGAGGTGGGAGCTGCTTCTTTCAAGCTGAGCAAGAGCTCTGTTTCAAGTTCATCCCGGTTGCGTTTGTGCTTGCGCAGATGATTGAGAGTAACATTACGGGTTAGCTTCTTAACCCAACTCTCATATTTATCTATTTCTTGAAGCATGGGTGCTTTACGAACCGCCCGTAGAAAAGATTCCTGAATGATATCTTCCACACCGGCATGATCACGTAAAATAAAGTAAATCATAGGATACACGAGTATATAGAACTCTTGGTATATCTGCTCTTGTATGCTTTTGTCCAACTTGTAAAAGTCACTGCAAAATATTTGTCTCAGAGACTGCGTAATAAACGCCCCCTAGCCTACCAGGTCAAACTACCAACTTTGTTCTTCCCTTATTTTAGGCCATTCAAGAGGAGTAAACAATAACCAGCGGCAAATTAAATGAAGAAGGCTATTTCCCTTGAGCAATCAGGGCTAGTTTCGTGTCCAGCCAGGCGAATACATCGTCCAACGCTTTCTCGTCTTCCTCTCTCGCGAAGCGGTGTTCGAGTCCATCATACAGTGCCATCGTATAGCTTTTGCCGGCTTGATCCAGTGCTTGGGCCAGCTTTCTTGCTTGACTAATATCGACTTGCGAATCCTTCGTCCCATGGATGATATAAATGGGGGTATGTATGTCTGCTACCCATAGCGCAGGTGAACGATCCACATACGCCTCAACTTGTTTCTTGGGGTGCCCGACAACCCGCTTTAGCATCCGGCGCAGATCGACTCGCTGCTCATAGGTGTCCAGCATATCGCTTACGCCTCCCCATACCACGACAGGGCCAACACCACGGCATTCTCTGGCAGCCCGCATAGCCATCACAGCGCCTCGGGAAAATCCGATTAATGGGACTGGGCCAGGCTGCACTTCGGTTAAAGCTTGGACGACTTCAATCGCATGGATAACATCATAGCGGTCCTCCCCGCCGAAATCCTCGCGACCTTCGCCGCCCTCATTCCCCCGATAGTAGGGAGCAAATACGACATATCCCCGCTGGGCCATGGAAACGATTCGTCGTTTGCGGACCATCCCGACACGCTTGATACCGCCGCGGCAATAAATCACTGCAGGCCTGGGAACAGATCCGTCAGGTACAGCCAAAAGCCCCTTCACTTTCAGCCCTTGGCTTACATATGTTAGAATAAAAAGAGAGATATGCTTCATGAAACAGCGAATTTGTACTCTATCCAGCAATTGCCCATCCTGCAAATCCGTTTGCGTCATCGACATCCGGGTCTCCTTTTTGACAGCTTTCCAGCCATCAGATAAACTAATAGTGCTCCATCCTATTTTCCATCCGAAGGGATGAAACTATGAATACAGATTTTGAGAACGCATTTGACTCTTTGGTAGCTAAGACGGCTGAACTCATCACCGGTGATACTTCACCTGAAATGATGGAGAAAATTAAGATTTGGGCATTTTTTAATCATGTTCATAAATCGCTTCCGGCATTGACCTCTCACTGGAACCAAACTCATCCAGAAGGCAAAGCTGAAGTACGCCGCATTTTCGAAGAAATTCGCGCATTGAATCAAGCCTTGCAAGCAAATAAGCCTGATCAGAAGTAAAAAAGCGGACGTCCAATCCAACGATTGGACTCCGCTTTATTTCTTATTCAACAACCCTGAGGCAACCAGGTCAAATAAACGCGGAAACAGGTGAAAAAATTTAATGCCTACGCCAGCAACGAAAGGCAGGTCTTTCTCCGGGATATTCTTCTGTATGGCATGTATGAGCTCTTTGACAACTTTTTCCGGTTTCAGCATAAACCAAGCGACATTTTTGACATAGTTGCCAGTCGGATCTGCTTTATCAAAGAAAGGGGTAGAAATAGGACCAGGATTAATGGCCGTCACGGCAATTCCCTTCTTCACAAGTTCCTGCCGCAAACTGTTCGTAAAGCCCAAGACAGCATGCTTCGTAGCCGAGTACCCCGTCGATTTGGCTGAACCTACCTTCCCCGCCATAGAAGCGATATTCACAATATGTCCGCTGCCCGCTTTCACCATATGCGGCAGCACCGCCTGGGTCACTCGAACAATCCCCAAGTAATTCACGTTCATCATCTCTTCAAAATGGGAGAAAGGCGCTCCCTCAAAAGATTCAAATATGCCATACCCGGCATTGTTAATCAAAATATCAATACGGCCAAATTTTACCGCTATTTGCTCAATTACCTCGTTCACTTGCCCGCTATTCGTCACATCCATCTCATACACAGCATGCTGACCTTGCAAAGTTGCAGCAATCTCGTGCAGTTTATCTGTGCTTCGCGCTGTCAGAATAGGTATCGCTCCCTTGGCTGCAAATTGCTGCGCCATGACGGCGCCAATGCCGCTGGATGCGCCAGTGATTAAAACAATTTTGTTCGATATGTTCAATGTTCGTTATCCTTCCTATCGGTAATTGCAAAAAAATGGAGACCCTGCTCTCGCAGTCCTCCATTCATTGTAACCTATTTATCCCAATTCGTTTCTACGTGAGCAATACCTGAATATCCAACTCACCGATACTATCCATAATTAAAGGTATGGTCAATGCTTTTTTAGGTACAAATCCCGCAGCCGTTGCTGATTGAACAATTTTGGGTGGTGTAATATCTACCCTTACCCCTTGATTAAATAACATCGTACTCGCATTGCCGCTGATCATATTGCCGAGCTCCGAGATCGCGCTCTTGCCCATTTCATCCATTTCAGTAATGACGAATCCGCCCATCATGGCAGAAACCATTTTCAGAGCAACATCTTCCGCTAAGCCAAAAACAATGTCGCCTTCCATTTGCCCGGTCATCCCGATTTGGATCCAAATATACTTTTCCACAAATTTGACGTCTTTAACGCCGAGCTGCCCCGTCGTTGGGCGAATGTTAGCAACTTGCTCGATGACAATTCTAGCCGACTCCAAAAAGGGATTAATGTACTCAGCCTTCATAGCTCCGCTCCGATCTCATTTGTGAATAAGTTCCACAGAAAAACGACCTTTTTCAACATTATACCTAAAAAATTAGGACAAGTATACTGTCATTTTTCTTAAAATAGTTCCTTCTACTCACATACATAAACGAATCCTGCCTTCATACTGAAATTGTCAAAACTTATGATAATTCGTTTCTTTTTAGAAGGAAAAGACCATAGCCGCAAGGAAGAATATATATAACTATGTCGAATCCTAGGCACATTCATCGAAAAAACTCATAAAGGAGCACTCGAGTCTACTATGATTAAGCAGCAGCCATCGACAAGCGAAACCTGGACTTTATACCGCATTGCACTCGTTTATCATATTATCGCTATCGCCTTGATCAGCGCAGACTTCTTTTTTCTGCATCAACTTGACTATCTCCAGACCCATCGCCTGCTAGGCATCAGTATCGACATCCTTATCTTAGGATTCATTCTCGTGCTGGCTATACAAGGCATTAAAACAGTCAAAAGAAAAGAGGCTTACATCCTAGAACAAGCAGAACGTTACAAATCTTTGTATGACAATCATCCAGATTCGATCATTTCCTTCAGCTTGGACGGCGAGGTGCTGTCCGCTAACCATGGGTTGGAAAGTCTTCTCGGTTTAGGCCGGGAGAGCGCCATGCTCACGTCTTTCATTCCTATGATCAATCCGCCTGATCTGCTTAAAGCTTTGCATCACTTTCAAGTGGCATCCGCTGGAATGCCGCAAAATTTCGAGGCTGCTTTTGTCCATCAAAAGGGCTTTCCCATTCCATCTAATGTGACTTTTGTCCCAACCATGATCGACGGGCAAATTGTTGGCGTTTACGCCATTCTCAAGGATTTGACGGAAGTCAAAGAACAGAAGAAGGAGATCGACAAACTCTACAAGCAGAATCAGCTGATTCTGAATTCTGTCTCCGAGGGGATCTATGGGATCGATTTGAGCGGCCGTACGATATTCTGGAATCAAGCTGCTGAAGCGATTACCGGTTGGAAAGTGGATGAAATGCTGGGCCGTCAGATTCATAATCTGATTCGCCCCATCAAATCCGATGGCACCTTCTACTCCAATGAAGAGAGCCCTATTTTGAACACGATTCTGGGCCACGAATTTTCTGTGATGAAAGAAGATCAGTTCTGGCGCAAAGATGGTACGGCATTCCCGGTTGAATATATGTCCAGTCCCATGTTGGAGGGCAGAGGTCAGATTCTGGGTACGGTCATTACTTTCAAAGATATTACAGAGCTTAAAAAAACGCAGGAACTGTTGATAAAATCAGACAAGCTGTCTGCCGTCGGTCAATTGGCTGCCGGTGTGGCTCACGAAATTCGCAATCCGCTCACGGCATTGAAGGGATTCCTTCAACTTTTGAAAACCAACAGCGAGAAAGAACAATATTACATCGATATTATGCGGAAGGAACTGCAGCGTATTGAGTTTATTGTGAATGAGTTTCTTTTTGTTTCCAAGCCGCAAGCAACCCATTTTGTTACCAAAACCGTAGACTCCATTGTGATGAGCACTATTGAGCTGCTTCAACCTCAGGCCCTTCTTGGCAATATTGAAATTGAAGCGGAAATCGCCCCAGGCTTGCCGGCAGTTTCCTGTGACGAGCATCAAATCAAACAGGTATTCATCAACATTCTGAAGAACGCCTTGGAATCCATGGCTCAGGGCGGCACCATGCGCATCCAGGCCGAGTCAGATCTTCCTGGACGCAATATTACGATTCGGTTTATTGACGAAGGATGCGGCATAGCGCCTGAACGACTTCCCAAGCTCGGCGAACCCTTCTACAGCACCAAAGAAAAAGGGACAGGCCTAGGACTTATGGTCTGCTACCGAATTATTGAAGCACATGGCGGTTTGATGCAAATTCGCAGCAAGTTGGATGAAGGAACAACCGTTGAAATTACACTTCCTTCCACCACGATCAACGAGAATGAGGAAGTGACTGTTAGATGAATGGCTTTTTAATCGATTTGGACGGTACCTTGTATCGGGGGCATGAGCCTATCCCTCATGCCGCGGCTTTCATTGCATGGCTGCAGGCGGAGCGCCTGCCGTATTTACTCGTGACGAATAACTCGTCACGTACGCCTGAACAAGTGGCCGATCATCTCCTTGCGCTCGGCATTGAAGTTCCCGCTGCGGCTGTCTACACGTCGTCACAGGCAGCCGCTCAGTACTTGACCGAGCAGCGCGGCGTACGTCAGCGCGTGCATATGATTGGCGAAGCCGGCCTGCGAATCGCCTTGGAGGCGGTCGGCTTCGACCTGGTTGAGACGACGCCGGACTACGTCGTCCAAGGCATTGACCGCAGCTTCACCTACGGGAAGCTGACGGAAGCCGTCCGCCACTTGAAGGATGGCGCGGCTTATGTCTTAACCAATCCTGACCGCATGCTGCCGTCGGATGGAGGTCTTATGCCAGGGGCAGGCTCCCTGGCTGCTGCGATCACCGCCGCCTCCGGCGTGGAGCCGGTGGTGATCGGCAAACCCTCGCCGATCATCATGGCGTACGCCATCGAGCGGCTTGGACTTCCCGCCGCCGATGTCTGGGTGATCGGCGATAACGTGCACACCGACATCCGCGGAGGCGCGGTGTCGGGCTGCCGCACAGCCCTTGTGTTGACAGGCGTCGCCACACCGGACAACGTGCAAGAGCAGTTGGCGTCGGCGGGCTTGACGCCAGACCTCGTGTGCACAGACCTGCAGCATTTCATGGACCAATTCCAGACTCCCGCAAATTGAAAAGGCTGCGCGTTAAGGTCATAGTTAACACTAACCTTAACGCGCAGCCTCTTTGTAATGCTACTGTATCTACTCGATACAATCCCAGTCCACATCCAGAGGTGAATTTCGTTCCTGAAACCGTCCTTCTCTGGCATCTCTCTGCAGACCTTCTAACCATTTGAGCTCGCAGAAAGCTCGTTTATAACCGCCTACCATCATTTGCAGGACAACGCGCGGGACGGTATGGATGTGTTCCTCATACACACTCTTCGTGCGCTGCATAATGATTTTTTGGGCCATAATCTTATGCTCGAGAATTTCTGCAATTTTGGCTTGGTCGCCATGAACGGTGAAAGGAAGAGCAACATAGAGCGGGTGGTAATGTTTAATTTCTTCATGCAACTGCTCGACCAGCAGTTCTTGAAATTTATATTTACCGGCTTCTGTAATTTGATAGACCGTTTTCTCAGGACGATTCGTATCCCGTACGACTTCAAGCGCTTCTACTAAGCCGTCCTTGCGAAGCTGATCCATCGCATAGTACAGGGAACCATCCTGCAGCTTCATGTAGTTATGCATGTTTCTTTCTTTCATCGTTTGACGAATATCGTACGTGTGCCGGTTGGCTTCCATCAACAGACCCAGAATGACAAGCTTCATCGACATCCTTGCTACCCCCTAGTGTCCTACTGGCGCGCTTCCTTTGACAGGAGCACTCCCCACTTCAAGTTTAGCATTTCCCATCATAAGAATGAACACAAGCCCAACTACAGCCAAAACGATCGTCGTTTGAAAAACAACAGCAATGGAATCCGCCAAGGCAGTCAAAAGCTTATGCAGCACTTCCTGCGGAATGTTGGAACGGACATCCGGCTGCAGCAAGATACGCGCATCATGAAACTTCTCTGCCATAGCAGGATCATTCAAAGATTCTGTGATATTCGTCCGAAGTGAATTGACTTGAATGCTGCCAAAAATCGCTACACCGATAGCTGATCCAACGGAACGGAAAAAACCAACGAGGGAAGTTACCGTACCTCTGCGGCGGAAGTCTACTTTATGCAAAGCGGACATCGAAGTAATGGGGAAACAAGCGCCGATCCCTAGCCCTAGAAGTATCATATAGGTCGTGATTAGCCAACGCTCGGAATCAATGGAAAGTCCACCTAACAACGAGGTAGCAACGAGCATTAATGCGGCAGAAACCAACATGACATTGCGGTACGAATATTTTCCGATAAAACGTCCACCCAGCGCACTGCTGACAACAACGCCCAACATCATCGGGGTTAACGTCGATCCAGCACTGGTTGCTGAGCCCTCGAATACACCTTGAATAAACAGCGGAATATACGTTCCGGCAGAAATCAAGACAGCACCGTAAGCAAAACTTACGCCCATGCTGGAGGTAAACAAACGATTTTTAAATAAATCCAAGGGTACGATCGGCTCTGCGGCATACTTTTCGACGGTGATAAAAGCACCCAGCAAGATAATAAAGCCAATAAATAGACCAATAATTTGCCAGGAAGCCCACGCATATTCTTTGCCCCCAAGTTCCAAAGCAAACATCAAGGAGACAATCGAAGCAGTCAGCAACACCGTACCGCTCCAATCAATTTTGGCTTTGCTGTGTTCAACAGAACCGTGGTAAGAGAAAATAATAAGCAGTAAGGCAACAACACCAAGCGGAAGATTAATAAAGAAAATCCATTCCCACGTGACGTGGTCGGTGAAATAAGCGCCAATAATCGGACCAAGGACACTGGACAGTCCAAAAACAGCTCCGAAGAGCCCTTGCATCTTCCCTCTTTTCTCCGGAGGGAAAATATCAAAAATAATAGCAAACGTAATTGGCATCAAAGCACCGCCACCAATACCTTGGATAGCCCGGTAAATGATGAGTTCAGTCATGGATGTTGCTGTTCCACAGAGCGCAGACCCAATCATGAAAACAATAATCCCGATAATAAAAAACAGCTTGCGGCCGTACATATCAGATAGCTTGCCGAAAATCGGCATTGCAGCGACGTTGGCAATCAAATACGCTGAGAATACCCAGACGAATTGACTGAACCCTCCTAATTTCGAGACGATGGTAGGCATCGCCGTGGAAACGATTGTTTGATCCAGGGACGCGAGTAAGAGCCCTAGCATCAATCCGACAACCGTCCATGTTGTGTTCGACTTACGTGTTAACGACATGAGGTGAATCTCCTTTTAACTTTAATTAATATATATAAATTATTATAGTCAAATTTGAGTATTTAGCAATGGAATTTCCACTGTTAGACAGAAATATTTGCCGATGCTGCTCTTCCTATCATATAATAAGCTTACAAAAGGTTTTTATGTCCTTTACAATTTCGATAAATTTTATTTGTAAGCCTAAACCTATTATAAGCAGGAGGTATGCGCATGAATATGAACCAGTTAGAAACATTGCTCACCATATCCAAAACGATGAGCTTTCGCAAAGCTGGCGAAATTCTTAACTTGACCCAACCTGCCGTTTCCGCCCAAATTAAGAGTCTTGAAGACGAATTCGGCACGATACTTATTGATCGTAATCAACCTGTTACGCTGACGGATAGCGGCAAACTGTTCTTGGAACATGCTGAGAAGATGCTGCGAATAGCCAGTGATCTCAAACAGCGATTGTCCGACTTGCATTTAACGCCACAAGGCCATATTCATATTGGCACAACGACTTCTATCGCGATGCAGATTTTACCCAGGGTGCTCTCCTATTTCCAGGATCAGTTCCCTTTGATCAAAACGACGATTCACTCCATGACTTCCTCGCAAATTATGACCTCCGTCGAGAACAGCCAGATCGATATCGGAATCACGTATTTATTCGAAAAAAACCAGGCTTTGGAAACATCGGTCCTTTACTACGATACCTTTGAGCTGATCGTCTCCACCCATCATCCACTTGCCCGTTTTGCCCATTTGTCCATTGAAAAGCTGCGCAACATTCCGTTCATTACGCTGTCTCCGGAAACAGCCGGGCGTCGGTTTGTCGATCAAATCTTCAAAACCTATGACGTTTCGCCGCATATCGTGATGGAGCTATCCAGCAGTGAAGAAGTGAAGCGGATGGTCGAGTTGAATCTTGGCGTCGCCATCATCTCTAAGATGTCCGTTGCTGATGAACTCAAACACGGGTCACTCAAAATGGTAAAGGTAAATGAATTGGATATTACCCATCCAGTAGGTGTAGTATATAAATCAGGACGCTACTTGAATTCTGCCATGCAGCAGTTCCTGCGTGATTTGAAAGGAATGCCGGAAACCCAATTTCTCGGCTCTGAATAATATTTCCTCATGAAGCTCTTGTACTATTTTATAGGAGGTCACTTATGAAATTCGATCTACATACCCATCATGACCGCTGTGGACACGCACAGGATACCATTCGCGACTATATCGAGGCTGCGATAGCAGGTGGCTTGCAAGTCATCGGCATCTCGGATCATTCCCCCTATTTCGGAAGCAGCGAGGATCATGCCCAGCCCTTAATTGCCATGGCGAAAAGCGAGTTCCCGCGTTATATCGAGGAAGTCCTCCAGCTTAAAAAAGAATACGAAGGCAAAATTGACGTCCTGCTTGGGGTCGAATCCGATTATTTCCCTGAGCATACCGCTATTTATCAGCAGGAATATGCCAAATACCCGTTTGACTATATCATCGGTTCAGTTCACTTATCCGGTGGTGTCAGTATTTTCAACCGCAATAGATGGAACAAATTAAATGAAGCACAGAAGATCGAGCAGAAAGAAGAATACTACCGACTTATCGCCGAATCTGCGCGTTCTGGCATGTTCAACATCTTGGGCCATATCGATGCCATGAAAGGCTTCTATCCGGCTTTCTCTGATATCGTTACCCCTAAAGTCAATGAAACCTTGAAAATCATCGGGGAATCCGGTGTAGCCATTGAAATTAACACTTCCGGTAAAACCAAAGATGTCGGAGGTTGGTATCCTTCCCACGAAATCCTGGAACAAGCGCTTCATTATGGTGTTGAAGTGACCTTCGGCTCCGATGCCCATATCCCTGGCCGCGTAGCGGATGACTGGGAGGAAGTTCGTCAAACCTTGAAAGAAATCGGCTTCAAACAGTGGGTCTATTTCAAAAATAAACAAAAACAAGTTGTTCCACTGTAGCATAACAATTTTTCTGGCAGATCCTCGTGCTGTTGCAGTTTCTTCTCCATTTCTGCAGCAGATAAGAGTCCTTCGAGACTGCTATTCCGTGTAAAATCGCCTTTTCAACGCAAATAGCAGCTCTCAAAGGCTCTTATTCCTTTGGGCAGCTGCTATTTTTCTATGTTCATTTCACGAAAAGTATTGGCGGGTGGTCCCCGTGGTCAAGAACCCCAGCTTCTGCTGCAAGCTTTCCTGCATGGCTGATAGCATTTGCTCGGCATTCATCGGACGGAAGAAATAGAAGCCTTGGATGTGGCTGCAGCCGTTAGCAACCAAGAATCTGGCTTGCTCTTCTGTTTCAACGCCTTCTGCAATAATTTTCAGCTGAAAGGAAGTCGCAACAGAAATAATGGCAATGATCATCACGCGATCCTTATCATCCGTTTGTACGCCGCGGACAAAGGATTGGTCGAGCTTGATTTTGGTCACTGGGAACCTTTTTAAATAACTTAACGAAGAGTAATGGGTGCCGAAATCATCTACCGATATGGCAATGCCCAACAGCCTCAAGCAGCGGAGCGCATCCAACTGCTCGTCCTTCATAGCGACATTCTCCGTAATTTCCATCTCCAAATATTTTGCTTCCAGTCCGGTTTCAGCCAAAATTCGGCTCACTGTTTCTACAAAACGCTCATCATTCAATTGTTTCACAGATAGATTGACGGAGATGGTCAGGGGTGTCGCTGTTTCCCTGTGCCAAGCTTTCATCTGCTTGCAAGCGCCGCGAAGCACCCATTCCCCAATTTCCACGATGGTTCCAATTTCTTCAGCTAATGGGATGAAGTCCGCTGGCGATATATAACCTTTGGTCGTATGATTCCATCTCAGAAGAGCCTCCACACCGACGATTCGGCCTAAATGGCAATCCACTTGAGGTTGATACACAATTTCAAGCTCATTGCGCTCAAGCGATTGGCGCAAATGATTACCCATTTCGAGCTTGGATAGCGAATTTTTTGCCATTTGCTCATTAAAGAAGCTGTAGGAGCTGCCGCTCACTTTCTTCGCTATATACATCGCTATATCGGCATTTTTGAGCAGAGCTTCCCACGTCAGACCACCATAGGGATACTGCACAATCCCAATGCTTGCGCTAATAAAAAATGCACGATTCGAGAGCAGGCAAGGCGGCTTCAATACTTCGATAAGTTGTTCACAGAACAACTGGATATCCAGTTCACTTGTACAATTGTTCAGCAAAATAGCAAATTCATCGCCACCAAACCTGGAAAATGTGTGAAATGGCAACCCTGATTGTTGAATCCTCCCCACAACTTCCATGAGCATCAGATCCCCCATATGATGACCATGGGAGTCATTCACCATTTTGAAGTTATCCAAATCAAAGAAAAGTACCGCCAAGGAGGAATGACAGGTTTCGCACAAAGTGATTTGTTCTTTCAGAACCATTTGAAAATGGGCACGATTATGGATGCCTGTCAGCACATCATGATACGCCAAGTAGGAGAGCATCTGCTCTGATTCCTGCAAGCGACTATTGGAATTAAACAATTCTTGCTGCCCAGCAAGCAGCTTATCATTCATTTCCGTTAATCCCTCATTGGCTAGCCGCAGCTCTTGCGTACGATCATTTACCGCGCGACTCAGTTTATCCCGCTGTCGATTGATATATAGGATAAACAAAATACCCAGCAGCAGGACGGAGATGAATGAACTGCGGATCATCAGGATGGAGCGATCGATGCTGTGGACGGCACTTTCCTGCGGCAGCGCAGCCAGTTCCCATTGGTTTTCCGAGAGTGCAATGTGAGCGATCATAGGATTTCGTTGGAAAACTTGATCATCTCCAAAAAAGGCTGGCTGTCCAGGACTGCGAATCGCAATTTGCAGCGCTTGGGTATCCTTATCGTTAACTTCCGCTTCGTTCAGCAACTGCTTCAAATCTACGCCAACCGAAACGAAGCCCCAGAATACGCCGTCCTGATATAAAGGCTTACGCGCAACCACACCACGGATACCCTGCAGCAAATCAAAGGGACCGTCCATGGTCATTCGCTTGGCATGCAAAGCCCTTACAATTTGCTGTTGGACATTCGGCCGCGGATCATTCAGTAAATCCCATTGCTGAATACTCTCGTTGCCTTCGATCGGATAAACGAATTTGACTATCCCTTTGGGAGCAATAATCAAATTGAGCGTTGATGCCTGAGCCCCGACATATAAAGAGGCTATGTAATTCAGGACTTCTTGGTCATCTTTATTTCGCAGATACGTTGAACTCACATAAGCTTCTAAACTGACCATCAAATTAAAATTACGGTCAATGACAGATTGCAATGCCAACGCTTTCGATGATAATTGCGATTGTTCGGTTACGGTTAACTCATGAAGCAAGGATTTGTGATACTTCTCCAGCACGAATTCAGACGATGAAAGCAATAGGACGAAAATTAGTGCGATTATGGTGTATTGCATCGTTTTCATACTAATCTACTCCTAGGCAATGCTGTTATTAGATCCTGTTGCGACCACTATTCTCTCTATTATTTCATTTAAAATCCTCTTGATGCAATCTTTTTTATTGTGAAAGGACTCAGGCGCCGTCTACACAAGCAAAGGCTGCTCGCCACGATTTCAACCTTGTTATATACTAAGTAGAAGAACAATTGATGGAATGGAGATCTCACATGAATATACATGAAATCCCGATAGCTTTAATTGACGAAGATACTGACCAACCTAGATACCAATTCGATGAAGAAGCGCTGCAGGAACTTATGAAAAGCATTGAGGAAATCGGTTTGCTTTCCCCGATTAAGGTAAGATCGACAGCGGATAACCGCTACAAAATTATTTATGGAAACCGCCGTTACAAGGCAAGTAAAATGCTTGGAAAAGCAACCATGTCCTGCATTGTATCTACAGTTACGGACGAGCTTGAGATCTATTTGGAGCAAATTGCGGAGAATTTGACACGCGAAGGCTTCTCGCCAATTGAGGAAGCTGAGGCTTTCCATAAATTGATGAATGATGCCAAGTTTAGTTCATCGATTAAATATCTTTCCGGCAAGCTGGGCAAGCCCGAAGCTTATATCAAAAACAAATGTGATTTGCTGAAATTCGGCAACAGTGTCAAAAAGCTAATCGTCAGCGGAACGGAGATTCGCAAAGACAAGCTGACCGAAGATCAATTGCTGCCGCTCAAAGATTTGCCGATAGAACATCGCGATCCGCTCGCGCTCATTATGGCACGGGACGAAATGCCTGTCAGCGATGTCAAGAAAATCGCCAAAATGTTTAAGGATAAAGACATTTCCGAAAGCACCAAAGGCAAGCTGCTCTACAAATCCGGACGCGATCTTGTTGAGACGTGGTCCAACTTCCAAAACAACCGCGCAGAACGGGCCAAGCCCGCTCCTGCTGCTCCTGTCAAAGCACCTGCGAAAGCGCCCAAAGTTGATGCAGCTGCGTCCATCCTGGTTGCTGCTGCCAGCGAGACGATGACTCCAGCCATGCATACAACCGTAGAGCATGGAGGCTTAAGCGTCATTCACAGCAAAGTTCAGCAGCTATTGTCCGTTTTGCCTGCTCCCGTTGAACTTCTTCAAGGAGAGGATTTGGACCTGCAAGGTGCTGACCAAGACCAGCTAGTGACAGATCTTGCCACGCTGGTCGAACAATTAGAGAAACAGTTGGAAGCCTGGAAAAAAGTGAAGGAGCTCGCCGCTTCCCACTAGTCAGCAAGGGAAGCTACGGGCACCCTGTTACTCTAACCTTTTGGCGTAGCAAAGCCGAGGAAGCCCGCCGTACATCAAGCGCGAGAACTGCACGGTTAAACCGGCAGCTTCCAGGTTTCTCCGGCTTACGCCATTGTCAGGATGCACGGTTGCATACAAATACTTCATTCCCTTTTCGCGTGAACGCTGCTCTCTCCATGCATGGAAATGCCGCTGCAATCCTCTCCCCCTCACCGATTCATGAACAATCGATCCCTCCAGCGAAGCTACTTTGGCGAGATCACTCTCGGGTACGCCAAATTCACGCCCGAGATTGCTTTCGCTTAATGCCGGGAAGGCAAGCATCGTAAAAGCCACCAGCTTGTCAGCTTCATAAACGCCATAAATCTCGCTATCCTGTTCCAAATAAGCATACAATGCTTCAATACGATCCATCGCATACAGGGCATCGGAAGGAAGTCGCGAAACCACATCCACCATCAATTCCTGCACTTGCGGAATTTCTTGCTCCCTCAGTCGAATCAACTCCAAAAGCAAACCCTCCTAGACAAAATTCGCAATTCGCTCGATCTGCACAGTAACGTCACGAAGCGGCACAAAGAAGTCATCTCGCAGCAGAATCGCCGTTTCCAACCGGCATGCTGCTTCATGCAAGTCGTTCGCGGATAGACTTCCGGCAACACCGATCAAGGTATGCACAGCACGTTTGGCTGCGGCCCAATCCTGATTCCGCATAGAATCCGTTACTTGTTCAGCAAAGGTCGTATAATTCCGTTTAAACAGTTGAAGCATGACCATTAGAATGGCTTCTTTGCCTTCCAGACGCGCCAGCGCTGTCCTCCAATCAATGGCTTCAATTCTCTTATAGAAGGCATCTCCCTGCTCTTGCAAGCGTGTTGGACGAGCAACTGGCGGCAAAAGCCATTTGCCTATAACACTGAACAAGCGATTCACATCCAATGGTTTGCTCAGGACATCATCCATCCCGATACGCAAATAGCGCTCATGGTCCTGTTTCACAACATTGGCCGTCAGTCCAATTATCGGGATGTGCCGATATGCCTCATGCTCTCTGATCAGCTTGGTAGCTTCAACGCCATCCATAATCGGCATATGGATATCCATAAGGATCAAATCAATCGCTTCAGAGGCTAGTTTATCGATGGCATCCTGCCCATTCTCAGCTATGATAATGTCATATCCCCGTTCCTCGAGGATCTCCAAGGCCACCTGCTGATTAATTTCGTTGTCTTCTACGAGCAGAATCCGACCATTCAAATGTTCAATCGTTGGAGCCGCCAACAGCTGCCCGCCTGCCATAAGATGCGGATGAAACAAAGCATTCAATGTTTGGTAAAGCTCCAAACGACAAATCGGCTTCATCAAAACGGCATCTGGGCGATCTTGGATCGGCAATTTCAGCATTTCCTCTTTGCCCAATGGAGAGGTCAAACAAACCACAATCGTCTTGTCACGATCAATCGAGCGGATGAAGGTTTCCCAGGTATCAATGCCGTACATATCATCAATTTCCATATCCAGCAGAATGGCATCGTAGAGCTCATTTTCAAGTTGCTGACGCTCTAAGCGTTCGAACATTTCTTTCCAGGAAGACTCCGTTGAGACAATCAAGGCAAAAGATTCAAGTGTATCCTGCATGGCACTTCGCATCAGCGGATGATCTTCAACCAAAAGGATTTGATACGGGGTATGCTCCTGAGTCAAATCCCACTCATTCGGGTCGGCTAATTCAATGACATGGAAGGGCAGTGTGAACGTGAAACTACTTCCTTGCCCTACTACGCTTTGAACCTGCAAAGCTCCCCCCATCAGTTCAATCAAATGTTGACTGATGGTTAAGCCCAGTCCTGTTCCACCGTACTCTCTGCTCGTAGAACCATCTGCTTGCGAAAAAGGTTCAAATATGATCGCAAGCCGATCATCGGTAATGCCAATGCCACTGTCTTCCACAGTGAAGGTAAGAAATATCTCTTCCGCAGAATGGCTCGTAGCCATTTGAATTTTGAGCATCACATAGCCTGAACTTGTAAATTTAATCGCATTGCTGCAAAGATTCAAGAGAATTTGACTCAGTCTCAGCGGGTCACCCAGGATATGATTCGGCAGTTCTGCCGCGGTATTGAAAATAAGTTCAATTTGGCGGCTGTCCGACAAGACACTTAATATACTGGAGAGATCCTTGAGCAGTTCGTCCAGATGGAAGCCCGTCCGTTCAATTTCCAACTTGCCGGCTTCTACCTTCGATAGATCCAGAACATCGTTGATGATGCCGAGCAAGGTGTGAGACGAAGCTGTTATTTTGTGCAAGTAATCCTTTTGGTGATCCGAAAGCGGCGTTTTGCCGAGAATTTGAGAAAGTCCAATGATCCCATTGAGGGGGGTTCTGATTTCGTGGCTCATTTTCGCAATGAACTGGCTCTTCGCTTGGCTGGCTTGATCCGCGGCATGCCGCATCGTCACTTCTGTGAATTCATGAACGGTTCCAACGATTCCCTCCAAGTCCCCAGCAGCATTCTTGTAGGCTGAAAGCGTAACGCTATAATCTCTGCGCTCTTCTTCCATGGACGGAATACTGAGCTCAAAGCGAATGTTGCCGCCCTTCAGCACGACCTCCTTGAAGTGACGATTCCAACGGAATTGCTCGGTTTCCGGAAGAAATCTCGTCATCTGATGACCAATGATAGATTCGGCAGTTCTATGAATAATCTGAGCTATTCTAGGGTTTGCAGAGCGGATATGACCTTCCTTCGTAAATCCCAGAATCCCTTCCTGTGAATTTTCAAATAGAATCCGGTAGCGCTCTTCACTCTCCTGAATCCGTCTTTCGGCTTCCGTACGTTCGGTAATGTCGGTGGTGGAACCGATAATCTCAACCACTTGCTCATCTTCATAAACGGGTTGTAAAGTCGTAAAGACCGTCTTTCCGCGTAAATTCGCTTCATAAGCAACTTGATTGCCCTGCCAAGCTTCTTCATATTTATCATGTAAATATTGGGAAAATGAGGTCGAAATATGCGGCATATTCCGCATATCCTTATCCTTTAAATCCAATGGGTTAAGTCCCAATTTACGTAGTAATTGACCGTCAATCATCGAATATACGAACTGATTCTGGATCTTTTTTAATTTAAAAGTAAAGCCGGACTGCAGCCTCAGAATATCTGATAATTCCTGCTGTATGGACCGAATCTGGCCCTTCAGCTCCTCGGATCGTAAGAAATAGCGGATTAAAGCGCCTACGAAAGCCCCGGCTGCTAAGTGCAGAAGTAAGCCCGGAATGACCAAATCTGTCGCTGGCAGATGATAGATGACGATCATATCCATGAATAACACGACTATGGGACATAAGATAAGCAGCGACCACTTCCTAACGTAATCTTGCACGAAGTGATTGACTAAAGCGCAGCCAGCGAAGATCAGGAAGGCGACAATTGTTACTCGCAGGAAAACGGTCGGATCGATGAGCGTTCTGCCAATAATCATAATTACCGTCGCTATGAAACCGGAATAAGCTCCCCCAATAAACGTTGCCATAAGAATCGCAACAGCTTTGAGATCCATGATATGACTCGTACTGAGATGAACGCCAAGAAACGCTAACGTGACGCCATATAGCCCATGCAGAAGACCTACGAATAAACGATATTTCCATTTCGAAATGGCTTTAAATTTAGGATTGTAGAACAATTGAACGGAAATAAAAATAAAGACAGCCAAGACGGAAAAATTATTAAGCAGGTCTTTGAACAAGCCATCACCTCATCGCTAAGTTACCACTACCCACTTATTATATGACGTCGAATTATGCCGGGTCTAGTTCATTTTCCAATAACATTGAAGCACAAAAACGCCGCCGATAAATGCTTATTCCCGTAGCGGCGTTTGACTGTTGGCAAAGAGGTCGGGAACTTTACTTGCCTCAACTGGAGGGCTAAAGAAATAGCCTTGAGCCATATCACAATGGAATTCTTGCAGCAGTTTCAAATCATTCTCATTTTCTACGCCTTCGGCAATGACGACTAGCTTCAAGTTGCGCGCAAGAGCAATGATTGTATTCACAATAGCCGCATTCGTCGGATTGATCGAGATATCTTTGACAAACGATTGATCAATTTTTAAATTATGGATGGGAAACTCTTTGAGATAGCTTAGTGAGCTGTAGCCTGTTCCGAAATCATCCATAGCAATTTTTAATCCCATATTGCGGAAACTATTTAATGTCGCCAAGGCAACTTGAACATCCATGGTCATGCTTTCCGTAATTTCTAATTCCAAGTAATGGGGTTCTAGCCCTGTATCCTTGAGGATGTTGAGAATTTGCTCTTTGAGCGAATGATCATAGAATTGTTTGGATGACAGATTCACAGCGATCGTCACTTTGGGGAAACCAAGCTCCTGCCACAGCTTATTTTGTCGGCAAGCCTCTTGCAGCACCCATTTGCCAATGTTAAATATCAACCCTGTTTCTTCCGCAATCGGAATAAATTCAAGCGGTGATACACGTCCAAGCTCCGGACTATCCCAGCGTATTAAGCTTTCAAAACCAATAATTCGCTTCTCCAGCAAATCAACCTGCGGCTGATACATGAGAATAAATTCATTTCTCTCCAAGGCTTTCCGCATATGTTTTTCAAGCTTAATGCGCCGTTCAATTTTGGCATAAATTTGCGAATTGAAATACTGCACCTGGTTCCCGCCCATTTCCTTGGCATAGTCCATTGCAATATTGGCATAACGGATCAAGGTTTCCGAGTCATGGTCATCTTGTGGATACCGACTTATCCCGATGGATGGAGAAATATAAATTTCATGATCCAGGATACGAATCGGTTGGTTAATGCTTTGCATGACGGTGTTCACGAACCTATCAAATTCACTCTCCGAATGATTCTTCACCAAACCGACGAATTCATCGCTGCCTACCCTGAATACCGACAATTCCTCAGAAAAAGCATTGTTCTTGAGTCTGCGGGCAATGACTTGCAAGATACGGTCTCCCGTTTCATGGCCAAATGTTTCATTCGTTAGCTTGAAATGATCCAAATTCACAAAAACAACGGCAAATCGCTCCCGCTGCTTAATCGTGTCTTCCAACCACTTCATCAACCCATGTCGATTAGGCAGCCCTGTCAATGCGTCATGATTCATTAAGTAGCGAATGCGTTCCTCCATACTTCTCGATTCTGTAATATCGACAGTTAGCGAAATAACTTCCGAGATGACGCCATTCCGTTTCATCGGCCGCAGCACCGTTAAGTAATAATAACCATGCCACTCCGTTTCAAAATCGATGACCTCGGCTTCCTGATCCCAAGCCGCCTGATAAAAGGGCAGTATGTGATCTGCTAGCTCCTCGGGGAACACATCATAGAGCCCCTTCCCCACGGCTTCGTCAGCTTTAGCGCCAAGCCGATTGAATAAAGATCCCTGCCATTCCAGGTACCGAAATTGATCAGCCTCTTTGCGAAATTTCTTGAGCAGTCCATTTTGTTGTTTGATTTTTTGTTTCAGCTCATCATGAAATTGGAGCATTTCCTCTTCCATTTTCAGCAGAAACGTAAGCATTTCCAAATGCATTTTAATCGATTGCTCTTTGCCGAGCTTACTGGTCTCATTATGGAGGAACAGTTTCTTGCGCGTAGCGGTTTTGCAGCGCAAGAGAAACTCCTCTTCCATTACCACATTTCTCGTCTTTTGGAATAGCTGTTCTTTGTGAAAGAAATCCATGGCTCCCAGCTCAAGTGCCTTCAGCGCAGCCCTGGATCCTTCTTCTGTATAGCTGCTCAGCATAATAACAGGCACTGGGTGAAAGGTCATGATCTGATGAAGTGCCGTTAGTCCGTCCATCTCTGGCATTTCTATATCAAGTGTCACGAGATCGGGCTGCAATTCGACGATTTTGTCCAGCGCATTGGCCCCGTTAACCGCGAAGCCGACAACCGTAAACTGTTCATCTTTGGCAAAGAGCGTGGCGATCATGTTCCTCATGACGATGGAATCATCAACGATTAACACACGGAATGTTCTCATTCTTGTCACCTAATTCTTTTGAATTCGTCTTGTCCAGACAAACGTTTCTTATACCGAAACAGTTTTCAACCGCGAGAGCAGACTTTCTCTATCGAAAACTTGTATCAATCGCTCATCCTTCTTGTAGATGCTTCGTATCATGGACAAAGAAGCCTTCTGTTGTGCTATATCCTCATCCAACTCATGCTCGTAGACCGTGAGAATTTCGGTTACCGAATCTACCGCAATTCCGAAGGATTGATCTCCGTCCTGAACGATCAGCACACGAGAATAACTGGACGCTGGTTGAATAGATAAACCCATGCTGGCGCGCAGATCATAAACAAACAGCAGTTCATCACGGATCTGCATGATGCCCAGCACATGCGGTTCAGCACCCGCAATCTTCGTGATCGGGGGAATCGCCAAGATTTCTTGCACGTGCTCAAGATGGAAGCCATACCACTCAGCATCGAAGCGAATAGTCACTAGCTCTTTCTTCATGGTGTGTTTCCCTTTGATCGCACGCTCTCTGGAACCAAAACGCAGGTGGGCCGAAGTGGACTTCTGCATAATGGCATTTACATCCAGGATTAGGGCAACCAGTCCGTCGCCCAATATCGTCGTACCTGAAATAAAAGGAACATGCCCGACAATTTCATCCAACGATTTAATCACAATTTCCTGATTGGCAATCAATTGATCCACTACGAGACAAACGCGCTTCTCTGCCATACCGATCATGAGAATCGACTGTCTGGTCTTCGTCATTTCTTGCGTCATACTTTGACCAGGCGACAGCAAGTGATTCAATCTCAGCAAGGGTAAAATTTCACCGCGCACATGACAGATTTCCTGACCGTGCAGTGTCTGAATTTCTTGTTCATCATAACGGAAGATTTCGATAATATTAGAAAGCGGAATAGCGATCGTACGCTGTTCTTGACGAACAAGCAACGAACGGATAATGGCAAGTGTTAAGGGTAGTTTGAGCGTGATCGTTGTCCCGCTGCCAACTACGGTATCAATATCGATCAAACCATTCAACTTCTCAATATGGGAGCGCACGATATCCATTCCCACACCTCTGCCGGACAGTTCCGTCACCTGCTCGGCTGTGGACATGCCGGAATGAAAGATCAGCGAAATCACTTCTTTTTCCGTCAAATGAAGCGATTCTTCCTCACTAATAAAGCCTTTGTCCACCGCTTTCTTGCGTATGCGCTCAGGGTCGATCCCCCGTCCGTCATCTTTCACCGTAATCACAATCGAATTCTCTTCATGTGCAGCTTTCATCAGAATTTGGCCTTTGCGCGGTTTTCCGGCAGCCTCTCGACCCTCCGGACTTTCCAGGCCATGATCAGCCGCATTGCGGATAATATGGATCAAAGGATCGCTGATTTCCTCGATAAGCGTACGGTCTAACTCGGTTTCTTTCCCCTCGATGGTCAATCCGATTTCTTTGTTAGCTGTCTGCGACAAATCTCGAATAAGCCTCGGGAATCTACTGAACAATTGCTCAATTGGAATCATCCGCGTTTTCATCATGCCATCCCGCATATTGCTAACAATTTTGCCTAAATGATGCGTGATATCTTCCAGCAGATTCACATCCGGGTCCTGTTTATATTTATCCTGCAGCCGTTTCTTCACATCAACTAACCGCGTATTGTCAATCAGCAATTCACCGACTAGATTAATGAGATGCTCCAATCGTTGCACATCAACACGTACAGTATGAGAAACCTGCGCGGTTTCTTTCACTGTGGAGGCAGCGGTTTTCCCCGGATTTACTGGCGTACTTTGTGCAACTACCGCTTGAGGTGGTTGATACTGCTCTTTCTCAGACGGTGCTGGCTGATCATTATTCATTAGTGCAACGACGACCTCTGACAATTGGGAAATCTGGTTTATTCTCTCCTGAATGGTGCGGCATTCCTCATTGGAAGTCAGGATAAAGAGAATCGGTCCATCCAACTCTTCGTCCGTCGTCGTATCCGTAAATGTGGGCTGCATGGACAACACAGTGCCAAGTTCCTGCAGCTCCCGGAGTACGAGAGCCGCTCGCACCACCTTCATAACGGCATCGGATTCAATCCGGATACGAACTGACGTAAGATACTGTTCTACTGGTGTACTTAGAATATCTTTGGAAGGTAGTTCATCCATAAACTCCCCAGCTAAAGCCGTTTCCGCACGTGAAGCTCGCTCAAGCATAACGATAAGCTGATCCACGGATTGCTCTTCATAGACGCCCTTCATAAATAGTTCTCGCTGATGTTTGATATAATCGACGCTTTGAAAGAACACATTCATTAATTCCGTGCTGACTTGAATACGGTCATTGCGAAGGTGATCAAAAATATTTTCCAAATTGTGCATAACCGCTTTGAGCTTATCAAACCCCATGGCAGCCGAGGAGCCTTTGAGCGTATGAGCGATACGGAAGATCGTTTGCATCGTCTCTGGATTGGACCCGCTTTCCTCCAACTCCAACAAACGCTTATCCAGCAACAGCAACTGCTCACTTAATTCATCCAGAAACACACCCATGTACATTTCTATCTGAAAATCACTCATAGCCCCTCACCTCCTGAAGAAATAGCTCCTGAACATCCAGTATACCGATGAAACGATCTTCGTATTGACCGATCCCATGCAGATAGACACGTCCCTTATGACCGAATTCTTCGGAAACGGGTTTCGTTTCAGAGAACCGTATCACTCTGCTCACACAATCGACAACTAGCCCTAATGTCTTTCCAGCCAAATTAATAATGACGATTCGCGTTTGTTTCGTATCAGGTTCTGTTCTCAGCTGCAGCATCGAACGCAAGCAATAAATCGGGATGATATGACCTCTGAGGTTGATCACTCCGCGCAAGTTCTTATTTGCCCCGGGCAAAACTGTGATTTCATGCATTTTAATAATTTCCTGGATATACATAATCGAGAACGCGTAATATTCCTGTTTGATCTGACATTCCACATATAAGGGGGTAATTGTCGTTGTCGTCATGTATGGCCCCTCTTCCTCACACTTTAAAATTCGATACCGACTGATTCAATTCATCGGCTAGTTGTGCTAATGATTGGGAAGAACTGGCGGTTTCTTCAGCGGCTGCAGCTGACTCTTGGCTTACTGCGGCAATATTTTGAATATAAGTAAGCACTTCTTCGGATTGTGCGGATTGCTCTTCGCTTGCTGCAGCAATCTCGGATACTTGTTGTGCGGTGTTCGCAACCATTTGCACGATATTGTCAAATTGCACGCCGGTAAGCTCGGACAGTTCTGCAGCTTCGGATACAGCTTTTACACTCAGATCCGTGTTGGTTTGCATCCCTTTAATGATAATGGCAATTTGTTTCGTGGCTTCACCACTGCGTTCGGCAAGCTTCCGTACTTCCTCTGCTACAACGGCAAAGCCTCTTCCTTGTTCACCAGCTCTGGCTGCTTCAATTGCTGCATTCAAGGCTAACAAATTCGTTTGATCTGCGATATCATCGATGACCTCGATGATTTGCCCGATCTTCATGGCATCTTGTTCAAGTAAAGACATTTGCTTGGATACATTGCCCATTGACGTCACAGAAGCTTGTACAGCAACTCCGCCTTCTTTGGCGCCATTTCTTGTTTTCTCCGAAAGCTCAGCAACCACTTCCGCATTCTTTGCGACAGAATCGATAGCCACAGAAAGTTCTTTAAACAGATGATTAACCGTTTGTGTCGATTCTGCTTGATGCATGCTGCCTTTGGCAATCTGCTCTGTCGTTGCCGATATTTCTTCAGCGGCGGCGGCTACATTTTGCGAAGATGATACGGTTTGGCCAATCAGTGCACGCAAGTTATCCAACATCTCATTAAAAGATTGAGCTAAGGAACCAAGCTCGTCCTTCGTTTTCACCAATGCTTTCTCTCTTAAATCACCAGCAGAAGCTTTCATAACAACGGACAATAAGGAGTGCACCGTTTTGGAAATGCTGCTAGACAACACCAAGGCAACCGTAATCCCAACAACAATCGCAATAATCCCAAAAATAAGAATCATCAGCGTTCCTTCCTGATTTTGGTCAACCGCTGTATCGACTTCCAGCTTGGCACCTGATTTGTTATAAACAATCCATTTCTCTAACAAATCAGAAATCTGCACACGGAAGGGGCGAACTTGATCGACGATGACTTGTGCTTGTTTATCTTCATTTTTAATGGCTAATTGAATAATAGCGTCCGTTTGGCCTGTATAGGAGGAAATATTCTGAAGAAGTTGGTTATAGATAGTCGTTTCTTCACCTGGATTAACAAGTTCCGCATACTCTTTTAATTCTGCGTTTAATTGTTCTTTACTTTTGTTTATGGTCGTTTGTACGCTAGCAATTTTATCCGGCTCATCTTCCAGTATGATTTGGTGAAGCCCCACTCTGATTTCATAAAAGTTCGTTTTAATTTCATCGATTTTCAAAATGCTTGGAAGCCAATTTCCCTGAACATTCATCGCAGATGTCTGAATGGCATTCATTTTCATGATTGCTACAAGTCCTACCGCAAAAGTTAGCGCCAGTACGATAATAAAACTGGTAAGCAGTTTCATTTTAATAGTTGCTTTCATCACTAAATCCCCCTAATATCTCGTTAAATGTTTTGTATTTGTATAGCCGAGAAAACAAGATCAATAAGCTCTCCTCTTGCTTGATTCAAGAAACCCAACGATGTCTGCTGCAAAAAATCAATGCATACACAAGCTGACAACAAAATTTTATCGGCAAAATAATACATGGACAGCTCATAGGGAGAAGAAGCACTTCTGACCACATCGTGAATATTCGTTTGCTTGTAAGTGTCGGGAAGTTCAATCGTATAAATCATATACAGCGTTTCATCAGGAAATTGAGAAATCTGAAATATTTCTTTGTAAGAGGAATTCGTCTCCGAATGCCAACGAAAACCATAGTGATATAACGGGTCCTCCTCCCAATGATGTTCAAATTGTGTAATTAATTCGAGAAACTGCTGGCGATAATAGTGCTTCAAATTCATAGATGGTCACCTCTCAGTAACCACATCTTACCTAAAAGTTGTTATTTAAAATCTATTTTAAATCTTAGCTAAACATTATTTTTCCTAATAGTTAGCTAACGTAATCTAACATTTGAGCCTTACATTTGTTAGGAATCTGTAAAAAATTACCCGGTACAAAATGGAAAAGGCCGAATTTGATCCCAAGGTTCGGATCAAATTCAACCTTACAAGCTGTGTATGTTTCATGTTCTGCTAGACATGTTGCTGAAACTATAAGTCCTGCTTCTGTAAGGCCACCCACATCGATTTATTGCGAAATTCTTCCTCTTGGCCTAATTCACGCCCGAACCACGCTGGTATTTCAAAGCGCTGCGCTGCTCCTAGATCGTCGAACTCCACTTCCACCACCATCAAATCTACTTGTTTGTATTCATCAATTTCGAATTGCAATTCCTTATATGCAAGTGTCGTGCGAATCTTCTCCAACGGAATTAAACCTGTGCGCTCCAACAACTGCTTGTAGACAGATTCCGAAATGCTGTATTCAATCTCTTCTCGCACGAGCCCATGCCCTGACTTGAAGGTATGCGTGAAATAGTCGGAGCCTGAGCTATCCACCAAGTGACGAACACGGATTTCCTGATCTTCGGAAAACGCCAAATACGTTTGATAAATATATTGTTTGGATACTAGTTTTACTTCTTCACGATTCAATTCCTCCGTGGGGAAGGCTGGCAATAAAAACTTTCTTTCAATTTCTGAACCCATTGAACATCCTCTTTTCCATGTCATATCGATATCACCGTTATTTTACCACGCCACATCCAAAAAAACGTTAGCTCATTTATGCAAGGCACGGAAACGGGCCGGAGAAATCTGATTCCAAGCACGAAACATTTTGCCAAAATGAAATTCATCAGCAAAACCACAGGCATCCGCCACGGCTTTCATCGGCTCCTCTGTCAGAAGAAGCAGTGTCTTGGCCTTCTCATTTCGGATTCTATTCAAATATTCTTTGGGAGAAATGCCTAAGTGACGCATAAAAAGCTTACGTAATTGGGAAACAGAAACATGAAGCGTACGAGCTATTTCTTCCATTCGCAGAGGACGGTTATAGCAGGTTTCCATCCAGAACTTCGCTTCCTGATACGCCTTCAGGTAGGGATCCGACGAAGAATTCATATACTGAATCAGTTTTGACAAATGATATTGGAATTCCGCCCGATCTTCCTGCGGATCTGCATTGGGCGTTGCTCCTATTAGTTTCATCTGTTCGTGAATCCAGACCGCCTGTTCCGGGGAATACGTTTGGATAAAAGGAAGATGAAGCGAATCTACAGCGATTGGCTGCTGCCAAATCTGATTCTCATACGGAATATCCAGCACATCAAATAAAAGCATTTGGATATGGAGAGGGTGCTCTACCGAAGAAACCATATTTAATGTAAACCCGGGCTTCAAGTAAAGCAGAATGCCGGATTGCACATGGATCGGCCTCTCGTCCAGGGAATGAGAGAATTCGCCCTCCCCGCCCATTATCCAGTAGAACGAATGGATGTCCGTCATGTTGCGAATATCTTTCCAACCTGGCACGGGCAGCTTCTCATAGGTTAAACGAAGATGGTACATACGGTGTGATTTTGTTTCCATGGCCCACCATTCTCAAAGCGATTTTGACAAATATCAAACTACTTTCTCCATATATAATGCACTAGTTCCATGATACTCTGTACTAAACATACATGAAAGGGGATTTTCCTGTGATACGTACTTTTCACCAGCATCACCTTCGCCATACCCGACTTTTGGATGGATTATGGGATTTCGTCACGGATCCTGGTCAAATCGGATTGACCGAACAGTGGTACACGCAATTCCCCGCACAGTCGCAAAAGCTTGTCGTACCCTCATGTTGGAATAATGAACTTGGCCTCTATGAATATATCGGTGCCGCTTGGTACCGTACTTACTTCGACACCACACAAGAAGCTAATCTTCGCTTCATTTTTGAAGGGATACTTCATCATGCGGATGTCTATGTAGACGGTCAGCATCTAGGTTATCATTTCGGTGGATACACCCAGTTTGCGCTTGTACTTCCTCATCTTGCGCAGGGTAAGCATGAATTAATTATTCGTGTCGACAGCACTTTGGATTGGCAGACACTGCCTACAGATGTGGCAGACTGGTACTCTTATGGAGGTATTATCAGGTCGGTCGAACTGCAGGAATTGCCTGATGTCTATATTGATTCTTTGAAAATCGATTATACATTAAGCGGCCATACAGCCGATGTTGAGCTGCACGTCCAATTAAACTCACTTAGCTGTGCAGATCAAGAAATTGAAATCGACGTCTCCACAGAGGCGGCTATTTTCTCAACAGCAACTGTCCAGATTAGAGCAGGCCAATCCTCCAAACTTACACTGCGCGGAAGCCTGGCGAACGTTCGCATATGGGACGTAGGACAACCTGAATTGTATACATTTGCGATTCGCGCAGGTGAAGACGATCTCATCGACCGCACCGGGTTCCGCACGTTGGAAGTGTCGAATGGGCAAATTCTGCTCAATGGCAAAACGCTCTATTTGCAAGGCGTGAATCGGCACGAGGAACATCCGGAGTGGGGATTCGCTTTCCCGCCTAAACTCATGCTGAAGGACCTGGCTATTCTCCAGGATATGGGCTGCAACATCGTTCGGGGGTCCCACTATCCGCAAAGTCAGTTCTGGATCGATCTGCTCGACGAGCATGGCATGCTGCTCTGGAGTGAGATTCCGATGTGGGGATGTTTCATGAGCACCGAAACACTGGCTAGCCCGATCTTCACGGATCGCGGCGTCCATATGCTCGGCGAGATGATCAGCCGCGACTATCACCATCCGTCCATTATTTTCTGGGGGGCACATAACGAGATCGATACACGTACGAATGAAGCCCTGGAGCTTACGAAGAAATTCGTCAGCCAAATACGCAGCATGGATGACAGCCGTCTGGTTACTTACGCGACCATGCATCCCGTTGAAGACATCGTGCTGTCCTATTTCGACGTCATTGGCATCAACAAATATTACGGCTGGTACGAAGGCAGCGTCGACGGATTCCGCGACATGCTTCAGGCCTATTATCGGAATGCCGAATCGCAAGGTGCCGGCGACAAGCCGGTCATCATGAGCGAATTCGGCGCCGCGGGCATCTTTGGCGACGCTGGCTGGGAACCGCGCTTATTCAGCGAGGATTATCAAGCTGATGTCGTGCAACAGGCACTGAAGATCTTCCGTGCCGATCCGCGCATCGTCGGCACCTTGATCTGGCACTTCGCCGACATTCGCGTCGACGTGCGCAGTGATCGCCCGTACTTCCGCGATCGGGCGCGGAGCTTTAACAATAAAGGCTTGCTCAACGAGTATCGCAAGCCTAAGCTCGCTTATCGCTTGGTAAAGGAGATCTATCGATCGGAGCGGTAGGGGATTGGGGAGCGCCCAGTAAGATTTCGCTCCATCTGGAAATAACAAAAGAGGCTTTCTCTAGGTTTTCAACCTTTAGAGTTAGCCTCTTTTTGCCCAATCGCCAACCAACATAATCATAAAAGGTGGGGGTTGTAGATCCACCATTTTAAATTCTGATGTCAATCTGTTTAACCTCTATTTTCTTAATAACAACCTGTTTAACCTCATCTTCATTTTTTTTATCTGTGTCCTCTTCCCCGATGTCTTTCTTATCCTCAGTTTGAATTTGCTCGATGGTATCCTTGATTTTAGCATATGTTTTACTGATACTGTTATTTATCACAGCTTGTTTTGCTTCATTTTCTTTAACGATTTCTAATTTACTCTTTATAGTCGTTGCTTCCGCATGTTCAGTCATCACTACTCGATCAATATCATAATTAAGTCTATCCGTTACTGCAGGAGCGAGTTTAAGATACAAACGATCTGATTTTACATTATTTAAGTTATCTTTGGATTCACGCTCAAGCTGCCCATTCATTTTGTTGCTTGCCTTAATACTGTCAAAGTTAACACCGATTTTTAAAATAACATCCATTTTCGTATCATCTTTTGAAACTATATTTTTATCTGCTTCTTTCGCTTCATTTTGCTGCTTATTTAACTTCTCTAATCTTAATTGACTAATTCGCGCTTCTACTTGCTGGATTTGTTCTTGTATCTCACTAATCCTTACCATGCGTTGCTTATCGTTAAGTTCTTTATTAGCCTGAACATTTTGAATTTGCTCCTGCAACTTATCTGTTTGCTGCATTAAATCTTTGATTTGTGTATCCAATGCATCCGTTTTGGGAGCACTCGGCCGATACGCTTGAACAGAATTATTGGAATTTACATTAATATTCATAATAAAGTTTATCTTCCCTTCCAAATCATACTAAGGTATATATCGGTTTTCGATCTGGATTTATTTAGGAAAATATCCTGCTGTAAAAAAAGGGACCTAGCCAACGGGGCCAGGTCCAAAGTTTATATTAAAAAAGGGGGGTCTTGTTTATTATAATACCTCACCAATGTTAGAGGACTGTAACAGGAATGTTCCAATTGTGTTACAAATGCTACGTATGCCCATAGTACTTGGACGGCGCAATTTTATGGAAACGTTTAAATATCTTAGAAAATGTATACGGATCAGCAAAGCCAAGCTGATAGGCAATCTGCTTCACGGTCAGTTTCCCCTCGTACAAATATTCCCTGGCTCGATTCAGCTTGAGACGCGTCATATAATTTTGAGGGGTCACGCCCATTTGGGCTTTGAAAAAAGCATAGAAATATTTGGGCGACATGCCGCTCATCTCAGCCAATTGCTCCACCGCTATGCGCTCTCCGATGTGCGCCTCAATATACGCCAGCACAGGAACCAGCTTGGTAAAATGCTTCGAGTGTAGTTCCGCTCCCTGCAGCCCTATCGGAGGGTGTTTCGGAATCGATAAAAGACGGGCTAACAATGCGAGGAAGAAGCCTTTGAGCATTAATGACGCCATCGTCTCTCTGTTCTGGTAAGCATTGAAGGCCTCTCTGAATAACTCCCTCTCCTTAGTCAGACAGGCCCCGCTAATAACACCCATGAGATCAAACTCATTCAGGAAGTTAAAGCGTTCACCCAACGAGAAATCAAAGTGGACAAATATGTGACTGCAGGAATTCTGGGAACAAGATGCCGTATAGGCCACCCCAGGATTAAAAAAAACGATGTCCCCCTCTTTTGCCACAGACATGACGCCTTGAACATCAACCTCAACTTCACCGTTAGTCACCAGCCAAATATCGTAGTCAGGATGCTGTTTTGCCTCCGTCCAGCCTTTATCATGACTAGCCGTGCCGATGCTGCCTAAACGCAGCTCTACATATTCGCTCAATTCGTCTATGATATTCCGATTCACCAACGTTCATCAGCTCCCCGATGTTCTTACTTCCAGTATACGTACGAATAGACCCTTGAACAACAAAGGGTTTTATGCATATTCGCAATCGTACTGTATGACATCATTCAATACCTTTGACCATTTCCACACGTTTGTATGCTTATTACAATGAACATGAAAGCACTCATCTCAAGGAGGAATGCGACATGAATCAAATCGGTTGGTGTGCAGGAATTGAACAAGCGGAGCTGCTTGCGGCTCATGGATTGGATTATGTGGAATGTGCTCTCTCATCCCTGCAAGTTGAGGATGAACGAGCATTAGCGGAGAGAATTCCCCTGTATGTCAATTCCCCGCTTCCCGTGCGTGCCTTGAATATTTTCGCGCCAGACGGCATGAAGTTGGTAGGTCCGCAAGTGGATCGTGAGAGAATCCGGCGCTACGTCAACAAGGCTGGAGAAGCGGCAAGCCGCATCGGTGTGGAGGTTGTTGTGCTTGGCAGCGGCAAAGCCCGCATGATCCCTGAGAATTGGGAGCCTCAGCAAGCTGAAGCTCAGATGTTGGAGCTGCTGAACTGGATCGCAGAAGAATGGCAAGGAAATGGCATTACATTGACGCTGGAACCGCTGAACCGCAAGGAATCCAATTTGATGAACAACATAGCCGAGGCCGTTCATTTGGCGAAGCAAATCAATAGCCCAACGATAAGGGTGCTTGCCGACTTTTATCATATGGATGAAGAGAAAGAACCTCTGGATACGATCCTCACACACAAGGATTGGATCGCTCATATCCATCTTGCAGATACGGGAAGACATGCCCCTGGAACAGGCGTTTATCCTTATCAAAGGTTATGTGAGGTATTACAAGCCATCAACTACACAGGCAAGCTTTCTGCTGAATGCCACTGGCCTACATTAGATGGCGGACTTAGCGATAGCATCTCCTATATGAAAGAGGTGATTAGCCGCATCCATAAGGGTGCTTAACCATTTGGCTAACATTGATCACACATTGACCATGATATATCATGGCTGACATCCAGTTCTTCCACTATGATCAAAATGACAGCGATTTCAAAGAAAGGGGGGATCCATAAAGTCAGGGGTTTGCTGCAAGGCAAGCACGATACGTTCGCAAGTGTTTTGGATAATACGAAAATGGAGGTTATTCATGTTGCCAACGATTCGCAGTAAGAAAAGAGCAAGAACGTTGCTAGCCCTTTGCTTAGGTTTCCTTTTAGTGTTCAACGCCCTTATCGCTCTTCCTGGTCTTTCTTCCGCTGCCGTAGCACCGCTTCCGGGACCTGGCAATCCCATTAATTATGACGATTTTGCCAGTGGAGGTATTTTCAAAAAAAACTGGATGAATTGGTTTAACCAAGCAGGCGGAACCGGTACTTTCACGAAGTCGACCATCGATTCCCGGACGGTTGGCGTGTTCGCACAAACCCCAGCGACAAGCTCATCTTGGGCCAAGTTCCAGCCTGAGAATGAACTTATCAATTTATCCGGTTATCGTTATGTGAATGTTACGATGAAAAATCCGGGATACGCGGACGCTCGCATTCGCATAGTTGTTAATGACGGGACGGCCAGCTATAACTTAACAGCAGGCTGGGTAGCTGTGCCGACTTCTTGGACGACTAGCCAGTATGATCTCGCAACGATAGCTCCCAACCTCAAAAAAGCTACAGCTAGATTCGAAATCTGGCTCAGACAGCAAAGCGGCACCTATGGCGAGATCCTGATCGATGGGATTACAGCGACTACCGCGTCCACGGGTACGGCGCCAACATTGACATCTATCGGTGTGACTGCCAATTCGACAGGCACCTACAATCAGAATACAAGCTTTAATTTCGCTGCAACTTACTCAGATGTTGACAATGAAGCGCCGTTTGCTATGCAGTTGGTGATCGATGACACAGCTTATGACATGAAAGAAGTCGACAGCAGCGATAAAACATACTCAAACGGTAAAAATTATGCATATCCTACGAAGCTGCCGGTAGGTACCCATACGTACTATTTCCGTACGACCGATGCTACCTCCACTGAAGTTGCAACCTCCGCCCAGTCTCTTCTTATCGTTAATTCCGAACAGCTCATTGATGTCGTTGTCAGTCAGGCAGGTTACAGCGCGAATGACTTCAAAAATGCCAAGGTGACGTCGACAACGGCGGTAACCGATACCACTTATCAAATTCTGAACGGGACTACGGTCGTGGCCTCGGGCACGATGCAAGACGAAGGAGTCATATGGAACCAGCATGTTTATTCCATTGATTTCACTGCGATTACAACGACGGGCAACAATTATACGGTCAAAACAAACGGCATCTCCTCCTATCCCTTCGCGATCCAACCGAATATCTGGAACAACTACAAGGATGAGATGACAGCTTTCTATCGCATTATGCGTGCCAGCGTAGCCACTTCCGACGCTTATCCCGCAGACTACAGCACAGTGGCGCCTTCGGCTAAGGTCTTCCACCCTGCCGGACATCTCGACGATGCCGCCTCTGCTGATCGTACGCAGCATTATGATTTGACAGGCGGTTGGTACGATGCAGGCGACTATGGCAAGTACGGCGGCAATCAATGGGTCGGCGCTGAAATTGCTCTAGCCTACGTCCGCTATGCCGATGCGGCAAGTGTGAAATTCGATAATGACAGCAATGGCATTCCCGACCTGATTGATGAAGCCATCTTTGGCAGTGAATATGTCATCAAATTCGCTGACCAGCTTGGCGGGGCTATGTACAATCTGAAGAACAACGCGAGCTTCGTGCATCCGGAGAAAGCAACGGATAATGTATCCGGCACAGCCGATGATCGCGTACTCAGCGATTATGGGATTGGCGGTTCTGCCAAGTCTGCAGGAACGCTAGCGGCAACTGCACGTGCAATTCAAATCGCTATCGCTAAGGGAGATATTACTCCTTCCAAAGCAGCGGCACTCACATCCTTTGCAGCCAAATGCCAAACAGCCGCAGAGGTCTTCTACAACTACGTGCTTGCCCATCCGAATGATCCAGTAGGCTCTTATACGACCAAAGGCGGCATTGACAATTCCATGCTGCTCGCTGATGTGGAGCTTTATTTGCTCACCAATAACATCAGCTATAAGAATGCGGCAATTGCCAAAATTAACGTACTCACTCTTGACGATCTTGCTTCAACGAACTATTGGGATATGCGTCCTATGTCTTTGGCGGAATTCTATCCTGTTGCTGGCACTGCAACCCAACCTCTTATTCAAAATTTATTGAAAAAACAGGTCGATTATTTTATATCAACTTCCGATGATACGCCATACAGTGTGTTTAATCAGTTCAAAAACTTTGGCGTCAATGAACCTCATGCCTCTTACTTGGGCGATACATTAAGATACTATGAGCTTTTCCATGATCCCGCAGCGCTGCGTGCCGTGCAGAAAGGACTGTACTGGATATTCGGTGAAAATCCTTGGAATATCAGTTGGGTTTCCGGCATTGGCACCGACTATGTCGATTTCTTGCATACCCGTTTCGATGAAGAGTCGAATACCCCTACGGGTACAGGCGTCATCATCCCTGGGGCTATGGTCAGCGGACCCAATATGAAGGATACGAAGGATATGAAAAGTGTAAGCCCTTGGTACAAAGATCGCTCCCTGTACTCGGACGACACCAACCAATGGCGGTATAACGAATTCAGCATCAGTATTCAAGCAGGACTGTTGTATACGATCATGGGGCTCAGCGCAACGACTAGCACGACTTCCCCAGCCGGAACGAACCCGATCCCGCTGCCGATTCTATCACCCGTTATCGGTGACTATGTTCGTGGAAATGTAACCGTATTTGCCGGACCAGCAAACGGTTTGTCTGCAATCACTTATAAATCTGGAAGCTCCTATCTTCCGATGTCCGTTTCCGGCGCCGTCTACGCAACCACGATTGACGAAAGCTTGTCGAGCGCATATGCCAATAAGCGAGTTGACGTCAGAGGCATCGATGCGGCAGGCAATGAAAGCTACAGTTCAACGCATTACACGATTGCAGCACCATTGCCTGACCCTTCGACCCCTCTGCTGTATGATGATTTTAACGGCAAAGGACTCTGGGGCTCCATCGGTGGTAATGGCGAGTGGGTAAACTGGTATAATCAGAATGGTGGAACAGGTACCTTCAGCAGAACAACCGTAGACAGCAAGCAAGTCGGTAAATTCACCCAAACTCCGACCGCTGTCGCTTCAACCGCCAAGTTCCAGCCGTGGCATGATGCTGTTGACGTCTCAGGCTATCGCTATTTGAACTTCGCAATGAAGAATCCGGGTTACTCGGATATGCGAATGAAAATTGAACTGAATGACGGTACTAGAACACAAAATCTGACCGGCGGCTGGGCAGCAGTACCTGCTTCGTGGACAGATCTCCAAATTGATTTGAACGGATTAGCATACCCTGTCAATAAAAAGGCTGTCACGTTGTCCATATGGCTCAAACAAAATACAGTCACTTATGGCGAGCTGCTGATCGATGAAATTAAAGCATCGAATACGAACAGCGGAACCGCACCAACTTTGACTTCGGCAGGCGTAAATGCAGCATCTGGAGATCTTAACACCAATTATACCTTTAACGTCACCTATACGGATGCCGATAACCAAGCGCCTTTCGTCATGGAGCTAGTCCTCGATGGGGTTGTCCATGCCATGGCTCCGGTCCATGCAGCCGACACCACCTACACGGATGGCAAAGCCTATACGTATACAACCAAGCTTCCGCTCGGCATTCACTCCTACTACTTCCATACGACGGACACGTCCACGGATGCCATTAGTACGACCGTTCAAACAGGCCCGATCGTCAGTCAAACGCTATTCTCCGATGATTTCAACGACGGCAACGCCAATGGATGGACCTCGACCAGCGGAACTTGGAGTGTAGTAAGCAACCAATACAGCGGTCAAGCCAATTCCGCGCAAAGCCTATCTCTCGCCGGGAATGCTGATTGGACCAATTATACTTTCGAAGCGAAAGTTAACGTCACCAACAATACAAATGGAAATAAGGATGCCGGATTGGTCTTCCGCTACACGGACGACAATAATTACTATGTGCTGTTTCTGAAAAATAACGATAAAACCGGCCGCAAGATGGAACTCCTCAAAGTAGTGAACGGCGTACGAACAGTTCTGGGTTTCACTAACCCCAGTATTGCAGCAGACACTATGTATACTTACAAAATTGTCGTCAATGGCAGTTCCATTTCAATTTACAAAGACGGTAATTTGGAAATCAGCACCACGGACAGCGCGCTTGCGAGCGGCAAAATTGGAGCTCGTGTCTATGCGAATACCAAAGCGATCTTTGATGACATCAGCGTAACCCGCTGAAGCAGCAATTTAGGCTTGGATGTGAGAAAACGGCTTCGCCGCCCTGAGAGTTGAGCATCTTTCAAGCGACAGCTCCTCCTAAGGGAACTGTAGGGCGCTATTTGGGCAAATAGCAGGGATGCTCGGGGGTTAGCGGAACTACAGGGTCTTATTTCTGCGAAAACCGCTGAATTTCTACTCAAAAAGCAAAATAGCGAACTGGAGTTCCCTCTGACTCGCTTTAATGACACTTTTTGCCGGAATAGCGCACTGGAGTTCCCTTATCTCCACGCGAGACGGTTGGGATGACTCCCCATTTATAATTAAAGGCTGCCTCTTGTTTTCAATGTTGAACTACATGGAAAAGCTACCGTTATTATAGGTATTTTCGCATGAAAAGCCCATTTACATGGAAAAACTCCCGTTATTTCTGATACTTTTCCACTGAATAGCGATTTCTCTCTAAATTAGCTGGAGGTTTTCCAGTTAGATGACCGTTTAGAGCCATTAACGCTAAAATTAGCAGGAGATATTCCTGTAAGTTTTGGCTCCGTATCGAGATAAAAAAGAGGTTGCTCTCTAGGTTGGTAACCTAACGTGGATTGTTGCATTTAGAAGGTAATTGAATGAAAAAATTCCAATGAAAACAGGATGAACAAGGTTCAAACGGGGATTCTATTGGGAATTATCCAATAGGATCCAATGAAAAAGAGCTCCCTTCAAGGAAACTCAAAGGGAACTCAATTCAGCTTAGAAGATTCGCTGCGTCCAGTTTTTCAGCTTGGCTGCGGCTTCTATATAATAATAATCCCCGTAGATCAGTCCTACGTTGACGTTTTGTCCCGCCGGCTTATGCCCGGTGCCTTCTCTGAGGATCGACTCCCTCGATCCATCCAGATCCGCGTAATCCTGCGTCAGCGCATCCATGATCCGGATCGCCTGATTCCGGTATAAATCCGCTTCCTCTGCGGGTACCAGCGAGGCGATTTCAAGCAGTCCTGAAGCCGCGCAAGCGGCGGCGGACGTGTCTTTCAACTTCAAATCCGCATCACCTGTGCGGAAATCCCATAACGGAATGGGATCCACCGTGGTGTTCGCCATGAAGTAATGGGCGACCCGCTTCGCAGCAGCCAAATAACGGCTTTCCCCCGTATAGCGGTACACGTTCGCTAAACCGTGCAAAGCCCATGACTGTCCCCGGCTCCAAGCGGAGGTCGGGGAGAACCCTTGTCCGCCCAACGCCTCGATGAATGCGCCCGTGTCCGGATCAAAGCTAACGATATGACAGACGGAGCCGTCATCCCGAATGAAATGCTCCAAGACCGTATCCGCATGCGCCATGGCAATTTGTTTAAGCCGCGGATCGCCAAGCTCTTCGGCTGCCCAGAGGAGCAAGGATAGATTCAAGCTGGAATCTATAATCGCCCAGCCATGCTTGTCCTGATTCCAAGCGCGCAGGAACTGTCCGGCTTGATTGAAGCGTCCGGCAAGGAAATTCGCTGCGTGCAGCCCTCGTCTACGCCCATCCTGATCCCCTGTCATTTTGTATTTGGCTACTGCCGTAGGCAGGAATTGAAAGCCAACATCATGATGGAAATTGTTCTCCCGCAGGAAGCAAGCTTCTATTTTGGCATCCCAATCCCAGGCTTGCTGACGATACTTGTCTTCTTGGGAGACGTCATACATAATCCATAAGAGCCCTGGCCAAAAGCCTGATGTCCACCAATCCAAACGGGCATCATCGTACACGCCCTCTTTCTCCACGTGTGGAGATTTACTTCCGATTTGCTCGATCATAGTGTCAACTTTGCGTTGCAATTGCGGCCACAGATTCGAAATATTCAATTCCATCCACTCCTAACGGTTGCGTAATATGTCAACTATTCATCTTCACGAACGAAGGCTCTAATCCTTCTCCATGCACGGAGACGATCGATGTCCCGCCCTTTAAATCCACATAAATACGGGCACGTCCATTCGCAAGTTCCAGCGTTCTGGAACCTCTTACTGTTCCTAAGTTATCAAGCAGTTTCCCTGATCCCGCTAGGCCAAAATGCACCAAATTGGCCGCATCCGCGCAAAATACGCCATGCTGGTCGTACGCCAAAGCCTCGACAAAACTGCCATCATCCGGGTGTTGATAAGCGGTCAGCCGCAGTGCGGCAGCTTGTTCCCAGCTTTCCGTCTGGTATTTGAACGTAGTATCGTCTTGAACTACGATATCGCCTTCACCAGAGGCCACAGCTACAAGACGATTCTCCCCTGACGGCAAAATCACATCCCAGCGCAAACCTGCACAAGGATAGTTCTGCGTGTCTCTCGTTCGTTTCCCATAGCTCTTTCCATTGACAAAGAGTTCAACTACCGAACAGTTCGAATACACTTTGATGGTCTGCAATTCATCGGCTTTTCCCGTACGAACAGGCAGGCTTCCGCCATAAATGCGCACCATTGGCTGCTCAGACCAATAAGATTGAAAGACGTAATAGGCTTCTTTCCGTCTGAAATCCCGTTCAACGACGCCCTTCATATTCAAGTAAGGAATCGGCGAATCCGGTCGCACCGGAGTTGAGAAATCTTTGAATGACCACTGCGCAGTGCCGGTCAACCAGTCCATTCCCTGCTGCGCGCGCAAGTACCAATCAATCATGTCGCAGAAATAGGTCTCCGACCAATCCCCCAAACTGGAAACGCGCGGATCGCCGCCAGTCAGCAGGTAATCACCATCGCGCTCGTCAGCCCCTGCCCCGGTTTGGATATCCTCGAATCCTGTATATGGTTTCTTCACATGGCGTCCAGCCACATTATCTGCTCCCCATTCAACATGGAGGAATCGATCCACACTTTCAAATCCTGTACGCGTATAAGTCTCATATTCCGGATAAACACCCCGATACCATCCCGCCCAAATGGAAGGCGAATACACATCAATGATGTCTCGGCAAAAGTCGCAGCGACGAATCGCCGTCAGTCTCGTATCATCCAACGCATGGGACAACGCATGCAGCTCACGCATGAAATCCCTAATTTCCTCTACATCAAAATAGTTGAAATCCGCTTCCCAGTCGTTCTCATTGCCAAGGCCCCACAAAATAATTGAAGGATGATTGCGATGCTGCTCAATCATCGCTGTCAGCATATCCTTGCATTGCTGACGGTAGGAATCGCCGCCGATACCGCCGCGGCACCAAGGAATTTCCTCCCATACGAGCAGTCCCAGCTCGTCACACAGATCCAGGACAATCCGCGACTGCTGGTAATGCCCCAAGCGAATGAAATTCGCGCCCATCTCCTTGATGAGCCGCATTTCCTCACGAATCATCGCCTCTGTCATAGCTGCGCCTACGCCGGCATGATCTTCATGCCGATGTGTGCCGCGGAGCAGCAATCTTTGTCCATTGAGGTGGAAAGGTCCCTTCTCGATGAACTCGAAATAGCGGAGACCGAACCGTACAGCTAGAGCTGTTTCGCTTGCGACAGCCTCATCCACCGGCATCAAAGTAACTTCGCACGTATACAAATGAGGGTGCTCAGGGCTCCATAGCTGAAAATTGTCGATTTGGAAGCGGGTGATTTCGTCCTTGCCTGCCCACGTTTCGTTATCAAACACCCCTGTGAACACTACCTGTCCCGCGGCATCCCAAACTTGCAAACGCATACGTATCATCCGCTGGATCTGCTCAGGATTATACAGTTGCACCTCAACAGCAGCCTTGGCTTGATCCGCAGTCACATGCGTCACTACATGCACAGTCTCAATCGATAGGTTGGGCACATAGACCAGATTGACATATCTGTATAAACCGCCATAGAGATTAAAATCACTCACATCTGATGGAATCGTTTCCAAATTTCTCGTGTTGTCACAGCGAATAGCAATCGGCACCTGATTACCGTAGTAGGCCGGGAATTCGTTTGCCGCTAATTGATCCGTGATATCAAGGACGAACTCATCATAGCCGCCTTGATGTCCGCCGACAAGTTGGTCATACACATATAATTCCGTTTGCTGGCCTGCTCCTTCGAAATGAAGCAGTGTTCTCCCCTTCGGGTACGGGTTGTCGATCGACAATAAGGTCCTGTACCAGCCCGGTCCTTGGTAGTAGGGCTTGTCCGGATCCATAGCATCGAGTGCATTGAAACAATGCGGCAGTTCTACTTCCTGCCAAGCAAGATTATAGTGATTGTTTAATTTATCTTTGCGCCAAACTTCCCAGACGCCGCCTAACGAACTCTGCAAATACTCCCAACCCGTATTCAATCGCTTTGTAAACATAAGCTCCTCCTGATGTACATGCAGATATCTTTCCATTATAAAGAAATCCAAAACACGTCGCATGTACAAAATTAATGTCTACTTGTTTTTTTTTAAGGTGGGCGTCGGCAGAACGTTCTGATCTTCTTTCATTGTATGGTAAAATAGAGCAGATAGAAATAACGAAAATACGAATGTAGGAGTTTTTCAATGATTCGCTCCCTTGCCATAACCAAGGACTTCAAAGTCCTTCACAATGTACCCCTTGACCAACTTGAAGATCCGAATATCCAGTGGTATTGGGTTGATTTTAATAATCCCAGTGAGAAGGATGCCTTGCACCTCAAGGATCACTTCAACTTCCATCCTTTAGCCATCGAAGATTGCTTTTATTTGCTGCAGCGCCCCAAAATGGATCATTATGAACAGATTCATTTTTTCGTCATGCATGCGATTAATGCCAAAACACTGGCTGCTGAAGAAGTGGACATGTTTCTCGGGAGCAACTTTATTGTCACGTTCCACCTGCATGAGTCGCGAGAAATCGAAGATGCTTGGAGTCGTGTATCGGAACAAGAGAACCTGCGGAGTGAAGGGCATATTTATGCTGCTTATCTCGTATTGGACAACCTCGTGGATCAATATTTTCCCAGTGTTTATCAAATTGAAGACCAGCTTGACGATATTGAAAACAATTTGAACTCGGAAGCTACCGAAGTGCTGATGAGCCATATTTTCGAAATACGCGGTAAATTATTAAAATTACGTCGTACTATCGTACCTATGCGCGATCTGCTGTACAGAGTCATTAATACGGATCGGATCGATCAAATCCGCGGGCATCTTGTCTTTTTCACGGATATCCATGACCATCTGCTCAAGCTCTCCGAAATGATTGAATCCAATCGCGACATGACCGCAGATATGCGAGACAGCTACATCTCTTTGAATTCCAACCGGATGAACAGCATTATGAAAACATTAACGGTGATTACGACAATCTTCATGCCGCTAACCTTTATTGCTGGTATTTACGGAATGAATTTCGCTCATATGCCCGAGCTCGAGTGGCACTGGGGGTATTTCGGCATCCTGCTCATTATGTTCGGGATCGGATTCGGCATGTTTCTCTGGTTTCGGAAAAAAGGATGGTTTAAATAGGGGAGATTGGCTATGAACAAAACGTTTCGTTTCTCCATCGTCATGATATGCCTGCTGCTTATTATAGCCGTTGGCTACTATACATCGCAGTTAACCGCCTCTGACCGCAAAGGACCGATTGCCGCTCAAGGCATCCTTGATCTTACGAAAGCGAGCCGTGCACTCGATAATATCGTTGCTCTGGATGGTCAGTGGGAGTATTATCCGAATCAGATGTTACTGCCTGCGGATTTTCAGTTGAATGCGAACGGAACATCTGCGCCTGAATATGCACTCGTCCCTCATCGCTGGGACAAACAGCAAGATTTCAGCTCGGCGCGCTCAGCCAAAGGGTATGCGACCTTTCGCCTGCACATTCGTTTAGCGCCTTCAGACGGTGAAACACCTACCCTCTATGGCATCAAAGTCAACAATATTAAATCGTCACACAGCTTGTACATCAACGGTTCCAAAATTGGAGGAAGCGGCCAGCCGGGTACCAGTCTGGCCGCTACGACTACTTTCAATGCCCCTTATGTACGTTACTTTTCTACGGTTGGCGATACGGCAGAAATTGTTATCCAGGTCGCGAATTACGAATATTTTGTCGGTGGGATTACCCATTCTATTCTGATGGGAAGCCAGGAAAGCATTCAGACCTTGCGGGAGCGCAGTCTGCTGCGCGATACAGCTATTTCCGCTGGCCTGCTGCTTCTAGGGATTTACTTGCTTGCGCTTCACCCGCTTCGCCGCAAAGAACTGCCTTGGCTATATTTGGGTTTATTCGGTCTAGCCTGCTGTCTATTTTCCCTTACCCAAGGTGAAAAGCTGCTGACGCTGCTCATGCCGAGTTTACCTTATCCCGTATTTTTGAGAGTCCAATACCTCTCAGGGATTTTTGGTGAGTTTTTTCTTTTGCGCTATACCCAAATCACAGTAACTCATCGTCTTCATAAGGGCTTTGCTTATTTCACGAACATGATCTTCGTTGGCATTGTCCTCAGACTGATTTACATATCGGTAACACCGATGACCCTATTTTCTGCAATAGAATCCTTTTCTATCGGGTTAACTAGCTTAACTCTCCTGTTTATTGTCGGCGTCATGCTGGTTGGTGCAATCAAACGCGAAGAAGGGGCTGTCTATATGATGATTGGGGCCATGTCCATCCTAGTGCTGGCGATTCTCTATCGACTGCAAGTGCTTGGCAACACACACGTATCCCTACTGCTGCCCATTCCAGTTGCAACTGCCTTATATTCGCAGGTTTTGCTGCTCTCGAGCCGGTTGACCGAAACTTTCGAATCTGTCGAAAAGCTCTCTGGCCAATTGCTTGCTGCGGATCAGCAGAAAGACGAATTTCTGGCCAATACGTCCCACGAAATGAGGACACCGCTGCATGGGATCATTAATTTATCGCAATCTTTGCTTGATGGTGCTGCGGGTCCCATGAATGCGGAACAACGGAGCAACACCTCCCTGATTGTCGCAACAGGACAAAGGCTGGCTCGTTTAATCAATGACATTTTGGATATGTCGCGAATTCGTCATGGAGAGTTAATCCTTCGACCGCGTCCTCTGGCTCTTGCGCCTATTGTCCAGCATGTCTTTCATGTCCATCAATCTTTGGCAGCAAACAAGCCGATTCAACTGCTGCAAGATATTCCGGGCGACCTTCCGCTCCTGCAAGTTGATGAAGACCGATTGGTCCAAATTTTATCGAATTTGGTTGGCAATGCGCTTAAATTCACAGCCGCAGGAGTCATTCGAATTTCCGCTGAGCATAGAGACGAATCGATTTATGTCTCTGTCTTTGACACAGGCATCGGCATCGCTGCCGAGCGGCAAGCGGCTATCTTTGCCCCCTATGAACAGTTAAGCCCAGGCGAATACAGCGGTATCGGACTTGGACTCAGCATTACCCGCAAATTATTAGAGCTGCATGGAGGCACGATAACCGTGGAATCCCAGTTGGGCGCAGGTTCCACCTTTACTTTCTCCTTGCCTGTTGCTGATGCACAACTGAGCTCTTCCTTGCAAGCCGCCGAAAATAGGATTCCTGCTGCTTCTCCCATCGAATCAGCTTCAGAAACAGCCTTATGGGGATCAGAGTGGCCATTGACGGCAGACAGCTCCACGGCCTCCATCCTCGTTGTGGATGACGATCCTACGAATAGAAAAGTGCTCGAAAACTTGCTGTCCATTGATCGCATGTCCGTCACCTCCGTCGAAAATGGCGAACTAGCCTTGCGGCAATTAGCGAATAAGGAAGGTCACTATGATTTGGTCATTCTAGATCTAATGATGCCTGGATTATCAGGCCTTGACGTCTGCAAGAACATCCGGGAAAGGTGGTCATTGTCTGAACTTCCCGTCCTGCTGCTAACCGCTCGCAGCCGCCCCGAGGATATGCTTGCCGGCTTTGAGGCAGGGGCCAATGACTTCCTGGGCAAACCTGTCGATGCACGAGAGCTTCGCACTCGCATTCGCACGCTGCTGGCGATGAAGAAGTCGGCGAGCGAGACCGTTGCCTCCGAGCTAGCTCTGCTGCAAGCGCAAATTAAGCCGCATTTTCTATTTAATACGCTGAATACGATATTAGCCGTAAGTGATACCGACCTGCACAAGACACAGCGGCTGCTTACGCGATTAAGTTATTATTTAAGAAGCAGCTTTGACTTTCATAACCGTGAGCAAACCGTGACGCTGGAACAAGAGCTGGAACTGGTCCAAGCTTACTTATTTATTGAACAAGCCCGATTCGGTGACAGACTGCAGTTCCACTTGGAATGCGATAAGCAAGCGGTCCAACAACATATTCCAACCATGACCATCCAGCCTATTGTTGAAAATGCGGTGCGGCATGGCATCATGAAGCACGAAGATGGCGGCCTTCTTACCATTCGCATCGCCCTAGAAGAAAATTACATTCATGTGATCGTAGAGGATAATGGGATTGGACTGCCTGCAGCTTGTGACAGCTTTGCCGATTTTATCAACCAACGAACATCTTCCCCCGAACAACGTCAAGGCATCGGGCTTACGAACATTCATCGCAGGCTCGTGCACAAATATGGAGAAGGGCTGCACATGTTCAGCCGACCAGGCATCGGAACCAAAGTTAGCTTCCGCATTATCACGAATGCATAAATTGGAAAGACGAGGTGAACCCCCATGTATACTGTCATGCTCGTAGATGATGAACAGCCCGCTCTGCAAAGGCTGCGCCTGCTTCTTGAGAAACATACCGACCTGCAAGTTTCTGGTCTCTATACTAAACCATCGGAAGCGCTGGCTGCTGCAAGCAAAGAACACTTCGATGCCGCCTTTCTGGATATAGAGATGCCGGGTATGAATGGCCTCCAATTGGCTTCTGAGCTTACCCAGACGTATCCTGCGATGGAAGTTATTATGGTGACCGCTTATAACGAGTATGCCTTGCAAGCCTTCCGAGCGAATGCGATCGATTACTTGCTCAAACCGGTGGATACGGATGATCTCATCCGGGCCGTGCAAAAGCTCAAAAAGCGGCTCTCCCCCCTTCAAACAGCGCCCCCGAAAACGGACACAACGGTTGCGCATATCACTGGCTTGGGGGGCTTTGAAGTATACCCAGCCGGTCAGGAAAAGCCCCTTCGTTTTCAAACCGCCAAAGCCGAAGAGCTATTCGCTTACATGCTGGCACATGCGGATAACCATGTATCCAAATGGGTGCTATGCGAACAGCTTTGGCCTGACAATGAACCCGTTAAAGCGGAACAGAATCTGCACACCTGCGTGCACCGCCTGAAGAAAACATTAACCGAGTCTGCATTTCCTGCGCAGTGGCACTCCCAACGAGGCAGCTACCGTATGACTCTCGGGGAACAAGTGAAGTGTGATTGGCTTACCTTCGAGCAAGCGGCTGATAACGCCGTAGAATTATTGGGATTAACTGATCATCAACCAAACATTCAGATTGAACGCCTTGAACAGGCTGTGAGCGTTTATAAAGGGGGGTTGTTTGGGGGCAAAGATTACCGTTGGTGCGAGCCGCTGCGTGAGCGATTGCAACGTAAATTTGCGGACACCGCCAAGGCGCTTTCTCAATTCTACAAACAGTTGGATAAAGCTAGCAGCGCCATAGAACTGCTGCATCGTTTGGGGAACGACTTCCCTTATGATGAGGACGTACAGGAGCAAATTTTGGAGCATTATTTGCGCAAAAAGGACAGATCTGCTTTTTTGCTTCAATATGGCAAAATAGAGGCTGCGCTGCGAGATGGGCTGAACTTGCAGCCGAGCGAACGCATCGCACGCATGCATAAGCAAATGACAGCAATGAAGTGAGGATTTGGCGATGGACCTGGTTGCGGCGTTTCGAGCAGCATGCGCGCTTAATGCTTGCGTATGTCCGCGTTCATCGCCATGAACATGCTAGGCATCACGCCAACATGCGCCTTGAAAGATCGGCTAAAAAGATAAATGCTGGAATAACCCACCTGTTCCGCGATAGCTGTTAAGGTTTGATCACCAGCCATAATCCGAATCTTGGCTTGCTCAATCCGGGTATGCGTCAAATATTGATGAATCGTCATACCTAATTGATCCTTGAATAGAAAGGACAGGTGATTCGTTGAAACCCCCGCATGGCTGCTAATCGACGCATTATCGAGCTCAGGGTTAGCGAAATTCTCATTGATGTATTTTATCGTATGCTCAATAAACACCCAGCCTTTGGTGACCTTGCCCTCTTTCCCATTGACGCCTGCCTGAGCCCGCAAGAATAAAACCAATAATTCTAAGCAGATCGCTTTGGTGATCAGGGGATACCCAGGTCTTTGGGCGAGAAATTCCTGATGCAGAATCAGAAACCGTTTCTTGAGCTCCATTCGGTCCGTTGCTGATAAATGAGCGATTGGCAGCTTGGAAGAGAACTTCATCTCATTCGGGGCCACCACATTTCGTTCAGCTGTAATCGACTGATCCTTCCATAAACTCCGTTGTTCCTCATAAAATAAATCAAAATGAACAATATACTGAATCAACGGCTCCGGCGACGTCGAACGAATCAGATGCGTCAAAAAAGGGGGCATCAGCAAGACGTCCCCCTCCTGAACCTGATACGTAATGCCATCCATGAAAAACTCGGCTTCCCCTTGCTCGATATACGTATAGACATGGTCATAGTCCATCCATTTTCCTGCCAGAGATACTGATTTATGGATCTTGACCATCCTGACCCAAGGGGACAGCTCATTCATCCAAGTCTCCATACATTCCTCCCTCTCTCTGGCAGCATCATGGCTCAATGCCTCGCTTGTCATTTCTATTCTCAGTATAACGGAAGCCTATACCGTACTCCAATCAAATAATACGCCGCTGTATTGATCCTTGTTTACCTTTAACCCCTCATAAGCCTCCTTGGCTTGTTTCGGCTCCAGAACATGGCTGATCAGCGGAGCGATTTGCAGCCTATTATGCTTCATCAACTCGAAGACAATCGTCGAATTTCGGACTAAAGAATGTTTCACGAATTCATTAGGCTCAACTGGATAGCGCCATTCATGCGCCCCTTTGAACGTGATGCAGCCACGGTTATACAGATGGCAGTAATTCAGCACATCCGTGATGTCTGTCTGATACTCGCCTCGAGGACTGCCCAGAAATATGATCTCACCTAGTTTGCCGATGTACGCAAGGCTCTCCACCGCAACCTGGGGCACACCGGTAGCCTCAATATGAGTAGAAACACCCTTCGCCTGTGTAATCTCGGCTATTTTCTCCTTTACGTTGCGGTCTTTCCCGTTGATGGCAACGTGCAAACCGGACTGTTTGGCAATGCGCAGCCGCTCCTCCGATAAATCAATGCCAATCACCGTCGCGCCTTGCGCCTGCGCCAATTGAGCAGCCATATTGCCGATGAGGCCTAGCCCGGTGACGCTTACATAATCGCCAAACTCAATATTCGAAACCCGAATCGCCGTTGTTGCCACCGTCGCCATGCGTGTAAAGGGCACCCACTGCAAGTTCAAACTCTTGGGAACCTTCAGAAACGTTCCGTTTGTCCCCGTAACCTCATACTTGGCGTGATTCCCATAATGGAAAATAATATCGCCCTCTTCATAAGAGGGCACGCCTTCCCCGACTTCCACAATTTCGCTGACTGCCGCATAGCCTGGAATGCCGGGCATCTGAAACCAGGCTTCATTCCCTGAAAGCATCGCTAGCTCCGTACCTGGACTGATTAGCGTGTACAGCTTCTTGACCAACACTTCCTGCGGACCTATCTCCTGCGAAAATATCTCCTGAACCGTCTCCACTTGCCATGGACCCTGAAATACGACCTTTGTATTTTTCACCGCTGCCCAACACTCCTTATTGATTATCTCTCCTTCAATATAGTTGTTTTTGTTGGGGGTGTCTTTGACGTGGAGAATGATTTTTTATCTAAAAGTACGATGTTGGGGCTGAACTATGTTTTTTTTGAAGTTGCTAGGATAACTCCTCGCTCAGTCCAACACATATAAATTCTTTGGAAAAAAGCTTCCACTTCCACCTTACCAGGTGGCTCTGGAAGCCTTGTTCGAGAGACTAGCCAAAACGGCTTTTCCCTTATGGGCGCAGTCTATTTATTTGGTCGATAACGAGTTATAAACTTGGTTAAGGTAGGCAACGGATACTTGCTCAGCTTCTTTTTTATGCATCAAATGAGTGAGGTTTTGACGAAGTCGTTGATAGATGCGGATGCTTGCCTGCATAGCGTTGTAACAGCTCTCGGCATTGTGCGAGGGGACCGTTTCTTCAAGTTCCGTAATTGCGCCCAGAGCTTGCTGTTCCAGTTTCCTCACACCTCGTGGGAGCTGCCCATTTTCAACAAGAATCAATGGTCCTAATACCGTCCCTCGTAAAAAAGTAATCATATCTATACATTCAAATAATTCGCCTCTGCCTAGCTTGGCAGCTCCGTAGTGGACCCAGACCCAAAATCGATCTTCAATCCACTGAGGATCAGGGTAAGGGAAGTCGGGAGTCGTTTGCTCAAGAATCGTGCTCATCTCCCTGTCTCTCTCCCAAAGAACGAGAGGATCCTCTACTCTTTCTTTAAGCTCTGCGGGGGAAAGCAACTTAATATCAACATGTAGGGCAGTTGGACCGTATAAGCAAATAACCAACCTTGGTTCTCCGACATGTTCACCTGTGAATGCGGAAAGCAAGTTGCCAAAACTTCCTACAAGCGTCAATCGCTGCTCCATGATTTCTTCTTGATGAGCAGGGTCATAGACCACAATAAAATCTAAATCACTGTATTCATCCATGGAGCCCGTCAACATGGAACCTCCACCAAGCAATCCAACTAGGCGATGGTCCTGCGCAACTTGTTCTTTTACACGCTCGATAAACTGTTCGTGACCTGGTAACTTCATTGTAAACACTCCTAATATTGGGACCCATGAAAATGGGTATTACGCCATCATATCTTTTTCTAAATGTCATGTCAAAGAATTCAAAACTTTTGATTCTAATATCTTGTGAAAAATCATGATTTTCTCAACGTACTCCTTCTCATTCAAAAATAACAACCAGTTACGATCTTCATAACTCAAACACGTCTCATGTAAATTTGCTCTTTTTGTTTTAACTTTGCATGATATACAGGTGTAAAGAGCCCCGTGATCAAATATAATTTCTTCATCTTCCTTACTATAAACTACCTTACCTCCAACAAGCAGATTACTATCTGAACTTTTTCTATAGTAGTTATGCTTTTTGAGATACTCATCCATCATTGAAGTATAGATATGATGAGGATCAAAGTTTTCCAAAACTCTCTGCTTGATATAATTATCACCGTGGGAAACAAACTTTGATTTTATGTCCTCCAAAAAAACTTCTAGTTCAATCTGATTGTCAAAATTTCTAGACATATTGGAACCGTCAACGAGATAATCTAATGATTTATCGTCTATGCACGTTTTTAATCCGGCTGAGATCGATTTTCCATGAAAATATATGAGAAGGCCAACATCAAAACCGCTAACTTCTTTAAGAAACGCAATATCCCCTGAAAGTCCTGAATGCTTGCTATACTGATAACCAAAACTCTCCATTGTTTCACAAAGACTATTAAGTACTGTTTTATTAAGATTTATTTTTTATCTTCCTTTGAACCTATATAAACAATATCATCTTTTACAATACTGTCATTTGAAAGTGCTTCGAATGAAAAACCCACCAACTTCTCGATTCGCAAGGTATTTATAAATAGATCTAATACCTCTAAAATACGTTCTTCCTCATAAACTGCTTGATATAAGATCTCTTTCATTTTTGTAAATGACATTTTTTCTATTGGCAGCTCTTCAAAAAATTCAAAATTAGCCAACACTAGTTCTTCATTAGTGTAATAAGGATTCTTATCGTAATCAATTTCAAAACTTCCCTTTCTATCCTTACAATTAAACAACTCGTACTTCCAACCGTAATCCGTTGATCCCATAAAGTTTATCACATTTGTTTGAAGTTCTTTAGCAATATGACTAGCTAGTATACCTCCATATTGATCTTGGTTTTCCACTGCAACAGCGACCCATCCTTGATTGGTCTCAATAAGATAAGCAGAAGTGTTCTTTAACTCCAAAAACTTTACAGTTTTCTTAATTACTTTACTACTATTAGCTTGAATTAATATGATAGATGTAAATTGACTCATTTTTATTCTCCTTAAATTAACTATATCTATAAGGTAGCATAACCACTAGGGGTTATAGAAAAAAGATCACCCGAAGATTGATTCGGGTGATCTTTTTGATTTGTGGTGCACTGGGATGTATAAAAAAAGGAACCCAGCCAACGGGGCCGGGTTCAAAAGTTTATATTAAAAAGGGGGTCTTGGTTATTATAATACCTCCTAAACATTATGAAACCATAACAAGAATGTTTCAATTATATTACAAATTAGAAAACGCTTTATTTCCTGTCGTATTATACCTCATTATCCTGTCCCCCCTCCCATCCAGCTAACACTAACAGGAATTCCTCCAGCAAATTCAAGCCTAAGTAGCGTAATATCGTCAATTAGCAGGAAAAACTCCCTTTAAAACAGCCGAAAACCCCCTCCATAACCAGAAAAAATCAAAATTAGCTGGAGCTTTTCCCGGTAATCGGTCTCTTTCAGCAGAAAAGCGATGAAATAACAGGAGCTTTTCCAGTTAGCCTGATTTCCTACGAAGCCGCCGTCCTCTGTCACACTCTCTCTATCACTGTCCCCTCACCATCCCCCATCAAATTTACCATTCCGCCCACAACCTGCGTTTATTTTCTCCATATTGGTTAATGAATAAGATAACCATTCAACGACTCAACCACCAACCATTCATTTCCCAGGAGGAACTCCCCATGAAAATTCTAATCACCGGAGCAGCCGGCCGGATCGGCAGTGTCCTGGCCGACTACCTCAAAGACCGCTACACGCTCCGCCTCGCGGATCTCGAAACAGCATCTCTCACCCGCTATCCTAGCGGCGATCACGAATACATAGCCCTCAACATCACCGATGTCGAGGCCTGCCAACAAGCCTGTCAAGGCATTGACGTGGTCATCCACTTGGCTGCGGATCCTTCACCCAAAGCGGGATTCTACGAATCCCTCCTGGACAACAACATCAAGGGAACGTTCAACATGTTCCGGGCGGCCAAAGATCAAGGCGTAAGCCGCATCCTCACGGCCAGCAGCGTACAGACGATTGAAGGCTACCCGCTCGACTCGCAGCTGTATGCGAATATGCCGACGCGTCCCCATAATTTGTACGGGGTGAGCAAATGTTTTGCTGAGTCGCTGGCCTGCTATTTCGGGTATGCGGAGCATTTGCAAAGCATTGCGATCCGCATAGGAGCTTTCGATGACTCGCCTGCGGAGGAGGAGGACCTGACGGCCCGGGATATGAGCGCTTATCTCCATCCGGCGGACTTGTGCGATCTCATTTTCAAAACAATTCTGTCTACGAACCTAGGTCCCTTCACAATCCTGCATGCCATATCAGACAACAGCTTCAAGCGGCTCGATCTAACGGAAACCAAAACTTTGGTGGACTATGACCCAAAAGCGAATGCTTTTGAAAGGAATCACATTCATTTTCATGACAGCAAACCCGATTCGAACTAAGCGAGCAAGGGTAAATGACTATATAATCCGTTTTACTTTGAGGAGGTTCAAACGATGACCATTCAAGATCAAACCCATTCACAACCATCCGCTGAGGCGGGAAAAGTCGCCATTGTCACTGGCGCCGCATCCGGCATTGGCTTGGCTTCAGCCCTATTGTTGGCTGAAAAAGGCTACAAAGTTGGCCTGCTCAACCGCCCAGGAAGCGAACTGGATGAGGCTGTAGACAGAATTACAGCTTCCGGCGGAGAAGCGATCTCTTTACCCGCCGATATTGCCTTCGAAGAGCAAGTGAAGCAAGCCATTCAGACGGTGATGGACCACTGGGGCCGACTCGATGTCTTGGTAGCCAATGCCGGAATTAATGGCGTACTTTCGCCTATTGCGGATATGGAGCTGGACGACTGGAACGCGACGATCAATATTAACCTGACGGGGACTTTCCTGTGTGTCAAATATGCGGTAGAGCCTCTTAAGCAGCAAGGAGGCAGCATCATCATTACCAGTTCAATCAATGGCAACCGGGTATTCTCTAATTTTGGAATGAGTGCTTACAGTACGTCCAAGGCGGGGCAGGTTGCTTTTATGAAAATGGCTGCGCTAGAACTAGCCCGCTATCGAATTCGCGTCAACGCGATTTGTCCGGGGGCCATTCACACTAACATTGGCGAAAATACAGACCGCAGGCCGGAGCTTGAGGAAATTACGATTCCTGTCGAATATCCCGAAGGCGATCAACCGCTGGAGCACAAGCCCGGATCGGCCAAGCAAGTTGCTAATCTAGTGTACTTTCTCGCTTCCGAGCATGCCAGTCATATTACTGGAACACCCGTCTACATTGACGGCGCTGAATCCCTACTCCATGGATAGACCGCATACGCACGCGTTCATCTCGCAGACAAAGGAGACCCCACTATGCAGATTGAAAGCTTATACCATTCGCCCCATACCAAATGGGCCTATTCCTATGATAGCAGTACGTTCCATCTTCGCGTACGAACCAAGAAAAATGATGTCAACGAAGTAACCGCGATCACTGGCGATAAATACGATTGGGACAACTACCATAATGACTATCCGATGTTGAAAATCGCGACCGACCGTTATTTTGACTATTGGGAAACAGAGCTGTCGCCCGCGCAGAAGCGGTTCTCCTATGCTTTCCGTCTGCAGTCCGAAGAGGAAACGATTTGGATGACGGAGTCAGGAATTTATGAGGAGCAGCCCCACCCTCCTGCTGGTTATTATGAAATGCCCTATATGCACGAAATCGACGGCTTCAAGGCTCCGGAATGGGCCAAGTCAGCGATTTTTTATCAAATCATGCCGGATCGCTTCGCCAATGGGGATACCAGCAACGATCCGGAAGGCGTGCTTGAATGGGGAGAGCAGCCTACCTTAGATTCTCATTTTGGTGGTGATTTCCAGGGGATCCTGAACCATCTCGATTATTTGACGGAATTAGGCGTTACCGCTATTTATTTGACGCCAATATTTGAAGCGCCTAGCAATCATAAGTACGATACGGTGGATTACAGAAAGGTTGATCCTCATTTTGGAGACACCGCATTGCTCAAAGAATTGGTCGCAGCCTGCCATGCTCAACAGATTAAGGTTGTTTTGGATGCCGTGTTCAACCATTCGAGCGTTGACTTCCCGCCTTTCAGAGATGTGCTGACGAACGGCAAGCAATCCAAGTATGCGGACTGGTTCCATATACGCGATTATCCGGTTGAAGTCAAAAAGGAGGGGCCACTCAATTACGAAACATTCGGCTTCTTCGCTTCCATGCCTAAGCTGAATACCACGAACCCCGAGGTCAAGCAATATTTGCTGGATGTCGCCGAGCACTGGCTCCAAGAAGTGAAGATTGACGGTTGGCGGCTCGATGTGGCGAATGAAATCGACCATTCCTTCTGGCGTGATTTTCGCAAAGTCGTCAAACGCGCGAATCCGGAGGCTTATATTATTGGAGAAGCATGGAGCGATTCCCTGCGCTGGTTGCTGGGAGATCAATTCGATTCCGTGATGAATTATCCATTTTCGGATCGTGTACTGCCATTTTTCCAAGCGGAGCAGCCCAATGGACTCTCTTTCGCCGAAAATATGAATCACATTCTCATGCGCTATCCGACACCAACCAATGAGGTCCTGTTTAATTTGCTGGGCAGTCACGATACGCCGCGCGTTTTAACGATGTTCAAAGAAAATAAAAGCCGGCTGAAGCTGGCCGTTACGTTTCTGCTCACTTATCTCGGAACTCCCTGTATCTTCTATGGGGACGAAATTGGCTTAAAGGGCGAACAAGACCCCGATTGCCGCAAGTGTATGGAATGGGATGAATCCAGGCAGGATAAGGACTTATTTGATTTTTATAAGCGTTTGATTGCTCTTCGCAAGGAACATGAGGTGCTCCGTTTCGGCCGTTTCACTTTCTTGAGAGCGGATGCGGAGGATGGCAGAATTATTTATGAACGCAGCAGTGAGAAGGAAGTCTTCACGATCTGGATGAACCATGCGGAGGAGACTTCTATTCTTGCCCAGCCTGCCGATCTAGAGACAGAAGATTGGCAGGATGCTTTCAGCGGTGAACCCGTGAAGCCCAATGATGGATTTATCAGCATGGAACTCGAGCCGTTCGGATTTCGCATTTTGCGCAGATCCCTGCCTAGGTAATTGCAAGGATCAGAACGGCTTCACCACCCTGAGAGATGGGCCTCTTATAAGCAACAAATCCTAATAAGTGAACTACAGGACGCTATTTAGGCAAAAAGCAGAGATGCTGGAGCATTAGCGGAACTACAGGGTCTTATATCCGCGAAAAGCGCTGAATATCTCATCAAACGGCAGAATAGGGTACTGTAGTTCCCTCAAGCTGGCGATAATGTCAACTTTGGCGAGAATAGCGTACTGTAGTTCCCTCAGCCTCGCTACAAGCGACACTTTGGAATAAAATGGCGAGAATAGCTAGAGTAGCGACTTGGCGTATACAATAATCACTTGGAGAAAGCCTGAGAAATCAGGCTTTTTCTTGATCTTCATTATTTTTACAAGAAATTTAGTTGCACCAGCGAGGTCGCTGGCATATAATAACTATATCTTAATTAGAATAATTATAAATAAGGAGGGACCTATATGAGTATCGAATATGATTTCCACCATCTGCACCATGTGAAAGAACAGAGTAAATCAAGAAAAACGTTGTGGATCACACTCATACTGACCGCCTTTTTCACGATTGTTGAAATTATTGGCGGCGTGCTTTCGAATTCACTTGCGCTGCTGTCCGATTCCGCTCATATGATCTCTGACGTGATTGCCTTGGGACTAAGTATGATTGCCTTGCAGCTTGCTACGCGCCAACCCAATGCCAGGTTCACTTTCGGTTTCCTGCGGTTTGAGATTATCGCTTCCTTTCTGAACGGATTAGCGCTTTGTGTGATTGCTCTAGGTATTTTCATTGAAGGCATTCAGCGCATGATTAATCCTCAGCCGATTCAACTGGGCCTGATGCTCGTGATTGCTTCTATCGGTTTCGTCGTGAATCTCGTCTTAACCCTCGTCCTCCATAACAGTGTGAAAGAAGAGGATAACTTGAATGTCAAAAGTGCGCTATGGCACTTTTTCGGGGATCTCCTCAGCTCTGCTGGCGTCATTATTTCGTCCATTGCGATTTATTACTCCGGTTACCTCTGGTTTGATCCTCTCATTTCGATGGTCATTGGCGGCATTATTTTTACGGGCGGGGCCAAAATCATCAAGGAATCCTACCTGATTCTGATGGAATCCGTTCCGGATCAATTCAATCTCGATGACATTCGCGCAGCGATTAGCCAAGTGGAAGGCGTTGAAGATGTCCATGAGATGCATCTCTGGGCTGTTTCCACGGATCACTATTCCTTAACGGCTCACGTGTTCATCAGCCCGAACATTCAACCGTTCTGCGTCATTCTTGCGATTAATGAGACGCTGAAAAACAAGTATGGCATCGCACATTCCACGATCCAAATCGAACACGCCGACATTAACCCGCATGGCGAATACGGCAAGGAATTCTTGCGTCATCAGCGGCAGCTGAACGGCAACTATAGGTAAACAAAGACCGCTCCCCCGCTCTCACCAGAGAGTAGGATTGCGGTCTTTTCGTCATGCCATTGATGATTTACGCACGATCATGTCCAAATCGATTAGCAGCTCATGGCCCTGTACACGAGGCAGATGTTCTTCCAGCAGCGCCGTGCTCTCCTCGTCCAAGGGCTCACTGATCTGCTTCATCAGGAAGGCAGCAACAAGGCTGGTTTGCAGATCCACCGGCATATCGAAGCTAGTGATCGCTGGGTAACTAGCCCTTGAATACAGCTCATTGTCCATGCCGATCAGCTGCACATCTTCTGGCACACGAATGCCACGCTCGTGGCACAAGGCCAGAATTTCCAGCGCCAGCGCATCATTGAACGTATAGATGCCGATCGGTCGGCGCTCTCCGCTCAAGCGCAGCGCCTCATCCAGCGTTCCCGCTATACCCAGCTCCCCCACGTCTAGGAGCGCATGAACCGTCGTTTCCGCAGAATCGCCAAGTCCAGCAAGGAAGCCTTGGATTCGCTGCTCATTGGCTCCCATGCCATTGCGTTTGCCGACGTAGATGACGGATTGGCAGCCGCTTCGCAAGAAATACTGCACGGCTTCTACCGAAGCCTTCGCAAAGTCCAGATTCACGGCCAACTGCACGATATCACCTGGCCAGCCCCAGCCGTTAAAAATAACGAGTGGCGTCCCCACTCCAACCAACTGCTGCGTGGACTGCATACTCATCGCCAAGCCGTGGCTCACGAGACCGTCCACTCTGCGCTGCAGCAGATGTTCGAGATGGCGCTGTTCAATCTCAGCATCCATGCCGGCCGCTGAGAATACGGATAAGTGATACCCGAACCGATGCACCTTCTGTTCCAAACTCTCCGCAAAACGGCCATAATAGCCGCCAAAATGCGGGATGATAAGCCCTAATTCATAGGACCGACGCCGACTCAGATTCGTTGCCATAACATTGCGCCGATAGCCTAACCGTACAATCGCCGCCTCCACTTTACGTATCGTTTCCTGTGCCATAGGAACCTTGCGGCGGTTAATCACATTAGAAACCGTTGCAATGGAAACGCCGGCTTCTGAAGCCACATCGATAATTGTGGGCTGTTTACTTTTGTTCATCAGACTTCCCTCATTCTTAGAACGCTTTAATTCATTTTATCGAGAAGCAATTCACGCGTCAAATATCGCCATTTTGCGCAACGCTCAAAAAAAAGCCCCGAAAGCAGCCCTTGGCCGCTCGGGCTCTTTTCGGGGCTAATCTCAGGGTTGTTCTTTGGTTGATCTCAGGGTTGACATCTTTGGCAGTTCTCGTCCTATTGTTCGGCCTCCTGATGCCCAATCAACGAAATCACCTGCTTTTTCAGCTTCAGGAAAGCTTCGGAATCCCTCACGCCTTCAACCTCGCGAAGCCCCTGCGGAATGACGATTTCTTTGCGAATCGTGCCTGGATGCGCCTGCATCACATAAACGCGCTGCGACAGGAAGATCGCTTCCTCAATATCATGCGTGATGAAGACGACCGTCGTCTTCTCCTTCTCCCAAATGCGCAGCAGCAGTTCCTGCATCGCATTCTTGGTCTGCGGATCAAGCGCACCGAACGGCTCATCCATCAGCAGCACCTCCGGATTGTTGGCCAAAGCCCGAGCAATCGCAACACGCTGTTTCATGCCTCCCGAAAGCTCCTTCGGCAGCGATCTCGCGAACTTATGCAAACCGACCAACGCCATGAAATGATCGGAGATCGCCCGCTTTTCGAACAAGGGCACTCCCTTAAGCGTCAGTCCGAACTCAATATTCTCCCTCACGGACAACCAAGGGAACAGCGTATAGCTCTGGAACACCATGCCGCGATCGGCGCCAGGCCCATCAATTTCATGTCCAGAAATGCTGAGCGATCCCGTCGTCAGCGTCTCCAAACCCGCAACAATTCTCAGCAGGGAAGACTTCCCACAACCAGATGGGCCCACAAAGCTAACAAACTCATGAGCATCCACATGGAACGAAACTCTATCCAACGCAACGAACTGAGACTTCTTCGTGCTGTATACTTTTGTTACATCGGTGGCGTTAATTTTACTCACCACAGCCACATTTTCGCTCAACGGCTCTCGATTCAATGCCTGCATTTGTCAACGCCCTCCTTCCAGCCACGGGAAAAATCTCCGGTGACAATAGGCAAATGTGCGATCCGTAAGTAAACCAAGCAAGCCAATGGCGATAATCCCCACGAAAATGAGATCGGTATTGAGGAACCGCTGAGCCTTCATAATCGAGAAGCCAAGCCCGCTGCTAGCCGCAACCAGTTCCGCGACAACCAGGTACGTCCACGCCCAACCGATGATTAAGCGCATCGTATTCATTAGATCCGGCAAGAGGGCTGGGATCAGCACCTTTTCAATAGCCTGCCAGCGATTCGCCCCGAGTGTATACGAAGTTTGCAGCAAATCATTCGAGACAGACCGCGTATTATCAGCAACCATAAGCATTAGTTGGAAAAAACAGCCTATGAAGATTACAATTACTTTCGCCCATTCGCCAATACCTGCCCACACCATAATCAGTGGAATAAAAGCCGTAGCTGGCATATAGCGTATAAATTCAGTCGGAGGCACTAGCAGCGCTTCGGCGAAACGAAATGTTCCCGCCAGTATGCCAAGCGGAATCCCCAAAATACAAGCAAGCAAGAACCCTGCTCCTACGCGGAAAATACTAATTCCCACATGATGCCAAAACACAGCGTTTTGCAATTGAATGATGAATTGACGCAGCACTTGATCCGGTGTTGGCAGAAACGTGCGATTGACGAAATTGCCGTAACTAAGCAAACTCCAGAACGCCAGCACCAACACCACAATCAGCACAACACCTGAGATATACGTTTTACGATCAATATCGCCCCGTATGGCAAACAACGTTGATTTGCGTCTTTTTTTGATAGTCGTCTCCATAGAGCACCTCACTTCACTTTTATTTCTTGCGCTCCTTCAGCACTTCTTCTACAAAGTGGCTGTCCAGGAAGCTTTCAGCCTTGGGAATGGATGTTAGCATATCCAGACTCTTCAGGAACTCGGCCGTTTTCTGTGACGTGAATGCGAGAGATTCATAGGAATCGCCTTTTTGGAAAGCTTTCACGTTATCCTCAAGTTGGAAAATCTTCACGCTGTCCACACCCGCTTTGTATTCGTCAACCGGCGTTTCTGCCGCTTTGGCCATAATTTGCAAAGACTCCTCCGGATTGGCCTTCCAATAGTCAAGCGCATCGAACCAGGCATTGATGATTTTCTTCACATCTTCGGGACGATTTTTCGTGATTTCTTCTTTGAAAACGAGGAGATCAGGGATAAGTCCAGGTGTGTCTTTGGATGAAAATAAGAGTTTGCCCTTGCCCTCTTGGATCGCTTTGCTCAGGAAAGGTTCCCATAATACAGCGGCATCCAGATTGCCCGAGATGAATGCTGGACCTGCGTCGTTCACTGTCATATTCGTATAAGCGACGTCTTTCTCGCCAAGCCCTTCTTTTTCCAAGGCAGTAAGCATTAATAGATGATCGACGGTGCCCAATTCTGTCGCGACTTTTTTCCCTTTCAAATCCTTCAGCGAGTTAATGCTAGGCTTAACTACAACGCCGTCTCCGCCATTGGAATTATCGTTCACCAGCACGGCTTTCAGCTTAATGCCTTTACTCGCCGGAGCAAGCGTATCACTCAGGGTTTGGCTATTCGCATCCACCTTGCCAGAGGCTAGCGCAGATAAGGAATCGCTGTAGACCGGGAACCATACGAGGTCGACCTTAACCCCATTTTTCTCGAAGAAGCCTTTCTCCTTCACCAAATACCAGACGAACCAACCTGGCCAAGGGCTAAGCGCCAATTTGATCGGTTCTGCGCTGCTCCCTGACTTCGTGTTTGCTGCCTCTTTGCTTGCACACCCGCTAACTACCGTAAACGTCAATAACACGGCCATCATCAGAAATACCATTCTTTGTCTCATTCTGATCTCCCTCTCCCTATGAACTGGTAAAAAGAAAAGCCCAGGATGATATCATATTCTGATATCCTCCCGGGCTTTTATCCCTCCGTGTGCACGATGATGCGTCATCGTGTGTCTTCTCTTGGACCAGACCAACAGCCTTCATTCTGCCGCGGAACCCTAGAAAACATGTGTGCTATGAAATTGGTACGGAGTCTTACATTTGTTCTTATCATACTTTCAACTCGCTTATATGTCAACATATATGACACAAATAAATATTTCGTTGTCAATTGCGCCTTAATTGTAATATTATATAACATATATACATTCAATCGGAGGTGTTTACGATGTATTCGATTCACTACCATATTTATATGTTAGATATTCAGCCAATCAAAACAGCATCTGCACCCTTAGAGCATCCTGTTCAAGTTGACTTGCAAGAAACTCATCCAACTTCCCATCGTCCTCCCTATATTGCCCCTATAAATAACAGTGATTGTGCGACAACAACAGCTTTCCCCTCTTCCTCTTAGCCTCTTCACCTACGAAAAAGCCCGACACCCTGGCAATCAGGGTATCGGGCTTTATTTTTATCACTTACACGCCTAACCATTTCTTGAACAAATGTTTCGTTGTATCTGCATTCAACGCTGCGATGGAAGTCGTGAGCGGAATGCCTTTCGGACAAGAGCGTACGCAGTTTTGCGAGTTGCCGCAACCTTCGATACCACCATCTGTCATCAGGGTATCCAAACGCTCGTCTTTGTTCATTTCACCTGTCGGGTGAGCATTGAATAGACGAACTTGTGATAACGCGGAAGGCCCGATAAAGGAGTTCTTGTCATTGACGTTCGGACAAGCTTCCAAACAAACGCCGCATGTCATACATTTGGACAGCTCATAAGCCCATTGACGCTTCGACTCAGCCATACGCGGCCCAGGTCCAAGATCATACGTACCATCGATTGGAACCCATGCTTTTACCTTTTTCAAGGCATTGAACATGCGTCCGCGGTCGATAACCAAGTCACGCATTACCGGGAACGTACTCATCGGCGCTACGCGAATTGGTTGCTCCAGCTTATCAACAAGCGCTGAACAAGCTTGGCGCGGTTTGCCATTGATGACCATAGAACAAGCTCCGCAGACTTCTTCCAAACAGTTGGATTCCCAACAAACGGGCGTCGTCTTTTGGCCGCTGGAGTTCTTAGGATTACGCTGAACTTCCATCAAGCCGCTGATGACGTTCATATTGGAGCGATAAGGAATTTCAAATTCCTCGGTATAAGGTTTGGAATCCGGACTCTCTTGACGAGTCACGATAAACTTCACTGTTTTTTGTGCGCTTAGTGTCTCAGCCATGATTAATGTCCTCCCTTTTTCTTCTCCGTGGAGTAGTCACGCTTCCGCGGTGCAATCAAAGATACATCAATATCTTCATAGCTGATTTTCGGACCATCCGGCGTCCAATCGGCAATTGTCGTTTTCATGAAATTCTCATCATCACGCTCTGTGAATTCCGGCTTGTAATGCGCGCCGCGGCTCTCGTTACGCAGCAGGGCGCCAAGCGTCATCGCTTCAGCCAATTCGAACATATTCCAAAGTTGACGCGTGAACGCAACCCCTTGGTTGTTCCAACGTGCTGTATCCGTGATGTTGATGTTGTTGTATCTTTCTTTCAAATCTTTGATTTTGCCAATGGTATCTTCCAAACGATCGTTGTAACGAACAACCGTCATATTCGCGTTCATCATGTCGCCAAGCTCTTTGTGCAGAACGTAGGCGTTCTCTGTACCATTGTTCATTTTGAGCAAGTTCTCATAACGGTCCGTATGACGTTTCTTCTCACGATCAAACACGATGGAAGACGTGTCATCAGCATGTTTCTCTAGACCGCGGATATACTCAACCGCTTTAGGACCGGAAACCATTCCGTCATAGATCGCGGAAACGAGCGAGTTCGCACCCAAACGGTTTGCGCCGTGATGCTGATACTCACACTCGCCTGCTGCAAAGAGACCAGGAATGTTCGTCATCATATTATAGTCAACCCAGATTCCGCCCATGGAATAATGAACCGCCGGGAAAATCTTCATCGGGATTTTGCGTGGATCGTCGCCCATGAATTTCTCGTAAATCTCCATGATGCCGCCAAGCTTGATATCAAGCTCCTTCGGATCTTTGTGAGAAAGATCAAGGTAAACCATGTTCTCGCCGTTGATGCCAAGCTTCTGGTCCACACAGACGGAGAAAATTTCACGCGTTGCAATATCACGCGGCACCAAGTTGCCGTAAGCCGGATATTTCTCTTCAAGGAAGTACCAAGGCTTACCGTCTTTGTATGTCCAAATACGACCGCCTTCACCACGCGCGGATTCAGACATCAAGCGAAGCTTGTCATCTCCTGGAATCGCAGTCGGGTGAATTTGAATCATTTCTCCATTGGCATATTTAACGCCTTGTTGGTAAACCGCACTTGCAGCTGTGCCAGTGTTGATAACGGAATTGGTAGTTTTCCCGAAAATAATCCCAGGACCGCCCGTAGCCAAGATAACCGCATCAGCCGGGAACGTTTGAATTTCCATGCTGCGCAAATCTTGCGCTGCGATACCACGGCAAACATTGTCGTCGTCCAGAACGGAACCGAGGAATTCCCAGTGCTCGAACTTCGTGACGAGACCCGCTGTTTCCCAGCGGCGGACTTGCTCATCGAGTGCGTACAAGAGCTGCTGGCCGGTCGTTGCGCCCGCGAATGCTGTACGGTGATATTTGGTTCCACCGAAACGGCGGAAGTCAAGTAGACCCTCTGGCGTACGGTTGAACATAACGCCCATCCGGTCCATCAAGTGAATAATCCCTGGAGCTGCGTCACATAATGCTTTAACAGGCGGTTGATTCGCTAGGAAATCTCCACCATAAACTGTATCATCAAAGTGCTCCCATGTGGAGTCACCTTCACCTTTGGTATTCACCGCGCCGTTAATGCCGCCTTGCGCACATACGGAGTGGGATCGTTTCACAGGTACCAAGGAGAACAATTGCACATGAACCCCGGCTTCTGCTGCTTTAATTGTCGCCATGAGTCCCGCAAGGCCTCCGCCAACGACGATGATTTTCGAATTAGCCACTTCTGTTCACCCTCCCTTAATGCCCCGAATGTGCTTCTACCGGAACTGAAAATTCCGAACCTGTAAAAGCTACCAATGACATAATAAACATAACGGACATCACAACGAACAGAGCCATCCAAATAATGGAAGAATAACGCTGCGCGCGCGGTCCAACTGTAATCCCCCAACTAACCAAGAACGACCAAATTCCATTACAGAAATGGAAGCTTGCTGAAACAACACCAATGACATAAATCGTGAAAATAACTGGATTCGTCGCAATATCGTGCATCGTTCGGCCAAGATCCTCATGCGCTACATTGCCTAGAGCAACCTGTAAACGCGTTTCGAAGAGATGCCAAGCAACGAACAAGAACGTGATAACGCCGGTTACGCGTTGAAGCATGAACATTTGATTGCGGAAATACCCATAGCTGGACACGTTATTTCTGGCTTGATAAGCCACATAGAGACCATAAACGGCATGATAAAGAAGCGGAAGCCAAATCCCCACGATTTCCAAGAGAAGAACCAATGGCAGACCGTTCAGCCAATTAATTTGATCCACGAATGCTGCTGGACCTTTGGTTGCTTCGTAGTTAGTGAGCAAATGCTCAATAAGGAAGAAGCCCACCGGAATGACACCTAGCAAAGAGTGGATCTTTCGAAAGTAATACGAATTACCCATAATGTAACCAATTCCCCCCTCAACAAAATTCATAAACTAAAACTACCATCTGACAAGTTTAGACAAAACAAGCCACATACCATTGTACTCTCGCCGCAAACGAGCGTCAACCCATAATCATCCACGCCTATTTTGCGCCAAAGCAGTGAACGAATATACACGGCTAGCCAATAAATGTGAATAAAAAGTGACATGTACATCGTACCTCTTTCGCGCTTATAATGGAAGTGCCGTTTTTTTATATACACTTATAACTAATTCACATATATAGATGAAAAAGGAGCTGATAACGCCATGGAACTTTTGGACGTTTTCGCGGTTGTTGTCGAACAGGTAAGCCTCAACAAAGCGTCTCAATTGCTGAATATTTCGCAGCCGGCACTATCCCGTAAAATAATGAAACTGGAAGAAGAGCTGGGAGTAGAACTGTTCATTCGCAAAGGCAAAAGACTGGAGTTAACCAAAGTAGGGCAGATTTGTTACGACCACGCCCTGGAGCTTCGTCATCTGGAGCGTAAATTCAAACAAACCATCCAGATGTACAAAGCTGCGGGCAGCCACAGCTCCATCACCATCGGAGCCAGCCTCACGACCTTGCAAGCAACGCTTCCCGATCTCATTACAGACTATTTGAAGGAATATCCATTAACCGAAATTAAACTTCTGACCGGCAAAACCCATGAAATTGTCACCATGGTCAAAGAGCACAAAGTCGACATTGGTGTCGTCGCCTCCCAAATCAATGCTTCCAGCCTGCACTGCGAGCCATTGTTCGATGATCACCTCTGTCTCGTGCTGCCGCTTGGACATCCCTTCATCGATCGCAGCGCGATTACCATGGATGATTTGAACGAGCTGCCGATGATTCTGTTCTCCAAAGGGACCTGGTATCGCATCCTGATGGATGAACTCTTCCATCGTTATACGATTTTCCCCAACGTCCAAATGGAAATCGACTCCTTCGAAGCCATAATTCGGCTCGTTTCCACTTGCAAAACAGCCACCCTGCTGCCGAAATCCTATTTGCGGGAGGATTTAATTCGAAATAACGAGCTGATCTTGCGTCAACTGGTCGAATTGGAGCAAACCAAACGAACGACATCCCTGATCTACTCCGATCATACTTCCGATAACCCAGAAGCCATGAAGTTCATTAATCAGGCTGTCACCTGCTTTGCGAAGCATAAATAGCTGCATCAGACGGTAGGTCAATCATTAGAAAAACGGCTTCGCCGCCCTGATAGATCAGTCTCTTCTTAGCGGTAAAACCTTGCAAGGGAACTAGAGGACGCTAATTAGGCAAAAAGTAGGGATGCGTGCGTAATAGCGGAACTACAGGGTCTTATTTCCACGAAAACGTTGAAAATTCCCATGAAACGGCAAAATAACGTACTGGAGTTCCCTCAACCTCCCGATAATGACACTTTTGGCTAGAATAGCGTACTGGAGTTCCCTCTGCGAGAGGCAGTTGGAATAACTCCGCGTTCACTCCAAACTAGGTTTCCAAGTCACTACACCTCACAAGCCTCCTTACGAACTCAATAACCTTTATTCGGCCAAAATCACTCATTCTGAAAATCTAATGAATGCCAGATGCGCTATTTCAAGCAATTGATTACCTTTCCGCCAATAAAGTGCCCTGTAGCGCCAACTCCGTTCATTAAATCTCAAAAGCAGCCATTTTCCGGTCTATAAGCATCCTACAGTTCATTAGATGCACGTTTAGACCGAAAAGCCCTAAAGCGAATAAGTCTGCTTTGGACGTCATTAAGAAAATCCTTGCTTGCGGTGGACGCCAGCTAAAAAGAGGGAACCCCTTAACAGCAAAATAGCGCACTGGAGCTCCCTCCGCGCGAGGCCGATCCGGGTAAACCAAAAAGCCAACCCCGCATTCACCACTTGGAGTTGGCTTTTCATTTACATATATTTATACCCTACACCCCAAACCGTTCTAATTCGCTGCGGTTCCTTGGGGTTATCTTCGATTTTCTTCCTAAGATTTGCAATATGCACATCAATCGCCCGATCCGTCACATAGGAGTCGAAGCCGCGAACCGTTTGGAGCAAATCCTCTCGACTGAATACACGGCCTGGATTGTTAACGAAGCACTTCATAATTTCGAACTCCGAGTAGGTCGTCTCAACGATCTGACCACGAACCAGCATAGAGCGTGTATGCAGATTGAGCATGATACTCTTATCTCCGTCCTTCTTGGTCACCGCTGCTTTGGGCTGGGCCTCCATGAGAGCGATAGACTGCACGGCAGGAAAATCGCTTTTCTTCTGATACGTATTGGAACGGCGGATGAGCGCATGCACCCGCGCACTCATTTCATGCATGCTGAACGGTTTGCACATATAATCATCTGCGCCGGCTCCAAGTGCGTTGACCCGTTCAACGACTTTGTTCTTCATCGAAACAATCATGATCGGCACACCAGAAGTTTGACGAACCCGTCTGCAAAGTTCAAGTCCATCCATATCAGGCAGCATCAGATCAAGCAAAATAATGTCCGGGGCAAACTTATAGATCGCTTCCGCCCCGTCTTGACCGTTCTCTTTACGCATGACTGTAAAGCCTTCTTCACCTAAATACATAGATACCATATCGCCGATCATTGCGTCATCTTCAATCATTAATACTTTATACATTAGGGGTCCACCTTCGCCTCGTCATTCTCTCGTTGTGCACAGTGCTAAAGTTGAGGGCTAAAAAGTTGAGATATCCTTCATTTGACAGGTTGCGTACTTCCTTTTATATCGGTTCCCTCAGCCTTTACTTCAAGTCCTAATTTCCGGGCTACATAGGCTGTTGTGCTAGCCTGGAATAATATCGTGATCAAGACCGCCATAAATGTAACACTTGCAATTAATTCGCTATGCGCTACGCCCAAACCTGCAACCATCCCACTTAAAGCGGCAGGAATAACGCCTGTTTCTCGCACCCAAAACATAAACAAAATTTCTCGCCAAGTCCAGCCGGCTTTACGATCAGGCCATGTACAAGCTAGAACTGTAAGAGGCCGCGCAACAAAAATAAAAACAAAGATAACGCCTAGGCTCGTCCAGAGATTCGCCACAATCAAAGGAAAATTCACTTGGCTGCCCAAGAGAATGAAAATCAACATTCGCATGATAACGGTCATATTATCGGAAAAATGATCCATCTCATGCCGTTTGTCTTGCATATTCAATTTGAAGGTTTCGGCATTCCCCCACATTAAGCCAGCCGTGAAGGTTGCCATAAAACCGCTGACACCCACATATTCGCCCGCAATATAAGCCCCCAATGAAGTAACAACCATCGCAATCGTCGCATAGTCTCTCAATAATCCTAATCGCAAGTGGGCAGTCAAGTAAGTCATTCCAAACCCTATGACCGCTCCCAATGCGAGTCCGCCAAGCGCAGTCTTCACAAAATCTATAATACCTGAGGCTATAGAAATCTTCTCTGTCCCCAAAATAATCGCCAGCAAGGAGAAGGTTAAAATGGACGCTGTCGCATCGTTGAATGCGGATTCACTCTCTACCGTCTCCCTCACTTTCGTGCGGATCTTCACTTGTTTGAATACGGGAATGAGTGTGGCTGGATCCGTAGAAGCAATAATAGCACCCAGCAGCAAAGCATAAAGCCAAGGCAAATCCAAGAGCAGATGAGCTGTTACCGCGACTGCGCCGCAAGTAAGCAATACACCCGGTATACTTAATAAACCAACTGTCAGCCACACTTTACGCAGCCCAGTCAGTTTAATATTGCGTCCTCCGTCAAAAAGGATTAACGACGAACCAAGAACCAGGATGAATTGATTCGTGAACGAGGTGCTCGTCTCATCAATCCAATGAAAAGCTTGGCCTGCCATCATCCCCGCCACAAGAAATAAAGCCACATCGGGAAGCTTCAACCATTGCGCAGCTTTGCCAAATAACATGCCCAAACCAAAAATTAAAACGAGCAGAATAAGTACATGTTCAATCAGGTGGGATGTTGTATTTTCCATTACCCGATTACTTCACTCTCGAACTTATCAATTTGTTCATTCGTTCCGATAATCACCATCATATCATTCTCATTGACGACATCCGTAGAGGTCGGGGCAATAATGACACCTGTTTGTTTGTTAATAGCAACTACGCTGCAGCCAAATTTGGCTCGCGGGTCGAGTTCTTTAATCGTTAGTCCACACAATCGTTTGGGTACAGAGAGCTCTGCAATCGTGTAATCTTTGGAAATCTCGATATAGTCCAGCAAGTTCGGCGAGTTTAATTGATGCGCTACACGGATGCCCATGTCCCGCTCCGGATATATCACACGGTCAACCCCTAACTTCTGCAAGACCTTCCCATGAAGTTCAGATAACGCTTTGGCAACAACTTTTTTGACGCCCAAATCCTTGAGCACAATTGCCGCCAAAATGCTGGATTGAATGTCATCCCCAATGGCAACCACCGCACAGTCGAAATTACGTACGCCTAATGATTTGAGTACATCCTCGTCTGTAGCATCAGCTACTACGGTATGGGTAAGCACATGACTCATCTCGTCTACAGCTTCCTCGTCCCTATCGATACCAAGCACCTCGTTGCCTAGTTTGATAAGTTCTTTGGAAATACTCGCTCCAAACCGTCCGAGTCCTACGACCACATACTGCGTCTTTTTCATCTTCTTTCCCCTATCCAATCGTGATTTTACCCTCAGGGTATCTAAATAATTCTTTCTCTTGCTTAGGTTGAAGCGCATACGCCAGTGTAATCAGGCCTAATCGACCCGCAAACATCGTCAAGGAGATGAGAATTTTGCCAAATGTCGTTAAATCCGGCGTCAGCCCCATCGTTAACCCTACTGTTGCGAATGCCGAGGTGACTTCAAACAATATTTTGAGCAGCTGCGAATCCTCCGTCGTTGACAGCAGCATCGTAACCATAATGACCAGAAACAAGGCGACCATCGTTAGGGTAATCGCTTTGAGAATGCGATCCTTAGCCAAACGGTAGCGGAAGATAACGATATCTTCTTTGCCACGGATCATCGTGATGATTGCAGCTATAAGAATCGTGAACGTCGTGGTCTTGATACCGCCCCCTGTTGAACCGGGCGATGCCCCGATGAACATCAGAATAACCATGAAAAATTGCGAAGCTTGCCGCATAGCGCCAATATCTACGGTGTTCGGACCTGCTGTCCGCGGGGCAACAGATTGGAAGAATGAAGCTAGAATTTTCCCGCCCATATGCAGCGAACCTATTGTTCTGTTATTCGTATATTCGAATATAAAGATGATGAGGGCACCTAGTACAATGAGCAAGCCAGTCATGCTTAATACGACCTTTGAATGGAGCGAAAGCCGCTTGGTGCTGCGGAAATCAATAGCGTCGGACATGACAATAAAGCCAATACCCCCAAGCACGATGAGAGCCATTGCCACGAAGTTGATCACAAAATCATCCACATATCCCGTTAATGAAATGAAAGGAGCATCCACCGTTCCAAACAGATCAAAGCCTGCATTGTTAAACATGGAAATGGCATGCCAGATGCCGAAGTACAAAGCTTTTGAGAAACCCAAATCAAATGACCAACGAATCGTGAAAATGACTGCAGCTATCGCTTCAATCGTTAAGGAGTAAATCAAGACTCTGCGAATCAATCGCACGATGCCTTCCATGCTGCCTTGGTTGAAGGCTTCTTGCAGAACGAGTCTCTCCTTGAGCGTAATTTTTTTGCGAAATACAAAAGCTAGCAGGGTTGCCATTGTCATGAACCCTAAGCCGCCAATTTGAATCAAACATACAATAACAACTTGTCCAAACATCGTGTACGTGCTCCCTGTGTCCACAACAACAAGTCCTGTTACACAAGTCGCTGAAGTTGATGTAAAGAGCGCATCGATAAATGGAATGGACTGGCCTGTTGCCGAAGCAAACGGAAGCATCAAAAGGCCGGTTCCCAATAAAATAATAACGGCAAAACCCAGCACTAGAATTTGAGGCGGTGTCATTTGCCTGAATTTCATTTTTTTAATCATAACGCCTCCCGTATTAAAGCAAAAACTCTGAATTTCCAGTGCTTTCCCGGTAGGATTCCCCGTTCTCATGAAGAAATTCGGCTTGTCATGCAATTGATAGGTATTATATAACTGTTTAGGTTTCTTTACCACTGAATTGGCAATCTTTTTAAACTGTGGTAACGTGAAAAGATGGGTTTCATAATTGTGAACCAGAAGGGAAATTCACTATGCCAAGGCCAACCTTAAATCGTCATCTCCTCGTTCTTGCCAGTATCGGAATCGCGTTATATCTTGTCATAACCATTCTATACGGACTCCAAACCGAAGAAGCATCAGCCGGTGACAATCCTTCGATCACCAAGGCCGCCGCCGCAGACAGCGCGACACAATTCGTAAGTGGGCGATATGGCGTGAAAGCCTCCGATACTTTCGTGGTCTATCAGTCCAAGAAAGACCGCAGTGGTTATTTGCAAAAGGAAAATTTACTCGAAACTTATAATAAAACGTATGGGGAACGTTACCCGATTGATTATTATCAAGTTAGTGTAAATGACAAGAAAACGAATCGTCAATTCATCGTTGAAGTTAATTATACGAATGCCTCCGTCATTGGCTGGCACGAAATACTTGTCTCCCCCCAAGGTGCGCTCATCAGCAAGCAGAAAGCCGATATTTTGGCCAAGCAGGAAATGCGGACGCAGGGACTTGATCCCGATGAAATGACCCTCATCGACGTTGACAAATCAGAAACGGAGGAAGTTAACGGAACAACGCTTTATTACGAGAAAACCTCTTTGCCTCTGGGTGAGGCTAAGTTTCAGGTGCGCATGGAATTCGATGAGAAGAGCTTGGTCGGCTATACCGCTCAATTCAGCTTGCCTTCCTCTCATAAGGCCTGGATCGACCAACAGGATCACTCCGCTTCCGTGATGACCTGGATTTCTATGGGTTTCACAATCCTTATGACCCTTGCCTCTATCGTCTTCGCAATCATTTATAGAAAACATATGAGATTCAGCAGAGGCTTATATTTAACCGCCATATTCCTAGCCATTTATCTAACAAACAACTTTAATATGTATCCAGCTTTTCGGTCTGTGAGCGGTACAGTGAACGTAGAATTTGCTACTTGGGCAACCATCATTTTCATGGATGTAGTCACAGTTTTACTAGGCGTTTCGCTCTACTTCGCGCTAGTAGCCGGCAACGGTTTGTGGGCTGCCGCAGGTCAAAACAAATGGCCCGCTTGGAAAGAGAGCAAGTTCGGCAGCGATGTCTTCCACGGTATGGGACGCGGCTATTTATTGGCCCTCTTCATTCTTGGCATTCAGCAAGTGCTGTTCTATGCCGGCGAAACGAGCTTTGATGTCTGGGCCGTCAATGACCCTACAGATTCGGTTCTCAATATGCTGGAACCCCGTTTATTCCCGCTGATGGCCTGGGTTGCGGCAATTTCCGAAGAAGCAACCTACCGCTTGCTCGGCATCATTTTATTTAAAAAATTGTTCCGCAACAACTTCATTGCTGTCTTGATTCCTAGTATCATTTGGGCAGCCAGCCATACCCAATATCCAATTTATCCGGTATATACAAGGTTGATTGAGGTTACAATTATTGGCATTATTCTTGGTTATGTGTTCCTCAAATACGGCTTCATCACCGCTGTATTCGCACATGCCTGCATGGACAGCATTCTGATGGGCATGTCACTCTTCTCACTCGGGCACATCAGCGATATTCTAGCTGGTATCTTCTATCTCCTGCTTCCGGCGCTCATTGGTTTACTGCTGGCTTGGATGCATGGAAAAAGACGGCCCCCCCTTACTCCTGGGGAATTGCCGCCTCGCCTTGAAGTGCTTTGATAATTTCGCCCGCCAATTTCTCACCGATTCCCAGAGGCTTGAAGTCTTGAACTTCAGCCTCTTTTATTTTGCGCACGGAGCCGAAATGTTTGAGCAGCGCCTTGCGCCGTTTTTCACCAATACCTGGTATGGCATCAAGTTGGGACACAACCATCGATTTCGCTCTTGTTTCCCGGTGGAACGTGATGGCGAATCGGTGGACTTCATCTTGAATCCGCTGAAGCAAGTAGAACTCCTGGCTATCCCGCGGCAATGGAACGATCTCTGCGGGATCACCGATCATGAGCTGAGCCGTCTTATGCTTCGCATCCTTGACCAGTCCGCAGATTGGGATGAAGAGGCCCAGTTCATTCTCCAGTACATCCACAGCGGCCGATATCTGTCCCTTCCCGCCGTCTACAACGATCAGGTCGGGCATCGTCAAGTTATCTTTGAGCACCCGCTCGTACCTGCGCCGAATGACTTCGCGCATAGTCTCGTAATCATCCGGTCCAACGACCGTCTTCACTTTATATTTGCGGTATTCCTTGCGATCCGGCCGACCGTCTACGAAAACAACCATCGCCGACACTGGATTAGTACCTTGAATATTGGAATTATCGAACGCTTCAATCCGGCGTATCGTGCCCAGACCCAGCCATTCGCCCAGATTCTCGACCGCTTTGGTTGTCCGCTTCTCATCGCGCTCTACCAAGCGGAACTTCTCGTCCAGCGCATTGCGCGCGTTGTCCTTAGCCATATCAACCATTTGCTTCTTGAGCCCGCGCCGTGGAATATGCACCTTGACTTTGAGCCAGGATTCCAATGCTTCGCGGACATCTTTCTCCTCCGCCTCCGCTTGCGCAGCTTCCTTCGTGGGCACGGCTTCTGCCGCTTCCTCTGCGACAGGAGTCGCTTCCTCTGCGGCAGATATCGCTTCCCCTGCGGCTGAAGCCTCTCCCCCCTGCACAGGCATGGTTGGAAGGAAAATTTCCTTAGGCAGCGCCGGATTCTCGCTGTAGACTTGCGTCACATAAGTCATGAAATCACTGTATTCATCGCCGTAATAAGGGAAGAGCGAGACATGGCGCTCGATCAGCTTGCCCTGGCGCATATATTGAATGTGCACAGCCATCCAGCCCTTGTCGACTGCGTAGCCGAACACGTCGCGGTCCAGCGCATCCACGGAGTTGATCTTCTGCTTCTCCATCACCGCTTCGATGTTCAAGATATGATCGCGCAATTCCTTCGCGCGCTCAAAGTTCAGTTCCTCCGCTGCCGCCAACATCTTGGTGGTCAGCTCTTCCTTAATAACATCGTGTCCTCCGTTGAGGAAACGACTGATTTCTTGCACCATCCGCTCGTTCGTCTCCGCGGTGATATCGAATTCGCATGGCGCCAGACACTGCCCGATATGATAGTATAGGCATACTTTCTCGGGCATAGTCTTGCACTTGCGCAGCGGATAAAGCCGATCCAGCAGCTTCTTCGTCTGCTGGGCCGCAAAAGCGTTCGGATAAGGGCCGAAATACTTGCCCTTATCCTTGTAGATCCGCCGCGTGACTTCCAGGCGCGGCTGCGCTTCATTGGTAATCTTGATGTAAGGGAAAGTCTTGTCATCCTTCAACAGGACATTGTATCTGGGATGATGCTGCTTAATCAGATTACACTCGAGGATTAACGCTTCCATATTCGAGGACGTAATAATATATTCAAAGTCGCGGATTTCGCTGACTAGTTTTTGCGTTTTTGCACTGTGACTTCCCGTGAAATAGGAACGCACACGATTTTTCAATACTTTGGCTTTACCCACATAAATAATGGTGCCTTCGCGGTTTTTCATAATGTAGCAGCCTGGTTTGTCAGGCAATAAAGATAGCTTGTGCTTAATCACTTCTAAACTTTGTTCACGAACTTTGGGGTCTTCCTGTTCCTGCTCGGTCATGCTCTCGTCTCCTTTCACACAACAAAAAAGCTCTTTCTCAGCATAGCAGAAAAAGAGCTTTTTCACACGAACAATTGTTTCTAGTTTCTAACAAATTATTGATGACGGGAAACTACATTTTTGAGCGCTTCTTTGGATTGGAAGCCCACAACTTTATCAACAGGCTGTCCGTCTTTGAAAACGATCAGTGTTGGGATACTCATAACGCCAAAGCGAGCAGCGGATTCCGGATTGTCATCCACGTTAACTTTTGCGATTTTCAACGTTTCGATTTCTTTATCAAGCTCTTCCAATACAGGAGCGATCATTTTACAAGGTCCGCACCAAGGCGCCCAGAAGTCTACAAGTACTGTACCTTCTCCTTCAACTTCTGCTTTAAAGCTGTTATCAGAAACATTCACGATTGACATGATAGTTCCTCCTTCTAAGAATGGATTTGATTTATAGCATCAAGTAGGACTAAGCTACCGATGAACGTCAACAAGTAAAGTATACCACACCACTAGGTCATTTCAACCAAGCCAACATTTAGCCACCGTCAGTTGAGAGCATTCCTAAATCGTCGGTAAACCTACAGGCAGCCCCTGAAGCCTTTGCTGCTCAATAAAAGCGATACGATCCTTCAAATTCGCTTGCAGCAGCTGCAGCATTTCCATTTGTCGCTCAATGTCTTGCAGCTTCTCTGTGTAGAGTGGCAGCAAATCATCGCATAACGACTCCTGATTTTTCATGACACAGTTGAGAAAGCTTTCGATTTGTTCGGTCGTGAAGCCTAAACTTAAATAGAATTGAATGGTTTTCACACGTTCCACAACCATCTGATTGTAGACTCTGTAGCCATTTTCTTCGCGTTGTGTCGTGATGAGTCCTTTGGCTTCATAGTACCGCAATGAACGAATGCTGGCACCGGTAAGCTTGGATAATTCACTAATCCGCATCGCCATCACCTTTTCCTTGATCAAGTAAGGATATACTCATTGTAAACCATGACACTAATGTTAGAGTCAAGTCTTATTTTACAGAATCCGCTCTTAACGGTGATTGTTTTCATAATTGTCACTTCGATTAGCTTTACAACTTTCGACGAATTTGGGTATACTAAACTTAAACTACGAATGTCGGACGTTAGGGGGGTAACCACATGAGCGATCCTAAACACCCTGAGCTTCACGTGTATGAAGAACCGCGTAACGATTTAATGGATGTAGGCATTGGCTTTGGCGGATTCTTCGCAGTCTTGTTTATCATTGCAGCCATTGCTACAGTGATTCAAGTTATGAAATAGAACCGTCCAAGCCTAAGTAACAAAGCCGCTTTGCACTCACCTGTGAAGCGGTTTTTTTCTTGCAGTTTGCTTGTCCAACAGGATGTAAAATATAAGCAACGGACCACCACTTACATGTAAGACAGAAGGAGACCGATTATTCCATGATTAAAGTTCAACCAGAACGTCAGAAACTTATTTCCTTCATCGGCCTAACCGATGGGGATCTACAGCTATTGAAAAGTAAAGAAGCCGCTTTTCAGCTTGTCGTGGACAAGCTTGTAGACGAATTGTATGCAGAGATTATTAGATGGCCTGAGCTCGTCGCCCTTATTGAGAAACACAGTACCATTGAACGGCTCAAGGAAACACAACGCTGGTATTTCTTATCCATGGCATCCGGTGTGATTGATGAAGAATATATCAAAAAACGCCTTTTTATTGGCAACGTACATTCGCGAATCGGCTTAACGACTTCCTGGTACCTCGGCACTTATTTAAAATATGCAGATTTAGCTACCTTTCATTTCAAGCAGCATCTTCCCGAGGACTGGGCCCAAGTTCTTCATTCGCTGAGCAAAATGTTTAACTTGGATTCTCAGCTTGTCCTCGAGGCTTACGAGCACGAGGAGAAACAGAAGATCCAAACGCTTGCAGATGAGCAAAATAGAATGCTGACAACGATCACCAGCGCCGTCCAAGATCTTGCATCCATGATGGTTGAGCTTGGCGGCAGCAGCCAGACGGTTGCTGATACAGCGATTCAGACTGCTGAATCCCAAGAGCTCTCCAACACGCGTATCGATGAGCTCAACAATGAGATCAAAGACATCGCGAAGATGGGCTCCGTCATGAAAGAAATCTCCGATCAGACGCATCTGCTCGGATTGAACGCAGCCATTGAAGCGGCCCGTTCCGGCGAGCATGGCCGCGGCTTCGAAGTCGTCGCCAACGAAGTGCGCAAACTCGCTTCCCACTCCAGAGAATCGCTGGATCAGATTCAATCCAAGCTAAAGCTGATTACGCAGAAGCTTGATCTGGTCAAGAAAGGCTCCGAGGAAACAACGCACTATGCGCGTACCCAAGCAGCCAGTGCTCAGGAGCTGACCTCATTCGTGCAAATGATTGAGAATGTGACAGCTGAGCTGGAGAAGTTGAAGAAATAGCGAAAATGACCGTCAGGAGGGATTGTTCCTCTTGACGGTCATTTTAATTAATGCGCTTAATACCGCCAACAGTGTGCTTAATCCTGCCGATAGTATGCTCCGATACCATGCTTATCCCTCGCCGATAAGGGGATCAATTTTTCCATCCCAACCCCGCTAAAGGGAACTACGATCCTCTATTTTGTCGAAAATCGACCAAAAAGCTACCCAAGCGGAACTACGATCCCTTATTTGCCCATTTTGGCTTCTGAAGCCTGCTTATTATGGCAAATAGCGCCCTGTAGTTCCGTTTCACTGTGAATCCACGGATTTCTTCCTCATTAGCGTATCCTAGTTCCCTTTCAGCGGTCTTGCAGGTCTTGCGGGTCCTGCGGATCTTGCGGGTCTTGCGGGTCTTGCGGGTCTTGCGGGTCTTGCGATTCAAGAGTTTCCAGCTATTCCGCCTGTTCCGCCTGTTCTGTCTGTTCCGCCTATTCCGCCAATTCCGCCCGTTCCAGCTGTCCTGCCTGTCCCTGAGGTTCTAGCAGTTCCTGCTATCCCATCATTTCCCCCGCTTATTCGTCCCCGTCACCTCAACGACATCAACAAAAGGGCGAATACGGTCCATGATGCGCTGCCCTTTGTACTCCTCATCGCCATCCTTGTTGGTGAAGCTGAAATGCTTCTCCAAATCGTGAAGCGCGTAGTTCGAAGTGAAAAATGTCGGCTTCCGGTTCATCCGATGATTCACGATGGCGCCTATGACATGGTCCCGCAGCCATGGATTCAGGTTTTCCGCACCAATATCATCGAAAACCAGCAGATCCGTATCTTTCAGGAGGTCAATCGTTTCCTTGAGCTTATTCGGCTCTTGGAACATCCCCTTCAAGTCCTCGGCGAAATCCGGCATATAGACTATAGCGCCTGTCATACCAACCTTGGCCAATTGATGCAGCATGTAACCCATCAGAAACGTTTTTCCCGTCCCGAACGATCCAGAAAGGTATAATCCACGCGGCTGCAGCCCGTCCTCCATCGTGAGGCTGACATAGTCGTTGATTTGCATGACCGCTTTGGCTCGATCCAAATCCGTTTCGAGGATTTCTCCGAACGAGTAGCTGCGCGAGATCATCCGCGGATCCACGTGAAAGGTACGAATACGACTGCTGATCGCATCCTGCAACTGCTTCGCATTGAACTTCTTGCAGGCTACCTTTTCCTCATGAATAAAAGCTTTCTCATTCACGGAGTCAGCCGTAAGCATCGTATAATGTCCTGTCATATCATTGGGACATCGGTCCAAGCCGGGGCAATTCGAACAGCTTTTGAACTCGGTTACGTACTGGTAGAGCTTGTTCATATTAATCTTGACCGTATAGTCATCGACAAATGGGTACTTCTGGCGAAATTTGTGAACCAAGGCATCGTCCATAACTGCCCTGATTTTGTCTTCTGCCTTCCGTCTCCATTCCGAATTCGGCATTGATTTGAGTAAGTGCGACAGGGATTCCATGCTTGCGGCACCTCCTAATTTATCAGGCATGCTATTTAAAATTACTTATCTAAAATGTGCGGCACTCCCGTTATCTCATGGACACGCTCGGCCCTTGGCTAACTTTTGCGGTTAAAGCGCTCATCCAGCTTCTGCGCCATCCGGCGCGCTGCCTCCAGTTCTTCTTCCGTCAGCCTCGATGAGGCTGCGGCACCGGCATCCGGCACCACAATCGGGATGTGCGGCTTCTGCGTCTTGCCTTGACGGCCTCTGGTTACAGAGCCGTTGCTCGCTTTGGCTGCTTCCACCTTGGATGCGGCTTTCAGTTTGTAGCTGATCTTCTCGCGAACGTACTCGACCGCGTGCTCATAGGAACTGATTTGCTTGCCCAGCATGTCTGAAGCGACTGCTTCAATCGAAGATTTGGCCCATGAACGACGATCAATGTGCAGGAAGTGAATCAGTACATTGATGACTTCTTCCTTTAATTTATAATTCAAATCAATTTTCTCAAATATGTTAAGTACACCGTCAGGTATCGAGCCCTGAGTGAAAAACATTTTCAAGACTGCGGTATACGGCTCGTTACGCATAATGTAATTGTACTGATGGTCGGTACACTCGCCGCGCAGCTGCTGCGGCACTTCCAGGTAATACGCCATTTCAACGGACTTATCGCCCGCCGTGTCTTGGGAAATATCCGACTCTTTGCCTTGTGACTTGTCTTCTGAACGTGCTATTGTCCGCTCGCGGTCCTCATCGCGCTTCTTGCTCTGCCTGTAGAACAGGTTTGCATTGTATTGCATCAAATCCATCTGAAGCTCGCCATCTTCGGCAAAAACGCCATCCTCGTCAAGCAAACGGCATGTTTCCTGCAAAGACAGGTTGTATTTCTTAGCAACAATATTAATAGCGGCCATCTGATCCGGCTTATGCTTGAGCGCCTCGACAAATATCCGATTGCTCGCTCCGCGAGGGAACCTCATGATGATGTCGGCATACTGGAAGCCTTTGGTCGTGACATCCATTCGCGCGTCCCCCTGCTTGCTCGCAGAAGCCTCGTACAACGCTTGTTCCAGCTCATAGTCGACCACTTGGGTATTGAGACGAAACAAATCGTAGAAGGGAACCGACAAGTTCTCTTCACTGGCATCACGGCACTCTTCGGGCTCCGGCGATAAGAGATCTTCCCGCAGAGACAGCAGCATGAATTTGCCAACCTTATCGCGCAGCAGCAGCGTTAAGTGCTGATTGCGGAAAAACTCATTAGGGCTCAAAGGTTGGAACAAGGTGTAAACGAACACATAGTCTTCTTCACCTGGCAGAAACTTGCGGGTCGTTTGCAGAAGGCCAATGGCCTCCAGCTTGGAGGATTGTTCGATCAAATACTTGCGGCCGCGCTCTCCTTGTTCAAGCTCAAGCAGCAAGAATAATTTGCGCTGTTGTTCCATCGGTGAAAATCCGACTTTTTCTGCACTCATCTGCTGATAGAGAGCTTGATAGAGGCTAATTGCCAATCCGCCTATCATCGGTTGATACATCATTGCCAACATTTTATAATCCAAACTGCTCAAAGAAAACTCACGGCTCACACAAAACCTGTGATTCTCCGTGAAATGCAGCATATTCGTCATTCGCATCCCGTTACAGCACCATCCTGCCTCAACCGTTTACAGCTCCAAAAGCTACTCGGTTTCTCTCTATTAGTCTACCACAAAAATCGACAATCTTGGTATCTACCAGAGAAAAGATAATATTACCTAAAAAGAAAAAACAATGAAAAAACCAACTTCGCCGTTGGCCGAATAATTAAAAAATTTCTATTGATCTCCGGTGGACGCGCACTCCGTTTGTTTTTTGTAGCTGATGCCCCATTCTTTCATAAGCAAAATAATCGGCACCAGCGTTAGTCCAAACTCCGTCAGCGAGTATTCTACCTTTGGCGGAACCTGATGATAGACCTCACGGTGGACCACGCCATCTTCCTCCAGCTCTCTTAGCTGCAAAGTCAGCATTCTCTGGGTGATCGTCGGACAGATTCTTTTGAATTCATTGAATCTTTTGGTCCCTCCGATCAGATGGTACAGAAGCACGCTTTTCCATTTGCCGCCTATGACATCCAATGTATATTCAACTGGACAGGCTTCCTTATTCGGACTATCTCCGTATCCACTTTTGCGATTACGCAATCAGACCCAACTCCTTAACAGTATATAAATTGATACTACGTAACATCATTGTGCGTACTTACTATTCTAGAACGGATCGATTAAACTAACAACCATAGAAACAATTATTCCTAGGAGATGAGCATATGACTGCAAAAGAAACAATGAAAGCGGTGGGTCTTTATCAATATTTGAACGTTGAGCATTCAGAAAGCTTGATCGATCTGGTGCTTGAAAAGCCGGCTCCGACAGGCCGTGATATCCTCGTGCACGTCAAGGCAATTTCCGTCAACCCCGTTGATGTGAAAGTCCGCGCCCCGAAAAGCAAAACCGAAGCCTCTCCCAGAATTCTCGGATGGGACGTTGCCGGCGTTGTTGCGCAAATCGGACCCGACTGCACCCTGTTTCAGCCCGGCGATGAAGTCTATTACGCCGGCAGCATCACACGCCCAGGCGGGAACAGCGAATTCCACCTCGTCGATGAGCGCATCGTTGGGTCGAAGCCAGCAGCATTGGACTTCGCTCAAGCGGCTGCACTGCCTCTGACAGCTATCACAGCCTGGGAAGCCTTATTCGATCGGCTCGGCGTGTCCAAGACCAGAGACAACAATGCTGGCAAGAGCATCCTCATCATCGGAGCTGCCGGAGGTGTAGGTTCCATCGCCACCCAACTGGCCAAACATGTCGGACTTACCGTTGTCGGCACGGCCTCCCGTCCAGAGTCAGCCGCTTGGGTGAAAGATATGGGGGCTGACCATACGATCAACCATTATGAAGATTTCGTCCCTCAATTGAATACCCTCGGCCTGTCCAATGTCGACTACATCTTCTGCCTCAACAGTACCGAGCAGCACTGGCAGAACATGGCCGATGCGATTGCGCCTCAAGGGAAAATTTGCTCCATCGTCGAAAACGAGCAGCTTTTGAATTTGACTTTGCTCAAAAATAAAAGTGTTACCTTTGTCTGGGAGTTCATGTTTACTCGCTCGATGTTCCAAACGGCCGATATGATCGAACAACATCATCTGCTGGATGAAGTAGCTCAATTGATCGCTGCTGGAACCCTTCGCAGCACTTTAGCGGAAAAGCTCACTCCCATCAACGCTGCCAATTTGCGCAAAGCTCATGCGATCCTCGAAGCAGGCTCAACCATTGGCAAAGTTGTTTTAGAACACTTTTGACACAGAGTCACGCTCAAGCAGAAAAAAACCTCAATTCCACATAAGTGGGGCTGAGGTTTTTCAATCTTGTGCATCTTGTACATCCTGTTCGTGCGCTGCCTCCCCATACATAGCGGGATTCAGCTTTCTGGCAATCGTCCGATCCAACTGGACCCGTTCCGTTGCAACATCCTCCAAGCTCTCCACCCAAAGTCGAATCAAGTCATTCATCTTAGGCGCGCTGCGGAAAGGGATTTGATGCTTGGCATCCTTGAGAAAATAAAGCGAGCTGTGCGGCAGTTTCTCATGCAGCATGTTCGCATACCGATGGAATCCATGGTCTTTCTGACCATAGATCAGAAGCACTGGATGCTCAATGCGGGCTAAACGACGCGTGCAAGAATACGTAAGGGACTGCTCCAAATAAGCTTTGACATTGTCTGGCGCATCATGTTTAGCACTTTCAAGCTGCTGCCTATACGTCGTTTCCTTGTCCGCATTGCCATAGATGACGGCTCTCTGGAGCAGCTTCAGAAGCAGCTCTGAACCTGCCATCCGCGATGCGAGCCATACCCTGCCTTTATTGTAGACATCCGTTAATTCTGACATCCCGCTTACGACGATGCCTCCTAGGAAGCGCTGCGGGTTCGCAAGCAAGCCTTCGAGAACGACCGATCCGCCTGTCGAATAGCCGCATAGATAAGCTTTCTCAATGCCTAGATAATCCATCAGTCGGCAAATATCCTCTACAATAAGGGCATAGGTGAAAGTTCTTTGGGATGGATTGCTGGCGCCATGACCTCTAATATCAAAAGTAATAACTCGGAAATGCCCGGATAACTGTTCTTTTTGATAGGCGAATGCCTGTGAGGTCAACAAAGGCGGATGAATGAAGATGAGAGGTGTGCCCGTTCCCGTGCTTTCATAGTGCAGTATCGTCCCATTCACATAAGCGAAAGGCAAAGTTGTCTCCTCCATCAGATCAAGTTGGGCAATCCCACCTTAGCCTGACCAACTCTGCCTGCTTTTATGATAATTAAAACATTTTGAAGCCGCGGATACGCAGCGCTTTAATCGCCGATCCACTAAGAATCGCCCCTGCCAAGCCACCGATAGCCGGAACGATATCAACAATCGTAAAGCTTTCGTCGCTAGATAAAAAAGAAGCCGAAGCCGTTCCTACAGATCCATAAATCACGACCCCAACGACGAGTGCAAGGAATGCATAGAGTGGAAACCATGTCGTTTTCATTAACATGTTCAAAATAAAACCGATTCCAAAAAATAACACCATCATCAAGACAGTGGCAATAACCATTTGCAGCAATGTATGTACCCCCTTAAACTTGTCAAAACTCTTTCGTTTGCTTTACCTAACTTCCTTATAATTGTAATCTACGAAATGGTACAGGTAAAGTGTACACAAATTGAACATTTCATTCTTCACCCTTTGTTCATTTGCCCTTTCCCCATGAATTGGATACAATGTAGGGGATATTAGCCTTGAATGGAGGAACCACTCATGAGTGAAGCCGTACAAACGCTGGAAGGCTGGTATGCGCTGCATGATTTCCGTCTAATCGATTGGAACGCATGGCATGCTGCAACCCCACAAGAGCGTAAACACGCAACAGAAGAGCTGAACACTTTCCTGTCCCAGTGGCAGCAAGTCGAAAACGATAAAATCGGCAGCACAGCCGTTTATAGCATCGTTGGTCAGAAAGCCGATTTCGTATTCATGCAAATGCGTGAAACACTAGAAGATTTGAATGATCTTGAGAATGCCTTCAATAAATCCAGCTTCGCTGCTTTCACAATTCCGGTCTATTCCTATGTATCTATCGTCGAATTAAGCAGTTACCTGGCCAAACCGGGAGTTGATCCTGCGGAAGATCCGGAGCTGCAAGCACGCTTGAAGCCGATTCTGCCAAAAGCGAAGCATATCTGCTTCTATCCAATGAACAAACGCCGCGATGGCAATGACAACTGGTACATGCTCCCTGCGGATGATCGCAAAACGATGATGCGCAGCCATGGCATGATTGGACGTACATACGCTGGTAAAGTAAAACAAATCATCACCGGCTCTGTCGGCTTGGATGATTGGGAGTGGGGCGTTACGTTATTTTCCGAAGACCCGCTTCACTTCAAGAAGCTCGTTTATGAAATGCGTTTCGATGAAGTGAGCGCTCGTTTCGGCGAGTTCGGCGACTTCTATGTCGGCAACCTGCTTTCACCGGAGAAATTCGCCAAACTGATTCAAGTTTAAGATATAGTCAAAAAGTGATAGACCCCCGTGGTCTGTCACTTTTTTTGTTCATTCGCATACATCAAGTATAAAAAGAAGCACTGCCCCGTAGTGAGCAATGCTTCTTATCGCTTCAATTCTATTCCTCATCGTCATCATCGCGCAGTGCCGCCGCTAGCTCGGCTTCCAACTGCGCTTTGCGCGCCAGATAAACTTCCGTATCCCGGTCACGTTGACGGCCTTTCTCCTTGAGACGTTCAATGGCAGGAAGAATCAGAATATCTATTTCTTTTTGTACAACAGCTACATGATCGTACCGTTTCTCAGTCTCTAAGAAGTGACCGACCTCGATCAGGGCGTTGTAACGATCCAGTTCATCCCGGGTAAGAAGTCCTCTTACTTGGACACTGCAGTGCCGCATGGCGATCCCCCCGTTGTTTGAAGATGACTAGAAACGACCTTTGCGAATTACAAGCGGAATACCGCCGATAATGTAAAGGTAGCGCATATCAACCACTTTTTTCATCATGGCTGCAACGTTGCCTTTCAATTTACGGGAGCCAACAATACCGATCGCTTGACCTTTGCCAAGTGAAGCTACTGTTCCTTTATTGGAGAACTTGAATGTCTTCATTTGCGATCCGCGAATGGAAGCAATCAGGTTGTGCGCGACAGCTTCCCCTTGCTGCATCGCGATTTGCGCTGTTGGCGGGAAAGGTCTGCCTTCATCGTTCATCACGATGGAACAGTCACCTACCACATAGATGTTGTCGAATTGAGGAGCACGCAAATGCTCGTCAACTTTGATCCGGCCGCGCATCGTTTCGAAGCCTGCTTCATCCAGCATGTGGTTGCCGCGGATACCGCCCGTCCATACCACTGTTGCTGCTTTGATGAACTCATCGCCGGCAATCAGAACACCCTCAGGCGTGCATTCTTTGATTGCTGTACCGATTTTGAACGTAATGCCTTTGTCCGTCAGTACTTTCATCGCATACTCAACAAGCTCTGGATCGAAACCTGGCAGTGCGGTTGGTGCAGCTTCAATATTATAAATCTTCACGAGGGAAGGATCTACGTCGAACTCTTTGCACAGCTGTGGAATACGGTCAGCAAGTTCACCAATGAACTCGATGCCAGTGAATCCAGCTCCACCGATCACGAATGTCAGGTAATCTTTGCGGTCCGGTTCACGCTTGAATTTGGCGAATTGATATTCAATGTGCTCACGAATGAAACGAACACTATTGATACTGCGGATATTCAGTGCGTTTTCTTTAAGTCCCGGGATGCCGAAAGTTTCCGCCTCGCCGCCGAGACCGATAACCAGATAGTCGTAAGAAAGCGTACCGTCTTCGAGAATAACCTTTTTCTCGTGCGGACGGATTTGGGTTACGGTGGATTTCACGAAGTCCACTTTAAATTCATCGATTAATTTCAAAATGTTCACGCGTGCATTTTCAGGATTATCCGTTCCTGCCGCAGGCATGTGCAGATGGGTAGTGATATAATGGTAGTCATGCTTGTTTACGAGCGTAACGTCAGCTTCATTGTAATTTAACTCTTTTTGCAAACGAATCGCAGAAAGAATCCCGCCATAACCGGCGCCCAAAATAACGATTCTTGGTATTCTACTCATATCTCTCTCACTTCCATATCCGTATTTATAGTCCTATGATCTCTCTATTTTGTGAAAAATTACACAAACAGCTTCAAAAGTAGTATACTGCTTCTAGTTTGCACTCACGGGCAGCGAATTATGATGAAACAGGCTGAAATTCGTCACAACATGCGTAAAGCGATTCTCATGATATAATATAATTTTCATAAGTAAATATCAAGTGCTATTTTGGCTTAAAATAAGGCGTGAGGGGCATTCTAGCTTGTCCATGCATTGTAAGCATAACTTATCATATATATAAGCGATTTATATAAAGAAATCACACTTTTCTGTTTCCTTCATTTAAAGAGACGTTTATAATGGTATAATGATTGTGACTGTACTGAGAATTATTCTTACTCACATCAAAGGAAATGAATCGGAGGAGTTTAAGCAAATGAGCCAGAAAGAAACAAATCAAGACATCGTCGATATTATTGTAATTGGTGGCGGCCCTGCTGGGATGTTCGCTTCTTTTTACGCAGGTATGCGTCAAGCATCCGTTAAAATTATTGAAAGTATGCCGCAGCTCGGCGGGCAACTTGCAGCCCTTTATCCAGAGAAGTACATCTATGATGTAGCAGGCTTCCCGAAAGTGACTGCACAGGAGTTAGTGAACAATTTGCTTGCTCAGATGAAGCACTTTGCTATCAATGTTTGCTTGGAAGAGAAAGTTCACCAAGTCGTGAAAAACGAAGAGCGCCTGTTCGAAATTACGACAGACAAAGGTACTCATTACAGCCGCGCTGTTATTGTTACTGGCGGAGTTGGGGCTTTCGAACCACGTCGCTTGGAACTTCCTGAAGCAGCCCAATTCGAGAAAAAGAACCTGCATTACTTCGTTAGCGATTTGAATGCATTCGCTGGTCAAAAAGTATTAATCAGCGGCGGCGGCGATTCCGCAGTTGACTGGGCGTTAATGCTTGAACCGATCGCTGAGAAAGTTACCTTGATTCATCGCAGAGATAAATTCCGTGCCCATGAACACAGTGTTGAGAACTTGATGAACTCCAAGGTTAACGTCGTAACACCTACAGAAATTACGTCATTGCAAGGAACGGACCGCATTGAGAAAGTGACGCTGAAAGACATCAAATCCGGTGAAGAAACGGTGCATGATGTAGATGCCGTTATCATTAACTTCGGTTTCGTATCTTCCCTTGGACCGATCTCCGAGTGGGGCCTTGAAATCGAAAACGGCTCTATCGTTGTCGATTCCCGAATGGAAACGAACATTCCGGGTATTTTCGCTGCTGGGGATATCACAACCTACCCTGGTAAATTGAAATTGATTGCAGTTGGCTTCGGTGAAGCGCCTACGGCGATTAACAATGCCAAAGTCTACATTGATCCATCAGCTAAACTTTCACCTGGACACAGCAGCAACCTTAAATTTTAATCATCTTTCTACATAAAAAGGGGTATTCTATTCCTAATCTGCCGATTAGGAGGAATACCCCTTGTCTTATATATGTCCGGTTTGTAATGGTTGGCAAGATTGTCAAACGGAATGTCCTCAATGCGCACAGCTTGCGAATGACTGTGGTAAGTTAAGTGATTATGTCGGCCCCTACTCGCCCTACCAAGAGATTGATTCATTCACTCTCTCCTCAGTATCGGCAGAAGCCAATCAACCAGCAGAGTGTGTCCATCTGGTGGCTTGTCCCGCCTGCCAATATAGCTTTACACGCACTATTCAAACACTATGATGACTGGTTAAATTCAGGTACTAATTAAGAGGCGTCTCATCTTTCATGTACACTTGCAGCTTCAAATTCCTTCTTTGAATTTCTGCGAACAGCAGGTCAACAAAATCTGTTTCTAATCTCAAGTCCAGTGCTTTGTAGTAGGAATCGATCAATGTTTCATCGCTAATTTGTCTCACTGAAATCACCTTTATCCTATAATTTGTAATTATATTATCATGGGGGCAAAATTAGAACAAGCGTTCCGTTATCCACAGAACATTGTGTATATCCTGTGGGTAGATTGTTGATATGTCCTTAAATCTCTTTAAAAGTACAGGGTATAATGTGTATAAAGTTATACACACGCTAGGTTCCCCTCAAATCGATAAAAAAAATTGATCACTTTTTCGTGTTCTTTTAACTCTCACTTAACAAAACATTAAGGTTGTTCACATATTTGAAAAGAAATTTTAATCGTCATTTAACATTCATCGCATACAATGATAGTAGAAAGACAAATCAAAGGAGTGAACTGACCATGCTCGTATATGACATTGTAGTAAACGGAGAAATTAAAGAAACGATTAAACCTCGTAAAAACCGTCTGAAAGAAATCTATTCATTTATGTTGGAACAAAGCAAGCTTATGCAAGCTAAATATGGAGAAAACGTTAAAATTAAAGGCCGCATGGTGTATTAGGATCGTATCCTAACTTCACCCGCAGCCCTTTTTTTTACTCGACCTTAAACAATCCCCTTGCGATGCAGCACGGTTAACAATCGATAGAAATCGTAGCTGCCATTCTGCGGCGAGTCGATTAAGCCTGCTTGAATAGCTGCTTTCACTGCTGCCTCAGCCCAATCAGGTATAGTATCCAGTGCCATTCGCCCTTCCAAAGCGGCAACTTTGTTTTGCAACGCCTCGATTTGCTCCTGCAATTTCTCCAGCATGTCTGCAACCTCCTCATCGTATTGTGTTAACTGATTGGTTTGAATGATGGTCATTAGCTTCTGCGCATAGGCCGGGTCCGTGGCATATCCACTGTTGGATAAAGCTAGTGCCTGCTCACTTGGACTATCTGCCGTTCGAACACCGGCGTATCTTGACGAGCTAAATAGCAGATCCTGATCGCGAAACCCCGCTTCAATCGTGGGGTACGCCCGAAAATCACCAGGCACGTTATCCTGCCTCGTGCCATCGATGACTTCCCACGTAATCGTTGAGACGTGAGCGCCTTGCCAATAAGGTGTCAGCACCCCTCTGCCCACTTTGTAACCGACTAGGTTATTCCACGCGTTCACACTTCCACCCGTCTCCAGAATCGCCTGCGCAATGCGCACAGATGGATAAATCGGAGAACCTTCTAAACGAAGTTTCACCGCAATAGGCGCGATGAGGTCAATAAACGCTTGCCTTGTGGCCATTCCATCACCTCCTACTCCACTTCTATAGTTAACTCTTCTTTCTATATATTCTATTCTTTCATGTTCGCAAATGGTTCCGCTCATGCTGCTGATAGATCCGTCTCTTCTTAGCAGCAACACCCAGTAAGGGAACTGGAGGACGCTAATTAGGCAAAAAGTAGGCATACGAAGGGTATAGCGGAACTACAGGGTCTTATTTCCACAAAAAGTATTGAAATTCCCATGAAACAGCAAAATAGCGGACTGTAGTTCCCTCAACCTCCCGATAATGACACTTTTGGCTCGAATAGCGCACCATAGTTCCCTTACGTCCCCGCGAGGCAGTTGGAGCAACTCCGCTTTCACTCCAAAACGTATAATATTAAAAAAAGACCTTCCAATCAGTGGTTGCCCACCAATTAGAAAGTCTCATTTAAAACATCTCAATTGCAAAGAGTTTATTAAGCTTCTACCTTATCGTCGCACTTCTCAACCAGTCCCTCTTCATCCTTCACTTTGAAGGAAGGGCCGCACCCACACGATGCTACTGCATTCGGGTTGTTGATGGAGAATCCGCCGCCCATACCTGCGTCCGTGTAGTCAATTTCTACACCGTACAAAAGCGGGCTGGTTGTTATGTGGCTGCGTATTGAAGCTGACGACATGGGGTAAGTATAGATAAAAGGAACCTTACCGAAGACGAGTAAGGTTCCTTTGCGTTGTTCAATGAGGCTATATAATATAAGTATTATTTCTTTGATTTCTTTTTCTTGGATTTTCTTTCCACGTTTGAGACTGTTGTTTGAGATACACCTAAAATCTTTGCTACTTGTTTTTGGGTGAATTTTTCTTTCCTCAGGCTTATGTTGTCTCAATTCTGCTTTTCTTATCTATTGGAATCTTTATCTCCTGGTGCAAACCTTGTCCTAGTTCGGTTGTTTCAAGTGCTTGAAAACTACCTGTAAAGGACTTTAACCATTGTCTACTGGACTTCATTGTTAAGAGATCAAACAGCACTAAGATTGACTCCTATAGCGTCTGGCTATGAATAAAATACGAGTTTTATTTATTCATTATTACTACAATCACATTCATTAATTATCTTTGATATTCTATTGTAGTTCGACAAATCGACATTCGGAATACTTAATATTTTTTCTTTGTTGTTACAAATAATACGCTTGCAACTTTCTTGATAAATTTTTCCATTAGAATATGAAGAAGGATTACTTCTATAAGCCATACTATATTCTAGGCTATCAAGTGCGGAATTTAAGGTTTTAATGCACTCAATGTCCCAGTCTAAATAATTAAAACAACATTCTATGTAATGAGATTCATCTGAAACTAATTTATGATAATTATCATATTGTGAATTTGAATCTGTCTTAAAGAACCAAGGTGATTGTTCAAAAATATATTTTTTGAAGATATTATTCTGGTTAAGTATCCGCAGTTTTCTTTCGTCTGGTTCAAAGGAAGCGATTAAAGCGATGGTACGATATAAAATTTTATCGAAATAAATACCATTATACCTGTCTAATGTTTCGACTAATAATTTCCAGAACATCTTCTGATTATTATCTAAAAAATAGAAAGGTTCACATAACCAATCTGATAATCTCTCCACTATAAATTTTGAATCGACCGAAATAGCCAATTCGAGTACTTGTGGGAAATATTTATAAAAGTTAAAGAAATTAAATGGAGTTGCTGAAATTTCTTCAATAATACCTTCTATAATATTTTCATGTTTAGATTCAAGTATATCCTTCCAAAAAGTAATATTAGATTCCTTTACTAATAGCTTACTTGGCTCATTTTTTCTTAAATTAGTAAATAATTCATGGAAGAAGTTCTTGGATTTTTTCTTAATAGTTACGTTTAAATCGTTTATTATTGCGGTTACTCTTTCTGGACTCACTATATCAGGATAACTATAGTATTTATATATATTTTCCAATTCTTTTAATGTGTACTGCTCACCACCTAGGACATAAAATTTATTCAAGTTATCAATCAAGTAATTCCAAAAAGATTCTACGGTTGAACTATCAATGGTTACTTGTTTTTTTGCATGTACGCAATCATTTCTAATGTCTCTCCAATAATTATAAGCTGACTTTGTCTGTTCCCCATTAGTAAAATGTAAAATACCAATAGGTTTTCTATTGTTTTCATCCGCACAAGAAGCTTCAACAATAGTATTTAAGGAGCTTTCCCAACTATCATCATTCTCTAATTTCTTAATAAGTTCGTTTTCCCAAAACAAAGGATTTGGATTGGAACTGACAGCTTCTTTACCATAAGGACATTCTAATATTCTATTTCTTACAATAGTTTTAAATGCTAGATAAGACATAACAAATGCAGACTTATAAGCCCCAATTTTGTAGCAACGAACAGATTCTTCAAAAAAATCATGTGCAGAGTCTGATTCCTTAAATGGTTTGGTTTCCTCAGCCCATTTTTCGATTCGAAGTTTCATAAGAATAGCCCCCACTATATATTTTTTTGTAATTGTAATAAATATACAATTAATTCACTTTATAAGTAAACATTTGTCGAATAATGGAACTCTACCGTATACTACTTTGAAATCGTCTTTGTCCAAAAGATAGTCTAGAATTAATAGACGCTCAGGGACAATCCTAGAGCGTCTGATTTGATGCTATTCGCCTTCTCTCACTTTATGAAAGAAGAATTTATATAAGACATACTCCCACCAATCTATGGACTATCATACGGGACTTTTAATACTATATGTTTACTTGGTTTATAAACAACTTCTGATAAATCCAATTTTGGCATTTTATATCCACCGCTAGGCTTTGACCACTTATCTTTTTCATCCCAAAAGTATTCTTTACCTAAGTTTTTGACTACTTCTCTTTCCAAGTCAGTGCGCTTAATTAAATTTACTGGATGATCGTTAAGAGTTAGAATGAACGCACCGTTATCTAAATATTCTAGTTCACATCTATCTGAATTTATTTCTTTTTTAATATTAAGCACTTCTTTATAATCATTATTAAAATATGTCTGCCAGTGAAGTCTAGGTATACATTTGCCAAATCCCCAACCTTTGTAACCGCTACCTAAAGAATTGTCATCTATACTGCATTGACCATACAAAGCGTCTAGTTTTATGCAAAGATTTAGCCACATTTCTCTCAATATATTAAAATATTCCTTGTTCTCATAAACATCTAAGTCATTACATGCTAGATAAAAATCCACACGATTAATTGCCATGTAGCGGTTATTTTCATACATACCTTCGGGGCATTTTGTCCAAATATAACGTAGATTAAATATATCTTTAATTTTATATACTTGTACATATCCTTCATACAGATAAGTAGCCGGAACTTGGGCTATCACTTCTTCAAGTTTATCGAAGGAAAATTTGCCTTTGTTTTTATATTTATTGATCTCATATTTTGTAGGCACAAGCTGTTTCGGAAGTTTTTCTATTTCAGAAAATAAAAATCTGACCAAATCTTCTTTGCCCAAAAATTTAGTTGTATTGAGACTAAAACTAAGGTATTTCCCCATAAATTACTCCATTTCTTACTGAATCTTAGTGTCATCATTTAGGATGTTAGAATTGCATTACCATACTTCTCCACTTTTGATTTACGAATGTCGGGCTTAGAATTGTACGTTTTTGACCAAACAGTTTGTTTAATAGTGACATAGCCTATCTCCTAACATTTGTGGGGTAAAGTTTGATTGGTAGGAGTTATTACCTAACTTTACAGTAAGATTATACCATGTACTTTCAATTTTGCATCCAGTACAAACAATCTTGAATATAAAGCTACGACTCCATTAACGTAAAATGTTGATATTTAATTTTGTCTGGTTCTTAATCTTCGATCTTTCTTTTTTAACACAACAAAAAACCTCCTAAGACAAGTGTATTTGCACCATACACAAGCTTGGAGGTCGTAATCCGCAACCCAGAAATCGTATTTCTAGGGTTGTGTAAATTCAATGATTGCGGATTGTCGATTTTCCCACTCAATCCATAATCACTTCTCAATATCTTTGGTATTAAGCCTCAACCTTATCGTCGCACTTCTCAACCAAACCCTCTTCATCCTTCACTTTGAAGGAAGAGCCGCACCCACACGATGCTACTGCATTCGGGTTGTTAATGGAGAACCCGCCGCCCATACCTGCGTCCGTGTAGTCAATTTCAACACCGTACAAATATTTGGAGCTGTCATCGTCAACTACGACTTTGAGACCATGTATGTCAAATACTTTATCGTCAGCCTTCTGATCATCGTCAAAGCCCATGCCGTAGGAGAAACCACTACAGCCTCCCGCTTTTACGCCAAGACGCAAGAACAGGTTCGATGATTCTTCAGATGCTAGAAGTTCTTTAATTTTATCTGTTGCTGATTCACTAATGTTAATCATAACGGAAATCCCTCCCTAGAAGTTCTCTTTTAAAAAGAAAACTGGCATTATCCATTTGCATTTGTAATGCTTACTTTCAAGTATACTCCTAATCCACGCATAGCTCAAGGGCAGCTGCGTAGTGTTCAGTAACCAGAATAGCCAGCTCTTTACTGCTTAGGTCGCAAAGCGTAGTACTGCAAGAGCAACAGGTCCAGCTCCCGGCTGCACTGTTGGACATCTGGGTGCAGAAACCCATGTGCGTTGCCGAGGGAAACCATCTGGCTTCTTAACTGCTCGATTTCTATGTTCAATCGTTCCTGCGGTTCGGTCACGAAAAATGGCATCACGATATAATCACCTTTTAACCCTACGTAATCACATTGCAATAGTATACAGGAATTTGTTAATATTGGGAATAACATTTTCTGAAAATAAATGAAAATTTTCTATCATTTCGTAGATTGTCAATTTATCTTCATCATCCTGATGTTGCCCCTCCCAACGCGGAGGTTTATAATAGAAGGGATGGTTTGTACGTTTATGAATCAAACGGGTGTGAATTCCTGAACCGAACTGGCTGACAGGTATGCGAGCCACTCACATCGCAAGGCGCATTGAATTCTTACTGAGCTCTATGCGTCCATTCAGTATGGGCTTTATTTTGTATTCATAGGAGGAGTTAGGATGAGTGTGATCACCACAGACCCCATCAAACGGATGGCGGAGATTGCTGAGAAGGTTGAGAATGGCGAACGTCTTAGCATGGAAGATGGACTCTTTTTGTATGAGTCCGACGATCTACTGACTATTGGTCAATTAGCAAACAAAGTAAATACGCGAATGAACGGGAACAAGGTTTATTTTGTCCAAAATATGAGCTTGTACTTCACGAATGTGTGTGAAGAGCATTGTGCTTTTTGTCATTTCCGCCGCGATGAAGGTGAAGAAGGCTCCTACACGCTCACACCGAGCCAAATGTTGGATTATGTAGCCGAGAACTTCAATCCCGAAATCAGAGAGTTTCATATCAGTCAAGGGCATAACCCTCATTTGCCTTTTGAATATTATGTGGATTGCATTCGTCAATTGAAGCAAGCTTATCCGGATGTAACCATTAAGGCGCACACCGCGGCTGAAATTGAATTTTTCTCCCGGATCAGCGGACTTAGCTACCGCGATGTCCTCAAAACGCTGATGGATGCTGGCTTATCCACGCTTCCAGGCGGAGGAGCCGAAATCCTGACCGAACGGTACCGCACGAAAATGAACGTGGAAAAAGCTTCCTCTGAGGAATGGCTTGATGTTCATCGCAACGCCCACCTACTGGGCATGAAAACACATGCAACGATGCTGTATGGTTCTATCGAAACCAAAGAAGAACGTATTCGCCATATGATCCTCCTGCGAGAACTGCAAGACGAAACCGGAGGTTTCCTTGTCTTCATCCCGAATTCCATTCAACCGGCAAGCAAGAATGCGGGTCTCAAGCGACGCGTTCCTGCCTGGGACGAGCTGAAAACCATTGCGATTAGCCGATTGATGCTCGACAACTTCCCTCATATTAAAGCTTATTTCATTAATATTGGTACCAAATTAACACAGCTGTCCTTCACCTTCGGAGCATCTGATGCGCATGGAACCATCGTGAAAGAGAAAATTTCGCATGCAGCAGGGGCTCTATCGCCTGAAGGTCTTACGCGCGATGAGCTGGTTTGGTTAATTCAAGGCGCAGGACGTGTTCCTGTTGAACGTGATACCTTTTATAATGAAATCAAAGTTTATTAGTCATACTAGAGAAGAGATATTGTTCAGAAGGGATATTGGATAGCATGAAAAAGTTTGTCATTCTTGGAGGAGGTTATGGCGGTCTGACCATAGCCTTGAACATGTTGGAAAAGGATCTGCCGGAAGACACGGTGTTGGAATTGATCGACCGGAGCCCTTTTCAAGGACTAAAAACAGAATATTACGCCTTAGCTTCAGGAACTATCGCTGAAACTCATATTCGAGTTGCTTATCCGGATGACCCTCGGCTGCTTCTTACGTATGGAGAAGTCTCTTCTGTTGATTTGAACAGCAAGCAGATTACTTTCACAGACAAAGAGCCCATCACTTATGACTGGTTAGTCATCGGACTGGGCTGTGTGGACAGTTATCATGGCATCATTGGTGCAGAGGAATATTCATCCAGTATCCAAACACTTGCACAAACACGTGCTACCTATCAACGCATTAACAACATCGCCCCTTATGGACAAGTGTCAATTATTGGCGGTGGACTAAGTGGTGTAGAAATGGCAGCAGAACTGCGTGAAAGCCGGGCTGATCTGAACATTCGTTTGATTGATCGCGGGCCCAGCTTGCTCTCAGCGTTCCCGAGTAATCTACAGCAATACGTGCGCGAATGGATGACAGAGCATCATATTGAATTACGTCCACAAGTCTCGCTAGTTCGTTTGGATGGCGGGGATTTATACAATCAAGAAGAAATTATTCGCACAGATGCAACGATTTGGACAGCTGGCATTCAGCCTAATCCCATTGTCGAAGCGCTGAATGTGCCCAAAGACCGCCAAGGTCGCATCGTGCTAAATGAATACCACCAAATAGCCGAATATCCAGAAGTGTATGTGGTTGGGGATTGCGCTTCACTGCCATTCTCACCGAGCGCCCAAGCTGCGCAAGCGCAAGGCAAGCAAATTGCCGAAGCCATGCAAGCGATTTGGAAAGGCGACACACCGCGTCTAGGTAAAATAAAGCTAAGAGGCACCCTTGGATCTCTCGGCAAGAAGAGCGGTTTCGGGATTATGGGTAAACGTACGCTGATGACCGGTAAAATTGCTCGTGTTCTCAAAAGCGGTGTGCTGTGGAAATCCAAGCGCCACTTCGGGTAAATTAGTCACCAAGAAGATCGTACATCGCTTCAATCGTTTTAATTTTGGCTATAATGAGTTCGTGGAGAGCATCGGCGCTTTCAGCCGCAACAATTTCGCCATTCAACAGCGCATAGGGTTCCATATAACATTGCCCGCAATTGCCTAGGCAGCCGTATTCGATAACATCATAATCTGGATCTTCTTCCAGTGCTTTCATGACTTTGTCGGTACCATGGTGCATATTGCTTGCACAAAATTCAATGATCGGTCTCATAATAAAAATTCCACCTTATGTTGATATTCGAGTTGAAAACCATTTTCATTTAAACAGTATTGTACTATAATAATAAAAGAAAGGAGATGAATCAAATGACTGAAAAAACAAAAGAAGCAATTTATGATGAAGTCCTTGAGGTTTTAGATAAACTCCGTCCTTTTCTACAACGCGATGGCGGTGACGTTGATCTCGTTGACGTAGAAGACGGTATCGTGAAGCTGAAACTCATGGGTGCTTGCGGAAGCTGCCCGAGCTCAACAATTACGTTGAAAGCCGGTATTGAGCGTGCACTTGTTGAAGAAGTTGAAGGTATCACTGAAGTCGTACAGGTATTCTAATACGACTATATCATAAGAGCTTACCAACTGTTGTATGGATTTTTCCACAATTCCATACAACAGTTGGTATCTATAATACGAGCTTCACAGCCATCCTGCATTTGGATGGCTTTTTTTTCATTCGGGGCGAACATCCGATAGCAAATTGAGGTAAAGGGCCACACCTCGACCTCTCCATAACCTCTCCGTTAAATGCAAGAAACCTAGCCTGCGGGGCTAGGTCATCTACAATTATGCGCGAACTGAATTGGCGTTATCGAGTAGCTTACAGGTGGAATGGTGACCGTTTACATGAAATAACGCTTAGGCAATTCGCTAGATTTTCAAAATGAACGATTTTGAGCGAATAAAGGTTATTGAGTTCGTAAGAGGGCGCTGGTTCTGGTCTGGTCCCGCTCAGGTTCTGCTCAGATCCCACTCAAGTTCTGCGCTGGTTAAGCGCAGGCAACGGTTGAATCGGATCCAATCCTCCAGAGATATCCATGATATTGCCTGTAAGGAAATCAGATGCCGGCAAACAGAGGAAGTCGATTACACGAGCCACATCTTCGCCTGTCCCCGGTCTTCCCACTGGGGTCTCCTCATCGATTTCCAATCGCGCTTCCTCCATCTTACGTTCCTTGTTCTTGCCCCGAATATCTCCCGGACAAATCATATTGACCGTAATCCCATGGCTTGCCTCTTCCTCCGCCAAGGTTTTGGTGAAAGAAACCAAACCTACTTTGGCCGCGGCATAGACAGCACGATGCGTCCACCCCCTTGCCTCGGCAGCTTTGCCAAAGCCAAAGTGAATAATGCGGCCCCAGCGTCTCTCGCGCATCATGGGCAGAACGAGATGATCCAGCTCCATCACACCGAGCAAATTCCCACGCATCAAATATTCGATTTCATCGACACCATAATCAGCGAAGAAGCGCCGTTCCCGGAAAAAGGGCCCTGCATTATTGACAAGAATATCGATTGGCCCCAGCAGTGAAGCGGTTTGCTCCACCATACGGACAATATCCTCCCGCTTGGCAACATCGCCCTGAACGGCTAGGCTGCGAACACCCATATGTTCCAGTTGAAGGACTAGCTCAGCAGCTTCCTTTTCACTATTTACATAGTTAACAGCGACCTGACATCCCCGCTGGGCCAGGGTCAAGGCGGTCATTTTACCGAGCCCCTTCGCACTGCCTGTAATAAGAACGGTTCGGCCTTTTAATTCCATGGTCCACTTACCCCTTTGCCACATTTGCCGTAATATAAGTAAACGCTATAAGTAAGGTTCGGCATGCCATATCAAATCCCTGCTGGAGGTCTACAACATTGGATCTGACGTTTTCAACGTGAATCCGATCTCCTGGATACGGCTCTTTTTGCAAAAGATCATCCAGCATCTCGGCATTGATATAGTGAATCTCCATATTCCTTTGGTTACGCAAGCGATCCAGCGCGGCTTTGTGATCCATTTTCAAATTGTACAGTTGAACTTCCAATGAACCGTGAATATGTTTCTCATGCATCCGACGCAGAACGGTAAAATACGAAAATCGAGATTTCAACGTCTCCGTTTTCAACTCGAAAAGATCATTCATAAACGTACCCAATTTATCTAAAATGGAAAATAAGCGAATAAGGCCATTCTTATAAAAATATACAAAACGATGATACGATTCCATCTCCTGAGCATCCATTTCTTCAAGAAAGGCTTTGTGAATAAGCTCAGCGTAGCGTTCACAGCAATATTTGCTTTGTTCCAGCTCGTCCAGCGCATCAATAAAACCTTTGCTCCAGATGGCTTGTCTATGATATTTGGCATATTCCGATGTTACGTGGTTGTTCTCTCTCGATTCCAAATGTTCAATATATACTCTAACGGCATTGCCTGCTTCTAGAAGAAGCCCGCTATCCACCCGTTTCGGTTCATTAAACAGTACGCGCAGCATCAGGGCACCCCTCCATTGATTAAAATTGTAAAATTCAAGCTTTCTCGCTAGTATGCTCACTCATTTCTATTTTCCGCCTAATGGCTTGCGCACGGTCCCTCTGAACCAAATACATAGCTGCAAGCACCCCGACACCGCCAAATACTTGATTCAACGAAATCGATTCATGCAGAAAAAAGTAGCCTGCAACAGCTGCTGTTATTGGAAGCAAATAGCCATACGCAGAGGATTTGAACGGTCCTAGCTTGGACAGGCTCCAATTATGAATTGAAAACCCTAATGCTGTAGCCAGCAGGGAAGTATAGATTAAGGTAATCCACCCTGTGGATGAAATCGCTGCCAAGTAGGCGCCGTCTGCTCGCATAAGCACAAAGGGCAGTAAGGATAAGGCGCCTGCTGTCATTTCCAGGGAAATGAGCAAAGGCAGCGGATATCGCACGACCAAGCGATTCATCCCAATCAGATAGATGGCTCCCATCACACTGCGCATGACGAGTAAGATATCCCCTTTGAACGTATCTCCTCCGAGGTGAAAACCATCAGGTCCACCCGAAACGATGATAATGACACTGGCCAATGCAAGGGGAATCCCGAGCAGAATGCGCCAAGTGAGGCGAACCTGACCTGCGATCAAGGCAAAAATCACCGTGATGACCGGCATAAAGCCTCTGCCTAGGACGGCTCCATTGGCTGAATTGGAAAACTGCAGCGCATATTGCAGAAGTGCTTCCATGCCTACTGCATTCAGAATCCCCAATCCGCATATGAGCAAAAGATCTTTGGGATCAATCTGCATCCGGAGAGAACGGGAACGATAATAGAAGTAAGTATAGACCCAGAGGATTGGAATCATACTTGCGAAGCGAAGTCCGTTGAACACGAGGGAATCCCATTCTCTCCCCCCGATTTTTAGCGAAGCTAAATTAATCCCCCATAGTATGTAAACAAGGACGAAGCCGATGTGTGGATAAAAGGAACGAAGCCGCTCTGCATTCATGCGAAATATTCCTTCCAGCGGCGATCAACCAGTCCCACGATATCCTCGCGTGGGAACAATTCCGCAGGATGCCCCGGCTTCCTTCGAGCATCAATCACTATCGGCAATTCATAAGCGATATGATGATGTTTCACTTGCGATGCAGCATACATATCGCTAGCCGGATTAAAGCATGTGAATACCGTCCACAAGAACTTGGTTTGGTCATTCACGATGGCGCTGGCCTCATCCACCAGGATGATCAGCGGCCAATCAGTGAGACGGCTTGCCGCATTCGCCAGCAAGCGTTGAGGCAGTTCCGGCTCCGCCGCGTAGGACGCGCCTGAGACTACCAGACAGCCGCCGCAATACACGGCAATATCTTTGATCTCGGGCAGCTCGCCTGCGGCGTAAGCCCTTGGCAGCTCGCGCACAGGCACCCCTGTGCCGAGGAGCACGGCTTTACTGCCGCGATTGAGCTGGTTATCTGTATGATCAAGCGTTCCCTGCGATGTTTGGTTGAAAATGAGCAAATCCTGACCTGGATCAAAACGTTCGAGCACGCTCTCGAGCAGTTGTTTGAAATTGGCCAGTTCTACTGGCTGATCCGTGATGATCAGAAATTTCGTGAGCGACAGCTGGCCCTCGCCCAAAATCCGAAATGCCGTGCCAAGCGCTTCACGGCTGTAGCTCTCGCGGACGACAGCAGCAGTTAACGGGTGGAACCCGGTCTCAGCGTACGTCCACAGACTTTGCACTCCCGGCATCGCCAGCGGCATCACGGGCCCCAGCAGTCTTTGCAAGAATTCACCAAGGAAGTAATCCTCTTGGCGCGGTTTGCCGACGATCGTCGCCGGATAAATCGCGTCTCTACGGTGCCACACATGATTCACATGGAAAATGGGGAAATCAAGGACGCGTGAATCATACCCTAAGTGGTAGCCGAACGGCCCTTCGGCACGTCTAGTATGGGCCGGAACGACGCCGCAGATCGCAAACTCCGCCTCGGCTGCGAGGCGGTGCCCCCCATGGGGATTCTCCACCATGGGAAGCTTCTGACCAAGGATGAGCGAAGCGAGCATCAGCTTAGGCAGAAGCTCAGGCACCGGGGCAATCGCCGCAGCGGTGAGCGCGGGCGGGCCGCCCAGGAACACGGTGGCGGGCAGCGGTTTCTCCCGCTGCTCGGCTTCGTGGTAATGGGCGCCGCCGCCTTTATGTATGTGCCAATGCATCCCCGTCGTCAAATCATCATATACCTGCATGCGATACATGCCCAAATGATGATGACGGCCGTCCGGATGCTCCGTATAGACGAGCGGCATCGTAACGAACGGGCCGTCTTCTTGCCAGCTCGTCAGGACGGGCAGTCCGGCGAGCGGGTGGTCGCGCTTAAAGCCGCCAAGAATGGGCGCTTGGTTGGGCTGCAGTTTCTTCGTACCCACCTTCAGCAGGTCGAAGAGCAATGATCTCTCGCCCCAGAGCGCCTGGGGCGTAGGCGGCAGCAACGTGTTTGTTGCGTTGATAACCGCTTTCATGAATTGCTCTGGTTTCGTGCCGAACGCAAGCTCAACACGACGCTTTGTTCCGAATAGATTCGTAACGACTGGGAATGCGCTGCCTATGACATTCGTGAACAGCAAAGCCGGTCCCTGCTCATCAATGACACGGCGATGAATTTCGGCAAGCTCCAGATTCGGATCCACGGGAACCGAAATTTCAATCAATTCATTCTCGCGGCGCAACACATCCAGAAAAACTCGCAAATTCGTTGAAACGATGAGAATCTCCCCCTTTTCCAAAATCGTCGTTCCTTTAATTATCGTGTAAGAAAAACGGCTTCGCCGCCCTGATAGATCAGTCTCTTCTTAGCGGCTAAGTACAGAGGGAGGGAACTAGGGGACGCTAATTAGGCAAAAAGCAGGGCTGCGAGGGTAATAGCGGAACTACAGGGTCTTATTTCCACAAAAAGCGTTGAAATTCCCATGAAGCAGCCAAATAGCGTCCTGTAGTTCCCTCAACCTCCCGATACTGACACTTTTGGCTAGAATAGCGTACCGTAGTTCCCTTACGTCCACGCGAGGCAGCTGGAGCAACTCAGCATTCACTTCAAAACATACAAACTCTTATAATTTAATAAAAGGAAATAGCCTTCCCTAAGAAGGCCTTCTCTTCCACAAAGCTTCCTGTGCATCATGCTCCCAAGGAGCTCGCTCGACACCACTAAGCTTTGCGGTCATATAAAGTTAAGACGCACAGATAACATAAGAATCCGAACATACAAGCGACAATAACCGCATGGATCATGCCAGTGAATAGATAGGCCACTTCATTGCCCATCGACCAAGTGACAACCGCGCCGCTAGCCACTTGCAGGGAAACAAGAATGAGCGACCATTTGCTGCCAAAGCGCAGCTTGTCCGAATCGTGATAATGCTTTTTCGCTTGCAAATACAGAAACAGGATACAAATAAAGAGCAGCAGCGCCGCGATGCGATGAGTAAAAACAATCCCCGTAGAACCACTTAATTCAGGGATGACTTCGCCATTGCATAGAGGCCAGCCTGAGCAACCGCCCGACGAAACCGTATGGCGTACAAATGCCCCCAAATACACAACAACATAACTGTACACCGTTGTAATCCACACGATAGCTTTGAAGCTGCTGCGGATCGCGGTATTTCGCTGGAATTGCCCCCACGATGTAAATACAAGGGCCAAGAGCAATGAAAAAGCAAAAGCTAGCAAAGAGAGTCCGAAATGAAGCGCCAGTACGAGAGAAGACTGCGGCCATACAACAGCCATTGCCCCCATCGCCGCTTGAATCAGTGTCATCAATACGGTGGCAGAAATAAAAAATTTAGCATCTTTACGTTTCACATAGCGAAAAACAAGAATGAATGTGGCAACCAGAATTAAGGTTACGATACCAACCACTAAGCGATGGCTGTACTCGATCATCGATGAGATCGTATGCGCAGGGACGAATTTCCCATGACATAGCGGCCACTCATCTCCGCAGCCTCTGCCTGCGTCCGCCTTGGTAACCAAGGCGCCCATAGCAAGAATGAGAAACATGCCGATGGCGGAAAGATTGGCTAATCTTTGAATCAGTTTTTGCATGATTGCACCTACTTTTATGTCGTGACTTCTGTCCATCATGTCGAAAAAGGGAGTTCCGTTTTCAATTATAGCTTTAAAAACAAGGCAAATCCATTCGCAATTGTTACAAAGCTCCGAAACCAAGCTAAAGCAGGCTTGCGTGTTCATCATCTATTCACGTATTCAAATTGGCAGCTCAAAAAAATCTCTCTTCCCCGTACATCAAGGTCAAAGACCTTTTGTACAGAAAAGAGAGATTTGGGTCGGTTTTAGGTATGCAAAGCAGCCGAAACTTCCAACGCACGCCCAAGGAACTGTTCGATTTCTTCGCGTGTTTTGCGCAGTTTATTAACGAAACGGACTAGTTCTTTGCCATTCTGGAAAGCAATAAAGCTAGGAATACCGAGAATATTCAGTTGTTCGCAAAGCTCCGGCACTTCATCACGATCCAATTCAATAAAGGTGATACGCCCTGCATAGTCTTGCTCAACAGACGGCATGAAAGGATCGATATAATGGCAATCTTTGCACCACGTTGTCTTGAAGATGGCCACGGTCAAAGCAGGCTGCGAGATTAGTTCTTGGAATGCTTGGTCATTGGAAACTTTCAACATAGCGAGCACCTCACTGCATAGGAAATGTATAACTTGTAGCTTTTAGCATGCCCCAAAAGCCAGATCAAGTCAATGATTCAGGAAATAAAGTTCGTTAGTCAATGTCCAGTATTTATGAACAAAACTGCCTAGTCCGCGGCTCTCTTTATGTGATTACTTATTAATCAACTTTGCTTGCTGTAACAATCTCGTTACAATTGCAGCTGTTTGTGCACGTGTTAGGTGACTTGCTGCTGTAAGATGTTGATTATCGCCTTGCATGATATTGTTAATGACCATAAGTGCCACGGCTCTCTTCGCCCAACCAGAAACTTGTTGACTGTCCTCAAACGGACTTAATGCAGTATTCGCTTCGGCATCTGTCACAGTCGATGCAAGCGAAGTGATCGCCATCGCTCTAGATAAGATCACAGCGGCTTCTTGCCTTGTAATCGTCTGATAAGGTCTGAACGTATTATCCTCATAGCCTTGAACAAGTTGATACGTTAAAGCCGCTTGTACAACAGATGCATACCAATCTGAGGACTTCACATCCTGTGGCAAGTTGATTTGCTCCATTGACTTCAAGCCCAATGCTCTAACAACAATCGCGAGAAACTCTGCACGGTTGACATCTTGATCAGGTTGAAAGGATGTTGTTGTAACACCATCAACAATGAGGCGTGAAGCCGTATTATTGACATCATTCTGACTCCAATGTCCTTGCACATCGGCGAATTTCTTTGAGTTCCATATAATCGAATAGATACTATTCGTTAAGCTATTCATTACGGCATGTGTTTTGCCGTCTTTTGTAAAGATATTTGTTGGTATATGGGATATTGTTCCATCTGTATTTAATACAACACCAGTTGTTATTTGAGTGGAATCGATTAAATTCGGCAATACAATCTCACGTGACACATAATGATCGAATCGATCGATCTTAATGGTACGATCCCCATACGTAGCAATAATTTCAAAATTAATCGCTGGAGCAACCAAAGTCACATTTTGGTTTGCAGCGGCAGAATCTAGCGACTTCTTACTTTCAGCAGAAGGTTTTCCCATATGAATGCTTAACTTAATGTCTTCTAGTTTCACGTTATTGCCAAACTGAGACGCGATTTGATCAATCTTTAGCTGATTCGATTGGATGGTATAAATCGCATCATTGGTACGAATTTCAATAACTGTATTTGTCTTCTCCAATGATTTAATCATTTTACCGTTCAATTCTGTCTGGATTACATCTGATATAGAAGTAACTGGAATAATGAGTGTTTGATTGTTTTTACCTTCCAGAATAGCAATCAATTTCTCAGTATCAATGGACACAATCGTCGTCGATTGTCCTCCCACAACAACCTCTTTCAACGTCGTCAATTTATCAAGCTTTACACCATCCAATATAATAAGGTTGCCTGGTTGTGTGGCTGATGATCCACTATCCGAACTCGAGGATGAACGATCTTCTTTTTCAATTTGGAGTACTGCCGTTGAAGGAGTACCGATGACCGCATCTGCCGAAGGAGCACTTATTTGAACATTCAACGATTTATTGCCCGCGTCTATATGATTGTTCACGATCGGTATCATAAAAAATTGGCTAGTCTCACCATCTTGGAACTGTAACGTACCCGTAGTTGCCGTATAATCGACACCAGCTATTGCAGTTCCATCCGAAGTCGCATATACAACACTCGTTACGCCTGTACTATTGCCTTCCCTACTAACAATAACCTTCGCGCTGCCGCTATTCTCTTTAGCACTATAGGTTGTTGCAGCCAGCTTCACTTTCCATTTAGGAGGGAAGCTTTTGATAATCGTGACATTGCCGGCAAAGTCGTTTGCCGTTGCTAGATCATCTTTACCATCGTTATTATAATCGCCAGCCGCTACCGACCGAGGCGCGACATCGGTACTATAACTATTTTCCAAGCTAAAACTGCCCGTACCATCACCCATAAATACAGATATTGACTGTAATAAAGCAGGAACTGCAATATCCAACTTCTCATCCCCGTTATAATCACCAACTGCTAGTGAATAAACCTGATTCGGAAATGTAGAAATCGTTTCATCTCGGAATGTGCCCGTTTGATCACCAAAGAGAATATGAAGTGAATATCCTGACGGACCATTATTAGCAACCGCTATATCAGTCCATCCATCACGATTAAAATCACCTGTAGCAAGCTCACTTGGCTCGCTGATGCCCCCATATTCGCCACCTGAGGTAAACGTCCCATCCCCTTGTCCATACAAAATATATACTTTCTTCGTTCCCTTGTTAGCTATAGCTAGATCGATCTTGTCATCATCATTAAAATAACCCGAAACGATGGAATTGGGCGAGGCGAGGCGATTATCAGCTGGTTGATCCTCCAACTCAAATTCCCCTTTGCCGTCTCCAAGCATCACACTTAATTGGTTGGATCCTGTATGGACTGCGGCTAGATCGGGATTATTGTCCCCATTAAAATCAGCAACAGTAATTGTTCTAGCTTTAGAATTCGGTACGATGCTAGAATCAAATTTTTTGCTAATAAATGATCCTGTCCCATCGTTTAATAAACGTGTTATGGTATTATCACCCGAATTAGCAATGACCAGATCAGGTTTACCATCGTGGTTAAGGTCAACTGACAAAAGTTGAACAGGCTTACTCCCAACTGCATACTTAATGGCGGCTGCAAACTGACCTTTTCCATTACCTCGCATGATGGACACATTATTAGAATTATAATTTGCCGTTGCTATATCCAAGTTACCATCTCCGTCAAAGTCGAAACTTGTAACTGACAATGGTAGACTGCCACTAACATCATAATTAACGGATGCAAGTAAAGTTCCGTCTCCTCTACCTAGTAAAATGGCAGCAAAATTCATATTATTACCAAACTCATCATAATTTGTAGCGACTACATCCAATTTATTATCAGAATTAAAATCAGCAATAACTACCTGAGAGTAAGAACCTTGTACACTATATCGATCTGCAGCTTGCAATGATAACCTGGATCCTACGCTATCATTTAATAAAATGGATACTTGCGTTGCCTCCGAACAACCAACGGCCAAGTCAAGATCACCATCACCGTCTAGATCAGCGAGAGCAAGCGAGTATGGATCATCGAGAGCAGGTACGTATGAATTTGGACAGCTAGCCTTAAATTTAACGGCAGGTGTAAAGAAACCGTGTCCGTCACCTTGAAGAATAGAGATTCCAGCCGAATCTCCAGTAGTAACCACAACAATATCCGCATGACCATCCCCATTCATATCTCCAATAACAGATGTTTTTGGGTTATTCCCTGCAGGATATTCAGCAGTTAACATTCCCGTCAAATTTCCACGATTTGTTAAAATAGAGACTTTCCCAGCTCCGCTATGGGTAACAATAAAATCTAAGCTGCCATCCCCGTTAATGTCACCCGCAGTAATAGAACTAGGCTTATATCCTACTTGAATCGGGATCGGCTCACTAAATGCAAGCGTCCCATCGGATTCTGGAGGTTTACCAAGTAGCAATACAATGTGATATTCATTTGTACCAGTGTCACCGTTAGATACAGCCAAATCCATAATCGAATCTTTGTTGAAATCCCCTATCGTTACTGAATTAGGCGTAAATGTTTTGTATTCAGCACTATTGATATAGACATTATAGTTTACTGTGGACTTAAACTCCCCGCCTGCTTGACCTATCAGTACAGAAACCGTACTAGAATTACTAACACTATCTCCATCCCCACTGTTAGCTGTTACAATATCTACGATATTGTCCCCATTCAGATCGCCAACAGCTACATCACTGGGATTAATACCAACTGGAAATTGTTTCTCCTGATAATGACCAGCACGATCATTAAGTAGGATAGAAATCTGGTTCTCATACGAGTTCGCAGTTACTAGATCAGGTAGTCCATCTTGATTAAAATCACCAACAGCGGTCGCATTAGGCTGAGCGCCTAATCTGAAATTCTCCGCTCTTTCAAAGTTTGATATGCCTAATGCGGTAGTAGGTAGAATAAGTACAAATAAACATAAACTTACAACAATAAATTTCAATCTCCTGAAACTAACTTTCTTCGCCATAATTCTCAAAATATCCAACTCCCTTACATAATTCGACACGTTTACTAGCGCAAACATACCATAAAATATTCCAGTTGATCAATATAAAAATAGTCACCAATCTGACTCTAAATAGCATTATGAACACAATAACCAATACTTTAATGAAAACAAAAAGGAGCTGCTTCAATACAGCTCCAGCGCTATCTTTCCCCGTTAGTTGAATGGATAGTTGATTAAAGTTCACATAAAAATCATTACAATATGTGATACGGCAAATGTGGGAATGAGTATTGTCTATCGCTGTCTTTGATTTTTACCATGACTGGGAATATTTGTGCCTTATCATTTGTTGGATACCATTCACGATCTATATCTACTAAAATAAAAAGCCCATGTTCGTCACCAACAGGCTGAAATGATTTTCCATTTCCTTTCCATATTGGAAGATTAATTTCTGATTCTAACGTTGATGCTAAGTTTGAAACGTCCAATACAGGTAATCCAACTTCACTTATACAAAGTATGTCTTTGTTAGTGAATTCATCAGTAGCAGTACTTTTAATATTGTGGCGTGCAATGTATTCCACAATGTTTCCTGAGGGATCATAAAAATAAACAGCATGTGCGTTCCAATCTATAAATTCAAACTCATCATGGGATTCATTTTGCAATAAAGTTACCCTTTTTGATAAGTATTCTTTAGCTAGTTTAAATTGGCTCTCATTAATATTAACAGCAAAATGGTAAAATGGTCTGTCATCCTTTTCATCTGTTTGTATAAATGTAAGACTGGTTTCACCAACCGTTAATGTAAACGAACTATCATCTTCTTTTAATAAACCTGTGCCTAAATTCTGAACATAGAAAATTTTCAATTCCTTCAGCAAGCTAGTCTTAAATTTAACTTCTTCAAAAAATCAAGTTCTATCACTCCATTCTTCTGAGCATTCAATTTTAATAATCTATTTTAACATAAAATAGATTATGCAACGAAGGGGATCAGGGACTCTCTGTTGAGCTAATCTGCCCGTTAGCATAACGCGGCTGCCGATCCATGCCGGCAGCCGCGTCTAAGTTGATTATTAGGCTAAAAGTTCTCCGTTTAGTTTATAAGGATTACTTTTCTTGAAAATCCATACTTTCTAGAATTTCGTGGAAATCTAGAATTGAACTCTTATAAGTAACTTCATAGGATGAATTCCTAATACTATAAAACTGGGAGTCAGACTTGAATACGATGAGGGTATCAACACGCTTGTCCCAATCATTATTATTCACGTATGTCAACTGTCGAGCGTCAAATCCAAACAGCTTGATTTGTTTTTCTCCGAGGATATCAACGTTAGATATAGCTGCTTTTTTCTTGGCACGATCCAAATACTGAATCAGATCCATATCTTTAGTCTTATCTATATCCGGCTCAGCTGAAATAAATAACATGGTGTAATTAAAGTAACGTAGAGCTAATTGTAAATACTCAACATCTTCAACCATAACGAAATCTTGAACTCTTTCATCGACCTCAGATTTGATTTTATCTAGGCCCCCCATATTTCTCCAAAGACCATAAGCGGTAAAATGAAATTTGCCGTCGGCACTTGCATAATTATTCTTGCTGTAGATAACTACTGTTCGACTTGCATCATTCCATTCAACCTTTGATTCAACAGACTCCGATATGAAGCGAAGTGGAACAAATGTATTACCATCTTTTAACTTAGGGGCCACAGATAATGTTATAGAATTACCATTTACTTTGGCTACTGGGTTATCAATCTGTAATTCGATTTGTACGCCTTGCTTACGTCCTTTGACAGTGCGAGTGAACTCATTCCATGAGACTTCAAGACCCAAGTTTTCAAAAATAGGTCTGAATTGTACAAGTGTTGTGGAGTTTTCAATATATGGCGGCTCACTAAATGGAATCAAATTTGCGTCTAAGATAACACGAATATTGCTATCCGAAATATTTGAAGCTTTTACTTTGACAATTCCTGGCCCCATAAATAAAAGAGTTACTATTAATAGTAACCTTGCAGAGCTAATAAATATGTTACTCAATCAGCACACATCCCTTAATTTATAAATAAAGTAAAATCATTATAGTATTTATTCTGAACGGTGAATACAACTTCTTTTCGTCAACGCTTTATATAATAACTAGGACTTTAAGATGTTCACAAACAGCTCATTCCTACTCGTTACTTCAAAGAAAACCAGGGAGCAGATGCCACAAGGCAAATTGCTCCCTGATAATTGAACTATAGTTCCTCGTCAGTTCAATGTTTTCCAACCTAATCACTGTTACTCCAAGTCAATATTCCTTTATCTTCATCAAATCCATTAAGAAATGCTTTATCCATCGTTTCATTATCAATAATCACATTGAGCCACGCTTCCATGGAGTCGTCCAGTCTTTCTCTATCTATTGACATAAACTCCCCCGCTCTGTTTGTTCGAAGTAAGTCGTCTAAAAAATTTGCATCTTCTATCGTTAACTTTGTTTTATTAAAACAATAATCAGACAGGTTCTTCAAAAGTAGTTTTGTGTCATCATCAAGTATTGCAAGTATTCCTTCTACTGAAGGTTGTAAACAAGAATAACCACCGACTTGGTTATAGTAAAAAACTCCCGACTTTGATTTTATAATAAGTGCAAGCTGTTCCAAGCCATATAGACAGACTTTACGTTCTTTTTGCATGGGAGTAACCTCGTTTCATATCTTCATCCATTTACCATCATAATACCATAATTAGTATACACTTTGACTCTAAACTGCCCGTTAGCGGGGAAGAGGCAGCTGCTTGATGCCAGCAGCCTACACTATGTTTTATTGAACTGTCATGTTCCGATAGAGGGAGTAATACTCATTTCTCGTGCTTCGGATAATATTCTGTAAATAAATGCTTCCACTCGTTCATAAAGTCACTTTGAAAAGTTCTATTGTAATAGCTAATGTGCTCATTCCAGAAATCAATTGAATTACAGTAATAATTACCTAAAATGAACGATGGGTAGTTATGTACTGAACTTGCCATAATCCTTATCTTTTCTGTCTCTTTCCGATCAATTACATTTAATAAACTTTCTAATATGTACTTAATCGGTCTAATGCTTTGATAAATCCTTTCAATATTTTTGGTCCTGTTAAATATTCTGACCTTCTTAAGCTTAGAGATAATTGCTGCTTTATATTGGTGGTCTTCAACTAAATTTAATTCATTTATTAACTTATTAATTGAACGATTATTAATTACCAAATCTTTATGTAACCAGTATTGATACTTATGTAAAAGATTATAAAGTACAGGATTCATTGGATCAGATCTAATAAATATAAATAGGTAAAATAATGAATCCATAAAGTTTCTTGCATACATTCTCTCTAAAATAATGATCACCTATTTTTCTTTTTGTACATACATTCTGCCGATCCATGTCGGCAGCCGCGTCTAAGTTGCTTATTAAGCTAAAGTTCGCGTAATGTGTTGCCACGCACCAGTTAAATAAGATTACCTTCCCAATCAACAAAAATCAGTTGGTCTTTAGGAAGTAGGCACCATTCGATAATTGTCCTAACAAGCCTAGGTGTGATAATACGATCATCCCAAATTGGAGTTTGTACTCTAACCCATCCTTGACGATAATGATTTTCTAAGCCCCCAAACTCCTTACCCTGTATTACAATATGTGGTATCTTATCATGGTCTGACTGCGCTACATGATATGAAACAATTAATTTTTTATCTTCTGAAACAATATTAAGATTAATTCTTCCATAATCTTCGTCATCTTCTTGGACATTCCAATAATACCTCTGGCCGCTGTACTCTAACTTCCGTCTTCCTTCTGAGTTTACTCCCACAGGCTTGTTCCTCTCTTATACAGTCTTATTCGCTTTCCGTGTTTATTCGAGGCAGCATGGAAGTGTTTCCTCAATTGACTATATTCATAATAAAACCTCCCATTAGTCCTATTAAATCTAGGTTTTCTTCTAATAAGAGGTTTTAATCTGCTGTATTGAACTAGCGTTCCCCGTTAGTTTAGGCTATGTTACCAGACGTGACCAACAAGGGTATGGTCTTCATTTCATTGATTTTTTGGAGAGTATGGACATGCTTCGTCTTCTCGTCATCAGCCTCTGTGTGGAGATACCCCTCCACAAGTCTGTACCCGAATACGAGAAGGATTATCTCGTAGACACAATGATCGGCGATTCGGGATACAGCCGCATACTCCGAAAAGCCTTTGTAATACGCAGGGATGCATCGCTGGTAATGTTCGACCATGTGATTAATATCCGGTTCATCCGCGATCAGGCTTGCGAGATCCTCACCCAGGTAGCCCCATCCGCTGGTATCCCAATCGATAAGCGCGAAATTCCCGTCAGCATAGATAAGATTGGTTACCCAGAAGTCCCGGTGACATAGCACGAGGGGTAATTTTTCAATACGGGCGAATATCTCATCTGCTTGCTCATCAATGTCGATGAGCATTTGCCGCAAGTGCAGAGGCAATTCGCAGTCCTCCGATCGTATATAATCGTAGACGACCGGCCATGACCGGTAATGCAAATACGTATTCTTCATTAGATCCGCATGACTCAGGTTGGTCAGGCTCTGCAACACGGCGGGGTGCTCTGCATACAGCTTGCCTTGAAAGCGACCTAACTCCAGCGCGGCCTTTTCATACATGTCACCGGTCAGGTCTAAACCGGTTACGCCATCGATATATTCCAGCCACAGATGGTATTCAGTAACTTCGGCATTAAACTCAGCGTAATAACATATCGGCCAGCGAAGGGCTTGCGAGAAAGTCGCTCCCAAATCAGATGAATAGAGATCATATTCCCGACGCCATGAACCCGGATCGCCGTAACGCTCCCATTTGTTCTGGATTTTTAGAACTATACGGTAAGGCAATTTTTCGCCATCCACGTTTTCGGCTATCCCCGTTACCAGGCACACATTCCCCACAGTTCCGCCCTGTAATGGCATAGTTTGGAAGTCGGTGGAGATGATATTCGTCTTGAACCGTTGGCTTAAAGCATAAATCAGCTTTTCAAGTTCAATATTCATTTATTCCTCCATTTTCTTCTTTGTCGATGAGGTAGCGTGTATTATCCTTGATATACTCGTTATCATGAACTATCGTGTCCATAATCTCAACTATTTTGTGTGTAATGGACAATCAATCATTATCAAATTATTATTTCAGCGAAGCAATCGAATCGACTTCGAGCTTAACGTTTACGTAGTGCTTCAAACCGCCGGAGATGACACATTCGAATGCAAAAGGTGTCCCTTTACCAGGATTAGCAGCATCAGTAATCAGATCAAGAGGCACTGTCCCAATCACTTGACCATTCTGATCCGTGAAGGTGATTCGTCCTTTCACTTGATTCGCTCCCTTTGCATCAAGCTCGTACTGCCCTTTGATGATGCTAAATTCTCCGTCCTGTCTCACGCTTACTTTTCCAATCCGGAATTTCGGCTGTGCAGGATCGGCGATGTCCATCGGTGCAGAAGGATCAAGTTCAGGGTCCTTTTTCTCATTCATCCTAGTAATCTGTACCGTTGCGTAAACATACCCTTGATCCAAGCTGCCATCCACCAATAAATCCAACGATTTCGACTCAGCGCCGTTTAGCTCAGCGCGACCTGTTCTGGAAGCAGCGACTCGCTCTCCCTTTTCATTATATAAATTGAACTTGAAATCGACGTTCATAGCTTCCTTCACTTCACGCCACTTCGGTCCAAGCTTTACGCCTACAGTCATATGTGTCAGCTTAGGATCTTTTTCATCAATGTGCCTATAACCAAAGTTGACTTCCAAAATGTGGCGCACATCCACCGCATTCGCCTCGTACAGCTTAAACCAGACAGGTCCTAACCAGGAATCGATTCGATGCCAATTGCGCCATACTTCTTTGACCTCTACTGTTTGTGATGATAGACTGGATCCTGTTTCCAAACCGTAAGGATGTCGCATCAGTGGCGTGAGATTCAACAATTCCACTTCCTCCTGAACCTCCCTTACCCCTTCTAAAAAAAGATAAGAAGGACGAATCCATTTGTCCCCGGACTTCGTTTCGATCAAATAATGTTCATCCCATTTCGCTTTCGTTGTTACGATTTGGGGAGCCAATTGCCCGCCTGTTGGCTCTGACAGCAGAGGATCGTTATAGAGCGGTTCAATCCGACCGAGATCTAGTTTCGTCACGAACGGCTGCGGATTCCCCAGCAAAGCCCGGTTAGGAGCGATCCATCGATCACCAAGCCATGTGGAGATTAAGTAAATGGGTCTTCTGTAGCCTTCGCCATGTCCCCATCGAACCTCCCGCGTCTCCAGAATTTTCACCGTCTGCGGGCCCAGCAGTCCTACCTCTTTCCATGTTTCATCATACACAGAAGTATCTTCCAGAAAAGTGATCGTATCCCCACCTGGATGAGGAAGCTCTAAGATGGTGGATTCCGCATAAACACCGTTCGCCCTCCATTCGCCACTCATACACAGATAACAACTAATTGATAAAACTAACACCAATTTTTTTCGCATCGTTTGCTGCACCTCCATTACTTTCTTTCAGTTCCTTGTCATCATCTTCATCATGTCATCAGAATTAAATATAACAACGATGAAGAGTAGGTCATGAAGATGAACGTATCCCGCTCGATGGTCGGCATTCCCTTGCCATGCTTGTATGTTTCACAATTTTATCAATCATCCGCTTAAAGCCTGCGGCATCCCCTTATGATTATTGGGTACTCAGTATGTACGCCAATAAATGGAAAAAGTTTTCAGCTCCTCAACTATCGTTCTTCCATCAGCGCGATAGACTCGCCAATGATTAGTACTATAAAACCGGACTAGCAAGCTAAAGTTCCTGAGTAGCTAATATCCAAATGTTTTGATTCTTTTGCGAATTAGATCCCATGGTGTATTTAATTGTTTGCCATCGGGGGTCCCGCCAACCAAATGACGTAAAACCGACGACATGCCAATTTATTCCATAAGAAGCTAACTTCTGCCCGAGAGATAAACAAAGGCTCCCGAGCAAATTTACCCGGTAGCCTTTGTTTATGATTATTCCGATTGCTTAATCATACTAGAATTTTCGACGGTACCCCTCATCTAGAATTTTTTTCAAACCTTCAGCTCTTTTATTAATAAATGTGTTCCAAAATAGCTTTCCTTTTTCAGCCAGTTTCCCTTGATCAAGCCAACATGGCAGTGCTTATTTATGCGCTAGCTATATTTACATTTAAAGGAATAAGTGATATCATTTAAATATCAAAACAATATGTGAATTGAGAGAGGTTGTTGCCCGATGAAAGAAACAAGCGCTTGGTCTATCAATGGATTTCTAGGATTATTATTATTTGTTGTTGGTGCTGGAGTCGGTGTTCTGCTTCTTACGCAAGAATACTTTGCATTCGGCGTTATTTTAATCGTGATAGGCATTATTTTCGTTTCAAATATTACCGCCGTACAGCCTAACGAAGCCTCAGTCATCAATTTCTTCGGCAGTTACAAGGGGACGATTCGCAAGAGCGGACTTTGGCTGATCATCCCCTTCTCTACACGCAAGAAGATTTCATTGCGCGTGCGTAACTTTAACAGCGTCAAGTTGAAAGTAAATGATATTGAAGGAAATCCGATCGAAATTGCAGCTGTCGTTGTTTTCAAAGTCGTCGACACATACAAAGCTCTATTCGATGTAGACAGCTATGAGAAATTCGTTGAAATTCAAAGTGAAACCGCACTGCGTCATGTTGCCAGCAAATATCCCTACGACCGCTTCGATGGCGAAGGCTACTCCCTAAGAGGCAATGCCGATGAAGTAGCCGCTGAGCTCAGCCTTGAATTACAGCATCGCCTATCTGTTGCCGGTGTTGAGGTTATTGAATCCCGCTTAACACATCTGGCTTATTCCACAGAGATTGCCAGCGCTATGCTTCAGCGCCAACAGGCGTCTGCTATCTTGTCTGCTCGCCAAACCATTGTCGATGGTGCCGTCGGCATGGTTCAAATGGCTATTGCTCGCTTGGAAGCAGAAGGCCTCCATTTGGACGAAGAAAGAAAAGCGGCTATGATTAACAATTTGCTCGTTGCAATTGTATCTGACCGCTCAGCGAGCCCGGTCATTAATACCGGTTCGTTGTATTAACGGGATGCTTTATGGCACCTAAGAAAAACTTCGCACTCCGCCTCGATCCCAAGCTCTATGAGGCTTTGGAGCGTTGGGCAGAGGATGAATTCCGCAGCGTGAACAGCCATATCGAATATGTCCTGCGCGAAGCTCTTCATCGAACAGGACGCTTGCCCAAACCTGGTCCGGCACAACCCGTTTCAGATCCCGACCAAGAGCAATGAATCTCTCCGTTGTTTCTACCATTCCCGAGCAGGGTATATAAGTAGTAAATCAAGGTGAAGGAGAGATGCAGCATGCCGAAAACAACCTACTGGGTTAGCGTTGGCAGGCAAGAAGTCGTTCCCGCCAGCCAAACAGCCCTCCGCAGCAACTATGAGTTTGAAATTCGTGCTGATGAAGCCGAACTGCTTCAGTTGAACGAACAGTTTCAGGATATCAAACTTGTAGACAAACAATTGATGAACAGGGCACGTACACCTTATGAAGCTTTCCCTGAGAAAGATCAAGACATGAAAAATCGCACCTACGATGAACAACTCAAGGATATTTATTTCCTAGTTCACCGCTTAGGGACGCAAGAAACCAAAAAACATATTGAGATGATGAATCTAGGCGATTTGCCTTATTATCAGAATATCAACAGCAAGCCAGAACAGTTGAAAGCATAAAGCTATCGAAACAAAACAGAGGCCGCTCACAAGGTTTTTTAACCTTTGAGGCAGCCTCTTCTTTCTTTATTCTTTCACAGTTATGTCAGAAAACGCTAGTTTGTCCACTTTCACCATATCCTTACGCTCAATTACACCTTGGTAAATTGTCTTCTTGGTCGCCAAATCAACAATCGCAATGGCAGGATTCTGCTTCCCGAACATCAGCATATACAAGCGGTTATTGACGATTTGGAATATCCCCGTCCGTCCCCACTCACTTTGCAAGGACTGGAGTTCCAGGACCACATCACTATTCACTTTATTATCGGAGATGCTGTAGCTAAGGACTTCTGAGGGACCTGATTCTGAAAACAGATTGAAGTACACATTATCCCCCGTCTGACGGATGATTAAATCATCACCGCTTTTCATCAAAAGTTTCTGAATAGACTCATTTTGAATTTTGGTCAGTTGACCTTTCCAAATATCATAAGCAAATATCTCATGATTCAGCAGCTCGTCATTGCTTGTATCCGGCCTATGATCTTTGACATCTTTCAAGGCATAGGTCGTTTGATCAAAAATGATATATCCTTTCGCGCTCAGCGGCTGAGTTCCCCACACATTGTAAACAATCGTTCTAAGCTTCGCATCCTGCTTGGCACCTGTCTCAATTCGCTCATGCGCCACAATGCTTCGCTTGTCGAGATCGATGGTATACAGATGATACTCTGTACTTGCAAACTCCGTTTCACTGTGGAACTTAGGTTGGTAAGCCACAACCACCTTCATCGTCCGCTCTTTCACTTGAACGTCTGAAACGCTTATGAACTCATCTTTGTTTTTCTTGATTTGTACTTTGAAATCCGCGCTTTGCTTTTTCTGTCCTTTGTCATATAGAGCAATATTCAGAATATCAGATTGCTCTTTCTCTAGGCCGAACGGTGACTCTGAGCCAGCATAACCAATGACCTTTTCATCCTCAAAAAAGGCATTCACATCCCGCTTCCCTCGCATGAAAGAACGATGCTGCTCCCGCAGGCCAGCCAAGTCATCCAAGAAATAATCACTGGAATCCAACTGTTTCCAATACGTTTGATGATCACTGGGGTAATAACTACCTTGCGTTGTAACCGAAATCGCTTCAACTTCATAACTGCCTTGAACAACGACTTTTGCCGCGTTTTCTTCCTGACCAGCGATCGTTTTCAAATAATACTCAGGCTTTGGCGATTGAGCTTCTGCCACATAGTAATAACTCATAGAACATACAGAAAAAACAATCAATACAATAAGCAGCCAGTAACGTTTCATGCTGTACCTCCTTTAAACCGTAACTTTTTTGCGTAATAAATAGGAACTAAACCATAACGAAAGAATTGTGATGCCGATACCCACAATGGTTTGAAACAGCAGAACTTCGCTTGGATACAAGTGTTCATCAACCCAATTGTTTGGAAGCAGAAACGGCAATAAAATTAATACAGCAGTTGCTCCAGAGTAAATAATACCCGCCGCGATTCCTTTCCAGCGATAACTGCGTTCCAACAAAATGCTCGTAAACACCACGGCAACTCCCATCAAGCCAGCTCCGTAGTACAGAACAAACTCCGTGAAATAAGTTGGTAGTACCATATGCAACAACGTATTATTTCTAATAACATCAACGACCGATGTGACTTGTCTCAAGTCCAGTGGAATCATGCGATTGAACAGCGCAAGCTCCATCGGAAGCAGGATAAATTGCAGGGCAACGATTCCCCAGACGAATAAGATCAAGGCACTCAATTTAGCCAAATAGACATTCATTCTGGATGTAGGGAGCATAAGCAGCCTATACGCAAACGTATTTTTGCCAAGCCACTCTTTGTACCATATCCAAAAGATATACAGCAGAAGGGTAACGGCGGACACCGCAATTGAGCCTTCGAACCAGAGGGATTGGAAGTTGCCGACCATTTTGGCAGGACCAAACTGTGCCACATACTGTGCCACCGATAAGGATCGGAGCCGCATAATTTCTTGCGCATTGTTCATATAGGAATTCGCATTCGACCATATCCCGACAAATTGGGCAACCAGCGTGATTAACGCTAGAACACCATAAATTTTGCTGAAACGTAAGATTTCCCAGTTCAGCAGTTTCCTGTAGCGGCTCATCGACTATACACCTCTCTCATGACATCCACAACGGATTTACCTTCTGTCAAGCGCATATCCTCTGTGTCAAACTGCTTCATGACGCGGCCCTCATCGAGCAGAACGACCTGATCAATCAAATGTTCGATATCATGGATTTCATGTGTCGTGATCAGAACACCGCGATCCTCAATCAGATGACTGGTAAAAACGCTGGCAATCAGTTCCCGGCTAAACATATCGATACCGGAAAACGGTTCGTCCATGAGCAGATAATCCGCATCGAGCGAGAGTCCGAGCAGCAAATTGGCTTTCGCTGAATTTCCTTTGGACAAACTGCCAATTCGCTCGTCAGCTTTCAATTTGAAAAACGTTAGCAGTTCCTCTGCCCTTTGTTGATTCCAAGTCGTGTAGAAATCCTGCATAAATTGCATAGCTTCTTCAATTTTCAATTGGGGAGGCATCGTTAACGTGTCCGGTATGAAAACAACCTTCTCGTAGGTATGTTTGTCCACAGGCCTACCGTCAATCCGCATTTGACCGCTTTGAATCGGTGTCAGCCCCATAATAGCTTTCATAATCGTCGATTTTCCGACGCCGTTAATCCCGATCAGGCAAGTAATTTGCCCTTTCTCTGCCGTGAAGGAAACTTCATCAAGCACTCTCTTACGTCCGTAAGTCTTTCCTATTCGATCTACTTCAATCACTCGGTATCCCTCCCTGTGCGCTCAGATTCGTACTTCTCTTTGACAAAGCGCAAAAGTTCATCGGTTGGCAGCTCCATTTTACGGATCGATTGCACGAAGACCTCCACAGCCTCTCTGATTAGCTCCTCGCGAATCGAGTTCAAGATATGTGCATCAGTCGTAATTCGGCTGGGAGAATTACCTTCGGTTGTAATCAATTTTTGTTCCTCCATCTCTTTGTAAGCTTTCTGCGCGGTATTGGGGTTGATCTGAAACATCCCTGCCAATTCACGTCTCGAAGGAATTTCCTTGCCTGCAGCAAGCTTCCCTGTTGCGATCTCTTCTTTGAAATATCTGACCACCTGCAGATACACCGGATCGCGGTTGTTAAATGAAAGGTTCATCTATCCATCTCCTTGCTTGCGCCCAGTCTCTCTTCGATAGTGTATTACTCGATTAATACACCTCGAAGTGTACTATACACGTAATACAGCAAATGTGTCAAGCGATCTCTTGCAAACCTGCACATAGCAGCAGCAACTTGGGTGAAACATATAGAGAGACAACGGGCTGAAAGAGAGATTCGGGAGGTGAAACAGTGGGAGGAACGACAAAACAGAGGAAGTGGAAGGATACAGCACTTTGGGCAAAAATAAGGCAATTTCCTTCTCAGCTTAGAGGCTTCATCGAGCAGCACATGAAAGAAAAAACTTCGCTTTTCCAGCCTGTACCGGTATCCAAAGACACCGTTCAGCGACTGGACTCTGAATGGACGAAGCAGCTTGAACTCACACAAGGTGGTGTAGTAAGCAGCCAGGCTGCCGAGGAAGAAAGTCAGCTCCTCCAGCAGATACGGACGATTACGGAACAAAAAAACAGAAATAATGTGACGCGAACCGAAGCCTATTGGCACATATATGCGGAGAATCCGGAGCTCCACTGGGCACTCCTTGCTCACATGGTTTCCCGCAATGGCGGTTGGTGCATGACGGATTTGCAAGGGGATATGCTGCCGCGCTTGCTCCCTGCTAAGCTTGCTGACAGTTTGTTTGCTTTCTTGGAACGAGCCAACAGCTTAATTTTCCATGATGCTTACCCGCAACTGCTTCTGTATCAAGAAAGCAAAAAAAAAAACAAGCCTTTGTTCCATCTTCTCACTGCGCTGGGAGTTTCCTCATGGATGCTGCCGGTTTGGGAGGAATTTTGGCGCAGCCATGATGCTGCCGTTCTCACCATTTCGCTCATAGTTAACGAGCAAAATTTCATCGAACATCGAATCGTTCAGAATGAGCTTTATCAGAAAACGGTACTAGATCAGCTGCTTTTCAAAAGCCAAGCCTTTCTGCAACTGAACCAAGTCGCCTTTCCTTTTAAGCTGCGGTCAGCTAATGAACCGGGAAATCCCTGGCATTTTGCTGGTCTGATTCTGGAGCATTTTGCACATCTCTCAGAGCGCATTGAGTTTGGGAAAAGCTTATACGCCATTATCTACGGTGTGCCCGAAGTCCTTCAAGGCGTAGTCAGGTTCGCTTCCTCTACACCTCATACAGGATCACGTGCCGACTATTGGCCTAAGCACTACTCCCCCATAGCAAAAACCTCCCCTGATACGAAGTATCAGAGGAGGTTGGATGGTTCAGCGTGGAAAGCAAATGCCGTACCGCTGTATAGTCCGCCACTTGCTCAAGCGTGGCCAGATAGGCTCGTGGCGCCAGTAGAGCCTGGCGACTGGTTCACGGATGTGTCGAAGCCGCTATCCCATATGACGGCGATTCCTGTTCCGGTACCATTTGATATGACGAACGAAATATTTGACGGACTTAATAAATTGGAACTGGCTATATGTGCTAAGGAACTGCTGTAGTTGTAAGACAAAGTTATGTGCGCTTAAGATTGTTTAGGAGCGTTTAGGAGCGTTTCAAAACCTTGCCAGCCTTAGAGATAAGCTTCTGAACAGGTGCAGGGAAGTTCTTCACGTCGTCCTTCGTAACAACACGAGTTGCCATCAACAAAACGGGATACAAAGCAGCAGTGAAGCCACAGACGAGAATAGCATTAATCCCTTCGTTCAGACGGTACCAGCTTGTTGGCTGAATATAGGTATGTGTGAGCCATTCTGCCGCATAGCCAAGAATAACCATAACCAGAATGGTGACGAACAGGCCGATGAATCGTCGACCTAGAATCGTAAACTTGACTTCCTTGCGTAAAGTTCGCAAGTTGAGCCAAGACATCGCTATAAAGCAAAGTCCTGTCGAAATGATGATTCCATAGATACCAAGCCATGGAGCAAGCAAGAAACTTCCAGCAAGCTTAACCGCAATACCCGCGCCAACATGAAGCATTAGCGGCTTCATTCGGCCCATCCCCATCAGGACGGCGCCTGAAGTTTGCATCACAATTTGAAACATTGCGCCCAAGGTGAGCAGAGAGATCATGTAGGGTCCATGACTCATGCCATATGCCGTATCCTCATGTCCGAACATGAAAAAGTCCAGTGGGCGAGCAGCAATTGCAATCACTAGCACAGCAGGCAATCCAGATAAAATGGACAGTTGCAGCACCCTCGTGGTCTGGTGGCCAACTTGCTTCAAATCTTTGCGAGAATACGCCGCTGAGATGATAGGTACAACCGATTGACTCAAGGCTATCGCCAAAATGATCGGGATACCTGCCAACGACTGGGCCCGCCCACCAATAATACCAACCAAGCCAAGCGCCTCGCTGCGGCCAATTGTCCCCTCTAAGAGGGGGATAATAATCGATGTGTCAATGGCATAGACCAGTGTCACCGTTACCGAGAAAATAACAATTGGAATCGAGAGCTTAAGTAAGCTGCGGTAAATATCCCGATATCTCGCCGGAGCTTGTTGGGAGGCGATGCTCCCCGCTGCCGCCGTTTGGTTAACCACAGCTTGAGTAGCGCCGCCTTTCAGCGACTGCGCATCTCTGCGCTTCATTTTCCACGCATAATACAGCATGACGGCAAGGGCTGCTATACCACCCATCACACCGCCGAAAGAAGCGCCCGCAACTCCCCAGCCTAAACTGATATTTAATAATAGGAATGCAAGTCCAATGGATGTAACCAACCTGAATACTTGTTCCACAACCTGGGACACCCCGTTAGGCATCATGTTCTGTCTGCCTTGGAAATATCCTCGCATGATAGCTATAAGCGGGAAGAACAGCATCGCCGGCGCTATCGCGCGGGTAGCTAGTGTAGCATCAGGACCTCCATGCGAAATTCGTTCCGCATAAATAGGAGCAAAGAAATATAGCACAACCGTCATCAGAACACCTGCTGCGATCGCAAACCAAATGGCTGCGCGGTAGATCCGTTCTGCTTCCGCAGGCCTGCCAATGGCATACTTCTCCGACACCATCTTACTTAGTGCGCTTGGAATACCAGCTGTAGCGACAACAAGCAGGATGGAGTATAAATTGAAAGCAATGGAATAACTGCCCATGCCCCCCTCATGCAGCAGGTGCACCAGCGGAATCCGCTGAAAAACGCCGAGAAACCGCGCTACTAGCGCGGCCACGGTGAGAATGAGCGTCCCTTTCACAAGAGAATCTTTGGTTTCCTTCGTCAAATCCGTTCCTTCTCTCTCTCATTCTGTCATCAAAAAACCCAAATCAAGAAAACAATAATCATAGCCAATTGCAGGACAATTTTCACCACACTGCTGGCGAAGAAACCGACGACAGAGCCGACGCCGGCGCTGACCGCCTTTTTCCAATTGGTCCCGATGATGATCTCGCCAATGACTGCCCCGATGAAAGGGCCAATGATCAAACCGAATCCCGGGATCACAAAAGGCCCAACGATCAGTCCGATCGTACTACCGATAATCGCAGCCTTCGAACCGCCAAATTTTTTGACGCCAAGCGCGCTTACCGCGTAATCCGCCACCAAAATGATCACAACAATAATGGTCTGAATAATCCAGAACAAAACAGTGAAAGGCTCAAAGCTAATCAACCAGCCATAGAGAAAGAATGCCCCATAGATGGCTAAGACGCCAGGTAGAACCGGATAAACCGCGCCAATCATCCCGACAACAAATAAAATAATAACTAAACTCCAGCCTAAAGCGATCAAGGTCAGGACCTCCATTCATTCTTTGAGGCATTTGAATAGGCCATTTAATCTTGCAGCATATACGTACGAATGACCTTCGCAACCGCATGTTCCTCGTTCGTCACCGTTGTTACATCCGCGATGCGCTTTACTTCGTCCTGGGCATTCCCCATGGCGACGCCGAGACCTGCCTCACGAATCATCGTGATGTCATTCTCGCTATCGCCCATCGCAATAACTTCGGACATTTGAATGCCGAGCAGCTGACACACCATCTCAACACCGCTTGCCTTGCTAATGCCGCGTGGATTTAACTCAATATTGCTTGGATGCGAGTTCGTAATCTCAAGAATTCCCCAGTTTTCGACGATACCGCGAATTCGCTGCAATTTCTCTGGATTTTCCGTATAGAATCCGAACTTTAACCAAGCTTGTCCCTCAATGTCCAATTGCTCGCTTTCGCGATTAAAGACGCCTTGATCCACAGAATAAGCCCACCACCAGCAGTCGTGTTCTTGAGCCAGTGTATGCAAATTGCGCACTGTTTCTGTGGCCAGCAGGGTCCTTTTATGCAGCTTCGTCGGTGACTCCCATACTTCGCTGCCATTGACTACGACAAGAGGCGTGTTAAGCCCCAGCTCTTCAATATAGGGCATTGCGCTGATAGCCCCGCGGCCTGTAGACATAATTACAGTCTTACCCAAAGCAGTCGCCTGTTGAATCGCTTCACGATTTTCATCCGAGATTTTCTTATCCTCGTTCAGCAGTGTGCCGTCCATATCAAGAGCAATTAATTTGTAAGTTCCCACGTTCATCCATCCCCTGTCTTTACATCAGTAGTAAACCTAGTAAGCAGTGAGCACTTTCTTAGGCAGTTCTTCCATGAATGTCATATGCCAGAGGGCAAAAATATAGATAGTCCAGATCCGGCGCGCGTAGTCGCCTTGCCCATTCTTATGCTTATGGAGCATGCGTTCCACAGCTTCCATATTGATATAATCTTCGATACCGCTGGATTTGATTTGCTCGAGCAGCACATTACCCATCGAACCTTTCACCCAATCGCGCAAAGGTACCGGGAAGCCTAGCTTAGGACGATTCAGGATCGGATCCGGAATAATGCCTTCCATCGCCTTACGGAAAATGTACTTCGTCGTGCCATTCGCAATCCGGTATTTCGCCGGAATACGCCGAGCCACTTCGAACAGCTCTTTGTCCAGGAACGGAACACGCAATTCCAGGGAATGCGCCATTGTCATCTTATCGGCTTTCATCAAGATATCGCCAGGCATCCATAAATTCATATCGATGTACTGCATCCGGCTAACCGGATCCAGATGTTTCGTTTTATTATAATAATCGCCGGCAATCTGCACCGGATTCTTATAGGCACGCAGCATTTCACTGTCGAGGCGGAGCACTTCGGCTTTCATATCCTCGGAGAAAATCTTCGCGTTGCCGAGGAATCTCTCTTCGAGCGGCGTGGTACCGCGCAGGACGTAGTTGCGGCCCTTCACGCTGTTCGGCAGCATGCGCGCGAAGCGGTTCAGCATGCGCTTCACCGATTGCGGCAGCTGATCGATCGGCCGCAGCGACTGCGGCTCGCGGTAAATGCGGTAGCCGCCGAACAGCTCGTCCGCGCCTTCGCCGGACAAGACCACGGTCACGTGTTCGCGCGCGAGCTGCGCCACGTGATACAGGGCGATTGCCGAAGGATCGGCGACAGGCTCATCCTGATGCCAGATCGCCTTCGGCATCGTGTTGAAGAAATCATCCTTCGTGATGATTTTGTCGTAGTGCTCCGTGCCGAGCGTCGCTGCGGTTTGCGCGGCAATCGGCGTTTCGTTGTTGGCGCCTTCGAAGCCAACCGAGAATGTGCGGATCGGTTCAATATTCCGCATATGTGTAGCAATCGCTGTCGAGTCGATCCCGCTCGACAAGAAACAACCACGATCCACATCACTGACCATGTGGAGCTTGACCGAATCTTTCAATGTTTCACGAATTTGTTCCACATAATAATCAAACGGGCGATCCTCCGGCTCAAACATTGGGTCCCAATATTTATGTAGGGTCATCTCACCGTCAAACGTGATCTTCACGGAATGCCCAGGAGGCAGCTTGTGTATGCCATGAAACATCGTGTTAGGCTCTGGCACGTATTGAAAGGTCAAGTAGTTCAGCAAGCTGTCCGTATGGATCAACCGATTCATGCCGTCCGCAGCCAGCAAGCTCTTAATTTCTGAGCCAAACAAGAACTGACGATCATTGACATGATAGTAAAACGGCTTAATGCCGAAGTGGTCTCTCGCTCCGAACAGCTGCTTCTTTTTCTTGTCCCAAATCACGAAACCGAACATGCCGCGCATGTGCTTGACGCATTCCTCTCCATACTCCTCATAGAGGTGAACAATGACCTCCGTATCACTTTGCGTGCGGAATTGATGACCACGCTCCTGCAGCATACTGCGTAAAGCTTTATAATTATAAATCTCCCCGTTAAAAATGATCCAAACGGAATCATCCTCATTAGCCAAGGGTTGATGCCCTTCTTTCAAGTCAATGACTGACAACCGGCGAAAGCCGAGGCCAATCCGATTATCCGTCCAAAACCCGGAATCATTCGGTCCGCGATGCACAATCACATCTGTCATCTGCTGCAGCATAGCTACCGTTGGTTCTCTATCTTCAAAATACATGACACCTGTAATACCGCACATGGTGAAACTCACTCCTCCGTACCATTCATCAATCTTTCTCTAACGACAACCGATACATTAGTATACCATATCAGCCAGTCATACTGGAAATACGATGAAAGCACGGGAACAGGCGAATTCTATAGAAAAATGATGGAAATGAGTAGTCGTTTCAATGAAGCCGAGAGCCGCGTCTTTTTCATAGGACTGCACCACCTTTCCTTCATGCACAAATGTTTGCCTGAGGCAACTTTCGGGGTAGACGAAGGTCATTCCCCTTTCTTTAGGATATGCTTATGGCTGACGATTGGTGCCTCCCCTTGGATATTGCTTTAATAAGCAGCGGTGAGAGTCCGATTTTTGCATGAAAGCAAATGGACGAGTGAGTCGAATGATGAAAACTTCCGTGAGCGACGTTACGTTCCATCGACCAATGCATTTTGAGCAGTCACAACTTGCTTGTTCCACACAGGGTGCGAAGTGATCCATTATTAAAGATCTATCCCATAAACTTTCAATCCACGCACCCGCCAGAGGAAGAAGCTAACCGACTGGTAGCCATCTTAAACAAATCAATTGTACAAAAAAAAGCAAATCACTAGGAAAAAGGTGACTTGCTTTTTTGTTGTATTTTCAGGCTCAAATCCAGCGAAGCTGTTACCAAGTGCCAACATTTTATTCATAAATATTGGTTTTCTCATAGATCATGTCGGTGTAACGATGGTGAAAGCCATGATTGTTTTATAACGACAGCAATCACTTCACTTCCACTTTAATAACAAATACAACATGTCCTTCAGACCATTCAGCGAAATATGAGTACGTATGAATTCCTTCGGAATATGGAACAACAATTTCATTTTTTGAATTGTCCAGTGCAACTGATTCTTTTTCACTAAGAACTTCATGAATTCTGCCTATTTTTTTAGGACTTCTATCAAACGAAATGACGATTTTTGAATTAGGCGGTATGACGACAGGTTCAACATCAACATCAATGGCTGCCGAATCGCCATAATCCGTTTCTGCTCCCCAGCGGTAAGTATGATATTTAGCGGGAATGGCAATATCCGTGTTTTCAACATAAGCTGTAGAAGTAGGCAGTGGTTTATTGCGAATATTGCTAAACATCGATTCGCAGGAACTGAGAAGCAAACAACAACATATCCATAAACTAAATAACATGATTCTCATTAATTGATGTCCTCTCTGATTGCCAGCGCAATAATCTCATCTTCATTCTGTTGTCCCGGCTCGCCCCTGAAAAACAATGACTGCAAATGAATGGTATAGGCCAGAGGTGATTTCATCGAATCATAAATAATACCACGGATTGGTGCAAGGAAGTTCGTCTGGTTGCCGCTGCGTTTTTCTGCCGCTTTCAGCTCTTTGGCTTGGAGTTTGACCGCAGCCATGCGTCGGCTACAACGCGCGCCCAGGATTCGCACGCGTTGTGCAAAGAATAAAATATGGATCCGAAACGAAAAGTGCTGCTTTTGGGTAAGTCTTCTTCTTACCATCCATGAAGGATGATTTCATACCACTAAAGCCTTTCTTTCGCATACGCCACTTTTTAATTTCATTAAAAAGACGGAACATTTTCAAGGGGTGTTCACAATTTATGGAAAATAGTTGGAGAGAGTTTCCTCAAAGTTCAAATCTCCTTACGGGGAAGCTCCTTACGAACTCAAGAACCCTTATTTGACCCAAAATGGTCCATTTGGAAAACTAACGAATTCCATATACGTTATTTTAAAAAAATGATCACCATTCCACCTATAATCTGCTCGATAACGCCAATTCAGTTCATTAGATCTCCAAAGTAGCCAAATTCTCGTCTTTAAGCATCACACAGTTCATTAGAGTGACACAAAGATTGTGGGGCGGCTTAGTGATGGGCGGACATGCCGGTAACGCTGTTTTTCAACGTTACAGCTCTCACTTTCGCCTCAGTCGCCGCCTTAACGCTGGTTTTCAGCGTTAACTCAACTGAATTGCCCTTCATCGTGCTCATTCACTGACGGTAACGTTGTTTTTCAACGTTACAGCTCTCACTTTCGCCTCAACCGCCACCTTAACGCTGTTTTTCAGCGTTAACTCACCTGAATTGTCCTTCATCGTGCTTATTCACTGCCGGTAACGTTGTTTTTCAACGTTATAGCTCTCACTTTGGCCTCAACCGCCACCTTAACGCTGTTTTCCAGCGTTAACTCACCTGAATTGCCCTTCACCGTGCTCATCCACTGACGGTAACGTTGTGTTTCAACGTTACAGCTCTCACTTCGACCTCAACCGCCACCTTAACGCGGTTTTTCAGCGTTAACTCACCTGAATTGTCCTTCATCGTGCTCATTCGCGGACGGTAACGTTGTTTTTCAACGTTACAACTCTCACTTCGGCCTCAACCGCCACCTTAACGCGGTTTTCCAACGTTAACTCACCTGAAACCCCCTTCATCGCGCTCAGCCACCTCCGCCAACAACGCAAAAAGGCTGCTCCCCAGGTTTTCAACCTTGGGAAACAGCCTCTAATCCTTTACCACGGCTTCTTGCCGCCGCCGAGTTTCGTCAAGATGCCATCATTCGCGGCATCGTACGCTTGAAAAATCTTCGCAGCAATCGGCGACGCTCCGTAACGTCCGTATCCGCCTTCCGGTACGACGACAGCAATCGCGAGCTTCGGATTCTCAACAGGCGCGAAGGCAATGAATACGGCGTTGTCGATCGTCCCGCCTGACACAGCTTGCGTCGACGTTCCCGTCTTGCGCGCTACATTGTAGGGCAGCTCTTCGATACCTTCCGCTCCACTCTTCATCCCGTGAATGATCGTGTTCCAATCGCCTTTGGCGAATAAAGCCGTCGAGTCTTCCATGACCTCGGGCTCGACTTTTCTGACCAAGTCCCCTTCAAAGCTGCGGATTTCATCAACGAACAAAGGCTTCATTTTCTTCCCTCTGCTTGCTAATGTAGCCGCGAATTGAGCCAGCTGCAGTGTGGTCGTCTTCTCGTTTTGCCCCCATGAAGCGTAAACCATGGCAGACTGATAGCTATCTTTTTTGGCATTTTTCACAAAGTCGTTAGAGCCTGCGTTCTCACTCGGCAATCCGCTTCCGGTTTTAACGCCAATCCCGAACTTGGCTAAGTATTCCGCCCATTTATCGGTGACTTTGACGTTCTCCCCGCCATACTTCGAATAGAAGGGAATGCCCACTTTGGCCGACATATACGTATTCGAGGAATGCTCGATAGAGCCAGCGGCATCCAGATTGCCGTATGCCACTTTCCCGGAATTTGAGATTGAGCTCGTCGATCCCGTTTTACCGAACGTAAATGTTCCGGTATCGTTATAATATTGATTCGCAGGCGTAATCAGTTTCTCCGTTAAACCGATTAGTACCGACAACGGCTTAATGGTTGATCCCATGAACACGATGGAAGATGGGTGCTTCGGCCGTTCTTTATCGGTATATTTCGGATAGGCTGTAGTAATCGATCCATTTGCGATGAAAGATCCTACCTTATCCAAATTGACCTGGGAAATCCCGCCCGTCCACACATTCGAATCATAGTCGGGGAAGTTGGCCATCGTCACGATGCGCCCTGTATCGACTTCCATCGCTACCGCATAACCAGCCTCCGCATTTGCCCCGTATTTGATAAAAGCATCATTCCGCGCATAAGGCGTATGCAGGAAAGCGATTTGATCTTGAATGGCTTTCTCCGCTGTTTTCTGAATATCCTTGTTGATTGATAGGTACAGATTGTTGCCTTTGATCGGTTTGGTTACTGTCGCTCTGCCGATAATTTTCATAGCCGCGTTCACAGGATACACTTTGTACCCGTTTTTGCCGCGCAAATCATCTTGGTACATTCTTTCGATGCCGTCAAAACCAACATTTTCTGCAGGCAAATATTCTTTGCTTTCCGGATTATCCTTGTACATCTCCTGCGCAGACTGTGTCGAGTATTTATTGAGATATCCGATCAACTGCGGGGCAATTGTCGTTGTGCCGTCATCGTCCATTTCGTAAGTACGGATACTTTCTTCTGTGACTTCAAGCCATTTGAATTCATCGCGATGCTCTAATAAATACGCAATTTCTTCCTTGGAAAGGTCCGTCTTGATTTTACGGGGAACCCAATAATAGCTGGGGTCCTTTACTTTATTTTGATTAATGTCATAACCCAAATCCATGGCTAACACAATTTCTTCCGGTGTTGGCTGTACAGCCGTCTTTTTGCCGTATTTATCAAAAACATCCGTCTTGAGTCGACGTGCAAGGTTAATAATTTCTTCCTTATCTTGCTGACCAGGCTCAATCCTGAAAAATAAAGACTGCACAGGGATCGTATAAGCGAGCGGGGACTTGGTTGAATCATAAATATTGCCGCGGATAGGCGCAATTTTGTTCGTCTGATTCGTGTTCGTATTCTCGGCCGCTTTGAGATCTTTGGCTTGCACGAATTGTAAAATGGCTAAACGCACGATTAACACGGAAAACAACACGAATGTTACAAAGAAAAAAATATTGATCCGAAACGAAAAGTGCCGTTTTTTGGTGATTTCCTTTTTCTTCGGATCATCCATAATGGATGACTTCATCACTTCTCAGATCCTTTCTTACCCAATTGCTTGTTGATCTTGAAAAAGCTCGAGCAGGGTACGAATACCTTCCCCGGTATGATAGGAGTAGCGGATAATGCGAATCGCATCGATCCCTGCCTGATTTGGCGCCCAAACATCATTCGTCTCATGGTCACCGATATAGAGAACGTCCTTAGCCTCTACGCCGGCCCGCTCCAAAGCCAACTTGAAGATCGCCGGATCCGGCTTCTCCAGTCCCACCTCAGTCGATACGAGAACAGGATCAAAGTAATGCAGGATCCCCTTATCTGCCAGAATCGCTTTAAGCGTAGGCGCGAAATTACTGATAATTCCGATTCGAAAGCCTCGTTCTTTCAGCTGTTCCAGGAATGGTTTCACATCGTCAAATAGTTCATAATACTCCGGTGCTGTAAAAATATCATAGAGTTCATGACAGCAATCGAAAATCTCTTCCTCTGTCCATTCCTCGTGAATCCCTAGTTTATGAAGCACATATTTATATAGCTGAACCCAGAATTCACGATCCGATTCCGGACTGCAAACAACGAAATTATCCTGCTTATCTACGTAATAAAAAAGACGAAAAGCTTCGGTGAAAAGTTCATTGATATGGGATTCATCGCGATCCACGGACCGCAGTTGCAGATATTGTTTCAAAATCGTTTGAGCCGCTGGAATGGTGAGCAACGTGTCCCCCGCATCCAGATAAATCATAGGGTAGTCCTGAATTGCTTTGCGCATACTTTCTCCTTTTCACAATCATCAGATTGGCACCTACTTAGTGTACCACATTTATTTGGGGATGAGAAAAAGCAGCCAATGATAATTCACAAATGTAAAAAGCCCCCTCTTTAACGTTCTAAAGAAAAGGCTTCTCTGCATGCTTTATGCTAATAATCTTCTAGGCGTCTTTCACATGGGTTTGATCGAAATTCGGCGGATTGAACCAATTGCCTCCGCTTGCCACCCATGTGGAATCCAGTGGTACCCAACGATTCGTTTCCTTCAAATAAACTTCATTCCAAGCATGAGGTCCGTAGCTGCCCTGCCCATCATAGCCCAGGCCCGTCACTACTTTCACATCAAGGCCAATCGATCTGGCCATTTGGGCATATAATCGGGAATAATCAATACAAACGCCTTCGCGTGTGTTAAAGGTATCCTCTGGCGTCTGCTCCTTCCAGATTCGTTTCTCTTCATACAGCTTAACCTTGTCCCAATCATATTTAACGCGGCTGCCTACCCAGTTATACAGCAGCTTCGCCTTCTCTTCATCCGTTGTTCCGCTAGCCGTTACTTCCTTGGCGGCATCCGCGATATTGCCCGGAATCTTGGCATCAAGCACTTCATATTTGCGCTGTAAAATATTCGTGAATTCATCTTCCACAGCTCGCGTGAAAACAGGCACCTTCTCGGTTATGAAATCCCCTGTAAAGGGAGCGATGACTTCTTTAGCCCCTTTTTGATACATCTGGGAAGATTCAATATATGTTGTAACCGAGGAATGCGGGAACAGTGTCACATAGATGAACAGAACAGCAATAAGCATGAGTGCTCTGGCGAAGCCTGCAACAGAACCTATCGCTCCGCCCGAAACGGAGCTGAGCATGGATTTCCTGCGTTCCTGAGACGTATAGCGTTCAGCCAACCAAGTGCCGATTAACGGATATACCAACAGGTTAAGCAATTGCTTGACGATCATATAACCAAGCAAGAACAGCACGCCAAATCGCAGCAGCGGAAAATCGCGAATACTCGTTATCGCCGTATAGTAGGTCTGTTTCAGGATGCCAATATCAGCACTTGGAATTTGTAAGTTTTGAGCTTTAAGCCAGGTTTGAATCAAGGGAGACAACAGTTGAACGCCTTTCCAGGCGATAAACATGGAGATAACAGCGACGCCAGCTTCCACAAGCATAGAAATCAGATGCTTCGCTGATCCTGATCCACCCCGTCTAAAGCCTTGTATGATGGAACCTGCGAATAGGAGTACAATCACGATGGATATCAGATTTATTGAAGTTGCTTGGAACCACGTCGTATCCGTCATGACTTCTCACCATCCTATCTAACTACTTATGGCTTGGCATTCTTCTTCGCTTGCTCAATAAAAGTATTTATCGCAGCGTTTGCATTCATTTTGAACGTTTTTCCGAGGAAAGTAACCTGCACTTCATCAGATCCTGACTTTCCTTCCACTTTCAAACTCTTTGTTGTTATGAGAAAGGAGCCGTCCGGATTGGCTTTGAACTGCGCATCCTTGGCTTCTTCTGTCAGAGTGCTGACTGCCTTCTCCGTAACTTCATTCCCGACTTGGGAAACCACGCTTGCCCCAATATCCTTTATTTTATCCTTATAACTCGCTCCATAAACAACCAAAGCCCCGACAATCGCTATAACAACGACCCATTTTACAACGGTTTTCACAATACCAACTACGATAAAAAGCACAATAATAGCAGCTACAATTAAGTACCAACGATCCTGTGCAAAAGTAATCCACTGATCCAAACAAACCCCTCCTAATTATCCAAAAGTCCTTCCTATCATACTACAGAGGCTGCTTAGTCTTCATCTCTTTTTTTCCTTAACTGGGCTAATCGTTGCTCAATTTCTTCCGTTTTATCGATTCTGCCCCGCGTCTTGCGAAAAGCTTGTCTCAACCGGAAGATAAGAAATATCGCTACACAAGCAAGTAAAACAATGACATACGTATCCATAAAATCCTCCTTTGCGATGAATTGTGTCATTTGGTTGGAAAGGTTATATCTGTAGGACGAGCGGCGTACAACTAAAGAAGAGACAAGTTAATGAATCGAGGTGGCAAGAACATGCGAACAGCAATATGGTTGTACTTATTTATGTTTGTGGCGTTTTTTGATTTGCACGCGCAGTACCCGATTCTTTCCCCCTTCGCCTTATCTTTGGGCGCAGCTCCTTCTTTTATCGGGCTTATCATGGGAGTTTACTCCCTCACACACTTACCTGGCAATCTGCTTGCCGGCTACGGCGTGGATAAATACGGCAGTAAATTTTTTATCGTCTTTAGCCTGATTGTAGCAGGGATCATCTTGCTTTTTCAATCCAATGTTAAAGATCCATGGCACTTGCTATACATCCGCTCCATCAGCGGCTTTGTTCTCGCCTTCTTATCGCCAGCCTGCTTAACTCTGCTCGCTCGCATCGCCAAAGACCGCATCCATCAGAGCAAGCTAATGGCAGGCAACGGGCTCGTTCACACTTTGGCATCTGTCGTTTCCCCAGCCGCTGGCGCAGTCCTTGTTGCCAAAATCGGCTTCACAACGGCATTCTCTGTTTTGGGATGGGTCCTTATTATTACAGGGATCTTGGCAATCTTCGGGGTAAATGAGAAACAGATGTTGGGACAAACAGCCAATAAGTCCGTCTTATTGGATCCTCATGGGCATGAGCTGCCGGATAAAGATTCGGATGTGCCAGACGACGTGTCTATGCCTTGGCTATTTTTCCTCATTCCAATGGCTCTTTCCTGTTCGCAAGGCATCCTTTTCTTTGAGCTGCCTTTAATGAAATCCGCCAGAGAATCGATTCTTACTTCCGGGGTATTTTTCACTTTAATCAGCTTGGGCGCATTATTAAGCATCAGCTTCTGGTTCCTTAATAAAGTGCCGCCCTTTATTCGCACCGTGTGCGGCAGCTTATCCCTTGCCGTCGTTTTCTTCGGACTAGCTATTCAATGGCCAATTCCGCTTACCGTCTCTCTCTTCCTGATCGGTATGGCCAAAGGCGTCATTTATCCGGCATTAGCTGCTCTATTAGCCAGCATAACGAGCAGCAACCGCTATGGCCGCGTCTTTTCTTTGCTGTCGATTTCCTATTCTGTCGGCGCTTTTATTGGTCCGATGATGGCTGGGCAGCTCCGCGACCATATATCCTCCTATTTCATCGCTTTCTTTATCTTAATGCTCGCTCTTTCCCTTCTCCCTTTGCGTTCTTTTAAAGCACCCGTAACGACGTAAACAGCCATTTTATCGGGCGGCCTGAGCCAATCAGGCCGTCTTTGTGCTGTCAATCTGTGTCATTTCCCGGGAAATGGCAACGGATTATTTGGCAAACGTCGAATCAAATCCTTGGAACACATGCCAAAACGGGTTATACTACAAAAAAACCTGGTTGGAGGAGATCCCATGTCGATCGCTATCATTGTAGAAGGTAAAAACGACAAAAGCCGCTTAAAACGAGTGGTTGATGACAGTGTTCTCATCCTCTGTACATTCGGCACCCCCAGCTCCTTAACGCTGGACGAACTGCGGAAAAAAGCAGGCCACAAGCACGTTTACTTATTCACGGATAATGACGCTTCAGGCAAAAAAATCAGATCCTTGCTGCGTGATACGTTCCCAGACGCTGAACAAATCTATACCCGCAAAGGTTATGCCGGAGTCGAAGGAACGCCAGAGGAATATATCATCCAGCAATTAGAAAAAGCAGGCCTGGACGAGTATATTATATACCCTTCGACAGAACCTGCTGTTGAATAATTAATGCTATTAATAATTGCGTTTTGCGTTATTTCCCTTTAGACAAGGTCACCACGTCTTTGACAATGTGGTCAGCGTCTAACTCTGGCCGGCTTGCATCGTAATAATTGCGGATTTTCCCTTTGGGATCAACGAGTAAAATGGCGTTGGAATGCGAGAAGTTGCCGTCTTTCTCTTTGATGACCATAATGCCGTAATCTTCAGCAAGCTTGTGAATCTTCGCTTCTTCGCCGCGGAGGAACATCCATCCACTCGGATCCGGCTTGGACTCAAATTTGGTTCTGAATTCCTTCAGCACCTCAGGCGTATCGCGGTTTGGGTCCACCGTGATGGATAAAATTTCTGCTTTCGTTCCGAACAAACCTTTTTTCTTCAGTTCTTCCTGTACTTGTGTGAGAAGGAATGTTGTAGGCAAGCAAACATCGGGACAGAAAGAATAAAAGAAATAAACCAAACGAACCTTGCCGTCCGTATCCTGGGAAGCTACCGATTTGCCATCCAGATCCTGCAATTGAAAAGAAGGCGCTTGTTTCATTGCCGTCAACCGGGGGTCAGCTTCATTGCTGTTCGCCCACAATTTGTAGGCGAATGACGCGATCATCGCAATGAGAATGACACCAAGCGCTAATTTGAACCAATTTTTCTCAAAAAAAGTATTCATTCTGTTAGCCCTCTATTCTAGCTTATGTTCACAGTATCAACGACCATGAGGATCGATAAAAATGTTAAATACATAATTGAAAATAGGAATGTACGCTTAGCCCATTGTACTTCAGCTTCGCCTTTTTCTTTGAACCCTTTGACACACATCAACACCCAGATTAAACCAAGAACTGTTGATCCAATTAAGAATACATAGCCTAGATAACCATACGCCGTTAACATCACGGTAACAGGCACGAGCAGTACGACATAACGCACCATGCTGATTTTGGTTACATAAGAACCTTTAACAACAGGCAAAAGTGGAAAACCAGCTGCGCGGTACTCTTCCATCCGGCGAATGCCCAGCGCCCAGAAATGAGGCGGCTGCCACAAGAACAAGAAAGCAAATAATAAAATAGCTCCCGCATCCACCGTGCCGGTAACGGCACAATACCCGATTACCGGAGGCGTCGCCCCGGAGAATGCCCCTACAAATGTACTCCATACTGAGGTTCGTTTGAACCAGGCGGTGTAGAGCCACACATACAAGAACAATCCAAGCAAGCCTATAAGCGCTGCCAGCGGTGATGCAGCGGCAAAATACAAAACAGACAATCCGATTATCCCCAAAATAATGCCGTACCACAGAACGACATTTGCGCTAAGTCTGCCGCTTGGCAAGGCTCTGTTCTTGGTCCGTTCCATCTTCGCATCCATTTCACGATCCAGGAAATTGTTCAACACCGTGCCGCCTGCCATCACAAGCGCTGTACCCAGCATTGTCCATATCAGATGCATCCAACTGACATCCCATCGTGCCGCCATCCAGTATCCGGCAAATGCTGTCATCAGATTCGAATAAATAATACCTGGTTTCACCAAGCGATAAAACTCTTTTGCCGTTACAGGCTCTGCAGATGAATGTTTATTGCTAGCATCTATGGATTCGGTCCCTACAGATCCTTGTGGCGAGCCGCTAGTTATTCTGTCATAACTTGCTTGATTTTCCACGTTATTGCCCTCCCTCTATGTCGAACTTCCGAGCTATTTGAATTTAGACCACTTTCATCATACCAACCCGTACAACGTTTGACAATGAAGTGCAGCCAGTTGTCATCATATTGTCGATTCTCCTACCAGTATGCGTGTAAAAAGTGCTTACCATTCTCTGCCATTCGAAAATCCTGTGACAGAACCGGGAACAAAGTAGATTCTCCCGATCCACAGCGCCATCAAAACAAAAAGAAGCCCAAGGGCTCCTTCCAGCGAACAACTATTATTTATGCACCATTAATGGGGTTAAGGCAAACAAGCTGCGGCGAATCTCGTGCCACGCTTGCGACAACGCGATCTGCACTTCCCAGGCATGCCGTCCCAAGACCGAGACAATCAGCCCATATTTATAGGTCAGACTGGCTCCGACACGCATATGGCTGCCTTCGCCATTCAGCGTTTCCAAGCACTCCAGCAGCGCCTCGAGATGCTGGTGCTTGAGACGGTCCGAATACACGTACAGATTGCCAAGATGCGTTTCGTGCTCCCAACAGCCCGGCGCGGTCAATGGCATAACCGCCGGTTCAATTCTCTGATTTTGATAATATATCAGTTCGTTGGCGTACCGAACCTTCAACCGATTCGTATATCGGGTATAATGAAAAATTTCACCGCGCTGCGTTCGTCCAGGACAGAGGACATCTGATAAGATAAGCACAGAACCCGGAGCAAGATGAACCTCCATCTCCGCAGCCAAATTGGCATCCTTGTACAGCATCAGCGGCTCCGGTATATACTCCAGCAGCGCGTCCGCTTCCAAATACAGCGTTTGCCGCTGTGTACTCCCACTACCGGCCGCTGAAGGATGAACCTTCGTGAACGACTGGTTCGTGAGAAAAACACGGGCACCTTCCCTCAGGCGCATCGTGATTTCGTAATGATCCCCAGACATCAGGCCTGGGGAACAATCCATCATATAGACGCCCAGCTGCTCCGCAGGAGGGGTGTCCTGAGAGATAGTTTCGTTCTCGTATCGAAACGTTTTGGCAATTTTGAGCGGGGAGGCGTGATATTTGTGTACGAGCTGCGTCAAGCCGCTGCGCACCGCAAATTCCGCTTGAATCTCCCCGGTCACGCTAGGCATGGCTGAACTCCGTTTCCACCCATGCGACAATGTCATCAAGCCCTGTGCCGCCCATCAGGTTGGAGAAGATATACGGACGGTCGCCGCGCATCTTCTTCGTGTCCGAATCCATCACTTCCAGGCTGGCACCCACGTAAGGGGCGAGATCGATTTTGTTAATGATCAACATGTCGGATCGCATGATGCCAGGGCCGCCTTTGCGCGGAATTTTCTCGCCTTGCGCCACATCAATGATATAGATGAATCGGTCGACCAATTCCGGACTGAACGCCGCCGCCAAATTATCGCCGCCGCTTTCAATAAAGATAATATCCAGATTGTCGAACCGCTGCTCCAATTCTTCAATCGCTTCGAAATTCATCGAAGCATCCTCACGAATGGCGGTATGCGGACAACCTCCGGTCTCTACCCCAATGATGCGATCCTCTGGCAGCGCCTCAGAGCTAATCAAAATACGGGCATCTTCCTTTGTATAAATGTCATTCGTAATAACCGCAATGCTGTAGCGGTCATTCAGTTTACGGGCTAATCGCTCGACCAGGGCTGTTTTGCCGGAACCTACGGGACCGCCGATCCCGATACGCATCGGACGACTCCGGTCCACAGCTGGCTTTTCCCACGGGTGATGATGATGACCTTGACCTTGACACATAGCCATTCCTCCTCAAATTGGATTAGGGTGTTAGCCCTAAGACATAAACAATCGCGAATATAGGGTTTCATGCTGCATCATAGCCAAATCAGCGGCCGGCGAGTTCGTATACGCATCCAAGGGATCTAGGTGAGCCACACGCCGCCACTCCTGCTCCGTCAATGGAACCAGCTTGGCAAGCAGAATCTGCCCTTGCGTCTGCCCCATGGACATGAGCCTCAGCGCGCTGTTGATGCAGGTCATGATGCAGCTGTATAAATATCCTTCCACCGCTTGATCCAGCGGCACCCCAAGTTGATAGCTGACCCATCCATGAATCATCGGATGATTGGCACTGCAACGTCCTGCCTTCACAGCCTCATCGAGCGGCTGCCAAGGCAGATTCGGATACATGGACCTAGCTAGCTGAAGCAGTCTGCGCCCCATTTTCTGAACACCGATTCTAGTTTCGCTTGCAGCACGCTGCACGTGCAGCATGTGGTCGATCTCCCAGAGCTGCTCCCATGACTCGCTCGGCATAAGTTGATACACCGCTTTGATCACCATCGCATCTGAGGAAGCCCAGTTGTTCGCAAGCATCGTGCCGATGTAAGCTTCAAGCTCATCCACCGTTTGCAGACGACCTTGCTGAACTAACGTTTCCAAACCAAAGGAGTGAGAAAAGCCGCCAATCGGCAGAGCGGAGTCAAGCAGTTGTTGATAAGCGAGCCAGTGGAACTTTGGGGGCGTTTGCTGTGAAGTCGTTCCTGTTGCCGTCATTTATGCTCACCTCCGCCAGGGACTTCCCTTATCTTTTTAAAATAAAAAATATAACTGCGCCATCGGCAGCTCGGTCGCCGGCTCGCAGGTAATGGCTTCGCCGTCCACTTTCACTTCGTATGTTTCGGGATTCACTTCAATGGAAGGTGTCTCGTTATTATGAATCATGTCTTTTTTCGAAATATCACGACAGCCTTTCACAGGCTCTACCCGCTTTTGCAAACCTAATTTCTCCGCGATCCCGCGGTCATAGGCGGCTTGCGATACGAATGTAATGGAGCTCTGTGTCAACGCTTTGCCGAAAGCAGCAAACATCGGTCTGCCAAAGACAGGTTGCGGCGTCGGGATGGACGCATTGGGATCCCCCATTTGAGCGTAGGCAATGCTGCCTCCTTTAAGGACGAGATCCGGCTTGACGCCAAAGAACATCGGACTCCAAATAACCAAATCCGCGAACTTCCCAGGTTCAATCGAACCGACAAGATGCGAGACACCATGCGTAATCGCAGGGTTTATCGTATATTTGGCAATGTAGCGCTTGATTCGGAAATTGTCGCCTTCCTCCGTATCCGGGGACAGCGGTCCACGCTGTTTCTTCATCTTATCCGCTGTTTGCCAAGTCCGGATAATGACTTCGCCGACCCTGCCCATCGCCTGCGAATCCGAGCTCAGCATGCTGAATACGCCCAAATCATGCAGGATATCTTCCGCCGCAATCGTTTCCGGGCGAATCCGCGAATCAGCGAAAGCGACATCCTCCGGAATACGACTATCTAGATGATGACAAACCATCAGCATATCCAAATGTTCCTCGATTGTATTGATCGTGTATGGCCTCGTCGGGTTCGTGGAAGACGGGAGAATGTTAAGTTCAGCAGCCGCGCGGATAATATCCGGCGCATGGCCTCCGCCCGCTCCTTCTGTATGATACGTATGAATCGTACGGCCCTTGATTGCCGACAGCGTATCCTCCAGAAATCCCGCTTCATTTAATGTATCCGTATGAATGGCTACTTGAACGTCGTATTGATCCGCTGCTTCCAGGCATGTATCAATCGCCGCCGGTGTTGTTCCCCAGTCTTCATGAAGCTTCAAACCAATAGCTCCAGCTTCAATCTGCTCCACTAAAGGAGCGAGGAACGAGGCGTTTCCTTTGCCCGTAAAACCCAAATTCATCGGGAAGGCTTCCGCCGCTTCCAACATTCGCTGCATATGCCATGCGCCCGGTGTACATGTTGTGGCGTTGGTCCCTGTAGCAGGACCCGTTCCACCGCCAATCATCGTTGTCACCCCAGAGGACAGGGCTGTCTCGATTTGCTGCGGACAAATGAAATGAATATGAGCATCGATGCCGCCCGCTGTCACGATTTTACCTTCTCCAGCAATCACTTCCGTGCTGGCTCCTACGATCATATTGGGGTGAACGCCATCCATGATGTCCGGGTTTCCGGCCTTGCCGATTCCCACGATGTGACCGTCTCGGATACCGATATCCCCTTTGACAATGCCCCAATGGTCGATAACAACAGCATTCGTGATCAAAGTATCAAGGACGCCTTGATCGCGTGTAGCGCCGCTGGATTGCCCCATGCCGTCACGAATCACTTTACCGCCGCCAAATTTGCATTCATCCCCGTATACCGTGTAATCATGTTCAATCTGTGCCCATAATTCTGTATCAGCCAATCGAATGGCATCTCCAGTTGTAGGACCGAACATCGAAGCATAGCTCTTACGATCTATTCGATTCACCGGGATTCCCCTCCCATGTTTGCAATCTATCTTTCACCTCATTGGGCATTTGCCCTTTGACAGCCGAGCCCTTGCTCAAATTATTCAGGCCATAGGATACCTTGGCTCCGCCTAATTCAACTAACTGGACAGGCTTCTGCTCGCCAGGCTCGAATCGGACAGCAGTACCTGCCGGAATATCAAGCCGCATCCCATAGGCAAGTTCTCTCGGAAATGCCAAGGCGCGATTCACTTCAAAAAAGTGAAAATGAGAACCTACCTGTACAGGACGGTCTCCTGTATTCGTTACGATCACATCGACCGTCTGTCTGCCAACATTCAGTTCAATATAGCCTTTACCTGTTCGAAATTCTCCCGGAACCATGTTGTCGCCCCTTTCCTTTCATCATCTAGGTAATTGGTTCGTGAACGGTCACTAACTTCGTACCATCAGGAAATGTCGCTTCGACTTGAACCTCGTGAATCATTTGTGGCACTCCTTCCATGACTTGCTCAGCCCGCAGAATCGTTGTCCCGAACGACATCAATTCAGCAACGGTCAACCCGTCTCTGGCTCCTTCCATGATTTCCGATGTGATCAGCGCTATACTTTCCGGATAATTTAATTTCAAGCCTCTTCCAAGTCTTCTGCGAGCTAAGTCTGCGGCGACTGTAATGAGTAATTTTTCTTTCTCTCTCTCCGTTAAATGCACATCTTCACCTCTTCAAAAACCGAATGATGGTAATCCTTTACACTCATTATATTCGTGTATTTAACGATTGTAAATCTCATATGTCATATATAGTTACATGAAAATAAGGTTTTTCGAAGAAATATTTCGGGTTTATGTGATTGTTCCAAAGTTTTTAACGGCGTTTGTGCATAAAACACAAAAAATAATTCATTTGTGTCATATATATTGACACCATCTTCTTTTCCCACTTATCATAGGCCTTGTAATCCAAATCTTGTAAGTAAGGGAGTGGTTAGGGAATGAGAGAGATAAGAAACAAAGGTAAACTCACAGTCGCTTTGAGCATGGCTATTATGTTGGTCATCGCGGGCTGTGCCAAATCGGTTCCGACGGCATCAACATCAACTACACCTAAGGCGTCTACAGCTGCGGAGGCAAAGGCAGATTCGAAGGATGATACCGTACCTGTTGGTATTCTTCACTCTCTAACGGGAACGATGTCCATAAGCGAGGTATCTGTTCGAGATGCCGAACTGATGGCTATTGACGAAATTAATGCAGCCGGGGGACTCTTAGGCAAGAAAATCAAGCCCGTGATTGAAGACGGTGCATCCGATTGGCCTACTTTTGCAGAGAAAACTAAGAAGTTACTGCAGAAGGACAGCGTTGTAACGATCTTTGGCTGCTGGACATCAGCAAGCCGCAAAGCCGTTCTTCCGGTCGTCGAACAGAACAAAGGACTGCTTTGGTATCCAGTCCAATATGAAGGCGTGGAATCATCACCGAATATTTTCTACATTGGCGCAACAACGAACCAACAAATTATCCCCGCTGTAACCTGGCTCCTGCAAAACAAAGGAAAGAAATTTTACCTCTTAGGTTCTGACTACGTCTTCCCAAGAACTGCCAACAAAATCATTAAAGAGCAGTTGAAAGCCGAAGGCGGTACGCTCATTGCTGAAGAATACACTCCGCTTGGACACACGGATTACAACACAATCATCAGCAAGATCAAAAAAGACAAACCGGATGTCATTTTCAATACATTGAACGGTGACAGCAACGTTGCCTTCTTCAAACAATTGAAAGATGCCGGCATTACAGCCAAAGACTTAACGACGATGTCCGTCAGTATTGCGGAAGAAGAAGTGCGCGGCATTGGAGCGTCTGTCTTGGATGGACACTATACGGCTTGGAATTACTACCAAACAACGGATACGCCAGAGAACAAAAAATTCGTTGAAGCTTACAAAGCCAAATATGGGAAAGACCGTGTAACTGATGATCCCATTGAAGCAGGCTATACAGCTGTTTATTTATGGGCAGCCGCGGTCAAAAAAGCAGGTTCCTTCGAGGTCGAGAAAGTGAAAGCCGCTGCCAAGGGCATCGAATTCAACGCACCTGAAGGGAAGGTTGTTATCGACGGCGAGAATCAGCATATATCCAAAACAGCGCGTATCGGTCAAATTACGGCTGATGGGCAAATCAAAGAAATTTGGAACTCCGGCCAACCGCTTAAACCAGATCCATTCCTCAAAACATACCCATGGGGTGGAGAAGTAACGAAAAAATAAGAGCAACTTAGGAAGATCGTACTTGGAGCCAGGACTGCCTTGCGGCAGTCCTGGATTTCATCATTTACTCGGGCTTCACTGGGGGAGGATTGTTATGAGTCTGCTGCTGCTTCAACTGTTCAACGGCTTAAGCCTTAGTTCCATTCTGCTCCTGATTGCCATCGGTCTCGCGATTACCTTCGGTCTTATGAATGTGATGAATATGGCGCACGGCGAATTTATTATGATCGGCGCCTATATGGCTTATCTGGTTCAACAATGGTTTCAGAAAATGCTGCCAGCCTCTGCTTTCGGGTGGTACTTCATTGTTTCTCTGGGCGTCGCCTTTGCCGTAGCCTTCTGCATCGGCTGGCTGCTCGAGGTTTGCTTGATCCGCTTCATGTATGGAAGACCGCTGGATAGCTTGCTTGCAACCTGGGGCGTGAGCCTTGCGCTGCAGCAGCTCGCGCGCACCATCTTTGGCGCGCCGAACGTAGCCGTTAAAGCGCCGGAATGGCTGGAAGGCGGGTGGCATGTAACAGCCGACCTTATTCTTCCATACAAGCGACTCTTTATCATCGCCTTAGTGGCGCTTTGCATTCTCATTATTTATATGTATCTCTATCACTCCGCAGGCGGCAGACGCATGAGGGCTGTCATGCAGAATCGCGAAATGGCCGCTTGTTTGGGCATATCCACACGCCGGGTAGACGCTCAGTCATTCGCCTTCGGTTCAGCCATGGCAGGCATTGCAGGATGTGCTTTAACACTGTTAGGACCGATCGGACCGACCATTGGCACTTATTATATTGTTGATGCTTTCATGGTTGTTGTGCTTGGAGGTATCGGCAAGCTCATCGGAACCGTAGCAGGAGCATTAGGCATTGGCGTTTTCAATACAGCCTTGGAATACACCACGAGCGCTACGCTCGGCAAAGTGCTAGTCTTCACGCTGATTATCGCCTTCTTGCAATGGAAACCGATGGGACTTGTAACGATCCGTTCCAGATCCTTAGATTAAGAAAGGATGTGCCACCTCCATGCTCTTAGCCGGACAATCCAAACTCAAACTTATCGTGTATACCGTTTTCTTAATTGCTATCGCGCTAGCCCCACTCTTCTTGTCTGAGTTCCGTCTCTCGCTGCTCGGCAAATTTCTCGCTTATGCCATTATTGCCATGGGTATTGATCTCATATGGGGATATACAGGCATTCTAAGTCTCGGACATGGCGTTTACTTCGGACTAGGCGCCTATTGTATGGCTATGCATCTAAAGCTGGCTGCAACACCTGACCAACTGCCGGACTTCATGTCCTGGAGCGGTGTCGAGAGCTTGCCTTGGTTCTGGGTCCCCTTTCACAATGCGGGAGCGGCATTCCTGCTTGCCCTCATCGTACCGATGATTGTCGCCTTTATCTTAGGCTATTTCACTTTCCGAAACCGGATCAAGGGCGCCTTCTTCTCCATTCTGTCCCAAGCGCTCGTCATCATTACGGTCACTTTATTCGTCGGTCAACAAGGGTATACCGGAGGGACGAATGGACTCACGAATTTCAGTACGTTTCTTGGCCTGGATTTGCAAGCACAATCCACAAAACTGTTATTTTTCTATCTCACGCTTGCCATCGTTGCTCTCGTCCTGATTCTATGCAGCATCCTTGTCACCAGCCGTATAGGCAACATCCTGACTGCCATTCGCGATGGAGAGAATCGCGTTCGCTTCATTGGCTATAACCCGGTCACGTTTAAAGTATTTATTTACTGCGCATCAGCCGGATTAGCCGGGCTTGCCGGTGTGCTCTTCGTCCTCCAGGAAGGGATTATCTCCCCTGCACAAATGGGAATCGTCCCCTCCATCGAGATGGTGTTGTGGGTAGCTATCGGTGGACGTTCTACGATCGGAGGCGCTGTTCTCGGAGCTCTGGTTACCAATGCAGCGAAAACTACATTCAGTGAAGCTTATCCCGCTTGGTGGCCGATTATGTTAGGAGCCTTGTTCATTATCGTCGTACTTTTGCTGCCCAAAGGCATTGTAGGAACGATCACCCACTACACATCCAATTGGAAAAAGCCCGTGCTTCCCAAACCGATCTCTTCTTCGCAAGAAGTCAGCTAGCCCTGTAAAATCAACGTTTTTCTGAACAAAGAAGGAGGAAATTCCCCATGCTAGGACAATTAGCGAAGCATGAACCTGCAGCCAGCGAGAAGATCCTGAGCGTAAAAGGACTTGAGGTGAGCTTTGATGGTTTCAAAGCCTTACGGAACCTGGACTTTTCCTTGCAATACGGAGAACTCCGGTTCCTCATTGGACCGAATGGAGCAGGAAAAACAACGCTCCTGGATGTCATTTGCGGGAAAGTGAAACCTTCACACGGCCACGTTTATTTCAAAGATGCCATTGATTTAACGAAGCATCAAGAGCATCAAATCGCTCAACTCGGCATCGGGCGCAAATTTCAAGCGCCTTCTGTCTTCTCAACCCTCACTGTTTTCGAAAACTTGGCTCTATCCATGAAGCAAAAACGCGGTCTACTCAGCGCCCTATGGGCGAAGACTACAAGTGAGCAACTGGATCGATTGCATCTCAGACTTGGGATGATTGGTTTGCACAACAAGAGCAAGGAGCGCGCAGGCTCCCTTTCTCACGGAGAGAAGCAGTGGCTCGAAATCGGCATGCTACTGATGCAAGAGCCTGATCTGCTCCTGCTCGATGAACCGGCTGCCGGAATGACAGACAGTGAAACCGAGAAGACAGGCGAGCTGCTGCACGAGATCGCTGCCAATCAGACCATCATCGTTGTCGAGCACGATATGGAGTTCGTTCGTCAATTCGCCAGAACCGTTACTGTGCTGCATGAAGGCACTGTCCTGCGGGAAGGCACCATGCAAGAAATCCAGAATGATGACAAGGTTGCTGAAGTTTATTTGGGAAGGAGAGTGGAACGCGGTGCTTAACCTTCAGAAGTTGGAAGCCGGTTACGGCGAAAGCATGGTTGTGCGGGGCGTCAACCTCCAGGTAAAACCCGGGCAAATCGTCTGTCTCATGGGACGTAATGGTGTAGGGAAGTCTACGCTGATGAAGACGATCATGGGGATCATTAAGCCTAAGTCTGGCACAATTTCCTACAATGAGCGGGATATCACAGCGTCCCCCCCGGATCGGCGAGCCAAGGCGGGGATCGGCTACGTACCGCAAGGACGTGAAATTTTTCCTCAGCTTAGTGTTGAAGAAAACCTCTTGCTCGGCCTAGAAGCTGCAACCGATGGCCGAAAGAAATTGCCTGACTCCCTCTTCGAGACGTTTCCTATACTTGCACAGATGCTTCATCGCAAAGGAGGCGACCTCAGCGGTGGACAGCAGCAGCAATTAGCCATCGCACGCGCGTTAGCCCCCGGTCCAAAGCTGCTGCTGCTCGATGAACCGATGGAAGGCATCCAACCCTCCATTGTGATGGAAATTGAGGCGATCATTGAGTCCATTAAGCGCAATCGTGAAATCGCCGTACTGCTCGTGGAACAAAGCTTGGAATTCGCAACCAGCATCGCCGACTATTATTATGTCTTGGATCGGGGTACCATTGCTGCAGAAGGCCAGGCTGAGCATCTAAGTGAAGATCAAGTCCGAAAGCATTTGACTGTATGAATTTGGTAGTTATGACCCATCCTATACGAAGAAGCTGGAATACTTGACCTACGCAGTAGGTATCAAGTACCCCCCAGTTTCTTTTTTTCTGCAAAATGACCTATTTATTAACATAACACTGGACGTCACAAAATGGATAATGATAACATGACTATAGAAAACAATTATTTGCGTCCGGCATATCGAGGACCAAGCCTTTTGAAGGAAAGGGAGGGGAACGTTTATGTCTAAAGTTTTAATCATTGAAGATGATTTAAGCATTGGTGAAATGATGTCCATTTATTTGTACGAAGAAGGTTATCAAGTCATGCGGGCAGAAACTGGCCGCCAAGGTGAAACCCTATTCCGTGACTTTGAGCCTGATGTTATCGTGCTGGACATTATGTTGCCTGATGTGGATGGTATTCAGCTATGTACGCACTTTCGATCCGCCTCGATGATTCCTATTCTTATGGTTTCTGCGAAGAGCGAAGTTTCCGACCGTGTTAAAGGCTTGCAGACCGGCGCTGACGATTATTTATGCAAACCTTTCTCGATGAGAGAGCTAGCGGCACGCCTACAAGCTCTACTGCGCCGTTCCCATGTCTTTGTGCCGCCGACGGCTCAGACGGAGGAATCATCTGACCCCATTGTCCATTTGGATTTCGAGAAACGATGTCTGTTTGTCCAAAATAAATTGATCGAAACGACCTTCTCTGAATTCGAAATTATGAAGCTGTTGTGGCAAAATCAAGGGCGCGTATACAGCCGCGAGGAACTTCTGAACCGGGTTCGTGGCTTCGATTCTTATGTAACGGAACGTGCTATCGATGTTCACATCGCCAACCTTCGCAAGAAAATAGAAGTCGATCCCAAAGAACCGAAGTACATAAAGACCGTCTGGGGAGTCGGTTATAAATTTTTATTCTCCTGAGCCTCTTCTGAGGCTTTTTTGTTTGCCAAAAAATGCTGAAAATCAGTCACCATATAGGCAAACGCACAATATGATGATTATGGATAATGACCTTGCTGAAGCTGGCTGTTTCAAAAAGCTAAAATCGCGGCGCACAAGGTTCTAGGAAAAGCATAGTTTCGCATATCTAAGAAGATCAGAAGAATGCTTTCACAAGGAAAGCTTAAGGAGGATTTACTTTTATGTTGAATAACCCTTTCAAGATTGGCAACCAAGCCAACCCGCAAGCGCAGTACGGGTATCCCTACCCTGCCTATCCGGTTCCTACGACGATTACGAACAAAGTCGTACCGCAAACACCCAATGGCGCATTCCTGCCGCAAACTGGCAATCCTGGACCCGCAGGCGTGAACCCTCCCGGGCTTCTTCCTTTGGAAGAATCCTACATCGAGAATATTCTTCGCCTGAACTTAGGCAAAATTGCTACCATCTACATGACATACGAGAACAATTCCGAATGGAATGCCAAGATTTTCAAGGGCAAACTAGAAGCTGCAGGACGTGATCACATCATCATCAGCGATCCAGCGACAGGCATGCGCTACTTACTGCTTATGGTTAATCTAGACTACATTACATTCGACCAGGAGCTTCAATACTACTATCCATACGCGGGCGGCGCTGGCCCACAAAGATAACCGCACTATGATTGAACCGCTTGCTCGCTTGCTGAGCAGCGGTTTTTTCGCTATGTGCTCGGAACCTCAGCGAAATGCCACATATGCAATTTGCGCAAACCGCCTTCTACCCAGTCCTCCCACATTGGCTGCGCGCCTATTTCCACATCTTGGAGTCGTTCCCGCTTGAATTGGGTATACTCTTCATAGGTAACGTCATGCCAAATTTCTACATAAAGCCCCTCTTGGTCCGTTCCCTCCAATAGCTCCAAACGCCCTTCCCTCTGCCGCCATTCCTGCATATAGATGAGAAATGGCTCACGAAAAGCCGTTTTTATGGCATACTCTACAAAAACTTTAGACATTTTTAGATCTCCCTCCGATTTATTTTTTGCTCTAAAATGGTAAACTAATAAGAAGACGGAAAAAGTGGATTCATCGGAAGCCCTTTTTCCAACCGTACAATCAGCCTTGTTTACGAGAATTGTTTTCCTATGGAAAACGCTTAGGAGGAAACCAAGTTGGACACAGGAACTCACCTAGTTATTGGTTTAGGGTTAGCAGGGCTGTCGCAAATTGATCCTAGCGTTTCGGCGGATTCAGCAGCCACTACAGCGGTCTTCATCGGAACGGTCATTGGCTCACAGATTCCGGATGTGGACGGGCTGCTTCGATTCAAAGGAAACGCCACGTACATTCGCAATCATCGCGGTCGCTCGCACTCTTTACCGGCGCTATTGCTTTGGACGCTGCTTATTACCGGAGCACTCGCGCTATTCTTCCACGGAGTCCCGCTGCTGCACCTTGGGATGTGGGTAGGCATCGCCGTCTGCTTTCACGTTTTCACCGATTGTTTCAACACATATGGGACACAAGCGATACGGCCTTTTTCAGAAAAGTGGGTGTCGTGGAACATTATTCACATATTTGACCCTTTTATCTTTTCAAGCCATATCGCGGCGATCTTCATGTGGTCCTTTCACATTGCAAGTCCCAAGCTCGTATTCCCGTCGTTGTACGGAGTCCTTGCCCTCTATTATATATGGCGTTCACTTGATCATTACATTGTTGAAAAAGGGCTTTACCGCAAAGATCCAACCCATCAGCCGGGAGATAAATACACGCTTATTGTAACATTCAACCTCTATGTATGGAATGTCGTGAAACAGAGGACGGATGGCACCTATCAATTGGGTGAACTCAAAAACGCAAAGCTCAGATGGATTGATACCGTCAAATGTGAAGATCATCCAGCAATTGAAGCGTCCAAGCAGCATGAGGACATTCAAGCACTCCTCTACTTCTCATCCTTCACCTGCGCCGAGGTCAAAGAGCATCGTTGGGGCTACGAAGTCAGATGGGCGGATGTCCGTTATCGCCACCGCAAGCAATATCCTTTCGTCGGTGTCATTCTGATGGATCACAACTATCAAACGTTGGATTCGTATGTTGGTTGGGTGAATGATACCCGACTGGAGAAGAAACTGCGTGTCGATCTCTACTAGCAGGCAAACAAAAGAAGCAGCAGGCCATCAGGTCTGTTGCTTCTTTGTTAGTGTAACAACCTCAATTTATCTGGATTCCGGATGAGATACACATGACGAATCCGCTCCCGTTCTACATGAAGCAGAATAATTGAGTCGATACCTGCCCCGGTGCGAATCAGCAGTGCAGCCTGCCCGTTCACTTCCTTAAACTCCGCTTGAATAGCTTCAGCACTTTGCGCGAACTTGTTCTTGATCCCAATAAGAAAACGTGCAACACGAATACTCGTTTCTACCGGTTGAATGGCTGCTGTCACTTTACCGCCTCCATCCGAGAACAACACAACATCCTCAGAGAGCAGAGATACCAATGTATCCAGATTGCCCTGCTCAAGGGCTGACATGAAGCGGCCGACCCATTCTCCTGCGTCAGCCTTCCCTGAGACTGTTTCTTCCTCGCTAATCCCCATCTTCGCTCTGGCGCGGCTCATTAGTTTACGACAGTTCGTTTCGCTGAGATCGAGGAGACCCGCTATGGTCGGGTAATCGAACATAAGTGCTTCTCGCAGTACAAAGACAGCTCTCTCCCGAGGCGACAAACGTTCCAGCATCACTAACATCGCGTAAGACAACAAATCGTTGCGCACAACAGATTCCAATGCGTCTTCTCCTGATGTAAGGATCGGCTCCGGCAGCCAAGGTCCAACGTAATGACGCCGCTGACGTTTGACTGATCGGAGTTGATCCAGACTGCGATTGGTTACCATACGGCAGAGATAAGCCTTGGGATGCTCAACCGTTTCCAGTTGGACATCATAAGCTTTCACGAACACATCCTGAACAGCATCCTCCGCGTCTGCCGATGAACCCAAAAGCTGATAAGCAAGTGTAAATAACAGAGGTTTATATTGCGCATAAAAAGTATCCATGATCGAGTCCTTTCATCAAATCGAGCACTAGGCATGCCAGCTCAGCCTACCTAACTATTGTAACAAACTCGCTTGATCCCAGGTGAACTTTCGCACTTTCCAACCAAGTTTGCCCGTAATCATGAGATCCAAGCCCCATTTGCGGGTCCACACCATGCCATGCCCAGGGCCTAAGCCAATACAGAAAAAATCCATGAACGAAGCATGCTCAGGCGCTCGCGTCCCTTCGATGTCAGCGCTAATGACCTTAGCCAAGCGCGCAGCCTGCGCGGTCGCTTCCTTGCAAGTCAACCGATCCGCTTGCCCTGTCGCAGGATCGATGATTTGAGCGCAGTCGCCAATAGCGTAAATGCCGGCTGTTCCCTGAACCCGATAGCATGCATCCACGATCAATTGCCCCTCCTTGGTAGTGGCTAAGCCTAGCGTGCGCAGAATTGGATTCGGCAGCAAACCAAGCGTCCAAATGGATAGACCTACAGCAAGCTGCTCCCCATTCGAGAGAGTTAACCTGCCGTCCTTCTCGTACAGCGCTTTGAAGCCGTGCCGCACGATTACACCAGCATTCGTGAGTATGTGTTCAATCTTCCGCCCTACCTTAGCAGGTCCCTCTTGAAAAAGCCGCTCTTGCGCATTCAAAAGATACACTTTCACCGCCGACGGGTCCAGCCCCTGTTCCTTTGCCTCTTGCTTCATCGTGTACACCAATTCGGCAGCAGCCTCTATTCCGCTTATCCCTGCACCTGCTACAGCTACGCTGAGATGGCGTTCACGTTCTTTCTTATTCTGACAATGAATGGCTTTCTGCAAATTCGATCTCCACTGGGCCCGAATCTGTTCCGCTGTCTGCAGATTCGTCAACGCAATCCCTCCCAGATCAGGATCTGTCTGCCGAACTATGCTGCCAACCGTAATAACGAGCTGATCATAAGCCTGCGAACACGCGATACCTTTCGCACTGGTGTAATGGAGCTGCTTGCTCTCGCTATCCACCTTCATTACCGTCCCTTGAATGAATTCAACCCCTTCCGGAAATAAATCCGCCAAAGGAATCGTAATATTTTCGCCTCCAGCAGCCGGTTTGAATAACAGTACTTTACGAAGGTGATAGGATTCTTTATCGATTAAAAGAATACGGAGTTTCCTACCGGTTGGTTTCCCTTGAAATCCTTTGAGCAATGCTTTAATCGTATGAATGCCAGCATAGCCGCCACCTACAACAACACACGTTTGTTCACGCATATAATCAGCTCCTTAATTACGATTTACCCATGTAACGACAGAGCTGCCTGTTTTGTGACACATAAAAAACCCAGAGGATTGCTCCTCTAGGTTTTATTTCACCATATTCGGTAAAAGCTATGAACGAAATCAGGTTGCCTAGCTGCGGAAGCCGGATTGACCTGCTAGCGTTTGTTCGGCGATTTGTACCAACCGGCGAGTAATGTGTCCACCGATTGCTCCGGTGTCACGAGTTGCCATATAGCCATAGTAACCGTCTTGAGGAATTTGGATGCCCAGTTCTTGAGCCACCTCATACTTTAATTGATCTAAAGCTTGGTTGGCTTGTGGAACTACCAGCGTATTGCTGTTGCGAGATTGTCCTGTACCCATAAGGATCAGACTCCTTTCAGTCAGCTATGATCTTTGATGTATTTGCAAGCTTGCAAAGATAGTATGTGGAGAAAATGAACTTATATGCATAGCGCTGAAAAAAGTTTAGAATAAGAAGATATGTTTCAATCTTCTAGAAAGTAGGTCACATACATGAGCAAACCTCTCGCGCTTCTGTTCGCTGTAGTCGGCACGCTTCTGCTCGCCGGTATCAGCTTATTTATCGCCCTTCGCCAGCCTTGGCTGGTGCTTCTCTGCTGCATCGTCTCCTTGGGATTCATCGGATACGGCTTTGCTGTTAAAGCCAAAATTCGCAAAAGAAATAGCCGGCCTTAAACGCAGAAAACCCTTCACCCCATAATCGGAGTGGAGGGTTTTTCGTCACTTCTAAGTTCAGCAGCCTAATCTAAACGACAAATCCCATCCGCTTCTTCACTTCAAGCAGCGTTTGATCAGCCACTTCAGCTGCTTCCCGGGCGCCTTTTTTCAAAATATCAAAAATCTCACCCGACTTGCGGATTTCATGATAACGCTGCTGAATCGGCTCTAGGACGGCTACTACTTGCTCCGCCAAATCCTTTTTGAAAGGGCCATAACCTTGGCCGTCGTACTTAGCCTCAATCTCAGCTACACTCATATCTGCAAAGTGGGAATAGATCGAGATCAAATTACTAACCTCAGGCTTGTTCTGAGGATCATATTTCACCTCGCGCCCGGAATCCGTTACCGCACGGCTAAGCTTCTTGCGAATGACAGATGGCTCGTCAAGCATTCCAATGAAGCTGCCTGCATTCGGACTGCTTTTGCTCATCTTCTTGGACGCGTCGTCCAAGGACATGATTCTCGCGCCAATCTCCGGCGTATACGGCTGCGGCATCACGAACATTTCACCAAAACGATGATTGAAACGGTTCGCCAAATCACGCGTCAGCTCCAGATGCTGCTTTTGATCGTCGCCGACTGGGATCAGGTCAGCATTGTACAGAAGAATGTCGGCAGCCATCAAAGAAGGATAAGTGAACAAACCTGCGCCGACGGATTCTTTGCCTTCGGACTTATCCTTGAACTGCGTCATGCGCTCCAGCTCACCCATATTCGTTAAAGTCGTCATAATCCAGCCAAGTTCCGCATGCGCATGGACGTGCGATTGCAGGAAAATGGACGCCTTATTCGGGTCAAGCCCTGCTGCAATATACAGCGCAGCAGCGGATTCCGTCTGCTCCTTCAAAGCGGCAGGATCCTGCGGAACCGTAATCGCATGCATATCCACCACCATAAAATAGCAGCGGTGCAAATGCTGCAGCTTAACATAATTGCGAAGTGCGCCAATATAATTACCAATCGTCAGCTGACCGCTGGATTGCATGCCGGATAAAACTCGTTTCATCTGAAAACCCTCCTCATTTTGGAAAACGCAAAAAGGCCTCTCCCCGCAAGGGACGAGAGACCGTGGTACCACCCTAATTTGTCTGTGAACATAGCAACGTTCTGAGACCTTCAGGCTCTGATAACGGAGAGCTACCGTTTGGCATACTTAGTCAGTTGCAGATCGTTCACCGGCCTAGGTTCCGGCAACCTGCATACTGTGTTCAGCCTCAAGCTCAAGGATCCATTCGATTTGCGCGTTCCACCGGTTCACACCAACCACCGGCTCTCTGAGAAACGGGAGACAAATTTACTTGTTCCTATCATCGCTTATTGATTTTCTATTATTATACACCTTGACTTCCTAATGTCAACCAAGGACATTGTCCTATCTGGCACAACCTGTACATAGGATAGATCATACAATCTATGGACAAAGGGGTGTCGACGAATTGTCATCAACTCTATATCGATGGAGCTTACCGATCTCCACGATGATATGCGCACTGCTGCTCTTCCTAATCATCACAACAAGAGAGCTGCCGCCAATGGGCTTGGTCATGCTTCAAGGAAAGCAGGTTTTCACAGCGTTTCTGGACATTTTTCTGGATGCTTTACCGTTCATGATTCTGGGTGTCTTGTTATCCACCGTCGTCGAAAACTTCATCCCGGAAGGCTTCATCCGCAAAATGACCCCCAGACATCCCATCGGAGGCATCCTATTTGCCTGTGTGCTAGGGATCATGTTCCCACTTTGCGAATGCGGTATGATTCCGTTCGTGCGTCGTCTGATGCAAAAAGGAATGCCCGTCTACATCGCCGTCATCTTCATCTTGGTCGGGCCGATCCTCAATCCGATCGTCTTTGCCTCGACATTCATGGCCTTCCGCGGTGATCCAGCTATGGCTTACTCGCGCATGGGACTTACCTTTGGCGTCGCACTGGTCGTTGGACTCTTCCTGACACGCTTCCTGAGGAGCAATCCGCTTCGCCACCCTATCCAAATCCAATCGAATGTTGGTGATGCTCATGGGCACACGCATGTGCATAAGCGTGATGATGGCCACCGTGACCATGACCGGGATCATTTGCATCATGGCCACGACCACGATCACCAACATCTGCATCATGGCCACCACCTTGACCACGGCCACGATCGCCAACATCAGCATCACGGCCATCACCATGACCATGACCATGATCGCCAACATCTGCATCACGGCCATCACCTTGACCATGACCACGATCGCCAACATCTGCATCACGGCCATCACCTTGACCATGACAAACTTCAACACCACAACCAGGTCCGCGACCATCACGACCATCACGGTCACGCACACGCGCACGGCGGTCGAGCCATGACAATGCTCAGCCACGGTACGACGGAATTGCTCGAAATGAGCAAATACTTGATGCTCGGCGCGTTCCTAACCGCTTTGATTCAGACCTTCGTAGCGCAGGACAGCCTATCGAGCATCGGCCAAGGAGCTTTCATCTCTCACGTCTTCATGATGGGCTTCGCCTACATGCTTTCACTCTGCTCCACGACTGACGCCTTCGTGGCTGTCTCCTTTGCCAAGACATTCTCTCCAGGCTCCCTGCTCGCCTTCCTGGTCTTCGGCCCCATGATTGACGTTAAAAGCACCTTGATGCTGTTATCCATCTTTAAAGCGCGTTTCGTTCTCACCCTATCCATACTCGTTGCCGTTACCGTCTTGACGGGATCCTTGCTATTCATGCATTTCTCTTTGACCTAATCAGGCAAAAGCCAATCAACTAAAATACCGTAACCTCCTGCGAAAAGGAACTACAATCCTCTATTTGTCTCAAAAGACGATATTTGCAGTTGAAAGGGAAGTAGGATCCCTTATTTCACCTCTACAGGTGGAAAATCCATCAATTTAGACAAATTAGCGTACCCTAGTTCCGCCTGACTAGCCAAATGCCTAATTATACTAGAAATAAGGGAACATAGTTCCCTTTCATGGGTCAATGTTAGTTGAGGCAGTTGGGGCAGTTTTGGACGTCAGTTTGTTGAGGCAGTTGGGGCAGTCCGGGAGGGCAGCTAGTTGAGGCAGTTAGGGGAGATTGGGACGTCAGCTAGTTGAGGCAGTCCGGGCAGTTTAGTACGTCAGTTTGTTGAGGCAGTTGGGGCAGTTTAAGACGTCAGCTAGTTGAGGCAGTCGGGGCAGTTTAGTACGTCAGCTAGTTGAGGCAGTCGGGGCAGTTTAGGACATCAGTTAGTTGAGGCAGTTGGGGCAGTCCGGGAGCGCAGCTAGTTGAGACAGTTAGGGAAGATTGGGACGTCAGCTAGATGAGGCAGTTGGGGCAGTCCGAGAGGTCGGGGATCGAGGCTCCCTCCATCCTCACCAAGCAAGAGGCGAGCCTTGCCCCCTCAAACCTAAAAAAAGGAGCTCGCAACCATCGCGAGACTCCTTTTTTTCGATCCAATGATTAAATTTTCAAGATAGCGCCTGCGCTAGCATTCGTTACCATTTTAGTGTAACGCGCCAAATATCCGGTTTGGATCTTCGGTTCGAAATCTTTCCAACCTTCACGACGCTTCGCAAACTCTTCATCGCTGATTTGCAGCTCGATTTTGCGTCCATCCATGTCCACATCAATGATGTCGCCATCTTGTACGAAAGCCAGAGGTCCACCCTCAGCCGCTTCCGGTGACATATGCCCGATGGAGATACCGCGGGATGCGCCGGAGAAACGTCCGTCTGTGATCAAAGCGACTTTCGCGCCTAGACCCATACCGACGATTTGGGACGTTGGAGCCAACATTTCCGGCATACCAGGTCCACCCTTAGGGCCTTCGTAGCGGATAACGACAACGTGGCCTTCTTTGACTTTACCGTTCGCAATTCCGTACAACGCTTCGTCTTGGGAGTTGAAGCAGATCGCAGGACCTACGTGACGTCCGCCAACGGATTTATCCACGGCGCCAACTTTAACGATACTGCCTTCTGGAGCCAGGTTGCCGAAAAGAACAGCCAAACCACCGCGCTCGCTATGCGGGTTCGTCAAAGGACGGATAACGTCCGTATTCTGAATTTCGCATCCAGCGACATTCTCACGCAGTGTTTGCGCCGTTACGGACAAGCAATCACCGTTGAAAGCGCCTGGTTTCTTCAATAATTCATTGATAACCGCGCTCACACCGCCTGCCAAATGCACGTCTTCGATATGGTAATCGGAAGCCGGAGCAATTTTCGCAAGATGAGGCACGCGTTCTGCTACTTCGTTAATACGAGAAATAGGATAGTCCACGCCAGCTTCGTGTGCAATAGCAAGCGTATGAAGAACCGTGTTCGTGGAACCGCCCATCGCCATGTCCAAAGCGAACGCATTGTCGATCGCATCAATCGTAACGATATCACGAGGCTTGATGTCTTTCTCGATCAGCACCATCAATTGCTTCGCACAGTCTTTAACGAATTGCTTGCGCTCTTCAGCAACAGCAAGAATCGTACCGTTACCTGGCATCGCCAGTCCAAGACCTTCAGCCAAACAGTTCATGGAGTTTGCTGTGAACATACCGGAACAAGATCCGCAAGTCGGACAGCCGTATTGTTCAAGCTCTTCCAAACCAGCCTCATCCAATTTCCCCGCTTGGAAAGCTCCAACGCCTTCGAATACGGAGGAAAGGGAAATCGATTTACCGTTTTTATCTTTACCGGCTTTCATCGGTCCACCGCTGACTAACATCGTTGGGATGTTGACGCGAAGAGCCCCCATGATCATACCCGGTGTAATTTTATCACAGTTAGGAATACAAATAAGTCCATCGAACCAGTGGGCATTTACGACCGTTTCCAGAGAATCGGCAATAATTTCACGGCTTGGCAAGGAATAACGCATACCAATGTGACCCATGGCAATTCCGTCATCTACCCCGATAGTATTGAATTCGAAAGGCACGCCGCCAGCTTCACGGATCGCTTCTTTCACAATTTTGCCGAACTCTTGCAAGTGAACATGTCCTGGAATAATGTCTATATAAGAGTTGCAAACGGCAATAAACGGCTTGCCGAAATCTTCCTCTTTAACGCCGGCTGCACGCAGCAAACTGCGATGCGGAGCGCGGTCGAATCCTTTTTTAATCATGTCGCTGCGCTGTTTTGGATGAGCCATACTCAATTCCTCCTAGAATTCTTTTCGTTTGAGACAACAATGAATCTATCATACCACACTTTTCGGCAAAATTCTGCCTTTAGTGTGTTGACGCGTCAATGTGTTAGGAATTGATAGAAAACCCTAAGCTTTTTTGCGGTTCAAATGGACAAAAGTAATGGCCAAAGCGAGCACCAGGACGCCGCCTTTGACAATATCGAAGCCAAAATAAGGAACATTCAGCATCGTCAAACCATTGAGCAGGATACCAATCAGAACAGCTCCGAAAAACGTCCCGATCACATTCGGCTTCCCGGCGCCAAGCACCGAATACCCGACGAACACGGAGGCAACAGCTTCCATCAAGAGCGGCGCCCCCGCGTCAATCTGTCCGGAACCTACCCGAGAAGCATATAGAATGCCTCCGAATGCAGCAAATATACCGGATAATACGTAAGCGGCCAGACGAATTTTGTTCACGGAAATCCCAGACAAGCGAGCCGCTTCACGATTGCCGCCTGTCATGTACAGTTGTCTGCCCCAACGCGTATAGGTCAGGAAAATATGTACAGCGATAACTGCTACGAGCATAAGAAGAACCGGCACTGGCACGCCAAGAAACTTGCCTTGTCCGATCCAGAGAAACTCAGGCGTGAATTTCCCTTTGGCCACCGTTCCATCTTGGAATCTCATATTGTTATAGATGGAGAAGCCTTTGGTGTAAGTTTTTTGGACACCGCCGATGATGTACATAACAGCTAGCGTTGCCAGCAGATCCGGTATCCGGATCTTGACGATCAACAGTGCATTCAAAAGTCCAATCACAGCCCCAATGATCAGAGGAACGATAATAACGATAATCAAAGGCTGTTGGTACCACACCATCAAAGCCGCCGCACCCACTGTTGACAAGGAAACCGTCGAGCCCACGGACAAATCAAAGCCGTCTACAATCTGCGATAACGTAACCCCAATGGCGACGAACATAACAATCGAAATCGACCGCAAAATGTCAGCGATATTGTCATAGGTCATAAAATTTTCATTAATAATGGAAAAAACGACGATGACCAAAGCAATAATGAACAACGCACCGTATTTAAAGGAAAAATCCAAGCTTTTTTCTTTCATGTTATTCGGCCTCCCCCGCACTTGCATACGTTAAAATGAGATCCTGCGTCGCTTCCTCGCGGGAGAGCTCTTTCACGACAGAACCATAGCTCATCACTAAAATGCGATCAGCAATTCCTATAATTTCATTGAGTTCACACGACAAGTAAATAATACCTTTGCCTTCTGCAGCCAGTTGTCCGATGAGTCGGAAAATATCGCTTTTGGCGCCTACATCAACGCCTTTGGTCGGCTCATCGAACATATAGACATCCGCATTCGTCGGCAGCCATTTGCCTACCGCGACCTTCTGCTGGTTGCCTCCGCTGAGATGCTTAACGACGCGATTCGGATCGCCCGGCTGCACGCCGAGCTGCGACACCATCTTAGTCGCGTGCTCACTTTCCTCTCGCTGCCGCACGAAGCCCAGCGAGCTCAGCTTGCGCAGGATGGGAAGCGACAGATTGCGCTTCACGGTCTCCTCCACGAGGACGCCCTGCTTGCGGCGCTCCTCGGGCACGAGCGCGATGCCGGCGCGCACGGCATCGTCCGGCTGGCGCAGCGTGAGCTTGCGGCCGCTGAGCCACACCTCGCCGCCATCCGCGGCGTCGGCGCCAAAGATCAGTCGGCTCAGCTCCGTCTTGCCGGCGCCGACCAACCCCACGACGCCGAGGATTTCACCTCGGCGGAGGGCAAAACTAACGCCGCGCACCTTCGTGCCGCGGCGCAGGCCCTTCACCTCGAGGAGCGTTTCGCCAATGGGCACATTGGCTTTGGGAAACTCCTCGGTGAAGGTCTTGCCCAGCATCGCCTCAATAACTCCGGCGATGTCCATCGAAGCGGCCGCCTGCGTGAGCACCTGGCGGCCGTCGCGCATGATCGTGATCCGGTCCGACACGCGGAACACTTCTTGCAAGCGGTGGGAGATGAAGATAATCCCCACCCCCTCTTGCTTGAGGCTGTCCATAATCTGAAACAGCCGCTCCGATTCCTCCAGACTGAGTGGGGCCGTCGGCTCATCGAAGATCATGACCTTCGCCTTGTGCGCCATCGCTCTGGCAATCAAAACAAGCTGCTTCTGCGAAATGCTCAGCTCGTCCACCTTGCGACGCACAGAGAACGTCGCCCCAATCTTGGCAAGGATCGCTTCCGCTTCGCTATGAAGCTTGCGCCAACTGATCCAGGCTCCCCCTTGAACCATCCGATCCATCATCACATTCTCAGTAACCGTAAGTTCAGGAACTAGTGCTGTATCTACTTCCTGGTAGACGCAATAGACGCCATGAGCCATAGCTTCCTTAGGTGTTTGAATCGATTGTGCCTTACCGCTTATCGCAATCTGACCGAACTCGCAGGTATAAGCACCGGACAAGACTTTCATCAATGTGCTTTTCCCGGCGCCATTCGCACCCAGCAAGGCATGAATTTCACCCGCATGCAGGTCAAAATCAACCTCCTGCAGCGCCTTCACACCCGCAAATGATTTGGAGATGCCACTCATCTGTAATAAAGCTGCACGATCCTTCACCGACATCCGCCTTCACCTCTTTCGGCAATCTGAAAGTCCCATCGCAGATTAGGCGATGGGACCCCAGGGTTCCTCTTATTTTTTTTCTGCTGCTTTCAACCAATCCGTGTAGCCTTGTTGGCTTCCGCCCCAGCCTTTTACGAATTCGCCTAATTGCGTTGTATTCACTTGCTTGTCCTTAGGAAGTTGGTCTCTGGAAACGTACACGGGATCCAAAACGACTTTATCAGGCGTTTGATCGCCATGCAGCTTTTGGTACAGGTAACGCACTTGAACGCGTCCGATATCTTTGGGATCAACAGCAGCAGACGCTACCCATGGGCTTTTTGGATCTTGCAGAAGCTGCAAGTCTTCATCGCTCAAGTCGATGCCGTATACTTTAATCTCTGTACGGCCAGCTTGTTGAATTGCTCGGGATGCTCCTTTGGCGAACTCGTCCCAAGCTGCCCATACCGCTGTGATGTCGCCTTTGTTCGGGTATTTCTTCAAAATAGCTTCCATTTGCGTTTGTGTATCCAACGCAGGATCTTTGGCTGTACCGAAAGCCGCTACTTCTTTGATATCCGGATATTTCTTCTGGAAAGCTTGGTAAGCTTCTTGTCTGCGCTCCATAGGAGCGAAGCCTGCTACCCATACTTTAACGATATTCCCTTTGCCGCCAGCGTCTTTAGCCAATTGCTCCAACGTGGTTTCAGCCATCTTTTTGTCGCCTTGCTCCAGGGAAGTTACGCCTGGAACCGTCAGGATGGAGTCGAAGCTGACAACCGGGATTTTCTTCTCCAGCGCTTTCTTCACACCCGCTTCAAGCGCTTCAGCCGTACCATGGTCGATCAAGATGCCATCGAACTTCTGGTTAATTGCTGCATCCAGATTGGAAGCCATTTTGGCAAGATCCGTGTCCGCAACGAACACCGTTACTTTACCGCCAAGCTTCTCAACTTGCTCTTTCACACCTTCCACATATTGAGAAGAAAAAGTGCCTGTATTAAATTGCATGATAAGTGCAATTTTCTTTCCGCTTAAATCAGCAGCAGCCTTCGCAGTTTCTGTCGCTTTCGCGCTTGCCGCTGGCGTTGCTGTAGCACTGCTGCTCTCTTTTTGTCCGCAGGCTGCAAGCAGACTTCCAAATACCGCCAAAATAACAAACAAACTAATCAATCTTGTTCTTTTCATGATTACCCTCCCGATCCATGCTCATCTCTATGTCCCACCTAATCTATCGGATTAATATACCGAGTTGATTAGTAGGAATTAACTTATATTAGCATCGGAAGGATATCTCGTCAATAGTTTTGGAGAGAACTTTGCTATTTTCCACGCTATTTTTCGACATTCTTCTACTTACGTCCGAAGTCAGCCTTAATTTCTCCCCATTTCTTCGTATCCCATTTCACAATTTTATTGGTATAACGGTTGCTGTGCAGCCATTTCAAAGCACGATCAACAAGCGTCCAAATCTCTTCCGTGGATGAATCTCTAACCAAGTTCGTAGATACTTCTTTCTTCCGAATCCAGCTCAAAGCTGTCACCGAGTCCGTGTAAATCGTTTTATCACTTCCTTGCTTCTGCAAATAAGCTAACCCATGGACGATCGCCAAAAACTCGCCTAAATTATTCGTCCCTTTGGAAATAGGGCCTTGATAGAAAATGATTTCACCCGTTCTCGTATCAACCCCTTTGTACTCCACAATGCCTGGATTTCCGGAGCAGCCTACATCGACGGAAATACTGTCATAATCAACTTCCGGCGCAGTTTCAGGCGTTGCGGACTTACTGGCAGAAGTCCCTGCGCTGCTTCCTTTGCCGGAGAAATTCAGCGACTTTTGCCAGCCTTTTTCCAAAGCTTGACGGGCTTCCGCCTCCGATTCATAGGATTTAAATCTCGCCTGCGGATACCCTTTCGTCTGTGCCTGACAATCCGCCCAACTTTTATAAATACCTGGTTTATGTCCTACCCAAACCACATAAAATTTAACTGCCGCCATCTGATTCACTCCGTACTTGTTGATGTAATTGATCCACTAACCCTTCCACAACTTTTACCGTATCCGCCAAAAAGGGTCTGTAATCCAGGCCTTGAATAAATTGAAGATACGTTTCTCCAACAGCGAGCACTTGCTTCGTATAATCCTTGCTCGAAATTCGGTGTGTTTCGAGCTCGCGGTAGGTGCCGTTCGTGCGTTCTTCAACCTCAATAAGTTCAACTTGCGCGTCTGCCAAATGATGCACAACAAACGAAAACCCTCTGCATTCGGGATCTCCGCAGCCGCACACAAAGAACGGCATCCGTTCCCATTGATCGGGAGGAGCAAACCGATTCGGAGCTGTGTCGTGCAGTGCGCTGTATAGGAAAGCCGGAAGCCCAACATCCACACAAAGCGGCTCTTCTACAAGAACACTGTCATCCACCGCCATTAGGACATCCGCCTGAATAATTTGCAAATCCTTATCGTGGGACCAGCCCTTTATAGAAACATCAAACATGATCCTCGCCCCCCATCTCTTCCAAGTACTCACTTTTCCTATTATAGCAAAGACTGCCTCTGTGTGCTTTCGGCATTCAATTGCATGGTGAAAATTTCCAATTATTTCGTGAGTATATTTTTGAAAAACGATTATACTACCTATTACTGGAGGTGATATCAGATGGCATCAGGACAATCTCGCAGCAGCAACTCCCTCGTTGTTCCTCAAGCTTCACAAGCTTTGGATCAATTGAAATATGAAGTTGCTCAAGAACTAGGTATCCAAATTCCTCAAGACGGCTACTATGGGTACATGACTTCCCGTGACACAGGTTCCATTGGCGGAAGCATTACTCGTCGCCTCGTTCAAATTGCTGAACAGCAACTTGCAGGCGGTAGCGCTAATCGTTTCAGCAGATAACAGATCTTCCTATACTTACACAAAACAGCCCTAGTCATTCAAGTGACTAGGGCTGCTGTTTGCAATATGAGATATAAGTGCTAAATCGTTCTTGCCATGTTAGCCATGTTGTAATTGCTCTCAAACATAATACTTGCCGACACCATATTCTGTCTAATCGTAAAATCAAACAAAATTTCACCATGGGTCCAGCTTTTCTTCCGTTTCAAAGATTCAATCGCCATTTTGCGAAAAGATTGATACTGCAATTCCGTCAAACCTTTCATCGGAGTTGTTGGCAGTTCACCGTCTTTGCTCTCGAACGGCAGATGTTTGATACCAAACTTTCCAATTTCATTGTTGCGAATATGTACGAATACAGTCCCCGAGTTGACATGTGACAATTCCTCTTTAATCTGCCTAAATACCAAATCAATCTGCCTCGCTAATGGGATATGCTGCAAATTCATCACTTTCCTCCTTAAATTATTATTTTTTACTAATTGTGTAAATTCTATGACTGTAGACCTATTATATCCATTCAAATTGTACTTTTCAACAGATATTTTCCCAATTTTCAGCCAATTCCGTCTATTTTTTAGGTTATTTTTTTATAAATCCCAAATTTACCCTATAAATCAGACGATTATTGTCGAAATCATGTAGAATGTTTCCAAATTCAGTGTTATAATTTTCAAACATAACCCGCATTTTCCTGCATAAATAAACAAATTTCGCGAGGAGTCGGTCAGATTGGATAAAATGTCAACCCTATCGTTTAGAAAGAAGCTGCAGCTAGGTTGCTATGCACTGATTGGATTAAACTGTGTTTTCATGCTGATTCTAACGTTTGCAACGGATTGGAACCGCTTACTAGGAATTATTTTCCTGATTGTGCTTCTTGCATTAAGCTATCCTTTCATCAGATGGTTCGAGAACCAGCTAACAGAGCCTGTAGCCGATCTTTCCCGCATTGCACTTAATATTTCCAAAGGCGACTTCTCTCAAAAAGTGACCATCACCTCCGACGATACACTCGGACAATTGGGCCAATCCTTCAACAAAATGATTGATAAGCTCCGCGATATTCTGAGGGATACAGGTTCTATTTCGAAGCAAGTCTTTCAAACCAGCCGCGATATTTATGTGAAAAATGAGAACTTTCGCACGGTCCTAGAGCAAGTAAGCATTTCGGCCCATGAACTTGCCTCTGGTGCCGGACAAATTTCCGAGGAAGTATCTGGCGTTTCCATTACTTCCAAGGACATTGAAGTGCGCATCGTCAACTATGCAAGTTCCGCCAAGGAAATGAAAGAGCGTTCAGATCAAATGATGACACTGGTTGATAAAGGCCGCACATCTGTGGAAAGCCAAGGCGTTGGCATGAAGCGAAATGTAGAAGTCACACAGCAAGTGTCTGATACAATCGACATGCTCGCCAAGCAAGCAGCAGGCATCTCGACGGTAACCCGATCTATTTCTGAAATTGCCGAGCAAACGAATCTGTTGTCGCTCAATGCTTCCATTGAAGCGGCAAGAGCGGGCGAACACGGCCGCGGCTTTGCGGTGGTTGCTCAGGAAGTTCGCAAGCTCGCTGAGGAATCAACCTCCCTCACCCGTGAGGTATTCGGATTCGTCAAAAGCATTGAGCAAGGAATCCAAGAAGCGATTCGCAGCATTCAAGTCAATGAGGATGTTGTTAAGAAACAGACGGTTTTGATCGATCAAACCGAAATTGTTTTTGCAGAAATCGTTGGCAGCGTAGGCTTTATTTCTGAAGAGATCACCCGCTTCGCAGAAGAGAGCGAGCAAATGTTAGCCAGCTCCGGACAAATCGCATCGGCAATGGAGAATATTTCCGCGATTACCGAGGAATCAGCAGCAGGCACACAGGAAGTATCGGCCTCCATGAATGAGCAAATTGCCACGGTACAAGGCATCGTCTCCCAGGCTGAAGAAATGACCCGCGTCGTCACGCAACTGCAGCAAACGATTCAAGTTTTCAAACTATAAACCGTCTCCTCCAAACCAAAAAGGCTTTCCCTCACTGCGAGGGAAAGCCTTTTTTAGCCGTTGATTTTCGATTCGGTCAATGCCATGAACTGTTTCACATCTTGCGCTGCCATATCGACTGCGCTCTGCCAGAAATCAGGCTCCGTCAAATCAACGCCAAGATGTTTGTGCGCCAACTCTTCCACGTTCATGCTGCCTGTATCTCGAAGCAAAGAAATGTACTTGTCTTCAAAAGCTGCGCCTTCCTGAGCCGCTCTAGCATAAATTCCCGCGCTGAACATGTATCCAAACGTGTAAGGGAAATTATAGAAAGGGACATCCGTCGCATAGAAATGCAGCTTAGCCGCCCAGAAATGGGGATGATAGCTGCTTAAAGCATCTTTGTAAGCCAGCTTCTGAGCATCCACCATCAATTCATTCAATCGCTCTACACTTACAAGGCCTTGACTGCGTTCTGCGTAGAAATTCGTTTCGAATATGAATCTGGCGTGAATGTTCATGAAGAAGGCAATCGCACGCTGGATCTTATCTTCGAGCAGAATAATTCGCTCCTCATCTGTCGATGCGCTTTTTACTACTGCGTCCGCGACAATCATCTCAGCAAAAGTGGAAGCGGTCTCTGCCACATTCATCGCGTACTCCTGCGCCAGAGCTGGCATATCCGTCATAACATGCTGATGGTAGCCATGACCAAGCTCATGGGCGAGCGTAGAGACGTTGTTTAAAGTTCCGCCATACGTCATGAATATGCGGGTCTCTCCCGCTACAGGGAAGGACGTACAAAAGCCTCCAGGGCGTTTGCCTGCGCGATCTTCCGCTTCAATCCAGCGCTGCTCGAATGCAGCTGTGGAGAAAGCCGCAAGCTTAGGGCTGAAGCGCTCGAATTGTTCGATAATGAGACTTGCGCCCTCATCGTACGAAATCTTCTTGGAGGAATCCCCAAGCGGCGCATCCACATCGACCCAAGCTAACTTCTCAACCCCAAGCAGCTTCGCTTTGCGGTTCAAATAATCAACGAAAATCCCCTTGTTGCGGTCAATAACTTCCCACATCACATTCAACGTTTTCTCTTTCATCCGATTGATCGCAAGCGGTTCTTTATGTATGCTTTTCCAGCCTCTGTATTTATACACTTGCAGACGGAACCCGGCCAGATGATTGAGTGCTTCTGCGCAATAATCTTCTTTATCTGTCCACGCTTTTTCCCATTTTTCAAATAAAGCAAGGCGTTCTTCGCGGTTCTCTGTATGCAGCTTGTTGAACGCTTGACCGGCAGACAGCTCTACCTGTTCACCTTCTACTTCAACCGGCATGCGAAATTGACCAACGGTCGAATTATACAAATCTCCCCACCCATGATAGCCGTCTACGGCCAAATCATTGATTAGAGCCTCTTGCTCGGGCGGCAGCTTTTCTTGCGCTAGAGCACGACGCTCTTCCAGTGAAAAGGCAATAGCTGCAAATGGCTCTTGCCTAAGAATTTCTGACCATACCTCATCCGGAATTCCTGTCAGCACTTGGTCGAAGCGCGTAAGAGATGACAAATGCTCGGCAAACAAGCTTTTCACTTGACCGCTGAGCACTGGGGCCTTCTTGTCTTTCTGGTTATCAGCCAGCAAACAACCAACGAAGGAATCGGCCTCCAGAATATGTGTCAAATTATGCTGCAACAAGTCAACTAATTTCGCTAACGAATCTGAATCTGCTGCCTTCTGCGGGGAAGGTGTAGCCAATACTTGCTCTTGAAAAGAAGCGATGGAGGCTTGCAGCTCTTTCAAATGAGCTGCGAATGCGGGAGACTCGCTCCCACCTGGGAAAAAGCTTTCTAAATCCCATGTTTGATTAAGCGGTACATGCAGCAAAGTGATCACCTTTCCTTTCCTCTTTTATTAAATCATAAACGATATGCGATCGGCAACGATCGTAATCTTCCTCATTGCTTCTAGATAAAAAGTATGATTCAATAAAGTAAGTTCCTTCCACATAAATAGGAACAGAATGGTGTGAATGACAAGTATGAAACCGTTACAAATTTCGCCTGAAACAGCCGTGAAACTGGCTGAGCAACTGAAAGTACCTCTAGAACATCTCATGCATATGCCACAACATATTTTACTTCAAAAATTAGCAGAGCTCGCGAAATCTTCCACAACGGAAACCAGCGATCCAGAATCGAAGTAAGCTTTGATTCCATTTGCTAATACTTGGCCCTATGACATTATCATGAAGGACATTTATGTGGCCGAATGTCCTTTTTGCCAAAGCCCTAATGTGCTGCTGCCGCTGAAACTCCACGAACTGAAGTCCATTCACGAAGGCAAGAAAAAGCTGCTTGTGTTCCCTTGTTGTCATAGTAAACTGACGCTCGTTGATACAGACCGCGATTATTTATTGGCGGATACCGCCGTTCGGAATCATCAATCGTAGCTTTCAAGCGCAAGGAGTAAACAGATCCCGTATGAATGAGTACCTTGTTCCTTTGACAAGCGCATGTACTTTAGTCACACTTAATTACATTGCCATGAAAGTGCGCAGCAGGATGCTTTTCGAGTCCTATGAGCAATTCCTTGCCCCCTTGCTCACAGGTCTCGCTTGCATTATTATGATGCTCGAACCTTTGCCAGAGGCGCTTGGGCTCATCGATTTACGCTCCTTGCCAATCTTCATGGCGGGGCTGCGCTATGGGCTGCCGGTTGCCTTGTTGTCCACGGTTTTGCCTTCTGGTTTTAGTCTCATTTCGCACGAAGACCATGCCTGGTTCATCATCGCTCAAGACCTGCTTGCTCCCGCGTTAATCAGTTCATTATTTCATAATAAAGAATACCGCAGCGGCTTCCTGGACATTCCTATCCGCCATGCACTCCAGATCTGCTCCTACGTTTTTCTCCTTAGACTTGTCATTTATGGATTCCTTGCGAGCAAGTTAACATGGCTTTATGCCATTGATCAGTTATTTATGCTAGCTATTATGTCAGCCGCCTTCATCGTCATCACCGTCATGGTGAATGACGAGAACAAGAGCTGGCGTCTGCAGCGCCAGTTGGAACTGCAGGCGAATCAGGATAGTTTAACGAAGCTGCCCAACTTGCGCAGCTTTATGCCGATCGCTGCGAATGCGCTTCACAAACGAAGAATATCTATTATGATGATTGATTTGGATAATTTCAAACAATACAATGATCAATTCGGCCATCTGGAGGGAGATCAACTGCTGAGAGACGTCAGTAGTGTTCTTAGGCAGCATATTGATGAACAGGATTACATTGCCCGGTATGGCGGAGAAGAGTTCATCCTGCTCAGCACCGAAACCGATCCACAGCGGCTTCAAGCTTACGGAGAGCGGTTATGTTCTGTTGTGATTGAAGCGTTCCTCCATAAACACCAGCATGATTTAACATCGATCACTGTATCCATCGGCATTTCAACGGCTGATTCGCTTGAGGTCGATCTGAAACGAGTCATCTTCGAAGCGGATCAAGCTCTATATGAGTCCAAGCATTGCGGGAAGAATCGTTCAACGCTCTACGCCGATATGCAAACAGCAAGCGCATCTATAGCCAATCACAAAAAGAACGCTTAAACCTTTCAAGGGATTTACCTTTTCCCAAGAATAGTTAAGCGTTCATTTTAATTTAAAGGGCGTACATTATGTAGCTTGTTTCATCTCTTCAGGGAGCTCCATACGAATGGCAAGCATGTCCTCACGGGCTATGACCCATTGTTCACGGCTTGCTCTAATCATGGCGGCATCCATGATTTTGCGATCATTGATGATGCGCGAGAACCATTTCACAGCTTCATGGAAGCGCCCTAATCTGCGATTCAACTCACCCATTAAATACATGAGTCTGGCATTATTCAGATCCATTCCTTCCGTCTCAAACACACTGACATAGGCGTCCAAGGCAAAAGCCAGAAACCGCTTCTCTTGCTCCCAATCTCCAGACGCGCGGTACAACCATGCCAAGTGATGAAGGAGTCCGGCAATGACACGCGCTTTCTCATCTTTGATCTGCGCACTGAGGAGAGCAAGCTTGTAGCTCTGCAAAGCATCTTCTCTCGTTCTTTCTCCGCAATAATCGCGCATCGTCCATTTCTGCGAAACTTCGGTGTAGAACGCTTTCTTTTGATCCGGCTTCCATTTATCCGAAAAATTCTCCGAATGCGCATAACCACAAAACGGACAGATCCTCACTACATAATAGTCGGGGTTGATGTCTTTATAATGAACACAGAAATCCGCATCCGTTTTACTCGCTTTTTTGAAGCTGGGGCGAACCTTCATCGTCTTGAAGGCATTATCGCAAAATGTGCACTTGACTGTAATTTCATATAAAGGTTCAACCATCATGCAACCCCGCCTTTTTTCAAAAAATGGTATAGGATCTAAGAACTATTCTTCTTCACTTGTATTAATAAAATGATAGGCAGAACCTTTGAGCCGTTCTAACAAAAAATCCCGCAAATCCGGAGGTAGTCCTACCTCTGCCAACGCTTCAGCCATACAGCCTAACCAAGCATCTGCTCGCTCCTTGGTAATAGGAAAAGCCATATGTCTGGCTCTCATCATCGGGTGTCCATGGGCATCCGAATACAAGGTTGGGCCACCGAAAAACTGGCTTAGAAATAAGTATTGCTTTTCAATTACGGGCTCTATATCGGAAGGGAACAGAGGCGCTAGCAATGGATGCTGCTGCACTTTCGGATAAAAGGCATCAACAATTCGCTGAACGGTTTCTGCGCCCCCCATCAATTCGTATAACGTGCTGCGTTCACGATCTGACATGTGAAAGACCTCTCTACTCTTGGTTCTTAATAGTTTTCTAAATCCTCATCCCCTGCATGCATAAGTGTTTCCCGAATGACAAACACAAACATACAAACGAACAAACCGGCAATGATACCTGTCATTAGAATCACTCCCACTGCCTAGGATATAAGACTTTGACTAGTTCTATTTTACCATAAAATCATGCCATGCACAGTACCAAAGTCCAAGTTTTTTGGGACGGCATGTATGTCCCATTCCCTTCATATAGTTGAAGAGAAGGAGGTGTCCTATCCGTGCAGAAACGAAACTTCACTGCTGCGCTGCTGATGGCCTTTGTGGTGATTGCCATTATTCTATGCTTATTTGCGTTCCCTCATGACGGCCTTCGAGCCGCATTGCGCGGCGTTTCCATTTGGTGGGATGTGCTTTTTCCCGCACTGTTCCCGTTCTTCGTCATATCGGAAATTATGCTCGGCTTCGGTATCGTCCATTTCTTCGGGACACTGCTCGACCCGATGATGCGCCCTGTCTTTCGCATTCCCGGCATCGGCGGGTTCGTCATGGCGATGGGTTTCGCAGCCGGCTATCCTGTTGCCGCCAAATTAACATCCCAACTGTGGGAGCAGAAGTTGGTGAACCGCGAGGAAGGCGAGCGGCTTGTAGCCTTCACCACAAGCTCCGATCCCATTTTCTTGATCGGGGCCGTTTCTATCGGCTTTTTTCACGATGCCTCGTTAGCCATGATACTCGCTGTGGCTCACTACGGAGGCTCCCTGTTGATTGGTCTCATGATGCGCTTCCACGGCCGCAAGAGTCTGCCCACGCCACAGAAAAGCAAGAGCGGCGGCTGGATCTGGAAAAGAGCCTTCGATGCCATGCATACTGCGCGGATTCAGGATGGCAGGTCGCTCGGAACGCTGCTCAGCCAATCCATTATACATTCCTTTAACCTTATTTTTGTAGTAGGCGGTCTTGTCGTCTTCTTCTCCGTCGTTTTGGAAGTGCTAACCTCAGCTCACGTAATGAATATGATGTATGTTCTCATCTCATCCGTTCTACAGCTTACTGGACTGCCCAGCGAATTATCGCAAGCTGTCATGAATGGTTTGTTTGAGGTGACGCTAGGGGCCAAAGCTGCAGGTAACGCCCCGGATGCGCTGGCGCTTTCCAGCAAAGTCGCCATCGGCGCTTTCATATTGTCCTGGGGGGGCATGTCTGTTCACGCTCAAATCGTAAGCCTGCTGAGTCATACGAACTTGCGCTACTTGCCATTCTTCGTTGCTCGGCTTATTCATGCCTTGCTCTCCGCTGCTATTGTGCTCGTCATTTGGGAGCCTATGCAGGCGTTCCGCGATGCCAAAGCGGCCTTTTTCCCGCAGTATGAACCTTCATCTCCGGTTCTCAGTTATTTAAAGCTCATGCTGCCAGTCAGCGTATCGGTCACCTTAGGCGCTTTTACAGTCATCGCAGGGCTCTTCGCTGCATATTCCTTACTTAAACTCGTGTATGAAAAGGTTGGTGGAACAAGATAATATGGGTAATCACGATCACGCTAATAAAGGGAGAGAACCTCAGGATATGCAAGCAGCCTTCCAGCAAACAGTGAAACATTTGCCTCCGACCATTGAACGATTAAGCGAGTTGGCCGCCAATTTATGGTTTAGTTGGAACCATGAAGCCTTGCAGCTTTTTGCCCAAATCGATCCTGCCAAATGGGCCGCGTCCGGCCATAATCCCGTTCGTTTACTGCATGACTTGGAAGACACCCAACTTGCAGCCCTAAGTACGAATACGGATTTTATAGCAAGCTATCATCAAGTTATTAGCGCCTTTGATTCTTATTTAAACGGCACGACCTGGTTTCAAACGACATATGCCGATCGTGGCTATGTGCAAATTGCCTACTTCTCCGCAGAATTCGGCTTCCATGAATCACTGCCTATTTATTCGGGCGGCCTAGGTATCTTGGCAGGCGATCATACGAAATCAGCCAGTGACCTCGGCATCCCCTTAATCGGAGTAGGCCTCCTGTATAAGAAGGGCTATTTCACTCAAAAAATCGATGCCTCCGGCGGCCAGCAAAGCGAATTATATCCGTATGACTTCGCCAAACTGCCGATTGAGCCTGTGGTCCACAATGATCAACAGCTTACCGTGTCGATTGATATGCCCGGGCGCACCATCACCCTGCAGGTGTGGCAAGTTCGCGTTGGACGTAATCCCATCTATCTGCTTGATGCGGATCACGAAGCGAACCAGCCGGCGGACAAAGAATTGACCGCTCAGCTGTACGGGGGCAATCAAGATACACGGATTGCCCAGGAAATTGTCCTTGGCATCGGAGGCGTCAAAGCGCTTCGCGCACTGGGTGTTTACCCCAACGTGTACCATATTAACGAAGGCCACGCAGCTTTTCTCACGCTGGAGCGACTGAAAGAGCTGCTGCATCTGGGTCTTCCGTTTCACGTAGCGGTCGAAACGGTTCGTTCTGCAACGGTTTTCACAACCCATACGCCTGTACCAGCAGGCCATGATACGTTCTCGATCGAGATGGTGGAGCATTATCTCGGCCCTTTGCTGCAAGAGCTTTCGCGCCATAAGCAAGAGATCGTTGCTCTTGGTCTGGACCATCATTCGGGTCAATTCAATATGACTCATCTAGCCATGAATACAGCCGGCATGCGCAACGGCGTCAGCAAGCTTCACGGGCAGGTATCCCGTGAAATGTTCAAAGAATTTCACGGCCATATCGATGCCAGTGAAGTCCCGATCGGCTCCATCACCAACGGCGTTCACCTGGATACATGGACAGCCCCGCACTGGAAAGAGCTGTTCGATCGTTTCCTCCCTGGGACTTGGCGCGAGGAACAAGCCAACCAGCATCAATGGCAGCAGGTTGAGGTCATTCCCGATGAGTCTATCTGGAAGGTCCACCAGCAGTTGAAAGACGATTTGGTGCGTTTCGCTCGTCAGAATTTACTGGAACAACGCAGGCGCAACGGCGAATCTGAAGAGCGGATTCAGGAGGTCAGGCAGTACTTGAACCCCAAGGCACTGACTATTGGATTCGCCAGACGATTCGCCACCTACAAGCGGGCGAATCTGATTTTCAATGACTTGTACCGGCTTAAGAAGCTGATTAATGACCCGGAAAGACCGGTCCAATTTATATTTGCCGGCAAGGCTCATCCCGCCGATTACCCCGGCCAGGAACTAATCCGTGAGATTTATCGTGTTTCTCAGATGAAAGAATTCGCCGGCAAAATCGTCATGCTTGAGAATTACGATATGAATATGGCTCGCTATCTCGTCCAAGGCGTAGACGTTTGGCTGAATAATCCCCGCAGACCGCTCGAAGCCAGCGGTACCAGCGGTCAGAAGGCCGCGATGAATGGCGTGCTTAATTTTAGTGTACTTGATGGTTGGTGGGAGGAAGGCTACAACGGGACCAATGGTTGGGCCATTGGGTCAACAGGAGCCGCGGATTGGGCCACACAAGAGAAAGAAAACACACACGCCATCTATCACATTTTAGAGAAGGAGATCATTCCACTCTATTACAATCAAGGCGCGCTTCCTCATCAATGGATCAGTCGTATGAAACGCTCGATTCAATCGTTGAGTCCCACCTACAACACACATCGTATGGTGCAGGATTACACGGAAAAAGCTTATCTTCCCACAGCCGAAAGAGCCCGACTTTTCGTCGCGAACCAGTATGATGTGGCCACCAAAGTCGCTGACTACAAGCAGTTCATCCGCAATAACTGGTATCACGTCAAAATTATTGGGATTGATGATCGCTCAGCGAAATTATCCACAGAGGTACCGCTTCATGAAATAAAACCATCCATGAAGGACGTCACAGCCCAAATCCACTTCGGCCCTATTTGGCCGCAAGATACCGCGGTAGAAGTCATCTATTATGAAGAACACGGCGACTCTTGGGAGCAAAAAATTATTTCTATGGAACCTACTGGTGAGCTTATTGAACAACAGCAAAGCTTCAAAGGCACGATTCCTAGTCATTTAGTGCATGGCCCGCATTTTTCGATTCGTGTTCGACCCATTTCCGCAAACTTCGCCCATTCTTTTGAGCTTTCGCTCGTCACAAGCACCTTATCTTGGCAATAAATCCCGATTTTCCGACATAAAGCCCCGTTTGGGGCTTTTCTTATTTTCTTTTATAAATTATTATGAAAAGGGAATGCAAATCTAACCAATTGGTGATGCTATGGATTGGACTAAGAATACAGACTGTCAATTGATCGTTGTAGGAGAATCCAAAGATGGACAACCCTTCTGTTACGAAGAAAAATTCACGATCGATAAAATTGGTGAAGATTCGTTCACTGTTTTTTTAGAACTATCCGTGTTCTTTCCATTTGACAAACTTGAACACGTTTCATTCATTGAATTTTCTTTCCGAGAACGTGGAATTTTATATTACACGTATGTCGATTTACTCCAGCTTGAGGTAAAAAAGTCGATTTGCTACCTCACATTATCCATTCCCGAGGAAATTCATCAGCATCAGAATAGACAGTATAACCGAGTTAAACTCTCCCTTCGCACACCGATTACACTCCAAATTGTCGGCATTCGCGGCCTATCTGCACGCAAGGGCGTCGCCTTCACCGGACAGCTGCTTGATATTAGCGCGGGTGGTCTTTCTTTTGTCACGACAAATCGGCTATTTTACCCTTTATTCTTAGAATTCAGCTTCATCTTGCCCGGGTTTCCACATCCCATTACCGCTTATGGTGAGATTGTCAGAGTGTCGAACTTCAGCAATGACTCCTATCGTGTCGCGACAGAGTTCCGTCATACACCTGATTCCATTCTGCAAGAAATTGATAAATACTGTTCGTTGGATTAGGAGGAACACCATTGAAATACAACGTCATTGAACGTGGAGATGACATCTCCAAGGAACTGACAGAGCGCTTCCACACTCTCGCCGCACAACAGGGCATGCCTAGGGATGAAGAGAATCCCGATATCGTCCTCTCCATTGGCGGAGACGGCACGATGCTGCAAGCTTTTCATAAATATACCAAGCAATTAGATCATATCGCTTTTGTCGGCATTCATACAGGTCATCTCGGTTTTTTCGCGGATTGGAAACCTCATGAATTAGATGACCTTGCTTCCCTAATGTTTAGCGTAACTACACCCGAGGAGCTGCATGTCGTTCAGTACCCTGTTGTAGAAATTGAAATCACGACAGAACAAGGTATAGAGACCCATCTTGCTCTCAACGAATTCACCTTGCGGGGAATCGAGGTTTCCCTGGTCGCTCGCTTGCACGTCAACGATGAGATGTTCGAAATGTTCCGCGGAGACGGCATCTGCATCTCCTCTCCTGCGGGCAGTACAGCCTATAACAAAAGTTTAGGCGGGGCTATGGTTCACCCTTCGCTGGAAGCCATCCAGATTGCAGAAATCGCTTCGATCAACAACCGTGTTTATCGAACGCTAGGTTCTTCAATGATTCTGCCCAAACATCACCATTGTGATATTTATCCCAAGGCGCAGCAGAACATGCTCCTCTCCCTCGATCATTTGTACATGCAGCGCAGCGATGTCGTCTCTATTCGGTGCCGTGTTGCTTCTAACGTGAAAGTAAAGTTCGCCAGATTCCGCCCATTCCCCTTCTGGAACAGGGTTCGTGAAGCCTTCGTAGGATTAGAACTCAAATAACAGCAAACAAAGACGCCCCCATCTCGGAAGAGAGAGCGGCGTCTTTATTTTTGAACACTAGTATGTTATGGGGTCGTTGCAGTTGCAGCCACTTCAGAAGGCGCTTGTTGTTTTGCGCCATTCACTTTTTCAATAATGAAATATGCGCAGCCGAAGTTGCAGTATTCATTCAAGTAATCTTGTAGTGAAGCAATCGATGACTCCTTCGTAGCTTTGGGGTGGATTTCTTTGAAAAAACCTCTCAGCCTAAGCTGACTGTATCCCCAGTCGCCTACGATATAATCATAACGTTCCAGCACTTCACTGAATCGTTCTTTGAACACTTCAAAGTTCCAGCCATTCTTGTGATCTGTTACGAGCTCGTATGTTTTATTGGCGATATGAATCATGATGGTAGGAAGCTCTCCTTTCTTATGATCCGTTAAGTTCATCTAAGCATGAGTTGCGGCTTTCACTTGTTCATGAGCATGATAAGAGCTGCGTACCAATGGCCCTGACTCCACATGCTTGAAGCCACGCTTCATGCCTTCCTCTTTCAGCAAGGCAAACTGCTCAGGCGTATAATATTGGGATACAGCCAAATGAATAGTTGACGGCTGCAAATATTGCCCAATCGTCATAATGTCGCAGTTCACGGCACGTAAATCGTCCATCGTTTGCAGCAATTCGTCCCACTCTTCCCCTACGCCAATCATGATACTGGATTTGGTCGGGATGTTCGGAGCAATAAGTTTGGAGCGTTCAAGCAGCTCCAGCGAGCGACGATACTTAGCTTTGGAGCGGACGCGATCTGACATGCGCTCAACGGTCTCCATGTTATGGTTCAGGATATCTGGTTTCGCCTCCAGAACCGTCACTAGTGATTCTTCACGTCCCAAGAAGTCAGGGATCAGCACTTCTACCGTGCACAGCGGCAACTTTCGACGGATTGCTTTGATCGTCTCTGCGAAGATCATGGCGCCTCCATCTTTCAAATCGTCTCGTGCAACAGAAGTAACGACGCAATGACGCAATCCCATTTGGAGAGCAGCATCAGCAACACGTTCCGGTTCTTCCAAATCCAGTTCTGTGGGAAGGCCTGTCTTCACGGCGCAAAAGCGGCAAGCTCGGGTACAAATATCTCCCAATATCATAAAAGTAGCGGTGCGATTGGCCCAGCACTCATGAATATTCGGGCATTTGGCTTCCTCACAAACCGTATGCAGCGTCTTGGAACGCATCATTGACTTTATTTCTTTGAAATTCTCGTCTGTCTTGAGATTAATTTTTAACCAGTCTGGTTTTCTCTCTAATGGCTTTGTAGGCACTATAAATCCCGCCTTTTTTGTTGGTTTCTCATTGTTGTTATTATAACATGAATGACTGACAAAACAATCCACTTTGGCAGTCAGTTGTGATACACTAATCTAGATGCACCAAAACAGCTCAGCTTATGACATAAAGGCTGTATGGGAGGGAAGAAACTTGAGCATACCAGAAGTAACACGAGAGAAAGACCGCAAGCTGGGAGAAATTTTACGTGGTATGGGCCGTGTATTAATCGCCTTCTCAGGAGGCGTCGATAGTACATTTGTCCTCAAACGCGCAAAGCAAGAACTTGGCGATCAAGTCCTAGCCGTCACCGCCGCATCCGAAACATTCCCTTCACGGGAATTCGATGCAGCCGTTGAACTTGCAGAACAAATCGGTGTCCCACTGTACAAAACAGAGGTCAAAGAATTGGAGAACGCGAACTTCGTCGCCAATAATCCAGATCGCTGTTATCATTGCAAAACGGGACTTTATTCTCACTTGCAGGATCTAGCCAAAGAGTTAGGTTACCCTTATATTCTGGACGGCTCCAACATGGATGATCTCGGCGACTATAGACCGGGACTTCAAGCCAAGAACGAGCAAGGCGTTCGCAGTACACTTCAGGAATCCGGCATGACCAAAGACGAGATCAGACAACTTTCCAAAGAGTTGGGTCTGCGCACTTGGAATAAACCGTCTTTTGCTTGTCTGTCTTCACGCATTCCTTACGGAACACAGATCGAGAAATGGAAAATCGACCAACTGGATGAAGGAGAATACTTCCTGTCTCAGCTTGGCTTGTATCAAGTGCGTGTACGTCACCACGAAAAAATTGCCCGGATTGAAGTTATGCCGGATGAAATACATAAAGTCGTGGAACACCGTGACGCCATTTATGAAAAGTTTAGCAAGCTCGGTTTTACGTACGTCACGCTGGACTTGCAAGGCTATCGCACAGGCAGTATGAACGAAGTGCTGTCCAAAGAAACTAAAGATAAGGTGAAAGAAGCATCCCTATGATGGACTTGGAAAAGATTTTAAAGCTTGTCCAGACAGGTGATCTGGACGTAGAAGAAGCCAAAAAGCAAATCATCAAGGATGGCGTCGGCCAAGGGCCAGGCAACCTTGATCTTGGATTTGCGCAGCTTGATATCGATCGCGAGAAGCGAACGGGCTTCCCCGAAGTCATATTCGGGGAAGGCAAGACCGCCGAGCAGATCGAGGCCATCTTCCGGCGGCTGACAGAGCACACCGATCGCGTACTTGCTACGCGGGTCGACGCAGCCAAAGCCGCCCATGTTGTCGCTGCCGTGGAAGGCGTCACCTACCACGAAACCGCTCGGTCGCTTACTTGGTTCAAGCGACCGCTGCTCAAAGTCCACGACGGCTACATTGCCGTCGTGTGCGCCGGCACCTCCGACCTCCCCGTGGCGGAGGAGGCCGCTCTTACAGCAGAATGCCTGGGCAGCCACGTCGAACGAATTTTCGACGTGGGCGTAGCAGGCATTCACAGGCTTTTCCGCCGGCTGGACCTCATTCGCGGTGCTAACGCGATTGTGGTCGTCGCCGGCATGGAAGGCGCGCTCGCCAGCGTTGTTGGCGGGCTGGTGTCCAAGCCCATCGTCGCTGTGCCGACGAGTATAGGCTATGGCGCGAATCTTGCAGGTATCGCCCCCTTGTTGTCGATGCTCAACAGCTGTTCGCCGGGTATATCCGTCGTTAACATCGACAACGGCTTCGGAGCCGGTTACTATGCCGGGCTCATCAACAAAAATATGTCGAAACGAGCGTGAGGTTCCCACAATGCGCATTCTATATTTAGACTGCTTTTCAGGTATCAGCGGCGATATGACTCTCGGCGCGTTAGTAGACGCAGGGGCAGATCGAGTTTACATTGAAGAAGAGCTAACCAAAATCAAGCTGGAACCTTATCACTTGGAATGGAAACGCGTCGTCAAACGCGGAATTTCAGCCCTCAAGCTTGATGTCATCCAAGATCCGAATCATCCGCCCAAACACCATCGTCATTACTCGGAAATCGTCAAAGTGATTCAGTCAGCTGGATTTAATGAGCGAGTAACAGCCTTAAGCTTAGCTATTTTCGAGAAAATCGGAATCGCCGAAGCCAAAATCCATGGCATCCCGGTTGAAAAGGTCCATTTTCACGAAGTCGGTGCGATCGATTCCATCGTTGATATCGTCGGTGTTGCTCTTGCCGTTGATTCTTTGCAAATAGAACGTATCTTTGCTTCCCCGGTTCCCTTAGGTTCTGGAACCATTCATATCGATCACGGGACTTATCCGGTACCCGCTCCGGCTACATTAGAAATGATGCGCGGCTTGCCTATCGCTTCAACCAGCTATAGCCTGGAAATGACGACCCCGACAGGTGCCGGAATTATTTCCGGTATCGTCGACGAATTTTCCAAAAGCTTTCCTCCGATGATCGTCGATACAATTGGTTATGGTGCTGGTACAAGAGATTTACCTAACCAGCCTAACGTGCTTCGTGTCGTAGTAGGGAAAGTCGATCCTTATATCGGCAAATGGCAAGTAGGCCACGAACATCTTGCCCATGAGCATGGACACAGTCATGGTCACACCCATGATGATCACCATCATCATCACGATCAATAATAACGTCAAAACGCCTCTTCTGATCAAGTCAGGAGGAGGCGTTCTTTATTTTTTGCAGCCTGAAACTCGCACGAACTTCTTCGTAAACCAGCTTCAATGGAACTTGATATTCTTTCGCTATCTGCTCACATTCCTTGAACTCCGGTGCAAATTGAACCAATTTCCCTCGATGGTAGCCCACCTTCACAGTCATTGTTCCCCATTGTGTGTCTACCCTTTCAAATTCCCTGGCCAATCTATGGCAAGAAGCATGCAGATACCGTATACCAAGCGTTGTCGTTTCGCTAAAAATAATACCCTCGATATCGGATAAGCGCCCGTCTTCCACCAGTACATTCAGCATAATTCCGGGACGGCCCTTCTTCATAATAATCGGCACAACATACACATCGTTAGCACCAGCCTCAAAGAGCTTATCCATAATATAAGAAACCCACTCGGGATTCATATCATCCAAATTCGCCTGAATTAACAGCATATTTTCATCAACATGCTCATCCCTGTGATTAAAGCTCACAATCCTCACCTCTTACTGGCATCATAGCAAAAAATAGAACTTAACGGAAGATCAAGTGGATAAACATTCCCAGAAGAGCACATCCTAAGAACTAACATTTCAGGAAGGATGATAGAGATGAAAAGCAGACCGTTTTGGTCGCGGGTTCTTGTTCTTAGCCTCCTCCTATCAGCAACCGAATCCGGGAGTCTTTCAATCAAAGCTGCATCCATTGCAGATATTAAACCACCTCAGAACCTTAACGCGGAGCGAAAAGAACTTTTCGAGAAAACAAGTCTCGTATCCGGTATTCCATGGACTTACCTTGCAGCTGTTGATCAATATGAACGAACAATGAATGTTGCCAAAAAAAGAAACGTTCATCAAAGAATAACCAGCATTTACTTTACTGACTCAGAATGGACTGGCTTATTAAATCCAGATCAGCAAGATACCAATCCTAAGAGCATTTCCTTCTTTCATGGCTTTGGCCGAGATGGCTCAGGGGACGGCATCGCAGACCGAAACAACGATCTAGACCTACTTGCAGCTATGGCTCAGCTCATGACCAAAAACGGTATGCAGGAAGAAAATTTACAAATCAACCTTTGGAATTATTATCAAAACTCACGCAGTGTTGAGCGCATCAAACAATTCGCAACCATTTTTGGCACATTAAACACACTTGATGTCGGAGAGCATGCTTTTCCGTTACCCGTGAATGCAGACTACTCTTATCGCAGTACATGGGGAGATAACCGTGGATGGGGCGGGCATCGCTCTCATGAAGGAACCGACCTATTCGCCAGGTATGGGGTGCCTGTAAGAAGCACCTGTTATGGCATTATTGAAGTAAAAGGCTGGAATCCCTACGGCGGCTGGCGGATAGGCATTCGAGATGCCAGCAATATCTATCATTACTACGCCCACCTTTCCGGATTTCAAAAAGGAATCAAAGAAAACGACGTCGTAAAGCCCGGTCAAACCATCGGTTGGGTAGGCAGCTCCGGCTATGGCAAACCAGGGACGTCCGGGAAATTCCCGCCTCATCTTCACTTTGGACTTTATCGGGATAATGGACTCACAGAGTGGAGCTTCGATCCCTACCCTTCTCTTCGTAAATGGGAACGTGAAGAACTCAGCAAGCTAAAAAACTAAGAACAGCTAAGCCCTTAATGGGTAGTCTCTCCCTCTGGTTCAACCGTCGGCGTGTTTGGTTTACCTGCATTTGGTAGCTGGGGAATGGATATACTGGGTAATCCGGAGTCTTTATTGCCTCCAACAGGGTTACCTTTATTGTCATAATAATAAGTAGGCACATCGCCAACCACTAATGAATAAGAAATCGGAATTTCCGTTTCCACAATTTCAGTATCCGAATCAAACGGAATAATCACAGAAACCTCGGCAATAATTCGGACATACACCTCAAACATCACCATATTGATGCCTGCATTTTGCGAACGAGTATTCAAATCAACCTTCACACTGCCAACTGGCAGCAGCCGAATCGGAATATCTGGGCCAAAAGAGGATAGAATAGCACTGTTCAACGCCTGCCCGACGGGAATATGTTCAGAAATACTTTGTAAATTATCAAGCTCTCCCTGCACCGTTTTAATCGTCTCGGAAGTAATCCGCATATGTTCATTATAATTCAGCATAAAGCCTGTAATCTTCCCATTTTTGTCCATCTTCCAGTCAATCAACTGCTCGGCATTCGTACTCCCAGCCACATGGTCCGCTATGGCCGTATTAATAGCTTGTGTGGCAATCTGCTTTATCCGCACTTTGGCCAAATTCATTAATGGCGGCCTAAGATTGCGTTCAACGAAAATAAAAAATTGCACACCAAATAAAACAAAGATGACAAGAGCAATCAACAGTACCTTCTTGCGGCTCGTTCTCCCTGTAGGCCTGCTTCTCCATCGTCGCCTTTGCAGCATCTCATTCCCTCCCCTAGCGCGTTGTTTCATTAGTACTACCTTATGCGGACATGAATTGAAAAAGAAGGACACTTTCCATGAACTCTCCCTATCCTCATTGACTACCTGTGCCTGCTATCCTAGGCAGATGATCTCCTGCTTCCATCTTATTATCGTCGCTTCACAACCTCCTATCCCGGCAATCCAAAGCCGATGAGCTCCTGCTTCGATCCTATCATCGCTTCACAACCTCCTAATCCCACTATCCAAAGCGGATGAGCTCCTACTTCCGATCCTTTCGTTGCTTCGCAAGCTCTTATACCCGCTATCCAAAACGGATGAGCTCCTGCTTCGATCCTATCGTTGCTTTGCAAGCTCCTATACCCGCTATCCAAAACAGATGAGCTCCTGCTTCGATCCTATCGTTGCTTCGCAAGCTCCTATACCCGCTATCCAAAACAGATGAGCTCCTGCTTCGATCCTATCGTTGCTTCGCAAGCTCCTATACCCGCTATCCAAAACGGATGAGCTCCTGCTTTGATCCTATCGTTGCTTCGCAAGCTCCTATACCCGCTATCCAAAACAGATGAGCTCCTGCTTCGATCCTATCGTTGCTTCGCAAGCTCCTATACTCGCTATCCAAAACAGATGAGCTCCTGCTTCGATCCTATCGTTGCTTCGCAAGCTCCTATACCCGCTATCCCCATCCCTCAGTTCAGCACGCTCGCTTCTAGTTGGAAATAAATAGTATTTCATCTTGATAATTGATTAATTATTAGGTATAATAGAGATAGGAACATTTGTTCTAAAACCTATTTCCAGGAGACTCTCATGGACTTTTCCAATATGTCACTTGAGCAATTTAACAATCAATTCACAACTGAAAATAGCTGCGTCGATTACCTTTTTAGTGTTAGGTGGCCTCAAGGTTTCATATGCCCTCGTTGTTCTCATCGTCATGCTTATGTAACTTCTACTCGTCGACTTCCACTATATGAATGTTGTCATTGTCGATTTCAAGTTTCCCTTATTTCCGGTACCGTGATGGAAGGCAGTCGAACGGAGCTACGCAAATGGATGGTTACTTTTTTTCTGCTCGCCCGTCAAGATAAGGGGACAACCGCAGTTGAGCTCTCCCAGATCATTCAAGTTACATATAAAACAGCATGGTCAATCTTGCACAAAATCCGCTCGATGATTCATAAATCAAATAATCAAAGTCCACTGACTGGTTCCATAAGCATTAACTCAGCCGTCTATGGGCGACCCTTCAATCCCTCCGTTTACAAACACCCAAGAGAGCACCTTCTTCTTATCGCTGCATCTCCTAACTACACAGAAGAAACTACCACCTTCCTCAAAATTAAGCATGTTATCCCTGACAATCCCACATCTAGACACATTACACGTTCTGCAATTATTAACTTTCAAACGCAACATATTGACTCATCTGCACAAAATATTTCAATTACTACTGGACTGTATACTCCCAAGCGACTCCGCCCCTTACTTTCAATCGCTAAACAAGCTTCCCAATGGATTAATACGACTTTCCATGGTCTTGGCGCCACTCATCTCCAATTTTACCTTGAGGAATTTATTCTTCGTTTCAGCCTTTTTTCTAAAAACATTTCCCTATTTCCTCGCTTAGTAAAGCTTTGTTTCAGCATATATCCCTGACAATATGTAAGTTATAATCTCATTGTTTTCCCTTAGGTTTACTATGTATTCTCCGTGTACTTTGAACACGAATTCATACTTTATCTTTGCAAACAACAACAACAACAACAACAACAACAACTTGGTTTATTTGTTCTGCTGTTTGTACTTCCAGTTTGTTCTTTTGACTGCGTTACTTTGTGTTCTTATATTATTATTTACTTTTCTTTTACTGCTTGATCTTCTGTCTGTTGTTCATCTGCCAGTTCTTCTGTCCGTTCTTCTGTTTGTTCTTCTGTTTGTTCTTCTGTTTGTTCTTCTGTTTGTTCTTCTGTTTGTTCTTCTGTTTGTTCTTCTGTCCATCCTTCTGTTTGGTTCTTCTGTTTGTTCTTCTGTCCAATCTTCTGTTTGCTCTTCTGTTTGTTCTTCTGTCCATCCTTCTGTTTAGTTCTTCTGTTTGTTCTTCTGTCCATTCTTCTGTTTGGTTCTTCTGTCCATTCTTCTGTTTGGTTCTTCTGTCCGTTCTTCTGTTTGGTTTACTGCTTTTTTCACTTTTTTACCATTTTTTATTTATTTCCACCATTCCCCATTTTCTGTTTCTTCTGTTTATTCCCTCGTTTCTTAATTAGCATTAAAAAAAGACCATACCTAATTAATTAAGTTCAGGCACTTCTGAGGAGATGGGATAGTCCTTATAGCACGCAAGAACAAAGCATAACATGAGGAGGAAGCGGTCAAGTCGCGTCGGCCTGGGGTTGGGGTTGATATAAGCAGATAAAAACCACCTTCAGCAAAGGTGGCTCCAAGCTTTTAGAGGGCTTGGACCTCAAGATATGGGGATGCTTTTAATGAGAAGCAGGGACCAACGAGGTTCCGCCAAGGCCACTTGGCGTGCTGCTTGTTTTGCTTAAGGCGATTTTATCGACCCGTGCACCGTCTTCTCTTACTTTGATATACAGCGTGTGTGTACCTGTTGCTAGTGAAATTGTGCTGCTCGGCTTTTTCCATGCCCAGCTGGAACCGCCTGTTGTGACTTGCTTGTTGCTGCCGGAATCAACTGCAATGTTAAAGCTGTCAGAACTGCTATCCGGACTTTGCGAAAGCAAGTAGATGTAGAAGGAGCCTCCGTTGGTTACCTCGAGATCGTATCGCAGGTAGTTCGTATCGCTGTCACCTGAACCATTCGGTGTTTCCATGTAATTGGAACCTGAGCAGGATGCACATGCCGTAGCTATGAATGTTCCATTTTTTGACGTATACGTTTCAGCTTCAATGTACGAAACGGAGCTTCCATTCACGTTATAGTACAGAGTACCGTTTCCTGTACCACCGCTTGCGGCAGTGGTAGCACTTACAGCTGTAGATGCTGAAGATTGGTTACCGGCGGCATCTTTCGCTACAATTGTGTAGCTATAAGCTGTCGAAGGGGCAAGGCCAGAATCACTGTAAGATATCGTAGTTGGGGAGCCTACTTTTACACCATTGCGATAAACGTCATAGCCTGACATGCCCACATTATCAGAGGAAGCTGTCCACCCCACTTGGATTTGTGTGCTGGATGTCGGGGTTGCTGTTACGTTAGTCGGGACTGTTGGCGCAACAGTATCTGGTGTTGACGCTGTTGGCGCATAACGTTCCATGATTAGGCTTGTTTTAAGGATGTCTGATTCAACAAGCCAACCTTTTGAACGGAGCAAGTTTATTAGATCAGTACGTACACTTGTTGCTTCACTCAGACTGTCTGTTTTGAATGAAGCCTCGACGATGTCTTCCGTGCCTGTTTTTGTAGCATTGAGTATTGTCCAAATCTCGATATCTAGTTCTAGGTTTTTATATTCGCCTTTATATCTTTTGAAATCGACAGGTCCGTAAATAACTGCATTGTTTAACTGCGATGTTCCCCAGCCTGTGCTGGTCCAATTGCTGAATTTACTTGGCGCATTGGCGATAGAAACAGAACGCGAGGTGGCTAGATTCGGCGCATTCAAACCGCTTCCGCTGTACCCAGAAACGGTGACATCTTTCTCGTACTGTACACTCAAGGTTTGTTTGCTGAATGTCCAATCGACTTGAAACTCAAAGCCGGCAGCGGAACTATTTAAGCCATCACCCGCTGCTGTAGTCAAAGCAGCATTAATATCCCCGCCTGTAACGGGATATCTCTTTTTGAACTGCAGCTGATGGGTGCTTTGGTCGCTTCTTTTGCGAATACGATCGCTCCATCCCAGACCATCCAAAGAGCGTGCAGCTGTATCCATATACTGTACACGATAGCTTTTCGCCGAAGAACCTGTAGCGAATTGGCTGCGAACGCTGCTGACAAGGTTATGACTGGCATCAGCTACGATTGCGGGAGCTAGATTGAGTTTAACTTCATAGCTAGGCGTGCCGTTTGCTGCTGAAGCCTGCTGCGGGGAGAAAACCCCGCCTGCCAAAAGAACTGCTGCGGCCGTTGTTGCCAGAACCAGTTTAGATGTTTTGTTCAGTGCTTGAAACATTCGCTCATCTCCTAAAATAGTCTAATATCGATCCATTATAAGTTGTGTTTTTAGAGAATCTTGAGCCAGGAACCATCCTTTGTTCTGCAAATAGGTAATAAGCTCATCATGCTTGGTAGACGCCGTTGTTTGACTATTTGTTTTGAAGGAGGCTTCTACAACATATTCTGTGCCTGTACCAGACGCATTAAGTATTGGCCAAACTTCGATGTAAAGCTGCTGACCACTCCAGGTACCGATGGAGCGTTTGGCCAAAACAGGCCCATAAATACGAGAAGAAGAGAGTTTGCTTGTCCCCCAACCACTGGACACCCAATTATTAAATTTATCAGGCGCATTATTGATAAGAAGGCTTCTTGAATCGCTTTGGTTCGTTAAATCCATACCGCTATAGCCCGATTTGCTGCCGCTTTTGGTCCGTGTTATGCTGAGCGTTTTCTTTTGATACCCCCACTCAATCTGAGCTTCGTATCCGGTGTCACCGGAATTGAAACCTTCTTGATTGGCTAAGGTCAAAGCCCCGTTAATATCGCTGCCTGTCACTGCATAGCGTTTCTTGTAGCTGAGTTCGAAGTCATTTTCACCTTCTGTTTTACGAATCCGCGTGCTCCATCCATTGTTATAAATATCTTTGGCATTCGTATCCAGGAACTGGACGTTCATTTTGGTCACCGTGTCCGGCATACCAAAAGCTGTTTTCACACCGCTGGTAAGCTTGAAGTCTGATCCCAGAACGACACTTGGATCCAGCAGCAGCTTCACTTCATAATTGGGCACCATATTGCTGGCAGCTTCCGCTTGTTGCGGAGCACTGCCGATACCAGTTACTAATGTGGTTCCTACTACGGCAGCCATAACGATGTTCAACACATTCTTTTTCAACATCAATTCATCTCCTCATCATCTGGAAAAGTTTTCCCTACAGACTTGAGATTAAATGAGATTTGTTTTTGGATGATCAGCTGCACGTGTAGTTTTTGTAAAAAAATTCAGTACGTCCGTACGGAATCGCGCAGATAATCAAAAAAATTACCGAAAAAGGACGAACGTATTCGGTCCTCATTGTATGTGAAATAGATGTAGCGTTTAAACGGATTATGCGGAATTACATGATAGACCAGCTCTTTACGCTCTATTTCTTTGGCGATAGCGATCTTAGAAATGACAGAGACGCTGTCTCCGGTAAGCACAGCTTGTTTAATAGCTTCCAGTGAATCCATTTCCATGACAGGTCTAAGTTCGATCCCCAAATTTTTTGCCCATTTTAATGTCATTGTGCGCGTGGTGGATTCTTGACCATGTAGAATGAATGGCACATCTTTTAGAAATTCGGGATAAAGAGTTTCATACCTAGCCAGACGATGATCTGGGCTGAAGAAGAAAACAAGCTCGTCTTCACATAAGGTTTCACCAATTAAAGGTGCCCATTGAAATGGTTCTGCTGACATCACACCGATATCAATCTCATGATTGAGAAGCATTTCTTGAATAACAGGGGAGGTTCTCACGGTAAGTGAAATGGAAATATGCGGATAACGCTTGGAAAATGCGCTAAGAATGCTTGGCAGAACATAAGTCCCCGGCACATAGCTGGCCCCTATTTTCAAATGTCCGCTTCCCCTCTCATCAAATTCTTTCACTACTCTTTCTGCTTCCTGAGCAAGTGCGTTAATTTTTTTGGCGTAATGATTCAAGGATTGTCCTGCGTCTGTTAAATGAACTTTCCCTGCCTTGGAGTAAAACAGTCCGACGCCCAGCTCTTGTTCCATATTTTTCATATGAAAGGATACGGTCGGTTGTTTCAGCCCCAATTCATCAGCAACAGTTGTAATTCGTTTATGTTTATCTATTAATTCAATGATTTGAAGCTTAATCAAATTCCAGTTCATCGGCATGATTCTCCTTTTGGGTATCGTTCGTGATCATTATAGAAAAAATCTATGCGGTTGAATAGATTACAAACAAAAACTTAACAATCTATTTACTTTGCGTTGACACTCTGCTGATTATAAGATTCTAAACTAAAGTTGAGTTCCTAAGAACGGAAGGATGCCTAAAATGCCTTTACACCTTAGCGGTATCAACAAAACATTTAGTGGGTCGCCTGCGTTGGAAGCTATCGAGCTGACTGTGACAAAAGGGAAATTCACAACTTTGCTGGGCCCATCTGGATGCGGCAAAACAACTTTGCTGCGTATCATCGCCGGTTTGGAAACGCCGGATGCGGGAGACATTCACTTAGGAGAGTTGTGCCTGTTCTCCAAATCCCGCAGGATCAACCGTCCTGTTCATCAGCGTGATTTCGGAATGGTCTTTCAGGATTTTGCTCTATGGCCGCACTTAACGGTGCTGGAGAATGTGGCTTTCGGTTTGAAAGCAAAAGGGGACACAACCAACTGGCGTACTAGATCTATGGAGGCTATCGAACTTGTCCAATTGCGAGGTATGGAGAAGCGGTTTCCACACCAGCTCTCCGGAGGTCAACAACAACGTGTTGCTTTGGCCAGAGCGATTGTTGTTCGCCCACAGCTTGTCCTTTTCGATGAGCCTATGAGTGCCCTGGACGCTCTTTTAAGGGAAGAAATGCGTGTAGAGCTGATGAGACTGGTTCGCCAAATTGGGTTTACGGCCGTTTATGTCACTCATGATCAGACAGAGGCCATGTCGATGTCCGACGAGATTGTCGTCATGCAAAACGGCCGCATTTTACAAAAAGATGTGCCTGAGATCATTTACAGTAAACCCACCCACGCTTTCACAGCACGCTTTATCGGAAAAACGAATTGGTTGGAAGCCGATAAGCGGCTCGTTCGTCCCGAGCATGTCCGATGGACATCTGGTTCAGCGAATGACCTTACCTATTCTGGAGAAGTTCAAACGGTAAGTTACATCGGTGAACGCTATGAAATTACTGTGCGCTTAGAGAATGGCAATGTTTGGATGGCCTACCATCCATCACGACTGGTTGTAGGAGATCACGTTAAGCTTTATATTTCATCAGATCAGATTCATGTACTTTAATTTTAACTCAGAGAGGGTGCTCGCAATTGAAAACATCAATGAAAAAATCGTTAAACATTAGTTCCTTGGCTCTAATGACTGTTCTGGTAGGTGTAAGCTTGACCGGTTGTGGAACAGCAAAACCAGCATCGAATGGCAATGCAGCTACAGCAACTCCCGCTGCTACTGCTACTGCTACTGCTACTGCTACTGCTGTCACGACTACAGCAACACCAGAGGCTAAAAAGCTTAGTGGTAAAATTGTTGTATATAGTGCTGGACCGGCTGATCTAGCTACCAAAATCCAAAAAGGCTTTCAAGCCAAAACAGGTGTAGAAGTTGAAATGTTCCAAGGTACGACTGGTAAAATTCTTGCCCGCATGGAAGCTGAAAAAGCTAACCCCGTTGTTGACGTCGTGGTACTAGCCTCCCTCCCTTCCGCGATTGGGATGACAAAAAGTGGATTGACCCTCCCCTACAAAGAAGCGAAAAATGCCGATAAGCTAATCCCTGCCTACAGTGATAAGGATGGCAATTATTTTAGCTATAGCCTATCTGCACTGGGAATTGCTTATAACACCAAAACGGTTACGAATCCTCCGAAAGAGTGGAGCGATCTGACAAAGCCGGAGTGGAAAGACATGGTAAATATTCCAGATCCCGCTCAATCCGGTTCTGCGCTTGATTTCATGACAGGCTATACGAACAAAAATGGTGACGCTGCTTGGGATTTATTCGGTAAAGTGAAAGCAAATGGCGCTATCATTGCCGGAGCGAACCAAGAAGCCATGGATCCTGTTATTTCCGGAGCAAAAAGCATTGTTATGGCAAGTGTGGATTATATGACCTACGCTTCCAAAGCAAAAGGAGAACCTATTGATTTGATTTATCCAGCAAGCGGAACGGTTATTTCCCCTAGACCTGCCATGATTATGAAAACAAGTAAAAACGTTGATAGCTCCAAAGCCTTTATTGAATATTTACTTTCGGATGAAGCTCAAAAAATGGTGACGGATGCTTACTTGCTTTCCGGTCGCAGTGATGTGCAAGTCCAAGGCAGAATGAGCGCAAAGGATATTCCTACGATTCAGGTAGACTGGAATTGGATGAATGACAACCAGGCTTCCGTTACACAGAAATTCACCCAATTGTTCAAAAAGTAAGCGCCGGACGGGGATGACTGTCAGATGAGAATCAAACGTATGGGGACGTTCTTGGCACTGCTGCTTTTGGCTGTGCTAGTCGTCCTTCCTCTTTTATGGGTATCTTTCAAAAGTATTTGGATCAATGGGACGCTGGACTTGCTGGCACCTATTCGAACGGTTTTGGAAAAAGATTTAACTGGCGTGTTCAGTCACTCCTTGATACTAGGCGTCAGTGTCGTTGCAGGATGCACGCTGCTTGCTCTGCCTCTGGCCTGGCTAATGGCCAAAACACCGCTGCGTAAACACCGCTGGCTTGATATTGTGCTGCTCATCCCCTTCATGACACCGCCATACATAGGTTCTATGGGTTGGATTTTGTTCATGCAGCCTCGTGGTTATCTAGAGCAGCTGTTTCCAGGGGCTAAGTGGGTCAGCAGTCACTTTTTTAGCCTGTTCGGCATGATTACGATCATGAGCCTTCATTTATTTCCCTTTCTTTACTTGATTCTGCGCAATGCGATTCTACAAATCGGCGGAAATAAAGAAGAAGCCGCTGCTGTGCATGGGGCCAGCTTCATGTATACGGTAAGGCGTGTGATGCTGCCGCTTGTTTTTTCAAGTTATGTGATGGGCGCTTTGCTGATCTTCGTGAAAACCTTGGCCGAGTTCGGCACACCTGCCACTTTCGGTAGGCGCATTGGTTATTTCGTGTTAACGACAGAGATTCAAGCTTCCATCTCCAGTTGGCCTGTGGATTTCGGCAAAGCCACTTCGCTGGCCTCCCTTCTCCTTCTGGCTTGCCTTACACTTTGGTACATCCAGTCTATCGTCGTCCGCAAGCATTCGTATAACCTTGTAGGCGGCAAAGGTTCCCGTGAGAAAATCGTCGGGCATCGCAGCTGGCAGCAGGCGCTTGCTTGGGTATATGTCGTGCTGCTACTGGGTGCAGCCATTGGCATTCCCTATTTCTCCATCGTCTCCGCTTCGCTGATGAAGCTCCGGGGCAATGGGCTCGCTTGGACCAACCTGACGCTGCAGCATTATGGCGAGCTTCTGACATGGGGCTCACCGAGCATGAAGGCGCTGACGAACAGCATGGGGCTCGCCCTGCTCGCCGCCTGCCTAGCCGTCGCGCTCGGCACTTGGTTTGCCTTGAGCATCGGCCGCGCCAAGCAGTTGCCGCAGCGCATGACCGATATGTTCAGCCTGCTGCCGAACACAGTGCCTGATATGGTCCTGGTCGTCGGACTCATCATGGTATGGAACGCGCCATGGATGCCGATCCATATCTACAATACCTACGGCATGGTCGTCCTCACTTACGTGGTGTTCTTCCTGCCGTACACCGTTCAATACGTCAAAGCCCGCAACGGGCAGTTGGACGAATCCTTGCGGCAAGCCGGGCAAGTTTTCGGTGGGAAGCCCTGGTACGTGTTCCGACGTATTGTCTTGCCACTGCTCCTGCCGGGTATGCTGGCCGGCTGGATGATGACCTTCACCATCTCGCTTAGAGAGCTGGTCGCCTCGCTGATGGTGCTGCCGCCGTCCATGCAGACGTCAGCCACCTACATCTTCGCTCAGTTTGAACAGGGACAACTGTCACTTGGGATGGCGATGGCCGTCGTTTCCGTCGGTCTTACCACAGGCTTGCTGTTAATTGTCAACAACATGAATTCGAACAGAAAGTGGAATGCGTAATGATGCAACTACATGTATGGGGCGGCGCCGGTGAACACGGACGCTCCTGCTATTGGATCGGTAACGATCATACGAGCATTTTGCTCGATTGCGGCGTGAAACGAGAAGGATGCGGTGAGTATCCGTTGTTGGATCCCACGCGAATTGCTCGTTTGGACGCCGTTTTTCTTTCCCATGCCCATGAAGATCATTCGATCACGATCCCTTGGCTATATAAAATGGGCTATACCGGGAAGGTGTGGACCACGAGCCTTACGGCCATGCAGTTGCCAGGGTATTTTGCGTCCTGGGCAAACTATGTCAGTCAGCAAGGCGGGACGCTTCCTTATGATGAGGAAGACCTCGCAGCCATCCAATACGCCTACATCGAAGATGAAGTTCCGCCGCTGCAATGGGCAGCGTTGTCGCCAGCACTGCAGATTTGCTGGGGGCGCAGCGGTCATATGTTAGGGTCCATCTGGCTGCTCATAGAATTAGAAGGGAAACGTTTATTCTATTCAGGGGATTACACAGAGGAGTCATTTCTGTTGGAAACCGACACACCGGAGGGTGAAATTCGAGGGCCTGCGCATTTGCATGGGGCCATCGTAGATGCCGCTTACAGCACAGATGCGGAGCATCAACCCGAAAAGCTGGAGCAGCTCTATATGGCTGCTGCGAACATCCTATCAGCAGGCGGGCAGCTGCTTATGCCGGTTCCCGTTTCCGGCAGAGGGCAGGAACTGCTGCTGCTTCTGCGGCGGCGGTTCCCTGATACGCCGATCCGGGTCGAACACGAGCTCATCGACGCGATGGAGCTCATGCTTGAACATGCCAGCTGGCTGAAGCCGGGCATGGATCAAGTGCTTGCTGATGCTTTGCGTCTCAGCAGCTTTGAGATTGTGCACGGTGATGAGCAGCGTGCACATCTGCTAGAGCAGGACATGGCTGCCGGGCGAGCGGCCATATGGTTTACGAACGATGGCATGATGCAGTCAGCTAAATCTCAGTGGTACTATGAGAAGCTACGGACTCATGCCGGGAGCGGCATCCTGATTACCGGCCACGTTGCCAAGGGGACGATGGCCGAGCGGCTGCTGGGTCTCAGTGAAGCGCAACGCGGCTGTCGCATGGCGGTTGTACGATACAAGATTCATCAGGGTAAACCCGATGTACGCAAAATGACCCAAGCTATGAACAGCAAGTTTACACTGCTGGTTCATGCGCCCAAACGGGATACGGATATCCTGCTTAAGCAGCTTGAGTCGGAAGGTTATCGTGATTTACTGTCGTTACAGCCAGGTGACATCATCCATCTATGAGGCAGGATCGCCTATCCTGCCTCTGTTTTTATAATGTCGAGAAGTTCATCCCAAGAGGTGATCCGCGGTATTTGAAGATGCTGATTGTAGGATCTGTCTTTGACATAGACGTTCACAGGCATATGAGACAAGGTCTCCAAGACAGTGGGTTTATCGTCGAAATAATAGTCCAGCTTCAACTCATCAATAATATGAACCTTCTCGGAATCGCTCATGCCACAATAGAAATGGCCGTCCGCTACCGGGAAATCATTGGCAATAAGCCATTCACGGGTTCGATCCGTATGCTCCTTAGCTCTGGCCGTTATGTAATAAACTTCATGGCCTTGGTCGACTAAAGCATGCAGGACTTCCCGGGCATGAGGAAATACCGCACATTTGGAATAATAAATGTCATCCCGGAGGCTGGACCACAGCTTCCCGCCCTCTTCCTTGGTCAAACCGAAGGCGCTGTGGATTTCCATCGAAGGCAAGGCGTGAAATACATCGAGTCCAACATTTTGCTGCAATCTATCATTGTAAATATGAAAAGCATGTTCCCTCAGGTTGATGAGTGTATCATCAATATCAAAACCAAATTTCACCGTTACGTCCTCATTTCATATCCCGTTATTCCTTCAATACGAGTCCAAACAAATTTGCAAACACGGAAGCTTGTCCTCTGGAAATAATACAACCGCGCAAGTCATCAATACTCACACCGAGACTCGTGAACTCGCAACTGCTGATATCAATGCCTGAAAGCTTCGTTCCAGTAAACTGCGCCCGATCCAGTTGGCAAACCTCAAAATGCGTTTTTTGCAGCGTTGACTCATAGAAATCGGCGCTTAACAGCGAGCAATCCTGGAAATTAATTTGCTTGAAATTAGCCATACGGAAAGTGGCATAATCAGCTAAACAAGCATGGAACAACACATTCCGGATCGTGGCACCCGTCAGATCCATCCCGATAATTTTACAATTACGGAATTCGGTCCGATGTATAGTAGCTTCTCCAAAATCAACGTTGGATAAATCACAACGATCAAAAATGACATCGGTCAGTTCAATTTCCTTCATTGAAATGCGCGTAAACGTCACATTGCGAAAAATAATTTTATCGAAAGCGACTTTGTATCCTGATTGATTGTCAATCGTGCAATCGCTAATTATTCCTGTATGAAAGCTTTCCTCGGATTCGAGTTCCTCGTACGGCAGCTTAATTTCGGGTAATTCTTTAGGTATTTTGGGTGCTTCAATTTTGGGAAGGCTCATTCCGTTACTCCTCTGTCCTCAAATAATGGGTTCATGCTTTTAGAAAATTATGACGGAAGTCAGGCTTTGCACCAAGAAAAATAAGGATCCCCATTTTCGTTTGATGTAATTCCGGCCGCGGAATAATCTCGTTTTGATCGTCGATACAGGCAGATTGACTTCTTTGCTAATATCCTCCAGCGACATATCCAAGTAATACTTGTATACAATCAAGTTTTTGTATTTATCAGGCAAATCTTGAATCATCCGCTCTACTTGCGCCGCGGTTTCCAACTCGATCAGTTGAAGTTCTGGCGTTTTCTCTTGACTGGTGAGCTTTTCATAAAAAGGAAGGGAATCCTGAAACGGATTCGGATTCGTATCCATGGACAGCTCGGATTTTTTTTTGCGCAAAACGTCAATCGTCACATTTTTGCCAATACTGAAAATCCAACTGGAAAAGTTTTTCGTAGTGTCAAACCGATGAGAATGCAGATAAGCGCGCAGAAACGTCTCTTGCACAACATCTTCCGAATCCGATTTATTGCGCAGCATACGATAGGCTAATCGATATATTTTGTCTTTATAAAGCTCTAGAAGACGATTGAACGCTTTAGAATCCCCTTGACTCCACAAGGCGGCAAGCTGACTATCGTTTAATTGCAGCATGTTTAAACTCCTTTTTGATGAAGGCTACCATCTTTTCTTTCCACCAGATTCATCGGGATCACTGAACCCGCTCATCTTCTCATAGGCCTCTTTCCAAGTCGTGAAAATGGCTTGAATCTGTATGAATTCCTTATCTGCAGGTCCGGCTCCTTGCATAAACATAACTTCTAGCATCCGTTTGTAAAAAGACAACCGTTTATGAATGATGGCTCTTTCGATCTCCATAATTTCTTCCAGACTGTGATAGTCCATAAAAGATTGAACGTCTTCCGGCTCATCTTGCTCCTGGGGAGGTCGTTCTTCCCGCGGATTGCGCTCCGGCATAGCTGGACTTGGTCGATCACTCAAATCTACAGTCGTTCTAATCTCAGACAAGAGAATGTTTTCCTTGGCGCACATCACATGAAAATATTTGTTCTTGAGCAGTTCGTTGATGACTAGCTGACACATATCTTTATTCCGAATCAACATGCCATCAAAGGGATGAAGCGTCCAAACCTGATCTTTTTCATATATATTGAAAGTAAACCATTCATTGGCGTATAAAATTTTGGTGTTAATTGTGTAGGCATCAATAATTTCAAAGCTAAAATCGAGCAATGTACATCCCCCTCCTGAGCATGCAAACCCTATCTTCCATTCTACCAAATCGGATCAAAAAAAAGAAACCTTTTCAGGTTTCAAAGTTGTCTATTTATCTATATATTTGGACACAACTTCGGCTTTTTCAGCACTGGCGATGACAATGAGAACGACGATTATGCCGAATAGGATAATTCTGCCTACCATCATACTCTGCACCTTCTTCGACAGATTTGAACATCTATACTCAAGATATGATGGGCAGCCTTATTTATTCACCAAGATCCATAATAATGTATTTTTCGATATGGCTGGCCAGTATGCCGTAATTAGGCCTTTGCACGTCCACATGCCCACCTAGAATTGATTTAACCGCTAAATAAGGGAAATTAATCCCGGATAAACACGTGACATGCAGGCCGCCGGACATCCGCGGATTAATTTCAAGCAGCTTGGGAACACCTTCGTTGTACTTCACCTGGATGTTGTAGTTGAACGGAATTCGATACGTAGCGGCGACTTGATTAGCAATTTCGATAAGTTCCGGCACTTCCTCCAGCAAACGCAGGCGTCCATCTGCTTTTCTACGGGGCACAGCGGCCAGCAGTTCACCCGATGCAGTAGCCAAACAGTCAATACTGTATTCGTACCCGTTCAGCAGTTCCATCACCATAAGATCATCGAAACGATCCACAGATGATAAGATTTGATAAGCTTGATCCGTAGACAGATACGGTGTCACTGTTCCGAACAAATCGCTCAAGTTGTCGCGCTTGTTGCTGATGATCCGAAAGCCCATTCCGCCTTCCGCATTCGTCGGCTTCATGCAGACCTGATGTCCAGCTCCACTTAGAACTTCGTAAGCCGACATGAATTCATCAGCAGTGTTCACGACACGGTAGTCCGGAATCGCGAGAATATTCTTCTCCCGGATGGCTTCATAAAATTTCTGCTTCTCTAGCAAATTCTCTAGCAGCTCTAAATCCCGGCAAACCGTCACTTTCGTTCCTACGCTTTCAAACGCATCTATATGTTTGGCGATAGCGTACATGTGCAGGCGTGGAATAAAGACATCAACACCATGCTTTTTGCAGAAATTCAAAGCAAATTCCACATAGTCATCATCCCCTAAGACCGGCTCTGTTTCTGCGAAATCAGCTGCTTGCAGCGCCATGTGGGAACGATCCGGATGTGTGCCATACATTTTGAATTGCACGCCATCTTCGTTGTTGCGAATGCTGTTCATATAGTGATAAGCAACGGAAAACCAACGGTTGAACCATACTTTTTTCATGAGGACTCCTTTATCTCGAATTGAGCTGTAGTGACAGACTGTACGTAGTTTAAAATTTCATCGGTTGCAAAAATACCGGACTCCTCGGTAAAGGTATAATTCCCTGTTGGCGCAAGCTGTTGCTGCCGGAATAACTCCCCATGTCTAGGCGCGATCGAATAGTCAGCGAAGTCCAATAACACTTGATCCAGCAGCGAATCACCGGAAGCTACAACTTTATCTTCGCCTAGGAGCTGCTTGATGTGGGCGACGGCATCTCGCTTATTCACGGCATGCGGTACGACATAAACCTTCCTTCCCTGAATGGAAGTGCTCCAACCCATCTGGTGAAGCTCTGCGCTCATATCCATCACTTCCTGCAAAGGCATCTTATCCCGATGCACGATGTGGGAAAAGAAAAAATCATCACAGTATGTGGAGCCAATGACCCATGCTGGATTCAACACCTTGTCCGTCAGCGTACGGACATCCTGAACATGCACGCTAGTTTCACTGACGCGGGCTGCGATGGCTGCCTGCCAATCAGGATCAGGCTGCCCAGCCACAACAATATTCCCGCCGTTGCTCGTCACGGCGTATTGGGGCTTTACCATTTGACTAATCAAATGGATGCGCAAGTACTGCTGAATCGTTCTTGTCGTCACCGGAACGAAGATCAGCTCCGCCATCAACGCCTGAAGCCGCTGGAAGGCGCTGGCAGACATATACGATCTTGCTTTGCCGTCAATCAGCTCGGCCAAAAGAATCCGACTGCCCAGCTCTTCCGCTCGCTCTGCCGGCTGTGAATAAATCAGCGTCTGGTCCAAGTCGCTTGCAAAAATCATTCGGCATCTCCCTTCACTGATTTGATAATGCCGCAGCACGAATACGTGAGCCCCGGGTATACTTCCACCGGCACATCCCTCGCTTCTGCCAGGAGCCGGATATGGCGGATATTCGGATTATCCAGGCGGTCAACGAGGATTTTCCACGGAACTCTGCGAAGCAGTACACGTGTCGTCTCGCCGACGCCAGGTTTGATCAAATTGATGTCTGGTATGTGATATTCACTTTGGATTGCCTCGATATCGTGCAGACCCTTCCAGGTAACTTCGGGGGGATTCGCTAGGAATTCATTGGCTCCCCGCTGGGCTTGCTCAACAATCCCGCCAAAAAGCGGCGCAATTTCAGCAATAAAATGATTCGATAGATCCTGATCCAGCCAATCTTTATAAAACTTGGATCCATGAAAATCATACGGTCCGATAAGATCCTCACGGAGTACCGTTCGGCTCATTAAGCCGGATACCGTGGAATTCAAGCATGCGCTCGGAATCAAGAAATCCTCCCTCGTTCCGAACATGTCCGTGCAGTGGCCTGGATCCGCCAATACCGCAAGCTCGTCGTCCAGCTTGATCCCATGCTCTTGCTCTAGCTTCTGACAAGCCTCCGTCAACACCTTGCGAATAGCCCCTTTGCCGGTCCACCCATCGACGAATTGCAGTTTGGCGCCTGGGTGTTTCTGCAGAATGTAAAATAGCGCATTCTCATCTATCCCTTTGCCACGAATAATTGAAATGCTATAATGTGGCAGCACGTGCTGATGAATGTCTTCTACATAGCGCTTAATCAGAATCCCAACCGGTGTGCCTGCTCTCGCCAAAGAAACCAGAACGGTGTCAGGCCCCTTTCTATGCAGAATCAGCTCAGCCGTTATGCCAACAGCCAGTGCAACCTTCTCGGCTGACTGCTTGAGCGTCTCTTGATATAGTTCCAAATAGGCCGCCGTAGGCTGCTTCTCTTCGGGAAGCATTTCTGAATAATGCGTTCCCGACTGAATCGCGCGTTCTCTGGCATCAAGCGACTTCTCCAGCTTCACCTCGCTCAAATCCTTGAGCAGAAAGATCACATCGGATGCGGGGTAACTGCCCAAACGGACAGGATCGTTTATTGGCCGAGTACGCCAGTCTGCCATGTTGGATGCTCCTTCCAAGCTGTCGTCTGGGGCGAGAATATCACAATATGGATCTGTTTCAGCCCCCGCGTCAGAAGAATCTCAAGCAATGGCTGCATCGCCGCGCGGTCCACTTCTCTTTCCATGAACAAATAGAGATCATCGTACTGACCTTCTTTGATATTGTAAAGAAAATACGTAACGTCCGGATCTTCCGGAGCTGGGTACGGATAGCCTACTTGAACCGCGTAGTCTTCTCGATCAATACAATGGATCGGACTTCTCGTCGTCGATTGGTAGACAACACCTTCGCCCATCTCAGCGGCAATTCGCATTGGCAGATACATAAATTCGCCGGTTCCAACGCACAATGTTGCGGTGCCTATCCGAGACTGCTTCAACAGTTCAGCAGCTTGTGTGACTGCTTGATCGGATTGTTGGCAGTCCTCTGGTGTAAGACCGAAACGGCCGCTATCGCGCAAATAAGGGCGCTCATTCGCAGCAGGCGGAACATGTCTAAAAAGCTGATCCACATAAATAAAATCAATGCAATCGCTTTGGTTTGCTGCTTGCAGACGAGTATGATCCTGCCGTGGGATACTTTCGGATGAACCTCGAACCTCTACCTCACCTTTGATCAGAGAGATAACGTGAATCGAAATGTCCAGTTCCAACTCCAGCTTCCGGAATTGCTCCTGATCCTTCTCTGTGCGCCAATCCAGCAGCGCCAGAACATAATAAGCCTTCTTAGGAAATTTCCCCTGCATATCTCTGATAATATTCAAGGACGTTTTGCCCGTGGTTATTTCGTCGTCCACAAGGACTACCAGATCAGCTTCGGTTAGCAGATTAGCGTCCAGCGCATAGCAGTAATGTGCAACCGCATGGGAATGCTCCTCGCTGAAGCTGATGATGGAAGGTAATCCATCAATCACCTCACGCGTTGTATGGATATAACTTCCGTTATGTCCAAAAGTCTGAAAGACAGCATGTCCTATCGCTGTAGCCGTTTCGGCGAAACCAATAAAAGCTACAGATTGAGGCAGGGATAATCGATGGGACATGATTTCTTTATATGCGGCTTCTGCTTGAAGTGGCTCCGTCATACCTTGAATCGCAAGCGGCAGCAAATCTTCCGCCACTTCACCATGAAGAGTCTGCTGCAGCATGAGAGCCAGCGAAACTCCACTTAACAAAGAAACATACGGTTGAACAGGAATATGTTTGCCGAGCACCTTACTGACAAATAGAAACGAGCGTTTCTTATTGATTCTTGCCGCCATTGCAAACAATTGATCGAGAGGAATATCATAGGGGTTTGAAGTCACGTTCACTTGAAGTTCTAAATCTCCGGCAATGCTATACGTACGCCCGATCTTGTTTGGACAATAATCCGAAATATTGTTGTTGTTCATGCAGCACCCCATAAATGTGTGATCGTAAAAGAATCCGTCTAGCCCAGCTTAAATGAGGTTTAATTTCATTCATTTTATTCGCATATGCGCTCTTGATCACACCATGATCGCCATTATTATTGGAAATAATGCTTGTCGCATCCGCATACTCCTCATGCGTTACGGCATACAGCGACTGCACAGGTTTGATATGTGTTGGATGAATAATGGTTTTGCCAATCAGCCCGTTTTCTTTATCCATGATCACTTCCCGAATTAGCCCCTTCTGAGGGAAATATTCCCATACAGGACCAGAGATCACGAACGAAGCGTCCACACGCCCGAATATATTTATAATATCAGCTACACAATCACGAATCGGCGTAATGTCATAGATGGTCATTTCCGAACTGCGTCTCAAGCCAAACAAACTGGAGAAATCGGTAGCGCCTATCCGAACATTCAGAACGAGATCTTTGTATTTGGTCAAAATATCTTTAATCCCTTGCAGCGTTTGAAAACGACTTTCTTTATAAATAATTGCGCCGGATTCCAGAATAGGAAGACCGTACAACTTAGGGGCAGACACTGGTTTCTCATCATTATAAGTTTCTAAAATATGAAAGTAGGCCTCGCCATTCGCCATCGTAAACTTAGGAAATACAAAACCGGTTAGCAGTGTGACATTCTCTTCCAAACGCTCAATCAAATAATTCAATTGATTCTCACTTCTCACTCGAACAAATAATAAGGGGAGGTTGTCCGCGCTCAGAATACCTACTTCAACTAATGCAGCCAATTTGTTCATTTGACTCACTAACGATTCTTCAGCGTCATGCACCTCGTTCTCCCCTACGGCATCTTCCAAATCAAGAACGACGGAGACAAGCCCTTCAATTTTGCCAAAAGCAATATCTTCCGCAAAGGTAGGACGTGTAGCAGGCATATAAAGTGCGGCACCAATAGAATGAGCTAGAATATCTTGGTTCGAATGATTATGAAAAGAGGTGGGCGGAATATAAAATAAAGCTTTTTCTTCATCGGCTGTTAAATAATTAAAATATCGCAATCCGATCCCTCCCTCATTTGGTGAAAGAACAATCCCTCCATATAGGAGGGATTGTGAATGTTAAGTTTAGTTAGCAGACTCTGGTTTATTTTTCTTGCGAAGCAAGCTAAGGATAATCGTACCACCAAAGATGACAATAAGGATACTAAAGAAAATAACATGGGAGACATGGAACCCGAAGGCGCCGGCAATCATTTTAAGACCGATGACGATAATTAGGATGAAAGCTGCTTTCTCCAACTCTGGAATCTTGTCAATGAGCTTCAAGAAGACTTGCGCAACGCCTCTCATCATTAATACCCCGATAATACCACCAAGGAACAATACCCAAACCTTGTCACTGACACCGAAAGCAGCAAGCACGCTATCGACGCTGAAAGCAATATCCATGATTTCTACGGCTAGCACCGTGCGCCAGAAGGAAAGTCCCTTATTCTTAACTTCCCCTTCTTCTTCATGCTTCTTGAAGAAGAGGTTACTAATGGCAATCCATAAGAGATACCCACCACCGAGCACTTTGATCCAGGTAATCTGTACGAGGAAAGTACCTACCCCAATAGCGATGAACCTGAACACATAAGCTCCTAGCAATCCGTAAAATAAAGCTTTCTTCTGCTGCTCTTTGGGCAAATGTTTAACCATGACGGCAAGAACCAAAGCGTTATCTGCGGATAATAAACCCTCTAGGATAACCAGCGTACCGATAATTCCCCAGCTGACCGGGTCTGAGAGCGTGGCTGAAAGCACGTCCCAGTTAAAAAAGTTGGTGAAATTGTCAATAAAGCTCTGAAAAAAATCTGCCATGCTGTGACCCCCCTCTATCATTTTTCATTCATTATTTACTGCCTGCAACCCATCTCATCCCCCATCCAAAGGCTTCATCCAGCTGTTTATGACCGGAGAAGTATTGGACAAGACGTTCAATACTGAATGTTTCATTATTTTGATTACGAATAAGAGCAATAGCGCACATCCCTTGACGATTATTATGCTCGTTTAATTTCACGATGATGTCAGGTCCGCCATCCTGCTTAATGGAAACGACCCCATCAGCCTCAGACCATGTTGTTGCTCCTTCATAAATGAACGTGAAAATAAGAATTCGTTCAAATTCCGTCAACTTATTACCGTTGATTCGTATATTTTCACCTGTGGTTACTGAGCCAGTGCGGTCATCACCATCTAAGGCTATATACGGCTCTCTGTTTAACGCGCCGAACTGGTTGCCAAGTGCTTGGATGACACCTTTTTGACCATTTTTCAGTTCATACAAACAGGCAAGATCCAAATCAATCCCTTTGCTTTTTCCAAAAAAGCCTGTTGACTTCTTCTGATTCCAATTCAAATTAATGAGAATTTCTCCAAGCTGACCGGCACTCTTCTTCTCTAAACTGATCCGATCTCCCTTCTTTTTCAGCTCAATCTTGTTCAGATTGATGGGAGCCGGAGGGATAAGTGGTGGCGTACTGCTAGGAATTGGTGCTGCTGTAGGGGCAGGTGTCGGCGCAGGCGTCGGATTCGTTGTCGGAGGAGCTGTAGGCTCGTCCTTCACTTCGATGCCAAAATTACCGCACAGCGCTTTGAGGCCGCCCGAAAAACCAGATCCAATAGCACTGAACTTCCATTCACTGCCGTATCTATATATTTCTCCAACAACAATCGCTGTCTCAACGGAGAATTGATTTCCTAAGTCATATCGCAAAATATCTTGTCCCGTACCCTGATGGAAAATCCGGATATAAGCTTGATTGACCAAACCGAATTGTTGTTTCAGCTTCTCCCCTTCATAAATCGTCAAGGTGATCGCTATCTTCTCAACATTCGTTGGCACCTCAGAGAATTGGATTGCGAATTGTTTCTGATCTTGTCCAGATGAAGGTTGATCAATAAATTTCACGCCATTTTTGGTTGGGTTGTTATAGAAGACTAATTGATCATCATGATCGACTTTGCCGTTGGCGCCTAATAAGAATGCCGATGTGTCCAGGTCCACATGTGCAGGAGCCTGCCAACCGATACCGATACCAATCGTGGAAAGTCCCGGATTTGTTTTTGTAAGATCGGCCTTTTGGCCTTTAATAAGAGAGATGTGCATGAAGGACTGTCACCTTTCCGTGCCAAAATGGAAGGGTGATGCCTTGCACGCACCACCCGTAGTACTAAACACTACTCTGCATCAAGCCCATAATTTTTGCATAACGCTTGAAGACCGCCTTGAAAACCACTGCCAACAGCTTGGAATTTCCAATCTTGACCTTGGCTGTCTCTGTACAACTCACAAATAACAACCGCCGTCTCAACGGAGAAATCCTCACCTAGATCGTAACGCAGAATTTCGCGATTCGTAATTTCATCGACTAGCCGAACGAACGCATTGGACACTTGTCCAAAGTTTTGGTTCCGATTAGGCGCATCATGAATCGTTACCGCAATGCCGACTCGGTGAATATGCGCCGGTATTTTGGAGAAGTCAACCTTGATTTGCTCATCGTCTCCATCCCCGTCACCTGTTCGGTTATCGCCGGTGTGCTGCACAGAACCACCCGCACCCACCAGATTGTTGTAGAAGATGAAATCATCTATTCCTTTGGCTTTGCCATCGGCATGAAGCAGGAACGCCGATGCATCTAGATCAAAGGAATGGCCGCCGCTATATTTGTTCGTATCCCAGCCTAATCCGATAATGGCTTTGCTTAAACCTGGATTCGTTTTGGTTAAGTCAATTCTTTGACCTTTGGACAAGCTAATTGTCATTTGGGCATCTCCTTACCGTTCAATGATTAAGAAGTTTGCAAACCGTAGTCACGAGCCAAACCGCCTAGACCGTCTCTGTATCCGCTGCCGATAGCGCTGAATTTCCACTCGCCGTTGTTGCGGTACAACTCGCCTACTACAACACCTGTTTCTACGGAGAAGTCTTCGCCTAGATCAAAACGGATCAACTCTGCGCCTGAAGCATCGTTCAAAATGCGCACGTAAGCGTTGGATACTTGTCCGAAGTTTTGCGCTCTTGCTTCAGCATCATGAATCGTGATGCAGAAAGCAATTTTTTCTGTTTCAGCTGGAACTGATGCCAAGTCAATAACAACTTGCTCGTCGTCTCCGTCACCTGCACCTGTACGGTTGTCACCTGTGTGAACAACAGAACCATTCGCATTCTTAGGGTTGTTGTAGAAGATGAAGTCGGATTCAGATCCAACTTTGCCCGTAGCATTCACACAGAAGATAGAAGCGTCTAAGTCGAAATCTTTACCACCATCATATTTGTTCGTGTCCCAGCCAAGACCAACGATCACTTTCGTTAAACCTGGGTTTGTTTTTGTTAAATCTACTTTTTGACCTTTAGATAGAGAAATTGCCATTGTAGTTAACCTCACTTTTAATTGGGATTTGGTTTATTTTTAATTTTTAGTTATAGCGTTTCACTAATTGTCCAATTGTTGTATCCGTGCTGCCTTCGCCAATTGCAGTAAATTTCCATTCTCCGCTATGACGATACATCTCACCAACGATCAGAGACGTTTTACCTGAATAGTTGTCGGTTAAATTAAATTTAACCAATTCAGCTTGGTTAGAATCATTCAAAATCCGGATATAGGCGGATTGAATGAGTCCGAAATCTTGCTTTCTATTTACACAATCATAAATATTGACAACAAATACAATTTTACTGACATCCGCAGGCACTTGACCCAAATTAACAGCGATTTGTTCATCATCGCCATCGCCTTCGCCCGTACGGTTATCACCGGAGTGAACGACGGAGCCATCTGGACTTTGCAGATTTGCGAAGAATACGACGTTCTTCTCTTTTGTCAATCTGCCGTTCTCATCCAACATAATGACAGAAGCATCGCAGTCAATTTCTACGGTTGTTTTTTTGGTTCCGAAAAAACCTTTTTTCTCAACGACAGCAGGATCCCAGCCTAGCCCTACAACTACTTTAGATAGACCAGCGTTTCCTTTCGTTAAATCGATCTTCTGACCTTTGACCAGATTGATTGTCAACGTGGTCACCTCCCTTCGCAGTTTTGCTTGTTTTTTGTCTTGCCTATTATTCTGATACGGATGAATGTCCATCACGTTTCACAATTCTACTGAAATATTTATACTTTCGACCTTTACAGACTAAATTCGCTAGGATTCAGGTTAAGAGTGGTACAAATATCTCTTACAACACGCTTCTCATTCTCATCAAAGTCACCATCTGCAGCACCGATGGCACAACAAACAGCAATAATAATACGGCCAACTTCCGGCTTATTATTGAACTTGGCAATCACTTTAAGCGCTTCTTGTTTTCCAACAATATTGGAGAACTCAAAACTGCCGGCAAAATGATTGAAACGAGCAATCACGTTACTCACTTCAAATACTTTCAATTCTTCGCTGCGGCTAATGTAGCCGACCATTTTCTCTTTCTCTTCGTTTCCGATACTTCCATCAGCAGCGGCTACAATCGCACATCCCGCAACGACTGCGTCCAGAAAATCTTTGTTTTGAAACTTCTTCACTTGATCCGTTAAGCCTGTTTTGGCACTTGAAAACCAAGATTTAAATGTACTCATTTGGGCACCACCTATATGATTTAGTTACAGATTTTGACTATAGGCTACATTTTTCACCAAAATAGCTCTATATCCTCAGTTTATATGATTAACTATACGTTTTCAAATATTGGCAATTGTTTAGCTAATCACATTATTGGACAAACAGATAATTATCACTGTTAAGGAGCACTCTTATGGATACATTTTCTTCGGATTCATCAGAAGCCGTTTCCTCCTCGATAGATAGTAACCTTCAGATGCTAAAAAGCATTTACGATAAATGCAAGGATCTTCATTTCCACGAATTCATCATTGGGGGGACGACCAAAGCTTTCGTGTTACATTTCGAGGGCATGGTGAATCTGGAGATATTGGATCGAAATGTCCTGACTCCTTTACTTGCAGAATCCGCAGAAGAGTGGAAGTACACGGAAAAGGACTTGTCCTCCTTGATTAGTATCTCTGACATCAGGGAGACGGCGACTTTAACAGAAATGGTAGCCCTTATTTCTTCAGGATCCGTAGGGCTTTTCATTGACGGTGTGGCCAAAGGGTTCGCTCTAGGTTTAGCCAAATGGGAAAAAAGAAGCATTGAAGAACCTTCCGCTGAGTCCATTATTCGGGGACCTCGTGAAGGTTTTACAGAAACGATGAGTGTGAATACGTCCATGCTTCGCAGGAAAATCAAGAGTTCATCCTTGAAAATGGTCGCTTATACGGTAGGCAAACATACACAAACCGAAGTCGTTCTCATCTATATGGAAGGGATCGCGAATGCCTCGCTAGTTGAAGAGGTCTCGCAGCGGATTGCAGATATCCAAATTGACGGAATTCTGGAAAGCGGCTATATCGAGGGGCTGATCGAGGATAATCCCTTCTCGCCTTTTCCACAGATTCAAGTGACAGAAAGACCCGATGTTGCCTGCGCTGCCTTATTGGAAGGAAAAGTTTCTATTTTAGTCGACGGGACACCTTTTGCCCTTGTAGCGCCTGCTACGTTGTTCTCGCTCTTGCAATCGCCAGAGGATTACTATCAAAGGTTTATTATTGGCACTTTTATCCGGTGGCTGCGCTATTTATTTTTCTTCATCACACTCCTGCTGCCCTCCTTATATGTGGCCATTCTGACCTATCATCAAGAAATGGTCCCTACATCGCTATTACTCAGTATCGCAAAATCCAGAGAGGATATCCCGTTTCCTGCACTTATCGAAGCGCTGCTGATGGAAGTTTCATTCGAAGCCCTCCGCGAAGCAGGGGTTCGACTGCCGAAGCAAGTCGGTGCAGCTGTCAGTATCGTAGGCGCTTTGGTTATCGGACAAGCAGCTACTTCAGCCGGTCTGGTCTCCGCGCCTATGGTCATGGTCGTAGCGATTACAGGTATCGCGTCGTTCATGATGCCGCAATACTCGGCAGGGATTGCCTTGCGGATGCTGCGATTCCCGATTATGTTCCTGTCCGGCATGCTAGGTCTGCTTGGGCTTATGCTTGGATTTATCGTTATCGTGATTCATCTGTCTTCTCTGCGCTCTCTGGGGGTCCCTTACTTGCAGCCGATTGCCCCAATGAAGGGAGCCGAGCTGAAGGATGTGCTTATTCGCGCCCCCATCTGGGCTATGCGAACATGTCCGAAATTTACCGGGAAATCGAATTCAACCCGACTACCTGCCAAACAAAAGCCGGAAAAGCCCAAAGGGAATGAATCTGATGATTGAAAAAGGCAAAATATCGCCACTGCAGCTAGCAATTCTCATGCATCCTACAATATTGGCTACGGCAGCCCTTTCGGTTCCGTCGATTACCATTCGCACAGCCGGCATCGATATGTGGATGACTCCCCTCATTGCGTCACTTGTAGGATTCTGGATGGTCTACGTTGTTGTCCGACTGCACAAAGCATATCCCAGTCTTACTTTTATTGAATATTCCCAAACGCTTCTTGGCCCCTATGGCGGAAAAGCTATTGGGATTCTTTTCTTGGGAGCACTCCTATTTACAAATGGGCTTGTGCTCCGCGAATACGGCGAATTCATTAGTAGCAGCTTCCTGCAAGAAACGCCGATGCTGATTGTTATTACTTGCATGGTTAGCGTCTGTGCCTATGCTATTCATGCGGGACTCGAGGTCCTCAGCCGCACAGCGCAGATTTTGATCCCTGTGGCTGTGTTGATTATTTTCGTTATGGTCATTTTGATGATTCCCGATTTCGAGCTTAAACAAATGTTTCCAATTTTCGGAGAAGGGCTGCTTCCGCCTTTGTTGGGTTCAATCGTCCCCTCTTCCTGGTTTTCTCAATTTTTCGTTCTTGCCTATCTCCTTCCCTATGTAAGTCATGGAGAGAAGATATTGAAATGGGGATTTATCAGCGTTGTTTCTGTGCTGCTAACCCTTTTAGCAATCAATCTTTCGATTTTGTTCTTATTCGGGACATTAACCGAAGGATTGAATTATGCTTTTCTGGCTGCGGTTCGTTACATTTCTATTGCAGATTTCCTCGAACATGTAGAATCACTTCTTATGGCCATCTGGCTTATTGGCATATTCATAAAAGTAGCCATAATTTACTATGCAACTGTTTTGGGGATTGCCCAACTGCTCTAGCTTGCCGATTATCGTCCGCTGATTATCCCTTGCGGAATTCTGACTATTCTATTCAGTGTCTGGGTATCACCTAATTTTCAGCAACTGAAACACTATCTGGGAACCACCTTGCCTTTCTTCTCACTCCTTTTGCAAGTCGTCGTTCCTAGCATGCTGTTCCTTCTAGTTACAGTTAAAGGGGCTTTCAAACGATGATCATCCGAAGCTTTGGACATACGATGCGGTTAAGCTGGGGATTGGGGCTCTTGGCACTTCTGCTCACGGGATGCTGGGATCGGAACGAAGTTAATGATTTAGCGTTAATTACAGGGGCGGCCATTGATAAGCATGACAACAAAACGATTGAACTGACCGTGCAGATCTTCGTGCCGCGGGGCTCAAGCAATATTTCGATGGATAGCGGATTAAAAGGCAGCGGCGGCGGTAGTCAGTCATCGTACGTCAAATCAGCCTTTGGCATAAACCTTGCTGATGCCCTTTCTCACTTGCAAGAAAAGCTGCCTAGGAAACTCTTCTGGGGACATGCCGAGGTTATTATTTTCGGAGAAGCTGTTGCACGAAGCGGTATTCGCGACGATCTCGATTATTTCATGCGAGCCCCTCAGCCCAGGGAACGAGCTTACATGTATGTCAGCAAGGGAGAAGCACGTAATATTCTCGAACTGAATACCAAGCTTGAACGCAATACAGCGGAGTCTTTGCGTGAAATCTCAAAAAGTAAACTCACGCTAAGCGTAACCTTGGCAGATCTGGCTCAAATGCTCGGGGGTGGTTCCCGCGCGGCTGCTCTGCCCTATATGGAGTTAACAGCCCCTTTATCATCGAATAACCCTGATAAAAGCGAGAGCTTTATTAATGCCACAGCTGTTTTTAAAAATGACAAAATGATCGGTAAAATTGACGATAGCACCACAAGAGGCGCCTTGTGGCTGCGAAACGAAATCAAACAAGCTGTGGTCACTGTTGTGCCCGAGAACACCGAAGGAACCGTCTCGGCAAACTTAATCAAAAGCAAGACGACCCTTGAACCTATTATCGAAAATGGGAAATGGCGGATGAATGTTTGGATCCATACCGAAGACGACGCGCTTCAGAATACGACAGAGCTCAATTTAGTAGAAGATTCGAACGCTGTAAAAACGGTGGAGAAAGCCTTGAACGCTGACATTGAGAACCGTGTTCGATCCGCTTTGGATAAGGCGCAGCATGATTTACAAGCAGATATTTTCGGGTTTGCCGGAGAATTCCATCGCGCATATCCCAAAGAGTGGAAAAAAAATCAACAACGCTGGGACGAATTATTTCCCACTGTCGAGGTTGCGATCCATTCCGATGCCAAAATGCTTCGCCCCGGCCTCTCCAGTATTAGAGCGACTCAACCTGAATAAGGAGACTGCGTTATGACAAGTAAAGGTATCCCCTTATTCATGGCAGGGTGTTTGGTCATCACCCTATATCAATGGTTCCGGCTTAAAGGCACTCCGAGAAATGAAAAAATCACGTACATCGCTATCCTGGCTTTATGTTGGATTCTTGCCATTTCCTTGGTCGTAAACCCCACCTTGCCCGGCCCTTCCCAGATGGTGGATTCGCTCTTCCGTCCGATCGGCAAACTCATCGATAAATAAAGGAGCCCCTCTATGGACATGAGGATTAACGGGAAACAACTCTTCTGGCTGATGGTTACGATGCAGCTCGGGATGACCATCCTGCTAACAATTAATCCAAGTATTCAAGTATCCAAACAGGATGCTTGGATCTCAACGGGCTGCGCGGCTATCGTAGGCGTATGCGTGGCTTTTATTTGCTCTCGCATGAGCTTGATTTATCCTCGGCAAACGTTCACAGGTTATGCCAAGATCTTGTTTGGCCGTGCGCTGGGAAACGTGATCATCTTTATTTATTTCATTTTCTGGTATTCTGTCCTTGCCATCATCTTACGGCAGTACGCAGAGTTCATTCTAGCGACCATACTGCCTAGAACACCTGTCATCATCCCAATGATTGGCATGCTGTTAGTTGCTGTTTATGTGACCTACTCGGGCATTGAGGCCATTGCCAGGAGCAGCGAACTGCTGGGTCCGCTTGCTTTGCTAGGAATAACCATCCCGCTCCTGCTCTCCATCAAGAATATCCAAATTGCTAATATTCTTCCGATTTACGCGGATAGCAGCCCTATGATCATTCTGAAAGGCGCCCTGCCCTCTTCCACATTTCTAGGTGATTGCATCATGTTGATCATGCTCTTTGGTTTTGTTGCCGTACCTAGATCCGCAGTTAAGCCGGCATTGCTTGGGGTAGGTACCGCTGGTTTCTTGACCTGTGTTTCTACTTTTTTAATTATTTCCGTCTTTGGTAATGAAGCGGCTGCTCTCCATACCTATCCTTATTTTAATTTAGTGCGATATATCTCTTACTTTGATTTCTTTCAGAACTTGGATTCTATCGTAATCGCCATGTGGATTGTCGGTGTTTTCGTTAAAGTATCGCTTTATTTCTTCGTATGCACCTTCGGAACAGCGCAATGGATTGGCATTCAGAAATGGCGCAAAATGATGTGGTTCGTTGCGCCAGCTGTCCTGCTGCTAGCCCTTGTTCCTCGTGATTTTATCGACAGTTCCATTTTCTTCCCGCAAAAGATCGCAAATCCGTACTTCTTTCCCCTTCATATGCTTGCCTTGCCCCTTCTGATGTGGGGGGTGGCCAAGTACCGAAATCGCAAAGGATCCTCTTGAGCTTTATGCTATGGCTATGAACTAGACATGCCCGTAGGCATCGCGATCAACATATAATGTACAATTAGGATGATTCCGGAGTATGGTGGATGGGCAGTTGGGAGAAACCGGTTCATTCAATGTCCGCTTAACAGCTTGATGCTTGCTTTTGCTGGGCGCCATACAAAACAGAAATTCGCCTGCCAGCAATGCGGGAATCGTTAAGGTTAAGGCATGTGTAGGAACGTCATCAAAGGATGGAAAACAGCCGTCATTGACCTGCTGCTGCCGGCTGGCATCATCTAATTGAACTTGTTTCACAAGTTCAGGGTCCTGAAAGTCAGCAACCCGTGGATCATTAAAAGCGAGATGTCCATTCTCGCCGATTCCGAGGCACACAATATCAATTGGTGCTTCCTGCAATAACTGCGTGTAGCGAAGACATTCGATATCGCTTGCATTCGCGTTGTCTATCCAATTCACAACCTGCGGATTGACTTGGCTGACAAGATGCTTGTGCAAGAAGTGGCGAAACATTTGCGCAGCATCTTGGGGCAATCCCAGATATTCTTCCATTTGAAACGCGGTTATCCTCGACCACTCTATTTCCTGATCCTCTGTCAAATAGCTTAAAAGTTCTTTCTGCGATGGCGCTGCTGCAAAGATCATCCGAATCGCCGGCTTAACAAGCAGCAGTTCTTTGATCTTGGCAGCTACATCAGCGCCAGCATCTGCTCCCATCGTCCTGCGATCCGAATAAATATGGATATTCAAAGCATCAACACTGGTTTTCATGATCATTTTTATTCACCTCGTTCAAATCCTCTTCAACATTATTCATGATTTCACCAATTATACCAGATTTATGTACATTGCGTATCTTTTGGTTGCATGTTTTCTATTTATGAAGAAAAAAAGACAATCCCTTAGACCTTGTCAGGCCTTCTGGGACTGTCTTTTGTTTTTGTCGCTTTTCTTGTATTAAGAAATCAATCCAAACTCCCGACCCACCTGCTGCAAGGCATTTAGCGCAAAGGCAAGATCTTCCTTCGTATGCTGCGCTGTCACGATGAGCCTCACGCGGCCTTTGTCCATAGCAACCGTCGGATACACAATTCCTTGGGCGAAGATGCCTGTTTCCAGCAATCGATCCGAAAAGCGCATCGTTCGAGCTGGATCACCTACAATAATCGGAATAATCGGCGTTTCACTCGCTCCCGTATCGAAGCCTAGCTGTTTCAGCTGCGTTCGAAAATCATTGGCATTGTCCCACAGCCGGGTAACTAAATCCGCGCTCTCCTGCAGCACTCGAATTGCGGCTAAACAAGTCGCCGCAACAGCCGGAGGCTGCGATGTACTGAATAGAAACGGCCGGGCCGTATGAATCAGATGCTCCTTCAGCAGTTGGGCGCCAGCTACATAACCGCCTACAGCACCGATGGCTTTGGATAATGTGCCAATTTGAATGTGTACTCGCCCGTGTAGACCGAAATGATCGGTCGACCCCTTGCCGTTTTTGCCGAGAACCCCACTGGCATGCGCATCATCGACATAGACAATTGCGTCATAAGCTTCCGCCAGTTGAACAATTGCTGGAAGCGGCGCGATGTCACCGTCCATACTAAATACACCGTCAGTAACGACAACACGTTTGCGGTGGTGCTGCGTTTCTTTCAAGACTGCTTCCAGTTGATCCATGTCCTTATGAGCAAAAATTTTGCGGCTCGCCTTGGTCAGCCGGATACCGTCAATGATGCTCGCATGATTCAGTTCATCGCTGATGACCACATCGTCAGGCCCGAGAATCGAAGATAGAGCCCCCTGATTCGTCGTGAAGCCGGACTGGAATACAAGCGCTGCTTCTGTTCCTTTGAATTTGGCCAGTTCGATTTCGAGTTCCTCATGAATATCGAGCGTACCGGTAATCGTCCGTACGGAGCCGCTGCCTACGCCATATTTGTCAATAGCCTGACTAGCAGCTTCCTTCAGCTTAGGATGATGAGTAAGTCCCAGATAGTTATTGGATGACATCTGCAGAATTCGTCTTCCATTCAGCGTCATCCAAGTATCTGAGCCGCTCTCCCAGACCTTGATCTTACGGTATCGTCCATCCTTCTTCCAGCCTTCAATATCCGAAGCTAAATCGTCCAAATAACCCATAAGTTTCTCCTCCAATCGCTTCACCGATTAATGAATAAATACTATTTTCCCACATTGCCCTTCGGCCATTAAACGAAATGCTTCCTCATAGTGATCAAGTGTAAATCGATGGGTAATCACAGAGGCAAGGTCGATGCGCTTTTGATTCAGCAAGCCTTTCATTTGATACCAGGAATCGTACATTTTGCGACCGGTGATTCCCTCTACCCGCAATCCTTTGAAAATGATATGATTCGTCACATCCAAGCTTACCTCACGGGTCGGAATGCCAAGCAAGGAAACACGCCCTGCTTTGGCTGCAGCTTGAAAACCCTCTGCAATCGCTTGCGGACTGCCGGACATCTCGAGGACAACTTCCACGCCTTCCCCATCCGTCAAAGCAAGCAGCGCTTCTGATGTTCGTGTTTCTAGAGCATGAATGCCGTGGTCCGCTCCCATATCCATCGCCATCTGCAGCCGCTTGGCATTGATATCGACCGCGTAGATCGTCCCTGCCCCGCAGGCTCTGGCCACTTTAATCGCGAGGAGCCCAATCGGGCCTACGCCAATGATAGCCACCGATTTCCCCACGATATCGCCAGACAGCACGGTTTGCACCGCATTGCCCAACGGATCTTGCAAGCAAGCGATTTCAAAAGGCAAATTGACATCGTTGTGTATAATATTGCTGGCTTTCACCACTGCATATTCAGCAAAACAGCCAGGTGCCGTTATGCCAAAACTTTTGGTATTCGGGCAGACATGAGCGTTACCGGTTCGGCAAGCTTTGCAAATGCCGCATACGATATGTCCTTCAGCCGATACGTGATCACCTATTTTAACGCCGGTTGCCCGGGCGCCCGTTTCCACTACAATGCCTGCAAATTCGTGTCCAAACACATTAGGTGTAAGCACCGTTTGATCTGCCCATGCATCCCACTTGTAAATATGCACGTCCGTTCCGCAGATAGATGTGGCTTTGATCTTAACTAACACCTCATCCTCCCCGCAGATCGGAATAGGAACTTCTTTCAGAACAGCACCTGGCCCTCTCTGCTCTTTCACTAGTCCAACCATCGTTCCACCCATGCCGTCCCCCCCTATCTCGTTTACTATAACATACATTTGTGCGTTTTCACCCTTATGTATACGATACTACACGAATGTATGTTATATTGTAAATAGGCACTTTTCAAAAACCAGGAAATATTTTTCCCATGATCTAGGAGGATGTACAATGAACGAGCCCATACATAAAATGGTCGGTAGAAAGCTTCTTAACATACGCAAAACACGGGGATTAAGCCTGGATCAGGTCGCGGAATTGACCGGAGTGAGCAAGGCGATGCTAGGTCAAATCGAACGAGGGGATTCCAATCCTACGATATCCGTACTTTGGAAAATTGTAAGTGGACTGCAAATTTCCTTTACGAGCCTTATCGAAGATGATGAGCCGAAAATCACGGTGGTTCGAGCTGCGGAGCTCTCACCTTTCGAAGAGGAAGACGGCGCGTACCGCGCTTACCCTTTGTTCCCTTTTCATCCACAAAAAAGCTTTGAGATATACACGGTCGAAATGGAGGCAGGCTGCTCGCATGCATCCGAACCTCATAACGACGGCGTTGAGGAGTACATCCTCATGGTAGCAGGGAAGCTGGAGCTGACCATTGCGCAAGAGAGCTACCTGCTTGGCATTGGAGATGCGATTCATTTCTCAGCAGATCGGCCTCATACCTATCGGAATGTATCTGATACCAAAGCCATTTACAAAACTTTGATTTATTATCCCTCTTCATAACCCCCTCACATATTCCCTTTTTTTATAGGGAATATTATTTGTGTTAGCACCTATTTCACAGAAAAGGCGGTTGATCCATGAAGGGTACGATCAAAATGATTGTTCTCAATATTGTTCTCCTGATCATTCTTGTCGGAGGGGCAGGGCTAGGCTATTACTTTTACAATCGGTCGATTAACTATTTAAGTACGAATAACGCTCAGATAAGTGGTGAGCAGATTGTCGTCAGCTCTTCGGCTGCCGGCAAACTAACGAGTTGGTCAGGAGATGTGAGCAAGAAGGCTTCATCCGGAGATCGACTAGGAAGTGTATTAACATCGACAGGTTCTGTAGAAATCGCAGCCCCTAAAGGGGGAACGATCGTTCAACAAAGCGCCGTTGTCGATGCGATGGTATCACCAGGTTTACCGCTGGCGTACATCTACGATTTGGACCGGCTATGGGTGACCGCGAATGTGAAAGAAACGGATTTAAATGATGTAAAGGTTGGACAAGCGGTAGACGTCTATGTGGACGCCTTTCCCGGAACTACCTTGGGGGGCAGAGTGGAGCGGCTGGGATTAACGACAGCGGGGACCTTCTCGCTGATGCCCTCGTCCAATGCAAATGGCAACTATACGAAAGTGACACAGGTTATTCCTGTTACCATTTCGTTGGAGGGCAATCGCGGATTGGGAATTATTCCAGGCATGAGTGTTACGGCACGTATCCATAAGTAAGGGAGCACCATGATGAATATGTATGCAGCCGGTTACGCGCTATTCAGTTTGTTCGTTCTCTTCGCCGTGAATTGGATTTACGTCAGAAATAGAAAGAAACGCAGCCCGCTCCCGATTGGCCCCTATACCCCGATTCCTGAACCGTCCAACTTGCTCGTCGAAATGTCCGATGAATTGAGTGGTCAATTCGAATCTGGCGGTGAATCCGCGGTGCGATCTGATCTAGAAAAGAAGGCAGAAATCAAAGTCGGACAGCTGCTGACCGTGCTTATGCTGGGCGCCTTTGTCTCGATTCTGAATCAGACACTGATCAACGTTGCCATTCCCCATATCATGACGGATTTCAACGTTTCGGCCAATGTTGTACAGTGGCTCACGACGGGTTACATGCTGGTGAACGGGGTGATGATTCCCATTACCGCCTTTCTCATCGAACGCTATGGATCCAGGTTTATGTTCCTCACTGCGATGATTTTATTCACTGCCGGAGCCGTCATTTGCGCTGTTGCACCTAACTTCTCCATCCTAATGGCCGGCCGAGTCGTACAAGCATCCGGCGCTGGAATTATTATGCCGCTGATGATGACGGTATTCTTGACCGTATTTCCTCCTGAAAAAAGGGGCAGCGCTATGGGAACGATGGGCATTGCCATGATTTTCGCACCGGCGATTGGCCCTACGCTTTCCGGGTGGATCGTCCAAACCTATACTTGGCGACTCTTATTTTATATCGTTCTGCCGATCGGGTTGATCGATATCATCCTGGCTTTCTTCCTCATGGGGAATGTGACCAAGATGTCGAAGGTAAAGTTCGATTTCTGGGGCTTCCTCTTCTCCACTGCCGGCTTTGGAGGCTTGCTCTTTGCCTTCAGCGAAGCAGGTTCTGCCGGATGGCTGAGTGTGAAGGTGCTGGGCACGATGCTTGTCGGCATCGTCAGTCTTATCCTCTTCGTCTGGCGGGAGCTGACGGTGAAAGAGCCTATGATTGACTTGCGTGTATTCACCTACAACATTTTCACGTTAACGACGATCGTCAGCTCCATTATCAATATGGCGATGTTCGCAGCTATGATCCTGCTGCCTATCTACCTGCAAAACATTCGCGGCTTCACCCCGCTGGCTTCCGGCTTGCTGCTGCTGCCGGGCGCTATTCTGATGGGGATTATGCAGCCGATTGCCGGGATGATTTTCGACCGTATTGGCGTTCGATTGCTAGCCATCGTTGGGCTGCTCATCACTACGGTCACGACCTGGGAGTTCAGCCAATTGACGGCTGACACCACGTACAATCATATCTTGCTGCTCTATTGTCTACGCATGTTCGGCATGTCCTTCATGATGATGACCATCATGACAGAGGGCATGAATCAGCTGCCGCGGCATCTGCACAGCCATGGAACGGCGATGTCCAATACGCTTAGGCAAGTGGCTGGTTCGCTGGGCACTGCCCTTCTGGTCACGGTGATGAGCTCCAGAGCTGATTTCCATTTGGGCAACAAAAGCAGCACGTTCACCTCAACGAATCCCTTCATCATGAGCGAGCTCAGCCGATTAGGCAACGGTATAGCCGCTATGGCGCATATTCCGGTAGCTGCGGGAACGAAGCTTGTATCCACATTGCTGTATGCCACTTCGGTGAAGGATTCAACGATTAACGGCATCAATGATGCCTTTCTGATAGCGACGGGGATTACCGCTGTGGCGCTGATTCTTTCGTTCTTCATTAGTCGGGTGAAACAGCAATCGTGAGAACCAGAGGGAACTCAAATCCGTTATAATGCTGAAAACCGCCTTATTCCGCTCCAGAGGGAACTACGATCCGTTATTTCACCATTTCCTGCTCGGAATCAGCATGTTCCGCTTAATTAGCGTACCTCAGTTCCCTTTCATGCTGCTTTTACCCCTGTTCCCGTCAATTAGCGGATCGTAGTTCCTTTTTCACACTAGGTTCTGTGTCATCGCATAGCGCAAAGAGGAACGCCAGTTCCCTTATCTCTGCGCCGAGGGAGCCGGAGGAACTCCCCGTTCACACCAAATTAAGGAGCTAAGCAGCTTGTATGCAGCTCCTTTCTTTTTGTCATCCACTGCTGCTTAATTGAACAGAAAGGGCTTCTTCCACAAAAATGCTGCATCATGACAAAAAAAAAAGCCCGGTGACATTGTACCGTCACAGAGCATGAGAGCCTTCATTGCTTTAGCCAATCATCCAAAAAGGCATAAGCCAACATGCGGATCTCCGCAGGAAAATCATGCCCCCCATCTCCGAGATAGGATCGGAAACGGTCCGCTTTGCCTAACCAGCCGTACAGCCTCGACAGCTCCAGCATTCCTTCTGCTACAGCTTTCCAATGGGGGAAAATAGTGTCCGCCTGAGCTGCATAGTTGAAGAATGGTACCGGGGCGCATAACGCAGCGATCTCATGGAACTCGAATGGAATTTGATCGATAGCCAAATCTGCCGATATTTTTGGAATGTGCGTATAAGGATAGTTCCGGTAGCTCCAGTGTGCTGGATAGGGGTCACCCGTAAAGGGACTGAAACCGCAGCTGGAAACGACGGCTTTCACACGCTTGTCAATGCCCGCGAGAAAGTAAGAATTGTAGCCGCCGAACGAGTGGCCAATCGCCCCGATAGCTGATGGATTTACATAATCCAGCGTGCACAGCACATCCATGCCCTGCATGTGGTCCGTTATATTTTTGGCAACGGTTGACCAGCCCGGGTGCTGCTCATAGAAAGGCCCGCTGTTAAACGCAGGCTTATCCGGGTAAATGCGCTCCCCCGCCGTAAGTGCATCCGGAACGAGCACAACATACCCCCGTTCCACCAATTCGAGGGCGTAGATTCGATTCTTGCGACCTGAGGACATGGCAATATCGTCCTTCCCCAGCTCATGCGTCGGATGCAGCGCGAGCATGGCCGGGTATCCGGCTGGCCCCGGCGCTTGTGCCTCTGGAACGAGCAGATAAGCCGTAACGGTGTCGCCATAAACCGTATCATAGGCCACATGCAGACGGGTATGGCCAGACTGTTTGCTCTGGGAACGAACCTGCAGCTTTACAGGTTCCCTCTGCGGCAATTCTCCTATATATTCCAGCCAAGTACGGCGAATACCCGCTAGCTTCTCTTCCCACTGCGTAATGTTCTCGATGCCTTGCAGAAGCGGCGGCATGCCCGTTTGGTTCAATTGCGATAAGTTGTATGCCATGTGTGGATAACCTCGATTCATTGGTTCTGTTTCGCTAGGAAGCGAAAGGCTTCCTCGAACAGCAGCAGGTGGCTGTCCAGTATTTCATCCGGTGTGAACTTCACTCCAGGATCATCCAATCCCATGTTAGACTCATACGTGATACTCATCCCACCGCAAACATGATGGATGGCCGATGTTAAATTCATCGCCGGAAATGGATATTGACCCTCATCTGCAACGATTTGATTCAGATTCGCATAGGGAATTCCATGCTTGGCGTAGGCGCTCTCGAGCCGAAGATTGAAAGCCTGCTGGCGCTGCATGATGAATTTCGGCAAATGATGGATCGGGGGCAGATGTACCGCATGATTGGCCCCGCTATGCAGCAGAACGGTGAAATCCGGCGCCTCAACATCCGCCAGGGCCAGCAGTGCAGCGGTCTCGCGTGCCATCGGGGCAAAGAAATTATCGTGCATGATATTCACGCCGTCATCGTTGAAATACGAGCCAAGGAAATCCGATGCTTCCTTAATCGGATGAACGGCCTTGCAGTCCGGCCACCTGCACAATGTACCGTCCTTCCATGATCCCTGCATATAATAAATGAATGTCTCCGTCGGCACATCAATCAGCGAATCAACCGGCAGTCGCGCGCGACCATCCGGATTCATGCAGGGAATAAGCAACAGACGGTATTCGTCAGCATGTTCGACGATATAATCGTATCCCTGGCCCCTGTAGTCCTCCCCTGTTTCCAATAGCTTAATCAAATTAACGACGGCAGAAATGCCCTCAAGCTCTCCGCCGTGAATGCCCCCGACTATGAGTAGAACAGGCTTGTTGCTGTCTCCTTTGTGGGCATAATGTTGCGGATTTCCGGCGCCGCATGCCGAATTGAAATTGGCTTTGCGACCGAAATCCTCCTTCTCGCCATATTCGACCAAATAGATGTCTCGTCCACCCGCAGAAACGGCAAGCTTCCTCGCACGTCCCCTCTGCACGTTCGCTACACATTCTTCGATTTCCACCAGTTTACTTCTCCAAAATGGTACAACCATCATGCAAGCCTCCATTCCCTTGCAGCGTCGCTGCTGCTTCCCATAAATTCCGTTTCCTTCATTCATAGTAGCGGTATTGGAGCTGCCCGAGTACTATCATTTTTGTTAAAGGCTCAACTTTTTTGCTTAAAACTAAAAATTGTACCATTTCTCGTAAAACAGCCCTGTCCTTATCCTTTCACAGATCCGATCAAGGCGCCTTTTTCAAAGTATTTCTGGATAAAAGGATACACCATGATAATGGGCAGCGCAGCTATCAGAATAACGCCATACCTTAAGGATTCCAATACAACATGCTGTCCGCTGGCTGTGGAGGTTTCCACGATGTCACCAACTTGGCCCACGATTACCATGTTGCGGATGATGAGTTGAAGCGGGTGCAAACTGGCATCGCGCAGAAAAAGCAGCGCGCCGGTAAAAGAGTTCCAGATTTCAACGGAGTAGAATAAACCGATTGTCATTAGAACTGGCTTCGACAATGGGATAACCATATGCGTCAATACCCCGATGTCGGACAAGCCGTCGATCCTGCCAGACTCCTCAATCTCCTTGGGAAATCCTTGGAAAAACGTACGGACGATGATGAGATTAAACGTATTCAGTGCGTTAGGCAGCACCATCGCCCAAATTGTATTCATCAAGCCATATTCACGTGCCACAATGTAAAAAGGGATAACACCGCCATTAAACATGATTGTGAAGACAATCAGCAGCATGATGGTTTTGCCGAACATCAGCGACTTTCTCGATAGCGCGTAAGCCCCCGTTACGGTAATAAACATAGAAATGATAGTGCCTAGAACGACATAAATGAGTGTATTCTTATAGCCGATCCAGATACGCTGGTCACTAAGCACCGCTTTGATGGCATCCAATTGAAAGCCTCTTGGCCAAAGACCAACTTCATTCTTGACCACATGATCAGGCGTGCTTAACACGACAGAAGCCATATGGATAAAAGGGAACAACGCTGCTGCAGCAACCAGAGCGAGCAGCAAAACATTGATGATATCAAAAACGCCTATGCGCCTGGACAATCGCTCATCTCCTTTACCATAAACTGGTATCTCCTACTTTGCGGGCAATCCGGTTCGCGGAATAGACGAAAATAAATCCTACAATCCCCATGGCAAGATCAATGGCTGCCGCATAACTAAAGCTTCCTTGCAAGATACCGATCCTGTACACATAAGTAGGAATGATATCAGCCGTTTCCAAATTCGCTGCATTCCCCAGCAGGAACGCTTTGTCAAAAGCCAAATCGAGTACTTGGCCCAGCTGTAAAATGAAAATAATGACCATCGCCGGAATAAGGGAAGGCACTGTGACATGCAGCGTTTGCTTCCACCTGCCCGCGCCATCGATTTCCGCTGCTTCATATAAATGAGGGTCGACCGAAGCCAGGGCGGCTAGATAAATAATCGTGCCGAAGCCAGCCGATTGCCAAATATCCGAGGTGACATAGATAGCCCGGAACCATTCCGGTTTCTGCAGGAAACTGATGGGTTCGAGCCCCCAGGACTGGATGATATTGTTCACTACGCCGGTACTTGGCGACAAGATCATGATGAGAATGCTGGAAACAACGACAGTCGAAAGAAAATAAGGCATGTAGCTGACAGACTGGACGAATTTTTTAAACCGTTTAAATCTCATTTCGTTAAATAACAGCGCGAGAATGATAGGCGCCGGAAAACCGAAAAGCAGTCGGTATCCGCCTAATACAACCGTATTCTTGATAATGATCAACGCATCGGGATTGCTAATAAACATCCGGTAATATTTAAGCCCCACCCATTCGCTCGCCCAAACGCCTTTGAACAGATTATAGTCCTTGAAGGAAATAATAATCCCGAACATAGGCACATAACGAAACAGAATATAGTAGAGCAGTGCGGGGGCAAGCAGCAGAAAGTAGACTCGGTCCCGCATCAATCTCTGGAAGATCGTTTGATTCAAGACGGCGCCTCCTCTTTTATTATTGTTGGGCCATATGCCTGTCTCACCGGGAATATGACCCAACGAATATCGATCATACCTTATTTACTTGCATTTGCTTTTTGCCGATCCAAGGCAGTCTGGTACGTTGACAGCATTTTTTTCAAATCATATTTGTCCAGATCCTGCGTGAATTTATCCCATTCGGTCAGCGGTGTTTCTCCCAAAATAAACTTGCTGAGCGAGGACGTGTAGAATTTGAACAGTTGGTCGCCCGGTACGGCGATAGAAGCCGCTTCCTCCTGGGTCAGAACAGGCATTCTATTATAGGTTGGGAAGCGATATTTCGGAGCCTCCTGATAAGAGAACTGCTCGCTTTCCTTGACTAGCGCCAACCAGGCGTTAAAATCAAACCATCCGTAGGTTCCTGCTGTTTGAATTCCGGATTCTCGGCGCAAATCGTTGGCCTCTTTGTAAACAGGCTTGAACTTTCGCTTGCCGCCCTCGATCGTATACGTCTCTCCTTCTTTTCCCCAGCTCTGAATGTCCTTGCCTTTCTCCGAATAAATGTAATCCAGATAGCGAAGAGCGGCATCTTGTTTCGTCGTTTTGGAAGCGACCGCGAAACCAAATTCCTCCGTACCGCCTCTTGGCAAATACGGCTGTGTCCCCGCCCCGACCGGCGGCGCCATGAATTTCAAATTGCCTTCTTTGAGCTGGTTGTTCATGATCTCGATTTGACCGATAAATTGTACAGTAATGAACGATTTATTCGAGGACATGAATTGTGTCCATGCTTTATAGTCCATTGTGAGCCAATCTGGCGGAATCAGCTTGTCTTTCTGAAATTTATTTAAATACGTAATCATCGACTTGGCAGCCGGTTGTTTCATGCCATAGTCCATTTTCCCTGTTTTCGGATCTTGATAGAAGCTGGGATAGAAGCCGAAAGAAGGACTGAACGTATCCAGTGTGGCAATGCCATGACGGAATACGAACGGATAGCTGTCTGGATACAGTTCTTTCAGCTTTTTAGACGTTTCGTATAGCTCATCCCATGTTTTGGGTACCTGCAAATTGTTCTTCTTGAAAATATCTTCCCTATAAAACCACACCATCTGGCTGCCAGCGCCCGCTCCGTCGTTAATAATGCTGTAAATTTCTCCGCCTGGCATCGTAATCCGTTCGCGGATGTCGGGATTCGCCTTAAGATAGGCTTTGACATTCGGCATTTTATCCATGTATTTGGATAAATCCAAGAACGCTCCTTGTGGGCCGAACTTCTGGACCTCGTTTGGAAAAACAGACAGGACATCCGGCATGTCTCCCGATGATACGGAAAGCGAGAGTGATTCCGGGCCTGTAGCCAGTTCCTGTTTAACCGTAATGTTCGTTTCTTCCTTCACCCATTTCCAGGTGCCCCAGTCTGCTTTGGCCGGCCATGCCGTCTGATTTTCCGTAAATACTCGAATGGTCGCCGGTTCCGGCAGCTTGCTTGCTGCGGCAGCAGGAGACGCTGTGTTCGGTTGATTGGTTGCCTTGTCTGTCCCTTTGCCCGTTTCACTGCTGCACGCTGTCGCAATCAAGAGCGATGATGCAATTACAGACAGGACTAACGTATTTTTCCTCATTTGTTTCATTTGGTAACCCCTTTCTGTGTGTGAAATCATTTGCGATCCTTGACACCTTCATCATAGGGAAGAGCTGCTATTCGGTAAATAAATGAAAGCCGCGAAAACATCAACTTTATTCAGATACCTAAAAATACGATTAAGTTTCGATAAAAGTGTTTAGTTTCTCAGAGTCACACCGCGTAGAAATGAAGAAAAGCCCCGCTGGCGCGAAGCTTTTGACTAGGATCTGGGGGTTGATTTTTTGCGAAATTCACTTGGTGTGATCCCTGTATACTTTTTAAACATCCTGTTAAATGAAGTGATATTCCGATAACCGACCGCTTCGGCGACATCATGGATTTTCAACTTGTTTTGTTCGAGCATATCGGTCGCCTTGCCAATGCGAATTTCATTGATATAATCGACAATGTTCATACCGGTTTTCTCCTTGAAATAGGAGGACAGGTAGCCGCCGCTCAAATTCAGCTGTTGGGCAAGCACATCCAAATACAAATCTTCAGCGTATCGTTCGTTCACATAATCCATGATGAACACGGTGACCGGATCTTTCTGCTCCGTTTGCTGCTTCTTCTCCCTGACCGCTTGGGCAGCCCGGGCGACTGTTTGCTGCAACAGCAGCTCCAATTCGCTGACGGCGACACATTCCTGCACCTTACTCTGCGTTTGCTCCACAAGGGTTTGCATCGTGTCAGGGTTGTCCAACACATTGGAAACTTCGTTTTTGATTTTATCCAGCAGCATGTCAGCAAAGCGGGCTAACGTCGCAGCGCTCATCTGCTCCCCTTCCCATCTCGCATAATAGCGCGTCATGAAAGTCTCCAACTGTTCAACATTGCCTTCACGCAGATTCACACAAAATTCTTTGTCCTGATTGGTCGTAAAAACAGGCAAAGGATACATATCAAGCGGAGCTGATACAATTTGAACAGCGTCGATCAATCTCCGCTTGCCCAGCACGCCTTGAACCTCTTGATAAGCAGTTGCGATATGCTCCGAATGACGGTATTCGCTCGATACAGCCATGGTCATCAAACCATATTCCCGATCTTGTCCGAAAGTCTCTTTCATCCGTTCAAGTAAAGTGTCCAACTGATCTCTGTGCTCGTTGAATACAAGGCTGAGGATTTGATTATGTTCAATCTGGAAAGTCAGGGAATCCGGGAAGCTTTGGTTCAGTTCATTTTCAATAAAGGCTTTCATATAATAGAGCCATTTCTGGAACGAGACATGCTCCCAGTCGTAATTTTTCTTGCCCATCACATGAAAGAGTACGAATACATAACTTCTTTCCCTGAAATCCAGCAGCGCTGAAGTCGTTTCGTCCTGCCGAATCGCCTTCAAATGGTTGAATAGGGCAAGCTGCTGATCTGTTTTTTTCTTATCGTACAATTGATGGCTGATGAGATCGAATTCCCGGATGCTCGACCTAAGCGGTCTACCTTCCTGGGTTGATCTGATCACTTTTTGCAGCGGATTGTTAATCCGTGCGGCAATGAGCAGAGCGGCGATGACGCTCAGCGTCACCGAGAGCACGAGAATCGCAACAAGTGTTATATTCAGCCGCGTCTGGGATACAATCTTATCGACCGGAACACGATGAATGTAGGTAAATCCGCTCACTTTGCCTGAGCCATAGAAATGATAATCGCCATGACGAATCAATGCGTTGCTATCCTTCTGCAAATCGCTTAAGGCGATGAAGGGTCTTGGCCCTCCGCTGTTGAAAATGATTTGTCCCTGCTCATTGTACATGACGAAGTCGTCGCTAGGCGCTACATGAAAGGCCTTGAACATTTTATCTGCATCCAGAAAGACAATGATCATGAACTCGTTGTTTCCCTTCGTTTTATACACAATCGGGATCAGCTTGCTGCTTGCGGCACGGTAACTATTCATCTCATTATAGAAAACGGCGGATGGCAATATGCGGCTGCTATAGTTCTCTTCGAACTGCTTTTGCCAGAATTCGAGCGGATAGTCTTGACTGACATGGAACACATTGAACATGGTTGACGCGTCGGTGCTTGTGCCTTTCTCCAGCACGAACGCATCACGCTTGGCATACAACACGATATTATCGATGAACAAATAGGAGTTGGACACCCAGGTATTCATTTCACGCTGAAGAATGGGATAATTGATGTATTGGGGGTTGTACTGAAGCCGTTGGACTTCTTCGTTATAGAGGTATAGATGCATCTGCTTATTAAGCATCTCGAAATGCTTCTCGTAGCTGTCCATCGTGCTGTTCAACATAAGCGTGTTATATTGCACAATTTCCTTGCGGACATTGGACTTAGAGACGGAAATGGAATACAGCGTGAGGGAAACTAAAAGGATGATGATGCACAAAAAACCCGCAACTAATCGCAGGAATAAAGAGTTCGACTGATTACGGATTAATAAATAAATAGGTTGAAGCTTCTTCATTCGGGCCTCCACCTCTTATGTTAGATTCGCCGCATTATGTTGTCTGGTACCTATCTAGTTCCTATTAAAACAAATAATATAATTGTTGTAAAGAAAAATACATGCTCTGGCTGGCATCTGCTCAGACGGAGTGTCGGTCAACGCACATACTTAAAGGGTTATCCCTCATCCTTGCGGACTTCGGGATAACCCTTAAGTAGGTGATCTTAGCAATGATAAGTGAGCGTTACTTGATTGACATCGGCGCTGAGGCTGGCAACAACGCCTCCGTGTTGTACATCGTCAGATCATCGAACCAATAGTTCCCAGTAAACCGATAAGCACTAATCCGCACGGCATCAATTTCCGTTATCGCGATATTATTGTTATAGAACGGGATAGCAGTGATTCGGTAAATCCCGGTTGAACGATCGAGTGTGCCAGGAGCATCCACCGTTCCCGTGTAGCTTTTGAAGGCATCTGACTGCATGGCAACCGCGTACGTTTTGGCTGTCATATCCAGATCAAAGCGCAGGGTGACCCATTGGTTGCTCGGCAGGGTGAACCCGCTCTTGGGAATTCGGAAAGCAGTATTATTGCCATTCACCATTCTATAATAGCCAAGTGAACTGTCGGAAAATAACGTGAACCGGACGGCATCCGATGAAGCGCTGCGCAGCAGAAGATCCAGATTGCCTCCGGTGTGATGCAAAGGACTAAACATAAATTTGGTCTCGAAAGTGACCGTCCCGCCTAGCGGGAGGTTTCCCCTCTTCGCCATGGGCATTTCTACGTATTCGTTCGTGGAACTGTAGGTATTATCGACCAGCTTTAACGCTTTGCCTCCGCTGGGCAGCGGCTCAATGGTTACCGTCGAACCCGGTGACGTATTCGTCGACCAACTGCCGCTGTTTCCTAAGTTGCCAGTCGCCATGTCATCGAACGTTTCATAATATTCCCCATGGCTGCTAGCTGTAGGCAGCGTTACAGTTAACGTCGGTCCATGCAACGATTCATTGCCTTTGGCATCCGCAGCCTCCACTTTGAAGGTGTACGTTGCCCCAGGCTGGAGCCCTTGCACATCATACGTATTGCTGGAAACTGTCGCCAGCTTCACAGCTGTGGCTGGTGAACCGTTCAGTTGGTATAACGAATACGCGGTGACTGTACCTGAATTATCCGTCGCCTGATCCCATTCCAGCCTTGCCGTCTTAGGGAATAGTTGGACCGGGCGGAGCGATGCCGCCCCGCTCCATATCGGCGGCGTAGTATCATTCATCAGCACCGTCAAAGGGCTGCTCGTGGCGCTCAGACTGCCGTTGCCACCGATGGCTTTCACCGTAACGGCATACGTATGCCCTACTTCGAGACCATCCAATGTGGCGGAAAGCGTGTTTGCTGGGACGGTTGCTTTCTGCGTACCATCCGCATAAATCTGATACTCCGTTACAGCCGTATTACCTGTCGCAGGACTCCAAGACACGGTCGCTGATACATCGGTTTGGGAGACCAGCTGCACATTCCCCGGAGCTAGCAGCACGGGCTCTGTCCGTTCGTACATCGTTATATAGTCAAACAAGAAGCTGCTTTTGTACCGGTACTGCCGAATAGAGAACTTATTTAACGCCGTGCCGGTAAAATTGCTTTCAAAGAAAGGAATTGCTCCTGACTGATATACACCTGTGGAAGGGTCTAACCCGCTGAAAGCCAAGCCACCCTCGTTAATAAGTGCCTGCGTCTGCATCTTTATAACATAAGTCTTAGAAGCCGTATCCAGGTCGAAACGCAGCGTGATCCATTGGTCTTTGGGAATCAGGAATTTTTCCATTGGAATCTTGACATTCACATCTGCGTTGTTCACTTTCTTGCGATAACCTATGGTCCCGTCACTGAAAATAGTGAAGCGCACCGCATCTTTTCCGCCTCCACTCAGATACATCTCTGCGTTTCCGTAGTTGTAATCATCCACCTTGCTGAACATAAATTTGGTTTCGAAAGTCACTTTGCCATTAAGCGGTGTATTGTCTCTGCCGATGGCTGTGCTTTCACCGTATTCATTCGCAGAATCGTACCAATTATCCAACATCTTCAAGGCTTTGCTGCTGGAGCCTGGCAGCGGCACAATTTCAATCGTCGTGCCATGCTCTTTGTAGAAGCTCCAATTGCCGGTCGGGCTACTCACATTGGCATTCGTCCAGTTATCAAACGTCTCATAGTAGCTGTTGTTAGTCAAAGTTGCAGGCATCGTCACGGTAGTCGTCGGTCCGGTTGCAGATTCATTCCCTTTGGGGTCTTTCGCTTTCACCATAAAGGTATACGTCTCCCCGGGCTGCAAGCCTGATACATCATTATGCTGTTCATTGAAAGTTCCTATTTGTGCGAAAGCTGCTTGCCCGGCCTGTTTCTGGTAGATGGTATAAGCTGCGATCTTACCGGAATTATCCGTCGCTTGATCCCACTCCAGCCTTGCTGTTTGTGTGAATAACTGCGGTGCGCGGATGGCTGCAGCCGCTCCCCATTCAGGAGCTGCCGAATCATTGGTCGTCACACTTAGCGCAGCACTTGCCACCGAAAGATTATCACTCGTATCCACTGCCTTGACTGTTAGTGAATACGTATGTCCTGCTTCTAGTCCTGTAATCGTGGCAGAAAGCGTACCGCTCGGAATTACTAGTTTCTGTTTACCATCCACATAGACATTGTATGCTTTGATAGCTGCATTATCGGTAGAAGCACTCCAAGACAATGCGGCTGTTGTTTCCGTCTGAGCGGCAGACTCCAAGTTGCCAGGGGCTGTAGGAACATACTCATCATCCTTGACTTGTATGATCCCAACATAGTCCAGATTCATCGCTCCCGCCGCATTCCACATCGTTATTTCGATGGGACCAGCAGGCAGTGGCTGCCCAGTCTTCAGCCTGAGTCCTCGCCAATATTGAGATTGCGTTCCATAATCTTGCGTTGTTGGCGCCTCAAAATAGTAAGGCTGGCTTCCGATCATTGCAAAACGAGCTGTTTGCTGGCCCGCAGGAAGGTTCCAGCCAGCTACATACTTTAGAAACAGATCGTAATTACCTGCTTGGGGAACGTCAAACTTCCACGTGACCCATTGACCGGGCTGATCCCAATCACCAATCCCGACCCCTCCGGATAGGAAGGCTCTGGTCGTATATTTAGAGAAGGTTTTACCGCCTGAAGCCACGAAATTCTCCGCTTCCTGCCACTGCATAGAAAGCGCTGACCGCTTGGCATCCGGATCCTCCCATACCAAAGTCTCTGCAGCACCTCCATCGCCAACACGTTTTAGCTTGAGCAACCCGCCTACTCCACGGTTGATAATGGCGGCATTCTGCTCCAAATACAAACTGTTCGGGCGTCCATGCTTTTCGAAAATGAATCCAGCAGGCGCTGCTTCCACTTCGTAAAGGCCGGCTGGGTTGTTGATTTTCCCCCAAGCGACAGGGACGTCTTCCGTATCGCTGTAAACTTGAAGCGTAACGGTGTCAGATACGCCTCCGATCAAAGTCTCCAGAGTTGCAGCGTTCAACGGATGAGGCATCGGCGTGTTGTTGAGTTTGAAAGCCCGCTGACCCTTCTCCACACGAAGGGTCAGCGTACTGCCGGCGAACTCCCAATAAACGCCGCGATCCGCCATCCCATCCGCAACGGCTCCTCCGCGCGGAATGTCTTCACCGCTGCTGCTCTCGCGCAGCCGCGTTAGTCCCGGAGCCTGCACGGCAACCTCCGTTTCTTGCAAACCGGATACCGATAAGCCGTCGTTTCCATATACAATCGTTGAAGGCTGGCTGCTCTCGATCAACGTGATCCCGTTCTTCATCACTTTGGTACCGTTCACAAGCAGCACGGTATCTCCCTTAGTAGCCACAGCCGCTCCGTTAAACCGGATCGTCCCGGCGTCAATTTCACCACTCATTGTCAGCCTGACATACACGACTGAACCATCTTCATACGTCAGTTTCATATAATTGCCATGATTTTCGGAGACCACATTGGGCGGAGTCGTCCCTCGCTTGAAGGGGTTAAGCGTCGCCACGAACGTCGTTGCTGTCGTGCGGGGAGCGATGAAAGCCGCATGCTTCTGCTCTTCGTTCGCGAAACTCCCCTTCGGCTTCTGCTCAATGCCGTATTGATCCAGAAATTTATCTTCCGTTGCCGCGTGAAGATTCGCTGGCGCCAACATCCGAACCTTGAGCCCCGCATCCCGTTTCATAATCGTCGCACCAGCCTGATCGGCATCGATATCGAGCTCGTCTTCAGCATGAAGCCGCCACTCGAATTCATTCCCGCTCGGATCATTGCTTTGCAATTGATCAATGACGACAAAGGCATCCGGTCTGATATAGATGACATGACGGTCATCTTTCGCCAATTTGCCCATGTACGCGGCAGACGCATCCCCGCTCGTAGCGTCGAAATCTGGACTGGTGACGAATCCTAAGATTCGGCCGTCGGCATTCAAGTCATCAATGGGCTGTCCCTGCTTGCGGTCCATGGTAATGGCATTGGAAGCAAACGTTTGCTTCGCATATTTGGCATCATGATCACTAAAATATGAATCATAGAACCCACTGTCAATCGCGAGCGATTCGCCATAAGCATTCAGGACGAAGCCGTTCTGATTAGCATGACTGTGGCTGAAGCTGCCGTAAGGGCTGGATTTAAAATAGAAGGAGATGCGAGCTGGATCATACAGCTCAGAATGCATCGCGACCTGCCCCACATCTTGGAACCACTTGGCATCCGGCAGGTCCATAGGAGGTCTTGGCGTTAATGTATCCGTTCCATAGAAATAATTGTTCAAATCTGCTGTAGGCTTCGTGCCGATCGCTTGCGCCGCCCACTTCAGATGTGGATCGCCATACATCTGAGCAAGACGGTTATACACCGTTACGCTTGAGCTGCCAGGCACTTGTTCACTATCGTCTCCGAAGTTGCCCTTTGGACTTCCGTTCGGAAAAGTATATAGCGGATACATCCCTTCATTGCGCGAATAAGCTTTGGCATATAAGTTCATTCCGCTTGCTGCCAAAAGGACATCCATAAACTGTTTGTTGAAAAAGGATGACCACTGCCAATAGCCTGTTCCTTGTCCCCAACCGCCATCCTCGCCACCCCAGGGAGGCAAAATATTGATATAGGCCGGAACAACATCTTTGAACCATTGCTCGGCTTCCGGAATATCGTTAAGCATCGCCGTGGCGATGATGCCGATGAACCCTATGCCAGTCCAACCATGCGGGTCGTAAGGGTTATTTGCAATAGAATGTGTCACAACTAAGTCATTGACTAGCGTTTGCGTCCGGACTTGAATCATGGATTTGATCTTTGTTCGTTCTACAGGTGTCAATAAATCATACATCCAGTCATAGGCCATGGCCGAGCAAAGTGCGATATACCGGTGAACTTGGGTCTGAATCTCGTAGCTTGTCGCGCCGTTCGGATCCCAGCTTGCTATGCTTAATAGCCGATCTTTCGCATTTTGTCCAGCAGCGGCAGAACCCGACACCAGATAAACAAATGCCGCATCCATCATCTGATTAACGACATTATCGGAATAGCTCCTTAGCGTGGTTGTTGCGTTCGCCCACTCCTCATCACGAGGATGTGATAATTCGTAGGGGAACGTCGGCGGTGCAGGAACGACATTCGTTAGCGATGCTAGCTTCGCATCGTAAAAAGCTTTCCCTGTCGTTTGGGAAAGACTCCGAAATTCAGCAAGCTTATCAGGTGTCGTAAATATCCGCGGATGCTGCGTACTGATTCGGCCCATCAATTCTTCAATTGGCGGTACAACGAAGGGCACATTATGCTCCTCGATGCGAAACTTCCGAATGTCGCTCCATACCGACCATCCGCCAGCTGCTGTGTGGTAGCGGACCCGCCAATACCAAGTGCCGTCATCAAGCACATGAGGAAAATTATAAAAATTGACCGTCAACGTTTGATTCTCATAAACCACTTCCGACACGGTCGCGCTGCGGCTGACTTGAAGATCGTATTTGTCGGCGCCGCTAACTGCTGGCCACTTGAAATCAGGCGGGTTCTGCGAGGTGACCAGCGAATCCGCTGGTCCGAATGGCATATGAAGTCCAGACAACACAGCAGGAGGCCAGCTGGACGCTGCTTGGGCTATAGGCGTACCTGCCGTTGACCATGGACCGAACAAACCGAGAATCAACAAAAATATGATTCCTACTGCCGTTCGCTTTTGTAATCTTATACTCATCATTCTAATGAATCAGCTCCTTTTCATGGATGGATACGATTGTTCCTATACCTCCTGACAAAACGATTTCTCCGCTGCATTCCTGCACACGACTCTTCCCTCCCTTCTTCCTGTTCATCATAAAAAACGCCCACTTGCCCGTAAATTAGCAAATGCCGCTGAAAGATCAACTTTCTTCGAAAAACCTTAATTAAGCCCACTTATCCCCAAAATGCTTAAACCAAAAAGGCTGCCCGCTGGGCAACCTTAGGATGGACATATCTCTTCATTCTTCAAGACTATACCGAACTGATCGAAAGCCCCGCCTGAGGCGAAGCGAGCTTTGCGTTTCCGCCTTATGAGATGAGCACCTTACAAGCGACAAAATTCCATTAAGGGAACTTCAGGCCCTGTAGTTCCCCGTTATAAAATGAACTGAAAAGAGTGCCTGATTACATCGCCTCGACTGATGATGCCGACTAGAACGCCTCTGCGCAGGACGGGCAGTTTTTTTATTCTTTTTTTACCCAGAATAGCCGCAATTTGCTCAATGTCCTCTTCCGCGTCAACAGCAATGACCTTTTTCCTGGCCATTTTCATAACATTTAAAGGAAGCAGACTGTGAACTCTTTCATGGAATTCTTCATTATCACCTTTGAACACGGCTGTGTAATAATAGGAAGCGAAAACATGATCATCGTGCTTACCGATGTAACGCATAATATCGCCATCGCTGATATAAGCGACTACTTCATTGCGGTCATTAACGACAGGTAATCCGCTGATTCTGTGTTCAATGAATTTCTCAATCACGACACGCACAGGATCGGATTCCTTCACTTTGTAAACTTGACGAACCATAATGTCTTTTGCTTTGATGACGGTTTCCCCCCCGCTAAAATGTCTTTCAGCCAAGCAGATTGTAAAAAATGACATTCACACTTGCATTATATAACGATGTAGCTTAGAGTCAATTAAGATTTGTCACGATTGTAGAACATTCTCAAAAATATTCAAAAAAAGGAAAGGTTCACAAAGCAGGAATACGTCGAATTTTGTAGAAATTAGAGGATTAATATTACTGGGAGGGGTGATTTCCGTTTCATGACATTCATACATAGAACGCTTTGGATCGCAGTGCTTATGATAATCATTGGATTCGGTTTCAGTTCATCCCAGCTGCAGGCTCAAAGTCAGGGTGAGAAAGAAATTATCACCGAATGGAACTTGATATGGGGGAATGAACCAAATTCCATTGATAGCATATTGAAGACGAATCATTCCGACTGGCTCCGTATCCCAGACTATCGCGCGTTTCCTCAGAAACCCAAAGAGATCTCAACCGCTTGGGCCAAAGTGGACTTACCTTCCCAATTACCCGGTCAATACAGTATTCTAATAAACGAAATATACGCTCAACATATGATGGTTTATTTAGGCAAGGAACTTGTACAAGAGGTAAATTACGAATTTCCTTATGATGTACAACGTATATTAATCCCTGTTAACAAAGAAGATGCCGGGAAGAGTATTTATCTCAAACTGGAAACTACGCTTGATCGCCTGGGCATCAACTCTGACATTCAACTTGGCAATCATGCTCAGTTAATGCGGCAATTTCTGAAGCAGGACTTAGTCAGTGTCATTATAGGCTGTTCGTTTATTTTTATTGCTTTCATTATGTTCATTTGCGCCATTTATTTGAAGCGAATTCAAATCGCAAGCTGGATTTCGCTAAGTCTTATTTTTATTACCATGGGCGTTATTTTTATTACGAATACACCGCTGACTTATATTTATTTTGCCCAATTCGGAGCTATTTTTTCCGATATGTTCGACATTGCTCTGGCTGTATTCCTACCTACGCTAAGTTACTACTTCGAAAAAGTTTTCGAAAATGGTCAACTTCATCGCTTTCGAAGTTTTCGGAAATTCCAAATTATTTATTCCGTTTTTTATCTGCTGTTCATGATTATTAATCGATTAAGTGATTATAAGTATAATAATGCTTATTACTTTATGACATCAACCGTCTTAGGCTTCATCATGATTATACAATTTGTCTTATTGATCACTCTTTCAGTGCTCTTTGCGAAAAGAGGAAATAAAGATGCCGTCATATTTTCAATTGGTTTTGCCCTGTTCGCCTTGTTAGCAACGATCGATCTTACTTGGTACTATCTCAGTTCGCAGACGCATCAGCTCTTTTTATGGAAATGGGGAATTCTCGGATTCAACAGCACACTAATCGTCATATTGGGAAGAAGACTAGCAGCCTCTCAAGATTTGCTGATGAATTACTCCAAAGAACTTGAATTTTATAACCAACATGTACAGGTGTCAGAAAAAATGGAAATGATAAGCTCGCTTACCGCCTCTGTCGCTCATGAAGTAAGAAATCCGCTTCAAGTTACCCGCGGCTTTTTACAGTTGGTCGCAGAAAGCTCGAATGAGAAGAACAAAAGCCATATTAGCATCGCTATCGGGGAGTTGGATCGAGCTTCCGATATCATTACTGATTTTTTAACTTTTGCCAAACCGCAGGAAGAGGAGTTTACCGAACTTAATATATCCAAAGAATTGAAACAAATTGAAGGCATCATCGTTCCCTTAGCCACTTCACACGGCGGCAACGTGTATCTTCATATCCCCCGTGATTTATTCATGCAGGGGAATTCTCCCAAATTAAAGCAAGCGTTGATTAATATCATCAAAAATAGCATTGAAGCTTTTCAAAAGGATGGACAGATTCATATCAAGGCCTATGAAGAGCAGGATGAGGTTATTATCCTCATTAAAGATAATGGGAGCGGAATTGAACCTGCTCAATTATCTAAGCTGGGGGAGCCCTATTTTACAACGAAAGTAAAAGGAACTGGGCTAGGTCTCATGGTCACCTTCCGAATCATTGAAGCTATGAAAGGCACGATCCGCTTCAGCAGTCAAAAAAATGTCGGTACAGAAGTGATGATCCGCTTTCCCTCTATTCGCAAAAAAAGTTCATAATTGCTGCCCACACCCTCATACCAGGATCCAAAAGCGAATTCTATAGGAAAGAAATATAGGATTCATGATTGAGGAGGACTCCCATGCTAGCTCATACAGAGGAAAGAAAGATCACTAGCGGCGATATTGACCAGATGATTGCCGAGATCGATAAAGGTTGGGAAGAACTATTCGACATACACTTGTCCTGTCAACATATTCATATAGATTTGGCTTTGATCTTGAAATCTTTGGACGATGAATGAATAAAAATCCAAATAATCCACAAAATACTCCTAACCTAATAAAGGAGTGATTCCCAGTGGCAAGAAATAGAAGCAGCAATACCTTAGTGGTGCAACAAGCAAGAGCCGCTCTTGATCAAATGAAGTATGAAGTTGCGCAAGAATTAGGTATCCAAATTCCGCAGGACGGCTACTATGGCAACATGGCGACTCGGGACACCGGAGCAATCGGCGGCCATATTACGAGAAGACTGGTTCAGATTGCGGAACAACAGCTCTCCGGCGGAATAAGACGCTAATTCCAAATCTACATTAGACGATACATGATAACGAAAAGACTGAATCCACCTTATCCAAGGAGATCCAGTCTTTTTTTCAAACAACAAATTCCATAAACACTGGCGAACGCAGCTTTCCGCTTTTCGTCCAGTTTCTAGTCTTGATCCTCGCCATGAGCAGCGGTTCCATATAAGCGAAATTCTGATCCTCTTTGAACACCAGGCGATGTTTCACCCGCTCTAGCGTTTCTTTGTGAAGCGCGGTGACCCCCATCTCAATCACGCCGGCCGGAATTTTGGACCCATTCGCTGAATCGATAGAAGCCAGCAAAGCAAATTCATTTTTCCTGTAACCTGAAATATAGACATCGGCGTAAGTCCAGTTAATCACTTTTTGCCACTGTTTGGAACGCTTGCGAGTCTGATATCGGGAATTGTCCTTCCTGGACTTCATCACGATGCCTTCCAGCCCTTCACGTCGGATCTGTTCAAAATAATCAACGGCGTTCCCCTCATGCACACTAACCTTCCGATAGCTCTCATTTTCAACGAATGCCTGATCGAGCAGTTCTTTGCGCTTGAGCAAGGGAAGGGCGGTCACGTCAATTCCTTTGTATCTCAAGATGTCAAAAGCATAGAATATCACTGGCGTTTTATTTTTTCTAGCGTAAAATCTCGCTGTCATGGCTTCATAATCCGATCTGCCTTGATCATCCAAAACAACCAATTCCCCGTCGAGCACGGTTCCCTCTGGTAAAGGACAATTATGTAACTCTGGAAATTTGTGGGTAATCAAGTCACTTTGCTTCGTATACACATACAGTCGATCCATATTGGAAACAATACACCGCATACCATCTAATTTAAGTTCCGCAATATAGTTTTTACTGCGAAAAGCTTTGTTATCCTTCGCTTCTTGCAGCAACATAGGAGAAATGAACATCGGCTATCACCCTAAGTAAATGATACTTCAATGCCATTCATCTGCCTATAGGAACTTGAAGGGAAAAGAACGCCCTGCTTTTACCCCGGTTCCTATCAATTAGCGGATCGTAGTTCCTTTCACACTGCGCTCTGTGTCATCGCAATGCCCAAAGGGAACTAGAATCCGCTATATGGCTGAAAACCGCCATATTCCACTCCAAAGGGAACTACGATCCGCTATATCACCGATTGCCCGTCGTAATCAGCATCTTCCACTAAAATAACGTACCTCAGTTCCCTTTCATGCTGCTTTTACACCGATTCCCGCCAATTAGCGGATCGTAGTTCCTTTTCACACTGCGAGACCAAAAAACCGCAAGCTATGCCTGCGGTCATTTTCTATCTGAGAATCGGCTTACCAACCGATCATAGAGATGAATCAAATCCTCGGATGGGCGGATGCCAAGCTCTCGGCTGAGCAGTCGAACATAATCCGTGTATAGAGCCGTCAGTCCTTTTTTGTCTCCGGTCATTTCCCGGATCCTCATTAGGAGGTGAATAACGGATTCGTCCAACGGATTGCGCTCGTTGAGCTTGAGGAGCAACCTCGACGCCGAGGCCGTATCCTTTAATGAAATTAGCACAGCGGCTAACCGCTTGACGAATGATGCGTACAATTCTACATAATGCTCCGTTTCATGAATCGCCCACACATATGCCTTATCCCCAAACAACTCGCCCGTATACAGACGTTCAATTTGCAGCGCTCTCTCTATATTGCCTATATCAATGACCTGTAGTTCCTCCACTTGCTTCTCAAACTCTATATAATCGATCATAGGATCCTTTAATTCCAACGCATAGCCATCGTTCTCTGATCGTACGACCTCGCGCAAGCCAATTAGTTCCAGGGACTTGCGCAATTGATAGACCGTCGTATTCAGATAGCTCTCTGCCTTCGATTGATGCATTCCTCCGAAAATATCCGTAACCAGTCTCGAGCGGGGAATCCGTTTGCCATGGTTCAGCTGCAAATACGCGAACAGCTCCGCGCACTTCCGCGAGATCCATTTCACGCGGACCGCTTCATTGCTCACGACGACGTCCCCCAGCATCTTAAGAACGACCTTTCCCGGATTCATCGGTGCGGCAGTTGAAAGTAACGGAGAGAGAACGCTTCTCTGGTTCAGCCGCGCACGATTGACGGCCCGCTCCAGCCGCTCTTGGGTTACAGGCTTGACCAAATAATCCAGTACGGACAGTTCGTAAGCTTTCAAGGCATACTCCTTATGCGAGGTGATGAAGATGATTTGCACATGAGATTCCGCAAGCTCGATCTCCGCGGCAAACTCCATGCCATTCCCCCCCGGCATAGAAATGTCTACGAATGCAAGGTTGATATCCGCATTCTCGCTCAGAAAGGAGGCTGCGGACTTCGTGTTCGTGAACGCAGCCGCTACGTGCACATCCGGCAGCTTGGCTAGCATTTTGCGCAGTATCAAATGCATTGTCGGCTCGTCATCCACCATAATCACTTTCATATCCGTCTTCCTCCAATCCTCCATCGTCGAATGCATCCATCCTGCCTGCCGTTGCAGGCAAGCTGAATGAGAAGGTCGTGCCGATGCCTGGCTGGCTCTTGAACCAGAGGCTGCCGCCGTGGATGCGGACGAATTCCCGCGTCAGAGCCAGTCCGAACCTTGTGTCCCCCGAGTCTCCCCCATTCACCATAACCTTTAGGAACGGTTCCTCCTTAAGCAGCAATTCCATGGTCTGTTCATCGATCCCCACGCCATTGTCGCTTACGGACACGATAACCATTTTACCTTCCAACCTGGCTTCGATCTCAATCTTGCCACCGATGCCAGTAAACTTAATCGCGTTGGAAAGCAGATTCCGCAGAATCAGATCCAGCATCTCTTTATCTGCTCTAACTCCGAACTTCTCGTCTATATGCTCTGTCAGTCGAATTTGTTTCATACCCGCTTTCGTACCGGCAAGCAACAAGGCTTGTCTCACGACTTGCTGCAAATTCCAGCCTAGCGGACGAAACACGACTTTCCCTTCCTGGCTGCGATACCAGTCCAGCAAATTTTCGACTAGATGGAATGTACTCTGCACTTGCCCTTTCAGCTCCCGCACTAACTCGGCATGCTCAAAGTCTGACGCTGTGAGTTCGTCGCCAAGCAGCTCAGTCAAGCTGACGAGCAGAGCGATCGGATCGCGAATATCATGCGCCACGACGGTAAACAACTTGTCCTTGAAAGCGTTCAGGTCGGATAACTGCCTGGCGTTCTCCCTGAGCCGGTCCTCGCTTTCCTTCATCTGCGTAATATCGTTAAACATTAATATCTTACCGATTAAGACTGTACTGGATTCGTAAATGAGCGACAAACTACAACTGTAATGCCGGGTTCGGTTTGCGTACATTCGGTGAAATGGGAAACGGTCGTCCCCGTCGCTAGCGGCACGAATATGTTGGATCAGAACCGGGCTGGCTGACAGAACCATCGCCATATCGGCAGGATAGCGTTTCGTCAAGCCGAGCTCGGGAAAAACTTTTTCCGCTGCTCTATTGTAACTGATGATTTGATCCTCATAATCGAACAAGATGACGCCGTCACGGATCGTTTCGAACACTTTGGCATAAGCAAGCGGTGTTAAGCGGAGCAAATTAAACCGAAGAATTCCCCACACATAAGCAACTCCCGAAACAGCAAAGCCGAACGGCGTCAAATCGACGGTCACCCCGAACCAGAAGAACATATTGAACAACATCGGGGCAATCGCGCCCAAAAGAAGAACCAAAATCTGTTTGCGCACAATCGGCAAAGCTTTCCAATACATAGGAATAAACAGCAGTATCCCATACAGTAAAGCAGAATAATTATAGATGGTATGCACTTCATACCAAGGCCCTTTGACTGTCGTATACAAAGGAATCGAAGATTCCACATTCAACACATAGCGCTTATAGATGAGATGATGCCATTCATTCGTTGCATGCAGGACAAAGACGGTTATGGGAATAAGGAATAGCGCAATTGCGAGCTGCTTGCGGTAACGTGAGGCAGTCCCCGTAAACTGAATGACTTGAAAAAGCCAAAGCGTGGTCACGAATGGAATGCCCAAATATTCGATTTGAAGAGACAACTTCACTTCTTTCAGGTTTCCGCTCAACACTTCAAAAGCATAACCAAACGCATAGCAAGCCGCTGCCAGCATAATAAAAATCATCGTTTTGGCAACAGGCAGATGACGTTTCCGATAAGACAGGAAGGAGATGAACAGCATCAGAGCTGTTGCGATAAAAAGCGTTACCGACATCCATTGTTTCGTGTCCATGCCTCATCTCCTCATGTATCTATGAACTGTTGAGCCATTTAACGGGGCAGTTCGACAATATTCTACCAAAAACAGGATATCACTTTTCTCTAGCTGGTGTCCACGATTCTCTCTTGGGAATAAAGAAACAAGAAACATACATGTATGTTTCTGCCTCCAATTGGTCAATATAACCATAATAAATTTCTGGAAATAGGAGTTGTGCTCCCATTCAACCAATTTCGATTACGCATGATTGCTTGGATATCGACCTAGACATGAATATTCAAACGATTCACAATGCCTTGGGAGGCAGTCCAGATCTTATAATAAGACACATGGTTTTGATCAATGAATGGCAGATCGCCTTGTTTTATATGAATGGTTTAACCGACATTGAAATGATTCAATCTGATATCATCGGCTCGCTAATTGATCTCAAAAAATTGAACACCGAGTTCGATCTCATTGATGAAGACAACCCGCTCGCTTACCTCAAAGAACAAACCCTTTCCGTAGGCGACATTGGCTCTATTCAAGAGCTGAGCTCGCTACTTACCCATCTTCTGTCAGGTGACGCCATCCTGTTGATGGACGGTTATGCAGAGGGGCTGCGGATCGGCGTTACTGGGCGCGAAGAGAGATCTATCAGTGAACCGACATCTCAACCGAGTATTCGCGGTCCGATGGATGCTTTCACTGAAAATATCAAAACGAATATTTCATTGATTCGCCGCAGAATCAAAAATCCGCACTTATGGCTGGAAGTGCATGAAATTGGCGAAGTTACGAAAACAAGCGTCGCGATTATGTATATAAGCCAAATTGCGGATGATCATATTATCCGAGAAGCTCGACACCGCCTGAGCCAAATTAATATAGACGGCATATTGGAAAGCGGCTACATCGAAGAGTTTATTCAAGATAAGTCGTTCACCCCTTTTCCTACCGTGTATAACACGGAGCGACCGGACACGATCGCCGCAGGTCTGTTAGAAGGTAGAATTGCTATCTTGATCGATGGGACCCCCTTCGTATTGCTCGTCCCGGCGTTATTCGTTCATTTCATGCAAACCTCTGAAGATTATTATCAACGGGCCGACATCAGTACATTAATACGCGTGATTCGTTACTTGTCATTCTTGATCGTACTGCTCGTTCCGTCCATGTACATTGCGATTACAACCTACCATCAAGAGATGCTGCCGACCAATCTTCTATTGAATCTAGCTGCGCAACGGGAAGGTGTACCCTTCCCCGCTTTTATCGAAGCTTTGTTGATGGAAATTATTTATGAAATATTACGTGAAGCAGGCATTCGAATGCCACGAACCGTCGGTCAAGCTGTATCCATCGTGGGCACTCTCGTCATTGGCCAATCTGCCGTGGAAGCTGGGATTATATCAGCCGCTGTGGTGATCATCGTTTCTATCACAGCCATCTCAAGTTATGTAATCCCTGCGAATGCCATGTCCATTTCTGTACGCATGATTCGTTTTGTATTAATGGGCTTAGCCGCTTCTTTTGGTTTATTTGGAATTCTCTCCGGGATTATTATACTGGCGCTTCATCTCAACAGTCTCCGCTCCTTCGGAATTCCTTATATGAGCCCGCTGGCTCCGATTGTTTTTGAAGATCAGAAAGATACTTTGTTCCGCTTGGCATGGCCACGAATGATTACCCGCCCTAGACTATTTAATCAAAAAGATAAAGTTCGTCAGCATGCACCTAAACACAAATAACGCAGATTTCAGAGGTGAAGGCCTATGATACGAATACCAAGGGGGCTTGTAGTCGGCATATTACTTATCATGGTGTTGACCAGTTGTTGGGATCGGCGTGAATTGAATGAACTAGGCATTCTTGCGGGGGTTGCTATCGATAAAATAGGTAGTCAATACCAACTCACTGTACAAGTTGTCGTTCCAGGTGAAGTAGGTACCCGGGCAAGAAAATATGGCGCCCCTGTAACCTTATATCAAGCAACTGCCCCTACCTTATTTGAGGCCTTCCGCAAACTGACTGAAACGAGTCCACGAAAAATTTATACGGCGCACATACGAGTATTAATTTTGAGTGAAGCCATTGCCCAGGAAGGAATAGCCAAGGTTCTGGACCTTCTAGTCCGAAATCCGGAAACTCGAGTTGATTATTACGTTATGGTTGCGAGAAAGACTTCTGCCGAAAACATTCTCAAAATCTTGACGCCACTGGACAATATTCCAGCAGAAGCCTTATTTCATTCCCTTGACACTTCGTCCAAAGTGTGGGCTCCGATCACGAAAGTTACCGTCGATATCTTAATTGACCAATTGATGACCAAAGGTATGAATCCGGTATTGCCCGGCATTTCGATTGTTGAACATGGCCTTGCTGAGAACAAAGTTGAGGATATTGATCAACCTGTCAAGTTGCGATATTCCGGATTGGCCGCTTTTAAAAATGATAAATTGGTTGGTTGGCTCACTATAGATGAAGGCAAAGGCTATAACTACATCCAAAATCAAGTAAAAAGCACGGTTGGTACTATTCACTGTCCCGATGGTAAAATGATCTCTTTGGAGGTACTTCGTTCGCATACGGATGTCAAAAGCTTCATGGAACAAGAGGACCCTCATATGCTGGTGGCGATTAAAATGGATGTGAATATTGGCGAAGTAACCTGCCACATCAATTTAAATGAACCTCAAACGATTGAGTGGTTGCAAAAAGAAGCTGAACATGATCTGGAAGCCTTGATGAAAAAATCAGTTGAAGTGATGCAAAAAAAGTATAAAGTCGATATCTTCGGTTTTGGTCAATCCACTTACGAAGCAAGCCCTAAATTATGGAAATCGATTGGAGACGATTGGGACAACCATTTCGCTGATCTTAAAGTCGTATATCAAACGAACATTAATATCCGTAACATAGGAATGATCACCAACTCCGTGGAAAAAAGAATGAAGGAGAAATAACTCGTGCTGTATACAATACTCATCGTGGCAACGTTGGCGATACTAGCTGCTGTATGCGAGCTCCCTGCATTAATTAGACAAGCCCGCAGAAGAGATGTATTCACGTATTCGATTATGTTGATTATCGGCTCTATTCTTAGCGTATTTGCACTAAATGAAATCCAATTTCCCAGTCTGATGAAACTGCCTGAACTCATGTACAAACCGCTGAATGAGTGGATGAAGCACGCACTGAACGTAAAGGATGGTTAATAGGATGGAAAATAGAATCATAAGCACCAAACAGTTAGCCATACTTGTTATCTATTTTATTATCGGTGATATGCTGCTGATCCTTCCCTCCCTATCTGCCGCGGCTTCCAAACAAGATGCTTGGCTATCTGGAGGCACTGGATTTCTTGTCGGATGGCCGATTGCCTGGCTCCTATTTCGCTTTAGCCGATTATTCCCAAAACTAACTCTTGTTCAATATAACCGTGTCTTGCTGGGCAAATGGGCAGGTGGCTTCATCACGATCTTCTATTTATATTATTTCCTCACCTCTGTCTCCATCTTGATCCGAGAAGTAGGAGACTTCTTGAAAACGCAGATATTCACCGTAACCCCACTGCATGCCATTCATATTATGATGATCATCCTGTTAGTTTGGGGCGTCAAAAGCGGGTTGGAGACGATTGCGCGAACAAGTGAAACTTTCTTCCCTTTGTATTTACTACTATTCTTTTCTCTCTTTATTTTGCTCATCCCCCAAGTCAAATTTGAGAAGCTCCATCCCTTCATGGGTGAAGGCATGCTGGCTATCATTCATGGCTCTTTATACAGCAGTACCTTTACATTTTGCGAGCTGTGCACGTTTCTGATGATTTTTCCCCAAGTGATCTCCAAAGATCATACGCAAAGGGATTATCTACTAGGTGTAACTTTCGGCGGTATTGCCATTAGTTCAACGATACTGCTCACCATTATAGTCATCGGCCCCAACTTGGCATCCATTGAACTTTATGCTGCTTATCTGACCGCACAGAAAATCAACATCGGTAATTTCGTCCAACGGGTTGAAGCCATCCTTGCGATCAATTGGATTATATCCACCTATTTTAAGTGCATCTTGGACTTCTATGCTTTACTGCTCGGCACTTCCCAATTACTCAACCTTCGCGACTACCGAATCCTATCGGTTCCGGCTGGGTTTGTAATCTTTGGACTTGCCTTTGCAATAACCACGAATATCGTTTATTTCAATTCCATTGTCAGCTATTATATTTTCTGGGATGCTACCTGCGCGCTAGGCATTCCTTTGCTCCTTTACTTCGTTTATTTAGTCAGGAAAAATAAGTTGATTATTGAGTAGGCAAGCTGATTTTGATATTGATCCTTCATTGCTCATAGAAAAAGATCTAGACTTAGGTTGGTCACTAGTGAAGTCAAAAACTAAACTTGATAATAGTAAAGAAAGGTGGGGCGATGATAAGGTTCTCGACAAATCTGTGGTAAGGTGATCGTTCAAACACTTGCACAAGAGTTGATGTTCTGTTCATATTTCTTATGTGGTAATCAAAATAGACAACAAAAAAGCAACCGCAAGTCATACGGTCACTTAAATTATCATCTTCCCTTGTGCTTGTGCTTAGCTTTTTGAACTTTTATCTCATACTTTTTTTCCTTCAACTCTTCTTGCGCTTGTCTGGATAATATCTTGGTCTCTTTTTTTCGATTCTCTAGTTCAAGTTTGATGACCTGCTGTGCATACGTAGACATGCCTCTCTGTTGTATTTCCGTTGTCACGAGCCTTGCAAGACGCTTAGGATTAATCCTCTTGTCCTCTTTGTACTTGGTTTCTACCGTTTGTTTAGTTCGACTAATTAATGGTAACATTTGATGATTAACGAACTCCAGAATCTCCATTTCTTTGGGCTCTTTTCCAAATATATGGCGGCACGCCCTTAGTTCGTTGTTCTCTTCCGATTCAATAATCCCAATCCAAAATTTACACTGATCCTCGAAATAAATGGTAAGCTTCATCCAGAAATCCCCCTCATATGAACTTAGAGTGACGGACATCCCGAGGGGGGAAGGCTACTAACACGGCATTTATCGTGCACCCGGACTACCAACCGAGCTGTGATTTTACACTCCTTTTTCATAATATTAAAATCCGAATGTTTTATCAAGCGCTAAAGAACCATATTTACACAGAAAAAGTGAATGCCACCAAAAGTATTACATTATTTTCAAATCAGTCAAAGAGATACCTATTATTTCACTGTAAAATACCTCAAAAATTTCTGCACCCTTGCTGGCGGCTGCTTTTTCCCCGTTAAAAGCCCCCCTTCCCAGCAACGACAAAAAGAGTGGCTCATCACCACTCAATATTCGCCAATGCAATTTCCATATCCAGCTGGGTTGTCAACGTTTAGATATTCGTCGTGCTTACATGGTCATGTCCCAGTATCTGCTGAATAGTGGTCAATGGGTTCGTTTTAACCAACCTATACCCAAGAGTATACCTGAGCATATGCGGAGTAACCTTCACTTGAACCTGATCACCACCATACTTATTCAATATCAAGTTGACTGCATTCCGTTCAAATGCGCCGCGCTGCCCTATGAATAAGTATTCCGATTCGCTTCCCAGCCTAACTTCCAAGTATCGTGTGAGTGCTTTACATAGGATGCGTTCGTTGGGCATTTCCTTTCCCAAGTATCCGCAATAAATGCAATAAACCTTTACGTTCGTTCATGTCTATATCTTTTAGCCTGATACCGACTAATTCGCTTATCCTGATACCCGTCCCAATCAGTATTTCGATCATACATATATGCATTCGGTTACCGAGAACATTGGATGCTTTATTTGCATATTCATACCAAGTGGCAGGAGCAAAATCCAATTTTCAATCTGCTTAACATATTCGGACACTTGCTCATAAACTTGGAAATTCCAGCAAACGTCGATTCAACTTAAGTACCAGTCCTCCGTTCTAACGTGAATGTGAAATAATTCGTGTAACCGTTGATACAACCTTTGGAAGAAGAGAGGAATATCGCTCTCTTTCAGGAGGATAACATTGTTACCGTAGAGAAATTTAGGGATGGAGATTTGAAATTCAAGTAGTTGATTGATTTCTCTGTATACGATGTACGGTATGTATTTGTCATGGATTTTATATATGGACTTATGAAAGCCTGTGTTGTGATCGTAGTAAGTTATTGGCTGATTATCGTAGGTATGAAGTAAATCATGGGCAATATGGATATAAGTTTTCAAGGTTATGGTATCGAACAATGGCATTCCTCCTAGAGTTGTATAGATTCTAAAATATAAGATACGATTCGGCATGTTATAAGAACAAAATTTATATCTTACAATAATAGTCTATGTCGCAACGCACTTCTTGTAAAATAGCTATTTCGCCCACTCATACTCTCTGAGCGGTTATTTGTGTTGTTAGCGATACAGCGGCAGGCAAAAGAAAACCACCCTACGATGGTTAGTGGTACGGTGGCAAAAATGGTTCTTATTCCTTTTCATTGGTAATTCGATAATAAAATTGATTGTCATCCTTTTTCTTAATTCCTTTTAAAACTGCGTTATCAACCATAAAACTTATGCAATTAGGTTCTTTCGGGGTTTTATCCAAAACAATCCACAATTTACTAGGCTTTTCAGGATAGTAAGGTATTATTTCTTCATGTACAATCTTATTGTCTTTTACAAAAATCATTCCTGTCATCATATCGGTTGGGCCGCTATATTCAATTCCTAAAGCCTTACTAATTTCAGACTTGGAACTACCTATTTGAAAAATAACCATTCTATCCCATTCGAAATCTGTTACTTCTTTAATTGATATTGTACAAGTACCATTTTCTCCACATTCCCCATCTATTTCCTTGATAATTTTATCAGTTAGATTAGATTTGGCGGAGCATCCCACTGATGCCAGTATTACTAATAACAACATAACACAAATCTTGAAATAACTACTTATGCCGTTCAGAGATTTAATCATTTTTATTTTACCTATCCTCCTCACAAAAGCCATCATCATCTAGCTGTTCTAGCCTAGCTTTTGCTGTAACATATTGCTCGTCTGATAGCTTTTCTTGAATAATTTTATATGTTCCATCGGACTGTTGCTGTACAACCCAAAGCCCAGTATTGTGGTAATAATCCAAAACTGAAATTGACATTTCCTTTCTTGAACTATTCGCCTTCTCCCCCAAATATCTGCCGATTTTGTTATTCAACAAATCAATTGACTCATCGGCTTTAGATAACGTCGTGAATGTGGCGTTGCTAAAATCTGTTTTTCCGCTGATTGCAAATCCATCTTCTTCATGCACAAACCCGGCTTCAACTGCTATCGTTCTTCCTAATTCTTTAGTTATCATTGTTTGCCACAAAGCATGTCTGAACGCATTGACTTGTGAACCTTCTCGTGCATCATTCTCCTGAAAACCGAGGTCATTAGTAGAAAATCTTATTGATACGTTGGTAATATCTGTTTTTCCTTTTCCAGGATTCGCCACTCCAATTTTCAAGGCAGCATATGGACGTCTTATTGCAAATGAAATTTCTTTAAACTTATCGTGTCCTGTCGGGTCAGTATACATCAAAGGATTATTCTCCACATAAGTATAAAGGTTCAGTGAGAGTGGGTTGTTGATCTGCCCCTCATACGTATCCTAATTAATAAAGCTTGGAAATCTATTTAAAAAGGTGGGGGCGACCACGAATCCGATCACCACCACCTATTATACCTTACTGCATAATTTTGGAACAGATTGTTACTTTTCCAACATTTGATCTAGCGTTCGTTTAACCAAATAGCCGTTTCGTAAGCCGTCGCTGATACTCTTTGAGTGGTTATTTGTGTTGTTAGCGATACAGCGGCGGACAAAAAGAAACCACCCTGCAAAAATCGCAAAGTGATTTCTCTCTTATAGCAGATTAGATACTCCAAATAATATTGCCAAACTTGTCTTTAATAATATTTGGCGGATCTTGGCTAGAAACTTCATATAACATTCCAGAAATCAGTTGCTTTTCTCCTGCAATAGTCACTATCATAAATGCACAAGCATAAAAATCTTCACCATCATCATTTGTCGTTTCATAAATTGTATCAATTATTCCAGATAATTTCAGTCCTGTATTCCATTCCAGATAAAGTTCAGTGCCATTAGGGTAACTGCTAAGTAGCTTTAATAACGCATCCAATTTGACTACCTCCTTATTGTGGTCGAGCAGGTACAATGTGTGCGCCATCTTTTCCATAGTGAATAATACCTTTAGAGGTATCAGTATACGTCTGAGATTGAGGGTCATAATACTCACCGATTATGTCTCCAAAATCCACTCTCTCTTTATTAGTTCCAATCCATACTCCTGAGCCAGCATAAGCATCTAATAATTTCTGTGCTTCAGAAAGTGTACCATTAAATTTACTTTTCACCTTACCGTTTGCTAGTTCCTGATTATAATTAGGGGCACCAACTATGTGTTTTTCTTGCTGACCAGCCTTTATTTTTGCTTCAAAACCATTCACTTCTTTGAATGTAATGATACTTCCTGCTTCATTAATTATTGGTTGAGTAATAACTGTAGGCTTCTGGTTTATAATTGGCGTTGTTATTACAATTATTTCATCATCTTCGAATTGCTGATCTAACACTGTTGGTTGCTGGTCTTGAAAAGGTGTAGTGATCACTGTTGGTTCGTCTTGGATAATAGGTGTTGCAATAATACCAAGAATTACTAATATTCCGGTTACTAAGCCTTGACCACTAACTGATGCCCCACCACCTCCTGGTGATATATACAAATCAGATTGGGCAGCATGCCCACTTGGGTCTTTGTATTTCAGTGGATTATTCATCACATACGTATAAAGATTCAAACTCAGAGGATTATCAATCTGCCCTTCATTGGTATCCTAGTTAATAAAGCGGCCTATTTGGAGGAAAAAGGGCGGAATCTACCGCCCATTATATCACCCCGCCACCTTTATCGGGAGAGTAGGTGCCTTGTATTCTGTGCCTTCCTTCATCATACGATAAATAATGTTGACTAGCTTACGCATGATGCATATGATAGCCTGTTTCTTCGTCTTACCAGCTGCTAACCGCTCTTGATAGTAGTTGTAGAAGTACGGGTTACGTGGCTCCTTTTTGCCCCTTGTGACAGCAATTTGCCTTACCGCTAACTGCTCGAATAGGTCATGTAAATCCCGATCTCCAAGCTTGTTTTTCCGGATTTTATGCGTGTTTCCCGAACCCACTATGATAGGGGCAATACCTGCAAACCTAGCCATTTTGTCAGCACTTGCAAAACGGTTAACACTACCGATTTCAGCGGTAAAATAAGCCGCCGTTACATGGTCTATTCCCGTCATAGACTCAAGTTTTAAGTTAAGCCGCCCCATAACATCTTGCAACTGTCCATCTACGCGTGCAATCTCCTCTTTGTTGAAACTGATCGTACGAACCATACTTTGCACAATAAAATCCCGCCTTTCTTGGAACTCCCTATGCGTTTCCCCGTCCCCTTGGATATGTCGCAGGATTTCAGCCGCCTTCTTCGTAGAAAGTCCGTTATTACTGTATGTTCGTAAAAACTTAGCCAGTTGCTCGTTATTGAACTCCCTCAAATGGTGCGGGGCGGGGAAGTTCTCCCAAAAGGCCAGTGCCGTTTTCCCATCAATCTCGGAAAAAAACTTGCCGTAGCTTGGATAGTGGTACCCTAGCTGTTGGTGCAGCTTCCTAACATGAGAGTACAAGTCCTTTACCAGTCCCCGCCTTGTCGTAACAAGCTGGCTAATTGCCCAGTAAATATCCATGGGATTGGCATCGGGCAGGTGGTGCAGTTCGTCCTTCAGCACTCTGGCTACACACTCCGCGTCCCAGCTATCCGACTTCTCAATGATGGCATGGCTTTTTCGGCGGTTATTGGCTAAAGCGGGGTTTACTTCTTTTACAACTTGCTTGTTTTCCTTCAAAAACACCGCTAGTGCTCGTCCATACCCCCCTGTATCTTCCAATCCATAGATAGGGGTCATCCCTCTTTTCATATGCTTCTTTACCTCAATAAGCAGTTCGGGAAAGGCGGTAGGTTTGTTGCCAATTCGGATTTCCCCTAACTTCTCATTCCAAAAGTTAATAATGACAGCCGTATGGTGCTGCTTATGCAAGTCTACGCCAATGAACAAATACTTTAGCTGCTCCTTCAAACAGAAATCACCCCTATCTTGGATACGTTAAGGGCAAGGTTGCATCCTCAGTTTCGAGCGGTCCAAGCCGCAAAGATACGTTAGCAATCACTTACCCTATTTCAACGTTCGACTAATATATATCAAAACGAGTCAATTATTTAAGTGCGATAAATATTATTTTCAAATAATCGCTTGGTGCTGTCCTAAAGCTACAACATTGCCGTATTTCACCATGCCTTTATATAGGCTCTCGCGGTCTAAAATCCGTTTTACCTGTACTTTGCTAAACGGTTTGCACTGCTTTGTGGTATAACCGTCTGCGTTAAGTTCTGCTGCTAGTTGTGTAAGTGACCATGTTGGGTATTGTTGCCGTAATTCAAATACCCTTTTAACCGTAATAGCTTGGTTCTCGTTAACCTCCGGCGCCTTACTCCCCTTATGCATGGTGTAACCGTAGGCAATACCACCGCCAGCATAACCACCCTGCTCCGCTTTCTTCCTCCTCCCTCGACTTAACTTGCATGTTATCTCTAGTCGTTGGTACTGATCTAGCAGCTCCAACATGCCGTTTACCAAAAAATCATTGGGGTCATGTGCAAATATGCTGTAATTGGGCTGTTCAATTGCCCGTACATCCACTTTGTAACGCTTTAAATCCCGATGTACCAACACTTTAGCCATATCGGAACGCCATAACCGGGAGGTATTCAGTACAACAACGTAATTGATTGGGTCGTGTTTTAAGTCTGCCAACATCGTTTGCAGTCCTTCACGTTCAACAGTTAAACCATCCTCATCTACTTTAGCCCCGCTAATGCCGCGATCCTCATAAATGTGTACCAGTTCAAGGTAGTTCTGTTCGCAATATTGCCGTATTTCCTCGACTTGGTACGTTAAGCTGTACCCATCCTTTACCTGTCCCATGGTGCTGACACGCACATAACCAACCACTTTCTTTCCCATGGTTTCACCACCTCGTTACAGTATTTGGAATACCTGTTACGGTAAAAAGTAACTTTACTATATAATCCTCTTAACATATTTACAACCATTTATTCCCAGTTTAAACTAGAAACACAATACGCCTGAGGGGAGGTTACGTTATGCTTACCATACGTGTTCGCTTGCGCGATGTACTACATTCTAAGCAAATATCGCAACGACAACTAGCTGAATTAACAGGCTTTCGACCCGCCACTATTAATTCGCTATGCCGCGATAATGTTAGCCGCATTTACTTGCACACACTAGCTACTATTTGTAACGTGCTACAAGTTGAAATAGGGGAAGTATTGGTTATTGAACAATCCAACGGTTAAATGCTGCTTTTCAAAACTGCGACATGAGGTGTCGTTTTCAAAACTATGACATGAGGTTTGTTTTTAAAAAGGCTGTTGTCATAGTTTCCCCTTACCAAACGTCTCGCTCACGATTTTGGGTTCTGCGGTTAGAAAAGAGACGAAACGTAAATAGCCCTTCCTGTTACGTTCAAACATTAATACGCTCGCTTGTCGTTTGTCTGCTATTATCCAATTAACTTGTTTTCGTTTACTATTGTTGCCCAATGTTCACTTGCTAGCTGGTTAAAATTCAACTCATACTGGCTAACAAGTGATTCTTTTATTCTATTTCTTACATGTAGGGTATATCGCTCTTCCCCAGTTTGTAATTTGTTTACCCGATCGCGTTCTTTAGCGGTTAATGCACCCATGTCGGTAAGTACCTTGGCAAAGTAATATTTGTTAAACTCAGGCGGGTGCACCACCAAATCGTTCAACGGTATTTTCATACTTGGCTTATACACCATTTCAATTCGGGTTAGATCATATCCTAAATCAATTCCTTGGGTTAGCAGCTGTTGCCGTTTATTATAAGCTCGGCAATAGGCATGTAATTTGCGCTGATGGGGTAAGCCAAAATACCGCGTATCTTTATACAGTCTAATTCTCCGCCGCGCATGATTCGCAATGATAAGTACATTGTCCAATACTTGCGGCACATCAAAAGCAACATCGCCGCTAACAAAATACACTTGCTCTGCCGCGTTCCATATAGGTTCTAGTAAATCCGTTAACTTGGCATAATGTTCGGGATGAGTTTCAATCCGCAGCGTATACCCCTTATAGCTGGCTACCTCTCTAAAGTTCTTAAAAAACACATGCAGGTAAACACCCTTGTCCAGTCTAACGTGCATTTGGTAGCAATATAGCTTCTTATACCTAATGTGCTTAGTCCTGTACTGTGTCGTTAACCGTATGCTCCAAGGTAAATAGTCTGACAGCCGAACCCCCTCAAACTCTAGCATGACCTTGTCCATTGAAACTGCAACTTTCATGTTACGCACCTCTCCTATCGGTTTATGGTAGGTTGCGCCCACGTGTTGTTGCAAAATTTAATAGTTATTTGACTATATAATTATATCGGGACGCAAAAAAGCACCTGAGATAACCCTTAGGGGGATCATTCAAGTGCTCTAAGTTTGATTTAAGTTTGGTTTATTAAGTTGCTCGGGCGACTCGCCTCTGCATCTCTTATTATGACAGAGCGGTTGCTCTTTGACAATTGGTTTTTTGCTAGCAAATAAAACCACAACACGAGGTAGTCGCATTGAAGTTTTGACAAAGACAGCTATCAAGCTTGTATAGTTGCCTACGCACACTCCCATACTCTCTGAGCGGTTATTTGTGTTGTTAGCGATACAGCGGCAGACAAAAAGAAAACCACCCTACAATGGTTAATCGCAAGGTGGCTATCTGTCTTCTATAAAGTCTCCAATATTACTTATAGAGTATTCCTTCACCCTGAATTGCATTATACTCTACTTTTAACCGTGTCATATCAGGAAGATTACTCTCATTATATCCTGATTCCTGTAGACCTGAAATTATATTGAAAAGAACTCTTTTCCATTCTGATATAAAGGACTGTTTAGATAGAGAAATAGCTCCTTTTGAGTCCAATAATTGTTCAGTATGTCCTAAAACAGATCCCCATTCAGAAGTTATTTCCACTTGCTCCTCCAGCCACCTTATATGCCATACATTAGCAAATGTATTCGATGCCCAATTCACGGATATCTCACCGGATGGACTGCTTCTAAGCTTTTCAAGAATCTCAAGAATATCATCTATCATACAGCTAATATCATACTTATAACATAACGGGATATATATGGTTTTCCAAACCATAATAGCTTTTTCTGTCATCATGGGAAATATTGTTTCAATAGCATTTGACAGATTTTGGTCATCTTCATCAAAAATTCCTGTACAATTAGGGCTACTTGTCTGGATCCAAAAATCCATTATTACCTACCTCCTCTTAAATTTTTCAGGGCATCGGATACCCATGCCACGTTCCAGTTCCATTATTTCTAACCCACATTTTTGTAGCTGGAGTAGTAGTCCCGTCAGGCATGTAAACAATAGATTTTGAACCAGTCGGCAAATCAAAATATCCACTTTCTCCAGATTTTAATGTATTTGCCATCGTTGTAGCATAATCTAAATCTTCTTTGTTCCATTGCCCTTGAGGTTTTCCTTCATTTATTGCTCGAGCTGGCCCCTCCTTCCAACTAACTCCATGTTTTTTACTTCCAGTTACAGCGGCTTCCGGTCTGACAAGCTTGGGAACCATAAAACCACCATTTACACCTGAAGATTCAGGACCGAATGAGTAAAGTAGCACTTGAACCTGCATAAAAGCAAATAGTCGATCATTGTCTGAAGTATCATCAGCAAACAGTGTATTTAATGTACTCTTTGCATTATTATACGCTTGAGAAGTTTCATCAATTTTAGCATCTAGGACATTTTGGAAATATTCCTTAACGTTTGAGTTGTCTTTGAACCAATGCACAAATTCTTGTTGCCATGTAACAGAACCATCAGTATTAGGCTCTGGTTCTGCATTATAATGTCCTGAAGGGTCAACCCAGCGTAACGGATTATTTGTAGTATACGTGTATAGATTAAGAGTCAGCGGATTATCAATCTGCCCCTTATACGTATCCTACGCTATAAAGCTCGACCCCTAAAGACAGAGAAGTCCTATCCATAAAATAGCATTTATTTACGGTTTTTGGAACCATTTTCAGTTGTTTAGCAGCACATTCTTGGTTTTAAGCGGAACTTTCCATCTAACCCGCCAGTTACAGGAAAGTTCCAACCCATCAAAACCAAGATTTCTCCCGCGCCTTCGCTTGAGCTTCGTCCT